>NZ_CP151965.1:0-4800000 GCF_038593125.1 Paenibacillus sp. FSL F4-0097
GTGGACAGCCATACTTCCGAATTATGGCAGCAAATTTTATCGATTATTCAAACCAAATTAAGCAAGCCGAGCTTTGATACCTGGTTTAAGGCTACTAAAGCGATAACCTTCAACTCCCAGGTTCTCATTATCTCGGCACCTACAACGTTTGCTGTAGAATGGCTGGAAAGTCGTTACACCAAACTGGTAGGAGCAACCGTCTACGAAGTCACAGGGAAACAAGTGGATGTAAAATTCGTGATTGAAGAAAGCAAGCCGCCTGAGCTTGTGGTTCAGCAATCCGCTCCGACTCCCGTAGTATCAAGAGAAGAAGCACAAACGCATCTGCTTAATCCAAAGTACACTTTTGACACCTTTGTAATCGGCTCTGGGAACCGCTTTGCGCATGCAGCCTCACTGGCAGTGGCCGAAGCACCAGCCAAAGCATACAATCCCTTGTTTTTATACGGTGGAGTAGGTCTGGGCAAAACCCATTTGATGCACGCAATTGGGCACTATGTCCTGGAACATAACCCAAATAACAAGGTAATTTACATCTCGTCTGAGAAATTCACGAATGAATTTATCAATTCGATCCGTGATAACCGCGGTGAAAGCTTCCGTAACAAGTATCGTAATGTTGACATTTTGCTTATCGACGACATTCAATTCCTCGCTGGAAAAGAGTCTACACAGGAGGAGTTTTTCCATACTTTCAATGCGCTCCACGAAGAACGCAAGCAAATTATCATCTCCAGCGACCGACCACCAAAGGAAATTCCCACACTGGAAGAACGGCTGCGTTCCCGGTTCGAATGGGGCTTGATTACGGATATTCAACCACCAGATCTGGAGACCCGGATTGCGATTTTACGCAAAAAGGCTAAGGCAGAGAACCTTGATATCCCTAATGAGGCCATGATGTATATTGCCAACCAGATTGACACCAATATTCGTGAGCTTGAGGGTGCATTAATCCGGGTAGTTGCTTATTCTTCGCTTACCAACCAGGATGTAACCACTCATTTGGCAGCTGAAGCGCTCAAGGATATTATTCCTTCCAGTCGTCCCAAGATGATCACCATCGCTGATATTCAGCAAAAAGTCGGAGAATACTACAATTTGCGCCTTGAAGACTTCAAAGCACGCAAAAGAACCAAGGCCGTAGCGTTTCCACGTCAAATCGCAATGTATCTATCCCGTGAACTAACGGATTATTCACTGCCTAAGATTGGTGAGGCTTTCGGAGGACGTGACCATACGACCGTCATTCATGCGCACGATAAAATTACACAGGCATTAAAGGTCGATCAGGAGTTGTACAAAGTGGTAAATAATCTTGCGGAGAAAATTAAAAATCCTTCCTAAGAGGAACAAAGAGCCTATACACAATCTATACACATGTGGGTAGGCTTAATTTTATGCTGTTTGGTGGGGTTATCCACATATTCGTCGCCCCTACTACTAATACTATTAAATAACTATAATAATTCATCATGTAAAGACGCGTAATTAACAGACTCAAATCCATCGAAATTCCCAATTTTTCAGCTAGGAGTGAAATCATGAAAATAAGCATTCTTAAAAATGAGCTCAACGAATCCATTCAACACGTATCCAAAGCTATATCCAGCAGAACAACAATCCCTATTTTGACCGGTATTAAACTGGAAGTTAGCCATCAAGGCGTCACATTAACTGCAAGTGATACCGATATTTCTATTCAATCGTTTATTCCAGCAGAGAATGACAGCCACACCATCGTGAAGATAGATCAGCCAGGAAGTGTTGTTCTTCCCGCTAAATTTTTCGTCGAGATTATTAAGAAGCTGCCCTCCAAAGAAATCCACATGGAAGTAAAAGAAGGATTCCAAACGTACATTTCTTCCGGATCCACTGAGATTCAGATGGTAGGTTTAGACCCTGAAGAATTCCCAGTGTTGCCGAGCATTGAAGAGAATGACACGATCTCTCTACCAGGTGATTTGCTGAAAAATATGATTAAACAAACAGCCTTTTCTATTTCTACCCAAGAGACAACTCCGATATTAACGGGTATACTATGGAATCTGAGCGACAATGAGTTTAAGTTTACAGCGACTGACCGTCACCGCTTGGCAACAAGAGCTGCTAAACTTGAAGGCACGGAAAATGTCAATTTCGGAAATATTGTTATTGCCGGTAAAACCCTTAATGAGCTCAGCAAAATTATCCCTGACCAAAATATGCTGGTTGATATTGTCGTTGCGGATAATCAAGTTCTCTTCAAAATCGACAAAGTACTGTTTTATTCACGGATCCTTGATGGGATTTATCCTGATACTTCTAGAATTATTCCAACAACCTACAAAACAGAACTAACTTTAGATACAAAAAAATTAAGCGAATCGATTGATCGTGCTTATTTGCTGTCCCGGGAAGAGAAAACAAATATTGTTCGTATGCAGACGCTTGATCAAGGCGGTATTGAAATTTCTTCAAGCTCATCAGAGCTGGGTAAAGTTCGTGAGGAACTTGAAGTCATTGATTTCAAAGGTGAACCTCTCAAAATATCTTTCAACTCGAAATATATGCTTGATGTATTAAAGGTCATAGAGAGTGAGCAGCTCGTTATTGCATTTACAGGGATGATGAGTCCGATCATTTTGAAACCACTTGACCAAACCAATAGCTTGTATATCATTTTGCCTTACCGTACAACAAATTAATGCCAACATTCATGAACATGTGGATAAGTGGCTGAAAGGATAAAAACCATGAAAAAAATACTTATCCACAGTGGATACATTAAGCTGGACCAATTTCTGAAACTCGCAGATTGTGTATCCACAGGTGGAATGGCCAAAGCGTTATTGCAGGAAGGTCACGTTCTGGTCAACGGAGAGGTAGAGGAACGGCGCGGCAGAAAACTTTATCCGGGTGACAAAATCGAAGTGCAGGATAACGGGACCTTTGAGGTTGAAGGCGGAGGAGTAAAAGAGTAGTACGCTAGGGGAGGAACCATTTCGTGTTTGTTAAAAATATCGGTCTGCAGCATTATCGGAATTACGGGCTGCTGCGTCTGGAGAGCCTGGGCGATGTGAATCTGATTCTGGGTCAGAACGCCCAAGGCAAAACAAACCTCATGGAGGCATTGTTCGTCCTGGCGATGACCAAAAGCCACCGTACCTCTAAGGACCGCGAACTTATCTCCTTCGATGCCCCCGGAGATGCAGCTCAGATCGTTGCCGAGGTAGAACGAAAGTATGGCGATCTCAAGCTGGAGCTCACCCTATCTGCCAAAGGTAAAAAAGCCAAGATCAATGGCTTGGAGCAGCGGCGCCTTAGTGAGTTTGTTGGATCTCTGAATGTGGTCATGTTTGCACCGGAAGATTTAGAGATTGTAAAAGGAACCCCTGGCATCAGACGGCGTTTTCTTGATATGGAGATCGGCCAAGTCCAGCCTAGTTATCTATTTCACCTACAGCAGTATCAAAAAATTCTCTTGCAAAGAGGTAATCTCTTAAAGCAATTATGGGGAAAAGAGGCTGCAGGGAAAGAGCTTTTGGAAATCTGGGATGCTCAACTTGTAGAGCATGGTGTTAAAATCGTCAAAAAAAGGAAACAATTCATAAAGAAGCTGCAAATATGGGCTGAAAGCATTCACCGGGGGATTACGAACGGCGGAGAAGAACTGAAATTGCTCTATGTCCCCTCTTTCGGCGATCGGGATGAGGAAGATGAAGCTGTCTTATTAGACAATTTTATGTTAAAGTTATCACAAACGAGAGGACAAGAAATCAGGCGCGGCATGACGCTGACGGGTCCCCATCGGGATGACCTGTCCTTTTTTATCAACGGAAGGGAAGCTCAGGTCTACGGTTCTCAAGGACAGCAGCGTACCACGGCTTTATCGCTTAAGCTGGCGGAAATCGAGCTGATCCATGAAGAAATCGGAGAATATCCTGTGCTGCTTCTTGATGATGTTTTATCCGAGCTTGATCCTTACCGCCAGACCCAGCTTATTGAAACCTTTCAAAGCAAGGTACAGACATTCATTACCGCTACCGGAATTGAGGGTCTGAATGCCGATAAATTAAAGGACGCCAGCCTATTTCATGTTCATGATGGAAAAGTTGAGTTATAAAAGAGCGGAGGACGATCATGTATATTCATTTGGGCGGGGAGAAGATCATTAGGTCTTCGGAGTTAATTGCTATATTTGATATTTCGATTGAGAAATCTTCCAAGGTATCTAAGCAATTCGTTATTCACTCTGAGCAGGATAAGAAGCTTGAGCGGATTGGCGAAGAGGAAGCAAAATCTATTGTCGTAACTAAAAATATCGTGTATTACTCCCCCATTTCCTCCTCCACTCTTAAAAAAAGAGCCAAAAATTTGCTCGAAATATAACTTGCATTTGGTAACAAAGAGATAATCAGAAAGAAGTAGGTGAAGGCATGTCAATGAATCAACCGACATATGATGAGAGCCAGATTCAGGTACTGGAAGGGCTGGAAGCGGTTCGGAAACGTCCGGGCATGTATATTGGTTCGACTAGTTCTAAAGGTCTCCATCACTTGGTATGGGAGGTCGTCGATAATAGTATCGATGAGGCACTCGCAGGTTATTGTGACCGGATTCAAGTGATTATACATGAGGATAACGCGATCACTGTTATCGATAATGGACGTGGCATACCTGTAGGTGAGAATGTAAAGCTTAAGAAGTCGACGCTTGAAGTCGTAATGACCGTGCTGCATGCAGGCGGTAAATTCGGCGGTGGCGGATATAAAGTTTCCGGTGGTTTGCATGGTGTGGGTATCTCTGTAGTAAATGCCTTGTCTGAAAAGGTCCTTGTTAAGGTCAAACGTGACGGTCATATCTACCAACAGGAATATAGACGCGGTGCACCGCAGTATGATATCAAAATTGTTGGCGATTCAGATGAGACAGGAACGACTACAACCTTTCATCCGGATCCTGAAATATTTACGGAAACCACAGTTTTTGAATATTCGACACTGCTTACTCGTATTCGGGAGCTAGCTTTTCTTAACAAAGGAATCGAGCTTTCGCTTCATGATGAGCGGACGGATGTCACCAACGTGTTCAAATACGAGGGTGGTATCGTTGAATATGTGAAATATTTGAATGAGAAAAAAGAAGCACTACATGAGGATCCGATCTACGTGGAAGGCTCACGCGATATGATCCAAGTTGAAGTGGCTCTCCAATATAACGATTCGTATACTGAGAACATCTACTCTTTTGCGAATAATATTAATACGCATGAGGGCGGAACGCATGAATCCGGCTTTAAAAGTGCGCTGACCCGTATCATCAACGATTATGCTCGTAAAGCGGGAGTACTGAAGGATAGCAATTCGAATCTGACTGGTGATGACGTGCGTGAAGGATTGACAGCCATTATTTCTGTCAAAATTCCAGATCCACAATTCGAAGGTCAAACGAAAACTAAGCTCGGAAATAGTGAAGTGCGGGGTATCGTAGAATCACTGTTCGGAGAGAAATTACAAGAGTTCCTGGAAGAAAATCCAGCAGTATCACGTCGCGTTCTTGAGAAATCACTTTCCGCTTCACGCGCACGAGAAGCTGCCCGTAAGGCACGTGAGTTAACCCGTCGGAAGAGTGCGCTTGAAGTCAGTGCTCTGCCTGGTAAACTCGCCGACTGTTCATCCAAGGATGCCTCGATCAGCGAACTATACATCGTCGAAGGTGACTCAGCGGGTGGATCGGCTAAGCAAGGCCGGGATCGCCATTTCCAAGCGATTCTACCGTTGCGTGGTAAGATCCTAAACGTTGAAAAAGCTCGGCTTGACCGTATTTTATCTAACGCCGAGATTCGCGCCATCATTACGGCTTTGGGCACAGGGATCAGCGATGACTTTGACTTATCGAAGGCTCGCTACCATAAAGTCGTTATTATGACCGATGCCGACGTCGATGGAGCCCATATTAGAACGCTATTACTAACGTTCTTCTATCGTTACATGCGGAAGCTAGTAGACGCGGGTTATATCTATATTGCACAGCCTCCTCTCTTTAAGATTGAGCGCAATAAGGTTATCCGCTACGCAGGCAGCGAGAAGGAACGTGATGATATTATCGCTTCTTTTGGAGAAAATGCGAAGGTTAACGTCCAACGTTACAAAGGTTTGGGAGAGATGAATGCAACCCAACTTTGGGACACAACGATGGACCCAGAGACCCGTATGATGCTCCAGGTTACGATTGAAGATGCGATGCTGGCAGATAGTATTTTTGATACACTTATGGGTGACAATGTTGAACCAAGACGTGACTTTATCCATGAGCATGCCAAGAACGTTAGATACCTTGATGTGTAAGAAAAATATTTAATACAACCTCCGGCTTCTATTCCTAACGGAATGAGAACGCTGGAGGTTCTTTGATTTCAAGCTTCTTTTTAGGCTCTTGTAGATTGTTTATTGCGGGTCGAATAAGGGGATTTTCTTGCTTTTACACGTCCATAGGCTACGGCATAGCGATGTATTTTACGATAGATTGATTTATCAGGAAATAATTTGAATACAGCAATGGACGGAAGAGTGTTGACTTCCAGCAGCCACATATCCAGATGTTGATCCATGGCAATATCCAGACCAATCTCTTTGATTCCTGGATAGGCAGATTGAAGCTGTGTCGCAATTTGTATACCCAAAGCTTTTAAGTGATTGATCGTAACTAGGACTTGGGAGGGCGGCATATAGTTTTTTAGTAGAGTACTTACGGAAAGGATACTGCCTCCACTGTGATAATTGGTGACGATTTTTTGAGGGGCAGCTACTCTTCCAAGCATTCCTGTTGTTTCCCATACTCCTGATGGAGTCTTTTGGGTAAGAACCCGAAGATCAAAAGGGCGGTCTTGATGACGCAGAAGGTCAATCCCTTTTTGAATCAAATAGGTTCGATTCTGAATTCGTTTCTGTAAGTTCTCATACAGCTCTTCTGGTGAGAAAAACACTTCCGCAGTCTTCCCATATCTTAAAATATACAAGATCTGTTCTTCGGGCTCTTCTTTATTAACGTTATCGAGGTCGGTACCGTGTTCAGCTTTCTGTTTGCTAGTGCTAAGAGTTACAGTACGCTGCTCAGCTCTCATTACACCGATACCATAACTTCCCCGATCAGGCTTAATATAGACCATTGTATATAACGCAAGCATTTCCTTAAGAGCATTGACATCGAATTTACGGGTATCAGGCACATATTGCAATAGAGAGTGATTTTGAAGGATGACTTTCGTTTTAGCCCATTTGCTTGGGACGCGTTGAATCTTCATTATCTTCCTCCTTATGAGTTTTGTGCAGGAATAGGTCCTTTGGGTTCCTTGTTGTAAAAAATGCAGTGGCAGCATAATCTTTGACAGCTGAAAATCAGGACAAGCTACCTAAACAATGGTATAATATAAGGATATGGGGTTATGCCTTATCGAACGATATTAGGATAATAAAACCGTGTTTCTTGTCTTTACAGTCTATGTAGTAAAGATATTTGCGGAAAGGGCAAATACCCTGATAAGCGCAAAAAGAAATCAATATTAGAAGATAAAAGGCTATCATGTTTAATTGTGCTACTTTTGTGAAAGTAATATAATTAAGGGTAGCGGTTTTTTAACTGAAGGAGGTCCAGCAACTCATGGCTGAACAAAATAACCCACAAGTCAAAGATCGGGACATTGGCGTGGAAATGCGTGAATCCTTTATGGATTACGCAATGAGCATCATTGTTAGCCGGGCTTTGCCAGATGTGCGGGACGGACTCAAGCCGGTTCACCGACGCATTTTGTTTGCGATGTCGGAGCTTGGAATGTCTGCGGATAAGCCTCATAAGAAATCTGCAAGAATCGTTGGTGAGGTTATCGGTAAGTACCACCCTCACGGTGACTCAGCTGTCTATGAAACAATGGTACGGATGGCTCAGGATTTCTCGATGCGCTATATGCTTGTAGACGGTCACGGGAACTTTGGTTCGATTGATGGTGATATGGCCGCGGCGATGCGGTACACAGAAGCCCGTCTTTCCAAGATTGCAGGCGAAATGCTTCGTGATTTGAACAAAGAGACAGTTGACTTCGCACCCAACTATGATGGTGAAGAGAATGAGCCGGTTGTATTGCCAGCCCGTTATCCGAATCTGCTCGTAAATGGGGTATCTGGTATTGCTGTAGGTATGGCTACTAATATTCCACCGCATAACCTTGGTGAAGTTATCGATGGTGTGCAGGCGATGATTAAGAATCCTGATATCACGCCAATGGAATTGATGGAGTTTATCCAAGGTCCGGATTTCCCTACGGCTGGATATATTTTGGGTCGTGAGGGCATTCGTCAGGCTTATCGTACGGGTCGTGGTTCAGTAACCATGCGTGCGAAGGCAACGATCGAAGAGAACAACGGCAAGGCTCGCATCATTGTGCATGAGCTTCCATACCAGGTTAACAAAGCAAGATTGGTTGAAAAAATCGCAGAATTAGTACGTGAGAAACGGATCGAAGGTATAACGGATCTTCGAGATGAGTCTGACCGTAATGGTATGCGTGTAGTTGTTGAGATGAGACGCGATGTTAATCCAAATGTAGTATTAAACAATCTATATAAACATACTTCTATGCAATCCACATTTGGGATCAACATGCTTGCCATCGTAAATAACGAGCCGAAAATTCTTAATCTGCGTGATGTACTTTATCATTATTTGCAGCACCAGATTGAAGTTATTCGTCGTCGTACTATATTTGATCTTAAAAAAGCTGAAGCACGCGCTCATATCTTAGAAGGTCTGCGCATTGCGCTTGATCATCTGGATGAAGTGATTGCGTTAATCCGTGCTTCGCGGACAACTGATATAGCCCGCGAAGGATTAATGAGCACCTTTAGCCTCAGTTTAGAGCAGGCCCAGGCTATCCTCGATATGCGGATGCAACGTCTGACCGGTCTGGAACGGGAAAAGATCGAGAATGAATATAACGAATTGATCGTTAAAATTGCAGAGTACCGTGAAATTCTGGCTAACGAGCATCTTGTACTGGAAATCATCAGCAACGAGCTGCAGGATATCCGTGATAGATATTCTGATGAACGCCGGACAGAGATTACGGTTGGTGAAGAAAGTATCCTGGATGAAGACCTTATTCCACGTGAAGAGGTTGTTATCACTATTACACATACAGGATATATCAAACGTCTACCTGTCAGCACCTACCGCAGTCAGAAGCGCGGAGGTCGCGGAGTCATGGGGATGGACACCAAGGACCAGGATTTTGTGGAGCATCTCTTCGTGAGTAACTCTCATAACTATCTGATGTTCTTTACCGATAAGGGTAAAGTATACCGGATTAAAGCTTATGAGATCCCAGAATTGGGTCGTACAGCCCGGGGGACACCAATCATCAACCTGATTCAAATCGAACAAGGTGAGAAGATTAGTGCGGTAATCCAAGTGGAAGATGGCGATAGCGACAAATATTTGTTCTTTGCTACCCGCGAGGGTATCGTGAAGAAGACGCCTCTTGGGGATTATAATAACATCCGTAAAGGCGGTCTTATTGCTATTAATCTTCGTGAAGAAGATTCCCTGATCGAGGTTAAGCTGACTGATGGACAGCAAAATCTCATTATCGGTACAGCTCGCGGAATGTCGATTACGTTCTCAGAGAATGATGTGCGTTCTATGGGACGTAGCGCGACTGGCGTTAAGGGTATTACGCTTGACGGTAATGACCATGTTATTGGTATGGACTGTGTCGATAAAGAGCTTGAGGTTCTGATTGTTACTACCAAGGGTTATGGTAAACGGACACCAGCCGGTGATTATCGTTCCCAGACTCGTGGTGGTAAAGGGATCAAGACCATTAATCTCACAGATAAGAATGGTCCTGTAGTGGGTCTTAAGGTCGTTAAGAAGGATGAAGACTTAATGATCATTACGACTAGCGGTACCCTGATTCGTACCAGCATGGATGGAATCTCTACTATGGGCCGTTATGCTCAAGGGGTTAAGCTGATTAACATCCGTGAGGATGACGCAGTAGCTACCCTGTGTAGAGCTGACAAGAACGAAGAGGATGAATCTGAGGAAGTGGAAGGTCTGGAAGGCTTGGAAGGGCAAGAAGGCCTGGATGGGCAAGATACAGTCGAGGAATCTGGCGATATTGATCAGCCTGAGATCCTGACTGAGGACGAAGACACTGACTTAGAATAGGTTGAATTCAAAAAAGAGCAAGGGCTTCTATTCCAGAAGTTCTTGCTCTTTTTGCTGCTTTTTGAATGACCGATGCTTCATAAAATAAAATAAATATTTTGAAAGAATAGTTTTCACTGCACTAGTGTCTTCCATTTTTCCGTACTATAATTAGCCAATAGAATCCTATAAAGTACTAATTTCTCAGAAATTATCTGTCTTATCAATGTGAGGTAATGCTGGGTGTACGGCTTATAGAAATTAAGGGGCTGAGTATATGCCAAATATATTGGTTGGAGAAGTTAAAGCAGGCTCAAAGATAATAAAGGATGTAATTACACCTTTAGGGGGGACTTTATTCACTAAGGGAAAAATATTGCTCCCTCGTGATCTAGATATTTTACAGGCTTTTTTGATTGGGCAAGTGGAAATCGAAGGTGACCAAGGTGAGGCGAGTTCGGATGGAGCCAAAACAACAGCTAAGCAAGCTTCCCCTAAAGCTGGAGCCATTATCAACGAATCGATGTTGGCCAAGACTAATTCTCCTCTACATGATGAATACGATAAACTGCTCACTCTTATTAAGAACAGCTATCGATCGGTAACGGCAGCTTCACTTCCTATTTTTGAGCTGCGCAGTCAGTTAGAGACACTAATAGGTTATTTGAAGGATTATCATGTCTTGAAGTTTACACCGCGCACTTTAAAATATGAGGATTACAACTATCATAATGCTGTGTTGTCCGCGTTGACCTCCTATAAAATCGCTCAGTGGTGTGGGTACCCACAAAAGGATTGGATGCAGATTGCTTTTGCAGGATTATTACATGATATCGGCAATGCAAAAGTAGACAGCTCACTTTTACAGAAACCGGAGTCGCTTAACAATAGTGAAATAGAAGAGGTTCGCCGACACACTACATATGGTTATCAATTATTACGCAATGTTACAGCGATTAATGAAGGGGTAAGACTTGCCGCCTTGCAGCATCATGAGAAGGTTGATGGCTCTGGTTATCCATTGAAGCTGGATGGCAGTCAGATTCATTTCTACGCTAAAGTAGTCGCAGTAGCAGATATATTCCATGCTATGACCTTAGAAAGAGCCTACAGAAGAGCACAGTCTCCTTATTTGGTACTAGAGCAGATTCTGACAGAAAGCTTCGGTAAGCTTGACCCAGTGATTGTGCAGACGTTTATACAGAAGAGCACTGATCTCTTTAATGGCACTAGAATCAAATTAAGTGATGGCCGTCATGGGGAGATTATCTTCACTGATCGCGCAAACCCTACACGTCCGATGGTTAAAATTGAAGATACGATAGTTAACTTGATGTTGGAACGTGAATTGTATATTCAAGAGATCATTGCTTAGGGTGTAGTTACAAGGGAATAAGGCTGTGCTAGCCATTATATATCGCAGTATTGAGGCTTATGGCAGCACAGTCTCTCATTTATCTATTATATTTCAAAAAAACTCTTGCAATGAATCTCTATACATGATATATTCTAAGTCCGGCCAAGAAATACACATGCCGAGCTCGAAAATGAGGTTAAAAAAAGAGCTTGACATTAAATAGCCGAACATGATATAGTATAAGAGTTGCTGCTGAGACATTAAACGGCGTCAACGAGAACTTGATCTTTGAAAACTGAACAACGAGTGAGTAGGAAATCACGCAAGTGAAATCCAAAATTAGAGAATTAATTTTCTCGTCAGATGTTTCAAAATGAGCATATCGCTCTTTTCAATACTAATTGGAGAGTTTGATCCTGGCTCAGGACGAACGCTGGCGGCGTGCCTAATACATGCAAGTCGAGCGGAGTTATTTTGAAAGCTTGCTTTCAAAATAACTTAGCGGCGGACGGGTGAGTAACACGTAGGCAACCTGCCCT
Organism: Paenibacillus sp. FSL F4-0097; assembly: GCF_038593125.1. Classification (NCBI taxonomy): domain Bacteria; kingdom Bacillati; phylum Bacillota; class Bacilli; order Caryophanales; family Paenibacillaceae; genus Paenibacillus; species Paenibacillus sp. FSL F4-0097. The sequence goes on from NZ_CP151965.1 coordinate 12,082, forward strand.
TCAGACTGGGATAACTACCGGAAACGGTAGCTAATACCGGATAATTTCTTTTTTCTCCTGAGAGAAGAATGAAAGACGGAGCAATCTGTCACTGAGGGATGGGCCTGCGGCGCATTAGCTAGTTGGTGGGGTAACGGCCCACCAAGGCGACGATGCGTAGCCGACCTGAGAGGGTGAACGGCCACACTGGGACTGAGACACGGCCCAGACTCCTACGGGAGGCAGCAGTAGGGAATCTTCCGCAATGGGCGAAAGCCTGACGGAGCAACGCCGCGTGAGTGATGAAGGTTTTCGGATCGTAAAGCTCTGTTGCCAGGGAAGAACGTCCGGTAGAGTAACTGCTATCGGAGTGACGGTACCTGAGAAGAAAGCCCCGGCTAACTACGTGCCAGCAGCCGCGGTAATACGTAGGGGGCAAGCGTTGTCCGGAATTATTGGGCGTAAAGCGCGCGCAGGCGGCTATTTAAGTCTGGTGTTTAAACCTTGGGCTCAACCTGAGGTCGCACTGGAAACTGGGTGGCTTGAGTACAGAAGAGGAAAGTGGAATTCCACGTGTAGCGGTGAAATGCGTAGATATGTGGAGGAACACCAGTGGCGAAGGCGACTTTCTGGGCTGTAACTGACGCTGAGGCGCGAAAGCGTGGGGAGCAAACAGGATTAGATACCCTGGTAGTCCACGCCGTAAACGATGAGTGCTAGGTGTTAGGGGTTTCGATACCCTTGGTGCCGAAGTTAACACAGTAAGCACTCCGCCTGGGGAGTACGGTCGCAAGACTGAAACTCAAAGGAATTGACGGGGACCCGCACAAGCAGTGGAGTATGTGGTTTAATTCGAAGCAACGCGAAGAACCTTACCAGGTCTTGACATCCCTCTGAATCTGCTAGAGATAGCAGCGGCCTTCGGGACAGAGGAGACAGGTGGTGCATGGTTGTCGTCAGCTCGTGTCGTGAGATGTTGGGTTAAGTCCCGCAACGAGCGCAACCCTTAACTTTAGTTGCCAGCAGGTTAAGCTGGGCACTCTAGAGTGACTGCCGGTGACAAACCGGAGGAAGGTGGGGATGACGTCAAATCATCATGCCCCTTATGACCTGGGCTACACACGTACTACAATGGCCGGTACAACGGGAAGCGAAGCCGCGAGGTGGAGCCAATCCCATCAAAGCCGGTCTCAGTTCGGATTGCAGGCTGCAACTCGCCTGCATGAAGTCGGAATTGCTAGTAATCGCGGATCAGCATGCCGCGGTGAATACGTTCCCGGGTCTTGTACACACCGCCCGTCACACCACGAGAGTTTACAACACCCGAAGTCGGTGGGGTAACCCGCAAGGGAGCCAGCCGCCGAAGGTGGGGTAGATGATTGGGGTGAAGTCGTAACAAGGTAGCCGTATCGGAAGGTGCGGCTGGATCACCTCCTTTCTATGGAGAATCGTTCTCTGCAATGAGGACATTCAAATCGGAAGCTCAGCTTCCAAAACTCAGGTTTAGGCCTGTTACTCACTCGTTGCTCAGTTTTGAGAGTTTAAGCTCTCAAGTAAGACTTGATCCTTGAAAACTGGATACCGAAACGAATTTGCGTTTTAGAACATCTTTTAGCAACTTGTGCAAACAAGTAAATGTTATTAGTGAGATGATTCCAAAGAGAATATCATCGTATGATATTTTCCTACGGAAGAATCAAGGTTAAGCTAATAAGAGCACACGGAGGATGCCTAGGCGCCAGGAGCCGACGAAGGACGTGGCGAACAACGAAACTGCCTCGGGGAGCTGTAAGCAAGCTTTGATCCGGGGGTGTCCGAATGGGGAAACCCAGCTGTGGTAATTCGCAGTTACTCATTTCTGAATACATAGGAAATGTAGAGGCAGACCAGGGGAACTGAAACATCTAAGTACCCTGAGGAAGAGAAAACAATAGTGATTCCGTCAGTAGCGGCGAGCGAACGCGGAACAGCCTAAACCTAAGAGCTTGCTCTTAGGGGTTGTGGGACGTCTCACATGGAGTTACAAAGGAATATGGTAGGTGAAGAGGTCTGGAAAGGCCCGCGATAGAGGTAAAAGCCCTGTAACCTAAACTGTGTTCTCTCCGAGACGGATCCCGAGTAGTGCGGGGCACGTGAAACCCCGTATGAATCCAGCAGGACCATCTGCTAAGGCTAAATACTACCTGGCGACCGATAGTGAAACAGTACCGTGAGGGAAAGGTGAAAAGCACCCCGGAAGGGGAGTGAAATAGAACCTGAAACCGTGTGCTTACAAAAAGTCAGAGCCCGATCTATGGGTGATGGCGTGCCTTTTGTAGAATGAACCGGCGAGTTACGTTTAACATGCAAGGTTAAGCCGAGAAGGTGGAGCCGCAGCGAAAGCGAGTCTGAATAGGGCGATTTAGTATGTGGACGTAGACCCGAAACCGTGTGATCTACCCCTGTCCAGGGTGAAGGTGCGGTAACACGCACTGGAGGCCCGAACCCACGTACGTTGAAAAGTGCGGGGATGAGGTGGGGGTAGCGGAGAAATTCCAATCGAACTCGGAGATAGCTGGTTCTCCCCGAAATAGCTTTAGGGCTAGCCTCGGTATAAGAGTAGTGGAGGTAGAGCACTGATTGGGTGCGGGGTCCGCAAGGATTACCAAGCTCAGTCAAACTCCGAATGCCATATACTTATTGCCGGGAGTCAGACAGTGAGTGCTAAGATCCATTGTCAAAAGGGAAACAGCCCAGACCATCAGCTAAGGTCCCCAAGTGTGTGTTAAGTGGGAAAGGATGTGGAGTTGCACAGACAACCAGGATGTTGGCTTAGAAGCAGCCACCATTGAAAGAGTGCGTAATAGCTCACTGGTCGAGTGACTCTGCGCCGAAAATGTAACGGGGCTAAACACACCACCGAAGCTATGGCTAGATACGTATGTATCTGGGGTAGGGGAGCGTTGTGTAGGGGTTGAAGGTGTACTGAAAAGAGCGCTGGACACTACACAAGTGAGAATGCCGGTATGAGTAACGAAAAGATCAGTGAGAATCTGATCCGCCGAAAGCCCAAGGTTTCCTGAGGAAGGCTCGTCCGCTCAGGGTAAGTCGGGACCTAAGGCGAGGCCGAAAGGCGTAGTCGAAGGACAACAGTTTGAAATTACTGTACCACCGTAATCCGCTATGAGCGATGGGGTGACGCAGGAGGGTAGTGACGCGGACTGATGGATGTCCGTCTAAGCAGTGAGGCTGATGTGTAGGCAAATCCGCACATCGATAAGGCTGGGCTGTGATGGGGAGCGAAAATTATAGTAGCGAAGGTCATGATCTCACACTGCCAAGAAAAGCCTCTAGCCAGGAGAAGGTGCCCGTACCGCAAACCGACACAGGTAGGCGAGAAGAGAATTCTAAGGCGCGCGGAAGAACTCTCGTTAAGGAACTCGGCAAAATGACCCCGTAACTTCGGGAGAAGGGGTGCCCCGGTAGTGTGAATAGCACGAGGGGGCCGCAGTGAAAAGGCCCAAGCGACTGTTTAGCAAAAACACAGGTCTGTGCGAAGCCGCAAGGCGAAGTATACGGGCTGACGCCTGCCCGGTGCTGGAAGGTTAAGGGGAGTGGTTAGGGGTAACCCGAAGCTATGAACCGAAGCCCCAGTAAACGGCGGCCGTAACTATAACGGTCCTAAGGTAGCGAAATTCCTTGTCAGGTAAATTCTGACCCGCACGAATGGCGTAACGACTTGGGCGCTGTCTCAACGAGAGATCCGGTGAAATTTTAATACCTGTGAAGATGCAGGTTACCCGCGACAAGACGGAAAGACCCCATGGAGCTTTACTGCAGCTTGATATTGAATTTGGGTACGATCTGTACAGGATAGGTGGGAGCCGTAGAAATCGGAGCGCAAGCTTCGGTGGAGGCGCCGTTGGGATACCACCCTGATCGTATCTAGGTTCTAACCTAGTGCCCTTATCGGGTACGGGGACCGTGTCAGGCGGGCAGTTTGACTGGGGCGGTCGCCTCCTAAAGAGTAACGGAGGCGTTCCAAGGTTCCCTCAGAATGGTTGGAAATCATTCGCAGAGTGCAAAGGCATAAGGGAGCTTGACTGCGAGACCTACAAGTCGAGCAGGGACGAAAGTCGGACTTAGTGATCCGGTGGTACCGCATGGAAGGGCCATCGCTCAACGGATAAAAGCTACCCTGGGGATAACAGGCTTATCTCCCCCAAGAGTCCACATCGACGGGGAGGTTTGGCACCTCGATGTCGGCTCATCGCATCCTGGGGCTGAAGTAGGTCCCAAGGGTTGGGCTGTTCGCCCATTAAAGCGGTACGCGAGCTGGGTTCAGAACGTCGTGAGACAGTTCGGTCCCTATCTGTCGTGGGCGCAGGAAATTTGAGAGGAGCTGTCCTTAGTACGAGAGGACCGGGATGGACGTACCGCTGGTGCACCAGTTGTTCCGCCAGGAGCATGGCTGGGTAGCTACGTACGGACGGGATAAGCGCTGAAAGCATCTAAGCGTGAAGCCCCCTCAAGATGAGATTTCCCAATTAGTAAGACCCCTTGAAGACGACGAGGTAGATAGGTTGGAGGTGGAAGTGCAGTAATGCATGGAGCTGACCAATACTAATCGGTCGAGGGCTTATCCTATACGTAGAATGCAGATTCGTTTCGGATTCAGTTTTCAGGCATCAAGCCTGAAATACGCTTAGAAATTCATTGTCACTTCTGGTGATGAACCGAATTTCACGCGGCAGCGTCTGTTTCACAGACGCATGTTTGGTGGCGATAGCGGAGGGGTTCCACGCGTACCCATCCCGAACACGACCGTTAAGCCCTCCAGCGCCGATGGTACTTGGACCGAAGGGTCCTGGGAGAGTAGGACGTTGCCAAGCACGCAAGACCACTGTTGAGTAATCGACAGTGGTCTTTTTGTTATGTATATTTACTTAAGGATTGTTGCAAATTAAATTATGTTTGACAGACTACAGTGTTTAACCCATAATACAATTCATACTAAACATATAAGAATTATAGGGGGAGCGAATTATGTCATACTTTAGTGTATCTATTAAGAAACCGATTCTGTTGGGGGCAATAGCAGTTTTGCTATTGATGTTAATTGCAGGGTGCTCGGGGTCTAATAATAAGGCTGATTCAAATAAAGAGGCACAGGAAAGTGCGAGTCCGGCAACTCAAAGTCCTCAAACTGCAGAACCTGCAACGGGAGGGACTTTCGTCTATGGACGACCTGCTTCTGTAACTTCGCTGGATTTGCATAATCAGATTACGTCCAACAATGCTTTTGCAATCGACAAAGTCTTTGAATCATTAGTCGCTTTTGACAGCGAAGGTGAAATTGTAGATTGGCTTGCTAAGTCACATAATATCAGTGAAGATGGTCTGACGTATACATTCGAGCTTCGTGATGGTTTGAAGTTTTCAAATGGTACGGATGTGACTGCAGAAGATGCTGTTTTCTCTCTTGAGCGGCACTTGAAGGTAGGCGGCCCGCTGGCAATATCTGCAAAGGTGGACACAATCAAAGCGCAAGATAACAAAACGCTTGTTATTACACTTAAAGAGCCTTATACACCATTTATCTCGGAGCTATCTAATTTCTCAAATGGTATCCTTCCTAACAATTTCGGTGGAGTATCCGAAGAAGAATTCTTCAAGAAACCAATCGGTACGGGACCTTTTGTTGTTGAAACATGGGACACTGCAGGTGATCTGACCTTCACTAAGAATACATTCTACTGGCAAGAAGGTAAACCCTATATTGATAAGCTTGTTTATAAGCTGATTGAAGATGACAGCCAAGCGATTAACCAGCTGAAGGCTGGAGAAGTTAATGCTATTGAATCTTTGGCTCTGCAAAATGCCAATGAGATTAAAGATGGGGCTGACACTAAAGTAGTTACTAACGGTAGTTGGGTGACAGAGCAATTGTTCTTTAATACGTTGGATGAACATTTTTCTGATGTGCATGTCCGTCGCGCTCTGGCGCTGGCGCTTGATCGTGAGGGCTTGACCAAGGCGCTAACCTTTGGTTATGCACAAACAGCAAACTCATTGCTGCCAACAACGATTCCTTATAACGCAAATGATACAATCAAAGCACTGAACTTTAATATCGAAGCAGCCAAGGAGGAGCTTGCAAAATCTGCCTTCCCTAATGGCTTCACTACCAAATTACTTGTAGCATCCGGTAATAGCACAAGAGCTCAAGAGGCACAAATTATTCAGGCAGCGGGTCAAACGATCGGGATTAAGATTGAGATTGAATCGATTGAACTTGCCACTTTCCGTGAACGTTTCTTCGCATATGATTTTGCGGCAATGCTGAACAGCGGTCAGGCGGATTCCCCTGAAGCGAACTCAATTATTGCTTTCCAAACTGATCCGGAAGGCTTCAGCAAATCATATTGGACGCATTATACAAATAATGAAGTTACGAAGCTTCTATATGAGGGACAAAAAACTGCGGATGGCGATGAACGTGCACAAATCTATACTAAGCTGCTGCAGACCCTTGCTGATGAAGTTCCGTATATTCCGCTTTACTATCCAGATGTTTTAAAAGGTATTCGTTCTTCAGTTGACGGTCTCGTTGTTCTACCGAACGGCAGTGCCCGTTTCGAAGATGTCCGCATCAGCCAATGATGAATCTTAAGCAGGCGTTAAATCAACCGAAAGGAAGCAAGGGTTCTTATAACTGGCTTGTGATATCTCTTATAAAAGCATTGGCAGTGATCTTCTGTGTAATGATAGCAGTCTTTTTCATCATTCGAATCGTGCCGGGAGATCCAGCAAAAATGATTTTGGGAGAATACAGCACCCCTGAGGCGCTCAAGAGTATGCATCATACTCTTGGGCTGGACCTCCCTTTATGGGAGCAATTCATCCGATTTGTGAAGACGCTGTTTACTCGAGGAGATACTGGAAACTCCATTATTATGGGGACATCAACAAGAGAGTTGATTACACAACGGGCCCCTGTTACTTTGCTGCTCATCGTGATGGCTTGTGTGTTGGCGATTTTTGTATCTCTTCTGCTCGCTACGGTAGCCGCTACGCATAAGGATAAACTGCTGGACCATTTGATACGTATTTTTCCTACAATTACTCTAGGTATGCCAATCTTCTGGGTTGGCTTACTTTTAATTTTGCTCTTTAGTGTCCGGCTTGGCTGGTTCCCTGTTGGGGGAGTAAGTGAAGGGTGGGTCGGAACCTTGCATAGTCTTGCACTTCCAGCAATCACTGTTGCTTTTTCACAGGTTCCTACGCTTGTTCGTTCATTAAGAGCGCAGATGCTTGAAGTGTTAGAATCGGATTTTGTAGTCACCCTTAAGGCTGCGGGCATACCAAACAGGGTTATTTTATTTAAACATGTGCTGCGCAACTCTGCTCTTCCTACGCTAATGCTGCTGGGTGTGAATATTTCTTATTTAATCGGAGGCACCTTGGTCGTTGAGCAGGTATTTGGAATTAAGGGAATTGGCAGCTTATTGTTCACTTCAATTTCGAAACGGGACTTTCCGGTTATTCAAGGAATAGCACTTTACTGTGCGCTATCTGTTGTGATCATCAGTCTCTTGATTGAAATCATTTCCTGGTGGCTTGATCCCAGAACGAAAGGAAAACAATGAAAACTATAAGACTAGACTCGCGATTGTATGAAGACGGTAAGGTAACAAGCGGCTTAAAGCGAATATGGAATACCCCTTCACTTTTAGTGGGAATTATTATGTTTGCAGCTCTTATTCTCTTGACTGTGTTTATACCTTATATAAGTCCTTATGACCCCTCTGAGCAAAATTTGAGTGCCTTTTTACAGCCTCCGTCAGCCGAACATTGGTTGGGAACTGATCAGTTAGGGCGTGATTTGTTTACTAGACTGATCTATGCAGCGAGGACTGATTTGAAAATCATGGTCTTGGCAGAAATCATTCCCTTTTGCACAGGTGTATTTCTAGGAATGCTGGCAGGATATTACGGCAAATGGATCGATACAGTTATTACGCTGTTGTCAGATACATTCATCGCCTTTCCTTTTTATCTGATCGTTATTATCGTTGCTTTTGCTAGTGGAGCAGGAGAACGAGGCATTTATATTACTTTTATCTTTGTAGGATGGATTGTCTTTGCCCGTGTCGTCAGAGGTCTTAGTGCTTCTTTTCGCAATCAGGAATGGGTGGCATCCGCTCAAACCTTAGGGCTACCTGGAGTGAAAATTATTTTACGTCATCTCCTGCCTAATGTACTTCCGCAAGCCGTGGTCGTCCTTATGACAGATATGATTGGATTGCTTGTTGCCATTGTTACGCTCGGGTATCTTGGTATCGGCATTACACCGCCAACTCCTGACTGGGGGACAATGATTTCAGATGGACAGCCCTTCATCACTACAGCTTGGTGGCTCTCGGCCGTGCCGGGATTTGCAGTGGTGTATACGGGGATAGCTTTGTCGCTCCTAGGTGATGGTTTGGCAGACATATGGAGGAAAAAATGATGTCTATACAACCCATTTTAGAAATAGAGGCGCTATCGCTGGCAGCTAAGTCAAATGAGAGATTGGTCAATAATGTTAGTTTTTCGCTGGGTAAAGGGGAGAGTCTGGGATTAGTAGGTGAATCGGGATCAGGAAAATCACTTACACTGCGTGCAATTTTAGGCTTGCTTCCAAATGGTGTTGAACAGACTGGTGGCACCATTAAAAGTGCCGTAAGCAGTGCAATGGTATTTCAAGATCCAAGAGGTGCGCTTGATCCGCTCTGTACGGTTGTCAAACAACTGGCTGAAGTTGTGTATTACAGACAGAGAGTAAGCCGTAAGACCTCGCGGGTAATTGCACTGGAACTGCTCGAAAGGCTTGGTCTCCCCGATTCATTGAAGAAAAAGGACCGGTATCCGAGTCAGCTGTCAGGCGGTCAGTGTCAACGGGTAGTCATCGCTCTGGCACTGGCGTGCAAGCCAGGCATACTTCTCTGTGATGAACCGACAACGGCGCTGGACGTCACGGTTCAACGGCAAATTATTGAGACGATCACGAGCCTCCAGCATGAGCTCAGTTTTGCCATGGTATTTGTTACGCATAACCTAGCGATTGCAGCAAACTTGTGTTCACGGCTATGTGTAATGAAACAGGGACAGATTGTTGAGCAGGGCAATACCCTTGATATTTTGCAAAATCCGAAAGACCCTTACACACAGATGCTGATTGATTCGGTGCTTCCTTTGCCAGAGCTTGAAAGGAGTAGAGAATCATGAAATTAGCCTTGCAAATAAAAGATTTAACTGTTGATTATGGCGGCTTTACTGCACTGGATCGTATCAATCTGAATCTTGAGCAGCACACCACCCTTGGGCTTGTTGGAGAATCCGGATCAGGGAAATCTACGCTGGCGCGAGTAATTGCTGGACTGATTGCCCCAAATGAGGGGCAGATTCTGTTGGGTACCCAAGAATTAAAAAAGAAAAGAAGCCGTGAGCAGCACAAAACAATCCAGATGATATTCCAAAATCCAGATGCTTCGCTAAATCCTAAACATTCGATTAGGCAAATTCTTTCCGAGCCCTTATTGTTTCATAAGATAGTGGGGCGTACAGGTGTTGAACAAAGATGCAAAGAGCTTTTGAATCAAGTTCATTTAGAACAGAAGGCCTTAGACAAATTCCCACATGAATTTTCCGGCGGCCAGCGTCAACGGATAGCGATCGCTCGTGCATTAAGTGTTGAGCCAAGCATCCTGATCGCGGATGAACCTACAAGTGCGTTGGATGTATCTGTGCAGCTTAGTGTGCTCGAACTGTTTAATACGCTGAAGGCTGAGCTTAATCTCACCATGCTTTTTATTTCTCATGATCTAGGTGTAATCAATGCAATTAGTGATACGGTAGCAGTTATGCGGCAAGGAAAGCTCGTGGAGCAGAGTCCGCGGGACCAATTCTTCATCCGTCCTAAACATGAATACAGTTATGAGCTGTTGTCAGCGGTTCCGAAAATGCCAAAATAAAGTACATCAGGAGGTTTTCTTATGAACCGAGAACATAAAGGATACGTGCCACTTTCACTGGCTGAGTACAATAAGCTAACACATTTAATTTCCAAAGTTTTGTTTACTGAGCACCCTCCAGTTATCATCCCGGCTGAGGCAATCCTTGGAATCGAGGCGGTAGCCGCCGGAATAGCTGCACCTGGTCGAACCATTGTAAATATAGTAACAGGTCCCTATGGAAGTTTATTTGGAAAATGGCTTGAGCGGGGTGGAGCAACGGTTGTTGAAGTAAAGGTTCCTTTTGATGAAGTGGTCACTAGCGACCAAGTTGCTTCCGCAATTAAGGAGTTTAAACCTTGTGCCCTTTCTTTTGTTCAAGCTGAAGTGGTTACTGGAGGCTCTAATCCTGCTAAAGAAATATTTGAAATTGCAAAAGAATTCAATCTTATTACTGTGTCGGACTCCGTATCTGCGGTTGGGGGAGAGGCCCTGCTGGTGGATGAATGGTCCGTTGATTTTGCAGTTATAGGTGCGCAAAAAGCCTTAGCTGGACCCAACGGTGTTAGTGCCGTAAGTATTTCTCCACGTGGCTGGGAATTTCTTGAGTCGAATGAAAATGCTCCACGCAATTCTATTTTATCCTTGCTGGATCTGAAACCATCACTGGGAGACGCCGCGCCACTGCGGGTTGCCCCAAACATTCCTACGCTGGAGGCTAGAGCCTTGATTCAAGCTTTGACACGAATTGAAGAAGAAGGATTGGATCAAGTAATCAAACGCCATGAGCGAGCCGCAGCAGCTGCTGTAGCTGGTATTAAATCCTTGGGGCTTGAGCCTTGGCAAAAGGACAGCAGACATTATTCTACGCTGACTACAACGGTGCGGATTTCTGAAAAGCAAGAGTTGCGGATTGAGCAGCCTATAGGCATTGTGGCTCCCGGAGACGGAGAATTATTTGGCCATCTTCTGCGGATCAACCATTTTGGAACGAATGCTGAGCGGCAAAGTGTGGAGAAGGCTATATCCACGCTTGCCGAACTGTTGAAACAAGACCCTGTTCAGGCATTAGCAGCTGTTCGGCTGGCATGGGGGGAATGAAGATGATCCTTAAGCATCCAGAGCTGCAAACGTTCAATGATATTTTTATAGCAGGTATCGAAGGCAGACGTTTTGATGTCGTGATAAAGGATGGTCGTTTTTCATCCATTACTGAAGCGGAGCCGCATCAAGTGGAGTCAAATCTTGCAGGAACAGATCTGTGGCTAAGTCCGGGTATTATTGATCTTCATACGCATTTAGCTTGGACAGATTTTGACCACTCTGATCAATTGAAGCGCGATGCCAACCAGATCGAAATTATGCAGGCACAAGCTTTTGAAGCTACTCTTAGGACGGGTGTAACGACTGCCCGTGATGCAGGTGGGATTCTGCCGAGCACAGTGCAGCATCTTGTTCAGCAATATCAGCATCCATTAAGAGTGCAGGCCAGTAGCGATATGATTGGAGCAGCAGATGCCCGTGGTCTCAAGCATTTAGAACAACGCATGGCGGAAATCTTTGCTACAGGAGCGGGTTGGATAAAAATCATGGCCACAGGCGGGCTTGGAGCACCTACCGAGAAAGTCGTTGACCCGATCTTTTCCGAAGAAGAGTTCGCGTTCATTGTTCGTAATGCACATGCCCATGATAAGAAGGTACTGGTTCATACCTGGGGTGGAGTGACGATAGACTGGTCCATCCAGGCCGGCGTGGCATCAATAGAGCATGGGATGTTTTTAACTGAGGATCAGGCAGGAAGACTTGCTAACTCGGGGGTAGCGTTTGTGCCCACCACATCAATTTATCGTATTGCTGCAGACCCAAAAGGCGTTCTAGCGTTAAACCCGATCATTTGCGACCGAGCTGCCCGAGCTACCGAATGTCATTCCAAGGCCATTCATTATGCAAAAAGAGAAGGCGTTCGTATTGGATTCGGTACAGATTATGCCACACCTGCACTACATGGCTATAACCTTCAAGAACTGGATACATTGATTGATTATGGCTTAACTCGGAGAGAAGCGTGGCAGGCTGCGACTAAAAGTGCTGCTGATATTCTGGGGAGCGGTAACGAGCTGGGGCAAATTGCAGAAGGCTTTATTGCAGATGCTGTTGTTTTCAAAGTGGATCCATACGAAGCGCACGATGCAGATGCCCTTCGAAACAATATCGTTGCCGTAATTACTGAAGCGAAGGAAGCGGAATTAATCTAGAATCGTCTAAGCTTCTTCTAAAAAAACAACTGTTATCTTCTGCAGTTGTTTTTTACTTTCTAGATAATTAGATGATAAGTGGAGGTAGTTATTATAATACGATAATACATAGATGATGCTTTATGCTTTTGATTTTATATAAAAAAACTCTTGCAATGAATCTCTATACATGATATATTCTAAGTCCGGCCAAGAAATACACATGCCGAGCTCGAAAAAGAAGTTAAAAAAAGAGCTTGACATTAAATAGCCGAACATGATATAGTATAAGAGTTGCTGCTGAGACATTAAACGGCGCCAACGAGAACTTGATCTTTGAAAACTGAACAACGAGTGAGTAGGAAATCACGCAAGTGAAATCCAAAATTAGAGAATTAATTTTCTCGTCAGATGTTTCAAAATGAGCATATCGCTCTTTTCAATACTAATTGGAGAGTTTGATCCTGGCTCAGGACGAACGCTGGCGGCGTGCCTAATACATGCAAGTCGAGCGGAGTCATTTTGAAAGCTTGCTTTCGAAATGACTTAGCGGCGGACGGGTGAGTAACACGTAGGCAACCTGCCCTTCAGACTGGGATAACTACCGGAAACGGTAGCTAATACCGGATAATTTCTTTTTTCTCCTGAGAGAAGAATGAAAGACGGAGCAATCTGTCACTGAGGGATGGGCCTGCGGCGCATTAGCTAGTTGGTGGGGTAACGGCCCACCAAGGCGACGATGCGTAGCCGACCTGAGAGGGTGAACGGCCACACTGGGACTGAGACACGGCCCAGACTCCTACGGGAGGCAGCAGTAGGGAATCTTCCGCAATGGGCGAAAGCCTGACGGAGCAACGCCGCGTGAGTGATGAAGGTTTTCGGATCGTAAAGCTCTGTTGCCAGGGAAGAACGTCCGGTAGAGTAACTGCTATCGGAGTGACGGTACCTGAGAAGAAAGCCCCGGCTAACTACGTGCCAGCAGCCGCGGTAATACGTAGGGGGCAAGCGTTGTCCGGAATTATTGGGCGTAAAGCGCGCGCAGGCGGCTATTTAAGTCTGGTGTTTAAACCTTGGGCTCAACCTGAGGTCGCACTGGAAACTGGGTGGCTTGAGTACAGAAGAGGAAAGTGGAATTCCACGTGTAGCGGTGAAATGCGTAGATATGTGGAGGAACACCAGTGGCGAAGGCGACTTTCTGGGCTGTAACTGACGCTGAGGCGCGAAAGCGTGGGGAGCAAACAGGATTAGATACCCTGGTAGTCCACGCCGTAAACGATGAGTGCTAGGTGTTAGGGGTTTCGATACCCTTGGTGCCGAAGTTAACACAGTAAGCACTCCGCCTGGGGAGTACGGTCGCAAGACTGAAACTCAAAGGAATTGACGGGGACCCGCACAAGCAGTGGAGTATGTGGTTTAATTCGAAGCAACGCGAAGAACCTTACCAGGTCTTGACATCCCTCTGAATCTGCTAGAGATAGCAGCGGCCTTCGGGACAGAGGAGACAGGTGGTGCATGGTTGTCGTCAGCTCGTGTCGTGAGATGTTGGGTTAAGTCCCGCAACGAGCGCAACCCTTAACTTTAGTTGCCAGCAGGTAAGGCTGGGCACTCTAGAGTGACTGCCGGTGACAAACCGGAGGAAGGTGGGGATGACGTCAAATCATCATGCCCCTTATGACCTGGGCTACACACGTACTACAATGGCCGGTACAACGGGAAGCGAAGCCGCGAGGTGGAGCCAATCCCATCAAAGCCGGTCTCAGTTCGGATTGCAGGCTGCAACTCGCCTGCATGAAGTCGGAATTGCTAGTAATCGCGGATCAGCATGCCGCGGTGAATACGTTCCCGGGTCTTGTACACACCGCCCGTCACACCACGAGAGTTTACAACACCCGAAGTCGGTGGGGTAACCCGCAAGGGAGCCAGCCGCCGAAGGTGGGGTAGATGATTGGGGTGAAGTCGTAACAAGGTAGCCGTATCGGAAGGTGCGGCTGGATCACCTCCTTTCTATGGAAAATCGTTCTCTGCAATGAGAACATTCAAATCGGAAGCTTAGCTTCCAAAACTCAGGTTTAGGCCTGTTACTCACTCGTTGCTCAGTTTTGAGAGTTTAAGCTCTCAAGTAAGACTTGATCCTTGAAAACTGGATACCGAAACGAATTTGCGTTTTAGAACATCTTTTAGCAACTTGTGCAAACAAGTAAATGTTATTAGTGAGATTTTTCTTCGGAAAATCAAGGTTAAGCTAATAAGAGCACACGGAGGATGCCTAGGCGCCAGGAGCCGACGAAGGACGTGGCGAACAACGAAACTGCCTCGGGGAGCTGTAAGCAAGCTTTGATCCGGGGGTGTCCGAATGGGGAAACCCAGCTGTGGTAATTCGCAGTTACTCATACCTGAATACATAGGGTATGTAGAGGCAGACCAGGGGAACTGAAACATCTAAGTACCCTGAGGAAGAGAAAACAATAGTGATTCCGTCAGTAGCGGCGAGCGAACGCGGAACAGCCTAAACCAAGGGGCTTGCCTCTTGGGGTTGTGGGACGTCTCACATGGAGTTACAAAGGAATATGGTAGGTGAAGAGGTCTGGAAAGGCCCGCGATAGAGGTAAAAGCCCTGTAACCTAAACTGTGTTCTCTCCGAGACGGATCCCGAGTAGTGCGGGGCACGTGAAACCCCGTATGAATCCAGCAGGACCATCTGCTAAGGCTAAATACTACCTGGCGACCGATAGTGAAACAGTACCGTGAGGGAAAGGTGAAAAGCACCCCGGAAGGGGAGTGAAATAGAACCTGAAACCGTGTGCTTACAAAAAGTCAGAGCCCGATCTATGGGTGATGGCGTGCCTTTTGTAGAATGAACCGGCGAGTTACGTTTAACATGCAAGGTTAAGCCGAGAAGGTGGAGCCGCAGCGAAAGCGAGTCTGAATAGGGCGAATGAGTATGTGGACGTAGACCCGAAACCGTGTGATCTACCCCTGTCCAGGGTGAAGGTGCGGTAACACGCACTGGAGGCCCGAACCCACGTACGTTGAAAAGTGCGGGGATGAGGTGGGGGTAGCGGAGAAATTCCAATCGAACTCGGAGATAGCTGGTTCTCCCCGAAATAGCTTTAGGGCTAGCCTCGGTATAAGAGTAGTGGAGGTAGAGCACTGATTGGGTGCGGGGTCCGCAAGGATTACCAAGCTCAGTCAAACTCCGAATGCCATATACTTATTGCCGGGAGTCAGACAGTGAGTGCTAAGATCCATTGTCAAAAGGGAAACAGCCCAGACCATCAGCTAAGGTCCCCAAGTGTGTGTTAAGTGGGAAAGGATGTGGAGTTGCACAGACAACCAGGATGTTGGCTTAGAAGCAGCCACCATTGAAAGAGTGCGTAATAGCTCACTGGTCGAGTGACTCTGCGCCGAAAATGTAACGGGGCTAAACACACCACCGAAGCTATGGCTAGATACGTATGTATCTGGGGTAGGGGAGCGTTGTGTAGGGGTTGAAGGTGTACTGAAAAGAGCGCTGGACACTACACAAGTGAGAATGCCGGTATGAGTAACGAAAAGATCAGTGAGAATCTGATCCGCCGAAAGCCCAAGGTTTCCTGAGGAAGGCTCGTCCGCTCAGGGTAAGTCGGGACCTAAGGCGAGGCCGAAAGGCGTAGTCGAAGGACAACAGTTTGAAATTACTGTACCACCGTAATCCGCTATGAGCGATGGGGTGACGCAGGAGGGTAGTGACGCGGACTGATGGATGTCCGTCTAAGCAGTGAGGCTGATGTGTAGGCAAATCCGCACATCATTAAGGCTAGGCTGTGATGGGGAGCGAAAATTATAGTAGCGAAGGTCATGATCTCACACTGCCAAGAAAAGCCTCTAGCCAGGAGAAGGTGCCCGTACCGCAAACCGACACAGGTAGGCGAGAAGAGAATTCTAAGGCGCGCGGAAGAACTCTCGTTAAGGAACTCGGCAAAATGACCCCGTAACTTCGGGAGAAGGGGTGCCCCGGTAGTGTGAATAGCACGAGGGGGCCGCAGTGAAAAGGCCCAAGCGACTGTTTAGCAAAAACACAGGTCTGTGCGAAGCCGCAAGGCGAAGTATACGGGCTGACGCCTGCCCGGTGCTGGAAGGTTAAGGGGAGTGGTTAGGGGTAACCCGAAGCTATGAACCGAAGCCCCAGTAAACGGCGGCCGTAACTATAACGGTCCTAAGGTAGCGAAATTCCTTGTCAGGTAAATTCTGACCCGCACGAATGGCGTAACGACTTGGGCGCTGTCTCAACGAGAGATCCGGTGAAATTTTAATACCTGTGAAGATGCAGGTTACCCGCGACAAGACGGAAAGACCCCATGGAGCTTTACTGCAGCTTGATATTGAATTTGGGTACGATCTGTACAGGATAGGTGGGAGCCGTAGAAATCGGAGCGCAAGCTTCGGTGGAGGCGCCGTTGGGATACCACCCTGATCGTATCTAGGTTCTAACCTAGTACCCTTATCGGGTACGGGGACCGTGTCAGGCGGGCAGTTTGACTGGGGCGGTCGCCTCCTAAAGAGTAACGGAGGCGTTCCAAGGTTCCCTCAGAATGGTTGGAAATCATTCGCAGAGTGCAAAGGCATAAGGGAGCTTGACTGCGAGACCTACAAGTCGAGCAGGGACGAAAGTCGGACTTAGTGATCCGGTGGTACCGCATGGAAGGGCCATCGCTCAACGGATAAAAGCTACCCTGGGGATAACAGGCTTATCTCCCCCAAGAGTCCACATCGACGGGGAGGTTTGGCACCTCGATGTCGGCTCATCGCATCCTGGGGCTGAAGTAGGTCCCAAGGGTTGGGCTGTTCGCCCATTAAAGCGGTACGCGAGCTGGGTTCAGAACGTCGTGAGACAGTTCGGTCCCTATCTGTCGTGGGCGCAGGAAATTTGAGAGGAGCTGTCCTTAGTACGAGAGGACCGGGATGGACGTACCGCTGGTGCACCAGTTGTTCCGCCAGGAGCATGGCTGGGTAGCTACGTACGGACGGGATAAGCGCTGAAAGCATCTAAGCGTGAAGCCCCCTCAAGATGAGATTTCCCAATTAGTAAGACCCCTTGAAGACGACGAGGTAGATAGGTTGGAGGTGGAAGTGCAGCAATGCATGGAGCTGACCAATACTAATCGGTCGAGGGCTTATCCTATACTTAGAATGCAGATTCGTTTCGGATTCAGTTTTCAGGCGATTAAGCCTGTAACACGCTTAGAAATTCATTGTCACTTCTGGTGATGAACCGAATTTCACGCGGCAGCGTCTGTTTCACAGACGCATGTTTGGTGGCGATAGCGGAGGGGTTCCACGCGTACCCATCCCGAACACGACCGTTAAGCCCTCCAGCGCCGATGGTACTTGGACCGAAGGGTCCTGGGAGAGTAGGACGTTGCCAAGCACATTAAGCCATTGTTGATTTATCAGCAGTGGCTTTTTTGTTTTTTTTGGACAAGAGTGATATTTGAAGGGGAGTACAACATCTGAAGGGGCTGTAATTGAGTGACATTTTTGTTACCGACGCTGAGGTCGATACAAGTATAATAGATAAGTGCAAATAATAAGCAACATCTCTAATACGAAGGAACTACTCATAAATTCTAACTTTGAATTTTCTTGTGTCTTTAGATGCATTGTGGAGGTAAGGAGGATTTAAGGCATGAAACAAACAAGAATTATTAAGATATTAATTTTTTCGTGTATAGTAGCTTTAATACTGGCAGGCTGCGGTACGAAAGCGCCCAGCTGGGATGCTTTTGAGGGTGCGCTAAACGAGAAGAATTTCCCTGTACCCCAAGAGGCGTACTCACCAGACCAGACTACGACAAACGTTGCTATGGATTATGTACGTTATTCTTTACCTGGATTAAAGGAGAAGAATGGTATCCCAGAGGAGTATATGGATACTATTAAGGCCTGGGGATGGGTTGAACAGGAAGAGGAGAATACCGATTCATCTGGTGTTTTTCAGAAGGATGGAGTAACGGTTCATTTAACAGTACATGATGATTATTTTATAGTTATGATTCCTAAAGAAAAGAAGGCCTTAATTAAAGGTCTTAAGACAAAATAAATAATCGCCGTCCTTTATGGATGGCGATTTATTTATATGCGAATACAGGTTAACCGTACTCTATTGAGAGTAATAGGAGGCATCGGTTGGATTAAACTTCAGCATGCCTTCCTTGTTGCGTTGATTTATTTTGAACAGTGTATAGAGACGGGGTAGTAAAAGCCACAAGTGGCAAATAATCAGGGATACTGTAAATGCCGGTGGTGACCAAAAAATAAAGAGAGCTGCAATACAAAGACCAATATAAAAATTATGTAACTGTACTTTACGGAAAATGCGGTAACTAATGTGTTGATCTGGCATGAAGCCAAGCCACGGGATTTTAAATGAGATGGACCATCTTTTTGAAATAGGATGCCCGGAGATTAGAAGTACTGAGCGTGAAATAACATATTGAACCCAGAACATAACCGGAGCAGCTATAATTAAGTAGAGAATACTCCACCAAGAAAGAAAGACTGTCTCGAGCACAAGGACCAAAAAAGGGAGCAAAATATAAACACGCAGCAGAGGTGCCGTTAGATTAATTTTTTTGATTAATTTATATTGATAGAATGTAGCAGCGCCTTTGGTGTTGGATTCCATATAAAATAGACTAACCTCCTCACAGATTCATATGTTCTTAATATCGGCGAATGAAAGCATTTTATTAAACTATGGGCGAATATTCACCGATATGGGGGCAGCGGAATATATATAATACACGAAACGAAGGATATGAAAAAACTATGAAAAGGTTTAAAATGATAGAAGGTGTATCATACTGTTCTTAAAAGAGTCAAGGTGGGATGGTTATGGAACAGCAAACCGGGCAAGCTTGTATCATTTGTGGACAGGAAAAAGAAGAAGGTATTGTGATTGTCTCGCATTTTATTTGTGAGGATTGTGAGGCAGAAATGATCCGTACCGAGGCAGAAGATGCTAAGTACCGTTTTTTTATTGGCCAGATGAAGAAGATCGGATTGCAAAAGAACGCTTAAGTAAGTAGAGTAACTCTGTTAATTGATGCGGATAAGAGAGCGGTCTGGATGAAAGATATAAGGACTGCATTAGAGATATTCATATACGGCTTCCTCGTTGTTTAAGCGGGGGGAGCCGTTTTGCTGTTCAGTCAGATGCTTTTATGAGGAAACATAGGAGTTTTTGAATATTTACGTTAAAATAGAAGGAACCCTATGGGAAGGAATTTAATATGAATAAATTACAACGATGTAGGGCGCCTGTATACGAAATGCTGGAGCAATATAGAATTGTGGGTAATATATCTTATCATGTGCCGGGACATAAAAATGGAGCGGCATATGACGGCGTAGAAGGCGCTGGGTATCTAGATGAGGTTATGAAGTACGATGTTACGGAGATTACCGGCACGGATGATCTTCATCATCCTGAGGGAGTCATTAAGGAAGCACAGGAGTTGGCTGCTGATTGCTTTGGAGCAGAGGAGAGCTTTTTTCTAGTTGGCGGAAGTACGGCGGGCAACCTGGCGCTGATTCTAACGGCTTGCCCCGAGCCTGGAATGATTCTGATCCTTCAACGAAATGTGCATAAATCAGTGATTCATGGGCTTATGTTAGCTGGAGTGCGGGCTGTTTTCGTCGAGCCGCTGATTGATCCACTCAGCGGCTTGGCAGTAGCGCCGGCGGCAGAAGCTGTTGAGGCTGCACTTGCAGCCTATCCTGAAGCCGCCGCTGTATTAGTCACCATGCCCAATTACTACGGCATGGGCAGTGACCTCGCGCCCCTCGCGCGTATCTGCCACGAAAGCGGAGTACCGCTGCTTGTCGATGAAGCGCATGGGGCGCATTACGGGCAGCACCCGGCACTGCCTGCCGGGGCGCTTGCTTGTGGCGCGGATGGCGTAGTGCAGTCCACGCACAAGATGCTCACTGCGATGACCATGGGCGCTATGCTGCATGTTCAAGGGCAGCGGCTCGACCGTGCCCTGCTCTCGCAGCGGCTCGCCATGGTGCAGAGCTCCAGCCCATCATATCCTATGATGGCGTCGCTTGATCTTGCCCGGCGGCTGCTGCACAGCCGGGGCAGCGATGCTTTCACGGCGGGGCTGGCCGCCGTGGATGTCCTGCGGCGCGGCCTTGCCGAGCTGCCGCGCTATGGATTGGTGCAGCCGGTAGAGCAGCTGCACGACGGTACGCCGCTGCATAAGGCGGCGTACGAGATGCAGGACCCCTTCAAAGTCGTCATTTATGACGCCACCGGGGTCCTAGGCGGTTTCGAGCTGCAGCGCAGGCTCGAAGCTAAGGGCTGTGTGCCGGAGATGAGTGACGACCGGCACGTAGTGCTGCTGTTCAGCCTCGGTTCGAAGGCTGAAGATGCAGCAAGGTTATTGCAGGCGCTGCGGGAAATAGAGTCGGAGGATACATCCGAATCACCGCACACCGCTGCCATTTCAGAATCTCGAAATATTTCCACGTGGAACAATTTGAATGTTTTACAAATCTCAGCACCTGTTCCCTTCTCTTTGAAGCCGGTATCAGTCAATGAGGTAGAAAGTATTAATCTTGAACACAGCGTGGGGAGAGTAGCTGCAGAAATGGTAATTCCCTATCCACCAGGCATTCCATTATTATATCCGGGTGAGGTCATCACAGATCAGATACAGCAAAGACTGACTGGTTTAGCTTATGGAGGCGCGAAGTTCCAGGCTTGTGCTGATCCGGTCTTGCAGCGTATTAAGGTATACAACATTCAGAAGGGCGGAGAAGTATAAGTGGGCAAAGAAGGTTTCTTCATAACATTAGAAGGGGGCGAAGGCTCCGGAAAAACAACGGTACTGGGCAGAGTAGCAGCATATTTGCAGAATCGGTCCATGCCCTATCGAATTACACGTGAACCTGGAGGCATAGAAATCGCCGAAAAAATTCGCTCTATTATTCTGGATCCTGCCCATACTGCAATGGATGCACGTACAGAGGCATTGCTGTACGCTGCATCAAGAAGCCAACATCTCGCTGAAGTAGTAGAGCCGGCTCTTAGAGAAGGGCTTACAGTCCTCTGTGACCGCTTTGTAGACAGTAGTCTCGTTTATCAAGGACATGCAAGAGGATTAGGTATGGAAGAGGTGTGGAGTATTAACCGCTTTGCTATTGGAAATCGCATGCCCGATCTAACCTTTTATCTGGATGTAGAACCTGAGATTGGATTATCACGGATTGCGGCCAATCAAGATCGCGAAGTCAATCGTCTGGATATGGAGAGTCTTGCCTTTCATCAGAAGGTTCGTGAAGGATATCATTTATTAATTAAGGCGAATCCGGAGAGAATAGTAGTTCTTGATGCAAACCGCCCTATTCATCTGGTAGAACAAGATATCGTGAGAACTCTTGAAGAGAGAGTATTAAAGGGTTTTTAGGGTGTTTTGTCTAATATAATAAGAGAAGTAGCATATAACTAAGCGTTTGCTTATGAAGTGAGGTTACTACTAAGAACACATTAAGTAGTAATACTCCATAAAACTTTTTTGGGAGGGAATGCGAAGATGAAGTTGATCATTGCAATTATCCAGGATAAAGACAGTAACCGGTTATCCAGTGAGCTAGTAAAAGCCAATTTCCGTGCTACCAAACTCGCAAGTACAGGTGGATTTCTGCGGGCGGGAAATACGACATTTATGATTGGGGTAGAAGACAGTCAGATCGAAGCTGTATTGAACGTTATCCGTAACAGCTGTAAAGTGCGTGAACAACTAGTCACTCCAGTAACTCCGATGAGTGGCACGACGGATTCCTATTTACCGCTCCCTGTTGAAGTACAGGTCGGTGGCGCTACTGTATTCGTGCTTCCTGTAGATCGTTTCGAACATTATTAAGTATAATATAAATGAGCAAGTCATTTACAAAAAAGGGGCGGTAGATAACCTTTGAAGATCAATCCGGGATATAGGCCCTTAAAGAGTGAGCTTCCAAATGCAGAAGGGGCTAATAAGCCTGTTCAGCAGAAATCGTTCTCTGACGTTTTTCAGCAGCAAGGTGAACAGAAAACCAAAGATGAACTAAACCGCCAGATCAAAGAAATACAGTCACAAGGCGACCGTTTATCTAAGTCTATGACCATTCGTGAACTCACCATTTACCGGATGATGATCAAAAGGTTTCTGGAAGAAACCGCTCGTAGAGGCGTTATACTGAAAGAGACACGTGGATGGGATAGACGTGGGCGGGGCAAGCGTTACAAGCTGCTTGAGGAAATTGATGCGGCTTTGCTATCTATGGCAGACGATCTGCTGAATAGTGAGCAGGGCCGAATAGATCTGTTGGGACGTGTTGGAGAAATTCGCGGGTTGTTAATCAACCTTTCTTTTTAAAGTTTTGGGAGGAAATTATGCCTTTTCATGATATAGTAGGCCAGGAGCATGCTAAACGGCTACTCCAAAATGCCTTGCGCAAGGACGCTGTGAGCCATGCTTATTTATTTACAGGACCAGCAGGCAGTGGACAAATGAAGACGGCGCTGATGTTTGCCCAAGCAATTTTTTGCACTGAAAGCAAGGATGACGCCTGTGGCGAATGTCTAGAGTGCCGAAAGGTTGAGCATGGAAACCATCCTGATTTGTCATTGCTGCAGCCCGACGGTGCAAGCATAAAAATAGATCAGATCCGTGAGCTGCAGCGTGTCTTTTCCTATCGATCTGAGGGTGTGAATCCAAAGATTTATATTATAGATGGGGCAGACAAAATGACGGTACAAGCTGCCAATAGTTTGTTGAAGTTTCTGGAAGAACCGCCAGCTCCGGCAGTAGGAATCCTAATATCTGATAATAGTCGTTCTTTATTGCCGACGATTCAGTCACGGACTCAGCGGATTCCATTTAGTCCGTTAAATCCGGATATTATGCTTCAAGCGCTAGCAAGTGAGGGTGTGCCGATCCCCTTAGCTCGATGTGCAGTATCACTCAGTTCGGGACTTGATGGTTGCAGGGAACTTTTGGAACAGAATTGGTTTGCAGAAATGAGAAATCTAGTGTTACAATTAGCTAAGGAGTCCTTAAGCAAGGGCAGCTCCACGGTAGCAACTGCCGGGCAGAAGCTGTTCAAGACTGGGCTCGCTGAACATTTGGATATCCTTTTCAGCATGTTCCATCTATGGTTTAAAGATATGCTCTACTTCCTGTACCGCAAGCATGAAAGTATCGTTTTTATAGATCAGTTAGACTTTATTTCCAGGCATGCCCGTGGGCGCAGTGCGGAACAATGGGTGGCTTATATGGGATATGCAGCAGAAAGTACTAAGAAGCTGCGTTCCAATGCCAATGCCCAGTTGTGTCTGGAGCAGTTCTTAATCCGACTGGAAAGTTAAAGGATTAGCAATGATATATCCTCCGGATGTCGCTTTACCTGGAAGTATCGTTTTAACAGACGAGGAAGGACAAGCATGGATCATCAGGGAGCGGACATGCCCATAGGTTCCTTTTACCGGCAAACAAGGGGGTTAATTTTTGTACAGCGTAGTAGGTGTCCGTTTTAAAAAAGCGGGTAAAATATATTATTTTGATCCACTTGATTTTCCGATTGAACGAGATCAATGTGTTATTGTTGAGACAGCACGTGGGGTGGAATACGGTAAGGTTGTCGTAGGCAAAAAAGAGGTGGAGGAGTCCGATGTTGTACTACCCCTCAAAAAAGTGATGCGTATTGCCGGAGAAACCGACGCACGCGTAGTTGAGGAGAACAAAAGCGCCGCTAAGGAGGCTTTTACCACCTGTTTAAATAAAATACGCGACCACGGTCTCAAAATGAAGCTCGTAGATGTAGAGTTTACTTTTGACCGTAATAAGATTATATTTTACTTTACGGCCGAAGGACGCGTTGATTTTAGAGAATTGGTTAAGGATCTGGCAAGTATTTTTCGGACCCGCATTGAGCTTCGGCAAATTGGGGTACGTGATGAAGCAAAGATGCTAGGTGGACTTGGACCTTGTGGACGAGTGCTTTGCTGCTCCTCTTGGTTAGGGGATTTTGAACCCGTATCCATAAAAATGGCCAAGGATCAGAACCTTTCACTTAATCCGACCAAGATTTCCGGACTTTGTGGACGTCTGATGTGTTGTTTGAAATTTGAGCATGACAATTATGAGAGTGTAAAGGAAGAAATGCCAGCGGTCGGCAAGATTGTCGTGACCTCATTGGGGGATGGCAAAGTAGTAGGAATCAATGCCGGAAACCGTACGGTTCATGTACAGTTGTTTGAAGTGGGCAAAGTTAAGGAACTTCCAATGGATGATGTTGTCGTCAAGTAAACCATATAAGGTTACTTTCGGGGTGGAAACTTGGAGAAGAAAAATATATTTGCACACATGCAGGATATGGAAGCGCAGATGGAAACGATGCGCGCCAATCTTGGAGAATGGAAACAGACGGTAAAAGAACTGATGGAAGCTAACCAGAGGTTAACTCTGGAGAATGAACAGCTTCGCAAAATTTTAAAGCGGGATGCACCTTTGGATCCTACCGTAGATTCTGCGGAGGCGGAAGCTCTTTTAGCTACCGGAGAGGGAACAGAAGAGGTTGTCGGGGAAGGTTATGACAACTTGGCTCGACTTTACCACGAAGGCTTTCACATCTGTAATGTTTATTTTGGACATTTACGCACGGAAGGTGACTGTCTGTTCTGTCTTTCTTTTCTTAATAAATGAGGATATCCAGCCGTAGGAGATTAATCCTACGGTTTTTTTTGAATTTTGGCCAATAGGCATATGCATCTGAAGCAAGTTTTTTTCAACAAAACCTTTAGGAGATTATTACATGAAGAATTCTTTTAATGATATATCTGTCCCCTTGTTACCGACGGAGCGGGTGGATGATTTACTAACGCATGACCTGCGCATTATTCAAAGTGATGAAGTATTTAGCTTTTCTATGGATGCTGTATTGCTTGCTCGTTTCGCCAGTGTTCCGCCACGTGGAAGAGTTCTAGATCTTTGTACGGGAAATGGTGTAATACCGATTTTAATGACTACCCGGACAAAAGCCTCTATAGAAGGTATTGAAATACAACCTCGTTTAGCTGATATGGCTCGTCGTAGTGTGGCTCTCAATGGCCTTCAGGATCAGGTTGTAATTCATGAAGGTGATTTACGCGAGTTATATACTACCGCAGGACATGGTGTGTATGATGCAATAACGGTGAACCCTCCTTATATGCCGCTTAATGGCAGTGATCTGAAGCTGAACAACCATCAGGCTATGGCTCGTCATGAGATAGGCTGTACTCTGGAGGAGGTTATTCAGGCTTGTGTGCGATTGGTTCGGACGGGCGGAAAGGTAAGTATGGTTCATAAACCACAACGGTTGGTTGATATTATCAGTCTTATGAGACAATATAGACTCGAGCCAAAGATTATTCGGTTTGTACATCCACGTGCCCATCTAGAGGCTAATATGGTATTAATCGAAGCTGCACGTGATGGAAAGCCTGAGGTTCGTTTACAACCACCGCTCATCGTATATAATGAGGACAATCAATACTGTCCAGAGATTATGGACATCTACTATGGTGCTAAAGAGGGTAAATCATGACGATATCATGCCAAAGCAGTTTTCAAAACAAGACCAATACCAGTACTCAGGAGACAACAGGGTCGCTTTTTCTGGTGGCTACACCTATCGGTAATCTGGAGGATATGACCTATCGTGCAGTCCGCACTTTACAGGAATGTGATATTATTGCCGCGGAAGATACGAGACAGACCCGGAAATTACTCAGCCACTTTGAGATTTCACCTTCGATGTTGTTTAGTTATCATGAGCATAATAAGGCCGCCAGTGGACCTGAGCTTGTACGCTATATAATAGAAGGAAAAAATTTGGCACTCGTCAGCGATGCCGGTTTACCAGCGATTTCTGACCCTGGAGCGGATCTTGTAGCCCTTGCTATAAGTCATGGAATTCCGGTGATTCCTATCCCTGGAGCTAACGCAGCGTTGTCAGCTTTGATCGCTTCTGGTCTATCTACGAATACGTTCACTTTTATCGGCTTTCTTCCCCGAGAGCGTAAGGACATCCGAGCAGTATTAAGTCCACTTCGTTCGGCTCAAGGAACTTTGTTGTTCTACGAATCTCCCCATCGCGTAGTTAAGACACTTGCTCATCTTCAAGAAGCATTCGGCAATCGCCAGATTGTGTTGGCACGTGAATTAACGAAAAGATATGAGGAGTTTCTACGCGGTTCAATTGAGGAATGTACACTTTGGCTTACTGAACATCCTCCGCTAGGCGAATATGTTATTGTCGTAGAAGGGGAGAGCAAGGAAGATGCAGAAATCGCAGAATCGGCGTGGTGGCGTCAGTTAAGCATTGAAGATCATGTAGCTCATTACGAAGCACAGGATGTACCACGGAAAGAGGCTATGAAAAAAGCGGCATCAGACCGGGGTGTAGCCAAACGGGATATTTATAATGCGTTGCTTGATAGAGCAGAAGAGTAAGTGTTGTAGACGAATTCTTAGAATAAATAAGGATTGTCGGAAACGGCCTGCCCGAGCTTGAGTGATTTATCTGTGGGTTAAATGTACTTTGTACAGTTATTTTTGAATTTTTTTATGTATTTGTTCGTTTAGTTGTACTTCATACAGTTATAAAGGTGGAAAGGATTGATTTCTCGGAGATATAGGAAATATAAGTGTACAAAATACAATTAATTCGTTTAATGGTAAAAAGCATTTAAAATAACTGTAAGAAATACAACTAAGTATTACTAGTTCCCTCTTGAAGCACATTGCCCTTAGGGAGGGGATAACCAGGAGGGCAAACCCAGACATAAAAAATACCTCCCGCGGTCACGGGAGGTCAAGGAGATATGAAAAGGTTAGAATTAACAATTTGATTAGTTCTATTATATACTATTTAATTTAGTTTGTCACAGGGGTAGGGATGGAAGAAATGCATTCATGACAAACTATTTTTCCTTTAAAGTAAGTTACGTTCTCAGCGTTGCCACAGAAAATGCAGGCAGGCTCATACTTTTTAAGCATAATCCGTTCGCCATCAACGTAAATTTCCAGTGCGTCCTTTTCGCCAATGCCAAGTGTACGGCGTAATTCAATAGGAATAACAACCCGTCCAAGTTCGTCTACTTTTCTTACAATTCCTGTTGATTTCATCATAACAATCGTTACTCCTCTCAATGTTCCAAAAACGTCATTATTCGACATTGTTCACTGTTTTATGATACTTATAATACCAACGATTCCCAAATCAGTCAACCTTTTTTCATAGGCTGAATAAGAAAATTTCCATAAGAACTTTGAATGTCCCTATAAAAATTAAGAATTGCCCTGAAAGCATTTTGTCGATTTACCAAGACCAAAAATGATACTTTTCGACAAAGTACGACATAATTACTTATTATATACTGATATTAGTTAAAATCATATTAAATTATTAGAAGGAGTTGATCTCATGAAGCAGCCGCTCACGGAAGAAAAGGTTTTCAAGGATCCCGTTCATAATTATATTCATGTACAGGATACGATTATTTGGCGACTAATTAATACAAAAGAATTTCAGCGTTTACGCCGGATTCGCCAGTTAGGTACCTCATATCTCACTTTTCATGGTGCAGAGCATAGTCGTTTTTCTCATTCTTTAGGAGTATATGAAATTACACGAAGAATCATTTCGCAATTTGAGCGCAGCGGATATAAGGATTGGATTCCTGAAGAAAGTTTGCTTACTTTGTGTGCGGCTTTGCTGCATGATTTAGGGCATGGCCCATTTTCACATTCTATAGAAGAAGCTTTTGAAATGAACCATGAGGATTGGACCTGCCGGATTATTTTGGAGGACACGGAGATTACCGAAATATTGCGTGATGTGGAGGAGGATTTTCCTCGTAAAGTAGCTTCAGTTATCTCTAAGACTTATGAGCATGAAATTGTTGTCAATTTGGTTTCCAGTCCGCTGGATGCTGATCGTATGGATTATTTGCTGCGTGATGCGTACTATACAGGTGTAAACTATGGAACCATCGACATTGATCGGATTTTGAGAATGCTTCGTCCTTATAATGGGCGGATTGTAGTAAAAGAATCAGGTATGCATGCCATTGAAGATTATTTAATGTCACGTTATCAAATGTACTGGCAGGTATATTTTCATCCGGTGACGCGCAGCTCTGAAATTATTTTGCGTCAAATCTTCCGTAGAGCTAAAGAATTGTTTCAAGAGGGGTACAAATTTCGCTTTATGATCGCTCCGCTGGAAGATCTCTTTCGAGGAGAAGTAACAGTGAAGCAATATTTAATGCTTGATGAGGCACTGGTACAGACTGCTTTTATGCAATGGACACTTGAAGAAGATGAGTTATTAAGCGACTTGTGTACCCGTTTTATTCATCGTAAACTGTATAAATATGTAGAGATTGAGAATTTGGATACAGATATGATTACGGAAATCTGCAGCAGTTTTGCGGGAGTGGGACTTAACCCAGAATATGACCTAGAGATTGATTATCCGACAGATTTGCCTTATGATGTGTTCCATCCAGGAGCAGCCTTCGACAATAATCAAATTTTACTGCTTGATCGGAATGAGCAATTGCGGGAAATTTCAGAGGTATCGGATATTGTGCGCTCAATAAGCGGAATTCATCGTGGCAGATATCATCTATATTTCCCACAGGATAAGCTGAAAAAAGCCCTTACACGCTTGCCCTCTTCTGTAGCAGAGATTTTTGCAAAATAATACAAATATTTATGGAACTATTGATAAAAACAACAAGGAGTGAGCTTTAAAATGTATCTGTTCGACACACATACACATCTAGATGCGCCTCAATTCGACGAGGATCGCGAGGAAGTTATTGCTCGTGCAGTAGAGGCCGGAGTTAGCAAGATGATCAATATTGGATTTAATCGGGAAACGATCCCTTCAACGATGAAGCTGGCTGAATCTTATGATTATATTTATGCAGCGGTGGGCTGGCATCCACAGGATGCGATTGATATGAAAGAGGGAGACCTCGATTGGATCGCCTCTCTTTGCAGCCATGAAAAAGTGGTGGCCATCGGAGAGATTGGATTGGATTATTATTGGGATACCTCTCCCAAGGATGTGCAGCAGGAGGTCTTCCGCAAACAAATCGGACTAGCCCGTGAACTAAAAATGCCAATCTGTATACATGACCGTGATGCTCATGAAGATGTTGTACGGATTTTACGGGAGGAAAAAGCAAATGAAATTGGTGGCGTGATGCATTCGTTCTCAGGCAGCTGGGAAACAGCAAAAATGTGTCTAGACCTTGGATTTCATTTGTCATTTGGAGGACCGATAACGTTCAAAAATGCCAGAGTGCCTAAAGAGGTGCTTGCACAGACGCCATTGGACCGATTATTGATCGAAACAGACGCTCCATATTTGACTCCACACCCCTTCCGTGGCAAGCGAAATGAGAGTGCTCATGTGAAGTTAGTAGCAGAGGCTGCGGCTGAAATTAAAGGGTTAACATGGGAAGAATTGGCTAAAATTACGTATGCGAACGCACTGGAACGATTTGGGATTGTCTGAAAACAGGAGTAAAACGGGTGAAAAATAGAGAATAGCCGATATATTAAACTTTTTTAATATAAAAACGGCTGATTATTACAATATTTTAACCATATATTTGCTTAAACGTGGTTGAATCGTCCTTTACAACATGCATCAAAACAGGATATCATCTTTTCAGTGATGTGAGCTGTTGTTATTGTGACAGCCATTGATTCATGGATCGTCTCGCTGAGTCTCCGTATGGAGAACGGGGGAACCAATATTGAACTGCCGCATGCCTGTATCTTGAATACGACTAGGAATTGCCGCAGAACAATATTTGATTTCTTCACGTGGTCTTTGGGGTGAATTTAAGGGCAACCGCCGTGAGCGGGTGACCTGAAATAGGGCGTCTCTCTTTCGTCCGAACCCGACAGCTAACCCCGTAAGCGCAAGTAAGAGAGGCAACCTCGTGCACAAACATTCCCGCGTATTCTGACATCGGAGAAGCCACGAAAGAGTCCTCAAGAGAACTCTTTTTAGGCTTCTTTATTTTTGAATAAACTGAATGTTGCCCGCATACTGTTATATAACAGGTGTGGGAGTAGCTGTGCCGAGCAGGCGATCCATGAGCAGGAGACGCTAAGTTAATACGTGCGTATCCTGTGACAATCTCAAATAGTTTCGTCAAAGAAATTCAGTCCTCATGATATACAAATTGACGACGAGGCTATGTAAGGAGGATGGAGAGAATGGGCTTATTCCAACCAGAGGTATCCCATGATTCGCAGTCATCCAGCAGGTCTTTCGCATTACGGTGGGAGCAAGTAAATACTCGCGTACTTTTACTTGCAGGTGTGATTTCAATCGCAATCGCGCTGTTAATTCTGCTGTACGTACACGGTCAAAGTAACAAACAATTTGTTTTAGTAATAGACGGGCAAACACAGACACTTGAAACGCGAGAAGCACTTCTTGGTGATGTGTTGGAGAAAGAGCAAATTTCGCTGCAGCCGCATGATGAATTATCTTTAGGTCTGAGTGATGAAATAAAAGACGGTGACCGTGTCGTTATCAATCGTGCGCAGAAATTTAGCCTTACTGCGGACGGAGCAACAAAAACGTTATATACGACCGAAGACACTATCGGTCAGGCGATTGACAAACTGGGTATCAACCTAGAAGGCTATGATAAGATTTTTCCTTCGTTAGACACCACCATCTCTGCTGACATGGAGATTAAGATCGTTCGTATCAACAAGCAAACGGTACAGCGAACAACTAACTTACCTTTCCGTGTTATTAAGACAGCAGATCCCTCCCTTACTGTGGGAACAGTTAGAGTGGCACAGGCAGGCAAACCAGGCGTCATGGTTCAGCATATTGAAAAGATCTATCAAGACGGAGAACTGGCCTCTATGCGCATGATCGGCAAGGAAGTACAAACGGTAACAAAAGATAAGATCATTGCCGTTGGTACTAAAGCACTTCCTAAGCCTACTGTAGTTGCTAAAGCTACAACAACTTCCAAATCAAGCACTACCTCCAAAACGACTAAAGTTAGCGCTAAGACTAAGAACGTCACAAGCAAGGCTGGCGTAGACTTTGAGTACAAGAAGATGATTAAGAACGTCTCCATGACAGCTTATTCGTCAGAAGAGCCAGGAATAGGTACTAAAACTGCCTCCGGAACACGCGTAACGGAAGGTCGTACAATTGCAGTAGATCCGAATGTAATTCCTATTGGCTGGTGGGTTTATATCGATGGGCTTGGATTCCGCCGTGCAGAGGATACGGGCGGTGCCATTAAAGGCAATAAAGTGGATGTCTATTATGATTCCCTGAGCCATGCTCGTAATTTCGGCCGTAAATCACGTAC
Source organism: Paenibacillus sp. FSL F4-0097 (assembly GCF_038593125.1). NCBI lineage: Bacteria > Bacillati > Bacillota > Bacilli > Caryophanales > Paenibacillaceae > Paenibacillus > Paenibacillus sp. FSL F4-0097. Next base: position 43,710 of record NZ_CP151965.1, read on the forward strand.
CGTATATGTGATTGGACCTGTGAAACCAGAGCTTAACTAGAACTGAAGCTTTTGCAAAAAATCCTTTGATAAGCTATAGTGATGATAACCGTTAAGGAACGCTGGATGATCATTTCGTTGATCGCAGAGCAACCGCTCATCACTTATACATTCTTTAACCAAAAGAAGAGGAGCGAATCCTCTTCTTTTTGCTTTTTTTGGAAGGAGTCAAGAAATATGATTAAGGAATTAATCGTCGTTGAAGGCAAAAGCGATACCGTAGCCATTAAGCGTGCTGTGGAAGCAGATACGATTGAGACAGGCGGCTCTGCTGTAAACCGGACTGTAATTGCGAAGATTGCGCTAGCTATGGAACGCAGAGGGGTTATTATTCTTACGGACCCGGACCATGCCGGGGAGCGAATTCGTAAAATCGTTTCAGCGAAGGTGCCGGGCTGCAAGCATGCTTTTATTCCGGAGAAGGACGCAACTCGAAAAGGGGATATCGGTGTAGAGAATGCATCGCCAGAGGCGATTCGTCATGCGCTGCGTAATGTACATACCTCTTTTGAAGGAGCACCTGCTTTGATTGGTATTGATGACCTTATGGCCGCTGGAATGCTTGTACACCCTCGGGCTGCTGAAAGACGTATGGCGCTTGGTAATTTGCTTGGAATCGGATATTGTAACGGCAAACAGCTGTACAAGCGGCTGGCGATGTTTGGGATTACGCGGGAGGAATTTGCCGGGGCTCTCGCCCAAATTGATCAGGGAGGCATTACTTCATGAGTGGTAGAGAGGAAATTTCGACTCCAAAACGGACCAAAGAGATTATTCAACGTTATGGATTCAAGTTCAAGAAAAGCCTGGGACAGAATTTTTTGATTGATCAAAATATTTTGGACAAGATTGTAGACGCTGCTGGACTAGATAGCGATTCTGGGGCGCTGGAGATCGGGCCGGGAATTGGAGCGCTGACGGAGCGTCTGGCACTAACAGCCGGTGCTGTAACTGCCGTAGAGATAGACCGTAGACTGATTCCAATATTAAAAGACGTACTTTCCCCTTATCCCCATGTTAAGGTTCGTAACGATGATGTCCTCAATGTGAACTTGCAGGAAATGTTCAAGGAAGATTTCACCACTGTGAACAAGGTCAGTGTGGTTGCTAACCTGCCTTATTATGTGACTACTCCGATTCTGATGAAGCTGCTTGAAGAGAAGCTTCCCCTTGATAACATCGTTGTAATGATTCAGAAGGAGGTTGCGGAGCGTATGGCTGCATCTCCAGGTGGAAAGGAATACGGAAGTCTTAGCATTGCCGTGCAGTACTACAGCGAGCCTGAGCTCGTCTGTATCGTGCCGCGTACGGTATTCATCCCTCAACCTAATGTGGAGTCTGCTGTTATCCGTCTGAAGGTTAGAGAGCATCCTCCGGTAAAGGTGGAGAGTGAGAAGCATTTCTTTGAAGTGGTTCACGCTTCTTTCACACAGCGCCGCAAGACGATTGCTAACAATCTGAAGGCTCGTTACTTCCCTGAACAAGGACGTGAGCAGCTGGAGGCTTTACTCGCAGAAGCGGGTATTGAACCGACCCGTCGCGGAGAAACACTCAGTCTTGAAGAATACGCCCGCTTAAGCGGTGTTTTGCTAGCCGCTGGAATTGAATAAGCAATAAGAAACGGTTGTTGTCTTAAAGGACGACAACCGTTTCTCGTAGAAATATAAGGATGTTATTCTGGTGGAGCATTATACATTCTTATATTTAAAAATATGGCGAGTTATGAACCAACTGAGGCCTTTGCCCATACGATGGGGTAGAGGTGGTGGTTGTAATGAATTTAGGAGACTTGGTCGTTCGCAAATCTTATGGCGGTGATTTAACATTTCGTGTAGATAATATCGTGCAGGATAGAGCCGTCATTAAAGGCACAGATTTCCGCCTGTTGGCGGATTCTCCCCTGGATGACCTGGTTCAAGTGCCTCCTACCCGAATAACGGAACGGGGACAGCAAGCACAAATCAAAGCGAAGGAATCACTGACACAGCTGCGGAAGGACCGTCAGGAGCAAAGTCAGCGGAGCGGGGGAACCCTAACAGAGGGGACATGGGCTCCACCGTCCAAGGAAGCTCCTTATTTTGAAGTGCCGGGTAAAGTACTGCATCTGGATGGCGATCCGGCATATTTGAATAAGAGCCTTAGCTTATACGAGCAGCTGCGGATTCCCGCTGAAGGGCATCATGTTCATGAATCTGCAATGGCTGATACGTTATACCGGCTGTTGCCCCGTGTACGCCCAGACATTGTAGTGATCACTGGTCATGATGGGGTACTGAAGCAACAGCATACTTACGATCTATATAGTCTGAATAGCTACAAAAATTCGCAAAACTTTATAGCTGCTATTAGGGTAGCTAGGGAGTATGAGCGGAATTTTGATGCGTTGACTATTGTTGCCGGTGCTTGCCAATCTCATTTCGAGGCATTACTTGGAGCTGGGGCTAATTTTGCCAGTTCACCTGGTCGAATTTTGATCCATGCTCTGGATCCCGTTTATGTAGCAGCAAAATCATCCTTTACTTCCATCAGGGATACTGTAAATCTTAGTGATGTTCTGAATAATACCATCAGCGGTAATCAGGGTATTGGTGGTGTTGAGACCCGTGGCAGCTTCCGTATCGGAATGCCGCGGCTGCAGAATCTGTCGGCGCTAAAAGTGACACCATCAGCCATTTAAGCGGCAGAGATAGGTCTATGGTTTCAGGAATATAGGTAATTTGAATGGGCTGAATAGAATATCCGAAAGAAAGGGTGAGCGCTGAGCTTAACCCTTTCTTTTTTTCTTTGTGATGCCTATATTACAGATAACAAGGATATTAGTCCGGCGCTGATTTCTCGCAAAAAAATTCCGTTGACAACGAAATATGCATCAACTATAATTAATTATTTATTTGCTTTGACATTGTCCTGAAAAAGTTGTATAATGGACAAGAAAAGAGGTGGTCGTCAGGTAATGGCTAATAACGCGCTGTTGGAAATCAAACGCAGTCTTGAAGCTCACGTCGGTCATAAGATCACATTGCGTGCAAACGGAGGTCGTCGTAAAACCGTTGAACGCACAGGTGTCCTGGAAGAAACGTACCCTTCTGTATTTATTGTCAAACTGGATCAGGAGCAGCAAACTTTTAAGCGAGTCTCCTATAGCTATGCCGATATACTTACTGAATCTGTGGAAATCACAGTTTGTGAAGACGATGGGCAGATGCGGATTATGTATATTAAAGCTTAATGTTTCACGAACAGTCTCCTTTGGAGGCTGTTTTTTGTTTGCGTTTTTTGGGACAAATATTTGGTGCATGATCCGTGTTCTAAGCAAGCATACTAATTGGGCAACGGGTTAATCATTTATTTTCATAAGGGAGGAATTCCGTAATGAGCCGCAGAAAACGAGGCATGATGTCGGAGGAACTGAAGACAGAGTTAGCCAAGGAGCTGGGTTTTTATGAAACCGTAGAACGTGAGGGCTGGGGTGGAATTACAACTCAAGACGCTGGCAACATGGTGAAAAAAGCGATACAGCTTGCTGAACAGGCCGCGCGGAAATCTTAAATTTTAGGCTATAAAGTGAATATTACTGAAAAAGGGTGCGTCTAAAAGGCGACACCCTTTTATTATTGGACTTCATTAGAAGTTTCTCATATAATATGTTAAGTTGTTTTTACGGGAAAAGCTGAAGGTGGGTGAACGCCTTGAAAATGTATGAAAAGGCACCAGCTAAAATTAATTTGATGCTGGATGTGCTGCACAAACGTGCTGACGGTTTTCATGAGGTGGAAATGATTATGACCATGGTAGATTTAGCAGACCGCTTAGAGCTGTCTGAGCTGCCAAGGGATACTATTATAATATCAAGTCAGGCTGGTTATATTCCCCTGGACGAGAAAAATTTAGCTTTCCAGGCGGCAAGGCTTATTAAAGACCGTTATAACGTGAAGAGTGGGGTACATATCCATCTGGATAAAAGAATTCCGGTTGCGGCTGGCCTAGCTGGCGGCAGCAGTGATGCCGCAGCTACGCTACGCGGTCTAAACCGTCTGTGGCGTCTCGGTATTCCTGCGCAGGAGCTACAGGAGCTTGGCGCTGAGCTGGGTTCAGATGTGCCTTTCTGCGTCACAGGCGGCACAGCCTTAGCTACAGGACGAGGCGAAAAGCTTACGCCAATCAACAACCCGCCACAATGTTGGGTTGTGTTGGCGAAACCACCGATCAATGTATCGACTGCAGAAGTGTATGGACGCGTTCGGAGCAATAATATAGCTGTGCATCCTTCTGCTCGAAAGATGCAGCAAGCGATTGAAGCAGGAGACTTTGGGGGCGTATGCAACCATCTAGGCAACGTGCTTGAAGATGTTACCCTAAGGCTGCATCCAGAGGTTCAGCAGCTCAAGGAAGCGATGATAAAGCTCGGAGCAGATGGGGTGTTGATGTCAGGCAGCGGACCTACCGTATTCGGTTTAGTGTCCAAGCAGTCTAAAGTAGCAAGGATTTACAACGGACTGCGAGGGTTCTGCAAGGAAGTCTACGCTGTGAGATCACTGAATTAGTCTGCTTCTCTTGTATAAACCCGTACAAAAGTGATATATTTTTCTAAAATATTCGGTTTTGGCGAGGAGCATTCCGTGAAGAAATTAAAAAGAAGCCAACGTTTGGTAGACATGACTCAGTTTTTACTTGAGCGGCCGCATGAACTACTGCCGCTGTCTATATTTGCCGATCGCTATGGAGCGGCTAAGTCCTCCATCAGTGAAGATTTGGCAATCATAAAAGAAGTATTTGAAGGTGAAGGCATCGGAGAGCTGCAGACTTTAGCTGGTGCAGCGGGTGGAGTTCGTTATATCCCAGTTATGCCTAAAGATATGGCGCTAACCTTTGTGCAGCGCTTATGTGTGCAGCTAGAGCAGACTGACCGGATATTGCCTGGCGGTTATTTGTATATGTCGGATCTACTTGGGTTGCCGTCTTTGATGGAACAGGCGGGTAAGATCATCGCAACGGCCTTTTACGGATCGGAAATCGATGTGGTGATGACCGTTGAAACGAAAGGCATTCCACTAGCCTATGCAACAGCAGCACAGCTAGGCTTGCCGGTAGTGCTTGTGCGACGTGACCATCAGGTTACAGAGGGATCAGCAGTAAGTATTAATTACGTATCAGGATCTCATAAAAGCATACACACAATGTCTCTCTCCAGACGGGCACTCAAGGAGAAATCGCGAGTACTTATCGTAGATGACTTCATGAAGGCGGGAGGGACTGTACGTGGTATGGTCGATCTGCTCGGTGAATTTAATGCCGAGGTTGCTGGGGTAGGCGTTTTAGTGGAATCAGGCGCTGTAGAGACGGAAGAGCGTCTGTTGCACGATTACGTGTCCTTGGTAAAACTAAGTGAAGTAGACTCCAAAGAGCGGAGAATTTCGGCGCATCCGGGCAACTACTTTTCCTCTTGATTAGCCATTCTCTTACATTTTCAAAAAGCGTGGAAATTGTCGAAAACGTAAGGAATATTAAGAAAACTACTCGATGTATGTCGAAAACAACATATCCCAAAAAATATATTTCTTTTTTAGGTATTTTATGGAATGAAAAAGAAGGAATTCGCTTTGCTGTGTGGAATTATACACCAAGTCTCTGATGGAAAAAGGTGGTGAACACACACATGCAAATTACGGATGTCAGACTCCGCCGCGTTAACTCTGAGGGGAGAATGAAAGCAATCGCATCCATTACCATCGATAACGAGTTTGTTGTTCATGACATTCGCGTCATCGATGGCAATAATGGGATGTTTGTTGCAATGCCCAGCAAGCGTACACCGGACGGCGAATTCCGCGATATCGCGCACCCGATCTCTTCGGGAACACGCGAGAAGATTCAATCCGCGGTTCTGGCCGAGTACGATCGCGCCGCTACGGAAGAAGAAGAAGTTATTGAAGAGGGAGCTTAGGCTTCCTCGGAAGACTGCTACCTTTTGGGTGGCGTAGGATCCGCCGTTTTTGATAAGATCACACCGACATACACTTCATGAATTAGCAGCCTGATCTTGCAAGAAAAGCTATTGCTGGTGAAGGATTTGACGACATCTTCGAAAGGCAGCGATAAATGCTTTTCTAACTTGGGGTTTATAGAAAAGAGAACCATGACTTCATGGTTCTCTTTTCTTTTTGCCCGGAATGAGATATATTCAGTAGTGAGTTCAAGAGTAGGAGGTTGGCATTCTTGAAAAGAATGGCTGTAGTACTTGCCGCAGGTCAAGGCAAGCGAATGAAATCTAAATTATATAAGGTGCTGCACCCCGTTTGCGGTAAGCCGATGGTAGGGCACGTGCTTGATACAGTAAAAGCGACCGGATGCCAGCGCACCGTTGTTGTTGTTGGGCATGGCGCAGAGAAAGTTAAGGCCTATGTAGGTGATGGAGCGGAATACGTGCTGCAGGAAACTCAGCTCGGCACTGGCCATGCTGTCAAACAAGCAAAGGATTTACTTGCTGGCGAAGAAGGAACAACTATAGTTATTTGTGGAGACACACCACTCGTAACCACGGAGACCCTGGAAGGACTCATGGCGCTTCATGAACAGCGTAATGCGGCTGCAACCGTATTGACAGCAGTTATGGAAAAGCCTACAGGCTACGGAAGAATTATTCGTGGTGAAGATGGCGGCGTTCTGAAGATTGTAGAGCAGAAGGATTGCACTACTGAAGAAGATGCGGTTCAGGAAATCAATACAGGCACTTATTGTTTTGATAATGCTAAATTATTTGCTGCACTCGAAAAGGTAACGAACAGTAATAACCAGCAGGAGTATTATTTGACTGATGTGATTGGGATTCTTCGTTCACAAGGGGATACCGTACTAGGATATCAGACCCATGACGCAGCTGAGTCTATCGGCGTTAATGATCGTTTAGCTTTGTCTGAAGCGGAAGCCTTTATGCGTCAACGTATTAATCGTAAACACATGCTCGGTGGTGTAACCATCATTGATCCAGCCTCCACTTATATCGGAGCAGATGTAGTTATCGGATCAGATACAACGCTTTATCCAGGAACCATCCTGAAAGGGAAGACTGTAATCGGGGACAATTGTGTGATCGGACCGGCTAGTGAAATCGAAGACTGTCAGATTATGGATGATGCGACGATTAAGCAGTCCGTATTGAATCAAGCTCAAGTCGGCGCACGGACAACCGTTGGGCCTTTTGCCTATTTGCGTCCAGGCTCTGTGCTTGGAGAAGAAGTTAAGGTTGGAGATTTCGTCGAGATCAAGAATGCTACTATTGGTGACGGTTCAAAAGTGTCACATCTTAGTTATGTCGGCGACGCATCTGTAGGTAAGAATGTAAACGTCGGGTGCGGTGCGATTACCGTTAACTACGACGGGTATAATAAATTCAAGACAACAATCGCAGACGATGCCTTTATTGGCAGTAATGTTAATCTTATTGCTCCAGTCACTGTGGGCAAAGGGGCTTTTGTTGTAGCAGGTTCGACAATTACACGTTCCGTTTCCGAGAACGATCTGGCTGTAGCTAGAGTAAGACAAGAGAACAAACCGGGATATGCAGAGAAGATCCGTTCCCGTGCTAAAGCGAAGAAAGACCACTCGAGTCCATCGTAAAGCGTTGCTAAGAAGCGCCGGACGGACTTATATTTCCGCGCCGGCGCCTTTGGAAAGCTAAATTCCGTCACGGAGGGTTTATATTTTATGACTTATTGTGATTCCAAGTTAAAGATTTTCACCTGTAACTCCAATCCTAAGCTAGCTAGTCAAATTGCTGATTACATCGGGATTCCGATGGGTGAATCACACACCACAAGTTTCAGCGATGGAGAAATTCAGGTCAAGCTGTCAGAAAGCGTTCGGGGATGTCATGTTTATATTGTTCAATCCACTTGTGGCCCTGTAAATGATAACCTGATGGAGCTTTTGGTTATGGTAGATGCGCTTAAACGTGCCTCTGCAAAAAGCATCAACGTGGTTATCCCTTACTACGGATATGCCCGTCAAGATCGTAAAGCCCGTTCCCGTGACCCCATTACCGCTAAGCTGGTAGCCAATCTAATTGAAAAGGCTGGCGCTCACCGTGTAATTACGATGGATCTTCATGCCATGCAGATTCAAGGATTCTTCGATATTCCAGTGGATCATTTGCTTGGTGTACCGATTCTGGCTCAGTATTTCCGTTCCAAACAAATCGAGAACCCAGTTGTCGTATCGCCGGATCATGGCGGTGTAGTACGTGCAAGAAAGCTTGCTGATTTCCTAAACGCTCCGCTGGCTATTATAGACAAGCGTCGTCCAGAACCTAACGTCAGCGAAGTTATGAACATCATCGGTAATATCGAAGGCAAAACAGCCATCCTGATTGATGATATCATCGATACCGCTGGAACTATCGTACTTGGTGCTAATGCTTTGATGGAAGGCGGCGTGAAGGAAGTATACGCATGCTGTACACACCCAGTATTGTCTGGTCCTGCACACGAGCGTCTGGAGAATTCTCCAATCAAAGAAATTATCGTGACGGATACCATTCCAATTCGCAGCGCGAATCCAACCTCTAAGCTCAAGGTGTTGTCCGTGGCTCCACTTATGGGTGAGGCAATTATCCGCGTTCATGAAGAGTTGTCGATTAGTAAATTGTTCGAGATTGAATAAATATAACGAATGAATAGTACAAAAGGGTTACACCTCCGTTCTCGGAGATGTAACCCTTATCGGCGTGCTACAGGTAGAACTACTGGATTCAATATCCGGGGCGGGAGACAAAGGTGAATAAACTGCGGTTATAGAGTGTCCCTTGTAGCTCCACGAAAGCTTCGTCTACCGCTGTTAATACACCGATATCAATATGCACGTCGCCCTTATATATTTCCACGGGTACAGCATATTGGATGTGGTACTGAAAATGGCGTTGATGTGTCAATAATTCGCCTTTGTGCGGCATGGGTTATCACCTGTCTTCGGAGTATAATTTCGCTCTGGTTGCACAGAGATATGTAGATTAGATCTATTGTACCAAAAACGGACTCCTCTTGCCGGAGAGCCCGAATGGAAAGGAAAGGTTCGATAATGAAATGGATTGTCGGATTGGGAAATCCCGGAACACAGTACGCGAAAACAAGGCATAATGTTGGCTTTATGGCTTTGGATGAGCTTGCCGCCCAGAACGGAATTGCCTTCAACCAGAGCAAATGTAAATCCGTCATCGGTGAAGGGGTCATTGGTGGCGTCAAAACCGTATTGATTAAGCCCATGACCTTTATGAACTTGTCCGGTGAGGCCGTTCGCGCTTATATGGATTATTACAAAGTTCAACTTGAAGATATGATCGTCGTTTATGATGATTTGGATACAGAAATCGGAAAAATCCGTTTGCGTTATCAAGGAAGCGCTGGTGGACATAATGGAATTAAATCCATCATCCAGCATGTAGGAACACAGAATTTCAATCGGGTACGAATGGGTATTTCTCGTCCTGAGCCAGGTTTTGCTATTGTCGATTATGTACTTTCTACTTTTCCTAAGAAGGAAAGCGATCCGCTTAAGCAAATGATCCTTAATACTTGTGATGCACTGGAATACAGCTTACAGCATTCATTCGAGCAGACGATGGCTAAGTTCAATGGTTAATCTGTAAACCCTGTTGTTTTTAAGGCTAAAGATGAAGCTGCCCGGACATACTGAAGGTATATAGTACCTTCAGGAGGCATATAGATGGCAATAAACTATGTTTGTAGGCACTGTAAGACATCTCTAGGCAGTATTAATAGAAGTGATGTTACAGAAATGCAGTTGGGCCTTCATTCCTTGACCCCTGCGGAGCGCAGAGATATAATAGCGTATAATTCAGAAGGTGAAATCACGGTAAAGGTTACTTGCGACTATTGCAAGGAGGCTTTAGAGAACAATCCGGAGCTTAGCCTGCTGACAAGTCCGCTTCAGTAAGGTGGAAGCGCCTGTCTCTATCGTCATCCGCAAGCCTTGGCGTTACAGCTGAGGCTTCTTTTCGATTCCAATCATAATAGGTGACGGTGGCTACGCCACCGTTAGCCTGTTTAGTAAGAGAGGTGCGCCTGTTGTTACAAGGTCTTATAGAAGCTTTTTCCAAGGATCCCGATTTCCAGTCTATCACCCATGGTGTTGCTGCAGGTATGAAAGAGCAGCTCATTTCGGGGCTTACAGGTTCTGCTAGACAGATTATGCTTGCAGCATTACATGAAGAGACAACTCGTCCCTTACTTGTAGTGACTCATAATATGTTTTCGGCCCAGAAGATGGCCGATGATTTGCAGGAAGCGCTTTCTCCTGACCGGGTTCTGCTCTATCCCGCCAATGAACTAGTGGCTGCAGAAGCGGCTGTATCAAGCCCAGAGACACTGGCTCAGCGTATAGATGTGCTGACCAAATGTGCTCAGGGCTTCCGTGGTATTGTTGTAGTTCCTTACTCAGGAGTGCGTAGATTGCTGCCAGCCCCAGAGGTTATGGCAGAGGCACAAGTCACCGTTTCCCAAGATGGAACGCTTGCTCTGGATGAATTTTTGATGTCCATGATTGAAATGGGCTATGAAAGAGTAGAGCGGGTTGAAAATCGTGGTGAACTGAGCGTACGGGGTGGAATAATTGATTTTTATCCAATGACATCTCCTTTGGCTTATCGGGTTGAGTTATTTGACGATGAGGTTGATTCCATAAGAACTTTTGATCCAGTGGATCAGCGTTCTATTGATAAGGTACGTAGTGTGAAGATTACACCGGCTAAAGAGATTATAGCTAGTAGATTGCGCCAGGAATCTGCTTCTGCTGAAGCCTCAGCTATGATGGAGCGACAGTTGGAGAAGATGGCGGATCGCCAGGCGAAGCTCAGGTTGCGGGAAGAAATTGGCCGTGAGCTGGAAATGCTGCGGGAAGGTACTTATTTCCCGGAGATCTATAAATATATCAGTCTTTTATATCCTGAACGCTCTCATTTATTTGATTACATGGCCCAGGATACCATTCTTATTCTAGATGAGCCGACAAGACTGCTCGAAACGGCGAGACAGCTTGAACGGGATGAATCGGAATGGAACCTGCATTTGCTGCAAAACGGCAAATCTTTACCGGATCTAGATCTCTCTGTCGATACGGATGTTGTTATGTATCAGCGCCCGTTCCAAAGTCTGTTTATGTCAATCTTTTTACGTCAGGTTCCGCATATTCAGCCTCAGAACATTCTTGGATTTATCAGTCGTGGAATGCAGGATTTCCATGGCCAGATGAATGTGCTGAAATCGGAGATGGAGCGTTGGCAGAAGTCCGGTGTTAAGGTAATGATGCTTGCGAGCAGTGAGGAACGGATTGAACGAGTGCGCAGAGTTCTTTATGATTACGGCATTAACGAGCCGATGATTGTACAAGGAAATCTGGGTTCTGGTTTTGAGCTGCCCTCTATTCATCTAGCAGTTATAACTGAGGGGGAAATGTTCTCTCAGAAGCAGCGGAAGGCACGGAAGATTTCCAAAGGAATAGATAATGCTGAACGGATCAAGAGTTACACAGAGCTGAAAATCGGTGATTATGTCGTTCACCAGAACCATGGTATCGGAAAATATATGGGAATCGGCACGCTTGAGGTCAGCGGTATTCACCGTGATTACATGCATATTCTGTATGCTGGCGGCGATAAGCTCTCAGTTCCGATTGAGCAGATTGACCTGATTCAGAAATATGTCGGTTCCGAAGATAAAGAGCCGAAAGTATATAAGCTAGGCGGCAATGAATGGACACGAGTCACCAATAAGGTTCGTTCCTCCGTTCAGAATATTGCTGATGATTTGATAAAACTATATGCTGAGCGCCAAAGTGCCGCAGGATATGGTTTTGAAAAGGATACACAGGAACAGCATGAATTTGAAGAAATGTTCCCTTACGAAGAGACCCGAGATCAGCTTCGGGCTATCGAAGAGATTAAGAAGGATATGGAACAAAACCGGCCAATGGACCGATTGCTTTGCGGTGATGTTGGATATGGTAAGACTGAAGTGGCTATTCGGGCGGCTTTTAAATCAGCGATTGAAGGTAAACAGGTGGCGGTGCTAGTCCCGACAACGATTTTGGCTCAACAGCATTATGAGACCTTCCGCGAACGTTTCGCTAATTACCCGCTTAATATTCAGGTCTTAAGTCGTTTCCGCAGCCGTAAAGAGCAGAACGAGACGATTAAAGGCGTTAGGGCAGGAACTGTCGACGTAGTTATCGGTACACATCGTCTGTTATCTCAGGACCTTGTATTCAAGGATCTGGGGCTATTAATTGTGGATGAAGAACAGCGTTTCGGCGTAACTCATAAAGAAAAGCTGAAAAAACTGAAAACGAATGTAGACGTTCTTACGCTGACTGCAACTCCAATTCCTCGTACGCTACATATGTCGATGCTCGGAGTGCGGGATTTGTCTGTCATTGAGACCCCGCCAGAGAACAGATTCCCTGTACAGACGTATGTAGTGGAGCATAGCCAGACCCTTACGCGGGAAGCTGTAGAGCGGGAATTAGCCCGCGGTGGTCAAGTCTATTATCTCTATAATCGTGTGCAGGGCATTCAAGAAATGGCTGCTCAAATCTCTATGCTTGTTCCTGAGGCTAGAGTTGGCATCGGACATGGTCAAATGTCGGAATCTGAGCTGGAGAAGACCATTCTCGATTTCCTTGACGGAGAATACGATGTGCTCGTCAGCACAAGTATTATTGAGACGGGCGTAGATATTCCGAACGTTAATACACTTATTGTGCATGATGCGGATAAAATGGGCTTGTCTCAGCTCTATCAGCTGCGTGGACGTGTAGGCCGGTCCAATCGGATCGCTTACGCTTATTTCACGTATCAACGGGACAAGGTTCTGACAGAGGTTGCAGAGAAACGTCTGCAGTCTATTAAGGAATTTACGGAGCTGGGCTCTGGTTTCAAAATAGCGATGCGAGATCTGTCTATTCGCGGTGCAGGCAACTTGCTGGGTGCAGAGCAGCATGGCTTTATCGCATCCGTGGGGTTTGATCTGTACTCACAAATGCTGGCGGAGGAAATTCGTAAGCGTAAGGTTACTGTGCTTGGGGAGGAAGATACATCCCTGAAAGAAGGCAATACAGTCATTGATTTGTCGATTGACGCGTATCTGCCGTCAGAGTATATTTACGACAGTATCCAAAAAATTGAAATTTATAAAAAAGTTGCGGCAGTAACCTCCTTCGATGATGCTTCCGAGCTTGAAGATGAGCTCTTGGATCGGTTCGGTGAGTTACCTGAAGCCGTGGTGAATCTACTATCGGTTGCTCGTTTGAAAGTGTATGGAAAAATGTATGGCATTGATTCCATGATTAGACGCGGAGATGATGTTACCTTGAATTTCTATGAGGGAAGTCTCGGCGCTTTAGACACAGCGAAACTCGCCAAAGTTGGAAATAGCTTCGAAAGACGTGTACAATTTGATAGGGATGCGAAAGCCAGTATCCGGGTCAAATCGAAAGATTTAAGTGATAAACAGCTGCTTGACTTGCTTGAACAGTTTCTTAAGGAAGCTAAACAGTCTTTTAAATCGAAGGGAGAACTACACAATGTCGTTAAATAAAACAAAATCATGGAAAGTGCTGCTCGTTTCATTGGCAGCGGCAGTTTCCTTTTCTATGCTAGCAGCATGTGGAAATAGTGCTGATGATAATCAAGCTGTAGCCACTTATAAAGGTGGAACGATTACACAAAAGGAATTTGCAATGGATCAAAAAATCATGAAATTCCTATCTCCACAACAAGCGCAATATTTAGAGATTGATGCGTTTAAGGAGTCCATTCTGAAGCAAGAAGTGGGCTTTGAATATTTGGCTTCCCAAGCAACGGATGAAGCGAAAAAGCAAGCGGAGAAAGAAGCCGATACTCAAATTGCAAGCATTAAGGAACAATTGGGCGATACCTATAAGAAGACACTGAAAGATGCTGACGTTACAGAGAAAGATATTCGTACTTATATGGAGCGTGTGCTGTCAGTTTATCAGGATATGCTGCTTAAAGTGACTGATGATCAAGTTGTCAAAGAATTCGAAGCGACTAAAGGCGACTTTACGGTTGCCACACTGCGTCATGTGCTAATTGGTCTGACAGATGCAGACAACAAAGAGCGTACCAGCGAAGAAGCGCTTAAAATAGCGAAAGAAGTTAAGGCGAAGCTGGATGGCGGTGCTGATTTCGCAGCCATCGCTAAGGAATATTCTGACGATACTGGCTCTAAAGAGGCAGGCGGAGAATATAAAGATAAAGCTGTAGGCACTTATGTGGATGAATTTAAGAAGGCTGCACAGACCTTGCCTCTAAATACCATCAGTGATCCTGTAGAAACTTCGTACGGTTACCACATCATCAAGGTGGAGTCCCGTACAGACAAGACTTTCGACCAGTTAACGGATGAGCAAAAAGAAGGCATTAAGAGCTCAATTGTATCCAAGAACCTAGAAACGTTCATGGAAAAGGATCTGGAAGGCATTATTGAGAACATCAATCTGCCAAAAAGCTCTGCTTCCGCAGATGAAACCGGAACAAATAGTGGAACAGAAGCCACTACAGCTCCAAGCGCATCCCCAAGTGCTACAGATGCCGCTGAATAAACATCGGTAAATATGGACAAGCTTACCTTAGAAAAGCCATCTTCACTTAAAGTGAAGATGGCTTTTTATTTCGCAGAAACGGTTGTAGAACTACCTTTATCTTGATGCAGATATTAATACATGTCAGCTTATGTATAAGGATCTGGGAAGAGATGAATACTATGGTCAGATATTACGATAAATCACTGGGATTATCCTTTCCCATAATGGACAGTAGTAAGACCATACTTCTTAAGAAAGCGGGGCACATGTGAAATGAAAGCTACTGGAATTGTTCGCCGTATTGATGACCTCGGACGCGTGGTTATTCCCAAAGAAATTAGACGTACTCTTCGTATTAGAGAAGGAGACCCACTGGAAATATTCGTCGATCGGGACGGTGAAGTCATTCTCAAGAAATATTCTCCGATTGGTGAGTTGGGTGACTTTGCAAAAGAGTACGCGGAGTCATTGTTCGAAGGTACTGGGCACATTACGATGATTGCTGATCGTGACACCTTCATTGCCCTTGCAGGCGGTTCCAAAAAAGATTATTTGGAGAAACAGGTGGGAGTGCTGTTGGAGAAAGTCATGGACAGCCGTAAGACTGTGTTAGAAACCAATGAAGGCAGTTATGAAATCGCTAAAGATCATCCGGATTTGGTGTCCTCATATGTAGCCTCACCGATCATTTCCGGTGGAGATCCTATTGGTTGTGTAGTGATGGTGAGCAAGGATGATTCGGCGAAGATGGCGCAAATGGAAATAAAAATGGCCGAAACGGCTGCCGCTTTCCTGGGCAAACAAATGGAGCAGTAATCTTAATTTAGACCCCGGTTTCCTTTTGGTAAGATATACAAAGGGCAAACGGGGTTTTGTCGTTTACACAAAACCGTTTCTACTTGTGGGCATACATAAGTTATAATATAGAAATTCATCCCATCAAAGTTGTAGAAGCAGGTATTATATGAAATCCAATACACAAACATCACGATTGCTGCAAGGCGCATTTATCCTTAGTGCCGCGGCCATTATCTCAAAGCTTATTGGCACACTCCAAAAAATTCCGCTGCAAAATCTAGGCGGAGATGCTGTATTTGGTATATACAACACAGTGTATCCCTTGTATACGATGCTGTTAACAGTAGCTATGCTAGGTCTGCCTGCGGCGATCTCCAAATTTGTCGCCGAAGCTTCGGCTGGGAGACGCGATGAAGAAGGCCGGCGGATTCTATTATTATCTGCGCTAATTACAGGCATCAGCGGCTTGGTTATCGGCGCCATCACCTATGTAGGTGCACCCATCATTGCCGAATGGGTAGGTAACTCACATGTAATGCCTGCCTTGCGGACAAGCGCCTGGGGTTTGGCAGTTGTCCCTGTCATGTCGGCCATACGCGGGTATTTTCAGGGGCTGCATAATATGGTTCCTACTGCCGTGTCACAGATTGTAGAGCAGTCTGTACGGGTTACAGTGATGATTGTTCTTCTTTTATATCTCACTTCGCAGGGAGCAGGAGCTGAGAGCATCGCTGCTGGCGCGCTGCTTGGTTCTGCCGGAGGGGGAGCCGCAGGGCTTGTAATTATGCTGCTGTACTTGAGACGTCCCCGCCGGAGGGTAAAACAGGAAGCTGCTGCTGAAGTAGCTGCTGCTGTCGAAAGTCAGCGTGTAAGAGCGCTGGATGCAGGACATGGACTAGGTTCCAAGCAAGGGTTTATGGGCATTAAAGCAGGTACACTGCTGGCTTATGGAATTCCCGTAATGCTAGGTGCACTGGCTATGCCTCTTATCGGTCTTGTAGATGTATTCACTGTGCCTCGACTGCTGTCGTCTGACGGAAGTGAAGTAGCTGCGATGGCCCAGTTTGGTGTGTACAATCGGGGTTTGCCACTTGTGCAGATTATAACGATGATTGCCACCTCACTGTCTGTTGTGTTCATTCCAGCTTTGGCGGAAGCGAAGTACAAGGGAGATATGAAGCTGATTGAGACCCGCTGCAGCTTGTCGCTGCGTTGGTTCTGGCTGTTAGGTCTAGCGGCCTCAGCGGGCCTTGCAGTGCTTGCTGAGCCGATTAATATGGCTCTTTACGGCGATACCGCTGGCAGCAGCACAATGACTTGGCTGGCTTTTACCGCTGTTGGCGGTACAGTCAGCATCATCTCTGCTGCGCTCCTGCAGGGCCTCGGCTACGTGCGCGCCCCGGCCCTGCACCTTTTGGCCGCCGCGCTGCTCAAGGCGGCCCTGAACCTGCTGCTGGTTCCGCAGCAGGGCATTACCGGCGCGGCCATCGCTGGCGTGGCTGCGCATTCGTTCGCAGCAGCGCTTAACGTGCTGCTGCTGTACCGCCAGGGCCATCTGCGGCTTCGCCTCGCAGATGCCCTGGCACGGCCCGCGCTGCTCACAGCGGGCCTGGCTCTTGCCGCCGCAGCTGCCAGCTGGGGCACTGGCGCCGCGGCTACGGCCGCTGGCATCGGCGGCGGACGCACCGCCAGCTTGGCGCAGAGCCTGCTCGGGGTACTCGCAGGCTGCGTTGTCTTTGCCGTAGGCGCGGTGGTGCTGCGGCTGCTCAGCGAAAGCGAGCTTCGCCAGCTTCCGGGCATCGGCCCGTCTCTGGCGGACAAGTTCAAAAAGCTGCGGTTATTTCCATAATTAACTCGCTTAAAAGGAGGAACACATATGAGTGCAACATTAACAGTTGTTGGTCTCGGGTCAGGTAATCCCGATCGCCTGACACTAGGAATTATAAAAAAACTGAAGGCAGCATCCGTTGTCTACGTTCGTACCCAAGAGCATCCAGTCATGGCTGCTCTCACCGAGCTTGAAATCGCCACGCAATCCTTTGATGGACTGTATGAAACATTATCTTCGTTTCCTGAGGTCTATACGGCAATTACTTCAAAATTGATTGAAGAGGCTCGCTCTGCCGCAGACGGTACAGATATTGTCTATGCGGTTCCGGGGCATCCCATGGTTGCAGAGTCAGCTGTTTCACAGCTGCGTCAGCGTTGCCCGGAAGAAGGAATAGAACTGCAAATATTAGGCGGGGAGAGTTTTCTGGACGAGGCGTTTGTACGACTGGGATTTGACCCTATTGAAGGGTTCCAGTTATTAGATGCTTCAGGCATTCGCAGCGCTCAGCTTCAACCTGAATTGCATACTCTGATTGGCCAGGTTTATGACAGCTTTACAGCTTCGGAGACAAAGTTATGTCTGATGGAGCTGTATCCGCCGGAATATGAAGTGGTGGTGGGTCATGCCCTTGGCGTGGAGAACGAAGAAAGCATTGTGACTGTTCCTCTATACGAATTGGACCGGCTTGAGGGTTATGGCAATTTGTCTCTGGTCTATGTACCTGCGAATCGTGATGAGAAGCTAAGAAGTCGTACTTTCGCTCGCTTGCATGAGATTGTCGATATTTTGCGCAGTCCGGACGGTTGTCCGTGGGATCGGGAGCAGACTCATGAATCTTTGCGTAAAAATCTAATCGAAGAAACCTATGAAGTGCTTGAGACGATTGATGAGGATGACCCAGACCATATGAAAGAGGAGCTGGGCGACCTTTTGCTGCAGATCATGCTGCACTCCCAAATGGAAGAGGAGCTAGGCACGTTTAACGTATTTGACGTCATAGAAGGACTGAATGATAAGCTTATCTTCCGCCATCCTCATGTATTTGGTGACAAGAATGCGAATGACGCTGAAGAAGCTCTGATCAATTGGGAGGGCATGAAGGCAGAGGAGAAGCGGCGGAAAGGCGTAAAGCCCGAGGAACTATCCGTACTCAGTGGAGTTCCGCGTGATTTGCCTGCTCTTATGAAGGCGTACAAGCTTCAGAAAAAAGCATCCAAGGTGGGCTTTGATTGGGACAACGCTACGGATTGCTTAGCTAAGGTTCGTGAAGAAATAGAAGAGCTGCAAGAAGCCATCGATACTGACGCAGCCGCGGAGGATCAAATCCTGGAGCTGGGCGATCTATTATTTGCTGTTACCAATGTTGCCCGATTTATTGGTGCAGATCCGGAAGAAGCTTTAACCCGGACCAACCGCAAATTTGTGCGTCGGTTTCAGTATATCGAGCAAAGTCTGCGAGCCAAGGGTGTGAGTGTAGAGGATAGCAGCTTGGAAGAGATGGAAGAGTTGTGGCAGGAGGCAAAGACTGAGGAACGAAAAGTATAGTGATTTT
Source organism: Paenibacillus sp. FSL F4-0097 (assembly GCF_038593125.1). Lineage (NCBI taxonomy): Bacteria > Bacillati > Bacillota > Bacilli > Caryophanales > Paenibacillaceae > Paenibacillus > Paenibacillus sp. FSL F4-0097. Next base: position 62,543 of record NZ_CP151965.1, read on the forward strand.
CTCAGACTATGTACGGTATACGGACCTTAAGATGAGGCAATGCTGTGAAAGTAGCATTCATCTCTGATTTAGATTATGGCGAGTAGTTTAATAGTGCTATAGAATAGATTCTGCGACGATTTCTGAGAAATAACTGTTTCTTTTTTTAAAAAACGACGATTCGTGGCAGGATTTTAAGATGACATCAAGAATATCATAAAGACGAAATGACGACTTGCCCCATAATATGGCGGTGAATCTCGTTTCATTTATTTTTTCGTATCCTAGGAGGAACTTTAAATTATGAACAAGACAGATTTGGTAAACAACATTTCCGAGAAAAACGGATTGGCAAAAAAAGATGTAGAAGCAGTATTGAACGGATTCTTGGGTGAGATCACAGAAGCTTTGGCAAAAGGCGATAAAGTCCAACTGATCGGTTTCGGTACATTCGAAACTCGCAAACGTGCAGGACGTACTGGTCGCAACCCGCAAACGGGCACAACGATTGAAATTCCAGAATCAACTGTACCGGCATTCAAAGCTGGTAACAAGCTTAAAGAAGCCGTTAACTAATGCGTCTTGACAAATTCCTGAAAGTGTCCCGATTAATCAAGCGCCGGACAGTGGCCAAGGATGTGTCCGAACAAGGCCGGGTGCTGATTAACGGGCGGGAATCTAAACCAAGTAGTGCAGTTAAGATCGGTGACGAGATTACTGTGCAATTTGGACAAAAGCTTGTAACGGTCAAAGTCGAAAAGCTAGTCGAAACGACGCGCAAGGACGAAGCCGCTGGTATGTATACTCTACTTCGGGAAGAGCCTGTTGCCAAAAGCAGCGGATTGGACTGGTAGGAGTAACATAATGAATAGTAAAAAAGAAGGTGCAACTCTACAATATGTAAAGTTGCACCTTCTTTTTTTCTTTTTGTCTCTCTTATTTTAGTGGATTGGAATGTTCTATAACTTCTTCTACTGCCATAGATTAGAGGTAAGAAGGAGGGGTACATGCTATGATCGAGCCAGGAAAGGTAAATAAACAGCATGATCTGCACATGCGCAGTCGTAAACAGCTAGAGTTGACGGGCGTGCAAAATGTGGAGAGCTTTGATAGCGAGGAATTTTTGCTTCGTACAGAACTCGGCCATCTCACCATTCGCGGGAATCATTTACATATCAAAAATTTAAGTCTGGAGAATGGACTGTTGTCCTTGGAGGGCAATGTACATTCCCTGATTTATCTAGATCCCGGATCGCAGGGCAAAAATAAAGGTCTACTCGGTAAGCTATTTAAATGAATCCTGCAGTTCAGTGGCTGACGCTGTTCTACATGATATTGGCCGGGGTGACAATGGGACTGGCCTATGACAGCTACCGGGTGCTGTCGCTCAAGTTCAATTTTCCCAAATGGCTGAATGCCATGCTTGACCTGCTGTATTGGCTTTGTGCTGCTTTGTTTGTTTTTAGAATGCTCTATGCCGGAAATCAGGGGCAATTGCGATTTTATGTCTTTTTAGGTTTATTTCTAGGAATATGGATCTATTTTTTGATCTTCAGTGTTACGGTGCGGCGTTTTGTGTTAATGTTAATTCAATCGGTTCAGTATATGTGCAGATTGCTATGGAGACTTATGGAGATTATGATAGGTAAACCTCTTCGCTGGCTTTGGCGCCTTATTATAGGGTTGCTAGTGCTGCTAGGTCGTATTTTATTATTCATCCTTAAGCTTCTGCTGCGTCTAACGAAGCCAATTTGGGTATTACCTGTAAGGTGGATTTCTCCATGGTTATCACGGCTTAAGCATAGCGCCTGGATCGTGAAGATCACTGGATGGATTACCAAATGGCGGAAACGCTGACCTTTGAATTAGGGGGTACGCTGCATGAACAGATTCACTGCGGAAGAGAAAAGTAATCCTAGCAAAAATTCGGCCGCAGGCGCGAAGAGAAGAAGATTCATGTGGATTCTCTTTGTGGCAGTATTTTTTGGCTGGGCGGGTTATACTTACTTCAATCAAAGTGCAGTTATTGCGGACAAGGGCGAGCAACTCGCCAAGAAACAAAAGACTAGCGAGAGTGTCACGTCATCTTTGAATCAACTGAAATATGAAGTGTCCAGACTTAATGATGATGAGTATATTGGCCAATTAGCGCGTAAATGGTACAATATCTATCCTCAAGGGGAAACTCCTATTCGAACAGAGCAATCAGAGCAATAATACTGGCTAAAAGAGGCTTTTACTCTGTTGCCTTGCTTTGCTCTTTACTGTATAATCAAATCACCGCAGACAGGATGACCTTAATATTCGTCTGTATATTTTTAAGGGAGGATCATTTTATTCTATGGCAATTGAAGTGGGCACCAAGTTAGAAGGCAAAGTGACAGGCATCACGCATTTCGGAGCATTTGTGGATCTGTCAGGAGGTGTCACAGGTCTCGTTCACATCTCGGAAATCGCCGATAATTACGTCAAGGATGTTAACGATCATCTGAAGATTAGTGATGTAGTAACCGTCAAGGTGATCAACGTCGATAAGGACGGCAAGATCGGACTTTCCATTAAGCAGGCTGTTGACAAGCCAGCATCGGAAGTACGTCCGCCTAGAGCTCCAAGACCAGAACGTCCTAGCGGCGGAGACCGTTTCGGCGGCGGTGGCGGCAGTGGTGGAGGCGGCGGTGGATTCAATCGTGAACGGGGTGGGCGTCCATTTAAGCCTGCAGCCGGTAAACCTTCATTCGAGGATAAAATGTCGCGATTCCTGAAAGACAGCGAAGAACGGATATCTTCGATTAAGAAGAACACAGAAGGAAAGCGCGGAGGCCGTGGAGCCAAACGCGTATAATCCAATACCTGTACATCATAAATAACCGCAAGGGCATTTCGCCCTTGCGGTTTTTTTGTCGTGTCATATAAACTTGCCGACAGCATCCATGTCATTTTCACATAACTCTAGGGCAATCGCTGGCGAATGACCGCCAGGCTTGCGCCTAAAACTGCACTGGAATCAAGCTTGAGGAGAAGCAAACTACTGCGCCGCAAGGGATCGCTCTATTTTTTTAGGAATAATGAACAAAGGCTTTTTTGTCGGAAATTTCTTATGACTGTCCCTCCATTTCTGACAAACTTTCTCAAATGACCCGCTATATAATGAGAACCATAAATTCTTAAACGGGTGGTGTAGGGTAATGAGTAAAAGCAATGTGGTGAATTTGCCAGAGTGGACAAGAGTGGGAAGCGAAGATAAGAAGCAGAGACAAGCCTTAGGCACGCGTATTATAGCTTGGGGTCAGAAGCAGCGTTATATTCAGCTTATAACAGCGAAGAAGTGGATGCTTCTGTTAAGTTTTATGGGGTTTCTGCTAGGTAGAGCTATGATCCTGGACGAGCTGTCCCCTTTTGCTGTCGCATATTTTGCCGTCATTGTGTTTATGCGTCGAGACTCTATTTTACCTGTAGCGGGTGCTATTATAGCTGGAAGTCTCTTCACTCCGTTTCCGGGTGCCTTGGTTACTACGGCTGAACTGATTATCTTCTTTCTTGTTTATAGAGGGCTTGAAAGTTTCGAACGAATAGATTTGTCCTATGCACCCCTTATGGTATTCGTATCCTCGTTTATGGTTGGCCTGTTCAAGATTGTTCTCGGACCTTCTCTTTCCTGGTACCCCTTTATGATGACAACTCTGGATGCTTTACTTGGGTTTGTACTTACTCTTGTGTTCATTCAGGCACTTCCTCTACTAACTTACAAACAAAAGAGCAGATCGCTGAGGAACGAGGAGGTTTTATGCCTTATTATTCTGTTAGCCTCCGTAATGACAGGCCTTGTGGGATGGACCCTTAATGGTTTGTCATTAGAGCATATATTGTCTCGTTATTTAATTCTGCTCTTTGCCATGGCAGGGGGCGCTCCCCTCGGTGCAGCTGTTGGGGTGGTGACGGGGTTGATCCTTAGTCTGGCCGATATCAGTGCTATCTATCAGATGAGTCTGCTTGCTTTTTCCGGAATGCTAGCGGGAATGATGCAAGGTGGGCGAAAGGGTGCGGTATCTATTGGCATGCTGCTAGGATCAACGATCCTTTCCGTCTATTTTACGGGTCCGGGTGATATGATGGCCTCAACATGGGAGACCTGCGCAGCAGTAGTGCTGTTTCTAATAACGCCTAAAACGATGATATCAGCGATAGCAAAATATGTACCGGGCACGTCAGATCATAGCCGATCTCAACATGAATATGCCCGCAGGGTCAGGGATCTGACTGCAGAACGGGTCACTCAATTCTCACAGGTATTCCAACAGCTCTCCAGTAGCTTTGGTCAGATTCCACGTGCCGGAGAAGTGGGCAAATCGGATCGTGAAATGGAAGATTTTATGAATACGGTCACAGAAGGAGCCTGCGCTGGCTGCATTCGCCGTACTCACTGCTGGGATGCAAAATTCTATCAGACATATAGATACATGACAGATATGATGACAACTGTTGAGGAATGCCCTGATATTACGGCTGCTCAGCTGCCACCGGAATGGAGCCGTATTTGTGGCAAAACCGGTGAAGTGCTTGAGGTCATGAAGGGACAATATGATCTCTACCAACATGATATGCGGTGGAAAAGACAAATATACGATAGTCGGCAATTTGTTGCCGAGCAGCTGTCCGGCGTGTCACAGGTTATGGAAGACTTGGCCAAGGAAATTAAGCGTGAGGGGCAGGCCATGTATCGGCAGGAAGCGCAAATCCGCGAGGCTCTTGAGAAATTGGGACTGTCTATTCATGGCATTGAAATTTTAAGTCTGGACCCCGGACGCGTAGAAATAGAAGTAGTGCACGCTTATAATCGCGGTTTTGATGAATGCCGTAAAATGATTGCCCCACTCCTCTCCGACATTCTGGATGAGAATATTGCTGTCATGAGTGAGACGGCGGTTCATCCCCGGGAAGGACTCTCGATGGTTACCTTTGGTTCAGCCAAAGCCTTTGAGGTAAATACGGGTGTGGCAGTTGTTTCTAAAGGTGGAGATATGCTATCTGGCGATAGCTTCAGCACCGTAGAGCTTGGCAATGGCACCTTTGCAGTATCCATTAGTGATGGAATGGGAAATGGTGAACGGGCAAGGATGGAGAGCAGTGCCGCACTCGGCATGTTAGAAAAGCTGCTGCAATCCGGTATGGATGAGAAACTGGCTGTAAAGTCGGTCAACTCAATTCTTTTATTACGCTCCCCTGATGAATTCTATGCTACTGTCGACATGGCTTTAATCGATCAATATTCTGCGCAGACAACGTTTATGAAGATTGCTTCTGCACCAAGCTTTATCCGGAGGGGGAGTGAGGTCATTCCAATAACCTCTAGCAATCTGCCGATAGGAATCATTAAAGATATTGATGTGGATTTAATCAGTATGCAGCTTCGCCCCGGCGATATTTTAATTATGATGACCGATGGTATTTATGATGCGCCTGGATATGCCGTTAATAAGGAGATATGGATGAAACGGATGATCCAAGAGCTTGAGGGTGATGATCCTCAAGCTCTAGCGGACAGCCTGTTGGAGAAAGTGATCCGTTACCAGGGCAATGAGATCCTTGATGACATGACTATTGTCGTCAGCCGTCTTGATCATTTCCATCCGGAATGGTCCAGCCTGCATATGCCGGGCATCGGCCGTATGGAGCGCCCGCGTACGGTAAGTTAGTTATTTTAGGTTTAGGTTTAGGTTTAGTAGGTTTTAATGTTGGGTACGCGCGAAGCGTCGTACTGCTTGTATAGTTTAAGGCACGCGTAAGATATCGTGCTGCTTGGGGGGCACGCGCGAAGCGCCGTGTTGCTTGTGGGTTTGTAGCACGTGTAAGGTGTGTGCTGATGGAGGTATTCGAGGCGAGTCCGTGACATGTAACTCGCCGGCCTCTACTATTCTCGTTTCAATGGTCGGCTGACTTGGGACGGAATCTGTAGATCTAAACTGTTTACTAGTGAAGGTATGGAACGGAGAGAAAGTTTGGAGCTGTAGAAGCGGAGCGTTCGCCTTTGTCCTCGGATTCCAACCGCGAGAGGCGGTTCTAATCAAGGAATCTGAGGACAACAGCGATCGAAAGCCCAAACATTTCTCGTAGTTCCCCTATTCACTAACCCCCTCTGTTTTGATCTAGACTCCTCACTTAACATCGACCGTTTGAAATCTCTCATTTCTGGATATGCTAGAAACAGAGGTTCAAACAAAGGGGGAGTTGAGGGTTATGAAGCAAATTATGCTCATTACTGACGGTTGTTCGAATGTAGGAGAAAGTCCGGTGTTGGCAGCGGCGCATGCCCTGCAGGAGGGAATCACCGTAAATGTGGTCGGTGTAGTTGATTATGGTACGATCGGTGAAATCGGCAGCCGGGAGATTGCCGACATTGCCAAGGCCGGGGGAGGCCTTAGCCGAATAGTCGGAACACCACAACTGGCGCAGACGATTCAGATGATGACACGCAAGACCGTGGTTCAGACGATCCAGCAGGCGGTTAATAAAGAGGTAAAAAAGATACTAGGCGACGGCTCACTGGATCAGCTGCCTCCTGTTCAACGTTCACAGGTTGTTACAGTTGTAGATGAACTGACAGAAACAACACCGTTGCGCATTGCACTTCTTATCGATGCCAGTGCCAGTATGAAACCTAAACTGGGTGCTGTGGAGGATGCAATTCGCGATTTGGCTCTCAGTTTAGAAGCACGGGAAGGCAAGAGTGAGATCGCTGTGTTTCATTTTCCCGGAAATAACAGCAGTGAAGATGCCAAGCTTGATCTAGATTGGACGCATGACATGTCAGGTATTCGTACGCTATTCTCTAAATTACACATGAGAGGCGCAACACCGACTGGCCCAGCTATTTTCAAGGTGCTTGAACATTATCGTTATGATACACTGGATGAACATCGTGGACGCCGACTAAGCGATGACCACGACGAAAGAGAAGGGATGATTGGTGGGTATGTCGTCTAATCCGTCCTATCCTACTGGTACCTTAATTAACGGCAAATGGCGGGGTAACCGTTATGTCGTTGAGCGGATGCTGGGAAGGGGCGCGAACGGAACCGTATATCTTGTGCAAAGAGAAGGCAGACGGGAAAGGTACGCGCTAAAAATCGGATACGATACACTTGAACTTCAATCGGAGATCAATGTGCTGACCTCGCTGCAATCGCGACGAAAGCGGAATGAACATCGGGCTCGTCGTGAGAATCCATTGTCTTCTTATTTTTTGGAAGCGGATGATTTTGCGAATGGGGATAATATCCCCTTCTATGTGATGAGGTATGTTGAAGGCAAACCGCTGCATCATTTTTTATCGAAAAACGGTCCCGATTGGTTAGGCCTGGTAGGTCTTGGTCTGCTTGAAAAGCTGCGCACACTGCATGAATGTGGATTTGTGTTCGGTGATTTGAAGCCCGAGAACGTCATGGTATCGAAATACGGTGAAGTGGAACTGATCGACTTTGGGGGCACAAGCCCTATTGGTCGTAGTGTGAAGCAGTTTACCGAATGGCATGATCGTGGTTTCTGGAATGCGGGCAGTCGAATCAGCGATGAGGGTTACGATCTTTTCGCATTTGCTGTGCTGTGTCTTCGTTTGCTCAATGAAGAAGGGCTCAAAAAGGCAGCCTTACAGCTGCCGCAGACGAGAAGTGTGGACGAATTATTTAAGCTGGCTAGAAATTTACCCAATAAGAAACTATCCTCCTGGATTTGTATGGCGTTAAAAGGGGGGTTCTCAGGCTCTGCGGATGCTACTGAGGTCTGGCGAAACCATATTTATAACTCGCGCAGAAAGCGCCCGGATAGTATGGACACCCCCCGGTGGTTAAAAAATGCATTCGCATTGTCTTTGTTTTTGCTCGCCTTTACGATTTATTGGGTATTCCGTTTTTGAACTCATACATATAGTTGGAGAGAGAGGGGGGCGCATATGGAGCAAATGAATGGACTGGTGGAGTCTGTATTGGAGTCAGCGGCCGAGCATGAGCTGTGGGCGCCCCATGACACCATTGTAGTCGCAGTTTCCGGCGGCCCGGATTCTGTGGCTCTTTTGCATGTTTTACATGAAATATCTTTAAAATTTATTCCGCTTACCTTAATATGTGCTCATGTGAATCATGGATTTAGACCGGAATCGAAGGAAGAGGCAGAGCTCGTACGTGGTATGGCTGAAGAACTGGGACTGCCCTTTGAGTTTGCGGAATTCGATATTCCCTCCTTGGCTAAAGAGAGTGGACTTGGTCCTGAGGGTACTGCACGTGAGAAGCGGTACGAATTTCTGATTGATACGGCACACCGATATGGGGCGCGTTCTGTTGCTCTGGCTCATCATGCTGATGATCAGGCAGAAACTGTAGTTATGCGTCTATTACGCGGAAGTGGCTTATCTGGACTGTCGGGTATCAAGTGGAAAAGAACAGAAAAAAAGGTGGAACTCATTCGCCCATTCCTACGTATTAACAAAACAGCACTTTTAGGGTTATGCCAAAATGAAGGTTTCACTTATGCTGAGGATGCCACCAATCTGCTGACGAAATACAAGCGAAATGCCATTCGTTTGGAAGTTCTCCCTTTTCTGGAAAAGTATAATGGCAGAGTGAAGCAATCCCTCGTACAGCTTGCGGAAATTGCGGGAGCTGAAGATGAGTATATGGAGACGTCTGCGGCAAAATGCTTTGAAGAGCTAGTTTCGGAAGGGGATGGGAAATACACCTTTAACAGAGCTTCATTTGCTGCCATACCCTCCGCTTTACAACGGCGTTTGATTAAACTAATATTAAATTATCTGTCGGCGGATTTATCTGCCCTTGATTTCCCCAAGATCGAAACTGTACGTCGGGGAACGCTGCAGAGCTATCCCACCACCTGGAGCTTGGATTTGGGTGGAGGCCTGACTTGTGTGCGGCAATATGATAGTATCTTGTTCTCGTCCAAGCCCACGACGCCACAGGCAAGCTATACATATCGTCTGTTTTTACCGGACTCTGAGCTTAAATTGGAGGAAATAGGTAAGGTGATGTCGATGGCGGTACTGGAGAGAGAAAACTTTTTTGTACAGGGGGAGGATTATGGGAAGATGTCGGCTTGGTTTGACCGTGATGAACTGGTCTTTCCACTGACGATACGATCCCGATTGCCTGGAGATACCATAAGGATCATGGGATTAAACGGAAGCAAAAAGGTAAAAGATATTTATATTGATGATAAAATACCTGCTTCCGAACGGTCATTGATTCCCCTCGTTTGTGATGGTTTGGGCAATATCGTCTGGATTCCGGGCGTAAGACGCTCGATGCATGCCGCAGTAGGGCGGCACACGACCTCCGTACTTCTATTGTCTCTGGCAGAGCTGGATGACCGCGAAGAAACGTAATGGTCGAAGTAAGTCTTTCATAGTATAACTTAGGAGGTTTCGCAAGTTGCAAAACGATATTCAAGAAGTATTGATCACCGAAGAGGAACTTCAGCAGAAAATTAAGGAGCTCGGTCGAACACTGAGCGAAGAATACGCAGGTCGTACCCCTTTAGTAATTTGTGTACTAAAAGGTGCGTTTATATTTATGGCAGATTTGGTTAAAGCCATTACAGTACCTGTTGAGATGGATTTCATGGCAGTGTCCAGCTATGGAGCATCCACCAAGTCCTCTGGAGTAGTCAAAATTATTAAGGATTTGGATGTATCGGTAGAAGGCCGCGATATCTTGATCGTTGAAGATATTATTGACAGTGGTCTTACACTCAGCTATTTAATTGAGTTGCTCCGCAACCGGAATGCTGCTACTATCTCTGTGGTTACCTTGTTTGATAAACCATCAGGCCGCACTGTTAATCTTGAAGCCAGCTACACAGGCTTCGTGTTACCTGACGAATTTGTAGTAGGCTACGGATTGGATTATGCCGAGCGGTATCGGAACCTCCCATATGTTGGAGTACTGAAACCTGAGATTTATTCCAATTGAACTAAGGACTGCCTCGATCATACGGATCGGATACCCACAACTTCCTTTATTTGAGGTGTCCCAAGAGGCTATGGTACAATAACTTGAGTGTTGTGAGAGGAGGTAGGGGATGAATCGGTTCATCCGGAATTCTGGTTTTTATTTGATTTTATTTTTAGTCGTGGTGGGTATTGTCCAGTTTGTGAGCAATGGAAATGAAGCCGCCGATTTCCCTAGATACGACGAGTTACGGCAGGAGATCAAGAACAACAATGTGAAGGATTTGACGGTTCAGTTTGAGGGTAATGCCTTTCTGGTCACAGGCGAGTATAGAGAGCTGCCTGCCGATACTAAATCGAAAAGCTTCTCCACATATATTCCTCCTACAGATGCCGCTATCAATGAACTGATTCAAGCCAGTGATGTTAATGGGATTGAATTAACTCAGAAGAAAATGGAAGGTACCAGCATTTGGCTGACATTCCTTTCTTCAATTATCCCACTGGTAATTATGTTCATCTTGTTCTTCTTCCTGTTTAATCAGGCGCAAGGTGGCGGCGGTAAAGTCATGAATTTCGGCAAGAGCAAGGCTCGGTTATATAATGAAGAGAAGAAGAAAATCAGCTTTGAGGATGTTGCAGGGGCGGACGAAGAGAAGCAAGAGCTTGTCGAAGTCGTTGAGTTCCTGAAAGATCCACGCAAATTTGCAGCTGTCGGCGCACGTATTCCTAAGGGCGTATTGCTTGTAGGTCCTCCGGGAACAGGTAAAACATTGCTTGCCCGTGCGGTAGCAGGTGAAGCTGGCGTTCCTTTCTTTAGTATTTCCGGTTCTGACTTTGTGGAAATGTTCGTGGGTGTCGGTGCTTCTCGGGTACGTGATTTGTTCGAGAATGCTAAGAAGAATGCTCCATGTATTATCTTCATTGATGAAATTGATGCTGTGGGTCGTCAGCGTGGTGCCGGTCTTGGTGGCGGACATGACGAGCGTGAGCAGACGCTTAACCAATTGCTGGTTGAGATGGATGGATTCGGTGGTAACGAAGGCATTATTATTGTAGCGGCGACTAACCGCGCTGATATACTTGATCCGGCATTGCTTCGTCCAGGACGTTTTGACCGTCAAATTACGGTTGACCGTCCTGATGTGAAAGGCCGTGAAGCTGTACTTAAGGTGCACGCTCGTAACAAACCGCTTACGAAAGATGTAAGACTGGATGTTGTTGCTAAACGCACAACCGGATTCACAGGTGCTGATTTGGAGAATCTGCTGAATGAGGCAGCTTTGCTAGCTGCACGCCGTAACCGTAAAGATATTTCCATGATTGAAGTGGATGAAGCTATTGACCGTGTTATCGTAGGTACTGAGAAACGCAGCCGTGTGATCAGTGACCGCGAGAAACGTATTGTAGCTTATCATGAAGCAGGCCATACTATTGCTGGTTACTTCCTTGAGCACGCCGATATGGTGCATAAAGTTACTATTATCCCACGCGGACGTGCAGGCGGATACGTTATTATGCTTCCGAAGGAAGATCGGATGATCGTTACCAAGCAGGAGCTTTTAGATAAGGTTACTGGATTACTTGGTGGACGTGTTGCCGAAGAATTGTTTATTGGTGAGATCGGTACGGGTGCATACAGTGACTTCCAACAGGCTACGCGCATCGTGCGTGCCATGATTATGGAGTACGGTATGAGCGATAAGCTTGGACCTATGCAGTTCGGATCTTCTCAAGGTCAAGTATTCTTAGGTCGTGATATTGGGCATGAACAGAATTACAGTGACTCCATTGCTTATGAGATTGATCAGGAAATGCAGAACTTTATTACTTCGAGTTACGAACGTTGTAAAGATCTGTTGATCAAACACTCCAAAGAAATGCACTTGATTGCCAATACATTACTTGAGAAAGAAACACTTGAGCTTGATCAGATCACACAACTGATTGAACAAGGATTCCTTTCCGAGGATGGTAAACCAGAGGGTGGCGAAGGTGTTGCCCATGAAGTTGGCGAGCCTGTCATCGACAATATCGGTGATGTGCGAGTTCGCATTCAAGGCAAGCCTGAGGATGAACAGTCCACACTTCCTGACTTATCAAAGGATATCCCGAATAACCCTGATTCTGAGGGTAATGATGGTTCCGGTGATGACAACAAAGGTGGGGGCACTAGCCTTACCTAATTGGGTCCACCATTCATATGATGTAAATTTATCCGGAGAACGTAACTGTTCTCCGGATTTTTTATTTTAATTTTTAAGGGATTCTATGCCTTAAAGCCTGTCCAGTTACATTGACAGGGGCTGGAACGTTGTGTACATTAGTGATTAATATTACTTACTATTTATATCAGCATGTTCATTTTTTCACCATGATGGCGCATGCCATTTGATAACATCATGTCGGCGAAAAGCCGCGAGGATTTAAGGGGGAGAACAATCGGTGGAAGCTCTGGCGCTTGAGCGCAAGCAGGAACAGAATCGAGAACTTCGTATACGTCTTGAACAGCTTAAAAAGGAACGAAACGCAATCATTTTAGCTCATTATTATCAGCGTGATGAAATTCAGGAGGTTGCCGATTTCCGGGGCGACTCTTTTTTACTCGCTCAGAAGGCTGCAGAGACAGATGCGGAAGTTATTGTATTCTGCGGTGTTCATTTCATGGGGGAAAGTGCAAAAATTCTAGCCCCGAACAAAACCGTCCTAATTCCTGATGAACGTGCAGGCTGTCCAATGGCAGATATGGTCAATGTAGACGGTTTACGTAAGCTAAAAGCTCAACATCCAAATGCTAAAGTAGTCACTTATATCAACTCGTCCGCCGAGATTAAAGCAGAAACCGATATTTGTTGTACCTCTGCTAATGCTGTGAAAGTAATCGAATCCCTTGACGCCGAAGAGATTATTTGGGTCCCAGATAAGAATCTTGGTCAATATGTACAAGATCAGACGGGCAAGAAGCTGATTATCTGGGAAGGCTATTGCAACACTCACGACATGTTGACCGTCAAAGATGTAGTAGAGATGAGAGCAAAATATCCAGATGCGGAATTTGTAGTTCATCCAGAGTGCCGTCCTGAAGTAGTGGCCATGGGTGACTATGTAGGCAGCACTACATCAATTCTGGAGTATTGCCGGAAATCGGATCGTAAGCAATTTATCGTTGGAACGGAAGATGGTACCGGATATCAGCTTCGTAAGGATAGTCCAGATAAAGAATTCCATTTTGCTACCAAATTTCTTGTTTGTCCTAATATGAAAGTTAATAATCTAAAAAAACTGGTGAAATGCCTGGAGACGATGAAGCCACAAATCTATGTACCGCCTGCTGTCGCCGACAAAGCCAGAACATCCCTAGAGCGCATGCTACAAGTCCGGTAGCATGCGCTACTCTTTCGTTGAAACAGGTGAAAAGCGGTCATGATTCCACAATATTTGGTTGATTTTGATCTTCGGGATATTCCTACGGTAAAGACAGATTGTATTGTTATTGGTTCAGGGATTGCCGGATTATTCACGGCTATTAAAGCCAGTGAAGATCGGCGTGTCATAATGATCACAAAGAAATCAGTAATGGAAAGTAATACTCGCTATGCACAGGGGGGGATCGCAGCTGTTATAGCTGAGGATGATTCCCCTGCATACCACCGGCAGGATACCTTAATGGCCGGTGCAGGTCTTTGCTCCTCAACAGCTGTCGATGCACTTGTTAATGAAGGGCCGGAAGGCGTTCATGAGTTAATTCGCTTAGGAACCCTGTTTGATAAGGAAGATGGGGTACTGGCTTTGACTCAGGAAGGAGCGCACAGCCACCGCCGTATTTTGCATGCAAATGGGGATGCTACTGGTTATGAGATTGTTCGTGCATTGGCGGAACAGGTAGCGGAACATGAGAATATTGAGGTCTGGGATGATCATTATGCTATCGATCTCATCACTGAAGGTGGCGAATGTGTAGGCGCATTATTGCAGCGGCCCGGTGGTGGACGGTTGTTCCTGCAAGGGGATGCGACCATTTTGTGCTCTGGTGGAGCAGGACAATTATATCGATACACTACCAACCCTGAGGTAGCTACAGGAGATGGTGTAGCGATCGCCTATCGCGCTGGTGCTCATATACGAGATATGGAATTTATTCAATTTCATCCTACAGCACTTAGTTACCCAGGAGCTCCTAGATTTTTAATCTCCGAAGCTGTGCGTGGGGAAGGAGCAGTCTTGCGCAATATTAATGGAGAGCGGTTCATGGAGCGTTATCATAACCTGCTTGAACTAGCCCCGCGGGATATTGTAGCGCGAGCTATTGTAAGTGAAATGGAACTTACTAAATCAACGTTCGTTTATTTGGATATTACACATGAATCTCCAGAGATGGTGAAGCATCGGTTTCCCACAATATATGAGACATGTATGGGCTATGGACTGGATATTACAAGTGATTGGATTCCAGTGGCTCCTGCTGCGCATTATATGATGGGGGGGATTAAGACCGATCTGAATGGAGAGAGTACCGTCCCGCGTCTGTTTGCTTGCGGAGAGGTTTCCTCCACAGGCCTGCATGGCGCTAACCGTTTAGCTAGTAATTCTTTATCTGAGGCCATTGTATTTGGACAGCGTATTATTGATCGGATTCATGAGCTTTCCCCGCTGGACCGTGATATTTTATCGGTTATCAGTAACGAGGGCCGTGTAGATTCGCCAACTCAAGCTATTGTGGAACGTCGTTTGAAGCTACAGAAGGTAATGGTTCGATATGCCGGACTACGTCGTAACGAAGAGATGTTACTTAAAGGATTAGATGAATTAAAACGACAGCTGCCAATCTTTGGATCAGCTTTGTCCAAACGTGAGGAATATGAATTTGCTAATATGCTGACCTGCTGTTTGCTTGTGACAGAGTCTGCTCTGGCACGGGAAGAGAGCCGTGGGGCGCATTACCGTGAGGATTATCCGCAGCGGGATGATGATCAGTGGCGTAAGCACCTGCTTCAAATTCGCGAACTGGGAATAGTGGAGGAATTAAGCGATGATGTTTAATGGTTACAATGAAGAACTAGTACAATCTATCAAGGCTTGGTTGCGGGAAGATGTTGGTTCCGGAGATGTAACCACGCAGATGACGATTCCAGTGGGCCATGAGTCCAAAGGGATTATTCATGCCAAGGAAGATGGGATAATTTGTGGCATCCCAATTGCAGAGCTGGTCTTTGAAATTGTGGATCCGGCGCTTAGTTTTACAGCCCTTGTCGAAGAAGGTCAAGCTGTAACCAAAGGGACTGTAATTATTGAGGTTGAGGGCAGCACACATGCGATTCTAACAGGTGAGCGGCTTGCGCTTAACTTGATGCAGCGTCTTTCGGGTGTGGCATCACGTACAGCTTCTTTCGTGCAGGTGCTGGAGGGATTACCGACTCGCTTAGTGGATACACGTAAGACAACACCAGGTCACCGGATGCTTGAGAAATATGCTGTTCGTATTGGTGGAGGCTTTAATCACCGTTTTGGCTTATATGATGCAGTTATGATCAAGGATAATCATATCAAAGGCGCGGGTGGTATTCGGCAGGCTGTAGGTCGTGCTCGGAAGAACATCCCGCATACGATGAGCATCGAAGTGGAGACCGAAAATTTAGAGCAAGTCGAAGAGGCGCTGGCAGCAGGTGCCGACATTATAATGCTCGATAACATGTCTAACGATATGATGAAGCAAGCCGTGGCTAGGATTAAATCCCAAGCTCCGCATGTTAAGACAGAGGCTTCTGGAAATGTATCGTTAGAAACCGTACGCGGGATTGCTGAAACGGGTGTGGATGTGATTTCTGTCGGGCGCCTTACGTACTCCTTCTCCAGTCTGGATATCAGTCTAGACCTTAATGCTAAGAAGGAAGGGCCTTTGTCATGATGCTTGCTGTCGATATCGGTAATACCAATATTGTTCTCGGTGTATATAGAAAACGCGAATTGCTGCATCATTTTCGGCTAAGCACTGCGCGCCAATCGACCGTGGATGAATATGGAGTAATGATACACAATCTTTTTCACATGTCAGGTATATCTGTCAAAGACGTTGAAGGTGTAATTATATCTTCTGTTGTTCCACCACTGGTTAAGACTATTGAGGATATGTGTATTAAATATATAGGGAAAGACCCATTGATTGTTGGACCAGGGATTAAGACGGGGCTTAACTTACGTTATGAGAATCCGCGTGAAATTGGCGCAGACCGGATTGTTAATGCAGTTGCTGCGATTGAACAATACAAATGTCCACTTGTGGTTGTTGATTTTGGTACGGCTACGACTTTTGATTGCATTGATGCAGGTGCTAATTATCTTGGTGGCGCGATAGTTCCTGGTCTAGGCATTTCAACAGAGGCATTATACCAGCGGGCATCTAAGCTGCCGCGAATTGAATTGGAGAAGCCTAAAAAGGTCATCGGGCGTAATACGGTGCATGCGATGCAGGCCGGAATTATTTTTGGCTATGCGGGTCAGGTTGAGGGCATCGTTAAACGAATTAAAGTCGAGATGAACGCTCCCGAACTGAAGGTTATTTCGACCGGAGGCCTCGCCTCGCTAATTGCGGGTGAAACGGACTGTATTGATGAAGTAAATCCTATGTTAACGCTAGAAGGATTAAGAATTATTTACGATCGTAACCAATAAAGATAAAGAAGCCTAAAAAGGCGAAGAGATAGGAGGGCTATGCACCCAATGGAAAAAAAGAAGGATCGACTAATCCGCGGCACGGCTCTTAATGGTAAAGTGAGAGCGTTTGCTGTCCGCACAACTGAATTGGTTGAAGAACTGAGACGCAGACACGATACGTATCCAACGGCTACAGCCGCAATGGGACGTACAGTTACCGCTGCAGCCATGATGGGCGCTATGCTCAAGGGTAGTGAGAAGCTGAGTATTATGGTTAAGGGGAATGGACCGATCGGACAAATCGTTGCAGAATCCAATGCATTGGGAGAAGTGCGTGGTTATGTGCATAATCCACACATTCATTTACCGAGCAATAGTATGGGGAAACTGGATGTAGCTGGAGCGGTGGGAACTGAAGGGTTCATTGATGTTATAAAAGATTTAGGCATGAAAGAGCCGTACCGAGGTAGTATTCCTATTATCTCCGGGGAGCTTGGCGATGATTTTACTTATTATTTTGCGGTTTCTGAGCAAACTCCAGCTGCGGTTGGCCTAGGTGTATTGGTAGATACCGATGAGTCGGTAATTGTGGCTGGAGGGTTTATTGTTCAACTTCTTCCTGGTCTGACAGATGCGGAGATTACTGAGATTGAAAAAGCTGTAGGGGCGATGCCTTCTGTAACAGCACTTCTCGATCAGGGGCTGGAGCCAGAAGAAATGCTGCGCTACCTTTTGCCGGATGCAGTGGTTATGGATGAACTGGATATTAACTTTGCTTGTCAGTGTTCGCGTGAGCGGGTAGAGCAGACATTGGTTAGCTTAGGGCGGGATGAACTGGAGAGATTAATTGCAGAAGATGAACAGGCTGAAGTCGTATGCCATTTTTGCAATGAGGCTTATGTTTTCAATAAGGACGATTTACAGGTCATTTTAGAACAAGCGAATTCGTAGGGCATTGGGATGATGACGAGACAGGAACGTGCACTTCGCAATACGGTTATTATTCTAGCTGTTGCAACTTTAATGCTCGGGGGTCTATTATTCTGGAGTTTGCGCGCCATGGCCCTACTTAAAGGAGATACAACAGACAATGAATCACCGGATGTAGCGACTGCAGGCGGACAACCGATAACG
Source organism: Paenibacillus sp. FSL F4-0097 (assembly GCF_038593125.1). Lineage (NCBI taxonomy): Bacteria > Bacillati > Bacillota > Bacilli > Caryophanales > Paenibacillaceae > Paenibacillus > Paenibacillus sp. FSL F4-0097. Next base: position 80,259 of record NZ_CP151965.1, read on the forward strand.
GATCAGCAGTGGATGGATGAGCTCAAAAAAAAGCATGGAGAAGAAGTGTTAATCAGTATACTTAACCATATTGTCGTGGACATGGAAGCTAAGGCTTTAGGAATTACCGTGACAGACGATGAGGTTAAGCAGGAACTGGCACGCACTATAGTTGGATACGAATCAGAAGCGCAATATTATGCTCAAATGCAATCTCAGCTGGGATTATCTCGTCAGGAAGTGTTCGCAGAGACAGCTTATCGTCTGTCCTTACAAGCGATAGCCACGGTGGGCATTACAATCAGTGATGCCGATATAGATGCTTATTTAGAGCAAAATGCCGAGCGCTTCGTTCCAAAAAAGGAAATGCAGCTTTCTATGATCAAGGTTTCATCCTATGAGGAAGGTCAGCAGGTAATGGATCGCTTGGAACAGGGTGAGGATTTCGCTGATTTGGCTAGGGAAGTGTCTATTGATGAAGAGAGTCGGCAGCATGGAGGCAGTTTAGGCAAAGTAGAGGAAGACGACCCTTTTTGGCCAGAGGGAATGTTAAAGACTGCGGCTGGATTGGATGTGGGTGATATAGCCGGTCCGATCGAGACAGGGGAAGACTTCGCCATTATTCGCTTGGAGAGTATTCACTCTCCAGAAATGCCAGATCAGAAAGAAATTCGGGCGCTTGTACGTCAAGAGCTGGCTTTGGAGCAAGCCCCTCCCTTGCAGCAGGTGGAAAGCAATTTACGCAATAAATATGAGGTGTCAATAAATATTGACAACAGCCTGCAAGATTGATAATATGATATTAACGTAAACCCTACCGTTTTAGTCGGAAATAACTGACGGTGGTCAACAATTTAAACTCCACACACAGAAGCATAAAGTCACAATTTACGTTCTTATATCGCATTTATCATTCTAAGGAGGTTTTTGCTCATGGCTAAAGTCGTTAACAACGTAACAGAATTGATCGGAGGTACTCCGCTCGTTCGTTTGAATCGTCTGGCACAGGAAGGCTCCGCAGATATTTATTTGAAATTGGAATATCAGAACCCGGGATCAAGCGTAAAAGACCGGATTGCAATCAGCATCGTGGAAGAAGCTGAGCGTGAAGGTCTACTGAAACCAGGAGGTACGATTGTAGAAGCTACTAGTGGTAACACTGGTATCGGCCTGGCACTTGTAGCTGCTGCTAAAGGTTATAAGGCAGTTATCGTAATGCCGGAAACAATGAGCTTGGAGCGCCGTAATCTCCTTCGCGCATATGGAGCGGAATTGGTGCTGACCCCAGGATCGGAAGGTATGAATGGTGCGGTTAAGAAAGCAGACGAAATTCTGAAGGAGAACCCAAGCTATTTCCCATCCGAGCAATTCAAGAATAAAGCGAACGTGAAGATTCACCGTGAGACTACTGGACCTGAAATCATTGACGCTATTGAATCCATCGGCGGTCCTTTGGATGCTTTTATTGCAGGTATCGGAACAGGCGGAACGATCACTGGTGCGGGTGAAGTGCTGAAAAGCCAATATCCTGATATTAAGATCTATGCTGTGGAGCCTGCTGCTTCCCCAATCTTGGCTGGAGGCAAACCAGGCCCTCACAAAATCCAGGGTATCGGAGCTAACTTCATCCCTGAGATTCTGAACCAAGATATCTATGATGAAATCATCCACGTTGAGAATGATGAAGCTTTCGAAACTGCACGTCGTGTAGCTAAAGAAGAAGGCGTCTTGTCTGGTATTTCTTCAGGTGCTGCTGTATTTGCCGCACTTAAAGTAGCCAAAGATTTAGGCCCTGGCAAAAAAGTAGTAGTCATTATCCCAAGTAACGGCGAACGTTACCTGAGCACACCACTTTACAATTTCGAAGCGTAATTGTTTGCAATAACGTAAATCTATAAGAGTCTTCATACCACTTTTTTGGTGGTGATGGAGACTCTTTTCGTTGATTTAAAAGGCATTAGGTACTGTGCATATATGGCAGGCTAGACGTGGTAATTTTATTATTGTTGAAAAAAGCTCTGGTTTTTGCAGAAAACGAAAAAATCATAATAATTTCCTATCGCTGAGGGCTTTTCAATAATGCCTTAAGTACAGTATACTGACAGGCAATATACTACTGATGATTGGACAAAACTAAGCAAATGCTTACGAAGCGAGTTTTGTCTCGAAGATTAAACTGTAAGATGATGTTAGACAAAACTTTTAGGAGGATGGCTTTGGAAATCATAACAACCTGGAACGAGTGGGAACAATGGGCTGCTGAAGACTGGAGCATGTTTCCCTTGATTATAAAATCCCCCCGGTGCACAAACGAATTACCCGCGTCCTGGGAGAAAGCCTGGGAGTTAGCTTCCCAGTATTCTGTAGTTTTAGAAAGTGGTAAGGGTGGCCGTTATACGTACTTGGGCTTGAACCCTGTTTCGATATTGAAGGGCAAGGAGGATAATGCGGAAGTATTTAGCTTCCCTACTGAATCTTTGGAATCAGCATCAGTGGACGAGGAGAGGATACCTGAGGCAACAACACTGCATGGACAACCGCTGGAGCTACTGCAGCAATGGATGTCGGATTTTACGTCGCCTAAGTTAAAGGATGAAGATGTTCCTACTTTTTCTGGTGGATGTATTGGTTTCCTTGGTTATGATGTGGTTCGTTCTTTGGAACGATTGCCGTCTCTTGCCCAAGATGATCCTGGTTTTCCTGATTATCTTTTTATGAGGTTTGACGAGATATGGATTTATGATCACGAAGAGCATGTGCTGTATTGTGCTGTTCACGTTCCAGTTCCAGCAGACTGTGGGATGGAAGAGCTGCAAAATCTTTATCTTGGCAGTATAGAACAGGCTGGACAAATGGTAGAGCAGTGGCAGCTGATATCTTCAGCTGCAGGATTGGATGATGAGGCTGTGGGCAGCATTGAGGCCCTTACAGTTTCATCAGGAGAGTGGCCGGGCATGGCTTCCGCCTTTTCGCCTGAGAAGTTTCAGCAGGCAGTGCTGGACGTTCAGGAATACATCCGCCAAGGTGATGTCTTCCAAGTGAACCTCTCGCTGCGCCAGGAGGCGCAGCTGAAGTCCCCGCCGGAGGATGTTTACGAGTGGCTGCGCAAGCTCAATCCGTCCCCGTACATGGGGCTCTTGCGGTCGCCCGGCTTCGCGCTGTCCAGCGCTTCACCGGAGCTGCTCGTCAAGCTGCACGGGGACAAAGTGAGCGCCCGGCCAATCGCCGGCACCCGGCGCCGGGGACTCACTCCCGCGGAGGATGCCGCCATGGAGGCGGAGCTTCGCGGGAGCGAAAAAGAGATCGCCGAGCATATCATGCTTGTCGATCTGGAACGCAACGACATCGGGCGTGTCGCTGCATACGGTTCCGTCAGCGTGCCGGAGCTGATGACGGTGGAGCGCTACTCTCATGTGATGCATCTCGTTTCGCAGGTAGAGGGCCAGATTGCGCCGGATAAAGACGCGTATGCGGTTATCGCAGCTTTATTCCCCGGGGGGACTATTACAGGGGCTCCCAAGGTAAGGACAATGGAGATTATTGAAGAATTGGAGCCGGTTCGACGTGGACCCTATACAGGATCGATGGGTTTTATTGACTATAACGGCAATATGGAATTAAATATTATTATAAGAACGCTGGCTGTAAAAGACGGGGTCGGATATATTCAGACAGGTGCCGGCATAGTGATCGATTCCGATCCCTACCGTGAATACCGTGAATGCCATAATAAAGCCAAAGCGGTAGTGAAGGCAGTACTCTGTAGTGAACTGCAGCAGGAATTGCCAGCTACCAGCGGAGCCGAAGGGGGAGTAGCACTGTGATCTTGGTCATCGATAATTATGATTCCTTTACGTATAACCTCGTACAGTATTTAGGTGAGCTTGGGGAAGAGGTTAAAGTGCACCGCAATGATGAAATTACCATCGAAGAGATTGAAAAGCTGGCACCTGACCATATTCTAATTTCACCAGGCCCATGTACGCCAAATGAAGCGGGAATTAGTCTGGAATTGTTGCATCATTTCAAGGGGATCATTCCGATCTTCGGCGTATGCCTTGGACATCAAGCGATTGGACAAGCATTTGGTGGCAATGTCATCCGTGCTGAGCGTTTGATGCATGGGAAGACATCGCCTATTTACCATAACGGGACCTCAGTTTTTGAAGGTCTGGAGTCTCCATTTACAGCTACCCGATATCATTCACTGATTGTAGAGCGGGAGAGTCTCCCAGATTGCTTGGAGATTACGGCTGAGACTGAAGAAGGGGAGATTATGGCATTGCGCCATAAAGAATACCCTATTGAAGGTGTGCAGTTCCACCCGGAATCTATTATTACGGATCATGGTCATACGATGCTGCGTAATTTCTTGAAACGGAGAGCCGGAGAAACGGCATGAAATATATAGGATTTAACAATGGTGTCATTGACGCCCGAGAAACCGTGGTTTCTGCCTTGGATCACGGCTTTTTGTACGGCATTGGCTTGTTCGAAACCTTTAGGACCTATGGGGGAGTTCCCTTTTTGCTGGAGCGTCATTTGAAGCGTATGGCAGAGGGTTGCAAGGCACTGGGCATTCCATTTGAAGCAGAAGCGGCACATCTACTTGACTGGATTAAGCGCGTTATGGACAAAAATGAATTAAAAGAAGCTTATATACGCTATACCGTAACAGCCGGTGAGGATGTTCTCGGATTACCTGCTGGTGATTATCAAAAGCCTAATCATTTGTTGTACATCAAAGCGCTGCCGAAAGTACCAGATAAACTCTATAGTGAAGGCAAAGAGCTGCAGCTGTTGTCCTTGCGGCGTAATACTCCTGAGGGAACAGTGCGATTCAAGTCGCTGCATTATATGAATAACATTCTGGCTAAGCGAGAGCTTAGAGGGTATGCTTCTGCGGCAAATGGTGCTGAAGGACTAATGCTGACGGCAGAAGAATTTATTGCCGAGGGCATTGTCAGCAACATCTTTTTTGTAAAAAACAACAGGCTCTATACCCCAGATCTTACAACAGGGATACTTCCGGGAATTACCCGGGAAATGGTAATGGAGCTGGCTCTTAGTGCAGGCCTTAGTGTTGAAGAAGGAACATATCACTGGGAGCAGTTAAAAGCTGCTGATGAAGTGTTTCTTACCAATTCCGTACAAGAAATCGTTCCTGTTACTGGGGTGTGGCACGGAGATGCAAGATTTACTATAGGTACTGGCCAGTGTGGAACAATTACTGCTGGCTTGATTTCATTATATAGAGATAGGACGGCGATTTCGAAATGAGACCAGTCCTCTTTAAGCGGACATACCGTTGTGGAAATACAGACTTGGAGTTAGGAAATCGAACATTGATTATGGGCATCCTTAATGTGACCCCTGATTCTTTTTCAGATGGAGGACTTTGGGATCATCCGGACAAAGCAGTTGAGCATGCGCTGCGTATGGCTGCAGAGGGTGCTGATATTATTGATATCGGCGGTGAATCTACTCGTCCTGGCCATCAACCGGTGGGACTTGAAGAGGAGTTAGCCCGTGTATTGCCTGTGATCGAGAGTATTCATAAGGCGGCACCTCACCTTCCGTTATCTATCGATACCTATAAAGCTGAAGTAGCCCGCCAAGCTATAGCTGCGGGTGCCCATATCATTAATGACATATGGGGTTGTAAGGCCGATCCGGAAATGGCGGCAGTGGCCGCTGCTGCTGACTGTCCTATTATTTTGATGCATAACCGGCAGGACCGTAATTATACGAATCTGAGTGCGGATATGTCGGCTGACCTTAAGGAAAGTATTGATCTTGCGGTAGCCGCAGGTGTTAAGCCGGCCAATATCATATTGGATCCAGGTATCGGCTTTGCTAAGGATTATAATGAAAACCTGCAGGCAATGACGCTTTTAGACGGGTTGACTGAGTTAGGTTATCCGTTGTTACTGGCGACTTCCCGCAAAAAATTCATCCGCACGGTACTTGATTTGCCGTCTGATGATGTTGTGGAAGGCACCGCAGCTACAGTAGCTTTTGGGATAGCTCAGGGTTGCCAGATCGTACGTGTACATGATGTATCTCTGATTAAACGAACGGTTAAGATGTGTGATGCGATGTTGTATGCTGCACCTCCAGTGGTGCGTGAATAGCTATATTTTACGAAAAAGGGCGGATTAACCATGGATAAAATGACAATGCATCGCATGGAATATTACGGATACCACGGTGTATTTGAGGAAGAACGTAAGCTGGGACAACGTTTTTACATTGATTTAGAGCTGGAGCTTGATTTGCAGGGTGCGGGCTTGAATGATGATTTGAGTCAAACCGTGAATTATGCTGAAGTTCATGAATTAGTCAAAAACATTGTCGAAATAAAGTCTTTTAAGTTGATCGAAGCTTTGGCAGAATATATTGCATCCTCCGTACTGGACACTTATACTGTTATCAATGCAGTAACGGTTAAGGTAACTAAACCCCATCCGCCTTTCGACATTCATTTTCAGGGAGTGACTGTAGAGCTGCGCAGAACTAGAAAGTGAGAACAAGGTCCATGAATATACATTCCACCTCTGAAGAATCAGAGGCTTATATTGCTTTAGGGGCTAATTTGGGTGACCGCGAGGGTACACTGTCAGAGGCTTTGAACAGACTGGACGCTCATGATGAAATATCTGTGGTCCGCTGCTCCAAAGTTTACGAGACAGAGCCAGTAGGTTATTTAGATCAGCCGCAGTTTCTCAATATGGCAGCAGCTTTGCGAACGACACTTGCGCCCGAGTCCTTGCTGGAAGTGATGTTGGGGATTGAAACGCAGTTGGGTCGTATCCGGGATATCCGCTATGGACCGAGAACGGTAGATTTGGATTTGTTGTGGGTTGAGGGTCAGGTGCTCGATACACCACATTTAACGTTACCGCATCCACGCATGTTAGAGCGTGCTTTTGTATTGTTTCCGCTCAGTGACATCGTTCCACAGAATGAACAATCTTCCGGACTTCGCAAGCTGATTACAGCAGCGCTTCAAGACATAGACGGGAAGGAAGGAATTCGGTTGTGGACAACAAGCGTTTGGGACGGAGGGTCAGGGCATTCCGTAAGCTAAAAGGGTATACTCAACAGGATCTTGCGGATCTTGCCGGAATTTCCTTGGCTGTGCTTGGTGCAGTCGAGAGGGGTAACAGACGATTAGAAGATCAAATTTTAGATAAAATTGCGAATGTTCTAGGGGTTACAACAGAAGAGCTTGTGGATCCCAACTCATAATTTCCAAGAATTAAAAGGCAGGAAGTGATACGAATGCTGAAGATTGGCGATATCGAGATGAAAAATCAGGTTGTTCTGGCACCTATGGCTGGCGTGTGCAATCCGGCTTTTCGTCTGATCGCTAAGGAATTTGGTACAGGTCTGGTCTGTGCGGAAATGGTAAGCGATAAGGCCATTATTCACGGAAATACACGTACTCGCGAAATGTTGTTTGTAGATGAACGGGAGAAACCGCTTAGTTTGCAGATTTTTGGCGGGGATAGAGAATCACTGGTGCAAGCAGCAAAAGTGGTTGATAAAGAAACCAATGCTGATATTATCGATATCAATATGGGATGCCCAGTGCCTAAAGTAACTAAATGTGATGCGGGAGCCCGCTGGCTTTTGAATCCCGACAAAATCTATGAAATGGTCTCTGCGGTTGTCGATGTTGTCGATAAACCCGTAACCGTGAAAATGCGGATTGGCTGGGATAGCGAGCATATTTTTGTCGAAGATAATGCGCGTGCGGTTGAACGTGCCGGGGGTAAGGCTGTCAGCGTACACGGTCGTACCCGGGAGCAGCTTTACACAGGCCATGCGGACTGGAACTATATCAAGATGGCAAAAGAAGCAGTTTCTATTCCTGTTATTGGCAACGGGGATGTTAATACACCTGAAGATGCTCGGGCTATGTTGGATCAGACTGGCTGCGATGGCGTAATGATCGGGCGTGGAGCACTCGGCAATCCTTGGATGTTGTATCGTACGATTCAATATTTGAGCACCGGCGAGCTTATGCCTGAACCTGGCTTGGATGAGAAGATTAAGGTTGCTATTCTTCATATGGATCGACTGGTAGCTCTTAAGGGAGAAGCTGTAGCTGTCCGTGAGATGCGTAAGCATATGGCCTGGTACTTAAAAGGCTTGAAGGCTGCCGCTAGAGTGAAGGATGTTCTCATGACAGAAACAAAACGCGATGGAATGGTGAGGATATTGAATGATTTTGTCGTTCAATTAAAGCATGAAGAAGAGAGCAAGGGCATTGAAATGTCTTCTTCTGCTGTATAATCACCTTTTTTCTGCTGATATTTGAACACATCTGACTTTATATGTGGTGTCATTGACATTTTGTAGCGGTTCCAATATAATTTCACAGTATAAAATCGCCGTTACAGTAAGAGCAATGCAGCAGGGAGGGTTCTTATCCTTCTAGATTAGCATATAGTATGGTGTTTTCAATAATTGTATACGACAGGAGAATCGGTTGAGATGAGCGATAAAGAAGTCATCCTTACGCCGGACGGGCTAAAACGTCTGGAAGATGAGCTGGAGACCCTCAAATCCGTAAAACGCCGTGAGGTTGCTGAACGGATTAAGGTAGCGATTGGCTACGGAGATATCAGTGAGAACTCGGAGTATGAAGACGCGAAGAATGAGCAAGCTTTTATCGAAGGACGCGTTCTAACTTTGGAGAAGATGCTTCGCAACGCGCGTATCATCAATAGCGACGAGATCGTTACTGACGTAGTAAGTATTGGTGTTACTGTAAGTGTCGAGGATTTGGAATATGGGGACACTATGGAGTATACGATCGTAGGTACAGCAGAGTCTGATCCACTGAATAACAAGATTTCCAATGAAAGTCCGGTAGGCAAAGCTATTATCGGGAAAAAAATAGGTACGGTTGTTGATGTTTCTACACCTGCAGGAGTTATTCAATATAAAATTCTCGATATCAGAATGAAGTAATATACAGACCTTAATGTCTGTAAATAGATGTGCTGCCGTATGTATTAGTCATTTCACTGTACATAGGTAGATAAGGGAACATGTTTGGGAAAGCTTCCTTAGGGAAGCTTTTTTCAAATCATCCAGAAACGATAGGTAAAACAAACTGCTTATATTTTGAGCTGGAACGGGACTGTCCTCTAACTATGGAGACGGAGCCGTTTCTTCTTGTGTATATGATATTACTGAGTTATAAGGGGATGAATCGCATGACCGAGGAAATGAACAATGTGGACAATGCAGAGAACGAACTTAGTGAGCTTTTGCAGATCCGCCGTGCCAAACTGGACGAGCTAAGAGGACTTGGTATTGATCCTTTTGGCAAAAAATACGAGCGCACAGCTAACGCTGGCGATATCGTAGCTAAGTATGATGGACTTTCCAAAGAGGAATTGGACGAGCTTTCTGTTGAAGTGAGCATTGCTGGACGTATTATGGCAAAACGCGTTATGGGTAAAGCCAGCTTTGCGCATATCCAGGACCTTAGTGGAAGAATTCAGCTTTATGTTCGTCAAGACAGCATTCCTGAAACTCAATACGCGGCGTTTAATGTTCTCGATCTGGGAGATATTATTGGCGTTCGTGGAACAGTATTCAAAACCAAAACAGGCGAGACCTCCATCAAAGTGCATAATCTCGAAGTCTTGTCCAAATCCCTGCTGCCACTTCCTGAGAAATATCATGGTCTTAAAGATGTAGAACTGCGTTATCGCCAGCGCTATGTTGATTTGATTATTAATCCGGAAGTTCAACAGACCTTTATTGCCCGTTCAAGAATTATTCAATCGATGCGTCGCTATTTGGATTCACTTGGTTATCTTGAAGTTGAAACACCTACACTTCATACGATCGCCGGCGGAGCAGCTGCGCGTCCGTTTATTACTTACCACAACACACTTGAAATGCAGCTGTATATGCGGATTGCTATCGAGCTTCACTTGAAACGCCTTATTGTTGGCGGTTTGGAAAAAGTGTACGAAATCGGCCGTGTATACCGTAACGAGGGAATGTCGACTCGTCATAATCCAGAGTTTACTATGATTGAGTTGTACGAAGCATATGCTGACTACAAGGACATCATGAATCTCACGGAGAATATGATTGCACATATTGCCCAAGAGGTATTAGGTACACAACTGCTGGATTACCAAGGCAAAGAGGTAAATCTGTCTCCAGGATGGCGTCGTGTAACTATGGTTGATGCTGTTAAAGAAGTAACCGGTGTTGATTTCAGTGTTCACATGACAGATGACGAAGCACAAGCTTTGGCAAAAGAACATCGTGTGCCTGTTGAGAAACATATGACGTTCGGTCATATCCTTAACGCTTTCTTCGAGCAATTTGTAGAGGAAACTCTAATTCAGCCAACCTTTGTAATGGGACACCCTGTTGAAATTTCACCACTTGCGAAGAAAAACGATGAGGATCCACGCTTTACCGATCGTTTTGAGCTGTTTATTGTGGGTCGTGAGCACGCTAATGCATTTAGTGAATTGAATGATCCGATTGACCAACGTCAACGCTTTGAGGCACAGATCCAGGAGAAAGAGCAAGGTAATGACGAAGCTCATGAGATGGACGATGATTTCATCCGCGCCCTGGAATATGGTATGCCACCTACTGGCGGACTGGGAATCGGCGTAGACCGTCTGATCATGCTGCTTACCAATTCTGCATCGATTCGCGATGTATTGCTGTTTCCACATATGCGTAACCGTACTGAATAGTATCTATACAACACAGGGCTTAAGGGGGCTGTCTAAGGACAGTTCTCTTGGCTACTGTTGATTAGAAGCGGTGCTTTCACTTCATTGCTCCTATAGAATGTAGAGATTTAATATTAGTTTCAAAAAAACTCTTGCAATGAATCTCTATACATGATATATTCTAAGTCCGGCCAAGAAATACACATGCCGAGCTCGAAAATGAGGTTAAAAAAAGAGCTTGACATTAAATAGCCGAACATGATATAGTATAAGAGTTGCTGCTGAGACATTAAACGGCGCCAACGAGAACTTGATCTTTGAAAACTGAACAACGAGTGAGTAGGAAATCACGTAAGTGAAATCCAAAATTAGAGAATTAATTTTCTCGTCAGATGTTTCAAAATGAGCATATCGCTCTTTTCAATACTAATTGGAGAGTTTGATCCTGGCTCAGGACGAACGCTGGCGGCGTGCCTAATACATGCAAGTCGAGCGGAGTTATTTTGAAAGCTTGCTTTCAAAATAACTTAGCGGCGGACGGGTGAGTAACACGTAGGCAACCTGCCCTTCAGGCTGGGATAACTACCGGAAACGGTAGCTAATACCGGATAATTTCTTTTTTCTCCTGAGAGAAGAATGAAAGACGGAGCAATCTGTCACTGAGGGATGGGCCTGCGGCGCATTAGCTAGTTGGTGGGGTAACGGCCCACCAAGGCGACGATGCGTAGCCGACCTGAGAGGGTGAACGGCCACACTGGGACTGAGACACGGCCCAGACTCCTACGGGAGGCAGCAGTAGGGAATCTTCCGCAATGGGCGAAAGCCTGACGGAGCAACGCCGCGTGAGTGATGAAGGTTTTCGGATCGTAAAGCTCTGTTGCCAGGGAAGAACGTCCGGTAGAGTAACTGCTACCGGAGTGACGGTACCTGAGAAGAAAGCCCCGGCTAACTACGTGCCAGCAGCCGCGGTAATACGTAGGGGGCAAGCGTTGTCCGGAATTATTGGGCGTAAAGCGCGCGCAGGCGGCTATTTAAGTCTGGTGTTTAAACCTTGGGCTCAACCTGAGGTCGCACTGGAAACTGGGTGGCTTGAGTACAGAAGAGGAAAGTGGAATTCCACGTGTAGCGGTGAAATGCGTAGATATGTGGAGGAACACCAGTGGCGAAGGCGACTTTCTGGGCTGTAACTGACGCTGAGGCGCGAAAGCGTGGGGAGCAAACAGGATTAGATACCCTGGTAGTCCACGCCGTAAACGATGAGTGCTAGGTGTTAGGGGTTTCGATACCCTTGGTGCCGAAGTTAACACAGTAAGCACTCCGCCTGGGGAGTACGGTCGCAAGACTGAAACTCAAAGGAATTGACGGGGACCCGCACAAGCAGTGGAGTATGTGGTTTAATTCGAAGCAACGCGAAGAACCTTACCAGGTCTTGACATCCCTCTGAATCTGCTAGAGATAGCAGCGGCCTTCGGGACAGAGGAGACAGGTGGTGCATGGTTGTCGTCAGCTCGTGTCGTGAGATGTTGGGTTAAGTCCCGCAACGAGCGCAACCCTTAACTTTAGTTGCCAGCAAGTAATGTTGGGCACTCTAGAGTGACTGCCGGTGACAAACCGGAGGAAGGTGGGGATGACGTCAAATCATCATGCCCCTTATGACCTGGGCTACACACGTACTACAATGGCCGGTACAACGGGAAGCGAAGCCGCGAGGTGGAGCCAATCCCATCAAAGCCGGTCTCAGTTCGGATTGCAGGCTGCAACTCGCCTGCATGAAGTCGGAATTGCTAGTAATCGCGGATCAGCATGCCGCGGTGAATACGTTCCCGGGTCTTGTACACACCGCCCGTCACACCACGAGAGTTTACAACACCCGAAGTCGGTGGGGTAACCCGCAAGGGAGCCAGCCGCCGAAGGTGGGGTAGATGATTGGGGTGAAGTCGTAACAAGGTAGCCGTATCGGAAGGTGCGGCTGGATCACCTCCTTTCTATGGAGAATCGTTCTCTGCAATGAGAACATTCAAATCGGAAGCTAAGCTTCCAAAACTCAGGTTTAGGCCTGTTACTCACTCGTTGCTCAGTTTTGAGAGTTTAAGCTCTCAAGTAAGACTTGATCCTTGAAAACTGGATACCGAAACGAATTTGCGTTTTAGAACATCTTTTAGCAACTTGTGTAAACAAGTAAATGTTATTAGTGAGATTTTCCTACGGAAAAATCAAGGTTAAGCTAATAAGAGCACACGGAGGATGCCTAGGCGCCAGGAGCCGACGAAGGACGTGGCGAACAACGAAACTGCCTCGGGGAGCTGTAAGCAAGCTTTGATCCGGGGGTGTCCGAATGGGGAAACCCAGCTGTGGTAATTCGCAGTTACTCATACCTGAATACATAGGGTGTGTAGAGGCAGACCAGGGGAACTGAAACATCTAAGTACCCTGAGGAAGAGAAAACAATAGTGATTCCGTCAGTAGCGGCGAGCGAACGCGGAACAGCCTAAACCTAAGAGCTTGCTCTTAGGGGTTGTGGGACGTCTCACATGGAGTTACAAAGGAATATGGTAGGTGAAGAGGTCTGGAAAGGCCCGCGATAGAGGTAAAAGCCCTGTAACCTAAACTGTGTTCTCTCCGAGACGGATCCCGAGTAGTGCGGGGCACGTGAAACCCCGTATGAATCCAGCAGGACCATCTGCTAAGGCTAAATACTACCTGGCGACCGATAGTGAAACAGTACCGTGAGGGAAAGGTGAAAAGCACCCCGGAAGGGGAGTGAAATAGAACCTGAAACCGTGTGCTTACAAAAAGTCAGAGCCCGATCTATGGGTGATGGCGTGCCTTTTGTAGAATGAACCGGCGAGTTACGTTTAACATGCAAGGTTAAGCCGAGAAGGTGGAGCCGCAGCGAAAGCGAGTCTGAATAGGGCGATTGAGTATGTGGACGTAGACCCGAAACCGTGTGATCTACCCCTGTCCAGGGTGAAGGTGCGGTAACACGCACTGGAGGCCCGAACCCACGTACGTTGAAAAGTGCGGGGATGAGGTGGGGGTAGCGGAGAAATTCCAATCGAACTCGGAGATAGCTGGTTCTCCCCGAAATAGCTTTAGGGCTAGCCTCGGTATAAGAGTAGTGGAGGTAGAGCACTGATTGGGTGCGGGGTCCGCAAGGATTACCAAGCTCAGTCAAACTCCGAATGCCATATACTTATTGCCGGGAGTCAGACAGTGAGTGCTAAGATCCATTGTCAAAAGGGAAACAGCCCAGACCATCAGCTAAGGTCCCCAAGTGTGTGTTAAGTGGGAAAGGATGTGGAGTTGCACAGACAACCAGGATGTTGGCTTAGAAGCAGCCACCATTGAAAGAGTGCGTAATAGCTCACTGGTCGAGTGACTCTGCGCCGAAAATGTAACGGGGCTAAACACACCACCGAAGCTATGGCTAGATACGTATGTATCTGGGGTAGGGGAGCGTTGTGTAGGGGTTGAAGGTGTACTGAAAAGAGCGCTGGACACTACACAAGTGAGAATGCCGGTATGAGTAACGAAAAGATCAGTGAGAATCTGATCCGCCGAAAGCCCAAGGTTTCCTGAGGAAGGCTCGTCCGCTCAGGGTAAGTCGGGACCTAAGGCGAGGCCGAAAGGCGTAGTCGAAGGACAACAGTTTGAAATTACTGTACCACCGTAATCCGCTATGAGCGATGGGGTGACGCAGGAGGGTAGTGACGCGGACTGATGGATGTCCGTCTAAGCAGTGAGGCTGATGTGTAGGCAAATCCGCACATCGATAAGGCTGGGCTGTGATGGGGAGCGAAAATTATAGTAGCGAAGGTCATGATCTCACACTGCCAAGAAAAGCCTCTAGCCAGGAGAAGGTGCCCGTACCGCAAACCGACACAGGTAGGCGAGAAGAGAATTCTAAGGCGCGCGGAAGAACTCTCGTTAAGGAACTCGGCAAAATGACCCCGTAACTTCGGGAGAAGGGGTGCCCCGGTAGTGTGAATAGCACGAGGGGGCCGCAGTGAAAAGGCCCAAGCGACTGTTTAGCAAAAACACAGGTCTGTGCGAAGCCGCAAGGCGAAGTATACGGGCTGACGCCTGCCCGGTGCTGGAAGGTTAAGGGGAGTGGTTAGGGGTAACCCGAAGCTATGAACCGAAGCCCCAGTAAACGGCGGCCGTAACTATAACGGTCCTAAGGTAGCGAAATTCCTTGTCAGGTAAATTCTGACCCGCACGAATGGCGTAACGACTTGGGCGCTGTCTCAACGAGAGATCCGGTGAAATTTTAATACCTGTGAAGATGCAGGTTACCCGCGACAAGACGGAAAGACCCCATGGAGCTTTACTGCAGCTTGATATTGAATTTGGGTACGATCTGTACAGGATAGGTGGGAGCCGTAGAAATCGGAGCGCAAGCTTCGGTGGAGGCGCCGTTGGGATACCACCCTGATCGTATCTAGGTTCTAACCTAGTACCCTTATCGGGTACGGGGACCGTGTCAGGCGGGCAGTTTGACTGGGGCGGTCGCCTCCTAAAGAGTAACGGAGGCGTTCCAAGGTTCCCTCAGAATGGTTGGAAATCATTCGCAGAGTGCAAAGGCATAAGGGAGCTTGACTGCGAGACCTACAAGTCGAGCAGGGACGAAAGTCGGACTTAGTGATCCGGTGGTACCGCATGGAAGGGCCATCGCTCAACGGATAAAAGCTACCCTGGGGATAACAGGCTTATCTCCCCCAAGAGTCCACATCGACGGGGAGGTTTGGCACCTCGATGTCGGCTCATCGCATCCTGGGGCTGAAGTAGGTCCCAAGGGTTGGGCTGTTCGCCCATTAAAGCGGTACGCGAGCTGGGTTCAGAACGTCGTGAGACAGTTCGGTCCCTATCTGTCGTGGGCGCAGGAAATTTGAGAGGAGCTGTCCTTAGTACGAGAGGACCGGGATGGACGTACCGCTGGTGCACCAGTTGTTCCGCCAGGAGCATGGCTGGGTAGCTACGTACGGACGGGATAAGCGCTGAAAGCATCTAAGCGTGAAGCCCCCCTCAAGATGAGATTTCCCAATTAGTAAGACCCCTTGAAGACGACGAGGTAGATAGGTTGGAGGTGGAAGTGCAGCAATGCATGGAGCTGACCAATACTAATCGGTCGAGGGCTTATCCTATACTTAGAATGCAAATTCGTTTCGGATTCAGTTTTCAGGCGATTAAGCCTGTAACACGCTTAGAAATTCATTGTCACTTCTGGTGATGAACCGAATTTCACGCGGCAGCGTCTGTTTCACAGACGCATGTTTGGTGGCGATAGCGGAGGGGTTCCACGCGTACCCATCCCGAACACGACCGTTAAGCCCTCCAGCGCCGATGGTACTTGGACCGAAGGGTCCTGGGAGAGTAGGACGTTGCCAAGCACACAAGACCACTGTTGAGTAATCGACAGTGGTCTTTTTGTTATGTAAATAGAGAATTCATTAGGCTATATTTTGAAATACTATGATGGAGATAAGCGTGGGTAATAAGATGAGCAGAAATGCATTGTGGATTTTTTATACACTATATGTCCACTGAGCACGGACTAACGTCCAATAATTCGCTTACTCGGGGGCCGTTTTTTGAATACCTACTCTGATGATGTAATGTTCTTGACAGTCCAAATGCCCTTTGCTAAGATGGCAATAATATATTTTTGGATAAGCATCTCAAACCTTAATTGAAGATCTACACTTGTTCAGCCCCCAGATGTACAGAATTGTCTGTCGTGAATGGACTGGAGTCAAAGGTTCTTCTTTCATAAAGTTTGTAGGCGGGTATAATTTAAAACAACCGAGGAGGAATGACCCAGGTGTGGAAAGATAAGTTTGGTAAAGAAGGTCTAACTTTTGATGATGTGCTGCTGGTTCCGCGTAAATCTGAGGTACTGCCTAAAGAAGTGGATTTGACCACAGTTCTAAGTAAGAATGTGAAGTTGAATATTCCACTTATGAGTGCAGGTATGGACACAGTCACAGAAGCAGCCATGGCCATTGCAATTGCTCGTGAGGGTGGCATCGGGATTATACACAAGAATATGCCTGTAGAGCAGCAAGCGGAAGAAGTAGATCGTGTGAAGCGTTCCGAGAGCGGAGTTATTACGAATCCATTCTCACTTACGGCAGAACACATGGTATCTGATGCAGAGCTTTTAATGGGTAAATATCGCATTTCCGGAGTGCCGATTGTAGACAGTGACAATAAACTTGTCGGTATTCTAACTAATAGAGACTTACGCTTTATTCATGATTTCAATATTCAGATTAAAGAAGTTATGACACATGAGAATCTTGTAACAGCTGCTGTGGGTACAACCCTTCAGGAAGCAGAAGGTATCCTGCAACGTCATAAGATCGAGAAGCTTCCCCTTGTGGACGAGAATAATATTCTTAAGGGTCTCATCACCATTAAGGATATTGAAAAAGCTATTCAATTCCCTAACGGAGCCAAAGATGCACATGGCCGTCTACTTGTTGGAGCAGCTGTTGGTATCTCTAAAGACACGTTCGAACGTACTGCAGCATTAGTAAAAGCTGGTGTGGATCTGATCGTCGTCGATTCTGCACATGGTCACCACATTAATATTATTGAAGCGGTTCGCCAAATTCGTGAGTTGTATCCTGATCTTACGATTGTTGCTGGTAACGTAGCTACAGGCGAAGCAACCCGTGAACTTATTGAAGCTGGTGCATCTGTAGTTAAAGTAGGTATTGGACCAGGATCGATCTGTACAACACGCGTTATCGCTGGTATCGGCGTACCTCAGGTTACAGCCATTTATGATTGTGCGACAGTTGCTCGTGAGTATGGAATTCCTATTATCGCTGATGGCGGTATTAAGTATTCTGGGGAGATCACAAAGGCTATCGCAGCTGGTGCTCATGCTGTAATGATGGGAAGTATGTTTGCGGGTACAGAAGAAAGCCCAGGGGAATCTGAGCTCTATCAAGGCCGTAAATTTAAAGTATATCGTGGTATGGGCAGCATGAGTGCCATGAAACAAGGCAGTAAAGACCGTTATTTCCAAGATGATGATAAAAAGCTCGTTCCTGAAGGAATTGAGGGACGTATTGCTTTTAAAGGGCCTCTTTCTGACACTGTTCATCAATTGATCGGCGGATTGCGCTCAGGTATGGGCTATTGCGGTACGAAGTCATTGGAAGAACTGCGTAACGATACTTCTTTCATTCGCATCACAAGTGCTGGACTTCGTGAGAGCCACCCGCATGATGTGCAAATTACAAAAGAAGCACCAAACTATTCCGTATAATGGACTAACCGTATTATTTTTTGGACAGACAGGACTATTTCGTCCTGTCTGTCTTTTTTTGCGGGTACCCCTGTGTTAGAATAGAACAAGCTATTGATATGAGATTTAAAGGAGAGTCGTAATCATTGAAGCACAAACGAAAATTTAATGGTAAGCAAATTGTAATTAAGACAGCGACTGTAGGTCTGCTTTTAAATATGTTAATGAACCCAGTAATTCCAGCATTGGCTGAAGCGGGCAAAACTCCGGTTACAACCGAAGGTGCCGCAACTACTACTGAAACTGCACCCAAGACCAACGCAGTTAAGATCCCTTCTGTGGAATCTCTTAACTTGGAATTGAGTTCTGCTATTCTAATAGAACCAACTACAGGCCAAGTACTTATGGCTCTAAATCCAGATACACCACTCCCACCTGCGAGTATGACCAAGATGATGACTGAATATCTTGTATCTGATGCCGTGAAAAAAGGAGACATCTCTTGGGATCAGAAAGTTATCATTCAAGAGAATGCTTCCAAACAGGTCGGATCACGAATTTTTCTGGCAGCTGGAGATGAACATACGGTTAAAGAGCTATACATAGCGATGGCCGTAGGATCGGCGAATGATGCCACAGTTGCTTTGGCAGAATTGGTATCGGGTTCAGAAGAACAATTCGTAGAACTAATGAATCAGACTGCACAGAAGATGGGCATGAAAAATACCTATTTTATTAACTCAACTGGACTTGATCGGGCAGACATGCCGAAGAAATTCCGTCCTGATCTTGATAAAGAGACTGTAATGTCAGCTAGAGATGCAGCTACTCTTGCTAAATTTATAGTTACTGACCACCCGGACTTCACTGAATTTACAACGATTCAGTCTTATAAATTCCGTGATCGGGATACAGCGCCGATCATTAACTACAACTGGATGCTGGAAGCTAACAAAAGTATCCCCAACTTTAAGGCATATGCTTATCCAGGTCTAGATGGACTGAAGACTGGCCATACCACAAATGCAGGTAACTGCTTTACAGGTACTGCTGTGCGTGATGGAATGCGTCTAATCAGTGTTGTTATGGGTGCTAATTCAGAGGCACATCGATTCACAGAAACTAAAAAAGTGCTCGACTACGGGTTTAACAACTTTGAAATCAAACAGGTTGTAGCTCCGAAGGCTGTTATTGCTGGCACGGAAACAGTTCCGGTACTGAAAGGCAAGAATAAAGATGTTTCTATAGTTACTGATGAAGGAGTTTCTTTCATTGTTCCTAAGGGAACTGTTTCTCCTGAAGTTACTACAACTGTTGTAACAAATGACCCTGCAACTTTGGTTGCTCCTATAGCCCAATCCTCTAAAGTAGGTAAAGTTACCTATTCCTACAAGGCTGAAGGCATGCAAGCAGCACAGGAGAAAACAGTTAATCTGATCACTGTAGAGGAAGCTGAGAAAGCTGGCTGGTTCAAGTTGTTCCTTAGAGCGATTGGCGATTTCTTCGGTGATTTATTTTCAGGGATCAAGAACTTGTTCTAATGCAGTTCGGTGTCGAAATCAGCAGTAAATCCGAGTAAATGGGTTGTAGATTTCCCTTCATTGGGGTAAAATTACAAGTTAGATTAAGATAGATCATTCGGGGGGTTAGGACATGGAAACAGGTACATCGCGAGTTAAAAGAGGCATGGCAGAAATGCAAAAAGGCGGCGTCATTATGGACGTCATGAATGCAGAGCAAGCAAAAATTGCTGAGGCTGCTGGTGCAGTTGCTGTTATGGCTCTGGAACGCGTACCTTCTGACATTCGTGCAGCTGGCGGTGTAGCACGGATGGCCGATCCTACAATTGTAGAAGAGGTTCTCAAAGTGGTAAGTATCCCTGTTATGGCTAAGGCTCGTATCGGCCATTATGTAGAAGCGAAAGTTCTAGAATCTTTGGGTGTTGATTACTTGGATGAGAGTGAAGTTCTTACTCCTGCTGATGAAGTATTCCATATTGATAAACATGAGTTCACCGTTCCTTTTGTATGTGGAGCGAAGGATCTGGGAGAAGCACTGAGACGTATTAACGAAGGTGCCTCCATGATCCGTACAAAAGGTGAACCAGGAACAGGCAACATTGTTGAGGCCGTGCGTCACATGCGCTTTATCAACAGTCAAATCCGTAAAGTAACGAATTTGTCCAAGGACGAGCTATATAATGAAGCAAAGAACCTGGGAGTTTCCTACGAGCTGTTGCTCGAAGTGCATGAGCTTGGCAAACTGCCGGTTGTTAACTTTGCCGCTGGGGGTGTAGCTACACCTGCCGATGCTGCTCTTATGATGCATTTGGGTGCTGATGGTGTATTCGTAGGTTCGGGTATTTTTAAATCGGACAATCCTGAGAAATTTGCGCGTGCGATTGTTGAAGCCACTACACACTATACTGATTACAAACTGATTGCTGAAGTATCCAAGAACCTTGGTGCACCAATGAAGGGGATTGATATTGTAACTCTCACCCCGGCTGAACGTATGTCGGAGCGTGGCCGTTAATAGAGAGAAGGTTGTAGGATGAAGATAGGAATATTGGCGCTTCAAGGCGCTGTTACGGAGCATATTGTTAGTATAGAGAAGACCGGTGCAGAAGGCGTGCCTATCAAGCGTGTGGAGCAGCTAGAAGAAGTTGAAGGCCTGATTATCCCCGGCGGAGAAAGTACAACGATTGGAAAGCTAATGCGGAAATATGGTTTCATAGAAGCCATCCGTGATTTTTCTGATCAGGGCAAGCCTATTTTTGGCACATGTGCGGGTATGATCGTGCTGGCCAAAAAAATTGCCGGTGGTGAACCGGGGCATTTGGAGCTGATGGATATTACCGTAGCCCGGAATGCATTCGGCCGCCAACGGGAAAGCTTTGAATGTGATCTGGAGGTTAAAGGCATTGATGAGCCGGTTCGTGCTGTATTTATACGTGCACCGCTTATCAACGAGGTAGGACCGGGAGTTGATGTGCTTACAGTCTATAATGATGAGATTGTAACCGCGCGCGAAGGGAACTTGCTGGTGTCTTCTTTTCATCCAGAACTGACCGATGATTTCAGACTGCACCAATATTTTGCCGATATGGTAGAGGCGAATAGGGAAGTCCAACAACAAAATTGCATATAAAGAACATCCTGACTCTTTCAAAGCTGTAATCAGCATTTTGAAAGAGTTTAGGCTGTTTTCAGGAGGGAAACATTGTGTTAGATGTAAAAATACTACGTAGTGATTACGCAAGAGTGGAAGAGGCTTTAGAAAAACGGGGCAAATCGCTGGACTTAATTGCTGATTTTCCACAACTTGATTTGCGTCGACGTGAATTACTGCAAGAAACCGAAGGTCTTAAGAACCGTCGTAATACAGTTTCGGGTGAAGTAGCGAAAAAGAAAAAGAACGGCGAGCCAGCGGATGACCTAATTACAGAAATGCGTACGGTATCTGACCGTATTAAAGAGCTTGATGATGAAGTACGTGAACTGGAAGCTCAGATTGCTGATCTTACTATGAATATCCCTAATATTCCTCATGATTCAGTTCCAGTAGGGAAGTCTGAGGATGATAACGTTGAATTACGCCGCTGGTCGGAGCCCAAAGAGTTCGGATTCACTCCGAAATCACATTGGGAGCTTGCGCAGCAGCTTGATATTATTGATTTCGAAGCTGCAGCAAAGGTTACAGGATCCCGGTTTGTTTTCTATAAAGGACTTGGAGCACGTCTAGAACGGGCGCTGATTAACTTTATGATGGATCTTCACAGTGGTGAGCATAACTATGAGGAAATGCTGCCGCCTTACATTGTGAACAAAGATAGCTTGTATGGTACAGGACAACTGCCTAAATTCGAAGAGGATCTGTTCAAGCTGCGGGATACCGAATACTATTTGATTCCTACAGCTGAAGTACCGGTAACGAACTACTATCGCGAAGAGATTTTGACGGCAGCTGACCTGCCTAAATACCATGTAGCTTACAGCTCTTGTTTCCGTTCTGAGGCGGGCTCGGCGGGCCGTGATACTCGCGGTTTGATTCGCCAGCATCAATTCAACAAGGTAGAGTTGGTGAAGCTCACCACCCCTGAATCCTCTTATGAGGAATTAGAAAAAATGACAGCAGACGCTGAAAGTGTGCTGCAGCTGTTAGGACTGCCTTATCGTGTACTTGGGTTATGTACGGCTGATATGGGCTTTACATCGGCTAAGACGTACGATCTGGAAGTGTGGTTGCCTGAGAGTGGGATGTACCGTGAGATCTCCTCTTGCTCAAATACAGAAGATTTCCAAGCGCGCCGGGCAAATATTCGTTTCCGTAAGGATCCAAAATCGAAGCCTGAATTTGTTCATACGCTGAACGGCTCTGCTTTGGCGGTTGGACGTACAGTTGCTGCAATTCTTGAGAATTATCAGCAAGAGGATGGCAGTGTTCTGATTCCAGAATGCCTACAACCTTATATGCGCAATGTAAAATCGATACAACCAAAAACTATTTAAAGATATAGTTGCTTTTTCTTTGCATAGTATGGTACAATCCTAATGCATGTGAAATTTAAGTGCATTTGGAGAGGTACCGAAGCGGTCATAACGGGGCGGTCTTGAAAACCGTTAGGGTGCAAGCCCACATGGGTTCGAATCCCATCCTCTCCGCCATTCCTTTATGAACTTAAAGAATAATTAGATAGAAACCGTTCCCTCTGGGGGACGGTTTTTTGTTTTGTTTGGTAGACCGAGCTCTATTGAGAATAAAAAGCTTCATTTCTCCGCAATGTATTAGAGAAGGAGGATGATCATAATCATGGATAGATCATTAGAAGTTGATCAGCATAAGCTTGTCTCAGCCTGGCAGGAGCGTTTGCCGGCGTTGATGGATGATGGGGATAGTTTCAGTGTGCTGGCGGATAATGGGGATCCGAATAGCTTGCTGATTCATTTTAATGCGGCAGGTCATCAAGGCTATTCATTGGATTTTCGCTGCAAGTATGTAGATAGCAGAGAAGTGGCAGTGGATCTGCTGGATGTGGAACAGAGCGGTCTCCATATTGATGAGCGTAGTGATGCCGTACAGCAGCTGGCACAGCAATACTCACGGCAAATTCATGAATGTGCTCAGGCTCTTCAGAACTTGACCAATCCTTAGGAGGAATGAAAATGTCGAAACCAAAAAGTATCCCTGTTCCTGGGGCAGAGCCAACAAGTGGTGAGCGGAGAAAAGACCATACACCTTCAGGTCCAGAACCGCTTTCAGGTTCTAAAAAGGTGAAACAAGCGAACCATGTTGACCACCATAATCCACAAGGTTAACAAATAAAAACGTTAAGAATTTTAAAGAAGTGTTTCTTGATTTTTACAAATGGTTTATCATAGGAGGGGGAGAGATTTCTTTTACAATGGGAGAGGAGAACAATAATGAACAAAAAGTGGGGTTTGTCGGCCGCTGCATTGCTGCTTACAGCAGCAGTAATTCTGCCGGGATGTGCAAGTAAACAGGAGGCGCCAAAAGAGGCCTTAAAATCAGCCGCTACTAAAGCGACTACAATGTCATCTTATGAGATGAAGAGTAAATTCACGATCAACGATCTTACGATCGAGACTTCTGACGCTGAATCTGCTGCAATGACTACACAGGTACTTAGTATGCTTAAGAATGCTGATATTACCGTTGATGGGGTATATCAAGCAGAGCCAATGCAGACAGAACTAACTATGGTTCTGAATCTGAAGGGCGATATGAGCATGAGCTTTAATGTTCCTATGGTAATGACTGCCGAGAAGTTGTATGTTAAGATTCCATCTATTCCTTTCGTACCGATTCCTGAGACGATCCTCAATAAGTTTGTAGAGGTTGATCTGAAGGCGTTGGCAGAGCAGGAGGGTGCAGAATTTAACCCAAGTACGATGGATACTCAGAAAATGCAGAAGCTGTCTAATGAAGTGGTGGACGCTGTCCTAGCTGAATATGACGAAGAAAAATATTTTAACGAGATTGATCCCAAAGATGCTAATTTACCAGAAGGCGTGGAAGCTAAACAAGTCGTTCAGTTCCAAGTGACTAACGATAATGTTAAAGAAGCAATCACTATCTTGGTGAATAATGCCCTGCCTAAAATCATTGATATCGTAAGCAAGGAAGAATACAAGGATATGCTGCAGATTAAAGATGCAGATCTAGCTAAGGCTAAAGAAGAACTGACATCAGGTGAAGCTAGAACTGAATTGGATAAGGGCTTAGCTGATCTTGATAAGTACCTTACCATCAACCAGTTCCACTATAATACTGCGATCAATAAAGATGGATACGCTGTGTATCAGGATTTATTGATGGATGTTAAAGTAAATGATCCGGAAGATGGCACAAAAGTAGCCTTCTCAGTAAATGGAACGGGCCAATACAGTAAGATCAACGAGAAGCCGGTATTCAAGATTGGTATCCCTCAAGGTGATGATGTAATTACAATGGATCAACTTGGAGAAGAATTCGGTGGTATGGGAACTTATTAATCCCAGTTACAAGATTAAGACCCGCATGATGCGTATATTATACGCCCATGCGGGTCTTTTTTTAGGAAAAAAAGTAGCACTCATTCCTGCGACAATGCAGAATCTTATTTCCGTTCCTCAGTCAGCACATCTTCGGTTAAGATTGCGTAGGTTTGGTGATCCTGCCACTGTCCATTTATTTTAAGATACTGACGGGCGATCCCTTCAGGTTTGAACCCACTCTTCTCCAGGACTCTTCGGGAAGCTTCATTATGCAATAAAATAGCTGCTTGAACTCTATGTAGACCTAAGGCCCGGAACGCATAGCCAAGGACTAATCCGACTGCTGCTGTCATATAACCTTGTCCTTGCATCCGATGATCCATTAAATATCCTAAATCAGCATATTGTGCTATACCTCGTGAGACGTTGGACAATGTGATCTGACCGATTAGCTGTCCATCCAGCAGATAAATGCCGAACATATAAGCTCTGTCCTGTAGGCCGTCCTCAATACGCTGATTGATGATCTGTTGTTGACTCTCCAGGGTAAAGAAGTGCTCATCACGTTTTGGCTCAAACGGTTCATGGGTTACCCGGTTATTTAAACGAAGCTCCAGCAGGCTCTGTGCATCCTTAAGCTCAAGTGGAGAAATATAGATGCCTTGAGAGGTATGATATAGAGTAAGGGTCATTTAGGAGTCCTCCTTTTGTTTTATTGGCTTTTTACGTAAACGGCGAAAGAAGGAGGTGAGTAGATCTGCACATTCTTCTTGTAAAACACCCTGTATTACCTCAGTTCTATGATTAAATCGCGGTTCTTCAAGCAAGTTCATGAGGGTCCCGGCACATCCAGCTTTAGGGTCAGGCGTTCCATATACCGTGAGAGGCACTCTGGACTGCACTATTGCTCCTGCACACATCGGACAAGGTTCTAGGGTGACGTACAGCTGGCAATCCAGCAGACGCCAAGAATTCATGACATTGCTGGCCTCACGAATGGCTACCATCTCTGCATGGGCTGTCGAATCCATTGTCGTTTCTCGTAAATTGTATCCACGTCCTATAATTTCACCATGTCGAACAATGACAGCGCCAATAGGAACCTCACCTAATGCCTCAGCTTTACGTGCTTCTGCGATCGCCTGCCTCATCCAATATTCATGAACCGCTTGTATATCTTCTGGCGATTCATTGGCTTTAATATTCAAGATCATCTTCCCTTCTTCTGTAACCATTGTACAACGAACAAATATTCGTTCTTAACAAAATGTGTATAACTCTGTGGATAACAGCCTACTTATACACATTTTTGTACACATCGGACTTTAATAATTTGTTTATATGTGCATAAGATGTGGATGGTTTCTTATATATTGTAGAGAAACACCTTTTGAATTTCAATATTTCGTGAATTAATAGGCTTGTTTTAAATGTCCTTTTCAAATGAGGGGGCAAAAGGTATGATGTTTATTATAGGCTCCGCAAGGATTTACCAGTGGATAAGAGGTGAATAACAGTTTGTCCATAAAGACAAAACTATCTGCTATTATTTTTGGAGCGGTACTGCTAATTTTAGCATTAAACCAGACATTTAACCTTTATGCCGCTCAGAATAATCTAAGAAATGAAAACGTAAATAATATGCAGATCACCGCTATGCAAATGGCTGTTTCTGTAGAACAAAGTAACTATAGCTCTAACTATGTAGAATATCAAATTGCGCATAACTTAAGAATGGCTGCCATCTTTGCCTCTAAGGAATTGGGTCCGGATTATAAGAATATAACCAATGCTCAACTTAAGGCCCTAACTTCCAAGTTGGGCGTGTCTAATATTTCAATTCTGGTAAAGACTGATAATGATATCGTGGTGACAAAGGCATCAAATCCTATTGATATTGGAATGTCCACTCAAGGTTGGGGGTACTGGTACCTTGCCCTTTTGGAGTTATTTGATAATCAGGAAGTCACTGTGGGACAAGGTCAGGCATTGGATCATTTTTGGTCAGGCCCATTTGAATATTCAACCTACAATCCCGATTTCATTGAGAAGTGGGGTTATTATCATGATGAAGCAAGCAATTACATCATTAATCCTGTTATTCTCAATACTGCGGCTAGTGAATATGTCAAAATCACCAATCCCGATCAAATTGTAGAGCGAACCAAAGAAGTTAATCCAGGGATTTTAGAGCTTACAGGATTTAATCCAACAACATTTGGTTTAGCGAGTATGGCGGGCGATGGAAGCGATGCATTTAAAAAGAAACTTGGCAACCGCCCAATTAAGTTCGGTACCTATACTTATGGTAATGTGGAGCAAGATAAAGCGGCCATTCTATTAGCTCAGCAGAAGCAGAAGCCAGTTACACTGGAGACGAGGGTACATGGGAAAAGAGTGCTTAAAAGCTTCATCCCTATTCAGAATCCTAAAATGGAGCCCTACGTAATCGGTGTAGTTTTGGATTATTCTGTGATTTCATCCGTAGTTCATGAACAATTAGCCAATTATTTGACTACGTCTCTGTTGTTGCTGGCATTATTTTTGCTATGTAGTTACATACTTTCAGGTTTTGTTACTCGTCCAATTCAGGCTATACTTGCCAAAGTCAATGATGTAGCGCGAGGTAAGTTCGAACCTCCATTAAAGGTAACCTCTCGTGATGAGTTAGGTCAATTAGCCTTGCGGATTAACGCTATGACTTCTCATCTTATGCAACGCACCAATCGTCTTAAGCAGACGCTGGAAGAGAACCGGGCGGTTAAGGAGCATTTGGAATCCGTAATTAACGGGACGTCTGATGCGATTCATACGTTGGATATGGAGGGACGAATCACTAGCACTAACAGGGCCTTTGAGGAGCTGTATGGATGGAGTGCAACAGAAGTGATCGGCAATATGCCATATCTTGTACCCGCGACAGCGCTTAAGCAAGAGGAAGAGCGGCTGGACGCGTTAAGAAATGGTGCAGTTCTGCCGCCGATTGAGACAGTGAGACTTAAACGGGACGGATCATTAGTTGAGGTTAGCGTTAGTACCTCGATAATTCGAGATGAAGAGGGTTATCCCCATTCCTTTATTCACGTTTCTCGTGATATGACGGAACGCAATCGAATGGAGGAGCTGCTTAGACGCTCTGAGAAACTAACTACAGTCGGCCAATTGGCCGCAGGAGTAGCTCATGAGATTCGTAACCCTCTTACCACATTAAAAGGATTTCTACAGCTTCAACAGGAGAAGGAGCTCTTGGTTCCGCTTCATGTAGAGCTGATGTTATCCGAGCTGGAGCGGATTAATCTTATCGTCAGTGAATTCTTAATCCTGGCTAAGCCGCAAGCCGTTCATTTTCAGGAAAAAGATCTTCGCTACATATTAGGTGATGTAGTTTCTCTATTGGATAGTCTCGCTCATCTACATGATATTCAATTTAGTACGAAATTCTCTGAACAACCTGCTACTGTACATTGTGAAGAGAACCAGCTGAAGCAGGTATTCATTAATATTGTTAAAAATGCAATTGAGGCTATGCCTGAGGGTGGCGTCATTTCAATGGAACTGTGGAACTCTGTGGATTGCGTCTTTATAGTAATCAAAGATCAGGGTGAAGGGATTCCAGAGGACGTGCTGCCTAAGCTGGGTGAACCGTTCTTCACGAATAAGGAATCGGGGACTGGTCTTGGGTTAATGATTAGCCAGCGTATTATTCAGGCTCATAAGGGTCATTTGGAAATACAAAGTGAAGTTGGCCGGGGGACAACCGTTATGATTAAGCTGCCTGCAGCTGGAGGGGGTACACCTTGGCTTAACATTAAGGATGAACGGAGTGAAGAACAACGTGAGAATTAATAAATTCATCAGTGAGACAGGGTACTGTTCACGCCGAGAAGCAGACAAGCTTGTGGATGCCGGCAGAGTTACGATCAACGGAGAGCCTGCTGTGCTGGGCAGTCAGGCTGTTCCGGGCGATGATGTGCGAATAGATGGTATAGCGCTTGAAACCTCAAGCCAGACGGTCTACATTGCTCTAAACAAGCCGGTAGGGATTACATCAACCACAGAACAGCATATCAAGGGGAATATTGTCGATTTTGTAGGTCATCATGAGCGTATATTCCCGATTGGTCGTCTCGATAAGGATTCGGAAGGATTAATCCTGCTTACCAATGATGGCGACATCGTTAATAAAATTTTGCGGGCGGAAGGCCGGCATGAAAAAGAATATGTGGTTACCGTGGACAGACCCATTACGCCTTCGTTTATTACCGGCATGTCCAGCGGTGTGAAAATATTAGGTGAGAAGACGCTGCCCTGTGAGGTCACGCGTATTACGGAGCGTGTCTTCCGTATTATTTTGACAGAGGGCAAAAATCGCCAGATTCGTCGTATGTGTAGCGCTTTTGGCTATGAGGTTCGAAAGCTGCAACGCATTCGGATTATGAATATTCGCCTGGGGGCATTGCAAACGGGAGAATGGCGGGAACTGTCTGCTGATGAGAAGAAAGAGCTTGGAGCTACGCTGAACTACGAGTTACTGTAGGAGTGTCATTACAATAATACAGTTCCATATAGAATGTAGTACTGCAACAAAAAAAGAGCTGTCCGGGGTCTAAGACCTTTGGACAGCTCTTTTTATTACCTTACGAAATCACTTATTCAGCAGAGGGAACAATCCCTGTAAACTCTTTGGTTTCTTGATATTTTCGAATAATGGAAACCTCTACCCGGCGATTCTTGCTTCGACCGGTAGCTGTGTCATTATCGGAAATAGGATGATACTCGCCGTATCCAATCGCACTAAATTTGCGTGGATTTAGATTTGTGTTCTGCAGCAAAATCTTCATGAACTGAAGTGCCCGATCCGCACTCAGATCCCAGTTGGATGAATAGTTGCTATTAGAAATCGGAATATCGTCGGTGTGCCCTTGCACTACTACATCATAATCCGGGAATTGCTGCAGCATCGTTGAGATGGATTTAGCTAATTGCCGCGAATCATCCTTAACAATGGCTTGGCCAGAAGCGAACAATGCGTTATCACTGATCGTAATCATTAGCTGAGATTGATTAAGCTTCGTACTGAGCAGATCCGTTAGACCGTTGCTCTTAATATATTGATCGAATTGTTTCTTAAGCTTCTCTAAATCCTCTTGTTCCTTTTGTCGTAGCTTTGCCATTTCTGCTTCTTCAGCTTTCTTGGAAGTAGAGCTACCCATCTTATCATTTTTCCCTAGATCTTCTTGAGTCTTACTAGGCATTGCTGCCCGCTCTTCAAGAATACCTGTACCGCCATTAAGTGCGGAACTGAAGGCCTGACTCATCTCTTCAAATTTCTTGGCATCCGTTGCACTCATAGAATACATAACGATGAACAGAGCCACCAGAAGAGTCATGAGGTCGGAGTAAGGTAACAGCCACGATTCATCGGCATGTTCTTCATGCTCTTCGTGTCTAGTCTTTTTGCTCACCTGATCCACCGTCCTTCTCATTTAACTTAACGCGTTGCGAAGGTGTTAGGAATACAGCAAGCTTCTGATTGATGGCAATAGTAGATACACCGGACTGTATGGACAAAAGACCTTCGACCATCATCATTCGAACTTCGATTTCTTGTTTGGAGAGACGTTTCAGCTTATTAGCAATAGGATGCCATAATACGTAACCTGTAAAGATACCAAGCAATGTGGCGATGAAGGCAGCCCCGATTGCCGCAGCCAGTTTGTTCATATCACTCATATCAGCCAGAGCGGCGATGAGACCGATAACCGCCCCGAGCACCCCGAGGGTAGGAGCATACATACCTGCCTGTGAGAAAATGAGGGCTCCTGCTTTATGTCTATCCTCTGTGGCGTGGATATCCTCCATGAGGACATCGCGGACAAAATCCTGATCATTTCCATCAATAATCATCCGCATGCCGTTTCTGAGGAAGTTATCTTCTATTTCATCGACCTTTGATTCTAGAGCCAACAGACCTTCACGCCGTGTGATAGAAGCCCATTCCATGAACATAGTGATTAATTCGGGTTTACTGATTAATTTCTTTTTGATAAAAATCATTTTGAACAGACTTGGAATCTTTTTGACCTCGTTGAAAGGAAAGGCCATGAAAATAGAAGCTGCCGTACCCACCAAGATAATAACGTAAGCAGCGGGTGTGGCCAAAGCATGAAGTGGAGCGTGCTTGAGGATCATGCCCCAGATTACAGCAACCAAACCAAAAATTAAACCAATTATTGTTGAAATTTCCATTTTGCACCTCGTCCGTGAGATTTAAGATGTGTTCCGACAATGCCGCGTATATCATCCTTGAAACAGCGGCAGGGCACTCTGTGCGAAACCGAATTAACGTATATTCTTATTTATCGACATCATTCGGTTTTTTGTGAAGTCATTTTTTCGGCTATAATGGATAAGGTAAGTAATTATTCATCTGTGAAGAAAACGGAGTGATATACGTGGGTGTAAAGCATGGTAGAGATTACGGTGAAATTCTAACCGATTTGACCGAAGCCGTCGGACGAATTTCCGATGGATATTTATTTTTTGAGATGGATCCGGACGAGTGGCAGGAACTACCCCAAGAATCAAAGCTGGAGGTATGGGAAGCATTGGCTGAGGATCTTTTCTTCGCGCTGGGTAATGAACCTATGATTGAAGTGGGGAGCGGCGTAATTATTTACGATAAGGACACGCACCGCATTAATATTCTAGTTGGCGAAGAGGATTTGGCTTCAGTAGTTTTGATTTAGGCAGAGGAGACGTCTGGACGTAATTTGCCCGTAGTTAGTAGCCCGTGTTAAAATTGATAAAGCCGAGTTATAATCGCTGGGATTTGTGAATACATTTAATCGAAAATATCGCCTTTATCCTGGCACATCCCTTGGACCTCAGAAGCTAAGGGATGTTTTGTTTAACGCCTAAGACAAGTAAAGGGAACTACGCACTTTACTGCAATTTTTTGTAAGGGAGGAAACGAATTGTTATTTACGGAAGAGGAACTGCGTGAGGAGATCACCAAGCTGGAGGGCTGGAAACTGGAAGATAATGTTATGGTGCGAAAATATATGTTCAGCCAATATATGAAGGGCATTGCGTTCGTTGATGAAGTAGCCACGATTTCAGAAGCCTTCGATCACCATCCACATATTACGATTGATTATAAAACAGTTACCCTGCGCCTGAAATCTAATGAAGAAGATGGGATTACAGCTCTAGATCTTCGAGAGGCGCATGAATTTAATGAAGCCTTTGAAAAAAATCATTAGTTTAGCCAAAATCATAAAATAAACGCCCGTGCACAGATAGTCACCTATCTCATACACGGGCGTTTTTGGTTGCTTGGCTGGTTACTTTTTCTCTGAGAGCCAGAGTGCGACGTTGGCGATCTCTTCAGGAGCTAGCTTCTCCTTAAAGGAAGGCATTTGGCCACGTCCTTTGGTGACGATGCTGTAGATTTCCTCAGCGTCATGCTGACCGCCTTCATTCTGAAGACTTGGTCCAACTCCACCTTGAAGCTGATCGCCGTGACAGGTGATACAGCTGGCTTTCACGGTTGCTTCTGCCTTTGCGGCGTCCAGTTGAACTACCGGCATCGTGGGCTTATTTTCTTCTGCTACCTCTTCTTTACCCGGAAGTGTAAACATGAGTACTACCGCAAAGGCACAGGCGGCAAAAAACAAACCGCTCATGATCCATTTCTGCATCCCAATTCGTCCCTTCTATGTAAGCTGCTCCCTACATTATAGCTTATGGTGAAGCGTTATCATAGGGTTTGTGACAAAAAAATGAACGAGAATACAATCATTCTTA
The DNA here is from genome assembly GCF_038593125.1 of Paenibacillus sp. FSL F4-0097. Taxonomy (NCBI): domain Bacteria; kingdom Bacillati; phylum Bacillota; class Bacilli; order Caryophanales; family Paenibacillaceae; genus Paenibacillus; species Paenibacillus sp. FSL F4-0097. The sequence goes on from NZ_CP151965.1 coordinate 112,529, forward strand.
TGAAATATCTGGTATTTAATATCATTTGTCATAGACCATGCAATAAAAAGGTTTGTCTCCTGTAGGTGTGCGGCGTTCATACGTATCTGTAATCGTAAATCCACATTTTTGATAAGTTCGAATGGCGCGTTGGTTCCAGGTCAGGACTTCCAGATCTATCTCACGATCAGGATAACGACTCAAGGCTGTCTGGACGATGGCATCTACGAATAGTTTGCCTAAACCATGGCCGCATAGATCGGGGCGCATCCCAACTCCTAAACGGACGACTCCTTCCATCGGGAACAACTGTGCGAATCCGCACAAAACCTTATTTTCATTTAATATGGAGATATATTGTTCCTCCCGGAGCTGCGGATCACCAAACTCGATGCCAAGAGCCTGCATCTGCTCCCACGGCATCCAGCCATAAATATTATATGGGGGCGTATAGCTCCACTTACAAATAGCTTCTCCGTGAATTGCCTCCATAGGAACAACATGAAAAGTTACCGAGGGGTTTATCATAAGGTCAACGATCTCCTTTCACGAGGACATTGCTATATTACTAATTATATACAAAATGGGGGAGGTTCGACTCAGAAACTTTATATGAGGGGAATGTTTTACAAATTATGAGAGGGGTAAATAAGTAATAAGACAAAAAAACAAGCTCTCCTCCAAGAGTACCTTGGAAAAGAGCCTATGTACGTTATTTATTGCACATCATCATTGTCTTCCGATTCAGCAGCAACCGATTGGTAAGCGTCTGTGCTCATAATGCGCTTGGCACCAACGTAGCGTTTCACGTAGTAGCTATCACTCAGAGAGCTAATCGTAACACCGCGTGAGGTAGAAGCGTGTGCGAACTTACCTTCACCGACATAAATGCCGACATGGGAGACACCTTTGCCACTTGTATTGAAGAATACAAGGTCTCCGGCTCTTATATCATCACGGGAGATTGCTGTGCCCATTTGATATTGGGAACCTGATTGGTGTGGAAGGTTAATGCCAATCTTATCAAACACATACATTGTAAATCCGGAGCAATCAAATCCGTTAGTGGATATACCGCCGGATACGTATTTAGTACCGATGGCCTTGTCAATCACTTTATCCATTTTGGAATCTGCGAAAGCGCTTCCTGCTCCGATGGTGAGGATGATGGAAAAGCTTAGTACTGCTGCTGCTAACTTCTTCTTCAAAAGTGTATACCCCTTCCAAATGCCTACGAGGTTAGCTTAAGGGTTCGGTTGAAGGTCCCCTATGACCCCTCTATATAATGGAGGTCAATTCACCCAAAGTTGGTTCCCCCGTTTTCCTAATAGTTAGGAAACTCGGCTCATACTGTTGATTAGGATTAGCTTGTAATCAATACATGACAAAACCTTTGTAAATAACAACTTAATGATTACAAAAATGTTACTAAAATCTCACTGCGCTAATTGTAACAAACAGAAAGCCGCTTGGCAATCGTTTTTAACATATTAATGCAGAAAAATTGGCATTTTTACGGTAGAAAGGCATATGTAAGCGTTAATAATGACCTAATTTTTAATATAATTGCAATTTTTATCAAATAAACGTGTTTCAATTGGGCTCTAATAGTGTAAAAATATATTATGGAATAAAGAAAAACCCGAATTTGATTACGGGCATAATCAGATTCAGGTTCATATAGTTGTAATTGTGAGGTTATAGTTGTGAGGAAGGTTTCAATCGAAGGCTACAGCTTGATAAGCTGAAGTACTCATTACTCTTTTAGCGCCAACATAACGATTGGCCCAGTAGGCCTGACTGAGTGAAGTGATGGTCACTCCACGCGAAGAGGACGATTGTGCGAATTTTCCGTTTCCAACATAAATGCCGACATGGGATACTCCATTGCCAAGTGTGTTAAAGAACACTAGATCACCAGAACGCAGATTGCTTTTGGATACAGCAGTTCCAACGCTATATTGAGCTTTTGATGTACGAGGTAAAGTAAGACCCACATTCTTGAATACATACTTTGTAAATCCAGAGCAATCAAATCCGGCAGTGCTTGTACCTCCGGTTTTATAGGCAACTCCAATAGTCTTTGAGATTACAGAGTCCATTTTAGAGTCGGCAAAGGCGCTTCCTCCACCAATAGATAATGCCATTACAAGTCCTAGCGCCGCAGCGACGCATTTTTTTCTTAAATTATGTCTTTTCAAAAGATGTACTCCTTCCAAGGCCTGCGAGGTTAGCTTAAGGGTTCGGTAGAAGATTCCCTATGATCCCTGTAAAGCGAGATCAATTCACCCAAAATATGGTTCCCCCACTTCCCGGTGCAAAGGAATTAGGCGTGTTAAGCACCAGAGAATGACGTTTCGACAGTTACACTTACGATAAATACATTTAGTTATGTAGGAATCGTTTCAATTGATTACAAAATTGTTACTAATAGCACAGGACTTATTGTAACAGAGCTTTTACGATTTTGCAAATACTCTTAAGTTATCCGTAATGAGAAAAAGTCCCAGCTCCTGAATACAGGAATTGGGACCTTTTTATTATGTCAAATAAGGTTGATTTATTGTGGAAATGCTTTGCTACGCCATAGATGATATTGTGCAGAGATTCCCCACATTTTTAAGAGCGTAGAAGGTAGTGGTGAGATTTGCCGTATTATAAGTGCCGGTAGGCCGGGACAGAACAGACCCGTCAGTCCGCACACTAGCAGTAAGAGCAGGCCTCCCGCCCCAAGTACAATGGAAACACCTATAGCAGGAATCAGTGACCGCAAGCAGATGATCAGTGAGGAGAACATTCCTGTACCGCCGGTGTAACCAAACTGCATATATAGAAGAAACAGGCGCACGATAAAAATATATATAAGCCATGCCAATACGTATGGTACTAAATGAAGTAACAAAGCGTAGTTAAACAAAGAGGATAAGAACAGCCCGTACATTTTTGGAGCAAGCCAGTAAAGCGGCAGCAGGGTCAGCACCCATTCGATTAGGCTAAAGACTAAGACAGGTAGTCCATAGATCTTCATGCCAGGGAAAAAGAACAGTCCACGCTCGCCCTTTCGCTCCTGGTGGAGCTCATGCAGCAATCCTGCCCTTATGAAAGGGGAAAGCAGAAGTCGCAAGACAACAAGCGCCAGAAGCATCCATAACCAAGTGCGTATCGCAGGGTCCGTATTCAAGCTGAACTGTCCCTCGATATAATACAACAGTCTGCCCATACCGCTGCCTCCGGCGTCTTTATCCGGATAGCGCAGTAGAATTGGAATAATAGCAGATCGGATGAAACCATACATAAAGTAGCCCCAGATCAGTCGGTAGATGAAGAGCAGAATTAAAATATAAAATTGCTCCTTCATGCTTTGCCAGCCGCGGGTTATCGATGTTCTCACAATCATTCACCTCACCAGACAAGAGTTCCGAGCACGGTTTCAAGTAGTTTAGTTACACTTAATGTCCAGCGAGAGAGCGTCTTGGGCTCTATTTCCGCCAGCCTAAAGTTGTTTAGATGTTTGCTCTCCAATAAGATGGAATGTTCAGGGTCAATCTCAGCAGAGAGAAGAGGCTTATCGCTTAACAATTGAAACGTAGTCTCTGCTCCTTCACCGTTCCAGACCCGCTGCACCGAAGAGCTGTCGGCGAATGTGAATTTCACGGGAACATCAACGTAATGGCTCCCTTTGTTTGAAATCTTCACTAATGATTCGTAGCTTGGAGCATCGCCGCTGTTATTTTTTTTAAAAGTAATCGTATCTACTGAGAAGTCAGGCGCTCCATCACCATAAATGTAATCATCGAAATAGGCCTGCCATGATTTTTTGGTTACCTTCTCAACGACTTTCTGAAAATCTGACGTAGCAGGATGCTGGAAACGGAACTTACGAGCGTAGGAGGACATGATGTTGTTCATTGCTTTGGTACCTACCTGGCGTTCGATATCTTTAAGTACAAGCTTGCCGCGGATATAAACATTTCGGCTATAGGAATCCGCCCCTGCATATTTCCACGTTTCCAGATTTAACGGCTCAGGTATAGTCACCAGGCTGGCCTGTAAAGGCAAATTAGACTTGATACCGTATTCTTGCTCCATAAGTCTGTCTTCGGCATAGGAAGTGAAGCTTTCATCCAGCCAGGCCTCCTCGAATTCATTACTGGCTACCATACCGTAGAAGTATTGATGGCCGATTTCATGAATGACGGTTCTTTCAAGTGAGGTATCTGGAGAAGAATCCGCGGCCCCAAAGGCTGTAATAAGGGTAGGGTATTCCATTCCTCCAGCACCGTTGCCCTCCTTAGGTGGGACGACAATAGACAGCGTAGAGTAGGGATAAGGACCATACCATTTGCTGAAGTAGGTCAGGGCAGCCTTGGCAGCCTGAAGGTAACGCTCTTTTAAATCTTTGTGTAGTGGGTCGAGATACACCTTAATTCGTACTCCAGGCACCTCCGGCGTAGAGAAGGCTTCCTCAGCTACTGTAAAATCAGGGGAAGCGGCCCAAGCGAAATCGTGGACATCATCGGCGTAGAACTGATATATTTTCTGATCTTGTTTGAGCTTGGCATTTTTTACAGGAAATCCGGTCGCTGCCACCGTATAGTTGGAAGGGACGGCAATCGTTACATTAAAGATGCCAAAATCACTGTAAAACTCAGAAGTCCCGTGATACTGATGCAGGTCCCAGCCTTCTTCTTTAACTCCGCGTGTGCCCTTAGGCTCGTATACACTAAGCTTAGGAAACCATTGCCCAGCCATAACGAAGTTACCTGAAGCACCCATGCGAGCAAAGATTTTGGGCAGCTGGACTTCATACTGAAGCTTAAGTGTTACACTTTCCCCACCATTAACAGGCTGAGGAAGATGTACCTTTAGGAGCGTCTTATCGTTGATATTGCCGTCATCAGGTTGGACATATTGCACTCTTTGCATTAGCGAAGTTCCTTCTGTCGTGCGCAGATCGGTCAGCGTCATATTTCCGAAGCCGTTCTCAGGCATGCTGTCGCCTCTGAGCGTCCCCCCGGATTCCTTCATAAAGGTGGTATCTGATGAGGCAAATGCATTTGGATACATGTGAAAATATAAATCACTTACTGGCTTTACTCCGGGGTGTGTCCAGGTTACTGTCTCAGAAGCTTTTAAGGTTTCTGTGTCAGGAACAAGCTGGACATCAATGTGATACTCGACTACCCGCTGGCTTAAAGCCTCCTCTGCCGGGACGGGCGCGCTCTCAGGCAATACCTGCTGTGGTACGGCTGCAGGCGCTGTGCCGCTGGAGGACTTGGCCTCTTTTGAAGCAAAGCTAGTAACAGAAGCTGTAGAGCTATCCCCTGAAAAGGCCCATATTCCTCCTCCTAGCAGCGCGAGGATGGCCAGGGTCGCAAAGATGATGTACTTTAATGACAGTGACTTCATAGTGTGATTCCTCCCGTGACAAGCATCTACGGGATGTATATGTTTGCAATCGCCGCATTATTAGCTAAAATTAAATTATTCGTAAGAGGAAGGGTGTGCACTCGTGGACAACATACAACCGGAGGGCAAGAAACAGATTGCCTTAAATATTGTGAACGCTAAAAGTAAACATAAAGGCTTTGGAGCAGGCTCTATAGATCTCAACAACGTTTCACCTGTCATTATTGATGGTGATGTGGCGGTTATTGATATCGGTGCCATGCATGCCAAGAGCAAAGTGGAAAAAGGAATTAAATTTTCCATGAATCGTGAAGATGTACCGAATGGAAGACAGGTTTGGGTGGTATGGGTAGCGGTAGACCGTACATTGGAAGCTCAATTTTATGGTGGAATCACAGCCTGTGAAATGTGGATTGATACAGAAGCGCGCCGCGGATGGAAAATTCTTGCCGAGCATGTCAATAAGCTGGATGCAGCTCTTAAACGCAAGATCGATGTGGCAGGGCTTGGAGCCATTGAGAAGTCGGCGCTCAAATCCCTTCTGATCTCTCATAATGAAGCATGGTGGAATGCATCCTCAGATGAGCTTAAAGCTGCACTGACTGAATAGTATAGGAGCCTCCAGAAGGGTTATCCGATATAGAAAAAGCTTCGACCTCCGGAAATAGGAGCGTCGAAGCTTTTTTAATTTATGATTTGCTTGTGCTGCTAAGCTTGCGTTTGAGCTGACTCACTCTCGCTTGGCTAATACCGAGGATTTCTGCAAGCTCTTTTTGGTTGGCATAGGGATGATCTTCAATAGCTTGTTCTAGGCGTTGGCACATTTCCTCTGTCTTTGACTTTCGGATACTGGTGTTTTGCTCCGATGCCTCAACAACAAAATCTTCACGTGACTCTGGCAATTGAGACATGCGTTCAGGATCGACAATTTCTTTTAGACAGTTGCTACAAATAAACTGCTCTTTATAGTAGGTGACATGGTCGTGGCTTCTGCAAAATGTACACTCTGTCGAGGTGTACTTCCTAAGGACGATGATTTTTTCGTCTAAAACAAAAAATTCGATAGGATCACCAATGTCGATATTACGCGTCATACGGATTTCTGCGGGAACCACAATTCTCCCAAGACTGTCTAAACTCCGGATCATGCCTGTATCCTTCATCCCATGTCCCTCATTTACATCATTATATTTTGGTTTCTAATAACTATTATAGCAGTAATTGAGAGTTAAGAGAATGGGGTAAGCATAATAAATAAAACGGTTACATCCCTTGTGCGATAAGTGATATTTGAGTTTGGCAATCCTGTTGTTACTACAATATATAACTTATAAAAAAGGAAAAACCCCTTCAATATAAATGAAGAGGCTAATTCAACCACCAGCGTTTAATGTTCTTCCACAGGGAACGGTTTTCTTCAGCAGAATCTACCTTACTTTGTGTGTCATCGACAGCAGGAGCGGAGCCTGTGCCATGCAGTTCGCAGTATTCGGTGGGCTCAGTTCCACTAATAAAAGTTTCCAGTTCTTTGTCGGGACATGCTGCTGTAGCAAGTTTGCCGGATTGCGGATTGACGTATACGCTGACTACTCCATCTGGAATAGGGAAAATTTTTGGAGGGACATTTTCCAGCGCTTTTTCAGTAAATTGGGCGAAAATGGGGGCTGCGCGCCGTCCGTCGGTAGTTGCGATGTCGCGCCCCTTGTCGTAACCAACCCAGACTGCAGTTGATAGCTCCGGGGTGAAACCTACCATCCAGCCATCTGTATCCGTGGTGCCGGTCTTGCCGGCTACCGGACGTTTGATTATCGAAGCCACACGATTACCCGTCCCCCCAGTCTCGAATACTCCCTCCATTAAACGAGTCAGTACATAGGCAGCTGAAGGTTCTACGACGGTTACTCCTTTGGGTTGAGGTGCTTCATACAGGACCATGCCATTTGAATCGGTTATTTTTAGAATGGCTGTGATCGGCATTTTCTGACCGCCGTTTCCAATTACAGTGAAAGCTGCAGCCATTTCAAGCGGACTGATCGGTGAAGTGCCTAGTGCCAGTGAAGGTACGCTTTGAAGTGGACTGTCAATGCCCATCTTCGCAGCCATCTCGCTTACTTTATCCGCGCCGATCTTCATAATTGTATTAACAGCATAGATATTATCGGATGCTGCGATAGCTTGCCGCATATTAATTTCACCCAGATACTTATCCCCAAAGTTTCGGGGCTGATACGTTTTGCGGTTGTTATCATAATGAAACATCGTTGGCTGACTATTAAAGACCGAAAGTCCTGTCATCTCTTTGGATGAGAGTGCGGCCAAATACATAATCGGCTTAAAGGAAGAACCCGGCTGGCGTGTGGTGGCCAAAGCATGATTGTACTGGTTGGTACGATAATTTTTTCCGCCGACCATTGCTTTGATGTAACCGGTGCGAGGATCGATGGATACAAGTGCAGTATCCAGATCACTAGTTTGATCCATCTCTTTGTCAACGGCATTTTCTGCGGCATGCTGCATGTCAGGGTCAAGGGTGGTATAGACATTTAATCCGCCTTGCTCCAGCTCATCATTACTGATGTGGAGAGACTCTATGGCCAAACTGCGGATATAATCCCGGAAATAAGGCGCAACTACAAGCGTATCCTTTTGTCCTTGCGGCTTGAAGTTTAAGTTCTCCTGGACGGCTTGTCCCGCTTCTTCCTGAGTGATATTGCCTAAATTGGCCATGACGGTCAGGATGATTCTCTGGCGCTTTTTAGCATTGTCCATGTGGTTGTAAGGTGAATAATAGGTAGGTCCCTTTGGAATCCCAGCCAGCATGGTACTCTCTGCCAGGTCTAAATCCGCTGCAGATTTACCAAAATACATCCGTGAGGCTGCTTCAATGCCGTAAGCACCGTGGCCATAGTAGATATTATTTAAATACATGTTCAGGATTTCATCTTTGCTGTATTTCATCTCCAACTGCATCGTATAGACAGCTTCTTTAGCCTTGCGCGTCCATGTTTTTTCATGGGATAGGTAGAGGTTACGTGCGAGCTGCTGAGTTAGCGTACTAGCACCCTGCGACCGGTTTCCCTCTTCCAGATTGACTAGAACAGCTCGCGCCATCCCCTTCAGATCAAATCCGGAATGTTCATAAAATTTACGATCCTCGACTGCTAGTGTAGCTTCAATGAGCAGGGGAGAAATTTGACTTAATTTGACGGGTTCGCGGCTGCGGCCGTCTGAGGTAAAGGTGGCAAGAATATTGCCCCGGGAGTCAAACAGCTTGGAGCGCACATCATCGCTAATCGGTGGAAGATCTTTTTGATATAGATAACCGAGCAGAGCTCCGGTGGTTAATACAAATAATATGATCAAGGCTGCCAGCAGCCGAAATAAACGCCGGAAGCGGCTTTTTCGTTTCGGTGGATTCGTTGATTCGCGTGTCATGGCACCAGACTCCTTTCTCTCATATTATGGGGAAGGATCTGGAAGGATATTCATTAGGGATATGGAGGGTAACAAATTGTTTCTATTTTGTGATTGTTTAAGGTAGATAGGCCATCATCTCTGGCGGTATAACAGAGTAGGGATTGTAAGTAAGGGTATATACATATTAGGAGGTGTCATCATGAAATGGACGAAAAAGATTCATAAGACGACAATAACCGCCCTCTCGGCGACGCTTATTATGGTATCAGGCTGGAGTGCACCAGTAAGTTCTGTACATGCTGCGGCTGCACCAGAACCAGAACCAGCGACTTGCGGCACAGGAGATCACGGCTTGCTACAGGCCCTGCAAAACAAGCACTCAGGTGATATATCCACACCGCTTAGCTTTTCTGATGTTCAGTTTTTGAAAGGGAATACCGGACGGGCAGCAGGTAATGGATTTATGATTGGTACCTCTGACGGAGGCTGCCATTTTCAAGAGATCTATCAAGGCCAATGGAGCTTCAAACAATTCGATTTTCCCGATAATGTACATGGCTTTGCTCTTGCTTCTGTAGAGGAGGGGCAGGCTCAATATTTAATCGGTACCTCTAACGGTGGCTCGGAGTGGAAGAGACTTTCGAACAAAGCCGTCAGCTTTGAAAGAATAAATTTTATCGATAGTAAGAAAGGTTTTGCTTATGAGAGAGCCGCAACGTATCACACCAAAGACGGGGGGCTGAGCTGGAGTAAGATTTCCACCCCACCCAATACAAGAGGTGCTTATTTTAGTGACCGGAATACCGGCTGGGCGGTTGTAATCGTGCCGGGAAGCGGGTATCGGGTAATGAAGACCACAGATGGAGGGGCAACTTGGAGCCTTTCACTTAAGGCGGCTTTTGCCGAGCCCGAGTTTGGACAAATCTCCGCTAAGGGAGATCAGGTCGCTGTAGTGCTCTATGGCGGTACGGGGATGAGTCAGACCTCCTACTCGCTGTATGAAAGTGCGAACAGGGGGAAAAGTTGGAATCGTGTGATCGCTCAGGAAACTGCGGGCGGCGGACCTGCGCCAGGAAGTGGCAAGGCTGAATTCAATAAAGGGCCAGCTGCTGGCAAACCTGGGAACCTGCAGCTTGTGGGAAACAGCACCTCCTTTTTAGTGGGGTTTTCCCCAGCAGCAGAGAAAGTGGCGGTTGGACGCTCTTATAACGGCGGTAAGCAATGGACTAATCTTCCGGCGCTCGCTGGTTATGAGGGGGTAATCTCCTTCACTAGTAATAAAGAGGGCTGGCTCGCCATCCGTGAGCTTGATTACTCTTCCTTGTATGTGACCAAAGACGGCGGAGCTTCATGGGAACGCAGGTTTTCTTTGAAAGTGATGACCCAATAATTCTTTACAGTGCAAGAATATAAGGGTCCGATGTATTGTGAAAATCGCAAATAGACAGCAGAGCAGCGATTCTCCGGATACTTGGGGAATCGCTGCTCTGTATTTTTGTCGTTGGTATCTTTGCTTGCTTCAATAGTACCCTTATCAGTGCCCTAATCAGATCCCTCATCCTCGGAGGGTTACGGACCCAGATGACGTTATTTGCAAATTTTCGGCCTTTGGGATAGAGTTTCGGACTCCAGTAACACTATTCTCTAGAAAGAGGTTCACATGGGTTGTTTTTTAGGCTAATAGCGACTATGAAGTCCGTTATCGCACCAAATATGGAATCATACTGCGCATAGGGTCATTTATGTCCGATAGGTGCTTGGTAGGTGCAAATATTATCGAAGTAAATGATATACATAGAGAATGGACGTTCAAAGTGTGCTTTTAATCATCAATATGGTAATATTTTATGTGCTTATGAAGATATGCTTGATTCTGTATTGAAATGCTTCTTTGAACTGGATTATAGTGTACAATGGGAAAGCGAAATAGGCCTTTGATTAATATAAAAATGTTTAAGCTTTGCCATTAGACGTTTTTCTTATGCAGAATGCAGAGGCTTGCAGAATGGAGGAACGTGTGATGCCTGAAATACAGTCTGACAAATATGATGTCTCTATTACGCTCGTGAGCCTTCAAGATGGTCAGCGAAATGTTATGGAAGCGAATGGAGAAGTAACATCCAAAGGACCGCATCTATATATTCAATATGAAGAATTAGAGCAGGGTCCTCGCGGGGAGGAAGTTTCTGTTCGTACAACGATAAAGATTGCAGGTAATCAACTGAAGCTAATCCGCCATGGCGGGATTCAGTCAGAGCAGAGCTTTGAAGCTGGACGGCGTCTGCCAGGATTCTACCGCTCGCCATATACGCAGTTCAATCTTTCTACGGAAACGAACAAGCTGGAAGTTGTGCGCGAAGGGCGCTCTTTAACGGTTGCCTGGGAATATGATTTGTACGTTTACGAGGAATTGACAGGAAAGTTCGCTATTAGTTTGCATATACAGGAGGAACCGAAATTATGACACATAGTAAGAATCCGTTAGAGCTTGTAAATGAACGGGTAAAAGAAGCCATCGCCGATGCGATTGTGAATGCTGGGCTGGTTGCACCGGAAGAGGTTCCGGATATTGTACTGGAAGTACCAAGAGATAAGGCGCACGGTGATTTGGCTACGAACGCTGCTATGCAGCTGACCAAAATTGCTAAACGTAATCCACGCCAGATTGCTGAAGCTATTATTGAGCATTTGGATACGAGCAGAGCTTCTATTGAGAAAGCGGAAATTGCAGGACCAGGCTTTATTAACTTTACCCTGTCTAAGAACTACTTGTACCCAATCATCAGCCTTGTTGCTGAGCAGGGGGATGACTATGGCCGTATTAATCTGGGTCAAGGTCAGAAGGTTGAAATGGAGTTCGTCAGTGCCAATCCAACAGGTAGCCTACATTTAGGGCATGCCCGTGGTGCTGCTGTCGGTGATGCGCTGTGTAATGTGCTTGATTATGCAGGTTATGAGGTGACCCGGGAATATTATATTAATGATGCCGGTAACCAAGTGGCTAATCTTTGTAAATCCATTGAAACCAGATACCTGCAGGAGCTGGGTCAAGAGGCAGAAATGCCGGAAGATGGTTACCATGGTGAGGATATTAAGGGTTTTGCGAAGGAGCTTGTGGCAGAAAAGGGCGATACCTTGCTCGAGATGAGCCCTAGTGAGCGCGCTGCTTTTTTCCGGACCTATGGACTTAATAAAGAGTTGGATAAAATCAAACGTGATCTAGGTCTTTTCCGTGTAAACTTCGATATCTGGTTCAGTGAAACCTCGCTGTATGAGAACGGAGAAGTACTGCGTTCGCTGGACGAGCTCCGTGATCGTGGAGAAGTGTATGAGCAAGATGGGGCAACCTGGCTGCAAACGACAAAATACGGCGATGATAAAGACCGTGTCTTGATCAAAAATGACGGCACATATACCTACCTTACCCCGGATATTGCTTATCACAGCGATAAGTATGGCCGCGGTTACGATAAAATGATTAACATTTGGGGCGCTGATCACCATGGTTATATTCCGCGGATGAAGGCGGCAATGTCAGCCCTTGGCAATGATCCTGAGAAGCTAGTGGTTCTGATTGCTCAGATGGTCAGCCTGTTCCAGAATGGTGAAAAGGTCAAAATGTCCAAACGTACCGGCAAAGCGGTTACGATGGAAGATTTGATGGAGGAAGTAGGGATCGATGCGATTCGTTATTTCTTCACCATGCGCAGCATGGATTCTCATCTTGATTTCGATATGGATTTGGCGATCTCTACTTCTAATGAAAATCCTGTATTCTATGTTCAATATGCGCATGCGCGTATTTGCAGTATTTTCCGTCAGGCAGAGGAGCAAGGGATTTCTATCCCTGATTACGCTGAAATTGACTTCTCCAAGCTGACAGCAGTGCATGAATATGACCTGCTGCGCAAAATTGGTGAGCTCCCGGCAGAAATCGCTGTTGCGGCTGAAGGTTATGCTCCACATCGCCTCATTCGTTATGTATATGAGCTGGCTGCGATGTTCCACAGTTATTACAAAGCTGAACGTGTAATTACTGAGGATGCTGCTCAAACCGTGGCGCGTCTTGCTCTGCTTGGCGCAACACGTACTACTATTGCCAATGTACTGCGTCTTGTCGGAGTTTCTGCACCGGATCGCATGTAAATCAACAGCAAACGACAAAAAATCCGCCTTCCGGTTTCCTGGGGGGCGGATTTTTCTTTGCTGCCGATCTTCGCACCGGCATCAGCTGCGCTAACGTCAGAGTGACCCACCCGGTGCCCGGGCGGGGTCTACACGTTCGCGGAGACCGAACGCTTCGCCCTTACTCCTGCTCTCAGCAGGCGTAGGGCATCGGCAGAGCCGCCGCCTAAGGATGCGCGGCGCTGCCCCTTACGCAGCCGCACCGGGGACGCGGTGCGGCGCAAGAGCAGCTTCAGCTCCCTTGGCGTGAGGCCCGGTCGCAGTGCGAGCAGCAGTGCTGCGGCTCCCGTGACATGCGAGGTCGCCATGGAGGTGCCGCTCATTTCTTTGTAGCCCTCCTTCAGCCAGCAGGAGGGCACGCCTTCGCCGGGCGCGTATACATCGATATATGAACCGCGATTGCTGAAGCCGGCAACCCGGTGTCTTTTATCGATGGCGCCCACGGCTATCGTCTCGGGATAACGTGCGGGATAGTCCCCGCCACGTTTGCCGTCATTCCCAGAGGAGGCAATGACGGCGATTCCGGCCCGATACGCTTTTATAACCACATTGTGGAGCGCCTTGCTTCTAGTCTTCATTCCAAAGCTCATATTAATGACGTCGATTCGGTTCTGGACACACCAATCAATACCTAGCACAATATCGGATACATAGGCTGATCCACTATGATCAAAAGCCTTGACTGGATATAGCAGCGCTCGCGGCGCCACTCCCATCATTCCGCGATTCCCCCCTGCTGCCGCTAAGGTTCCGGCGATATGAGTTCCGTGCCCATTATCATCCAGCGGCAGCATTCCGCGGTGTAGTAGGTTGACTCCAGTGGCTAATGAATGCTTCAGATCGGGATGACGGTAATCCGCGCCGGTGTCAATGACGCCGATTTTGACGTGAACTCCGGTTGATTTAGACCATGCCTGAGGAGCATGAATCGCTTTCACCCCCCATGGGAGCGCTGCGATTCCGCTTTTTTCGTTAGCTATGGAATGGATTTGGATTTGCAGATCGTCCTCGACATTTAGAAGGTCTGCAAATCGGTTCATCAGCTTTCCGGCGGCAGCGGGCACGAAGAAGGCCCGAATCAGCGGAGATACCTGTACTTGCCGCAGCTCGGGCTGCTTTGCTTTTAGAGCCTTCCATTGTGAGAAAGCTCCGGCATACTGGCGGGGATCGTTGAAGGTAAGAATACGCCGCTCACCATTTTTTGGGGCAACCGATATTTCTTCAAGAAGCATGTTCCAAAATTTGTAATAGTCCATAGGTTTCGCTGTCCCTCCTCGGTGCCCTGCTGCCATATTGTATGAGCGGAGGGAGGGGTCCGAATGGGAACTTGCCCTTTTTTAAGGAAATGGGCTGCCCAGCGTGTCAAAAGACGGCGCTTTACATAAAATAAACAGAAGAGATTAAAACTCTCTTTGTAACATCCCGTAAGGAGCCGATCCTTGGCGTGGATACAGTCATGCGCGGAGGTCTTCCTCCGCCTTTTTAAATCCCATTTCTAAAAACTTTGGGTGCGGCGAACCTTGCTACAATTACATATCAACTCTTCTTGATGAAGACAGGTTTCCTGTATGGATAATAAGCAGGAGGCTTTTTCTGTTGGACGGTTCTTGCATTTGACTTGCATTTTGTTGTTAAATAGGTTTTACTTAGTTTTGTTAATGGATATTATTGAAATAAACCGTAATGTGAACAATGCGTGAGAGGAAGTGTCCTTTAGTGAGTACGCCACTCAATTTAAAGCTAGACCCTGAGAAAGTTAAAGAAATGCCAATGGTGGATCTTGCCTTTCTGGTGCTTAAAGCAGCCAATACACCGTATTATTACCGTGATCTGATGGTCGAGGTAGCCAAGTTACGCGGCATGACCGATCAAGAAAGCCAAGATACTATTGCCCAGTTATATACCGAGATTAACATTGACGGGCGTTTTGCCTGTGTCGGAACCAACCTTTGGGGACTGAAACGCTGGTATCCTCTTGAGCGCTCCGATGATCCGGTTGGTAACACTAAACGGGTGCGCATCATCAACGATGAAGACGATGATTTGGAAGATGACGATTTTGCTGATGAAGAAGAAAACTACACAGCTGAAGAAGAGGATTTCGACGCTATCGATGAAGATCGCGACGACCTCTATTCTGACGACGACAGCGAAGAAGAAGTCGACGAAGATGTCGTGATCGATGAAGATGACATAGACGAAGACGATACGGACGAAGACGATGCAGAAGATGGCGACGATGAAGATTCCGAGGATGACAAGTAAGATCAATAATCAGAAGAGTCTTGTCTGTGGCATAATTCCTCCCTTGACAGTGGGGGATCGTCAGAGTAAACTATTGCATGGGCTTATCATGTAAGTTAATAAACGTGTTTTCTAAAATAAAAAGTGCCCCGGTTCTACGGGTGTCACTTTTTTGTTTTTTTAGATGCAAAGTAGCTGTAGATTAATGGAATTTGAGGGATGACCGTTTATGTTTTCCCCGGTGAATTAAACTTTTGATTTCCCCTGTTTTGATGATAGTAAAACGGGTTACGATAAACACCATGTGCCGCTTTTATGTTTGGACTTTATTTAGGAGGGTTTTACAGTGACAAAGTATATTTTTGTAACGGGTGGCGTTGTGTCTTCCCTGGGTAAAGGCATTACCGCCGCTTCGCTGGGCAGGCTGCTCAAGAACAGAGGTCTAAAGGTAACGATTCAGAAATTTGATCCGTATCTTAACGTAGACCCTGGAACAATGAGCCCTTACCAGCACGGAGAAGTCTTCGTAACGGATGACGGTGCAGAGACTGACCTTGACCTTGGGCACTATGAACGGTTTATTGATATCAATCTGTCGAAGAACAGCAATGTGACGACAGGTAAGATCTATTCATCCGTAATCAGCAAGGAACGTCGTGGAGAGTACTTGGGTGGAACTGTACAAGTTATCCCGCATATTACGAATGAGATCAAAGAACGCGTGTTCCGCGCGGGCCGCGAGACCAACTCTGATGTTGTTATCACAGAGATCGGCGGTACTGTAGGGGATATTGAAAGTCTTCCGTTCCTGGAAGCGATTCGTCAAATCAAGAGTGATATTGGCCGGGAAAATGTGATGTATATCCACGTAACCTTGATTCCTTATATCAAGGCTGCTGGAGAAGTGAAGACGAAGCCGACACAGCATAGCGTTAAAGAGCTGCGCAGTATCGGTATTCAACCGAATGTCATCGTGTGCCGTACGGAATATGAGCTTTCCGCAGATATGAAAGCCAAAATCGCACTCTTTTGCGATATTGATGCTAATGCTGTTGTGGAATGCCGCGATGCTTCGACGTTATATGAAGTTCCATTGAACCTTCGTGATGAAGGATTGGACGAGATTGTTGTTAATCATTTGAAGCTTACAACACCTGCGCCAGATATGCGCGAATGGGAAAGTATGCTTAGCCGGATTCAGAAATTAGAGAAGACAGTAGAAATCGCAATTGTAGGTAAGTACGTAGCACTGCATGACGCTTATTTGAGCGTTGTTGAATCACTTTCACACGCAGGTTTTGCTGCGAATGCAGAGGTTAAGATCCGCTGGGTGAATGCAGAGGAAATTACGGATGAGAACGTGGACGAAATGCTGCGTGGTATTGGCGGTATTCTTGTTCCTGGTGGTTTCGGTGATCGGGGAATCGAAGGTAAAATCTCCGCTATTCGTTATGCCCGTGAGCAATTGATACCTTTCTTTGGAATTTGCCTTGGAATGCAGGTTTCTGTAATTGAGTATGGCCGTTCTGTTCTTGGACTACAAGGTGCAAACAGCTCCGAAATCGATCCAAATACACAATATCCATTGATTGATTTGCTTCCTGAGCAAAAAGATATTGAAGATATGGGTGGCACTATGCGTCTTGGGTTGTATCCTTGTAAGATTATTCCGGACTCTCTGGCAATGTCTTGCTATGATGATGAACTGGTATATGAGCGTCATCGTCACCGGTATGAGTTCAACAATACTTACCGTGATGAAATTGAAAAAGCGGGACTGGTTATCTCCGGAACTTCTCCGGATGGCCGTCTAGTTGAGATCGTAGAGCTTCCAGAGCATCCGTGGTTCCTCTCGGTTCAATTCCACCCGGAATTCACTTCACGTCCGAACCGTCCGCAACCGCTATTCCGTGAATTTGTCAAAGCCTCTTTGACGCATTCCGAGCAGCAGTAATTTATACACAGACAGAAAGAACCCATCGGTTCTTAAATAGTCTAAGAGAGCCTTCATCCGAAGGCTCTCTTTTTGTATTACCCTTTAATAGAAATATTGTAACTGACATTTATTTCATTTTAGACTCTTTATTTACCCATTTTATCCAATTAGCAGGATTTGGACAGTAAAGCACGAATAATAGGTTTCGTATGGAGTAGTTTCTAAAGGGGCCGGTCGCTGTGGAGAGCGCGGTATAGTCAATCTGCCTTAATTTCTGGGAGGGTATCGTATGGAAAAGAAGAAAGTATTAATTGTCGATGATCAGAACGGGATCCGGATTCTTCTTATGGAAGTGTTCAATAGTGAGGGATATACAACATTTCAAGCGGCTAACGGAAAATTGGCATTAGACATTGTTCGCAGCGAGTCACCCGATTTGGTCTTACTCGATATGAAAATACCGGGAATGGATGGACTCGAGATCCTGAAGCATCTAAAGGAGATCAATCCGTCCATTAAGGTCATTATGATGACGGCATATGGTGAACTGGACATGATTAAGGAGGCGACCAAGCTAGGGGCGTTAATGCATTTTACAAAGCCGTTCGACATAGACGAAATGCGCGTAGCGGTAAACATGCATCTTCATAACAAGTCTGTGGATCAATGCAGTTAGAACGGTGATTTCTGTATCGGTCCTATTTCGCGTGGTGACTCCGAAGAGGATGAGTCTAATTGCTATATGGGCTGGATAAAAATCGTCCCACCGGGACATTTTTTTGTTTACCCTATTTAGTATTTGACACAGGATGTGCTATAATAAGCCTGTATGTGATGTCGGTTTAAAAACATAGCCAACCAACATTCTTAGGAGGATGAAACCATGCCATTAGTATCTATGACAGACATGTTGAACAAAGCACTTGAAGGAAAATATGCAGTAGGTCAGTACAACATTAACAACTTGGAGTGGACTCAAGCTATTCTTGGTGCCGCTGAACAAGAAAAATCACCAGTAATCCTTGGTGTATCTGAAGGCGCAGCACGCCACATGGGCGGCTTCACTACTGTTGTTAAAATGGTTGAAGGTCTAATTATTGACATGAATATCACTGTTCCTGTAGCTATCCACCTTGACCATGGATCTAGCTTTGATAAATGTAAAGCAGCAATTGATGCTGGATTTACATCCGTAATGATCGACGGTTCCCATCACCCAATCGATGAGAACATCGATATGACTAAAAAAGTCGTTGAATATGCTCACGCTAAAGGCGTTTCTGTAGAAGCTGAAGTAGGTACTGTTGGTGGACAAGAAGACGACGTTATCGGCGGCATCATGTATGCTAAGCTTGATGAGTGCGTACGTATTGTGAAAGAAACAGGTATCGACACCCTGGCTCCTGCACTTGGTTCCGTTCATGGACCTTACCATGGCGAGCCTAACCTCGGATTCAAAGAAATGGAAGAAATCCGTGACGCTACTAACATCCCAATGGTTCTTCATGGTGGTACAGGTATTCCTGAACATGACATCAAGAAAGCCATCTCCCTGGGTACTTCCAAAATCAATGTGAACACTGAGAACCAAATCGTGTTCGCAAAAGTTGTTCGCGAAGTTCTAGCTGCTAAACCTGATGCTTACGATCCACGTACATTCATCGCACCAGGTCGCGATGCAATCAAAGAAACCGTTATTGGTAAAATTCGCGAATTTGGATCCAACAACAAAGCCTAATCATTGTAGCTTCCGCCTCAGGTGGACAAGCAATTTGTTAAAGGATAGGGCTATTACTCTGTCCAGTTGAATAGTTTGATGAGGAAAGCACACCGCTTAGCCGGTGTCTTTCCATTTTCATCACTAAAAGTCCACAGCACGTATTGCCCACCCAGCTGCAATACACGTAGGGGGAAATTGATAAATCTATGGAAAAATTAATGATTGGCGGTGGACGTCCGCTAGAGGGCGTTGTAACCATCAGTGGAGCAAAGAATAGTGCCATTGCGCTTATTCCTGCGGCAATTTTGGCCGAATCTGAAGTTGTTCTGGATAATTTACCGTCCCTTAGTGATGTAGCCGTTTACTCCGAAATCTTGCAAGAGCTTGGCGCTAATGTATCCTGGTCAGGCAATCAGATGAGAATTGACCCTTCACGTATTGTATCTATTCCAATGCCCAATGGGCCGGTTAAGAAACTTAGAGCTTCGTATTATATGATGGGAGCTCTGCTTGGAAGATTCAAAGAAGCGACAATAGGTCTTCCTGGTGGCTGTAATTTTGAACCTCGTCCAATTGATCAACATATCAAGGGATTCGAGGCTTTGGGAGCAACAGTTACCAACGAACATGGTTCTATCCACTTATATGCAAAAGAGCTACGCGGTGCGAAGATTTATCTGGACGTATCAAGCGTAGGTGCCACTATAAACATCATGCTGGCGGCTTCACGAGCCAAAGGCTCTACAATTATTGAAAATGCGGCTAAAGAGCCTGAGATTATAGATGTAGCTACCCTATTGAACTCTATGGGCGCTGTTATTAAAGGCGCTGGTACAGAAACCATCCGGATCGAAGGGGTCTCGGAAATGCACGGTTGCCGTCATTCCATTATTCCCGATCGGATTCAAGCAGGAACTTATATGATTGCCGCTGCGGCTACGCGTGGTAATGTGTTGATAGATAATGTTATTCCTAAGCACTTGGAAGCCTTAACAGCCAAGCTTTTAGAGATGGGCGTGGATATTGAAGAGCTTGATGAAAGTATCCGAGTTATAGGTAGAGCTAATTATGAACATGCAGATGTTAAAGCACTGACCTATCCTGGATTTCCTACAGATTTACAATCTCCTATGACAAGTATGCTGACACAGGCAGAAGGGGTTAGTGTGCTTAGCGATTTCGTCTACAGCAACCGCTTCAAGCATGTGCCAGAGTTGGTAAGAATGGGCGCAAAGATTCGTGTTGAGGGCCGATCTGCAATTATTGAGGGCAGTAAACTTAATGCTGCAAAAGTAAAGGCAGCTGATCTGCGTGCGGGTGCAGCCCTTGTCATTGCCGGGTTAACAGTAGAGGATGGTATTACAGAAGTGACCGGCGTAGAGTATATTGATCGTGGTTATGATAATTTAGTGAGCAACCTTCGGCAACTTGGTGCTCATGTTTGGCGTGAGAATGAATAATATTAGGATATCCCGCTTGGAAGGAGTATTAATTTGCGGACAAACCGCATATTTCCTTCCATTTGGGGTAATACTAACCTAATGAGCATTTTAATAGAATCATATTTTTGCCTAGTAGATAGACTAGGAAGAACTCATTTAAAAATTGAATAGGTGGTTATTACATGGATCTTCAAATTTCCGATCTGGAAGAAATGAAGCTGACCGAGTTATATAAGCTGGCCAAGAAATACCAGATTCCTTATTACGGACAGCTGAAGAAACGGGAACTGATCTTTGCGATCCTTCGGGCACAGGCAGAGCAGAGCGGTCTCATGTTTATGGAAGGCGTACTAGAAATTTTGCCTGAGGGCTATGGATTTCTTAGGCCGATTAACTATTTGCCCAGCGCTGAAGATATTTACATCTCAGCTTCACAAATTCGTAAGTTTGATCTCAGAAGCGGAGATCTTGTGTCTGGTAAATGTCGGACACCAAAAGAAAATGAACGATATTTTGGCCTGCTTCAAGTCAATGCCGTTAATGGCGAGAACCCTGCTAGTGCAGCGGAGCGTCTTCATTTTCCAGCATTAACACCACTTTATCCGCAAGACAAGCTACCGCTTGAAACATCCCCTACTCATTTGTCTACCCGAATAATGGATTTGCTCGCTCCTGTAGGATTGGGGCAGCGGGGTTTGATTGTAGCACCTCCAAAAGCAGGAAAAACGCTCCTCTTAAAAGAAATAGCCAATAGTATTTCCACTAATAATCCTGAGATTGAGCTCTTTGTATTGCTGATTGATGAACGTCCTGAAGAAGTAACCGATATGCAGCGTTCTGTAAAAGGCGAAGTGGTTGCATCGACGTTTGATGAGCTTCCAGAGAATCATATTAAAGTGGCTGAGCTTGTGTTGCAAAGGGCACTTCGTTTAGTTGAGCACAAGAAGGATGTAGTTATTCTTTTGGATAGCATTACGCGTCTGGCGCGTGCTTATAATCTGGTGGTTCCACCATCTGGACGTACACTTAGCGGGGGGATTGACCCGGCGGCTTTTCACCGGCCGAAGCGGTTTTTTGGTTCTGCACGGAATGTGGAAGAAGGCGGCTCATTAACTATTTTGGCAACAGCATTAATAGATACTGGCTCGCGTATGGATGATATTATATATGAAGAATTTAAGGGTACCGGTAATATGGAGCTTCATTTGGACCGCAAATTGGCGGAACGCCGGATATTCCCAGCTATCGATATTCGTCGTTCAGGTACACGTCGCGAAGAAGTGCTCTTGAGCAAAGAAGAACTGGATACGATTTGGGCGATTCGCAAAAATATGAACGAATCCTACGATTTTGTGGAGGGATTCATCAAAAAGCTGCGTGATACGAAGACTAATGCTGAGTTCTTGGCATCCTTTGACGTTGCCGGGGCAAAAACAACACCAAACGGGACTGCAAGTAACGGGGGCACCTCCAACAGTGGTACAGCTGCTCGTCGTACCACGCGGGCGAAGACACCTTCAGTACCTACAACTTGAGAATTGATAATAAGAGGAGACTAACATGTATTTGGTATATGCCGACGGGCAAGGAAACGTATATGATCATCCCGAACTGTACGGGCTAGCTCGTAGCGGGGATATGATTGTTGAAATGCTGGAGGAAGAATTAATTCCATTACCAGAAGGTGCTACGCTCGTGGGCTTGCCTAGTACACGTGCTGTGGGTATGAATCCTGAGACGGGTGAAATGATGTCTTTGCCGGAAGGCTCGCAGGCTGTCGGAGCGCTGCTGCCGCAAGGCTATACTCGTCTATGTCTTCCTGGTTATGTGAAGACAGATAAGTCTTATAAGCTTCCTCTGTTTGGGTATTCGGCTGTAGTGTGGAAGGATGGCGGGTTCTATGTTGCGGCAGACCCTACCGATAATCCAGAGAAATGGAATCCACTTAATTGTGACAAAGAAGATCTTGAAGTCAGCGTTGGTGAGATGACAGCCAAATATCCTGATAACCGTCTCTATGAGCATCTTTCTAACTGTGCGCTTGGCTATGAATGCCTGACTTCCTCCAATACCTTTTTAGGGCGTTGGGAGGGCGGTGTACCCGTCTCTTATTCATGTAATGCTGGATGTTTTGGCTGTATTTCTGAGCAACCTGATGATAGCGGCTTTGTATCTCCGCAGACTCGGATGAATTTCCGGCCTACGGTCAACGAAATTTCACAAGTTATGTTGGAGCATTTAAAGACGCCTGAATCGATTATCAGCTTTGGACAAGGCTGTGAAGGGGAACCTTCCACGCAGGCAAAACTTATTATAGAAGCTATTCGTGAAGTGCGCTCGATTACTGATATGGGCTATATCAATATCAACACCAATGCGGGATTAAGCGATCATATGCGAGGAATCGTTGATGCTGGGCTCGATTTGATGCGTGTCAGCACAATCAGTGCCCTTGATGACCATTATAATGCTTATTACAAACCACGCGGTTATACATTGGCCAATGTAGAGAAATCTTTGAAATACGCTGCTTCGCAGGGGGTTTACACATCGATCAATTATCTAATCTTCCCTGGAGTGACTGATCGCGAAGAAGAGATTGAAGCGATGCTGGAGTTTGTAAGACGTACTGATCTGAGGCTTATTCAGATGCGTAATCTAAACATTGACCCGGAGAGCTATTTAGAGTTGATTCCTCCTGCCCAGGGTGAAATCCTTGGGATGAAGACGATGCTTGATATTTTCCGCGATGAACTGCCGGATGTAGTTATAGGCTCTTATACACATGTGCCACCAGCAGATATGGCGCGGGCTAAGCGGCGGGGAATCAATATTTAAGCGGCTAAAATGTAAAAATGAAACATATTGCCCAATTCGATATTTCGTGCTAAAATACCACAGTGTAATCATATAACTCTGGGTCCGCATGAGGCTTAGGGCATGAGAGGTGAAATTCAAAATGCAAGAAGCAATTCAACCAAAGTATAATGTAACTAAGGTAACCTGCGCATGTGGCAACACTTTCGAAGCTGGCTCTGTTAAACAAGAGCTTCGTGTCGAAATTTGCTCCAACTGCCATCCGTTCTTCACTGGCAAGCAGAAGTTCCTGGATGCCGGCGGTCGCGTAGATAAATTTAAGAAGAAATATGGTATCTAATTTGAACAGTCGCTTTGCGGCTTAACGGTTAGATTGAGCCCCCAGCTGTATAGCTGAGGGGCTCATTTTATGTCTTGGAGTTGATTTTTGTCCGAGCGTGAGCTATACTTATCTTCGCCGTGCTAGACGGGGAGGTAGCGGTGCCCTGTAACTCGCAATCCGCTGTAGCGAGGTTGAATTCCTGTTAGAGGTGCTATCGATGTGAGGCCTTGGTTCCTACGGGCTGTGTTGACAGTTGGGTCCTCCGCAATGAGTGCTTATGAACCTGGTCAGGTCCGGAAGGAAGCAGCCATAAGTAAGATTACTCTTGTGCCGGAGGGTGGCCTAACTCGAGCAGTCATGTAGGGTTGCCGCTTGGATCGTAGCCATCAATAACAGGTGCACGGTTTATAATTCTGTTTATCATAGCATCTTTGCCACAAGCAAAGATGCTTTTTGTTTTTGGTCAATAGCCGATGAATATAGTATAATAAATTTGCGACAAATGCCGGGAAAGCGGCAGCTTAAGAGAGGGTAATGCATAGTGGAACATATCGCGCTGTACCGTGCTTGGCGGCCGCAGTCGTTTCAAGACATGGTTGGACAACAGCACATTATCCAAACGCTGCAGAACGCAATTCGTGAACAGCGGGTTTCGCATGCCTATCTGTTCAGCGGTCCGCGGGGAACTGGTAAGACAAGTGCTGCTAAAGTCTTAGCTAAAGCGGTTAACTGTGAACGTGGGCCAGGTCCGGAACCTTGTAACGAATGTCCATCCTGCCTGCGAATCGCTGCGGGTAATGTAATGGATGTGCAGGAAATAGATGCGGCATCAAACCGGGGCGTAGAGGAGATCCGTGATCTGCGTGAAAAGGTGAAGTATGCACCTACCGAGGTACGCCGTAAAGTGTATATCATTGATGAAGTGCATATGCTGACTACAGAAGCTTTTAATGCTCTATTAAAGACGTTGGAGGAACCTCCGTCACATGCGATGTTTATTCTTGCGACAACGGAACCTCACAAATTGCCAGCGACAATAATTTCCCGTTGTCAGCGTTTTGACTTCCGTAGAGTGGCGTTAGAAGAACAGACCGCCCATCTGACTGCTATTTGTGAGAAGGAAGGGATTACAGCGGATAACAACGCATTGCAGTATATTGCCCGTCTATCTGATGGCGGTATGCGTGATGCATTGAGCTTGCTGGATCAGATTTCATCCTTTACAGATGGTAATGTTACGTACGAACAAGTGTTAGGAATGACAGGAGGAATTCCCTCCGAGCAATTTGCACGTCTTGCCACTGCCATATTGGAAGGTGATATGGGTCTTCTTCTGGAGCTCGTTGAGCAGCTTATGCATGAAGGTAAAAGTGCAGATAAATGCCTAGAGAATCTCATGTATTATTTCCGAGATTTATTGATGATTAAGATGGTACCCGAGGCCGATCAATTAACAGAGCGGGTGCTGAATCCTGCTGAATTTAAAGATATGGCCACCGCATTTTCTCGGGAGCGTCTATTTCAGATTGTAGATACAATCAATAAATACCTAGGTGAAATGAAATACGCAACACATCCTCAGACACTGTTTGAAGTGGCGCTGATGAAGCTTTGCAGCTTGCAGCAAGAGGTAAGTCAGAGCGCCGCATTTGCTCCGTTAGGTGAAACAAATGCCGGAGTAGGCGCGAATAATTCGAGCGTTGACTCTGGTGAACTGGATCTTCTCAAAAGACAGATCGCAGCACTGGAGAAGAAGCTGGAACAGGCTATGCAATCCGGTGGTATTTCCGGAGGAGGGCGTGATGGTGCTCCTGCACCGAAATCGCATGCGGTTCCAACACCGCGGGTTTCTTCAGCCTCAAAAATGCCTCCTAACGTAGATAAGTTTATTGCTGGTAAAGATAGTCCCGATTTTGCAGCAATCTATAAACAGTGGAGCCTTGTCCTGCAGGGAGTAAAAGAGGAAAAGGTAACGGTTCATGCATGGTTTGTAGACGGTGAGCCAGTATCGATTATGGAGGATGCGGTGCTTGTTGCATTCAAGAACACGATTCACCGCGATACTACTGAGAAGCCGGCAAACAGACAGGTTATTGAGAGTGTGCTTGCAGCGCGTCTAGGCAAACCTTATAGACTTGTAACCATGATGCTTCGTGACTGGAATGAAGCTGCCCAGAAGTCTGTGGGACAGACTGGCAAAGAAGAACTGCAGCTGGAGCATGAACACGATACTGCAGAAGCTAAACCTGAACCTTGGATTGATGAGGCTATCCAGCTTTTTGGAGAAGACCTTGTTGTCATAAAAGAGTAATATAAACATACTAGCGCTAATTGCGCATTCCAAAGGAGAGACGAAGTATGAATAATATGAACCAAATGATGAAGCAAGTTAAGAAAATGCAGGAGCAAATGCTCAAAGCTCAAGAGGAACTCGGAGGCAAGGTTATTGAGGGTTCATCAGGTGGCGGCGTAGTTACTGTCCAAGTAAACGGCCACAAAAAATTGCTGTCTATTCAAATTAAACCGGAAGCCGTTGATCCGGAAGATGTTGAAATGCTGCAAGATCTTGTAATCACTGCTGTAAATGATGCATTGACTCAAGCTGAAGAGCTTGCTAACAATGACATGGGTAAATTCACTGGTGGAATGAAGATCCCAGGCTTGTTCTAATAGCCCACTCCACTTCAGTCTAAAGGAGAATTATTAATTTGTATTATCCCGAACCGCTAGCTAAGCTGATCGATGCTTTTACGCGTTTGCCCGGGATTGGACCGAAGACAGCCGCCCGGTTAGCTTTTCATGTGCTTAACATGAAAGAGGATGAAGTCATTGATTTTGCAAAAGCGCTAGTAAGCGTCAAACGCAATCTTCACTATTGCTCGGTCTGCTGTAATATTACGGATACGGACCCATGTAAGATATGTCAGGACAAAACTAGAGATCCTTCAGTGATATGTGTGATACAAGACTCTAAGGATTTGGTGGCTATAGAACGAACCAAGGAGTTTAATGGGTATTACCATGTTCTTCAGGGCGCAATTTCACCTATGGAAGGTATCGGCCCTGATGATATTCGCTTGAAAGAATTATTGACCCGTCTGAGTGATGAGAGAGTAAGCGAGCTTATTATGGCGACCAACCCCAACATCGAGGGAGAAGCAACGGCGATGTACATTTCTCGTCTTGTTCGGCCGTTTGAGATTAAAATCACCAGGATAGCTCATGGCTTGCCTGTAGGTGGCGATCTTGAATACGCTGATGAAGTTACCTTGTCCAAAGCGTTGGAAGGCCGTCGCGAGCTATTCTAGCAGCTCTATAGTGGTATTTTTCAAAAAGGAAGCCCTCGGGTTTCCTTTTTTTTGTTCTAAGTTTGTCCCTATCCCGATATGAATGAGAATAACGAGATGTGTATTTTGCATCAAAATTATTCTGAGGAGGAATTGAAATGGGATGGTGGAGAGAGCTGTGGCGGGGAGTGGATAAGGAACAAGGCAAAAAGGAAAGTGAGGGGTGGGAAACCCTCTTAGAGGTCCGTAAGGCGCATTCAGAGTGGGAGAGGGCTTACCTGATGTTCGACGAGGCGTTGGGACAGGATCAGATAGATTACGCGATATATATTTTGGAGGCGGCAGAACGTAAATATCAGATACATCTCAAACATGCAAAAAGCTTAGGGTTGAACAGCAGTCAAATTTAAGGGCTTGTAAATAATTGTATAAGGGGGATCTACATGCTTAGAATGGTAGCTATGGGCGTATTGATATTATCCGTTATCTTATTAGGTTTAGTTATATTTAGAAAAAAGCTGGGTTTTGGGTGGCTAAGTTTATTTGGGGTTCATTTGGTATTGGCTGCACTTGGGATATATGTAGTGAACTTCTCAGGTTTGCTCACGCAGGTGTATATCCCTTTGAACCCTGCAACTATAGGCGCAGTAACGGTTCTTGGGCTTCCTGGCGTGGTTATGTTGCTCGGATTAAGAATAATTTTATTTTAATGCTTGACGTGGCTTTGAAAAATATGATACATTAAGTCTCGCCCGTTTGGACAAGCTGTTGATTAACAACTTGCTGAAATGGTCAAGCAAAAAAAGAAATTAAAAAAATGCTTGACGAAAACAAAGGCACTGTGATATATTATAAAGGTCGCTGCTGACAAGCAACGACGACGAAAGATGAGACATTGATCTTTGAAAACTGAACAACGAGTGAGTAGGAAATCACGCAAGTGAAATCCAAAATTAGAGAATTAATTTTCTCGTCAGATGTTTCAAAATGAGCATATCGCTCTTTTCAATACTAATTGGAGAGTTTGATCCTGGCTCAGGACGAACGCTGGCGGCGTGCCTAATACATGCAAGTCGAGCGGAGTTATTTTGAAAGCTTGCTTTCAAAATAACTTAGCGGCGGACGGGTGAGTAACACGTAGGCAACCTGCCCTTCAGACTGGGATAACTACCGGAAACGGTAGCTAATACCGGATAATTTCTTTTTTCTCCTGAGAGAAGAATGAAAGACGGAGCAATCTGTCACTGAGGGATGGGCCTGCGGCGCATTAGCTAGTTGGTGGGGTAACGGCCCACCAAGGCGACGATGCGTAGCCGACCTGAGAGGGTGAACGGCCACACTGGGACTGAGACACGGCCCAGACTCCTACGGGAGGCAGCAGTAGGGAATCTTCCGCAATGGGCGAAAGCCTGACGGAGCAACGCCGCGTGAGTGATGAAGGTTTTCGGATCGTAAAGCTCTGTTGCCAGGGAAGAACGTCCGGTAGAGTAACTGCTACCGGAGTGACGGTACCTGAGAAGAAAGCCCCGGCTAACTACGTGCCAGCAGCCGCGGTAATACGTAGGGGGCAAGCGTTGTCCGGAATTATTGGGCGTAAAGCGCGCGCAGGCGGCTATTTAAGTCTGGTGTTTAAACCTTGGGCTCAACCTGAGGTCGCACTGGAAACTGGGTGGCTTGAGTACAGAAGAGGAAAGTGGAATTCCACGTGTAGCGGTGAAATGCGTAGATATGTGGAGGAACACCAGTGGCGAAGGCGACTTTCTGGGCTGTAACTGACGCTGAGGCGCGAAAGCGTGGGGAGCAAACAGGATTAGATACCCTGGTAGTCCACGCCGTAAACGATGAGTGCTAGGTGTTAGGGGTTTCGATACCCTTGGTGCCGAAGTTAACACAGTAAGCACTCCGCCTGGGGAGTACGGTCGCAAGACTGAAACTCAAAGGAATTGACGGGGACCCGCACAAGCAGTGGAGTATGTGGTTTAATTCGAAGCAACGCGAAGAACCTTACCAGGTCTTGACATCCCTCTGAATCTGCTAGAGATAGCAGCGGCCTTCGGGACAGAGGAGACAGGTGGTGCATGGTTGTCGTCAGCTCGTGTCGTGAGATGTTGGGTTAAGTCCCGCAACGAGCGCAACCCTTAACTTTAGTTGCCAGCAGGTAATGCTGGGCACTCTAGAGTGACTGCCGGTGACAAACCGGAGGAAGGTGGGGATGACGTCAAATCATCATGCCCCTTATGACCTGGGCTACACACGTACTACAATGGCCGGTACAACGGGAAGCGAAGCCGCGAGGTGGAGCCAATCCCATCAAAGCCGGTCTCAGTTCGGATTGCAGGCTGCAACTCGCCTGCATGAAGTCGGAATTGCTAGTAATCGCGGATCAGCATGCCGCGGTGAATACGTTCCCGGGTCTTGTACACACCGCCCGTCACACCACGAGAGTTTACAACACCCGAAGTCGGTGGGGTAACCCGCAAGGGAGCCAGCCGCCGAAGGTGGGGTAGATGATTGGGGTGAAGTCGTAACAAGGTAGCCGTATCGGAAGGTGCGGCTGGATCACCTCCTTTCTATGGAGAATCGTTCTCTGCAATGAGGACATTCAAATCGGAAGCTCAGCTTCCAAAACTCAGGTTTAGGCCTGTTACTCACTCGTTGCTCAGTTTTGAGAGTTTAAGCTCTCAAGTAAGACTTGATCCTTGAAAACTGGATACCGAAACGAATTTGCGTTTTAGAACATCTTTTAGCAACTTGTGCAAACAAGTAAATGTTATTAGTGAGATTTTTCTTCGGAAAAATCAAGGTTAAGCTAATAAGAGCACACGGAGGATGCCTAGGCGCCAGGAGCCGACGAAGGACGTGGCGAACAACGAAACTGCCTCGGGGAGCTGTAAGCAAGCTTTGATCCGGGGGTGTCCGAATGGGGAAACCCAGCTGTGGTAATTCGCAGTTACTCATTTCTGAATACATAGGAAATGTAGAGGCAGACCAGGGGAACTGAAACATCTAAGTACCCTGAGGAAGAGAAAACAATAGTGATTCCGTCAGTAGCGGCGAGCGAACGCGGAACAGCCTAAACCTAAGAGCTTGCTCTTAGGGGTTGTGGGACGTCTCACATGGAGTTACAAAGGAATATGGTAGGTGAAGAGGTCTGGAAAGGCCCGCGATAGAGGTAAAAGCCCTGTAACCTAAACTGTGTTCTCTCCGAGACGGATCCCGAGTAGTGCGGGGCACGTGAAACCCCGTATGAATCCAGCAGGACCATCTGCTAAGGCTAAATACTACCTGGCGACCGATAGTGAAACAGTACCGTGAGGGAAAGGTGAAAAGCACCCCGGAAGGGGAGTGAAATAGAACCTGAAACCGTGTGCTTACAAAAAGTCAGAGCCCGATCTATGGGTGATGGCGTGCCTTTTGTAGAATGAACCGGCGAGTTACGTTTAACATGCAAGGTTAAGCCGAGAAGGTGGAGCCGCAGCGAAAGCGAGTCTGAATAGGGCGAATGAGTATGTGGACGTAGACCCGAAACCGTGTGATCTACCCCTGTCCAGGGTGAAGGTGCGGTAACACGCACTGGAGGCCCGAACCCACGTACGTTGAAAAGTGCGGGGATGAGGTGGGGGTAGCGGAGAAATTCCAATCGAACTCGGAGATAGCTGGTTCTCCCCGAAATAGCTTTAGGGCTAGCCTCGGTATAAGAGTAGTGGAGGTAGAGCACTGATTGGGTGCGGGGTCCGCAAGGATTACCAAGCTCAGTCAAACTCCGAATGCCATATACTTATTGCCGGGAGTCAGACAGTGAGTGCTAAGATCCATTGTCAAAAGGGAAACAGCCCAGACCATCAGCTAAGGTCCCCAAGTGTGTGTTAAGTGGGAAAGGATGTGGAGTTGCACAGACAACCAGGATGTTGGCTTAGAAGCAGCCACCATTGAAAGAGTGCGTAATAGCTCACTGGTCGAGTGACTCTGCGCCGAAAATGTAACGGGGCTAAACACACCACCGAAGCTATGGCTAGATACGTATGTATCTGGGGTAGGGGAGCGTTGTGTAGGGGTTGAAGGTGTACTGAAAAGAGCGCTGGACACTACACAAGTGAGAATGCCGGTATGAGTAACGAAAAGATCAGTGAGAATCTGATCCGCCGAAAGCCCAAGGTTTCCTGAGGAAGGCTCGTCCGCTCAGGGTAAGTCGGGACCTAAGGCGAGGCCGAAAGGCGTAGTCGAAGGACAACAGTTTGAAATTACTGTACCACCGTAATCCGCTATGAGCGATGGGGTGACGCAGGAGGGTAGTGACGCGGACTGATGGATGTCCGTCTAAGCAGTGAGGCTGATGTGTAGGCAAATCCGCACATCGATAAGGCTGGGCTGTGATGGGGAGCGAAAATTATAGTAGCGAAGGTCATGATCTCACACTGCCAAGAAAAGCCTCTAGCCAGGAGAAGGTGCCCGTACCGCAAACCGACACAGGTAGGCGAGAAGAGAATTCTAAGGCGCGCGGAAGAACTCTCGTTAAGGAACTCGGCAAAATGACCCCGTAACTTCGGGAGAAGGGGTGCCCCGGTAGTGTGAATAGCACGAGGGGGCCGCAGTGAAAAGGCCCAAGCGACTGTTTAGCAAAAACACAGGTCTGTGCGAAGCCGCAAGGCGAAGTATACGGGCTGACGCCTGCCCGGTGCTGGAAGGTTAAGGGGAGTGGTTAGGGGTAACCCGAAGCTATGAACCGAAGCCCCAGTAAACGGCGGCCGTAACTATAACGGTCCTAAGGTAGCGAAATTCCTTGTCAGGTAAATTCTGACCCGCACGAATGGCGTAACGACTTGGGCGCTGTCTCAACGAGAGATCCGGTGAAATTTTAATACCTGTGAAGATGCAGGTTACCCGCGACAAGACGGAAAGACCCCATGGAGCTTTACTGCAGCTTGATATTGAATTTGGGTACGATCTGTACAGGATAGGTGGGAGCCGTAGAAATCGGAGCGCAAGCTTCGGTGGAGGCGCCGTTGGGATACCACCCTGATCGTATCTAGGTTCTAACCTAGTACCCTTATCGGGTACGGGGACCGTGTCAGGCGGGCAGTTTGACTGGGGCGGTCGCCTCCTAAAGAGTAACGGAGGCGTTCCAAGGTTCCCTCAGAATGGTTGGAAATCATTCGCAGAGTGCAAAGGCATAAGGGAGCTTGACTGCGAGACCTACAAGTCGAGCAGGGACGAAAGTCGGACTTAGTGATCCGGTGGTACCGCATGGAAGGGCCATCGCTCAACGGATAAAAGCTACCCTGGGGATAACAGGCTTATCTCCCCCAAGAGTCCACATCGACGGGGAGGTTTGGCACCTCGATGTCGGCTCATCGCATCCTGGGGCTGAAGTAGGTCCCAAGGGTTGGGCTGTTCGCCCATTAAAGCGGTACGCGAGCTGGGTTCAGAACGTCGTGAGACAGTTCGGTCCCTATCTGTCGTGGGCGCAGGAAATTTGAGAGGAGCTGTCCTTAGTACGAGAGGACCGGGATGGACGTACCGCTGGTGCACCAGTTGTTCCGCCAGGAGCATGGCTGGGTAGCTACGTACGGACGGGATAAGCGCTGAAAGCATCTAAGCGTGAAGCCCCCCTCAAGATGAGATTTCCCAATTAGTAAGACCCCTTGAAGACGACGAGGTAGATAGGTTGGAGGTGGAAGTGCAGCAATGCATGGAGCTGACCAATACTAATCGGTCGAGGGCTTATCCTATACTTAGAATGCAGATTTGTTTCGGATTCAGTTTTCAGGGAGTCAAATTCCTGTTTGGATTGCTGTGGTACTGATATCGTTTGGAGAGATACCCAAGTGGCTATAAGGGGACCCTCTGCTAAGGGGTTAGACTGCGTAAGCGGTGCGTGGGTTCGAATCCCACTCTCTCCGCCATTTTCAATCCATAGCAATACTAATTATTGTGGCGGTGTAGCTCAGCTGGCTAGAGCGTACGGTTCATACCCGTGAGGTCGGGGGTTCGATCCCCTTCGCCGCTACCATAATACCTGGAGGCTTAGCTCAGCTGGGAGAGCATCTGCCTTACAAGCAGAGGGTCGGGGGTTCGATCCCCTCAGCCTCCACCATTTTCATCTTTTTAGAATTGCTTTTACACCGTGCCGGTGTAGCTCAACTGGTAGAGCAACTGACTTGTAATCAGTAGGTTGGGGGTTCAAGTCCTCTCGCCGGCACCATTTTTATTTAATGCGGAACCGTGGTGTAGTTGGCCTAACATGCCTGCCTGTCACGCAGGAGACCGCGGGTTCGAATCCCGTCGGTTCCGCCATTTTTTCCACAAAATGAGTGGGAAGTGTAAGACTTTTCCGCTTAATTGTCATGTAATCTTATGGCTCGGTAGCTCAGTCGGTAGAGCAGAGGACTGAAAATCCTCGTGTCGGCGGTTCGATTCCGTCCCGAGCCACCTTTTTTGGGGGATTAGCGAAGTGGCCAAACGCATCAGACTGTAAATCTGCTCACGTACGTGTTCGGTGGTTCGAATCCATCATCCCCCACCATTTATGAGCCATTAGCTCAGTTGGTAGAGCACCTGACTTTTAATCAGGGTGTCGAAGGTTCGAGTCCTTCATGGCTCATCCCAAACAGAAAGTCATCACCTTAGGGTGGTGGCTTTTTTTGTGTTTTTATGTCGTATTATAGTAGCGCGCTGCTGTAGTGATTAACATAATATTAGAGAATATGCTAAAATAGGCGAAAAGAGCAAAAGTGGTGGAGTATGGTGACTATGGATAGCGAAACATTGCGGAAAAAGTTAGAGCAGCTCACCGGAAAGAAAACCGGAATCAAGCAGTTAGGGAGGCAACATTCAGCTTCTCTTTTTAGCCTGGGATTGGAAGCACAAGAACAGCCGGTAATCCATGAGGGTCATCTTTGGGCACCATTATATGAGACTGATGGACGTGTAACCGCTGTCTGGGTGGAATTGGATGGACTTAACTCTTTGGAAATACAATTAGTGAATTATGCGGTTCGAAACTTTGCAATTGCACTAAAAGCTACTGGGGTTAGAGAAGAAGGGGAAGCGGAGGCTCGGCAGCTGGGTACCTGGTTGAACACCGAACTGGAGCAAGAGAAAAATGACTCTGAGATACCCGATGAGATGGCTCTAAAGGGACGTTTATTCGGAGATATGGTTCCATTCCTACTTAGCAGTGAGAATGCACATAGCCCGCAGATCACTTATCGTTCCTTAATGAAGCTGTTGCGCAGCTATTTTGAGAATGAAATTCTGCTTATACCTCTTCAAGAAAAAGAATGGTTAATATTGGCCCGGAAGGAATTACTCACGGGCGGAGATGATAAGGATGAGGAAGAAGAGAGCGTAGATGAAATTCTGGCTCAGACAAGCATGGGCTTACACGAACTGATAGCCAGCGAATGGGTAGGTGTATTCCATTTGGCTGTAGCTCCGGCTATCGTTCCTGTTAAGGGATTGACGGGATCCGTGGCCTTGCTGAGAGAGACTATTGTACTCGGACGAATTTTCCAAGTGGGTGAATATATTCATTTACCTTGGGAGCTGCATTTGGAACGTTTGGTTAACAGCATTCCTGATGCACGGCGTAAACAGTTACTTGGACAGATTGGCGACTATTCTTCCGTATTATCAGATAAAGAAATGCTGATGACTCTGGAGACGTTTTTTGAGATGGATTGTAATGTAAGTGAAACAGCCAAGAAGCTATATATTCATCGCAACACGCTTTTATACCGTCTGGACAAGATAAAGCAGGAGACGGGTGCCGATGTGCGTAGCTTTGGGGACGCTGCTATTGTGAAGCTTACTATGCTTTTGTATAAAGTGACGAAAAGGAAATAGGTTTTTTGTGAACGTTACAAATAGCCACCGTGTCCCGTCTAGGGTAATATAAATGTACAAGGAAAAAAGAATTTTTCAATTAATCAATAATTAACTCGAGGGGGAAATACAATGGCAGGCGTACGTTTAGAGCATATTTTCAAAAAATACCCGGGTTCAGATAAAGCAACAGTAATGGATATCAATCTTGATATTAAAGATAAGGAATTTCTAGTATTGGTTGGACCATCCGGTTGCGGTAAATCCACAACTTTGCGTATGATTGCTGGTCTGGAAGAAATCTCCGAAGGTAAAATGTACATTGGCGATCGTGTAGTCAACGACGTTGCACCTAAAGACCGCGATATCGCGATGGTATTCCAATCCTACGCCCTGTATCCGCATATGAGCGTATACCAAAACATGGCTTTCGGTTTGAAACTTCGTAAAGTGAAGAAAGATGAAATCGACAAGAAAGTACGTGAAGCTGCTAGAATTCTCGATATCGAGCATTTGCTAGATCGTAAACCAAAAGCACTTTCCGGTGGTCAACGCCAACGTGTAGCTTTGGGACGCGCTATCGTACGTGATCCACAAGTCTTCTTGATGGATGAGCCTCTTTCCAACTTGGATGCTAAACTTCGTGGTCAAATGCGCGCTGAAATCACTAAACTGGTTAAACGCCTTGAAACCACTTGTATCTACGTAACGCATGACCAAACAGAAGCTATGACAATGGGTGACCGTATCGTAGTTATGTATGATGGTATCATTCAACAAGCTGCTTCCCCTGAAGAGTTGTACAATGAACCAACTAACCTGTTCGTAGCTGGATTTATCGGATCCCCTACAATGAACTTTATCAATGGTACTTTGTCCGAAGCAAACGGTTCTGTCCGTTTCCGTGCTGAGAACCTTGATGTTGAAGTACCAGGCGGAAAAGCTCAAATCATCCGCAGCAAAGGCTACATTGGCAAAGAAGTAATTATGGGCGTTCGTCCAGAAGATATCCATGAAGAGCCAGTATTCTTGGAAGCTTCCCCGAACACAATCTT
Source organism: Paenibacillus sp. FSL F4-0097 (assembly GCF_038593125.1). Taxonomy (NCBI): domain Bacteria; kingdom Bacillati; phylum Bacillota; class Bacilli; order Caryophanales; family Paenibacillaceae; genus Paenibacillus; species Paenibacillus sp. FSL F4-0097. The sequence goes on from NZ_CP151965.1 coordinate 148,166, forward strand.
TACTTCATTGGTTGATGTAACTGAAAACCTTGGTCACGAAATGCTCCTTTACTTGAGCGGCCTTGGTAAATCTACTGTAATCGCTCGTGTAGATGGACGTTCCACTACTCGCGAAGGCAGCAAGCCAAAATTGGCTATCGATATGAACAAAGTTCACTTCTTCGATAAAGAATCCGAAGTTAACATTCTGTTGGGATAAGATCGCAGGATCTTTTCTCTCTTGATAAAGCCACCCGAAAGGGTGGCTTTATTGTTTAATTAGGGTCGTAATGGATAGGCGTTAAGATTGCATTCACAAGCGTTATCAATTAAGATAGCAGGAGAATTACCTCCGGAATTGTAATGAGATCGCTGTCAACCGGACGCAGTAAGCGGACATATACCGCAGGTGACGAAAGGACGAATTTACATGGCTAAGAAAGTAAAAGTATCTGAATTGGTACAACATTTTCAATTAGAGGTTATTTCCGGCCAGGAAGGTCTAAAGCGACCTATTACGGTCGATGACCTGAATCGCCCTGGACTAGAGATTGCTGGTTATTTCGAATATTATCCGGAAGAACGTGTTCAACTATTAGGTAAGACAGAACTCGCATTCTTCTCCATGCTGCCTGAAGCTGAACGTAAAAGTAGGCTTCGTGGAATCTGTAATGACAATACACCTTGTATCGTAATTACCCGTAGTTTGGATGTGCCACAGGAGTTAATTGATATAAGTAATGAAAAGGGACTTCCTGTGCTTCGTAGCTCGATGGCTACGACTATTTTCTCCAGCCGTTTGACGAGCTTCTTAGAAGGGAGATTAGCCCCTACAGCAACGATTCATGGTGTACTCTGTGATGTATATGGTGTAGGTATGCTGATTACTGGTAGTAGTGGTATTGGTAAGAGTGAGACAGCCCTTGAACTTGTAAAACGTGGACATAGACTGATCGCTGATGATGCCGTGGAAATCCGCCAGACTTCAGATAACCAGCTGCATGGTACAGCCCCTGAGTTGATCCGTCACTTGTTGGAAATTCGCGGAGTAGGTATCATTAACGTAATGACACTTTTTGGTGCGGGTGCTATCCGTAATCATAAACGGATTACACTTGTCGTTAGATTAGAGGCTTGGCAGCAAGACAAGCAGTATGACCGGCTTGGACTTGATGAGGAAACGACGCGGATTATTGATACCGATGTTCCACTTGTAACCATTCCTGTACGTCCAGGACGTAACCTTGCCGTTATTATTGAGGTTGCTGCGATGAACTATCGCCTGAAGCAAATGGGCTTTAATGCAGCCCTGCAGTTTACGAATAAGTTAACTGCGACCATATCTGAGGATATGGACGATCTCGATTAGGAGTGTGAGACAATGTTCCCATTAGCAATAGATCCTATTGTATTCTCAATTGGATCACTGCCTGTACACTGGTACGGGTTAATACTAGGGGTCGGTGCACTCGCGGGATTATTTCTTGCGATCCGCGAGGGCAAACGGTTCGGAATCCCGCAAGAATTCTTTATGGATATGCTGCTACTGGGTGTACCCTCGGCAATTATAGGGGCACGGATTTATTTTGTAGCTTTTAAATGGGACGATTATAAGCAAAATCTGATAGACGTCTTTAAGATCTGGAATGGCGGCATCGCCATTTACGGCGCATTAATAGGAGCGATTATTTGCGGAATTATTTATTTCCGTTATAAGGGTTACCCTTTCTGGCGTATTGTTGATATTTGCGCACCTGGACTACTGGCGGGTCAAATGATTGGCCGCTGGGGAAACTTTGTCAACCAAGAGGCATACGGCAGCGTAGTTGAGGAATCTTTTTTACGGGATAAACTGCATTTACCTGACTTCATCGTTAATCAAATGTACATAGGGGATGCTTTTCATCATCCGACTTTCCTGTATGAATCTCTTTGGAGCTTACTAGGGATTGCGTTATTGATGGTTCTCCGTCGTCAGAAGTTTGTACGTGCTGGAGAAATCTTCATGTCTTACTTTATATGGTATTCCATCGGTCGGTTCTTCATCGAGGCTGTGCGTACTGACAGTTTAGCTTTTAACGGAAGTGCAGGACTGGCTTCGTTTATAAATGGCTTATGGAGTCCGATGGAATGGTTAGGTTTTGAACAAGGATATCTGGATCCTGCCTATGGTAATATTCGTATTTCTCAGCTGCTTTCTCTACTGATTATTGTGGCAGCTATATTGCTGATCGTTATTCGCAGAGTAACCGGAGAGCCTAAAGCACATTATTCTGACCCTATCGTATGTACTAAACCGATCCAAGCAGATACTGTAGTGCCAGAAAGCGCAGTAAATACACCGCAGAAAACTCGTCAAGGAACACAACCTGAGCAAGGACAGCCAGCGGATGGAGATAAGAAGGAGCAGTAAAACTTATGATAGAATGCGTTCTTTTTGATCTGGATGGAACGATTGTCGATACGAATGAGCTAATCATTAGTTCATTTATGTACGCGCTGAAGGACAATGGTCTGGCTCCACTGACCAGAGAAGAGATAATTCCGCATATGGGAACAACCCTTCAGCAACAGATGAGAGTATTCTCTGGACTAGAGGATGTAAATGGTACGTTAGAAAAGTCCTATCGTTCTTATAATAATGAGCATCATGATGAGTTAGTGCGGTCCTTCCCGCTTGTAAAGGAGACCATTGAGGAGCTCTCGCGTCGTGGGATCAAACTTGGGATTGTAACTACTAAGATCCGTCCAACAACGATCAAGACTCTGGAAAGGTTCGATTTGCTTAAGTACATGGATACGATTGTGACTGTGAACGATGTTACTGAACCAAAGCCACATCCGGAGCCCGTTCTGACAGCGGTCAAAAACCTTGGCGTTGATCCTCGTAAAACCTTAATGATAGGTGACAGTGCGGTTGATATTCAATCAGCCAAAGCTGCCGGTGTATACGCTGTTGGAGTATCTTGGTCTTTGAAGGGCGAGGATACGCTCCGCAAGTATGATCCGGACTTTATCATCCATAACATGAAGGATATTATAGAAATAATGGAGCGAGGAACGAATGAATCGTGAGAAACGTAACCCGTTATCCAGTAGAAGGTCATAACTCACTTTGGTATATTTACCGTACGGTCAGCCCTTGGAAGGGTGTCCGCAACTTTATTTTTATTCAGATTGCCCGCTATTGTCCGATTCTACCGTTAAAGAATTGGATCTATCGACGGATGCTGGGGATGAAGGTTGGTAAACACACGGCTTTTGGTCTTATGGCAATGGTGGATGTGTTTTTTCCGGAGAAAATAACGGTAGGTGAGAATTCTATTATTGGTTATAACACGACGATTCTGGCGCATGAGTATCTGATCAAGGAATATCGCCTGGGCGAAGTGGTGATCGGTGAAAATGTATTGATCGGCGCGAATACAACGATTCTTCCCGGTGTAACCATTGGAGATTGGGCAGTTATAGCTGCTGGCTCCGTGGTGCACAAAAATGTGGCAGCTGGCTCTTTTGTCGGAGGCAATCCACTGCGAGAGCTGCGCCCCTCTTCAACGGAAGAACATGCGGAACAAGTGTAAACGATGCTTTTTTAACCCTGCAGTTACATATTGCGTTTTTTTAGCGCAGGTTCTGCAGGGTTTCTTGCGTCTTAGAGAAGATTATTAAGGAAACTTTAAGTTCTTCTTAAGTTTTTAGAACAGATACATTCGATATAATTAGCGTTAGTGATAAGGCGAATCCCACGCTAGGCATTCAGCTTCAAATATCAGAATGTAAAATCAGCAGGTGCAGGCTTCCTGGTATTTTCAGTTTCCACATTCCGCTTAGCGTCTCTATGAACAACCATCATAGTAGAGAAGAGGAATATAATATGAACACTGCGAGACAGGAAAGGCTGCCCCAGCTGGATATCTTCAGAGCATTAGCGATCTTAGGCGTATTGCATGTGCATTCCTCATCCTTTGCCGCTGGAGAGCAGGCACTGCATTCACCTTATTATTACTGGCTGAACTGGATCAACATTTTCTTTAAATTCGGTACGCCCTCATTTATTTTTCTGAGCAGCTTTGTATTGTTTTATAATTATTATGGGCGCCCTGTGACACGCAACTTGATTATTAATTTCTACCGTCGTCGATTAAAGTATATTTTATTGCCTTATCTGCTAGCCTCTATGGGCTATTACGCACTAACCTTATATGTGAACGGACGATTGACCCAGAACCTCGGTGGCAACCTGTACAGCTTTATTAGAGCGTTATTCTCAGGTTCCGCATATGCGCATTTGTATTTTGTATTTATCAGCATTCAGTTTTATTTGCTTTTTCCAGTACTGCTTAAGCTACTCCAGAGTTCCCGCTTTTTAATAAAATGGGCGATTCCACTCGGATTGGCACTTCAGTGGGGGTTTATTTTCTGGAATAAATACGAACTGCACATTGTTGAAAAAGGGAGCTTGGCGATCTCTTATCTGGCTTATTATATGATGGGTGCTTATATCGCAATTCATTTTGAGAAGGTGAAGACGTGGCTGATGAAGCCATGGAGGCAGCTAACTGCCAAGCAAAAAGGATGGACTGCCCTATTAGTGAGCGGGTGGTTAATTGCTGCCTTTATCCATGTGCAGCTATGGTATGTGGCCCGCCATATTGGGGTGTGGACGGATTCGTTGTGGTACGAGCTATTATGGAATGTCCATACGATGTTATCAGCATTGGTTCTGTTGTATGCTACATTTCTGATCTATCGTAAGGCTCCTCGCGGGATTGTTGCTTTTTTTACTCGTTTGGGTGAACTCTCCTTTGCGATATATTTGATTCATCCGCTATTGCTGGCGGTATATCGCAGGTTCAGATATCATATTCCCCTAGAGTCGCTAACATATGTTTTGTTCATCTACGGAGGGCTTGTGGTCGCACTGGGAGGGAGCTGGCTTATTGTGCAGTTTGCTTTCCGGCGAGTTCCGGGATCATGGATTATTTTTGGAAGCGTGCCTCGCTCTTTGGAGTCCAGTCCGCAGGAAAAGTCAGGTTATATCCCTGAGGAACGGGCAAAGGGATTCGTGCAGCAGGAGAAATAACGTTAAAAGAAGGTCTCATACACGCACACGCTTAAACGTGGGAAGGTAGCCTTCATAATACTTGATTAAAAAGGCATCACTTCGATGCGGAGCTTAACAGGAGGAAAGATTATGAGACAAAAAGAAAGAATTCCGCAGCTGGATATTTTTCGGGCGATTGCTATTTTTGCAGTGCTGGCTATTCATGCTACTTCACGAACGTTGGCGGAGACACTAGGCACAAACATGTTTCATCCGTTCTTATTTATTAATAAATTCAGCCAGTTCGCCGTACCTTCATTCATATTTTTGAGTGGGTTCGTGCTCTTCTATAACTATATTGACCGTCCGCTGGGTGGCAAAACGCTAGGAAAGTTCTACTCTAGAAGGCTGCTTTATATTATTGTGCCTTATGTAGTATTTTCACTGCTGTATTTTGCGTTAAAAATGAATGCCGGGAATACTTGGGGCTTACCTCCGGGGGAGATGGCTTCTAAGCTATGGAAGTATTTATGGACAGGAACGGCATATACGCATCTGTATTATATTATTATCATTATTCAGTTTTACGTGTTATTTCCGCTTATTTTGTGGTGCTTGCAAAAGGTTCGTCATCTGGCGGCTTGGGCGCCGCTGATCGGGTTATTACTACAGTGGGGTTTTGTGCTGCTGAATAAATACATGACCAATCATGGGTATTGGCAGTTATCCAAGGGGAGTCTGGCGATTACTTATTTCTCGTATTTCCTGCTGGGTGCTGGGATTGCGGTGTATTATTCTTCTTTGAAAAAATGGCTAGTGCCTTCACGTGAAGGCTGGCGCGCCGGTAAAGGTCCGGTTTGGATTACGTTGTGGTTGTTATGGATTGTAGCAGGGGTTGTTCATGTTGAGCTATGGTTTAACAACTACACGAAAAAAACTGTCATCAACAGCTTATGGTATGAGGGTTTCTCTAATCTGCATGCGCTACTCTCTTGTGTGGTGCTGTTGCAAATCTCCTTCTTGCTCTATGGAGCGGGTCGTAGCTTGCTGACAAGACTTTTGGTATCCGTAGGAGCATGCTCCTTCGGGATTTATCTATTGCACCCTATGCTGCTATATTTCTATAGAAAATTACCGTTTCACGGGGGTTCTCTTGCGTACATCGCAGCGATTGCAGGAGGATGGCTTGTTGCGCTGCTGGTCTCATGGCTGGCAGTGGCTCTCGTCTTCCGGTATGTGCCTGCGTCTTGGATTATTTTCGGATCAGGCGCACCAAAGAAAGCTAAAACAGGTTCCCAAAGCGCATAGTTTACTGCTAGGTAATATAAAAGCGTCGGTCTCCCGTATGTGCGGGTTGACCGGCGCTTTTTATTTTTTGCTCTATTCTCCAGCTTGTTCCCGCTGAAACTCCGCAATAGCTTGATACTGGCTTTCCAGACTACGGTAGACGGAAATATAAATCGGCAGCAGCTGCTTGTACACTTTGGTATGTTCATCAATCGGATCATGCTGGTAAGTTGAGCCGATCATGTCGAATACAACATCGAAGGAGTCCACACGGCCCGTTGCGTAAAGACCAAGCACTACTGCTCCGAGGCAGGAACTTTCGATACTCTCCGGAATGATGACCTCTTGATCAAAAATATCAGACATCATCTGCCGCCAGACTGAGGAGCGGGCGAAGCCGCCTGTAGCCAGAATTTTGCTAGGACGCCCGATTTGCTCTTCCATAGCCAGCAGAACCATATACATATTGAAAATTACGCCTTCTAGTACCGAGCGAATCATATGCTCCTTATGGTGATTCATAGAAAGGCCGAAGAAGGAGCCACGAGCATCAGGATTCCACAGCGGTGCCCGTTCACCAGTTAAGTAAGGATGGAACAGAAGACCACCGCTACCTGCCGGAACTTGTTCCGCGATGCGAGTTAGAACCTCGTAAGGGTCAATGCCAAGACGTTTGGCGGTTTCGACTTCAGAAGCAGCGAACTCATCCCGTACCCAGCGGAACAACATACCGCCGTTATTAACGGGTCCTCCGATCACCCAATGTTTTGGGGTTAAGTTATAACAGAAGGTCCGTCCTTTAGGGTCGGTAAGCGGGTGTTCCACTACGGTGCGAATCGCTCCGCTTGTTCCAATCGTAGCAGCCACTACACCGGGTTTAATCGCGCCTACGCCAAGGTTGGACAAGACGCCATCACTGGCTCCTACGACAAAAGGTGTGGCCGGGAGCAGTAACAGCTCCTCTGCTAGACCGGGAAGCAGGCCTTGCATGATCTCTGTGGTGGGAACAAGCCGTGAGAGTTGATCTGGTGAAATATGGGCTATCTCCAGGGCCTCTTTATCCCACTCCAAAAGTTCAAGGTTGAGCATGCCTGTAGAAGAGGCAATGGAATGATCAATGATGTATTCGCCGAACAGCCGAGCGAATATGTATTCTTTTATAGAAATGAATTTATAGGTTTGTTGGAACAACTCAGGCTGCTCTTCCCGAAGCCACATTAGCTTGGTAATCGGTGACATAGGATGAATAGGCGTTCCTGTGCGCAAATACAACTCATGTCCGTTAAACTCGTTCTTCAGGCGAAGTGCAGACCCGGCACTACGGTTGTCAGCCCAAGTGATGCAGGCAGTAAGTGGTTTACCTAGCTGATCAATTGCAATGACACTGTGCATGGCTGAACTGAAAGAGACGAATAGGATCTTATCTGGAGTTACGGCGCTTTGCCGCATGACATTAGAGATGGTATGAAAGACTGCACCTAGGATTTGCTCTGGGTCCTGCTCCGCTATAGAAGGGGAGGGTTGATGCAAGGGATAACCCATATTCGCTTGTGAAACTATGGCTCCATTCTCCTCGAAGAGAACTGCCTTTGTACTTGTAGTACCAATATCAACGCCAATCATATAGGATTTAGTCAAGCGTTAGCCCTTCTTTCTAGGTGAAAGTATATTTTTAGAACACCAATTACAAAATTATGAAGTACAATCGTATTAGCTCATTATAGTATTCGATAAGCGGGGAGGCAAAAATAAAGAAAATGCCAAACGCTCGACTAAGGGTTTGATTGACGAAAAAGCAGTGAACATGATACGATATTGAAAATACTTTAATTTGCTACCACTTTACCATAGTAAAGTAAACATAAACAGTATCTAATGATAACTGACGAGGTGAACAATGAAGATGTCCAAACCAAAGGGATTTGAGAAGCCGTCTGGCGTTCGGGACTATCTGCCCCGGGCCGTAACGAAATTACGCAAAATTGAGAACGATGTACTGCATTGCATGAGTCGCTGGGGATATCAGCAAATGATGACTCCAACGTTGGAATATTACGATACAGTTGGCGTGGCTAGCTCTACGTCCGACCAGAAGCTCTATAAATTACTTAACAATCGTGGTCAGGCTTTGGTGCTTCGATCAGAAATGACTGCCCCGGTTGCCCGTGTTGTTGCCTCTCTATTGAAGGATGAGCCACTGCCATTGCGTCTGTCATATCACGCGAATGTATTCCGTGCTATTGAGGAAGAAGCGGGGCGGGAAGCGGAGTTCTTCCAGACAGGTGTAGAGCTGGTAGGTGATGATTCACCAGAGGCCGATGCGGAGGTAGTGGCGCTTGCTATTTCTTCGCTGCAAGCCGCGGGTGTGAAGTCTTTTAAGATCGCTATGGGGCATGTAGGCTTTCTGAATGGGTTATTTCAAGAGGCACTTCCTGAACTGCCTGAGGCTCAAGAGGAGCTGAAAAGTCATTTGCTGGGCCGTGACTATGTTTCTTTCCGGGAGACTTTACGGCGGCTGGATCTTACAGAAGCGCAGAAGAACGAACTGGATGGTCTGCTGCGTCTGCGCGGAGGCAAGGAGATTTGTGGACAGGCGCTAGAGCTGAGCAATCATCCGCTCGCGCGTCATTCGATTGATCATTTGTGCAAGGTGTGGGAGGTGCTGGTCTCTTACGGCGTATCACAGCATGTACTGATTGATCTGACGATGATCGGGGACTTTTCCTATTATACAGGCATGACTTTTGAAGGTTATGCAGCGGAATTAGGATTTCCGGTATGCAGCGGTGGTAGATACGACAATCTGCTGCAACAGTTTGGGCGTCCGATCCCATCCACAGGATTTTCCTTAAAAACGAATCGCATCCTGGATGGTGTAACTGGAGTGGTCGAAGAGGAAGAGCTGCCTATTTTGATCCAATATGATGCGATTCGCAGAAAAGAAGGCTTGGAAGAGGCAACACGCCTGCGGTCAGAGGGTCATGCAGTCGTTACTAGACTTGCTGCAGGTCCAGAAGAGCTTGAAACGGTGAAGCGTTTGGATACGGACACGGTTGAAGCAGAGGGTGTACGGTACGGTGAAATCTATACATTCGTATCTTTTGTAAGTGAGCATGGCTGAGGATATCGCTAGTACAAAAAGCGATTAACATAAATTTTGCATGGAGATGGAAAAGGAGGCAACTTAACAATGGCACAGATATTGAAGGTGGCTATGCCAAAAGGCCGGATTTACGAAAAGGCTGCTGAGCTGTTCCGCCAGGCAGGTCTTCCGATTCCACCGGACGGTGAGGCATCACGCAAGCTTGTTATTCCACTGCCTGAGGCAGGGATGGAGTTTATATTGGCGAAACCAGTAGATGTACCTACATATGTAGAATATGGCGTGGCGGATATTGGGATCGTGGGCAAGGATGTTTTGCTGGAGGAAGATCGTGATGTATACGAGCTGCTTGATCTTGGCATTGCCCGCTGCCGGATGTCTATCATCGGATTGCCGAACTGGCAGCCGGGGATTCAGCAGCGTGTAGCGACGAAATATCCGAATGTAGCTTCAAGGTATTTTAGGGAGCAGGGCCAACAGGTCGAGGTCGTGAAGCTGAATGGATCCATCGAGCTTGCACCACTAATTGGTCTGGCCGATCGTATCGTGGATATGGTAGAGACCGGGCAAACGCTGCGGGACAACGGATTAATCGAAATGAAGAGTATATTCGAAATTACAAGCCGCCTGGTGGCGAATCGTGTGAGCTATCGGATGAAAAATGAAGAGATACAGCAACTGTGTGACCGACTACAGGCAGTTATAGGGCAACCTAATTTGCGGTAGGCGGCAACAGATGTTAGGGGTAAAGGGAGGAACCAGCGATGAAGGTTGTGTCGAGCAAGGACTTTAAGCTAGAGCGGGAAGTGGAGTATGGTACGCCAGAGCAAAATCAGGCGGTAAAGGAAATTGTGGCCGCCATTAAAAAAGAAGGAGACACGGCGCTTCTTCGCTATACGGAGCAATTTGACCGGGTCGTACTTACGCCGAATCAGCTGCGGGTAACCCCGGAAGAGCTTCAGGCAGCATATGGCCGAGTAGAGCAATCTTTCGTATCCGCTATTCAAGCGGCTGCAGCCAATATCCGGGCGTTCCATGCCAGACAGAAACGGAATTCATGGATGGACTTGCAGCCGGATGGCACGATCTTGGGGCAGATTATTCGTCCGCTGAAGCGGGTAGGGGTATATGTACCTGGTGGCAAAGCAGCTTATCCCTCCTCGGTGCTGATGAACGTGATCCCAGCTCAGATCGCGGGTGTGCCGGAGATCGTCATGGTGACTCCGCCATCCACCGGCGGCAAAGAAGGGATTGACCCTTACATCCTGGTTGCTGCTGCAGAAGCAGGTGTTAATGAAATCTACCGTGTGGGCGGAGCACAGGCGGTAGCTGCTTTGGCTTTTGGTACGGAGAGCATAGCGCCGGTAGATAAAATATGTGGGCCCGGCAACATATACGTTGCGCTGGCTAAACGCGAGGTATATGGCGCCGTGGATATCGACAGTATCGCGGGTCCCAGCGAAATTGTCGTGCTGGCAGATGAGACCGCTGAGCCGGCCTATGTCGCAGCGGATCTGCTCTCGCAGGCCGAGCATGACGAGATGGCCTCGGCGATTCTGGTCACGCCATCGCAGAGCCTGGCGGATAGCGTGGCGGCCGAAGTGGAGCGTCAGCTGCAAGAACTGCCGCGTCAGGCGATCGCCCGTTCTTCCGTAGAGAATTACGGCGCGATCATTGTTGTGGAATCTATGGAGGAAGGGATCTCCGTAGTGAATAGACTGGCACCAGAGCATCTGGAGATTGTTGTCGAAGATCCTATGGGCCTCGTTGGCAGCATTGAGAATGCTGGAGCCATCTTCCTGGGAGCGTATAGCTCCGAGCCCGTGGGTGATTATTTTGCCGGGCCAAATCATATTATCCCAACCAATGGGACCGCACGTTTCTCGTCACCAGTGGATGTGGATGATTTTATTAAAAAATCAAGTCTGATCTATTACAGTAAGGAAGCACTCTTGCGTGATGGGAAGACCATTATAGAGCTGGCACGCCGCGAAGGGTTAGAAGGCCACGCACGAGCCATTGAGATTCGACTCAAGAACGAAGGAAAAGGTGGAGACGGATATGGAGAACAATAACGAACAGGCCTTGCGCCAAGCTGGATTAAGCCGCAAAACAAACGAGACGGATATAAAGTTGTCTCTTAATGTAGATGGAAGTGGAGTTTCAGAGCTGGAGACGGATGTTCCTTTTCTGAATCATATGTTGGATCTGTTCACGAAGCACGGACAATTTGACCTGTCTGTACAGGCACGTGGAGACATCGAGATTGATGACCACCACACGGTTGAAGACATTGGGATCTGCCTAGGGCAGGCGCTGCACGAAGCACTGGGTGATAAAAAAGGAATCAAACGTTATGCGAGTGTTTTTGTACCGATGGATGAGGCTTTGGCGCAGGTTGTGATCGATATCAGCAATCGCCCGCACTTTGAATATCGTGCAACCTATCCTTCACAGCAGGTAGGCAGCTTTTCGACGGAGCTTGTTCAGGAGTTCCTGTGGAAGTTCGCGCTCGAAGCACGGATTACGTTGCATGTTATCGTACACTACGGTTCTAACACTCATCACATGATTGAGGCTGTATTCAAAGCGCTTGGACGGGCGCTGGATGAGGCAACTTTGATTGATCCACGTGTGAAGGGTGTGCCTTCTACGAAGGGAGTGCTGTAGGATGACTGTTGCAATCGTCGATTATGGCATGGGCAACCTGCACAGTGTGAGCAAGGCGGTAGAACGTCTCGGTTATGAGTGTGTAGTGACGGGTGATGCCGAGCAAATTCTCGCTGCTGATAGTGTCATTCTGCCAGGTGTCGGTGCATTTGGCGATGCGATGGGGCATTTGCGGGAGAATGGTTTGGATCTTGTCGTCAAACAGGTAGCCGCTGGAGAGCAGCCTCTGCTTGGGATCTGTCTTGGCATGCAGCTGTTGTTTAGCACCGGTGAAGAGCATGGCAGCCATGAGGGGCTAGATATTCTCTCGGGTTCAGTGGTGCGGTTCACTCCTAGAGATGGCTATAAGGTGCCGCATATGGGGTGGAACAAGCTCAGCTTTAGACAGCCGGAGAATCCGCTTTTTGTTGGCCTTGAGGAGGGGCATGTGTATTTTGTCCACTCTTATCACGCGCTTGTAGCAAAAGAGAGTGATCTGCTGGCTGTCACAGATTACGGTTACCCAGTCACGGCTATTGTCGGGCAAGATAATGTGTTCGGTATGCAGTTCCATCCGGAAAAAAGCGGAGAGCTGGGAATCAAGCTGTTGGGTAATTTTTTGAAATATAAGAAAGTATAAGTTTCACAATACACTTTATCCTTATATTTCTCGCTTAAACGCTTACCGTCCTTATAAGGACGACGAAGGCGTTTATACTTGAAGATTAAGAGAGAGCGGGCGTAAGCCACGCTATAAATATAATGTAACGAAAGTGGGGAGCGCCAAATGTCTTCTTTTATTGTATATCCGGCGATTGATATCCGGGATGGAAAGTGCGTCAGGCTGCAGCAGGGGGATTACAATCAGGAAACGATATACAATGATAGTCCACTAAAGGTGGCAAAATCATGGGAAGAGCAAGGTGGAAAGTTCATTCATTTGGTGGACTTAGATGGTGCGAAAGCAGGTCATCCTGTGAACGATGCGATCATCGGTGCTATTGCTGCTAATGCTAACGTTCCTGTGCAGGTGGGCGGCGGTCTTCGCAATCTTGCGGACGTAGAGAAATTGCTCGGACTTGGCGTTAGCCGCGTTATTATTGGTACTGCTGCGATTAACGATCATGCTTTTACCGAAGAGGTATTGGCAAAATACGGCGATAAAGTAGCGATCGGCATTGATGCGCGCAACGGTTATGTTGCGACACACGGCTGGCTGAACACTTCCGAAGTTCGTGCTGAAGCTCTTGCCAAAGAATTGGCGGCAAAAGGAGCCGAGACGTTCATTTACACCGACATCTCCCGAGACGGGATGATGCAGGGGCCGAACGTGGACGGTATCCTGTCCATGGCGCAAGCCAGCGGTAAAACAGTGATCGCCTCCGGCGGAGTCACCAGTCTTGATGATCTGTTGCGTCTGAACGTGCACAGCGGCAGCGGTGTGGGTGGAGCTATTGTTGGCAAGGCGTTATACACGGGCAATATTGATCTTTCTGAAGCTTTGCGAGCGCTTGGGCAGAAGTAGCGTTGGGCGAACGCGCTAATTGATGAGCGGATGAACAAAAGACGACATGGGTTAGCCAAGGAATAGTGGATCAATGAAACAGACAGAACCAACAGTGGGTTAAAGAAATAGACTTAACAGTAACGTAGTGAACACAAATCACTAAATCACAAAAACTGATCGATAAACGAGCGAATGAACAAAAAGACAACAGTTGAGCAATCCAATGAGCAGTGGATAAAAGAAATAGACGTAACAGTAAATGAGTAACTAATAATAATTAAATGAACGCCCAGAGAAGCAAACTAGCAAAAGTTAAACGAACAAACTAGTAAACCAGCAAAAGGGCTAAACAACAAAGCAACAAAAGAGCTAAAACAAACCAGCTGACCAATAAAGCAACAAACCCAACTAGCTAATGTGTTTCACTTTGTACAATCAAAACTGGTTAAAAATCTCCTTTTCGTGGATTCTACAGGAAACTATTGCACGAAATGCAACACACTGCTCAACTAGAGGGTATGAGTTCGATTCTATTGCACTGAGTGCAATAGAATGTTGAACTAAGCTGATTATCGGCTAAAACCCGCTGCACAATCTGCTACAATAGGCGTAATTAGGCGGCGGGAAGGGTATTTTTCCTCGGATGATGATTTAAGTGTACTTTATACAGCTATTTTTCACATTTAGAGCTGATTAGCTAATTTAGTTGTATTTCGTGCAGCTATAACTCAGAGATGAGTTGATTTATAAGCTCATCCTCAGATTTAGTTGTACGAAATGCAGTTAAAAGAGTGGCTTGCAAAAAGGCTGATAAAATAACTGCACGTTGTGCAACTAAATACTCGTGGGCTTGCAGGTGGCGCGAGCTCTTCCGACCACATAAGGGTCAAAACCGCGGAACTTGAAGGTGTTATGGGTCAAGGAAGCGGCCACGAAGGGGTTAGCGATCATAGCACATGTTCAGCCGTGTGGGCTATGGTTCAGCCGGATGGGTTATGATTCGCCCATGTCAACAATCAAGGTTACCAGAGGGCAGCGGCCCTTGGGCTCCCCCTGGGCTAAGAGAGCTTTAGGGGGACCGACACACTTTAGGCGTTTGAAACGCTTTTTAAAGAAAGGGGGATTTCATAATGTTAGCAAAACGTATCATCCCTTGTCTTGACGTTAAGGATGGACGGGTAGTCAAAGGCGTTAACTTTGTGAATCTGCGTGATGCTGGAGATCCGGTAGAGCTAGCGGCACTGTATGACCGCGAGGGCGCAGACGAGCTTGTGTTTCTAGATATATCGGCTTCCGTAGAAGGTAGAGCAACGATGATCGAGGTTGTGCGGCAGACCGCCGGTGAGATTGCCATTCCTTTTACAGTGGGTGGAGGGATCTCTACAACTGATGATATGAAAAGGATTCTTCGTGCAGGCGCAGACAAAATCGGCATTAATACGGCAGCCATCACTAATCCTCAGTTAATTTTGGACGGCGCTCGCCGATTTGGCTCCCAGTGTATTGTAGTAGCGATAGATGCTAAATATAATGAGGCTTTTGGTGAATGGGAAGTGTACACTCATGGCGGGCGTAAGCCCACGGGCATCCGTGCTCTGGCTTGGGCTAAAGAAGCTGAGAAGCTGGGCGCAGGCGAGATTTTGCTCACTAGTATGGATGCAGATGGCACAAAAGACGGCTTCGATCTGAAGCTAACCTCGGCAGTATGCGATTTGCTCAGCATTCCTGTGATTGCTTCTGGCGGCGCTGGGAAGAAGGAGCATTTTTACGATGTATTTACGGAAGGGAAAGCCGATGCGGGACTTGCGGCGACCATTTTTCACTATAAAGAGATTGCAATTAATGATTTAAAGGCAGATTTGAAGCAAAAAGGGGTAGAAATCCGATGAGCGAAACACAAAAGAATACAACAATAAGCCAAAAAGAAGCTCTGGCAGGCATTCGCTGGAATGAAGCCGGTCTGGTGCCTACGGTTGTTCAGGATGCTAGCAGTTTAGAGGTACTGATGGTTGCTTATATGAACTCCGAATCGTTACAGCTATCACTGGAGAGTGGTCAGACTTGGTTTTGGAGCCGCTCACGCAGCGAACTTTGGCATAAAGGCGGAACCTCAGGCAACACACAAGCTATTACCTCCATATCCTATGATTGTGATAGCGACACACTACTCGTGAAGGTTGTGCCTGAAGGACCAGCTTGCCATACTGGAGCTACGTCATGCTTTTTCCGTGAGATTCCTTTGAATAACCCAACAACAGATGCCTCGAAACCAGTGTCTAGTTTGACAGATGGTGAGCGTTTTGCTGTTCTTGGTGAGCTGGAGCGTGTGATTGCTGAGCGGGAAGTAGAACGCCCGGAAGGCGCGTATACCACTTATTTGTTTGATAAAGGCGTGGATAAGATCCTCAAAAAGGTAGGCGAGGAAGCTTCCGAGACCATTATTGCCGCCAAAAATAAAGATAACGCCGAGCTGCGCCTTGAAGTCAGCGATCTGATCTATCATCTGTTGGTATTGCTACAAGAACGTAAGCTTCCACTGGATGAGATTATGGAAGAGTTGAGTACCCGTCACGAACGCCCACGCCGGGATCAGTACTAAGGGGGACTGAGTGATGCATATTGATTACCACACGCATCATGAACGCTGTGGCCATGCCGTGGGTAAGCTTGAGGAGTACGTGCAGCGCGGGATAGAGCTTGGACTTCAGCAGCTGGGGTTATCTGACCACTTGCCGCTTATCCACGTAGATCCCGCCAGCTATTATCCTGAAATGGCTATGCCAATGGCTGAGCTGCCTCGTTACGTGGAGGAATGTCTAACCCTAAAGGAGCGTTACCGTGGAGTCATAGATCTGCGGGTGGGGCTGGAAGCCGATTATATCGAAGGCTACGAAGAGCAAATCCGCGAGGTTTTGTCACCGTATCCATGGGATTATCTTATAGGTTCTGTGCATTTTCTTGGGGAGTGGGATATAACGGATCATCGCCAGGTTCATGGTTGGGAAGGCAAAGATGCGCTAGAGGTATATCGTCTTTATTACGATGCGGTAAAGAAGTCGGCGTTATCGGGATTATATGATATTATAGGACATATGGATGTTATTAAACGGTTCGGTTATGGTCCACAAACACCGGAGGGCAAGGCTGAGGTGAAGGCGCTGGAGCTAGAGACCTTAAAGGTTATAGCGGATAGCGGAATCGCCATGGAGCTGAATGCTTCCGGACTTACGAAGCCTTGCGCTGAGATGTTCCCGGCGGAGCACCTGCTACAGGAGGCCCTAAAGCTCGGCATACCGCTGACATTAGGCTCCGATGCACATGATCCTGCCAAGCTGGGGGACGGGCTGCAAGAGGCGCGTAGCATGCTTTGGCACACTGGTTTTCGTGAGCTGGCTGTATTTGAGGGACGCCGCCGTACCACTGTTCAGTTCAAACTATAATAATTTATAATCCGCAGGAGGGTATTATGCATCATCAACAATTACGTATTTTTTCCGGTTCGTCGAATCCAAAGTTAGCGGCTGATATTGCGGAGCGACTTGGTGTTGAATTGGGGCAGATAAAGCTGACCCGCTTTATGAGCGGCGAGATTTACGTTCATTACGAAGAAAGCATCCGGAACTGCGACGTATTTTTGGTGCAATCCCTTTCGCATCCCATTAATGAGATGTTCGTGGAACTGCTGGTGATGATAGATGCTGCCAAACGGGCTTCAGCTCGCACAGTGAACATTATTGTGCCGTATTATGGATATGCTCGGCAGGAGCGGAAGTCCGCACCTCGTGAGCCGATCTCGGCTAAGATGGTGGCTGATGTGCTGACGACCGCTGGAGCAACCCGCGTAATCACCATCGATTTGCACGCAGCGGCGATTCAAGGCTTTTTCAACATTCCGGTCGATCATCTGACTGCACTCGATTTGATCAGCAGCCATTTGAAAGCCAAGGCAATGTCTGATCTGGTCATTGTTTCCCCGGATGCAGGGCGTGCGTCTATGGCTGAGAAGCTGGCGAATAAGCTGGATTCACCTTTTGCCATTATGATCAAGAAGCGTCCAGCCCATAATGAATCGGTAATCACTCATGTGATTGGTGATGTCGAGGGACGGACACCAATCATTATTGAGGATCTGATCGATACTGGGACGACCATTGTGAATGTGGTAGAAGGTCTGAAGGAGAGAGGTGCGAAGGACAGTATTGTCTGCGCGACGCACGGATTATTCTCAGGGCCCGCGCTACAGCGGCTTGACCATCCTTCTATTCAGGAAGTGGTTACGACAGATTCTATTGCACTGCCTGATGACCATTCAAGTCGGTTTACGGTACTATCTGTTGCACCGATGCTTGCCCAGGCTACGCACATCATCCTTGAGGGTGGTTCAATCGATAAGCTATTTAGAGACGCGGGAATTTAATTCCCCGTCTTTTTTATTTTTTGTCAAAAAAGATGTTGTAAGCAGAGTGGTAGAGTCTTTCTCAACTTGAGATTCTCGCTGTCACATGTGGTATACTGTGTGGAGATACCCGCGCCCAATAAGGGAACGGAATAGCGATTAAGGATGGAGCTCCGGCATACCCCATAGGGCGCCGCCCTCCTATTTTTCGTTAGTATAAGGAAGCTTCTTATAAGGGAGGTGCCTTGCTTCCATGATTGAGAGAACTTCAGAGTATGAACTGGGGAATGATAATGTGATTCCTGTAACTCTGAATGCCAATTTTTTCTTTGAAAGAGCCGTTCGGTCCTTGGATCGCTTTCAATATGATAAGGCATTAAAGAATTTTCGCAAAGCTGTAGAGTACGAGCCGGAGAATCCGGTCAATCATTGCAACGTGGCTGGCGTATTATCAGAAATGGGTAATTATGAAGCGTCCAATGACATTTTAACCCATGTACTGGAGAATATTGATCCGGCAATGACGGAATGTTATTTCTATATGGCTAACAACTTCGCCAATATGGAAAGCTATGAGGAGGCAGAACGCTCACTCGTCACTTATCTCGAAGAAGATGTGAACGGTGAATTTCTGGCCGAATCGGAAGAATTGATGGAGCTGCTGCAATATGAGCTGGACCGTCCTGCTCCACTTATCCGGATTAGAAGCCGGGAAGGTGTAATAGAGCATGAGCGAGCCCGAGCACTGTTGGAGGAGGGCAAGTTTACACAAGCCGTCACTTTGCTTGAAGAGATTGTGAGCAATACGCCTGACTTCCTGGCGGCACATAACAACCTAGCCCTAGCGTATTTTTACATGGGTCGTTTTACCAAAGCTAAGGAATGTATTATGCGGGTGCTGGAGCAGGACTCCGGGAATCTGCATGCACTCTGTAACTTAGCGATCTTCCTTCAGTATGAAGGCGACCGCGGGCAACTGGATGGATTGTTACGCCTTCTGGAGACCACTATTCCGTTTCATCAGGAGCATCTGTTCAAAATGGCCACCACCATGGGGATTCTGGGACGCCATAGAACCGCCTATGGCCATTTTAGACGTCTGTTGAAGGATGAAGAGGTCGGTGGCGACGCCAGTCTCTATCATTATTGTGCGGCTGCTGCCAGCAATAGTGGCCTGTATACAGAAGCCCAGCGCTGCTGGCAGAAGGCGGCTAAGCTCGATCCGGAATCGGCTGTGCCGAGATTTTTTCTAGCTCAGCTGCAGCAGGCGCAGGGGGAAGGCAAAACGCTGTCGCTGGTCAGCTACAACTATCAGCTTCCTTTTCAGGAGCAGCTGAAGCTGTGGAAGGACAACAAGGGCAGCTTTACCGAAGAGGTACGGAACAATCCGCTGCTTCGCTCTTCCTTCTTCTGGGCGCTCCGCTACGGGGATGCCAATACGAAGCTTCAGGTTACAGAAGCTCTGCGGTGGATTGAAGATGAAGAGATGTCCGAAATTCTGCAAGGACTTCTGAAGCAGCAGCCCTTGCAGGAAGAAAAGCTGCAAGAAGCGGCACTTCTTAGTCTGCAGCGGCTGATTGGAAGTGTTCCTGAAGAGAATGTGCTTCAGGAAGTCAAAGAAACCTCTTCCCCGCGTCTGAAGGGACTGCCGGAATGGAGAGAGGATTGGCAGAAAGTTATCGATCAGACCCTTAGTATGATGGATCGAAGATATGATGCAATCCATAAAAAAGATGCTGAATTACTTTGGAAGCAATTTCTGAGCAGCCTTTATCCGGATATTCCGTTTATCCGTCATGCGAATGGCTGGTGTGCTGCCTTAGAATATCTAATTGCTAAAACGCATAACCTGCCGGTCACCTACCGTGAAGTAGCTCAGCGTTACAATGTTTCTGTATCTATGGTCAGTCGTTATGCTCGGCGCATAGATGAGGAATGTAGTTTCGAGGGAAGTGTGAGCGACAGTCTTCCGCCATTTACCGAGAATATCTAAAACGATCATGTAGTATTTCGTAGAAACGGAGCCCTTTTTATATGTCTTGCGTAAACGCTAATGTTCCTTATAGGGGCACCGAAGGCGGCTATGCATGCCAAAAAAGGGCCCGTTTCTTCTAAATAAACCCTATTGTGAGGAGGCCACTGTTATGTACAAAACGATTGTAATCGGAACAGGCCCAGCCGGGCTTACTGCTGCAATTTATTTGGCACGTGCCAACCTAAACCCACTTGTGATTGAAGGTATGCAACCAGGTGGACAACTGACAACGACAACAGAAGTCGAGAACTTCCCAGGCTTTCCTGAAGGAATTCTAGGCCCGGATTTAATGGACAACATGCGCAAGCAGGCTGAACGTTTTGGAGCTGAATTTAAGAATGGCTGGGTGGATTCAGTTGATTTTTCACAGCGTCCATTTAAAGTGACTGTAGATGGATTGGGAGTATTAGAAGCGGAGTCAGTGATCATCTCAACCGGCGCATCTGCCAGATATTTAGGAATCCCCGGGGAGCAGGAGAATGTGGGCCGTGGGGTCAGCACTTGTGCTACTTGTGACGGATTCTTTTTCCGTGGCAAAAAGATTATTGTCGTCGGTGGTGGAGATTCAGCGATGGAGGAAGCCAGCTTTTTAACCCGATTCGCTTCCAATGTAACATTGGTTCACCGTCGTGATGAGCTTAGAGCTTCGAAGATTATGCAGGCTCGCGCACGGGATAACAGTAAGGTATCGTGGGCTCTTAACCGTACACCGCTTGAGGTTACAACCGACGAGTCTGGCGTTAAAGGGCTGACGGTTCGCAACAATGAGACGGGAATTGATGAACTCATCGAAGCGGACGGAGTGTTTGTCGCGATCGGGCACACGCCGAACACCGGATTTTTAGGGGGACAAATTACGACCGATACCAACGGCTACATTGTGGTCAACCCTGGAACGACAGAAACGAACATCCCGGGCGTATTCGCTTGTGGCGACGTGCAGGATACCCGTTATCGTCAGGCAATTTCTGCAGCCGGATCTGGCTGTATGGCAGCAATGGATGCCGAGAAGTACCTAGAGGGCACGATGGTGCATGACTGGAGCGAAACACTGGATAGTTAATTTTGCGAGAAATCGTAGTCCGATGACATATAAGCAGGTTATCCTTTTTCTAAAAGGTTGCCTGCTTTTTTTATAATGGTGGGGCCGTGTCCGGAAATTAAATATGTTGTTTATTTATTACCGCTCAGAAGTTAAAATAACTGTAACAATGTCCTTATAAAAAGACTTGCGCATTTTAAAAATACGTTTACAATGAAGATATAATGTTAACGTGAACAATTTATATTAATACCTATTACAAGCAATGATTTTAAGTTTAAAATATTTATTGGGAAATCAACTGATTAAATTAATGTTCACGTTAAACTTTGTGTAACTCCCATTCGAACTTAAAGGAGAGCAGCAAACCTCATGAGTAAAAAATTCATGGATGAGAACTTTCTATTGTCGAGCGAGACCGCAATTAAGCTATTTCATAATCATGCGAAAGACATGCCCATTATCGATTATCATTGCCACCTCAGTCCAAAAGAAATTTATGAGAACAAAACGTTCAACAATATTACCGAAGCTTGGCTGTATGGCGACCATTATAAATGGAGAGTGATGCGCGCTAACGGTATAGAAGAGAAATTCATTACTGGCGATGCCAGTGATTATGATAAATTTATGGCCTGGGCTAGAACGGTTCCGATGATTATCGGGAATCCGCTATACCATTGGACGCATCTGGAGCTGCAACGTTTCTTCGGTGTATATGAGTTGCTGAATGAAGCTAACGCACCAAAAATTTGGGATGAAGTGAATAGACAGCTACAAAGTGAAGGATTCGGAGCAAGAGATTTGATCATTAAATCGAAGGTGACTACGGTTTGTACTACCGATGATCCTGTAGATAATCTAGAATATCATGAGAAAATCAGTAATGTGAGTGGGTTCAATGCTAGCGTTGTGCCGGGATTCCGGCCAGATAAAGCGCTTGAAATCAACCGTCCTACCTTCCAGCCGTGGGTAGCCCAGCTAAGCGAAGTTTCGGGAATGGCTGTTGAGAATTACGGACAGTTTCTTGCAGCATTGGAGAGCAGAGTTAGATTCTTCCATGCCAGAAGCGGCCGTGTATCTGACCATGCTTTGGATGCGGTAATGTTTGAGCCTACTACCTTGGAGGAAGCTACAGCTATATTTGCTAAAGCACTTCATGAAGGCACTGTAAGTGAGAGTGAAGAAAAGAAATATAAAGGATTCACGCTAGTATTCCTCGGCAAATTGTATAACGAGCTGGGTTGGGCGATGCAATTCCATATTCATGCGCTTCGGAATAACAACAGCGTAATGTTCGGACGTCTCGGACCTGACACGGGTTATGATTCCATCAATGACGGCGTGATTGCTAAGCCTTTGGCGGGTCTGCTCGATGCGCTGGATCGTGAGAATGCATTGCCTAAGACCATTTTGTACTCACTGAACCCTAATGATAATCATGTTATTGCCAGTTTAATGGGCAGCTTCCAGGGCGGTGGTATTCCAGGCAAGATTCAATTCGGAACCGCATGGTGGTACAACGACAATAAAGACGGCATGCTGGAACAGATGAAGACACTTGCTAATCTAGGCGTACTTAGCCAATTTGTTGGGATGTTAACAGACTCCAGAAGCTTTTTATCGTATACCAGACATGAGTACTTTAGAAGAATCTTGTGTGATCTGGTAGGCTCTTGGGTAGAGGCTGGAGAAGCCCCGGATGATATGGAGTTACTGGGCAGTATGATTGAGAACATCTGTTACAATAACGCTGATCATTATTTTAATTTCTCGAAACAGGCATTGGTGACTAGGTAATCGTTATGATATCCTTACATGGAAGAGCCAAACCCGTTTGATAAGGAAGGTTGACCCATGGCACCTACAATCAAGGATATCGCCAAATTGGCGAATGTATCGCATACAACTGTATCGAGAGCACTTAACAATAGTCCACTAATTAAAGAGGTCACACGTAAAAAAATTGCCGAGATCGCTGCGCAAGTGGGCTACGTCCCTAATTACAATGCCAAAAGCCTTGTGATGCAGCGATCCTATACCATTGGTCTGTTCTTCACGAGTATTGCCAACGGCACAACTTCGGGTTTCTTCTCTGACACGATTCGTGGTGTAAATAGTGTCATAGATGTAGAGTACAATCTGTTCATCCGTGGGATCGACGATTATGCGGAATATTCCTCTATTCATCGCAAACGTTTTGATGGAATTATTCTAATGAGCCAGAGTGAAGCAGATAATAAATTCATTTACCATGTTGTCCAGCAAGGCATTCCAATCGTTGTGCTGAACCGGCAAATTGATGACCGCTCCATTATTAACATCATCTCGAACGACCGGGAAGGTGCTTATAATGCAGGCAAATACCTGATCGAAAACGGGCATCAAGACATTGCAATTATTGAAGGTGTCGAGGGCTTTAAATCCACACAGGAACGCAGAGATGGCTTTATAAAAGCTTTGATTGACCATAATATCCCTGTTCGTAATGACTACATGATAAGTGGTAATTATGATATGCAAAGTGGATATGAGGCGATGGGCAAGCTACTGGATCTCGAGAAACCACCAACTGCTGTATTTTGCTCCAATGATGATATGGCGATTGGGGCTATGAAAGGTGTGTTTGAGCGAGGGCTGCAGGTGCCAAATGATATCTCTGTTGTTGGTTTTGACGACATTGGGTTTTCACTTTTTGCCAATCCTTCACTCACCACGGTCAAACGTCCTATTGAGAAGATTAGTGAGCAAGGCGCTCGCCAGCTGTTAAGCTTGGTCAAGGAGCCCTCAGAAAAAGACGGGCGGATCTCGATCGAGACAGAGCTTATTGCCAGAGAATCAGTCAGGAAGTTGCAGAAGTAGAGGCTGCGCATAGCAGCCTAATACTTTACTATCGTAAAGGGTTGCTATCTAAAATTTTCACGTGTGCATATATTTAATTAATTATCAATATAAATATGATTTTATATAGTTTGTTTAATTAGTTTATCGTGTGCATTTACTATTAGGAGGCGTTTATATGAAAAGATTAAATAGCGATAATTGGACAGCTTACAAGCAGTATCCTGAGAAGGTCCTACAATTTGGCGAAGGCAATTTCATGCGCGCTTTTGTAGATTGGCAGATTCATACCATGAATCAAAAAACGGATTTCAATGGTGGAGTGGTTGTTGTACAGCCGCTGGCTAACGGACTGGCGGAAATGCTAAATGATCAGAATGGGCTGTATACCCTTTATCTGCAAGGCATTAAAGACGGAGCGGCTGTAAAAGAGCACGAGGTAATTAATTGTATTACGCGGACGCTTAATCCCTATTCACAGCATGAGGAGTATATGAAGCTGGCTGAGAACCCTGAGCTGCGCTTTATCGTGTCTAATACTACTGAAGCGGGAATTGCTTTTGAAGCCGGCGACAAGTTAACCGATACGCCGCAGAGTAGTTTCCCGGGCAAGCTGACGGCCTTATTGTACAAACGTTATCAAATTTTTAATGGGGATGCTTCTAAAGGTTTTATCATCATTCCATGTGAGCTGATTGACCGGAATGGTGATGAGCTCAAAAAGGTTATTTTGAAATATGCTGAGCTGTGGAATCTTGGAGAAGGTTTTGTGAACTGGTTGAATGAAGCTAATACCTTCTGCTGCAGTCTGGTGGACCGCATTGTTCCCGGTTATCCAAGAGACAGCATTGCCGAGATTACAGAAGAGTTGGGTTATGAGGATAAGCTGGTCGTTGTCGGCGAGCAATTCCATCTTTGGGTGATTGAAGGACCGCAGTGGATTAAAGAGGAGTTCCCGGCTGAACTAGCAGGTCTTAATGTGCTGGTGGTGGATGATATGGCCCCTTATCGCACTCGAAAAGTGAGGATTTTAAACGGAGCTCATACAGCTATGACACCAGTAGCGTATTTGTACGGTATTGATACGGTTGCTGAGGCCATTGAGCACGAAGAGGTTGGGGCGTACGTGAAGTCTTTAATCTATGATGAAATTATTCCAACGCTGGATCTGCCGGCAGAAGAATTGAATTCTTTTGCAGACGCGGTATTAGAAAGATTCCTGAACCCTTATGTGCAGCATTACTTGATGAGCATTTCCCTTAATTCTATATCGAAGTTTAAGACAAGAGATCTGCCTTCTTTACTGCAATATGTAGAGGCCAAAGGACAATTGCCTGAAAAGCTCGTCTTCTCATTAAGCGCATTAATTGCCTTCTATAGAGGACGCAGAGGGGAAGAAAACATTCAACTGGCTGATGATGCGGATATTTTGGAATGGTTCGCCTCCTTATGGGGAGGATGGGATGGCACAGACACCGGGCTGCGCGCACTGGCCGTCGAAGTACTTGCCGCAACCAATCGCTGGGGCTGTGATCTGAATGAAGTGGCTGGACTTACTGACAAGGTGACAGAAGGACTGATTGCGATTGAGAAAAATGGCATGAAGCAAGCCTTAAAAGCGTTCGTGAAGAGACCGGCACACAACTAATACCCTGGAGGTGACAATGATATGATCAAGACGATGAAAGAAGTATTGCAGATTAATGAGGCTGATAATGTCGCTGTTGCACTTAAAGACTATAAAGCAGGCGACACCATTGTGATTGGTTCAAAAGAGATTAAAATTACTGAAGATATCGCTAGAGGCCATAAAATTGCACTGTCCAGCATTAGCGAAGGTGAAAACGTATTGAAATATGGTTACCCCATTGGTCATGCTATAGCGTCTATCGCGCCGGGGCAGTGGGTGCATACCCATAACACTAAGACAAACCTAACAGGGGTAGAGGAATATACCTTTGAGCAGAAGCTGACGCCGAATCCTTTTGCAGCGGAGAATTTGACCTTTAAGGGGTATCGCCGCTTTGATGGATCTGTAGGTATCCGCAATGAGCTGTGGATCGTCCCTACTGTTGGTTGTGTGAATGGAGTGGCGGAGCAGATCATCAATATTTTCAAAGCAGAGGTTGGGGATATCGCACCTTTCGATAACGTGCTCGTGCTTAAGCATAACTACGGTTGCTCCCAGCTGGGCGATGATCATGACAATACACGTACGATACTGGCTAACGCGGTTAAACACCCGAATGCGGGCGGCGTGCTTGTGCTCGGATTGGGCTGTGAGAATAACAATTTGCATATTTTTAAAGATATGCTTGGCAGTTATGATGAGGATCGTGTGCGTTTCCTTGTCTCCCAGGAGGTTGGGAATGAGATTGAAGAAGGCGTGAAGCTGCTGAAGGAAATCTATAATAATGTCCAAGGCGATCAAAGGGAAGAGGTATCACTCTCTGAGCTGAAAATCGGTCTGAAATGTGGAGGCTCCGACGGGTTATCCGGTATTACTGCGAATCCGCTCCTTGGACGTCTGTCTGATTATATGGCTGCTCAAGGCGGGACCACTGTACTGACTGAAGTACCTGAAATGTTCGGTGCCGAAAAAATTCTAATGGAACGTGCTGCGGACGAAAATATTTTCCACAAAATTGTCGATCTCATTAATGACTTTAAGCAGTATTTTATGGACTATAAACAGCCGGTATATGAAAATCCTTCTCCAGGGAATAAAGCCGGAGGGATTACTACGCTTGAGGATAAATCATTGGGTTGTACTCAAAAATCCGGGAACGCTACAGTGATGGATGTACTCAAGTATGGAGAGCTTATCACTAACAAAGGCTTAAATCTCCTTAACGCACCTGGCAATGATCTAGTGGCTTCCTCTGCACTGGCTGCTGCTGGCTGCCAATTGGTGATCTTTACGACCGGGCGGGGAACACCATTTGGTACATTCGTGCCAACGATGAAGGTATCTACCAATACCCCATTGTATGAAGGCAAACGTCACTGGATCGATTTTAATGCAGGTGTATTGGTGGAAGATGGTTCTCCAGATGAGGTCCTGCGCAGCTTCATAAACTATATTATTTCGGTGGCCAGCGGTGAATGGGTTAATAATGAAAAGAATAATTTCCGTGAGATCTCCATATTCAAAACAGGAGTAACGCTATAATAAATAATTAATTAATGACAGATCAGGCTGTCTCTTATGCTTTTTAAGCGTAGGGGACAGTTTTTTTTAGGTTCAAAGCATACATAATTCGTCTTTAAAAGAACGATAATTGCATTCTTGGAAATTAGTGATTGCAATCACAATGGTCCTGTACGGCCTGTGCTAATCTTTTATTGAGAATAGTTCTCACATAAAGGAGAAGAGTCAAATGGAAAAAGTGCTGAGTTTGGATGAATCTATATTCGAGATGGTATCACGGCATCCGGAGGTCATCGAGATTATGGTAGAGCTGGGCTTTAAGGATATTGCCAAGCCTGGCATGCTGCAGACCGCTGGCCGTTTCATGACCTTATCCAAAGGAATTAAGCTGAAGAAAATGGATCTCGAGCACGTGAAGCTAACTTTTGAACGTCATGGTTTCGAGATTATTTAATAAAGGAGTGTTAATATGAGCGAACTAATTAACAACCGTGAAGTTGATGTGCCGGAACAGACTCGTCGCCAGGCTATGCTTAAGGAAATTATTAAAGAGCTGCATGCAGGCAAAAGTGTAGAAGAGGTTAAGGCGCGGTTCGCCGAAGCTGTGGGTGATGTTACCGTAGCGGAGATTTCCGCGATGGAGCATTCATTAATGACCGAAGAAGGAATTTCGGTATCCGAGGTCCAACGTCTTTGTTCGGTGCATACAGCCATCTTTAAAGGCTCTATTGAGCAGATTCACCGCTCGTCTAAGCCCGAGGAGCAGCCAGGCCATCCAGTACACACCTTCAAATTGGAGAATCGTGAGATCGAAAGACTTGTTAACTTCCGCATGGATCTGCACGCAACAAAGTTTCAAAAGAACGATAGTGAGGAATTGATCTTCAAGTTGTTGGAGGATCTTAGCTTGCTGCTGGATCTTGATAAGCACTATAGCCGAAAAGAAAATCTGCTGTTCCCATACCTCGAAAAATACGGCATTTATGGCCCAACCAAGGTAATGTGGGGAGTGGATGATAATATCCGCCGTATGATTAAAGAGGCAAAAGCAGTGCTCAGCACTTATAGCGGAAACGCAGCAGAAATAGGCGTTCAGCTTGAGGAGATCATCAAGGAAGTTAATGAAATGATCTTTAAGGAGGAAAATATTCTACTGCCCATGGCCCTGGACAAACTGACGGAAGATGAATGGGTCAAAATCGCCCGGGAGAGCGATGAGATCGGGTTCTGCCTAACCGCACCAGAGCAGGAGTGGATCCCTGAGCGGGCTGCAGATCCGGAAGGCGCAGTGCCGGAAGAAACAGAAGGAGCGACGCCGCAAGGCGGGTTCATCCGTTTTGAGACAGGGTTGTTGTCACTGCATCAGCTCGAGACCGTACTCAACCATCTGCCTGTAGATCTAACCTTCATTGATGAGAATGATGTCGTTCGATATTTTTCACACGGGAAGGAACGTATCTTTGCTCGAACTAAAGCGGTTATCGGCCGTACAGTACAGAACTGTCATCCCCCGCAAAGTGTTCATGTGGTAGAGAAGCTTTTGGAAGACTTTAAGGCAGGTCGTAAGGATGCTGAAGACTTCTGGATCAACATCAAGGATAAGTTTATCTACATCCGTTACTTCGCTGTACGAGACGAGTCAGGCCAATATATGGGCACGCTAGAGTTCACACAGAATATCGCTCCAATCCGAGCACTAGAGGGACAAAAGCGCATTTTATCAGAATAAATCGGTACGTTGGGTTATTTTCCAGATAATAATATAGGTACAAGACTCTCTTACTTAGGTGTAAGGGGGTCTTTTTAGAATATAATAGAGTATACTCTTAAAATAAGGAATTCCCGGGTGTGTTGTCTTTCCTTGACCACAGAGAGGGCTTCTATTATAGTTGGTACTTAGGATTAACTATTTTAGTATAAAAAAAGGTGGCTTGTTACATGTCTGAGAATATCTACGTTGGCGTGGATTTGGGTGGAACTGCAATTAAGGTTGGAATCTGTAATGCTGAAGGTACCCTGCTACATACTTATGAGGGACCTACAGGAACTGCAGAGGGTGTCGATACTGTTATCGATAATATCGAGAAGTATGTACGCCAAATTGTGGAGGATTCCCCGTACTCTTGGGATCAGCTTGCAGGTGTAGGAGCGGGTGTAGCCGGGTTCACAAATATTCGTGAAGGAATCATCATCCTTGCGCCTAACATAGGATTTAGAGATGTGCCGATCCGTTCCATTTTGGAAGATCGTTGGAACAAGCCTGTCAAAATAGACAATGATGCGAATGTGGCTGCACTGGGGGAAGCTTGGAGTGGTGCGGGACGTGGCGTTGATAACTGTGTCTGCTATACGCTTGGAACAGGTGTCGGTGGCGGAATCATTATTAATGGAAAGATTTATCAAGGTTTTGCGGGACTAGCTGGTGAGCTTGGACATATCACAGTAGTGCCGGATCTGGAAGCTATTCAATGCGGCTGTGGCAACATGGGCTGTCTGGAAACCGTTTCCTCCGCTACAGGTATTATCCGCATGGCTAATGATGCAGTAGCTCGTGGCGATCGTACTTCCCTCTCTATGGTAGAGAAGATTGCTGCGAAAGAAGTTTTTGATGCGGCTAAGGCTGGCGATGAAGTAGCTATCCGTATAGTGAATCGTGCAGCGTACTATCTGGGTAAATCCATGGCTTCTGTGGCGGCTGTGCTTAACCCTGAAGTATTTATCGTTGGCGGCGGTGTGTCTAAGGCTGGAGATATTCTATTTGATGAGGTTCGTCGTGTGTTTGCGAAATTGACACCGGCTCCGCTTCAAACTGGTGTTTCGATTATTCCAGCTGAGCTTGGCAATGACGCAGGTATTGTTGGGGCTGCCGGCCTTTTGCTGCGTTCTTAAAAGACGGGAAGTATTCATATACTAAATCTAGGGAGGGGACGCTTTTATGACCGAATTGGACAATACCCCAACGGCTGGAGCCACCCTGATTATTATTACGGGAATGTCAGGTGCGGGGAAGACAATTGCTGTACAGAGTCTGGAAGACCTAGGGTTCTTCTGTGTCGATAATTTACCACCGGTGCTGATTCCCAAGTTCGCAGAGCTAATTGAACAGTCGAAGGGTAAGATTGCCAAGGTAGCCCTTGTAATTGACCTGCGTGGTCGAGAATTCTTCACTGCTTTGTCTGAGTCTCTTGCCTATATCAAGGATGAGTCAACCATTGGCTGTGAGATCTTGTTTTTGGATGCTACAGATTCAGTACTTGTTCAGCGTTACAAGGAAAGTCGACGTCATCATCCATTAGCACCTAAGGGGCTGCCGCTTGATGGTATCAAGCTAGAACGTAAGATGCTTGAAGAATTGAAAAATTCAGCTACGTTATGTTTAGATACCAGCAGTATGAAGCCTGTGCAGCTTAAGGAGAAGATCATTTCACGGTTTTCGCATCTAGGAAAAAGTACGCTTTCCGTCAATATTACATCCTTCGGATTTAAGTACGGTATTCCTATTGATGCAGATCTTGTCTTCGATGTCCGCTTCTTGCCTAACCCACATTATGTGGACCATCTGCGGCCTAAAACCGGCCAGGATAGTGAAGTCTACGATTATGTAATGAAGTGGCCTGAAACACAGGTGTTCCTGACCAAACTGCTCGATATGCTTCATTTTCTAATTCCGCAATATCGTAAGGAAGGTAAGTCCCAGATTATCATTGGCATTGGCTGTACGGGAGGTAAACACCGTTCCGTAGCCATATCCGAGTATTTGGGTAAAATGCTGGGCGTTAGCGAGACGGAATCCGTAACCGTTAGTCATAGGGATTCCGAGCGTGATCGGCACTAGAGAGAAGGGGTCATAGTGGCTGAAGAACAAAGACAGCGTCCACGTATCGTCGTTATGGGCGGTGGCACGGGGTTATCTGTCATGCTTCGTGGTTTAAAAGAGAAGCCATTAGATATTACTGCTATTGTTACCGTTGCCGATGATGGGGGAAGCTCTGGTATTTTACGCAGTGAACTGCAAATGCCTCCTCCTGGGGACATCCGCAACGTATTGACAGCTATGGCTGATGTTGAGCCGCTCATGGCAGAGATTATGAGATACCGTTTCAACACGGGTGAGGGACTAGCTGGTCATAGTCTCGGCAACTTGATTCTTGCTGCGCTCACGGATATATCCGGCGATTTCGTTACGGCTGTTCGGGAGCTCAGTAGATTATTCGCTGTTCGCGGCCGGGTATTGCCTGCGGCCGGTGAAGCTGTAATCCTGCATGCAGAAATGTCGGACGGCACGATTATCACAGGGGAGTCCAAAATCCCTGAAGCTGGCGGGATCATCAGACGAGTGTCTTTGGAGCCGCCAGATGTAGAACCGTTGCCCGAAGCGCTTGAGGCGATTCGGAATGCAGATGCGATCCTGCTGGGTCCTGGCAGTCTGTATACGAGCATTCTTCCCAACCTGCTTGTTCCGAAACTGGCAGAAGCGGTTGTATCTTCGAATGCTATCAAAATTTTCGTCTGCAACGTAATGACTCAGCCGGGTGAAACGGATAACTATACCGTCAGCGATCATCTTCAAGCTGTATATGATCATATCGGGATCGATTTATTCGATTATGTTATTGTTAATGACGGTGAGATTCCGGAACAGGTCCAGACGAAATACGCCGAGAAGGGCGCGCGCCCGGTGCAGCTTGATAAAGAAGCGCTGGATGGCAATGGATACAAGGTTATAGCCGATAAACTGGTTTTATTCCGAACTTATTTGAGACATGATACCGATAAGCTTAGCCATCACATTTATCAGCTTGTGCAGGATTGGATAAACAGAAACCCTAGGGTATAACTTATAGATGAGAATGAAGTACTTATCAAGAAAGAGGTGAGACCCTTGTCTTTTGCGGCCCTTACCAAAAAAGAGCTGACGATGGTGGAGAGTGAACCCTGCTGCGAGAAGGCGGAAATGTCAGCGCTTATCCGTATGAATGGATCTGTGCAGCTTTCAAGCAAAAAGGTTATTCTCGACATTTCGACGGAGAACGCCGCGATTGCAAGGCGGGTATATTCTTTACTTAAGAAATATTACCAGGTCCATATTGAGCTACTCGTGCGTAAAAAAATGCGTTTGAAGAAAAATAACGTCTATATCGTCAGAATTCCAAACCGTGTACAAGAGATCCTAAAGGATCTTAGAATTGTGTCGGAAGGATTTATTTTTACCGATGGTATTGATGATGAGATTGTTGGGAATAACTGCTGCAAGCGTGCTTATTTGCGTGGTGCCTTTCTGGCTGGCGGATCGGTTAATAATCCGGAAGGCTCCTCCTACCATTTGGAGATTTCCTCGATGTATGAGGAACATTGTAAAGCATTAGTGGATCTGGCTGGGGAATTCCACTTAAATGCACGCTGTATTGAACGTAAAAAAGGATTCATTCTTTACATTAAAGAAGGCGAGAAGATCATTGAATTCTTAAGTTTGATTGGAGCGCATCAGGCGTTGTTCAAATTTGAGGATGTAAGAATTATGCGCGATATGCGTAATTCCGTGAATCGGATCGTGAACTGCGAGACCGCAAATCTCAACAAAACAATAAGTGCTGCGGTGCGGCAGATTGAGAATATCAAGCTGTTGCAGCGAGAAATGGGACTGGAGAATTTGCCGGATAAACTGCGTGAAGTAGCAGAAATTCGAATGGCGCATCCAGATATCAACCTCAAGGAGGTTGGTGAAATGCTCAAAGGTACAGTCAGTAAGTCGGGAGTAAATCATCGGCTTCGTAAGATTGATGAGCTGGCGGACAAGGTTCGAGGCGGCTAATTACTTTTTTTCTAGTGTGGTTTACGTTATAATGATATAATAATATAAAATTAATGTGAAACTTTTGGGGAGAACTCAATTAGGGGGTAAGCGTTTCATGACAAAGCACCCGGTAGTTGTTCGGTTGAAGACAGGGCTTCATGCCCGACCGGCAGCATTGTTTGTGCAAGAAGCTAACAAGTTTTCGTCGGAGATTTTCGTGGAAAAAGATGATAAAAAAGTAAATGCTAAAAGTATTATGGGGATTATGAGCCTCGCTATCAGTTCCGGCACGGAGATTTACATTAGCGCGGACGGTGCGGATGCCGATCAAGCTGTAAACGCTTTGACAAGTCTGGTCAGCAAAGAAGAGCTTGAGAACCAATAATAGGAAGACAACATCGTTTCTGCTAGGAAGACTTTATTTATCGCATGACCAAAAGCCCTTCGGGGCTTTTTTTAATACCAAAAAATAGATTGAGACGTGCAACATTTACCAAAATGACTCGTCTAGAGGATAATAACAAATCACAAGAAATGAAAGGGGCTGGCAAATATGAAAGGTTTATTGAAGAAAATTGGTTCAGTGATGATCGTAGGGAGCTTGTTAATTGGAGGGATCAGCATGAGTGGTGTTTTCCAAGGTCCTGAAAAGGCTTACGCAGATGAAGTGCAGAAAAATGTCGTTAGTGTAGTAGGTAAAGGCGAATTGTCCCTCAAGCCGGATATCGTATACTTGACCATCGGTGTGGATACTACGGCCACAACTGCGCAAGAAGCGCAGAAGACCAATGCCGCTAAAATTCAGAAGATTATGACTTTACTAAAGAATACTTGGAAAATTGCAGATAAAGATATTCAAAGCACGCAGTTTTATGTGCAACCCAATTATAGTTACAGCGAAAAAGAAGGACAGCAAGTGAAGGGATACAACGCCAATCATACGCTGTTAGTGTCTTATAGAGATCTGACTAAGGTTGGTGAATTGCTGGACGCTGCATCTGCGGCAGGGGCGAATAATATCGGAAATGCACGTTTTTCTGTGGAAGATACTTCTGCATTTGAAGCTCAGGTGATTGAAAAAGCGATGGCGAATGCAGATGTTAAAGCAGGGGCTATTGCTAAGGCAGCTAAACGCAGCTTGGGTCAAGTGATCACGGTCAGCCAAAATGATGGCGATATCACTCCGGTTTATTTTGAACAGAATCTAAAAATGAATATGGCTGCAGCAGATGCTGGTGCAAGTACATCCGTGCAACCTGGTGTAGTTAAAGTTACAACTCAGCTAAGCGTAATGTATGAATTGAAATAGTATCAGAACAAGGTGAATGCAGAGAGGAGAGGTGATCTTCCACTAGTAATAGTGGGGGGCGCCTCTTTTTTTGTGTAAGTTCTCTACGATTCTGTTTAATAAATTGGAAAGGAGAGGAAAAATAAGATGATGAATATTATTTCAAAAGAATCAGTACGCAAATGGGGCATAGGTCTGATGTCGGCAGGTTTATTGTTTGGTGGAGGTCTGCTGCCCAGCGAAACGGGTTATGCAGCAGCTAGTAAAACGGAGAATAAAGCTATTGATTCGCGTATCGTTTTAAAGGCAAACGGGATAAATTCGTTACAGGAAGGTATTTTGAAGGAAGGACAGGCCTGGATTCCCATAACTTTTATGCGAGATGTGTTGGGATTACCGCTTGCGTATGATAAGAAGGAAAATGCATACATGATTGGAAAAGGATCGGCCAAGGCGAAGTTGATGTTATCCAGTTACGGTACTTCTGTGTGGGTGAATAACTATTTCATTCGAGAGTATGAAGGGAAGTTAATTAATAATCGCCTCTACGTTCCATCAGGTTTGTTAAATGATTATATGGGTTATAAGGTAGATTGGAGTCGGGCCGCCAGTAAGCTGAATGTGGTGAACAGACCGCAGAACGCGCTGACGGTAACCACGGAAACTTATGCTAAAGATCGGACAGAAGCTTTTATTCAGCTTGATTATCCGAAGATCAGTGGATTGGGCAATTCCAGTGCGCAACAAGCTATTAATAATACTTTGAAGGAAAGTGTTATGAAATTCGCGGCGGGTGCAGAACAGGATATCTCCGATCGAGATGGAGCAGAGCCCAAATACACCTATGATTCAGGTTATGTAGTGACCTACAATCAGAATGGTGTGATCAGCATAGTGATGCATCAGTATAGTGATACGGGCGGCGCTCATGGAATGACTAACCGTGAGGCATTCACCTTCTCGCTTAAAGATGGTAAACGTCTATTGTTGGGCGACCTGTTTGGAGCTAATCCAAACTACAAAAAACAGCTGAATGCTAAGTTGAGCAAGCTGCTGAAGGCAGAGGATAGTTATTTGGGAGGATTCAACGGATTGAATACGGAGAAATATTTCTATCTGAAGGATGACAAGGTTGTTCTGTTCTTCCAATTATATGAGTACACAGCGTATGCTGCAGGCTTCCCTGAGTATACCTTTAGTTTCAAAGAGCTTTTGTCGGATGGCAGTAGCCCGTTTGCTGGCATGAAATAAATGGAGATACCTCGTCTCCGCTAATGTCAGCACAAGGCATCTCCCCCTTACCGGAGTTGTCTCTAGTTCATATGCTAAAGGGAGTAACTAGTTTATGAACGGGGGAGAGCTATGGGCTACCAATATACTGCAATTGGCGATTCCTTGACGACTGGATTTGGTGCTCTGCCAGGTAACGGTTTTGTTCCGGTGTACCGTAGAATGGCAGAAGGGAGACTGCGGACTACTGTAGCCTCTACGAATTTAGGCGTGAACGGAATGACTACTTCAGAGCTGGAGCAGCGGCTGCGCGGAAATTCCATGATGCGTGAGGCCGTTCGAGAAGCCGATATCATCACTGTGTCTATCGGTGGTAATGATTTGATTCACGCGGCCAAATCAGCAGCAAGACAGCAAGGGGACTTATCCGCACAACTGCGCAGATCGCTTCAGGAATGCAAACAAAATTTCTCTGCAATTATGAATATCCTTATACAATTGAAGGCGAGGACGCGTAGACCTTTTATCATTAGAATTGTGGGATTATATAATCCCTATCCTCAGGTGGTTGGTGCGACAGAATGGGTCAGACAGTTTAATCAATACGCAGCACAGTACAGCAGCCTAGTATGTGGATTTGCTTCGATTTACAGTGAGTTCGCAGGAAATGAGAGAGGGCTGTTATCCATTGATCATTTGCATCCGAATGGCCGGGGTTATCGCGTAATTGCCGAGAAGCTGGATGCACTAGGTTATGGAGGGCTGAATTGATTGGATTTAGGTCTTCTATAAAATATAAAGAGGCTGTGCCCTATCCGTTATGGTTAGGGCACAGCCTCTTTATATTTTTACTTTATAGCTTACACACCGCTAGGCAATGTCTTCTCGATTACTTTATCTACGATACCGTATTCAGCCGCGTCTGCAGCAGTCATGAAGTAGTCGCGATCTGTATCCTTCTCAATACGTTCTAGAGGTTGACCCGTACGTTCTGCTAGAATACGGTTCAGCTTATCGCGCAATTTGAGGATGCGGCGGGCACGGATTTCAATGTCCGTTGCTTGACCTTGAGCACCACCCAGAGGCTGGTGGATCATGATCTCGCTGTTAGGCAGTGCGAAGCGTTTGCCTTTGGCGCCAGCGTTTAGCAGGAAAGCTCCCATGGAAGCTGCCATACCCACACAGATGGTGGAAACGTCTGGTTTAATGTACTGCATTGTATCAAAAATAGCCATACCTGCAGTAATGGAACCGCCTGGGCTATTCACGTAAAGGTGAATGTCCTTGTCAGGATCTTCGGCAGCCAAGAACAGCATTTGTGCGATGATAGAATTGGCTACCACGTCATTAACCTCCGTTCCAAGGAAAATGATGCGGTCCTTCAGCAGGCGGGAATAGATGTCATAAGCGCGCTCGCCGCGGTTGCTCTGTTCTACTACCATAGGAATATAACTCACGTGGAAAACCTCCTTGATATTGGTTCTTCAAATGTATTCATTTTTACTCTTGCCGTATTACCCACATGATAAACAAATTCAAACAAAAAGTCAAAGAAAGTCAAACTTATATTCAAAAAAAAGAGCCGACAAGCGGCTCTTTGGTTAAGTAGTAGTATAGGCACTACTAAATTATGTGCAAAAATGAAATTAATGGCGCGCCCGCCAAGAATCGAACTTGGATCTCAGGCTTCGGAGGCCTACGTCATATCCATTGGACCACGGGCGCAACAAAAATGATTATAATACAATTTTTACACAATTGCAATGTAATATTAATACTGGACAAGCGCTCTAGGGGCAGGCATCGGGCGCTATATCTTTTTCTGACCTTATTAATGTATAAGAAGACAAGTGCTTGAGAATTCTACTCTCGGAAGACTTGCGCTTCGAGCAATATTTGGTTAGAATATGGGTGGGACTTAAAAAGTTTACCCGGGACGTTTTGAGACCATGAACAAGGGAATAGAGGAAGACGAAGTTGCAGGAGTGAAAGTATGCGTAATTTATTAGATATCCAAAAGCAGCTTCTGCCTGATCTCATGGAAACCCTTAAGAGACGGTACACGATTCTTCATCAGATCATGCTGTCCGATATTATTGGGCGCAGAACGCTAGCCGCTTCGCTAGATATGACTGAGCGGGTACTGCGTGCCGAGACGGATCTTCTGAAATCGCAAGGGCTTATTGAGATCGAGAGTGTTGGCATGCGCATTAGCGCTGCTGGACGTAGACTGCTTGATTTGCTAGAGCCGGTTGTTAAGAGCCTATTTGGTCTGGATGAGCTGGAAGAGAAAATTCGAGCAACGTATGGTCTGGATAAAGTTATTGTAGTACCGGGTGATTGTGAGTCATCGCCGTTCACCAAACGAGAGCTTGGCCGGGCGGGTGCGAAAGCGCTGCTGAGTATACTTCGCGCAGATGATACAGTTGCCGTCACAGGTGGATCGACGCTTGCCGATATGGCTGATCAACTGACACCGCCGTTGTCCCTTTCCTATAAGAACGCTTGGTTTGTTCCGGCGCGTGGAGGATTAGGAGAGAGTATGGAGATTCAAGCCAACACGATTGCCTCAACAATGGCAAAGCGGGTTGGAGCCAACTACCGGTTGTTGCATGTCCCTGATTTGCTTAGTGGGGATGCATACCAATCGCTGGCACTTGACTCTAATATTGGAGAGATTGTACAAACCATCCGCAGTTCGCGTATTATTGTACATGGGATTGGGGATGCCATTGAAATGACCCGCCGCCGCAAACTGGACGAGGCTACAGTCTCGGAAATCCAGGGTGAAGGGGCAGTGGCCGAATCTTTTGGCTATTATTTCAATGAAGAGGGTCAGGTTGTCCATACCATGCTTACGATGGGTCTACGTCTAGAAGATATTATTCGGACAGAGAAAGTCATCGGTATTGCAGGAGGCAAACCCAAGGCCAAAGCCATTCATGCCATGCTGCGTTTCGGGCAGGAGAATATTCTCGTCACGGACGAGGCTGCCGCAGTAGAAATAGGCAAGGAAATTGACAATCAACTACAGCTATCTTCGTAGTTTTTAGATTGCAGGCAATAACATACTTCTTGCATCATACTTAACATTGTTGTCATGACAGACCTCACCGTCTGTTTTGAATAAATAAAACGAATTCTAGGAGGAACTATTCAATGAGTGTAAAAGTTGGAATTAACGGTTTTGGACGTATTGGACGCCTTGCTTTCCGCCGTATTCAAAATGTAGAAGGTATCGAAGTGGTAGCAATCAACGATTTGACTGACGCTAAGATGCTTGCTCATTTGCTTAAATATGATACAACTCAAGGTAAATTCCAAGGTGATGTTGAAGTGCATGATGGCTTCTTCAAAGTCAATGGTAAAGAAGTTAAGGTTCTTGCTAACCGCAACCCTGAAGAATTGCCATGGGGCGACCTAGGCGTTGATATCGTACTTGAGTGCACAGGTTTCTTCACAACTAAAGAAGCAGCTGAAAAACACTTGAAAGGTGGAGCTAAGAAAGTAGTTATCTCCGCTCCAGCTACTGGCGACATGAAAACTGTCGTTTACAACGTTAACGATGACATTCTTGATGGTACTGAGACTGTTATTTCCGGCGCATCTTGCACAACTAACTGCCTAGCTCCAATGGCAAAAGTACTGAACGACAAGTTCGGTATCGTTGAAGGCTTGATGACTACAATTCATGCTTACACTGGCGACCAAAACACTTTGGATGCTCCACATGCTAAAGGTGACTTCAGACGCGCTCGTGCAGCAGCTGAGAACATCATTCCTAACACTACTGGTGCTGCTAAAGCAATCGGTCTGGTTATTCCAGAACTTAAAGGTAAATTGGATGGTGCAGCTCAACGTGTTCCAGTTGCAACTGGTTCCCTGACTGAGCTTGTAACTGTTCTTGGTAAGAGCGTTACTGTTGAAGAAATCAACGCAGCAATGAAAGCAGCTTCCGATCCAGACACTTATGGTTACACTGAAGATGAAATCGTATCTTCTGACATCAAAGGTATGACTTTCGGATCCCTGTTCGATGCTACACAAACTAAAGTATTGACTGTTGGCGACAAACAACTGGTTAAAACTGTTGCTTGGTATGACAATGAAATGTCCTACACTGCACAATTGGTTCGTACTTTGGAGAAATTCGCTAAAATCGCTAAGTAATTGACTTGATATAAGCAACATCTATAGAGCGGAAACAGAAATTCCTTGTTTCCGCTCTTTCTAAATGTATTTCTTGTTTCCTGCTAGAAACAATTTTGGGTGTGGAGGAATTAATCATGAACAAAAAAAGCGTCCGTGATGTAGAAGTAAAGGGTAAGCGCGTATTTGTACGCGTGGATTTCAACGTACCTGTAGAAGACGGTAAAATTACTGATGATACTCGTATTCGCGAAACACTTCCAACCATTAAATATTTGATCGAGAACGGTGCAAAGATCATTCTTGCGAGTCATATGGGTCGTCCTAAAGGCGAATTCGTAGATTCCATGCGTTTGACTACTGCTGCTGAACGTCTGTCCGAGCTTCTTGGCAAACCAGTAGCTAAAGCTGACGAAGCAATTGGCGAAGCTGTAAAAGCAAAAATCGCTGAGCTAGGCGAAGGCGACGTACTTGTACTTGAGAATGTTCGCTTCTACCCAGGTGAAGAGAAAAACGATCCTGAACTGGCTAAACAATTCGCTGAACTGGCTGATTTGTTTGTTAATGATGCGTTTGGCGCGGCTCACCGTGCACATGCATCGACAGAAGGTATCGCTCATTTCCTGCCGGCTGTATCCGGTCTTTTGATGGAGAAAGAATTGTCCGTTCTTGGTAAAGCTCTTTCTAACCCAGAACGTCCTTTCACTGCGATCATCGGGGGTTCGAAAGTTAAAGACAAGATTGATGTTATTGATAACTTGTTGTCTTTGGCTGATAACGTCCTGATCGGCGGTGGATTGTCTTATACATTCACTAAAGCACAAGGCTTTGAAATCGGTAAATCACTAGTAGACAACGACAAACTTGACGTTGCTCTTGGATTCATCGAAAAAGCAAAAGCACTTGGTAAAAACTTCATGCTTCCTGTTGATGTTGTTGTTGCTGATAAATTTGGTGCTGACGCTAACACTAAGATCGTTGATTACAATGAAATCCCAGAAGGTTGGGAAGGACTTGATATCGGACCTAAGACTCGTGAACTTTATGCCGATATTATCAAGAACTCCAAGCTGGTTGTCTGGAATGGACCTATGGGCGTATTCGAAATCGATAAATTCGCTGAAGGTACACTTGCAGTAGCAAAAGCTTGTGCAACTACTGAAGGTTACACTGTTATTGGTGGCGGAGATTCCGCAGCAGCAGCAGAGAAATTCCACCTGGCTGATCAAATGGATCATATCTCCACTGGTGGCGGTGCATCCCTTGAGTTCATGGAAGGCAAGGCGCTTCCTGGCGTAGAAGCACTGAACGATAAGTAAGACCTAAGAAGGAGGCAACATAAGTCATGAGAACACCTATTATTGCAGGTAACTGGAAAATGTTCAAAACAGTTCCTGAAGCAGAAAGCTTTATTGCTGAAATTAAAGGCAAAGCAGAAGTAGAAGGCGTTGAGACTGTAATCTGCGCTCCATTTACTAACCTGCCTGCACTTGTAGCAGCTGCAAAAGGTACTAACATCAAGATTGGTGCACAAAACCTACACTTTGAAGATAACGGTGCTTACACAGGCGAGATCAGTGGTGTAATGCTAAGTGATCTTGGTGTGGACTATGTTATCATTGGCCACTCTGAGCGTCGTGCTTATTTTGGCGAAACGGATGAAATCGTGAATAAGAAAATGCATGCTGCATTCCGTCACGGAATTACTCCTATCGTATGTGTTGGCGAAAAGCTCGAAGAGCGTGAAGCTGATCAAACTAAAGCAGTATGTAAAGTACAAACTGAAGCTGCATTCCAAGGTCTTAGTGCCGAGCAAGCAGCAAAAGTTGTTATTGCATACGAACCTATCTGGGCTATTGGCACAGGTAAATCTTCCACTTCCCAAGATGCTAACGAAGTTATTGCTTACATCCGCAGTCTTGTAAAAGATCTGTATGATGCAGCAACAGCTGAAGCTGTTCGTATTCAATACGGCGGCAGCGTGAAGCCTGAGAATGTAACTGAGTACATGGGCCAAAGCGACATCGATGGTGCGCTTGTTGGCGGTGCCAGCTTACAACCGGATTCCTTCGTTCAATTGGTTGAGGGGGCGAAGTAAGATGTCAGCTCCAAAACCCGTAGCTTTGATCATCATGGATGGTTTTGGTTTGCGTGGAACGACAGAAGGTAATGCCGTTGCTCAAGCCAACAAACCTAACTATGACCGTTACCTGAAACAATATCCTAACACTACACTCACTGCTTGCGGTGAAGCTGTAGGCCTTCCGGAAGGGCAAATGGGCAATTCCGAAGTAGGGCATTTGAATATTGGTGCAGGCCGGATCGTTTATCAGGATTTGACTCGTATCGATAAATCGATCCGCGAGGGCGAGTTCTTCGATAACGAAACCCTGGTTAGTGCAGTGAGAAATGCTAAGAACACTGGCAAAAAGCTTCACCTATATGCGCTTGTATCCGACGGAGGGGTACATAGCCATATTAACCACCTGTTTGCTATGCTTGACCTGGCTAAAAAAGAAGATATGCATGAAGTGTATATCCATGCTTTTATGGACGGCCGTGACGTAGCTCCTGATAGTGGGAAGAAGTTTGTCCAAGATCTAGTAGCTAAAATCGAAGAGGTTGGCGTGGGTACAATTGCAACGGTGTCCGGACGTTATTACGCAATGGATCGTGATAAACGTTGGGAACGTGTAGAGAAAGCCTACCGTGCTATGGTTTATGGTGAAGGCCCTAAATACACGGATGCTGTGCAAGCCATCACTTCATCTTATGAAAACTCGGTATTTGATGAATTCGTTGAACCTAGTGTAATTGTAGACAGTGAAGGCAAACCTGTAACGGCAGTAGAGAGCGGCGATTCCGTCGTGTTCCTCAACTTCCGTCCTGACCGTGCTATTCAATTGTCACAAGTGTTCACGAATCAAGATTTCCGCGGTTTCGACCGTGGTCCTTTGTTCCCGCAAAACCTGCACTTCGTATGCCTAACTACTTTCAGCGAAACGGTACAAGGTTATGTAGCCTACTCACCGAAGAACCTGGATAACACATTGGGTGAAGTGCTTGTTCAACAAAACAAGAAGCAACTGCGCATCGCGGAAACTGAAAAATATCCGCATGTAACCTTCTTCTTCAGCGGTGGACGTGACGAGGAGCTTCCTGGGGAAACCCGGATCTTAATCAACTCTCCTAAAGTGGCAACCTATGATCTTCAACCTGAGATGAGCGCATACGAAGTGGCTGCAGCCTGCGTAGCGGAAATCGAAGCGGAAAGACAGGATGCTATCATTCTTAACTTTGCCAATCCTGATATGGTTGGACACTCCGGCATGCTGGAACCAACAATCAAGGCTGTAGAAGTGACGGATGAGTGTGTGGGTAAAGTAGTGGATGCGGTTGTTGCCAAAGGTGGCGTTGCAATTATTATCGCTGACCATGGTAATGCAGATATGGTATTTGACGAGAACGGTCGCCCGTTCACAGCTCATACAACCAATCCTGTTCCGTTCATCGTGACTACTGAGAATGTTGTATTGCGTGAATCCGGTATTCTTGCAGACGTAGCACCAACAATCCTAGATTTGATGGGACTTCCTCAACCTGCGGAAATGACCGGACAATCCATGATTGCTAGCCGTAAGTAAGGTAAGGTATAACGCCTTTGATTTTAAGCTATACAAGTAAGACCAAAACAATGTTAAAAGGAGATTAACTTACATGACTATTATTTCTGATGTATATGCTCGCGAAGTCCTTGACTCCCGTGGTAACCCTACAGTAGAGGTTGACGTTTATCTGGAATCCGGTGCTAAAGGCCGCGCTATCGTTCCTTCCGGCGCTTCCACTGGTGCTCACGAAGCTGTAGAACTTCGTGATGGCGACAAATCCCGTTACATGGGTAAAGGCGTTCTGAAAGCTGTTGAGAACGTAAATGAAAT
This sequence comes from Paenibacillus sp. FSL F4-0097, assembly GCF_038593125.1. Lineage (NCBI taxonomy): Bacteria > Bacillati > Bacillota > Bacilli > Caryophanales > Paenibacillaceae > Paenibacillus > Paenibacillus sp. FSL F4-0097. The sequence goes on from NZ_CP151965.1 coordinate 191,599, forward strand.
CATCGCTCCAGAAGTTATCGGTATGGACGCTCTTGACCAAGTGGGCATCGACAAATTGATGATTACTTTGGACGGAACTCCTAACAAAGGTAAATTGGGCGCTAACGCAATCCTAGCTGTATCCATGGCAGTAGCTCGTGCAGCTGCAGCAGCTTTGGATATTCCTTTGTACGTATACCTGGGCGGATTCAACGCTAAAACTCTTCCAGTACCAATGATGAACATCATCAATGGTGGTGAGCATGCGGATAACAACATCGACGTTCAAGAGTTCATGGTTCTTCCTGTAGGAGCTCCAAGCTTCAAAGAAGCTCTTCGCACAGGTGCTGAAATCTTCCACAACTTGAAATCCGTACTTCAATCCAAAGGCCTGAACACAGCTGTTGGTGACGAAGGTGGTTTCGCACCGAACCTTGGTTCGAATGAAGAAGCAATCACTACAATCATCGAAGCTATTGAAAAAGCTGGTTACAAACCAGGTGTTGACGTATTCTTGGGTATGGACGTTGCTTCCACTGAGTTCTACAAAGACGGTAAATACACCCTTGCTGGCGAAGGTAAATCTTACACTTCCGCTGAGTATGTTGACCTTCTTGCTTCATGGGTTGAAAAATATCCTATCATCACAATCGAAGACGGTATGTCCGAAGACGACTGGGATGGCTGGAAATTGCTTACTGAAAAATTGGGCGACAAAGTCCAATTGGTTGGTGACGACTTGTTCGTAACTAACACTGAGCGTCTTGCAACAGGTATCGAAAAAGGTATCGGTAACTCCATCTTGGTTAAGGTTAACCAAATTGGTACATTGACTGAAACTTTTGATGCTATCGAAATGGCTAAACGTGCTGGTTACACAGCAGTTATCTCCCACCGTTCCGGTGAATCCGAAGATAGCACAATCGCTGACATCGCTGTTGCGACTAATGCTGGTCAAATCAAAACAGGTGCTCCTTCCCGTACAGACCGTGTTGCTAAATACAACCAATTGCTTCGCATCGAAGATGAGTTGGGTGAATTGGCTCAATACAACGGCCTGAAATCCTTCTACAACCTCAAAAGATAATCTGCTTTTATAGCAGACTTCTAAGACCCGCCGTTATGGCGGGTCTTTTTTATGATTTGAAGAAGATAGACTTCAATAGGTTTATCCTTATCTTGCAAGAAAAGCTACGACTTAACAGTCTAAGCTGTTGTATTACCGACAGCGCTATGATAAAATAAGAATACTGTTTATGTATCGTGATAACCTAAATTACCATAGATAGTGATGCTTAGGCGTAGGAGGTGGAAGTGAATGGATATCTTTTTGAAAGTTGTGCTCCTGATTTTTTCCGTCGGTCTTATTGCGGTCGTTCTTCTGCAAAAGGGGAAAAGCGCGGGTCTTTCCGGTGCCATCTCTGGCGGTGCTGAGCATCTCTTTGGTAAAACAAAAGCTCGTGGTATGGAGCTCGTACTACAACGTGTAACTGTTGGACTTGCTGCTGGTTTCTTCATCATGGCGATTCTAGCTGCAGTTCTAATCGACTAAAAGATCTACCGTAAGCCCTCGCTCTGTTCTAAATGGAATAGAGCGGAGGCTTTTTTGTTATATTAAAAGGAGTTAAAAAGCACCTAAGGGTGCTTTTCTTTTCATATTCGCAAAGAAAAAGGCTGGATCGATAGGAAGTAAACCTGAAGTCGGCATGGATGTATTTCAGCATTTAAAGGAAATTTTGTACTGTGTTAACCTTTGGATGACAGTAACAGGGATGCGCAGGATTGATTTCGTGTATACTAGGGTATGAAGTAGTAAAGGTAAAATTTACTTGGCATTACTGCAGGGCAGGACAAGATATACATATTTGCCAGCGGCTTGAAGCCGCGGAGGGCTGGGGTGACGAACATGATAACACAAGAAATATTACTCGATTTCATGCGGGAAACTGCATATAAACCAATGACTTATGAAGAGCTGGTGAGTCATTTTGCTCTAGAGGATAGCGAGGGGTTTAAAAAGTTCGAGGAACTGCTGATTGAATTAGAGCAGGATGGAAGAATTGTATTAACCCGTACTGCACGTTATGGCGTGCCAGAACGGATGGATTTGCTGCGTGGACGTTTACAAGCACATGCGAAGGGTTTTGCTTTTCTAATCCCGGATGATCGTGATCATCCTGACGTATATATCCATGCAAATGATCTTAAGGGAGCAATGAATGGCGATATCGTTCTGATTCGTATTACCTCTAAAAGTCCGTCCGGCGGACGTATGGAAGGCGAAGTAGTACGTATTGTAAAACGTGGCGTGTTGCAGACGGTAGGTGTATTTCAGAACCTGGAGACCTATGGTTTTGTGCTGCCTGATGATAAGCGGATTAATCGTGATATTTTTATTCCGAAACAATCCTTTAAAGGTGCTGTTGATGGTCAAAAGGTCGTTGTGCGAATTGTGAGTTATCCGGAAGGCCGAGCAGCGGCAGAAGGTGAAATTATTGAGATTCTCGGACATAAGGATGATCCGGGTGTTGATATTCTTTCCATTATCCGCAAACATCAATTGCCTGAGGCATTTCCAGCTGAAGTGATGGATGAAGCCGATAGCGCTCCTGATTCAATTACAGAAGAGGAGATTGCGGAGCAAGGAAGACGCGACCTGCGCGGACTGAACATTGTTACGATTGATGGCGAAGATGCTAAGGATTTGGATGATGCGGTAAACGTACAGCGCTTGGAGAATGGACATTACAAGCTGGGCGTCCATATAGCAGACGTAGGTTATTATGTGCGTGAAGGCTCTGAGCTGGATAAAGAAGCCTATGACCGCGGTTGTAGTGTGTATTTGGTAGACCGGGTTATTCCGATGCTGCCGCACCGCCTATCGAACGGGATTTGCAGCTTGAATCCTCAGGTAGATCGGTTAACAATGTCCTGTGAAATGGAATTTAACGAGCAAATGAAGGTTGTGAAGCACGATGTCTTTACGAGCGTGATTCGCACCAAAGAGAGAATGACTTACTCCAATGTTCGTAAAATTCTCGAAGACGAAGATCCAGAGCTGTTGGAACGTTATAGTCCACTGATTGACGATTTCCGCCTCATGAAGGAATTGGCGATGAAGCTGCGCGATGCGCGGATGCGCCGGGGTGCGGTTGATTTTGATTTTGAAGAGAGCAAAATCATCGTGGATGAGAACGGCAAGGCTGTAGATATCGTGAAGCGTGAACGTTCTGTAGCGGAACAGATTATCGAGGAGTTTATGCTGGCGGCAAATGAAACAGTTGCTGAGCATTTCCACTGGTTGAAGGTTCCGTTCCTTTACCGGATTCACGAAGATCCAGACCCAGAGAAGCTGCAGAATTTCATGGCTTTTGCGGCCAACTTCGGATATCACGTGAAGGGCCGTGGCAATTCGGTTCATCCACGTGCTTTGCAGGATCTGTTGGAGCAAATCCAAGGCACAAAGGAACAAACGGTCATCAGTACGATGATGCTGCGTTCCATGAAGCAGGCAAAGTATGATGCAGAGAGCACGGGCCATTTCGGACTGGCTGCAGAATATTATTCTCACTTTACTTCTCCAATTCGCCGGTACCCCGATCTGGTCATTCACCGCGTAATGCGTGAAGTGATTGAGAATGGAGGGGCACTGACCCAGAAGCGGCATGATTATTTGTCTAGCCGGATGCCTGACATTGCTCAGCAGTCTTCGGAACGCGAGCGTGTGGCGGTAGAAGCTGAACGCGATACGGAGCAACTGAAGAAAGCAGAATACATGCAGGATAAAGTAGGCGAGGAATTCGAGGCTATGGTCAGCAGTGTGACCAGCTTCGGAATGTTCATCGAGCTGGATAATACCGTCGAAGGTCTTATTCGTCTCAGTGCAATGAGCGACGATTATTATCACTTCGACGAAGGTCATATGGCGCTCATTGGCGAGCGCACATCGCGTGTGTTCCGCATTGGTGACGAGGTGAAGATCCGAGTCGCGAAAGTAAATATGGATGACCACACGATCGATTTCGAGTTGGTCGACATGAAGCCACGCGCGCCAGGCGAGCACCGCGGTGGTGGCTTTGCGGGCGGCCGCGGAGGCAAGGGCGGCCGTTCGGGCGGCGGCTTCATTAAGCCGGCCGGGGGCAAAGGCGCCGCGGGCAAGGGACGCGGCGGTAAAGGCAAGCCCGGCGGCGGCGCTGCAAACGCGGGCAAGGGCAAGCCGGGCGCAGGTGTGCGCGCCGGTGATGGGCCGCGCGAAGCGGCCGGTGTTGGCGCAGCGGGCGGACGCGGTAAGCGGAAGCGCGGGCGCGAGGCCGGCGAGGATGCGAGCCGGGTAGTTGCTGCGCCGGGCGCAGAGCGCGGAGGCGAAGCCGGCGGCAACGCAGGCGCGCCGCGTGAGCGCAGCGGCGGGCGAGGCCGCGGCGGAGACACCGGCGGTGCCGGTGGTGGACGCGGCATCAGCTTCGGCTTTGGCTCCGGCAAAGGCGGATACGGCGCTCCTGCGTCCGACTCCTCCGGCGGCGAAGCGCGGGGCGTGGACGGCAGCACGAAGTTCCGCAGCCGCGAGGATCGCGGGGGTAACTTTGGCGGTGGAGAAGGCCGTAACGGCGCTCCTACAGGCAAAGGCCGCCGCAAAAAGAAAACCAAGGGCGGGGTGTTCATCGGCCAGTCCGTGACACCAGGCAACGTAGAGACATCTGAGCAAGTCACTTCTAAACGAAGTGACAATAATGGCGGCGCTCCAGAAGGAGCACCACGTAAGCGTAAAAAGAAATAAATGACGGTTATGCGCTGCATAACTCTATAACGATACTAAGCACCGTCCCTCCTGTGGCGGTGCTTTTTAACTAACTAATCATCAACATGGTTAATTGCATTATGTGCAGTTAAATTTGGGTTATGTAGTAAAAGTGGTAGCTAATTGCATTTTGTACATCTAAATCTGATCAGTTACCCATAATTGGTCCGATTTCGCTTTTTTAGCTGCAGAAAGTGCAACTAATTAGTTTTTTGGCGGTGATAAGGCTTAAATAGTTGCGCGAAATACATTTATATAGAAAAACGTAGGTGATAGCAAGTGAATAGGTAGAGGATAGGATAGGTACAGTATAGGATTGCACAGTATAGGTAAAAGCAGCACTATTTAAATAGGCGTCGAATAGATGTATATCCAAGAAGAGGGAAGCGGATAATTGAGAACAAATAGGTAATAAGTAAATAGGGTAGATGGATATAGATATGTGGAGATTAGTGGAAAAACTCCAGATCAACTCAGCTTAATGCTTTTTTGTAACAAATGCTAGATATTGGGTAATGTTACTGACAACTCTATGACAAATTAGGTGAAGTATATTTGGTTGAAGGTTCCTTGCGCTCACTTGATTCCATTTGTTACAATATAGATCAGACGTTCGATGGCTGTGTCGTTTAAGATTAGACAGACATGGTTACTTTAACTTATGAATATGATTCAAGGAGTGATTCTCATGGGTAAAAAAGCAGACGGGAAAGTACTTGCCCAGAACAAGAAAGCTTCCCATGATTATTTTATTGAGGATACTTATGAAGCTGGCTTGGTGCTGACGGGTACAGAGATCAAGTCGCTGCGTAATGGCCGCGCTAATATTGGAGATGCTTTTGCTACGATCCGTAATGGCGAGATTCAGATTCACAACATGCATATCAGCCCTTTTGAACAAGGTAACCGTGCCAATCCTACCGATCCCACACGCACACGTAAATTGTTAATGCATAAGGAGCAAATTCATAAACTGCTGGGCTTGTCCAAGCGAGATGGGTTTACGATTGTGCCACTTAAGATTTATGTGCGGAATGGCTATGCGAAGCTGCTGATTGGTCTTGGTAAAGGTAAAAAAGAGTATGACAAACGTGACTCGGCTGCCAAGCGAGATGCTCAACGTGATATCCAGCGTGTACTGCGTGATAAGCAAAAGATCGCCAGATAATCTGGGAGAACTAGACGATTCAAATGAGTTCCAGTTTCAACCTTCAATTCCTTTAACCCACGTGTTAAAGTGTTGATAAATGTGCTATACTGAGTAAGTAAGTTAGTTATTGCTTCGTTACAGTTTTCTTGAATAAGAAGCTGTAGATTGGATCTCTCTTGCTTGGAAGATCCGCTTGATCCGAAGCGCCCTTTTTAATGAGGGGCCGTTCTTGGATTCGACGGGGGTAGTTCGAGCATGAGTAGCGAGTAGTGGGGACGCGTCCGCTTCATCAACGCTAAAGCCTATTAAACGGCAAACAACAAAACAACTACGCTTTCGCAGCCTAAGAAACTGTGTGCGTGCTTCTACTCTGCATCGCCCATGTGACAGGGATAGGGGCTAACAAATAGTGGGATACGCTGTCTCATCTCCGCCTGCGGTGAGCTGAAGAAGACAATCAGGCTGACCCAACGTATAGCCGGTTACGGGGCGATACTCGGGTGACATCAAAACTGTGACTACACTCGTAGAAGCTTATGTGCCGTTATCTTCGGACAGGGGTTCGACTCCCCTCGGCTCCATATGGAGTTTTAGAAAAAGCGACCTTTAGGGGTCGCTTTTTTGTATCCTCATAATTAAAGTTAGGCAATGCTTTTTAATGATTTCAGCCAATTTCACATGTGTACTTGTGGTTTATCATGTCTACTATGAGGTCTCGGAATGTTTGGTATGCATATTTTTAAACTGCAAAAGATTTCTCTACCACCACGAATACCATCCGCATGAGGATGGTTCCCATACTATGGTTAACGGTACCCTTTTGCAAAGTTTCTTTGTTATAATTATTATAATAAATCTCTTCATTGGCTGGTGATTATGAATGAGTGAGAAATTTTGGTTAGTAGTACAGTATCCTCTAAAAAGTGAAAAAGGAAGCCAACGTGATAACTGGTTAAGAGATAAAGTCATGGAATACCTGGACATATCTCTAGTAGATACTAACTTAGGTTGTGTTGATGGCTTTGATATGGGTAAATGCATTTCCGACCCGAAAAAATATGCTCTTAATATATTTTGTATCATTACGGAAGAAGAACGGAGTATAGCCTTGATAAAGAGAGTGTTAAGAGATAGCAGGCTTGATTATACTCGTATAAAAATTGCTACAATGCCCTATGGAAAAGAAGAAACATATAGTCTTAAATTTTCCTATAAAAAGGGTGTTACCGATTTTTCGCTATAGCACAGTTTTGAGTTTAGAATTACAACTACACCGTAAACAATTTTCTGGTGGGAGTCATGAATTTTGTGACATCAAAACTGTAACTACACTACATTAGTAGAAGCTTATGTGCCGTTATCTTCGGACAGGGGTTCGACTTCCCTCGGCCCCATAAGCAAAAACCCGCTGAGATAGCGGTTTTTTGCTGTTTAGTGATTGAATTGTAGACCGAATGCAGACAATGAATTATGGGGAACTAATATATTCATTTTTGTAGACATGTTGTCTACGTCTAAAATTAGATCATTCACTTTGAAGTTAATAATTAGTGGCACATTTTCCGAAACTACATCTATAAGAGCTCGAACTGATATAAGATTAGATTATGGCATTAAGCAATCAAAAGCAAAAACATTCGGAGGAATTACTATTATGAGTTTTACTATTGATTATGTTAAAAATAAAAACAGAATTATTGTAACATCGGACGGTATGGAAGTTGAGGATGCCTTTGCGTACGCAGAACAATTTCCGAAAGTACTGAAGAAAACTAAGCGAGGGTTTACAGGTATGACTGTAATTACTGGTGGCCTGGTATTTAAGCAAGAGGTGATGGCAATTCTTGCTCCAACTGGTGAAGATGCTGTGAAAGCTGGAATCTCTACAAAACATAAATGGGTGTATGTTGCGCCTACCGCGTTCTACAAAACGCAAATGAATCGTATGTTTAAAGATATTGCAAACTTGTACGAATCGATAGAAGAAGCTGAAGCGTATCTTGATTCCGCAGGGAATTAGCAACTTCTAAAAACTTTAGTAAACCTTCTGGTAGCATACATAAGGTTATCGTTCTTTATTCAACGTTGTGGTTGGTGATCATAATTGTTGCTTGGATCCAGCCATCATCTATAGCGCCAAAGGTACTTTCTGCGTATTGAAGAAGCACTGTGATGAACCGATATATTCAGGATTAACTTATATAATTGGATCACTATACTAAGGAGTTATTCCTATGATCAGTCTCCTTAATCAGAATGACTCATCAAATATTGGATAGAATGCTTCTAGGGGACATCAAAACTGTAACTACACTCGTAGAAGCTTATGTGCCGTTATCTTTGGATAGGGGTTCGACTCCTCGGCTCTATTTGAAACCCGCTGATAAAGCGGTTTTTTTCTTGTTTATGGACTAAATTGCAGTCAAGGGATAAAAGGCTAACCTAAGATGTGATGAGTACATAAGGAGATAAATGAAAACCAGTACACTTATGCTATAATTTAATAAAGTGCTTCTGTGCTTTTAGAAAAATTGGAATAAAGGATGCATTGATCAACCATGTATGAGAATCAGACTTCTATGCACCACAAGCTGTTTATTATCGGCGCAGGTGCTGCTGGATTAATGGCCGCTGTTACCGCGCGGGATATGGGTATCGATACTGCCATTCTGGAGAGTAACGACCGGATTGGAAAGAAAATATTAATGACAGGTGATGGGCGCTGCAACATTACAAATGAATCCACTGCAACGGGTACAGATGAAGCAATCGCTTTATCGCGCAAGTATCACAGTAATCAGGCCGGATTTCCACTTGCGGTATTGCAGCAATTTGGCATCCGTCAGACCATTGATTTTTTCTCCTTTCTCGGGCTTCCGCTTACAAGATTGAAGGATGGCTTGATGTACCCGATGTCGCTGCAGGCAGCAGCGGTGCTGGATATTTTCCAGCTTGCGCTGGAGGATCGGAATGTTCCGGTGTACCTCAATAACAAAGTGTTGGATGTTACTGTTTCGAAGAATCATCCGCGCTTCAAGATAAAATGCCAAACGGAGACAGAGGAGGAGGTTGTTTATACTAGCGACTATCTACTTCTATCTGCGGGTGGCCTTGCCGGTCCAAATGCGGGAAAAGAACCTCCTGGGTATACACTTGCTGAACGTCTGGGACACACCCTGATTGAGCCTTTACCGGCCATTGTGCAACTGAAGCTGCAATATCCGAATATGAGAGCACTGTCCACTATCAAATCTCAGGGACAAGCTCATATTATTGTAAACGGTAAAGTCATCGGCAGTGAACAGGGCGAAATTGCCTTTACGGACTATGGTATTACTGGTCCGCCAATTCTCCAGCTAAGCAGGAAGGCTGCGTATCATCTTGCAAGAGGAGAACAGGTGAAATTATCGGTGGATCTGATGCCTGGCCGCAAGGAGGAAGAGTTAGTTGAGTTTTTAGAAAGGCTCTGGGAGACTTTTGGACACCGGACGGTTGCAGATTCTCTCGTTGGCATCTTTAACAAGAAGCTTGTTACGATCCTACTCAAGGAGACCGGCTTAGATCAGCAGCCACAGCTGCTTTGCCAGGCTCTGTCGTTGAAAACTAAGGAGAAATTTTATCGAATCTTGAAGCGCTGGGAATTTAAAGTGACGGATACCAATGGCTTTACGAATGCACAAGTGACAGCTGGCGGCATCGATACGTCGGAAATAATCGAAGGAACGCTGGAATCCAAGCTAGTACCTGGGCTTTATTTGGCTGGCGAAGTGATGGATGTGGACGGAGACTTCGGCGGCTATAACCTACAATGGGCCTGGAGTTCCGGATATGTGGCCGCCATGGCGCTAGCTAAGTCAATTCAATAAATTTATTAGGAAAAGGGATGCATCAATTAACATGTATAAGGATCAGACTTCTAAGCACCACGAGCTGTTCATTATCGGTGGGGGTGCTGCAGGTCTAATGGCTGCAGTTACAGCGAGGGATCAAGGTATTGATACAGCAATTATTGAAAGCAATGACCGGCTGGGGAAGAAAATAATAACGACGGGTAACGGGCGTTGCAACATTACGAACCAATCCACCGCCACCGGTACGGATGAAGCGGCCGCTTTATCACGCAAGTATCACAGTAATCAGGAAGGATTCCCAATACATGTATTGCGGCAATTCGGTGTCCGCCAAACGATCGAATTTTTCTCCTCGCTCGGGCTTCCTTTTGTAAGCTTGGAGAATGGCCGGATGTATCCGATGTCGCTGCAGGCGGCTTCGGTGCCGGGTGTATTTAAGCTGGCGCTGGAGGATCGGAATGTTCCCGTATATTATAAACATAAAGTGTTGGATGTTACCGTTTCGGCGGGACATCCGCGGTTCGCGATAACCTGCCAGACGGAGACAGAGGAACAGGTTGTGTATACCAGCGACTATCTTTTTCTATGTGCAGGCGGCCTTACCGCTCCCAAAACGGGAACGGACGGCTCCGGTTATACGCTTGTCCAACGTCTGGGGCACACCTTGATCAACCCGGTGCCAGGTATTGTACAATTGAAGCTGGATTATCCGTATTTGAAGGAACTATCGGGCATCAAATTTGAGGGAGAGGCCCATGTTATCGTAAACAATGAAGTCATCCGCACTGAGTCTGGTGAGATTCTTTTTACGGACTATGGTATTTCGGGCCCGCCCATACTTCAGCTCAGCAGAAAGGCTGCGTATAATCTCGGAATAGGAGAATCGGTGACATTGTCGGTTGATTTAATGCCGGAGCGCACGGAGGAAGAGTTAATTGATTTTCTGGAGATCCACTGGGGGATCTTCGGACACCGGACGGTTGCCGATTCCCTTATAGGTATCGTCAGCAAGAAACTGATTCCAGTTCTGCTGAAGGAGGCTGGAATTGATCAACAGTTGCACCTGCTTTGTCAGGATCTTTCGTGGAAAACAAAAAAAATATTTTATAAAATCTTGAAGCGTTGGGAATTTAAAGTGACCGATACCAATAGCTTTACTAATGCACAAACAACAGCTGGTGGCATCGATACGACGGAGCTAACCGAAGGAACGTTGGAATCTAAGTTAGTCCCTGGACTGTATTTGGCAGGTGAGGTGATGGATGTCGATGGAGATTGCGGCGGCTATAACCTGCAATGGGCCTGGAGCTCCGGCTATGCCGCCGCGATGGCGCTTGCTGATCGACGTGCTAGCACCACGTAAGGGGGCAGATGGTTGCTGACTCTTAAACGATCACCTATTACTAGGCAGAGGTTTGCTGTAACAAGTCTGGTTTTAGTAATGTGAAAGCGATGAGGGTTGTTTCTCATCGCCTTTTTGTGATTTTTTAAAGTTTGGTGCTCATTAAAAATGATTGTTGGGGTTTAGCGAAATATCAATATTCGTTGCTTAACTCTGATGTCTTCATTTTACCTCAACTTTATTGTCGTCCCTTTATTAATCCTTAAGTTTATCAATTAGAGCTAGTATTCGTCTATTTTTTGTATCTTCCTTTTTAGCAAGCTCAATATAATTAATCTGCTCTCGTTTAATGTAATCAGGCTGGTTTAGAAATGTATTCAGCATGTGGTACTCTTCAAGGTTTGTAGTAATGTAATCTGGCACAATCAGTTTACGATTTTCCTCGCATTTCTTAAGTATTATATGTAATGTATCACCGAGCTCTTTGTGTAATGCTCTTCGAATAAATTCGTTATAAACAAAATAATGCCCATTCTTTGACGGCAATAAAGTATGGTCAAATTCGTACCCGTCAACAGAGATTTGAATAGGTACTTTACCATTAGTATTGAATATCTCCCTTACTGAATAGGGGAAATAGACTACTTTCCATTTCATTTTACCTTCCAGCAGCTTTATCTCACTATCAAATTCATAAACCATATTAAATAACACTCCTCGTGGTAAAGAAGCTGATTTCGGTCACTCATTTTATCATAGCCACTTTGCTGTTTCTAGGTGATTCGAATTCAATATGCTGTTGCAATAACCTATATGATGTTGAACATGCCTTATCTGCATGAGGATAACATCAGTTTTAGTTATTTCTTCGTATAGTACACATGGTTCCAATAATCTGCAGTCAGTAAGTTCATCAAAAAAATTACGAGCCACACTCAATATCTCCTCTAGGTACGTCGTCATTTCCTCCTTAGTAGGGTAGTCAGAGCACTCCTTATCTAAGTCTTCTGTTATATCTTTACCGAAGTCAGGTATTTTGAATTCTTCATCCTTCTGCTGCCTAAACCAAAATTTCATGCTGGTTGTAGCGTGGAATATATGCTTCCAGTATTTATGCTTGGCATTCTTCCAAAAATGATCAGGACATACTTCGATAAGATTCTTCAACATTTCTACGGTTGGATCAAACTGTCTTCTTAAAACAGCCACCATCTTATCACTCATGTTCATCAACTCACTTCTTGAATTTTAGAATCTTAACTTTATTCTTGTTCTCCACAAATAAAACCAAAACCTTCCAATTGATGATGGTGCATTTGGAAAATTTGTGAAACATGCTCAATCATAAACCCATAAAATGTATAAATGTCACATCATAATTTAATGGCTGCTGTCGCTATTTAATTAAAATTAAAAGTATTGCAATATAGGATAGGTTCGCGATTCAATCCTAAAAAATTTATTACTTATACTGGAGGAACCTCTAGAAGATGAACCCACAACTGTTACAGGATTTTCCGTTCTTTGAACATCTTGATGATGAATATTTAGCTGAAATTACTAAGGTATGTGGCGAGCGTACTTATATAAAAGGAGAGTCCATCTTTTTTGAGGGTGAAGAGGGAGAGGAGCTCTATCTGGTTCTATCTGGAGTTGTTCAAATCTATCAAGATAACCACTCTAGGGATGTAGTACTCTCTATTTTTAGAGTAGGTGATTTCTTTGGAGAGATGGCTTTGTTGCAAAATGAAAGAGCGCGCTCTGCTTCTGCGAGGACCATTGAGAAGTCTACCTTATGTATTTTGAAAAAACGCGATTTCATTCCTTTACTAAAAAGTAATCCGGAAATACTAATCGGCATTTTGGAAACAGCATTAGATCGTCTGCGTGATGCCAATAAATTAATAACAAACTTAACCGTTATCGACGTGCGTACGCGTATTGCTCGCGTGTTGTTGCGTCTAACAGAACAGCACGGAGTGCCCTCTGATGAAGGTGTTCTAATCGATTTGAAATTAACGCATCAACACCTGGCGGATATGACAGGAACGGCGCGTGAGACCGTGAAAAAATCATTGCTTGGATTACAGGATGAGCAGTTGATACGTATTGATTAAAGGAAATACATTATGATGCGGCTCCATAGGTAGTAAAAGAAAAGACACCTTGAAGGGTGTCTTTTTACGTTATTGCAGCTTAAAAAGAAGATTCCAACAGTATTCCCGACTTTAATGAAAGTTCCCGGTTTCATTTTCCGTGAATTTGCCGTCGCTGTCATGCTGAGATTGCTTGCGGCGATCATTACGGGCTTGTTGCTGCTGTTGGGCTTCCAGGCTGTTTACGGGCGTGGCTTCCAAATCTTTTACAGTGTTGATCAGATTCTTGTCTGGTTTATTTGCGCTCAATTGAAAATTCCTCCTTGTTTACCTAATGGTTGTGAATTTTATTATGTGCTGGCTACTGTGTGGCTATTCGTGTTGTATGATCACAATCCATTCGCTGTCCTATAATCATTAGCTCAGAACACGGTTAGATATGGGAGATATGAGTAAATGATTGTTTCGGAACCTTTTTTAGTTTTGATATGTTGAACGTGTTCTGGTTCCAGAATTTGTATTATTTTCGAAGGGATACAGGGGCTAGATGCAGGATCTCTTTCTAAATATTTAGGAGGTGAAAAGAGAAACTTCATTTTTTGCAAGCGGTTACAATAATATCTGCAACAAATTAAATCGGGAGGAAATAAAATGAAAAAAAGAGTTGCAAAGGTAACCAGTATTGTTGTGTTGTTTTCTCTTGCTCTTTCTTTAATAGTAGGTGGATGGACAAATACGGTGGTGCATGCTGCTGGTCTTGCGGTAACAGGCAGTGGAGGCTGGAATGAAACGGCATATGTGGAATGGTCACCTGTAAGCAATGCGACAGGGTATAACGTTTATGTTAAATTGGCAAGTGCAGCGGATTCTGGGTATCAACAAATTAATAATGAGTTAATCCGCAAATATTCTTCCTACTGGAGAGCAGATGCTGTTGGGCTTGCAGCCGGTAATTATGTGATGAAAGTTGAAGCTACCTTGTCAGGGGGTGGGACGGTAAGTGCGGTTTCAAATCCACTATCCGTAACGTCATATGACCGCTCAGGATTTGCTTTTTCGACTAGTTCGCAATATGGTACAGGATCAGGGGCTTATAATGAGAATGGAACCCTCAAGAATGGTGCTCAAGTGCTGTATATAACATCTCAGAATGCGCAAACCGTAACCCTTGGTGTGAAAATCAACAGCTCCGGCGCTGTACAAACAGGGGTTGGTCTGGGTGGTATTCTGACACTGAGACAAAAAGGTTATGATACAACTCCACTTGCGATCCGAATTATCGGAAAAGTTACAGCTGCTGATCTGAGTGGACAGCTTAACAGCAGTGGGTATCTTGAAGTCAAAGGTAAAAACAATTATTCGGAAATGAATATTACTATTGAAGGTATCGGGAATGATGCTTACGCGTACGGTTGGGGAATGCTTCTAAGATATGTAGGTAATGTGGAAGTAAGAAACCTGGGTGTAATGTTATTCCCTGACGATGGCATTTCAATGGATTCCGGCAATATGAATGTCTGGGTGCATAATAATGATATTTTTTATGGAGCTGCTGGAGGCGATGCAGACCAAGCCAAGGGCGACGGTTCCACAGACCTTAAAAATGGATCCAACTATATTACAATCTCTTACAACCATTACTGGGATTCCGGAAAATCCTCGCTAGTTGGTTTGAGTGAGCCGGCTGAATTTTTTGTTACCTTCCACCACAACTGGTTTGACCATTCGGACTCCCGTCATCCGCGGATTAGAGTGGCTTCCGTCCATATCTATAACAACTTTTTCGATGGTATCTCCAAATACGGTGTGGGTGTAACTACAGGTGCTTCAGCTTTTGTAGAATCTAATTATTTTAGACATGCTAAATTTCCAATGATGATCTCCTTACAAGGTACAGATGCTTTAGGGGAGGGTACGTTCTCAGGCGAAAATGGAGGTGTGATTAAAGCCTATAACAATCTTATTGTAGAGGCTTCAAGTCTCATCTATGCGAATTCAAACACAGGGACAGCTCCTGCTAATGCTACCTCATTTGATGCTTACTTAGCTTCGTCAAGAAATGAAACCGTCCCAAGCTCATACAAAGCACTAAAAGGCGGAACAGCCTATAATAACTTCGACACGAGCGTAAATACAGGAGTGAACGTATCTAATATTGATAACGTAAGCAATGTTGAACAGATTGTTATGGCAAAAGCCGGACGTCTGAATGGCGGAGACTTCACATGGGAATTTAATGATTCAGTGGATGACGTTTCGTATGCGCTGAATACAGCGCTGATGTCTGCAATCAGAGGCTACACAACGGGACTTGTCTCTGTAGGGGGGAATTCAAACCCAACGAATCCGACTCCGACTCCATCAGTAACACCTACGCCAACAGTAACTCCTGTGCCAACAGCGACCCCAGCTCCAACAGCAACTCCTGTACCAACGGCGACTCCAGCACCGACGACAACGCCAGTGCCGACAGCGGGAGCAACCGTTCACAACTTTACTACGGATGGAACAACAAGCAGCTTCTTCAATATCCAAGGCAATCTCTCAACAAGTAAGGGAACTGTGGCATATCAGGGTTTAACCCTATCCCAATGTCTAAAAATTGAGAGTGCAACCAGCATTCAATTCACTTCTGCTAAAGCTTCAGCGCTAACCCTAGTGTTCAACACAGAGGGAACGAAAATCAAAGTGGATGGAACAAGTTACCCTATAACCAATGGCATTGCCACTGTCTCTCTGGCCGCAGGTGCGCATACCATTACAAAAGATAGTACGGCGAATCTGTATTATATGAAGCTGGAATAGGGAACTGACCGCCTCTACTTTAATATGGAGTATCAGAAAAGCGACCTGTAGGGGTCGCTTTTCTTTGCTTTTTCTTATGGTCTTATTACTTGAGTTATTGTCGATTGAAAAACTATCAATTTTGTGTTGATTTGATTAATCTTTATCATCAACCAAATCAATAATCTCACGAATATCCTCAATATTTAAAGCTTCTGCAATTTTGCTTATATGACTAAAGTTAATATTCTCCCTTTTTCCATTAGCTAACTCACTTAATGCAGCATGTCGGACATCGGATATTCTGGACAATTCTCGTAGGGAAATCTTATGTTTTTTGGTCAATTCTGATATTTTTACTATAACTCTCTTTCCCACTTCTAATCCCCTCACTAACTCTGAGTTTTCATCTTGACTATACGCATAAGCGTAACGTATAATAATTCCATAACTGGTACGCTTATGCGTATTGAATGCGTATTTTTAATTCTCACCAAAAAAATGTATCTCATATGAGAAGTTGAGGATAAGTGGTGGATATGAGCCTTTATTTAATTCGTATCACTAGAAGCAAACTATAATGAAAATAAATCTCCTCAAATATCTAAAAATGGAGGCTCCTATGCCCAACATTCTCGAATCTCTATACCACGGCAGCTTATTTCCCAGCGTGGATTTCATCTCCAAGGATCCCAGCTACCGTCCGAAGGGGATTTTGATGAGCTGGAGTCTTTATTGGAACTGTATTCTCAAGCCCAGGGGATGGAGATGACTGCTGCATTTGTGTGTGGATTCAAGACCGGAGCGGCAATGATGATTGAAATCTTAGTTGATGATTAATAATAGGATAGTTTCTCTTCATAAGTAGTTTCCTCAAATACTTTCTTGGATTAGCTTTCCCCTCAAGACACCAATCAAGGTGTCTTTTTAGCCTATCAATAAGACTATGTCCTTCCTATGAAGGAATATCCTTACATTCTACCGAATTCCCTACATATTAATTCTAAATACGCGAACACAGAAGGAATAGCCATGGACGAAGAAAGATACCTGATTATTGTTAAAAACAAAGACCGCACCTCAGAAATCGCATCATATGAACAGTTGGGCGTAAACATAAGGTTGATTTATCGTAGTTCTAATAAACCCTATTATTACAATGCAAGTGATGTAATGATTCTAGACAAGCCCGTTATTACAGCAATCACCAAAGAGCAAGTGGTGTTTCATCGGGATAACCCTCTTAGCAATGTTATGCGAGTGCTGGATTTCGGATCTCGGATTCGTGTGTTTTTTAAGGATGGAACCAATCGGGTGTATGAAGCCGTGCATGTTCGAATCGAGAGCAGCGGAGTGAAGAGCTCAGATGCGTTGAAGGTCATGGAGTATTGGCGTGCCATTTCAGGGCATATTGAGGGCGGAGAAGATCAGCCGGAGATGGACGCTTTTTTAAAAAAGGAATTTGCCAAGCTCAGTTTTGTACACCCAGAAAGTGTATTGAGTCACTATGTTAATGGGTCTCCGGTGAGCGAGGATGTCACTGTTGAATTACAGCCGATCTTCCCATTCAGGTATAACCTTAGCCAAAAGACGGCCCTGGATCATGCCTTACGAAGTAAGATCAGTATCATTGAAGGCCCTCCAGGTACAGGCAAAACCCAGACCATTCTCAATATATTGGCCAACCTGGCTGTGATGCAAGAGAAGAAGGTGGCTGTGGTCTCAGGCAACAATGCGGCGGTGCAGAATGTGCGCGATAAGCTGGAGGCGGAGGGTTATCCCTTTTTGGTTGCGGGGCTTGGCAATAATGAGAATAAAGAAAATTTCTTTGCGAATCTGCCTGTCGCCGAGGTCTCTGGCTGGGAAAGCGAGTTGCCTGAGGCGGAGCTACTATCCAAGATACAGGAGCTGGATGGTCGTATTAATCGGCTGATGGTACTGGATATGGAGAAGGCGCGTTTGAAGCAACAGCTGTCGGCGTATGTGCTGGAGCAGAAGCATTTTGAGAACTACTACACCAAGCAGAATATAGAGCCATTAGAGAAGTTGTCATTCTATCATGAGACGCCTGAGCGGATGCTTGAGTTCATGAAGGATAGCCACCTTGCGGTGAGAAAAGGTAAAGAGAATGGTCTTTTGTACAAGTTCAAGCTTTTTGTCAAACATGGGTTCACGGAGCTTAAATATTTGAAGGAACAGGGGGCAGATGTGATTCTGAATGTTCAGCGGAAGTTCTATATTCTGCGGATTGAAGAGCTATCGGGTCGTATTGTAAGGATTGAACAAGAGCTGCAGTCTGCGTCCTATCAGCCTTTACTAAAGGAACACCAGCAGTGTTCCGTTCAGCTTTTCCAACATAAGTTGTATGAGAAATATCGTAATCTCCCTCGGTTGAAATGTAATGCAAAAGATTATCGGCAGAGCAAAAACTTTAAGTCATTCATCGAATATTATCCGATTGTCCTAAGCACGACTCATTCTTTGCGTAATTGCGTGCCGGCCAATGATCTGTTTGACTACGTTATTATTGACGAGTCTTCTCAGGTAGATCTGGTGACAGGCGCACTTGCGCTATCCTGTTGCAAACGTGCGATCATTGTTGGGGATACCAAACAGCTGCCGCAAATTGTGAGTATGGAGATTGAGAAGAAGGTTGGATGTGCTGCATCCGCTAACATCGACGAAGCTTATAATTATTTCCAACACAATCTACTGTCATCCATGCTTGCCCTATATGGAGATGATATTCCCAAAGTGATGCTTAAAGAGCACTATCGGTGCCATCCCAAAATCATTCAGTTTTGCAATCAAAAGTACTATAATGGCGATTTAATTACTTTTACGACTGAAGAGGATACAGAAGTTCCACTGCTGATTTACAGGACTGCGCCGGGTAATCACTTGCGAGAAGTAACCATTGGTGAGAAGAAAGGGAAGTTCAACCAGCGGGAGCTGGATGTCATTGAAGGGGAGATCCTTGCGGGTTGGGAGGAAGTAGCGGCTGGTCAATCGGATATTGGCTTCGTCACACCTTACCGCAAGCAGGTAGAGAAAGCAGCAGGACAGTTTGTCGATGATATCGAGAGTGACACGATACATAAATATCAAGGCCGGGAGAAGTCTATTATGATTATGTCTACAGTGTTGGATCAGACACGCTCTGGCAAAATAGGTATGAAATTTGTGAATGATCCCTGTAAGGTTAATGTGGCCGTATCCCGTGCGCAGAAGAAGTTTATTCTGATAACGGATCATGCCCTATTTCGGAAATATGGTAATGAAATTGGGGATCTCACACGGTATATGGAGTATAGCACGCTGGATGAGAACGTGGTGGACAGTGAGATAGTATCCATATTTGATCTGTTGTATCAGGAGTATTCGGGTAAGCTTCGGGCATTTAGAGAACGGGCTAAGAGAGTTAATGTATCTAAATTCAAATCGGAAAATCTGATGCAGGCACTGCTTGAGGGGCTTTTACAGGAGCCGGTTTATAGCGGATTTACACTCGGCAATCAGGTTCTTCTCAAGAATCTATTCAAGGATGTGACTAGATTGAAAGACCAGGAGCGGCGATATATCAGTAATAGAGCCTCTGTGGATTTTGTCATTTATCATAAGTTGGATCGGAAAGCGGCGCTTGCCATTGAGGTAGACGGATTTGCTTTTCATGAGAATAAACCGGAACAGAGAGAGCGGGATAAAATGAAAGATACTATTTTTAATACATATGGAATAAAGTTAAAAAGGTTCGCAACTAATGAGAGCTCAGAGGAGAGAAAGATCAGGGAGCTGCTGGATGCTATTATGCAATCAAGCTGATGTTTAATAATCACAGTACTCCGTAAGTCCACCTTTCAGTTTCTAAGAAAGCTGCTGTAAGTAAAGTAAAAGACATCTTAACTGTGTCTTTTACTTTACTATATAAGCACGTTTCAGCGCTTCAGGATAGTTGACCAGCCTATACTAATTCTCGGTTATTCCCCATACCGGTCAATCGCCATAGCTGCCGACTTCAGCATGCGCCGCTTAAGATGCTCACCCTCGACGATTTTTACGCGCAGGCCAAGAAAACGGATTTTGGACAATAGGAATTCGCTGCCGTCTCTCATGTAGATGACTTTGATTCGATAGATGCCCGAATTTTCATCAAAGGACACGGATTTATCAAAACAGGAAAAGGCGTACAGAATTCGGGACAGCTCAGCATTAAAGGTGGGAATGACTTGAATACATGCACATTCTTTCTGATCCTCTAATAATCGCGTTATTCTTGCTTTTAAGTCATCAATCCGTTTGGCAGGGAAGGGAGCTACTTCAACAGAAACAATGTTTTTTAGTTTAGTGGACATAAGAGAACGTTGCCGGGTGCTGTACCATTGCAAATACCACTCCCGCTTATACATGTTGTATTCCAGCTTATGAGGGAACCCGGCTTGGTCAGTTCGTTGGCCTCCATGCTTAATATGGAAAGTAATAAGGATCGCTTGATTCTGCATGATTATACGGCGGAGTGTACGAAGCATTGGGTGATAGACCTGCCGCTCTTTGCTTTTAGCTTTCTCCATAATAATTCCCTGCACTTCTGTGGACGCTTCTGCCTCCAATATGGAGTTCAATTCACTTAAGGTATCCAGTGTAAAAGCTGCTTCTGAGGCCGGGTGCATTAACATGGTTTTCAGCCAGGAACGTTCCTGGGAGGTCAGCGCTAATGAACCCACTTCGTCGAGGCGTGAAATGATTTGGAAGTTAAATATTTTCTCAAATGGATTCATAATAGCTGTGAATCTCCTTCCACTCCGCGATAAATTGCTTACGCAGCCAAGGGGGTTCTAATACCTCGCAGCTCGAACCAAAGCTTCGTAACCACGGCTTAATTTCATAAATACCATTCACTGTGATCTCATAAAGGAATGTAGAATCGGACTCTTCCGTAATTACTCCCCACTGTCCCTGCGCTTCAACCCGCTCCCGAATAAAATTAACACCAGAGCGATTGGGGTTATAAAATCTCGCCACCACTTTAATTGCACTGGTGGTATCTATAACCCAGCTGTTTGTCATCTGCTCTTCCAGATTGCTGAGTTTCTGAGCAAACTCTGATTCTTCCACAGTGTCGCCCTCCTCAATTTGAGTAAGGCCCTCCATTCGGAATTTCATGATGCCCATACGTGAATTATGTCCGATTAAATACCAGCGCCCATATTGATGGTCATAGATGACGCGGAGCGGAAGAACGGTTTCTGTGACGCCCCTTGTTTCCCGCTCAAAGAGAGGATTGGTATTCTGAGAGGCGTAGTTTTTGCCCTTTTTAGGGGATAGATATAGAAACTTAATTTTTTTTCGCTGCTGAATCGCTGCAAAAATTGTGTATAGGTGTGCCTCGTCAAGAATACGTGAATGATAATTATACTTGTATCTATGGGTTTCCGTAGCTTCGGGGTTATAACCCCGCTTCCGCAGGACCTTTTTTAAGGTGTCGCGCAGCAGGTAACCTTGCACCGACGGAGTCTGCGTGTTGGCGATGACATCAACATAGTCGTAAAGATCCAAGAGCTGATCGCCCGATAATTGATCAATCAGATCGTTAGCAGCCTTGTATCGATAAGGACGGCCCTCATTTACACGAAGAATAACGCCAACTTCCTCAAGATATTTCAGATCTCCACGGATGGTCTTCTCATCGGGCATTGGACAATCGGTTGGCATTTGCTCACTGCAGACATCCTGTAGATCTTTAGCCGTTAGCTCCTGAGTCTGAAGCGCAGTTAATAGTAGAGTAAGCCGGATGCTCTCCGTTTCCTTAAGCGACTTCGCCCGGAACAAGAACAGGAGCAGCGGGTCGGCAGATTCATAATAGTTATAGCGGAGCCATTCAGAGAGTTCCGTTCCTTGTTCTGTAGGCAGGTCTTGTTGTAATACGGTTACCATGCCCTTCAGGTTGCGCAGCGTTTTGTCATAGGTATGTACAGAAATGCCGAGACGATCGGCGAATTGTTGTCTGCTGTAAGCTCCCCCCGCTAAAGAGAGCATGCGAAGAAATTGAATCTCCTTGTCAAAACTTTCCCGGGCCATTTGTATCCCTCCAGCCTGTAGCGAATCCATTAGAAATAGTAGTACTTATTATATTAAGCACCAGAGTTGAATAAAATGGAAGTATTTTTGGCCGCCGCCATACTTCCGCCCTGTTCGTTACAGGGAAGATGAGCGAAGATAGATCCATGAAGCCGAAGCAATTCTGAAGAGGCGTTCGAATAGTATCAATGGTAGAGAATAGGGAAGTAACCGATCTGGAGGGATGAAGATGGATCCTATAAACAAGCTTATCTGTGAGCAGCTGGAACAGATTGAATATGAGGAGCAAGTTACAATATTGTATGCCTGCGAATCAGGCAGCCGGGCCTGGGGATTCCCATCGCAGGACAGTGATTATGATGTGAGATTTATTTATCTGCATAAACCGGAATGGTATCTATCTATTTTTGATAAGCGGGATGTGATCGAGCGTCCTATTAACAATATGCTTGATATCAATGGCTGGGATTTGCGTAAAGCACTGAATTTATTCCGGAAGTCAAATCCACCGCTGCTGGAGTGGCTGCAATCACCCATTCAATATGCAGAAAAGTACAGTATAGCAGAGAAGCTTAGAAGCATCTCCCCGTACACATTTTCGCGGAAGTCTTGTATGTACCATTATTTAAACATGGCAAGAGGGAACTACCGTGATTATCTGCAAGGCGAACAGGTCAAGATCAAAAAGTACTTTTATGTGCTTCGTCCCGTTCTAGCTTGTGAGTGGACTCACCGATATGGAGAGATGCCGCTGATGGAGTTCGATGTACTGGTAGAGCGGCTTATTCCGAAGGATGAAGAGCTGTGGCAGGTGATTCAGCAATTGCTGGCACGAAAAAAATCCGGTGAAGAACTAGACTACGGACCGCAGCTAACCGTGATTAACGATTATTTAGAAGAACAGTTCCAAGTGTTGGATAAGGTGGCGGCGTCCTTGAATGCTAAGGAGAACAACAGAGATCATCAGCTGGATGCTCTATTTCGAGAAGCTTTACAGGAAGTATGGGGACGGGCCCTATAGAAAGATTGATAGGAGGAAGATGGTAGTGGCTATTGTACAACTGAAATCTACGAATCCAAAATTCACTTTTTTAATTAAAAAAAATCCAGTGACAGGTATGCAGCTTCGTCCGGTTCGTCAGGGAGTGGCTTATGGATGGTATTCTGATGAGGCAACTTATAACGTTTATTTTAAGGATGCAGATAACGATATATCCTACAAGCAGAACGGAAGCGAGAGCTTTGAGTATTTAAATGTCTCCCGGTTTAATACACCTCTATTTCCGCTTAATGCGGTCAATGAGTTTTTCTCTACACCCTTCAAAGCCCAGGATGAACGGGATGCGGAAGGATATGAGCATTCTTTTTTCATTAATATGGTTCAGGTTGAGCGGATACACTATATTGAATTTTTCCAAAAGCATTTAAAGGGATATACCTTCTCCTTGCAGCATCAGGCACATAAGAGCTATTCACTGACGATTACCACACATAAAAGCTTGTATCACCTCTTGCATGTTGTTGGTGTGCTGTCCTTGTTCTTATCCATATTTGGGGATGAGTACATAGATATTTCGGATGCTATTTTGGATAAATATATCCGCAGCCTTAACGTCATTGATGCACCCTTTTATATAAGAAGTCTATTTGCAAGGAATTTCCTTACCTCAAAGGAACGGTTCAAGCGATATAAAGCCTCCATCGAACAAACGGACCAGTATTCTATTGGGCTGGAGTATGGCGGTACTGCGATGCAGCGGCGTACTTTTATTTCGAGTGTGCTTCCATTCAATAAGCCGATTCTGGACATCGGTTGCGGAGAAGGTTTCTATGCAATTCCGTTTGCCGGGAAAATAGAGAGTACCTATTATGCGGTAGATATAGCTGAGGAGCTGCTGGAGGTTGTGAATCGGAAAGCGAAAGCTAAGGACATTGATAACATTGCAACCTTTGGCTCACTGGACCATTTTCTGGAGTCGTACAACGGGGAGCAGGTTGATGTGATTCTAACAGAAGTTGTAGAGCACATGAGCGAAGGTGAGGCAGCAGAGCTTATTCAGCAAATAATCGGTAATGTGAATTTTCAACAGCTTATTGTGACCACACCGAATGCTGATTTCAATCGTTATTATGAGCTGGAAGGATTCCGGCATGAGGATCACAAGTGGGAAATGGGACAGCAAGCGTTCGGGCAATGGGTTTTGGATACGATTCAAGGTTTAGCAGTCGAGGTCGAATATTTGATGGTTGGTGACCGGGTTGGCGAGATCCGTACGACGCAATGCGCTATTGTGCGAAGAAAGGAGGAATAGACAGTGGAAATTCAAACGCGTGTACATACCATATTTCTGCTTGTAGGAGCAACGGAATGCGGGAAATCAACTTTTGCTAAAGAAGTTCTGATCCCGCAGTTAAAACTAGAGGATGCCTCCAAAGGTTTACGTACGAATGTGCAGTATTTATCCTCGGATAGTATCCGTCAGGAGATATTGGGCTACGACTATGATAAGTATGATCAGGTTATGCTGGAGGCGAGTTCGCATACCTTTCAATTATTGTTTGAGAGATTGAAGTTAGTCACTTCTTTTCCGATTAATGCGGAGTTTGTGGTGATGGATACCATTGGGCTATCCGAAGATTATCGTAGTAAAGTCCGTGAGATCGCCGGGCAAAATAATTACAATCTGGAGGTTATTCTGTTTGATTACCGCAAACGGGAGGATTACTACGCCTCAGAGCGCTCGAAGAAGCTGATCTCCAATCATTTAAACCGGCTCAGAAAAGAAGTCTTGCCTGTTCTGTCACGGGAAGGTTACAACAAGATTCATAAAGTGCGTGCTAAAGATTTTATTCTCGAGGGTGAAGGGATACCTAATCCGGACTACCGGGTGATTATACAGGATTGGGATACTTACGCATCTACGGTACTTCTACAAGCACAAGAGTATATTGTGGTTGGGGATGTTCATGAGTGTGTCGAAGAGCTTCAGGGACTATTACGTAATTACGGCTATCGGGAGCACGAAGGTAAGTTAAGTGCAACAGATAAGCTCAGTAACACACGAGTCATTCTTGCTGGTGACTGGATTGATAAGGGTAAAAAGACGCGGGAGACGATTGAGTTCTTATTTGATAACCGCGAGCATTTCCTATTTGTTATGGGCAATCACGAGAACTTTGTATACAAGTACGTAAAGGGGGAGATTCAAGGAACCGATCCGGAACTGCTAAGAACGTACTTTGATTCCACCCAAGTGCTTAAGGAGGATCCCGCGCTTTTTAGTAAATTTTCGGCTTTAGTGGAGCAATCCCAGTCCTTTTACCGCTATATCGGTATGCAAGGTCCTTCTTTTTATGTTACCCATGCTCCTTGCCGTAATAAGTACATTGGTAAGCTGGATACGAATTCACTACGCCATCAGCGTAACTTTCGGCTGGATCGTGAGGTTTCCTTTGAGGAACAGCTTGATTTCCTAAAGCAAGAGGCTGTGAGTAATCACCCCTTTCATCTCTTCGGACATATTGCAGCCAAGCAGACTTTTCGGATCAAAAACAAACTCCACCTCGACACAGGGAGTGCGCAGGGTAATGAACTAACTTCTGTTCGCATGTCGTTTAAACCTTTCTATAAAAGTCAAAAATCGCATGTGACTACGGTGCACGAAGAGCTAACTATCCTGTTCCGGGAAAAGCAAACCGTATCCTTGCTGGAGCTTGATTACGAGTCTGTGCGCAGACTGCAGTATTCCTCGCAGAACCGGGTCAACTTCATCTCCGGGACGATGTCACCTGCGGATAAGGATGTGGCTGCCGGTGAGCTTGAGTCTCTGCAAAAAGGGTTGGATTATTTTGCCGAACGTCGTATTTCAGAAGTCGTTCTGCAGCCTAAATATATGGGATCACGCTGTAGTTTGTACCTTTATCGGGATATAGAGCAGTGTTACGCAATTAGCCGGAACGGCTATAAGGTTCAGGCGGTCGATCTGACGCCTATCTACGAACAGCTGCTTCATAAATTCGGAACCTATATGGCTGAGCAGGGGATCCGTGTGCTTTTACTGGATGGCGAGCTGCTGCCTTGGAAAGCGCTTGGGGATGGGTTAATTGAGCGTCAGTTCCGGCCAATTGGCAAAGCGCTGGAGACAGAGCTGGATTTCTTAAGACAATATGGATTTGAGGAGTCACTGGGTAAACTGATACAGGATTTTGAAGTAAGCGGGTTTGAACAAGACCAGCACCATATGTCGAAAGAGACGCTTAACAATAACTATGGGTCTCATGTTTACCAGACTTTTAAGCATGTCCGTGACATAAGAGAATCGTATGTAGATCTTGACCAGCGTGACGAAGCCTACCGAGTATACAAGCAGCAACTGGAGCTGTATGCGGGTGATGCGGAATTAACATACAAACCTTTTGCAATCCTGAAGGAAGTGCTGGAGAATGGCGCTGAACGGGTACCTGACGGCAAAACCTCCGAATTATACAGGTTCTTAAACGAGGATGAATCTCTGGTTCTGGACTTGAAAGAGCCTGATGCTTACATCAGAGCAGAGGAGTATTTCGCAAAGATAACGGTAGAGAAACATATGGAGGGAATTGTAATCAAACCGGAGCAAGAACAGCAGGGGGTAGTCCCATACATGAAGGTCCGCAATCCGGGCTACCTGTCGATCATCTACGGGTACGACTACAAGTTTCCACATAAGTATGCCAAGCTGATGAAGCAGAAGAATATCGCTCCTAAGCTTCGTACGTCCTTAATCGAACACCGGCTGGGCAGACAAATGCTAGAAGTGAAGCTGGATGAGATCTCGTCTGACAACGAGGACTACAAGCAAATTGCAGCAAACTTGTTATTCGAGGTAACGAAAGAGAAAGAGATCGACCCGAGGTTGTAGAGGATTGTTACAGGCGAAGAAACTTGGTTTGCCAATTATGAGAATGAGTTCAGGCTGTCGGGAAGGTCCCGGCAGTCTTTTTTTCGTTCGGGGAGGAAGCGGAAACAGCTATCTTGCAACAAACAGACAAATTAATGCAAGAAAACGTAAGATAGTGGTCATAGGCCTTTTTTGATAATAATATGAAACCTGAGAGGAGGCAGCACAACTTGGAAATCATTTTTGAAGAGGACATAGAAATGGACCGGGGTACTACGAAAGTAACAACCCACCCGGCTGAAAAGGAACATTGGGCAAATATCGAAGTAGCCATTCAAACATCGGAGAAACGGATCATGGTCATCAACGCCAAAAATGATCGCAATGTCTCGATTGTATCCAGCTCAATCGCGGTCATAGAGCCGGAAGGCCGTATGTGCAGTGTACGTGTAATTACGGGAGAAATGTTTCTTCTTAATACACGATTGAAATTTGTTGAAGAAGTTCTGAATTCACCTCAGTTTATAAAAATTAATAATCAGACCATAATCAACACCAGCTACATAAAAGAGTTCTCAGCAACGGATAATGCGAGAATAAAAGTGATTCTGACGAATGGTTCTTGTTATTTTGTCAGCCGCTATTATATTAAAAATTTCAGGAGGAACTATCATGGTTAATCAATTAAAAAATTCATTTTTTCAGGTGTTTACTTTAACTTCTTTATGGATAACGCTACTGTTAACTGTGTTTTTCAAGGATCAATCTATTGATATGTTATATCTATGGCGTATTGCAGGTATCGCCATTATTTCCGCGGGGATATTCGGAGTGATGTACAATGTGTTGTGGAACTATTTCACGTTAAGACCGCTTTGGAATATTCTGATTTCTTCGACCTTCAGTATATTTGGCGGAATGGGAATGGTGTGGTTATTCTCAAAAGAAATGTTCAACTTCATAAGCCCCTGGTTGCCTGGAATGTTGTTGTTATCGGTTATACTGCACACTATAGCTTTCTATTTCTACGCCAGAATTAATAGCAGGAAACAAGCTGAGGAGTTAAATAAAATTTTGAAATAACCTCGTTCTAATTGTAAAAACAGGAGGACGCACCTTATCGGTCCGTCCTCCTATCTATTCCTCATAAATACGCTTTAACCCATAATAACGAGCACGTTGTTTTCTGGCGCCATTTTGGCGACGGGGATCAGGTTGCCTTGAATTTCTTCACCGTTAATAACGATATGGGTAACCCCTTTTTGTACACCTTTCTTGTTCTCCACCTGGATGTTCAGCTTCTTCCCACGGAATTCCCGGACCATGGAAAAGTCTGTCCAGTCGGAAGGAACACACGGGTTGAGGCGAAGGCCATCAAATTGCGGTTGAACCCCCATAATACCTTCCACCAAGGAGACCATCACGGTTGAAGCGGTGCCGGTCAGCCAGTGGACATGGGCCCGGCCTTGATATGGGCTGTCCTTGGACTCGACAAACTGGCCATGTACATAAGGCTCGAGTTTGCGGATTTCGGCCTTATCGTTCATGCTGGCCGGACTGCAATTCAGGAAGTATTCGAACGCGCGCCCACCGTTGCCAATCATGGTTTCCGCCAGAATGAGCCATCCCTGCGGCTGGCTGAAGATGCCGCCGTTTTCCTTAGTTGAGGCGTTGAAAAGAGCCATCAACGCTACTGGCAAACCGTATTCACGGAACGGTGGGTAGAATAACATAGTGCCGTAATCGGTCCGCAGATTCTCATACACTTTGTCCATGGAGAGCTTCGCCTGATCCGGGCGGGCTGCACCGCTTAATACGGCCCAGCTTTGCGGATTAAGCCAAATTTTGGCCTCATCATTCTCCCAGGAGCCGATGGTATAGTTGTCTTCTGTAAATCCGCGGACGAATTGATCGTTCTCCCAAGCGTGCTTTTGAATGTTATCGTCCAGCTCATCAAGCAGGCCCTGCGCCCATTGAATGTCTTCAGGCTTGTTCTTATTTTGTGCAATTTCCATGAACACCTTGAATGCCATATACAGCTGGAATGCGACGAACAACGACTCGCCCTTCGCTCCAAGCCGTAGACAATCGTTCCAGTCGGCATGAAGCCCAACCGGCATGCCGTGTGCGCCCATACGATCCAGACTGAACTGAAGCGCCTGGCGCAAATGCTCGTACACAGTGCCCTCACCTTTATCCGAATAAGGGATTATTTCATCTGTAAAATCCCAGTTGCCACTTTCATTCAAGTATTTAATGACGGTTGGGAACAGCCATAAAGCGTCATCGGCCCGATAATGGGGATGACCAGTTTCCCGTACATATTCCGGATCATCCGGTGTGCCCTCATGCCCAGGATTGTGGTCAAATTTCACCAACGGAAGTCCACCGCCGTTGGAAACCTGGGCGGATATCATCAGTCTAAGACGTTCAAGGGCCATCTCATGATCCAGATGAATGATGCCTTGAATATCCTGCACCGTATCCCGATAGCCCAGTCCATTACGAAGACCGGAGTATTGGAAAGAGGCTGCTCGTGACCAGATGAAAGTGATAAAGCATTGATATGCATTCCAAGTGTTGATCATGTTGTTCAGGTTATCGCTTGGTGTCTGGACCTGGAAGCGGTTAAGCTTGCTGTGCCAGAATGCTTTTAACTCTTCGAGTTCTTTATCTACCACGGACAAGTCTTTATAATGGCTGAGAATCTCGGAAGCGCCTTTCTCATCATACTGTCCCAGTAGAAATGCGATTTCTTTCTCTTCTCCCGGCTGCAAATCTACGTTAAGCTGCAGGGCACCGCAGGAGTTAGTATTGTAGTTTAATGAATTGGAGCATTGGCCGTTCTCGACAGAGGCTGGATTGCCATAACTGCGGTAATCGCCTAGGAACGTATCCCGGTCACCGTCATAAGCGGTAACTTCTGCACCTGCAGCGCCGAAGAATCTCCAGGTCTGTTCTTCGGGGGTGTTTTCATTGATGACTTGAAGGATCATATTATTTTTATAGTAGGTCCGTGAAATAAACAAAGTGTACTGAAGGTTGACGGTATCCTGCTCGTAGTTGTTATTGTTGGTTAATTCAACAAATCCGAAGAGAGCCAGCTTGCGTGCTTTGGAGTCATCATTGCGCACCTTCATGCGCCACACCTCGTAGGTTTTGTTCAGTGGCACATAATATAATGATTCTGTATGGATGTTATCGTAATCCGAGACGAGGTTCGTGTATCCGGTTCCATGATGGCATACGGACTTATATTGCTCCAGATCTTTACCCACAGGCTGCCAGGAGCCGGACCAATAATCCCCGTTCTCCAAATCTCTCACGTAAATATAGCGTCCGGGCTCGTCCTTAGAGTTGAAGTGGTAACGGATATGCCGCCCATTTGCGCCAGATTTTACAAAGCTATAACCGCCTGCGTTACCTGAGATGATCGCGCCATATTCCGGCGAGCCGAGGTAATTCGCCCAAGGGGCAGGCGTATTTGGCTTGGTAATGAGGTATTCCTTGTTTTTTTCATCAAAATAACCATATTGCATAACCATTCCTCCTATTAAGTGGTTAATGGGTCAATCTATAAACGCGCGTTCACAAAGGGGTCAAATATCCATGTGTAATTTTATTATAAGATACTTTTAGTAAATCGATAACCCTATATTTTAGCGAAAAAACGAACAAAAATGCTAACTTTTTTGGTAGGTGTAAAGCGAAAGACACCTTGAAAGGTGTCTTTTTTTATTTTTGCGGCATGTCTACTCCACTAAAACACCATTAACAAACGTCATAGTTTTATCTTTGAATTCAAGAATAAACTTGTTTGGAAAATCCAGATCGGTATGAATCTCCGTCCCCAACATAACTTTTTTTCCTACATCATCAAAGGGATTATGAAGTAAACCTCTAGGCGTATACCTAGTTTCAGAACCGATTACATTATTATTCTCATCGCGGATAAATTTAGTTTTTCCTGAGAACACGAGGTCCTTGCCATTTTCCAAAGTTAGATGAACCTCCAAACGATCCTTTGTCTTCTGATAATCTATGACTACATCTTTAGAGGATACAGGGAAACCGATAACAAAAAATCCAATAAGGGCCGTAGCCAGTATAAGTACCGATAAGACGGAAAAAATGAGAGTTTTTATATTCTTTTTTTTCACTTTTTTAAAATAATTGAGTTTGTTAACTTCCTCTTTATCAATAATAGGCACACTTAGATTTGCTGTGGCGGTCATTTCATTATAGGATTGAAGGCAGCTTTCACAGGATTGCAGGTGTTTTTCGATTTCTTCGTTACTATGTACAGAGGTTAGCTTTTCAATATAGGAAGGTAATAAATCCTGAATAATCTCGCATTTCATGAAGATCTTCCTTTCATCAATTTTTGTTTTCCACGGTAAAAGGTAACTCTTGCCCAGGTTTCATCTCTTCCAAGAATTTCGCCAATTTCCCGAAAACTGAATTCTCCGGTTAAACGCAGATATAATACTTCTTTGGTATTTGGATCAAGTAAATGAAGTTGTTTAAATAAATCCATTTTGTCCTGAGCAAAAATGAACTGGGATTCTGTTGAATTTGCGTTAGCCAAAGAAGCGTCTTCTAATTCCTCAGACTTCCGCTTGCGCTGCTTGTCCAGCTCCTGATACCACACATGTTTAGCAATTTGACAGAGCCATACGTATACTTTGCAGGTCCCATCGTATTTGTCTATCGATTTTATAGCTCTATAAAAAGTTTCTTGGGTAATTTCTTCTGCCAGCAAGTGATTATGACAAAGGCTAAATACGAATTTATATACTTGGGTTGAATATTCCCTGTATAATTGCTCGTTGTCCTGCATCCATTCACCTCCTCAAGTTATATATCCGTAAAAAGCTATAAACGTTACAAGTTTTTTTAAAAAAATTGATTTATACAATTATCGCTTTCAACCCCGGTATGTGAGGGAATTAAGGAAGTTCAGCGTTAAGGCTGGTTTCACAGTAGGTTTACCCTTTATAATTACATGAGATCTTATTGTACAAGTTACAAGGGGGTTCATATATGATAACAAAGGTAAACCGGCAGTTAAATGAGGGTCCTAAAATTCAAAAAGAACAAGAGCTTGTTACCAAAATGATTCGTATATATTGTAAGAAAAAACATCATCATAAGGGGTTTTGTGAGGAATGTCAGGAATTAAATGAGTATGCGCTGAAGAGGCTAGCCTATTGTAAATTTGGTGAAGAGAAAACAGCTTGTGCCAAATGTCCTGTTCATTGTTACAAACCGGATTATCGCCAAAGAATTAAAGGGGTTATGCGTTTTTCTGGTCCGTGGATGCTGCTCTATCATCCCATTGAGTCGATTAGGCATATTCCGCTACCCAATAAATTGAGAAAATAAGTGAAAACCGGACATCATTTGATGCCCGGTTTAATGTATTTTTAGGTATTATTCTCCCAGCTTTTCAGCCTTCACCAAAATCTCTCGCAAAACACGGGCAACCCGGCTTTTTCTTCTCTTTACTTTTACACTTATTCGTCTTAACGACTCTTGGTATACGGCGGTATCCTTGGGTTCATAGAGCTGTTTGGCGGCAATCCGTAACGTTCTTCTCATTAATATTGCTGATGAACGTGTTAACTTCGTTCGGTATCCTCTGCGCAAGACCCGTATAGTATGTTTGTACTTCTCTAAGTCTTCGTTTGGGGGAACAAGGGCGAACAGATTTAGGGAGGAGTCATTGAATCCGTAGCTTTTGAACATGATTTTTAGATTCTCAATATTTATGAGATTTCCTCTGAAGTGGGTTGGATGTTCTTGGTGAACGCCGACAACTTCTTTGATGCTGTGAAAAGGGATTTTTAATCGATGCAGTCGATACCCAAGGTCCCAATCTTCGAGTCCATAGAGGATAAACTGTTCATTAAAACCTCCAGCACGAGTTAATTGGCTGCGTCTTATGGACACACAACGTGTGACGAGTAACATCCAAGGGGCTACATCTGTGCTGGCAAATTGTTTTTTAGTATTTGGAGGAACTCTTGAGGGAAAGGTGACTTTTGATAACGTCTCCGTCTGCTGAAGGATATCATTGGGTGTGATTAATGGGATGATTTCAGTCGCTGATTCGAAGTCGGGATTCCATAAGTTAGAAGGCGAAAGTGTATTGCGGCAATGCTCTTTTTCTTCAGGAGAAAAGTCTGGGTAGTAGTGGGTATAAGCGTCATCCCATGAGTGTGGAATACCTGAAATTATGGACTTAGGATATTTACGGTGATACTGGTTTACGATCCTAATGAAGTCAGGGAATACTAGAAAATCCGCATCGCAGAAGATGACGTATTTCCCTTTTGCCTGACTCAGCCCCAGATTTCTCACGGCAGAACGGCCGCGTTGTTCCTGCTGAGCGACATAAATAAGCGGATAAGAAGTTTGAAAGCTTTCGACCATTTCCTTGGTACCATCTGTAGAACCGTCATCTGCGACGATCACCTCGAATCGATCCTTCGGATAGGTCTGTGTCTCGAATGAAGTGAGTGTAAGTAGCAGCTGCTGAAGTCGGTTATAGGTTGGAATTATGATGCTGTAACGGATAGCCAGAATGATCACCCCCACCATTTAATAAAAGCCCTTGAATAGGATAAATAATAACAATATATTCAGGGACTTTAGCCTGGTCTAGTCAAACGCCTTTAAGGATCGAAATAGGCAGTGGACAGGGGCCAATATGGGATGATCTTTAAAAAAGACAGCCCCTAAAGGAGATCTATCGATTCCTTTAGGGGCTGCTCCTTTTTATTTTCTATTTTCCACTAGGTAATAATTTATTCAATAAGATCGCTGCCAATGAAGCAGCTAGGATAGGTGAGCCTAATAAATACTGCACGAATGTAGGTAAAGAATTCAAGTAGTCACCAGGAATGAGTACCAACGCCAAGGTGATGATCATAGGTAAGGCAATAATGTACATTTCTTTTTCGCCGATAGTTACATTCTTCATTACTTGCACACCATTAATTGCGATGATGCCGCAGATGATGGCGAAGACGCCGCCGATTACAGCGGATGGAATGGAAGAGATCAAAGCGGCGAGTTTACCAGAACAACCAAAGAGGACAAACCATCCTCCTACAGCGAGAAAGACCCGGCGGCTGGCAACACCTGTAATGGAGATGATCCCTGCATTAGTTGAATAACCTGTAACAGGAGTCGAACCGAGCACAGAGGCAATAAGACAGCCAATTCCTTCTCCAATTACGCCGCGGTTAATATTTTTGTCTGTCAAAGGTTTATTGATTACATTGCTGACCGCAAACCAGGTGCCTGTTGTTTCAGCCAGCAGCACGATATAAATAATAACCATGGTGATAATAGCTGAAAAGTTAAAGGAAAAGCCGAAATCAACAAAAGCGATCCGCGGCATGCTAAACCATTTGGCGTTGCTTATCGCTGAGAAATCTAAAACGCCCATAATATTAGCGGAAATACATCCGACTACTAACGCCATCATTACGGAAAGAATTCGGAAGATAGATCCTTTATTACGGAACAAAGTACCAAGAACCACAAAAACAAGTAGTGTAGCGCCTGAAATGAGGGCTAATAATACATTTTGATTAATTGAAGCGCCGGAGGCTCCGTAGATATTATCTCTGATCGCAACAGGCAATAAAGATAGACCTACAATGAAAATGATTGTGCCACCTACGATAGGCGGGATAAAGTTTTTAACGATTTTATTAAAAATCCCCGCATAACCCAAAATAATAACCAGGATAGCCCCGATTAAGCTGGCACCTAACACGGAGCTCCAACCGAGCTCCCCACCACCACTAGCCGCATAAATACTGACGATCGCACCCAGCGGAACATAAGAAGGACCTTGAGCGATAGGCAGCTTCATACAGAAATAGGTTTGCACAATCGTTGCAAGTCCTGCGGCAATAAAGGTGGATTGGATTAACGCGCTGGACTGATTGGGCTGTAAGCCGATTAACATCGCAATAAGGAATGGCACTACATAGACATCCATAGCCAATACATGTTGAAAGCCGAGAATGACGGATTTACTAAATGAAACTTTTTCATCGGGTAGAACAGTTAGTAGCTGTGATTCTAAATGTGCTTGCTCTTGTACGTTTGCTTGTGTTTTCACTCCGATGCCCACCTTAAGTTTTCTAGTTTAATTAATCTTTAACGCGAATGAACTTTTTCACCCTGTACCCAGACTTCACGGATATTTTCAGGTCTAGCCAGGTACATTATCTTTTGAAAAATATCTTGCAAATCTTCACTCTCATCAAAGACGGGCAATTTCGCCGAGGGTACCTTCGTATCGATTATTTGAACATCCCATGCATAACCTTCTAGTAACCGGCCGATAGGTAAGCTTAAGCTTTCTCCGCCGCCAGCGGTAGCAAGATAAAAGGATTCATGGATCGTAATTCGTGATCCGGGTACTCCGCGGTTTTGTGCAGAAAGTGAGGGATTCACACCATCCTCCAGCATTCTTGAAGACATTACGGCTTGTCTAATGTTATCGAAGAGACTAGGTGAAAAACCTCCGGAAATATCAGAGCCTAAACCAATCTCAACGCCTTTGGCATGGAAGTCAGCGATCGGAATGACACTATTGGCAAAATACGCGTTGGATATCGGACAATGAGCAATAGCTGTTCCTGTCTCTGCAAACAAATTCACATCATCTTCATCTAAAAAATTACAATGTGCCATTACAGATTTATCACTGAGCAGACCAAAATCATGCAAGGCAAAAGCATCGTTCTTCTGGAACCGTTCTTGCACATAACCGTGCGCCCAATCACTTTCACTACAGTGCGATTGAACATACGTATCATATTTAGCGGCTAGTTCTCCCAAGCCTTGTAAAGCCTCATTAGTGCAGCTTGGAATGAACCTTGGTGTCACTACTGGATATACGCCTTGTTTAGTAGATTTAGCGAGTTCTTGTACAGCTAGTATAAATTCTTCCGTATCCACTAGTGCGGTATGGGTGTCGGAGTCGCGGTAATTCTCAGGATTTCCCTGCGGATCGTCCATAACCACTTTTCCAACGAGTCCACGTTGCCCTTTTTTCGCACATATTTTAGCCAATAATAAACTGGCCTCTTTATGCACCGTTGCAAAATAAAGTGCTGTAGTTGTTCCGTTTGCGAGCAAAGTGCCAACCACGTCATCGTAGACTTTTTTTGCAAAAGCCAGGTCCGAGAATTTAGACTCCAGTGGGAAGGTAGAAGTATTTAGCCAATCATAGAGTGGAATATCTAATGCAGTTCCAGATTGAGCCCATTGTGGCGCGTGAACATGCAGGTCGATAAAGCCGGGCAAAAAATACTGGCCTTCAGCTAATACATGAAAATTGTCCTGACCTTGATAAGCATCAAGCAAGGGTTGATAGTCGGGGTGCTTCGGTGCAACAATCATTTCTATCATCCCATCCGTGTTGATACAGAAAAGATGGTCCTTTAAAATTTGAATTTCTTTTGGGGATAGGCTAGAAAATGAAGTGCCTAGGAATATTTGCATATATTTTCTCATAATTTCCGCCTTAATGTTCGTCTTTTGGTGTGCATTCGTTATTATAATCCGTGAAAAAGGATAAGTCCAGACCAAAAGTCGAATAAAGGCGTAATTGACGGATAGGAGGAGCTGAGGAATTGAAAGCGAATATGACGCATAGACGTCACGTTCGCTAGGCTAGAATACAGAAAAAGATAGAGGGAAGTAAAATGCCAAAACATGAATATAGAAAGCATGAAAAGGAGTTATATCAACCCAAAGCTAAGCCGCAATTATTAGAAGTTGGGAAACAGAAATTCATCTGTATAAAAGGTAAAGGTGATCCTAATCATGAGGATTTTTCAGAAAGAGTCGGGGTTCTATACTCTCTGGCCTATGCGGTGAAAATGATGCCTAAAAATGGATTTACTCCGGAGGGTTATTTTGATTATACGGTATATCCACTCGAAGGATTATGGGATTTGACAGAGGAAGGTAGAAATCACAAGGATTTAATAAAAGATGAATTACTATATACAATAATGATAAGACAACCGGATTTTGTAACAAGAGAGACGGTAGAAAGAGCTTTTGAGATAGTAAATAAAAAGAAACCTCACCCCCTATTGAAAGAGGCATATTTTGATGAATTAGAAGATGGCTTATCGGTGCAAATCTTGCATATTGGTTCATATGATAGTGAACCTGAATCATTCCAACAATTAAAAATGTTTATAGATGAAAACAATTATGTGCTAAAAACGCTTGTTCATAGAGAAATTTATCTGTCGGATGCTAGAAAAGTAGAACACGAAAAGTTGAAAACCATTTTAAGATATAGAATTAATAAAAAATAGCAGGTCGGCTTCGATTCCTTTACGGTTATAGGAAATGAATGCGGTTACCATCTTGTGATATAATAGATGAAATCGATCGATAGTTTGAGAAAATTGGATTAGGAGTGTTGCCTGGATGAGAAGATACAACATTTGGCGCCCGTTGATGTTAATTATTGTTGCTGTACTTACAAAAAGCTTGGTCACTAACCTGTGCATTTTGTTTGGTATGCAGGCTGAAGCAGCGAGTAGTATGGGAACGCTGGGCATGGTCATTGCCGGTTTAGTGATGTACAATCGCATGACAAATCGCCGTCGTAAATAAGGTGGCCGGATAGATTATAAACGTCTGGTTATTATGTTATAGTAAAGATTGAAATAAAACTTGTATCGACCTGAAAAGGAGTACTTCATGACACAGTTTGTCTACAAACAAATTATTGATGACTTAAAAATGAAAATTTTTGCTGGGCAGTTTCCCGATATGAAATTACCGGATGAACGAACGCTTAGTGAAACTTATCAAGTGAGTCGTAGTTCTATTAAAAGTGCTCTGACTAAAATGGCAAATGCCGGCATTATTTTTAAAAAGCGTGGCTCAGGGACATTTATAAATCCTTTATACATAAAAAATGAATCTATTTTTAACTACGAAGGCTCTAATTTAGGTGTCACCGACAATTTTCAAATGAATGGGAAGAAGCCAAAGATTAAAGTTCTGAAATTCGAGGTCATTCCACCAACGGAAGAACTGCAACGGGATCTGTTTTTAGGACCACATGATTTTGTATACAAAATCGTTCGCTTGCGTCTTTTTGATGATGAACCCTTTATGATTGAAACGGGTTATATCCCAATCAAAATCGTGCAGAACTTAAATCAGACTATTATTGAAGGATCTATCTTTAATTATTTGGAGGATTCACGGAACCTGGCGGTAACCAAATCCTTTTTATCGATATCCGCAGAACCCTCTGAGGCTACGGATCAAGAGCTGCTGCATTTGCAGGCGAATGAACCAGTAAGCATTATGGAAGGGATTTTCTTTTTAGATAATGGCACACCCTTTGAATTCTCCCATATGCGCTTCCACTATAAATACTTAAAATTTAATACCTTTGTGTCCGTTCATTAAAAGTAAGACTGGGGAATTTTTCTCGGTCTTATTTTTTTTATTTTGCGCAAAATAGATGAAGGACGAGTAGCAAATATCCCCGCAAACTACAGCCCATATTTTTACATATATATTAATATTGACGTATTTTTACAGACAATTGACACCGTTTTTCATACTATGTTCATATTTTCACAAAATTGGACCGTATCATTTGTTGAAAAGGTTGAATTAATTTTTGGCGGCGGTATGATGTACTTGTGGAAGAAATTACGGCAATGTAGACACAGAAAAAATTTTGGGGAGTGGAAGAAATGGTATTATCCATGGATGTTGATTACTCATCAAAAACTTATTTAGAGAAGCTTGATGCATACTGGCGCGCAACTAACTACATCTCTGTAGGTCAACTGTATTTGAAAGATAATCCGTTGTTAAGAGAACCGCTGAAAGAAGCAGACGTAAAGATTAAGCCAATTGGACACTGGGGAACTATTCCCGGCCAGAACTTTATTTATGCCCATTTGAATCGGGTCATTACTAAATATGATTTGAATATGTTCTATATCGAGGGTCCTGGTCATGGCGGTCAGGTCATGGTTTCGAACTCCTATCTCGATGGTAGCTATACTGAAATTTATCCGGAAATTACACAAGATATCTCAGGTCTGAAGAAATTGTTCAAACAATTCTCTTTCCCAGGTGGAGTTGCTTCCCATGCTGCCCCTGAAACACCTGGATCGATCCACGAAGGTGGCGAATTAGGTTATTCTCTATCCCACGGTGTAGGTGCAATTCTGGATAATCCAGATTTAATCTCCGCTGTTGTTATTGGCGATGGAGAGGCTGAAACTGGCCCATTAGCGGCTTCATGGTTCTCCAACCGGTTCATCAATCCAGTTACTGATGGTGCAGTTCTGCCGATCTTGCACTTAAATGGTTTCAAAATCAGTAACCCGACGATTCTGTCTCGTCAATCCAAAGAAGAAATTACTGCATACTTTAAAGGTATGGGTTGGGAACCGTTCTTCGTTGAAGGCGAAAATCCTGATCTAATGCATCCAGAAATGGCTAAGGTGCTTGATACCATCGTAGAAAGAATTGAAGCGATTCAAAAGAATGCACGTGACAACAATGACCTTACGCGTCCGGTTTGGCCAATGTTGGTCTTCCGTTCTCCTAAGGGCTGGACGGGTCCAAAGCAATGGGATGGTGTTCCGAATGAGAACTCGTTCCGTGCCCATCAGGTGCCGATTCCAGTGGATCAAAAGAATATGAAACATGCTCCAGCGTTATTGGAGTGGATGAACAGCTATAGACCAGAAGAATTATTTGATGACAATGGTCGTCTGAACGCTGAACTTGCTGAGATTCTGCCAACTGGCGACAGACGTATGGGAATGAACCCAGTTACTAATGCTGGCAACCAGATTAAAGATCTAAACTTACCCAATTTCCGTAAGTTCGCACTTGATAATTCCAAACCAGGTGAAGTAATAGCACAAGACATGGCCGTTCTGGGTAAATACATGAAAGATGTTATCTCTCTGAACGAAGAGAACCGCAATTTCAGAATTTTCGGACCGGATGAAACAATGTCCAACCGTCTGGGACCTGTCTTTGAAGTGACGAAACGTCAATGGTTGGATCAAGTGATTGAGCCGAATGATGAATTCCTAGCTTCTTATGGCCGTGTTATCGATTCCCAATTGTCTGAACATCAGGCAGAAGGTTTGCTTGAAGGTTACGTATTGACAGGTCGCCATGGTTTCTTTGCAAGCTATGAAGCTTTCTTGCGTGTCGTGGATTCGATGATTACTCAGCATTTCAAATGGCTGCGTAAAGCAACAGATCAAAGCTGGCGTGCGGATATTCCATCATTGAATGTGGTAGCAACTTCAACTGTATTCCAACAAGACCACAATGGTTACACTCACCAAGATCCAGGTTTGCTAGGTCACTTGGCTGATAAAAAACCAGAATTTATCCGTGAGTATTTGCCGGCTGATGCGAACTCCTTGCTGGCTGTCTTTGACACCGTCTTAAATGACCGTCAAAAAATTAACTTGATCGTTTCTTCCAAACATCCTCGTCCACAATGGTTCAGTGCGGATGAAGCACAAGAGCTGGTGGATAAAGGACTGAAGATTATTGACTGGGCAAGCACCGATCAAGGTGGAGAGCCTGATGTTGTCTTTGCTTCTGCAGGTACAGAACCAACTATCGAAAGCTTGGCTGCAATCTCTATCCTGCATGAAAAACTGCCGAACCTTAAGATTAGATATATCAACGTGGTAGACTTGTTGAAACTGAGAAGTCAAAAATTAGATACGCGTGGCTTATCTGACGAAGAGTTTGATCAATTTTTCACAAAAGATAAACCAGTTATCTTCGCTTTCCACGGATATGAAGGTCTGATTAAAGACTTGTTCTTTGATCGCCATAACCATAACCTGCACGTACACGGATACCGCGAGAATGGCGATATCACAACACCATTCGATATGCGCGTATTGAATCAAATGGACCGCTTTGACTTGGCGAAGGAAGCTGTTCTGAGCTTGCCTAATGCTAACGACTATAAAGCGATCGCAGATGAAATGGATGCTATCGTTAAGAAACATCACCAATTCATTCGTGAAGAGGGTATTGATTTGCCAGAAGTAGAGAACTGGGTATGGAAAGCTTTGAAATAAGCGTATAGCCAGTACCATAGGAAGTAATACAAAAAGACACCTTTAGAGGTGTCTTTTTATTTGTGTGCGCCCAGCATGGGCGCTATCTATAGGGTTGAAGTCCCGAATGGCGAAGGCAGTAGTAGCCATTAGCTTAAGGCAAGGGTGTCCACCGCGAGGTGGAATCTGAAGGAAGCCAGCGGCAAATCTCCGGTCTGAGGAATACGAACTTCATACAAGGCTAACGTAGGCTGGATGAGGTTGCACAACAAACCAAAGTCCATACTGCCAAAGGCGTACGAGAGTAAATGAAGCAGATAGATGGAGGGGAAGATAGCGTTCTTACCTGGGGAGATCTGTGTGATAGGCGAGTATACTTCGTAACCCTACTTGTGAGAGTAGGCTGAGTGCACAGAAGTCAGCAGACGCCATAGTACGCAAGCTGTTGCAACAGCTGCGGAAGGGCTGAACATGGAATAGGATTTATACATCCAGGCGTTCAAGATGAGCGATGAATGCAGAAAAAAAAATCCGAAAGGACCTGACTGAAGAAGGAAACGGTGAATCCCGTGGGGGACTTCAGCAGGGCGGAGTTCATCTTTGGCACAAATGGAAGGTATAAATCACGTAAAGAGAGGTTAAAAAAAAAATGTTGGAGCAACTGCTATCACGGGAAAATCTTCTGCAAGCCTTAAAGCGTGTTGAAGCGAATAAAGGAAGTCATGGCGTAGATGGGATGTCCGTAAAATCCTTACGAGAACACATCGTACAAAACTGGCAGACCTTGCGGCATGCCATAGAAGAAGGAACCTATGAACCGAGCCCCGTGCGCCGAGTCGAAATCCCGAAACCCGGTGGCGGAGGTGTTAGGTTACTAGGAATACCTACCGTGACAGATCGAATGATCCAACAAGCAATCGCGCAGGTGTTAACTCCATTGTTTGATCCAGAGTTTTCCGACCATAGCTATGGATTCCGTCCGAAAAGACGAGGGCATGATGCGGTGAGGAAAGCTCGAACCTTTATGAAAGAAGGCTATCGATTCGTAGTCGACCTAGACTTGGAGAAATTCTTTGATCGCGTCAACCATGACCGACTGATGATGAAGATTTCGGAGAAAGTGGAGGACAAGAAAGTTCTCCTGCTTATCCGCAAATATCTTCAGTCAGGTGTGATGGAGAACGGGTTAGTAACCCCGACAACGGAAGGTGCCCCGCAAGGCGGTCCACTGAGTCCGTTATTATCTAACATTGTCCTAGATGAGCTCGACAAAGAACTCGAGAAACGTGGGCACCGCTTCGTTCGTTATGCGGATGATTGCAATATTTACGTGAAAACGCTAAGAGCAGGAGAGAGAGTCAAGACAACGGTCACCCGATTCATCGAGACGAGGCTAAAGCTGAAGGTGAACCAAGTAAAGAGCGCGGTAGACCGTCCCTGGAAACGAAAGTTTCTAGGATTTAGTTTTAGTGTGGACAAAGAACCAAAGGTGAGAATTGCGAAGCAATCCTTACAGAGAGTCAAGGTTCGAATACAGGAGATATCCTCTCGAAAGAGATCGATGAAGATGGAAGAGCGAATCAAGGAACTAAACCACTACCTCATGGGATGGTGCGGTTATTTCTCGCTGGCGGATACCCCAAGTACCTTTCGAGATATGGATAAATGGATACGAAGAAGGCTACGAATGTGCCTCTGGAAGCAGTGGAAGACCCCTAGAACCAAAGTCAAAAGACTTATATCCTTAGGGGTACCTAAGGATAAAGCCTATGAGTGGGGAAATACCCGAAAAGGGTATTGGCGAATTGCAGGGAGTCCAATTCTACAACATGTATTGAATAACCAATATTGGGAAGCCAATGGATTAAAGAGTGTATTGGACAGATACAACTCCTTACGGAATATTTCATGAACCGCCGTATATCGAACGGTACGTACGGTGGTGTGAGAGGTCGGGGGCTAGCCGCCCCCTCCTACTCGATTCAAGTAACCATACAAAACAATTATAATCATTTTTTCATCTTTACCACTGTAAATATATGTGAGTAAATAGGTGGGTAAAGAAAGGGGAGAAATGTATGACATCTATTGATAAACTTCCCAAGTCTATAGAAATACAGCTTACAGAACAACCTTTATTTCACTCTGTATCTGATTTAATGAAAGATGGGCAATTCGGTGAGCAGTGGCTTGTATTGACTGAGAAGGAGGTTTCCGTTTGGGGGACGGACGGGAAACTGGTCTCAAAGCTTCTAGTCTCGAATATTACCGATGCCCGGGTAGTAGGCGGGGTAGGCGGCGGTTCGTTGCTTGTGGATACCCAAGCGGGGCCTATTATACTTATACGTTATACAGCATCACTTA
Organism: Paenibacillus sp. FSL F4-0097; assembly: GCF_038593125.1. Classification (NCBI taxonomy): domain Bacteria; kingdom Bacillati; phylum Bacillota; class Bacilli; order Caryophanales; family Paenibacillaceae; genus Paenibacillus; species Paenibacillus sp. FSL F4-0097. The sequence continues at coordinate 235,044 of NZ_CP151965.1, forward strand.
CCTCTATATTTGGTTTTGCTGCTAAATTAATTGGCGCTGTAGCTAAAGGCGAGGAACGGCCAACCGCTTCTGAAAAAGAGTTTCCAAGAAATTGTCCAAAATGCCGCAATCCGCTGCCGGAAGATTCACAAGCTTGTCCGGTGTGCAAGAGTAACGGCAAGGTTCTATTTCGGATGTTGAGTTACGCTAAGCCTTATAAGATCCAAATGATCGCTGCGGCGATTATGTTGATTTTTACTACATTGGTAGAGCTTGTTCCACCATTTTTGACGAAGATGATCGTTGATAATGTGTTGACAGAAAAGGATATGGGCTCGACGCTTCTATGGATTGTGATCGGGCTAGCAGCCACGTCCTTAGTAATAACTTTAATGCAGACTGTACGTGGACTTATAGGGGTATGGATTGGTTCCAAAATCATGGGTGATCTTCGTCATGATGTGTATCATTCCTTGATGAAATTATCTTTATCTTTTTTCGACCGAAGACAATCTTCGCAATTTATTGGACGGGTGAATAATGATTCAGAGGCGATGCGGCAATTTATGACTGACGGTGTAATCTGGGTCTCGGGTGAATCGCTGCGGGTAATCGCTATTTTCACTATTATGTTCAGTATGGATTGGAAGCTAACGCTGCTTGCTATGCTGCCTATGCCGCTTATGGTGGTGCTGTCGACCGTGTTATGGCCGATGATTGGCAGACGTTGGTACCAGCAGTGGAGATCTATTTTTAGATTAAACGCTTTGGTTGGCGATTCTTTGCAGGGGATTCGTGTAGTCAAAGCATTCGGCCAGGAAACAACAGAGATGTCACGTTATACGGTCGCCAATAAGGAGTTGGTGCGGCATAATATTCGGATCGAAGGCTTATGGCAGGGGATGTTTCCTGCTTTTGCGTTGGTTGCTGGTGTGGGTACGTTATTAATTTGGTTTTATGGCGGAAAAACGGTGCTGGAGGGTCAATTATCCATCGGTACGCTAATTGCTTTGGTGACCTACCTTGGGATGCTTCTCGGACCTTTGCAGTGGGTGAGCCAAATGATCAACTGGGCCAGCCATGCGATTTCAGCAGCAGATCGGGTCTTTGAGATTATGGATACTCCGTCAGATGTGCCTGATACAGTAAATCCAGCAGCCATCGGCCGCGTAAATGGTGAGGTTGAGTTTAAGCGGGTTACTTATGGATACGAAAAACATCATCCTGTGCTCAAGAACGTGGATTTAAAAGTGGGTGCGGGCGAGATGATTGGTCTGGTCGGACATTCAGGTGCCGGTAAGTCGACGTTCATTAATATGATCTGTCGCTTCTATGACACAGATGAGGGAACCATTACCATCGATGATGTGGACATCCGAAATATCAGCCAGTCAGATCTGCGTAGTCAGATCGGTGTAGTGCTGCAGGAGACGTTTCTATTCGACGGAACGATTGCTGAGAATATTGCCTATTCTAAACCGGACGCTACGGAATTAGAAATCATGCGCGCTGCAAAAATCGCCAACGCCCATGATTTTATCGTTCAATTGCCGGATGGCTATGATACAAGAGTTGGGGAACGTGGACATAAATTGTCTGGTGGAGAGAAGCAGCGAGTGTCTATTGCCCGAGCAATAATTCACGATCCACGAATTCTAATCCTAGATGAAGCAACAGCTTCTGTAGATACAGTGACCGAGCGGCAAATTCAAGAAGCGATCTCGCGACTGGTAAAAGGCAGAACGACATTCGCGATTGCCCATCGATTATCCACGCTAAGAAATGCGAACCGGCTTGTAGTGCTTGAACGCGGTAAGATCATTGAAGTGGGTACACATGAGGAATTGCTTGCAGCAGAAGGTGCTTACTTCAAGCTAGTTGAGGCACAGAAGGAAATGTCGCAGATTAAGGGGGTTGAGATGCATGAGTGATCCGAATCTTGTTAACGGGGAATTGAATCCTAAAGATCCCTATGAGATTAACATTCTTGAACCGGGTGCAATCTCTTTTAGCCGCAGTCAAGGTGGCGTGTTTCAAGGAGTAGTGGAGGGTCAGGTCTATGAGGAATTAATTCTTTTTCGTATATTTCCATTCCAATATACCACGGAGTATATTTCAGTTCGTAACTCCAAGAGTGAGGAGATCGGAGTCATTCGTGACATTGATCAGCTCGATGAAGAAAGTCGCGTGGAAGTGGACACAGAGCTCCGGCTGCGGTATTTTCTTCCGGTTGTAACCCGCATTGATTCTATTAAGCAAAAAGCGGATATGTGGATTTGGGAGCTGCAAACGAATCTGGGCCAGACCCGGATCGTTATGCGGAACCTGCACGAGCATATGCAATATCCAAGTCATAAGCGAATCATTCTTACAGATATCAATGGGAAAAGATGCGAAATCCGTGATTATCTAGCCCTGGATGTTCAGAGCCGGAGCAAGCTGAAGGATGTTTTATAGTCTAGTTGTGAAAAAGCTCCGCAGCCATTTGTTGATGGTCTGCGGAGCCTCTTTTTTTTATCCGTAGATTCTACGAAGGAAAAATTGATGGCGTTCTCTCATTGGTATGGTAATATATCACAACCGGATCTTTTGCATATGGGAGGTATGTGAGTGAAGCGTAAATGGATCAATTCGCCGTACACCTTTGCTTTAGGGATGTTTGCGATGATGGTTCCAAGTCAGGCATTTAGTTCATTTTACAGTTACTTTTATGTAGAAAAATTAGGATTGGGCATTGGACTAGCTACATTAGCCAGAACAATCTTTCTGATCTGGGATGCGGTAAACAATCCGTTATTTGGTTATTGGTCAGATCGCACAGAGACTCGTTTAGGTCGACGCAGACCATGGGTATTTGGCTCAATTCCGTTATTTATGCTGGCATTTGTACTGGTTTTCTCCCCTCCCGGCGGATTATCTGAGAATGGATTGTTCACTTGGTTTTTAGTCACACTTATTTTCTATGAGGCAGTCGCTACTGTGTTGTGGGTGAACTATGGAGCGTTACTCCCGGAGCTCTTCCGAGGAGACCGTATTCGGGCAAAAGCTTCCGCGATTCAGCAAGGCTATCAGGTCGTTGCTTTGTTAATCGGTACTGCCTTAACGCCAATTATTTTTGCAGCTATTAATTTCTCTAATATGGCTATAGTGTATGCCTGTCTCTTTGGAGTATTTATGTTTTTATGTATGATGAATGTCCAAGAAAAGAAGGAGCCCACAGAGCAGGAACCCTTGAAGTTGATTCCAGCTTTTCGGGAGACCATTCGGAATAAAAAGTTTTGGGTGTTTAATATTTCGAACTCTTTTGCTCAAACGGTGAATGGACTTGTAAGCTCGATGATTCCTTTTTATGCAAAATATGTACTTCATATCTCAGAGGCTCAGGTATCGATTTTACTCGCAGCTGTGTTTGTTTCGGTCATTCCATTAGTATTCGTGTGGTACTGGATGATTCGTAAGATGGACGGGGTCAAGGCGTGGCGGTTATCACTGATTTTATATGCGTTATCGGTAATTCCGTTATGGTTTGGTTATGATCTCTTAAGTGGTGTGGCTGCTGGCGTAGTTGTCGGTTTCGGATTAGCCGGATTTCTAGTGACCCCAGCAATAGTAGGTGGCAAGATTATTGATGAGGATGCGGAAAAAACAGGTCTGAGAAGAGAAGGAATCTACACGGCTGTAAGCGGATTCATTACTCGTTCAAGCGGGTTAATCTCTGCGTTAGCTTTTTTCATTGTAGGTATGATCTTTGGCTATCAAGGCGGTGATGACCCAGGGTCCAATCCTGAAGCGACATTTAGGTATTTAATAAGTGTGGTGCCATTATGTCTGTTGGCCATAGCTGTTGTCATATCCTTCACAATGAAATTTACATTTATGGACTCTTTGAGAGGTGAGGCTGACTATGAACAAAAAATTAATCATCAATTGTGATGATTTTGGACAAAGTCCCCCCATGAATCAGGCGATTAAACATCTGCTGGAAGAGGAAAAAGTATCCTCCGCAACGATTATGGCGGTGGCCCCTGGGTTTGAGGAGGCATCTGCATGGTGTAGTCGCAGGCAACAACGAAATGTGGGACTTCACTTGACGATGACTAGTGAATTTGAGGCTTTGCGCTGGGCGAGCCTGACGGGAGAGACTTCTCTTCACGACGAGAGCGGACATCAATATAGGACGGTAAAAGAGTTCGAACAGGGAGCGCAGACAAAAGCCGTACTAAAGGAGATAGATGCGCAGTACGAGCGAGTAAAACAGTCGGGAATAGTGATTAGCCATGTAGACAACCACATGGGTAGTTTATACGGAATGGAAACAGGACGCAGCTTGCTACCGCAGACGTTGTGGAAAATTTCGCGCTGGGGATTGCCCTCACGATTCTTCAGATACATCCATGCTGAGGATCCGCTTTTGGCATCGCTGAAAAATATTAAACGACCAGTTGCCCTTGGAGCAGGGCTGGCGGATACGTTTGGGGTGCCGATTCCCGACTATTTGCTATCGCATCCTTTTGGTGTAGAGGAAGGCGAGACGTATGAAAGTTTTAAAAGATCTATTATTGCTAAGCTGTATTCGTTGCCGGATGGCGTTAGTGAGACCTATATTCATCCCGGGATAGACGATCCATGGATGCAAGCAAATATTCCGCACTGGAGTAAGCGCGTTTGGGAGTATAAGTTACCCTTTGATGATGATTTTACCTATGCCCTCTGTGATGCTAAGGTTGAAATGACGAATTATCGTTATGTACAGGAGCAACTAAAGCGTCCACGGTTAAGATCTGCAGGCAGATTGTTAAAGAAACTGATAAGCTCATGAGCAAAAATAAAAGACACCTTGAGGGGTGTCTTTTGATTATCCCATTAATCCTTTTAGCCCATTAAGGAAGGGGGAAATAGATTTAATCATATTGTAGCCCATCTTCATAACCGGCATAGTTTTTTGTACCATTCCAATAAAGTTGCCGATTCCTCCGAACCCCCCGAATCCGCCAAATCCACCGCCTCCGGAACTGGCAGCCCCTGCTCCTGCGGAGCCTAGAGCGCCTCCACCCATTCCGAAAAGTGAGCCGAATAAGGGCATTAATCCTGATACGTTTGCTTTCCGAGAGCGGGAAGAAGAGTGTTTTTTTGATTTTTTGTGTTTATTTTTACGCGGTTTGGAAAGGGTCAGTCCATTCTTATCGAGGCCGGTTATCCATCCTACATACGTACGTCCATCATGTAGCGTAATGCATACGGGTCTACCTTTCAGCTGTTCAGCACGTTTGCGAATCTTCGTTGTATTTGCCATTTGCGGATCACCTCATTGGTCTATTTACTTCTATATTACTCAGATATTTTTGTGTTGCTTGTGCTGGTTCATCATAAAAAAATATTTGGGAGCAGTGATTCTTTATGTACTGCTGTCTCTGGGACTGCCTTATGGGGAATTTGCAATGGGAGGAAGGCATAGAATTATGCCTCCACAAATGAGAGTCGCGTGTGGAGTTTCAGTAGTGATACAGCTAATTGCCATCCTGTACTTATTGCAGGCAGGTAATGTGATCTCTATTGGATTACCTTTTGATAGAAGGGTATGTTATTTTTTTGCCGTCTATTTAATTCTTAATACTATAATGAACTTATTGTCGAGGAGCATGAAAGAAAAACTTGTGATGACACCCTTATCTCTAATAACTGCAATCTGTTTTGGGATTACTGCTATGAATGGGTAAAAAGTAGTGCCGGATATAGATTCGACTTTTCTAGACTTTATATAGGATTGTTTTTAGGACACATCTGGTGAAGATGTGTTCTTTTTGCATCTATTGACTCTTGACCTATAAAAACGGATTCATAAGTCTAGGTCTTTCTTCTTATGTTATTATATTTAACATAGTTTTATATTATTTTTACAATTATATGATAATTGGTTATGTTTGTGTGATATAATATCACAGAAATTATGTGAAAATGATAGGGAGGACTAATATTATTATGGGATGGAAGACACGATGGAATAAGCCGATTGCTTCTGTATTAGCAACTGCAGTGCTTTCTTTGCAGGTGTTTGGAGGTATTGGTTTGGGTGCAGCTTGGGGTACAGATAAAGCTGAAGCAGCATCCGCAGCCACAGCCAAACTCCGGCTGATGAGCACGACGGACGTGCACACCAATGTCTACGGCTGGGACTATTTTAAGAATGCGGCTTCTACAACTGTAGGACTTGATCGGACAGCTACGTTGGTTACTTATGCTAGGAGCGAATATCCTGATAATAATCTTCTGCTCGACAATGGGGACTTGATTCAAGGTACGCCATTGGGTACTTACATCGCGAATGAAAGTAATTTAGTAGAATCAGAGACTAAGCTACACCCTATGATTGCGGCTATGAATATTATGGAATATGATGTTGCGACTTTTGGTAATCATGAATTCAATTATGGGCTGGAATTCTTAAATCGGACTATTAAGGGCAGTGCTAATAACCCATTGAGTGGTGCGGACTTCCCCTATGTAAATGCCAATATATATATTGATGATAAAGATGGTAATCCAGATAATGACGTAAATGCTTTTGAACCTTATGTCATTCTTGATAAAAAAATAGTGGATAGCGATAACCAGCTCCGGGATATTAAAGTCGGTGTGCTTGGTCTTGTGACCCCGCAGATTATGGAATGGGACAAGGTTAATCTGGAAGGCAAAGTCATTGCTAAGGACATTGCTGAAACAGCAGCAAAATATGTTCCTATCATGAAGAGTGAGGGTGTCGATGTAATCGTAGCAATGGCACATACCGGCTTCGATGCAACCGCAGTTGCGGGTACTGGTGCAGAGAATGCTATCAATCTTTTAAGTAAGGTTGACGGTATTGATGCGATTACCTTCTCACACACTCACAAAGTGTTCCCAACAGTTGATGATAAATCCCTTGACGCTTCTTTCAAGGATCCCCTAACAGGGCAGGCGTATAATAACGCTCAATCTGTTGTTGATAATGTTTATGGCCACATTAATGGGACTCCAGCCGTGCAAGCGGGTTATGGTGGGGGTTACTTGGGTCTGATTGATCTCAAATTGGTGGAAGTAGGCGGCAAATGGGAAGTGGACAAAGATAAATCCATCGCCTCAACCCGCTCCATAGCCAATGCTATACCGGATGCTGCTGTTGATGCTGCTGTTGCAGCAGATCACCAAGCTACTATTGACTATACAGGTCAAGAGCTAGGTGTTACTACCGCTCCGATGAACAGCTATTTTGCAATGGTTCAGGACGACCCTACCGTGCAGATTGTTACCAATGCCCAGAAGTGGTATGTGGAGAAGTATATTGATACCAATCTTCCACAGTATAAAAATCTTCCAATTCTCAGCGTAGGTGCTCCTTTCAAGGCTGGACGTAACGGTCCTTCAGAGTACACGAGTATTGAGAAAGGTCCACTGACTATTCGTAGTGCAAGTGACTTGTATTTGTATGACAACACGCTGAAAGCCATTAAAGTTAAAGGCTCTGTTGTTAAGGAATGGGTTGAAATGAGTGCGGGTGCGTTTAATACTATCAAAGTAGACAGCACAGCTCCACAAAGTTTGCTGAATGGGGAGTTTGCTGTTTATAACTTCGATGTTATTGATGGCATTAAGTACACAATCGATGTAACCAAACCTGCAAAATATACTCCTACCGGTGTTATAAACGATGCTTCATCGAGTCGTGTGAAGCAAATTACGTATAAAGGAAAAACATTGGATCCTAACCAAGACTTCATTGTTGTGACTAACAACTACCGTGCGAGTGGCGGAGGGAATTTCCCAGGTGTGAAGGGTTCGGAGATTCTAGTCGATTCCCAGGATGAGAATCGCCAGATCCTTATGGACTACATCAAAGAAGTAGGTACAATAGATCCTTCTGCGGATGGCAACTGGTCTTTGGCTCCACTTTCGGATAACGTAAATCTCACGTTTACTTCGTCACCAGAAGCGGCGAAAGTTATGCCGGCCAACATTAAGGACACTGGTGAAAAAGATGTTAAGGGATTTAGTATTTATAAATTGGCTCTACCAGCTAAGGACGTAGAAGTTCACCTTCTTGGAATTAATGATTTCCACGGTCAACTGGATACGGTGTCTGTCGTCAACAATAAGAATGTGGGGACAGCTGCTATTCTTGCGACTTATCTGAAAGAAACACAGGCTAAATACGATAATTCTCTACTCTTCCATAACGGAGATTCCGTAGGTGCATCTGCTCCAGTATCTTCGCTTGAGCGCGATGAGCCGACGATTGAGTGGATGAACTTGATGAGATTTGATGTGGGCTCCCTAGGAAACCATGAATTTGACCAAGGTGTCGATGCATTGATGACACAGCTTTATGGCGGCGTGGACCCTAAGGACAGCAATGTTACCCACAAGGGTACCAATTTTGATTATGTTAATGCGAATGCGGTAGATGCCAAAACTGGCGAGCCGATTATTAAACCTTATGTAATCAAAGAAGTAGGCGGTGTGAAGATTGGCTTTATTGGTCTTGTAACAAAATCCACACCAAGCAAGGTAGCGCCTTCCGGTACGGCCGGCGTGCATTTCCTCACGCCTGATGAGGAAGTGGCGGCTGTGGAGAAATACGCTAAGGAGCTTCAATCTAAAGGTGTTGAGACGATTATCGTGCTTGCACATGATCCTGCAACAACCAAAGATGGTGTGACTACAGGTGAAGCGGCTGATCTAGCCAATGCGCTTCCTGCGGAATCCCCTGTTGATGTTATCGTTGCTGGTGATAACCATGCACTTGCAAATGGAACAGTAAACGGCAAGCTGATTGTACAAGCTTATTCTTACGGTACAGCATTTGAGGATATCAAGTTGATCATTGATCCTAAAACAGGTGATGTGAAGGACAAGTCTGCTGTGGTAACTTCCACCTTCCATGAGGGTGTAACACCAGATCCGGAAAGTGTGGCACTGGTTAATGCTTACCTTGAGAAGCATCCTGAGCTTACCCAACCAGTAGGTACAACGGACGGAACTATCACTCGTACCGATGCTTACAATAATGAGGCTGCACTTGGGAATCTGATTGCTGACTCTATGCGTAATGCTGACTTCGGCGATGGTGCAAAAGCTGCCGATTTCGCCTTTATGAATCCAGGCGGTATCCGTGCGGACCTTCCAAAAGGTCCTGTAACCTTCGGCGATCTGGCTAAAATTCAGCCATTCGGCAACACGCTTGTGAAGCTGACACTAACTGGAGCGCAAATCAAAACATTGCTGCAACAGCAATGGAATGTAAAAGCTGATGGAACACCAGATATCAAAACGCTGCAAATTTCCGGACTGAAATATACAGCGAATATGTATCTGCCAGTAGCCGATCGTATTGCGAGCCTCACACTAACTGATGGAACACCAATTAATCCTACGCAGAAATATACAGCAGTAGTAAATAACTTTATGGCTGCGGGTGGAGATAACTACAAGGTTCTGACTCAAGCTAGTGATTCATTGGCTGGACCTATTGATTTGGACGTATTCTACGACTACATTGTAAAAACGTTTAATGGCAAAGAGATTAAAGCGGCCATTGAAGGACGTATTATTAATAAATTAAAGGCTGATTCGGGATCGGGCAATGGCAGTGGAGGCGGTTCTACCGGTGTAACTCCAACGCCTACTCCAACCGCGAAACCAACAGCAACACCAGCACCATCAACAGCACCAACGGTAACACCTGCACCAACTACTGCGCCAGCAGCAAACTTCAAGGATCTGGGTAAGGTAGCTTGGGCGCAAGAAGCTATTGAAGCATTGGCTGCTAAGGGCATTCTGAAAGGTCTGGATGCAAATACTTTTGCGCCAACCAAAACAGTGACTAGAGCAGAGTTCGTTACGATGCTGGTACGCGCACTGAATCTTACGGGTTCAGCAACAACCAGTTCGTTCAACGATGTTAAACAAGGAGTTTGGTACACGGATTCTATCGCCCTTGCGGTGAAGGCTGGACTTGTACAAGGCTCTGGAAATGGCAAATTTGAACCGGGTCGTGAAGTGACTCGTGAAGAAATGGCCATTATGGTTGCTAACGCACTGAAAGACAAACTACAGCCGATTGATAAAAATGCAGCATTGGGTAAGTTTGCAGACAAATCCAGTATTGCTCCTTATGCACAAGAGGCTATCGCACAGCTAACTCAATTGGGAATCGTCAACGGTGTTGATGGTGGGAAATTTGCACCTAAGGGTATAGCTAATCGCGCTCAAGCAGCGGTTATCATCTATCGCATGCTTGGACAAGTATCATAATTCTATTGTTCTAACTAAAAGTGTATCGATGATCCTCGTGAGGGCATCGATACACTTTTTTTAAATATAAGAAAGTATAAGTGGCACCAATACTCTTATAGTCTTCCCTTAAACGCTTACTGTCCTTACAAGGACGCCGATGGCGCTTTTACTTGTTAAATTTGTTGTTGCTCTTTCTGTGAAATCATGTTAACTTATATTCTGCACTGTATTTTTTAATATTTTGTGCGGTCGTGGCGGAATTGGCAGACGCGCACGGTTCAGGTCCGTGTGGGCTAACCCCCGTGGAGGTTCGAGTCCTCTCGACCGCATACCTAAGTGCATATAAACAGGCAATACTTTTGAATCGCTCTTCAACCTGAAGAGCCTTTTTCTATTTATACGCATAATTCAATTTGACAAACTCTATGTAAAAGAAGTGAAGCAAAGATGGAGCCTAATGTAGGTGTAAATACGAAGCAAAGTGTGCGGTTTCTGGAAAAGTATTTCTCTGGTGAATCGATAGATTATCGTCAGATGATTGCTTTATTCATCCCTATCCTAGTGGATCAGGCCTTTGTGGTGGGTCTTAATCTAGTGAATACAGCTATGATAAGCTCGTCTGGTGTGGCAGCTATCAGTGCGGTCAATATGATAGATTCTCTTAATATTTTTCTCATTAGTGTGTTTATTGCCGTCTCAACAGGTGGGACGGTTGTTGTTGCGCAGTATAAAGGGAGCGGCAATGACCTCATGGTGTCAAAAGCTACGGCAGGTGCTACGTCATCTGTTTCGCTGATGGCATTTGCTATTGGGATGTTCGGAATTCTTTTTCACAATCCGCTGTTAAATTTACTATTTGGAGCGGCCTCACCAGAGGTTATTGAGAACGCCCGAATATATTTGATTGGGAGCTGTATCTCTTATCTTGGTATAGCTGTTGTGGAGGCGGTATGTGGTGCTCTTCGTGGAATTGGTAGAACGAGGGCCTCGCTTGTGCTTTCGCTAATTATGAATTTAACTTATGTCTTATTGAATCTCGTCTTTATTAACCTGTTGCATATGGGTGTTCTGGGGATGACCATTTCTATAAATATAGCTAGATACCTGGGGGCGTTTTGCGCACTTTATTATCTATTCCGATTGGACAACGATCTGCATATCCGTATTCGCGATCTTGTAGTGGTTAAGCTGTCTATGCTGAAAAAAATAATGTTCATCGGGATGCCGTTTGCGGCGGAGCAGATGTTCTTTAATGGTGGTAAAATTCTGACTCAGATCTTTATCGTTAGTCTGGGTACGTATGCACTTGCGACTAATGCGATTGCCTCCTCCTTTGCAGGGATTATGCAAATCCCCGGGAATGCGTTGTCCTTAACGATTATTACAGTGGTGGGACAATGTATGGGAAGCAATAATGTTAAGGATGCTCGAAAATTTATTAAATCATTCCTTGTCACCTCTTCTCTTTCCCTGGTGGTAATGGGGTTGCTGATTATGCCTTTTTTCAATCCGTTAGTGTCGATGTTCCATCCTCCTGCTGAGATTGTGGGAGATATCTTCCTGATTGTGCTCATCAATACGATTGCGCAAATTCCGTTATGGTCCATAAGCTTTATTACACCTTCGGCGCTTAGAGCGGCAGGGGATTCCAAGTTTACCTCCATGGTTTCGATGCTTACGATGTGGCTGTTCCGTGTAGTGCTCGGATACATCTTAGGTATTGTTCTGAACTTTGGTATACTCGGCGTTTGGCTGGCGATGAACTGTGAGTGGGGGATCAGAGGTTTGATTTTCCTGCGGCGATTTATGGGCAAGAAATGGGTTCAGCATCGTGTTATATAATAGATATAAAAAATCAAAGGACACCCTGAGGGGTGTCTTTTTTGCATGCTCTGATGAGTGCCTCTGGAGAATGCAGCTTGAGTATTTCTTGGGTAGCGGGGTAATAATATGTAGGAATTGCGTCTTTATGCTTACTAAAACACACAACAAGGAGTCTTGCACAATGTCACATTTCGTTAGATCCGTTACTTCACCAAAGAAATTTATCTCCGGCCATAACTTACTTTCAGATCTGAATGAGTATATTAAGGCGTTTGGCGATCATGCCTATGTGATCTGTGATGAGTTCATTTTGGAACGTGCTAAAAAAGAGGCGGGAAGTTCCATCGAAGGTGCGGGCAATAAGGCTACTTTTGAAAAATTCAATTTTGAATGTACTCAGGAAGAGATTAATCGTAATCGGGAACTTGCCCGTAAAGCTGGGGCGAATATCATCGTGGGTATCGGCGGAGGTAAAACACTGGACACCGCCAAAGCTACTGCTTATTATGAGAAGCTGCCTGTAGTTATTTTTCCGACGATCGCATCTACTGATGCACCATGTACAGCGCTGGCTGTCATTTATAATAAAGATGGTTCATTTGATCAATACTTATTCCTCCCAAGTAATCCGGATGTAGTCTTGGCTGATACAGCGATTTTAGCTTCAGCGCCTTCCCGTTTTTTCGCAGCTGGAATTGGCGATGCACTGGCTACTTATTTTGAAGCCCGTGCTTGTTATGCCTCTAATGGTGACAATCTCGTACTCATGAAACCTTCTACAACGGGTCTAGGTATATCAAGACTTTGTTATGAAGCTCTACTTAAGAATGCGGTAAAAGCTAAACGTGCGGTCGATCAGAAACTCTATACACGCGCGGTGGAGGAAACCATTGAAGCGACAATTTATCTAAGTGGTGTGGGTGCTGAATCTGGTGGTCTGGCTGCCGCACATGCTATCCATAATGGGATGACAGCCGTTCCTTCACTACACAAAGCTCAGCATGGTGAAAAGGTTACGTTTGGTCTTTTAGCCCAGCTAGTACTGGAAAATGCCTCAAATGAGGAGCTGGAAACTGTCATTAAGCTTATCAAGGATGTAGATCTTCCGCTAACCCTCGCCGATCTGGGGTGTACGGAATTTATCGAATCCGAATGGCGCCAAGTTGCTGAAGCTGCTTGTGCAGAAGGAGACACAATGGGCAATATGCCGTTCCCGGTTACTCCGGAAGATGTGTACAATGCGATAGTGGTAGCGAACTCGCTGGCAGAGTCTTATAAATAACTAGCACAACTAATATGCAGTGATAATGAAGGCACCCTTGGGGGTGCCTTTTGTTTTTATATAGGGTAAGCTTTTGAAGTACTGTAGTGGTAAAATTTTGCATATAGCTATTGGCTTCGGCACTTAATCGCGGGATAGGGTGCCTACAGAAACGAGATTATTGCTAATCGCCCCGCGCTGTGCCAATTGTACTCTATGTAATAAGGAGGAAGGAAAGATGAGAAAAAACCAATTGGGTTATCTAATCCTTATTATCATAATTATTGGAGCGGTAATAATAGCGGTAATTCACGGAAATTCGGAGCGTCAGAACAAGCGGGCAGCAGGAAGTCCTGGGATGGATTATGTGCGCAAAGAGTACACGGAAAGTGCGTCGCTGAGAGTTGCAACGGTTTGCAAACCCTTATTTGGAGGGTCGGGTTATCAGGTAGTGCTGGAGGATTCACGTGGGCAATCGTATTATGTCATTATCGTTCTCGGAACTACACGTAATCTTGTCACTATGGACGATCTGACGAAAGAGGTGCGGGAAGGTACATCTGTATTTCCATGCCACCAATAAAAAAATGATAAATGAATTGGATTTCATCTATATGATCATTGGGAGGCACTCCTATGGGGTGTCTATTTTTGTTATATTAGATTGAATTTTGTTATTTATTTTCGAAATAACTAACATATATGCTAACGTAAAATATAAAATAATTATAACAAGAGGCAATATTTTGATTGTTTTATGCCAATGTAACCGCTATAATCTTGCATATACCGGAATATGTAACGAAATAAGAAGTTTTTGTTAGCGTTTGTTATCAATAACAAAGTTGGAGATGTGGAGGTGAATAGTTAGCGAGTAGGTCTGTAATTGTCTTCTATAAGGACAGATAGTTATTGGGTTCATAACAGCTGGTTGGCTATTCTTATTATCAAATCCATTTATTTTCGAAGGAGAATTAGGAATGAAAAAAGCGAAAAAGTGGCTGGGGAGTATACTTGCCTGTGCAATGATAATGTCTCCTATCCCTTCTGTAATTTCTGCAGCAGCAGCACCATCCACTGTTGGATTCGGTGATACACAGGGTCACTGGGCACAACAAAATATTGCGAAGTGGGTAGAAAATGGCGTTTTAAACGGGTATCAGGATGGTTCTTTTCATCCCAATGAAGGAATTACAAGAGCTGAGTTTGCTACGATCTTGAATAAGGTATTCGGTTTCTATATGAAGTCAGATCAATCTTTTTCCGATGTAAAAGCGGCCGATTGGTATGCAGATCAGCTTTCGTTGGCACGATATGCTGGGTATTATGAAGGATACTCAGAGAATAAAGCACAAGCTACTGATTATATAACGCGTCAGGATGCGGTGACGATGTTGGCTCGGATATTTACTCTTCAAGCTACTGAAAGCGCTTCATCATTGAGTGGATTTAATGATTCCTCTCAGATTCAAGCTTATGCTAAGGATGCAGTTGATGCGCTCTCAGGATTGATCACAGGGTATGAGGATGGAACCTTTAAGCCGCTTGGAAGGATCACCCGTGCCGAAGTTATAACGTTAATTAATAAAATAGTGAAGAGTTATTACTCGCAATCTGGGAGCTTTGAAGGAGGAATAGTTTCTGGAAATGTAGTCGTTAATCAGGATGGTGTTGTGTTAAAAAATGCAACGATAAACGGAAACCTGTATCTAACCGCTGGGATCGGTAACGGCGAAGTGACCCTTGAGGGCATTAAGGTTACGGGCACCACATTTATTGCAGGTGGCGGGGTAAACTCCATTCTTATTAAGAATAGCTCATTAGGCAAAGTAAATATAAATCGTAAAGAGGGTGAGGTTCGTGTCCTCACGAGTGGTACAACCCAAATCTCTCAGCTAACGGTAGATAGTCTAGCAAGGCTGGAGTTTGGAATTGGGACGATGATCACCACGGGAATTCTAAATAGAACTGTGGGACTGATCCTAGGTGAAGGCGCATCGATTGCAAATCTAAACGTTGCTGATAAAGCGACTGGAACCACCATTTCTGGTCAGGGCGACATTGCAAAAGCGGACGTTAAAGCAACAGGAGTAACGTTGAACGGTAAGCCCATTGCTCCTGGCACAATTGTCATTATCAAAGGCAGCAATCAAGGTCCTGTAGC
The DNA here is from genome assembly GCF_038593125.1 of Paenibacillus sp. FSL F4-0097. Taxonomy (NCBI): domain Bacteria; kingdom Bacillati; phylum Bacillota; class Bacilli; order Caryophanales; family Paenibacillaceae; genus Paenibacillus; species Paenibacillus sp. FSL F4-0097. Next base: position 250,541 of record NZ_CP151965.1, read on the forward strand.
AACGGCTACCCCAGCGCCTACCTCGGCATCAGGCTCATCAACAACGCCGGCAGGTCCGACTAATCCAACCACGGCACCTACAGCGACAGCAACACCAACAGCAACGGAAACACCGACACCAACGGCAACACCAACAGCAACAGCAACACCGACACCGACCGAACCGACGGGTCCTGTGGGACGTATCGAGAATTTAGCGGATGTTGATGCAAGTAGTGAGACTAAATCACTATTCGCCTACTTACAGGATATCCGCGGCAGTGAGATCTTGTTTGGACATCAGCATGCTACTACAGAAGGACTTTCTATTACTGAAAAGGACGGAACGCAGTCTGAGGTCGAGAATGCAGTAGGCGACCTTCCGGGGCTGTTCGGCTGGGATACACTTAGTCTTGAAGGTTTTGAGAAACCGGGAGATTTAGGCGCAACCAAGCTGGAGAATCGTGATAAATTAATCGGCGTGATGAAGTCTGCTTATGAAAAAGGCGGCGTGCTTACATTAAGCTCGCATATGCCGAACTTCGTCACAGGAAAGGACTTTTATGACACCAAAGGAAATGTGCTTACGCATATATTACCCGGCGGTGACAAGCATGCAGAATTTAATGCATTCCTGGATATGATTGCGGACTTTGCGAATAACTTAAAAGATGATGATGGTAAAGCTATTCCAGTCATTTTCCGTCCATTCCACGAGCAAAATGGTGGCTGGTTCTGGTGGGGTGCGCCTTACCGTACGAAGGAGCAGTATGCTGAAATCTATCGTTATACCGTTGAATACTTAAGGGACAAAAAAGATGTGCATAACTTCTTATATGCATTCTCACCGGGAAGTCCATTTAACGGCACAGATGCGACCTTCCTTGAGACGTATCCGGGAGATGACTATGTTGATATCCTGGGCTTCGATAATTATTATGACGGAACCACTGAGGGTTGGTTTGATTCAGTTGTGAAGGATGCTAAGCTGATTTCGAAGCTGGCGGATGATAAGGGAAAAATTGCAGCATTTACTGAGTTCGGTTATTCGGGTGTGAAGCCAACTGGAACGAAGTTCTTTACCAAGCTAATCGCTGCGCTGCAGTCTGATCCGGATGCTAAACGGATGGCGTACATGCAGACTTGGGCGAATTTCAATACAGATTCTATCTTTGTCCCTTATAGAAATGCTCCAAACGGACTAGGGGATCATGAACTGCTCCCTGATTTTGTGGACTATTATAATGATCCGTATACAAGCTTCAGCCATGAGGTGGCTGTTGCGGATGCTTATTCGAAACAGGTAACTACAGAAGCCGAGCAACCTTTTTTACACATTGCCTCACCAACGGCAAACCAAACAGTGCCCACGACAAAAGCATCGACCCTTCGTGTTCGTGTGTTAAATCAAGACGTGGATAAAGTAACCTACCTGATTGGGGATGACACAACAGAGTACAGCATGGCAGCTGACGCAGAAGGTTTCTATTACTTGGCAGATTGGACGCCAGGTGTAGCCTTCGACGAATCTGGCGTGATGCTTACTGTTAAGTCCTATGCAAAGGATGGTTCTGTACTTTCACAAACGATCCAAATCTTTGTAAGTGACGTGCAGGGCAATGGGGATCCATTGGTTGTAGATACTTTTGAGAATTACAAAGGGAATGATGAATTACTTCGTGCGGCATTAAGTCCTGCGGGCGATCTAAATACGATCTCACTTGATGCGGACCATAAAAATGATGGCAAGTATGGCCTGAGGTTCGATTATAATGTGGATGGTCAAGGTTATACAGGTCGTACCAAAAACATGAATAATGCCGACTGGTCGGACGCCAACAAATTGAAGCTCTGGATTGCACCTGATGGCAGTGACCACAAGCTTGTTATTCAGGTCAATGCAAGCGGCATCTCTTTTGAAGCTTATCCTTCACTGGCAGGTACGACACCTGGCATGGTGGAAATTCCATTCAGCCAGTTCGCTCCAGCGCCATGGGATACAGGAAATGCTGGTAAAGTAATCACTAAAGAGAACCTTAAGGACATTCGGGCAGTGTCTATCTACGTAAATAAAAAGGACACAGTAGCAAGTACGTCTGGTACGCTGTACTTTGACGATATTACAGCGTTTAATGATGGAACGGGTGGCGTCCCTAACGGGGGCGAAGGTCCTGGCAGCACGCCAGAACAGGCGAAGCTGTTGTATGGCTTCGAAAAAGATACTCAGGACTGGACAGTAGAGCAAAATAATGCCAGTGCAAGCGCGGCAGTGATCTCGACTGATGAGGCTGCTGAAGGAACTCATTCGTTAAGCTCCTTGTTCTCACTCGATTCAGGTGGAGCTTTTGAGCTCAGCAAAAATGGCAGTCTGGATCTGAGCGCGGTAGATAAATTAAGCGCACAAATTAAACTGTCGAACGGAACAGCGGATGCACGTTTGTATATTAAGACGGGATCAACCTGGGCTTGGGCTGACAGTGGAGCTGTGAAAGTAGATTCGAGTGGATTTACTACGGTTTCGCTCAACTTGGCAGGTATTGCTGATCTTAATAGTGTAAAAGCCATAGGTATCAAGCTCGAGGGATTCAGCGGTACGGGAACTTCTACGCTGTATCTGGATGATGTTCGGACCCTGAAGAATGGTACCGCACCTGAAGCTGTCGTCTATGGCTTCGAGGACAATACACTGCAAGGCTTCAGCATCAATGTGGATGAAAATAATAAATATAATACAGCACTGGCTCAGAATCTATCTGTGAGCAATGCTGTGTATGCTGAGGGAACTCATTCGATGCAAGCGGACTTAACATTAAATGGAGGGCAGTTCCAGCTGCGTCGTATGGTGGTTACCAATTTAGCGAATGCATCAACAATTACGCTTAAAATCAAGGTTGTACCTATTGATGCAAGCGATGTTAGCGGTGTAATGGCTCAGCTGTTCACCCAAAGTGGCTCAAGCTGGGGAACATGGACTGCTTCTACGGCTGCACCAGTAGATACCAATGGATTTACTACAATAACATTGGATATCAGCAAGGTAGCGGATCGTAATTTGACCCAAGCGATTGGCGTTCAAGTCATGACCACAGCAACCGATCCGGTGGGTAGTGCTACCGTATATGTGGACGAAATCACGATTAAATAGAAAGTAGTAAAGCCGGAAGCGAACATTTTACGATGTTCACTTCCGGCTTATTTATTTAGCATCAAATTTATTCATTTTAAGGTCTACGAGAATCTGCTTGAAATTAACGAAGCTTAATAGATCCGCCATCTACCATGATAGTCTGGCCCGTAATATAATCGGAATCTTCACTCGCTAGGAATACCGCAACACGCCCGATATCACTTTCCAGTTCACCCAATCTTCTCAAAGGAATTTTTGAAATCATGTTTTGGTAATACTCAGGGTTTGCTTCTGCCCATTCAATCATGCCAGGGGAATTAGCAATTGGAGCAATGATGTTTACGTTGATTCCAAATGGACCAAATTCATTAGCGGCTACCCGGGTAATTCCACGGATGGCTTCTTTTGCAGCAGCATATGTTCCTTGATTGGTGTCACCGTTGAGACCGGCGCCCGATGCAAAGTTAATAATTTTACCTTGAGTTTCTTTTAAATAGGGTAGTGCTGCTTGCATGAAATAGAAGGTTGGATAGAAGCCTGTATCAAAAGATAAATCGAAATCAGCCTGTGTAGTTTCTTCGATAGATTTCATTCTGGATGCGTGGGCATTGTTTACTAAAATATCTATTTTTCCGAATTTATCAGCTACTTGTTTAACAAGGTGAGCTATTTTATCGTGTTCCTTGAGGTTCGCTTGAATAAAGATAGATTCAGGTTGATATTCTTGTAATTCTTTAATTGTTTCTTTGCCGGTTTCTTCATTGAGGTCAATAATAGCTACCTTAGCGCCTTCTTTAACAAAAGCCAGGGCCATCCCTTTACCAATGCCGCCTGCTCCACCAGTAATAATAGCTACTTTTCCTGCAAGTCTGCTCATGTTGTGATCTCCTTTTTGTGAAAAAATGTAGTATCTAACTCTTATTCGAGGTAAGGTGTAATTGTTACTTCGACTATATATTACCCAAAATAGTAGCTATATTTACCATGAAGTAGAAACGGCATCATTTCCCAAGATGAATATAGAGGGGGATGATGAATGTTTCAGCAGCTGATGAGGCCTATTCCGGCTCTTATGTAGATGTTGAGCGATTGAATTAAGCGGCGCACCAAGTGATGAGCAATTGATGATTCATGTGTCGCACCAAGTGATGCTGCAAGTGATGCAATAAGTGAAATATTTATAGAGTAATTAGGGAATTTCTCCCTGAAATTCAGAGATTTCTGTTCATCAGACTTATAATTAGTTATGATGAACGAAAGGCAGCCCCTGTTTCGCACACCGTAGGTTAAAATGGAAGTTAAAAGGACAACCATTACAGAGCTACATGCGAAAGGAGCTGTTACTATGAAGAATACCATAAAATACGTCGGTTTGGATGTGTCTAAAGAAAAAATTGCGGTGGCGATTGCAGATGAGGGTCGGGAACCCGCACGATATTATGGAGCCATCCCCCATACCCCAGATGCAGTGGCTCGAATGATTCGGAAACTCAAAGGTTCAGGGATTACACTGGAGGTCTGCTATGAAGCCGGGCCTACGGGGTACGACTTATACCGCTGGTTGACGAAGATGGGAATTTCCTGTGTGGTAATTGCACCTTCGCGTATGCCACAGCGTCCCGGAGATGCCATAAAAACCGACCGACGGGATGCAGAAAAACTGGCTCAGTTACACCGGGCTGGAGAATTGACTGCGATCTATGTGCCAACGCCAGAACTCGAAGCTTTACGAGATCTCATTCGTGCACGAGAAGATGCTAGGCAAGACCTACATCGGGCTCGGCAACGGCTCATTCATTTTCTATTGCGCCACCAAATTCACAAGCCAGAGGGTATGAAAAAACGCTGGACCAAAAGGTACCGGGAATGGCTCTCTATGCTGAAGTTTAATAATGTAGCTCAAGAACGGGTATTTACCGAATCCCTGCAACAGCTCCGGGAAGTGGAGGAGCGAATCAAGCGACTTGAAGCCGCAATGCGAGAAGAAGCACAGATCTGCCCTTACGCACCTGTCATTCAAGCGTTGCAAGGCCTGAGGGGAATCGCCCTGCTGACAGCTATGACTTTAGTTGTCGAGATTGGAAATTTCGAACGTTTTCGTTCACCGGCTCAGCTCATGAGTTACCTGGGACTCGTGCCACGGGAATATTCCTCGGGAGCAAGTACCAAAAGAGGGAGTCTTACAAAAGTCGGAAATTCCGGAGTGCGGCGCGCACTGGTGGAGTCCGCATGGAGTTACCGTCACCGCCCTGCCGTCAAGGGAGATTTAGCAGTGCGTCTTGAGGGCCAGAGTATTCATGTCCATGAAACGTCGTGGAAAGCCCAAGAACGGTTACACAGCAAGTATTTAAAATTAGTCAGACGCGGGAAACACCGAAATTTAACCATGGCAGCAGTGGGTCGTGAGTTAATTGGATTTATCTGGTCGATTGCGGTAGAGGCAGAACGAAAAATGGCGTAGGTGAAACGAAAAAAAATAAAAACATACCCAAAAGATTTGAATCCTTGGGGCATGGAGACAAAGAGAAAGGTTCGAGGAGAATCCGTGAATTCCCTGTGCACAGGATCCCTGATCTAACGTGCGAAATTAGTTTACGGAAGCTCCTTCGACGTAGGCATAATATGTGGTAACCAACCCACGGATAGCAGATTGCCAGCCGACGACTCGCATTTTGTCTCTGTGCCCAAGGGATTGAAAACCCTCTAGTTTAAAGGGGAAAACAGGGGAATTGACTAATTCGTTCATAGCAGGGAAAACTTACCTGATTTTCGGCCGATTTAGTAACTAATTAAGAAATCCCCCTAATTATTAGGGAGGAATTCCCTGATTTCGTTCATTTAGAGCGAATACCGGCTATTTTCAGGGAGTTTTTCCCTAATTAGTTTAAACCCTACCGCAAGCCGTACGAAAATCACACCTAGCAAGTCGCCCACCGGCCACTGCCTACGCCCACCGGCCACTGCCTACGCCCACCGGCCACTGCCTACGCCCACCGGCCACTGCCTACGCCCACCGCCTACACCCACCGCCTACACCCACGCCTACGCCCACCGCCTACGCTCACCGCCGCTCACCGCCCCACCGCCTATCGCCCACCGCCCAACCGCCCAACCCAATATCATAGAACACTACGCGTGGTGTCATATGGCACAGTAAAATCCATTACTTTTCTTTTCAATTCCATTCCATAAAAAAGAAGCTGCCCCCAAGTAGAGTTCACTACTTTTGAGACAGCCTCTTACGAATAATTATAAGGGAAACCCCATCGAGATGACCGCACCGCCATTTCTTCGGTTGCCTGCGCTGATCTGACCTCCACAACGCTCGATGATTGCGCGGGAAATAGCCAGTCCAAGTCCGGATTCTCCGTCTTTTCCTTTTACGAACCGATGGAAGAGATAGGGAAGCAGATCGTCAGAAATTCCAGGGCCATCGTCACTAACGGATAACAGGGCCCGGCCCTCCTTGACCGAAACATGGATATAGATATGTTGGTTAGCGTAACGTGTTGCATTGGATACTACATTAAGAAGCGCCTGTAGCAGCTTATCCCTATCCGCGAGGATCGTAAGAGAATCTTGATGATCGTGGGAGATATGGAGGGTTAATTCTTTTTTCATTAATAGAGGGTTCATTCTTTCGATGGTTTCTGTCAGTAGATCTTTTAAACAAATTTCCGTAGGCTTGAATATATCTTCCTCGCTGTCCAGCTTCGCAAGTAAAGTCATTTCGGACACGAGCTTCTTCAAGCGGCTGCTTTCGCTCATGATAATGTCTAGCCCTTTTACTACATTCTCACCTTCAAAAACACCATCCTTAATCCCTTCAGCGTAGCCGGAAATGGACATTAAGGGGGTTTTTAATTCATGAGACGCATTCTGGAAAAATTGTTTCTGCACATGGTTGAAACGATTTAATTCATCTGCCATGTCATATACCGATTGAGCGACGGATCCAAGCTCTCCACCAGCTTTAATTAATTTAACATCTGAGAAGCGGCGTTCTTTGACTTTGCGGAGTTCTTGTTGCAGCCTCATTAGAGGTTGAATCAGCTTCTTGGTGATAAATAGGCCAAATAGGAACATAAATGCTCCCGCTGCACTGAAAACGATCAGCAGTCTTTTGAGCAAAGCTTGTTCAATAGCAGTGACTGCGCTCATAGGGGTTAGTAAAGTTAGCGTGCCTATAGGTGTAGCCTTCACTTCAGTAATATACCGTGTATCTGTTCCATTCCAAATGTTCTGGAGCTCAGTGGCTTGGCCTGTGACACTCTTGGCATCGTAGTTTATTGCAATTGAACTCATCTCTGATGATGTGGACAAGACTTTTCCTGTTTCATCGCTAAGAATGGCTTCGACGCCTGCAGTGCTTAGAGAAGGTATGGTCACGGGCAGAGCTTCCAGCTGAGTGCCAATCTCCCCGATGTATTTACTTTCTTCAGTCAATGTAGCTGACATCGCCGCACCAATGGTTCTTAAATCCTCTTTTTGTGTTCCGACAAAATGGTTGAGCAGTACAAAATGGATCACGACAGCAGTAATAGATAGTAGCAATACCAATGCAATACTAAAGGCTAAATTAATCTGATGTGCTAGTTTCATTCGTATGCTCACCCCCATCTGTTCTCATGCGGTATCCGTGTCCCCATACTGCCTCAATGGGCAAATGCTCCAGTTTTTTGCGCATCCGTTTAATTAGATGATCCACGGCGCGATCACTTCCAAAATAGTCGTCTCCCCACACATAGCTCAGCAGCTCATCTCTTGTAAATGCCCGGTTAGGGGCATCCGCGAATACTTTTAGCATGGTGAATTCCTTGCTGGTCAAGTCCACCTCTTCACCACACCAGAATACACGTCTTTCTTCCGGCAATAGTAGAAGCTGGTCAATTTCAAGACGGGTGGAAGTGGCCTGACTGTTCAATTTTTCGGCCTGATTACTCATTTTGTACCAGCGTTGAAGCTGACGTTTGATCCGGGCGACTAACTCACGAGGACTGAACGGCTTGACTAGATAATCGTCACTGCCAAGCTCCAATCCTAATATTTTATCCACTTCATTATCTCTTGCGGAGATCATAATGATCGGTACTTCGGCTTCGTTACGAATCCTTTTACAGAACTCATAACCATCCATGCCGGGGAGCATAACATCGAGTACCCACATATCCGGGGGGCTTGTCTGCCACAAGGTCCATGCTTCCTCAGCGCTGCCAAGGCCGATGGTGTGGTAATTTTCTTTTTGTAAATAAGCTTCAACAAGATTGCGTATATGTTCATCATCGTCGACTACGGCAATGAGGTATGGATTATTCATTTCAGGTTACCTCCAAATTATTCTCCTACAAGTATATCAATCCAGAGGTGGGTAGGGGCGGCTGCCATCGTTTTTCCACAAATTAACCAATGTTCTGCCACACCCCTTTTGTAAGCTTGGTCTTGTAAGATCATTCGAATCGACGAGGAGTGTTGTATTTATGAATCAACAGATGTTATTTAAAAAGTTAGCGCTGTCCGCCCTGCTAGTGTCCGCCGTTGCTGCACCGTCTGCAACGAACGCAGCAAGTGGAGCACAAGACGGAAACACGAAAACAACGGCCGCAGCCGTGGTTACTGCTGCCTCTAAAGGAACAATTGCCACTAAAGTAACCACTATTGATTGGGTAGATCCCCTGGAGTTGGCTAAGACCTACGCACCTAATACCCAAGAAGACTGGAAGAACACCTTGGATCAGTATTATAAGGTTGCTGGATTTAGTGTAACCGCACTTGCCGAGCTTGTGCCTGCGGAACTGGTGGAGGGAGTTCAATTATCAAAAGAAATACTATCCACCGAAGCTCTACCTGCGGGATATATTGAAGCTGGTCGTAACCTTGAAGTAGTACCTGTAGTCAATGATATGAAGGTAAATAGCAATATCACTACCTCAATTAAAGCAGTAGACGCGACTTCAATTGCTATTTCCATTCCAGATCTTAGCGACACGGATAAAGCTTTTTTCAAAGCCCAAGATGATCTGAATAGTGCCGCTAAATCCAAAGATGCGACTGTGATCAAGGAAGCTTTAGCTAATCTGTTGGACCAATATAAAGAGAAGATCAAGGAGCTTGAAACAGCCAAATAACGGCGATTAGCGAGGCTTGATACAGAATAGAGATACTGAAAAGGGTAAAGATAAAAGACACCTCGCGGGGTGTCTTTTTTGTATGCATATCAATCTTCACGCTTTGCCTTTGGCCCTTACTTGCTTCCGCCAGTTCACACCGATCACCCCGGCGATGATCATCACTGTACCAGTCCAATGGTACCATTCCAGTTGCTCATTCAGCAGAAGTACACCACCGAGAATAGAGACAACTGTTGAAAGACTGCCGAAAATGCTCACGCGTGAAGCTTCCATCCGTGATAAAGCATAGTTGGAGAGGAAGGAGGTCACGAGGGAGGAGAGTACGCCGAGATAGAGCATGGAGAATATGAATTTTGGCTCTTGAAAAGGTGTGAAATACTGATCCAATGTTCCTGCCGAACCATGCTTAATGATCGACAGTCCATTAAAAAATATAAATCCGAATAAAGTAATCATATAGGTAAGTTCTTTGGGACTCCAGGTACGTGTCAGCTTTCGAGCCGCAACATTATAACCGGCAAGGGATAAAGCTGAGATTAGGATGAGCAAGACGCCCCAAAGACTAGAAGAAGAGATACTCAAACCTGGAATGGCAAAGATAAGAATAATGCCTGCAACTGAGATTAATGTAGAGATCTTTTGGAGGCTGCTCGTGGTTTCCTTCAAGAACATCGCCGCCAAAAGGATGGTGAAGATGGGCATTGTCGCCTGAATAATACCCGCTACAGCGGAGGTTGTATACAGAAGCCCATACGCTTGAAGGGTGAAATACAACGCTGGATACATTAAAGCCAGTGGGATGATCACTGCGGCCTTGGATATTCCAAACTTCACCCGCCCCCACCCTGGAAAAGTAAATAAAGAAGCGGCAAGGAAAGATAACGTGAAGCGATGAGCTAGCGTATCAAAAGGATCCGAGACGGTTAGGGCCATTTTTACAAATATAAAGGAAAAACCGACAATAATAGCATTCAAGACAGCTGCTGCTATCGCTTTTTGAGTAGAAGATGTATTCATTAGTAAAGACCTCCAAAGTGTTGCGCGCATTTAGGTACCGGTCCTGTTCTGCTCTTTATTCTAAGGCTAGAGTAGCTGTGCTACAATGTAATTATTATTCATCTGTACCGGTACAGAATAAGCTTGGAGGAAGGTGAAAGGGATGTATAAGTATTCGGAGTTAATCAACGAGCTGGAATTGCAAATTGCCGAGGATACGTATCGTGAGGGAGATAAATTACCGTCTATCCGGGAGTTGTCCTTACGTTATGGATGTAGTAAAAGTACGGTTATTCGCGCGTTGCAGGATCTTCAGGACAAACATTTAATCTATGCCGCCTCAAAAAGTGGTTATTATGTCATGAAACGAAGCGGACAGCGAAAAGACGAAGGTGCACATTGGATCGATTTTACGGTGTCTGCACCCGACCCGGATATTTTTCCGTATCTGGATTTCCAACATTGTATTAATAAAGCGATTGATATGTACCGCAATGACTTGTTCATCTATGGAACGCCGCAGGGGCTTCCTTCTCTTATTCGTGAAATGCAGCGCCATCTGGCTTCTTATCAGGTATTTGCCAATCCGGATCAGATTTTTATTACCTCAGGTGTGCAGCAGGCGCTTGGCGTATTGACCCGAATTCCTTTTCCGAATGGCAGGCAGCGAGTGCTGATTGAGCAGCCGGGTTACCCGTTGTTTATGGAATATCTGAAGACGTATGGCATTGAGACAGAGGGGATAAAGCGTTCGGATGCTGGGGTGGACTTGAATGAATTAGAGCGGTTATTTAAGACAGGCCAGTTCAAGTTCTTTTATACCGTCCCGCGATTTCATAATCCGCTTGGCGTCTCCTATACCCGTCCCCAGAAGAAGGCGATTGCTCAGCTAGCAGCTAAATACGATGTATACATCGTTGAGGATGACTACATGGCGGACTTGGAGCAGGATGCAAAAGAGGATCCGATCTACGCTTATGACGATGCTTCCCATGTGATCTATTTGAAAAGCTTTTCCAAAATTATATTTCCGGGCCTGCGTGTCGGTGTCGCTGTACTGCCAGAGGTCCTGTGTGACTCTTTTAACCGATTCAAAAGACTGATGGATATAGATAGCTCTATGCTGTCTCAGGCTGCCCTGGAGTTGTATCTGAAAAGCGGAATGTTCGAGCGCCACCGAAAAAAGATGCGTTCCTGCTACGAAAAAAGATCCGCGCTGCTCCATGAATCGATTATGAGAGAGTTAGATACAGCGACAGCACAGCATTATTCCTACCATCCAACCGGTCAGCTTGGTGTGCATACGTATCTGAAGCTTAGTGACAGCGTAAAGACAGAACAGATGATCAAACGTCTGCAAAAAAAGTTCATTCGCATCGAAATGGCGGACAGCGGGTATCTGCCCTCTTTTAATAAAGAGAAGATTCTAAAGCTCAATGTATCCAGTGTAAAAGAGCCGGATATTCGCTCTGGCATTGAACAGGTAATGCAAGAAATACGCTGAGAGCGCAGCAATAAATGAGTGGATAATAATGGTCGAAATGCTGGGAGTCCATTGGAGTAGAAATAAAAAAGCGTTCCTCCAGTAACAGGGATCGTTTTTTGGCGTTGTGGGTCGTTGGCAAATCTGGCAGCAGTGAACTGATGGACAGCAGATCTCATTATCGGTACAACTCGCAGTAATCTCTGGTTCTTCTATAAATATCCGAACACATTTTCTGTGCAATCTTCGGCCGAGTCATGCGGACCCAGATGACGTTATTTGCTATTTTTTAGCCTTTGGAGCAGAGTTTCGGACCCCAGCGCCGCTATTCAAGTAGAAAGTGGTCATATTGAGTGGTGTTCACGCTAACAACGGCTATGGGGTCCGATAGCACTCTAAAAGTGGGAAAAAGCCGCTTTTAAGGTCAGCTGTGTCCGATATCGAATTGGCTAAGTGCAAATTACCAAGATGCTTTATCCATCTTTGCTTGGGTAGCGAGTATCAGCAACAAGCAAATTGAAAGCTGTCGTTCCTTTCGGTACAATCCATTCCAACATCGTATGATTCCATCAAAAAGGGTGATCACTTGCGTAAAGATACCAAAACCATCGGCGAGGTGGCTAAGCTGCTGGGCACAACTATTAAAACCGTTCGTTATTATGACGATATCGATCTATTGAAACCATCCAGCCACAGCGAAGGCGGACACCGTTTATATACTCCTGAAGATATTTCCCGCCTGCGGCTGATCACAACGTTACGTTATTTGGATTTCGGCATTGACGAGATTCGCCAAGTTATCGCTGGAGAAATCCAGCTCACTACAGCACTCAACTGGCAGATTGAAGCTTTGGAGACCCAGGTCAGTACGCTGACCAATATGATTTCGATTCTGCGCCAAGCCCAAGAGCATGTCTCAACAGGTGATTCCATGGATTACATGAATGAGCTGGTGGACTCTTTGTCCATGAATGCTGATAAGCGAACCCGGTTCATCTCCAGTAAAATAGAAGAAATACAGCCGCTCGGTCAATTGCCGTCCGAATGGCGGGATACCTTTTTATATTTGTTCAATAAATATATTATGAATGAAGTCAAAGTGACAGCCGGACAAACCGTAGCTTGGAACGAACTGCAAGCACTTATGAACGATACACAGTACATGGAGGAGCTTGTCCGATTTGAGCTGCCTTTTTTCAATATGGTTAGACATCCCCGCGTTCCCGCTGCGGTTTGGATTCGAACGCTGGAGAATATCCGAATTCGGGTGGAAGCAGCCTTGCAACAAAAACTATCAGCAGACAGCGCTGTTGTACAGGCAATTGTTGAAGATTTTGTGATGATGTATGCAGGTCCAGAGCAGTTCCGCGATAAAGCCGCCTTTTTCCGCCAATATGCTCATTTGATGCAAACTGCTCCTACCGAACGGATAGAACGCTTTAATAAACTATGCTTGCTCCTCAATCCCAAATGGGATGTTATTGTGAGAGGCAACGCCTTGCTGATGGAAGGGCTAGAATGGAAGCTTGCGCAGGAGAATTCTCATTCCGCACCTTGTTGAAGTGTATACTTCGGATGGTCTCCCAGGTTGTTATTCAAATATTGCAAGGGCTGTCCTTTTAAATAATGGTCAAAAAAATCCAGCGTATACTCATTAATCAGCTCATGTGTTCCGCGCACATCTACATCTTCCATCCATTCAAACAAGGGGGTAAGCAGATATAGATCTGAGAAGCTCATGTGCTTGCTGTGTTTGAAGGTCAGCCAATAGTTCCCGCCTGCAGTTACTGGCTCATACCGGGCGAATAGCTCATTATAGTAGGCTGTAATCTCTTTCCTATCCGTCCGTAGTGCGGCGATTTCAGCATCGCTGGTTTGGTCTACTCCTTTTAAGGTGTCATCGGCACTCATGAGCAGAAAAGGTTTCTTCAAGCCGTCTGCAGGAATCCGCTTTTCACCGTAAAGCACCCCATCCATATCAATGCCTGCTTGAATTCTTTGATCCTCTATCAGCATCTGCACCGTTGTGGCTCCCCCAAAGGAATGACCGAACATGCCCATATGTTCAAGATCAATCCGGCCTGTAAACAGACCACTAGGATCGTCCGCAGATAAGGCCTCCATTTGATCCAGCACATACTTAGCATCTTCTACCCAGACTTCATTACGCCGATCCATAAAAGAATACTTCATTTGCTCATAGCCTGTTTTTCCTTCTGAATCAAACTTCACCACAGACTTGTCTGGAAATACCGAAGCTACGCTGCTATAAGCATGTTCAATCCCTACGACAATATAGCCGTGGCTTACCAATTGCTCGACTTGAAAGGTGTTCTGATTCTTGTAGCCCATAAATCCATGCGAGAAAAGAAGCACCGGATATTTAGTTTCCGTATCTGCCAAACCGGCATTCGCAATAGCGTGGGTGTTGGCCAGTTTTAATCCTGAGAATAAAAACTCCGGCAATTGTAAAAATTCATGCAGCCCTTCTATATACGGAGTAGGATCAGATAAATATGGCGCCGGGCTCCCTGTAGCCTCTGAACTTGCTGGATACCAGATTTGCACCATTAATTCGCGGGAGTCACCAGATGTTTCCGTGAACTTTTCTTCCCGTGCAGAATCGGTCCAATGGTAGGTGACGGTTCCTATCTTGTAAGGACCTGTGGGCTCCGCAAAAGAAAATACAGGGAACAGGAGGGGCAGAGCAATGGAAACGGTAGCATAAACCGCCCCAACTCCAGTCAGCACTAGTGTTTTCCAACGCCGTTGCGGTTTTCTTGCTGCCTTTGCTGCGGATCGGAAGAAAAGTCTTGTTCCGCCCACGATTGCCCACAGTGTGATCAGATACACTGGAATCATCGGCCACCGCAACCCTTCCACGAATGCATGGATAAGCAGTAAAGCAGTAGAAATCCCGCCGCCGATCAGCCACCCGCGCTGTGTTTTGGGCCGTCCTAAGGTTAGCCAACCCAACAACAATACATTAAATAAGACAAGTGTGATTTCAAGTAATCTCATAATCTATAATCCTCCTTGGTTTTCTTTTCTGGCTGCTGTACTGAATCCAAGTATAAAACCTCCTGTTAGGGGAGAATCAATGCTCGCTGTGACTTCACTATATTTAGAGGATTATTTAAGATTTATAACAAGAAAAAAAAGAGACCGGGTTCGGTCTCTTTTAGTTATTTCTCGATAGGAGGTATGAATTAATTCGCAAAAAAGTTCGGCAGGAACTCTTTATTAGCTTCCAGCATTTCGTCCAGCATCCGAATCGCTACGTCCACGGACGGAACAAGCGGGTGATGTGCGAGCGCCTGAAGGGCAAGGGCGCGGTCTCCGGTTACAGCGGCGTCAATCGCCAGCTGTTCATAGGTTTTGACAGCATGAATGAGTCCTTTAGCCATGGTTGGAATTTTGGTCAGTGGCAGAGGTAACGGGCCGTTTTTGGTGACCACGCAGTTCACCTCAATGCTGGCGTCATCTGGCAGGAAGTCCAATATGCCACGGTTAGCGACATTTAGGGTCTGAATGTCGTTTGATCCGTTATGAAGCGATCTCATGAGATTAACAGCTGCTTCTGAGTAAAAAGCACCGCCGCGCTGTTCCAGCTGCTTCGGCTTCTCGCTTAGCTCTAGATTGCCATAAAGCTCGAAGAGCTCTTCTTCTACACGTTTAACGACTTCAGCACGGTTAATGCCTTGTTTATGGGATTCTATCTGCTCTTCGAGCATGGCATCGGTCATATAGAAATATTTTAAATAGTATGAGGGCAGTGCATGAAGGGATTGCAGGAATTCCGGGTTCCATTCTCTTGCTGGTACGTTCTTAGCGCTGTAGCTGGTTGTATCTGCAAGCATATCGTCCAGCTTGTCTTCACCTTCAACATCGATACGAGTAATCCAGTGCAAGTGGTTGAGGCCCACAAATTCGGCATATACACGGTCTGCTGCTACATTATATTTGGCAGAGACTTGCTTGATCAGACCGATAGGTGCGTTGCACAGGCCAATACTTTTTACCTTAGAATATTTCAGAACGGCTTCGGTGACCATCCCAGCAGGGTTAGTGAAATTGAGCAGCCATGCGTTGGGAGCCAGTTCCTCGATATCACGGCATACATCCAGAATAACAGGGATGGTGCGCAGTGCTTTCATCATTCCCCCAGGACCTGTTGTTTCTTGGCCAATAACGCCATATTTGAGCGGAATCGACTCATCACGAGCACGGGCATCAAGCATGCCGACACGCATCTGAGTGCTGACGAAGTCGGCGCCTTCGATCGCTTTACGGCGGTCTGTTGTCAGATGAACCTCAATCGGAAGGCCGGATTTCTCCACCATACGTTTTGCCAAGTTACCTACAATATTCAGCTTGCGAAGACCAGGCTCAATATCTACAAGCCATAATTCGCGCACGGGAAGTTCTTTATAGTGAAGAATGAATCCCTCTACTAATTCTGGGGTATACGAAGAACCTCCACCGATAACTGCAATCTTTAATCCTTGGTTAGCTGCCAAGATTAATCACTCCTGTCTTGTAGTTTGTTTGATCGATTCATAATCCTGAAATTTCCGCATTTTCTCATATACTTCACTACTAATGGTCAACCCATCTTGATCCATAGCTGACCATACTGCACCGACTACAGGCTCTGTGGCAAGGGTAACCACGGTTGCCTGAGGGGCTGCAGCGTGTACAGCTTTCTCGATAGGCTGGCGAATCCAACCGCGATCCCCTCGGGTTAGCAGACTTCCTGCCAGCACCACATCGAAGGTCTCCTGCTCCATGCCTAGCTTGTGAATGATAGCTGCCGCAGACTTACCTAGTTCAACCCCTTGCCGATGTAAAATCTCCAATGCTACGGCATCTCCTTCAGCTGCTGCTTCAAAGAGCAGGCGGGCAACATTTACAGGTACTTTTTTCCAATGATCGAGGAAATCGTGAAACATATGCCCAACTTCCTCATAACCTAGCATTTTTAGCAGTAAGCCTGTTAATAGGGTGGGCTGTTCCCGGCCGTCCCAAGCTCGGATAACGGAACGAAACACCTCAATATTGAGTGCGCCACCCCCGCCAAAATCACCGTACATATAGTCAAAGCCGCCGCATTGATAATGCTCTCCCTGCAGGTTTCTGCCTGCTGAATTGGTGCCGGTGCCGCAGATGAGCGCGACACCATAAGGGCGATTCGTTCCGGCGCGTAGACCGATCATAGTGTCACAGTTAATGGTGTATTTGGTGAATCCTATCTGGCGTATCATCGGATGGAGAATAGCATAGTCGGCCTCGCGATCAGCACCGGCAAGTCCGAGATAGGTATGCTGGATGTCTTCCAACCGGAGTCCGGCTTCAGCCAGCGCCCCGAATGTGGCCTCTTGAATACTGTTGGCGGCCTCAAGGGCGCCTGTCTGGTGGTTGCCGTTACCACTCTTGCCTTTGCCAAGAACATTGCCATGTTCATCGCTTAGCAGAGCATAGGTTTTCGTGCCTCCCCCATCGATCCCCAAGTAGTAAGTCAATGGTCGTCACTCCTAGTGTATAAATTTAATCTACTCAGCTCCGGTAGATTCACGTACGATAAGTTCAGGATCAATCCGCATCCCGGCCCCACGTTTCATCTTTCCAGAGATGCGTTTGAGCAGCATATCCGCGGCTGCCAGCCCGATTTTGTCCGCAGGCTGACGTATTGTTGTCAGATGTGGATGAAGCTGTGAAGCAATATAATGATCGTCATAGCCGACCACTGCCACCTCTTCGGGTACCTGAATGCCCGCTTCCATCAGGGCATTGATGACTCCAAGCGCGATATTGTCATCCCCGGCGAAGACGGCGGTGGGCAGCTTTCCTTCCTTCAGCCAACGTTTGCAGGTATCGTATCCCATCCCAATATCGAAATCACCAGGCACGATCTCAAAGGGGGCCAGCCCTTGTTCCTGAAGCGCCTGTAGAAATCCACTGCGCCGCTCCCGCGTACTCCGGAACATTTCCTGACCGCAGAGATGAGCGATTGAAGTGTGTCCCAGCTCCAGTAGATGACGCGTAGCTGCGTATCCCCCCTTGAAGTTGTCGATCGTGATGGAGTAGGTATCATTTTCGGGCTTCTGATTATCTATCAGCACATAAGGGATACCCCGCCGTTTTAACTCCACAATATAATTGTCCTCTTCCATCGGAGAGAGCAAAATTAAACCGTCTACACGATCCTCCTGAATTAAATAATGGCTATCATCCGATTCGATGCCTGTTGAGATGGATATGGCTAAAAAATAACCATGCATCGCTAATATTTCATTCAGCTCTTTGACCACTGCGTCAAAAAAGGAATCTTGCAGGGTAGTGACAATAATGCCGATAATTCCCGTCTTACCGCTTGCCAGACTGCGTGCCGCAGCATTAGGGCGGTAATCCAGCTCTTTAATTGCCTCCAGCACCTTTTGGCGATTATTCTCGCGTACCGATTCGGCCCCATTTAACACCCGGGATACGGTTACAACGGATAATCCGGATTTTTTGGCTACATCAAAAATACTAACTTTCATCTTTAATTCTCCTCACGGCAGATTTTCCGATCCTGTTTTCTACTTTCAGTATACAGGGTTGGCAGACTGTCCGCTAAACGTATGATTTCACGCAGGTATACCGTCCCTAAAGGGGGCGGTATACCTGCCAAACAGTTATCGCTGAATGATCTCTGTAACCTTCTTCTGAATCGTCGCCATCACCTCTTCAACCGTCTTATGTCCAGTTTCTACTGGCTGCAATTCATTAATGAACATGTCATTAATTTGCGAGTAGTTGGTGATTAAGTGGTTATAGGATTCGAAGCCGTAGTTAACAGCACCCTCGTAGACATTTTTGATATCCTGTGGATCGATACCTTCAAAATGTTTATAGTAAGCTTCTGCAGCTTCGGTGTTGACTGGTGGGTTACCGCCACTAAGCTCAATGGATTTCTCTTGCACTTCGCTTGTGATCAGGTATTTGATCCATTCAAAAGCTTCCTTCGGATGTTTGGAGTCCTTCAAGATCAGCAGCGGATCGACATAAAGGGTGCTGCGTACCTTTTCGTTTCCTCCCCATGGTACAGCGGCTACGCCAATTTTGAAGGGGAAGTCATTTGCACCTGCAAGGTTCCATGAGCCTCCGATAGACATGCCGATTTTACCAGCAACAAAGGGATCGCCGTTCTGTCCAGCTACACTTTTGCTCCATTCGGAAGAAGGAGAGACTTTATCCTTAAAGACAAGATCAAAAAGCTTGTTGTAGGCAGCGATCACTTCAGGGGAGTCAAAATAAGTCTCGGAAGGCACGCCGCCATTAGTCCATGTATCTTCTGAGTAAGGCTCCGCTCCAAAATATAACGGCCGCATATCGCGTTCGGACCAAGTGAAGTCTACGCCATATTGAGTTTTGGCGATATCATCGGATACAAGCGTCATTTGTTTAGCTTCGTCGACCATTTTTTCAAACGTCCAGCTCTTATCTTCATAATCGCTTGTTGGATAAGTCAGTTTGGCAGCATCAAACATGTCTTTGTTATAGAGCATTAAGGTGACATACATATTGACCGGGATGCCGTAAGTGTGATCTTTAACCTTGTAGATACCCATTAGATTCTCTGGGATACTATAATCCTCTGCCTTGAAACCATCCTCTTTCATAAGGTCGGTCATATCGAACAACATACCCTTATTGTAGTATTCTGCGAAACCTCCATACCCCCAGTGACTTGTCACGTCGGGCGATTTGCCGCCGGCAATTAGCGTTTGCAGCTTGCTGTCGAACTGCTCATAAGGCGCTTTTTCCACTTTCACTTTAATATTCGGATGCAGCTTCTCGAAATCAGGGATTAATTTTTCGACAAATGTGCGGTCTTCTGAATCTATTGTGTAATGGGTAATTGTTACCGTTTCTGCTTTGCCTCCAGAATTAGTAGAGTCACCGTTTCCTCCAGATAGGGCGTTACCCGCCGATTTGCCGCCGCTACAGCCTGATAAGGCTAGAACAACGAGCATGGTAGCTGCAAGTAAAAGCGCAATACTTTTCCTGTTCTTGTTCATTAGCTAAACCCTCCATGATTTCAAGTATATTTGGCCGCCGGATGGCGGATTATTACTTAATCCCTGTAAGTACAATCCCTTCGACGAACTGTTTCTGGGCTACAGCAAACAGCGTAACGATTGGGACCATAGCTAGAACCGAAGCAACCATTAGCAGATGCCAAGGTGGAATGCGGAACCTCGATGAGGTAAGAGAAGCCATCCCGACGGGTAGCGTGAACTTATCTGATGAGCTTAAGTAAAGCACTGGCGTAAGCAGATCATTCCAGTTGTAGATAAAAGCAAAGATAGCTACGGTTGCAAGTGCAGGTTTGGAGAGTGGGATTGCTATGGTAGCCCACATCCGTATTTCACCACAGCCATCAATGCGTCCGGCATCAAACAGCTCTTCAGGCAATGTGGAGAAGAATTGGCGCAGCAGAAAAATATTATAGGCTGAGCCGAAGAAAGCAGGCACGATCAGGGGTAAAAAGGTATCTATCCAGTTCATTTGCGAAAAGAGTACAAATTGCGGAATCATAATGGCCGGATAGGGTAACATCATGGTGCTCAGCAGCAGGATGAACCACACCTGATTACCTGTACCTCTGAATCTGGCGAATCCATAGGCAACCAGCGCCGAAGAAATCAAGGTTCCCACAACACTAAAGCCGGCGATAATCAGACTGTTTTTATAAAGAGTACCGAACTGCAGGGTATCAAATATTTCTGTGTAATTGCTCCACTGCCAGCTCTCCGGAAGAAAGGTGGGTGGGAACTTCAGCATCTCGCGTTTGGACTTAAGTGAAGTGGAGACCATGAAGAACAAAGGAAGCAGCATCAGAAATGTTGTAACTACTAGAGTAATAAAGCTGAAAATCTTAACAGGCTCCGCTTTCCGGCGGCGTTTTGTTCCTTTAGTCCGGGGGCTTAGCGCTCTGACTGTACTCATTTGCGTCCGCCTCCTTCATAGTGAACATAACGGTTAGACAATTTCATAATTAGTGCGGTGCAGAGCATAACTACGATAAGGAGCACCCATGCCAAGGCTGAGGAATAACCGGCACGATATTCTTTGAAAGCGCTGGTGTAGAGATTATAGACATAGAACCAGGTAGAGTAATTCGGCCCCCCTTGAGTCATGACAAAAGCTTGGGTAAAGACTTGGAAGGAATCAATCAGTCCCATAATCAGTTGGAAGAGCAGCACGGGAGAGATCATCGGTAAGGTAATGTTCAGGAAGATTCTGAAGCGCCCGGCACCGTCAAGGTTAGCGGCTTCGATCAAGCTAGCCGGTACGCCTTGCAGACCTGCGAGGAATAAAATCATTCCTGAGCCTGCTGTCCAGAAAGTCATGATGATCAAGGCATATAGTGCAGTGTCTGGGTTCATCAGCCAAGCCGGTCCATGAATGCCGAACCAGGAAAGGATGTAATTGAAGAGCCCGATCTGCGGGTTAAAGATCCAGTACCACAGCAGGGACATGGCCACGCCGGATACCATGCTTGGAAAATACATTGCTGTTCTGAAAAAGCCGCGCAAAGGAATGGTCTGGTGGAGCAATAGCGCAAAGCCAAGACCGAGTGCAAGCTGGATAGGTACACCGATGAAGGTATATCTCAGCGTGACAACCACTGATTTCCAGAACAGGTCATTGTGAAACATCTCTGTGTAGTTAGCGAGCCCGATAAATTTAGGTGGGTGTATGATGTCATAATCAGTAAAGCTGAAGTAAAGCGATGATAAGATAGGATAAAGGGCGAATACTAGGAAGCCGATAATCCAAGGAGAAATGAACAGATACATGTAGAACGTCTGCCGCCTGTTCTCGCGATTGATCATGACACACCAACCTCTCGTTTTAAAAGTATAAGCGCTTTAACTTTTAATCAAACTAACACTATTAATTAGCAATAATACTAGGCGCCTAGACATTAAAGTTTAACCGCTTTAACTTTTTGATTCGCTTTAATAAGCTTATCATAGAGGATGATCACTAAATAATCAACACTTATTTTATCTATAAAAGCGCTATCAGTCATTAAACGTAACATATATTCTGCGATTTTTGTGAAAAACGGACCTAAAACAAGATTCAAGGGATGAATGTGTTAACTATTATAACGTAATGTTATTATTTTTTATTGATATTTCTCATGCTATGATTAGGTTTGGTCATATTTTGTTAGAAATGAGGAAACTGAATGACGACTAGACCTTACTTAAAAATGATCCAGCATTCTGTTACAGCCTCAGGGATTAGCTTTGAGGAAATTACACCAAATTTCGTATATAGAGCGACAGATGGAGTGAAATCATTTGTGATGGTAGACGCTGAGATCGGACTAAACAACAGTGCTTCTACGATTATTGCCATGAGTAAATCTCTAACTTATGATGTTTTGCATAAGGCGAATATCCCAGCCGTAGAACATATTTATTTGCCGCATCCTGACTCCAAATTTAGCAATTTGAATCCTTATCCATTGGCTGAGCGTTATTTCCAAGCGTGCAATGGGGAGGTAGTTATGAAGCAGGATAACGGGGCGCAGGGAAAGCATGTGTACAAAATCAATGAGATAGCCGATCTGCACGAAAAGCTCGATTTATTATTTTCTTTACAGCTTAATGGGGCAATAGGTCCTTATTATGAAGCGGAGATTGAGTATAGAATTGTAACCTTTAATCATCAGGCGCGTGTATTCCTTGGCAAAAAAAGAGTTCGTTCGTGGAAGCATAATTTGATTAACGGGGCTGTTACGATTGAGGTGAAAGATCAGGCCAAACAAGAGGCGCTGGCGGAGCTTGCCTCCCGGACCTCTAAAGCGCTGGGCCTTGATTTCTGCTCAGTAGATATCTTAGAGACAAATCAAGGCTTGATGGTGATTGAGGTTAACCATAAGGTGATGTTAGATGAATATTGCAAGCAAAATCCAAGTGAAGTACCTGGCCTCTCAGACCTTTACAGGGAAGTTATTCTTCAGCGTATGAATCAGTTATAAGCCGATATTCAGCAGCGATTGCCCGAATAATCTTTTGGCATTTCCGATTAGAGTTTGCGTACCCACGATTACAATAATCTCCGAAGGTGATTGTTCTTTAAGATACGTAAGAGCATCCTCTAAACAAGGGAATTCGGAACTTTTTTTGAGAAAACTTTTGGCGATTAGCAGGGCATCCGTAGGGAAAATTAGATGGCTTATATCGGGTTTGGTTACGATTAGTTGATCCGAGACTGTGCTCATGACTTCGATGACCCCTGTGTAATCTTTATCCTTAGGGACACCGATGATGGATGTGACGGTACGGCTGCGCTCAGGATTCACTAATTGAATAAGTTCAGCCAGATAGCTTGCAGAATCTCTATGAATAGCTCCGTCAATAATCGTCAGCGGGTCATGATAGATAACTTCACAACGCCCCGGCCATTGTAATTGTTCAAAACAGTGGTGTACGATCTCCTGATCCAAGGGTCCCCCTGTAATCTCTTCACAAAGTGACACTGCGCTAGCAGCATTGACCGCTTGAAACTGTCCCAATAGCGGGAGGGTCAAGGATGGATAAATGGCTTGCTTCGTCCGGACATCAAAAGTAGTCCCGATAGAAGTGGTTGTGATAGATTCAGCTAAAAACTGTTCTTCATAATATTGCACAGGGTTGGAGGAGAGGTTGTCCTTCATGATCGCAAGAACTCCCGATTTCTGTTTGCTAACATAGACATTTGTTGTGTTGTTTTTGACAATCCCCAGCTTGTGCAGTGTAATGCTGCTCAGATCAGGTCCCAAATGGGCTACATGCTCTTCCATAATTGGGGTAATGACAGCCCAGTCATTGCTCAGGACATTGGTGTCATCAAACCTTCCCCCTCTACCGCATTCAATCACATTGATATCTGTACCCTTCTCCTTAAAGTACAAAGCCGCAATAGCCAAAGCAACCCCAACCGGACCTTGATATTCGTCAGCAGCAAGCTGCTCCTCAATCTGGTGGAAGCCCCCGCGAATTACATTACCTAATCGTACAAAATCTTCGGTGGCTATTGCCTGCCCATTGACCCGGATTCTTTCGTTGAAATCCACCAGGTGAGGGGAGGTGAATAACCCCACTTTATATCCCAAGTGACTTAACAGAGAGGAGATAAATCTAGAGGTGGAGCCTTTACCTTTACTGCCTGTGACCAGTATGTATTTTTGATTACGATCCGGACTTCCAACTGCATCCAGTAATACTCTGGTTAACTCCGGTTTTCTAACTTCTTCATCCAAAGTTTGTGTAATGTTGTTAATGGCTCTTAGATAAGAGCTGTAGATCATATCTTCAACTTGGGATTGTGAAGTGAATTCCACGGAAATCCCTCCATTTAATTAATTTTGGCGCGTTCCTCAGATAGTGTTGTGTAGATGATAATCGGAAGTAACACAAGAGAAATGATGACGGTCAGAGCGATGCTCCAGTTCAAATCTTTATATAGCTGTACTATGGTGAACAACAAAGCGATAACAGGTAAGACCAATTTGTTTAAGTGCTTTAGGAATAAGGAGTACATACTTCTTTTTACGGTAACTGATGTGCCGATGCTTGGAATTTCTAACTCGTTACGCGATAAGGCGGTGATTCCGATAAATAAGTGGCTGTCGATAAATTTAAGCTGCTCATTATCCGCATGAAGCTTGACCGACTGGGCAATATGCTCCGTATCGATGTCTAAGATGGGGATGGTGATTTGTTTTGAATTATAGGAGATCACGATCTGATCTGTTTCTTCCATGCCTAGCAGTTTTCTAACATTCGGATGAATTCTGCATAAATTCTGGTGCTCATCAAAAGGGTAAGGATGGCCCACTCTGAGGGTGAGCTCTCTTTTGCCAATAAAAAAGTTCCCTAATGCACTTAAGGGCCGTCGGATCAGTTGATTGATAAGTTTATGTATACCTGGCTTGGGTTGGGAACGCGTCCTAGCGCGAGTAATGATTAATGGGTCATGCCCCTCGGAATGGGTTTCAAGCAATAACATGATGTATCTGTTGAAGTAAAGGGTATTTGGTTTGGCTGTGCTATCTTCTCGTAAAGTTAGGTTTACCCGGAAGCCGTTTGTGGGATTGATTAGTTCCACTTGATTCGTATATTTACGGACGAGTGCTGGACAGGCTTTTACATAGGGTTTGGCAATCTCGTCCACTTTAGGAATTCCCCGAAGAACTGTGTCGTATTCTGGCTTCGTTATAGTTAATCCTGTAGTGAGGCAGTCCCCGAGCTTGTCCTTTGCCCGCTTGGATAATTGGATTGTACCTCTTGGCACCTCATCTGCCGATAAAATTAAACAGCTGACTTTCACACCATTCTCTGCTGTAAGATCAACGAAGATATGCTGGACTAAACCTAATTCCTTTAACTCTTCAGAGTTCATTGTGATTTCTTCACGAGGTTGAAGGCTTTGTTTGTCTAGAATAGTAAAGGTTTGCTCGATAATAATGTCAGACACCGCCCAATAGTTTAATGATTTGTTCAAGGGAATGAATGGTTTTTTGGAATAAATCAAACGCATTCGGGTTACGATAATTTCGATTAATTTCAATTTGAATACTTTGAACTAACAATTCCTTAGCACAATATGAAGTAATCGTTCCAGGATGGGAAGCGGAAAATGTATGATTTTGTCGAACTTTGGTAATACCATTATTGTTAAAGATGCCTATGACGTCATTTAAATTATTCTCTCGTATAGAGGTTCCGTACAGTGTCCCTAGGTCAATATCAAACTCCCGAAGTTTGGAAGCCCCGTGCAGATCGATCACAAACTGAATGCGATGTTCTTTGACAAGCGCTCGTAGCGCAGCCTTATATTCTCCACCTAAGATGTAATTTGGGTCTTCTTTGGAGAAGCTATTCGAATAAATACAGTAGCAATTTGTGAGCTTTTGTAACAAGAGGGCAAGGGAGCCTGTATACATGTCAGCTGGTTTTACAGCATGTTCTCGAAAATGGTTAATGGCATGTGGAGCTGAGACAAGTACAGGAAGGGAGCCTTCTACAATCGAGTAGGAGGGATCTACCCCGATATCGCCAAAATAATTATTATTGGAGAATTGTAGCTCATACTGTTCGATCAGAGATAAAATATGCAATCACCTATTCATAGTTATTTAATGGGTCGTTAACCATTAGTATGTCCTAAGCATTCACCATTCATGAATAAGGATGAATCTATTATAACGCTTGCAAGGTTTGCCGTGGGCAGTTTTTCCATAAAATGATTCTAAAAGATTAGCTATTGAAAAGTTCAAAATGGTGTGCTAATATTTCAATTGAAAACGTTACCGATAAGGATACCGATAAGGATACCAAAAAGTAGGCTGGGGATTACTTAAGCAAATGAAAACGCTGACATAATTTTCACTGAGAGCATCGGAACGTCTTCATGCGAAGTAATCTAATAAAAAGTACGAGGGGGAAGAAGAATGAAGAATATCAAAAAATATTTAGGGCTCATGTTAGTAATGTCTATGGTTGTTGTCTTAGCGGCAGGATGTGGGAATAAAGAAAATAATTCTGCATCCAATGATGGAAACGCTGCATCTGGTAAAAAAGGGTCAGTTTATTTCTTGAACTTCAAACCTGAGATTGCAGAAATATATGAAAAGATCGCTAAGGATTACGAAGCAGAAACAGGAGTTAAGGTAAAAGTCGTAACGGCTGCTGCGGGTACTTACGAAACTAAATTGAAATCCGAAATCTCCAAGTCTGAAGCGCCAACTATTTTCCAAATTAACGGACCTGTTGGTTTTCAATCCTGGAAAGATTACACCTTGGATTTGAAAGATACTAAGCTTTACAGCTATCTGTCCGACAAAAGCTTGGCTGTAACTGAAGGTGAAGGCGTGTATGGTATCCCTTACGTAGTTGAAGGATACGGCATCATCTACAACGACGCAATTATGAAGAAATACTTCGCTTTGGCTGATAAAGCGGTATCGATCTCCACCACAACTGAGATCAATAACTTCGATACTTTGAAGGCAGTAGTAGAAGATATGACGGCTAAAAAAGACCAACTGGGCATTAAAGGTGTATTCGCCTCCACTTCCCTCGCTGCTGGCGAGCAATGGAGATGGCAGACTCACCTTGCAAACTTGCCGCTGTACTATGAATTCAAAGACAATACTGAGTTTGACAACACCGTTCTTGCGGGTCTAGCTTCTAAAGAAGTTGAATTCAAATACAACGATAAATTTAAAAATATTTTCGATCTGTACATCAAGAACTCTGTAACTAAAGAATCCTTGCTGGGTAGTAAATCCGTAGCTGACTCCATGGCTGAATTTGCACTAGGTAACGCAGCAATGGTTCAAAACGGTAACTGGGCTTGGTCACAAATCAACGATGTTGACGGTAACGTAGTTAAAGCTGAAGAAATCAAATTCTTGCCTGTTTACACCGGTATGGAAGGCGAAGAAAAACAAGGTCTGGCTGTAGGTACAGAAAACTATTTCGCAATCAACAGCAAAGTATCTGCTGAGAACCAACAAGCTTCTATCGCTTTCTTGGAATGGTTGTTCTCCAGTGAAAAAGGTAAAGCTTATGTAACTAACGATCTAGGTTTCATCGCTCCATTCAATACCTTTGAAGACAGCGAAAAACCAGCAGATCCACTTGCTAAAGAAGTATCTGCTTGGATGGAAAAAGATCTTACTTCTGTAGCTTGGACATTCGCAGCATTCCCAAGTGAAGAATTCAAAAACGTCTTTGGTGATGCCCTCTTGCAATACGCTCAAGGAAACAAAACTTGGGATGAAGTTGTAACCATCTTCAAGGACACTTGGAAGGCTGAAAAAGCAAAATAATAAATGCATGGAAAGATGCTTGAATAACTCTCAGTTGTCATACAGATAAAAGCTTAGTGCCACTGGGCTCCCTCGGGATTCAGTGGCACTAAGCAACAATTTGAGTGGATCTTGCTACGTTTCATCATTTTCCATACTGAGATAGGAGAAGACTCCATGGAAAAATCGATAAAAAAATATTTTGCTCTTTTTGCATTACCGACCATAATAGCCTTTGGAATTGCATTTGTGATCCCTTTTCTTTTGGGTATATATTTGTCTTTTACAGAGTTTACTACAGTCAATGATGCAACATGGATAGGGTTTGGCAATTACGCTAAAGCTTTTTCGAATCAAGAGTTTCTAAATGCATTAGGTTTTACCGTTAAATTCACAGTTTTATCTGTTCTTACTATTAATGTGTTCGCCTTCATCTTGGCGATGTTGTTAACTAGAAAGCTAAAAGGTACCAACGTATTTAGAACGATCTTCTTTATGCCTAACTTGATAGGCGGTATCGTATTAGGATACATCTGGCAGTTGATTTTTAATGGGATTTTGTACAAATTTGGTGTCACTTTGACCTCTGATGCAACGTACGGATTTTGGGGACTAATCGTTCTTATGAATTGGCAATTGATAGGGTACATGATGATTATCTATGTTGCAGGTATTCAGAATGTTCCTAAAGATATAGTAGAAGCCGCAAGAATTGATGGAGCTTCACGTTCTAAGATTTTGCGTAATGTGACTATTCCACTCGTAATGCCGTCCATTACTATTTGTTTATTCTTAACCTTATCCAATTCATTTAAATTGTTTGACCAGAACTTAGCATTAACCGCTGGTGCTCCGTCTAAGCAGACCTCCATGTTAGCACTGGACATCTACAATACATTCTACGGAAAATCAGGATGGGAAGGTGTCGGTCAAGCGAAAGCCGTCGTATTCTTTGCTTTAGTAGCCTTAATCGCCTTAATACAACTTGTCATTACTAGAAGAAAGGAGGTTGAGAACTAATGCAAAAGACTAGAGCAAAAGATTATTCCATATTCACCATTTTGTTGGTCTTGGCCATTGCGTTCTTATCTCCTATTTTTATTGTTCTGATGAACTCCTTCAAGGGTAAGTTCTACATTAGTGATACGCCGTTCTTATTCCCTAATGAGACTACATTTGTTGGTTTAAAGAACTATACTAGTGGTGTAGCAAAGATTGATTTTTTCAGTGCCTTCGGAATGTCCTTGTTTATCACGGTATGCTCGGTGGCTGTGATCGTGTTATTTACTTCCATGACTGCATGGTACATTACCCGGGTGAAGTCCAAATTCACAGGTATGATGTATTATGCGTTTGTATTCTCGATGATCGTGCCTTTCCAAATGGTTATGTTCACAATGACTAAGACTGCAAACGTGCTGCATCTCGACAATCCGATTGGGATTATCTTAATCTATTTAGGGTTTGGATCAGGGCTGTCTGTGTTTATGTTTAGCGGATTTGTGAAGTCTATCCCGCTTGAAGTTGAAGAAGCGGTAATGATTGATGGCTGTAATCCACCTCAGGCCTTCTTTAAAGTGGTATTGCCCATCCTGAAACCTATTGCTGTAACTGTAGCTATCCTTAATGTAATGTGGGTATGGAACGACTTCCTATTGCCAGACCTGCTGATTGGTACAGAATATAAAACGATTCCTATTGCGATCCAGTACCTAAAAGGTGGATACGGATCGATTGACATGGGAGCTATGATGGCGATGCTGGTCTTAGCTATTGTGCCAATCATCATTTTCTACCTGACTTGTCAAAAGTACATCATCGAAGGTGTCGTTGCAGGTGCGGTTAAGGGTTAAGCTTGATCTACCTCGTTAAATAAATTAATATTCATGTAAGAAGCGAGTAGGGTGTTTTTCTTGATGGGTGACCATCAGGAATCCCCTGCTTTCTTATTTTGACTATGAAGTTGAATAAGGATTAAGGAGTTTGATAGATACTAACAAGTAAAGGATAGATAGAAATGGAGAGACTGACTATTATAGACATCGCCAAATTATGCGGTGTTGGCGTGACTACTGTATCAAGGGCTATTAACAATCATCCGGATATTAATGAAGAAACAAAAGCGATGGTTATGAGGGTTATCAAAGAAAATCATTATGTTCCGAACAACAGTGCAAGAAATTTAAAACGTTCTGATTCGAAAACGATTGCAGTATTGATTAAAGGGATATCCAATCCATTTTTTAGCCCGATGATCAAAGTGTTCGAAAAAGAGATTCAACGCAAGAAATACTCCTTCATCCTACAACGAGTTGATGAGAATCAAGATGAGATCGAAGTGGCGATTGAGCTGGAGAAAGAAAAACGGTTGAAGGGAATTGTCTTCTTAGGGGGGTTATTCTCACACTCTCAAGAGAAATTACAGCAATTAACGGTTCCATTTGTCCTTAGTACGATTGGGATGACGGAAGAGTTTGATTTGAGCGACTATTCCTCTGTATCTGTAGATGACTTTAATGAGAGTTATAAAATTGTCGACTATCTATGTAATCTAGGGCATGAGAAAATCGCGGTCATTACTGCACCAGAAGAAGATGTAAGTATCGGTAAGTTGAGATATGAAGGGTATAAAAAGGCTTTAGCTGATCATGGAATCGCTTATAATGAACGGCTAGTGCGGCGGATGAAAGAAGATATCGACAGTTACAGTATGGAAAATGGGTATGCGGTTACAAAAGAATTGCTAGAGTTAGGAGAAGAGTTCACCGCTATTTTCACCTTATCAGATAGTATGGCTATCGGCGCCTGTAAGGCGATATTTGAAGCGGGCAAGCGAGTCCCGGAAGATTACTCGGTTGCTGGTTATGACGGATTGGATATTTCCTTCTATTATAATCCTTCTATTACTACCATCAAACAGCCGGTAGTAGAGATTGCGGAAGCGACGATTAAGATTCTCTTTGATCTCATCAATAAGAAGGTTAATCATGCGCATCAGATTTTCCCGGCAGAATTAATAGTTAGAGAATCTACGAGGTCTTTATTGTAGTTTCAACAAGTGAGTATGTTTAAGTTTATTTACGAATCGGGGTGGGGAGATAGAACCGCAAGAGATTAAACCTAACGATATCAACAGCATCACACGGTTTCTCACCGCATTTGGTGATCCTACTCGGATTCGGATTGTTACGTTATTAGGGAATAAAGGTCGGCTGAATGTTGGGGAAATTGCAGGTGAATTCGAAATAAGCAGGCCAGCGATTTCACATCATCTCAAAATCCTACGGGATGCCCGCATTGTTGACCATAAAAAGAGAGGCCAGGAAGTTTATTACTGGCTGGCGCGTGAACGGCTAGCAACAAACTTTAGGGCGCTTGCTGATTTGGCAACGTCGTTTAATCATGGGGACTAAGCCATCTCAAGGGAATGGTTCAGTCCCATTTTAGGATAACCAGGCATTTACCATATCCGAGACGGGTTTATAGATAAATATCATCCATCCCAGTGGGTTAGAGAACGAAATATGTAACGCATTAATAAGACTGAAGAAAGTTCCCAGCAACAGAAGAAATGAGAAAATCCACATCTCCTTGATTAATTTTTTCCTCCACATCAGGGGAACTTCAATGGCTGCTATAATGGCTACAACTATGAGAATCACTACTATACCCAATATTCACAACCTCCCAAACCATCTAGTTTCGTGATATTAAGTCTTTGCTCAGTGCTCTTCTGAACATTACTGCGCTTAACAAAACCAAGTGTAGTAATAGGTTAACACTCGATACTCAAAGATTGCACCTACAGATATGCGCCTTGCGATGTTATACATGGTTTTGTTCACTCCAATTTATCACTTCATAGGTCAAGGTTTCAGGGGCTATTCCTCTGTGAGATCTCCCGGTTTTTCCGGTGGTGTGCTCTTTTCCCGAACGATATTTTTTTTATTGATTAGCTTAGGGCGGGTAAACATAGCCCAATGTGGCATTCGGAAAAAGGTGTCCTTTTGATCGGCGAGATTATAGGGAGCAAACGGGCTCAAATAAGGAACGCCAAAGGAACGTAAGCTGCACATGTGAAGAACTATCGCAATAACCCCGATGATGATACCGAACAAACCAAAAGATGCAGCAAGGAACATCATCGGGAAACGGAGCATTCTGATGGTCAGGGCAAGATCGAAGGATGGCAGCACAAAGCTGGAGATAGCAGTAATAGCGACGACAATAAGCATGGCAGCAGAAACAATGCCGGCATCAACTGCCGCAGTCCCAATCACCAGGGTGCCTACAATGGATACAGATTGGGCTATGGTTTGAGGCATTCGTACACTCGCTTCCCTTATAATCTCGAAGGCGAGCTCCATTAAGAGTGCTTCAATAAATGCTGGAAGCGGTACGCCCTCCCGTTGTGCAGCTAGACTGATCAGCAGGGTTGTGGGCAGCATCTCCTGATGAAAGGTAGTAATAGCTACATACAAAGATGGGGCTAGTAGTGAAATGAAAATACTGAAGTATCTAAGCATCCGTACTAAGGTGCTGACATCGGCACGTTGATAATAATCTTCCGCTGTCTGCATGAAGGAAACGAATAAGGTAGGCACCGTCATTACTATAGGAGTCCCATCTACTAATATGGCTACTTTTCCTTCCATAAGAGCAGCAGCTATAACGTCAGGACGTTCCGTATGATGGATGGTTGGAAATGGGGTATAGGTTTCATCCTCGATTAATTCTTCGATATAGCCACTTTCCAGGATACCGTCAATGTCGATCCGATCTAAACGTGAGTGTACTTCTTGCAGAATCTCATCACTAACAATGCCATTGATGTACATGAGGGCTACGTCTGTCTGTGTTACACGTCCAATTTGCTGTGTTTCTAACCAAAGATTGGGGTCTTTTATTTTCCGCCGGATTAATGCGGTATTCGTGCGTAAGCTTTCTGTGAAGGCTTCCTTTGGTCCACGAATCACCGTTTCAGTGGCACTTTCCGTTACGCCACGGTCTTTCCAGTCACGCATGCCTATGGTGAACCCTTTGGTATATCCATTGAGTAAGAGGATCACATCTCCGGATAATAGAGAGGTGAATAAAGAATTGAACTCCGTCGCATCTTTAATATCCCCTACAGTGAGCATGTGATCTTTTAATAATTGATAGTTGGCTGTTTGTGTATCAAGACTTGGATCTGGAAGTTCTAAAATTAGTGATTCCAGAATGAAATCCTGAATAGCTTTACTATCCGCCAATCCATCTGTATAGAAAATAGCTGCTTTAATCTGGTGTTTGGAACCAATAAAGAATTCTCTAATCACAAGATCTGTACTATTGCCGAGTCTTGTTTTTATATATTGAATATTATCTTGAAGTTTTTCTTTAATAAGTTCCTTAGGTAATTCTTTAGTGGGGTTGGGGTGCCCTAATGAAGGGTTCTTAAAAACTTTTGTTATTGTTCTGTTCAGAAATCCCATTGTTGTTATCCCTCTTCCGCTGGTGCTGTAAATATAGCTATTACCATAATGAGGTGGGATTATTCTGATCCATAGATGGGTTCATACACACCAAAAAAGCCGCAGAGAGATTCTCTGCAGCTAGCTAGAAGCGCTTAATTAAGACTTTAAGACGTCCAATCGTTATATAAATGCTTCTCCGTTAGGATGGACAACAACTGAATACCAACCTCATTATGGCCACCTTCAGGGATGATCAGGTCAGCGTATTTTTTGGATGGTTCGATAAACGCTTCATGCATGGGTTTAACTGTACTCAAATATTGATGATGGATCGACTGGATGCTCCGTCCACGTTCTTCAATATCTCTAAGGACCCGGCGGAGAATACGCACATCAGGATCGGCATCCACGAATACCTTGATGTCGAGCATTTCACGGAGATTCTCGTCAGAAAGGACGTGGAGTCCCTCAATGATTACAATATTGTTTGGCTTCAGTTCTACCGTCTCTGTAGTGGAGCGGGCATGGACTGTAAAGTCATACACGGGAGCGAATGCGGTCTGTTCTTCACGCAGAGATTTAAGATGCTCAATGAGCAGCTCGTTATCGAAAGCGAAAGGATGATCGTAATTAATGGATTCACGTTCAGCAAAGCTGAGATGTGAGTGATCCTTATAGTAGTTATCTTGAGATATGAAAGTTACCTTTCCCGTTCCAAGACGGTCAATGACGGAGCGGGCTACGGTTGTTTTTCCCGAGCCGGTGCCGCCGGCGATACCAATAATGAGCATGTGATTCAATAACCCTCCCTAAGATTGCCGTTGCAATTCCAATATTGTAGCACAGCGCTCATGTTTTTTCACCTTAGATCGGGTAAAATTAAGATGGGATTTTTGGAAATTCGTCTATATTAGGGACAAGGCAAATCCGGAAGGGGTTATTCAACGAATGAACGGAAAAAAATCAGTACAAGAGGCTTTTAATGAAACGGCCTATCGAATCGCAGGGAATGGGAATAGAGATGTGCAAGTGTTGAAGGAAGCCTTGGCAGCCGTAGAGAACAGTACGGCATCTGATATCTATGGAACGGGCGAAGTGATTGAAGATTTCCAGACGAAAATGGCGAATATCCTGGGCAAAGAAACCGCAGTTTTCTTTCCGAGCGGAACGATGGCGCAGCAAATCGCTTTAAGAATCTGGTGCGATGAAAAAGAGGTGAAAAAAGTAGCCTATCATCCCTTATGCCACTTGGAGATTCATGAGCAGGATGGCATGAAGGAATTACATCATATTGAGCCTATCTTGCTTGCGGATAAGGACCGATTAATCACTTTGGAGGATGTGGCGAATCTAAAGGACGATATCGCTTGTCTGTTGCTGGAATTACCCCAGCGCGAGATTGGTGGTCAGCTGCCAGAGTACACGGAGCTTGAAGCTATTTCTGCTCATTGCCGTGCACGCGGCATTAAATTGCATTTGGATGGGGCGAGATTATTTGAGATTCTTCCGTATTACGGGAAGTCAGCAGCTGAAATCTCTGCACTCTTTGATAGTGTGTATATATCCTTTTATAAAGGAATTGGAGGAATCGCCGGGGCAATTCTTGCAGGCAGCGAAGACTTTACGAAGCAATCAAAGATATGGAAACGGCGGCATGGTGGAGACTTAATCAGCTTATATCCGTACATCATTTCTTCTGATTATTATTTCCGGCAAAGAGAGGGCAGGATGCAGCAGTATTATGAAGGCGCGAAGAAGCTTGCTGCTTGGGTTAATCAATGTCACGACGTAACCACTCTGCCCGCTCAACCTGTCTCCAATATGTTTCACATGCATTTTCAAATGTCTAAGGAACAAATTGAACCGATCCTGTCAGCGGTGTATGAGGCGACAGGAATCGGTTTAAGCGCGGGTATAAGAGCTACCGGGGAACATACTTCTTATTGTGAGATCAGCATTGGAGACAAGTATGCCGACATCCCAAAAGAAAAGCTTAGAGAGTTTTTTCTGCTGCTCGATAAGCTAATGAGCGAATCATCTGCCGAGTAGCGTACGGAGTAAGGAGATTCGTAATAATTGTTTTTTAATAAGCTTCATGCGAAACTCATTTTTTAATTGATTGTAGATCAGCGGGCAATGGTTAAGCGCCCAATGGTACATGAATTTAAAGTCTGTAGCATCTTTTGCAGAATTTAATAAATAGTATGAGATCGTATCGTAAGCATTATGGTTGAACCATTCCGTCATTTCCTGTGCGTTATATCCATATTTCTGCACGGCCATATTCTTAATGAGTTTCTTTTCTTCCAGATTCTCAATTAAGAATCCTTGGCTCAGATTAAAGGTGATATTGTTCCCGTGTATTCTGTACACGCCGGCAATCACATCAATGAAGCCCGCATCACCTACCAGCAGGGAACGCAAATAGATGGAAGCATCGTTGACCATATTCATATCTAGGATATCCATAGCCATTAAGGCCTCTCGTTTAAAAACAGTAGTTAAAGTAGAGGCGGGTTTTGGATATCCTTTTTTCTCAAAATTCATGAAATAATCGCGTTTCTTAATAATGCTGCTAAGCTGCAGATTGGAGATTTTTAGTTGTTTGGCTTTGGAATACTCCAGGAACACATTCGCAGCTACAAATGAAATTTCGGGATGAAGGAGATGGAAGCGGACCGCTTTACTGAAATAATTCATGTCGATCAGATAATCATCATCATCGAGAAAAAGAACATATTCCCCATCACCATGTGCAGCGAAAGCTTTTCGGCGATTATTTCCAGGTCCGCTATTGGTAGCATTGCGCATGTAAATGACCCGTGGCTCCGCCCCAAAGTGTTGCTGCATTAACTCTTCCGTGCCATCTGTAGAACAATCATCAATCACTGTAATCTCTTTATTGGGATAGTCCTGCATTAAGATACCTTGGATCGCTTGGTATAGGAATGCTTTTCTATTATAGGTAGTGATAATGACACTGATCTTGGGGGAATCGGCTAAGGACTGGACCGTTGGATAGGAAATTTCCGTATCCGAAATGCGGCTTTCCATTTTAACCAACCCCTGAATTAAACCTGCGATATCGCTGGCAACAATGCTGAATTGTTCAGATAAATAGAATTTCAAGGTATCCTCTGAAGCCCTCCCCGTGAGATAAGCATGAATAACCTCAGATAAGGTTTCCAGATAAGGTTTGATTTGTACATTTTGTTCTTGATCTATGATCTGGCGGCATCTTTGCAATAGTTCTGTATCATCTATTTGGATGGTGGGTGAATGGTTTATTTCATCATTTAGGTCATTTAAAAAGACGTAACAGGCTTGCTGCAAAACCTCGCTATGATCCATTTCCAGTCCTCCTGTTGTGTTATTTGGATAAACCACTTACCTCAGGCTGAGCGTTAATTTTATTTTTGAGTTTATATCGATACTTTTTGAGATGTTCCCATGTATAGAGGAAGACTTCCCGTTCCATTAAAGAGCCGATTACGAAATATACAGGCAAGATCACAAATCCTAGAAGTACACCCCAGATCATAAGCCCCAGATAGGAATGGATCGGGATGTCGATGGCGGTGATGATTAGAATAATGCCTACAAAAACTACTGCATTCGTGAGCCATCTTCTAAAAGTGACCCAAGGACTGCGGTCCAGTAAATGTTTGCTGGCATAGATTACAATATCTATGGAGCGGTATAAGAGGGCAGCTATCGTTCCCATTAGTACACCGTAAATTCCCATGAAGATTACGAAGACAATAGAAGCCACCAGATTAATGGCGGATTCCAGAATGGAACGGTTTTGTGTTTTTTTGAAATGTCCAGCGATGGTAATCACATTATTGGAAGACGTTCTGGCATTGGTTAATAATTTGATGACTACGAACAGGACCGGCAGCCACATATCAATGTAATTCACGTCGTTTACCCCAGCCGTATACAATTTCATAAAGGGTAAAATCAAAATGTAAGCCACCGTTAGAATCGAGAAGATAAGCCCCATGAAATACACTTCGTACGCATCATAAAATTTAATAAATGCTTCTTTGCTCTCATGGTAGCTTTGCCCGAGGGCAGCCTTCACACTTCCGTTTATGGTCTGGACGATATTATCCACGATCGTAAAAATCATATTGTACATAACATAGATACTGACGATTTTTAGATTCGTAAAGATGGTTAATATGAGTACGTCCGTATTTCTAAACACCAAGTAGGAGATTTCATGGACTAATACGGAATTCTTTTGGCCAATAGCTTCATAGTCTGGTTTGAGATTCAGGTTGATCCACTTGTAATTCTTATTCATATAAATATAGAAAGCGATAATTTGAAGTAAGGTTAAGATAAAATAGGAAGCTTGAACGGCAATAATGTCCACACCTTGCAGTAATAACAGAATCCGGATCAGGCTGTTCATAATATTAGCCACAGTGACAATAGAAGTCTCTACATAGCTTTTTCCCTCCGCAGCGAGCAGGACCTTGAATTTTCCCTGAAAATAATAATTGATCGCTCCGCCCATCCCTGTAAGCAAAATAATGACCATAATCGATAATTTATCGATCTCAGAAGAGATCACTAGCGGGTACACGATGGCGAGTAGCAGTACGGCGAAGAAATAGTAAATGCCTGTTTTTTTATAATAGCTGGAGGTGGCAGCCAGAATAGAGTTAATATTGTTTTTATTATTCGAAGCTACCGGCTTATAAAGCGCTTGGATCGAGGCCGCTCCAACACCTGCTTCCAGCAGCGCCAAATAACTAATAATCTGCACAATCGAAGCGATCAACCCATTGGCCTCAGAGCCATAGTTGACCATTATCAGTCTGGGTATAAAAAAACCGAGGATGATCGTGATGAGTTGACTTCCCAGTCCAAAGGATAAGTTAAGAATGCTCCGCTTGGCTTTCATAACGAATCCCCCTTTCGTAAAGCGATAAATACGTATCTAGGTGCTCGAAATGCCTTTCGGCTTGTTTTGCTTGCAGTGTGACATCCATAGAGCAGGTGATCATACTTTCAAAAATCTGTGCAGGCTGGACCTGTTCCAGCGTATTGAAATCGGCATACAGACCTGTGAACCCAACATCTTTCATTACATTGATCATTTTTTTGCTGTAGGCTACGGGGAATACCGGTTTATTAAATACCCAGCCCAGAATCATTGCATGGAATCTTGAAGCCACAATAGATCTGGCATTAGCTAACACGGACAATACTTCTTCCATGTTCGTTTTATATAAATGCACTTGCATAGCATCCTTGTAGGAGGGACCGATAAGGCGCTGAATCTCTTCAATTGCCAGTTGATCGCCTTCGTGTTCGCAAAATGACATGAAATGAACCGCGTAACCTTTTTCAATGAAATAAATTGCGAGTTCTTTCATTTTTTCATAATAGAGGTTGTCAAAACCGTTCAGACCTTTCGCAGAAGGTTTAATAACGGATAAGACGATGTAATCCTCCGGTTCGTTTGGAATATCTGGCGGGTCTAGCTGAAAAATAATATCTGGGGCTAAGCGGACATTATCCAGATCCTTAAATAAATCATAAGAGTACTGTTCTCTGAAACATATATCTGTATAATCCTTGAAAATCCGCTTGTGCTCATCATAGTATTCTTGATTTGTAAAAGGGCCAAAATTAGATCCTAACAGATAGTAAGGCTTATTTTGATTACGAATGACTTCTGCATTCTTGAAATGCTCTGCCCAGTGGTCTGCCTCCATGAAAATCGAGCCGCCGATATGAACGACGCCATCTGAGTGATCTGCCAGATATTTGTGAGCCACATTATGTATCTTTAGCTTCCTGCAAATATAGCCAATGCCTCTTAGAAGAAGGGAATCGGAAGGATACACTTTGAGGTTAGGGAGCTCTTTGAAACATTGTTTATAGAGGCGTGGTGCGCAAATTCTGAATCTGGTATCCGGATATCTTTCGCATAGCACCTTAATGAATAGATCATCACCCAGATTAAATTCGGTATAGGCGTATATCAGCATCTTTTTCATATTCTAGATTCCTTTCGGGTTCCGTTCCCTTTAAGTAGGTTGCGCTTGAACCTGGATAAGCTTCTCTCCACAGAGATGAATCTGTGATATAGAAGCGGGGAGATTAAAAATGTTCTGATATAAAGGGTTAATCTGCGATTATCTCCTCTATAACGTCTTATGAGTTCATCCATTTCTTGATTGAGCTTGGGATAGGTATGGTTGATGTCACGAAGTAATTCCTGAATGCTTACCCCTTCCGTACCATTTAGACAGGTTTTGAGGTTGAAAAAGTAGTTCTCAATCAGCTCCCGGTTCATTAACAATGGGGAGATCGTATCTAGTTCAGCAAAGGGATAGGTTTTGAAATATTCATCCACCCTTTTAAAAGCATCCACTACATCAAATTTATTCACGTTATAGCTGTTGGAGATGGAGGAGTTTCTCTGTAAATAAAATGATAGTATATCCGGGATTGAGATGACTCTGGCCGCTCTGGACAAGGCTTTGTAGATGAACTCTTGATCCTCTCCATTCACACAGCGTTCTGTATAACCTAGCTCGTGGAGAAGTAGGAATTCTCGCTTATAAGCGATACTCCCTGTCCATATTCGCAAGCTCTTGTTCACGAAAATCCGCGCCAGTGCTTCACTTCCCGTCACGTCGCTGAAATCAGAGGTACAGCTCAATAGAGTTTCTCTGCCTTCGGAGACATGATTATAACCCCAGCAAATAATCTCGGGTTGTTCATCTTGGGTATAAGACTGAAGGGTTGAGACCAAGTCTGCGGAGACATAATCGTCTCCATCTACAAAAAGAACATAATTACCTGTGGCTTCAGCTAAACCCCTATTTCTAGCCGCGCTTACTCCATGATTCTCCGTTCGAATGACTTTACAGAAAAGGCCGGGATTACGCGAAAGAATCTTTTCTATAACGTTGTAAGTGTTATCCGTAGAACCATCATCTACGATGATGACCTCGAAATGCGGATCGCTTTGGTCAAGGAGTGAATTGAACATAGGGGTTATATACTGCTCTATATTGTATACCGGGATCACAAGGCTTAGATTCATGGGCTCGCTCCTTTCCTGTGTAAAACGGGATGATAAGCTATCTTAAGCTTACCCCTCGTATGAAAAGATTGTATATACTACTTTAGTTTACTTATTGCTGGCTCTACTCGTTGTAGCATCATGTGAATAATAATTATTACAATATGTAAAATGAAAATATTATGGTTTGGTTTAACATAGATAGAAAGCCAACAAAACGTTCGAAGCGGAGGGATCTGGGATGCAGCTGCAAAAAATATTCGTGAACGGTGAGAGACTGAAGAATACAATCGAGGCATTTGCCGATTATGGGCGTACAGATAAAAATGGCGTGACCCGATTATCGCTGACCGAAGAGGATATTAAAGTTCGGGAGTATTTTCGTGCCTGTTGTGAAGAGCTCGGAATGTCTGTGAAGATGGATGATATGGGGACGATGTATGCCACATTGGCAGGCGAAACTTCCGGGCCTCCGATTGTGATTGGCTCGCATATGGATACTGTGAAAAAAGGGGGCAGATTCGATGGCGTCCTAGGGGTTATCGCGGGTCTAGAGGTTGTGCGGACGCTTGTAGATCACGGGATTAAGCCGAAGGTTCCGGTGACGATTATGAATTTTACGAATGAAGAGGGGGCACGTTTTGAGCCATCGATGATGGCCTCTGGTGTGCTATCCGGAAAGTTTGATAAAAGTGTTATGTTGAACAAAAAGGATCCAGCGGGCATTAGCTTTGGTGAAGCGCTGGAGAAGAGTGGATATAAGGGAGAAATGAGCAATCGTATCACCGAAGCCACCGCTTATTTGGAGCTTCATATCGAGCAAGGACCTGTTCTTGAAAAAGAGGAGCTGGCGATTGGGCTGGTTAACTGTGTAGTTGGTATGGCCTGTTACGAGATTGAGGTGACGGGAGAATCTGATCATGCGGGCACAACCCCCATGGCGATGCGCAAAGATGCTTTGTTTGCTGCCACAGACCTGATTATTGAGCTGCGGAGCAAGCTGGGGGCGCTCGATTCCGAGCTTGTGTATACCATGGGCAGAATGAATGTGCTTCCTAATATCCATACCGTCATTCCCAATAAAGTGATTTTCACCATTGAAGCCAGACATAAAGATATGGAGATTGTGCGTGAAGTGGAAGCCATTATTAACGGTTTGCCAGAGCAACTGCTGGATTGTGAAGTAAGCAAAACTAAGCTTTGGGGCCGAGATACGGTGTGGTTTGATCAGAATGTGTGTGATTTGGTGGAGCAAGCGGCTCAAACCTTAGGTTATTCCAGTCGAAAGATCGCAAGTGGTGCAGGGCATGATGCACAGTTCGTAGCCAGCTTTCTGCCATCCGCAATGGTGTTCGTGCCTAGCGTGAATGGTAAAAGCCATTGTGAAGAGGAACTAACCTCTTATGAAGACTGCGAAAAAGGGGTAAATGTAGTGTTAGAAACAGTGATGTTGTTATTATCAAGATAGTCCATGTAACTTAATATAACATTATGCGATATGGTAGTCGCTTTAATTTCATACAAAATCGTCAAAAAGGCACTCTATAGGGTGTCTTTTTTTATGAGATAATAAAGATGGTTGTGTTGAGTACCAAAGTGGTTAAAGATTAATGGGCAGTTAAGTCAGATCCTTTGTGTAAAAACACAATCATGGTAGATAATATTTTAATTTTTTAACAAAATGGGAATGCTAATCATATGTTATCATTCTTTACATAAGGGATCTACATTAGATGGGAGAGATGAATGATGATTATCGGAGTACCTAAAGAAATTAAAAACAATGAAAATCGTGTTGCCATAACCCCTGCGGGTGTAGTTAGTTTAATTACTGAAGGTCATCAAGTGCTCGTAGAAGCTGGAGCCGGTGTTGGCAGCGGATTTCCTAACGAAGAGTATGTCTCTGCCGGAGCACAACTGATTGAGGATGCAGCAAAAGTCTGGAGCTCCGCTGAAATGGTGATGAAGGTAAAAGAACCATTGGCAACGGAGTACCCCTATTTCCGTCCAGGCCTTATTCTATTTACGTATCTTCATCTTGCTCCAGAGCCTGCCTTGGCTGCTGCGCTTAAAGACAAAGGTGTCTTTGCGATCGGATATGAGACGGTTGTTCATGGACGCACCTTGCCGCTGTTAACACCGATGAGCGAAGTAGCTGGCCGGATGTCCGTCCAATTGGGAGCGCAGTTCCTGCAAAAGAACTACGGCGGACAAGGTATTCTTCTTTCCGGTGTTCCTGGCGTTAGCCGAGGTAAAGTGAGTATTATTGGCGGCGGTGTAGTAGGTACTAATGCAGCTAAAATGGCTATTGGCTTAGGTGCAGATGTTACGATAGTTGACCTCAGTGCGGAGAGACTACGTCAATTAGATGACATTTTTGGAGCACAGATCAATACGTTGATCTCTAACCGTTATAATATTGCGAAAGCAGTGGCTGAAGCCGATCTGCTGGTAGGTGCCGTGTTAATTCCGGGTGCCAAAGCACCGAAGCTGGTTACCGAAGAAATGGTCAAGACCATGA
The DNA here is from genome assembly GCF_038593125.1 of Paenibacillus sp. FSL F4-0097. NCBI lineage: Bacteria > Bacillati > Bacillota > Bacilli > Caryophanales > Paenibacillaceae > Paenibacillus > Paenibacillus sp. FSL F4-0097. The sequence continues at coordinate 293,147 of NZ_CP151965.1, forward strand.
AGCCGGGATCGGTGATTGTCGACGTGGCCATTGACCAAGGTGGCATTGTAGAAACCATCGACAGAGTGACGACACATGATAATCCCGTGTTTGTGAAACACGGCGTGCTGCATTATTCCGTGGCTAATATGCCGGGCGCTGTTCCTAAGACCTCAACTATTGCCTTAACAAATGTTACAGTTCCATATGCCCTGCAAATTGCCAATAAAGGTGTGATCAAGGCGATTCAGGATAATGACGGCCTAAGAAGCGGCGTGAATGTAGCCAATGGCAGAATCACCTGCCAAGCTGTTGCCGAAGCGTTGGGTGAGACACCTTATTCGGTTGAGCAAGCCATGGAGCAGACATTCACATTGATCTAAAATAGACACGTTCCATAATGGAATGAGCCAAACAGCAAGCTCTCTGCGGGGAGCTTGCTGTTTGGCGTTTCTTGCGGAGGAGATCGGGTGGAAGTTTGTCAGTACGGTGTTAAAGTAAATAGATTGCGTTTCAGTGTGATTAGATACATTAGGTGTTTGCTCGTGTGGTGTGATGGTGGAAAGATTACGTAGTGAAGTTGGCTAGAACAGGCTAGTTTTGATTAGTTTTTGCTTCTGCGATGGTGAAGGCTTTGATGGAGAGATGCTTTAGGGAAATTCTCCCTAAAAAAACGCGAAAATAGCTTATAAATGCTGTTATTAGGGAATTCCTCCCTAAAAAGCGAGGAATACGCCTGTTTATACGCAAAACGGAAGAAAATCAGGGAGGATTTCCCCAATTATGATCGTGTGATGCTTAAAGTGCAGAATATTAGGGAGGATTTCCCTAATTATGACCGTGTGATGATTAAAACACAGAATTTCCGGGGGTTATTCCCTAAAAACCATTTATAACATTCGGTAAACACCAACAACTATTAAACCTTCCCAAACACCCCGACAAAACTCCCCACAAAACTTCCCACACCACCCCCAACAAAACCCCCACCAAACATCCCCGTCCCAAACACCTTCCTCAACTAGCCGATCTCGTCCCTCACCTAAACCAGCTATTTATCTTATAGTCAGTTAGGGGGATGCATACTATAATGAAATCACTCTAGAGTACAGGATTTGGTTATTCTTCAGGTGGGAGTGAAGCTAGTGAAAGATAAAGATCCATTATTTGATCGTTTTTTCGACAGTATGGAATCATTGGCAGATGCGATAAGTGAATCGCTACAGTCTCAAGTTACCATCGAGGACAGCAATCATCATGTGATTGGCTACAGCTCGCATGAATTTGAGAGTGACTCCGCGCGGATTTCAACGATTATCGGGAAGCGTGTACCTAACGCTGTGATTATTGGCTTGCGCAAAAAAGGGATTATGCAGCAGCTGGAGAGCGCGGCACATCCCATTCGAATTCCTGCGGTGCTGGAGGTGGGACTTGGCCCCCGGCTGGCCATTTGTATTAAACATCAGAAGGAAATTCTCGGGTACATATGGGTAGTAGATACAGGCAACCTGGTAGAAGGGCATGCCGAAAATATCGTTGAGAAAGCGGCAGGTATCGTAGGTCGTTATTTACTTAAGCAGCGAGGCTGGAAAACGAAGCAGGACAAAACGCATGAGGATTTTTTCTGGAAGCTGATTACCTCCCACTACGACAACGAAGCAAATATTAAAAAGGATGCGGAATTTTGGTCCATTCTTTTGCCGGAAAAATATTATATTAGCGTGTTTGAGAGTGACAAGGTAATCGATGATCATTTAATACTCCGGTTTCGGCAGGTTATGGCTTCTTATTCCGGTCTACAATTATTATTTCTGACGGCTGAGCATAATCGGCTGATTATTTTGTTTTCCTTCAGCTTTGTGATCGAGGGGGCGGGTGGATTATCTTCATTCCTGCATAAAACAATGGAGGATATGTATAAGAGTGAAGGCTGCGCACTGGCTGCTGGCTGTAGTCTCGATTACACTGAATATATGTCCGCGGCTATTGCCTATTGGGAAGCGGTATCCATTGTGGAGATCAAAAAGCTGCTGCCTTTTCATGGGCGAGAGTTGCTATTGTACGAGGAGATTGGATTTTGGGCATATATACCGGCTATTATGGAGCAAAAGCGCAGTCGAATTCGTAAAAGCCCGTTGCTATATCCGCTAAAAGAACATGATCGCGAGCATAAAAGTGATTTTCTCAAAACCATCGCTGTCTATTTATCATTAAGCGGCAATTTAAAGGAATCCGCGGCTTTTTTACATATACACACTAATACATTGCTTTATAGATTAAACCGAATCGCAGAGATTACGGGCAAAAGCTTGAAGGATACGGGTTATCGGACTTCTATTTTCCTCGATATTTTGACGGAAGAGACACGGCAGCTTAACCAATGGTTTGTCGATGCCTGGGAATCATGAGAATTAAGCACCAACCCGGTGACGAACACGTACAATAACCTATATTTAGAACCTATAACATTGGAGGGACTAAGCATGGTGAAGGAAGTTCGTTCACCCGATGCCCTTGACTTTGAGCGCAAAATGAGAGAAAGCATCGTGGAATCGGCTGAAGCTTTAAATGAAAGTGGAGTGGATTTTGCAACATTTGATGATTCCCGCTGTAATCCGCTGTTTTGGACACGTACGGAGATTGGTGGACTTCAGCTGAACGCTGGCGTGGAACCCACAGTGGGGATTAAAGATATTTTTCGGAATGGACATTTATATGCCTTCGAATGCGCGACAGCCATGGTTATTGTTTTGTATAGGGCGACAATTGAAGCTATAGGTGAAGGAGCCTTTAATAAGTATTTTAAGGACTTGTTCTTATGGGACTGGAATTATGACGAGAATTTACGCTTAATCACAAACTACAACAAGGACCACACGCAGCGGGGAGACGTTGTATATTTCAAGAATCCCGATCATGCTCCGAGCAAGCCAGAATGGCAGGGCGAGAATGCAATTAAGCTTGAAAATGATCTGTTCTACGGCCATGGCATAGGGATTACTACTGGAGAGATCATCATAGACTCTCTGAATCAGGAAAGAGTATATGGGAGTGATATCTCGGCCTATTTAACGGATGAATCGGTGCATCCAGACTTTAATTACTTACAGCGGTTATCTGCAGGAACGGTTTTACCGGCAGCCAACAATAGAGGCTTCCGATACACTGTATGTTCAAGAATAGGGTCTAGAAACTATATTTATAAGATCTAGCGTCTGCCTATTGTATACTTACTGAGCAATGCAAAGAGAGGGCTCTTTTGTATTGTTCATTTTTTTATTCACAAAAGAAAGGGATAGAGCTTCAGATAACTCTAAAAACTCTATCCCTCTTTTTTAATTAAGGACTACCACTTCGTTTCTAATTTGTTATAGCTCAATAAAATCGTTGCGGAATTTCTCGAAATCAGATTTTCTGCATTCCAGCTCAAGGCGTGTGCCTGTTTCTTCATAGCTAGTAGATTGAACATGGGCATGTTCGTTGAAATATGAGACTACATTACCCCGATCAAATGGAACCAGAATCTCACACTGGACATAGTCCGTAAAAACATGGCTGCGGATCAGAGCGGTAAGTTCAGCCATTCCACTATTTTGCTTGGCGGAAAGGTAGACATTGTCACCTTCAATTTGCGGGTAAGGCAAATCAGTCAGATCAGCCTTATTATAGGCATAGATCGTTGGAATCTGGTCAGCGCCGAGTGCTTTAAGCGTCTCATCCGTAACCGCCATATGCTGTTGATGCTGCGGATCGGAAATATCGACTACGTGAATCAATAAGTCCGCTTCGGTAACCTCTTCAAGAGTGGAGCGGAACGCTTTGACCAGATGATGGGGAAGCTGGCTGACGAATCCGACAGTATCTGTTAATAAAAAGGTTTTGTGATCAGGCAGCTCAATGCTGCGAACCGATGTCTCTAGTGTAGCGAACAGCATATCCTTGGCGAATACTTGTTTATTGGAACCTGGATGGTAAGTCTCTACCATGACATTCATTAAGCTGGACTTTCCGGTGTTCGTATAGCCTACAAGGCAGACGACGGGAACTTCATTTTTATGCCGTTGTTTCCGCTGGATTTGACGTCTTGCTACTTGTTGCTGCAGTTCAACCTGTAAAGCAGTGATCCGCTCTTCAATTCTTCTGCGGTCCAGCTCTAGCTTGGTTTCACCCGCACCTCTGTTTTTAAGTCCAGCTCCGCCACCTTGTCTGCCCAGCGACTCACGAAGACCTGTGAGGCGCGGCAGCATATATTGCAGCTTGGCTACTTCAACTTGCAACTGTGCCTCCTTGGTCTTCGCTCTTTCCGCAAAAATATTCAAGATCAGAATGGTCCGGTCAATGACCTGACGGTCCAGTGCGGACTCCAAATTGCGGATCTGTGAAGGTGACAGTTCGTCGTTAAAAATAACAATAGGAGCATCGTGTGCTTCTAAAAGTGCCGATAATTCCTCGATTTTACCTGTCCCGATATAATGGGAGGGGTTAATTCGACTTGCCTTTTGACTAAGCTCTCCTACGACTTCAAGGTCACAGGCAGCTGCCAGATTGCTCAGCTCTTCCATCGAATAGGCGAAATTCGTTTCGTTCTGAAGCTGGACACCGACTATAATTGCTTTTTCTCGTATTTGTTCCATATATTTATTCATCCTCCAATAGTAAATAATAAACGCAAAAAAACACAGGCAATCTGCCTGTGCTTACGGTTCGTTAGAGGACGTCAGAGTTAGGGCCTTCCATAGGTAGAATGAATTAAACAACAGTCCAGTCGCAGGGAAGAGGCACTTTGATCCCTTGCGAGCAGCAGTTGGCTAATCGGCTTCTATGGATGTTCAATTCTTAAAGGAATGGAGGTGAAGAGAATCCTCCCTACACGCTGTTGTTAAATTATCGGGTTACCTTTAAAAATGGGTAGACCAATCCTGAGTCCTCTGCACATGGGCAGAGCTTTAGCGCTATTCAATTAGCCGCGCAAAGTTCTAACTCGGATAAAGTCTATCACACGTAACCCTCCGTTCATAAAAAGTTAAGTCGAGTTTACCACATTCGTTATTTAGTGGCAAATCTCTATTTAGGCTCTGGAACATCTCTTGTATTTTAATTACATCCAATAATTCTAAACAATGTTTACATATCATATATGAATTGATATATAGGAGGTGTGATGACATTGCCTGTTCTGTCCACAAACACCATTATTAATTTACCTGTCGACGGTACTCGGCCAATAGATCAAGTAGTGATCAAAGTTGTTAACAATGGATCGGCTGGCGCGTTTTGTTATATTACGGGCTTATCCAATAGTGTCAGTCCCCAGGCCATTTTTGTTGAAGAGTTATTTGAGCTGCAATATCAGGAGACCTTAAGCAAGACCTATGTCATGGTAGAGGATTTATTCCAATTTAATTTTGTATATTCGCAGGAGCAGATGAAGATTCAGGTTTTTCTTGTTGATGTGGACGGTGTATGGACCGCCGTTGATCTTGAAGTGTTTCAAGTGAGCCGGATAACTTCGGAAATACGTGATAACGTGTCCGTTACATCGACTGACTTCGCAGCAATCAGCTTTATGAGGCGTCCCGGCTTTGCTATTCCACAAGGTCTTGCGGCTGAGATTCGACCGGCGGCTTTAGATGTTATGTCCAAAAGACCAGTGCGCTATATGATCCTTGCAGGCGGGACACTTGATGGGACCTTCGAGAATTATCCTACACCGACTACGAATATTCCTGCCACGGACACGGCACTGCTAGTGAACTATACCTGCACTACGGTCACGGGTGGAAAAGTTATTATGCAAGGTACAGGATCAGGGATTTCTGGTGCGTATGCGAATCTGGCGGTCAATTTGCTTAATGAGCGACTCTCATACGAGTTCCATGATGAACCTGTCACATTGGTGGTAAACTCCCTCTCGGGCGGGGATGATCTCGCAGTCACCTTTAAAATGTCCGAGCAATGGTAATTATTCTTGTGAAAAAGGAACATTCGCATCTACGCGAATGTTCCTTTTGCTAGTCATTTAAGTCTCTACGCAAGGTAAAGAGATCTTTCAGAGCCTCAGTGGACAGCTCGGTAATCCAGCCTTCTGAGCTGGAGATCACATTGTCGCTGAGCTGCTGCTTATTCTCCAGCATTTCATCAATCCGTTCTTCGAGTGTACCCAGGGCGATGAACTTATGCACCTGGACATCACGAGTCTGGCCCATGCGGTAAGCGCGGTCAGTTGCCTGATTCTCCACCGCTGGATTCCACCAGCGGTCGAAGTGGAATACGTGATTAGCTGCAGTTAAGTTAAGGCCAACACCCCCAGCTTTGAGTGAAAGGATGAATACATTCGGCTGATCAGACGGCGGTGCGTCTGGGCGTGTAGACCCATCTTCCGCAGCAGGGGCTGGTGTCTGAAACCGCTCGATCATACGGTCGCGCGCCTGTTTGGAGGTGCTTCCGTTCAAATAAAGGACAGGTTCGCTCAGCTCCTGCTGGAGAACCGCCTGAAGCATTTTTCCCATACCCACATATTGAGTAAAAATCAGGCAGCGCTCGTCTTCCGCGCGCAGCTCCTTGACCATATCCAGCAGTCTTTCGAGTTTGGAGGAACGGTTAATAAGAAAGCTGGTATCCAGCTTGTTGTCCGTATCCAGTTCAGGGATAGCCTCTTTTGTTACAAGCATCGGGTGATCGCATAGCTGCTTAAGCCCGGTCAGAGCTCCAAGAATTGCCCCTTTGCGCTCAATGCCTTCCAGCTTCTTCATCCGTTCCAAGAGTCCGTTTACGGTCTGATCGTAAAGCGCTGCTTGCTCGGCAGTCAGATGAACATAGGTTTTCATTTCGTTTTTATCAGGTAGATCGAGCTGTATATTAGGGTCTTTTTTCTTGCGGCGCAGCATGAAAGGTTTCACTAGATTTTGTAGGTCCGCTGTACGTTTCGCGTCGTGTTCCTTCTCAATAGCATTCGTGAATCGGTCATTAAAGGACTTGGCGCTGCCCAGATAACCTGGGGTTATAAAATCATAAATGGACCACAGCTCGGATAATCTGTTCTCTATAGGCGTCCCTGTTAAGGCAACCCGGTGTAGTGCTGGAAAACTACGTACAGCAGCGGATTGTTTGGTTTGGGCATTTTTAATATTTTGAGCTTCATCCAGGCAGATCGTCGCCCAAGTGAATTCCTTCAACAGCTCCTGGTCAAGCGCGGCAGTCGCATAAGAGGTGAGTACCACATCGGCTTGCGAAGCTGCGCCATAGAAGAATCCTGCGTCCAGACGGCGGCTTCCGTAATGAAGCATAACATTCAACGAAGGCGCGAAGCGTTGCAGCTCCTTCTGCCAATTGCCTAACACGGAGGTCGGGCAGATGATCAATGAAGGCCAACCTGGTGGGTCGGTCTGCCGCCGGGCTGAGCTTGCATCCGTGTTCTCTTGGATGTGTAGCAGATAGGCGATGAGCTGTACTGTTTTGCCTAGTCCCATATCATCGGCTAGGCAGGCCCCCAGCCCAAAGCGGCGCAGAAAGGTCAGCCAAGCGAATCCTTCATGCTGATAGGTGCGCAGCTCCGCCTTAAGGCTTGCAGGTACGGGCGGCTTAGGCCATTCTGAGCGCTGGCCCAGCTGACCGATAAGGCTGATCAAATGCTCGTTCAGCTCTACCTCCAGACGCAGACGCGCGGCATCCTCTTGCAGCTGCTCTTCCGTAGCTTCAGCGTCTGCCTCTTCACCAGCTCCTAGCAAGTGGAGCTGAAGCACGTCTTGGAAGGACAAGCCTTGCGACTTGTCCATTCCCGCCATGGCTCTTTGGATTTGCGCCAGCAGAGCCGGATCGAGTGAGACCCATTTGCCCTTGAAGCGGACGAGCCGCTCCCCTCTTGCGACCAGCTCGGCAAATTCGGCCTCAGTGAGATCCGCGTCGCCGATGGAGATTCGCCAATCGAAATCGATGATCGAATCGAGACCGAACAGCGACTCACCGCCGCTGCGTTTGTCTTCGCCGGAGCTGATCTTTGCGCGCAGGCGCGGCTTTTTCCGGCTGGCGGCTTCCCACCACGCCGGCAGCAGCACTTGCCAGCCTGCTTCCAGCAGCCGCTGGCTCTCGGCCGTCAAGAACCGCCAGGCGATGGCATCGCTGAGCGGCTCGGCCAGCACATCGCCGCCCGCCGCGAAGCGCTCGGGCGGCAGACTGCCGCGGAGGCCCTCCAGCCATCCCGCGGCCCGTTCATGCACGTGAGCCGACCACGCGGCCGGCCACAAGCCGTACGGCTCGCCGTTATCGGCGAGCCTGATGGGAACAAGCGCGGATTCATCGCGCTTGTCCTGAAGGATCAGCTGCAGCCGCCAATAGGATTCATCCTCATCGGGCTCCAGCAGCTGTAGAGCGGGCCGGAAAGGCGCGGTGTCCGCCTTCCAGCCAATGGCGATAAGCCACGCGGCGGTATCCATGCCCGCTGCAAGTGCTCCGCTTCTATCGAAGAGAAGCGGGAATTCGCTGCGGAGGTCGCCGGCCTCGGCCTCCGTGCTGTAATAGCGCTGCGATACGGCGGCAGAGAACGCCGCACGTAATCCGCGGCTAAATTCGCTGCCGCCATTTAGCGCCTCAAGGGCTCCCTTAGCAGTGTCACTGTCCACTGCCACCTGCGCAAGAGCCCCTTCGTCCCAAGTCCATTGCAGCCTCCCGGCGCGGTAGGCTGAGATGTCGGGAATATACTGTTTGTGCTCCAGACATATTGCCAAAAGTGGCGCCAGTTCTGTGAGCTGGGCGGCATCGCCCTCCCAGCTCCATTCGATATGCGCCAGAAGCTTCTGCTCGGCAAAGAAGGGGATGACCTGCTCAGCAGGAAGAATCACTAGCTCCACGCCTTCGCCAGCTGGCTGCACGGTTAACTCCGTACCATAAAAAGACGCTTCATGCCAGGCGAAAAGCCGCTGCTTAAGCTGCAAGCCCGGCACGAGATCTTCGCGCTCATTCATTCCAAATATTAAAGCATCGCCATACTGGCTTAATGCAAGCCGGATGGTCAGCGTGCGTAAATGCATGTTCATGGTATTAGCTTTCCTTTCCGAAGCTCCTCTTGCAGCGCACGGAGCCTGCTATGCCTAATGGCGAAGGCAGTGAGGAACTCTTCCCAGCGTTCTTCTTGTTTCAGCTTTTTATACAGCTTGGATAATCGTTTCAATAATTTCACAGCCGCTTTGTAGCTATGTCTGTTCTTATCCAGCACAAATCTTTCGGCGGCCTGATGGTAAAAGGGCAGCAGAACCTCAGGCGCATTCTTTTCCACCGGTTGGAGGTCTTTGACACGAAATTCGGAGGGCTGTTTACCGATGGACAGCTGATAATCCATCCAGGTCTGCCATTTCTCATAGGTGATTAGCTTCTCTTCATAGACTTCGCCAGAGATAGGTAACATGGTGGCTAGTGTATCCCACATTTGCGGCTCAGCTTCAGGCAGGTGGCGAACAGCTTCTTCCCAACTGGTTGAATAGCTATTGAGATTATAGAGTCTGCTGCTCAGCAGTGGACCGATTTGAGCAAGCCAACCCACCAAACGGGACCAGTCCCCTGCAGCCAGCAGCGGAAAGGTGAAGCTCATGAGCTCATCGGGATGGAGACCCGGGCGCTCGGCCGCTTTATTCAATAAGTCCCAAGCCTTCTGGTCATCCATCAGATAGTAATACATACGGCTCTGAGCTAACAGCCACGCATGTTGTGAAAGGGAAGCACCTAATTCACCTTCTGCTTGCTGCAGCTGTTCGATTTCATTCAGGTAAAGCTTAGTTCCACCTATATTCGGATAAATCCAATTTCTCCACAGCAGATCATAGCTAAGAGAAAAAGAGGGTTGATCCCGTGAGCGATCCCGTGACTCCGTCAACATCTCGCGCCGCAGATAAGATAAAGTATCGATGACGTATGGCCATAGATCCTGCTCTTGCTCGGGGGACAGCGGAAGTGTCTTTTTTAAAAGACCTGTGATTACTTCCTGTAGCTCTGAGACCGCTACCTGTGTGTAATAACCAAGAGAAGGGGCGTAAGCGGCCTGACCGACGGATTGCGCAGAAGGCTTAGCAAGCTTTTCCAAAAGGAAAAGATGAGCATGCAGAGTGAACAGCTTCTCCGTTTCCGGAAGCATTTTCGGTTTGAATTTATTGATTGCAGACAAGGCCCGACTCACATATTCAGGATTTCGGGTGGTATGGGCTAAAGGGGAGACACAGAATTCAAAATACTCCCGCCACTCCGTGATTTTTCCGCCAGCAATGCGGTTGGCCATCTCTTTCATTTGCTGCTGACGAGTTGCATCGGCTCCAATAGAGGCATTTGTTGCTGTGCTTGATATTTTGGGCAAAAAGGATGCAGCTTTAGCGTTGGCCAGAACCTGTAGAGATCTATTCTGTTGTTCGGCATAATTCAGCAGCACAGCAGCCATATGTTTGCAATGACCTGATACTGGACAATTACAATGACAATTGGTGAAGCCGTCGAGATCAATGGTGACGCGGTAATCCTCTCTACCTTCAACTAGAGCGTTAATCTTACGAGGCTCCGTCATGGTAAACGGCTGCACTCGATTTTGTTTATAATATTGGAACCCTCGCTTGAGGGTAAGATCGTCGAAATAATAGGCGACATTTTGGATGAGCTTACTCCACTGCGTATCATCCATAGCATAGGTTGGTTGCATACAATTGGTCTCCTGTAACGAAAATGGTCTTTATTTGTCTTTCATTATATCACTTCTGCAGGCTTCATCTTTAAATCGTTAAATTTTGATAGCTCGTAAGGAAACTCCGTTTAAAAGCTGGCGTGGAGATGATTAGAAGCTAATGGCTTGTATTGAACGGAAGGTCTGAACATATAATAATCGTACTGCAAGTTGGGTCATGATTATATAGGTGTCATTTACGAAAGATCAAACAAAGGTCAAAATTGGTCAAATAAATAAAAAGAACTAATTTTCTCGTGTGAAATCAGTTAATTCGCCTGAATTTGAGCGATAATCGGCTTAAATCGGTTTTGTTATTCCTCAGTTAGGGGACTATAATAAGGTCATAGGTCAAATAAAGTCAAAGTCAATGAGAGGAGAATGGATAATGTTTGATATGGTTCCTTTTGGTAAACGTAGAGATGATGCTTTTGGTATGCTGGCTAAGTCTTTGAATGATGTTTTTAATGATGATTTTTTTGCACCGATTAAGAGTTCCACGATGTCCTTCAGAACAGATATTCATGAGAGTGAGCAGGCTTACCTGATTGAAGCTGAACTTCCTGGTTTGAAAAAAGAAGAAATCGACATTGATTATGCCAGTCCTTATTTGACGATAAAAGCGGTACGTAAGGAAGAAAATGCCGAGGAGAACAATGAACATCAGATTGTACGCAGAGAACGCCGATATGGTGAATATGTGCGCAGATTCTATGTTCAAGATATTGCCGAGGAAGAAATTCGCGCGTCTTTGAAAGATGGAGTGCTGAAGCTGGAAGTTCCCAAACGGCAAAAAATGCAAGGTAAACGCATCGAGATTCAAGACGGAGATTCTAATTCTACCGGTTCGCAGTCTGAATAAGCATAAATTAAGCGGAATGGACTTCCGCTCAGTCTTCTAGAGATGGCAGCGGGCTTTTAATATAGTGTTATGAAATAGAAGGCGCATTGTAGTGGAGGATTCCGGCTATGGTGCGTCTTTTCTCGGAGTGCAATGGTGGTCGGTATGAGATTAGGTATGGAAAGGAGGAAGCACGAGTGGCTAGTAAAAGCTATTATGATGCTTTGGGCGTGAGCAAAAAAGCTACTAAACAAGAAATTAAAAAGGCTTATCAGAAGCTTGCCAAGAAGTGGCATCCCGATGTTAACAAAGCCCCTGAGGCAGAGGCGAAATTCAAAGAAGCAGCTGAAGCCTATGAAGTACTTGGTAATGAGGATAAACGAAAACTCTACGATGAAGAGCTGCTTTATGGAGCTCAACGTGGCAGAGCTAGTGGAGGGGCGGCGAGTGGAGCCTCCTCTTGGGATTCAAAATTTGGTGGAAGTGGAAGTGGAAGCTGGAACGGTGGGACTTATTCAACGGGAGGTTCTGGTATTTCGGAGGAAGATTTATTCGGGATGTTTTTTGGAAATCGGGGCTCGGCGGATCGGGCTGGCTTTGATTTTTTCTCGGGAAGTGGAACGGGGCGTGCGAATGGCAATCCGTGGGGCGAGGCCCGCAGTACTATGCAGGCGCAGCTGGATATTACCTTGGAGCAGGCTTATAAGGGCGCCACTGTAAGAGTACAGGTCAGCGACAAAACGGTGGATGTGAACATTCCGCCCAGATCCCATGAGGGTACAATTATTAAAATCGCGGGAAACACTCCGGGTGGCGATGTGCTGCTGGCACTTCATATTCTTCCTCATGATATTTATGAGATTCGCGATGGTGACTTATATGGCATGGTTGAAATTGCTCCTTGGCAAGCGGTATTGGGCGGAGAAGTGAAGGTTCCATTACCGGGTGGCGGCGCCGTGAAATTGAAGATTCCAGCAGGAATTCAGAGCGGTAAAACGCTACGCATCCCCGGCAAGGGCTTAAAACGTGAGAATGGTGCGAACGGCGATATTTTATTTGGTATTGAGATTGTTATCCCTGAACCCACCAGCGAAGCGGAGAAAAATCTGTACCGAAAGCTGGCAGACTCCAGCCCTTTCGAAGCCAGAGCTAAACGTCAAAACACTGGCACCCAGCGGCAGAAGGCGAAAGTGGGTAATTAATAGATAGGTAGAAGAGGTAGAGGTGAGGTGATTTCACTCGTTTGTGATCAACTCTGATTGGTGAAAGGCTGAATTGAATGCTAGTTGCAGAACAGTAACTTATTTAGCCACTAACTATAAATGAACGTTTCGCTCAAACGGTGAAAGTCGGCACTATGGTGGGAAAAGAGAGTCAAAAGTGTACTAGAAAGCGCTAGATGAGGCTCGTTGGTCGAAAAGAAAGGCAAAAGTGCCTTAGAAAGTGCCGAATCAGGCTCGTTGTTCGAAAAGAAAGTCAAAAGTGCCTTAGAATGTGACGAATGGGGCTCGTCTGGCGAAAAGAGAGGCAAAAGTGCCTTAGAGTGCGTCGAATGGGGCTCGATGTGCGAAAAGAACGGTATAAATCCCGTAGAATGAGCACAAACCAGCCAGTTACTCGAAAAGAGCGGCAAAAATCCCGTAGATTGGGCGCAAAGCGTTCAGTTACTCGAAAAGAACGGCAAAAATCCCGTAGAATGAGAGCAAACCAGCCAGTTACTCGAAAAGAACGGTAAAAATCCCGTAGAATGAGCACAAAACGGCCAGTTACTCGAAAAGAACGGCAAAAATCCCGCAGAATGAGCGCAAATCAGCTAGTTACTCGAAAAGAGCGGTAAAAATCCCGTAGAATGAGAGCAAACCAGCTAGTTATAAGAAAAGAACGGTAAAAATCCCGCAGAATGAGCGCAAATCAGCCAGTTACTCGAAAAGAACGGTATAAATCCCGTAGATTGAGTACAAAACGGCTAGTTACTCGAAAAGAGCGGTAAAAATCCCGCAGAATGAGAGCAAACCAGCTAGTTACTCGAAAAGAGCGGTAAAAATCCCGCAGAATGAGCGCAAATCGGCTAGTTACTCGAAAAGAGCGGTAAAAATCCCGCAGAATGAGAGCAAACCAGCTAGTTACTCGAAAAGAACGGTAAAAATCCCGCAGAATGAGAGCAAACCAGCTAGTTACTCGAAAAGAGCGGTATAAATCCCGTAGATTGAGCACAAAACGGCTAGTTACTCGAAAAGAACGGTATAAATCCCGCAGAATGAGCGCAAAACGGCTAGTTACTCGAAATAAGCGGGATAAATCCCGCTAAATTAACCTATCCCCGGCCAAAAAGGCCGATTTAATATAATCACTCTTAAATAGAAAGGTGAGAGAGCTATGGATTTCAATAAATTAACTCAAAAGCTGCAGGAAGCAGTGGCTGCGGCGCAGTCGCTGGCATCAGACAGCGGTCATCAGGAGATCGATAATCTCCATCTGTTAAAAGCGTTGCTTCAGCAGCAAGAAGGTTTGCTGCCAAGATTGCTGCAAAAGATGAATATCCCTGTGGCTGAGCTGATGCGCAGCACGGATGAATTGCTTCAACGCAAGCCGAGCATCAGCGGGTCAGGAGCAAGCACGGTACGGCGTTACGCCTCGCAATCGCTGATTCATCTGCTGGAGCAGGCGGAGAAGGAAGCGGCGAAGATGCAGGATGAGTTTGTTTCTGTGGAGCATGCTGTGCTGGCCATGGTGTCAGATTCGAGCGGGGAGAATCGTGAGCTAAGGGATCTTTTTGTCCGCCGTGGGCTGACCCGTGAGAAGCTGATGTCGGTGCTTGCTGAGATTCGTGGACATCAGCGGGTAACCAGCCGGGAGCCAGAAGCTACTTATGAGGTGCTGGAGAAATACGGCCGTGATCTTGTAGCTGAGGTTCGCGCGGGCAAGATTGATCCAGTCATTGGTCGTGATGGCGAGATCCGCCGAGTAATCCGGATTTTGTCCCGTAAAACGAAAAATAACCCTGTGCTGATCGGTGAACCAGGTGTAGGGAAAACAGCCATTGTAGAAGGCTTGGCACACCGGATTGTACGCAAAGACGTACCGGAGGGTCTGAAGGATAAGACGATTTTTTCACTGGATATGAGTTCACTTGTGGCAGGCGCGAAGTTTCGTGGTGAATTCGAAGAACGCCTGCAGGCGGTATTGAGAGAGGTTCGCGAAAGCAACGGCCGCATTATTCTTTTTATTGATGAGCTGCATACGATTGTGGGCGCAGGTAAAACCGAAGGCTCGATGGATGCGGGTAATATGCTGAAGCCGATGTTGGCCCGGGGTGAGCTGCATTGTATCGGTGCCACAACGCTCGATGAATATCGCAAATATATAGAGAAGGACCCTGCGCTGGAACGCCGTTTCCAACAGGTGCTCGTGAGCGAACCCGATGTAGAGGATACGATCTCCATTTTGCGTGGTCTGAAGGAGCGGTTTGAAGTCCACCACGGGGTCAAAATCCATGACAGCGCCCTGGTAGCCGCAGGGGTATTGTCCAATCGTTATATTACGGATCGATTTTTACCGGATAAGGCGATTGACCTAGTGGACGAGGCTTGCGCCATGATCCGCACAGAGATAGACTCCATGCCGGGTGAGATGGATGAAGTGACCCGCCGCCTGATGCAGATGGAGATTGAAGAAGCGGCGCTTAAAAAAGAAACTGATGACGCCAGCAAACGCCGACTCGAAATATTGCAGCGCGAGCTCGCTGACCTGAAGGAGAAGCAGCTAGGGATGACGGCGCGCTGGGAGAAAGAGAAGTCGGCCATCCAAGGGATTCGCGATCTCAAAAAACGGCTGGAGCAAGCACGTAAGGATCTGGTCGATGCACAGGAGGAATATGATCTTAATAAGTCAGCCGAACTGAGCTACGGCATTATTCCTGATCTGGAGCGTCAGTTGAAAGCAGCGGAAGAAGCGGCACAGCAGGATCAGGATACAAGATTGCTACGTGAGGCTGTTACTGAAGAGGAAATCGCAGATATTGTCTCCCGCTGGACCGGCGTTCCGGTTAGCCGACTGGTAGAAGGCGAACGGGATAAGCTGCTGCGTCTGGAGGATACGCTGCATGAACGGGTAGTGGGCCAAGACGAAGCCGTCAGCTTGGTGGCCGATGCGGTGCTTCGGGCAAGAGCAGGAATCAAAGATCCGAATCGCCCGATTGGTTCATTCCTGTTCCTTGGCCCGACGGGTGTAGGGAAGACTGAGCTGGCTAAGTCGCTTGCGGTATCTCTTTTTGACCGCGAAGATGGCATGATCCGTATAGATATGTCGGAGTATATGGAAAAGCATAGTGTCTCCCGTCTCGTCGGCGCACCTCCAGGATATGTTGGATATGAGGAAGGCGGGCAGCTCACGGAAGCTGTGCGGCGTCAGCCTTATACTGTAGTGCTGCTCGATGAAGTGGAGAAGGCGCATCCCGATGTGTTTAACATTCTGCTGCAGCTGCTTGATGATGGACGGCTGACTGATTCACAAGGCCGAATGGTTGACTTCAAGAATACAATCATCATTATGACTTCCAATATCGGTTCACCGCATCTGATTCAAGGCACCGATGAAAAAGGTCAGCTTACGGAAGCTGCCAAGGATAGAGTGATGAAGGAACTGAGTGGTCGTTTCCGTCCAGAGTTCCTGAACCGGGTGGATGACATTGTAATGTTCAAGCCGCTGACACTGGGTGAGATCGAGAAAATTGTGGACAAACTGGTGGATGGATTGCGTCTACGTCTGGCAGAACGGGAGATCGGGCTGGCATTAACTGAATCGGCGGTGCGTTTTATCGCTAAGGAAGGTTTTGATCCTGTGTATGGGGCAAGACCGTTGAAAAGATTCATCCAGCGCAGCTTGGAGACACGTGTGGCACGTGCGATTATTGCTGGTGAAGCCGCAGAGGGATCAGTTATTCAGGTAGATGAATCCGGCAACGAGCTTGCGGTAACCATTCTGAAGCCAGAAGTCGATGGGCCACAGAGTTCTGAATTGAGTTCTGAATAAAAAAAGCGTCCACAAAACCGTAACGGCTTTGTGGACGTCCTTTTTATTGTAAGCCTCACTCCACCCAAGGGATTAGATGAGGCTGTTCATCCAAGATGGACATATATTGCTCTTTCCAGCCGTATTTGCCGTCGGGGTCGAGGAGCATATAACGCAGATATTTTTCGAGCCGGAACTCGGCTTTGGACCAACCGAGATGCTTGAGCCGCAGGTTGCTTAGCTGATGAGACAGCTCGAAGATATTTTCCGGGAATCGCCCACAGTGCTGTGGGGATTCATTCCATACATAGTTGAAGTCTTCTTTATAGCGAAGCAAAAAAGGGCGGTAGTTCAGATGAGAGCGCCAGTAGGTATCCTCCCTGTAATGGTTCGCGTTCCATAAATCGTAAAGGCGGAAGCAGAACAGATCGACCCCATCAGCAAACAGCAAGGTATCTATATTTTCCGCGAAGCTGGCTTCAAAGATCTCATCCGCATCCAGACTCAGAATCCACTCGGGATTTGTCTTTAGGACTTCCTCCCACTGCTGTTTTCGCAGCTCAATTTCATTGCTGAACTTGGATTCGGTATTATGCACGAGATGAACGGGAATGCCGTCAAGTGCTTCCAGACAGACAGCTGCTGTATTGTCTGTGCTGCCGTCATCAATAATGACAGCCTCATCGATATATTTGCGGTGTTCCTCCAGAACCTGTCGCAGGAAGCGCCCGCTTTCATTTTTTACAACCATGGTAAGGGTTAGCTTGGGGCGCTTTTTGGTTATAGGAGCAGCTGCAGCCTCATTGAAATTTTCCTCGATGGGTGTGGGTGCCGATTCAGCTTTTACCCCTGTTGTTTCTCTGATGAAATCTTCAACCTTGCTCAAATCACTATCTCTGTACAAATGAAGGGCAGGATAATGGGTATCAACAAATAGTGGAATGCCAAGGGCCGCGGCACGAAT
This sequence comes from Paenibacillus sp. FSL F4-0097, assembly GCF_038593125.1. Taxonomy (NCBI): domain Bacteria; kingdom Bacillati; phylum Bacillota; class Bacilli; order Caryophanales; family Paenibacillaceae; genus Paenibacillus; species Paenibacillus sp. FSL F4-0097. The sequence continues at coordinate 310,637 of NZ_CP151965.1, forward strand.
GCAGAAATGGCGATCCTCGCCCCAGTATGAAATGTTCCGGATCTGATTGTAGCTTACCCCGGCTTTTAACGCATGCTGGCTAATCAATGTACAAGCGCCGAGACCCCCCACTTCATAGATTCCAGGATTGCGGAGTTTGGCTATGAATTCATGAAATCTGCGGTTGATCTCCTCGGGTTGCAGTTTTTCGCCGGGAAGTATCTCCCACTGATTGTATTCGTCATGCATCCAGACCTGCGGCTGAAACATGGTATCTGGCTGCCACTGTGTCCAAAATACTTCTGAAATAATATCTTTGTTCGTCCCTATTAAATGTCTTAGCGTATCTGGGTGGAGGATGAGGTCAGAGTCGATCAGGAAGAGGTAGTCATAGTTCAGGGTTTGCGCTCGGTTAATCATGAGGTTTTTGAAGTTGGCGACTTTCCAGACTAAATCAGAATTCCAAAAGTGGGTCGTATCATTGCGAATGTACGCATCGTGAAAGCCGGAGCTTTGAATAAAAATATGCTCACCCTTGCTTTTGAATTCCTGGAGCAACCGGCTGGACGCTTCATCATCATTGTCATCAATCAGATGGAAATCCAGTTCGATTTGCTCGATATTCAGGCGCAGCAGGGAATTCAGAAATTCTCGCAACACATTGGGCTTTTGATGGATCGGGCTGCCGATTAATACGCGTGTCTTATTCATTGCGGCCTCCTTGGGGGACTCTCCCTTTCTTCCGAGAGGTATAGGTATGTTCTCAATATATTTACAGTTAGATAGTAATAATCCTTATTTCGCAAAGTTCTTATAGTAAATGAGAAATGAGAGTTGGATAAATTGAACTTTTTAGATATATTAATTTTTATGGATCTGCTGTACAATTACCGGATAATTAGATAAGAATGCCAGCCAGATGAGCACAGGAATGAGACTATGGATAAATCACCACTAAAAGCTCAGTAGTTAATCAATCTGTTACTGGCCATGAATCCTCGTGCGGATGTGTTCTGGTATGATGCAAAGGTAAATACCGACCTCTACTGGATGGGGATGTTGAGGAAATATACGTACCGGAAGAGACAGCGAAGACTGAAGCTCATATTGGTGGCTGAACAGAGTTTAGGAGAGTAGTCACGATGAAGCTGGTCCATCAAGGTTTTTATAACGGTCTGACTTTCCAACGTGTGGTTCGTGGATTTATTGTCCAAGGGGGTATTGCGACCCTTGGCATACTGTATTCGGAAGAGTCATTTCAGGTATGGACCATGTGGATACTTTAAAGCGTGGGGATGAGTCATGAAAAAGGTCGGAATTTTCAGTTCCCTCAATATTACATTAATGTGAAATGCTATCCATTGTAATTCCTAGTATCCCGATATACAATATAAAAAACAAACAAAGACAATATAGACACGGGGGAGAAACTTATGCGTAAAGGATTATCTGGAGTTATTACTTTGGTTTTGTTAACATTTTTGATTAGCGCGTGCTCCGGGGGAAATAACGCCGCTTCCACAAATACAAATCAGACGCCTACGGCTACTGAAGGATCGACAGCAAGCACTGAACCAAAAGATGGTGGCAACTTAATTATTGGGGTCGCTGCAGATCCTGTCATTCTAAATCCGAACTATGCTGGTGATCGTGTCAGTCTGACGATTGACCAAGCGCTCTACGCGCCATTGTTCCAAGTGAATAACGGAGAGAAGACCTTCTACTTGGCAGACAGCCTGACACTTTCCGAAGATAACCTGACTTATACATTGAAACTGAAAAGTGGACTAACTTGGCATGACGGAGAAAAGCTTACAGCTGACGATGTCGTGTTCACGATTGATAGCATCCTCGATGAGAAGCAAAACAGCATGTTGAGAGCGAACTTATTCATCGGTGATAAACCCGTTAAGGCAGTTAAGGTGGATGATCTGACTGTAGAGTTCAAGCTTCCGCAGGTCAGCCCAGCTTTTGAAGCTACACTAGTGCAAGTATTTCCGATTCCAAAGCATATTTTTGAGAATGAGACGGATCTAGAGAAAAGCACCAAGAATGCTGCTCCGGTTGGATCTGGCCCATTTAAATTTAAAGAATACAAAGCAGGCGAATATGTTACGCTCGAGAGATTTGATAACTACTTTGGTGGCAAACCACATCTTGATTCTATAACGTACCGGATTGCTAAAGATACGAATGCTGCGAATCTCGCACTTCAGAATGGTGAGATCAACATTAAATATCTAGATCCACAGGATGTTGGAACGATTGAGGCTTCGAACAATTTCGAAATCCTGCCTTATAGTGAAGGCCGATTGTCCTACCTGTTGTTCAATGCAAACAGTGATAGAGGTGCTCTTGCTAAAAAAGAAGTTCGTCAAGCCTTGTCTCTAGCCCTAAGTCGTGATGAAATCATTCAGGCTGCTTATACTTCTAACGAGTATGCAGACCCGGCGAAGTCCTTTTTGACTCCGGATGCATTGTTCTATACTAATGACGTACCTTCTTTTGATAATGATGTAGAAAAAGCCAAAGAGCTTCTGCAATCGGCAGGGGTTAGCGATCTGAAATTGAGATTGATTGTATCGAGCGGTAATAAAGCTCAGGAAGCCATTTCACTATACGTGCAGCAAAAGCTAAAGGCCATTGGCGCTGAAGTTGAACTGCAAAATATGGATGCCTCGGCATATGGTCAGAAATTCAGTGATATGAATTCAACAGATTTTGAACTTGCGATTGCAGGTTATATTATGGGTTACGATCCTGATGCTTACAGAATTTTGTATACATCTACTGCAGACTCTAACTACTCGCATTATAATAATGCTGAAGTCGATAAGTTGTTCAATGATGGTGCAGGAGAAGCAGATGTGACTAAACGTGGTGAGATCTATAAGAAGATCCAAGAGATCATTGCTGATGATGCACCGATTTATCCAATTGCTAATACTAAGACTATTGTAGCTGTCTCCAAGAACTACGGCGGTCTAGAAGAAGCAGTCTTGAAGCCTGTCGTTATTTTTGAAGATTTATCGAAAATCTACCTTAAATAAGAACGGGAAAAAATAAGCTGGTCAATCCAGCTTATTTTTTTACCGATATAGAACTGGGAGAATATACGTATGAGACAACTTATCGTCCGAAGATTACTGCAAACCCTGCCGATGCTGTTTTTTGTCTCGGTTGTGTGCTTTGCGATGATTAAGCTGGCTCCGGGGGATCCGGTACTATCCTTCGTTACGCCGAATATGCACGCGGATGATATTGAGCGCATCCGGCATAACCTTGGGCTGGATAAGCCAGCCTACATTCAATATTTTATATGGATCAAAGAAGTACTGCAGGGCAATTTCGGTTATTCCCTTGTGAATCATCAGCCTGTATTGGAGCAAATTCTAGAACGTTTACCTGCAACAGCAGGTTTGATGGGCAGTGCAATCGGCTTAGCCGTTCTGTTGGCGATCCCGATGGGTCTGCTTGCTGGAGCTAACCGGAACCGCTGGGTGGATAAACTAATTAACTTTTTATCCTATATCGGAATTTCAGTACCTTTATTTTGGCTGGCCATATTACTTATGTACTTATTTGCAATTAAGCTGCACCTGCTGCCTATTATGGGGATGCGAACCATTGGTGTGGAATCAGCGGTTGATGTATTGAAGCATGGTATTCTGCCTTGCGCCGTATTGGCTTTTGGATTTCTGGCCGGTTACGTACGATACATCCGCTCTAGTACGATTGGACAGCTAAAAGAAGAGTATGTGCAGATTCAATATGCTTTTGGATCCAGCAAGACAACGATTCTGTTCCGTCACGTGCTTAAGCATGTACTGTTGCCAGTAATTACATTGCTCGGGATGTCGATGGGTGATCTGGTGGCGGGTGCAATTGTAACGGAGACGGTATTTTCATGGCCGGGTATTGGCTCTTTAGGGATGACTGCGGTTAAAGGGATGGATTATCCCGTAATTATGGGAATAACTTTGTTCTCTTCTTTAATGCTGATCATCGGCAATCTGGTCGCGGATATTCTATATAGCTTCGTGGACCCACGAATTAAATTAACGAGGTGACCTCATGAATCGCAGTAAATGGAAAAGTGTTGGAGATGAGCTATTTACGAATAAATTGGGTGTCGCAGCCCTCATTACTTTAATCGTCTTCACACTAGGCTCTATATTTGCTTTTTTGTCCGGACATGATCCGAATGCAATGGATGTTTTGGCACGTTTGAAAGCGCCCGGAGCGGATCATTGGTTTGGTACGGATGATTACGGCCGGGATTATTTTGCCCGAGCTTTGTATGGTGGCCGGGTATCTTTGCTAGTTGGTTTTGCTTCAATGATCATTGCCACGGGTATAGGTGTGACGGTGGGCGTAATCAGTGGATATTTTGGCGGATGGATTGATAATCTATTGATGCGGATGCTTGATGTAGTGATGTCCATTCCATCTTTCCTTGTGCTGCTGCTGCTCAGCGTATTTCTGAAGCCGAGTGTAGGAAACATCATTTTAATTATTGCTCTATTAATGTGGATGAACATTGCCCGTGTGATTCGTGCGGAGACGATGACGATTAAAGAACGGGAATATGTACTATATGCAAAAGCTTCCGGCCAGAGCAACTTCGGAATTATCTGGCGTCATATTCTTCCGGGGCTAGTACCTGTTGTGATTGTAGGTGCGACGAATAATATCGCTTCCGCGATTATGATGGAGTCGTCCCTAAGCTTCCTTGGGTTCGGGGTACAACCTCCGAATGCCACTTGGGGCAGTATGCTTAACAATGCACAGGGATATATCGCTCAGGCACCTTATTTGGCATTGTTCCCGGGGTTATTGATACTACTAACGGTTCTGAGCTTTAATGTTCTGGGCGATATTTTGCGGGTTGGCTTTGAACCGAAGCTGATCCGAAGATAGGAGTGTGAAGACATCATGACGGAACGGCTATTGTCTGTTGAGAATTTGAAGGTTTCCTTCCAAACTCGAGATGGGGAGAATCAGGCAGTTCGTGGCGTTAGCTTTCATATAGATGCTGGAGAAACGGTAGGGATTGTTGGTGAATCCGGAAGCGGGAAAAGTGTAACTGCGAAGGCGATTATGTCGTTGATTACACCTCCGGGTAAAATTATCGCTGGAAATATCAATTTTCGTGGTGAGAATTTATCTAACCTTTCGGAAAAAGAGTGGAGAAAACTGCGTGGCAACCGCATAGCGATGGTGTTTCAGGATCCCATGACCTCTCTTAATCCTGTGAAAAAAATCGGCCAGCAGCTTACGGAGGTCATCCGGCGGCATCGCGGCTTAAATAAGGAAGAAGCGTTCAAAGAAGCAGCAAGTATCCTGCGGCAGGTGGGTATAAATAATCCTGAGCAGCGGCTGCAGCAGTATCCGCATGAATTCAGCGGCGGGATGCGGCAGCGGGTCATGATCGCCATGGCTCTTTCCTGCCAGCCAGAGCTATTGATTGCGGATGAGCCGACAACTGCGCTTGATGTAACGATACAGGCCCAAATTCTTGAACTTTTTAAAGAGCTAAAAAATAATACCAGTACAGCTATAGCACTGATCACCCATGATTTGGGTGTGGTGGCTCAGGTATGTACACGGGTTATCGTAATGTATGGTGGACTAGTGATGGAGGAAGGTACGGTGGAGGATATTTTTTACCGCCCACAGCATCCTTACACGAAAGGTCTGCTTCGCTCGATTCCGAAACGTGACGGCAAATCGCGTGAACGTCTAATTCCAATCGAAGGCACACCTCCGGATTTGTTGAATCCTCCTTCTGGCTGTCCCTTTATGGAGCGTTGCCCTAATGCTTTTGCCCGTTGCAGCGAACGTCCTCCGGTAATCGAATTATCGCCCGGTCACCGTTCGATGTGCTGGTTAGCAGATGGTGTGCAGGAGACTCCAGCCGTAGCTGGCGTTGAAGGGAGCGGTTCGGTTGAGTGACAATAAGATTCTAGTGGACGTAAATAATCTCAAAAAACATTTCTCCAAAGGTAAGGATATGTGGGGACGCGATACATCGGTGCTTAAGGCAGTAGATGGCGTAAGCTTTCAGATTCGTCAGGGAGAGACCTTTGGGCTGGTTGGAGAGTCAGGAAGCGGCAAGTCCACGGTTGGACGCTGCTTGCTGCGCTTATATGATTACACAGACGGTGAAGTGTCTTTTGACGGGCAGCCGCTGAGCAAGCTTGGAGAGAAGCAGTTAAAACCTTTTCGCAGACGCATTCAGTCGATCTTCCAAGATCCCTATTCTTCACTTAATCCAAGCTTAAATGTGCTTGATCTGATCAGTGAGCCTATGAAAATCCACGGCATCCACGAAGGTGAAGAACGCAAAGAAGCTGTTGCGGCATTGCTGGAAAAGGTAGGTTTAAAAAGAGAACATCTCTACCGCTTCCCGCATGAATTCAGCGGTGGACAACGCCAGCGGATTTCGATTGCCAGAGCATTGTCCGTAAGACCTGAGTTTGTCGTGTGTGATGAGCCGATCTCAGCGCTGGACGTGTCTGTCCAGGCCCAGGTAGTGAACATGCTGGAGGATTTGCAGTCCGAATTTGGCTTGACCTATCTCTTTGTCGCACATGATCTGTCGATGGTACGGCATATTTCTGACCGGATCGGCGTGATGTATGGCGGTCGACTAGTAGAGGTAGCCGAAAGTGATGAGCTGTACGATAATCCTATTCATCCTTATACAAAGGCGCTGCTGTCTTCCATCTTGGAGACGGATCCCCGGCGGGCCAATCAGAGAATTATTTTAGACGGATACTCGCAAGAGTACGGCAGAGCTGAGACTTCTACACTACAGGAAGTAAGCCCGGGCCATTATGTTGCTTATGATTTTACGGTATGATTAGACTCTATATATAGATTGGGAGGGATCAGAATGTCAGAGAACTTAAACCGGGTAAAGTTATCCCAGTGGGATGCGTTATTGGTGGAATCACTCCGCTCCTTGGGGTGGTCTGATGAGGATATTCTTCGTAAAGTGGCAGAGGGCGATTTGCCCGTTGACGAGAGCGAATACCAATTTGATTATAAGCAGCTGACCGCGTTGCAGTCAGAGCAGCCGGAGTTGTTCGGGCAAGCGGTGAAGACAGGCTATCAGATCAAATACAATACGATTCGTGGGATTCGCAGCTGGATATGGGTAGCTCTGGGCAAAGAAGCGGCTCTGGAGCTTGAGGAAGGTAAAGAAGCCGCTGAGGTGGCTTTAACCTTGGCCGAGAAGGAACGTTTGGCCTCTGTGTTGTCCTTCGGTTGGCAGATCGAGAGCGATACGAAGGCAGCGGATGGAGATACAGCTGTCTACCGGATTGCGCCCATTGGACGATAAGCTGAATAGCTACAGTAAAAAACGATTGTTGCGGGGAAGGACTCCCTGTGCACAATCGTTTTTTTTGTTATATTTCTCGCTTAAATGCTTATCATTAATATACGCTTACCGCTGGGTAAGCTACCTCATATTGTGCAGCCTCAATCCAGCTTCCTGTCTTAAAATCTCTGCCCCGGACAAGCACTTTATCGCTATACACTTCCACATAGAAGCCTTGGCTGCCCGTCTTATGTTTATCTTCATTAGTCCAAAGATAGGCGACAGAAGCAGCATTAAACATCGTTGCGATCTCTCCATGGCCAGGGAACATAGTGTTGTTTACCTCCAGCTCCCAATGGGTATGTCCAGTGAATAACAAGGTCTGGGGATATCTCGACAGAATTTCTTTTAATTCCTTATCTTGTGTGACACCATACCAATCTTGCGATTCCAGTGATCCGGCTACGGTGTCTTTAAGCGGTTGATGCAGGAAGAGAAAGATAGGCTGCTCTGGTGAAGCTTGCTCTCCAAGCTTATGCTCCAGCCAATCAAGCTGCTCAGAGGAGAGATCACAGAACTTGGGCAATCCTTGCTCCGTCCCTAGCAAAATAAAATGATAGCCATTGATCCAGTGATCATGATAGGGTCCGGACATTCCGGTCTGTGACGTATACATTCCTAAACGTGATTCCCAATTTCCGAGCCCCACATCATGATTGCCTAAGGTAAAGGTAATCTCGGGCAGGTCGGTTTTATATTGTTTGAGGATACGAAGCATTTCTTCGTATTCAGCAGGGAAGCCGTGGTCTGTGACATCACCGATATGCATAATCCCGCTGCTGCCTTCCCCATGCGCTGCTATATCACGGAGTGCCAGCTCGAAGTTAAGATTGTACTCATGATTGCGGTCAGCAGTGACATGGGTATCCGTAATGATCTGAAAGGTGATAACTGGTTTATCTTCAGGTGATGTGTTCGTACTCATGTTTGGGCATCCTCCTTCATCTATGAACCTATCCAATACTGTTGCTGTTCGCTAATGCGTCTTGCCGCTAATGTTCAGTCCTATGATCCCGACAATGATGACGGCTATCCATAGTAGTGAGGATAGGGTTAGCTTTTCTTCAAAGAACAGGGTTCCTATGAAGGAAATCAGGATGATTCCCGCTCCTGACCATATCGCATAAGCTACGCCTACCTTAATCGAGGTGAGAGCATAATTCAGGGAGGTGAAGCTGGCCCCATAGAACAGGAACATAAGCACGGAAGGCCAGAGCTGGGTGAACCCCTGAGATATTTTCATTGAGATGGTCCCTGAGAGTTCGAACACAATAGCCAGCGTCAGAAACATCCATGCCCACATTCCTTCTATTCTCACAGGGAAGTAACCTCAATTCTGAGCTCAGCATAAGATTGTACAATGAGATCTGCATCCGGGAGAATATGTGTTGAAGCACTAGTACCTTCGCTTTCTGCTAGGCCGATAGCTACCTGTACACCCGCTGCTTTAGCCATTCGCATATCCCCGTTAGTATCGCCGATAACCGCTGTGTACGCGGGTTCCACGGCTAACCTTTTGCAGGCCAACTGCACCATGTCGGGGAAAGGTTTACCCTGATCCACAAGATCTGTTCCAATTACTTCGGAGAAATAATGCCGTATGCCCAGCCATTGGAGATGTTTGTCTGCGGCCTCTGTTTCATCTGCGGTCACCACGGCGAGAGGGATGCCTGCACTCACGCACTCATCAAGAAAACGATGAAGTCCCGGAAGGGTGTGAACAGGGCGTTTCTCTTCTAACATAACATCCGCTTCGAGACGGCATTGATGGACGAGCTCCATGGACTCCGCCCAAGATAAACCTTGCAGATAACCCTGCCATGACAGAATGGCATAAAGATCACTCATAGTCCCCATAGCCAGCGGTCCGTTGCGATCATAATCGGTAATGCTCCCCTGGGCATTGTGTATAGTTCCCATTAATGCAGGGAGCTGCTCTTCTGCAATCTGTAGTCCTTTTTCCTTCATATACTTCGTGAATCTCTCTAAAAAACATTCGCCCCAGCTGCCCCAGAGGGATACGAACTGGAGCAGCGTACCATCCTTATCGAATAGAATAGCTGCTACAGTGTATCTGCCTTGCGGAGTGATGAGCTCAGACATGAAGTCCACCGCCCTTTATTTTAATTTATCAAGCGCTGCTTGTGCCGTTTCTTGTGCTTCCTTAAGTGCTTGTGCTGCTGGGATATTCTCAATTTGCACCTTATCTGCGGCGATTGTCAACGCATCGTTAATTTTGCCGCCAGTTGGGTCTTGGAAAGGTGCAGAACCATGAGAAGCTTGCATCAATGGGACCTTAATCTGTGGATTGCTTTCGCTGAATGACACAAATGCCGGGTCTTGCAATGCGGATTGGCGCACCGAAATATATCCCGTATTAATGGACCAGGACGCAGTATTCTCAGCATTTGTGAAGTAGGTTAGCCATTTCATAGCTGCTTCCTTTTCACTGTCGTTAGCTTTGGATAGAATGCCGGCCATAAGTGCTTGGGCTACGGGTTTGCCCTCACCGATCCCTGCCCAGCCTGGCTGCTCCATAGCCGAAACAATGCTGAAGTCCAAGTCGCCCTGATCGCCGCTGGAGCCGGTGTAGCCTGCGGATTGACCCTTCATTACATCGTCAATCGTCTTGTACCAATACTCCCAGCCTTGACCGCCGGAATGAATTCGCATGATCTTATCCTCGTGAATCCACTTGCGGAACAAATCCCAGGTTTCAATCCACTCTTTAGAGTCGACCATAACTTGTTTTCCATCCTCACTAAGGATAGTGCCTCCTTTGCTGAGTACGGCATCAATCATGTTCCCTGAACCCCACATAGGCTCCCAACCATAAAGGGTGGTTTTGCCGCCGTCCTTCACTGTCATTTTCGCAGCTGCGGCAGCTAGATCTTCCCAAGTCTTTAGTGTGCTCGCATCAATCCCATTCTTCTCAAAAACATCTTTGCGATAGTACATGACCTGCGTTGTTCCATACATCGGCAGGAAGTATTGCTTACCATCAACCTGGCCCTGATTTAGAAAGGTTTGGACAAAATCCTCTTTATTAAAATCTGGCTGCAGTGCCATAAGCTCGTCTATCGGAGCGAAATATCCTTTACGGGCCCAATCTACATTGGAGGAGAGAGCAGCCGCAGGCACTTTCCCTGTAGCGATAGCTGCTTGCAGCTTCTGTTCGGTTTCAGTGTAGTCTGCCTGCGCGATACCTTTGACGATGACCTCTTGCTGAGAGGTATTAAATTTCTGAATCAGTGCCTCCATATTCTCACCAAGCTTGCCGCCGAGACCATACCAGAATTCAATCGTTACCGGCGCATTTTGTGTGGGTGCAGCCTCTGTGGAGGGGGAGGAAGAAGCTCCATTTGCCGCTGTAACATTGCCTGTATTCGCATTTCCTCCGCAAGCTGTTAACATTGTAAATCCGGCAACCAAAGACAGGGTGGACAGTCTCTTCAATACGTTCATCATCATTCTCCTCTTATTAAAATAGAATTGTTAGCTTATCCTTTGCTGGAACCAGCGGTCATGTTGACACTTTGCATGATCGTTTTCTGAGCTAGTAGAAATACTAGCAGCAACGGGGCGATGGTGAATGCGCTAGCGGCCATGATCAGCGGCCATTTTAATCCGTAAGCACCTCCTTGAGTAAAGAAACTACGCAGACCCGCCGAGACTAGCTGGAGATTAGGGTCTTTGGTGATCAGCATCGGCCAGAAATAGTTATTGTACTGATCAATGAAGGTGATCAGGGCTAGCACAGCAAAGGAAGAACGTGTAATGGGGACAAGAATGGTCCACAGAATCCGCATATGTGAGGAACCGTCCACTTCTCCAGCCTCCACCAGCTCATGGGGAACCTGAAGGAAGGCCTGGCGAATTAGAAAAATGGAGAAGACACTTACACAGTTGGATAGAATTAATCCGGCATATGAATCCAGTAGATGGAGCTGGGACAATACCAAATATCCGGGAAGATAAACAGCGGTGGCTGGAACCATGTAGCCGAAAAGAATAACGCCTGAGAACAGCCCTCTGAAGCGGAATTTCATATGCGTAAGCGCATAGGCCATCATCCCGGAATTTATTACCTGCAAAATAACAATCGACACAGCGACAAATATGCTATTGCCCATATATCTGAAGAAAGGGGCTTCGTGCCAGGCGGCTGAAAAATTACTCCACAGCGGATCCTTAGGCCAGATTGTGGGCGGAGACTGCCAGATTTCATCATTGGTTTTTAAGGCGCTGGTGACCATCCAATAGAAGGGGAAGGCCATGATCAGTGCAATAGCTGTAAAAAATAGATGGCGGGTCAGCTTGCCCACGCGTACGATCGTTGCATTCATCAGTCGTTCTCCTTTACAGCAGTTGTTATTGATAATGGGTTGTCCGTTTACTAACCTCTAGCGAGACTACGGATAGCAGCATACATATAAATACCAGAACCATTGCGACACTAGAGGCTTCTCCAATCTGGAAGGCTTCAAAAGCAGACTGATAATACATATAGAGCAAGGTGCGTGTTGATCCTGAGGGTCCACCTTGTGTAAGTACGTTAATCTGGTCGTAAGCCTGTAACGCCCCGATGATCTGTACGATGAACAGAAACAGTGTCGTTGGTGAGATAAGCGGTAAGGTAATGCGGATGAACTTTTGAACAGCATTTGCTCCATCCAGTTGAGCAGCTTCCAGCAGATCCGTAGGGACATTGCGTAGTGCTACCAAGTAAAAGATCATCGCCCAGCCTACCGATTTCCATATCGTCACGAGCAGAACGCCGAGCAGCGCCCATTTAGGATCTTGAAGCCAGCCGATTTTTTCTAGACCTAATAGATCAAGTACAGTATTGGCAAGGCCGATTTCGGGTTCATAGATCCAGGACCACACAATGGATACAGCCACGGTCGGCGTGACCCAAGGGGAGAACAGCAATACCTGATAGAGGGTGGAGCCTTTCAGCTTCCCGTTCATCAGGAGTGCTAGTCCAAGTCCGATCAGAATAACGGGCAGCACACTTCCCGCACAGAATAACAGAGTCACTCTAAGTGCTTTATAGAAGGCAGGATTGCTGAACAGATCCAGATAGTTGGTTAGTCCGACAAAGGTTTTCTCGGGGCTCATGAAGTCCCATTCGGTAAAGCTGAGATAAAATACATAAAGTAATGGCGCTAGCCAAAATACAACGAATGGAATCATTGCCGGCAAGGTGAAGAGCACCGGTTTCAACTCCTCTATAAATCTCGAACGTTTCATTATTCTGTCGATACCCCATTCCATCTTCTGTTTTTTGCGGTATAATTCTGAGGAAAGCTCTTCCGTTCAAAAAAAATTGTACACTCATCGAGCAGCTGCGTGGTCAAGTGGACGTAAAGATCGATGCGAGATTATGTAAAAATTTAAGAGATTAGCGCAGGTAGTTGCTATTTTGTGTAAAATAGAAGGGTAGATTATAAGTGGAATGAAGGTGCAGCTATGAAACAGGTAGCCTTTGGTGAAGAGAATAAAGACTTATCTCCACGCGAGCAGCTGCTGCGTCCGATGATCGATGCGATTGCTCAGACGATGGACCTATATGGTGCGAATTATTCATTCGGGCAGCTGTATGGAATTATGTTCTTTGAAGACCGTCCGATGACGCTTGAAGAGATGAAGAATGTGATGAATATGAGCAAGAGTAATATGAGCTATGGGGTCCGTTCTTTGATGGCTTCCAAGATGGTCACTAAGCTGGAGGAGAAGCGGGACCGAAAGGATCTGTATGCAGTGGAAACAGATTTCTTTCAGACCTTTAAGAACTTTTTTGGGATGAAGCTGCAGCGGGAGATTGATGTCATGAAGCAAGCCTTGGACGTTGTCATTCCTGAGCTGGAGGGACTGGTTCAAGCCGTGGATACGTCTGAGGAGGAGCGGCAATTCTGCCTGAAGGATCTGGAGAAGCTGGAGCATGCCGTTCAATATTATCATTGGCTGCAGCAGTTCGTGGACGAGCTTGGGGAAGAGAATTACTTCGCAGATAAGAGAAGGTCCTAGACCGTCTACAATCACATATAGATGTACATAATTGTATATAGATCTCCATTTTTGCGGGGTGTTCCTTAAGCCGGTTCAGGCTTGAGGTTCGCCCTCTTTTTTATGATAAAGAAACAAAAATAAGAAGAAAATGTAACCAATAGCAGGTGGAACTTCCATAAAATATATAGTTACATAGGGACAAGAAATGTTGTTAAGGAGATTCTGAGATTGAAAACGAAAAAAAATATGCTGCTTGTTATCATAGTTCTACTGTTAAGCCTTGCTGCTATTTTGAATACACAACGTGAACCTTCAACAATTACTATTAACGTAAATGGTCAAATGATAAAGACGATAGCTGCCAACCCAGCCTCGTCTGATGATCTTATGATCCCGAAGGCAGTAGCTGAACAGGCACTAAATACACAAATCGGCTGGCAGAAATCCGGACCGCTTCCGAAAGGCATTTACTACAGAGATCAGGTGGCTGTGCTGATGTATCATCATCTTTCCGAGAAGCCCATGCCACAGTTTCCTTGGGTGTTATCGGTTGATCGGTTTGACGATCAAATGAATCTGCTGAAGCAGGAAGGTTTTCATGTGATCACCATGGCGGAATACCGCGAATTTATGCTGAATAACGGCGCAGTTCCGGACAATGCAGTGCTGCTGACCTTTGATGATGGATATGAAAGTTTTTATGAATTGGCGTTCCCCGTTTTGCAAAAATACGGATATACAGCCGTCAATTTTGTTATCGTATCTACAATTGATCACCCAGATCCGAATAGCGTGCCGAAGCTCACTTGGGAGCAAATGCGGGAAATGAAGCATGCTGGGATGGGATTTTATAGTCATACCTATGATTTACACCATTATGGGATTGTGGATGCCGAGGGCGGGCAGCGGCCAGCTGCAAGTGCTTTGTTATATGTTGATGATGAGAACAGGAATGAGATGAATGTTGAATACTACAGCAGAGTTACACGTGATCTGGCCAAGGCGGAGCAAAGGCTGAAAGAAGAATTGGGCAATACGGATTCGGCAATTGCTTTTCCTTATGGGTCCTACAATGACAGATTGCTGGCTGTTTGTGATTCGCTGGGGATTTCACTGACCTTCAAAATTGAGGATGGGATTAACACTAGAGCGGATCGGAATGCCGCACGAATTAACGGGGGAAGTGAGACACTTACCGCTGCGTTGACGCTTGATCAGATGAAGCATATCGATTTGCCCATGGAATTGACCTTGAACAACCAAAAGGTGAATATGGTAAGGAATTCTCCTGAAATGAGGAAGGGAACCTTGATGGTTCCGTTTCATCAATTATGCAAAGATCTGCATATAGATATGAAATATGATCCGAAACGCCGAATCGTTGAATTGACTCATATGGATGCAGGAGCATGAAAAGTGTCACTTTTATTGATGATGAGATTACAAAAAGTGAGTAATTTCGTCATTTTAGGCGAATCACTAGTTGCTATAAGTGAATTCCTTACTGTAGACTATAAACAGAGTACTAATTGGTAGGCGAATGGAGAGAACTGATGGAATTGTTTAAGCGTTATTACGCAAATTTAACGGTCCGGCGTTTTTTGATTTTAGGATTGGTTGCTCTGCTGCTATTCAGCATTAGAGATATGCTTAATTTGGTACTGTTGACGTTTTTGATTGCGTATGTAATGAATAGCTTTCAAGTGCTGCTCACGAAACGCATTAACAAATATGTAGCAGTTAACAGCAAAGTGATTATTGTTATTCTATACCTTGCCTTAATCGCTGTAGTTGTCATAACCCTCGTTAATTATCTGCCTAAGGTTTTCATACAGATTAAACAGTTAACGAATTTTTTGACCAATTTGACCCCTGAGAACATCCCGCAGAATGATATAGTGCAGTATATATTCGCCCAGCTTAAGGATTTGAACTATCAGTCGTACATGAAAGACGGTATTGAATATGTCTTGAAAATAAGCAATTGGGGCACCAGCTTTGTTTTATCAACCATTTTGAGCTTTGTATTTATACTTGAGAAGAACAGGATCGTTAGTTTCACTTCCCGCCTTAAAGAGAGCAAAATTTCTTGGTTCTATGTAGAGCTTGAGTATTTTGGCAGAAAATTTATTTCCTCTTTCGGAAAAGTGATCGAAGCACAAATTCTGATCGCGTTGTTTAATACATGCTTTACGGTGATCGGACTCTGGATTTTAGGTTTTCCTTACCTTTTCGCATTATCCATTATGATCTTCTTGCTCAGTTTAATTCCGGTAGTAGGTTTTGTTATCTCGCTAATCCCACTTTGTATTATTGGTTACAATATTGGTGGCCTAGTCATGACGATATACGTACTGGCAATGATTGCCGTACTGCATTTTGTAGAAGGCTACTTCCTAA
The DNA here is from genome assembly GCF_038593125.1 of Paenibacillus sp. FSL F4-0097. NCBI lineage: Bacteria > Bacillati > Bacillota > Bacilli > Caryophanales > Paenibacillaceae > Paenibacillus > Paenibacillus sp. FSL F4-0097. The sequence continues at coordinate 326,415 of NZ_CP151965.1, forward strand.
ATCCTAAACTGATGTCATCCAAAATGAATTTGCCTATGTTCTATACGTTTATCGTGTTGTTATTCTCTGAGCATTATCTCGGGGTATGGGGTCTGATTCTGGGGATTCCGATCTTTGTATTCTTCCTTGATATTCTGGAGATTAATAGAGAGAACAAGATAGGAACTTAGGGATTCTGTTATAAAATAAATATTAAACATACAAAACCCGGCTAAATGGAAGGTCCATCTAGCCGGGTTTTTTGTGTATGTTACAGCGTCGCTGTATGTATTCCCTTAACCGAAGGAAGTATGGACACTATCTGAAACGATGTCCCTCAGCTCCGCTTTATATGCCGCATACTGCTCGGTTGTTATGCTTCCAGCGGCTAACCGTGAATCCAGTTGATCCGTTAGCTGGGCAACTTGTAGATCGATTACAGCTTCAATATCTTGGCCTTGTTCTGATGCAATATCTTGAAGTGACTTACCGTCATATATGGCCTCGTATAGATCCTCGTCCGTTGGCTGGTTAAGTACCTCCAATAATTCGTCTTGATCCGCGACCTCTGCGGTGGACCATTTTACAGGCGAACTTGCATTAGCGGTAAGACTAGTCCAAGCATTTCCAAAAGACATCACTACAACTACCGTTCCGACTATGATCACTCTTTTTATATCCATTAGAGTCCTCTTTTCTTGTTCTGCAATAACTTATCTTGCTTAAGCATCCGTCTAAAGTATCGTTTAAAATGGGTTCTAACTAGTTATATTGTAACCCGTGAAGCTGAACTGAAGCTTAAGCAATATTAAAAATAACCTAAAGATTTAACACGGCTATGATATAGCGATAATACACCACAGGTATACTTTCCAGATGAGCTTCAATGCATATTTATGCATTGAATCACAATCAAACAAATGGGGAGTGTTCGGAGTTTTGAGAATAACAGCAAAAGCTAAACGTTTTCTATCCAGCGTAATTGCCAGCAGTCTGATGTTTGGAATCATGGTTCCAGCAGGATATGCCGAGGAGCAGCAGCTGGAGATGGAGCAGACATCTTCCGAATTAGAGGCGCATTTTGATGAACAGGTTGAGCTCGACACGCTTTTAAGTCAACCGACTGTAATGGCAGATGTGTACGCGGTACCTAACCATCCAGGAGCATTACTGATTACAGAAGTTGTTCCGGATACTAAAAATGTAAAAGGGACAGATGGAACCTCTGTAGATGGTTACGAGTTTGTTGAGATCTACAATAATACGGACAAGCCGGTTAATTTTAAGGATTATTATTTCTTTTATAATGACAAAGATACATGGGCACCTAATGGTGATGCTGTAATACCGGCGCATGGAAATATTGTTTTCTGGATTATGAACGGCAATAATCTGAATGTTCCTACGGAGGATTTCATCAAAAACTTTAGTCCTTCTGCAGCTTTGCAGGAAGGAGTGAATCTGTTCCGGATCAACGGTGGCGGGGGGATGGCTAATACTTCTGCGCGTAATTTACAAATTAAAAGCAATGCAGGAGATACGTTAATTGTTTCTGCTTCCTATGGAAAAGAACAGGTGAAGGAGAATAACGGGATCTTCTATCAATATTTGCAGGCAGATAGCTCTGTTATGAACCTCATGGCGAATTCGGGAACGGTTGTGGCTACGCCTGGAACCGTAGAGGCAGAACAAGTGCCTGAGCTAGTTCCTGGGGACAAGCAGCCAGTGATTGAACATATCGCACAGAGTAGTGTTGATCCAGCCGATCTTCCTATCAGTGCGAAGATTACTAATCTGGAAAGCGGGGCAGATGGATCACTACCCGTAGTGAAGCTACAGTATGGCTCTCCTTCTCAGGTGAAAGATACGGTAATCACCATGACCTCAAAAGGTGGGGACGATTATGCGGCAATGATTCCTGCAGCTGCGCTGGAAGAGCCGGAGCTGCATTACAGCATCCGCGTTAACAATGTGACAGAGAGTTATTCTGTTCATGTGAATCTGCCGGCGTTCGATCCGAACAATGTGCCACCGTTGTTAATCACAGAGCTACTGCCAAACTCGACGAATGTAAAAGGAACGAGCAGCGACGCTTTTGAATTCATTGAGGTCTATAACAATACCGATGCACCAGTTAATTTCAAGGACTACAAGGTCTATTATCGTTATCCTGATAAAGGTAACGCTTCTGATGTGAAGTGGCCTTCGACACCAGAGAACTTTCTGATTCCTGCACAGCAGTCCGTGGTGTTTTGGGTTATTAATAGTGCAAATAGCACTTACACTGCTAATGATTTCAATACAGAATTCAACACAAACTTAATTGAAGGCACCAATCTCTTTTTGATCAAAAGCGATGGTATGGCGAACTCAGGCCGCCGGGCAGTCGTAATCAAAAGTAACACGGAGAAAGAAATTTCCTCCGCGTATTATGATGCAGACCTCACCTACGATGGTGGAGCTAAAGGTGACGATACTAAAGAAAATAAAGCCCTTCTATACAAGTATCCTGTCAATGGACTAAGCAAAATGCTCAAGATCAGTACGGGCTCAGCCGTTCCGTCACCAGGCCATACGGATGTAACACAACTTCCAAACACGCCGATCCATGTGGAGCCGGATACAGAGAAACCATCAGTAGAAGATCTGACGGGCGTAACGGAGATTGACCAGTCGATGGGTCTCGATTTGAAGGCTTTTGCTGATGACAATAAAGCTGTTACTTCTGTGGAGGTTAGAGTATCTTCGGACAAGCAGCCGGAGGCTGTTAGCCACAATCTATCCCAAGACTTCAACGACAGCTTGTATCACTTTAAATTGACCTCTGCTGATTTGATTGGCAGAAATGAAATTCAATATTACTTTGTCGTTTCTGATGGAACGAATGAAACACAATCTCCAGTAATAAAAGTAAAAGTTACAGGAGGACAGGATCAATCCCCACTTCGTTTGAACGTGAAGGAGGGGCAATTGATCAATGGTTCTGTGACCGTAAAAGGAACCTCTGCCACCGCTAAGGCTGATGATTTAGGCTTGAGCATCGACAGTTTGCTACGGGGCAATAACGAGGCATATACTGCCCTTGAGAATGATGCCTACTTTGTATTTGAAGCCAAAAATGTGGACTATTATTTTAAAAATGCCATCACGATGGGACCGGAAGAACTAGGAGATGCCAGTATTCTGTATACCTTTATGGACCCGATTACTACGTATACTACATTGACTTTTCCTATTTCTTCTGCCGCTTTACAAGTGGGCGCGGATAATGTGATTTACATTCGGGCGGGCTCTAAATCATCCCCCTTTGACCCTCGTCCTGAGGAGAATAAGGATGATTTTGAAGTGAAAAATGTTCGTCTCCTGCTGGCAGACGGTACCGAAATTTGGGATCCGGCTTATGCAGAACGTGATAAGGAAATCAAGATGGGGGACAGCGCAGGTAAGCACGAATCCCTCGGCTTCCAGTTCGATCTGAAAGCGGATTTGTTCCGTTCAAAGGCGTATAACTGGAATACTAAAGAAGTACCTGACGGAGAACATAAAGTAACGCTTACCGAAGGTGGAACGAAAGTATCATCAAACGTGATTGTCGATAACACGCCACCATCCATTAAAGCATCGATAGAAGAAGGACAAACTTACCGTGGCAATTTTGAAATTGCTGCTGAAGTTAAGGATACCTATGCGGGTGTAGATAAGGTCAGTGTGAAGCTGGACGGTAATGTCATTGAACTGCCCTATGCTACTTCATCCGGGAAGTTATCCGCTGGGGATCATACGCTTTCTATCACAGCCTTGGATAAGATCGGCAATCAGGCAGAAAAGGTAATTGCATTCCATGTGCCGAATGAGAATCCATTTGCACCACTGCTTATTTCTCCTACGAACTGGGAGACTGCTGTAGGTACTAATCCGACTTTAAAGGTTAAGGTTGAAGATCCTAATCAGGATAAGATAAACGTTACCTTCTTTAGAGGATTCAAGTACGATGCTAACCATCCAGAGCACGGCTTTGCTGGGTTTATAAACGCATCCGATACAGAGCCGCCGAAACAATCCGAACCTGCGGGCGAACAAGCGCTTAGCGGTGACGACTACAGTAAAATAAGTGCGGTGGACGGACAATATTTAATTAATGATGCTGTTGATCAATTCCCTTATCAGCGTTATGAAATTAAGCTGGATGAGTCGGTTAAGGCGTCAGATCGTGTAGATATTGAATGGAGAGGGAATTCGTTGCCGGGACGTAAAGTAAGTCTCTACGCTTGGAGCCCTGCTCAACAAAAATGGGTACAGCTGGATCATTTAATCGCTGGAACAGAGGATTTTGAGCTGAAATCCACGGTTACAGCTGGAGCATATGCTAATGGAAATAGCATTGCTGTAATGGTTCAGGACGAAATTGCTTCTGTAGCTAAGACAGCACCTACAGTAACACAAGATACGTATGACTTCTCTTTTGTATGGATGTCTGATACACAATATTATTCACAGAGCTACCCTTACATTTACCGTAAAAATGTAGAATGGATAGCTGACAACAAAGAGAGCTTGAACCTGAAATATGTAATCCATACAGGAGATGTCGTGGATAAATCCTATCAGGAGTATGAGTGGAAGGAAGCTGACCGGAACATGAAGGTTCTGGAGGAAGCTAACATTCCTTATGGTGTTCTTGCGGGTAATCATGACGTAGGCCATCAAACCGGGGATTACACGAAGTTCTGGGAGTATTTTGGGGAGTGGAGATTCAAGAATATGCCGACCTTCGGTGGCTCTTATGACAACAACAGGGGCCATTACGATTTAGTGTCTGCGAACGGAAATGATTTTGTTATTGTATACATGGGCTGGGGATTGGCTGAGGAAGAAATCGAATGGATGAATGAGATCGTTGCCCGTTATCCAGAGCGTAAAGCGATTCTTTGTCTCCATGAATATTTGCTGGTTTCTAATAACCGTGCACCTATTGCGGATAAGATTTTTGAGATGGTTGTGAAACCTAACAAAAACGTAATCGCAGCACTGTCCGGCCATTATCATGATGCTGAGCTTAAGGTGGACGAGCTGGATGATAACGGTGACGGTATTCCAGACCGCAGTGTCTATCAAATGCTGGCAGATTATCAAGGTGCTGAAGAAGGAGGCCTTGGCTATATCCGTCTGCTTCAGTTCGATGTTGCTAATAACAAACTTCGCGTGAAGACTTATTCGCCTTATTTGGATGATTATAACTACTATGATGAAGACGAATATCCAGGCAAAGATGAGTTCGTTCTGGATCTGGATCTACAGCCTGTGACTAAACGTGTGGCTACCGACTATATCGGAGTCAAGGTTTACAGCGATCAGGAAATTTCGGCCAATCAACAAGTAGAGAGTGGCGCGGAGACTCAGGTCATTTGGAGTAAGCTAAATCCGGATAGCTACTACCAATGGTACACAAAGGTTGAGGATGATCACTCCGGCAGTGTGCTTTCAGATATCTGGGGCTTTTACACTGGAAAAGAGGATGTGACGCCGACACCAGAGGTGACACCAACACCGTCGCCAGAGGTAACGCCGACACCTGAGGTATCGCCATCGCCAGAAGTGACGCCGACACCAACACCTGAGGTGACAACGGCACCTCCAGTAGTTTCACCAGTGCCAATAGTGACTCCAACGCCTACCACCACACCGGTAGCGGAAAAAGGAAACATTGAACTTACATTAGGAAGTAATGGAACGTATACAGCTGATCCGTCAGCCTTGAAGAAGCGGATAGAAGAAGCTGCTACAGGGGGAAGCCTAAAGATTAGCGTAGGCGGAGCCGCTTCGGCTCAAGATCAGATTAGAATTGCTCTTGATGCAGCGAGTATACAACAGGCTATCGGTAAGAAGCTGAACCTGAATATTGTGTCTTCTAACGTTACATTGAGCGTACCGACAAGCTCCTTACCAGCCATCCCGGCAGGCAGTGATCTGCTGCTACTAAGCATTGATATGAGTATGATTTCTGTACAGGCCAATGTCGCTGGAATGGGTCCAGCTAGAGCTACCGTTACGATGAACCTCAGTACATCAGCAGGCGGCAAAGAAACAGCTATCCATCAGCTTAAAGGTACTGTTACGGTTACCTTGACGCTGACTAAGGAACAGCTTGCTAAGCTCGATACGGATTTTGCGGGTGTCTATTATGTAAATGGCAGCACGTTGGAATATTTGGGTGGAGTGTTTAAGGATAATACCGTTACCTTCACAACAAATCACTTTTCCTCCTTTGCGGTGCTGGAATACCATAAGCAATTTAGGGATACTGCTGGCCACTGGGCAGAGTTGTATATTTCCAAGCTGACGGCTAAGCATGTGATTAAAGGGATTGACGATACGCATTATGGACCACAGGCGAATGTAACCCGCGCAGACTTTGTTACACTGGCCATTCGTTCTCTCGGATTGGATGAGGCAAGTGGAGCTATCGCCCAGAGTGCTTTCGCAGATGTATCTAAAGATGCTTATTATGCACAGTCGATAGACAAAGCTGTCCAGCTTGGATTGATCCAAGGCAGTGATGGCAAGTTCCGCCCTAAAGATGCAATTACCCGTGAGGAAGCGGCAGTTGTCTTGCAGAAACTGATGCAGTATAAAGCTGGATCGCAAGCTTCCGTTGCTGCTACTGCAAGCTTCAAGGATATGAATAGCGTATCTGAGTGGGCGAAGCAAGCAGTCATTGATTTACAGGCTAAGGGAATCCTTGACGGCAAGGGCAACAATAACTTTGACCCTCGTGGTAAAGTAACCCGCGCTGAAATCGCAAAACTGTTATATGGAATAATTAATTTATAAGATTGGATGGCAAAGGCAGGCAGAGGTGACTCTGGTCTGCTTTTTGTCATTTTTGGCGTGTAGTCTTCATGTTCTTCTATGAAAAAAGGAAATTCTCACTACTCATATGATTTTTCATATATAATATTTTGGATTAATTTTTAAAATTAAATATCTCCAATCTGCCACTTCAGGAATCGGGTAAAATATATTTACCGGTTAGAGCGTTATTTACCGGCCGTATAATCTTTTATGCAGGTTTATGATGAAGACAGTCATGCGCTTGTACTGGAAAGTGGTCAATAAGCTTACAAGTTGGAGTGCACCTTTGTGAGTGCTCTTTTTTTGAATTCTTAAAAATACGCACTTGACAGGTAGGAATAAAGGGGTATATGATATCACCAATACTTAAACAGTAATTAAATGAACAGTGAAATAATTCAACCGAGCTGATTGGACCACCAAAGGCTCCCGTACTTTTCCCTTGTCAGGGGTAGGTGCTGGGAGTCTTTTTTTATGGGCTGATTGGGAGAAAGCAGAGGTAAGCATGAGCGAACAATATTGGAGACAGCTGGAGGAGACAGATTGGGCATTTCGCAAGGCGGTTCGCAGATTCGTGAAAGAGCGGGATAAGGTCGCCGTAGCAGGCATCTCCTTACCAGGCATGCTGATTCTGCACAAAATCATTCGCGATGGTGAGCAAAGGCTAGGAGACTTAGCGGATGAACTAGACTTCACCTCAGGTGCGATTACCGCATTGAGCGATAAGCTTGAGGCGGGTGGATATACCGTGCGCAGACGTAAAGAAGGCGACCGTAGAACGGTAATGCTGGATATTACGGATAAAGGCCGCAAGCTGGCGGAGCAGAACAGCAACATCGGAGAACGATGTATTTCGCTTTTGTTTGAGGGGTTTACAGAGGAGGAATTGGCGCAGCAAAATGACTTTTATCAGCGGATCATTAGCAATTTAGAAGGATTCTCGGATATCCTGCTGAAGCTCGCCAAGGAGAATGCAGAGACCTCTCCAACCCTTGAACAGAAGCCACGAACAACCACCAAAAAAAGTAATTATCTTAGCTACTAAAAATTGAAAATAGGAGAGATGAACGATGGGACATTCAACCATTTATCCAACTGGAGCAACCGTATATAACCCTGACAAAGCCTGGAGTGGCTATACTGTATTTCAAGCTGGTGAAGAAGGTGTTGTACTGATAGATATGAACGGTAAAGAGGTACATTTGTGGAAGGGGCTGCTTGGATTTCCGGCTAAAATCTTCCCGGGTGGTTATGTGCTGGGCAGCACAGGAAGAAGAGATCCCAAATTCGGCATACAGGATAATGTAGATCTGGTACAGGTGGACTGGGATGGGAACATCGTGTGGAAATATAACAGCTATGAACATATAGAAGATCCGGGTTATGAACCCCTCTGGTATGCCCGCCAGCATCATGACTATCAGCGCGAAGGCAATCCGGTCGGATATTTTGCACCAGGGCTTGAACCCAAGGTAGACAGTGGCAAAACGCTAATTCTTGCTCACAAAAATATCTACAATCCTCAGATCTCCGACAAACAATTGCTTGATGACACGATCCTTGAGGTGGACTGGGAGGGGAATATCGTCTGGGAGTGGGCTCCAAATGAACATTTTGATGAGCTAGGCTTTGATGAAGCTGCCAAAAATGTACTATTCCGTGATCCTAACTCACGCTCTTTCGGAAATCTAGGTGGCGGTGTTGGGGACTGGCTGCATATCAATTCGGCTTCTTATGTAGGACCCAATAAGTTTTACGATGCAGGTGACGAGCGTTTCCATCCGGATAACGTGATCTGGGATGCGCGGGAAGCAAATATTATTGCGATAACGGATAAGCGTACCGGAGCCATCGTTTGGAGAATCGGTCCGGATTACTCGCTGCCAGAAGTGAAGCATATCGACTGGATCATTGGCCAGCATCATGCGCACATCATTCCGAAAGGTTTGCCGGGAGAAGGTAACTTACTTGTATTCGATAACGGGGGCTGGGGCGGTTATGGTCTTCCAAATCCATCTTCTCCTTTTGGGCAAAAAAATGCACTCCGCGACCACTCGCGAATTCTGGAGATTAATCCCGTGACTCTTGAGATTGAGTGGCAATATACAGCGGCAGAAGCTGGTTTCTCTGTCCCAACCGATTCTTATAAATTCTACAGTCCATATATCAGCTCAGCTCAACGGCTTCCGAATGGCAATACCTTAATTACAGAAGGTTCTAACGGCAGACTCTTTGAGGTTACGCCAGAACATGAACTGGTATGGGAATATATCTCGCCATTTACGGACTCCAGAAATACCAACATGGTCTATCGTTCCTACCGTGTGCCTTATGCCTGGGTACCACAGTTGGAAGCGCCAGTTGAACAAGCGATTGAGCCAATAGACGTAACACAGTTCAGAGTCCCGGGGGCTGCACCTAAAGGATCGGATTCTGTGGTAAGTGTGGCGACAACCCTGCCCTTTGTTGAAGGAGCTGCTTGTGTGGCGACGACGGATGAAGGCAGCAGCCGCAAGGTAAATTAACAAATTTGAGGAGATGTGTCGGTTGAAAAAATCATGGATCAGCTCAAGCTTTCTGCTCTTATCTTTATCAGTGGTTATCCTTTTATCGGGCTGCAGCTCCAAGGGCGATGCGGCTGCCTCTAATGCCTCTAAAGAGGGAGCGGCGAACAGCAAAGATGAGATATTAAAGATAAAAATTGCTGACATCAATACGAATCCCACTTTTCGGGTGGCATTAGATAAAGGCATCTTTGCCAAACACGGGATTGACGCTGAACTAGTCAACTTTGGTTCCCCTGCGGAAGGTGTAAATGCCCTTTTTATTAAACAGGTGGATGTGGCTTTCGGGGCAGACTTCCCCTTGCTGAACGCAGTGGCGAAGGGCGATTATGCTATTATCGCCTCGGCGGGATTAGCGACTGATGAAGCGTCCACTGAATGGAAATTGTTCGTACAGGACGATATTCAGAAGGCTGAAGACTTGAAGGGAAAGAAGCTGAGTTTCATACGCGGCACCTTCATTCCGTACCTTTGGGATGAATATTTGAAAGAGCATAATGCCGCTCTCAGTGATGTGGAGTTAATAGGACAGGGTGCCTTTGATGAAGCTTATATCGCTTTGAAGCAAGGTGCTGTGGATGGAGCATGGTTTTATGGTTCGGTTCTGAATGATAAGCTCTATGCGCTTAAAGGTGTTCATGAACTGACGGATATGTCTAAAACCACGGTTCGATTGGGGATGGGGATTGTAACGGGAAATGATTTTGCGGCTAAGAATCCGCAAGGTATAGCGAATTTCCTAGCAGCGGTGGATGAAGCTGGAGCCTATGCTCAGGCTCACCCAGATGAGGTTGCTGATCTGATGTATAAGGAAGTGAAGCAGCCTAAGGAATCTACGATAAAAGACCTGCCGAATAATCCGTGGGCACTAGGATTTACTCAAGCAGCGTATGACAGTTTGACCAAGCAGAAGAAATATATGGTCGACAACGGAATCATCGAGAAGGATTTCGATCTGGATAGCAAGCTGAATCTTGAGCCGCTGGCGAAGGCATTGCCAGAAGAGGTTACGTACAAGAAATAGGGGGAGTTCAGAATGTCATTACCTGCTAAGCAGCATACCATTCATATTGAGCAGCTCCGTAAAAGCTACAGCGAACCAACTGCTGGGGACATTCACTACATTATAAAAGATGTAGATCTCGTAATTAAAGGTGGGGAATTCTTCGTTCTGCTTGGGCCGAGTGGTTGCGGGAAATCAACACTGCTGAATATGATCGCCGGGTTTGTCTCCAAATCTGGTGGGCATCTACGGGTGGATAATGTAGAGGTGAATAAGCCCGGCAGAGATCGGGCGGTTGTGTTCCAGCAGGCGGATTCCTCCTTATTCCCTTGGTTAACCGTCCGGCAGAATGTGGAGTTCGGATTGCGGATGAAGAAAATCGCAAAGGCGGAACGGCACACAATATCGGATAGGTTCATCGGGCTTGTTGGGCTGAACGGGCATGAGGAGAAGTTCCCGAAGGAGCTGTCTGGGGGTATGAAGCAGCGTGTTCAGCTGGCTCGGGTGCTGGCGAATGATCCAGCGATTCTGCTAATGGATGAGCCATTTGGTGCGCTGGATGCGATGACGCGCCGAACGATGCAGAAGGAATTGGTCAACATTTGGCGCCAGACACATAAGACGGTGATTTTTGTAACTCATGATATTCAGGAGGCGTTATTGCTGGGAGAACGAATTGGCATTATGTCAGTAGGACCGTCCTCTAATATTACAGATATTTATGACAATACACTGGCGTATCCGCGGGACGTAACCTCACCGGAATTCTACTCGTTATACAATCAAATTCAAGGTCATTTCGAAGAATAGGATAGGGTGAGACAGATGAGGAAATGGGTGGAGAAGAAGTGGGTTTCCGTAACCCTTCTATGGATTACCGCGCTCTGCGTCTGGCAGCTTGGAGCTGTAATCTATGGCCCCGATGTGATCCCCGGACCATGGAGTACACTTAAGGGCGGACGGGAGCTGCTGGAAGACGGAACCTTGCTGCAATATATAGGGATTAGCTTTTATCGGGTGCTCATTGGTTGGGTACTCGGCAGTTTACTGGCGATTCCCGTAGGACTAATCATTGGGAAGGTGAACTTGATCCGTATTTTTGCGGAGCCTTTCCTGAACTTTATCCGTTTTATCCCGCCGATTGCATTCATTACTTTGTTCCTAGTATGGTTTGGTATTGGGGAGCAGTCGAAGATTGCGTTAATTATGTACGCCACCTTTTTTATCGTGGTGCTGAATACTTTAACCGGTGTGATGTCCGTGGAAGAGGACAAAATCCGCTCAGCCCGCAGTATGGGCGCCAGTGAGTGGCAAATTCTGATTCATGTGGTCGTTCCGGCGACGATTCCTTATATTTTTACGGGTATCCGCTTAGCGATGGGCACCTCATATATGGCGATTATCGGCGCGGAAATGATTGCTTCGAACGAAGGCGTAGGTTATCTGATCTGGAATTCCCGGTTGTTTTTCCGTACGGATTGGATCTTTGTCGGGTTGTTCTGCCTTGGCTTTATGGGCTTCTTTACGGATCGGCTTTTTGGCTGGTTCGGTAAGAAGGTGCTTTACAGATACGGTGTTGTCAGTGTGGCAGCGCGTAGACGGTAGTTATATTCATACATGTAAAACTGCCTGGAAATGTCGGGCAGTTTTTTACTTGGACTGAAGTTTATACGAATATTTCTTGTCATTGTAAGTAAATTGGATGGAATCCAGTGATGAGGGATTAAGAGAATAATCATTTATTTTTTCTTTGTTGCCAGTCAGAAGATTATAAATATAAACTTCGTAACTATAGCTACCATCTGCGTTTCCAGGAAGTATGGAAACCGATAGATAAAGTTTTTCTTTTTCATCAACTGCATAACTATAAAATTTACCTCCAGATGAATGGAATTGAGCAATTTCTTTATTAGATGTTGGATCGTCTACTTTCATCACCCAAGCTTGTTCTCGTATCGGCTGAGCTCCATCAGTGAAAATGGAAAAGGTATGATAGAGGATATAATCATCTAATCCAAAAACGCCGCTAACCACCAGAACAGCATCGCCATCATTTAAAGGTAACGTCAATAGCTTCTTGGACTTTTCTACAGCTAGTGATTTTTCATTAGGAGAACTTAAATAGAAAGTGAATGGCTCTGTTGGAAAATAAAATGGATTTGCTTCTGTTCCAGGGGCAATGCTCATTTTTGGAGCTGGCAACCATGCGATACCGGCAGAGGTTTTGACAGCGTAGTTGTATTGTTCTGTATTCTGATCACGTAATGGGAGGGTGTAAAGATCACTGTTTATTTGAATGATTTTATTACTTGTATCTGGCGTGTTATTTTTAGGAGGAGTAGCTGCATTGTTGCAAGCTGAGATAAGCAAAGTACATAGAAATAAACCTGTTACCATCTGAATTTTTGTAAACGGCATTTTTCAAGCTCCTCTGAGGGTCATTTCTTATTATGAATAAATACTACTATACATCAGTAAAGTTCTATTTTAGTGTAATTAATGTAATTATTTTCATAAAAATATTTCTAAGGGAAACGGCGGTCATCTAAAAAGACGACAGGTCGTTTCTTTTTATTTACAAATATTCCTATTCTCCTTAATGCCGCGAAAATAGTACACGCCTATACTGCAATTGAGTGCCTAACAGTTGGGGCATAAAGAAGCCCGCAAATAAGAAATAGGAGTGAAGGGGAAATCATGAAAAAAGGGATCAAAAATCAATTATCGATGGGTCTAATGTTATCCTTGCTCGTCCTGTTGCTTGCTGCTTGTGGAAATTCGGCCAAGGCTGAAGAAACAACGAATGGAAAGGCTGGCACCAAAGAATTAAGTCTGACTGAGATCGAAAGTAAAGCTAAAGAAGAGGGCAGTATCGTCAGTGTGGGGATGCCGGATTCCTGGGCGAACTGGAAAGATACATGGAGTGATATGGACAGTAAGTATGGTCTTACACATTCGGATACCGATATGTCGAGCGCGGAGGAAATTGCCAAGTTTGATGCGGAAAAAGACAAACCAACGGCCGACATCGGAGATGTGGGGATTGCGTTTGGATCGGTTGCCGTGGAGAAAGGGGTAACACAGCCTTATAAAACATCCTACTGGGATGAAATCCCCGATTGGGCTAAGGATAAGGACGGAAATTGGATTGTCGGCTACCAAGGCACCATCTCTTTTCTGACTAACACTAAGCTCGTGGCGAATCCGCCGAAGAATTGGGAAGATCTGAAGAACGGCAATTACAAAATCATCGTTGGTGATGTAACCAAAGCTGCTCAAGCACAGATGGCTGTATTGGCCGCAGCGATCGCCTTTGGTGGCGACGAGTCGAACATTGAACCGGGGATTGCTTTTTTCGAGGATTTAGCTAAAAAAGGACGTCTCTCCAATGCAGAAGCTTCCCTTGCCAACATTGAAAAGGGTGAAGTAGAAGTTACCCTGCTGTGGGATTTCAACGCTTTGAACTATAGAGACCAGATCAACAAAGATGGCTTCGCTGTAGCCATTCCACAAGAAGGCAGTGTCGTGAGCGGGTATGCCACGATCATCAACAAATATGCGCCGCATCCTAACGCGGCGAAGCTTACACGCCAATACATCCTTAGTGATGAAGGACAGATTAATCTTGCCAAAGGTTACGCTCGTCCGATCCGTGACAGTGTAACGTTGCCGGATGATGTTGCAGCTAAGCTGCTGCCAAAAGAAGAATATGTCAACGCTAAGCCTGTTGGTGATTACAAGGTATGGGAAGAGACGGCAAAAACCATTCCTCAATTGTGGCAGGAACGTGTGCTTGTGCATTTGAACTAGTATTCATTTCTCTCCAAAAAAGAAGCAGGGCGCCTTCGTCATGATGCCGTAAGGCGCCTTTGTTCTATTCCCGCGACAAGGAGCGAGTAAGATGAAACAAAGAAGCCGCGGTGTGATCCTGGCACTTATTCCATTTGCACTAATGGTGTTAGCCTTTCAACTGGTACCTATAATATCCATGCTGACGGGAAGCTTACGCACAGCGGACGGAACGGGATTTACGTTAGGCAATTATCTGCATGCATTGCAAAGTGCCTATTACATGCAGGCGATTAAGAACAGTCTGCTAATCTCCATAACCTCAAGTCTGATAGGGATCATTATCGGACTTTTTTGTGCTTATTGCATTACCCGGTTTACCCCGAGAGTACGCGATAGACTTCTAATGCTGTCGAATATGACCTCTAATTTCGCAGGTGTTCCGCTGGCGTTTGCTTATATCATTTTGCTCGGAAATAATGGGGTGTTTACACTCTTATTTAAACAGTGGGGCTGGAGTGTTTTTGCCGATTTTGATCTATATAGCTGGTCAGGTCTAATACTGGTGTATGTATACTTTCAGGTTCCGTTAGCCTTATTGCTTTTGTACCCGTCCTTTTACGGAATCCGTGAGCAGTGGAGAGAGGCAGCGTCCTTACTGGGGGCTGGGCCTTGGCAGTTCTGGAAGACGATTGGCCTGCCTATTCTAACTCCAGCGATCTTTGGCACACTTGGAATTCTTTTTGCTAATGCAATGGGGGCTTATGCCACGGCTTACGCATTGGTTGGCGGAAATTACAATCTGTTGGCGGTACGTATCGGTTCACTGGTTGCCGGAGATGTGGTTACACAGCCACAAATGGGGAGTACGCTTGCTGTTCTGCTTGGTCTGACTACGATTTTGGCGGTTTATCTGAACCATTTAATGGTGCGGCGTGCGGAGAGGTTTGGAACGAAAGCACTCAGTAAACCGGATGTGAAAATCAAAGCTTCCCGGCGTTTATGGACAGCTCGTGAGGAGGTAGGGCAATGAATATACGCAAAGCAGGCTTCGCTCCACGCACCTTCATGCTGCTGCTCATGGTGTATTTGCTGCTTCCTCTTTTGGCGACGGGTATTTATGCTTTTGCACAAGACTGGCAGAATACCCTGCTGCCCCGAGCTTGGACCTTGAATTGGTTTGGGGAAATGTTTGAGGATATTCGCTTTCTGGAGGCGCTTTGGACCTCGCTTTATTTATGCCTGATCAGCGTGGTGCTGAGTCTGGCCGTGATGCTGCCAGCTGTTTTTGTCATCACCCTCTATTTTCCGCGCTGGGAGAGCTTTATGAAAGGTATTGTTGTTTTGCCTTATGCGGTGCCTGGTGTTGTGGCTGCGGTAGGTCTTATTCGTACCTATTCCTCTGGTCCTTTTGATATCGCTGGAACAGCGTATTTATTGGTGGGCGCATATTTTGTGGTCATCCTTCCCTATATGTATCAGGGCATTCGCAATAGTCTGTTAACGGTTAATGCCGTAGAACTGCTGCATGCTGCGGAGCTGCTTGGTGCCCGCCGAAGAACGGCCTTCTTGAATGTGATTTTGCCTAATATATGGCCTGGGGTTATCGTCTCTACACTGTTATCATTTTCAGTTCTATTCGGCGAATTTGTTCTTACGAACATGTTAGTTGGCGGACATATTCAGACGATTCAGGTATATCTATATCAAAGGGTTGGTGAAAGTGGACATTTGGCCAGTGCGATTGCGATCTCTTATTTTCTGTTTATTCTAATTCTTTCGATGGTACTAATGAAGCTCGGTAAAAAGATGGGGGGAGGTATTAAGGGATGAATGATTATCTAAAGCTGCAGGGTGTACGCAAAATGTTTGGGAATACCTGTGTGTTAGACAATGTTGATTTGGAGATCCGTGAAGGTGAGCTTGTGACACTGCTAGGCCCCTCCGGTTGTGGAAAAAGCACATTGCTACGCTGCATAGCCGGTCTTTCAGAGCTGGATGGCGGCAGAATTCTTTTGGAAAATAAAGATCTGGGGAGTTTGCCGCCCCGTAAGCGCGAGGTAGGAATGGTGTTTCAGTCTTATGCCTTGTTCCCCAATCTGACGGTGAGCCAAAATATCGAGTATGGAATGAAAATGCGGGGACTATCGAAATCAGCCCGCCATCATCGCTGCGCGGAATTGCTGGCATTGGTCGATCTGGAGGATAGACGGGATGTATATCCGCAGTCCCTCTCTGGTGGACAGCAGCAGCGGGTAGCGCTGGCTCGTTCTCTAGCGGTGCAGCCCAAAGTATTGCTGCTGGATGAACCCTTAAGCGCACTAGATGCTAAGATACGCAAGAATTTACGTGCTGAAATCCGTGATATTCAAAAAAGGTTTAACATGACGACACTATTCGTGACGCATGATCAGGAGGAGGCGCTGATTCTTTCAGACCGCATCTGTATTATGAACGGTGGCCGGATTGTGCAGGATGGCACACCTGAGGGGTTGTACTCCGCACCACGAACAGAGTTCGTTGCCCGGTTTATGGGCAGTTACAATGTATTGACCCGATCAGAAGTGATGACGTTGTTCCGGGGGATAGATAGCACGAAGGACCGATTTGCTATTCGGCCTGAGGCGGTTACGCTGCTGCATGAGGGCGCGGGACTTCACGAGGTTGCTGCCGGACTGCAACTGGTGGATGGCATCATTAAATCTGTCTCCGTATTGGGCAATATTGTTAGGTGTACGGTAGAGGTGGAAGACATTTCTTTAACGGTTGATCTTTTAAATGACGGACGCTGGCTGAGGCTGGTGGAAGGGGCTAACGTCACCTTGGCTCTGAACCCTTCTGAGCTGCTGCATCTGGAACGAGAGGGAGCGTAATAAGATGACTGAAATGAACAATAAACTTATTGTGGTAGTGTTGGACGGACTTAGATATGAGGCCGCACGTGAATATATGGGGTATATGGAGCATCTGGTGGAGCAGGGGAAAATATCATGTCACCGAGTGAAATCGGAATTACCCAGTCTGTCACGCCCGCTTTATGAAGTGCTCTTGACGGGTACACCCGTGTCCAAAAATGGAATTACGGCTAACCATATTGTGAGACCAAGCCATGAAGAGAGCGTATTCCATCTGGCAGTGGGCGCTAATTTGCGCACAGCTGCTGTCGCCTATCATTGGGTCAGTGAGCTTTATAATTCGGCCCCTTTTGATCCGCTTGCTGATCGCCATCAGCACAATGTGATGAAGCCCATTCAGCATGGCAGTTTTTATTTCGAGGATCACTATCCCGACAGTCATGTGTTTGCCGACGCTGTGTATTTACGGAGTGCCTATGATCCGCATTTCCTATACATTCACTCCATGAATATAGATGACGCCGGGCATCGTTATGGCGGAGAGAGCAAGGAATATGAGTTTTCAGTGCGTAATGCTGACGGTCTGTTGGCCACTGTTTTGCCCATTTGGATGGAACAGGGCTATAAGATTATGATTACGGCAGATCACGGAATGAACGCAAATGGGTACCACGGCGGGATAACCCCTTCCGAGCGAGATGTGCCATTATATACGTTTGGGGTAGATGTATTATCTTCGGAAAAAGAGGAAGAAGTACTGCCACAGCTGCGACTGGCTCCTTTAATGTGCCACTGTTTGGGGCTGGCCCCTTCGGCAGCAATGAGTAAGGAGGGCTTGCCTCCACTTGTGCAGAAGCAATCCCATGACAAAGTGGAAGAACCTTTGCCGTTGGTATGAAATAAAATAATTAGCACGAGAAAAATCATATATTTCAACCAATTAGGAGGTTGTCTATTGAGCGCTTCTAAAGCTATGAAATGGATTACGGGTTCCTGTGAAATTATTTTGGCAATTCCAATCCTGGGTGCTGCTATTGTTATTGGCACGGGGTATTCCGTTCTGGGGTTGATGTTTATTCTACATGTGATTACATTGATTTTATCTTCAAGAGACCGTGAGTCTATCTACGGTTCAGTACTAGGAATTATAACTTCTTTATTGGCATGGATTCCTTTTGTGGGCTGGTTCTTGCACTTAATTACTGGGATTCTGTTGATGGTGAGTGGAGGACAGAAGTCCCGTTATCCTTCGAACCATATCTATCCACAGTGATGTAAAATGACTTCAATACAGCCCAATTCGGACGTTTGTCCGGTTGGGCTGTATTCATGTTATAATGAGGGCACATTTTAGCAGTAAGCACAGAGAGGAGGCGCATCCATATGGAAATAACCGCACAAGAAGTAGCAGAATGGATGGTGAAGGAGATTCGTTTTACGGGTACCTTGCATCAGACGGCGGCGATTGAATATGTGAAAGAGAACTTTGGAGAACAATTTGTATTTGTGAATGAGAACGGCAATGCCTCACTCTCCAAAGAAGTGAAGAAAGCTTTCCGGAAACTCCATGGCGGGAGAATTGCTTGGGATCGAGACGGGTTCTTGTGGGCTTGGACCTAAGTTTGGCGCTTACAAAACATGTACAAACTGTTCAACTTATATAATTAGATAAAAAACGGACCATGCATGTACTGCAATGGCCCGTCTTTTTGCATTCTTTTTAGTTAGATATATTCTGTCATTCCCTGTTCCTTTAGAAGTTCCACGATATCTTTGACTGACTGCGCTTTATCCTTGGGACAGATTAACAGTGCATCCCCAGTATCGGCAATGATGAACCCGTCTACACCAATGGTCGTGATAAGTCTGCCATTTCCATAAATGATTGAGTTATGGGTATCTATTCCCACATGATTTGCTTTTATAATGTTGCCTGCATCATCCGGAGGGAAGATTGAACCCAGTGCATCCCAGCTACCGATATCATTCCAGCCAAATTGTCCGGAAAGCACAACAACTTCATCAGAGCGTTCTAAAATGCCGTAATCAATCGAAATATTCTGAAGCGTTGGATAGATGGCATTAATAACTTCCTCTTCCTGATCTGTACCCAAACAATCACTGATGGGCAGCATGGTTTTGTAGAGTCGAGGTAGATAACGTTTGAAATTATCAATAATGACAGAGGTCTGCCAAATAAAAATCCCACTATTCCATAGATAATTACCGGATGCCAGATAACTCTGTGCATTCTGAAAGTTTGGTTTCTCTACAAATTCATCTACATCATATACAGCCACTGGGCTTGTCGCAATCGGCGTCTTATCAAAGGCAATATAGCCGTAGCCAGTAGATGGGAAAGTAGGCTTGATTCCGATGGTTACTATTTTGTCTGACTCCATGGCAACAGTACAGGCTTCGTCTAGTGTAAGACGGAATTGTTCCTCATCCGTTATATAGTGATCGGAAGGAAGGACGACCATTAAAGAATTGCCATGAGACTTCTCTATAGATAATGCTGCAAAAAGAATGCTAGCGGCTGTATTTCGCGCCACAGGTTCAATTAGAATATTAGCTTTGAGAACGCTGCTGTGCATAATACTCTCCAACAATACTGCTTGGGTACGATTAGTAACGATAACTGTATTCTCCTGAGGAATAATCCCTTTGAAGCGTTCAATCGTATCGTTTAACATAATGTCGTTGCCACTAATGTTCAGCAGCTGCTTTGGGATTTCTTGTCTGGACAGGGGCCAAAACCGTGTTCCGCCCCCGCCGGCTAGGATCGTAGCATATTTATTCATGATGCATCACCAACCGGGCAATTGTGAAGGATATAATGCTCTCCGAGCCTTGATTCAGGTTGAGCCCCGCCGCATGAATACCGTCATAACAAGCACCAGTCTGCGGATCGATTAGGGGGATTCCCAAGGAATTATGCCCTAGATACCAGTTGTAGCATAATTCTGCCTGCGCAAGATAAGAGGGGTCCTCAAGAACAACAGCTGCTTCCCGGCAGGCCAGCAGCATCTCGCAGGCTTCAATGGGCTGTTCATCATAGGGTGCAGCCAGCCCATCGCGCAGCAGCCAGCCATGGCTGCCGATCGGTTTATAGTAGCCTTTGCTGGAGAAGGTGGTGGAAGCTAGGAAATCCAGGCTTTCCTTGGCGGTCTCCCGCAGGTTTTTATTCCCGGAGATTAGGTAGGCCCGAAGCAGAGCCCAGGGCAGCATGGAATTGCCATAAGTGATGCTGTCCTCGAACCAATTCCAGCCGTGCCCCTTATAGCGGGTATATTGATTATGCAGCCGAACCGCAATATTTTCGATAAGACTCTCAATGGTTGCCCTTGGCAGAAAGGCGGCTTCTTCGGTCGTGTTTTCAGTATGCGGGTATGGAAAAGCATAACCTAATGGGCCGGGTGCTTCGGTAAGATAACTTAAGCCGATGATGGCATAGGCTCCGGCCCGAGGTGAGCCCAAGGCTTCCAGATGCGGCAGTGCCTGATTGATCAAATACCGGCAGGTATTCATCAGGTTGTCAGGCAGGGAAGCTGCATGCGACAAGGCGAACCCTAGTGCCCACAAGGTACGTCCCTGGCAATCTTCAGAACCTTTATCCTCTATAAAGGAGCGGTTATAATCCATGAAATTGCGAAAATTGCCGTCCGCTGTCTGGGAATGATAGATAAAAGAGATATACGTATGAATGAGATCGAGTGCCACGGCATCCCGGGAATTCTCGTACATTAAGACCGCAGCAATCAGGGCGCGGGCATTATCATCGGTAGTGTAGCCCTTGGAACGGTCCGGAACCCCAAACTTGGTATGCTGAAAGATTCCTGTATCGTCCGTAATTCTGCGCAGATAGCCTGGTTTAGACTGTACTGTGGTGGAGGTTTCCATTAAATCACGCTCCGATCAGCTGACGCCGAGCTCTGGATATGGCTGTGGAACAAGGCGGCATAGATTTTGGCGATTTCGTTCCAGCGCATAGTGAGCCCGAGCTTCAACGTGCGGTCTTCCATTGTTTGCACCAGAGCAGGGCTGTTCAGCAAGCGCAAAATGCAGGCTTCCAAGGAAGCAGAATCATGAAAATCAGCCAGTAGACCGCGGCCTTCTGCCAGCATTTCCTGGGCGTAGCGGTAAGGGGTCGACACGATGACCCGGCCATAACCGACTCCGTAGGCCAGGGTGCCGCTGACGGCCTGATCCTTACCCAGATAAGGAGTCACATAGATATCTGACATGACCAAGGACTCTATTACTTCTTCTTGGGTCAGCAACTTATCGACGAATTGGACATTGTCCTGCAAGTCAAACATTTCTACGAGGTCCGTCAGTTTCTGGCGGTAAACTTCCCCGGATTCCAGCTTGACGACCGGATGGGTCTTGCCCCAGACAATGTAAAGTGCTTCGGGATGGCGTTTGACCACGCCGCGCATGGCTTCGATGCTGTATTCAATCCCTTTGCCGGGACTGAGGAAGCCGAAGGTGGAGAGGATCTTGCGGTCTGGATAACCGTATTGTGCTTTAAGGCTGGTGCGTGAGGCTGTGCTAACTTGAGGGACACCGTGATGGATGAATGTGATTTTGGAAACTGGGATCTCATAAATAGTAGATAAATCGGTAAGGGTTGATTCTGCCATCGTCACGACCTGCACGCTACGCTCGGCCAGACATCGGATGATCTGATGCTGCTTAGGGGAGGGCTTGGTCAACACTGTGTGAAAAACAACAACATACGGAATGTTCAAACGTTCGACAAAGGGGAGCAAGTATTCACCGCTTTCTCCGCCGTAGATGCCAAATTCATGTTGGATGACCAACAAATCGGTATCAGAATTGTTGAGGAAATCGGCCGTATCTATATAATCTGCGTAATTATGCTGGTCGATCTGCCGTATTACCTGCTGATCGTAAGCGTAGGTTTCATTGTTGTTTATGGCAATAATCCGGGGCGGGTTGAAGCCGGGAAGGTGGATAAGTTCATCTAGCAGATCCTGTGTGAACGTGGCGATACCGCACTCTCGCGGCAGACTGGTTCCCAAGAACACGATGTTGTGATTACGGACTGTATTTTTCATTCAAAGAGCCTCCCTAATGGTCTTGCGATTGGTCTGGATACAAAAAAAGAAAATAAAGAAGACTCTATTTTCTGAATAGGGAAAGGTATTTGGTTTTCTGAAATTAGAAATGTTGCAAATTATTTCCTAATCCCACTGTAACATGACCGTTTTATCTTGTCAATTCGATTGACGCCTTGGGGTTAGTGCGGATATATTATTGGAGGAGGTGTAGGAATGCCAGTCATACGCAGTAAACTGAGTGAGGTCATGGAGAGGCATGATCCGAAATTATCGATCCGCAAGCTTGCTAAAGAGATCAATTACCATTTTGATTCGGTACGCCGAATGTATAAGAATGAGATGGTGCAGTATCCAAGGGATCTGTTGCTAAAATTATGTGTATACTTTAATGTCCAGCCCGGCGAGCTGATTGCCATGGATGCGGAAGACAACGATTGGGTGATCGATCGTTCAAATGATTACGAGGAGGACGGCGATGACAAGGAACCCGGCACGGACAGCCACCTGTAAGCAGCTTCTGGATACATATCATGCCGGACGCGGTACAACTACTGTAAATAAACTGACGTTCACCGGTGTTGGGCACCGGGATGTCTATAATATAACCGCCCCGTTTATGTATAACGGGGAAGAGGTACTAATGGGAAGAGTTGAGGAACGGGACAGTGAGTTCTCTCAAGTCTTCTTTTTTACATGCCATGATGGGGTTTGGAGACCTCGTGCGCATACGCATACGTACAATTTACAGGACCCGTGCTGGACCCGGATCAGGGGGGAACTGATCGTGGGCGGGGTGGAAGTGATTGCGGCAGCGGATGATCCGCACCGGATTGTCTCCTGGGTGACCCAGTTCTACCGGGGGTATCACATCGATTCTTTGACCCACTTTTCTTCAGGTCCCGGCACGATGAAGGATATCCGGCTTATCGAGCTTGATAATGGCAGTGTAGGCGTATTTACCCGGCCACAGGGCGAGCGGGGTGGGCGAGGACAGATTGGGTTCACAGTGATTCCTTCGCTGGACGAACTAAATGAGCAGACCTTCATTGATGCCGAGGTGCTACAGGATCAATTCGTGCCCGAAGAGTGGGGTGGAGCCAATGAAGCTCATCTGTTGCGGGGTGGAATGGTGGGCGTATTGGGCCATATTGCTTGCTTCGATAGTGCCGGAAACAAACACTATTATGCCATGGCTTTTTCGCTGAATCCTGAGACTTATAAGGCAACTCCGGTCAAAATAATAGCAGTCCGCAGTGATTTTCCGGCGGGACCGGGCAAGCGCAAAGAACTGGAGGATGTCATCTTCAGTGGTGGCTTGAAACGTCTTGGAGGAGGCCGGGCGGTATTGTCTGTAGGGGTGAGTGATGCAGAAGCGTATCAGATTGAAATCGCTGACCCATTTGACGAATATGAATCCTAGCGTTCTTTCAGTTGGTTTGACTAGATTATATGGTCATGTTACACTTAGTGTGACAAGAATTTATGGTCAAAGAGAGCGGGAAACCCAATGAATAAGTTTATTCAATTCAACACACGTAAGACTGACACCAAGTCCAACATCAATCAGGCGCGTAAGCAAGGACGTATTCCGGCTGTATTATATGGTATTGGTAAAGAGACTCTGACGTTGGAAGTGAATGAAAAAGAACTTCTGGACATTCTCAAAAAGAATCCGCGCGCAATTCTGCAAGGTAAGGTATCGGAAGATCTAGAGGTTCCGGTCGTGGTTCAGAACATTCAGAAGGATACCCTGTCCGGCAAAATTCTGCATATTGATTTTCAACATGTAAATATGAAAAAGAGCATGGACAGCAAGGTGACTATTCATTTTGCAGGTGAAGCCGTAGGTATTAAAGCAGGCGGTACGCTTCAGGTTGAAATTTATGAAGTGGAAGTTCGCTGTATGCCTGAAGATCTTCCTACCTCCATGGAAGTGGATATTAGCGGATTGGATATTGGCGACCAATTGCTTGTCTCTGACCTGATCTTTAAGGACGGGATTGAAGTGTTGACCGAACCGTCAACCGTAATGATCCAGATCAAGACCGTGCATGAAGAAGAGGAAGAAGAAGCGGTAGTAACTCCAGCCTAAACCTATATTTTTATTAAAAAAGCAAGTTTCCAGGGAAGAGGAAACTTGCTTTTTTTGCGTTGAATCATACAGGAACTTCTCGTTGGTCCTTTGCCATAGGGGAACTACATAACGGGCAGGGCTTTGAGGTTAAATGATCCTCAGCTCCGCCCGCTTTCATGCGTGTCCAGCCAGGACAGGTATTGCTGGTACAATTCCATACCGGAACGACATGAGTTCTTGTCGCAGTTGTGCGACTGGTAGGTAAGGATCTTGTTGTCACTGTTCTGCTCACCGTAGTCGTTGCTGTGGAGGAAACGGCAGAGCGGAAGGCTGATAACATGAAGCGGGAGACCTCTGCTTTTTTGCCTCGATGCCTCGCAGGTGAACTGATAAATAGCTCTTCCCGGGCTCTAGTAACAGCTACGTAAGCCAGTCTTCGCTCCTCTTCCAGTGCAGCCAAGCTTGAACTACCACTATTTGCAGCGGCCAGCTTGCGGTCCTTGAGCCGGTCGCCCTCCAGTGCGGAGCTATGCGGAAGAATTCCTTCAGAGGCTCCAATCAAAAAGACCACAGGAAACTCTAAGCCCTTGGATTTGTGAATGGTCATAAGCGCGATCCGATTCCCTTGTTCTTTGGTGCTTGGCTGACGATTATGTTCATTACGTTCCGTAACATTATCTATGAAATCTAGAAAGGCAGGGATACTATCAAATCGCTCTGCAGACGATTCTAGTTCATCTAGCATTTCTTTTAACGTTTCGCGATGCAAGGTTGCTTGATGCCGCTCATTCGCTTCGATGAAATAATCATAGAATTGCGTGCGGATCTGGCGGATCGCTTGGACTGGGGTTAACTCGCGCATATTGCGAATTAGATCCAGCCGCTCTCTAAGCTTAGTGCCCTTGAAATCCTCCATGCCGGGCATGGACAACAGATGGATTAGTGGGCCTTGCTTTGGTTGTCTAGCTTCCATTTGCCGGATGTGATTCATACCCTTTTCACGGTTCATATATAGAGTAGGCAGGATGTTCTCCATAGCCGCAAAATTCCGCCGATTCACGGAGAGACGCATATGATCCACGACCGGGGAAATTAGCCAGTGTTCGTACAGTAATTGGCCTTCTCCATAATCAATATAGGGAATATCGCGTAAAAGAAGTAATTCCAGAACGGCCCGGTTGCTGCTGGACGCTCTATATAACATGGCGAAGTCGCTATATTCTCTTTTGCCGCTCGAAACCTCGTTTAAAATATGCTCAACCATCTGCTCAGCTTCCTCGTCTGCTGTCTGCGGACGCATATACCGGGGCTGACTCCCGCTGCCTTTGGCAGCTTGCAGGGTTTTGGAACGCCGGCGCGTATTGTGCCGGATAATACCGTTGCCGAGTCCGACTATAGCTGGACCAGAGCGGTAATTAATATCAAGTGTAATAACCCTTGCTCCCGGGTACAGCTTCTCGAATTCCAGAATGAATTCACTGCGTGCCCCGTTGAAGGAATAAATCGTCTGGTCATCGTCGCCAACTACCATCAGATTATGCTGCGGGTGAGCAATCATTTTGACTAACTCGTACTGCAAGGCATTGGTATCCTGAAACTCATCCACCATCACGTATAGATATCTCATCTGCAATTCCTGCAAAAGCGTTGGACGCTCCTTCAGCATCCGATAGGCGATTAAGAGGACATCATCGAAGTCGATTTTGAAATTGTCTAGTTTCCATTGTTCGTAGATTTCCAGAATGGATTTCATTTCTTTTTCAGCGGTGGTTCCTTCAGGCAAGCCTTCTACGGTACCCATGTTCATCTTGCAGGAAGAGAGCAGGGAGAGTAGCGTTTCCGGTGGATAGGCATCTTTAGGTAGCCCGAGCTCACGCATGATTTGTTTCAACAGGATGTGCTGGCGCCGCGTCTCACTGAAAATTTCTTGCTGCAATCCTTGTCTGCGCAAGAAAAATAAGAAAAAGGAATGAAAAGTACGGGCTTGCAGCCGCGCGACGTCCGCTGGGCCTACTCCCGGCAATAGGGCGATCCGTTCGCGCATTTCCGCCGCAGCTTTACTCGAAAAAGTCAGCAATAGCAGCTGACTTGGCGAGACGCCGCGCACGGACAACAAATAACCGGTTCTGCAGATCAGAACCGAGGTTTTGCCCGAGCCTGCGCCGGCCAGTGTTAGAAGCGGCCCTTTATGATGCCGTACCGCAGAAATCTGCGGACGGTTGAGCAGGATGCCGCCTTCTTCCAGCCTGCGGAAATAAGCGGAGTCCTCATCCTCCCGCTTCACCAGTTCTTGGCTTGTCTGCGCTGAGGCCACAGCCGCTTGCGGGATCCGCTCACCAGTAGCTCCCAGCGGGATAGTATGAAATAAAAGCTTATTCAATAGATTCACCTTCATTATTTCTGTATAGAGTAGTGATCTCAACAAACCTAGTTCTATGATGTTTGAGTTCATCTTAAAATGTGCCGAAAATTTAGCCAATCTACAATATACCATCCCAAGCTTTTTGCTGCACAGGAAAAGTGTTGGATATTGAGCCAGTAAAAATCTGGGGATTGGTGTGGGAGTGGGACACAACGGTGGTATAAATCCCGCAGATTAGCTGGATTGTGGCTGCGCGGGCGAAATGTACGGTATAAATCCCGCAGATTAGCTGGATTGTGGCTGCGCGGGCGAAATGTACGGTATAAATCCCGTAGATAGGTAGGATTGTGGCTGCGTGGGCGGAATGTACGGTATAAATCCCGTAGATAGGCTGGAATGTGGCTGCGCGGGCGAAATGTACGGTATAAATCCCGCAGATTAGCTGGATCGTGGCTGCGTGGACGGAATGTGCGGTATAAATCCCGCAGATTAGCTGGATCGTGGCTGCGCGGGCGAAATGTACAGTATAAATCCCGCAGATTAGCTGGATCGTGGCTGCGTGGGCGGAATGTACGGTATAAATCCCGTAGATTGGCTGGAATGTGGCTGCGTGGGCGGAATGTACGGTATAAATCCCGCAGATTAGCTGGATCGTGGCTGCGTGGGCGGAATGTACGGTATAAATCCCGCAGATTAGCTGGAATGTGGCTGCGTGGGCGGAATGTACGGTATAAATCCCGCAGATAGGCAGGAATGTGGCTACGTGGGCGGAATGTACGGTATAAATCCCGCAGATTAGCTGGAATGCGGCTGGGTTGGCGAAATGTACGGTATAAATCCCGTAGATTGGCAGGAATGTGGCAGTGTCGGCGAAATGAGAGGCAAAAATGCCCTAGAAAAGGATGAATCCGCCTCCGTAAGCGAAATGAGAGGCATATTCGCCCTACTAAAGGGCGCTGGGTGCAGGTCTGTTTCTATTTTTATAATATAAAAATTTCCGCCCCGCGCATCGCAGACTTGTCCAGCGCACATTTGCCACTCTCCTGAACAATTCTGTGATGCCCATTCCCTTTTCCTATCATGCTCATATCCTAAAGCAAAAACATGATATGGAGATGACCCTATGCCCTCGCCCAGTAAGGTCCGCATCAGACATGCCGTTACTATAGACGTACTGATTCCCGCGATTGAAAAAGATTTACAGACCCTTCCCCATGTGATTGACGCTGTTAGAAAGCATGTTAAGCATCCCATCGGCCGGATATTAATTGTTGCTCCCAAAAAGAAACGGATGATTGAGTTCTGTCGCACAAAAGGCTGTACCTTTATTGATGAGAATACGGTGCTGCCGATTACGAAAAAAGACATTCATTATCGCTCACGCACCTGGGAACGTTCCGGCTGGCTATTCCAACAGCTGCTGAAGCTGAATGGCGACAAGCTCTGCACGGCGGATTATTTTCTGGTTATTGATGCCGATACCGTTCTGATCACCCCCCACCGTTTTCGGGCGGACGGCAAGACACTCTTTTACAGCCGGAACTGGAGCCAACCACAGTATTTTGTAACCTATAGGAAACTCATGGGCCGCAAGGTGACCGCAAAATCGTCATTTGTGACCCATTATATGCTGTTTGAACGCAGTCAATTGGCTCAAATGAAAAGAGAGATAGAAGCAAAACACCAAATGCCTTGGTATCGAGCTATTTTACACAGTATGAACCGTTCCAAGCAATTTGCCTTTTCTGAATTCGAAACCTATGCCAATTACCTGTATTCGAAGAATCGCGAGGGAATGAAGATTCAAAAAGCGCGTAATAAAGGTCTCCATATGAATGCAGGACAGCTATCCAAGCAGAGAGTGAATCAGCTGGCTGAGAAGTATAGATCATTGTCTTTTCATAAACGAAAGGGGTATGTGAGAACACCAGGGGCTAAATCCAGCGCAGGGGGGCGATAGGATTGCAGATCGTACTCCTTTCAGGGGGATCGGGGAAGCGGTTGTGGCCGCTATCAAATGAGATCAGGTCAAAAGCTTTTTTAAGGCTGCTTCCAACAGAAGCTGGCGGTGTGGAGTCGATGATCGAGCGGGTATGCAGAGGGCTGGAAGAAGTAGGTTTGTTGGATTCAAGCTGCATTGTGACTCATCGCAGTCAGGTGGAGATTACACGCAAATCCGTTGGTGCTCAAGTCCCTTTATTAGCGGAGCCGCAGAAACGGGGGACTTTTACTGCAGTAGCTCTGGCGGCGAGTTATCTGCATTCTGTGAAGGGGATGGACTCAAAAGAGATCGTAGTGGTCATTCCGGTGGATTCGTATGTGGAGACTTCTTTTTTTAAACAGCTTCATAAATTTCCAAGGGTGCTTGCCGAATCACACGCGGACATTGCCTTAATTGGTGTTTTACCTGAATTTCCTTCTACACAGTTCGGTTATATTCTGCCGGGTGAAGGGTCTGGGGTAGGGGGGACGTCTTTTTTAAATGTTAAACAGTTTGCAGAGAAACCGAACGAATCGACAGCCGCCGAGTTCATTTCTCAGGGAGGACTGTGGAATTGCGGCGTGTTTTCCTGCTCATTAGGGTACTTGCTCTCAAGTATGGTGGAACGGGATCTTCCCGTAGATTACATGGAATTTATGGAGCATTATGATCAATTGCCAGAACGAAGCTTTGACTATGAGGTGCTAGAACACACGCGGCGAGCGGTAGTCATCCCCTATATTGGGGTGTGGGCGGATATTGGCAGCTGGGATGCACTTGTTCCCCATTTGCAAGGAAGAGTAATTGGCAGTGGGAGTATTTCTGAGGATTCAAAAGGTACCCATTTGATCAACGAACTCACTTGTCCTGTGCATATCATTGGCGCTCCTGGTTTAATCGTGGCGTCGGGGCCAGATGGCATTTTGGTTGCTGGGATAGAGCAGGCAAAACGAATTAAGCAGAAGCTGGAGGGCCATGCAGCGAAGCCGATGATTGAAGAAAAACGCTGGGGCACCTCACGCATTTTGGACTTCTCTCGCACGGCAGCCGGTATTGAGGTTACGACCTCAAAAATAACCATTTTGGCAGGTGAGCACACCAGCTACCATTTTCATCGGCATACTAAAGAAGTTTGGTCTTTTCTTTCTGGGAATGGAGAATGCCGGATGAATGGCCATCTTCATGCGGTTGCCGCCGGGGACACGGTCACGATTCCTGCTGGTACGAAGCATGGGCTGCGGGCCATTACAGCGCTCGAATTGATTATCATTGAACTGTTGGAATTTCCTGAGGTGGATGACTACGTACGAGTGTCTGCCGAATGGGAGGGGGAGGACAGCTTCCTTGATGATTTGGGATAAATGGAAAGGTAGTTCGCTTTAACCCGGAGGCTGCTATAGATATGGATAGATTGCGTGGCTGAAGTGAAATAGATGTATTCAGTGCAACTATTTCGTGGAGTAGCGAATGTCTTGCGATTTAGATGTAGTTTGTACAGTTAAAAATCGCGAATTTTTGCGTTTTGAATAGATTTGCTGAATATAAGTGTACAGAGTGCAATTAAATCCGAATTAGCGCCTAAAAGAGGGCATTTAACTGTACGAAGTACAACTAATTCTTGAGAGGGACGGGGATGCTATAGGCGTGCCACAACCTAAACCTAAACCTAAAGTGTAAATGAGAGACCCCTGCCTAACAAAAATAAACCCACAAATAGCACCGTGAGCAGAACTGCCCAGGGTGCTATTTGTGCATCCACTGCTTTATACAGGAATTACTCTTTAGAATTTCTATTCAAAAGATGCTCAATTCCTGCCGCGACTCCGTCTTCGTCATTACTGGTGGTAATGAATTCCGCCATTTCCTTAAGGATTGGCGCAGCGTTAGCCATAGCAATCCGGTAGCCGGCCTTCTCGAACATCGGCTGATCGTTATAACTGTCGCCCATGACAGCTACATCCGCTAGCGAGATACCATAATGGTCAGCAAGCATGGTTACACCGGAGCCTTTGTTGGCCTCTTCATGGTTAATCTCGATATTATTCACATGGGAGGCGGTGATAATTAAGCCCGGAATAGCCGCGAAGCGGGTGGAGGCTTCCTTGAGCAGCTCTCGGTTTAGAGAAAAAGCCAATGTTTTATAAATAACATTTTCCTCCTTGCTCCACACCTCTTCCATACTCTCCACATAGGTTACCGCTGCTTGTTGAAACTGTTGATCGATCATTGCTTTCAGCAGCCAGCTGACTTCTTCAGGAACTTCTTCATCGCTTAGTGCAGATAATTTCTCTAACCGTACACGTTTGTTCAGCTCTACATAAACGTTATCCTCAGTGTATACCTCGTAATACAAGTCCGGAATTTCGTTCATCCAGCGCAGAGCGGGAATGATGTCCGCTTTATTCAGCGGCGTGCTTGCCGCGAGGGTGCGATCAGATAATGTGACGACTGCACCATTTAGACTGACTACAGGACATTCCAGATCCGCTAGCCGAAGCTGACGTTCTGCATCCATAAAAGAGCGCCCTGTAGCAATGATAACAATGTGACCTAGTTTCTGAGCTTTTATAATAGCTTCGCGGTTTTTTGGACTGATGTTTCCTTCTTCGTTCAGTAATGTTCCATCCATATCTAAAGCAATCAGCATATTGTATGAGCTCCTTTTCCAGGTAAAGTGGTACTTTTTAAGGGGGATTGAAACGTTACTTGTATCTTATCATTAATATTCTGAAAACCAAAAACCATTTTCATGCAACTGTACAATAATGAACGTCCAACAGGAGATAAAAGGTTTTTACAGTATATTTTTAGAAAATAGTTCAGGCGTGGTACAATAGTTGTCAAACTAACCGACTAGCCGAATCTATCGTCAGCTTATGTTCGAGGAATGTGACCGACGGTATTTTTCCTGCGTAAGGACATCGGCAGCTGCTTATGTAAAGGGGACTATTTATGAGATCCAAAAACTTAGCCACCATGTCACTCGCCTTTATGGCATGTGGGTTTCTGATTACACTGTTTCTACCTGAAAACCTAGCCGTGATTCTACTGAGAGGTGGTTTCGAGGCCGGTTTGGTGGGGGGGATTGCCGACTGGTTCGCGGTAACGGCGCTGTTCCGCCATCCGATGGGGCTGCGTATTCCACATACCTCACTATTGCTCAAGAATCGCGATAAGATCATCCAATCACTAATCACCGCGATGGAGACTGAGCTTCTTAACAAGGAAAGCATTGAGAACAAGCTGCGTAAGTTTGGCTTTATATCAATGGGCTCCAAGCTGCTGACAAAGTTCTTTAGTAAAAAGAAGGCAAGAGTACAAATATTGGAGCAGCTTGGCGAATTCGTGTCTCGTCTTCCGGTAGAGAAGGCCGTACCGTTTCTGCAAAAGGCAGCCTCCGAATATGTTCGTGAAGCTGAGCTTGGCGTTGCGGCTGATAAAATAGTTACTAAGTTAATGAATGACGGTAAAGATGTAGCTGCTCTGGACTATGCGCTGGAAGGGGTATCTAATTGGAGCGGACGTCCTGAAACGAAAGCTATGCTGGGCAAGATCGCCAGCGAGAAATTGGCTGAAGTGAAGCTTGGCGGACTTAAAGGTATGGCTTTTCAGGCTTTTGTCGGGTTTATGGATGCAGATATGCTTGGTGAAATGCTGCAAGGTATGTTGCAGTCCGGTATCCGCGATTTTCGGGAAGAGGATAGCCCATACCGTGAAGAGGTTATCCGTGAGATTCGAGTGGCCCTGTTCCAGATTGTTAATGATGAGGCTAGACTGGCTTCATTAAAAGAATGGGCACTGAATGAGCTTGAAGGCGAAGCAGCAACCGCATTTCTGCATACGCAATTGGAGAACATTCGCAGCAAAGCAATTTCCCTATTGGAGGAAGATCGGGCGGCTGGCGGACGCAAGCTGTTCACGTTATATACCCTGCTTGTACGTCGTATTGGCAAGGAACAAGAATGGATCAGCAGCTGGGAGGAGCGGATTCGCGCTTCATTAATTGCCTTTGTAGAGGCTAACCACTACAGAATAGGTCTTTTGGTAAAAGAGAATCTGGACAGCATGGATGACGCTAGTCTAGTGAATATGCTGGAAGATAAAGTGGGTAAAGATCTGCAATGGATTCGTGTGAACGGAGCTTTATGCGGGTTTGTCGTAGGGCTTGTGCTTACAGTTATTCAATTGATTTGAATGAAACTTACCTATGTAATGTAAAATTCACAAAAAAAGCAGAGCAGCGATTCTCCCGTGTTGGAGGATCGCTGCTTTTTGTTGTTGCTTATGGCCTGTCTGCATCGTGGAGTAATAATCCTTCTCTGAGGCTTACGGACCCATATGACGTTATTTGTTAGTTTTTGGCCTTTGGAACATGTTTACGGACTCCACCGACGTTATTCCTATGGATGCGTTCATATTGGGCATTTTTCATGCCAATAGTGGTTATAGGGTCCTTTAGCATTGCAAATGTGGGATAAAGCTGCGTTTGGGGTCAGCTGTGTCCGATAGCTACCTTTTATACGCATATATGACCTAATTCAATCGGAGATTGGTGTTTGTTTAGCTCAAGCAAACACCAAAAAGAAGGGAACCCAGCAGCCAGTTGATGGCTTATGGGCCCCCCTACTTTTCTTGAGTCTACAATTGCATTCCGCCTGCAAGAGTTCTGTACGCCTGCTGTGGTGATGTAGAAGCTTGGTACAGCTGTTCTAAATGGTTCGCTGTACGCAACCAATTGAAGGCTTCAAGCGCATCTGTTCTCCCTTGTGATCCGATGGTAACTGCCAATTGTGGATTGCGGGCTATCCGCAGCAAATGTCGGGCAAAGGGTAAAGCCTCACGATATCGTTCTACCAGATAACCGTTATGGCCAGAGGCGACAATCTCTCGGATTCCCCCATTATTAGAAGCGATAACAGGTAGACCGGAGGCCATAGCTTCTACATTAACAAGCCCGAAGGATTCATGATTCTGGGAAGGGCATACAAAGCAGTCTGCTGCCTGATAAAGGGTGTGAATATTCTCATGAGCTACATTTCCTAGAAAAGTAACCGACACTCTCAGCCGCCGTGCAAGTAGCTTCAACTGCCGTATGTACGACGGTTTGCCCTTGCCTGCGATGACGAGATGAGCGGGGAGGTGTTTGTTTAAATGCGACATAGCACGTATTAATATAGGCACTCCTTTGCGGGGTATAACTCGACCAACGAACAAAACGGTAAAGGTCTGCGGAAGTCTGTAAAAACTACGAAGCTGTTGTTTTTCAGATGTCTGCACAGGGGTAAACCGATCAAGATCGGCTCCCAATAAGACAATGTGAATCCCTGTGGTCAGTTGAGGGAAGCGGCGATCCAATCTTCGCTGTAAGGAGTGGCTGTTGGCAATGATCAGATCTGCTTTTGCCAAGGCATTTGCCACTTTATCTGTACCCGGTGTGAAGGTAAGAGAGTGCAGGAACAGAAATACCGGGATATGAGGAAGCTGTTTCTTTACAGCAGACATAAGATGGGGGCGATTATCAACCTGAATGATATCAAAGGATTCTTTCTGAATGTATTCTAATACCGAAGTAAGATAATGGGCTGGGGTGCTTGCGGGCAACCGGATAATTCTGACCTGCTCCAATATAGTGGCAGCAGGTAGTCCAGGTAACTTCCGACTTACAATGGTTACCTTATGTCTCTCCGCGAGCCTTCTGGCAATGGCCCAAATGCAGATTTCTACTGAACCGTCTCCCGGAACTGGGAACTGCTCCGGTGCAATGATACAAATGTGCATGGTTCACGCCTCCTTTTATCCGCTAATGGATATCCTCTTCCACCATATGCAACACAGTAAACAGTAGATACATCCGAAAGCGGAGAGGGCGTTTCACTCATGCCATTTGTACAGTTGCAGCATAAAATACTAAGGCTTACTAAGGCCGTGATTATTTTCTGAGGGACAGGGGAGAGGACAGTTGGGAAAGAAGTTAAAGTCTGCATTGACCAGCAAATGGATTAAAACCAAGGTGCTCATGCGAAGCACTGAAATTTCACCGTTGATTCCCGAAACAGTAAAATTCAGTAAAGTCAATCTGAAAGCTATGCTGCTGAAATATGGAATGGTTTATGTCAAACCAGAATACGGTACCTATGGCAATGGTGTGATGAAGGTTGAACAGAGTAGAGAGACTTATGGAACAGAATACAAGTACCAAAGTGGAACAAGACTTAAGACTTTTAGAACCTTCGACGCCTTCCATTTATCCTTAAAGAAAGCGACGCGTGGACGTAGTTACCTGATCCAGAGAGGAATAGTATTGCTAAAGCACGGGAAACACCGCTTTGATATCCGTGTGATGGTCCAGCTCAGCCCGCAGGGCAAATGGGAAACTACCGGTCTGATTGGTCGGGTAGCTGAGAAAGGTAAGATTGTTACCAACTATCATAGCGGCGGCAAACTAACTGCTATGGAAAAGCTGCTGTCTCCTTATCTGAACGAAGCTCAGCAAGCGCAAATGCTTAGGATACTGAGAAAGCTAGGAGAAGATACCGGACGTTTCTACCATAAGAAATATCCTGGGTTTAGACAGATTGGTGTCGATGTAGGATTGGATAGATCCATGACGCCTTGGATTATTGAAGTGAATACTAGTCCGGACCCATATATTTTTAAACATCTTTCTGATAAAAGCATGTACCGCAAAGTAATGGCTTACCGCAGAGCGAATGAGAAGAAAAAAAATACTAAATGATCTGTTTCCTCGTATTAGCAATGACAACAGAAATCTTTTGTTCTAATTCTATGATTTTTTGCTTGTGCGTTGCGATTTGGCGGTAACCCGAGACGAGTGAGGACAGAGACTGAGTGGTTAATGTAAGGTTTTGCTTGCGAATCGCTGCTTTGAAGTCACTCCAATCTGCGGAAATCCGTTTATTCAATGAGGTGACTACGCTTTTGTTAGATTTAATTGAGACTTGTGGGCTATCAATGCCAGACAAGGTTTTGCGGGCATAGATTATCTTTCGGGTACGTGTCTGTTTGGCTGCATTCAACTGATTCTGTTTTTCGCTAATCTCTTTGCGAGCCAACTGAACCAGGACCTTCATAGCATCGCCTTGGGCTTGTAGTACGGTATTCAAAGTCTTATTTTTAAGACCCTTGGCGATCTTGATACGTTTATTAAGCGCATTGTATTGGTCGAATAAGGGCTGATAGTGCTGTTTACAGCTCTTAACGGTGACCTCCAGTTGAGCTACGGCTTCTAAATCAATCTCTTTAATTTGCTTACGTACCGCAATCAGTGTTTGCTCATTGTTATAGTGAAGGGTTCGGATCTGCTCCTCACGGTTATTGTATTGCATCTTTAAAGTAGATAATTCATTGTACAGATTAGTCATCTTCATCCTTGCAGGAGCCTCGGCAGTGGCAGCTGTTAGATCAAAAGCCGCTTGAATTGAGGGCGTTAATTCAGTCGTTGCTGCAGCAAAAGCTCTTGTTGATGTGCTTAACGATAGCAGGATCACCAGTAGTAGTAAGGGGAATGACTTTAGTGCGTTCATTGATTCGCTCCTCCTTTTGTCCGTATTCCTGAAGACAACAAAAAAGCACCCGTAGCAAAGGCAAAAGCCTTTATTACGGGTGCTTCCATCGTAATAGGTCACGAACGATATATTTATTGTTAAATATAAGTTGTTTATTTGCTTACGTCAATAATTTAAATTTAAATATTTCCAATTTAAAATAATGCGCTAGACATTTCTTTCCCCAGTTCTCTTATCGTATACTGACATAAGAAGGTATGAGAGCTTTAGCGCTAGCAACAAAGGAGGTCTGGCTTAAATGGGCAGCTCGGTAGAATTTAACGCAATTCTGGATCATGCATTTATGAGGTCTCCAGAAGGAATGGCCGTACTGTTTTCGAATAACGGCAATTTCAACTGGATAAAAGTCAATCCGGCTTTTTGCAATCTACTTGGCTTTACGGAAGCCGAGTTTCTTGCCGGGGCTCTTTTTACAGAATCGGAAAATAGAGAGGCACATTCAAAAGAGCTCTCCTATAGAGTGGTAATGGATGAGCTTCAGAAATCGCCAGCGGGCAGCTGGAAGAAGGAGCATTGTTTTTTAAACAAAGAAGGTCAACCCGTCTGCCTGTCTCTCATGTTCTCTGGGTTAGGAGCAGAAGAAGGACAAGCCCCTTCGTATATTATAGTATATGCCGAGGATATTACGGAACTAAAGATCGCAGCTCAGGAAACGGTGGATCATCTGGATCAGCAGCAGCAAATGGAAGAACAAATTCGTCAAAGTGAACGCAATTATAGATTAATGTCCGAGAATTCACTGGATTTAATCTCGCGTCATGCGGTCAAAGACAGTATTTTCTTATATTGTTCTTCGGCTAGTCGTACCCTGCTTGGTTATGAACCTGAAGAGATGGTTGGGACAAGCGCCTATAATTATCTCCATCCGGATGATCTAGTTATGATGCAAGGTTTAATGGAGCAGAGCCGCAGCTCTGGCGTTATTCCGGCTGTAGCTTACCGCTACCGCCATAAGAATGGCACCTATGTCTGGTTCGAGTCGAGCAGTCGTTATACCTATGATGATGAGGGGAATGTCATGGAGATTATAGCGATTGGACGTGAAATTACGGAGCGCAAGCAGTTCGAGTTCAAGCTTAAGGAGAGCGAGCAACGGTATAAATCTTTGTTCGAATATAATCCATCTGCCGTGTACTCTATGAATTTGCATGGAGATTATTTGACCGCCAATGCGAATTTGGAGAAGTTGACCGGGTATTCGCTGGATGAACTGATCGGAATGTACTTTGGCCCCATTGTCCATGAGAAGGACATAGAGAAGACGTTGTATCATTTTAACTTAGCCGCCCAAGGTTATCCTCAAAGCTATGATCTAACGCTTATTCATAAAGACGGACACTTTGTAGAGATTAATACTACCAATATTCCGATTATTGTAGATGATCAAGTAGTAGGTGTGTATGGGATTTCCCGTGATATTACAGAGCGCATCCGTTATACAGAACAAATTGAGAAGCTTAGCAATGAGTACACTCTTATTTTAAATGCAGTTTCGGAAGGCATCTTTGGACTCGACATGGAGGAGAAGGTGACGTTCATTAACCCTGCAGGTTTGCAAATGCTGGACTATGAACATGATGAAATTATGGGCCATCCTTATTTGGATCAAATTCAGCAGATAGCACTCGATGGGAGCCATTATCGGCCGCAGGAATCTCCACTAATGAAGGCTATTAAGTCAGGTGTATCTTATCAGAGTAATGATGCGGTCTTGTGGCGTAAGGACGGTTCTAGCTTTCTTGCGGAATATCAGGTAACCCCTCTGTTTGATAAGGGGGAGCCGAAGGGTGTTGTTGTAGTGTTCCGGGACATCACGGATGAGAAGGAAATCATTCGGGCGAAGGAATCTGCGGAAAAAGCAGACCAGGCTAAGTCTGAGTTCTTAGCTATTATGAGCCATGAAATCCGTACTCCGATGAACGGAATTGTAGGGATGACGGATCTCCTGGCGGAGACGGAGCTTGATGAAGAACAGCTTGGATATACTGACATTATTAAGGAGAGCAGCAGCTCGCTCCTATCTATTTTGAATGAAATACTGGATTACAGCAAAATTGAAGCCGGAAAAATGATGATTGTAAATGAGCCCGTGCAGCTTCAAGCCGTATTAGACAGCGTAATCGATCTATTTACAGCGAAGGCTTTGGAGAAAAATATTCAGTTATCATGCAGCATGGCACCTGGAGTGCCGCCACTGATTATGGGCGATGCCGGGCGGTTGCGTCAGGTATTGGTCAATCTGGTCAGCAATGCAATCAAGTTTACAGATCGGGGCAGTATCAGTATTTACGTAGAGCAGAAGCTGTCCGCAGATCAAAAGAAATTAACTTTGAAATTTAATGTTAGGGATACGGGAATCGGCATTCCTCTAGAGAAGCAGCATCGGCTGTTTCAGTCTTTTTATCAGCTGCATTCCTCGTTTAACCGCAAATATGGCGGGACCGGATTGGGGCTGGCGATTTGTAAAAAGCTCGTTGAGCTGATGGGCGGAGCCATTGCTGTAGAGAGCAGTGAAGGAGAGGGCTCTAATTTCTATTTCACGCTGCAGATCAATCCTGATAGTAAAGCTGAGATAGATGTGGAAGATACAGTGCAGACAGAAGAACGGGAGACAACAATGGAAGGGGCAGCAGCTGTAGAAGGAGAATTGGATGCCGGTACAAATGTGATTTTACTTCCGGAGGCGACTCCACATATTACTCCTAAGTCTAGCCCTTTAAGAGGGGATCTATCTGAATGAAGCATAGACAGCCTCGGATTAGCAACAAACTGCCTGCGGAGCCATATACACAGTGGGAGGTTGGGGTCGAATCCCCGTCCTCTGCGTGTGGCCCGGCTACGATGGCAGCGTTAACGGAGTATTGGAACACCCATTTCGGAGCGGACTTTATTCGGGGGAAAGGTCATTTTCCTTCCAAAGCCGCTCATATTAATTACATATACAGCCATCACGGCGGAAGACCTTGGGGGATGAGTGTGCGCTGTTTTACCAAAGAACTGAAGAACTATATCCATTCATCGACTTTACCTAAGGATCAGCAAAAGTTACTCATTACTACGTTTAATGATTTTGAAGTATATAAAACAGAAATTGATGCCGGCCGGCCTGTGGCTGTTAAATTTGATAAGTGGTTTCGTCTGCGGTGGAGAGGCAAGTTTACTTACGATTACCATTGGGTACTAGGTATAGGATATGAGGTATTTGATGACGGAGAGCGTTCTATCCTGATTGTCCACGATAATGGTGTGCGGTACAAGGACGGTAGAGTTACTCTAGGTAAAGAACGGCGTATTCCGTATTTTGCAAATAAAGACATTATTACGATGGTCGGGTTAGATATTGCAGATGCATCG
The DNA here is from genome assembly GCF_038593125.1 of Paenibacillus sp. FSL F4-0097. Classification (NCBI taxonomy): domain Bacteria; kingdom Bacillati; phylum Bacillota; class Bacilli; order Caryophanales; family Paenibacillaceae; genus Paenibacillus; species Paenibacillus sp. FSL F4-0097. The sequence goes on from NZ_CP151965.1 coordinate 365,901, forward strand.
AGGTAGAGGGGTTGTCCTGACAAAATAGCTTGAAAAATTTGAGTCCAAACGTTTGCACTACTTAGACGATCATACTATAATCCAGTTAATAACTGGAAAAGGGGATAGGTGCTTTGTCCGTACAAAGGGAAATGAAGGAACCCATTTATTATGGGGACCCTGCGGCTACTAGAGGGATTTCCGTGTTTGCTCAGGAGTTTGATCAGTTATTCAGCTATGATGGGGACGATCTTGGCCTAACGTACTCACCGGGTAGTTCAGCTTTTTGTTTGTGGGCGCCCACCGCTCAAGAAGCGGAGCTGGTACTTTATAATTCATGGCAGGGAGCAGCCGAGTGTAAGTATTCTATGATCCGTGATATCCGGGGCACGTGGAGAATTACAGTTGACGGTGATTTAGATGGCAAGTTCTATACCTACCGAGTACGTCTTGGAGAACAGTGGAATGAGGCGGTTGATCCTTATGCACGTGCTGTAGGAGTGAACGGTGATAGGGGAGCTATTTTAGATTTACGCAAAACAGATCCTGAGCGGTGGACGGAAGATAAACCACCCCTGGATGATCCTGTAGATGCCATCATTTATGAGCTTCATTTGCGTGACTTATCTATCCATCCAGCAAGTGGTATGACCCATAAAGGACAATATCTTGCTTTGGCGGAAGAAGGGACCCGCGGACCGGAGGGTATTCTCACTGGACTCGATCATATCACGAACCTCGGTGTAACCCATGTGCAGCTATTGCCTGTTTATGATTATTCTACAGAGAGTGTAGATGAGACGAGGCTGGATGAACCGCATTATAACTGGGGTTATGATCCGAAGAATTATAATGTGCCAGAAGGTTCCTATGCTACAGATCCTTATGTGCCTGGAGTGCGTATCCGTGAACTAAAAACAATGATTCAAGCACTTCACGATCGGGGCCTCCGCGTCATTATGGATGTGGTTTACAACCATGTGTACGATGGCTACCGCGTGAATTTTACCAAGCTGGTTCCCGGCTATTATTTGCGTTACAAGCAAGACGGAAGCCTGTCGGATGGCTCTGGCTGCGGGAATGACGTGGCTTCGGAACGATTGATGATGTCCAGCTTCATTGTGGAATCCGTAGTTTATTGGGCCAAAGAATACCATATCGATGGTTTTCGTTTTGATCTGATGGGCTTGATTGATCTCGACACGATGGAGGAAATCCGGCGTCGTCTGGATGGGATTGACCCGTCCATCATGACGATTGGTGAAGGTTGGATGATGGGGACAGAGTTGCCGATGGAGCGGCTTGCCCATCAGAAGAATGCGGCGCTTTTGCCGGGAATCGGACATTTTAATGATGATTTCCGGGATGCAATTAAAGGGAATATCTTTCTGCATGATCAACCGGGCTTCATCAGCGGAATGATGGGTCTGGAGCTTGCGATAAAGGCAGGAGTCGCGGGAGGCATTGCTTTTGCCCCAGGCATTGGACAATTTGCCGTGGAGCCTCAGCAAACCGTTAATTATGTGGAGTGTCATGATAATCATACGTTATGGGATAAAATATTACTGTCCACACAAGGGGAGACGGACAAACAGCGCCAATCTATGCATAGATTAGCTTCTGCGATAGTGTTCATGAGTCAGGGAATCCCCTTTGTCCATGCGGGTCAGGAATTTATGCGCACGAAAAACGGGGTGGAGAACAGCTATAAATCCTCGGTGAAGATCAACCAATTGGATTGGGAACTGTGCGCTGCTCATCAAGACGATGTGGTTTATCTGAAGCAGCTAATTGCCTTGCGAAAAGCGCATCCGGCTTTCCGTATGCGAACGGCAGATGACATTCGGAATTATCTAGTATTTGAAAAAGCACCGGTAAGTTCGGTAGCTTATACGCTGCGTGGCCATGCTGGAGGAGATGCGGCGAAGCATATCTATGTGCTTTTTAATGCTAATGTTGAACAGACGACTTTGGTTCTGCCACAGCTCGGGGCATGGAAAACGGTTTTTGGAGCCGATCTTGTGCAGAATCTGACGGGTAATAAGCTAAATGTAAGTGGGATTGGAATGGTAGTGCTGACGGTGAACTAGATGGTTTGTTATAGATAATTCGTCAAAAGCATACGGAGTATTGTGCTCAATGAGTACAGTGCGCTGTGTGCTTTTTTGCGCGGAACTTTCTTTTGAAAGGATGCTTTTATTTTACATAAAAAGGTGACATTACTCATTTTCGTTAAAGATCTAGAATGCTAATATTAAGGCATTTACTTTGGCGCTTTAGAGTGGCATAACAGCAGAAAGTGACAGAGAGTACTTTTCTTTGGTAGAGAGGATGAAAGAGATGGGGAAAGCAACCGGATTTTTAGAGTTTGAACGACAGACACCCTCCGAGTGTGAGGCATTGGAGCGAATTAAGAATTGGAATGAATTCTCGATTCCTATGGATGAAGAAAAGCTGCGCGAGCAAGGGGCACGTTGTATGGATTGCGGTACGCCATTCTGTCATGTAGGACGTCTGTTGTCTGGTATGGCTTCCGGCTGCCCTTTGCACAACTTGATTCCTGAATGGAACGATATGGTCTATCGTGGAAATTGGGAGATAGCGCTGAAACGTCTGCATAAGACAAACAACTTTCCTGAATTTACAGGCCGTGTCTGTCCCGCTCCTTGTGAAGGCTCTTGTACGGTAGGGATGAACGGCAAACCTGTCACCATTAAATCCATTGAGAAGTCAATTGTAGATAGAGGTTTTGCAGAAGGCTGGATTGTGCCTGAGCCGCCACTTCATCGCACGGGTAAGAAGGTTGCTGTAGTGGGTTCAGGTCCGGCAGGCCTTGCCTGTGCGGCACAGCTTAATAAGGCTGGACATACGGTGACTGTGTATGAACGGGCGGACCGGATTGGCGGTCTGCTTACCTATGGTATTCCCAACATGAAGCTGGATAAAAAGACTGTGCAGCGCCGGGTGGATCTGCTTGCGGCTGAGGGTATTACCTTCGTAACTCGAACAGAGATCGGCCGAGATCTCCCAGCTTCACAGCTCAAGGCAGAGCATGATGCTGTGGTACTGTGTGGTGGATCTACACAGGCACGTGATCTTCCGATAGAAGGACGTGATCTGCGTGGGATTCATCAAGCTATGGAGTTTTTAACGCTGAATACAAAGAGCCTACTGGATTCAGGGCTTGCAGATGGCGAGTATTTATCTGCAGCAGGTAAGGATGTAGTTGTAATCGGCGGTGGGGATACTGGAACAGACTGTGTGGCCACCTCAATCCGCCACGGCTGCCGCAGTGTAACTCAGCTCGAGATTATGCCACAGGCGCCGCTGACTCGTCAGCCTAACAATCCTTGGCCGGAATGGCCAAAGGTGCTTAAAGTGGACTATGGTCAGCAGGAGGCCGCTTCACTGTATAAAGAAGATCCACGCCGTTATCTGGTTTCGACGAAACGGTTTGTCGGCGATGAGGGCGGGCAAGTGCAGGAGCTGCGTACAGTGAGCATTGAATGGACTCGTAATGAACAGGGACGAATGGTACCGGTCGAAGTGCCGGGCAGTGAGGAGACCCTGCAAGCGCAGCTGGTATTGCTGGCTTTGGGATTCACAGGGCCTGAAGAAACTGTACTGGGCGAGCTTGGGGTGGAACGCGATGAGCGGGGGAACGCCAAAGCAGAGTTCGGAGCACAAGTAACCAATGTAGAAGGTGTGTTCACAGCAGGTGATATGCGGCGCGGGCAAAGCCTTGTAGTATGGGCTATTGACGAAGGGCGTCAGACTGCGCGCGAAGTAGACCGCTTTTTGATGGGATCCTCGAATTTGCCGTGAGTGTTAAGATATAGCGAGCAGGGCGTTCCTTTGGGAACGTCTGCTTTGCGTTGTGGTATGTTCAAGGTTAAGATTATTGTCTAAGCACATATTTACTTAAGTTAAGTTGAAAAGGAGAATACATGATGAAGTTAATGTTTATTTCCGACATTCACGGATCTTTATTTTGGCTGGAACGGGCTTTGGAAAAGGTAGAAGAAGAGCAGCCGGACAGTCTTATTATTCTAGGAGACTTCCTATATCATGGTCCAAGAAATCCGCTGCCGAAGGACTATAACCCACAAGAGGTTGCTAATAAGCTTAATGCATATAACAAAAACAAGCCGATAACCGCAGTGCGTGGAAACTGTGACGCCGAGGTAGATCAAATGCTGCTGGAATTCCCGATGATGGGCGATTATGTAATGCTTTTGCACGAAGGCAAACGGATTTACGCTACACATGGTCATGGCTTTAGCATTGAGCATTTGCCGGCGCTTTCCGAGAAGGATATTTTTATTCAGGGACATACCCATATACCAGTTGCCGATGTAAAGGAGGGAGTGTACGTGCTGAACCCCGGCTCCATATCGCTGCCTAAAGAGAATAATCCGAATTCCTATGCTGTTCTAGAGGGCGGGGAATTTATCGTTAAGGATTTTGAAGGCAATGTGGTAAAAAAGATTACCGTATAGTGAGAGGGATCGTTTAAAGGAACTCCTGAAGATTGAGAGATTGAACAAGGGAGACAATGCCAAAGGACAACATTACCAATCCGGATAGTTTGTTGAACATGAGCTGTTTCGAACGTCCTGACATTATGTTGTTTCTGAACAAAGCGGTGCTCCCTGTCAAACCCATCCACCATAATGCGGAACCCAGAAAGACGCCGCTAACTAGAAACGGCATATTGGAGCTGCTATGAGACAGAAGGACGCCAGATGCGCTGAATACGCCAAGGGAAAAAATAATTGTCATGGGATTAGACAACGTCAGCAACAGCGTTACCGTGTATGAATTCAGTGAGCTTTTTGGGGAATTGGGTTCTGTTAGCTTCGTTGTAACGGATGAAACTTAAATTTTTTAACTGTAAAATGGGGGCTGCGAAAAAAAATTCCTTCCAACATTATTAATGTCCCAGGGAATTGAGCACTAGAACATATTATTGTATGATGAGGAAGGAGTTTTAAGGGTAGGAATGGCTCCAAATATATTAGTAAAGGTAGTTAACACATGAATCCTAAAGATTTGAACTATACAATGCCACCGGAATGGGGCAAGCATGAACGTACTTTTATCTCCTGGCCGGTGCAGGAATCTATGTGTTTCCCGGACAACCACGAGTCAGTGTGTCAAGGTTATGCTGACATTATCACAGCCATCGCCGAGTTTGAACCGATCACGGTCATTGTGAACCCGGAGGACGTGGAGCGGGTAGAACATCGGGTCGGCGGACCGAATGTAACGCTGCTGCCTATTGCGCATAGCGATGCTTGGCTGCGTGATAATGGACCTACCTTTATTGTTAATAAAGAAGGACAAATGGCAGGTGTGAACTGGAAGTTTAATGCTTGGGGCGGTAAATATTCACCTTGGGATCTGGATGACGAAGTGGCTCCGCAGATTCTGGAGCATGCACAGATCACCCGTTTTGATGCACCGCTTGTGATGGAGGGTGGCTCGATTCATACGGATGGAGAAGGCACTTTGCTTACTACAGAAGAGTGTCTGCTTAACCTAAACCGCAACCCGGAGCTGAAGCGCGAAGAGATCGAAGAGTACGTGCGGAACTATACAGGTACAGAAGCTATTATCTGGCTGAGACGTGGCCTTAGCGGCGATGAAACCGATGGTCACGTTGATAATATTGCTTGTTTTGCTGCACCAGGCAAAGTTATTATCCAGGTCTGTGAGGACCCGCAGGATGAGAACTATGAGATTACGCAAGAAAATCTGCGTATTCTGGAGAACGCTACAGATGCCAAAGGGCGTAAGCTGGAGATTATCAAGATTCAGCAGCCACCACGGGTCGATCATGACGGCAGTCGTCTGACACTCAGTTATTTGAACTTTTATTTCGTGAACGGCGGAATTATCTTGCCTGTGTTTGGCGGCACCGCGACAGAAACGGATACACTTGCTGAGAAAGTGCTCGCTGATTTGTTCCCGGATCGCAAGATTCGTACAGTTAACGGAATGGCCGTTATCACCGAAGGCGGGAATGTACATTGCACTACGCAGCAAATGCCTGCACAGCAATAATTTGAAGGAAACTAAACGTCCAAAGGGACATTTATATACAAGGAGGACAGATTCTTGAGAAATGTAAAAGTAGCTGCGACACAAATGAGTTGTTCCAGCAATATTGAGGAGAATATCAGCAAAGCCGAGACATTGGTCAGAGAAGCGGCAGCACAGGGTGCGCAAATTATTTTGCTGCAGGAGCTGTTTGAGACTCCGTATTTCTGTCAAAAAGAGAAAGCTGATTATTACGCATATGCAACAGAGCTTGAGCATAACAAGGCGATTAATCATTTCAAAGCAGTAGCCAAGGAGCTGCAAGTGGTACTGCCAATTAGTTTTTATGAGAAAAAGAATTACGCGCGTTACAATTCACTTGCTGTAATCGATGCTGATGGAACGGTGCTTGGCAAATACCGCAAGAGTCATATTCCAGATGGCCCAGGTTATGAAGAGAAGTTCTACTTTAATCCGGGAGATACTGGCTTTAAGGTATGGAACACTCGTTATGCCAAGATTGGCGTAGGTATCTGCTGGGATCAATGGTATCCAGAAGCGGCTAGAGTAATGAGCCTGATGGGAGCAGAAATTCTGTTCTATCCAACGGCTATTGGTTCTGAACCGCAGGATGGATCGATCGATTCCAAGGATCATTGGCAGACCTGTATGCTTGGACATGCAGCTGCTAATCTTATTCCAGTCGTGGCTTCCAACCGTATTGGTGAAGAAATTGATGAGGATTCGAGCATTAATTTCTACGGTTCATCATTCATTGCAGGTCCTCAGGGCAATAAAATCGTTGAGGCTGGACGTGATGAGCAAACCGTGCTGGTAAGCGAATTCGATCTGGATGCTTTGGAAGTTGGACGGATCGAGTGGGGAATCTTCCGTGACCGCCGGCCGGATTTGTATAAATTGATCGGTTCTTATGATGGAGATATCACACTTTAATAGGTTTAAGGTTAAATCTAAAGGCATTGCTAGGGAGAATACAATCTCTGGCAGTGCCTTTTTGTGTTTGATGGTAATTTTTTGAGAGTGATGTACGTATAAAACTTATAAAATAATAATATTATGTTATATAACCTTACATAAAATAGAAAAGTTAATTGTCATGAATCCTTTAATCTGTTAAAATCTCTTTAAGTTATTTCCAAAAATAGGGGGTATGGAGATATGACAATAAAAAGTCGCGCTTTAATGTCAGTTTTTATCGCATTGGTGGTGGTTGGATTGGTAGGTTGTGGAGCAAATAACAGTAAAGCTGGTAACGAATCCCCGGCAGAGAAAATTAAGTTTGCCAGTGATGCCAGCTACGCTCCTATGGAGTACATGGACACGGATAAAATCAAAGGATTCGACATCGATTTTATTAAGGCAGTTATGGAAGAAGCGGGAATAGACTATGACGTAACGAACACAGGCTGGGAAACGATGCTTCAAAGTGTGAAGCAGGGAACGGAGTATCAAGCAGGGCTGTCTTCAGTATCCATTACGGATGAACGTAAAGAAACCTATGACTACTCCATCCCTTATTTCGAATCTACCAATATGATCATGGTTAAAGAAGGCAGCGACATCAAAAATGCACTTGATCTTAAAGATAAAGTAGTTGCAATACAAGGGGCCACAACTGCAGACGACCTGATGAGCGGAATAATGGGCGTCGACAACCCTAACTTGAAACGTTTTGACAGCAATGCGGTGGCATTGATGGAACTGAATGGCGGCGGAGCCGATGCGGTCGTAGCGGATATTGCCATTGTACGTGAATACATGAAAAACAATCCTAAGCAGAAGCTGGTGGGGATTGTAGACACGGAGAACTTCGGAGCGGAATATTACGGCATTCTTTACCCTAAGGGCAGTGAGTTAAAAGCGAAACTGGATCCGGCTATTAAGAAGGTATTGGAAAACGGAAAGTACACGGAAATCTACAAAACTTGGTTCGGCGAAGAACCTAACCTGGATAGCTTATTGAACGCAAAATAAGGAAAGAACCTAATAAGCATGCGTAATGATAGCTATTGCGCATGCTTATTTTTTTAAAGAGAGATGACATAAAGAAGAGAAGGGGAGAGTCCTATGGATTTTAGAATGGACATTATTATTCATTATTTGCCCGTCCTTTTAAAAGGGACATTGCTGACTATCGGTATTTCTGTAGTTTCTATTTTATTTGGTTCTATTTTGGGACTGGGGATCGGATTTGGCAAAATGGCTCCTAAATGGTATTTGCGCTGGCCTTTTCATTCATATATCAACTTTTTTCGGGGAACACCACTGTATGTGCAGATTCTGATTGTTCACTTTGGAGTGATTCCCCCGCTTTACGGCAAAACCAACGCCCTAATCACTGCGTTTGTCGCTCTGTCGCTTAATTCGGCTGCTTATTCGGCTGAGATTTTTCGGGCGGGCATTCAGTCGGTTGATCGTGGGCAACGGGAAGCCGCTATTTCACTGGGGATGACTAATCGGCAAGCGATGAGATTTATTATTTTACCGCAAGCGATCAAACGGATGGTTCCGGCTTTTGGTAACGAGTTTATTGTGCTTGTGAAAGACTCCTCTCTTCTGGCTTTGGTGGCTGCACCGGAAATAATGTATTGGACCAACACGATGAAAGGGCAATATTTGCGGATATGGGAGCCTTATTTGACAGCGGCACTTATTTATTTCATTCTTACCTATTCTCTTAGCAAGCTGCTGAATTACGTTGAACGGAGGCTGAAATAGGATGGAGCCTATGATTTCAGTACGGAACTTACATAAATCATTTGGAACAAATACGGTGCTGGCCGACATAAGTATCGATATTTTCAGTCAGGAGGTAGTGGTGGTTATTGGGCCGTCCGGATCGGGTAAATCCACCTTTTTGCGTTGCCTTAATTTACTGGAGCAGCCGCAGGGGGGCGAGATTGTAATTGAAGGCACTTCTTTGATGGCGGCGAGTACGAAGATTAACGATATCCGTACAGAGCTTGGGATGGTGTTTCAGCAGTTTAATTTATTTCCTCATATGAAGGTTATAGAGAACATTATGCTGGCACCGGTTCAGGTGCGTAAATGGTCTCCGGATAAAGCGCGGCAAAAAGCGCTGGAGCTGCTGCAAAAAGTAGGTCTAAGTGAAAAAGCAGAGATGTACCCAGCCTCATTGTCTGGGGGTCAGGCTCAGCGGGTAGCGATTGCGAGGGCGCTGGCTATGGAGCCCCAAATTATGCTCTTTGACGAACCAACCTCAGCGCTTGACCCGGAGATGGTGGGGGAAGTGCTGGCGGTGATGAAGGAGCTGGCCCGTGAGGGGATGACGATGGTCGTGGTGACGCATGAAATGGGCTTTGCGCGTGAGGTGGGAGATCGTGTGCTGTTTATGGAACAAGGTGAGATTGTAGAGGAAGGAAGTCCGGAGCAGCTGTTCGGAAATCCTGTGCAAGAACGGACACGCTCCTTTCTATCAAAGGTGCTGTAATTTTGTGGAAAGTAGAATCTTGTTATTTTATCAGGTATATTAGAAGAGTAACGGTTATTTCAGGGATTTATATGCAAAATCTGTCGGAACGTGGAGAGGAGGCTCTGGGGATATCTTTTGTTATCATAATCTTGCAGTGATAGAGGGAGAATACGATGAGCACATTTAAAAACTGGTTAAACACAACCAAAAGCGGACTAACAGATCAAGTGAAAAAATTCAAAAATAAAGATTTTATGAATGCTGTAGTTGCGGGCTGCGCTTTGGTGGCTGCGGCTGACGGTAAAATAGAAGAAGCAGAGAAAAATAAAATGGCCGGCTATATGAATATGAGTAATGAATTGAAGGTATTTGACATGAGAGATGTCATTGCTCAATTTAACTATTATGTAAGCAACTTCGAATTCTCGCCGGAAATAGGGAAACAAGAGGCTTTGAAGGCCATCGCAAAGTTTAGCGGCAAACCAGATGCAGGACGTTTAATCGTGGGCGTATGCTCGGCAATTGGATCGGCCGATGGCGATTTTGATGATTATGAAAAAGCAGTTGTGCGGAATATTTGTAGCGTCTTGGGATTAAACCCTAGCGAATTCAGTTTATAAATTAGGTGGAGTCATAGATGAAAGTTCGTTGAAACGTAATTTAATCTTTATCGTATCACTGATATAACACCTAAAAGCTAGACTAACAGATAATGATTTTTATCGGAAACGGAGGTACGTTGATTTGGCTGGAATTAATCTGGTAAAAGGTCAAAAGATTGATTTGACTAAAGGTAATGCGGGCTTGTCCAATGTAATTGTGGGCTTAGGCTGGGATCCGATTGAAGCCTCGCGGGGATTCTTTGGAGTCAAGAAACAGGCGAATGTCGACTGTGATGCCTCAGCACTGCTATTAAATGAGGAAGGTAAGCTAACTAAGAAGGGTAACCTGATCTGCTTCCACAACAAGCAAAGTCCTTGCAACTCGGTTATTCATTCCGGAGATAATCTGACGGGTGAAGGCGACGGAGATGACGAGCAAATCATGGTTAATTTGAAAGCCATTCCTGCCGATGTTCACAAGGTTCTGGTTGTCGTTAACATTTACGATGCAGTGAATCGCAAACAGGATTTTGGAATGATCAAATCAGCGTATATTCGGGTAATGAATGCTGCCGGGAATAATGAGTTGATTAAATTTAACTTATCAGACAACTACACAGGTTTTACGGCACTTATTTGTGGAGAGCTTTACCGCCAAGGTGGGGAATGGAAATTCGCTGCAATTGGTGAAGGCAGCCACGCCGCTCATATCAATCAACTTGCAGAACGCTACGTATAATCCAAATATAAGAAAAGAGGTATGTAATCATGGCAATTAATCTATCCAAAGGTCAAAAGATCGATTTAACGAAAACAAACCCAGGTCTATCCAAAATCACAGTAGGTCTTGGTTGGGACACTAATAAATATGACGGCGGAAAAGATTTCGATTTGGACGTATCCGTCTTTTTGACCAATGCTAGTGGTAAAGTTGATAAAGAAACAAACTTTATTTTCTTCAATAACAAGCAAAATGAAAATGCTTCTGTTGTTCATACCGGCGATAACCGTACAGGTGAAGGCGATGGTGATGATGAGCAGGTTCAAGTGGATCTTCAGAACATCCCTGCTGATGTAGACAAAGTAGCTTTTACTATTACAATTTATGATGCTGAAGCAAGAAGTCAAAACTTCGGACAAGTTTCCCGTTCTTATGTACGTATCGTAAACGATCTGAACAATGAAGAGCTGATTCGTTTCGACCTCGGTGAGGATTTCTCTATTGAAACTGGTGTTGTTGTAGGCGAACTGTATCGTAATGGTGCAGAGTGGAAGTTCAATGCCATCGGCAGCGGCTATAAAGACGGCTTGAGCGGTTTGACTCGCGACTACGGCCTGCAATAAATTTCGTTGTATATGCCAAAGATGAACCAAACGAATATAATGAAGGAAGGTTTTGTCAGTGACGATCAGTCTCTCTAAAGGACAACGGATTGATCTTACCAAGACTAATCCGGGTTTGACTAAGGTAGTAGTAGGATTGGGCTGGGATACTAATAAGTATAGCGGCGGCCAAGATTTTGACCTTGATGCTTCAGCCTTTCTACTGCATGAAGATGGTAAAGCCAAGGGCTCCGATGATTTTGTATTCTACAATAATCCCTCGGGTGGCGCAGGTTCTTTGACTCATACGGGGGATAACCGTACGGGTGAGGGGGACGGAGATGATGAGCAGATTGTTGTTGACTTCAGCAAAATCCCTGCTCATATTCAGCGCATCGGAATAACGGTAACGATCTATGATTACGAAACTCGGGCACAAAACTTTGGACAAGTCTCCAATGCCTTTGTACGTGTGGTAGATGCTTCTAATGATCGTGAAGTGCTTCGCTTTGATCTGGGTGAAGACTTCTCAACTGAAACAGCTGTTGTATTCTGTGAGTTCTACCGCAATGGTGCGGATTGGAAGTTCCAGGCGATTGGAAGTGGCTTTGCCGGCGGTCTAAGCGCTTTATGCAGAAACTATGGACTGGACGCGCAATAGCATCCAAGTGGGCGGGGTCATTACCGATCCTGCCCTTTTTCTAAATATTTAGAGCAGTACAGACTCCACTTTGTGGGGTTCTTTTTTACAAAATTATGGGTTGGTTTACTCCATTTATAAAGGTGGCGTAAGAATGAGTGTTAACGTAGTCAAAGGGCAAAAAGCTGATCTGACCAAAGGCAATGCTGGACTTCATTCTATAATCGTAGAAATCGGCTGGAATGCTCCGGCTGCTCTGGAGATTGATAGCTCTGCTTTCCTGCTTGGATCAGAGGGTAAGGTAAGTAAAGACGAGGATTTAATATTTTATAATAATCCAGCCACTTCTTATATTAGGTATAAGGATGTGCCAGGATTCAATGACCGCAAGCAATTCGAAGTTCAATTGGATAAGATTCCTTCCGATGTGATGAAGATTGCCTTTACACTTACCATCTATGATGGGGAGAAAAGGGGTCAAAGTTTTGGGCAAGTAAGTCAGGCCTATTTTCGGATTCTGAATCAAGTAACAGGTGCGGAACTGCTCCGATGTGATCTCGACAATCTTTTCTCCGTGGAAACGGCCATTGTGGTAGGGGAATTATATAGATATAACAGTGAATGGAAGTTCAGTGCCATTGCAGCGGGGTTTGCCGGAGGTTTGAAAGAGATATGCAGCAACTTTGGTATTGAAGCGAATGAGGAGCCTGCTCCTGCTGCTCCACAGCCGGAGGTTAAGCCGCAGATTCCACCACGAATCTTCGCAACGCCGCCTGCGCAGCCAGTGAAACGTGAAGAGAGCCCTCCACCCACACCTCCGCCTTCGCCAATAAATCTCAACTTGAAGAAAATCGAGCTGAAGAAAAAAGGCGATTCCATCAATTTGAAAAAATCAGCCAGTGGTGATCTAGGGGAAGTGTTGATTAATCTCAACTGGAACCAGAAACAGGGCGGACTCTTTAGTCGTAAAAATGGCGTAGATCTAGATCTTGCTTGTCTGTATGAACTGAAGAATGGCAGTAAAGGAGTGGTACAAGCGTTAGGCAATGCCTTTGGCTCCTTAAATCAACCTCCTTATGTCATGCTTGATGGGGATGATCGTACAGGCTCCGTAACTACTGGTGAGAATTTGCGTATAAATGGTATCAAAATTTCCGAGATTGAACGCATTCTAGTGTTTTCCTTTATTTATAAAGGGGTAACCAACTGGTCGGAGGCCGATGGGGTTGTCACCATCAAACAAGGCGGAGGACCTGATATCATTGTAAATTTGGACGAGCATAACAACCGAAAAGGGATGTGTGCCATTGCGTTATTCCGGAATGTAAGCAATGAAACATTTAGTGTTGAACGGCTGGTGCAATATTACAGTGGTCATCGTGAGATGGATGAAGCCTATGGATGGGGGCTGCGCTGGGTTGCGGGCAGCAAATAATCGATTTTACCGGAGGCGCAAAGTGTAATGGATTGGTTCGCAGATTTTTTTAGAAATATTAGTGAGAATTACGGGCATTTTTTCTCATGGAGTGATGTAGTAGGCACGCTCTCTGATCCTGTGAGCTGGGGGATTATCGGAAGCTTAATTCTACTAGAAGGTTTGCTCTCTGCAGATAATGCGCTTGTGCTTGCCGTTATGGTTAAGCATCTACCTAAGGAGCAGCAGAAAAAGGCACTTTTCTACGGTATCTTAGGGGCTTATTTGTTCAGATTCCTGGCCATTGGACTAGGGACATTTCTTATTAAGTTTACTTTGGTTAAGGTTCTTGGTGCACTGTATCTCTTTTATATCGCATATAAAGGTTTATTTAAGGGCAGTGGCGAAGAGCATACGGAGAATAAAGGCACTTCTTTTTGGAAGACGGTTCTCCTTGTTGAATTAATGGATATTGCTTTCAGTATTGACAGTGTCATTGCTGCATTTGGACTTAGCGATCAGGTTTGGGTTCTCTTTATGGGTGGTATATTAGGAGTTCTGATGATGCGCGGAGTGGCGCAGGTATTCTTGAAGCTTATTGATAAATTCCCTGAATTGGAACAGGCAGCGTTCCTGCTTATCGCCATTATTGCGGGTAAGATGCTAGCGGGTGCTTTTGGCTTTGAATTGCCGCATGTCGTATTCTTTACAATCCTTATAGCGGTATTCGTGGGTACGATCCTCTACAGTGCTAGACGTAAGAAAAAAGATGCCCACAAAAGTGCATGATTAAAAAAGTAATTGCACCATAGAGAAGTCGGAGCCGATCATGCAAGAATAGAAACGCCTGCTTCTTTCAGGTAATCGTATATGTTATAGCGTAGGCCTTCACTTATATTTGAGAGAGCCAATATGCCATCCCAAGGGATAGTATTGCCGGTTCTGACACTCTCTATGAGGAGAGGTCTACGCTTGTTTTGCTTGGCTTCGCAAAACTATAAGGGGGAACCGATTTGAGATACTTCGATTACCTGACGAAAGAACAAGAAAACTCTTTGTTTTACACTCCGCCTATCTCATTTGATCATACCACGAACAAGGAACTGCTAGCCTACGCTGTCGGCGCTGCCCTCTATATGCCGGCTACCCGTGCAAGTGTTGCAGAAGACATCATTAAGCTCAAGAATGCAGGTCTGGTGACGGTTATTATAGATCTGGAGGACGCAATCGGAGATGACCAGGTTGACAATGCAGAGGAGTCTATTATCCAGCATCTTATTTATCTAGCTGCTTACGCAGAAAATGAGCTGGATTCGGCAAACAGCCTCCCGCTTCTTTTTATACGAGTACGTAACCCGGACCAACTCCGGCAAATGATTTTCCGCTTGGGATCCTTGGTAACGATGTTAACAGGGTTTGTTTTTCCTAAGTTCTCTGTGGACAATGGAATTCAATATTTTGAAACGTTAGCTGAGTACAACAATACGCGTGGTTATAATGATCCTGTGCTTTACGGGATGCCAATCTTGGAAACTGCACCTATTATTTATCGGGAAAGTCGAGTGGACAGTCTGCTATCTATCCGTGATTTACTCCGTAATTACCGTGAACTTGTCCTAAACGTTAGAATTGGGGCAACGGATTTCTCCAGTCTGTTCGGACTGCGTCGCAGTCCTGATGTTAGTATTTATGATCTTACTCCTATTCGTGACTGTATCTCGGACATTATCAATGTGTTTGGGCGGGTTGAAGAGGGATATGTGATCTCAGGACCCGTCTGGGAGTATTTTGCGAATAAAGGCCATCGAGTTCTCCGGCCGCAGCTACGGCAGACGCCATTTGAGGATACTTACGGCAAAAACGGCCGTGATATGCGGAATAGCTATATTTCGAGCAGTGTAGACGGGCTAATTCGTGAGGTTATTTTAGATAAAGAGAATGGAATTGTAGGCAAGACGATTATCCATCCTTCTCACCTCAGACCTGTTCAGGCGATGTATACGGTTATGCATGAGGAATACGTTGATGCTTTAAGCATTGTAGAAAGTAATGATGGCAGTTTGGGCGTGTTTAAGAGTCAATATTTTAATAAAATGAATGAAATTAAGCCCCATCTCAATTGGGCAAGACGAACTTTACTACGATCTCAAATATACGGGGTGTTACATGAACAACAGCATTTTGTCGGATTATTACCCGAAAACGAATTTACGCACGTATAACATAGTCGAGAACCTGCAAGTGAATGTAACCGAAACCTTTAACCCCTTTCATATGCCTCTGGATTCTTTATTCTCTATGGCGGCGCGAATTAATAAAAAGCGGACTTTTCTGTTTGTCAGTAAGGTGCTTGGCAAGCATATCCCCGTCGATCCGTATACTTCACTTCTAAGCGGAGCAGCGTTGGCGCTGCTGTTATATCAGGAGATGAACGGTGATTCCGTGGACAGTGATCGTATGACAGAGTTATTGGATATGGCGGTTCATGGGCTGATTCATCCTGAATTTGCTAAGGAAGCCTATCAACATTTGCTAGCGGCCCAGCTGGTTTTGCCCAAGCCTGTGGTTTTTATTGGATTCGCAGAAACGGCAACTGCACTGGGTCACAGTGTGTACAACATCTTTGCTGAGCAGGCATCATATATTCATACTACGCGTGAGCATATTCCTGATTTGGAGTCTGTTGTAAGTTTTGTAGAAGAACATTCTCATGCGGTTGATCATCTATGTTATGCCTTGGATACCGAACTATTATCTGGGACAGAGCCTATTATATTGGTAGATGACGAGATTACGACTGGGAAAACCGCGATCAATACGATTCGGGATATTCAGTCAAAGTTCCCGCGGGAGGAATATGTGGTAGTCTCCCTTTTGGACTGGAGAAGCGGCAGCAATCTTCAACACTATAGTGATCTTGAGCAGGAGCTGGGGATTCGCATTAAGTCGTTATGTCTGCTGCAAGGGAATATTGAAGTGATAGGTTCACCAGTATTTAATAAGGATACAGAGCAGCTGGATAGAGAGGCTGCTTTAGAGTGTGAGGTTGTAACCACTTATGCTCCAGATGGAATGGAACGACTGGAGGTATCCTCTATCGATTCATATGGTGAGATTAACACAGCGCCGTATATGAAATATAGTGGACGTTTCGGAATTGTGTCGCAGGATAATCCGGGGCTTGATCAGGGTGTGAAGCGAATAGCTGAACAGCTGCGGCAATTGCGTAGAGGACCGAAAGCCTTGGTAATGGGCGTAGGGGAATTTATGTATCTTCCGATGAGAGTGGCGGCGGAAATGGGGGAAGGGATTGCTTATCAGTCTTCCACTAGAAGTCCAATCCACCCTGAGCGTCGACCGGATTATGGGGTGCATAGTGCTGCTGCCTATCCTTCAGCCGGCGACCCGGAGATCACAAACTTTATCTATAATGTAGCTCCTGATCAATACGATGATATATTTGTGCTGATTGAGCGTGATGTACCGCATGAACGTATGAAACCTATGCTTGATATACTGAAGAAACTGGCCCGCCATAAAGTGCATCTTATTGTACTGACCTCGGAAAGAAGAAGTGGAGGCCCTACCAATGAAGGGAACAGTAACTGAAGAAATTCTAAACAGAAGTATAGCCGAACCGGTTCCGCTAGGCAGCTATTCTCCATCAGATGTTATATTTTTGCTTAAGGATCTGAGTGATGTTTCACTGGAGCGGGCGACTGACGAAAGAGAGGCCGCCATTCAATCAGGTGTACATTACTCTGAGATGCTGCCCGTGGAATATCAGCCTACTGAGCAGTATATTGAGTTATTTCACGAGACGCTGGAGCAATCTGCGGAGAAGGTCGCTCTAGCAGTAGCGGTAGTCTCTGAGATGATTGTCGCTCAACGGGGACTTGATACGGTGTTAGTCTCTTTGGCAAGAGCGGGAACACCAATTGGTGTACTGATTAAGCGTTATATCCAAGAGCGATATGATGCTGATTTGCCGCATTATAGTATCTCTATCATTCGGGGCAAGGGGATTGATGAGAACGCAATCCTCTATATTCTGCAAAAGCACGGGCTTGACGCTGATTTGCAGTTTGTCGATGGATGGACGGGGAAAGGAGCTATTCGCCAGGTATTGATTGAAGCGTGCAACAGCCTGTATGAGAAATATGGCATTCGGCTAAATGATGACCTGGCCGTATTGGCTGATCCCGGGAATTGTTCAGGCACGTTCGGTACTAGAGAGGATTATCTTATTCCTAGTGCATGCCTCAATTCTACGGTGTCAGGGCTGATGAGCCGGACAGTGCTGCGCGATGATTTAATCGGTCCGGAAGAATTCCATGGGGCTAAATTCTACAAGGAATGGCTCGATACGGATGTATCTAATGTATTCATTGCGGCGATCTGCCCGTATTTCTCCTCCGTTGCGGAAGAAGCACAAGGGATTGCTGAACAGATGCAGCAATCCCCGCCAGAAATTACATGGCAGGGGCTGCGTGATATTCAGAGTATTCAAGAAGTGTTCGGCATAGATAACATCAATTTGGTCAAGCCCGGAGTCGGAGAAACAACCCGAGTGCTGCTGCGCAGAGTACCGTGGAAGATTCTTGTCGATACTATGGATAATCCAAATCTCCGTCATATTATTCTCTTAGCAGAGGATAGGGGGGTTCCAGTAGAAGTATTCCCTGGACTCACCTATTCCTGTTGCGGGATTATTAAACCGCTGAGAGGTGAGACGGAATGATCTATGCCAGTGATTTGGACCGAACGTTAATCTATTCCCTAAATGCAATCGGTGTCCCGGAGAATACTCCGGGCCTGGTTCCTGCGGAGGTTGTGGATGGCAAGACGGTTTCATACATTTCCCAAAAAGCATTGGCTGATCTGATGGAGCTTACTTCCCGTATTATCTTTATGCCCGTTACAACACGTACAATCGCGCAGTATAAGCGTATTAATCTGTTTCAAGACACGATTATTCCAGACTACGCGATTACTAGTAATGGCGGGAATATTCTGATTGGTGGCGAAGTGGATAAGAGCTGGAGAGCTTCTGTGGGCAGGCTTGTTCAAAATGAATCGGCTGCGGCAGAAGAAGTTAGAATGCACGTTAGGTCTGTAGTGCACGAGGAATGGATCATTAGTGAGCGGTATTGTGATGATTTATTCTATACCTTTGTGGTAGTGCGTGATTTATTACCTATGGATGAGATTACGAATCTGGCAGAGCGATTATACGATTTGGGCTGGCGGGTATCCTTACAAGGGCGCAAGCTATATGTCGTTCCTGCCGCTGTAAATAAAAGTGATGCGATTGTTTATGTACGCCGGACGGTTCGGTCAGAACCGATGGTAGCATCGGGAGATTCCTTGTTGGATAAGAGTTTACTAGAAAGTGCGGACTATGCGATTGCTCCTTGTCATGGAGAAATATTTGCAGAGCAGCAGAGTGGTCTTGTAAAATCAAGGTATCCCTTTACGAAGCAAGCGGGTGTTTTTGCTGGTGATGAAATTCTACAGTATGTAAACATGATCTATAATAACTTAACCGTATTGGGAGTTGGGCCACTATGAAAAAGGTAAACATTTATTTCAATCGCTGGTTTTCCGTCGCTTACCATTATATGAATCTCATCCGCAATAATGAGGATGGCGTTCCTGTACAAATCTTCGCCACGCACCCAGATATTCACCATATGTCACTTCAAGGGGCTGATGTTGCTGGGACTGAACCGGCACTGACTGGAATAGAATATGTTCAATTTTGTGTGGATTTCTGTCGCCGCAATGAGATCGATATCTTTATTCCACGGTTACATATGCTGGATATAGCTTTGCATGCTGCTATGTTTGATGCGATTGGTACCAAGGTTCTGGTCTGTAGAGATTTGGACTTGTTGGAGACCATCATGGATAAGGGTAAGTTCTACGAAAGTGTTAAGGAAACCGGGATTATGACAATTCCTGATTATCATGTGGTCAGTACAGCAGAGCAGTTCAAAGAGGCTTATCATGATCTTGTAGCCAAAGGGCATCGCGTATGCTTTAAACCTACGGAGACAGAGGGGGGCCTCGGCTTCCGTATCATTGATAACACACGTAGTCCTCTGCAGGAGCTGTTTGGTCATGTAACACCGCTGATATCCTTCGAAGAGGCTTATCGTATTCTGGGAAGTGAAGCTACATTCCCTGAACTTATGGTGATGGAATTGCTGGAAGGTTATGAATACAGTATAGATTGCTTGTCAGATGAGAACGGCAGACTGTTAGCGGCTGTGCCCCGTCGTAAAGCTGGCGGCCGTCTGCGGCTGATGGAGCATATTCCGGAGCTGGAGGAGATCGCTTCTCGGGTAGCAGAGGTATATAAAATACCTTTCAATTTCAATATTCAAATGAAGTATAGTGGTGGAATTCCTAAACTGCTGGAGATTAACCCCCGGATGTCTGGAGGTCTTCATATTTCTTGTCTGTCTGGAATTAACTTTCCATACCTGGCTGTCAAAAGTGCACTCGGCGGAGAGGTACAGCCTGCGGAGTTCGGCGATAATGTGCTTGCCAGCCATGTAGAGCAGCCGCTAATTATGAAAATAAACGGCGAATCCGTAATTTCGGATCCCGTGAATTGAGCGTTCGCAATCTCGCTCACAAGAGGTGAGAAAAATTAAATTTAAATCGAAAATATTGCTGTATGCCGGTATTGGCTATGTTGTCGCTGTATTAACGAGCTCTTTTCTGCCTGAGTTACTCTCCTTGCTGTTGCCTGTAGCAGGTGCTGCTGTAGGGGTTCTTGCAACGAGAAGTCCGAGAACCAACCTTCCGGCTGAGGTGCTGCCAGCAGGTCCAGAGACGGTACCTATTGCTCCAGCTCCCTCTGCAAATGCTCCGCAATTAAATAGTGCGGCAAATAATGCTGCACCATTTAATCCGGGCAATAGTGGTAGAACTGAGGCCGAACCGACGAAGATTGGACCGGAATTTGCTCCGGTAGTTGAGTATCTTAGCATTCTGGAAGATATGATTATCTCCGAAGGGCAGAAGGATACACTGGACAATGAAATTGTCGAGAAATCACTGGCGCTTTTTGCGAGACTTCAACGTGTAATTCCGCTGCTGCAGGAGCTCAATAATGGCGATATTAATCACACGGTCCGCAGATTGATTCTGAAGGATTTGAATGGTGTGATTAACCCATTTTTGCGCCTAAGTGGTGAAGCAAAGACGAAGAATCGGAGAACGCTGCTGAACGGTCTAAGAGATGTTGATTCCAAAATATCGGATATTGCTTCGACGATCGAACATAAAGACCTGATGGAACTTCAGACGAAGGCGGAACTGATTCATCAGCGGTATAGCAGTTCCGAATTATAGGAGGGAAACCCATGTCCACGCAGTTGATCCAATTAAAAAAAGAAGATGAACAAAAGGTAGTCGAAGAAGCGGCACAATTGATCGAGAAGGTATCCCAAACAGATACAGTCACGTTGGATTCTTTAATGGATGATATCGGGAAGCTTGGGGTGAAGACGCAGGAGAAAGCAGGCCAAACCCTCAAACTTCTGGATCGTCCGGTAAATGACCTGATGTCCGGTAAGCGTGTTGAAGTGCCTAACATGATTATGAAGCTGCGGAATGAGTGTGAAAATCTGCAACAGAGTAAGAATGTTAGCTTTTTCGGCAAAATGCTGCGGAAGAGTCCGATGAAGAACTATGTGTACAAATATCAGTCTGTCCGCACGAATATTGATGCGATTGTTACCGGTCTACGCGACGGCAGGGATACCCTCGAAGAGAGTATTGTAAATATGCGCCAGCTGAAACGTACCTCTATGGAGGAGATCTATAACCTGCAGACCAAAATTGCCTTCGGCAATAAGCTAAAAGAGCTGTTCGAGGTGGAGATTGCGAAGCCTGAGAATGAGTTCCGTAAAGCTTATCTGGAGCGTGGTCTACGTAAAGTGATGGTTCGTATTCAGTCCATGACAGAGATGATTCTATTGTACAATCAAGCGATCGCTGCTACAGATATCATCAATGACAATAATGATAAACTGATCGATTCCGTGAATAATGCGATTGATAAGACCTCTAATCTGATCACAGTGTCGGCAATGATTGCGATGTCGCTGGCCGATCAGGAGAATGTTATCAATGCTGTAGAAGCAACAAATAAGACGATTGAAGATCAGTTTAAAGAAAATGCACGCTTGCTGCGTACGACTACAGAAAAAACGACCGAGCTTCTATCCAAACCTTCCATGTCTATGGAAGCCGTGAATCAAGCGATCGGCGATCTGCTTAGCGCATTAGACACTTCGGAACAGTCAAACCGTCGTATTATCGAGAGCTGCCAGGATTATACATCCAAAATGACGACGATCAATACCCAATTGGGCAATCGTCTAGGTCTCAATGAAGCGGACAAGCCTGAGGCGCTGAAACAAGGTGTAGCAGAGAGCCAACTGAGCAGTTTCTTGAACTAATTAGTTAAAAAAAGACCGTAAAAATATAGCAGAGCAGTGAGCCTTCGTTTCTGGGGGCTCGCTGCTCTGCTTTTTTTGGTCTAATCAAATGAAGTTTGCTGTAGCCAAACATAAAGCCCTATCCACATACATAAGTTGTCACAAGACTACATGTGGAGGAAGTGGGGATAGGCTATGGTTTTAGGCTGTTTGATACTCGTGCTTATCATCGTCGCCAGCAGTGAAAAAGCAGAAGCCATTGCTAAAATGAATGAAGACAATTAGCAAGAGGTAGCTTCGCTTCCCCGTAAGTATTCAGGGATTTTTTGGCGTGAATTGGTTCAAGTAATTTCCAGCGGGTTATTGGGTATAATAACGCAAGGCTGTACGATTAGCCCATAATCAGCTGGAAATACCAAAATCCCTAAGGAGGTCACATGGAGAACGAGGCGCTGCTTCAGGTTGAACATTTAGCACTTAAGAAACAGAAGATATTCCGGCAAAGCGTAATGCGCTATATTGCCAGAGCCATGCTGGCCAGTATGTTTATCGGATTCGGTGTAATTGTAGCCTTTAAGACAGGCAACTATTTCTTTATGGAGCAATCCCCCTTTGCATATCCAATGGCTGCGATAACTTTCGGAGCGGCTATTATTCTAATTTCTTTTGGTGGTGGGGATTTATTCACCGGAGATACTTTTTATTACACATACACGGCACTAAGACGGAAAATGAAATGGTCTGAGGTTGTCCGCATGTGGATCATGAGTTATATCGGTAATATTCTTGGAGCTGCCGTTTTTGCCTTGCTGATTTTTTTGACAGGACTGTTCTATAGCTCAGATGTAAACGGATTTTTGTTATATGTAGTGGAGCATAAGATGGAAGCCCCGGCAGGTCAGCTTTTCTTTCGGGCCATTCTTTGTAACTGGCTCGTTTGTATGGCTTTTTTTATACCCATGAATATGAAAGGCGATGGGGCCAAAATGTTCGCAATGGTCTTATTCGTATTCTGTTTTTTCATCTCCGGCTATGAGCATAGTATTGCCAATATGTGTACCTTTGCGATTGCGCTTGTACTTGATCATCCCGGAACGGTATCGTGGTATGGAGTGTTCCATAACCTTGTCCCCGTTACGATCGGTAATTTAATTGGCGGTGGCGTACTGATGGGGGTAATGTATTATTATGTGAATAAACCTTTTTTGGATGACACTAAGCATTAACAGAAAAACAGAAAATAATAATCCTCCAAAACTTCGCTCTTTTACAGGGGTGGAGTTTTTTTGTGCAGAAAGTTATTTTTTAACATTGGGATTATTTGATTTTTAAGGATTGAAAAGGATTAGAGGGAGAGAGGTAGAATACATAATTATGCAATGCAAAATTGAAGATTCATACAGAATGGGGTAAGGGCTTTGGATGAGACAACAGGGATACTGACGGATGAGACCATTATTAAGGCTTCCAATCAGCATTGTATAGACCAAGGAATTGATTCTGAGCAACCGCCTGTCTTTGCAAAGGGATATTCTGCTGATGAATTGGGAGCGCAGCTTAGCGTATATAGTGAAGTGATTGAGGTTATCGAATTTTTTGTCAAAAAATTTCTGTCCTCAGTAAAGGGGAACCCGATCCTAATTACGATTTCGGATGATGCAGGTTATCTATTGGCGTTCCAGGGAGATGCGACGATTATTGATCTCGTAGGACAGGTAGGCATCAAAGAAGGCGTGCAGATGAACAAAGAGGTGGGTACCAATTCAATCGCTTTAGCCCTTGAATATCAGAGGCCATTCCAGCTGACAGGACGAGACCATTTCCATCATATTTTGCATCATTTAGTATGCTGTACGGCTCCATTTTATAAAGAAAATGGGCAGGAAATCTTAGGTACAATTTCATTTATGGCAGATATAGATGTAGCCCATCCCCATTTGCTGCCTCTGCTCTGTACGATGGCTGACTCGATTGAACGTGAGATTTTGTTGCGGAGAGGAAATTCTCAGCTGCAATTATTAAATCGGATTTTGCTAGAGACCAATTACTTAGGGGTAATCATAACAGATCAATTCGGAACAGTCGTGAATATAAATGAGAACGGTTTAGCCATGCTTCATTTGGGTGGTGAGCATCAAGAGTCTGTTGTTGGAACTAGTGTCTTTGAAATTAGGAATGTGGGCGCATACTTTCAACATGTCATCATACATCATGTCGCATGTGCCGGGTTAGAAGTGATTCAGGAGAAAAACGGGTTGTTCGAGCATTATATGTTAGATGTACTACCCGTTTACGATGCGAATGGTTACTTAGCGCGTGTGATTGGAAGTTTGCGCAACATCACGGAGATGAAAAGAACGGAAGAAGTGCTGCGCAATACAGAAAAGCTAGTGGTCGCAGGACAACTGGCCATGAGCATTGCACATGAGATCCGCAATCCCCTGACTACGGTGAAAGGGATGCTTCAACTGGCTAATAAAGATTCACGTCTGCTGCATTATGATCTCATTATGTCAGAAGTGGAAAGAATGAATCTCATTGTGAGCGAGTTTCTTATTCTGGGTAAGCCGCAGGCTGCGCATTATATGACTGAACAATGTAGTACGATCCTTCTGGAAGTATTGAATATCTTCGCGATTCAGGTGGAGATGAATAATATAGCGTTGAATACAAAGATCCATTATGATGCTGAGATCGAATGTGACCGCAATCAGATTAAGCAGATTTTCCTGAATATCCTAAGAAATTCAATGGAAGCTTTGCCTTTTGGCGGGAGCATTACAGTAACTCTTGATGTGAAGGATGAATTCCAGGTGATTACCTTTACCGATAATGGAGAGGGTATGAACAAGGAAGTTCTGGAGAAATTAGGGGAGCCCTTTCACACGACCAGAGGCGATGGGAATGGACTTGGCTTCATGATTGTCAAAAAAATCGTGACTGCCCACAGAGGATATGTGGCAATAGCTAGTGAAAAGGGAGTGGGCACAGCCGTTACAATTTATCTTCCAATGGCACATTCATACCACAAATGAAACAGCAATAATTCATAATTAAAAAGACTCTTCCGCCCGGTATAGGCGAAAGAGTCTTTTTGTATATCCATTTGCATCTAAGTGTGAGGAATCACCACTTTGAGCCACCCGATGAATTTCCACCGGATTTGCCGCCGCCACCGCCCCAAGAAGAACCGCCGGAGGATTTGCCGCCACTGCCGCCTCCGCCCCAGGAAGAGCCGCCGGAGGAACGTCCCCCACCGAATCCGCCTGAAGAAGGAGGACCAGAGGACATTCGTTTACGGGCTTGTGCACGCCGCTGTTGCTCTCTCATCATGGCTAGCTGGGCCAGCCGTTCTTCCTCTTCCTTTTGGCGAATGATTCGGTTCGCTTCATTCACAAAGGAAGTGATGTGAGCGTCATAAGCGCGGCCAATCGATTCCAGTTCCTCTAGGTTGTAAGGCCGGGATGACAGCCGTTGCTCCAACTGGCTATATTCCGGCAATAAGGACAACTCAAAGCGGATTCTGGAAGACAAGCCTCTGCTGTGCAGCATTCGCTGGGTCGTCTCTACCCGGCTTTGTCCTTCGGAGAAGAGACGTTGTACTTTATCAAGTCTTTCATTTAATGCATTTAGACTTTCAGAGACACCGTCATATTGCCGGCCAGCTTCATCCTGCAATGACAGCAAGCGCTCCAGCGCATCGTGGGCCTTGTCATATTCGCCCCGTTCATCACTGGTCCAGTTCTCAATTTGCGCCACTTCACCTGCGCCTTCCCGAAGACGTGTGCTCCACTCCGTCAGAATATTCTCTATAGTAGCTACATGCTGTTCTTCGAAATGTACACGTGCTTCTGTAATTCGTGCCTGCAGCTCGTCTCGCCGCTGTTTCAAATGGCTCCATGTGGTGCGGAATGTCTCTAGATCTCTACGGTTATTCTGCCGCAGCAGTGCTTGTTGCTCTGTCATAGCAATAGCTTCATCCAGAAGAAGGTCTAGACTGGCGCCGATTCTGCGCACCTCATCCATATCTCCTATACGCAGTGGCGCTTCAAGAGTCAACGATTCTGCGCGGGCCTGCTCCAGGTGATCATATGGCTTAACCTTCATATTGTGCAGTGAATTCTGTTCAATGATCCCGGTGATTTTGGCACGTGCCGCAGCTAATACCGTAGGGAATTTGTTTAGCTTATCATCATAGAGATCAACATCCTTCAGATCCTGTTCGATCTTTTCCTGACGTTCCTGTGCATCCTCGGTAACCTCTTGTGCAGCAATGGGATCAAAAAGCTCTAATTGGTCTGCCTTAGCTGTCTCCTCCGCAAGCTCCTTAAGTTCTTCTACAATTTCTTGAAGTTCATACCCGGTTTCTTTAACTGCACCTTGCAGTTGCTCTTCAAGCTCCGGCGTATCCTCTTTCAGCTCTGTAATACGCTGTTTGACATTGCGGTCAGCTTCGCTGATGACAGCAATGTGTTTCTCTTCCTCTTCAAGCGCTGCGCGGAAGGAAGCTTCGGTCAGCTGTAATTGTTTCACAGCTGTCTTGAGGGCAGCCAAGCGATAAAATGCCGGCTGAACGCCTTGACCTTCGCTTTGTAGTGCAGAGATTTCAACGAGCTTGGCAGACAGCCGCTTAGAAATACCCTCGACTAGCTCTCCCGTCTTGCCTTGAACGATCCCTTGAAAAGGATTTAGCGATTCCAGTGCCCGATTTGCCTGGACCATTAAATTAGATAACTGTTTCTGTTGCTCGCTAAGCTGCTTGCGACGACGCAGGCCCGTAACCACTACAAAGAGTACAAGGAGGATTAGAAGGGCTCCGATAAGAATCGCTGCAATCATAAACATGGAGCTGCTGGAGCGGTTTACACCATTCCCGGCGCCGACTGCGCTCCCGCTTCCTGCGGTTCCTCCAGTATTGCCGGCACGATCTCCAATAGAATGGATGGCATTTATCAAAGTCTTTGTCCCGCCAGCGAAGTCCCCTTTTTTGGCATAAGGAATGAAATAAGTGTCGAGCAGTTTTTGGATGGCTGAACTTCCCGAGGGCCCTCCCTGATTCTTAGACCAAGTATTTAACGAGCTTTGAAAGTCTGGATTTAAGAAATTTAGCTCAATGGACTGGTCACCAGCGGAGATCAGCAGTAGAAGATCCCGCGTGGACAGTTTCCACGAGTCGTAAACCTTGTCTGCATACTTATCAGCTGGAGTACCGTCTGTGGAATCTACAGTGAGTACGTGGATGGTCAGGAGTTCTCCAGTAGCGGTAGCAGAAATAGACGCGGCTTCTGCGGAACTGAACATTTCAGCGTTATCGGTAACGAATCCCTGCTGTGCAGGAATTCCAGCGGCATATGCACCGGGTATCCATAACAGGCTGAGCATTAAGAATAAAGCTATATACTTTTTCAAGCTGACACGCTCCGATCTGAAGGGCTTTTTATTCTATATATTATGCTGATAATTATACTATATCATTAACCATCAGGTGACCTGGAGATACTCCTATTATTATATAGCTATGTCGGCATACCAACAAAAAAAGCCATGCTCCCAATAAGGGAACACGGCGTATATTCAGAAGCATTATCTTGTCGGCAGACAGAGAATGTATTGCAGTCTGGATTTAATTTCTTTTTGCCATTTCAAATCTCCAACTTTAACGGCAAGATTGAGCAGATCCAGATAATCGTCAACCTGTAATGTTGTTCGGGTAGAGGTAACGTTCATGGGTGATCAGTCTCCTTTTAACTTAAATATAGTAAATTGAAATTATTAACGCTTATAATAATGATAATCATTATCATCGTTTGTCGTTATTGCTATTATCCACATTTTCTATGTAAAAAGCAATATAAAAATCAAGACTTCGTAACTTTTATCATTTACAAATAAAAGAGTCCATCGAAAGATGGGGATTTGCGTATAATGTGTGGTTTTAGGAAAGAATTAGCAGGAATCTTACCATATTTTGTCGAATACTTTTTAGAATAATGCTTTAAATTCTAAATTTTTGCAAAAAGGGGAATTGGGCAATGAAGCGGTGCACAATGTTGCTTCTGATTATTTTTCTGCTTTTGCTCGTACCTCCTACAGCCGCTCACGCCGAAAGAGAGGATATAAGGTACCAAGTAGAACTGGAATATCCACCGTATAAATATGTAGAAAATGGGTATTTGACCGGGTTTGATATTAATTTGAGCACGATGATTTTTGAGAAGCAGGATTATCTTATTCACTACAGTACTGGGCAATGGGATGAAGTTTACAGTCGGCTGATTCAAGGAGATATTGAGATAGCAGGTCTTATGGCAATTACGGAGTCGCGTAACCAAGAGGTGTTATTTTCAGATCCGGTTATTAAAAACTATATTTCCATCTATGCAAGGCGAGAGCTTGAGGATGAGATCGATTTAAAGACGTTGGGAAGTTATAAGATTGGGTTAGGGAATGGACAGTATTCTGCAACCGTGCTGAATAGCAAGGTGGGGATTACAAATTACATAGAGTATGCAACGACTCCTGAAGCTTTAAAGGCTCTTGAAAAAGGGGAAATCGACCTTCTATTTGAGAATCAGGAAGTGATCGATTATCTGATTGCTGAACAGAAATTGAAGGGGAGTATTATCAAAAAAATGAGCAATCTCTACCCTAGGGATGTTGCTTTTGCAATAAGTAAATCCGCTCCGGAGCTAGTAACTTATGTTAACGAGAGATTGGATCGCCTGCATCGTTCCGGTGCTTTTGAAGAGCTGTATCAGCACTATTTCTTCGTTCATTCAGATTATTATAAAGTTATGATGCGCAATAGATTTATTGTGGGAGCCATTATTCTGCTTGGTCTTCTAATCATTAGTGCGGTTTTGCTAAAAATGTATATTAATCACTTACGGCGTGCGGTTTATTCGGAACAGCAATTTTTTGAGGATGTAATAGAGCATAGCGGTATGGTGGTTTGGGCTGTGCAGGCGGATAAAAAGGTAGTTCGGTTTAACAATTACGCTGAGCGAATGACGGGCCTATGCGAGAATGAAGTAGTGGGCAAAAACATTGAGGATATCGAGGGTCTGGCAGGCAGTACGGCGGCTATTCGGAATCTGCTGGAAAGGGCAGTTCAGCTTGACTATGTTGATAATATTGAGCATAAACTTCCGGACAATTCGCCAGCAGCGCGGTATTTTTCATTTCGGACCACCTTGTTAAAAGGATTGGATAAGCAGGCAGCTGATATTTTTGTGCTTGTAGGAGTGGATATCGATGAGCGCAAACAAAATGAGCTAAGGCTTCAGCAAAGTTATGAGGAACTGGAAGCTACTTACGAAGAGCTGTCAGCGACAGAGGTCGAGCTACAGGAGCAATTTGCTAAGCTGCAGGTAGGTGAACGACGGTTCAGTCTCGCGACAGAGGGTTCTGGTGCTTACATGTGGGAGCTTGATTGGGAGACAGGACTGTATAATCTATCGGATCGCTGGTACAAGCTCATGGGCTATACGGAGGATGAAATTAATTCATTCGAAAATGGGGTGCTTAGTATTATTCATCCCGATGACCAGCCATCATCCCAAAAGGCAAGACATGATCATCTGGCAGGTTTAACACCTATCTACGAGACGGAATACCGCATGCGGACCAAAGATAATCAATTCGTCTGGTTTGAGGTAAGTGGTAAAGCTATCGTTGATCCAAAGGATGAAGTTGTGTTATTTATCGGTTCGCTGATTGATATTAGTAAGCGGAAGCAGGTAGAGCTAAAGCTGAGCAACAGTTATCAGGAGCTTGAGGCAACCTATGAACAGCTAACAGCCACACAGCAGGAGCTTGTAGAGCAATACGATATGCTGGTGGAGAATCAAAAACACATGCATCGTCTAGCTTATGTGGATGAGCTTAGTAATTTACCCAACCGTGTATGTCTACTGGAATCTATGGAGAAATATCTGCAATGTTCAGGAGGCAAGGCGGCGCTGTTGTTCGTAGATACCGATAATTTTAAATACATCAATGATACCTTAGGGCATAAATCCGGTGATGTTCTCATTCAGAAGGCTAGCAAAAGGCTGCAGTCGTTGGTGCGTGAAGGGGATATGCTCTCTCGGCTCGGTGGGGATGAATTCGTGATTTTTATTAAGGATATAGAAAACCACGAGGATGTGTTAGACCTGGCGGAGCGTATCATGAGAGCATTCAGGCAGTCCTTTTTAATCGGAGAGAGTTATTTGTACGTTTCCGTAAGCATCGGAATTTCCTTTTATCCGGAAGATGGGGAGACCACCGAGCAAATCTTAAAAAATGCGGATGTCGCTATGTACCGGGCAAAAGAGGATGGCAAGGGGACTTATGTGGTCTATGACAAATCCATGCATACTGCGTTTAATGAACGGATGAATATAGAGAAGCATTTGCGCAGTGCCATGAATAATAATGAGTTTGAGCTATATTATCAACCGCAGGTGGATATCCAGTCTGGATTAATCTCTGGTTTTGAGGCTTTAATTCGCTGGAATAGTCCAACGCTGGGCTTTGTATCTCCACTTTCTTTTATCAAAATCGCCGAGGATTCCAGGCTGATTATTTATATTGGAGAATGGGTGCTTAGGGAATCGTGCATCTTTATGAAGGGCATTCAAGATCGTATGGGCATTCCTTACAAGATATCAGTTAACATTTCCATTATTCAACTATTGCAGGATGATTTCGTCGAGATGGTGCAGGAAAGTCTGGCTGAAAGCGGGCTAAAGCCTAGTTGTCTTGAACTGGAAATTACCGAGTCTATTTTTATGGAATCGTTTGAGAGTATCGTGAATAAGCTTCAATTCCTCAAATCCCAAGGCATTCGTATTGCGCTGGATGATTTCGGAACGGGGTACTCATCTCTTAGTTATTTGCAGCAATTGCCTATTTCTACGCTTAAAATGGATAAAACCTTTATCGATTCGCTTTCGGAAAAAGCTTACAGCCAGTCTTTTGTGCAGACCATTATACAGCTGGGACACAATATGGGGCTGGAGGTCGTTGCGGAGGGAGTGGAAGAGATCAGCCAGCTGGATTTCCTCAGAAAATCGGGCTGCGATAAGGTACAGGGGTATCTGGTTAGCAGACCTGTTCCGAAGCAGGAAGTGGTGGAGCTTTTGGAACCGCAGAAGCGTTACGGAATATAGCAGTTGATACACAGCCCTCATCTACAAGGTGGGGGTTTTTGGTGTGTAATGCTTCTGAGATTAAGTCTTTGCAAAAAAACAAGCTCCGACAGATAAACAGTGTCTGTGGAGCTTGTCACTAGCTGATGACAATTTTATTCTTCCCGGTGTTTTTAGCTTCGTAAAGTGCATTATCAGCCTGCTGAAAAGTGGAATTTTTGGAGTCTGCGCCTGTGTAATCATGCATCCCGATACTGACGGTTATGCTTTTACCTTCCATTTCGGCAAAAGGGGTATCGGCTACTTTGGCTAGAATTTGTTGCATGATTTCATAGGATCGCTCAAAGGTTTTGGTAGTCAAAATGACAATGAATTCCTCGCCACCGTACCGCGCGGCGAAATCATCAGGACCGATATACTCGAGCAGAATCGCTGCGACTTTTTGTAATACGATATCTCCAACGGAGTGTCCATAGCAATCATTTACTTTTTTGAAATTATCGATATCCATAACGGCAAGCTGCATGGAGAATGGATTACTCTGCTGGTGCTCAATTAGCCAACCTAAATATTCGTGAAAAGTCTTGTGATTATACAGATCAGTCAGGGGGTCTATCTTAGATAGACGATCCATAATTATATTCTGAATGCGTAATTCCTGTTCTGACTTAACGGAGTTCTGCAGGGATTGCATCAAATCACGTCCACGAACGATTACTGCAAAACCTGCCAAAGCAGTGCCTGCAAAAATAAGAGCGATAATGATAGTTTGGGTGATCGGTAAGTACTGGTGAATGGGTGTCCTGGTGAATAAAATGATCGTGTACAGTAGAGAAATAGCAGAAGTGGCTATCATATAACTGCTCTTCAGATAGATCATCGAGACTAGTAGCGGGAACAGCATAATTAATGATTTAACATGCAACTCATCGCTGAGATTGACGATAATCAAAACCGCAAATAGATGGCTTGCAACCGTAATGGCGAGTTGGGCCCACAGAGGCCTCCATCTATAGATTACTTCTAGAATAATGATCAAACTCACTATGATGGAATCAGAAATCAACGAGTGCTCAATATAATCGTTCCTGGTTGGGGTTTCCGGACGCTGGCTCCATAAGGATAGAGAAACAATGAACTGAATACTTAAATATACAATCAGGATGATCCAGAATGAATTGAGAAGCACACGATTCCAATAGGTCTGACGAGGAGTTTGAGGTGTGGCGCGCATAATGTGATCCTCTTTTCCAGTGGCAATATGCTTATATATTCGACAATAAGCTCAGGGTTCCTCTTGATGGCTTTCTTGGAAGCGGGAGATCAACAAGCATCTTTATAAGGGGAAGTTGCCTTGCCCGGGGAATGATTGAACGAAAAGGAATACTATAGAAAGTATTTCCTTTAATTAACTCTGCTGATATAATGTTAGAATACATAACATCAATCGAGTGGAGTGGAAGTAAAGATGCAGATTCGTCGAAACCAGATTTTCGTAGTCGTCCTGTTGCTTCTTGTCAGTGTGTACAGCTTATTGATTGACATGCTCTGGATTCATAAGCTGGTAATTGTTCTGCTTATGGGTTCTCTAGGATGGGTCTCGCTAAGTACATCCCGCTACGGTTATCGCAAAGAAGCGCTGCTGAAGGAGTCACAGAATAAAGTGGAGCTTCTTGGCAATGAGATTGTAGTTACCTCGGATCGGCTGCATGGTGCACTTGAAGAAATCAGCCGCCATACAGAGCAGCTGCAGCAGACAGCCGATTATTCACACGCGTATGAAACGGATTTAAGGATTCGCAGCAACGAAGCTAAAGCCAATATTGAAGGGGCCTATCAGACGATGGGCGGTGTAGCTTCAGTTACAGCACATATCGAAGAATTGACGGAAAAACTAGGCTCGAATATGCAATATGCCCGGCAAGGAATGACAGCAATGGTAGATTCCCTGATCATTGCAGATGGGGTGATGAAGGATCTGCAAACACAGAGTGGGGACATGTTAGCTAAGTTTACTACCCTGAGTAATCATATTGCGATGGTAGAGGAGATCAATACATTGATTAACTCCATTGTGAATGAGACCTCATTGCTCGCGCTGAATGCTTCTATTGAAGCGGCCCGGGCCGGTGAACAGGGCCGCGGATTTGCAGTAGTGGCCAGCCGGATTCGGCAGCTGGCTGATCAAAGCAAGAGCTCGGTAGACCGCTCCTCAGGCATCTTGCTTGACATTAATAATGGAGTACAGCAGGTGCTGGAATCCGTTACGAAAGAGCAAGTCTCAGTGGAGCGTGGGGTGAACGAGGTCGGCACGGTGAAGCTTCGACTCGATGATATCGCGTCGAGAGTAGATGAAGTAGGCAGCGCCGTGACGGAAACAATCGATGCTGCCGCGAAGCAGGGCAAGCTGATTGTAGAAGTGACAACGGAGCTGAGCGGTGCGGTGGCGATCGTGAATGAGACGATTGCCAATGTAGACCTTACGCTGGAGCAGGTGACACGGCAGCGGGATCAAATTGGGCAGCTGAACGAAGTCAGCGCCAATCTGTTAGCGGAGTCGCAATCCTTGCAGCAATCGGTTACTAGCATTGCGGGCAGAGCGGAAATTGAGATGAGCCAATATGCAGCCCGGCTTCAGGAAATGCAGAGTCTCTTGGAGACGATTTCCGCCAAGGAAGAACTTTACGCTCCAGATACTGAAGTTCATCAAGGTGTTTTGAACGCTTACATTAAGAAAATTCCAGATGTACAAGCCATTTGGTCTAATCGGACGGATGGAACCTTTATCTACTCCGAGCCAGCGGCTGGCTTGTTGAATGCTAAGCGGCGTGATTGGTGGAATGGGGCCATGAATGAAGGTGAATATGTCTCTAAACCTTACGTATCTGCGATTACGAAACGTTCTTGTATTACATTATCTAGAGCAATCCGGAATCGTCAGGGAGATGTAGTAGGCGTGGTGGGTATTGATTTAGCGGTGTAATAAAGCAACAGCAGCAAGCCCTTCTGTAGCAGAGGCTTGCTGTTTTTTTTATTCCGATGCTAACACAACTTAGCTTTAGGTAGCGCTGACCTGCAATTGCTTCCACGTTGCCTGCCAGTTTTTTTGTGCAATTCGTTTTTCATAAATAGGGAGTAAGCTTGGATTATTGTTGAAATGAGGGGTAGCCCGCAACACTACATTAATAACATCCGCAATCCCATGCGGAGCGGTTAGGATAACCTTACCGTATTCATCTAAGGAAAGCCCAAGCGCTGTAGCTGTTTCCGGAAACTTGGAGATGGCATCTACAGATGACGTATAGGGTGCAAGGTTGTTAATGGTATGCATTCTTGCTTCATTCTTAACGGACCATGGCACATGGGGATTTAAATCTCTTAGTTTTGCCTCCCATTGCTTTTCCACTTCCTCATGAAGATTGCTGCCGTCATAATAAATAACATCAATATCTGGCAAAGGGGTCCGTTCTTCAAATCCATGTAAGGTATCCCAGATTTTTGAACGTACAAACCCCGCACAAACCCACCAGTCAGGTAACTGTAGCGATCTGGCATTTTCTAAAATATCCATCATCCAGGGATCATTATGTACAAGCTGAATGATATCTGCCTCGTGTTCTATCTTGCGCAAACTGCCACCTCCTAATATTCATGCTTCCAATCTGTTAATATCATACAACAAGAGTTTCAATAGAGGTATAAAGGGACAGGCTGAATGGACAGAGGCATGAACTATCTTTATAATGAATCGACATCGAGACCTTTGGAGGCGGTGACCGTGCAATATACGTTTACTATATTACTGCAATTGTTGGAAAGAGCTGCGTTATTGCTGATGTGTCTATTTGTATTGACTCGTCTGCCGCGGTTTAAAGAGGTTTTTCAAAAAGGGAGTTACGCTCCGCAAGAGCTTGCTATTGCAACGATGATCTTCAGCTTATTTGCCATTTTCGGCACTTATAGCGGAATTAATGTGGAAGGTTCGCTTGTGAATGTACGAATTATCGCCATCGTATCTGGCGGGATTTTGTTCGGGCCATGGGTTGGACTTATAACAGGCATCATCTCAGGGGTTCACCGTTTTCTGATTGATATCGGAGGGGTAACCTCTCTTCCTTGTCTGATTACGAGTATCACCGCGGGCATAGTGTCTGGGATAATCTATCGCCGCACCTCTGGTGAGCGTCGCTGGATAGCAGGCATTTTGGCGGGAATGGCCTGTGAGGCACTGACGATGCTGCTCATTCTAGCGATGGCTCAACCGATGGCGCTGGGTGTGGATATCGTGTCCAAGATTGCTTTTCCGATGATTATGAGCCAGATTAGTGTCGGCCTGATTGTTGTGTTAGTGCAGAGCGTGGAAGGTGAGAAGGAACGGATCGCGGCTAAGCAGTCCAAGCTGGCGCTTGATATTGCCAATAAGACCTTGCCGTATTTTCGCAATATTAATCAGGAGTCACTGCGAACCATCTGCCAGATTATCAAAGAGGATATCGGTGCAGACGCTGTAGCCATTACCGATACTCGGTTTATTCGTGCCTATGTTGGTGTGGGTGAGGAGGATTATGAGACAACTAACGATATTATCAGTGAGGAAACTAAAGTAACGTTGTCCAGTGGTGAAATTACCATCCGTAACGATGATAGTGATTACGTGAATCCGCAGATCAAGTCGCTGATCATCATTCCTTTAAAGGAAAAGGGTGAGGTGACGGGAGCACTCAAAATCTATTACACCAAAGCCCACAAGATTACCTACTCACTTCAAGCTATGGCCGTGGGTCTGTCGCAAATGATCTCTACCTTGATGGAAGTGTCGCGGGTGGAAGGCATTAAGGAAATGGCGAACAAAGCGGAGCTGAAGGCACTGCAGACCAGCATTAACCCGCATTTTTTATTCAATGCACTGAATGCGATTGCGTCCTCGATTCGAATTAATCCGGATAAGGCGCGTGAGCTGATTGTGAATCTGTCCGGTTATATGAGATACAATCTGGAGCTTACCGATGAATTCATTGATATCAAACGAGAGCTACAGCAGGTCCAGCAATACGTAGAGATCGAAAAGGCGCGTTTTGGAAGCCGGCTTAACGTGCTTTATGATATTGATGAGGTTCAGGTTCGGATTCCGAGTCTGATCATTCAGCCGCTTGTAGAAAATGCGATTATACATGGCATACTGAAGGTAAGAGGGACAGGAACAGTAACGATTTCTGTAAAAGACCACGGGGATACCGTACGGGTGGGCATTCGCGATACCGGAGCTGGCATCAGCGAGGAAACGATAGAGAAAGTCTATACTGGCGATATGCCGGAGAATAAAATCGGGCTGTTTAATGTACACCAACGGGTAAAGCTGATCTATGGGACTGGACTTACCATTCAGAGATTGGATAAAGGGACGAACATCTTTTTTGATGTTAAAAAGGAGGACCAATGAGAGCGATCATCGTAGAGGATGAAGAGCTGGCAAGACAGGAGCTGGCTTATTTAATAGAGACGCACAGCGGGATCGATATAACGGCACAGTTTGAAGATGGGCTGGACGCACTTAAATTTTTGCAGAGTGATACGGTAGATGTGATTTTTCTGGATATTAATATTCCCTCTATCGATGGGGTGCTGTTGGCACAGAATATCAGTAGATTCTCGGTAAAACCCTACATAGTGTTCATCACTGCGTATAAGGAGCATGCCGCTGAGGCGTTTGAGATTGAAGCTTTTGACTATATTCTTAAGCCGTATAGCGAGGTTCGCATTAAAGCCATGCTGCACAAGCTGGAAAATGCGTTTGCCAACCGTGGACGACAGGGGGAAGAGGAGCGTAATCCGGTCAGTGACAAGGTTAATCTGTGGAAAAATGAAAAGATTATCGTAGTGAATGCCGACGATATTTATTACGCCTCCGCGCAGGAAAAAAGTACAAGTGTGATGACTAAAGGTGAGGAATACAGCATGGCACTTAGTATTAGCGATTTCTTTCAGCGGCTGCCGCAGGATCGTTTTTTTCGCTGCCATCGTTCCTATATTGTTAACCTGTCCAAGATCAAGGAAATCATCCCGTGGTTCAACAATACGTATTTGCTGCGCCTGCATGATTTAGATTTTGAAGTGCCGGTAAGTCGTAGTAAGGTAAAAGAATTCAGGCAGATTATGCGCTTATAAATGCAATTCATTCTTCATTTCCGTCATCTCATGCCGGATTTCTCTCAACATCGGCTGGTTTAGCTACAATAAAGAGGCGATAGAAGCTCTTGTAGCAGACAACGAGAGAGAAAGAAGGAAAAGACCATGACTACGACAATGGACAGCAAAAGCACCAAACGGTGGCTAATCGTATTAGGTACAGTAATTATGCAAATGGGCCTAGGTACCATCTATACATGGAGTTTATTTAATGCGCATCTGGTAACAAAATTTGGCTGGGAGCTTAACTCCGTTTCGATTACTTTTTCTATAACGAGCTTTGCACTCGCTTTCGCGACCTTGTTCGCAGGGAAGCTGCAGGATCGTTTCGGGCTTCGCCGTTTGACTGCTACTGCTGGGATTGTGCTCGGACTAGGATTGATCCTTAGCTCGCAGGCCAATTCACTCTTCATGTTCTATTTATTGGTTGGGGTGATCGTTGGTTTTGCGGATGGGACAGCTTATATCACTTCATTATCTAATTTAATTAAATGGTTTCCGAATAATAAAGGTTTAATCTCCGGCGTGTCCGTTGGTGCTTATGGAACAGGGAGTTTGATCTTTAAATATATTAACGGCGGGTTGATTGACTCAGTGGGTGTGTCTAATACATTTATGTATTGGGGTTTGATTGTTATGGGCATGATTGTAATCGGTTCCTTGCTCGTAAGAGAAGCTCCGGTTCAAGCGGCCCCAGCACCAGCGGGTTCAACGACAGCTGCAGTAATGAGTTCACCGAAAGACTATACGGTCAAAGAAATGCTGCGGACAAAAGAAGCGTATCTGCTATTTATCATCTTTTTCACCGCCTGTATGTGTGGTCTGTATTTGATTGGTATTGTAAAAGATATCGGCGTGCAGCTGGCTGGACTTGATGTACAGACTGCAGCTAGTGCGGTGGCTATGATTGCGATCTTTAATACAGCGGGACGTTTAATTCTGGGTGCTTTATCTGACAAAATGAGCCGCTTGAAGCTGGTAGGCGCATCACTTGCTGTAACTGCGGCGGCTATGCTGACCCTCAGCTACGCGACCCTGAATTTCGGACTTTTCTTCACTTGTGTAGCAGCCATTGCGTTCTGCTTTGGCGGGAATATCACGGTGTTCCCGGCCATTGTCAGCGACTTCTTCGGACTGAAAAATCACAGTAAGAACTACGGAATCGTCTACCAAGGTTTTGGTATTGGTGCCCTTTCCGGTTCGTTTATCGCCGTCTTCCTAGGCGGGTTCAAACCAACCTTTGTTATCTTTGGCCTCTTGTGCCTGCTGGCCTGCATCATCGCGATTTCTCTGAAACCGCCAGTGGCGAAGTCGAAAGAGAAAAAAGCGCTGCGTCTCAAAGCAACGGAACGTACGGCTTAAGGTGTAATTGAAGTTAGAGCCAGGCAGCGATTCTCCGGTTAGTGGAGAATTGCTGCCTGTTTTTTTGATTTGCGGTGGCTTGCTGAGCTGAGACTTGTTTGGGCGGATTATCTTCAATTGGGAGAAGGAGTTTTGCTGGGATCTGAGAAGTAACTGCATTCTGTACAACTATTCCGTATGAAATAGTGAATCTTCGGATTTTAGCTGTATTCTGTACAAATAAAAACTCGAAATTTTGCTTATAGGCGAAAAAACCAAGGAAATAGTTGCACCAAATACAGCTATATCTAATGGTGGCGTGATGCATGAAAAAATAGGTGTACGAAATACAGCTAAACGTGACTACCCTTGCACCAGCACCAGCACCAGCACCAGCACCAGCACCAGCACCAGCACCAGCACCAGCACCAGCACCAGCACCAGCACCAGCACCAGCACCAGCACCAGCACCAGCACCAGCACCAGCACCAGCACCAGCACCAGCACCAGCACCAGCACCAGCACCTATATCACTACGAGCGCCTAGCACCTACATCACTAGGAGCACTTAGCACCTACATCACTACAGGCACCTACACCAGCACCAGCACCAGCACCAGCACCAGCACCAGCACCAGCACCAGCACCAGCACCAGCACCAGCACCAGCACCAGCACCAGCACCAGCACCAGCACCAGCACCAGCACCAGCACCAGCACCAGCACCAGCACCAGCACCAGCACCAGCACCAGCACCAGCACCAGCACCAGCACCAGCACCAGCACCAGCACCAGCACCAGCACCAGCACCAGCACCAGCACCAGCACCAGCACCAGCACCAGCACCAGCACCAGCACCAGCACCAGCACCAGCACCAGCACCAGCACCAGCACCAGCACCAGCACCAGCACCAGCACCAGCACCAGCACCAGCACCAGCACCAGCACCAGCACCAGCACCAGCACCAGTACCAGCACCTGCACCAGCACTAGTACCAGCACCAGCACCAGCACCTGCACCAGCACTAGTACCAGCACCAGTACCAGCACTAGCACTAGTACCAGTACCTACACCAGTACCAGTACCTACACCAGTACCAGCACCAGTACCAGTACCAGCATCTCTACCAACGTCTGTTCCTGCACCATCACTTTTGCCATTCCTTTCCCTTCGTCTCTCTTTTGCGTCTAAACATTGCCTCCGTTACTGCTCAATATGTTTATTTAGAGGGTGGATAGATTTGTCGGACGCACAGCGGATTTTTTGTAACTAGGTAAGCAAGTACATCAATAGGACAGTGTGGTCGAAGCAGTGTTGGATGTGACCTGGTTCTTGCGGAACTCGGATGGGGAGACCCCGCTAAGTTTATTGAATATGCGGTTGAACTGGGAGAAACTGTTGAATCCGCATTGCCCGGCGATCTCGGAAATCTTCAGGCGGGTGTAAATCAGCAATTGCTGGGCATTACGGACCCGGGTCATCTGAATATATTCTGTCAGCGTGGAGCCGGTAATTAACTTAAATTGGTGTGATAAATAATAGGAGCTGATAAAGAACTCTTTAGAAGTCAGCTATGATTATCTGAATTGGTATAACGAGAAGCAGGATGCGTATTATACATTCACCAGCTATGGAGATAAGATTTTGACCAAGGAGCAATTTTTACAGCT
Organism: Paenibacillus sp. FSL F4-0097; assembly: GCF_038593125.1. Lineage (NCBI taxonomy): Bacteria > Bacillati > Bacillota > Bacilli > Caryophanales > Paenibacillaceae > Paenibacillus > Paenibacillus sp. FSL F4-0097. The sequence goes on from NZ_CP151965.1 coordinate 406,142, forward strand.
GGCTGAGGAGCTATTGAAGTAGAGTTTTGAAGTTTGAAGTTTGAAGTTTGAAGTTTGAAGTTTGAAGTTTGAGGTTTGAGGTTTGAAGTTAGTAGTTAGTAGTTAGTAGTTAGTAGATGCATGCGCTAAGTTAGTTGTATTATGTGCAATTAAAGTTCACTAATATTCTGTATATAGGTCCTTTAGTTGTATTTGATACAGTTATTACTGGTTAGATTAGTGGAAATAGACGTTTTTACGGATTTTAGTTGTAGAGAATGCAATTAGAGAAGAGGATATGAGCAGATTAGAAATAAATAAGTGTATAAAATACAGTTAAATCGTATGCAGGGAAGGCAGCAAGTCGATCCAGATATAAAAGAAGGTATCCCCCAAGCGAGAGCTGCAGGGATACCTTCTTTATATTCTTATGTCGTCGAAAAGTCGAAGAGCGTTAGCCTTCTAACAACAGTGCTTCTGGATCTTCCAGCAATTCCTTCACTTTGACGAGGAAGCTTACCGCTTCAGAGCCGTCTACGATCCGGTGATCATAGGAAAGGGCGATGTACATCATTGGACGGTTTACGGTTCTTTCTTCGTCCAGCGCGATCGGACGCAGTTGGATCTTATGCATCCCTAGAATACCCACCTGTGGTGTATTCAGAATCGGTGTGGATAACAAGGAGCCGAATACGCCACCGTTGGTGATGGTGAATGTTCCGCCTTGCAGCTCGGAGAGGCTGAGCGTATTGGCGCGTGCTTTGGAAGCGAGCTCGCCAATCTGGCGCTCGATTTCCGGGAAGCTGAGCCGATCCGCATCACGGACTACTGGAACTACAAGTCCTTCTTTCGCTGCAACAGCAATACCGATGTCGTAGAATTTCTTAACGACCAGATCTTCACCGTCGATTTCGGCGTTCAGCAGTGGATAGGTTTTAAGCGCACCGATCACGGCTTTAGTGAAGAAGGACATGAAGCCCAGTCCAACTTCATGTTTCTCTTTAAAAGCATCCTTGCGGCGCTTGCGGATGTCGAGGATCGCTGTCATATCCACCTCGTTGAAGGTGGTAAGCATGGCCGCGGTCTGCTGCGCTTCGACCAAGCGGCTGGCAATCGTGAGCCGTCTGCGCGACATGCGCTTGCGCTCCACGTTTTTGCCCTCGTCCGGCGTGGCTTTGCTCGCTGCCGGCTTCGCTGGCTCCGGCTTGCCTTGCGGCGCCGGAGCTACCGGTGCAGCGGCCTGCGGCGCTGCTGCACCATGACCGGACACATCGGCCTGACCAATCCGGCCGATAGGATCACGGGCGCTAACCTCGCCGAGGTCGATGCCGCGCTCCCGTGCCAGCTTGCGTGCGCCCGGCGATGCCAAGGCAGCATGGCTGTCGCCACCTGCTGCAGGCACTTCGGGCGCAGCTACAGGCGCGGCGGCTGCTACTGCGTTGCCGCCTGCCGGAGCCGCTTTAGGCGCTTCGGCTTCGCTTTCAGCGGCCCGCGGCGTACTGCCGCTTGCGGCTCCAATGATGCCGATGGCTTCGCCAACGGCTACGTTCTCGCCCGCTTGACGCAGGATGGTGGAGATGACACCCTCCACCTCTGCACTAATTTCCAGATTCACTTTATCTGTTTCCAGCTCAGCGAGCACATCGCCTTGACCTACCGTGTCGCCTTCTTTAACCAGCCATTTGTAGATGGTTCCTTCGGATATGGATTCTCCCAGATCGGGTACTAAGATTTCTGACACAGGCCGTTTCCTCCCCAAACATAATGGTTTACGCTATTGTGATACCGTCCTCTTAAGAGGACGGTACAGCCGCTTGTACGTTCGAATTTGATTTTAGGGCTTCTGTTACAATTCTCCGTTGTTCGAAGCTATGAACATCTGCATAACCACTGGCCGGGCTGGAACGTTCCGGACGGCCGATATATCTTACGCCGGCATTCTTCGGTGCGATGGCCCGTAACCGAGGCTCGCTATAGCTCCAGCCGCCCATATTCTTCGGCTCTTCTTGCACCCAGACAATTTCCTGGAGGGAGCTGAGGGAGTTTAAATGTTCGCTTAGCTCCTGTTCCGGGAACGGATAAAGCTGCTCTAGGCGAAGAACATGCAGCCATGACCAATCCTTATCAGGTGCTGCTTCCAGTTCTGTTTGGATGTCGATAGCGACTTTACCGCTGCAGACTACGAGCCGTTTAACTTCACTTGGTTTCTGGCCAAGCAAAGATTCAGCTAATACAGGCTTGAATTGTCCTGAAGCCAGCTCGGTTCCGGCAGAAGTGCTGCGCGTATTACGAATGAGACTTTTCGGCGTCATAATGACTAGCGGTTTAGCATCTTCCTGCCCGCATAACGCTGCTTGGCGCCGCAGCAGATGGAAATATTGCGAAGCGGTAGTCAGATTAGCGACTGTCCAGTTCTCCTCAGCGGATAGCTGCAAGAACCGTTCCAGCCTACCGCTGGAGTGCTCAGGTCCCTGTCCTTCGTAGCCATGCGGCAGCATGATGACGAGATTGCTGCGCTGTGTCCATTTGGCGCGTCCAGCCGCAATGAACTGGTCAAAAATAACCTGACCCGCATTGGCGAAATCACCATACTGTGCTTCCCAGATTACGAAGGTTTCCGGTGCAAACACATTATAACCATATTCAAAGCCTAATACTGATGCCTCTGACAATGGACTGTTGTATACGCCAAAGGAGGCACGGGAATCGCTTAGCTGATGTAGCGGAGAGAATAAATCTCCTGTTTTACTGTCGTGCAGCACCAGATGGCGATGTGCGAAGGTTCCGCGTTGGGCATCTTGACCGCTCAGTCGGATGGGCGTCCCATTTTTCAAAATGGTAGCGAAGGCTAACGTTTCAGCCAGTGCCCAGTCGACCTTTTCACCCTCATTCAGTGCATCTTTACGACGTTGTAAAATGCGCTCCAGCTTCGGATAAACCTGGAATCCAGCTGGAACCGTCAACAGTTCACGATTGATCTCCTGCAGGCTGGAGATGGATACCGCTGTAGTGTTTGCCGCTGCGCGGTCCGTTTGTAGAGGAATGAAGGCTTTGGGTTCTTTTTTCTTATGATTGCCTTCCTTCATATTATCGTACGCACGCTGCAATACGCTTTCTGCTTCAGCATTCATCTTTTGTACGTCTTCGGCGGTAAGAACCTTTTCGTTTTTCAGTCTCTCTGCATAAACCTTGTAGACGGTCGGATGATTGCGAACCTTGCCGTAGACAATAGGTTGTGTGGTTTCAGGATCATCCATTTCGTTGTGACCATGACGGCGGTAGCCGATGAGATCAATTACGAAATCTTTTTTGAATTGATGGCGGTATGCGCTAGCTAAACGTACGGCTGCTACGCAGGCCTCTGGGTCATCAGCGTTGACATGGACTATCGGGATTTCATACCCTTTGGCAATGTCACTCGCATAATGCGTAGAACGGGAATCTTCACTTTCAGTCGTAAAACCAATTCGGTTATTAACAATGATATGGATCGTCCCACCATTTTGATAACCTTGAAGTTTGCCGATATTAAGCGTTTCTGCAACAATTCCTTCACCTGGAAAAGCAGCATCACCATGCATCAGCACCGCCATAGCTTTACTGGTATCAATCTTCGGCAGTCCTGCAGTGCTCCGGTCTTCTTGTGCGGCACGAGTGAAACCTTCCACGACAGGATTGACGAATTCCAAGTGACTTGGGTTATTCGCTAGTGTTATTCTTGTGCGTACGGTTTCTCCTTCACGGACAGCACGGTCTGCACCGAGATGGTATTTCACATCACCTGTCCAGCCATAGTTAATGCCTGTGGAGCCTTCGGAAGGGAAAAGCTCCTTGTTCGGAGAATGATGAAACTCTGAAAATATGATATCATAAGGTTTGCCCAAAATATGTGCAAGGACGTTGAGGCGACCGCGATGCGCCATGCCCATCAAAATATGCTCTGCACCGTCATGTGCAGCAGCGCGTACGATTTCGTCTAACATCGGCACAAGAGCATCATTGCCTTCAAGACTGAAACGCTTCTGACCTACAAAAGTCTTGTGGAGGAAGGTTTCAAATTGCTCTACCTGAATCAGGCGGTTCAGGAGCTCTTTGCGTTCTGTATTATTCAGGGGTGCTGGTGAGCTGGTGGATTCTGCCTGTCTATTTAGCCATTGCAGTTCTTTTTCTTCATGCACATGCCCGAATTCATAGGCGATAGTCTTGGTGTATGCCTGACGCATACGTTGCACGGCATCCCACCCGGTATGCACATCATTCGGCGCATTTTCCCATATAAGCGTGGCAGGCAGTGCAATCAGGTCTTCGCGGGTCAGCCCATAGGTTTCAGGCTCAAGATATTTTGCCATGGGATTCTGATCGCGTACCAGCGGATCAATTTCAGCGGCCATATGGCCATATATACGAATATTGGCGATTAGCTTGGAAGCTCTTACTGCTTTTCTAAGCCATTCGGTGTCTCCCGAGATGCGCGGCTGAGGAGCCGGTTCGCTATCCGGAGTTAGGGGAGGGGGTCCCGAATTTGTAAAAAGCTCGCGATAATTATTTTCTACGGTGGAGGGATCTTTCACAAACTGTTCATATCTTTCTTGAATGTAGCCTAAATTGGGTCCGTAATACTTACTCCAAATGGATTCGTTATAGGGCTCTTTGGCTGCCATGAATACATCCTCCTTAACGGATGAACTCCATACGTGACATTTTGTGTCAACGCTTACTGGAGCTGTGATGATTGCGGTTTCATTTCTCATCTTATTGTGCTACTTTCAGCCACTGTAATCAATTCATTCTTTCGTCCAATACGTTCGCAAAATGGTATAGGTTAGCTTGTTCTAATGAAAAGAAGGGTGTTTCTTCTCATTACCCATTCTAAAGGCCTATTAAAATGATTCTATTATCCTTATTTTTAACTATTAGGTCAGTAAATATTTATTTTGCTAGTACAATTTATTTTATGTAACGGACGAGTATCGTGATAATCGGACAAGATCTTTGAAAAAAAATCTTTTATTTTTCGTTTTTAAAATAGAAAGTAACCAGGAATCGACACACTTTTCCGCTTTCTTTTTGTATAATGTTATTGCAGATAGTAATTTTATAGTTTTTTAAGCAGATCCTTTCGTGAAAAGGGTCCAGTAAAAGGTAAACTTGCCGAAAGGCAGGGGCACAAAGTCGCGGGTCTAAGGTAGAGATACTATGACAGCCGGATTGCCTGGGGACGTAAAATCTTAGGGGGAGATTTTTTGGAAAAGTCCAACCAGGGTAGCAACAGAGAACAGCAGTTTATTGATCTGGATCAAGAGTGGGTACATTTATTATTAGCAGCTAAGAAGGCTGGCATTAAGGCAGATGAAATCCGCCAGTTCTTTCATGAGAAAACTGTGCAGATCGTGCAGTAATACATTAGAGGGGTTACATATCGAAAAAGGGCACAGCGGTTCTTCGCTGTGTCCTTTTTCGATATGATTTAGTAGAAGAGAGGATCGTACCAGATTAGTAGGAAGTATTAATCCTTTTGATCGAGCTTCCATTTCTGATAGTCCAGAAATTCTTTGAATTCGCGTTTGCTAATGCCTGAGTCCATAGCTTCCTGCACCAATCGGAACCATTCCGAATCTAAATGTGATTCCTCTGCATCATTTGGTTCTCCATAGAGTAGGGCATGAATGGATACCTGAAGCGCGTCAGCGATCTTTTCGATAAACTGGATGGATGGATTGGATTGGATGTTTCTCTCCACGTTGCTAAGATACGACTTAGCCACATCTGCTCTGTCCGCAAGCTCAGATAGGGAGAAACCCTTGTCTAGGCGGAGCTGCTGGATACGTTGGCCCATATTCTGTGGCACTATGCTGACGCCCCTCCGTAATTTTTGTTATTAGTATAGCAAATATCAATAAATCGGACAAAGTTTATTGTAAAGAGAAGAGCAGCAATCTGCTTATCCGTGGCCGGATTCAGGATCTGCTGCTCTTCGAGTATTTTATTAAATTACTTTATTGATCTTAGTAGTCTTTTTTCGCACCTTGTTTAGCTACGAAATCCCAAGTCAGTGTTAAGCTATCGCCTTGGAAAATATTTTGATCTTGGTTATTTTCCACAAATTCGAATTGGACGGAGAAGCTGTCATTGGTACCGGCTTTAATACCGGATGCTTCGGTAAAGAGTTGATCCCAACCTGTATTTTTTACGAGATCCGGATGCTGACTTTTTAAAGCAGCAAGTGTAGTCTCATAAACTACATTTTCAGGAGAGACGATAGGTACTCCTTTATCATTATTTCTAAGGAATTTAACTTTAATGAACTCGGCTAAATCCAGGTAGTTATCTCCTTTAGCATCCGTGATTTGAGTCGATGTATTCAGAATGATAGATCCGATATCGAGCGAACCATCGTTTTTCAATTTGAAGGATTTAGTTACAGTATCACCTGGTTTCAGGTTAGGAATATTAACGATGACAGAAGGGTCGGAGTTCAGATCGAGTGTACCCGCTGCGAATGTAGCTGTGCTTTGCGCAGTGTCGCTAAAGTATGCGAAGGTTCCTCCGCCGATTAATGATAAACCCAGTGCTGCAGATGCTACGCCAAGACCCAATGTTTTCTTGATACCCATAATAAAATTCCTCCTCAAATTTGTGTTTGAATTTTTTATAAAATTTATATATTGTATCTTCCGGTTCGTAAGCGGAAGTGGACAATCAACTTAGGGCTGTGTTTCTGTTGGGGACGGTGAGGCTGGCAGTAGGGCAGCATTTTTCTTTTCTAATGCAGCTACAGCCTTCCAAGAGGTATACAGAGCATAGAGCAGAAGCATCAAGCCAGGCACGATCATGAGGACTACACTTCCAGCTTTGGAAACCGCGAAATTCATAGCGTAACCGACATAGGGTACAGTGACCCCGGTATACTGAGCTACAACATTCGCAGAACTGGTAGGGTTCATGTCGGGTGCGTCGTTGTTATCGCCTTTAGTGCGATAAACAGCTTCACCAGTAGCGTTATTGACGGTCGCTTCTACAATCCGGTGAGTAATGAGCAGATTATCTTCGTTCCTAAAGGTGATGACATCGCCTGGTTTGAAACGATTCATATCCCCTCCGGGTTTTAATGCGACAATTGAGCCTGTCTGAATTCCTGGTTCCATCGATCCTGAGAGTACGGTTTTGATCTCATATCCGAAGAAAGCAGGTTCACCACCGGAGGCCTTGGATAACACTACGGCTGCCACCAGCAGAATAAAGATCACAAGCATTAAGCTCGATAAGGTATTATTGATAATTTTTTTAATTCGCATCTTATTCTCCACCTTTCTCAGGTTGAGGGTCCGAAGGAGCTTGGGTTGCTACCGGCGGGGTAGTCGTACTGTCTTCCGCCTTTGGCGTCTCTTGTGGAGCCTCTTGCTGAGGAACATCTTTTGGAATTGTGAGCTCTTCACCAATTTCCGGCTTAACCGGGTCAGTGGCTGGGGCTTCAGGTTGTTCTTTATTTGGGGCTTCCGGAGCAGCTTCACCTGACGTTGGAGGGGTTGCCTCAGCTTTCGCTTTATCCTCGGCTTCTTGTTGCTTTTTCTCCTCAGCCAAACGTTCTTCTTCCTTCTTCGCTTCTTCTTCTTTCTTTGCTTGCTCTTCTTCTAGCCGAGCTTTTTCAAGCTCTTCTAGTTTTTGCTCGCGAGTCTGACTGATCATTTGGAGTTTATCTTGAAGGGTAGTGATACCTGAGGTTGCCGATTCTTTAAGGTTAGTCAATTCGGTATTTAGAGCTTCATAAGTGGAGGTGAGGTCGCTAGAGATCACGCCATCTGGTTGAGTGAAGGTAATCAGGAATGGCAGTGGCTGTGGGAACTCTCCTTCGCGTAATTCAAGTTGTCCATAAACATCACTGGTAACTACCGAAGCGAATGGAAGACCGACATCGTGTATGGAGGTTAGGTAACTAATAACTCCATTTAAGGAAGCATTCAAGGATTCCGAGATCACACCACTTTGATTCAGGCTGCTTTGTAAATCTCTGAAAAATTGCTCATCCTTGATTTCTAGACAGTTTGAATCTAGAGAAGTCATATATCCTCCTATCTGGAAGAGTAAGGCTGCTGCTGCACTTAGCTCATTGTGGATTTGATTCCAAATTTGGCTGTTAGCCGCCAGTTGCTCGTTAACGCTATCTATTTGGGATTGAAGCGCCGCTATTTGCGAAGAAATCTCTTGTGCAGCGACATCAAGCTCTTCCAGCGACATCCCTTCTATTCCCGAAACGTCCGAGTAGTTAGCTGATGAGGAAAAGGGTTGTAGTGATTCTTTTAAAGTGAGCGCTCGATTAACATGTTCTTTGAACTCTGTAAGCAGTGCCTTGATCGAATTCGGAAATACTTCGCAAAAGCTAATCGTGCTAGTGGTTTGCGCAGCAGCTCCAAAGCCTCCATAGGTACCACCAACTTGCTGCGAGGTATATAGAAATAAGACGGAGACAGCCATTCCTGATTGCAGTATACGTAAACCAATTTTCCTGTTTCTTCTAGGCCTTCTCCTTGCTGATCTGGGTCTCAGAGGAATACCTCCCCTCAATGTCTGTTTCTTTGGTTCGTTATTATCGTTCTTTATTAAGAACAACTTCTGTAATGAATCATACATGGAATAAAACAAAAAGAAAACTGCCAATAACGCGCATTTGTACTCTATAAAGAACAAAAATGATAATTTATCTCTAAATAACTCCATTTATCGCTCGATTACTAAATATATTCGCAATAAAGAACGATCTATTAGGGTGATTCGCATAAAAATACCCGGCTCGCAGTAAAAACGCGAGCCGGGTATAAGTGGAGTAATGAAGTTGAGAATATAAATGTATATGTTACGGAAGTTTTGAACCACGTGAACTAACATACAGGTCGTACCATTCCTTACGGCTAAGCTCCAGCTTGTCCGCATCGGCACAGGCAGTAATACGCTTCGGATTCACAGTTCCAATAACAGGCTGAATGGCAGCTGGATGTGTCATTAGCCAAGCCAATACAATAGCTTCGGGTGTTGTTCCTTTTTCATCTGCAAGCTGTTGGACCATAGCTGCTGTTTGGACGATATTCTCCGGTTGATCCTCTAATGAACGCCCGCTAAATAGACCTTGGGCGAGTGGCCCCCAGGCTTGAAGCTGAATGTTCTCCATTCGACAATGTTCAAGGGTTCCCTCAGGAAAGATAATATCCTTCCAGGGTTCACGATTTACACTGATTCCAGCATCCACCCAGCTGATCTTAGCCAAGCTCATATGCAGCTGGTTTACGATAAAAGGTTCATCGCAATAAGTCTGCAGCAGCTTGATCTGAGCGGCGCTCATATTGGAAACCCCGAAATGACGAACCTTACCAGCGGCCTTCAGTTGATGTAATGCGGAGGCTACTTCCTCGGGATCCATTAAGGGATCAGGTCTATGCAGTAGAAGAATATCAATGTATTCGGTCCCAAGTCGTGACAATATTCCATCTACACTGTTCAGAATATGTTGGCCAGAGAAATCAAACGTATTAGTGCTGTCTCCAGGCTCCATTAGCTTAATTCCACATTTAGATTGAATTATGATTTCTTCACGTAGTCTTGGACGATCCTTAAAAATCTGACCGAATACCTTCTCCGCCTTCCCACGAGTATAGATATCTGCATGATCAAACATGTTGATGCCGATGGAAAGGGCGGCATCAACCGCTTCATGTCCCTGTTTAACATTCTCCGCAGTAATCGGCTCATGGTCCCAGTCACCGCCTAGCCCCATGCAGCCTAAAGCAATGCGGCTTGCGGGAATCCCGCGCTTGTTTAAAGGTAACGCTTTCAACAATGTGATTCCTCCTTGGAAATTATGATTGCGTACTTGTAGATATTGTACACTCTCAGAAGCCCGTATGGTATTTTTTGTCGCTGGAAGAGCGGTGTTTGGTCTCCTCTTTGTTCTTTTCCTCTTGCTTTTCCAGCGTTAAATCTTCCATCGGAATCGGGTCTACATTCTGCTCACTTTCATGAAGATCAAATAGACTTTCTTTTTCTGTTGGATATTGTTCCGGGTGATCACGTTTGTCACTATTCAGCTGATGTTTTTCTTGGGTCATTTTTACCGCCTCGCCTTCCTTTGAGATTTAATGGATATTGTGCTCGTTAATAAACGTATTTTGACTCCCTTAAACAGAAAAAGAGGCCATTAGGCCTCTAAATTCAACGGTGACCCTATGTCTTTTAGCTTGCGTGCTACAACATCATCGTATAGGCGCTGCAGCCATTTCAGCTCAGTCAGGGTGTGCTCATATGTACCGTACATTAGATGCAGGGCAGAACGAGGCACGATGGAGATATGCTCCTCGTATACCTGATAAGCCAGATTAACCTGATGTTCTGTTTCCCGGAGGCGTTCCTCGAGCAGCTTCTCAACCTTGCTCTGATCGATATGACGGGACATAGCCAGGGCCATATACATCGGATGATAGAAGGGTTCGTTTTTCTTAATTTGTTGCAGGATAAGCTGTTCGAATAAAGCTTTACCTTGCTCCGTTATGGCATAGATTGTTTTGTCCGGCCGATCACTGCTGCGGATGACCTCTAAAGCTTCTATATAACCATCTTGTGCAAGCTTATCCACAGCATAATAGAGTGATCCCATCTGCAGCTTCGTGATCCGGTCCATGGAACGTTCCTTCATCACTAATGTGATTTCATAGGGATGCATGTTCCGCTCCAGCAGTAAACCTAAAATGGCTAATTTCATGGACATAATGGTTACCTTTTGCCCTCAGACGCCTGAACAGCTTTAGCAGGAATGGTAAGACGGTCTTTTGGCATGAGCAGTACAAAGACTAGACCGAGCAGTGCAGGAATCAAAGCCCACATAAAGGTTTGGGCAATAGAGGTGGATAACGCACTTGATATTTTCTCTAATATTTCAGCAGGGATCTTCGCTCTTGCTTCAGGTGTTAACGCAGCGCGTGGATCTCCGAAAGCTGCTGACTGTTCACTACCGCCAAAAGCATCGCTTAGACTGTTAGTAAAGCTATTCCGCTGAATAATCCCGAAGATCGTAATTCCCAGCGTCATTCCAAGGGAGCGCATGAAGGTACTGGTTGATGTTGCCGACCCCCGTTGGCGCATATCGAAATTATGGATAGCTGCCATGCTCAGCACGGAGAAGGAAAAGCCTACGCCGAACCCAGTCAGAGCCATAAATACATTAAGCATGAGGCGGGAGGTATCTGGTGATAAAGTGCTTAGGCTGTAGACCCCTGCGACAAAGCAGACTGCGGATAGGATCATAATGTTGCGGAAGCTGGTTTTTGTTGTAAGCAGCCCCCCGGTCTGACTGCCAACGACCGTACCGATCATCATCGGCATAAGGATCAGCCCTGAGTTCGTAGCTGAGCCGCCAAATACACCCTGCACAAAGATAGGAATGTAAATAGTAGCTACGATAAAAGCAGAGCCATAAAATAGGCTGGTCACGCTGCTTGTTGCAAACAACCGTTTGCGGAACATAGCGAACGAGATCACAGGTTCAGCAGCTACTCTCTCAATAAGGATAAACGCCAGCAAGAGAACAGCAAAACCTACGAATAAGCCAAGGATGGCACTGGAATCCCAAGCATATTGATTACCACCAAGTTCCAGAGCGAACATTAGGCAGATAATCGCGCCAACTAGAGTGAAGGCTCCGCCCCAGTCAATGCGCTGTTTAGCGTGGGAGATCGACTCCTTATAAGAAGTTGCAATCAGGAACAGTGCAATAATTCCTAGCGGCAGGTTAATGTAGAATACCCACTGCCAACCAACATAGTCGGTAATATAGGCACCGAGTAAAGGTCCAAGTACACTGGAGATTCCGAAGACGGCTCCAAAGAGACCGGTCAATTTCCCTCTTTTTTCAGGCGGGTAAATGTCGAAAACGATGGTGAAGGCGATTGGCATTAGTGCACCGCCGCCGATCCCTTGAATGGCACGGTAAATACTGAGCTGTGTGATACTGGTGGCAGTACCGCACAGAGCCGAGCCAATCAGGAATACAATCAATCCGAAAATGAAAAAACGTTTACGTCCATACATATCAGAGAGCTTGCCGAAGATAGGGGTTCCGGCCATTACCATTACCATGTAAGCGGAGGTGACCCATACGATTTTATCCAGACCGCCAAGATCTGAGACTATCGTTCCCATAGCTGAAGCTACAATGGTATTGTCCATTGCGGACATAAGAATCCCAAGCAGCAGGCCAACCACTACGAGTTTAAGATTACTTTCTTTAGTATGCATGCTTCGCAGCTCCTTTTTCTTAATAGTGATAGTGATAGTGATAGTTCTGTTCGAAAAATGTTCATAATTAGAAGCAAAATTTATTATATTCAAATTTGAATAGGGAGGCAATAGTTTTTTTGAAAAAATAGAGATGTATAGCCAACCGTAGAAGAATACGGCGGTAATATAGGGACAAAATACCCGTGGAGATCATCTGTGGATGAATTAGGAATGCCTCTTGACATACCCTACGGGGGTATATTATATTATAACCAAGGAGGCTGATTCTTATGTCTACTGGCAAGAAAGAGCAAGCTGCAGAATCCTGCGACATAAATTGTCATTCTTCATCATCAGGAGAACGAAAAAGTCATCATTCGGCAGAATTCAAGAATAACTTGAATACGCGCCTCAACCGGATTGAAGGCCAGATCCGCGGGGTAAAGGGTATGATTGAGCGGGATACCTATTGTGATGATGTACTCAACCAGCTCGCGGCGGTACAGGCGGCGTTAAATGGTGTCGGTAAGATGCTGTTAGAAGGACATATGAAAAGTTGCATTGTTGAGCGAATCGAAGCTGGCGAACATGAGGTTATCGACGAGCTCCTAATTACGGTTAACAAATTAATGAAATAATAAGCTAATGCTTCTAGAGCATAGCTTCACAACATTTATTGGAGGTTATATTAATGTCAAACGCTACATTAAACGTTGAAGGAATGTCTTGTGGTCACTGTGTTAACTCTGTAGAGAAAGCCGTAGGCAATCTTGGAGCCACAGCTAAAGTTGATCTTGCTGCTAAGAAAGTTTCCGTCGAGTATGATGAGAACAAAGTAAGCCTTAGTGCGATTAAAGAAGCAATTGTAGATCAAGGGTATGACGTAGTTTAATTTGAAGCACAGTAATAAGGCTTGGAGTGATATGGGGAAGCAACCCGAAGCTCCAATGCCTTTTCTTTTAGAAATTATCATACCCTATAGGGGTATGTGGAGGCGTGGAAATCATGGATAAAACCAAAACAACAGCTTCACCAAACGAACAGCAGGCAACTGTACAGATTACAGGGATGACTTGTTCCGCTTGTGCAACCCGGATTGAGAAAGGTTTGTCCCGGATGGACGGCGTATCTCGTGCGAATGTGAATCTAGCCTTGGAACAGGCTACTGTTGGATTTTATCCGACAGTATCAGGGTTGCCACAAATTGAAGATAAAATCCGTTCTCTTGGTTATGACACTATTAAAGAATCTGCGGATTTTGATATATCGGGGATGACCTGTGCTGCTTGTTCCTCACGGATTGAAAAAGTGTTGAGCCGTACACCGGGCATAGCAGCAGTTAATGTGAATTTGGCGCTGGAAACAGCACATGTAGAATATACACCCGGTAATATCAGTCCAAGGGAGATCATGGAGAAGGTAAGCAGTATCGGCTATAAAGCTTCTCTTAAAGAAGACCGCAAAGATCATGTGGATCGTCGTGGAAAAGAAATTCAGCATAAAAAGTGGAAATGGATCATTTCTGCAATTCTTTCGTTCCCATTGTTATGGGCGATGGCGGGTCATTTCTCCTTCACCGGCTGGATTCCAACACCGGATATATTTATGAATCCTTGGTTCCAGCTTGTTCTGGCTACCCCTGTGCAATTTATCATCGGTTGGCAGTTCTACGTCGGTGCTTATAAAGCCCTTCGTAACCGGAGTGCCAATATGGATGTGTTGGTCGTATTAGGGACGTCGGCAGCTTATTTCTACAGTCTTTATCTGACCATTGATTCCTTAAGCATGAAGGGAATGAATCATACTGTAGAAATGTATTATGAGACGAGTGCTGTACTCATTACCCTTATCCTCGTCGGTAAATGGTTTGAGGCGCTGGCGAAAGGCCGTTCCTCTGACGCAATCAAAAGCTTAATGGGTCTTCAGGCAAAAACCGCCCTCGTAATTCGGGATGGGCAAGAAATGAATATCCCGACAGATGAAGTCATTCCTGGCGATATTGTATTGGTGAAGCCCGGTACTAAGGTGCCTGTGGATGGCGAAGTTGTCGAGGGATCTTCTTCTGTGGATGAGTCGATGTTGACCGGGGAAAGTATTCCTGTGGAGAAAAAACCAGGGGATACCGTGATCGGTGCCACTATGAATAAGAATGGTATCTTGAGAATCAAAGCAAATAAAGTGGGTCGCGACACTGCGCTGGCTCAAATTATCCGAGTAGTGGAGGAAGCTCAAGGCTCCAAAGCTCCGATTCAACGGATTGCCGATGTAATCTCAGGGATTTTTGTGCCGATTGTTGTGGGTATTGCTGTGATAACGTTTCTGATCTGGTATTTCTGGGCAGCCCCTGGCCAGTTCGCTGATGCCCTCGAAAAAGCCATTGCAGTGCTCGTAATCGCTTGTCCATGTGCGCTAGGTCTGGCAACGCCAACCTCCATTATGGCAGGATCGGGCCGGGCAGCAGAGCTTGGAATCCTCTTCAAGGGCGGGGAGCATTTAGAGGGAGCGCAAGGGATCCAGACCGTTGTGCTAGATAAAACAGGTACAGTGACGAATGGTAAACCCGTGCTTACCGATGTTGTGACTACTACTGGAATTGCAGCTTATGGAAAAGAAAATGCGGAAAACCGTTTGTTAGCTTTAACTGCAGCCGCAGAAAAGCTATCAGAGCATCCACTTGCGGAGGCTATTGTTGCTGGCGCCGCTGATAGAGGTTTGGCTTTGCCTACTGCTGAGCAGTTTGATAATGTGCCCGGACGTGGAATTATGGCGGTTATCTCTGATCAGCAGGTTATGGTAGGCACACGGCGGATGATGGAAGATCATCAGCTCGATATCACAGAATGGACTCCAATTATGAAGAAGCTGGAGGAGTCGGGAAAGACAGCTATGCTAGTAGCGGTAGAGGGAGAAATCGCTGGAATTGTGGCCGTTGCTGATACGATTAAACCGACCTCAAAAGCGGCTGTAGCCGCGCTTCATGATATGGGTATTGAAGTCGTTATGATCACTGGTGACAATAAAATTACAGCTGAGGCTATTGCGAAGCAGGCAGGGATCGAAAAAGTGTTAGCAGAGGTTCTGCCAGAGGGCAAAGCTGAAGAGGTTCGCAAGCTCCAGCAAAATGGGACTAAGGTTGCCATGGTTGGGGATGGGATCAACGATGCTCCGGCACTGGCTACTGCCGATACGGGTATGGCGATTGGGACAGGAACGGATGTAGCTATGGAAGCAGCAGATATTACGCTGATGCGCGGGGATTTGAAGAGTATTCCTGATGCGATTATGATGAGCCGCAAAACGATGAGAAATATTAAACAAAATTTGTTCTGGGCGCTTGCTTACAATACAATAGGAATACCGATTGCTGCACTTGGGTTTCTAGCCCCATGGCTGGCAGGAGCTGCGATGGCATTTAGCTCCGTGTCTGTTGTCTTGAATGCACTTCGGCTACAGCGGGTAAAGCTGTAATATCACCATCACTATTTAGGGAGTGGCCACAGTGCAAGTAAATAACGATACAATTTCTCTGTTAATGAAACATGCCTCTGTCCGCAAGTTTCAGGATAAGCCAGTAAGTGAAGATCAGCTTAGCGCTATTATTGGAGCAGCTCAGATGGCTTCAACCTCAAGCAATGTTCAGGCCTATAGTGTTATTGCAGTTACTGACCCGGCACTAAAGACGGAGCTTGCGGGATTAGCGGGCAATCAGGCTTATATAGAACAATGCCCAGTGTTTTTGGTCTGGTGCGCTGATCTGTATCGGCTGCGCGAGGTGACGAAACCTCATTTGCAGGGAGAGACTTCTTATGAAGATTCTGCTGAGAACCTGATTGTAGCTACCGTTGATGTTGCGCTTGCTGCACAGAATGCTGCAGTGGCTGCGGAATCACTAGGACTTGGAATTGTATATATCGGTGGAATCCGTAACCGGATCGCTGAGGTATCGGAATTGCTGGGACTGCCTGAATTGGTCTACCCGATATTTGGGATGTGTGTGGGTTATCCTGACGGAGCTTCGGGCCTGCGTCCGCGGCTTCCACTAGAGGCTGTTCTGCATCGTAATCGCTACAATGCGGAAACCACTGTGGAGCAGGTCAAAACTTACGATAAAGTCTCTTCAGACTATATGCGTGAGCGGACCCACGGTGCCAAAGACACCCCTTGGTCGGCCATTATGGCGGAGCGATTGGCACAGCCAGCACGGCTGCATATGAAGGAGTTCCTGCTGGAAAAAGGATTCCTTCGAAGATAACTAAACTTTCTTCACCTAAAGAGGCTGCCTTATTAGTAGTTCATTCTACTGATAGGGCAGCCTCTCTTTTTTATTCGGAGCCAGGAAGGTGACAGTTGTCATCTTAAAGAAATGACAGTCCATACTAATGTCATGTCTTCTTTTTCCATATGATTGAAATAGATCAAACGCATTCGGAAGCGGAGGGATTACGTTATGGATAATATTATAGAAATGCACGGAGTCAGCAAAATATATAAGGATAAAAAGGCTGTAGATAATATCAGCTTTAACATTGCTAAAGGTTCGATTACAGCTATTCTGGGACCGAACGGAGCGGGTAAAACAACGGCATTAGGCATGCTGCTGGGGCTAATAGAGCCTACCGAGGGTACAGTGGAGTTATTCGGGCATCATCCGAAGGATAAAGTGGTACGAGAAAAGACAGGAGCGATGCTGCAGGAGGTAAGTGTAATGGATCGGCTAAAGGTGCGGGAGATCATTGACCTGATCCGCAGTTATTATCCAAAGCCTATGGATATGGAGTTTCTAATTAAGGCTACTGGACTTGCGCCAGCCGATTTGAATAGATACGCCGAGAAGCTCTCGGGTGGTCAAAAGCGTAGTTTGGGTTTTGCGCTAGCCCTCGCGGGTAATCCGGAGCTGATCTTTTTCGATGAACCTACAGTCGGACTTGATATTACTTCCCGGCGGCGGTTCTGGGAAACGGTTCGTGGACTTGCGGAGCAAGGAAAAACGATTGTGTTCACGACCCATTATTTGCAGGAAGCAGAAGATATCGCGGATCGTATTCTGTTATTCAGTAAAGGCCACTTAGTTGCGGACGGAAGTCCAGATGAGATTAAATCGCGGATTGTGAAGCGTTCCGTGTCCTTCCTGCCTGTGGGTGATCGCTCGCAATTGCGCAGCAACCTGCTAGACCTAGCTGCTATAGAGGATTGTTATGAAAAAGATGGCCGCATTCATGTGACCACAGAGGATACAGATGAGGCGCTTAAAGCGATTTTTGTGGCTGGACTTCCCGTGAAGGATGTTCGAATTGATCAGGGACGTTTGGATGAGGCTTTTGAACAATTGACCATGAACCAAGAGGAGGCTGTCTAACCATGAGACTAATTACTGTACAGTGTAAAGCAGAAATGCTGCGGATCATCCGTAATCCCTATTATGTGTTCTGGTCTTTGCTCATGCCCATCATGTTCTATTTCATCTTCACCCGGGTGGTCAATACAGGTAGCGATGACCTAACGTGGCGTGCTCATTATTTAATGTCTATGGCGACCTTCAGTGTAATGGGCTCAGCCATTATGACGCTTGGCATCCGGTTAGTGCAAGAGCGAACACAAGGCTGGACCACCTTTATTCGGATTACACCGCTGCCGGGTTCGATCTATTTTTTCGGAAAAATGTTCGGACAGACGATGATGCATCTGTTTTCGGTCATTTGTATTTTTATCGCAGGCTATTTAATCAATGGCGTCTCCTTATCCGCAGGTCAATGGGTGCTTAGCGGGCTGTGGATCCTGATCGGTTCTCTACCATTTTTAGCGATTGGTACGCTTGTAGGTGCTATGAAACGGGTGGATACAGCCAGTGGAGTCAGCAACGTGATTTATATGGCTCTTGCTGTAGCAGGAGGCATGTGGATGCCGATTGAGATACTGCCACGATTAATGCAGCGGATTGGTCATTGGTTGCCTTCCTATAACTATGGGAATGGAGCCTGGGAGATCGTTCGTGGATCAGCTCCGACGTGGAGTAATGTCTTGATTTTGCTCGGATATTTGGTAGTTTTTATGTTACTATCGGTCTATATTCGAAAAAAACAGGAAGCGGTGTGAATGAATGGCTGAGCGTGCGAAGTTCCGGTTATTTCCACAAAAACAGGGGTTTTTCCCTTTTGTATGGGCTGTTTATCTGGTTTTGCCCATCCTGAATTTGCGCGGGGAGACTGGAATGAAGCTCATTCTGGGCGGGATTATGATAGCGGTATTTGCCCTCAGCTATCGCCAGCTGTATTGGGTGCGGGGTGGAGTGTTTAATGTTTGGTTAATTATTCAAATGTTGATCATCGTGGTGCTTAGTGTGTTCTATACCCCCTATAATCTGTACATGGGCTTTTTCACCGCAAATTTTATCGCATATTATACGGAGAATAAAGGTTTCAAAATTGCATTTACTTCTTTTGTGATCATGATCCTTTCGGTGCTGGTCTTAGTGGGTCGTGGGATGGAGTGGGGAAGTGTGATATTTTTAGCTCCGTTTATTATTATTATGTTGATTAGTCCGTTCGGAGTGAGGTCCATGAATCGGAATCAGAAGCTGGAGAAAGAGCTGGATCAAGCGAATGAGGTAATTAAAGAGCTGGTGAAGCGTGAGGAACGAATGCGAATCGCCCGTGACCTGCATGATACCCTTGGCCATACCTTGTCCTTGATTACGTTAAAGAGCCAACTCGTAGAGAAGCTGGTGACGAAAAATACGGAGCGAGCCCAAGAGGAAGCGCGGGAAATCCAGCGCACTTCACGGGCTGCGCTCCGTCAAGTGCGTGAGCTAGTGTCGGAAATGCGTGCGGTCTCAGTAGCAGAGGAACTGGCTGAAGCTGGAGAGATGCTGCGGACGGCAGAGATCGCCTTAGAAGTGGAAGGGGATATCTCTCTGGAGGGGGTATCCGACCTGACGCAAAATATCCTCAGCCTCTGTATCAAAGAGGCGGTGACTAATATCGTGAAGCATAGCAGAGCGGATAAATGCTTCATAGGAGTGGCAAAGCTGGCTGGAGAAGTGCGAGTTACCGTTAAAGATAACGGCATTGGCCTACAGCACGGGGAGAAAGGGAACGGCGGGCTTAGCGATGGAAATGGCATGAAGGGGATGGCGGAGCGCCTATCCCTGATTGATGGCTCCCTGTCGCTAAGCTCAGCTGAGGGTCAGGGAGCTACGCTGATCGTTGCCATCCCGCTAATCGTAAAAGATGCACAAGGGGGTGAGACTGCATGATAAGCATTGTTATAGCGGAGGATCAACGTCTGCTTCGGGGAGCGATGGCTTCTTTGCTGGATCTTGAAGACGATATCGAAGTAGTCGGAGAAGCTTGTGATGGGGCGGAGGCGTTAGCTTTAATCGACAAGCTTCAGCCGGATGTCTGTCTCATGGACATTGAAATGCCGTTCAAGAGCGGGCTGGAGGTTGCAGAAATATTGCGGAGTAAGGGTTGTCCGACCCGTATTATTATTTTGACTACCTTTGCCCGTCCGGGATATTTTGAGCGTGGAGTAAAGGCTGGTATTCAAGGGTATTTGTTGAAGGACGAGCCTGTAGATAAGCTAGCTGAATCTATTCGTCGTGTCATGGCTGGACATCGGGAGGTATCTCCGGAGTTAGTCTTTGGCAGTCTGCGGGAGGAGAATCCATTAACAGCACGGGAGCGAGAGATTTTAAAACTGGCTGGAGAAGGGCAAACCGCGAGCGAGATAGCCTTTTCGCTGCATCTGTCTTACGGCACTGTCCGCAATTACATCTCTGAAATACTCAACAAGCTGGAAGTGAAAAGCCGGATTGAGGCGGTACGGCTGGCGGAAGAAAAAGGCTGGATTTGAGGGGAGAAGGGTATTGTTATGCAAATATTTCTGATTCGTCATGGTGATCCGGACTATTCCATAGATAATCTAACGGAATTCGGGCATCAGGAAGCAGCGGCATTGGGAAAACGCATGGCATCTAGCGGTCTGGATGAATTATATGCTTCACCATTGGGGTATGAACTATCGCCCAAGGGGATTAATGGGTAATCATGTTTAAGGTGACTGATTAAGAGCGAGCTAGGATATTGTCTATGAAGTGAAAGGCCATCCCGCAGAGGATGGCCTTTTTTTTAAATACAACAAGAACGTATAAGTTCGGCACGATACATTATCCTTCTATTTCTCGCATAAGCGCTTACCGTTCTTTAGGGACATCGAAGGCATTTTTGTTTGCATATAAGAATCGTGCCCCTTGCCCAGTTCCTGATTTCCACTTGCTATTGTACTAACGGACTTAGATGCAGCTATTTGTACATTTTAAGCCTTTTGGAGGAAGTTGTGGACTCGAGAGATCTTATTTTCCATAAATGGAGGGAATATCGTGCTATTTTAGTGATATAAAGTCTCTGAAGTCCGTTAGCATCCCAGAACAGCGAAATAGTTACGAATAAGGGCTGTGGTGTCCGAACGCAATTCTGAATTCTGCTCGCAATAAAGCTACATTGGCAGATAGCAGCAGCTTTTCATGAAATGGTCGACTCATTTTAGTTTTGAGCCTACTCTATCTGAAATTCCACTCTTCACCGTGGATTTAATTTCACCTGTGAACCTTTGCCGCCTGTCTGTATGCCCGTTTCCTTCGTTCCAACGTCCTTCAAGTCAGTCACTAGTCGCTCCAATACGGCCTTGGAGGCAGCAGCTTCCTTCGCACCGGATGCTTTGACAACTAATTGCACCGGCTTGCCGGAGCGGAGATGCTTCTCAGCCTGACGGAGCTTAGTATCGTAGTCGTGCTCTTCAATATGAGCAGTGAAGCGGAGCTCTTTGACCTTCTCCTTGCTGCCGCCCTTTGCAGCTGAACCCCCACTGGCCTTGCGTGCTGAGGCTGCCTCCTTCTGCGCGGCCGCTTTTGCTTTGCCTTTTGCAGTTAGGCTGCAGGGCGGTGGGCTGCTCATTAGCGAGGTGCATACCAGATCAGCACCTGCTGAGCTGGCCATGGCCAGCGCCTCTTCCCGGGAGACGATACCCAGCTTCTCACCCCTAAGTCCTGTAAGGACTACTTCGGATGCTCTGATTTGTTCATTGATTAATACTGCCACTTCTATGAATCCTCCCCTGATAACGATGATAAAGCTATCATATATGGAACTAGCTTGAGGTTCAAATGTGGAGCGTAGGATTAGCGTTACTAATCCTCTCAATTTCTTCTTTTATGATTTTTAGGATTAGTTTTTTAGATGATGTTGCTAGATATTCTCGGTTGCGCCGCTGCAATATACCTACTTGAATGAACGGCTCGCTTAGTTCAACATCTATTTTTACGATATCTGTCATTAAAGCTGTCGAATCAAGCACTACCCCTACCCCAGGGTTCTTTCTTACAAAATGAGGAATAGCAGAAATTTGGCTTATGGTGGATAAAGTGGGCTTTGATTCGAATCTCGAAAATTGCTTAGCTAACCGAAGGTAATATAAGCAAGTGCGCCCTCCAGCTATAATTGGATATTCAAGAATTTCTCGAAATGAAATATCGTCTCGTCCGCTTAAAGGATGATTTTCATCTACTATAAAAGCGATTTTCTCGTGATAGAGCGGTTCGAAATAAAAGAAAGACAGGTCGGACGGCTCACCGCAGATGGCGAAATCCAGCTCACTTTGGAGGACAAGCTGTGAGAGGGAATCAGTGTTACCCTGAATGAAGTTACATGCCATCTTTGGTTTTTGCTCCTGAAACTTTCGCAAGGCGTTCGGTAGGACGGATTCCATCATGGATTCAATGCCTCCGATATGAAGTGTGCCAATTTCGTCATGCTGTAAAGCCTTGGTGAGTTCTGATACATAGTTCCAATGTTGAATAAGGTTATCGATTTCCCCTGCAAAAACTTGCCCAGCACTTGTCAGTTCTACTTCCCAGCCTCTGTGAAAGAGTTGTATGCCCAGTTCTTTTTCAAGTCGTTGAATTTGGTTGGTAATGGTAGACTGCGCATAATTCAACTTCTCGGCAGCGCGTGAGAAAGTGCCTTCTTGAAGAATGGTCTTAAAAGCCATCAGTTCTTTTAGATCCATCGATTGTCACCTCTATCGGTATAATTGATTAAGATTATTATCTTATTCAATTATATAAATCAAAATACTGAGAGTACAATAAAAGAATTCCAAAGAAGGAGTGAATTAAAATGCCTTTCATTAGAGTCAGTTATCTGGAGCAACAATACGACATTCATCAGCTAGAAGGAATATGCAGAGCGATTATGAGCGCGTTAATTCAGCATTTCCATGTACCGGAGGATGATATGTTTCAGGTTTTTCATGCGCATAAAGCGGGGGAATATTTTTATAGTAAAGATTATTTAAATATTGAACGAAGCGACGGACTGATATATATCCAAGTTACGCTAAAATCCGGAAGATCAACGGAACAGAAGAAAAGCTTTTACGCGAGGCTAGCCGAGGAATTATCGATGACGCTAAACATCAGAAAAGAAGATATATTCATTGTGCTCGTCGATACGGAATTCGAAGATTGGTCGTTTGGTAACGGTGTTGCTCAAATGCTACAACCTCCGGTTAGGGAGGCGTAATATGGCGCATCAGAAAATCGCCACAAATGTACGGGGATCGTTAGGCGAGTTCGCTCCGGCATTCGTCGAATACTCGGAAAATGTGTTATTTGGGGACTTATGGAGACGTGAGCAATTATCACTTCGGGATCGTAGCATGATTACGATTTCTGCCTTGGTGATGGGGGGCATGACGGAACAACTCCCCTATCATCTGCGCTTGGCTTTAGAGAACGGCTTACAACTTGAAGAAATCGTGGAGGCCATCACCCACCTTTCTTTTTATGTAGGTTGGCCGCGAGCCTCTTCTGCTCTAGAGGTTGCAAAGGATGTAATAGGAAAAAATAAATAACGTCTGACTTTTTAATCCCATCCGTAACCTTTAGGAACTTCATTGGCACTTGTATATAATACGGAAGAAGGGGGTGGGGGAGAAAATGCTTCAGTATATCGAAGAGGCTAAACAAGGAGACCGACAAGCCTTTGAACAGATTGTTAGGCACTTTACACCGATGGCAATTGCAGTTGCGTCCGAAAAGCTGCGTGACTATCAGTTAGCGGAAGATGCTGTGCAGGAAGCTTTCACAGAAGCCTTTTTGCATTTGAATAAATTACGAGCAGTAGAGGCATTCCCGGGCTGGTTTAAAGCTATTGTGGTGCGGCAATGTTATCGCATCTTGCGAAGAAAGCAGCGTCCTGCATTACCCTACGATGAAGCTGCGCAAGCGACAGAATCTTCATTTTCTATAGCAGATATTATTGAAAAAAAGGAAACCCAGCGGCTGGTTCACGAGTCTATAGCTGCATTAACGTCCAATATGCGGATTGCCGTTCAATTATATTATTTTCAAGGCTACTCACTACAAGAGATTGCTGACTTTCTGGGGACTTCGGTTTCGATATTGAAGAAGCGACTTTTTGATGCCCGCCGCAAACTGAAAGGTGCATTGCCTGTGGCAGATGTTCTTTCCGTATTCAACCATTTGTACGAAGGGGGAAAAGATGTGCTTCACATTGTAAATGGAGATGTAGTGGGAGAGAAGCTGCGGCAAGGAATCGTTAAAGGTGATGTACTGGTGTGGAGAGAGGTATATTCGCATGGGCCCGTATTTTTGGATCCTGCCGATGGAGATAACCGTGCAGTTCGAGCGCAATATTTGGAACAAACGATGGGAATTCCGCAGAGGGAATTTATTGAAAATAGTGAGAGGCAAGAGAAGATTTTAGCTGATTTTCATAAATATGAAGAAGTGGTGTTATGGTTCGAGCATGATCTTTTCGATCAGACGATGCTCAGTTATTTACTCCATTGGTTCTCGAAGCAGAAAATGTTAACCACCAAGCTAAGCTTACTATGCATTGGAGAGTATCCGGGAATAAAGTTATTTCGAGGACTTGGACAACTTTCTATAGAGCAGATGGAAACATTATCAGGCACATGGAAGCTAATCGGAGCCAAAGAACTAGAAGCAGGTCAAGCACTCTGGGAAGCCTATGTATCACCGAATCCAGAATTGCTGCAACAACGATTAACTACCGATACATCGGCTTTGCCCTTTGCACATGACGCTTTTCAGGCGCATTTATCGCGCTTTCCCTCTACTACAAACGGACTTGGTATCGTAGAACAACTCACGCTGGAGATGATCTATGAGGGAATAAAATCACCCTATGAGCTGTTCAAAAATGTGGGTGATAAGCTTCATATCTTGGGAATGGGCGACTTGCAATATTGGCATATCCTAAGAAAGCTGGTACAAGGCACGTACCCTTTGCTACAAACCCATGGATGCAATGAGTTCCCTGTTTATAACGATTCAGTAATGCAATTTAAAGACTGTGAGCTTGTATTAACAGAGCTAGGTAAGAGTGTAATAACTGGAAACGAAGACTGGGTACAGAAGAATGGCAGCGATGAGTGGTTTGGAGGTGTACATCTGCAAGGATTGACTCCGCGCTGGCGGTGGAATCCGTTGGTCGGTGCGCTTCAGGATAGAAGTGCCGAGGCGTAATTTATTAATCTAAATGTTTGCTACACAAGGCATATTGAGCATGAAAAGACTTCCACTAACTTGGAGATACTCAAACGCTCCAGAGGGGGAAGTCTTTTTGTGTTGTATCCATATATTATATGAATAGTAAATATAGTATATATCATCTATTTAAAGGGTGATTGATCCTTGTTGGAGAATATTATCTATAGAATAAATAGTGAAAGTATTCACTTGTTGATGTAAAGGGAGGAATATTTGTTACACGATAGGAGGATGATGTATCAATGTCCATACAGAATAAAACAGTAATGATAAGAATTGCAAAAGCGAATTTAAAAGCGGAAAAAACCAAAAATTACTTTATAGGCAGTGTAATAGCTTTAGCTGCATTTTTATTAACTGTTGTAATGACCTTTGGTTATAATTCTTTTACTAACCTACAAAATGAGTCGAATTTCCAAGCTTTATTCTATAACCTCAATAACAATGAAATCTCACGATTGAAAGAAATAGAGGAAATTAATAAAATCGGACTCTATAAGGAAATAGGCAGAGAGAAAAAAGAAGAACGTTTATTGTCCATTCTCTACACGGATCCAGCCATGATGGATTTATCAAATGCCAATATCGTTCTGGGGAAATTTCCTACAAAAGAAAATGAAATTGCAATAGAAAAAGACTTTCAGTTATCCGATGATCGAAGCCTGGGGCTTGGCGATTCTATTTCTTTGCAATTTAGAAACAATACCAGCAAAGAATTTCAAACCAGCCAATTTGTGATTACTGGAATTCTGCAAACAACCGCATCAGGTAACGAGAATCGAATCGGTTACAATGCTCTGGTATCAAGCGCGTTCGTTGAGGCGGATCCGTTTCTTTCCAAAGAAGATTACTCCGCGGCAATTAGCATCAACAATAGCAGCAGTTATTCCAACGAGGAACTGAAGTCAAAAATCAAAGAAATAGGGCAGCGAATGGGTATCCCTGAGAGAAATATTCAGATCAATAATGTGAATGTGGATAGTAATAATCTGTCAGGAAGCACTGTGATAACCATCCTGTCTATCATGCTGATTATCGTACTGGCTTGTTGGCTTGTCATCTACAATATCTTTTATATTTCAATTACTAAGCGAATTAAACAATACGGACAACTTAGAGCAATCGGTGCAACAAAAAAGCAGATAAAACAGCTTGTTCTATATGAAGGGAAAAATCTTTCAAGAAAATATATCCCTATTGGAGTTATCTTTGGATGTTTAATGAGCTGGATTTTAAGTGGCTTTCACTGGAATGCAGCTCCAAGTTTTTCACTTGCTTTTTTAGCAGGTTTGCTCACCAAAGTAACAGTTAGAGCTTCATTAAACGCACCATCTAAATTCGCATCAAGAATCTCCCCTATAACAGCGATTAGACATGTAGATGCCGATGTTAATACAAAAAAGGAGAAAAGAAACTCTAAAAGACTAACACCATTTTCTTTAGCTGCATTGAACTTATCAAGAAGCAGGAAAAAGACGGTGTTAACTTTGCTGTCTCTTTTTTTAAGCGGAACGCTATTTGTTTCCTTGGGGACATTGTTAAACTCGGTCGACCCAATCTCAAAAGCAGAGAAATATTTTCCAAATCATGGTCAGTTTGATATTCAAATTAATAATGATTTGTATTCTGAAACAACCTCATTAAGTGATCTTCAGACGGAAGGGCAACTATCTACTTCTTTAAAAAATAAAATCCTAGCTATAAATGAAGTTGAGGACGTAATCGAACATCAGTATATTGAAGCTGCTATCGAAGGAATAAAAACGGATGACGGGGCCGCGATAGTCAGTATTGAGAATATCCCTACGTTAAACAACGAAAGATGGAGTAGTCATTTGGCTGAGGGGAAGATCCCGGATGTTGATTCATCGGATGCATCCTACATTCTCTTGAACAGCGCCAGTAGTGACTTAGATTATTACGGGGCTCATTACGCTGTCGGTGATCATATTTCATTCATAATTGCTAATGATCAGGAGAAGGCCAAACATGATTTTGAGATCATTGGAGATATTCCGGATAAGAATTCAGGAACTTCATTTTATCTTCCACCCAAAGTAATGCAAACTACAGCCCCTTTTAATAGCAATAAGAGCTACGAAGTTATTACTATGGATAAAGCGAATGAAGAGTTAATAAAGAGTGAGTTAGAGGGTATGATTCTCAATGAGGATACACTCAAATTATTGTCTTTTTCCGAAGTTGTGGAATCCAATAGAATTGCTTTTAGAACTATCACTATTTCAGTGTATAGTTTTATGGTTTTTATAGCAGTATTCAGTATGATCAATCTCTTGAACACCATAATCACCACTATTTCTGCAAGAAAAGGGGAGCTAGGCCTTATGCAAGCCATAGGAATGGGCCGAAAACAATTAATGGCTATGTTAACCTATGAAACAGGATTTTTAGTTGTCGGAAGCTTTACGATGGCTCTTGTTACGGGCAATCTAATGGGATACATGATAAGTAAGAGTGCGGGGAATATGGGGGGGCTTTCCTACATTCAATACCAATTCCCTTGGAGTGCTATTTTCCTGTATTTCTTGGTTATTTTACTTGTCCAGACTGGTATGGTTCAGTTTGTTAG
The DNA here is from genome assembly GCF_038593125.1 of Paenibacillus sp. FSL F4-0097. NCBI lineage: Bacteria > Bacillati > Bacillota > Bacilli > Caryophanales > Paenibacillaceae > Paenibacillus > Paenibacillus sp. FSL F4-0097. The sequence continues at coordinate 433,564 of NZ_CP151965.1, forward strand.
ACGAACAATATCGAAGCAGAGCATTATAGAGCAATTAAATTAACGATGCGGAAAGTTTAGCTATATTTAATAAATCCCTCGCCTTTATACGGGCCAAACGTGAAAATAAATAGTGAGTAGCAATTAACGTTGAAGGGTGATTTATATGCTGAAACTACCGGTGTATCATTCCGTTATTTCTTCCAATGCCTTAGTACCCGTAATTAATGATCTTTATGAAATCGGGGATGTTTTGGAGTGTAGTTTTTATGAGAACGGACTTAATGATACCTATTTACTAAAGACCTCTATTGATAAATACATTCTTAGGATCTATAAAGCTCATTGGCGAAATAAACATGAGATTGATTTTGAAGTGGAGTTATTGAATCACTTAAATAAGAACAATATCCCTGTATCGGCTCCGGTAATCAGCAGGGATGGTGGTTACCTAATTGAGCTGGAGGCTCCTGAAGGAACACGTTACGCAGTACTGTTTACTTTTGCAAAGGGCAATTATTCCGATGAAAAAACTAGCTGTGAATTATACGGTGAACAAGTGGCTAAGATGCATCTGGCTATGAATGATTTCGAATGTGGGCAGCAAAGATTTACGCTTAATCTGGATCATCTGCTTAAAGAACCGCTTCAATCGATTCGCAAGCCTTTATCCCACAGGCAAAAGGATATCGATTATCTAGAATCTTTGTCGGAAGTATTGGCAAATAACATAGCAGAAATCTCATCAGAGCTGGATTGGGGGGCATGTCATGGTGATCTTCATGGAGCGAACGTACATTTCTACGAGGATACCCTGACTCATTTCGACTTTGATTGCGGAGGTTTTGGCTGGAGGGCCTATGATGTTTCCGTGTTTTTGTGGTCAAGGGTTAGAGGGAAAGAACGAGAGCATTTTGACAATGAACAATGGACTGTTTTCCTGGAGTCATACCAAAAGAATAAAGTATTATCTGAGAACGATCTAAAGGCAATCCCTATATTTGTTGCTATCCGGGAGATATGGTTGATGGGTCTGCACACAGGGAACGCACAGGTTTGGAGTTGTGGGTGGCAAAACGATCATTACTTCAATACTAATCTGCAATTCCTACGTAATTGGTGTGAAGTTCATTCTATCCAATAGACAATACCCAAACAAGAAGCCACTCCATATTTAGGGGTGGCTTTACTTCAGTCATTATTCATAAACGTCTTATGATAAGCGTTACGATATTGGGTGGGCGTCATGTTTTCGTATTTTCGGAAGAGGCGCATGAAATATTTATCGTCGGTGAACCCCGTCTCTGTCGCGATTTCCCTCACGCTTAATGCGGTTCTGGTTAGTAGCTCCTTCGCTTTAGTCACACGTGCTGAATGGATATATTCCAATGGCCCCATGGAGGTATGCTGTTTAAATAGCCGAGCTAAATAGTCCTTGTTGTAATTGAATTTATCCGCGATGATGGCCACGGTAAGCGGTTCGCTTGCATGTATCCTTGTCCACTCAGCTATTTTGACGAAGGTGACATCTTGCTGTGCGCGGATCAGCTTACTGGCGAACGGCTGAAGTGCATGCTCAGATAGCTCAATTAAAAGCGAGGTCAGCAAATAATTAACGCTGGAATAGGTTAAATACCCCGAATTGGCCACATGAAGGATTTGATTCGCCAGAATATGAATCCGGTCACTATGTTCGATTTTTATGATTTGGGGCAGATATAGATCATGTACGGACCATAAGCGCTGTGTGCGCGAAAAGATTTCTTCTGCCTCAGGCTTCATTTCCTCCTCACTCAGCAATAGCCCCTCGTTTGTCAGTTCGAAATGAAACCAATAAAACTTAACCCCGGGTCGTGACTCTCTATAGCCGACATGTGTGCGATTAGGCATGAGCAGAAGAGCTTCGTCAGGGCCTACTTCAAATTGTTTGTTTTCCTCACTCAAATACACCGTTTCGTTCACGCCAATGATTAGTTCGTAGTTCCCCATAACACGCTCCACATGCTTCCATGGTGTTTCTGAGATAAATTCACCTGCCGCTGTAAAATGAACAGGTACATCTGCATTTATTTTTAAATAGCTCATGCGGTCCTCCTAGCAATCAATAAGTCGGGTTTGTCCACTATTTGTACGACTGATCTACCGACAAATCAACGTTCCGGTGTTATCTTATGGATACAAATATACACTTGTCATCTAACCCTGACAAGATTGCAAGGGAGCGATTTCATTGAAGACGCAAGCTTTTGATCTACAGAACGTACGAATTGATTCAGGTCCACTTCTCCATGCGATGGAGTTAAATACTGATTATTTACTCAAGCTTGAGGCAGATCGGCTTCTGTCGCGTTTTCGCGAATATGCTGGCTTAGAGCCTAAGGCTGCTCACTACGAGGGCTGGGAATCTCAGGGGATTAGCGGCCATACGTTAGGCCATTATATTTCTGGATGTGCGTTAATGTATGCCTCTACGGGAAATGAAGAGCTGCTACAACGCGTGAATTATGTAGTAGATGAATTAGAGCAATGTCAGGATGCGCATGGCAATGGCTTTATTTCCGGCATTCCTCGTGGCAAGGAGTTATTTGAGGAAGTGAAGGCAGGCGACATTCGCTCACAGGGCTTTGACCTCAACGGAGGTTGGGTGCCACTTTACACGATGCATAAGCTGTTTGCAGGTCTTCGCGATGCTTATCGACTGGCCGGCAATCAGAAGGCGCTCGTTATTGAAACGAAGCTAGGGCTGTGGCTTGAGAATATTTTTGCAGGGCTGAGTAAAGATCAGATCCAAGAGGTGCTGCGTTGTGAGTTTGGCGGCATGAATGAAGCGCTGACGGATTTGGCAGAGGATTCCGGGGAAGAGCGTTTCCTCGCGTTAGCGGAAAGCTTTTATCATGGGGAAGTACTTAATGATCTTGCTATAGAAAAAGATACCCTAGCTGGAAGACATGCTAATACACAGATTCCAAAAATCATCGGAGCTGCTAGACAATATGAGGTAACAGGGCAGGAGCATTATGCAGGTATTTCCCGCTTCTTCTGGGATCGGGTCGTGAATCATCATTCTTATGTGATCGGCGGCAACAGCTATAATGAGCATTTTGGTGAACCGGATAAGTTAAATGACCGATTGGGCGAAGGCTCCTGTGAGACATGCAACACGTACAACATGCTGAAGCTGACCAAGCATATGTTCCAATGGGATGCGTATGCAGCGTATGCGGATTACTACGAACGTGCGATGTATAACCACATCTTAGCCTCTCAGGAGCCGGTAGATGGCCGGGTATGTTACTTCGTATCTCTCGAGATGGGTGGACATAAATCGTTTAATTCGCAGTTCGAAAGCTTTACGTGTTGTGTAGGCTCGGGAATGGAAAGCCATTCTATGTATGGCTCGGCGATATACTTCCATAGTGCAGATGAGCTTTATGTCAATCAGTACGTACCTTCTACAGTGGCTTGGAAAGAGCAAGGCATTAGCTTGCAGCAAGAGACCAAATTCCCGGCAGAGGGACAAGGTGTACTGCGGATCAGTGCAGCACAGCCAACGAAATTCACATTAAAGCTAAGACATCCTTACTGGGCTGAGCAAGGGATGAGTGTTAGCGTAAATGGTGAAGATGTTCAAGTAAATGTAGGCAAATCTAACTACTTTACTTTGGATAGAGAGTGGCAGGATGGAGACGTTGTCGAATACGATATTCCGATGTCGGTGAGAATCGAGACGATGCCGGATAATCCGAACCGAATTGCATTCCTTTACGGTCCACTTGTGCTCGCAGGTGATTTTGGGCCTATAAATGCAGAGGTCAATAGCGATCGCGCCCTTGCCTCCGTATTAATCGGAGATCGGGACACACTGACGGACAACCTCATCCAATCTAATGTGAGCAAAAATGTGTTCCGGATGAAAGGTTTAGGGTATACAGGGGATCATGAGCTTCGTCCGTTCTACCCTATGCATGATCATCGTTATTCCGTGTATTGGGATTTGTTCACACCGGAAGAGTGGAAGCTGGCAGAGGCTGAATATCGCGAAGCCGTGGAGAATAACTTGCTGCTTGAGCTGTTAACTGTCGATTCCGTACAACCTGCTGAAATGCAGCCTGAACGCGATCATAATTTCACAGGTGAATTTGTAGGCTTAGGCAAAATCCACAATCGCAAGTATCGGGACAGCTGGATCAATGGCTGGTTCTCCTTCACGATGGAAGTTTTGCCGGATGAGCAAGTGGATCTGGTGGTCACGTATCTGAAGTCGAACGATACTTCGCTGGCATTCGATATTTTGGCGGATGGGGAGCAACTTGGTGTAGGCACTCTTGAGTCTGAGGAGATGAATAAGCTGGAGACGATTCGCTATGAACTCCCGCAACCGATCACGAGCGGCAAATCAGCGGTTACGATCAAGTTTGCTTCTCATGAAGGACATAAGGTTGGCCAAGTGGCCGGACTTCGTATCGTTAAACGTAATTCTTGAATTAAAAGGCTTACAGAATTATAATAGGGTCAATTCTTTTAATTGAGGTGAAATGGATGTCTTTCCGTACCGTTACAAGGAACTAGTTATCGGGCTGGGTGAAACGCGTACCAGCTATCAAGGGGGGAGTCTACCCTTTTGATTACAACTAACTAGAGCTTTGAACGGTGCCATAGGCAGCTGTTTTTGTAGAGCCAGGCACTTAACCTATTTAACTTAGAGAACCGTTTATTTGTGGATGGTTTTTTACAGTGGGATAGGGGTGCCTGGCTTTTTTGAATTCAATTAAAAGAGGGGATAAACGATATGTTAAAAAAGAGTCTAGCTCACCTAAAATGGTGGGTAGGTGGTTATATTTTATTGGGTTTTGCCATTCAGCTGTTAAGTAGTTTAGGTGTTGTTGTCTTTCAAAAAATATTAGATAAGGCCACGGTAATCAACAGTTTTGATGAAATAGCAACATTAATTATAGTGTATGGGGTTCTGCTAGCTGGGGTGGCGATCCTGAATTATATAGACGAATACCCGAGTGTGTTTTTATCGAACAGCATCACGGAGAGGTTAAAGATTATTGCACTGTCCAAAATATCAAAAATGGATTATCAAGCGTATCAGGATATGGGAACAGGGCAAATGATTAAGGTGATCGAGAACGGGGCAGCGGCTGGAAACAGCATTATTTTTTCTTTTTTTCTCAAAACACTACATGAGTTGTTACCTACTCTTCTATTCAGTCTAGTCTTTATCAGCTTCTATGACCTAAGGATCATGTTAGTGATTGCAGCTGGCTATGTGGTCGTCTTTCTGATAACAAATCTGCTGTTGAAATTTCTGTATGCCATGAAGGCAACCATTCTCCAAGAGCAAGAAAAGATGTCCAGATTCTCTATCCGCGGGTTTATGGAATTGGTCGTCTTTAGAACCAACAAGAGATATGAGAAAGAGATCGATAAATTAAGCCAGACCGCGCGCACTATCATTCATAAAAATGCTCAGCTAAAAATGATTCATGAAGCTTTTTTCGCTATATTCGAGTTATTTGTCACGATCATTAAAATTATTGTCCTGATTTATGGTGTGAAAAGCATTGTCGCAGGCGAGACCTCACTTGGTATTGTGGTCGCATTGTTTATGTTCATCGATAAAATTTATACCCCAATTGCCATCTTCAATGTTTTATTTGTAGATTACAGACTGAATAAAGTGACTTACAGAAGATTCGAGGAATTTATTGCTGCCCCAGAAGATAAGAACTTGGAATCCGGAGAAGCCATCACTGAGCTCCAAGGCAAAATTGAGTTTAGGGAGGTGTCCTTTACTTATGGGAATGTGCAGATTCTGAATAACCTGTCATTTTCGCTTGCGCGAGGAACTTCCGTTGCTATTGTCGGATTAAGTGGAGGCGGGAAATCTACGCTGATTAAATTGATTGTGGGGTTATTAAAAAAGGGCGAAGGTGAACTCTTACTGGACGGTAAGGATATCGATGAGATTCGTTTGAATAGCTACTATGATCATATTTCCTATCTATCCCAAGACACGCCGATTTTCGATGCTACGATAAGAGATAATATTGTATTCGATGAGGATACTCTGTCCGATGAAGAGCTATATGAGATTTTGGAAAAAGTTCATTTGCAGGAAAAAGTAAGCCATTTGCCGGATCGCTTAGATACTTTGGTGGGCGAAAAAGGTCTAAAATTATCAGGAGGCGAAAGACAGCGATTAGCCTTTGCCAGAATCATTGCCCAAAAAAGAAATATTCTAATTCTGGATGAGCCTGTGTCAGCGCTTGATAATATCACTGAGCAGAGTCTTATGGAGACGATTTTGAATGAATTTAAGGACAAAACTATCATCATTGTGGCCCACAGGCTTAATTTTATAAAAGACGTTGATAAGATACTGGTAGTGGATCAAGGGTCAATTGTTGGGGAAGGGAAGTTTGATGATTTAATAGAACAGTGCGAAGCTTTTAAAGCGTTATGGAATAGAAAAATATCGTTTACAGATTATCGATAAATTGCTAGACTCTTCTAAAAAAAAGAGGTGCTATCGATGGCTTGGCCAACACATATTGTAGCGGTGGGTGGAATTGCAATAAATGAAGAGGGAGATATTCTTTTAGTAAAAACACATCATGGTGGGTGGGTATTTCCTGGAGGACAAGTGGAAGTTGGAGAAAACCTAATGGATGCACTAATTCGCGAGATTAAAGAGGAAAGTGGAATAGATGTCGTTGTTTCTCAATTGATTGGCGTGTATTCGAATACAGGTATGCATAAATGGTATGACGGTGAGACGGATGTTCCTACCAAGGTCATGTTAGACTTTATCTGCAAGCCCGTGGGAGGAGAATTAAGTACTTCAGAGGAAACATCTGAAGTGATGTGGGTAGCCAAGGAGAAGGTGCTGGATCTGATTTCTGCAGCGGCTATTCGTACCCGCTATCAAGCTTATTTGGATTTCGATGGAAATACTAGGTATATGGATTATGTAACTGGAGGTGCGTTTGAAGTTAAATTGGATCGGATGGTGTAAAAAAGATACTTTGAGGCTTTCCCGAAAGGGAAGGCCTCTTTTGTGTGCGCCCAGCATGGGCGCTATCTATAGGGTTGAAGTCCCGAATGGCGAAGGCAGTAGTAGCCATTAGCTTAAGGCAAGGGTGTCCACCGCGAGGTGGAATCTGAAGGAAGCCAGCGGCAAATCTCCGGTCTGAGGAATACGAACTTCATACAAGGCTAACGTAGGCTGGATGAGGTTGCACAACAAACCAAAGTCCATACTGCCAAAGGCGTACGAGAGTAAATGAAGCAGATAGATGGAGGGGAAGATAGCGTTCTTACCTGGGGAGATCTGTGTGATAGGCGAGTATACTTCGTAACCCTACTTGTGAGAGTAGGCTGAGTGCACAGAAGTCAGCAGACGCCATAGTACGCAAGCTGTTGCAACAGCTGCGGAAGGGCTGAACATGGAATAGGATTTATACATCCAGGCGTTCAAGATGAGCGATGAATGCAGAAAAAAAAATCCGAAAGGACCTGACTGAAGAAGGAAACGGTGAATCCCGTGGGGGACTTCAGCAGGGCGGAGTTCATCTTTGGCACAAATGGAAGGTATAAATCACGTAAAGAGAGGTTAAAAAAAAAATGTTGGAGCAACTGCTATCACGGGAAAATCTTCTGCAAGCCTTAAAGCGTGTTGAAGCGAATAAAGGAAGTCATGGCGTAGATGGGATGTCCGTAAAATCCTTACGAGAACACATCGTACAAAACTGGCAGACCTTGCGGCATGCCATAGAAGAAGGAACCTATGAACCGAGCCCCGTGCGCCGAGTCGAAATCCCGAAACCCGGTGGCGGAGGTGTTAGGTTACTAGGAATACCTACCGTGACAGATCGAATGATCCAACAAGCAATCGCGCAGGTGTTAACTCCATTGTTTGATCCAGAGTTTTCCGACCATAGCTATGGATTCCGTCCGAAAAGACGAGGGCATGATGCGGTGAGGAAAGCTCGAACCTTTATGAAAGAAGGCTATCGATTCGTAGTCGACCTAGACTTGGAGAAATTCTTTGATCGCGTCAACCATGACCGACTGATGATGAAGATTTCGGAGAAAGTGGAGGACAAGAAAGTTCTCCTGCTTATCCGCAAATATCTTCAGTCAGGTGTGATGGAGAACGGGTTAGTAACCCCGACAACGGAAGGTGCCCCGCAAGGCGGTCCACTGAGTCCGTTATTATCTAACATTGTCCTAGATGAGCTCGACAAAGAACTCGAGAAACGTGGGCACCGCTTCGTTCGTTATGCGGATGATTGCAATATTTACGTGAAAACGCTAAGAGCAGGAGAGAGAGTCAAGACAACGGTCACCCGATTCATCGAGACGAGGCTAAAGCTGAAGGTGAACCAAGTAAAGAGCGCGGTAGACCGTCCCTGGAAACGAAAGTTTCTAGGATTTAGTTTTAGTGTGGACAAAGAACCAAAGGTGAGAATTGCGAAGCAATCCTTACAGAGAGTCAAGGTTCGAATACAGGAGATATCCTCTCGAAAGAGATCGATGAAGATGGAAGAGCGAATCAAGGAACTAAACCACTACCTCATGGGATGGTGCGGTTATTTCTCGCTGGCGGATACCCCAAGTACCTTTCGAGATATGGATAAATGGATACGAAGAAGGCTACGAATGTGCCTCTGGAAGCAGTGGAAGACCCCTAGAACCAAAGTCAAAAGACTTATATCCTTAGGGGTACCTAAGGATAAAGCCTATGAGTGGGGAAATACCCGAAAAGGGTATTGGCGAATTGCAGGGAGTCCAATTCTACAACATGTATTGAATAACCAATATTGGGAAGCCAATGGATTAAAGAGTGTATTGGACAGATACAACTCCTTACGGAATATTTCATGAACCGCCGTATATCGAACGGTACGTACGGTGGTGTGAGAGGTCGGGGGCTAGCCGCCCCCTCCTACTCGATTGAGAATGAGCGATCATTCCGCTATATCGTATAAGGATTGTGACGAATCATCTCAATTAAATTCACTGCGGCTGCTGATAAGGGCTCATTTTTACGTGTACAGATCGCAATGGTGTTCTTCAGATGGATTCCTTCTACATATACTCGGCACAATTCTCCACGCTCTACATATTTGCGTACGACTAATGAAGAAACGAAGTTTGCACCATATCCGGCGATAACGGCTTTGATGGCTTCATGTAGTCCATTAAATTGCAAAGAGATGATAGGAGCGGGTGTGTTGTATGTGCGGCATAAAGATAATAATCGCTCCCGCGTTGAACTTCCTTTTTCACGCATAACAAAGGGTTCCATCATCATTTCGGATAGAGAAACCTGCTGATTGGCATAACGATGATCGGGTGCGACTACAAACCATAACTCGTCCTGAAATAACTCCTCTGTCTGGATTGTATCTGGATAAGCCTCGGCGATTCCTCCATAAATAGCTATATCCACGTCTACATTTAACAGCTGCTTGAGGGCATCACTTGAGTTGGTAGTGGTGATCATCATCTCCACTTGTTCATATTGTTGCTTAAACTTTGCAATCCAGGTAGGAATGAGAAAGTGAGCAGGCAAATACGTTGCGGCTAGACGGATACTTCCGTTAGTGCCGTTAACATAATCTTGAGCGAATTGTTCAATTTGTTGTTCTACGGCGAACAGTCGCTTGGCGAGTAGAGTAAGCTCTTCCCCAGCATCCGTTAAAGCGATTCCTCTGCCTTGAGGTTTAAATAGGGTAAAGGACAGTTCTTTTTCGAACTTCTTAATCTGCGCAGTGATGGCAGGCTGACTTATATTTAAAATTTCTGAAGCGCGTGTCACACTGCCTGTCGATGCGATTACATGGAATAAGCGTAAGGCATGTAGGTTCATGGTTAAACTCCCATTCTTCAATTTATATATTAAATATATAAATTATACTTAAAGATATATTATATTTATGATTATAACTGATTTACAATACAGATATAAAGATGAACTTGGAAAAATGAGATTAGGGAAAGGAGTAATGGAGAGGAGGTTTGGAACTGTAGGAGCGTAGCGATCGCCTTTGTCTCCGGATTTCAACCATGAACAAATACTAAAGGAGAAGTGATAAATATGAATCAAACGACTACTTGGGATAAAGTCGATCAGTATATTACAGAGCGCCTGATTCCACAGGACTCTGTGTTGGAAGAAGTGTTGGTCACCAATCAACAGGCAGGGCTGCCGCCCTTTGATGTTTCGCCCAGTCAGGGGAAATTCCTGAATCTACTGGTGCAAATGAAAGGTGCACGCCGGATTTTGGAGATTGGCACCTTGGGCGGGTACAGTACGATTTGGATGGCAAGAGCCCTGCCGTCTGACGGACAGATAGTTACCTTGGAGCTGGATCCCATCCATGCGCAGGTAGCTAAAGCTAATCTATCGCTTGCCGAGGTGGATCATCTGGTAGAGCTTCGTGTAGGGGATGCATTAGAGCAACTGTCTCAGATGAAACAAGAGGGCGTTGAACCCTTCGACTTTATTTTTATAGATGCCGATAAACCGAATAATCCTAACTATTTAAAGTGGGCGCTGCAATTCTCCCAGCCCGGATCGGTGATCCTTGGAGATAATGTGATTCGTGAAGGTGAGGTCATTAATGAGAATAGCGAAGACGCTCGTGTAGTAGGCGTACGGGAATTCTATGATCTGTTGGCTGAAGAGTCTAGAATTTCGGCTACTGCCATTCAGACGGTGGGAAGCAAAGGTTATGATGGATTTGTATTGGGGATTGTGAATAGCTGAGGGATTTCACAGGTCCTCTGAGCGTTACGGACCCCAGTGACGCTATTGCTTAGAAAGAGGTTCATCTGTGTCCGATAGATGCCGGTGCCTCCTACCTGTAAATGATATCAAATCAAACAAAGGTGTCCCTAAGCCATGATGGCTTTAGGAACACCTTCGTTATTTTAAAGCGCCTCTTTAATCACCTTTTTGTAATAGAAGACGGACAATATTGCAAAGATCGAATACAAAGCAGTGTATAACAGCATCACCAGAATCATCGGTGTCCAAAGCTCTGTGCCGAATAAGAACCAGCCGGATTTAACGGCGAAGTAGCTGTGAAGCAGACCTATGACTAATGGAATACCGAAGTTGAACAATTGTTTCATCTGTATACCTCTGAGCAGATCACCTTGCGTGAATCCAAGCTTTCTCAGAATGGTGTAGTTAGGTTTTTCATTTTCACTTTCATCCATTTGTTTAAAGTATAGAATACATCCGGAGGTAATCAAGAAGGTTAACCCCAGAAAAGCAACGATAAACATAATGAGTCCCATATTTTGTTTTTGACCTTTTATCGACTCTAATTGAGAGTCTTGTTTGTTATTCTCATCAAATTTTAAGGTCTTGAAAAGTTCATTTGCCTGTTCAACGCTGGCCCGGACTTTCATATCAATCCCGATATTAAGGGAGGATCCTCTTTGAAGGGCAGGATCTAAATCCTTCTTTAAGCGCTTAAAGATAGATTCGTCTACAACCGCAACCGGTAAGCCACCACCTGTGTAATACCCTGAAATGGGACTTTCGATATCTAATCTTTTATAATCCTGCGGAAAAACCTCATGTAACCCTTTGAGTTCAATCGCACCTTTATCTTTCATAGTAACAAAATTATCCAATGTACTGCTTGATTTCGTGAAATAAGCTTTATCTGGAGTTAGATCAACGTCTTCAAGTGCATTTTCACTTATGACCGCCAGGGTCATAATATTTGAAAACATATTGTCTCCGTCCGGTTTTTTAACAAGAATCTCTTCAACATCTACATCGACCTGAAGGACTTGGGTCCTTCTTTCTGTAAATACTAAATCATTTGCCGTTAGGATCTTTGTAAATTGTTCAGCCTCTTGGGCATTCGTGAATACAAAATCCGTTGGGACATATTGCTTGGAAGTTTTCTCAGCAGAGTAAAAGGAAATGTAGCTAAGGGATAATAAACCCAGGGCTAGTGCCGATACCGTTGTAATGATGGTTAATAATACGGCATTGGATTTCATGCGAAACATAATGGAGGAAAGAGATAGAACCTCTCTAATGTTCAGATAGCCGTTTTTCCGCTTACGAATGATATGAAAAATAAAACTTACCGAGCCTTTATAAAATAGATAGGTCCCAATAATGACGGATCCCAAAATAGTAATCATGGATATAGCCAATTGATTCATTGAGGTTACGTCTTCGGTAAGTAATTTAGAGGAGAGCACATAGCCCAATAGGATTAGGCCAATTCCGACAATCCCTATGATCATTTCAAAGAAGGATAATTTTTTCACTGTACCTTCTGTTGTTGAGGTCACCCGGAACAAGGATAAAATACTTTGTCTTTTAATAAATCCATAATTCATCAGCATGATCAAAAGATAAATCACACAGAATACGATCAACGTCTGAATCAAAGCTTCGATAGAGAAATGAAGGGAGGCTATAGCATCGACCCCCATTATCTTAAATAAGATCATGAGGATTAATTTTGAGATAGAAAAGCCAACCAATATCCCCAGGACCAAGGAACCGAAATACAGAATAAAGTTCTCTGCCGAAAGAATGCGGAAGATTTTATTTTTGGTCATTCCAATTAACTGAAATAAGCCAATTTCTTTACCGCGTCGTTTGATGAAGATCGTATTAGCATATAACAGGAAAATAGAGACAATTACGACTAGTAAAATCGAGGCAGCCATGATGGCTGCGCCCCCTTTGATAGAGCTTTCCAGCTCATCCATCGAGGGATCATATTGCAAGGTGACAAAGGCGAAATATAAGGCCACACTAAAAACTAGCGCAAACACGTATAGGTAGTAATTTCGAATGTTTTTTCGCAGATTTCGAATCATTAATACATTAATGCTCATTCTGCACACCGCCTAATACACCCTGTGTTTTTATAATGTCGTTGAAGAAAACTTGTCTTGATTGTTCTCCTTTATTTAGCTGCGTATAGATTTTTCCATCTTTTATAAAAATAACTCTACTGCAATAACTGGCAGCCACTGGGTCATGCGTAACCATAACGATGGTTGCTTTTCGTTTTTGATTGAGTTCACTTAGCTTATTTAATAAATCAGAAGCGGATTTAGAATCCAGCGCCCCGGTAGGCTCATCAGCAAAAATAATACTTGGATCATGAATGAAGGCACGAGCTGCTGAGGTACGTTGTTTTTGACCGCCAGAGATTTCATTGGGGTACTTATTTTTTAATTCCAAAATCCCCAATTCCTTTGCGAGACTTTCGAATTTCTGATTGGCGGCTTTCTTGGGTGTATTGGTAATGGATAGTGGCAGCAGGATATTCTCCTTTACCGTCAGTGTGTCCAAGAGATTATATTCTTGAAAAATAAAACCTAAATGATTTTTGCGAAATTCCGCGAGCTGCTTCTCTTTCATATTGGAGATTTCATTGCCCTCAATGGTAATAGATCCGTTGCTGATTTTGTCGATCGACGAGAGTACGTTGAGTAGGGTTGTTTTACCTGAACCGGAAGGCCCCATGATGCCAACGAATTCGCCTTCTTCTATACGAATATCGAGTCCGCTTAACACGGATTGTTTGTTTAATTTATTGCCATAGCTTTTATGAATTTTAGTAGCTTCTAGAATTGCCATAATGATTCACTCCTTCGTTTCTTCTTGTATAGCCTTATTATAAAAAAGTTTATTGTTCTTATCCTGCGATTGCCCGAACAAAATATAAAAGCATGTGACATTGTTGTCACATGCTTGAGATTTTAACGAATTCATTTTTGAGTGGGAAGGTTAAAGTAAATGTTGTTCCCGCTCCAAGCTTGGATTGAACCCCGATGATGATGAGTAAGGATTGAGCTGCTTTCTGAGCTAAATATAAGCCCATGCCTGTGGCTGCATTGTCGCGATGTACAGTAGTGGAAGTAAACCCTCTATCGAAGATGCGCGGCAGGTCCTTCGGATCTATCCCGCGCCCGGAATCCTTCACCTCAAGAACGATATGTTCAGCTTGCTGGTAGCTATTCACTGTAATATCAGAAGCTTCACTATATTTTACGGCGTTGGTTAGTAGTTGTCTGAGGATAAAAGCCAGCCATTTAGCATCACTAAGCACTTCAGCAGCTTCTAAGTGCAACTCAAAGCCGATTCCCTTCTGAATACACCAAGACTGTAACGTCTTAATCTCACTAAAAATAAGCGTTTCTATATCGATTTGCTCCATATACAGATCGTTTTCAATAAAGGGTATCCGTCTTTGGTGGAGCTGCTGATCCAGCAGCAGATGAATACGCAGCCACTCATAGGTCAAGTGCCTCTTCATAACATCATCTTCTATACGTTCAATCATTAGATGCATTGCGGTCAGTGGAGTCTTTACTTCATGAATCCAGGATAACAGCTCATCCTTCTCTTGCTCCAAGTTCATTAGATTGTCTGAAGCAGTCCTCTTTAACAGTTTCACTTGGTTGGTGATGCTCTCTTCGATGATTTTCTCAAAAGGACTTTCGGCAAGAGCGATACTTGTCAGATCGAGATCATCGTCCCGCTCATTTAAGCTTTTATAAAATCTGGTTTCCTTAGGATAGCGAATGACTAGAAAAATTACGAAAAAAATCATTGATAAAGAGACCAGATAGAGCACTGAAGACAGGGGGATGGTCGGGTCCATAAAGGTGATAAAGAGCATAAATAGATGTACAAAGAGAAAGAGCAGAATCCAACCGAGTCTTTCGAGCAGGTACTTTTTTATCATAGAGAATCCTCTTCAATGGCTACGTACCCTTGTCCAACCTTCGTCTCAATAAACGCCCCTAATTCAAGCTCGTCCAGCTTTTTGCGCAGCCGATTTACGTTGACGGTGAGGGTGTTATCACTAATAAAGCGCTTATCGTCCCATAAGCTATTAATTAATTCCTCGCGGGTGACAATTTTATTCTTTTTCTCAATGAGTAATTTCAATATGAAAATCTCATTTTTGGTAAGCTCAATCGATCCCGTGTCGTTGGTCACTGAATTCCGCTCATAATCGACGGTAGCTCCGCACCACGTTTTGAGTTCAATGTTATCCGAATTGTAATTGTACACACGTCGGAGAATGGCTTGCACCTTGGCAATGAGTACATCGAAATGGAAGGGCTTTTGGATATAATCATCGGCTCCCAGCTGCATGGACATCACCATATCTGTCGGATGATCCCGGGAGGATAAGAAGATAATCGGCAGGTTAGAGTGAGAGCGAATCATTCTGCACCAATGAAATCCATCGAATTTGGGTAATTGGATATCAATTATCACTAAATCAGGTTTGATTTCCGTGAATTCCTGTGTAACATTGTTGAAATCTTGAATGCCATATACATCATAAGACCACTGCGTAAGCCGCTCTTTGATCTCATTAAACAGCGTTGTATCATCTTCGATTAATAAAAGCTTGAACAAATCGGTCACCACACTTTTAGTTTCGTACCTTGCGTTTAGAATACGCTTAAACGATTGAAGCCATACTTTGATTGTGCTTAGAGCATTGCAGATAACACTGTCTGGTAATGCGCAAATTCCTTCGTTTCATTAAATTGAGGGCACATTTTCAAGGAGAGCAGGGCGCTTTCGATTAAGAACTCTCTTGGTTCCTTGTTGTTCATGATCTCTTCTTGGATAAAATATAACAGCTTTAGTGCATTGGACAGGTTAGGATCATCAGCGGCGAATGATTTATCTATGATTTTTTTTAAGCTCACGGTCGCAAACGATAAATCATTATTAAAAAAATCAGTGTATTCAGCAACAGGCAATAGTTTCCCTACATGATCGGGGGAGATAAGCTGGATTCCTTTTTCGCTTACATCCTCAACAATCGTCTGGATAAGAGTAGTGCAATAATTAATGATTTGTTGAGAGGTAATGACTTCATTCATGGCACTGTTAATTTGCAGCATATGTTGCAAGATGCCTGTGAAAATGATGGCTCCATCCAGTAGATAGGGCTTCTTATCTTCAGAAAATATATGCAGGAAACGTTCATGCACCCAGGTTAATAAGGTGAATTTAGTTTTTTTGATGAACGTAATTAAGTCGGGATCATTGGAGACCAGGGCATCTTCAACCAGCTGCAACAATTTATTTTTCTTATTGATTTTCATAACCAGTTGAACTTGTTTAGCGAATATATCAATGTCAGAGGGGTCCTGGCCAATGAGCAGGCCATTTCTGCCTTCTTCCAGCTGGTCATGAATAGAGGTGAATACAGCTTTAAAGAGATCCCCTTTGGAAGGGAAATAATTATAAAAAGATCCTTTGGAGATCCGGCTGTGATTCAGAATGTCCTGTATGGATGTGGCGTGGTAGCCTTTTTCAATAAATAATTCATGTGCTTTTTGAATTACTTGCTCTTTCCGTTTATTTATCATCTTAGGTGCCCCTTTAAGCTGGACTCTTTTGTGCAAAAAAAACACTTCACGTAGAATAGACTAGCTTATATTTCCACTTAATACAATTTAGTTTTTAAATGAATTCTGACTTGCCAAGCAGTAAATATAAGAGTAATATATTCTACATTGTAACATAAGTTCAAATTTGAACCGACGGTATGATTATAGAATGGAGGATTCCAAAATGAAAACGAAAGAAAGTAAAGCGTCCTATGGGATTTTGGCAATCCTTATGATTGGTGCATTTGTTGCTTTACTAAGTAATACACTACTCAATATAGCTTTACCATCGATTATGAAGGATTTTGATGTCAGTGCCTCAACGGTACAGTGGCTATCGACGGGTTATATGCTAGTGAACGGGATCATGATTCCTTCAACGGCCTTTTTAATTCAAAAGTATACAGCGAGACGATTATTCTTAATCGCCATTGGATTATTTGCAATAGGGACCTTTATTGGAGGCTTTGCTCCAAGTTTCCCTGTATTATTGATTGCGAGAATGGTCCAAGCCTCAGGGGCCGCAATTATGATGCCATTATTAATGAATGTATTGTTTACCACATTTCCACCTGAAAAACGCGGCTCGGCCATGGGGATGTTTGGTTTGGTTATGATTTTTGCACCAGCCATTGGTCCTACACTGTCAGGATGGATTATTCAGCATTATGAATGGCCTGTGCTGTTCTTTATGATTGCACCTATCGCCGTATTGGTGTTCATTCTTGCCTTCTTCAAACTGCATGATCCTAAAAAAGATGTGGCTATTAAAATCGATATTCTATCTGTAGTTCTATCAGCGATTGGGTTCGGGGGTCTTCTATACGGCTTCAGTTCCGCTGGGAATAAAGGATGGGATGATCCAATGGTCTACTCCACCCTTATTATCGGGGTAATTGGTTTAGTGATATTCATAATGCGCCAGATGAGAATGAAGGAGCCTATGCTTAACTTCAGAGTGTACAAATATCCGATGTTCGCTTTATCCTCAGCGATTTCGATTACACTGAATATGGCGATGTTCTCAGCGATGATGTTAATGCCGATTTACCTGCAAAATATTAGAGGCATTTCACCTCTGGATTCGGGACTCCTAATGTTGCCTGGTGCATTGATTATGGGGGTTATGTCTCCAATCACAGGTAAATTGTTCGATAAATTCGGCGGCAAAGTCTTGGCGTTAATGGGTCTGGCTATCGTAGTGATCAGTACGTATTTCTTTAGTGATCTAACTGAAACAACGAAATATTCGACACTTATGATTTTGTATTCTGTGAGAATGTTCGGGATTTCAATGGTTATGATGCCTGTGATGACCAATGGTCTGAACTCCATCCCGGCTAAATATACACCGCATGGTACAGCCATGAACAGTACGATTCAGCAAGTCTCCGGAGCGATTGGCGGGGCGCTGCTTGTAACGATTATGTCTAACAGTACCACTTCACATGTCAAAGATATGGTAGCAGAAGCTGTGAGTAAATTAACGGCTAAACCTTCTGCAGAGCAATTGCTTGGTATTCAAAACCAAGTCATCGCAAAAGCAACGATCGAAGGAATTAACGATGCGTTCTTAGTGTCAGTAGGCGTAGCCATCATTGCCTTTATCCTAGCTTTCTTCATAAAAAGAGGGATACAGCCTAAGGATACAGAAACAGTCGAAGAAAAAGTGGCTGTTAAACAAGTTTCATCCGCTAGATCGATGTAATTTGCTATGCAGAAAGACGCTCACCTATGTGAAGTGCTCCCTGTCAAGTGGACAGTGTAAAAAACAAAAATAGTTAGTTTAGATACCTCAGTTCGTATTGCCAGAACTGAGGTATCTTCGTTATGCAGCTCGTCGGTATTCGCTAGGTGACAAGCCATCCAAACACTCTGTGTAGCGGTAATTATTGTAGTAGTGAATATATTTGCTAACCTCTGTGAGGACATCATCATAGGTGTCATACTTTGTAAGATAATAGCTTTCTGACTTGTATGTACCCCAAAAACGCTCAATAGGTTGGTTGTCCAAACACCGACTCACACGAGACATGCTTTTCTTAAATCCGTATTTTACATGAAGTCGGTTGTACTCATGAGACGTGTACTGGAAGCCTCTGTCGCTTTGTAAAAGAGGGGATACGCCAGGATTCTTCGCGTAAGCCCTCTTCAACGTATCCATCACGAGTTTATTGTTGTTGGAATGGCTTAATACCCATGAGACAATGGAATTATCATATACATCAATAATAGCGCTCAAATAGGCTTTGCGCCCATTCCCGTACTTCAGTTCAGTCACATCTGTACACCATTTTGAATTAGGAGAATTGGCATCAAAGTTACGGTTCATTACATTTTCAACTACATGGATCTCCGTAGCTTTCACATAACTCGCTCGTTTTCTGCGAATGACTGCTTTAAGCCCAAGAGCACACATAATTCGGTAATAACGCTTTTTGTTGTACTGCTTTTTGAGCTTTCGGTTTAATTGCGTGCGCATTTGACGATAGCCAAGAATCCCTTTTCGCTTGTCATATCGTAGCTTTACTTCTTTCGCTAACGCACGAGTTTCAAGTTCTATGCAAGAGGGTTTCCATTTTAACCACTTGTAATAGGCAGATCGAGCAACCCCAGCTAACGCACACAACTTCGTAATTGCGTGACCTTTTTCTTTGTTCAGTTCTTGAATCGCTTGATACAAGTTTACTTGTCGAACGAGGGTTAGCGTGTATTTCGTCGCTTGATCTCCGCCAACTTTTTTGCGAAGTCATTCTCCATCTCTAGGTATTCATTTCGCGCTTCTAGCTCTTTAATCCGTAGTTTAAGGCGGTCATGCTCATCTAGTTCTTCTACAGGCTTTTTGCGACCGCGATTGTCCTGAAGAGCCTCCTCGCGGCCAACTTGATATTTCCGAACCCATGCGTAAACTTGCTGATAAGATACTCCGTACTTTTCAATCGCTTTCTGATAATCCAATCCATTAGCGATGGTATATTGTGCAATTTCAATGCGTTCTTCGAAAGTTGTTTTACGTCCTTGGTTCATATGAGATAGTCCTTTTCCTGTATGTGTAGGTTTCAATTCTATCTCATTAGTATACTTGGTAATCCATTTTGTCAAAACACTTCTGCTTGAAATATAATGCTTGTTTGTCACCTCTTCAACGGAGCAACGACCAGACAACACTTCGTTAACAGCAGCAAGCTTCAATTCCTTTGGGTATGATTTCCATGTTCTCGATTCCCTCAACCCGTCCAAACCATCTGCTTTATATTTCCTAATCCATTCTCTAACTGTGTGTGAACTAAGACCTAGCTGCTTTGCCTCATAGTTTGGATTTGACTTGTGCTCAAGGCACAGCCCTACGACATGTAATTTTACTTTTAAAGATGTTGGACTTCTATTAGACATTAGAAAAACTCCCATCATTGTAGCAGTAGAAGTTTTTGTTTTTTCTACTGTCTACTATGATGGGAGCTTATCAATGGTGGGCGTCTTTTTGTCTTAATTAAAAATAGAACTCTGAGTGAGTCTTGGTCCATCTTGAATGACCGTTATGGAGTCGTTTCCACCTACATAAATTCTATTTGTGAGCGGGTTTAGCACAGTGCTGCCTGATACGGAGGAGAATCTTGCGAGCCGTTTAAACGTGGTGGCGTTATAAACGGACATATGATTCTTATCAAAATTACCAACAAATAAATGATTTGTATTCGGGTTGATAATCGTGTTGGAGGAGGTAGGCAACACCTTTGTGGTTATAATTTTGTTGTTGCGCCCATCTATGACAAACAGCCTGCCCTTACCCTCCACTTGTGCACTTGAGACATAAATACGATTCGTCAGCGGATTTATAACGACCTCACTTTGCAAACGTCCCAGCTGTACATTACGCAACAATTTATTGGTTCGGCCATTGATCACAGAAAGAAACCGGCTCAAGTTATTAGCGACATAAATACGATTGGTAATTTTATTAAGTGCTGGCGCTATCACGGGGTTACTTCCGACTTTTATTGTCGCAATGATCGCCTGTGTAGTTCCGTTAATGACGGTGACGCTATCATTTACTGTATTGGTCACATAGACACGGTTGGTAAGCTCATTGATAACAATTCTGGAGGGGCGTCCACCGATTTCAATCTTTTTACGGACCTGATTTGTTTTCCCGTCTATGATGAATAGGGTTCCGAATGCGCTAGTTACATAAATCAGATTGGTTCGAATATTTACTCCGATATTGTCTGGGAATCGGCCTACTTTGACAGTTTTGATTACCTGGTTTGTCCGCCCGTTTATGACAGATACGTTTTCGTCACGGAAGTTAGGTACATAAATCCGGTTGGTTTGGGGGTTGATTCCGAGCTGAGACGGCAGTCTTCCTACAGGGATCCGAGCGATAATGCGATTAGTTCTGCCCTCCAATACCCCGATAGTTCCAGCCTCGGTGTCTGGGTTTACAAAGTATACTCGATTCGTGACGACATTTACTTTTATATCTCCGATCGGTCCGGCAGAGCGGACTGTAGCAATCACTTTTGGCTGCGCCATGCTTTTACCCCTTTCCAAGTAAATAGATACTTCATTATATTTAGGCTTAGGCAAAAGGGTACTTCATTTATCCTTGCAAGATATATATTAGGAGTGTAGAATGGTACTCCATTATCCAAATATTAGGTTAGGTGTAAGCGTTTTATTTTTTGAGAAATTGAGATTGATTGGAGGTTGGGGTTGAGATGGTGAAATCAGTGTTGTCGGATATTTTATTAATACCTGATAAGATGCAGGTTCATAGCGAATTATTAGAGGAAATTGGGCAGTATATCACACAAGAAATTCTAAATCATCCGTTAATGAAAGAGGAGAGTCAGCGGGTAAGTATTCTCCTTGATGGATCGACCGCACTTGGTGTGGTGGATGAGCAGTCGGATGTGGATGTAATCATTATTTGTCAGGATGAGTATTATAGCAGCATTAATCATCGGTTCGAGCAAGCGGGGCTGATCCCGGAGCAAAGTAGTTTTTTTATGGATTTACGACTTCCCAGCGGCAAGACCGGACATTACACACTGCATAAAATATCAGAAATCAAAGCGGCGTTAATGAGCGGAAATATGGAATGGCTGTGGAATGCTTCTATTTCTTATATCTACTATGACCGATTGGCTGTAAAGTCACTTTTTGATGCCTATGTGCCCCTCCAACCTGGAGTCCTAATGAGATTTCGTAAGAATTCATACATACAGTTACGAAGTTATGCCAAAAGCTTAGATAATCCTGTAGTGCGTGGCGACGCCTTTCCTATTTTATTTTTAGCGGTTTCTCTTTATAAAGAAGCATTACGCTGTGCCATTACTATTGAAGGTTACCCCTACCCCTATGACAAATGGCTGGTACCTGTAGCCAAACAAACAGCTGTCGGCCGAAAGATTTTGGAGTGTGCGGGCGATTTTTGGAGTTTTATTAGAGATGATGAATCCTTTGCCCCTATGTACCAAGAGGATAATAACTTTGTCAAAATGGAAAAACGATTCCGGAAGATACTTGTAGAGGAATTCCGCATGCGGGGGATCGATGAACCTTGGTTAGTAGAGTGGTGGAAGTTTATGGAGGAGTGAGTGGAGCTATAGGGTGTTTGGGTGAGTAGAGTAGCTGTGGTGGCGGGGTTGCTGGGATGGCTGTAGTGGGCTGAAATGGTTGAAGCGGTGGAATGGCTGAAGTGTTTGGGTAGCGTAGTAGCTGGGGTGGTGGAATGGTCGGATGGTTGAGGTGGCTATAGTGTTTGGGTGATCGTAGTGGATAGCTAGCTGTAGCGGCGTAGTAGCTGTGGTGATTAAGTAATTTAAATGACTCCCCTTCCTCCTCTTGATTATGGTAAGGTATATTGAAGTGGAATTTTAGTGAGAGGTGATTATATGGACGGGACAGTTTCAATATTAGGAGTTCCCTTTTCAAAACTAACACTACATGAGACAACACTTCATCTAACAAAACATATTCAATCTGGGGAATCGAAACTTTTCCATTTGATCACGGCTAACCCGGAAATTACGATAACAAGTCAATCGGACGAGCTGCTACGAACCATACTTCAAGAAGCGGATCTAATCACTCCTGACGGGATTGGCATTGTGATGGCATCAAAAAGAAAAGGCGATCCTATTGCTGAGAGGGTAACTGGATATGAGCTGCTTCTTGAGCTTTTGGAGCAAGGAAATAGCTTGGGATGGAGTTTTTATTTCTTGGGAACAGATGAGCTTACCAGCTGTAAAGCGGTCGAAAAGATCACGGAGTTATATCCGAATGTGAAGATTGCAGGAAGACATAATGGTTTTCTTACCAAGGAAGAGGAGCCTGCCATTGTAGCAGAAATACAGCGCGCACAGCCAGATTTCCTGATCGTTGCGATGGGTGCGCCATACTCTGACAAATGGGTATATAAGCACAAACAGGAGCTTGCGCAGGTAAAAGTTGTTTTTGGCGTGGGGGGCAGCTTAGATGTAATAGCGGGAAAAGTTACTCCTGCACCAGCGCTATGGAAAAAACTCAATCTGGAGTGGTTGCATCGACTTTTGTTCGCTCCCGTTGCGAAGGGACAAAAGTCGCGATGGCGCAGACAGGCAGTGCTGCCCAAATTCGTGTTCCGAGCTATGATTAGGAAATGAAGAAAAGGCCTCGTTTATGGGGGCCTTTTTTTGGTTCGGTTGGTGGGAGAGGAGGAGGGGGCAGATGTGAGAGTAGGAAGTAAGGAGTAGGGGGAAGAGTAAGAGAGATTAGTGGGAGTAAGGTGAGGAGTATGAGCAAGAGTGAGTAGTGAGATTGAGGTAAGGACTAGGAGTAGGAGTAGGAGTAGGAGTAGGAGTAGGAGTAGGAGTAGAGTAAGAGTAAGAGTAAGAGTAAGAGTAAGAGTAAGAGTAAGTAGTGGGATTGAGGTAAGGAATGGGAGCAAAAGTGAGTAGTGGGAGTATGTGTAAGAGTGGTGAGTAGGATGTAAGTGCGACTATAGCTGTGACCTTTAAACAAATTAATAATAATAAACAACACCGATTCTGGTGATGCCATAGTCTCGTATTTAATTCAAACTAAAAGCTAAAGAGGAACAATAAGGGCAAAAATGCCCCTGAGTCACTGGAATTCCGCCGAAGTGGGAAATAGAAGGCAAAAATGCCCTAGATCGGGTGCAATTCAACCCGACGAATCAAATCAACGGTATAAATCCCGCAGAATGAGCCGAGTCCGGCCCGACGAAGTAAATCAACGGTATAAATCCCGCAGAATGAGCCGAATCCGGCCCGACGAAGCAAATCAACGGTATAAATCCCGCAGAATGAGCCGAGTCCGGCCCGACGAAGCAAATCAACGGTATAAATCCCGTAGACTGAGCCAAATCCGGCCCGAAGAATCAAATCAACGGTATAAATCCCGCAGAATGAGCCGAGTCCGGCCCGAAGCAGCAAATCAACGGTATAAATCCCGCAGAATGAGCCAAATCCGGCCCGACGAAACAAATCAACGGTATAAATCCCGTAGAATGTCCCCAACCCGCCCGGTTACTATCCATTACCAACAGGGAGTCGGTTTTCGCCACACATTTAATGTGATCCCTACTATGATGAGTGAAATTTGTTTAATTGAGCAGATACATCCGCGTTCATTGAAAATAGGGTTGGAGTTTATCGCTGCAAAATAAAAAAACTGACACCGCTATACCAGCGATATCAGTTTACAGAGCTTAGCGATTAAGCTAGCGGCTGCCTATTTTTAGCTTGTTCCTCTCGCATCCACTGTGACAACTGGCGTTTGAGCTTAATGAACTCGGGAGAGTCCGTAATCTCATCACGGCGTGGCCGCGGAAACGGCACATCGACTGTATGCAGAATGGAGCCGGGGCGGCCGGAAAATACATAGATACGATTAGAGAGCAGCAACGCTTCTTCGATGTTGTGAGTAATGAACAGCACAGAGCGGCGATTCTCTTCCCACAGCTCAAGCAGCCAGCGCTGCATTTCACTGCGAGTTAGTGCATCGAGTGCGCTGAAAGGTTCATCCAGCAACATTAGCTCCTGGGGAGCGAGCAATGCTCTGAGAAAAGCTGCACGCTGCTGCATCCCGCCAGACAACATATGCGGATAAGCATGTTCGAAACCGCTTAACCCAACCTTGGCAAGCCACTGGCGCGCTTCCTCGCGGGCTCCATCCCGCAGTGCGCCCTTGATCTCCCCAGCAAGCAGCACATTATCCTCAATCGTACGCCAAGGAAAAAGCGCAGGCTGCTGCGGCATATAACTAATTTCACCGCGTTGACCTGTAACGACCTTACCGTTCATGCGGATCGTGCCTGCATCGGGTTTCACAAGGCCGCCAATCATATGGAATAAGGTGCTTTTTCCGCAGCCGGAAGGAC
Organism: Paenibacillus sp. FSL F4-0097; assembly: GCF_038593125.1. Classification (NCBI taxonomy): domain Bacteria; kingdom Bacillati; phylum Bacillota; class Bacilli; order Caryophanales; family Paenibacillaceae; genus Paenibacillus; species Paenibacillus sp. FSL F4-0097. The sequence continues at coordinate 458,360 of NZ_CP151965.1, forward strand.
CAACGATCGAAACGAACTCTTGTTGCTCTACCTTGAGAGAGACATTATTCAGAACGTTCGTCTCACGGCGACGATGGGAAAAAGATTTGGAGATGCCGCTCACTTCAAGGGCGGGTGCCACGGTATGAGCTTCAGGAGAGCTTATGACTTCTGTTGTTCTGTGTTGCATTTGCGTCGCTTGAGACATACAGGCATCTTCCTTTCTATGAGTTACGGCGCGGCTTCCAGCGAACCAGCCATTTTTCCAGCAATGCAATAATAGCAAAGAGTACAAGACTTAAAAGTACAATAATAACAATAGCAACAAACATCCGATCCGTACGATATGCGGATTTCTGCAGAAGCATATAATAGCCAATACCTTTATCCGCGCCAATCCATTCAGCGACCACGGCGCCCATAACCGCATAAGTAGCAGATATTTTTACGCCGGAAAATAGTGCCGGGATAGAAGAGGGCAGCTCCAGCTTGGTGAAGATTTGCCACTTGCTTGCGCCAGCCATTTTCATATAATTCATCATGACCTGATCACTTTGGGCCAGACCGCCCATCGCAGCGACAGCTACCGGGAAGAAACATACTAGTGTAATCAGCACGATTTTGGGCAAAAGACCAAAGCCGAACCAGATAATGAGCAGGGGTCCGAGCGCGATGGAGGGAACATTTTGACTCAGAATAATAAGTGGATAAAAAGCCCGTCTAGCCCAAGGCAAAAGATGCAAAAGCAAAGCAACGATCAGGCCTACCCCCGTACCAATGGGAAAACCAATTAAAGTGAGCCGCAGCGTAGCCATCGTATGAGCCCAAAGACCAGAAGCGTTACTGGTGGATTCACGGGCAATATCAGCAGGACTCGGCAGAATCCAGGATTCAATATGAAATACAGATACAGATAGCTGCCATACGGTTAAAAAGAAGACGACCGCCACAAGGGGCGGCCATATTAGCTTCCAGGTCGATCTCACGGCCGATATTTCTCCGTCAATTTATCCATGCTGATTCCGTTAGGATTATGAGCGATTTTGATCTGCGAAATTACGCTTGGACTGCCTGCTTCGATCAACGCCTCCTGCATCTGACGCACAACCTCCAGCAGCTCGCTAAGCTCACCTTCCATTGTGGTTTCCAGTGGATTCACTTGATGTTTAACACCGGATTTCTGAATGACCTCAATCGCTTTATCTACGTATGGGATGGAATCCTCATTGTTCGGAGTTTTTGGAATTACTTGAATGCTTAGTAGGGTGTTAGCCACAATAATCAATCCTCTCATTTTATAAGGTAAGTTTAAAAAGCCAACTTTGATAACGAAGTAATTCATTACAATTGTTGTTTACTCCGCCGGTAAAAAATCATTACTGAATGCACTAGCAGCATCCAGCGGTTTATCCAGCAACTTCAGATCATACATCCAGTCGCCGTAATTTTGCCAGACCTCGGTTTTTTGCTCGCCCCAGCGGGCAGCATCGTCCTTGTATTTTGGGCTAAGCCATTTTTGGCTAGCTAGGACAAGGTCGGCGTCCAGGTCAGGAACGTCCTTCGATAACATACCGGCAGCCTCTTCCGGATGATCAATGGCATATTGATAACCTTTTGATGTGGCTTTCATGAAGGCCTTCACCAGCTCAGGATGATCTGCAATTTGCTTCTCACTCGTCGTCAGCACAGGCGTGTAATAATCGAGCTGTGGCGCATAATCCTTTAAGTACAGCATATCCAATGGCTCGCCACGCAACTCAGCCTCAACGCCAGTCCAAGCGTAGAAAATCCAGGCGAAATCAATGTCACGTTTGACGGCGGTAAAATAATCAGCTTCACCGATACTGATCAGCTTCACCTTTTTCACATCGCCACCTTCAGGATCCATGATAGCTTTCATGGCTGCTTCTTCGGCTGGTGAGCCCCAGCCTCCGTAGGTTTTACCTTCGAAATCCTTTGGTGATTTAATATTGCGATCTACTGGAGCGGCGAATCCCGATGTATTATGCTGAATAATAGCTGCTATCGAGACAAGGGGTACGCCTTGTAGACGGGCTAGCGTTAATCCTTCTTGGGCGCTGATGCCAAATGCGGCTTCGCCAGAAGTAACCATAGTATCAGAACCCGCTGCGCCTGGTTGAACGATTTCGACGTCCAGACCTTCTTCAGCGTAGTAACCAAGATCCTTAGCTACGTATAGACCGGTATGATTCGTGTTCGGTGTCCAGTCGAGTGCGACTTTAACTTTGGTGAGCTCTTTTGGAGCATCCGTGCCAGCCGCTGCAGTTGGATCAGTAGCATTTGCTTTGTTTCCGGCTGTATTCCCATTGTTGCTGCCGCATCCGGCAATGGCAAGAATGAGTACACAGGTGAGGCACAACGTAAGTGCTTTTTTGAGGTGCATGTCTTCTTCTCTCCTTTAAGGTTACAAGAATCCCGTCTTCACAACATGAACCGTAAAGTGTAGTATGTACGTTTTTCTACATCTTTTAGTGATCTAACAAAAAAAGCGCCCCGAGTGATCGGGACGCTGGCTTGGCGCAAGGTTAGTCAAGGTCACAGGGACCAGAACCAATTGGCGATTCCTACGCTGGCATTATCCAGATCAGGTATAAGGGTCAGTATCTTGTGGGATACAATCTCAGCCGGCCAATTCCAGCACCCCTGGTTCTATGAAGTTAACGGGTATTTCTATGTGCAATATAAGTAAGCATAAGTTTTGTACCTATACTTAATGTCTTATATTTCTCGCATACGGTGTATTATAGACGGCTGTACTCGGAATGTCTAGTAGTGCACTCCTGAATTTTTCCAATCCAGTAGTTTCTTTTTTGCTAGTCTAGATCTTTATATTTCTTGCGGTGACGCCGTTTAAGCTCACTAACCAGCGCCCCTAGCGTGAGGACAACGCTGATCAGAATCCCGCTCATGATCACGAAGAGGGCAAGAAATTCAAAGGGGGAATAACCAATCATTTTACTCCATTGGATTTTTCCATCCAGATCGTCAATGACTTGATTCATGCCGTAAATCCCGCTTACTACCGTAAATACAGTGAGAATCATCAGCAGATTATCCCGTCGCTTGGACTGAAACTTATCCTGATACTGAAACAGATCATTTAAGGTTTCTTTCACTTCCTCGAACAAAGCGTCGTTTCCGTATACTTTACGCAGCTGAAGAAATATCTCCCGGCCCTGCGACTGGGAAATCAACTCCAAGAAGTAGAACTTTGCCGAGAACTTATTAATGGAGTAGATTAGATTGTCTATTTCCTCATAATCATGATTAATCCGAAGTCGGGAGTGCATATTGGCGAGCTTCAGCAGAACGATTTTGTGGAAAATATTGAGTAAAAATCCGTAATAATATTGCCCGTACATCTGGTTGGCTAGACTAACAGCAATCTCCTGTTCAGCCCGGGTCATGCAGCAAAAGGTCTGCTCATTCATCATATAATACGTGTCTGGGCCCCAGCGATTATAGGAATGCTCATGACAATAGTTTGCAATATACGCTGGATCGCTTGCACTGGCATAGGGCTTTCCGTTCAGATCAATTCCATCAAGCTGTGAGGCGCGATAGCGTAGATTTACACTAATCTCATCAGAACCTTCTTCATTCTGAAAGCCGTAAAAAGCTTGCACCTGCATTCTTTCATCTACGAAAAAAGGAAGGGTCTCAAAATAAGCCCCATTGATATCCGATTGATCCAGATATGGCTCCAGTCCATCCACCAAATTTCGGAAGACAAAATCCTCTACCATCTCATAGGTCTGTTCCCCGCAATGAATATAAGTGTAGTCATCCTGTATGAAGGTTTTCTCTAGCGCACGGAAACGATCCGCGAATTCTAGGGCAATACTAAAGGGAATCGAATCCCCCTCCAGCTGGACACGTATCGTCACGAATCCAAGCTGAAAGGGACATATGAATATATCCGTCGAGAGAATTTTGAAAAATATAGATTGCTGCGGAATCTCCAGAATGCAGTCGAGATTATTTACTCTGGAAAAACGGCGAAACGAGTCGGCATCCTTCCTGCGCGGAAAAAGGACGTGTGCGGCAAACGGTAAATAGGTGCGCTCCATTCGTTCATGGGAAACACAGTAACCTTCTCCATAATAGGCAGCTTCCAGTTCTTTGTTATCCAGAAAAAAACGTGTGAATCCGTCGTCCTGTAATTGCTGGATAAGCTGCTTAGAATCGCCCTTTTTTATAGAGAAGGGAAATATAAACTGCATAAGCGCAGTATGTAACAAAGGCTCAGTTGAAGACTCATTTAAAGACTCATTCATTCATTGTCCATCCTTGTGCTCAGAATATGCTTATAGATCACATTACCCTAAAAGGATAACGTTGATACTGTTCTAAATACGGGAACTCTTTCCTTCCACCGCTTGCCTGGCTTGGAATCTCCATGCGGCAATGCTTAGCAGGAACAAGAAGGCAGCAAAAGTGGCAAGTAATCCGGCTGTTTGCGCCACTTCTAAATGATCCATAGACCAGCCCGTAAACAGAGGTAGCAAAGCACCACCAACGCCTCCGGAAGCAATCATAATGCTGGGTGTTGACTCTTCGGTGCCAGGCAGCATTTTGCTGGAGAAAACCAATGCAATGGAGAAAATACCGGACATAAACAGCCCCAGCAGCAGAATTACAATGAAAGCAGCCATACGATTTTCAGTGAACGGAAAGAGTGTCAGCAGTAACAAGGTTAGTAAACAGCTGCTGAGAATGTACACGCGATAAGATATTTTTTCGGCAATTACACCCGCAAACAATCTTCCTGTAGACATCGCCAGCCAAAAGAAAGTGACTGTCAGTGCTGCCGCAGACTCTGTCATCCCTAGCTTGGCAATAAAGATAGCCGGCATAAAGTTGACTAAACTCATCTCTGTGCCTACATAAAGAAAAAAGAAAACGATGAAGATCCCTAGCAGAATCCATTGCTTACCTTTATACGGAAATTTTTTGTTAGAACGTGAGCTTGAGGAATGCGAATTGTCTGCTCCTTGGACAGAGGCACGTTCATCCAGCATGCGTTGTAGATTACCGAAGTGTCCTCTTGCCCAGAGGATAAGAGAAATCAAAGAGAAGGCAGCGACGATTAGAAAGGCCAATCTCCACGCTCCGGCAGCAATGAGCGGACTGGCGATAAGCGGCATCACGAGTGCGCCTATCCCGAATAGAACTTCGAGCCGGCTCATCGCAATAGCCGTTCCTTCGGTTACAGCACCAATAATGATGGTGCCGATAACCGCTTCGATCATCCCGAAACCAAAACCTGCGGCAACAGCGATAAAATACATCCAGCCCCAAGGCGGTAGAAAGGCATAGGCAACTTCTGCAACTATTAGAAGACTGGTGGCAATGAGGATGCCTCCACGTTTACCGAAGCGGCGATTAAGTAGGGGAGAGACCAACACGCCTGCTAAAAAACCAGCGAATTGACTAAAGATTAATTCACCGCCAGCACTGTAATTTTGATCATAATGTTGCAGTAGAACGGGCAGAATAGATCCCAGCACAACATGTGCCAGACCGATAACGAAGTAGGAGAGACAGCCGATCCAAATCAGTTTTTTCACGAAGTAAGCTCCTTATCTTGATGTAGTTTATGGAGTAAGGTCGGATTCAATGTGAACCTGAAGGGTACATTATAATAAGCACCATTGTTATGATAAATCCAAACGGTGAGCTTGGATATATAAACTTTTGTTTACATGCTTGAAGGGAGAGATTTACGTAATGGATAACAAACAACTGGAACAACTCATTATTAAAGCATTGGATGACAACAAGTTCGGTTCCTTTGGTACGATCGAAGAAGGAAATAAGCCGAAAGTACGTTATATGGCCATTTTCCATGAGGGTTTGAAGATTTATTTGGCTACAAATCGCAAAACTCATAAAGTGGAGGAGTTATCCGATAATCCGAATGCTTTTGTACTGCTTGGCTATGAGGCCGGCGGAAGCAAAGATTTGCTGGAGATTGAAGCGACCGCTACCGTCTCTAAGGATGAAGGCTTGCGCTCCAAGGTATGGAATAAAGAGCTGGAGCCATGGTTTACTGGACCTGATGATCCTAATTATGTGATTTTGGAGCTTACTCCAACACGTATTGAGTATGTAGGTAGCAATAAAGAGCATGGAGTATGGCAGCCATAAGCTATAGCCTTGAATTGATCAAACAGCCCTCCTATCCCCTATGGGGTAGGAGGGCTGTTTGATGTGTTATAATGACTTCAACTTTTTAGGTATTCATATCGGGGAGGAGCTAAAGCTACATGAGCGTTACTCTGTTATATATTGAAGATGATCGTGAGATTGGCAGCGTAGTGTCTGCTGATTTAAGCGAAAGAGGATATAGTGTCCGCTGGCTACGGAGCGGCGAAGGTGCGATGGAAGAAGCAGGCGCCTGCCAACTGGCTATTCTCGATGTTATGCTTCCTGGTCTGGATGGGTTTACGATCGGGCAACGATTGAAACGTTCCTACCCTAAGCTGCCCATTTTAATGCTCTCTGCCCGAACCTCGATTGATGATAAGCTGCAAGGTTTGGAATTCGCGGATGATTATTTGACCAAGCCTTTTCATCCGGATGAATTGGCCGCTCGAATCGAGGTGCTGCTCCGAAGGAATGGGGCATCTGTTCAGGATTCGCTCACACTTAAACATCTAGTCGTATATGAAGGGGATAACCGCGTGATGAATGCTCAGACTCAGGAAGAAATCATGCTTACAGGCAAGCAATTTCAGATTTTTTCCTATTTGCTGCGTCATCTTAACCAGATTATGACGAAGGAGCAGATCTACGAGGCCGTGTGGGGTGAGGCTTATATCGAAGGGGATAAAACTCTGATGGTACATATTCGTTATTTGCGCGAAAAGCTGGAGCTTGATCCGGGTAATCCGGAAATTATCGAAACTGTCCGTGGGATCGGATACCGGGTAAGAGCATGAGAGGATTAGAGCGCATTCGCAAGAAACGTAATTCCTCTTTGTTATCAGGGTATTTGCTAATTATCGTATCTGCACTGCTATTTATCCCTGTGGTCCTTCCGTTGTCTTTTGTTGGCTACAATATTCTTAACGAAGTGACCAAAGGTGCCCCGCCTGTAGATACATCCCTGTATTCGAATATTGCACCGCTGGAGACTATGTGGCATAAAGAGGCACTTCACTTAGGAAATGCTTCTTCGGAAGCCATAAATCAGCGGCTGCATGAATTGAGTCAAAAATACACTGAGGCTACTATGTTTTGGGTAGACGGGCAGGGAAAAACCCAGTTGATTCTCACGCCTGATGAAGGGGATAAGGATAAGATTTACCATGAAGTTCCTGATCAGTGGACTGCGGCTGAGGCTATTTCATTTATGAAAGAAAGTACGAATCGTGATCCTTTAGCCATCGTTGCTTTCGTGGGGGACAAAGTGGAGGCAGACAAGGGATTTATGGTGATGCAAATTCCAAGCAAGCTGTTGAACAAAGGGGCTTATGGGGGATTAGGGGCTTGGGCTTGGTATAACTTTGTGTTATTTACCCTTTTTGGAGGATTCGCTCTGGTTTCGTGGATGTTCTTTAGAAAAATTCGCAAACGGCTATTGCAACTGCAAACCGCGATGACGATTACAGGCCCGGATAGAATGCCTAAGTCTATAGTGACAGGCAAACTGGACGAGATAGGTCGCCTGGAGGAAGCTTTTAATACGATGGTAACCAAACTGGATGAAAGCCGACGCAGGGAAATAGAAGAGGAAGAGTTGCGTAAGCGTCTAGTCTCGAATTTATCTCACGATTTACGCACACCCCTAACCGTCATTCGCAGCCATATCCATGTTATGACCAAAGAGGATCTGACCTCAAAAGGTAAGCAGTCCTTACAGCTTATGGATGAGCGTATTGCGGATCTTAGCGTCCTGATCGAGAATCTTTTATCTTACAATCTGCTCAATAGTGGACGGGTAACCTTAAAGCTGGAACGTAAAGATGTTTTACGCTTGTTGCGGGAAAGTGCGGCTGCTTGGTACCCCGTATGGGAAAAAGAGGGCTTCGACATTGATATTAACCTGGAAGCCGAACCGCTATTCTGGAGGGTGGATGAGGTCTGGTTCCGCCGTATTCTCGATAATTTGTATCAAAACATTGTACGACATGCCAGCAGCGGGCATTATGTCGGGATCTCAACGGAGCAACGTAATGAACAACGTGCCATAATTATTGCGGATCATGGTCGAGGCATTCAGAGTCCATCCGATTACAAAGGGGCAGGTTTGGGATTGTCTATCGTCGATCTTTTGATGAAGCATATGGAGCTGGAATGGGTTATGGAGAGCACAGGCGAAGGCACTTCTATTGTAATCTTTGATCCGCGTCGTGAAATTTAAACAAAACTTAAACTTGGCACTTCCTTGTTCTTAACCTTGGGACGTTATGCTGTATACCGAGGTGAAGAACATGGAAGAAACAGTGATTAAAACTAAGGATTTATTGAAAAAATATCGTGGCCGGGCTGCGGTAGAAAATTTGAATTTAAATATCCGCAAGGGTGAGATTTATGGTTTTCTGGGTCCCAACGGAGCTGGGAAAACTACAACAATCCGTATGCTGCTTGGCCTAATTACACCGACATCTGGAAAAATTGAAGTGTTCGGTCAGGATCTTCGGAAGAATAAGCTGCAAATTTTACGGAAGGTAGGGTCGCTTGTCGAATCCCCCTCGTATTATGGGCATCTGAGCGCTGTGGACAATCTCGAAGCGATCCGCCGCATTCTGGATGTTCCGAAGTCACGAATCGCTGAGGTGCTAGATATTGTTTCTCTAACCGGGGAAGAGAGACGTCCGGTCAAAGGGTTTTCCCTCGGGATGAAGCAGAGACTTGGTATCGCAGCTGCCTTGTTAGGGAATCCAGAGCTGCTTATTCTGGACGAACCAACGAACGGACTCGACCCGTCAGGGATTCAGGAAATTCGTGGGCTTATCAAACGCTTGCCACAGGAGCAAGGAATTACGGTTGTAGTATCCAGTCACCTGCTTAGTGAAATTGAACAAATGGCAGATACCGTGGGTATTATTCGCCAAGGGCAAATGGTGTACCAAGATACAATAGCTAATCTGCAACAACAGGCTGCTGGCGAGATACGCCTTGCGGTTTCGGAACCAGAGTCTGCGTTACGTCTCGCTGGAGGTCGGGGGTATGAAGGGACACTACATGAGCAAAAACTGATTTTTTCAAGAATGAACGATGCAAGAGTAGCGCTGCTAGTCAAAGCTTTGGTAGAGAATGGGCACGCTGTCTATCGTGTAGAGGAGCGGAGACAATCGCTTGAGGACTTCTTCCTACAGGTTGTGGGAGGCGGGGAATCATGATGTGGCGGGCGTTGTCAGCGGATTGGCTTAAAATCCGCGGCAAAGGAATTTGGTTTCTAGTGTTTCTAGGACCGATTGGTCTAGTAGCCATGCAGGGCCTTAACTTTGGCCTTCGTTATGATTATCTGCGTCAGCAGTATAGCGCGGATTTATGGGGAGGACTACTGGATAATGTGTCCGGGTTTGTGCCCACAGCTCTTTTTCTGGGAGGCACTTTAGTATGCTCGCTGATTGCAAATGTCGAACATCAGATGAGCTCGTGGAAGCAGCTCTTGGCACTACCTATCTCCCGTACTTCAGTGTTTATGGCTAAGCTAACGCTCTGTCTGCTGCTTGTGGCTGTTTCCTGCTTGTTGCTCTCAGTGGGGATAGTTGTTTTGGGGCTTATTTTGGGCTTCAAAGCTGATCTTATTCCTTATGTGGATGTACTCAGAATTGGCTTTATGTCCTACATTGCGGCTCTGCCGGTCATCGCGCTACAGCTTTGGCTTTCCCTGGCTAATCGTAATCAGACACTGCCGGTTGCCCTGGGGATCACATTATCCTTGACGTCATTTTTCTCCATGTTCCTTTCGGAGTGGGTGCCTTTAACATGGCCATATTTGGCGTGGGACTCCTCTAATCGCCTCTTGTTCAGCGGTGCGGGTCTGCTGCTAGGAATGCTGGTATTTTTGCCGGGTGCAGTGCATTTCGCTCGAAAGGATGTGGATTAAGATGAAGTCATTTTGGAGAGTATTATCCTCAGAGCGATTAAAAATGTCTAAATCATATGTTTGGCTTTTAGTCATAGGAAGTCCGGTTTTATCACTGGTTCCCGGATTGTTATCGGATAATCAAGGCGAGAAGATGACTTGGGAGCTGCTGTTAAGTGTGATGTCAATGATGCATGCTTTGCTGTTTCTGCCTGTGCTTTCAGGCATTTTTGCGGCCCTGATCTGTCGTTATGAGCATCATGACGGTGGCTGGAAGCTATTGTTGTCTCTGCCTGTAACCCGGTTGTCGGTGTATCTCTCAAAATATGTGATGATCATCGGATTGCTGGCTGCTGTGCAAATAACGTTCCTCGTTATGGTGCTGGGAATGGGTTTGTTCCGTGGGGCTCCAGATCCAATCCCTTGGGCGCTGCTGCTAAAATCAGTATTTGGCGGCTTTGTAGCCTGCCTACCACTCGCCGCATTGCAGCTGGCGATCTCGCAAAGCTGGAGCAGCTTCGGCGCACCGCTGGCGCTGAATGTGAGTCTGACCATTCCCAATATACTGATCGCTAATTCTTCAACCTACGGCCCCTATTATCCTTGGGTACAGCCGATGTTAGCCATGAGTCCTTATGGTGATGACGGATTTGGTGCCTTTAATCTGCCTTTAGAGACACTGATGATGATAGTGGGAGGGAGCTTGATTGTCTTTTTTGCCGCAGGACTAATCTCCTTTTATCGTAAAGCAGTCTGATTCACAATCAGAGGCTATAAACTCCTCCTCAATGGACATCCCGTGCTGTTTTTCTTATAATTAAAGAATATAATTAGCTAAGATGGAGGAGGGCGAGAGCATGGAGCCAACGGCATTAGAAGATTGCGACAATACATGCAAGGGTTCAGAGCTTGAACCGGAATCCATTGCATTGATCCTGCCAGACCGTGGGATTACTGATAAAATGGCAGAAATGTTCAAAGCGTTGGGTGATCCAACACGAGTGCGGCTCATTTACGCTTTGTCTCAGCAAGAATTATGTGTACATGATTTGTCCGTGATCCTTGATATGGGCCAATCTGCGATATCCCATCAGCTCCGTTATTTACGGAATCTACGGATCGTGAAGCGCCGTAAAGAGGGGAAAACGGTATTCTATTCGCTGAACGATGCGCATGTGGAGCAGATCTTTTTACAGACCCACGAGCATGTCCGACACGAATAGCTAGTTGCAAAAAGGGGGACTCCCAGCAGCCATTGGATGGCTTTTGGGAGTCCCTCTTTTTATTATGCCGACGAGTCCTGATCATCCGCTACGGCTTACGGACCCAGCTGACGTTATTTGCACAATAATCGCTTTTTGAGCAGAGTTGCGGACCTCAGTGCAGTTATTCTTTAGAAAGAGGTCTTATTTTGCTCTTTTTCATGCCAATAGCGCCTATGGGGTCCGATAATATGCTAAACCGGGGATAATACTGCTTTTAGTGTCAACTGGGTCCGTTAGCTGTGTGGGTTGCGACAAATATTGCTCTAATGAAACCAAGTTGAATCCACTGAAGCCTTGTATTTCGAAGTAAGGATTTAGCTTATTAGCTGGCTTGATTTAGGTTCTTCGTTAGGTTTGGTTTTCTAAAGGACAACACTAGCCAGACACATTGCACAGCAAGCACTAGCAGGATAAACAGATCGATTCCCATGTATTCACTCGTATTATCGTTGCCCACAAACTGAATTAAATTATGTATAAAGTGAAAGGATATCAGCGGAAGAATATTATTATTTTTTAGCATTAGCAAGGCTAGCGCAAAACCGATCAGAAGCGCATATACGAGTTGTAGAAGAGTTTGTGTGATATCTGTGCCGGATAATGCATTAAGTAAGTGGGTAATAGAGAAGAGAATGCTTGAAGTGATCACTGCTGTTTTAGCCCCTTTAGGAAGCAAGGTCTTAAAAATCAAACCGCGATAGATGCTTTCCTCCACAAAAGCGACCAGCAGGGTGAAGAAAATAAAGAACAGTACCTCGGATGCGCTGATCTCACGAAAACCCTTAAAGGATATGGTAATCAGGACCACTACTAGTGGGGCATAATAGATCCAGTTGCCCGAGGATATGGTGTTTAGAGGTCGGAAGCCGAGCGTGCTCCATTTGCGCTTAACTGTAAAGTAGATGATGAGTACAAGCGCGATTGGGATGAAGGAGATAAGTACAGGGGCGTTGTACGCAAGTTCCTTAATGGTTGCGTAAGCCCCGGCGGCAGTTACGGCTACAAGTAATAACACCTCGATAATAACTACGCTCCAAATGGGGTGTTTCTGTGAAAAAGAAGACGTTTTGGCTAGCTTTGACATGTTCTAAATTCATCCCTTCTGTGTAAATCATTTGCCCATCGAGCTTCATTGATAATGGGGTCATTCGTATGTAAGAAACTTACTTTCGGTCATACATGATTTTACATATTTTCACGTAAAGGTCAATTGATTTAATTTTTAAGATAATGTAGAAAAATGGTGTATATCGCGTATTGACCTTGAAATATAAAGGGAATATAATAGGGCTAAGATAACATATGAACAAGTGCTCATATATGGTTTTTATTTGAGGAGATGTGCCGTATGGATACAATGCAAGGAAAATTAAAACGTCAGTGGGAATTAGAAGGTTTGGATTGCGCCAATTGCGCGATGAAAATTGAAGATAAGGTGAAGAAGATTGAAGGTGTATCGTCTTGTTCCGTTAATTTTGTAACAAAAACAATGACGTTGGAAACCGCCGCAGGGTATGAGGAATCAGCGATTGTAGAAGCGAAGAAAACGGTGAAGGCACTCGAGCCCCACGTAAATGTGAAAGAGAAGGTTGGGGGAAATCACAAGGCGCGCAATAGCGGTGCTCATGAACATACACATGATCACCAGCATGGACACGAGCATGTTCACGATCATCAAGCTGCTGGACATCATCATGGTCATGAGGATGCTGAAGGTCATGGTCATACACATGAGCATGGGGAAGGCGACACACGCAAAATATTGCTGCGGTTAGGCGCTGGTGGAATTCTTGCTCTAGCTGGGATATTCCTGCCCGTGGATGGAGTAGTTGAACTGCTGATCTTTTTGGCAGCCTATCTTATCGTGGGTGGTGAAGTTGTCTGGCAGGCGGTTAAGAACATCATCCGTGGTCAGGTGTTTGATGAGAATTTCCTGATGGCTCTGGCAACTATCGGTGCATTTGCGATTGGTGAGTATCCAGAGGGCGTGGCAGTAATGCTGTTTTACCAGATTGGAGAACTGTTCCAAGGTCTGGCTGTGAATCGTTCACGCCGATCTATTACGGCACTTATGGATATTCGCCCCGAGTTTGCCTATCTCAAGCTTGGAAATGATCTGAAGAAGGTCTCACCTGAGGAAGTAGCCATCGGAGATTTGATTGTTGTTAAACCCGGTGAGAAGGTACCCCTTGACGGAACTATACTTGAAGGTAACGCCATGATGGACACATCTGCACTTACTGGAGAGTCGGTACCACGATCAGCTGGTCCAGGAAGTGCGGTGTTAAGTGGTTTTATTAACCGGAACGGCGTAATTACTGTGCAAGTTACTCAGACCTTTGGAGAATCGGCCGTATCCAAAATACTGGAGCTAGTGCAGAATGCATCAAGCAACAAAGCTAAAACCGAGAACTTTATTACTAAATTTGCACGTGCCTACACGCCTGTAGTAGTGATCACAGCAGTTCTGCTGGCCGTCGTTCCTCCACTGCTGATCAGTGGTGCGACTTTTTCGGATTGGATTTACCGAGCACTTGTATTCCTCGTAATCTCTTGTCCTTGTGCGCTTGTGGTCTCGATTCCACTGGGATTCTTCGGAGGGATTGGTGCAGCTTCACGCAGCGGTATTCTGATTAAGGGAAGCAACTACCTGGAAGCCCTAAATGATGTGAAGGTAGTTGTCTTTGATAAAACCGGAACGTTGACCAAGGGACAGTTTAAGGTGACGGGGATTTATCCGTCGGGTGGCAAATCTAAGGATGAATTACTGCGGACAGCCGCTTATGCGGAGAGCCATTCCAATCACCCGATCGCTGAGTCGATTCGGACGGCTTATGGTGCACAGATTTCTAAGGAAGCTATCACGAATTATAATGAAATCTCTGGTCATGGTATCGAAGTAACTATCGAAGGCAAGACCGTATTTGCAGGCAACGCACGTCTGATGGAGCGGGAGGGGATTGCTTATGAGGTCCCAGAGCAGAGCGGTACAGTTGTTTACATTGCGGTAGATCATCAATATGAAGGTTATCTGGTGATCGCCGATGAAGTGAAGGAGGACTCACTGCAGGCCATTCAGCGCCTCAAAAAGCTTGGTATACGCAAGACGGTGATGCTGACAGGTGATGCTTCCGCCGTAGCTGAAGATGTAGGGAAGCAGTTAGGGGTAGATGAGGTACACGCAGAGCTTTTACCACAGCATAAGGTAGAGGCCATCGAGAAGCTGGATCGTGAAAAGCCTCCACGCGAGAAGATTATTTTTGTTGGAGACGGAATTAATGATACTCCTGTACTGGCTAGAGCCGATGTCGGGATCGCTATGGGGGGACTCGGTTCCGACGCTGCCATTGAAGCAGCGGATATTGTAATTATGACCGATGAACCTTCGAAGATTGCTGTAGCTATCGGAATTGCCAAGCGTACACGGACCATCGTATGGCAAAATATTATTTTTGCTTTAGGTGTAAAAGCTATATTCCTTCTGCTCGGTGCATTCGGGATTGCCACGATGTGGGAGGCTGTATTCTCAGATGTAGGGGTAACCGTACTAGCCGTACTGAACAGTATTCGAGCTTTAAAAGTGCAAGACGAGGGTTAAGTATCTTTGGTGTTTAAATAAATGATTTCAACAAAAGTGAGCTTTAGGATTCCAGTTTTAGGGGTCTTAGGGCTTATTTTTTTTATTTGCCAGCAAAGAATTTGTCTTTTTTTGCCGATATAGAAGATATATCCACATCAGGAGACATTATAACAAATGGAGTGAGGAGGCTATTTCATCGTGAATGAAAATGAAATGAAAGGAAACAAGATGAAAAAAATGAGAAAAAATGTAACGAAGAGAAAAGCGACGTCAATTCAACTTAAGTGGTCATCTGTTATATTAGCTATTGCAATCGTGCCGCTCATGGTAGCGACCATATTTTTACTTGATTATTTCGGCAATGTCACACGCACAGACAGTGAGCAAATGGCGCAGGACACCATTAATACGAACACATTCCGGATGGATGAGTGGCTATCCAACAAAACCTCGTCCGTAAAGGATCTGGTGTCCCAGCATCCTGAGTTCGATTTTACGAATCCAGCGAGTATCTTCCCTGTGATAGAAGTGCTGGAGGAAAGTGACAGTGAGACAGAAGGTTACAGTGTCATCAGTAAAGACGGCCAGTTAACTAATATGATGAACATGACCGCAAGTGTAGCAGATGCGAGCTATTTCTTGAAAGCGAAAGAAACACATGCGCCTGTGTTGGGGGAAATGTCCTATCTGGAGCAGCTTGATAAATATATCATTCCGATCGTAGTTCCTGTCATGGATAAGGATAAGCAATTTATGGGAGGTATTGTCTTCTCGATTACTCCTGAAGTTCTTGCCCAAATGAGTAATGAAATTACTATGGCGGATACCGGATTTGGATACGTAATCTCAAATGATGGCATGTATTATACTTATCCAGACGTCAGTCGTATGGGCAAAAAAATTACCGATTACGCTAAAGAGCCGGCTCTTCAGAAGGTCGTTGACAAGATTTTGAGCAACAAAGAGGGGTCCGAAACTTATAAGGGCGAAGATGGTAAGAAAGTCATTACATACTTTAAGACCATTCCAGATACTGACCTGAAGCTTCTTGTAACAGTACCGGAGAAAGAGGTTTTTGCCAAAGTGACCTCTGCACAAAGAACAGCAATGTTCATCTTATTGGCAGTTATACTCGTCATAATTTTTGTTTCTCTCTACCTTACTCGCCTTATCGTTAGACCCATTAAAGCTATTTCCTCCACTATGAAAAAGGTGGCAGAGGGTCATCTGAATGAGAGGGTTAAAGTGCAATCCGGAGATGAAATCGGCGAGATGAGTCAAAATATCAATGATATGATTGAGACACTCTCCGGTATTGTCAACAAAATTGATACAACGGTAGTGGAGGTTTCTTATTCCTCAGAAGGAATGCTGAAATCGGCTCAACGGTCGTCTTATACTTCAGCAGAGGTAGCAACAGTTATCCAAGAAGTGGCTCAAGGAATGGAAGAGCAATTCAGAGGCTCGGAGCAATCGGCAAGAGCAACGGAAGAGATGGCCGTAGGTTTGCAACGTATTGCTGAGTCCTCTGCAGCGGTATCAGATCAGGCTGAGACGGTCAACTCAGAAGTAGAGAGTGGCTATTTGGAAATCCAATCTACACTGCAACAGATGGCTGTTATCAGTTCCACAGCTAATCAGACAGCCGAGATGATTGGTAAATTAAGTGAGCAATCGGAACAGATCGGACAAATTGTGGATGTAATTTCTGAGATATCCAATCAGACAAGCTTATTATCTTTAAATGCTTCTATTGAGGCTGCCAGAGCTGGGGAACATGGCCGTGGCTTCGGTGTAGTTGCGAATGAGGTGAAGAAGTTAGCGGAGCGGACGAACAGTTCCATCATTAGTATAGTGGAGCTGATCGGCGGCATTCAGTCTTCGACAACAAGTGCAGCGGATTCCATGAAGAAGAGTATTGAGGAAATTGGCGATGGAATGGGAAAAATGCAAAACGTCGGTGTTTCCTTTGATCATATCCGTTCTTCGATCCGTGAAGTATCGTCGCAAATACAGGATGTGTCAGCAATTAATGAAGAGATGTCAGCTGGCACAGAAGAAATAACGGCTTCTATATCCGATATGCTCGGAATAGCTAAAGAATCTGCTGAGAATGCTCAGGCGGTCTCATTAGCTTCAGCGGAGCAGACGGAGATTATGAAGGATGTCGTGTCCTCGGCGGAATCACTTAATGAAGTGATGTCTGTGCTGAAAGAAGAAATCGAGAAGTTTAAAAAGTAGGAGATAAACTGAGATTCATCTCCTTATAATACAAAAAATCGCTCTTTGGGAGCTGGTGGGCTTATTTCACCAATTCCCAAAGTAGCGATTTTTTTTGTTCTTTATGAGATTAAATGCTTTCTTCCAGCTGTAGACTCTCGATGCCTGCACGTACAATATTGCAGGAGTTGTTCAATTTCTGGGTTTCCTCTGTATTTAAATTAAGCTCCAGCAGCTCTTGAATCCCAGTGTTGCCTATAATGGCGGGCACACCCGTGCATACACCACTATGTCCGTATTCTCCATCCAGAATGGCGGATACGGCGATAATTTTGTGCTCATCATTCAGGATCGAACGGGTAATGTAGGCAAGTGCGCTGCCAATCCCGAAATGTGTGGAGCCTTTACGGGTGAAAATTTCCCAGCCGGCATCTTTTGTCTTGCGGGAGATATCCTCCAGATCCAGATGCGGGAACCGCTCGCGATGCTGATCCAAAATTTGTAGAATAGGCTTGCCGCCAATTGTCACATGGGACCAAGCTACAAATTGAGATTCGCCATGTTCACCTAACGCGTAGCCATTAACACTACGCGGGTCAATGGAGAACACATCGGAGAGCAGTGTTTTTAGGCGCGACGAGTCAATGGAGGTTCCGGTACCGATAATTCTGTGGCGAGGCAGACCCGATATTTTCCAGACCATATAAGTGACAATATCGACCGGATTAGCGGCGACTACGAATATTCCATCAAATCCCCCAGCCATGATGTTGGTAATGATTTCTCTAGTAATAACAGCAGAGGCTTCCAATACGTCAAGTCGGGTCTGCCCGGCTGTTGGATTAGCACCAGCGGTTAAGATAACTACATCCATCTTTGCACAATCGCTATAGGTTCCGGCATATACCTTTGTGCGTGTGCTTGTGAAATCCATACAGTGCGAGAGATCAAGTGCTTGTGCCATAGCCCGATCATAGGTGCGGTCGATCATCATTATCTCGTCACAAATAGCCTGATTAACCATGGAGTAAGCACAGCTTGAACCCACCATTCCGGCCCCGACGATGGCTACTTTTCTCGATTTACTTTTCAATTGCCTTGTCCTCACTCTCTAAAAGTTATACGCAGTATAGGTTTCCAAATGATATTTATTTCAACATTAAGGTCTTTTGGAAGCTTATCGTTAGGTATGCTTATAGTTTAACGTATCCCTTCGCAGGTTACCTGACATCGGACTTACAAAGATTATATTTTTTCTTTTTAATGCTGAATAGGTGACATAACGAGTTGGATATTTTAAGTGATCTATTCCTATAGTGTATGTAAAGTACTAAAAGAGGATGTAATAAGAGGATGGCTAATTGATGTCAGAAAAGGGTGAAAAGTAGAAAAAAGCAGAGGATATAACATAAGCTTGAGTTACAAGAGGTAAGAAGTCATCTCAAGGATATCGGGTAAGCACCCTGAGATGGCTTCTTAGGATCATTGTTGACAATCATGGCTGGGGCAGCAGACTCCCCGAGGAAGTCATAGCCTTATAACGCTTGAACATAAAAAATCTCCAATGAACAATCATGCCGAAGGCTAAAATAAAGAACAAACCACCGGACTGTGGGATAGACACATAACGGTTAATAAATTCATGGAGTAAAGTGCGGACTAGAAGAAGTCCGAGCAGGATAAACGCAAAGCTCTTGGAGCGTTGAGCATAAATTTGTCCATCACGTTGTTCAAAATGGGTGCTGCGTATAAGAGGATACGCGAAGATGAACCAGCCAATCAGAAAGGCGACTGCCGCCCACCATAATGGGAACCTGACCGCAGGTGCCACAAACATGGCAAAACCCGTCGACATACCGAGAGGTGGAATCCATATTTTTCGAATGGTAACCGGACGTGCGCTTGCTTTTAGACGAATGAAAATAACCATCAGCGCCATGAACAAAGCCCCTAATGTAGAGCCAATATGTAGAAGCGAGGGGTTTATGTTACCCATGATACACGACCTCTCTATGATTTCAGTCACTTGTATCTTCATTATAACAGAAAAACGATGGCAAAACATTGAAGTGTATTGGCTCCATACCCGCTACAATTCCAGCTTAGGAATTATTTCTTAAAGGAGCGATACATACAAAAATCCCCGCCAGAGCATACTCTGACGAGGATTTATTGATGTGAATATTATTATCTCAGCCCAGACTTACGAACGGCTGCGTCCACTTGTCGAGCGAAGAATAAGGCTCACGATAAAGATCAGCACAACCGCACCGATCAAAGAAGGGAAGAAGTAGAAATCACTTACTTTAGGTCCCCAGCTTCCCAGAAGCACGCCACCGAGCCATGAACCGATAATACCAGCGATGATATTACCGATAACACCACCAGGAATATCTCTGCCCATAATCAGACCAGCCAACCAACCAATAACCCCACCAACGATTAACATCCATAGAAAACTCATGTTACTTCAACTCCTTCGTTTTGTTGTTTGCGATGTCTACTATTAACCTTTGTGACCATCTTTAAACCACATGGAAAAACTTACTTCTTCCGGAATAGTTAGGGAGTAGGCTCTAAATGCAGTTTCGATAATGTATTACAACTATAAACATGCTATAGTGAAAAAATATTATAAAATTATGAGTAAACCCCTATTAGTAAAGGGTAAGTAAGAAGTAATACAATACATAAAGATAAAGGAGCCACTATTATGGAACGGGCTAATGAGGCATTGTTTTATGTAGGAACGTATAACTCTGAGAATGAGAAGGCGATTCAGTTATGTGCGCTTAGTCTTTTATCGGGGGAAATGAGAATTCTTGAGGGTACCGAGGGAATTGAGAACCCATCGTTTTTAGCTGTGAATAGTGCAGGCAGCGTGTTGTATGCAGTTAGTGAGAAGGATCAAGGTGAGGTTTACGCATATGCAATTGATCCCGCAACTAAAGCGTTGCAATCACTTGGAAGTCGTTCTACGGAAGGCGGCGCTCCTTGTTATGTCTCCATTAGTCCTAAGGAAGATTACATATTCGTCTCCAATTACTCGGGAGGCAATGTTAATGCTTTTCCTGTAAATGAAGATGGTTCGCTTCAAGAAATGTCCGACCAAGTAAAACATGTGGGTTCAGGCATTCGTGAAGACCGTCAGGAGGCTCCGCATCCGCACTCTGTCATTCCGGACGCAAGTGGTAGACATGTGCTGGTGTGCGATTTGGGACTGGATCAAATTGTGATCTATCGCCCTGAAGAGGGCAAACTGGTAAAACATCGTGAGCTTAATCTGCCACCTGGTTCAGGTCCGCGTCATCTGGCGGTGCATCCCTCTGGACAATGGATCTACCTGGCGAATGAACTGAATTGTACAGTAACGGCATTTGCTAATGATGAACAGGATGCAAATCTAAATATTTTACAGCATCTTAGCACGCTTCCTGATAATTATACTGCTGGTAGTGACGATACAGCTTCCGATATTCATGTCTCCCCTTGTGGCAGATTCCTGTATGTCTCCAATCGCGGACAAGACAGTATCGCCCTGTTCCATATCGATGAATTAACGGGTCTGCTTGAAGCGGTGGATTGGCAGGTTACCGGCGGGCGTACTCCGCGTAACTTTGCAATTATTGGGGATAAGCTGCTTGCTGCTAATCAGAATAGTGATAATATTACCTCGTTCTCCATCGATAGTGAGAGTGGCAGATTAATCCCTACAGGAAATGAATTGGAAATGAAGTCACCTGTTTGTGTGCAAGCGTTGTAGGCTGAGACTAGGTTATTGTATGTCGTAAAAATAAGGGCTATTCCCGTAATCCATTCATTTTTTCGTGAGTGGAGGTTGGGAATAGCCCTATTTTGCAAATGAAGACCTAAGGATAATAGCAAGTGATTGTTAAAATGTATTTCTGATACCTAAATCGTAAAAACCGATGTCATCAAGCATGATCCGGTCGCCTTCTTCTTCAAGATAGAAGGTGATTTCCGTCAGGTTGTCAGGATCCAGCTCTGGTTCTTCCTCCTGAAATTGTTCGAACGGCATCTCGTAGGTTTGAAATACAGCTTCGGAAAGGTCGCCGTATTTGCCATCGTTTATCCGCTCTTCAAGCCATGGGAATAACGTGAACTGAGTTTGTGGAAGTGGCAGTATGTCCATTACTTCATCCAGCTTCAAGCGTGCTGAGGTATCGTTATGGTCAGTTAACTCCACCTCAACCTTTGGAGGTTGTGGAACATCCATTTCTTCATTCATGTCGTCATTCAGATTTGCCATGGAGAACGTAAGGCCATCTGCCCCTAAAAGAGCAGTTTCAGTACGGACACTGTCGTTAAGCTTAATGTTGTAATAAGCTTCTTCGTTTTTGCTGGCTGTGCGTTCAAGGACAACACCATAGGTGGCTTTGCTTTTCGACTCCCGGTCTTTAGCTAACTCTTCTGACCAAGAAATACCCGATGCTGCTGCTGTTCCCAGTTCTACAGTGTTTTTGTTACGGTCATCGTCAAATGTGGCTACAGGACGATATCCCCCGCTTTGGAATCTATTGTAGTAGGCGGTATCTGGTAACCACTTCAGCCCGCTGCGATAATCCCGGAACAAGCTTTGGTATTCCTCTTTTTCATGCAAGGTGGTCTCTAAGAAAGCTGATACATAGACCTTGGCGATTTGCCGTTGTTTGTCTGCATCCATGATTTGTGTCCGATTTAAAAAGAGTCCAGCTGGCAAGGTCTGATCATACCCGCCCCAATCGCTGTTGAATTGACTGTGATTGGCATCCGCAATATACAGCGAGCTTTTGAAAGCAGATGATCCTTGGGAATAGGAAGTGCGTATATACTGCCGATCACCATAGAAATCATGTACATCTCCATCGCGGGCTCCCTGCAAGGTCAAATAATTGATGTCTTTGAGACGGGCTTGCTGGTCATCTATTGTTTTGTCCGTCGGTGCAAGCGCGATTACAGAGGTTATATTAAAGCGATTAACTGCCGCCATCACCGGATCATCCTTAAACCAACGAGTGGCATCCGCGGCCATAGCTACGGCTTGTCCTCCGCGGCTATGGCCGAGCAGGGCGGTTTTTGTGAAATCTATTTTCTGATAAAAAGGACTGCCCGGATCATCTGAAAAATCTGCTAGCTGCTCTAAATGTTTCAGTAGGATCCAAGTACGTACTTTAAAATCATTGTCCGGAATGCCGGACCAAGCAGAATAATTCAGGAAATTCTCATCGAGCGAGATCGCGATAAATCCCCGGCTTGCCAATAGTTCGCCGAGATAAGCGTACCCGTCATCAGAGTAATCTTCCATCATATGATTGCCGTGCACCATCAGCACTACTGGATATGGACCTTCACCTTCTGGCATCCATACGCGACCATTCAGGGGAAGTGCCTTATAATCGAAACCCCAGAATAAAGTGCGCAGCTTTGACCAATCCTTAATATAAGCAGAAGCATCGGCCGTAGAGGATATCAAGCTTGTATCCTTGCCGTATTCGGCACGATGAAGATCGGTACCACTGGCATAGGTGAAGGTCTGATAAGCTAGATTGCCTGGTATTCCCGGATCGGAGGCTGTCAGTGGAACGACTTCCGTATCGTTGATATCGACCGACTCTGAAATAGGAAGTTCTTGTACTCCGCTTGCCAGCGCAAGTGGGGAAAAAGTCACCGCCACTGTTAGCAGAAGCCCTAGTGTTATTCTTTTGCTGCGGAGCAGGCCGATGGCTAGTCCGCCTAATGCCCCTAGCAGTGCAAGCACGACCGCGATGACAACCGCGGCTTCAATCTCAAAATCTGCGTAATATAAGATTAGTAGAATAGCTCCAAAATCACTCAATACACAGCCTGCAAATAATCTTGGGATACGCAGTCCGGTCAACGCTAGCAGAACAGCTAAGATATTGCCGGAAATCGCCAGCAGGACAGTGCCTGCACCTGCAGCAAGAGCGATATCGGTAGGTTTACCTAATCCAGTAGGAATGCCTAACACGGCTGTACTAAAGGCTAAAAAGCATACTATCCAAAGACCGGCTATAGCTGTTCTCCAAACTGCTGTATCGTAACGGTAGGTTCCCCTAATTCTTCGTCCAATTTCTTGAGCCATACGTCTGTGGAGCCGTGGTTTCAACGGCGCAGGGACGTACTCTAACTCCATACCCATGACTCTCTCCCCTGACATAAAGCGGTATTTTCTCTTAACCCATAAGCTGTAGCAATAATATTACTTTATAGCATCAATAACAAGTGGATCTTACAGGAACCGACCCCATAGCTTGTACGGTGTGATGTGTGGGAGTTTTCTTTGACATAGGCTGGAAAAAAAGGTTTGACACAGTTAAAGGGTTTCAGTATTATATCCATATAAACCAACTAAGTAGATAGGAATAATTGAAGAAAGTTCTTACCGTACGAACGGAGGAACGCCTGCATTAGGCTCGCAGACACGGTCTTAGGACCGGTTTGACCTGCCATACGTAGGCTTTCCTCCGTTCTTTTTGTGTTACCCAAGGGTTTGTCTGGTACGAAAAAACATGGGGGAGTGGAAGAGATGAAGAAAAAGATGAATAAAGGGCTTCTTGTAGGGTTTAGCTTGTTGCTGACGGCAGGGCTTACTGCTGCTTGCGGCAGCAATAACAATAACGGCAATAGTGCTAGTCCGGCAACAGACGCACCAGCAACAACCAATTCAGCGGAGGCCACAAGTGCGGCTGAAGCAACAAAAACTCCATCTAAAGATCCAGTAGAACTACTGAACGTCTCATATGACCCTACTCGCGAATTGTACGAGAATTATAATAAAGCTTTTGCTGCCTATTGGGAGAAAGAAACAGGACAGAAGGTCACCATTAAACAATCCCACGGTGGATCAGGGAAACAAAGCCGTGCTGTGCTTGATGGTCTGGAAGCGGATGTTGTGACATTAGCACTTGGTTATGATATTGATGCCTTGCAGGAAAAGGGACTGATCAATGAGGGCTGGCAAAGTAAATTCGATCATAATAGCTCGCCTTACACCTCGACTATCGTGTTCCTTGTACGCAAAGGGAATCCGAAAGGAATCAAGGATTGGCCAGATCTGCTCAAAGAGGGCGTAGAGGTTATTACACCAAACCCGAAAACATCAGGTGGAGCACGCTGGAACTACTTGGCAGCTTGGGGCTACGCACTTGACCAGAACAATAACGATGAGGCTAAGGCTGAGGAATTTGTAAAAGAACTGTTCAAGCATGTGCCAGTGCTGGATACCGGCGCGCGTGGATCTACGACAACGTTTGTGGAGCGTGGAATTGGTGATGTGCTGATCGCATGGGAGAATGAAGCCTATTTATCTGTGGAAGAGCTGGGACCGGACAAATTTGATATCGTGAATCCTTCGGAGAGCATTCTGGCTGAACCGCCAGTAGCTATAGTAGATAAGGTTGTGGATAAAAGAGACACGCGTGAGGTATCCGAGGCGTACTTGAAGTACCTCTATAGTGAAGAGGGACAAAAAATCGCGGCTGAAAACTACTACCGTCCTACATTAGATAGCGTGAAAGAAGAATACAAAGATAAGTTCCCGGAAATCAAGCTGTTCACATTGGCTGACAAATTCGGAACCTGGAAAGAAACGCAAGAGAAGCATTTTAATGATGGCGGGATCTTTGACAAGATTTATGTGCCAGGTGCCAAATAACAGATGAATGAAACGCAGGATGTAATCATTGAGATTTGTCCCGGTAGGGGCTGATCGGCTAAAAGGCCGAAGGCGAGAAAGGATGAATAGGGGATGAATGTCACCACTACGGCTACACCAGCAGCAACACGGCGCAAAATACTGCCCGGCTTCGGGCTGACGATGGGCTACAGTGTACTATACCTGAGTCTAGTGGTTCTACTGCCACTTTCGGCGCTGCTGTTCAATTCTACAGGTCTGAGCTGGGCGAAATTCTGGGATGTAGCTACGGACCCGCGGGTATTAGCCTCGTATCGTGTGAGCCTGTCGACAGCTGCTGCGGCCGCTTTTGTAGATGCAATTCTAGGACTTTTGCTGGCGTGGGTACTGGTACGTTATGAATTTCCGGGCAAAAGAATATTTGATGCGCTGATCGATCTCCCGTTTGCCTTGCCGACAGCTGTAGCCGGTGTCTCTTTGACGGCGCTCTATGCAGGCAATGGCTGGATTGGGTCTTGGCTTGAGCCGCTGGGATTAAAGGTGGCATTCACTCCGCTCGGGATTACCTTGGCTTTGATGTTCATCGGCATACCGTTCGTTGTCCGGACGGTGCAGCCGGTGCTGGAGGATTTGGACAGAGATATGGAGGAAGCTTCGGCAACCCTTGGCGCAGGCCGCTGGAGAACCTTTCGCTCAGTAGTACTGCCTGAGCTGTTCCCGCCACTGCTAACAGGTTTTGCTCTAGCTTTTGCCCGGGGCATCGGTGAATTCGGCTCCGTCGTATTCATCTCCGGTAACATGCCGATGAGGACGGAGATTGCTCCGCTGCTTATCATGTCTAAACTGGAGCAATATGATTATGCCGGAGCTACCGCCGTAGCCCTGCTATTGCTCTTCATTTCCTTCTTTATGCTGCTTGTTATTAACACACTTCAGCGCTGGGTTCGTAAGACTTCTCGTTGAGGGTAATCTCTGTGACAGCTGACATCCGATCATGTTCAAACTTACTCGGAGACAATTCGTATCTGTTGTCGATACTGCATACTCGAAGTATCTTGTCTTCGTAAAACCCTTAAAGGAGGAATAATTTTGGCCGGTACCGTCCCCCTCTACACCCCCCGGCTACAAAAGAATGCGTCCTCGTCCGCGACAACAGAAACCCCAATTGTAAAATGGGTGTTGATCGGAGCGGCTGGGCTAGTCCTTTTTTGGCTGATTGCTCTGCCATTAGTTGTTGTGTTAACCGAGGCGCTGAAGAAGGGCTGGGATGTATATATAGCTGCCCTGACTGATCCGGATGCCCGCTCAGCGCTGCGATTGACGCTGCTTGTTGCAGCGGTAACGGTGCCTCTGAATACCTTTTTTGGTGTAACAGCGGCGTGGGCTGTAACCAAGTTTCGTTTCCGCGGCAAAGGGTTTCTAATTACCTTGATTGATCTCCCTTTTGCAGTTTCGCCTGTCATCGGCGGTCTAATCTTTGTGCTCGTCTTCGGTGCTAACGGATGGTTTGGTCCTTGGCTAAGCGCACATGATATCAAGATTGTATTTGCGCTTCCGGGTATCGTGCTAGCCACGTTGTTTGTGACGTTTCCTTTTGTAGCGCGTGAGTTAATCCCGCTGATGGAGGATCAGGGTACACAGGAGGAAGAAGCCGCAATTACACTCGGAGCACATGGGTGGCAAATCTTTTTCAGAGTCACACTGCCTAATATTAAATGGGGATTACTATACGGCATTATTTTGTGTAATGCGCGGGCCATGGGTGAGTTTGGTGCGGTTTCTGTGGTGTCCGGGCACATACGTGGGGAGACGAATACGCTGCCGCTGCATGTTGAGATTTTGTATAACGAATATCAATTTTCAGCATCTTTTGCAGTAGCTTCTTTGCTCCTGTTATTGGCTTTGGTAACGATGATTATTAAAAGCTGGTTGTCGCGAAAAAATGCCCATTGACATGACTTTTAGTTCCATGCTAAGTTAATTCATAGTATACTGATTGGTAATAACGGAATTGAGGAAAAAAGGAATTTAGGCGGATATAATCCTTTGGTGAGAAAGGGAGGCTAGAGAATGGCTAAACCGCTGAAAGTGGACGATTTATGGCTTACGCGGATTGCAGGACTTCTGGATGATATGGAATTTGGCTCATTGCATATTGTGGTGCATGAAGGTCAGATTGTTCAGATGGAGCGTACGGAACGCAAACGGTTTGAGAATAGCAGTGGCAACGCAAATGGACGTTATATTGGTGAAAACGGCGGCCGGCGGGCCGATTCTCAATCCGCGGGACGTTGATTCAATCTCTGGGCAATCATAAAGATATATCTCATCTTTTTGGATAAAAGATTATGGAGTTGTCACATAAGCCACGTAATGGCTGCTGGGGCAACTCCTTTTCTTTGTATGCTTGGATATTCTGGCACGTATGACGCATCCCATCGGACTCAGTTGACGCTAAACGCAGTATTATGCCACATTTGCCACGCTAACGGACCGCATAGCTGTTATTGGCATAAAAAACACCACATATGGACCTGATTCTAAGCAATAACGTCCCTGGAGTCCGAAACCACGCTCCAAAAGCTGAAAAGGCGCAAATAACGTCATCTGGGTCCGTAGGTCGCAAGGAATGATGAGTGTTGAAGCAGACCGCTCATGAGTAAGAACACAGTAATATGTCATCCGGGTCCGTAGGTCGCCGGGAATGATGAGTGTTGAAGCAGACCGCTTACCAGTAAGAACACAGCAATACGTCATCTGGGTCCATAGGTCGCCGGGAATGATCTGTCTTTTTACGACTTTTACAAATGATTCGGCCCGTGGGACAGTTACATATTTTGATGTTGCAGGTACGTTTGTTAATAACGAGGGGCTTGGCGTGAGGCGGATACGCCCTCCATTAACAGGATGAACGCAGTGATGGCATGCATAATCCAACCAACGATCGGAATAAAAGCTAAAATCGAGGTGATAATGCCCAGAACGTTACCCATGAATGGTTTATGTTCTCTTTGCAGCACAACAACGGCTACAGCATGAAGCAAAAAGGCAATGGCCAAAGGGACCCAACCATTAGCAATGATAAAGAGTCCGCCAATCAACGGCAGAGCCAGAAAAGCTTCATAAAGGCATGTTCCCCATTTAAACAGCTTGGCTACAGGAGACATAATGCTTCACCCACCCTTTTAAAAATATTGTTACAGATACTATTCCACACAGTCAGTAAAGGAATTCAAGAATATAATGCTTATCCCTCAGTTTCAAAAACATCCCTAGCAGTGAGCCTTGCCTGTGAACCATGCAGTCGTATATAGTGGGAACAGCAATGCTGAACGGAGGAGTGCGGATGGAAACAACAAGTAAGCTTGATATACGCCATGAACAGCCTTCAGTGGAACAGTATTTGGCGCTGAGAAAAGAAGCTGGGCTGAGTGAAATGAGTGTGGAAGGTGCAGCGATCGGTTTGCCTCGTTCTATTTTTGCGGTAACTTTGTATGAGGAGAATAACTTAATCGGGATGGGACGGGTGATTGGCGATGGGGGATGCTTTTTTCAGGTCACGGATATCGCGGTCAAGCCTTCACATCAAGGACGAGGTTTGGGAAAGCTGATCATGCGGGAAATCAGGGAGTTCCTTAATACTGTACCTGACAAGGCTTATGTAAGTCTGATTGCAGATGGAGAAGCCTCGAAGCTCTATGCACAATACGGATTTGAATCGGTTATGCCACGTTCTCAGGGAATGTTTTTGCGTCGCTAAGCTAAGGCGAATTCATGCTGCTTTTTTAGTAGGAGTGCCCCTTGTATTGGTTAAGGGGTTTTTGGTCTGGAAGTGGAGTAGTAGGTGCGATCTGGTTTCGATTGGATCTCAGGGGATAAATAATGTTTAAAGGCTGTAAGGGAAAAGCTATTCAGATGAGCATCAAAAAAATAATTGAGCAGAAGGCTGCACGATAATGGTCTTGCTCGTAGAATGTGAGGAACAACAAGATGGATGTTGTAATATTGGGCGCTTCAGGAACGATTGGAAAGGCAATTGTACAGGAGGCATTAAAAAGAAAACACGAAGTAACAGCTGCGGTACGCAATCCAGAGTCAGTAACTCTCGAACACGAGCGTTTACATGTCACAACGGTGGATATTCTTGATCCGGCTTCAGTAGCAGCTGCGGTCCGTGGCCATGAAGAGGTAATCAGTGCTTATGGACCAGGAGCGGGCCACGAGCAGGATCTGATTACGGCGGCAAAAGCGTTGGTGGAGGGTATGCAGACGGCAGGGTTAAATCGGCTGTTGGTTATTGGAGGTGCAGGTAGCTTAAAGACTGAAACTGGAGAGCTGCTGATGAATACACCGGATTTTCCGGAAGAGTTTAAACCAGTTGCAGAGGCGCATGCGCAGGCTTATGAGATTTACAAAAATACAGAATTGGATTATACGTATCTCAGTCCTGCTGCGGTAGTTCATCCAGGTCGTCGTACAGGTCATTTCCGCATCGGATTGGACCGTCTTATTCTAGATGAGAATGGTGAAAGCAAGATTAGTGTGGAGGATTTCGCTGTAGCTATGGTGGACGAGCTGGAGGAAGGGAATTTTAGTCGGGCCAGATTTACTGTCGCTTACTGATATCAGACTTGCGCCGGACTTGCGCTCGGGATTGTACTTGGAATTGCGTGTGAAGCTTTGGAACGGTAGATAGCGGAAAGGGGCTAAATCATGTATCTGGTAACTGCTGAGCAAATGAGGCAGCTGGACAGCGAAACGATCCAGCAGCTGGGGATTCCAGCGATTGCGCTGATGGAGAATGCGGGAAGAGTTATCGCAGAGGAGATCATCGCGCTTTGCCGGGAGAGAGGCGGGGCAGGCTGCAGGAATGCAGCCAAAGGGAACGATGCCGGGCTAAAGCAGGCCGCGCTGGGTGACCTAGGCAAGGCATTTAAGGTCAGCGCAGATCATGCGCTGACGCTTGCCTCTGCCGCCGCCGAGCGATGGTTCATCCTCGTCGGCAAAGGCAACAACGGCGGCGATGGCCTCGCCGCCGCACGGTACCTTCGCGAGACCGGCATCGCCGTCACGCTCGTCTATGCGGTGCCGCCGGAGTCGCTCTCCGGCGAGGCCGCCCTGCAGCGCGATGCGGCTGCAGTCATGGGCCTGCCTGCCGTAGTATACGGCAGGGATCGGCTGGACCTTGCCGAGTGCAGCGGCATCCTGGATGCGCTGCTCGGCACCGGCGGCGCGGGAGCCCCGCGCGGCGCCTATGCGGAGCTGATTGCCGCAGCGAACAGCAGCGGCAAGGTCATTGTGTCCGCGGACATCCCCAGTGGTCTGAACGCGGACACAGGAGAGACGCATGAGCCTTGCATTCATGCGTCAGTGACGGTATGCCTCGCGTTTCTCAAGCGAGGCCTCCTGCAATACCCCGGTGCAGGCGCGGCGGGGCATGTCAAGGTACGGGCCATCGGCATTCCGACTGCTCTGGCTCTTAACAGCGGTGTGCAGGCACACCTGCTGACACCGGAAGTGCTGCATGCCCATCTGGGTGTCGATCTGGCCCGGCGGCGATCGCCTGAAGGCCATAAGGGTACTTATGGGCATGTACTCCTTGCCGCCGGCACCCTACGGATGAGCGGTGCTGGACTACTCGCAGCCCGTGCTGCGCTACGCACGGGCTGCGGACTGGTGACGTGGGCGCTTCCTAAGAAGCTGTTACCTTCCGTCATCGGTGTTGTTCCTGAATTGATGCTGGCTGATGTAGGTGGCAGTGAAGAGGGAAACTGGGTGGCTGAGACCGTGTCAGAGCTACTGAAGTTAAGCGAAGAGCGAGATGTAATAGCTGTGGGTCCTGGTCTTGGACGGTTCCCGGGAGATACAGATTGGCTTCGCAGTCTTTGGGAAGGCAGTGATTGCCCGCTGGTTATCGATGCGGATGCCTTAAATATTCTGGCTGACTCCGATTATAAGAGTTGGGTGCGGCGTCATTCTGTAATTTTGACCCCTCACCCAGGTGAGATGGCTCGTCTAGCCAACCTAACTACGGCTGAGGTCCAGCGTGACCGGATCGGTCTGGCTATGGACTATGCCAAGGAGCATGGGGTTACACTTGTGTTAAAAGGAGCGCATACCGTGATAGCAACTCCTGAAGGGCAAGCTTATGTAAATACCACAGGCCATCCCGGCATGGGCACTGGTGGAGCCGGTGATGTGCTAACGGGCATGATTTCCAGCCTGCTGGCTCAGGGACTTCATGCTACGCAGGCAGCAGCTTTTGGGGTATACCTGCACGGATTAGCAGGAGAGAGAGCAGCCCGTCAGCGGAATAATCCGGCGGCTATCATTGCCGGAGATATCATTGAAGCGCTTTGAATACACCTAATAAGGCTTATGACAGCAGTAAACAGAGCAGTGGCAGAAACAGGGCGAATACTGGCAGCAACAGAGGGAATCTTTCCACACCAAGCTGGGTCACTCGAAGAATGAGCAGTCCCAGAATTCCACCCAGACCCCATAGCAGATACTCTGCACCTTGTTCCGCTGCCAGCCATAAACCTGCGCCGAAACCCGTGACGACGTATACAGCCAGAGGCAGGATTTGCGATTTCGAACGCAGAATATGCAGCAGTATATCCGCTACTAACGCCGCAGGCAATCCATAAGCATAAATGGCATAAGGAATCGATAGTGGCCAGCCTTCAGGGATTCCGTCGGATTGTGGAAATCCAAGCATAAGTAAGGTAACAAGGACGTAGGTTAACCCTGCGCAGGCTAATTTGGTTAATGCGTACATGCCACTGCTCAGGCGGACAGAAGAGATATCATAATCGTTTATCTTATTCATTTGATATACATTCCTCTCGTGGTGTAATGCATCAGCTGGTGACCATGTCTCCACCATTGACATGAATACATGTCCCGGTAACATACGAAGAATCCGGTCCCGCTAAATAAAGATAGGCTCCTGCTAACTCATATGGCTGTGCGGCACGTTTAAAGGGTGTATCCGTCCCAAATACACTAACCTCATCTGCGGAGTAGCTGGAGGGAATTAGTGGTGTCCATACGGGTCCGGGAGCTACACTATTGACACGAATGCCAGAGTCTACGAGTGATAAGGCTAAAGAGCGGGTAAAGGATACGATCGCACCTTTAGTTGAGGAATAATCTATAAGCTCTTTATTTCCTTGATAGGCAGTAATGGACGCAGTATTGATGATGGCTGCGCCTTTTTTTAGATGTGGAAGTGCGGCTTGCGTCAGGTAAAAGAATGGAAATATATTCGTCTGAAACGTTTGGTAGAGCTGTGCTTCCGTGATATCCAAAATACTTTTTTGTGGATACTGGACGCCATGATTGTTGACGAGGATGTCCAGCTTGCCAAAAGTGCGAAGGGTATGCTCCACAGCCTTGAAGCAGTTTTCCTTATGGCGTAAATCAACTTCGATCCGCAAACAACGTTGCCCTAATTCTTCAATTCGCCGCTGAGTGACCTCTGCATCTGAAGCTTCGTATAAATAAGCTATAGCGACATCTGCGCCTTCCTTTGCAAAAGCAATGGCCGCCGCTTTACCAATCCCGCTGTCGCCTCCGGTGATGAGTGCAATTTTTCCTTTCAGCTTTCCACTGCCGGCAATCTCCGGATCTTCACTGATGGGGCGAGGATTCATTAGACTCTCTAGACCTGGCTGACGGTCTTGGTGCTGCGGGGGAAAAGCAATAGGCTGTTCCTTACATATCGTTTGTTCCCCATAGTAGGGGTAGGTGGGATTCATTTTTACATACACTCCTCCTTGCCTTCTATCTTCCGTATATTTCTATGCATGCGCCTAGAAAAGCGTGCGCTGTTATCCAGTTATACCTGTGTTTATATCCTAGTCGGAGGGGCGTTTGTCCGAGATGAATGATTGGCGAAATATAGATTATTTGAATCACGGAACTCCAGTGCAAAAAGAGGTCTATGCCCTGTTAAGAAAATTAAATATTATGAGTTTGCTGGCCGACTATAACCCGGTGCTGGTTGGCACAGTGCCGCTTGGAATTCAGGTGAAGGGCAGCGACCTGGATATTATTTGTGAGGTTCATGATTCCGTAATGTTTACGGACATTGTTAGTCGATATTTCGGAACCATGGATGATTTTACTAGTGTATCGCGTGTGGTTGATGGGGTCCCTCGAACGAAAATTAACTTTATGGCCGGGGGCTGGCCTATAGAACTGTTTGGGCAGCCGCGGCCTACAGCTCTGCAGAATGGTTACTTACATATGATCATTGAAGCGGAAATTCTAGCTCAGCTGGATAATGATTTTCGCCAGCTGATCATTATGATGAAAACAAACGGATGGAAGACCGAACCCGCCTTCGCGCAAGTGCTGGGTTTGGAAGGTGACCCTTACGAAGCGCTGCTGATGCTGGAAAAGCTTCCGCGGAGTGCTCTTTATGCTTTTTGTCATTCTATACAAGCGAGGGGATAGACATGAATTATCGAGAGATGATTGCGGATGATTATGAAGCTGCCTACCAGCTATGGGAAAATACAGAGGGAATGGGACTCAGCGAAGCAGATTCGAGGCTGGAGGTTGCGCGTTATCTGGAGCGTAATGCTGGCTTCAGCCAGATCTGCGAGAATGAAGACGGCCGGATTGTAGGAACTGCATTGTGTGGACATGATGGGCGAAGAGGTTATATGTATCATGTGGCGGTTAGTAATGACTGCCGAGGCATGGGCATCGGGCGTGAGCTTGTAAAGCGTTGTCTCGGTAATTTACATGCAGCTGGTATTGCAAAATGCCATCTGATGGTTATAGGAACCAATGAACAAGGAAGAGGATTCTGGGAAGGGATAGGCTGGCAGTATAGAGGTGGAATTATGTTATACTCCCAGGATATCTTGTGATACATAAGATGCGAAATGAAGATACTATCTAAGTAAAATATCATTAGATTAGAAGTGGATATATCACAGCAAATGTAACGGTGAACTCCGACTGCCAGTGCAGTATACTATATATGAGTTTGATAATTGCCTATTTGCAGGCAGGAGGTCTTTTATGCGTTTTAAAGATGTGTTTTCAATTATTGGTCCGGCCATGGTCGGGCCTTCAAGCTCGCATACAGCCGGTGCAGCACGGATCGGAAGGGCTGCAAGGCAGGTGCTGGGTGAAGTGCCGCGTGTGGCAGAAGTGACGTTTTTTGGTTCTTTTGCAGCTACTTATCAGGGACATGGTACAGACCGGGCTATTGTCGGAGGACTTATGGATTACGCTACCGATGATCATCGGTTACCCGACTCTCTGGAGTTGGCGGCTGAAGCTGGGATGGAAGTATCTTTTGAGCAAGGAACGGGATTGTTTCCTCATCCTAACACGGTTAAACTGCATCTTATCGGACAAGAGACAGGAAGTGAGCTGACTTTAACGGGGACATCCATCGGTGGTGGAAACATTGAGATCGTCGATGTGGATGGTTTTGGAGTAAAGCTTACGGGAATGTATCCGACGGTATTGATTCATCATATGGATTATTTAGGTGTTCTGGCGAGTGTTACAGAAGTGATGCGTAACGGACAATTTAATATAGGGCATATGTCTCTTGATCGGAAGAATCGCAGCGGTGCAGCCTTAACGGTACTGGAGCTGGATGAAGCTGCTACTCCTGAGCTTATTGAAGCGCTTAAAGCGCTCACTGCGGTGAAATCGGTGAAATTGGTTAATTTAAACGAAGGTAAGCAAGATGAGAAGGGGAAGGAAAGCTTAACATGAATTTTCAAACACTTAGTCAACTGGCTGTATTATGTGAGGAACGTGGCCTCACCATTGGAGCTCTTATGCTCGAAGAGCAAAGCGCGGAATCTGGACGTTCCAGTGAACAGGAATTTGCCACTATGCGTGAGTATTATGGGGTCATGAAAGAAGCTGTTCATCGTGGGATGCATGAAGATACCACTTCGCGCAGCGGCCTTACGGGAATGGATGCCCAGCGTGTAGGAGCCTATAACGCAGCAGATGAACCATGCCTAGGTGGACCCGCTGGTCAAGCAATGGCCTATGCTTTGGCTGTATCCGAGGTTAATGCCTCAATGGGCCGAATAATTGCTACACCTACCGCAGGTTCATGCGGAATTATTCCGGGTGTATTTCTCAGCTGCCAGGAACGGTTTGGCTGGGATGATGATTATATGGTTTCCGGTTTGTTCGCTGCGGGAGCAATCGGTTATGTCATTGCCAACAATTCGTTTGTATCTGGCGCAGAGGGTGGCTGTCAGGCCGAGGTCGGATCGGCCATCGGGATGGCGGCAGGAGCTTTAACCGAACTGCGTGGAGGGACGCCTGCACAAGCAGTGCATGCTGTTGGACTGGCGCTTAAGAACACATTAGGACTGATTTGCGATCCGGTGGGAGGACTTGTAGAGATTCCTTGTATCGTTAGAAACGGATTCGGTGCAGTGACCGCGCTCGCCGCCGCGGATATGGCACTGGCTGGTGTACGTAGCGTGATCCCTTCAGATGAAGTAATCAAGGTCATGCTTGAGGTAGGCTCAGCTATGCCAGAAAAACACCGCGAGACCGCAGGTGGCGGATTAGCACAGACACCTACCGGCCGCAAGATCATGCAGGATTTACGTAAAAAGAAATAATTTTAGAGCATTTTGAAACGTTCCAACTGTTCCCATAAGCCTTCCTTCCGAAGGATTTCTGCTTGTTTGGGTCCCATAAGGTCAAAGTGGGGGAATGGGGAACGATTATGAATATATTTAGCCGGCAGTCCATTTTCCTCACACCAATAGGTTAATCTGGTTAGGTCACTACAGCCTACCTTGGTGACAGTAGTCATGCCGGGAAAACGCGGGTCTAGCCAGTAATGGGTTAAGAAGGCGATTTCTCCTGCGGAGACTGCTTTTTTCCAGCGGGTTAATTCTTCTCTGTTGATGCCGAAGGCCATTACGTCTCCTCCTTATCTAGTATAGTTGACAACATTATAACCCATTGAAAGGGGATTACATCATGAACGGACAGGTAAGAGCCGATATTCGTCCTGGGCTTGAAGTGGATATTGTGCTTAAGCAGGATCAGCCGACGGGTAAGCTAACACATGGAACGGTGAAGGATATTCTCACCAACTCACCTCGACATCCGCATGGCATCAAGGTGCGTTTAACCAGTGGACAGGTAGGACGAGTTAAAAATATTGTTGCTAACTAATAATAAAATTCACCTTTAATTTAAAAAGCGCCCCTAATCAACTGAGATTGGGGCGTTTTTCTATTTTATCTGCTCATAAAATCCTCAACGGACTGATCGGCCTTGGTCTGATTACATAACGTACAAGCGCAAACGCAATTATCCGGAGTAGTATGGCCACCTTTAGCACGGGGCAGCAGATGATCTATAGTGTCTCCATAGGAGCCACAGAAGTAGCAGGTATAGTTGTCTCTGGTCAATATATAAGCACGGAAATCCTTATTGCTGTATATCCTGCGGATGGTTCGGCGATTCACTACGATAGCGGCATGTTCTCTGACTAGAGTAACCGCAAGCTCGTAGTCAATTTCCTGATGCCAGCGCCGTCCTTTATCACTGTGGCCACGCATTAGAATTTTCCCTTTGGCAGAGGGAATCAATTGCGTTGGATCTTCGGGACTCAGTTTCGCGCCTTGAGAATGAGAATGTTTCCTTCGTTGTTCCAAGCCCCGTATGCGCTGATTTGGGTTGGATTGCGGTGAAGAAGCAACCGTGGAAGAAGGCTTTCCTTGTTTGGAGCGTTCCTTGACAGCTGAAGAAGGGGGTTGAATGGTATCAGGTTGTACTGGAATGGGACCTGCTGCAAGAGTGAGATCTATGTTTTGTCGTTGTTTGCGGCACTCCCGACAAGCACCACGGCGAGACTGGCCTTTGGAACGTTTGCCGGTACGTTTACGAAATTCAGAGAGCGGCTTCTGTTGCTGGCAATAGGTGCATTGTTTGGTGGATAAAAGATGGGTATCGTTCATAGATATGTTAGGTTCAGCGCGTCTTTGCGCCCGTCCTGTCTCCTTGTTTTTTAGGATCCAATGTATTTTATTTATTAGATTCAGTCGGCAGGGTTAACATTTCGTTCTAATCTTAGTATAGCGTAAAATACAATCGTTCACATCGCACTCAAAAAAAGCTTAAATACGGCTTTTTGTGTGATATCTATCTTGGTGACGTTCAGGAAAAACATGTAAAATTGAAAAGAGCAGTAGGGAATGCTCTACTTTTTTAACATGGGAAGGGGTATTGAAATGGAACCAACCAAAAGAAGGCCGTTTACGGTAACATTGCTTTATATTCTTCATATATTTTTGGGGGTTGGAGCGTTAGCAGGAGGCGGGTCAATGGTCATAGATCCTAGTGGTGATCTGATACACATGCCCACATCTATGCTGGAAAGATCGCCATTTTCAGATTTTTTAATTCCGGGTATTTTGCTATTCATCGTATTTGGTATCCTGCCCTTGTTTGTGTTTTATGGGTTGATCAAGAGACCAGAATTGCGCTGGGTGAATACTTTGAATCCCTTTAAGAAATTATATAGCTTCTGGGCATTGTCCCTATATATCGGATTTGGGTTAATTATTTGGATTATGGTGCAGACGTATATGTTGAACAGTGTGGCAATCATACATCTGATCTATATGAGTCTAGGGCTTTTGATCCAAGTCTTTACGCTGCTTCCTTCCGTACAAAGTTACTTTTTGCTGGACGGCGGTATCGAAAGACGTTAAAATTGCAGTGAACAGAAGGTATCAGAAGGTATTTCATTAGTCTGGGCAAGGAGTGAACCGGATTGACAACTATATATGATATTGCCAAAAGAACCGGTTACTCTCCTACAACGGTATCCAAGGCGTTTAATAATTATTCCGATGTACGGGAGAAGACTCGCCAGGAAATTTTCCGGGTTGCCCAAGAAATGGGATATTTGCCGAATTCCCATGCCCGTACACTGACTACTAAGAAATCATGGACCATCGGTGTATTGTTTGTAGAGAATACGGGATTTGGTATTCGCCATCCCTTTTTTAGCGCTGTGATTGAGAGCTTTAAGAAGGTTGCTGTGGATAAGGGGTATGCCCTCATGTTTATTTCCAAGGATGTTGGAGGTAAACAAAGTGGTTATTTGGAGAATTGCCGAATTCGTGGTGTAGATGGTGTTGTCGTATTCTTGTCTGATTACGAGGACCCTTATTTCCGTGAGCTGCTAGAGAGTGATATTCCTACTGTGATTCTGGATTTTGAGACTACGCAGTCGCATACGGTATGTTCGGATAATACGGCTGGAGCTCAGCTTGCGATAGAGTATTTAGTTTCTTTGGGTCATCGCAAGATTGCTCATATTTCCGGAGGTATGAACACTTTCCCTGGTAAAACCCGGGAGTTAGGATATAAGAACGCTATGAAGCAGCAGGGGCTTGAAGTGCCGGAATCCTATGTTGTGAATGGAGCTTTTTATTCTCGTGAAAGTGGTTATCAAGCGATGCTGGAGCTTCTTAAGCTGCCTGATCGGCCATCCGCTGTTTTTGCTTCTGGTGACATGTTAGCTTTAGGGGCTATTATGGCGGTAAAAGATAGTGGACTTTCCGTACCGCTGGACATTTCAGTTGTGGGGTACGATGATATTGATCTAGCTGAGTATGTTACACCTGCATTGACAACCATTCGTCAGGATACGGAACTTTTAGGAAGCCGAGCAGCGGACATTCTTTTAGCATCGATTGAAGGGAAACAGTTGGATAAGGAAGCGGTTCTAGTTCCGGTAGAAGTGATCGAACGGGAATCCTGTGCGCCTCCGAGCGGAAATTAGGGCTGTATCAAATTCCATAAGTACAGAGAGCAGGCTGCTGCCCACAGGATAAATCTTGACGAAAAGAAAAGAGTCCTGATAAAGTAGAGGACATCATAGCTCGAATTCTTCCTATGTGGTATTTGCTACAGCTTATTCAGAGGAATGGGGCTATAATGGGTATATTGTTATGCCGCTTTTTTTTCCTGCTCTTCGTTAGATCATTTTTTTTCGCAACAATCGAAACCGGTTTCGATTTTAAGTTTCGAATGAGCTGAAATCAAAGTTTACCGAAGGCTTCCTTGAATTTTCTCAAACGTTTCAGTGGCCCATCGCTCCGAACCCTAACATCGGATGGTGATCCAGTAAAGACAGTGCTTGTTGTTAGTAACAAAACAATTAGAGGAGATGGATGAAATGGCAAAAGTTCAAACTGTAGTAACTGCAAAAGATACAGGGGAACGCTTAACTCCGAAAGAGGCAATTGTTTTTAGCGCAAGAGTTGATTCTGGATCTGCCGATGTAGAGCTTAAGCCAGAGCAGGAGTTCCAAAAGATGATAGGATTTGGCGGCGCTTTCACAGAAGCTGCGGCATATACGTTGTCACGGCTCAGTCCTGAGAAACGGGCAGAGGTTATTCATCGCTACTTTCATCCGGTAGAGGGATTAGGCTATAACATGGGTCGTGTTCATATTCATAGCTGTGATTTTGCGCTTGGAAATTATACTTATGTCGCTGATCATGATACGGAGCTGGCTACCTTTGATATCTCCCATGATCATAAGTGGGTGCTTCCGCTGATTAAGGATGCAATGCAGGTAAAAGGTGGACCGTTCACGATGTTGGCCTCTCCTTGGAGCCCTCCGGCATGGATGAAAACAAATGGTGAAATGAATAATGGAGGATCGCTCAAGCCAGAATACGCTGAAGTTTGGGCACGCTACTATACCAAATTTATTGAAGCTTATGGGAAGGAAGGCGTACCTATTTGGGCGGTTTCCGTGCAGAATGAGCCGGCTGCTGTTCAAGTCTGGGATTCTTGCATTTATAGTGCGGAAGAGGAACGCGATTTTGTTAAAAATCATCTCGGTCCAGTGATGCAGCAGGCAGGCCATTCCGATGTATACATTGTTATCTGGGATCATAACCGCGATATTATGGTCGAACGTGCTTCGGTCGTGTTGTCTGATCCTGAAGCTGCACAATATGTGTGGGGTACAGGCATCCACTGGTATGGTGGTGAGGAGTTCGACAAGGTAGAGAAGGTACATGATCTATTTCCTGACAAACATCTATTGTTCACTGAGGGCTGTCAAGAGGGCGGCGTCAAGCTTGGCGAATGGTTTACAGGTGAACGTTACGGCAGAAATATGATTGGGGATCTCAATGCATGGACAGAAGGGTATCTGGACTGGAACCTGGTACTGGATGAGACCGGCGGGCCCAATCATGTAGGGAATCTCTGTGATGCTCCAATTATTGCAGATACAACAACAGACGAATTGCACTATAACAGCTCTTATTATTATATCGGGCATTTCAGTAAATTTATCGCGCCAGGTGCGGTACGGATTGGCTTTACTTCTGAAGCGGAAGGAATCCTATCCACAGCATTCCGTAATCCGGACGGCAGCCTTGCTGTCATATTGATGAATGAGAGCGAAGAAGCTCGCACGGTAACCTTGGGGCTTGGCGAAGAGATTGCCAACTGCGAGCTATCCCCTCATTCTATCGTAACGCATCTGATTTCATAAATAAGTAACAGTTTAGGAGGACATTAACGTGAGTAATTATTATTTCGAATCAGGTAATTTTGTAATGGAGCAGTTTGATACAGGAAAGCCTTTCTCTAGTTTCCTGCCAGGTCTTGCAGGTCTTAAGGGAATTCCAATGTGGACTTTTTATGTGAACCGGGGGCAAGCGATTTGCAGCTTTGGAGTACGCGACAAGAACTCGCCAATCATGGAATTTTCTCCAGCAAATATCTCTTATAAAGACGTAGGAACCACCGGCTTCCGAACCTTTATTAAAATAAAAGGCGAGCAAGAGATTTATGAGCCATTTCAATCGGCACGTCCAGATCCTGCCGCCAAGCGGATCATGACCATTTTGCCTAACGGACTGACCCTTGAGGAAAGCCATGCCGGGCATGGGCTGAAGACGACCGTACACTATTTCAATCTGCCTAATGACGATTATGCCGCGTTGGTACGTCGGGTGGAGATTGAGAATATCGGGGGCAAAGAGATTGAGCTGGAGCTGATGGATGGTCTGCCTGAGATCTTGCCTTACGGAGTAGAAAACAGCGGCTACAAGGAGATTGGTAACCTGCTGCGCAGCTGGATGGACGTATACAATCTGGAGAACGGTATTCCGTTCTATAAGCTGCGTTCCAGCACCAACGATAGCGCGCAGGTTAGCGAAATCACAAATGGGCATTTCTATCTGTCGTTTACTGGAGAAGGAGAAAAAGTCGCGCCAATCGTTGATTTCGAGCTTATTTTCGGCGGCAATACCTCTCTTACTTACCCAGACCGCTTTGCGGGATTAACGCTTTCGGAGCTGAGTGAGCTTCCACAATATCCAGTCAATAAGGTTCCTTGCGGCTTCAGTGGTGTGGCTAGACGTTTGGCACCCGGCAGCAGCTTGACCCTGAATACTTTGGTTGGGCATGTAAATGACATCGATAAAATCAATAAAAAGGCAGAGCATTTATGCCGAGATGAATATATTCTGTCCAAATCCCAAGAAGCCGCAGGTCTGACAGAGGAATTAACAGAAGACATTGCCACGCACACTTCATCGGCTGTGTTTGATGCTTATTGCCGTCAGTCCTATCTCGATAACTTCCTGCGTGGAGGCTATCCTTTTATTTTTGACAATGGCGGAGATGGCTTTGTGGTTCATTTATATTCCCGTAAACATGGCGATTTGGAGCGCGACTATAACTTCTTCTCGCTTGCCCCAGAATACTATTCACAGGGGAACGGAAACTTCCGCGATATGAATCAGAACCGCCGGAATGATGTGTTTTTTAATCCGAAGGTGGGCAGCTTCAACATCAAAATGTTCTATAGCTTAATTCAAGCAGATGGCTACAACCCACTTAGTGTTCAAGGAACAACCTTTGAAGTGAAGTCAGACAGCAGAGCGAAGGCTGCGGAATGGATCGGAGAAGCGGCTGCGGATCATCAAGCTGAGCTTGTTAAGCTATGCAACAGTCGGTTCACCCCAGGCAGCCTGATCAATTACATTGCGGATCATAACGTTACGTTGAAGGTTAGTGAGCAGGAGTTTCTGTCGGGTCTGCTAGCCCTGTCACAGCAAAACATTGAGGCTGCTTTTGGCGAAGGCTTCTGGTCTGATCACTGGACATATAATTTGGATCTCGTAGTAGGTTATTTGGACATCTTCCCTGACAAGAAGCAGGAGCTTTTATTTGGGGATAACACTTATGCGTTCTATGACAGCCCAGCATATGTGCTGCCACGTAGTGAGAAGTATGTAATTAGTGACGGAAAAGCCCGGCAATATGGCGCCCTCCTGGAGGATGAGGAGAAGCTGCATAAGCTGAAATGGAAAGCAGGAGATACCCATTGGCTGCGTGCCGAAGGTGGGCAAGGTGCTATTTACCACACCAATCTGTTCGTGAAGATGTTGTCTCTTGCTTTGAATAAATTTGCTACGCTTGACCCTTACGGCATGGGTGTGGAGATGGAAGGCAACAAGCCGGGCTGGAACGATGCCATGAACGGTCTGCCAGGATTGTTTGGCTCCGGAATGAGTGAGACTTTTGAGCTGAAGCGTACTGTAGTCTTTTTGCTGGATGTGCTGAACGGTGCTGAGAATGTACAGGGAGCTGTAAAGCTGCCAGAAGAAATCGCGGAGCTGCTTGAAGCGGTATATCACGCGGTAACTGCTGTCCTAGCAGGAGAAGTGGAACAATTCAACTATTGGGATACAGTAGCTTCAGCCCGTGAAGCTTATAGAGCAAGTATCCGGTTTGGCATTACTGGTGTTGAGTCCGCAGTAACGCTGGAGCACATCCGCGAAGCCCTTTCCAAGTTCCTAGTTAAAATTGATGAGGGGATCAACAAGGCGGTAGAAATGGGCAATGGACTTACCCCCACCTATTTCCGTTTTGAAGCGGAGAAATTCCATCAGGTAACAGATGCTGAGGGTCAACCAGTCATTAGCGGATACGGACTGCCAAAAGCTGTGGTTGAGGAGTTTAAGGCTTATGCCTTGCCTTAT
The DNA here is from genome assembly GCF_038593125.1 of Paenibacillus sp. FSL F4-0097. NCBI lineage: Bacteria > Bacillati > Bacillota > Bacilli > Caryophanales > Paenibacillaceae > Paenibacillus > Paenibacillus sp. FSL F4-0097. The sequence continues at coordinate 501,168 of NZ_CP151965.1, forward strand.
TTCCTGGAAGGACCTACCCGCTGGTTGAAGACGATGAAGAACCCGGTGCAGGCAAAAGAAATCTATAATCTGATTAAGCAAACAGAGCTGTATGATCGGGCAACATCTATGTATCAGACCTCTGTTAGTCTAGAAGGTGAATCGCATGAAATCGGACGAATGAGAGCCTTTACACCAGGCTGGCTAGAACGGGAGTCTAACTTCCTGCACATGTCCTATAAGTATCTGCTTGAGCTGCTGAAGGGCGGGCTGTACGAGGAATTCTACGGTGAGCTGAAGACGTCGCTGGTGCCATTCCTTGATCCTGCTGTTTATGGACGCAGTACACTGGAGAATTCATCTTTTATCGCAACCGGAGGCAATCCTGATCCAAATAACCACGGTAGAGGGTTCGTAGCGAGACTTAGTGGATCGACTGCGGAATTCTTAAGCATGTGGAGAACAATGATGGCTGGAAGCCATGTTTTCAGATTGGAGGATGGAGCGCTTACACTGTCTCTTGATCCGGTATTGCCAGGATGGCTATTTGATGAAGAGGGCAATCTGTCCTTCACTTTCCTTGGGAATACGGAGGTAATCTATTCTAACCCAAAACGTGAAAATACCTTTGGCGAGAAGAAGGTTAGCATTCAATCTTTGATGCTTGTATACCGTAATGGAACTATGACTAAAATATCTGGAGCGTTCGTGCGCGGTGAAGAGGCAGAGGCTCTGCGGCGTGGAGAAATCGCGCAAATTCAAGCAGTATTAGCATAAAAATAGAGGGGCGAGCTGCGGCTCGCCCTTAAATTTTCAATGAATCCGAAAAATGGAACCTATAATCCGAAATTCAAAGCCTTACGGAGACAGGCAAAAGCAAATACAATGGATACATAAACATTGTAAGCGCTTTAGATTAAATACAGATATAGAGCCTGGAGGTCCAAAGGATGGAGAACAAAAAAAGCATGGAAGTAAGCTCAGCGATGAAGCCGTTAATTCCTGGCAATTTCGAAACCGGTAAAGTAAATCGCAGTCCGCTTTGGAAGAGGTTCATTGCCCAGCGTCATTTGCAGACAATGGCTCTACTCGGCATTGCGTGGATGATAATCTTTAACTACATTCCCATGTATGGAATTATCATTGCTTTCAAAGATTACAACATCGTTAAAACGATTGCAGAAGCCCCATGGGTGGGACTTACACATTTCAAAGAGTTCATGGATGATGACAATCTCTCGAATGTAATTAAAAATACACTCGGCATTAGCTTGTTTAAGCTAATTATCGGATTTCCCTTGCCGATAATCTTCGCTCTATTTCTGAACGAAGTTCGTTCAATGAAATTCAAGAAGACCATACAGACGATTTCGTATTTGCCCCACTTTCTCTCATGGGTGGTACTCGGAGGGATTTTGGCTACATGGCTTGCTGATGTAGGAATTATCAATAACATTTTGCTAGCGCTTCATCTTATTGATCAGCCAATTACATACTTGGCTGAGCCGGGTTACTTCTGGACAATTATTATCTCCTCTGATATCTGGAAAGAACTTGGATGGTCAGCGATTATCTATTTAGCAGCAATTTCCGGTGTATCTCCTGAAATGTACGAGGCGGCGACAATCGACGGCGCGGGCAGATTTCAGAAGATGTGGTATGTTACCTTGCCGGCGATTAAATCGACAATCAGCATTCTCTTCATTCTCGCGGTCAGCGGAGTGCTGAACTCCAACTTTGATCAGATTCTGGTCCTGCGCAACTCACTGAATGATAGTGCAAGTAATGTAATTGATTACTATGTGTACTATACAGGGATTCTCTCAGGCCGCTTCTCTTACTCAACTGCAGTTGGATTGTTAAAATCGGTTATCGCTCTAATCTTGCTGCTGATTGCCAACCAAGTATCTAAAAAAATCAACGATACATCGTTGTTCTAGGATAAGGAGGACCATATATGTTTGCACTTAAGCGTAAAACGAAGGGCGAGGCCCTGTTCGATATCATCAATAACCTCATCATGTTATGTATCTGCTTCATAACGCTTTACCCGATCTGGTACGTATTGGTTAACGCCTTCAATAACGGTAATGACGCCATGCGGGGAGGAATCTACTGGTGGCCGCGGATGTTCAGCTTTGAGAATTTCGAGGCCGTGTTTGCCAGCCCCGGCATCATGCAGGCGATGTGGGTTACTGTCGCCAAAACACTTTTGGGTACTGTACTGCATGTATTTTTCACAGCGATGGTAGCTTATGCATTCTCCAGAAAAAACCTCATTGGCGGTAAGTTCTACATGCTTATGGGTACAGTGACTCTCTTTTTTGGCGGGGGACTCATTCCTACCTTCCTGCTGATGAAGGACCTTCACCTATTGGAGAATTTCCTAGTCTATATTATTCCGGTTATGTTTAGCTTCTTTGATCTTATTATCTTCATGACCTTTTTCCGGGAGATTCCCGATGGGCTGGAAGAAGCGGCACGGATTGACGGTGCTAATGATTGGTCCATCTTTTTAAGAATCGTACTTCCAGTATCCATGCCTGTAATTGCTACCATTGCGCTGTTCCATGGCGTGTATCAGTGGAATGATTACTTCACGGGTATGATCTATATCAATAATACTGATCTGCAGCCGATTCAGACGTATTTGTTCCGGGTCGTCGCACAATCGAGCTCTAGTCAAATGATGGTCGCTGTACAAGGCAGCAGCGTTACGAGAAGCGTAACGTCACAGTCCATTAAGCTGGCGACGATGGTAGTGACCACATTGCCGATAGTATTCGTGTATCCGTTCCTGCAGCGTTATTTCGTTAAAGGGATGATGATCGGCTCCATTAAGGGCTGATGTCTAGCAGTGATAACTCCTCCGGTTGCCTACAGCTGTAGGCACTGGGGTTGAGCTTATAATTAACATTCATAGAAAAGGGGTAAACAAGCATGGGCATGAAACGTAAGCCAAAAGCAATGGGAGTTCTGCTTCTCGCAATAATGATGTCATTGTCAGCCGCAGGCTGCTCCAGCGGAAATAATGCTGGCAAGAATGCCGAAGGTAATGCTAACAGCGCTAAAGCTACTAATACGGAGGCAAGTGCTGAACCGACTGCTGCTGCATTATCAGCAGATGAACCGGGATGGAAGATTGATACTTCACCCATTACATTTGACTGGTACCTGAACTTCTCATGGTTCCCTAATAAATGGGGCGTGGACCCAACCTCCCAATATGTAACTAAGAAGACCGGAGTTGATATTAATTTTATCGTTCCGGCTGGTAACGAGAATGAGAAGCTTAATACGCTGATTGCATCCGGTAAATTGCCTGATTTCATCACTTTGGGTTTCTGGGAAGATGCGATTAAGAAAATGGTCGAAGGTGAACTTGTTCTTCCATTGAACAAACTTGCTGATGAATATGATCCGTACTTCTTTAAAGTATCCGATGCTGATAAGCTGGGCTGGTATACACAAGAAGACGGCAATGTGTATGGCTATCCTAACTCTTCTTCCTCTCCTGCCGACTATGAGAAATATGGAGAAAATTACGTATCCAACCAAGTATTCGCTGTCCGCAAGGATATGTATGAAGCTATTGGAAGTCCAGATATGCGCACACCAGAAGGTTTCTTGAATGCGCTTAAATTAGCGAAAGAGAAATTCCCTGACGTAAATGGACAGCCGCTTATTCCACTTGGTTTGCATGAATTTACCGAGAACGGTAACGATTCTTTGGAAGGTTACCTGCAGAACTTCTTGGCAATCCCAAGAGAAAAAGATGGCAAGGTATATGCTCGTGAAACTGATCCTGAATATATCCGCTGGATGAAGGCACTTCGTCAAGCGAATCAAGACGGTCTGCTGGCTAAAGATATCTTTATCGACAAACGCCCACAAATGGAAGAAAAAATTGCCCAAGGCCGTTATTTCGCAATGCTGTATCAACGTACAGACTTTGCAGCACAGCTAGGAACGATTTACCAACAGGATCCAACCAAAACGTATATCGCTGTTGACGGACCTTCCAATACGAACTTGGATAAACCAACCCTTGATGGCCCTGGTATCTCCGGTTGGACTGTAACGCTGATCTCCAAAGATGTTAAGGATAAAGCACGTGCTATCCGCTTCCTCAGCTACTTGAACAGTGAAGAAGGCAACAAAGACTTGTTCTTAGGCGAAAAAGGTGTCAGCTACGATACGATCGATGGAAAAGATCAATTTAAACCAGAAGTGTTTGATTTGATGAATAAAGACCGTTCGACGTTTGATAAGCAAATCGGATCTTCCTTTACATTCTGGATGCTGCAAAATACGAACATTACGGACCAATGGGCTCCTAAATCGGTAGAACCATTTAAGCAATTGGAAGATTGGACTAGAGGTAAATCCATAGGCTCCTCTGAGTTCCAACAAATCGAACCAACAGGAAACTCTCCTGAAGGCATCATCGCTTCGAAGCTGAAACAGTTGCGCGGTAAAACTATGCCGAAATTGCTCATGGCTTCTTCCGATGCGGAATTCGATAAGATTTGGAATGAGTATTTAGAGAAGAGAAAGAAGGAAGGCGAAGATGTATTTGATGCCTACCAACAAAAGAAATATGAAGAGAATAAAGTGAAGCTGTCCATAAAATAAAAAGCATGACCCAAAATGCCCGCTAACTGCGGGCTTTTGGGTTATTTTCGAATTATAATAAGGAATAGTTATTAAGTATTTGAATATTCACTATTTTAGCGAGGTGGACAGGACAGAAGTGTATAAAGTGAATAGGCGAGATCGAATCAGAGCATTATGGCATTCTTTTAGTTATTGGTGGGGGCGGAGATCTCTTCAGAGCCGTTTAATTGCAGCTTATGTTTTTATTGTTTTAGGCCCGTGTATGCTGGTTTCTGTCTATTCCTATAAAGCCATTAATAATACCTATCTCCGCGATGCCGTCGAGAAAAATGATTATTTGTCGCAAATGGAGAAGCTGCACATTCATAATCAGATTGAGGCGATGGAACGGGCGGCACAAATGGCTTATTCTGATGCTGAAGTAGAAAAATTCTTAGCGAATGAAACCGAGCCGCAGCTAGTAGATTTGGTTGATTTTAATACAAATGCCTATGTGAATATGACTCGTATTCAATTTAATAATCCGAATATTGAGCATTTACGGCTGTATTCGAGAAGCAATAAGGTGCATGAAATTTGGCCGATTATCTTTCGCGAAGAGCGAGTTTCTTCCACCCCATGGTTTCAGAAAGCGCTTCAATTGAAAGGGCAGGAATACTGGTCTTTTCAGAAAAGTGATCCGGATTTGATGCAGAGATACTTGGGAGCACCGACGGAGAGTCTGCCAAAGGTTTCTTTGCTGCGTGAGAAGAGTCGGCCAGCAGACAATCATATTGGCATGGTGCAGGTGGATATGCTGCTGAGTCGGTTTACACCCAAGACGTATACAGATGTACGGGATAATCAGACCCAGATGTTCCTTGTGGATAGTGAGCTGCAGCTTTTCACCAGGCCGGACAATTCTTTTTTGCAGGATAATCTAGAGATGGCTGATATGATTGCAGAACGGTATAAGCAGTTCCGGGAAACTGGCGAATGGGACAGTAATTACTCGGAGAATGGTAAATCGTTTTTGTTAATTAACACTCCGCTAGAACGAATTGATGCTTATTTGTTAAATGTAGTGTCAATGGAGGGAGTGATGAAGGATATCTCCCGCACGCGCAACTTAATTATTGGAGCCAATGTTGGTTTTATTACTTTACTAACGCTGATCGCTTATGTGACAAATGCCTTTATTCTAAAAAATCTACGTAGATTGACCGAAACAATGAAAAAAGTGCGCAGAGGTGAAGCGTACACTGGAATAATGATTCGTGGTGGAGGGGAAGTCGGGGAGCTTGCCCATCATTTCTCCAAGCTGATGAATACCATCAATACGTTGGTGGCTCAGGCAGTGAGCAAGCAGGCGTTGTCTAAAGAGGCTGAGCTGCGTACGCTGCATAACCAGATTGACGCACATTTTTTGTATAATACGCTGGAAAATATAAAAATGCTGGCTGAAATTGAGAACCAGCGAACGATCTCGGACGCACTGACCTCGCTGGGTGGGATGATGCGCTATAATTTTAAATGGTCCGGAGAGTATGTGAAGCTGCGGGATGAAGTCCGCCACATTGAAAATTACATTGAAGTGATGAATATTCGTTTTGAATATCCGGTTAAGTTAGTGCTTCATATTGAACCTCGATATTTGGAGCTGGAGGTGCTGAAAATGTCACTGCAGCCTATTGTAGAGAACAGTGTTAAGCATGCTTGGTGCGACGGGAAAGAGAATTTACAGGACCCGAACATTCATATTCATATTTCGGAAACGGAAGGTGATATTTGTATAGAGCTTCGTGATAATGGCATCGGCTTAAATCCAGAGCGTTTGGTTGCTTTGAACGAGGCGATTTATGCGAAAGATGAGCGCTGTGAGAGTGCCTCAGAACAGAGAGATGTTGACCGCCGAACAGGTGGTATTGGACTGAGAAATGTACATCAGCGACTGCAAATCTTTTATGGTGATGAATATGGGCTTGTAGTACAGAGTGAGGCAGGGAGTTGGACGATGGTACGTCTGACCTTGCCGAAAGTTCTTTTGACAGGAGAAAAACAACTATGAAGAAGCTACTGATCATTGATGATGAAAAGAATATCCGTTACGGTCTCAAGACTATGATAGAAAGAGAATTTCCGTCCGTGTATACCATCACAATGGCGAGTAATGGCGCAGAGGGTTTCGATATATTTAAGACCGAAGGTGCAGATATTATTATTACAGATATACGTATGCCAGTGATGGATGGAATTACGCTGTTGGAGCAGATATCTAAGGTAACAAGTGGTGAGAAAAGCCCGGCAGTGCTGATCTTAAGCGGGTATGATGATTTCGAATATGCCAAAAGCGCGATTCGTTATCGCGTAAAGGATTACTTGCTGAAGCCGATTCGCCGAGATGAGTTGTTCGAAATTTTGAAGAATATCGATAAGGAACAGGAAGAACAGGATCTCAGCGCAAGGCAGCTGGAACAGGAAACGGAACACTTCCGCAGGGAACTGCGGTCCAGTCGTTTACGGGGACTGCTAATGCAGCAGGAGGTTCCGCTGGAGCGTGAGCAGCAAGAGTGGCTAAGTGATCTGCAAGCACCTTTTACAGTTGGTGTGTTGAATTACTATTACAATGACGGAACAAGAATGAAGTCGGGGGATGTTCAGGGACTGGCGGAACGATTGATCGGACCGCTTGAAAAGTTTTTCTCGGAAATCACAACGGATTGGGATGGAAAATTAGTCTTGATCGGGAGTAGAAAACAGGATTTTATGGAGCTGTCCAGACAAGCTGAAGCTAAGGAAATAAAGGGATTATCGATTGGGATTAGCAGCGAAGGAGGAAGTCTTGAGGACCTCCGTTCCTGTTATAAGGAAGCATGCCGGGCACTGCAATATACTTTTTTATATCCGCAAGTGAGTTTATTGGATTATGGGGATGTTGGCCAGGGACGGTCTAACTTTCCGTTACCTAAGGAGGAGCTTCGCAAGCTGCTCAATATGCTGGGAACAGAACGCGAGAAGGAGATGAAGCATCTTCTATCTGTGATTTTTCAAACTGAGCATTTGAAGGAACTGGACCTAGCTTATCTGGAGTCCGTGGGACAGAATGTAAACGAGCTGGTGTTGGATGAAGTGTTTCGGGTGCATGGCGAAGCCTCGGTAGAGGTATTGAAGCTGTATCGTACGGTAGGCAATATGTACAACTATCGTCATTTCCACGAATATTATCGTGCGCTGGAGAACTTACTCTTGAGTGTGAATGAATACATTGTAGGCGTAAGGTCTGCGCATACCGAGCATGCGGATATGGAAGAGGCACTGAGCTATATTGAAGCCAACTACGCCCGTCCACTGAATATGGCTATGGTCAGCAATCATGTATCCTTGAATTATTCTTATTTTAGCGAAGCCTTTAAGGCATATACCGGTGAGAATTTTGTTATCTATTTAAAAAAGGTCCGCATCCGTCATGCTAAAGAGCTATTGGCAAAAGGCTGCGGTAAGCTCGCAACAGTCTCAGAAGAGGTAGGCTTCGAGAACAGTAAACAATTTACCCGTGTTTTTAAAGAGCTGGAGGGGATTTCCCCAGGTGATTATAGAGCGAAAATAGTATCCGAAGAGTGTTGAGGCTATTGAAGATGCATTTAGAAGCGGCCCTCCTATATAATGGATTTGAGAAGATTCATTGGAGGAATGAAGGGTGGAAGAAATACAAGGCAATTTGATTACGGTTCAGACATTAGCAGCGGATTTTCGTCGACTGGGCGTTAAGGCGGGCATGACGATTTTATTGCATTCTTCTTTTAAATCGTTAGGCCAATGGGTAGCCGGGGGCCCGGTCGCTGTTATTTTGGCATTGGAGGAGGTCCTCGGAGAATCTGGCACGCTGGTAATGCCTACTCATTCAAGTGACCTGACTGATCCCGCAGGCTGGAGCAACCCACCGGTGCCGGAGGCGTGGTGGCAGAGTATCCGCGAGCAGATGCCGCCTTATGATCCAGACCTGACCCAGCTTAGAGGAATGGGGGTTATTCCGGACTGCTTCCGTAAACAAAACGGAGTAAAACGCAGTGACCATCCGATACATTCGTTTGCCGCTTGGGGCAAGCATAGAGATGAAGTTATGTATGGTCATTCGCTTGAAATGGGTCTGGGGGAAGATTCTCCGCTGGCTCGTATTTACGATTTAGGCGGACATGTACTGTTGCTGGGAGTAGGCAATCTTAATAATACTTCCCTGCATCTTGCCGAATGCCGCGCATCTTATGCTGGCAAGAAGGAAACCCTTGGCGGGGCGCCCATTATGGTGGATGGAGTTAGACAGTGGGTTGAATTTAAGGAGCTGGATTGGGATTCTGACGATTTCGTTCAGCTGGCAGATCAGTTTGGACAAGAGACGGGACTTATTACATATGGACAGGTTGCTTCGGCAACCGCTCAATTGATTCCGCAACGGGAAATCGTTGATTATGCAGTGAACTGGATGGAACAGAACAGGAAGTAAAACTCATTGGATAGGGGAAACGGAAGGAGAAGCTGGCATGAGTATAACAACGATATTTTTAACCCGGCATGGTCAAACGGAATGGAACGTGCAGCATCGGATGCAGGGACATATGGATTCTGAACTGACGGCTCTTGGTGTGCAACAGGCAGAATGGCTGAGCCGGGGAATGCGCACTGAACAGCTGGATGTCATCTATGCAAGCCCCAGCCCAAGGGCGCTGCGCACAGCTGAGATTATTCGTGGAGAGCGGAGTACTCCGCTTAAGACCTCTGAGGCGTTCAAAGAGATTGGCATGGGTGTGTGGGAAGGCCGTGATTCTAATGAGCTGGAGAGCGAGTATTCGGAGCAGCATCGCAATTTCTGGCAAGACCCTGAGCAGTTTAAAGTGGAGGGCAGTGAGACCTTCGCAGAGGTGCAGGCACGGGCGCTGGGCAAGCTTCAGGAAATTCTCGTTGACCATCAAGGTGAGACCATTCTTATCGTCACACATACAGTAGTGATCAAGCTGTTAATGGCCTATTTTGAGTGCAGAGCGCTGCCTAAGCTCTGGGATCTGCCTTACATTTATCCGACCTGCTTATGCAGGGTTGATTTTACGGATGGTGTGCCGGAAATCCTGCTGCACGGGGATACGAGCCATTACGAAGAGAGTGAAGCTGGGATGGAATCATAACACTTCCTACAGATCAGGTTGGTTTATTAAAAAAGGCGGTTCCTCGGGTGCGTTACGCACTCGGGGAACCGCCTTTTTGTCTTCAGAGCTGGAGATCAGTTTTTGCTAGTTGATAAACTGGAGAGATTTCAATGTCTTCTCCAGCATCGTAACCGCTTCGGCACGAGTTGCCAGCTTCTGTGGAGCAAAGGAACCGTCCGTTGCTCCTTGGATAATGCCCTCAGCAGCGATTTCTGCTACTGCTGCTTGAGACCAAGCAGGAATGCTTGCTGCGTCACTGAATTTAGCCAGTGCCGCAGGATCGGCATTTAAGGTTTTACCTGTGTACTTGATGGCTTTTGCTAATACCGAGGCCATTTCCTGACGAGTGATTGGGCTACCCGGCTTAAAGCTGCCATCGGTATAACCGGAAATCAATCCGGCTTCTGCTGCGGTGCGTATAGCATCAGCATACCAAGCACTTGAGTTTACATCTTTAAATGTGGTCTCACCATTACCTGTCGCAAGTCCCAGAGAACGCGTAATTAATGCGGCGAACTCAGCACGTGTGATCGACTGTGAAGGAGAGAACGTATCGTTGCTTGTTCCGCTGACAATTAGTTTGGTAGCTAATAGATCAATGGATGATTTAGCCCAGTGTCCGTTAATATCTGCGAACGTTTTGGAAGACTTAACAACGGTGTAGTAGCTGTTGCTGTTCCGTTTAATCGTAACGTCCGTTGTTCCATCTGTTTTAGGAACAAAGATAGCAGGCACGAAGGAGATCTTACCTGAAGCAGGATCGAAGACCACTGCCGTTGCGTTATTTGAATTTAAGGAAGTAGGTACATTGATCGTCCGATTAACATAAGTACTGCCGAAATTGTTCAGCGGCACACTCTTACTTCCGGCTTGCGCTGAAACGCTGAATTCGATTACTGGAGCAGCTAAAGTAGCATTACCTAGCTGTGATGCGATAGCTTGGTTTGTGCTGCTTAGTGTTCCCGAATTCGCTAGTAGAATAGATACCGTAATTGTAAAGTCGCTGGTGCCTAATTGAGCGGCAAGTGCTGCGCTGTTTACAACACGGAGTGGCAAGGAATAAGAAGCGCCATCAGTAGTAAAGGTGAGAACTGTGTTAGGCTGTGCTGCTGCTTGTTTTACAAGCACACTGCCTGGAAGCACTACTTGAGCGCCGCCTGTAGTAGCTTTAACCGGAATAACCAGCTCTTGGCTACCCGCTGGCAGTTCAGCAAGTTGTTTGGTTAGATCAGCAGCATTAATTGTTGTTACTTGTGCTGAAGCAATTGGTGCCGCAGTTGGAGCAACAGTTGGTGATGGTGTAGCTGTAGCGGTTGGTACTGTTGGAGCCGATGTTGGTACTGATGTAGGCACTGAAGTTGGATCTGGTGTTGGTACTGGTGTTGGGTCTGGTGTCGGAGTTGGATTTGTCTCCGGCAGTGGTGCACCTTTTAGATCAACAATCCGGCCCTCAACGGCGGAAGTGTTCGCAGTGACCGTTCCAACCTTCTGCAGATACTTCGTAAATACATCAAAGTCCGGTAGGTACAGCAGATTCACGCGACCTTCTTTATAGGCCTTTTCAAGTGAAGTATAGAAATCTCCACCCTTAGCTGTGAAAGCATTCGTAGCTACTTCGTAGGATGCGTTCAGATCCAGAGGGACGTATTTATCCCCGTTTTTCACTTCAATACGCAGTACACGTTCGTTCACAGGTTTCGTAGAGTCGTAATAGAATTTCAACCCTGCAACGTGTGGGAAACGTCCGTCTGCTGCCGGCGTTTTGGAAACCCCGTTCTCCATGGCATCCTTAATTTCTTGTCCAGTCAAAGTGATCGTAACCAGATCGTTGTTGAATGGAAGTACGCCGAGTACTTCGCCTTGTGTGATCGGTCCTTCGTTGATGGATTCGCGAATACCGCCACCGTTTTGCAGGGCGATTACGGCATTAGTGCCCGCTTTTTGAGCTGCATAAAGCATGCCATCGGCAATCAGGTTACCAAGATTAGTTTCCTTTGTGCGCACATTATCGCGAACGCCGTTTAGAACAACCTCTGAATTTCCTACTACCTCATTGGTTAGTTCTTGAATACCCGGCTTATACTCCGTATCCAGGATCTTTTTGGCTTCTGGGTCCTCGGCGATAACGTAGTTAGTGCCGTTTTTAGCATCGATGGGGATTAATTGATCTTTCCAATCGGTCAGTACGCCATCTTGGTTAAATTTAACTTCAAGTTGTCCAAGGAAAAGACCTTTTTCACCGGTCTGTACAATAAGCTTCGGTGCGTTAGGATCGCTGTTATCAACAACGGCTTGATTCAGTTGCGTGTGGCTGTGCCCCCCAACGATAATATCAATGCCGTTAACAGCTTTGGCTAACTTGAGATCTTCTTCGTAGCCAAGGTGTGAGAGAACAATGATCTTGTTAACATTCTCTTTTTCAAGCATAGCGACCGTTGCTTCCGCTTTAGCGAAGGCATTCTCAAAGGTCACTTTACCTGGTGAAGCAATGTTCGCCGTGTCTTCTGTCGTCAGACCCATGATGCCGACCTGTTGGCCGTCTACTTCTTTGATCAGCGCAGGGTAGATGGTTCCAGCATTACCTGACCGGCCGATTTCATTGGTGAACATTTTGCTAAGAATATCATCCGCTGAGAAGTTCACGTTGGAGGAGACGAATGGGAACTTAGCGTTGCCGATGAATTTGGATAATACATCAGAGTCTTTATCAAATTCATGATTACCGAAAGTCATAGCATCATATTTGACCAGATTCATAAAGGCCAGATCTGCTTGACCCAGATACTTATTGAAGTAAAGTGTTCCGGAGAACACATCACCTGCGTCTACAAGAATAGGATTCTCTGTAGTCGCCTTGGCATCTTGGATTGCTGTTACACGGCGTAAGATGTTGTTTGGCGAGCTGACAGTATCTAATCCTGCATGTGTATCATTGGTGTGCAGAATGGTTAGTGGGAAGTCTTCAGCAGTATTAAAATCAATCTGTGCCAAAACCGCATCATGATCGGATACCCGGCCATTCGATGGTGAGAAGTCGGCATTTAGATGAACGACATCTACTTTAGAAGAAGCCGTTAGATTTTTACTGACAAGAATATGATCTAGCACTTGAGAGTTTCCGTCATAGGTGTACGTATACTGCTCATTTAAAGGCAATGTATCGATCAAATTGTCTAGTTCTGTACCTTTTAAGAGGGTTGCAGTTTTAGTGAATTGGAAGTCATTCAAATCACCAAGAGCTACGATGTTGGCTTTAGGATTTGCAGTCAGAACCTCTTTGACAAATCCGTTTACGACCGCCGCGATTTTATGGCGTTGTGTTTCACTGGACAATACAGGGGGCTGAACGTTTCCGAAAGGACCGGTATCGCCGCCTTTTGAATTGAAATGGTTAGCGATCACAATTACTGTTTCGCCACCGAATACGAACTGTGCAGCAAGGGGTTTACGTGAACTTGCAAAGGCAGAGTTTGTTGGATCAATTCGGCCCGGATTGTAGGTCAATTGATCTGCCGCTGCATTATATCCAACGGGTTGTGTAGCTGTACCTTTTTGTCCGCTCACACTGTCTGCAAGCTGTACTCTTGCTGGATTGTACAGGAATCCTACGCGAATGTTTCCGCCTGGGGCACCGCCATCCATATTGTTCTCCGGAGCGATGTCTGTGTATTTATATACGGGACCGCCAGCGGTTTCAATGGCTTTAATCAGTTCGGCTGCACTTGCTTCAGTGATTCCATTATTGGTTTCACCATTGCTGTCCTGCATTTCGACAACGCCGATAATGTCAGGTTTTTTCATATTGTTTGTGATGGAGTCGGCTAGTTTCTGGATTTTTGTTGCTCCGACACCGGGGTAGAAGTTTTCAATGTTATACGATGCAATCAACAACTTACTATCATTGACTTCAAGAGTAGTTGTTTCTTGCTTAAAGGTACTTGGAGTGATGGCTGGAAGCTTACCGTTTTCCGGAATCACTTTGAAGTTACCGTTGTTGTATCCGATGACACCAGTAACATCTCCAGCGAACTTATCTCCGGTGATGACTTCTTGCCCCGGATTTCCGTAAGCGATGATGAGGCGCTGAGGATTGTATTGGTTGTATTCTTTGAGAACTAATCCACCAGCTGGTGTGATGACATCAGGTGTATCATTTTCTACTCTTGTAGGGATGTTATAGAGCATAGAATTTCCGCTACCACTTGTCCAATAAGGACTGATAATCGTAGGGGTAGGGAGCTTGACTAGCATACCTTCTAACGATTCGTAGAAATCAATTGCATCTTCATTAGGCTCAAAATTAGCCATGCCGTCATTGTCAATTATGGTAGACGGAATTGCTCTCCCGCCTTTACCAAGTACAACAGGCACCGGCACAGTATAACTTGAAGAGGAGTCCACTTTTATTGAAGTCATAGTAATTTGAGTAGAGGTTAAATTACTTGCGTTACCTTCGTTGTATTCGGAAATAGCTCCACTAACTTGGACTAAATCTCCAATTTGAGGTTTAAGGGATGAATTAGTGCTGTATACAAAAATACCTTCCGAAGTGTTTACATTATCGTCTGGCTGAGGATCTTGCATAAAGAAACCTCTATAAGCGCCAGTTGCAAAGGTGTACCCGTATTGGGTAACGATGCCTTCTACATCAGAAACGTTCTGACCTGTATACTCAGAAGCATGAGATTCTCCTTGAATATCATGTATACGAGGGAGTTCAGACGCTTTATAAGCAAAGGTATAAACCTTACTTGTCTTGCCATCTGCTACGACAATTGCATTGACGGTAAGATCTTGATTAACTGTAATCGGATCTGAATAAAGTTTACTTGCTGTTGTTGGTTCAGTTCCGTTGGTCGTGTAGTAAATCTGTGCTCCAAGAGTAGGGCTGGAAAGGGTCACAGAACTTCCTTTGATGATGCGACCTGCGCCAGGGCTGGCCATAACGGAAAAAGTTTCTTCCACCAAAGCATTTTCGTTAAGTGGAATGAACTGATAAGTCGTATTATATTGCTCGATAACCCCAGTGATATTGTCAAAGGTTTTACCCTTAACTAGTTTAGGCAGGGTTGAAAAAATTGTGAATTGTTGTCCACCTTGGCTAGCAGTCACCGTGCTGCCATTTACATTGTCTATGGTCACATTATTCATAGTTACCAGCTGAGCTTCGTGGCTTTCGCCGTTCGCGGCAGACAAGTCGGTTGCGGTGATCAATTTTGGTGCAGGCACCCCAACATTTTGTGCAGCTACATTGTATTGAAGTCCACTTTGGAATTTGATTTCTTGCAGATTGCTGTAGATATCCATTGTGCCGCTTACTTCAACACGATCTCCAACGTTTGCGAACTCTGGAAATCCATAAAGTACGATCCCGCCGGATTCATCCTGAATATACATTTTTGCTGCATTAATGTGAGTTACGATACCTTCTGTTAAAATATTCTGACCTTTACTAGCAAGGCGTGCTGTTGCAACATCTGTTTTGGCCAGAATCGTGTAATCAAAAGTCGATACAGGGCTGTCTGGCATATTTGGTTCTGAAGCATACGCTTTAATCGTAGTGTCCTCAGTTAAGGTAATAGGCCCTGTGTAAGGTTGAAAATTAGTTGAACCACCTGATCCATAAACAGCTGCGTAGACGGATGCTCCAACCGTTGGAGAATTTAAAGATATTTCTGTGCCTACCGGCCAGGCATTAGAGGCTGGTGAAGCTAATACGGAACTAGCAGTCTCCGGTAATTCAGGTAATGTACCGTAGCTGCTGTTTCGTGGACTTGGTGCTTGGACAACAAAATCCGTAGAGTTGTTATCCATATCTAGACCGCGGCTGTCTGCCGGTGCATTAGCCGCAGCTTTACGGATAGCGGCTGTCGTATTAGAGAGAGCAGCGGTCGCACTTCCCTCGACATTTGTGGCTGTTCCGTAGCCAACTAAATCAATCGTTGTACCTGATTTATCAACGAGGTCGACTTTGCCGTTTGTACCACTCATAGCAAGGATTCCCTTGCTAACATCAGGAGCAGGCAAGTCGCTAGTTCCTCCAGCTCCAGCGGCCTCCTCAATAAGGAAGTATCCATTTGCCGGGATAGTTCCATTTAAGTCTGTTCCACTACTAAAGGTTCCGGCCGCTGAGGTATACCGAACTTTCCATCCAGTCAAATCTACTGGATGATTCGTAGGATTGTATAATTCAATAAAATCATTTTTAAACTCCGCTCCGCCGTTTCCACCACCACCATAGACCTGCGAGATAACAATGTTGCTATTATCCGGTGCTGCCTCGGCAGTCTGGACAGCTGGTAACACACTGCCGGCAACCATTAACATTGCCAGTCCAGTAGCGAACCATTTTCTTACTCTTGAAGAAATAATCATTTGGATAAGTCATTCTCCCCTCGAATCTTTTATTTACAACCTATTAAATCTTAGCATTCAAATGTAAAATGAAAGGTTGTCTTACATGAATATAAATTAAAGTTTGCATCAATTAAATCTAAAAATTGAAATGTTGTGATTTTAGTATAAAAACAGTGCATAAATACAATATTAATAATAAATCTAGTATTTTTATGGTTAATAGAGCACCAACATGTTAATTGCATGTTATGTATATTGTTGAATTCAGTATGGATTACGACAAATTTATTCTAGAGTTTTGTTAATTTTTACATAGGGAAAACAATAGAGATTAGAATTATATAGAATGTATCGGAACTAAAATAATGCCCCTCCAGCTTCTTATCGAGAAGTGGAAGGGCATTATTAATTTAAAATCTATTTGGACAACACAGTATTACTGGTGCGGAAGCTCAAGCCGTTCAATTCCATCCATATATTTACGCAGTGCCTGCGGAATGTAAATGGATCCATCCTCCAGTTGATGATTCTCCAGCAGCGGAATTAGGATCCTTGGTGTAGCCACTGCGGTGTTATTTAAGGTGTGGCAGTATTGCAGCTTACCGTCTGTATCCCGGTAACGAATGCCCGAGCGACGAGCCTGGAAATCGAGCAGGTTGGAAGCCGAGTGTGTCTCTCCGTATGCATCTCTGCTTGGCATCCAAGTCTCGATGTCATACTGCTTATGTGTCTTCAGGGACATATCTCCTGTGCAGACAGCCATGATCCGATAGGGGAGTTCCAAGAGCTGTAGAATATGCTCTGCATTCGCAAGAATCTCCTGCAGCATGCCCTCCGATACGCCCTCATCATTCCGACACACGATAACTTGTTCAATTTTTGAGAATTGATGAACACGGTACAGGCCACGCACGTCCCGTCCCGCCGATCCTACCTCACGGCGGAAGCAGGCCGACATTCCGGCGAGCCGCATTGGCGAATCCAGTTCGACAATCTCATCGCTATACAGCGAAACAAGCGACACCTCCGATGTGCCTACCAGCCAGCGATTGTCTCCGTTTAGCTCATAGGTCTGATCCATCCCGCCGGGGAAGAAGCCCGTACGTTCCAGCGCTTCCGGACGGACAATCACGGGAACATCCATCACCGTGAACCCGCGGGCCGTAAGTACATCAATGGCCAGCCGCTGTACAGCCAGATGTAACAACAAGCCTGCACCCTTCAGCACATAGCTGCGTGGACCGCCTGCTTTGACGCCACGGGGGATATCGATGATATCGTGGAGCTCGCCTAGCTCCACATGATCACGCGGTGTAAAGCCGAATTCCGGCAACGTTCCAGTCCGTCGCAGCTCTACATTATCTTTATCATCATGGCCGATCGGTGTATCCTGCGATACAGGGTTTGGTGCGAGCAGCATGAGTTCTCCACAGCGCCGGTCTGCTTCAGTTAGATCTGCCTCATAGAGATTCAGGCGGTTGTTCAGTTCTCTTACTTGTTCTTTAACTGCTTCTCCTGCCACGCTGTCACCCTGTCGTAAAAGTCGTTCAACCTCTTTGGTCAGGCCGTTACGCTGGGCTCTCAACTGTTCCGTATCTTGGCGCAATTCGCGCCGTTTCTCATCCCATTCCAGCAGTTCATCCAGTGGGAAGTCGACTCTTTTCCAAGCCGTAATGTTTCTTACAAGTTCCTGATTGTCTTTGATCCAGTTCATATCCAGCATACCGTTTCGCTCCTTTTTGGTTAAAAAAACGCAAAAAACGCCCTCATCCATGGGACGAGGAGCGTCAGCTCGCGGTGCCACCCAGGTTGATCGAATCTCCTTAACTGCAGGAACAATCCGACCCTCTTTGGTCTTCGCGGTAACGGGCGAAACCCGGTGAACTTAGGGAGTTGTTGTAGACTCCGGTCGCAGACGCCTCACGGTTGGATGCCGATCATTGGCCTGATTGTTGGATTTAATATTGTTGCTTAGTATAACTTAAGAGCGGGAGGAGCGCAAGTGGTTATGGTTTGACAAAAATATCAATTCTACGTTAGGATTAGTATTAATTTAAAGTAATTTTGTCGGGATAATAAATAAAGCAGTTTGAGCTGCTTAAGTGGGATGGAAGAGGTGGAAAAGTGGCTAAAATTGTTGTGATTAACGGAACGCCTTCCCTGGTATCGCGTATCAATGCAGCTATAGAATATGCGGAGGCCAGCTTAACCAATCAGGGCTTCGAGGTTGAGCGTATTAACGTAGCAGAACTACCCGCGGAGGATTTGATTCACACTAAGTTTGAAAGTGAGTCTATCGTCAAAGCCAATGGCCTTGTAGCGGAAGCTGATGCGGTAATCGTGGTTAGCCCGGTTTATAAAGCTTCTTATACAGGTGTGCTGAAGACCTTTTTAGATCTGGTTCCACAAAAGGGATTGGCCGGAAAAGTTGTACTCCCGCTGTTCATGGGCGGCAGTCTTGCACATCTGCTCACAATTGATTACGCATTGAAACCTGTGTTGTCCGTACTGGGCGCACGTTACATTCTTGGCGGCGTTTATGCCGTGGATTCTCAAGTGGTTCGTAATGATCACGGAGTGGTAGAGCTTGCTGAGGAGCTGAAGCTGCGCCTGAACGATGCATTAGATGAGCTTGCTGAAGAAACTACACATCGTGTGGAACGCAAGGCATAAGACTAAGTAGCAAGCCTTCTGTGCTTAGTGCTAATAACAAATGTATAAGCGTCTCTTTCATCCCTGATACCAGGGGAGAGGGGCGCTTTTTGCATTATATAAGCTATAGCAAAAAGGCCATCTCACTGTGAAAGTAGAGAATGGCCTCTTTTTATATATAGGGCTCGTTATATATCCGGTCTTACAAATCGTCGAATCCGTTATCGTCGCCAACCTTACCGTAGTTGCGGGACTTGGCTTCGAAGAAGTCAGTTTTGGTAGCATTAAGCGCATCATCGGAGAAAGGTTTGATCCAAGGCATACAGTTAACGTCAACACCTTGGTAAGCTTTTTCCATACCCATCAAAGTCAGACGTTTGTTCGCTGTATATTTGATGTAGTCGCTAAGCTCGTTAAGATCAATGCCACGCACGTTAGTAAGTGTGTAGTAAGCCCAGTTGGTTTCGAGCTCTACCGCGCGGTCGATGGTACGGTATACGTAATCCATGTTTTCTTTGGTGTTCAGCTCAGGGAAGTCTACGAGCAGCTGCTTAAATACTTCTGCGAAGAAGTAGCAGTGCTGATTCTCGTCACGTTGAATATAAGAGATCATTTGGCTGGTCGCCATCATCTTCTGGTCACGGGCCAGATTGTAGAAGAAGGCGAAAGTGCTGTAGAAGAAAATCCCTTCCAAGATGAGATCTGCTACCAGCGCATGGAAAAAGGTCTGTCTCGTAGGGTTATCACGGAACTCTTGATAAATATCAGAGATAAACTGATTGCGTTCCAGCAGGACAGGGTCTTTTTTCCAATATTCAAAAATTTCCTTCTGCTCACTCTCCGACACGATAGAGGATAGAACATAGGAATAGGATTGGTTATGCACCACTTCTTGCTGCCCGATAATAGCGGAGATAGCTTCCAAAGAGGAATCGGTGAAATAACGCTTCACGTCGCTCACGAACATCGTCTGCATCGAATCCAGCACAGCGAGTAGGGAGATATTAATCTTAAATACGCGTTGTTCCTCGGCATCCAGCATCGGGAATTGTTGCGCATCCTTGGACATTGGAATTTCATCCGCGATCCAGTGATTAAGCAGCAGCACCTTATACAGCTTGTACATATGAGGCATGCGAATATCGTTCCAGTTCAGAATACCTGAGCATTCACCGTCGATAATTCGTGTGGATTGATTAGGTGCTTCAGTATTAAAAATCTTTTGTAATTGCATTTCTTATCCCTCCATTTTTTGCGCGGGTAATCTTTCTTTGGTGTCTAGTTCATAGAAAGACGGTGATGGAGTAACGGAGAGGAAGTTTGGAGCTGTAGGAGCGTCAGCGACCGCCCGAAAGCTTTCCGTAGGAAAGCTCGCATCGAAAGCATATGCTGTCATCGGATGTCATCCGCTAATAGCGGTAAAGATCAAGACATCTGATGACAACAGCGGCCGGAAGCACAAACATTCCTCGCAGTTACGAAATTCATCATCGTTTTTCTATTCAGGGCACTAAGATAATTAGCTAGCGCAAGATTCACACTCTTCTATAGTCAAAGCACGGCTACGCACATAATAAGTTGATTTCAAGCCGCCCTTCCAGGCATTCAGATGCAGTTCCAGGAACTCGGTAGCCTTGATGTCAGGACGGACATACAGGTTAAAGCTTTGGCCTTGATCGACGTGACGCTGGCGAGCAGAAGCCATGCGGATCGACCAGTTTTGGTCAATTGTAAATGCTGTCTTATAGTACCAGATCGTTTTATCGGACAGATCCGGTGCTGGGTTAGCGATCTTATAAGTTGTTTTCTCTTCATAGGATAGCAGTTCATACAGCGGATCAATGCTGGCGGTGGAGCCGGCAATAATCGATGTAGATCCATTTGGCGCAATGGCGAACATCCAAGCGTTACGCACGCCGTCCTTAGCTACTTCTTCTTGCAGCTCGCGCCATTGCTCAGTCGTTACATATTTACCTTCTTGCTCACCGCTAACATACCCGCGGGAAGTGAAGTATGCGCCAGTCTCCCAATCGGAGCCAACAAATTTCGGATAACGGCCTTTTTCACGGGCGAGCTCCATGCTCGAACGAACCAACAGGTAGTTGATATGTTCATATAAATGATTGTTATATTCTACGGCTTCATCGGATTCCCAACGAATGCCCTTGAGTGCCAATAGATGATGCAGGCCGAATGTGCCAAGACCTACTGCGCGGTACTGGCTGTTCGTGTATTGTGCCTGCAGAACTTCAATATTATTAATGTCGATTACGTTATCAAGCATACGGACTTGGATCGGAACAAGTCTTTCTAATACGCCAGCTGGAATCGCCCGTGCCAAGTGAATTGAATTCAGGTTGCAGACTACGAAGTCGCCAGGGATTTTGGAAATAACGATCCGGGTCTGGCCATCTTTAGTTACTAATTCTTCTTGTTCAATTACTGTTGCAGACTGATTCTGCATAATTTCTGTGCACAGGTTGGAGGAGAAAACCATACCTTGATGACGGTTTGGGTTGGTCCGGTTCACGGTATCACGGTAGAACATGTACGGTGTACCCGTCTCTAGCTGTGATTTCATAATCCGTTTCATGATGTCGATCGCAGGAACAGTGATCCGGGATAATTCCAGGTTCGCTGTAGCTTCAGCATATTTTTCACGGAAAGTACCTTTGCCAAGCTCTTCATCGTAGAAATCTTCCAATCCTAGTGGACGGCCATTTTTATCAGTCCAGCCCATGACCTTTTTCACTTCATGAGGGCAGAAGAGGTTCCAGTGGCTGCGCGATTCTACAGCTTCCATGAACAGGTCAGGCAGGGAGACCCCGTGGAACACGTCATGTGCACGCATACGCTCGTCACCGTTGTTCAGCTTAAGATCAAGGAAAGCGAGAATATCTTTATGGAATACATCAAGATAAACAGCTACAGCACCCTTACGTGTGCCCAGCTGGTCTACGCTGACTGCTGTATTGTTCAACTGGCGAATCCAAGGGATTACGCCGGAGCTTGTGTTCTTGTGGCCACGGATATCCGAACCACGTGCCCGTACTTTTCCAAGGTAAACGCCGATGCCGCCACCCATTTTGCTTAGACGTGCTACGTCTGTATTGGAGTCAAAGATACCCTCTAGGGAATCGTCTACAGTATCAATAAAGCAGCTGGATAGCTGTCCAGCGACCTTTTTGCCGGCATTAGACATTGTAGGTGTAGCAGCAGTCATGTAGATGTTGCTCATAGCCCAATAAGCTTCTTTTACAAGCTCAAGACGTTTCTCAGCTGGCTCACGGTGCATCAGGTACATGGCAATAATCATATAACGTTCTTGTGGAAGCTCCATCACACGGCCGTCAAAATCATGCGCCAAATAACGGTCGGATAGCGTAAGCAGACCGATATAGTCAAACAAAAGGTCGCGTGTATAATCGATACACCCACCTAGTTCGATAATTTGTTCTTTGGTGTAATGACTTAGAAGTTCTTCGCGATAGATTCCTTTTTTCACGAGATCCGTAATTAGTGGATACAATTCACCGTAAGGCTCTTCTGGATAAGCTTTGTAGCGGCGATGAACGGCAGCTTTTTTATAAAGGGTTGTCAGAAGGGCGCGGGCAGCTGCGAACTTCCAGGTAGGCTCTTCTTTTGTTACAAGCTCTAGAGCGCTCATGGTGAAGGCGTTGCTGATTTCTTCTCCGCTTACCGAGTCACGACGCAGTTTGGAATTCACTCCACGCAGCAAAGTTTCTTTATTTAGTTGATCGAGACCTTCCAGAATACGGTCAGCGTAGACGGAAAGACGGTTCTCATCAAAAGCCAGTTGGCGATTATCCGGTTTTACTACGAATTGCGGCATGGTTAGTTCATCCCTTCTTATTTCAAATTAATTTTCAATATCAAAAATTGATATATTATAGCGCAGCAGGCTGCCACAGAAAGACCTCCGAGCCGTTCATGCTGGCCGGAATGTCGATAATGCGTTGGTTGGAGCTTCCCCGGTAGAGAAGCGTAGTATCTTTCAGTTCTTCTACAAATCTTCCATCTATTAACACCTGACACTGCTTAAGTAGATCCCATTCCGGCGTACCGGGAAGGGCTGTAAGTTCTTCGTACGTATAACCACTGTAAATCCAGATTGAGAAGCCTGGCAGTACAGCGCGAAGCTCATGAATGAACCCCAGCAACTCTTCTGCTGAGAAAAAAGGATCGCCGCCTGCCAGTGTCAGACCATCCAGCAAAGGGTTAGCGGCGATTTCTGCAATAATTTCATGTTGTCGTTCTAAGGTGAAGACTTCTCCATATTTAAAGTTCCATGTCTCGGGATTAAAACATCCCGGGCAACGATGGCGGCAGCCGCTGAGAAAGAGGACGGCCCGCATGCCCTCTCCCTCGTTAATCGACTCCGGATAGTAACCGCAAATATTCATAGATGCTTAACGCGATCCCGTACTTCAGCTTGTTTGGCGGCATTAAAGCGGGTCTGATAGTCGCCGGTTAAATAACCTGTAACTCTGCGCAAACGGCGGATGTGCACGTCATTCTCATGTGCGTTGCAGGAAGGACAGTTTGTCCCAATTACGCCTTCGTATCCACAGCTGGAGCAGCGGTCAATCGGATGGTTAATGCTGAAATAGCTGACCTGTTGTTCGAGCGCATATTTAATGATTTTGATAAAAGCCGATGGGTTGTTGCGGGCATTGCCGTTTAATTCGACATAAGAAATAGCCCCGGCATTGCAATATTCATGGAAAGGAGCTTCCAAGCTGATCTTCTGAGCAGCACCCAGATCGAAGTATACAGGGATGTGAAAAGAGTTCGTATAATATTCACGGTCGGTTACGCCCGGAATGGAACCCAGTACCTTGCGATCAACTTTTGTGAATTTACCGGACAAACCTTCTGCTGGAGTTGCGAACAGAGTGATGTTGAGATCCAGTTCCTCACTTTTCCGATCGCAATAGTCCCGCATATGACGCACAATAGCCAGCGCCTTGGCATGAACTTCCATATCCTCGCCATGGTGTTTGCCGTACATAGCTTTCATACATTCCGCCATACCGATGAAGCCAAGAGACAGACTGCCATGCTTTAGCAGATCGCCTACAGTGTCATCAGGTGCAAGATGCTCGCCGCCTTCCCAGACGCCTTCTCGCATCATGAAATCGGAAGCTTTAGCTTTTTGTGCGGTTTGAATGTGGAACCGATGAAGAAGTCCTTCCAGCGCAATATCCATATAATGATTTAGATCTTCATAGAAGCCAGCTTCGTCTGCGATGGTACGTCTGCCTGTTACTGTGCCGTGTGCCAGACCTAGCCGAACCAGATTCAGTGTATTAAAGGAAAGGTTGCCCTTTCCAGAGCAATGATTACGACCAAAACGGTCACCGAGCACTCGGGTTCGGCAGCCCATTGTAGCGAACTCCGTATCAGGATCACTTGGATCATAATACTGCAAGTTGAGCGGAGCGTCCAGATTAGCGAAGTTTGGATATAGTCTGCGCGCAGAACATTCAGCCGCTTTTAGGAACAGTTCATAGTTAGGATCGCCTTGTTGTTGATTGATTCCTTGCTTGCATTTGAAGATTTGAATCGGGAACACTGGTGTTTCTCCGCTGCCAAGTCCGTTCATAGTTGCTGTTAGCAGAGAACTGATCACAAGCTGACCTTCTGGTGAAGTACAAGTACCGTAGTTGATGCTGGTAAACGGTATTTGTCCACCGGATCGGCTGGACATGGTATTCAGATTATGTACCATACTTTCAGCCGCTTGCAGGGTTTCGATTTCGGTTTCCTTTAGTGCAAAACGGAACGCTCTTGGATATAACTCCGCCAGATCGGTCCGGCTCATCGTAATCTCGCCCAAAGATTCATCAGCTTGTCCTTCTTCAAAATAATCCAGACCCTTGCGGAACAGCTTGGCGAAGGATTTGGTTACATAAGGTGCCAGATCATAGTCGAGTTTATTGGCGGATACACCACCATATTGAGCATTTTGCTGGGATTGGAAAATAATCGCTACCAGAGACATAGCAGTCATTATTGAGTTCGGAGGACGAACGCTGCCGTTGCCGGTATTGAAACCTTCACGGAGAAGTTTATCAAACGGGATAAAAATACAGTTCGTCGTTCCAATCGCGTATTGATCCAGATCATGCACATAGACGACATTGTCATCAATAGCCTGCACTAGCTGCGGCGGCATCGTAAAATTGCGGGCGTACCATTTTGAATATTCACTGCCGAACTTGCTCATTTTACCGGAGAAACTCTCTCCATTCAAATTGGCATTCTCGCGCAATAGGTCCATATCCCGACTGTCGATAATATCCCGGCCTAAATCAATGAGCTCTTCTAAAAGAACTTCCCGTGCATTTTCTACTCCATTAAATTGTCTCTCCAACAACGTCATTGTACAGCTCTCCTCTCAGTATAAAAGAAAAACATCTATCATCAAATCCATATATCCATAGGAAGTTGGACTGCCATAAGCAGTCGTATATTTGTTCTGATTACATAAAAAAAGCATCCCCTACCCGAGGATGGCAGAAAATGCCCGATGCGTTATGTAAATATCCACACGGATATTTGCAGAGGTCTCTACGTAGATGACCGCATGCGGACACCATCCCTGTTCCTCGCAGGCATCAATAGTTGGTGTCGTCGAAACAGGTAGGTCTCCTGGCTTCCGTGGGATCTCTCGGCGCCTTCCCAAGGGTGTTCCTAACCCTCAGTGGCATCTGCCGGGAGATGTGGATTCTCAAGCTTCCCAGAAGCTTAAGAAGGCCATCCGGTTACAGTGGCGGGACCGCAGCGGATTCTCACCGCGCTTCCCTATTAAGCTCTAAATCCGGTTAAGGATCAAAGCGCCTGTCTCCACTATATTTTGTTGTCGTTAGATAAAAATAACCCAAGATGTTGTGTTTGTAAACAGTTTTTTAGAAAACCCGCGCGGGGAGCGGGTTCTTTAAAAGTACTCCACAAATGATCCACAGGCTGTCCATAAGTAATCCACAATTGATCCACAGGGAGATGCGAAATGATTCATAAATTGTCCGAAAAGATGCCACAAAGAGTCCATAAATATAGTGCAGATGACCCTAGAATTTGCGCATGAGAAAATACTCTTAGCCCAAAGTCATATTTTGGAGTAATCAGAAGAAATAGAAGAGATAAGGGAGGATAATCTTGCTTAGTTTGTGACAGAGCGGTGGAATTGTTACAATGGAAGAAGATAGGTACTATAAAATTTCGAGGAGGTATTCTCATGCCTATTGCTGAAGTTACAGTTATTCCAATTGGAACAGGCAGTACCAGTCTTAGCAGCTATGTTGCGGATATGCAGCGGGTGCTGAAGACAGTAGAAGGGATTACATATGAACTTACGTCCATGGGGACGATCATCGAAGGGCCTCTGCAACGCATTTTTGCCGCGGTAGAAGCTTTGCATGAGTCTCCTTTTGCCGCAGGTGCAGAACGTGTCTCTACCTCACTTAAAATAGACGACCGCCGCGATAAACCCTCCACTAGCCGTGGAAAGTTAGAGTCTGTGGAGCGTAAGCTACAGGTGGATTAGCAGTTTAGGAGGGCGGAAAACAGGGAGAAATAGGCTTGCGTTTCTGGCTGAAAGTTGTATAATATTTTTTGTTTGACAGAAAAATCAGCTTTAAGCTGGTGTAGCTCAGGGGTAGAGCAACGCACTCGTAATGCGTAGGCCGGGGGTTCAATTCCCTTCACCAGCATCCCAAAAAACCATACGTGGCGCGGATTTCCGAGGTTTCGGGACCGCGTCATTTTTCATTAAATCCCCTGGCTTCTAACATTCTTCTAAAAGATAAGACATGGCGAAATCGCTAATGAAAACGGTATGACTAGTGGTCACTGTCGAGCAGATGGAAGGCGTGTCGCAAGCTGACAGCAGTCAGAATGAAGGATGGTGGAGGAGGAGCAGCATAAGCTGCTTTTCTCTTGCGGGGGCAGATTGGTTAGATGGTAATTACTATAAAAATAAAAAAAGACACCACAAGGTGTCTTAGTACAGATACTTTTCGCTCGAATTTCACGAGCTCGTCAGTGAACTGAGTTCATAAGCAAGACTGGCTACGGCTAACAGATGAAGAGATAAAGTAATATCAATGTTAAAATGTGCGGTAATATTAATTTTCATAGATAACCACGCTCCTAAAGTATAAATACACATAAAGAAAACTTTATAAAGCGCTTGGCCTGCCATCATCAGTGCCAGGTAGCCATCCTGTACAGACGCCTTAGCGTTTCGACAGTAACATTATACTTAATATTTTGTGTTTTGCAAACCAAAGCCCCCTTAAGACTGAAATAATGAGCAATGTGACAATTATGTCATTCTGAATTGAATATTGTTAGGTTAATCGATGGGGAAGTTTACGTGTCTCCCTTATACTGGAAATTAAATGATTTTATTTCCGAAAGGGGACAATCCACTGATGACTGACGTAATTAAAGCAATAATACTTGGCATAATAGAGGGCTTAACTGAATTTTTACCAGTATCATCTACTGGACACCTTATTTTAGCAGGCGATTTGCTTAGCTTTGAGGGAGATGCTGCAATAACTTTTAAAATTGTTATTCAGTTGGGTGCAGTGATGGCAGTTCTAATTCTTTATTGGAAAAGGTATTTGGAAATTGGGGTTAATATGATTAGAATGGATTTTTCCAAAAGCAAAGGATTAAATGTCATTCATATGATTTTGGCTATGTTACCAGCATTAATCCTATATCTTCTCTTCAAGGACACAATAAAAAGCCAATTATTTGGTCCAACCCCTGTTTTGATCGGTCTAGTTGTTGGTGGGGTGTTGATGATCATTGCAGCGCGGAATAGGCGGACTGAAACCGCTGATACTATCGATGGGATTAATTATAAACAGGCTTTCGGAATTGGTCTGTTCCAATGCTTGGCGTTATGGCCGGGATTTTCGAGATCAGGTTCGACAATTTCAGGTGGCCTGTTGCTTGGCACTAGCCAAAAAGCCGCCGCAGATTTTACATTCCTTATTTCCGTGCCAGTTATGTTTGGTGCAAGCTTGTTGGATTTGTACGATAGTCGTGATTTGCTGAGTTCTGACGATTTACTTCTAATGTTAATTGGCTTTGCGACATCCTTTCTTGTGGCAATGATTGCAGTAGTGACGTTCATCAAACTGATTAAGCGACTTCGATTGGAGTGGTTTGCTCTATACCGGTTTGTTTTAGCAGCTCTCTTCTATTTAATTGTCATACAGTAATTGGATTAGTCAATATGAACATCATGGGAAAGAAGCTTTTAAAAAGGGCTATACATCATATCCTGCACAGATTAAACTAGAGGTTCAAAACAAGGGGAAATCACCAAACAAGACAAAGCTCAAGTAGTCTATGAACTAAGGAATGAATTTTCGGTGAAAGCACTTCTACAGCTAGCCATTATCCCTCGTTTGTTTCTTCTACCATTAATATCACAAAGTGATTTTACAAGTGTTTGGGAATATGAAAAACCCCACCAGTTTAAGGTGGGGCTTTTGCTTACCAAGTATTATAGTTCGACTGATACTTAACTTGTTTATTCTCATAGCTCTCATTGGGGTAATCACGTCTGACAGACTGCAAGTAGCCTGAAATTGCAAATGCTGCAATAAGCCCTCCTATAATTCCTGTGATTAAGCTGAATGTTGAAAATCCGAATGTGGCAACTACTCCAATGGAAGACAATGCTACAAGCAATAGACTGAATATTTTCATCTTTATACACACCTCCATTTTGTATATGTAGTAATTTGAAAATTAAGATTGATACGTTACTATATTTGATCGGTTTCGATAAAAATAATAATATTTCAGCAAATCTTTAGACGGGCTTCATACTTATTTAAGCTAAGAGGATTATAGTAATCACATAACCCCCTTATAAAATAGATCTAGACCCTGCCGAAAGTGGTGGGGTCACTTTTTTGCACAGAGTGCATTTATAAATATGGATTTCTCCTTAAATCTACACAAAGAAGCGCCGCCCCTTTTGGAGACGCCGCTTCTTTATAGTAGATTCTATTCTTTTTGCTCAATTCTTGATTTTGGTGATTTTTTTGGCGGTAACTTGTGCAGGGAATGAATCATCACTTACTTCAAAAAATACTTTAATCTCATCGCTTTTTTTATATTTAGAAGGTGCAACTTTATTTACCCAAATGGCTTGAGAGTACTCATTAGATTCGAGAACCTCCTTGTATTCCTTGTTCAAGTCTTCTTCTTTTAATTCGGAAATTACTAAAATTCTTTTATTTTCTACATCTATTGTATGTACAATTCCTTTCAAAACTTCATCATTCTTACTACAGGCGGTGACTAATAACAAAAAAACAAAAATAAGAGTCCATTTAATAGTAGTACGTGGTTTTTGAATCATGGACCTTCCCCTCTAGTGGTTACGACATTAGTTTAAAATCGGTTGCACAGGCATAGCATTTTGTACATTACCAATATAAGAATAAACAGCAGCATATCCATTATGACGACCTTTATTGATTCCCCTCGCACGCGGCAGTAACAATGTATCCTGAAATGCTTCCTGATGGTTTAGCCAAAAAACCACCATGATTAAACTAATTCGTACTTATAGTCATGTGCAAATTCTTTGAATGTAATGGGTCTTTTACCAAGTAATATTTGTAAATCGGGCGTGATTTTTTTGGCTAATCCAATTTTTGCAGTGAAGTAAATTCCAATCATAACAGTCACAAATTCTTTTTGAATTCCTTTTGTTAACATTTTATCTCTAAACTGAAGAACTGATGGATTAACATATTTGATTGTTTCTCCTAGCTCTTCAGATAAAATTTCAGCTACTTCATAGTAATCTAGCGCTTCAGTTCCCGTTAACGAGTAACCTTTATTTTCATGACCATTCTCAGTTAGGATTCTAGCTGTTACAGTACCGATATCACGAACATCGATAAAGCTAGTCTTGCCTTTTCCTGCGGGTACATAGATCTCCTTTTCTTTACGTAGCTCTTCCCCATGTTGAGAAATTAAGTTTTGCATGAAGAAACTTGGGCGTAAAAAAGTATATGGAATTCCTGATTTTTTAATGATTTTTTCAATTTTATGGTGTGGAACAATTGGGTTTTTCTCTACGCCCAATAGAGATAGAAACACAATGTGTTCAACTCCGACTTCCTTTGCGATATCTATGAGGGGTTGGAAATATTTTTTTGCGTCAGCTATATGAGGAGGGCGCAGTAAAAATAATTTTTTCACTCCTGTTAACGCTGGACGAAAAGAATCAGCATTTTCAAAATCAAAATAAACATACTCACTGTCTTTTCGATGGGAGGCAATTTTAAAAGGTGTTTCACTTTTCCTTAGTTCGTTAACCACTTCACGTCCTACATTACCGGTTGCCCCTGTGATTAGAATCATAAGTCTCACTTCCCTAACTAATATTTAAATAGATTGTTTTAAGCACGTTCATAAACGTGGACATTTCTTGTTCAGAAATATTTTTAAGTGCGTTATCCATGATTTCGTCACTAAGAACTTCTATTTGACTCTTAATTATCATTCCCGAATCTGTAATGAATACAAGATTTGATCGTTTATCATTTGGATTATCTCTAATGTCCAGAAGTCCTTTTGCTTTAAGTCGCTCGAGTATACCCGTTATTGTAGGGCGATCCGAGTAAGTTCGCTCTGCAATCATAGCTGGAGTTGTTCCTTCTAAATGAATAGATATATCTTTTAATACTGCCCATTGAGGAGCTGTTACATTATAAAGTAAAAGTTTTTTTGTTAAGCTTTTTTTCATTTCAAGACTTACTCTTATTAATAACTGTCCTGGGTTGTCCATAAATTAATTCCCCTCTTTATATAGTTTGCACACTAACTACTTGATTAGTATACAAACTATATTCTCCTTTATCAATTTTAATTATTTTATTTGTTTAAATTGTGGGGAGTTACAGGTGAATGTCAATAATATTGATATTTAGAACTTTTGTTTGTATATAATAAAAATGAATGTTCTTATTTTTAGAGGCGATCAATCATGGAAATGAGTATCGACCAAACGGTTGGGATTATTTATCAAGTCAAGGAGAGCAAGATTACACAACGCGAGATCGAGATCCGTGGCATCCGTGACAAACGTCCAACATAAACAAAGGGGATAAATATCATGCGGTGTATAACAATACGGCAGCCTTGGGCGACCTTAATTGCTCTTGGTGAAAAAGAGTTTGAAACTCGTTCATGGAGAACAGCCTACCGCGGCGAGTTAGGCATCCATGCCGGAATGAGGATTGACAAAAAGATTTGTGAACAGGAACCGTACAAATCAGTATTGGCGAAACATGGCTATACAGCGAATAATTTGCCGACAGGAGCTATTATTGCTACAGGTCAGCTCGCGGGATGTTATGTGGTTACTCCAGAGGTGGATTTAAGGGAATGGATCAATGGGAACGAATATGATTTTGGCGACTATAGCGAAGGACGTTTTGCCTGGAAGCTTGAAGAGGTTCACTCACTGCGCCATCCAATTCCAGCCAAAGGTCGGCTAAGCTTGTGGGAGCATTCGGATCACTTCTGAACGGCGAATGATATTTTTAATGTAATTTTTATGTGCCTATCAGCTTTTTTTCAGGTTCGAGGTATATATTGAAGACACCAAACACCCCCCAGTGTTTTGTGGTATATCTCTCTCAGGTCTTGCCAACTCCCATGGTAAGGCCTATTTTTTTGTTCACTAATTGATTGGGGGGAGAGTAGAGCGGCTTCTATACAGCTTTATTTAATCTGATACTGTTCTTCGTAACTCTTAAAAGAGGAAATATCCAGCCCTAGGTATCTGCGCATATGGATGGCAGCCTGAGCCGCAACAATGTCATTCAACAGCAGCATTCGTTCGTGATAGCCACGACATATATACTTGGCTTCAATTCCCGTATTAAGTCTGTTTTGCTCATACACCTTGATTCCCCGTCTTCTCATTTCTGCACGAACATCCCTTAGATCTGTTGTAGCTACTGCAGCAGCTGTTCCAAGCACCTCCAGATAAGGGGCGGGTGTTCGTAAGTGTGTAGATAAAATGGCGGAGTCCCGTTCGAAAGCTGATAAAATCATCGGAAGCAATAAATAAGATTTCACCAGCATGTTGTCCCTGCTTTCTGCTCTATGCATGAATCTCATCACCTCTAATAGGAACGTATATTCGTATTCTACCCCGATATTCCAAAAATAATCAATGGTATTTCTAAACAGCTTATCAAATGTGATTAAATTCACAAGTAAATAACGAAGAATAAATTATATTAAAATTGTAATAATAAAAAATAATGTATCGGACGCACATAAAGGAGAATTATGATGGAAAAAGAGGGCAGCCTCCAGCGTGGATTGTTTTTTGGTTTAATTCTGAGTGTTCCCTTATGGATATCCATATTGGGCTATATACAGTTACTTTAAAATTTAATGAAAAACCTTATGCGAAGCGCCTTTAGGCGCTTTTTTTGTATGGTAATAATGAGGGGGATCATCGAAAGGAATTGATTGACAATTGTGGGTGTCGGGCGCTAAACTGTTATTAATTCAAAAAGTATTAAAAGTCATAGACGGTTATTGGAGAGAATGCTTCGGCTACCAGTTCTGGACTTGCAGTGTAATACATATATATAGTCATGATAATAGCAAACCGTCTGAAAGGGCGGGACGCAAAGTCCAGGAGTCTAAAGTGTCTTAAAGGCACAATGACCGTCCGACTGCCATGAGAAGGGAATTCCACTTCTTTTTGGCGGTCTTTTTTGTTGTTAGGTCCTTTAGAGTTTCTGGTAATTATTCTGATTAATATAAATCATAGTTTTAGGAGGTGTGCCATTTGAAAAGAAGAATAAGACCGTTACTCTCGCTTGTATTAGCTGGGATTTTGACGGTAGGTAGTGGGCTTTCCTCATTAGGAGCTGGAGTTGCTGGAGCTAGTAGTTCTTCTACATTGGGAATTGCAGGGGTCTACAACGTGTTTATTCTAGGGGATATAACAACGGTTTCGGATACGGAAGGAAGGTTTGCTGCTGGAGGTAACGTTAACTTAACCAACTATAGTGTTGGAGATAGGTTGACCGCTGCTGAGGTTTCCTTGACTGACACACTTGTTGTTGGAGGGAATCTTACTTTCAACGGAGGTACTGTTTATGGGAATATCGTGCACGGGGGAGATTTTTCAGGGAATGTAACGCTCCTCAAGGGAGGTACAAAAAGACAGGGGAGTACGATTGACTTTTCAGCCGTAGGTCAGTCTTTGAAGGACAAATCAGCAGAACTTGCAGCATTGCCGGCGAATGGAACAACAGTGTACCAATATGGCAGTCTTACCCTGACAGGTACAGATCCTGCGGTCAATGTTTTTAATGTTCCAGGAGATAACGTCTCTAATACCTATGGAATTACAATAAATGTTCCTTCAGGATCTACAGCAATTATTAATATTGATGGTTCTAACGTAAAAATGAAAAACTTCGGATTTCTACCTAATAACGTGTTGAATAGCAAGAAAATTTTGCTTAACTTTAGCCAAGCTGCGTATCTGGATATGGCAGGCATAGGTGTAATGGGAAGCATACTTGCCCCCTATGCTCATGTTGATTTTATTAATGGTCAGATTAACGGTACTTTAGTGGCGGCTTCACTCAAAGGGACTGGTGGTGGTGAATTT
The DNA here is from genome assembly GCF_038593125.1 of Paenibacillus sp. FSL F4-0097. Classification (NCBI taxonomy): domain Bacteria; kingdom Bacillati; phylum Bacillota; class Bacilli; order Caryophanales; family Paenibacillaceae; genus Paenibacillus; species Paenibacillus sp. FSL F4-0097. Next base: position 534,666 of record NZ_CP151965.1, read on the forward strand.
CACCACTATCCATACGATGGTGATGAACCTGGACCAACGCCGACACCAACGCCAACAGTGACACCAACGCCAACGCCAACAGTGACGCCAACGCCAACGCCGACAGTGACACCAACGCCAACGCCGACAGTGACACCAACGCCGACGCCAACACCAACACCAACACCAACGCCGACGCCAACAGTGACGCCGACGCCGACACCGACACCAACACCGACGCCAATACCAACGCCGACGCCAACAGTGACACCGACGCCGACAGTGACACCAACACCGACGCCAACACCAACGCCGACGCCAACAGTGACACCGACGCCGACACCGACACCAACACCGACGCCAATACCAACGCCGACGCCAACAGTGACACCGACGCCGACAGTGACACCAACGCCGACGCCAACAGTGACGCCGACACCAACACCAACGCCGACGCCAACAGTGACGCCGACGCCGACACCGACACCAACACCGACGCCAACAGTGACACCGACGCCGACAGTGACACCAACACCGACGCCGACAGTGACACCAACGCCGACAGTGACACCAACACCGACGCCGACAGTGACACCAACGCCGACGCCAACGCCAACAGTGACACCAACGCCGACGCCGACGCCAACGCCGACAGTGACGCCAACGCCGACACCAACACCGACGCCGACGCCAACAGTGACGCCGACGCCAACACCAATACCGACGCCGACGCCAACAGTGACACCGACGCTAACACCGACGCCAACGCCGACAGTGACACCAACGCCGACGCCAACGCCAACACCAACGCCGACGCCAACAGTGACGCCGACACCAACGCCAACGCCTGAAGCAACACCGACACCGACAGTAACACCAGAAGCAACACCGACACCGACGGTAACGCCAGAGGTAACACCGACACCGACGGTAACGCCTGAAGCAACACCGACACCGACAGTAACACCAGAAGCAACACCGACACCGACGGTAACGCCAGAGGTAACACCAACTCCAGAGGTAACACCAACGTCGACACCAGAGACTTCGGTGTTCCCGACACCAACGCCATCATCCGTAATTGGCACTATAGTTCTTGCAGAAGATCCTGTGCCGCTTGGGCCTGTAGCTTCGCCGACACCAGCGCCAGTACCAACACCGTCGAATAGCACAGAAGTACTTGTTGATGATGATGAGATCCCATTAGGTCCGGTACCGGCAGTGACACCAACGCCAACGCCAACACCTGATGAAATCATCGTAGTGGACGATACGATCCCATTAGGTAAGCCACCTGTGAAGGAATTGCCAAAAACGGGTGAATCAAGTCCTGCACCTTACTATGTAGCAGGTTTAGGTTTTGCACTTATCGGATTATTAATGAGAACCAAGTTCTCCAAAAAGAATAAATAATAAACGGTAGAGCACAACATAGAGTCGCTTTCGGGGGGTGTCCCGATGGCGGCTCTATTTGTATGTCATGATTGCGATAGTTTGGTGCATTCTAAGTAGATGGTATACTCTTGTTGCAAAAGAAATGAAGAGGGGATGGCGAAGGCGAATTGATATGGTTCATTATTAGCGCTGTAATCATCATAGGGATTCTAATCTATGTGGGATTTTTCTTCTATGGTATTGCTATTAAACGAGCACCAAAGGTATTTCTAAGTAATAATCCTAATCTGAAGGCTGATCCTCCGGTTGCCGGAGCTTCTTGGGGGGAGGGGAAAGATTGGGTCTCTCGCCAGAGCTTCGAGAATATTGAGATCATATCTGCAGATGGACTTAAACTAAGAGGTTTCTTACTCCAATCTAATCGTGCTGCGGGACGCACAGCCATTCTAGCCCACGGTTATTCAGGTAAAGCAAAGGATATGGGGGCGTACGCCAAAATCTACTACGAGAACTTAGGCTTTAACATCCTAATTCCCGATGCAAGGGGGCATGGAGATAGCGCAGGGGATTACATTGGTTTTGGTTGGCCGGAACGAAAAGATTATTTGCAATGGATTGAATACATGATTAAAAAGACTGGGTCTAGTGCTCAAATTGTGCTTCACGGTGTTTCTATGGGCGGTGCTACAGTGCTAATGACCTCAGGGGAAGATCTTCCGCCGCAGGTAAAAGCTATTGTTGCGGACTGCGCTTATACCTCAGTAAAAGCACAATTATCTTACCAACTACGACGCATGTATCGTTTGCCAAGTTTCCCTTTCGTTCAAAGTGCAAGTCTAATCACCCGCTTGAAGGCGGGGTATGGTTTTGGTGAAGCCTCTACATTAAAACAAGTGCGGAAAGCGAAGGTTCCGATTCTTTTTATTCATGGGGATGCGGATAACTTTGTACCTTTTGCTATGATGAATGAATTGTATGAGGCATGCCAGAGTCCAAAAGAGAGGCTCATAGTGCCGCAAGCGGGGCATGGATTGTCTTATGATACGGATAAGGCGGGGTATATAGATGTAGTAACAGCTTTTGTAAGCCGATATGTAAAATAAGTCCTGAACGTAGACAGCGCCCGATATCCGCTAGGTAGCGGTTATCGGGCGCCTATATTTTTCCACACATGACGTAGTCCTTGAATAAGGATCGTACCGTCATGCTTTCTCGTTATATTCATCCCCCGCCGTTCGTGAATAACGGGTGTCTTGATTCCTTGTTATTTCCAGCAGCCGTGTGGCGAGAATAATCCTTCCAATACGACAAAAGCCCTACCTCTCTTTTGCCCTTGCGGCTCCATTGACCGCGCCAGTGTGAATCGGAATGCTATATTTCGAATTTAATCTCATAAAAAGGAAGAGTACTGCAAGAAAACATAAAGCCTCTTTGTCCAAAATGCCGATGTGTATAATAGTCGGCCTGACATCTTCTTGGTGGGGATATTCAATATATCGAAAAACAAATACCATATAAATATAACACACTATTGTTTAAAAGGCAAATATAATAATGAATTCCAAGATAAGGTTTATTTGATTCTAGAGAGAAACAAACCTCGATAGGGAGCGCTTAGATTTCGAAAGTAACTTAAATTGGGTTAATTGTGAATTATTCCGGAAAAGCTAGTAAACCAGAGGAGATGGGCGATCTCGGTGCAAATGGGCTAAAATGTAAGTTGGATATTTTTGCAAACGCTACAAACTACAACTGAAAATGCCAGAGACGAAGGGCTTGTGTCTGCTGGGGTTATTTTGCGTGCCTATTTTGTGAACAGCTCTCTAAAACTGACAATAAACTCCAACATTGATTGAAGGATTGAGGGTAGACCGTTATAATTAATAAGTCTGGATTTTAATTAAAAAATAAGGGAGATTTTTATGAAACGCGCAGATGTGTGGCTGATTTCCATCGTATTGATTGCTGCGCTCGCTTTTCTCGTACCGAGATGGTTTTCGGACAATGATGACAAAGGTGGGGCCGGTAAAAATCTCATAGCCAATGTAACGGTGGACGGTGAGTTATTTAAAACGGTAAAGCTTACAAAAGAAGAACAAACCATTGAGGTCCGCACGGAACGCGGCTATAACATTTTGAAGGTGCATGATTACGGGATTGAAATGTACGATGCCGATTGCGCTGATAAAGTTTGCCTAGGTTTTGGTTTTATTACCCTGCCCAAACAGACGATTGTCTGTCTACCGCATAGAGTATTAGTCGAAATCACCAGTGCGTCGGGGGAGGATGATATAGATGCCTATGTCCAGTAGTGAATCTGCAACAGCTTTAAAAAGAACAGTGATTATTGCGATTTTCGCCGCAGTGGCAGTAGTGTTAAGTTTAATAGAGGCACAGATTCCGTTATCCGGGATGGGACTGGTGCCGGGTGCTAAGCTCGGACTGGCCAACATTATGATTTTGACTTGTATTTACTTTTTACGTGGACGGGATGCTTTCCTGCTTGTCATCCTCAAAACACTGCTTACTGCATTTCTGCTAGGTACCTTCTCAAGCTTGCTGTTTAGTTTATTTGGTTCACTTTTTAGCTTTGTTGTTATGTTTGTGCTGATGCTGATTAGTGGCAAAGGTAAGAGTATAAGCTTGATCGGAATTAGTATAGCTGGTGGGATTGCACATAATATCGGTCAGCTGCTGGCAGCTTCTATGGTATTTGCATCACTTAGTATTTTTTATTATCTTCCCATGCTGCTGATCACTGGGGTAGTAACAGGAATTGCCGTGGGCTATGCAGTCCGTTATTTGGTGGCGTCATTGTCAAAAATATCGCTGTTTGAAGAATTTTTGGACTGATTAGTCACATCAGCGGAAGGATGACTAACATGAATGAATCATACGAAGGTCAAGACTTAGAGGGAGAAGGACAAGCAGTCATCTCTCTGGATGGGGTATCGTTTGGCTATGATCCCGAGCATCCGATTCTTCAAAATATAACGTTATCTATCTCACAAGGACAATGGGTCAGCTTGGTTGGTCCTAATGGCTGCGGGAAGTCTACGTTGGTCAAGCTGCTTAATGCTCTGCTGCCTAAGGGGGCTGGTGAGATTGAGGTTAGTGGCATGCTGCTTAGTGAGGAAACGATCGGAAGCATTCGGCAATGTATCGGAATGGTGTTCCAAAATCCAGATAATCAGTTTATTGGAGCCACTGTAGAGGAAGATATCCTATTCGGCCTGGAAGGGCTTTGTTTGCCGTACGAAGAGATGGCTGAACGTTTGCACTCCTATACGACAAGACTAGGAATAAATCATCTGTTGTCCAAGCATCCGGGTGAGCTGTCGGGAGGCCAAAAGCAGCGTGTTGCTATCGCTTCCATTCTTGCTATGGAACCAGGCATCGTCATTTTTGACGAGGCCTCTTCTATGTTGGATGAAGGAAGCAGAAATGACCTTCTCGGCATTCTGCAGGATATGCGGGCAGAAGGGAAGTACACGATCCTCATGATTACGCATGATGCAGATGAGATTTTGGCATCGGATCGGGTGCTTGCGCTGCATGGAGGTAGTTTGGCTGCAGATGTTACACCGGCGGAGTTGTTCCGGAACGAGGAGCTTCTGGAAAAATGCCATCTGCGTGAACCTTATCCTTGGCGCCTTGCACGCGAGCTGCAGAACCAGGGTATTCATGTGGATGTTCCGATCAGTGAAAAGGAGCTTATAGACACGTTATGGCCATAGAATTACAGCAAGTAAGTTACACCTACGCTGACCGAAGCCTCTGGAAGCTGACGGCGCTCCGGGACATTAACCTCAGTGTACCCATTGGCTCGATGGTTGGTATTGCGGGGGCGACGGGCTCAGGTAAATCGACGCTGCTGCAAATGTTTAACGGGATACTGAAACCAACCGAGGGTACGGTAAAAGTGCTTGATGTAACCATTCAGGCTGGTGAGAAGTCACCTAAGCTAATGCCACTGCGCCGCCGAGTCGGATTGGTATTTCAATTTCCGGAGCAGCAGATGTTCGAAGATACGGTCGAAAAGGATCTCATTTTCGGTCCCCTTAATTTCGGTATGAGTCTCGATGAGGCAAAGTCACGTGCACGTCAGGCCATGTCAGATATGGGGCTGGATCTCGCGTTGCTGGAGCGGAATCCTTTTCAATTGAGCGGTGGACAAATGCGTAAGGCGGCTATCGCTTCCGTGCTAGCTATGGACCCGGAGGTCATCGTTCTGGATGAGCCCACGGCAACGCTTGATCCCATTAGCCGTGCAGAGCTAATCAGCTTGCTGGAGCGATTATGCCGTGAGCAGGGCAGAACGATCATTATCGTTACGCATCGGATGGATGAGTTATTGCCCTATGCGGACAGCTGGGTTGTACTTAAAGAGGGCAGCACGGCGTTTCAGGGCAGTGTAAAGGCACTTGCAGATGATCCTTCGATTCTGGAACAGTGTGGTTTGACGGTTCCGCAGTCCCTTCGTTACTGGCGTGCAGTTGCTGATCATTTAGGTCTTGTGGATGAAGTCCCCCGCTTGACGGCTGAGAGTCTGGCAGAGCTTATAGCTTCGCTGCCAGCGGAATCAATAAGCACTGGTAAGCCCGATGGAAAGAGGGATGACCATGAATGAGAAACTGATCTTAGGTCGGAGTATTGAGACCGGCTCGTGGGTGCACAAGCTGGATGCTCGTGCCAAAATCACTGGCATGCTATTATACGTAGCTGTTATCCTGCTCTCACGTTCGTGGATGGCCATGGCTGTGTTGGCTATTTTTTCGATAGCCGTTATGGCTTCCACGCGGATTCCGCTTAAATACTTCCTGAAAGCAGCTAAGCCTTTACGTTATTTAATGTTATTTATCTTTATTGTGCAGGTGGTGTCTGTGAAGACAGGGGAGGTAGTGCTGACTCTTGGTTCCTGGTCTATCTATGAGGGAGGGCTAAGATTAGGGGCATTTTCGGTCATCCGCATGTTCTTTCTTATCACCTTTACAGCGCTTCTGACCTTCACAACAACGCCGGGGAAGCTGAATCAAGGGTTGGAGGGGATCTTGACACCCTTCAAAAAGCTTGGCTTATCCCCTGACCGTATCACGCTGATGATCAGCATTTCACTTCGTTTCATTCCTACGATTCTAGATGAATCGCAGATCATAATGAAAGCGCAGGCCTCAAGGGGAGCCGATCTAAAAGAGCTGCCTTTGAAGGAAAAGGGACGGATGTTAGTCTCCCTGCTGGTCCCGATTATCGCCAGTGCTTTTAGGCGTGCTCAGGATCTGGTGTATTCCATGGAAGCCCGCGGTTTTCGCATGGATGCTCCCCGCAGTCGGTATCACCGCCTAAGGTGGGGCAAATTCGATACTGTTTTTATTGGGATGTTTGTGGTCATGGGAATTGCAGTAGCTTTGTTATAATACTCATTCCCTATTAGTAGTATCAACTTGGGAGGGAACTTGAATGGCACGTTATTTTAACGGTAGAGAAGTTGAATTACTCGCACCCGCAGGAACGTTTGAGATTTTCAAGGAAGTGATCCAATCACGGTGTGATGCAGTTTATTTTGGTGGACCTGTATTGAATATGAGAATGATGCGTAAAGGTTATAATCTTACTCATGAAGAGATTGTAGAGGCACTTGATATCGCTCACCGTCTAGACAAAAAAGTGTATATCACTGTGAATAATCTTTTTAGTGAGGAAGATGTGGAAGAAGCTAGAGAATACCTGCGTTTTCTTGATAGTGCTCGGCCGGATGCCTTGATTGTTCAGGATATGGCAGTGTTGGAGCTTATTCGGGAGATGGAGCTTAACCTTCCTATTCACTCTTCAGTAATGATGAATGTTCACAACCTGGAGATGATCTATGCGCTGCGTGATCTGGGTGTAACTCGTGTAGTTACCTCGCGGGAAATGGACCTGCAGACAGCTAAGCTGCTTGGTCAGCGGAGTGGCATGGAGCTGGAATATTTTATTCATGGAGATATGTGCTCTGTGCATGGTGCAAATTGTTACTTTAGTTCCCATGTTTTTGGTATGAGCAGCAACCGGGGGAAATGTATGAAGCCTTGCCGCTGGGATTATCGGGTTAAAAAAGACGGATATGTATATCCTGCTGAATATCCACTGGCTGTCAAAGATATGTTTATGTATGAGCATCTTCCGGAATTGATTGAATCAGGCATTACTTCTTTTAAAATTGAGGGCCGTATGCGTGATAAGGAATTTATGGTGATGCTGGCGAATAGCTACGGCGAAGCCATTGACCGATATATCGATGATCCGATTGGTTTTGATCGTACGGTTGATACCAAAGAACTGTACAACAACCGCAAGCGCGACTTTTCGACAGCCTATGCTTTTGGTAAACCAGGGTTAGCTAATATCAACCGTCGTTATGAAGGTACGGGCAAATTCTATAGCACTGGAAAAGTATTTAGCACACCAACCGCAGAACGTGAGCTATCTGAAAAACGTGTAGAGGAATTGCGGGAACGTTTGGCGCAAGAAAAGAAGCCTAAGACAACAAAAGCGAAGCTGGCTGTACGTGTGAATAATATGGAACAGGCGCGCGTAGTATTGGAACTGGGTGTGGATAGTCTGTATTTGCCGGGCGATGTATTTGAACCGGACAGACCTTTTACAAAACGTGATATTAAGGAACTTGGTGAATTAAAAGGCGATAGCAAAATATATTTAGGGTTGCCACGCATGATGACCGAGCTGCATTTCGATCAATATGATCAATTGCTTGGTGGAGAACGCTTGCCGATCGACGGTATAATCGTTACTAATTTGGGAGCGATTCGCAGATACAGCTCTACAGGTTATCCGTTAATTGGAGATGGTAGTTTAAATGTCTACAATCATCTTTCCGCCCAATTATATGCAAAATTAGGTTTGACTCAGCTTTCGGTTTCACCGGAAATGACGCTGGAGCACTTTGCTACCTTTGCCTCACGTTGTGACACGCCTTTGGAAGTTGTTGTACATGGTACACCTGCACTAATGTATATGGAGCACGACCTTTATGAGAATACTGAAGTAATGGAACCTATCGCTGAAGAGGATAATCAATATGTGCACAATAATGTATTGGTTCTAAAAACAGACAAAGGTGAGAATCCGGTATATCGTGATCAGCACGGCCGTTGCCATCTTTTGTTCGCAAAAGAGCTCTGCTATTTACCGTTACTTGGTGAGATGATTGATCTAGGCATATCTAGCTTCCGTATTGAAGGAGCGACGTATAGTGCTCAGCAGTTGCGTGAAATTATAATTTCTTATCAACAAGCTATGAATCGTACTGAAGTGAAAGATGACATGCTAGGTGGTCTTGAACCCATTTATGCGGGTTATACTCTAGGTTCGCTGCAATTTAACTAATTCTATTTTTTGGGACAAAATATCGTCTGCTAGTAAGAAGAATGCACAGTACTCTATCAATAAGTTACTATTTTCACAAGAAGAGAGGGAATTAATCATGGAACAGCAAGAATTCATCGGAAGAGAAGCCGTAGTGGCGAAGCGTAAGCAATATTTCTATCCGTGTACACAGCATTTTTACCGCGATGCGCCTCAGCTTGTGCGAGGTTCGATGCAGTTTGTGTATGATGAAAATGGCAAACAATATACAGATTTCTTCGCAGGTGTATCTGTAGTCGCTTGTGGGCACTGCAATCCAGCCATAACTGGACGTACGATTGAGCAATTGCAGCAGCTGCAGCATACGTCTACGATCTATTTAACTCAGCCAAATGTGGATTTGGCTGAACGTCTGGAAGAGGTTATGCCAGGCGGTCTACGCCGAACCTTCTTCGTGAACAGCGGCTCAGAGGCTAATGAAGGTGCATTGCTGCTCGCCCGGATGTATACAGGACGTAAGGGGTTCATTGCATTGGAGAGTGGTCTACACGGCCGTACCAATCTAACTATGAGTGTGACAGGACTGCCGATGTGGCGTACCGATAAATACTTGGATCATGACGTTGAGTTTATTCCTCGCCCATATCATCCAGAACTATCTCTGGAGGAAGCCGCTGCACTCTCCCTGGAATCTCTGGAGCGAGTGCTTGAGGAGAAGGGGAATACTATCGCTGCGATGATCGTAGAGCCAATCCAAGGCAATGGGGGTATGATTATGCCAACGCCAACCTACTTCAGTGAGGTCAAAATGTTGCTGGAGAGATACGGCGTACTTCTGATCGCTGATGAAATTCAAACTGGATTTGGTCGTACAGGCAAAATATTCGCTATGGAGCATTTTGACGTAGTGCCCGATATTATAAGTATGGCTAAGGCACTGGGGAATGGAATTCCGGTTGCGGCTTTTGCGACAACGGATGAGATTGCACTTGCGCTGGACCGTCCGTCGGCTTCAACCTTTGGAGGCAATCCGGTATCTGCTGCAACAGCACTGGCTGTGCTTGATTATATTCGCTATGAACGGCTTCCTGAACGCTCAGTGCTGCTCGGAGAACAATTGAAAGCAGGGCTAAAGACCCTTCAAGAGCGTTATCCTTCGCTTATTGTGGATGTCCGGGGAATTGGGCTTATGTTGGGAGCGGAGCTTGCTGGTGAGAATGCTGAAGGCTCTGCGGCGCTTACAGATCAAGTGCTGGAAGCGATGAAAGACAGAGGATACCTGATCGGCAAAAATGGTATAGGACGCAACGTACTAGCCTTTCAACCGCCGATGATTATTACGGAAGAGGATATCGACGGGCTGCTTAACAACCTGAATGAAGTCCTTGCGGAGCTTAATGTCTAATACAATGAATTTCAAGTAGCGAAGAAAGAGGAAAACGAATGGCTATTCTAAACATTTTTAAAACTGCAGGCCTAAAGCTGAAAATGTTCAGTGAACTGGTGATGTTCTCTCATACACTTTTTTCGCTGCCGTTTGCCATTATCTCTATGGTGTGGGCCGCTGGGGGCTGGCCATCAGGGCATGTAATGATCTGGGGTCTGATTGCATTGATCGGTGCCCGTAATGGCGCTAATGCATTCAATCGGCTGGCAGACCGTACGTTTGATGAACAGAATCCTCGTACGGCACATCGGCATTTGCCACAACGGTTACTGGCAGAAAAAGAAGTGGTTGTCTTTGTTATTGTCAATTATGCCATCTTTATTGTGGCTTCAGGCATGCTGAACTTGCTCTGCCTGCTCTTATCGCCGGTAGCAATCGTATTGATATCGACTTATTCTTATACAAAACGTTTCACCTTTCTCAGCCATTTATATTTAGGCTTTGTCATTGCTTCCGCGCCGATTGGTGCATGGTTTGCCGTAACTGGAAATATCGCATTTACACCGTTTGTGATCGGAACGGTAGTTATGCTCTGGATTGCCGGATTTGATATTATCTACGGCACTCAGGACATTGAATTTGACCGGCGGCATGGGTTATGGTCTATTCCGAGCTTCTTTGGATTAGAGAATGCGCTGCGTATCGCCAAAGGTCTACATTTCATTATGATTATGCTGCTATTATTCCTATACGTATGGCAGGATCTCGGCTGGATGTATCTGGTTGGGATTGGCATCGCTACATTGCTCCTGATGACCGAGCATAAGATAATAAAACCTTCGAATCGTAAGCTGATGAAGGTGGCTTCTTATAATCTAAATCAGGTAATCAGCATAGTGATATTATTGTGTACGCTGATTGATTTTTTCTATGTTAGTTAGAGAGCTGGCTTTGGTGAGCCGGCTGGCTGAGCATTGGCGCATTGCCCGCAAACTAACAACAAAAGACAATAGCCTACCCAAAAGGGGTAGGCAAAGGAATCGGAAAGCTGGCTACGCTAGCTTTCCTTTTTTGTGTTGACTCGCTCCCCGCTCTGTAAGGGGGAAGCTAAATGCAAAGATTAGGGAAAACCTCCCTAATCTTATTACGTTTATTATTTTTAAACTCTGTTTTAGGGAATTTCTCCCTGAAATATAGCTGGTTACTCTTAAAAGCATGCTAAAGTGGACTTTATTAGAAAGGTTTTCCCTAATATCGTAGTTTTCGAGCGATTAGTAGCTAATTTTAGGGAGGTTTTCCCTGCTATGAACGAATTAGTCAATTCCCCTGTTTTCCCCTTTAACTAGAGGGTTTTCAATCCCTTGGGCACAGAGACAAAATGCGAGTCGTCGGCTGGCAATCTGCTATCCGTGGGTTGGTTACCACATATTATGCCTACGTCGAAGGAGCTTCCGTAAACTAATTTCGCACGTTAGATCAGGGATCCTGTGCACAGGGAATTCACGGATTCTCCTCGAACCTTTCTCTTTGTCTCCATGCCCCAAGGATTCAAATCTTTTGGGTATGTTTTTATTTTTTTTCGTTTCACCTACGCCATTTTTCGTTCTGCCTCTACCGCAATCGACCAGATAAATCCAATTAACTCACGACCCACTGCTGCCATGGTTAAATTTCGGTGTTTCCCGCGTCTGACTAATTTTAAATACTTGCTGTGTAACCGTTCTTGGGCTTTCCACGACGTTTCATGGACATGAATACTCTGGCCCTCAAGACGCACTGCTAAATCTCCCTTGACGGCAGGGCGGTGACGGTAACTCCATGCGGACTCCACCAGTGCGCGCCGCACTCCGGAATTTCCGACTTTTGTAAGACTCCCTCTTTTGGTACTTGCTCCCGAGGAATATTCCCGTGGCACGAGTCCCAGGTAACTCATGAGCTGAGCCGGTGAACGAAAACGTTCGAAATTTCCAATCTCGACAACTAAAGTCATAGCTGTCAGCAGGGCGATTCCCCTCAGGCCTTGCAACGCTTGAATGACAGGTGCGTAAGGGCAGATCTGTGCTTCTTCTCGCATTGCGGCTTCAAGTCGCTTGATTCGCTCCTCCACTTCCCGGAGCTGTTGCAGGGATTCGGTAAATACCCGTTCTTGAGCTACATTATTAAACTTCAGCATAGAGAGCCATTCCCGGTACCTTTTGGTCCAGCGTTTTTTCATACCCTCTGGCTTGTGAATTTGGTGGCGCAATAGAAAATGAATGAGCCGTTGCCGAGCCCGATGTAGGTCTTGCCTAGCATCTTCTCGTGCACGAATGAGATCTCGTAAAGCTTCGAGTTCTGGCGTTGGCACATAGATCGCAGTCAATTCTCCAGCCCGGTGTAACTGAGCCAGTTTTTCTGCATCCCGTCGGTCGGTTTTTATGGCATCTCCGGGACGCTGTGGCATACGCGAAGGTGCAATTACCACACAGGAAATTCCCATCTTCGTCAACCAGCGGTATAAGTCGTACCCCGTAGGCCCGGCTTCATAGCAGACCTCCAGTGTAATCCCTGAACCTTTGAGTTTCCGAATCATTCGAGCCACTGCATCTGGGGTATGGGGGATGGCTCCATAATATCGTGCGGGTTCCCGACCCTCATCTGCAATCGCCACCGCAATTTTTTCTTTAGACACATCCAAACCGACGTATTTTATGGTATTCTTCATAGTAACAGCTCCTTTCGCATGTAGCTCTGTAATGGTTGTCCTTTTAACTTCCATTTTAACCTACGGTGTGCGAAACAGGGGCTGCCTTTCGTTCATCATAACTAATTACGTCCGATGGAGTAGAATGACTAAACGAGCTCATGTGCGCTACGCTGCGTTTGCGTGTTTAGCTTGTCTTGTTGAAGCGGAAAAATATCGGTTTGAATTTGCGACAAGATCAATGAAATGATGTGTTTAAATCAAAAAAACGGATACCCCCAAGTGAATGGGAGGTATCCGTTTTTATTTGTATTAGAACGTACGCTTTAGCGATCACGGTCCGCAAAATATTGCAGCAACGTTTCCAGATCAGCATGCGCCGGGTAGGAGGAGAGCTGCTGCACAATAGCTGCAGCTTTATCCAGATAGTTCTGGCTGACCCGTTCAGCGCGAGCGAGGGCATCGCTATTGTTAATTAGGGTGAGCACATGTGCTACTTCAGCGTCGGAAGAATCCGGGCCGATTGCACGGATCACAGGCGAGAGCTTAGGGTCCTGCAAGGCGTACAGCACTGGCAGGGTGACCTGACCATGTCGCAGGTCGCTACCGGCAGGTTTGCCTAGGACATCGGCGGACTGTGTGAAATCTAGCAAGTCATCTTGTATCTGAAAGGACATCCCTAAGGCTTCTCCAAAATTATAAAGGAGATTGGCAACTTCTTCGGTGCTTTCAGTGGACAAAGCACCAACCCGTAAGCAGGTTGCCATAAGAAGAGCGGTTTTGTTTAAGGATTTCTCCAAATACTGATCCATTGTAATTTCATAATCAAAAGCATGTTCCATTTGCTGATATTCACCCAGGCACAGCTGAGCGGTGGCTACAGAGGATAAGTCATGAACGTATCTGTTTTTATCTCCTGTATATTTGCTCAGCAGCTCGATGACCCGAGCGGACATGTAATTACCAACATGTACTGCTGACAATGTACCCGTCTTAATATGTAAGGCGGGTACGCCCCGCCGTAACTCTGAACGGTCAATGATATCATCATGAATTAATGAGGCGGCATGAATAAATTCAGCAGCAGCAGCTAATTGAAGCGCTCTGCGGCCGGTATCCTTACGGCCAAACCGACTGCCAACAATGACCATGAGGGGACGAAGGCGTTTACCACCGGAATTTATAAGCTCTAGAACACTTTGCGCGAGCTGAGATTTCTTAGGTACATCTTTATCACGCGCCACAAGGTTTACGATTTCGCGGTTGATTTCATTTATGTCTATATTTAAGGCCTCATGCAGCTTCATTTATGGATCCCACCTGTCAAATGGCTTTGCTTGTGCGATTACGCTGTCTGCACTCTTGGATCAAGAACTCTTCGATTCCAGTAGCTGGATCATGTTCCGCGAAGTCTCCATTTGACCGTCTAATCTGCATTTTTTTGATCGAAGGAGCTAGATAAGCAACTAAGTCGAGCTCACGGCATTTCACCGCAAACTGCAGGTAAAAGCTATACAAATAATCTCCATCCAAAATGTTGCGTGTAAGGTCGGGATGATGTGGGATACATTCCATATGGCGCTCTGCTGCCAAAGTGAGAATAGTGTAAATACCCAGCAAATTGACTTTGCGGCTGTATTCCAGATCATGGCGTTCCAGTACCGAGATTAACTGTTCACATGCAGCCGGAGAGGGCTGAAGCTCAATTCCGGCAATAGGTGACATTTCAGTATGCAACAACCGGAGGGTATCTTCTATGAGTTGTTTGTTCACAAGATTCTCTCCTTCTTGTCGGTTTTGCCGGAAGAAACCATACCCGATCATCCCTACAAAACCATTCATTCAAGAAAAAACCACCATTTCCTAGGATTAGGAAGGTTATTTTCTTCTTGTAAATAAGGAGAGTAATGTGTCCTAGGGACACATTACTCTGAAGTATATCCATATTTAACCCTAATAAAATACAATTTGCACATATGTTCTATATGATAAATTACACTAATTCAGGGTTTTATTATCAGTCGGTGTATAGATACCATCGTCTGACGAGCGGAATTCTCTTCCACTGTTTCTTAAGCCAAGGAAGTACATAATAGTCTAGACCAAGTGTGCTTCCTGATCCGCCGATGCAGGCAATACCAGCAGCAACGTACCATAACATTTCTGTCGATGCCATTTTGGTTGACCAAATCATGACCGACATGGCGACAGTCGCTATAGAAGCGAGTGCAGTGAAGAGACCAACGATGAGCATAATACCGAAGACGATTTCTGCACATACCATACCGATTTGGAACCATTTCGCGAGGAAAGTGTAACTTCCGTCGTTGTTGTAGAACATCAAATCCATGAACCAGTTTGTAATGTTGTATACGAAGTTAGGTACAGGCAACGCTTCAACAGCTTCTTTTGCAGTGGATACTGCTGAAGCTGCAGATTGTGCATCTACGGTGTCTTTAACTGCATCTACTGCAACACTGGCTGCTGATGAAGCATCCGTTGCAAAAGGAGCAGCTGGAATCAAGAAAATCTTATCTGGATCTTTCCAAATCTTTTGGATCTTCTCAATACCTTCGTATAACCACATACCACCAAGTAGAACACGAAGTGGTACGAGCCAGAAATTAGGTGAACGTTTGGAGAAGTGACCACCCAAGAAGCTCTTGCGGTTCTCAACATGGAAGAACTCATGCATCATATATGTCCATACTTTATTGAATCCGACAACCTGAGACAGGTAGAACATATTAATAAAGTGTTTGGATAGCATTGCCATGAATCCAGTAAGCATAAAGAACTTACCTGGCAGACCAACATTTGCTACACCGTAGCGGCTACCAATGGAGACCATTGTACCGTGGAAACCTGGTTTGTAAGCTTTTTTAGCAGTGTTCTGAATGTCAGCGGCAATGTTGCCAGCAACAATCGGAGCTGCTTGTTCAGCGTTCTCAACCATTTGTGGTACAGGACGAGTTTCACCTTCAGGAATGTAGAAAATGTTGTCCCCTACTACGTAAACGTTCTTATGATCTACACTTTCCAGGTTCTCATTCGTAACAATCCGTTTGCGGCCTTGTTGTTGTACTTCAAGTCCACCAACGATTTCGGAGCCTTCAACACCAGCAGTCCAAACAATTGTTTGGGAATCGACAACGTTTTTCTCACCAAGTGCAACACTACCATTGCCTACTTCGGTGATTTTAGCGCCAGTCACGATTTCTACGTTCAGCTTACGAAGGCGAGCTTCAGCTTTTTGAATCAGCTTATCTGGAAGGATAGGCAGAATCTTCGGAGCCATATCAGCCACAATCAGTCTTACTTCGGATGGGTCGATAAAGAACTCCTTGCATAATTCCTCGCGTTGTTCAGCCATTTCACCAACTAGCTCGACACCAGTAAAGCCGGCACCGATAATAACGAAGGTTAGCATAGCACGACGTACAGCTGGATTTTTCTCCATAGCCGCTTTGGTATACATATCGCGGATTTGACGTTTCAATGCTACCGCATCATCGTAAGACCAGAAGGAGAAGGTGTTTTCTTCTGCGCCTGGAATGCCGAAGAAGGTTGGTTTGCTACCTGTGCCGATTACAAGGTAATCGTAAGCGTAGGTAGCTTTATCGGATTTAAGTTTTCTGCTTTTGAAATCGATATTGCTGATCTCATCAAGAACAACATCTACTTTAAGGCCCGCAAAAATCTTCTTAAGATCGATCTTGATTGAATCCTCTGGAGCACGGTTCGCGGCAACCTCATGCAGCTCAGTCAATAGAGTGTGATATGGATTCCGGTCGATCAGTGTAATTTCAACATCTTTGTTTTTCTTAAATTTCTTTGCCAGTTTTTTAGCCGTGAGTACGCCGCCGTAGCCGCCGCCCAAAATGACTATCTTCTTCAAGAGAAATTCACCTCATTCGTCTGATTAGCTGCAGAAGGTCCTGCGAAATTATTTCGCGCCTTCGAGTGCTTTTTCTGCAAGTGTAAAATATTCACCAACATGAATACTCACGCCGGAAATTGCATCAGTTTTGCCTTCAGCATCAAGCGTTGGAGCAACACCTTTGTTTTCAAGGAAGTATTTTTCAGCCAAAGCGATTTCTTCATGCCATTCAGCAGAAGCGCCGCCAGCTTTCATACCATATTTACCATCAACGGAGAATTGCTTCTTGTCATCGCCAGCAGCATTCAAACCACTGAATTTAACAGCTACAACATTACCGTTAGCAACAGTCAGGTCAACAGTGGATTTCCAACCGGATTCAGCGTCCATTTCGCCTTCAGCATGGTAGCCTCCGTCTTTATATTGACCAGCTTCTACTGGACCAGCAGCAAGAGCAGCTTGAGCAGCTTTTACAAAGTCAGATACGTGTACGGATACACCAGAGATGGCATCAGTTTTCCCTTCAGCATCAAAAGTTATAGCTGCTGGATCTTGTTTTTCGATCAGGAATTCTTCAGCTTTAGCTGCTTGCTCGTGCCATTCAGAAGAAGCACCGCCAGCTTTCATGCCATATTTACCATCTTCGGAAACTTTTTTCTTCAGGTCGCCTGCAGTGTTAACGTTAAAGGCATCCCAGTCAGCTTTAGTGATCTTTCCACCTTCTACAGTTAAGAGTGCGAAATATTGCCAGCCAGTTTTAGCATCAACGTCAGCAGTACCGTAGTAAACTCCGTCTTTGTACTGTCCAGCTTCAGTTCCAGCGTTACCGGAATTTGTTGCAGGAGCAGTTGTTTCAGCTGGTGCGTTAGTAGGGGCTGCGGCGTTGTCTGTGTTGTTACCACAACCTGCGAGCAATCCAAGGATAAGTGCGCTCGACAAGATAACAGAAGCTTTTTTCATTTCAAATGACCTCCAAAAATATAGTTTAAAATATATATATTAAAATGTAAAACATTTTAATAGTCGAGCGAAGTGATAAAAATCACTTTATAAATGATATTTGTCACTTTAATCTCATGCGTTATTACCCATTTGTAACAGTATCTTGACTTATATCGGCATACATTAGGAAAAAATTTAATGATGTTGTTTTATCTCCGATGGCATTCTAGCACATGGACTAGGAAAACCATTGTGAAATAAATCACTTAAAAAATTAAATATTTAATTTATATCTGGATTATATCAAATTTTAAAAGATTTGAATACATATATTTAAAAATATATGTGACAGAATACGACTTAATTTGCGAATGTCTTGAAATGTGGAAAGATTCATAGCGAATGGGGAAGGGTAAGTAAAGGTAACACGGGATAACAATCCTACCCTAATTAATTCAGCTAAGGAGATGAGCTTATAATGGACAACAATGTATTTAAAGGAAAATGGAAACAGCTCAAAGGCGAGGCCAAGAAGCAATGGGGCAAGCTTACAGATGATGATCTTGACGTAATTGACGGTGAAAAGGATAAATTAGTAGGTAAACTACAAGAACGTTATGGACATACGAAAGAAGACGCGGAGAAAGAGTACCAAACCTGGGGACGTTCCTACCGCGATTAATTCATTACTAATGACGTTAATATAAAATTCCAGAAGAAGAGCGCAAATCGCATCTGATTTGCGCTCTTCTTCTGCGTCCATGGGCGTTAGTTATCGAATGGGGCTTTAGTATGGTAGTATTATGAGATGAAAGTTGTATTTTATTTTGCCGAGGTGGGAGTGAATCTATGGGTTATCTTAAAATATTTTTTGGAAACACCGCAATGCTAATAGCTGTAGCCTATTTGGCTAATCTTATATATAAAAACACCATTTCAAATGCAAGTGTAGGAATAAAAAAGGTAAGCTGGGTATTACTGGCCATTTTTGCCGGGTGGATTAGTACTCTTTTTGGATATAGGCTGGGTGAGCATGTGATTTTTGATTTACGTTTTGTGCCACTTATTATATCAACGCTGGCTTATCCGCATCCTTTCATTCTTGTTTTGATCGGTATAGGAACAGGTCTTACACGGTTAACTTTTGGAGTAAATGAGGCGGCGATGGCCGGAACCATTAATCTGTCCATTCTAGGATTTGTTTGTGCTGCGCTTAGCTACTGGGTCAGACGATCTAACTTATGTATGGTGAACAAAGGTTTGATCGTGATTCTAGTCATAAATGTAATGAACGCAATCAACATTATGGTGTTTGGTGTGATCCCCGCCCCAGAGTACATAAAAGAGATTATGCCGATTACTTTCCCTGCCGGATTGATTCTAAGTGTTCTATTCTCCTTAATTATCCGTGACTTTCAATTGGGTCTCTTGCGGAATGGACAGATTGAGCGTGCTAATGAACAGCTGTCTGCCCAGACGGAGGAGCTGCATAAGAATAAGATCGAGCTTGAAGAGCGTGCCGATCAGTTAATGATGGCTTCGCAATTTAAATCGGAATTTCTGGCAAATATGTCTCATGAGCTTAGAACGCCACTGAATAGCATTATTAATTTATCGCAATTAATTGAAGACAATGATAATTCTCTTACGGAAGCAGAAATGAGGGAGTATGCAGCTATTATCCGCCGTTCTGGTGAAGAATTATTGATGATTATTGGCGATATATTAGATCTGTCCAAAGTGGAAGCAGGTCGATTAGATATTATTAATGAAGATTTAAGTGTTAGTGAGATTCCAGAGATTCTGGCTATGCAGTTCGCTGTGACAGCGAAACAAAAAGAACTGGAATTTAATATTGATATGGAAAAAAATGTTCCACAAATGATTCATTCCGACCCGCAGCGGATTCAGCAAATCCTGCGCAATTTGCTTTCTAATGCTTTTAAATTTACAAAGTCTGGCCATGTCGCACTCCGTATTCGTCAAGAGGAACGTGGGGAAAGAGCTATTGTGAAGCATTGGATTGTATTTGAGGTAGAAGATAGCGGTATTGGTATTGCACCAGAGAAGCATGCCATGATCTTTGAAGCCTTCCAACAGGCGGATCGAACAATTAGTCGAAAATATGGCGGAACAGGATTAGGGCTTTCTATTAGTAATGATTTGGCCAGACTGCTCGGAGGTTTCATTACTTTAGAAAGTGAGGAAGGTAAAGGGAGCCGTTTTTCGCTTTATTTACCCCTCGAAATCATAGAAGAGTAAGCTCCAATATTATTTGTTAATTTGGCGTATTGACAGTAGATTGATGCGGAGTAGAATGAAGCAAATGCCGCATCAAAGGAGTGTTACCCCTCTCTATGAACAACATGGAAACTAAGCACACAGTTACTAGTTCAAAGCGTGTCCGTAAAACCTCAGTACATCGCAGAAATTTGCGCATTGCTACCTGGGAAGGTGTGCCATCGACCATTTTCCAGGTACTGCTGCAAGGGCAGTTTCTAACAGGATTCCTACTATATTTAGGAGCCACTTCAAGTCAAATTGGATTTGTGCTAGCGCTTACCACCTTGGTTAATGTGATGCAGATCGGGGTAGCTTTTTTGATTCAGAAGCTGCCAAGCCGCAAATGGGCTATGGTTACTTTTATCGGCCTGCATAGGATACTTTGGAGTTCTACGGGGCTAATTCCGTTTATTTTTCCTAAAGAGTATTGGGTCATGGCTTTTATAGCCTTATATACTACTGCATTTATTGCCAATACGGCGGGTGGTGTGCTGTGGAGCTCTGTGATCAGCGATCTTGTTCCAGCACGTGTGCGCGGACGTTATTTTGGGATTCGTAATACGTTCCTGAATGCACTCGGTAGTCTGGTAATGTATGGTGGGGGTATCGTTTTGGATCGTTATCCCGGGAGCCATGGCTTTCTGATTCTTTATATTGTTGTGTGGATCTTCGCGATCTCTAACGTCGTTGTATTCTTTTTTTATCCCGACGTGCCTTTCGAGAAATCGGAAGAACATAAATTTTTGCCGATGTTTAAGAAACCGCTTAAAGATACTTTATTTATGAAGTCTACTTTGTTTCTGGCCGCCTGGTTGCTGCTGCAGAATCTAACTGTTCCGCTATACTCGTATGTCATGTTGCAGTTACTTCATATAAATTATGAAACGTTATCACTGCTTAATGTGTCCCAGACTCTTTTTATGATGGCCAGTTTCTACGTTTGGGGCAATCTAAATGCAAAATATAGCAATAAACGTCTGTTGTTCTTTACGTTGCCGATTATTGCCTTGTCCTCTTTAATGTGGGGACTCTTGTCTGTGCTGCCGATGCTGTTGGTGTTGTTTGCCGCTCATATTGTTTTTGGTGTAGGTGTAGGCGGTTTCAACCAGCTGGCCTTTAATTTTATTATTGGGGACACGCCGAAAAAAGAACGGCCTATGTATATGGCGACCTATGCGGCGCTTACGGGTTTATCATCCTTTTTTGGCCCGCTTATCGGGGGACAGTTGTATGAAAAAATTGCCCACTGGCCGCAATGGACCCAAGTATACGGTATGCAGTTGGTAGTGGGAACGCTTATGATTGCTCTTGCCTTCCTGCTGGGCCGTCGTATTCTAAAGGACGAATAGAAGTAAAGGGGACTATTCCATGTTAAGGATTGCGTTGGTATTAGGGGCTACTGGGTTAGTAGGGAAAGCGGTTACGGAGGAATTGCTGAATCGTGAAGGTTGGGGTGAGGTGAGAGTGCTTGTACGGACTCCATTAGCTTTAGAACATCCCAAGCTTAAGCAAATCGTTGTGGATTGGGAGAACCTGGCGGAGTATAGCGATTCGTTCGAAGGCGTTCATTCCATCTTCTGTTGCCTCGGGACTACGATCAAGAAGGCAGGTTCACAAGAGAAGTTCGAACGTGTTGATCTGGATTATCCGCTTGCAGCTGCTACTATTGCGAGAGATCACGGTGTTAAACAGTTTTTGGTTGTTTCATCCATGGGGGCAGATGCCAAATCGCGCAATTTCTACAGTCGGACTAAGGGTAGAGCAGAGGAAGCGTTAAGCAAAATCGGTTTTCAAGGGCTGCATTTGTTTCGGCCATCCTTGCTGCTGGGTCATCGTGAGGAATTCAGACTGGGAGAACGCGTCGCGGCTAGATTGATGAAAGCGCTGGAGTTTGTAATGGTTGGCAAAGCAGCTAAATATCGTGCCATTCCTGGTGTAACTGTGGCGAGAGCTATGGTTAACATTGCCTCTGCTGACACGCATGGTTTGCATATCTACACGAATGAAGTAATACATGTGATTGGAAAACGATAAGTTTTTCGGGCTGCTAATAAATTTGCATTACGGTGAGAACAGGACTTACAATGGACAATAAATGATCAGCGTTTAATGGAGAGGGGTAACAAGATGAGTAAAAAACAAGTAGCTACTACAAAAGCACCTGGAGCCATTGGTCCTTATAGTCAAGCCATTACCACCGGTAGTTGGGTATACACTTCAGGACAGCTGGGCCTTAATCCAGAGACAGGGAATTTGGCTGAAGGCGTTCAGGAACAAGCTCGTCAAGCACTTAGCAATGTACAAGCTATTCTTGAGGAGGCTGGTGCATCACTGGATCATGTAGTGAAGACCACTGTATTCCTAAAGGATATGAATGATTTTGCAGCAGTTAATGAGGTTTACAGCACCTTCTTTAAAGAACCTTATCCTGCCCGCAGTGCCATTGAGGTTGCCCGTCTGCCAAAAGATGGCCTTGTTGAGATCGAAGCGGTAGCGCGTAAAAAATAAATATGATTTCGCACTTCTAAATTAATCTACAAAAAAGGCAGGCTCAGAAGGATCACCTTCTGAGCCTGCCTTTTTATAATATCAAAAGGACAATCAGTATCTGCTGTATCTTCTGCGGGGTGTGAGCAATAGCCAAATGCTGTAGAGCAGCAGAAGACCTGCCGTTATTGTGCCCGTCACAAAGACTGCATTAGCCTCTCTATGTTCCAGGGCAATCGCGATGAAAGCCCATACGAAGACCAGAGGATAGATGCTGTCTCGGTTAGGATAGCTGACTAACACCGCAAGCAGTGTCCCCACGCAGAGCATGATCACAGCCCAGGTTATCCCGCTAAGTCCAAATCCATCCCAATGATTTTTCTCCAGAACAACGCTAACATTCACGATAGTAGCCACAGAGATCCAGCCAAGGTATATACTAAAGGGTAGCTTGATCAACCATTTCTCACCTGAAGTAGGATTTGCGATCTGGCGCGATTTGCGATAGATAACAATGATTGAAATTAACATTAACACCATGGCAATCAATGAAAGCTCGATGTATAGATACTGCCAGAGGAAAAGCCAGCTCATATTAAAAACACAGCTCAGGATAAACCAGAACGAAATAACTCGTACAGAATCCCTAGAGCTTGTATAGGAGCGGAATTGATAAATAACGAAACCGGCTAACAATAAATAAATCAGCGACCAAATGGAGAAGGCATAGCCAGCAGGAGTCATGTAAGTCTTATATTTGTCAGAGATCTCTCCTGTACTGTTTCCGCCCAAAGGCAAGGTTACCGCCAGCACATTTACGATAATTACACCCACAAAGAATACGAGGTTCCACCATTTATAAGGATTATAACGTCTCAAATTATTCACTCCCTAGCTTTTTTAATAGGGTGTTGCTTATTTAGAATATACCCCTTTTTGGCACAATTAAGACTATAAAAAGAAAAGAAGTGACTAGTGAGTCATAACATTCTTGGATAGCAGGGCAGTAGTGCGGGGTATTTTAAATGAATCAAATTACTGGGTGTTTCTATATCCTTCAACTTTATTTCATAAAAATCTACAGAAAATATGCAGAAATGTTTTTAAATCAGCGCTTTTTCGTATAAGATGAAGAGATGAAGATTCAAGAAAATATAAGTTTTGTCCTAGTTCTTTATCCTTATATTTACCGCAGGAGCGCATCCCCTCTCTAAAAGAGGAAGAGGCGGCTTCTACTTGTATAGCTTCAAAATTTATTTCTCGCGGAAAAGGTTGCAGTTACCCTTCCTGATGGTGGGGGGCTGGTTCTTTTTTTGCTTGCTTAAAAGACAGGAGATCACCGATGACTAAGCATCTGTATGCAATATGGTTAGGGGACGTTTTATTTTGCTTCTCTGGCGAAACTTCGGAGCCGAAGGTTGACGCTTGGACTCGCGTAGTGAAGCGGATGGAGCTACAGGGAGGAGTGCGTCCTTTTGCAACTGCTGCTCTGCGTCTGGCAGAAGTGAAATATCCGGCTCCCCCTGTAGAGGGGAAGCCAGCCCGGCGCGGATTGCCCGGACGAACGTTCGAAGGGCTCGCCTTGGTTCCTAGCGATGCATTTCAACTGCTTCTGGCATGGGATGAGACGTTATGCCGAGATCAGGGAGTGGAGCCAGGCGGCGAACTGCGTTACTGGGCAGCAGCGGCACGTTTTGCGCTGGAGCTGATGGGTACAGGCGGGATTACGCCGGGAGCCTTGCCACCACGCCCCGTGGGCTCACGTCGCCGCGGCGGAGAACAGGCGGCGACAGTCTGCTGGTCGCCAGCTTTCCGAAAGCAGGAGGACAAAGAGATCTTTTTGCAGCTGGCAGCATCCATGCCTGTTCTTGCACTAGGAACGCATATCGCAGAGGCAGGGGATCTATCCTCTCGCGATGAGGCTGGAGCTTATGTGCTTTACTCCTTTATGCAGGCTGTAATGACTGCTGAGATAAAAAAGGTAATTGCGGGCATTGAAAGTGAGTTAACCCCTTATAAAGCAAATTATCGCCGGGGTTATTCTCCTTTAACTGAACTGTGGTGGAATAGCCTTCTCACTGGAAGCCGAGATATACCCGTGCAAGGAACTCCAGCAGAGGTGACGGACCTTTTGGTCACTGTGAACGAGACCGCTGGCAGCGATGTGCCACATTCAGAGCCAGAGGAAGCGCGGAGCGGGCAGCTGGGTCTTGGGCTACGGCTGGAGCCGCCAGAAGACAATAATGAAGTCTGGCGGTTAACCTTCTGGGCGGAGAATAAGGAAGAAGGGGAATTCTGGTTTCCCGCCAAATCGATCTGGAGCAGTAAGGAACGAGAGTTTACGTTATGGGGGAAACGCTATCGCAATATCCAGCAGCAGCTGCTTATAGCGCTGGGCCGGGCTGCGAAGATATCGCCGGATATCCAGCGCGCTCTTGCTAAGCCTGCGCCTACGGGGGCAGATTTGGAACCAGAACGTCTTTATTTCTTTTTGAAGGAGACGGTGCAGCAGCTGCGCGATCGGGGAATAACGGTGCAGATGCCTTCGCGCTGGAGCCGTGAAGGACGCCGCCGCATTGGCATGAAGATGAAAATGCAGCCAGGCGTGAACGGGGGCGATAGTCCTGCGCCCGCGGCTCTGGGTATGGAAGAGCTGATCTCGTTCCGTATTGAGGCCTCGCTTGGAGAAAGTGCGATTAGTGAGGAAGAACTAAACGCATTAGTAGAGGCTGGCGTACCTTTTGTACGTTTCCGCGGGGAATGGATCGAGATAGATCCTAAAGAAATCCGCCAGGTTCTTAGATATATGAAACGCCATGAAAACGGAGAAATGACTGCCGCGGATTGGATGCGCCTAGAAGCCGAGGATGGTGAAGATCGGCTCTGGAAAGGAATGTCCGTCACTGGGATGGAGACATCCGGGCTGTTGGCATCGCTTATGCGCGGAGATGTATTACGTAATCTTCCGGTGCGTCCCGTACCTGAAGGTCTGCATGGAACTTTAAGACCTTATCAAGAGCGGGGTTATCAGTGGCTGGCCGAGCTCAGTGGTCTGGGTTTTGGGGTATGTCTCGCCGATGATATGGGTCTAGGTAAAACGGTGCAGGTTATCACCTGCCTGCTGGACCGGGCGTTAAGTGCTCCCCCTGAAGAGAAGCAGGAGCCTGTGCTGATTCTCTGCCCAACTTCGCTTCTTGGCAACTGGCAGCGGGAGCTGCAGCGCTTTGCTCCTTCGCTTAATGTACACATACATCATGGTGGACGCCGTGTTCGGGGAGATAGCTTCTTAGAACTGGCAACCAGTCATGATATCGTACTGACGACCTATCACTTGGCAGGGCGTGACAGCGAGGATTTAGCTAATGTTCAGTG
The DNA here is from genome assembly GCF_038593125.1 of Paenibacillus sp. FSL F4-0097. Lineage (NCBI taxonomy): Bacteria > Bacillati > Bacillota > Bacilli > Caryophanales > Paenibacillaceae > Paenibacillus > Paenibacillus sp. FSL F4-0097. Next base: position 560,436 of record NZ_CP151965.1, read on the forward strand.
GTCAACAGTGGTGCTGGATGAAGCTCAATATATTAAAAATCACCGTACGAAGCAGGCGCAGAGTGTGATGAAGTTATCAGCGCCGCATCGCATAGCTATGACGGGTACTCCGGTAGAGAACAGACTTGGCGAGTTATGGTCTATTTTCCACTTTTTAAACCCGGGCTATTTAGGAACCTATCATTCCTTCCGGCAGCGTTATGTGTCTGGGGAGGGTGGGGAGCGTCTGCGGGAGCTGCATCGCTTGGTATCACCCTTCCTGTTGCGGCGTCTGAAGAGTGATCCGGATATTTCTAAAGATTTACCGGAGAAGCTGGAGTTGAAGTCTTATTGCCCGCTGACCGAGACCCAAGCTGCCCTGTATCAGGGTGTTGTGGATGAAATGCTCGGCGTGATCGGGGAGAGCAGTGGTATGGCTCGCCGTGGACTGGTGTTATCCTCTCTGACGAAGCTGAAGCAGATTTGCGATCATCCTCAGCTATTCCGGAAAGAAGAAGGTCGGAGTCCGCGTAATGAACATTCCGGTAAAATGGAGGTTATGTTCGAGGTATTGGATAGTATTGCTGAAGTTGGCGAATCTGTGTTGATCTTTACGCAATACGTAGCGATGGGCGAGCTGCTGGTGAGCAAGCTTACTAAGCGTTATGGTACATCGCCATTGTTCCTTCACGGAGGGATTCCAAAACGAGAGCGTGACGAGATGGTGCATGATTTTCAAGAGGGCAAGGGTCCATCCTTCTTCGTGTTATCTCTTAAAGCGGGTGGAGTAGGTTTGAACTTAACCCGGGCCAATCATGTTATTCATTACGATCGCTGGTGGAATCCGGCAGTGGAGAATCAGGCGACAGACCGGGCTTTCCGAATTGGACAGGATAAGAATGTTCAAGTTCATAAGCTGATTTGCCAAGGAACACTGGAGGAACGTATTGACGAATTAATTGAGCGGAAGAAAAGCCTTTCGGAGCAGGTTGTTGGTTCTGGTGAAACATGGTTGACCGAGATGTCTAATCATGAACTGAAGGAGCTTATTGAACTGCAGGATCAGGATTGGATGTAAGGAAAGACATGAGCAATACGGAGGGATCAAACAATGAGTGAACTGTTAGAGATGCGGCTGGAAGTTGTGCCTGGATTAGTAAAAGCAGCATGGACGACTTCGCCCGGGAGAGTGACGGGAGGGTCGCGGGCAAAGGGTGAATGGAATGTCGGTACTTCTGCTGTTCCTCAGGGACAAAGACCGGAGCGACCTCTCTCTCTGAAGGTTCCAGTCTGGCATGCTGCCCGTAGAAAAGAAATATTGCGGCGTCTGGCGCTAAGTCCGGATGAGGTATTTGCATTGTTGCAGGGGAGATTAACGGGTGGGCTGGCGGAACTGGATCTTCTGCCTACAGATACAGAGCTGGAGCAGGCCCTCTTTGAGGGTGAAGGGTTAGAGGATCAGGCGGAGACTCTGCAGCTTATAAAAGAACGACTAGCTGAAGAACCGCTGCTGGCGCTTTCTCTGAGAGGATTTACTAAGGGAGAACTCCTGGATGGAATATTTGCCCTTTGGGCTGAAAGTGATATAGCCGCCGATGATTCTGAGACAGAGGCAGCCCCCGTTAGTGAGCTTGCAACGGAATTAGCACGGCTAGAGCGCAAGGGCCCCGCAATTTCCTCTGGAGAATGGCTTGCAGAAGCGGCTGCTGAAGGTTCGCTTCACCAGCCGGGACCGCAGTTCCATGAGATTACGGCTAGGCCATTTCCTTCATCGCCGGTAGTAGCAGCGGTAACGGAAGACTGGGGAGCTTTGCTGCCTCAGACACCTAAGGCGCTAGAAGGCCTAACTTTGATTATGAATCGAGTAGCAGAAGCTGCTGCCCGTCGAGCAAGTAAGGCGTAATTAAACAGCAGTGGAGTGTAGAGAAGCCGCATCCTATCTGAGGAGGCGGCTTCTTTGTGTAAAGCTTCTGTAACCTTTTACTATTAAACTCTGTCTATGATTATAGAATAGAAGGAAATGGAAAAAGGAGGATTTCATTTGAGACTATATGCCGTTTTTGCCCCGATAATCATTGCCGGGTTATTTCTGCAATCCTGCATGGTAAACGATAAGTTTGGTTTAGATTCGAGTATTGGGACAAATACCGCTGAGCTGAAGACGGATATGAATTCTTTGCAGGGGTATCCTGCTAAATTTAGCATGAATGACATAAAGCATGGGTGGGGAATAGACGAGACTGGATTATGGACTACGAACGATGGAGGGAGTAGTTGGTACCATCCGGACAGCAATATCGTTCCTATTCCACAAGAAACAGGCATCTTTGCCGCAGCAAGCTTTTTCCTGAATGCCACAAATGGCTGGATTATAAGTAGTCATGGTATGGGTCAATCTGTCCTGATCTATCATACCTCTGATCAGGGCCAGACCTGGAAGGAGACAAAACTTCCCGTCACGGAGGATTGGGAGCAAGGATACAGTGGCGGATTTATTCATTTTATCGATGTGAATAACGGGTATGTGCTGCTGGATTCAGAACCTGGTCTCGGGATGATGGAGAAATCCTTGTATCGCACGACAGATGGCGGGAACAGCTGGAAGCGAATCGGAAATCTAACGGGGAGTATTAAAGCCTATCCAACAGGGATGACCTTTCAGGATTCCCGGAATGGCTGGATCACCTCCAGCAACCATGGGCAAGAATACATTTTAACGTTCAGAACTTCGGATGGCGGGAAGAGCTGGAAGCCGGAACAATTAAAGAAGCCGGCTGCTATGGCAGCATTTACTTACAGTAATAGTTATCCACCTAAATTCTCAGGCAAAGACAATATGAAAGGCATCCTGCCGCTGGAGATTGTTGACGATGGGATTCGAAGTATGGTGTTTTACATAAGTGATAACGGAGGTAGGACATGGAAGCCGGGCCCTCAATTACTCGGTACTGAGGCGGTGAGAACAACATGGCTGAACGCTCGGGAAGGTTGGGCCTTGCAGGAGGGTGGTAAACTGGTGGCGACTGTCAACGGGGGTGTAAGCTGGAGGATAATTGCTACTTCGCAGCTATTCACGAAGGCAGAGAATATTCAGTTTGTTACGCCGAAAAACGGTTGGCTGGCGGGTCCTGAATTTCTACAGACCACTACAGATGGTGGCGTTACATGGAAGCCTTTGGTTGGCAAGCCTTGAGGCTGAATACAGCGGAATGCCGGATGTAATGATTAGCCGTTGAGACTTAGGGACCCAGGGGGCGTTATTCACACATTTACCGCCTATCCAGCATGTTTTCGGACTCCAGTGCAGCTATTTCATATAGTAGGGCGCAGATCCGGTGTTTTTTATGCCGTTAGTGACTTTGGGGTCCGTTAGTATGCAAAATGGAGGATTATTCTGTGAATAAGATCGGCTGTGTCTGATAACCCCTTGCTTCGGCGGCGAAGGGTATCGATCAAACGGCCTAATCGATTAAAAAGAAGGGGGTGTCCCAGCAGCCATTGTCATGGCTTATGAGACATCCCCTTATTTTTTGAGAAATGTAGAAATATGAAAGCTTAAACCTGCCCGCCGGCAGGGGATTCCCCTTCTGCAAGTTCCAGAATCTCACGGCGCAGGCGCAGCATTTTTTGATCCAGTTCATCGGCGGCGCGTGCGGCATCCTTCAATTCCTCAGCAACATGCGAAGGGAGCTGTTTATCGAATTTATAATACAGAATATGTTCCATACTTGCCCAGAAGTCCATGGCTAGGGTTCGCAGCTGTATTTCTGCTTTGACCCAGCGTGTTCCTTCCAGCAGGACGAGCGGAATTGCGACGATAAGATGCAGGCTTTGATACCCATTCGGCTTGGGATGGGCTATATAATCTTTGATCTCCAATACGCGAATGTCTTCGCGTGTGCTGAGGTGATCAACCAGACGGTAAATATCTTTAACAAAAGCACATACAATCCGCATACCTGCAATATCGTGAATGTGCTGCTCCATATTTTCCAAGTTGAACTCGAAACCTTTGCGCTCCATCTTTTGCAGGATGCTCTTGGGTTCTTTAATTCGGCATTTAACATGTTCGATGGGACTGAAGCCGTCACGGACCTGCCATTCCGTTTTGATCACATCGATTTTATTCTCAAGATCATTTAGTGCATGGCGATAGAGTGCTGGCAGAGACTTAAACTCATTGATAAGATTTGTGAAATCCTCGTTATCCTGCCAATGTTGCAGATCCTTAACGTGTACCTGCATCTGTTTTAGCGTAAGCTGTGTGCTGTCATGTTCTTCCACTGAAACTCTCCCAATTTCGTTATTTGTGATTAATTCTATTTTAACCGATGTAGAACCCCTGACGCAAAATAACGTCTGAAATCAGTGAAAATAAGAATTTATAGGAACATTCTCCGCTAAATCGCGTATTAAAGCACATTAATGAATCTGTTCGATACATTTGGTATGATAGAATCACGTATCGCTGGAGAGGGAGGAACTGTAATGAGTTTTATGAAACGAATCAAAGATAGTGCGAGCCGGGTTACTGAAAAAGCACAAAGCTCTGTTGAGATTGGCAAGCTGAACGGGCTTATTTCCGATATTGAACGTGAGATGGAAGTGGAATTCACGAAAATGGGCAGGCTTTTTTATGAAGGGTATCGCACTAAGGATATGTCGGTAGCTGAAGGCAAAATGGTAGAGCTGGCACGGACCTGTTCCAAACTTCAGGAAAAAATCGAAGTCCAACGCGCAAGGATTGCTGAACTGAAAAATGAACGGTTATGTTCTTGCGGCAATGTTGTGGCGCTCGATGCAAACTTTTGTCCAAAGTGTGGAAGTAAGCTGGAGGAGCTAACCACTTCAAGAAAGATTCCTTCACCGCCCGTATTCGTCAAAACTGTGGATGAGGACGAAGAGGATGAGGATCAATACTATGGTGCAGATGAGCTAACGGATGAAGAGAAGGAGATTGCAATGAAGCTCCATCCGCAAAGTATGGTGTATTCTGAGATCCTGCCTTCAGAGGATGATGAGCTGCCATTGGAGGAATATGCGGCGAACGAACATGACATTGAACGGGATCGCAGACATGCTGATCAGCTGGAACGGGAAAGACAAAGACAGCTTGAGCTGGATCGTCGCATCCGCGATTGGAATGCGAATGAACATCAGGAGGAGTCCGCAGTCACCCAGGACAGTGGTGTACGTGATATGATTAAGTGTCAAATCTGTCGGAATGAATTGCCAAAGGGCTCCTTATGGTGCCCGCGTTGTGGATCGGAGCAAATATAGTACAGATATCAGTCAGCTTAGGGCTTAGGGGGACAACAAGATGGAACAGCTGCTGCTGCATCTGCGCAATCTGGGCTTCACGGAGATGGAGTCCAAAATCATGGTCGAGCTTGCGACTAAAGGTCAGGCTTCTGGCTATGAGGTTGCCAAACAGCTCGGAGTTTCAAGATCAAATGTGTATGCGGCGCTTCAGCGCCTAACACAGCAGGGATATGTACGATGTGGTGAAGGAGAGCCTGCGCGGTATAGTGTTCTCAATCCAGAGGAGCTGGCGACGATGATCTCGGGAAGAGTTCAAGCTTCGCTGGCTTATATGGAAAGTGAGATGCCTCGCGGGGGGCCTGTTAGTCCTTCTTTTTATAATGTAGAGGGCGACCGCAATGTAATGGGGGCGCTGATTCGCCAGCTTAACATGGCAGAGCAGGAGATTGTAGTGGATATGTGGCGCGAGGAAGCGTCGCTTCTGCGGAGCGAACTTGAACAGGCCGAACTGCGTGGCGTTAGGCTTTTATGGGCTTTTGACGGTGGCAATGCTGCTGCTGCCTCTTACCCGGTATGGCCGTCATTCGGAAAAGATTCGCAGCGGGCGGATGGACGGAAGTTCTCATTTGTGATCGACCGGAGCTGGTGTATGCTGGGGATGCGTTATGATGATGGATCCGCACAAGCAGTGGTAACAGAGCACCCGGTGTTAGTGGAGCTGCTGTTGAATCATTTTACACAGGAAATGGTCTTATTCGAGCTGGAGCAGGATATGGGCGCAGAATTAGTAGAGCGTTATGGAGAACGTTACAGCAAAATTCATAGCAAATATGTTATGTATGATCAAGGCGATGATGGGGAAGAACAGGCGCAGTAGTTATTATCATAGGGAGGTGAGAAGCATGGAATGTATCGTTCATTTTGAAGTGGTGCACAATGATGGTCCTAAGAAATTGCGTGGACTATTGTTTCTGGATAAGGGAGCATCTCCTGGAGAAGCAGAACTGGTCGAAATGTTTAAGGATATGAATTTTAACGTGAGACTGGAAGACCGCGAGAAATTGATTTTTAAACCGGTAAATCCGGGAGATTTCTTGGAGATTCGAATTACGGGTTATGATAACGGTCAGGAAAAGAGCAAGGATGATCATAATTTAAAATCGATCGTTGGAAATTTATTGCCTCAGAAGCCGACAGGCCTGTAATGTGGGGAGAATGGATTTAATGATGGGAGAAGGAGGAGCACTATGGAGCTGTTGAGACAAAAGGTATTGAAAGAAGGTATTGTACTCGGGCAAGGAGTGCTCAAGGTGGATTCTTTTCTGAATCATCAGATGGACCCCTTCCTGATGCGCGAGGTTGGCCGTGAGTTTATCCGCCGGTTCGCTGGCGAAGAAATTACGAAGGTGCTGACTATAGAATCCTCGGGAATCGCTCCGGGGATTATGACAGCATTAGAGCTGGAGGTTCCGTTGATTTTTGCCCGTAAGCAGAAATCGCTGACGCTGACAGAAGACATTTACGTGGAGAAGGTATACTCCTTCACGAAGAAAGAAACGAATGAAATTACCGTTTCGAAGAAATTCATTGCTCCCGGAGAACGGGTGCTGATTGTTGATGATTTCTTGGCGAATGGTGAAGCCGCCTTCGGACTTGCCCGTATTGTTGAGCAGGCGGGCGGAAGTGTGGTTGGAATTGGCATTGTGATCGAAAAAGCGTTCCAGCCAGGGAATCGGCTGCTGCAGGAAGCGGGATATCGCGTAGAATCACTTGTGCGTATTGCTTCACTGGAGGACGGAAGAGTCACTTTCGTGGAAGACGAGGAAGAGCCTCTTGTTTGAGGCTTTAGGAATGAATGCTCAAACAAAAGCTATAGGATATACAAAACAGCAAGCGAACTGGTAATGAACCAGTCGCTTGCTGTTTTTTGTGTGTATGGTATGCACGGGTCAGGTTACCCGTTGCTGCCGCATGCCGCTGCAGTGTCGACGGGCAGCTGTACGCTGTCCGCCGCCAGCGGCGAGAGCACCCGCAGCGCCCCCGGCTCGCAGCGAACGGCCAGCGGCCCTTTGCCGAGGCTCTCGCCGTCGCCGATCGCAGGCCGGGCCTCGGCAAAGCCTACGGCTACGCTACGTCCGCGCAGCATAGACACGAAGGGCAACGCCACATGCTTGCCCTTCAGTACCGTAGGGAACAGCCGCAGCAGCTGCCCGCGGCTGCACCCGTGCACGACGCAGACGTCGAGCTGGCCGTCATCGGCCTTTGCCTGCGGGCAGATCAAAAGCCCGCCGCCGTAGCTGGGCAGGTTGCAGATCGAGACCAGCCATGCCTTCTCGAAGGCATGCTCCGTGCCGTCGCAGACTACGCTTACCCGGCAGGGCTTGAACGTCATCAGCGTATGCAATATGCCGATGATATACGCCAGCTGGCCTGCTCCAATGGCATTGCACAGCCGTTTGTAACGGCTGGCATTCACATTCTCGGCCACCTGAGCATCAAAGCCGTTGGCAACGGCTGTTACGGTCAGTCCGTTTGCTCCTGAAAGCAGGTCTGCTTCGATATACCGCTCACTAAGGGCGGCCTCCAGCGCGGCTTCTATCGAAAGCGGGATGCCGAACCCCCGGGCGGTGTCGTTGCCGGAGCCGGCAGGAATTACGCCCATGGGGATATCTTTACCGCAAAGTGCACCCAAAATGCTATGGAGCGTGCCGTCACCACCGATTACAATCACAGCTTTCCAATCCTCGCGATGCTTTAGTGTATTTAAAACAAGGGCTTCTGCACCCTCTACGCTGTGCGTAAACAAGGACATGAAAGGCAGCGAACGCTCCTTCATGAGCGCCTCTACAGTATGCCAGGTCCGGCCGCCTGCTCCCCCGCCGGAACGTGGGTTTATGATAAATAGATACATATAATTTCCTCCAGCCTGTAGAATTCCATTGATGCCCTTTCTACATTGTAAGGAGTGGATGGGCAAAAGGGAATACTTTTCAGCGATCAGAGGGACTGCTTTTTGGGGGGGGATTACAGATGGCGAATCTGACTTTCTGCGATATCACCTGCCCAAGGGAGTTTGTACCACCTGCCACTTAAGGCATGGTAGATCATTAGCAGCCACACTCCAAAGCTGCAGAGAGAGACGAGTGCACTCATCAAGGGACCGAGGAAAGGGACCAATCCGGTTAGAACGTGGAGGATCATCAGCACTCCGAAGGTAATCAGTGATTGCAGCGAATGGAACAGCACAAAGCGGCTGCGTTTCTCCAATGCGAGAAAGACGACGCCGCCGAGAAAAGGGAAAAAGTAACACAACGCGCCCGCTATATTATCGGGCAATCCGGTAGATGATTTAAAAGGGGACAATAGGCTCACTCTCCTTCTGCTTGGAGAAGAAGGGGCTTGATTGTTCGAATCCTTCTTCCTTACAAGCCTATGACTTGTCAGGAAAAAGTATGTTTAGCTCATTGAAGGGAGAACATACTTTTCAAGCAGCTTGCGTGGGTTCTTCCAGTTGTTTGTCTTGCTCTCTGCTGTAAAGACCACTACAGCATCCAGATTGGGGAAGAGCAGAATCTGCTGCCCGCCATGCCCGTGGGCGAGCTTGTAGGGCTGCCCGCTCATCGTACCGATCCAAAACTGATATCCGTAATCACCAAACGCTGGATATCCCTTAGTTTGAGTGGTAAGTGCATCCTGCAACCAATGTTCTGGGATGATTTGCTGCTCTGCAAACACTCCATTATTCAGCAGGCAAATTCCGAATTTAGCCATATCCCGAGACGTTAGGTGCAAACCGATATGACCCATGCTATGTCCTTCGGGGCTAGGTAACCAAGCGGTATTAGCCATTCGGAGTGGAGTGAATAAATGCTGTGCTGCATAGGAAAATGCATCAAGACCTGTAGATTCACTAATCATCATCGAGATTAGATGTGAGTCGATGCTTCGATATTGGAACTGGCCGATTTGTTCTGGAATAATGTTCAAGCTAAGGCCAAAGGAACCCCAGCGGCGGCTGCGATGGAGGTTCCGAACGAGCGGTTCACCAAGCTTCTTCCCTGTGATCCAGCTAAAACCGGAAGTCATGGTAAGAAGATGACGGAGTGTGATCTTTGAGAGATGTGGGGAGTGAAGGTATGGAATATGCTTGCGAAGAACCTCGGACACAGAAATATGGAGATCAGGCATCTCTCCACGGCCGATAGCGATTCCCGTAAGGACGCTGACAAAACTTTTGGTGGCAGAACGGAGATCATTTAATGCTCCAGCATGATGGTCGTTAAAATAACGTTCGAAGATAAGTTTTCCATGACGCACAATAAGCATGCTATGCATCTTGGGATATTCTTTTAGGATAACTTGATGGGCTTGTTCAAGACCCTCCCGGCGTGTAGCTGTGTCCTCTGGCGTTGCGGTAGTCATTACGGGAATTACAGGCTGGGCCATAACGATCTCCTTCTCATTTGTTGATAAATGCAGTTTCACTTGCTGTATTGGTTATTGTATTTTAACCAGTTTGGAGACATATGACTTACGAAGAGAGTTGTAAAAAAATAATATTTTCCAAATAGTACATTTTACAAGGAAAGGTGGAAGTTAATCCGGAATATGATACAATATAACGATAAGGCCCGAAAGGAGTGATTCAGTAAGTGGCTCTTCGGGTAATAAAAGTGTCAAGGAGCTATCGTTCATCAGGCGTCCTTACTCTCAGCCCAAATCACGACGAACCTGCTTCACCGGCAAGGCGGTGTTTCAAAGGCTAGACATAGCTTTAGATTCCACGTTTTGACGGATAGTGCAAGCCACGTATGTGTAATGGATACTTCACTTGCATTCGAGGTTACGGCGTACTTTTCATCATGCATTCTCTACAACGGAGCATTCATTTTCAATGTTTTGGGAGGGAACTGATCATGGCAAGTAAAGGTCATAACGAAGTCAAGGAAAGTCTACGGGAAATGACACGCATTTTCCGGCCCAAAGATCCCAAGAAATTCGTAAAGGAGTACGTCCGAAAGTATCGGATTACAGGAGGCTATGAAGAGGAACTGACCATGGTCGTGGAACACGAGTTGGTACGGATGAATTCATCCGTCTCCTAGCTAACAGATACGTTTGTCACTTGCTTAACTTTAGACATCATTTTGAGTAATAACATCCACGAGGATTCTTATAAACCGTGCCCGAGCAACTTTTGTTGCTGGAATCGGTTTTTTTTGTATGCCCATTTACGAATAAGGAAAAGTCTTCCTCATAGAATAGTCAAATGAATTAATAGACACATTTTAAAGTGTATGCGCTTTCTTTATTATTTTTTATTTGTTTGCGTTTTCATAAAATGCCATCAAATCCAGATGGGACAAGGGTTTATTGTGTCGAAAATTACAATGTGAACTAGTTGTGAACGATTGACAAAACTTTCCCTTAAACTTATATTAATAGTGATTGTTATAATTGACAGAAAAAAACAGGAATCTACGAAATCGGGAAAAGCGGGGTAGATCAATGATGAAAACGTGGCAGGCTGTAAAGCGACTCCTTCCCATGACCGCTATGTTTGGACTCTTTCTTGCCGGGTGCGGTCGTGAGGACTTGTCAGTACTCAGACCACAGGGACCTGCAGCAGACAGATCTTACGGATTAATGGAGCTGTCGATCAGCATTATGATCGTGGTGCTGCTGATTGTCTTTACGATTGCAGCTTATGTACTGATCCGCTTCCGCAGAAGACCGGGTCAGAATGAAATCCCTGAGCAGGTTGAGGGCAGCATTAAACTTGAGATTCTCTGGACAGTTATTCCGCTTATCCTTGTTGTAGTACTGGCCGTGCCAACGGTGAAAGCAGTGTTTGCCGCTGGAGATGATCATTCCAATGACAAGAATGCGATCAAGGTTAAAGTAACCGGCCACCAATACTGGTGGGAGTTTGAGTATACCGATTATAAGGTAACTACAGCACAGGATCTGATTATTCCGGTGGGCAAAGATATCGCCTTTGAACTGGAAACTAAAGATGTGCTGCACTCCTTCTGGGTCCCTTCTCTTTCCGGTAAAATCGATACCAACCCAGCTGGAACGATTAACCGCTTTAGCTTTAGTGCGCCTAATGAAGGCGTTTACCGTGGGAAATGTGCGGAGCTATGTGGGCCTTCTCATGGATTGATGGAATTTAAGGTGAAATCAGTTAGTGAACAGGAATTTCAGAAGTGGATTGATTCGATGAAAGCGCCTGTCGCTGTGCTGCCGGAGGATCCTGCTTTAGCTGAGAAGTTCAAAGCGGCATGTCTGACTTGCCACGCTGTAGGCGATCAAGGGATTAATAATGCGCCGAACTTGACCGGAATTGGTTCTCGGGAGTCGATTGCTGGAATTCTGCTCAACGACGACACGAGGGAAGATGGTGCGCCGATTGAAGAGAATCTCAAAACCTGGCTGCACGACCCGCAATCCGTAAAACCAGGCAATCTGATGCCTAACCCCAAAGATCTGGGCCTGAGTGATGCTGAGATTGATGGCATTGCAGAGTATCTGGCCAACTATAAGCTGGACTAATGCCTTAGCCTAAAGGCGGGCGGAACTTTCGAAAAGGGGGGACGAACTTTGGCTCAAGCAGCGCATACCTTGAATTCATCCAAGCCTCTGGGGCACGGCCACAGTGTGAAGCGCCATACAGGACTTATGGATTGGCTTACTACCGTCGATCACAAAAAAATCGCGATTTTGTACCTATGGGCCGGAGGATTGTTTTTTGGCATCGGGGGAATTGAAGCGCTTCTGATTCGCTGGCAGCTCATCAAGCCGATGAATAACTTTTTGGATGCACAAACGTTTAATGAACTCATAACCATGCATGGTACGACGATGATCTTCCTCGGCGTCATGCCAGTCATCTTCGCACTCATGAATGCCGTCATTCCGCTACAGATCGGTGCACGTGACGTAGCCTTTCCTTTTCTAAATGCACTTGGTTTCTGGACCTTCCTGTTCGGCGGGATTCTACTGAATCTTAGCTGGGTTATGGGTGGTGCTCCTGATGCCGGGTGGACCGCCTACACCCCACTATCTACGAGTACATACAGCACTACACACGGTGTAGACTTCTATACGATCGGCTTGCAAATTGCCGGATTAGGGACCCTCATCGGGGGGATTAACTTTCTAGCCACGATCATTACGATGCGTGCGCCGGGAATGACCTATATGCGGATGCCGATGTTCGCCTGGACCACATTTATCACTTCCGCCATTATTTTGTTTGCTTTTCCAGCAATAACAGTAGGTTTAGTACTGTTGACATTTGACCGGATTCTCGGAGCCAATTTCTTCGAAGTTGGAGCCGGAGGAAGTCCAGTGCTATGGCAACATATCTTCTGGATATTTGGTCACCCGGAAGTTTACATTCTCATTCTGCCTGCCTTCGGGATTATTTCCGAGGTCATCCCAACCTTTTCGCGTAAAAGACTGTTCGGATATAGCTCCATGGTGTTTGCAACCATCTTGATCGCCTTTTTAGGCTTCATGGTCTGGGCTCACCACATGTTCACAACTGGACTTGGACCTGTAGCTAACGCGTTGTTCTCCGTATCAACGATGTTAATTGCGGTTCCTACCGGGATTAAAATTTTTAACTGGTTGTTCACGATGTGGGGCGGGCAAGTACGTTTCACAACCCCTAACCTGTTCGCTGTTGGATTTATTCCTACCTTCACTATGGGGGGAGTAACTGGAGTGATGCTGGCGTCCGCACCTGCTGACTTTCAGTTCCATGATACGTATTTTGTCGTAGCGCATTTCCACTATGTTATTGTTGGTGGCTTGGTGCTTGGCCTGTTCGCAGGTCTGCACTACTGGTGGCCGAAGATGTTCGGACGGATGCTGAGTGAGAAGCTGGGCAAGTGGACCTTCTGGACGTTTATCATCGGATTCCATCTGACCTTCTTTGTACAGCATTTCCTTGGGCTTATGGGGATGCAGCGCCGCGTATTTACTTATTTACCTAATCAGCAATTTGATTTCCTGAATCTAGTCAGTACCATCGGTGCAGGACTTATGGGTGTCGGTATGATTATTTTCTTGGTGAACATCTTCCTGACTTCCAGAAAACCAGCGGATGCAAGCAATGATCCGTGGGAGGATGGACGTACATTGGAATGGACCATTCCTTCACCGCCGCCAGAATATAACTTCAAGCAAACACCTCTTATTCGGGGGATTGATGCCTTCTGGAAAGAAAAAGTAGCAGGGAATAAAGGCATGACACCAGCAGAGCCGGTGGGCTCAATTCATATGCCGTCGGCAACGATTTTACCGTTTACGATGTCTATCGGAATTTTTATCGCTGGGCTTGGCTTTATGTTTAGCCGTGATGAATTCGGCAATGCTTTTATGAGCTTCCTGTTTAATAATTATATCGTTACAGCCATCGGTCTTATTATTACATTTGGATCCATGCTGATGCGTTCGCTGTATGATGATCACGGATGGCATATTGAACCTGAAGAGCTGGAAGGAAGTGAGCGGACATGACAACGGCACATGCAGAAGCTTCTAAGGATACCTTTCCGCACGAGCCGGAAAAAGCTACGCTCGAAGGACGCAACAAGGTTCTTGCCTTTTGGTTGTTTCTAGGCGGCGAAGCGGTATTGTTCGGCACGTTGTTCGCTACTTTCCTCGCACTGCGTAATCAGACGAATGAGGGGCCTTCGGCGAATGAGCTGTTTCACCTGCCGCTAGTAGCCGCTGCAACATTCATCCTGCTGGTTAGCAGTCTGACAAGTGTATTCGCTATTCAAGCGATGCACAGAAATCGGCCGGCACTGCTACGGAATTGGCTTTTAGTGACTGTAGTCTTAGGTTTAGGTTTCCTGGTTTTGGAGATCTATGAGTTTACTCAATATGTAAGACACGAAGAATTCGGAATGACCACAAGTGCATTCAGCTCGGCATTCTACACACTGGTAGGATTTCATGGTGCGCACGTAGCCTTCGGGATCGCTTGGATCTCCATCTTGATCGGGCAGCTCGCCCGCAAGGGGTTAACGGTAGTTACTGCACCAAAAGTGTATGTGTCAGCCATGTACTGGCATTTTATCGATGTGGTATGGGTCTTCATCTTTACGGTTGTATACCTACTCGGAAAGGTGGGCTAGGCACTATGACGACGGATCAGCATATGCCAGATAGCGGCGGGTATAAGCAACGTCATCGGCATGAAGGACCACAGAAACATATTGTTGTCTTTATTTTCTCCATTGTCTTAACATTGATTGCTTTCGCCGCTGTTGCGGCTGGGGGAGTAAATGCAACCTTTGCGATTATTTTGCTGCTGGTAATGGCTGTTCTTCAGGTGATTGTACAGATGGGCTTCTGGATGCACCTAAAAGATAAAGGGCATCTTCTGCCGATTCTCTTCATGCTGGGCGGCTTCTTTATCGCTGGGACCTGTATTGTTATGTCGCTGTATTGGGTTTGGTGGAACTAACGGACAATAATGAAAGAGGTGGGCTGCGATGCCCCCTCTTTTTGATGTTTAGATATAAGAATTCCTGCGCTAGGAGGTTGGGATTATGCTGGGATTAGAATACTTTAGCTTTGCTGAACTATGGAGTCCGCTTTTTCTAGCGGTAATGCTGCTGCTGACAGCAGGTTATTTTGTGTGGATTGGTCCGATTGCTGGGCGTTATGCCGATTCAGTTACGGTGCCATTTTGGCGTAGAGCGTTATTTGTCTGTGGGATGCTTGCCCTTTATCTGGCACAAGGAGGACCCATTAGCCTTTTAGGGCATATGATGTTTTCCTTCCACATGGTCAGTATGGCCTTGTCTTATCTGGTAGCAGTGCCGCTGATTATGCTTGGAATTCCAGATTTTATCTGGCGCAGGATACTAAAGGTGAATCCGCTTCGGCGGTTATCTTTTTTAGCTCATCCAGTGGTCGCTGCCCTATTGTTTAACGGACTTTTTTCCTTGTACCATATTCCTGTTATTCATGATTATGTGATGTTGCATTTTACTGTTCATCGTATTTATTACATTATTTTGTTCCTGACCTCTGCTTTAATGTGGTGGACGCTGATTAATCCGCTGCCGGAACATCGTATGGCGAGTGGGCTTGGGAAGATTGGGTTTATTTTTCTGAACATGGTATTGCTGACGCCAGCTTGCGGGCTGATTATATTTGCCGATCATCCGCTCTACGCCACTTACAGTGATCCAGAGACTTGGGCGCGTGCTATGGGCTATTGTATCTCGGGTGACCCCACTGTTTTACTTCAGAATTTTGGAGGTCCTGCATTCTTTGAAGTGATGTCGCCGAAGGTGGATCAACAGGTGGGAGGCATCGCGATGAAGTTCATTCAGGAATTTATTTTTGCCTCTATGCTTGCTTATGTGTTCTATCATTGGTATAAAAAAGAGAACGGACAAGACGACGATGAATTGTCGACGCCATCCTCAACACTTCAGGAGAGCAACTTGAACCGTGCATAACTGGTAGACTGCCGAGGGGGAGAATCATGGATATTTTCACAGTGTTCCCGACCATTAGTACGTCATTCATCGTGCTCAGCGCGGTGCTGGTGGCTATAGGTTGGTGGCTCATTATCAAGGGCAAACGCGAGGCGCATAAGAAAACGATGATTGCTGCCGCTATCGCTGCGCTGCTGTTTTTTATTGTTTACGTATCGAGAACGTTGTTTGTGGGGAATACCTCATGGGGCGGTCCGGATGAACTGAAGACGATTTATCAAGTGTTTCTGATCTTCCATATCGTCCTGGCAACCGTAGCTGCGGTATTCGGACTTACTACGTTAACTCTTGGTTTCAAGGCGAAGTATTCCAAGCACCGTAAGTGGGGCAGAGTGACATCGATAATTTGGTTTATCACAGCGATTACAGGCGTTATGGTGTACGTGCTGTTGTATGTTTTGTATCCAGGTGGACACACCAAGCCGGTGTGGGAAGTTATTTTGGGTGCGTAAAATAAGTGCTTGAATAGAGCACAGAGTTTAGTGCGTTGAGCGAATGAACAGCACTAGAGTAGCAGAGTCGTAAATAGTTATGAAATAAGCCTATATATCTGCATGTTCCTGAGTAGGGATTGCGGGTGATGGGCTTATTTTGGTTTGTAGAGCTTCGGGATCTGTCCTGAAATTGAACGAAGCTAGCTCGAAAAAGACGTAATCAGGGAAAACCTCCCTGAAAATGAACGAAATTAGCTAAAAAAGGCCATAATTAGGGAAATCCTCCCTAAAATTGAATGGAATTAACCCAATAACAGAGTAATAGCTGAATTTTTAGGGAGGAATTCCCTAAAAGCTCGTAATCTAAGCTCTATTTGGCTGATTTTAGGGAGTTTTTCCCTAATGTTTCTATTCCGTCCGGCAGTCGCCCATATCCCACACCTGAAACTGCACTAGCAGCCGAAACGGTATCCCGCACCCGAAACCGCACCAGCATCCGAACTAGCATTCCGCACTCCGAAACCTAAACAAGCATCAGCAGCCGAACAGTACCTCGCATCTGAAATTGCACCAGCATCCGAACCAGCACCCCACCCTCGAAACCGGACCATTCGCCGCGCACGCATCATACCCCCGAACTAGCATCCCACATCCGAAACCCCCGCCCTCACTCGAACCCGAACCTGAACCACTATCCGCCCCGATACTCACCACCCGCCTCCTTCAACGCACATCACACCAACACGTTGCATAGAAGCAGAGAGTGAGCTCTTACTACTTCATTTCCTGAAATCAATTATCTAATAAACTCAATTATCCCAGTTACATTCGCCCCGTAGCATTCTGCCTCAATTCCCCCTCATTGTAGTTAATCTCAATTAATAAGCGTTACCTAACGTCTGAGAGTGTCTTCATAAGCTTGAAGTATGAGGTTGCCCAAATCTCCTATTTCTTTTGAATAATTTCCAGTTACAGGATTGACAATGTAAAATTAAGGTCATATACTGTGTATATAGATATATACAGTAAGCACAGGGATATGAACACCTGCTTCTGCTAGACGCTGAAGACATTGTAAAGCGAGGTTAGCATTGATGAGAACATTAAAAGATTCATGGTTTATGTTGCGCTCTGATTTTCGCGGAGACAAATTAAAAATATTAGGGACCCTCGTAATAACAGTTGTTTTTATGAGTTATCTTGGTGGACTGACTAGCCTGATAGCAAATGATGTACTAGGTGAGCAGGATCGGACGATGCTAGCGGATTTCTTATTTCTCTCCTTTATCCCCTTATTGGGATTAACATTCTCTCGCCGCTCCATGAAATATTGGAGTGAAGACTCTTACACAAAAATGTTGGTTTACTTACGGACTTTACCGATTCCAGCTGCAGTAATATTATCGCGGAGGAAACTTCAGGGTGTGGGCTCCTTTACACTAAATGGTACGTTATTCTTCGGTATTATTTACTTGTTAGGAGAGAATTTCCGGACAGAACTGGCGGTTCCTTCGTATATAGCTTTTGCGATTACTTGGCTCGGCTTCGGATTCATGGTCTCGGGTCTATATATTTTTATTGAATATCTTTTTAGCGGCAAAGCTTATCTATGGCTAACATTGCTTATCGTAGTTTTATCGTGGGCAACATCGTTCCTAGTTACACTGGGCGGAGGCAGTTTGTTCTTATACAGTATCTCCTATTCCAAGGAGTGGGGGTTGTTATCTCCGATCATGTGGGGGTCACTTCTGCTGGGGACAATATCTGTGCAATTATTCTCTAAATGGACTATACATCGGCTGAAAAGTCGCAATCTCGTATAAAAAATCGGAAATGGCAAGGACTGCGCTCTAGCACGCTAGAGTGGAAGGCGAGGTGTAAATAATGTGGATACCGGTACAAATCAACGAAAATAGTGCAGAGCCCCTCTATCATCAAATAGAGACTCAGCTTAGATCATTAATCATTAGCGGAGTCATTACAGAAGGTACGCTGCTGCCCTCAATTCGTGAGTTCGCAGGAGATCTGAAATGCAGTGTAATTACCGTGCGGCGGGTATATCAGGATCTGGAGAACGAAGGTTTGCTGCGAACGCGACAAGGAACAGGTACCTTTGTATCCCATGTAGGTGACGGAGCAATGGAAGAATATAAACGGGAAACGGTTGGCAAAGCACTTGAAAGTGCAGTGGATATCGGCCGATCGGTACATTGCAGCAAGGATGAACTTGAACAGATTTTTATGGAGATTGTAGAACGCAAGTATAGAGAAAAGGATTGAGAGGGGGGCGCTTACTCATATGGTACAGATGGCTATAGAATTGCGGAATGTACTTAAACGGCGGCGAAACAAGACGATAGGGCCGCTGACCCTGAATATGCCTAAAGGATATATTACAGCTTTGGTAGGTCAGAATGGTTCCGGCAAAAGCACACTGCTGAATCTGCTGATGCAGCTGACTAATCCAGAGGAAGGCGAGATATATTGGTTCGAGAACAGGTATGATAGCGGGTTGTCTCTGGAGCTTCGCCAGACCATTGCCTATGTTCCTGAAACGTCAATTACTGAGGAGAACCACTGGAATGCAGAGGAGGCAGCTCGATTTCGGAAGTATTGGTATCCAAATTGGGACGATCAATATTTTCAGGAGCTGATGGATCGCTTGGAGGTTCCGTATCATATGAGACTTTCGAAGATGTCTAAAGGGGAGCGCCGGAAATTCGAAATTGCTGCAGCACTTGCGGCGCGGCCAAGTCTGCTGCTATTGGATGAACCTTCATCAGGTCTTGATCCTTTTGCCTGGAAGATTATGATCGAGACACTTCGTAAATATATGGATGAGAACAACGCAACGATCATCATCTCCACACACATTGTGGATGAGGTGCGGCGGCTGGCGGATTATATCGTCCTTATGCATCGGGGAGAACTGCTGGGCATGGCTGAAAAAGACAGTCTGTTCGGTGCTTGGACCGAGGTTTGGGTGAATGCTGCGGATGAAGAGGAGCTTGCGGAGTTATCGGCTGAGTTGCCAGGAGGCTTGCACTTTACAATGGATACACCGGGTGTAGCTTCTTTTATCATAGAACAATTTTCTGAAAACGAGAAACGCATTCATAACTTGGGCGTAAAGGTTATCAAGAGCCGCAGTTTGGAACTGGACGAAATATTAAGTTTATGGACACAGGGTCATCGTCCTATTCTAATTGACCACAAGAGAGGGGACTAGAGAAATGGAAGCCTTAAAGCTGGAAAGTGTAGTTAAGCAATATGGAGAAAAAACCGCAGTAAACGGAATTAACCTAACTGTAGGTAAAGGGGAAATTTACGGATTACTGGGGGCGAACGGCGCGGGAAAAACAACCACGATGCGTATGGTACTCGGCCTAATCTACCCTGATGAGGGCAAAATTTTGTATAACGGGAAGCCTTTCAACAGTGAACTGCAGCAACTTATGGGTTATCTGCCCGAAGAACGCGGGCTATATCCTAAGGTGAAGATCAGCGATCAAATCGTTTACTTAGCCCGCCTGCGTGGGATGTCAGCTAGTGATGCAGATAAGAGCTTGCGCTATTGGCTGGATCGATTTGAGGTTCCGGATTATTACAATAAAAAGATAGAAGAGCTTTCCAAAGGAAATCAGCAAAAAATGGGCTTTATCGCCGCTGTCGTTCATAAACCGCAGATTCTGATTCTAGATGAAGCTTTCAGCGGGCTGGACCCAGTAAACGTGGAGCTGCTGAAAGATACGGTCAAAGAATTGCGTGATTCGGGAACAAGTATCCTTTTCTCTACGCACCGGATGGAGCATGTAGAAGAGCTGTGCCGTAACATTACGATTCTCGATCGTTCCAATACGGTCGTTCAAGGGGATATCCGCACGATTAAGAATGGCTACCCGCGGGAAGAAGTATTGCTGCGTACAGCTAATGAGGTGAAAGGTCTGGAGTCCATCGCAGGCGTTACAGCAGTGAAACGGCTGGAGCGTGGGTATCTGTTATCGATCAGTGAGATCGGTGCAGCACAGCGTATTTTACAGCAGGCGATAGCACAGGGTGAAGTGGAGCATTTTGAAATCAAGGAACCTACGTTAAACCAAATCTTTATCAGAGCGGTGGGTGAATCTAATGAATAAGATGGGGACAATTATCGGCTTTACCTTTAAAAATAAAGTTAGAACGAAATCATTTATGATTACTACTTTGATTCTAGTATTATTGCTCAGCATAGGGATGAATCTTCCCTATATCATCGATCAGTTTAAGGGTGATTCGGCCAAAAGTGAAGTTACTCAAATTGCTGTGATTGCTGAAGAGGGAAATCAGGTTGCAGAATTGTTGAAGGCTTATACTGCGCCAGAGGGCATGCCACAGGCTAAGATAGTACAATATGCTTCTGCGGATGATGCCGAGTTAAAGAAAGCATTAGATGAAGAGACAGTAGAAGGTTATGTTACTTTTGCAGAACCTACTGGTGAAGGGCTTCCACCCGTTACTTATCACAGTAATGATGGAGAACTAAACGGAGATGTTCAAGTTTATCTTCAAAATGCACTTCAGCAAGCAAACACACAATTCATCGTTGGCGACAAGCTGACCTCTGAACAGATTGCTGCAATGTCAACACCAGTGCAGATTACTACACAACAGCTTAACGCAGGCGGTGGCAGTGAAAGCTCTCAGGAGGACACTCCGGCCATTAACTACATTATCGTATATGCCATGCTTATGTTGTTCTTTATGTCCATTATGATGACAGGCAACATGATTGCCGCTGAGATAACCTCTGAGAAAAGCTCGCGGATTATGGAGATTCTCATTACAAGTGCCTCACCTTTAGCGCAAATGTTCGGTAAAGTTATCGGTGTTTTCCTAGTAGGAATATTGCAAATTGGGATCTTTGTCGCAGCGATCGTCGTCAATTTGACGCTCCCGCATAACGCAACCGTATTGGCTGATTTTGATCTCGATTTAGGCCAGCTCAATATTAACTTGCTGCTCTATGGATTTGTCTTGTACGTATTAGGTTACTTCCTCTATGCCTTGATGTATGCGGCTGTAGGTTCGATTGTCAGCCGTACGGAGGATCTCGGTCAGGCGGTAATGCCAATCATGATGTTAGGCTTCGTAGCGTTCTATGTTCCACTGTTCAGTATCTCCAATGCCGATACTCTAGTGGTTAAGATAGCGAGTTATGTACCTTTCACTTCACCATTGACGATGCTGCTCCGAATTGGTGTCGGTGAGGTGGCGATCTGGCAAGTCATTGTATCGCTGCTGATCCTGCTTGTGACTACCTTCATCTTCGGATGGCTGGCAGCCAAGATCTATCGTACCGGCGTACTGATGTACGGCAAACGCCCAAGTATTAAAGAAATCAGAAAAGCGATGAAAGCATACAAGATCTAAGAAGGCCTCATATAACTTTTAAGGAGTGCTAATGATGTCTACAAGCGAACAATATACCATTATGCTTTTAATGAGTTCGGTATCACTGGCTTCGGTTAGTAGAATGCTTCCGGATGGCTCCACTTTTATGGATTTCGTTCAAGGCGTATTGACCGGTGTTGCTATAGTGGGGATGTTGGCAGGATTGTGGATGTACAGTAAGGCGCGTAAGAGTAAGGCGCGTAAGAGTAAGGCACAATAGTAGGTACTGAATTTTCGGGGGGGATCCTAACAGCCATTTATGGTTGCTGGGATATCCCCGTTTTTGCGTTGGCAATCTCTTTGTATACGAGCTGATATAGCTAACGGACCCAGCAACACTTAAATGCAACAATCATCGAGATTTGGCAAGATATCGGACACAATAGTCGCTATTGGCATGAAAAACGGTGAATTAGTAGCTCTTTTAACCAAATAGTTGCACTGGAGTCCGATACTATGCTCAAAAGGCGATAAACGTGCAAATAATGTCATCTGGGTCCGTAAGCCTTGCCTTGGTGGAAGATGATTAGGGCCTGCTTGAAGACGATCCGAGACGCTCATCGCTCGGGATTTCTACTGGAGTCCGAACGCCGGCCAAATTTGAGGAAAAGCTTCAATTAAAGGCTCCTGAGTCCGTTAGATGCTTCATGCGCTTAAAGATCGTCTGAATTCTAGTTAGTGACTAAATTATAGAAAGATTTGCGCTCGTTCGTATATCCGCTTGGTCGGTCATCTGCTCCCGTACAGCTCTAAGCTGTGCTTTCAGTGCAGGAACACTTTTTTGCAGAATAATGCTTATTTGAGAAAGAGGCAGCTTTAAGCCGTACCACAATACCTTCACAAGCTGTTCCTCCCAAGGTAATCCCTTAGCCGATAGAAGAGAGCGCCGGGCAAAAGAATCAGCACACTGGCGAATACAAGTGCGGTAAGCGTGGATAGAGAATAACTGAGGGTCGAAGTTATCCTGACGATATATTTTATGAAGCTCTGTGAAGGTGCGGATAGTAACCTTGTCTGCCTCATTAGATTGTTCTAATAACATGGAACTGAGTACGTAGACTTCATTAGTATACTTTTGAACACACTCTGCAAATTTAGCACTGTAGGTGGACACGGGAGGTAAGGGGTCAGGCATGGTGAACACGATCCTTTCAGAATGAGAGATTTGCTTGAATCTATAATATAGAAAAGTAAGAGATGGATTTATTGATAAGATCGGCGGTGTCTGGTTCCGGGCAACTGTGTTTCTGCTGGGAGGCAGTGGAAAAAGCTTTGGAAGGTTTGTAGTAGAGCCGTTCACTTCTGGAATTGCTCCCCCCAGCTGCAACACTGTACAGACGCCCTTGCTGAATATGCCCAGCCAAGGATTTACCCTGGAGCTTGGCCTTTAAATCCTGCAAAGCACCCTGAACTAGCTCAAGCTTAACCTGCTCCCAATCTGAACCTTCGCGGCGGACCTTATCCAGCGCTTCCTCAAGACGGCAATGACAGATAGCCCGTAAAAAAGAACTCCATTTAATGAGATCGAAATTTTTGGTGTTGGCAGAGATTAGACAAGCCCCCCAACTGCAACCTCCCTTACAGGTGAGCTTCAGAATACCATAACGGCAGCCTTCAGCCCCTTCCATTCCATAGTGAATAGGCTCGGGTTCATCCAATACAAATACTTCAATGCGGGATAGTCTGCGCTGGTCCATAGTAGGGTTCCTCCTTAGATTTCCAAAAGCTTTAAGTCTACATGATGAGTGACACTAGCCTTTTCTACACAGGCGAGCATTTCCATTTTATTCTCACAGACTGCGGTATGCTCTAGCCATAGTCGGAACTTCTCTTTCCGTATAACAGATAGATGTAAGGGAAAGGTGCTGCGGGATCTCAAGACATACCAACCGGCGCTTACATCTTTCCAAGGCTCCTTGAAGGCTGTAAACCACGGGAGTTTTTGATGCGATGACCAATCCTGCTGCTGTTGTTGTTCTCGAATTTTTTTATATATTTCATATACAATCTTAGAGTCTAAACAGTCTTTACAAGAAGAAGGTGTACTGAATTGGCGAAGGGCTTGGATCTGGTTCTGGCCAAATGCATAACCTACAATGTACCTGTGATTATTTTCTTCGAACCACAAGGCCCCGAAACAAACGTAATTTAGACTTATCGGCTCAAGCAGCCCTTGATGTATCCCTAAATAATAGTGCTTCAAAACATTCACCCCATCCAGCGTGCTATCACCTAATAGGCTCAGGTAACGCAAAAACCGCAGCAAGAGGAGGACCTCTGCTGCGGTTTTGGATTACAGGCAGATATACCTGGGCCAAAGCGTGGCGGATCAAGGGTCTCTCTCTTTACGCTTACGAGGTTAGCTGTCGGATTCGGACGGTGAGAGTCGCCCTACCTATTGAGACTTACGCAGTCTCCTTTGGATTCACCCCAAGTAGGCCAGGTGGCCTGATGGTTCCCCCGTTCCCTGCGAATGCAGGAACTCAGCGTTGATTGTTTTTCATGAATTAGATTCAACCCGAATCATACTCTTTTCAAGATTTTCTGTAAAAAACGGAAAATGTTCTTTTAGAGCGATTTTAACCATATCCTGCCGACTACGACTGAAAAACGAGGTAAATAGGTATTTATGGCGTGTTATCGAGCTCTTTCTCGCTCAACCTCAGCTTCTTGCGTTTCAACCTATAAAGGAAATTTGCAGTATTTTCACCCTAAAAAGGTGAATAAAATCACATGGGTTATAGATAGCGATTAAACGCTCGAAACTCGAGTAAACAAGAGATATAGAGAGATTAGATATCAAGTAAGCGCTATCTAATGGGAAAATAGTTTTTAATTTGCATTATTTTGGCATCATTCAGGTTTTACAAGTCTTCGTGCATAAGAGTATGATTACTCCTGTTTCAACGACAATCGAATATTTGATCCGCTTAATTTCCGATAAGGAAAGCGGGGGAACCAACAATCGGCAGCCGATGTGAGAGTCGGAAGCTGATTATGGGGTGAATCCTGTAGAGGGTGCGAGTGAGCTCGCATCTATACAGGTAGGGCGACTCTCACCGCCCGAATCCGACAGCTAACCTCGTAAGCGTATGGAGAGAGGATGAGTGCAATGTGACCGCTAGCGAGCCACAGAGGAGATCCTTTGTGGCTTTTTGCTGTGCTCTTAGAAGCAAAGCATTTATGGAGGCCTCCCCCAAGAGGTCGCTAAATTCATCATTAGCGGTATTTGTTAGGCAGCGTCTAATGACGTGACACAACCGAGCTTTAGGTTGTGCCCGAAAATGACGATAGGTCAACATCCTTTCGGAGATTTTCGTTGCCTCCTTGTTGTAAATGAGCAGGAGGAGAAAAAAGAGATGACGGATCAGAATGAATATGTGCTTGTATGTGCGCCTACAAAGGCGGGAGAACATTTCATTAAACTTCTGAAGTTCAGGGGTATTAAGATGGCGGGATTAACCAACAATCTGGCTGAGAAAGCTTTACTAGAGGAGCTCGGAATCGAGCAGGTTATTCTAGTGGATACCCGCCATCAGAGCACTTGGTTTCGCCCATCGTTCCCGGTAGGCAGGGTATATCTGTTTGAGAGCAGCTTTCCGCTTTGCTGCCGCTATATTCAGATGTGCCGTACCTGGACGACACAGCCAATTTTTGTGATTACAAGTTCTATAAATCCTAGATTGGTCTATAAAAGACTTGGTGCGAGCTATGTAATCTATTCCCATAGTGGTGATGCTGATTTTCTAATCGATAGATCACCTCATCAAGGATAATGGAAGGAGTGCGGAAGATATGAGGGATCTGTATATGGTGGCTTCGTTAGCTGTAATTTACGGGTTATTTTATGGCTTTATGCGCTGGTGCGCAGGTGTAGTTGAGGATACGGGGAGGGATAAGCTGTGATTCTAGTAATCGCTGTTACCCTACTGTTGTTTATATATCTGGTTTACGCGTTGATTCATCCTGAGAAATTTTAAGGAGGGGCATTCATGGGCATTTTGCAAATAGTCGTCGTAATTGTAATTCTCATCTTGTTGGTCAAGCCGATGGGGACGTATTTATATCATGTATTTTCTAACGAACCGAATCGTACGGATCGCTGGTTTGCAGGCACAGAGAAAGGTATTTATAAGCTGATCGGCCTGAAAAAACGGGACGGAATGTCCTGGAAGAAGTATGCACTCAGCTTTGTTTTAACTAATATCGTACTGGTTGCTTTCAGTTATATTTTTCTAAGATTACAGCGGGGATTGCCGCTGAACCCGAATGGAATTGCCGATATGGAACAGACGCTTTCATTAAATACGGTGATCAGCTTTATGACCAATACGAACCTGCAGCATTATAGCGGGGAGACGGGACTATCGTATTTTTCACAAATGGCAGTCATCACGATGATGATGTTCACGTCTGCAGCGAGCGGATTTTCTGTTGCGGTTGCTTTTGTCAGAGGGATTACAGGACAGAAATCAGTCGGAAATTTTTTTGAGGACTTCGTAAAAGCACATATTCGTGTATTCATTCCATTAGCTCTGCTAGTTTCATTGGTGCTGGTAGGATTGCATGTGCCACAAACGCTCAAGCCATCGCTTGAGGTCACTACACTCGAAGGGCAGACGCAACAAATCGCTATCGGTCCAGTCGCTTCTTTGGAGTCAATTAAACACTTAGGTACGAATGGTGGCGGCTTCTTCGGAGCCAATTCAGCGCATCCTTTTGAGAACCCTAATCCACTTACGAACGTTCTGGAGATTCTCTCTATGTGGATGTTGCCAGCCTCTTTGCCATATATGTACGGGTTGTTCGCTAAGAACAAACGTCAGGGCTGGGTGATTTTCACAGCAATGATGACCTTGTTCGTTCTGCTGCTGGGGCTGAATTATTATGCGGAAACTAAAGGGAATCCCGCTATTAATGCGCTGGGGATCGAGTCTTCGCAAGGCAGCATGGAAGGTAAAGAGGTACGTTTTGGGATCCCGCAATCTTCTCTGTTCACTTCGGTAACAACGGCAGCTACGACAGGTAGTGTTAACAATATGCATGATACGCTGACACCGCTGGGTGGCATTACCCCTCTGGCCCTAATGATGCTCAATAACGTCTTCGGGGGAAAAGGTGTAGGACTAATCAATATGCTGATGTATGCCATCATGGGCGTCTTCTTATGTGGACTAATGGTTGGCAGAACACCAGAGTTTCTCGGGCGAAAGATAGAAGCCAAGGAGATGAAGCTGATTGCGATTGCTATCCTTGTGCATCCGTTCATTATCCTTGTACCAACAGCAGGTGCGTTCTTAACGGACTTGGGCAACGGTTCCATCACGAATCCCGGATTCCATGGACTTAGCCAAGTGTTATATGAATATGTCTCTTCTGCCGCGAACAATGGTTCAGGATTTGAAGGGCTTGCGGACAATACCACCTTTTGGAATGTTACAACCGGGATCGTAATGCTGCTTGGCCGTTATGTCTCTATAATCGCAATGCTGGCAGTTGCAGGTTCACTGATCCAGAAGAAGCCGGTTCCTGAGACGATTGGCACATTCCGCACAGACAATGGTCTGTTCACCGGAATTCTGATTGGTACGGTAGTGATTATCGGTGCGCTGACGTTTCTGCCGGTCATTGTGCTCGGCCCGATTGCAGAATATTTGACCTTACGGTAGGAAGAGGGAGAACAAGATGAGTACTGTAAAAAGAAAAAAGCTGCTGACGGGACCCATACTCCTAAGCGCTGTAAAGGATAGCTTTATTAAGCTTAACCCGGTGACGTTAATCAAAAATCCGGTCATGTTCGTAGTCGAAATCGGCACGATTATTGTATTGCTTATGGTACTGGCCCCCGGATATTTTAATGCAGAGAAATCGGTAGGCTTCAATATCACGGTGTTGTTCATTCTGTTATTCACAGTGCTGTTTGCCAACTTCGCTGAAGCGCTGGCTGAAGGCCGCGGGAAGGCCCAGGCGGATTCGCTTAAGAAAACGAAACAGGATATCACAGCTAATAAGCTCGTTGGAGGGTCTGTGAAGACCGTTTCTTCCTCCGAGCTGCGGAAAGGAGATATCGTGATCGTCAGTCAGGGAGAACTTATCCCTGGCGATGGTGAAGTGATTGAAGGGCTGGCCTCCGTAGATGAATCGGCAATTACAGGTGAATCTGCACCTGTTATTAAGGAAGCCGGCGGAGATTTCGGCTCAGTCACAGGCGGCACCCGGGTAGTTAGTGATGAGATTAAAGTCAAAATTACCAGTGATCCCGGTGAGTCATTCTTGGATCGGATGATCTCCCTCGTTGAAGGGGCGAAACGTCAGAAGACACCCAATGAAATTGCACTAAATACACTCTTGATCAGTCTGACGTTGATTTTCCTGATTGTAGTAGTGACCTTGCGGCCTATTGCGACTTACCTGGGCGTTGATCTAGATATTCCTGTTATGATCGCCTTGCTGGTCTGTCTGATCCCGACCACAATCGGGGGACTGCTCTCCGCTATCGGGATAGCAGGGATGGACCGCGTCACACAGTTTAATGTCCTTGCTATGTCAGGGAAGGCCGTTGAAGCTGCCGGCGACATTAATACAATGATTCTAGATAAGACCGGTACGATTACTTTCGGAAACCGGATGGCGAGTGATTTTGTGCCAGTTGGAGATGAAACGGAAGCTGAGCTTACGGCTTGGGCAGCTATTAGTTCGCTAAAGGATGAGACTCCGGAAGGACGTTCTGTTATTGAGCTGGCTAAGAAGCTGGAACGCAGCTATGACAGCAAACTTGCTGAAGGCGGAGAGCTCGTAGAGTTTAAGGCTGAGACCCGGATGAGTGGTATAGATCTGCGTGATGGACGATCTGTTCGTAAAGGGGCAGTCGATTCCGTGAAGAAATGGGTACAGTCGAAGGGCGGAGTCATTCCCGCGAACCTCGACAGTAATTCCGATGCTATCGCTCGAATGGGGGGGACCCCGCTTGCTGTTGCGGTAGACAACCGGATTTATGGACTTATTTACTTAAAGGATACAGTTAAGCCAGGCATGAAAGAGCGGTTTGATGAGCTGCGAAAAATGGGAATCAAGACTATCATGTGTACAGGGGACAATCCGCTGACCGCAGCTACTATTGCCCGTGAAGCAGGGGTAGATGATTTTATTGCAGAGAGTACACCTGAGGATAAAATAGCGGTTATCCGCCGCGAGCAGAACGAAGGCAAGCTGGTGGCAATGACTGGTGATGGTACGAATGACGCACCTGCCCTCGCCCAAGCTGATGTGGGCTTAGCGATGAACAGCGGGACCACAGCCGCTAAGGAAGCAGCAAATATGGTTGATCTGGACTCCGATCCCTCGAAGATCATTGAGGTTGTAGCTATTGGTAAACAGCTACTGATGACGCGGGGCGCGTTGACAACGTTCAGTATTGCGAATGATATCGCTAAATACTTCGCAATTATTCCGGCAATGTTCATGCTCGCTATTCCTGAAATGGAAGCCCTGAATGTCATGGGATTGGGTTCACCTAGCTCGGCAATTATATCTGCATTAATATTTAATGCGATTATTATTCCGCTGCTGATCCCATTGGCTATGAAAGGTGTCTCGTATAAAGCGATGAGTTCTACGAAGCTGCTGGGACGTAATATTTTTATCTATGGTTTAGGTGGAGTAGTCGTTCCTTTTGCGGGCATCAAACTTATTGATTTGCTCGTAAGTGTATGGATATAACAACGGATTAACTAATCATTGAAAGGGTGAGAGCATCGTGAATAACAGAAAATCGATTGCGGACGCTGAAGAACAGTTGTCACCATCGAAGGGTGCTAATTTCTTTATCATATTACGGCTATGTCTAGTGTTTGTTGTTCTCTGCGGAGTGATTTATCCTCTGACTACTACAGCGATTGCTCAAGTTCTGATGCCATCGCAAGCGAACGGCAGTCAGCTGAAGAATGACGCTGGAGTAGTAGTGGGTTCAGAACTCATCGGGCAGAGCTTTACGGACCCGGCATTATTCCATGGACGTGTATCCAGCATTGATTATAAAGCGGAAGCTTCAGGCTCCAACAACTATGGCCCATCCAACCCCGATATGCTGCAGCGGACGAAGGATTCCATCACACAGTGGCAGCTGGATAATCCGGATGTGCCTGTAAACAAGCTGCCGGTTGATTTAGTAACCAACTCAGGTTCAGGTCTTGATCCGCATATCACTCCTGCATCGGCAATTGTGCAGATTCCCCGGATCAGTAATTTGACCGGGATTCCAGCCACGCAGCTGGAAGAGCTAGTGAATAAGCAGACCGAAGGTCGTGATCTAGGGCTGTTTGGTGAAGAACGGGTAAATGTTCTGAAGCTGAATATGGAGCTCCAGAAATTAACGAACAAATAAATATAGCTAATATCCCTGCCCGATTGTTCAAACTGGGTCAGGGATATCTTGCTTTTGGCATAGAAGAGTGAATGGATGAACGGGTTATTAAGGAGTGGTCTTGATGGGAACATATCGGAGGAAG
This sequence comes from Paenibacillus sp. FSL F4-0097, assembly GCF_038593125.1. Classification (NCBI taxonomy): domain Bacteria; kingdom Bacillati; phylum Bacillota; class Bacilli; order Caryophanales; family Paenibacillaceae; genus Paenibacillus; species Paenibacillus sp. FSL F4-0097. The sequence goes on from NZ_CP151965.1 coordinate 590,577, forward strand.
ACGCCGGAGGAACTGCTGCTCTCTATCTATGAGCTGCATCGTGGACGCCTGAAGATCTATATAGGTCCGGTCAGTGGATCAGGCAAGACCTATCAGATGCTGCGTGAGGGGCAGGCGCTGAAAGCACAGGGCATCGATGTTGTAATCTGTGCGGTTTCAACCAACCAGAGTCCAGAAACAAGGGATCAGCTGGGTGACTTGGAACGGATTCCAAGTATTCATTGGTTTCAGAAGGAGATCGAGAAGAAGGATCTGGACGTGGAGGCCATTGTGGCGCGTAATCCAGAGGTTGTACTGACCGATGGATTGGCTCATCATAATCGCGAGGGTGCGGAGAGATCAACTAGGCTGGAGGATATCAAATATTTATTGGGTTGTGGAATTAGTGTCATCACAACTGTAAACGTATACGAGCTGGAGGGCGCAGCAGATCTAGCGCGAAAGTGGACGGGGATTGAGGTGGAGTATTCCTTGCCTGCGGAAGTGCTCACCCTTGCAGATGATATCGTTCTAATTGATGTGACTCCGGAAAAGATACTTCAACGTTTGTCCGAAGGACATTTGGGCAAGAAGCAGCGGACATCGCTTTTTAACAAAGGGAATCTAAGCAAGCTGCGGGAGCTGGCGCTGAGAATGGTAGCGGAGGATGTTAATGGTTCGCTGGAGAAGCATCGGGAGGAGCAAGGGTTGCTGGGAGCTTCGGGGATTGCCGAAAAAGTGTTGGTGTCCGCACAGTATTATTGGAATGGCTCGATTCATATCCGCCGTGGACAGCAAATCGCTAAACGGTTAAACGGAGATCTGGCGGTGGTATCCTTCTGGAAGCAGGGCCTGACGCCCTCTAAGGAAGCAGCAACCTTCAAGCGATCCCTATGGAAGCTGACTGAGAAGATTGGGGCCTCGATGGAGGAGATTTCTTTTCGCTCGAAGAGGGAGATTCCAGGACTACTAGTGAAATACGCCATCCAGCATAATATTACCCGTATCGTTATGGGACACTCCAAGCAAACGGCGTGGCAGGAGCTGTGGAAGGGTTCGATTGCTAACTCATTGTTAAAGCAAATCCGCGGAGTAGATGTGTTTTTCGTGGCTGATCGTGCTGAGCGTGAGGGAGAACGCGTTCTTCCTACCCGGCAGAGCCGAAATGAGCGGAAAGCCGATGCCTATCACAGATTAAGCAGTCAGGAAGTAAAGGATAAAATCGATGCCATTCGTGGGGGCACATTTAAAGTGTACATTGGTGCTGCTCCCGGAGTGGGCAAGACTTATAAGATGCTGCGAGAAGGAAATGATCTCTTAAAGAGAGGGATCGATGTTGTTATTGGATTACTAGAAACGCATGGACGTAAAGAAACCCTTGAACAGATCGGTGAGCTGGAGATCCTTCCGCGACTGAGTATTGACTATCGGGGGACTGTCCTTGAGGAAATGGATACGGCAGCTATCATTAAGCGTAATCCGGAGGTCGTACTGGTAGATGAACTGGCACATACCAATATGCCGGGCAGCAAACATAAGAAGCGGTATATGGATGTTATGGAGTTATTGGATGCAGGGATCTCTGTAATCTCCACAGTGAATGTTCAGCACTTAGAAAGCTTGAATGATGCTGTAGAACAAATTACCGGAGTTAGAGTTAGAGAGACTTTCCCAGACAGCATTCTGCAACGGGCCGACGAGGTTGAACTTATCGATGTATCTCCTAAAACACTGCAAGAGCGGATGAAGGATGGGAAAATATATGCGATGACCAAAGTGGATCAGGCGCTGGGGGCTTTTTTCAAAATCGGCAATCTAATCGCCCTCCGTGAACTGGCGCTGCGGGAAATTGCTGATGATGTGGATGAACGTCTGGAGGCCTGGGAACGTGTCGGGTCGCTGCGGGGACCTTGGCGGCGGCAGGAAGTGATCTATGTGTGCATCACCTTAGGAGATCATGCGGAACGTCTGATTCGGCGAGGTTTTCGGATTGCCTATCGTCTAAAAGCTTGCTGGTATGTTACGTACGTACAGGAATATAAGCAGAGCGGGCCTTCTTACGATAAACGAATTAATGATTTGAAAGAATTGACGGAACGACTGGGTGGAACGTTTAAGATGATTCCTAACGTGCTCCCGGCACGAGTGTCTTCCTTGCTGCTTGAAAGGTCTCAAGCCTTACAGAGCACACAGATTATTATCGGTCAATCTCAACGCTCCTGGGTACGTAAATGGCTGCGTGGGGATGTCACTAAGCAGATTCTGCGTTCGGCCAGAAATGTAGATGTACTGGTCGTGGCAAATCTTATGCGTGAGGAACCTTAAGCTTTAGAACAATGAAAAAAGGGGATTCCTAGCCAAGTGGCTGTTGGAATACCCTTTTTTGGTATGCATATATCAAGTGCTAAATAATTAACCGGATGAATTACTGGGCCGCTTCGATGAGTGCTTTCAGCTCGGGAAGATTGAATCCTTTGGTGGCATGATCCCCTGCTACAGTAACAGGAACACCCATGAAACCAAGCTTTTCGACTTCCTCTTGATAGACTGTGCTAGTCATAACATCTCTTACTTCAAAAGGGATACCTTGCTCCGTAAGATATTGTTTGACCAGATTACAATCGCTGCAGCCTGCTGTTGAATAAACAATCACTTGCTGGCTCATTGGTTCACAGCCTCTTTGATAGCATCTCTTGTGATCTTCCAGTGGGAAGTGTTCCAGCGAACCTCATTATCCTCAAGCAGGAAGAGCTGTGGAGATTCATGCTTAATCCCGAAATCCTCGGCAATTTGATTGGAAACTGGACGATCCTCGATGACTAGAACTACTGCTGCTGCAGTATCCGCATCCTTTAGATAAGCCTGGAATTCTTCATTAGCTTTGGCGCTAATCGGGCAGGTAGTGCTGTGTTTGAACAGCAGTTTTTTGCCAGGTTTATCCACATACTGCTTAAGATCTTCCAATGTATGAAGTTGTTGAATAGACATAGATATCACCCTCCTGGGATCGTTATTTTACTAACCATTGTGTTGTTAACAACCTGTAATCATGATTGTAACATATATTAAATTTAAAACAAAAAGGATTCTGGAGCAGCTAATCCAAGGATGACCAAACCCTCATTTTAGCGCGTTGAAAAAAAGGGGACGGCATGCTAAGGTGAAAGCAAGACAACTTGCTTCAATAATCCTTACTAGGTAGGAGTGTTGATAAGAATGAACAGAGTCGCATGTGTGACTGGAGCTGATCGGGGTCTTGGATTGTCTCTTGTACACTCTCTTTTAGAGAAACAGTTCTCAGTATTTGCTGGACAATACATGAGAGACGCAGATGAATTGAAAGCGCTTCAAGAAGAGTATCCGGAACAGCTGGAACTTATTCCACTCGATATTGGTAGTAAGGATAGTGTAAAGCAGGCAGCAAGGGCTATCGCCAGCAGAACTGGGCATGTTGATATTCTTATTAATAATGCCGGAATTATTCATTCCGCAGATGATGCTACGATGCTGGTGGATATGGATGATGAGGGCATGGCAGAGATTTATAATGTGAATACGCTAGGCGCGTTGAGAGTCAGCAATGCACTTATGGGCCTATTATTGCAAAGTAAGGATAAATTAATTGTTAATATTTCTTCGGAAGCGGGCAGCATTGGCAGAAATAAGCGTATTAATATGTACGGCTACTGCATGTCTAAAGCGGCACTGAATATGCAGTCCTCCCTGATGCACAATCATCTAAAGACGCTTGGGGGTCAAGTGATGGTGTTTCACCCCGGCTGGATGAAGACTTATATGCATGGCGAAAAAAATGAGCAAGCGGATATTTCACCTGATGTGTCCGCAGATCAGATTATAAGTCAGGTTATGGAGTATAAAAAATATCTAGGGGATGAGCCGGCCTATCTTGATGTGGATGGCAATACATGGCCTTGGTAGAGGGGTTTCCCGTAATCAAAAAAAGTACACGAAGAAAGGCGATGATAGGATGTCTATACTAAAGGCACTGGCACTCGGAAGTTATACGGAGGTTAAATATCATCCATTTGCGGGTGTAGACCGGGAGATTGAGCAGATACTGGCCAATGATCTACAGGTAATCTCCTCGGAAGATTACGGGCTGCTTAATAAAGAAACATTATCTGACTACAAGCTGGCAATCTCCTATACCGAATTCTCCGATGATAAAATACCGGCGGAACAAAGCAGCGCATTGCTCTCCTATGTGGCTAATGGTGGCGGATTACTAGTGGTACATAACGGAATCTCCTTACAGCGTAATCAGGAGCTAGGCGCCATGCTGGGAGCTCATTTCACTCATCATCCAGAATTCACTTCGCTCCAGATGTCCATACCGGCAGGGGAGCATCCCATTATGCAGGGAATCGAAGAATTTGTGATCGATGATGAGCCTTATTATTTTGAGCAGCATCCCTATTTCAAAACAACTGTGCTTATGGAATATCCTCATGATGGGGCAATGAGGCAGGCGGCTTGGTGCCATGAATTTGGTCTAGGCCGGGTTGTTTATTTAATGCCTGGTCATCATTTGCCGTCATTTTCCGTAGAGCCTTTTCGCCAGATGATTCGTAGAGGTGGACTTTGGGCGGCGGGATTATTGTAGGATATAAGCGGATATACCTGTTGTAACATAAAACACGAGTCCAACTGCGGGTTAACTGCGGTTGGATTTTTTTTGTTGACTCTAACATTGGTGTCAGGGTTTATACTGGTGTAGAACAATTCTCATGAACCCCGGGGAGAATGCTATGAAAATAGGTGAGCTTGCTAAACTGACGGGCGTAAGCGTCCGTTCACTTCGTTACTATGAGAGTCAGGGATTAATCTCGCCGATCCGTCAGGCCAACGGATATCGGGAGTACTCTTTACTTGCTGTAGAGACGGTAGAAACGATTAAACTATATTTGAACCTGGGTCTGTCGACAGAGCAGATCGCGGGCTTTCTACATTGTGTGTTGAAGAACAAAGAAGCCTTCTGCGCAGAAGTGATGCCACTATACCGCAGTAAACTGGAGGATATTGAACGTCAGCTTGTAGAGCTAAATCAGATCAAGAGGAATTTGGAAGAACGAATGGCATCTATCTTGCAGGAGCAGGATGAGAGCAAGTTGGGCGCGTGTACACTGGAGAACTTGGAATAGGTACTGCTGGTGCTGGAAAATATGAGGAGGAATGGCAAATGTCAATTATAAATGCCGATAGCGCGGATTGGGTGCGGGCAGAAATACGTGGTGGAGGAACCGTGCTGGTGGATTATGGTGCGCCATGGTGCCCCCCTTGTAAGGTGCTGTTGCCTCTTCTGGAAGATCTTCACCAGGAATATGGAGACGATGTTTCTATTGTAAAGGTGAATTGTGATGAACTTCCGGATCTTGCTGGGGAAGCTGGTGTTATGGGGATGCCTACTGTCATTGTATATAAAGAGGGACAGCCTATAGAAAAGCTGGTCGGTCTGCGTCCGAAAGCAGCCTACCAAGGCATACTGAACAAGGTTCTCCAAGCATAAGGCAATAAATATAAAGATGAAATTAGGGAGACTCCATATTGTGGGGTCTTCTTTTTGTGCATGAATTAACCATCTTCGGTAAAAAATACGAACACAGCTATAAAGGAGGTGATGAGGGTGTGGGGTAGTATTTTAGAGCTAATTCCTAAATGGAGCGTAATTTTCCAAGGTTTTATGATCTTTTTCGTTCCGTTTATTCTAATTCGTACGACGAGTTGGGCTAGGGCAAAGGAAGATACGATAAGTACTAGAGCAAAAAAAGCTGCCGGCAGCATAGGCGGGGGTGTTCCTTACGGAGAAACATCTATAGGTACTAGCGGCACGAAAAAGGTTGCTAAGCCAGATGGATCGGCTGATCTAAGTGAAGGTCCTACAGGAGCAAGCTATAGCGGTCAATTTCGGGAGGATTTGCAACGATTTAAAGAGATGAGCACAGATATGCATGATGTGAGTTTTCGGGAGTTGCGTATCGGAGGTATAAAGCTGCAAGCGGCCCTTATATTTGTAGATGGATTGACGGATAAAGATAAAATGGATCGGAATATTCTGAAGCCTTTAATGGATGCTTATCAGGTCTTTAAGGATCCCCATACGATACCGGAAGCAAAGGATCTAAAAGATATTCTCATTCATGAAATTGTGCTTATTTCGGAAGTTGAGTTTACGGATAATGTGAAGCTCTCGCTTCAAAAGGTGTTGTTCGGCTCTGTAGTGCTGCTAGTGGAAGGGATACCGGAGGTTATTGTGCTCAGCACCCCGAAGGGGAACACAAGAGGGATAGAGGAGCCTGAATCAGAGGCAGTCTTGCGGGGATCACGAAGCTGATCTAATGAGACGTTAAGTGACAACACAGCATTACTGCGCAGGCACGGGCAAAGCACAGAGCTAGCGATGATTTCGTTTACTGTAGGAAAGAGAATGAAGAAGGATTTGGTTCTAACTTATATCAAAGATATCGCGAATGATGAACTTGTCGAAGAAGTCAAACGAAGAATTAGGACGATTGATATAGATGATGTGCAAGAATCTGGTTATGTGGAGCAATTAATCGAAGATAATAGCTTCACGCCATTCCAGCAGATTCAGAATACGGAAAGACCTGACCGCGTAATGGCAGCGCTACTGGAAGGGAGAGTAGCTATTTTACTGGATGGCACTCCCTTTGCCCTGATCATGCCAGTTTCCTTCGGGATGCTGCTGCAATCACCTGAGGATTATTACGATCGGTGGATGGTGGGTTCGTTGGTGCGCTTACTGCGTTTTCTCGCGGCATTGATATCAATGTTTGCACCGGCACTATATATTTCCTTCCTCTCCTTTCAGCCAGGATTGATTCCGACAAAGTTGGCTATTTCAATCATCAGCTCCCGCCAAGGTGTACCTTTTTCGGTATTAATCGAAGCATTGATTATGGAGACCTCCATCGAAATATTACGGGAGGCTGGACTCCGGCTGCCTAAACCTATCGGTCCTGCAATGGGGATTGTTGGCGGTCTAATCATCGGTCAAGCCGCGGTAGAAGCCGGAATTGTGAGTCCAATTCTAGTCATCGTTGTTTCAGTTACAGCAATTTCTTCCTTCACCATCCCTATGTATAGTGCTGGAATGACACTTCGCACGCTCCGTTTTGTAGCTATGTTTTCTGCAGCAGTCTTTGGATTATATGGAGTTGTGTTATTTTTCCTTTTCCTGAGTGCCCATTTAATCAAGCTAAGAAGCTTTGGCATGCCCTATCTTGGCATGTTCATACCGTATAAGATTAAGGATTGGAAAGATTTTATATTCCGTATGCCACTGCAATTTCTAACAGGCCGCCCTACGCTGTTGAAGCCGAAGGACCCCCGACGCAAAGGGTGAGGGGTCTAGGTAATGGAGGAAGAAATTATGAGTACCGAGGTTAAGGACCGAATTACTGCTGTTCAAGCAACGATCATATTAGCCAATTATACTATTGCGGCAGGGATACTTACCCTTCCTCGGACGATTGTAGAGGCTAGTGAGACTCCAGACGTATGGATCTCCGTTTTTTTAGGGGGAGTGATTACCTTTTTTACAGGTTTAATTATAGTGAAGCTTAGTCAACGGTTTCCAGGTCAAACCATCTTTCAATTTAGCGGGAAAATCATTGGCAAGCCACTTGGAGTGATTCTCTCTATATTAGTGATTGTTTATTTTCTGTGCATAGCCAGTTTTGAAGCACGTTCCGTGCAGGAAGTGACCTCTTTTTTTCTGCTGGAGGGAACCCCTCCTTGGGCTATTGTTGCCGTGTTTATTTGGATAGCCTTCTATTTGTGCAGAGGAGGGCTTAATGCCATAACTAGCATGTGTAGGTTGATTGTTCCGATTGCATGGACAGTTTTTGTTGGGGTATGTTTGCTTAGTGTTGAAGTTTTTGATATCGATAATCTGCGGCCTTTTCTTGGAGATGGGTTAGGACCGGTATGGAAGGGCATCAGGCCAACCATTCTGACTTTTACTGCTGGTGAAGCGATGCTGTTCATTGTTGCTTTTATGGATAAGCCACAAAAAGCAGTAAAGGTAATTATTGCTGGATCATGTATATCAACGTTCTTTTATCTTTTAGCCGTTGTAATGACTATTGGTGCGTTTTCTATAGATGGAGTGGTCACAAGAACTTGGCCATTTCTTGATCTAGTGAGAAGCTTTGAGGTGAATTATCTTATTTTTGAGAGGTTTGAATCGCTGCTGCTGGTAATCTGGATTATGCAAATTTTCTGCACCTTCTGCATCACTATTTATGCTGCTGCTTTGGGAGTTTCTCAAATATTTCATAAACGATTTAATAGCTGCTTATTGGCTATACTTCCAGTAGCCTATGTAGTTTCCAGAACGCCTCCAAATGTGAATGCTCTGTTTGCATTAGGGACAGTTGTGGGGAATTGGATGATCGTTTTATTTGGATTAATTCCATTGCCGCTGTTAATCATCGCACATTTCCGGAGGGCGGCTTCATGAAAAAGTGGAGAGTGTCGATTACATTTCTTATATTATGTATTCTGTTGACCGGTTGCTGGAGCAGCACACCTGTTGAGGAGTTGAGTATGGAGATTGGTGTTGCCCTGGACAGTGCGGAGGAGACAGGGGATGAGGAGGCAACTCAGCAAGGAGGTGGGGGGAATCCCATGCCTGCCCAAATAATGAGTACCTATCAGTTTACGATTCCTCAAGGCTCAGGAGGGTCAGGTATGAAGTCTGGGGCTTCCCCATCCTCAACCAGAAATTACTATAACATGAGTGAAGTAAGTGATTCGATGTTTGAAGCATTACGGGCACTTTCACTGCGTACTAGACGTACTCCGATCGGACATCACCTTAAGGTCATTGTGATCGGTGAGAAGCTTGCACGCTCTACTAAGTTTTCTGAGTTAATTGATTTCTTTAGCAGGGATAACGATATTCGTCCCAGTGTTCTACTATATGTCAGCAAGGGAAAAGCCAGAGATGTATTGGAAAATGCGCTGCCGGGCCAAACCCCTTCATTTGTATTAGAGGGGATTTTTGTGAATAGAAGTCGGAGCACGAGGATATGGGAGCCAGTTTCAATAGCTAAAGTAGCGGGTCCTTTGCATGGTAAAAGAAGTTTCATGTTGCAGAATGTAATATCTTTAGAAAAAGAGAAGGAGACAAAGCTGGATGGAGCAGGCGTAATTAAAGGGAAAACGGGAAAACTCGTTGGTTTTTTTGATGCATCGGAGCTGGAAGGAATGGTCTGGCTGACTGGAAAGGGAGAGGGGGGTGCTCTCAAAGCATACGACCCGTCTAACAATAAGCTCATTACCTATGAAATCAAATCCCTGGGTAGCAAGTATAAGGCTATTGTGAAGGATGGGAAGATCTCCTTTCATGTGAAAATAGAATCTACGGGGAGATATGGTGAGGCTTTTGCTAAGAGTGCGAAGAAGTTACATGACGGCATTGTAAAGGAGGATAAAGCAGTGCTAGAGAAGCATGTCGTAGACATGCTTCAGGTCACTGTGAAAAAAATGCAGAAGGAGCTGCATACAGAGGTTGCAGGTTTCGGCAACGCTTTGCGTATTCAACATCCAGCCGTATGGCGGAGCGTAGAGGATAACTGGGATGAAACCTTTAGCGAGATTCCGATTACCTATGAAGTGAAACTGAATATTGAAGAGTATGGTGCATCAGATACATCGGCTGAATAGAAAGGGCTATTTGCAATGTTGCATGGAGCTACTTCGTTTGTGTCTGGATAGGAATGACATCATTCTGATGCAGTGCATCGAGCACTTCATCCTTTAATTGAGATGTGAAGGCATTCCATGTTTTTTTACCGATGTCCAGTTCTTCACGTCCAATAGCATTCAGTGTTTCTAGCCACAGACGTTTGTCGTTAATCAGCCCAAGTTGATCTTGAATCTCCTTATAGATCTCCTCATGCGCATGAAATTTCTGATTTAACGCAAAATCGGCTGCACTCGCGGTATAGCGCAGTTCCTTAGCGGCAATTCTTAGCTGGTGCAAAGCGTCGAAGGCTTCTTTAGATTCGGCATTGTCTTCATGAAAAATAGCTTTACAGGTTTTTTTCTTCTGCTCATAAGCGATCTCAAGCTCACGCATAACAACGTTAACATTCTTTTTTGCGACTAGGGCTTCAAGCTGCTCGCTTAGGAAGGTCTTCCACTTTTCCTCGAGGCCTTCATTGATTAGTTCAGGCAGCTCATTAGTGAGCTTCTTGCGGTAAGTTTTGCGCTTGTCCTTTTGGTAAGCAATCACTGCCTTTAACAGGTCTGCAGTTTTAGAATCTCCGTTCTCCTTCGCTTGCTTGCGCTTGTTCTTAAAAGATTCTATTAGAACATCTGCATCTCTCACTTTACCTAATCTCTTTTGCGCTTTTTTGAAAATAGGGTACAGGCCTGAAGTGTGCCGCGGATCAAGAATGGATAATAGACTTAGCAGCTTACGGCAGTTCACTCTTGCCTGGTGGATATCTTCATCAGCGAATTTATTTAATGCGTCATGGCTGTAATCCCAAAAGTTGATATAAAGGTGGTTAAGGGCTTGTTCCCATTGCTTTGTTTTGGTTAGCTGTCGTTCTTTGGTCAGCTTGTCTCCTGTCATGCAGCATCACTCCTTAACGTTTGGGATAGCATGAATTTAGGGCTTCCCCTATTATGCTCTGGGGCAAGTCCATTTACTATAAGAATAGCGTTATCATAACCTCATTTCAATTCTCTACTCACAGCATAGAGACAGATCGGTTACAATATTACTATCATTATTTATACGGATAGGCTTGGATCTTTAGCTGGTAGAGAATAGCAGGTCTCGTGGCTCATATTCGGGAAAGAGGGGCTTTGGTGGATACTCGTGAGTATGATTCAATAATTAGTAAACTTCCTTCAGAAATGGGGCTCTTTCAACATCTGAGTGCAAAGGATGAGAGCAAAGATACAGAAGCAGGGAGCCTAGAAGATATGTTGGTTCCATTCGCTTTTGAGGAAACCTTATGCAGGGATGTTGGAGCGGGCATTATACCTCCTAGCTTACATCTGTGGAGTCATTCTGGTGGTGTGGCGCTTGGACTTCGGGACAGTAAGCTACCGTGTGCAGCTCAGGCGATGCTTATGCTTGAGGAGCAAGGGATTAGAACGGCGGTTAGGCATTCAGGCGGGGCTGCGGTGCCTCTGGATTCAGGGATCGTTAATTTTTCTCTAGTTCTGCCCAAAGGACGTGGAAAGCTGGACTTTCATGATGACTTTAAGCTCTTGGCTGCTTTGATCACGGAAGCGGTTGCTATAAGTCATCCACAGGCTGCGGCGCAAATTGAGGCTGGTGAGATTGTTGGTTCTTACTGCCCGGGTGATTTCGATCTGGCCATTAATGGTCGGAAGTTTTGTGGGATCGCTCAGCGTAGGCAGAATAATGCTTATTTTGTACATGCATTTGTTGTAGTTTCTGGCTCGGGACAAGAACGCGGTGAACAAATCCGCGATTTCTATGCGCAAGCCTCCGGAGGAGACTCCTCATTAGCTTATCCACGGGTTCGTCCAGAGACGATTGCTGGACTTGGTGAACTCGGTGGACCTGAAGTGGCGACAGTGTTTGTGGAGGGAATTATTCAGGCTTTAATTCACCGGGGAGTGTCTCTTAGACCATCCGGGATTTTGCAGCAAGAGACAGGATACAGCTTGGACTATGATGATCCACGTGTGCTCGATGCAACGCGGGTGCTTCGCGAGCGGTATTCCTGAGGGCTAAGCATGGGTTGGAGTCTGTTAAAAAAGGACGTAATGGAAAGCTGGCTAGAGCCAGCCTACGAAACGTCTTTTTTTAATATTCAATCACGCTCTTTTAATTATACAACTCAGGACGTCTGTCCGAAAAAATAGGAATTTGTTTCCTAATCTCACGCACCTGATGTAAATCGATATCTCCAGTTAGAATTTCTTCCTCTTCAGAAGCTTCACACACAATATCTCCCCAAGGATCAATAATCATAGAATGCCCAGCAAAGATATTGGCTGGATCGCTGCCTGCACGGTTGCAGGCTACAACATAACATTGATTCTCGATGGCCCGGCTGATCAACAGCGCCCGCCAGTGGGACAACCTGGGCAGTGGCCATTCAGCGCAGACGAACAGGATTTCCGCCCCTTGTGCGGTATGGGCGCGAACCCACTCCGGAAAACGGATATCGTAACAGATTAGCCCTGCACATAAGATGCCGTCCAATGTGAAGAGTCCTTTAGTTTCTCCCGGTTGGAGATACAAATGCTCCTCCATCAGCTGGAACAAATGCAGCTTGCTGTATTGTCCAACAAGCTCACCTGATCGATTAAATACATACATACGATTGGTGACCCCAGCATCATTACGGCTAGCCACTGAACCGGCGATGATATTGATGCTGTATTGTTTAGCCAAGCTGGAGATGAATTCCTTGGTAATTTCTCCTTCTAGATCGCCAATATCTTCTAAGCGAGTCAGATCATAGCCAGTGGTCCATAGCTCAGGGAGAATCAGACAATCAGGGGCTGCGGAAGCAGCTTCATTTATTTTCTGGGCAACAGCAGCATAATTCATAGCGGGATTGCCAAATGCTATATCCAGCTGAATCAGGGATATTCTCATAGGTATCCTCCTCTTTTGTTCAAGCGTATAGCACCGGATAAGGATAAGCAATGTTGATTTTTTAAAAATGATTTGATATATTAGTTGACGGGTCAATGATTATGCGTTAGTATAATTTTGTACAAAACAATTGCATGCAATTAAATTTAGAAAGGAGGCATATTTTGACGGAGCACTGTCCTGAGGAAGAGCATATATTTGAACTGCTGCAGGCTTTAAACAAAGGAATCTCTCCAAAATTCGAACGTTGTGCCGGGATTAGTCCCACACGGCTTCGCCTCCTGCACGAACTGTTTCGGGTAGACGAAGTCAGCCAAATCAGTCTGCAAAAGGAAATGGAGATTGATGGGGCAGCCGTCACACGTCATCTGAAGGGATTGGAAGAGAGTGGCATGATCGCCCGCCGCAATAACCCAGCCGATAACAGGGTCACATTGGTCTCATTAACCGATCAAGGTCGGGAAAGAATGGTTAAATATAGCGAAGAGAAAAGGCGGTTTATCGCTACTTTGCTAACAGGTTTTAACGATCAGGAGCGAGCAGTGCTCATTGATATGCTTAATCGTCTGCAATCTAATATCATTCTGTTGTAACTTACAAATCACACACTCAAAGGAGAATTACACATATGAACGCTACACAAACAAATGATTTTCAAGAAATTATTACAGGACGCCGCTCTATCCGCAAATATGATCCATCCGTTAAAATCAGCAAAGAAGAAATGACACAGATCCTTACCGAAGCTACACTTGCTCCATCTTCAGTGAACATGCAGCCTTGGCGTTTTCTGGTCATTGAAAGTGACGAAGCTAAAGCTACTTTAGCGCCTCTCGCTCGTTTTAATAACGTACAAGTAGAGACTTCTGCAGCTATGATTGCCATCTTTGGTGATCTGAACAACTTCGATTATGCTGAAGAAATTTACGGTACTGCTGTTGAACGTGGACTTATGCCTGCTGAAGTAAAAGAAAATCAATTAACCAGATTATCCGCTCATTTCGCTAACCTGCCACGGGAAATTAACAGAGACACCGTGCTTATCGATGGCGCACTTGTTGCTATGCAGCTGATGCTGGTTGCTCGTGCACATGGTTACGATACAAACCCAATTGGTGGATTTGAAAAAGACCAAATCGCTGCAGCGTTTGGTATGGAAAAAGATCGTTATGTTCCTGTAATGCTACTCTCCATTGGTAAAGCTGTTGATGCAGGTTACCCATCTGTTCGTCTGCCTATCGATAAAGTTGCTGAGTGGAAATAATTATAAAGTTAGTAAGCCAACGCGCTACCATAAACACTAATCTTAGGAGGAATATACAATGATCATTATTCATGCTGTACTTAAAGTTAATCCAGAGCGTCGTGAACAGTTTTTGACGGAGTCTAAAGCATTACTGGCTGCTACTCATGCTGAAGAGGGTAACCTTTCTTATGAGCTATATGAGAATGCTGGAGAAGCCAACTCATTTATCATGATTGAGCAATGGCGTGATGCTGAAGCAGTATCCAGCCACAATACGAGCGCTCATTTCACTGCTTTCTCAGCTAAAGCTGGCGAATTCTTGGCTGCTCCTCTAGATGTTAAAGTATTTAGCGCAGAACAGGTAAAATAAGCTGTCTCCATTCTTAGGAATTCTGTTTAAACCTAAACAGGGATGATCCATAGCCATAAAGGCTGTGGGGCATCCCTGTTTTGCATTACACCCCGTTTATAAAAAGGAGATCTAGGGTATCTATCCTTACCTTGATTCAAAGGCATGCAATATAAACGATGGGGGACTTTACATATGAAGACACAGAGAAATATGATTGATTTCTTGAATTATTATCTATCCGGTGGATCGCTTGGCCGTATTATGGGTGTAGCAGGAGAAGAGGTGGAGCGTAAGCTTGAGGGGATAGACCTAGAGGCTGCCAGAGCCTATCGTCAGACGCTTGGCGGAGTCATTACGACAAGTCAGCAGCTATTCCAGCTTCCTGGATTTAGCCCAAGCTTACTGGAACAACTTACTGAAGTATTGGGCAGACTAGACTCAGGCAAGCTAAAGGTTCTGGCTCCACAGACTACTTGGAATAATCAAGTAACACCTTACGTGAATGGTCCAGAGTGTCTAGGAATGATATTAGAGGAGATTAGAAAAGCGCAGCATTATATCCACCTGTCTGTCATGCTTTTCTTTAATGATCGTTCGGGCAATCTGGTTGCAGATGAGCTATTTTATGCTCTTAAGCGTGGCGTTAAGGTAAGGGTTATGGTCAATTACACATTGACGGCATTGGGGTACGGAAATAATCTGGAGTACGGCCAGTTCTCCAAGATTGCTGATCGGCTTGAGAATGCAGGCGCCAAGCTGCTGAATACCTTCAATTCGTATTATACAGCCGTGGAATGGCGGGTGAAACGAAAGGCGCTGGAGCAAGAGGGAGTGCCGGAAAGTATTCTGTTTCTGCAGGATAAAGTGCAAGAGGATGTTGAGGTCACAGGACTAAATGTCATCGATCATCGGAAGTTTATGGTCATAGATGGGGTAACCTCGATTATAGGCAGTGTAAATATTGGTGACCAATATACGTATGAGACCCCAGTTCAGGCGTCCTCTGCAATGAGTATAGACGGACATCCACAGGGGATTCCTAGTAAAGAGGCTGAGTGGCATGATGGCTGCTTCCGGATTCGCGGCGCTGCAGCGCAGCCTTTGAATGCGATGTTCTATTCTCGCTGGCTGCTTCTAGGCGGAGATCATTTTGATGTGAATGAGGTCTTTTATTATCCTGATGTGGATTATCATTTTGGTGAGGAAGAATGTACGCTGTTAGCAAGCTTTCCAGGTAACCCGGTTAACCTGATTCAACAATATTATCTGGATTTAATTACTTACGCGGCTGAAGAGACTATCATCGTGAATCCTTATTTGATTGATCAGGATTTTTGGGATCGGCTCGGGCTGCTTGGTCCGGAATGCTCGTGTAATTTGAACATTTGCAACCCGCTGGAGGTCAATGATCATCCTACAAATCGCGCGGCGGTAAGAGGCAATATGTATATGCCGTTTATTAACGGTGTTTCCTTCTATGACTACAGTGCCACCGGTCGATTTTCCCATTGGAAAATTACCTATGATCATAGATCACAAGCCGTTTTTCATGGTTCATATAATATCAACGAAAGAAGTGCCTGCCACGATTTTGAGCTGGGAATGCTGGTAAAAGGGGAGGCCTTTGCAGAGCAGATAAAGTCTATGATCGATTATGACCTGAGTGTCTCGCGGAAGATTACCAGTAAAAGTGAGTTCTTTAAGCATCCTTGGCTACACCCTAGTACTTATCTGAATAAGGTAACCCAGAATTATACTTGATAAATTGGGCTAATTCTCATGATATAATGATCGTTATAAATCATTAGGGTGGAGTATTGGCTATGCAAATCAAAATTACAAAAAGTGGTTTGAAAAAGGACGAGGTATTCTTTCTCACAGAATTTGGGGAGGGCCGGGGAATCTGGTGTGGTGCTCCTGTGAATCCAGGGGCAGAAATGGATGTGGAATTCGAGCTTTCGGAGCTGCTTATGAGGTGGGTGGATATCCATCCTGTACCTGCAGGTGAGTTCAATATCAGGCTCGAGCAGGATAAGGTTATTTTTACGGGCGTGTTGGAGAATATTGAAGAAGATGGCACAGGATACTTACGAATAGGTGAAGGGTTAGTGATGTTCGAGTGTCTCGGTGAACCTATGGCACTGGGTGTGTTCGTAGAATTGCAGGTCCGTGATGTGCGAATCTATCCCTTCAGTATTTGACGCTTCTCAGGGACTAAGATAACATACAAAGATAACATTAGATTCAGAAAGTTAAGCAAGAGGAGTAGAAAGCTATGAACACCGAAATTCAGCAATTTAAGACCGAATTCTTCAAGGCGCTGGCTCATCCGATGCGTATTCGTATTCTGGAGCTGCTCAGCGAAGGTGAGAAGAATGTGAATGAACTGCAGGCTATTCTCGGCTCGGAAGGTTCTGCTGTATCCCAGCAGCTAGCTGTTTTACGCGCCAAAAATGTAGTAACCAGTGTGAAAGAAGGCACCACAGTCATTTATGCCTTACGTGATCCTCTGATCAAGGACCTTCTGGTCGTGGCCAAACAAATATTTGATAACCATCTCGTGAATACCATTTCATTGCTGGAAGGCATGCGCGCGAGTGAAAATGGCATAGATTAACGTTATTTTGGCGTTGACAACAGTCGCGTCCTAGAGTAATGTTCTTCTTATATTCAAATAATCAGATATTTAAAGAAAAGAAGGTTTGAACATGACAGGGCGGGGTCGTTATAAAGGCTACAACATGAACGCTTTTCGCAAGGATTTGATATCGGGGACAATCGTCGGAGTTATTGCCATTCCTTTAGGGATGGCATTTGCTATTGCTTCTGGTGTAAAGCCGGAATATGGCATTTATACGACAATCGTTGCCGGCATATGTATTTCATTGTTCGGGGGATCAAAATTTCAGATTGGTGGACCGACAGGTGCATTTATTCCTATCTTGTTCGCCATTGGGATGCAGTATGGTTATGAGAACCTGCTGTTAGCAGGGATGATGGCGGGGGTTATTTTAGTCCTCATGGGATTGTTAAGGCTGGGTGTACTGATTAAATTTATTCCGAAGCCGGTCACGATTGGTTTCACAGCAGGAATAGCGGTTATTATCTTCACCGGACAGATTGCTAACTTCCTTGGGTTAAGGGATATTGAACGGCACGAGAGCTTTGTAGATAACATGAAAGAAATTGGACTTCATCTATCGACGATCAATGGATATAGTATCCTGACCGCCGCGATTTGTCTGGCCGTTGTTATCCTAGCGATTCGCTTCGCTCCGAAGGTGCCGGGCTCGTTGGTCGGCCTTCTTTGTGCGACTGTCATAGCAGCGTTATTTTTTAGCGGTAAGGTGACTACGATTGGTTTGGCCTATGGGAATATCCCTAATACACTGCCAAGCTTCCGTTTTCCGACCATTACCTGGGAGCGGATTACACTGCTGATTCGTCCGGCCTTTATCATCGCGATGTTGGGTGCTATTGAATCCTTATTGTCAGCTGTCGTAGCTGATGGGATGACAGGCAGCCGCCATAACAGCAACCGTGAACTGATTGGTCAGGGAATCGCCAATATTGCAGCTCCATTGTTTGGAGGAATTCCAGCTACAGGTGCCATTGCCAGAACCGCCACAAATATCAAAAGCGGTGCAGTTTCTCCGATCTCAGGGATCGTTCATGGGGTAGTGGTATTCCTAATTCTTCTGTTGTTTGCACCCTATGCTTCTAGTATTCCGTTGGCAGCGATGGCTCCTATCTTGATGGTAGTAGCTTGGAATATGAGTGAACGCAAACAATTTCTTCATTTGCTTAAAATCAAAACAGGTGATTCTTTGGTATTATTCATCACCTTCTTGTTGACGATATTTGCAGATTTAACGCTGGCCGTAGAGGTGGGATTAATTCTTGCGGTGATTTTGTTTGTGAAACGGATGGGAGAGGTTCATCTGGTATCCAAAGTATTGCCTGATCCTAATTCCGTCAAGGTAGGGGCACATATGGTAACGGAGAGTCATGATTGTCCGCAGATTGGGATTTATACCGTGGAAGGGCCGCTGTTTTTTGGCGCTGCGTATAGATTTGATGACACCATGCCCGGTTATGGCTCAGACCAGCCGAAAATTATATTAATGCGGATGGGAAAAGTGCCATTCATGGATACTACGGGCGAATCCAATCTGGCGGAGCTGGTGCGGCATTTACATGCTGTTGGAGGGAAACTGATGATCTCCGGTGTTCAGCCGCAGCCGCTTGAGCTACTTAAGAGAACCGGGCTATATGATAAAATAGGAGAGGCACAGTTTTATCACCATACCGGTGAAGCGATCAATGAAGCTCTTAGCAGTATTAATCACAACAAATGTATCGGATGCAGTCATGCGGCGTTTAGGGAGTGTACGGCATTATCCTGTCAGGAGGATGCAGGTGGACTACGAGGTCTGACAGGACGCAAGAAGCCAGCATTGCCTCTGAACTAATCAGCGGTACTTGAGCTTAATAAATAAATAAAGTCGGCCTGGGCGCTATTCTTGCGTCTGGGCTTTTGTATTAAAATTGGACTTCGGAATTCTGAATTTGTACAATTGGGTATAAGTTTAATGTAATCAATATTGATAAGGAGAATATAAGCTCATGAAGGAATTGAATTATCCGAAGGTGTTTATGCTCTTGGCGGGATTGTCTGTCGCTACATTGGGGGTATATCGTGTAGTGTCACTTCAGACGGATTCGTTTTACGGTTTTTTAATTTGGAATTTGTTCTTAGCTTGGATTCCGTTTTTATTCTCCATGGCTGCTTATGAGCTAGACAAAAGGAAGATAGGCGGTTTATTACTTCTTCCTTTGGGTGTCGCGTGGCTGCTGTTCTTTCCAAACGCGCCTTATCTCATGACTGACCTGGTGCATTTAACGGTAAGAAAAAGTAGATATATCGTGGAGGGAGCCATTCAGAATCGCTACTGGTATGACTTGGTCACTCTTTTATTGTTCACCTGGAGTGGATGGTTGACCGGGTTCTTCTCATTGTATCAGTTCCAGACGGTCATTTATCGTAAAAGCAACCTGCTGTGGTCATGGGTATTCGTGCTTGCGGCATGTATGCTCGGGGGATATGGTGTACTGCTTGGCCGAGTCTACAGACTCAATAGCTGGGACGTCCTGACGGACAGGCATCAGTTGTATCAACTTGTTCTGGATAGCCTGAATCTCCAGTCCGTATTTTTCAGCTTGTTCATTGCCTTTGTCCTGCTGGTCATTTACGCGACGATGTATTGTCTACTCAATGCTCTTGGCACCGGAGAAAGACGAAGAGTTACCAGAGGGTACTAATCGGTACACTCCGGCTCAAACTGGAATTGCTTCAGATCTACCACACCTTTTTCATTAAAACTAACTCCCTCTCCCTGTAGATAGAGCCTCTGGAGGGAGTTAGACTCATCCTCAGTTAGTGCGATCATTCCTTTAGCATTAATGACCCGATGCCAGGGCAGCTTATATTTTTTGCTCATGGAGTGAAGGATGCGAACGACCTGCCTCGCTCCTCTTGGGCTACCTGCCGCGCGGGCAACTCCTCCGTAAGTCATCACTTTACCTTCTGGTATAGACTGTATGATATGAATAACTCTCTCAGTAAATGGTGTCATAGCAAGCTCAAGCTCCTATATCTTATTTTTATCCATTGCTCCTCAACAGATAAATCAATTCTAAACGAAACGGGGGACGAACAGGAGGATTTTTTGAGGATAGCAAAAAAAGGGTTGCAAAGCAATAAATACGCGTGGTATATTCTAACTGTAAAAATAATCTAAACGTTTAACAACGTGATTGAAAGAGTTCCATAATAAGATAGGAGAAGGTGTAATGAGGAAAACCAGCATTAAAGACATAGCCGCAAAGGCTAATGTTTCGATTGCTACAGTCTCCTATGTGCTTAATGGTACCCGCAATGTACGTTCTGATACAAGGGAACGAGTTGTTGCCGCCATTGAGGAGTTGAATTATAAGCCGAATGCTATTGCGAAGAGTCTCAAACTCAACCGTACGAATACAATAGGTGTTATTGCAGAAGATGTGACGGTATTTAACACGCCCGATATTATCGATGGAATTAATGATTTTGGAGATCGAAACGATTTGCATATTTTACTGGTGAATCTTCGTTTAGACAAGCGTATCGGCCGTAACTTCTCGAATACGGAAGACTACCGAAAGTATGCCGCTAATGCGGTTGCCGAACTGCTCAGCAATCAAGTGGATGGGATTATTTATATCGGTGTTCATCCCCGTGATTTAACGGGTCTAATCGATACGGAGGGTAAGCCGATTGTGTATACCTACTCTTACACACAGGACGATATCTCTATCCAGTATAACGATGAGCAAGCTGCTTACCAAGCAATGTCCTACTTGGTTAACCAAGGACATAGCAGAATTGCAGTAATCAGTGGTTTGATGGATTCTATTCCTTCCAGATTAAGACTGAACGGTTATTACAAGGCAGTTACTGAATATCAATTACCGTTCGATCCACTGTTAATTAAGATGGGAGACTGGGAGAGGGAATCAGGGTATCGCCTTACCTCCGAGTTGCTCGCTTTGCCGGAGCCCCCAACCGCGATTCTTTCCATGAATGATGTAATGGTTGTAGGTATTTTGCAGGCGGCAGAGGAAAAAGGGGTTAAAATACCGGATGATCTGTCGGTTGTCGGTTTTGATAATCGTGAATTCAGTGATTACTTACGCCCGCGTATAACAACAATGGGACTTCCGCTACATGAGATGGGCTATCAAGCTATTGAGGTTTTGTTCAATTTAATCAAGGGGACGAAGATGGATTCACTGACCATGCCGGAGTGCCGGTTGATCGAACGTGATTCCGTGGCTACGTTAAAAAATGCTGTGAAACAAAAATAAGTTTCACAGCTCCTTTTTCCTCATAAATCTAAACGTTTAACTTAAAATATCAAAGAGGTGCTAGGCAATGACGATTCTAGGCAATGAAAACTTCACGATGGAGCTAAGCGACCGCGGAGCACTTCAGTCTCTGAAATTACAGGGCGACCCTAGTGAAATGAATTGGGTAGTTGATCCGTCTTATTTGAAAGAGGCAGGTTATGCGGATACAGATAAGCTATTCGGAGAATGGACAATAGAGCTGGACGGGAATATCATAAAAAGCACTGATCTGTTGCCCAAAATTACGCCAGAAGGAAAACACCGTGTAATTGTGGATTTTGAAGGCGCACCGATTGCAATCAGACTTACATATTCTCTGGAAGATGAGCGACTAAGATGGACTATTGAAGCTACAAACCGCTCACCACAATCTGTAAGAATTAATGGACTTCATGTGTGGCTTTCGCTCGCGTATATCATGTACAGAGATGAAAATGTGCAGCGCAATATGAGCCAGTCCTGTGCAGTGTTCCCCCATCTTGGTGGGGATTTCGCTAAAATCGCTGCTATTCGACGGAGCAACAAAGCACCACATCTGGGTGTTTATGGGGTTCAGGGCAGAACAGTAACCGTAGGTACTTATTGTAGTTATAAGAATCGTTTTCTTGAGCAGGTCTCCCCTTCTTTGGATGGTCTGCTGTATCATCGGCTATCGTTGGTGGAGGACGGATCATCTATGACCGAATCTGCAGCTGCCGACTGGATATATGGTGGCGCTTACAGTTCGCTGGATCTTGGCGCTGGGGAGACCTACAGCTGGGAATACATATTCCATCCCTGTCAGAATCGAGATGATTTCTATAGGCAGGGCATGGCCTATGGACATCCGCGCTGGAGCTATACGCCTGTATTAACCCGAGGAGGAAGGTTCGAAGCTGTTGTTGATCTGCCGCAGGGCCAGGTTCTACGTGAGCTGCGTTTGTATAGCACTTTACCGGGGACGGAGCTGATCCGCCAGGAGAATATTACGAACGAAGCTGTACGGTTGGAGTCAGGCAGTAGCTATGCTATATCTTTACAGCGTTTGGAGCCGGGAGAACATAAGCTGGAGCTGGTGCTAGAAGATGGACGGAGCGATATCCTGGTCTGGAATGTACTGGAGTCGATTGACTGGATTCTGGAAAAGAGAGCCGAGTGGTTGGTAAATAATAACTTTGGAGGGACAGGGGAGGTCGAAAGGCCATATGCCTTCCGTCCGCTATCGAATCAGGGAGAATCGCTGGGTAAGGTTGCTTTTCTACTGATGAAGAATAGCATGGCCAAGGCTGTCCCAGAACAAGTAGCTAAGGCCGAGATTGCAGCAGTATTGGATGTGAAGGAGCATTGGTTTGAAGGCGGGGATTTTCATCATCCGCGTCCCTTGTACGGAGAATTCTACCGCATTTATGATCTGGATTATATTGGGCATGTCTTTTATCTATTGTCACGAATGGATGGATCATTACTTAAAATTCATTCTCCTAGAGAATATCTACAATGGGCTGCCGAAATCATGTGTCTTCGCCTAGACCCTGATCGGCACAGTGGCCAGCGTGAGAAGGATGAGAGCCGTCTAAATGGGATATTTGTGCTCTATATTCTTGATTTATTAGAAGCACTGAAGCAGTGCGGTCTTTCAGAAGAGTATAAACGTCTACTTACCTTATGGGAGCGCTTTGGTAGAAATCTGGAGACAGGGATACAGCAGTATGAGGGAGCTATAACGGAGCATTTTTACGATAATGCAGGATTTGGCCCTACCTGTGAAACGTTGTGTCACCTTGGAAATAAAGAGGAGGCCCAGCGTTATGGACAACTAATTCTGGCAAATATCGGATTCAGCAATGATTACAGAGTGCAGAATCCGGATCGCTGGTGGGAAGCTTTGTCTTATATGATTCATTCCCTTTGGGGTGGATTGGTAGCAGGAGCATCCCGGGTTGCCTATGAATTCCTTGGAGACCCTGAATATTTGGAAGCCGCTTACCGTTCTACGATGGCAGTATTCAATTGTTACGATTGGAATGTACGCTCTACTCCACGCCGTTTGTTGCCTGGAGAGGCAGCTTCTACATATAGTGTGGCAGCTCCTAACCTGAATATGCCAGAATTGTCGCGAAACCGTTTTGGGCAATCCGTATTTGTGGGGGCAAGTGATTCCCTGTTTGCTTCGCTGTTCTCGGGTGTGACAGGAGATGATTGGGATATGGGGGAGGAGCTAGTGGCCTATCTAATGGGCTTCGGGACAACCACATATTTGTACAGGGATCCACGCGGAAAGATGCGCTGTATTAACGGTTATATTGAAGAAGACTCGGAGGGCTGGATCGTAACAAGTTACGCTGCATATCCGTCAAGATATGTGCTGCTTGAGGACAAGCTCGAATATCGCACAACTGAGGGGATGCTAGAGCCTCACGTAAGACTGGCAGGCGGAATGTTCAGCCCTTGTCTGTAATCGCTAAGAATGACAAACCATGATGATTTTAGGCTAAAGCTTTAAATGCTTGGCTTGAAATAAATAGATATGAAAAAAGGGAGGCAACAAACATGAAGTTTGGAAAACGTACTCTAGTTCTATCTTTAGCATCAATGATGGTTTTTTCCGCACTGGCAGGCTGTTCGGGCAATTCCAACAATGCGGCTCCAAAGGCATCTGAAGGGTCTGGAGCAGCCAACAAAGAAACTACGCCTGATAAAGATGTAACCTTGGAATTATTGTATTGGGGTGATGATGTACAGAAAAAGCTGGTAGAAGCGGCAGCAGAAAAATATACAGCTGACACCGGAGTAAAAATCAATGCACAAGTGCTTCCAGCGGATGGCTCCTTTGATACATTTATTCAGACCCGGCTCGAATCCGGCGAACTTCCAGATATCAGTTATATGGGCGAAGGCGATATCCAAAAGTACAATGAAATGGGAATTATCGAAGATATCAGCGATTTATTAGCGGACGGAAGTATTCCTGAAAAACTATCAGCGATAACAATCCATTCACCTGAGCAAAAAGTGATCGGAGTCGGTCTATCCAACCAGCTGGAGCTGCTTTACTATAGCAAGTCCAAATTTGATGCAGCAGGTCTTGAATATCCACCCTCCAAAGTTGAAAATGCGTGGGATTGGGATACATTCGTAACAAACGCGAAAAAGCTAACGACAGATACTAAAGGAAAAACAGCGGCAGATGAAGGCTTTGATGCTGCTCTGACCGAGAACTACGGGCTTGGTATGACAGCGGGACGGGAGTTCCACCATTTCTGGGCAGCTTATGCCAACGGTGGCGGGATTGTTTCCCCGGATGGAAAGGAGTTTCAATGGGATTCTCCCAAAACGGTTGATGCCATCCAGAAGCTAGCTGATCTCGTTAACAAAGATAAGGTTGCATCCGCTTTCAATTACACTTGGAATTCCGGAATTGGTTCTGCGGTAGACGCTTTGAGTGGTGGTTATGCCATGGCGATCAGCGGCTCTTGGGATCTAGCTAATATCAAAGGGAATGAAGATATCGGCGTTGGGGTTCTGCCTAAGATGGAAAAGGCAGTAACGATGAACTGTGGTGCTCCGCTTGTTGTGTACAATACATCGAAGCACATTGAGGAAGCCAAGAAATTCTATGCTTACATGGTCAACCCTGAGAACAGTCTGGAGCTGCTGAAGAGTGGTGCGTGGTTGCCAAACCAGGCAGATTGGTATACCGATCCTACCTTGGTTGAAAAGTGGACCTCCGATCTTCCTGAAAGCGCAAAAGAAACTATCCTTAGTTATTCGACAACGAAAGATTCTATCGCACAATGGCCTGCATATTACGTTCCTGCCTACCTCAAGATGAATACTGAATATGAGAAATCTATTGATCAGGCATTGGCAGGTAAGAAAAGTGTTAAAGAAGTCTATGACGCGATCATGCCAGCGATCAAGCAGTTGTTCGAGAGCGGCAAGGTTTCCTAATTAGAGCTTATATTTGAAAAGAGGGCTATTGCTTATGAACCCAGAGAGCAAAACCGAAACGGCTGCGGTCTATGTTAAAAAGCATGCCAAAGGTGTCACCAAAGAGGCGGTGGCTGGATATTTGTTTGCAGCACCGGCCATTATTGGATTTTTGGTAT
The DNA here is from genome assembly GCF_038593125.1 of Paenibacillus sp. FSL F4-0097. Lineage (NCBI taxonomy): Bacteria > Bacillati > Bacillota > Bacilli > Caryophanales > Paenibacillaceae > Paenibacillus > Paenibacillus sp. FSL F4-0097. Next base: position 615,830 of record NZ_CP151965.1, read on the forward strand.
TGACGCTTTATCCGATGTTGGCCAGTTTGTTTTACAGCTTTCATAAAATAACGATTATGAGCGGAAGCCAAGTTATGGAATGGATTGGGCTGGATAATTTCCGGTACATATTCACCAATACCAGCTCCGAATTCAAGAAATCCATAACGGTGACCTTGATTTATGCCTTCATTAACGTGGCGCTTGTAATCACCTTTTGTCTGATTGTTGCACTCTTATTGAACCGTAAATTTATCGGCAGAAACTTGATGCGGGCTATATTCTTTCTGCCGTCTGTAGTTCCGATGCTGGCGACAACGATTGTGTGGCAGATGCTTCTACAGAACCAAGCCAAGGGTGGACTACTTAACTGGATTTTATTGCAGATAGGAATAGCCCCTGTTGATTTCCTGACTGATCCCATCCGTATTTTTGAGACATTGTTTATCATGAGCTTGTGGACCTGTGGTGGGACGATTGTTGTGTTCATCGCTACGCTGCAGGATGTTCCGGGAGAATTGCTGGAAGCCATCGAGATGGACGGGGGAAATGCTTGGCACAAGTTCCTCAAAGTAACCTATCCGACGATCAAGCCTGTCCTCTTTTTCCAATTGATTATGTGCATGATGACCTCTATCCAGATTTATACGCAAAGTGTGGTGTTGTCCAGAAATGGTGCACCCGATCGGATGACTTATTTTATCAACGTTATGATCTATGACCATTCATTTGTTCAGGTAGGGATGCGCGGTTTGGCGTCTGCTGAGGCATGGGTCGTCTTCCTAATCACTATGGCCATTACTGGTGTGCTGTTCTACTTCCAGGGCGCATTTAAAAGGGACGATTCGATGGGCAAAAGAAAGAAGGTGAGATAATGGCGGCAACCGCAATTATGAATTATACAAGTATCCAGAAAAAAAAGAAAAGAGCTAAAGCCATCAATACCGGGCTGATTCTGTTCTCCTGTCTGCTCGCAGTGGTGTTTGCTTTTCCGCTCTATTGGCTGCTGCGAGGTGCCTTCGTGAGCCACACAGAAATACTGGCGCGGCCGCCTGTGTTTTTCCCCGAGTCACTAAATGTCGATAATTTTCGGCTTGGATTGGAACGTATTCAGTTCCTGCGGCAGCTCTGGAATTCAGTTTCGATTGTAGTTCCTTATGTGATTGGGACGGTGCTGACGACAAGCTTTGCCGGGTATGCCTTTGCTAAGCTGAACTTTCCGCTGCGCGGGATGTGGTTCGTGCTGGTCATCAGTACGATGATGCTGCCTAGTGCCGTAACCCTGCTGCCACAATATTCCCTGTACACTTCGCTGGGACTAGCTGGCAAACCTGCTCTTATTATTCCGGCCTTTTTCTGTGCAGGCGGCAACGCGTATTTTGTCTTTTTGCTCCGGCAATTTTTCATGACGATTCCGCTAGAACTCAGTGAAGCTGCAAAGATTGACGGTGCGGGTTACTTCCGTATCTACTCCCGTATCATGCTGCCGCTTATACGTCCCGCAATGATTGTTGTGGCGTTGTTCAGCTTTATCAACTGTTGGAATGAATTTTTCTATACCATGATTTATTTGAAGACTGAAGCAGATTATACGCTGCCTATGGGCTTGTATATTGTGAACGGGATGCGCATTCCGAACTATGAACAGGTCATGGCACTGGCGCTCGTCGTTACAGCTCCTTGTCTAGTATTTTTCTTGATCGGCAACAAATATTTTGTTGAGGGCATTACATTAACGGGAATCAAGGGATAAAAAGGAGGAATTCATCCAAATGACAAGTCATAAATGGCCCAGAAGAGCTTCTGTGGCGGCATTATGTGCGGCTGTTGTATTAAATGCAGGGATTGTTCCCGTATCGGCTAACTACACGACTGATTTCTATCATGAAGGCGTAGGCACCGATTACGGGCAGGCGAAGTGGAAGGATAATTCTATTGTTAAGGAAGGCGTTAATTTCAGCGATGTCACCGTCGGAGAAATGATGCAGGCGATTGAAGCTTTTGATTTTGAGGCTTTTGCAAAAGATAATTCCGATTTGCCTTGGCTTGATGCCTTGCTTGTTAACGAAGGTGTCATTCCGGATGATGTCAACGATGAAGTTAGCGCCAATACTTTGTTCAGCCGGGGAAGCGCTTTGTACATGAAGACTCAGGATAATACCAAGCTGGGTTTTGTGGGAACGGTGCATTACGCGGATACTTTGAACAAGGACACGATGTATAACATCACCCTTTCTACAGGAGACTTGGCGGAACAGAAAAATGTGCGGAAGAACTACCCGAGTCATGAGAATCAGACCTACACAAGCGGAGGCCTGGAGATTAACCAGCGGAAATTTATTTCCAGCTATAACAGTGCTGTAACGCTGCTTCAGTTGAAGAATCCTACGGCCAGTGATATAACGTTGACGATGAAGGTTAAATCACCTTTCGTCTCAGCGGCTGAGGGTGATGAGCTGGTGGGTTACAGAGTGGCTGCTCCGCTAATGATAGGCAAAGCCGGGCAAAAGGTAGTTGAAGCGATGTCCTACGTGGATGTTCATCTGAGCGGAAACGGCATGAGTCCTTCCGGAAATGAACTGTTTAGAGAGATTACAGTGCCCGCCGGTGGCTCCGTTGACCAAAAGGTAGTCATGGGTTGGCTCGCGGATGAAATACCGGGCTCAAAGCTGCATTATGAGAGCTTTAAGGCTGCTGACAGCAATGACACAGCCTTCTCTGCACAGGTGCGGGAGTACAACGAGTGGTGGGCAGAGAACATTCCATATATCGATGTTCCCGATGAGAATGTGAAGAAGGTACTTTATTATCGTTGGTGGTGTAACCGCTTTAATTTGCTGGATGCCAACATTCCGGGCAATGACTGGCAGTTCCCAATGAACATGGAGGGCGTTCTCGGCTACAACAACGGGATTACGGTCAGTGTACCTTGGGCGATGCAGGATCTGAAATGGCTGCGTGATCCTTCCTACTTGTATGGAACCTGGCTGGCTCAAGGGGAATATTCCGAGAATAAGAATTATAAAAATAATCCCGGACGTCCTAACATCTGGACCTGGGATATGATGCAGAACACGTCGCAAGTAGGCTGGGACGCTTACAAGATTTACGGTGGTGGTCAGGAAATATTGAAGAAGTTTGCTGATTTTTCTGCGACTGATGTTACCGGCACACTTGAACATTTTAAAGGCACTAATCCAAATCTTGTTTATTATAACCATGGTCCGATTACAGGTAATGACGGAGATACCGTATCCATGCACTGGAATGGCAGTGGTAACTATGCCCGCCTGGATGGTTCTTCTACTACCTACGCCAATGCAGTGGCAACAGCGAAGATGTACGAGCAGCTTGGAGATACTGCGGGTGCAGCTAAAATGAACACTGTGGCGCAGAATATTAAGAATTCAATTCTGAATGAGATGTGGTACGACAAGGCTGACTTTGATGGTGACGGTGTGGCAGATACGAATGGTACCGGCAGCTTTTTGCATAAAAAAGTTGTGGGCGGTACCGATGTATTCAACCCTTGGCGGGATAATAACATGTTTGTCTTTAACTTTGGTGTAGTACCAACTGAAGGTGAAGAAGGATATGAGGCGAAATATTTATCTCAGTTGTCTGATTACGCAGATCCGAATTATTATCCGATCTTTCCTTTCTTTACAGCGGATCAGAACAGCATTATGAAGCGGGTAGAAGATTTCAAGAATGGCAAGACGGATGCCTTCGGTACAGACCAGTTCGCATGGTGTAACTTCGGCAACTATATTAATACCGTTCGTGCCTCTCTGCGCTATTATCCTATAGATAACATCAATAGTGACGTTTACAAAACACTGTTTGATTGGGGCGCTTGGTTGCATACAGTGGAACCGGGCAATACGGACCACCTGGACTCTAATGAATTTTTCTGGCTGGAGGATTACTTCTTCGGCACACCATGGACAAAAGACAATCCTCCTAACCCTAGCGGAGATATGGTACGGGCATGGATTCACCACGATACGCTTGGCATGATGAATTACACTGTAGTTGAAGATATGGCGGGTATTCAGCCACGGACAGATGACAAGATCGAGCTATGGCCGATTAATGTCGATTACGACTATTTTGCTGTAGATAACGTGCGTTATCATGATGTTAACTTATCTATCGTATGGCAGGATCCTGCTAAATACAGTGACAATCCTCATTATCAAGGTATTCCAGCAGGTTATTCGCTCTTCATTAATGACGAACTCGTAATGACAACTAACGAAATGTCCCATCTGATTTATGATACAGCTACTGGCAAGGTGGAAAAACCTTCAGGGGATGTAACTGGGGCCGTTGGCGACAACTCGAAGACACAGGTGTTATATGAAAAAGGCAGTGCTACGACGCTTGCTGCGGCAGATCAAACATCCTTAGCCAGCAATGAGAAGACTGTCGATATGTTTAATAAAGCAGGCGTTGATATTGTTAATAACGGTACGAATCTGGCTGTTGCTTCAGGCACTACTGTTGAATCGACTTATATCAAGAGCGGTTCGAATATCCGCAACCTGGCGGACAATTCGACAATCGCATCAATTAATCATACGTCAAACACAGCTTTATTCGGTAGTTCGCCGAATTCTGTCGATACGGTTACGTTCAAATTTGATGGAGTCCAGGCTGTGGACAATGTAAAAGTCTATTTCTATAATGACCGGCTTCTGAATGGTTATGGTACACCACAGACATTTGGTGTTGAATATCAGGATGCTGATGGAAGCTGGAAACCAGTGGAGGGACAATTCCGCTATCCGGAATATATTGCTTCCAACTATAACAATGTGGAGTTCCAAAAGGTTAACACTGCAGCGATTCGCATTCATGTGACGCATCCGCTGGAACTTGCGACCGCCATCAAGGAGATTCAGATCTACAACAATAATCTGGAGGTTAAGGCGGCTGCCAATCAGGCACCAAAGGTTTATCTAGAAACACCATTGAAGGTTGAGCAAAATGTTCCTCTGACGATTATGCCGCAGATCGTTGATGATGGGTTGCCAAGTGGCAAGCTGACTTATACCTGGGAGAAGATTTCAGGTGAAGGAGAAGTAGAGGAGACAGGGCTTGATAAAGCCATGCTGCAAGCTACCTTTAAGACGACTGGTGAATACGAATACCGCCTGACTGTCAGCGATGGAGAACTGGAAACTGTCGTGAAGGTTCCAGTCACCGTATTTGTAGCTACTGCGGAACTGACAGAGATGATCGCGAAGTTTGCGGATCGGGATTCCGGCAGACTTGTCCGGAACAAGGATGATTTTACTGCGGCAACATGGCAAGAGCTGCAAGCTGCGCTGACTGCTGCCAAGGCATTGCTGGCTCAGGGAGAATATACGCTGGAAGAGATCAAGGTGGCAACGGATCAAATGCGGATGGCGGTGGATAACCTTAGATACAGAAATGCTGCCCTTTTGGCTGCCCCTAGTGCCTCATACACTTCGGCATGGGAGTCTGTGTATGGCATTAATGATGGTTATATCCCTTATACTTCAGCAAGTATTTACAATAGCGAAGCAGAAACTCAGTATGGGAACTGGAGCGGTCCCGGTGAAAGCCACTGGCTGCAACTGACCTGGAAAAAGCCCGTGACTTTGTCAGGCAGCTCCGTGTACTTCTATGATGATGAAGGCGGTGTGCAGGTACCGGGAGATTACAACTTCGAATATTGGGATAAGGATGCTGGAAAATATGTACCGGTAACGGGCTTGAGCGAGAAAGGCAAAGCAAGAAATGCATTTAACGAGGTAACCTTTGACGAGGTGAAGACGGATAAACTCCGTTTGATTCTTAATAAGCAGTCCACCAGTATTTGGACAGGCGTTAAGGAATGGCGGGCTATTTCGTCTAAGCCAGAAGGAGAAGTTCCTGCTCCCGGCGACCATGGTGCGATTGTGAGCATTGAACAGATTGCGGTGAGTACGACAGTTAACGTCGTGCCTACGCTTCCAGCTAAGGTTACAGTAACTTACGCCGATAAAACGACAGGCTTGGCAAGTGTGGTATGGGAGGGAATTCCCCTTAACAAACTCACCATTGCTACAGACTTCACTATATTTGGTAAAGTGGTGGGCACCGATATTGCTGCCAGCTGCCGCATCAGTGTGAGGTACGATAAATCTAAACTTAAAGCAGCCATTGATACAGCGGAAGATCCTTCGGTAAATGAAGAGAATTATACCGGAACGCCTGAGCAATGGGAGGCATTACGCATTGCACTAGAGGCTGCTAAAGCCACTTATGCAAATGACGGTGCTACCGATGGTGATATTAATGTGGCATATTCCAGTTTGAAAAATGCCTTTGAAGCCTTACAGCCTGTCGAAGCTCATGATGCAACGATCAGCGGAATCACAATTCCGGGCGGATCTATTGATCAGGTAGCCAAAGAAATTATTTTACCGGATACGACTACGCTTGATGAGCTGAAGGAAGGACTTACTGTTCCGGTAGGGGTTACCTTCGCTGTGTACGAACCTGATAGCATTACTCTTGCGGGAGAAATCCAAACGGGTTACAAGGTCATTGTGACAGCACTGGATAAAACAACGACCAGAACGTATACCTTAACATTGGTTTCTGTAAATCCGCCTCTCATAACGGCACCCTTGGAGGAGAAGCTTAGAGCAATAGAGACTCTGGATAAGAGCCTTTATGTAGAGGAGAGCTGGAATACTCTTGAGAAAGAGGTAGCACGTGCAGTGATGTTGCTGGAGAGTGGAACTGCCACTCAGGCAGACATAGATGAGGCATTAAGTCAGCTTAATGCGGCGGTTGCGGGCCTGAAGTTGCTTTCAGAAGCTACGCCAACACCTACGCCAACATCAACACCTGTACCGACAGCGACACCAACGCCAACGTCAACACCAAAACCAACAGAGGCACCGGGTACTTATGTGCCGGTAGCTACGGCCAAACCGTCTCCTAGCGCGTCTGCGATAGCCCCTGCTGTAAGCAGTGGTAAAATCGTGGTCCAGACGGTCATCGGAGCAGATGGAAAAGCATTGGCTGAACTCACTGCCGCAGATGTTGAAAAGGCAGCAAAGGATGCAAAGGATGGTATTCTGTCCATTGTCGTGAATCCTGCCGGAAACGCGAAACAAATTGTAATTGAGCTGCCACTGCAGTCAATGGCAGCAGCGGGGAATGTTAAATCCCTCAAGATTGATACAGGAACTGCAAGCATAATGCTGCCGGAAAGTTTCCTGAAGACTTACAAAGATGCTAAGAACGGCAAACTTAAGCTTATTGTGGGCACTGGAGATGTATCCGGATTGCCACTGTCGGTAAGCAGTCAGTTGAATGCTGGTACAATTAAAGACATCAGTCTTAGCGTAGACGGTGTGGTTATTCCGAGTGATGTTCTGAAGACATCGGGGGTCAAGCTGGCACTTCCTTATACGCTGAAGTCTGGTGAGAAAGCTCATAAAGTAGTGGTTTATTACTTGAACAGTAATCAGCAACTAGAGATCGTTAAGAACGGAAGATTTAATACAGGAACACAGATGCTTGAGTTAACTTTGCCGCAGCTTGGCAGTTATGTAGTGGTTCACTCGAATGTTTCATTCAAAGATATCGCTACAGCTAATTGGGCGTTAAACAGCATTGAAGCACTCGCAGCACGAGGTGCAATCGAAGGGATGGATGCTGAACACTTTAATCCAAATGGAAATGTAACCCGTGCAGAATTCATCAAAATATTGATGAACGCTTTTGATTTACTAGATGAGACGGCTGTAAGCACATTTACAGACGTTAAGGATGGGGCATGGTATGCCAGTCCGATTGCGAGCGCTCAAAAGCTCGGCATTGTTAAAGGCAAAGCGGATGGCAACTTTGGTGCAAGCGAGGAGATTACTCGTCAGGAAATGGCAGTCATGATTTATCGTTTGGCTCAGACGATTAATATCCCATTGACTGACGGAACAAAGGCTACTGGTGAAGCATTCTCTGATGTGAACCAGTTGTCTGCGGATGCAGCCAAAGCTGTAGAAGCGATGCGTATTAGTGGAATTATTAACGGTATGACATCCAACCAATTTGGGCCAAACGGTAAGGCTACAAGAGCGCAAGCAGCGACAGTGATCTTCCGCCTGTTTGAGCAGCTTCAATAATCGTGCAGCAATAAAAAACACAGGTGTCCTAGTCATGCCAATGACTGGTGGGGTACCTGTGTTTTTTTGCTGCTGACCGTATGTCCCGAACGCCAGCTTTATTAGTTCAAAGCTGCTAGCTCAAAGGTGCCAGCCCCAAACGCCTAACTCAAAGTTGCTGGCTCAGAGATGCCAGTGCCAAACGCCTAGAACAAGCTGGCAACCCCTAAGGCCTAACTCAAAGTTGCTAGCATAGAGATGCCAGCCTCAAACGTCTAGATCGAAGTTGCTATCTCAGAGCTGACAACTCAAAAACACCTAATCACATGCTCGTATCCCCCATGCTCTTAAAACAAACTTTGCTTCATGGTATGTCATTTGAACGCAAGAGATCGCTAACGGACCCAGTAGCCGCTAAACACAGCATTTATCGACTTTTGGCGTGCTATCGGACTCCATAGTAGCATTGGCATGAAAACCGCCCAATATGAGCCTCTTTTGATAAAATAGCTGCACTGGAGTCCGAAAATGTGCCAAAAAGGAGATAAATGAGCAAATAACGCCTCCTGAGTCCGTAAGTGCCTGAGGATGCAAGTGGTGTTATCGCGGCTAAGTCCGTAAGTGTCTGAGGATGTGTTCGGTGTTATTGTGCTAGGTCCGTAAGCTCCCCGGGGAGAGGGGGTTTTGGCGCTAACGGACCCAGTAGCCCCTAAACGTTGCATTTATCGACTTTTGGCGTACTATCGGACCCCATAGTCACTATTGGCATGAAAAACGCCCGGTTTGAGCCACTTTTGATGAGATAGCTGCACTGGAGTCCGAAACTGTTCGCAAAAGGCAATAATTGAGCAAATAACGCCTCCTGAGTCCTTAAGTGCCTGTGGATGTATTCGGTGTTATCGTCCTAGATCCGTAAGCGCCTGATGATGTGTTGGGTGTTATTGTGCGAGGTCCGTAAACCCCAAGGGATGAGTGTGATTCGGCGGTAACGGACCCAGTAGCCCCTAAACGTTGCATTTATGGACTTTTGGCGTGCTATCGGTCCTCAGAGTCGCTATTGGCATGAAAACCGCCCAATATGAGCCACTTTTGATGAAATAGCTGCACTGGAGTCCAAAACTATGCCAAAAAGGCGATAAATGAGCAAATAACGCCTCCTGAGTCCTTAAACGCCTGAGGATGTATTTGGTGTTATCGTGCCTGAGTCCATAAGCGTCTGAGGATGTATGCGGTGTTACGTGCCTGAGCCGAAAGCGTCTGAGGATATATGCGGTGTTATCGTGCCTGAGTCCATAAGCGTCTGAGGATGTACTCGGTGTTACGTGCCTGAGCCGAAGCGTCTGAGGATGTTATGCGGTGAGTCACTATTGGCATGACCCCAAGGGCTGATTGGGTTACTTACCTGCCGAACCCGGCGTATGGAGTAGTCTCGTTTCTTTCTTGTTGATCCCTTTTCAGTATAATTTTGGCGGATAGGATTTGGAGAGACGGGGGATAATTTCTAGGAAACCTAATTCTGACAGGAGTGACTACTGTGGAGGAACGGCCAGCAGGTGGAAACAGCAATACGTCTCAAAAAAACACAAAATCTGAGCAGACTCTGAGTACGTCACTGGATGAAATGATGACTTTGTTTCGAAACATATTCAAGGACGATGAAACGCTTAGAATCAGAGTGTTTAGCAACATGTTTACTGATAGTCTTCGCTTTGGGTTAGTCTATGTTGACGGAATGGTTGACAAGCATTTGATCCAGGAAGGGATTATTAAGCCTGTTATGGCTTTTGATTTTACCAAAAAGAATTGTGACAATAAAGCCGAGCTGATGGAGAACATCCGGACGCAGGTCATTAGCATTAGTGATGTGGTCGCCTCTGAAGATTTTGATGAAATGATTTATTCGATTATAGCTGGCAAGACCTTACTGCTGATAGACGGCTTTGCGGGTGTTCTGAACATTGGGGCGCAGGGTTGGGAGACGAAAGCTCTTGCGGAACCGGTGACCGAAAAAAGTGTCAAAGGTCCAAGGGAAGGATTTACGGAATCACTGTTAGTGAATCTCACCCTTATTCGTCGCAGGGTGCAAGACTCCGAGTTAAAGTTTGTTTTTATTTCACTGGGAACACGTTCCAAAACACCGATATGTATCTGTTATATGGAGAGCTTGGCATCACCGGCTATTCTCAAAGAATTACAGAATCGAATTGAACAGATTGACATAGATCTTATTCTGGACACGGCATCTCTGGCGGAATTAATTAGAGACGAACCCTATTCGCCCTTTGAGATGACAGGAAGTACAGAGCGCCCGGATGCCGTAGTCAGTAACATGATGGAGGGCAGAGTTGCCGTGCTTATAGAAGGCAGCCCGTTTGCAATGACCGTTCCCTATCTATTTGTAGAGAATTTTCAAGCCAGCTCGGATTATTACATTAACTTTTATTTTGGTTCGTTCAATCGCATGTTAAGAGTTTTTGGAGCTTTTTTGTCGATCAGTATTCCTGCTCTTTATGTAGCTTTAGTTACCTATAGCCAGGAAATGATCCCCACCATGTTGTTGCTCAGTATTTCTACAGCAAGAGTAGCAGTCCCTTTTCCTACAATAGTAGAAGCGCTATTCATGTTAACTATTTTTGAAATATTAAGAGAGGCGGGCGAGCGGATACCTACCTATATAGGGCAGGCTATCAGTATCGTAGGCGCTCTCGTGTTAGGACAAGCGGCAGTGGAGGCCAGAATAGTGAGTGCTCCAATGATTATTGTAGTCGGTTTAACAGGGATCATGACGCTACTTAATCCTAGGTTGACCGGTCCTTTAATTATCGTAAGAACATTGCTGCTGGGTGCGAGCTTTTTCCTGGGGATATACGGATATTTTCTTGGAATGCTTGGTTTAGTAGTACATTTGATGAGTTTGCGCAGCTTTGGGGTTCCATACATGCTTGAAGTAGGCTCTATCCGTCCTCAGGACATTAAAGATACAGCGATCAGGGCACCGTGGTGGCATATGTATCTGCGTCCGGCGTTGATTGGGGCACGAAATATGAGGAGAAAAGGTTCCAATAAAGTAAGGAGAAGACCATGAGCAAGCTGAAAAGGATACTTCTGATTGTTATATCCATGATGCTTCTGATTTGCAATACAGGCTGCTGGAACTACTTTGAAATTGACGATATGTCGATTGTTGCTGGGGTCGCAATTGATAAGGGGAAAAAAGACGGTCAGTTATTGGTAACGACAGAAATTGTAGATACGAAGGAAGGGTTGAAATCAAGTCAGGCTGGCTTCAAAATGATTACGCTCGCGGGCGAGACCATGTTTGATATTGTGCGGGGGATGATCTCGATTACTGGAAAAAAGTTATTTTGGAGCCATTCTAAGGCGATTATCCTCAGTGAGGAGATTGCAAGGGAGGGAGTCACCAAAGTAATTGATTGGTACAACAGGGATACGGAAACCCGATCGGATGTGTATATCTTTGTCGCTAAAGACAAACCGGCTCAAGAAATCATAAGCCTAAGCAGTTCAACTGAGAGTATTATGTCTTACGCACTTGCACAGCAGATGAGAACTGAAAAGAATGTCAGCACAGCGCCTGTTGTGGAAATCTGGGATTTCATTGACAAGCTTGAGGCTTCTGGAGAATATGCTATCGCTCCGTTAATTTATGTCCATGAACAAAATAAGATGAAGAATGCACGAGTTAGCGGAACAGCTATATTCAAAATGGATAAAATGATCGGTATGATCAGTGGCGAAGAAACGAAATACATGCTGTTTGCCAACAATCAAATCCAGGGAGGTGTGTTAATCGTAAAGGATGAAAGTGGAGAGCCTAACTTTTCGCTCGAAATTTTATCCAATCGCACAAAAATAAAACCTGTATGGGTAAATGGTAAGCTCCAAATAAAACTTAATACACTGACACATGCCGGATTGGACGAGGTCAAATCTTCGGGCGAATTCAATAGTCTGGACAGCAAGAAAACGATAGAAAGGTGGGCTGAAAAAGAACTAGAAGAGCAGATTTTCTCAGTTATTCATAAGGTTCAGAAGGATTACCATGCAGATATTTTTGGGTTTGGAGAGCTCCTTCATGAGAAAATGCCGCGGACCTGGGAGAAAATCGAGAAAAACTGGGTGAAAGAATTTTCCAACGTCGAAGTAGTAGTGAATTCCAAGGTGATTATTGAGAACAGTGCACAAACGACAAGGTCTATCAAGATTCATCAAAAATAGGTGATAATATTGGTTGTGGTGGTCATGTTTATCTATGTAGTAATTGTTTTAATTGATCCTTATGGTCTGTGGAAGCAGGGGATGAAGCGGGATTTTTATGTTTCTTCTGCATTATGTCTAATTTCATTCTGTATTGCCTTTGCATTGGCAATGAGATGGTCGATTCCTAGTCCGTCACCATTCCTTGTGTATTGGATCAAGAAGCTATTCTAGGTATTAGCCTAAAGGGAGAATAGAGTATGAATAAAGAGATCATATCAACAGGGCATGCTATTAGTATTGCTGTCTTATTTATTATGGGGACTTCAATATTTATGGGCGTACCGGGACAATCCGGTAACAGTAACTGGATCGCCGTATTGTTAGCTATGGTGCTGGTTGCCCCACTTTTGCTGATATATGCCAGACTCCACGTCCTATTACCGGGTAAGGATCTATTTGATATGTTGATTACCGTGTTTGGCGGAATCCTGGGTCGAATCATCTCCACTCTCTATATATGGTATTCCTTTCATTTGGGGGCACTAATTATTAGAAACTTTGGAGAATTCAGTCGCACAATTACCTTAACGGATACCCCTATGTTAGCACCTATGATATGTCTGGGACTATTATGTGTTTGGGTGGTTAAGGCGGGGATTGAAGTGATGGGGAGAAGCGCTAAGCTTCTGTTGCTGTTTGCTGTATTTGTTAATTTAGTACTGATAACACTCGCCTTTTCCAGACTGGAATATCATCATTTACTTCCTCTGTTGGACAAAGGCTGGCAGCCTTTATTAAGCGACACTCTGGGTACTTTTTCTTTTCCATTTGCGGAGATTGTAATATTTCTGGGAGCATTCAGTAATTTATCGGACAAGAGCTCAATACGGAAGATATTATTTGGTAGTCTAGTAATTTCAGGGGTGATTATCATTATGGCTACTTTGCGTAACCTGTTGATGCTGGGTCCTGAAGTTCTATCCAGTTTATATTTTCCCGCTTATGTGTCTGCTGGCCGTATTAATGTAGGTGATTTTCTGACCCGAATTGAAGGTTCATCGGCAGTTGCTTTTGTAATCACTACTTTTATCAAGACAAGTTTATGTCTGTATGTAGCGAGTAGTGGGATAGCAAAAGTACTCAAGCTCAAGAGTTACCGCTCTGTTGTGCTTCAGATGGGACTACTCATGATCTATTTTGCGGATTTTGTGTACAAGGATATTATGGAAATGTACTATTTTTCTTACCATATTTATAAAATATACGCCTTTCCTTTTCAGGTGATTATTCCACTGATGTTATGGATTTGCGCTGAAATTGTTGTGAGCCGGCGTAAAAATAAACAGCTAGCGCCGCAGTCGCAGCAATAGCTCTAATAGGAGGATACAGGTGTCTCGTAAGCCTTAAAGTGGCTGGTTGCCCGTGTCTTTTTTTATTTCGTTTTATTTGATCACATTTACGCTTTTAAAGCCGCGGGAAATGTGCAAATAGCGTCCTCTGAGTCCGTAAGTTTCAGGAGAAGGCGATGATGCTATAATGATAGATACATAGATAGAGTTTACTTTTTTATTGAGAACAGGGGAGCTGATCTATCATTGAATACATATATTCTTATATATGATAGCTTTGTGCAGTTTGAGGTTACATTGGCAGCTTATTTTATGAAAACAAAGGGCGAGGTCTATACCTTAAGCTTGGAAGATAAGGCGTTAATCTCCTGCGAGGGTTTTTCTGTGAATCCATCAGTATTGGTTGAAAATGTGGACGTTAGCACCATAGATTTATTGATTATCCCTGGTGGGGAAACAGATAATTTAATAGGGCAGGAGGCTCTATTAGATTTAATCAGAAGCCTGAATCGAGCAGGAAAAGTCATCGCGGGCATTTGCGGTGGGGTATCCATTCTTAAGGCTGCCGGAGTACTGGATGGTAAGGTTTATGTGGACAATGAATCTGGGGTATCTAACGTCTTTGTCGATGGAACAATCATTACCGCTAAACCGAATGGATATGTAGACTTTGCGCTTGAAATTGGGCGAATAATGAGTATCTATAAAGATGAGGCAGATTTGCAAGAAACGATAGATTTCTTTAAACATTTTAAATCCGTCTAAGGAGTAGAAGAGGGGAAACATGTATGAACGTTAGCAATATCATTATGTCCTCTTATTGGGGTAGAGAGGTTAAACATAAATATATCACCCAAGGGTCCAAAGCGCTGGCTGTTATTTTTCCGGGTAAAAATTATTCAGCTGATCGCTCTCTGCTAGATTATGCGGCTAAAGCTGCCCGGGAGCATAATTGTGATGTTCTGCTTTTAGAATATGGTTACCAGAGTGCAAGGGTGGATTTCAAACGTGAAGAAATGAGTATTATCATTGAGGAATGTAAAGCTGTGATCGCTTCTCTTCCGGATTATAAGAGATTTCTTTTTATAAGTAAAAGCATGGGCGCTGTTATTGCAGGTAGAATAGCTGAAGAGCTAGAAATACAGAAGAAGACGTCTCATCTATATATCACCCCGTTGCCTGAGGCGGTGCCGCTGATTCAGCGGAGTCGTGGTACTGTAATCTATGGCGGCAGTGACCCCTTATTTGGTCAAGAACATTCCGGTGAAATTAGTGGGCTGAATCATTTGAAGGTGTATAGAATCGATGATGCTAATCATTCGCTGGAGGTAGGCAGTGTCAATGAGTCACTAGCTATACTGTTGGTCATCATTAATTTCTATCATGAGTTTTTCCGTGATGCTTTAAATACATAACTTTAGGAGATGATGATTGTGATTTTGGAAGCTGCGATGCTGCAAGTAAAGCCTGGTTTGACTACTGAATTTGAGCAAAGCTTCAAGGAGGCGTCAAGTTTAATCTCCTCGATAGAGGGTTATATGGGCCATGAATTACAACATTGCTTGGAGGATGATCATAAGTATCTGTTGCTGGTGAAGTGGAGAACGCTTGAAGACCACACTGTTGGTTTTAGAGAATCCAGCCAATATCAGGAATGGAAAGCACTCCTTCACCATTACTACGACCCATTTCCGGTAGTTGAGCATTTTACCCGCATTAATCTGGACTAAATGGAGGATACCGAATGAAGGCGAAGCTTGTTGGGGAAGGCAGAACAGCGGAGATCTGGCAACATGACGATCAGAGGATTCTTAAATTGTACCGGGAGGATATAGCAGAGCAACACGTCAGCCGGGAATATAAAATCAGCCGGTTTGTACATGCGCGGGGTGTTCGGACCCCTCAGCCTTTTGAGCTTATTACTGAACAGAATCGACAAGGTATCGTTTTTCAACAAATTCAGGGTCCCTCTTTACTAAAGGTGATGGGTGAGAAGCCTTGGAAAGTTACCCAATATGCCAGGCTGATGGCGGGGCTTCATTGTGATTTGCATAAGCTTGAAACTACAGAGGAAATCGGCCAGCAAAAGGATATGCTGAAAAGTCAGATCATGGTTGCCCCTATGCTGAGCGAAGAGGAAAAATCCGTCATTTTGAAGTATCTGGAGAAGCTGCCGGAAGGCACTCGTTTATGTCATGGGGATTTTCATCCCGACAATGTGCTTATGGATGAACAGCTCTGGGTGATCGACTGGATGACGGGTGTAGTGGGAGAACCTGCTGGAGATGCTGCGCGTTCCGTAGTGATGTTCAGTTTGGGAGCTATGCCTCCGGGAGCTTCTGCCTTCTCCAAATTAATGTTAGGTTTTATAAGAAAAAGATTAACTAAGGGATACATTCAAGAGTATCTCAGATTATCAGGACACACTTATGAGGACGTAGACCGCTGGATTTTGCCGATCGCGGCCGCGCGTCTGGTGGAGGGGCTTTCGCCTCCAGAGAAGGAGCTGCTGGTAAAAGAAGTTCGTAAACGTCTACACACCTTAGCCGCAGAGGTAAGCTGATCATGGCACAAAACGGAGGCGTATTCTATGACTACCTATATAGCGCTGCTGCGTGGAATTAACGTCGGCGGGAACAAAATTATTAAAATGCTGGACCTGAAGGCGATTTTTCAGACTCTTGGATTTGCAAATGTACGAACGTATATTCAGAGCGGAAATGTCGTATTTGAGAGTGATGAAGGTTCGGTGAGCCTGCTTAGCGGAGTCATTGAACGTCAGATTCATGAGGTTTTTGGATTCGAGGTCTCTGTTATTATCCGTACTTTAGCGGAGATGGAGAACGTGATCGCTAACGATCCCTTTCAGCTCTCCGAGCCAGAGGAATTCAAAAGATGGTATGTTACTTTTTTACCAGCCGAGCCTTCAGCGGAAGCATTGGATAAACTGCGCACTTATGAGAATGGACCGGATAAGGTGCGTTTTGTCGGCAGAGAGATGTATATATTATATGAGGTCAGTGTGAGCCAATCGCCGCTTTTTAAAGTCCCTTTTGACAAAATACTCGGGATGCCCATTACCGCACGCAACTGGAACACGGTGAATAAGCTTGTTGCCATAGGCAAGATGGAATAACATAGTTTGGATTGAAAAGAGTACCGAAAGGCTCCACATTGTGGGGTCTTTTTTGCGTTCTGGCAGCCTCATTTATTCAGCAAACATTCAGCTTGCACTCATTGAGAGTTAAGGTATGGATGAAATAATACACCTACGGAAAGCTTGGGCCGGAGTTACAGAACTGCCGGCATATAGAATGATCAAGGGATAGGAGTGAAATGGAGATGAGTTTTGCTAGAAAAATAAGCTCGGATCTTATACTGTGGCTCATTTTAATACTCGCTGCTTTTTTGTACGGTTATGGAGTTTGGAATGACCACTATGTGAATACATACTACACCACTGCCGTGGGAAGTATGCTGCAAAACTTTCATAATTTCTTCTTCGCTTCACTCGACTCTGCAGGTTCAGTCACGGTGGATAAACCACCGGTCACCTTTTGGATTCAGACTCTTAGCGCACTCATTTTCGGGCTGCATGGCTGGAGTGTAATTTTACCTCAGGCGCTTGGGGGCGTGGGCTCCGTGTTGCTCGTATACCTTCTGGTTAAACCTACCTTTGGTAAAGCAGCAGCACGTTTAGCAGCGCTGGCCATGGTAACAACTCCAGTAGCGGCGGCTGTTAGCCGGACGAATAACATTGATGCTTTGTTAGTATTCACGTTACTGTTGGCGGTTTGGTTTTTATTTAAAGGAACGAAGAGTAATAAGCTGGGCAGTCTCCTTGCCGCATTCGCTTTAATCGGTGTTGGGTTTAATGAGAAGATGCTGCAGGCTTATATGGTTTTGCCGGCTTTTTATCTCTTTTATGTCTTGGCTGCGAAAGTGAACTGGAAGCGAAAAGCTGGAGTATTAGCGGCCTCGACAGCTATATTACTCGTGGTCTCGTTATCCTGGGCAGTGATAGTGGATTCGATTCCCGCTAGTAAACGACCTTATATCGGCAGCAGCGGTACTAACTCCGTGCTCAATCTTGCCTTTGGTTATAATGGTGTCGCGCGATTGACGGGTGATCGGGGGACAGGTGGTGGCGGAGGTGGAATGCCTTCAATGAATGGTGGTGAGATGCCGAACATGAATGGCGAGATGCCAGCTATGAACGGTGAAAGACCCGCTATGAACGGGGCAGATGCTGAAAATGGTACGGATAGCGGACGTGGAGCATTTTCGGGTCGGCAAGGCATAAATTCAACCTCAGACGGTCAAAATGGCGCCGATGATGGAGGTTCACCAGGGCAACCACCCGGCGGTGGAACAGATAATCAAAACCGGCAATTTGGTGGTGAAGGTGGGGGCCAAAGACAACGCGGCGGCATGAATGGCGGCGGAGGTGGAATGTTCAATACTGGAACCGCAGGTCCACTGCGCCTGTTCCAATCAGAGCTGTCAGGTCAGGCAAGCTGGATGTTGCCTTTTGTATTGTTTGGTTGTATTGGATTATTCGCTAATCTGCGGAGAAGGAACTTTACGCAAGGGCATAAAGAAGCTCTATTCTGGTTAGCATGGCTGGTGCCGGTGATGGGATTCTTCAGTATTGCGGGATTCTTCCATCAATATTATCTGGTGATGATGGCTCCGCCGATAGCCGCGCTGGTCGGTGCAGGCTGGTCAAAGCTCTGGAGTCTGTATCGCGAGCACTCTGGTTGGCTGTCATGGCTATTGCCAGTTGCGACGCTGGTTACAGCAGTTTTTCAATGGTACATTATTCATCCTTATGACGATACGATTGGCAGGGGCTGGTCGATTGGCATTCTGGCTGCCGGTATAGTTGTTTCTTTGGTGCTGGTCGTTCTTAAAGGCAAGCAGAAGCCATTTGTTTTCTCGGCAAGTATTGTCGCTGTACTAGTATTGTTAATTGGCCCGCTCTACTGGGCAGCTACCCCAATTACTTATGGCCTGAATAGCCAAACCCCTGAAGCAGGACCAGGGAGCAGTGAGGGCAGAGGAGGAATGGGCGGCAATTCTAGCAACTTTGGGCGTAATAGCGCCACAAGTGCGAATGAGAGTCTGCTGTCCTATCTGGAGGAAAATAATACTGGGGAGCCTTATCTGTTTGCCGTATTGGATTATGGCACAGCAGCTCCTTATATCGTCGATAAGGGGGCATCGGTTGTTATTCTGAACGGTTTTTCCAATTCGGACACAGTATATACCACAGATACCCTAAAGGCGTTAGTAGAGAGTGGCAAGGTGAAATACTTCCTGCTGAGCAGCGGCGGTATGGGTGGTGGACGTGGAGGGAATTCTACGCTATCTACCTGGATTACCGACAATGGCACAGAGGTTCCAGCAGCGGATTGGGCAGGAAACGACGCTGGCAACAGCGGAACGTTATACAAAGTTACAGTTAACTAGTTCAGTGTTTTAGGATACGAAGCGTGCTAATACATTTGCAGGCACGCTTCAGCATTCAAATTAAAGGAGGAGCTGCTCATGAGTATCAACGTGCGCTATTCCATTATTATACCGATGTTTAATGAAGAGGCAGTCATTCAGGAAACGTATCGTCGTATTAAAAAAGTGATGGCAATGACGGAGGAAGTATATGAGCTGATCTTCGTGAATGACGGCAGCACAGACAACTGTGCCCAGATGATCGAGGAATATAGCTATTGGGATGAGAGTGTGAAGCTGATCGATTTGTCACGTAACTTTGGACATCAGATCGCTATTACTGCCGGAATGGACTATGCCCTTGGGGATGCAGTTGTCATTATTGATGCTGATTTGCAAGACCCGCCTGAATTGATCTTGGACATGATTGCAGAATGGAAGAAGGGGTATGAAGTTGTATATGCTAAACGGGTGAAGCGAAACGGTGAATCCTTATTCAAAAAGTGGACGGCCAGCCTGTTTTATAGAATTCTGCGTTATTCAACCGATATTTCTATCCCTGTGGATACAGGTGATTTTCGGCTCATAGATCGTAGGGTTTGCGAAGAGCTCAAACGTCTACCGGAGAAAAACCGTTTCGTACGCGGACTGGTCAGCTGGGTTGGTTTCCGTCAGAAGGCGATTGAATATGAACGGGATGAACGTCTGGCGGGGGAAACAAAATATCCACTAAAACGTATGATCAAGCTCTCTTTGGACGGAATCACCTCCTTTTCTTATAAGCCGCTGAAGCTGGCAGGATATTTGGGCGCACTGCTGTCGGCTTCTGGTTTTCTGTATCTTATGTATGTATTGTACCTGGTAATTTTTACAGACTCAGTTGTTAAGGGCTGGGCTTCGATGATTGGAATTACGCTGACCTTTAATGGCTTCGTACTCATTATGCTAGGAATACTAGGTGAGTATATCGGCCGGATTTATGATGAAACTAAGGGACGTCCGCTTTATATTGTCCAAGAGTTCTATGAAGGTAAGGGGCAGCAAAAGAATGTTCGTGAGCACCCTGTGACCCATCTCCGTAAATAAACTGCAAGGGAGGGATTCCTGATGAAGATTAGAAAAGCTGTCATTCCCGCCGCGGGCTTAGGCACTCGTTTCCTGCCTGCAACTAAGGCTCAGCCAAAAGAAATGCTGCCCATTGTGGATAAACCAGCGATTCAATATATCGTAGAGGAAGCCGTTCGGTCTGGTATTGAAAGTATTATCATCGTGACCGGCCGTAATAAGAAGTCGATTGAAGATCATTTTGATAAATCGGTGGAGCTGGAGCAGACGCTTCTGGAAAAAGGGAAAGAGGATCTACTTCGTGAAGTCCAGCTAATTAGTGAGCTAGCGAGCATCCATTACATTAGGCAAAAGGAGCCGCTGGGACTAGGCCATGCCATCCTTTGTGCGGAACAATTTATCGGTGATGAACCTTTTGCTGTTCTGCTTGGTGACGATATCATGGTCTCGGAGGACCCGGCGCTGTTGCAGATGATGAGATTGTATGAGCAAGAGGAGCAGACCATCGTCGGTGTGCAGCATGTGCCACGGCAGGAGGTTAACAAATATGGGATTATCTCCTCCAGCGGCTCACTAAATGGAGTTCATGAAGTAAAAGGATTGGTAGAGAAGCCCTCGCCTGAAACAGCTCCTTCAGAGTATGCCATTATGGGGCGATATATTTTGGAGCCTTCGATATTCACAGTGCTGGCTAACCTCGAACGTGGAGCGGGCGGTGAATATCAACTGACGGATGCTTTGCACGAGGTATGCCGGCATGAAGGATTGCTGGCGCTCGATTTAATCGGCAAGCGTTATGATATTGGTGATAAATTCGGTTACATTAAGGCCACGCTGGAGGTAGGTTTGATGCGGGAGGATTTGCGCCCATTATTGGTTCCGTATTTGCAGGAGCTGGGTGCTAGTCTTAAGGGAAGAGAAGAAGAAGTGGACTCCTTGCATCGGAGTATACACAGTTGAGGGAGAGGAACTGTTTCAAATGATCATAACATCGGCTTCGGCGGTGGCATGAGGTTTTGAAGCAGTTTTTTTGCGTGTGGTGTTCAATGGGCAGGTGAGGGACGAGCAAATAGGTGTACTTTATACAATTAAAAGTATGGGGGGACAGCTGCAAATCGATTTAGTTGCACTTGATACATCTATATCTTCACATCTTAGCTATAATGCTCATTTAGCCTGTTTTTAGTTGCATAAAATACACTTAAAACAGCCGTGTGGGTGTTATTGTTTGAAATAGCTGCATCAAGTGCAGTTATTTTAAAATCTCGTAACTTGGTTCTCCTTGGTGACGAAAAAATCCGGAAGACCGATTCCTAAGAATCATCCTCCGGATTATGATTTGAGTACTGAAGATTAAGCTTTCAACACATCATGATCAACGTAACGCGCGCCATTTAACTCGCTAATTACATTAATAGCTACCTTCGCACCATCGCCTGCGGTAATAATGGCATGTACACTTACTCCAGCAACAGTACCAGCAGCCCAAATACCTGCGATATTCGTTTTGCCTTCAGCATCAACGGCTACTACAGTTTTGATTCTTGGCTCTGTACCATCCTTAGTCTCTACGCCAGCTTTGGCAGCTAGATCTGTAAGGGCGCCTGTGGCGAGAATGACATGTTTTGCTTCATAGATAATTCCATCTTCAGTTTCAATGACAAAACCATTGCCGCTGGAGGTGAGGTTGATAGCCTGTTCGGAAACCAGCTCAGCGCCAAATTTAACGGCTTGCTTATGGCCGGTTTCGACCAGCTCAGGACCACCTACTTCGGAAATTCCATAAAAGTTCTCAAACCAACCTCTGCGGGTCATGCCCTTATCGTTGTCGATCAGCAGCGTTTTTTTGCCCGCCTTGGCGGCGAACAGGGCTGCGCTTGCACCGGCAGGACCGGCGCCAATTACGGCGATTTCGTACATGTATTTACCTCCTAAAAGTTTTGTGGAGCGATGCTCCTTAGAATGGACTACATAGCAAAACTGGCAACGAAAGCATACGCTTAAGTTTTGTGGAGCGATGCTCCAGTTCCTCTTAATTATAACGGTTGTTACTGTTCCTTGGCTAATCCTTCCTCACAAGGCAGGCTGACCGTAAATGTTGTCCCCTCGCCGACGGTGCTATTTACACTAATCTTGCCGTGATGCGCCTCGACAATAGATTTTGTGATAGAGAGGCCTAAACCTGATCCTCCATATTTACGTGTGCGAGAGGAGTCACTGCGGTAGAATCGATCAAAGATATGTGGGATATGCTCTGCGGGAATTCCGCAGCCATTATCCCGCACGCTTAAGAGAGCCTGATTTCCTGCGGCTTGTAAAGAGAGATGAATGCTGCCTGCCGCGGCATCGGTATGCTGAACTGCATTGTGGAACAGATTCAGAATCACCTGCTTGAGCTTATAGGGATCATATTTACCACGGATGCCATAGGAGATATCAAAAGTAACTTTACGTTGATCTGCGAGCAAAAGCAGATGCGGCTTCATTTCGTGAATTACCTCGCTGAGAATCAGGTCAGTCATCTGCAGCTGTGGAGCTCCATCCATTCGAGCGAGCAGTAGCAGATCCTCGACCAGCTTATTGATCCGTTTCGATTCACCATGCATGCTTCGCAACGAGTTATATAACTGTTCTTTATTATCGGCGGCGCCCCGCAGCAAGACCTCAAGAAAACCGTGTATTGAGGTAAGCGGAGTTCTAAGCTCATGAGAAGCATCGGCAGCGAACCTGCGCATCTGCTCCTTGGCCTCCCGTTCATTATGAAAGGATATTTCGAGACGTTCGAGCATACCATTGAATGAATGAGCAAGCTTGTCGATCTCGGCCTGTCCTTGGTCAACTGGAAACCGAATGTCCAAATTACCGGCATTAATGATCTCAGCCGATTCTCCCATATTAGAAAGAGGAACTAACGTCTTTCGCAGGGCCGGCAAGTATAGGAATAATCCAGTCAATAAAGCAATCACTGACAAACCTGCGTAGATCAGCAGCTGCTGCATAATCACATCCGTTAATGGCCCCGTGCTCACACTCATTTGCAGCAGCAATCTAGTATTTCCAGGCCTATAAAGATTCATGAATATGGCTAGATGTTCAGTGCCGTCTTCAGCTTGGATGAGCTTGTAATTTCCTGTTGCCCTATCTGTGGTGTGAATCAGCAGCGCATCGTATTGCTCATTGGTCAGCCTGGGTGCTGCTATATCTGAGAGGGTCAATTGCTGTAAATCCCTGAAGGTGCCATCCGAGCTGTACATGGCGAGAGTTGTATGGGCATCAAGCAGAAGCGGGCGCCGGTTCTCGCCAGTTCGCAGCCCACTTGGCATTTTATTCATGTCTTCTCTTTCCATCGGGAAATTGCTGTTAAACTCGTTGTTCGTGTCATTTATACCTGTGGTGTCCTCGTCATAGGAATTAAAAAAGTTGAAAAACATCTCACGGGGGACAGAACGTATTTGCGCTTCCATAGACTCCGCTCTATTGCTGTATATAAAATCTCGCATAAGGATATATTGTAAAACTCCAATTAGCAGCAGCAATCCTGATAGAATGAGCAGCGATGTGGCAAGCAGCTGTTTACGCAGGGAACGTGGTGCAGGTAGTCTGCGAAGCCATCTGAAGATGGGAGTGCTCATAGATCCACCCGGTAGCCTGCGCCCCGCAGGGTACGGATAATACGGTGCTCCTTATCTCCGAGCTTCTCACGAAGCGAACGGATATAGACCTCAACGATATTTTCCTCACCGCCAAAATCATAGCCCCACACTTTATCAAGAATCATAGGCTTGCTGAGTACAAGGCCGTGATTGATAACGAGATACTGCAATAACTCGTATTCCGTAGGGGAGAGCTCAAGTACTTCTTCCCTGAAGCGAATTTCCTTTCGCCGGCTGTCAATTCGGAAAGGACCGCAGCGGACCTCGCCTAGCAGCCCCGGAAACTGATTCCGCAGCCGCGCTTGGATCCGCGCTAGTAATTCATCAAAGCTGAAGGGCTTGACCATATAGTCGTCAGCACCAATAGAAAGTCCCTTTACGCGATCATCCACTTCGTCTTTAGCAGTAAGCATGATGACAGCTACCTCTGTCTCTTCCGAGCGCAGATAGTGACATACCTCGAATCCATCCATACCCGGCATCATAACATCCAGGATAGCTACATGGGGCTTGAATTCAGCTGCAATTGAAATGGCGCTTAGCCCGTCCGACGCGGTTCGTACTTCAAAACCTTCGTTAAGGAGACCCAGCTCCAGGAACTGTAATATATGAGGCTCATCATCTACGAGCAGAAGTCGAACTCCTTGTACTGCTTTCATCATAGGTTCCTCCAAATCGGTGATAGATAGCTTCATTATGCCATATCCGGTTGAATGTTTGCTGAAGACCGGATGATTCTTTTTCTAGAATAAATGAGTGAATTTCTTTCACATGGCTTTAAATTGGTTAATCTAGTTATAAGGAATATTAACGTGTTTAATGACAAACAGGGTTAAAAATTCCGGATTTTCGGAATTGCGATAAAGGGTTTTGACGAAGAATATAGAACACTTTACAATAAGGATAATCTCCTGATTTTGGAGAATGCTCTCCCTATTTTAGGTTAGATCATCCGAACGTGTAAAATTTCCTTCCTCGTTTTTTCAACTTTGTCATCTTCCTATCAAGGCTCATTTCTTTCTGGTGTATTTCTTTTCTAATTCACTTCTTTCTGGAATTCTGTTCATTCATCCTAGGTTTGCTGAACTTTATATTACCCATAAGTCAAGGGAGGCTTTTCCATGAAGAAAAAAGAAATGGTAGCCATGCTATTGGCTGGAGGCCAAGGCAAAAGATTGAAAGGTTTAACCAAATCGCTTGCCAAGCCCGCTGTCTATTTTGGGGGCACTTATCGGATCATCGACTTTCCTTTAAGTAACTGCTCCAATTCGGGTATTGATACTGTCGGTGTATTGACACAGTATGAGCCACTTATACTACATTCTTACATCGGAGTAGGCAGTGATTGGGATTTGAACCGTAAGAATGGTGGAGTATTCGTATTGCCACCGCATGAACGTGAGAATGGAAGCAGCTGGTATCGGGGAACAGCCGATGCGATTTATCGAAATCTTAAATTTGTAGATCAGTTCGACCCCGAGCATGTCCTTATTCTATCCGGTGATCACATTTATAAAATGGATTATCATGCTATGTTGCAATACCACAAGGAGAGAAACGCAGATTGCACGATTTCTGTGATTGACGTTCCGCTGGAGGAAGCAAGTCGATTTGGAATCTTAAATACGGAGGACGATCTGAAAATTTACGAATTTGAGGAAAAGCCTGCACAGCCAAAAAGCACGCTAGCTTCTATGGGTGTGTACATCTTTAAATGGGAAATTCTCCGCAAGCATTTACTGGAGGACGGAGAGAATATAGGATCATCTCACGATTTTGGTAAAGATATCATTCCTTTGATGCTGGAAGACGGGAACTCTTTATTTGCGTACCCTTTTGAAGGGTATTGGAGAGACGTTGGTACGGTAGCAAGCCTGTGGGAAGCGAATATGGATTTACTGAGCGATAATCCACCGCTTAATCTAAATGATCCCAGCTGGCGCATATTTACACGCAATCCGAATCAACCTGCCCAATATGTCGCACCTGGGGCGAAAGTGTCAGGATGCATTATTAATGAAGGCTGCATTGTGCATGGTGAAGTGAAGCACTCGGTTCTTTTTTATGGCGTAGAAGTAGGTGAAGGCAGTGTGATTACGGACTCCGTAATTATGCCTAAGGTTAAGATTGGTAAGAACGTACGCATTCATAAAGCGATTATTAGTGAGAATACGGTAATCGACGATTATATGGAAATAGGCATCGAGCGGGAGAACGAGAACGAAATTCTGCTGATCGACAATAAAAGCAAGAAACGTAAATCAGCTGTGGCCAAAACCATATAATCAAGCTAAAACGCCTTCGGCGTCCTTCTAGGGACGGTAAGCGTTTATGCGAGATTTATAAGGATAAAGTATATAGTGAAACTTATACTTTCTTATAAATTATAAGAGGACGGTGGATTCCGATGAAGCAACTCATGGGTGTAATTAATCTGGATCATGAACTCGATAAACTAAATGAACTCACTTATTTCCGCTGTGGTGCAGCCGTACCTTTTGCCAGTCGTTATCGGTTGATAGATTTTGTGCTTTCCAATATGATGCGTGCGGATCTGGAGAGTGTGGGCCTGTTTGTTCGCCGTAAATACCGTTCTTTAATGGACCATTTGGGTGACGGGAAATCTTGGGATATGAATCGCAAGCATGGGGGACTATTTATTTTGCCTCCGGACTGGAATGATCCCACCGATACTTCTCTTGGCGACCTTCAGCATTATCATAATAATCTGGATCTTTTTAAACGGGGATCTGCTAAATATATTGTGTTTTCCGGTAGCCAGCATATTAATACTATCGATCTCCAGGACTTGTACAGCTATCATTTGGAGAAGGGTGCCGACGTTACAGTAGTATACAAAAAAATAGAGCAGTTGCAGCCAGAACATGAGTTATGCCAGCGTATTGAAGTGGACGAAGAGAATAATGTGACCAATATCCATCATGAGAAGGATCATCCCAATTTATATCTCGATATCTTCATTATGGAGAAAAAACTGTTCCTGGAGCAGGTGGAACATTGCATTGCACATGGTGAGAGTTATTTTTTCCGTGATGTGATTCAGAAAAACCGCCATAAATTCAAAATCGCTGCTTATGAGTATCATGGCTATCATGCCGTAATTAATTCATTGGAAAGCTATTATAAGAATAGTCTGGAGCTGCTTCAGCAGGAGAATTACTTTAGTCTGTTCAAAGAAAGTCCCGTGCAGACGAAGATTAAATATGAGGCTCCTACCCGATATTTAGAGAGTGCAAATGTCAGCAATTCACTGGTGGCTAACGGCTGCATTATAGCTGGAACGGTGGAGAACAGCGTGATCTTTCGTGGGGTTCAGGTACGTAAAGGAGCGAAGATCATCAACTCTGTTATTATGCAGAAGTGCATTATAGAGGAAGATGCTGTTATTGAGAATGTGATCATGGATAAGGACGTACATTTAAGTAAGAATCGAATTCTCGTCGGGGATAGTAAACGTCCATTTGTGATCGCCAAGAGCAGCAAAATATAAACCAACTGGATTAGATGAAACGAAACAGTATAACCTATCTGATCTACAGGCATAGTCTAATGCATCCCTAAAAAAAGCTTTTGTCAGGAGGAACCTGCTGTTGTTTAACGATAAAGAAACTTTCAAACAGGTGTTTCGCGAGACGCTCATCAGTAAATTGGGCAAACCTTTGGAGGAAGCCTCGAATGCTGATGTCTATAAAATATTAGGCAACATGATTCGCGAGAATGCCGGGAAAAATTGGGCGGATACCAATCAAAAGTACAAGACGGATAAGGATAAGCAGGTATACTATTTTTCTATGGAGTTTCTGATCGGAAGACTTCTGGGGAACAATCTGCTGAATATGGGCGTGCTGGAGGTCGTGCGTGAGGGATTGGCCGATCTTGGTTTCTCGCTGCAGGATATTGAGGAGGTAGAAGCCGACGCTGGGCTTGGCAATGGAGGACTTGGACGTCTAGCTGCTTGTTTCTTGGATTCACTGGCCTCCCTGCAATATGCGGGGCATGGTTGCGGTATACGTTATAAATACGGCTTGTTCGAGCAGAAAATCGTTGACGGGTATCAGGTGGAACTGCCCGATTACTGGCTGCAAAATGATAATGTATGGGAAGTGCGTCGTGAAGACAAGCAGGTAGAAGTAAGGTTCTGGGGCGTGATTGAGACTCGCGAGGAGAACGGGCGGCTTATCTTTGAGCATAGTCAATATGAGGCCGTTCGTGCAGTTCCGTATGATGTGCCTATCATTGGTGCAGATCGGCGGCATGTGAATACACTGCGCAACTGGAGTGCGGAGTCCATCACCCAGCCAGCGAGAACATTTGGCTCTTTTGCGGGTTCAGACTATCATAAATTCCTGGAATATAAGCGTTCCGTAGAATCCATCTCGGAGTTTCTGTATCCGGATGATTCACAATACGAAGGCAAGCTGTTGCGGTTGAAGCAGCAATACTTCCTCTGCAGTGCTGGCCTGCAAAGTATTCTGCGAACCTTTGGAAAGCTTGGACTCCCTATACAATCGCTGCCCGACAAGGTTGCACTTCATATCAATGATACACATCCGACGCTTGTAATCCCTGAATTGCTGCGGATTCTGATGGATGTACATGGATTAGGATGGGATGAGGCGTGGAGTATTACAACTCGTATGGTGTCCTATACTAATCATACAATCTTGAGCGAAGCGCTGGAGAAATGGCCTATTCAAATGGTCAGGGACTTGCTTCCACGTATTTTTCTTATTATTGAAGAGATCAATGCCCGCTTCTGCGGCGAGCTGATGAGCCGTTATCCCGGTGATCAGGACCGGATTTCACAGATGGCGATTATTCATGACGATCAGGTTCGCATGGCCCATCTGGCGATTGTGGCGAGCCATAGTGTCAATGGGGTAGCGGCGCTGCATACAGAAATATTGATGAAACGCGAAATGCGGCTCTTTAATGAAATGTACCCGCACCGCTTCAATAATAAGACGAATGGGATTACTCACCGGCGTTGGCTGATGCATGCCAATCCGGATCTGGCTAACCTAATCAATCAATCGATAGGAACCCGCTGGATGAGCCATCCGCAAGAGATGATTGGCTTGATTAAATATTGTGAGGATGCTTCCTTCCAAGAACAAGTGGCCAGCATTAAACGGCGGAATAAGCTCAAGTTGGCTGAATACATCTACAGCAAGCATTCAGTACATGTAGACCCCGACTCTATCTTTGATGTTCAGGTGAAGCGCCTGCATGCTTATAAGCGGCAGCTGCTTAATATTTTGCATATTCTGCATATGTACAACCAAATCAAAGATAATCCTTCGATGGATATGGTACCGCGCACGTTTATATTCGGAGCAAAGGCGGCACCAAGCTATCATTTGGCGAAGCGAATTATCAAGCTGATCAATACTGTGGCAGAGGCTGTCAACAAAGATCCGGATGTTAGAGGCAAGATTCGTATCTTTTTCCTTGAGAATTATTCGGTATCTTTGGCCGAGAAAATCATTCCTGCTGCGGATATTAGTGAACAGATCTCTACAGCGAGTAAAGAGGCCTCCGGTACGGGGAATATGAAGTTTATGATGAACGGTGCATTGACCGTAGGTACGATGGACGGCGCTAACGTGGAAATGCATGAGATGGTAGGGGACAACAATATGTTCCTGTTCGGTCTTCGCGCTGAGCAGGTAATGGATTATTATCAGCATGGCGGCTATCACGCACGTGATATCTACAATGGGGATAGTCGTGTGAAGGAAGTATTGGATCAGTTGGTTAATCCGGGACCTATATGCTGTCATGGTGCGGAGTTTGAGACCATTTTCCATTCTCTTTTGGATAATAACGATGAATTCTTTGTGCTTAAGGATTTCGCAAGTTATGTCGAGACTCATGTCGAGATTGACCGGGCATACCGCAACCGTCAGGAATGGCTGAAGAAGTCTATTATAAATATTGGTCATTCCGGTAAATTCTCTAGCGATAATACGATTAGCCGCTACGCCGCGGAGATTTGGAATATCAGTCCGGTACGGCTATAGGCTCAACAAGATTAGGCTGTCTTATAAGTAGGAGATTCCTACAAATGAGACAGCCTATTTCTTATGCTTTATAAGGCAGAGCTGCTTTAGATAACTTCCGATACCAGGGCAGCGAACCGCTCCAGGAACCGGCGTTCCTCATCATCAAAACGATCTTTCAGCGGACTGTCGATATCGAGTACGCCAAGCAAACGATCATCCTTGATCAGCGGGACAACAATTTCGCTGTTTGAAGCGGCGTCACAGGCGATATGTCCCGGGAATGCATGGACATCTCCAACTACTAGCGTGCGTCGTTCCGCAGCAGCCGTTCCGCAGACTCCACGAGACAACGGGATGCGGATGCAGGCAGGAAGACCTTGGAAAGGTCCGAGCACAAGCTCCTTGCCATCAAATAAATAAAAACCGGCCCAATTCGTATCCGGCATAGCGTGTTTAAGCAGTGCCGAAGCATTGGCCAGGTTGGCCGTAGCACTTGGTTCGTCCTTTACTAATGCTTCTAGTTGGATTAGAACCGCTTCAAACTGCTCGTTGCGTGTTCCATCGTAAGGCATAGCTTGAAACATGAAGCATCACCTTCCTGTACTTTAAATTCAAATATGAACTCATAACTGTAATTATCAACATAGTACAGCTAGACATGATACGTCAAGCGACAATACCAATCTGTAACAATATGGAATGTTCCTTGAAGTCCATGAAATGCGCAACAGCCACAATAATGTTTCCGAGGATCGGTCAGAGGGTAATGCTAGTATAAATACCGAAGGCTATATAGCCGGAAGAGGTGGAATATGCGCGCTGATGTACAGAACTTGTTCATAGGAATTCATATGCTTTATTGTGCACGGGATAAAGATGTGACGATCTCAGAGATGCTGCTCGGACTTGAAGATCTGGGGTATCGTGTAGGAGAACGCGAAGTGAAACAGGAATTGGAAAAGCTGACACTGGACAACTTTCTGACTGCCCATACCGAAGGGTACAGTATTACGGGGACTGGAATTGAAGAGTTCAAGGATATTCGAGCCAAACTTCAGGTGTTATGCAGTGAAGTTATTCATGAAGCGTAATGAAATCATTGTAGTTAAGTTTAATAAAAAGCGTCTGTATTAAGGGAGTGTATGCCCCCTGATGCAGACGTCTTTTTATGTTAACGCGTAGAATTTGTTCTTTTCAATGTTAAAGAATTTAGAACTTTTATCTTAAGGATATACTCTTGAATGATGTATAATTGATAAGTTGAAGGGGGGCAGAGATTTGTATATCTGCAATGGAGTGATACCCACACTGGTCGGCAGTAGATTGAAGCTGTGCGCTATGACTACTGAGCATGCTTCAGCATTATATCAGATCTGGTCTCATCCAGAGGTCACCCGCTGGCTGGGGGCTCCAGCATTATCCTCTATAGAAGAGACTAAGCAACTGATTGCTTTTTTATTACAGATGGCTCAGGAAGAGGAGAGCTTGCGCTGGAGTATTGTAGGACCCGAAGGTGAAGTTATAGGGAGCTGCGGTTATAACTATTGGCAGTTGCAGGGAGCTTACCGCGGGGAAATTGGCTGCGATCTGGCGCCTGCCTTTTGGGGACTTGGATATATGAAAGAAGCGCTTGGTTTAGTGCTCGACTTCGGCTTTAATAGGATGGGGCTGAATCGGATAGAAGCGCTGTGTCATCCTGATAATAATCGTGCGGAGAGGCTGGTTCAAACGCTCGGCTTTCAGAAGGAAGGTATACTGCGTCAATATCGCCAGACACCTTCCGGCTTTCAGGATGTGACCCTACATGCGCTTCTACGTGGGGAATGGGAATGATTTTATTACATAAAGAGAGGGTTTGGAACATTGAAGTCAACAGGGGATTTAGAACGTAAATTAATACTGATAGGGGTGCTGCTAGCTACCTTTCTAGCTGCGATTGAAGGAACGGTAACAGGACCAGCGGGTCCAGCTATCGTAGGTGAATTTCAGGGAATGCAGTGGCTTAGCTGGATATTCACTTCTTATTTGCTGGCAATGGCTATTACTACTCCTATTTTCGGCAAAATCAGTGATCTCTTTGGACGCAAGCCGGTGTTCATGTGGGGAGCAGCTGTTTTTTTATTAGGCTCGTTATTATGCGGTATTTCGCAAAGTATGGAGCAGCTGATCCTGTTCCGGGCAATACAGGGGATTGGTGCGGGTGCGCTCATTCCAATGACCTTTACCATCATCGGGGATATTTACAGTATCGAGGAGAGAGCGAAGACACAAGGATTACTTAGCTCTGTATGGGGGATTTCCTCTTTGGTAGGTCCTCTTCTTGGGGGATATGTAGTAGATTACCTAAGCTGGCGCTGGGTATTTGTTTTTAATCTGCCATTCGGTTTATTAGCAATGGTATTTATTGCCCGTTATCTGAAGGAAGAGAAGGTACGTCGGAAAGCACAAATTGATGTGGCAGGGGTGCTGCTGTTCGCTGCTGGTATGGGCGCATTGCTCTTCGGTCTCTCCACAGGTGGACAGAATCTGGAGTGGACATCCCCACTGCTAATCGCAACTCTAAGTGTGGCTGTTATCCTGCTAGTCTTATTTTTCTTTGTGGAGCGTCGTGCTCCTGAACCTATGTTGCCGCTGGGTCTATTCTCGAACCGCAACATAGCGGTGTCTACTGGCGCTAACCTGCTGGTAAGCACATTAATTATTGGGCTTTCTACGTATGTGCCATTATGGGTGCAGGGTGTATCCGGAAAAAGCGCCGCCATCTCAGGTTTGCTATTGGCGCCGATGTCGGTAGGCTGGATGTTTGGTTCGATCGCCGGAGGGCGGATGATTCTAAAAGCGGGTTCGCGTCGAACCGCAATGCTTGGGTTGATTATGATCGCTGCCGGGGCTATTGGCCTGGCTTTCTTAACAGGTGAGTCTTCACAGCTGCTGCTTTTATGCTTGATGCTGGTCTGTGGAGTTGGCTTTGGGTATTCTTCTACAGTCTTTACGATTATTGCGCAGTCCTCTGTTGCGTATGAGCAACGGGGAGCATCTACAGCGCTTAATGCGTTCACGCGTTCTTTAGGACAGACTGTTGGGGTGGCTATTTTTGGTTCCTGGCTGAACTTGAATATTGATAAGCTGTTAAGAAAACAACCGGATTCGAACATCTCAGGGGATGATATTAATAAGCTGCTTGGATCGCATGCAGGAACTAACCTGTCTGGGGAAGTATCAAATAGTCTGCGTGATGCCCTTGAAGGTGGTCTTCATTCATTATTTATCGTAATGGCAGTTTTCGCTGTTTTGTCGCTGATAATATCCTGGGGTTTGCGCAAGGGTGTGCCTTCAGTAGAGGATGCTACATCGTCCTTGAAAAAGGCATAACTTATTAGGTAGATAGCGTGTTAAAGTGGTTGAACCATACGAATTGACTCTTGGAGTGGCGTACGGAGTGACACATAGAATGACGCATGGAGAGACACATGGACTAACGGACGGAGTAGCACATGGAATCACGCACGGAATAACGGACGGTGGCACGCCAGATTGATGTAACCTCTAGAGTAGAGAGTCGATGGAAGCAGTGGATAGACGCGTTTAGTTGTATTTCGTACAACTATAATCCTGCTGGTAACTTTTTCAATGGATATAGCTGTATTTAGTACACCTATTTTCTTGATTTACTCGCCTAGGGGTGGTTTGTCTGGTTTTTAATTGTACAGAATACACTTAAAGTTAGAATGAGCGGATTTGCATACGAAATAGCTGTATAGAATGCAGTTATTCCCTAAGTTACTGCTCAGGTTCATCAAGATCCGGCGCTGAAAATATAGCGAGTTACATCAAAAGTGAATTTTACCGAGAGCGATAGTAACGGTCAGCTGAAAGGGACGCCCAATCGGAAGCGTGCTTGCAAGTCCTGCCGAATAAGGATGACTATGATCCGAGGGTTGCCAAAAGCGGACCTCAAAGTCCGTCTTCGGCATCGACTTACCGATCATCTGCTCAAGTAAGCCGGCGCAGAACAAAAAAACCAATAGGCGATTCTCAAATAAATCGGAGAATCGCCTATTGGTTTTCTTTTTAACATTAACAGAAATCAATAACAGCTTGTCTGTAACACATAAACAAGGGACTCTTACTTACGGGGAAGAGGGGATAGCTTCTCAGCTTGTAGACCCATCTTTTTGAGGAGAACAATCATTTGTTCCTTCTCATCATCATTCAGACCGCTGAAAGCAAGATGCAGGCGTTCCGAATATTTCGGATACATCTCATTCATGAGACGTTCACCTTCCGTAGTCAGCTCCGCAAAAATCACACGGCGGTCGCTCGGACAAGGCTTACGCTGCAAATAGCCGCGTTCCTCAAGCTTATCGATTACGTAAGTAACGTTGCCGCTTTGCAGCAGCAGCTTGGCGCCAATTTGTTGAATGGGTTGTGGTCCCTTATAGTACAACACTTCCATAACGGCAAAGGCAGTCGGATTAAAACCTTCAATTTTGCTGCCGGTAACAGCATGTTCATTAATGCTCTTAAAAGATTTGGCAAATACCCGGTACAAATGTAGTGTTAATTGCGTATCACGTTCGTAAGATTGTATCATGCTTCTCCACCCTCTATCGTTAATCATGTGTGAACTCATCGCACAGTTTGCAATCAATAGTCATTAGTGCACGGGTTACCTGTGCAACGAACCTTGAGATAACCTTAGAATACGTGAAAGAGCGAATGAAGAACATGTGATTTGTCACAATGAGCACACTTTTAATTATTAAAAATCAAACAATTTTTTAAATACGGTAAAAACGAAGGTTTTTTTGATTTCAGTCTTTGAAAGGATAAGAATTTCAGCCTTAGGTTCAAGCGCTATTTACGCCTCCAGACGGATGATTGATGTTCTCCAATATTTTACTATTACTTCATCGAGAAATAGTAACGGGGAGTGAAGTAAGATGGAGGAACAGCTGGCTCATGATTCAAAAGAAGGAAAGCTGACGGCGAATAAGCCCTTTATGCTACTTATTGCCGCACAGCTTGTATCGAATGTGGGAGACTGGTTGCATATACTAGCGCTACTGACAATGGTAGGTTTTAAATGGAATGCTACACCGTGGGAAATTACGGCTATATCTTTATGTATGGCTGTGCCGTTGCTCTTGGGAGGGCCGTTTGCAGGTTATTTAAGTGATCGTTTTAACCGCAAGGCGCTGATGATTGGTTCCGATCTAGCTCGTGCCGGAATCGTTGTTTGTTTGGTATTTGCAGGTTCTCTCTGGCAGGTATATGTCCTGTTGGTAGCTAAAGGGATCATGGATGTACTCTTTTCACCAGCCAAAAGCGGAAAGCTCAAGGAGCTTGTCCCTGCGGCCCAGATGGATAAAGCCATGGCGCTTAGCTCATCTATTGAACAAATAACCAAAATTGTAGGTCCTGCTCTAGGTGGACTGCTGGTTGCCGCATTTGGTATTGCCGCTTGTTATGTGATTGACTCGGCTACCTTCATTTTATCGGCGGTCATCTTAATAGGACTGCCGCGTGCGGCTGCACTGAAGAAAGATGCAGCAGAGGATAGCACAGGGGAGAATGGTGCTCGGAAGTCTTTTCGCCAAGAAATGTCGGCGGGTCTGCAGGTGATCGTGGGAATGCCTGTAGTGCTTTGCGGGATTGCTATGCTGGTGCTAGTGCTGCTAATGCTGCAAATTGGTGATTCGCAGATTGTAACGTTATTCCGGGAAATTCCGGGTGTGAACGGAGATCTGCTGGGTTGGTGTGTGGCAGCCAGTGGTCTTGGCACCTTACTGTCAGCCCTGCTTGTAAGCCGTATAGGCAGTGGTAAACATACGCTCGTCTTCATGGGATTGGGAGCTGTAATTATGGGGGTTGTTTTCTCAAGTGCAGGAATTGTAACTGCCCACGGTCAGGCTGGACTCTGGATGAACATCGCTTTGTTTGGTTCTTTTATGTTTGCTGGTGTGGGAGCAGGCCTTGCGTTTATTCCCTTCAATTCTATGCTGCAACAGCGGACCCCTGCGGAATACACGGGCCGTGTATTTGGAACTATAGGCAGTCTAACAAGTGCGGCTGTTATCTTGGGACCTGTAGCCGGTGGGGCTTTAGTTACAGCGTCAGGACCTGTCCCGGCGTTCATTCTCTCTGGTACGCTTACAGCCCTGCTTGGAGTGTTGCTGTTAATGCTGCGTGGTAAAATCGAGCGGAGAGATGAAGCGGCAATTAAACGTGAGGAAGGAATTTCAGCAACAAATAACCTAGAGCTTCTCGGACAGACCTCTCTTTAATGGGAGGTTTCTTTTTAAATATAAGAGTAGTTCTCTTAGCTGTGAAAAAATCAGTATGCTTCCTTGGAGAAAGTATATATAGTACGATTAGAGAAGCTATCTTTCTGGATTGGAATTTCGATTATAATATTTATAAGAAATATTTAGGAGTTGGCGAATATGGAGAATGTAGAAATAACAGGGGATACCGAGAGCGACGAAGAGATTGTACTCGATGTTGAGATCGATGAAGCAGGCTATGAAGCAGGTGCCCCATGCATATTCGATATTTCATTTCAGGTGCGGCGTGGACAGCTGCTCGGACTGATCGGACCAAATGGTGCGGGAAAAAGTACTACAATCAAAACATTGCTCGGTTTGCTTAAGAATACCAAAGCTAAGGTCTCCTTTAATGGAGTTAATAAGTCCTATGCTTATGTACCGGAGCAGCCGGTGTTTTATGAGGATCTGACCTTATGGGAGCACTTAGATTTGGCTGCTGCTGCTTATGGACTAAAATATGAGCAGTTTCAAGAAACGGCGGAGAGATTACTGAAGCAGTTCGGTATGAATCATGTCCGTGATGATCTTCCAGCTGGCTTCTCTAAGGGTATGAAACAGAAAATGATGCTGATGCTGGGCTTTTTGGTACAGCCGGATGTTTATATTGTGGACGAGCCTTTTATCGGCTTGGATCCTCGGGCCACTAAAGATTTCCTGCGACTGCTGGAAGCGGAGCGGCAGCGCGGAGCTGGTGTATTAATGTCTACGCATGTATTGGATACTGCTGAGAAAATTTGCGATGATTTTGTGCTGATCTCGGGTGGCAGGGTTGCCGCTGCAGGAACGCTTGAAGATATACGTGATTATGCTGGGCTGCCGGAGGCGTCGTTGTTTGATTGCTTCGACGAACTGACATGAGTAAGCAGAAGCAGCGAGGGTTTGCTTTTCCTACCTCCAAAAAGCTATTCTGGCGGCGATTATTTTCTCATTGGCGTGAGCAATCTGCTATTATTCGTACGGCAGCCGATTGGACTGTGCTGTTATATATACTGATTCCCGGAGGATTTCTGGGAGGACGGTTATATTACGGGTTCTGGAATGAGGCACTGCCAGCTTGGAGTGCAGATTTGCCGTTTATGTTGATTCCTTCATTATTAGTGCTCCTGCTCTGTAGAGGTGGACTGGTGCTATTATTGCAGGAAGGGGATCTATTATTTCTAAGACAACGGCAGCGATGGATAAATACGATCATGTTTCGCGGGTTGCTGTACAGCCTGATCGTAACATCGTTGAAGTTCTGTGTAGCTTTTGTGCTGTTATTACCTTTCCTGGTTCGGGGATATGGAATGCTGTCATCCGAGGTATGGGCGCTGTTCGCTCTGACTCTGGCATGTAGCTGGTGCGTTAAATTACTTGGGCATATTGTAAAAGTACAAAAGCAAGGCTGGCGGCGCTGGCTGTGGCTGATTCTGGCCATCTCCGTTCCCTGTGGGATTTATTTCCGTGCAGCTGCGTTTTGGAACAACCGTCCAGTTTTTATGCTGCTGATTGCAGCACTCTTTGCAGTCGTAGCGGTAATCGCTCTTCAGCGGCGTATAGTGATGCGTGGGACATTCATGAACGATGTGCGTGAAGATTATAAGCAGCGGATGAAAATAGCGGCCCTATTGCTCCGCGGCGTACTGGATAAGCCACGTCCGACCCGCCATAAGCCGTGGATTTTCCGGAAATCACAGCCTTTGCTAAAATCAAAAACTGCCGAGAGCCGTTTCTCTGCGGCAGCGATTAAGGCACTTGTACGGAATCCGGCCCATTTAAAGCTCTACTTATCGTTTACTGCTGTGTCCCTTCTAGCGATATTTATCATTCCATCAGGGTTCAAATGGCTGGGCTTTATAGTTTTAGTTTCCCTCATGACCAATTGGCTGTTGTCGTTCTGGTCGTTATTCGTGGGAGATGATTACATCGGAATTCTGCCGTTTACGAAAGAACAAAAAGCCGAAGCGGGGCTGCGTGCGGTCCCTATCTTACTGTTTCCTTTTTCAATCATTTGTTCTGCGCTGATCTGTATTTCCTTATATGGATGGTTTGGGATTATCCTGTTCATCCCGCTAGGTTATATCGTTGCACTGTTTAGCTCTAGAATATTTGGAACATTTCGCTTAGCGAAATAAAGATATAAATAGAACGGAAGAGTGCCCCATAAGCCGTAAAAAGGCTGCTGGGGCACTCTTCTTTTTTTGTCTTGATTCGATCTATTGCACGCACGTACGTATGAGGTACCTAGCTAGCCTATCGGACACAGCTGCCCCTAAACATACTATTTTTCCACTTTTGGGATGCTAACGGACTCCATAGTTGCTATTGCCATGAAAAACACCATATATGAGCCTCATTATAAGGAATAGCGTCGTTGGAGTCCGAAACCCTGCCAATAAGGTGAAAAATACGCAAATAACGTCATCTGGGTCCGAAGCCGCAGTAGCTGATTAGGCAGACGCTCCACATAGCTAACGAACCCAAAACAGAGGAGCGATTCTCTAATTAATGAGAGAATCGCACGGTCCGCCATTTTCAAAGCAGTAAGCTGCTTGGAGGATATTCACGTTGCACTAGAGATTATCCCAGTCGAATGTCAGCGGCGTGTTTGCCTGCTGTATATCCTGTTGAGAAGGCCGCTGTTATATTGTAGCCTCCTGTATAGCCATGGATATCGAGTACCTCGCCGCAGAAGAATAACCCCGGCATAAGCTTCGATTCCATTCTTTTGGGATCGATCTCCTTCAGATTTACCCCACCGCCGGTAACAAAGGCCTCGGATAGGGACCGGGTGCCATGCACATAAACCGGCATGCGTTTCAAAATCCCAGCCAATAGAAGCAATCCATTCTTGGAGACGTGATGACCGGTTGTGTCCCCATCTAAGTCAGATTTAGTCAGCAAGAGGGGGATGAGACGCTCTGGCAACAGCCCTTTCAGCGAATTGCGGATCGCTTTCTTTGGTTCCTGATCCAGCTTATCCTGCAACATAGATTCTACTTCCTGTGCGTTCAGATCAGGGAAGAGATCGATGGACATCTCCACCGTATCTGTGCCGGATTTACGTTGGACTTGTCTCAGAAATTGGCTGCACCGCAGTGCAATGGGTCCTGATAATCCAAAATGGGTGAATATCATATCCCCTCGATGAGAGATGACCTTCTTTCCTTTCGGATTCCACACAGTAAGGACCACATCACGTAACGACAGACCTTGCAGCTCGCCGGACTTAATCCATTCTTCCCGTGAAAGAATCGGCACCTCTGTCGGGAACAGCTCGGTGATCGTGTGCCCTGCGGCTTCTGCCCAAGGGTAACCATCTCCCGTGGAGCCGGTCTGTGGTACGGACTTGCCTCCGGTAGCGATGATAACAGCAGTGCAGGCGATCGTCTTGCCCGAGCTCAGTTGGACTCCCTTAACAGCCCCTTCGTTATAGATTATTCTTGAGACGGGACTGTCGGTCATAATCTGTACGCCTAGACTCCGTACTTTGCTAATTAAGGCAGAGACGACACTAGAGGCCTTATCGGAAACGGGAAACATCCGCCCGTTATCTTCTTCTTTTAATGCAATGCCTAAACCTTCAAAAAAGGCGATGATATCCTGATTATTAAAATGGTCGAAGGCACTATACAAAAAACGCCCGTTTCCTGGAATATGGGCGATTAGCTCGTCTCTTTCCTTGACGTTGGTAACATTGCAGCGTCCGCCACCAGATATTCCGAGCTTTCGGCCTAGTTTTGCTCCCTTGTCGATTAGCAGAACGGATGCCCTGTGTTCTGCAGCGGCCACGCTTGCCATTAGACCCGAAGGGCCGCCCCCAATGACGATCACATCGTAATTGCTCATGAAATTTTACTCCTTTACATGTTAAGACACGGAAGCCTATTCCGCGGGTATTCCTAACGGAATCATACCATTCTGATTCACATGTAACCAGTCTTGTCCAATCATTAGGTGATTATCGTTGTCAGGAGAGTAATCCTGTGCTTTAATCTAAGCATGTAGGGTAATTTGTCCATTTTGGGGTGTGATTGTAATTATTGGTGCGGTTAAGGATATCTTATTGCAAATATCGGCAGCATGCTCCTTTCTTTTTCTTTTTCAATGGTGGGTGGACCGTAGATTTGTAACACGGAAAAAGGGGAAGCTTCCAAATGATCAGACCTTTTTGATTTTGGCGTGTACGTTTAGTCTTATCCTGTGCTCTCTTCTTTCGACAACTTTGTTTGGTGTAGCCTATTTAAATTTAGGATTAATCCCTGCGTATATTGGTATTTTATATGGAACTACCCGTTCGGGCATTTTGCTGTCCATTTTTTTGCTTATCTGCAATGTAATCATCGCGGAGCCTACAGGAATCAGTAATGTGATATTGAATTCAGGGATTTTATTATATCCGCTACTGTTTGGACTGGCCAAACCTTTTAAGAAAGGTACAGTAGTTGAGAAGATCGGTATGTTATGGATGATTCTTTGTCCAAGCATGCTATTTATTGCGTTAGTCCCTATTATAGGCGGGAAAAATATATATGAATCTAATTCCGTGCAAGCATTTCTGATTACGGTATATCTGTTTTTCACCATCGCTTTAGGTGGTATTTTTGTATATTATGTTGAGATGGTTAGAAGTAGATTGCAGGATAAAGTACAGATGGAGAATATCAGTGAAAGTTTCCAGTGGGAGTCCGAGAAGCTGCAGCAGATTACCAATGTAGTTCCTCTGAGTATTATGTCTCTGGATGAACACGGAGTTGTAACTGATCTTAATGATTGTATGCTAGGAATGATGCGGGCTCATTATCCCAATTTGCGAAAAGAGGATATTATTGACGAGCCGGTAAAAAAGTTTTTTCATAGCTCAGTGGATACACAGGCATATATGCGGGTAAGTGATAATATCCGCTCTAATCGGCGTTCAAGTGAAAAAATGATTCATGAGTCGCGCATCTATCAGATTTATTCAGCGCCGTTAATGCATAAGAGTTCAGGGGTAACAAGTGGTGCTGTAATTATTGTGCAGGACATGACCAATGAGGAAAAACTACGTGTAGAGCTGGATCATGTGGAACGTTTGAGCTTGGTCGGGCAGATGGCTGCTGGAATTACCCATGAGATTCGTAATCCTATGGCGGTAGTTCGGGGTTTTTTGCAGCTGATGAGAGAAAAGAGTGCTCAAGAATTGGATTCTTATTATCAGATTGTGATGGAAGAGCTGGACCGCGCTAATAGTATTATTAATGATTTTTTATCCTTGGCACAGAGCCGGGTTTCTGATAAAGAGAAGGTGCTGCTGCACCATATTATAGAAGAAGTTAGTCCATTGCTGTGGGCTGATGCTAATCTTCGCGGTCAAAGTGTTGAACTGAAGCTGAGCCCATCACTGCATGAATTGGAACTAAATGTCCGGGAAATCAAGCAGCTTATTCTCAATTTAGGACGTAATGGTATGGAGGCTATGGGACCCAAGGGGGTGCTGACGCTGGAGACACGCAGTACTCATGATAAAGTGGAGTTGATTGTCACCGATAGCGGCGTTGGTATGTCAGAAAGTCAACGCGAGAAGTTGTTTTTACCCTTTTTTACGACGAAAATTCAGGGAACAGGTCTAGGCTTATCCTTGTGCCTAAGTATTGTGGAGCGGCACAACGGTAAAATAAATGTAGAGTCTGTAGAAGGAGAGGGGACGGTATTTACGATCTCCTTCCCATTGGATAAGGAGGAACCCAGCGGGGTTCGCTCTTAGATTGAATCACCCTCTACAGCATCTCTTGCTTTCACAGAGTATGAATGTATAATAAAGTTAGTAAGTACTGCTGTAATATTATCTGACAAACAGTTGAAAAGTGAAGGAGAGTGCAGAGAAATGTCCATGTCTTTTAATCAATATATGAGAGATTCAATTCAGCCTATGCGTGATGACCTGACAAGTATCGGGTTTCAGGAGCTTATGACTCCAGAAGAGGTGGAAGCTACTCTTCCAACCGCAAAAGGAACATCGCTTGTAGTCGTAAATTCGGTCTGTGGTTGTGCTGCTGGACAATGTCGTCCAGGTGTAGCTCAGGCTTTGCAAAATGAAATCACTCCGGATCACTTGTTCACAGTGTTTGCAGGTCAAGAGAAAGAAGCTACTGCTAAAGCACGTGAATATTTTGCTCCTTATCCGCCATCCTCACCTTCCATCGCACTGATGAAGGATGGAGAACTCGTTCACTTTATTGAACGTCATGGCGTAGAAGATCGTTCGGCTGCTGAAATTGCTGCTGAATTGAAAGAAGTCTTCAATCGTTTGTGCCAGTAAAAACAGTTATTCCATATAATCTCGCATCAGCCGGCAAATCGGCTGCATGCGGGATTTTTCAAAATATAAGAGCAATAATGGGATAGAATATGCTTAGAAGCATGAGCTTCGTTTGAGTGGATATTTTGATGGATATGGAACCATTTCTGATGGAACGAGGTGTGTTTGGTGAGTTTACAGAAGGAAATTATTGCGGATCTTGGCGTGAAGCCAACGATTGATGTAGAGGTTGAGGCACGCAAACGGGTTGATTTCTTAAAGTCGTACGTGCTGAACGCAGGGGCTAAAGGATTATTGATCGCCATTAGTGGTGGAGTGGACAGTGCGGTAGCCGCGGGTCTTTGTAAACAGGCTACGGACGAGCTGTCGGCAGAAAAAGGCACAGAGTATATGACGCTTGGAGTATTCCAGCCTTATGGGGTTCAGGAAGATATCGAGCACAGCTATGATGTTGCCAAAGCTTTTAATCTGACTCATACTGTGGAGACCAACATTGAGGAAGCTGTAAATGAAATTGCCCTTGAAGTTGAGCATGGTCTGAAATCAATAGGCCAACACCGCCATATGACGCATCAAGGCAAAGGAAATGTTAAAGCCAGAACACGTATGGTTATGCAATATGCACTCGCTTTTGAGAACAATCTGATTGTAGTAGGAACGGATCATGCTTCTGAAGCAATTACCGGCTTCTACACGAAGTGGGGCGATGGCGCTGTAGATATTACACCACTATCCACACTTAATAAACGTCAGGTACGTCAGCTGGCTGCACATATTGGTGTGCCTGCGGATATTGTCACAAAAGCACCTACGGCGGGCTTATGGCCGGGTCAGACGGATGAAACCGAGCTGGGCATTACTTATGACGATAACAGTGACTATCTGGAAGGTAAACAGGTTAATCCTGAGGTAGCTGAGAAGCTTGAGAATTATTACCGGAGAACGGCACATAAGCGTAATGTTATTCCGGGCATTTAGAATAGGTTGAACTAGAAATCGCCACGGGTCTGCGTAGCAGCAGAGCTCGTGGCGGTTTTTGTGAGTTGGATAGCTGGATAGACAAAGAAGAATAATTATTCTGT
The DNA here is from genome assembly GCF_038593125.1 of Paenibacillus sp. FSL F4-0097. NCBI lineage: Bacteria > Bacillati > Bacillota > Bacilli > Caryophanales > Paenibacillaceae > Paenibacillus > Paenibacillus sp. FSL F4-0097. Next base: position 659,394 of record NZ_CP151965.1, read on the forward strand.
AAGCGTAAGTGTCTGATCGATAAAATTAGTTGTCGCAGCAATCGCGAGCTCTAATTGCGGAGTCGTGCCAGCAAAAGGATGCACAGTGTTGAACGTATGATTACCCTCAGGAACCTGCACCCAGCTAATATCTGGCCGAAGTTTGAGGAGATGCTCAGACCCTTGGCGGAGATGTACTCCATCTTGACTGCCTTGAATAAGAACAACTGGGAAGGACGCTTTCTGTATGCGTTCAAGGATGTTATAGCGTTCTTTGTTGTTCTCCATATCTTCTAAAATTACAGCATCCAGCGGCATTTGTTGGCCAGTACGTCCATTAAGGACATAGGTTCTTCCTGTTTCCTTCATCTGCTGCTTTTGTTCTTCCGTCAGCAAATCGAGTTTCGTAACCCCGTTCCAGGAGATTACTCCGCTGATCTCATTGGAATGATCAAGCGTGTAGACCAAACAAATTCCCCCTCCGAGACTGTGGCCGAGAAGGAATAAGGGCAGGCTGCCGAATTTCGGGTGTTGGCTAAGATAAGATAACAGGATTTCCATGTCCTTTAAGCTGCGGCGATAGGTGTTGCGGGCGAACTTCTCAAGCTCAGTGAAATGCAGCAGATCTTCTCCGATGCCAGCATGAGAGAAGTTAAAAGTGATCACTTCATGCTCCTGGCTGAGAGTTGTGGCTATGTAAGGAAACATTCCCCAATCTTTAAAACCTTTGTAGCCATGGGCAATAACAATAACACTCTTGGCTTTGCCTTGGGCAGGGAAGTGCGAGCAGCGGAGAACAGCTCCGTCTCCGGCAGGTATTTCAAAATTACGATGATTCATAGGGTAATCCCCTCTCCATATATAAAAATGAAGTAAATCAGCTAGTCTATCGTGAAGTCGCTGGATAGTCTTATTAGACTTAAAGCGCATTTTCTTTTAAGATAGCAGAAAGAATCTTGCAGGACTATTACTTTTAATAATACTTCATATGATTGATCATACCATTATTGAAGCAAAATGGGATACACGTCCATAAGGAGCGTGAAGTGTTGATTTACGGAATCGGACATGATGTGTTAGAAATTGAACGAATCTCAGAGGTAATAAATAGAGGACTGGGTAAGAAATTTAACCAGCGGGTCTTAACAGAGCAAGAATATCAACTTGCTGAAGAGCGAAGCGGGAGGTTGGCTGAGTTCGTAGCCGGGCGTTTTGCTGCCAAGGAAGCAGTTGTGAAGGCTTTAGGCTGTGGCATCGGCAATGTAGTTGGGTTTCAGGATATTGAGATATTGCCTGATGCAAAAGGAAAGCCAGAGGTGACTTTATCGTGCGAAGCCTGGAGCAGACTAAATCTTCCAGATAGACAGAAGTACACCATTCATCTTACGATAACACATGGCCGTGATTTGGCTTCGGCTTTTGCCGTCGTGGAAGGGCTAGGTTCATAAATTGAACCATGATTATAGAAAGGCAAGGAGCGTTATAATGACACAACAAGATCTACAAGTTCAAGACGAACAGGAGCTGCGGGAGACTAAGCAATATTTCAGCTATCATTTGCTGGAGTGGTATCAAGGGCAGAAACGGGATTTGCCTTGGCGTCGGCACCGCAATCCTTATTATATTTGGATTTCTGAAATAATGCTGCAGCAGACAAGGGTGGATACGGTAATCCCGTATTTCAATCGGTTTATCGAAAGGTTTCCTACCGTGGAGTCGCTCGCCGATGCACCAGAAGAGGACGTGCTTAAGTGCTGGGAAGGCTTAGGTTATTATTCTCGTGCTCGCAATATACAGCATGCGGCCAAACAGGTCAAAGAGCTGTATGGCGGGCAGGTGCCGAATGATCGCGAGGCTGTGTTCAGTTTAAAGGGAGTGGGACCTTATACGGCAGGGGCTATCCTTAGCATTGCGTTCAATCGGCCGGAGCCAGCGGTCGATGGCAATGTGATGCGGGTGTTGTCCCGATACTTCCTGATAGAGGATGATATCGCCAAGGGACCCACCCGCGTAAAAATGGAGCACTTGGCAGCTGAACTGATCCCGGAGGGGGAAGCGGCATCTTTTAATCAGGCCCTGATGGAGCTCGGGGCGCTCGTATGCACTCCTAAGTCACCGCGCTGTTTAACCTGCCCGGTGATGGAGCATTGCGCCGCGCGCCTGGCGGGCTGCGTGACCTCGCTGCCCGTCAAGACCAAGGCCAAGCCGCCGCGCCCTGAGGAGCGGCTGGCGGCCTTAATTGAGGGCCGCGGTGCCCACGCGGGCCAAGTGCTCATCCGGCAGCGGCCACAAAGCGGGCTGTTAGCCCGCATGTGGGAGCTGCCGCACTGGCCGGCGCCGCCTGTGGAAGGCGGCGCCAAAGGCGCGCGGCTGCCGGAAGCAGCGGCGCTGGACCGGCTGCGCCGGTCACTGCGGGAGGCCGGGATCTCTGCCCGGCCTGAAAAGCACTGGATGGCTGCTGAGCATATCTTCAGCCATATCGTGTGGACGCTGCAGGTGTACCGCTGCAGCGTAGAGGACGCCCTTCCGCTGCCGATAGCGGCAGAAGGACGGGCGGTGTACAACGCGGAAGCGGACTTGTTCTCAGGGATCGACAGCAGCATGCCTATCGAGAGATTTGAGGACGGGAACGCTAGTCCAGAGGACGGCGGAGCAGTGCGCTGGATCAGCCGCGAAGACATGGCTAACTATGCGTTCCCTAACGTTTTTCTGAAGCTACTGAACCTTTATTTTGATGAGCAGGAAGAGCGGGCGAAGCTAGAGAAGTAGGGGATTCGCCATGTTCTGTTGCTAAACTACTAAATGTACAAAACCTGAGTTTGATGTATGCACCTAAGCATGGTCGTATGCACCTAAGCATGGTTGTATGCACCTAAACATGGTCGTATGCACCTAAGCATGGTCGTATGCACCTAAGCATGGTTGTATGCACCTAAGTAGGGTCGTATGCACCTAAGTAGGATCGTATGCACCTAAGTAGGATCGTATGCACCTAAGTAGGGTCGTATGCACCTAAGTATGGTTGTATGCACCTAAGTATGGTTGTATGCTCTTAAGTATGGTTGTATGCGCCTAAGCATGGTCGTATGCACCTAAGCATGGTCGTATGCACCTAAGTATGGTCGTGTGCGCCTAAGTAGGGTCGTATGCACCTAAGTAGGGTCGTATGCACCTAAGCATGGTCGTATGCACCTAAGTAGGGTTGTATGCACCTAAGTATGGTTGTATGCTCTTAAGTATGGTTGTATGCACCTAAGCATGGTCTTATGCACCTAAGCGTGGTCGTATGCACCTAAGTATGGTTGTATGCTCTTAAGTATGGTTGTATGCACCTAAGTATGGTCGTATGCACCTAAGTAGGGTCGTATGCTTCAGTCTCTTCGTAGCAAATATTTGTTTATTTGGCTCAGACTAGTTCAGTCTTGTTCCAACTAAATTCTTCTGGTGTTCCCTATGCTACGAGAGTGGTAAAGACTTAATTAGGGAATTTCTCCCTAAAAATAGGTCGATTTGGCTTGTAATTGATCATTTTAGGGAAAACCTCCCTAATAATTGGGCGAATATCGGTTTTTTGCCCATAAAGGATGATTTTTAGGGAGTATTTCCCTGCTATGAACGAATTAGTCAATTCCCCTGTTTTCCCCTTTAACTAGAGGGTTTTCAATCCCTTGGGCACAGAGACAAAATGCGAGTCGTCGGCTGGCAATCTGCTATCCGTGGGTTGGTTACCACATATTATGCCTACGTCGAAGGAGCTTCCGTAAACTAATTTCGCACGTTAGATCAGGGATCCTGTGCACAGGGAATTCACGGATTCTCCTCGAACCTTTCTCTTTGTCTCCATGCCCCAAGGATTCAAATCTTTTGGGTATGTTTTTATTTTTTTTCGTTTCACCTACGCCATTTTTCGTTCTGCCTCTACCGCAATCGACCAGATAAATCCAATTAACTCACGACCCACTGCTGCCATGGTTAAATTTCGGTGTTTCCCGCGTCTGACTAATTTTAAATACTTGCTGTGTAACCGTTCTTGGGCTTTCCACGACGTTTCATGGACATGAATACTCTGGCCCTCAAGACGCACTGCTAAATCTCCCTTGACGGCAGGGCGGTGACGGTAACTCCATGCGGACTCCACCAGTGCGCGCCGCACTCCGGAATTTCCGACTTTTGTAAGACTCCCTCTTTTGGTACTTGCTCCCGAGGAATATTCCCGTGGCACGAGTCCCAGGTAACTCATGAGCTGAGCCGGTGAACGAAAACGTTCGAAATTTCCAATCTCGACAACTAAAGTCATAGCTGTCAGCAGGGCGATTCCCCTCAGGCCTTGCAACGCTTGAATGACAGGTGCGTAAGGGCAGATCTGTGCTTCTTCTCGCATTGCGGCTTCAAGTCGCTTGATTCGCTCCTCCACTTCCCGGAGCTGTTGCAGGGATTCGGTAAATACCCGTTCTTGAGCTACATTATTAAACTTCAGCATAGAGAGCCATTCCCGGTACCTTTTGGTCCAGCGTTTTTTCATACCCTCTGGCTTGTGAATTTGGTGGCGCAATAGAAAATGAATGAGCCGTTGCCGAGCCCGATGTAGGTCTTGCCTAGCATCTTCTCGTGCACGAATGAGATCTCGTAAAGCTTCGAGTTCTGGCGTTGGCACATAGATCGCAGTCAATTCTCCAGCCCGGTGTAACTGAGCCAGTTTTTCTGCATCCCGTCGGTCGGTTTTTATGGCATCTCCGGGACGCTGTGGCATACGCGAAGGTGCAATTACCACACAGGAAATTCCCATCTTCGTCAACCAGCGGTATAAGTCGTACCCCGTAGGCCCGGCTTCATAGCAGACCTCCAGTGTAATCCCTGAACCTTTGAGTTTCCGAATCATTCGAGCCACTGCATCTGGGGTATGGGGGATGGCTCCATAATATCGTGCGGGTTCCCGACCCTCATCTGCAATCGCCACCGCAATTTTTTCTTTAGACACATCCAAACCGACGTATTTTATGGTATTCTTCATAGTAACAGCTCCTTTCGCATGTAGCTCTGTAATGGTTGTCCTTTTAACTTCCATTTTAACCTACGGTGTGCGAAACAGGGGCTGCCTTTCGTTCATCATAACTAATTACATGTGTTTATGGAGCCTATCGCAGAATTTTAGGGAGTTATTCCCTAATCTATTGCTCAGCGACTCCAAAAGCAGATTTTCATAAGCCGAGTATAGATTTATTGCGATTTATTCCGATCTATTCCGATCTATTCCGATCCAGTGTATCCATTTAAGCGACGCAAGCGGCGTGAAATACGGTGTCTGGGAGGATCTCAATCAATCTCTGTCTTTATCTTTATCTCTCTCTCTATCCAACCTAAACAAAGAAGGTATCCCATAGCCAATTCGGCTCTGAGATACCTTCTTTTTTAGTTCAATGGCTTAAGCCAAATTTAATTTCTTATTTTGCGCTTTCGTAACGTTTGCCAACTTCTTCCCAGTTTACTACGTTCCAGAACGCTTTGATGTAATCAGGGCGTTTGTTTTGGTAGTTCAGGTAGTAAGCGTGCTCCCATACATCAAGTCCGAGGATTGGAGTAGCGCCTTCGCTGATTGGGTTGTCTTGGTTAGGTGTGCTTGTTACTGCCAGTTTGCCATCTTTAACAACTAGCCAAGCCCAGCCGCTGCCGAAACGAGTAGTTGCTGCTGCTGCGAAATCTTCTTTGAATTTTTCGAATCCGCCCAGTTCCTTATCGATAGCTTCAGCCAATGCACCAGTTGGTGCGCCGCCGCCGTTTGGTCCGATAACTTCCCAGAACAGGGTGTGGTTAGCGTGTCCGCCACCATTGTTGCGAACAGCAGTACGGATAGCTTCAGGTACAGCGTTCAGATCTGTAAGAAGCTCTTCAATGCTTTTGCTTTGCAATTCAGGTGCTTTTTCCAAAGCTGCATTCAGATTAGTTACATATGTGTTATGGTGTCTGTCATGGTGAATTTCCATCGTCAATGCGTCGATGTGTGGTTCGAGTGCGTTGTTCGGATAAGGAAGTGCCGGTAATTGAAATGCCATGGAAAAATCCCTCCTGAGTTATATTAGAATTTTGTTATAGATAAAGAATTCTGGCGAACTAACGTCAAAATCCTTTATTGTAAATATGTACTATAGGGTATTCGCCCGATAGGATACCTTAATTAAACCGTATCTAGACCAATAATGCAACACTAAACAAACATAAATGTTTATAAAGTATAATTGGAGAGGGAAAGGGTTTTACAATTGTATTTGGAATGTTAAAATTAATAGTCCCCAATCCTATAGACATATATCCTTATAAATACCCTTTTAATGAAGAAATGAACCCCATCTAAAATGTAAACGCTTGATATTAAGCGCTTTCAAAAGAAAAATGATGATATCACGAGAAAAGTGTGCTTTAATAGATTTAAAAGCAGGTATTCCTCGGTATTTGATGCTTTTTTTTATTTTCTCTATGTTAAGGGAACCCCTTCTTTTTGTTAAATTCATAAGCCATAGACAAGGGAGATTTTAAAGAATGCACGTTCGTTCCTTTCAATTAAGCGACGTTAGCCCTGTGACTGATTTGCTGCAAACCGCATTATCGGAAGAGTGTTTCGAGAACACTATCGAGCCTTTCTCCAGGCAGCTTTCATGGGATTCAGATCTCATTGTAGTTGCGGAAGATGAAGAAGAAATTGTTGGAGCACTGATTGGTACGATTGAGAAAAACCACGGTTGTTATTTCCGGATTGCTGTACATCCTGATTATCGCCGCAGAGGAGTCGGCAGAAGTCTGGTATCGGCTATGGAATCCAGGTTTCAAGCTCGTAAAGTCAGTGGTATCTATGTAGCCGTCGATGAGCATAATTCTTTTGCTTTGCCATTGTATGAAGCTATGGGATATAGCGAGAATCAAATCTTCAAATCTGTCCGGAAGCTGAGCATTGTTGGGTAATTTTGATCACTCAGCTGCGAAAGCGGAAACATTTTCTAGAAAAAAGAACTATAGCTGACGATATAGTCTGTTTCATTTATACTCGAGCGTATTTCCCAGAAGTCCATTGCTAATGGCTGGGAGATATGCTTTTTTATTGTTATAATATTTGCAAGTATAGACTTCAATTATTGAGAACAAGAGGTGACATATTGAATCAGGAGCCCCAAGTAGATTACACGAGAAATAGGAAACAAAGACATAGATCCTCCAGATCCAAGACTACCCTGGGCGGTCGTTTGGTCTCGGAAATGAAGGATTGGCTGCTTACAGCTGTGATTGTTTTTGCTGTGATGTCAGTTCTTAATGTTTTTGTGTTCAATATATCAACAGTTAAAGGTCAGTCTATGCAGCCAACACTCTGGGAAGGAGAAAGGCTCTTCATTAATAAAATTTCATTGCTGTTCGTAAATCCAAAACATGGTGATGTTGTCATTCTTCATGATCCAAGTACCGGTCCTAGTCATAAGGAGTATTTAGTGAAGCGAGTGATTGGCATACCTGGAGATATCATAGAGGTACGGAATCATCAGTTATACGTAAATGGAAAAATAGTGAATGAGCCCTATATCGATACTGAGATTGAAGATCCGGATTTTGCAGCGTTAACCGTAGAAGGTGGCAATTATTTTGTAATGGGCGATAACCGTCATGCTTCAGCCAGCAAGGACAGCCGTTACTTCGGCTCTATTTCACAGGATATGATTGTCGGCAGGGCTGATTATATATGGTGGCCTCTGTCAAAACTGAATAGATTATAAGAAAGTCAGCGAAGATATGAAAGGAGAAGGCGGAATGACCAATACATTTCAGTCATCGTATGCTCCCCCGCCTTCCAAGTGGGCACAGCTTAAAGCAGAGATTCAGGAGGCTGCGACATCACTCGGTATTGATGATATCGGGTTTACAACAGCAGAACCTTTTTTATATTTAAAAAATATACTGCAAGACCATCGGGACAAAGGATATGAATCTGGCTTCGAGGAGCCCGATCTGGATAAAAGGACAGTTCCAGCATTGTCTTCTGGAGACAAGCCGTTATCTATTATTTCGATTGCAGTGGCTTACCCTTCTAAAATGGAGAACCCTCCTAAATCTGAGCCGGGTGCACGTAGAGGCATCCTCGCCCGGGCATCTTGGGGCAGGGATTATCACCATGTGCTGAGGGAAGCCTTAAGTAAGCTAGAGGAATTTATTCACGAGCGTGTACCGGAGGCTGTGCTGGAAAGCATGGTGGACACCGGTGTTCTAGTAGATAGAGCGGTCGCGGAAAGAGCGGGAATAGGCTTTAGCGGCAAAAACTGTTCCATCATCTCACCCAAATGGGGATCATGGATTTATCTTGGGGAAATGGTTACGAACATTCCTTTTGCTCCGGATGAACCTGTTGAAGAAGGCTGCGGGGAGTGTACCAAGTGTATTGATGCTTGTCCGACCGGAGCACTGGTGGGTCCGGGTCAGCTTAACGCACAGGCTTGTATTTCTTTTTTGACGCAAACTAAAGGGTTTCTCAGCGAGGAGTATATGACCAAGATCGGCAACCGTCTATACGGCTGTGATACTTGCCAGATTGTATGTCCCAAGAATAGAGGTAAGAACTGGAATCATCGCCCTCAGATGCAACCTGATCCTGAAATCGTGAAGCCGCTGCTGCTGCCGATTCTGGATCTTAGCAATCGTGAGTTCAAAGAGAGATTCGGCAATAGCTCAGCAGCCTGGAGAGGCAAAAAGCCGATGCAGCGAAATGCGATCATTGCCCTAGGCAATTTCAAGGAAGCCGGGGCTGTGCCAAAGCTATCAGAAATTGTTCTGAAAGAACCGCGGCCAGAGATGCGGGGCACTGCTGCTTGGGCGCTTGGACGTATTGGCGGTGATGAGGCTCTAGCTGCTGTAGAAGCGGGTTTAGAGCGCGAGGAGGATAGCACGGTGAGGGAAATGCTAAGCCGGGCGCAGGATGTGCTCCTTACTGGGAAGAAGGCACGGGAGGACAGCGATATTAATGGAGGAAAAAGTTCATAGACAGGTTGCATATTGCCAATTGCTGTCCAGTTCCTGAAATGCTATGATAGATTCGCGTGCCATATGGCGATGCAGACAATAGAGTGTAGAGGTGGGCTTTAGATGAGTATCGCATTACCTATTATTACATTGGTCGTAGGTCTCATCGGTGGTTTTTTCATCGGTGTATATTATCTGCGCAAACAAATGACAAACATGCAGAATGATCCTGAAATGCTGCAAAAGGTTGCAAAGCAAATGGGTTATAACCTGAACGGGAAGCAAATGCAGCGTGCCCAGCAAATGATGAAGACTCAGGGACAGCCAGGTGCGCGCCCTGGAGCAGCTAAAGGGAATAAACGTAGAAGTAAGTAACCGGGTCCGGATAACATGTATACGGGTGCGGAAGGGGGAGACATCATGGGGAACATCAAGGAATATGTGAACGGTAAAGTTGCAGAGAACCGTGAGCAAATCGAGTATCACGTTGAGAAAATATTAGAATTAATCGGTGAAGATACCGGCCGCGAGGGACTGCTGGAAACACCGGCACGTGTTACGCGGATGTACGAGGAGATATTCGGCGGTTATTCGATAGATCCCCGCGAGGCGCTCGGCGTTACTTTTGATGAGTCTCATGAAGAGCTAGTGATCGTTAAGGATATCGTCTATTACAGCCAATGTGAACACCACATGGCTCCTTTCTTTGGTAAAGTGCATATAGGATACATTCCGAGCGGACGTATTGCTGGGCTCAGCAAATTAGCTCGGCTTGTTGAAGCAGTAAGCCGTCGTCTACAGGTTCAAGAACGCATTACGGCGCAAATTGCTGATATTATGACGGAGGTGTTAGGCCCCCACGGTGTGATGGTTGTTGTGGAGGGAGAGCATCTGTGTATGTGTGCACGCGGAGTGAAGAAGCCAGGCAGCAAAACGGTAACTATGGCTACTAGAGGGGTCTTCCGTGAGGATGCCGCCGCTCGTGCGGAGTTTCTAAGCTTGATTAAGGAATAAATATCGGGGTGCATACCTCGAAATTGGAAGGACCCATCGTTCACGTAATGTGAATGAGGGGTCCTTTTTGGTCAGGGTGTGGGAATAAGAGTGATATTCACTGTGAAATGAAATAATATCAAAAGGGCTTCCAGGCCAGTTTACTGGCAGCAGCATAACGTTCTGAGACGTAAGGCCAGTTAACGACCTTCCACCAATCCTCAATATAATCGGCCCGATTATTCTGATGTTTAAGGTAATAAGCATGCTCCCATACATCCAGAGCCAGTAACGGAACCACGTCCCATTGTGACAGGTTCTGATGTTTCTCCGCAGTCAAAATCTCCAGTCTATGACTGCGTGGACTCCAGACGAGAATAGCCCAGCCGCCACCTTCAACCTTATTCGCAGCTTCTGTGAACTGTTTCTTGAAGTTGTCATAGCTGCCGAAGCTTTGTTCAATGACTTCCAGTAAGGCTCCAGTTGGACGCCCGCCACCTTGAGGTGACATTACGTTCCAGAAGATTGTATGGAGATAGTGGCCAGCCCCATTAAAGGCTAGCTCCCGTTCCCAATGCTTAACAAGATCGAAATCTCCTTTCTTGCGAGCCTCGGCTAGCTTGTTCTCCGCTTTGTTTAGTCCATCTACATAACTTTGATGGTGTTTATCATGATGAATCCGCATGGTTTTCTCATCGATGTATGGTTCCAGCGCATTATAAGCATAAGGCAATGGAGGCAGTGTATGCCCGCCAATTGGCACAGCACTCATTTCACGAATATCAAGGATAGTATCTGTAGAAGGAATAAGTCCCTCATTCCGCGTGAAATTGTCCTCTTCTGTTCTTACGACATAGTCGGCTGCTGTATAATCTCTCATAATTTGCGTGAGCTGTCCGGGCGAGCTCAAAGTGTGTAGTACGGCAAGGAAATACTCTGATTCACGAATAATATGCAGGATCACAGTGGTAGCAAGGGGGACGGCTTTGACGGCTGCGCTGCTTTTCATGATGGCAAAAAGCTGCCGAACAAATTCTTGGGATTGGGTACAGGAGATGTGCAGCAGCTTTTCTGTTTCCGCAGTGAGTTCAGCCTGACTTGGTGGAGAAGCAGAGAGGGCAGAATTCAATAACTGTTGAGCGGCCATCTCTGTGGCACCGAAGACCACCGCCCATTCATCCAGCAGTTTAACATAGGGTTCCTCCAGGTTAGGTACGATTGCTTTGATAACCTCGGTATGCTCTTTCTCTTGTGTTTTCCAGAATACGATTTCTTCTAAAATACGTACTGGCAGCATCGGCCCGTATACATATAACATTCCAAGAAAACCTCCCGTGATATGTCTTCATCAGTCCATTATATGTGTGCTCATGATAGCTTATGAAGAGCATAAGAACGCGATAATAATATCGTTGACAACCGTTTGATATGGTGAAATAATACAGGAAAATAAAGGCAATGATACCGAAAGGTACAACCTCGCGAAAAGGAGGGTGTACCTTTTTTTGTCGTGTGGACCGATTAATGAAATCCTTTGGGGTAGTAGAAAAACTTTGAGAGATGAGATGAGGGTATGAACAAGCTTGAGAAGAAACAATTTTATAATCAGCTGTTAAAATTAGCGGTACCGATATCCCTCCAAAGTCTAGTCATGGCGGTGCTGTATTTAGTAGATCAATTGATGGTAGGGCAGCTTGGGGGTGTAGCCGAAAGAGCATCACACCATTACTGGGATTAAGTCTTGGAATTGGCCTGATATTGTCGGGTTCATTTACGATAGTTGTTTTTTTCAACCCTCGGCTATGCCTGTCTATTTTTACAACGGATAAAGAAGTGTTGGAGAAGGGAAACATTTTTCTAAAAATCGTTGCCCTCAGTTATATTCCAACGATGTTGACGATGCTCTATTCGGCGGTTCTACGAAGTTCAGGACATGTAAAGTATCCAATGGGTGTGAGCATAGCTGCTGTAGGACTGAATATTATTTTAAACTATGCGCTTATTTTTGGGCATTGGGGGTTTCCAGAGCTTGGACTTGCAGGTGCGGCATATGCAACGTTAATCTCACGTATAGTCGAAAGTACCTTGATCATCGGAGCTGTGTATCGCGGGAAACTGCCGGGTGCCGGAGGAATTAAGGAGCTGAGTTCGTTTTCGAAAGCGCTGTGTATACCTTTTTTAAGAACGATAGCGCCTATTGTTTTAACGGAATTGGTTTGGGTTTTAGGTGAAGCTTGTTATTCCGTAATATATAGCCGTATGGGCACAGCAGAGATGACCGCTATGACAGTGACCTTTCCGCTGCAGGGGTTGACGATTGGACTTCTGGCTGGGCTTTCTGGTGCAGCTGGGATTATGGTCGGACATAAGCTGGGAGAGAATAATAATGCAGGTGCTTTTCAGTATGCTCGTTTTTTTGTTCGAATAGGAGTAGGGATTTCATTGCTGCTTGGTGTTCTTATTGCTGTTCTAGCCCCGCTCTACGTCTCAGCCTTTAACTTAACAGTGGAAGAACGCCGAATGGCCACTTCTGTTATCTGCTTTTTTGCTCTTTTTTTATGGATAAAGGTGGGCAATATGATGATTGCGGGAGGGATTCTGCAGAGTGGTGGCGATAGTAAGTTCGTCTTTATTATGGAAGCCTCCACAACTTGGTTGCTTGGGGTGCCTCTAGGGCTACTGTTGTCATGGGGATGGAAACAGCCTCTTCCCTGGGTATACTTCTTTCTGTCCCTGGAAGAGGCTGTTCGATTGGTTATAGGTTACGTGCGTTTTCGCCGTGGTAAATGGTTGAAGCAACTGACCCATCAGGGGACAGAGGCGGATTGTAGTGCTTAACTAGTTACTTGCCATCGCCGGCTGATTGCCATTGTAGGTTTTGGCTAGTTGAACATTTCCTAAGAAAGCAGAGACTCGCCGCAAATACTCACGCGGGTGCTCACGGAACAGCAATTCATGATGGCTGCCCTCTACGACCCAGGAATCTGAGAACGGATTGCTTTGGTTCGCGGCCAGCTTTTCTGCAATAGGATAAGGAGCTTTATCATCTTCGGTTCCATGCATGAGTAGAATAGGGAAAGGATAATCTTCGGATTTGACCTTCGCATAAGGAATTTGATTCAGCCCCGTACCGTTCAGAACTGGGAACAGCATTTCCATAATCGCCAGGGAAGGCTGGCGGGGCAGATCAATATTTTGCTTAATATTATGATACAGCGTATCTGGCTCTAACAAAAAGGTGCTGTCCAGAATCATCGCGTCAATGTCCTCTGATACTAATCCTGTTTGCAGTGCTGTGCCTGCTCCCATGGAGAAGCCCCATACAACTAACTCCTCAGCTCCACGTTCCTTAGCAAAATCAATAGCGCCTAGAAGCTGCTGGGATTCTTTTTTACCCCCGGTTGCAATATCCTTGTTGCCTTGGGCAGCAAAGCCGTAATCAAACATCACGACATTGAAATTCAGACTGTGTGCATAGTGAGCGAGATCGTACATAGGTACCCAAGATTCTTCACGGTTGGCGCCATAGCCATGGCTGAACACGATCGTTTTGGTAGCCCCTTCGGAGGGAATATACCAGCCGCTCATCATTCGACTTCCATCTTTAGCTGGAAACGTCACATCCTCGTATGCGAGACCTTTGGCCTGCATGGGATTGGAATACAGAGGTGCGACCGTTGGATTAGATAATACCCAGGCGATATAGCCATGAAGTGAGACAAAGCAGAAGGCTAAAAAGAAAAAAATAGATAATAGCAGTGCAACGATAATATGCTTCACACGAATCATCCGCAGCGATAGCCGGGACGAACTGCCTTGTTTAGGTAGTTTAGGTCGACGGGAGACGGTTGTGCCGGTTTGGCGAGTTGCCAGATCCATATGGTCCCCTCCTAAGAATGATGTGAGTACTAGTGCCTAGAAGAATTTGTAAAAATGATTCTAAAGCATCAGTAGATAATTTAATATGTTAATCGTATGAAAAAGCCCTTACAAAGTCAATGAATTAGACGCTTTTGTAATGTAACTGTAAAGTGCAGCCCAACCTTTTCCGGCACATTTTTGGCACAACTCCGGAGGAGTGAATATACTGGACTTTCCATAGAGTTTTGCACTAAGATAGAGTTAGTTATAATGTAACCGAGTTTCATTTGATGAAACACGAGGGGGAGATTGTCATGGAGGACCGAAAGCTTACAGTGCGTGCGGTAGAACGTGCGCTTGATATATTGCTTTGTTTTACGCAGGACAGAGATTTAGGGTTGACGGAGATCGCTTCAAAGATTGATTTACATAAAAGTACCGTCCATCGGCTGCTGGCAACCTTGGAGGAAAAGGGCTTCCTCATTCGTAATCCGGCCACTGAGAAATACAGCCTGGGTATACGAATTTGGGAATTGTCTACGCATTTGCCTGCTTTTGATGAGTCGGCTGCGGTATTGTTGCCGTCAATGGAACGGCTGCGGGATCGGCTAGGGGAGACCGTTAGTTTATACTTACGCGACGGCATAGAACGTGTGCGGATTCAGGCGGTTCAGAGTCAGCAGGCCATACGGCGAGTGGCGCAGATCGGTGCGAGATTGCCTTTATCTGTGGGCGCATCAAGTAAAGTGCTGGCAGCCTATGCTCCTCCAGAGGTGCTGAAAGAATTGCTGGAGAGTTCGGGATGGCCGGACTACGTTGAGAAGGATGTCTATCAAGAGCAGCTTAATGACATTATCCGGCTCGGATATGCCACCAGTTTCGAGGAACGCGAGCCCGGCGCGGCCGCGGTGGCGGTGCCTGTTACGGGGCGCAGTGGAAATGTGATCGCGGCGTTATCACTGTCAGGTCCAGTAAGTCGCCTATCAAGGGATACGTTAGTGGAATATGCCGCGGTACTGAAGGAAGCGGCTAGTGAAATGGGCATGATGATTCCTTAATTCGCTGGCTGAGACATATAAGAAACTAAGCAGCGATCTCTCTGTTACTGGAGGATCGCTGTTTTGATGTTTTGGGGAGGGATGCTTAGTCGATTGTGGGTAAAGTGGCAGGAAACGATGGGTAACTGAGGGGGAATTGATGGCCTGATGAGTGACTGATCAGTAACTGATGGATAAATTGATGGCTGACTGATGGGTAACTGACGGTCTGACGGGTAACTTGGGATGATAGATGCGTAACTGACGGCTAATCAACAGCTAACTGATGACTAACTAACGGCTAACGGCTCCCCACCTTGCGTTTGTATGGTGAGCTTCAGTGAATATACGTACCTTTGGGAGCCTCAGTAACTCGTAATGCTGAGGTACGAGCGTTTGAACCCAGGGCCTAGATAGGCAGAGGGACGGAGGGGCGGGAGAGTAGAGAAATCACCACGAACCCACGAACCCACGAACCCACGTATCTCATAACTCGTACACAAGTAAATCTCGGGTTGTTATTTAGATCTTCCCTGAGGCTTCCGGACTCAGAAGACGCTATTTGCCCATTTAAAGCCTTTTGGGCATAGTTTCGGACCCCAGTGCAGCTATTCGACCAAAACGGGAACCTTTAGTGTGTTTTTCATGCTAATAGCGACTATGGAGTCAGAGCACGCCAAAAGTCGGATAATCGAGCGTATAGGGTCATCTGGGTCCGATAGCGCGGAATCCTAGGCGTCTCCTGAGGCGTGCGGACTCAGGGGACGCTATTTGCGAATTTACAGCCAGTTTGGCATAGTTTCGGACCCCAGTGCAGCTATTCGACCAAAACGGGAACCTTTAATGTGTTTTTTATGCCAATAGCGACTATGGAGTCCGATCGCACGCCAAAAGTCGGATAATCGAGCGTATAGGGTCATCTGGGTCCGATAGCGCGGAATTCTAAGCGTCCCCTGAGACGTGCGGACTCAGGGGACACTATTTGCGAATTTAAGGTTATTTTGCCGTAGCTTCGGACCCCCCAGTGCAGCTATTCGACCAAAACGGAAACATTCAGCGTGTTTTCATGCCAATAGCGACTATGGAGTCCGATCCCACGCCAAAAGTTGGATAATCGAGCGAATAGAGTCATCTGAGTCCGATCACACGCCAAAAGTCGTGAATTTGTTCATTTAGTGTCATCTGAGTCCGAACGCGCTGGGATCCTAGGCGTCCCCTGAGGCTCACGCAACAATAGTGAACGTTCAACAGTCAGAGGCACCCCACCCGCCACAAATTGGCTGCTGGAACCACCCCATAACTACAAAAAAAGGGACTGCTCACAGCCACTCATGGCCGTGAAACAGTCCCTTTTTAAATTACTTTAAACCTATTCTACCGACACCGCGGAAGAGTCTGTAGCATCTGCCAGCATCTGGCGAAGAACAGTCTGCAGGATACCGCCGTTGCGATAGTAATCAATATCGACTGTACTGTCGAGTCGTGCAATGACAGGGAAATCGAATTGTGTGCCGTCTTCACGGGTAGCCGTGACAGTTAGCTCTTGACTTGGCGCCACGTTGTTATCGAGACCAGTAATGTTGAAGGTCTCGCGTCCGGTCAGTCCCAAGCTGCTCCAGCCGTGGCCTTCTTGGAATTGAAGTGGAAGCACGCCCATACCGACCAGATTGCTGCGGTGAATCCGCTCAAAGCTCTCAGCGATAACTGCTTTAACGCCAAGCAGAAGCGTACCCTTAGCTGCCCAGTCACGTGAGCTTCCTGTACCGTACTCCTTACCAGCGATGACGATCAGATTTTGTCCAGCATCCTGATAGAGCATGGAAGCATCATAGATGGACATAACTTCGTCGCTTGGCAAGAAGGTAGTAACGCCGCCTTCCGTACCAGGAGCTACTGCGTTACGAATCCGAATGTTAGCGAACGTACCGCGCATCATGACTTCGTGGTTTCCGCGGCGGGAGCCGTAGGAGTTGAAGTCTGCACGTTCTACACCATGATCGCGCAAATATTCGCCAGCAGGACCAGAGGTAGAGATATTACCCGCTGGTGAGATATGGTCGGTTGTCACGGAATCAGCAAGCAGCGCTAGAACGCGTGCATCTTTGATATCCTTAATGTCTCCCAGACCGTCTGCCAGATGTTCGAAGAATGGCGGATTCTGGATGTACGTGGAATTATCATCCCACTCATACAGCTCGCCTTGCGGAACAGGAATCGAATTCCAACGTTCGTTAGCGGTGAATACATTTTCGTATTTGCTACGGAACATCTCCGGACTAAGGGAGAGACCAATGGCTTCACGAATTTCAGCAGTGGTTGGCCAGATATCTTTCAGGAATACTGGCTCACCTTGTGGATCAAATCCAAGTGGCTCAGTCTGCAAATCGATATTTACTGTGCCAGCCAGTGCGTAAGCAACTACGAGCGGCGGTGAAGCCAAGTAGTTTGCTTTTACCTGAGCATGTACGCGGCCTTCAAAGTTCCGGTTACCGGAGATGACTGCGGCTACGGTCATGTCATTGTCAGTAATGGCTTGACTAACTTCTTCAGGCAATGGACCGGAGTTACCGATACAAGTG
This sequence comes from Paenibacillus sp. FSL F4-0097, assembly GCF_038593125.1. Classification (NCBI taxonomy): domain Bacteria; kingdom Bacillati; phylum Bacillota; class Bacilli; order Caryophanales; family Paenibacillaceae; genus Paenibacillus; species Paenibacillus sp. FSL F4-0097. Next base: position 676,834 of record NZ_CP151965.1, read on the forward strand.
GCACAGCCATAACCAGCCAAGTAGAAGCCTAATGCTTCGAGTGGCTTCAGCAAGTCTGCTTTTTGCAGGTATTCAGTAACCACCAAGGATCCTGGAGTCAAGCTGCTCTTAACGTAAGCCGGTTTGGTCAGACCACGTTCCACAGCTTTTTTCGCCAAAAGACCTGCTCCAAGCATAACGCTAGGGTTAGAAGTATTCGTACAGCTAGTAATAGCTGCGATTACGACTGCACCTGTGCTGAGCTTGCTAGTGGTATCGTTTTTGTGCTGTACTTCTACGACTTGAGCGATTTTCTCATCGCTGAGACCATAACCGCCTTTGTCTACAGGTGTACGGATAATACCTTCGAAATTTTCCTTCATATGCGTAAGTTCGATCCGGTCTTGCGGACGTTTAGGTCCAGCCAAGCTAGGAACGACAGAAGCTAAGTCAAGCTCAATCACATCGCTGAATTCAGGGTCTGGCGTATCCGAGGTACGGAACATCCCTTGTGCTTTGTAATAAGATTCAACCAACGCCACCAGATCATCCGGACGTCCAGTGCTGCGAAGATAAGCGAGTGTCTCGTCATCTACAGGGAAGAAACCGATAGTTGCTCCGTATTCTGGCGCCATGTTGGCAACAGTTGCCCGGTCAGCCAGACTGATGTTAGCAAGGCCGGGTCCGTAGAATTCGACGAATTTGCCGACTACGCCCTTTTTACGCAACATTTCAGTTACTGTCAGTGCCAAATCCGTTGCTGTAGCCCCTTCGATAAGGCTGCCTGTAAGCTTGAAGCCCACTACATCAGGTGTAACAAAATAGAGCGGTTGTCCAAGCATTCCTGCTTCAGCCTCAATACCGCCTACACCCCAGCCCACAACACCAAGACCATTGATCATCGTGGTATGGGAGTCCGTTCCTACAAGGGAATCTGGATAAACGACAGTTTCACCATCGATAGTTTTGGTAGTGGCAACGGAAGCTAAATACTCTAGATTTACCTGGTGCACGATACCTGTTGCTGGTGGAACTGCACGGAAGTTGTTAAAAGCTGTCTGTGCCCAACGAAGGAAACGGTAACGCTCCTCGTTGCGTTCGAACTCAACGTTCATATTGTATTCCAAGGCGTCTGCTGTACCGAAAGCATCAACCATGACAGAGTGGTCAATTACAAGGTCAACCGGGACAAGCGGATTGATCTGTTTAGGATCTCCTCCGGCTTTTTTTACAGTATCACGCATAGCTGCGAGATCCACGACTACCGGAACTCCGGTGAAATCCTGAAGCACGATACGAGCAGGGATAAATGGAATTTCTTTATTACGGTCAATGTCACCTGACCAATCGGCCAGTTGTTTCACATGTTCTTCAGTAATTGCCCGTCCGTCAAACTGACGAACAGCAGCCTCTAGTAGGACTTTGATCGAAAAAGGCAGGGAAGAAATAGAGCCCAATCCTTGTTCCTCAAGGGACTTCAGATCATAATAGCGATAAGATTTGCCGCCTGATTCCAGGGTCCGAGCCAATGAAAAATGATCCTTGCTTGGCATATATGCGCCTCCTTGTTTCGTCTAATGAAACCCAATTTCAAATTGCTTCTAGCTTAATTATAACGGTTACAAAGTGGGGAGTAAAGTTTTTTTTCCTACATCTAAAGCCCGAATTATGCCTGAGAAAATGCCAAGCTACCCTTCCATTGTTATATTGTATCGTTTCGGGATATTCTTTTTACCTCAAAAAGAGCCATTAAAAGGAGATAATACGAAGGAATTCACCGGAATCTTTGGTTTTACTTATTTATTAGGGGAAATGCAGGCAGAATTTCTCTTCCTCAGTTATTAGGTGATATGTTCCTCGTTGTCGATGTTTGATTGAGATGTCGTACTTGGGGTTAGAGTTTTTACTTGAAACATCCTTAACTATTCAACCGATCTGTATAGCGGCCTGTTTCCTTTCATATACATAGAACAGCAGTTAAAAGGGAAAGAAGGGGCGCGAGTATAATGGAACAACAGTGGAAGCAAAGTCTTTATGTATATGTTGATCAAGTGAATAAGGCCAGGGTGGAGCCTAAGTCATCATCGCATACCGTTTCCGTGTCCGTTAAGGATCCGCGTTTTCTGGTAGAACAAGGGGAGCGTTCAAGACGTCTTGCTGAGTGGTATAAAGAACGTGGGATAACTCCTTTGCGCGGAGAGACAGGGGTTAAGACTTTGCGGACCGTCCGGCAGACTCCGACCGAGGTAGTAGCAGAGGTTACACTGCATAGTGCGCTTTATTATGAAAAAGGCGGCGTTAACCACCGCGAGGATATTATCGAGCTGGAGCGGCTGACCTTTGTACGGGACGGTGGGGGCTGGGAGATTGCTGGTGTGGAACGAAGTGTCCCTGAAAGAAATACGGTTCATCGGGCAGAGGTAGAGCTATCGGGCAGACTATCCAAATGGGGAGAGGCTTTGCCGGCACCGCTGCCATCACAGCCCCTGCTTAACCGGAATGTTCTCGGAGAAATTGCCGGTTCAAGAGAGGTTCGTTATAACCGTGAAGAAGCTGTGGCGTATGCCGACCGCTGGTGGAAAGACGGCAATCCGGAGTTCGAAACCTTCGAGGTGGACTGTACAAATTATGTCTCCCAATGTCTCTTTGCAGGGGGAGCACCTATCAACTATACTGGTAAAAGAGAAACGGGCTGGTGGTACAAAGGTTACCAAGGCAAACAAGAATGGTGGAGCTATAGCTGGGCTGTATCAGACAGTCTGCAACGCTATTTGAGCGGAAGTCGGAGCAGTGGCTTGCGTGCGGAAGTCATGGAGCGACCGGAGCAATTGATGCTGGGCGATATCATTCAATATGACTGGGATGGCAACGGGCAGTATCAGCACAGCACAATCGTCACAGCTTTTGATGCAGGAGGCATGCCGCTTGTGAATGCACGTACCGTTAGCAGCCGTCATCGCTATTGGGACTATCGTGATTCCTACGCATGGACTGATCAAACGAAATACCGTTTTTTTCATATTAACGACTACTTATAGTACAGAAAGAGGTTAAGGGAATGGGGAACGCAAAACTAACCGTAGGGCTGGTGTACGGGGGCAAATCAGGAGAACATGAGGTATCGCTACAGACGGCTTTTGCCGTGATGAACTCATTTGATTATGATAAATATGAGATTATACCTTTTTACATTTCAAAACAGGGATTGTGGAAGGTTGGAGAGAAGTTATCAGCGCCTTACAGCCAAGTGGAGCAGCTCAAGCTTGCAGAAGCGACCGAAGATATGGGCACAGCCCTGAACGTGGTATTTAGTGGGTTATCCGGTGCGGACAAAACAGTGGACGTAATGTTCCCGCTGCTGCACGGCACGTATGGTGAGGACGGAACGATTCAAGGGTTGTTCGAAATGGCGAATATTCCTTACATCGGTGCTGGTGTTCTTGCCTCTTCGGCAGGTATGGATAAGGTTGTCATGAAGAAGCTGTTCGCTGATGCCGGCCTGGATCAATGCGAGTATTGTTATTTCAACATCAGCGCTTGGAAAAGAAAACGTCATGAGTTGATTGTTGGTGTAGAGGATAAACTGGGATATCCGGTATTCGTGAAGCCTGCCAATCTAGGCTCAAGTGTAGGTATTTCTAAGGCTGCTGATAAGGATAGTCTTGTAAAAGCAATTGATTTTGCTTTCCGTTATGACACCAAAGTTATTATTGAGGAGTTTGTGGATGCGCGTGAGGTAGAGGTTGGCGTGCTTGGAAATGATGAACCAGAAGCCTCTGTTCCGGGTGAAATCGTTTCTTCTGGTGAATATTATGATTACGCAGCCAAATATACGGACGGCAAATCGCAAATGATGATTCCTGCACCAGTGGATTCTGAAGTGGCCGATCGTTTGCGGGAGTCCGCGATAGTTGCTTTTCGAGCGATTGAGGGCAGTGGAATTACCCGGGCAGACTTCTTCTTGCGAAAATCGGATGGTAAAATTCTAATTAACGAACTGAACACGATGCCTGGTTTCACTCCTTACAGCATGTATCCGCTATTGTGGCGTGAGACGGGTGTATCTTATAGAGCTCTGTTAGACCGAATGATTGAGTTAGCCTTGGAGCGCTATAATTTTAAACAAGGTCTTAAGTACGACAATGAGTAATAGAAGCTATAGCGGGAATATCCCGACTGGAAGGAGAGAAGAACATGGGTTTTCAAACAGAATTCAACTCCGTCTGCAAATTCAAGAGTGAACAAGAGCTGTACGAGCTGCTGGAATATGGGCGCACCAAAATGGTGAAACAAGGCTTTCGTGTGTATCCAACAGGTCAGAAGGTTATTGCTTACACCCCTGAGAACGTAGCTGTAGCCATTGTCAAAATTTCAGCCTCGATTGCAGAGATTAATTTTCAAGGACATGAGGTTACCGCGGTAGAGATGGAGCTTGTGCGTAAGCTGAATGAAGAAGAGTCCAGAGTGCAGACGGCTTTGGCTGAGGAAATGTTTTTTGGAGCACAGGGATGATTGTCCGCTTCGGATATGTAGCGATGTCCACCGTTATCAAAGACTGCTCCCCATCTAAGACAATGACGATGGCCTCTTTTAAGAAGCTGGATGACCGTGAAGCGGCACTTCGGCGTTTGGAGAACATCGCTAGAATGAATCTGCATAATACACTGCGGTTGATGAAGCATAATGTGGCCTCGGACATCATGGTGTACCGCCTCACTTCCAAAATCATTCCTCTGGCGACGCATCCGGATTTGCAGGACTGGAATCCGTTTGCGGCGCTTGCCGAGGAATTTGCGGAAGTGGGCCAATATGTGAAAAAGCACGGGCTGCGTGTTTCTTTTCATCCAGATCACTTTACAGTACTTAGTACACCCCGTCCGGAGGTGCTGATAAACTCCGTACGGGATTTGCAGTACCATGTGGACATGCTGGTTGCTATGGGGCTTCCTGCCATGGCGAAGAACAATATCCATATTGGCGGAGCTTATGGGGACAAGCCTGTAGCGGCGAAGCGATTCGAGGAGCATTTCCGCGCGCTGCCGTCAGCGCTGCAGGAGCGTATAACGCTGGAGAATGACGATAAGACATTTACAGCTCCGGAGACACTGGCAGTCAGTCAGAGCGTAGGATTACCGATGGTGCTGGATATTCACCACCAATGGGTGAATAATGAAGGAGAGCTCCCTTGGGAGCTGTGGCCTGACATTTTGCAGACATGGCGAAGCGAGCTAGCACAGAAGGATGTTCCTTCGGGAGAGCTTTTGCCGCCTAAGATTCATGTTTCCAGTCCGCGCAGTCCGTCTGATCCGCGCAGCCATGCGGATGGCGTGGAACCTGCGCCTTTGCTGGCTTTTCTGAAACGTATCGCCGCAGATACGCCTGCTGTCGATGTTATGATTGAGGCGAAACTAAAAGATGGCGCGTTATTTGGATTGATGGAGGCTATGAAGGAGCTGGCTGAGGCTGGTAACGGAATTTCCTTATTAAATGGGGCAAGCGTGAATATTGAACCTTAAACAATGAAAATAAGGAGATAGGTCCCGAATACGGGTCCTATCATGACTTGATATGTAACTTGAAATAGGGTACGTTGAATGAAACTTTAATCGCTTATCGTCTTTATATGGACCTAGGGCATTTATGCTCGCAGGTGAGAATGGGGTCCTCTTTTGGCGGAACTTTGGGAACTTGGGGAACGTTTTGACGTATTGCACGGTATTGTGAATAGGATTGCTTTAGAATTAAAGCCATTGGCGATTATGTTCAAGAAAGTGGAGTGAAGATATGAGTCCTTTAAATCCAGAGGGTAAGAATGAACGTGAACCCTATGTAGTAACAAGCAAGGGACATACGGCGGTGGCCATTAATGCGGCTGCCAAAGCAGGAGAATGGATAAAGAGCAGACAGGGTCTCGTGAAGGAGCTGAATACAAAGACTTCAGCACAAGATCTGGTTACGGAAGTTGATAAAGGCGTTGAGCAAATGATTCGCAGGCTGATCCTGACACATTTTCCCGACCATGCCATTCTCGGGGAAGAAGGGGTTTCCCCGGGAGCAGCAGCGGCTACCGCTGCATTGGAAGAAGCTCGTGAGCATGAATATTTGTGGATTGTAGATCCTGTAGATGGTACGACTAATTTCGTACACGGATTTCCTTTTTACTGTGTCTCCATAGCATTGGTGATTCGCGGTGAACTAACAGTAGGCGTTATTTATGATCCGACTCGTGATGAAATGTTCGTCGCTGAAAAAGGAAAGGGAGCTTACATGCACGGTGTTCCTACCTCGGTCTCTACGGAGACTGATTTTGGGGACAGCCTGATCGCTATGGGCTTTCCGCCGGATCGTGAGTTTGCACAACCTGTGAATATGGCCGGACTGCAAAGTATTCTTCCGCAGATTCGTGGTATTCGTGCCGGAGGCGCGGCTGCTCTACATTTAGCTTATGTGGCGGCAGGCCGGGTAGATGGCTATTGGGAAGTGGGCTTAAGCCCTTGGGATTGTGCAGCAGGAGTACTGCTTGTACTTGAATCAGGAGGCAAGATTACGGATACCCTAGGACGTTCATATGATATTGGTACACGCCATGTAGTAGCAAGTAATGGCCACATTCACGAATATTTGGTTTCGTCACTGAAGAATGCTGAAGCAACAGGATATAAGCTTTAGGGAGGACGATACAGCATGAGTGAGAAGGATGATTTGGAACGCAAGCTGAGCGAAATGTTGGTAGATGGTGAGATGGAACAAGGCGATCGTACGGCTAAAGAAATCCGGGAAATCTCACCTAAATATGAAATTCGTATTCAGACTACGCTCGATCCTATTGTGGAAGAAACATTGCGTTATCGTAAGATTGGATATGAGCTGGATGACCGGTATGATAAATATCTGGAGCGTGCAGGGCAGAAGTTAGAGTCAGATGAAGATTCAGACAAATAATAGCCAGTGATTTGCGAGGGGCGGTTTCCTGAATATAGGAGGCCGCTCTTTTGCGTTGCTACCCTGGGATGGTAGAATGGAATTAGAACAATTTGGGAGGGATACGATGCTAGGCAATTGGAAAAAAATTTGGGCAGCTGGCATAAGCAGCCTGCTTTTGTTATCTGCGCTGATTAGCGTAGGAGCAGGCACGGCAAATGCGGCTGACACGACTGCAATACAAGACTCTGGGCAGGATGTCTTTCGCATCGTAGCTCTAGGTGATTCCATTACTGCTGGCTACGAGCCAGGAATGACGGACGTGAATACCAAGCCATACGGCTATGCGGAGAGATTGCTTGAGCAGGGCTGGTATCATGGCAGAAGTGCACTTACTAATTATGGTATCCTAGGCCTGACTACGGCCGGATTACGTAATTACACAGGAGCAATCAAGGATGGTTCAGTGATTACTGCTGAAGGAGTTCAGGCAGGTCTCCCAGATCCACGAATAGAGCAGTTCGTGAAGCTAACTCCGCAGATCGCAGCAGAGCTTAAGGAGGCTGATCTGATTACCATTACGATTGGTGGGAATGATGTAAGCAGTCTGTTCTTGCAGTTCAAGGAGCTGACGGATGCGGATTTCCAAACACAGCTGGACCAGCGGTTAGCGGATTATCAAACAAATGTGAAGGCAGTGCTGGAGAATATTCGTGCGGTAAGTCCGCAAGCGACGATTATACTGGCCGATCAATATCAACCTGCCCCTAAGGTCGCGCTTGGTCAAATGTACAACAGACTAATGACGGCAGCGGGCAAATTTACGGAAGCAGCGGATAGTGTAGCTGCAAGCGTAAATCAAGAGGGAGCGAAGGTGCTTGTAGCTCATGTTGCGGCAAAGTTTGCCGGGGTAGAAGGCTCGCTGACACATATTATTGGAGCAGGGCAAACTGATTTTCACCCAACGCAGCTTGGATATGAGACTATTGCTAAGGTTTTCGCGGAGTTACAATGGGGAGAGTATCGTGTTCCTACTGTAGCTACAATGGCTACTGCATCGGTACCGATGTCGATTGTAGTGAAGGGCGTGGAGTTGAATACACCCAATAAGCCTATCCTTAAAAATGGGCAGAATTTTTTGGCGCTGAAAGATATTCTAAATGCCGTGGGCGCAAGCGGGAAGTGGGATAACAAAACCTCCAGCGCTACCATCGTGTATGGCGGAAGAACCGTTGTGATCACCATTGGCTCGAAATTTATTAAGGTGAATGGAGAGAACGTGGCTATTGATACTCCAGCTTTTCTGCAAAAGGTAGGTAAGGAGGACAAAACCTACTTACCCCTTGCCGCTTTGGCGACAGGACTTGGATTCGATGTTAATTACAGCAGCAAACTGCGAACTGCTTTCATAAATCCATAAAGCTGCATACTATACATCATAAGAAATTAAATTAAGCCCGTAAGGAAAAGGTGGATGGAATATTGTCTAGTTCAAAATATAATGCTGAATATATCATCACCATGGATGATATAGTGCGGGAGGGTCATCCCGTACTTCGTACCGTAGCACAACCAGTGGAGCTTCCATTACAGGCGGAAGATCGTGAGGCTTTGCAATGTATGCTTCAATTTCTGAAGAACAGTCAGGACCCGGAGATTTCCGAAGAATATAAGCTGCGCTCTGGCGTAGGTCTGTCGGCGAATCAAATCGGACTGGAGAAGCGTATGTTCGCGATGTATCTTACAGACGAGAGAGGGCGCGCTGTAGAGCATGCTTGGGTTAATCCTAAGATCATAAGCCACTCCTTGTCTATGGTGTACTTACCAGAAAGCGAGGGCTGTCTGTCCGTTGATCGTCCCGTGCATGGCTTTGTACCTCGGTATGAAACCGTGAAGGTGAAGGGTTATGATCTGGAAGGCAAGGAGGTTGTCCTTAAATTTAAGGGCTACCAAGCTATCATCATCCAGCATGAAATAGACCATCTCGATGGGATTATGTTCTATGACCGAATTAACAAGGAGAATCCGTTTAAGCTGCCTCAGGGTGTGGAGATCCGGAACTTATATGAGTAGGAGAGTAACTCCAAATTAAAAAGCGGGCGACCTTACAGCGTAAAGCTGATGGTCGCTTTTTTTTACCTATCGGCAAGATTATGATATTTCAAATATTTTACAAATCAATCGAAAGGATGTACCCTTACAATTAATGGATTTAAATTAGTAATAAGAGGAGGGCGTTAAATGAACTGGAGCAGAATGCCAATTAGAGGATTCGCCAACGAATATAATGATGAGGTTAAAAAGATTGATGAGCAGATTTTGAGTCTGATTCAGGAACGTAAAGCTATAACAGGCAAGAAACGATTATCCCCTGATAGTAAGCTACTTGAGGAATGGGTAACTAGATTCGAGATGAACACTACTCAGATTGTGCAGCATTTGCACCTTATGAATGAAACTGTACCCAGAAGACAATATTGGGAAGAGCCTGGTTTATTGCTGGGAGTGCTTCCGATTGTAAAGCGGACGGTCGTTGAAGAATGTGAATATATACTTACGCATGCTATGCAGTATGAAGCCTTCAGCATAGTTACTGTGGAAATTAAATATTTAAAAGAAGCTGTAGGACATATTCATCTTCGAACGGCTTTAACGCTTGAAGTGGCGGGTGAGAATGAATATGAAGTGCAGCCGCATGGTGGTCATGGAGGTGGAGCGCATACACAAATGCAATTCTTGGTCGCCCCAACGCTGCCGGAGCATCTGGAGGGTGTAGAGTTTTGGCTGGTACCCGGGAGCGAGCAAATGTTAAGACCATTAATGACTGAGATTACATTGGACAAGCAGGTGGATTTTACATGAGAGCAGTAGAATATTTGGACTTCTAAACGCTGTTAGCGGATGAAATCCGTAGATAAAGTGTATTTGAGCTTTTTGCGGTGTGAGCTACAGAGTTATTAGGGAAAAACTCCCTGAAAATAACCTATATTCTCTGTAAATGAACAGAATTAGGGATTTTCTCCCTAAAAAACGGGGTAAGTTCTTTATTTTCCACTAAATTAGCTAAATTATAGGGAGGATTTCCCCAATTATTAGTTTAATGACCAGAAATCCCTGAATTTAAGGTGCAATTTCCCTAATTATCTATCGAAGCTCCCTAACCCTTGTACTTAACACAGAGAAGGTCCGGCGATACCTGTTACGTAGCATAGAGAAATTGACGCTTGAGATCGGCTGGATTAAGCGTTCCACAAGCTTCAGATGCAGACCGTGGATGAGTATAAATGCAGAGCAGCGATCCTCCAATAAAGGAGAATCGCTGCTCTGTTAACTTCTGCGGTTATATGGGACAACGCCTTGATCTATGCAGCTGTTATTCAGCTTATAGAGTACTGCGTTTCATAATCCATTCTTATTTCTCAGCCACCATAGCGCGGAAGGATTCCTCAGCTGCGATAAGTGTAGCATCGATATCTGCATCAGTATGTGCTGTGGTCAGGAACCAAGCTTCGTATTTCGAAGGGGCAAGGTTAATGCCACGGTTCAGCATATGACGGAAGAAGCTGGCGAACAATTCGCCGTCTGTATCCTGAGCCTCGTCATAATTCGTAACCGGATGGTTACAGAAATGAGTGGAAAACGAACCACGGATGCGGTTGATTGTCAGTGGAATGCCATGACGGTCGGCAGATGCTTGAAGTCCATCGGCAAGCCGGATTGCAAGCCGATCCATTTCTTCGTATACACCCTCTGCACTCAGAACCTCTAAACAAGCAATCCCTGCAGAGATAGACGCAGGATTGCCTGCCATTGTGCCGGCTTGATATGCCGGTCCAAGTGGAGCTACCTGTTCCATAATATGCTTGCGGCCGCCGTAAGCGCCGATAGGCAGGCCGCCACCGATGATTTTGCCAAGTGCAGTAAGGTCAGGAGTGATGTCCTCATGGTTATCCAGCCCTGCATAGGTTTGTGTAGAACCATAGTGGAAGCGGAAGGCAGTAATGACTTCGTCATAAATAACAAGGGAGCCATTATCGTGAGCCAGCTTGCAAAGTCCTTCGAGGAAACCAGGCTTAGGCATCACCATGCCGAAATTTCCTACAATCGGTTCAACCATAACAGCTGCGACATCTTCGCCCCATTTCTCCAGCGCCTCTTTTAGGCTGTCCAGATCATTAAAAGGAACGGTGATTACTTCCTGGGCGATACTGCTTGGAACACCGGCACTGTCTGGAATGCCAAGTGTAGAAGGTCCGGATCCTGCTGCTACGAGCACCAGATCGGAGTGGCCGTGGTAACAGCCGGCGAATTTTACGATTTTGCTGCGTTTTGTATAGGCACGGGCTACACGAATCGTTGTCATAACCGCTTCGGTTCCGGAATTGACGAAACGTACTTTATCCATAGATGGAATGGCTTCTTTTAGCATTTTAGCAAGTTTGATTTCGAGCTGGGTTGGGGTTCCGTAAAGAACACCATTTTCTGCTGCTGTAGTAATTGCTTTGGTAATATGAGGGTGGGCATGGCCGGTAATGATCGGTCCATAGGCTTGGAGATAATCGATATATTCATTGCCGTCTTCATCCCAGAAGTGAGATCCACTGGCGCGTTTCATAAATACGGGTGCTCCGCCGCCAACGGCTTTGAAGGAGCGGGAAGGGCTATTTACACCTCCAACGATATGCTGGAGGGCTTCGTGATAAAGTTGTTCAGATGTGGAACGATTCATAATGTGATCATCCTTTCGATTGTTGGTGCTCAAGGGAACGGGCGAACAACGGTGTTTTCCGTTGTCCGCCCGTATTATACCAAGTCACTGCTTTGTGTACATGTGAACTTTGCTTGTCAGGCCCTTAATTGGTCCCGCCAGAACTGCTATTGGAGGTGTTCTCCGATGTAGGGGTTGGTGTTGGCTCAGGACCATTTAGGGTATCCTGTATAAATTCTTTTAGCTTCTTTTCGCTACGAATTCCAATAACCTGTGATCCGTCACTTGTAGTTTCCTCGGTGAGCAGATCCATTGGCGGAATTTGCTCGCTGCCACCCATACTGCTATTATACCCTACGCTTGCCAGCTTCCACATATCATTAACTGACATATTGGTTTCAATATAAGGCGTAACCTGCGACAGGATATTTGGCAGCTTGACGATGGAGGTGGTGCTGATCAGCTTATCAGCCACAGCCTTGAGAAAACCGCGTTGGCGCTCGGTTCGAGTGAAATCGGAGGTAGCGTCATGCCGAAAGCGAACATATTGTAGCGCCATGTTGCCGTCAAGATGCTGGTATCCTTTTTTCAGATCAATATCATATTCCGGACCGTCTGCAACGGTTTTGTAGACCATATCTTTTTCGACTTCATAATCCACACCCCCAACGGCATCAACCAGCTTGATGAATCCTTGGAAGTCCGTGTAGACATAATATTGAATTGGGATACCGAGCAGATCGCTGACGGTCTGCATCGCAGTATTAGGTCCATAAATAATCGCTGTATTAATACGCTTCTCGCCATGATCCGGAATCGGAACGTACGTATCTCTCAGTATTGAAAATACACTGATTTTCTTCTTCACAGGGTCAAGAGAAGCGACGAGCATTGTATCTGAACGGGGGATTTCCCCTTTCTTCACACCTCGGGCATCCACACCCATTAATAGGATATTGACCGGCTCTGTACCTTCCCATTTAGGAGGCTCAGGGGTGTCAACATCAACGGTCTCTGCATTTTGAAAAGGTGAATCTTCAGTATTCGACATGCTACCAAGCTCATTGTAAATGGTTGTAATGTAGAAAATGGCCCCACCGATAATAAGGAGGAGTATAATGGCCAACGTCCAAAGCAGCGGTTTCTTTTTTGACTTACCAGTCTTTGCGTGCCTTTTCTTTCTAGGTGGCATTTCTCGTTCTTCCTTTCGCATTCACGTTGACTACATTATAATTTCTTTTGGGGATACGTGCAATTTAGGAATAATTCCCCAATCTTAAGAAGGAGTGGATCTATCTTGAACGAAGTAGCTATTGGACAAAAAGTACCCAATTTCACCCTTCCCTCTTCCAATGGGCATGAGGTTAGTTTGAGTGATTACTTGGGCCGAAAGGTCATCTTATATTTTTACCCTAAAAATATGACACCAGCCTGCACGCAGGAGGCCTGCGAATTCCGTGACGCTTTTGATCAAATCACGGCGGTGGGTGCGGTTGTTCTGGGCATTAGTCCGGACTCTTTGACATCGCACGCTAAATTTACAGAGAAGCATAGTCTGCCCTTTCCACTGCTGTCTGATGAGGATCATAAGGTAAGTGAAATGTTCGGCGTATGGCAGCTTAAGAAACTTTACGGCAAAGAGTTTATGGGGATTGTGCGATCTACTTTTCTGATTGATGAGCAGGGGATATTAGTGGAAGAATGGCGGAAGGTACGGGTAAAAGGGCATGTCGCAAACACGATAGCAGGAATAAGCGAATCATAAATTTTACTAATTACTTTTTATAGATGTCTATTACATTTTTAACAGCTTATATAAGGTGTTGTCATGATATAGTTTCCTCATAATTGCTTCAAATTTGGAGCAAGAAGAGGTGGTGGAGTGATAATGCTGCATATTGGGCTTGATATCGGATCAACTACTGCTAAATTAGTTGTCATAGAGCGGGACATCATTGTTTATCAAGACTATGTAAGACATTATAGCGATATTAAAAAAGCGGCCCTCTCTCTTCTGTCTGATGTACGCGACAGATTCCCAGAGAGGGGAGCTAGGCTTACTGTAAGCGGTTCCTCGGGTTTGTCTTTATCCAAATTAGGTGGAGTTCCCTTTATTCAGGAGGTGATAGCCTGCACGAAGGCGATCAGTGCGCTGATTCCGGAATGTGACACGGCGATTGAACTGGGTGGAGAGGACGCTAAGATAATATATCTTCGGGGCGGCATTGAGCAGCGTATGAATACAGCCTGCGCGGGCGGAACGGGAGCGTTCATCGATCAGATGGCAGCGCTGCTGCAGACCGATCCGGCAGGCTTAAATGTTTTGGCAGAGAAGCATGAGCGAATCTATCCCATAGCTTCACGCTGTGGTGTATTTGCCAAAAGCGATGTGCAGCCGCTGCTTAATGAAGGAGCACGCCGGGAGGATGTGGCGGTCTCGATCTTCCAGAGTATCGTTAATCAGACGATTAGCGGTCTTGCTTGTGGACGTCCGATTCGAGGGCGGGTGGCTTTTCTTGGCGGACCGCTGACCTTCCTGCCTGCCTTGCGGCAGCGTTTTGCGGAAACGCTGGAGCTGGCGGAGGAGGATATCCTGTTCCCGGAACGCTCACAGTATTTCGTGGCGATTGGAGCTGCGCTCTCCAATGCTGATCCAGTCGTATTGCCACTTTCAAGCTGGATCACGCGAATTGCGGCAGTTGATTTTACTGCGGATCGAGCTGCGGATGCTGAATTACCGCCGCTTTTTGAGAATGCCGCCGAGCTTGCAGAATTTCGGCTTCGTCACGGCAAAGCCTCTGCAGCGAGATCAGATTTAGCCTTATATCGTGGACCCTGTTATCTAGGGATTGATGCCGGCTCAACCACAACTAAACTCGTGTTAACCGGTTCGGCTGACGAAATTCTCTATACCTTTTATGGCAGCAACAAAGGTAACCCGCTGCATTCGGTCAGCGATGCACTGAAGGAGATCTACCGGGTTCTGCCTGAAGGCTGCCATATTGCAGGCTCATATGTGACAGGGTACGGTGAAGGGTTAATCAAGGCCGCTCTGCGGACGGATGGCGGAGAAGTAGAGACTGTTGCACACTACAAGGCAGCTTCCAAGTTCATGCCAAAGGTAGATTTCATACTGGATATCGGTGGTCAGGACATGAAGTGCATCAAGATCCGTGGCGGTGCTATCGACAGCCTTATGCTCAATGAAGCCTGTTCAGCCGGTTGTGGCTCTTTTCTGGAGAGCTTTGCCTCTGCACTCGGACTTGGAATCGAGGAATTTGCCAAAACTGCACTCGAAGCGACTCAGCCTGTTAATTTGGGCTCGCGCTGCACGGTGTTCATGAACTCTAAGGTCAAGCAGGTTCAGAAGGAAGGCGCGTCATTAGCGGATTTATCGGCGGGTCTTGCCTACTCTGTGATCAAGAATGCTCTGCAAAAGGTAATTAAAATCCGCAATCCGGAGGACTTAGGGCGAAATATCATCGTTCAGGGCGGTACCTTCTATAATGAAGCTGTATTGCGTGCCTTTGAGTCCTTAACGGGGCGGACGGTGGTTAGACCGGATATAGCTGGCGTAATGGGAGCTTATGGCTGTGCACTGATTGCGCGTGAGCAAGCCGGGGTTAACGGATCCAGTACGCTGCTTGGACCAGAGGAGCTTGCCAGCTTTAAATATGAGGTCTCCTCAGGCCGCTGTGGCCGCTGTGGGAATAACTGTGCGCTGACGATCAGTCGTTTTCCGGATAAGAGCTTTTATGTGACCGGCAATCGCTGCGAACGTGGCGCAGGAGTCAAAAAAGAGAAAAATGTCCTGCCGAATCTGATGCAGTATAAATATGAACGGTTTTTTGAATACGAGAGTTTACCGGAAACAGGGGCATGGCGGGGGACCGTCGGGATTCCGCGTACCATGAATATGTTTGAGAATTACCCGTTCTGGCACACCTTTTTCACCAAACTTGGCTATCGGGTGATTCTCTCCCCTAAATCCAGCAAGAAGCTTTTCGAAAGCGGAATGGATACAATTCCTTCAGAATCGATATGTTATCCTGCGAAGATGGCACATGGACATGTGCAAAGCCTGATCGGTAAAGGTGTCGATTTTATTTTTTATCCAGCGGTGGTGTATGAGAAAAAAGAAGATGAAGCCGCGGATAATCACTTCAATTGTCCAGTGGTCGCCTCGTACCCCGAAGTCATTCGCAACAATATGGATGGGTTAAAGGACAATGGAATCAAGCTTGTCAGTCCATTCCTGACCTTTGATGATATTTCTGCGCTGACCAAAGGGCTGGTGAAGACATTTACCAGCATTCCGCGAGATGAGATTACGTCCGCGGTGCAGGCGGGACTTACAGAGGCTGATAACGCCAAAAGTGATGTGCGTACTAAAGGTGAGGAGACCCTTGTGTATCTAGCTGATACTGGAACCAAAGGAATCCTGCTCTGTGGGCACCCTTATCATGCCGATCCTGAGATTAATCACGGGATAGCGGATATGATAACCGGGATGGGACTCGCCGTGCTGACAGAAGATTCTGTCTGCCATCTGGACCACAGCGAAGGAGATGTGGCTGTTGTGAATCAGTGGACCTACCATGCCCGGATGTACCGTGCAGCCCGCCTTGCTGCAGTCCGCTCGGATCTGGAGCTTGTTCAATTGACTTCCTTCGGCTGTGGGATCGATGCGATCACTTGTGATGCCGTACAGGATATTATGGAAAGACATAACAAGGTATATACATTGATCAAAATCGATGAGATCAGCAATCTTGGTGCAGCGCGCATTCGGCTTCGTTCATTGCTGGCGGCAATGCGTGAGCGTGAAAAAGGTAAGGTAGTGCCGCAAAAGCCGCCAAAAGTGCAGGCTAATGTGTTATTTACGAAGGAAATGAAAGAGACCTATACCATTCTTGCACCACAGATGTCGCCTATTCATTTTGAATTGTTTGAGCAGGTTTTTCGCGATGCCGGGTACCGTCTGAAGATACTTGAGACTACCGGACCCGAAGAGACAGAAGAAGGCTTGAGATACGTTAATAATGATGCGTGTTATCCGGCAATTGTGACGATTGGCCAGATTCTGTCGGCGCTGAAGAGTGGGGAATATGATCCGGATCGTACTGCTGTGATTATGTCACAAACGGGTGGCGGCTGCCGGGCTACGAATTATATTTCTTTGCTCCGCAAAGCCTTAAAGGATTCAGACCTTGAACAAATTCCGGTGATTTCACTCAATGCTTCGGGGATGGAGAATCAGCCGGGTTTCCGTATCAGTCTTAAGCTGGCGAATCGGTTGATAGCTGCCGCTTGTTATGGTGATCTTATGATGCGGATGTTAAATCACTTTAGGCCGCATGAGGTTGTTCCAGGAAGTGCGGAAGTTCTATTCCGCAAAGGGATGGAGCGTTGCAAGGCAAGCTTATCCAACTTTTCATTCCGAGAATACAAACGCCTGATTCGTGAGATTGTTGCAGAGTTCTGCAAGCTGCCCGTTACGGGTATTGCTAAACCAAGAGTGGGCATTGTCGGTGAGATCCTGATCAAATTCCATCCGGATGCCAATAACCGCATTATAGAGATGATCGAGGCAGAGGGCGGGGAAGCGGTAATGCCGGACTTCCTGGATTTCATTTTCTATTGTGTATATAATCCGATCTACAAAGCTGAGCAATTCGGCAAAAGCAAACGGCTCGGCTATATCAATCCCATGCTGATCTCTTATCTGGAAATTTACCGTAAGCCGATTAAGGTTGCCCTTGAGGATGCGGGGTTAGCTAAAGGACGGGAGAATATTTATGGTCTTGCCGAGAAGGCCAGCCGACTGGTGTCCGTAGGAAATCAGATGGGTGAGGGCTGGTTTTTAACCGCAGAAATGATGGATTTGTTGGATAATGGAGTGAACAACATCGCCTGTATTCAACCGTTCGCGTGCCTGCCCAACCATATCACCGGGCGTGGGATGATTAAAGGTCTTAAGGAATTATATCCGGGTGCAAATATCGTGGCGATTGACTATGATGCTGGAGTCAGCGTAGTCAACCAAGCGAATCGGATCAAGCTGATGATGTCAATTGCCAGCAGCCAGGAAGAGACTAAGCCATCTAATTTAAAACTGCCGGATAAGCCTCAGCAGCAGACTTTACCTGAAAGTTCATACAGCTTAACCTGAGCATTGTTCAGACGAAAAAGCGGACCAAGGATCTACCTTGGTTCGCTTTTTTATGCTTTGTGCACTTATGTATGATTTTCATGTTTTTCCTGCAATATAAAATTACCTTTCAGAAAGTTACAGCAAATTATTGACCGAAATTTAGTTAAGGTGTAAAATAGTACGCATGCGAACTATTAGATGATCTAACTAATTAATTCTTTGGAGGTGAAGATTTGGAAGATAAGGAGCAGCAATTAGATGATATTTTCTCCTCTTTTCGCCGGATTAGCCATGCATTCCAGCAGTTGCTGTGGAAGGATGCCGAAGAGCTGGACATCACACCAACACAGTTAATGGTTCTCCGCAAAATATCTGCAAATCCCGATATTGGCATTACAGATCTTGCCGAGCTATTACATTTGGGGAACAGTGCAGCGAGCGGCGTAGTGGACCGGATGGTGAAAGCCGATTTGATCACAAGACAGCGCTCTGAGGTAGATCGGCGTATATACAACTTGGCGATTACTGAAAAGGGCAGAGAGATCAGGGAAAGAAGTAAGCAATCGCTCAGAAGACACTTACTTCCACTATCCAATATACCTGCCAAGGATGCAGGTGAATTACTTAGGATTCATAACGAAATCATTCAGATCTTAGAGCAGGGGAGAGACAAATAGAATTTATGAGTACAATTACAGGTAACGCTGCAGCGGCAACTAAGGGAATACGTAGAGGACCGATTATTGCAGCGCTCTTAATAGGTGCGTTTGTCGCACTTTTGAACCAAACACTTCTTAATGTGGCATTGCCGAGCATAATGGACGATCTAAAAATCGCTACGAATACGGCACAGTGGCTAACAACGGGATTTATGCTCGTGAACGGTGTGCTGATACCGATTAGTGCATTTCTGGTGGAAAAGTTTACGACCCGCCAGCTATTCATCACCGCGATGTCACTTTTTTCGTTAGGCACACTTGTCTGTGGAATCGGAACAGGCTTTGAAATGATCATGGTCGGCAGAGTCATACAGGCGGTTGGCGCAGGGATTTTGATGCCGTTAATGAATATTGTGTTTCTTCGTATCTTCCCAATTGAAGAGCGGGGAAAAGCGATGGGGCTAATGGCGGTAGCCATGATTTTTGCTCCAGCTGTAGGTCCAACGTTGTCAGGGTGGGTAGTTCAGAACTATTCTTGGCGCGTATTGTTCTTTATCGTTCTTCCGCTGGCCATTCTTTCTACCTTGCTAGGTATGAAAACAATGCAAAATGTAGGGCAAACAACCTCTCCGAAGCTGGATAAAACGGGTGTTATCCTGTCTACCATTGGTTTTGGGGGATTGTTGTACGGCTTCAGTGATGCTGGAACCGATGGTTGGGGAAGTGCAACAGTCATCACCTGCCTCATTGTGGGTGTGATTGCACTGGCTTTATTCGTATGGAGAGAGCTTAAGGCTGAGACACCACTGCTTGAGTTCCGGATTTTCAGATACAATATGTATTCACTCACGACATTAATCAATATCATCATTACGATGGCTTTATATTCGGGTATGATTTTGCTGCCGATTTATTTGCAGACGATCCGTGGTTTTACACCAATGGAGTCCGGTCTTATGCTGTTGCCGGGAGCCATTCTAATGGGAATTATGTCTCCAATCACGGGGATTATATTTGATAAAATCGGGGCAAGATGGCTGTCTGTGGTAGGCCTGATTATTACAGTAATTACGACTTGGCAATTCAGCCAGCTTACAGACAGTACGACGTATACGCATATGATTATTACTTACACGGTTCGGATGTTAGGCATGTCGATGTTATCGATGCCGATTGTAACGGCTGGACTTAACCAGCTGCCACAGCGTTTAAGCTCGCATGGTACAGCAATGTCGAATACGTTGCGGACGGTCGGGGGCGCGCTGGGAATGGCGTTGTTCGTCAGTCTAATGACCAATAAGACGAAGAGCACAATCACTGATACGCTTATGAGCGGAACGGTTTCGTTAAACGATAAAGCAGCGATGCTTAAGCTTACGCAAGAGGCTACAATTAGCGGGGTTACGCATGCCTTTAACATTGCTACCTGGATCACTGTAATTGCTTTGGTATTGGCTTTCTTTATTAAAAAGACTTCACCGCAGCCAGACTTCCTGAAGACGGAGGAAGTGCAGCCACAGCAGGACAATCAATAAAAAACTGGGCTAAAAAAGAATGGAAAAAGGAGCGTCCTACGAACCGTTATGGTTCCTAGGGCGCTTCTTTTTGTTGTGCTGCTATTAGTTAGCTGGAGACACAGCTGCAGGATCGCTCCAGCGTTTCAAATGTGGCAGCTGCTCCGCGAGAAGTTTACGGGCAACATTCTCATCCATTCCTTCTTCGACCATATAGCCTGTACAAATGTCAGCCATTTCTTGCAACGTGATATTAGGCTGTTTGAATGCGCCATTCTCATAGCAGTACACACAGTAATCTTCGATCTTGTTGCCATTCTGGTCCGTTCCAAGCAATTCCGCCGTAGGCATTGGCATCCCACAGCTTTGACAAATTTTAAGATCTCCTTGCTCTACATGTTCATGTCCCATATTTAACACTCCTTTAAAGGTATGCAAGCTCTCGAGCGCCCGCTTTAAGTTCAGTATAGAACAATAAACCTGACGGCATTCCGTCAGGTTTATTGTTAGGTTGTATATTTTGATGCTATGCCTGCTGCAAGCTGCCCCAGCTTTTGCCGAATATGCGGTGGCTCTAAGACCTCTACATGCATCCCGAAGCTTAGCAGGAAACCATACAGCCATCCATCCTCAGGATAGTTGATGGTAACCTTGTAACCTCCATTACCGTCGGGCAGTAGCTCGGTAGAATCAAACCGCTCTTCCGCTAGATGTTTGCTTTCAGCCTTAAACTGCAAAACGATGGGTGTTGCTGTTGTTACGGTTGATCTCTGATACTCGTTGCTCCAAGGCAGCTCGCTTGCATCTACATCTTTTGCAATAAAAACTTGGGTATTCTTAACGAGCTCTTTCATGCGCAACAGCTTAAACAGACGGAAATCCTGACGATTCAGACAAAATCCATATAAGTACCAGGCTTGCCCCTTCAGCACTAAAGTATAGGGCTCTACCGAACGCTGGCTTGTCTGACCCGCAGCATCCACATAATCAAAGTTTACGGTCACGCTTTCCTCAAGTGCTTCTTTTAGAGTGGCAAGCTTCTCTTCCAGAATACGTTGAAGACCCCATGGGGAGAAGTCGATGATGAGCTGAGTCGTTTTGCTGCGGAAGGCAGCGGATTGGGAGGGCGGGATTACGCTGCTGATCTTTTCCATGAGCAGCGTATGTTCATTTCCTCCATAAGACGAGACGCTCTGCAGAGCCGTGAAAATATCCGCCAGCTCACGATCCGTCAAGACATTGCGGTCCAGCCGGTATCCTTCCATAAGCCCGATCCCACCGTTAGCTCCCTGATAGGTGACGATAGGAATTCCGGCTCCATTAATGCTTTCAATATCACGATAAATCGTGCGCACAGATACCTCGAACATATCGGCTAGCTCCTTCGCCTGAATTAGGCGGCGGTTCATTAGCAGGATAACGATAGAGAGCAATCGATCTATTTTCAAAAGACAATTCCCTCTTTCCCGGAGATTTCCGTGAAGTAATGCTGTATTTCATCTTAGCAAATCCTTGAAAATAAAGCATTGTCATAAATAAATGATTCGATTAATACCTAATTAGATATATGTATAAATAGATGAAATGAGGTTTATTTTATGAATAATCACTCAGCTGTTGCGATGTTTAGGAGTCATAAGGGATATTCACGATTGTTCACAGCCGGCTTGATCAATGGAATTGGTGATCGTTTTACTAGCGTTGCAGTACTGGCGCTGGTTCTGCAGTTGACGGGATCAGGCATGGCGGTGGGGATTTCGTTAGGTGTGAGACTGCTTCCTTATTTATTTCTGGCCCCGCTTGGAGGCATACTTGGCAGTAAAATTCCACGCAAATATATCATGATAGCTACAGATATGCTGAGGGTCCCAGTAGCCTTAGCCTTTTTATGGGTGGATGGGGAGGAGAACCTGTGGTTGTTATATATGGCAAGTTTTTTGCTGGCAGCGGGAGAAGCCATTTACAGCCCTGTTCGTAAGTCCACTATCCCTTTGCTCGTCACCAAAGATTCTCTGCTGACCGTCAACGGACTAGAGCAGTTAATGAGCGGCTGCGTGCTGATCCTTGGGGCGTTCAGTGGAGGGGTGGTGTCGATGTGGTTTGGTTCGGAGGCAGCGTTCATTATGAATGCAGTGTCTTTTTTAATTGCGGCGATGTTAATTTACGGTATCGAGTTTCCACAACATACGGAAATGGCGACGGTGGCTAAGAAGGCTACATATTCTCCTGAGGGGGACTTAGAAAAATCTGCTGAAGAAGCAAAATACGGTCGGCTGCGTGCTCTGGGAATGGTAATTGGCGGGAGCCTAACGCTGCAGGTCATTTTCGGTTATGAGCTGTTGGTGCCGTTGTTAAATGGTCTGGATAATGTACTGATCAGTGTATATGCGATACAGGTATTTCACACGGGCGATATTGGAGTAGGGGCATTTTATGCGGCGCTTGGCGTCGGTCTTAGCCTTAGTTTTTTTATCTCACGTTATTTAAAAAAGGGACTGCTGATTGTAGCCATCGGAGGGCTTTTGCTCGAAGGTGTATTATTGATGGGCATCAGTGTCAGCAATCATTTTGCGGCAGCATTAATGTTATACATTCTGCTGTCATTTGCCGGGGGGACGGGGAATGCCTGTCTGGATACGCTTGTTATGCGGAAAGCGCCATCTGCTATACAGCCCTTTGTGTTTGGACTTCTGTCTGCAGTAGGAAATACGCTGCTGGGGTTATCTATGCTGTTCGCCGGGTGGCTATTAGAATGGGTGGAGCCAAGAATGGTAGGGTTTGTTGGGGGAGCGGGATTTGCCGCAGTTGCGCTTTTGCTTGCAGGATATGCGGGGGTACGCAGCAAGAAAAAACGTACTTAAAAAGGGCGGTGGCTTCACCGTCCCTTGGAAGTTTTTTTGACCTGAGTCTGTAGCTTTATGGCAGCTTTGCGCGGGAACAGGCGGATGCTTATCTTTTTGCGGTAGCGATACAGGATTACAAGGGCAGCTATAGCTACACCGCCGGAGATAATCCATAGTGCATATAACTCGAATAAATGGAAAATACCCATCCACTGCGGACCAAATACCCGTCCTATGCCAAGAAACAGCACTACCCAGAATAATGCTCCACTATAAGCGTAGAGGGCGAATTTACGGAAGGGCAGCGCAACTATACCAGCAAAATAGCCGGTGAAGTGACGAACGCCTGGAATAAAATATCCGATGGAAATAAGGATGCTGCCGTATTTCTCGAACCATTTTTGCGTTTTATCCAGCTTGGCAGGGGAGAACAGCAACCACTTGCCGTATCGCTGGATGAAGGGCATTCCGGCTTTTAATCCGACAAAATAGGTGAGGCTCATCCCGGCGGTGGTCCCTGCAAACGCCACTAGAATCAGCGTTATGAAATCAAGTCTTCCCGTATAGGAAAGGAAACCTGCAAAAGCCATGGTAGTTTCTCCGGGAAACGGCAAGGCAACGAATTCGAGCAGCAATCCAAAAAACAATACGCTATATCCATATTTGCTGAATAATTCTTGTATAAAGTTCAGCATTTCCATAAGATTCTCACTCTCCAAGGGGCAGTTGCCTTATTCTATTTTGTAGCTTGTCTTCATACAATCTACCAAATGGCTTTTGAGCCAATAGAATGCTGGAGGTAGAGAAGATGAAAGGTAACAAAAACACTCACGGCCGCCGAAACTTCATACGCGGATTGCTTGTTATGGTTGTAATCGTCATCGTAATGCTGGGATGGAACGCAGGGGAGAGTGTAGATTCTTGGATGAATCGTTCATTACAGTCCGCAAGCGCGGAGTCTGTCTCTGTTAAGAATAATCTCCCGTTAGTGGCGATGCAAGAATTGCCTCCTAAAGCAGAGTCCATTGTGACTGCTTCTCCAGAAGTTAAATTGAATTCCAGTACGGCACAAGTATCCAAGGTGTCAACAACATATTCGGCAATTACAGCCGCAAAGAAAGCTTCAAAAACAGTCTATATTACATTTGACGACGGACCGAGTGACAATACCTTCAACGTTCTTGAAATTTTACAGCAGCAAGGTGTGAAGGCGACCTTTTTTGTCCTTGGTAATCAAGCGAAAAGCCATCCAGAGCTAATTAATGCCATATGGGAACAAGGACATGCTATTGGCAATCATACCTATAATCATAATTACCATGATTTATATAGTGGATTCACTGAATTTTGGAGCCAGATTAAAAAGACCGAAGAAATTATTCGGGGCATTACAGGGGTTCGCCCACAACTTATCCGCGCCCCCGGCGGAACCTTTGATCACTTTGATAATACCTACTTCAATTTGTTGAAGCAAGCCGGTTATATCGTTACGGATTGGACGGTGGACAGCGGGGATTCCAAACGCAAAGGGGTACCGGCGTCAGAAATCTTAAAAGAGTCAACCGCGGATCTGAAGTCCTCTCGGGTTATTCTGCTGCTGCATGATGGCGGCGGCCATCAGGAGAGTGTTAAAGCACTGCCTGATATTATTGCGCGTTATAAGGCTGCTGGATACAGCTTTGGCCTTTTAGATGAGACGGTGGAGCCTGTACAATTCAGAGTCTCCTCAAAAGCCAATAGCTTGGGCAGAGTGAAACCTTCGGAAGCTTGGATCACCTCGAATATCATACCGAATGCAGAGCTGTTTGCGCCCGGCAAACCTTTGGTGCTGGAGGTTGGAAAGCTGGAGACGAAGCTGGCGCCAGGTGAATATACTCTGCAAAAAGGAAAATATATGGTGCCACTTCGCGCTGTGATCGAACGGCTGGGAGGGCAGATTAGCTGGGATGCGGGCAGTCGCAGTGGAAGGATTGCCTGGAACGGAAAAAATATCATCGCGGATGTGGCGAACAAGGAACTCCTTTTAAATCTTCCTGATCATGTTCAAAAGATAAACGGTGCCAGTGTGGAGATGATTGGCGGTTCTATCTGGGTATCGCTGCGTGAGCTGCTGGAGACAGCCGATCACCCTCCTTTAAATATAAGCGTGACGGAAGGTGAGCGCCGGGTAATAGCCTTCTGAGATTTAGCGCTCGGGCAGTTTTTTTAAAAGAAAAAAACAATGTCTGGGCACCCTTTTTCATGGGAAGAATAGATAGTAATAAGTTCCTCAGCTGGGAACAAGTCTAGACCCAAAGGAAGGGTGTTCGTTCCATTGTCCTCTTCAAAAAAAGTAGAGCACAAATTAAATAACAAGACTGAAAGAGTTAGAAGCTTCTCCTATCCGCGTAGCCGTAGTGCATTGGCTGAATGGTTGCGGGTGCTGACTGTGGCTGGAATTATAGGTGTTTTATATGCATGGCGCGGAGGCGCATCACTCTTATTTCTGCTGATCGCTGTAGGCGTTATCATGGTTGGCGGACTTATCGTTCAACTTTCAGGTCCACGGGCGATAAAGATTGAACGTACAATTACTCCTGTAAGACCGATAGCTGGAAATACACTGCTTGTGAAGGTGCGGGTGAATTTCTCTGCCCGGCTTCCACTGCCATGGCTGACTATCGCTGATTTTTGGGGGGACAGAGGACATCACAAGCTACTGTTTCCGGGATTCAGACGCTCTTTTGAATACACCTACATTCTTGAGAATATGCCACGCGGACATCATCATTTGCAGGGCTGCAGAGTAACCTGGGGAGATTTGCCCGGCTGGTTCACAGGCCGATCTGAGCCCGCTGAAGAGCATAGCGTTAAAGTGCTGCCAGCCCCCCTATATTATGGCGGAGCAGTCCCGGACAGCGGCTTTATTAGCGGTGATTCTCTCTATTCTAGAAGGGGAAGAAGCAGCAATGATGAGACCATGGAATCGCGGGAATATGAGCCCGGTGATCCGCTTAGCCGAATTCATTGGAAGAACAGCGCCCGGCTAGGAAATCTGCAGAGCAAAGTTCCAGAGCGTGAAAAGGCAAAAATGAGCTGTATCGTGTTGGCTAATGATCCCAAAAGCTATGAGATTCCAGCCAATGCACTTACACCTCGTGGCAGTCGGGAGGAGCAGCTTCCGGTATTTGAGAAGGCGGTGTCAACGGCGATGGGGCTGATGCTCTTTGCTGAGCAGTCAGGTGCTTATGTCCAGTTATTCAGCGGAGGCTGGCCGGAAGGAATGGCTAGGCATGAAGGACTGGGCAAAATCCCAGGGAGAGTGCTGGATATTCTAACTGATATTTCTCCGAATGGAACAAGAACCCTGTCCGAGCTGTTGGAGGATGCTTCTAGAGGCTGGATTCCGGGAATGACCGTTGCTATAGTGACCGGAAGATTAGAGGAACAATCCGCTAAGGTTATCGCTAAATTCTTAGTGCAAGGTGTAAAAGTTGAGCTCTATTATGCTTGGGATCAGCCAGCTCCGGTGCCTGCGGAGGTAACGCTGCAGGAGATCCGCCAGCCTGTGCGGGGAACGGTTGGGGATAGTCTGGGTCGTCTGGGAGCACGGATGTTTTGTCTGGATGATGCATTGCCAGCTTACAGGCTCAGGGAGGTAGAGTACCATGAATCATCCGGAAAACCAACGCTACGGTAAGCGGATACCGGGTGACACAAGCTTCTCTATGAATGGGCAAAGTGGGAAGGAACCAAAGCAGCTCCATTTGGAAAAACTAGAGAGCAGTCATGCCGGTAAACAGAGAAAGATACCTCTGTATTATCGCATGCTGTTCTCTTTGGCTATTTTGGGGCTGTTTTTAGAATGGCTGCTCCCTTTATATAGAACGACTTCATTGGAAGATACTGCTAGATTGCTGCAGATTCTGATGATTTCTGCTGCCGTGCTGTTGATGTGGGGAATCCTTCAGATTCCCGGATGGCTATTGCTAAGTATCCAATGTTTGATGATCGGCACGGCTTGGCTATATCTATGCAGTGAGAGCGTAGGGACAGGATGGTTGGGCATTTATGCAGTAGAAATTCCAAATGATCTGATTTTGCTCTTTTCAGGGCATGTTTCTCAGCTTAGCGAGATCAGCAGACTTTTGATTTTGATTGTTGGCTGGGGGCTGCTGGTATCTTCGGTGCAGCAGCTTGCACTTTTCAGAGGAAGCACGCTGCTGTTTACAGCGGTGACCCTCATTTATCTATTGGTTCTGGATATTGGCTTTGGCGTTAATACGACAACGGATGTTGTAATATCAGTGGGGCTTATTGTATGGATGCAAGCAATGAGTGGTTTGCTCCGTCTGCGGGAACGGGTGGGCAGCATTCACCTGCCGTATGCCCGATGGGGAGTTTTGGCATTAGCGGCTGCCATATTCGTAATGATGACAGCATGGTTCGGTGGGCAGGTATATGAAGTACGACCGCCTAACCAAACTACACTCCAGTCAACCTTTGAAAAGCTGCAGGAATGGGCTTCGGGCCATATGCCGGAAGATAATGAGGCTATACCTGCAGGAACAACAGGGTATAGTACAAATGATGGAGAACTGGGTGCTCCATTGTCACGCAATACCGAGCCAGTCTTCACAGCATTGACCAGCCTGCGTACCTATTGGCGCGGGGAGAGCATTGCCTATTATGACGGACGCCGTTGGATCAGAGGTGGTGAGGAATTTACTCCGCTTAACTTGTCCAGCCTGCCTCAGATTCCGGCGACGGTAACTACTACTAATGGTGGACGGACTTTACAACAGCGGATACAATTTGCCAGCCCTTCTTCCGGAGGAATTCCTGTATTCAATGCGGGCACCATAACGGATGTTGAGACAGTTCAACTATCTAATGGCAGCCAGCTTGGTTATGTTCTGGCGAATAAGGACAGGGATACCTTTCGTCTGCCAGATTCGGCGGGTTCAACTCGGATCACTGAGTATATAGTTGATTCTATACTTCCCGAGAGTAATCCAGTACTGCTGCGCGGGTTGGGTGATGCTGATCCTCAAGAAATAAAGAACAAATATTTGCAGCTGCCTGATTTATTACCTGAGCGAGTGAAAGCTCTGGCAGAGAAGCTCACAGCTTCCTCGGATAACCGATATGACTCCGCAACCGCCATTCGGGATTATTTGCAAAACGGGTATTCTTACACGCTGGATACCATGGTTCCGCCAGCTGGCGCTGATTTTGTGGATCATTTCCTGTTTGAGACCAAGCAAGGTTATTGTGTGCATTTTGCAACAGCGATGACCGTATTGCTGCGAAGCACAGGCATTCCAGCGCGGTATGTTCAAGGGTACGGACCTGGAACCCAGCAGGAGGAAGCCATGCCGGCGAAGTATTTAGTCACCCAAGGGGATGCCCATGCCTGGGTAGAGGTTTATTTTGCCGGCGCAGGTTGGGTTCCTTTCGATCCGACGCCGGGTCCTGCGCTTGCGGCTGGCTTCCCCGCGCCGGCACGGCCTGCGGCAGCGGCGCTCGCGCCGCAAGCAACGCGCAGCGCGGAACTACCCGTCCTGCCGCTGGCGGGCGGACCCTTTTCAGCGCCGCTGACTGCCGCGGCGCTGCTTCCCGCCGCCGCTTGGCGCTGGCGGCGCAGTCTGGCTCTGCTGCTGGCCGCGTGTCGCGGCAGCAGCTTGAGCCGTGAGAGGCAGCTGCGCGCGGCCTCTCTGGCTTGGCACGGGCTGGCGGAGCGGTTTGGACCGCCGCCGCCCGGCGTTACTGGCAGGGAGTATGTGGACTCCCTGCGGATTTACGATGCCGGACTAGACGTGGCCGTCCGGCAGTTCGTCCGCCAGTGGGAGACCCTGGCGTACGCGCCAGCTTTGGCATCCACAGCCGTGATCTCTGCCCGCGGCAATTCCTTAAAATCCGCTCCCGACCTTGGCGGCGAACCTGCGGCTTCTGATGCGAACGCGTTTATTCGCGAATGTCTGATCATTACCTTCCGTTTAACATAAACGGGCAAGAACGCTTAGATCCGCTATCTAATTTATGCCATAGCAAGGAAGGTTCTGCATGAAGTTTTATCACTCTCTGATTATGAGAGGCGTGTCCTCCTTTCCTTGACGATGAGAATTAACCATGAGTATAATGAATCCAATAATCAAGGGAGGCACGTAATGAACAAGCCAAATGAAATTATCGTCGTTCTCGATTTTGGAGGACAATACAACCAACTTATCGCGCGCAGAATTCGGGACCTGGGAGTATACAGCGAACTTTTGCCGTACAATACGCCAGTTGACAAGATTAAAGCACTTTCGCCTAAAGGAATTGTCTTCTCCGGCGGACCTAGCAGTGTATACGCTGAAGATGCACCACACGTAGATCCGGCTATTTATGATCTAGGAGTGCCGATCTTCGGTATTTGTTATGGTATGCAGCTGATGGCTCATCAGCTTGATGGTAAAGTAGAACGTTCAGCTAAACGGGAATATGGTAAAGCTGATGTTGACTTTGCAGAAGGAACTGCTTTAGTTGCAGGATTGGAGAACCGCCAGACTGTATGGATGAGCCACGGTGACCATGTAGTTGAGCTTCCAACAGGCTTCAAGCTGGATGCAGGTACAGAAAGTGCTCCAATTGCAGCAATGAGCAATGCGGAGCGCAAATTGTTCGCTGTGCAATTCCACCCAGAAGTACGTCACTCCGTTCAAGGTAACGAGATGATCTCGAACTTCTTATACCAAGTTTGTGGTTGCGACGGCAAATGGACAATGGAATCGTTTATCGATGAAGCCGTTCAAGATATTCGCAATCAAGTCGGAGATAAAAAAGTACTCTGCGCTCTTAGTGGCGGAGTGGATTCTTCCGTTGTGGCTATGCTTATTCACCGTGCAATTGGAGATCAATTGACTTGTATGTTTATTGACCACGGCCTTCTGCGTAAAGGTGAAGCAGAAAGCGTTATGGAGACTTTCGTAGGCAAATTCGATATTCATGTAGTGAAAATCGATGCACGCGATCGCTTCATGAGCAAACTTGCAGGTGTTGAAGACCCTGAGCAAAAACGTAAAATCATTGGTAACGAGTTTATCTACTGCTTCGACGAAGAGTCAGCTAAGCTCGGAGATTTTTCATTCCTTGCACAAGGTACGCTTTATACGGATATCGTTGAGAGTGGAACAGCTACAGCGCAAACGATTAAATCCCACCACAATGTGGGCGGTCTGCCAGAAGATATGAAATTCAGCTTGATCGAGCCGCTAAATACCTTGTTTAAGGATGAAGTTCGTAAACTCGGTGAAGAGCTGGGCATGCCACGTGCGATCGTATGGCGTCAGCCTTTCCCAGGTCCAGGTCTTGCTATTCGTGTCTTGGGTGAAGTAACAGAGGACAAGCTTACTATCGTTCGTGATTCTGACTACATTCTGCAAGAGGAAATTGCTAAAGCGGGATTAGACCGTGAAATTTGGCAATACTTCACTGCCCTGCCTAACATGAAGAGTGTCGGAGTTATGGGTGATGCTCGTACGTATTCCTACACAGTAGGTGTTCGTGCAGTAACTTCCATCGACGGCATGACCGCTGACTGGGCACGTATCCCATGGGATGTTCTTGAAAAAATCTCTGTACGTATTGTCAACGAAGTTGAGAATGTAAACCGCGTAGTGTATGACATTACTTCGAAACCACCTGCAACGATTGAGTGGGAATAGCATATAGCAATAAGAAACCTGCAGCTCCTTATTTATTAAGGGACTGCAGGTTTTTTTATTTACCGTGAAGCTTGTGACGGACCCTATATAGCAACTTTAGAGAATGTGATAAACTGGAAAAAATAAACTTACAGGAGCCATTAGAATGGGATTCTCACTTATTGGAACACTAATAGCTATGGTTATTCTTGCCCCAAGTTTACTGATGATTAAGTTTCCGCCCGATCATGTTCCCAGCGGTTTAAAAGATGCCGGCATCGTCTACACCCTTTTGGAGAGAGTAGGGCAGTTGGGGTGTATAGCTATTCTTGCGATTTCAAAGGATAACTTCGAAAATGTAGAATTCGGGATCTGGGCTGCACTTATCTTTGTGTTTATCACGATTTATTACGGTTTATGGATTCGTTATATGGTTAAGGGACAGCAATTCAGATTATTATGGGCTCCATTATTGTTTCTTCCGATTCCCATGGCAGTTCTCCCTGTTTGTGCATTTGGATTTGCGGCTATATGGGGCAGATCTTTCTGGTTAGGTATTGCAGTGATTTGTTTAGCTATAGGGCATTTTGCTAATTCTTGGCATAGCTATCAGTATTCCAAAGGCCAATAAGCTAGGGCATGTTGAAACTGTTTTATAGGGAAAAATACCCATTTAATAAGGCTTTTGATAGTTAATAAGCTGCATGGTTTAATGGATTTTGGGGTTGAAGTTAAAGATAAAAATGTATGAATTACGAACAATAGAAAAAATAAAGTCGAAAATGTTCGCTTTTTTCATTGACAACTTATGTGATGTCCCCCTAAAATGATAAAGCACAACAACATAATTCTTTCGTATATTTCCGGGAATAGGCCTGGAAGTTTCTACGAGGTCACCGTAATGACCTGGCTACGATTAAGAAGAGCTGAGCAACCCGTATTGTCCTGAATCTAGGGCTATAGTCATGGGTGCTACTCTTTTTTTCGAGCCGGTGTCGATCAGATACCGGCTTTTTGTTGCTGTCAGCCACAACATACCTTAGGGGGAGAACAATTTGAATCGGTTTTTCAAGTTGAAAGAGAACGGCACTACAGTACGTACAGAGATAATGGCCGGCTTGACTACGTTCATGGCTATGGCTTACATCCTGTCGGTTAATCCGAGCACATTAACAGCCTTTGGCCGCATCGATATGGGCTGGTACTCTGTATTTCTAGCGACTGCGCTGGCAGCAGGTATTTTCACCATTGCAATGGGCGTGTTTATAAACTTTCCAGTAGCATTGGCACCAGGTATGGGACTTAATGCATACTTTGCTTCCGTAATTTTGTCTTCTGCAACCTCAGAACATCCATTCACTTGGCAAATGGGTCTGACTGCAGTATTTATTTCCGGTTTGATCTTCATCCTGCTCACGGTTACCCGAGTGCGGCAGATCTTACTGACAGCCATTCCTGACAGCTTGAAGCATGCCATTACCGTAGGTATCGGGATGTTCATTACAATCCTTGGGCTTAAGAACAGTGGTTTGATGACGATTGGTGTCGAAGCTGGTAAAGATATTTCCGCCAATACATTCACAGACGTCCTATCCTTTGAAACAATCATTCATATGGGTAGTCTAGAGAACACTGATGTACAATTGGTAATTATCGGATTGCTTCTTATTTCCATCCTGATGGTACTGCAAGTTAAAGGTGCGATTTTATTCGGTATCTTGGGTACAACCCTCGCGGGTATACTGATGGGTGTAGTTGATTTTGGCTCATTGTCCAGTCCGACAACCCCTTGGGTGCCTGACCTGACGCAATTGAACTTTTTCGAATTTGACTGGGATGGTATCCTGCACACCGGTATTGTTTCAGCAATCGCAACATTCACTTTTGTAGAATTGTTCGATACATTTGGTACACTTGTAGGTACTGCTCAACGCGCTGGTATTATGGACAACCCTGAAGAAGGTAACAAACGTGTAGGTAATGCAATGTTTGTCGATGCTATCGCTGTAGCTGGTGGTGCGGCATTGGGTACTTCCACTACTACTGCTTTTGTAGAAAGCGCGGCAGGTGTTGCTGAAGGTGGACGTACAGGTCTTACAGCTGTAACAACGGGTGTGTGCTTCTTGCTTGCGTTATTCCTTGCACCAATAGTGGCTCTGATCCCTGGATCTGCTACAGCTGCAGCATTGATTGTCGTAGGCGTGCTCATGGCACAATCGATTCGCGAAATTGATTTTCAAGATATGGTTGTTGCGATTCCAGCGTTCCTTACTCTAGTAATCATGCCTTTCACTTATAATATTGCTAATGGTATTTCCTTTGGTATCGTAACTTATGTAATCCTTGCTTGTGTAGCTAACCTTGCTGGCAAGAAAAAATACGATATTCACTGGATGATGTGGGTACTTGCTATTCTGATTATTCTCCGTTATGTATTTCTTGGTAGTGCGGGCTAACTCATATATAGCATACAGATGTGCATTCAAAGGCTCCTTCATAACTGAGGGGGCCCTTTTTTTATATTTTTGTTGGCACTTAACCGTTCAGGTTAGTCTATGTTTCTAGCTTTTCATCATCTATGATTTAGATTATATTGTTGAAGAGGTGATGTTCAGGACGAGGCAGCCTTGGTGTTAGAGTCCAATTTGTTACCCACCTTGATCCTGATCTCTGTTTTTTTTGCTCCGGCATTTGCTTTAGCCACTGCGATTCTTCTATTCTATATAAGAGTCTATATAAGAGCCTTGAAGCTTAGGGCGATCCTATGGAATGGAGTATTGTGGATGGAAGGGTTTGCGATCCAGATAAGGTAAACATGCCCTATATTTATATGCTCTTTTATGAGAAAATCAATCCAAATGATTTCTTAGCAACGGTGAAATACACTAATTCGGGAGCTGTTTTTCAGAAGGTATATGCTTTTGGCTGGACTAAGATGAATATAGGACGAGGTGAGGTTGGGACGATGATCAAGAGTACACGTGCGGCCGTAATGACTGTATTGATGCTGTTATTGTTTGTGCTTCCTGTAACAAGCATTTATGCAGAGGGGAATCTATTGCAGAACCCTGGCTTTGAGGAGGGGGGAGATGATGCGCCTTCTAACTGGACTAAGGATATGTGGATTTCAGGAGACAACTCAGGCCTACTTTCAATCCAATCGGAGGAAGTCCATTCCGGCAGCAAGGCGGCAGTCATTGAGAATATCGAACCCAATCATTCGAAATGGGTGCAGACGATTGAGGCTACGCCGAATAGTTATTATAAAATCTCTGGATGGATCAAAGTAGTAAGTACAGCAGGCGAGGGAATGGGCGCCAACATTCTTGCCGTTGGAGTAGGCGGGGGGTATCCCAGCGTAACTGATACGGCAGGTGAATGGCAGTATCTTGAATATATCGGCCAGACAGGACCGGAGCAGAAGTCATTTGGCATAGGCGCAAGTCTGGGCGGCTACTCTAGCTTAATTCAAGGTAAGGCTTATTTTGATGATTTTGCTGTAGAAAAATTAGACGCGGCTCCCGAAGGGGCTAACGTCATTTCGCTGGATAGTGCAGCGGTTAGTCCAGATGCAGGCGACAAAAAGGCAGACACTCCACATAAAGTATCTCCAACTAAGATGTTGCTGATCTCAGCGCTGTTTAGTGTGTTTTTTGCAGTGCTTTATACTAAAGCATTCCGTAGTGAGAAGCTTATGAAGCAGCCTGAGAATATTTATTCCAAATGGCTGAGTATTGCCATCGGAGTTGCTTTTATCCTGAGGGTGTGGATTGGTCTTACCGCGCAAGGATATCAGAATGATATGAATACCTTTATTTCTTGGGGACAGCGTATGGTGGATTTAGGTCCAGGCAAATTTTATGAAGAAGGTTATTTTGCCGATTATCCTCCAGGCTATTTGTACATATTGTACGTGCTTAGCGCCATACGTGGCGTTTTAGGATTCACTCAGGGCTCAGGTGGAGAGAATTTACTCTTCAAGCTCCCTGCGATTCTTTCTGATTTGGTGCTCGGCTACTTCATTTATCAAATGTCACGCAAAAAACTCGGCACAGGAATTGCTTTCGGCTTGATGTTGTTGTTTCTGTTTAATCCTGCGGTACTTATTAATTCAGCGGCTTGGGGACAAGCAGATTCGTTCTTTTTGATCTTCCTGCTGCTCAGTATCCACGGCGCTGCGAACAAAAAGTTTGTTCGCTCCGCAATTTTGTTTGCCTTAGCGACGCTAATTAAACCGCAAGCGTTGATATTCACGCCGGTATTGTTGTTTGCTTTTTATCATCACCGCGCTTGGAAGCAGCTTGGATTCGGAGCTTTGTATGGATTAGGGATCTTCGGATTGCTTGCGGCACCATTTTTCTGGAATAACGGAGGTCTGGTAGGGATTATTGATCTTTACAAGAGTACGTTATCTTCCTATCCGTATTCTTCAGTGAATGCATTTAATCTGTATGCACTGACTGATCCGATGTGGTCATCCCTTGATCTAACCTGGCTTGGCATTCCATACCGTGTATGGGGCTTCATATTTATTTTAGTGGCTGTAGCTGTTGCGGCATTTTATTCCTTTAAAAAGGATCGCTTGGACCTGACCAAATCCTATTTTATCGGCATGGTGCTTATAGTAGTGGTCTTTGTGCTTGGCACCAAAATGCATGAACGTTATATGTTCCCTGCTCTTATTCTTTGTTTGTTTACTTATATAGAAAGTCGGGACCGCCGCTTTTTATCGCTATTTCTCGGATTCAGCTTAACGCAATACATCAATGTGGCGTACACCTTATCTCACCTGAATGCAGATGTTAGCCCGGGTGCAGACGGAATCGTATTAGTGACTGCTATAGCTAATCTAGCATTACTGCTTTATATGCTGAATATCGGTTACGATGTGTATGTCCGCAAGGGTATAAAACCTCTTCCAGCACCAATTACACTGGAAGAACAATATGAAGAAGATTTGAGAGTTGTCGGGCAAATTAAACCGCATCAGAAGGGAGGGCGATCTAACGATGAAGTTTAAGCGTATAGATTGGATATGCCTAATAGCTATTACGGCCGTTTACGCAGCGCTTGCTTTATATAATCTTGGCTCTACTAAATCTCCAGAGACCTTATGGGAGCCTGCTGCCAGTGGTGAAAGCTTCTATGTAGATTTGGGACAGAGTAAACCATTGGAACGGGTCAATATCTTTGGTGGCGTGGGCACGGGTAAGTTCAAGCTGGAATTCAGCGACAATCCTGAGGTCTGGAGCAGTCCGATGGATGTCAGTGAGGATGTCGGGAATGTCTTCATCTGGAAAAGCCAACCCCTGAACGTTACTGCGAGATATGTGAAGTTTACAGTTACCTCTCCAGGGTTCACTTTGAACGAAATGGCCTTTTATGAGCAGGGGGGAGAAAGAATACCCCTTCCTATTGCTGGTGTGACACCGGATGCTAACGCAGTTCCTAAAAGAGGAGCAGCGGCCAATCTTTTTGACGAGCAGTCGCTCATTCCGGAATATTCTAACTTTATGAATAGCACTTATTTTGACGAGATCTATCATGCGCGAACAGCTTATGAATATACACACGGGATTGTGCCTTACGAGAATACGCATCCACCGCTTGGTAAGTTGTTAATTGCCATAGGGATGGAGCTGTTCGGGGTCAATCCATTCGGCTGGCGTATTATCGGAACCTTGTTCGGAGTTGCCATGTTACCTCTCATATATGTAATGGCGCTGCGTTTGTTTAAGAAAAGCAAATACGCCGCCCTCGCGGCAGGATTGTTTGCACTGGATTTCATGCATTTCACACAGACAAGAATCTCCACGATTGACGTATACGGAGTATTCTTCATTATGTTGATGTTCTATTTCATGCAGCGGTATTACACAATGAATTTCTACAAGCAGCCTTTGAGAAAAACATTAATTCCGTTATTCTGGTCTGGCTTATTCTTCGGAATCGGCGTAGCTTCGAAATGGATTGTGCTCTATGGAGGAGCAGGGCTGGCCATTATGCTGGCTATCTCCCTTTTTGAACGCTACAGAGAATACCAAGCCTCCGGACGCCTGCTGGCCGAGGGGAAGATTAAAGACAAGGAATTGCTGGGCACCTGTCGTGAAGCGGTAGATTCTTTTTGGAAAAAGACTATTATTACGTTGGCTAGTTGTATCGGGTTCTTTGTAATTATTCCAGTAATTATTTATAGCTTATCTTTTGTGCCAGGGTTATCTGCATCAGCAGAGGGCTTCACTATTAAAGGGTTGATTGATTCCCAAAAGAATATGTACAACTATCACAGTCAGCTTGTAGCTACACATCCCTTTGCTTCCTCATGGTGGCAATGGCCGTTTATGAAGAGACCGGTCTGGTTCTTTAGCGGCGGTGAAGGTTTGCCGGAAGGTCAGGTCAGCAGTATAGTGACTATGGGGAATCCTCTTATCTGGTGGACGGGTATTTTTGCGATGCTGGCAACGCTGTGGATTACGCTGAAACGTAAAGATAAGAACCTCTACATGATCTGGATCGCCTTCTTCTCGCAATATGTTCCGTGGATGCTTGTCCCAAGAGAAACATTTATTTACCATTATTTTGCTATGGTACCATTTATGATTCTTGGTATTGTATATATAATGAAGTTGCTGGATAGTAAATTCCCTGAGGCCCGTTACGTACAGTATGTCTATGTAGCCGTTGCTTTGCTGCTCTTTATCGCTTTCTACCCGGTACTGTCAGGGATGCAGGTCAGTGGAGATTACGTGAAAGATATGCTGCGTTGGTTCCCTACTTGGGTTTTCTAGGATTTAATAAAAATCTATAAAATAAGTTTATGCATGCAGCGTTATTATGAAGTGTAGATGGATGTAACGCTCCAAAAAGCTTGTAGGAGGAATAAAGGTGAAAGCCAGATATAGTGTGATTGTACCCATGTTCAATGAGGAGCAAGTAATTAGCCATACTTATGAACGTTTGAAAAAAGTAATGGACGAGTGCGGCGATACTTATGAGCTGGTCTTCGTCAATGACGGCAGTCGTGATCGTTCCGCCCAGATGATTCGGGAGATCTGTGAACGAGACGAGCATGTCAAGCTGATTGACTTCTCGCGTAATTTCGGACATCAGGTAGCGATTACAGCTGGCATGGACTATGCCGAAGGTCAAGCGGTTGTTGTTATTGACGCTGATCTTCAGGATCCTCCGGAGGTCATTTTGCAAATGATCGAGAAGTGGAAAGAGGGCTACGACGTTGTATATGCGAAACGCCTGAAGCGCCACGGAGAAACGATGTTCAAAAAGGTCACCGCGAAGCTTTTTTACCGCCTG
The DNA here is from genome assembly GCF_038593125.1 of Paenibacillus sp. FSL F4-0097. NCBI lineage: Bacteria > Bacillati > Bacillota > Bacilli > Caryophanales > Paenibacillaceae > Paenibacillus > Paenibacillus sp. FSL F4-0097. The sequence goes on from NZ_CP151965.1 coordinate 714,590, forward strand.
CTCAGCAGTATGACAAGTGTGGATATTCCTACGGATACAGGCGATTTCCGTCTTATTGACCGTAAGGTATGTGATGTCCTGCGGGGACTTAAAGAAAAGAACCGCTATGTCCGAGGTTTGGTGAGCTGGGTTGGCTTCAAGCAGACTATGGTGGAATATGAACGGGAAGAACGTTTTGCCGGAGAAACCAAATATCCGCTGAAGAAAATGATTCGTTTTGCGTTAGATGGCATCACCTCTTTTTCACATAAGCCGCTTAAGATTGCTACGTATATTGGATTCTTCCTTTCATTCTCTAGCTTTCTCTATTTATTTTTCGTCTTGTTTCAAAAGATATTTTTCACCTCCTGGACGGTTCCGGGCTGGGCTTCCATTGTAGGCGTCAATCTGCTCTTTAACGGTATCGTTCTGATGCTGTTAGGTGTGATTGGGGAGTATATCGGACGGATTTATGACGAGTCTAAAGATAGACCGCTATACATTGTTAGTGAGACTAAAGGCTACCAGAACGAAGAACAACTGGACCGCCGGAAGGACCACAATGATGTCAGATAAGAACTTGCGTGCTGCATTCATACAGTTCCTTAAATTTAATGCCGTAGGTTTGCTCAATACGCTTATTGATTTTGTGATTTTCACATTGTTGAATTCACTAGGGATGGTATACGCATTGGCGCAGGTGATCTCCTATAGTGCAGGTACGGCGAATAGCTTTATTTTGAATAAAAAAGTAACCTTTCGTGATCGCAACCGGGGGAATAAAGAAGGCTTCGACCGCGTGCAGCTGGTCAAGTTTATCGTGCTGAATCTGGTAGTGCTCGGAATATCACTGCTGCTAATGCATCTGTTGACAGACAGACTAGGTATTCAAGTCTTGATCTCAAAGGTGCTGGTTACATTTATCACGGTGATCATCAATTTCTTTGGAAGTCGTAAATGGGTATTTTAAACATTAATTTCAGGCAGAAGGAGTTGCTATGCTTAAAGGCAAGTAGCTGTTTCTGCTTGATTTGTATATAACCATAGAAACAATATACGGAGGTGAATAACATTGCGTAAATTCTCCTATCTACTCATACTGGCTGGGATACTTATCATGTTATATCCGACAGCTAACGAATGGTACAACGACAGGCAGCAGGAGAAGTTATTAGAAACGGCTGAACTAAGCACTGCCGATAGTACTCCCCAGCCAGATTTGAAGAGCAGGTATGCTGAAGTTACTCAGCTGTTAGCAGAGGAATCGGTTCTGGATGCTCAGGCACAGCCCCAACCCCAAGAGACAGAAAAGCCTGAACCGGAGATTGAGGTCGGTGGCAAAGTAATCGCACTAATTGAAATCGGTAAGATTGATTTGAAGCTGCCTGTATTAGAAGGGGCTACAAAAGCTAATATGAAACATGCTGCAGCCCATATGAAAGAAACGGCACCCCTTGGAGAGATCGGAAATGCTGCAATCGCGGCGCATCGGGCTAGAACTACGGGTCGTTTGTTTAACAGATTGAATGAGGTTGTTGTGGGGGATGTTATCACGGTAAAGACTAGTGATCAGGTGTTTAACTATGAGGTATACGATATTTCTGTTGTAGATCCGAGTGATGTCTCCGTTCTTGACGGGAATGACAAGGATAAGATTCTTACTCTGATTACATGTGATCCGCTAGTGAATCCAACGCATCGGCTGATTGTTCATGCCAAATTAACAAAAGGAGAATAGTGAATGACAAGAAAACACAAATACCGGGAGATATTTATAAAATAATGGGTAATCTAGTAAATTAGGTCTTGTTCACAACTATAAATATGATAGTATTATACTATGAAAGCTAAACACGATAACGGCAAACCTTCCGAAAGGTAGGGACGCAAAGCTAAAGGGCCTTTTCCCGAAAGGATGGCAGCCAGCTACCGAATGAAGAGGCTTTTTTTGTTTGTTTCAAATGGATTCTATCAATTATATCTAGTAAAGCTAGAACAGATAGAGCTTATACGATAACGGCAAACCTATCGAAAGGTAGGGACGCAAAGCTAAAGGGCCTTCCCGAAAGGATGGCAGCCAGCTACCGAAAGGAGTTTTATCCGTGAAAAAGGTTTATTTTATGCTGGTGGCGTTATTCGTCCTAATGACTTCAGTTCCGATAAGTACAGCTCAAGCTGCAAGTGCAGATGCCAGCTGGCTGATTACATCCAAAGTGGCTCAAGGTGTTATTGGTATTAACTATGATATTCCGAAAGATAAAAGAATCAAACTCATGATCACCAAAGATAACAGCAGCTATACATATAACTTGTATGCTTCTGGACAAGCTGAGGACTTCCCTTTGCAACAAGGAAATGGGACTTATAAGGTTTCTGTTCTGGAGAATACAACCGGCAATAAATATAAAGCGTTATATTCCGAAGTAGTAGACGTAACCATGAGTGACTCGAATTCCGTATATTTGGGCTCCGTACAGAATGTGAAATGGAGTTCTTCTGATAAAGCGATTGTCAAAGCTAAACAATTAGTACAAGGCAAAACAACAGACGAAGAGAAAGTTAAAGCGATCTATAACTATGTAGTTGCGAATGTACAATATGATTACTCTCTTGCTAATAGTGTAACTACTGATTATATTCCAAGCATCGATAAGACATTGACTACTAAAAAAGGGATTTGCTATGATTACGCTTCTCTTTTTGCCGCAATGCTGCGGAGTGTAGATGTTCCTGCTAAGTTGGTAATGGGGAATACAAGCTACGTTACGCAATATCATGCCTGGAACGAAGTGTTGCTTAATGGGAAGTGGGTTACCATTGATACTACAGTGGATGCAGGACTTGCAAAGAGTGATAAGAAAACCGATTTAATTAAAGCCTCAAGCAAATATACTGCGGCAAAATACTATTAAATTCGTTGCTATAAACATAACTCTATTAAATAAACAACTAGCTTAATTATTAAGCTAGTTGTTTATTTTTATATTAGGGGTTGCTTTTCTATTAATAGTTGGGGTATTATAGGTAAGCGTTGTTAGACAGCGTACAGGCGATACAAACGAGGCTGATAAAAAGCTTCGAAAAATAAAGCTTGCATTTCTGAAAACAACATGATATATTATAAGAGTTGCTGCTGAGACATTAAACGGCGTCAACGAGAACTTGATCTTTGAAAACTGAACAACGAGTGAGTAGGAAATCACGTAAGTGATATCCAAAATTAGAGAATTAATTTTCTCGTCAGATGTTTCAAAATGAGCATATCGCTCTTTTCAATACTAATTGGAGAGTTTGATCCTGGCTCAGGACGAACGCTGGCGGCGTGCCTAATACATGCAAGTCGAGCGGAGTTATTTTGAAAGCTTGCTTTCAAAATAACTTAGCGGCGGACGGGTGAGTAACACGTAGGCAACCTGCCCTTCAGACTGGGATAACTACCGGAAACGGTAGCTAATACCGGATAATTTCTTTTTTCTCCTGAGAGAAGAATGAAAGACGGAGCAATCTGTCACTGAGGGATGGGCCTGCGGCGCATTAGCTAGTTGGTGGGGTAACGGCCCACCAAGGCGACGATGCGTAGCCGACCTGAGAGGGTGAACGGCCACACTGGGACTGAGACACGGCCCAGACTCCTACGGGAGGCAGCAGTAGGGAATCTTCCGCAATGGGCGAAAGCCTGACGGAGCAACGCCGCGTGAGTGATGAAGGTTTTCGGATCGTAAAGCTCTGTTGCCAGGGAAGAACGTCCGGTAGAGTAACTGCTACCGGAGTGACGGTACCTGAGAAGAAAGCCCCGGCTAACTACGTGCCAGCAGCCGCGGTAATACGTAGGGGGCAAGCGTTGTCCGGAATTATTGGGCGTAAAGCGCGCGCAGGCGGCTATTTAAGTCTGGTGTTTAAACCTTGGGCTCAACCTGAGGTCGCACTGGAAACTGGGTGGCTTGAGTACAGAAGAGGAAAGTGGAATTCCACGTGTAGCGGTGAAATGCGTAGATATGTGGAGGAACACCAGTGGCGAAGGCGACTTTCTGGGCTGTAACTGACGCTGAGGCGCGAAAGCGTGGGGAGCAAACAGGATTAGATACCCTGGTAGTCCACGCCGTAAACGATGAGTGCTAGGTGTTAGGGGTTTCGATACCCTTGGTGCCGGTTAACACAGTAAGCACTCCGCCTGGGGAGTACGGTCGCAAGACTGAAACTCAAAGGAATTGACGGGGACCCGCACAAGCAGTGGAGTATGTGGTTTAATTCGAAGCAACGCGAAGAACCTTACCAGGTCTTGACATCCCTCTGAATCTGCTAGAGATAGCAGCGGCCTTCGGGACAGAGGAGACAGGTGGTGCATGGTTGTCGTCAGCTCGTGTCGTGAGATGTTGGGTTAAGTCCCGCAACGAGCGCAACCCTTAACTTTAGTTGCCAGCAGGTTAAGCTGGGCACTCTAGAGTGACTGCCGGTGACAAACCGGAGGAAGGTGGGGATGACGTCAAATCATCATGCCCCTTATGACCTGGGCTACACACGTACTACAATGGCCGGTACAACGGGAAGCGAAGCCGCGAGGTGGAGCCAATCCCATCAAAGCCGGTCTCAGTTCGGATTGCAGGCTGCAACTCGCCTGCATGAAGTCGGAATTGCTAGTAATCGCGGATCAGCATGCCGCGGTGAATACGTTCCCGGGTCTTGTACACACCGCCCGTCACACCACGAGAGTTTACAACACCCGAAGTCGGTGGGGTAACCCGCAAGGGAGCCAGCCGCCGAAGGTGGGGTAGATGATTGGGGTGAAGTCGTAACAAGGTAGCCGTATCGGAAGGTGCGGCTGGATCACCTCCTTTCTATGGAGAATCGTTCTCTGCAATGAGGACATTCAAATCGGAAGCTCAGCTTCCAAAACTCAGGTTTAGGCCTGTTACTCACTCGTTGCTCAGTTTTGAGAGTTTAAGCTCTCAAGTAAGACTTGATCCTTGAAAACTGGATACCGAAACGAATTTGCGTTTTAGAACATCTTTTAGCAACTTGTGCAAACAAGTAAATGTTATTAGTGAGATTTTTCTTCGGAAGAATCAAGGTTAAGCTAATAAGAGCACACGGAGGATGCCTAGGCGCCAGGAGCCGACGAAGGACGTGGCGAACAACGAAACTGCCTCGGGGAGCTGTAAGCAAGCTTTGATCCGGGGGTGTCCGAATGGGGAAACCCAGCTGTGGTAATTCGCAGTTACTCATACCTGAATACATAGGGTGTGTAGAGGCAGACCAGGGGAACTGAAACATCTAAGTACCCTGAGGAAGAGAAAACAATAGTGATTCCGTCAGTAGCGGCGAGCGAACGCGGAACAGCCTAAACCAAGGGGCTTGCCTCTTGGGGTTGTGGGACGTCTCACATGGAGTTACAAAGGAATATGGTAGGTGAAGAGGTCTGGAAAGGCCCGCGATAGAGGTAAAAGCCCTGTAACCTAAACTGTGTTCTCTCCGAGACGGATCCCGAGTAGTGCGGGGCACGTGAAACCCCGTATGAATCCAGCAGGACCATCTGCTAAGGCTAAATACTACCTGGCGACCGATAGTGAAACAGTACCGTGAGGGAAAGGTGAAAAGCACCCCGGAAGGGGAGTGAAATAGAACCTGAAACCGTGTGCTTACAAAAAGTCAGAGCCCGATCTATGGGTGATGGCGTGCCTTTTGTAGAATGAACCGGCGAGTTACGTTTAACATGCAAGGTTAAGCCGAGAAGGTGGAGCCGCAGCGAAAGCGAGTCTGAATAGGGCGACTTAGTATGTGGACGTAGACCCGAAACCGTGTGATCTACCCCTGTCCAGGGTGAAGGTGCGGTAACACGCACTGGAGGCCCGAACCCACGTACGTTGAAAAGTGCGGGGATGAGGTGGGGGTAGCGGAGAAATTCCAATCGAACTCGGAGATAGCTGGTTCTCCCCGAAATAGCTTTAGGGCTAGCCTCGGTATAAGAGTAGTGGAGGTAGAGCACTGATTGGGTGCGGGGTCCGCAAGGATTACCAAGCTCAGTCAAACTCCGAATGCCATATACTTATTGCCGGGAGTCAGACAGTGAGTGCTAAGATCCATTGTCAAAAGGGAAACAGCCCAGACCATCAGCTAAGGTCCCCAAGTGTGTGTTAAGTGGGAAAGGATGTGGAGTTGCACAGACAACCAGGATGTTGGCTTAGAAGCAGCCACCATTGAAAGAGTGCGTAATAGCTCACTGGTCGAGTGACTCTGCGCCGAAAATGTAACGGGGCTAAACACACCACCGAAGCTATGGCTAGATACGTATGTATCTGGGGTAGGGGAGCGTTGTGTAGGGGTTGAAGGTGTACTGAAAAGAGCGCTGGACACTACACAAGTGAGAATGCCGGTATGAGTAACGAAAAGATCAGTGAGAATCTGATCCGCCGAAAGCCCAAGGTTTCCTGAGGAAGGCTCGTCCGCTCAGGGTAAGTCGGGACCTAAGGCGAGGCCGAAAGGCGTAGTCGAAGGACAACAGTTTGAAATTACTGTACCACCGTAATCCGCTATGAGCGATGGGGTGACGCAGGAGGGTAGTGACGCGGACTGATGGATGTCCGTCTAAGCAGTGAGGCTGATGTGTAGGCAAATCCGCACATCGTTAAGGCTAGGCTGTGATGGGGAGCGAAAATTATAGTAGCGAAGGTCATGATCTCACACTGCCAAGAAAAGCCTCTAGCCAGGAGAAGGTGCCCGTACCGCAAACCGACACAGGTAGGCGAGAAGAGAATTCTAAGGCGCGCGGAAGAACTCTCGTTAAGGAACTCGGCAAAATGACCCCGTAACTTCGGGAGAAGGGGTGCCCCGGTAGTGTGAATAGCACGAGGGGGCCGCAGTGAAAAGGCCCAAGCGACTGTTTAGCAAAAACACAGGTCTGTGCGAAGCCGCAAGGCGAAGTATACGGGCTGACGCCTGCCCGGTGCTGGAAGGTTAAGGGGAGTGGTTAGGGGTAACCCGAAGCTATGAACCGAAGCCCCAGTAAACGGCGGCCGTAACTATAACGGTCCTAAGGTAGCGAAATTCCTTGTCAGGTAAATTCTGACCCGCACGAATGGCGTAACGACTTGGGCGCTGTCTCAACGAGAGATCCGGTGAAATTTTAATACCTGTGAAGATGCAGGTTACCCGCGACAAGACGGAAAGACCCCATGGAGCTTTACTGCAGCTTGATATTGAATTTGGGTACGATCTGTACAGGATAGGTGGGAGCCGTAGAAATCGGAGCGCAAGCTTCGGTGGAGGCGCCGTTGGGATACCACCCTGATCGTATCTAGGTTCTAACCTAGTGCCCTTATCGGGTACGGGGACCGTGTCAGGCGGGCAGTTTGACTGGGGCGGTCGCCTCCTAAAGAGTAACGGAGGCGTTCCAAGGTTCCCTCAGAATGGTTGGAAATCATTCGCAGAGTGCAAAGGCATAAGGGAGCTTGACTGCGAGACCTACAAGTCGAGCAGGGACGAAAGTCGGACTTAGTGATCCGGTGGTACCGCATGGAAGGGCCATCGCTCAACGGATAAAAGCTACCCTGGGGATAACAGGCTTATCTCCCCCAAGAGTCCACATCGACGGGGAGGTTTGGCACCTCGATGTCGGCTCATCGCATCCTGGGGCTGAAGTAGGTCCCAAGGGTTGGGCTGTTCGCCCATTAAAGCGGTACGCGAGCTGGGTTCAGAACGTCGTGAGACAGTTCGGTCCCTATCTGTCGTGGGCGCAGGAAATTTGAGAGGAGCTGTCCTTAGTACGAGAGGACCGGGATGGACGTACCGCTGGTGCACCAGTTGTTCCGCCAGGAGCATGGCTGGGTAGCTACGTACGGACGGGATAAGCGCTGAAAGCATCTAAGCGTGAAGCCCCCCTCAAGATGAGATTTCCCAATTAGTAAGACCCCTTGAAGACGACGAGGTAGATAGGTTGGAGGTGGAAGTGCAGCAATGCATGGAGCTGACCAATACTAATCGGTCGAGGGCTTATCCTATACTTAGAATGCAGATTCGTTTCGGATTCAGTTTTCAGGCGATTAAGCCTGTAATACGCTTAGAAATTCATTGTCACTTCTGGTGATGAACCGAATTTCACGCGGCAGCGTCTGTTTCACAGACGCATGTTTGGTGGCGATAGCGGAGGGGTTCCACGCGTACCCATCCCGAACACGACCGTTAAGCCCTCCAGCGCCGATGGTACTTGGACCGAAGGGTCCTGGGAGAGTAGGACGTTGCCAAGCACACGAAGCCATTGTTGATTTATCAACAATGGCTTTTTTGTTCCCTTTATCGCTTAATTTAAATAATGTGGATAAGTTATGGGGAATTAACGAAATTATAAAAGTTACTAACATGTGGATGAAATAATAAAATATATTCAAAAATGAAAGTAGTCCCCAATTTATGTGGATAGAGCAGTGGTATATGTGGATACTTCAAGTAAATGCAAGGATATTTTGCATGGCAGGAGGATAAACAATGGACAACAGTAGCAATCTTGTGTGGATAGAAGATTTTTCTGTACATGCGAGCGACACGGATTATCGTTCGCAGGGTAAGTTATCCTTTATTCTGGATATCATGCAATGTGCGGCAGACTTCGCAGTGGGTAATTTGGGGATAAGTGTGGAAGAGATTCTGAATGCAGGAATGGGCTGGATGATGATTACGTTAGATCTTGATTTTAAGCGTATTCCCCGCCCAAATGATGTGCTTAGCGTACATACCTGGAGTAAAGGCACTAAAGGGGCACTGTGGCAACGGGATTATCGTATTTTCGATGCAGATCATATAGAAATCGCCACAGCACGATCCATATGGGCTTTAGTAGATATTGAGAAGAGAAAGATACTTAGACCGAATGCCCTTCCAGTTCAGGTTAAGCACTATAATGGCGATTCAGTAGGCGATATGCCTGTTAAGGTAACGATCCCTTCTGATATTACTATGGAAGAAGTTTATCGGTATCAGGTAAGATATAGTGGGCTGGACAGCAACGGACATTTGAATAATGCCCGATACGGGGATTTATGTTGTGATGCGCTCACTTTAGCGGAATGGGATAATGCAGAGTTCACACGCTTCCGGATTACTTATCTACAAGAAGCTAAGTTTGGGGATGAACTGACTATTTTACGTTCAGCTGTAACGGATGATGGTATATATGTACGCGGTCAGAATAGTGATACTGTGTATTTTGAAGCATGTATAGCGTTAAAAGGTGTCCATTAGTACGAATAAGTAAGTAATTTATAAATATGGAATATTATTATAAAAGCGATTTCTCCGAACATCAATCGGGGCAGTCGCTTTTTTTATTGAAAAACGGATAATGTTTCTAACATATTTGGAAAAATTTTTGAGCCTGTCACAATTAAAGGGATCACATTCGTTATATAGTTGTAGTCAATAACAAGGAGGTGATTCTTTGGAACGTCGCAGCCCCGGGGTCCAAGTGAATCAAACAATAATTGAAGAGGCTATCGATCAGGTTCTTGCGGGTAACCGCGAAGCCTATAGAACTATAATACAAGCCTATGAAAGAAAGATTTATACGTATTGCTATTATATTTTGAGAAGTCATGAAGAAGCAGAGGATGCTGTGCAAGATATATTTGTAAAAGTGTATCAGGAACTCAGACGTTATGAGAAACGAGTCTCTTTTAGTGCATGGCTGTATAAAGTGGCCTATCATCATTGTCTGGATCAGGTTCGCAAACGCAAGCGAAGAAACCGTCTGTTATCGCTATATAAAGAGCAGCAGCCCAAAGCCTATTATAATCCTAACGATGAGGAGCCATTGCAGAAGTTATTTATGGATGACCTGACAGCCGAAGAGAGCAATCTCCTGATTCTTAAGGTGGTTGAGCAGTACAGCTTTGAAGAAATGGGTCAGATTATGGATTGTAATTCAGCTACATTACGTAAAAAATTTGAACGTCTACGCAAAAAGTTAGTCCGGCAAAGAATGAATGAAGGAGGCAGCCCTCATGGAGAAATGGCAAGATCCAACTGAAAGTCAGAAGATGGAGCACATTCGTCAAACATTCCTAAATCATGAAATGCCGGTAGACAGTTTCAGCGATTCAATTATGAAGCGAATAGGAGACGAGGGAATGGAAAAACGAGCGTCAAGAAAAAATGGAAATAAGTTCCTAAAAAAATCATTGGTGGCTGCCTCGGCAGCAGCAGTGTTGGGTGCGGGCATAATCGGTAGCGGATTTGTATCCCCGGTCATGGCTGAAACGTTGAAGCAGATTCCTGTTGTAGGTAGTATTTTTAAGGGAATTGACGATAAAGGTCTAAATGCTGCTGAGGAAAAAGGATTATCTACTGCCCCTAACCAAAGCGTTACCCATGATGGAGTGACCTTAAAGGTTACCGATGCCTATTATGACGGCTCGCGGTTGGCTTTTGCGATTGAACGGGAAGGCATTGATAATGATAAGATGATGGCTGAGATGATTATTGAACCGATTGAGTTCGATCCATCGCTAACAGAACAACATGGGAAAGTGACAATGAACCAGTCCGAAAAAGGGTTGTTGGGTTCAGCAGAAGTGAAATTGCCGAATGGGAAAAAACTGGAGAGCCAAATGTCGTCTTTTGGTGATGTTGAGGGCAAAAAGAATGCTATTTTATACGATTACAGAAATCTAAATAATATAGAGGCTTTGGGGGATGAATTTGAATTAAGCATCAGTGTGCCGGTTACACAAATTGCAGAGCCTTTTGTAATCAAGGTGCCGGTGAAAAAAGTAACGGAAGGAATTATCAAGCTTGATCTGAACCAAACAAAAGAGGCAGAAGAATTCAGTTATACGATTACCAAGCTGGAATTAACTCCAGCCACAAGCAGATTACAGCTCAGCGAAGAAGGTAAAGCGCCAACTGTGAAAGAAAAGGATGGATACACAACCTCTGAAATGTTCTATGAAATTGTTGATGAACTAGGCAATGCGTTCTCATCGGGTGGGTCATTTAACTTGCCAGCTATAGTCTATCCTTTGGTAGACAAAGATTTCATTCCGTTCGCGCAAACACCAAAGACAATTACAGTTAAGCCGTTTACTTACTCCATTGATGAAAACCATAAAGCATTAAGGGATGAAGAAGGAAAACAAGTTAAACATTATTATCCGGAGCTTGAACAAACGATTCAGGTGGAGCAAAAGTAACTATTAATTCCATAAGCAAAAAGAAGCCCGTGTCTGCATAGCAGATACGGGCTTTTTGTTAAAAATGAGAATTTATAAGCTACAAAACTATAATATCTTTATATTTCTAAGAGTAACGGTTGTCATCTATAAAAGACGACAACGTAGTCTTTTCTTGTAAAAAATCTAACGGAATGTAGATTTCACTCACCGAGTTTTCGTTATCTGGTCCAAGGTACAATTCACCATAATACTCCAATTCAAATGAAATGGACATCCTGTATTCTGTTTTCGGCAGCCAGATTCCGTAGATATATTTATAGGTAGAAGGGATACCACAAGAGCGGCCTTTATGGATGAATTTCAGATAACGTATGGGTGGTAAGATCTGAAGGGGGAAAGTCTGATTGTGGTCTGCTTTTATAGGACTAATTTCGCAGGCACACATGATCGAAAACCCATTACTCTCATAGTCATCTGGCCAGAAGCCAAGCTGATAATATTTTTCAGGCTGTATTCTATCCGATATAGTGGCTACCTTATTGAAAAGCAAAGGCCAAGTATCAGAAATGACGGAGAAATCATGGTCTACTTTAACTACAGGTCCTTGAAGTATAATTTCCCCGAAATCAACGAGCTGGGGGGAGAGATCACTATCAGAAAGGAATTGAAGTAGATCCTGTTCATATAGTCTAGAGAGCAAAGGGAGTTTCGTTTCAGTAAGTCTTTTTCGAACAAGAGAGGGAGTCGTGTGCAGCATTCTTTTGAAGGCACGGGTAAAGGTCTCATAGTTACTAAAGTTATAGTCTAATGAGATGTCCTGGAGTGAGCGCTCTGGCATTCTATGAATGTCCAAGGCTGCTTCAGTGATTTTGCGTCTGGCTATATAGTCGCCGGGTGCTATCCCAGTGACTGCTTGAAATAGACGGGTGAAATGATAAAGGGAGTATCCCATTTCTTTGGAGAGGACAGCTACAGGAAGAAACGTGGTTAAGCGATCCTCAATGAGATCTAAGGCTTGAATGATTAGTTGGCGATTGTTCAAGAGATGTCCTCCCATAACAGTTAATAGAAATGGTGTCTAGCACGATTACTTCAATTATTTGCTGTCCAGTCGCCCCAAGCAGCAGCCCAATCGGGAACAGTCACTTCCATTACGCGATCTGCACTAGGAAAATAGGCTTTGATGTCGAGAACCGGTGTACCCGGATAGGCATCAAGCCCGGCCACCTCTACTATTCCAGAGTCTACATCGACAGACAGGATTGCTGCTACACTTAGCCCAATCGGATTAGGGCGAATAGGGGAACGGGAAGCGAATACTCCAGTTAAGGTCGCATCATAAGGAGGCTGAATCTGTGTAGTCTGGCGGAAATGATCATCTGCAAACTCATGCAGCCACCAAAGCACTTGGCAATGACTAAACTGAGATAAACCTTTAAGCGCCGGTCTGAATTCCGGGTTGATTTCAAGCCGCAAATTTTGTGCTGTACCTCTAACCCATCCTATAGGTACTATATTATAGCTTTCTTGTTCATACATTGACTATGACTCCTTTCGGGTATCAGATATGATCTAGTGTATAACAGAGGCATACGGTAAAGCCTGACGATATTTGCTAACATTCATTTAATGCTATAATGAAATTTGATGTGGAAAGGGGAGCATTATGAAGACACTAGTACTGGCGGAGAAGCCGTCTGTTGCACGCGAGATTGCACGGGTCATGGGATGTAATAATAAACAGAAGAGTTATATTGAAGGTCCAAAATATGTGGTTACCTGGGCGCTTGGTCATTTGGTCGGCCTGGCAGAGCCTGAGGATTATAATAAAAAGTTTGCAACTTGGGCCTTGGAGGATCTGCCGATTTTGCCGGAGAAGACCAAGCTGAAGGTGCTGCGGGAGACCAACCAGCAATACAAGGCTGTCCAGCATCTAATGAAACGTCAGGACATTGAGGAGCTTATTGTTGCTACAGATGCTGCCCGTGAAGGGGAGCTGCTGGCTCGCTGGATTATGAATATGGCAGGGTGGAAGAAGCCATTCCGGCGGTTATGGATATCCTCGCAGACTGATAAGGCAATTAAAGAGGGATTTGCAAAACTCCATCCGGGTCGGGAATTTGATCGGTTGTATGAATCTGCACGTTGCCGCGCAGAGGCGGATTGGATGATTGGTCTGAATGTCACGAGAGCTTTGACCTGTAAGTTCGGTTCGCCGCTCTCAGCAGGACGGGTACAAACGCCGACATTAGGGATGATCATGGATCGTGAACAGGAGATTACGGGTTTCCGTTCCGTCGATTTTGAGACGCTGACTGCTGATTTTGGGGATTTCCAAGCGGCATGGCGAGCCAGTAACGGTGATGGTCGGATATTCGAAAAGGATAAGACAGCCAGCTTAAAGGATAAGCTTACAGGACGCAGCGGCCGTATTATTAAGGTACAGAAGAGTGAGAAAAGTGAACCTCATCCACTGGCTTATGATCTGACTGAACTGCAGCGTGATGCGAACCGGAAGTTCGGCTTCTCCGCGAAGCAGACCTCCAGTGTGCTGCAGCGGTTATATGAGCAGCATAAACTTGTCACATACCCGCGTACGGACAGTCGTTACTTAACTTCAGATATGACGGGCACACTCAAGGAAAGACTGGATAGTGTTGCGGTCGGTCCATATGCAGCGTTAGCACGTCCATTGCTGCGCAAGCAGCTGCCGATTACGAAACGAATCGTGGATGATAGTAAAGTCAGTGATCACCATGCTATTATTCCTACAGAACAGACCGTATTGTTAAATGGTTTGAGTACTGAGGAACGTAAGTTGTATGATCTGATTGTGCGGCGTTTTATAAGCTTGTTCTATCCGCCAGCTCGTTATGATGCGGTAGCTGTAACCGTCAATGTAGAAGGCGAAAATTTTCATGTCAAAGGGACGACGGTTAAAGATGCCGGTTGGCGCGAAGTATACGGCGGAGATATGAGTAGTGATGACGAGGAGGAATCTGCGGACGAGCCGGCAGCGGGCAGTGTAAAGCTGCCTGAGCTGCGCGAAGGGGCTGCTGTCACGATTAGCCGCTGTATGGTGCGTGCTGGCCGAACGCAGCCACCGAAGCGTTATAATGAAGCTTCGCTGTTGACGCAAATGGAGAAACACGGCCTCGGAACCCCGGCTACCCGCGCGGATATTATTGAGAAGCTGGTAAGCTCCGATACGATTGAGCGGCAAGGTAATCTCCTGCATCCGACAGGAAAAGGTAAGCAGTTAATCGAGCTGGTATCCACTCAGCTACGTACCCCAGATCTAACCGCACGTTGGGAAGCTGAGCTGGAGAAAATAGCGCGTGGTCAAGGCAAACCGGAGCTCTTTTTACAAGGTATCCGCAGTATGGCACAGGAATTGGTAACAGGTGTGAAAACTAGCGGAGCAGAATATAAGCCGCATAATGTCTCTAACAGCCATTGTCCGGAATGCGGTACAAGACTACTCGAGAAGAAGAGCAAACGAGGGAAGCTGCTGGTATGTCCTGCAGATAACTGTGGTTACACCCGTGCAGGTGAGAAAAGACTATCGAATCGCCGCTGCCCACAGTGCCATAAGAAAATGGAGCTTAAAGAGGGTAAAGCAGGCATGTTCGTACAATGTCTAGGCTGTGGAATCACAGAGACCTTAGATAAGGATCACAAGCATGTTAATAAACGTGAACAGCAAAAGCTGGTGCAGCAATACAGTAAGCAGGAAAGCATAGGTTCTAACCTTGGGGAACTGCTGAAAGCAGCGCTTGAAGGACAAAAGAAGGATAAGTAGTAGGAATCATCGGATGGTTAGCTTCAATTAAAACGAATGATTAGAATAATGAAGGCTGCTGAGTGTGCTCAGTAGTCTTTTTTCTATCCTAGTAAGTTTATGTGGTCTACGGATAGGCTTTGAATTAGAATGGTAAGCAAATGAGTGGAGCAGGTGATTAGGTGGCAGCTGAGCAGCAGGCGAATCCGTTGAAAGCGGCAGATCGCCCACAGGGGCAGGGAAGCAGCAGGTTTTTCTTTTTGGTTATTGTATTTATGTTTTGGTTCTCTTCTTATATTTATGTGCCGGTGCTTTCACCATATGTTGAGCATTTGGGATCATCGTATTTTATGGTGGGTATGGTGCTTGGGATATATGGGTTAATGCAGATCCTATTCCGTATACCCATTGGCATCGGTTCAGATTATTTAAATAGGCGGCGGCCGTTTATCTATCTGGGATTGATTGCGAGTGGAGTCAGCTGTTTTCTTTTTATGTGGGGAGCACAGCCGGGTTGGGCGTTGGCAGCACGTGCGGTATCCGGGATAGCAGCATCGGCATGGGTTGTGTACTCTGTGATGTTCGCAGGATATTTTCCAAAAGAGGAAGCTGGAAAAGCAATGGGCATGCTGCAATTTACTACAGTAATCGCCCAATTGACCAGCATGATGATCAGCGGCTATATGGTAGAGCATTGGGGCTGGAATGCCCCCTTCCTGATTGGTGGAATTGTAGCTATTGCGGCACTAATTCTTGCGCTTCGGTTACCGGAACAAAAGCAGGAAAAACGGCAAAATGCCATACAGATCAAGGAGCTGGCTGGTGTCGTAAAGGAACCTCTGCTGGTAAAAGTCTCGCTGTTGTCTGTGCTGGCACACTGTGTGCTATTTATAACGATGTTCGGATATACTCCGAATCAGGCGCTGAATATCGGAGCAAGCAAAGAAAGTTTGGGCTGGCTAACACTCGCTTTTATGATTCCGCATGCCATCGCAACACTCTACGGTTCACGTCTGTTTGGAGGGCTACTGGGTGATAGAGGGAAGCTTATGCTAGGCTTTGCGGGAAGCGCACTGTTTACGCTGCTCATTCCCTCTATGTCAACGTTAGCGGCACTTTGTCTGACTCAGGTGGGGAATGGTTTTATGCAGGGACTTATTTTTCCGCTGCTGTTGAGTAAATCGGTATCAGAAATAGATCCCTTTAAACGGGCTACAGCTATGGGTTTCTATCAGGCCGTTTATGCGATAGGGATGTCAGCAGGGCCATTTGTAGCAGGTTGGATGAGCTCTGTATATGGCTTGACCGGAGGATTCTGGTTAGGTGGGATTGCGGCGGCGTTGGCTACAATTTTATCCTGGGTATGGATGAAGAATACGAAGCAGAAGCAGCTTAAAGAAACTTAACAGACTTGGCAGAGCGTGTAAGGATGATTGGTTTTTTGTGCAAAAGGGGAATATAATAGAGATAGGAAGCAAGGAGGAGGAGCCCGGGAGAATGGTCAAGGTTGTAATGTTGTGGTTTGTGGTAATTAATATTATCGGGTATGTAGTGATGTCCGAGGACAAGAATAAAGCCCGCAAAAGGCGGGAACGTGTACCTGAGAAAACACTTTTTCTGCTGGCAGCCATGGGCGGCGCACTAGGTGTGCTGATTGCCATGTACCGTAAGCGCCACAAGACGCGTCATACATCCTTCAGGATCGGAATTCCGCTTCTGCTGCTGCTGAATATCTTTTTGTACAGCTATTTTTTAAGATAATAGTCTTTAGGATTACAAACTAGAAAAAGAGGTGGCGTACATGTTATTCTCTAAAATTTTGCTAGCCTATGACGGTTCAAAGGCTTCTAATCAAGCATTGGAGCGCGCAATTGAACTCGCTAAAGTCACACCAGGTTCTATATTGCATGTCGTACACGCATTTGAATTCCCAAGATTTTTTATCGGAGAAGCTCTTGCACCTCTACCAGCTTCAGTAAATAAAGAATATTATGATTTGGCAGTGCAGACTACCGAAGAAGTGAAGGGACGCCTTGAGGCTGAAGGCCTGAATGCTGAGGTTGAGCTTTTACAAGGATCTCCTGCGGAAGTGATTTTGAAATATGCTAAGGAAAATGCTATAGACATCATAGTTATCGGCAGCCGTGGGCTTGGCGGTATACGTGAATTTGTTCTGGGCAGTGTCAGCCATAATGTAGTACAAAGCGCTCGTATTCCAGTGCTGGTTGTAAAATAATATAGAGTTCAAAGGGACGCTGATAGCGTTCCTTTTTTTCAATTTAAGGAAGTATAGGTCGTATTCTGGAGCTTAAACAACATAGAGTGTTAGAGCTAGGAGTGTACGGAAAGAAGTCTTTCTTCACAAAATATAAGGTTATTGAGAATTTAAATTCGTCCAAAAGCGAACATTTATTATCGTGTTTTTACCAATGTTCGTGTTTGAGTTGACATCATGTGTAGGGGATTGTTAAACTGATGTCATGAAGAGCTCGTATAAAACCGGGAATATGGCCCGGAAGTTTCTACCCGGGAACCGTAAATTACCGGACTACGAGGAAATAGGATGCTAGAATGCGATAGTTCAGTCCAGATAATGGAGTGATGCATTGTGCAGCTTTCCGTGCTTAATGCCAGTTTGGTGAGAGGCAAACGGGAGTGTTTTTTCCTAATTCCTTTACTAGTCCGATCCTCCCGCAGCAAAATGCGTCTGGACATCGGGCTTTTTTAATATAAGGAATAAGTTACACGTAATATATCAACCTTATATTATTAAGGAAAACGATAGTCATCCCTGAAGGACGAGAATGTAGTCTCTGCTTGTTCGGATTTACAAGATAAAGATATCTCATACTAGTGATTGGAAGGTAGGTCGAATCATGTCTGTGCAGGTAGCTGTCATCATGGGTAGTAAGTCGGATTGGGATACGATGGAGCACGCTTGTAGGGTGCTGGAAGAGCTGGGATTGTCTTATGAGAAGAAGGTAGTATCCGCGCACCGTACACCGGACTTGATGTTCCGCTATGCGGAGGAAGCCGCAGGCCGCGGCATTCGCGTGATTATTGCAGGAGCAGGCGGCGCCGCGCATTTGCCGGGTATGGTGGCTGCAAAGACAATCCTGCCAGTGATTGGAGTGCCCGTGCAGTCGAAAGCACTTAATGGGCTGGATTCGCTGCTCTCCATCGTGCAGATGCCTGGAGGCATACCGGTAGCAACGGTAGCTATTGGTAAGGCAGGCGCTGTAAATGCAGGCCTGCTGGCCGCACAGATCATCGGAGCGTTCGACCCTGAAGTGCAGCAGCGTGTGCAGCTGCGGCGGGATGCGATCCGCGATGAAGTATTGGAAAGCAGCGACAGCTTATGAGACCGGAGGAGCTGAAGCTGCAGGAGGCTGGCGGCGCAGCTTCGCCAGCCGCACAAGCGTCCGGTGCGGACACCGTCCGGACGCTGCTGCCCGGCTCGACCGTCGGCGTGCTCGGCGGCGGGCAGCTCGGGCGCATGATGGCGCTGGCCGGCAGCGCCATGGGGTACCGCTTCGTGGCGCTGGATCCTGCGCCGGATGCGCCTAGCGGTCAAGTTACGCCGCAGATCACGGCGGCGTATAACGACCGGGACGCGGCGCGGGAGCTGGCCCGCCGCGCGGACGTCATCACGTACGAGTTCGAGAACGTCGACGCGGGCGTAGCCGCGCTGCTGGCGGAAGAATCGTACGTGCCGCAGGGCAGCGCGCTGCTGTATACCACGCAGCATCGGCTGCGCGAAAAAGCCGCCATCGAGGCGGCGGGCGTTCCGGTCGCCCCGTACCGGAAGGTGGACAGCCTTGCGGAGCTAAAACAGGCGGCGGCTGAACTTGGACTACCTTGTGTGCTCAAGACAGCCACAGGCGGTTATGACGGCAAGGGTCAAGCTGTGATTCGTCAGGAAGAAGAGCTGGAAGAAGCTTTCCGGCAGGTTGCACCCGGTGAGGTGATTCCGGAGCTGGTGCTTGAGAAGTTTGTAGCTTTTCAATGCGAAATATCCGTTGTTGCTGCACGCAGTGCATCTGGGGAGGTCAAAAGCTTCCCGCCTTCTGAGAACATTCATGTAAATAATATTTTGCATCTGTCCATTGTACCTGCAAGAGTGTCAGCGGACATTCAGCGCAGAGCTTGCGAGCTGGCTGAGACTTTAATCGCAGGGCTGAATGCGGTTGGACTGCTTGCCGTGGAAATGTTCGTCACAGCGGACGGTGAATTGTTCGTCAATGAGCTGGCACCAAGGCCGCATAATTCCGGCCATTACACCATGGATGCTTGCGTGACCTCACAGTTCGAGCAGCATGTCCGGGCGATTTGTAATCTGCCGCTGGGCGATACAACGCTTTTGACACCTGTAGTTATGGTAAATGTATTAGGTCAGCATTTGGATGGCGCTATTAAAGCGACCTGTACACATGAGGAAAAAGATAATAAGCTGGGTATTGTACCTAAGCTTCATATATATGGCAAGACTGAGAGTAAGACTGGTCGTAAGATGGGTCATATCAATCTGCTGTGCAAGGATACCGGAGACGGCCTATCCTGGGTGGAGCAATCTAAACTTTGGAGGAACTAAAGAATATGATCGAACGTTACAGCAGACCCGAGATGCGGGCCATTTGGACTGAGGAGAATAAATTCAAAGCGTGGCTGGAAGTGGAAATATGCGCTTGTGAAGCATGGGCGGAGCTGGGAGTCATCCCACATGAAGACGCTGCTAAGCTGCGTAAGGATGCTAAATTCGACATCGCACGTATTGATGAAATCGAACAGGAAACACGTCATGACGTAATTGCCTTTACACGTGCGGTTTCCGAAAGCCTTGGCGCAGAACGCAAATGGGTACACTACGGCCTTACTTCCACAGATGTGGTGGATACAGCACTGGGTTACTTGCTGCGTCAAGCGAATGAGATTCTAGAGAAGGATATCATCAACTTTATTGAGATCCTTAAAGATAAAGCTATTGCTTATAAAGATACACCGATGATGGGCCGTACACATGGGGTTCATGCTGAGCCAACTACTTTTGGTCTGAAAATGGCATTGTGGTACGAAGAAATGAAACGTAACCTGGAGCGTTTCCGCCATGCTGCGAACGGTGTGCAATTTGGCAAAATCTCCGGAGCCGTTGGTACGTATGCCAACATTGATCCATTCGTAGAAGAATTTGTCTGCCGTAAGCTGGGTACAAGCCCTGCACCGATCTCGACACAAACTCTACAGCGCGACCGTCACGCTGAGTATATGGCAGCTCTTGCTCTGGTAGCAACCTCGCTAGACAAATTCGCTACCGAAATCCGCGCTCTGCAAAAGAGTGAGATTCGCGAAGTAGAAGAAGCTTTTGCCAAAGGTCAAAAGGGTTCATCTGCTATGCCGCATAAACGGAATCCTATTGGCTGCGAGAATATTTCCGGTCTGTCCCGCGTGATTCGCGGACATATGGTTACAGCTTATGAGAACGTGCCGCTCTGGCATGAACGCGATATCTCGCACTCTTCAGTGGAACGTATCATCCTTCCGGATGCAACGATGCTGCTGAACTACATGCTGAACCGTTTCGGAAACATCGTGAAGAACCTGACTGTATTCCCAGAGAATATGAAGCGTAACATGAACCGTACCTTCGGCGTTCCTTTCTCTGGCCGGATCTTAACCAAGCTGATTGATAAAGGCTTCAGCCGCGAGCAAGCGTACGATACCGTTCAACCACGTGCGATGCAAGCTTGGGAAGAGCAAAAGCAGTTCCGTGATATCGTGGAAGCTACACCTGAAATCACTAATGTCCTCACCCCAGAAGAGATTGAAGATGCATTTAACCCTTCTTGGCACCTTAAGCATGTGGATACCATCTTCCGCAAGCTAGAACTTATCTAAAAAAGATAAGTTAGTGGTGAACTAAGGAGCTAGGAATAGTACGAGCGGTTAATGTTGTGCAGAATTGAAATGCAACTGGTCGATAAGGAACGGAGAGAAATTTTGGAACTGTAGAAGCGTTAGCGTTCGCCTTTATCCTCGGATTTCTACCACGGGCAGTGGTTCAAATCAGGAAATCTGAGGATAACAGCGATCGGAAGTCCAAACATTTCTTGTAGTGGCCCGATTGACCCAACAGATATTTCCGATTTTGCAAGAGACGTTTTCGCTCAAGTAATAATTAATGATCATTAGTTCAAGGGAGGAAAGGTCATGACATCATCGGCCGTATCCACAGCCGTGGAACTCATCAATGCGCCGCTGCTCTACAAAGGGAAGGTTCGCGAGCTATACGATTTAGGGGAAAATGTACTGATCGTAGTTACGGATCGGATATCTGCTTTTGACTATGTGCTGGACCCGGCGGTCCCTGAAAAGGGTAATGTGCTTAACCGTCTGAGCGCGTTCTGGTTCGGACAGACTAAAGAGCTGATGGAGAATCATGTCGTTCATATCGATGTGGATCTGCTTGGCGACGTAGTTAAGGACAAAGAGGCCCTCAGAAACCGTGTCATGGTGGTACGCAAAGCGGAGCGCATTGATATCGAATGCGTAGTGCGTGGATGCATCACTGGCGGCGGCTGGAGACAGTATCAAGAAACAGGCAAGGTAAATGGTATTGAGCTTCCTGCTAACCTCCGCAAAAACGCGCTGCTGGCAGAGCCGATTTTTACCCCTGCGGCTAAAAATGATGTAGGTCACGATGAGGATATTCCGTTTGAGAAAATGCAGGAATTAATCGGAGCTGATCTGGCGCTTGAGCTGCAGGAAAAGAGCTTAAAGCTGTTCGCTTTTGCTAGAGAGTATTGTGCTGAGCGGGGGATCATTCTTGCGGACTGCAAATTCGAATTCGGCTTGTTGGACGGCAAGGTGATTCTGATCGATGAGATTTTTACACCGGATGCTTCCCGCTTCTGGGCTAAGGATAAATACGCGCTTGATATTGAAATTGATAGTATGGATAAAGAGCCTGTTCGTACGTATCTATCTGCATCTGCCTGGGATAAGAATAGTAAACCTGATCCGCTCCCAACTGAAGTAGTAGAAGAAACTACACGGCGTTATCTGGACATTTATCATCGTCTTACTGGCAAGTCTTTATAGTTCAACATAGTGTGTGCACTCATGGGAATAAATTCAGTATATATTTTTGAAGCTAAATGTACTCATTGTAGAATTTCAGTTTCAGAGGGTATGCTCATTAAAATTTAGGAGGAACTACAAGCATATGTTAAAAGCGACGGTATATGTCACCATAAAGAAAAGCGTTCTTGATCCACAAGGGGTAGCAGTACAAGGAGCACTTCATTCGGTAGGCTTCCAAGAAGTTGAAAGCTTGCGTATCGGGAAATATATGGAGCTGACTTTGGATACGGATAACCGTGCTGAAGCGGAAGTTCGTCTCAAGGAAATGTGCGAAAAGCTACTTGCCAACACGGTGATCGAGGATTACCGCTACGAATTGGAGGACTAAACGACATGAAATTTGCTGTACTTGTCTTCCCAGGCTCCAACTGTGATATTGATTGCTACAAGGCGGTAGAGGACAGTCTCGGCGAACCAGTCGATTATGTGTGGCATACAGCGACGGATTTGTCGGCGTATGATTGCATTTTGGTTCCAGGCGGATTCTCATATGGTGATTACTTGCGCTGTGGCGCGATTTCGAGATTTGCTCCTGTTATGGCGGAAGTTGCTAAAGCAGCAGAGCAAGGGAAATACGTGCTAGGCATTTGCAATGGGTTCCAAATTCTTACTGAGGCTGGTTTGCTGCCAGGTGCGCTTCGCCGCAACATGTCGATGAAGTTCCGCTGTCACGATACAGTGCTTAAGGTTGTTAATAATGAAACCCCATTTACTATTGACTATGCTAAAGATGAAGAAATCATCATCCCAATCGCACACGGTGAAGGAAACTACTACTGTGATGACGAGACTTTGGCAGAGCTGAAAGCTAACAATCAGATTGTGTTTACCTATAGCGATAATCCTAACGGCTCCGTAGCCGATATTGCGGGTGTTAGTAACGTACAAGGGAATGTGGTTGGCATGATGCCTCACCCTGAGCGCGCGGCTAATAGTTTACTTGGTTCAGAAGACGGCAAAAGAATGTTTACATCCATACTGAAGACTTGGAGGGATCGTCATGACGCAGCAAGTATCCGTTAAGGAACCGACCGCAGAACAGATTGCGGAGCAGAAAATTTACAGCCAGTTCGGTGTGTCGGACAGCGAATATGAGCTGATCAAGTCTTTTATGGGACGTTTGCCGAACTACACTGAAATCGGCGTATTCAGCGTAATGTGGTCCGAGCACTGTGCCTATAAGAACTCCAAACCACTCCTGAAACGTTTCCCAATTTCCGGACCACGTGTCCTGATGGGACCTGGCGAGGGCGCAGGGATTGTAGATATCGGTGACAACCAAGCGGTTGTTTTCAAAATCGAAAGTCATAACCACCCTTCAGCGGTAGAACCTTTCCAAGGTGCGGCAACGGGTGTGGGCGGGATTATCCGTGATATTTTCTCCATGGGCTCCAGACCTATCGCAATCCTCAATTCACTACGTTTCGGGAAGCTGGAAAGTGATCGAGTAAAATATTTGTTCGAACATGTTGTGTCTGGTATTGCTGGTTATGGTAACTGTATCGGGATTCCAACGGTTGGCGGCGAAATCATGTTTGATGATAGCTATGATGGCAATCCGCTAGTTAATGCAATGTGTGTGGGTCTGATCGATCATGACAAAATCCAACGTGGTGTAGCTAAGGGTGTAGGCAACCCAGTCTTCTATGTAGGACCTCCTACAGGACGTGATGGAATTCATGGTGCTACTTTTGCATCGGTAGAGCTTAGTGAGGAATCAGAAGCTAAACGTACCGCTGTACAGGTCGGCGATCCATTTATGGAAAAGCTCGTAATGGAATCTTGTCTAGAACTGATCGACAGCGGCATCGTTATCGGGATTCAGGATATGGGTGCAGCGGGTCTTACATGCTCTAGTGCGGAGATGGCAAGTAAAGCAGGCAACGGTCTGGAGCTATATCTTGATCAGGTGCCACAACGTGAAGAGGGCATGACGCCTTACGAAATGATGCTTTCAGAATCACAAGAACGGATGTTGTTCGTCGTTGAGCCGAAGGATGAGGCCCAGGCACAAGAGATTTTTGACCGCTGGGGTGTTATCTGCTGTAAAGTCGGTAAAGTTACGGATGATGGCCGCTTGAAATTGTATCATCACGGCGAGGTTGTTGGTGACATGCCAGTAACGGCGCTCGTGGATGAGTGTCCAGTATATAACAAACCTTCTGAGGTTCCTGCTTATTATATTGCGAATGAAAAGGTAGATACCCTTCGTTATGAGGAAGTTACGGATCTGGGCGGTGCATTGCGTACAGTACTTGGATCACCAACCGTAGCAAGTAAAGCATGGGTATACAATCAATACGATTACATGGTGCGGACGAGCACAGCTGTACGTCCTGGATCTGACGCGGCTGTAGTTACCATTCATGGTACTCGTAAAGGACTTGCGATGACTACAGACTGTAACGGCCGTTATGTTCATCTTGATCCTGAAGTGGGTGGACGTATTGCAGTCAGCGAAGCGGCACGTAACATCGTTTGTTCCGGTGCTGAACCGCTGGCTATCACGGATAATCTGAACTTCGGAAATCCTGAGAAGCCTGATGTGTTCTGGCAAATGGAGCGTGCGGTTGATGGTATGGCTGAAGCATGTCGTGTGCTGGATACTCCGGTTATCGGTGGTAATGTCAGTCTTTATAACGAAAATACTACGGGTTCCATCTATCCAACGCCGGTTGTCGGCATGGTTGGTTTAGTAGCGGACACGGATCATATTACGACTCAAGGGTTCAAGCAAGAAGGCGATTCCATTCTTCTGCTGGGAGTGACCAAGGCTGAGCTGGGCGGTAGTGAATTCCAATATGCTGTTCATGGTGTGACCGAAGGTCGCCCTCCGGCTTTGGATTTGGCTACTGAGAAAAAACTGCTGAACGCAGTCCTTACCTCAATTCGTGGCGGTCTGGTGCGTTCCGCACATGACTTGTCCGAAGGTGGACTTGCCGTAGCGCTTGCAGAGAGCTGTATCAGCGGCGAAATCGGAGCGAACGTTGAACTTTCAGCTAACGGTCTTAGATCTGATGTAGCATTGTTTAGCGAAAGCCAATCACGCATTGTGCTGACAGTCGCTCCTGAACGTGCGGAAGAGCTGAAAGCAGCGATTGCAGCCAGCGGTGTTCCAGTGGAGATCATCGGAACTGTAGGTGGAGACAGACTGCGCGTAAATCTGGACGGTGTGTCCGCACTAGATGAAGCTGTAGCAGAATTGAAATTCGTTTGGGAGGATGCTATTCCATGTCTTATGAAATAAAGACCGGGAAAGAGCAGGAGACTCCTATCCTGTGGACTGGTGACTTTTACAATGAAGGAACGGGCTCGGGAGATATTTTTGACACATTAAAAGAGGAATGCGGCGTTTTCGGGGTCTTCGGACACCCGGAAGCGGCGTCCATGTCTTATTACGGCTTACACGCCTTACAACATCGTGGAGAAGAAAGTGCGGGAATCTGCGTAGCGGACGGTCGC
The DNA here is from genome assembly GCF_038593125.1 of Paenibacillus sp. FSL F4-0097. Classification (NCBI taxonomy): domain Bacteria; kingdom Bacillati; phylum Bacillota; class Bacilli; order Caryophanales; family Paenibacillaceae; genus Paenibacillus; species Paenibacillus sp. FSL F4-0097. The sequence continues at coordinate 740,108 of NZ_CP151965.1, forward strand.
GATTTCAACTATCACCGCGGGATGGGGTTAGTAAAAGAAGTATTCGACAAGGACAAAATAGCCTCATTGGTTGGAGACATGTCCATTGGGCATGTACGTTATTCCACTAGTGGGGACAGCCGTTTAACCAATGCGCAGCCGCTGGTATTTAAATATCGTGACGGCGATTTGGCAATTGCTACGAACGGCAACATAGTAAATGAACCGTTGATCCGCAAACAACTGGAGCAAAGCGGATCGATCTTTCAAACTACGAGTGATACAGAAGTGCTGGCGCATCTGATTGCCCGTTCGCCAAAGGATTTTGTTGAAGCGGCAAAAGATGCGCTGCAGCAGCTCGTTGGCGGGTTTGCTTTTCTGCTTATGACAAATGATAAGTTAATTGTCGCTTCAGATTCCCATGGCTTGCGTCCGCTAGTGATGGGACGGATTGGTGAAGCTTATATTTTTGCTTCCGAGTCCTGCGCATTAGAGGTCATTGGGGCACAGCTGGTTCGTGATATTGAGCCGGGCGAACTGCTAGTCCTCGACAAAAACGGTCTCTTGGAGGACCGGTTTACCGAACCCAAACGTAAAGCGCTGTGCGCGATGGAGTATATTTACTTCTCACGCCCAGACAGTGATATGAACGGCTCTAACCTGCACTCCGCCCGTAAGCGGATGGGTAGCCGCATGGCACTGGAAGCTTTTGTCGATGCTGATCTCGTAACCGGGGTGCCGGATTCCAGTATTTCAGCAGCCATCGGGTATGCCGAGCAAACGGGAATTCCTTATGAGCTTGGGCTCATTAAGAATAAGTACACTGGACGGACCTTCATCCAGCCGAGCCAAGAACTGCGTGAGCAAGGTGTGAAGATGAAGCTGAGCGCCGTGCGCAGTGTAGTTGATGGCAAACGTGTCGTTATGATCGATGATTCTATCGTTCGTGGCACGACCTCACGCCGAATCGTCAATCTGCTTCGGGAAGCGGGAGCTGTTGAAGTGCATGTGCGGATTACTTCGCCGCCGTTCAAGAATCCTTGCTTCTACGGCATTGATACACCAGACCGCCGCGACCTCATCGCGTCCTACAAGACCATTGAGGAAATGTGCGAAGAGATCAACGCCGATTCCTTGGCATTTTTGTCGCCGGAAGGCTTAATCTCTTCCATTGGTGGACACAACAAAGATGACTACAAAGGCGGACTTTGCCTTTCTTGCTTTGATAATGATTACCCGACGCAGGTGGATTTTGGCGGGGCAGAGAAAGATGGCTGCTCGTGTTGACATCCCCCTAAGTCCCCCTTTCAAAGGGGGATTCCGAAGGGCTCTGCCCTCCGGCCACCCGAAAGCTCGGCGGTAGGAGTTGGGTTATAACTTGCTAAGAAGACTTGGGTACGAGTGCTCGCTTTGTCCCTGTGTGCTGCGCACGGACGGGACACGCTTTACGGCGCTCCGCCCCCCGGCTGCATCCGCCGCCGGGACTGGCTCGCCAAGCTTCCCTCTGTTTGCTTCGCAAATACGAGGGCCGCTTGTCTCGCTAAGGAGGCACTTGGCTGCGCTCTAAGCACCAAGATCAGCTCTCCAAGCTCGTCCCTGTTTGCTACGCAAATGCGGTACTCGCTTGTTTCGCTTAAGAAGGTGCATGGCGCAGCTCATGCACCGAGGTCTTGAGGTCCGTATGCAAGGCGCGCACTGCGGCTTGCAGTAGGGACAAACCGGTGGTTGGAGGGAGTTATGGAGAGGAAGTTTGGAACTGTAGAAGCGTTAGCGTTCGCCTTTATGCTCGAATTTCTACCGCTCAGCGGTAAAAAATTCAAAGGAATTCGAGCATAACAGCGATCGGAAGTCCAAACATTCCTCGCAGTAACTCCCCTACAACCACCCAAAAGCCGAATGCGCCCAAACGCGCTCTAAACTATTAAAAGATGAGGTGTCCAATAGTGTCGGAAGCTTATAAAAACGCCGGAGTGGATATTGCGGCTGGTAATGAAGCGGTAGAACGCATGAAAAAGCACGTAAAACGTACTTACCGTCCAGAAGTAATGACGGATCTTGGTGGGTTCGGAGCGCTGTTTGGCCTCAATAAAGATAAATATGAAGAGCCAGTGCTTGTATCGGGAACTGATGGTGTAGGCACAAAGCTCAAAATCGCATTCGCGGCGGATCGTCATGACACGATTGGCATCGACGCTGTAGCTATGTGCGTGAACGACATTGTAGTGCAAGGTGCAGAGCCACTCTTTTTCCTCGACTATCTGGCTTGCGACAAAGTGGTGCCGGAGAAAATCGAAGCTATCGTAGCTGGAATCGCTGAAGGCTGTCACCAAGCGGGTTGTGCACTGATTGGCGGCGAAACGGCTGAGATGCCGGGTATGTATTCAGCAGGTGAATATGATATCGCTGGATTCACAGTGGGCGTAGCTGACAAAGCGAAGCTGGTAACAGGCGCTAACATCGCTGCTGGAGACACAGTGATTGGTCTGGCTTCCAGTGGTGTGCACAGCAATGGCTTCTCGCTGGTGCGTAAGCTTTTGCTTGAGCAAGAGGGTTATGGTCTGAAAGACGTGCTTCCTGAGCTTGGCGCTCCGCTGGCGGATGTACTCCTTGCACCAACTAAGATTTATGTGAAGCCTTTGCTGGCACTGCTGGAGCAGCTTCCGGTAAAAGGTATGGCTCACATTACGGGTGGCGGATTCATCGAGAATATCCCACGCGTATTGCCTGATAATGTAGACGTGGAGATCAATTACGGATCATGGCCGATTCTGCCAATCTTCGGATTGATGCAGGACAAAGGAAACGTGAGCAACCGTGATATGTTCACTACTTTTAATATGGGAATTGGTCTTGTTCTGGTAGTTAGCGCTGCTGATGGAGAACGCGCTCTTGAACTGCTTAAAGCTAGCGGAGAAGAGGCGTATATCATTGGTAAAGTAACAGAAGGGGAACGCAAAGTAACCTTTACTGGAGCTGAAGTGTGATGCAATCAAGTCGAATCGCTGTTTTTGCTTCGGGGCAGGGCAGCAATTTTGCAGCACTGATCGAGGCACAGAGAGCAGGCTTGCTTGGAGACGGCAGGATTGAATTGCTTGTCTCGGACAAGCCGGAAGCGCCTGTAGCACAACGTGCGGAGGATGCGGGAATTCCCGCCCTCCTGCTGCGGCCAAAAGACTTCGCCAGCCGTGAGCTCTACGAAGCAGAGATTGTCGCAGAGCTTCAGCGGCGGGAAATCGGGCTGGTTGTGCTGGCAGGGTATATGCGCCTCATTACACCAGTGCTTTTAACGCCGTATGCGGGTCGGATTATTAACATTCACCCATCGCTGCTGCCTGCTTTTGCTGGAAAGGATGCGATCGGACAAGCGCTGGATTATGGCGTGAAGCTGACGGGAGTCACTGTGCATTTTGTCGATGGAGGTATGGATACCGGGCCAGTTATTGCTCAGCGTAGCGTAGTTGTGTTGGATAACGACACGGCGGATTCATTGGCGGAACGGATTCATAAGGTTGAGTATGAGTTGTATCCTGAAGTGGTTGGCGCTTTCGCCAGCGGGAAAGTGGAACTGAGTGGAAGAAAGACGATTATCCGCGAAAAGTAAGCCACACTGTAGTCATTCGAAGTTTTGGATCGACATTTGGTGACAGGCGGAGAGATTTCAGGGTATTTCTCGGGAAATATTGCATAAGCGGCATTATGTGTCGTGTAGTAGGTAATAGAGTCAGATTCTTTCTTATAGTAATTTCCCAAGCTTTTAGATGTCATCACATTAAATCGCACGTACAACCCGAAGGAGGACTATTCAAAGTGAGTATCAAAAGAGCGCTAGTTAGCGTATCGGATAAACAAGGTATCGTGGATTTTTGCCGCGAGTTGTCTGCATTAGGCGTAGAGATTATTTCCACAGGTGGAACAAGCACGCTTTTGGCTAAGGAAGGTGTTCCAGTCATCGGTATTTCCGATGTTACAGGATTCCCGGAAATCATGGATGGACGTGTCAAAACCTTGCACCCGGCTGTACACAGCGGATTGCTAGCGGTTCGTGACAATGAGGAACACACGCGTCAAATGAAAGAGCTTGGTCTGGACTACATTGATCTGGTAGTAGTAAATCTGTATCCGTTCGCGGAAACCATTGCTAAACCGGATGTATCGTATGAAGAAGCCATCGAGAATATCGATATCGGCGGACCGACGATGCTGCGTTCTGCGGCGAAGAACCATGCTTTTGTAAGTGTAGTGGTAGATGCTAACGACTATGCTACAGTGCTTGAAGAGGTTCGCGCAGATGGAGATACAACGCTGGAAACACGCAAACGTCTTGCGGCAAAAGTGTTCCGTCATACGGCGGCTTACGATGCCTTAATTTCCGATTATTTGGCTAATGTTACTGGCGAACCGCTTCCTGAGCGCTACACCGTGACTTATGAAAAAATTCAGGATCTGCGCTACGGCGAGAATCCACATCAAAAAGCGGCATTCTATCGCAAGCCTTTGGCTGCGGGGGATACTCTTACAGCAGCTGAGCAATTGCATGGCAAAGAATTATCCTACAACAATATCAACGATGCTAACGCAGCGCTGCAAATCGTGAAAGAATTTGAAGAACCTGCTGTCGTAGCCATTAAACATATGAATCCTTGTGGTGTAGGTGTCGGTGAAAGTGTATACGAAGCTTATCAAAAAGCTTACAACGCAGACCCAACCTCTATCTTTGGCGGAATTGTAGCCGCTAACCGGATTATCGACGCGGACACTGCTAATCTGCTGAAAGAGATTTTCCTCGAAATCGTATTGGCGCCAGGCTTTACGGAAGAAGCACTGGAAATCCTTACGAAGAAAAAGAACCTGCGTCTGCTCAAAATCGGCAATCTCAGCACGGCTAGTGCGCGTAAGAGCAGCTTCGTAGTTACCTCTATTGATGGAGGAATGGTTGTACAGGAGAGCGATGTGCATTCTGTGAACCCGGATGATCTACAAGTTGTTACGGACCGTAAGCCAACCGAAGAAGAATTGAAACAGCTGTTGTTCGGCTGGAAGGTAGTTAAGCATGTGAAATCTAATGCGATTGTATTAGCTGCTGATGATATGACAGTTGGCGTAGGTGCAGGGCAAATGAACCGCGTTGGCGCAGCTAAAATTGCGATTGAACAAGCTGGCGAGAAGTCCAAAGGATCAGTCCTTGCCTCTGACGCCTTCTTCCCAATGGGAGATACACTTGAAATGGCAGCCAAAGCAGGCATTACTGCAGTTATTCAGCCAGGCGGCTCCATTAAAGACGAAGAATCGATCAAGGTCGCGAATGAGTATGGAATTGCTATGGTCTTCACAGGCGTCCGTCATTTCAAACACTAGAACGCTGGGAGGATTTTATTCTAATGGATATTTTAGTGGTTGGCGGCGGCGGCCGGGAGCATGCGATTATTTGGAGCCTGTCCCAAAGCCCCAAGGTTGGTAAAATCTATTGCGCACCCGGCAACGCCGGGATCGCGCAGCTAGCAGAATGTGTGCCTATCGGTGTGTTCGAGTTCGATCGTCTGACGGCTTTTGCCAAAGAGAAGGAAGTTGGCCTTGTCGTAATCGGACCGGATGATCCGTTAGCAGGGGGCATTGTGGATGCTTTTGAAGCACAGGCTATTCCTGTGTTTGGTCCACGTAAGAATGCAGCTGAGATCGAAGGCAGCAAAACCTTTATGAAGGATCTTTTGCACAAATATAATATTCCGACAGCAGCCTATGAAAAATTTGATGGCTATGAAGCTGCACTGGCTTACTTACGCGAGCAACCGCTGCCGATTGTAATCAAGGCAGATGGGCTTGCCGCAGGAAAAGGCGTGACCGTTGCCTATTCACGGGAAGAGGCAGAGCAGGCACTAGCTGATATTATGGTAACCAAAGTGTTTGGTGAAGCTGGCGCTCAGGTTGTCATTGAAGAGTTCCTAGCGGGTCAAGAAATGTCGATTTTGGCTTTTGTTGATGGAGAGACAGTTCGTCCGATGGCTGCCGCTCAGGATCATAAGCCCGCTTACGATGGAGATAAAGGTCCTAATACCGGTGGAATGGGCACCTATTCGCCTCTGCCGCATATCGACGAGGCGATTATCCAAGAAGCGATTGAGACCATCATTAAGCCAACAGCCAAGGCTATGGTAGCTGAAGGCCGTTCTTTCAGCGGCGTTTTGTTCGCAGGGCTGATGATTTCTCCAGAAGGTAAACCAAAGACCATTGAATTCAATGCCCGGTTTGGGGATCCGGAGACACAGGTCGTGCTGCCTAGATTGAAGAGCGACTTGTTAGAAATCTTTTTGGCAGTAACCGAGGGCAGACTTGCGGATATCGACATTGAATGGAGCGACGAAGCAGCGGTGTGCGTGGTTCTCGCTTCTGGAGGATATCCAGGCTCTTATCCTAAGGGGGTGCCGATTGAAGGGCTTGAGGACAGCCAAGGAGGGCTGATCTTCCATGCCGGCACAGCACGGGGGGCAGATGGCAGCTGGGTAACGAACGGCGGACGGGTCTTAGGCGTGGTAGGCCTGGGTGCTACGATTGCCGAAGCTCGTTCAGCAGCCTATGCTAGGGCTGAAGGAATCTCTTTTTCCGGGAAACAGAATCGCAGCGACATCGCTATGAAGGCTCTGGTATAAGGATAAAGCACTGTATCTAGCAATTTTTTGCGCTTTAAGTCCTAAAAAAGGACTGACAAGTGATAGAAGAAGTGCTATAATACTACACGTACGGGGGAAAATGTGCGGATATATACAGATAAGGGCCTTTCCGATCATGGGAAGGCCCTTTTAAATCGGAGTCCTTCAGACTTTGTGCAGTAACCTTATAAAGGATGCCTCGTGCCTGAAAATGTTGATACTTATAGTGCATACTAGCGATACGCTTATGGCGAATGGCTACTCACAGATTTAAGGGGGAATTCGTTTTGAGTAAGATTGGAAGAAATGATATGTGTCCTTGCGGAAGCGGGAAAAAATATAAGAAATGCTGCCTAGGGAAAGAAACTTCTGCAGTGGAATCCATCATGCGACTGGTAACAACGGAAGAATCCGCTGCTACTGTGGCTGTGGCCGAGAAACCAGAAGCGGCAGCCATTTCTGAAGCTAAACTTACCCTAACCACGCTCAAAAAAAAGGTGTCACGTGATCTGAAATGGGAGCATCCGGCGCATGAACAATTGGCTATGCACCTTATTGAGACCATGAGAGACAGCTATGACCGGGAGCTAATCTGGGAAGGTCTGGTTCTATGGAATGGTTATTCCCGTCACATCAAGCCTGCAGTGAAGAAAATGGGCTCCTTCTGCGCGGCTATCGAATTTATCTTGTCTGAGGAATATGGTTTCCTTCAAACTCAAGCTGATCTAGCGATCAAACATGAGGTTACTGCACCTACCATCTCCAGAAAAGTTAAAGAGATGCTTAATTATATCGAACAGTACGGCATGGGCGGGGCAGAGGAAGAATTACTTTTGCTCAACGTTTCAGGCACTCCGAAGGATCAGGAACAGGCTTTGCTGCAAAAAGCAATGGAAACTAAAGCATCCAATCGTCGGATCCAGCTAGCAGAAGCGGCATTGGAAGTTTATCCGGACAGTCCGGACGCCTATCTCATTTTGGCTGAGGAAGCCGAGAATGAAGCAGATGCCCGTGCTTATCTGAAAGCAGGGATGGAAGCGGGTGCGCGTGAGCTTGGAGAAGCCTTTTTCACTGAGAACAAAGGACATTTCTGGGGTCTTTACGAGACACGTTCTTACATTCGAATCTGCAAAAGCTACGCTGACTCCTGCTGGTTTAGCGGAAATGCAGAAGAAGCACAAAAGACGTTGGAGCACATCCTAGAATTGAACCCAGAAGATAACACAGGTGCGCGTTACCTTCTAACGGCAACGTACCTTTACACCAATAAGCTTAAGAAGACCGAGAAGGTACTGGAGAAGTTCGGCAAGGATGCAGCAGCAACAGTAGCATATGACCGTATGGTTTTAGAATATAAGAAGAACGGGATCACTTCCCAGCTCAAAATGCTCTACCGCGTGGCGAAGAATGTGAACAAGCATGTGCCAGATTATCTGTTAGGCATCAAAAGATTGCCGCATAACCTGCCTGATTTTGTAGGTGTGGGTGACGCTAACGAGGCTATCGAATATGTTATTGTACATTCACGTTTGTGGACAAGCTTACCAGACCTGGTGAAGTGGATGCTGAAGCAACAGGACTAGTAGGTTTCATAGCGTAGGGATAGCAATTAGTAAGAGACTATAGGGTTCCTTTAGTCTCTTTTTCTTTATCACTGATTAGGATGCTTGAAAAAATGTCCTCGGGAGAGTATGTTACAAGAAGTAGAATAACAGATAGATAGTGAGGCGAGAGGGTTATGAGAGAAGAGGAAGACCGAATCGTAGGAATGGAAGATATTGTGCGGGCTCATCACGTACTGCGTGAAGTCATAATCCGGACACCCCTACAACGTGATGCTGTGCTGTCAGCCAAGTATGATTGTGATGTGTATTTGAAGCGCGAGGATTTGCAGATTGTACGTTCTTTCAAAATCCGCGGAGCTTATAATATGATTCGTAGTTTGTCAGCAGAAGATAGAGCAAAAGGCATTGTTTGTGCGAGTGCGGGCAACCATGCGCAAGGCGTAGCCTATTCCTGTAAAGCGCTTGGAATTAAAGGCAAGGTCTATATGCCAAGCACTACACCTAACCAGAAGGTTAAGCAGGTTCGACGGTTCGGCGGTGAGTTTGTTGAAGTCATTCTGAAGGGCGATACCTTTGATGACGCTTATGATGAAGCACTGCAAGCTTGTATAGATCATGGGATGACGTTGATCCATCCCTTTGATGAGCCACGAATCATTGCGGGCAACGGCACCATTGCAATGGAAGTGATGGAGAGTCTGGACAACCCTGCAGATTTTATGTTCGTAACCATTGGTGGAGGCGGCCTGGCAGCGGGTATAGCCACCTATGTGAAGACAGTTAGTCCTTCTACCAAGTTGATTGGTGTGGAGCCACTCGGAGCCGCTTCTATGACGGAAGCGATCAAGCTTGGAGAAGTGGTGACTCTAAAGGAAATTAATAAGTTCGTGGACGGAGCGGCTGTAAAACGTGTTGGCGGCCTGACATATGATATTTGCTCCCGTCATCTGGATGACATCGTGATGGTGCCTGAAGGCAAAGCTTGTACCACGATTTTGGAATTATATAACGAGAATGCCATAGTGGTTGAGCCAGCAGGTTCGCTGCCTATCGCAGCGCTTGATCAATATCGTGATCAAATCCGCGGCAAAACAGTTGTCTGTATCATAAGCGGCGGGAACAACGATATTGACCGGATGCAGGAGATCAAGGAGCGTTCATTGATTTACGAAGGCTTAAAACACTATTTCATGGTGAACTTCCCGCAACGGGCAGGTGCGCTGCGTGAGTTCTTGGGTGAAATCCTTGGACCTCACGATGATATTACCCGTTTCGAGTATATTAAGAAGCATGATAAAGAAAATGGTCCCGCGCTTGTTGGCATTGAATTATTGTCAACGGATGCCTACGAACCTCTCATCGAACGGATGCAGCAGAAGGGCGTCGATTATGTAGAGATCAATAAGGATTCTAATCTCTTTAACATCCTTATTTAATGCTCGCATCCACTTAATAATCATGTTAATGAACACGCAAAAGCCCGTCCCTATTCATTTCAGGGACGGGCTTTTGTGATTTCTTTATTAGAGAGGTAATGAAGTCTTACGATATTGCTCGACCTCATCGGTCAATTTATAGCTATTGTCTTTCATTAATTTCATGAAGCTATCCAGCTTTTGGAGAAAGGTGCTGTTGTCATTGTTTTTGGTCAGAATACTGGAGTAAGACTTTTGCGCCTCCAAATCCATTTCCAGATTGTCATAATGGAAGAGAGGAGTGTTATTCTGGCCGTAAAACGTATTATTCACATACATAGTGTACAAGGCTTTTACAGCAGAAATTCGGTTTGACTTTGGATGATTTTGAATGAATTGCTCTTGAGATAAAGCTCTGGCTGCAACCTCAGTCCAGGCGATAACTAGCCCGTTGTCCTTGGAAGAGGGCAGGTCCGATTCGGTGGCCATAATGGTAATATAAGCGCTGATATCATTGGTAACGTATAGCTTGTACTTGCGGTAAGCCCCATAATCGATCACCGGGAAAAAAGTACCCTCTGCTGTCTCCAGCTTATATCCGCTTTCGCTGGCACTTTTAAGCAGTGTACGCAGCTGGAGATCATCAGTAATAGCGGCAAGAGACGACATGCTGGCGCCTGCTTTATAAATGGCGGTGAGCTTCCGCTGGACAGCATTGGTACTGAATTTACTTTCCCAGGCTTGCAGCGCAGCTTTATGCAGATTCTCAAGCTTCAGGGTCATCATTGTTGCACGATATGACCCTACCGCATACATATTGGAGTTCAAATATTTTATGGCTTCGGGTAACTTGTCAGAGGTAGATAACAGCGGTAATGCAGCTTTATAGACAGCCTCTGCATGATTATTGCTAGCTGCTTGAGGAATTGCCTTAGCGCCTTCCCCAGTAGGGCTGGTAGCACCTTCGGCGTGAATAGCACTGGGCACTATGCCTAGCCCTAAGGCTATAGCTAGAACGGAGTAGAGAATATGATGCTTCTTAATCATGGAAGTTTCCCCCTATCTATCGGATGGAATAAAGTTTTCAGCCTAGGTATTTATTTTTTGAAAAATATAAATTTCAGTCCCAACCCCCCAATGATGCACAGAATTAAGCTTACCCACGGGGATATTGTAATGACCGGAAATAACCGATCGAGGAACATGCCGATAAATACAGCAGCTACTGCGATGCCAATATAGATGCCAAGGCTTTTTATATCAAAAGGTTTGGCACTGGGTGCGTCGCTCTCCGACAAGGAGGACATCCATTTCATAATGAGTTCAATCAAGATAATGGAGCCTACTCCCACAGCGAGCAGGGTGAAAAGGCTGATCTGTCCGAACATTCCAGGTGAATCGTCAGTCCATTGGAAGAAGAGTCCACCGATTGCCAATATCCCAAAAAGACAGGTCAGAGCTGCGCAGGGAATCATCAAGTAATAGTTCCATTTACTGCGCACCGGGCGCCCGGGAACACTGTCTATGATTTCTTTAAAATAATCGTGCGGATTCTCGCCGAATACTTGCTTGGCATTTTTCCCTTTACGTTGTTCCTTCAACAGCAGCTTGGCCGCATCCAGCAAAAGTTCTTCTCCGCGCAGGGTGTCAATTCGACTGGCCCGCATTGCAAGGATCATATCTTCTAAATAGGAGCGATTGAAGGGCGTCAACTGCTCACGCAGGGCGTTATTTTCCTTAATCATATCTTTCACTTTCATAATTTGGATGTAAACCTCCAGTGTTGTTAATCGGTATAGTCTTTAACCTAGAGTATACGTTTGCATGACAGGTCTACGCAAGGACAACCATTTCTATGGCGATATGCATAATCCTTTTAGAAGAGTGAACACTGATAATGTTGTTGCTTGATCAATATAGCATTGGGAAAGGTTGGGAGCTTTATGGAACATGAGAACAAGAAAGAACAGGGAAGATCCATGGGCAACGGTTTCGAGCCTACGCCCAATAATTCAATGGGGGATTGGGGCGGCTCCGATGGATTCAGCATGTGGGATTCCGCAGAAGATGCTCCCGAGGGCTTGCTTAAGGATTGGGAAGGCAGCCATGAAACCCATGAGATGTTTAACGACAGCTACGATTGATTAACAACCCTGGTCATTCATCTCGAAAAAACAACAGAGCAGCTATCCTCCGATCTGGGGATCGCTGCTCTTTGTTTTTTGGTGGGGTTCTCATACCCAAAGCCAAAGCCAAACCCAAGCACCCCCGGAACCCGGGAATCCCAGAGCTCCCAGAGCCCCCGGTTGTCTTAGATTCATCATCTTTCGGACTCAGATGACGTTATTAGCCAAATTATCGCCTTTTCAGCACAGTTTCGGACCCCAGTGACGCTATTGCTCGAAAAGAAGCTCGTATTTGCTGTTTTTCAGGGTGATAGCGACTATGGGGTCCGATAGAATTCAAAAGGTGTGCTAAATCTGCGAATAGGGTCTTCTGAGTCCGAAGGAGCTGCTGAGTCCGAAGGAGCCGCTGAGTCCGAAGGAGCCGCTGAGTCCGAAGGAGCCGCTGAATCCGAAGGAGCCGCTGAGTCCGAAGGAGCAGGTGAGACCGATAGAGCCGCTGAGCCCGATGAAGCTACTGAGTCTCAAGGAGCCGCCGAGTTTGATGGAGCTACTGAATCCGATAGAGCTGCTGAATCCCGCGCGATTGGCGGTTCCAATCCACTCGACGTGTGCGCCCCAGAGTCATGTTCATATCTTACAGAAAACCCTGTTTGTCGTGCAGACTCTAATGCCCAATACTCCCCGCAGATTATTAAGAATTGTCCCTTGCTGTTGACAATATGAACGAAATCTTTATAATTAGATTATAATTCATACTAAGTTAATCGGAATTCTAATAAATTAAAATAAATTAAATTATTAATATAAATATAATTATAGGAGGATGCGGCAATGGAACGGAATATTGTAATCCGGCATAACGGAGAAGAATTGACGGCGAGCATACATTACCCGAACAAAGAGAAGGGAACCTCTTCGCGTTGCAAGGATAGACTGCCATTAGCCGTGATCTGCCACGGATTTGTGGGGAATCGGATTGGTGTAGACCGGATTTTTGTGAAGGCGGCTCGTGAGCTGGCACAAGAGGGATATATGGTTATTCGTTTTGATTATGCGGGCTGCGGCGAGAGCAGCGGGAATTATGGCGGTGAAGACATGGAATCGATGATCGCTCAGACTAGAGCAGTGCTGGATTACGGAATTAGCTCTGCTGATGTGGACCCGCAGCGCGTGACGCTGATTGGCCATAGCCTCGGTGGCGCGGTGGCGCTGCTGACAAGTATTCGCGATCGCCGCGTGAAGAATCTCGTGTTATGGGCCTCTGTGGGTTATCCTTTCAATGATATTGTGAAAATTGTAGGGCGGGAGGCTTATGATCGTGCTGTGAAGAATGGATCAGCCGATTATGTGGGCTACTCGTTTACGCCGGTATATTTTAATTCTTTGGCGGCATTTCAGCCCTTCCAAGAAGCGAGCAAATTTAGCGGCGATGTACTCGTTATCCATGGCACCTCTGATGATGTCATTCCGGTGGATTACGCTTTTCTTTACCAGAAGCTGTTCTGGACACGTCCCGAAGGACGTTGCGATAAAGAGATCATTTTTCAAGGGGATCACACCTTTTCTTCTGGACCGGCACAGCAGCAGCTGCTTAAGCGGACTATAGAATGGATGAATGAACAAGAGCATCTGCAGACAGAGTGGCAGAATTGGATGATTTAGGAGAAGGTTTTTATTCGCATTAACTTGCAATAAGCGGTAAAATAAAGATGCACACCATATACTGGGTTATGGAGGTTGGCATCCTATGAAATTACCGTCATTTTTTATTGCGCACGGTTCTCCGCTCCTCGCACTGGAGGATAACGAGTATACCCGTTTTCTGGAGCGGCTTGGTCAAGAACTTGAAGCGCCACGCGGTATAGTAGTTTTCTCAGCGCATTGGGATAGCCCTGAACAGCTACTTACCGTTGATGAACTGCACGAGACACAGCATGACTTCTACGGATTCCCTGAAGAAGTTTACACGCTGACCTATCCGGCCCCGGGCGATCCGGCCCTAACAAGACGGATTTCTGAGCTCTTCAAGGATAACAATCTTTCACATCAGCCCGTTCTGGGGCGAGGACTCGATCATGGAGTCTGGGTGATACTGAAAAAAATGTTCCCGAACGCCGACATTCCGGTAGTTGCTTTATCCGTCGATTCCCTGCGCTCTCCCAAGGAGCAGTACAATATCGGGCGGATGTTAGCACCGCTTCGTGACGAAGGCATACTGCTGATTGGAAGCGGTGGACTTGTTCACAATTTGCGGATGCTAAGTGAAAGTGAGCAGCCTGAGGATTGGGCACTTGAATTCGATGCCTGGATTGCCAAGGGACTAGAAGCCTGGGATTTGCCTTCACTTTTTGCGTATGAGAAAAAAGCTCCAAATGTACGCGATGCGGTTCCTTCTTATGGAAGAGAGCATTTTGCACCTCTCTTTTACGTGATGGGAACAGCGGATGGCAGCAGGAAGGCAGAGCGGATTTTTCAGGCTTATCAGTATGGGACATTAAGTCTGAATTGCTGGAAGCTAGACTAACTGAATGAATAAGAAACCTGCAGGGTGCAGCCGCAATGGCTGTACCCTTTTTTAATATAAGAATTTATCTATTCCATGCTATAAAATTTCCTTATGCTTGCTATGAAAAAGGGAGTAGGTAATCAAGACAAATGGGACTGACTGTGATTAAATGGAAGGAATCAGTGAGTTTCATAAAACGTTTAGGAGGAACTACAAGCTTATGAAAGTAAATTGCTCTTCTTCCCGTCTGTTATCTGCCATTGTATTGACCACCCTATTGCTCTCCGCTTGCGGAACACAGAGTGCAAATAATGAGATCACCCCGACACAGCAGCCTACCGCAGAGCCCACGCCTATCGAAACGATTCAACCCTCACCTACTATTGATCCCGCTGCTGAGCTCGTATCCGGATTAACAGGTCTTCCGGTTTCTGAAGACAGTCTCCCACGTCCCTTAGCCGTAATGATAAATAATGCTCCTGCCGCTCGGCCGCAATCGGGGGTTAGTGAAGCAGATATTTTGTATGAAATTCTTGCCGAAGGTGGCATTACGCGTTTGATTGGTATTTTTCAGAGCCATACAGGTGTGGTGAAAATCGGACCGATTCGCAGTATCCGCCCCTATCTGCTGGATATTGGCGAGAGCTACGGTGGTGTGACGGTGCATGCCGGAGGAAGTCCGGCGGCTTATGCCATTTTGCAAAAAGAGAAAAAAGAAGATATGGACGAGATCGGCCGTGCCGGAGCTTATTTTTGGCGGGATAAAGCGCGAAAAGCACCACATAACCTGTACAGCAACGCAGCCAAACTGCGGGAAGGTGCCGAGAAGCTTGGGTTTGCGCAAAGTGTGAAGGTGCCCGGGTATCTTTTTAATAATCCAGATTACATACCGGCGGACGGAGAGAAAGCCGCTGAATTTAGCATAAACTATCTGCTCAAAAGTTATAAAGTTGACTATAAATATGATCCTAAACGTCAGACCTATCAGCGTTATGTGAATGACAAACCTCATTTGGATCTAAATAACGATAATCCGGTGGAAGCGGCCAATGTTATGGTTATAGGAGCGGATCATAAAGTGCTTGATGATGTCGGAAGACTTCAGATTGATGTGGAGCTTGGCGGGGAAGCGTTGCTTTTTCAGCGGGGACAGGTCACCCAAGGCAGATGGTCGCGTGAACCAGGAGATGTGATCCGCTTTGTGAGGGATGGAAAAGAAGAGCTGATGTATCCAGGAATTACCCATATTTTGGTGGTCCCTAATGCGCCTTCATTTAGCAGTCATGTGGTATATGGCGGGGCGGATGGTACAACATAAGAAAGTCGGAATATCCAGTGTTATACAGATTTGTGTTCGGAATAATGGGTATGTGTTAATAGAGTGTAAAAAAGTTCATTTCTATAGCTTCTATACCTTGTACGGATATGATAAGATAACAAGGGTTGTCATTCATTTTCATGCTTTTTACATATGAATGGCTCTGTATTCACGGTAATTTTATGTAAAGGGGTTTAAAACAATGAAGTTGAGAAAAAAGGACATATTCTTTGAGACGCTGGAAAATATGGCCGATACTATTGTCCAAGCTGCAGATTATTTTGCTCAGAATATCACTGATCTCCGGAATAATGTTGATAATTTCGCTGCAGAGATGAAAAAGTACGAATCCCAATGTGATACTTACACTCACACCGTTATCAAAGAATTGAACAAGACGTTTATTACGCCGCTTGAACGTGACGACATTATGGACTTGATCACAAGCATGGATGATGTCATCGATGGTCTGGAGGCATCCGCCTCACGTTTCTATATGTACAACCTTCTTGACCCGGATGAATACATTGTACAATTCGCCGAAATCCTTCGTCAGTGTGCTTATGAAATCCAAAAAGCGGTTCATTTGCTCTCCCAGAAGAAATTGTTGGCGATCCGTGAATATACAATCCGTCTGAATGACCTTGAGAATCAAGGGGACGAAGTGCTGCGTATTTGTACTAAGGTCCTGTTCGAAACTGTAAAAGACCCGATTGAGCTGATTAAACGCAAGGAACTGTATGAGCGGCTCGAGACCACTACAGACAAATGTGAAGATGTAGCCAACATGTTGGAATCGATCATCATGCGCAACTCATAAGGGGTACTAGAATATGGAAACATCTATATGGATTCTTGGAATTGTTATATTTCTCGCGCTTGCGTTTGACTTTATCAATGGATTCCATGATACGGCCAACGCAATTGCTACCTCTGTCTCGACACGTGCCTTAAAACCGCGAACAGCAATTATTATGGCAGCACTGATGAACTTTGTTGGGGCCTTGATGTTTACAGGTGTGGCCAAAAAAATCGGCGGAAGTATCACCGACCCGACCTTGCTTGAAAATGGGTTGGATATCATAATAGCCACGCTGATTGCTTCGATTATTTGGAATTTGATTACTTGGTGGCTCGGGATTCCATCCTCATCGTCTCATGCACTGATCGGCGCTTTAGCGGGTGCAGTATACGTGGGGGCAGGCTCAGCACACATCAATTGGGGCGGGTTTGTGGAAATTGTCGAAGGACTGATTTTCTCCCCAATCATTGCGTTTGTTATCGGTTATATTATCATGACCATCCTGAAATGGATCTTTGCTAAGCGTAGTCCACATACGGTCAACAAGGGCTTCCGCTCTATGCAAGTCCTTACGGCAGCGTTACAGTCGTTCACACATGGTACAAATGATGCGCAAAAAGCGATGGGGATCATTACTTTTGCACTCGTTACCTCAGGACGTCAAGAAACTATGGATGTTATCCCTTTGTGGGTTAAGATAGCTGCAGCTACGGCTATGGCGCTCGGTACCTCCATTGGCGGTTGGAAGATTATTAAGACTATGGGTACGAAGATTTTTAAAATCGAACCTATTAACGGTTTCGCGGCTGATATTTCCGCGGCATCTGTTATTTTCTCAGCAACGCTGCTGCATTTGCCAGTAAGCTCAACGCATGCGATCACATCAGCGATCCTTGGGGTTGGCTCTGCCAAACGTTTCTCTGCAGTGAAATGGGGAGTAGCCGGACGTATTGTGGTCACTTGGTTCATCACGATTCCAATCAGTGCGGTATTAGCAGGTCTGATTTTCAAAATCATTTTTTAAACACCCTTTAATAAAGATGTCAGTTAGCCATTGGGCTGCGGACATCTTTTTTTGTTGTGTGGACATGAGGAGAGTGAAGAATATACGGTATAAATCCCGTAGAAATGGCGGAAATCGGCGTTGGAGGGAGAATGTACGGTATAAATCCCGTAGAAATGACGGAGTTAGGCGTTGGAGGGAGAATGTACGGTATAAATCCCGTAGAAATGGCGGAGTTTGGCGTTGGAGGGAGAATGTACGGTATAAATCCCGTAGAAATGATGGAGTTTGGCGTTGGAGGGGGAATGTACGGTATAAATCCCGTAGAAATGATGGAGTTTGGCGATGGAGGGGGAATGTACGGTATAAATCCCGTAGAAGTGGCGAAGTTTGGCGTTGGAGGGAGAATGTAAGGTATAAATCCCGTAGAAATGATGGAGTTTGGCGATGGAGGGGGAATGTACGGTATAAATCCCGTAGAAATGGCGGAGTTTGGCGATGGATGGGGAATGTACGGTATAAATCCCGTAGAAATGACGAAGTCTGGAGTTGGAGGGGGAATGTACGGTATAAATCCCGTAGAAATGGCGGAGTTTGGCGATGGATGGGGAATGTACGGTATAAATCCCGTAGAAATGATGGAGTTTGGCGATGGAGGGGGAATGTACGGTATAAATCCCGTAGAAATGATGGAGTTTGGCGTCGGAGGGAGAATGTACGGTATAAATCCCGTAGAAGTGATGAAGTTTGGCGTCGGACGGGGAATGTACGGTATAAATCCCGTAGAAATGATGGAGTTTGGCGTCGGAGGGAGAATGTACGGTATAAATCCCGTAGAAGTGATGAAGTTTGGCGATGGAGGGGGAATGTACGGTATAAATCCCGTAGAAATGACGAAGTTTGGCACTGGAGGGGGAATGTACGGTATAAATCCCGTAGAAATGACGGAGTTTGGCGTTGGAGGGGGAATGTACGGTATAAATCCCGCAGAAATGATGGAGTTTGGCGATGGAGGGGGAATGTACGGTATAAATCCCGTAGAAATGACGGAGTTTGGCGTCGGAGGGGGAATGTACGGTATAAATCCCGTAGAAATGATGGAGTTTGGCGATGGAGGGGGAATGTACGGTATAAATCCCGTAGAAATGACGAAGTCTGGAGTTGGAGGGGGAATGTACGGTATAAATCCCGCTGAATTTACGAAATTCGAGGGTGGTGACAAAAAGAAGAGCATAACTGCCCTAGAATTGGAGACACTTCGTCGAAGAAGCAGAAAGAAAGGCATAAATGCCTTAGAATGACGGCACCTGACTTGTATGAAGGTGGACCAGCCCAACTAAACACATTTCAAGGGAACCCAACGCACCTTAATCCAGTCCATCGTAACGCAACCTAACACAAATCAACTCAACGCAGACCCAACTTACCATATTTCAACGAAATCCAGTCACCTTAATCCAGTCCATCGCAAAGTAACCTAGCCCAGATTAACTCAGCCCAGTCACGCGTAACACATTTCAAGGGAACCCAGTGCACCTTAATCCAGTCCATCGTAAAGTAACCTAGATCCAACTAACTCAACGCAGCCCAACTTACCTCATTTCAGCAGAATCCAGCGCACCGAAGTCCAGCCCTGCACAAAGTAACCTAGCCAAAGTTAACTCAGCATAGTCCCACGTAACACATTTCGAGGGAACCCATCGCACCTTAATCCAGTCCATCGCAAAGTAACCTAGTACAAACTAACTCAGCCCAATCCATCGTAACGTAACCTGGCCAAATTAACCCAACCCAACCCAACCCAACCCAACCCAACCCAACCCAACCCAACCCAACCCAACCCAACCCAACCCAACCCAACCCAACCCTCTTCCTTTCTCCCTGCTTTTCTGCCGTCCATGAGCATCGCTATATTCACAGTATCCTGCCAAGGATTGCATCCCAATCCCACAAATCACTACCAGCCCAAAGTAAAACATATGTTACTTACGTTAAATGAACGCGAGGCGATGGACTCAATCTTTTGCGAATTCAAGTCCAGCTTGCTTACGATCGAAGGGTTGTTTACCATCCCCAAAGGAGCACTTTTTCACCAACTAATTAGTAAAAATAGCGATAGTAATTCACAGCTATGAATTCATCTCACTCATAAACCCGATACCGACAGCGAGAATAAAGACAGCTCGCCCCTGCGCAACCAACCAAGCACAGATGAATCGAGCATTAACGAACGACGAAGCACCAAATGTTTCTTAGTCTAGCTTAAGAGGTGCTGCTGGTTATGTTTTTTGCTTTTTGGAAGACTTGTCTTCTTGCTGTACAATAGAGGCGTGGAAGAAGATGAAGCGGAGGAACATTTATGATACGTACACTTGTTGTCACACATAAAGGTGAGGTGCTGACAGAGATCCCTCTGCAAAATATCCGGCTGGAGGATTATGCTTGGATATGGGCAGATTTTGCTACGCCTACGCCAGAAGAGACGCTTTTGCTGGATCAATATTTTCATTTTCACCCCTTGGCGATAGAGGACTGTATGCATGTGTTGCAGCGGCCGAAGCTGGATCATTATGAGAATGTGCAGTTTTTTGTGCTGCATGCGCTGAATGAGCGGACGTTGGATGCTGAGGAGGTTGACCTATTTTTAAGCTCGAACTTTCTTGTCTCCTATCACCATCAGGAAAAAGCAGAGATGAATGAAGCGTGGGAACAGGTGAAGAGCGAAATACATAGTCGAAAAGGCTGGTCGGGTGGGCCGATGGCAGCTGCATATACGGTGATGGACAAGCTGGTGGACAAGTATTTTCCATGTCTCTACAGTTTAGAGGACGAGCTTGCGGATCTGGAAAGTAGCGGCAGCAGTGAGTCGGTGGAGGAATTGATGAGCCAGGTGTTTGGCGTGCGCGGAAGACTCCTCAAAATGCGGCGGACGATTGTGCCTATGCGCGACTTGATGTACCGGATCGTGAATTCACAGCATGTCCAGAGCAACGGCGAGGAACGGATTTATTTTGGCGACATTTATGACCATCTGCTAAAGCTCTCGGATATGATTGAGGCTGATCGGGAAATGACCGCGGATTTGCGTGACAGCTACATTTCACTCAATTCCAACCGGATGAATTCGATTATGAAAACACTAACGGTAATCACGACCGTATTCAT
The DNA here is from genome assembly GCF_038593125.1 of Paenibacillus sp. FSL F4-0097. Classification (NCBI taxonomy): domain Bacteria; kingdom Bacillati; phylum Bacillota; class Bacilli; order Caryophanales; family Paenibacillaceae; genus Paenibacillus; species Paenibacillus sp. FSL F4-0097. Next base: position 760,631 of record NZ_CP151965.1, read on the forward strand.
GCCGCTGACGCTTATCGCCGGGATCTACGGGATGAACTTTGTGAAGATGCCTGAACTAGAGTGGAAGTATGGTTATTTTGGCGTGCTGTTGTTTATGCTGGTGGTTGGTTTTGGGATGTTCCGATGGTTTCGACGGAGTGGCTGGTTTAAGTAAAAATAGAGCAGAAGTGCCAACAGCAAATCTCTTTCCCGCGAGAATTGCTGTTTTTCTGGTGCATAGCTAGAAAACGTCACCGCTATTTGCGGCGACGTTTTCCGGTGGAAGAAGTAGAGCGCCGGCGAGTAGTTGTAGTAGATTTGCGACGGGGTGAGGTGGAACGCTTTTTTTTGCGGCGATTAGGACTGTACAGGGCGGCATCCTCTTCGGCGGCTAGTGCGCCTGCTGCGCCTTTGTTTTTACCGAAGCTACCCATGAACAGCTTAACCATTGGAGCCATCTGCTGGAAGCCGGACATCACCTTTTGTACTTTACCCATAGAGTTTACGATCCCGTCAATGCCGCCCATACGGTCGATGATGCCTTTGATTTGCTCCATATTCCCACCAATTCCGCCACCGCCGCCTAAGCCGCTGAGCAGTCCGGCAAGCCCGCCGCTTGCCTTTGTTGCAGCTTCAGCTGCAGGGAGCGCTAGCGCAGTTTCGGTGGCAGCTTCTGCTCCTAAAGCAGGAAGGATTCCGGTCTCACCTGGGAGAGCTGAGGGCGCATATGAACTGAGGCCAGGGTAGGCAGAGGCATTATACGAATCGCTCAGTGAACGCTGATTCCGGCGGGAATGATTATAGTAATGATCAGGCATAATATCACATTCCTTTGTTAGTGGTCTGCTATACTGTATGTCATGGGCGAACATACGGTATAGACGAATGCCCGGGTAATAGGGATAGGAGCGGAAAAGGGCGTATGCCTATAAACAGGTTAAAGTAGTGAAGAAACCGTGTACGAGCTTGATTTTCGGCGCTTTTGTAGTACTATAGTGTAGGCGATAATTCTTATGTAGAGAAAAATACTTGTATTGGGGTACATAAATGGTGTGCGCGTGGGGTGGACGTTTGTCCATCATTTTCGTTCTTTACAGCGTGAAATCGTTAATGCTTGAAAAATGCGCTCCAGTGCAATATAGTAAAGGCAGGATAGTGACATTAGGTTGATGTTTCCGGAGCTAGTTTTGTACGGAGCTTAATCAGAGAAACTAATGCTGATAGAACTTTTAGGGGATGAAAAATTGATGCAACTTAAGAAGTTAAATGATAAAAGTATAGACCAATTATTTGAAGCCATTTTAACATTGAAGAATATGGAAGAATGTTATGTTTTCTTTGATGACTTGTGCACCGTGAACGAGATTCAATCGCTGTCGCAACGACTGGAAGTAGCGCGTATGCTTGGCAAAGGCTCGACCTACAATCAGATCGAAGCAGAGACAGGAGCAAGTACAGCTACTATTTCCCGTGTAAAACGTTGCTTGAACTACGGAAACGATGGTTATAAATTAACGCTGGAACGTTTGGGACGCTAATTTATGGTACCGGGCGTACTTATTATCAGTCACGGCTCCCGCGACGAGGTTTGGGTGTCGATCGTGGAAGAGGCCGTAAGCGAATTATCGCTAGATGAAGAGATGCCAGTGGTGGTCTCTTTTTTAGAGCTGGTAGAGGGCCGTCTGATTCAAGATGGAATAAATGAACTGGAACATGCAGGGGTCACAGATATAATTGTGATCCCATTGTTCGTTTCCTCGGGAAGCACACATGTCGATGAAATAGAATATGCACTAGGGGCTAAACCTGAGCCTGAACGTGAGACCGATTTAGAGCCGTTCTACGTGAAGGCTAAGGTTCACTATGGCTATCCTGTCGACGATGACCCGGACATCGCTGTGATGATCTGGGACAAGCTCCGTAAGCTGTCTACGGAACCTGAACGTGAGACGATTCTGCTGGTAGGTCACGGCAGCATTTATGATGGCTTCCGCCAGCGTTGGCAGCAGGGCATCTCTTCACTGGCAGGACGTGTACGTGAGGTAAGCGGCGTAGCGGCGGCCGATTACGGTCTGCTAAATCCGGACAGTGTAAGAAGCAAAGTGGAGTATTGGCAGGAGCAGGGTCACGAGGTATTGGTGGCGCCGCTTTTTTTGAGTGAAGGTTATTTCACTAAACATGTGGTTCCGAACAGACTTAAAGGGTTAACCTATAAGTATTCTGGCCAGACGCTTTTGCCGCATCCGCTTCTTCCGCATTGGATTGAGAGACAGGTAGAGACACTCCTCGAACAGATTCGAAAAAAGAGTTAAAAAGCTTCCTTTTTAGCCCACTTAATCATGAAAAATAGTGCCCATTTCCATGGATAATACGGGATTTGCTGCATAGACATATATATAGTTGTTTTTGCCTAATAAGTTGTCGTGAATTGTTGTATAATGGAATATTTACGATAAATGTCCTCTGACATTGATTGTAGTGGTCCGAATTAGGTATAATCAATTAGGTTATTCTATTATAAAAAACAGGTGGCGTTCCGGTAATGAAAACTGCGAGATTGATTTATAATCCCACTTCTGGACGGGAAGAAATGAAGAAGCGGCTCGCCGACATTTTGGACCGGCTGGATACGGGTGGCATTGAAGCCTCCTGCCATGCAACGACCGGAGAAGGCGATGCTATGTTAGCTGCTGCGGATGCAGTAGAGCGCGGTTATGATCTAATCATAGCAGCCGGTGGGGATGGCACTTTAAATGAGGTTATCAATGGTATGGCGGAGAAACCTAATCTCCCCCCGCTTGGCGTATTGCCACTTGGGACTACCAATGATTTTGCACGTGCGATGGGGATCCCGAAGAATTGGGAAGATTCCGTTGATTTGATCCTTCGTCAAGAGTCGCGTCCGATTGATATCGGTAAAGCCAATGATCGTTATTTCATTAATATAGCAGGCGGTGGCAGTCTAACCGAACTGACCTATGAAGTTCCCAGTAAGCTGAAGACCATGATAGGACAGCTTGCGTACTATTTAAAAGGTATTGAAAAAATGGTCAGCTTATCTCCTCAGGAACTAATCATTCGTGCCAATGGTCAGGAGGTTATTCATGATGAGTTCATGCTGTTCCTGATTGCAAATACGAATTCTGTCGGCGGCTTTGAAAAGCTTGCTCCCGGCGCTCGAATCGATGACGGTCTGTTAGATGTTATTGCGGTCAAAAAATGCAACCTAGCAGAGTTTGTCCGTTTGGTTAGATTGGCCCTTCGTGGCGAGCATTTGCAGGATAAAAAGGTTGTGTATTTCCGTACGGATGCAATGGATGTAATCTCTCCAGGGCATGTCCAATTGAACTTGGATGGAGAACTTGGCGGAGAGCTGCCGGGTCGTTTTCGGATTTTGCCGCAGCATCTGCGGATTTTTGCTCAGAATAATTAGGGTTGTTTGAAAGTAAGAGTGTGGGATTATACAGCGATGATAATGAAAGAAGTGAACAATAAATAATGAGTAAACACCGCAGTGGACGCAGCACCAGCCGCCCAGCCGGCAAGGCGCCTGTCGCCGGACTGCCTGTGAATAAAAATGATGAGGTTATGCTCGATATTATCGGCATGACCCATGAAGGTGAAGGGGTAGGCCGCGTAGAAGGCTTTACCCTTTTTGTGCAGGGAGCCCTTCCCGGAGAGAAAGTCCGGGCAAAGGTGCTCAAGACCAAAAAGCAGTATGGCTACGCCAAACTGCTGAATATAGTAGAAGCAAGCAGCGCCCGCATCGCGGCGCCTTGCGAGATCTATGACCAATGCGGCGGCTGCCAGCTGCAGCATATGGACTACACCGCACAACTGGCGTGGAAACGGCAGCTGGTGGTGGACAACCTGGAGCGGATTGGGAAGCTCCGGGTGGATGGTGGCGGGAACAGCGGAAAGGGCAAAGAGAGTAATGCTGGTGGAAGTCAGACGGACAGTGCCAACGATGGTGGCATCGTGGATGGTGCGACTGATGGCGCTGGAGTAGCTCATACAGATGGCATTCTTGTTCGCCCTACACTCGGCATGGACGAACCTTGGCGTTACCGCAATAAGGCACAGGTGCCAATTGGGGTTACAGAAGGCGGTCTTGTGGGCGGCTTCTACGCACGCGGAAGTCACCGTATCATCGATATGGAAACCTGCTTGATTCAGCATGAAGATAATGATGACGTTGTGCGCAAGGTGAAAGATATCGGCAGAGAACTTGGCATCTCTGCTTATAGTGAAGAAACCGGCCGTGGCCTGCTGCGTCATGTCGTCGTGAAGAAAGCTTTCCGCACAGGTGAAATGATGGTCGTCCTCGTAACCAACGGCCGCGACATCCCGCATCTGGACGCCTGGATCGGCAGCATCCGCGAACAGCTGCCGGATGTAGTCAGCATCTGCCAGAACGTCAACACTCAGCGCACGAATGTCATCTTCGGTGGCGAAACCCGCGTCCTGTGGGGCAGAGACGTCATCTATGACTACATCGGCGATGTACAGTTCGCTATCTCAGCGCGTTCGTTCTATCAAGTGAACCCGGCACAGACCGAAGTGCTGTACGGTAAAACCGTTGAATATGCCGGACTAACTGGCAACGAAACGGTTATCGATGCCTATTGCGGCATCGGTACGATCTCCCTCTTCCTGGCACAGCATGCGGCTAAGGTATACGGTGTCGAGATTGTACCGGAAGCTATTGAGGATGCCCGGGCGAATGCGAAGTTAAATGAGATGAAGAATGTAGTGTTCGAGGTTGGTGCCTCTGAAGATGTCATTCCGAATTGGAAAGAGCAAGGGGTTACGGCGGATGTTATCGTGGTCGATCCACCGCGTAAGGGTTGCGATCCGCGGTTGTTAGAGACGATTCTGGCTATGAAGCCGGAGCGTGTGGTGTATGTGTCGTGTAATCCATCGACATTAGCAAGGGACTTGCGTGTGTTGGAGGATGGCGGGTACAAGACAGTGGAGGTAACTCCGGTGGATATGTTCCCGCATACGACACATATCGAATCAGTCGCGTTGCTTCAGAGAACTGATACAGATGTTTAGATTCATGAATATATAAAGATTTATTTGCTAATACAGTATATTCAGAATGGGTATAACAGAAGCGTTGTTAATGAGTTGCCGTAAAATTGCCGTAAAAAACTACATGCAAAGACAAGATAACAAGGCATAAAACAAAAGAAAAAGACGCTGGAGGAATAATTATTCCAGCATCTTTTTGCCTACTTGTTCTGCATCCATTTTGAACAGACTTTCGAACTTATCGGCAGCGGCTTGATCGGCGGAACGGAAGGCATGTCCGTATATGTTCATAGTGGTAGTGATGCTACCGTGACCTAATCTATCGGAAATTAATTTTTGGGGGACCCCCTGATTTATGAGGAGAGATGCGCTGGCATGCCGCAAACTATGAAAATTGTTATACCGGAAACCGTTCTTTTTTACGAATTGCCGAAACCACAGGTAAGGGCGTTCGTGGTGAAAGGCTCTACCGTCCGCATGAGCGAATACAAAGAAGTATGCGCCGCCTTGCCATGCGTCACCCATCGTATTCCGCTCGTTAACCCGGTAAGTGTAATAATTGCGTAATTTCTCCAGTGTTGAGGGGGGGAGTGCAATTTTCCGTTTGGAATTCTTTGTCTTTGGCTCCTTAACGATGATTTCGCCTTTCAAGGAAATAGAAACGCTTTGCTGTACGTCGATAACGCCAGTCTTCCAGTCAATATGCTTCCATTCTAACCCCAGTAATTCACCGCGCCGCATCCCTGTAGTTAAAGCCAGCGTTATCATCATCCTCCAGTGGTGCGGTTCCTTCTGTAGCGCTTGTAACAAGGCAATTAACTCTGCTTCATCATAGGGGATAATTTCCTTATAAGTTACTTTTGGCTTTTTCACATCCGCCGCTGGGTTATCTTTAATGATTTTCCACTCAACCGCGCGGGAAAAAATATTTTTTAATACTCGGTGATTCATTTGGATTGTTCCAGACGATAGTGCGCCTGCCTTATCGTCTTTTCTGCTTCCGTCTTTTCCTAAAGATTCGAGAAAATCAACAATGTGCAAAGGTTTTATTTGATCGAGTTGCAAATTTCCGAATGCTGGCAAGATGCGAGTATTCAGATTCACCATATACGTATAGATGGTTTTCCGTTCAAGATGCTTGTCCGCATATTTCTCTTTCCATAACCCTACAAATTGGCTAAACGTTAGCTTTGCGGGGGCTATGTAACTCCCCGCCTCGACTTCTTCTTTGAATTTGAGCCACTCTTGATCCAAAAACATTTCTAAACGCTTGGGTGCTCTTAAAATGCGCTCATCTTCTACCGTAACCGTTTTTGTGCGTCGGGTGTATTTGCCTTTTACACCGCGTCCAAGGCTGATAGTAAGTTCCCATGAGTTATTACCTCGTTGACGATAGTTTGCCATGGTGTTGACGCTCCTTTTTTAACTATTTATGAAAGAACTTAATTTCTATGTAAAATTTAGATTGGGTTTGACGATTACCCCATTTTATTTTCTATGCATGGTTCCCGATGAACTGACTCTATAAGCTGCACTATTCTCGCGTCGTTTAGAGCAATTCACCAGCCAACCATTTTTCGAGCGTTGGACGATAAAATAATATCCTACTTCTTGCTTTTGTATGTGGCAGTTGTCCAGACGCACACATGTTGTAAATTGTCGAAGTAGATAAGCCAGTCATTTCTGCTGCCTCTTTTACCGTTAAAGTAACTTTATTCATTCGGATCGTTGCCATCTTGATTACCTCCGTGTTTTGTCTTGAATGGTTAAATGTATAGTAAATACAATCTGTGAGTTGAGCTATGACCTAATCTGCTGGCTGTGCTTTTTGAATAACTCCTGCTATCAAAAGATGCATGGTGTTGAAGTTCTTCATGAAAATTAAACTGGGCTCCTACTGGAATTGTCTGTAATGAACCAACTACCTGGATAAGTTGCAATTATTTTAGTTTTATTCGACACGCTTCCATAAATACGTTAAACAACTCGTCTCCCCATGTGCCAAGCGCTAAATAGAGATTAAAATCATCTGCTGCATCATCATGATAATGATTGTTATAGAGCTCCAAGCCTAATTTGACCAAGTGTAGATAGCCCGAAGATAATCTGCCTACATCCTTTGCTTGGTTACCATTTTCATCGAAATACCAGGCATATGGACCATGTCCACTTGCAACCGAATAACGATTTCGATGATCATAGATGACTGGGTGAGCAACAATGTAGCATGCTGCCTGATATTGCGAATCGTGTAATGCAACAGGATATCTTGTAAGTAATTCCTGAAAATTATCCTCATGGCTCTTGTTTGTGAAGTGCATTTGATATGTCCTCCCTATGAATTGTTTGTCTTGTCTTGAATGCTCCCAACCTGATGGTTCGGATTTTTCCAAAAGCATAATACTTTCGAAAATGCCTTGCAGTCCAAACTGTAAGACTGTGAAATTTTGCAAATGATAAACCGATTTAAAAGATAGTCAATCAAAATCCCCTGTGTACTAGACCTTTTGTCAGATTTCAAAAAAAGTTTACTTGTTTTGGAGTGCAGGATATTAACCGTTCGTACTCCGCATTTCGGCAAGTAACGGTGCCATTTTAAACACACTCCTTAATTTGTTGCTCAATCGGGAAAAAGCGATCGCACATTAATTAATGTGTTAATGTCACTGTTTCGGATTTTACAAGCTTGTGCAAAAATATTTGTGATCTCTTCGTTCCAAGTTGAAAGGGGAGTAGTTTTCTTGCAATCTCTATAAAGCCTCAATCCGGCACGAGCTAATTGATGATAACTGCCTGAGAGTTCGCCACTCACATATGGTAAAAATGCTCTCTGTAAAGGAGATACACCTACTCTTGCCCAGTAACAACAATCGTAAATTGCAGGGTGTGCAGCGATATAAAGACTTGATTGATATCTGGGACTTGGGAGTACCGGAGCAATAGTTTCCGATACGGAATAAAACCAACCAAGTAATTTACGGAAATTTTCTTCGTGTAGCTCATTTAAAAAGTACATTGATGATTCCTCCAATTTTCTTAGTGAACAGATTCAAAATGATTGGGAGTGGGACTCGTTTCCATACCCTGAACGCATTTAGGAGGATACCTGCCATTCAAATAAGCTTATAAAGCTTTGATGCTGAATTAAATTCTGCGACCGATCTGAGCTCCTTGCGTTTGATCAGCTCGTATGCTTGAACTCTTCCAATACCAATGGAATGTCATTGAAAGACTTTGTTTTAATGTGTTCAGTGAATAGTGCATACAATCTTTATGTTTTCATTATATTCATCTTCTGTTAATATTGCAATAGGTGTTTTGTATATAGTGCTTACAATTAGGGAATTATGATATTAGGAACTTGGGACGGAGTTGATTAAATTGATGGAATTTGGAGTTTGGTTAAGAAACAGCCGAAGTAAACTGGGAATTTCAACACGACTGTTAGCGTCAACTTGTGAAGTATCACCTTCGTATATCAGTCAAGTTGAGCGCGGACATATTCAAAAGCCGAGTCTTGAGGTAGCAAGGAAAATTATGGCTGCCCTTGCAATTGAAAATGCTGAAAGTATATTAAAGCAATATGGATTCATTGAGGCTGGCGATACATTTATTGAAAATAACGATTACGAAACAAAAAGAAATCAATTAATTGAACACCTTTCGAGAGAAATTCAGAATATGGATTTTGAACAACTAGAAGCCATTAATTTGTTTTATAAATATCAAGATATGTTTATGAAAATAAGCAAAGTTGAAAAGCATGCATCTGATTTAAACACAAAGATTCCTATGAGGGCGTTAAGTGAATACATCGATTTTTTACATCACAAGTACGTTGTTAATCGATTAAAACGTATATTTGAAATGAATGATGAAGCCTAGGCATATACGCTTAGGCTTTTTTTATACGACGAAAAAATAAAAAGGGAAAAAGAAAAAAAACGAAAAAGAAATGAATGGGTCGTTGTAAAATTTTACGACACCCATTGGAGAGATTTGGCGGCGATGAAGATTTAGCAAGTGAATAAGGATGGTAATCTTTCCTCCAAACAAGGGAGGTAACTTAACATGTATTTAAAAAAGAAAAAAGTAAGTTATGAACAAAAGGTTGATTTAGAGACCGGTAAAGTCAAGGAATATGCATCGATTGAATTGGACGAAGATACTGAATTTTCGGTTGGAAGCTGTTTAGCTCGCCTGGAAAGAGAAAAGCAACTGAAAAAGCTTAAATATCGCGAAAAAGGAAAGCAAAAGAAACATTTTGCGCAAACGATGCCAGCTTTTGAGGAAGGTATTGTAGGAAAGTATCCATCCAGGATGCTTGAATGCCTTCTACGTACTTTACCGTATATGAACTACAATGGAGATGACGTTACCAATGCGGACGACTTAATCAAAATTAATGGGTTGATTGCAAATGTTACAGCATTATCAAATCTATGGGGTGTTTCAAGACCGACAGCAATCAAATACATAAATCAATTTGTTGCAGATCATGTCTGGGAAAGGAAATCTCCTGAGGGATTTAACGGGAACGCTTACCGTTTCAAAAAGGATGTTTTTTTAAAGGGGAAAAAATCAGACAAGAAATATTTCAGTAAAAAGATAGTTTTGGAAAACCTCAAAGCCATTATTGAACAGGCTGATCGGGAGAAAATTCGTATTATGACACATCCAAACTCACGGGAAGAAAGGTTATTTGCTGAAAAATTATCCGATTTTTATCCAATTGCATTTCTTGGCGGGCTGATGATTAAAACGCATTACAAGTCGTTTTTTCTAGTGAATAATCATTGTGAAGATGAAATTGTGAAAGATGAAGAAACGGTTATGGACGTTTTAAAATCATCACATAAAAAACGCCGATTCAAATTTTTGAAGAAATATGAAATGTGGAATTTATATTCCAAAACAAAAACAAACAAATTATCATCAGAGCGAAAATTGGAACTCGAAGCATGCATACTAGTGCTAAAGAGAATCAAAGCGTTGGGGAAATGGGAAACAGGAAAAAGTGAATATTTCATTATGAATCCTTCACTCGTATATGCATCACCTAATATGAAATGCGATAATGATTGGTATAATTTTATTTACAGCTTGTTCAATCTTGCGTAATCGAAATAGCAACCTTATGCTAATCGTAAAAAATGAATCGTTCCCTTACTTGAGGGGTGAATGGTTCATTTTTTTATCAAATGATACAGAAATAAATCAACAAAAATCCGTAGCCAATTTTACAGCATTCAACAAAACCCCGCAGCTTCGTTTACACCTTGTTCTTCGTAATCCTAGATGTGATGCGGAGAAGAACGCTGTTGGTTATTCGTAGTTAATTGTGTACCGGTTAAATTATTTTTCAGCCATGCTTATACGGACACGTTGCATCATTGCGCGAGTGCCCCAGCAGTTGAGTCAGATACTGATTGATCAACCATCTTTTTTGGCGTTGTAATAAGGTGGAGTGCTCATATTTGTGTTTCTGAATATTGCTTTTCTTGAACATAGGATTCAGCTTCGGATCAACGTTAACAAAGCGCATGATCTCGGTAACCAATCGTTCTTTGCTCCAGGATTTCAATCGGCGAGTATGCCATAATACTCCAGCCTTTCTAAAATCATGTACGCCGCAATATTTCACTTTACCATAGCTGGCGCAGCTTTTAACAAGTTGTCGTACATGCTTTTCATTCATTCGGTGTCCCCAAATATTGGTTTGATGGTTTGTTAGGAAGGGTTCGATCATTTTTAACTTTTGAAGTGTAGCTTCAGGTACGGGAATTAATCGAGGACGATTATTTTTGTTTTGATTTTTCTTATTCATCACTATACATTGGTTTTCAAAATCAATCTGATCATACGAAATTTTCAGCACTTCGCTGATTCTCGGGCAGGAATATAAAAGGATTTCCAACAATGCATGCTCATAAGGGCTAAAATGCTTTTCGGATTGTCTTACAATTACTTGAGCTTCCCGGAGTGAATAACCAATTCCTCCAACGCTACCGCGTCTTCGATCGGTTTTTCGAGCAATCGGAATCATTTGTCTGTGTTTGTTATTGACTAGATTAGCGTGTCCTTTAATTCCAGTTTTTACGGTTAATTCCGCCATTTTTTTTATGGCACTGGCATAAGCAGAAATGGTTTTCGGGGATCTATTGTTCTCTAATAAAGATTGTATAAAGTGACCAACCATTCGGGGCTTGATGTCTCGTAATTGCTTGACGTTCTCAAAATTTTCGTAGCAATATTTAAGGAAAGTTCGGCATGATCTTTTGTATCGGCTATAAGTTACGGATGACCAAATTCCCTCAACGCCCAAGTTACCGTTACTTCCTTTTCTGGCTTGATGCTTGGTTGGTTTGCCGTAAGAGCTTCGTGTTACCTTCGAGTTGGAAATGAAAATTTTATCCAAATCTGCATGAAGACGTAGTAATTCGTTCCTGCTCTTGCTGGATAAGTGGCTAATCCTTCGCTGCTTATCGGATATTTTCACAGGTTCCTTTCTCTTGCCTCGTTTCTTTTGACCTGTAAAGTGTTGCCCATCATACGTAGGATTCTTTGATAAGGCTCTTTTGAGCTTATTCAATTCCTCATGTTCCATCATAATCACCTCACTTTGAATGGAAGTATAGCAGCTTTTCTGAATTTGTGTGTAAAAGTTGCTTCTCAATGGTATTAGAAACTTCCGACTAAATCATCCCCACTGTCTATCGTAGTAATCACGCATTGCAGTAATAATACCCCCTCTACCTGCCTAATGATGAAATATCGCTGACGCGATACTTCATCAACGCCAGATAAAGGGGGCGTGAAATGTGGTTTTGTCGCTTCACGACAAAACCGCTGAATTTCTTTTTTACGATGATGCAACGCAAAAAAGCACCCAGCCCACTAAGGCTACATGCTGCTTTCATCGAAAGGCTGAACACATTTACTAAAGCAAGAGGCTGCGCCTCCCATTGTTACAAACCTTGCAATTGCAAGGTTATACGTGGCGTGGTGACCATTTTTGTGTTCAAGAGAGAAGGAACTTAAGTGTTCCTCCGTAAATGAGTAATTATATTAGATTGTGTTCCTTCATGCTGTAGTAATTGTCTTCACAAACTATTATTGAATCGATCAGATCAATGCCCAGGATTTGTCCAGCTTGTTTAATGCGTTCTGAGATTTCTAGGTCTGGTTGTGATGGAGTACAATCTGATGATGGATGATTATGTGCGAATATCACACTGGCACTTGAACTTACGATAGCGATTTTAAACACTTCACGAGGATGAACGATAGCTGAATTGAGGCTACCGATTCCAATTGTTTGAATACAGTTAATTTTGTTTTTCGTGTCCAAGCAAATTAGGATACAGTGTTCACGGTCTTCGTCGCCAATAAACTCCTTTGCTATTTCAAAGGCATCTTGTGGATTGCGAATCACATTTGTTCGGTACGATATGGTCGCTTCTTTTACCAATTTCAAGCTAACAACATTCAATTTTTTCATTCTTGATGGTTTTTCAAGTTCTTCGGTTAGTTGCATGATATGCATCCTCCATTTTTTATAGTTATCTTTGATTATTCCGCGAATTATAGATTAGCGGCGCACTTTACTCGTTATAAAACAGGTAAAGCTTGTCCGAAAAATAATCTCCGAACAAATTAAGCGATAATACGCCAGCATTATAGTTTCATACGAATGATTGTCAACAAAAAGATTGACAATCGTATATTTGGTTTTATCATTTAAGCACAGAAAAGAAGGTGATTAATTTGTATCAATTTATAAAAGATTTAGAATCAATGAAGTGCCCTCCACTGCTTGTAAAAGAAAGGGAGCTTTCAGCGGATAGTCAGATTCGTAAGAAGTTTACTCTGGAAGAAGCGGATATTCGCCCAGACTTCGCTAAGGAATATTTAGAACAGGGATACGTGGTCTTTCCTGTTTATCGTGATAGTCGGATACTTCCACTACAGTTTGGGGCGAAATTTTGCGATTATCGAATCATCAACTACGGTGATGCATGCGAAATCATTCAGGAATATGGAAAACTCGAGATGAATCCTCAGGACACACGATATATGAAGCCGTCTCATGATAATCCTAAGTTTCGGTCTTTTCGTTTCTATTATGATAGAACGGAAGGACGGTACAAGCAGGAGAATAGTGAAGCAAAATGGCTGTTAAGGGTAGCTGAGATCAAATCAATCAAAGAAAGTGATACTGTTAATGATTTGGTCTGGATGTTCTATGATTTTTACAGTGATTTTTGGATCGACCGTGTTCGATTCAGAAGCAGATTCAATTTGGATGGCAAGTCGACGCATTTAGATTATATGGACTTTATCTATTATCTTGATTGCCAATTAGAAAATGTAAAGGCGTACACGCTTCTCCTTCGTATCTTCAGCGAGCTTGACGAAGAAGAATACCAACTATCCGTTCAAATGGTAGATTCACTGGAACAACAAATTGAAAACTGCAGACAGTATCTCCACAGTAAAGAGCTGGAGGATAGATTCGACCCGAAGAACGATGCCATGCATGGAAAGACGATCGAGAAACTTCACAAGCATATCAATATTCTTTTTAAACCAGGATATTTCGTTGATCCTTTGAAAGAGAAGCTATATCCGAATATTGGTCAGATTTATGATCGCTTGCAGCTTAGTAGAATTTACAATAGCTTCGAAACGCTGCGTGAGAAACAGCAGAATATTATCATTAAGGCGAAGAAGGCTTTTGAAATCCAAGGTAAAACTGCCTTGAATACATTAACCGACTATCCTGTGTATTTCGTCAACTAAACTAACGAGCATGACTCCTTTCCAGAGCTCTTTTAACAGGGCTCTTTTTCTTTCCATGACTTCTGCACTAGATTGAATTATGGTAAGATAGCAGTATTGTCAGAAAAGGATATTATTTGGAATGGAGAATTTACCTACATGCTACGCTATGAAAAGGTTGACCATGAATTACAGTAAATTATATGCTCCATTTTGACCATAATTATCGCCTTTACATGGATGTCATCGATGGTGAAGCTTACTATGGTGTCTGGAGCAAAATAGTAGAAATGAACCCAATAAGCGGTATATATATATTAGATTACATTACATTACAAGTTGGATCGTTCAGAGCTTGTATGACTTAAAGCCCTCCCTTTTCAGGTCTTTTTCACTATAAGAGCAGCAAAGAATAACTTTCGATAAGAAATAAATGCAATCAGAACAGGTGTTTCCTGACAGATTGAGGTCGCAATACTTTATAATAAATAGAGAAATACACAACGGAGGCATACACGAATGGCAAAAGAAAACTTAGTTACCAGCATGGAAGACAAATTATGGGCAGCTGCGGATAAGCTCAGAGGCAGTATCGCTGCTTCCAAATATAAAGATGTCGTACTCGGCATCATTTTTCTTAAATACATCTCCGACCGCTTTGACCAGCGCTACAATGAGCTGGTTGCGGAAGGTGATGGATTTGAAGATGACCGCGATGAATATGAGCGTTTCAATGTGTTTTTTGTTCCTGAGAAAGCACGTTGGAAATTCATTATAGAGAATGCAACGAAGCCGAATATCGGTCAAGTCATAGATGAAGCTTTTATCGCCATTGAAAAAGAGAATAAAATACTGGCAGGTGTATTGCCGAAAATTTATTCCGGTGCAGATATCGACCAACGTAGAGTTGGCGAAGTCGTGATGGTATTCGAAAACTCCGATACACTTCTAATTGAAGAAGACGCACTCGGTCGTGTATATGAATATTTTCTAGGGAAATTCGCCTTTATGCTTGGTCAAGGCGGCGGAGAATACTATACGCCGAGTAGTATTGTTAAATTACTTATCGAGATGATTGAACCATTTGAGGGTACGATCTATGACCCATGCTGTGGTTCCGGAGGTATGTTCGTTCAAGCACAAAGATTTGTTAAAGCACACGGTGGTAATGCCTTTAACCTGTCTGTATACGGTCAAGAATTGAATGCTGAGACTCGCAGACTTGCAACAATGAACCTTGCTATTCGCAGTATTGAAGCGAATTTGGGCAATACTCACGAGGATACATTCCATGGTGACCAATTCAAAGATGAGAAGTTTGATTATATTCTGGCTAACCCTCCATTCAACATCAGTGATTGGGGACAAGACAGCCTATTGACGGATGCGCGCTGGAAATGGGGCGTTCCAGCAAAAAACAATGCCAACTATGCGTGGCTATCTCATATGCTTACGAAGCTGAAACCGTCTAAAGGCGTTGCTGGTATCGTTTTGGCAAACGGTTCTTTAACTTCCCAAACATCTGGTGAAGGGAATATCCGCGCGCAGTTTATTGAAGAAGATTTGGTAGATTGTATCGTTGCTTTACCTGATAAGCTGTTTTTCACAACGGGTATTCCAGTTTGCTTATGGTTTTTACGTCGCGGTAAGAAACGTAAAGGTGAAGTTCTCTTTATTGATGCGCGTGATAAAGGTACGATGATTAGCCGCAGGCTACGTGAACTTGAAGATTCGGATATTTCACTGATTGCGGAAACCTACCACAAGTGGTTGAATAATGACGGCTATGAAGATGAGATCGGCTTCTGCAAGTCGGCTAGTCTCGAGGAAATTCAGAAGCATGATAATGTCCTGACTCCAGGACGTTATGTCGGTGTGAAAGAGATTGAGGATACCGAACCATTCGAAGGAAAGATGGAGAAGCTTGTATCTGAGCTTGCAGATTTGATGTCGGAGTCTTCTGTATTGGACGAGAAGATTAAGAAAAGTCTGGAGGCAATTGGGTATGAGTTTTGATACAGAAAGAATAGAACACCGACCATTAACGAGTTTATTGAAATTTATAGTAGATAATCGCGGGAAAACAGTACCAACATCAGAGACAGGCATTCCTCTAATTGCGACAAATTGCATTAAAGACAATGAGCTTTATCCTGTATTCGAAAAAATACGTTATATATCCAAAGACACGTACGATAATTGGTTTAGAGCACATCCTATGCCAGGTGATATTATATTTGTGAACAAAGGAACTCCAGGTAGAGTATGCCTTGTTCCAGATCCCATAGACTTTTGCATAGCACAAGATATGATGGCATTACGCGTCGATGAATCTATTATTGATAACAAATACTTATTTGCTGTTCTAAGAAGTCCTCAATTCCAAAACCAGATTAATAATTATCATGTTGGAACATTGATACCACATTTTAAAAAGGGGGATTTGGATAAGTTATTGATTCCGATTCCTTCAATGCAGATACAAAAAAATATTGGGGATTACTACTTCACACTATCTCATAAAATCGAACTCAACAACCGTATGAACAAAGTGCTGGAACAAATGGCTCAGGCGATCTTCAAGCAATGGTTTGTTGATTTTGAGTTTCCGAATGAAAACGGAGAACCCTATAAGTCTAGTGGCGGAGAAATGGTATGGTGCGAGGATCTTGGAAAAGAGATTCCGGTGGGATGGAGGCAAGGGCAGTTAGGAGAAATAGCGACATATAGGAATGAGAATATTACTCCAAATCAAATTCCAGTAGGTACCCCTTATGTTGGTTTAGAACATATTCCACGTAGAAAATTGGATCTAGATTCCTTTGGTGATTCAAGTAAATTAGGGAGCAATAAATCATGTTTTAAAAAGAACGACATTTTATTTGGAAAGCTTCGCCCATATTTTCATAAAGTATCAATAGCCCCCTTTGGTGGCGTGTGTTCAACAGACATTATTCCTATCTATGTGAAAAAAGAACATTATTTCGGACAACTAGCATGTACCTTATTTAGTGATGAACTGATTAATTATGTAACTCAAAGCTCAAATGGTACTAAAATGCCTCGTACAAACTGGAAGGACATATCTCAGTATGAAATTATATTGCCTGATGAACATACGAGTGGGAATTTCACAAATATATTCAGAGATATTGCAGAACAGTTTCAAGTTCACTTTAAGGAGTCTGAAAGATTATTCAACCTCCGCGATACCCTACTCCCCAAGCTCATGTCCGGGGAAATTGACGTGTCCGAGATCGAATTTTAGATTGGCGGTGAAACAATGTTTACCGAAGATAGCTTAGAATCAGTAGTTCTCGAACTACTACGGGATGAGCTTAACTATAAGGTTCAAAACGGCTATGACCTTGTTCGTGACTATCATACGGTTGTTCTAGAAGAGGAATTGCGTGAGGCGCTTTATGTAATCAATCCAACATTGTCATCAGAAGTCATAGAAGCTGCGGTTCGTAAGCTTCTATATATTGACGATGCCAGCCTGGTTTCAGCCAATCAACAGTTTCACCGTTATCTTATTGAAGGTGTTCGGATTGAAGTATATGGGGATGATGTCCCTGCACGTATCGTAAAGGTGATTGATTTCGCCCATCCGAACAACAACAGTTTCATAGCGATTAATCAGTTCACTGTCATTCATAAGGCTGAGAAACGACCTGATGTTGTTTTGATCGTTAATGGCTTGCCTCTAGTCGTTATTGAATTGAAATCAGCGGTTCGAGAGGATGCGACGATCCATGATGGTTATCTTCAAATCAAAACGTACCAAGATATTATCAAGCCGCTATTCCACTATAACGCCTTCAGCATCATTAGTGATGGAGTAAATGCGCGTTTTGGCTCCATTACTGCTGATTATGATCGTTACATGCAATGGAAACAGGTAGATAGCCACTCTCCCATTGTGGATGAAGCGCACATCGCTCAAATTGGGACTTTGATGAAGGGGCTTTTGCATAAAGAACGTTTACTTGACGTTATACGTAACTTCAGCTTCTTTGCCGGAGGCAAAGCTAAAATTATATCTGGCTATCATCAATACTTCGGTATGAACAAAGCAATTAATAGTGTGGTTCGTGCGGTTGACGGGGATAAGCGCGGGGGTGTAGTTTGGCATACGCAGGGGTCAGGGAAATCATTCTCAATGGTGTTTCTATCTGCTGGTCTGATTACTCGCTTGAACAACCCAACTATCGTTGTAGTAACAGACCGCAACGATTTGGATGAACAAATACATGGGACATTTAGCAGCGCGGCAGAGTATCTCCGTCAAGCCCCTGTTCGCGCAGAGTCGCGTGAGAATTTAATCGAATTGCTGGAGAATCGCTCTATTGGAGGTATCTTTTTTACCACAATTCAGAAATTCACCGAGGAAACAGGCTTGCTCTCGAATCGCCACGATATTATTGTTATTGCGGATGAGGCGCATCGTTCCCAATATGGTATAGACCCTGATATCAAAATTGATAAAAAGACTCTTGAAGCCGAGCTTGTTTATGGATACGCGAAATATTTACGAGATGCACTTCCGAACGCGACCTTTATTGGATTTACAGGTACCCCAGTAGACTCTAATGATAAATCGACCATAGGTGTATTTGGTGAACTTATTGATGTATATGATATGACGCAAGCAAAGCTAGATGGTGCGACTGTAGATTTGCATTATGAGAATCGTCTAGCGAAAGTGCATTTGGATGAAGGTATTCTCGACCAGATTGACAAAGAGGTTGCGAGTATTGAAGCGCAAGGTCTTACTCCCGAAAAGATTGAGAAACTGAAAAAAGACCTTGTCACGATGGAAGCGGTCATTGGTGATGAAGATCGGTTGAATTTAGTCGTAGACGATATTCTCACCCATTATGCTATCCGTAAGGATATGCTAAAAGGTAAAGCGATGATTGTTGCTTATTCTCGCAAAATTGCCTACCGCATGTATCAACTCATTAAAGAAAAGTCTCCTGAAATTGGATCCCAGATCGGTCTCGTGTTGAGTGATAGCAACAAGGACACGAATCAGGAAATGAGAGATATTATCGGTAATAAACAACATCGCCAGACGCTAGCCAATCAGTTCAAAGATGATAATAGTGAGTTGAAAGTCGTCATTGTTGTAGACATGTGGCTAACCGGATTTGATGTTCCAAGTCTAGACACCATGTACATAGATAAAATTATGAAAGAACATAATTTGATGCAAGCGATCGCAAGGGTTAATCGCGTTTATAAGGATAAACAAGCGGGACTGATTGTTGATTACATCGGGCTTAGCAAGTATTTGAAGGAAGCGCTTAACACTTATACAAGTCGTGATAAAAACGGTATTACAGAGATTGAAAAAGCTAAGGAAATCCTCATGACGGAAGTAGAAATTCTAGAGGGAATGTTCCATGGATTTGATTTCAGTATATATATGAACGCAACTCCAAAAGAACGATTCGAATTAATTCAAGACGGCGTAGAGCATGTGCTTAAGGAACGAGCGAAAGAAGTATTTCTCAAGCATGTAGCTAGGCTCCAAAGTGCCTATAACATCTGTGCTACTGCTTTAGATTTCACCGTTCGGGTGCAGGTCAGCTTCTTCACGGCGGTAAAATCATTTATCGTTAAGGTCGAACGTGATGGAATGCCGGATGTAGAGGATTTCAAGCGGAAGATTACAGCGATGATTGAGCAAGCCATTATTAAAGATGGCGATGAGGTTGTTTCTATCTCGGCGAAGAAAGAGAAGAGTCTTCTGTCTGTCGAGAATCTGGAAAAAATCATGGCAATGAAGCGAAGAAATGTCGCAGCAATAATCTTAAAGAAGCTGATCGACGATAAAATAAAATGGTTCGAACAGACTAATATAGTTAGGTCTGGATTTTTTTCTGAGAAGCTTAAGAATATTGTGGAGCGGTACAATCAGGCTGAAGACATTGACGTGTTAATTACTCAGATGATTGATATCGCCAAAGAAATTGAGTCCGCAATCAGCGAAGGTATCGATATGCGGTTGTCGCCTGAAGAACAAGCTTTCTATGACGCTCTAGCAAGACCTGAATTGGTTAAGGAACATTATCAATCTGATGTGCTTCGGGAGATGGCGAAAAATCTTATTCAATTGATCTCTGAGAACAAGACACCAGATTGGTACAAAAGAAATGATGCCAAAGCAAACATGCGCTCACTTATCAAACGCTTGCTTAAAAAATACAAATACCCGCCTGATGAAATTCCAGAAGCGACAGAGCTTGTTATTAAACAGGCGGAGTTACAGATGAAGTATAATTTATATGAAACAAGCTCGAATAAATATACTCATTCCATAGCTGCTGAAAGTAAGGGCACATATTAAATATAAAGGAACCAGTAAGCAGGGAATCTATTGATTCATCCAGCATACTGGTTCTTTGTCATACTGCCTTTGCTTCATTCTCGAGAATTTCTATGTATTCATAGATCTTCTTCACTAGTAGAGAATCAAATTCATACAATTCTTCCTCTTCGTGTGTTCCTTTATTTAGGTAGTTCCATGCAGTATTATTTGTTGTTTCAAGTCCGGTTAAGTAGTCATATGTTTCTATGATACGATCAAATTTCAAGATACCTTCCTTCTTTTTTAGGTCTTTCATTAATTTAGAGAGACCTTGTGCAGCTGACATAGTATCTGGCATACCTTTTGGATGACGGATTTGTACCGAAATCAAAGTGTTATATGATTTCCCTAGTCGTTTCCATAATGAGCTATTAATATTTTCCAATGCACTCCTACAATAACGTAGACAATCCCGTTTCTGTGATCTATCTAAGAAAGTTTTTGCATTGGTGAGATAATGGGAGGTAGAAACAGTATCTGTCCGGATAACTCTATTCTCTGGAGGGAGAAAAGTAACTCTACTAATTAATTTATTATGTTGCTTTTTCGCAACTTGATTTTCCAGGTCCTTAATGAATTCTTCAGCGTGCGAAGTGAGAATTATTTGTTTGTTGTTTAATAGTGGGCTATTAAATAGTAACTCTCTTATTCCTCCCCGATGGTCATCATCAATAGCATTG
Source organism: Paenibacillus sp. FSL F4-0097 (assembly GCF_038593125.1). Lineage (NCBI taxonomy): Bacteria > Bacillati > Bacillota > Bacilli > Caryophanales > Paenibacillaceae > Paenibacillus > Paenibacillus sp. FSL F4-0097. Next base: position 781,484 of record NZ_CP151965.1, read on the forward strand.
ACAACATCATCAAAAATAATAATATTGATGTTGTCTCTTACGATTTTAGATAACAGTAAAGATAACCCAAGGCATCTTACATGCCCCTCACTTAATACGTGTAAAGCATCAACAGCTTTAGTTGGATTATCCTTGAAATAAGCATTAATTCTATCATCTGGTTTTACTGGTAATTCGATTTTTTCAAGTAATTCGAAATCTGCGTCGTGTTTATTAATTTCATTATAAAAGTCTCGTGTGAGATCATTCATATTGGATATCAACTTAACTGGTAACTCCGAGTTGTACGTCTTCAATTTTGCTAAAGTTGATTTATATGCAATAACAAACTGCTTATTTATCGCGATTTGTTTTTTTTCAGCTTCAACCTCACGTATTAACTCTTTATTTAATATGTCAAAATTTCTTAGCCTTACTTCAGCATCCCTTATTAAACTTTGATAGGTACTTTCTTTTGTTTTGATAGCCTTTAACTTATCTGAAATTATTTGTAAGTTATTTTTTTCTTCTTGAAGAATAGTTTTTCTATGGATAGAATTCTCAAATTCTAAATTCTTGAATTGAAGCAATTTCTCAATTGCTTCGAGTGATTCCTTATTACGTTTGACCTCGTTTACGAGTTCTTCGACATTTACTAATTTATCATTTATATTGTAATGTTTCAGTTCTTTTGATAATAAATCTTGGGTAAAACTAAATTGTGCGGATAAACTAAGCTCTTTTGCGTATTTGATTTTAAGTTGTATATCAGCTAAAAGCTTTATGGTTTTGGAGATGATATCTTCGGAGATTAATTTTATTTTGTCCTCCATTTGTGATAACTTACTTAGTTCGGATAACTTTTCTACTGCATGGTCAAATGGATTTAATAGAGTAGTAGTAATAGGAGTATCGCAAGCAGGACATTTGTTTTCTGATATCTTTCTCAGTTCATTTACGGCTGTGAAAAGTTGTTTAAAGCTAATTTGGTCTTTAGATTTATCTAAACTTTCTTTTAACTGCTTATATTCATTTAAAGATAAAAGTAATTTATCATTATCTCCAGTCATATTTATTAAGCTGTTACTTTCGTAACGGATAGAACTCATGTTTTGTATTTCATTATCAACATCGAATAGTCTACCTTTTTTAGTTTCATCTCCATGAATATAGATATCCAATTCATGAAAAGTCATTTTTAATTTACTTTCTGTTATAAGACGTTCTTTTTCGCTGGATAGATTGGAGAGTTCATTCATATTCTTCTCGATATTTGTTCTATCTAATTCTGTTTCTCTTGTTTTTTGAGCTAATTCTTTGTGCTTTACGCCATCTTGTTCATTTATATTAATATAATTTTCTATGTTTTCTGTAAAGCCAGAAACGTACGAATTGAAGTCCTCTAATCCCAATAATACTGATAACAATTGCGTTTGGTTTGAAGGAGTGTTTGCTGATATCCTAGCAAACCCATCAATCCTGTTTTTTTCAATAAAACAAAAGTGATAAGAGTTGGGGGATGCAGTCACTAATAATTCCTTATCATTGTTATCAATTACAGTTAGTTTAGGAGTCTGACCTTTACCTGTAATAGAATTAATAATATATTTATTTGAATCGTACCGTTTTGATTCGGCTTCACTTAAATATCCCAGTAAAGAGTATTCGAGTGCTTCGCAAAAGCTTGTCTTACCTGTTCCGTTGGATCCAAAAATTAGTGTATAAGGTTTTGGAAATTCATGTGAAAAGACTTGAGAGAATCCTCTGAAATTTTCAATTTCAATTTTTTTTAGTTGCTTTATTGGAAATGAGGTTGTTTCACTATTGGAATTTACAATATTCAATTGATCTGAAACATTCAACCATTCGCGTATAAGTAAATCTTTTAGTAGTTTTGCACGCCTATTACCACCAGAAGTACCTACTTCTGCAATTTCATTAAATTTCTCGAAAACTAGGTTAATAAATTTAATCTCATCGGAAGAATACAGACTGGATTCATTACTAAGCACAAAGTTTTGAAAATCATTCTTTAATTTTGTATATTTACTCAAACAAGATCACACCTCGCTTTAAGAAATTTGTATTATTTTGTAACCTCCTCATTATACAAATAATAGCTAGAAACATCCATCACTTATCAAAGGACCATTTAAAGATAAAATTCCCCTCATCTAAATATGGTAACTTTACTGTAACAAAGCGGTAACAAAATACCGATAATGAGCCAGATTTAGTAGTAACCAGAAATAACACAAAACGTCAAAAATCGATACAATACAAGGCTTCTAAGACTTTTCAATAATCAGAAATAACTAACGGCGAACACTGGCAGTGTAGAAGTCAGAACATAAAAGCAGTGATTGATATTCGCATTATGCTACCGTTCGCCGCTCCGACTCGTTCATATCAAATTAGGTATGTTGCCGTAAATCTGCCGCAAAAATTCGTAATAAAGTATGATGATTTAAGAGAATACCGATTATAGAGAAGCTAAATAGCTGGATATTACGCGGTTGTAGGCTATTATCACAGAAGGTATAATAACAGGGAAGGTTCCCGCATACGGTGCACGTGGAGTCGGTGGCAGTGTTGGTCAGGAAAGACTAATAGTTGAGGTGTATTGGTAGATATAGCAAAGGGTGGGGAGGAATCCCTACTCTTTTTTATTTATATATGAAAATGTGGCAGGGGAGCATCGATCCGTAAGCCTAACTCAAACCGCCATATTAAAAAACAAACCCATGTTGATGCGTCAGCATATAACATAAAATCAATAAGACAGGAGTGCTTGTCAGTACATTTAATGCAGGATGGATGCACCGCTGGAGAAATCACTTAAAGTAATTTTTTACCATACAGCGGTTATATTTTATGATAACCTATTGGTGGAAGTTATTTCTTACCGAAAATGATGGAAGGGGTGACGTGTTTTGATAAGGAAGGATAATCAAAATTGTATGTTTATGAGAGGGCTTGCCTCTTAATGGAGTTTAGTCCTCTTATAAATAACGGGAGGAAAACATCGAAATGATGAAGTTAAGTAACATGGTTAGAGGTTTAGCTTCAGATGCCGTTGCAAAAAGTCTTATTCAAAATTGGGAGCATGACGAAGGTACATTAACATTCTGGCGTGCCAGTTCCAACTTCGTATATGCTTTCGAGAATAAGCAGGAGAAATATTTTTTGCGGTTCAGCTATGATCAAGAAAGTTCTATCGAACAAATTACAGCAGAGCTTGAATTCATGGAATATTTGAAATCTAATGATTACCCTTGTGTTTCTCCTATTCTTTCAGTAAACGGAAAGTATATTGAAACAGTACTGAAGTCAGAAGGAACATATTTTGCAGTTGTGTTTAGTTCAGCCCATGGCAACACATTGGATGAGAACATAACCGAGGTGCAGTGCGAGGACTGGGGACGGTCACTTGCTTCTTTGCATCAATTATCGAAGGTGTACGAGCCTGTTAGTACGAAGCGATTCAATTGGCAGGATATACTATGGAAGATTGATGTTATGTTACAAGCCTACCCAGATGAAAAAGAAGCAATTGAGGAACTTGATATACTTACTGAACGGCTTCAATCATTCCCTATTTCAAACACCAATTATGGAATAATCCATTATGATTTTCAACTGGACAACATATTTTATGAAGAGAATAATCGTGTGTTCAGTGTTATTGATTTTGATGATGCTGTTTATAGTTGGTACGCTCTCGACATTGTAACTGCACTTGATGATTTTCTTGGAGATGATATGAATTTGGTTCACTCTCAAGTGAAATCGTTTCTTAAAGGTTACAGTTCAGTATTTCCGCTGAACAATGAGGATATTAACCAGTTTTCGTATTTTCAAAGGCTAATGAAGTTATATAGGTTCTCGAAATTGTTATGGTCGTTGGAAGGCTCCGAGGTCGTGGATGCACCAAAGTGGCTTGATGATGTAAAGTTAAAGTTCGCTCGTGTTAGAGACGAATTGAGACGGGGATTTTAAGAACAAGACTGAGTAAATAACAAACAAGATCCTCCAAGTGTAATGCAAGGTGGATCTTGTTTATTTTAGTTCTGTTAAACTATATTGCTCATTTTTTGAAGAATAGGTAGAAAGTGCAATAAAGGTTGGAGTGAAAACAATGCATGTGATGACGGATAGATTAATAATTCGAATATTAGTGTCATGAAATATATACCTGAAGGGGTTTTTGACGAAGAGACAGTCAAAGAATTTATAAAGAATCCAGAAATTTCCTTGTCGTATTAAAGGATAATGGAAGGTTATTTGTCATATTGTTTTTCATGAATACTTTGGTGAGCATACATATGAAATTGAATGGGTACTCAGGATTTCCTCGTTGCTTACGTCTAGCATGGCGAATTTCGTTAACTCCGCCTTGAATTTCGATATGGGTCATTCGAGGCATCGTCCATTGTGTAGAACATTGATCACTTTGTAAATGATTCCTTAAATCGGTCGATCCACCAACGTCTACGAATTTCTTTTCCCCATTTATGACCATAAACTCTTAATGTATATATTCGCCAGTACATAGGTGGGTGATCCATCATTTGAAATTCCAAGAACCTTAAGAACCTAGGTGACCTTGCAAGAGAGGACTTTATTTCTTTCAGATCATTTTTCTTCATACTATACTCTGCTGTTTTCTTCATCGCTTCATCTTGAGATGTAGCAAGAGTTGCTAAGCTATTAGCCATTTGCAGCGTTCCTCCATCAAGAAATGAAGCGCCTAGATGATCTGCCCTTACTTCCATCAATTGAGAACAAAATGATTGAAATAATGGAAATAGAATTACGAGTAACCAAACTAAAAAAAATAAAGGAATAGCAAAAGCTTCAACATCAGAAATTTGTTTGAAGATAAATAAAAGTGAAACAACCACAATTAACATTAATAGAACTCTATACAGTTGCCCAAACAGGATATCTCTCTTCTTTACATGAACTGCTTCGTGGGCTAATATCCCTTCAATAGCATCTATGGGCAATTTTAATGTAGCGGTTGTTAAAGTTACCATTGACCGTCCAATATTCATACCTGTTGCTAGTCCATTGTATTGTGCGGAATCAGTCTCATAAACTTTCACGTTTGGAATATTAGCTTTAGCAAATACCTTTTTAGCTACTGATATCACTTCAGGATCGGTTGCAAGTTTAGCATCCATGGCAACCTTTAGTACACGATCAGATATATATATATTAAATAACCAATAAACAATCGCTATACTAACCATCAACCACGCAGGAGTTCTAAAGTAATATAGGAGCAATATCATCCCAGTATAAGCGGATACCCCCTTTACTGTTATAGCAAAATAGAACTTGCCAAGAAGCCGTTTGATATTCCTTTTATGATAAAATGGCAGAATGTAAAGCTCATTTTCAATAGTGTTTTCAAATTTGGTTCCCGTTCCCAATTCAGTTTTCCACTTTTCTGTTTCTTTAATTGTCAGGTATATTGTTTCTCCTGGTAATTGAAGTCGTAATACTTTGTTAAAGCTAGTTGTAAAGTCGGTATTTGATGTGAAGAGGGTAAGATATGGATGAAGTTTTAACAGGTCTACTGTTGATTCGATAGTTATCTCCTGTATATCTTTGATTGAAAATTTTCTTGAGTCCAAGCGGGAAATGATATATAAGTTTCCTTGTTGTTTAGAAAAATACAGGCTAGTTGTAAAATAGATCACAAGACGTTTGATCATTTCGGTAATAGCAATGAGCAGCCCGTATACAATAAAGTATTTTAATGGGCTATTTTCGGGTCCATATATCAAATATAAGAAGGCACCAGTAAATACAAGGATTGAAATTCCCAATTCCCCAAGCATCCGTTGATTATTTCGAATAATTCCTATTTCCTCGACTTCTAGTTGGATGACTTCTTCCTTTAACTCTCCAAACTTCCCCTGACCCGTCATTAAAAGAGACATCGATAAGTACCCAGCCGAAACAAACGCAAAATAAATGAAGCCTTCTGGAAAGCCCTGTTGATAGAAGATAAATCCAATTGCTAAAATAGCTCCGGTAATTTCACTTGCATAACCAAATTTACTACTCGATCTTCCAGTTAAGACGCCAACCATATAAATAATACAACCTAGTAATAGATATAACATAGTTTCAAAGATACTTGGGAACATATAGTTACCTACAATTCTAATTAATTTTCTCATTGATCTTAATGATTAACAGATGAGTGTGTTCTCGTTCTAACTAGCGTAGTAGCACTCTTTGCTTTATTGTGTCGGTCAACGTTTCTTTTTCACAAATGTACCAAATAACGAATAGAGAATGATAACAAGGCTGACCGTAGCGGTAATATAAGCAGCGCCATCATGAAGAACGAGATGTGGTCTAGCAGGCAGAATACGATCGGACACAAGAAAGAATCCAACATATACGAGTATAATGACCATTCCTAGTCCGTAAATCATCCAGAAGGATTTGTGCTTTGAGGAGAAAGAGCCAGCACGAAGAATGGTAAATAAAACATAGGACAGGGCTAGTGAGAGTGCTAGATATACGATATTCTCGTATAGCGGAATCGTTAGTTCTCCGCTGAAACCGTTTAGAAAACGCCAAATAAGAAGCAAAGGGACCATAGGTGCAATTGTTTTTATTTGTTCCCATTTCGATGATTTGGGAAGCTCCTGAATGATCTCATTACAAAAGGACTTGGGATCTTGGCCAAATACTTGTTCGAATGATTTCCCCTCCCGCTGAGCCGTTAATAAATGATCTTCGAGTTCCATGAGGATCTCACTAGCGCTGGTATCCGATACGGCAGAGTTGCTCTGAATGTAGAATCTCATTTCGTTTAAGAGGGATTTGTTTTTTTCGTTCAGCATTTCGCACCATCCTCTTTTTTTATAATACTGTTTACCGCATTACTTAGTTCGTTCCAATTTCCACGGAATAATTGAAGCTGCTGTTCTCCTTTTAGGGTTAGGCGATAGTATTTGCGGTTAGGCCCCGATGCAGAGGGATGTAGTGTACTTGCTACAAAATTTTCTTTCTCCAGACGAAGTAAGAGGGGATAGATGCTCCCTTCCTTTGCGAACACGAAGCCACTAAGAGCAAGCTTTTCCATAATTTCATATCCGTATGTTTCCTCTTCATCAATGATTGCAAGAAGACATCCCTCAAGCACCCCTCTAACCATTTGAGTGAACACGTGCATTCCTCCAATTGTAGCCTCTAGCTATATTGTTCAACAAGGTACTGAGTAAATAAATAGGTAGCTTGTATTGCAAGCTACCTATTAAATACTATCCAATTGTTACTTGTAATGCAAGTCAAGATATTATCATTTGAGGAATATGTTTTTTGGAAAGTTACTTTATTTCGTTAATAATAGAACATACTGTAGCAATTGACGAGCGTAGCCCCTAGGCTCCGCTATAAAAAAAATCGTGAAGATCATCGTGGTCACACTTTTGGTCACAGTGCTTATTTTTTTCATGACGATGACACGAATACATAAATAAACCGCCCTGTTCGCAATGTTGCTAACAGGGCGGTTTGCTATGTCATAGAGGGCAGCTTGAAAGTTAGCAGTCAACCGGCACTCTACAAGTTATCTTGCACGTTTTTAAGTCTACCTTATTAATAGAGCAGTTACACAAAAAATAAGATTACTCTGCTACAACTTGTTTGCCTGCAATCCGGCCGAATGTGAAGATATCAGCGATGGCATTACCGCCAAGACGGTTTGCACCATGAATGACCCCTGTTACTTCACCTGCAGCGAACAGCCCAGGGATGACCTCGCCTTTTTCATTCAATACGCGAGTCTTCTCGTCGATCACCAAGCCGCCCATTGTATGGTGAACGGAGGGTACAGCTTTTTCGATGTAGTAAGGGCCTTTTTCAAGAGATTTCAATCCACCGCGATGTTTGAAATCAAGGTCATTACCTGTTTTCGCATAATCATTTACTTTATTAATCGTTTCTTTCAAAGTGTTCACGTCGATTTTGAAGAAATCAGCTGCCTCCTCAATCGTATCGGCTTTAAAGAGCAAGCCTTGTTTAACGAGTTGATCGTATTCGTCTTGATGAACTTCTATCGTTTTACCGATATCCTCAATACCTTGGTTCCATAATTGATACGTATATCCGCCCGTTTGGGCAAGAATTGCTTTAGAAATAACGTCTCGACGTTCTAATTCCTCAACGAAGCGCTTGCCTTCTTGGTTAATCAGGATCGCACCATCGAAGCGGGAATCTGCAACCAGGGAAATAACACCTGTCTCAGGATTACAGATTGGATACGTTTGAATACTCTCCATGTTTGTCAGTTTGGCGCCAATCGTTTCTGCCATAACGATACCGTCACCTGTAGATCCTGGTGTATCGGTAGACATATATTTTTCATCCATTTTAGGGTTATACTTCTTACGCATCTCTACATTGGATCCAAAACCACCGGTAGCGATGATGACGCCTTTGTTCGCATGGAATGTGATCTTGTCGCCAGTACCCGAAGTCGCAGTTACACCTGTTATTTTGCCGCTTTCGTCCTTCAGCAAGGTTTCGGCTTTCATATTCGTTTTGATCGTGATTTGATCAGCGTCTGTTTTGGCTTTTAACTTAGTAATCAATTCAACACCTGTATGACCTACAGGAATCAACGCACGTTTTCTGGAATGGCCTCCAAATTGGAACAGATGATCAGGTAAGAACTCTACCTTGATATCATCGCGCAGCCATTCGGCAGATGCTAGAGCATTGTCGGCAAGAATACGAACCATCTTTGGATCCCCGAGGTTGTCTCCGCCTTTCATCGTATCATCATAGAACAAGTCAGCCGTGTCATCAGTGATGCCAAGAGCACGTTCAACCCAGTTGTCCGGCGCATTCATCTCACCACCGGAGATCAATGTGTTGCCGCCAACAGCTGGCATTTTCTCGAGCAGAACTACATTAGCTCCAGCGCTCTTCGCTTCGATAGCCGCACTAAAGCCAGCACCCCCGGCACCGATGACGACAACATCATAGGTTTGCTCGACTTCTTCTTTGTCTTTGCTTCCACTGACTGCAGCGCCAGCGACAAGGGTAAGTCCAGACTTCGTAATTGCATCTTGAATGGCTTCGAGATATCCTTTGCTTGTAACTGTAGATCCGCTAATGGCATCAACTTTTGCGCTGTTAGTTGCCATGACATCTTGCTTGAGCTGCGTATAAACAGGTTCTGCAAGTACTTCATTTTCCTTATGCTCTGTCACTTTAATGTCAGTGATCTTGTTATCTAATAAGGAGACTTGTACTTTAATATCGCCATGTTTACCTTGCCCAACTCCTTCAAAGACTTGAACTCCGTTTGCATCTGCAGCGGGTTCTGCATCTTTACCGCCGCAGGCAGCAAGCGTGAACATAAGACTGAGGACTAGTAGAATAGATAACAGCTTTTTCGTGTGAGTTCGCATAATATCTCCTTCATTCTGTTGTGAATTGGTTACATACACTAGGGAGAGGAAGATTTGCTAGACAAATCCTTTATCTCTAGCCTAGACATGAATGGTGTTTCATGTGAAAATATGCACAAGACCTATTATAGATTTAGTACAGCATTATGTATTTGCACAGATTAGTGTTTTTTTGTCTTTTTCGGGCATGTAAGAAACGGATATTGTGAAGGGCTATGATTACAATGAAATCAATTCACTTAAAAATTACATTAATCGCAGGAAGCTGCTTCTTGCTGCTGTTTATTGCATTGCTTGTAACAATATATTTGGAGATGAACCATACGGTTGTCCCTTTGAATAAGAATTTAACGCAGCAAGTGGTTAATGCACGCAGCGACCAGATCGATTATTGGTTTAATCAGCGCATCGGTGAGATAGACATGCTTGCTTCTCTAGCTTCGGACCATCATTGGACACGAGATGAATTGCTGCAAGAGATCGATAAGTTCGAGGCGAAGAAGCAAGTAGAGTACGAATCCATACGAGTGGTGGATATTCACGGAAATTCCTGGTCAGCAAAGGACAAGCCTTTTTCGATACTAAACCGACCCTACTATCGAAAACTGCTGAATTCAGATACCAATTATGTGGTGAGCAATCCGATCGTATCCAAAGCGAATGCAGCCGAAATCGTCGTCATTCTTTATCGCGTGAATCCATCGGTGAATGATGAGGTAGCTTATATTGCCGCAGCCGTCTCCGTCAAGAAGATGAGGGAGATTGCTCAAGATGTAATGCTATATGACCAGTCAGGCCAGCTTATCGTCGATTGCAGAGAGCTGGGTGAAGAAGATGGAGCGGAGGAGGCAGCAGATAAGAAGAACATGAGTGTATTTGAGGCTCCAATTCAAAATGTGGAAGGCTGGAAGTTAGTACTCAAAGTACCGAATTCAAGTCTATCGTTAGCGGTGATCAAAACCCAGCGGACTGCATTGCTGGTAGGTGTTCTTATCGGTAGTGCGTTTATCGTCTTTCTGGTGCTGCTTGCTTCTTCCATTATTCGTCCAATTCAGTCGCTTCGCCAGGTAATGGAAAATGTGCAGAACGGCAACCAAACCATACGAGCAGATGTTACGCGCTCGGATGAGATCGGCGATCTTGGACGAAGCTTCAATGACATGCTTGTTCAATTATACGCTGTGGAGCAGGACCGAAAGGAGATGGAACTCAGACTGATTCATGAGCAGATCAAGCCGCACTTTTTATACAACACATTGGATACGATCCAGTGGATGGCAACGGAACATGGAGCAGACAATGTGGTGGAGATGGTGGAAGCGCTTAGCGCGTATTTCCGATTAGGGCTTGGCACAGGCAGTCCCTACATTCTGCTTGATCAGGAGTTGTATCATGTCGAGAGTTATCTTCATATTCAAGGTGTGCGATATGAGGAGATTCTGGACTACGAGCTTCGATATGATGAAAAGCTTGCTCAGTGCCAAGTCGTTCGCTTCATGCTGCAGCCTTTGGTGGAAAATGCGATTTATCACGGGATTAAGCCACTTGGGGATCAAAAGTGCAAAATTTCGATTACAGCATATAAACAGGCCGATTATTTGGTCATTAAGGTTGAAAATAATGGGGTTATGATTCCCGAAGAGAAGCTTGAACAGATGAATCAAGCCCTTCTTGATGATACATATGATCGTTCTGCCACAGGCTTTGGGCTATACAGTGTAAACCATCGCATTCGACTAGCTTACGGAGTGCCATATGGCCTTGCAGTGAAGAGCGAAGATGGCATTACCGTTATGGTCATTCGAATACCTTTGGACGGGGAGTGGAATGAAGATGTGGAAGATTGTCATCGTCGATGATGAAACGATCATTCGCAAAGGCTTGCGACAATACATTGAGGAGAGTCCGTATCTTTTTGAGGTTGCAGGAGAAGCGAAAAGTGCAAACGAAGCATTGAATATGGTGGAGGAAGCCCCACCACATGTATGTCTTGTGGACATCAACATGCCGAATATGAATGGGCTCGATCTGATGAATATATTGCGCGAACGCTGCCCGTCGGTTCTGGTTGTCATCATCAGCGGGTACGATAACTTTGAATATGCGCGTCAAGCCGTGCAACTGCAAGCATTCGATTATGTATTGAAACCTGTGCCGAAGAGTGATCTGAACAAGCTGCTTCATCGGATCGATGAGCATCTTCAGGCAAAATATCCTTTGCATTCACATGAAGGCAGGGTGGATAAAGAGCAGGAGCTTCCCGGGTATACAGGGGATGGAACAGTGCTTATCCAAAAAGTGACCGAGTATATTGACAGTCATTATCAGGATCCGGAGCTGTCTATTACTCGAGTAGCAGCGCTATTTCATATCAACCAAACCTATCTTAGCAAGCGAATGAAGCAAGAAATCGGTGCTTCATTCCTTGACTATGTCACCGAGCTTCGGATATCGAAGGCGAAGGAGATTCTGGATGACGTAATGCCGAATATCAAAATCGGGGATCTGGCCGTGAAGGTAGGGTATAAGAGCCAGTACTATTTTAGTCGTGTGTTTAAAAATAGAGTCGGCTCAAGCCCCTTAGAGTACAAAAAGCATCCGTTCGGTTATGGGTAGGAGGGCTATTCTCGTCCCTCTGCAGCATGCCATAGATGCTATGCTCGGAGTCGCCTTCTATCAAAACGGTTGGATTTTAAACATGAGCGAGAAGATGAAGTTAAAGCATCCGATTGTGCAATATTTTTATGAACTAAGGCGTAGTACATTATAAAAATAAATAAATTCATTGAATATTCAAGAGCAGATAAAATGTCCGGAAGTGTCTTAGGGCTCCTCATATAAGTTTGTTCACACTGTCTACCCACGCATGTGGAGAGTGTCGCTCTACTGGTAAGGAAGGATACAGTGCTATGAGATCCTTATATTTATTGGACTTTACGGACAACTATGAGAAAAAATGTTGTTAAAGGAGATGGCATCATTGCCGTCTCTTTTTTGTTTCACTTTTTTAGTATTGCTCTGACTCTGGTTCCCGCTACGGCATCCTACGATCACAAGCATGAAAGACTGAACGGGAATTAGCATTGATGCTACTTTGTTTATATGTTTAATGCCTCTCTACTCTGTTAGGTGACGGGCATCATAGACGTACTTACGTGAGGTTGCTACGATGTTCCATGGAAATTAAGTGAAAGTGATCACAAGAAATTAAAGAAGGAGTTATTTATCGTGAAAAGAATCGTAACACTAAGCACCCGCAAACTGATGGATACCGCAAAACACGGCGGATGCGGCGCATGCCAGACCTCTTGCCAGTCCGCTTGCAAAACTTCCTGCGGCGTTGCAAACCAGAAGTGTGAAAATGCAATGAACAGATAGGATTCGGAATTTTACCGCCCATTGCTCTGCTGATGGGCGGCTATTTTTAAGAAATGGATACTATCCCTAAAGGATGGCAAGGCCGTTTCTACTTGTGTGCAAAAGGAGCTTGATTAGTAAGTATGATTCATCAATATAAACTAAACGGATACAATATCGTGCTCGATACCTACAGTGGCTCGGTGCATGTTGTTGATGACCTAGCATATGAAATTATAGCGGATTATGAGAAAACCTCTGCCGAAAAAATCGTGACAACGCTGTTGGAGAAATATAAAGATGATTCAAGCATTTCCGAGAGCGACATTCGAGAAACCATCGCGGATATCGAGGCGCTTAAAAATGATGGTCAGCTTTTTACAAAAGATGAGTATGAGAACCTCTCGCTTGATTTAAAAAAACGAAAAACTTATGTTAAGGCACTCTGCCTCAATGTTGCGCATACCTGTAATTTGTCATGCGACTATTGCTTCGCTAGCCAAGGGAAATACAACGGAGATAGGGCAATCATGAGCTATGAGGTTGGACAAAAAGCTATCGATTACCTGCTTGAAAATTCGGGTCATCATCGAAACCTGGACATCGACTTTTTCGGCGGGGAACCGCTCTTGGCCTGGAAAGTGGTTAAACAGATCGTAGCTTATGCAAGAAGCAAAGAACAAGAATACAAAAAGAAGTTCCGCTTCACCTTCACGACGAACGGGATGCTGCTGAACGATGAGGTCACCGAGTTTTTAAATCAGGAAATGTACAATGTCGTATTAAGCCTGGATGGAAGAAAAGAGGTTCATGACCGGCTTCGCCAAACGGTTAACGGAAAAGGCAGCTACGATCATATTCTTCCGAAGTTCAAGGAATTCGTTCGTAAGCGCGGGGACCAAGAGTACTATGTACGAGGAACCTATACCCGTAACAATGTTGATTTCACCAATGATATATTTCATATCGCAGACCTTGGTTTTGACAAAATCTCGATGGAACCGGTCATCTGTGATCCAAGGGAACCCTATGCACTTACCGAGGAGGACCTCCCGGAGATATATAACCAGTACGAAATTCTCGCGAAGGAAATGATCGGGCGTGGTGAGCAAGGCAAGGGATTTACCTTTTATCATTACATGCTTGACCTCTCGGAAGGACCTTGCATCCAGAAAAGAATCACGGGCTGTGGTTCAGGAACCGAATATCTTGCTGTCACCCCTTGGGGAGAGCTTTTTCCTTGCCACCAGTTCGTAGGGGATGAAGAGTACAGCATGGGAAACCTCTGGGATGGCATCACAAAGCCAGAGCTGCAATGTCAATTCCAAGAGAGCAACTGCTACTCGAAGCCGGAATGCAAGGACTGCTGGGCTAAACTCTACTGCAGCGGCGGTTGTCCTGCCAATGCGCTGCACGCGACAGGTTCCCTGGTCGGAACCTATGACTTCAGCTGTGACGTCTTCCGCAAAAGAGTCGAATGTTCCATGATGGTGAAGGTTGATGAATCTATTAGAGCGATGGAAGGGCAATCTAGCTAGTTAACGTAACGGACGAATAAACTATAACCGAGAAATAGACACTTCAAAATAAGGTGTTATTTCTCGGTTTTTTTGTACGGAGAAGAAGGACTGTAAGACAAGAGAGACTATCAGTTTCTGCAAAGGGCAGATCACTGATTGTCTTTTAATTTGAATCTATAGAATGAATTCCACGCGATAGGTTGGTATATCGTTGTTCTAGCTATGTATTATTTGATGTCTACATAGCACGATGAATGACACCTGAAAGCGGACCGAAGGATAAAATCTGGGGGTCAGATATTGCCTCAGGCCTCCATTTTATTGGACGTCGTAGGTACGTGTCTATATCTGAATAATAAATCCCTTCAGGGATTTTGCATAAAAAATTTGCAGATCTATGTAGTATCTATTTAAATGAAAATAACGATCTATTCCAAAAACAGAGAGTTATCTCCCACTATCACTTCACTAACCTTCCCCCAACAACTCTCCAACAGAAACCTCCAATGCTTTCGCAATGGCAACCACCTCATAATCCTGCACAAGTCTATATTGACCTTCCAATCGCGATAAACTGGTTGGACTGATGTCTAAACCGAAGGTTTGCAACCTGGCAAGGAAATCCTTTTGCTTCATTCGCTTAGCTTTTCGAATAGCTACAACTCGGGTTCCAATGATATTTTTGTCACCCGGGGGCTCTTTGCGATGCCTCATTTTGGTGTCACCTCACAATTTAACTAAATTGTATGCGAGGTAAGTATTGTTTTAATGCGGATATCGAATTAAAATAAGATAAACCGATAAACGCATTAAAATTTCCATACATCGTCTACAGATATAGCTTTTCCCGGAAGGTGGGGGTGCAATGCAACATCTGATGTGCAAATATGAGGAGGAAAAGCGCAAGCTGAATGAACTCGGACAGCAATCACTGGAGCAGGGAATTCCGTTAAGCAGCAATGAAGCGGTTCAGGCCCAGAGTCGTAAGGTTGACGAACTGATTAATCGGATGTACCAAGAAAAAAACGGACATGCAGCGTCATTTCGTTTGAGTTTCTATCTTGGAGGGGATATGTTGAGCTTTCCTGCATGGTTTTTACAGACGATTCAAGGTCGAGTGGATGAGGTGACCGCACTGATTGAACATCAATCCGAGCCTAGGCATGTTTTTGAAGAAGAGCGCAAAGCTTTTCAAACGTTGTTTGACTCCATGGACATTGCACGTATGCCAGAGTTTGAGCATTGGGAGGATAAGCTTCAATCGAAGCAAGCTGTTCTTTATGAACGTCTATATCTTCAAGGACTAAAGGATGGCATGCAGCTTGCAAATGCCTTTACTGCCCCTTCAGTTCTCTCGGACTAAGACATGTCCTGCGGGTAGCGGAGAAGCACATAGGTATCGGAACCAAAGGGGATATATGCATATCTTATCTTCGGACTGTCAATGCGACAGTCTTTTTTTCTATATATATATTTGGAATTTTTGTTTTTTTAGATGCTGTTCATCTAAAAAGAGGGCAGACCTTCATTCATGATTTGAATAAAGGGATATCTTCCCATATTGTCGAATAACCATACATATTGTAAATCTATATCAGACGAGGTTTTGCTATGTTTAAAGCGCTATTGTCTCTCTTTAAAAAATCCGACACTAAGCCACCACAGGCAGTGCGTAAGGCACAAACTCCCAAGTCGAAACCGAAGGTTGCTTCCACACGAATTGGAGAGTTAGGTGAGCATAAAATCAATATTCAACTCGACCAGTTACCTAAGGAGTGTAAATCGTTAAGCGATCTAATGCTCCCTAATCCCAAGTCTCGAACAGGTTACACCCAGATTGATCATATCGTTATTTCCCCGTATTGCTTATTTGTCATTGAGACGAAAAACTACAATGGGAAAATTAAAGGTGGGCGAACGGATCAACAATGGTCAGTGAGCAACCGTTACAAGATGTATAATCCGCTGAAGCAAAACTATGGACATATCAAGGCCATCGAGAGCCTGATACAAGGTATAGCTGCAGTGAAATTTATCTCTATGATTTCATTCACTATGAGATGTCGATTCAGTATTGATCCGGATCTTCGGAAAATCCACTCGGACGAACTGGTTGTCTATGATGTGGAACTAAGTGAGTTTATCTCTAGGAAGTTGATTAGTTTAAAAACGGGAACCCCTGAACCTCCTATTTCTGCGGCGCAGGTCCAAACTATATATGATCGTTTGGCTCAGGCTAATGTTACCGATTCCGAGATTCGCAAACTTCATGTACAGAGAATAAAGGGAGGTCCACTATGAAAAGTATGTGGCTTGTTCGAGCAGGAGAAAGGGCATATCTTATTAATGAATTTAAAGATAAGCAAGCTGTAGCGATTGGTTGGGCTCCATTGGGAGATATCGGTGGGGTAAATACACTGCAAGAGATGAAGAGGCTTTTGAAGGTACGGTATCCTGGATATAAAGAGGGTAAGATCAATATTACTGCTGGTCAGATTTTTCGTTTTGTAAGTGAATTTAAAATAGACGACCAAGTAATCACATATAATCCTGAAGAGCGACTCTATTACATAGGAAGAATCAAGTCGAATTATGAATTTAAGCCAAATTATATTACGGATAAGCCTCATATTCGCAGAATAGATTGGGAGGGGACTGTATCTAGAGATGTTTTGACGGCAAGCGCCCGGAATACGCTTGGTTCCATAATGACTATTATATCTATCCCGAATGATGTTCAGAAGGAATTGCTCAAACAAATGGTAATCGGACAGACCGATGGTAATCAACCAAGTCAACCCATAGAGTCTGTGCAAGCTGAGACGGAGGAAGAAGCCGAAGAATTAGAGCTAATTAAGGAAGACGTCATTGAGAAGTCCAATGAATTTATCAAAGATAAGATTGCTAAGTTAGACTGGGAGCAAATGCAGGAACTTGTTGCGGGCATCCTTAGAGGAATGGGCTACAAGACACGAATATCACCCAAAGGGCCGGACCGGGGAAGAGATATTTTTGCATCCCCAGATGGTCTAGGGCTTGAAGAACCCAGAATTATAGTGGAAGTAAAGCACCGTTCTGGCAGTATGGGATCTAATCAAATACGTAGTTTTACCGGAGGATTAAGAGTAGGAGATCGGGGGATTTATGTATCTAGTGGTGGATTCACAAAGGAAGCAAAATATGAAGCGGAAAGATCGAATATTCCTTTATCGTTAATAGACTTGGATCTGCTCGCGGAGTTAGTAACACAATACTATGATCAATTTGATTCAGAGACACGGACATTAATACCGTTAAGAAAAATATATTGGCCGTTATAAATTTGAATGTTTTTCTATATAGACATTCTTTTGAAGAAGAGCAAGGCCTTCTAAGCGTTATTTGTCTCCATGGATATTGCACGTAAGCCAGAGTTTGAAAATTGGGAGGATAAAGTTTCTTTAAAGCAATCTGTTGTTTATGAACTTTTATATCTACAGGGACTTAAGGATGGCATGCAGCTTGCTAATGCATTTGCTCCTTCTGTTCTCTCGGATTAAGACGGAATTACAAGGTATACGTTAACTATATGTTGGGGCTGTCCATGCGACAGTCCTTTTTCTTATATGCATGATTGGAAGGAATACATTCCCATATTGTCGAATTACCAAATATATTGTAAATCCAGATGACTACGTATTGCTTATTTGTCATTGAAAGACGAAAAACTACAATGGAGAAATTAAAGGTAAGCGGACGGATCAACAATGGTTAGTGGGTAACCGTTACAAGATGTATAATCCACTAAAGCAAAACTATGGCTATATTAAGGCCTCAATTACAGGTTGAATCGATCTATGACCAACTGAGCCAAGCAAATATTACAGACTCAAAGATTCGCAAACTTCATGTAAAAAAATATGACTACTAGAAATCGTTAACTAGTCTTGGAGGTCAACATGCCATTACCGGAATCAGTCACGCAGATTTTCAAGCGTAAGCAAAAATCATACAAAATGGTCCTCATCCTATCCTTAATTGAAGAGCTGAGAGCAACCAATCTGGAGCGCGTTTCGTTCGATCACGTTAAGGATCGGTTTCTTGAATACTTTATAGCTGAACAGGAAAGAGGAAATCGGGTGGATCAGCCACCAGGACGGGAGCTATGGAAGGATGCACCTAAAAGCCAGCTTAAAGATATTATTAACAGTCCAGTTAATGCGCTCTCGCATATTTTGTTTGTGAACTCGGAAGATAACACCATAGGATTTCATAGCCAGCTTCGAAGCCAGCTAGGGGAAGAGGGGCTTTTGCAATTGGAAAGTCTGGCCTATAACGAACTGGGTTCTTATAACGGCGCTTTGCAGCATTTCTCTTTGCAAGGTTATCTGGAGAAGATCATGGCGGAGTACACTTCTGCCAAAAAAGAAACCTTTGCAAGTCATGCACTAGGTACGTTATTTCGTCAGACACTTCCTTCTGAGCTCAAAGCGTTACCATTCTTAGATGATCAATATAAAATTCAAGGTTCTGTTGGTCAAGGGAATTGGGCAACAGTTCCTTGGCTTGCAATACTGGATAAGCGGATCACGGAAACGACTCAGCGTGGGGAGTATGTTGTGTATCTGTTTGCTGAGGATATGAGTGCTGTCTATCTTACTTTTAATCAAGGAGTGACGGCGCCTATTCAAGAGAAGGGGCGTAGAGAAGGTTATGCCTATCTGCGATCTCGAACACAAGACATACAAGGGCTCCTTTCACTGAACCATATGAATAAGGATGATAATATACACCTGGTAGATAGTGGTCTAGGTCAAGATTATCAGGTGTCTACTATCGCTTACATCAAGTATGAAAGAGGAGCCGTTCCGAATGACGAGCAACTAATCCAAGATCTCGAGAATGTGATGGAAGATTACCGTCTATATGTGGACACTGTGACTTCTACAGGTAATGTAGCTGATAATGAGGAAGTGGAAGTAGTGACGCAAGAAGCGGCGCCCTTACAGGATGAACAAGTAACAGGTATCCTCCACCAAATCCAATCCCACATCCGCCGCAAAGGTTTCTTCTTCCCTGAGCACCTTATTGAAAACTTTTACCTCTCACTAAAGACTAAGCCTTTTGTCATTCTGGCAGGCATATCGGGCACGGGAAAGACTCGGTTGGTGAAGCTGTTTGCTGAGGCTCTTGGTGCAACGGGAAATAACGGCCAGTTTACCTTGATCCCAGTGCGGCCGGATTGGAGTGATCCTGCGGATCTGCTGGGGTACAAGGATCTTTCGGGCAGGTTCAAACTGGGTCCGCTTACGGAAGTATTAGTAGAGGCGCGGAAGCCGGAGAATGGACATAAGCCATATTTTATCTGTATGGATGAGATGAACCTGGCGCGGGTAGAGCATTATTTCAGTGACCTGTTAAGTGTGCTGGAAACGCAGGACTGGCAGGAGGGGAAGATCCAGACACAGGATCTCATATCTTCTACCATGCTGGATACGCCTGAGGATCAAGTGAAGTTTGGCAGCCTCGGTATCCCGGAGAATGTGTTCTTAATCGGGACTGTGAATATGGACGAAACGACACATCCTTTTAGCAAAAAGGTACTGGATCGAGCCAATACAATAGAATTCAATTATATTAATCTGCAGCAGTATCCGGATTTGGGTGTGCAGGTAGAGACGGATGATCCCGCTGATCTTGCCGAACTGAATCATCTTTTTCTGCGCTCCGATTATTTGCAGCTAGTGGATGCCTATGATGCCAACAAGGAGCTAGTTGTTCGGACGACAGAGAGATTGGTTAAGATCAATGCTCTGCTTGAGGATGTCCTTGCTCATGTAGGTTTCCGGGTACGCGATGCGATTTGCTTCTATATGATCTATAACGAACGGTACAAGCTGATGAGTGAGGAAGAAGCTTTTGACTGGCAACTGCTGCAAAAGATACTGCCGCGCATTCAAGGGAGCCATTCATCGGTTCGCCGGGTATTGTTGAACTTGATGAAAGAGGCTCTGAGTACCAGATCTGGTGTTACAGTAGACTTCCCAGCTTTTATGGATGATGCTACTCCGCTGTATATGAGATGGGCTGCTGGACAAACTCCCCCTACGGCCAAACATCCACAAAGTGCGCGTAAATTGGCTTTTATGCTTAGGAGGCTGGAGGAAGATGGATTCACCTCATACTGGCTCTCTTAATCAGGCGGTAGAATTGCTCCGTGTAGAAACGGAGCTTTTTACGCTTTTTCTGCAAGGACGGCCTTATCATCCTACGGTGGAGACCTTGCAGCTTCATCGTTCTTCTAGTCAGGAGTGGGTGAATGCGCAGCTTGGGCTTGTTTGCTCCGAACGGCTTGGTAAGGTTCAGATTAAAGTGTTTTCCCCTGAAGTCCACGGAATGGTGGACTGGCAGCCGGGGGAGTCTGTTTTTCCTTGTTTTTATGAGACACAGTCGTATGAGCTGGTGATTCAGAAGAAGACCGCTGCTAACCTATCTTTTTATCATGAAAATGTGCTGCTTCGGCAGGCAATTAAGCCCCTAGGTGAGTCTATTCTTGCGGGTGTGCTGAACTTTGGGAATGAGGTCGGTTTGACGGAATGGGAGATCCGTAGTTCAGGACAGGCTTTGCTGCGGGTAGAGATGGAGATCTTTCCCTCAAAAATGGATTACAAGCTGGATTACCAGAATATTTTAAATGAAGTGAATGAGCAGATTTATAATTTGGCTTTTGATTTTTTGCGCAAAACCTACCAACTAACAGGCTTGCGGGAGACGCAGCATCAGAGCTTGACGGAGTTTTTTACCATACTTCAGCATGTATTTAGACAGCTTCTGGATGCGGTTGAGCGGATTAACAAGAATCCCCATTACGCTCTGCTCCAGGACCGCCGACTAGTGGATGCTAATCGGGTCAAAGAGGCAGGAAGAGAGAACATCCGCGAGCTCGCGAAGCATCCCGAACGATTAAGAGAAGACATGAACCATGGATTCTTGACCATCGGCAGCCGAAATTACACAGCCACACATTTAATGGAGACACGAAGACGTCTCGCCTATGATACTAATGAGAATAGGTTCATCCGCTGGATGCTGGAACGCATTCATGGAAAGCTGAAAGAGCTCAAGGGTCGCTGGAAGATTAAAAACCGAACCCCAGATCCATTACTTATAAAAAGGTTAGACACCATGCTCACTCAACTAGAGCGGGTGCTCAAGATGGACTTTTTACGTGAGGTTGGAGTACTGAGGCAGATGTCCGTTACACTGGTGCTGCAGATGGCCCCTGGATACCGCGAAGTCTATCGCTGTTATCTCATGCTGCTCAAAGGCCTGTCGATCCAAGGCGATCTGCTGCGCCTGTCTATGAAGGATGTCGCGCAGCTCTATGAATACTGGTGCTTCCTCAAGTTGAATCAGCTCCTGGGGCAGAAGTACAAACTGGTGAAGCAGGATATTATTAAGGTGAATCGGAACGGTATTTTTGTTACACTTGACCGCTCACAGAGCGCTAAGATGGTGTACGAGAATCCAGTTAACGGAGAGCAGTTCATCCTGTATTATAATGCGATTCCTAGCTCGGATAGGACCCCGACGCTCAGCCAGCGTCCGGATAATGTGCTGACACTGAAGAAGAAGGATGCTGGCAAAATCAAAGAGTATAAGTATGTTTTTGATGCGAAATATCGCTTAAATCCGGCTTATGAAGGGACTTCCTATCACCGCACTTATAGGCAGCCTGGTCCTGAAGAGGATGACATCAACACCATGCACCGTTATCGGGATGCCATTGTGTATCAGGAGAAGGGATCGGGAGAATATGAGCGAAGCATGTTTGGCGCCTATGTGTTATTCCCCTACCCGGATGAGGAGCGATATAAGACCCACCAATTCTACAAAAGCATCGAGCTATTGAATATTGGCGCTTTGCCATTCCTACCGAATTCTACAAGCCTGATGGAGCGATTCTTGGATGAGATTATTCAGGATAGTCCGGAAAAAGCTTATGAACGCTCGACTCGTCCGCGCGGCACGAAAGAATACTATGCCAACCAGCTTGCGGGCAAAAATGTGCTTGTTGGTTCTGTCCGGGGACCCGAACAAGTGGAAGTGGCGCTGCAGAAAGCTTTTTATCACATGCCGTTAAGGAATCTTGCAAATCAGAAGATCCTAACGCAAATTGAATACGTAGCGATGTGCCAATCCCGCAAAAAGTTCATTGATCCTGTAAAAACGGGGATTCACTGGGTAGGGAAAGTAGCGGATTGGAAGGTGCTGCGGCGTAATGAGATTAAAGAGGTTCCTTGTCGCCCGGGTACTGAAGAAGATCTGTATGTACGATTTACGGTTGAGGAATGGAAAGCAATTACGTCTCCTATCATGCTAGGTGGTCAAAGAATACAAACGGTGCTCTATACGAGTAAATATATTCTGGATCGTGCCTTGGAAATCGCGGAGCTTCGCTTAGAAACGGAGGGAGATCTTCGTGAATGGCGTGAGAAGCGCCGAAAGGGCAGAGTGAAGGTGAAGTTGGATCATGAGCAGTATGTGGACTTAGGGAAGGTTGTTGAAGTTCGGAATATTTAAGGTTAGTGAAAATGTAGTAAGGTGAACGAAAACATCATCGAACTCAAGCTGAATCATACGTAAGTGGAATTGGCTATAGTGTAGCTAGCACGAATACTTTAAGTATTCGTGCTAGCTTCTGGTTTTGAAGTGATGGTGTATAATTCGCAAAATGTGCTAAAAGAGGTATACTCCGGTGAATTATTGTTTTTTTGGTTCGTGACAGATTAAATTGGAAGATTAGTGCTGTGAAAATTATAAATGAAATGAAAGAGAATTTCATTTGAACAATTGAAGTACATAAATTATGAAATTAATTGTAACGCAGAGATTCTCCCCTTTTTTACCTCCCTATATCCACCTCGCAATTCTAGTATCAACGCTTTCGCGGATAACACTCTTTTACCGCCATTGTTTCGTCCACTTGCCTATAAGCTCGCCGAAACATCAGCTGACCTTGTTCATAATAGATTTCCCCTTATCCCACAAATTGGGTTCGAAGTTGCTGTATCTTCTATTGAATGAATGTTGAAAAAAGCCGCTGGCTTCCGCGTTTTTTACTCACTATCCACAATTATCAAAACATTTTGTTAATGCTCCGCCCGTTTTTCCGTATTAACATATGTAAGTTTCTTCACAACAAATTGCGCAATTTGTTTAGCTTTTCGATGAAGGTGAGGTGGAAGGAGGGTGGAGATGGAGGTTATTCAGGGTAAAGTGGAGCGTTACATGAATACCGAAAGATCACGTGAAGCTATCATGTCCAAAGAGGAATTTACCCGGATGTATGATACGTACTACCAACGTGTTTACAAATATATCTGTTATCGGATTAATAACCACCACGCGGCAGAGGACATATGCAGTCAGGTGTTTGAGACTGTGATGTGTAAGTATTATAGTTTTTCACAAGAAAAATCGAATTTTGAGGTGTGGCTGTTTGCCATTGTAAGAAATGCTGTGACGGATTACTTTCGGGCGCAGAAGAAAAGAAGCTATACCTCACTGGATTCGTTGCTGGAGCTTATATTTCCCAAGCCGTCTCCTGAGGAGCTGGCGATCCGTGAGGATAATAATCAGGCACTATTCAAGGCGCTCTCCAAGCTGCGTGAGAAAGAACGCAATATCATTGCAATGAAATATGGGGCTGGGCTGAAAAATTCCGAAATTGCACAGATCATGGGAGTTAGTGAGTCCAATATCGGTGTCGTAGTATATAGAAGCTTGAAAAAACTGCATATTTCCTTAAAGGCAGGAGGGTTCAAAAATGAATAAGAAAGATGATCTCACCAAATTCAGCAAGACCATAGAACGGCTTGAGAATGCCGAACAGGACAGCACTACCGCCAAAGAAAGAATCTATAACCGCTTGATATACAAATTGGACCATGGGGCTCTTAGCCCCCAATCAGAGATAAAGGACGGGATAACGATGAAAAAAAACAGCTGGAGAAATGCAATAGTGATTGGCAGTGCAGTAATTTGTCTGGGTGGAGCATTCTCTGCAACCTCCTATGCACAGGATATGTTCCAGTCGATCATGGCAAAGTTTGAAGTGGGAAATCTCGAAATCACACAATACGATAAGGAAATCCCATCGGCAACACAGTCAATGACTCCATCTGAAGATGCCCAAGGTGGGGAGAATGCGGTCATTGAATTGCCGGTTGCAGCTAAGTTGAGTCTAGATGAAGCACGTGCAGCACTTGGCATGAACTTCCCGGCACCCGATTGGATGGGAGACTATGAGTTTGTGAATTGTGTTCTTCAGGGGACCAGCATGGTTGAAGTGCAGTATAATTCCGGTGAGAATGCTGTGAATTTTCTAATCTCCAAGGGCGGGGACAATGGGATCAGCACTACGGAAGAAGTGAAGACAGAAGTAATTAACGGGACTAAGGTTTATTATGCAAATGGAATTGTGATTTGGGAAGAGGATGGCTATACAGTAGAGTTGTATTCCCAAGTAGACTTTGACCAAGCTACACTAGGGAAAATCATTGATAGCTTTAACATTGGTGCTCCTGTTCAGCCTTTAGAGCAAGGTCAAGTGAAGGAGAACTCGCAAAAGAATGGCGCAGCAGTTGCAGCTCCGGCTCCGGCTCCGGCTCCGGCTGTAGATTCAAAATAAAAGACTTACTCCGGGCAGCAGCAGCCTATAGTTACACACAGAAGACGCGAGGGGATTAGTCCCCTGAGCGTCTTCTTTTTTGAGCACACTTTTATAGAACGTTCCCCAACCATTGCCACCCCCCAAAAACAAAAGTATAATTGATAATGATTATCAATTGATGAATGAATAAAGAGTTAAGTGCATTTATATAAGCAGTAAAGAGGTGACAGAATGCAAAAACAATCGCAGAAGACAGATTTAACTGAAGTTAGAAGATATATAGAAGAGAATTTCACGAAGCACTTGTCTTTAGCACATTTAGCTAATCTTTCTGGACTTAGTTCCAGTTATTTTTCCTCGGCGTTTAAACAGGAATATATACAAAGTCCAATGGAGTATGTTACTCAGCTGCGGATTCAAAAGGCTAAACAATTATTGCAGAAACAAGACGTTCGCTTGAAGTTTATAGCAGAAGCGGTTGGATATAGTGATGAGTTTTATTTTAGCCGAGTGTTCAAAAAGGTTGAAGGGATCTCCCCAACGATGTATTCCAGCCAACAAAAATCAAATATCGGTGTTGTAACTGGGAATATGATGGGATATCTACATGCGGCAGGAGTGGTCCCTTTTGCTGCACCCTTAAGTGCAAAATGGACACCGTACTACTATAATTTGTGGTCGCAAGAAATCGAGCATAAGGTAATCTTGACCCAAAACAAAAATTATTGCAGCCCAAATGAGCTATTGCATTTGCCAATTGATCTTCTTATTTCTCCAAAAGATCTGTCGTCAGAGCTGGTAAAACAGATAGAGGATCATTTTCCAATCTATTGGCTGGATGATAAACAAGATTGCTTAATAGCGTTAACTGAACTTGCTGCCCGATTAAATAAACAAGAAGAAGCGAAACAGTGGATCACGCAGTATAGGGCAAGATTGGAAGACGTTCGTCGCGAGTTAGGGTGGATCACAAATCCACCTAAAATTCTAGTTATACGTATCTATCAGCAACAAGTTTTTGCTTATTGTAATACAGGCATTCAGCATCTTTTGTTTCAGGATTTGGGAGCGGAATCTGGTTATGAGCAGCCTGTTCTATATAATGCCGAGATTACTTTTGATGAGTTAAGTGAATTGAAGGTAGATAAGCTGTTTACGATTATATGCCCCGATGATGAATCACGCGCAACATGGCATCATCTGCAGAGAGACGCTGGGTTTAGACAGTTAGAGGCTATTAAACAGCAACAAATCTATGTCATTCACTCCGATCCTTGGTTTGAATACTCTCCTGTGGCTTTAAAACGAATGCTAGAGGAAGTTGCAGTAATGATGATACCTTGAAAATGTACATGTCTAATCATAAGATGTTACATGGTCAATGCTTCCTATCTCTTATACACTCAATACTGAGAATGATTATTATTGAGAATATAGGAAAGAGGGAAGCTCTATCATGAAGGGGTTTAATACAAAAACAATAAGTTATGTTGTAATGGTTGGTTTATTATCCATTCTACTAACAGCTTGCGGCGGCAATAATACAGCTAATCAGCAAGCAACAGATACTCCAGTAACAACCAGTGAAGCGAGCGCAACTGCAACGGATGAACCAACTGTACAAGAAACGGAAGCAGCGGCTAGAGAGGCGTTTGTAGTAACTGACCAAGTAGGCAATACAGTAAACATTCCTGGCACTGTGCAAAAGGTGTACGCACCAGGTTTAGAGGATTACTTAGTTACCCTTGGTGTAACCCCAGTAGCCCAATGGTCCACGGGTGAAAGACCGCAGCAGTATCTACAAGATACGTTAAGTGGTGTAAAAGAAATCAGCTTCGCTAATGGTGTTCCCTCTCCAGAATCTGTAGTAGATTTGGAGCCGGAATTAATTATATTCCCCACTGCTTTTTATGCACAAAATGGTGTTTATGAAAACTACTCGCAAATTGCTCCAACTTACGTGTTTAAGAATGCACTCGGCAATGTAGTGGAAGCCACAAAAACGATTGCGAAATTGCTAGGTTTAGAGGATAAAGCAACAGAAGCTATTGCTGCTTACAATACAAAGCTGGAAGCAACTAAAGCACAGTTAGCCAGCGTTTCTGCCGGTAAAAAAGCAATTTATATTAATGCGAATGCCCGTGCAATCTTTTTAGTGGGTAACTTCCATTACGGGGGTTATGTGCTGAGTGAGCTAGGCTTTGCTCAAAGTGCTCTTGTAGAAGGTGAAATGTCCGCTGATATTTCGCTGGAGATGCTGTCTGATTTAGACGCGGATTATATTTTCATTAACGATAATGATGGTCTGGGAGATGCCTTCCTGGCAGACATTAAAGCTAGTCCTTTATGGAAGGCGCTGCCGGCAGTTCAAGCAGGTAAAGTGTTCGAGGTGGATGGCGATCACTGGAGATCCAGTGGATTAATTGCTTATCAAAAGACGATGGACGATATTGTAGCGTTCCTGCTGCCATGATTATCAAACCGTACGTAAAACCAAACTATGAAACGATGCTGATCACGAGTAAAGCTAATCATAAGGACTATGAAATTTTTATTGCCAAACCTTTGGATGAGCCTGCAAAAGATGGCTACGGTGTCATTTATGTTCTTGACGGCAATGGACTTTTTGAAACCGCTGCTGAAATTACCCGATTGCTAACACGTAAGCCTAAAGGCTATCCACCTGCGATGGTTGTTGGCATTGGTTATCCTGGAGGTGAGGCATTTGATACCGTGCGTCGAACCTATGATTTAACCATGCCAGCCGAGCTCGCGAATTTACCGAAACGTCCCAACGGGGAGCTTTGGCCTGAATTTGGCGGGGCAGATGAGCTGCTAGCCTTTTTTGAAAAAGAGTTAATGCCAGCCATTGCCCAGCGGTTCGTTATCAATAAGCAGAAGCAAGCATTGTTTGGTCATTCCTTTGGCGGATTATTTGTGCTGCATGCTTTGTTTACACAACCCACCTTGTTCTCACATTATATTGCAAGCAGTGCTTCCATCTGGTGGAATGATTACGCACTTTTAAAGGAGTATGAGAGTTTTAAAGCTGATTTACACAGCAATACGCTAAGTCAGTTACCTAAAACGCTTATGATTGCCGGTGGAGAAGAGCTGGATTATATGGTCAAGGATAGCTTGGATTTATGTAACAGTATGATGGCCTTACACCTTCCAAGCTTTGAAGTAAGCTGGGCATTGCTTGAGCAAGAGGAGCATGTAAGTGTAATCTCGGGTGCGATTAGTCGGGCCGTCAAATTTTTGCTTACCACATCCTCTGACTTAAGTTAGAAATCATATCGTTTGCATCTGAGCTGGCCCTTGGCTGGCTCTTTTTGTAAAGTGAAGGGAAAGGGTTGGAAACATTGGCCGCAAATGTTCAGAAATCATCACTAGCAGGAGAAAAAAAGTTCTCCTTTTTAATATTGCTAATCTTCATGCTCCTCCTATTAATAGGCGTATTAGTGCTTGCTATGGCCCTTGGCGCAAAAAAAATACCCTTCGCAGATGTATTCATGTCGATCATCGCTTTTGATGATAAGGCTTCTACTCATCAGGTGATCCAATCCATTCGTTTACCCCGGGTACTTGCCGCTATGGCAACGGGCGCTGGATTTGCAGTAAGTGGAGCGATTATTCAAGGGATTAGTCGCAATCCTTTAGCCGATTCGGGGATTCTTGGGTTAAATGCTGGGGCAGGGGTCACATTAGTTATTGCTATGGTTTTCCTGCCGACGCTTACATTTACAGGTACACTTTGGCTCTGTATTCTAGGTGCGGGATTGGGAGCGGGTTTAGTTTTTAGTGTTGGTTTATTAAGTAAACGAGGCATGACGCCTATTCGGCTTGTATTGGCGGGTGCTGCCATCTCTGCAATGCTAACTGCCCTAAGTGAAGGAATAAGTATCTTTTTTTCAGTGGCACAGCAGGTGGCTTTTTGGTATGGAGGAGGTTTAAGTGGCATTAGTATGGCTCATTTACAGCAAATGTTGCCGTGGATGCTTCTTGCGCTATTACTTGCCATCGTAATTTCAAAGTCGATTACTATACTATCTGTAGGGGATGAGACAGCGGAAGGGTTAGGCGTTAATATTAAGCTTATCAAAAATCTCTCGCTTTTATCCGCATTTATGTTGGCTGGGATTTCATGTGCTTTAGCTGGATCTGTAAGCTTTGTGGGCTTAATTGCTCCGCATTTGGTACGTTACATAGTGGGTGTGGATTATCGTTATATTATTCCATTATCCGCGATTCTGGGAGCCACCCTTGTTGTGCTTGCTGATTTAGTGGCACGTATCGTAAATGCCCCTTATGAAATCCCTGTAGGTGCTGTAATTGCGGTTATTGGTGTTCCGTTCTTTCTATATTTGGCACGTAAAGAAAGGCGGGAACTATAGTGAAGCTAAGATGGAAATTTATAATTATAGCAATCATTTTACTGCTAGGCTTTATATATAGTGTATCTACTGGTCAAAGCAGCTTAAGCTTACAAGAGTTATGGCAAACCGTATTGGGAAATGGAACACCGAGGCAGGAGCTTGTACTTTTTCAGTTCCGTATTCCACGTATGATCTTGGGTTTTCTAGTGGGTGGCGCGTTGGCAATAGCAGGAATGCTGCTGCAAGCCATAAGCCGAAATGCTTTAGCAGACCCGGGCATATTGGGGATAAATGCTGGTGCTGGATTATCCATGATGTTATTTTTGCTGTTACAAAATAGCTCAACCGGCTTACATACTTATGTTCAGCCACTGTACGCTTTATTGGGTGGATTTATCGTTGTCGCTCTATTATTTATGCTTTCCTATGATCGCAATCAAGGCATTATTCCCATTCGATTAATTTATACAGGTATTGCTGTTGCGGCTGCGATTAGTGCATTTATGATTGTGTTAACCTTCGTACTAGATCCTTCGCAATATCAGATGATTAAGGTGTGGCTGGCAGGGAACATAGGGAATAGTAATTGGAGTCACGTGTATGCTATGCTGCCTTGGTTACTTCTTATTGTGCCTTTATTAATTCGGAATCATCTTATATTGGATGTACTAAGGCTTAACGATCCTGTAGTCATTAGTTTAGGGGTATCTCTAAATAAATATCGTGTTTGGTTTTTAGTGTGTAGTGTCTTATTGGCGGCACCAGCGGTTGCTGTTAGTGGGAGTATTGGATTTGTAGGACTAGTAGTTCCACATTTAGTTAGACGACTCTTTCGTGGCCATAAAATAATGATTCCCGCATGTTTATTAATCGGTGGCGGATTAGTTGTTATTGCAGATGCGCTTGGTAAAATGGTGGTAGCCAATACTGAAATACCAGCAGGAGTGATCGTGGCTTTAATCGGTGCTCCATACTTTTTATATTTATTGATTAAAAGTGAATAATTGAAAAAAACTTTGCGATTGGTGCTGGATATAAAAAAGAATGCCTTGATTATGCTATAATCCAAGGCATTCTTTTTTATATAGTTTTCGTTTTCAGCTTTTCTAAAAGATCTTTCCACCAGTAAATAGATTGCTCTAGTTGAGAAGCGTAGTAGCTTTCCATGAAATCTACGACGTCACGGGTGGAGCTATCTACATCTATTTGCTGGTAAATTTGATTTAATTGATCTTTTTTTATAAGTGACTGTTCAATTTTCTTCTCGATAATCGGGATCACTTTATCAGTCTCTACAAAACGAAGATTCACAAGAGCAACAATCATATCTGAAATAGATTCTGCATCTTCTATTACCTTATAAATTTTGAGCGGGAGCTGCCTGCGCCCTTTATCGGTAATGGAAAACACCTGTTTGTCTGGGCGATGTTCTTCTTTGATAATCTCTACCTGTTCAACTAAGCCCTGTTTCGTAAGGGATTCAAAATGATAATATAGTTTGCTTTCAGATAGATTTAGCAATGTATCAAATGGAATAGGGGTGGATAGTTCTTTTTTTAATTTATAAGGATAATTATTTTCATCCATTAACTTACTTAAGATATAAATTTGAATTGACATCACAGAACCCACTCCTAATTGTTGGCTAAACTCTATCTTACCAAACCTAGGCGGTTATTTCAGCTGTATTTTTAACTTCAACGGGCAGTATAGTTTCTTTAGTCACAGGTACAGATTTATGAACAAACCGGACGATAACAATGTTAATCATCATAGCCCCGGCAAATACGCCTGCTAATCCCCATAAGAAGGGTGCTGGACTAATAGAACCAAACATTTGTGCCAAATAAGCTTGCACAGAATAATACATCGGGGTGATGCGGCCGAACCAATCGTATGGTGTATACATCATATCACGAGGCATGGTAGCACCATTGGCGATGGTTTGCATGAGCAGGATTGGAATATTTAAGACCATACCGCCTTCGCCAACTAGGAAGACCATAATCGCACACACGTTAAATGCAGCCATATACATTAGAATTTGCTGAGCAGCAACTGGTAACAGTAAGGATAGGTCTACATCTGCAACAGAGAA
This sequence comes from Paenibacillus sp. FSL F4-0097, assembly GCF_038593125.1. Lineage (NCBI taxonomy): Bacteria > Bacillati > Bacillota > Bacilli > Caryophanales > Paenibacillaceae > Paenibacillus > Paenibacillus sp. FSL F4-0097. The sequence continues at coordinate 812,917 of NZ_CP151965.1, forward strand.
GGCAATGGTTAAAGCAACGACAGTTGATAATACAGCGATTAATAAAGCTGTGAGTTGAACGAACATAAATAGTTTTGTCTTGCTTGCTTTCCCGCGGTTCGCTTTAAAAGAAGCAACTAATTGCATGGAGGCAATCATTGCCCCAACATAACCAGCCATAGTTAAGAACATAGGTAGCATGTTGTTGTGCATGCCGTCCGGAACATCATTGATGACAACATAATTCCCGACATAACTATTTTCAATTTGTGTAGCCATTGCGGTGGCTTGTTCTTCTGGTACGTTAAAGTTCATTAACACACCTTTTGCGGTTTGCTCTGAGAAGTTCGCGCTTAATTGTTTGTTAATTTCTCCTACAACGGAAGACATGGCTGAAGATACCATGGTGGCAGAAGCTTCGTTGACTGTGAAATCAATACTTGCGGATACCTTACCGCTTTGAACGTTGGCGGAAAATTCTTCTGGAATATGGACAACTAGAGCTAACTTATTATGTTCTAATTCATCCATCGCCTTTTTATTCGATACATCGGTTTTTATCGTTTTGAATGGTAAGCTCTCCGTGAACTGACTCGAAATCTGAGCCCCATATTGACCGGCATCATCATTGACGATAGCAATTTTTAAATCATCCATGTTCCCTGGAAGTGCTGTATACCCTGGTAAGAAAATACCAAGCATCGCAATGGCATAGAACACACCCATAAAAATAGAACCAATGGCCCCTTTGGACTTCAAAAACTGTGAAAACTTCAACTGTATACCTTCTTTCTTCTGAATAACACTTTTATTTTAGTACTCCAATTAAAGTACTTTTAACTGAGTGAGATTTATAGTACGATAATTCATTATAAATGTCAAATTTAAGATACAATGGGTAAGTAGTGAATGATTAAAAAAATGAATAACTGAAGGGACTTCGAACATGAACAAGGTCATTGTAATTGGTGCAGGCATATTAGGGGCTTCAGCAGCTTATCAGCTAAGTAAGTTAGGTGCTGAGGTCATCATTATAGATCGTAAGGATGTTGGACAAGCAACGGATGCAGCAGCAGGGATTATTTGTCCATGGTTGTCTCAACGCAGAAACAAAGCATGGTATCGTCTTGCTAAAGCGGGTGCAAGCTTTTATCCGGCACTTATTCAAGAGTTGGAAGAGGCTGGAGAAACCGAGACTGGATACGCAAAAGTAGGAGCGATATGTATTCATGAGGATTTGAAAAAGTTACTCGCGATGAAAGAAAGAGCGGAGCTGCGCAGAGAGGACGCCCCTGAAATAGGGGAACTTACGATGCTGACGGATCTTGAAGCGCAAGAGAAGTTTCCATTATTGTCGGAAGGTTATCATGCGCTGCATGTATCTGGTGCAGCAAGAGTGAACGGACGTGAATTACGTGATGCTTTGCTAAGAGCGGCACAGCGTAACGGTGCGCAAATGATTGAGGGCGATGCTATTTTAGAGCATGCTGATCATGCAATTAAAGGGGTTAGCGTAGGAGAACAGACATTCACAGCGGATGAAGTGATTGTGTGCGCAGGGGCTTGGTCTAACGCTTTGCTTCATCCGCTTGGGATCATGCTCCAGGTGCGTTATCAAAAAGCTCAAATTATGCATTTGAAGCTTGCTCAACAAGCGAGTACAGAGCAATGGCCTGTGGTAATGCCGCCTACAGATCAATATATACTTGCGTTTGCGGATCGAAATATCGTGGTAGGTGCTACTCACGAAAATGATGTCGTAGGTTATGATACTGCTGTAACCGCAGGAGGAATGCAAGAAATATTAAATAAAGGTCTGCAAACGGCTTCCGGTCTTGCGGATTGTAGCCTAAATGAGATAAGAGTAGGGTTCCGTCCTTTTACTGCAGATTTTCTTCCCGTGTTAGGCAGGGTTCAAGGATGGAATAAACTAATTGTTGCTAATGGACTAGGGTCATCCGGATTAACGATGGGACCCTTTCTTGGTGAGCAGCTAGCCAAGCTGGCCATGAATCAACAGGTAGATATTCCGCTTGAAGACTATGCATTAGAGCATGCGATAAATTGATGAGTACGAGCACGAATGGAGGGGAAGTCCAAACATTCACCTCAGTCACGCACTTACCTTAATAGAAAAATCTTAACTTCAACTAATATAGCGAAGGTTTTTTTTATCCTTTATACTGAAAAGACCAATTAATCTTCCTAGGAGTTGTCTAACGAATCATGATAAAGAAAGAAGTCGCGCATATACGCAAGCAATTTAAGCTGGATCACGATTTAATGAGTATTTACGATATTCTCAACGTGTATATTATGAAGGAAAGCAACGAGATCTATCATTGGGAGCGCCAGCCGTTTGGAATGGTGGACAGAGAGAAGCAGGAGCTGTATATGGGCAATTTCAAAAAACTCCTGACCGGTGAATTGGATCAGAAATTGTTCGAGTTGAAGTTTCAAGCGGAAGCGGAGGAGCCAGCGCAGGTGATGCTTCATCAAGCTTTGGTGACAGGGGATCCGGATGAATGGCAGGACCTGATGCTGCTGTTGGTGGACAGAATGATGGCGGATACTCATTATGAACGGGATACGGTGATCACTTTCGTTCGCGGACAGTATTTCCGCCCGACTAAAGATAGAAACGATGAAGCCGAGGAAAGTGAGAAAAACGAACTATTCGCGCATCCTTTTATCCTATGCAGCGTGAATTCCACGGAGAAACAACGGAAAGCTCTCTTGTTTGATTACGTGGAGCGGGAGTTCAAGTACAATATCATTGTAGATCCGATCGTCAAGTTAAGTACGCCGGAGCAAGGTTTCTTTTACCCAAGCGTGACGGACAATTATTCCGATGTGAACCGCATTCTGTATTGTACGGGGAAATCGAACTTCCCGGATCCGCATTTTGTCGGAGAGGTCTTGAATGCCGAAAGATCCAATACGGCTCTGGAAGAGAGAGCTATATTCGAAGACATCGTGAAGGAAGTGGCGGGCGAACAGCTTGATGCAACCACTCTCGCACAGGTGTACGAGGAGATCCATCAGGTCATCGAAACCAACGACGATAAGGAAGAACCTCCAATGCTCGATTATAGAGATCTGGAACGTGTACTGACGGTAAGTGGCGTAGAGAACGTGACAATGGAAAAAGTGGAACGGGCGTTTGAAACGATCGTTGACGATAAGCATTATGAGATGAAGGCGAGCAGCGTAATGCCGAAATTCACTACCAAATCGATAAAGATCGATACAAAGGTAGCTACGATTTCGGTCAGCCCGCAGGATTTAAAATATGTGAAGCAAGTGAATTATCATGGGAGACGCTGCATTTTGATTGAGGTTGACGAAGATGCCGTGATCGAAGGATTCACACTTACTACAGAGAATCTTTAGACCGCTTCAACAATGTTATGGGCTATCCTTAAAGTCTTTGAACAAGACTAAGGATAGCCCAATTTGTTTTGTGTCAAATACGGTGATTAAAGATATATTCGATATATTCTTTTGCGCTAGTATTAATTTCTTCATCGCTGGCTTGGAATGAAGCTCCAAAAACAGCAAAGTACGGTAGGGCTTCTGCGCCTACATGTTTGGCACTGGCTTTAAAGGGTGCGATCACTTCGTCTACGGTAAAAGAAACAGAGCCCTCTGGCTGATAATTTTCCTTTTTATCACCGATAGATAGGGCCAGCCCTAGCTTTTTCCCGTTAAGCTTGTCACCGTTTGATCCATAAGCCCATCCGTAAGCCAACACATCGTCAAACCATTTTTTTAATAGCGGCGGATAACTGTACCAATACAACGGGAATTGAAAGATCACATGGTCATATGCTTCCATTAGATTTTGCTCTCTAGGAACATTAATATTCCAGTCAGGGTACTCCTTATAAATCTCATGAAGGGTAATATCGTTGGGATATAATAGCAGTTCTTCTTTCCAGCGCTGGTTGACCCTCGAATTCTCAAGGCCCGGATGCGCCAAAATCACTAGTGTTTTCATGATGAATCTCCATTCTCAGGCCTATATTATTTATGAATATTATTATTATCTTGCAGGTTGTAAAAAAAGAAAATACACACAATAAAGTAAGATGGTTACTTCGAGGTGTGTACTGGACTCCGAAAAAAATATATGCAACAATGAAGTTTTGAGTAAGCTTAATTTGATCATTTGAATTACAGCGTAATATTCAGGGCATCTCACAAAAGGTTCTGATCCAGCAGCTTCGTGAACTTGAGAGGGATGGGCTTGTCAAAAGATTCGTGTACCAGCAGATGCCGCCAAAAGTTGAATACAGCCTCACGGAATATGGCGTTACAGCCAATAAGATCGTGGATGTTATGTGTTCTTGGGGAAAAGAAAATATAAAAATAAGACAAAGACGAGGAGAAGAGATCGTCTTGTTGGAGGATACATGTCCTGGAGCAAATTAAAGCAACAACTGGAGAGTTTTCTCTGTCCTGCGTTATCCGGCAAGGTTGAATATCGTGCAAGCAGTTACCGTTATTTACCTGATAAATCAGGGAGCTGTTATATTTCGGTAGATAAAAAGAACGTACTCAATATGAATGATAGAACTAGCTCAATCAGATGGTATCAGACGGAGCAGGAGATTAAGAATGATTCAGAACTCCAAATTCCTGTCCACCCTGAAGACATCGAAGCGGTTAGAAAAGATAGTAAAGGGAACATCCCGGAGGATCGTCTAATAGTCATTGCAAGAAGCAGAAAGATATCAGAAGTTGCAAAGGAGCTTTTGTCAGCACAGACCTCATTAAGTAAATCGAATTTTATCGTTATAGCTAATAAGTTTTTATCTACTTCTATAGAAGAAAGCTTAGAGAGCGATGATATCCTATTGAATATTCTGGCTTTAGTGGACAGACGGGTTGGGAAAAAGCGGATTTTAAACATGAGCGAGAAGATCCAGTTAAAGCATCCGATTGTGCAATATTTTTATGAACTACGTCGTAGTACATTGTGAATACAGGAGAGGAACCCATAGGATGAAACTGAAACAAATAAATGACTCTATTTATTATTTAGAAAATGTGAGAGAAACAGACAGACCTGTTTTGGGATATGTTTTAGGTGACAGCTTTTCAATAATGATTGATTGTGGCAATTCAAAATCGCATTTAGATGCCTTTATAAAGTGTTTAGATGATAACAATCTGCCACGTCCCAAATATGCTTTGATCACGCACGTTTGATAAGATGCACATAGCGGGGATTATTATCATGGAGAAGGTAAAATTGATCCAATAAAAATGAAAGAATATATTGAGCTTTTATCGACTCTTTCATTTACTACGTATATCCCAGGGCACGACGCCCCTATGAGCAAGGAACAAATCATTCCCTTGTTAAATAGATTTTGTGAGGTAAAGTAAAGGGGAACCGTATCATTAGGGCGAAATTTTGTGAACTGTTAATTAAGCAGGTTTAGCAACAGGGAGTATTTTTAACTCATCGATAGAATTAGGTAATACATGATATAATTGTCATAATGTTATCTAATAGGTGGTGAATATACTTTTGAAAAGAGCATCAACAGAAGAGTTATTGAAGTTTAAACAATCTTTAAGTCCACTTAAAAGAATAGAGGCTAAAGATGAAGTTGCAGCTACGGTAGAAGATTTACTGATTTTGAGCAAAGAACCTGTTTTGAATTTGGTAGAAAAGACGAAATTAAAAGAGAAGTTATCAGTAGAAGAGCAAATCGAGTATTTAAAATTTAAAGGCATTACTTTCAATTCCTATAATGAGTCATTAGCTAAAGAAATATTAACGGATCGAACTTACTATTATAAAGTTACTGCTTTCAGAAAGAATTTTAATAAAGATAGAGATAACAAATACACAAATGTTGATTTTTCAATTTTAAATGATTTAGCTACAATAGATATGCATTTTAGGTATTTATTTTTAAAGTTGTCTTTAGATATCGAACATAATATAAAATCTTTAATTATTCGCTTGATAACTGAGAGTGATGAAGATGGTTTTGAAATTATTGATGAGTATAAATTATTTGAGTTAGAAAGTTATAGACGAAAACTTATAACAAAAGAACTAACGCTTGAAGTAATCGAAAATAAAATGAAAAAATATGAAACTATAGATAAAAAGTTATTGGAGGCATTTAAGTCTCAAAGAGATTATAGCTATGATTTGATTGTTAAAAGGAAAAACAAACCTTCCATATGGGTACTCATTGAATTAATGTCTTATGGTCAATTATGTTTCTTTATTAATTTTTATGTTCAAAAAAAGAAATATAAATATAAAGAATTAAAACTGGCGAATAGCCTATTATTTGATTCGAAAAATATTAGAGATTCCTCTGCACATAGTAGACCTATTATTTTTAATATTGTAGGGCCTAATCAATTTTTAATATCTAATGAAAAGCATATAAAATTGCAAGTTCGAAATTATATAACTCAAAATTGTAATATGAGTGATTCAAGTACTAATATTCTACTTAGAAATCTTAAAACACATGATATTACTGCCCTACTGTATTTACATGATTATTATGTTAAAGGAAGAATTTCAAGAGTTGAACGTAAAAAAGAATTAGTAAGTCTCATTAAAAGATGTAGATTGAAGAAATCCTTTTATGAAGAACATTCTGAGTTTGGAGAGATAATGTACATTTTATTCAAACTGGTCAGAAATTATAAAGTGAAACCTTAAGATGTTATTGACTTGACTATTTTACAGTGGTAAAATTCAGTTTAGATGAAAGACCCTTCCGCAAGGTCGTCTGGAAAATAGGGTAACAGCTATTTCTAGATTAAAGGAATCAAAATCCTTGAAACAATTATTACTTGTGTAATTGTTTCAGGGATTTTTTAGTATCTAAATTATTTATAGAACTTAGCTTATCACTATCACGGAGAACCTTATCATAAGTAAGTGAGGTTTTGATTTGAAGGTAAAGAAGCTTACTCAAAATAATTAAATCTTGGGTAGGCTTTCTTTTGAGCTATCAGTAATTCAACTTAGTCCTACTGTGCTTGTAAAGTCTGAGCTCGCCATGTGGACATACTTGCTGAAGTAAGGGACTATCTTGGTACCTTTTAAACTTCGCCCTCGGATGATATGGGGAGCCTTATCACATAACAGCTTATTTTATTAGGCGACTTGTTAGGTATGAATTCGGTAGTGTACCGGACGCATGCCTTTTTGTTGTGCCTGATGGGGCAGTTCATAGGGGTTGGCTTATTTGCGTTTATTGGGAAGCAGCGTTACGATTAATCATAAGCAGCCTTGCTTCAAACCCCTCCTGAGCTATTAGAAATCTTAGACGAATTATACATCGATGGCTGGGGACATGTACAGAAAGGGAAACAGAAATGGATAAGAAAATAAGCGTAGAGAATCTAAAACTGACACCACAAAATGATACTTATTATATTGCTTGGAGTATCGGAGTCGATAAGAAGTATAAAAAGCATATGAAAAAAGAAATAAAGAGCCAACTCACAGACGTTCTAGGATCCATGACTCAAAATAATGCTGTGGAGGATATTTCAGTTTACAGTCATAACAAAACAGCCGAAAAACATGGAGAATTCATTATATGGGATTATCTTATCCTAATGCAGATCAAGGAAAAAGAAGATGCCGAAATCATTTTACCTACCTTGAAAAATGTGAATATACCTTTCGTGCTTGAAACAATCCGTATGGAGTTACTTGTAACTACACCAAACAGTACGTACCCTACACCAGGGGAAGGCGCGCGAAAACGGCATGTAAAGCCATTTTATGCAATTGAATATGTCGATGTTCAGCCTAATCATTTAGATGAATTCCGGGACATAATGATTAACAATAACGGACCGGCAATGAAGTACATAATGGAGGAAGCGAGATGGTGTCATAATTTTTATGCATTAGAAACGCTGACTGTCTTCTATCATAATTCAAGTTATCCTACTTGGAATCAGATTCATGTCATAGGTTTGTATTTGGAATCAATTTTTCTATATAAAAAAGATTTCTCAAAAGGGCTGGCACTGACCCACAGCATTTCATTTGAAGAAAACTTTGCGCAGTTAAAGAAGATAAGAACCATGTTATATAAAACGATCGGGAGAAAGATGATCTAGAATAGACCAATGGATAAATGGATCAAACCCACCCCGTAAACTCCAAAATAGACGCTTTAGCGGATTGTGCTTCGGATTGTGCGCCTTTACGCCATTGTTTAGGTGACTCACCCATAAGCTTGGAGAAACATCGGTTGAAGCTGGATATGGACTGAAAACCGACTTGCTCAGAGATGGAGAGAATGGAATCGTCCGTACTTTTTAACTGCTTGCAGGCCTCTTCAATACGGGTACTGTTTAGGAAGTCGAGAGGTGCGGACCCCATAATCTCATGGAATTTCCTGCGGAAATGAGTGGTACTTAGGTGGCACAGATCAGCTAAAAAATCGATGGTAATCGGCATCATGTAGTTTTTAGTGATGTATTCCAGAACGGGTGAGATGACAAAATCGCCCTTCAGGCTATGCTCTGTGTCTTGATTAATCAAGGGTTCATTCCGGGAATGAATTCTAAGAAGCTCTATATAAAGCGATAACAATAAGCCGTAGGCACTTTCTTGATAGTAAGGATTTTTTTGCTTCAATTCCTCTAAGACCGATGTCGCAAGGGTATAAACCTTGGGATGTTCCTCTTTGTTCAAAATACAGTTTGTTCCCTTAATTGCCCACAGATTCGGCTCAAAGTTGCTGTAAGCGCTCTTGAAGGATTGCTGAAAAAGATCCTCAGGCGAAAAAAAGATATAAGACCACAGACTGGCTTCATTCGGCGAACTATAAGTTGTATGAGGGAGATACCTAGGGATGAAGGTCACATCTCCGGCTTTAAAAGGCACAGATTCTCCTTTGATCTCCATGATGCCGCTATCCGAATGGCAAATGCCAATCTCCAAATGATTATGGAAATGCAGATGTTCACTTTTAATATCAGAAATCTTCCAACGTTCACCGCTTAACAGCAGGATAGGAAAGTTTATCGGTAAGCTGTAGTGGCGGTATTCAATGATGGGCTTCTTTTTTCTGGGCATATTCTCAATACTCCCATTCTTATTACGTAGGTTGAGTAGATTATAGGTTAACGTTATATCAAATTCAACTATATAAAGAGAACTTGATATTATACAATTTGGGAAAAAAGTGGCGGAGGAGAAGTTTGGAACTGTAGGAGCGTTAGCGTCCGCCTTTGTCAGCAGATTTCCACCGCGAAGAGCGGTATAAAATCAAGAAATCTGCAGACAACAGCGGCCGGAAGTCCAAACATTCTCTGTAGTCACGGCCAATCCCGAAATATAAGAACTACTAGTTAATGGTTGAAATTGCACAGTTTAGTTATGAATATGCTTAGAATCAGACCATTTTACTACTTACAATAGAGTTAGTAAAGCGTTTACAATATGGACGGACAGCTCTCAAGCGCCTTTGGGGGCGTGTGCGAAAGAGAGGAGAAACAAGATGCTTCAATTAAATTATGACAGAGAAGAGATTTTAAGGGTCATCGATAAAGTGGTCAGAAAAACAATGGCGATGGATCTAACATGGGACTGGCCTTGTGGTGTGGCTTATTATGGGGTAACCAGAGCTTATGAAACTACAGGAAATAAAGAGTATTTGGATATGCTTGTCCAGTGGGCAGATGAATATATCGAGCTGGGTCTGCCGGATTGGACAGTTAACACCTGTGCTATGGGCCATATGCTGATCACCTTGTATGAAGAAACAGGTAACCAGAAGTATTGGGATATTGTGATGAGCAAGGTGGATTATCTGCAGAACAATGCGCTTAGATTCGGAGATCATGTGTTGCAGCATACCGTCTCTATTTCTAATGATTTTCCAGAACAGGCATGGGCGGATACCTTGTTTATGGCGGCATTTTTTCTGCTTCGTGTAGGAAGCAAATTAAAGGATCAGGAAATGATCCAAGATGCCTTGAATCAATATTATTGGCATATCAAATACCTGCAAGATCCTAGCAGCGGGTTTTGGTACCACGGCTACAATAATGTGAAGCAGGATCACATGTCTGGACTATTCTGGGGCAGAGCGAATGCTTGGGGCGCATACACTATGTCGCAAGTTAAAAAGCTTTTGAAAGAATGGTATCTGTATCCGCAGTGTATGGACGTGGAGTGTTCGCTGCGCGATCAGCTGGCCGCACTCAAGCTGGTGCAAACGGAGAACGGCCTGTGGCGGACTGTACTAGATGACGAGGAGTCTTATGAAGAAGTATCCGCGTCTTGCGGCATTGCGGCTGCTATGATCAATAACGGCAATCCGCTGCATACCAAATATGTGCAAAAGGCCCTGAAAGGTATTTTGAACAATATCAGTGAAGATGGACGGGTACTAGGTGTTTCTGGCGGAACAGCGGTTATGAAGGATCGGGAAGGATACCGCAATATTCCAAAAGACTGGAATCAAGGCTGGGGGCAAGGCTTAGCATTAGCTTTTCTATCCGATATGCTTAAATAGGAGGGATCCAAGTTGTCCAAAAAAACAACGGGGGCCTTTACACTGCCGGGAGAATCCGGTTATGAGGCATTGACCCTGGAATTAGCTGAACGTTGGGGTGCCGATGTCATCCGTGACAGTGACGGCACACAGTTGTCCGATGAGATTATCAACGCAGGATACGGCATTTATTCTACAATCTGCATCATCAGAGATCATAACGAATGGGCGTCCCAGAATTCAGACAAGCTGCAGCAGAGCTTTTTAATAACAAATCCTAAGGTAGCGGTACAAGATTATTTATCCATCTATCTGATGGAGGATTTTTTTGCTGAACAATTCCGAGTGAATGATTCCAAAGAGGCGTTTAAGTACTGGCAGGTTTTTGACCGAACGACGGGCGAAGAGGTTCCAAGAGAACTGTGGAATTATGAGCGGGAATCGGGAAATGTAGTCATTACTGGAATTGCACCTTGGCATAAATACACAGTCAGCTTCATGGTCTATCGGATTTGGGAAGAGATCTCCATGTACAATCACACCACGAATCACTGGGAAAAAGAGCATCTGATGCAGATTGATCCCATCTATGTAGAAACGCAAAAATATTTACTCCATTGGATAGAAGATTGGTGTCATAAGCATAAGGAAACAACAGTGGTTCGATTTACCTCCCTCTTTTATAATTTCGCCTGGATCTGGGGCAGTGATGAGCGCAATCGCCATTTGTTCTCGGACTGGGGTTCATATGATTTTACGGTAAGCTCAAGAGCGCTTGATCTGTTTGCCAAAAAATATGGGTATTCGCTCACGGCCGAGGATTTTGTGAATGGTGGGAAATATCGGGTCAGTCATATCCCGGCGCAGCAACGGAAGCTGGACTATATGGCATTTATCAATGATTTTGTCATCGAATTTGGTAAGCAATTAATTGATATTGTGCATAAGCACGATAAGCTGGCGTATGTCTTCTATGATGATAGTTGGGTTGGCATGGAGCCTTACAATGACCGTTTTGAAGAATTTGGTTTTGACGGGATGATTAAATGTGTGTTCTCAGGATATGAGGCAAGGCTTTGTTCTGGTGTAAAAGTAGATACCCATGAGATTCGGCTGCATCCCTATTTATTTCCGGTTGGATTGGGAGGGCTTCCTACGTTTATGGAGGGAGGTAACCCTACGCTCGATGCCAAAAAGTATTGGATTAATATCCGGCGCGCCTTGCTCAGAGAGCCTATAGATCGGATTGGACTGGGCGGATATTTGCATCTTGTAGAGCCTTATCCGGATTTTTGTGATTATATCGAAAAGATCGCGGATGAATTCAGAGAAATTAAAGAGCTGCATCATAAAGGCAAACCGTATCACATTAAGACGAAGGTAGCCATTTTACACGCTTGGGGTAAATTGAGATCGTGGACTTTGTCCGGGCATTTCCATGAAACGTATATCCATGATCTGATTCATATCAATGAGGCTTTGTCCGGATTGCCGATTGAAGTCCAGTTCATTGATTTTGAAGATATCCGTAAGGGAGTATTACAAGAGTGTGATGTAGTGATTAATGCCGGCTCGGCAGGTTCAGCATGGAGTGGCGGAGAATACTGGAGTGACCATAAGTGCGTGGACTTACTGACAGCGTGGGTTTATGAGGGCGGTACTTTTATAGGTGTCAATCAGCCTTCGGCGCTTGAAGGTTATGACAGCTTTTTCAGAATGGCCCATGTGCTTGGTCTCGATGAGGATACAGGCTCCAAGGTAGCTCATGGAAGATGGACATTTGAGGCTAGAGATGAGCAAGGTTTAGTGCCTGAAGGAGCCAGTATAACACCTAAAAATAACATTTATCTTACGGATGGCTCGGCAGCGGTATTGTGTGAAAAGAGTGGGATGATAACATTGTCTGCCCATACCTTTGGTAAAGGAAAGGGGATCTACCTGCCTTCTTTCACCTTAAGCTTTGAAAATACAAGATTGCTGTTAAATGTGATTCGTTATGCCGGGAATGAGTTAAAGGACACAAAGTATATTACGGATAATTTATATACAGAGTGTGCGTATTATCCAGAAAGTAAAATACTCGTCGTGATTAACAATAGCGACCAGCTTCAAAAAACTACGATTGATACAGAATATGGACAACAAACGTTGGAATTAGATCCGTTTGATACTATTATCCGGACTATTGGCGATTAATTACATTAAAAAAGCTCAAGCCAGCGGCTAACTTGCCGATGCTTGAGCTTTTTGCTGTGAGGCTTATAGTATCTATTATCTACTTATTTTGCTTTTATGAATTCAGCAGATTTGATCCCAGCTTGACGGCCGAAAATAATGATTTCTGCAACAGAGTTGCCGCCGATCCGGTTTTGTCCGTGTAAGCCGCCTGTAACTTCACCAGCCGCAAACAGACCAGGAATAGCTTCACCATCTTTATTTAGAACTTCTGTGTTCGTATTGATCTTCACGCCACCCATGGTGTAGTGAATCCCAGGAGCAATTTTAATAGCGTAGAAAGGACCAGTGGACAGGTCATTGTCCATTCCTGTAGTTCTGCCAAATTCGGCATCCTTTTTATTCTTAACGGCGCTGTTCCAAGTATCAAGCGTTGTTGCCAGCTTATCCTCTGGAACACCGATTTCTTTGGCCAAAGCTTCGATGGAATCCGCCTGAATCACGAAACCCATTTTGTCATATTGTTCAATAGCCTTCACACGGGATTTAACACCGGAATCAAAGACCAGCGTAGCTGCTTTTTCAGGCAGTGTATTAATGGAAGCCGTTACTTTATCACGGGTATCCAATTCGTTGGTGAAGCGTGTACCTTCACTGGAAACAAGGATAGCGCCTTCCCCACGAACAGCTTCGCCAATGAGGTAGGATTTTTCTTGCTGCACAGTCGGGTGAACTTGGATTTGATCCATATCGACGGTTGTGCCTCCGAGTTTCTCAATCATCTTGATGCCGTCTCCGGTACTGCCGATTTGGTTAGTAGTAACGTAGCCTTCCAAGTCAGGTCTTACTTCGGAGATCAAATCCATATTGGCACCGAACCCGCCAGTGGTTACAACGACAGCATCTGCCGTAATTGTTTTTTCCTCTGTTTGGTTAAAGAGGACTTTAACGCCATTAACCTTGCCGTCTTTTTCGGTAATTTCTTTGACATCAGCATTCACGAAAAGTGGAATTTCTTTCTCTTGTACGTTTTTCACTAAACCTTTGACAAGGTATTGACCCACAGCAGAGCCATCTTCAGGACGGTGTGTACGTTTTTCGTTCATGCCGCCTGTAATGGTGATATTGTTCAAGCGGATTCCGATGGAATCCAGCCAATCGATCGCACTCGCGGAATTATCAACGAAGAAACGAAGCATTTCTTTGTCGTTAGTGTCATGGCCACCTTTTAATGACTCTTCATAAAATAAATCATTGCTGTCTTCAATGTTTTGTTCTTTTTGGAATTTTGTTTCAGAAGCGTTCATTCCCGAAGAGGATTTGGTTGTGTTCCCGCCGGCAACCGGCATTTTTTCCAAAATAACAGGGTTCATGCCTTTCTCTTTGGCCTCAAGCGCCGCGGACATTCCCGCACCACCCGCACCGACAATGATGATATCATATTTATCTTTTAATTGATCGAATGGTGTGTAGCTTGCTTCAGATGCCCCGGAGACGGCTTCAACTTCTTTTTTCTCGTTGTTATTACTCTTGCTCTCGTTCACCTTGTCGTTTCCATTACCGCAACCTGCGGTAACGAGCATGACAGAGAGGACGAGACTCAGAGCACCAGCTGCTTTCTTTTTCATTGTTAACCCTCCACTTTTATATTTCTCTATTAAGATGTACCAAAAGAACCCGACAAAAAAGAAAGGAAGTATCAGAGGGAGTTGGAAGTGGAGAAGCGCGCGCGTCGCTGTTATTCTCCTAACTTCAAATCTTCTACGGTTACGTCCACAGTTTCCATCGTTATTCTCTTTAGTTCATCTTCTTATTAAGTATACCATCAATCATGACTATTAGTGAAAGTTTTCACAAATTATACAAGTCGTCTATTCTAACATAGGGTAACGAAATATTGAGCAGATTAGCTGAAAAATGGATCATAGACCTTGCAATTAGAAGGTTTTGACGTAAGATTTTCTCACTGTAGAAGTGGTAACTGTCACGGATTAGTAAAGCGGTTTTTGTTCTTCTGGATTTTTAAATGGTAAAATGAGAGTATTGCCTACTAGTCAATCCGGAAAGACTAACATGAGACATAGAAACAAATTCTAATTAATAGGTGAGAATATGGAATTTAATAATGTAATAAAAGAAAAGGTAAAAGAAGATAACTATAAAGTGTTTGCTTTACTAAGCCGCTATTTGAATAATACCCCCGACTTTATTAACAAAGAAGAAATTGAAGAAATCGTAAACTGTGGTGTATCTTATGAATACGCTTTTGGTTTAATGCTGGCTGCTGCTTTTGGGATGGATACGGTTGATAATGTTGATGATAAGGAATTGTTCAACCAATATTTTAGCAATATGCTTCATAAGCTTGATGCAAATGAATATTATGACAATCCATATTATAAAAATATCAAGATACCAACTATAAAGATTAATAATAGTGAATTAAAATATGAAAAATATAAACCTTTTGAAGGTTTTGTTTGCAATGATATCATCCGGACAGAAGAGGGAAGACAAATTCCTCAGGTTGGCTTTTTTCAAACTGAATTCATGTTCCCGGCCGTATTGGAGAATGATAGAATCTGGATGACGATCACGCCTAATGAAATAGAAACAATGAAAGAAGCTGTAGATAAAGCGTTTGGGAATGTTCTTACGTTTGGGCTTGGGCTTGGCTATTATGCTTATATGGTTTCTGAAAAAGATAATGTTGAAAGCATAACGGTTGTTGAAAAAAATCAAGATGTCATTGATCTATTTAATAAATACGTACTGCCACAATTCAGTAATGCTCACAAGATCAGGCTTATCCAAGCAGATGCTTTCGAATATGCAGAACAACATATGTCTAAGGAAAAATATGATTTTGTATTTACGGATTTATGGCATGATGTTTCTGATGGAATGGACATGTATTTAAAAATGAAAAAGTTTGAAAAGAAAAGCCCGGATACTGTATTTATGTACTGGATAGAACAATCTATTTTATGTTATTTGTAGTTTTGGGTTGCGTAAATCTGTTGTAGCTGACTCCGAAAGGAAGAACCATTTTTGAAAACTCCTATATCTCTCATAAATTGGCTAGAGCACAACAAAATCATAAACGACTTATTAAATCAGGAAGACAGCTTAACTGCGCATACAATGGATCAAGGATTTGAAGCTGAGGTCATAAGGATTAATTCTGATCAAGAGAGCTATGTACTGAAAACATGGAATAAGGAATCCAGACCGGATGTCCAGTTTCAATATCGTTTATTGGATGTTCTATCCGAACGAGGAGTAGCCGTCTCTAAACCAGTGGGCTGGGGAATCAATTTGGATGGAGATAAGGTGTTGTTAACAAGTTTTGACGGAACCCCTATTCATAAAATGAATACCAGGAAAATGAAGGAACTCGCAAGCCTATTAGCAAAAATACATAAAATTCGCGTTGAAGAGATTGGAAATATACAACTGCCAAAATACAATTTCATCGGCTACTTTTTCCCTGAAGCCAAAGAACAATCTGATATTTCTAATGTGTTGACTATTCTTGTTGAGCAAACTCCAATGAAGCAAGACTGTATCATTCATGGGGATTTTCATATCGGAAATATAGTGGAGGATAAAGAGCGATATACCATAATTGATTGGACGAACGGCCAGTTGGGAGACTCTAGATATGATTTTGCCTGGTCACTTATTCTGCTGAAAATATATATCTCCGAGCGTTATGCTGATGTGTTCCGATCTGCTTATCTATTGGAAAATGATATAGATCAGGAAGAACTTGAAATCTTTGAAGCCTGGGCATGTCTACGGTGGATTTTGCTGAATAGAAGAGGTAGCACACCGAAAGGGCCTAATACAACGAAGAGAGTGAAAAGTTTAATCGCTGATAATCGGTTTTTAAAAAAGATGGATAGTAAATTCTTCTGATGTACGCAAGGATGGATGGATTTTCTGGGAGATTGGGTATATAATGTAACCCGATTCCCAAGGCAATAGCCGCTTTTAAGGGCGGTAGGCTTCAGCAAATAGGACACGACAGATAGACCGCATGCCTTTGTGAGTGGGCGGTCTATTTGCGTACCCCTCTTTCTAAATCTCTTCTTTGCGAATTCCCACATATCCGATTTTCATTGGATTTTCAGTTTGGGTGTTTATAATGCTTTTTATGAATCGGGGCAGCGGATTGTAAAGGGCTTTCGATTGCGCAAAGGAGGTTTTCCATGATAAGAGGAATTCAAAAAACATTGTATCTCATACTTGCATTCTTTATCGGTCTTTTTATCGCATCCTCCTTTTTTATTAGGGCGAAATATAATTATTTCGTATATGGGGACACGCCAATTTTGGAGAGACAACAGCTGGGTCTTTTTATTCTAGTGATCGCAGTGGTGCTGGCATTAAGCGTTATTTTGTATAAAATGTGCCTGAAGCTTAATAAGTACAGTTGGAAAATAGTCATTCCAGCCACACTGCTATTTTCTTTTGCAATCCAGATGGTGATTATCTTTCTGTTTCCACGCTTGCCGACGGATGATTCGCAGACAGTGCTTTCATTGGCACTCGACATGCTGTACAGGAATGATTATTCGTCGTTTGACACGAACGGCTATCTGCATATGTTTCCGTTTAATTTTTCGATCGTTTTATATTTAAAGACGTTGTTGTTGATCTTTCCGGATAATTATCTGGTAATCAAAATATTTAATATTCTGTTTACACTCTTAACCTCATTAATGATTTATATGCTGTATAAAGAGCTCAATTATAAGTCCAAGGATAAGGATTATGGCATCCTCGTGTTTGCCGCAACCTATATCCCTTCATTGTTTATGAGTAATTTTATCTATAACGATGTGATCGCTACCGCTTTTCTGACAAGTGCTTTATATTTTGCCATAAGATTTATCAAAAGAAGGTCCATTAAGGATATTTTCTTCGCAGCTCTCTTACTGGCAATAGGCAACTATTTCCGCAGTATCGGTGTTATTTTTCTGATTACCGTGGTGGCGGGTCTTTTATTTAACATACGTTCTATCGGAGTGAAAAAGGTTCTTAGCGCTTTGTTTATCACGGCCATATTGTTTAATGTTCCCGGCTGGACGCAAAATGCTGTGCTGCAGGCGACGAATGTTGCAGATGAACCGATGAACGAAAATTCCGCACCTGTCTACATGTGGCTGAATATGGGGATCAATCTGGAGACGTTTGGGTTCTGGGACAACCGGGAGAGCTACGCAATCTATCAGCAGGATGCAAATTATAATAAGGCAGAAAGTACGGAGTTATTTAAAGAAGAAATCCGTAATAAACTCTCCGAGGCGGGCCTAAGTGACTTAGTGAAGATGTATTATAAAAAAATCGTTTGGACCTGGACGGAAGGAACCTACCAGATGGAACGATATGGGCTCGGAAACGACGGATCATCCAGTAACGGGGGAAGAATGGGCTTTGTCATGGACCGTTATAGCTACACTAATGCTGCTACGGATTTGTTTAAGGCAGACTCCAATTATAGAAGTGGAATGTTGTGGCTGCTGTATGTTCTGAATTTTCTGATGTATGTGTTTATACTCGTTCGCTTAATCGGTGGAATAAGAGCCAAAAGATTTGAAGAGACCTCTTTGATTCTTGTGGTGCTGGGCTTTATCGGATTCTATCTTTTATGGGAGATCAAGTCCCGGTATATTTACCCGGTGTATCCGCTGCTGATCGTATTATCCTACATGGGTTTTAAGGACGTATACGATTATATGTTAAAAAGATATTTTCCACGTTAACTATGTTCGCTCGGAAAGAGGGGATTCAAAGATGCGGATCAAGCGATATTTCGCTTTGCTCATAGCAGTGCTAAGTTGTTCCATGGTGCTCGTCTCCTGCGATGCTATTACCGCACAGAAGATAACGAGTACTGACTCCGGGTCAAGAGCGAACGGGGGACAGGGCTTCACCGGCGGGCGGGGGAAAGATGGGGGCGGATCTCCCGGCATGAATGGTGGGACAAGGAGAAACGGCAACCCAGGTACAGATGGCGGTGGCGCACAAGGTGGGCGGCAGTGAACAAATTTCATGAACTTGCCCCAAGCCTACGAAGATTAAGTGTGATAGGATAAGGTTACATTTAAATTCCCCGCGGGGGTAAGAAAAGGGAGCACCATGAGAATCATTATATCGCCTGCCAAGAAGATGAAGATGGATACAGATTTCTTGGATTGCCGCCAGATGCCGCAATTCATAAGCGAGTCGCAGACTCTTCTGGCCTTATTACAAAAGTTGAATTATGAAGAAGCCAAATCGTTATGGAAATGCAATGATGCCATCGCCACGCTGAATGTGGAACGGATTCGGGATATGGATGTAACACGGAATCTTACACCGGCTATCTTTTCTTATGAGGGAATCCAGTACCAGTACATGGCACCCGGGGTACTTCAAATGGAGGAGCTGGAATATCTTCAGCAGCATTTACGGATATTGTCCGGATTCTATGGAATCGTCCGGCCATTTGACGGCGTTGTTCCGTACAGGCTGGAGATGCAGGCTAAGCTTAGCGGACCTGGTTTCAAGTCTATCTACGAGTTCTGGAACAGGAAGCTGGCAGATCAGCTATTTTCGGAGACTGACATCATTCTGAATCTGGCCTCTAAGGAATACAGCAAGTGCATCTCCCCTTATATTGGCGGGAACGTTCGCATGGTTAGTTGTATATTCGGGCAGGAGATCGGCGGTAAGGTAGTGGAGAGAGCGACCCTGGTCAAGATGGCCAGAGGTGAAATGGTACGCTTCATGGCTGAGCGGCAAATCAGCTGTGTGGAGGATATCAAAGGCTTCGACGGATTTGATTTCAGCTTTGCTGATGAGCTGTCGGATGAGAGTACGTATGTGTTTATTCAGAAAAAGAATGACTAGAGCAAGCAGTACATGAAGGTAATCCTGAAGGAGGTTGAATAACCGGCTTCAGGGTTACCTTTATTTTTTGGTCAACGAAACCAGATGCTGAATTCTAGTTTTTATAAAGGGGATAGATTAGGGTATAGAGAATAAAGTTCGGGTGGAATAAGAACAGGTTAACGAGGAGGACTTATGATTTTCAAAAGAGATCCATTGGATAAACAGAGCTTACTTAAAGAATTGGATTCGCTAGGCTATTCCGACAGAATCAAAAAAGTAGCAATCTTAGGCCGTGATCATCTCGGATCTGTCCAGTACTCCCAATTACTAGCCTCTTTGCTGGAGGATGGCGTTTATGAAGCGCGACTTGCCTTAATCGGCGCCATTGCAACACAAGATGCTGCTATTATTCTATCAGCACTGCGGCATCCCAAGGCAAGTATCAGAAATACGGCTGCGGGTCTTTTGGCAAAGGTGGCTTCGGATGCTGATATTGAACGTGAGCTCCCCCATTTATCCCATGATTGCCGCCGCAAGCTGCTGCATAGTATTTCACAGATTAACCGTCAGGAATTAGCGGAACGCTTATTGCCTTTAGTGTATGCCCGATGGGGAGCGGAGGAAGCCGCGATTATATTGCAGGCCTGTTATTCGGCAACGGTAAGTAAATGGCTTGCTGATATCGGGTATGCCATAAAAGACTGGAAGAAATTATCCAGCCGGCATCTTAACGTAGTAGCAGAATACTTTGCAACAACACTGGAAAGCACACCACTCAGGGAAAAAGGCTATGTCTGGTGGAGATTCTCATCAGCTCTGGAGATCCTATGCAATCTGAAGGCAGACTTGGTGCTGGAGTGTGCGCTGAATCATGGACCGATGGGCATCATACATCCTGCGTTAAAAGAGCAGCTTGGCACGCTTGTACGCCAAAATCCTAATAAGGTGTATCAGCTGTTAACACGAACGGAGTCGCGGAGCGATCTGATTTCTTATGGCGTTCCTGAAGCTGTTCTTAAAAGGAAAAAATATTTATCCATTGATCAATGGATTGAGATAGCGAAACTACTCGCAGATCACCCTATGCACATAGCAAAGCTGCTTCATAATATTGCACCCTCTAAGCGCAAGGTCATTTTCGATGCTGTGTATGAAGAAGATAAACGCAATGAACGCATTTTTCCGGAAAGATTACTGTATGTATTACCACATGCATTGCGTGACAAGGAAGCCACCCGGATGCTTGGCCTTCGTGAAATCAATGATGACCGGGAGAGAACAGTCAGATTTACGGCTTGCCGTTCTATTCTTCATTCAAGAGCGGGACTTGAACAAGCAACAAAGGTATCCAGTGCAGACGAACGTGCCACGGCGCTTATGCAGCTGATCAGAAGTACCGTTCTGTCGAGACAGGGCATGAATGAAACTTTGGTGTACCTGGGCCGGATTAAAAATGATCAGGATCCTGTCCGGGGCGCTGTGTTTAAAGAGCTATCGGAAAGTCCTGCGTCTGTGTTCACGGATACCCATGTACAAGAGCTTACTTTGCTTGTTGATAGTGTTATAGAGGCCAGAGATACTTCATATGGTACAAAATTTTCCGTTCAACAACTGGCATTTGCTATTCTCCGGCATAACGCATTACTTCCTCACGGTGAGCTGTTTAAGTTTTCCTTAAAGACGATTCAGAAATTGGCCAAGCAGAATGGGCAGCTTTCTCTTCCATCATTGGAGAAGAATTTACCCCGGGGAGTAGAAGAGATTATCTTCGACGAAATTTATACATTAGCTGTACAGGCCAACAAAAGAGAAGATTACAATCTGGTGTTAAGCCTAGCTAGCTCATTCGGTAAAAGAGGTTACGGCATCATAAAACTTCAGAATCTGTTAAAGGAAGCAACGAGGGCAAAGGCAGATTCTACAGCCATACAAGCGGCCAGATACTGGCTTGCGCCTCATACAACGCGTGATGCCAGAGTTAAGGAATTATTAGCTTTAGATAAATCGTATATTACGATCCATGAAGTGTTCCAGCATATGCATCTGAAGCGACAGGAATGCCTCGATCCTTTTATTTCAGGGGCTGTCATTAAGGGCAAGTTCCTATCAGGCAAAACTATCTATCTTGTGCCGGCCGCGGATGGATTCCACAGATGGCTGCCACGTCAGCAACAAGCTTTAAGTGCCTTATTAGAAAAAGTTGCATACGATGCCAAACGTAATCTTTGGGAGCGTGCAAGCGTTATTAAGATCATGGCAAGCATGCCTGATCTCGGTTCGGATAGGTTACTGGGGCTTATGCAGGATAAGGAAGTAACTGTAGTAGAAGCTGCACTTCATGCCTTTTCACTTATGGAAGAACCGGAGAAGGCACTTCCCGTTCTGCTGGAGAATCTGGATGGGGACCGGGCCCGTGTAGCCATGTACTCGATACCCAGATGCATCCGCAGGGTGAATCCGGTGTTACTGGTTACCATGCTGAAAGAGCTGCTGAATCGGGATAAGCTGAAGATGACTGTCAGAAAAGAAGCCATCCGCTTACTGGGCGCTTATAGAAGCGATGACAGTCTTCCGCTATTGATGAACGAGTTCGAGAAACCCAATGCACACAAGGATGTAATCATAGCCATAGGGCATGCTGCGAAACAGCTTTTAGATGATGAACGCGCTTGGGACATGTTAAGTACAATGGCTTCTTCATCAGAAAGTGACATCGCAGGAAGTTTATTATCTCAACAGCCTAATGCTCTTCCGCTAGACTTTAGACCACGTTATCTAGGATTAATCCTTGAAATTGCAAGGCACCAGGATGCGTATATTGGCAGATATGCTTTCATTTCTATGATGCGGTGGACAAATGGAAATGAAGGGATTGTTGCAGCTGCCACCGCTCAGTCTATTACGGATTTGGAAGACAGCACCAGATGGGAAACTGCTATGAACACGCTGGTAGAAACCTGTCGCGATGGTAAGATCAATGAGGTAGTAGTTGGTGTATGTCAGAGACTGGTTAGTGCAGCGATAAGTGATGAATGGAACGCTACTGCCAAAAGAGATTTGCCTCATCGGCAACGTCTACTGAAATTAGTCAACCAGCTGATAGCTTTGCCAAAAATCACCCGGATGCACCTTATCCCTTTGTATACGGATCTGATTGACTGTCTGGCATCTGATGAGACCTTACAGCAAGCTGTGATGAAATTGTATATAGCAGCAATAGACTGGAATAACGTGGAGGAATCCGCCAATTATCTGAATCGGATCGTTACCACTATTTCAAATCAGCCCCAGCTATTAAGCGATGTTTATAAGCAGGTCGCGTATAATTTAGAAGAGAGCACGGGATACTGGAGTCCGGAAACTTTATTGGAAATTGTAGATGTTCTAGAGTCTGAGAGCCGTTACGAATCTCAGTATATTGGACTTTCGCTGCTTGAAGTTGCCGGAAGTGCTCTATTGTGGAGTCCAGAGCCTGGAGAGCGTCTGCGGTTGTACAGAAATCACACGAACCTTGCGGTTCGCTCACTTGCGCTAAATATTTGGACGGCGATAGATTAGTTTTTGATATTTTTTTGAAAATATAAAATACCAAAAGAGCTCAGGCTGCAAATCGGCCTGAGCTCTTTTGGTATTTCTTCAATTAAGCTTCCATCTTCTGTGCTGTGTAGAGGCGGTAATAAAGGCCCCGCTGTGCGATAAGCTCATCATGTGAGCCGCTTTCCGCGATGCCTTTGTTAGATACGTACATAATACGATCGCAGTTTTTTACGGTGGAGAGGCGATGCGCGATAATGAACGAGGTGCGTCCCTTAAGCAGTTCATTCAGCCCTTTTTGCAATAAGCGCTCAGTCTTCGCATCAATGGAAGAAGTGGCTTCATCCAAGATGAGAATGCGCGGATCTGCTAAAAGTGTTCTTGCGAACGAAATGAGCTGCCGCTGTCCTTGAGACAGCTTGGAGCCACGTTCATTGACCTCTGTCATGTAGCCTTGATCGAATTCACGGATGAATTCGTCGGCGCAAACGGCCTTTGCAGCGGCGATTACTTCTTCTTCGGTCGCATCCAGTCGGCCGTACCGAATATTGTCCAGAATGGTACCGGAGAAGATGAAGCTATCCTGTAACATAATCCCCATCTGGCTGCGAAGAGATTTTAACGTCACCTGCGAGATATCCTGGCCGTCGATCAGAATCTGACCACTGGAAATGTTATAAAAGCGTGAGATCAGATTGACGACGGTTGTTTTGCCCGCACCTGTGGGTCCTACCAGCGCGATGCTTTCTCCCGCTTTGACCTTGAAGGAGATATTCTCCAGAATATTAAGCCCCGGGTCATAGGCGAAAGTTACATCGTCGAAGGTGACATGGCCCTGTACAGATGGCAGTATTTTTGCATCCGGAATATCACTGACGGTAACCGGTTCATCCAGCGTTTCGAAGATACGCTCAAGATAGGCAACGGCGTTGATGAAGTTATTGTACAGGTTCGAAAGACTCAGAATCGGCTGCCAGAAGCGGGCAGCGTAGCTGCTCATCGCCAGAATGACACCGAGGGTCATGTCTTGAGGACTCAGAGTTAGTAGGCCTACAAGGAAAATCAATGATGTAACAATCGTAGACAAGTTGTCTACAGAGAACGGAATAAGTAAGTTGTAACGTTGAGCCTTCATCCATTCTTTACGGAAATTACCTGCGAGACGTGTGAAGATTCCTTCGTTACGTTGTTCCCGGGAGAACATTTGTGTCACACCAATACCGCTGATGCTCTCTTGCAGATAGGCGTTCAGGTTAGAGCTTTTGTTGGACACTGCTTGCCATGCCCGGCGTTGTCGGGTTTTGATCAGCAGCATGATGCCAAGGAAGACTGGCAGTCCGGCAAGGATGACAAATGAGAGTCGTACATCGACAGCGAACATGAAGGCTGCGATAAAGAGCAAATTCACGATTTCTAGAATAAAGTTGATAATCCCGTTGGACAGCACATCTGAAACGGCGTTGACGTAGTTTACGACCCGGATAAGGATCTTGCCCTGCGGACGGTCGTCATAATATTTGAAAGGCAACTCTTGCAGATGCTTAAACAAATCCGTTCGGATGTCAAAAATAATATCCTGCCCAACACTCGTCATGATGCGCGAGCGTATCGTAGCCAGATAAACACTGACCACGATGGTCACAAGCATCAGTGCAGCCCAACCCAGCAGTGCAAGCTTCTCTTTTGCCGGAATGGTCACGTCGATGACATGTTGCATGATCAGCGGAGCCGACAGTGAAATGGCTGCTGAAAGTGCACTGAGCACGAACGCAACAATCATTGGCGTTTTCTTTCGTTTGATATATACCATCGCACGCCGGAAGTGTTTTATATTAAACGGCGATTCAAGATTTTCATCGACGTCAAATTTATTCCTTGCCACTTGCGGTCACCTGCCTTCCAATACCCTCGTTCTGCAGTTTAAACACTTCGTAATAGTAACCACGTTTCGCCAGCAGTTCAGTGTGAGTCCCTTCCTCAACTAGCTTCCCGCCATCCAGAATGAGAATACGGTCCGCTTGCGAGGTAGTAGATACACGCTGCGCAATAATAATTTTCGTACAAGGATAGTCCAGTTCACGCAGACTTTTTTGGATATGCTCCTCCGTCTCAAGGTCGACCGCAGAGGTCGTATCATCGAGAATCAGGATAGGACGGTGTACCGCCAAAGCACGCGCTAAGGCAATACGCTGCTTTTGCCCCCCCGATAGTCCGACTCCGCGTTCCCCGACAACGGTATCATAACCTTCAGGCATTTTGGTAATGAAGTCGTGTGCGGCTGCGAGCTCTGCATAACCCATTGCATCTTCTTCCGGAAGATCAGGATCGCCATAGGCGATGTTTCCATCAATGGTATCAGAGAACAAAAGTACATCTTGGGTCGCCATGCCGATATTTCCACGAAGTTCATCAAGCTCCAGCTGCCGAACATCAACACCGTCTACGAGTACGCGCCCTTCAGCTACATCGTAGAAGCGAGGGATGAGGTTGATGATTGTTGTTTTGCCTGATCCTGTCGCGCCCATGATTGCTACAGTTTCACCGGGTTCAACGGTAAAGCTAATATCGTCCAGTACGATAGCGCTATCATATTTGAAGCGGACATGATCGAATTCAATACGGCCTTCATAACGGCGTTTGTCAGTGACAGTATGCTCGTTAACAATATTTGGCCGGGCATAATAGATATCTACGATTTTGGACAAGCTCGCAAAAAAGCGCTGAATGTCGTTGATAATGATACCAATGTTGCGCATAGGGTTGGATATAGCCCAAATAAGCGAAGAGAAGGCCATAAATTCACCGAAGGTGATCCGGCCGTTCATAAGGAACAAACCACCAACCAACATAAGAATTACGTTGAAGCCCTGAGCGAAGGATTCCAGATAAGGAAAATAATCAAGCCATACAAGGGCGGCCTTTTTGTTCGCCGTAGAATAGTTGACATTCTTCTCTGTGAATTTTTCGACCTCGAATTCCTCGCGGGCAAAAGCCTTGACCACACGGTTGCCTGAGATATTCTCCTGTGTAGTCGTGTTAAGCTGGGACAGCCGTTCACGCAGGTCAATATACATAGGACGGACGCGTTTAGCGAATATGTAAGCCACGATAAAAATGGGCGGTGACAGGATAAGCATCCACAGCGTCAGTTCCGCATCTATGGTGAAAAAATAGATAACGGCGGCAAGGAAGATCGTTAGCGATTCAATGATCGTCTTAAAAATCCAGGCCATAGAGTGACGGACCATGTCCAGATCGCCTGTCATCTTGGTCATGAGATCGCCGGTACGATTATGATCGTAGTATTTTCTGTCCTGTCCCTGAATTTTGTTGTACAAATAAATGCGGACATTGTACATCATATTTTGCGAGGATATCTCGTACTGCATGGTCGTGAAATATGCGAGACCTGTGCGCAGTAGAGAAAATCCAATCATGCCTAGACAGAGCATAATCAATAATTGCCGTTCTTGTGTAAGATTCTGCAGGGCGTTGTCACCGGCTATAAACGTATCGACAATGCGCTGACTGATGTACGGATTCACGATTGTAAGACTTGAGCCCACCACCGAAAGGCAGAGTGCCAGAATGTATCGCGTCCGGTTTCCCTCTAGGTTCTGCCATAGCCATTTCAGTTCGAACATCTGATCACCTGTTTCTGATTGTTCTTGTTCTTTCACTCTTGCCTGAAAAGAGTAAATAAAACAAAGTGATTATAACATTATCAAATGACTAAGTATCGTTTACGGTAAAATTTCCTTGTTACATTATTGTTACAAAAAAATGAACTTATTAATGATGTGAATTTCACCTTGTGTAATGAGGGTTTGCCATTCGGGCTTGGGCGTTCTAATTATGATAAACTGAGACAATGTAGAGTAATTAGACTTAGTTCGGATAGGGACAGGAGGAAGAGGAATGAGTTTTGTTGCTGTAAAAGGGGAGTACAAGCGTTACAAGATGGGCGAGAATGTAATTGTCGCGAATGACGGGATTGATTTTGAGATAAAAAAAGGTGAATTTGCCGTGATCGTCGGCCCAAGTGGTGCGGGTAAATCTACGGTGCTTAATATTCTGGGTGGAATGGATTCCGCCGATGAAGGTCAGGTCATTGTGGATGGCATTGATATCGCCAAGTTTAGTGCCAAGGAGCTGACAGGCTACCGCCGAAATGACGTAGGTTTTGTATTTCAGTTCTATAATCTAGTGCCTAATCTGACCACACTGGAAAATGTTGAGCTTGCTTCGCAGATTTCCCCGCGTGCACTAGATGCACGTAAGGTACTGGAGGATGTGGGTCTGGGCGCGCGGTTAGATAATTTCCCGGCTCAGCTGTCCGGTGGTGAGCAACAACGTGTCGCTATCGCCAGAGCGTTAGCTAAACAACCGAAGCTGCTGCTCTGCGACGAGCCGACAGGAGCGCTTGATTATAACACCGGCAAGCAGGTGCTGAAGCTGCTGCAGGATACTTGTCGTAACACCGGGACAACGGTTATCGTAATTACACATAATCTGGCGATCGCCCCGATGGCTGACAGGGTTATAGAGATTAACAACGCTAAGGTACGGAAGATGGTGATCAATCCTTCGCCGGTATCCGTTGACGATATTGAATGGTAAGGAGAAGGCATCTATGAAAAAGCGAGCATTGTGGAAAGATATTTTTCGTGAAATTGGGCATACCAAAGCCCGGTTTATTTCGATTTTTGCAATTATTATGTTAGGCGTCAGCTTTTTTGCCGGAATCAAGGCCACTGGGCCAGATATGCTGAATACAGCTGGAACCTTTTACAAAGAGCAGCGCTTGATGGATCTGAAGGTGCAGACTAACTACGGACTGACTGAAGACAACATCGGGTTACTCAGAAATGTACAGGGGATCGATGAGATTCAGCCGAGCTATAGCGCAGATGTATTCATGGGTGATAATGCCTTAATACTTAAAGTCAATTCTTACAACAC
Organism: Paenibacillus sp. FSL F4-0097; assembly: GCF_038593125.1. NCBI lineage: Bacteria > Bacillati > Bacillota > Bacilli > Caryophanales > Paenibacillaceae > Paenibacillus > Paenibacillus sp. FSL F4-0097. Next base: position 840,960 of record NZ_CP151965.1, read on the forward strand.
GGATAAACCACTTAATCAATACCGTATAATTGAAGGCCATCTACCGGAGCATTCCGGTGAAATCGTGCTGGACGATAAGCTAGCGGAAGAATATGCGTTGGGTGACAAGGTATCTTTCAGTGGAAACGGTACGGATGCGGAGCTGTCGAACAGCTTCGAGACACTGGAGTATACCGTAGTTGGCTTTGTTAGAAGTCCACAGTTTATTGAGCAAAGTACCCGTGGCACCAGTGGGATCGGCAAAGGTACGGCGGATGCGTTCGCCGCGATCCCGGAGTCAGATTTCAAGCTTCCGGTGTATACGGAAGCCTATCTGTCCTTTAAGGATACAACTGGGGTGAAGGCTTATTCGCCGGAGTATGAAGATCTGATCGAACAGCATACCCATGCTGTAGAGCAGGCGATGTCCGGCGTGCCGGAAGCACGGCTTGCTGAGCTGCGGGCGGAAGGCGAGAAAGAGCTTTCTGGTGGCCGCGCAAAGGTGGCCGCCGCCGAGCAGCAGCTTGCGGATTTGCAGCGCCAGCCGGAGGAAGTGCAGCAGGAACAGGCTGCAAGCATGAAGGCAATTGCTGCCGGACTTGCTTCTGCCAAGGAGGAATTGGCGGCAGGGGAGCAAAAGCTTGCAGAGCTGGAGCAGCTTAAGGTCTACGTTACTGACCGAAGCGCTAATCCGGGATATGCCGAATATAAAGATAACGCTGATCGCTTGTCGGCGATTGCGAGTGCGTTTCCTGTGTTCTTTTTCCTGATTGCTGCGCTGGTCAGCTTGACGACCATGACACGGATGGTTGAGGAGCATCGCCTGCAGATCGGGACCCTGAAAGCACTTGGTTATGCTAACCGCGACATCATGGCCAAATTCCTGGTCTATGGTACGCTTGCCAGTCTGGCGGCTTCAATTGCGGGTCTTGCGGTTGGTTTTACCCTGTTTCCGGGTATTATCTACGATGCGTATAGTGCAATCTATAACTTGCCGGATATCACGAAGAATTTCTATCTTTCGTATTCGATCATATCCGTTATCGTAGCGTTAATATGTACTACGTTGACGGCGTGGATTGCTTCACGGGTAGAATTACGCAGCAATGCTTCCGTATTGATGCGTCCGAAGGCACCAAAGAGTGGCCAGCGTATTTTACTGGAGCGGATCACTTTTATATGGAAGAGATTGAGCTTTGTCCAAAAGGTTACCGCACGGAATCTATTCCGCTATAAGCAGCGGATGTTCATGACTGTTTTCGGCGTGGCTGGCTGTACAGCGCTGATCCTGACGGGATTTGGTCTCAAGGATTCAATTGGCAGCATCGCCGGGTCGCAATTCGGCACGATTATGAAATATGATGCACTTGTGGCACTGCATGAAGATGTATCTACCGATGTGCTAAAAGCCTACGACCAACTAATCACTGGTGAATCTGCAGTAACTGGGACGCTGAGTGTGGCGCAAGAACGGATGACCGCACATGCTAGTGGTGTAAATGATCAAGAGGTTCATCTGTTCGTTCCTACCTCCGTTGACTCTCTATCCGATTTCGTGGAGTTGCATGATCGAAAGAGTGGAGAAGGGCGGATGCTTACGGATGATGGGGCTATTATCTCAGAAAAACTGGCTAAGCTGTATGGGCTGGAGTCTGGTGATAAATTGACCGTGGTGGACAAAGATAATGAGACGTTCGAGATTGAGGTCGCAGCGATTACAGAGAATTATGTAATGCACTATGTTTATATGACACCGGCGTATTATGCTTCTGTGTTCGGAGAAAAACCGCTATTCAACACAGAACTGCTGAACTACACCGCACATGATAAGACATGGGAAGATAAATTTGGTGAAAAGCTGACGGCTAATGAGGGCGTCGCTGCCATCAGCTTTTCCAGCAATGTAGGCTCCGCCTTCGATGAGACTATGAAGAGTATGGACGTTGTAACCTTGGTGCTCATTGTTTCAGCGGCGGCGTTGGCTTTTGTCGTCCTCTACAATTTGACCAATATCAATGTGTCCGAGCGGATCCGGGAGCTGTCAACCATTAAGGTACTGGGCTTCTACGACAAGGAAGTAACCATGTATATTTACCGCGAGAATATGCTGCTTAGCCTACTCGGTATTGTGGCTGGATCGGGTCTCGGCATAGTGCTGCATAGCTTCGTCCTGAAGACGGCCGAGCTGGATGCGACGATGTTCGCTCCGATCATCAAGTGGCCAAGTTATATTTATGCGGCGCTCCTAACACTGTTGTTCTCCGGTATTGTCATGGCGTTCATGCATATTAAGCTCAAACGAATCCATATGATAGAGGCTTTGAAGTCGGTGGAATAGCATCTAAAAACGCCAGAAATGCGGCTCTTTTTATGGAATAGCTTCACTGGAGTCCGAAACTATGGATCAAAGGCGATAAATGAGCAAATAGTGTCCTCGGGGTCCGTAAGGAACAGGGGATGGTTAGGACCCGACGCTATCGTTCGCTATCGGATGCCATCCGACGATTTCTGACGATATAGTTTGCTATCTGAATCTATGCCCGACGCTATCGGACCTAGATGACCTTAAACGCCGGATTATCCGCCATTTGGGATGTTATCGGACTCCATAGCAGCTATTGGCATAAAAAATGTCAGAAATGCGGCTCTTTCTATGTAATAGCGACACTGGAGTCCGAAACTATGCTTCAAAGGCGATAAATGAGCAAATAGTGTCATCTGGGTCCGTAAGTAACTGGGGATGGTTAGGAATCGCCGCTATCGTTCGCTATCGATGCCATCCGATGATTTCTGACGATATTGTTTGCTATCTGAATCTATGCCCGACGCTATCGGACCCTATCGGACCCAGGTGACCTTAAACGACGGATTATCCGTCATTTGGAATGATATCGGACTCCATAGCAGCTATTGGCATAAAAAACGCCAGAAATGATGCTCTTTCTATAGAATAGCGACACTGGAGTCCGAAACTGTGCTTCAAGGGCGATAAATGAGCAAATAGCGTCATCTGAGTCCGCAAGCAACAGAGAGCTTTGATTGGGTGATGTGCATGAGGGGATATGCGTAGATTTAGAAGTAGTTGCAGAAGTAGATGTAAAGGTAGAAGTAGAAGCAGAAGTAGAAGTAGAAGTAGAAGTAGAAGTAGAAGTAGAAGTAGAAGTAGAAGTAGAAGTAGAAGTAGAAGTAGAAGTAGAAGTAGAAGTAGAAGTAGAAGTAGAAGTAGAAGTAGAAGTAGTTGCAGATGCAGATGCAGATATTAGTTATAGGTGAACCGAATACTCGAAGCCGCTTCGCCTAGCTCCGCTTATCTACTCCTAGCCGCTCCTAGCTTAGCTAACCTAAACTCTATTGAAGCAGACAAATAAAACACAGAGCAGCGATTCTCTCGTTTGAGAATCGCTGCTCTGTTGTTTTTTTACGATACTAAAATGCATCGAACTGTCTCCTGCATAGGAAAAAGCTACTTAAGCGACATGTGCAGGATAGGAAAAGGATTACCTTGTTCGTCGAGTGCTGAACGCTCAAAAACCTGAAATCCCATATGCTCATAGAAACCTAAAGCTTGGGGATTTTGCTCATTCACATCTACGAGGTGTACGTCGAGTTCCTGCATGACATAAGCTACAAGTGCTTTTCCAACGCCTTTTCCCATTACAGCAGGTTCTACGAACAGCATTTCAATCTTATTATTCTGAACCCCTATGAAGCCAATCAACTGTTCCTCATCATCTGTAAAAGCAAACAAATCGCTTATGCCCTCAAGCGCCTGCGTGACCAGTGGCCGCAAAGCATCAATATCCTGCTCGGTTAGAAAAAGATGAGTATGCCGCACGGATGATTCCCAAATGTTCAGTAAACGGTTTAACAATTCTTCATTTCTAGTTGTGAAGCTTTTTATGGAGTCCATATCTTTCCCTCACGATTCAATCTAATTCGAAGAAGAAGCTGCAGCCGCAGCTGACGCAGCCGCTGCCCCGGCAAGAGCAGCCTGCTGAGCAATTATAATATTGGTAATGTTGGTGGAAAGCATCGTAGTTAATACGCCGGTTTGCACATCCTCCACAGATCTGAAGGCTACCAGTGCAGAAGACAAGAGCAGTAATTCCTGCTTGCCAATAGACCAGTTACCGAAGCCCTTTTTTGTACGCAAAAATTCGTAAGTCTCTGAGACATCAGTAACGATGTCCTCCTTGTTGCAAGGGAGCAGGGATAACACGCCTAGCGAGGAGAGGGTATATTCCTTGTCTAGCCGGATACCCTGTGCACGAAATGCATCTCTTAATGCCAATACACGGTCCGCTGCTTGAGGGGCTTCTTCCCCAAGAACCAATACCTGGGTCAGGGCTTGCACACTGTTGCCTGACATAAATTCGGGCTTAAGTGTTACATAGAGCTGCTCCATGCGGTCCACGCCACTCTCAACATCGATATCGGAAAGACCAAGCATAGCGGAGAAGATATAATCGTCTTGTCCGGTAAGGAAACGATGTTTTGCTTTCATACTATCGTAAAATAGCTTTGCTCGTTCTACCGTACGCTGATATCGATCCGATGTTGCATTAGCAGCGATTTGATAGGCAGCAACGACGAGATAATCAGAGGCTCTGAATTTGGCTTCCTTCATTAAATCATACACGGCAAATGTGTTTGCAAGCAGAGTTTCCTTTTCGTCAGAAAGTGAAAGCAGGGCAGCAATGCTGATCACCGAAGCCCCTCTAAATTGAGAGAAAATCCCGGTACTCTCCTTAATTAGCTCGTAGCTAGCACGAATGGCTTCGTCATCTGCAACTTTGTCCTCTACAGCATACAATAGTGCCGCTAACCGATTAACCATTGCATTTTGCCATGGAAAAGCTTTTTTGATCCTCTGAGCGTTGTCTGCGAACAATTCAAGCCTAGCTGGATATTGCTCCTTCATTGGGTACACCTCTTATCTCTACTTTTAATTCATAACATTACGAAAATCCAGTGCTGTAGATTCATTTTACTATAAAAAATAAATCGGATGCCCACGAAAGCGGCTTACCAATAAGCTAGAGGTTGTTCAGGTAACCCAATGATTGAGTTTACTATGAAGATGTTATAATAATTATAAGATGGATCGGCAGGGGCTTAAATGACAACAAAGGAGAAGTGCGACGATGACTGAGAGAATACCTGAAATCATATTGAACGATGGAGTGAAGGTGCCTGCTATTGGTTTTGGTACTTACGCGTTAAATGGTACTGAGGGAGCACAAAACATCACTAAGGCGATTGATGTTGGCTATCGTCTGATCGACACTGCGTTTAATTATGAGAACGAAGGTGCTGTAGGCCAGGCTGTTCGGCAAACTTCTGTGTCTAGGGAAGAACTGCTCATTACTTCCAAGCTGCCAGGTCGCCATCACTCTTATAAAGAAGCATTAGCCACCATACAGGAGTCTTTATTCAGAGCCGGATTGGATTATTATGATTTCTATCTCATCCACTGGCCTAACCCTAGAGTGAATTTATATGTTGAAGCCTGGCAGGCGATGATTGAGGCACGGAAGCAAGGTTTGATCCGCTCCATCGGTGTATGTAACTTTTTGCCGGAGCATATCGAGCGTTTGATACAAGAAACTGGCGTAGCGCCGAGCATGAATCAGATTGAGCTGCATCCTCATTTTAATCAGGAAGAGCAGCGTGCATGGAACAAAGAGCATGGGGTAGTGATTGAATCGTGGAGTCCATTGGGACGAGCTAGCAGCGTACTGGAAAATGAGAAAATAGCGGAAATAGGTAAGGTCCATAATAAATCGATATCGCAAGTTATCTTACGTTGGCATATACAGCTTGGGGCTATTCCAATTCCAAAGGCTTCTTCTCTAGAGCATCAGCGCGATAATCTGAATATTTTTGATTTTCAATTATCGGAAGCTGAGATGACCGTTATTTCCGCATTAACCTCGCCAACAGGTCGAATAGCTGATCAAGATCCCGCATCGTATGAAGAATTTTAATAAATTTAACTACAACACGCCAGTTATTGGCGTGTTTTTTTATATTAGGCTAGCCTCAGAATCAGTCAGCGCTTGAGTAATTTAATCTAGTCTAGTTTAGTACAGTCGTGCAAACCGTTGTTCTGTTTTATCGAGATGCTTCACCCGCTCTTCTAAGCTGCGATCTGACATCCCGGCATAATTATACCAACGGAGGTTTTTCCGTATTCCCATTTTGCGGAAGGTGCCTCTGAATAGAATTTTGGTGATGGGGTTGCCAAAAATCCAGCGATAAAAGAAGTCGGGTGTGTTCATTACGGTCAGCAGGGACACTCCTTTAATATTCGGGAGCAAGCATTTGAAGGGCCGCCCAGGTTTAGTTTCTTCGTAGACAATGCCTTTTGCGAATACCTTATCAAGAAAACCTTTGGTAAGAGCGGGCATGGCTTCCCACCATATAGGAAAAATGAAGACGATATGATCCGCTGCTATAAGACGCTGCTGATAATTGGCGATTAGCGGATCGGTGGTTTTCAATTGCCGCCAAGCAGTGAGTTCTTCGTGCGACATGACTGGATCAAATCCATCGGCATGCAGGTCGATAAGATCAATCGTATGACCTTTGGTGGTAAGACCTCGCATAACGGAGGCTAATAAGGCTGCGGAATAGCTTCGCTGATGGGGGATATTCTCGGACGCTGATGCGCCGTAGGGATGATCAAAAATAATTAAGACATTCATATAAACACCTTCTTTATGATTTATTGTTTCCTAGAAATTAAATATTAACTACGGAAACAATAATACGTTTTAAGTTTCCTTGTTGTCAATATTATTTCTAGGAAACTTTATTTATGAGCTGTATCTTGTTAAAATGAGCATAAGATGAATTTACGAGGAGACGTAACAGTGACGCATTCTTTCGAGAACTTACCTAATAAGGATATTTTGATAAAAAAATTAATAGAGAAGATTCCCCAATTACAAAAGCGATTTCAATCGGAGGATGACGAAGAGAAGGAATGGTTGATTCAGAACTGCAGTAATCCCCTTATCATTGATTTCCTCCAAGACTCCACAGTCATGATGCTGCATGTAATAGATGCAATTGGACAGCTTGAGCCGGTGAATGGCACTACCATTTCGAAGCAATTCGGAATTCCTAAAGGCAGCGTGTCCAAAATCACAAGAAGATTAGTGCAACAGGAAATTATTCGCACGGAGTTTCTCCCCGATAATAAAAAAGAAGTGCTTTTTCTTACAACACCTCTAGGGAAAGAAATATTCGATTTGCATTTAGCCCTACATAAGCAGATGAATAAAGGGATAAACCGGTTTCTACAGAGATATAACACGGATGAATTGTTATTTATAATCCAAGCCTTCGAGGATACTTTGGAAGCGTCATGGGTTCATTCGGAATCGGTTGCTGAAAAAGAACTATTAACTACCGGAGCATCTCTTGAGCCAGTGGAAAACGATGAAATGAGTCAAATCGTAGACATGCTTAACCAACTGGATACGCGCAACCTCAAAAAGGCTAAGGCAGTTCTCCAAGCTATGTTTTTTACCCCTTTTGATTAGCTTTATATTTTTTGATAGTGATTTACCAGTTGCTCTAACTTATCTTTGATTATTTGTTTTAAGGCTTCAGGTTTCACGGATGTAACAGCATGACCATATCGGATAAAATAATTAGCCAAGAAATCCTCTTCACCTGGATTATAGAATCCCTTAATGACTGTTTTCGGACCAACCTCTATTTCCATAGAAGGATAATGTTCTTTATAAAAAATATCCTTTGCTTGTTCCGCAATCTCAACTTCAAAGTCAATACTTTTCGCAGACTGATAGATTTCTAATGAACGACTAAGAAGTTCTTCTATAGAATAACGAGCCTTGCTTTCCTCTTCTTCAATGAAGGTTATTCGATCACATCTAAAAACTCTATATGTATTCGTCGCAAGCTCTATTCCAGTGGCATACCATTGACCAAACTTAGCGGAAATCCTAAAGAATTGAACAGGGTATCTTTTTGTTTGGTTTTCTTTTGTATATTCAATGTTACAGGCACTCTCATTTAGAATACTTGCTAGGATTTTATCTAAAAAACGGCTGACATGCTTATGCTGATACATTTCGAATTGCAGGACCTTTTTCATTTTGTGAATCTGGTTGATTTGTGTACTCGATAGACAGTGCTCGAACTTTTCGTTTAGCTTGTTAACACTTAGATGAAAGGGTGTGGATTGATAAGATTCTAACGTCAGCATGGCAAAATACAGCGCATAGACTTCATCTATCGTGAAAATAATAGGGGATAACAATCTGTTTTTTAGAATACCATAACGTCCGTGTCTTCCATGTTCCGCGAAAATAGGCATACCCAATTGTTCTAATGAAGTAACATCACGTAGCGCTGTGCTTTTTGAAATATTGTATTTCTCCATAAGGTTACTTAGATTAAAAAACTCTCGCCCGTTTAAGTATCTCATCATGTCATTTAATCGTTCTGATTTTTTCATATATAAAACTCCTTATAAAGGTGTCATGTTTTGATACCTTTATATATGATAATAAGTTTAAGGCCAGATATCAAATATACGAAGGAGACTTACACTATGAGTACAACACTAGAAGTAGCTATTTTCTTATCGATGAAGGGAAGAGCCAAGGAAGCTATAGAATTTTACAAAAAACATTTTAACGCAGAGGAATTGTTACGTGTCACCTATCAACAACTTGCAGAGCGTGACAGCTCCCTACAGCTTACGGATGAAAATAAGGATTATATTACTCACTCTGTCCTGTTAATCGGAAAAACAAAAATAATGATAGCAGAAGATACAATGAATACGAATGAGAAATATACAGTGGGCAATAACACTTCATTATGTATTCAAAGTGCTGATTTAGAGGGGATTGAAGGTTTTTATAAAAGCTTAATCACAGACGAGCGCGTGAAAATTATTTCTCCGTTATCCAGCAATGTGTTTAGTAAAGCCTACGGTATCATTGAGGATCCCTTTGGTATTCAAATTCAACTCATGTTTGATGAAAGATTACATTAACAACTTTGCTTCTAAAGTAAACCCAGCTCACCGTTCAGCTGATCATAATTCAGGGATTATCCTGATGTTGGTCGGCTTTTTTTGTATGTATTGAGGGCTATTTTTTTTATGAAAAACATTGAATTATTATGCATAAAGATGTATAGTGTTTTTTAATTAACGTTAATTAAGTAAGTAAGGGATGTGGAATGTCTTGACCAAAAACAAGTTGAAAGAAGTAGCGATGCGACTATTCGGAGAGAAGGGTTACGAGGGTACGGCTCTCTCTGAAATTGCGAAGGAAGTTGGCGTGAAGACTCCGGCGATCTATGCCTTTTTTGAGAATAAAGAGGATTTGTTTATGACGGTCTTTCGTGAGGCTATGCAGTCCTATAACACTTATATTCAAGAACTATCGGAAGAGCAGAAAGTATGGAGTGCGCAGGAAAGTCTACGAGGCATATTGTCTAGACAGTATGAGTTCTATCAGAAGAGCCCTGAAGCAAGCAAAATTGTACTGAGGTATGTGGTATTCCCACCGGCATTCTTAAAGGAAACGATTGAGCAAGCATTTCTAGAGTCCGACGCGATGCTGACGAAGATCATTGAACAATTCATCTCGAAAGGAATGGAAGAGGGCGTAATTCGCGATCAATCCGTGCAGCTTCTCGCAGATGCTTTTCTCAACTTGATGGATGGATTAAGCATGCAGTATTTCTATTACACTTCTAAGGGAATTTATGAGCGTAAGCTAAACCATGCGTTTGAAATGTATTGGAAAGGTGCGTCCTCATAGCGCTACAGAAGAAGATAACAACAAGGGGATGGGGAGAATGGCAGAAGTAAGTGAAGTAAAGGGGAACGAGCTTAGCTCGGGGGATTTTGAGAGAGAGCCGGTTCCAGCGCATTTGCGTAAAAAATGGCTATCTATGTCGCTCGTCTGGATCGCCATCGGGATTGACCTATCAGCGATGTTCTTGGGTGCTCAGCTTGGCAATGGAATGAATCTGACGGATTCACTCACAGCAACAATAATCGGTTCGTTAATCCTAGGGGTGATCGGAGCGTTATGTGCGTATGTAGGGGCTAAAACAGGGTTATCGACATCGATGATCTCTCGGTTTCTATTCGGAAATGTGGGTGCACGTGTCGTAGCAGTTATCCTCGGTATTTTCTCACTCGGTTGGTTTGGGGTGCAGGTCGGCTTCTTCGCTTCGAATATGCAGACTGCTTTTAGTCAATTATGGGATATTCATCTGTCCTTAGGGGTGCTTTCATTCATAGGTGGGCTTTTGATGATGTCGACAGCTATTTGGGGATATCAATCTATTGAACGACTAAGCACCTGGTCCGTACCATTGCTTATTTTGTTTATCGGAGTGGCTATTTATTCCGCGTTCCATACCAAAGGAGCTTCAGCCGTGTGGGAACCGATTAGCGGAGCAGCGATCCCGATGGGGACAGCGATCTCGCTTGTTATTGGTATCTTTATTGTCGGCACGGTGCTTTCACCGGATATCGCTCGTTGGGCGCGCACACCGAAGCATGCTATAACCGCGGCCTTTATCGGCTTCTTTGTGGGTAACAGCTTCATGACGATTGTAGCTATTTTCCTATCTCGAATTATGGACACAGATGATCTGACGAATATTTTCATTGCGCTAGGACTTGGGCTTCCAGCCATTATCGTCTTAACCCTTGCCCAATGGACGACAAACACGAACAATTTATATTCTGCTTCGTTAGGGTTCTCTGTCGTGTTCCAAAAGGTTCCGAAAAAGCTAATTACTATTGTGGCGGGTATCTTTGCTACGTTGCTTGCCGTATTTGGCATCTATGATAAGTTTTTATCTTTCCTAAATATTATTACGGTGTTTGTCTCTCCAATCGGGGGGATCTACACGTCCGAATTTTTGTTTGTAGATCGAAAGAAATTCACTTTTGAAGGTCTGGATCGCAATAAGAACTGGGTGATTCGCTCCTTAGCGGTGTGGGTTGCAGCTACGTTGTTCGCTTTTATGACAACCGCAGCGCCAGATGGATTTGGATGGTTCCAAATCACGAGCGTACCGGCATTAGATGCGTTTATGTTCGCCTTTATCGTGCAGTGGATAGTCGGCAAAATCATGACAAAGAAGGGATAACAACATGAGAAATCACAAACTAACAGAATTAAATGAACAAGCGGTGCAATACATTGCTGTTGGTGCAGCCGTTCTTGGAACAGGCGGGGGCGGTGACCCGCATATTGGTAAATTGATGGCGATGGAAGCCATTCGCAAATATGGTCCTGTTCGTTTAGTAAGTCCTGAGGATCTGGAGGACGATGCATTGGTTGTTCCTATATCCATGATTGGCGCACCTACGGTTATGAATGAGAAGATTCCTTCGATTCAGCAAATGATCAAGCCTTTGGATATGATTGAGAAAGAGCTGGGCCGCAAGGTGAGCGCCATTATGCCGATTGAGGTCGGTGGCGGTAACTCTCTGGTTCCCGTAATTACGGCTGCGGAACGCAATATTCCTATCGTAGATGCGGATGCCATGGGACGGGCTTTTCCAGAATCGCAAATGGTGACATTCTACTTGGACGGTATTGACTGCAGTCCGATTACGATGGCAGATGAACGCGGCAATGGTGTGCTTATGCATGCGATCGACGGTGTTTGGGAAGAGCGGATGGCGCGTGCGGTTACGATTCAAATGGGCGGATCAGCTTCGATTTGTGATTATCCGGTAACTGGAGCGCAGGTAAAGCAAAGTGCAATTCCACATACCTTGACGCTTGCGTATGAAATTGGAAAAACATTGTTTGAGTCCAAGGAATTGAAGCAGAATCCAATTGAAATGCTGCTGAAGCAGCTGAATGGATATGCGTTGTTCCAGGGTAAGGCAGTAGACATTCGCCGTCGTACAGAAGGTGGATTTACACGCGGTGAAGCGATCTTCGAAGGTACAGATGCTAAAAAGGGACGTACGATGACTTTGTTCTTCCAGAATGAGTTCCTTCTTGCCACAGAAGATGGACATTCAATTGCTATTACTCCTGACCTGATCTCTGTGCTTGACCAGGATACCGGTATGCCAATCACGACTGAGAATTTGAAATACGGTGCTCGGGTTAGTGTGGTTGGTTTCCCTTGTGATCCGAAATGGCGTTCACCAAAGGGCCTCGAGACGGTAGGTCCACAATATTTTGGCTATGATGCACCTTATGTTCCAATTGAACAATTGGCAGCAGAGAAAGGGGGAGCAGAGTAATGTCTCATACGAATGTAGACAACATGGAAGAAATATACCGCATTGGGATTGATGTCGGCGGGACAAATACAGATGCAGCCTTGCTCGACTCCAAGCTAAACACCATTCATACGATAAAAGTGCATACCACAAGTGATGTGAATGAAGGCATTACTGAATCCATCCGTCGTTTGTTAGCAGAGAGTAGTGTGAATCCGGTGCAGATTCGTTATGCAATGCTCGGAACTACGCACTGTACGAATGCTATTGTAGAGCGCAAGCACTTGGGGAAAGTCGGCTTGATTCGAATCGGGGCACCGGCAACAACTGCGGTTCCTCCACTTGCGGATTGGGACGATACACTTAAGGCAACGGTTTGCCCACATGCTTATGTTGTTCATGGTGGATATGAATATGATGGCCGCACGATTGTTGAAATGGATGAAGAAGAGATTCTAGACTGCTTTTTGAAAATGAAGGGTGAAGTCGAAGCGGTTGCGATCTGTGGTGTGTTCTCCCCAGTGAATACCTCGCAGGAGAAACGTGTCGAAGAACTAGCGAAGCAAGTACTTGGCGCAGATATGCCTGTGACGTTGTCTCATGAGATTGGAAGTATTGGATTGCTCGAGCGTGAGAACGCGTCGTTGCTGAACGGCGCATTACTTAACGTCATTGCTGGAGTCGTAAAGGGCTTCGAAGAGGCGCTTCACACTTATGGAATTGACGCGAGCCTATACATCTGTCAGAACGATGGAACACTGATGTACAGTGAATATGCGCTTCGTTACCCGATTCTGACGATTGCTTGCGGTCCGACGAATTCCATTCGGGGCGCGGCACACTTGTCAGGTCTGAATGATGCACTTGTTGTTGATATCGGTGGCACCACGACAGATATCGGCGTCCTGATGCAAGGCTTCCCGCGTCAATCCTCCGCTGCGGTTGAGATTGGCGGGATTCGCACGAACTTCCGCATGCCGGATATCTTATCGATCGGGATCGGCGGCGGTACAATCGTTCGCTTAGATGAAACGCAGGATCAGGTAACAGTGGGTCCGGATAGCGTGGGGTACGAGCTATTGAAGCGCGGCCTCATCTTTGGTGGTGATACGCTCACAGCAACCGATGTGGCGGTGAAGCTTAATCGATACGAGTGGAAAGATGCGCAGACTGAGGCACTTGATGAATCGATCTGCAAGAGAGCAGATGAGATCATTACGCGGGATATCGAGGAAGCGATTGATCGGATGAAGACAAGCTCAGATCCTGTTGACGTCATTTTGGTCGGTGGCGGAAGTATTCTTGTGGCAGACAAGCTTGAAGGTGTATCACGGATTGTAAGACCGGATCACTATGATGCTGCGAATGCAATTGGCGCTGCGTTAGGTGAGGTGAGCGGGGAGACAGAGCGGATTTATTCCCTGGACGAAATGTCTTATGATGAAGCTAAGGAAGATGCCCGCAGCCATGCAATAGAGCAAGCTGTTCTAGCCGGTGCAGATCGCGATACCGTTCAGATCGTATTGTCTGAGGATATTCCGATTGCATACTTGCCGGGTAATGCCTTGCTGGTAAAAGTAAAAGCGGCTGGACGTTTATAAGATGATTATGGATCTGCCTTGAGGAGTGAACTCTTCGAGGCGGATCTTTTTGTCTTTATAATTGTATTACCAAGAAAGAAAGGGGATTTAGAATAGCTGTCGAAGTGGGTTATGTACATATTTTAACGATGGGAGAGAGGACAATGAAAGTGATTAGCACATTAGAAATCGTAGATGTACAGACTAGGGAGCGTACTGCCCTCCGCTCATTTGAATATTTAATCGAGGCACCCAATTGGACTAGCGATGGTAAGCGTCTTATTTATAATAGTCGAGGTTGTCTCTATTCGTTCGACATCGCAACCTGTGAGCTTGTTCAAATTGACTCGGGGTTTGCTGCGGAATGTAATAACGATCATGTTCTGTCTTTTGACAACACTAAGATCGCAATTAGTCACCATACGAAAGAAGATGGTAAATCTCGTATATATATTCTTCCCATGGAGGGTGGCGAACCGGTTCTAGTTACACCGAATGCTCCAAGTTATTTACATGGTTGGTCTCCAAACGGTGCTGAGTTAGCTTACTGTGCAGAGCGCAATGGTCAATATGATATTTATACCATTCCAGTAGACGGGGGAGTAGAGGTACAACTGACGGATTCGCCTGGGCTGGATGATGGGCCTGAATATTCACCAGATGGGGGAAATATATGGTTCAACTCGGTGCGTACAGGGCTGATGCAGATATGGCGAATGAATGCCGATGGCACTGAGCAAACACAGATGACTTTTGATGAGAGTAATAACTGGTTCCCGCATGTATCGCCAGATGGGCAGACGATTGCCTACTTGAGTTACCGCAAAGGAGATGTAGATCCTGGCGATCACCCTGCGAATAAGGATGTTGAGATTCGATTGATGGCAAGCACGGGAGGAGATTATCGCACACTAGTACAATTGTTTGGAGGACAAGGTACGATTAACGTGAATTCGTGGTCTCCGGATAGTAAGCGCTTGGCGTTTGTAAGTTATGTGGTGGAGGAATACGAATAAAATACCGATAAAAATTATAGTATTGTTATTTATATATAAATGGAGGAAAGACGGATGAAGAGGATTTTTAGTATATTGCTGATGTTATTACTGGTTATACCAGCGCTCGGCACTACAACCTTTGCGAGCAATACGGTGAAGGCTAAGGTAACAGAGAGCAGTACATATTTTGATGGAGAACAGCGGAACCTGAATGGGTTCAACATATCGAATAACAATTATTTCAGACTACGCGATTTGGCAGAGTATTTCTCGGGAACGAGCAGCCAGTTTGATATCACTTGGAATAAAGCGAACAATGCGATTGAGATCATAACTGGACAAGCTTATACGCCCGAAAAGAAAACTACGAGCAACTATTATAGCCGCAATAAAAATTATGCAGCTACGCTTTCCAACTCTAAGGTGCTGGTCAATGGACAGTTGCAGTCTATTACGGCGTACAATATTGATGATAACAATTATTTTCAGTTGAGAGATTTGGCGGGCAAAATCCCGTTTGATATCGAATTTGACGTTCAGTCTGATCGCATATCGTTATTCTCCAAAATCCCAGATCATGCTTACCGGGTAAAGACGGCGGCTGTAGTTGAGAGTAACGGGGAATCTTCTTATTTTCCTAGATGGAAAAGTACGGCCTCTTCTTATCTTGTGAATAATAAGGATGGGACTGTAAGTGTCATTGAGGCGAACAAAGAGTTTACGATTGAAACGTATAATGAGAAGTACGAACTAACAGGCAATAAGAGCATTCCTTTTGAGCTTCCGGTGTTTGGTGGTTTCTATAGTGGGGAGAAGTATAACTATATTGCTTTTGGCCAAGAGAACCGCGAAGAGAATGATAGCAAAGAAGTCATTCGTATTGTCCGTTATGATAAAAGCTTCAATAGAGTAGACAGTGTCTCCATAAAGGGTGGGGAGAGCTATACCGTTAGCCCGTTTGATTCAGGCTCCGGTAGTATGGCTGAGGCTGGAGATACGCTTGTATTTCACACCTCACGTACAAGATACACGACAGAAGATAAATTAAATCATCAATCCCAGCTTACTATTATCGTAAATACTAAATCCATGACTGTGACCAATGATCTGGGAAGATTCCAGAAGAATCATGTCAGTCACTCTTTTGACCAATATGTATTGTTTGATGGTGCAGCGCATGTTCTAGTCGATCATGGTGATGCTTATCCTCGTTCGATTGTTCTGAATAAAGGAGACGGAGCCAGTTATAACGAAGTAGACTTATTTAATATTCCCGGCAAAATCGGAGCGAACGCGACGGGTGTTTCTATAGGCGGATTTGAGCTGTCCTCGGCGAACTATATAGTCGCTATGAATTCGGTAGATCATTCACTAGTCAAAGAGTATACATCTTATGAGATGGTGGGTTTAGAAACGGACCAAAGGGATGTCATGCTTAGTGTGTTGCCCAAGTCCAACCTGAGCAGTACTTCGGTGAATCACATCACCTTGGCTAAATATGTAGGCACGAACCTGATCGCGTCCATCCCTAAACTAGTAAAAATTACAGACGACAAAATGATGGTGCTGTGGCAGGAGTTTGATAAAGAGAATCATCCGGTTGACCTGAAATATGTTCTTATAGATGGAGCGGGAGAAGCTACTAGCGACATCCAAACGATCAAGTATTTTGCCTTATCAGAGTGCAGTCCTATTATTAGTGGGGACAAAATCATTTGGTATACGAACAATAAGGGGTCCAGAGTGTTCTATTCGATCCCGTTAAATTAACGGATTCAATTAACAACAAAGTGGGTAAATTAGACTATAAGCTATAAATAGGACCTTCTAATTAGAAGGTCTATTTTTTCACGCAAAAATCACATCATCCATGGAGGTCGCTATGCATCGCGTAAATCTAAACCAGGAACAGTTCAACCAACAGGTGATTAATCACGCCTCCTTTGGGATCGCCCTTTTAGCGCCAAATGGTTTGATTCTGACCGTAAACCCAGCCTTTGAACAGACTTTTGGTTATTCCACTGAAGAGTTTGAGGGTATGCGGTTAGAAGACCTTTCTCACCCCGAAGATTTCGGCAACCTTCATGATTTAAAAGCACTCTTGGGTGAGAAAACAAGATTGCAGATGGAAAAGCAGTTTATCACAAAAAATGGAGATTATATTTGGGGACAGCTTACTCTCCACTTATTCAGCGACGAGTCGAACCAGCCAGCATATTTCATTTGCCAAATCGTTAACATTACAAAGCAAAAGGAATCCGAGCAACGCCTTCAGGAGTCTGTTGAACGGTATACGTCGCTTAAAAAATACAACCATGACGCCGTCATTTCCTTTGACCTTGATGGTCGAATCATTAACACCAATAGTATGGCTGAAAAGATAACGGGCTACGCCATCGAGTCCGAGTTGATCGGGATGAAGCTTGCAAGTCTGATTGGAGAAGAGAATGTCCAGCGCATTCTGGAAAGAGCCCTTTACGATAATACGGTTGAGCAGTATATCAATAAGCTTGTCACTAAGGAAAGCGAAGTAGTTGAAGTGCTCACCAGTATTGCACCCATTTATGTGAACAATCATAATATCGGATTTTACCTTATATGCAAGGACATTTCCGAGCAAAGGCAATTGTCGCTAGCTAAGGAAGCCGCAGAGTCCACGAATAGAGCTAAAAGTGAGTTCCTGGCTATGATGAGTCATGAAATTCGCACTCCCATGAACGGGGTGATCGGCATGACTGATATTCTGCTTGAAACAGAGCTTAATGAAGAACAACGTGAATATGTAGAAATCATTCGTAAAAGCGGAGGAATCCTGCTCAATATAATCAATGATATCCTTGATCTTTCAAAAATTGAGGCAGGCCGTAGCGAGCTGCAAGAGGATACATTCGATCTGCGAACTTGCCTCAAGGACAGCTTTTCTGTTATCGCAATAAAAGCTGAACAAAAAAATCTGGAGCTCACCAGCATCATAAATCATGACGTTCCGGAATTTATTTACGGTGACGAGGAACGCTTGAAGCAGGTGTTCTTGAACCTGCTAGGCAATGCTGTGAAATTCACACCGGCGGGCAGCATATCGGTAAAAGTTAGGCTTGTAAAGGAAGATCCCTCCCTGCTTGCCTTTACGGTAACCGATACTGGCATTGGAATTGATCCTGATCGACTTACTGATATTTTTGAACCGTTTGAGCAGGTGGATAGCTTTATGATGCGGAGACATGAAGGTACGGGGCTTGGCCTTGCCATCAGCCGCAGAATTGTCGAAATGATGGGTGGTGAGATCTATGCGGAGAGTGACGGCAAGAGCGGTACGTCGGTTACCTTCACAATCAAGCCCAAGAAATCAGTGGTAATCCCTCGCCAAGAGGCTAACATTAACAAGCTTCATACCGCACGTGAAGCAAGAATTTTACTTGCTGAAGACAACACTATCAATGCGCTAGTACTGACCAAAATACTCGAAAAAATGGGTCACAGCGTTATCGCCGTAACAAACGGCATAGATGCGGTTGAAGCAGCACGGAAAGAACCCTTTGATCTTATTTTATTGGATCTTCACATGCCCATTATGAACGGCATAGAGGCTATGAAGATGTTAAGAGATGAGCATCAAGAGAAATGTCCGCCCATCATCGCGGTCACGGCTAATGCTTTGAAGGGTGACCGCGAAAATTGTCTAGCTGCCGGGATGGACGAGTATATCAGCAAGCCTGTAAAGCGTGAAGTCATCGTAAAGATGTTAGATCAGTTTGTGATCTAATATAAACTGCATAACCTCTTAGTGATATTATCCCCTTCAGGTGAACAGTAAAAAGCCAGTCCATTACTGTTACACTTGGAGGGGATCGCTCTATCCATTGAATTACATAGCATTGCACGTTATACTTTGAAAAGAAATACGGACCCGCTTATCATATAACAGATCCGTCCTTCTATAAGGTATGGATTTTATTTTTTGTATGTATATATTCAGTCAGAGACGGAGGCGCAACATTGCAGCTAATCAATCAATCGGAAGTACAAGATAGGATCGACCTGCTTAAAGATCAGGATCTATATATCCATCTTGAGATGACAACGGGAGCCTACGCTGCCCATTTAGATAGTTCGAAGCATCCAGCCGCTACTTTTATTACCAATGCTATTATTCGATATTCCCATGGTTCGATTTCCGGCAACGGTCCTTATCGGGTCGGCTTAAAAATGTCGCAGGGCTGGGTTTATTCGGAAGGGCTAACTCACTATGAAGAGAGTGAGACAGGCAGATTGATTATGGCTGGACATGATGCTCAAGGCAAACTGATCGTATCGTTACAATTAAGCCGAGAGCCGTTCTAATGGAAGAGGAGATGAAGAGTTCTGTGGAAAAACATATTCTTGTTATTTTGCCACATCCGGATGATGAGGCCTTCGGTATATCAGGAACCCTTGCCAAACATATACAAAATGGGACCCAAGTTACCTACGCATGCCTAACGCTTGGAGAAATGGGCCGAAATATGGGCATCCCGCCCTTTGCGAATCGGGTAACCCTCCCGGAAATACGTAAGAAGGAGCTGGAGGAATCCTGCGAGGCTATTGGCATACAGGATTTAAGAATGCTTGGTTTTCACGACAAGACGATAGAATTCGAAGATCAAGTCTTGCTCGATGGGCAGATTGATGCGCTCTTGAAAGAGCTTAAACCTTCGCTGATCATCACGTTCTATCCAGGGTACAGCGTTCATCCTGATCACGATGCTACTGGAGCTGCAGTGATCCGAACCGTTGCAAGATTGCCGAAGGAAGAAAGACCTCCTGTTCACTGTATAGCTTTTGCTAATAATATTGTAGAGATTGGGGAGCCAAAGGTTATCAATGATGTAAGAAATTTCCTCAAGCACAAGATGGCGTCCATTCAGGCGCATCGTTCCCAATTCCAGGCTGCTGAGCTGTTGGGCAGCAAACCTTTAAATGATAAAGAGATCCAAGCTCGTTTTGGAACAGAACATTTCTGGATTTATCCGTTTGAATGATAATGATCTAATCAGAATTTTAGCGGTGATCTGTTGTCGGTGCTTAACCGGTGATAGATCGCCGTTTTAGTATGTGAATATTCAACTTTTCAGCGGGGGACGGTAGGAATTTAAGGCGAGGCCTTAAGACACGGGTAATTTGACCTAAAAAATTACTAAGGACTATCCGATATAGAAGATACTAACAATTGAAAGGTGATTAAATGCGAATCGGTCACAACATCACGTCTTTAAATAGTTTGAACAGATTAAATAAAAATAATAAATCTATTACAAGTTCACAAGAGAGGTTATCTTCTGGACTTCGGATAAATATAGCGGCAGATGATGCTGCAGGATTGGCAATTTCTGAGAAAATGAGAGCACAGATTCGTGGATTGTCTCAGGCAGCAAGGAATACACAGGATGGTATTTCACTAATTCAGACTGCTGAGAGTGGACTTGGAACTATACAAGATCCTAATCTGCTAAGACTACGGGAGCTTGCAATACAGGCTTCAAGTGATACCTTAACAAATTTTGATCGAACATTGATTCAAAAAGAAGTTGAGCAGATAAAGCTTGGGATAAATGATATTGCTAATAACACTCAATTTAATGGAATTCATTTATTGAATAATGACCTCGAAGTAAACACGAATATTACGCCAGTACAGGGCAATATAAGTACGAATTGGACAGCTAACATACCTGCCAGAGATTTATCTAAGACTTCGGATGGAGGTTATGTCGGAATAAGAATTCCCGGTAATAATCCTTTCAAATTAGATAGTATGGGTAATCTGGTTTGGTCACAAGCAATTCCTAATATGGATGTGTATAGTATTAAGGAATCTAGTGATGGTGGTTATATTTTATTAGGAAATGATTTCTCAGCAGGGGCAATTTCCGATCAAAGGATAAATATAATTAAATGGGATGGGAATTTGAATGAGCAGTGGAGTACAGGGGTATCTGGCGTCTACTCCATTATGGGGAATGAAGTAATTGAGACTAGTGACGGTTCCTTTATTGTGGCAGGGACGGGTTCCGGTATTCAAAATTGGGATGGCCTTATGGCTAAATTTAATAGTAGTGGTGTGCAACAATCCACCTCGATAGCGGGTTCTTCACAATCCAATCCTGTTGGCTATGGAAGCGAAGAATTTAATTCTATTATTGAAACTGCTGACGGCGGTTATTTGGCTATTGGTTCATCAAGTCTCAAACTAAACAGTTCTTATACCGATAAGTCAAGCTGGGTTGTGAAATATGATAGTAACTTAAATCCGTTATGGGACACACGAGTCGGTGCTGCTGGGGATGATGAAGGTTACCGCGCCGTCGCAACCAGTGATGGAGGGGCCATAATTGTTGGTTCTTATAACGACTCTACTAAAACTAGTGGATTAATCTATAAACTAGACAGTAGTGGAAACGTATTGTGGGAGAAGAATATATCAAATGAAACTTCCAACTCCAGTCAACTTACTAGCATTACAGAAATGAAAGATGGGAATTACATCGTTGGAGGAATAGTAGATAATAATTATCGTCTTTCCATTTTTGATCCACAGGGAAATGAATTGGCTAATGTTAATCTAAATGGTGGGGGCTCTACGGATAGATTAAATAACATTATTAGTAATGATGACGGAAGTTACACTTTTTCAACTACAACTGGAATAACCAATTTCAATGTATCTTACGGATCAAACCCTGGTACCACATATGATTACAAAACAGTAAATCTTCAGGTGGGAGCAAACTCTGGGGATAACTTCGCTGTTAAATTAACAGATGCTAGAACTACTGCTCTGGGAATTGCGGATATAGATCTTTCAACTAGACAAGGTGCCGAATTAGCGATTTCGAAAATAGACAAAGCTATAAATACCGTTTCATCCAAGCGTTCAATGTACGGCGCGTATCAAAATGCATTAGAACATATCCATAATAACCTAACCAATTACGAAGTGAACTTAACAGCAGCTGAATCACGAATAAGAGATGCAGATATGGCAAAGGAAATGATGAAGCTTACCAAATACAATGTCTTATCTCAAGCATCACAAGCCATGTTGGCTCAAGCTAATCAACAGCCTCAAGGCGTGTTAGAGTTGTTAAAATAGGGCTATACATACAGTCTATGCATTTCAGTGCATAGGCTTTTTTTAGAATCTATGATGATCTAAGAAATGATTTACAAAAAAATTTCCAGAGACTATTATATTTCTATGCGTAATATTTTCCTTTTTTAACTAGATTATTGTAAGAATTTATCTCTGGAGGTTCAAATGAAAAAGCACGACAAAATCATTTCCTTCATCTTCATGTTCATTATGATGGTGACGGCTATTTTCTGGGTAAACTCAACCACTAGTTGGACTATGATGGGTACCCTTGCTTCCGTGGCCTGTTTCGTACTTTTTATATTATTGGGACTCCGCACTATACCTGTTTTGACAGATTTTGTTCTGACAAATCCAGCGCCTGAAGTAACTCTGGAAAATAAAACACGGGACAGAAAGCAGGCTTGGCTATATATTATCGGCTGGGTAGTGGCTAGTCGGGTCTTGCTTATGTTTATCGGTTATATATTTTTGATCATACAGAATGGCTATTCCGGTGGTTTGTTTAACAAAATAGCTGAGACCTGGCATATATCGGGGATCGACGCTTCACATTATTTGGGCATCGCGGAGAATTGGTATGTGACGGAGGGAGATCCGAAATACCATATTGTGTTTTTTCCTTTTTTTCCAAATCTAATTAAAGTAGTTCAGGTATTCGTAGGGAATTATCTCGTCGCTGGATTTATCGTTTCTAATATTTGCTCGCTTGTTGCTGCCTTGGTCGCCTATGAGCTTGCCTCACTAGACATGCATCGAAAGAGTGCTATGCGAGTAGTGAAGTATATTTTTATATTTCCGGCTGCGTTCTTTTTCTTCATCCCTATGACCGAATCTCTATTTCTGGCCTTATCGCTGTTGTGTTTATATTTTGTGAGAAAAAAAGAATGGCTCATCGGATGTTTATGCGGTGCACTCGCAGCGTATACGCGTTCTCCAGGGGTGCTGTTGATTGTACCGGTTGCGATTGAATTAGCACGGGATCTTATAGGGAATTATAAATTACTAGATAAAAAAGCGTTTATACATAAGCTGACCACCGCCATTGGTTGTCTTGCTATCATATCGATGGGTTTGCTGGCTTATCTTTACATCAACTACTATGTTACGGGAAATGCTTTTCAGTTCAGTATTTACCAGAGGGAGCATTGGTCACAGAAGTTCTATCTCTTTTTCGATACCGTAAGATATCAGATGGAATATGCGGTGGGCACCTTTAAAAGTGGAGATAGCCGTTCTTTTCTCGGCATGTGGCTGCCCAATTTAATCGCTATATTCTCAGCACTAATTATCATGTTTATGGGAGCAAGAAAACTACGGCCATCCTATACTGCTTATTTTATCGTGTATTTTGCTTTCGTAGTGGGAGCTACCTGGCTGCTGTCAGCCCCGCGTTATTTGCTTGTTGCCTTTCCGCTAGCTTTTGCAGCCGTTGCGCTTACTAATGAAAAGCCGAAGGATGTTGCACTTACTGTTATATCTGTTGTGGGTAGTATACTTTACTTGGCAATGTTTGTAGCGGGATATCCGGTGTATTGAGGAATCGTGTTAAAATAGGAGAACGCCTAGGTGCGTTCTTCTTTTTTATTGCGAATAATCTTATAGAAACGATGGTGGGTATGAAGATTGATTACGACAATCAGGTGATCGAGTTTAATGTTCAATATGGAAACGGGAAAAAAATCTCCATTCATATAGATTCGTCAGGGCGCATAACACTCAAGGTACCTAAGAAAACATCTGAAGAGACGATTAAAAGTGTGGTTGAGCGTAATGGCAAAATGATTGTGGAGAAGCTGCAAAGTCTCGAAGCGGCTCGTGAAACGCCAAAGATGATCAGAGCGTACGAAGATGAAGGAAAGTTCCTGTATCTAGGCAAATATTATTCTCTGCATGAGCTTATAGAGACAGCGGAGCTAAGTGAAGAACAACTTCAGTTAAAGCTGAAAAAGTTCTATTTCTCTAGCTGCAAGAAGCTTATAGGAGAGCGGATCACTAGGTACCAGACGCAGCTTAGAGTAAAACCTAAGAGTATCGAGATTGTAGAGTCCAGGACCAAATGGGGAAGCTGCAGCTCCGATAAAAAACTAACCTTTAACTATCGTCTGGCCATGGCTCCCGTGGAGGTTATCGATTATGTGATCATCCATGAGTTATGTCATTTGCTGCATATGAACCATGATCGCTCCTTTTGGCGACGGGTTGGAAGCCTAATGCCGGATTATAAGGAGAAGGAAGAATATTTAGCAAGATATGGACGGGCTATGACGTTATGAAAAAAAGGGTATTCCAGTGCAACTAGAGTAATGGTTGCTGGGAATACCCTTCGTTATTTTAACCCCTTTGCAGCAATCGATAGAGGTTAAGTGCCAGTTGAATCTCGAATAACTCATCAGAGTTTTTCAGATCTATATTTAGCAAATCTTTGATTTTATCAATCCGGTAAATAAAGGTGTTGCGGTGAATAAACATCGCTTTGGCGGCTTCGGTTACATTCTGATTGTACATAAAATAATACTCCAAGGTAGACATGAATCTCGTGTTCATCGTCTGGTCATGTTCATGAATGCCTCCCAGAACTTTGTTAAAGAATGTCTCCATTTCCGTAGGCTTAATGTTGGAATCCAGAAAATGATAGACAGAATAATCCTCGAAGTGAGCAATGCTCCGGCTGTCTTTATTAAACCGCTGCATGAGCCGCATAGCTTCCTGGGCCTCGAAGAAGCTTCGATGGAGCGAAGCAAGTGTCTTATACTGACTGCCAATGCCGATGAGAAAATGATTTTTAGTCATTTCCTGAGCCAGCAACTGCAGCACCTCTTGAGCAAAGGCTTTCGTATCGCTTACGGAAATTGGCGGTTTATTTTCATTTTTGCCGATCAAGATGATGATTTGCTGATTGCGATAGTAACAGATTAGCTCTCCACCTGCATTACTGGACAAGCCATAGATCAAATTGACACATTTTTTGACCATATGCTCCATTTCATATTTTCTATAAACCATGTCCGTGTAGTTTTCCAGCTGTGTAGCTTCAACATGGATAACTGTACAGTAATACGCATAGTTAACTTTAAGCCCATGCATAGCAGATAGGGAATGCAGTGTTTCTGTTGAAGTAATATTGCCAGCTAATAAGTCGTCGAAGAAGTCCTGCCTAATTTTATGCTTTACCTCTTCGATTTCCTTGGCTTTGATCCGGTCCAGTGCAAGCATCGTGGATACATGCTCTAACGCGGTGTAGTCAAATTCAACCAGCTTGCGTACCGTTTGCAGAACGACGATATACGCGTAAGCATTACTGGATACAGAAACCGGCATAATGCAGCACTTGTACGGCTGTCCCTGAGAATAGTAGGTGCGTTTGATGGATTTTTTGATTTCAGTAATATACTTTGGGAAAGCTACCGTGAACTCTGTTGGAAAAACAGGCCTGTTCTTCACCAGTGGCAGGAATTCCTGAAGTGGAGATGGGTTATCCTTATGATCTGTATAGCAGAGTAGGTTCCAGTCTCTATCTAATATAAGAACAGGGTTATGGATCGTGTCGGACAATTCCGCCGATATTTGCTCAATACCGCCGCCTTCGAGCGCGATTTTGAACAGCGCATTATGAAGGTCGAGCGAACGTCGGTTCACTGCATCGTAATCCGCGTTGGTCTTTTCGTTAATGATCGCAATGACTCTGGACAAGGTGTATTCAAAAGGGAGCTCCAGTAGCGGAAGTCCATGCTTATCAGCAAGCTCGATCATGTTCTGCGGGATAGCATCGAAATATCGCTTCATTTTGATGCAGAGTCCTGCACAGTTATTCTCCACCAGCTCATGAATGAATTTGTTCTGCAGCTCCGTGCTGTCTTTGAAGATATATCCGGTGGATAAAAGCAGCTCGTTCGAGGTCAGCCAGTCAAATACGTCCGGATTCTCGATGATATTAACTACAGAGATTTGATTGTTTAGGCCAGAATGCCCCGCAACGATCTTTATGCCTTCGATGGATTTGATTTGTAAGATATCTTTTATCGTTAACATCAATTCACACCTCTCATCTTCACCCATTGTGCAATGTGCATAGTGATTACTTGTTGTTTTTAGTGTTCTTGTATGATGACCCCCAGTGTACGGAGGACTACAATAAGGGTGTCAGGTAACGTTTATCCGTTAAACTGTGATATATTTCACAAAAATATCCTTTTTCACACAGAAAGCAGCTCAATCTTCATCATTCTTGGAATTTTATGAACTGAGTGTAACATCTTCTATCATTCATCATCAACCGTTACGGTTTTTTTATGAGAACGCTTTCTATATAGGATAACCTGACAATAAGTGACCAAACCATTATCTACTTCCTTCTCAAGGGGGCGATCAAACGGAGTATTCTCAGAGCAAGTGTACCTCTTATTTAAAAGCTGGGATATCCAGTGATAGCGCGTTCTTTCATCGGATTCGAGAATCAAGATTTTTCGGAAATATACACAGCATATTTGAGCGGACGATAAATGTAAGGTGCAAGGCAACTGATGAATTATATACCATTGCGAGCAGTAGGGTAGATAATGCGCCTAATACTTTGATTACAGAGGTTAGTAGTTTTTCGGTTCTTGGACTGGTTGTGGGAGAAGAAGTTTTTGCGGAGAATGATCAATTATATATTGGCACTAAGCTTTCAATATCGATCAAGGAACTGACAGTTTGGCAGAGCTCTCTATCTATTTTTCCAAAAGAAGTAAAGACGCTAAGAGATAATTTGGCTGTGGCAAAAGCTTATATCAATAGCTATGGAAAACCAGGCGGTATGAAGCAGTTTGCGGGTTCTAGCTGCTTTGAGAGAGAAACGATGCGGCTGCTGGAAGAGCGATCTTCAGGTCTTCTGAATGCCTTGGCGAATGACAGCATGGAAGATGCTGCTTTTTATGCAATTCGACTAATGGGATTAGGCCCAGGTCTGACTCCGTCGGGAGATGATTTTTTAGTTGGATTGTTTGCTGTGATCCATCTGCCTCAGAGTCCTATTAGTAAATACCAGCCGTGGTGCAGGGAAGTCGTGAACGAAGCAGCTGAATTAACGAATGAAATAAGCTATATGGCTCTGAAAAAAGCGGCTTGGGGTCAGGTGAGAGAGTCAATGGGTCAGATGCTGCATTCGCTCATGTATGAGAGTAAGGAAAATATGTTTCTTGGCTTATCGGCAGTGCTGGATATAGGTTCTTCTTCCGGAACAGATATTGCCTTGGGGATCATTAGCGGTTTGGATCTTAATCTAGAACAACGTTGGAGGTAAGATATGTCGACTAAAATAGTAATTAAAAGAAACACATACTTTGATTCCGTCTCGCTCATGTCGTTGTCGACCAAAGCGAATCAAATAGAGGGTGTCGAACAAGCTTTTATCGCAATGGCTACTCAAATGAATAAAGAGGTATTAGCGAATGTAGGGCTGATAACCCCTGAGCTAGAGGAAGCTAAGAATAGTGACCTGATGATCGTAATCAAAGCAGCATCCCCTGAGCTGGCTGAAGTTGCCTTTGGAGCAATCGAAGAGCTGTTTATTAAAAAAGACAGTGCAGTTGGCGGTACAGAGCTTAAATATCCAACAATTGAGTCGGCAGTGAAGAATAGGACAGCAGCTAATCTTGCAGTGATTTCAGTCAACGGAGCGTTTGCAGCCAGAGAAGCAAGAAAAGCGCTGGAGAATAATCTCCATGTCATGATGTTCAGTGACAACGTAAGCGTAGAAGACGAAATTGAATTAAAAAAAATAGCACATGAGCGTGGATTACTGATGATGGGGCCGGATTGCGGAACCGCGATCATTGGAAATATGGCCTTATGTTTTGCCAATAAAGTTCGTAAAGGCAATATCGGCATCGTGGGTGCATCCGGCACAGGAAGTCAGGAAATCAGCGTGCGGATTCACGATTTTGGCGGAGGCATCTCACAGTTGATTGGCACAGGCGGCAGAGACCTAAGTGAACGTGTCGGCGGAGTAATGATGCTTGATGCTATGAAAGCGCTTAACGAAGACGAAGCCACTAAGGTCATTGTGTTGATTTCCAAGCCACCAGCCAAAAGTGTGGAACAAAAAGTGCTGAATGAAATCAAAAATATGCATAAGCCTGTCGTAGTCTGCTTTATCGGAGGAACGGAGGAAGCTGTTCTGGAGGCAGGTGGACATTTTGCCAAAACAACCAAAGAGGCCGCGCTGAAGGCGGTAATTCTATCCGGCATCGATGAGAGTCAAATTGACAAGCATCCGCTAAACCTTCCGCTGATTGAGGAGATTAAGGTCAAGCTGAAGCCAGAACAGAAGTATATTCGTGGGTTATTCTGCGGCGGTACTTTATGTGATGAAGCAATGTATCTAGCGATGGAGAAATACGACGATGTCTATAGCAACATTCCAAAAGATCCGGAATATCAGCTGGGTGATATCCATATCAGCCAAGCGCATACGTTTATTGACTTTGGGGATGATGGGTTCACTAACGGCAAACCACATCCGATGATTGATCCTTCTTCACGGATTGCCAGATTCAAGCAGGAAGCGAAGGACCCGGCGGTGGGCGTGATCATTATGGATTTTGTATTAGGCTATGGATCACATGAGGATCCAGTAGGTGTTATGGTGCCTGCAATTATTGAGGCTAAGCAAGCAGCGGAACAAGAAGGCAGACATTTGGAGATTATCGGCTATGTCCTTGGAACCGATCTGGATACACCTTCGGTCCAAGAACAGCTTGATAAGCTGGTATCCGTGGGTGTTACCTATGCAAGCAGTAATACGAATGCAGGACTTCTTGCCAGAGGTTTTGTAGAGAAGGGAGTATAACATGAGCAGAATCAATGAGTTATTTAAGAGTGAACTTCACGTTATCAATGTCGGCCTAGAAATGTTCAAGGATGATATCCTGAAGCAAAAAGGCAACGTAACCCATCTGGAATGGAAGCCACCTGGTGGAGGTAAGCCCGAATTAATTGCTGCACTGGATGCGTTAGAGCAAGAGGGGATTGCTGCAAAGATTGAGGCTGCCAACAAGCTGGCTGTAGAGCGAATCGTGAATTCACAACCGGTATTGGTTGGTTTTGGCCAAGCGATCAACGTCGTACCCGGGATGACTAAGACTACGATATTACATGCAGGACCTCCGATTACTTGGGATAAGATGAGTGGTCCCATGAAAGGTGCAGTTACCGGCGCTTTGGTCTTTGAGGGCTTGGCGAAGGATCTCGATGAAGCTGCCGAACTAGCGGCATCAGGTGAGATTACGTTCTCCCCTTGTCACGAGCATAATTGTGTGGGTTCCATGGCAGGAGTAACCTCAGCCTCTATGTTTATGCACATTGTAGAGAATAAAACGTATGGCAACATCGCTTATACGAACCTTAGTGAGCAACTGTCGAAAATCTTGCGGATGGGTGCAAACGATGAAACGGTCGTTGCCCGTTTGATCTGGATGAGAGATGTGCTTGGACCGATGCTGCGTGAGGCGATGAAGTTCTCTGAGAAAGGCATTGATCTGCGGCTCATGTTATCACAGGCGCTCCATATGGGAGATGAATGCCATAACCGCAACAACGCTGGAACGACTCTTTTGATTCAGGCATTAACGCCGCTTATCCTGAGAACGGATTATACCAATGAGCAGAAAATCGAAGTGTTCGACTTTGTGGCAATGAGTGATTATTTCTCCGGACCAACTTGGATGGCTCTTTGTAAATGTGCACTTGATGCTGCCCATGGCATCGAGCATAGCACCATCGTAACAACGATGGCCCGCAATGGCGTGGAATTTGGTATTCGTGTCAGTGGAATGCCAGGCAATACCTGGTTTACCGGTCCTGCGCAAAAGGTTGTCGGACCGATGTTTGCAGGGTATAAGCCGGAAGACTCGGGACTCGATATCGGAGACAGTGCGATTACCGAAACGTATGGTATAGGTGGCTTCGCCATGGCAACCGCGCCGGCGATTGTAGCATTAGTTGGGGGAACCGTAGATGATGCCATGAACTATTCTGTGAAAATGAAGGAAATCACTACGACGGAGAATCCAAATGTGACGATTCCTTTATTGAACTTCCGCGGAATTCCTACTGGAATCGATATTCGTAAAGTGGGTCAAACCAGCATTATGCCAGTGATCAACACGGCTATTGCCCATAAGGATCCGGGCATCGGAATGATTGGAGCCGGAATCACTCATCCTCCAATCGAGTGTTTCGAGCAAGCCATTCTCGCTTTTAGCCAGAGCATGCATTCATAGAACCACCCGCCCTTCAGGCCTATTCAAGGGTCTGAGGGCTTCATAAGCCATTGGTATGTAAGCGCTAACGATCTAGGGGGAGATTTATTATGGATCAAGTATTTATGAAGATGTTCTGGAAAAAGGGAGATTGGGCCGCGTTTTTCGGGCTGCTTGCTAACAATTTAACCAATCTGCTTACGATGATTTCATTGTTAATTTTTGTAGTAGGATTTCCGGAAGGTATGGTTTACGGCAGAGTCGTTCCTGCGTTTGGACTCGCGATTTTTATCGCAAGTATTGCTTATGGCTGGTTTGGATATCAGCTAGCCAAAAAAACAGGCCGAACGGATATAACCGCATTACCTTCAGGGCCTAGTGCTCCATCGATTTTTACAGTAACTTTTCTAGTGTTAATTCCCGTATTTAGAGAAACCAATGATGCATCATTTGCGCTGCAAATTGGTCTCGTATGGTGTTTGTTCGAAGCCTTGATCCTTATTGTCGGCTCATTTCTGGGAGATGTGCTGCGCAAGGTTATTCCAAGAACCGTACTTTTATCTTGTTTATCTGGACTTGGATTGTTATTGCTGGCCATGAACCCGATGCTGCAATCCTTTGAAACACCTGTGGTTGCTTTTGTTGTACTTGTGATCATCTTTATTAACTGGTTTGGCAAATCGCCGATATTCAAAAAAATTCCTACAGGATTTCTGCTGCTGATTGCTGGAACCGCGCTGGCTTGGATATTTGGTTTGCAGAATCCAGAAGCGATCACAACGGCTCTTTCAACCCTGGGGTTTAATCCACCAGAGGTGCATATTACCAGCTTAATTCAAGGGATTCCGCATGCCTTGCCATACCTGGCTTCTGCAATTCCATTGGGACTGGCCAATTATATTTTTGACCTTGAAAATATTGAGAGCGCACATGCTGCCGGAGACCCTTATAACACTCGTAACGTTATGCTAACGAATGGGGTTGCTTCAAGTATTGGTGCTTTCACAGGTAATCCGTTCCCAGTAACTGTGTATATTGGTCATGCAGGCTGGAAATCTATTGGAGCTGGACTTGGTTATACCATAGCTTCTGGTTTCTCCATGTTAATTATTTGTCTCTTTGGCATAGGAGCACTGCTGTTGTCTATCATACCTGTTGTGGCGATTGTTCCGATTCTGGTCTATGTCGGGGTCGTTACGGCGAATCAGGTGGTTCGAGAGACACCTAAAAATGAAGTGCCCGTTATCTTTATCACCTTGTTCCCATGGATCGCCAACTGGGCTTTAACGCTTGCGAACAACATTTTTAATGCGGCTGAAACTTCGGCTTCCAAGGTGGGGATTGATCTCTTATTAAGCAAAGGGGTTTATTACAACGGCCTGATGCATTTAGGAAATGGTGCACCGCTTAGCAGCTTGATTTGGGGCTCCATCACTATTTTCTCTATCCTGAATAAACCACTGCGGGCTGCTGTCTTTGCTGTAATCGCGTCTGGCCTATCTTTATTTGGAATCATTCACGCGCCGACTGTTGGATTTGCTCAAGCTTCACTTATGCCGTTCGTATACGCCTACTTGATGGTGGCAGGATTATTTGTTTATAAGCATTTTTCAGACCTTCGTGACCCAGCGAACAAGCTGCAATCCGAATAAATAATTGATAAAAAGAAATAGGAGAGCTAAGCCATGACTAATCAAACTCTGTCAGAAGATTTAATTCAAGCAGCGGATCGCGGGGATTTAGCTGCCGTAGAACAGCTTTTGGCTCGTGGTGCCGATGTTCATCATAAGGATGCCAGTGGTCGTACTGCGCTGATGGCGGCAACGCAAAAAAATCATATTCCTCTCGCTCAAAAGCTGATTGAAGCAGGCAGTGATGTGAATGCAAGAGATATCACTATGTTATCACCCTACCTGTGTGCCGGTGCCAATGGATTCCATGAGATATTATCTTTAACTCTTGCCGCAGGTGCGGATACAACCAGTGTGAATCGTTTTGGAGGAACTACACTGCTGCCCTCCAGCGAGAAGGGATATCTAAGAACTGTTCAGAAATGCTTGGAAGCAGGTGTTGCAGTTAACCATATGAACAATCTGGGATGGTCTGCCTTGCTGGAGGCAGTAATTCTCGGGAATGGTGGCCGTTTATACTCCGATATTATTCAATTGTTGGTGGATGCTGGAGCGGATGTTCAATTGCCGGATCGTGACGGCAAATCATCGTTGCAGCATGCAGAAGCGATGGGTCAGGAGAAGGTCATCCGTATTCTCAATAAAGAAAAGCTAACGATTCATCCAAGTATTCAAAGCGCTCAAGAGCTAGCTCGGGCAGAGGATTTCCGGAAAGCAAGTTTGGTTATGGAACATGCAATGCAAGAGGACAGTAATAATTCAGACTTCTATTACTATAAAGGATACTTCTTAGGGGAACTCGGGGGATATGAGGAAGCTCTGGCAGCCTATCAACAGGCACTTACTATTGATCCAGATGACCTTGATTTCTATTTCTATACCGCAAATGCCTACCGAATGATGAAGCGATCCGAGCAAGTGTTAGCAGAGTATGACAAAGCGATAGAACGTGATCCTGGCGAAAGCTTCTTCCGCTATCATAAATCCAACTATTTAAGAGAGTTGGGCAGGCATGAGGAAGCGGTCAAAGTTATGGATCAGCTTCTGGAACAGCAGCCTGCCCGGTATGATTTCTCGTTCCATAAGGCGAACAGCTTGAGATCACTTGGCCGGGATCAAGAGGCAGTTGAGGCGATTGAGAACGCAATTGCTAACGATCCGAGCAATCCTTTATATCATCATCATAAGGCTCAGTCACTTGGTTTACTTGGTGATCATGAAATGGCCATTCAAGAAATAGATATTGCTATCAGCTATAATCCTGCCAATCCGGATTTTCACTCCGCGAAGGAACAATTTCAGCTGGCCCTTAAACGCTAATCAATGAGGATCAACTGATCCGTCAGGAGGAATGGAATGAGTAAATTTATAGTTGTAGCCATTGGCGGTAATTCATTGGTGAAAGACAATGGCCGCGATTCTATAGAGGATCAATCTGAGGCAGTACGTGAAATTGCTGTCAATATCGCTGATCTGGTGCAAGCAGGCAACGATGTGGTGGTTACTCACGGCAACGGTCCACAGGTTGGATTCGAGCTGAGACGAAGCGAGGTGGCTTCGGAAGTTACTGGAATGGATGTTACTCCGCTGGTCAATTGCGTGGCGGGCACGCAAGGGGGCATAGGTTATTTAATTCAGCAGGCCTTAACAAATGAATTCATTCACCGCAGATTAGACAAGAAGGTTGCCACAGTTATTACTCAGGTCGAGGTTAGCAAAAATGATCCGAATTTTCAGTCTCCCTCGAAACCAGTGGGCTCCTTCTTCACGCTTGAGCAAGCAGAGGAGATGAAGCGTGCCAAGCCAGATTGGGTCATCATTGAGGATTCAGGTCGTGGTTACCGCCGTGTTGTTCCATCGCCTAAGCCGATTGATATCGTTGAAAAAGACGTCATTAAATCACTCATTGAGACGGGTTATGTGGTGATCGCTGTTGGCGGAGGCGGGATTCCTGTGATCAAAACCGAAAATAATACCTACGAAGGTATCGATGCGGTCATTGACAAAGATTTTGCTACAAGTCTGTTGGCCGAACAGATCGATGCAGAATCGCTGATTATTACAACAGGAGTTCCTCAGGTATGTGTAAATTTCGGTACGCCTGAGCAGAAGGCTCTTGAAGAAGTTACAGCGGCAGAAATGATGGTATATGCGGAGCAGGGTCATTTTCCTGCTGGAAGTATGCAGCCTAAAATTGAAGCAAGTCTTAGCTTTTTGAAAAAAGAGGGACGTAGAGTTATCATTACTAATCCGGAAAATATGAAAGCTGCGATGAGCCAACAGGCTGGCACACATATTGTAAATTAATAAGATCTAATTTATCTCATCATTTCATGGAGACCGCCACTGATCTAAATCAGGGCGGTTTTTTGACATATTCATGAATTGTTATCTAACTGTTGCTTTCAGATGGCCATATTCTGGTGAATAAAAGGAAGATAAGAGGTAAAACTATGTCCACTATAGAGAAAAAAATACATTAAAATGCGGGGGTAAAAGATGAGATCGAATAAAGGAACAACACAACGTTTTACCAGGGCTACAATTCTTTGTTGTATTTGTGCATGTACGGTATTGTTAAGTGGATGCACTAAAGCAGCGGATGAGACTCAAGTGGCTACTCCAACGGCTCAAGTAGAAACCACAGCACCTTCTGCAGAAGCTACTACACCTGCGCCTACGAATAACGCAACAGAACAACCCATGACATCTGCGTCACCCGGTTCAAATACTGGGGAACTTCCAGAGGGAGTGAGCATTCAGAGAGTTATCAAGGATGTTTCGTTAAAAGATAGCTATCATAAAAAGGTTGAACTGTTAAGCGACGGTGGCAAGCGGGTTACCATTACAGATCAGAATCAAAAGATTGTTTTGCAGCAGATTGAATATGACGGAAGGATTACTGTGGTTAAGGATAAACAGGTTACCGTTCAAGTGGAGGGTGGTAAAGAGCAAACCTTAACAATTCCTGATCATATAGTCATTGAAGATGAAGACAAGCTCGGATTAAATAATGGCGTTGAAATCGAGTGGACGGTAAATGCAGACGGACAAATCGAAAGCGTGGAACTGGACGATTAAAAATTTACCGAGGTGACTGGATGAAATTTCTAATCGTACTTGGTAGTATTATTGTTCCCATTGTCATGCTGATGTTACAAGGTAAATCGATAAAGTGGCGTATGGTATTCAATGTTGCTTCGGTCTTAAGTGCGATTATCTTTGGAAATATTTCCGCTTTGGCGATTTACGAAATATTAAGGGATCATGCTGTATTTATGACCTCGATCCATGCGATATTTTTAAATCCAATGTTTCTTATTACCGGAGCCTATCTTGGCGTTTATTTAATTTATCGGTTGATGATAATTTCGTATGACGAGGTTTATATGTGATGGGTACAATACAAATAGGGGTGTTCCCGCGTAGGGACACCCCTATTTGTGTTGTTAACAGGACGGATGCTTAAGAGGACTTTCCTACAACGTTTGCTCCGCTCTTCGTGATCTTGTAGGTGATGATATCCCCATTCCAGAAGTGGAATTTTAGGATAACCTCGCCGTCTTTAACATCTTTAAAGAACGCGGGAAGCAGCTTGATTTCTTTAGTGTTATAAGAAGGTGAGAAGGTATTGCCGAATTCCTTAAATGGAGTCCAGTCCTGCGGACCTGCATTGCCACCAGCGGTATATACAGCTTCCATTGTGGCAAGCTGGTTACCATTAAAGGTGGTCGGAATGGCAAAGGATTCAGTCGTGCCTTTTGCATCGCTTAATTTAGCTGTGTCATACACAATCACCTTAAGTCTCCACGCAACACCCTTGTTGAATTTCAGAGTCAGCACGGCATTTTCACCGTATTTTTGGGAAGCTGTGAGCTTTTTGAGTTGGCTGGCTTTGAGGATGAGCTCCTCACCATTTAATGTGTAATCTTTACCTTTGGTCAGATATTTTCCGTTGGCACTAATGGTGGTTAGCTTATTGCCGTTCAGGTTTAGCTTAACCTTGGTATCTTTGATTTGTGCACCTTTTTTTAGGTAGACCAAATCGCTTTCGGTGCTGGAGGAACGCTCCTTCAGACCAGACATTAATACATTGTGGAGTTCAGGATCAGACCACTTATAAGTTTTACGGTTGAAATGCTGCCCGTTATCCCAGAGCATGGAAGTCATTTTCTTTTCTTTCAAATAATAAGTCAGATACTCGAAGAATTTAAGCTTCTCGCCCTGTTCAATCACACCTGTGTCTTTATCGAAACCTAATAAACCAAATTCGCCGACGATGACAGGGATGCCTTTAGCTACAAATGTATTGTAAACGTTATCAAAAGTTTGAGTGATATCGTTTTTTGTATCTTTTTCAAATGTGGTGTAGCCGGCAATGTTCACACTAAAAGGCCAGAAGCCATAGAAGTGAACGGTCGCAATAATATTCGGATCGTTTAGAGCCGTAATCGTCTTATAGAGATGATCCATTCTTGTTTGTGTAGGTGAAGACTCTAATGAAGGTAATACAAGTGGGCGGAGGTCGTTTTTCCCACCGGATTTCCGCACGATCTGATAGAAGGAGTTATTGAGTTCAGTAAGCATTTGCTCCATTTTTGCTTCGTCTGTGCTTCCACCATCGGTGAACCGAGGTTCATTTATGCTCTCGAACATCAGCTTATCGGATTTGTCCTTAAAGCGATCGGCAATTTGAGTCCAGGCTGCATTATAACGCGCCAGCGTTTCATCGTGTTTTTCT
Source organism: Paenibacillus sp. FSL F4-0097 (assembly GCF_038593125.1). Taxonomy (NCBI): domain Bacteria; kingdom Bacillati; phylum Bacillota; class Bacilli; order Caryophanales; family Paenibacillaceae; genus Paenibacillus; species Paenibacillus sp. FSL F4-0097. The sequence goes on from NZ_CP151965.1 coordinate 877,517, forward strand.
TCCATATGGCTTACCCATAGCCAGGAATCATGATGGACATTAATCATGACATAAAGCTTGGCGTCCAGTGCCCAGCCGACAACTTCTTCCACACGGTCGAGGTAGGCTTTTTCTAGGGTATAGTCTGGTGCCGCACCCATGTGAGTATCCCAGGTCACAGGAATCCGAATACTTTTATAGCCTTGAGCGGCGATCTTTTTAATAAGTTCTTGGGTCACACGAGGATTGCCCCAGGAGGTTTCGTCCTCACCTGTAGCATCTAAAGTATTACCGAGGTTCCATCCGGGCTGCATTTCGTCTACATAGGATTGGATCTTACTCTTTGGCGCTGCCTTAGCTTGTTGCTCATCCTTAGTTGCAGCTGCAGCCATGGATGAGAACAGAGAGAGCAGAAGAGCGGTGACAAGTGTCAATGATAAGAAGGATTTCTGGATTCGCGTAGTCATTGAATTCTCCTTTGTGAGATAAATTTAGGATGCTTGGACCTGGCTTTGACGCTGTACTTGGTGGTTAGATGAACACGAACACCTCCAATGTTATTTTTGTAAACGCTTTCTGAATATACCCTAACATAGAATTCACTCAGCGAGTACCTTACTAATTTGTGGCAAATTCATATAAGAATTAGTGATTTAAATTAATTTTCCCCACAGTTGGATAAAGAAATTATTTGAATATCCCTACTCGTAGAAATTGGTTATTCAATAGGATTATCTCTAGCTGCCCGTTATACAAAAAAGAAATATAACATGACAAAAGCATATATATTAGATATGATGAAGCATGAAAATTTAAAATTAGAAATAGGTGCCAACTATGAATGTTGCGGAAGTACAATCATAGATTGGTTAAATGGAAAGCGGGTGTGAATCCCGCGCGGTCCCGCCGCTGTAAAAGAGGAGTCCTTGCAAAATGCCACTGGGAAACTGGGAAGGCAGCAAGGGTGATGATACTTGAGCCAGAATATCTGCCTTTTTCTGTTACACCATCAAACTCTACGATCGATAGAGAGGTGCTTGAATAGTGTTTGCCAGCTAGTATTGTGGTTCACTATCTTAACCTCTTGACGTTTATGTTGAGTGGTTTTTTTTGTGGTTATAAGAAAGTTTATTCTGTTTTTTATCATAGGTATGAAGGGAAGGGTTATGGAAAAATGAAGAAAAATAAGTTTTTAGCGTGGTTACTCATTGTAGCTGTATTTATCACGACATTCTCTACAAGTGTTATCCCAGCTCAAGCAAATGGAGCAAGCTCTACTCTTAAAGGGTACGTAACTGTAGCCGTAGAGAAATTCACCGTAGGCCAAGGGTATATTAAGGAACCTATTAAAGTTCCGATTTATGAAGGCGATAATGGCGCATCTTTAATAACACGTGCGCTAGGTGATGGGAATTATAGATATTTAGGAAATATAGATAGTGGTTTTTATTTATCAGAGGTTAAAGATAGTGGCAGAAGTGAAGTCAATATTCCACAATATATTTTAGATATGATTTCAGCCGATGGGAAAACAGTCGGCACTAAAGCAGACCCAGAGTGGTTAAGTCAGTTTGACTATACCTCCATGTCGGGTTGGATGTATGCAGTAAATAATGTGTTTCCTCCGTTTGGGATGACCGATTATAAGCCTCAAGACGGTGACATCATTCGAACTCAGTTCACCACTTATGGCTATGGTTCTGATCTTGGTGGCTGGGGAGAAATCCCCGTTCAACTTGCCAATAAGGATGCTTTAACTGCGGAAATCGCCGAGATTAACAGTGACCCTAATAAAGAAACTATTTTGGACAGACCAGTAGTACAATCGGCAGTTTATCAAGCCTATTCCGTGCTCGAAAATATGGCAAGCTCTCAAATAAGTGTAGATCATGCACTTGTAGGGCTTAACCATGCATTAGACATAGAACCCCCTGTTATTACAGTAAGTGGCATACAAGATAAACAGGAAGTATCCAATAAAGAAATAAGCTTCAAAGTAGCTGTCACAGACAATGTATATAGTGACATCATTCCAGAAGTGAAGCTGAATGGTGTTACTTTATCACCTGCGAATGGGGAGTACAAAGCTTCTCTGAATTCAGGCAGTAATGCAATTACTGTAACGGCTCTTGACGGAGCTGGAAACAAAACAAATGTAACTTATCAAGTTACTTACAAACTGGAAACTACAGTTGCCGTCAAACAACAGTTAGATAAAAGCCTTGCCTATATTCTAAACACTGTAAAGAATCCGTCGTTTGGAACAGGTAGTGGAGAATGGTCGATCCTTTCTCTGGCACGGGCGAACTATACAGTACCTAACGGTTATTACGATCTTTATTACAACAATGTAGCAACGAAAATAGCATCGATCATTAAAGAGGATGGAAAACTCGACGCCAATAAAAGCACAGAGAATTCCAGAGCGATTCTTGGGCTTACCTCTATCGGAAAAGATATCACAAATGTTGCGGGATATGATCTGAGAAAAGCACTGGCTGATTATCAATATATCCAAAAGCAAGGCAATAATGGTCCGATTTTTGCTCTGATTGCGCTAGATAGCCATAACTATGAGATCCCTGTAGTTGATGGAGTTACAGAACAGACCGCAAGAGAAAAACTAGTTCAGTACATTTTAGATAAAGAGGTTAAAAAAGGTACAGCAGAAGCTGGTGGCTGGGCATTAGGCGTAACCAAAGCCGATGTCGATATGACTGCGATGGCGATGCAAGCTCTTGCACCTTATTATGCAACCCGAGATGATGTAAAAGCCGCCGTGGATCGGGCCATCCAATGGCTGTCCGATAACCAAAACAATCAAGGCGGATTTACAAGCTGGGGAAGCACTAGCAGCGAAAGTATCTCACAGGTAATTGTGGCCTTAACTGGTGTAGGCGTAGATCCGCACACTGACACTAGATTTGTTAAAAGTGGAAATTCACTTATTGATGCACTGCTTAGCTTTGCTGCACCTGAGGGTGGATTTAAGCATATCCTCACAGGCAAAGTGGACAATATGGCAACGGACCAAGGTACGTATGCACTTGTGTCTTATGATCGTCTGATCAATCATAGCAGCCGTCTCTTTGATATGAATGATGTGCAATTAGAACAACCTACTACTGTTGTAGCCAAACAACAATTAAATAAAAGCCTTGCCTATATTCTAAACACTGTAAAGAATCCGTCGTTTGGAACAGGTAGTGGAGAATGGTCGATCCTTTCTCTGGCACGGGCGAACTATACAGTACCTAACGGTTATTACGATCTTTATTACAACAATGTAGCAACGAAAATAGCATCGATCATTAAAGAGGATGGAAAACTCGACGCCAATAAAAGCACAGAGAATTCCAGAGCGATTCTAGGACTTACCTCTATCGGAAAAGATATCACAAATGTTGCGGGATATGATCTGAGAAAAGCACTGGCTGATTATCAATATATCCAAAAGCAAGGCAATAATGGTCCGATTTTTGCTCTGATTGCGCTAGATAGCCATAACTATGAGATCCCTGTAGTTGATGGAGTTACAGAACAGACCACAAGAGAAAAACTAGTTCAGTACATTTTAGATAAAGAGGTTAAAAAAGGTACAGAAGAAGCTGGTGGCTGGGCATTAGGCGTAACCAAAGCCGATGTCGATATGACTGCGATGGCGATGCAAGCTCTTGCACCTTATTATGCAACCCGTGATGATGTAAAAGCTGCCGTGGATCGGGCCATCCAATGGCTGTCCGATAACCAAAACAATCAAGGTGGATTTACAAGCTGGGGAAGCACTAGCAGCGAAAGTATCTCACAGGTAATTGTGGCCTTAACTGGTGTAGGCGTAGATCCGCACACGGACGCTAGATTTGTTAAAAGTGGAAATTCGCTTATTGATGCATTACTTAGCTTTGCTGCACCTGAGGGTGGATTTAAGCATATCCTCACAGGCAAAGTAGACAATATGGCAACGGACCAAGGTACGTATGCTCTTGTGTCCTATGATCGTCTGCTCAATCATAGCAACCGTCTCTTTGATATGAATGATGTGAAAGTGGAACAACCAGAAGAACCGGGGCCTGGGCAACCAGAGGGTCCGAAAGAACTTCCGTTACCTTCTGGGGAGAACCCGAAAGTTGAAATCCCAAATGACGCTAATGATTATATCGTTCCGATCAGCACTGGAGATAGCAACAAAGAAATCACAGTAGCTATTCCGGAGGGAAATCAATCGAAGGTTAGTGTCAATTTACCAAGTAACAGCGACCTTCCTCAGATAGAGGCCATAAAAGGTAACGTATCTGTAGTCATTCCTAAGGGTGCAAAAGTTACAAGTGGGGATGCCTCTGCAATTGAACTGATTTCAGCTTTAACCGGTGGAGAATCTGCACTAAAAGATAGTGTGAATCAGATTATTCCCGGGGACAAGAAGCTTGATAACATTCTTCAAGCATTTTCCATGGGTGGTAGTGCAAGAGTAGAATTCAGTCAATTTATTACGTTAACCTTTAAGGACCTTAAAGGAAAAGATGCAGCTTATATTCAAAATGGCACTCCTCATGCCATTCAAAAATTTGCAAGTGATGACTTAGGTTTTGCAAGCGGTAAGTCTGAGTATGCCTATGATAGTGGAAATGATTTAATTGTAAAAACCAATCACTTCACTGACTACATTGCTTATGCTTCCAGTGCAGTACAAACACCTGGCGGCGACGGTGGTAACGGTAATGGCGAAGGTAATGGTAGCGGAAATGGTGAAGGAAATGGCGGCAACAATGGTGGCGGAACCACTCCATCGAAACCATATGTAATCCTGTCCGTGGATAAGCTTACGATTAATAAGGGATATGTTGTTCCATCTGTACAGGTAGAGCTACAATCTGGTGACACAGTGTGGTCTGTACTAAAAAGAGTGCTGGATAGCCGCGGTATCGACTATAGAGATTCCTGGAACAGTGACTTTGGAAGTGTATATGTTGAATCCATAGCTGGTGATGGGGAATTTGACCATGGCAGCGGCAGTGGATGGATGTATAATGTGAATGGGAAATATCCTAATTATGGTGCATCTTCATATGACCTAAGTGCCGGGGACAGAATTCAGTGGCGTTATACTACGAATTTGGGTGTGGATCTAAATGCACCGATACCAACGATGAGCCCAACCCCAACGCCTAAGCCTGGTGCTACTCCGGCTCCTGGTGGGGGAGCTAATCCGGAAGGCAGTGGTGATCCAAATGTGAGTCCATCTCCAACAGTGACTCCTAAGGATCCTACCCAGAATACGAATGATATTAAACAACTGTATACAGATGCTGATAAGATTTCTTCCTGGGCCTATTCAGCGATTGAAACAGCTACAGTAAAAGGATATATCCAAGGTAACAATGGTCAGGTGAATCCGAAGGCTTATATCACAAGAGCGGAGTTCACTAAGATTCTCGTTTCTGCATTAGAACTTGATATTAAGAGTGATAAAGGCATTACCTATAAGGATGTCGCTCTAGGCGATTGGTTCTATCCATATGTGAATGCTGCGCATAAGGCAGGTCTAATCACAGGCTTTAATAATGAATTTAAGCCGAATGACAAGATTACTCGTGAGCAGATGGCCGCAATTATCGTCAGAGCATTGGCCATCCCGGCGACGAAGCCTGGAACAGCGATTAAAGATATCAACACAGTATCGGCATGGGCCAAAGCAGATGTAGAGACCGTTGTTGCGACTGGTTTGATGTTAGGTGATGATAATCAATTTAAGCCTAAAGAGCTAGTAACCAGAGAAATGGCGGCTGTTGTAGCTACTAGAACCCATGATTATAAGAGTGGGAACAAAGTGGTTAGTCCAACTATTCAGAATACAGCAGTTAGTTCTTACATTCAGAACACAGCTGCCTTTTTGCAAAAAACAGTAACAAACCCGGTCATTTCCTCGGTTGGCGGGGACTGGACAGTCTTCGGGCTGGCACGTTCAGGTGTGAAGGTTCCAGATAGTTATTACACTAAGTACTATGCAAATGTAGAAGCGACTCTTAAAGAAAAATCAGGGAAGCTGCATAGCGTAAAATATACGGAATATGATAGAGTTATTTTGGCATTAACTTCAATCAACAAAAATATTGATAAAGTGGCGGGTTATAACCTACTGGAACCGCTCGCGGATTTTGATACTGTAATTAAGCAAGGTATTAATGGACCTGTGTTTGCTCTCATTGCACTGGACAGTAATCATTACGACATTCCAGTGGTTAAGGATGTAAAGACGCAGACGACTAGAGAGATGCTCATTGATTATATTTTGGGCAGAGAGATCAGCGGCGGTGGATGGGCACTAGGCAGTAATGCTACAGCGGCTGATCCAGATATCACAGGGATGGTCATTCAAGGCTTAACGCCTTATTACAAAACCAACGCCAAAGTAACAGCTGCTGTGGACCGGGGGATTGCTTGGTTATCCAAAACACAGACTGCAGACGGTGGTTTTGCAAGCTGGGAATCTACAAATTCCGAAAGCATCGCTCAGGTGATTGTAGCTTTAACTGGCCTTGGTATTGACCCGCATAAGGATTCCAGATTTATTAAAAATGGACATTCCGCAGTAGACGCATTGCTTAGTTTTGCTGCACCTGAAGGTGGCTTTTATCACGTGAAGCAGGGTGGAGTAGGCAATGGAGGCGCGCAACCAGGAGAAGTAGATCTTATGGCTACGGATCAGGCGATGTACGCACTGGTTTCCTATGATCGGCTCGTTAATGGCCAGACACGTCTTTATGATATGACAGACGTCAAATAGAATTTTATTTAGAGAGATAAGCAAGGGTAGCGTGTATACCCTTGCTTATTATTTAAGGTGGGACTAGAGAAATGAACAAGAAGAAATGGTTAACCGCGATACTAATCATAGGTGTATTGGCTATCGCCTTCTTTTGGGGCGGGGATTACCAGAAGAGCCCAAACAAGGTCGCTAATAGTAGCGTTGAGACACAGGTTATAGAGCCTGAGAACACTGCTTCCGCAACAAATGATGATGTTGAACCCACTGAGGCAATCGCTACTGAGACAACAGTGATAACACCGTCAGCTACGCCAAGTGAAACAGCTAAGCCCATTGAAACCCTAAAACCAAATGAATCGGCAACACCAACGGAAGCTGTAACACCAACAGGAACTGCAGCACCAACAGAAGTTGTAACACCGGTCGTAACAACAAAACCTGCTGCAACGAAGCAACCTACCGCAACGCCGAAAGCGGCTAAAACGTCCGTGCCGGAAACGAAAGCGACGGCAAAACCCGTAACAAAACCTGATTCAAAAGTAGCGACAACAGAAACCAAGCAGGAACCGAAAAAGGATAAGTTTCTTACCGATCCAGTGCCGAGCGGGAAACCTAAACCAGTGGAATGGCAAGATGCAACAGTAGATAAGAAGAAGCAATTAACGGCTACCTTGTCCGTCTCAGCGGCAACAATTTTAGATAACATGGATATTTTTAATGAGGATAAGCTTGAAGTATTGCCGGCAGATGGTATCATTTATAAAGCGCAGAAGGTAACTTTTTATGAAGGTGAGTCTGTGTTTGATGTTCTACTAAGAGAAATGAAGAAGAATAAAATTCATATGGAATTTAGCATGACGCCGATCTATAACAGTAATTATATTGAAGGCATAAATAATCTGTATGAATTCGATGCTGGAGAGCTCAGTGGATGGATGTACAAAGTAAATGGCTGGTTCCCTAACTACGGCAGTAGCCGTTATGTTCTCAAAGATGGCGATGTCATTGATTGGGTATACACTTGTGATCTAGGTCGAGATGTGGGTGGATATGTAGCCACAGGAGGAGCTCAGAAATAATGAAGGATAGCTTTTCTACCTTTCATCCGTTTGTGAATTTTCTATATTTTGTTGTTGTATTGCTGTTTAGCATGGTGTTTATGCATCCTATATTTCAGGTGATTGCCCTTATTAGTGCTGTAGCCTACTCAATTATGTTAAAAGGAAAAAAGGGCATCCGATTTAATCTGCTTTACATGATTCCTTTTCTGCTATTTATGGCAGTGATGAATCCTGTTTTTAATCATCAAGGGGTAACGATCTTGTTCTATTTAAACAACGGGAATCCCATTACGAAAGAATCGATTCTTTATGGCGTGGCAGCGGCGTGTATGTTTGTGACGGTAATTGTTTGGTTCTCTTGTTATAACGTCGTGATGACCTCGGATAAGTTTATTTATATATTCGGAAAAATACTGCCGGCACTGTCGTTGATTTTTTCGATGGTGCTTCGTTTTGTTCCTAGATATTTAGCGCAAATCAAGGTGATTTCTAATGCTCAAAAATGTATAGGCCGGGATGTCTCACAGGGAAATCTCCTCGCGCGTGCGCGGAATGGGATTACGATTCTCTCCATTATGACCACCTGGGCTTTGGAAAATGCGATTGAGACAGCGGATTCCATGAGATCGAGAGGGTATGGATTGCCGGGCCGTACAAGCTTTTCTATCTTTCGGTTAGATGCCCGAGACAAAGTAGTTCTCTTGATCATGACAGGCTTAATTGCGCTGGTAGCCGTAGGGGCAGTGATGGGTGAGAACACCATGAGATTCTATCCATCGATTAAAGCGAGCACAATTACACCTTTTAGTATTCTTATATATATCGCTTATTTTGCGTTATGTATGATCCCAGTGCTCATCAATATGGTGGAGGCAATGAAATGGAAATCTATCGAATCGAAGAACTAAGCTTTACTTTTCCTGAACAAGAGCAAGCGGCTCTTTCGAATATTAATCTTACGATTGAAAGTGGAGACTTCATTACCATTTGTGGAAAGTCAGGCTGTGGCAAAAGCACTCTGCTTAGACAACTGAAAACAATCCTAACCCCACATGGCAGTCGCCAAGGGGCAATTTATTATAAGGGTCAACCTGTAGAGGAGATCGATCAACGCACACAGGCAGCGGAAATTGGTTATGTACTCCAAAGTCCGGACAATCAAATTGTGACAGATAAAGTATGGCATGAGCTTGCTTTTGGGCTTGAGAGCTTAGGGTACGATAATTCTACGATTCGCCTGCGTGTGGCGGAAATGGCTAGTTTTTTTGGGATCCAGACCTGGTTTCATAAAAGTGTGACCGAGCTATCAGGCGGCCAGAAGCAGCTGCTTAACTTAGCATCCATAATGGCTATGCATCCCTCGGTTCTAATCCTCGATGAGCCTACCTCCCAGCTAGATCCTATTGCGGCTTCCGATTTTCTGGAGACGGTCAAAAAAATAAATCGTGAGCTGGGAACAACCGTGATCATGACCGAGCATCGTCTAGAGGATGTTCTTCCGCTTACAGATCGGTTGATTGTGCTGAATGAGGGAGCTGTGATAGCTGATGATCCCCCGCAAAAGGTGGGCGAGGTTTTATGTAAGCTGAACCATCCGATGTTTCTGTCCATGCCCTCACCGATGCAGATTGTTGCAGGAGTAGATCATGACTTAGTGTGGCCTGTTACTGTAAAGGAAGGACGCCAATGGTTGGATGCTTTTCTAAAGGGTAAGACTCCTGCAACGATGGCAGAAACTCAGCCTAGCACGAAAGAGGCCGGCCCTGTAGTCATAAAGTTTAAGGACGTATGGTTTAAATATGATAAAAATGGGCCGGATGTCATTAAAGATTTGTCGTTTGAAGTGAAGCAAGGGCAATTTTATTGTATTGTTGGCGGGAATGGAACAGGGAAGACATCGACGCTGTCGCTGATGAGCGGGATCCTTCAGCCTTATAGAGGGAAAGTTCTTATCGGCGGGAGCAACCCTGCGAAGATGAATGCCAAAGCGTTGTTTACTAACAATCTGGGCTTCCTCCCGCAAAATCCGCAAACCTTATTTGTGAAAAAAACAGTCGAGCTAGATTTATATGAAATGTTATCCCAGCTCTCTTTGACGAAGGAAGAAAAAAACGCCAGAGTTGAAGCTGTGGTTAAGTTCGCAGAACTGGAACATCTCCTCTCCATGCATCCGTATGATCTCAGCGGGGGAGAACAACAGCGTGCAGCGTTGGCGAAGGTCCTTTTGTTAGAACCAAAGATTCTGCTGTTGGATGAACCGACCAAAGGACTGGATGGGCCCTTCAAAGAGAAGCTAGCCGTATTCCTGCAAAAGCTCAATGCCGAAGGCGTTACTATTGTAATGGTCTCGCATGATGTTGAATTTTGTGCCAAGTATGCTGAGGTCTGCGCCATGTTTTTTGATGGAAGCATTATCACTACGAATGAAGCGCAGAAGTTTTTTGCGGGAAACAGCTTCTATACAACTGCTGCCAACCGTATGGCGCGTCATGTATGGAATGAGGGAGTAACGATAGAGGGTGTGATTGATTTATGTCAAAGAAGCAGATAACGGATCGTCGTTTGAGTCGTCGAACTTTATTAGCGGCACTACTAATCCTCATAGTCATTCCAGCTACGATTTTATTAGGCATCTTTGTGCTAAATGATCGGAAGTATTATTTTATCAGTCTATTAATTGTTATCTATACGATGGTTCCTTTTGCGATGGTGTTCGAGAACCGGAAGCCGCAGGCGAGGGAGCTGATCGTTATAGCAGTGTTAGCAGCCATTGCCGTGGCGGGACGCGCAGCCTTTTTTATGTTGCCGCAGTTTAAGCCAGTGGTTGCTATTGTCATCATCGCAGGGGTAAGCTTGGGTGCGGAGGCAGGGTTTCTGGTTGGCGCTGTTGCAGGTTTTGTCTCGAATTTCTTCTTTGGGCAGGGTCCTTGGACGCCTTGGCAAATGTTTTGTTTTGGCATCATTGGCTTCCTGGCGGGCATTTTCTTCAAGAAGGGTCTGCTTAAAAAGAATAAGCTGTCGCTATGTATATTCGGAGGCTTAGCGACGTTTTTCGTATACGGAGGCATTATCAATATAGGCTCGTTGATGATGTTCACTTCAGAGTTCTCCTGGCCGGCTTTAATGACCACTTATATTTCAGGTTTTTGGTTTGATATGGTGCATGCGATCTCGACGGTGGTATTTTTGTTTTTTATTGCTAATCCTATGATTGAGAAGTTGGATCGGATAAAAACGAAATATGGGTTGATTGAGCCTTAGGTTCTTGGTGTTAGCTTTTGGACGCTGTGCGCTTTTTACGCTGGCGAACGCTCCGCTTTTCCACAATCAGTCCGTTCTCTCCGCTGCTATCAGCGCGAATTCCAAAACACCAACACACAAACACAAACACAAACTAAAGGCTCAACGCCTCCCGCTTCGGTTTTTACCGGAAGGGGGAGGGGAACTAGTGGCTACGAATCAAGCCACTGTGACAAACCACTGAAAAGAGAATATACCTAGTAGTGATGCTCCTAGGTGAAAACTTATAAAAACAGGCGATGTTCCGGTATACCGGTATCGCCTGTTTTTTTGATTCACTTAACGTTCAGCAACAACTTTGTGCGGGGGAACCCCAGCATCGGGCTGCTTATGAGTGGCTTCAAGTGTAGAGAGGTCGCCGTCCAGTGTTTTGAGTCCGGGGAGCAGCAAGGCTGCGCTGGCGCAGAGCATTGGAAGCAATCCGGCGATGACAAAAAGCGCAGGCACGCCATAGAGTTCAGCAATCGCGGCGCCGGCAAAAGCACCAAAAGGCTGCAAGCCGCCACCGATTAAAAAACGGATGGAGTTGACTCTTCCTTGCAGATTACCCGGAACCAGACGTCCATGGAGTGAAGAGCTTAAGGAGCCGAAGAAGGGAGCTATCGTTCCGGTGGCGAATACGGCGGCGAGAGCAAAAGAAAAACTAGGAAATAACCCCCATAATGTTGTTACTAAACCGATGGTCCCCAGACTACCGAGCATGACAAGCCGCCTCTTTTTAATTTCCCCTATCATGGAAATGATGCTTAGCCCGACTAAGGTTCCAAGTGCGAAAACTGTACTAAGTGTGCCCATCGTCGCCGCATCACGGTGGAGCACTTCGCGTACAAAAGGAACCATCATGGTCCAGACGGCAATTGAGCTTAGATTACTAATAGAGGCCATCATCATTATCGTAAGCATGGCGGGGAATTGTTTATAGAAGGTAAAACCCTCAGCAATTTCGCGAACATAGACGGTAATGGAGAAACGGCCTGGAGCTGGAGAGGGCTTGGGTAGCTTCTGCAGGCACAGCAAGGTAATGATGGCCGCAACATAACATAACATGTTGATGCTAAGGGCTGGCAGTGCTCCACTGGCAGCGGTCAACGCCCCAGCCAGGGCGGGGCCTAGCAAGACGGCTGCACTTTTGCTGCCATCGATGATAGCAAAAGCCCGCACCAGCTTCTGGCTATCGGCAACGCCGGGAATAACAGCCATGGCTGTTGGCATGAACAGAGCGGCGCAGGCCCCGCTGAGACCAGCAGCGACAAACAGATGCCACAGCTGCAGTTGGCCAGCCAGACCCATGCCTAGCGGCAGTGCTATAGCCAGCAGGCGAATGGCTGCCAAGCAGGCCATAAAGCGTACCCGGTGGAGTCGGTCGGACAGCGGCGAGCCCAGCAAGCGCAGCAGCAGCTCAGGTATGCCGGAGCTGAGCGCGAGTGCTCCCATCGCTAGCTTGGAACCCGTCAATTCATAGACGAGCCATTCCATAGCCAACAAGCCAAAAGCATCCCCAAAAGCACTTAAAGTTATGGTTGAGAGTAAACCATAATAGCTGCGTTTTATCATAGCCTGTTCACTCCTTTCTTATATTTCTCGCATATACGCTTACCGTCCTTATATGGACGCTTAAGGCGTTTATGCTTGACTCTCTAGATACGACCCAATCTGCTGCGGTAGCCCATTTAAGGCTTCCAATCGCAGGCTGTACGATGTGCTTTTAACGTTGGTATGGACAATGACCAGACCTGCTGCGCGCAACGCGATCAGATGGTAGTGGATTGTACTTTTAGAAAGTCCGACTTCCCGCACGATTTCCGTGAAATTCAACTGCTTGCCTGTAAGCAAACGAAGGATATACAGCCGCGTCTCATCCGAGAGTGCCCGGGTAAGTCGAAGCAGTGCTGGAGCAGGCCGGCCAGCTTCCGGAGGGAGAACATCACAAGAGTAGCTAGTGAACACGAATTCATCAAACATAGAGGTGGTGACCAGTGGGCGGGCATGATATTGCGGAATGATAATGACCTGCTTCAGACGTTCGGTTGGATAGAGGCGCATTCCGTCGGTTGCTGCTTCAAAGACTTCCATATCATTGTTCCCATTCAGTGTCGTTCGTCTTGACTCGGCTTCCTGTTCAAGCCCCTTGAGGATATTAGGGTCGATTCCATTGAAGTAACCCGCGTTCCATTCGCGCAGGATGTCAGAGGCAGTGTCCCTTAGCTCAGAAAGATTAGAGGGAACCGATTGGCCGAAACGTCCAGATATTTCATACAGTTCACCCGAAGATAAACCATCGAACCAATTCAAAAAGCCGTCTACAGAACGCTCGCCCGGTGAAGACCAAATGTAGGGAGCCAAACTGAAATCATCAAGTTTTTTAACGACCTCTTGCATTTTACGAAGCAACATCGGGGCAAATCTTGCTTGGACTTCACGTACCCAGAGCTTACCGGAATCCATAGCAGTATGGTTCTGCTTGCTTAGAAAAGCAGTCATACTGTTCACACATTCATACATGGGGGCAAAATCGACTTCTACTTTATATTCCATGAGCTTCTCCATTCTTTGAGTAAGTTGCTGAAACATTTATTTGTTCTATAATTATAGAACTTATTATTGGTTTTATTGTAAACGAACTAAAATTCGTTTTCAATAGCCATTCGACTGAAAAACAAAAGAAATTTTAATTACGAAAAAAGGACAGTTCCGGTAGGCACATTTTGTGCACTAGGAACTGTCTTTTGATGTCTACACAATTTATATACTTTTTAGGAGTTCCACTTTCTGTCTTCAGGCTCATAATGAAGAGACTAGGTTAAGAAGTAGCCCACAGTAAAGATCAGCGCAACAATAAAGTAATGAAGCCAGTTATTCCAACCGAAGACAAACTTACCGTTGAGCCAGCGGGAGATAAGACAGGTGAGAAAACCGATAATAAACCAAATGAAGTTAAGCGGTTTACATAAGGCATAAAGGGTGATGACGACTAACGTAATATGAGAAAGCAAAAACAAATAAATATAACCCACAGCAGATTTAGCGGAGCCCTTAATTAGAATCCCCACTGCCCCAAGCACACTAACCATTCCATACAAGATTATAAGGCTTGAACCTATCATTTGATGCACCCCCATTAATAAAATTAAACGTTGCGGGGTTAACCCCGTGTCAATTTATATTTGTATGGAGGAGGTTGTACTTTTGCGAATCGGTGAATTTATAGCCCTAACAGGAACTACGAAAGACACCATCAGACATTATGAGGATCTGGACTTGATTATGTCCAAGGGACCAGATGGTAAACGGATATATACAGAGCAGCATCTGGCAGATTATTTTGTCATTCAAGAGTTGAAAAGTTATGGAGTTATACTAAGGGATATCCAGTCTATTTTTAAATTGAAAAGGAGTTATGGGTGTGGCCATGCCGAGTTGATTAAGGAAGTAGGTGATTCTCTGAATCTTCAGCTGGACGGATTGAGACAAGAAGAATTGGAACTCCGTAATCGGATACGGATGCTTGAAAGGCTGGTCCAACAGATTGCTGAAATATAATCAATTGATTATATAAGTGTTTGGTTATATAATAAATCTGAAAATCAGATGAAGAAGGTGTTATTAGATTTGAAGGAATTGAAGGGCATGAATGATTTGACTCAGGGTCCTATTATGCCTACCTTAATGAAATTAACGCTTCCCATTATTGCGACGAATTTCATTTCCACAACTTATGGCCTCGTCGATATGATTTGGGTTGGAAGATTAGGAAGTGGTCCTGTTGCCGCGATTGGCACGGCGAGTTTTTTCATTAATCTAGCGATTGCATTGTCGACTATGATTACGATCGGTACAGGGATTAAGGTTGCGTTTTGTATGGGATCTGGCCAGATAGAGAAGGCTAAATCTTATATGAAAAACGGGTTTATGATGTCTATTTTATTAGGATTTCTCTATATGAGTTTAGTTCTGTTGACCAACAATCGGTTGATTGGTTTTTTTGATCTTGGAAGTGATGAAGTTGAACGGATGGCACGGCAATTTTTAATGATTTCGATCTTCGGGACGGTATTTTCCATCGTAAATACTTTGTTTGCCACACTCTTAAACTCGATGGGAAATAGTAAACAACCGTTTCAGATCTTCTCCATTGGTCTTATGGTTAATATTGTTCTTGATCCATTTTTAATTTTTGGCTGGGGCAGTTTTGAAGGTTGGGGAGTAGCGGGGGCAGCCACGGCAACATTGACAGCGAACATCTTAGTTACGGCTCTTTTTATCATAAAGACAAGAAAGTCAGAAATCATTTCGAACACATCAGCATGGGACAGTCGTCAAATGAAAGAAGTAATCCGTATGGGACTTCCGATCACAATCCAACGGGTCACCTTTACGCTCATATCGATCGTCATTGCTAAGATCATTGTACGTTTTGGGGCGGATGCGATTGCGGTGCAAAAAGTAGGGATTCAAATTGAATCTATTTCTTATATGACAATTGGAGGACTACAGGGAGCTATTGCTGCCTTTTTTGGTCAAAATTATGGAGCACGCCGATTGGACCGTATTGGGCAGGGCTATCGTAAGGCTTTGATCTTAACCTCCATCTTTGGCGTGATCATATCGCTTATATTTATCGCGTTCCCGCAGCAGCTATTTTCCTTATTTTTATCAGATCAGACAAGCCTGGAATTAGGCACTAATTATATGCGCATCATTGGTTACTCACAATTATTCATGTGTATGGAATTGATGACAGTAGGTGCTTTTAACGGTATTGGCCAAACCCATATCCCGCCGATCTTTAGTATTACATTTACAGCACTGCGAATTCCACTAGCCTTGATCTTATCCGGACCTTTTGGCTTGAGTGGGGTGTGGATGTCGATTGCTCTAAGCAGTGTGTTTAAAGGAGTTATTCTTGTGTTCTGGTTTAGAAGATCTTTATTCAAAATGAACAAACAGCAGGTAAACTACTAAGCAAAGGATGATCGTTGAAATGGCTTTATTAAATCGTAAACTCATACAGCTTCTGAGGGATAACCATTTGAATAAGGAGCTTTTTCACGGCGAATTTGGACTGGAAAAAGAAAATGTCAGAGTGGATCCAGAGGGAAGACTTGCGCTGACACCACATCCTAAAGCTTTTGGCAACAAAATGGAGAACCCGTATATTCAAACCGACTTCTCAGAGAGTCAAATTGAAATGGTCACCCCTTCTTTTGATTCTATTGATGAAACTTATAACTTTCTGGAGGCGTTGCAGGATATTGTGTCGCTTGAGCTCAAGGAAGAATATCTGTGGCCAAGTAGTAATCCTCCGAGGCTACCGAATGATCAGGACATCCCCATTGCCAAGATGGGTAATCCGATTGAGGATGAATACAGACATCAGCTAGCAGACAAATACGGTCGCAAAAGACAATTGCTGAGCGGAATCCATTACAATTTCTCTTTTGATGAACAATTTCTGAGACAGCTTCATGACATAGCAGATCCGCAGGTGAGCTTTAAAGAATTCAAAGACGCTACCTACTTAAAAATAGCCCGCAACCTATTGCGGTACCGTTGGCTTCTTATCTATTTAACAGGCGCCAGCCCTGTTTTTGATAAGACTTATATGGAACAATGTGTAGCTCGCGGGGAATCAGATGACGACAAAAGCTTTTATTATCAGAATATGAATTCACTGCGAAATAGCGAATGTGGGTATCGAAATGAAAAACCTCTTTATGTATCTTTTGCTTCGTTAAAGGATTATGTTCATGATTTACAAGCTTTGATCGAATCGGAAGAATTATTAAGTGTAAAAGAGTTTTATAGTCCGGTTAGAGTGAAGACAGCAAGAGGCAAACATCCTTTAGAGGAACTGATGCAAGATGGGATAGCTTATTTGGAGCTTCGGTTTATTGATCTGAATCCACTCTACAAAATAGGAATCGGCAAAGAAACGATGATTTTCATTCATCTATTTATCTTGTATATGCTGCTGAAGGAGGACGAACCGTTCGGAGTAGAGGATCAGAAGATGGCGAATCTTAATCATGATCAATTGATCATGGAGGGGATAAAGGGATGTTTGCATGATTACGGGGATTCATGTACAACGATGGAGCAACAGGCATTAACTTGTATTCATGAGATGCAGGATATGATCCAACTGTTGAACCCGGAGAATGAAGTGTTTTTGAACGTATTGCATGGAGCTAAGAATAAAATTGTAGAGCCAGACCGGAGTTTTGCAGCTATTGTGAAGTCGGAAGTTCAGCAATCCTCTTTTGTACAATACCATCTGAATAAAGCTAAACAATATGCTAAGGAAAGTCTTGCGAATGGATACCGTTTTGTGGGATATGAGGATCTGGAGCTATCTACACAGCTTCTTTTGAAGGCAGCGGTTAAACGTGGCATTAAGTTTCAATTGATCGATCGGGAAGAGAACTTTGTAGTGCTTACGCAAGGTGATCATAAAGAATATATTAAGCAAGCTACGAAGACCTCCCTTGATTCTTATAGTACGGTATTAATCATGGAGAATAAGATCGTTACGAAAGAAGTTCTTAAACAGCAAGGCATTCGGGTTCCCGCAGGAGAAGCTTTTCGAAATCTGGAAGAGGCAATGAATGCGCATAGCACTTACCGTAACAAGGCTATTGTGATTAAGCCCAAATCAACCAATTTTGGACTCGGCATTACTATTTTTACAGACGACTTCTCTAAAGAAGATTATCAAAAAGCTTTCGAAATCGCCTTCGAATTTGATCGAACTGTGCTACTAGAGGAGTTCATGACGGGAAAAGAATATCGTTTTCTTGTCATGGGTGATGAAGTAGTCGGAGTATTGCACCGGGTTCCTGCAAATGTGATTGGAGATGGGGTACATACGATTGAACAACTGGTGCACGAGAAGAATAAGGATCCGTTAAGAGGCCGCGGGTACAAGACTCCACTTGAGAAAATTCAGATCGGTGAAGCAGAAGCGATGTTCTTGAACAACCACGCTCAGGCTTGGAGTGATATTCCTCCATTAAACGAAGTCATCTATCTTCGGGAGAACTCTAATATTAGCACGGGTGGTGACAGCCTGGATTTTACGGATGAGATCCCAGATAGTTATAAGGCTCTGGCGATTCAAGCGGCTAAAGCTGCGGGCGCCACTTTTTGTGGAGTGGATATGATGATTGATGACATCAAGGAAGAATCCAATGCTACCAACTATAGCGTTATTGAGATTAACTTTAATCCAGCGATTCATATTCATTGTTATCCTTATAAAGGGAAGAACCGAAAGGCGGATGAACGGATTCTGGATCTATTATTTGGGGAATAAACAGAAGCTCAACCAGTACCTTTGGTTGAGCTTCTGTTTTTAAAGGGGTAATTGGCTTCCCACCCACTACATGTTCATGTTAGGAGTTACCCGCAGCTGCAACGCCACTAAAGTTTCTGGCTTGGACATTATTAAAGGGATCTGTTGCAGCTGCATTGGTGAAGATCTCTGCTGTGTACTGAATTTGACCTGTTGCGACAGCCGCTGGTGGTGGAATATCTACTGCTGTAAAACCGAAAGCTTCATTTTCTCTGCTGATCGCAACCCCAAATGTCGTGGTGAAAATGATCGTTCCGTTTCTGCGAACATTAACGGTATTGGTATTGAAAAGAGGATTGTTTTCTACTTTTAGAAATCCGGTCAAAAGTACGCGGACATTGCCTTGATTCTCAGCCGACACGCCTGCGGTCTGAATACCAATATCCCCAAAAACAAGGGGAGTCGCTGCTAGTGGAATAACTGCTGGTGTAGCATCCGAAGCAGCTTGGTTGGATAGTCTTAAATCTACAAACTGAATGGTCATATTATATTCACCTCCTAGAAATAGAATATGATAGAAGGAGAGTTAACTCTTGGATTTGCTATGTAATTCATCAGTTACCTACTTGCATGGCTTGATGATCAAGTGTTAAATGAAAGAAGGGTTAGAAGTTTAAGGAAAGGCGGGAGCTATTATCTAACATAGGAATAAGTCTAAAAGGATATTATTGATTTCATTGATGCTGTTGGCAGTAGTTATCATTGGTGCGGTGGTGCTTGGGGAACGCGGAGGAATAATGAGTAAATCCGAGAGCTCTTTCAAAAGTCCTGCTGAACCGTCGCCCCTTATTATTACACATGAGAATAGTACAGATGCTATAGAGAACTATGTCATTCTAAAGACGAGCTGGAATGGAGCGGACTATGATCGGGCTTCCTTTTACTATACGGCTTGGCATAGTGAACCTACGCTTCTAACGGGTCTGCGTCGCTTGAAACCAGGGGAGAAAATGCAGGTCGACTTTGGAGATTACGCACCGAGTGAAGTCACAATAAACATGGCCTATCTAACTGAGAGCTTTGATGAATCGCAGCTTCCAATTGTAGAAGTTCCTGTAACACTCGTGGAAGGGAAATATGAATTTGTGAACCCTCCAGCATCCACCAGTGATATTCCCACTTCGGGTCGCGTCTTTAGTGTTATAGCTAGATGGGGTGAGAACATCTGCGAATATGTCTTCGCCTCAGATGGCAAGTTTGATAACTATGAATATGATTTGTGAGGTTAGTCGAAGAGAAGAGATATTCTAAGGCCTGTTGGCTTTTAGAATATCTCTTTTTTTGTCTCGTTTTCTCTTGTGACACTCTTGTAACAGAGATTGGCTACGATAGGTTACGAGGTGAGAGAATGAAGAAGTTTAAAGGATTTATCGTATTGATTTTGTTGGCAGTCGTAGGATGCAGTGCAGCAACACCACAAGCAAATCATGAACCGGAGAAGGAGGTAAAGAAAGAGGTCAATGAGAAGATCGCTTTCTGGGATCAACAGCGAAAAGGAACAAATTTCATGAATTCCAAATCTATACCCGAAAATTATGATGCGGCGAAAGAAAATAATATAGAGTTCATTCGACTTGCGCCAGATAAATGGGCAAAAGATAGTGATTTTCTGTTTAACGATCAACCGGATGCTACTCCAGATAAAGACTTTTTAATAGGGAATGCAGATAAATACGAGGGGCTTGTTGAGGATGATTTTACAGCGTTAAAAGCAGACTTGGATGCAGCTGAGGCGCGGGGTTCAAAAGTAGTGCTGACAGCCCTTAGTCTGCCCGGAGATCGGTGGCGGCAGTTTAATAATTATACAAATGATGATCGAATCTGGAAGGATTTCAGTTATCATGAACAAGCGGCAACGTTTTGGAAGGATCTTGCGGAAAGATTAAAAGATCATCCTGCGGTGGTCGGCTATAATCTTATTAATGAGCCACATCCTGAACAAGCTACTGGATTTAATGATTTTTGGACAGAGGATTACAACGAATGGTATAGCTCAGTGGAGAATACTCCGGCGGATTTGAATCTTTTATATGAGACTATTGTGACAGCGATTCGAACCGTAGATACGGAAACCCCTATTATCGTCAATTCTGGTCTGTATGCTACACCATGGGCCTTTAAATATTTGAAACCCATCGATGATGCGAATGTATTATATGCTTTTCATATGTATGAACCCTACGAACTCACCAGCCAAAATAAGAAAAAAGGCTTAACCTATGAATATCCTGGAACGGTTAAAGTAGGTGAGGAGAAGACGGAAAAAGCATTTAATAAGAAAGCTTTAAAGGATTTTCTAGAACCTATCGCACAGTGGGCAGAAAAGAATAACATCCCTGCTAATCGTATTGTCGCTGAAGAATTTGGCACGAACCGGCTTGTAAAAGGTGCAGATCAATACTTGGCTGATTTAATCTCGATTTTTGATGATTACGGCTGGCACTGGGCGTTTTATGCGTTCCGGGAGGATACTTGGGATGGCATGGATTATGAACTTGGCATTGAGCCTCCAACCTGGGAGTATTGGGAAGCGATAGAGAAGGGTGAACAGCCTGATCGAAAGACAGTCGATAACCCGATATGGAACGTACTGACGAAGGGACTAGAGAAGTTGCAATAGCGTAGCATGAAAATATATGAAAAGGTGAAACCTGTAAAGGATTTCGCCTTTTTCTTCTGATAACTACAGCAAGGAGAATCTAAACTTTGAATATCTTAATTGCGGATGATGAGAAACATATGACCACTATATTGAAGACTTATTTTGAAAAAGAAGGCTATAACGTTTGGACAGCTGCGGATGGTGAGGAGGCGCTTGAGCTCTTTTTTTCGAATAGGATCGATCTTGTGGTGCTGGATTGGATGATGCCTAAGCGAAGCGGTCTTGAGGTCTGTAATGAAATCAAGAAGGTTAGTTTGGCTAAAGTTGTAATGCTGACCGCAAGGTCTTCCCATGATGATGAATTCAGTGCCTTGGATATAGGGGCAGATGAATATATAAGAAAACCATTCGACCCAAGGATTTTGATGCTTAGAATTAAAAAAATGCTAGGCACTGAAAAAGTGGCTGCGATTAGGGATTTAGAAATCGATTTTGAGCGGAAGAAAGTGTACAAGAATGGGGCCGAACTGGCGTTATATAAAAAAGAATTTGAATTGCTAACCTTCCTGTACGAGCATAAAGGGCGTATTTTATCCAGAGATGCCTTATTGTCTGCGGTTTGGGGAATGGATTATCTGGGCGAAGAAAGAACGGTAGATACGCATATTAAGAGGCTGCGCGATAAGATTGGGGCCGACCACGTGATCACGCATAGGGGAATGGGGTACAGCTTCCATGATAAAAATCCATAAAATAAGTACGAAGTTATTGATCATGGTGAGCATTATTTTGCTGATTGTTTTTGGTACGTCTTATTTCTTGCACAACTATTTCTCAGCAGATTATTACCTATACAAAATGAAAACCAAGATCAACACCATTTATGACGAAGTAAAGGATCTCCGTTTGGATCAACTCTTGGAAAATGAAAGCAGGATCGAGAACAATAATAACGTAACGATTGTTAGGGTTGAAAACAGTGGAAGTACAGCAGAAATTAACGAAAATATTCAATTTGCGTTGTTTAAAGATAAGGTGGCACTTAATAAATTTTGGATCACAGATGAGGTATTACAAAAAGTAAAACAAGGCAACACGGTTAATCTTTTATTTAATCAGGGTAAATTGAAATCGAGTCTGTTAACGAAAATATACGAGCAGGATAGCAGTCTGATCCTCATCGGAACTGTGGTTGTGCACAATACAGATGCCTTGACCCTCGTAAATCAATTCAGCTTTTACTCCATTCTACTGGGGATTATTATCAGTTTGCTGTTAGTGGCTTACTTTTCAAAAAAGATCATTACACCGTTAGAACAATTGCAGGATGTCGCAAAGGATATATCCAATCTCGATTTTAAACAAGTGACGATTCAAACGGGGGATGAAATCGAAGAGCTCTCGAAAAGCATCAATCATATGAGTCAGCGTCTAAAGAGCACCCATGCCAAATTGGAGGAGAAAAATCAAAGTTTAAATACCCTTATCTCAAGCATTTCGCATGAAGTGAAAACACCATTATCCTTAATCCAAGCATATACGATTGGCATTCAGGACGGTCTGGATGATGGCACGTATACGGATATCATTTTGGAGCAAGTGATGTATACGTCGGATATGGTGGATTATTTAATTAAATTGTCCAAGATCCAGAAGTCAGAAGTGCATAAAGAGCCTTTTGATCTTAAAGAGCTTCTGCTAAAAGTGATCTCACAATATAATATTACGTTAAAAAATAAAAACATAACCTTAATGAGCGACTTTCATTCGCTTGAATCCTCTATCGTTGAAGAAGATATCAGCCAAATCGAGATAGTATTCAACAACTTAATTAGTAATGCCATTAAGTATGGTGAAGAGGATTTTTTTGAAATAAAACTACGGAGTGACACTACGCGTACATTAAAATTTACGATCTCCAATAAAACCACTCGCCTAAAAACGGAGCATTTAGCGTATATCTGGGACCCATTCTATGTAATTGAAGAGTCTCGAAATAAAGAAATCTCCGGTACTGGACTTGGCCTGTCCATCGTCGCGGAGATTCTTGGCAAAAATGATCTGAAATACGAGTCCAGATTAGAGGACTCATATATTAGTTTTAGTATTTGGTTTGAAGTTAAGGAGGGAATTTTGGAACTGTAGGAGCGTTAGCGTTCGCCTGAAAGCTTTCCGAAGGAAAGCTCGCATCGGAAGCATAAGCTGTCTCCGGATGTTATCCGCTGATAGCGGTAAAATCAAAAACATCTGGAGACAACAGCGACCGAAAGTCCAACATTCCCGCAGTTACGCACAACACCATATTAAAGGTCTTTTCACCGCATCCATCGCAATATCATTAATTAAGCTTCAAAAGCGCCGCATTATCAATAAAAGTAGCTGTATTAAAAAGCAGCAAGACATCCTTGATGTCATTTTGAGCCATATAATCACTGATGTTTCCATTATAATAACGGATATCGATCACATGGATTTCAGGCACATGCTGAGTCAGGAAAGGAATAACGCTATGTGCATAGGAGTCTTTGATGACGAGCAGCTTTTCCTGTTTGACCGTTGTTGGATCAAGCTGGCTGGTAATTTTCATGAGCGCATGTACGCCCCCTAAGAAATAAGAGTACTTATCTTTTTTCGCCAGATAACTTGGGTCATACATACTTGTTAAAGTCTCACCGGTATCTTGAATGTACATTTGGGTGGATACCTCATGATTAGGTTTGTACATTTGAATGGAGTCAGGTGTGACCCCGATAAATTGCCCCCGGGTATGATAGCTCCCGAGAAATGAATTACTCACAGTCTGAATCTGGTATTCGCTCCGGGACAGAGGCTGCCAGCCCATGCTTTGAGCATAGGCTACATAAGCTAAGTAGGCACCGTAGGTTGTCCAGTGATGGTCGGTCCGATAGTAAATGGGTTCTGCGGCATGTGGGCTAAGAACATCAAATCCATTTATAAAAGTAAGGCTATCTCCTACATCCTTAGCTATTGTTTGATTCACCTCAGCTTGCGAGTAGACAGGAGCTAACCAGGGTAGACGTTCCTTGTACAAGCCAACCGATGTAGGTGCCAATAAGAAAGTGGTGTTTGCATCAGGATTGTTATCGGCAAAGCGTTTCACAGCTGCTGCATATTGCTGAACTTTAGTGTAATCAGGTGCTGCAAATTTTTCGAAAAGATAGCCGTCTTTTCCCTTATAGATTCCGTTATTCTCTTGCTGCAGCCTCATCTGTTCCACCGCCGATTTCACCCATACCCATTTGGCCCGAAATGGAAAATGATCGGTTACAAAGCTTTCGGCCTCTTCCGCATAGGTGTGGGATAATAAATTGTCCCATGTCAGATGGGGTGCCTTTTGCAAATACCGGTTCTCAAGCTCAGAGAAACGCTGAACAGGCAGTAAGAAAAAAAGGATAGCGACCAGAAATAACGTTGCAGCAAATCCCCCAACCAGGATTCGATCCGTCTTCAGCTTCATAAACAATCACCCCCTAATGGTTAGAATCGGAAATATAAAAATGGATTAAAGGTTGCATCTACTAAGTAGGCTACAGATAGGAAAAATAACACGCCATACCAAACAAGAGCAGGAACCGATCTAGAATCCATCCGCTTGGAGAGCTTCACAGGTGTAGAGGCAAAGGTTAACACCACGAGTAGAATCGCGTTCGTGTAAGTGAAGTATAAAGTGGTATTATTCCATAACGGCTGTCCATTAAAGCCAAGCATCGCTTGTAAGTAGCCAATGACCAGAGGAAGTTCTTCAAAAGCGAATAAGACCCATCCGATGAGTATAAGTACTACAGCATATAAATGTCTTGTCCAACGGGGGAGGTGGCTTAATAGCTTTAATCCCCACCATTTTTCAAAGATAAGAATGACCCCGAAGTATAATCCCCAGAGCAGAAAATTCCAGCTTGCCCCGTGCCAGATACCCGTGAGCAGCCATACGATGAGGATGTTGCGCACTTGAACGCCTAACCCCCGGCGGTTGCCTCCAAGCGGGATGTAGACATAGTCACGAAACCAACTGCTAAGGGAAATATGCCATCTCCGCCAGAAGTCAGTAATACTCTGAGAGATATAAGGTTTGTTGAAGTTCTCGTTAAAGCGGAAGCCGAACATGAGACCGAGACCGATAGCCATATCCGAATACCCGCTGAAGTCAAAATAGATCTGAAAAGCAAACGCAATAATCCCAAGCCAAGCGGTTAAAGCAGGCAGGGAATCTAGGTTGGAGCTGGATATGGTGTGCCAGAGCAGACCGATGTTGTTGGCGAGCAGTACTTTTTTGGCTAATCCGATTATGAATCTCCGTACACCTTCTGCGAACATGGGGATATCGACCGAACGTTCACGTAGTTGCCCGGCAATGGTGTTATATTGAACAATCGGACCTGCTACTAACTGTGGAAACAGCGCTACGAATGTACCGAAATCAATCCAATTGCGTTGTGCTTTCGAAGTTCCTCTATAGACGTCAATAATATAGGACATGGATTGAAAAGTATAAAATGAAATCCCAATAGGTAAAGGTAAATCCGTTAAAGGAATATGTGTACCGAGGAGTCCATTTATATTTTGGATGAGAAAATCTGCGTATTTAAAATACGACAATAAGCCTAGATTAATAATGACGGAACTAACCACAATCCACTTGCGCTGCACCGCAGTCAGCTTTGGTCTGCTGAGCAGTAGACCAAAGCTGTAATCTGTAATGGTGGACAGCAACATGATTACAATGTAGACAGGTTCGCCCCAAGCATAAAAAACCAGGCTGCTTAAAAACAATATGAGGTTTTTGATTCGCCAGGGCGAAACATAATAGAGCGCTAGGACAGCCGGCAGGAATAGGAATAGGAAAAGTAGGCTGCTGAATACCATGGTTATTTATTTTTCTGTGAAGTAAGTATCGAAGTCTGCTACGAGTTTATCTTGATCCGCAGGATCAGCAATAACGAACAGGAAATAGTTACCCTTTTTAATAAGTTTATAGTTCTTGGCATTTTCGTATTGATCAGGCAGATAGGTTTCGAATTGTTTTTGAACATCTGTTGCACGCGCTTTAATTGCATCCTCAACAGTGGTCATATCTTTTACATCTTTAACTTTCAGAACGGCGATTTCGTTAGTTTTCACATTCATCATAGGCATTCTAATGCTATAATCTTCAAGCAATTCTGGGTTGAGATGATATAGCTGTTCGACTGTAGCCGCATCAAGCTCCATTAATGATGGCTGCTCAACTTTGCTCAGCATTTGATCGACCATTTCTTTTGCAGTTAGATTCGTTTCAATGGCAGCTCCATTGTTACTGTTGTTGCTGGAACAGGCGCCAAGCACCACACTTAGTACAATGGTTAACGCTAGCATGAAGGTATGCTTTTTCAACTTAGGTCACTCTCCTTGATGTATTGTCTGAATTTCTCTAGTTACTAACGTATATAGTCGATAGAATGTTGCGCTGGATACTTACTTCGGATACTTTACCCATATTTTTGCGGAAATATGATATTCACATGAATTCATGCAAAGATCTTCCTCTCTTAGCTTGCGCAATGGTTGGTTATACTGTTACTGTAAGATAGATAGTTTTTAATAGAAGGGGATTGAACGGAATGATCGAAGAACTGAACAATGAACTACCGGAGAATTATGAGGAATTAAAGAAAGCTGCCAACCGCTCTGCGGATTGGAGAGCACGTCTAGAAGCAGTTGAAGAGCTGGGACAGACCAACCACAAACAAATTATCGATATCCTGACGCGTTTAATGGAGAGCGATCCTGTATATACAGTTCAAGAAGCTGCTTACCTTAAGCTGAAGGCTTTTGGTGAAGACGTTAAGGTGCCATCGAAGAACAAGCCTGAACTAGTTAAAGGCGTATCCAAGATCCTGCTGAGAATTAAAAAGAGCCTGCCAAGAGATCATTCTTACGAGGACTTCAAAGAGAAGCTGAAGAAGATGAGAGTTGACGTGTACGACGCTTATGAAGGTGAAAAAGGCGCTGACTTCGATACATGGCTGATGAAGATGTGGACTTCTGCGAATAAGTAAAGGATGACAATATGCACACCAATAAATTGACAGAACAATTTCAAGAATACCTTAAGCTGTCCGCAGAATTACGCCCTGATTATATTGCCAGCTTGGGCAAGGGCGGTAACGAAGCAAAGATTACGGCAGTTTTGCTGGAGACTCCTGAACTGCTGAAAGCTATTTATAGCACTGTCTCAGGGACAAGCAGTGAGGAAGAGGAACCAAGCCTTATCGAATTTATTCCAGGGTACCGCCTGATTCATATGGATGAATATGAAGAGGAGATGAAGGTATTAGCTGGGATATTGGAGGAAAAAGGTCAACATCCTGATGGAGTTATCTTGCCTATCTTAACGAACTATGGCAGTGATTTCATTTGTTATTATAAGTCTGCCGATGGCGTGGAACAGGTATGTGACCTGCTTCATGATTTCGGCGATTTAATTGTGATGTATGATTCGCCCGATAAATTCTTGGAGACCTTATGCGAGTTCTACAAGCAGGAGGTTTATTTCCTGGATGAAGAGGGCTACCTCGATTGCGATTTAGTATTAGAAGGCGAAGTTGGCGCGTCGCTGAACCCGGATGCGAAATATTGGTCCGAGTAACGACCTGATGCCAAATAAATAAGAGCAGCAGTCCATTTATGGACTAGCTGCTCTTTATTTTTTAATAAGGTGAATTTTATGGCTATGTTTATTCCTGCGCAGCTTGGTTCTCCTGTTCACGAAGCTCTACTCGCCGTATTTTACCGGAGGTCGTCTTCGGAAGATCCTGAATAAACTCGATTTTGCGCGGATATTTATAAGGGGCTGTCCACTCTTTAACATGGGATTGCAGCTCTTTTACAAGCTCTGGTGAACCAACAATCTCATCCTTGAGCACGATAAATGCTTTAACAATGTGCCCACGGATCTCGTCTGGACTGGCTACGACCGCACATTCCTTAACGGAGGCATGCTTCATCAATGCTTCTTCTACCTCGAAAGGACCGATAGTGTAACCTGAGCTAATGATAATGTCATCCCCACGGCCCTCGAACCAGAAATAACCATCTTCATCTTTTTTTGCCCGGTCGCCGGTTATGAAGAATTCGCCGTGTGTGGAGCTTTCTTTTCTACCGGGATCTTTGTAATAAGTGTGGAACAGGGCTGGCATACTCAAATGTACGGCAATATCACCAACCACTCCAGCAGGTAGTGGCTTACCGTCTTCGTCCACAACCTCGACTAAGCCGGGTGCGATTGATTTACCCATAGAACCAATGCGTATTGGAGTATCTTTGAGTGTTCCGATAATTAGGGTGCTCTCCGTCTGGCCGTACCCATCACGGATTGTGATATCGAACTCACGCTGAAAGGTGTTAATGACCTCTTGATTTAATGGCTCTCCAGCAGATACTGCACAACGCAGGGTAGACAAGTCGTAACGACCTAAGTCTTCTGTTTTAGCCATTAGACGATATTCCGTTGGGGTGCAGCATAATACTTGAATTTTGTGATCCTGCAATAGCTGCAAATATTTTTTGGGATGAAAGGATCCACTATATACAAAACCTGTAGCTCCGTTGCCAAGAACGGTTAAGAAGGGACTCCAGATCCACTTTTGCCAGCCGGGAGCTGCTGTTGCCCAGACGGTGTCAGATCCTTGAATATCCAGCCATTGAGGTGAGGTGATCCGCAAGTGAGCATAACCCCAGCCATGACTATGAACGACCGCTTTAGGGTTGCCGGTAGTACCTGAGGTGTAGGCGAGAATAGCCATATCATCCCGGCGGCTTGCGACTGCTGTGAAGGTATCTGGTTGGCCAACCATCAGACTTTCTAGATCCAGCCAGCCTTCACCGAGTTCGTCTGAGCTGCCAGATACGGAAAGACGGTAATCGAGAGCAGGAAGATCCTCTGAGATTTTATTAACTTCCCCGGTTACTTCGGACCAAGCAATAACCGCTCTGGCTTCAGAATGGCGCAGGCGGTAGGATAAATCTTTGGCACGCAGCATTTCTGAGGATGGAATGATGGCAAGTCCTTGTTTCAGACAAGCTAAATAGATGACATAAGCGATGATGCGGCGTGGAACCATAACAAGAACACGATCCCCTTGTTGCAGCCCAAGCTTCGCAAGTCCTCCGGCCAGCCGGTTAGCTTGTTTGCGTAATTCACCGTAAGTAATTTCCTCATAATCTCCTTGCTCATTTAACCACTTAAGCGCAATCTTCTCAGGAGCATGGCTTTCCATTTCCGAAGTGAGATTGTAGAACTCAGGTGCGATCCATTGCTGATTATCCAATATGAACCTCTCCTATATCAAACAAGATGTGTATAACTGTTCTATTTAGTATATCACGTTATCCTAGTACCAGGTACTAGTACCTTGAGTTCTTAATGAATTTCGGGTTAAGATAATATGTGTAAGGTATACTTATAATAGACCACAAATCCAGAAAGTGAGAACTTATGTTATGAATCACACAACTTTTGATGAAATATTCGCTATTATGGAAGCCTCATTTCCTACTTCTGAGATCAGAACCTTTGAGGGACAACAGGAGTTATTGGACGTTCCAGATTATCGTCTCATTACCGAGATGAACTCTGAGGGTAAAATTGTTGCTTTTATGGCCTGCTGGGAGTTTCCCGGCTTTCGTTTTGTAGAACATATAGCAGTCGACCCAAGCATTAGAGGCGGAGGAATTGGCAAAAAGCTGATGACTGAATACATCAGTCTATCTAACAAGCCTGTCCTTTTGGAAGTTGAGCGGCCACTGGGTGAAATGGAGCAGCGGAGAATTGGCTTTTATGAGCGGCTGGGCTTTCATTTGAACCCTTACGATTATGTGCAACCTCCTTTGCGTGAAGGAAATGAAGACTTACCACTCTTAATTATGACTTACCCTAACCCTGTTGATGAAGAAGAATTCCAACTTTATAGAGAAATTTTATATTCAGAAGTGTATAAGGTTACAACTCCGTATCAAGGTTAAAGCTCTCAGCAATCCGTTAAATCCTTATGGGATAAGCGGGTTGCTGTTTTTTTTATACAAACCAGAGCTCCAGATGAATAGTTTCTTTACAAATTGGGTACAAGTTAAATACAACTTAGAGACATATTCTTTTAAAACTTGAGCTAAAGTAAAAACCGAGATTGATCTTCTAAGGAGGCATAACATATGAAAAGTAAAAAGTTCATTATAGCAACGATGGTATTTGGGATGGCAATCACAGGTTCAGCTGGTGTGTACGCGGGAACTAAGCTGCAAAAAATCACCGCATATCTTAATCACAGCATTGGATTTAAAGTGAATGGTGCAGCTTATACGCCTGTTGATAATAAAGGTAACACATTAGCTCCGATTACTTATAACAATACAACCTATCTTCCTGTACGTGCCTTGGCTGATGTGTTGAAGGTGCCAGTGACTTTTGATGCGGCAGCGAATCAGGTCATTCTGGGTACTGGAACTGTGGTGCCGGATAAAGATACATTAACACCAGTACAGTACAGCAACGCTCAAAAAGAACAAATTTCTAAAGCTTTTGCAAATTTCGATGGGTTTAAAACGGTTTATGCACCAGCACAAATGGTGAGTGGAGACGCTTATCAAAAGGCAGCTAGCTCTGAAGATGGAGTGTACTTTTTGTTCAACCATATGAGGGTGAACGTTTCTCCACGTGACTACTCCTATGATTACAAAGGCGATACCATAAAGCTTTCCAATGGTACAGAAGCTAAGTGGTACAGCCCTACCAGCGATTCATTGTTTTTGACCTATAAACTGGATGATCGTTTTGTGACGATTAGTTCTCCAGACAAGGCTTTGAGCAAGGCGCAATTAGAGAAGGTAGCAGTGAATGTGGTGAAATGGAGTAAATAACTCCTTTAAAAGCAAAGCTCAATTTACAAAAAGTAAAGCAGCAAGTCACTCCGATCCGGGAGGGCTTGCTGCTTTTTTTGTTTTCGTGTCCGCGTGTTCTATTTACTGTGCTGTTTATTAGGCAGCTTTTGGCTTGGTGTTCCTTTACCGTGATTCTGTTTGTTCTTTTCTGCTTTCTTCTGGGTGTCGTGTACTTTGTCTACAAAAGCTTGAGTATCATCCATGTTTGTCCTCCTTGATCATAACCTTGCCGTTACTGTAACCACTTTTGCCTGATTAAATACACAAGCCGTTTTTACAAACTAGTGGATTAATCCGTACATTGTGAAAATATTTAGTAGTTACTATGAATGGATGCAAGCATTTCATAATAACAGTAAGGGAGACTGATTATGAACAGGTTATTTAAACAAGCAGTATCCATGACACTAGCCTTCGTTATGGTACTGGGACTTACATTTACAGGAATGCCAGCTTTTGCAGAAGACAGCAATGAGGATGCTGGATTACTGCAATTACAAACGCTAGAGCCAATTACACTACTGGCGGGCAATTCTACATGGAAATATCTAGATAACGGAACGGATCAAGGTTCGGTATGGCGGTCTGTTTACGATGATTCTACATGGGCATCAGGCCAAGCGCCGCTTGGTTATAAAGATTCTGGGGCCGGAGTCAGCAGCAAGCAATTTGGTGCTCTGAATACAAATATAAGCTACGGCTCGGATAAAAAGAAGAAATATCGTACTTCCTATTTCCGGACAAATGTAACTGTGAATAAGGAAGAGATTACGGAATCGGATAAAGTATTAGGTAATTTTGCATTTGATGACGGAGTTGTGCTGTATCTGAATGGTGCAGAAATCTACCGCGAGGCTATGCCAGCTGGTGAAATCGACTATCAGACACTTAGTACAACTAATGGCAGTGATCCAAATGAGTATACAAAGGTTGACCTAACGGAAATCGTAAAAGCCAATCTGAAGGATGGAAGTAATGAGCTTTCAGCTGAAGTTCACCAGACGGGAGACACTAGCTCTGACCTTTATTGGGATATGAGCCTGATTGCTTATCCTGTAGTGGAGACAGTAGAACCTGGAGTTGGGAAGCCAGATTCTATCGCAATTACTTTTAATGGCAACCCGCAGACTAGTATGGGATTTAACTGGTATGCACCTGAAAGTGTGACTGGCACCAAACTGGAAGTGGTAGAAGCTTCTAAATTGGAGAATGGCCAGTTTCCAGCGGCAGGAGCTCAATTGTATGAAGGAACATCCGTTACAACTAGTGTGTATATGACAAAAGCGGATAAATCAGCTAAAAAACCACTTGTGCTAACCAGCCATAAGGTAATAGCGGATCATCTGCAGCCGGGAACGGAATATGCTTACCGTGCTGGAGATGGACAAGCTGATAATTGGAGCGACGTAGGAACTTTTAAGACAGAACGTTCCAGCAACCAAGCTTTTAAATTCCTATATACAACGGATTCCCAAGGAACAACTGAAGAAGATTTTGATATCTGGAATCATACCCTTCAAGAAGGATTAGCTAAATTCCCGGAAAGTGAGTTTATTCTGAATTCTGGTGATTTGGTGGATAACGGTGATATTGAGGAGCAATGGGGATGGTTTTTCAATAAGCCTAAGGATATTTTAGCGAATATTCCGTTGGTGCCTTTGGTAGGCAACCATGAAAGCAAAAATTATAGCAATTATAGCTCTCATTTTAACTTGCCGAATGTATCGAATACAGGTGCGAAACCTGATGGTTCTGTATATTCTTTTGACTACGGTTCAGCGCACTTTATGGTAATTAATACAGAATATTATGGTGCAAGCTCGAATCTTGAGAATAACGAAATTTACAATAAACAAGTGGAGTGGCTTCGGAGCGAAGCGGCAAAAAGCAATCAGAAATGGAAGGTTGTGCTTCTGCATAAATCTCCTTATTCCGTTGCCAATCACACCAATGATACAGATGTACTCTTTTACAGAGCGCAATTAACGAAGGTGTTTGATGAGCTTGGTATCGACATGGTAATTGGCGGGCATGACCACACCTTTGCTAGAAGCTATCAGATGTACAACAACAAGCCATTGACGGATATTGTTCCGGACTCAAACGGAGTAGTAACTGATCCTAAGGGTACTTTATACCTGATTACAAATGCAGCGGGCAATAAGAAATACAACGTAGCTTCAGGAACATTCCCTTTTGCAGCTAAATACGGACAGCCTGGCAAGGAAATGTTCACGGGGATGACGGTAACGAATGATGAGCTATCTTACGAAGCCTACACCACAACAACTGGTGGTTCTACAGACTTGTATGATAACTACAGCATTCATAAATCGGAAGTAGCAGTTAAACCTGTGCAAAATGCAAAGGCTACTGCAGCAGATGGTGGTAAAATAACGTTGACTTGGGATGCGCCAGCTTCCGGTGCACCAGTGTCTGGATATCGAATTTATGAGCAAAATGATCTGGTATCCGCAAATTGGATGGTCAGTGTTCCTAATGAAGAAGGTAAAACTTCTTATACTTACACTGTAGAAAATACTAATCCAAACCAAACCTATCAATTTGTTATCAAAGCTGTAAGTGAAAGAACAAATTCAGAAGCTGCTATCGCTTCAACGGATTCGATTAAAAAAGTTACAGTTACCTTTAATGGCGATCCAGTGAGTGCAAAAGGATTCACTTGGTACACAGCGTTGAAGTCTACTGGAAACGATCTGCAGGTTGTAGAAAATACGGGCGTTACTCCAGACTTTGCTAAGGCTGCTGAGTTTACAGGACGTTCGGCGGTTTCCAGAAATTCAAAGGATGAATTAGTTCATAAAGCGGAAGCTTCTGGCCTGAAAGCTGATACAAAATACTACTTCCGTGTAGGTGATAAAGCACTAGGCCTGTGGAGTGCAGTGGGAACTTTTGAAACTGCCGCTAAGACAGGAGCATTTACTTTCATCGATTTGGCTGATACACAGGCTAAGACCGAAGATGAAGCGATTCTTTCCGGTGAAACGATGGCAAAAGCACTTACGACGTTCCCGAATGCTGAGTTTGTGGCGATTAACGGAGATATCGTAGATACCGGAACTAATGAATCACAATGGAATTGGTTGCTTGGTCATTCGCAGGATACCCTGCTTAACACGACCATCGTGCCTGTTGCGGGGAATCATGAGGATAAGGCAAATGCCTTCTATGAGCACTACAATATTAAGGAAGCACCGGGCTCTGCAACAGAAACTGGAGCATATTATTCCTATGACTACAGCAATGCTCACTTTGTAGTCCTGAATACAAATGAGAATTCCGATGAATTTGCTAACTTCAGCCAAGCACAGTTGGATTGGATGAAGGCTGACGTAAAAGCAGCGAAGGCTGCTGGTGCGAAGTGGATTATCGTAGCTATGCATAAAGGTCCATACACAACCTCTAACCATGCTACTGACAAAGACATTATGGGTACAAATGGAGAAAGAGCGAAGGTTGCTCCAATGATGGCTGAACTGGGCATTGACTTGGTTCTTCAAGGACACGACCATATTTATGCCCGGACCAAGCCAATTAAAGCTGATGGAACTGCGGCAGACACAGTGAAGATCAAGGAAAGCTTCAATGGTCAAACTGTAGAGTACACAGTAAATCCAGATGGAACGATCTATCTGATCCCAGCTACAGCGGGAGCGAAGGTTTATTACAAGAACATGAAACCAGAATTGGGAGATGCGTACTATAATCTCTTCGAAGTAGCAAATGAGAATACAGCAGCTAAATACGGACCGGACCCAAGTGATGCTACGCGTCCAAAACGCGGTCAAGTTCAGACCTTTGTAGGTATTACTGTAGATGCTGGTAAATTAACAGCTGTATCTTATGAGATCGATCAGAATATTAATGATGCTAAACCGTACGTTCTGGAAGAGTTCGGTATTATTAAAGAAGCAGATCCGGAAGTAAATCCAACACCAGAACCGACAACAACGCCGACAACGGAACCGACAACAGCGCCAACGACGGAACCGACAACAGCGCCAACGACAGCACCAACAGCAGCACCAACAACAGGATCATCAACAGGTCCAGTGGCAACAACAAAACCGACAGCAACACCAACGCCAACAGTAGCACCAACAGCTACACCAGCACCAACAACGGTGCCTACACCATCTGCAACGCCAGTAGTCAAACCATCATTGACGGATACTGGCAGCCATTGGGCAGCAGCGGCTATTGAGAAGGCAGTAGCAGGAGGCTTCGTTAGCGGTTATCCGGATAATACTTTCCGTCCTAATCAGAAAGTAAATCGGGTTGAATTTATCACTATGCTGGCTCGTGCCCTGCAATTGCCGGACAGTGGTAACACTTCAAGCTTTAAGGATTCAGCGAAGATTCCGGCATGGGCTAAGTCCTTTGTAGCTCAGGCAGTAGCTTTGCAAATTATCAGCGGCTATGACGATGGTACCTTCCGTCCTACGCAGGAGCTTACTCGCACTGAATTAGCAGTTATGGTTGTTAGGGCTCTGGGCATTACAGTAGATCCAAAAGCGACCTTAACCTTCAATGATGCTAAGGATGTACCCGCATGGGCAGTACCATATATTGCGGCAGCAGCAGACGCGGGCATTGTGAATGGCATAGGACAAAACCGTTTCGCACCTAACCAGGTAGCGTCCCGGGCCGAAGCAGTAACAATCATTCTGAACTTGCTTGAGAAGCAAGGAAAGTAACTAAATCGGATGGTTTGAAAAAAGATTGCCTCAAGGTCATCGTTGATGACGGAGAGACAATCTTTTTTTCGTAGCTGGGTAGTCTGAGGGAGGGCGGCGATACGGCGGAGTGGCGTGAAAGAGGGGCAAAAGTGCCTCTGATTTGAGCGAATACGGCGGAGTGGCGGAGATAAGAGGCAAAAGAGGCCACGCTTCTTTATCCTCTTTATATTTTCAACCAACATATGTTTAACAACCCACTCATTGCCAGGATATCGATCCCTGCTGGCGCGATAATCTTTAATTTATCCAGCATATCTTTAATTTTGCGGCTATTTGTAAGGAAAGATCTGGGTTAGATTAGGGTGGACTAATCAAAGTAAGACAGGGGGGTGCCGACAAATATGAATGCGCTTGCACATATGTGGTTGGATACAGAATGTGCAGGCAGAAGAGGGTAGGAGCGGCAGAGGGACGGGATAACAGAAGTAATCTACTTGCTGTTCGGCGATATACTGAGCACACATTACGCTTCATGGATGAGAGTAACCGAAACAACTACAGGACGAGGAGAGTGGAAAATGAACCTTCACACCGGTAAAAAGGCGCGTCGTAAGCTGACATCAGCTGTTCTGGCGGCAGCTTTGCTAGTTTCAGGACTTCCCCTAACGGCTTACGCCGGCGATACGTGGCCTTTTACAGGAGACAGTGCGCCGGGTGCCAATCAGCCTAATGTACATGGATATACGAGCAGCCATATTGCGAACTGGAGTCCGGCAACTGATCCGGATGCAGAGCTGTTGAGATCGCGGGTGCCGCTGCAGAAGCGGAATGCCCCATTTGCTGCAACCCAAGCTAACCCAGCGCTTAGCGCAGACACACAGATGATCAACGTTGCTGGCGACTACGGGAATGCTTTTATTGAGAACGCGCCGTATACGAACAAGTTTGCGCAGTATCATTTTAACTTTTGGCAATATATTGATTACTACTCCTATTGGCACGGTACAGCAACTGCGTACACCCCGCCGGAATATTATGATGAATTGGCCCAGAAGGACTGGCAGCAAAAATGGTTCGAATTCGGCATGCTGAATATCCCGAACCCTACCTACACCGATGCAGCGCATAAGAACGGCGTGCTGTCATTGGCGGGAATCTTTTTTTCCAATAATGACCGTGGACAGCAGACGTACAAACAAATGATAGTTAAAGACGAGAATGGTAATTTTCCGGTGGCGGATAAACTGATCGAGATGGCCGGATATTTCGGGTTTGACGGTTATTTTGTAAATCAGGAAGAGATGAATCCGAATGTCGCGACCCAGGATATCCCCGATTACATCGCTTTTATGAAGGTGCTGCAAGAGGGCGGCCTATATGTACAGTGGTATGACTCTCTGAACACCAATACCGGTGCTAATGCGTTCGCCCGGACGATTAATGATACCAATATCTCCTTTTTAGTGGATAAAAGCACCAAGGAACCCGTCTCCAATTCGTTTTTCTTCGACTACGGGGCTGGCAATACACAGATTACCAACGCGGCTAATTACTTAAGCAATCTGAATGCCAGTCTGGGAACAAGCTACAACTTGTTTGACGTTGGTTTTGCAGGGCTGGAAGCAGGCCGCGACCGGTTCAAGTCCGTTAACGGAACAGCGTTGATGAACAAGCTGGACAGCAATGGCTTGCCACGGCTCAGCTTGGCTACACTCGGTGCGGACTTTGTTCATGCCGGTCTGGATGAGGATATGAACTTGTCCTACCCGGTCTCGCACAGATCCGAAAATGACTACCAATGGATGACAAAACTGCGTGAGCAGCTATGGTGGTCAGGCCCGAACGTGGACCCTAAGAATACGGTCAAATCTGCAACCAATACCGTTTCCGATGTTTATGCCGACAACCGTTACTGGCCGGGAATCTCCTCCGTCATTGCGGAGCGTTCGGTAATTAAGGACAAGAACTTTTATACCAATTTTAACACTGGACAGGGCTTGTCCTATTCCGTGAACGGTGAAATATCGAACCCGGATGAGTGGTCTAATATGAGCCTGCAGGATATCCCAGTGACTTGGCAGTGGTGGCAGGATACTGCTGGCAATAAGCTTACTGTAGATTTTGATTATGGACCGGAGTACAACCTTGCGGGTACAAACCGTTACAACTATGAGCAGATCGGTGCGTATAACGGTGGCAGTTCACTGGTGGTGAACGGCAATCTGAATGCGAAGAACTTCTTGCGTCTGTACAAAACAGAGCTGGAGGTCAACGGCAACTCCAAGCTGTCGATCAGCTTCAACAAGCCATCTGCCACGGATGCTTCGGCGATGGAAGTGGGACTCATCCTGGCTGATGATCCGAATACCGTAGTAGAGGTCGCTATTCCAAACAGTGGTCAACACTCGGAAGGTTGGGTGACAAAGGAGTTGGACCTGAGTGCATACGCGGGTCATAATATTGTAGCCCTTGGACTGGTCTTCGATCCCGGGCAAGGAACAGCGTCCACCTACCAGATGAACGTCGGACAGCTGCGCGTTTATGACGGGTCTGCCGTAAAGCCCGCAGCTCCTGCGGAATTAACAGTTGCGGAAGCTTTTACAGATACAGGTGAAATGGTTGTGAAGTGGAAGCTAGATCCCGATTACACTAAGATCAAGCAATATAATGTGTACGTGAATGATGTATTTATGGGCGGCAAATACGATGAGGTGTTCTATCTGAAGCATCTCCCGGTGAAATCTGGAACCCTTAAAGTGGTTGCAGTGGGTGCGGATGGAGTGGAGGGTGAAGCGGCATCGTTGGCTTTTGATCTGGATGCGGCGGTTTCCGGAGTGAAGGTGGATTCAAGCGCGGACGGGGAGTTGACTGTGAACTGGACGAACTCCGCCCAAGCTTCCGGTGACATTACCGTTCGAGTGCAGTCTTTGAATTGGATTACGACATCCGAACCGGTGTCACAGCAAGTGGTTGTCCCGGCAGGTGCAAGCACTGCGCTGTTCACGGGGATGCCGGTAAACGGCGATGATTACATTGTCACCGTTACCGCAGGCAACACCGATCCAGTCTCGGTCAGCGGCCGGTTCATCGACACGGTCGCGGAACCTTACGCGGAAGAATGGTCCTGGACGGACGGTAAGCTGAATCTGCCGATGCCGAATACCAGAGACTGGCGGTATATGTATGTGTATGAGGATGGGAATGCGAAATCTTTTGCCACAACGTATAGCTCTGGCAATAAGCCGATGATTATCCGTGGACGGACAACTAAGGCGAGCTTAAGCTTCACCTCGACGGCAAAAGTAGTGCATGTGGTGATGGAGGATTATGCAGGCAACCGCTCCAAACCGGTCTATCTGAAAGGAAGCTATCCCGTTCTCTTTGATGCTAATGGGGGTGAGCCAGCAAATACTGTGGCCGAGGCTGTATATGGCACTTTGCTCTTGGAGCCTACGGGCATTGACAGAGAGGGTTATGACCTGGAAGGCTGGTATGTTGGAGAAGGAGAAGGTGCGCGAAGATGGAATTTTGCCGAAGATCTGATAACCGGTGAGCTGAACTTGCAGGCGAAGTGGGCCTTGCAAGCTCCAAAGGTGCAGATCGTAGGGGAAGGCTCCTTTCGTGAAAATACGTCCGCGACACTAATGGCAGTTGCCACTGGCGCAGGGCAGCTGACTTATGCCTGGTATGCGGACACGGGCAGCGGTTATGGAGATGCGTTGGGAGTGTCCGCCTCCTATACTATCCCTGCTTTGACTACAGTGATGGATGGCGATAAGTACAAGGTCATCGTCACCAATGAATCTGGTGACAGCAGTGAAGCAGAGTACACACTTAACGTAACTCCGGCTGAAGCACCATGGGAAGCGCCTGATTTCATAACCGATCTTCCATCTGCACTTGATGTCATTACCGGTGAAGAGGTGAAGCTGTTCGTACAGATCCGCGGGGATGTGGAATCGATTCACTGGGAGACGAAGGCAGCAACCGCAGAGGAATGGACTGTGGCGGAGAGCGTGACTTCGGCGGTATACGCATTTACTGCTTCTGAAGCAGACAGCGGTACGCAGTTCCGTGTGGTTCTGACTGGAAAAGAGGGAACGGAACCGTCAACAAGAACCGGTAATGAACTTACGGTGACAGTACATCCGGCACCGGATGCGCCAATTATCACCGCTTATAGCGTAGATAAGAATCCGGCAGTTGCAGGTGATAAGGTGTCTTTTGCCGTAGTGGCTTCTGCAGTTTATGGCGAGTTAAGCTACCAATGGTTGAAAAACGGGCAGGCCGTTGAAGGCGCTGTGGAGCGTGATTATACGATTGCTTCTGCAAAAGAAACAGACAGCGGCGAATACACGGCCGTAGTCACCAACACCAAAATACTGAATGGCCGCCCTTATACGGCTGTTCAAAAGAGCGGGATTATTGATTTGGAGGTCCACAATACTCCTGTATCTACACCGCAGCCGACATCGGCTCCAGGGACAGGTACGGGAACTGGCGGAACGACTCCGGCAGCGACAGCAACGCCGCTTCCAAGTCCGACTAGTGCAACATTGACTGTTCCAGCAAGTGCACTCAGTACATCTACTGAGAACGGAAAAGTGACGGTAAATGTGCCGGCAGGCGTTACAGCTATCGAGCTGCCTGTAAATGCAGGTGAATTGCTAGGGATCCGTCAACTTGAATTGGCCGCCTCGGGCACCACACTTGGTATTGCGCCGGAATTGCTGGTGCAATTGAAGGCGCTGCTTAATGAAGCTCAAGCTTCAGGCAGCAAGATTCAGGTGAAGCTCAGCCCGGAAACTTTGAACATGAGCACACTGAAAGCAGAGCGTGGGGTGGTCTTGCGGGGTACGGGGATGACGTTTGATCTGAGCATCATCGCGGGGAATGGTACATCTAACCGTCTTCCAAGCTTCAGCAAACCAGTAACCATACAATGGAGTGCAGCAAATACGGATTATAATACTAATTTGCTTGGTTTATATGCTATTGCTGAAGGGGGTTCGCTTACCTATCTCGGCGGAGTATACGCGAATGGCTTCCTGCTAGGAGAGTTTAGCGGAACAGGCAGGCTGGCTGTGCTGGAGTACAATAAATCCTTCGCTGACGTTCCGTCTACCCATTGGGCTGCGGACACTATCCGCCAGCTGGCGGCTAAACATCTGATACAAGGCACTTCCGAAAATGGATTTGAGCCCGCCCGCAGTATTACAAGAGCGGAATTTGTGAAGCTGCTGGCTGGCGTGCTGGGACTGCAAGCTCAGGCGGAATTGAAATTTAGTGATGTGCCATCTGGTGTATGGTATGAGCAGGACCTGGCGCGTCTGGTCCGGGCAGGTATTGTAGGCGGGCGCACTGCTGAACACTTCGATCCGAGTGCGAACATCAGCCGCCAGGAGATTGTGACTATGCTAATGCGTGCCTATGTACTGGAGCATGGAGCGCTTCAGTCTTCAGCCCCGGCAACATTCACCGATTCCGGTGAGGTAGCAGCCTGGGCGGCAGACAGCGTGAATGCTGCGTCATCACTGGGTCTGGTGAATGGCCGCACGGACGGGAATTTTGTACCCGGTGGCTTGGCGACCCGTGCCGAGGCTGCGCAGTTCATCTTGAATTACATCCGGTAGATTATATAGTCCCACCCCGGTCTGCCCAAGGAGCCCTTTGCTCCATGGGCAGACTGTCTTTGCTTAGCGGAGGAATGCAAGCTTTTACCAGCCACAGGCAGGAAGCACCTCATGCTATACTTTATTCATAATGACAAGCAGCGAAGCTTAGGCTTCCCCCCTGCTGTAGGAGGTTGCTGATGTTTCCGGGGAAATTGTACAGAAAGTATCTGAAGAATAATCTGTTTATGAAAATCATCCTGCTCTTCTCAGTCATTGCCGTGGTCACCATTATCACCTTCTCTTACCTGATGTTCTTGCTCATGTCTCAGGCCGTAGTGCAGCGGCAGATGGAGATTCAGAAACGTACCGTGGAGAGCATCAACAGCTATATTGAGCAGAAATATGACTCTGTACAGTCTATGATGCGGGACGTGTACCGGGACACGGAGCTGACTGCTAATACGTCGTATTTGCTGGAGCACCCGTATGAAGATTACGTGAGGTACCGGCTGGACCGGTATTTCAACGAAAGTAATGCTACGACGGATACCGTGCAGTTTTTTCGCAATCAAGTTGAAGATGATCCTGATATCCGCAGTTTAATGCTCTACAGTGCAGCTGAGCAGCAGTTGTATGTCTATAACGACCAAGGCAAATTTCAGATTATTTCCACTAATGCAGCCCATTCTTTTGTACCGGATGCGCTGTATCTGGAGGAGGAAGGCAGTGTCACCGCTCCAAACACTTGGGTCAGTCAGGCAATCTCATCTCCGGAGGGGCCGATGTTTACGGTTCGTACCCCGGTCAATAACAAGATATCACTGCGCAACATTGGTCAGCTTCTAGTCTATTTTGATGCCAGCGAGGTCTGGGGGAGTATGGGCAATTATAAGGATGACTTCAAGGGAAAGATTCTGGTGCTGGCAGCGGATGGGGATGTGTTATTTGATACCTCGGGCACTTATTATGGAAAGCGCTATCCTTATCCCGAGCAGATGAATTCCGCCTATACAGATGGTGAAGAAGTTGGCGGGATGATCATTACTAAGCAGACTCATACCCAAGGCGGATTTACTGTGTTGAGTGCTGTGCCTAAGCAGGAATTAGCCGCCACCTATAGGGGATTGCGGAACATGATCTTCATTATCTGCTTGATCTGCCTGTTGTTTGCGATTATTACGCCCACTTTATTTATCAATAATTTTGCCAGACGGACTCATAAAATTATCAAGTTCACCCGCAAAGTGAAAAACGGTGACCTGGATGCCCGGATTACCGATGTCAGAGAAGACGAGCTGGGGCAGATCTCCAAGAGCTTCAACGACATGCTGGATGAGCTGAATCTTCATATAGACCGTGTGTTCAAGGCTGAAATCAAGCAAAAACATACCGAAATTGCCGCGCTTGAAGCCAGGGTAAACCCACATTTTCTCTACAATACCTTAGAGGTGATCCGGATGAGGGCCATCTCTCAAGGAGCTTCAGATGTCGGGGAGATGATCTACAGCTTGTCGGTGTTGTTCAAAAGCTATGTTCACCAGAAACCCAAGCATACGATGAAGGATGAACTAGAGGCCTGCCGTTTATATCTGGAGCTGTTCCGCATCCGTTATAAGGATAAATTCTCTTATACAATGGAATGCGGGAAAGAGCTTACCGGAAGAGTTGTACTCAAAATGTCGCTGCAGCCCATCATTGAAAACTACATTCTGCATGGGATGCGCGTGGACAAGAATGATAATCACATCAGTGTGGCTGTGGCCAAGGATGGCAAATATTTGCGTGCGGTAGTTACAGACAATGGGCGGGGGATTGCCCCGGACAGATTGGTCCAGCTCAAAGAAGGTCTTTTGCAGCCAGATGAACAATCGGAATCATTCGGCCTGCGCAGTATTCATGAACGTTTGAAGCTGCTTTATGGCAGTGAGTATGGCATTGAATTACAAAGCGAAGCGGGTACCGGCACAACCGTGACTGTGTATTTTCCCGATCTGGGAGAGGATGATCCAAACCATGTATAAAATATTCATTGTGGACGACGAGCCTTTTATTATCGAAGGATTATATGACATTGTGGATTGGGCAGCACTGGGGATGGAGATTGTCGGCCACGC
This sequence comes from Paenibacillus sp. FSL F4-0097, assembly GCF_038593125.1. Lineage (NCBI taxonomy): Bacteria > Bacillati > Bacillota > Bacilli > Caryophanales > Paenibacillaceae > Paenibacillus > Paenibacillus sp. FSL F4-0097. The sequence goes on from NZ_CP151965.1 coordinate 920,938, forward strand.
CGAGAACGGCCAGGAAGCGCTGGAGTCGTTGCGGTTTGTCCCAGCGGATATTCTGATTACGGATATTTCCATGCCGCTGATGAACGGACTGGATCTGATCCGGGCTGTGCGGGAGATTCAACCGGAGATCAAAGTTGTTATCCTCAGTGGTTATGATGAATTTGGATATCTTAAGGAGGGAATGGCGCTCGGCATTGAAAATTATCTGCTCAAGCCTATTAATTTGCAAGAGTTCCGGGCAACATTAGTAACTGCCGCCGAGAAGCTGGGTGTCTCCCGCCAAGAGAGTCAATTCAATGCGCATAGTATTTCCATTCTGCGCGATAATGTGATGTACCGTTGGCTGCGGTGCCAGATTGGGCCGAAGGAATTCAGCGAACGGACTGATTTTCTGGGACTTAGACTAGATAAGCCGCTGGTGCAGGTAGCTCTGCTTCGCCCTGAACAGGACGCTGCCGAGCTATTCCAAGCGGTGGAAGAGGTTGTAGGCGGTAACCCGTCTTTGATTGCATTCCGGGATATGGATGGAGATACCGTGCTGCTGCATCTGCTTAGTGAGTATCAGCAGGGCAAAGAAGCGGTGGAGAGGCTTCATGCGCAGCTGCTGTTATCCCTAACTGGCGGTCCGCCAATGCGTCTCTCCGTAGGAACGGTGGAGGAGATGGAGGAGGCTGCGGCTCAGAGTTATGCCCATGCAAAGATGACTCAGGAATATTTCATGCTGTTTCCAGAGCGGAATCTGCTGCATTATGAGGAAGTTCAGGACAGGCATGAGGTTGCCGTCCAAGGTATGCCGCTGAATTGGGAAGATGATCTCAAGCTGATTATGGCGAAGGATAAGGAAGCGCTGCTGGTGCGGATTCAGGATCATTTTGAGCAGCTGCGGCGGATGGAGGGGATTACACCTGTGCTGCTGCAAGGCATTGCTATGGAATGGTTGATCCGCTTCAAGATGCAGCTGCAGGAGATCCGCCATGTGGAAGAACCGGAGCTTTTTGCAGACGGTTTTGGCCTCATTCGCTCCACAGTTTCCATAAATGAACTGACTCAGATTATTCAGGAAGCCGCTACCATTACGGTAGACGCCTTAGTTCGGGACGTAAAGAGTCCAGTCGTGCAGCAGGTGCTGAATTATATCCATGAGTCCTACAATGAAGATGTGTCACTGAAGACCCTCGGTGCCCAATACCATATTCACCCGGTGTATTTGGGACAGCTGTTCCATAAAGAGGTGAATGAGTCATTCACCGAATATATCAATAAATACCGGATTGAGAAGGCAAAGGAGCTGCTGCGGATTACCTCACTTAAAGTTCATGAAATCGCTCTCAAAGTAGGCTATTGGGAGACCGGATATTTTTACAAACAATTTAAGAAGCATGTCGGGATATCTCCTACGGAGTACAAAGGGCTTGTCTAGCGGACCCCCGCTGCAAGCTTTTTCTTTATTTTCTACATGATTTATTTAGTTTATCTTCTGTTTGAAAATGCTTTCATAAATTACAGTAAAGATAGTCCTTGAAGGAGAAAGCTGCTGGTTTAATTCCGGATTAGGCCAGCGATCTTGAGGTAAACAAAGGGGAGGTTATACAGGAATGGGCAACAACAAAAGAAAAAGGTTTTCCCTGTTACTGACATCACTTATGGCATTCTCGCTTGCGCTCAGCGCATGTGGCGGCGATTCAAACAACGCGGCAACTAACAGTTCAGGAGCGGGCGGCGACGGTGCATCATCCGAGAAACCAGTCGAACTGATCTGGTACACGATCGGCGGACCGCAGAAGGATCTGGACCGTGTCGTGGAAGAAGTCAATAAGTACACTAAAGAGAAGATAAATGTCACCCTGAAGATGAATATGATTGATTTTGGTGATTATACACAAAAAATGCAGGTCAAAGTAGCCGCTGGTGAACCCATGGACATTCTCTTTACGTGCTCTTGGGCGTTCGATTATGTGCAAAATGCCCGCAAAGGCGCTTTTATGGAATTGGACAGCCTGCTTAATGAATATGGAAAAGGCATCGTAGACACGATTGATCCGGCGTTCCTGGAAGGTTCCAAGGTAGATGGACATAATTATGCCGTTCCTGCCAACAAAGAGCTTCCGGCGCAAGAAGTTTGGCGCTTCAATAAAGAGCTGCTCGACAAATATAACCTCGACATTTCCGGGGTGAACACAATGGAAAGCATTGAACCACTGCTGAAGACGATTAAAGAGAATGAACCGGGCATCACGCCTTACGCTATGGTGAAGGATTTCATGCCAGTGCTGCCGTTCGACTACATCATTGAAAAGATGCCAATGGCTGTTTATATGGACACGAAGGATTACAAGATCGTGAACATTCTGGAATCCCCAGAACTCAAAAGCACTCTTGAAACCGTTCGCAAATATTACAAGGCAGGTTATATCTCGCCGGAAGTAGCAACTACAACTTCGGTGGATGATCTATATAAATCTTCGAACTGGTTCATGGATCGCGCGGCTACCCAGCCGATGGCGGACAATCTGTGGTCGGCAAGCTACGGCTATCCTGTAGTTTCCACGCCAGCTGGCAAACCTTACATCTACAACTGGTCCGTTATGGGTTCGATGCAAGCCATCTCGGCTAACTCCGCATATCCGGAGAAAGCGATGGAGTTCCTGAACCTGCTTAACACCGATCCGGTGCTTCGCAACATGATTGACTCCGGAATCGAAGGCGTGCACTACGAGAAGACCGGTGAGAATTCCATGAAGAACCTGGATGAATCCAAGAACTATGACATGCCAACCTTCTCGCTGGGCAATATCATGATCAACTATTTGAACGAGGGTGACCCTGAGAACAAATGGGAAGAGTTCAAAAAGTTTAATGAATCCGGTGTAAATGCACCGCTGCTTGGTTTTAACTTCGACACTTCTAAGGTGACCACTGAAATCGCTGCGGTTCAGAACGTAAAAGAAGAATACTGGTCACCACTGATGACTGGAACCGTTGATCCTGACGAGTATCTACCGAAAGCTATTGAGAAATTCAAGGCAGCTGGTTTGGACAAAATTATCGCTGAAGCGCAATCGCAAATTGATGCCTGGAAAGCGTCCAACAACAAGTAAAACATCAACGTAAGAGAAGATCGGGGCAGGGGCGTGGCCTCTGACCCGGTCTTTTTTTGAAATATAAGGACATACAGGAGGGATCTAAGTGTGAAGACAATCAGCGGATTTATAAAAAATATTATGAATAACAAGATTATGCTGCTCATGGTTTTACCAGGTGCGCTTTGGTTTCTCTTTTTCTCTTACCTGCCGATGATAGGAACGATTATTGCTTTCAAGGAATACCGCTTTAGCCGCGACGGCTTCTGGGCGAGTATTATCAACAGCAAATGGGTGGGGCTAGACAACTTCAAGTTTTTGTTTACCACCAATGACGCGTACATCATTACCCGCAACACCTTGCTCTACAATGGAGCGTTTATCCTGCTTGGCTTGATCTTGTCGGTTCTGATGGCGATTGTGCTGTCCGAGATTGTGAACAAGAAGCTGGCCAAAGTGTATCAGACCGGCATGTTCCTGCCCTACTTCCTGTCATGGGTCGTGGTCGGCTATTTTGCATTTAGTTTCCTGAGCTCCGAACGTGGGATGCTGAACCAGATCATGGGCTTTTTTGGCGCAGAGTCAATTCAGTGGTATTCGGAAAAAGCCTATTGGCCGTTCATCCTGATCTTAGTCTATCTGTGGAAAGCGGTTGGTTACAACAGCGTAGTTTATCTCGCAGCTATTATGGGGATCGACAAGTCGCTGTATGAAGCGGCGATGATCGACGGAGCTAGTAAGTTCCAACAGATTCGCAATATTACACTGCCGTTGCTGAGTCCAATTATTACGATCATGACCCTGCTGGCCATCGGTAAAATCTTCTACGCCGACTTCGGTCTCTTTTATCAGGTGCCTCGTAATTCCGGTACGCTCTACAGTGTCACGAATGTTATTGATACCTATGTCTATCAAGGCCTCAAAACAACAGGTGAGATTGGTATGAGCACTGCCGCAGGTCTGTATCAATCGGTTGTCGGCTTTACGCTAGTCATGACCTCCAACTATATTGTCCGCAAATACAACAAGGATAGCGCTTTGTTCTAGAACCTCATGAAAGGAGTGGGCCATATGTCTTCCATTACTAAGACTAAAAAAGAACGTGATTTCCACCATCTCTCAACGCCCTGGAATATCACTTTTAATCTGATAGCCGGCATCTTTGCGTTTCTGTGCGTGTTTCCGTTTCTGTTCGTCGTGATCATCTCCTTCACCGATGAGGTGGCGCTGGCGCGGGATGGCTATAAGCTGATTCCGGCAAAATGGAGTCTCGGCGCATACCGTTATGTGTTTGAATCCGGAGATATGCTGCTGCGTTCCTATGGTGTGACGATTTTTGTAACGGTGATCGGGACGATCATCAGCCTTTTGTTTATCGCTTTTTATGCGTATGCCATTTCCCGGAAAAGCTTCCGTTACCGCAATTTTTTCTCGTTCTTCGCGTTTTTTACCATGCTGTTCAACGGTGGACTTGTGCCGACTTATATTATCGTTACGCAGTTTCTAAGCCTGAAGGATACGATCTGGGCGCTGATTTTGCCGCTGGCGGTGAATGCTTTTTACATTATGATTCTGCGCACCTTCTACAGCACGAGTGTGCCTGATGCCATAATCGAATCCGGCAAAATCGACGGGGCGGGCGAGTTCCGTATCTTCCTGAAATTGGTGTTGCCTTTATCACTGCCCGGTCTGGCTACGATTGCCTTGTTCAGCACCCTCGGCTATTGGAATGACTGGTTCAATGCGCTGCTGTACATCGACAACCCGAATTTAGTCCCGCTGCAATCGATGCTGATGCGGATCGAGACCAGTATGCAGTTTATTTTGCAGAACTCCCAGAACAGTTCGCTCAGTCTGGAAGCTCTTCGCTCCATGCCGCAGGATACATCGCGGATGGCGATGGTGGTGCTGGCGACAGGGCCGATTATTTTTGCTTATCCGTTCTTCCAGCGTTATTTCATTCAAGGTCTTACTGTAGGGGCTGTTAAAGAATGAGTTATACAAACCCGAATTTACCTGCTGAAGAACGGGCGGAGCATCTGCTCGGACTGATGACTTTGGAAGAGAAGGCCGGCCAGCTGATTCAGCCTTTTGGCTGGCAGGCCTATGAACATAGAGACGGTAAGATGACCTTGACAGAAAGCTTCAAGGAGAAGGTTGCGGGGGGCGGCGTGGGCTCGCTTTACGGGATGTTGCGCGCTGACCCGTGGACCGGTGTGACGCTGGCCACTGGCCTGTCTCCGCGTGAAGGTGCGGAAGCGGTGAATACGCTCCAGCGGTATGTGCTGGAGCATTCGCGGCTGGGCATTCCGGTATTGATCGGCGAGGAATGCTCGCATGGTCACATGGCGATCGGGGCCACCGTATTCCCGGTGCCCCTGTCGCTCGGCAGCTCCTGGAATGTGGAGCTGTATCGTGAGGTCTGCCGCGCCGTAGCGCTGGAGACACGCAGTCAGGGCGGCGCGGTTACGTATTCGCCGGTGCTGGATGTGGTGCGTGATCCCCGCTGGGGCCGCACCGAGGAGTGCTTCGGCGAGGACGCTTACCTGATCAGCGAGATGGCGGTTGCGGCCGTTGAAGGTCTGCAGGGGGAATCCTTGCAGAGCGGCGGCAGCGTGGGGGCTACGCTGAAGCATTTTGTGGGATACGGCAGCTCAGAAGGCGGCCGGAATGCCGGGCCTGTGCACATGGGCTGGCGTGAACTGCTGGAAGTGGATCTGCTGCCCTTCAAAAAAGCGGTCGAAGCGGGTGCAGTCTCCATTATGCCTGCTTATAACGAAATAGACGGCGTGCCTTGCACGACAAATACAGAACTACTAGAGGATATACTCCGCGAAGCATGGGGGTTTGAGGGTCTAATCATTACCGATTGCGGAGCTATAGAGATGCTGGCCTCTGGCCATGATGTAGCTGAAGATGGCATGGATGCAGCAGTGCAGTCAATGGAAGCCGGCATCGACATGGAGATGTCCGGGGAAATGTACGGCAAATACCTGGTGGCTGCCGTCCGTGATGGCAAGCTGGACCCGGCACTGCTGGATCGTGCGGTCCGCCGTGTGCTGACGCTCAAATTCAGGCTGGGCCTGTTCGAGCAGCCATATGCTGATCCTGATGCGGCTGAACGCGTCATCGGCAGCAAGGCGCATCAAGAGCTGGCCCGGCAAGTGGCGGGCGAGAGCATCATCCTGCTGAAAAATGAAGCAGGTGTGCTGCCATTATCCAAGACGGCCGGCACGATCGCCGTCATTGGCCCTAACGCCGATGCCGGGTACAACCAGCTCGGCGACTACACCTCGCCACAGCCTCCGGCTAAGGTAGCGACCGTACTCAGCGGCATCCGCAGCAAGCTGGCTGCAGAGCCGGAGCGGGTGCTCTATGCACCGGGATGCCGGATCAAAGGCGATTCGCGCGAAGGTTTTGAAGCCGCGCTCGCTTGTGCAGAGCAGGCCGATACCGTTGTTATGGTCGTCGGCGGCTCCAGTGCACGCGATTTCGGGGAAGGCAGTATCGATCTCAAGACAGGCGCGTCCAAGGTGACGGAGAATGCCTGGAATGATATGGACTGCGGCGAAGGCATTGACCGGGTGTCGTTGACCCTGTCGGGAGTGCAGCTGGAACTGATCCAGCAGGTTCATCAGCTCGGCAAACCTGTGATCGTCGTTTATATTAACGGCCGTCCGGTGAGCGAGCCTTGGATTGACGAGCATGCACATGCCATTCTGGAAGCCTGGTATCCAGGCCAAGAAGGCGGACACGCTGTTGCGGATATCCTGTTCGGCGATGTGAACCCTTCCGGGAAGTTGACTGTATCTGTGCCGAAGCATGTGGGCCAGCTCCCGGTCTATTACAACGGCAAACGTTCCCGTGGCAAAAGATATCTGGAGGCCGATTCCCAGCCTCAGTATCCGTTCGGCTTCGGGCTTAGCTACACCGAATTTACGTACTCCGGCTTAAAGGTAGAACCAGAAGTAATTACGGCTGGGGAGACGGCTACAGTTTCCGTGGACGTTCAGAATACAGGAGACCGTGAGGGCGCAGAGGTGGTGCAACTGTACATTTCCGATGTCGCCAGTAAGGTCACCCGTCCCGCCAGGGAATTGAAGGCTTTTGACAAAATCAAGTTGGCTCCGGGTGAGAAGCAAACCGTGTTGTTCACGGTAGGACCGGAGCAATTGCAATATATCGGACCGGATTTAAGACCTGTTGTAGAGCCAGGAGCCTTTAAAGTGCTGGTGGGTAAGCATGTGAATGATACACTGAGCACCGATTTGACGGTGAGGGGGTAAAGACATGGAACGCATTAAACGCTTCATCCGCGAGCTCTCCGAGCAGCAATGGTTAGAGGTGGAGGAATTGCGCGATTGGGAGATTATGTCCTCGGTGTATCAATTGCCGGGACAGTATGACAAGCTGCAGCCTTACAAGGACGCCAGCAATTATGATCTCTTCCCGAGTGTGCAAGGAACGACCTATTTCTTCCGCCGTACTTTGGAGATTCCGGCTAACTGGCTGCCGGGCCACATCGGACTGATTTTTGCTTCAGGTGGGGAAGGGCTGCTGCGGGTGAACGGTGAATCGCGGCAAGGACTCGACCGCAATCATACCTTTGTGACCCTGACAGGTGATCCTTCTGGCCGTCCGTTGGAACTGGAAATCGAACTCTTCGATCCGGTCCCCGAGCCGGTGGACCCATTAAATCAACAGGCGGTGATCCAGCCGCCGATTCGGCTGATCCACAGCCAGCTGGTGCTGGTGAACAGACCTGTGCAGAGTCTAATGTACACGGCAGTAGTGATTCGCGATTCGGCAATTCTGCTGCCTGAGCAGGACCAGCGCCGTAACCGGATGCTGGAAGCTTTGTATGTGGCGATGGATGAATTCGTTGGCCTTACCACGCAGGAGATCCGCGATGGTGGTGAGATTACGCGAATCGAGCAGAAGCTGCGGGGCAGAGTCGGGGAGATCGGCGGTCATGCCGAAGGAACAATCCACATGGTGGGCCAGTCCCATATCGATATTGCTTGGCTGTGGCCTGCGCGCGAGACCGTGCGCAAGACTAGCCGGACGTTCTCGACGGTGAATGCCCTGATGGACGAATATCCTGACTATCAATATGCGCAGAGCCAGCCGCTGCTGTTCGAATATTTGAAAGACAATGACCCGGTACTCTATGAGAAGGTCAAGACGCGCATCCGTGAAGGACGCTGGGAACTGGTCGGTGGAATGTGGATCGAACCGGATCTGAACATTCCGAGCGGAGAATCGCTGATGCGGCAAATGCTGTATGGCCAACGCTTTTATCTGGAAGAGTTCGGGCGCACCTCGCAGATTGAGTGGCTGCCGGATACCTTCGGCTACTGCGCCTCTCTGCCGCAGATTCTGCAGCATGGTGGAATCAAATATTTTATGACCACCAAGCTGGGCTGGAATGACACTAATGTCTTCCCTTACGATCTGTTCCATTGGGTCGGCATTGACGGCACGCCGATGTTGTCTTACCTGAATCATGGGGTGAATGAGAATACGCTGCCCAAAGATGTTCATGAACACTATCAGTCCTTCCGCGAAAAAGATAAACATAACGAGCAGATGCTGCTCTATGGGCATGGTGACGGCGGCGGCGGGGTCACCCGCGAGATGCTGGAATATATCCAGCGTGCCGAGCTAATGGTCGGCCAGCCGGAGAGTAAATACAGTAATGCCGCGGATTTCTTCGCAGGTATTACGCGCAGTCAGCCGCAGCTGCCGCAGTGGCGGGGCGATCTGTATCTGGAGCTGCACCGCGGCACCTACACTACGCACGGCCGCAACAAGCGGAACAACCGCAAGGCGGAAGTGTTGTACCGTGAAGCGGAGCTGTGGCAGACACTAGCTTCGCCGCAGCTGGACACAGAGCAACGCGCCGTAGTTGCCGGGCAGCTGCATCAGGGCTGGAAGCTGATTTTGTTGAACCAGTTCCATGATATTATTCCGGGCTCGGCGATTACCGAAGCTTACGAGACCTCGGAGAAGGAATACGCAGAGGTGTTTGAGCTTGGTCGTGTTGCGCTTCAGCCGGGGCTTGCGGCATTGGCGGGGAACATTAACACATCAGGCGAGGGCACACCTTACATTGTTTTTAATAGTTTGGGTTGGACGCGTGATGCCGTGGTCGAACTTGCTCTCAGCGAAGAAGGAGCCGCCTGCGGAAACTTTGCGGTGTATGGCGAGGATAACGTACTGCTGGAAGCAGATGTCCTGACGGAGGAGGCAGCAGTTTCTGGTGTCTCGGTTCTCGTTCCGGAGATTCCAGCCTTTGGCTACAAAACGATCTGGATTCGTGATCTGTCTCAGAACACATCCGATGAAAGTCATGCAGAATCTGCCGCTGCTGAACATAATCAAACAGCTGTAGGAGCTGTTCCCTTCGGCGACCGTTGGGAGACGGACTATTATCGTATTACCTTTAACGAGCGGGGAGAAATCACCAGTCTTTTTGATAAAAAAGGAAACCGGGAGATCGTAAAATCCGGTGAGCCGGCGAATCGCTTCCACTTTTTCCACGACCGTCCCACGCTTTGGGATGCCTGGGACATTGACAACCGTTATGAAGCCCAACCCGCCGGGGAGGCTGAACTTATAGAAAAGGCAGTGATCCGCACTGGTGCGTTGCAGGATATTTTGCGCTTCCGCTGGAAGCTGGGCAAATCGGAGATTACTCAGGATATGATTCTACATCACCATAATCCCCGGATTGATTTCCAGACGCATGTAAGCTGGAACGAAGCCCATAAGCTGCTTAAGGTAGGGTTTCCGATTGATGTTGTGGCGGATAAAGCGACTTACGAGATACCTTTTGGTGCGCTGGAACGTCCGACCCACCGCAACACCAGCTGGGAGCAGGCGCAATATGAGGTTTGCGGGCACCGTTTTGCCGATGTATCCGAACGCGGATATGGTGTCAGTCTGCTGAATGATTGCAAATACGGCTATGACATCCAAGGCAGCACCATTCGTTTGTCGCTCCTGCGCGCGCCGAAATGGCCGGATGCTACTGCGGATCTCGGCGAGCATGACTTCACCTATTCGCTATATCCGCACCGTGGGGATTGGCAGGAGGCTCATACTGTTCGCCGTGCAGCAGAGCTAAATCATGAGCTGTATACTTTTGCCGCTTCATCAACACAGGGGCAGCTGCCGCCAACGGGCTCATTTATCGGATTCTCCGGTGAGCATGTGGTGCTGGATACGATCAAGCCATCCGAGGATGGGCAGGGGACTGTTCTGCGTTTCTACGAATCCTCGGGAGGCCGCGAGCGGGTTCAGCTCAAATGGCAGCATCCGGTTCAGAGCGTCTACCTGTCCAATGCTCTGGAAGAGCAGCTGGAACTGATCGAACACACGGCTGGTGGTGAACTGGAACTTCACTTTGCCCCTTACGAGATCAAAACAATCTACATCAGAAGTTAAATAATCACATCACAGATGCAAAGGAGCATAACTCACTTGGAACAATTCCGATTACCCAAAATAGCAATGCCCCAGCTACCGCTGCCGCAGGCTGTACAAGAAGTGCTTGCCGAAGCAGAGGAGAAGCTGGCACATCGCCCGAAGCTGTTGCAACTGTTCAAGAATTGTTTTCCGAATACGCTGGAGACGACGACTAAACTGCTGGATGACGGAACCACCTTTGTGATTACCGGCGATATTCCGGCCTCCTGGCTGCGTGATTCAGTGGAGCAGGTAATTCAATACGTGCCTCTGGCCAAAAACGATCCCGATCTCCAGCGCATTATCGGAGGTCTTATCAAACGCCATATTCAGTATATTCATATCGATCCTTACGCCAATGCATTTAATGAGTTGGCCAATGACTGGCACTGGAACACTACGGATGTGACCGAGATGTCGCCATGGGTGTGGGAGCGTAAATTTGAGATTGATTCGTTATGTTTTGTCGTACGCCTCGCTTATACCTATTGGAAAGAGACGGGTCTGACTGATTTCTTCGACGCGGGGTTCAAGTCGGCCATGCGCCAGATCTTCGATTTGTTCAAAAGAGAGCAGCGGCATTTCGAGCAGTCTCCGTACCGGTTCAGCCGCAATAACGGCATTCCGGAAGATTCTCTGCGCAATAGCGGTCTCGGCATGCCGGTGAACTATACCGGAATGATCTGGTCGGGCTTCCGGTCCAGCGATGATGCCTGTGATTTCCACTACAACATTCCTGGCAATATGTTCGCTGTTGTCGCGCTGCGCCAGATGCAGGAATTCGCGGAGTGGGTCTTCCGCGACCTAGACTTCCTGGCTGAACTTAAAGAGTTGGAATTTGAAGTGGATCATGGCATCAAACTCTACGGCATTTATCGCCATCCGGAGTTTGGTCCGATTTATGCTTATGAGACCGATGGCTTCGGCAATTACTGCCTGATGGATGATGCGGGAACGCCCGGACTGATCTCCATTCCGTATCTGGGTTACGCTTCGGCGGATGATCCCATCTACCAGAACACCAGACGTTTCGCGTTGAGCAAAGAAAATCCGTTCTATTACGAAGGCACAGCTGCCAAAGGGATCGGCAGCCCGCACACTCCGGAGAACTATATCTGGCACATGGCGTTGTCCATGCAGGGCATTACGGCTCAGACTGCCGAAGAGAAGCTGGAACTGATTGCGATGCTGGAAAGTACGGATGCCGGAACCGGATATATGCATGAAGGTTTCCATGTAGATGATCCTAGTGTATTTACCCGCAGCTGGTTTGCATGGTCTAACAGCTTATTTTCGCAGCTTGTCTATCGGGCGATGAAGGAAGGTATTCTGTGAGCGGGGGCCGTATCATCCTGTTCGCGGACCCGTCTTTTCCCGGGTATACCGCAGCGGGCGGACTGACCACAGAACAGGCACAGTCCATAGGATTACATCATACTGACTCTCCTGTTCATGCAGAACAGCTGGCCGAAACGCTGGACAGCGCCAAGGCCGGGGACTGCTTCGTTAGCTTCCATGCTCCATACTTCCCGAAGGAGGCTTGGCCTTCCATCGTCGCTTATTTGAGCAGAGGCGGCAGCTTGATCAGCATTGGGGGTGCCCCGTTTAAGCATCCAGTCCGCCTAGTCGCTGAAGAGTGGCGGATCGAAGCTGAGCAGACTGCCTATCACCGCCAGCTGCATATCCATGAAGCGCTGCGTGTGAGCAGCACAGATCGCATACAGCAGCATGTTGCGCTTAGAGACATTCCGCTCTTCGTAGGTGATGAGCAGCTGCTGGCTCTGGCGGATACCTGGAACCTGGTGCCGCATGTCACTAAAAGCAGTGACCTGCCGGAGCAGATGGGTTCCAGTGGACCTATGGACACGCGGATTTATCCGCTGCTTAAGGGCATTACCGCCGCCGGGCGGGAAGTTTCAGCTCCAGCTGTGCTGTGGGAGCATATCGGCGGGCCTTTTGCCGGTGGCCGCTGGATCTTCATCGGCCAACCGCTTACGCCTGACTTCTGGAATCAAGGCGGCACGGAAGCATTAACCCGCTGGGCAACTTTTGCCGCTCGGGGTGTAACAGAGCTGTGGCTGAAGCCTAACTATGCTTCTTATGAAGAAGGCGAGCGGCCGCTGCTGTTTATGCAGGGCCAGCGGCTAAGCCGCAGCCAATCGTCACCGACATCAGCGCAGTGGACCCTGAACATCACTCTGAGCAAAGACGGGGAGTCTATCCCATGTTTTACTCACGAGTGCAAGCTTGAGGTCAGTCGCGAGCTGAACTTCCTGCGTGTACCGCTTGCTGTAGAAATTCAACCTGGCCTGTATCATCTTTCTTGCCATGCTGTTTCTGAAGAAGGCGAAGTGCGGATGTTGCGTCAAGGCTTCTGGGGATATGACGTGGACCTGTTATCGCAGGGGGAAGCGATTAAGGCTGGAAGAGATTATTTTATCAAAGACGGTCAGCCTTTACCTGTTGTCGGCATGACTTATATGACCTCTGACGTAGCGCGGAAGTTTCTATTCCTGCCAAATGCTGATGTCTGGGATCGGGATATGGCACAGATGCGGAAGGCAGGCATCAACTGGATTCGTACCGGCATCTGGACAGCCTACCGCAATATTATGCAGGTAGACGGCCATGCCTCGGAAGAAGTGCTGCGGGCGATTGATGCTTTTCTACTGACTGCGAAGCGGCATGGGCTGCAAGTTACCTTTACGTTCTTCTCCTTTACGCCGGAGACTTGGGAAGGGACGAATCCTTATCTCGATCCGCGCAGTGTAGAAGCGCAAAAACGGTTCATCCGCTCCATCGTCGCCCGGCATCGCACGACAACCCATGTCGATTGGGATCTGATCAATGAACCGTCAATGTTTGATCCGCCGCGGATTTTCTCGGACGGACCGAGCTCGGCGCGAGATAAATATGAACGCGCTGCTTTCTCTGCTTGGCTGGAGGAACGCCATGGTGATATAACTTCGCTGCAAGAGCGCTGGAATATGACGCCGCTGGAATTGCCGGATTTTGCGGCTGCACAACCTCCTGAGCAAGAAGAGATTAACTTCAGTGTGCAGGATATTCATTCCGGGAAGCGCGGCACGCGTTGGCTCGACTACTGCCTGTTCTCCATGGACATGCACAACGTATGGGCAAGGGAGCTTAGCGGCACTATCAAGGAACTCTGCCCAGATCATTTAGTGACTGTAGGGCAGGATGAGGCTTTGGGTGCCCAGCGGCCATCGCCGTTCTTTTATGAGCGCGATGTCGATTACACCACTGTTCACAGCTGGTGGTTGAATGACAATCTGCTTTGGGATGGGATTTTTGCCAAAACCCATCACAAACCGAACCTCATCCAGGAGACCGGCATCATGTATGTGGAGACGCCAGACGGACGGGCTAAACGCAGTGAGGAAGAATTGCGGGCCATGCTGGAGCGCAAATATGCCTATGCGTTTGCTTCTGGAGGTGCCGGGGCTGTGCAATGGATCTGGAACACGAACTTTTATATGGATAATGCCAATGAATCGCAGATCGGTGCGCTGCGGGCCGATGGGACTGAGAAGCCGGAAGCGGATGTGTCTTATGATTTTGGGCGGTTCATCGGCGAAGCCGGGGGGTTATTTGACGGGCGGAAGCTGGAAGAGATTGCCGTGGTTTTCCCTTACTCTAATGATTTCTCGAACCGGAAGCTTGCCTATGATGCGACTACCCGCCTGACACGGATCTTATCTTATCAGCTTCATTTGCCTTTCCGCGCCGTATCGGAATACGATCTGGCTCCGCTGGAGGCAGAGCCGGCTAAGTTGATTCTCCTGCCAAGTGTGCACAATCTGGATAATGACGCCCTTCAGCACTTGCTGGACATAGTGGAGCGTACAGGTGCCGTTCTGCTCATTACTGGAGCATTGGGTGTAGATGCATACTGGCAGCCTTCGGATCGTATGGACGCAATAGTAGGAGTCCGTAAACTTGGCAACATGCGCCGTGAGGAGCAGCTTCTATTGAACGGACGCAAGTTTGCCGTCTCCTACGGACAGAAGCGAATCGCGGAGCTAGTCAAAGAAACGCCAGCAAATGCAGATGTTGATTCGTCTAGCTCAGGAGGTGTAGGTGATCACCTCATCGAACGCCAGATTGGCACAGGTCGCCTGATCTGGTGCCCGCTACCTTTAGAACTGAATGACCGCGACGAGCCAATCGCCGCGCTCTACCAATATGCTGCACAAGCCGCAGGTATCGAAACCGAGCTGGAATGGATCAGCGGTGGAGACCTGCCAGGTGTGTACGGGCGAAAGCTTGCTTTTGCAGAAGGTTCATTGTATATCTTCGTATCTGAATACGCCTGGGATGCCGAACTTGAAGTAAAAGATCCTGCAACTGGAGCTCATTACTCATTTTTACTGGAGAAGGAACGTTCGGTGTTGTTTGCAGCTGATTCAGCGGGCAAGCTGGTAGCTGTCTATAGACCTGAAGAGGTTAACATTACGCTTAATAAATGCTGAAGAACTGAGGTGTACACACAGATGACCCACACAACAACCAAAACAGCCCATATCGTGTCCCATACTCACTGGGACCGTGAATGGTATTTGCCGTATGAGAAACACCACGTCCGTCTGGTTCAGCTGGTGGATGCACTGCTTGCCAAGCTGGACGGAGATTCCGCCTTCCGCAGTTTTTACCTCGATGGGCAAACCATTATTCTGGAGGATTATCTTCAGGTTCGGCCAGAGAACAAAGAGAAGCTGGAGCAGTATATCCGGGATGGGCGAATCTTGATTGGACCTTGGTACATTTTGCAGGATGCGTTCCTGACGAGCGGTGAGGCAAATGTGCGGAATATGCAGATCGGCCATCAGGATGCCGAGAAATACGGCGAGCCTTCCAAAATCGGTTATTTTCCCGATACCTTTGGCTTGGTCGGACAGACTCCGCAGCTGATGTTGCAGTCAGGGATTACGAATGCTTTTTTTGGACGCGGGGTGAAGCCTACGGGATTTAACAACACTGTATCGGATGCGGGTTATGAGTCCTCTTTCTCCGAGCTGATCTGGGAAGGACCGGATGGATCCAAAATTCTCGGTATCCTATTTGCCAACTGGTATTCTAACGGCAATGAAGTTCCTGTAGAGGAAGGTGCGGCCCGGGAATTCTGGGACCGTAAGCTTGCGGATGCAGAGAAGTTTGCTTCAACGGGGGAGTTATTGTTCATGAACGGGTGCGACCACCAGCCTCTGCAATTGGATTTGCCGGAAGCTATCCGCACCGCCGAAAAGCTATACCCTGAAGTGAAGTTCGTGCATTCGAATTTCCCGGACTATCTGCAAGACTTGGATCAGCAATTATCTTCGGGTCAGCGGGAGCTCTCCACCGTTACCGGGGAACTGCGCAGCCAGCGTACAGACGGATGGGGCACCTTGGTGAACACAGCCTCAGCCCGGGTTTATTTGAAGCAGATGAACCAGCTGGGCCAGACTCTATTGGAAAAAGTAGCCGAGCCGCTGGCCTCCATCGCCCGCCTGTCCGGACAGGACTACCCACATCATCTATTCACCTATGCCTGGAAGACGCTGATGCAGAACCATCCGCATGACAGTATCTGTGGTTGTAGTGTGGATGAAGTGCATCGTGAGATGGTAACGCGTTTTGATAAAAGCCGGCATGTTGCCGAAAGCATCATAGATGACAGTGCTAAGTTTATCGCAGATCAAGTGGAGACTTCGGGCTTTTCCGCCTACGGGGAAGATGCAGTTCCTTTTGTAGTGATGAATACCACGGGGTGGAAGCGTACGGGAACGGTGACTATAGAGCTGGATGCTGAACGGTTATATCTGCGCGAGGGTTATCCGTTGGATGAGACCGCCCGCAGAATGTTGGCTGTTGATTTGTCCGGCCGGATTCTCGTCGATCACACAGGGGAGGAATTAGCGTCTACAGTGGAAGATCTAGGTTTAAGCTTTGGTTATGATCTGCCTGATGACCAATTCCGCCAGCCGTATATGTGCCGCAAGGTGAGACTTACTTTTGAAGCCCGCAATGTGCCTGCACTTGGACTCTGTACTTACGCTTGGGTACAATCAACTACGGAATCCGCTCAGGGAAGCTCTTTAATAGAAGGAGAGCGCAGCTTGGAGAATGCATCTCTCAAGGTAGTTGTTGCTGAGGATGGTTCATTTACGTTATTGGATAAGCATAGCGGTACCACTTATCGTGAGTTGGGGATTTACGAGAATACCGGAGACGTAGGCAATGAATACATGTACAAGCAGCCAGAAGGTGAACAAGCGCTGACGACCAAAGGCCAGCCTGGAGTCATTAAGGTGATTGAAGACTCTCCCTTCCGTGCGGCCATTGAGATCCGAATAGACTGGGAGATTCCGGCTTCGGCGGATGACACCTTGGAGGCGGAACAGCGTGCACTTGTGTATTATCCTGAGCGTAAAGCGCAGCGGAGTGTAAATACGGTGGTTTTGAAGCTTCGTACCGTCGTTTCGCTGGAGCGGGAAGGCAAAGGTGTGCATATTGAATCCACAATTAATAACCAAGCCAAGGATCACCGGGTGCGAATGCTGTTCCCTACCGATCTGTCTACCGATGTGCATCGTGTAGATTCTATGTTCGAAGTGGCTACGAGGGACAATAATCCGGCACCAGAATGGGCAAATCCGAGCAACACTCAACATCAGCAATCCTTTGTGGATGTCAGCAATGGCGATGTAGGACTTACGGTAGCCAACCAGGGATTGAACGAATATGAGGTTCTGCGGGATGGACGCAATACTATTGCCGTCACCCTGCTACGCAGCGTAGGGGAATTGGGGGATTGGGGTTGGTTCCCAACTCCGGAAGCTCAGTGCCTGGGTGAATATACAGCACAACTGGAGCTGATTCCTCATTCTGGTGAGGGAAGTGAACAGCGGGCATTTACAGAGGCCTATCAATTCCAGATCCCTTGGACGGTATGTCAGACCGGCCTGCATAGCGGGAAGTTGAAATCTGGATATACCCCATTGGTTTGGGAAGGAGACAACATGGCCTTCTCATCCATGAAAATGAACGGAACTTCAGGCGACTTGTTTTTGCGTTGGTACAATATGTCCGCTCAGCAGACACAACTGCAACTGAAAGTGAACAGTCCTCAAGAGTATTTATTTAAAAGCAATATCTTAGAGCAGCTTAACCCTGCTTTACAAGGAGCAACGTCTTCGGTTCACCACTTAGAGATAGGTCCATCTGAGATTGTAACTGTAGGTGCGAAATTAAGCTTCTAGGTAAAAAGATGCCCCGGCGCTTCCCTGCCGGGGCATCTTTTGATTTACTTTCTTCTATAAGACTTGTGCCAATCTTGAATGGCCTCTTGGCGGGAGGGAAATCTCATCTGGATCCAGTTGTTTGTTTCCCATTCATGAATCGCCTGCTGTTTAGTTTGGTAAAAGCTGTAGTCGCAAATGTTCCAGCTGTTATACAGTTTCTGATACCATTTCCCTTTAGGGATGTCGCCAGGGGAGCGGCGGACGGCTTTATTGGCTTGCTTTTTAGCCCATGAGGAACCGTGTTTCTGTTGGTCGCTGCACACGGGTTGCTTTTTCACACTTCTGCTCATTGATTCTCCAACCTCCTTTTAGAGGGAAGCTAGAGATCATGCAAGGTCTTTATATGAATCACCTCTTTGCCAAAAATAATGGAGTTGATACCTATGTATGAAGGGGACTTTGATGTTGAATAGATAGACGCGGAAAAGGGGAATGCGGTTGCGATACAATTGCGGAAAAGTATGTGTTTAGTTTTTTTAAAATAAAGCTTGCAATGAATCTCTATACATGATATATTCTAAGTCCGGCCAAGAAATACACATGCCGAGCTCGAAAAAGAAATTGAAAAAAGAGCTTGACATTAAATAGCTGAACATGATATAGTATAAGAGTTGCTGCTGAGACATTAAACGGCGCCAACGAGAACTTGATCTTTGAAAACTGAACAACGAGTGAGTAGGAAATCACGCAAGTGATATCCAAAATTAGAGAATTAATTTTCTCGTCAGATGTTTCAAAATGAGCATATCGCTCTTTTCAATACTAATTGGAGAGTTTGATCCTGGCTCAGGACGAACGCTGGCGGCGTGCCTAATACATGCAAGTCGAGCGGAGTTATTTTGAAAGCTTGCTTTCAAAATAACTTAGCGGCGGACGGGTGAGTAACACGTAGGCAACCTGCCCTTCAGACTGGGATAACTACCGGAAACGGTAGCTAATACCGGATAATTTCTTTTTCTCCTGAGAGAAGAATGAAAGACGGAGCAATCTGTCACTGAGGGATGGGCCTGCGGCGCATTAGCTAGTTGGTGGGGTAAGGGCCCACCAAGGCGACGATGCGTAGCCGACCTGAGAGGGTGAACGGCCACACTGGGACTGAGACACGGCCCAGACTCCTACGGGAGGCAGCAGTAGGGAATCTTCCGCAATGGGCGAAAGCCTGACGGAGCAACGCCGCGTGAGTGATGAAGGTTTTCGGATCGTAAAGCTCTGTTGCCAGGGAAGAACGTCCGGTAGAGTAACTGCTATCGGAGTGACGGTACCTGAGAAGAAAGCCCCGGCTAACTACGTGCCAGCAGCCGCGGTAATACGTAGGGGGCAAGCGTTGTCCGGAATTATTGGGCGTAAAGCGCGCGCGCAGGCGGCTATTTAAGTCTGGTGTTTAAACCTTGGGCTCAACCTGAGGTCGCACTGGAAACTGGGTGGCTTGAGTACAGAAGAGGAAAGTGGAATTCCACGTGTAGCGGTGAAATGCGTAGATATGTGGAGGAACACCAGTGGCGAAGGCGACTTTCTGGGCTGTAACTGACGCTGAGGCGCGAAAGCGTGGGGAGCAAACAGGATTAGATACCCTGGTAGTCCACGCCGTAAACGATGAGTGCTAGGTGTTAGGGGTTTCGATACCCTTGGTGCCGAAGTTAACACAGTAAGCACTCCGCCTGGGGAGTACGGTCGCAAGACTGAAACTCAAAGGAATTGACGGGGACCCGCACAAGCAGTGGAGTATGTGGTTTAATTCGAAGCAACGCGAAGAACCTTACCAGGTCTTGACATCCCTCTGAATCTGCTAGAGATAGCAGCGGCCTTTGGGACAGAGGAGACAGGTGGTGCATGGTTGTCGTCAGCTCGTGTCGTGAGATGTTGGGTTAAGTCCCGCAACGAGCGCAACCCTTAACTTTAGTTGCCAGCAGGTAATGCTGGGCACTCTAGAGTGACTGCCGGTGACAAACCGGAGGAAGGTGGGGATGACGTCAAATCATCATGCCCCTTATGACCTGGGCTACACACGTACTACAATGGCCGGTACAACGGGAAGCGAAGCCGCGAGGTGGAGCCAATCCCATCAAAGCCGGTCTCAGTTCGGATTGCAGGCTGCAACTCGCCTGCATGAAGTCGGAATTGCTAGTAATCGCGGATCAGCATGCCGCGGTGAATACGTTCCCGGGTCTTGTACACACCGCCCGTCACACCACGAGAGTTTACAACACCCGAAGTCGGTGGGGTAACCCGCAAGGGAGCCAGCCGCCGAAGGTGGGGTAGATGATTGGGGTGAAGTCGTAACAAGGTAGCCGTATCGGAAGGTGCGGCTGGATCACCTCCTTTCTATGGAGAATCGTCTTCTGCAATGAAGACATTCAAATCGGAAGCTTAGCTTCCACAATCTCAGGTTTAGGCCTGTTACTCACTCGTTGCTCAGTTTTGAGAGTTTAAGCTCTCAAGTAAGACTTGATCCTTGAAAACTGGATACCGAAACGAATTTGCGTTTTAGAACATCTTTTAGCAACTTGTGTAAACAAGTAAATGTTATTAGTGAGATTTTTCTTCGGAAGAATCAAGGTTAAGCTAATAAGAGCACACGGAGGATGCCTAGGCGCCAGGAGCCGACGAAGGACGTGGCGAACAACGAAACTGCCTCGGGGAGCTGTAAGCAAGCTTTGATCCGGGGGTGTCCGAATGGGGAAACCCAGCTGTGGTAATTCGCAGTTACTCATTTCTGAATACATAGGAAATGTAGAGGCAGACCAGGGGAACTGAAACATCTAAGTACCCTGAGGAAGAGAAAACAATAGTGATTCCGTCAGTAGCGGCGAGCGAACGCGGAACAGCCTAAACCTAAGAGCTTGCTCTTAGGGGTTGTGGGACGTCTCACATGGAGTTACAAAGGAATATGGTAGGTGAAGAGGTCTGGAAAGGCCCGCGATAGAGGTAAAAGCCCTGTAACCTAAACTGTATTCTCTCCGAGACGGATCCCGAGTAGTGCGGGGCACGTGAAACCCCGTATGAATCCAGCAGGACCATCTGCTAAGGCTAAATACTACCTGGCGACCGATAGTGAAACAGTACCGTGAGGGAAAGGTGAAAAGCACCCCGGAAGGGGAGTGAAATAGAACCTGAAACCGTGTGCTTACAAAAAGTCAGAGCCCTATTAATGGGTGATGGCGTGCCTTTTGTAGAATGAACCGGCGAGTTACGTTTAACATGCAAGGTTAAGCCGAGAAGGTGGAGCCGCAGCGAAAGCGAGTCTGAATAGGGCGACTTAGTATGTGGACGTAGACCCGAAACCGTGTGATCTACCCCTGTCCAGGGTGAAGGTGCGGTAACACGCACTGGAGGCCCGAACCCACGTACGTTGAAAAGTGCGGGGATGAGGTGGGGGTAGCGGAGAAATTCCAATCGAACTCGGAGATAGCTGGTTCTCCCCGAAATAGCTTTAGGGCTAGCCTCGGTATAAGAGTAGTGGAGGTAGAGCACTGATTGGGTGCGGGGTCCGCAAGGATTACCAAGCTCAGTCAAACTCCGAATGCCATATACTTATTGCCGGGAGTCAGACAGTGAGTGCTAAGATCCATTGTCAAAAGGGAAACAGCCCAGACCATCAGCTAAGGTCCCCAAGTGTGTGTTAAGTGGGAAAGGATGTGGAGTTGCACAGACAACCAGGATGTTGGCTTAGAAGCAGCCACCATTGAAAGAGTGCGTAATAGCTCACTGGTCGAGTGACTCTGCGCCGAAAATGTAACGGGGCTAAACACACCACCGAAGCTATGGCTAGATACGTATGTATCTGGGGTAGGGGAGCGTTGTGTAGGGGTTGAAGGTGTACTGAAAAGAGCGCTGGACACTACACAAGTGAGAATGCCGGTATGAGTAACGAAAAGATCAGTGAGAATCTGATCCGCCGAAAGCCCAAGGTTTCCTGAGGAAGGCTCGTCCGCTCAGGGTAAGTCGGGACCTAAGGCGAGGCCGAAAGGCGTAGTCGAAGGACAACAGTTTGAAATTACTGTACCACCGTAATCCGCTATGAGCGATGGGGTGACGCAGGAGGGTAGTGACGCGGACTGATGGATGTCCGTCTAAGCAGTGAGGCTGATGTGTAGGCAAATCCGCACATCATTAAGGCTAGGCTGTGATGGGGAGCGAAAATTGTAGTAGCGAAGGTCATGATCTCACACTGCCAAGAAAAGCCTCTAGCCAGGAGAAGGTGCCCGTACCGCAAACCGACACAGGTAGGCGAGAAGAGAATTCTAAGGCGCGCGGAAGAACTCTCGTTAAGGAACTCGGCAAAATGACCCCGTAACTTCGGGAGAAGGGGTGCCCCGGTAGTGTGAATAGCACGAGGGGGCCGCAGTGAAAAGGCCCAAGCGACTGTTTAGCAAAAACACAGGTCTGTGCGAAGCCGCAAGGCGAAGTATACGGGCTGACGCCTGCCCGGTGCTGGAAGGTTAAGGGGAGTGGTTAGGGGTAACCCGAAGCTATGAACCGAAGCCCCAGTAAACGGCGGCCGTAACTATAACGGTCCTAAGGTAGCGAAATTCCTTGTCAGGTAAATTCTGACCCGCACGAATGGCGTAACGACTTGGGCGCTGTCTCAACGAGAGATCCGGTGAAATTTTAATACCTGTGAAGATGCAGGTTACCCGCGACAAGACGGAAAGACCCCATGGAGCTTTACTGCAGCTTGATATTGAATTTGGGTACGATCTGTACAGGATAGGTGGGAGCCGTAGAAATCGGAGCGCAAGCTTCGGTGGAGGCGCCGTTGGGATACCACCCTGATCGTATCTAGGTTCTAACCTAGTACCCTTATCGGGTACGGGGACCGTGTCAGGCGGGCAGTTTGACTGGGGCGGTCGCCTCCTAAAGAGTAACGGAGGCGTTCCAAGGTTCCCTCAGAATGGTTGGAAATCATTCGCAGAGTGCAAAGGCATAGGGAGCTTGACTGCGAGACCTACAAGTCGAGCAGGGACGAAAGTCGGACTTAGTGATCCGGTGGTACCGCATGGAAGGGCCATCGCTCAACGGATAAAAGCTACCCTGGGGATAACAGGCTTATCTCCCCCAAGAGTCCACATCGACGGGGAGGTTTGGCACCTCGATGTCGGCTCATCGCATCCTGGGGCTGAAGTAGGTCCCAAGGGTTGGGCTGTTCGCCCATTAAAGCGGTACGCGAGCTGGGTTCAGAACGTCGTGAGACAGTTCGGTCCCTATCTGTCGTGGGCGCAGGAAATTTGAGAGGAGCTGTCCTTAGTACGAGAGGACCGGGATGGACGTACCGCTGGTGCACCAGTTGTTCCGCCAGGAGCATGGCTGGGTAGCTACGTACGGACGGGATAAGCGCTGAAAGCATCTAAGCGTGAAGCCCCCCTCAAGATGAGATTTCCCAATTAGTAAGACCCCTTGAAGACGACGAGGTAGATAGGTTGGAGGTGGAAGTGCAGCAATGCATGGAGCTGACCAATACTAATCGGTCGAGGGCTTATCCTATACTTAGAATGCAGATTTGTTTCGGATTCAGTTTTCAGGCGATTAAGCCTGAGCATTTACGCTGTAAATGCCCGTTTGGTGGCGATAGCGGAGGGGTTCCACACGTACCCATCCCGAACACGACCGTTAAGCCCTCCAGCGCCGATGGTACTTGGACCGAAGGGTCCTGGGAGAGTAGGACGCCGCCAAGCGGACAACCACATTACCCGTGGTATTTTTTTTGCCCTTAATATTAATATGTCTTAGAAGGGCCTTTAGCTCAGCTGGTTAGAGCGCACCCCTGATAAGGGTGAGGTCGGTGGTTCGAGTCCACTAAGGCCCACCATATTCCCTGATAGCTCAGTTGGTAGAGCACTCGACTGTTAATCGAGTTGTCACAGGTTCGAGTCCTGTTCGGGGAGCCATTTATGGAGAGGTGTCCGAGTTTGGCCGAAGGAGCACGATTGGAAATCGTGTAGGCGCCACAAGCGTCTCGAGGGTTCGAATCCCTCTCTCTCCGCCATAAAAATTATTAGCATGGCCCGTTGGTCAAGGGGTTAAGACACCTCCCTTTCACGGAGGTAACATGGGTTCGAATCCCATACGGGTCATATCATGGAGGCTTAGCTCAGCTGGGAGAGCATCTGCCTTACAAGCAGAGGGTCGGGGGTTCGATCCCCTCAGCCTCCACCATATTATTTTCACTGACGCGGGGTGGAGCAGCCCGGTAGCTCGTCGGGCTCATAACCCGAAGGTCGCAGGTTCAAGTCCTGCCCCCGCAACCAATTTACTCTTATACATTATGTTTAGGGATAAGCTGGTATGGTGAAAATGAATAGTATATACTTATTAATGACGCGGGGTGGAGCAGCCCGGTAGCTCGTCGGGCTCATAACCCGAAGGCCGCAGGTTCAAATCCTGCCCCCGCAACCAATTTACACTTATGCATTATGTCTATGGAACCGTGGTGTAGTTGGCCTAACATGCCTGCCTGTCACGCAGGAGATCGCGGGTTCGAATCCCGTCGGTTCCGCCATTTAGTTAATTATTATTGGGGATTAGCCAAGCGGTAAGGCAACGGACTTTGACTCCGTCATGCATAGGTTCAAATCCTATATCCCCAGCCATTTATGAGAGCCATTAGCTCAGTTGGTAGAGCACCTGACTTTTAATCAGGGTGTCGAAGGTTCGAGTCCTTCATGGCTCACCATTTTCTTTAAAGTGTGCGCGTGTGGCGGAATTGGCAGACGCACCAGACTTAGGATCTGGCGTTTCACGACGTGGGGGTTCGAGTCCCTTCACGCGCACCATGTTTTTGCGGACGTGGCTCAGCGGTAGAGCATCGCCTTGCCAAGGCGAGGGTCGCGGGTTCGATTCCCGTCGTCCGCTCCATATAGATTTTGCGCCCTTAGCTCAGCTGGATAGAGCGTTTGACTACGAATCAAAAGGCCGGGAGTTCGAATCTCTCAGGGCGCGCCATTTTTATTACTAAGCAGTTATAGTATTGTTAACGGGATGTAGCTCAGCTTGGTAGAGCACCTGGTTTGGGACCAGGGGGTCGCATGTTCAAATCGTGTCATCCCGATTTTATACCTTTGCGGGTGTAGTTCAATGGTAGAACTTCAGCCTTCCAAGCTGATAGCGTGGGTTCGATTCCCATCACCCGCTTATAATGAGAAACACCTGCCGGTATTAGGCGGGTGTTTTTTTGTGTAACTAAGCATGTATGGATACAATAGAGACTAGAGATTTTTATTTAGGGAGGGACCTGTGTTAAAGGGAATTGGACATTCTTACGGAGGCTTAAATAATAGAACAGCGTCCTCCTCCTTAATATAGGAAAGGGACGCTGCTGTAGTGGGTTTATAAGGGATCGTCCTTATATAAGAACGCCTACCTCACCATTATTCACGAACTTAATACTTTCGATCTTCACCTCTAGTTGACCTGAAGGAATCGCTAGCTGACAAGTACTGCCGAGCTCAGCCAGCAGCAACTGCATGCCTATAGGTGACAACATAGAAATCTTGTTATCGTTAGGTTCTGCTTGGTTAGGAAATACGATGGTATAGATATCTGTAGTATTATCGTCCAAGTAACGAAGCTGCAACTGGCTTCCGATAAAGACCTGA
Organism: Paenibacillus sp. FSL F4-0097; assembly: GCF_038593125.1. NCBI lineage: Bacteria > Bacillati > Bacillota > Bacilli > Caryophanales > Paenibacillaceae > Paenibacillus > Paenibacillus sp. FSL F4-0097. Next base: position 946,384 of record NZ_CP151965.1, read on the forward strand.
GAATTTAAATCTTCACCATTAAACTCAGTTAGTAATTGTTCCAGCTCAGAGCAATAACGGGACAACAGCGTTTCAGCATTGCTTCTATCCTTGCTTCGTACCGGAAAGTATTGATTTAGAAATGCGATTTTTTCTTCATCAAAATAGATAAGCTGCTGAAGCAGCTGTGTCCGTGAGCCTTCATAGATAAGACTATGGTTCATAGTAGATTTCACCCCCTCTAAGTAGCACATTCCTTGTAAACTTGTTATGGTGTGTTGCCATCTTAAAATCCCTCCTATACAAATAGAGGTCCCCCAATGGAGACCTTCTGATCAGTATACCAGCTTCTATTTGTAAATCCAATCCATTTTAAAAGGGGAATTAAAACCTTCTAAATATTGTAATGAAAACCTTTGACTATTACATACTTGGGTGCTATGATAGGCTGATGCATAGGCATTTCGTAGAAAACTGCGAAATGCCTATACTGTATTTTGAAGATATTTTTACATTAATTGTTACCTGGGGAGTGATACGCCATGTACATTTCGTTGAGTTCACATATAGATTCCAGAACTATAAAATAACTACTTAATTTATTAAAGGAGGAGATCAGGATGATTCAAGTTAAAGAGTTTGTAGATGCTGATAATTCTTATGCAGAGAATAAAGCTAATGAGTTCCTGGCAGGACTACGGGAGGAACAGATTGTGAATATCTGTTACGGTTCGGTAGTTAAATCATCACGTGATGGGGCAGAGCACCAAAGAACCACTATACTGGTCGTGTATAAGACAAATGAAAGGCAATAACTGGAACACGTTTTTTTCATGTCTATCCATTGTCTCTACGCTGTGCGTTGTGATTGTCATCATTTATTATGTTTTCAGCTAATTAGTAAAAAGAGGACCTTTCCCATCTACGGGCAAAGGTCCTCTTTAGTTTATAAGTGCATTTACAGTCTTACATTCCGTCTGGTACGGATAGACCCAAACCGGATGCGATACGCTGTCCCAAGTCTGGATCAGCCTTAAAGAAATGTTCAATCTGGCGACGTTTGATATCGTTACTTTCAACAGGAGTCATAGCGCCAACGATGTTTTGAACTAGACGGGTACGTTCTTCTTCAGACATTAGACGGTACAAGTCACCTGGTTGTGTATAGTGATCGTCACTATTGTAGGCGACACTATCCGCATATCCGGAGACTTCGAACGGCGATGTTTTATGCTGCGGTGATTCTTTTGGTCCACCTAAGCTGTTAGGCTCGTAATAGGCTCCGGAACCGCCATTGTTGCCCAAGGCCATGCCACCATCACGTTGATAGTTCTTCACTTCTACTTTTGGACGGTTGATAGGCAGGCTGTTGTGGTTAGGGCCAACCCGGTGGCGGTGTGCATCACCATACGCGAACAGACGGCCTTGTAGCAATTTATCCGGCGAAGCTTCAATACCAGGAACGAAAGAGCCGGGAGAGAATGTGACTTGTTCTACTTCAGCGAAGTAGTTCTCCGGATTGCGATCCAATACCATACGGCCAACCTCGATTAACGGATAATCTTTTTGTGACCAGACCTTTGTTACATCAAATGGATCAAAACGGTAAGTCTTCGCATCCTCGATCGGCATAATTTGCACGTAGAGCTTCCAAGCAGGGAAATCTCCTTTATCAATAGCATTGAACAAGTCTTCTGTATGATAATCCGGGTTTTCCCCAGCGATTTTGGAAGCAAGGTCTGCATCTAGATTCTTAATGCCTTGTTCTGTTTTGAAATGGTATTTCACCCAGACTGTATTACCCTCGGCATTTACCCACTTGAAGGTATGGCTACCAAACCCATGCATATGTCTCAGCGTAGCTGGAATTCCGCGATCCGACATCAAAATCGTTACCTGATGCAGAGATTCAGGCGATAAAGACCAGAAGTCCCATACAGCATTCGGGTTCTTCAGATGTGTCTGTGGATCACGTTTCTGTGTATGAATAAAGTCCGGGAATTTAATCGCATCACGAACGAAGAATACAGGCGTATTGTTACCTACGAGATCATAGTTTCCTTCTTCAGTATAGAACTTCACGGCAAAACCACGAGGGTCGCGTACGGTATCAGCAGAACCTAATTCACCAGCTACAGTAGAAAAACGAATGAACAACGGTGTACGTTTGCCTACTTCAGACAAAAAGTTAGCTTTTGTGTATTGGGTCAGATCTTTTGTAACTTCAAAATACCCGTGAGCGCCAGCACCTTTAGCATGAACGACACGTTCAGGAACACGTTCTCTGTTAAAGTGGGCTAATTTCTCAAGCAGATGGACATCTTGCAGCAAAGTGGGACCGCGGTCACCGGCTGTCATTGAATTCTGATTGTCGCCTACTGGAGCACCCCAGCTGGTTGTAAGATTATTATTATTGGAGCTCATTAATAGAATCACCTCATGAGATTTGATTTTAGATTTAGTATAAGTTCTATATTAATGTTTTTTAAAGAAATTGCAACACTTTTTAAATAATTGGCACATTACAATATGTGGGAATCGTCATTACATCGTTGGCACATTCAGATATATATGATAGACAAAGTGATTAATTGCTTAGCAGAATTAAAAAAGAAACAGCGCATCCCTACCATCACTGGAGGGGTGCGCTGCATTTTTTGATATAGAAGATATTCGGTTCTTGTACTTAGGCTTTAATGTACATTCTGTTGTAATATTCATCTAGCATTCTTTTGGTGGCAAACTCCGTACGGGTGGTTTCGATACTCTTTTTCATCATTTGTACCCATTGTTTACGATTCTCGTAAAAGGTTGGGAGCACACGTTTCAATAAGGTGTCGTACAGTGCATCACTATCATGCTTATCCAGCACCTCAAAGTCTGTAGTTTCGAAGCCGTCTCCAATCTGCCAGCCATTCTCACCATCGATGCAGGCTTCCGGCCACCAGCCATCCAGAATAGAACAGTTCAATACACCGTTCATTGCTGCTTTCATCCCGGAGGTGCCGCTGGCTTCCAGTGGTCTGCGTGGATTGTTGAGCCAAATATCAGCACCGCGCGTCAGCTGGGCGCCAATCGTCATATCGTAATTCTCGAGGAACACCACACTCTTTGGATACTTTTTCATCATCGCTACTAGGTTGCTGACGATTTTTTTACCGTTATCATCGAGTGGGTGCGCTTTGCCGGAGAATACAATTTGTATCTTTCCAGACTCCAGATAAGGTTCGATAATTTCTGGCTGCGAGAAGATCAGGTCGCTTCGTTTATATGGAGCTGCTCTGCGTGAGAAGCCAATGAGTAGATTGTCAGCATTTAGGCTAATGCCGGAACGTTCTTTGATGAACTGGATCAGTTCGCCCTTGATCTCTTTATGCACTGCCCATAAGTCGCCATCTTGTTCGTAGGCATGCGTCATTCTTTCATCTACCCAGGTAGGAGTATGGATGGCATTAGTAATGCCTATAATTTCTGATCTTCCGGCTACTTCCTTCCACATTTTATTAGCCGTATCGGCGTGTAGCTGGGCAACTGCGTTGGAGATACGTGACAGCCTTAGACCTGCAACCGTCATATTAAATGGCTCGCCGCCGATCCGCTCCATCTGGTCACGGGTTAAGCCGTTGAACGCACTCATATACTCAAGTCGGTCGAGAGGATGGGTTTCGTTGCCTTCTTTGATTGGTGTGTGGGTAGTGAATACTACTTCTTCGCGAGTCGCTTTCCAAGCTTCTTCGAAGGTATGGCCTCCGGACATTTTTTCACGGATTAGCTCGATAGCCGCTAGAGCCGCATGACCCTCATTGAAGTGATAGACATCAATAGGGATTTGCAGCGCACGCATAGCCTTGACTCCACCAATCCCAAGCACGATCTCTTGTGCGATCCGTTCCTCGCCGAACCAACCATACAATTGGCCTGTGATCCAGGCATCATTATTCTCGGGGATATCCGTATCCAGTAAATACAATGTGCTGTTGCCAAAATAATCAGTTTTCCATACTTTGCATACCACATCGGTTTTTCGGACTTTAACAGTTACCTTAACCCCTGTATCTTCAAGAAACTCATAAACATAATTGTGATAGGAGTCGTACGGATTGCCGTTTGCATCAATCTTTTGGTCCGTGTAACCTTGTTTCCACTTCAGCCCAATAGGGATGATAGGGGCGTTGATATCTTTTGCACCCTTAATGTAGTCTCCGGCAAGAATGCCCAGACCTCCGGCATACATTTTGAAATCGGAATGCAGCCCGTACTCCATACTAAAATAAGCGACTGACGGTAATTTTTGTTCGTTCACTTGATAAGCCTCCTAATCACGGATTAGATTAAATTGCAGTGAAGCTGCGGGCATTATCTTAGGTGCAAACGTTTGCTCAAAATAGTGCAGGCAATCATTGTGGAAGCGATTGCACCACTATTCTAGCACACTCGATGAATAAAAGCATAACGTCAATTTGGTGAAAACAACCATTTTGAATCCAATTGAGCGGAATTGATTGATAAAGTGGACAGAAGCCCCTAAGATAAAGAGATTGAAGAAATAATTAATGGTGGTGTCTAAGTTGGATATAGTTGTGATTGGAAGCTTGAATATGGACATGGTGGTACGTACAAAACGGTCACCGGATGCTGGAGAAACCCTAATTGGACAAGCCTTTGCTCTATCTCCTGGCGGAAAAGGGGCAAATCAGGCCGTTGCCGCAGCACGTCTGAATGCAGAGGTTAGTATGATCGGAAGAGTTGGAAAAGATACCTTTGGTAGCGAAATGCTGGAGATTATCAGGAATGAAGGCATTCATATAGAGCATATTTCTGTAAGTGAACATCAGGCAACAGGAGTCGCTTCGATCGTTATTGAAGAAGATGGAGAAAATCGGATTATCGTGGTACCTGGAGCGAATATTGAGCTTACGGTAGAGGATATTCAGGCATTGGAGGCTGTGATTAGCCAGGCTAAGATCATTGTGCTGCAGCTTGAAATGGATCTGGCGATGAGTGAGCAGGCGATTGCGATTGCCCATCGTAAGAGGATTCCGGTGATCCTTAATCCTGCACCAGCTAGAGTGCTAAAGGATGAGATGCTGGCTCAGGTATCTTACCTGACACCTAATGAGACAGAAGCCGGGATTTTGTCCGGAATGACTGTGGATAGCGCAGAGACTGCTGAGCAGGCAGCCCGTATTTTGCTGCAAAAAGGAGTACAGAACGTTATCGTAACCTTGGGCTCAAAAGGCGCTCTGATTGTGAATGCTGAAGGAGCCAAGGCTGTTCCAGGCTTCCCGGTAAAGGCGGTAGATACAGTTGCTGCCGGAGACTCATTTAATGGCGCATTAGCCCAGCAGTTAGTCTTAGGAAAGACCTTGGAGGAAGCCGTGAGCTTCGCTAATGCTGTAGGTGCATTGGCTGTAGGGAAAGAAGGGGCGATCCCTTCATTGCCGCAGTTGTCCGAGGTCGAGCAGTTTCTAAATCGTAAATCGCTGTAGAATAGACAGTACAGGATACTCAAGATCTATACTAGATGAGATAGGATAAGGAGCTTAAATAATGAGCAGAACAGTAACCGTTAAAAATGTGATCATCGGCGAAGGAATCCCTAAGATATGTGTTCCGCTAATTGGAGCGACCTTGTCTGAGCTGAAGCAGGAAGCTGAAGCGCTGAAAGTACTGCAACCTGATTTGGTGGAGTGGCGGACGGATTTTTTTGCTGAAGTGGAAGACGTTGCTTCTGTTAAGAACGCACTAAGCGAAATCTGTTCTGTGATTCCAGATCTGCCGCTGATTTTTACTTTTCGGAGTGCAAAAGAAGGCGGAGAGAAGCAAGTCAGCACGGAATATTACACAGCACTGAATAAAGCTGCTGCCGAGAGCGGTCTAGTAGATATAATAGATGTTGAATTATTTAATGATGAGCAGGATGTAAAGCTATTGGTCGAAGCTGCTCATACTCATAATGTATCTGTCATTATTTCAAATCATGATTTTCAGGGAACACCTCCTAAAGAGGAGATCATCTCGCGGTTATGCAAGGCGCAGGAGCTTGGCGGGGATTTGCCCAAAATTGCCGTTATGCCCCGAGATGCAGGCGATGTGCTAACTTTGCTGGAAGCTACACACATCATGAAGGAAAAATATGCAGACCGCCCAATTATAACGATGTCTATGGCGGGAGCCGGGGTGATCAGCCGTTTAGCTGGTGAAATTTTCGGTTCAGCGCTTACCTTCGGAGCTGCAGATAAACCTTCTGCACCTGGACAGGTAGCTGTGGTTGAGCTTCGGAATACATTGTCACTGCTGCACCGCAGTCTGTGATTTCTGCTGTTGATATTGCCGCAAAAAAAGGCGTCCGGAATATCCGGATGCCTTTTTCTATTTTAAAGTATTGTTCGTGCGCTTACGCATTTTTTCCCGTATATACATGTACGGCATCTCTTAGAAACGCAGCGAGTCCAGGGTGGCGCTTGTCATAGTATTCGGTAAAACGTTCATCATCAACATACAATTGTGCAACACCTACATGAGCTTCTTTGGAATAGGAATTCCAATAGTAGGAGAGCCACTCACGGTGTAGGTCAGCACTTTTTTGCGCCAATACACTGGCAGGATCTCCATGCTCCATCGCTTGCAAGAGCGTTTCGAACATCTCTTCCTCAAGCTGTTGTATAGCTGCATATTGTTCTTCTGTCATCCCTTTAAGCTTTTGGTTGGATTGATTAATGGTGTCATCTCCGTATTTCTCCCTTATTTCTTGGCCATATTTCTTTTCGTTATCATCTACCAGCTTTTGCTTAAAGCCTTCGAATTTTTCAGTATCACTCATGGTAATTCTCCCTTCTTTTTGAGCCAGCGTCTTTTCGACGTTAGCGATTAATAGATCTAATTGCTGTCTTTTTTCCAGTAGCTTGTCATGATGCTCCCGCAGCGCTTTGGCTCCGTCGAATGAGGGCTCTGTCATAATAGCCTTGATACGTTCCAGACTTAAGCCAAGCTCCCGATAAAACAAAATTTGCTGTAGTAGATCTACTTCGGTACGGCCATAGATACGATACCCTGAAGAGTTGATTCTCGCCGGCTTAAGAATGCCAAACTCATCGTAGTAGCGCAGGGTCCGTGTGCTGATTCCAGCTAACTCTGCGAGCTTCTGCACTGTGTATTCCGTAGTATCACCTCCTACAAATCAAATGTACACCTTTACGTAACGTGAAGGTCAAATGGTTTTTTTAGCATACCCAAAATAGCGGCAGCTACCCTCTGAATGATCATGGGGAAGTCTGCCGCTGCTATGAATAAGTCTATAATGTTGGACTTTGCTGCTGCCTGAATTTATTTATGGCCCATTTGTGCTGTGAAATAATTGTGCAATTCCTCCAGCTTGCGAGGGTCCGCAAGGGTTGCTTTGTCTGAGAAGTAGTGTTCAACGACAAGGTCCCAGGTAGGTACAATTTTTTGTGAGGTCATTGCCTTAATGGCTACCTTAACTGTTTTGCGTTCTTTGGCATTGGAGAAGGTATCTACGTAATGCTGTGAACGTTCAAAATCCAGATCCTTAAACACGGCGCGGAAGATCTCTGACGTCATCCGTGCATCATCCAGCGCCCGGTGTGCAGATCCAGTAGGCTCAAGCTCAAACAATGCCATCGCGCTTTCCACGCTGACATCATTGCTAAGACCACGCGCACGTAGAACTCCTTTGAGCAAATCGAAATACGTAGCGGACATCCAGTAGGATTCGTCCATCTTGTGCATGCGCACATCCTGAATGATTCGCTTCATATCTTCGCCACCCCAGGTAAGCAGCAGAACTCCATCTGTACTTAGATCAAGCCACTCTCTAAAAGCAGTGATGACTTTGGGGAAGCGGGCGGCAATGTCGATTTCCTCTTGAGGGATACCGGTTTTTTTCTTAATAAAGGAATTCAGGGTGGAGAAATATATAGGTTTGATCAAGGAAGAAAATTCATCCTTATACTGCAGTGAAGAGTCTAACCGGACGGCTCCAATCTCAATGACCTCCATAGGGTGCTCGCTGGCAAACTTACGGCCGTTGAATTCGATGTCCAGAATAATATAATCCACAGGTACTTGCCTCCGTTTCCATGACTGACGCTGTAGTGCTTAATACGTCGACTTCTCTATTTTAACAAAAAAAGTGATGTAATGGGGAATATGGAGACAAGCTAATATTTGCACAAAAAAATGAACCAGCACAACATCTGCGCACTGGTTCATTTAATCAGTATTTAAATTTAATCCTATAAAAGATTAATGTCCTGAATCGGCAGCAGGTTCAGGCATATGAATCGGCTGTTCATTTATAACAGATCCGTCATCAAGACGAAGCCAGGTATTGAAGTCTTGGTTGCCTTTGACCAGTTCTATGACGCGTGCTCCCCGCATAAAGCCTTCTTTTCCATAAGTATTGTAGCCGGTAGCACGGCCATAAGAAAGACGTATGCCATACAGGTTGCCGCTAAAATCGTTGATATGGTCATGTCCACAGAAGGTGCCAAGCACATCACCCATTTCCAACAAAGCCGAGAATAAGCCCGAGTTCACCTCAGGTGAGCATACACGCTCAAACTTATGCCCATGACAGACTTGTGTAGACCAGACATCCCGATATTCGGGAATTGGAATATGGAAGAAAGCCAAGGCAGGCAGCCTGTTCTCAGCAGTCTTCGGATTCAGCCGCGCAGATTCAGCCGTCAGCCAGTTGATCTGATTCCGCCCAACCCAATTGTAGCCCGGGATATCCTCATACTCGGAATAGCCGCCAGAGTCTAGAAAATACAAAATAGCGGCCGCGTGGTCTTCCTGATCTTTAATTTCAAGAGTGTAATTGCCCGAGCCCTCCAGCTCTTCTGGACCGGCTTCGGTCAGGCAGTGGGGATGTTCCAGGGCAATTTGCATCAGTTCACTTTTTGAAATCAGAGTTTCTGTGTCATGGTTGCCAAATACAAAGGTCCAAGGGATGCCGGATCTCTCCACGGCAGCGACAGCCTCACGAAATGCTTGTGCGGGGTGCTCGCATGCCTTGTTTCCCGGTGATACAGGACCCGTGTAAATAAGATCTCCCGTGAAAACCACAAGATCAGGTTGTTCCGCATCCAGAATGCGTTCCATCAGTGCTTCGGTAAGCTGATCCTCAGCTCTTCCATCCATCCAGTGCAGATCGGTAAATTGTACGATTTTAAAAGTGCCATTTTGCTGAAATGATAAACTGTGTCTCATTAGAAGTATCTCCCTCACTATCGAATATTGAATAGCAAGCTGTGGAGGCGCCAACCACTCATTGCGCCAAGAGGGCGTTGAGGGCTGACGTCGTTAGAAGCATAGCTATACGCAGGTCAGCCGATCCAGATCCGCTGAGTGCAATGATCTCCAGAGTTTCTACCGATCATAATATCATATTCCCCAGGCTCGAAGACCAACTGATCATCTTTCCCGTAGAACATTAACATTTCTCTGGTGATTTCGAAGGAAACCACCTGTTTCTCATGCGGTGCGAGTGTAATCTGCTGGAAACCTTTCAGTTCCTTGACCGGGCGCACGACACTTGCGCTGACGTCGTGGATATAGAGCTGAACGGTTTCCTTGCCGGCGATGTCCGAAGTATTCTCTACTTCAATGGAGGCAACCACCCGATCCGCAGCTTCAACATTGAAGCTGTTGTAAGTAAACTTGGAATAGCTCAGGCCATAACCAAAACAGAACAACGGGTCATTCGGGCAGTCCAGATAACGGGTAACGTAACGCACATTAGGATACATAGGATCATAAGGACGTCCCGTTTGATAAGCATTGTAATAAACAGGAATTTGCCCAACCGAGTAGGGGAAGCTCATCGATAAACGTCCGGAAGGATTATAATCTCCGAACAGCACATCGGCCAGCGAATTTCCTGACTCTGTACCCAGAAACCAAGCCTGCAGCAGAGCGTCGCTGGCATCAAGAACGGGTTTCAGCTCCAGTGGTCTGCCGCTGAATACAATGGTGACGATCTTTTTGCCGGTATCCTTCAGACGCCAGATCAGCTTCTCCTGATTGGCCGATAGGCGGAGATTGGATTTACTTCCGCCTTCCCCGGTATCCTGCTGATTCTCACCGACAGCGGCGAGAATTACATCACAATCCTTCAGCTGCTGGTAGGCGTCCTCGATTTCATCCTCCACATCAAAAACACCCTCAAGCATGCTTCCCAGCTCACCAGTCATGGCCGTAAGTATATCTTCGGCAGATGTTTTTTGCAAAATGCCGGTGTAGAGTGATACAGCCGGATCTTTTTCTGTCCCGGCCCAACCGCCCAGCACATGAATGGAGGTGGCGAAAGGACCAGCCAGACCAATCTTCATGCCACGTTTAAGGGGCAGAGCTTCATTGTCGTTTTTGAGCAGCACAACTGAGCTAGCTCCAAGCTCCCGTGCGGCCTGCAGATGCTCCGCGCTAGGTTTCGGAGCCTCATCCACCAGCGGATCTGCATCCTTGAATGGATTATCGAACAGGCCGAGCGCATCCTTGAGCTCCAGCACCCGGATGACGGCTTCATCGATCAAGGCGATGTCAAGCTTGCCTTCCTCGACCAGAGCAGCGCCGTGGTTTAGATAGTGAGTGGACATCATCTCAATATCCAGCCCAGCAGCCAGACTTTTCTCCGCTGCCTCACGGCCATCTATCGCGGCGCCATGGGGAATCAGCTCATTAACGGAATTGAAATCGGCGATGGTAACGCCGTTGAAGCCCCATTCTTCCCGTAAAATCCCGCGAAGAAGCTCGGAATTACCACTTGCCGGGATACGGTCAATGGTATTAAATGCGGCCATAACCATGGCCACTCCAGCATCTACGGCAGCCTTATAGGCTGGCAGGTAGAACTCACGCAATACGCCGGAAGACATATCCACTGTGTTGTATTCCCGTCCGCCTTCGGGAGCACCGTAACCAGCGAAATGCTTCACACAGGCAGCGATGCGTCCTTTTTCTTTTAGGTCTTTGCCCTGATAACCCCGCACCATACTTTCGGTGACACGGGCATTCAGATAGGGATCCTCACCAGATGTCTCCATGACGCGTCCCCAGCGCGGGTCGCGTACGAGATCCGTCATGGGCGAGAAGGTAACGTGAATACCGGCAGCCGCACTTTCCTTGGCGGCGATTTCGGCAAACCTTTCACAGGCTTCAAGGTCAAAGCTGCTGCCCATGGCCAGCGGAATCGGGAGGATGGTCCGGTAGCCGTGAATGACATCCGCCATGAAGAGCAGAGGAATCTTTTGTCTGCTGGTTTGCAAATGTCGGGTCTGCTGCTCGATTACATTCCGGGCTCCAATACCGTTAAGAACACTTCCGATACTCTCCATTACCTGCGGCTTAATGTTCAGTTCCTTAAATGGTCCGGTTAAATCCACGGTATCGTCCAAACCCCAATAGTGAGGACCTAGCTGGGTTAATTGGGCCAGCTTTTCGTCCAGGGTCATATCGTTCACAAGATCTTGGATAAACGTTTTAGTCATGGTTAACTCCTTCCTCGTGAGCGCATCGAAAGTTAGTTTGTTAAATAGATGTGTAGTTCCCCGCCGGGCAGCGTAAGCATGATTTTTATTTGCAAAGCTTACGTTATATAGGCGATAAGGATGGGAGTGAACCGTTAACTCTCCTGGCACGCAGCTCCGAGATGCGGAATGGGCCTGAGCTATAATCAGGTTCAATTGTTGTGAAAATCATAGCATTTCTCTCTTCGGATACAGGGATGAGGCATGAATTAAATCAGAAGAGGATTGCATCATTAAGATGTTACATATGGAGACTGACATGTCTATGAAAGAAAAGTATAAAAACGTTTCCACAAACGATACACCTCGATATTAGTCTGAACACCAAAAAAAGTCAATCGCCTTTGGAAAAACAGCTAATTTATATTTTTTTACGTGAAATGTGTAACTTTAGTACTTGTAATTCGAAAATAAAATAAATTGACAGCGCATACATTTTGGGAGTATGCTTCTCACACAGAGAGTTTTACAGAAACACTGGAAACGTTTCTACAACGCTCGATACACTTTTTTATGAAGGTTGGGCAAACTGTTTTTATTCTGGCTGCTGGACAAGAAAGGAAGGTAATTTATGCATGTGACTGAATGCATCTTTCAAATTGGAGGTGGGCACTTTGGCGAGACTGAAGCTTGTGGGTGGAAACATTGTTCGGGAAGTCATTAAGAACAAAGTTCTTTTTCTAATGTTGCTGCCTGTAATCGTATATTTCGTTATCTTTCACTATGCTGTAATGCCTGGAGCTTACGTCGCATTTGTAGATTACAAGCTCAATAAGGGGATTTTTGGAAGTAACTTTATCGGCCTTAAGAACTTTGAGTTTCTGGTTCAAAATGGGGATCTATGGAATATTACCAAGAATACGCTGCTCTATAATATCGTCTTTCTAGCTCTAGGTAATATCATTCAAATAGTATTTGCCATTATGTTGTCTGAGATCTCAGGCAAGTGGTTCAAAAAAATATCACAATCCGTTATCCTGTTACCGAATTTCATCTCCATGGTTATCGTCGGTGTGTTTGCCTACAATATATTCAATTTCAATTCCGGGTTTATCAATACGATGTTAACTGGAATGGGGCTAGACCGTTACGAGTTCTATTCCGATCCGGGCATCTGGAAATATATTATTGTGGCTTTCAAGATCTGGGCGGGTACCGGATATGGAATGATTGTTTATCTGGCAACGATCACAGGAATTAATCATGATCTGTACGAGGCTGCTTATATGGATGGAGCGACTACCTGGCAGCGAATCCGTTATATGACCTTGCCGATTCTGAAGCCAACCTTTATTCTGCTTCTACTGTTCGGTATGGGTGGAATTCTCAAGGGATCCTTTGACCTTTTCTATAATCTGATCGGTACGAACTCCGTACTGTATCCGCAGACAGATATTATCGATACCTATGTCTTCCGTTCACTGGTGGGACAATTCAACTTCTCTATGGGTGCCGCAGTGGGCTTCTACCAATCCTTATTCGGCCTGATTCTGGTGCTTGTGGTTAACTTTATTGTACGTAAGGTAGAACCGGACAGCGCTTTGTTCTAAGACTAGACACGAAACAGGGGTGATAAATATGGAAAATACGACCATCAAACAGGATTCCGGAAGCATTCTCATAAAAGCAGTCAGTTATATCTGTATCGCAATCTTTGCGCTATTCTGTTTATTCCCCTTCGCGTTGATGATCTCCTCATCGTTCATGAACGAGCAGGAAATTGTTCGTGAAGGTTATAAGCTGCTGCCGAAGGCATTTTCCTTTAAAGCTTACGAGATGCTATTCAACAACTCTACTCAGCTGGTGAATGCTTATCAGGTAACTATCTTCATTACTGTAGTGGGTACGGTACTCGGACTGTTTATGATGTCGATGGCCGGGTTCGTGCTCAACCGTAAGGATTTCAAGTATCGCAACTTCTTTTCCTTCTTGATTTACTTTACAACACTTTTCAGCGGTGGCTTGATTCCGACATACATCCTGATGGTGAAGCACCTGCATATGAAGGACAGCTTATTCGCTATGATTCTGCCAGGTGTAGTTGGCGCATGGTCCATCTTCCTGATGCGTAATTTCATGAAGGCGATTCCGGATTCCTTATATGAATCCGCTACCATTGACGGTGCTGGCGACTTTCGCATCTATTGGCGGATATTTATTCCGCTGGCGGTTCCATCCTTGGCTACCATCGGGCTTTTCTCAGCACTAGGCTTCTGGAATGAGTGGTATAACGGGATGTTGTATATTGACAGTCCGACGAAATATCCGCTCCAATACTTTTTGCAGCGAATGGTCAATCAGACGAACTTAGGAGCGCTAATCAACTCGGGAGCGGTCATCAATACTGCTGATCTTCCGACGCAATCCATCAAGATGGCTACAGCTGTGCTGGCCACTGGACCGATTATTCTCCTGTATCCATTTGTACAGCGTTATTTCGTAACAGGCCTCACCATTGGGGCTGTAAAGGGTTAATGGACGCAATCTTCTTTTCGAAGAGCGTTTATTATAAATGAAAGTTTCATAAATAGAAGAGAAAAGGGAGGCTTACCTAAATGAAAGGTAAAAAGATCGCGTCTTCTTTAATTGCTGTCCTCATGCTTACTGGAGCACTGACAGCCTGCACATCCAAGAACAACAATGAGCCGAGTAATGATCCGGCAGCCACGAAAGCTCCAGAGGCTTCAGCCAATGCAGGCGGAGTGGATACTTCCAAGGAAGCTAAGCTGGTGTACTACCTGTGGGGCAGCGAAGGAGTTAAAAATAAAGAAATCCTCGCTGAGATTAACAAGAAGCTCAAAGCTGATCTAAACGCTACGATTGAAGTGAAGTATATTGACTGGCCGGATATCGCTACTAAATACCCGCTGCTATTTGCTTCAGGCGAAGAATTTGATATGTCGCATGCATCTCCCGGAGCTCCGGTGTCTTATTTCACATTGGCTAGTGAAGGTGCTCTAGTGGACCTTACAGAAATGCTGGATAAAGTTGCTCCTAAGCTGAAGGCGGAAATTCCGGAAAGTGTGTGGGAAAATACAAAATACAAAGGCAAAATTTATGGTGTACCAAGTCTTTATAGCGAATATACACCTGCCGGTTATGCCTACCGTTCTGACTTGCTGAAGAAATACGGAATGGATAAAATCACTTCCATTGATGATATGGTTAAATACATGGATAATGTGGTTGCTAATGAGTCCTTCCCGCCAATTAACGGCAAGGCAGAAGATGCGGCCAATATGTTCAGAATGCTCGTAGATACTACAGGGATGTGGCTTAACGCTCCTGGTATATCTTTGAATGAGCTGAATCTTGTGACCAAAAGTCCAGAGGACTACAAGACCGTCTTCCATCCAGCCTTCACTCAGGAATTTGAAGATTGGGCTGTGAAGATGCGTGAATGGGCGGATAAAGGCTACTGGAGTAAAGATGTGCTGTCTGCAACCCTTGGCAGCAAGGATAACTTCAGAGCAGCCAACTCCGCAGGCTATTTGACTCATGCTCAGGACTGGATCGGCCAATACGGTGCGGATTTGAAAGCACAACCGGAATCAGATCCTTACTTCTTTACTTTTGCGGAAGCTAATAAGAAGATCAAACGTAAAATGGGCGTTGATAACTCGACTGTAATCAGCACGAACTCAGCTAATCCAGAGCGCGCTCTGATGGTGATCGAGAAGTTCATGACCGATGAAAGCTACTACAACCTCATCCAAAACGGTATTGAAGGCAAACAATATGTGATGGAAAATGGTGTTAAAAAGCAGCCTGCAGGCTTCAATGATAAAACGGACGGCGGAGGTTTCGCTGCTTGGTCACTTCGTAATGACAAATTCGTAGTTCCTACGGATACAGAAAACCCAATCCGTAACTCCTTATTCGCAGAATGGGATAAAGTGGCTATCGATGATCCTTACAATGGCTTCAGCTTTGATCCAACCAATGTTACAACTGAAATTGCTTCGATTTCCAACGTGAATTCACAGCTCGGTATTCAATTGATGCTTGGTAAAACAAGCAAAGATCCAAAAGCAGCTGTTGCAGAGTACCGCGATCAGCTGAAAAAAGCAGGAGTTGACAAGGTCATTGCCGAAGTAGAGAAGCAATTGGCTGCGTTTGTTCCTGTCAACTAAAGAAAGTTAAGGGGTGTAAGGGAGCTATAATTCGATATAGCTCCTTTACCCATAAATGGGGGAGTAAAGTGGATGTAAATATCAAGGATATCGCGCGGATTTCCGGTGTGGGCATCTCGACGGTCTCCAGGGTAATCAATAACAAGGGACCGGTGAGCAAGTCTACACGTGAGAAAGTGATGAGTGTGGTTAAGGAATACAATTATATTCCCAATTCCAACGCGCGGAATTTGAAAACTACACAATCTAAGAACATTGCACTTATGGTCAAGGGGATTACCAATCCTTTTTTCTCTAATATGATCAGAGAAATTGAACGGCAGGTCAATCTGCGGGGCTACCCGTTTCTTATCCAGCAAGTAGAGGATGGGACCGATGAAATCAATGCTGCTATTCAACTGGTGAAGGAGAAGAATCTGTGCGGGATTATCTTCATGGGTGGAACCTATGATCATTCTGAAGAGAAGTTCAAACAGCTGACGGTTCCGTTTGTGCTGACAACGATCACCTCAACGCAGGAGGTGAACCCGCTTATTTTTTCCAGCGTTATTATCAATGAAACGAAGGAAGCCTATAAGGCTACCAATTATTTGATCTCATTAGGTCATACGAATATCGGCTTTTTAGCCAAGTCTCCTTTATTGGATGAAACCACGGGCAACCGGCGGTATTTGGGCTACAAAAAAGCACTCGAAGAGCAGGGTCTGCCCTACGATTCGGGGCTGGTCGAGGATTGTGAATACAGTCCCAGCTCGGGTTTTAATGCTGCGCGAAGACTGCTCAACAAGAACAAGGGAATTACAGCTATATTTGCCGCTTCCGACACGATTGCCATCGGTGCTGCCAAAGCGGTGCTTACCGCGGGGTTATCTATCCCTGATGACATTTCAATCATTGGCTTTGACGGGATCGAGATGGCTGAATATTATCATCCTTCTCTGGATACAATCAGCCAGCCGGGTACGGAAATGGCCTTATCCAGTGTAGGTGTTCTGTTCGACCTCATTTCCGGACGGTCAAACCATCAGCATATTGTCTATGATGCGGTATTGCTCAAGCGTGGTTCCTGCAAGATGATTAAACCTCGTTAAGATCACACTATAAACCTTTATTGGAGTGGAACCGAAATGCAAGATACACTGAGAATAGGTACGATTGTTCGTGGTGGAGAAGCCGTTAAGGTCATTCCACAAATTGTGGGGCATGGATTTGAATCATTTAATCTGAACTTTTGGCAGACCACCGGCGAAACCGATTTGATCGAAACGGCTGCACGACTGAGGGAGTTAGCTGCTGAGCATGATTTTGTCATCTCTTCTGTGGGCATCTATGGCAATCCGCTGGATGGCAGCGGCGACAATGCCGACACATTGGCCAGCTGGGAGCGGCTGATTGATCATGCACATTTATTTGGCACAGATATTATAGGCGGGTTCACCGGCCGATTGCCAGGTTTGTCCATTGACGAGTCCATCCCGAAGTTTACAGAGGTGTTCGGAGAACTGGCGAAGAGAGCGGCAGATCGCGGCCTGCGAATTGCTTTTGAGAATTGTGCTATGGGCGGAAACTGGCAGAGCGGAGAGTGGAACATCGCTCACAATCCTTCGGCCTGGGAGAAGATGTTCAATGCCGTTCCGGCAGATAATCTGGGATTGGAATGGGAGCCTTGCCACCAGATGATCGCATTAATTGATCCGCTTCCGCAGCTGCGCAAATGGATGGATAAAGTATTCCATGTGCATGGCAAGGATGCGACCATCGCTTGGGACATCGTCAAGGAATACGGTATTCATGGCCCCAAACCTTATGTATGGGATCGAACCCCTGGCTTCGGGGATACCAATTGGGTAGATGTAATCACCATCCTGCGCCAAGCGGGTTATAAAGGTACGATTGATATCGAAGGCTGGCATGATCCAGTGTATCGTGATGAGCTGGAAATGACCGGCCAGGTGCATGCACTGAATTACTTGAAATATTGCCGTGGTGGCAGCTTTGTGCCTAATCCGGTTTAAATGGTGCGATATGAAAACAACCCAAAAATGACCTCGAAATCCACAATGAAGTGGAGGATGAGGTCATTTTTTTATAGTTAATCCTGAATCAGATATCCTTGTCCCAGCTGTATTTCTTTGAAACCTGCCAAATGGCGGGCTTGAAAGCGGACAGGGGAGCTGCCGCCAACCATAATGATATTTTGGATATCAGCGGCCCCTTCTGAAGGCAGGGAGAAGGCTTTGATATAGGCGTACTCTTCGGTAAGCGTCGTATAAATCGCGTTGATAAGCGGGTCATTTTCACCTTTTCCCATTAGATTCATGAGAATATATCCGCCTGTGTTTAGCTTCGAACGGGTAATACTGAAAAATTCACGGGAGACTAAATGCCTTGGTGTACCAGCGGCAGTAAATGCGTCCAAAATGATGTAATCATATACTTGCGGATTTTCACCTTCAAGGATCTGACGTCCGTCACCGATCACTACGTTATCTTGACTATATCCGAAGCAGCGGCGGCTTAATTCGACTACTTCGTTGTCTAGCTCGGCTACTTTAAATCTTTTCTCCGGAAAATGCCCGGCAATTGTTCCAATTCCATGCCCAATAAGAAAAACATCCTCAAAAGAGGGGAGGTTGAACTCCATGAAGTGAATGATGGCCCGCGGATATTCAAAGAGAATTCGTTGCGGGTCATTAAGATCCATCGCACCTTGAGTGGCATGATTCGAGAACTGCATAACGCGGAAGGAGCCTTTTTCACCATATAGTTCTGTTGTGTCGTAGACGGTTATTTCATGATTTTCGCTATTTCTTTGAAGCTCTGAATGCAAGTGATCAATCTCCTTATACAATAGAAATTCGTTTATATTCATTGGGTGTAACCCCGACAACACGTTTAAAAAGCTTGTTGAAATAGGCAGGGTCGCCATATCCAACCTCTGCCCCAATCTCGTGAACCTTTAGGTCCGGAGCATTCTTGAGCAGATGTTTGGCTTTGCGCAGCCGAATTTCGGTGATGTAGTCCGTCAGTGTAAGTCCAGTCTCTTGCTTGAACAGCTTGCTTAAATAGCTTGGGGTCAAAAAAACCATATTCGCCAAAGTGTTCAGATCCGCATGCTGATTATAGTTAGCGGATATCCAGCGTTTGATGGTTTCTATGGCTGTACCGGACATTTCCAGACGATGGGTTCTGATTTCGGTCAGAATATTTGTAAAGTGGGCGGTAAACATCTCCTCAATGTCGCTAAAGCTTAAGCTGGACGCGATTCTGTCATCCAACCTGAGGTCGGGAGCACTTTTATTGCGGGCCTCGAATTCTTGCAGTTCCTTTTGTGCGGTTTCTTCAATCCATCGACAGACACGGAGAATTTGGTCAGAGCCGGCTTGTTGCGCTTTCAACACTGAGAACAGGTCATGAACCCATTCTAAGATGCCTGTCACATTCAGAATCTGCAGGTTATGGATCAGCGGTTCTCTAATTGTATTAAAGTGATCCAGGATGTTTATCTCCGGCTGTTGAATATCCTGAATATTCGCGTAATGCACAGGCTCCGGATTATATATGCCCAGGTTGCACGCTTGTTTAGCATCTAGGTATGCCTGTCTAAGCTTGGAAACCTCATTATAACAACCGCTGGTACCTACATGTAGGATCTTTCCGTGCGCAGATATCCGCATAATGTCACCGATATCTTTTAAATCGTTGTCTGACAGCGGCTCAGCAGAATATACAATCCAGACGTATAGTCCCTTTTGAAGCTCTAAGCTGTCAAAGCTCAACGCCTTCTCTTGCCGCAGACTGTCTGCACAGGAGCAGACGGTTTCTCTGGTGCTCCCTTTGAGGACAAAGACCGAGAAATAAGTCTGGGGCAAGGTAAGGCTGGATAATAGTAGAGGGGAAGAGGGCTCTTCGATATGTAAGAATGTCAATAAAAGCCCGGAACGGTGGCGTTCTTCCTTGTCGCGCGCGAGCTGCCGTTCTTTGTCTAGCCGATATAGCAGCTCGAACAGCTGCTCTTTATTGATTGGTTTTAATAAATAGTCTACAGCTGAGCTGCGGATGGCTTCTCGGGCATAATTAAATTCAACAAATCCACTCATTAGAATAGAATAGATCTGCGGATGGGTGGCTTTTAACTGCTTAATCAGCTCCAAACCATTGATTTGCGGCATACGAATATCTGTAATCACGACATCAAGTTGAAGTGTGGTTAACTCATCTAATAGATGTTTTCCGTCGGAGTAGGTGCCGATGACCAGAAATTCGGCGCTTTCTTTACTGATCATTCGAGCCAGTCCTTCGCGGATTAAGATCTCATCATCAACAATCGCAATACGCAGCAATCAGAGCAGCCCCTCTCCTAAATAAATTCATCTTCGCTATATTTAGCGTTAATATCCTCAATGCGCAGGGTAACACGAGTGCCGACTCCAAGCTCACTCTCTACAAGCAGTCCAAACGAGCTGCCGTAATGCAGGCGGATTCTCTCATTTACATTACGTAGTCCAATCCCGAACCTTTCATTGTCCGTTCCAGTTTGCAGACTATTGTTTAAGGAACGAAGAGTAGCTTCATCCATACCGATCCCATCATCTTCTACACAGAAAACGGCATCTCCATGCTCGCTCCATGCGGTGATGCTCAAGGTGCCCAGTCCTACTTTTTGATCCAAGCCGTGAAAGACTGCATTTTCTACGATCGGTTGAAAGACAAGCTTAATAACAGGAAGATGAAGGAGTTCGTCCGGCACGTCAATGTTAAGTCTGAATTTGTCTGGGAATCGGATTTCCAGCAGCTGATAATAATTCCGTACATGATCCAGCTCTTGTCTAATTGTAACAGCCTCTTCGTTTCGGACAATGCTGTAACGCATTTGAAGTCCCAGTAAATAGGTTAGCTTCGCCACACGTGGATCATCATTGCTTTCTGCAAGCATGCGGATGGATTCCAGCGTGTTATAAATAAAATGGGGATTGATTTGGTTCTGAAGTGCCCGCATATCAGCCTTCTGCTTCCGTTTCTCCGTGATGGATACTTCTTGTAACAGATCTTTGACCCTTACGATCATCCGATTAAAATGACTGCCCAGCATCCCAATCTCATCATTATATTTGGAATGCTGCCAGACATCCAGATTACCATGCTGCACCCGTTTCATTAGGCGGACCAAGGATTTAAGGGGTTTGGTCAGGGCATGGGAAATTATAGTCGCAACAAAAAGCGCAAAGGCAATGATGATCAGTGTGGTCAAGATAAGCGTATTCCGATTCTTTTGTACAGGGGATAGGATACGTGTTAAAGGAATCGTAACCATGGTGGTCCAACCGGTCTGTTTCGAGACGGTATACACTGCAAGATAAGACTGGCCATTCAAGTCTATTTGAAAATGATCCTGCTGCTGATTTACTTGCTGCAGCAACAGCTTTGTATTCAGAGTTTGTGTATCGGCAGCCAGATTCGGAACCGCTGAATCTTCACTGGCATAGATCAGTTCTCCATTGTTATCTACAATGAACGTATTTCCTTGCGTAACTGCATTTACGGGATCGATAATACCCTTAAACAGATTGATGTCTACATCGAAAACGAGAATTCCTATATTCTGCAAAGTACTTACAGAGTTAATCGTACGCAGAACACTAAAGACCTCTTTATGGACATTCGAGTTGGTACGGATTGTATGTCTGCCCTGAATGACAGGCGCCGCTCCGGCATCTTCACTCATGGCTCTCCATTTAGCTAATCGTTCCTCTGGATACAGCTCATTAATTCCGGCGTCCTTATCATAAAAGACCGAACCGTACTGGTCTACCAAATACACGGCAATGATCTCTTCCTTAGTATGATTCAAATAGCTAAGGAACATCGCCATGCCCGTATTTTTTTCCCAGTCGGTATTTTGCTGTGTCAGGTAGACTTGCACATCGGTGTTATACAGCGGCAGGGCTGTATATCTCTTGAGGTCGGCAATATACCGGTCAATGGTATCTGAAGCATTCGATGTCATTTGACCCGCACCGTCAGTCGCATTCACAAGAACCGAGTTGAACATGGAGCGGGATGATAGATAACTCACATAAGTGATCGGCAGAGAGATCAGAAAGACAAAGATAACGATCAGCTTGCGCTCCATCGGTAGATTGGCAAGGAACAACCACATTTTGCGTAAAGTTAACCGGATGTATGATAGCATTTGCGTTGTTCCTTTCCTGTAATAAGCTACCTTATTTGACCGCTCCGCTGGTTACGCCTTCAAAGATGTAACGCTGCAGGAAGAAATATAGAATTACTGTTGGCAGCAGAATAAGCAGAATAGCTGCACAGATTAAATTCCATTCCCCCGAATTGACCCCTTGAAAACGCATCAGGATCGTCGTAACTACACCAAGGCTTTGTTTAGGCATATAGAGATAAGGGATGTACATGTCATTATAGATACTAATGGTTTTTAAAATAATCAAAGTAGCCGTTGCTGGCGTAAGTAAAGGGAAAATAATCGACCGATAGATTCTGAACAGAGAGGCACCTTCTACCATCGCACTTTCATCGAGATCCACGGGAATATTACGGATAAATTGCAGGTATAAAATGATTTGAATTACATCTGCTCCAATATAGAGCACGATCGGGGCGCCAAGCGTATTGTAAAGACCCATATTTTTGATGATACCAAAAGTCGCTACTTGTGTCGTGATACTAGGAATGATAGTGGCTACTAAATAAGCACCGAAAACAATGGGTTTCAATTTGAAAGAAAAGCGTCCTAATACAAATGCTACCATAGTCCCGAACAAAATGTTCAGAATTAAAGTGATAGCTATAATAATTAATACGTTGCCAAAGCCATTGAGTAGACCTCCACGCTGGAACACGGCAATGAAGTTATCGAAGTTTAAAAAGCTTTTTGGCAACGCGGTGGAGCTACTGCTGTTGAATTCTTCGGTCGATTTGAAGGCGTTAACGATGACCACATATGGAGGGAAGAGCACGACGAATACGCCGATAATTAGCGAAAAGTATTTAATGATATCTGTAAAACGAAACTTAGAGTGTGTCATAGCTACTTATCTCCTCCCCGGCTAAGAACAAGTTGTTGTATGAGCAGTACGATGACGACAAAGAAGAGTAGGATTATACTCATTGCAGATGCAAGGCCGTAGTTGTTAAATGCAAATGCGGTATCGACAACCCGTTGTACATAAGTTTGGCTGGCCCCTGCAGGACCACCTTTGGTCAACACGAAGGGGAGATCGAATACTTCCAGTGCCCCTGTAACGGTAAGAAATAAATTAAGCTGAATAACAGCCTTCATATTGGGCAAAGTGATTCTCCACAGCGTTTGAAAGGAGCCGGCACCATCGATCTTAGAAGCTTCATAAATGTCACGTGGAATGGCCTGCAAGGATGCGATATAAATGACCATGTTGTAGCCCATGAAACGCCAAAATCCTGTGGATGCAAGGGAGTAGTTGACTAGTCCTTCTGTTCCAAGCCAACTGGTCTGTCCGAGGCCGGTCAGGCCAATGCTATTCAGGAGCATATTCAATGAACCGTTAGTAGTGTCAAAGACATAACCGAACATAAAGGCTACAGCGACTCCGTTCATGATATAGGGAAGGAAAAGTAAGATGCGGAATGCATTTTTCCCTTTTAGTCTACTATTCAGCACAACCGCAAAATAAATAGCAACGATATTCTGGAGAATTCCCATTGCAAAATAAGCAAAGTTATGTGTGAAAACCTTGAAGATATCAGGATTGGAGAAGACCTCGCGGTAGTTATCTAGGCCAACCCAAGGTTTTTCGGGACTATAGCCATCCCAATTTGTAAAGCTGTAATAGATCAGTTTAAGTGCCGGATAATACGTGAATGTTGCAAGCAGCAACAATGGAATCGTGAGGAAGGATACAATGATTATAGTCTTCTGTTTGTTATAGGAAAGTGTTCCGAACATCGCTAGCCCTTCTTTCATAAAAGCGTGGTATGGAAAGGCAAAATGGATTATCCGTAAAGGCAATAATCCATTTTGCGCCGTTCTGTACTTCTAATCACAAGCTCAAATTAATAGCCGAGGTCCTTCTTGGCTTTAGCCCAAGCTTTATTCCACTTGTCTAATACAGTTTGTGGATCCTTGGCAAGCACGAATTCCTGTACTACAGCAGGAAGATCCAGTTGTGCCTTGTTACCGATCTCTGTAACCTTCGCATCGTCAACAGTTCCTTCTACCAGTTCTACTCCGGTAGCTTGGAATTCTTTCAGCTGAGTCAGATTGGATTCCTTGCCTTTTAATGGAGAGATAAAGCCAGCGAAATCCTCATAGCCCGAATCCTCAATCATCCATTTTACGAAGGCTTTAGCTGCCTCTAAATTTTTGCTGTTTTTGGCAACGGCATAGAAGAAGTCAGGGCTTAGGGTAGCAGATGGTTTACCCGAATTGTCATAAGGGAATGGGAAGAAGCCGACATTGTCTGAAGCAGCGCCTGCTCCGATGACTTGGTTAATAACCCAGTTGCCAAGATAATACATGGCGAACTTGCCGGAAGCGATGTCCTTTTTCGATTGTTCCCAGTTGGTGGAGTTGATGTCTTTTTCCAGATAACCTTTTTCGTTGAGCTCACTAAGCAGGCTAAAGGCTTTACCGTAACCGTTGTCCATAGTGAATGGTGTTTCAGAGTTCAGCTTAGCATTAGGAAAGTCGGGATTGTCTTCAATTAGGCGTGGTGTATCATAAGCCCAAGTACCAAGTGGCCATTTGTCTTTGAAGTTGGAGGACAGTGGAATGACGCCTTTTGCTTTCAGCTTCTCGCAGGCAGCCAGGAATTCATCCCAAGTCTTAGGCGTTTCGGTGATGCCGGCATCGGTGAATGCTTTTTTGTTATAAACAATTCCGGAAGTAGAGTTCCCTGTAGTAATTCCGTACAGCTTACCATCAAAGGATTTGAAGTCTTTAAAGGTGATTTGGTCATTCAAACCGAGATCATCCAGTGAAGCAAAGTATTTCGGCAAGTCAGAGTTAGGGATGGAAGGAATAAACATAACATCTGGAAGCTCGCCGCTGGCCATTCTGACTTTAGCCTGTTGGTTATAGTCGGTTTGGGAAGCTTCGAACTCGACTTTAATGTTCGGGTATTTTTCATTAAAGCGCTTTACATATTCGTCATATTCTTTACCGATCATGTCTGTTCTGTTAGTTAGGAAGGTGATTTTGCCGCTGATATCAGCTCCTGCTGCAGGTTCTGCAGTTGCATTCGTGTCACCGCCGGTATTCTCTGTGTTAGTTGCTGCGGGCTTATCAGTTGCGGCAGCACCGTTATTCGTGGTGTTGTCATTATTCGAACCACAGCCAGCAAGCGTTGAAGATAAGACCATAATCATAACAAAGGATAACGAAAATAACTTATTTCTCATAGCTTAATCCCCTTTTCGTTTTTATTGTTAGCGTTTACATGAACATTATAGCTTTATCGAAGCCGTTAATAAATGTATTGTATTATTATTTATTGTCTTTATTTGTTTTGTTTCTGCGTTTATAATTAGCATGTACCTAACAATAAGATAACAAAATACAAAGAATATCAAAAGGGTTCAATGAATTAATTTGAGTCTTATGCTATTTTTGAGAAGTCTATGCTTACAAAACTTTTAGGAGGTATTATGAAACATTTGCATATGAATCTTGCGAAGTGGGATTTTAGAGGCTGTGGTGATGAGGAATGGCTTCCGGCGACTGTGCCAGGTACAGTTCATACGGATTTACTAAAGAACGGAAAAATTTCAGACCCCTTTTATGGAACAAATGAACATGATCTACAGTGGATCGATAAGAAGGACTGGGAATATCAAACCTCGCTGCAGTTGGGGGAAGAGTGGCAGGAGCTTGCTTGTACGGAGTTAGTTTTTGAGGGACTGGATACTTATGCAGATGTGTACGTGAATAATGTACATGTGCTCGCTGCTGATAATATGTTTCTGGCATGGAAAGTGGATGTCAAAGATCAGCTGAAGACTGGAGAAAATAATATACGGGTGAAGTTCCGCTCTGTGGTTAAGGAAGATTTACCGAAATTAGCGAAGCTGGGTTATGCGCTGCCTGCCTCGAATGATCAATCCGAGCTTGGGGGATTAGATGAACAACGGATTAGTATTTTTGCGCGCAAAGCACCTTATCATTACGGCTGGGATTGGGGCCCGCGTTTTTTGACCAGTGGAATCTGGCGTGCAGCATCTCTGGTGGGACGTGACACCGTTCAAATTACTGACCTCTATATCCGTCAAAATGTGATTGCTAAGGAAGAAGCTCGCCTGACCGCAATGGTAGAAGTGGATGCTCCTGCTGCTTGGCGGGGAATGCTGCGAATAAGTGCCGATGGTTTGGAGTGGATGCAAGCGGTTACTTTAGAGGAAGGCAAGCAGCAATTAGAGATGAATATTGTTATACCTGAGCCACAGCTCTGGTGGTGCAGGGGCCTTGGAGAGCCTCATTTATATACTTTCCAAGCGGAATTGCTGCAGGGAACGGAAGTAGAGGTTAGCAAAAGTGTAAAAACCGGACTCCGCAGTATTGAATTGATTCGGGAGCGTGATGCCAAAGGAGCTTCGTTTTCTTTTGCGCTGAATGGAGTTTCCGTCTTCGCCAAAGGTGCCAATCATATTCCAAATGACAGCTTCACCACAGAAGTAACCGAGGAGCGGTATCGGCATGAAATTGCCACAGCAGTAGAATCGAATATGAACATGCTGCGCGTTTGGGGCGGCGGTATATATGAAGAAGATATTTTTTATCAGCTCTGTGATGAATACGGACTGCTGGTCTGGCAGGACTTTATGTTCGCTTGCAGTATGTATCCCGGGGACGAGGCGTTCCTTGAGAATGTGAAAAAAGAAGCCGAATACAACGTCAAAAGATTGCGCAATCATCCCTGCATCGCCTTATGGTGTGGCAATAACGAGATTGATTCGGCCTGGTCACAGTTCGAGGAAAATATGGGCTGGGGCTGGAAAGAAAAACTCGGCGCTGAGCAAAGAGCGACAATGTGGGCCGATTATATTAAAATCTTCCACCGTATTCTGCCGGAGGCTGTAGCCGCATTCCATCCAGGTGTGGACTATTGGCCGTCCTCGCCGCTGCGGGAGCTGACTGGCGATATAAATCAGCATGCGACGCGGATTGTGGGCGAAGGGGATGTGCATTACTGGGGTGTGTGGCACGGGATCGAGCCTTTTGAGAACTATAATACAAAGGTTGGCCGCTTTATGAGTGAATACGGCTTCCAGTCGTTCCCGGAACTGAAAACCGTAATGAGCTATGCAGAAGAGCAGGATATGGAGCTTACCTCAGAGGTGATGCTGGCACATCAGAAGAATGGTCGCGGTAATCTGCTGATTAAAGAATATATGGATATGTATCTGCCGCAGCCGAAGGACTTCAAAGCCTTTTTATATATGAGTCAAATCCTGCAGGCCGAAGCGATCCGAATCGCGATTGAAAGCCACAGAAGAAATAAACCTTATTGTATGGGCACTTTATATTGGCAGATGAATGATTGCTGGCCGGTGGCTTCTTGGGCGGGGATGGATTATAACGGGCGCTGGAAAGCTCTGCAATATACCGTGCGTTCAAGCTTCCAAGATGTTTTGTTGTCTATCGACGGTACAGACCGTGAGAAGGTAGACGTTCATGTCGTATCTGATTTAAGAACAGCAGTGAGCGCTGAGCTGGTGCTTACTTTGTATCAGTTTAACGGTTCGGTGCTGCGAGAGTGGACACATCCGGTTGAGCTGGGAGCTGATTCTGCTGCTATCGTATTCTCTTCTCCTGTGGCAGACCTGCTAGAAGGTCAACGGGTGGGTGACGTATTGCTTGGGATTTGCTTGCAGGCGGATGGCCGGGTGATAGATCACAAGCTGCATTATTTTATTCCGGAAAAAGAAATTGCGTTACAGCGCTCAGTAATTACCGTGCTGGAAACTCCAGAGAGTGGCGGATTAAGCTTCACCGTGACCAGTGATGTATTAGCTAGAGGCGTATACCTGACTTCAGAAGACGAAGGAATATTCTCTGACAATTATTTTGACCTTCTCCCAGGTCAGACCAAGACGATAGAGTTCTCACAACGCGGGAACGATGGAAGACACTGGATTCCAGCCGCACCTAAGGGGCTAAAGGTTCAATCGATGGTTGATTTTGTGAGCGAAGATTTGCTGTAAATCCTAAGGAGAGAAGGACTGGCACATGGGGATTTTAGTTCAGGAAGATAAGGGATTATTCCATTTACAGAGTGCAGGGATGAGTTACATTCTTCAGCTTGTAAATGATTATCCGGCACATGCGTATTGGGGCAAGAAGCTGCGTAGTGACAGCAATTTGGAAGGGCTGTTGAATCTGGGAGGAAATACGGGTCTCGACCGGCTCCCGCAGGAATACCCACAATACGGGACGGGAGATTTCAGAACACCTGCTTATCAAGTTCGGCTCGAAGACGGCACTCGTATTACAGAGCTGAATTACAGCGGGTATCGGGTAGTTGAGGGTAAACCTTCACTGCCGGGTCTACCATCCGTATATGTTGAGTCTGCGCAAGAAGCACAGACGTTGGAGCTTACACTTAAAGATGATTACACCAAGCTGAATGTTATTTTGCGCTATACAGTTTTTGAACATACTAACGTAATCACTCGCTCTGTGGAGTTCACCAATGCGGGCAAAACGCAGCTGCAATTGCAGCGTGCACTGAGTGCTAGTGTCGATTTCTCGTCTGGCGATATGGATATGATCTATTTGGCAGGAGCTTGGTCAAGGGAAGGTAATCTGACTCGTAGACGTCTGGTGCAAGGTGGTACGACCATTGGGAGCCGGAGAGGGATGAGCAGCCACCAGTTAAATCCATTTGCTGCGCTGGTGAAACCTGAAACGGATGAAAATCATGGAGAGGCCTACGGCTTCAGTCTTGTATATAGTGGAGGCTTTGAAGCTGAGGCAGAGGTCGATTCCTTCGGGATGACCCGGTTTACGATGGGACTGAACTCTTTTGATTTCTCCTGGCTGCTGGATCCGGGCGAACAATTCCAGACCCCTGAGGTAGTGATGGTTTATTCTTCCGAGGGGATCGGGGAAATGTCGAGAACCTATCATCGTTTGTACCGGACCCGTTTATGCAGAGGATTATATAGAGATAAGGAACGGCCCATTCTGGTCAACAATTGGGAAGCTACCTATTTCAACTTCGATGCGGATAAATTGGAGTCGATTGCGGCGGAAGGAGCCAAGCTCGGGATAGAGCTATTCGTGCTGGACGATGGCTGGTTTGGCAAAAGAGACGCTGACAACTCCTCTCTCGGAGACTGGGTGGAGGATCTGCGCAAGCTTCCGGGCGGACTGTCTGATGTGGCGCAGCGCGTGAACAATCTAGGCTTGCAGTTCGGCCTTTGGTTCGAGCCGGAGATGATCTCGCCGGACAGCGAGCTCTATCGTAAGCATCCCGACTGGTGTCTGCATGTGCCGGGACGCCGCCGCAGCGAAGCTCGCTGGCAATTGGTGCTGGACTATACTCGGGAGGATGTGCGCCAGTACATTTATGAGTCACTGTCCCGGATTTTCTCGACCGTGCCCATTAGTTATGTGAAATGGGATATGAACCGTTGTTTAACGGAAATTGGCTCTGCAGAGTTACCTTCTGAACGCCAAGGGGAAACCGCACATCGTTATGTGCTTGGTCTGTATGAGCTATTGGAGCAAATAACTTCAGAATTTCCACATATCCTGTTCGAGAGCTGCTGTAGTGGTGGTGGCCGCTTCGACCCAGGCATGCTGCATTACATGCCGCAGACCTGGACCAGTGATGATACCGATGCTGTGGAACGACTGAAGATTCAGTATGGAACAAGTCTGGTGTATCCGGTTAGTTCGATAGGCGCGCATGTGTCTGCCGTGCCGAATCATCAGGTAGGACGGATCACCCCGCTGTCCTTCCGTGGAGATGTAGCTATGTCCGGTAATTTCGGTTATGAGCTGGATCTTACGAAGCTTACAGACGAAGAGAAGGAAATTGTGAAGGAACAGGTTGCGAACTATAAGCAAATCCGCAGTCTTGTGCAGCAAGGGAATCTGTACCGGCTGCAAAGCCCGTTTGAGGGCAATGAGACAGCATGGATGTTCGTGTCCGATGATCAGCGTGAGGCATTAGTTTATTACTTCCGGGTAATGGCTGTGCCGCACCCGCCCCGCCGTAGCCTGAAGCTGAATGGTTTAAATCCGGAGCTGGATTACATTCTGGAGGTGAGTGGTGAGGTTTACGGTGGTGATCGGCTAATGCAGGCTGGACTGGCTCTGCCGGATATCCAGCAGGATTTTGTTAGCGGATGTTATAAATTGAAGGTGCAGGATTAGAATTCATTAGATAAACAGAAAGCAAACCCCGAGCAAACACGAGCAAGCCACCAGCAAGCCATGAGCAAGCTACGAGTAAGACATGAGCAAGCTACGAGCAAGCTACGAGCAAGCCATGAGCAAGCTACGAGCAAGCCATGAGCAAACACGAGCAAGCCACCAGCAAGCCATGAGCCTAGCTCGTGGTTTGCTTTTTTTGTTGGCAATGACGAATTTGAACCAGCTGAAGCTGCGGATGGCAAGGCAGCCTTGACCGTCTCCGCCTATACACATATATTCCTTATGTTATGACATCCTGTGCAGCTACCTTGCGTAAGACGCTGTAGCTTTTTTACCTGTTCATATTCCGTTCATATTAAGGTCATAGAGAGTACATCTTTATTGGTTAATCTTAGATTAGCAGTTAGTTATGGCAGTCCAATACACAGGTGATGACAGGAGAAGATACGATTGAAAATAAAAGAAGTAATGAAAATGAAGGCGGGCACGAGAACAAGTAAAATACTAAACATACTACTTAAAGTAATAGGAGCAATAATTATCGCAATCCTGCTTTTTCTCGCCATTGTTTATACAGTTAATCTGATCAGCAACAAATCGGAACAGAGTAAAATAGAGCCCTATGGTCAGTTAGTACCTGTTGATGGGAAAAATATGAATGTTTATATTCAAGGAAAAGGTGAAGAAACAGTCGTTCTACTACCGGGTTATGGCACAGCAGCGCCAGCTCTTGATTTTAAATCATTAATAAATGAGCTCTCACCGTTTTACAAAGTCGTCATGATTGAGCCTTTTGGGTATGGATTAAGTGATCTGACCAAAAAGGAGCGCAGCACAGAGAATATTGTAAGTGAAATTCATGAGGCTTTACAGGCTCTTAATATTGACCGTTATATTCTAATGGGCCACTCCATTTCAGGCATTTATGGACTAGATTATGTTAACAAGTATGAAAATGAAGTGAGTGCATTTGTCGGGCTTGATAGTAGTGTTCCATCGATAAGCGAGAGGAAAATCGAAGCTTCGGAATTAAAAACTATAAATCTGCTCAAAAAATCAGGTCTAATCAGATTGCAAATGAAATTCAGTGCTGACCCAATTGCTGAACTACCATTTGATGATAAAACAAAAGAACAAATGAGATTGATCAATCGCAAAAACATATTTAATCCCACCCAATTAAATGAAGCTGGAATGATGTATTCTAATTTTAAATCAGCTGAAAGTTTAACATTTCCTAAAAATCTTCCTCTTATTTTCTTTATACAAGCGAATCAACCAGCAACGGATAGATGGATACCAGAGCATGAAAAGCAAATCAAGGACTCTGTACATGGAAAAATAGTGAAGTTTGAAGAGGGACATTATTTATATCGCACTAAAGCAAAAGAAATCGTAGAAGACTTTCAGGCATTTATGAAAGAAATAAAATAAGTTTGCCGTCGAGCCGAGCGGATTTCAGGATTTCCTCTGATTTTCGTTCGGTTTTTTATTAGTCCGTAAGATATGGGGGAGTGCCACCAGTTAACGATGCTCCATCAATAGGGTTTGGTCTGGGATAAGAATGAGAAGGTGCTGACTGCATATAATGGAGAATTTCCTTGGTTGCTGCTAGGTTCCTAGGTACCCTGCTTCGAATCGGACTCAGGAGTCCTTATTTGCTAGAAAAGAGGTAATTGAGGCTACTTTCGGACCCCAGCGATGCTATTGGCTAATTATCGCAACCGCATGGGGTGTTTTGGAGTAAATAGCTGCACCTGAGTCCGATACCATCTCAAATGTGCGTTTTTTTCGCAAATAGCGTCTGTGCGGTCCGTAAGTAAATAGGGGGTAGGGGTGGTATGAGAGAGTATGAGAAAGTATGAAAAAGTATGAGCAAGTATGAGAAAGTATGAGGGAGTATGAGGAGGCACCAACAGTTAACGATGCTCCAATCATTATGGTTTGGTCTGGGATAAGAATGAGAAGGCGCCGACTCCATTTGATGGAGAGTTCTCTTGGCTGCTGCTAGGTCTAGGTACCCTGCTTCGGATCGGACTCAGGAGTCCTTATTTGCTGAAAAAGAGGCAATTGAGGCTACTTTCGGACTCCAGCGACGCTATTGACTAATTATCGCAACCGCATGGGGTGTTTTGGAGTAAATAGCTGCACCTGAGTCCGATACCATCTCAAATATGTGCTTTTTTCGCAAATAGTGGCTATACGGTCCGTAAGTAAATAGGTGAGTACGACCAGTATCGCGTGACCAACTAATCGAATGGGTGAGTACGCCAGTGCACACTGACCAACTAATCGAATGGGTGAGTACGACCAGTAGCGCGTGACCAACTAATCGAATGGGTGAGTACGACCAGTAGCGTGTGACCAACTAATCGAATGGGTGAGTATGACCAGTAGCGCGTGATCAACTAATCGAATGGGTGAGTACGACCAGTGGCGCGTGACCAACTAATCGAATGGGGAGCCGCCAGTGCGCGCTGACCAACTAATCGAATAGGTGAGTCCGACCAGTGGCACACTGACCAACTAATCAAATGATGCTTCCCAATGATCGAGGGCTGACTCGCTAATTATCCGTAGTTTCCAGTAATCTATGGTGAGCCCCATCTTCCACAACCTCCATAAATCCCACAATGAGCACCACGGTAGCCTTTTTAAGCTAGAGCATGTCCTATTTCCCTATAATCCACATTGACTTGGGTTTGTCACACCCCTATGATGATTATTAATATAAAATATATGACACGAAGAGGAGCGAAACATCATGGCTTTGGAGATCGAACGCAAGTTTCTGCTGCCGGAATTTCCGGAGCAGCTGATTCAAAAGGGAGAATTGAAGATTGTTACCCGTCATAATATCGATCAGACATATCTGGCGATAGATGGTGGTCAAGAGCTTCGTGTGCGTAAAATTACGGATCTGGACTCAGGTGAGGTAACCTACACGCATACGTTTAAGGATGGCAAAGGGATCAAACGCGAAGAGATCGAATATTTTATCTCAGAGGGTTTATATAATCAGATGATCGAAGCGGTAAATGCGGTAGCTTTGGTCAAAGAGCGAATTACAGCGGTGTGGAATGGCACAACGGTTGAGATCGACGTATATTCCCAGCTGAAATTGTCCGTACTCGAGGTTGAATTTGAATCTCTGGAGGAAGCGGAAAGCTTTAAAGAGCCGGAATGGTTCGGTAAGGATGTTAGTACAGAACGGCAATACAGCAACAAAACAGTCTGGAGAGAGCTGCAAAATAAGACAAAGAATTAACGGACTTTAGCGCGTAAACGTGGTAGTATATAGGGAAAACAAGCAGAAATAGCTTTATCATCCCTAACTAGCTTAAGGATAACGTTTAGGGTGAAACTTATAGTTAATTATAAGAACTTATAAGTGGTGCAACTATAATAGCCTTATATTTCTGCGAGAAACAGTTGTCATCTCTATAGGACGACAACGTCGTTTCTTCTTGTCATATATTAACGAGGGGTTCAGGAGGATGAGCATGAAGTTTATAAGCACAAGAGGTAATGTGGAACCTAAAGGTTTTATTGATACGGTGTTGATGGGACTTGCGGACGACGGTGGGCTGATGGTTCCATCCGAGATTCCAGTGGTTTCAGCAGCAACATTGGAAGAGTGGAGAAGTCTTAGCTATCAGGAGTTGTTCCTGAAGATTGTTGCCTATTACACCAATGATGAGATTCCTTACGAGGATCTGCAGGAAATGGTCAACACCAGTTATGCCAATTTCCGCACACCTGAAGTAACGCCTATACACCAAGTAAATGATTCTTTATATGTACTTGAATTGTTCCATGGGCCTACTTTTGCTTTCAAGGATGTAGCGCTGCAGTTTATGGGTGAGCTGTATTCATATATTTCCAAAAAACAAAACAAAATCATCCACATCCTCGGTGCAACCTCTGGGGACACTGGAGCGGCGGCTATTCAAGGTGTACGCGGCAAAGAAGGCATCAAGATCTGTATTCTGCATCCACACGGCAAGGTAAGTAAAGTGCAGGAGCTGCAGATGACTACGGTGGAAGACAGCAATGTACTGAATCTGTCTGTTCATGGTAACTTTGATGATTGCCAGAAGGTGATTAAGGATCTGTTCGCAGATCTGGACTTTAAAGGTCGGTATCATCTGCGTGCAATCAATTCCATTAACTTTGTGCGGATTCTGGCGCAGACTGTTTATTATTTCTATGCATATCTGCATGTCGATGGCAGCAACGAGAAAAAGATTAATATCAGCGTGCCTTCCGGTAACTTCGGTAATATTTTCTCGGGCTATTTGGCTAAGCAAATGGGGCTTCCTATTAACAAGCTAATCATTGCTACGAATGAAAATAATATTTTGGAGCGTTTCGTGAATACTGGCGAATACAAACCAGGTAATTTCACAAGCACTTACAGCCCTTCGATGGATATCCAAGTGGCAAGTAATTTCGAACGGTATCTGTATTATCTGGTAGGCGAGGATTCTGAGAAGTTATCCGCGTATATGTCCAAGCTGCAAACCGAAGGCAAGATTACGGTTGAAGGCGAGGCGCTTCAGCAGGTGCAGAAGGATTTTGCAGCGCTGGGTGTGAAGAATGATCAATGCTTGAATACGATCGCTAAGTATCAAAAAGAATATGGCTACCTGCTTGATCCACATACAGCATGTGGAATCGCGGCTTACGAAGCCTTTAATGGCCCGGATGAGATTGGCATTACCTTTGCGACTGCACATCCAGCTAAGTTCGATGAGGCAATTACTTTGATCGATATTAAGCAGGAATTCCCGGCACAGATTAAAGCATTGTTCGAGATGCCACAACATCAAACCGTAGTGGATCATGACAAGGATGAAATCGTGCGTCAGCTGCAAGCTTTTTACGGATTGTAATATCATATACAGTTCTACTTCACAGCACAGCCCCCGTTCTTGGGATAAGAACGGGGGCTGTTTGTGCGTTTATAGTAGCTTCTAACATTAACGTTGCGGCGTACGGGTCTGCTCCCTAGCTTTTTCACAAAAAGCAGCGACCTTGTAAGAGACATAGTACGCCAGCATTTTTTCAGAATCGGTAAAGTCGGTGTCCAGCAGTCTGCTAATAAGATCGAGCTTATATCTGAGTGTATTCCGGTGAATGTACAGCTCGTCTGAGGTAATCTGCATGTTCCGGTTATTTTTGAGATAAACGTAAAAGGTATGATACAGATTGGACTGGTGCACAGTATCGTATTCTTGAAGCTTGAGCAGCTCTGGATGGTAGTAGTTATTATCCTCGTTAAACACAACATCAGCAGAGAGCATCTCATAGAGCTGGATATCTGAGTAGTAAGTCAGCTGCTGCTGCGGGCTGAGAATGGAACCGATCCGAATAGCGTTTCGGGAGTGAAGATAGTGTCTCCTACACTGCGTAAGATTAGTGAATATATTGCTGATGCCAAGCGAGATGCCGGTTTGAGTTAGAAATTCCTGCAGTTGCTTATTTACAAGCTCTTTGGAGAGATTTCCGTCATGGATCATTACAATCTGCCCATCATAATAGGTGGAAGGACTGCCCGGAAAAAGCTGTTGCAAACGTTCTCTTAAATAATCATCATAACGGCCTGAACCCTCATACCAGGTAAGATCGAACAGCAGCACAAGCAGCTGATTTCCGAACTTTAATCCTGCACTCCGCATTCTGTCCTGAATGATCCGGTTGTCCTGAAGCTGTTCCTCTAGCAGTGCGCAGATAAAATCTTCAACTTTTATATTTTTGGCGTTGCGATAGTAGCTATTTTTGCCCATCTCTTCGGCAAGTATGGTAGCGGTGATGGACAGCAGCTCGTTATCTCTGGCGCGAAAAGGATTTTTGCATCCAAGAAGCAATACATTGCCGATTTGTTTGCCGGCTACTTTTATTTTGGAGATCAGTTTGGAGTTTGACGTTTCCTCGCAGGTTACTTCATAAGATTCATCGCTTTGTTTCCCACGCTGGACACTGTTCATTTTACTCACAGCCGCAATGAAGTCGTAAGAGCAATAACCTTTGCGGATATTATCACTCCATATGTAATCGTCGATATCGGATAGGTCAGAGTGAGCTACAATTTTGAAGCTGCAATCAAATACAATGACGGGATTCTGCAGTAGCTCAGCAGCTGTCTGTACGATAGCTGAAAGGCCTGCACCTGAAATGTATGCAGTAAACAAAGATGCGGTATAATGCTCCATTTCGATTTTACCTGATATTTGCTCATTTAAGGAAACATCCATTCATATCGCCCCCTAGTTCAATAATAGTGCAATATGCACTATAAAGAAGTGATTTTTGGTGCTTGTAAATATATTCACAAAGTATTGGACGCCTTAAACTAAAGGTGGAGGTGCTAAGCAGATGAAATATGAAAAACTGTTTGCAGCAGGTAAAATTGGACGCCTTGAACTTAAGAATAGAATTGTATTGCCGGCTATGGGAACGTCACTGGCCGCGGCCAGTGGTGAAGCATCGGACGAAATGATTGCTTTTTATGAGGAACGTGCCGCGGGTGGCTGTGGTCTAATCATTACGGAAATTACGCGTGTGGATAATGAGACCGGAGTAGGTACACCGAACCAGCTGAATGCAAGTGACTTGCTGTTTGTGCCGCGTCTGGAGAAACTGGCAAGAGCTGTGCACCGTCATGACAGCAAAATATTCCTTCAGCTCCAGCATCCGGGCCGGCAAAATCACGGACGGCTTATTGGAGGCAAACAAATTGTTGCTCCTAGCGCAGTGATGTCTTCAGCGATTGGGGAAATGCCCCGGGAGCTGTCTACTGAAGAGGTAGAAGAGTTAGTTCGTAAATTTGTGTTCGGAGCTTATATAGCTAAAACAGCAGGTATTGATGGCGTGGAGATCCATGGTGCCCACGGCTATCTTGTAGGACAGTTTCTGAGCCCACTTACCAATCTGAGAACTGATAAATATGGCGGTTCACTGGAAGGTAGAATGTCATTCCTGAATGAAATTGTGCTTGGCATCAAAAAGACCTGTGGCGCAGGATTCCCAGTATCGGTGCGAATCGACGGCGATGAATTTGTCTCAGGCGGGATTACACTGGATGAGGCTATCCAGACTGCGAAACATCTGGAAAGCATCGGAGTGGATTGCATAAATGTAAGCTCCGGCACTTATGAATCATCCAATACGATCATTGAGCCGATATCCTACCCGCAAGGCTGGAAAAAACATCTCTCCGCAGCCATTAAGCAAGCGGTGCAAATTCCAGTGATTGCTTGTGATGTGATCCGTAAGCCTGAATTTGCTGAGAGTCTGCTACAGGAAGGAAACACGGACTTTGTAGCCCTTGGAAGAGCCCAACTGGCCGATCCGGAGTGGGGTAACAAAGCGGCAGCAGGCAAAGAAGCAGAGATCAGAACCTGTATCTCTTGCCTGTACTGTATTCAGGAAGTGATGGAGTGCAAGGTAATCAAGTGTGCTGTCAATGCCAGAGTGGGCCGGGAGCTTGAATTTACAGAACCAGCAAAAGATGGCGATGGCAAAGTAGTAGCTGTGATCGGCGGGGGTCCAGCAGGTATGGAAGCAGCACGGATTTTGGCGCTCAGAGATTTTAAACCTGTATTGTTCGAAGCCAGAGATGTGCTAGGCGGCAGCGTGGAGCTGGGAAGCCGGCCACCATTGAAGGAGAAGCTGAACTGGTTTATTGATAATATGCAGCATCAGTTAGAGGACCTGGATGTTGATGTCCGTCTCTCTACGAAACCTACGCTGGAACAACTGAAGCAACTGAACCCTTATGCGGTATTTGTTGCCGCTGGGGCACAGCCTATAGTGCCTGTTATTCCGGGAGTGAAAAAGGCAGCGGTCTGCACGGTTGTTGACGTACTTAGTGGGTCAGTTGTGATTAAGAACAAGCAGGCTGTGGTCATCGGCTCCGGCATGACAGGGCTGGAAACGGCTGAATATTTAGCCGATATGGGAAATCAGGTCACGGTGGTGGAAATGCAGCCGCGGGTTGGCCCAGACGCCTATCTGCCAAATCTGATCGACATTGTGACTAGGCTGAAAAAGAACGGCGTGGAGCTCTTAGCATCAACCAAGCTGGTAGAAGTGCAGGACGGCGCGATTGTGCTTGAGAATACGTCCACTGGGGAAACTTCGCTGAAAAAGACGGATGCTGTTGTATTATCCATTGGTGTTACACCCGATCGCTCATTCGTTGATGAGCTGAAGCAGGTACTGCCCAATGTGAAGGTAATCGGCGATGCAGGCAAGCCAGGACGAATCGGACAGGCCATTCAATCTGGATTCGAAACGGCATTTGTGCTGAACTAAAGGGTTACTAATCTAAGGAGGGTTCATTCATGGTGAGTTTTGTGAAAAGTTTCGCAGATATGCAGAAATACGGAGGCAAGCCAACCACCTTTTATGATGCTGAGATGCTGACGGTGTATTGGGAGACCAAACCAGAGATTATCGAGCGTTTGTTGCCGAAGCCACTGAAGCCAACAAGCCGGCCGCTGGTAAATGCTTTTATCGCCAATTACCCAGCTACGAACTTTTGTCCACCTTATCGTGAAGCTGGATTGTTCGTTCTAGCAGACTATAACGGACAACTAGGCAACTACTGCCTGTCGATGCCTATTACAAGTGATATCGGGATGGCTATGGGCCGGGAAGTATGTGGTCTGCCTAAGAAAATGGCCGATGTGCGTATGAACACCTCAGAAGCTGGCATAGATGGGGCAATTGGCCGGCATGGCATTGACTTTTTCAACGTAAAAGCCACTATGGATGGACACTTCAATGACAATGGAGCCGAGAAGATTCTGGAGGAATATTACGGCAAAGATATCCCTTTGTATAACATCAAATATGCCAATGCAATTGACGGAAACGGCTTCGATCTGATGCCAATCTTGGTCACACAGCGTTTAGTCAGTGAGGTTAAAGTCTATAAAGCGGCAGAAGCCTCTATCACCTTCCAAGACTCCCCGCATGATCCTTGGAGTGAGCTTGAAGTTGTGAATATGCTGGGCGCGGTTTACACCGTCAGTACAAATGTGCTTGAAAAAGGTAAAATTCTGGAGCCTCTGAATCCAATGGAGTATCTTCCATACTGCTATCTCCGCTGGGACTGGTGGGAAAACAATTTGCAACCTGTTTCCTCAGTATAAGCCTACACGTTTGAAGTCCGTTTGTACGAAATGAAACCGAAGAAGGATCGGCTAACCAAACATTAGGAGGAATTAGAATGACTAACCTTTTTGATTTGACGGGTAAGACAGCTATTATCGCAGGAGCATCCAGTGGGATCGGGGTACAATTCGCAGAGATGCTTGCTGAGCAAGGAGCAGACATTGCTATTTTGGCTAGAAGATATGACAAGCTTGTAGCAGTAGCCGAGGATATCCGTGCTAAATACCCTGAACGCAGAATAATTCCTATTGAGTGTGATGTAAGAAAAGAGGACCAGATTATTGTGGCTGTTCAAAAGGTTATGGAAGCCTTTGGCAAAATTGATATTCTGCTGAACAATGCTGGTGTGGTGGATGCGGTTCCGATTGAGGCACTGGAAGAAGAAGCTTGGGATCGGGTACTGGATACTGATTTAAAGGGCGTTTTCCTGATGTCGAAACATGTGATCCGGCATATGAAGGAACGGAATTACGGTAAAATCGTCAATACAGCCTCAATGCTAGGCCTTACAGCTTCTGCTTCGGTTCCTACACATTCTTACAATGCTGCTAAAGGTGGAGTGATCCATCTGACAAGAGGGGTGGCGGCAACTTATGCTAAGCATGGGATTACTGTTAATGCGATTGGACCAAGCTTGTTCAAAACTGAAATGACTGAGAATACGTTATTTGCAGAAAAAGCGCTAAAAATGTACAACGCAGTGTGTCCGATGGGTCGCCCTGGTAATCCGGGGGAATTAAACGGCGCTGTGCTCTACTTTGCTTCAGATGCTTCCAGCTACACTACAGGTCAGACTTTGTTTGTAGATGGCGGCTGGACGATTATATAGAGCTCATCTGGGTCCGTAAGCTCAGGGAATCATTTTAATTCCAAAAAAAGGGTATCTCAAAAGCCATGAAAGGGTGGCTGGGATACGCCTTTTTTTGCGTTGTACGATGAGAGGTGCTCCGCCAGTAACAAGAGAATTGCTGAATTTATCAGAAATTGTCGTTAATTTGCCTTAAAAAGTAGACATGACTACCTATGAGTGAGAAAATAGCATGTAGAGTTAGTAATAACTAAAAAGGACGGGATAACATCATGACAATTCGTTTCGGGGTCATTGGAACAAACTTTATTACAGACCGCTTCGTGCAAGCCGGCTTGGAGAATGAGGAGTTTATCCTGACAGCCGTGTACTCTCGCACAATGGAGAAAGGTCAGGCCTTTGCTGCTAAATATGCGGGAGCTACAATTTATACGAATCTGGAAGATATGGTGAAAAGCAAAGATGTAGATGCTATATATATTGCCAGTCCAAATTCTATGCATGCAGAGCAAGCGATTATGTGCTTAAATCACGGCAAGCATGTGCTCTGCGAGAAACCGGCTGCATCCAACAGTACGGAGCTTAAAGCTATGATTGAAGCTGCGCGTACAAATGATGTGCTGCTGGTAGAGGCGATGAAATCGACCTTTATGCCGAACTTTGGAGTGATTCGGGATAATTTGTATAAACTCGGCCAAGTTCGCCGTTATTTTGCAAGTTACTGTAAGTACTCCTCCAGATATGATGCTTATCGGCAGGGGACTGTGCTAAATGCGTTTAATCCCGCTTTTTCCAATGGCTCATTAATGGATCTTGGTGTGTACTGTTTGTATCCAATGGTAGTGCTCTTTGGCAAGCCTCAATCAGTACAGGCAGTGGGTGTCATGCTCTCCTCAGGTGTGGATGGTGAAGGAAGCCTCGTTATGAAATATGACGATATGGATGCGGTAGTTATGCACTCCAAAATTTCCGACTCCTATCTGCCAGCTGAGATTCATGGAGAGAACGGTACGATGGTGATCGACAAGATCAATGAGCCTTATCAGGTGAAAATTTACTATCGTGATGGTACAGTTGAGGAGCTTACGTTGCCTCAGGTGTTTGAACCTATGTATTATGAGGTTGAGGAATTCATCAACTTGATTAAGAATGGTGAACGGGAGAGCAGAATTAATACTCATGAGAACTCCATGGCCGCAGCAGAGATTATGGAGGAAGCCAGAGCACAGATCGGTCTCCGCTATGCCTCAGATTTATAATAAATAGAATGGGGAGCAGGACTTGAAGACTTTTAAAAAGGTTTATATTGAGATAACAAGCGTCTGCAACCTCGCCTGCAGCTTTTGTCCACAAACCGCCCGGACGAAAAATTTCATGAAGCTGGATACGTTTAATACGATATTGGATGAAATTAAACCACACAGCAATCATATTTATCTTCACGTAAAAGGGGAGCCGTTGCTGCATCCCAAGATAGGTGAACTGCTGGATGCTGCTCATGCCAAAGGGTTCAAGGTTAATATTACAACTAATGGCACGTTAATTCATAAAGCCGGACCTAAAATTCTTGGTAAGCCCGCACTGCGTCAGATGAACTTTTCTCTGCACAGCTTTGATGGGCATGAAGGGTCAGAGAACCGTGAAGGCTATCTTTCAGAGATAATTTCTTTTGTACGGGAAGCCTCTGCGCAAGGGGTCATTATTTCTTTCCGCTTGTGGAATTTGACGGAGGATAATCTGACGAATCTGGAAAGAAACCGTAACCGTGAAACCCTCGCCCTGCTGGAGGAAGCCTTCAACTTGGATTTCAAGATCGAAGAAAAGGTTGTGCCTGGCAGTGGTGTCAAGATTGCCCCGCGCGTCTACCTTAATCAGGATCATGAGTTCCGTTGGCCAGCGCTAAATGAGCCGGAAGATGACGGAAAAGGGTTCTGTCATGCCCTGCGGAGCCAAGCGGCGATTCTTGTGGATGGCACTGTTGTGCCATGCTGTCTGGATGGTGAAGGAGTAATTAACCTAGGCAACATCCATGAGACTCCGTTCTCAGAGATTGTGGAGGGGGAGCGGGCGAACAATTTATTCTATGGCTTCTCACGTAGAGAAGCGGTGGAGGAGCTATGCCGCAAATGTGGGTATCGGCAGCGGTTCGGAACCTAATGACTGGAATGCAAACAGAACCGGGACATGGCTATTTCATGAATCCTGGTTCTGTTTTTTAATTAACGGGATTGTATATATATAATAATAGGTCTTTATAGTCTCCACTTTGGAGCGAAGGAGGAGCATATGCTGAAATCACTGGAAGCCATCGCCTTATACCGTGAAGGTGTGCAAGATCATTTGGAGGATAACCTTTGGCTGAAGCTTATTGTCCAAGCGGAGGAGCAGATAGTAAATTTGGAACGTGTGGAATCTCTGGAGGAGCTGGATCGCAGGAATCCCGTACTGGATTATGTGGAACGTAGCTTGCAGATTCTGGACCAACTCCCCCGTTCTATTTGGATAAAAGAGCTGGTGGAAGAAACGTTAATTTGGTCAGAAACGGCTAAGGGAGGTACAGCAAAGGAGCGGCTGGTTTGGCAGGAGGAAGGGATTAATTGTTTTGTACATAATTTAGGTTCCGCACAGTTATATGAGAGATATTTAGGGAGGGCTGTCTCCGAGAAAGGTGCGATGATTCAGCGGCTAATTGAAACTCATGGACTCATAGGACAGCAAATTCGCGGAGAAGTGCCGCCGGAAGTCAATAAGCCACTCCATGATATAGTGGAAGATCAGCTGCTGACCGCGGAGGAACTGGAACGCCTGCTGACCGTGCTCAATCATTGCATCATCGGAGCTGTGTCTCCCGAGTTATGGCAGAATGTGCAGCATGAAGTGAAGCAGCTTATTGAGCTGATTTCTTCAGGCAATCTTGCTAGTCCTATGCCGATGAAGGAACGACTGCGCAGAATGCGGCTGGGACCGATCTCTAGAGGAGAGGATTTCACTACGGAATGGGCTAAGCTGACGCAGGAAGGCTTCCATGCTGAACGGTTGGAGTCATTAAGTAAGATCACCTTCTGGTATGTAGAATCTGCACTACAGACCTTTTCGCTGGAGCAATTTCTGAAGGTGATGGTGCTTGCTGCCCAGAAGGCGCAGAATGAATCCTTAAGCCATATCAGCTTCGAACATGTCATGAACAGCATTTACTACGATTACAAGGGTGTTAAGAAGACCAACATTTATAAGAAGCGGATTATCGAAAAATATTTAGCGGAGCTTACATGGAAGGATATCGAGCAAGGGACTTTGCCTGCTGAGAACCCTCACCTACTCTTGCGGCAATATTCTAAGGAACATCTGCCAGACACGGTATTTTTTCAATTCCAATTCTCGGCAGCGGCTGAGAAGCTGATCGAATTCTGTATGGAAGCAGAAAAATCACCCT
This sequence comes from Paenibacillus sp. FSL F4-0097, assembly GCF_038593125.1. Lineage (NCBI taxonomy): Bacteria > Bacillati > Bacillota > Bacilli > Caryophanales > Paenibacillaceae > Paenibacillus > Paenibacillus sp. FSL F4-0097. Next base: position 989,855 of record NZ_CP151965.1, read on the forward strand.
TGTATGAACGTGCTGTATTGCTGTTATTCGACCTATTCGAGCTGCGCAGGGACGCTTTCGACCGTTTTCATAATGAAGATACCTACTTAAGCCAAATGAATAATACAGCAGATTATAAAGCCGTAATTCTGGATCATGTCACTGGACAAAAAGTGCTGGATATCGGTCCGGGCGGCGGTGTGTTGCTGGATTTACTGGAAGAGCGTATGCCTGAGGTTACTCCTATCGGCATTGATATCTCAAGCAATGTAGTGGAAGCCTTGCGGCAACGCAAGCAGCGGGAAGGTCGCCAGTGGGAGGTGCTGCAGGGAGATGCGTTGAACCTTAAAGATTTCGTGGAGGCTGGAACGGTGGACACGGTAATCTTCTCTTCGATTTTGCATGAGCTATATTCTTATGTGCCGCTAAATGGTAATAAGTTCAATCACGACACCGTCTCCGCAGCTCTGCGAAGTGCCTTTGCGGTATTGTCAGCTGGCGGGGTTATCATTATCCGCGATGGGATCATGACCGAACCTGCATCATTGCTGCGGAGAGTTCACTTTTTGGAAGAGGACGGTCTGATGTGGCTGGAGCGTTATGCGAAGGATTTTGCTGGACGTCAGATTCAGTTTCAAAGATTAGGGGAACAAGAAGTGCTCATGCCCGTTAATGATGCCATGGAATTTTTATATACGTATACCTGGGGGGAAGAGGCTTATATTCATGAAGTCCAAGAACAATTTGGTTATTTCACCCCTACGGAGTTTGCCTCATTTATTGAACAGATTTTAGGAAAGCAGGCGAAGCTTGAGATCTTCCGGCATTACCTGCAAGAAGGTTATACCGAAGCTTTGCGTGATAGAGTAAGGTTCATGGATGAGAGCGGACAGGAAGTGGCGCTGCCGGACAGCACCTGCTTTATTGTGATTCGGAAGGAATAGCCGAAGAATAACATTAGCTGCATCTAAAAAGGCAATCGGCAGACCCTCTGATGCGAAGGAGATCCGATTGCTTTTTTATATAGAGAATCTTGCCCTTGTTAGATTAGTATTTCTAGCTGCGACTTATCAGATTCTTCGGCTAAACGTTGAATTTCTTGATAGGTAGCTAATTGTTCTGTCCGCTCATTGGTATTCTCTTCAGAAGGTTTAATTTCTGTTGAACCTGCTTTATCGATCTGATCTTTAATTTTATCTCCCGTGTCTTTCATGGCATCGCCTAACGTTTCGTTCATTTCCGATAGTTTAGTTTCGATTTTGGATAACTGCTCCCGTTTGGCTGTTGCAGAATGAGTAGAACGAGCCTCATCCAGCTCTATTTCCTTGGTCAGAATTTTAGCCTCGCCACGCATCTTAGTGTGGGTAGAAGAAACTACCTCCATTTGGCTAACATCTTGGCTTACAGAAACAATCGTATTCAATCTTTCATTTTGTATCTCTTGCTCGGTTTTAGGTTCATCCGTTGAATTAGCTTTTTGAGCATCTTCTAAGTTCTTTTGTTGCTCTTCGAAGCTGTATTTTGCAATTTGTTGGTCAATCGTTTGAAGCTGCTTGTCGAACTCCTTAAGTTGATCTTGAATAGATTCGAGATTATGTGAACTTTTGGTAGTTCTTTCAATCAGACTGTTCTTACTGTCGATGATATTTTGTTTTTGTTTAAGCAGGGAGTTAACCATTCCGTCCATTTTGGATTGACTTTGAAAAGCGGCCTTTGCAGATTTACTTATTGATAATTTGTCTCCATTACCATTACCACTAATATTGCTGTTTGATTTCATAGTTTTATCATTAGTTTGGTGACTAACAGATACATTAAACCTCGTTCCCATAGATGAGGTCATATTCGTTATATGCATGGTTCATTATCCTCCTACGACGATAAGATCTATCTATAATATATCGGCAAATCAGCAGTAATATTTAATAAAGAGAGCTGTTAGCCGCAGCGCTGTTTGATGGACGCTTAACGGCTACTTTGTCCAAATTATCCTCGAATGTTATTCGGTTGCAGCGTGTTTAAAGATTTGATAAGCATATCTGAACAAAGCCTGGAAGAGGAAGCTGTTTTCGATTCCAGGCTTTGTTATGTCTATTTGCCGGTGAATTTTTGTCGGAAGTGAGAGGGAGAGATGCCTTCTTTCTTGGAGAAGCAGGAAGAGTAGTAAGTAATATGATGGAAGCCAACCTCTTCAGCAATGCGGGCGATGGACCAGGAAGTCTGAATTAACAGCCGTTTGGATTGTTCTAGACGATAGGACAGGAGATAGGCCATAGGGGTCACACCATATATTTTCAGCATGTTTTTGGCGAGATAGTTGGGATGATAGTTAAGTTCTTTTTGAAGTAAGGAGTTAGTTATATCACGAGTATAATTTTGCCGAATGAACAATTCAATCTTCTCGGCGAGATGAATGGCGGTTGCATCTGATGCCTCGGCGAGATCGCGGTCCAAGAATTGCAGAAACTGTTGAAAGGAGGCTTGGCGCTTCCAGTTGCGCATCGATTGGGGTTCTTGTTCCAGATGGAAAAAGAACTCTAATACCTCCATTGCCTTCTCTGAAATTTTCATATACTTCGGAATAAAAATCGAGCATACATCGCAGTGATTTAAATAAGCTTTTTGTTTATGGCTCTCGATGAGCTCGCTCTGATTTTCCAGACATTCGTTCATATCCTGACACTCGATCCAGCTGCCGAAAGTCTGAAAATGAATCCAGATGATTTCTGTTTCGATAGGACAGGGGGCAAAGCCATAGTGATGGGCATCTGGTCGAAGGATGAGGAATTCTCCTTCCTTTAGCTCCCAGTGCACCTCGTTCTCGGCGATAGGCAACGTACCCTTTTTAACAATGATTAGATCAAATACGCCGATGCAATTACGACTGATATGATAGTCTCCAGCATTGTAGTGAGCACGGCCACAGTCTATGAAATAAGGAATAGGCGGTGTGATAAAGCTAAGAATCGGTGAGTTCATCGCGAGCCTCCAAAAGGTTGTAATTCCTAAAAATCAGGTTGGAATCCATCGTTTTTGCATGAAGTAGATGAAACTAGCCCGCACCTTTCCTAAACTCCGAAGGCGAGCATTTCATCGCTTTGCGGAAAACCTTTATAAAATAGCTTACATTATCAAATCCGACCTCGAATGCGATGTCGGATATTTTTCTTTCACTTTGCTGCAGCAGATCGGCAGCCTGGCGAATCCGGTAAGAGTTGATGTAATCGACTGGCGTTTTACGAGTCATCATTTTGAAGAAGCGGCAGAATTGCCCCTCGCTCATGGGAATAAGCTCTGATAGATCACGGGTACGGATCGGTTCCTGATAGTTATCTTGGATATAAAGGATCACCTTTTTAAGGCGGTTAATCTTGGTAGTATCTGCATCATCCGATTGGCTGCGGTTCTCAAATCGGCCCTCTGCGGTAATCTTGGAAAGCATGATTAGCAAAGTTCCTTTCATAAAGGTCTCAAATCCGGGCATTTTATTAGCGTATGCCTCCATCATTTGCTTCAGATGATGAAGCAGTTCCTGCTGCCAAGGGATAGCGGGTGTAATATGTCTCGGAAAGCTTTGGCGTTTCTCTTGCAGTGGCAAAATCGCGTTTTGCTGGATCGTATCGTACTGGGCGCTAGCCAAAAGATCAGGCAGAAATACAAGCGCACAGAATTTGCAGGGGGTGTCTTCGTTCAGCACATAGGCGGCGTGTATATCGCCAGATTCGATAAATACCGCTTCTCCAGCTCGGAGTGGAAAATATTCTGTGTCTACTTGGAACAGAATTTCTCCTTCTAGTAGCATAAAGAACTCCGCTTCTTCATGCCAATGTGTATCAAGTACATGCGTTCCGGATGGAAGCTCGATCCAATAAGCTGCGAGTGGAAACATACTATCTCCATGAACTCTGTTTTCTTTTAGCAAACTCTGAGTTGTACGGTCCATATAGACGCCTCTTTTCTTAAAAAACATCAAAATAGTGTTATAAATGAGCTATATAGTATTAGTTTTGTTCATTTTTTATCGGTATAATGCAACTATAAACACCAAATTGAAAGGTGGCAAGTACACAATGAAATTTACTGATGGTCTCTGGCTGGTTCGTGATGGTATCACGATTAACGGCGCAGTTCAAAATTATGTTGTAGAAAAGACTCCCGAAGGATTAACAGCAATTACACAAACGACTCCAATCACAGGGCGCGCAGCAACGCTGAATTCAACCCTGCTTACTGTAAAATTCCATTCCCCGCTTCCAGGCGTGGTAGGCATTAAAATTATTCATCATGATGGTGTACAGGAACGTGGTCCGGTTTTCGAACTGACTAAAGGTACTGGCGATCATGTGAAGATTGAAGAAACGGATCTCGAAACCGTGCTGATCAGCGGCGGACTTCGTGTAGTGATTCGCAAAGGCGAACAATGGGCGGTGGATTTCTATCGCGGCGAAGAACGTATTACAGGCAGTGGCTTTAAATCCATGGCTTACATCACCGACCAAGACGGCAACACGTACATGCGTGATGAGCTAGATCTCGGCGTAGGCGAATTCGTATATGGTCTGGGCGAACGTTTTACAGCTTTCGTGAAAAATGGACAAACCGTAGATATCTGGAACAAAGACGGCGGTACTAGCTCCGAGCAAGCTTACAAAAACATTCCTTTCTATGTATCAAGCAAAGGTTATGGAGTATTCGTTAATCATCCGGAATTGGTTTCCTATGAAATCGCTTCAGAAAAAGTGAAAAAGGCCCAATTTAGCGTAGCTGGAGAAAGCTTGGAATACTTCGTAATCGATGGACCTACCATTAAAGACGTTATTAGCAACTATACTGCTCTTACAGGTAAACCAGCGCTTCCACCAGCATGGACTTTTGGCTTGTGGCTGACAACTTCGTTTACTACCAACTATGATGAAGAAACTGTAAATTCCTTCGTAGAAGGTATGGCAGAACGTGATCTGCCGCTGCATGTATTCCACTTTGACTGCTTCTGGATGCGTGAGTATCAATGGACTGATTTTGAATGGGATAAACGTGTATTCCCAGATCCAGAGGGCATGCTGAAACGCCTGAAGGAAAAAGGCCTGAAGATCTGCGTATGGATCAACTCTTATATTGGCCAACGTTCACGCTTGTTTGAAGAAGGCAAGAAAAACGGATACTTGATCAAAAAGCCTAACGGTGACGTTTATCAATGTGACCTGTGGCAAGCGGGTATGGGACTGGTGGATTTCACTAACCCTGCGGCTTGTGAATGGTATGCCGGCTACCTGCGTGATTTGGTAGATATGGGCGTAGACAGCTTTAAGACAGACTTCGGTGAGCGGATTCCTACAGATGTAGTTTATTTCGACGGATCTGATCCGATGAAAATGCACAACTACTACACTCAACTGTACAACAAAGTTGTATTTGAAGTATTGGAAGAGAAGCTTGGCAAGAATGAGGCAGCATTGTTCGCACGTTCTGCAACTGCTGGCGGCCAACAGTTCCCAGTTCACTGGGGCGGAGATTGCTACGCAGATTATGAATCCATGGCAGAAAGCCTTCGTGGCGGTTTGTCCCTAGGTTTGTCCGGTTTCGGTTTCTGGAGTCACGATATCGGTGGTTTCGAGAACACTGCTCCGGCACATGTATTCAAACGCTGGTTAGCTTTTGGACTGTTGTCCAGCCACAGCCGTCTGCACGGCAGCACTTCGTATCGTGTACCTTGGGCGTACGATGATGAAGCTTGTGATGTTACCCGCTTCTTCACGAAGCTTAAATGCAGCTTGATGCCTTACCTGTATGATGTGGCTGGCCAGGCTGCAGAGCATGGCTGGGCTTCTATGCGGGCGATGGTTATGGAATTCCCGGAAGATCCAACATGCGAAGTGCTCGATCGCCAATACATGCTGGGTGATTCCTTGCTCGTAGCGCCTATTTTCCAAGAAAACGGCGAAGTGAAATACTATCTGCCAGCGGGTCGCTGGACACACCTGCTATCTGGTGAAACTGTACAAGGCGGATCATGGCGCAAAGAGAAATATGATTTCTTCAGCTTGCCACTGTTCGTTCGTCAGAACTCCTTGCTGGCAATCGGCAGCATCGACAACAAACCGGATTATGACTTTGCGGATGGCGTGAAATTTGGCCTGTATTCACTTGAAGAAGGTACTACTACTTCTGCAACCGTACGTGATCTTAAAGGTGCTCCTGAATTGACTGTGAAGGCTGCCCGCAAAGGCAACAGCGTAACAGTTACTGCAGAAGGCAGCGGTAAAGAATTCTCGCTTTCCCTTAAAGATCTGGGAGCTATCGCTTCCGTAGAAGGTGCAGAGCAAGTAGATGAGACTACAGTGAAAGTAAACGCAGGTGCAAAATCCGTATCGTTTACCATTAGACTGAAATAAGATGATTTCTTAAAGCATATTGATATAGCCATAACCTCTCTTGTAGACTGGGTGAACGATCTATTCCCTGGTCTATAGGAGAGGTTTTAGTGTTACAATCTTAACTAATAACGGGGGAAACGTTATGAATACTAATTTAATTAAGGGAAGTGGAGTTTTGAATCAGACGGACTATACCTCTGCTACGGTTCTTTCAACCGCCGCTAATTTTATTATGAATAGGCAAGAACCTTTTACACATACCTTCCGGACTTATATTCGGTTACGGGAAAACGGCCCGTTGCAGCTAAAATTTTGGCATAGCAATGCAGTGGATTCCACTTGGGACCAAGGGCTTGAAGCTTCGGGTAGTGAACCTGGGGGCAGTTGGGTGATCGAATCGGCTTTTATCGCTGATGGAGGAACTGAGCCAAACGGAGCTATTATTGAGCATACACAACATGCTGTCACCTTTGAAGGCAATGTCTCCAAACCAGTAGCGGCCGGTGAATGCTTCTGGAGTGATGAGACAAGCATTAATCTACCCGATGGCCATTACTTAGCTTTTACATGGACGATTAAGACAACCGCTGCGGGCAAATCCATTCCTTTCAATGTAGAAGGCATGCTGGCAACCGCTTATGATGCGCCCGGAAATCTGGCTGCACAGGAATCAGCCGATGGATTTACAGAATCCGACAAGCTTCTGGTACTGCCAAGCTATATCGGGTATAAGAAAGCTGTGAATAAGAAGCTAGTATTTTTGGGAGATTCGATTACTCAAGGTGTGCGGACATTAAAGGACGGATACGAATATTGGGCAGCGAGAATTGCGGATGGTCTTGGTGCAGAGATTGGCGTATGGAATCTCGGCTCAGGCTGGGCTAGAGCGTATGATGTGGCTGCGGATGGCCCTTGGCTTCACAAAGCTAAACAGAGTGATGAACTGATGATTGTCCTCGGCGTAAATGATATTGATATTGGCTGCCGCTCTGCAGATGAGTTACTTGGTGATCTGACAACTATTATTGCTAAGATCAAAACAGCAAATGCTGATGCTAGTATTATTCTAAGTACGGTGCCGCCGTTTAATTTTCAGGAGGCAAGAGAAGAAACTTGGCGTAGAGTGAATCATGAAATCCTGACTAACCCACCCGCTGGAGTAGACCGTGTGTTTGATATAGCAAGCCTATTATCGTTGCCTGCACCAGACGATCACCGGATCAGACCGGAATATATGAGTGGACAAGACGACCCGCATCCGAACGGCATAGCCGGTAAGACGGTTGCGGACGCCTTTTTAAACTGGTATTGATCAACTCTTAAATGTGTCCCGGTAGTCCTTAGGTGAAGATCCGACCTGCTTCTTAAACACTTTGCTGAAATATTTAACATCATGAAAACCGACCATTTCGGAGATTTGGGCCAGCTTCAGACGAGGATTCTGCAATAGCAGCTTAGCTTTATCTATTCGGATATTAACAATAAAGTCGGAAAAGTTAATACCGTATTCCTGTTTGAATCGGCGGGAAATATATTCACGGCTAACAAAAAACTTTCCGGCCACTTCCTGTAAGGACAGGTCGGAAGCATAATTAAGCTCGATATATTTGACGATATCATGCATCGGATTACGTTCTTTAGCTTGTTTCAGGGCGATTACTTCGGCCAGCTCCTGCATTAGGGTATACGACCAGTCACGCCAAGCGAATAAGGAGAACGAGTAACCGTTCGTATAAGGAGCTGGGTGAAGCTGGTCGGCCTGTTCAAGCTCGGCCAGTGCACCTTCAGCTTCAGGGCCTAACATTTCCCGTACCAGCTGGGAACGAAATAGTAGAGCATCATTTTTCCATGAGTTTAGGATTTCTGGTGTCACAACTCCGCCTCGGCTAAGCTCATCCACCCAGTGCTGCGCAGCTGTTGATAATATCTCTGGACTTCCGCTGATGACTGCCATTTTCCAATCTTCCTTGACGTCAGCAAAGTTCGTTGTTGATACATTACCGCGAACCTCTGCTTTGGCGATCTCTTTACGATCTCTGAATTCTTCGGAGGAAGAGGAGAAATGGCAGTAATCCTCATGAATTAATAAGTTTCGGCGCTGTAATGCCTCTGCCACCTCTGCACGCTGATAAGGTAACTGCTTAGGTAAGTTGCCGATGCTGCTGATTCCAAAATGCATTCGGACCTGCAAGGTAGAGTAGATGCCATGATTGATTCTGCCTATTAGCTCGACCACAGAGGTCTGAATATCCCACAGAATAATTGCAATCTCCGGAGGACCTCCCCAATAACGAAAAGCAACACCCTTATGCGGACTGTGCAAAAATTCATTACAAATGTTGACGATAGCGTAGTTCATTAACTCGGTGTCTCCGCCAAAACGTTTAATCAACGGATTGTTACCCGCATCTGTCTGCACCAATATTAACCGAGCGGAATGGATGTTTTCCGGAATGATACCATCACTGCATAACCTCCGCAAAGATAAATCAGAATTGATCGGATCATCAATTAGTGCGGATAATAGCTTTTCCCCATAAATGGGCTTGAACTCATTAAGCTGAATACTCTGTTTCTGCCGCTCGCTTCGGTCATCTTCTTCTGAGCGCCAGGCTGCAACTGCTTTAGCTACCGCTACATTGATTGCCTCGGCTTCGATGGGCTTCAGGATATAATCAATCCCGCCATGCCGCACAGTCTGACGTACGAACTCAAAATCATTATGTCCGCTGACTACAATAAACTTAGTGTTGCCGGCGAATTCGTTCACCCAGGTCATTAACTCTATCCCATTACCTGATTCCATCATCATATCCATAATGACTAATGCTGGTTTAGCCTGCCGGATGATCTCGATGGCTTCATTTCCATTTCCGGCTTCCAGAACTTCATCTATTTGATGGGCGTCCCAGTCGACAAGCAGTCTGACTGCCTTTCTAACTCTTGCCTCGTCATCAACAATCAACGCCTTCATATCTTTTCACGCTCCGCTATAATTTCAATTTCCAATTTCACTACTACTCCACCCGCTCTAAGGTTATCAACAGTTAAAGTGGCACTATCTCCGCACACAAACTTGAGTCGAGCCAGAACGTTCGGCAGACCAATACCTGATCCTGTAGCTTCCTTGGTTTGCTCTGTATTTCTTAATAAATCTATATCTGTTCTAGTAGGATGCTGTAGCTTCTGCTTTAAAAGATCTAACTTCGCTGAAGGGATCGCATTTCCGTTATTTTGGATACAGATTTCCATCCGGTTGTCATCCACTCTTGCTGCGGTGATTTCAATGAATCCGTCACTGCGGGAAAGATTAAAGCCGTGTTTGAAATAATTTTCAACAATAGGCTGTAAAATCATTTTCGGCATAAACGTCTCTAAAAGTGATTCCTCCATATCGCAGCGGAAACTGAACTTATTTTCAAAACGTTCCTTTTGCAGTTCAATGTAGGCTTTGACATGATCCAGCTCATCCTTAACAGTTACGATCTTCTCCTCATTGTACATGCTGTAGCGCATCATTTTGGCTAGAGCTGAAAGAAGTGAGTAAATTTGGGGCACTTTAAGCTCTAAGGCCAGCGTGCCAATGATCTGCAACGTGTTATTCAGAAAATGCGGGTTGATTTGTGCCTGCAGTGCCCGCAGTTCATTGGTTTTATTGGACAATTCCAGCTTGTACTCCCTTAGGATCAGGTTGTTGATCGTGTCCATCATACTGCGGAATCGCTCGGTAACCACGCCAATCTCATCTTTGCCCATAGGTTGAATTTCAACATCAAGATTACCGGTCTGCACCTGATTCATGTAACGAGTCAACTGCTTGATAGGAGCCGTGATTCGAAAAGAGATCAGGGTCGTTAACGTGGCAATTGTAATCAAAAGTAGAACAAGGAGGATTATATTGATCGCTGCCGCCTCATTGGCTTCCCGGAAGAGATAGGACGTAGGAATCTGCTTCACGAGGGTCCAATTTAAACCTTGGGTTTCGATTCTCTGGTAAATAAACACAGCATCTTCCTCTTCAAAATACCCTTGGGAGCTTTGATTGGTAGCGATTTGCTTGTTGTACCAGGAGGCATGTAGACGCTTGCCGTATTCCTCACTGTTGCTTCCGTATACAATCTTGCCATCGCCATCCAGCAGCCAAATGTTTTCCTGTTTCTGATCATATAACTGACTGACGATGTCGGTAAGAGCCGTTAGCTTAACATCGATCGACAGGAAGCCGATTGGAGTGGTAGTTGGAATCCTTTCAATTCGTCTATGCAATGTGAACACAGGCTCCGGTATGAGTTGCGGGATAGGTGAAGTTAGGCCGTAGCTGTGACTTATATGTGTACTTTGTATAACCACAGGAGAACTGCTAGTGATATCTGAGTCGGCATAGGGAGGAATACCCTGCCAACGTTTGGGTGTATTCTGGGTGAGTAAAGTGGCTTTTCTATCCTTGGCACCGTACAGATACACTTGGGATATATCTGGCATGGATGAAGAAATGTAATTTAGAGAAGAATAAATTCGTGTATTTGCTGCCATATCCTCATATCCCGCTTCGAGCAGTCTGTAGAAATCTGAATCTGAATAAACGATAAGGGAGAGACGATTGATCTCCTGAATCAGACTTTCGATGTTTCTATTGCCTTGAAAGAGGAGGTTCGTATTCTCGTCTACTGCCCTTGTTCTTAGGGATTGAGTGCTATAGTGATAGCTAATAAACATGGTGGCCATAATACAAATTAACGTTGGCAGTAGGATAAAAACGATCAATTTTGTGCGAATCGTGTTCCATTTCATCGAAATTTGTCACATCCGATCAATATTTTACACCTGAAAGATCACTTTAGTAGGTGTGAGGTACCCTGAAAAAAACAGATAATATGTGTATAAAGCATAAACAAGTAAGTGAGCAAAAGAAAGGGGGGGGCAATAAATGCGCGGCACTAAGTTGTCCCAGTTAGGTCAACAGCTTTTTTTCGTTGGTCCGGCAGTTTTGTTTTTTACCTTAATAACGATTATCCCATTTTTGATGGGGATGTATTACTCTTTCACAGATTGGAACGGTGTATCCGGTAATGTAAGTTGGGTCGGATTTCAAAACTTTTCCACTATTTTCTCAAATGACCCTGACTTCTGGTCTTCCTTTTGGTTTACGGTAAGATTTACGGTGTTAGGTGTGATTTTGACTAACGTGGTAGGCTTCTTCTTGGCTTATCTGTTAACTAAACCTTTAAAGACACGTAACATGCTTCGGACCATTTTCTTTATGCCGAACGTGATCGGGGGATTGTTGCTTGGTTTCATCTGGCAATTTATCTTCATCAAAGGGTTCGCCACTATGGGCGACCTTACAGGATGGTCCTTCTTTAATCTTCCTTGGCTCGGTGATGCCACAACAGGATTCTGGGCGATTGTAATGGTCTTTGTTTGGCAGTCTTCCGGTTATCTAATGGTTATCTACATTGCCTCGTTGAGTAACGTATCTAAAGAAGTACTAGAAGCGGCTGATATTGATGGGGCTTCCCGTTGGCAGGTGCTACGCAATATCGTAGTTCCACTAATTATGCCTGCTGTAACTATCGGATTATTCTTGGCCATTTCCTGGTCATTCAAAATGTTTGACCTTAACTTGTCCTTGACGAAGGGCGGACCGTTCAAATCGACGGAATCCGTTGCTATGAATATTTACAATGAAGCCTTCCTGAACAATCGTTACGGGCTGGGTACTGCAAAAGCGCTGCTGTTCTTTGTAATTGTAGCCATCATTACTCTGATTCAGGTCCGTATCACGAAGAGCAAGGAGGTTGAAGCGTAATGAAACCTACAGAAAAAAAGAGATGGAATATTGGCACGGAAGTGATAATGATCCTCCTGGCCCTGCTCTTTCTCTCTCCATTCTATTTCTTGCTCGCAAACTCGGTGAAATCCTTCGGTGAAATTCTGAGTGATGCGGCAAGCTGGCCAAAAGTATTTATGTGGTCGAACTATTCAACCGCTTGGAAATTAGCCCGTTTCGGTGAAGCTTTCCGAAACTCGGTTATTATCACAGTTATCAGTGTTATTCTAATCTCTCTGTTCAGTGCGATGGCATCCTATCGTATGGTTCGGGCGAATACGAAATTCAATCAGTTCTTGCTGCTTATATTTGTAGCGGCAATGGTAGTTCCGTTTCAAACGATCATGATTCCAATTTTGAAGGTCGTAAATGTTATTGGAGTAAACAACTCTTTCCTTGGTTTGATTATCACGAATCTAGGGATTAGTGTTCCGATGGCGATCTTCCTGTTCCACGGCTTTATCAAGTCCGTTCCTCTTGAAATTGAAGAGGCGGCTACAGTAGATGGATGTAATCCTATTACCGTGTTCTTCCGTATTGTGCTTCCTTTGCTGAAGCCAATGGTGATGACAACAATCGTGCTAAACGCACTTGGAATATGGAATGACTATCTGTTGCCATCCTTGATTCTTCAGGCACCAGAGCTTCGGACCATTCCACTGGCGACTTTCTCCTTCTTTGGTCAATACACCAAACAATGGGATATGGCACTTCCGGCTCTCGTAATCGGGGTCGCACCAATTATCATTTTCTACCTGTTTATGCAACGTTACATTGTTGAGGGAATAGCGGCTGGCTCGGTGAAAGGTTAACACCGAGCCCTCCGTTCCAAATATTTTTTAAGCAGTCCACTATTTTAAGGGGGAATATATAATGAAGAAGAAACACTCCGCAGTTGCTCTATCAGCAGTAATGGCAATGAGTTTAGCTCTAACGGCATGTGGTGGTAATAATAACGCTTCTAGTAACTCACAAAATGGAAGCGCTGGCACAAATTCAGGTGAAGTGAAGACCGTAAAGATCTTCCAATTCAAAACTGAAATCGTAGAAGGCCTCAATGAGCTTAAGGTTGAATTCGAAAAAGAATACCCTAACATCAAGCTGGATATCCAAACAGTTGGTGGTGGTGCGGACTACGCAGCAGCATTGAAAACTAAATTCGCTTCCGGCGATGCGCCTGATATTTTCTCCAATGGTGGATATGCAGAAATGGAACTTTGGGGAGACAAGATGGAAGATCTGTCCGACCAACCTTGGGTAAAAGATCTGATTCCTATGGCTGCAGAGCCTATGACTAAAGATGGCAAAGTATACGGTATGGCAATGAACCTTGAGGGTATCGGTATTGTGTATAACAAGGACTTGTTCGCTAAAGCGGGAATCACTGAAACTCCAAAAACATTGTCACAGCTTGAAGAAGCAGCTAAAAAGCTGCAAGCTATCGACGTAACTCCTTTTGGTAATGCATATCAGGAATGGTGGCTGCTAGGTAACCAAGGGATCAGCGTAGCCTTTGCACAACAAGATAATGTAGATGAATTCATCAAAGGTTTGAATGAAGGAACTGGTACAATTGTAGGAAATAAAACGTTTGAAGAGTGGAGCAAGTATCTCAAACTGACTTTACAATACGGACAAAAGAATCCTTTGACCACAGATGCTAACACTCACCTGGCAATGTTCGCAAAAGGCGAAACTGCAATGATGCAAGAAGGTAACTGGGCACAAACTCTTGTTGATAACATCACTCCTGATATGAACATTGGTATGTTCCCTATGCCAATCAATGAAGATGCTGAGAAGAATGACAAAATGACTGTTGGTATCCCTGCGAACCTTGTAGTCAACAAAGAATCCGGTTCTAAAGAAGAAGCAAAAACTTTCTTGAACTGGTTGGTAACTTCCGATATGGGTAAAGAGTATATCGTTAAAAAATGGAAATTCATCCCTGCTTTGTCCACAATCGAAGCAACACCTGAAGACATCGGTATGCTTGGAGCAGACGTATGGAACTATGTAAAAGAAAACAAAGTTTATGGCCTGCAATCCTCCAAATTCCCTGATGGTGTAACGCAAGAATTTGCCAGCGTGATCCAACAGTTCATCGCTGACAAGGTTGACGTTAACGGCTGGATGACTGGTATGCAAGCTGCATGGGACAAGCTTAAAAAATAAGTAAAGCACATTTATAGAGAAGATTTAATGGATATTAGTGGTTAACAGAAGCGCTCTCCGTATACCTCATCAATTTGAGACGGGGAGCGCTTTTTTTGGGAAACAGGGCTGAATATCAAGGGATGGGGAGAAGCGCCAATGAAACGATATGATCATGTTCAGATGGGTGTGGACTATTACCCGGAGCATTGGGATGAATCCATGTGGGAACCAGATATCAAGTTGATGAAAGAAACAGGTGTTAAAGTAGTCCGGGTTGCTGAGTTCGCATGGAGTCGACTGGAGCCAACTGAGGGGAATTACCAGTTCGAGTGGCTGGACCGCGCGCTGAACCTTTTTCATCAATATGATCTGCAGGTTGTGATGGGTACTCCAACAGCTACACCGCCAAGATGGTTAACGACGAAATTTCCAGATGTGCTTCCGGTGTTTGCTAATGGAGAGACCTTTCACCCGGGGGTACGTGGACACCGCTGCTATAACAGCACATCACTGCGTGAGTATGGCAGCCGTATTATTCTGCGTCTTGCCGAGCGTTACAGTGAACACCCGGCCGTCATAGGCTGGCAGACTGATAATGAATTTGGCATGTTGGATTGTCATTGTGACGCTTGTAATACTGCTTTTCGAGCATGGGTACAAGCTAAATACGGAACACTGGATGAGGTCAATGCAGAATGGGGAACCGTAGTTTGGAGCGGGGAGTACAGCGATTGGAATGAGCTTACCGTGCCGCTGGGCGGATCACCTCATCAGAATCCCTCTTTTCTACTGGACTTTCAGCGGTTTCAGTGGGATTCGGTGGTAGCGTTTCAGACGGCGCAGATCAATATTTTGCGTATGATTTGTCCAGAGCATTTCATAACCCATAACTTTCACAGCTATCCGCAGCGTCTCGATATGTACGCAGTGGGTGCAGATCTGGATGTGGCTGCGTTTGATTATTATCCGAATACTTCGCCAACCAAACAAGATACGACGCCTTATAGCGGAGCGCTTTCATTGGACGTAACCCGTGGCATCAAACGTCAAAACTTCTGGATTATGGAGCAGCTGAGTGGATCGCCGGGTTGTTGGATGCCGATGTGGCGAACCCCTTATCCAGGACTGATTCGTGCCTATGCATGGCAGGCGATTGCTAGAGGTGCGGATACGGTTGTTCATTTTCGCTGGAGAAGTGCAATTTCAGGAGCAGAACAATTCTGGCACGGGCTGATTGACCACAGCAATGTTCCGGGACGCAGATTAGCGGAGTTCACGCAGCTATGTCATGAGGTTAATAGGCTGAGCGACAAGCTCCAAGGAACGATGCTGAAAAACGAAGTGGCTATCCTCCATTCCCATGAAGAGAAGGCCGCACTGGATATTCAGCCGCAGGCAGAGGGCTTTGATTATTATGAGAACATTAAGCAGATTCACCGGGCGGTAACCAAGCTTGGCATCGGCTGCGATGTTATCGACCTCAGACAACCGCTTGATGGATATAAAGTAGTGATCGCTCCGAATTTATATTTGCTGGATGAGGAGATCGTACGTAATCTGGAGGATTTTGCCCTCGCTGGCGGGACCTTGCTGATCACCAACCGTAGTGGTGTCAAAAATATAAACAACATCGCAGTCATGCAACCGCTGCCTGGGCAGCTGAGCTATTGTACCGGCGTTGAAGTGCTGGAGTATGATCCGATTGGCGTTGAAACACATGTCATCGTGGATGCGGAGGGTAACCCATATGAATGTACGCAGTGGTGCGACATCCTCCGGCCGGTAGTGGCCCAGCCGATTGCTTGGTATGGTGATGATTTCTATCGCGGCACACCCGCTGTAACTGTTAATTCCTTCGGTAAAGGTCAGGTTTATTACTTCGGAACTCATGCGGAAGAGAAGTACTGGTCAGTTCTATTAGAGAACCTGGCTAAGGAAAAAGGGTTGTTACGCTTTGAAGGATTGCCAAACGGAGTACAAGCCTCCGTGCGGACTGGAGATCAGGGAAGCTTCTTGTTCCTGCTTAACCTGAGCCGCGAGTCGGTGATCGTTCCGTTGCCACGAGAATACAGCAGCCTGCTGGATAATAAGATTCGATCGGGAGAGCTCCAGCTCGAGCCGTATGGTGTTGAGGTGCTGGAGATTTGAGTGGTTTTGAGTAAAGAGGTATTGAAGTGGGTTTGGGAGTGTGGCAGGAGAGAGGAAAGTGGAGTGGGGGATGTGTAGAGTAGGGTGAAGTGAAGGTTGGTGAAGATGGAGTGAGGGATGTGTGGAGTAAGGGAAGAGCGGTGTAGGGGAATGTGTGGAGTAGGAATAGTGAAGTAAGTGGAAGTGTGGAGTAAAAAATGAGTGGAGTAGGGCATGCAGAAACTTTAACAGAAGCACAACAGAAAATAGTTGCACTTCGTACACTTATTTGAAGTGTTGGAGTGTTTAATTGGTTTTAGTTGCACTTTGTGCAGCTAAAAATCGGCTTATCCCGCTGCAAGGCCATTTTCCGAGAATATAGTTGCACAGAATACACTTATATGGATAATTTCTGCCTTGCAGGCTATTTTAAGTGTACAAAGTGCAATTATTTCGTTTGACTTACTCATACTGAACTGAAGAGAGCTGCACAATGGACTCCATCATGATCAGATTTCCACATGGACTCCAACATGATCAGATTTCCGCATGGGCTCCAACATGATCAGATTTCCACATAGACTCCCATCATGTACAGATCTACACGATCCAGCTCAGAGGTGCCGCACACTCGCAGCCAAATGCACCCAGCCAACGTACCGTACCGCACCGCCCGTTTCTACACAATAGTAGCGCATACCATACTCTTACTACGTTCTAGCCGCATATTCTCAGCGAGCAATTTTTCCACAGTGGGCGGGACATTTTTAATGCAGGCGTCTAAATTGCTCCGGCGTAGTCCCGGATTGCTTGCGAAATGTGGCTACATAATGGCTGACATCGCGGAAGCCGACTAGCTGGGAGATAGCTTTTACCGTAAGATCGGGTTGGCTTACGAGCATTTCTTTGCTTTTGCGGATGCGTAAACGTACGAAGTAGGCATAAGGCGAGAGTCCGAAAGTTTGGACGAATAGGTTGTTAAGATAGCGCCCAGATACCCCTAGTTCATCGGCTAGATCGTTCAGTCCGAGATCAGGATCGCCATAATGGCTGTCCATCCATTTTAGCAGTGGCTGCAGCTTATCTACATTGCGGGAAATCGCCGTATTGTTATGAAGCTGGCCATATTTACTCAAAGTAAGCAAAAAACGATAAGCATCTGTGGAGGCGCCGAGACCAAACATATCCTGGTAGGCATCATGACGATCCAGCATTTCCTTCAGCAGATTGGGGAGAGGCGCTTCATTTTCCCAACGGTAAAAAGAATTACTATTCATCCCAAGCGTCTCCAAAATAGATTGTGCCGAATCGCCACCGAACGTTAGATAATAGGTACCCCAGTTTTTAGTGGAGGCCTCATAACGATGGGGTGTATAGGGAAGTAGTAATACGCCGCTGCCTACGGGCAAGGAAAAGGTTTTATTGTCAAAATGGATAATCCCTTCACCTTCTGAGGTCTGAAGCCAATGATACGTGTCATAGCCATCGGGGCGGGATACTTTTTCCTGATCATGATTGTGCCCCATACTGTCTAAAGTGATTGGCAAGTGCTGTCCACCTTCATGGACGAATACGATCCTGCGATGCATGATTTCGGACAATGTTATCCTCTCCTGTTAGTTCTATATTCTTATATGTATGAGATATTATTTTATATTTAAAGGGCAACCTTAACCATTTACAATAGATATATAATTATACTATAAAGGGTGTGCGAAGTGTGATTAACGATAAATTACCTAAAATTTGGTACGGTGGAGATTACAATCCGGAGCAATGGGATGCGCCTGTATGGGCTGAGGATGAACGGATGTTCAAGCTGGCGGGAATTGATGTTGCCACAATTAATGTGTTTTCCTGGGCTTTAATTCAACCTTCCGAAGATACTTATGATTTCTCCTCATTGGATGAATTAATGGATAGACTATATAAAAATGGAACTTATGTATGTCTAGCTACAGGAACAGGAGCGCATCCAGCTTGGATGGCTCACCGATATCCTGAAGTGACACGTGTCGATGTCCAGGGCAGAAAACGTAAGTTCGGTGGACGTCATAACTCCAATCCGAACAGTTCAGTTTACCGCAAGTATGCAGCGAAGCTGGCTGGTAAGCTGGCAGAACGTTACAAGGATCATCCGGCACTGGTAGCTTGGCATATTTCTAATGAATATGGTGGCTATGATTATTCCGAACAGTCCGCTGCTGCCTTCCGTGTCTGGTTGAAGGAGCGTTATGGTTCGCTGGATGCTTTGAACAAGGCTTGGAATACACGCTTTTGGGGACATACGTTTTATGATTGGGAAGAAATTGTGGTGCCAAATGAGCTGAGTGAAGAATGGAACGGTAACCGTACTAACTTCCAAGGGATCTCGTTGGACTATCGCCGTTTTATGTCTTATAGCTTGCTCGAATGTTACAAAATCGAATATGAAGCGATCAAAGAACACAGCACCAACGTACCTGTTACAACGAACCTGATGGGCTTTTATCCGGAGCTAGATTATTTTGAGTGGGCCAAGCATATGGATGTAATTTCTTGGGACAACTATCCTTCACTGGACACACCGGTCAGCTTTACAGCAATGACACATGATCTTATGCGTGGATTAAAAAATGGCCAACCGTTCATGCTGATGGAGCAAACACCGAGCCAGCAGAACTGGCAACCGTACAACTCTTTGAAACGTCCAGGCGTTATGCGCCTATGGAGTTACCAGGCTGTAGCGCGTGGTGCAGATACTGTGTTGTTCTTCCAGCTGCGTCGTTCGATAGGGGCTTGTGAAAAGTATCATGGAGCGGTAATTGAGCATGTGGGTCATGAACACACACGGGTATTCCGTGAATGTGCTGAGCTGGGCAAAGAGCTGGAGCAGCTTGGAGATCAACTACTGGATGCGCGCAGTGCGGCTAAAGTAGGGATCATCTACGATTGGGAAAATCGTTGGGCACTTGATCTATCAAGCGGTCCGTCGGTTGCCTTGGATTACGTGAATGAAGTTCACAAATATTATGATGCGCTGTATCAGCAAAATATCGAAGCCGACATGATCGGGGTCGAAGAGAACCTGTCCAAGTATGAAATTGTTATCGCACCTGTAATGTACATGGTCAAGCCAGGTTTTGCAGAGAAGGTTGAAGCCTTTGTAAAAGCGGGCGGCACATTCATTACGACTTATTTCAGCGGTATTGTTAATGAGAACGACCTTGTAACGGTTGGAGGTTATCCAGGCGAATTGCGTAAGGTGCTTGGAATTTGGGCAGAGGAAATCGATGCATTACTGCCAGGTATGAGCAATGAGCTCGTGCTGGATAAAACGTGGGGTAGCTTGAGTGGTTCTTATAAATGTGATCTGCTCTGCGATCTGATCCATGCCGAAGGGGCAGAAGTTTTGGCAGAGTACGGTTCTGATTTCTATAAAGGAATGCCTGCACTGACTGTGAATAAATTTGGCGAAGGTAAAGCTTATTATGTGGCGACTAGCCCAGAAGCTGGATTCCTGCAAGGATTCCTAGCGAATCTGTGTGCCGAAAAGAACATTCAGCCGCTGGTAACTGCACCGGAAGGTATCGAATCTGTTCAACGTGTGAAGGATGGCGTATCTTATCTGTTCTTGCTGAACCACACCGCTGGTGATTTAAGCGCCGATATTGGGGCGGCTGAGCGTACTGATCTACTGACAGGTAATGTAATTAGCGGTTCAGCTGTTGTGCCGGGTCGCGGAGTATTGATTTTGTCGGATAAAAAATAGTTGAGTCTCGTCTAACCTATATAAATTTGAAATCCCCACTACAAAACGCTTTTATGAAGCTGATCGTAGGTGGGGATTTTTTCTGTTATCTTTTGGTGTTTCAGTCGCTGCTCATTGTGCCTTCAGCCGTACCCATGGGGTTTCCGCTGCTTAAAGTAATGCTCTCCGCCAAAGTGGAATCGGATTTCAGCGTATATTGGATAATGTCACCAGCTTTCAGGTCAGCTAAGCTGATCGTGTTCTCCTGACGTGTGCCATTGTCGGAGGTCACCGTTACAATTTTGGTATCAGCATCAATTGTAATATCTGTGGTTTGCTCGGAGAAGGTTTGCTGCATCCCACCGCCCTGTGGTCCACCACCTTGTCCACCGCCGTCAGGGCCACCTCCTTCCGGCATTCCCCCCTCTGGAGGTGTACCGTTTTCTGAGCCTTGATCACCTTCGGGTCTTTCCGGTGGAGTACCGGCCTGACCATTTTGCATATCGGCTCCAGCCGTACCTCCAGTGCCTTGTGCGGGCGGGGAAGGCATTTCTGACGTATAGATTGTAATCGTGTTGTCGCTAATACTCTTAATCTTGCCGAAATTCATGGACATGTCGGGTCTGCCGTTTTGTTGATTGTCGTTTCCTTGAGATTGCTGTGCATCAGTGTTATCTACGGGTGCCGTGTTCGCTTGGTTATTGGCAACTGCTGTTCCTTCGGCCTCCGAATTCGTGCTGCAGCCAGCCAATAGTAGAGAAGCGAGTAGACTTCCTGAGATCATAATCGGTATTAATTTCTTCATTTATTTTCTCTCCTTAATAGTTTTAGATTGATTAGGAGAAATATATCAGACGGTTCTGAAAGGTTGCTTAAGATCAGCTGAAAGTTTGCCTAAAGAAATAGATCAAGGAAATGCTATATAATAATCATATAAGTGGGATAAAACTCTACAAAGGTAAGTCATGGTAAGACATAACCAACGTTCAGGAAAGAGGCAGTGCATGAAGAATTTACTCGTAACAGGCTACCGTGCGCATGAGCTCGGTATTTTTGACAATAAACATCCGGGAATTCCTTATATCAAAAAGGCGCTGTCTAACAGATTAAAGCCGCTAATTGAAGAAGGCATCGAATGGATTATTACCCCCGGCCAGTATGGTGTCGATCTTTGGGCTTGTGAGGTGGTATGTGAACTCAAGACTCAATATCCTGAATTGAAATTGGGGATCATTACGGCGCATACTGGACAGGAAGAGAAGTGGAAGGAAGAGAAGCAGGAGGAATACCGACGTATTATTGCGGGTGCGGACTTTTGCAGGGCGGTCAGTAATGCCCCTTATGACGGCAGCTGGCAGTTCAGGGCCAGAGATGACTTGTTGTTCCGCAAAAGTGACGGAATATTGCTCTTTTATGATGAGGATGCGGCGGAAGGCAGCCCGAAGTTTTTTAAAGAACGAGCGCTGAAGCTGCATGCAGAGGGAGACTACGAGCTGTTTCTTATTCATTCTGATGAGATTCAAAATATTGCCGATGAAGAAAATCAGCGAGATTATGAATAAAGCTACGAACGAAGACATCGCGAAATAAAAAAGCCCGAATCGGCATTGGGAAATCACCGTTACGGGCTTTAGTTTCTATTTGAACGAGAGGTGGAGAATAGGATGAGTGAGGTCAATCAAGCAGATATTTGTTATGTTATTTTGCTTAGCCCGACGAATCAAGACCGTAGAGACATGGAGATTATTCGTGGTCATGTTAAACATTTACAAGAGCTGGACCGCAAAGGACAATTAGTGCTGTGTGGTCCCTTTAGTGATTGTCCTGGCGGCATGGTTATTGTAAGAGCGAACTCACGCGAAGAAGCCGTTCTCCTTGCCGAAAAAGATCCTTACGTGCTGTCTGGTATTCGTAGCTATGAAGTGCGTACATGGAGTCTGTCCCATGAGGGAAACAGGCATTTAGGTATTGTTCCACTCCAGGAATAGGTTTAATCAAATGAAGCTTTTTAGCGAAGGTGCTTTTCGCACCTTGTAATGCTGCTCATAAGCATAGGCTAGCTTGATAAGCGTGGGCTCCTGATAAGCTTTTGCTGAGAAGGTTACACCAAAGGGAGCACCGGCCGACGTGTACCCAGAAGGAACGACGAGGGACGGATATCCTGCTCTGGAAGTAATTCTGGCGCCAAAATCGGCAGGGAACAGCAGGGCATCCAGATTGTATTCTTTCATAGTGGCATCGATGCCTTCTTCCTTGCACAGCTTCAGGTCAGTCGCACGATGGCGTAAATATTGAGCTTCGCTTTGTGTGCCGGAGGAGGTATATTCCGCATCTATTAACGTAGCTTGACCAAATCTCAAAGTCTCCACAGGGTGTGCATGATTAAAATCAATAATATCCTTCAAGGTTCGCATAGGTGCTCCGGGGCTCAAATGAGATAAATAAGCATTCAGTGCTGTTTTGAATTCGTTTAATACCACCGAAGAGTAACTAATTTCGCGGGCGGTTTTAATATCCGCGGGATCAATGATGGTTGCTCCAAGCTCTCTCATCCTGTTGACGGAAGCGTTGAACAAGGCAAGCTGCTCATCTGTTAGCTCCTCAAAATAATAATCACGTGGTATCCCAATTCTAGCTCCCTGCAAACCATTCGGATCAAGGAATACAGTATAATCCCCGTGGACTTTACCTGTATTTGTTCCCATCGCTGCATCGTGCTGATCATTGCCCAGCATGGCGTTTAGTAGCAACACGGCATCATGAACGGTTCTAGCCATAGGCCCTGCGGTGTCTTGTGTATTGGAGAGCGGCAGGATTCCTGAACGGCTGAGCAGCCCCACGGTTGGCTTAATGCCGATGATGGAGCCCAAATTACCGGGATTAAGAATCGATCCTGAAGTTTCTGTGCCAACAGAGACCGTACAGAAATTACAAGCGACAGCTACTGCTGAACCCGCACTAGAGCCGCCGGTTGGCGTAGAAATATTGTAGGGGTTAAGGACTTGCCCGCCGCGGGAGCTGTAACCGGAGGGCATGCCGTTCGTCATAAAATTGGCGAATTCGGTCATATTGGCTTTACCCATAATAATGGCTCCGGCTTCACGCAGTTTGGTAACTATAAACGCATCTTCCCCGGCAAAAGAATTCGCCAAAGCCAGCGAACCCGCACTTGTATGCATTTTGTCCCCAGTATTGATGTTATCTTTCAATAACACAGGTATCCCGTGCAGGGGTCCTCGAGGGCCTTTAATTGCCCGTTCCACATCCAGAGATTCTGCGATAAACAACGCATCAGGATTAATCTCCAGTACAGAGTTAATCGTCAGGCCGTTTTTGTCGTGATCAGCAATACGTTCATAATACATGAGAACTAGTTGTTTTGACGTAATTTCTCCGGCTTCTAATGCAGCTTGGATGTCCGGTATGGTGGCCTCTACGATTTCAAAACTCATATGCGTTCACGCTTCTTTCCCTCTAGGATATGGCTTCTCCTTCATCTAACCATAATTTGGGTGTTGTTGGTAGTTTTCTTTTTAGACTTACATTTTGATTGGCCATTTGATATATTCAGGTGTGCATTGTAATTTTTTTATTTTTCTAGATTAGGAGCTAAATTAAGAACATGAAAAACCACAACTTTGCTTCAAAAGTTATTACTTTTTTTGTGGTGATGATAAGTTTTGCTGTTTTATTTTCAAGTCAAGCCTTTGCGGACGACAGTGATCTCAAATGTTATTTGGACGGTAAGCAATTACATTTTAATGTAAGTCCTATCCTAAAAGATGGAGTTACATATGTACCCATGCGGTCGATATTTGAAGCTTTAGGCGCAACTATAAAATGGGATAATCATGCGAAGTCGGTCTCAGCGGTTAAAGGGGATATTAACATTTTTTATCTGGTCAAAGAAGGAAGAGTAATTGTAAACGCCAAAGAGAATGAGCATGTCTTAAAGGGTATCAATTTTCAAAATAATACACTCGTCCCTCTAAGATTTATTAGCGAAGTGTTGGGTAGTAGTGTCACTTGGGATGAAGGTGCAAAATCTATTTACATAACCTCACCAGTTGCCGAGGAGAAGCTTATTGCTCCGGTTAACAGAACAATTTCAGTAGGAAGTCAAGAGCAATCAAAATCGTTATCAGATGAGAGAAACAGGTTTGTTATAAACGTAAAGCACTACGGTATTAAAAATAATCAGTTGTATAGCTTGCTCGAATTTTCTAACATGGATAATAAAGACATCTCAATAAATTTTAAGCCCGGTGATCAAAAAATCATAAAGACGTTCTCAAAGGAAAAGGATCCCATGCCGACTCTGAAAATTGAAAATTGTACGGAAGTAACCCATAAAGTAGTTATCGATAATATTGGCGGGAATATATATAAAATCCCGGAATTTTCAGTTAATCAGGCGTGTGTCAGTTCCAACCAATCCCAACAAGATGCGCTTGATGTATGGCGGAACAACAATTCCGGCCTCTCGGAATTAGGCAGTAACCTCGTGTCTGTCCGTAAATATATTCAAGATCAGACGGGTGGGCTGCAAAACTTTGTGATCCCAGCCAATAAAGCTGAACAGCTGATCTTGGTCGCCCCAGTTGGAGGGAAGGATAGGTTGGTTGTGGAGGGCAGTTATTTTGTAGGAGGTCTATCAAATAAGACTATAGAATTCCAACTAGATTATGAAGTGGTTTCCGAGCTCGATTTGGGTATTTATAGTTACATATATACGGAACCTGTATATTAAGGATCGTTTTATTAGAAAAGAGGTGTCCGAACGGCCAAAATAAATGGCTGCTCAGACACCTCTTTTATTGTTAGTGTGTAGATTAAAGTCTGACAATTACTCCTGTGCTGCTGTAAACCCCTCTTCCGCTAAATATTCTTTAGCTTCCTCAAGCGTTTCAAACGCCATCTCCAGATTGAGGTCGGCATAGACATACCATAAATCATCCTCAAGCTTTAGGGTTAGGGTTTGGCCCTCATCATTAGTCCAGAGTGTATCGGCAGTTGCCGCAGCCTTTTTCTTTCTTTTGCTGGCTACAGGAGCATCAGGAATGTAAATAGACAGTGAGGTGATGGAGGCATCCAGCAAACTCCGCAGCTCGGATTCCGAGTAGTCGCGAATATTCACGAAGCCCTTATCGTCTGTCTCGTAGCCCCGCAGTAAGCCTGCGAACACATAGCCATTACCATTTGGATGCAGGTGAAAAGCAACGGTTTTCTTATCATGCTGGCTTTCCTCGTAGTGATAGTTCACGCGCCCAAGGGATACATTTTTGCGTTCCAGCTGGGGGTAAGAGTCGAGAATCGCTAATTTTTGTTCAAAAGTAAGCATATACAGCCTCCGGTTTTCGGTGTGATTGTGCACATGATTATACCATGTCGATGGATCGTAGACTATTTTTTTAGTCATCAAGCGGCAGAGACAGCACGAAGGTGCAGCCTTTGTCTGAGTGCTCCTCAAGCACGAGGCTTCCGTTCATAGATTCGGCCAACAGACGGCTGAAGGTTAGGCCGAGTCCTAGACCACGCAGTGTACTCTGCTTGTCGCTGCCCCGGAAGAAGGCTTCGAAGACATGCTCACTATGATTGGATGAGATGCCAAGCCCATTATCTTGAACACGGATTTCGGCAAAGCCATGACCTTGCTGCTCCAGCAGTTCTATCGTAAGCTGCACCCTTCGATCAGGAGCTTTGGCTTGTACGCTGTTATTAAGTAGATTGACGATAATCTGCTGGATACGAAGGGAGTCCCCACGCAAAAACAAGGGATTGATCGGCATATGGAGCACGGGTTCAGCAACTTCTTCCGCCTGTGTCAGCTTCCATTGATATACGATTTCGGATATCAGGGGTACGGCATCCAGTCGGTCGTGACGAACGGAAACCATTCCTGCAGTCAGGGCATTGTAATCCAGAAGGTCGGCTACCATTCGCTGCAACCGCCCAGCCTCCAGCAGGGCAATATCCAGAAATTCCACAGCTTCATCACCTTCAACGACCCCTTCGCGGACGGCATGCACCAGGCCTTTAATAGAAGTTACGGGTGTTTTCAACTCATGGGAGACTCCGGCCAGCATTACGGCTCGAGACTGCTCAAATTGCTGTAACTTGCCTGCCATCTCTTCAAAAGACATCATCAGCTCATGAATTTCCCGCTCTTTAGCATCCTTATCTAGAACGATATCATAACGGCCATGGCTGATTTGAGCCGCTGCCTCGACTACCTTCTGAATGGGTTTTGCCAGTTTACGAGATAAAAGGTAAATGGTTAGCCAACTTAAGATGATTAGAAACAGCAGCAGTATGGAGAAAAATATGATCTCCTCCTGTGGAATATGCCGCAGCGATTTTTTGGATTGCAGAACAATAACCTGTCCCAGTGTTTTGTCATCCGAATTTATGGAAGCCACAGCAGCTTTAAACTCCGGACTACGGGAGTCGTTCAGGCTATCATTAAGCTTATATCTCATTTCCTTGTCAGTTAGAGGTGGCAGGGAGAACAGCATTTGACCTTGTTGATCTGTAATGATCACGCACATCTCTATGGTTAACTTGAAAAACCGTTTCCGGTCTTCGATCAGCTTTTCGAGATTTTGGCTGATTTCAATGGAGCCTTCCATATTTAAGCTGCGATCTGCAATCTCCTGTGCCAAAAGCCCCGCAGTCTGCAGACGATTGCTCATAGCCTCCTGACGGATCCACCATAATGTAGCTAAAGCTGTGAGGAGCAGGCCTACACTAATAATGAGCAGATAACGTATCGTCCAGTAAGAAAGGATAGAGGTGCGTTTGGCGTTGTTTCTCTTTAAGTTGTCCATAATTGATATCCCGTCCCCCTTAGGGTACGGATTTCCCCCTCACTAGTAGGCCAGTGCGACAACGCTTGGCGTAGTCTTTTGATCGACAAATCTACCGCCCGGTCGCTTCCTTCATAATCCATTTCCCATACAAATTCTATTAATTGCTCACGCGTACAAATCTGATTAGGCCTTTCAGCGAGAAATAACAGCACTGACATATCCCGAGGACTAAGACTCAGCTCAGCCCCATTCAAAAAGACAGCACGTGCTGTGAAGTCGATAAACAAACTGCCATAATGCCGTTTACGGCTGCCATCTGACCACTGCGAGGGACGGCGTAAGACAGCGTTCACACGTGCCACCACTTCCTCGGGAATAAAAGGTTTAGACATATAATCATCCGCACCACTGTCGAGGCCGGCTAGCCGGTCATTGATCCCATCTCTTGCCGTCAGCATGATCACAGGGCAGCTGCTTTTTTCACGGATGAGCTTAAGCAGTTCAAAGCCGTCCATGTTTGGCAGCATGATGTCTAGTAATACTAATGAAGGAGGAGATATAGCAAAAGACTCCAGCGCAGCGCGTCCATCAGCTACACGGGTGACTTGAAAGCCTGCTTTTTTCAGATAAGCACTGAGGACCCTAGAGATGGCTTCTTCATCTTCTACAACAAGAATGGATTTCGTCAAATTGGAGTACCTCCAGTCCATAAAATTTACGACAAGTTTAACACATCATAGCCCGCTCTGCTCTGACTTCTTCCTGACATATTGCTTTGTTAGAATGAGGGACGAGCTTGAAAGCATACAGAAATTATGAATATTGGAGGGAACAGGATGAAGAGAAAAAGAATAGCCTTGATCGCTGCAGGAGTTATTATCGTAGGAGTAGTCACAGGTTATACATTACTGGATAAATCGCTGGGCAATAATGTAGAGATCGAGTCCGTGATTCCAAATCAAGCAACAACAGCAGGTGCTGGAGAGACAACAAATAACACTGGAGCATCAGCAGGGGTGGCGGTCACAGCCGAACAATTAAACGGGGATTGGACCCTTGCGGAGACCTCTAAAGTCTATTGGTCAGTGACGACCTCTAAAGAAACAGTAAACTTCGTAGACAACAAAGTTCAGGGCACCTGGAAGGTAAATATAGAGGATTCTACTTCGATGGCCGGGGAAGGGACAGTGGATATGAGCGCTCTGGATTCTGGCAATAGCCAACGGGACGAGCATGTAAAAGGAGAGGATTTTCTATCCGTTACGGAATTTCCACAATCCACGTTTGTAGTGAAGTCATTTTCGGAGCTGCCGGCAGAATGGACTGAAGGAGCAACTGTGCCTGTTGAAATGCAGGGGACGCTTACCGTAAAAGGAGTAGAAAAGGACGTCACCTTTCAGTCGCAAGCGGCGTATAGCGGGGGACAGTTGATGTTGTCGGGAACGACAACAGTAGCCTTTTCTGACTTTGGTCTAAGCAATCCCCACACCGTTGTGCTGGATACAGAAAATAATCTTGAGGTTCGCTTGGAGCTTGTGCTGACAAAATAGTAGCTCTTCCGTAAGGATAACGCTGCTGTGAATTTTATAGAGAGACTGTACTGAAGAGATTTTCCCAGGCCGTGTTGGCGTTTGGGAGAGTCTCTTTGGTTTGGAATGAATTGTATGTTTTAATAGTAGTATCTGTCGAATAACTAGCAATAGTGGAGGTGTTCTTTATGATCAAGGTGGCGGCAGCAATTATACATAATGTAGAAGGGCAGATTCTTATTGCCCGGCGGCGGCAAGGTAAATCGCAGGCAGGTCTGTGGGAATTTCCTGGTGGCAAAATAGAGCAGGATGAGAGCATCGCAGAGTGTCTGCAAAGAGAGCTTCAGGAAGAGATGGGCATCACAATCCTTCCCTATGAGAGCTTTGGCATAAACGAGCATAACTATGGAGAGATAAAGATCCAATTGATTGCTTGGAAAGCGCGGTATCAGGGAGGTGTAATTGATCTGGTGGATCACGACGAACATAGGTGGGTGCTTCCGGCTGAGCTGGGTCAGTTCATGTTTGCTCCGGCAGATCTTCCTTTTGTAGAACGTCTACTGATGGAATCAAAGCCGGATTGAAGGGAGATAGAATATAATATAGAAGAAAGGAAGAGCTTAAATGCCTGTATATGAAAAGCTAGTGCGTGACGGCATCCCCGATTTGATAGCTTCTCAAGGGAAAGATTTTAACACAAGGATATTAGAGTCCAAAGAATACATAACTGAACTACGTAAAAAATTGCAAGAAGAGTCGGAGGAATATTTTCAGGCAGCAAGTGATGAAGAAGCTTTGGAGGAGCTTGCCGATATGCTGGAAGTGATTCAGGCTCTGGCGGAGACACATGGGAGCAATAGCATGGAGCTGGAGAAGCAACGTGCAGAGAAAGCTAAACGTCGCGGTGGATTTAAGAAGGGGATATATCTGATTGAAGTGGAAGGAGAATAACGGGGAGATTATTTTTCCGCACAAGGAGGGTAAAACGTTGTTCAAAACCAAACTGACGATGATCTTAAGCAGTGTGGTGGCCTTGATTCCTGTAGCTATTTATTTATTCCTTTATTCCAAAATGCCGGATACCGTCCCGATTCATTATGATGGGAACATGGCTGATCGATTTGTAAGTAAAGCTAGTCTGGAGGTTATTTTGCAAAGCGGGCTGGGTTGTTTGGGATTCATAATCATGAAGCTTTTACAGTTCCTTTTGCAAAAAGCGTTTATTCAAAGCTCTAACGAGCACTCAGCGGCCTTGAGCAAGATCTGGAATATTGCTATTTTGGTGGTGACGGTGGTGTTTGCTGGCATCAGTTCCTATACATTCATTAGAATGGTCTGATAGAATTAAAGAGACTTAGCAGAAGGATTAGGAGGAACATGCAAATGAAAATGGACAACGCTTACAAGGTGAGATGGGGAATTATTAGCACAGGCTGGATTGCTCATCAATTTGTTACTGATTTGGCGCATGCCAGTAATGGTGTGGCTTATGCCGTTGGGTCAAGATCTCAGGAAAGTGCCGATGAATTTGCTAAAAATCATGGGATTCCGCATGCCTATGCAACCTATGAGGAATTGCTGAATGACCCAAATGTAGACGCGGTATATATTGGAACGCCGCATCCTTTTCACAAAGAAAATGCTTTAATGGCGCTGCGTGCAGGCAAAGCTGTCCTGTGTGAGAAACCTTTTACCGTAAACAGCGGTGAATTGGAAGAAGTTGTGGCCTATGCTAGAGCGCATAAGTTATTCCTGATGGAGGCGATGTGGAGTCGCTACATCCCGGCGATTGTAAAGGTTAGAGAATGGATTGCTGAGGGCAAGATCGGTGATGTTCGTTTGGTGAAGGCAGACCTAGGGTTTCGTACCGACTGGAACCCGGAAGGCAGATTGCTGAATCCGAAGCTGGGCGGGGGTGCGCTGCTGGATGTGGGGATTTATCCGGTTTCTTTTGCCTCCATGGTGTTTGGACCTCATCCTGAGTCTATTTCCAGCACAGTGCACATAGGTGAGACTGGAGTGGACGAGCATTTCTCGATGCTGCTGTCATATGGTAACGGGAAAACCGCTTCGTTGAACGGTGGTATTCGTCTTAACATGTTGGAGGAAGCGCATGTGTTTGGCACAGAAGGCCGTATTATTGTAGAGGGTACATTAGTGAACCCGAAATCGGCTGCGCTTTATATAGGAGATGAGAAGGTAGAGAGCTTTGTGGATGACCGTGCTTCTATTGGATATTGTTTTGAAGCGGAGGAAGTAGGACGGTGTCTTCAGGCAGGGCTTACAGAGAGTCCGGTGATGACATTGGATGAATCGTTAGCGATTCTGAAACTGCTGGATCAAGTGCGTGCACAGTGGGGGCTTAAATACCCTGGAGAGTAATTAAAATATAAATTAAACACCCCTCGGTGTAGTGCTGCACAAGTAGCTCCGAGGGGTGTTGTTATATTAACTAAGCTGCGCTAGTTCTGATTATTGGCGTTTTTGCCTGCCTGAACCCAGCCGGCCACTTCAACGGTACGCTTCGCTTGATGAAAAACAGCGTCACGGATCCGATCCTGATCTTCGATCATTTTACCGTCTCCATCTACGCTGACACTTGTTCCGTAAGGGTTGCCTCCCGCACCGAATGTGACTGGATCAGTATAACCGGGTGCTGCAACAATTGCTCCCCAGTGATACATCGAGGTGTAGAGTGCCAAAATCGTAGCTTCTTGTCCACCATGCGGGTTCTGTGCTGAGCTCATGGCGCTGACGACTTTGTTTACTGTTAGTCCTTTGCCCCAAATGCCACCGGTTGTATCAATGAACTGCTTCATCTGGGAAGCAATGTTACCGTAACGGGTTGGGGAACTGAAAATAATCGCATCTGCTTCGACTATATCGTCGGGTGTGGCGACTGGGATATCTTTTGTTTCTTCAGCTAGGGCCTTCATGGCTGGATTTGCGGCGATTTTATCCTCGGGGACCAGTTCCTGCACCTTCAGCAGTTTTACCTCAGCTCCTGCTTTTTCTGCGCTTTCCGCGGCCCATTGTGCTAGCTGGTAGTTAGTTCCTGTGGCACTGTAGTAGATGACAGCTAATTTGATTTTTGACATGCTGTAGTCATTCCCTTCGAGTGTAGTTCCATACTATTAATTACCCTAATGGTGTCTTTATAACCCAGACTGAAATCAATCTATTCGAACTGGACAGACAGATGTCCACTTTGCCTGTGTATACTAAGTTCAATCACAGGAAATGAGGGAGAATGATGAATACTTATTTTGTAGAGAAAGCGAAAATGACCTTGGCTGGGGTTAGCATACGCACAACTAATGAAGTGGAAATGGGACCTGATGGAGGTTTGCCGCAACTGTGGGAAACTTATTTTCAGAGTAATATTGCGGGGCAGGTAGCTACGGTAAATCCTGAGTATATCTATGCGTTGTATACGGATTATGAGAGTGATGCGAGCGGAGCATATACCGTTGTGATCGGGCATGAAGTAGCTGAGGAGAGACATTTAGAGGGAAACCAGCTAGAGGAAAACGGGCTAGAGGAAAGCGAGCTAGAGGAAAGCGAACTAGAGGAAAACGAGCTAGAGAAAAGCGAGCTAGAGGAAAGCGAGCTAGAGGAAAGCGAACTAGAGGAAAACGAGCTAGAGAAAAACGAGCTAGAGAAAAACCAACTAGAGGAAAGTCAACTAGTGGAAAACCAACTAGAGGAAAACCGACTGGAGGAAAGCCAACTAGAGGAAACCCAGTTCACCTATGCGGCTGTACCGGAGAGCAAATACATGGTTTTTACGACGAAAAAAGGTCCGGTATTTGAAGTGGTCGCGCAAGCGTGGGGGGAGATTTGGGCGTACTTTAAGGAGTCTAGGGAGGCAAGAACTTACACGGGGGATTTTGAGATTTATGATTCGCGAAATTTTGATCCTGCTGACACGCAGGTTGAGATTTATATTGCGATTGAATAGATTAGGGGAAAGATGGTTTTTATGTGCTTAGTGGGTTAAGTGCTTAAGCGGGAGGTTTTATAGGGAAAAGTTTTATTTTATAGGAAATTGTTTAAAGGGAAGTATTTTAGAGGGAAAAAGGGGTTTAAGGGAGTTGCTTCTGATAGTAGTACCAAGCAACTTGCGAGAGAAAGGGGGCTGCCGAGAGGTAGTCCCTATTTTTGCTGACGTGCCGGGTACCGAGGTGAAGGGTTACTTGACGGTGGAAGAGAATATGACAACTTAAAAGAATATATACATTTGAAAAGAATATATACATCTAAAAAAATATGTACATCAGTAAAAAATAATGCACAACGACTCTTATCTCATATGGGGATGTGTTGTTAATCCTTGCTGAGGCTTGCATTTAGGCAGACGGGGGGAGACATAAGAGAAGCATATACATAACTAATGTGTCTGCGGAAAATTGTACGGTAAAAATCCCGTAGATTTGCTGGATTGGCAGAAGTGGCGGGGATGTACGGTAGAAATCCCGCAGAATAGCTGGATTGAGACAAAGTGGCAGGAATGAACGGTATAAATCCCGTAGATTTGCTGGATTGGGCAGAAGTGGAGGGAATGAACGGGAAATATCCCGCAGAATAGCTGGATTGAGATAAAGTGGCAGGAATGAACGGTATAAATCCCGTAGATTTTCTGGATTGGGCAGAAGTGGAGGGAATGAACGGGAAATATCCCGTAGATTTGCTGGGTTGAGCCAAAGTGGCGGAAATGTACGGTATAAATCCCGTAGATTTGCTGGATTGGGCAGAAGTAGAGGGAATGAACGGGAAATATCCCGTAGATTTGCTGGGTTGAGCCAAAATGGCAGGAATGAACGGTAGAAATCCCGTAGATTTGCTGGATTAGGCTGAGGTGGCAGGGATGAACGGTAGAAATCCCGTAGAATCGCAGGGTTAGGCGTAGGTAGCAGAGATGAACGGTAAAAATGCTCTACATCAGCTGCAAAGCGTCGAATTAGTTAGAAATAAGAGCAAAAATGCTCTACATTAGCCGCATCGAGCCAAAGTAGCAAGAAAGAGAGGCAAAAGTGCCTTACATTAGCCGCAAACGCCGCTCGGACCTAGTCAAAGTTAGTTTGGTAGGGGAGCTAGTGGTACTGGTATTGTTAATGGAGTTAATGCGCTTATGGAACTGATCTAGTTGGTGAAACTAACGAGTTGATAGAGCTTGTGTAACTTTGTAACAGCTGGAGTTGGTGAAGTTAGTTAGTTAAACTAATGTGGTTGATAGAGCTACTCTAGTGGGAGAAACTAACGAAGTTGTTAGAGCTGAAGTAACTGGTGGAGTTGATGGAGTTGATGTAGTTGATGTAGTTGGCAAAGCTAGTTAGTTAAGCTAATGTGGTTGATGGAGCTGAAGTGATTGGTGAAGCTGATGTAGTTCATGTAGTTCATGTAGTTCATGTAGTTCATGTAGTTCATGTAGTTCATGTAGTTCATGTAGTTCATGTAGTTCATGTAGTTCGTTGAGTCGGCGGATCTGATGGAGTTGAGTAGAGATGCCCGATTAGCCAGCACACCAATATATAGAAATGGAGAATGCCAAATGGGAAAACAATTTACCGCTATACTACCAATACATGAAGAGTTTATTCTTCGGCAGCACCTTTTTTTCGTAGGGTCGGCGCCGCTTTCAGAAGATGGGCATGTTAACCTTTCGCCGAAGGGGCATGATTGTTTTCGGATTTTGTCTCCTAATCAGGTGGCCTATCTAGACATGACTGGCAGCGGTAATGAGACGAGCGCGCATCTGCTGGAAAACGGAAGAGTGACGGTTATGTTTTGTGCGTTTGAGGGGACGCCTAACATTTTAAGGCTGTATGGAACAGGGGCTGTGATTTTGCCTGAATCAGCAGAATGGGAAGCACTGTCCCCTATGTTTACATCTCTGCCTGGAGCCAGACAGATCATTTTGATAGATGTTCATAAAGTACAGACTTCCTGCGGATTTTCGGTTCCATTCATGAATTATGCGGGTGAGCGAGATACGTTGCAGCGTTGGTCTATCCAAAAGGGCGAGGCAGGTCTGAGAGAATATAGAGGAGAGAAGAACACTAAGAGTATAGACGGGCTACCCACACCTCTTGGACAAAAACTGACTAGACAGGATCTCCCATACTCATGACCCATAGAAGGAACATACAACCCATAGGATTATTCACCCAAGACGCTAGAAGTTTCCCGCGACTTTCAAGGTAGTTCACCCAAGTTGCTAAAGTTTCCCGCAACTCTCAGGGTCGTTCACCCAAGACGCTAGAAGTTTATCGCGACTCTCAAGGACGTTCACCCAAGTTGCTAAAGTTTCCCGCAACTCTCAAGGTCCTTCATCCAAGTCGCCAGAAGGTTCTCACTACTCCCAGGGTCGTTCACTTGTCGACATAGGTTATGCCACCGTCACTATATTGAATCTCACCCACCACACTACTAACTTCACATATTCATAATAAGTAATCCCGAAATCCCGAAATCCCGAAATCCCGAAATCCCGAATCCCGTAATCCCGTCTCCTGCATCCCATAATCTCTACCGCCCAAAGCTCATGCTACCCACGGATTCCACTATAAACACAGGAACATATTGCTCGCCTATGTCTGTTCCAACAAGCGCATATCCATTCTGATATTGGCCACTAACTAACGCGTTACCTGTAACGGAACCGACTTCTCCTTGGAGCAAAATATAAATCCCATCCGAGTAAGCAAGACTATTGCCGAAGTTATCTACGACGATCTCACAA
This sequence comes from Paenibacillus sp. FSL F4-0097, assembly GCF_038593125.1. NCBI lineage: Bacteria > Bacillati > Bacillota > Bacilli > Caryophanales > Paenibacillaceae > Paenibacillus > Paenibacillus sp. FSL F4-0097. The sequence goes on from NZ_CP151965.1 coordinate 1,025,132, forward strand.
TGAAAAGAGACCTTTTCAAAAGGATGAGTGGTCAGATCCGCAGCTGAGATTACAGCATACTCCTGAACAATCTCCGCGAATTGATAGATGCCGTCTACTTTACGGTAAAGTGCCGTTTGCCCGTCAACACCGTCTCCAAGATCCGCATTAGGCACGAAAATAGAGTCATCGGACTGCAGTTCATAACTATCGCCAGCTATTGAAAATAACTGCGAAATACCATTCGATTTCATCTCATATGCTGTGAAAAGGGTGCGTCCACCTTCAACCTCAGATTGGGCTAAAACCACAGGTACACCTGAAGAGTTTGCCAACTGTTCATTAAAAGTAAGACTACGCAGACTCTCGAAGCGTGGCAAGCTGTTTCCGGTTAATGTGACCACATTGTCGTCGTTATTCATCGCAGCATAATAGAGCACGCCACTGTTATCCGTCCCGGCGACGATCACTTTTGTGCCCGATAGTCCTTTGCGGGAGATGACGTTGTCGTATTTGTTTTGCTCTTCACCGCCAGGAAGGAGGCGAACAGGATCAGCGATATTCCAGGCCAGCCTAGCAGCGGCAATGTTTGTCGAAGTATCCTCTAGCGGAGCAAGCTCTCCGTATAATTGTATCGCCTCAGCATATTGACCTTTAGTAGTCAGACGTTTGGCATTTTTTAGTAGCTTAGTCTTACTAGTATCGATCAAAGTCAGCACCTTGGATGAAGTGACACCTGCCGATCCTGCAAAATTACGATAAGCTACAGCATGCCCAGCAAAAGCTGTGATATTGTCACCTTCGAGATCTTTGTTCAAGATGATCTTCCCGCTGCTTTCTGCTTGTTGAAGTACCCAAGGAGCTTCGTAATTATGCTGGCTATAAGCACTCATCAGGGACAGGGTGCTTTCCAGCATGCCGGTAAAGTTTCCTGCTCCTGCTAAGGATTTTAATATAGCTGTATCATGGCTTATAAACTTTGAGGCTAGTAAATCCTCTTTGGAAGCTGCACTTCCATAATAAGCATCAGGAATCTGCAAAAGATTCCATTTGAAGTTCTCTTCATTACTCACCCCTCCGCTCTGGTTCTGGGCAAGCTCGGCAAGGAACTGCTCCTTAAACTGACGGAAATAAGAGGTGAACTGGTCTGAAATGCCTGAGGCCGACGATAACTGGCGATAATAGGATTCATAGGGGCCGTCTGGCTTCATATATGTAGCTTTTAAACTGAGCAGAGCTTGATAGCTCTTCATAAATCCGGCAAAATCCTTAGTCGCTGCTTCCTCCTTAGTAGAGGCTACCAAAACATTCAGAACTTTGCGGATATCTGTGATTGGAGCTAATTCATCCAGACGCTTTGCGACTCTTTCTTCCAGGTAATGAATAGAATGGTTGGCCGCTGCTTGGCGGTACTGATTCTCTGCATTAATCAGATCCCCAGCAGCGTAGAGACGGTCGGCTTCTTTGGTGATTTGTATTTTATCTGCGATGAGAAAAATCTTCTGTCCAAGCAGCACAAGCATGCATATACACAAAATGATCATAAAGTTTCGCAGGGTTATTAATTGTTTGAACGTCATATAGAGTAGCCTCTTTTTTCAAAATATAAGAAAGCCTAAGAAAGTATAAGTTTTACAGTATACATCATCCTTATATTTCTGTGAGAAACGGTTGGTTATCATCAATAAGGGTGATGTTTGCTTTATATTGGCTCATCTTAGCTTTCAGGTCTATTGGACCTCCGGGTCCCAGTGATATTTGGCTTCACGAATGTCAGCTACCCTGAGGTCTAAGCCGTTCCAAGGTTCATGGGGATTCGCAGCAATGAGTTTGGACAACCGCATAAAACGGTCTTTGGGCAGATCTTGCACGTATCGGCCAATCATATTGGAGTAGAGCAGGGCATAACGCTTCATTCTTACCGCCGCTCCCGCAACGCTCGTAAGGATGGTTAAGCCGTTAGCCATCTGGCGGATCTCCACTTCATAGTTCTTCACGTAGCGTAGTGTGCGATCCTTAATGAGATCGGGACGGACTTTAGCGATCTCGCCGATATATTCGGCTAGCAGTGGTTCGAAGTCTTTTAGAAGAAGCTGCTCCAGTTCTAGATCCATATCCTTGCGGAGTAAAAATCCATGCAGCAAAGCCACTCGCTGCCGCGCGATCCGGTCGCCGCGAAGCAGGATGGAGAGCTCGCGCAGCTTCTCATAGGCAAGAACATCATCCTCACGGAGTACGGAGACAGCTTCCTGACGGTTGACCTCCAGCCCTTCCTTGATGATGCCGATCCCACGACCAAGCAGCTCATTGAGAGAACGAAGATTCTCGTTCTGCCTTACTTTTCGCTGCGTATAGTACAATAGTCCAGCAAGCACAAGACCCCCGGCACCACACAATATCATTTGTTGGATGCTATTTCCAAAATAGACAGAGGCTAGTGTGAGCAGTAAGATGAATAGTAGACGGGTATGCATCTTCCGTCTGGCTAGTGATGCTGCGTGCTGCTTTACAGCAATAAGTGAGGCTCTGCCACATTTGCTACAGCGGTCTTCGCCAAGAGCGGTATACCGTCCGCAGTGGCGACAGATGCGCAGCTTGTCATAAGCGTAACGAGGGGCCTTAAAGGGCCGGAAGGTAACGGGTCTTTTCTTATTCACGGCCTTTATCGCCTCCGTTCAAAGCGGCTAGCAGTCGATCGTTAATATCATCACGTGTCAGTGGTTTGCGCTGATGTGCGGCATAAATGGAAATCTGAATTACGGCAATTAGGAACGTAATCCCAAGAATGACGTATGAAATCATGGAACAATCCTTTCTCATGGACGCTCTGCAGTCCAGATGGCTTTTAGAATGATAATCTTCTATGCATCAATGCACTGGGTCCGGCGGTCCTAAAGTTGAAGTTTACAAGGTTTAATTATATCATAATGGCATGCTATTTACAGATTTTAGCGATAGTGCTGAACCTGTCATATGTGCCTAATATAACACAAGAGGAGCCCTATTTATGCTTCGTAAATATCAAAGTATTAGAACAACCAAGACTCTCTTTCTACGTATCTTTCCGGTATTGCTCCTGGCTCTTTGTCTAGCTGCCTCGCCTTTTGCAGCTGTTAAAGCCTATGCAGCAACGTCGGCGCAATCTCACATTGATGCTGTGCTTCTTATTGATGTCAGCAACTCCATGAAGACTAGTGACAAGAACAAAATCGCCAACGAAGCGATGAAAATGTTCATAGATATGTTATCCACCCAAGGTGATAAAGTAGGTATTGTTGCCTATACCGACAAGGTGCAACGGGAAAAGGCTCTGCTGCAAATTAGCTCGGAGAGCGATAAGCAGGATTTGAAGGATTTTATTGATGGTTTGGACCGAGGAGCTTACACCGATATCGCTATTGGCGTAGAGGAAGCTGTGAAGGTTCTGCAGAATGGAAGTGACCCTTCCCATGAGCCTATCATTGTAATGCTCGCTGATGGCAATAATGATTTCAACAAAGCGACAGGCCGGACGCAAAGTGAATCAGATAAAGAGCTGAAGGCGGCCGTTGAGGTTGCCAAAAAGAATGGCTATCCCATCTATACCATTGGACTTAATGCAGATGGCAAGCTGAATAAACAAAGCCTCGCCGACCTGTCCAATGAGACAGGTGGTAAAGCATTTTCGACGGACTCAGCAGATGATCTGCCGCAAATCCTGAGTGAGATTTTTGCCAGCCATTTGAAGCTGAAGGTAGTGCCTGTGCAGTCGATTACTGCAAATGGCGATTATCAGGATGTGACCGTCAACGTGCCTAACGGCAGTGTTTTGGAAGCCAATATCTCAATTATGTCTTCACAGCCTGTGACAGCGAAATTAACGGACCCGTCAGGGAAAGAAGTTGCGATCCCCTCAAACAATGTCCTGCTGTCCAAGTCTTCTACTTATAGCTTGATTAAGCTACTGTCACCGCAGGAAGGAGATTGGAAACTTCAGGTTAAAGGTGTGCCAAAGGATAAGATTGATATTAATCTAGTCTTTAACTATGACTTGGAGCTTAAGATCGATGCGCTGCCATCAGCAACCTATAAAAAGGGTGATAAAATCGACATCACCTCGCATCTGTTCAGCAACGGTACTCAGGTAACACTCAGTAATTTGTATCAAGATATGAAGGCGGTACTGCTTGCTACAGATATCGATACAGGTGATGTGCAAGAAATCGAACTGGATAACTCCGGAGCTGTCTTCAAGGGTACATTTGAGGTAAAAGAAAGCCATAACTACGAGTTGAAGGTACGGGCAGAGGAAAGCAGCTTTTATCGGGAAAGTGCACCTGTCCAAATCAGCGCGAAGACAGGCGGAGCAGCAACAACAGCACCTTCTACAGGGACTGGCAAGGAAGAACCCCTGAAGGAAGCTTCATCCAAAACCCTGTATTACATTATAGGGGGCATTCTTTTAGTGCTGGCAGCTGGTGCAGCATGGTATGTGCTGAATAAGAAATCGGCACGTGGTTTTGTTGGACAGCTGGTAGTAGAGGTTAAAGACAGCAATACGGGTGAGAAGACCTACCCACAATATAAGAAGCTTGCAGGCTTCAAGGGCAAGTTCACCCTTCATCAGCTGCTGCAGTTGGCGCCTGAACTGAAGGAGAGCGAAAGTGTTATTTTCACACCGGCTAAGAATGACCGATTGCTGTTACGCAGCGGAGAAGGTGTTACTGTGGAGAGATCCGGACGTGCTGCGGATGCTTCGCGTGGTCTTGAACTGAAGAGTGGGGACCGCGTTTCAGTATCTCTACAGACGGTAGATAAGACGATTTATCTGGAATATTTAGTATAGTAGGCAATGGCAATGTATGCCGCAGAAATAGTTTTGCTGCAAGATATCTGAAGTACAGCTTCCGCAAAACTTTTAGGAGGATAAGCATATGAAACCAGTAGTAAGAGAGCATATACAGCAGTTGGATGTATCACTAGGCGGCGGGATTGTCAGCGATAAAATCAGGGTGGATACGATTGATAATCCGATCCTGATCATTGGACTAGGCGGCACGGGCATTGATGCCCTGCTGCGTCTTAAATATCAGATTAACCGCCGCTTTAAGCTGCCGGAGGATCCAATATCCAAGAAGAAACGGGACAAGCCGGATAATGTGGAATTTCTAGCTTTTGAGACGAATGAACAGGATCGCGGAAAAAAATACAAAGGCATTGGGCTGGACCCGCAAAATGAATTTGTACTGTTGGCGAATGCTGAAATCGGCGGACTGCTACAGAACCGTAGTATTCTCGATTCTTATATTACAGATTGGCTGTCACCTGAGTTAAGTATCACAGATGGTATGAATGGTGCTGCTGGTGTGCGGCAGGCTGGACGTCTGCTTTTGTTCACCAAGATTAATCAGGTTGTAGGCGCGATTGATAAGAAGATCAAGACGTTATCCGTAGGCACTAACAAAAAGCTGATGGTCTTTCTGCTGACAGGTCTGTCGGGCGGTACAGGCAGTGGGGCTTTCTTGGATATTGCCTATATCGTACGCGGTATTATTGAACGTGACTACGGATCAGCCGGTATTGACCGTGTGAACACACTGGGTTATCTCTTTACACCTGACGTGAACCTGTCTAATAAAAGTCTAAGTGAGCACACGCGTGAATATATTCGCAAGAACGGTTATGCAGCGCTAAAAGAGCTGGATTACTGGATGAATGTGGACAGTCGTGGTGAGCGATTCCAGCAGCAATACGGTAATATTTTGACGGTAAATTCACCGCTGCCTCCATTTAATCTATGTCATTTGATCTCTGCAACGAATACCGAGGGTAAGCTGCTGGAGAATGCGTACGATTACTGTATGAACGTAACGGCGGAGAACATCACGAACTTTATGGCGAGTGAAGAAAAACAGTCTGGTGAAGAATTCGCCATCCATGACTATATCAGTAATATCCGCACCAACATTGCGCAGATGAACAAGACCTACCCAGCTAACTATGAATACAACATTATCGGTGCCTCGTCTGCTGTGCTTCCGATTGAGGAAATGACGACTTACCTGGCTTTCCGCTTGTTTGATAAAATGGAAAAAATGTTCCAGCAGGCCCCTGGTCAAGAGGATGTAGAGAAATTCGCACGTAAGCTGGGGATTGATCTCGACAGTATGATCAAGACGTTTGAATCCCGTGTGCCTGAGCCGTTGCCAGGCTACGAGAACAGCGAACGCTTGAGCCATGCCAATGTTGTTAAGAATCAAGTGGTAAGCATGGATACAGAGCTGGAGCAGAACTTCCTGGCTCGTGCCCGTGAAGAATATATCAAATCGAAAAAGCAGTTGCCTGGCGAAATTGTGGGACGTTTCAGTGAAGAGCTGGAGCGCATCTTCCTGCACCCAGAGCAAGGGCCATTCTACGTTTCCCGTCTGCTGTATACCGAGAAGGGCTTCTGTATTTTGAAGCTGATTCAGTCTTATATTGAGGCTTTACGTGAAAGCTTGTTGCGTTTGCCACGTGATATTGAGACGGCTCAGGACAGTGCGGATGAGAAGCTGAGCGATGCCCGCAGTGCTTTTGTCTCCAAAGAGAAGAAGAAAAATGCTTATATTGAGGCTAAAATCAATGAATATTGGCTGCACGCCGATGTAGAACGCACTGAGCAAATGATTCAATTTTACGAGGACTTATATGAGCTCTTAAACGATGAGAACAGCCGGATTTACGGTGTGTTTACAGAGATTCTTAGTGCGCTTAGCTCGATTTTTGCCAAAAACGGGGACATCCTTATCAATGGCGAAGAGCAGGCAGACTATAAAGGAAACAAAACTTATTATTGGAACATTGTGAACGTGCCGGATATTTCAGCAACCATCTCCAAGATCATGGATCAGAAGGACGGCGACGACCTGATTCGCGACTTCACCCGTGAAATGCTGAAGCATTCCGGACGTTGGGTCAAAGAGCAGGAGATTGATATCGTCCGCTCGATTTCGGAATTCCTTAGCGATAAGTTTGGGGATCTGATTACCCGTTCGATGGAGGATTTCCTTGTGATGAAATTCGGCCATGAAGAGCCGCTGGATAAATTCGTTGAGCGGATTATTGCCGGTAAATTGGACGAAGAGGCTGTGCCTACCTTCCACCTTAGCAATAGCTCGGGCAGCTTACATTTCCCATCATGGGGTTTCGTTTCCGTGCCTGTTAAAGCGCCGGGTATCCTAAAAGGGATTCGTAATTATCAGAATAATGCGCTTGGCAAATCGCAATTTACGATCAAGGAAAGCCAAGTGAAAAACCGTATTTTCTGGCTTAATACACGTAATGGTGTGCCACTTTTCGTATACACGCCGCTCCGGGTGTTTGAAGAGAACTATGAGCGGACCATTCTCGACAAGGAAGGGATTGGCCGCCATCTCGTGATGACGGATAAGAACAACTGGACGTACCTGCCTTCTCCGATTCCGGAAAAATCATGGGGCGACACTTACGTCAATTCTCGTGTACGTGATTATAACGCTAGAGTGCGTGCAGACTTTGCAAAAGCGCTGGCAAGTGGAGTCATTATTGAAAAAGGTGTAGATGAGAACACAAGTAACAGATATTCTGTTGTGTTCACCAAACCTTTTGATCTGGACACCATTTTGAGTGGTTTCGATATGCAGCTGCAATCCACACGCCCGAATCTCGGTGAAGTGAAGAAGGCGGTTGATGAGCTGAAGAGCCTGCGTGAGAAGGGCTTGGAGCGCGAAGGCATTAAAGATATCTTTGGCAGCATCAACAAGGACATGGCGCAGGAGAATCTCATTCGTTCACCGCAGTTGATTTCACGTGTTCGTGTGGAGTTGGCCAAATATGCTGAACTGACTGCCAAAGCCACTGAGCTTGAAGGTGTGCTCCATCAATATCTGGACGAAGATAAGTGGATGGATCAGTTCATTGAAGCTTTGTATACGGACAGCATTATCAAAAAAGGCGCACTCTACGTTTATGACCGTGATGAAGAAGAGGACGCTTGGGAGCCGTTTGCTAATTTGATGAAAGAGCGCAGCTACGTAGAGTATGCCGTGTATCGGCACTTCCGGGAGCTGGATGAGAAGAGCCGCAGCGTACTGCTGCGTAAGGCAGCACGTCGTGCAGGTGAAATGACTGCCGCTGAAGACGTTACCCCGCTGCTCTATAAGCTGGAAGGACTGTATGTATCATTCCTGGAAGCACGCGACAGCTTGGAGTACGAACGGGTAGAGTATGAGAGCGGCGATGAGATGTACGGATTCTACAAGAGCATGACTAGCAAGCTCGGCAGTATCCGCAGAAAGTTGAAATAGGCCTATGATCAAAACACAGGCATTATCTTATGGTGAACAATATGCGGTACAGGAAGAGGCACAGCGCAGCAAAGGGGATGGACGCAGCAGCATCCATTACCCTGCCCTGTTTCTGTTCGTAGGCGACAAGGTTGCTCCGGCCATCGGTCCGGTGCTGGATAGCTGCGAACGAAAATGGGATAACGCCGGCGGGGTTATGGCATTACATGCTGTGTCAGGTGCGGCAAAAGAGGGAACAGACGGAAGCAAAAGTGAATCTGTTGCGGGAGGAAAAGACCGGGTGCTGGCCATGGCTTTGCCGGAAACGGCAGGGTCAGATCCACGCACTGTGCGTCATGAACTTTACCGCAAGTTTCATGAGGATACACGTTATCTTGCTGAAATGAATAAAGTTATCCGGCGGCTGAGCAACAGTATAGCGGATTATGGACGTCTATATTCATCTTTTGACGTCATCCATCTCTCTATCATTACGCGGGTTGATGATCCGCTTAATGTATTGCTGCCGGAAATTACACTGCTGGCTCGTGCTGTACTCGGCCAGTCCTTCAAGTCCGTACAGACAGATCTCTACGCTCTGATCAATGAGCGGGAGCAAGGGGATAATTTTGGATATTCCAGCTCAGTAGGGCTGGCTTTTCTGCGTGAATTGGACAGAATGCAGGCTACGGACTATAAGTTTAATGCGCCGTTACTTGTGACGGAAGACGGTCTGTCGATTCCAGTTGGCCATGGTCCTTCCGCATTATTTGACCTTGTGTATCTGCTCTCCGATAAAAATGAGCGCGGTATGATGTCTGCACACGGTATGGATGACAACTACGAGATTATTTCTCATATTAGTCTGCTCAAAAATCGGGTCCGCCCGGCTTCTGATCAGGCTACTGGTCATGGCGGATATAACAATATGACCTTCAAAAGCGGCATCAGAGGCAGCACTGGAAGACAAGGCTACGCCTCTGCTGGCTTTTCCGGGGTAAGAAGACCTAATGTTCAAATTGCTTTGGCAGTGCTGTATCATGCGTTCCGGCGGCTTGTCTCCGATATGAGTGAGGGCAGTTCGTGGACTATACGTGAACGGCAGGCGTTGTTAGGGCTGGACCCTGACAGCTTGCGGGAACACGCGGTACAGCTACTTCCGGAGAAAGACGGCCTGAATGAAATGACGGGTTTAATGAGTCACGGACGCCCTTCCTATAATGAACTGAAGCAGCTGTCACTTCGTGAAGCTGAACGGCAGTTGTTCGGTGAAGGGGGCGAAGCTTATTTCCGCAATAACTTTGTGGCAGAGTCAAACCGGAGAGTAGAGGGAATGAATCCATTACGCCAATGGCGCACTATGCTGGCGGCACAGGAAACATCTACGCCTGCGGTAAGCTTTTATCAGCTTGCGGAGTGGACGGCAGATCGTGATGAAGCCGGAAGTGTGCTCCATCTTTTACGTCAGCATATGGCAGGCTTGCGTTCCGCGATTCTCTCCATGCAGGAGGAGCTTGAGGATCTTTATGCAGAAAGCGTGGAGCGCCAGCCGTTCCAGCGTGTGCCGCTTTTTGACAAAAGAACAGTACGTAACTTCATTCATTACTTATTCTCAGCCGTATATGGCAAAAAATATGAACTATTGGGCCTAGAAAGTGAGCTTGCCCTATGCAGTCGTTTGGAATCTGCACTTGAGCAGCTTCATATGGAAAGTATGGCTCGTGTGAAAGCTATGGAGACTTTGGAGGAAGAATTGCGTATTACTGTTATGGACAGCATTGGGCGAACAAACGAAACAACGGGCCAGAACGTAATGGAATACTACCGCGTAGTCACAGAAGAAGTGATGAAGGATATCGAAACCCGGCGTGGACCTGGAATATTCTTCAGTGAGAAGTACATGGGCAGTATCTCCAAGCTCTTAGAACAAGGGAAAGAAGCTGTGATTGAGCGTTTGATTGATATTTGCCGCCGGGAGCTGCTGACAGCAGAACCTTTCAATTTATCTTTTGAGGAAGAGCTTCTGCGGCGTGCAAATGTTGCGGCAGCCTATGAGAATCGTCAGGTTCTATCGAGGGAAGAGCTGTTCAAGCGCTTGTATCATAATTTGGAAGAGGGCGCGGCCATTAATGTTCGGCTATTCGAATATACGCAAGAGCATCGTCATGAGGAGAAATATTTCTTCGGAGACAGTTCATCAGAATTCCTACGCTACGCATTTGGAGTGGATGAGACAACTCGGATTTACCGGTTAGGATTCGTGCATGAGCAGCGGAGGAGCGGAGTGGAGAAGCTCAACCTGATGGGCGGCTTTCATTTAGAAGACCTGCTCTATTATCGCAACGGTAAGGTCTATTATGAGACTTATGCTCAGAATGGCTATCAGCTCCATGGGCTGAGTGAAGATCAGCTTCCTGAGATGCGCTGATGGCGTAATAGATGGGTACCCTCACTTTGAGTCCCTTTATTGCCTTTGTGCAATATTGATACAGTAGATTTAAGTAGATTTCTGGGATAGGGACATTTCTCCTTATTTCCAATGCACACTGTGCAATAGAATAGAAATAGTTGTTCCTCCTACTCCATTCTATTGCACAAAGTGCAATCTGGGGGATGATAACACATCCGGGTAGCCCGTTTATCAGGCAGCATAACCCCCGGAATGTTTAAAGGATAATAGTACAATTCAGGTTTTCCCGGAAAGGAAGTATAACGATGCAGAGAAAAATCAATCTGCTGCTGCTCTTCTTCAGTCTGATCGGCGGCGGGGTCGCCTTTCTTTTTGGCGAATGGCTGCTAAGCTGGTATAACGATCTGCCTTCCATCCTGCTTGTGGGTATTTATTTTGCCATTGTGGCGCTGGGTGTCGGTGTAGGCTGCCTGCTTGCAGAGATGATCTCGCCACGACTGAACGGAGCTTCATGGAAACAACGCTACCTGGGGTTATCGTGGAAACTGCTGCCTCTGATGATTGTCCTTGCACTTGGAGTTGGAGCCTTAACGGAGTTCGTTTATGAACTGAATTTTGGCGGTGCCAGACCGGTTAAGAATGTGGTGATGGCTATCGATGACTCAGGCAGTATGACGCAGAGTGATCCCGATAATAGCCGGTATTCAGCAGCAAAAGCGTTAATTACAAAAATGGACACTGACAATAAGGTGGCCGTGGTGACCTTTAACAACGAAGCTGTAGTTGTCCAGCCTTTAACGCCACTTTCAAATTCGGAGAATCGTGAGAAGGTGCTGACTGCAATCGATAATCTGCAGCCAACCGAAGGCGGCACGAATATTAGCGGTGCGGTCTCGGAGGCACTCAAGGAAATTGATAGTGACGGCAAAAAAGACCAAGGAGCTATGGTCATCTTGTTGTCTGACGGAGTGAGTAATTTCGATACCACAAGAGAGTTGCAGGCTTATGTAGAGCGCGGTATTGCCGTGAATACCATTGGTCTGGGCTTGAATGATCCAGCAGGCAATCAGCTGTTGCAGGATATTGCGAGAGTGACAGGCGGACACTATTATGATGTCAAGGATTCAGCCCTTCTGGGCGATGTGTTCCAGCAGATCTATGACCGTCTGGGAGATCGGACGCTGCTAACTGAGCGCAGTGATTCAACGGCAGACAGTCCTTATTATGCTGCGGTTCGTATATTATCATTGATGTTGATGGGGGCTGCGCTTGGATTAGGTCTGGGAATTATGTTTGATAACCGTCATTTGGCTAAAAGCTTTGGGATTGGCGGCGTAATATCAGGCTTGTTCGCAGGACTGATTCTGGAATTTGGACTTAGCGGTGACTCCTTTACAGATAGTCTTATTCGTCTTCTGGCTGTTCTTATATTAGCTGCTATTATTGCATTATTTACAGGCGTCATTCCGGTAGGTGAAGGACGTATTTATCGAAATAGAAGAAACAATAACGCAGCGCCTGCACCAGCATCGGATAACTTTCCGGGTCGGCGCAGAAACCGGAACAGCAAAGGATTCTAGTGTAGCGGAAAGGGGTTTACATTAATGAGGTACGCCGAGGTTAATGCTTCCGCTCCGGGAATAACGGATGTGACATCCCAAGTGGATGACCGATTCTGTACGCTGAGATGGCGCTGGCCGGACGGCGTGCAGGCGGTGTACATCCACAAAACCTCCGCAGAAGCGGCTGACATGGGAACCGGAGATGATCCGCCAGTAGGGATGAAGCTCTACACTCGTGAGGAATACAAATCTAACAATGGTTATCGTGATCGATTGGATGATATCGGCCTGATATCCTATACGATATTTGCTCGTCTTGCTGAGAACGGTGAGACTGTACTGGTGAGGCAAAGTGATGGTGTGAACCGGGTGATGGTCAGTGCAGGCAAAGCCCGAATCTATTATTCCATTCAACAAAAAAAAGCCTTATTCGGAAAACAAAAGACCGTACATATGGCGATTACGGCAGAAGTGCCCGTGGCACGGGATGTCCTCTGTTATGTCAAGAAACGTGGAGGGCATCCGGCAGGGAAAGAGGATGGTATTCTCTTTCCCTTCGTACAGGATTTCGCTCCTGGACGCAATGTACTTCCGCCGATTGAAATCGGTAAGGATGATTTTGTACGCATCTTTTTCACCGATGGCAAGAAATATGGGCTTTATTACGAATTGGTACCGGAGTGAGACTCGGTCTACGTGTACAAGCGGGTAATGAGCAGTGCGTTCATAGCAAGTACGTAGATACAACTTTTGGGAGGATGAGTAGATGTCTTTTTTTAGCCGTTTTATGAAAAAGAATCAGCCGGAGCCGCGGCCGCTTTTTTACGATATAGTGTGTCCGTATTGCTTCACCAAATTCTCTCCGGAGGATGTCGTCTTTCGGGCTATGCACAGCCGGGAGGACGATGAAAATTACGCATTGGGTGAGGATGACGCCTTGAACAAATACCGTGAGCGCTTCGGGCTCGATACGGTAGATGACATAGAAGCGATTATCAACCCGGCGGATATTCCGGAAGAATATCATCATTACACGGATCATGTGTTAACTGGGCTTACGGATCGTTACGGTGTGCTTACGCGCAGACGGCTTTGCCCGGCCTGCCATAATGAGCTGCCGGTGACTGCCGGGAAGGTGCCAAGTAACATCATCTCGATTATCGGGGCATCCCAAGTCGGGAAATCGGTGTATATGACCTCGCTGATCCACACGTTGCAGCATACTACAGCAGGTCATTTTGATGCCGCTTGTATGCCGCTTAATGCAGAGATTAGCCGTAAGTTCCGTACATTGTATGAAGAACCGCTTTTTGAGCGCGGGGATCTGCTGGCTTCTACACAGAAGGAAAAAATGCAGGAGCCTTTTATCTTTCAATTTGTCTTTAAGGATGAAAATAAACCGCCACTGACACTTGTATTCTTTGATGTAGCAGGTGAGGGGATGGTGGATCAGGATTATCTTGGACTTCATGGTCAGCATATCAAGAACTCTGCGGGTATTCTGTTTATGGTCGATCCGCTGCAAATCCGTTCTATCCGTGAAAAGATTCATATTAACATCGGTGACCGTCCCGGAGAATGGGTCTCACAATATGACGAGCCGCGCGATGTGGTGCTGACGATGTTTGGTGATTTTATTGCCTATCAGGAAAAGAGTAAGACAGACATTCCAACAGCGGTTGTACTTGCAAAAAGTGATATGCTGCATTCGCTGAAGGATGAGGATGGCGATTATATCAAGTCCAACAGCAATGTGTTCAATAACTATGTTCATCGCAAAACATTAAACATGGACGAGTTCCATAACATCGACGGGGAAATTCGCAGATTTATTGGTAAGGTGGACAGACCCTTTAAAGATACGATGGATGTTTATTTCGCGAATACGGGTTATTTTGCAGTATCTGCGTTGGGCAGCAATCCTGTGAATCAAAAGATTGAGGGTGTAGTAAGCCCGATTCGTGTAGACGAGCCTTTTATTTGGCTGCTGCATAAGCTGAAGTATATTGAGGGGAGCGACGGCCCGTGAATGGTTTCTCAGGGTCAACAATCGCCCAACAGATGTATACCCGCGAACGTCGCGGAGTGTTTCGTTCCACAGAAGGCTTCGATACGGTAGCGAAATCAGATAGTCTAGACAATAATTTTGTGAAAAAAATCCTTCATCCCTTCTGCCTCTACGATGCTCCTGCGGAGTTAACCGCACGTGGGGAGAAGGATGAGGCTGCATATCCTGGAGCGCTGCACCTATTTCATGCCGAGAACGGGGATACAGTTATTGGGCTTAGTCGTTATCAAGCGGCCGATTTCACAGGCCAACGAAGCGCCTTTTTTGCACATAACTATGTAGTTCCTGCTTCACGTTCCGAAGAAATTGTGCAGAGCTATGGAGACTGGCTGCATGCTGATTTTGCAGAGCGTTATACTGGAGAGCTTGGTGGAACCTTGCCGGAGCTGCCCTCTATTCCAGTTGTTCGCACAGACCGCAGCCCGGATCCAATCGCAGGCTTACGCTTGTTAGGGATTGATGAAGGGATATTCAAGGCGTTATTGCAAGCTGTGATGCTCTCTGTAGCAGGTAAGAAAAAAATCTACGTGGCTCTAAACGTACCTATCACCGAGTTGTCCGCGCGGGCGGTGGAGCTTACAGAAATTCTGTATAGCGTGCTGCCGTATGAATTCCGCCGTAGATTAGGCGTGATTACGTATGCGAATGAACCGCAAAGCCGTAAATATATACATCTTAGCTTTGTGGAAAAAGGTTCGCTGCGTCCCGGTGATCGTAGTATTGAGAAGGATTATACCTTCGATTTGGCTTCCGGACGGATGGGGAATGTCGATTTTGGTGAGTCCCGCCAGCCTTATGCTGATTTGGTGTGGAAGCTGTTACTGCTGAATCCAGGAGATATTAACGACTTTGTAAGCTTCGCTGATCAGATTCTGCGTGGAGAGAGTCCTGAGCATAAGCTATCCCTTGCTTTCTATAATGAGCTGGCTATATTTTATGAGATTGAGCAAGGGAACGAGCATTTATATACGGAGAATAAGAGTGCGGTGCTAAGTGGTTTGCTCTCTTACCTTAAACCAGACGGTGCAATTCATTCTAGAATCCGCTTGAACGATATTTTCTTAGAACGGTTCGACCGGGAATTTGATCTGATTCGGCAAAGGAATGTGCCAGATCCGGCGATTATGGAATGCTTTAAGGAGTATTTTGTACTTAAGGATCACAATTACAGGGTCAGAATCGTGGATTATTTCATCAATGGGATGCTTCATAGTGTGGAAGCGGGCCGCAAGGATATCTTGAGTGCCGCTTACGGGATCATTGAGAGTAATGATGAGTTAAGTGCAGCCTACTTCCAGCGCGTGATGTCTGAAACATATTTCCGTAAGCAGCTACTTGAGCCTTATATGGAATCAAGACTAGCTGCGGCGTCCAGATCTGCGGATATACTGAGCTTTGTACTCCATTGGGGGCGGTTCCTGCCAGTGGCGTTAGAGCAGTCTTTTGCTCAAAATGCTGTGAAGGATTATTTGCTTGAAAAGCTCCAGCTGGAACATGATCCGGTGGCTTCTGTAGCGGAAATTCATGAAATTGTAGATAAGGCAGAAAAAGATCGCCGCAAAGGAACAGGAGTTGCTCCTAAGGCACTCTCCCTAATGCAGGATCTTGCTGCTTCAGCAGATAGATTCTTACTGAACCGCTTATCGCTTTCCGATATGACGCAGGAGGAGCTTCTGGAGGTAGTTTTTTTACGGTATGGTAATGTTGTCGATTGGCAGCCGCCACTGGATAGGATTAGCAAGCAGAAAGAGAATGCGCTGCGCGCCGCTTACCGCTGGTTTGGTGAAGAGAAGCCGAATGAGGAGATTTTTGCAGGATTGTCTCCGCAGGAACTAGACGATGTGCAGCTACTGGGTCGTCGTTTGCTAAAAGAGGCGCGTGTTCTGGAACCCTTTGAACGGCTTCCGCTAGCCTTCTACTATACAACTCAGCGTGAAGGGGGTCCGCTGGATTACGATGCGCTTCTGGAGCTGTTAAAGCGTAAAGCCGGTTCCGACAAAGAAATCATCTATCGGTTTTTTGCTTGGTCGCAAGGCAATCCTTTATTTACGGTTTCGAATAAAAAGCTGCAACCGGGTTACCGTAAGGCGATTCTGAAGTATTTCCTAAGCAGTGATCGTGAAGCGTTCAAGAATCGGGAATTCCGAAAGAACTATGTCGCGGCAGCTCGGCCTGCTCTGCAAAATGTGTACAATGAAGCCCGCTCCCAACTGGCTTCCCCGCTGGCGCGCTGGATCAGCCGCAGCCGATTTCGACTCTTAATCTCCGGCTCCATTACGGGTATTCTGGTGATTATTGCAATTATCGTATTCAGTATGCTGCGTCCGGATGATACGAAGACGGCTCTGCCGGGGACAAGCCCTGAGCCGACCCCTGTTCAGAGTGCAGGTAATGAGCTGCCTCCGGCTTCAGTATACTTGAAGGATCAGAGCGACGAAGGAGATAAGGGGAGCAGCATATTGGTGTTCACCTTCGCAAGTGCAGATGACTGTGTGCAGTTTCAACCGACTGAGATTAGTTTAATGTCTTCGTCTACAGAGATAGATAAAAGCTTTAAGGTCGCTGCTACGAATGGCACTTGTCCAGTGCCGTCAACGGATGGGACGGATGAGGGAAACGCCGCTGACGATTCAGATGCCGCTGGCACTACTGGAGGAACAGCAGAAGGTGCAGATGCTCCTAACGCAGTAGCTGATGCTTCTCCGTCTCCTACGCCTTCCTCTGATACTGAGGACAGCACTGGGTTGCCTTCCGCAACAGCTGTGACTGAAGGTGAACAACCATCCTATCAGGTTGAGGTTACATTGGAGCCTGGAGCGACAATTCTAGAGAAAAGTATGATCAAGGCCGGAAGATTTACATTGATCGTAGATCCCGACCCTAATTTTCCACCAGCTTCTGATTCAAGTGCTGAACCCTCCCCAACTGCAAGTCCGGAAGGAACAGCCGAATAACAAGCTTTCTGAACAGCAATACCTACCGGCAGGTGGTGTATTGCTGTTCATTTTTTTGCTGCCCATACTAAGCTTTTCTATAGACATGCTATGTATTAATAGATATGATTATGGATGTCAAAATAAGATACTACATACTGGAAAAGGTGCAGACTCTATCAATCTAGTCGTCTGCTTAAAAGGGAAGTCCGGTGCATGAGTCCGGCGTGGTCCCGCCACTGTATGTGCGGAGCGTTTCTTCTATAAGCCACTGCCCTGAAGGTAGGGTGGGAAGGTGAAGAACAGCGATGAAGCATTAGCCAGGAGACCTGCCTTTTTTGTGAGCGTTTCTATTCTTCGTGGGGTAAGAATGTGGAACATATACAGATGGACTATCGGCAGGAAGCAAGCGCCGGAGCCTCGATTTGTAATCTTCCCTGACCGCCCTCCAAAGGGGCGGTCTTTATGTTATGCGTCTTATTCCCAGCAGTACCCATTCTTATACAGAAAGAGGTTAAACAATGAAGAAAATCATGTCTTCCAAGTTTGTAGCACTTGGGCTGGCCTTATTCATGGTCATTTCAATTCTAGGAACATCTCTTGCTCCGGCAGGACAAATATTTGCAGAAGCGAGCGCTGGCTCCGGTCTGGAAGCAACTGCTGCGGAGCGGATTAATGTTGCGGATGCGACTTATGCGGCTGCAGAATATCTCTTGAAAGGTGGCGTGCAATCGGATTGGCAAGCTATTGGATTAGCGCAAGCAGGATATAAGCTGCCAGCCAGTTACCATTCAGAGCTTGAGAAAAAAGTAAAGGATGCAGCTGGCAATTTCGCCAATGTAACCGATTATGCTCGAATCGTGCTCGCAGTGAGAGCGATTGGTGCAGATCCTACTAGCTTTGCTGGTAACGGAACGACTCCTGGCTATAATCTGATTGAGAAAATTTATAATAACAGCAAGCTCAGTGAACAGACGCTAAATAATCCGGTATATGCCTTACTTGCGCTGGATTCTGGTAAATATAATATCCCAAGTGACGCGAAATGGACGGCGGATAAGCTCCTTACGGAGATTCTCTCCAAACAGAATCCGGATGGGGGCTTTGCATTAACCTCGGGCGCAAGTGAGTCTGATATGACAGCGATAACCTTGACGGCTCTGGCGGCACATAAAAATAATCCTGAAGCCTACTTAGCAGGGCTACAAGCCGTAGCTTGGTTATCTGCAGCTCAAGATAGCCATGGGGGTTACGGTGACAGTGCTGAAAGTAGCGCACAAGCAATCCTTGGACTCACATCCTTCGGAGTTGATCCTAGTGGATTAGAATACACCAAAAACAAAGTGGATCTAATGGAGAACCTGCTTAGCTATCGTCTAGCTGATGGTAGCTTCACCCATAGCCGTGGTGGAAGCAGTAATGTTCTGGCGACAGAGCAAGGACTTCAGGCGCTGGTTGCGTATAATTTGCTGTATAAAGGAAGCAACAGTAAGCTATACGATTTTTCCAAATCCTCCGTTCAGAGCTCACTCATCTACGCTCCTGTAACGATTGAGGGACCACGGGCCACGTTGGCACAAGGGTACGCCTATGCTGGCAACGCACTTGGAGCGTTAGAGAAGCTGGCGCTTCAAACGAACTTGCCGATCACGAATCCTTCGGGCAGTTATGTGACTGGCATCGGAAGTATTGCTGCTGGAAGCTTTGGTGGTTATGACGGATGGATGTATGTTGTATCACGTGACGGAAAATGGATTAATCCCGATGTAGGCATGAGTGATTTTGTACTTAAAGATTCAGATCAGGTACTGGTTTATTATGCCGGAGATGACACTAAACTTGTGGATTCCGTTACCCTTTCCAAAGCAAATCTTAAAGAGGGCGATTCTTTTAACGTCATTGTAACTAGTAAGACGTGGAAATGGGACGCTGCTACGAACACTTCCTCTCCTGTAACTGCAAAAGCTGCGGGTGTTCAGGTCCAAATTGGAGCTCAGACGGTAACGACGAATGCTAAAGGTGAGGCCGTATTCTCAGGAAATGTGCCCGCAGGTGACTATACACTGACTGTAACTGGCTACCGCGAAGGTAAAGCGCCAACGGTTGCTAAATATACAAAAGCTATAAAGGTAATTTCTAAGAATGTAACAGCTTCACTTACCGTTGAAGGCCCGGAAGGATTGATTAGTGAAGGGACTTTAAAAGCCTCCAATGCTCTTGAAGCGTTGCAGCAACTAGGGTCTACCGATGATTTTAAAGTAGATATCACCAAATCGTCTTATGGCAACTTTGTATCAGGTATCCATGGAGTTTCGCAAGGTACTTACGACGGATGGTGGAGCTTCGTAGTATCACGCGGCGGGGAGTGGATATATCCAAGTGTGGGTATGGATGCGTTCGAACTACAGGAATCCGATCGTGTGCTTGTCTATTATGCAGGTGAAAATACACAGGTTATAGATTCTGTGGCGCTTTCCCCAACGCAGCCAAAAGCTAATGAAGCTTTTACCGTAAAGGTTTCTCAGAAAAAGTGGGTGTGGAATCAGGACAGTTTCACTTCTGATCCGGTTACCTCACCAGCAGCAGGTGTGCAGGTTTCGATTGGTGATAAGAAGGTAATCACGAATGAACAAGGTGTAGCTGTTGTTGATGGGGGTCTCCCGGCAAATAGCTATACAATGACTGTTACCGGCTATGCTAAAGACAGCGTACCGAGCGTAGCGCGTTATACTCAGTCTCTGACTGTTGGATCGTCTGTTATTGCTCCAGCTAAAGCTACCGCTACCCTTTCAGTGATTGGAGATAGCCGGAAGGGAACCATCCTAGCCAGTACAACAGTAGCTCTAAAAGAGGGCGAAACGGCTTATAGCTTACTAGTCAGTCAATTAGGCACTAAGGTAGTATCATCCGGCAACGCTGGAAGCATCTACGTGAAGTCTATTGACGGGTTGGCTGAATTTGATGAAGGCCCAAGCAGCGGATGGAAGTATAAAACGAACCGGGATGCTGATCCAAGCATAAGTGCAGACAGCTATATTTTGCAGAACGGTGATACTTTATATTGGTACTATACCTCTGGAGAATAAGGAAGAGGATTGATTAGGCGGGTACATGGATTCGGAGTAACTAACGGATCGGGTGCCCGCCCTTTTTATATTTGGAGGAAAGTCGTTTTATGACAATATATACTTTTATTCGACACAATATTCAAAAAATCATCAAACTCTTAGCCCTTCCGACCGATAAAAATAGATAGATCATAAGATAATGCGAAGGCGGAGTGTAGATGAAAAATTTGAAAGTGAAATACAAAATAGGGCTGCTTTTGGTATTCGCTGTAATCATGGTGAATGTTGTAGGGGGCATAGGCATCATCACGATGACCCGAATGGCCGAAAAGACAAATGAGACATATAATGAAAATTTATTGCCTGTTTCTTACGTGGGGCAGATGCGTACGAATAATCGGGCTATTGAATCCTATCTTTTGGAGCGTTTGATTAGCGTTGATGCCAGCAAAAACAAAGAACTTTCTGAGAGTATCCAAGTGAAGGTTCAGGATAACAATGAACTTATGAACAAGGTGAAAGCGATTCAGTATAATGATCCTGCTATTGTAAGTAAAATCAAAGAGTATGAGTCCTTTTTGCCAGATTATCGCGCACAGCGGGACAACATTATAAAGATTGCTGATAGTAATCATAATCAAGAGGCCTATCGAGTATTTTCAGGCGAGTTTAACGATTCCCGTGAAAAAATGATCAACCTACTTAAAGGAATTAGTGATTCGTTGCTTAAAGATGCTGATGAACACAATTCAGATTCCATGGCAACCGCTAAAAGCATGCGGGTAAACAATACCATAATGATTACGTTCGCCTGTGTGATTTGTATCGTGATTAGTATTGCAATCATTCGACTGATAACAAAACCCCTTAAAGAACTGCAAGGAATAATGAAGCGGGCAGAAAATGGAGATTTGACCGTAATAGCAACGTACACTGCCAAGGATGAGATCGGCCAAATTAACAGTTCATTTAACAATATGCTGCAGGGCTTGCGGAAGATGATGCAAGGGATTGCAGAGAGTGCGGAGCTGCTGTCAGCTTCATCGGAAGAGATGAGTGCAAGCGCTGAGCAGACCTCATTGGCTTCACAAATGATCGCTGTATCTTCTGGAGAGATTGCCGCGGGTTTTGATGAACAGACAGAGAGCATTAACAATACAACACGTTCCATAAAAGCAATGACCAATGATATTGCAGCCGTAGAGGGCAGCAGCTATGAAATGTCGGATCTAATGGGCGTAGTTTCCGGTTCATCGGATCGTGGAGTAGAGGCTGTAGACCAAATCATTGTGCAGATGAAGGAAATTGACCTCAGTGTAACTCAGAGTCAGGAGATTGTTTCTAATCTGGGGACATTGTCACAAGAGATTAATACAATTATTACAACGATTAACGGTATTGCTACACAGACGAATCTGCTTGCGCTCAACGCTTCTATAGAAGCAGCACGGGCCGGTGAGCATGGACGGGGATTTGCTGTAGTTGCTGGAGAAATTCGTAATCTGGCGGAAGCAACTAGAAATAGTTCTTTGCGGGTTACAGATATTATTACACATATCCAAAAGCAAACCGAAAGCGCAGTAGAATCCATGGCTTTGGGTACTGAGCTAGTCACCAATGGCGTAGTTCAAAGTCATCTGGTATCTCAAGCTTTTCATGAGATTCAGACTTCCATTAAAGAAGCTACCTTACAGACAGCCGAAATTAGAGAAGCGGTTGCTCATGTAGCCATGGAATCACAAGGTGTGGCAGCAGCTATGGAACAGGTCAACGTTATATCTAGTAAAGGGGCGGAGGGTGTTCAGGACACAAGTGCAGCGAGTCAGGAGCAACTATCCGCAATGGAGGAAATGTCGGCTTCAGCTCAGTATTTAGCGGTGCTGGCAGAAGATCTGCAAAAAATATTGTCCAGCTTCAAACTATAGAGCTTCATAATAATGTTAAAAAAACAGCAGAGCAGCGGTTCTCCAGTAACGGAGATCGCTGCTCTGCTGTTTGTGGTTTTAGCAGATTGGGAGCAAGCGCGAGCCAGTTGGTCTCAGTTGGTCAAGGGGGATAGATGTAAGCGGACTCAGCAGCTCAGGAGCGGATAGATGTAAGCTGGTCTCCGTAGGTCAGGAGCGGATAGACGTAAGCTGGACTCAGTAGGTCAGGAGCGGTTAGACGTAAACTGGACTCAGTAGGTTGCGGGCAAACATATGCTATGTGGGCTCCAGCGACAACAGTGGCAAGACGAAGGGAAGGAAACAATAAAAACCTTGGAGATGATACCTCGTACCCTGTACCCTGTACCTCGTAACTCGTAACCCGTACCCCGTACCCCGTACCCCGTACCCCGTACCCCGTACCCCGTACCCCGTAACCCGTAACCCTATTGTCCCCGGCTGTTCTCTAGTTTTTTAAACACACTATCTACTTGATATTCCCCAGTTTAATGTCATCTGGGTCCGATAATGTGGGCTTATGCTTACCCCCACAGGCTATCGGACACAGCCGCCGCTATTTGCACATTTATCGCCTTTGTAGCAAAGTTTCGGACTCCAGTGCAGCTATTGGTGTGGAAAACGCTGATAACGGGTGGTTTTTGCACCAATAGCGGCTATGATGTCCGATAGCGTCCGAAATATAGCTAAATCCAGCAATTAAGGTCATGTGGGTCCGATAGCGTGGGCTCATACTCATCCCCACTGGTTTGCGGCTTGGAAGCGGAGTATCGGACACAGCAGCCGCTATTTGCCCATTTATCGCCCTTGGAGCGAAGTTTCGGACACCAGCGCAGCTATTGGTGTGGAAAACGCTGGAAACTAGTGTTTTTTGCACCAATAGCGGCTATGGGGTCCGATAGCACCCGAAACAGTGGCAAATCCAGCAATTAAGGTCATCTGGGTCCGATAGAAAAACTCGGGAGCGCGAATGTGATCGGATTAAATAAAAATTAGTTTTTAGATCAAGACCTGAAAAAAAGAGGGCATCCCCACAGCTAGTTCACAGCTGTGGGGATGCCCTCTTGATTTTTAATAAAAACTCAGCGTGTATCCTTCCAGAAATTCAGAGGTTTCAGATCTGAGCTAATTACGTGGAATGTATATCCTTCTTTTTTCAATGACTCTAAAATACGAGGAAGCACTTTAAGTGTAGCCTTTTGATCATGCATCAGAATAACTGGATTGGTCTGCGATTTCTGCAGCTTATGAACCTGATTCATAACCGAATTATAGATCGTCGTACTAGCATCCTTGTATTTCCAATCCTCAGAGTCCACGTTCCAATCCCACAGATGATAACCTTGAGCCAACACTTTATCTCTAAAGGTCTTTGTGAAATAAGGTTTGCTTCCATAAGGAGGACGAATTAGTGTGGTGCTTTGACCTGTAATCTTTTTCAAAATGGCGTTATCGTTATCCATCTCACCCAGTGCAGCGGCAGGTGAAGCATAAAACTTCTCTTTCCGGTGCGTCATTCCATGCAATGCGAGACCATGCCCTTCATTCGCAATCCGTTTCACTTGCGCAGTATGCTGGTTCATATTCGGTCCGATCATGAAAAAAGTTGCCTTCGCATCATATTTTGCCAAAATATCAAGCAATGTAGAAGTAGTGGCCGTTGGTCCATCATCAAAGGTGAGGTATACGGTCTTACCTTGCTTCCCAACAGTTGGCGTAGAAGTTCCAGGAGTTGCGGTTGGCTTCATTTCCTTTTTAAATTTACTCACAAATGTTGCATCATCTAATGTAGCTGAGCCATCTTTTACACGCAATAAATTTTGATCTGCTTTAAAGGAAATTCCGAAACCAAGATAAGAAGTCAATTTCAGTGGAACCATTGTTTTTCCGTTTTTCAGAAATGTACTCATGGATATGGTCTTTCCATCGCTTAGAGTAGCTGTTGCATGATCATTCAGCAGTTTGATTGATCTGTTCTGACCTGTAACTTTTATCCCATCACTCACTCCAGTTAGCGTTAACTTAAGTTCCTGTGACAGATCACGTAGAGGAACGTAATAGGTATCTTTTACCGAAACTGCTTCAATAGTTGTTAACTTATCGTTCACACCTAACCTAAGGGAGCCTGCACCTGCTGCATTCACTGAATCTATCGCTCGTATTGATCCAGAACCTATGAATAATACGATTAATAATAGCCATACTTTCTTTAAAGACATCGTCAAAAATCTCCTATCTATGTATATTTGTCTATTACCTTATCATACATTGATAGAATGAAATTTGAGAGATTGTAACCCCCAGCAGAATAATTTGTTACCTTTTAGTAGTTAACTGTGATTTCAACCACAATCATAAAAAGCACGTAACTCCGGCTAAATACTGACGCATCAACAAAAATGGTTAAAATAACCCCGTTTTGCGCAAAATAGATGTGTCCAAATTAGCAACTTTAGTAAACTATTGAACAAAGTTTGAACGGAATTTTTCAACCCATAAACAGCGCCGTTACAGTGATCTTTATCATACTATTAGAAACTTGTAACGAATTGATCACACATATTTAACTTGTTCGCCATTATTAAGGTCTTTTTTAGATTAAATGGAAAAATAAGTCTTTTGCTTTCTTCCCCATAAATTCTTACTATATATAAAGGTTAATGTTGAGGGTTAATAAAAGAAGTATTGAAGGAAGGAGCTTAAGCATGAACAAAAAGGGACCGTTATACGCTTTATTTCTCAGCCTAATTTTACTCTTGCCAGGATGCAGTTCAATCGCTGTTCTGAATCCGAAGGGGCCGGCTGCAAGAACTTTATCTGACACGATCATTCTCTCCATTGTTATGATGCTCGGTGTTCTGGCAGTTGTCTACATCTTATATGTCTTCGTGCTTCTGAAATACCGTGCCAAAAAAAGCAACGAAGATTATATTCCTCCTCACGAGGAAGGAAACAAATGGCTGGAGGCTATCTGGATTACCATTCCGATTATTATCGTGGCATTCCTCTCCGTAGTCACCGTCAAAACAACAGTAGATGTAGAAAATGTTGCAGCGGATTATAAAGATCAGAAACCGCTTGTAATCTATGCTTCCTCCTCTAACTGGAAATGGCATTTCAGCTATCCAGAAGAAGGGATCGAAACAGTAAACTACGTTAACATTCCAGTTCACCGCGCTGTAGAGTTCAGATTGTATTCTTTCGGTACGATCTCAAGTCTTTGGATCCCACAATTGGGAGGACAAAAATACGCGATGAGCGACATGATCACAACCCTGCATCTTTCAGCTGATACTGTAGGTTCTTATGTCGGAAGAAATGCGAACTTTAATGGTAAGGGCTTTGCCCACATGGAGTTTGAAACACTTGCGATGACAGATAAGGATTATCAGGAATGGGTGAAAGACGTTAAAGAAACGGCGGGTCCACTGACGGAAGATGAATTTAAAGGTCTTTTGGAAATGGAACATGTCGGACGTAAAACGTATACGAATACTCACTTATCCTTTAGCCCGCCTCCGGGAAGCCATGGTGACCATATGAGTAATGGTGGCACTGAAATGGATACGGATAACGGAAGTATGGAGCATCAGGATAATAAAGAAATTCACCCGACTCCAGCACCATCCAGTGAGACGGAATTCAACACCGAGCCTAATCCAGAACTGGATGAGCCGACACCTAGTTCTCCATTAGAAGAGAGCACAACACATGACGGACACTAGTCAATGTTAATTGAACAACTTGAAAGGAGCGATTCCTAATGGATTGGGATAAATTTAAGGTCCACGGCGAACCCTTGATATACGGAGCTATGGCAAGTATTGTTCTGGCTACGATCGGGATTATTGTCGGCCTGACCTATTTTAAAAAATGGGGATATTTATGGCGCGAATGGTTGACTACTGTTGACCACAAACGTATTGGGATTATGTATATCCTCGCAGCATTGCTTATGCTTTTCCGCGGCGGCGTTGACGCTATTATGATGAAGCTGCAAACAGCAGCCCCGGACATGAAATTTCTTGACGCACAGCATTATAACGAGGTATTTACAACACACGGCTTGATTATGATCCTTTTTATGGCCATGCCGTTTATTATCGGTCTGATGAATGTTATCGTTCCGCTGCAAATCGGCGCTAGAGACGTTGCCTTCCCGCGTCTGAACGCTGTCAGCTTCTGGCTCTTCTTCTTTGGAGCTATGCTGCTTAACATTTCGTTTGTTATCGGGGGATCGCCAGATGCTGGTTGGTCCGCATATTTCCCGCTAGCAAGTCTAGAGTTCAGTCCAACGGTGGGTAATAACTATTACTCGCTCGCACTACAAATTTCAGGTATTGGTACGCTCATCACAGGCGTTAACTTTATTGTAACGATTCTGAAAATGCGTGCACCAGGCATGAAGTTGATGAAAATGCCGATGTTTACTTGGTCCGTATTGATCACCAACGTAATTATCGTATTCGCATTCCCTGTGCTTACGGTAGCACTTGCGTTGATGATGTTCGACCGGCTGTTCGGCTCTCAATTCTTTACGATGGCCAATGGCGGTATGGATATGTTATGGGCCAACCTTTTCTGGGTATGGGGTCACCCTGAAGTATATATCGTTGTCTTACCGGCATTCGGTATTTATAGTGAAATTATCGCCACCTTCTCTAAAAAGAACCTGTATGGATATACATCCATGGTATTCAGTATGTTGATCATTTCTCTCTTGTCCTTCTTAGTATGGGCTCACCATTTCTATACAATGGGTCAAGGTGCTATGGTTAACAGCTTCTTCTCGATTACAACCATGGCCATTGCCGTACCAACAGGTGTGAAAATATTTAACTGGCTATTCACCTTACGAAAAGGGCGAATAACCTTTACGACACCTATGCTATACACCCTGGCCTTTATTCCGATCTTTACGATTGGTGGGGTAACAGGTGTCATGCTGGCTATGGCCAGTGCCGATTACCAGTACCATAATACGATGTTCCTGGTTGCCCATTTCCACTACGTTCTTATTCCAGGTGCGGTCTTCGCCGTTATCGCAGGGTTCCATTACTGGTTCCCTAAAGTATTCGGTTTCCGTCTGAATGAACGTCTTGGCAAGCATGCCTTCTGGTGGATTATTATTTCCTTTAACGTATCGTTCTTCCCGCTGTTTATTCTCGGACTTAAGGGTATGACCCGTCGACAATACACATATTCTGCGGACACTGGATTCGGCCCGCTGAGTATGGTTTCATTTGTAGGTGCGATCGGTCTCGCGATTGGATTTGTAATCCTGGTTTATAACATTTACTGGAGTACTCGTTACGAACCAAGAGATACTGATGGCGACCCATGGGATGCACGTACTTTGGAGTGGGCAACGAAAAGCCCGATTCCAGCTTACAACTTCGCAGTGGTTCCAAATGTAAAAACACGCGATGCATACTGGTCTGCTAAACAAGATAAAGTACCACTTTTTGAAGATAAGATTACTAAGATTCATATGCCTAGCAACACAGGAAAACCATTTATTCTGGGTGTTATCTTCTTCATCGCAGGGTTCTCTCTGGTCTTCAGTCTTTGGATTCCAGCGATCCTCTCTGGAGTAGGTATCCTCATTGTTCTAGCTGCTATGTCCTTTGATCGGGATCACGGATTCTACATCCCAGCAGAAGAAGTTATTGCTACTGAAAAGAAATTGCGGGGTGAGACAGTATGAAAATAGATGCGTCTAAGCCGCTTGAATACTCAACAGAAGAGAATAGTAATAAAATCTTTGGCTTCTGGGTTTTTCTAGGAGCGGAGATTGCACTGTTCGCTACGTTGTTCACTGTTTACTTTGTAATGGTAGACCGTTTTGCCAGCGGCCCTAGCGGGCCGGAGCTTTTCGAAATTGGTCCGGTGATGATCGAAACATTGCTGCTGCTGACAAGTTCGTTTACGATTGGTCTTGCGGTTCATGCCATGCGGCATGGTTACCAAAAAGCCATGATGGTCTTTTTCGGACTAACCCTTCTAATGGGTCTCGGCTTCCTTGGGATCGAAATCATGGAGTTTGTCACTTATGTTCACGAAGGGGCTACACTTCAAACCAGTGGTTTCCTATCCAGTCTCTTTGTACTGCTGGGAACACACGGAGCTCACGTATCGTTCGGGTTCCTGTGGGGTGCGGCTATTCTAATCCAGTTGAAGCGTCAAGGTATTAATCCGGCTACGGCCAATAAATCCTTTATCTTCTCGCTGTACTGGCATTTCTTGGACGTTGTCTGGATCTTTATTTTCAGCTTCGTCTATCTGAAAGGACTGATGTAGCATGATGAAGCAATTGTTTCCAATTCGCCATGTGATGGGTTTCTTAGCCTCTCTTGTCCTTTCTGTGGCTGCACTTGCTGTAATCTACCTTGATCTATCCAACACTGCGAACATGGCAATCCTGCTTGTTACAGCCCTCATTCAGGCTTCCTTGCAGCTCTTCCTGTTCATGCATATTGGTGAATCAGCAGATACCAAGAAAGAACTTTACATCAATATCGCCTATGCCTTATTCGTTGGTTTAGTTACGATATTCGGTACGCTCTTCATCTTCGTATGGGGCTGGTATGCTTAATTACAGTAACTAATACTCAAAGGGACGTCTTCTATGCCTAAATGGCTTAGGGACGTCTCTTTTTTTTGGTTTACTTAGGAGGTTTGTTGTAGCGGATGCCCGGAAATGAGCATCTTCCCAAGCAATAGCTGCACTGGAGTCCGAAACTTCGCTCAAAAGACGAAAAATGTGCGAATAGGGTCATCTAGGTCGAAAACCACGGGGGTTAAGATGGCTCGGCGCGATCGGACTCAGATGACCTTAAAAGCGGAAATCAGCGGCTTTTGAGTCCGAGAGCCCCGTGAGACAAGGGTGGCTCGGCGCGATCGGACTCAGATGAGCTTAAAAGCAGGAATCAGCGGCTTTTGGAGTTGTAACAGACCCCAAAGCCGCTATTGGTGTGAAAAACGCGCAAAATGAGCGCCTTTCTAGGCAATAGCTGCACAGGAGTCCGAAACTTCGCTCAAAAGACGAAAAATGTGCGAATAGGGTCATCTGGGTCCGAAAGCTAGCGGGGATAAGGAGGCTCGGCGCGATCGGACTCAGATGACCTTAAAAGTGGGAATCAGCGGCTTTTGGAGTTGTAACGGACCCCAAAGTCGCTATTGCCTAGAAAAACGCGCAAAATGAGCGCTTTTCTAGGCAATAGCTGCACATGAGTCCGAAACTTTGCTCAAAAGACGAAAAATGTGCGAATAGCGTCATCTGGGTCCGAAAGCCACGGGAGATAGGGGGGCTTGGCGCTGTCAACCTCAGGTGAACTTAAAAGCAGGAATCAGCGTCATTTGTGTCCGAAAGCCACGGGGATGAGGATGGCTCGGCGCAATCGGACGTAATTTTGATTAATAACAAGGGATAGATAGATCCCCAAAGGATAATCTTGGGGATTTTTTGTTGACATATAAATCAAACTGTATTAATAATAGTAGTACAGTTAATACACATCAAAATGGATTTAATGCAAGATAGTGGAAGGAGGAAGGTTATGTTCGAACTGGACGTTCGTAGTCGGAAGCCGATTTATGAGCAGCTGACCGATAAGGTCAAGGAGATGATTCTGCATGGTATTTTGCAGACGGATGAACAGCTACCTTCTGTAAGGACTTTATCCCAGCAGCTAACCGTGAATCCCAATACGATTCAGAAGGCTTACCGTGAATTGGAACGTGAGGGGTATATCTATTCATTACAGGGGAAAGGAAGTTTTGTAGCCCCGATGAAAAAAGAACAAAATGCGATCAAAAAAGCGGAAGTCCGGAATGAGTTGCTGAGGCTGATGGCGGAGGCGGTATACCTTGGGTTCACCGCAGCTGAGATTAGTTCTTTGTACCAACAAGTGGAGAAGCAAAGAGAAGGAGGGAAGAGTGATGATTGAGATTCGAGGAGTCAGCAAGTTATTTCAAGGCGAGAAGGCAGTCGACGATATCTCTTTAACGGTACATAAAGGAACAATTTATGGGCTGCTCGGCTCTAATGGCGCGGGCAAAACTACGCTGCTCAAAACATTGGCGGGCATCTACTCTCCAGATAAGGGGACCGTGCGGGTGGATGGTGAAGCAGTATTCGAACACCCGACGACTAAGCAACGGGTTATTTTTATGCCGGATGCTCCTTATTTTTTCCCACAATCGACCATGCTGCAAATGGCGGCCTTCTATCGCTCGATTTATCCGAGCTGGAATCAGAAGCGTTTTGAAGATTTGGGAACCGTATTTCAGCTCGATAAAAAGCGCAAACTCAGTCGTTTCTCCAAAGGGATGCAGCGGCAAGCGTCATTCTGGTTGTGTTTAAGCTGTATGCCGGATGTGCTGATTATGGATGAACCGATTGACGGATTAGATCCGGTGATGCGGCGTCAGATCAAAAACCTGCTATTCCAGGAGGTTGCTGAACGCGAGCTGACGGTAATCATATCTTCGCATAACCTTCGTGAGATTGAAGATCTGTGCGATCATGTCGGGATTATGCATGGTGGGAAGATGTTGATTGAGAAGGATCTGGATGATCTTAAGGCGGATACACATAAGATTCAAGTGGCGTTTCGGGATGAACGGCATGAGATTCCGTTAGCTGCCAAGTTACAAGTTCTGCATCAAGAGCGCCGGGGAAGTGTGAACCTATATATTGTAAAAGGGGATCGTGAACGGATCAAAGCGGCTTTTCAGGTGTACGAGCCATACGTATTCGATTTGCTTCCATTGACGTTAGAAGAGATTTTTATTTATGAAATGGGGGATGTCGGATATGACGCGCAGCCATTACTACTTTAATAGCAGTATTTTTCGCCAGAACTTCCGCCAGCATGGCTGGATAGGGATTATATATGCACTCGGCTTATTATTCGCTCTTCCATTGCAGCTCTTCATGAGCAACAATCCGGATGCAAAACCGCAGGAAATTGATCATTTATTTCGCATAGCTGGTAGTGTGCAAGCCTTATTTATCATTACGATCCCAGTTGCCGCAGTACTATTCTTATTCCGATACCTTCAGGCAAAATCACCCGCAGATCTTTGGCATAGCCTGCCTTTACGCAGAGAGCATTTATTTACAGCTCATCTGACGAGTGGACTTACCTTACTGTTGCTGCCTGTTTGGTTAACTGCTGGGGTGGTTGACGTTATTAAGCCATGGAGTGGGAATTTTTATATTTTTCAAGGCGCAGATATTTGGCAATGGTGTATCACAGTTAGTATTCTGACTTTGTTCCTCTTCTGCTTTAGTGTTTTTGTGGGAATATGTACGGGCCAATCTATTCTTCAGGGAATTATCATTTATATTTTGCTTATTCTTCCTGCTGTACTGATCTCATTAATCCACAGCCATTTAGCCATGTATCTTTATGGTTATGCAAATGCAAATTCTAACTTGCATGATTCCAATTCGCAGATATGGTCTCCTTTTGTTCATATCGTGTATTATTTTACCGGCAAACCCTTCACCAATACAGAATTATGGATTTATGGGGTATTGGCACTTCTATTTATTGGGTTGTCCTACCTGTTATACCGTAAGCGTAATACGGAAAAAGCGGGTCAGGCTATTGCTTTTGGATATTTCAATCCACTGTTTAAAGCAGGGGTAATGTTATGTGCCATGCTTATTGCCGGTAATTATTTTGCGCAAATGAAGCAACAGCAAATGGGCTGGGTGATTAGTGGATATGCCATCGGAGCCATTATTGGTTATGTTGCCGCAGAAATGATTGTTCGGAAAACATGGCAGATTATGACGCGTAAAGTGGTAGCCGAGTTTGCAGTTTATGCAGTAATGTTGGGATTACTTCTGTATATCCCGGTATCAAGTGTTACGGGGTATGAAGCCAGAGTGCCTTCCGGTGATAAGATTAGCGGAGTATATATGGGAGCTAACTACCGGTTGTATACCCCAACGGATGATTTGTACACTACACCCTACATGGGGCAGAACCCTTTTTCCGATGATAAAGATTATATAGAAGCTGTCCGTAAACTTCATCAAACGGTAGTTGCAGTACGTCCAGATCATACGTCACGACAATATGTTTATGAATATTTTACTCTGGCTTATCAATTGGAGAACGGCGACAAGCTAGTGAGGGAATACTGGATCCCTAAAAAGGGGTTTGAATCAGAGCTAAAAGCGGTTAAGGATACCGAAGCTTACAAGTATGAAAAGTATAATTTAGCTCTCTTAGACAAAGACCTGGATTTTATGTGGGTTACTAACAGGAATAAAAAAGTAGCCATCTCGGATCCCGGGGAAATTTCAGAGCTAAAGCAGATTATCAAACGCGAAATTTCGAATATGTCCTACGAAGTACAGATAGATAAGGACGGAAAACCTGATGTGGCTAATATCCAAGTAGAGGTAAAGGTAAAAGAGAACAGTAATCAAGTTTCTACAGATTATGGTTATTATTATCCGTGGAAGTCAACTTTTCATGAGTTAGAGAAATGGATGAATGAAAAAGGTTATGCCGATAAAATACGAATAACAGCTGAAGATATCCAATCGGCAGAGATTATAAAAGATGATTATATGGATGAGAAAACACCTAAGAACCCTACTAGTCCTGAACAAAGAGTAGCGCTTGCACGTGAAAAGAATCGTACGGCTGTTACGAAGGATAAGGTTTTATTAACAGATGTTTTGGACCATCATTTCAATTATGGTGTTGAGAATGGCAACTACATTGTGAAGTTGATGTACAAAGAGGGTTATAGCGATTTTGTAATGTTAAAAGAATCAGATATGACGCCCGAATTGAAAGCATTGCTGAAATAAGCTAAGAATAAGGTAAGTAAAAGATTACAGAAGATAAAAGACTACTGGTTGACATAAACTGGATAGTTGGAATATGCTTTTGGAGATAGGTTAAGGATGAAATGGGACTTTCAGGTCAGCCTCAGAGCCAGTATATTCGTTCCGGTAAAATAACATCGCTGTATTAACTGGTAAGGAGTTCTGTATTTAGGTGAAGCCCGACCATGGACGAAAGAGTCCATGGTCTTTTTTTACATATTTAGAGGTAATACATGGATGTGCGATTGCTGTAATGCCTCTGGAGTCTGCTTCGGCAGATCTTTTACTGTAGAATAATATAAATAGGGAACATTGAGGTGGAAATATAATGTTAAGCAATACAGCGGAAGTGTCGTTAAGTAAATTTATGACTAAGCTGCTTCGGCATACCCCGGAGCAATATGGTCTTATTTTGGATCCAGAGGATGGTTCCTGTAGGTTGAATGATTTGCTGTCTGTTATTGTCAGCACTCCTAGATGGTCAGAGGTGACTGTGGGAGATATTCGGCAAGTGGTCGCAGGCTGCGACAAGCAACGATTGGAAATCGTTGATGACCGGATCAAAGCCCGGTACGGGCATAGCCATACAAAAATCACTTATGAGCCGGGGACTCCGCCTGCTGTACTTTTTCACGGAACTCATTCTGGTGTGCTTTCTGTGATTTTGGAGGAGGGACTCCAATCGATGGGACGGCAGTATGTTCATTTGTCTGAAGGGACTCATTTTGCCAGTTTAGCCGGAAGTCGCAGAGGGAAATTGATATTGTTAACCGTTGATACGATTAGAGCGGGTCAAATGGGTGCAACCTTTTATAATGCGGGTAATAAGGTTTGGTTGGCAGGTCATATACCGCCTTCATGTCTTAAAGTGTATACCCCGTAAGTTGAACTAGATCGACGTTTGGTTAGGAGGCATAATAACATGGATGAAATTCCAGATCACTTAGATCACGGATTACAGATTGTATTTATTGGGTTCAACCCTAGTATCCGTTCTGGTGAGGTAGGACATCATTACGCGAATCCGCGGAATAATTTTTGGAGAATATTACATCAGTCTGGACTTACTCCCCGGTTGTATGATGCGTCTGAGGACGGGGACTTGCTAAAGCTGGGCTATGGGTTTACAAATATTGTTGCCCGTCCCACACGGGGAATCGACGATATTACTCGTGAAGAATACCAGGAGGGTCGTGAATTGCTTCGCTCCAAGCTGGAGAAATATCGGCCTCAAGTCGCCTGTTTTGTAGGTAAGGGTGTGTATACAGAGTTTAGTCGCAGAACAAAAGCTAACTGGGGATTTCAAGGGGGCGAGCCTCCAAAGGTAGATGGTGTCCGTGAATTCGTTGCACCCTCTTCTAGTGGATTAGTTAGAATGCCGATGGGAGAGATCATTGGAATTTATCGCAGATTAGCCGAGTTTACGCAAGAGAACGATGGGTGATTGATGTATTTGGAGTTAGGGTGCTAAAGGACACAGGAGTCGCTAAAAGTAACAAATCACTCTAATTTGCGTGCTATCGGACTCCAATGCAGCTATTGGGTAGAAATAGACTGAATATGAGTCCATTTTGGGTAGATAGCGTCTCTGGAGTCCGAAATCACCACTAAATGGCCGCAAATCCACGAATAACGGCGACTGAGTCCGTAAGAGTAAAAGCTGCGGAGTTGGCCATGGATCTACGTAGATTCCGTAGATCCCGTAGATCACCGTAGATCACCGTAGATCACCGCAGATCACCGTAGATCCCGTAGATCCCGTAGATCCCGTAGATCTCGCAAGCTCTGGCAAACTATCGCATCTTAGCTATCTCTCGCTACTCTAGAATACCCTCAAACACAAAAAGAGCAAGATTCCATATCGGAATCTTGCTCTTTTTATAACTTCAAAGGGCAGTCTCAGTATATGAGACATGCCCTTAGTCCCTAATACATTAGGTCTCAATCAGCAGCAGAATGATAGAGGATAAGGATAGACAAACACTAATCAGGCATAGCACGGCAACGACCTGCTTCTGGTTCAGGCCTGCCCGAAGCAGGCGGTAATGAGCCTGGGTGGCATCGGCTTGATAAATGGACTTGCCTTGGATGAAACGTTTGACTACGACAAAAATGTTGTCGAAGATCGGTACGCCCAGCGCCAGAATAGGGATGAACAGCGACAGGACGGTGGCTTGCTTGAACGCGCCGTCGAGTGCGATTACCGCAAGGATGAAGCCGAGAAAGGTTGCCCCGGCGTCGCCCATAAAGATTTTGGCGGGCGGCTTATTGTAGCGCAGATAAGCAAGCGTAACGCCAATCAGCGAAATTGCCATAATGGCAGATGAGGATTGACCCTTCGCCAGTGCGACTACGAATAACGTAACCGCCGAAATGGCCGTCAAGGCACCAGCTAGACCGTCCATGCCATCCGAGAAATTAATAACAGTGGTTACGCCGAAGATCCAGATAATCGTCAGCAGAAACGATAGAATGACTGGCAAAATGATATAATCACCTGAAAATGGATTGTAAAATCCGGTAAAGGCGTTGCCAGAAGCATAAACCAGGATCGCTGCGCTAACTTGTACAATTAACTTGGGCAGAGCTGGGAAATCTTTGCCCTTCGTTTTGTACCAATCATCCACCGTGCCTATGGTCAGCAACAGTACTCCACCAACAAATAATGCGACAGTCTCCATGGAGAAATCACGCGCGAACACCAGATAAGTAACAAAAAATCCGAGAAATATTGCGTAGCTGGCCGTTAGCGGAATGGGCTCTCTATGAATTTTACGCTCAACGTCCTGCCGAGGCTTGTCCACAAAATCAAGCCGAAAAGCAAGCTTGCCGAGCGGCGGAATTAGAAAGTAGACGATAAGAAATGACATTAGAAATGATAAAACGTATAAAATGACGCTCACCACCGTTTTCTTTTTAAAATACCACAGATCGATTAAATCTACCTTAAAAAAGTAAAATTTTGTCGTGAGAGGTGTGAAGTTGACTTGCCAGCATCGCTGTAGTACCTTGTTGAGAAAAGCTCTTTGGGGGATATTTATGAAATACGATGTTATTTTATTTGATGCCGACGATACGTTGTTTGATTATGGAATGGCAGAAAGTCACGCGTTGTCTAATGCCTTTCTACACTTTGGGATGCCCACAGGTGCAGCAGATTATGCTGCCAGTTATCAAGAGATTAACCACGCATTGTGGAGGGATTTAGAACAAGGAAGGATTTCATCTGCGGCGCTGCGGGTAGAGCGGTTCAATCGGTTGTTTGCTGCACATGCGCTTGAGCTTGATCCTGAATCATTTAGTGAGGCGTATCTACGTTTCTTAGGCGAAGGAACCTTTCTGATGCAGGGAGCGATCGAGCTATGCGGAGAGCTTGCAGAGTGCCGCCTGGCGATTATCACGAATGGAATCAAGGATGTGCAAACTTCCAGAATCCAAGGCTCGCTGCTGAGTGATACATTTGAGCAGATCATTATCTCAGAGGAGGCAGGATGTCAGAAGCCAGAGACCGGGATTTTTGATTACGCTTTTGCCAAATTGGGGATTGAGGATAAAGAAAAAGTATTGATTGTGGGTGACTCCTTAACCTCTGATATTCAAGGCGGAATTAATTATGGGATTGATACCTGCTGGTTTAACCCGCTCGGTAAGATTAATGAGTCCGGCGTTCAGCCAAAATACGAAATTCGAAACCTCTCGGAGCTACTAGATATT
Source organism: Paenibacillus sp. FSL F4-0097 (assembly GCF_038593125.1). Taxonomy (NCBI): domain Bacteria; kingdom Bacillati; phylum Bacillota; class Bacilli; order Caryophanales; family Paenibacillaceae; genus Paenibacillus; species Paenibacillus sp. FSL F4-0097. Next base: position 1,061,949 of record NZ_CP151965.1, read on the forward strand.
GTAGGGAAAGCTACTAACCTTCAATAAAAAAATAAGGTGTGAGCGCATAAGCGTCTCACACCTTTTATTTAGTAACCTGAAAGAGGTTTATTGCCGAGTATCCAGCGGCTTCAGATACGCCTCGATTTGCTGGCGTTTCGATTCCAGAAATGGCGGCAGCGCAAGCGATTCACCTAAACTTTCCATAGGCTCATCTGTAGCAAAACCTGGTCCGTCTGTAGCTAGCTCGAAAAGGATGCCGTTAGGCTCACGGAAATAGAGGGAACGGAAGTAGAAGCGGTCGACGAAACCGGAATTAGGAAGCTGTGCCTGGCGGATGTGTTCGATCCATTGCTTCAATTCGTCTTCATTATCGACGCGGAAGGCGACGTGATGCACCCCGCCACGTCCCAAATGCTCTTGATCCAGATCATTGCGTTCCTCCAGATGTACCTCAGTGCCTGACCCGCCTTCACCGGTCTCGAATACGATCACATCTGGCTGACCGGCAACTGTTGAAGGGTAGGTTCCTATACGGCGGAAGCCAAGCAACTGCTCCAGCACCACCGCTGTATGTTCTGCACTTTCGACTGTGAGATGTGCGGGTCCTAAGCCTACAATGCCATATTGGGCAGGCACTGGGCTTTTAGCCCAAGGAGTACCGCCGGCAACACCGTTATTATTTTCGTCGGATACGAGAATGAAACGTTGGGTCTCGTGATCGCGGAAGGATAAAGTCTGGCGTCCACCAAGTACCTGTATCGTCCCATGCTCCACGTTAAGCTCGGTGAAGCGTTGCTCCCAGTAGGTAAGTGCGGCATCGCTTGGGACTCGAAGGGAGAGGGCGGAGATACTGTTATTGCCCTCGCGGTTGCGGCCCGCCATCGGAAGCTCAAAAAAGGTTAATTCAGTTCCGGGATTGCCCTTCTCATCTCCATAGAATAAATGGTACACTGAAATATCATCCTGATTTACTGTTTTTTTAATGAGACGAAGTCCGAGTACCTCTGTATAGAACTTAAAGTTCTCCTGTGCTTTGCCAGTAATAGCTGAGACATGGTGAAGTCCTTTTAACGTTAAACTCATGGTAGTTACCTCCGTTTAAATGCTTAGGGTTTGTGGATTATTTTTAATATCGATAGAATTATTGGTGAATATTATTAAGTTACTATAATTTTAATAGTAATAACAAACTTTTGCAAGTGGATATTAATGTTTCATGAAATTTAATTCATACATAAGGAGAGAGTATAAGTGCACACAACAACAAGCTTGATGAAACAATTACAGGAGTTGGAGATTGATCCACGGGGGACCATTCTAGTTCATTCCTCGTTAAAAAGTGTTGGCGAAGTAGAAGGAGGTGCGAACACGGTGCTGGATGCACTCAGCGAATATATGAAGGACGGGCTGCTTGTTTTGCCAACGCATACATGGGCTTATATTAATGCGGATAATCCACGCTTCTCTGTTCAAGATTCCCCATCTTGTGTTGGGATATTACCGGAGCTGTTCAGAAAACGTCCGGGCGTTGTTCGCTCTTGGCATCCGACTCATTCTGTAGCGGCTTTGGGTGTTGATGCTGAGGCGTTTACTGCAGGGGATGAACGTTGGGATACGCCATGCGCCCGTGGTTCAGTGTGGGGCAAGCTGCTTGATCGTAAGGCGGAAATAGTACTGCTGGGCGTCGATCTGCGGCGGAATACGTTCATTCACGGTATTGAAGAGTGGGTGGATATTCCGGGCAGAATGACGGATAGTCATGAGGAATTATATACTGTGACGCCGGGTGGCGATGAAATCATGGTGCCTTCTCGCAGACATTGTGGTCTCTCTTGGTCGGAGCATTTTTGGAAAGTGGAACGTGAGCTTGAGGAAGGCGGTGCCATGCGTAAGGGGAAGTTCGGGGATGCGCTAGTTAGAGTGTGTGGAACAGTAGAAACGACGGATATTTTAAGCCTGATGCTAAAAGAGAATCCTGATCTTTTCTCCGATAATGAACCGCTGCATGGTGAGTCCAAACCAGATCCGCTTCCAAAGACCAGACGTGAACAACCATAGGTGGGAGAGGCTAAACCAATTTTTCAGCCCGCACAATCTGGAAGCCGCTATCAATGTATGGTATATTAATCTCACTAAAACATAGTAAGGAGATTGGAAATGGAAAAAACATTGGTCTTTGGACACAAAAATCCGGATACGGATACTATTTGTTCGGCAATTGCTTATGCAGCACTCAAAAAAGAATTAGGCTGGGATGCTGAGCCAGTTCGTCTGGGAGACGTTAGTGGTGAAACGCAATTTGCGCTTGATCATTTCGGAGTAGAGGCTCCTCGTCTGGTAGAGAACGTAGCTGGAGAAGCTAATCAGGTTATTCTTGTTGACCATAATGAACGCCAACAAAGTGCGAATGACATTGATCGAGTGCGTGTAGTTGAAGTTATCGACCATCACCGGATCGCTAATTTTGAGACCGCACATCCGTTATACTATCGTGCTGAGCCAGTAGGCTGTACTGCTACTATTCTTAACAAAATGTATAAAGAAAACGGTGTAGCTATCCCTAAAGACATCGCCGGATTGATGTTGTCTGCAATCATTTCTGATTCCTTGCTGTTTAAATCTCCAACCTGCACCGCTGAAGATGTAGCTGCAGCACGCGAATTGGCTGAAATCGCTGGTGTAAATGCAGAAAGCTACGGCCTTGATATGCTGAAGGCTGGTGCTGATCTTAGCGACAAGAGTATCGCTCAACTGATCTCCTTGGATGCTAAGGAATTCAAAATGGGTGAATACAAAGTAGAAATCGCCCAGGTGAACGCGGTCGACGTTAATGATGTACTCTCCAAGCAGGCTGAACTGGAAACTGCACTGACTTCCATTATTGCTGAAAAAGAATTGGATCTGTTCCTGTTCGTAGTTACAGATATCCTTAACAACGATTCGGTGGGTCTGGCTCTGGGCCGTGTTGCAGGTGCAGTAGAACAGGCGTACAACGTGAAGCTTGATGACAATAAAGCCCTTCTTAAAGGTGTAGTATCCCGTAAATCACAAATCGTACCGGTACTTACAGAGACGATTGCTAAACTGTAAAGCATTTTGACAGTTGTCTATGAGAGTAGATTGGATAAAACGAGCTCATGCCCCATCAGTTGTTAAGATGGTGACATGAGTTCTTTTTGTTTTACGGCGTATTCTGCTACAATATTTTGGGAGGGGATCCAACTGATCCTCTTCTAATTGCATGAACTTTGAACCAGCATGAGGAATATGACAAAGGGATAGGGGATATTGGAAATGGAATTGTTTGGAGCATTGGAACGGGACGACTACGAGGAATTATTATTTTGTCAGGATAAGGCATCGGGATTAAAGGCGATCATCGCGATTCATGACACGACACTGGGACCAGCACTGGGTGGAACACGGATGTGGACCTACGCTACGGAAGAGGAAGCTATTGTTGATGCGCTTCGATTAGCAAAAGGGATGACCTATAAAAATGCAGTATCCGGCCTGAATTTGGGTGGTGGGAAAACAGTAATCATTGGAGATCCCAAGAAGGATAAAAATGAAGCCATGTTCCGTGCTTTCGGAAGATACATACAAGGTTTAAATGGACGGTACATAACTGCTGAAGATGTAGGGACTACGGAAGAGGACATGAACATTATTTATCAAGAGACAGATTATGTTACTGGCACCTCACCTACGTACGGTTCTTCGGGCAATCCGTCACCAGCAACGGCTTACGGTGTTTACCAAGGAATGAAGGCAGCCGCTAAAGCCGCCTTTGGCAGCGATTCACTCGAAGGGAAGACGGTAGCTGTTCAAGGTGTGGGGAACGTGGCCTTTACACTGTGCAAACATCTTCATGAAGAAGGAGCACAGCTTATCGTAACGGACATCCATAAACCAGCCGTTCAACGTGCAGTAGAGGCCTATGGCGCCAAGGCTGTAGATCCAGGCGATATCATCAGTGTAGATTGTGATATTTATGCTCCTTGCGCTCTTGGAGCGACAATTAACGATGAATCCTTACGGGTAATCAAGGCGAAAGTGATTGCAGGAGCTGCTAATAATCAGCTGAAGGATTCCTCGCATGGTGATGCACTTCATGAGATGGGGATTGTATATGCTCCAGATTACGTGATTAATGCAGGTGGCGTCATTAATATTGCGGACGAGCTGAACGGCTATAATAAGGAACGTGCCTTTAAGCAGGTGGCGAAGATTTACGATAATATTACCCGCGTAATGGAAATTTCCCGTTTGAACGGAATACCTACTTATGCCGCTGCGAACCAGCTTGCAGAGGACCGGATAGCGCTATTAAGAAATAGCCGCAGCACCTTCCTGCGTAATGGTCAACATGCACTTAGCAGAAGATCGCTGCGGGGATAAGCTGTAAAAAAACTCGGCAAGCTCCATCCGATTACAACTTCGGAGGGACTGCCGAGTTTTTTATGTTCTTTTATTTCTACAAGAAACGTTTATCCTCTTTCGAGGAGGGTAACGTCGCTTCTGCTTATTCCTAATTACTGAACCTTTTGGGGTTCTGGGTAAGTGACGCCGAAGGTGTCGACCGTCACCTTTTTCATTACTGGTGGCTCATCTGGACGATCAGAACCGTCACGAGGCAGGCTCACAATTCTTTTTACAGCTTCGATACCTTCGGTTACTTTACCAAAAGCGGCGTAGCTTCCATCTAGACTAGGGTAAGCTGCATCCATAATAAAGAACTGGGAACCGGCAGAGTCAGGAGCCTGTGATCTTGCCATGGATAGAACACCTTCTGTATGCAGAAGGTTATTGGTGAACCCGTTGCCAGAGAATTCTCCGGCGATACTGTAACCCGGGCCTCCCATACCTGTGCCATCAGGGTCGCCGCCTTGAATCATAAAGTCAGGAATTACTCTATGGAATATAGTGTTATCATAAAATCCTTTTTGAATAAGTGAGATGAAATTGTTTACGGTGTTAGGGGCAACCTCAGGATATAGCTCAGCTTGGATGATATCCCCGTCTTCCATTTCAATGGTTACTAAGGGATGACTTGCCGTAGCTGAAGGAACGCCTTCAGTTGGGGCTGCACCTTCCCCAGGTGCTGATCCGCTGCTTCCATTATTACTGCTTGCATTGTTATTGTTTGGTTTGTTACCGCAACCTGCCGCAATAACCATGACCAGGCATAACATGATCAGAAGAATAGCGGATTTTGTTCGTGTAGACTTCACTAAATAATCTCTCCTTTTTATTGAATAATCTCGTAGGTACTTCCCATAATACCTCCTTTGTCCTATTACATGCAAAGGTCAGTTATGACTTCTGGGATTGGCACATCTTAAAAAGAAGTTTACAATGGTAGGATGTTTCCAAAGAGAACATCGAGAAAGGATGTGCATAGGATGCTCTTTTCGTGGAAGCGGAATTTGATCGTGCTTTGGATAGGGGTTTTCTTTTGTAGTACAGCTTATTCGATCTCGATTCCCTTCCTTTCCATTTTTTTGAGCGACGAACTTGGGGTTTCAAATCATTTGGAGATTTGGTCAGGGGTTAGTTTTGGAATAACCTTTCTTGCCAGCGCTTTAATCTCTCCCTATTGGGGTTCGCTAGCCGACAAGTATGGTCGGAAACCGATGCTTATTCGCTCGGGTTTTAGTCTGGCAGCTTTATACCTTATTAATTATTTTGTACATGATCCTTATGTTTTTTTGATTGTGCGTGTGCTGCAAGGACTGCTTGCCGGTTTTGTTCCAGCAGCTATTGCAATGGTAGCCACCAATACCCCTGAGCATAAGACGGGGTACGCTTTAAGTATTATGTCTACAGCCGGAGCTACAGGTAGTATTATTGGGCCATTAATCGGCGGTGTAGTGAGCTATTATACCAGCAACCGGATTGCTTTTTTATTCTCGGCGGGTATTGTACTTATCTCAGCGCTCATTGCTACTTTTTTTGCAAAAGAGGAGAACTTCGACCGTTCGGCTCCAAGGTCACATGTAAGTGATGATATCAGGGAAGCGAGAAGTAACCGAGCCTTTATTACTTTGCTCTCGCTGGCGGGAATCAGTACCTTCTCCGTTATGATTCTGGAACCGTTAATCCCAATTTATCTACTGGACATGGGGATCTCCAAAAATAGTGCCTCGCTAAGCTCGGGAATAGTGTTCTCTGCTGTGGGGATTGCTACGGTGCTGATGGCTCCGCAGTGGGGCAGAATCGGCAGCCGAAAGGGCTTTGGGATGATCTTATTTATTGGACTGATCGGGGGCGGCATCGGTAATATACTACAGTTTTTTGTTTCGGGCTATGTAGAGTTCGCTATCCTTCGCTTTGCTTACGGCTTGTTCTATGCAGGTGTGCTGCCGTCAGTGAATGCCATGATTGTACAAGTAATTGAGCCGGGATTCCGTGGACGGGCCTTTGGCCTGAATCAGGCGGCATCTCAGCTTGCGACGATGGCTGGACCGATTATCGGCGGCTTATTGGGCGCGGTTATTCCAATTCGCTGGGTGTTTGTAATCAATGGAGTGATGCTGCTGGTAGCAGCGATATTGGTTAAGACCCGCAAGCTGGAAGCACAAATCGCCGCTGCTCGTCCCGCAGAACAGCCAACAACGATGCAGGGTTAACTGCTAACTCAATGAGCATGTCGTTATTTAGAAACAACATAAAGCCGCCGGGCTCATGATAAGCTCCCATCATAGTAGACAGTAGAAAAAACAAAAACTTCTACTGCTACAATGATGGGAGTTTTTCTAATGTCTAATAGAAGTCCAACATCTTTAAAAGTAAAATTACATGTCGTAAGGCTGTGCCTTGAGCACAAGTCAAATCCAAACTATGAGGCAAAGCAGCTAGGTCTTAGTTCACACACAGTTAGAGAATGGATTAGGAAATATAAAGCAGATGGTTTGGACGGGTTGAGAGAATCGAGAACATGGAAATCATACCCAAAGGAATTGAAGCTTGCTGCTGTTAACGAAGTGTTGTCTGGTCGTTGCTCCGTTGAAGAGGTGACAAACAAGCATTATATTTCAAGCAGAAGTGTTTTGACAAAATGGATTACCAAGTATACTAATGAGATAGAATTGAAACCTACACATACAGGAAAAGGACTATCTCATATGAACCAAGGACGTAAAACAACTTTCGAAGAACGCATTGAAATTGCACAATATACCATCGCTAATGGATTGGATTATCAGAAAGCGATTGAAAAGTACGGAGTATCTTATCAGCAAGTTTACGCATGGGTTCGGAAATATCAAGTTGGCCGCGAGGAGGCTCTTCAGGACAATCGCGGTCGCAAAAAGCCTGTAGAAGAACTAGATGAGCATGACCGCCTTAAACTACGGATTAAAGAGCTAGAAGCGCGAAATGAATACCTAGAGATGGAGAATGACTTCGCAAAAAAGTTGGCGGAGATCAAGCGACGAAATACACGCTAACCCTCGTTCGACAAGTAAACTTGTATCAAGCGATTCAAGAACTGAACAAAGAAAAAGGTCACGCAATTACGAAGTTGTGTGCGTTAGCTGGGGTTGCTCGATCTGCCTATTACAAGTGGTTAAAATGGAAACCCTCTTGCATAGAACTTGAAACTCGTGCGTTAGCGAAAGAAGTAAAGCTACGATATGACAAGCGAAAAGGGATTCTTGGCTATCGTCAAATGCGCACGCAATTAAACCGAAAGCTCAAAAAGCAGTACAACAAAAAGCGTTATTACCGAATTATGTGTGCTCTTGGGCTTAAAGCAGTCATTCGCAGAAAACGAGCGAGTTATGTGAAAGCTACGGAGATCCATGTAGTTGAAAATGTAATGAACCGTAACTTTGATGCCAATTCTCCTAATTCAAAATGGTGTACAGATGTGACTGAACTGAAGTACGGGAATGGGCGCAAAGCCTATTTGAGCGCTATTATTGATGTATATGATAATTCCATTGTCTCATGGGTATTAAGCCATTCCAACAACAATAAACTCGTGATGGATACGTTGAAGAGGGCTTACGCGAAGAATCCTGGCGTATCCCCTCTTTTACAAAGCGACAGAGGCTTCCAGTACACGTCTCATGAGTACAACCGACTTCATGTAAAATACGGATTTAAGAAAAGCATGTCTCGTGTGAGTCGGTGTTTGGACAACCAACCTATTGAGCGTTTTTGGGGTACATACAAGTCAGAAAGCTATTATCTTACAAAGTATGACACCTATGATGATGTCCTCACAGAGGTTAGCAAATATATTCACTACTACAATAATTACCGCTACACAGAGTGTTTGGATGGCTTGTCACCTAGCGAATACCGACGAGCTGCATAACGAAGATACCTCAGTTCTGGCAATACGAACTGAGGTATCTAAACTAACTATTTTTGTTTTTTACACTGTCCACTTGACAGGGAGCACTTCACTCATAGCCCGGCGGCTTTATTCATATTAAGCTGCTATTCTCCCTGCGAACCGTTCAAAACGTCTGTTCCCGGCATAACATCCACTGGCGGGGAGGCAGGGTCAATAATGGAATTTGGATATACATCGTCTGCATCTGGAACATCCTCTAGCGGCTGATCTTCTTCTTCCATCTCCAAGAGTTCCTCATCCTTAGTATAATCCGTATCATCTAGGGTTAATCCTGCGGTTTCAGCGGCTAGATATGCATCGGATTCCACCAACTCATCTCTTTCGATTACATCCTTAGGTGAGTTTAAACCAATATCTGCTGCCAAGTATTTATCGCCAACCAAGACAGGATCTGCGTCATCATCAACAATATCCTCTTCATCCATATCAGCTTGTATATAACGTTCATATTCAAAGTCAGCTTCAGTTTTATTTGGTGAACTATCCATAGCCGTTCACTCCTTTTTTATGATAAAATTTGAACTTCCTATGTTTATCTTTACCCGTTTGACCATGATCGAATCGCTGATCCAATAAATGGGTATGTCTGTATTGGATTAGTAAAAATGGGTGAAAGCAAAAGCCGATGAAAAACGTCCTTTTTCGAGAAAATTTACAAGAATAGGCAGGGATAGTGCGAAGCTTGTCGAAATTAAGAAGCATATATGAACGTTTAAACAACTAATGAATTACTGAGGTGCTACGATGAAGTTGCCAAAGCCCAATATAGCGGCTGCTTTTTTATTAATTCTACTGCTGACCGCTATGGTCCCTTTTGGTACGGCGATAGTGAGTGCTGAATCATCAGACTCTACGCTGCCCAATTGGGAGATTAAATTTGAACGTATAGAAGTAGATCATATTGAAGAAGCTGTGGCAGCTCTTGATGAAGAATGGACTCGTGTTATGCCTCATGGGAAAAGCCCAGAGACTCCAAGTGGGGCAACCTCAGCCTGGCTGCGGTTTACTTTACCACAAATTGGTGATAAATCTGCGTTATTCATAGATAAAGTATATGGAAATAATGTTAAGGCTTATTTAAATAACGAATTAATATATGATTCCGGAAAAGATTTTAATTTCAATGGCAGTAAGGTTTTCATTCCTCTGTCCAAAAGTGTTGGAGGACAACAGCTATATTTATGGACCCATGGTGGCAGCAAAGACTTAGGGATCCACGGCGAAATAAGAGTAGGCCAATACGATGAGCTGTTATCTGTTTATGTAAAGCAGGGCTTAATGGATCTGATCATTGGAACGACGCTTATTTTTATTGCGATTGTACTGCTGATCTGCTCGCTATTCATGAGAAAAGGTTATTTTTCCGGCGGATTTCTATTGGTGCTGATTATTTTATCCATTGGCGTGTTAGTGGTAACGTATTCATCGTTCCTGCCGACAATCCTAGGCGATTATGGAGAGATTGTACTTGTTTTCTTTGATGTAGCATTATATACGCTTCTGCCCTCCTTTACATTTTATTTTGAAAAAATATTTGGTCCAGGGAAAAAGAAAATCGTTACCCGATTCCGCAAGTTTCAAATTGTCTATTCTATATTCTGTTTTTCTCTAATGGTTGTTAATATCCTTTTGTCATATCAGTTGGATGACTTTTATAGATTGATGACTACGAGTGTGCTGGGTATCCTTATGATTGTGCAATTTATATTGTTGATCAGCTTAGCGTTTATTCATGCGAATCGTGGGAATGTAGATGCTGTTGTTTTTACTACAGGGTTCTCAATATTTGCTTTCATGTCTCTTAGCGAACTGGTCATGTTCTATGTATCGGGGCAATCCTATCAATTATATTGGTGGAAATGGGGAGTGGTGATTTTCGTAATTGCCTTAATCGTCATTCTGGGAAGAAGGTTTACTCGAAACCATGAACAGCTTATTGAATATTCCCATCAGCTTGAGAAGTTCAATAATGATTTGCAGCGCTCGGAGAAGATGGAGATTATTAGTGAGCTGGCAGCTTCGGTTGCGCATGAAGTACGGAATCCATTGCAGGTTACCCGAGGGTTTCTGCAGATTCTTGGGGAGCGTTCAGATCAAAAGGAGCGGGAATATCTGCAAATGGCGGTTACAGAACTGGATCGAGCTACGCTCATTATTACAGACTTCCTAACCTTCGCTAAACCAGGACTTGAAACCGTAGAGCAGCTTGATGTGTCCGAAGAGTTGAGGCATGTGACGGGTATTCTTTCTCCGTTAGCGAATCTGCAAGGGGGCGTCATTGAACTTAACCTGCAGCCAGGACTTTACGTTACTGGATCATCTGCCAAGTTCAAGCAAGCGTTTATCAACATTCTCAAAAATAGTATTGAAGCTTTAAAGGACAATGGGCTGATTAAAGTCACAGCCTGGAAGTCTGGAAAACATATAATAATCAGTGTTCATGATAATGGGGAAGGGATGAACCGGAATGAGCTGGCTCGGTTAGGGGAACCTTATTACTCCAATAAGACCAAAGGAACGGGGCTTGGACTGATGGTAACCTTTCGGATTATTGAGGCGATGGAGGGATGCACTGAGTTTCGCAGTGAGAAAGGGGAAGGGACTGAAATTATAGTAAAAATACCAGAACTTAGAAGAATTTAGAAGTAATTTATGATAATTCCGTTTTTTAGAAGGAAAGAGTGAGGGGCTGAGCGAAGTAGTACAGACAGAATATTGTTTCTGATACTTACTTCTGAGGTGCATATATGCGCTTGATGATTAAAGTCCTACATATAGCAATAGCCCTTACTCTCCTTCTGATAGGATATAGTTCAATTGTTGTATCAGCAGCGACCCCATATCCATCCCAAGAAATTACCAGTTGGCAGATGAGATGGGGCGATGGAACCGAAAACAGCGGCGTAGTGGTTCCTCAGAATAATGACCAGCAGTATTGGATAAATGTGAACGCTACGAAGGAAATCCCACATCTGCCATCAGGCGTATCCACTTCTTGGACTCGTATTTCCATACCTAACTTTAGTTATATCTCCCCTTCAATCTACATTGATACTTTATATGCTCTTCATGTGAAGGTGTATGTGAACGACCGTTTAATCTTCGAGGAAGATCGTAATTATATTAAGGATAACTATTCTTTGTTGTTGCCTTTGAGTCAAAGCGATAGTGGGAAAACATTATACATTTGGACTGAAACGCTGCAGGATAGAATCGGAATTAAAAATGAAGTAGTGATCGGTGAACACAACCTGTTAATCAATGATTATATTAAAAATGGACTCAGCGATGTGATTTTGGGCTGTGCTTTTTTTCTTGTGGCTATCGTTCTATTTATAAGTTCTCTCTACATTAATAGGGACTATTTTTCCAGTGTGGCTTCACTAGCCGTTGTAATAGGTTCAACCGGAATTCTCTCGATAACCTATTCTCCTTTTATTTATACCTTTTACAGCAATTTGGGCGCGATTAGTAATGTATTTCTTGATTTGGCTTTATTCTCACTTTTACCGGCGCTTACTCTTTTATTTGAAAAAATATTTGGCAGTGGAAAATATGCGATCGTCCGTCGTTTTCGTCAATTTCAAGTCATTTACTCCTCATTTTGTTTGCTATGTCTTTTGATCAATTTTCTATCGAATAATAGCTATATTGAGTTTTATTATTTTGTATCCACCACTATTATCGGGTTCATCCTCATCCTTCAGTTCATCTTGCTTATCGTATGTGTGATTATATTTTCGCTTAAAGGGAATAGGGACGCTATCATTTTTGCCATTGGCTTTGGAACGGCTGCATTTACTGTAGTGTCAGAGTTACTGTGGTATTACATTCATAAGGGGAACTATGATTTATTCTTGTGGAAGTGGGGCATTGTTGCCTTCATAATCTCCTTGATCGTAATTCTGGAGCGAAGACTAGCCTATAGCCATCAACAGGTTGTTAACTATTCTAAAGAATTAGAGCGTTTTAACAACGAATTGCAGCGTTCAGAAAAAATGGAAATTATTAGCGAGCTTGCTGCATCAGTTGCTCATGAAGTGCGGAATCCACTCCAGGTAACTAGGGGTTTCCTTCAGCTGCTTAGCGAGAAATCCGTTGGTGAAGAGGAAATATTTATGTCGATGGCCCTTAGTGAGCTGGATCGTGCTTCCGGGATCATTACGGATTTCTTAACCTTCGCAAAACCGGAATTTGAGACGATTTCCAGTCTGAATTTGTATAATGAATTTAAGCATATTGAGAGTATTATGCAGCCGCTTTGTCATTTAAATGGAGGAAAAATGATTCTCGATGTATCGGGCGAATTATGGGTGAAGGGGAATTCCTCGAAGTTTAAGCAAGCCTTCATCAACATTATCAAAAATAGCATTGAATCTTTCCGTGACGAAGGATTTATCTATATGTCGGTGTATGCGGAAGAGGAGAACGTAATTATTCATATCAAAGACAACGGGGAAGGGATGGACGCGGATGTCCTGCACCGATTGGGAGAGCCTTATTTCACTAAAAAGAATAAAGGCACAGGTCTTGGATTAATGGTCACTTTCCGTATCATCGAAGCTATGCAAGGTAAAGTGAAATTCACAAGCAAAAAAGGAGTGGGAACCGAATCCATCACCATACTGCCATTGGCAGAAGCTCCGGATGATTCTCACTCCTTAGGGGGTTAATCTTGTTGTCTTACCACGAACCGCGTGGTGCTGCGGTTGCCTTCAATACATCGGATGTAGGACTTGGTGGAATTACAAGATAGAATTCGTTGGAACCTTCTTCAACGGCTTTCAAGGTAACGCTGTCGGGAATGATTACGCCTAATGCTTCTTGGAGAGCCGCTTTTGGGTCTGAGAGTAGTCTTTTCTTGAAACTTGGATCTTCCCATGCCTTTTGAATGACTTGATTTCTAAGAATTGCTTCTGACATAATAATCACCCTTCCCAAATTGTATATATTTACCTTTAATAATATAACATAGCAAAACTACTAATACTATTCTTTTTATTACAAAATAATAGAATTAATGGACATTTTTTGACAACCAATGATATAATCCTCCGTTTAGCAAGAGCTGCTTGTCCGCTTCGATGGAATCAGAGATCTGCTGTAAGTTACTTACTAGCATGGAATGGAACGCGATAAGATGAGGGGCATTAAGGTCGGAAGCTGTAACTTTGTTATGTGTGTCGTGTGCTAATTCCGTATAGGTATGTAGACCATTTGCAGTGAATAGATAAAATTCGACCTCTTGCGAAGTGAGTTTAGCTGCACTGCTGTTAGGCAGATGTTTGCGAGTTAGGGAGAGAAGACAATTATAGTTGCCCGCGGATAAATCTTCTTTCCAGTCCTCATAGTCATCCAGCATTTGCAGTGTAAGCAAAACCGAATGGATAAGTTCTTCAGCTTGCGGCACTAAATCACTCTTTCCAGACATCAGAAGGGCAGCGGTGCTGGATAGCTTGAGCGGACTGGCTTTATAGGAAATTTTGACCCGATCATTAAGAAAATAGTCACTGGTATTTTCGTTGCTAACACTATCTGCCCACTCCATGATATAACGATTAAATAAGATCCAGAAAGCGGATGGCTCCGGAAATAGTATCCGGTAGATATTTAAAAATTCCACATAAAGCAAATTCGCCAAGGGCAATTTTTCGTATGCAGAGGATTCTTGGCTGTCCATCAGGTCATCCTGTATGAAGAAATACAACATAAAAAAGACGTTGCCCATCGACATCTGGCGAGTAACCTCTGCAGAGATTCCGCATCCCTTTTGCAGCCAAAAGGGCAAAAGATAACATATGTAGTTTTTGTGGCTTTCAGCGTTAAATACGTTAAAATGCTCAAGATAGGACATGCCTTGTTGATTTAGAGGTTCTGGAAATTCAGAAATAATCCGTCTGCTTTCTTGGAATACCAAGCGCAGTTCATCTTCGTAGTCATTTAGCCAATCCATAACAACCCTCCTATAAAATTTTTACGAAAATGGTTCTTTTGCCCTGATTATAGCTTTCTCTTTATTCCATTACAACTAAAATTTAGGAGGTATTAGCAGATATGGAATGGTATACTTTCGGCCAGATGCTTATGGCTATTCGAATGGGTCAAAAGGCGGAAACACCGGATGGCCGCATGGTTATGCGTACTTCCACGGGACTTTTTTGGATAAACGGAATCTTGAAGGGAAAAGTGGTAGAAATCAAAGACTATCTGTTCTCTGACCTATGGCGAATCTATGAGGATGAGGAAAGCCAGCAGGAGGGAATTGGCAGGGAACAACACGAGCAACGTGAGCGGGAGATGCTTGAGAATCAATATGAAGAGCTGCGTTGGGCGAACCGAAAGCGTTAGTTCAACGTTCGATTACCCAACAGCAGCTATATAGTGAATATTAATAAGAGGGATTAGGAACTTACGGATGCGGAGAGTTCTGATTTCAATGCTTCATATTGACTACGCAGGCGTTGAAGTTTCGAGATACTTTGCTCCAAGCCGCCGAGCCGGTTGCGTTCCGTCCACAAGAGACGATATTGGTGAAGGAGTACATCAAGGTCATTGATTTGCTTCGTAATCAGCGCAGGGTCAAGCGAATCTGGTGCTGATGTCAACTGTAGCTTTATTCTGCCCAGCTGCACAGCATGCTTCACAAAATGGATGCCATTACTCAGTTCTTTCAGCACAAGAGCAGCATCTTCACATTGAAGATCTAACCCCGATAGCCGCGCCTCAATGGAGAGCAGATATTCTTCGAGATGATTGAAGTGTTCCTCAGTAAGCTTCTCTATGATTAGGAAATTGTCCAGATGGGTACGCAGCAGCAGGGACATTTCTGCATCATTTGAACGGTTGATACTGGATTCAAGCTGATAGTAATTGCCGAGATCCAGGAGCAGCTGGCCAATTCCCTCAGAACGATCTGCAAAAATAAATCTATTTAAATACTGTGCAGTATCTGCTTCCAGATTATGATCTACACTCCAGGATAGGGCTGCGCCGTAGGCGAAGCCGGCATAGCTGACCGGCAGATGCTGCCAGTGTCCAAAATCTCCCCAATCCGTAATGAGATAACCGATAGCGCCGTTGTTTTTGCCATGAATAGCTGCACTGCGCAGATTGGCTAACATATTGTCTGTGCGTCCTGTAATGGAGTTCCATGAGCTGGTGCCTGGGCAGACATAAAAAGGAATACCTGCTTCACGGAATTTGAGCGTATCGGACTCGAAGGGATGCTCAGCGCTATAACCCCATTCCATAGCAATAATATCCTTAGGAAGCTGAGGAATCAGTTCGGGATGCTGGATAATGATATCGCCCCAGAATTGCATCGTTTTGCCACGTTTTGTAACCAACTCATAAATCTTTTGCAGGAATGATAAATAGAGTTGACCTTTGCCTTGAGTTTCTGCCAGAGCTTTATTTTTACCAAGACCGAGTTCATAGGTCTCATCGCAGCCTACATTAAACTGATTGGAGCTAAAGTAAGGTAGCAGATCGTCAAACATTTTGTCTAGCAGAGGTAGTACAGCAGGATCTTCGGTATCAAAAGTACCAGGGTGCATAAATAAGCCTTCTGGATAAACGTCCTGCGCATACAAATTCTTCGGAAGCATAAAGCCTTCGGGAATTTCAGCTAAAGCGTTGAATTCTGGACGAGAGAGCCAGCCCTCCATATGCCCAAAGCTGTTCTGATTGGGAACAAGCTCTATATAACGTGCTTTGCAATAGGCATCCAGAAGCAGGATTTCCTCTCCGGTAATTGGGGTTTCAAGCTCCCAGACTTGAGGGAAGGATTCATAAGCGAACGGAGCACCTTCTATATATAGCTGAAGTTCATTCATCTTCAAATCAGCCATAAGGTCAATGATCCGGTACAAGGTTTCTTGCTTCGGGATTTTATTGCGGCTGATATCTATGAGCAGGCCTCTGGCTCCAAAATCAGGTTCATCGCGAATATGCAGCTGAGGTATAGATTTGCCACTTTGTTCTATGATTTGTTTCAGGGTTGCTGCTGCGTAGAAGGCGCCTACAGGAGAGCTATAGGAGACAACGATACCCTTCTGATCGACAACAATCTCATATGCCTGTGCAGACAATAATGGCACATAGTTAAAGTTACAGACAGATACAACGGTTGGACGTAAGCCAATGGATAAAGTCAGCTGCAGATTCAATGCTTGTGCAATCACTTCCTGTAGTTTTCGTGCAGCTGGCATGGCAGATTGTTCTTCCATATTAGGAAGCACGATGCTTCCGCTTGTTGGGAAATGGAAGGAGCCTTGTGACAATGTGATTTCACGCGGATTAGGGAAAAGCAGTAGTGTAGAATGATTAAGCATAGCGTGGACACCTCTTATTCATGTAGAATATGATCATCTTCACAATAACCTTATCACTACTAAACAAGGGGAGGAATGCCTATAATGTCCAAGCACATGGATTATATGATCAGTCCATATCCAATAAGAATTATTGATCCGAAGGTTGAATCCTCCAAGCTGAAGCTCAAGAATATAAGGGTGGGACAGGCAGGTCATCTGCCAGGAAGAACGTTATTCCGTTCAGGTGTAGTTTTTGAGCACTGGGCCATTGTTTACATAGTGTCAGGTAGTGGCTCCTACATGGAGATTGGGGGAAAAGAGCAGCAGGTGCGTGAAGGCAGCTTATACTTTTTTCGCCCAGGTTACAGTTATAACTTTGGTCCACCACCGGGAGGCAGCTGGGATGAGTATTATATTAACTTTAATGGCACGCGTGTATCCGAATGGCTGGAATCGGGCCTCATAGCCGGGGGAAATGTTTTTCAAGCCCAATCTATAGTAGGTCTTACTACCTTATTTGAAGAAGTGCTGGAACGGATGGAGAGCGGAGAACCTGTGGATGCGGATCGGGCAGCATTATTGCTCGAAAGAATGCTGCTGGAGTGTTCTTTTATAATAGAAGAAAAAAGTTGGAATTCTCAGGCTGATTATATGCGTCAGATTCGGGAAGACCTGAACTTATGCATTTATGGTGAAATGGACCTAGAACAAATAGCGGCAAAACATCATGTTTCGATGTCTACACTTCGTCGTCTTGTTCGACGCAGCAGTGGATACCCGCTTCATGAATATATTCACCGTCTAAAAATGGCGGAAGCCAAAAAGTTGCTTTTTAACACCTCATTACAAATTAAGGAAATTTCTAGTATGCTTCATTATAATGATCCGTTCTATTTTTCTCGTTTATTTAAAAAATATATGGGAATCGCACCCCAGCTTTGCCGGAATAACATTTAAATCGACATCCTCCTACTAGAGTCCCAACAGTAATTGTTATAATTTGTATAATTGTTGTCGTTTTATAAGATATGTTGAAAAATATGGATTAATATTACATAAATGTGTTAGTTCTTATTAACTATAGTGGATAAAATTCCAAATTTTAGTGATAAAACCTACTAAAAAAATAATAAATTTTTTGTAACTATTTTTCAAATGGAAGCGCAAACATGGGAAATGTCAACTTGTTATTGTGATTTTTCTCATGTATGATGCTTTTATCGAGCACAGTACAATCTCGCATTTTCCAAAAAAACTGGAGAATAGGGTGGTGGGATGAAAATCAAACCAACTGCAGAAGACAAACTGATTGCGTATTACAGGTATTTTTCATTGTCCCTCACATCACTCATGTATCTTCTAGATAAGACGGGACCTTCCATAATTTATAAATCACTTATTATTGCTATACTTGTTGTGTTTGCACAAACGTTCTCATTTTGTTATCGAAGGCTACGCAGCAGGCCAAAGACTCTCGTCCTGGCTGTTAGTATAGAGATGGTGGGAATTATCGCATTGACCTTGTTTACGGGTGGGTACGAAAGCTCTTTTAGGCTCTATGTGCTTAATCCTGTATTGATTGCTGCAGGCTCATTGTCCATTTATTTTGGATGGTCGTTGCTCTTAAGCTATATCAGTATTTTTGCGGTGCTCTGTTATTTTTTTATCAATTCTGCGAACAGAAATTTTTTAGAAATTGTATTTATAAATGGGAATCTGTTTCTAACACTGGTACTTACGGTTATAATAATGCAGATCGTTAATCGGATGAAGCGGCAACGTGAAGAATCGAATGCTCGCACGAAAGAGACGATGGAGCATATCAAATCCCTGTACCATATCGTGGAAACCTCAAGCCAACATGATTTCATGAATATCGGTCAAGTGATCACCGATTATGTTGTTAAGCTAACGAAGCTAGATAAGGCTTTGTTTTGGTTCGCCAAGAAAAGCGGAGAACCAGCTCCGCAGAGCAGGCAGACCGGCTGGCAGCAGGAAGAGGAACAGTTCCTATTCTCAGAACTGGGAAAACATGAGCATGAATGGAGATTGCAGCGAGAGCCTATTTTTAGAAATCTGCCGGGATTAGGCGATTTCCTGCTGATGCCTGTACGGATGAGCACCCGTTTTGTAGGGATGATTGGACTCAAGCTGGAGTCTACAGAGGGGCTGGAAGGCCGCAGATGGTATATTCAACAATTGATATTCTTATCTGAGCTAAGTGCGAATATTCTTGAAAGACATGAGCTTGGTGTGATCGAGAACCGGTTGATCATCACGAACGAACAGAACCGGATTGCGGATGAAATGCACGACAGTGTGTCGCAGAGCCTTTTTGGTATTGTGTATGCGACGCATTCGCTGAAGGAATCGTGGAAGAGAATGTCTGATCATGAGCTAGAAGAACAAATTGAGCTTATTCATGACTCTGCAACAAAGGTTGCCAAAGAACTGCGGATCACGATCTACAGTCTTAGCTCCAAGAAGAGTGGCGGTCCTACTTGGTTGGGCATGGTAAGATCACATTTGAAGAGCTTATCCAGATTAAATGATGTTGATATTGATTTAAAAATAACGGGCGATGATTTCAGTCTCCCTTATCCTTACCACAAGGCGCTTTTTCGGATTATCTCCGAAGCCACGGGTAATGCCATCAGGCATGGTGCTGCCAGTCGAGTGGATGTAGAACTGTCTCTGAAGCCGACTTGGATTCGATTATTGATTTGTGATAATGGTGTTGGTTTTGATACTGATTTGTTATGGATTGAATCTGAAGATAGTGTAAGCGGACTTGGCATGAAGAATATGCAATATTTGACCCAGTCGCTCGGTGGCGACTTTCAGTTGTCCAGTAATGAGAGCACAGGAACAAGAATTATGATTTCGATTCCTGTCGGTGTAGCTGAATTAAAGAATGCATAAACTTTAGGCGGGAGGTCGTTTCTGTGAAAATCGTCATTGTTGATGATCATCCTTTAGTTAGAAGAGGACTGGCATCTGTCATTTCGATGCAACCGAATGTGCAGTTTGCGGGTGAGGCGACGAATGGCCAAGAAGCGCTTCTTGTGATTGAGGAGACGCAGCCTGATCTCGTATTGATTGATCTTAAGCTAGCAGATGAATCGGGATTGGATGTCATCAAGACAGCGCGTGCTCGTGGTATCGTTAGTAAGTTCATTCTGTTGACGTCATCTGCGAGCAGAGAGGATTTCCTGAAGGCTGAAGAAGTACTGGTAGATGGATATGTACTGAAAGAGGCGTTGCCCGAGGAGTTACTGTTTGCTATCCAATTGGTGCACAAGGGAAGAAAGTATTATGATCCTGGTCTGATGGAAGATAAAATGCGCATGAGTGGAAGCAGCCCAACGGATGAATTAACACCCAAAGAAAAGGAAGTCCTGATCGAGCTGGGACAGGGCGCCTGCAACAGAGAAATTGCTTCACGTCTTTTCATTAGTGAATTTACGGTGAAGGAGCATGTCAGTCAGATTTTAGCTAAATTACAGGTGGCTGATCGTACTCAGGCAGCGCTTTATGCAAATGCTGTCGGATTAACCAAATATGAAATGTCTTACGAGTGAAAATTGAAATAATTCGTAAGCATAGTACATGAACACGGACAGGTTGTCCGTGTTTTTTTGTGCGTTAAAACCTAAATTTGCCCTCGATATGGCACTAAAGTATACCTAATCCCCCTCTTAAGAGGTATAACGTCTTACTCCAAAGTGAAGAGGAAAGTGATGGTATGAGCCATGTGGCGAATGGTGTGGATTGATAGAATTAAAGCAACAACTGAAACTTTCATGAATGCTTTCAGAATGTAATTTTAGCGGAAGGAGGGTTACTGTGGAAAAGACGATTCTGGATTACATTAACCTGATTAAAAAAAGGTTTTGGCTCATCATGGTGTTCGTTTTGATCTCCTGTGCTACGACTTACTATGTTAGCAAAAACTTCGTTGAACCCGTCTATTCCGCTTCCGGACAGCTGCTTGTCAACAACATTGCCAAAGCTCCCGAGAGCAACAATCTTAACGATTTGAGCTTTAGCCTGAATTTAATTGAGAGTTACAAGGAAATTATGAAATCACCGACCATCATGAAAAGCGTAATAGAAAATCACCCGGAGTTTGGTCTCACGGCCGATGAACTAAGCCAGAAGCTTGAGATTAAAACTTCAGAGAAGAGTCAGGTGATCAACCTCAATGTTCAGGATGAAAGCTACACTAAAGCTGCCGGGATCGTAAATGCGGTATCGCAGACATTCATTCGTGAATTGCCATCGCTGATGAGGGTAGACAATGTTACCTTGCTGACACCGGCCGATCCGACTGATGTTCCAGGGCCCTCGAACGGCGGGTTTGCGATGAATCTCATCATCAGCTTTGTTGTATCACTTATGGCTGCCCTAGGAATTATTTTGCTGATGGAAACACTTAACGGCACATTAAGGTCTGAAAAGGAAGCGGAATATGACCTTGGTCTTCCGGTAATTGCTTCGATCGCAACCATTCGTAAACGTGATTTAGGTAAGGCGGCAGGCAACACCAGAGTGAAGGAGGGTGCTTATGTTGCGGCTAAATAAGAGTCTGGTTACAGACGTTAATCCATCCTCGCATATCTCCGAATCGTTCCGATCACTGCGCACATATATACGTCAGCTTGGACTAGCACAGGGCGGCGGAGGAAAAGTGCTGCTCTTTACGTCAGCAGAAGCTGGAGCAGGCAAGACGACAATATTGTCGAATCTCGCGGTCTCTTTCGTCCAGGATGGCAAGAAGGTAGCGGTGGTTGACTGCAATCTGAGACATCCCGGTCTTCATACCGTGTTTGAAGTAGAGGGGAGTGACGGGCTTGTGGCTTATTTAAGTGGGCAAGAGGAAGCAGATAACATCGCTGTCCTCGGAAACTTAGCCAATCTTTCAGTCATCCCGGCGGGAAAAACTCATGTTAGTCCGCCGGATTTGCTAGGCAACCCCAAAATGACCGCTTTGCTTGAGGAACTAAAAGAAAACTACGATCTGATCCTGCTGGATTCTCCTTCGGCAGTCGATTTCAGTGATGCTCGTATATTGGCACCTCAAGCGGACGGCGTGATTCTGGTGGCCAGATATGGAAAGTCCAAACGGGAATCGATTCGCAAAGCGAAGACGCTGCTTGAACAGACCGGCTCTAATCTAATCGGAATTGCCATGAACCAGGCGAAGTAAATGTTTATGCTTTCGAAGTGTTTTTTGCACGAAGTGAAATCATTGAAGCTAATGCTCACAAAACTTAAGTTTATGCTTTCGAAGTGAGTTTTGTACGAAGTGAAATCTTTGAAGCTAATGCTCACAAAACTTTTAGGAGGTAAAGTGCGATGAAAAAGGTGAAAAAAGTAATCATACCCGCGGCAGGACTAGGTACGCGCTTTCTTCCTGCAACGAAAGCCATGCCTAAAGAAATGCTTCCGATTATCAATAAACCAACCATTCAATACATTGTTGAGGAAGCTATTGCTTCCGGTATTGAAGATATCATCATTGTTACTGGTAAAGGTAAAAGAGCCATTGAAGATCATTTTGACAATGCGTTTGAGCTGGAGTCTAGGCTTCTGGAAGATGGAAAGCTGGATCTGCTTAAAGAGGTTCAGCGTTCAGCCAAGGTAGAAATTCACTATATCCGCCAGAAGGAACCAAAGGGTCTGGGGCATGCGGTATGGTGTGCAAGACGGTTTATCGGAGACGAGCCATTCGGTGTCATGTTAGGCGATGATATCGTCACAGGAGCCGTACCTTGCCTTAAGCAGCTGATTGATCAATATGAAGAAACACAAAACTCGGTTATCGGAGTTCAAGAAATTCCTGATGAATTCACGAATCGCTACGGTATTATTGAACCGGATTTGCAGGACGGTAAATTGTATCGGGTTAACAATTTTGTAGAGAAGCCGCCACTAGGTACGGCACCTTCCAATCTGGCGATCATGGGTCGTTATGTGTTTACTCCGAAGATCTTTAAGTATCTCGATTTGATGGAAGAAGGCGCCGGCGGAGAGATCCAGTTGACAGATGCCATTCAGAAGCTGAATCAGAGTGAACGGGTATATGCCTATAATTTTGACGGAACAAGATATGATGTCGGCGAGCGGCTTGGATATATTTTGACAACACTTGAATTTGCACTGCAAAGCGAAGATTTGCGCTATCCGGTGATGGATGCAATGTCGGAATGGCTGAATAAAATGGGACAAACCAGCTTGAGTAGTTAAGTTGAGTTCGCAAAATTTTAGATGAGGAGGATGAGCATGCAAAAACTGCCGGAAGACTACGAGGCGGTCCTGCCGAAAATTTACATGCTGCATACCGATGAGAGAAGGAAAGAAGCAGAGTCCTATTTGATAATGAAACGGATGATCGATATCTTTTTTTCCGCTCTTGGTCTTCTCGTGTTAATGCCATTATTTGTTGTCGTGGCGATTCTGATCAAGCTGGAGGATCCGAAAGGAAAGGTGTTCTTTCGGCAAAACCGGGTTGGGAAGAATGAAAAGCAATTCCCGATGTATAAGTTCAGATCCATGGTTAGTAACGCTGAGGAGTTAAAAGAAAACCTGATGGCCTATAACGAAGTGAGCGGTGCCATGTTCAAGATTAAGAACGATCCGCGGATCACACAGATAGGGAGATTCCTGCGCAAGACGAGCATCGATGAGCTACCTCAGCTGTGGAATGTGCTGATAGGTCAAATGAGTTTGGTTGGTCCTCGTCCTCCGCTGCCAGAAGAGGTGGCTCAGTATACGGAATATGACAAACAGCGTTTGACGGTTACACCAGGCTGTACCGGATATTGGCAAGTGAATGCCCGAAACAGTGTCGGCTTCGACGAAATGGTACAGCTGGACTTAACCTACATCCATATTCGGAGCACCATGCTGGATCTAAAAATCATTGCTAAAACCGGACTGATGTTACTCGGTTCAAAAGATGCTTATTAATAATGTGGAAATTAGGTGAATGCCGATGCGTGAATACGGAGACGTTCCTAAGCTTTCCATTATCATCTGTACCTACAACAGAGCACCTTTATTGATCAAGACGCTTCAGTCACTTTTAAAGCTGGATCACTTAGAGCAGGCGGAGATCATTGTTGTGGATAACTGTTCCAAGGATGATACTGAAGCTTGCGTCAAAAAGTTTATAGGAAAGCATGGAGCTGATGTGGATATCCGCTACATGATGGAGCCGATGCAGGGGCTTTCAGCGGCTAGAAATACAGGAATTCTGGCTTCCAAATCGCCGCTGATTGCCTTTCTCGATGATGATGCGATACCTTGCCAGCGTTGGATAACAACGATTGTCAGTACTTTCGAGAGTAAACCGGAGGTCATGGCTATGGGAGGCAAAATCGCTCCGATATTTGAAAGTAAACGTCCGGACTGGTTGATTAAACCCTTTGAGCTTCCGTACACGATTGTTGATTTAGGTAGCCGGATTAAGGAATATCCCAAGCAACTTCATCCTTGTGGGGCCAATATGGCGATGCGGAAGCTCGTATTCGACATCAGTCTTTTTCCCCTGGATCTCGGAAGAAAGGGTGATTCTCTGCTCTCCGGTGAAGAGACCTGGTTATTCGGACAGATTCAAAAAGAAGGGCATTCCATCCTCTACCATCCGGAAATGGCGGTTGACCATTTCGTGCCGGCGGCCCGCTTGACGGAAGACTGGATTATGAGGCGCTATTATAGCCAAGGTATCTCTAACGCTATGAAAAGCGAAGGACTAAAAGGCAAGCTGCTTCTAGTGGGAAAGACAGCCGCTAAGCTCGTGTATATCCTGGCTGATTCTATCCTCTCAAGAAGCAAAGGAAGAAGGCTTTTGAACAAATGCAGGCTGGAGAGTATTCGTGGAACGCTTCATATGATTCTCAATCGGGAGAGGCATTCCGCAGCGGGGTGAGGGATTAACATGACAAATTTTGAGTGGGGCTCCAAATTAAATGTTTTGCCATACGGGATGCTCTATCTCATGTCGGCCCTGTTCTTTGGAACGGCGGTCATCTACCAGCCGATGATTGCGATAGCTGCCGTGCTTCTGATTATTTTGCTGGGAATCTCGATTTCACGGCCTGAACTGATCAGTTATTTCGTTCTAATCACAACGGCAATATCGATTAACTTTTTATATGATGGCAGCATGTTCGGAATGGAGATACTGTCCCTTTATAAATTGGTTATCGTGATGCTGCTTGTTCCTTGTATTCTGGTCAATGGCTTGCGGTTTCGTCTGAGTCACCCCTTGTGGGCAATGGTGGCGCTGCTGGTGATTACCTTTGGATCTTCGATCTGGCTGCCGGAAATGACCTCATCCATTGCAGTTAAAGCTTTTATCGGTCTATCCATTCCATTCGTATTTTTATTAATTAACTGGAAAAAGAATGTAGCCGAGCTGCAAATCAAAATTATCTGTATGCTTCCTCTTGTTAGTGTAGTGGTTGGTTTGTTGCTGCAGCTTGCGCATGTTCATAATTTTCTCAACATCGAGTATACAGGCGCTGTACGGATTCAGGGGGCTAATATTCCTGCGCATCTAGCGATGCTGGCCTTTATGGGAGTAGCGATTCCATTTATTGAGGTGAAGCGGAATCCGCAGCAAGCACGCTTTTTCTATATCATGTTAGTTCTGAATTTCTTTATCTTGATTGGAACAGGAACAAGAGGGCCTATCTTGGCACTTGGACTTACCGTTCTCTACTACTTCTATGATATTCTTCGCCAATATTTGAAGGGCAGAACCTATCTGCTAATTCCGTTGATGGGTGCATTTTTCCTGATTATGGTCGCTGTTTTCTGGCAGCTTGATAATTTTGAGAAACGTTCCTTTGAGAGACAGACAGATACGGCTGTTGATTTATCAGGAAGGTCGGAGGCATGGGAGTATTTCTTAAATAAGGCTGCGGACTCTCCTTGGTCTGGTAGAGGGCTTGGAGCAGTGACGGTAGCAAATGATGGAACGTTGTATAAGGGTTTTGTAGTTCCGCACAACGAGTATATCCGCTTTTACTTCGATGGGGGATATATTGGCGCTATTCTGTTGATGTTCTCTTTATTGGCTGTATTTATTCTGGTGTACAGAGCATTGGCTCCGCCGATCAAACCTTATTATCTGTTATTTATTGCAGCGTTTTTAATCTACTCATTCTCCGATAACACGCTGTCGACGGTCCAATTTATTATTCCGTTCTGTTGGTACCTGAACTGCCTGTATCGATCTTCACAGCCAACCGATTCCCCACAAAAAGAAGTGATACGATGAGTCAAGTGAATATGTTCGATGTCAATTTTGATAACTATGATTTCATGGATTTGCTTGATTACATTGATAAAACCATTCAGGAGAGGAATCAGTCTTATATTCTCACTTGTAATGTAGATCATGTGATCAAGCTTCGTAAGGATAAAGAATTTCAAACGGTATATTCGAAGGCAGGCGCAGTTGTTGCTGACGGAATGCCACTGATCTGGGCATCCAAAATGCTAGGTAAACCGCTTAAGCAGAAGGTATCCGGCGCGGATCTATTTAATCGATTGGGCAACGCCTTTGAGCAAAGGAAGTACCGGCTGTTCTTCTTAGGCTCAGCTGAAGGCGTGGCGGAACGGGCAGCAATGAATTTGAAAACAGCGCATCCCGGAATAAATGTGGTTGGCTGTTATTCTCCATCCTATGGATTCGAGCACAATGAGGAGGAGAATGAACGCATTATAGAAATGCTGACAGAGTGCCAGCCAGATATCGTATTTGTTGGTGTAGGAGCGCCTAAGCAGGAAAAGTGGATTTATCGCCACTATACCTCTTATCAAGCTCCGATATCGATCGGAGTGGGAGCGACCTTTGATTTTCTGTCAGGCTCAGTGAAACGAGCACCTAGCTTCATGCAAAAAACAGGGTTCGAATGGTTCTGGCGGCTTAGCCAGGAGCCCGGCCGGCTCTGGAAAAGATATCTTGTGGACGATGCACAATTTCTACTTTTATTACTTAAGGAACTGCGTAAGCGGGATAAGGTGAAGGAAGGAGGCTTGGAATGAGTGTATTTACGCCCCCATCACTTAGGTTCATCAAGACAGCTGGATTAATAGGGGGGACTGCTGCTGTAGGTGTCTCTCTTCCGCTGATCATTGGCTTCTCCAGTGCGATGCTGAGTTCATCGAACAGTCTGCAGGGAGCCATTCTCTCAGCCATCCTATTCCCGGCTTTCTTGTTAGCCATACTTAGACCGAAAATGCTGGTTGCTTATACCTTGCTAATCTGGGCCGTAGCTCCAGAGCTGCGCCGCATTGCTGACTGGTCAGAAGGAGTTTATCACTCTGTATCCTTGCTGAGCTTAGCTCCCTTGTTAACCGGTGTAACCTTGATCATTCCGCTGCTGAAGGAGATTCATAATATTCAAAAAGCCTCCACGCGGATCATGTTAATGTTCGCAGTTGCGCTGGGTTATGGTGCTTTAATCGGTTTGGCTAAGAATGGCATGGGCTCAGTTTATGACTTAGCGAATTATATTGTGCCACTGCTGTTATTGCCGTACTTTGCCGTCACGAAGTTCAAGCCGAAGGATATCGATCGATTGCTTACTGCTTTTGCCAATATTGCAGTCCTAGTTGCCATTTATGGGATTGTTCAGTATTTGACAGTGCCACCTTGGGATGTGTTCTGGATGAAACATGCGGACATGATGTCCATCGGAAATCCATATCCATTGGAAATCCGAGTGTTCTCTACGCTGAATTCGCCCGGACCGGCAGCAACATTCTTAGCGTTTGCTTTAGTTCCGATGATACTGGAGAAAAAATGGCGGGGAACATTGCGCTGGATCGGCGTTCTGCTAGTTGTAATTTGCCTGCTGACTACTTTAGTACGTGCGGCATGGCTGATACTTCTGGTGATGCTGCTCATGTACATTGGAACCTCTCCTTCTAAGGGAAAGTGGAAAACCTTGATCCAATTAGTTTTTGTGGCTGCTGCGTTGTTCTGGGTTGTGCCGAAATTGCCTGGCGCCGAAGGACTGGTTGCTCGGGTAGAGACACTATCTTCTGTTCAGGAAGATCACTCTTATAATGAACGGCTAAGCTTATGGCAAAACATGCTGCCGATGGTCGCTGCCAATCCAGTAGGTCAGGGAATTGGTAGTGTAGGCCAAGGGACTAAGCTTGGTAATGACGGCGAGCTTGGAGAGTACGGAATTATGGATAACGGAGTTATCGCTTTACTGCTTACCTTTGGTGTTCTGGGTGCTGTTTTCTTCTTCGGAGCTTTAGGCGCAGTTGTCAAACAGATATTCGCTAGAGTAATCAGCAGGGACCAATTGCAGCCCTACGCCCGACTTGCGTTAGCTACTTGGACCGGTGCGATTGTCAGTCTAGTTTCAGATAATGGGTTTCCCGGACTCAAGGGATACTTAATCTGGATGCTGATCGGTCTTGGCCTCAGCGCAAGGGAGATTACTCAAAGTAGAAGGAAGGGAACACCGTATGCAGCAGTTGAATGCAAAATCTCTCCCCGCTAGAACAATCTGGTCATCTTTTAGACTGTTCGCCAAGAGCAAGGACAACAGCTCGGCAGCCGTAAAAACTATGTTTGTCAGTGTCATGATCCTATTGATTAACATGTTAACTGGTGTACTGACCGCCCGTTATCTTGGACCGACAGGTCGTGGGGAACAGACGGCGATGATTAACTGGTCACAGTTTCTGGCGTTTAGCATGAGCTTTGGCATTCCTTCAGCTCTCATCTATAACGCTAAGAAAAACCCGGAGGATGCCGGAGTGCTTTATCGTATGGCGTTGCTGCTTGGTACCATTTTTGGGGTCATAGCGATGATTATAGGTATCGTGGTCTTGCCTTATTGGCTGAAGTCATTCAGTCCGGAGGTCGTGACCTTTGCTCAGTGGTCTATGATTCTGTGTCCGATTATAGCGATCTCTCAAATTAACAATGCAGCTTTTCAATTCAGAGGAGAATACAAGAGATTTAACTGGATTCGCTATCTAGTGCCATTGCTTACACTGACGATGATCGGGATATTGATCGCGCTGGATCAGATGAATCCTTTTACAACTGCAGTTGCCTATCTCCTTCCGGGGGCGCCGCTGTTTATCGGAATGACGATTTCCTTGCTTCGCACCTATAAGGTGAAGATGAGAGGGGCCTATCAGAATTTAAAAAGATTGTTCACTTACGGGCTGGGTTCCTACGGCAATGACTTGCTTGGCAATTTCTCTACCTATATCGATCAGATTGTAATTGCCGGTTTGTTAAGACCTGCTGATTTGGGGCTGTATGTAGTGGCTGTGAGTCTATCGCGGATGGTTAATTTTTTCTCAAGTTCGATTACGATCGTCTTGTTTCCTAAGGCTTCTGAGCTGTCAAAAGAACAGGCAGTTGAGTTAACATTCAAAGCCTTTCGAATAAGTACGACCTTCACCATGCTTGGCGGAGTAGTTCTGATGCTCTTAGCCCCTTTAGTAATTCCGTTGATGTACGGCAAAGACTTCAATGCGGCATTAACCGTGTTTCGTTTGTTGCTCCTTGAAGTGACTATTAGCGGGGGGACGATCATTCTGGCGCAGGCCTTTATGGCGCTAGGCAAGCCGAAAATTGTTTCGATGCTTCAAGGTTTTGGCTTACTCTTGGTTATCCCAATGTTGTTCCTGCTCATCCCTAAATTTGGCTTACTCGGAGCAGGGATAGCGATGTTGTCATCAGCAATCCTGCGATTTTTCTTCATTGTTCTCAATATAAAGTACACCTTAAAAGTTAAACTTCCGCGGCTGCTTATTACCCGCGAGGACATTCAGTGGATGAAGACGACGATGAATTCTTACATTCGCAAGAAACCTATGGATATGAATGGATAATGCGAAAGATAAAGGAGGAAACCTTCATGGATTCAATAAAAAGCGTGGTAGGCGGCCAAGGCAATTATCCAATATCGGCTGTCATCATCGCTCAGGATGACGAAGTTCGAATATCTAAGGCCATACAATCCTGCAGGTTATTCGCCGACGAGGTGGTTGTGATTGACGGAGGCAGCAAAGACGGTACAGTACAGCTTTCTGAAAGCTTGAATTGTCGAGTATACGTCAACCCTTGGCCCGGATATGCGAAACAGAGGGAGTTCGGAGTAGAACGCGCGGTTCATGATTGGGTCTTCCTTATTGATACTGACGAAGTGGTCAGCGACGAGTTGGCCGCAAGTATTCTTGAACTGAAACCGGGGCTTATGGATCAATCGGTTGCCTATTCTATCTACCGGATCGGTGATTTTATGGGCAGATGGCTGGATCGTGGCGAATATCTAGTGCGCCTATACAACCGCAAAGCATATGGAATTCGAAATAGCTTGGTGCACGAGATGCCCGAGGTCTCAGAAGAGCGAACCATACGTTTGACAGGAACCCTCTGGCATTATGGTTACCGCAGTATTAACGATCATGTGGCACGTTTCAATAAGTATACTGACTTGGAAGCTGAAAGTGCGTATGCCAAGGGCAAACGATTTCGGGTCAGTCATCTGCTGTTAAGACCACCAGCCCGTTTCCTGCAAAAGTATTTCTTACATGGGTTGTTCAAGAAGGGAATGTCAGGCTTCGGTGTATCCGTATTCTGGGTCATGTATGAATTCATGGTCGGCTTCAAGCATTACGAATTAATTAGATCAGGAAAGCTGACTCAGCACAATGCGAAGACGAGTCAGACCGAGAAGGAGAATAAAGGAGAGAGAAGCTATGCCGTACAGTGACGGATTGAACATTATGACGACAGGCCTTAGCTGGCCGTCGCTACAGCCGGGTGGGCTTAACACGTATTTCAAATCCGTTTGCGAGCAACTCTCCTCACGTAATCGGGTGCATGCGCTGATTTGCAGTCAAGAGACGCCTGCTACCCCTGAGGAATTGATTATTCACAATGCCGGAGATCCAAAAGATGGGATCTGGAAACGTAAGGATGCTTTCCAGCGTAAGGCGGCCGATCTGATGGGAGAGGGCAGTGGCCGTATAGATATTTTATACACTCACTTTGCTCCTTATGGTATTGGTCCAGCCTTGGAAGCAAAGAAACGTGGGATTCCTGTAGTGATGACTTTTCATGGCCCATGGAATGAAGAAATGAAAATCGAAGGTCAAGGCATTAAGCACCGGGTCAAAACAACCATCGCCAAATCCATTGAACATAGAGCCTATAAGCTAGCGGATAAGTTCATCGTGCTTAGTGAGACGTTCCGCGATATTCTCCATAAGCTGCACGGAGTGCCACTACACAAAATTATTGTGATTCCAGGCGCAGCTAATGTGGAACGTTTTATCCCCGCTACGAATCGATTGGCGATTCGCCGGACCTTGAATTTACCTGAGGGAGCAACAACCGTGCTGACTGTCCGGCGTTTGGTCAATCGGATGGGACTACTCCAGCTGCTTGAAGCCTGGAAGCAAGTTGCGGAGCGATTCCCAAATGCAATTCTGCTGATTGGTGGTAAAGGGCCGTTGCGGGGGGAACTGGAAGAAAAGATCGCCGACTATGGCTTAAGCAACAAGGTAAGGCTGCTAGGCTACATTCCTGATCATGAACTAGCCTCTTATTATCAGGCAGCGGACATGTTCGTGGTTCCCTCACAGGCATTGGAGGGCTTTGGATTGATTACCGTTGAAGCCTTATCTTCAGGATTGCCAGTGATGGCTACACCGATTGGCGGCAATAAGGAGATTTTGCAAGGCTTCCGGCCGGAATTGCTATTTAAGAGTTCAAGTAGCGACCACATGGCCGAAGGCATGATCCATATGCTTAGCAATCGAAAGCTGCTTCCGAGCCGTGATGAATGTAGAGAGCATGTACTAGAGAGATATACTTGGGAGCATGTTACGGATCAAGTAGAATCCGTGTTCCTACAAGCCTTAGGAGAGGAGGTGACCACGTAATGCTTAGAGTGGCCTATATAGATCACACTGCTAAATGGAGTGGTGGAGAAGTTGCCCTGTTTAACATCCTTACCCATATTGGAGAACAGATCGATCCACTGGTAATTCTGGCTGAGGATGGTGCGCTGGCTGAACGGCTACGTGAAAAAGGGATGGATGTCCGTATTATTCCGCTGGATGAGAGCATCAGAAGTCGTGGTAGAAATGCAGTCAACTTGGGAGCACCTGCTGCAGCCTTCAAGCTGTTGGCTTATGGCCGCAAGCTTGCGCCGCTCTTAAAAGCGGAGAAGGTAGATTGCGTGCACACCAATTCCCTGAAATCTGCATTATACGGAGCCATCGCTGCAA
Organism: Paenibacillus sp. FSL F4-0097; assembly: GCF_038593125.1. Lineage (NCBI taxonomy): Bacteria > Bacillati > Bacillota > Bacilli > Caryophanales > Paenibacillaceae > Paenibacillus > Paenibacillus sp. FSL F4-0097. The sequence goes on from NZ_CP151965.1 coordinate 1,093,905, forward strand.
AAATAGCAGGCGTTCCATTGATCTGGCATATCCGGGATCATATTGGAGCCCCTTATTTAAAGCCTATCGTTGCCAAAGGAATTCGTTTGCTGTCGCGACTGCTCCCAAATGGAGTCATCGCGAATTCACATTCTACGCTGAATGCTTTGGAGCTGCCGCGTTCCAAAAAAACGCTGGTCGTATACTCCGCTTTCGCTAAAGCGATTGGTAATGGGATCGGCATGCGGGACCAGAAGGATTTTAACGTACTGCTAGTTGGTCGATTGGCGCATTGGAAAGGTCAGCATATTGTGCTGGAAGCCGCAAAAAGCTTTAAGAACGAACCTCGTGTGAAGTTCTGGCTGGCCGGAGACGCTCTGTTTGGAGAAGAGGCTTATAAGCAGGAATTGTTGCAAAAGATAAAAAACGACGAGCTTACTAATGTAAGCATGCTAGGGCATGTGGATGATATTCAAGGCCTTATGAATACTGCTGATTTACTGATTCACACTTCGGTAACTCCTGAGCCTTTTGGCCAAGTTATCGTTGAAGGAATGGCAGCGGGATTACCGGTGATCGCCTCCAATGAGGGCGGGCCGGTAGAAATTGTAGTTCAAGGTGAGACAGGATTACTGATAGAGCCTGGTGACGCGGCTATACTGGCAGACTCCATTAAATGGATGCTGGATCACCCAGAGGAAAGACGGCGGATGGCGGACAATGGGATGAAACGAGTGAAAGAGCATTTTGTTATCGAGAATACGGTCAAGGACATCGTTGACTACTATAAAGGTTTGTTGGCGGGCACCTGACAGATGATATGACGCGGTAATTCTGAAGATGATGCTCCATAAAACTTTGAGGATGATTCACATGAAAATTGCGATAGCGCACGATTACTTAATCCAAATGGGCGGCGCGGAAAGAGTGGTGGAAGTCTTTCATCACATGTATCCCGAGGCTCCAATCTACACAACGGTTTTTAACGGAAGCCGCCTTACTGACAATCTCAAAGATGCGGATATCCGTGCCTCCTGGCTGCAAAAGATTCCGGGAGTAAAGACCAATTTTAAAGGGGTGCTGCCACTTTATCCAATGGCCATCCGTGATTTGGACTTTCGCGGTTTCGATATCGTCCTGAGTTCCAGCAGTGCTTTTATGAAAAGTATTCAGGTTCCTAAACATACGTTTCATCTTTGTTACTGCCATACGCCTATGCGCTTCGCATGGGACTATGACACCTATATGGAACGTCAGTCGAATTCCGGGCTGTTCAAGAAAATGCTTAAGGTATACATGCAGCAGCTTAAAACGTGGGACCAACGGACTTCTAAAAATGTGAATCAGTTCGTAGCCAATTCTTCAGTAGTGAAGACGAGGATTCAGAATTATTATCACCGGGATGCAGATGTCATATTTCCACCGATTAATACAGCCCGGTTTACAAGCTCTTCTACCATTGGCGACTATTATTTAATTGTCTCCCGGCTTGTTTCCTACAAGCGGATTGATCTGGCGGTAGAGGCTTTCAATCGTAACGGTCTTAAGCTTTATATCGTAGGGGATGGACCGGATCGCAAGCGCCTCGAAGGCATGGCTAAGGATAATGTATCGTTTCTGGGCCGGCTAGAAGATGAGCAAGTGACTGGAATGATGGCACAGTGTCGAGCATTTATTTTTCCAGGAGAAGAGGACTTTGGAATTACACCGCTGGAAGCGAACGCTGCAGGAAGACCGGTAATTGCTTATCAAGCAGGTGGCGCACTAGATACTATTATTCCTTATGTAAATGGTGTGTTCTTTCAGCATCAAGAAGTGGAGGATCTACTTAAGGCTATTTATGAGGTAGAGTCCTACGCTTGGGATATCGATCAAATTATGGAGCATGCACGTAAATTCGATGAGCAGGCGTTTATGGTTAAGTTCAAGCAGTATGTTGAGCAGGCGTACGTCAATTTTCTAAAAGGAGGATGATTATATGAAGCTGACAGTAATCGGTACTGGGTATGTGGGTCTTGTATCTGGCGTGTGCTTTGCACTGGGCGGACATCATGTCATCTGTGTGGATAAGGACGAGGAAAAGATTAAGAAGCTGAAACAGAAGGAATCGCCCATCTATGAGCCGGGAATCGAGGAACTGATTGAACTGAATCTTCGTGAGGAACGGTTATCTTTTTCTGCGGATCTTCAGGATTCGGTGCGCCGTTCAGATATTATCATCCTTGCTGTAGGTACGCCATCACTGCCTAATGGTGAAGCAGACTTAACCTATATTGAGGGTGCAGCCGCTGAAATCGCTAAAGCGATGGAAGGGCACAAAATTATAATGACTAAATCTACAGTTCCAGTAGGGACAAATGAGAAAATCTCCAAAATGATCTCTAGCCATACCCATCATCCTTTTGATATCGTGTCTGCACCTGAGTTTTTACGTGAAGGCTCAGCGATTCGCGATACCCTCCATCCCGACAGAATTGTCATTGGTCTTGATAATCCAGAGCTGGAACCAACTATGCGCGAGCTTCATAAGGGTTTCACAGAAAATGTATTTGTAACAGATATACGCAGTGCTGAAATGATCAAATATGCTTCGAATGCATTTTTGGCCACGAAGATTTCCTTTATTAATGAGATCGCCAATATTTGTGAAAAAGTGGGAGCTGATGTAACCGAGGTAGCACAAGGAATGGGTATGGACCAAAGAATCGGGTCATCCTTCCTGCAGGCTGGCATCGGTTATGGAGGCTCCTGTTTCCCGAAAGACACTAATGCGCTCATTCAAATTGCGGGCAACGTCGATTACGAATTCAAATTATTGAAATCTGTAGTCGAAGTGAATAAGGGACAACGCTTTATGATCATCTCCAAGCTGCATGAATCACTTGGCAGCCTGCGCGGTTCGACGATTGGGATATGGGGGCTTGCCTTTAAGCCTAATACTGATGATGTCCGCGAAGCTCCAGCCAGAGAGATTGTTGAGGCACTGGTGGCTGAGGGGGCAACAGTCAAACTATATGATCCAATCGCAGCTACAAATTTCAGGCAGCAATACGATCATCCGCAGCTTCGCTGGTGCCATCTGCCAGAGGAAGCGGCTGAGGGCAGCGATGCCGTCTGCCTCTTGACCGATTGGAGCCTGCTCAAGGAGATTGATCTGCATCAGCTGGCGAAAAGCATGCGTAATGGGGTATTGATCGATGGACGCAACGTGTATTCCAAGGAGCAAATCGAGGGTACCGGCCTCGTTTATCATTCTGTCGGCCGCCCGCAGATGGGCGGATTGAGCGGTTATTCTGCTAGTGTGGCTGGAGCGGTTTAATCTAAGTTATATTGATTGAACTTGTGATTTTTCTATTTAGGGATGAGCCGTGACTCCAGAGAATGTTTGGACTTCCAGCCGCTGTTGTCTGCAGATTTCCTGATTTTAACCGCTGATAGCGGTAGAAATCCGCAGACAAAGGCGGATGCTATTGCTCCTCCAGTTCCAAAATTCTCTTCCGCCACTTCGTTCCCTTATTTTAAGGTTCTAAGCAATTTATAAAGTTAGGTACTCTGATTATATACCGCAGTAGCAGTAGCATTTGTAGTTGTCATTGTCTCTGTCTCTGTGGTGGCAACTAGTCTTGCTCTTGTAGTTGCAGTTGTTCTTGCAGTTGTTCTTGCAGTTGCAGCTGCCTCCCCCGGAGCAGAAGCAAATCTTTAGAAAAACGTGCTCGCTTCCGGCTGGTACAGCCCGGTGCGCATGGATCATTGTTAAAAAGTAGTTGGTTAGGTTAAGAACGGAAAGGGAATTTGGAACTGTAGAAACGGAGTGTTCGCCCGAAAGATTTCCGTAGGAAAGCTAGCTTCGAAAGCATATGCTATCCTCGGATTTCTACCGCGAGAAGCGGTCCAATCAGGAAATCTGAGGATAACAGCGATCGGAAGTCCAAAATCCCTTGGAGTGGATTCTACCTAACAAAGACATAGCTTTTAATACATTCCATTCAAGGAGGGTTCATTCTATGAAAATGGTACTTCTATCAGGCGGTTCAGGTAAACGGTTATGGCCGTTGTCTAACGACTCACGTTCAAAGCAATTTCTAAAGGTACTTGAAAGCCCTCAAGGTGAACCAGAATCCATGGTACAACGTGTCTGGAGACAGCTGGAGGAAGCAGGGATGGCAGAATCATCTTATCTAGCCACCGGCCGCGGCCAAGTAGAAATGATACAAAGCCAACTGGGAAGTCATGTGCCGATTATCGTTGAACCGGAGCGTCGGGATACTTTTCCGGCTATCGCCTTAACAGCTACCTATCTTTATTCAGTGGCAGGTGTTTCTCCAGCGGAGACGGTAGCAATATTGCCTGTTGACCCTTATGTAGAAGCATCCTTTTTCGATACCATAGCTATGCTTGAGGGGACCATGCTGGAAAGTGGAGCAAATCTGGCACTAATGGGTGTTGTTCCTGAACATGCCTCAGAGAAATACGGATATATTATTCCTACCACTGAAGAGGCGGGGGGGAATGGTTTTATGAAGGTGAGTCACTTTCAAGAGAAACCAGACCGCATACAAGCAGAACAGCTCATCGAGCAAAATGCATTGTGGAATTGCGGAGTGTTTGCCTTCCGTTTAGGGTACTTGTTAGATATTTTGCAGCGTAAAGGGTTGCCTTTAGGATATGAAGAATTGCAGAAGCAGTATAAGCTATTGTCTTCCATCAGCTTTGATTATGAAGTGGTGGAGAAAGAAGAACATATTGTGGTGCAGCCGTATGATGGATTCTGGAAGGATCTTGGAACGTGGAATACGCTGACAGAGGAAATGAGCAGCAAGCATGTAGGAAAAGGTTTTGTGACGGCGGATTCTGAGGGGACTTGCTTGATTAATGAGCTGGACATTCCGATTACGGTAATTGGTGCGAAGGATCTGATCATTGCGGCTAGCCCGGATGGAATTCTAGTTACCCATAAAGCTGAGAGCCCACGGATTAAAGAAGTGCTGAAGACCTTTGAACAGAGACCGATGTACGAGGAACGCCGCTGGGGCCATTACAAAGTTATTGATTATGTGAAATATGATGAAGGCAATGAAGTGCTGACCAAACGGATTTTTATATCCGAGGGGAATAATATCAGCTATCAATTACATCGCAAGCGTAGTGAAATTTGGACAATCGTCAGCGGCGAAGCAAGTATTGTGCTGAATGAGAAAAAACATAATGTGAAGGCTGGGGACGTGGTACGTATACCGGAAGGAACGAAACACGCGATCCTTGCTTTGACGGATGTTGAGTTTATAGAGGTACAGACGGGGTCTGAATTAGTAGAAGAAGATAACATTCGTATTACTTTAGACTGGAATGATATAGAACTACAACAATTCATTTCATAGGTCTAACCTATCTATTTAACCAATTCAAAATTTCTTGAAACAGGTAAATTGACTCAATTATCAAAAAAAGTCATAAAAACACTAAATATATCATTAATTGTCGTCGATACTTACGGTAAGAGAGATTATTTCTCTTAAATTGAAAAGGCAAACCTATCGAAAGGTAGGGACGCAAAGCTATAGGGCCTTCGAAAGAGTGGCAGCCTGGCTACCGAAAGGGAGAATATTTTGAAAGCTTACCGTACGTATCGATTGTTTGGTGCATTTCTGTCACTCGTCCTGTTTCTGACTGCACTTCCGCTTGCTGTTGGGATTTCGCCGTCTATTGTCATAGCTGCTTCAAATTCTGGAACGCCAGTTACCCCAGGTGCCTCACCTGAAGCCGTAAAGCTGCTTAACTATTTTTACTCGATCTCAGGAAAAGGCATTATTGCTGGTCAACATGACTATTTAGAAAGTCCAGATGAAATTAACAATATGCTGAAGGGAACCAGCGGACAATATGCGGCTCTTCACGGTTATGAAATGGGTGCGATCAGTGGTCAGTCCGAAGCAACGATGGCTTGGCAACGTCAAAATGTGGTGAACAGCGCCATCAACTGGAATAAAGCGGGCGGGATCGTAGCTATGACTTTTCATGCTAACCTGCCGGGCACCTCTTATGACTGGGATAATGTGAAAAAAACACTCAGCCAGAGTGAGTTCGATAGTTACGTTACACCGGGTACCAAGCAATATAATAATCTGATCGCTGAGCTTGATAAGGTGGCAGTCTCTTTAAAAAGCTTGCGCGATGCCAATGTTCCGGTGCTTTGGAGACCCTATCATGAAATGAACGGGAACTGGTTCTGGTGGGGGAAGAAAAATAACTTTTCTAAACTATGGAATATAATGTATGACCGTTTTGTTAACGTTCATAAATTAAATAATTTGTTATGGGTATGGAGTCCGAATGCTCCCAATGTTTGGTCAGATCCTTATGCGCTAACTTATCCAGGTGCTGATAAAGTAGATATTCTGGCAGCAGATATATACGAAAATGATTACCAGCAAAAATACTATGACAGCTTGTTGAGTCTAGCCGCAGGCAAACCGATTGCGATCGGGGAGAATGGTGAAATGCCTAATCTGGAGAAGCTTCAGCAATCGCAAAGTAAATGGACGTATATGATGAGCTGGGGAAAAATGCTTTACGAAAATAACAGTGCAGACACAATCAAAACATTTATGAATAGCAACTACACCCTGACCAGAGATAAATTAAATACTGGTCTGGCACCGACACCTAGCGCCGCACCAGCGCCGGCACCTTCCGAAGAAGAGGGGGAGGCAGCAATTCCTCTCGCGAAGGGGCTTGCAGGAGAGTATTACAACAACATGTTGTTGTCGGGAGCAGCAGCTCTTAATAGAACTGATGCAATAATCGATTTCAATTGGCGGCAAGGCTCGCCGGATGCCTCCCTCGGGATTGATCGTTTCTCCATACGTTGGAGCGGTAAAATTAAGCCGTTATATAATGAGCAATATACATTTTACACTACCTCAGATGATGGTATCCGTGTCTGGGTGAATGGGGAATCCGTGATTGATAGTTGGACTAAGCAAAGTGGTACTGAGCGTAAGGGCACTATAACGCTGAAGGCTGGCCGGCTATACGATATCAAGGTGGAGTATTACGAGAATGAAGGCGATGCGAGAGTCCGCTTGATGTGGGAAAGTGCTAGTCAAGCTAAAGAGACAGTTCCAGCAAGTGCACTTTTTCTTCCGGATGTCTCCTGATTGATGAAAATTAAAGGTCGATCCTTAGTGGCTCTGCGTTATTGCAGAGCTACTAAGCTATAGTCCTCATTAGGTCAGAAGACGATTGTCCGATAACAGGTATGTTTATTTAGCACCTGTAGAGGCAGTACAGCTACCGAAAGGAGGATTTATTTGCGTAAATATTATAAGAAAAACAGATTGTTGTTTACTATGTTACCGGTGTTTATTATTTTTTCCTTGCTGCCTTGGGGAGAGGTTAAGAGTCTTCCGAAGGCTATGAGTGTTTCTTCCTCTTTACCTCCGGTTATACCCAGTAATCCATCGGCTTCTGAAGAGGCTAAGCAACTGCTGAGTAATTTGGTGAATCTACGTGGCAAAGGGATTTTGTCCGGCCAGCATGATTATCTAGAAAGCCCAGATGAACTGGTTCATAAGCTGAAGAATACTTCGGGACAAAATGCTGTTCTACATGGTTATGAATTAGGGGCGATTAATAATCAATCCGAAGGGACGATCGCAGAACAGCGGCAAGCAGTGATAGACAGTGCAATTGAATGGCATCACGAGGGTGGCATTGTAGCCATGACATTCCATCAGAGTTTGCCGGGAACATCTCCAGAATGGTCCAATGTAAACAGAAGTCTCAGTCAAGAGAAATTTAATGCTTATGTTACACCTGGGACAGCTCAGTATAAGAGGCTAATCTCAGATCTAGACGAGGTTGCTGGATATTTGGGACAATTGCGTGATGCCGGAGTTCCAGTCTTATGGCGACCTTACCATGAAATGAATGGCGGTTGGTTTTGGTGGGGGAAAAAGGACAATTTTTCAGAGCTTTGGAGTATTGTCTATGATCGTTTTGTAAACACACACAAGCTAAATAATCTACTGTGGGTATGGAATCCGAATGCGCCGAATGAATGGTCAGATCCTTATGCTGCATATTATCCCGGTGGGGATAAACTCGATGTTCTGGCTGCGGATATCTACAATAACGATTATAAGCAGTCCTACTATGAGGATCTGCTCGCATTGGCCGAGGGTAAACCTATCGGAATCGGGGAGAGCGGACAGCTGCCGAACCCGGATGTATTAACTGAGAAACAAAATAAATGGGTCTATATGATGACCTGGGGAAAATTACTGACAGAAAATAATACGCTACAGTCAATTAAAAGCTTTATGAAAGACTCGTTTATAGTATCGAGAGAGGACTATGTTCTCACAACAGGAGGTCCTTCGATAGCACCCGTAACTCCGGTAACCCTAACGGGTTTAACTGGAGAATACTATAACAATACTGATTTAGAGGGAGAAGCGGTACTTATCCGCGATGACCGTAAGATTGATTTTAATTGGCATGGTGCGTCACCTGCCTCAGGGATAAATGAAGATCACTTTTCTGTACGCTGGAAAGGGAAGCTCAAACCCAAATTCAGTGAAAAATATACAATTTCAGCATCCTCTGATGATGGAGTCCGTGTCTGGATTGACGGAAAGCTGATCATCGACAATTGGAAAAATCAAAGTGCAACCCTTCATAAAGGAAGTATCCCGCTCACAGCTGGAACGCTTTATGATATCCAAATTGAATATTATGAGAATGAAGGAGATGCCAATCTTCGTTTGCTATGGGAGAGTTCCAGCCAGAAGCAGCAGGTAATTCCACAAGGGGCATTGTTCCTTCCTTAATCTAATGAAATGATAGGGTAAGACATTCCGGAAGAAAGAGAGGACCTATGGATGGGAATAACGAGGAGAATATCTAATAGAAAAAATAAGATATCTGCAAACAAACCATTACTGTTATTACTAAAATTCGCCGCATTAACCGTCTTGTTTCTGTTGTCTGTCTCTGTCTTCGGAACGAATAGGACAAACGATTATAAGGTAGGTGCCAATATACCGAGACTATCTGCAGGAACTGATGCTGCAGCAGAAATACCGGATGGTACTGTGATCTGGAATCTGGGACAACATGATGGCTCAGCAGCTGAATTCGCTACGAGTGGCACTTCTGGCAGCAAGAAGGACTTTAATGTTACTTCTTCGGTGCTCAAATCATCGGCTCTGCAGAGCTTGCCTGCAGGCTTGAATGGAAAGACCCAGCCGGAATTAACGATCACATATCAGCTAAATAAGATCCCGGAGAATGGGGTCTTATTTAGCGTAGGTATTCTGGATGCGTATAAATCCGTGCCGCAAATGAGTGTGTTCTCCAATCATCAATTGTCGGGGATCATTCAAATTGCGGGCGTTGCTGGCACAGAAAGTGAATATAGCTTTCAAAAGACCTATGAATTATATATTCCCAAGGAGCAATTGAAGATAGGAACGAACGAATTGAAGCTGCAAACGGTTCGCTGTTTATATTGCAGTGACAAAGAAGACGAATATTCCTGGTGGACTTGGGATAATCTCCGTTTAGAGTCTCTTAACGCTCCAATTTCTGAGCCTATCCATGGCAGCTACACATTGACCGGAACAGTAGTGAATAATAAGCAATTTTATTTCGATGAAGGTGCAGTTACGCACTTGCCTTATGTTATCAAATGGCTAGGTATGGCTTATAGCGGCAATGTGATGCGAACCAGCTGTGCCAGCGATGTTGGGCGGTCCTGCTCGGATATGATGGAATATTACAAGGTGTTGCAGGATTACAACATGCAGGCGGTTGCTCTGTATTTGCATACTGGTGATATTAAGCTTAAGGCAGACGGATCGTTGCCCGCTGATGCAGAGAAAAAGCTGACGGATTATTTTGAGCAATATAGCCCCTATTTTCAATATTATGAGGTAGATAATGAGCCAGGATTATTCAATCGTTCTAAGGCAGTTAACTTGGCGATTGCGGACTGGCTAAATAAAAAGGGCAAGCAAATCGCGCCCCATTTACAAACTGTTGCTCCGGGCTGGGCGTATTGGCCGAGTTACAGTGAGGATTCCTGCGGTAATCAGAAGGGAACTGGGAAAGAATGTGGAGATCCGGATGGCTGGGAACGTGATCCAGAGCAACGTATGGAGCTGGAGAAGGTTACGGATTTGACCAATGGACATTCCTACGGGGACTCTTATATTTTTAGTAATGGAGGAAGCTTTACTGAGAATTTGAAGACCTTCACTGGCGCAGAAAATGGACTCGGCAAAAAAATGCTGACCACTGAATTTGGTACCTCGGACAGTCATGTGGATGCCTATCAATACGGGGCAACGGAGCGGACAGCGGCTGTATTCGACCGGATCATGCGTGCACATATTGGTTATGCGGATATGTTTGTGCAGCATGCTGCTTTTTTTAAGGATTTCAGTTTATTCAAATACGGGTTTAATTTAGAAGAGCATGATCCGGCGACCACAGAGATTTATTATACAAAAGAAAATGAGGATTCACGTGTCAGCATCATGAGAAGGCTCAGTCTTGCCTATGCTACGCATGGAGCTCCATTAACTTATCAAGTTGCCAACAAAGATGTGTTAGCCGACAAGCTGGTATATGTTCGGGCCGTGGATACTTCTACATTGAAGCCTCTTGCGGGAAGCGGAGCGACCTCAAATAAGGTGCTGGTTAATTTCGTTAACTTTGAGTCTACTCCACAAACTGTGAGTGTAAATGTGACTATGCCGAAAAACGGGGTGTATGAAGGGGAACGTTTTGGAAACGGGGATACGTATGAAAAAGCAAGAAGCTATGTAACAGGTAAAAAGGCTACTCCCACGTTAACTTTTACGGAGACACTTGCTCCAGGAGAGGCTGTGCAGTATATTTTGCAGCCTTCCTCTGAAGTAAAGCCGTCGGCCCCTAAAGGATTCAAAGCCGCAGCAACAAAAGGTTTAGCTGTAAAATTAAATTGGTTGGAGGCACCGGGAGCAAGCTACGAGCTGCTTCGTGCTGAAGGTAGCGGGGGGGAAATGAAGGTGGTAGCCACCGGTGTGAAGCTTACAGAATACACGGATCATAATTTACGTGAAGGGACGTTATATACCTACGCGGTAAGGGTATCAGGTTCAAATCTACTTTCCGACAAAATTCAGATTACAGCCACCGGCCTGGTTCCTCTGGATCGGACAAAGTGGAAGGTAACCTCAAATGTGAATACGGTGGCATCAGCTCCAAGTCTGGCCATCGATGGGGATCGGCGCACGCGCTGGGATACGGGGAAACATCAGGTTTCTGGAGAGTATTTTCAGATTGATCTGGGTGAAGCACATGAAATTGAGAGAATAGATTTGGACAGCACGTTATCACCATTTGATTATCCAAGAGACTATGTAGTTTATATTTCTGACGATGCTCAAAACTGGAAAAAACTCACGTCTGGTAAAGGTACGAAAGAGCTTACTAAGATATCCGTTTCTAAAGTGAAGACGAGGTATGTAAAAATTGTACAGACCGGAGCCGGCGGGAATTATTGGTCTATTCAAGAGCTACAGGTGTACTCCAGAGAATAAGCAATCCTTTGAATTTATATAACTGTTAATAGAGCATACTAAATAACCTCAGCGGGATCATTCTCCCGCTGAGGTTATTTTTGTGCTTTAAATAAAATGGAGACCAGACATATAAGGTAATGGAATTGCCTCAGATTCCCCTGAGGAATCTGAGGTGCGAAGCGGGCTCGCTGGATCAAACAGCAGCGAGATCAGCTCCTTGTCGTCCACGGACGACAAGTCGAGGCTACGCTTGCGGCATACTTCCGTCTGCCGCAAAAGCGATTCCCGGTCTGCGATGCAGACCGTCCCGCTGTTCGCGCCGGCGCTTAAGGAGGCGCCGGCGTCCCGCAGAAGCGCGAGCAGGCTGCGCTCCTGCCACGGCACAGGCACTTGCAGCGTGCCAACGCCGCTGCACAGAGCCGCCTTGGCCAGCAACGCCGCTACCGCTTGCGGCTGGCCGGCCCAATCCACCGCCGTCGCTGGGCTCGGCGCCGGTACATCCGCCGCGGGCACAGCCATCGCGGCGAACCCCTCGATGCTGCCGTCCCGCACGGCTACGAGTGTGCGCTGGGACAAGCCCAGCACACCCGCGTAAGCCTCGGCACCCAACAGCAGCGCTAGCTCACCCGGACTGTACATCTGTCCGGCTTCGCGTTCATTCAGCAGCCGGTTGACGGCGAAGAAGTCGCCCGGCTGCATTGGCCGCAGCGTCCATTCTTCCCCTGCTGCGGCAGCAAGTGCGTGAGCCGAGCTTGCGTTCAGCTCGGCAAATTGCGTACCGCCGAACGGTACGCATCCCGCTCGGGTATACAGCGAGCGGTCACCCGAGACAAAGATAAGTGATGCGCCAGCATTCGCAGCATGGGTCTGGCATAGCTGTAGAAGCTGACCGGCTAGTCCCTGGCCGCGATAAGCAGGATCTGTGCAAACTGCACCGATGGAGAACACGTTCAGGAGAGTTTCTCCAGTGCGGATCGTGGAGGGCACTAATCCCATAAAAGCAGCGATGTTACCGTCCTCGGCAACGGCTGCATAAGAGTGAGTGTAACCAGGGCTAAAAATCAGCGGAAACAGCTCTTTCATAGAAGTGTCGCCGGCTTTGCGAAAGATGGAATGGGCTAGAAGAGCGGCTTGATCCAGCTCCGCAGGTTTAATTAATCTCAATTGCATTTACAGTCAGCCTCCTTATATGTAAATACGAGCAGGGTAGGAAGGAATTATTTTAAGTATAAGCCCCAGCGGATGAAATCTTCAATCCTGCTTATATTATTCAATGTCTCAAAAGGATGTGGATAAGGGTAATAACGTACATAAATAAGGAAGCTTATATTTTAAGCTAGAAGAGAAAGGGAAGTGAATAAACGGTGACCCAACTTGCAGATAATATCATATTATTGCTGGCAGCTCTCTTACTTGTAGGTGTGTTTTCCACCAAATTCTCCACTAAATTTGGAATGCCAGCGCTAGTGCTTTTCCTTGCTGCGGGGATGGTACTGAGTCAATTTATCTTTTTTAACAATGCTTCCTTAACACAAATGGCCGGGATTTTTGCGCTGGTTGTTATCCTGTTCGAAGGTGGGATGCAGACCAGTATTAAGGATATCAAGCCTATTATTCGGCCGGCATTATCCTTATCTACGGTAGGCGTATTGTTAACGACAGCTATCGTTGGGGTGTTCGCTAAGCTGATTCTTGAGGTGTCATGGGCGGAAAGTTTTCTGTTCGGAGCTATCGTGGGTTCGACTGATGCGGCTGCGGTCTTTTCGGTATTAGGCGGTAAGAATATTGACAAACGACTGACCTCGACACTCGAAGCGGAATCAGGCAGCAACGATCCTATGGCGGTGTTTTTGACAGTATCGCTGATCGAATGGATTCAGCATCCGGATATGGCGATATGGGGACTTGTGCTGTCCTTTATATGGGAGATGGCAGTTGGTTTGGTGATAGGGATTGTACTTGGCAAAATCGCAGTATACCTTATCAATCGAATTAACCTGGATTCCACGGGGCTTTACCCGGTATTGGCGATTGGATTTGCTGTCCTAACCTACGGGTTATCTGCACTCGTTCATAGCAGCGGCTTGCTGGCTGTCTATGTAATGGGTCTTACCCTTGGCAATTCTGAGCTAATGTATCATCGAACAATTATGAATTTTAGTCATGGCTTCGCTTGGATGATGCAAATATTTATGTTTATATTGCTGGGTCTACTGGTATTTCCACAGGAGCTGGCAGAGGTGGCTTGGCAAGGTATATTGCTGTCCGTCATTCTGATGGTTGTGGCAAGGCCCATTGGTGTGTTTATAAGCTTGCTCTTTTCCAAATTCTCTATTCGTGAAAAAACACTGATTTCCTGGGCAGGCCTGCGCGGAGCCGTTCCAATTGTACTGGCAACCTATCCGCTGCTAGCCAATCTTCCCCACGGACGACTGTTCTTCAATGTGGTGTTCTTCGTCGTGCTGACCTCAGCAGTGATTCAAGGAACAAGCATTTCACCGCTGGCTTCCCGGTTGAAGCTGGTGGGGCAAGAGGATTCAGCACAGCCATCACTGATGGAGCTGGTCGCCCTTGGCAAGACAGATTCCGAGTTCAACCACATAGGAATTGAACCTTACATGCCCATTGCCGGGCAGAAAATCTCCGATATTGGACTGCCAGATGATATCTTATTTACTGCTATTATCCGGAATAAAAGCATTGTCACCCCCCATGGCAGTACCGTCATTGAGCCAGGGGATACTGTATATGTCTTAAGTCCAAAGAGCAAACGCGATGAGATGAGGGCTTTTTTCCGGAGTCAGAAAGGGAAGACGGCGGAGGAAAATATATCTTTGATTTAAGTTTAGAAAGAGGCTGTTATCCAGAGTGTGACAGAGATAATAGGCGGTATAACAAAAGTTATGCTAGAATCGGCAACATGTAAATCTTCAAAGTGGTTGCAAAAAGCAAAAGGATGTGTTAAATTGTATATAGATTTAGAACGAGTCTAAATACAATGTAATAAATTAACCATAGGAGGTTTTATTAATGAGTACACAACTAAAGAGCCAAACTGAACTGCACGCTGCTTTGAACCGCCAGACCGCGAACTGGTTCCTGCTTGGGGTAAAGCTTCATCATTATCACTGGTATGTTAGCGGATCCCAATTCTTCACGCTGCATGAGAAGTTTGAAGAACTCTACAATGAAGCTGCTGGTTATGCAGATGATTTGGCTGAGCGCCTGCTTGCTATTGGTGGACAACCTGCCTCCTCTATGAAACAATATTTGGAGCTTTCCGATTTACAGGAAGCTCGTGGTGGCGAAGATGCCAAGGGTATGGTAATGGAGCTGGTTAGAGACTTTACGACTGTCTCTAAAGAACTGCAAGCTGCGATTGCTACTGCAGAAGAACTGGCTGATCAACCTACTGCGGATCTGCTGATTGGTATTAGAAGCAGCATTGAGAAACATGCATGGATGTTGAATGCTTTTATCGCCTAAGACAACAGTCTTATAAAGGATAGAACCACAAAGAGCGCCTGCGTATAGGATACGCATGGCGCTCTTTGTTTTGTTGTTTTACTGCTGAACACAACTATTTAATAAACACACCCCCGAAGGGGACTACCTCGCGTATAAATCGTTTAACAATTCCATCATCGTTATTATCTCTTTCGAATCGGCGGTTCTGACGTCCTGCCTGAAACAGCACAGGCCCGTGACCTGTCATCTTCCAGTGATAGCTCATATGCTGGCTAGCCAAATGGTTGCCGTAAACGGTGAGCTCCAGCTTGGCATTCTCAGGGTAGGCAATAATGCTGCCTGCATCGACATAAAGGGGGTTGGTCGGATGCAGTACAGCTTCACAGACCGTACCCTCCGTCAGTATGCCAATCATGCCATTGCCCGAAAATTTCACCTTTACAATATCCCGTGTAACGAGCACATTTTTCATGCTTAGCACCCGGGTCTCCAGCGAAATACCTATACTGTAGAAGAAGAGATGCTTAAAGTCGTACAGCAGATCGCTTTTACCATCGAGCTGCAGGATTTTTATGCGATAGCCTGGCGGAAGGGCGGCAACGAAATGGCAAGGACCTGCCATATCGGAACGAATCAACTTTCGCTTGCGGTATATGCCCTTTACATCCATAAATCTGTCCGCTCGTCCTGAGGAAGGACCTTGATAAGCGATAATTTGTTGTGGATGGAGTACATGAACCTCTTCCTTCTCCTGAAGGGAGAAGGCTACGGCTTGTCCGCTTCCACTGTCGCTTTCATCTTGGATATCGATGTTCATAGTTCATCTCCCTCATGCTGTGACTGTGATCTTCAATGAATACGTAAGACTAACGCAGACGATCGCCTTTTCGAGAACGGTAAAGCATGCTGAAACGAATAAAACGGATCAGTATAAAATAACCTAGGATTAGTCCAATCCCTGTAAAAATAGTCACTTTGATTTTATGATAATATTCTTCGCGTGCCGTCCGGTCATTTTTTAATTCATCAACCATCTGCGTCAGTTGGCGATTCTGCTCTTGTAGGCTTTCGTTCTGTATCCGGTAAGCTTCCATCTCCTGCGTGGTATTCGCGAGCTTATCCTTTGCCTGCTGAAGCTCTTCAGCAGTTTGCTGAAAACCTTCCTTTAATTCATTCACTTCGTTTGGCAGCTCGGAGAAATTTTTAACTCCATTATAGATATCACTGAATATATTAGCTTTTGCTACAGGAGCTGGCAGGCATACAGTAAGCGTCAGCAAGAACAGGAGCGAATATAACAGCTGTAGATATGCTCGGGATTTATGTTGCTTCATCTATATAATCACCACCCAATTTAGGCTTGTAGTTCTTTTATTTTAACACAGCTTGACAGCTTCTGACAGCGTACGCCATGGGACTGGCAATGCTTATAATGAAAGTAATTTTTACCTCCTTAAGGTTTTCGTTTACTCATTATTAAACACGATCAGTCCGTGATTATCTCGATTGAGAAGAGGTACTATTTATCGTATACTTTGGACGAAAGGGGCTGCTGTCGATTGAACAAATGGCTTAAAACAATATTGCTTCTGATCGGATCTGCTTTTTTGACTAGATTGATCCCATTTTCATCTTTGTTTCGGAATTTAGACACGATGATTCATGAATTTGGTCATGCTCTGATGACCTTACTACTGTCGGGTAGTGTGCTGAGGATTGAATTATACGCAGATCATAGCGGTGTAACCTATTCAGCCATTCAAGAAGGGGGCAAGGCAATATTAGTTTCCCTCTCGGGTTATTTGCTAGCCTCCTTATTTGCACTTCTGCTCTTCTATTTATATAGTAAGGGACGCCATGATTGGGGCCTTATCTTAGCTACGGGTGTGGCGTTGATTATGCTCCTGCTATACGTACGAGGAAGCTTTGGCATGATGTGGTTGGGCGGATTTATTGCGTTAAATATTCTAATGCTGGTGGTTTGGAAGAAGGCCAGCAAATATTATTATTTGTTATTGGCCTTTTTAACCTTGGAGGAGTCTGTAATGGGAAGTTTATTTCTGGTATACGCGGCTGCTGTATCACCGTCCCGTGCAGGAGATGCCAGCAATCTGGCAAGAATGACTCCCGTACCGGCTATATTTTGGGCCACACTGTTTTTTATATTTTCTCTGTTGTGTGCCAAATGGGCACTGGGACTATTTTTCAAGCGAGAGCGAGTGCAGACTAAATTAGGGAGTCGATGAGAAAAAAACATAAAATTTTCGTCATAAAAAGACAAAAGGGGTTGTTTTTACAAGAGTCAGTCTACTAAGCATGTAGAATGACTCTTTTTTTGTCGATAATATAGAACCGAACATACATTCCATGACATGGAGTTGTCCGCCATTATTGGTACATTAATAGAAGACCCAAAAAAAGAAAGAGGTGGAAATAATGATAGAAAGTATTCATCCCGTATTCACATGGAGTCAAAATCGTATTTTTGCAGGCGGCAATCGTAATGTTATCTTGCTTGTCGAATGGAAAGGGAATATGCCTTCAGAGCACAGCCGACCCAGCAGTTATAAAGTGGTTGCACGTGAAATCGAACTGCGGGTTTGGCTTGAACCCCATGTAACTTTTAAGCGCTCGTATGGGTGTGAGTTTGAAGTCGGTGAAGGCAGTTCGCTACTTCTTAAGCTTGGCAAAATAAAAACGGGGCAACGAAAGTTTATTGCACTGGAATTCAATATCTCTACTACTATTGCAGGTAGATATGAAGCTCTTTCCTTACAGTGGAAATATAAAAAGCCAACCGTAGAGCGTGTTCAAGAGCTTCCAGTAAAGGTTCTTGAGCTAGAATACACTCATCATACTCAGGTTCTGAGTGAAACCTGCTGCTTTCATGTAGAGAAACATCTGGAATTGTTAAAAACAGCTGAAACGATTGAGGAGGCAACCACGTTGCAAAATGAAGGACAACATAGTCAAGCTCATGAAATGCTCTGCCGTCACGCAGATAAATTACTATTACTAGCCGTACGTTCTGGAGATCCTTTACTACTTAAAGAGGCCGAAATGTTGTATAAACAGATTGGATTCGAGTATCAGAAGCGGGGTAAAACTGCTACTGGAAATTGATATAGGACATACAACTAGAAGATGCATATTGACGAAAAAAGACCTATACATAAATTTGTTTTGTCAGCGGGTTCGGCGGAAAATAATCAGAAGAATTGTAATATAAAATGTGGTAACATAGTAAAAAAGTTCTATCACACTATTACTTTTTTTCATAAAATAATGGGTCTATTTAACCATAAATCAAGGGGAACTGAATATGACAGACCGATTAATCCGACTGATGCGCATTATTACACTTGTTCAAGCCAAGCCAGGGATATTAGCCCGTGAATTGGCGGAACGCTGCGGCAACAGCGAGAGAACGATATACCGGGATATGGACGCGCTTAGCGCCATGCATATTCCTATAACCCACCTTGGACATGGAAAAGGCTATGCTTTTATTGGCAATTTTGCACTTTATCCTTTGGATTGGTCGGAAGAAGAGGCGGCTGCGTTTTCGCAATTACGCTATATTATGGAAGATATTAAACCCGTTCTGCCTATCGATTTTGAAGGCGCTTATGAAAAAGTAGTCGCAGCTGAATACAAGCGAAAGGCAGAGCGGGAAGAAACGATAGAACGTGCAAGAAGAGAAGCAGGTACAAGCTGGTTGGAAAGAAGCGGTGCACAGATGGAGCATCAATCTTTTTTAACACCTATTTTGGAGTCTTTATTAAAGCAGAGGAGTATTCAAGCGAATTATTGCGAGAATGCGGTGGAGGAGAAGGAAATAACCATCGATCCTTATTGTTTAGTCCCACTGGAAAATCGTTTTCATCTCATTGGATTTTGCCATCATCAGGGTGTTATTCGTACATATCATATCAACGATTTTTCAAACGTGAAGCCATTAAACCGCTGCTTCTCAAAGGAATCATTTGATTTGCAAGCTTTTATGAAGCAAAAATGGTCACTTGACCGCGATAGTTTGCAGGTAGAGTTTAAAGTGAAATTTTCGGAGCGAATCATGGAAGGGCTAAAGAAAGAGGATTTGCCCTATAAGCCGAATAAAGTAGACCGTCAAGCTCGGTGTTGTTATTTTAAAGTCGCATTGGAACAAGATATTGCATTTGTCCGCTGGATTAAGCGATTTGAAGAGGATGCGGAAATTATAGAGCCGTTTTATTATCGTGAAGTGCTCAGGCAGCAGTTGGAGAAATGGATATCGCAATATAAATAAGATGGATTCTCACCTTCAAATGAAATATTCGTTTACATATATTGTTACAAATCAAAAATTATAGAATATTTCTCTTGTTTGGTGAGTCTTTTTATAATACCACATACATTTAATAACATAATTGCAATTTAGAGGTTTTTTTATCCTCGAATTTGACCTTTGTTCAATTTTATACAGAAGAGGGCTATTCTCTAGATCCATTTGATTCTTAAAAATGAATATATTAATCCGGGTGAGCTTCTTGGGGGAGTGGATTATCCATTATGTTGAATGTACTTGGCTTTAACCTGGTGGGTGACGGTCAACATGATGTGCTTGGCCCACAGATGAAGAATTAATATCATTCGTGAAATAGGTGTCTTTGCAGCCCTATTTAGGGGAGTCAGAGGCATCTTTTTTGTGTGCAAAAAGCCAAAATCATCATTATATATTGTCTAATTATAACAATATATAACTAAACATATCTAAACATATCTGTAGTTATAGAAAAACGAAAAAGTGTATGCTAGAATAGCATCTAAATATATACATACGAAATTGGGAGGAATGGAAATGTTTAAGAAATGGACACTCTCCGTGATGGGGATATTGGCAATCGTTCTGGTTGTGAATTTATCTGCAGGTCCAGGGGGAGAGGTGCAAGCAGCCACCAAGAAGACTGAAATTATTGTTTCCGCTGCGGCTAGTTTGCAGGATAGCCTGGATAAGATTGCCCTCCTTTATGAAAAGAAACATCCCGATATTGATTTGGTCTTTAATTATGCAGCATCCGGTACTCTGCAAAAGCAGATTGAGCAAGGGGCTCCGGCGGACCTGTTCTTCTCTGCAGGTGATAAACAGATGAATGCACTGGTGGAAGGTGGACTTATCTCCGATCATAAGGTTCTGCTTAAGAATCAATTGGTTGTAGTCGTACCCTCAGATTCAAAGGTTAAATTAACAACGATTACTCAGCTTACGGATAAAGCTTTTAAGAAGGTGGCAGTGGGACAGCCTGAATCTGTACCAGCGGGTCAGTATGCTCAGCAATCATTGACAGCGAAAAAGGTCTGGGATCCGCTGCAAAGCAAACTCGTATTTGCCAAGGATGTGCGTCAGGTTCTCTCTTATGTAGAAACAGGAAATGCCGATGCCGGTTTTGTCTATAAGACAGATGCGCTTACTTCAAAGAAAACTAAAATCGCTTTGACGGTCGGTCCACATGTACACAAAGCTATTAATTATCCGGCAGGCATCGTGAAGAGCTCGAAGAATCAAAAGGCAGCTAAGGAGTTGTATAGTTACCTTCAAAGCAAGGAAGCTAATGATATCTTTGTTAGTTATGGCTTCCTGCTTCCTTAAATAGAAATTACGAGTAGAAGCGGGTGGAATAAGGTTGGAAATAAATTGGACTGATTTCTTCGCCCCGGTATGGCTTTCCGTAAAAATATCTGTGATTACAAGCATTATTGTATTCATTTTGGCAACAGCTGCTGCGAAGGCTATGGCGGGCCGGAAGTTTCCCGGTCACAGCTTGGTAGAGACTATAATGCTGCTTCCGCTCGTATTGCCGCCGACGGTCGTAGGATTTGTGCTTTTAGTTATTTTAGGCCGACGAAGCTGGATCGGCAGATGGTATGAACAGATGACGGAGCAGACGATCCTGTTCACATGGGGGGCAGCTGTTATCGCCGCTGTAGTCGTAGCTTTTCCACTCGTATACCGCACAGTGAAGGCGGGTTTCGAAGGGATAGAAGCAGATCTTGAAGATGCGGCGCGGGCACAAGGGGCAAGTGAACTGCAGGTACTGCGTTATGTCACGCTGCCGCTTGCGGGCCGGTCGCTGGCAGCCGGTTATGTTCTTGGTTTTGCCCGCGGTCTTGGGGAGTTTGGCGCTACCATCATGGTAGCTGGCAATATTCCGGGCCGCACGCAAACCTTACCCACAGCGATCTATGTTGCGGTAGATGGAGGTAATATGACGCTCGCGTGGATGTGGGTATGTTCAATTATTGTTATTTCAGCCGCTATGCTGATGTTTGTGAATCGGCGTTCTTAAAAAAACACCAGACAGCGATTCTCCGGTTATTGGAGAGTTGCTGCCTGGTGTTTTTGGTTTGAAGCGGGTGGTTTGAGCAGATGCTGGGCAAGTGAACCCGGCAACTTTGATGTCAGCTTCTAGCGCCGTCGGATTTTGATGGAGTCTGTGAGTTAACTGCATTCTATACAGTTATTCCGTCTGCATAAGGAATCGTTCTAACTTTAATTGTATTCTATACAACTAAAACTAGAAAAGTCGCCTATGGGGTAGTAAATCAAGAGAAATAGGTGTACCAAATACAGTTATATCTAATTTGCGAGTTATTCGAAGTAATATAGTTGTACGAAATACAGTTAAACGCTTCTGCATAATGCTCCCGTCTTCTGCTGTGACCCATTAAGTCTCATAAATTATCGTCCCTGTTTCCGTGAGATCATATCCGTGAATGGACCCAAGCTCACTCTGGAAGGCTGGTGAACGCAAAATATCAATCACGGCAGCAATCCATTGCTCATGATCCGGTTTTTTAATCATCACCAGATCGTAGCACTCCTGAATCATAGGAACGAAATCAACACCGTCGACAATCTTAGCGGCTTTCTCGGTGCCGATGGCTACATCTGCTTCTCCCCGGACCACTTTACCGGCAACTGCCAAATGGCTGTTCTCCTCGTTCTCATAGCCTGATAGGCAGGCTGCTGGAATGCCATGCAATCGAAGCTGTTCATCCAATAATACGCGTGCACCTGAACCTCGTTCTCTATTGATCAGCGTGAGTCCGTTCTGCTCTAAGTGAGACCATTCATGAATACCCCTGGGATTCCCTTTTTGTACATAAAAACCTGCACTTCGGGTAAGTAGGCGAACTACAACATAAGAGCATCCTACGAGTATTTTTCGGATATAGGGTAGGTTGTATTCTCCAGTATCCCCGTCGAGCAGATGTGTGCTGACAATGTCCGACTCCCCTTTATACATGGCTATCAGGCTATCAAGACTCCCGGCATAAGAACGAAGAGGGCGTTCAGGCAGAGCCCGTTCCAAATAGGTAGCTAGAATATCCAGTGACATATCCTGACCTGTAATCACCAAGCTGTGTCCTACAGTTTTAAGGTGGGGAGATTGTGCTGGCATTTGAGCTGGATTTGTACCGGAAAAGGCCAAGGGTATTGCTGGTGGAGTCTGGGCCATTATAGTAGTAGGATTAGCGGTGGACGCCCCACTCCGTGTATTTTGTTTGTAGGTTTCCAAATCGGATTGATCCACGCGCATTTGTTTTCCTACACGGTAGGAGGGGAGCTCCCCTTTTTTAATTAGATCATATACTTTTAATTTTGATATTTTTAATAAGCGGGCAATTTCCTCTGTCGTATAGGATGTATTATCGGACATGACAAAAGCCTCCAGAACTTCATATTAGGACAAGACTACCCTATTTTGAAGTCCTGTGCAATTAGCCTATTGTTGTTTACCCGCCTGCTGTGTACTGGATAATTTGATCAACTCAGAGACAGTGACAAATCGAAAGCCTTTCTTTTCTAATTCCGGCAAAATAATTTTAAGAGCTTCTCTAGTTTGTGACTGCCCGTGCACATGATCATGAAATAGAACGATGTCCCCATTACGTGCATTTCGAATGACCTTGTTCGAAATACTGTACACGCCTGGGCGATTCCAGTCACGAGTATCTTGATGCCAGGACCATAATATTGGCTTCAAGCCCATATTGTTAGACAGATCAACTAAGGTCTCGTCATACATGCCGCCTGGTGGTCTGAACAGTGAACTATGTTTACCGGAGACTTTTATAATCTCTTCTTCGGTCAATCTTAGCTCCTGCTCAAATTGTGCTTCATTAATAGGTTTTTTAAAATAAACGTGATTGTAGGTATGGTTAGCTAATTCATGCCCCTCAGCAATAACTCGTTTCGCTACCTCTGGATAGGCTGCAATTCTTTTTCCTATCGCAAAAAAGGTGCATTTCGCATGATATTGATTCAATACCTTTAAGATTTGATCGGTTTCAGAAGGGTCAGGACCGTCGTCGAACGTCAATGCAATCACTTTTTGGTTAGTATGTACTTCCCAAATCATGTCTCCTCTTTTTTCGTAGTAGTCGCGGTTTTTGCTTGGACTACCTAGAGCAGAGTTCGTGAAGCATAAAAAGAATGCAAGGGTGATCAACATAATTTTGCTGCAAGTTTTCATCATTTCACCTGTTTTTTTATTTTAGAGTGCTCCTTTTGGGGGTCGGTATATTCATAGTTTCAGTTTTGTATAGGCAACCAGTCTTTTTTCGTGCTCATTCTTCTTTCTACTATATCTTCATGTACAGGTTATGAGATTCATTTTGGCTTCTGACGATTACATAGTTATCCACGTGACCGTCTATAATTAAATTAGCCTTTGTATTTTGATGTGAAAATTGTTATGAAAATGCCTTATAATGAAGTACTATATACAGACATTTGGTTAGGGTGGTGGGAACATGACACTTATTGAAAAAAGAGAACACCGGCAGTATCCGGAGATTACCCGCCTAGAAACGTCGAGAGCTGCTTATGAGCGTGATTATTCACGCCTGATTCATTCGCCTACTTTTCGGAGGCTGCAAGGTAAATCACAAGTATTCGGGGCTGGGACGGGTGATTATTACCGCACGCGTCTGACTCATTCACTTGAAGTTGCACAGATTGCTCGTGAGGCGGCGAAAAGTCTGCTGCGATCGTATCCAGAAGTGGAAACCACCAAGGCGGAGAATCCGGGTCTTGTTATAGATCCAGAGGTAGTGGAATGCGCAGCTATCGCTCATGATTTTGGCCATCCTCCCTTTGGACATAAAGGGGAAGAAGTGCTGGATAATATTTTGGAACAGCTTATTGAAAAGAAAACTAACGAAGCTGCGCTGCAATCAGTTGCAACGGGTGTGGATCGCCTGCTGATCCATGAGCAGATGAAGCAACGTTATGAGCATTTCGAAGGCAATGCCCACAATTATAGGCTGATTATGTTTCTGGAGAAGCGTGAGAATATTGATGGGCTAAATCTGTCAGATGCTGTGCTGCTAGGCATAAATAAGTATCCTTTTCCCGGCACCTCGCTGAAGAAGGGGATGTACCTTCACGAATGGGGATATATTTCGGAGATCCGCAAAGAGTGGGGAATACCGGCAGGTAAGAAAACGTTAGAGGCTCAGCTTATGGACCTTTGTGACGATATCGCTTATTCTGCACATGATCTGGAGGATGGGATTAAAGCCGGAAAGATTGAAGTGCATGAACACTTTATGCATGATTCTTATATCCAGCGGTTAATCGTAGAGAAAATCACCACGCTCGAGGATTTCTTCTGGAAGGGCTGGGAAGAGGAAGGCATTCGCGCGAAGGTCGAGGAAGTGCTCAGTTCATTTCTTCGGGTTTGGAAGGAAAAAATGCCAACCTGCGAAAATGACTATTCCCGCACTCGACGTGAAGTTAAGGCTTATTGGGTAAGTACCTTTGTCGCCAGCTTGGGAGTGATCCAAGATGGAGACTGGAAGAAGGTCACCTTTATAAAGGAAGGAAAAGAAGACGAAGATATGCTGCGGACCGTAAGTGTGCTGAAAAGCTTCGCGTGGGTTACTATGATCCGTGATTTGCGTGTGCAGCGGCTGCAGAAACGTAGTGAGTGGATTTTGCGCCGTCTATGGGGAGCATTTTTGGATCCACAGACCTCTAAAGCCATTATTCCATCGGATTGGCTGCAGCGATTTGAGAAAGATCAGAAGCAGGCAAAACCGATTTGGACCTGGGAGCATATGGTGATTGATTATATCGCAGGGATGACTGATGCTTTTGCAGAGAAAATATATAATGAGCTGTACGGACTGAAAGTCGGCTCGATTTATGATTTGGATTAGAGGCTCTTAGACAAGTAGTCCCTGCTGTTCATTTAGGATGATCTAAATGAACAGCAGGGGCTATTTTTATAAGGATTATTGATTTAAATACCACTCATATGCAGTTCTTTCAAGATTAACCACAAATTCTTCTTTCCCGTCTATATAAGCTGCAATGTCCTCTGGGAATTGTTTGGCAAGAGTATCCTTCAAATCTCCGTACTGTTTAACCGTCTCCGGATGTGATCGAAGGTAGTCTCTTACAGCCAGATGACGGTCGATATCTATCTTATTATCCATTTGGAAGACATGAACATGATGGGTTCTGCTATTTCCGCCTTTTCTGAAATATCTTCTGCCACTGATACCGAACTCACCCATACATTCATAACCAAGTGCTGTCATTTGCTGGTTGAACTCATCTACAGCTTCGATATTTCGTACTACAGGCATTATATCTATGATTGGTTTAGCTTTTAGTCCGGAAACAGAAGTGCTGCCAATATGGTGAATATCAACGAGGGCATCAGCAAAGATGTCTTTAATCTTCTGAGCTTCTTCAATGAACATTAGACTCCATTGCTCGTTAAATTCTGTGACCGTGACCTTCATTTCACTAACCCTCTCTTTATGGATAACTTTGGATTTTCTTATTATAGAACAGATGTTCTTGTTTTGTAAAGCATATTATTAATATTGCCGGTCGTAATCAACAAGATTTAGAGAAGGTGTGCCTGATGATAAGTAAGACTTCACATTTTCGGTAAAAATATTAACGATCCGGTCAGCGTATTGATCTGTAATTCCAGCGGAGTGTGGAGTGATGATTACTTGCTCCATAGACCAAAGCGGATGATCCTGCGGAAGGGGTTCGGTCTCAAAAACATCCAACCCAGCGCCACGGAGTTGTCCGCGATTCAATGCATCGATCAGAGCCTCAGTATCGGTAGTTGCGCCACGGCCAATGTTAATGTAATAGGAGCCTTCTTTAAACGCGGAGAAGCTGGTGGCATTAAATAAATGCTTGGTCTCATCGGTAATAGGAAGGGTATTGATGATGAAATCGCCTTGGCTTACAGCTTCGGATAAACGATCTGTTGTATAGATTTGATCAAAGTCTGCGACTGGCTTACCGGAACGGCTGACACCGATAGTCTTCATCCGGAAGGCTTTAGCAATTCTGGCGGTTTCACTGCCGATCGCTCCAGTTCCAGCTATAACGGCTGTTTTGCCGGACAGCTCGCTTTCACTGCCATCAGATTTCCAAATCCGGTTCTGCTGATTGCGTACAGCCGTATGCAAATTACGTGTGAAGAGAAGGATGAACCCGAAGATTACCGCAGAAATAGGCTCGGCATGCACTCCGCTCCCACTGGTGAGCAGGACTCCTTGTTCCTTAAGACGATCGAGAGGAAGTTTCTCAATACCAGCAGACCAGGACTGAACCCAGCGAAGGGAGGACTCGGGGCGAAGGATTGTATCCGAAATACCTTTAGCCCAGCCGATTACGATTTCTGCGTCTGCAAGCAGCTGCAAATCTGGATTTTTGGCGTCTCCTTGTGTGAATGTATAGCCTGGGGCAGCCGCTTTGATCCTTTCCTGCTGCTGAGATGTAAGTGGTTGTAGACATACTATAGACTTAGTCATGATGTGTTCCTCCTACTTTGTGGTTTAATGGATATGGATCATGTTATAGGTTAAGAATACCAAATCTATTGGAGAAGGTGAAATTGACCATGAATACTAAAGTATCAGAGAACGAATCAGAACGGCTTTTTCTAGCTGTGAAATTACCTTCTGAGCTGCAAGAAATAGTGGCGCAGGCATGTTCAAAGCTATCTGGAAACTTTGAATTTGCTAAATGGACAAATCCGCAAGATTATCATATTACCCTGCAATTTTTAGGAGATACCCCAAAGACCGTAATTCCAGATTTAGTAAAATCATTAAGGCAGATCGCGGGTCAAGGCAGCCCCTTCAATCTCTCTTTGGACAAATGGGACACATTTGGTCTTTCAGCTTCCCCAAGAGTCCTGTGGATAGGGGTTTCTGGCGAAATAGAGGCATTAAATCAATTAGCTGCGAGAGTGCATTCTGCGACGTTTCCATTAGGTTTTTCAGGCGAATCCAGGGCCTATAAACCGCATCTTACCGTGGCTCGAAAGTACCGGGGAAAAAATTCATATGATGATAAATTGCTGGAAAACTTACTGAAATTGGATGATGATTGGAACCTAAAAAACTATCAGAGAGACTGGACGATTGATAGTTTTGTGTTGTATGCTACCAGAATGTATGCCATTCCTATGTATGAAATTATTGAAAAGTTTACAGTTTAAAATCGATAATAAAGTTTTCAAAGCTTCCGTTTTCGGTTACATACAATAGGAATGTGCCGTGAAATAGGAGGAATATCATGTTAATTTTTAAACAAAACCGCTATATTGCGTTGCTCGTTGGCGTTATACTAGTGTGTTTCTCTGCCATAAGCTTATTGCAACCCGAACAAGTTGCGGAAGGGAAGATGGACAGGGTGCAGATGGATAAGTTGCAATCCACCAGCCGTGCATCCGTACTTTCTCTTTTGCAAGATGAATCGAAGTCTAGTATAACGAGTAGCATTACGAGGGGCATTACTGAAGTTACACAAGCCAATAAGCTTAATAACACATTCAGTCTTTTAAGTTCCGCTTGGAAACCGGCGAAGGGTGTGGAATGGCTTAGTGTAAAAAAAATAAAACAAAAAAACACAAAAAACACATCGAACGTTTCCATTATTCGGGTGAAGGCTGATGTAGTACAATCCAAGCCAGCTGCGCAAAAAGCGTCGCAATTGGCGGAAACAGCAACAAAGAGTAGTCAGGCGACAGCGAAGATAGCCTCGGCTTCTCAGAAACATCCCCTCACAACATTGTACTTCTCTCGGACAGAGCTATTAAGCCAGGAGCAGCAAAGTAAAGCAACCCGGCGCTACGCTGTATCCGAAGAAGAACTGCTTCTGCTACAAAAAATTGTAATGGCAGAGGCGGAAGGTGAACCGTACAAGGGCAAGGTGGCAGTTGCCAACGTTGTTCTGAATAGGCTGCGGTCAGCCAATTTCCCCGACACGATATATAAAGTTATTTATCAGAAGAGCCAGTTCAGCCCTGTAGCTAACGGGCGTCTTAACCGTGTGAAGCCTAACGATGATAGTATTAAAGCGGTGAATGCTGCACTCTCCGGAGTAAAGGAAGTTCCCGATAATACTTATTTTTTCTTGTCGCTAAAACTTGCACAGGATCTGACCGTACATCATTCACAGACTTATGTTAAAACTATTGGCAATCATACTTTTTATAAATAATTTGGTGGATCTGTGAACCTCAGCGCTATATAGGGTAAACTAAACTATATGAATCTGGAGGTGGAAGATAACCATGAAAATCACTTATTATGGACATTCAGCTCTGCTGGTAGAGACGGGGAACGTGAAGGTTATTATTGACCCTTTTTTGTCAGGTAATCCGAACTCCGGTATTTCACCTGCCGATATTTCCGTTGATGCCGTTCTGCTTACTCACGGCCACTCTGATCATTTAGGAGATGCTGTCGAAATTGCCAAGCAGAATGATTGTCCGATCTTTGCGGTGTTTGAGCTTGCCGAATATTGCCGGATGAAGGGTGCACAGGTTAAGCACATGAATATAGGTGGTAGTCATACCTATGCAGGGATGACTGTGAAATTTACGCAGGCGTTTCATTCCTCATCCATTCAGGAGGGCGATTCTTGGATTTATGCTGGACAACCCGCGGGGATTTTGTTGACGATTGAGGGCAAGACGATTTTCCATGCGGGGGATACCGCACTATTCAGCGATCTGCGCCTCATTGGAGAAAGGAATGCGATTGCCCTGGCAGCTCTTCCTATAGGCGATATGCTAACCATGGGACCGGATGACGCCTTGCTGGCCGCACGCTGGCTACGGGCGGATAAAGTGATCCCGCTACATTACAATACATTTCCGGATATTGCTCAGGATGGTGCTGATTTCTGCGATCGCCTGCATCAAGAGGGTGTAGAAGGTTTTCCGCTTAAAGCTGGTGAGAGCGTAGAAATTTAACCAATCCGATTTATATTATAAAAAAAGCAGGTAGCCGGGGGAAATTCCCTGACTGCCTGCTTATTCTTTAAGGTGTAATACACACAGGTTCTTCATTACGTGCTTGCGCTCTTGTGCCTCTGATTTCAGTTGCCTCGCTTACGGGGTTACCTAACATCTTCAGAACAGTAGTCGCACAGCTTTGCGGTTGATGTTTATCTGGAGCGAGACGTCGTCTGCGTTGCTCTTCCAGAACTGAATATTCACGAAGCATCATAGTGAACCATTTGTTCACTACTTCCGAGTCGAGCACCTCTGCCAGCCCAAGCTCTACGAAATATTGGCAGTTTTTCTCTTCCTGACCTGGAATAGCTTTATAGAAAAGCATTGGAATTCCTTTGGCCTGACCTTCCGTACAGGTCATGCCTCCAGGCTTCGTAATCAGCAGGTCTGAGGCATCCATCAATTTATTGATTTCACTGCTATATCCCAGAATTTTAACATTGGGATGATTGAGCAGTGGATTGGACTTCATTTTGGCGATTAGCTTCTCATTGCTGCCCATACAGAAGACGAGCTGAATATCATCCATTCTGGCGGTGAGGGAATGCATAATCTCTTTGCCGAACATCAGCCCCCATCCTCCGCCCATAATGAGTACGGTTGGAATATCAGCCAATCCCAGCTCCTTGCGTAGCAGCGTCTTGTTGGACCGTTCCCAGAACTTTGGATGCACTGGGATGCCAGTGACGGTTACTAGCTCTGGAGCGATCCCACGGCCTGTCAGAATGGACTTGACGCGTGGGGTAGATACGAGATAACGATTGACCTCGGAATTTACCCAACTCCCATGTGCATCATAATCAGTAATTAATGTATACAGAGGCACATGTAGTCCACGACGTTTCAGTCTGGAGATGACCGCAGCCGGAATGGGATGAGTGCAGATAATTAAATCAGGCTTTAGCTGCTCAATGACCTGTGAAGCATGTGTATAAAAAATCCGGTGAAGCGCCATTTTAGTCAACGGGTTCAATGATTTATGATATTGTGTCTTATACATCATGCCGACCAGCTTAGGCTGGCTGCTAACTGTTTTGCGGTAAGCGGAAAGAATCCAAGGGGCGACCGTCGGGTTAAGAAATTTCCCCAGCTCGATGACTCGGCATTGGACATCCGGATTCAGCAGCTTTATTCCTTCGGCCAGAGCATAGGCTGCTCCTGTGTGGCCCGTACCGAAGCCTTCCGAAAACAGCAGTACTCTTTTCTTTCGCATAAGTTCACCTGCTACTTTCCTTTTCTATAGAAATGCGTTTCTTCTTCTAATTATACTAGGAAATCTATACTATACTCACATTATACAAGTAAGACGTAAATAGAAAGTTAAAACCCTGCAATAAATAAAAAAAATAAAAGGTTCGCCCAAAGTATTGCAAACTAGAAAACAACATGATAAAGTAGTGAATGACCAATTGACCGGATTAGTAAAATGGTCAGAAGTCAGCGGGGACGATATTTTCTGGAGAAAGGAAGTGTGCACAGGTGGCAGTGGTGGATCGAAGACAGCAGGTGCTTCAGGCCGCAGCAAAATCTTTTTCATTATTTGGCTATAAGGCAACTACAATGGATCAGGTTGCTAAGATTGCAAATGTCGGTAAGGGGACCATCTACACCTTTTTTACAAACAAAGAGCAATTGTTTGACGAGATCCTGCACGATATGATGATGGAAATGAAGACGATTGCTGAGCGGGAGATCAGGCGAGACAGACCTTTCTTTGACAACTTGCATCGTGTGCTGGATGCTCTGCTTGAGTTTCGAAGTGAGCAGGAGCTATTCATAAAACTTTCCCAGGAGAATCGCGAATTCGGTACGCCGCAGGCTGGAGAAGGACTTGAGAAGATCGAGAACGTAGTTTTAGAATATTTAGAACGGGAGGTGCAACAAGCGCTCCAACAGGGAGAAATCAAACCTTGCGATCCCAAAATCGTCTCGGTAGTCATGTTCAGATTATATATTGTATTGACTGCTGAACTGAATAAAACACATACTCCCTTGGACAAGGAACAGATCAAGATGTATTTTCATTTGTTTCTCGCCGAAGGATTGGCACAGTAAGGGTTGATTCAGGACAGGGATGGCGTTCTCAGCTTCACTCGATTCGCTTTCCCTTAACAATTCTCAAGATGGATTAGGCATTGAAAAAGAGCCGCGAGGCATTTTTTTATACCCTGAATTGACCGAATGGGGAAAACAGTCACTTAGTGTTACGTAATATTTCGCAAACAAAGCATTTTAAAGAGAGCATAAGCTCATAAGGAGAGAACCAGAATGAAATCATTATCCGTATTTACCAAGGATCTTGGCGCAGCCCTTAGAAATCCGAAGGTGCTAATTCCAATGATTGCTATCCTATTTATTCCGGTGATGTACAGCGGATTCTTCCTGAAGGCATTCTGGGATCCGTATGGCAAGATGAATGAGCTTCCGGTTGCTGTGGTCAACCAGGATGTCGGCGCTAATTATGAAGGCAAGCAACTACAAGCCGGTAATGATCTTATAGAAGAGTTGAAGGTAACCGACGGCTTCCAGTGGAACTTCGTTTCCCTTGAAGAAGCGGAAGCAGGAATGAAAGACAATACTTATTATATGTCGATCATTGTTCCGGAAGACTTTTCTGCTAAAGCTACTACTCTTATGGATGATGAACCACAGCCTGCAAAAATTATTTATGAGCCAAATGAAGGTTACAACTTCTTGGCTGGTCAAATCGGTGGTACGGCTGTAGCAGAAATTAAAAATAAAGTATCTGCTAAAGTAACTGAAGCTTATGTAGAGTCTGTATTCAATCAGATTACAGAAGTATCTGATGGATTGGGCGAAGCAGGAGATGGAGCCTCCAAGATCGCTGATGGCGCTGGTAAGCTAGATGACGGAGCCTTGAAGCTGAAAGATAATCTACTTGTACTGACAGATGGTACAGGTAAACTTCAAAATGGTGTAGAACCCCTTACACAAGGCGTGACTGATTTGAATGCAGGTGCTACGGCGCTTAAAACAGGATCAACCACGTTGGCAAGCGGATTGCAACAACTGTCTACTGCACATACGCAGCTTCAAGACGGTGTTGCACAGAGTGCTGCCGGCAGTAAACAACTTAGTGACGGCTTGAAACAAGCTGTAACAGGGGCAACACAGCTTCAGGCGGGAACGCAGTCTGCTGTGGATGGTACTTCTAAACTACAAGCAGGAACACAATCTTTAGTTGATGGCAGCGCGAAGCTGGAAGCAGGCTTAACTTCTTCCGTAGATGGCAGCGCGAAACTGGAAGCAGGTTTGCAAGCTTTCGCCGCAGGCAGCACGAAGGTAACTGAGGGTGCTAAAGCGGTAGCTCAAGGATTGGAGCAATTGGCACAGGCTAGTCCTGAGCTGGCACAAAATCCAGCGGTACAGAAGCTGCTGGCAGCCAGTGCAGCTGTGGCACAAGGCAGTGAGCAACTGCAACAAAGTCAAGAGCAGCTGGCACAGGGTGCTACTGCACTCCACAGTGGGCAAGAGCAGCTGGCACAAGGTGCAACTCAATTGCACTCGGGTTCACAGCAGTTAGC
This sequence comes from Paenibacillus sp. FSL F4-0097, assembly GCF_038593125.1. Taxonomy (NCBI): domain Bacteria; kingdom Bacillati; phylum Bacillota; class Bacilli; order Caryophanales; family Paenibacillaceae; genus Paenibacillus; species Paenibacillus sp. FSL F4-0097. The sequence continues at coordinate 1,126,794 of NZ_CP151965.1, forward strand.
TGCTGGTGTAACTCAGTTGCATGATGGAGCACAGCAATTAAATGCTGGTAGCACACAGCTTTTGACAGGACAACAAAAACTGGCACAAGGCGCATCTGCACTTGTAACCGGTGGAGATAAGCTGAATGCAGGGATGCAACAATTTGGTGCGAAGCTTAAAGAAGCTGCAGCTGGAGGCAGCAAGCTGGCTGAAGGCGGTAAAGCGCTTGGCGATGGTACTACAAAACTGTTAAGCGGTGTAGGCGAACTAGGTTCCGGTATCAGTGCTGTAGCAGATGGTTCGAAAAAACTGGCTGATGGCGCAGGCGAGCTGAAAGATGGTATGGATGATCTGAAATCTGGATCAACAGAACTGGCAACTAAGCTTGGCGATGCTGCTGAAAAAACAGGCAGTGTGAACAAAACAGATGCAATGATGGAAATGTTCGCACAACCAGTGGTGGTTGAGGATCAAGTTGTGAATCATGTTCCGAACTATGGTACAGGTTTTGCTCCTTACTTCCTATCCCTTGGATTGTTTGTAGGTGCTTTGATTTCAACAATTGTTATTCCAATGCGTGATTCGGCTGTCCTTGGTGCTAGCCGTATGAACCGTTTCATTAGCCGTACGCTTACTTTCACAATCATGAGCTTTATCCAGTCTATGCTGGCTGCTGTGGTTGTATTGTATGGACTTGGATTGGAAGTACAAAGTAAACCGCTATTCTTCGTATTTACATTCTTAACAAGTTTAGTTTACACATGGGTAGTTCAAGCGATTGTTACTTGGATGGATCAACCGGGACGTTTCGTTGTTATCGTTATTCTTATTTTCCAATTAACAACTAGTGCCGGAACATTCCCACTTGAATTGATCCCTGACTGGATGAAATTCTTTAATCCACTGCTTCCAATGACTTACACAGTTAGTGGTCTTAAAGCAGTAATTTCTACAGGTGACTTCAGTGCAATGTGGGGAGATGTAGGTATCCTGGCAATCTTTGGTCTTGGATTCCTTGCTCTTACCTTCGCTTACTTCATGACTCGTAGCCGTGAGAATGAAGTTGGAGTGAAAAGTGAACAAGTTTTGACTGTATAAACTGATAGATTTTTTGAAAAAAAAGTATAAAAAAGCGTCTCCTCCGGGAGACGCTTTTTTTGATTTAAAATCATAAAAACCCTTTTTCTTGCAAACATATTAGAAGGGATGAAAAATCTTGTAACGCTTTCATTGCATATGCACTTATGCGTTATTCATGTATAATTATGCATTGTGAAGTTTTTTTAAACTTTTACTCGCTAAAGCTGTGATGCAAAAACAAATGTTAATCAGCATCATAAAAAAGTTTAAATTGCGCTGATGTTACCTCGGTGATAAAATAATAGCACTAATCTGGATTGAATAATTATTAAGATTTTCATGTGAAAAATTTTCCTAAGACATTGCATACTTTATAATAGAAAGGTTGCGTTCGATGAAACACACTGAACTGCCCGTAAAACAGGGCCTGTATGATCCCCAGTTCGAAAAAGATGCTTGCGGCATGGGATTTGTAGCTCATATTAAAGGCACACCGTCTCACAATATCGTAAGTAATGCTTTGACAATGCTCTTTAATATGGAGCATCGGGGAGGCCAAGGTAGCGAACCCAACTCTGGTGACGGAGCAGGTATCATGCTTCAAATTCCGCACCGTTTCTTTGCAAGTGAAGCTCAGAAGCTAGGCTTTACTTTGCCGGAACAAGGCCATTATGGCGTGGGCATGATCTTTTTATCTCATAACGAAGAAGTTCGGGCGCAGCATGAAGCCCTCTTAAGCAATATTATTGCTGAAGAAGGTCAAATAGTACTCGGCTATCGTGATGTGCCTACCTATGATGAAATGCTTGGCAAGACAGCGAAAGCTGCTAAGCCTTTTGTGCGTCAAGTGTTTATCGGCCGCTCGGCTTCGGTCACGAATGAATTGTCTTTTGAACGTAAGCTTTATGTTATCCGCAAACGTGCGGAGCTTGCCATTCGTTACGGTGGTGTAGAAGAGGCTGAATCCTTCTATATACCAAGCTTGTCGTGCCGTAAGATTGTATACAAGGGCATGCTGACTACAGAACAAGTCGGACAATTCTACCTGGATTTGCAGAACGAAGAGCTGGAATCAGCGATCGCGTTAGTTCACTCCCGTTTCAGCACGAACACCTTCCCAAGCTGGGAACGTGCGCATCCCTACCGTTTTATGATCCACAACGGTGAGATCAACACCTTGCGTGGTAATGTGAACTGGATGCATGCACGCCAGTCATTGTTCAAGAGCGAAGTGTTTGGTGAAGATCTGAACAAGATCAAGCCTGTTATTAACCCGGATGGATCGGACACTGCAATGTTCGATAACACCTTTGAGTTTCTCTATTTGAGCGGACGCTCCCTGCCACAGGTAGCCATGATGATGGTTCCTGAACCATGGAGCAATCATGATAGTATGGATGCTGATAAAAAAGCATTTTATGAATATCACAGTACTCTAATGGAGCCATGGGACGGGCCTGCTGCAATGGGCTTTACCGATGGGATACAAATCGGCGCTATTCTGGACCGTAACGGTCTGCGTCCTGCTCGTTATTATGTAACGAAAGACGATATGATTATTTTATCCTCAGAAGCCGGTGTACTGGACATTCCAGCAGAGGACATCTTATATAAAGACCGCCTGAAACCTGGACGCATGCTGCTTGTGGATACGAAGGAAGGCCGCATTATCTCGGATGAGGAAGTTAAATCGGCTATCGCCTCTGAGAAGCCTTATCGCCAGTGGCTGGATGAGCATTTGATCAGTCTTGATGAGCTTCCGGATGCGCCTGAACTGCCAAATCCTAAGCATGACAATGTACAACAGCTACAGCAGGCTTTTGGCTATACTTTTGAAGACTTGCGCAAGGTGCTTGAGCCAATGGCATCTACTGGTGCTGAAGCTGTCGGTTCCATGGGTTATGATGCTCCACTCGCTGTATTTTCGGACCGCCCGCAACGTCTCTATAACTATTTCAAACAAATGTTTGCTCAGGTAACGAATCCACCCATCGATGCCATTCGTGAAGAGCTGGTTACATCCACAACGACTACGATTGGACCAGAGCGTAATTTGCTTAAACCGGAACCGGAAAGCTGCCGCCAGATCTCGCTGCAAACGCCAATTCTTTCGAACGAAGATTTTGCTAAGATTCGCCATGTTCGCCGTGCAGGCTTCAAATCGATGTCTATTCCAATTCTTTTCCCGGCTGAGCTTGGGGCAGAAGGATTACGCATCGCGCTTGAGCGCATGAACGAGGCTGCTGACCGTGTTATGGCTAAAGGGCATAACATTCTGATTCTGACTGACCGGGGTGTGGACAGTGAGAATGCTGCGATTCCAGCGCTGCTTGCGGTATCGAGTCTGCATCACCATTTGATCCGCCAAGGAACACGGACGAAAGTTAGTATTTTGCTGGAATCCGGTGAACCACGTGAAGTCCATCATTATGCGCTGTTGCTCGGTTATGGGGTGAGCGCAGTAAATCCTTATCTGGCTTTTGAAAGCTTGGATGATATGATCGGCCAAGGCTTATTGCGGGGAATCTCGCATGAAAAAGCAGTGAAGAACTATATTAAAGCTGCGACTAAGAGCGTAGTTAAGATTCTTTCCAAAATGGGAATTTCGACGATTCAATCTTACCGCGGTGCGCAGATTTTTGAAGCTGTGGGTCTGAACTCTGAGTTCGTGGATCGCTACTTTACTTGGACACCTTCCCGGATTGGCGGTATTGGCCTGGAGGAAGTGGCAACTGAGGCACTTATCCATCATAACCGTGCTTTTACAGAAAAAGACGGAAATGATAAGGTGCTTGATTCCGGTGGCGATTATCAATGGCGTAATGATGGGGAAGAGCATCTTTTCAATCCACAGACCATTCATCTGCTTCAGCACTCTGTGCGTAGTGGGAATTATGATATGTACAAGAAATATGCTGCCCTTGTTCAAGGAGAAAGCGAGAAGCAATTGACGCTTCGTTCCTTGTTGCAATTCAAGTCAGCCTATGAACCGATTCCACTGGAAGAAGTAGAACCGGCATCGTCTATTATGAAACGGTTTAAGACGGGTGCAATGTCCTTTGGTTCCATTAGTAAGGAAGCACATGAGACACTGGCCATTGCGATGAACCGTATCGGTGGTAAGAGTAATACGGGGGAAGGCGGCGAAGATCCAGCCCGCTATATTCCGGATAGCAATGGTGATTCACGTCGCAGTGCGATTAAACAAGTAGCTTCTGGACGTTTTGGTGTTACCTCGAACTACCTAGTTAACGCTGATGAGATCCAGATTAAGATGGCTCAGGGCGCTAAACCAGGGGAAGGTGGACAGCTTCCGGGACGTAAAGTTTATCCTTGGGTCGCTGAAGTACGTGGCTCAACAGCAGGTGTCGGTCTGATCTCACCTCCACCGCATCATGATATTTACTCTATCGAGGATTTGGCAGAGCTGATCTATGATCTGAAAAATGCAAATCCACGTGCAAACATTAATGTTAAGCTCGTATCGGAAGTTGGAGTGGGTACGATTGCTGCGGGTGTAGCCAAAGGGCGCGCTGATATTATCTTGGTTAGTGGCTATGATGGAGGTACAGGGGCATCGCCGATGAACTCCATTCGTCATGCGGGTCTTCCGTGGGAGCTTGGCTTGGCTGAAACCCATCAGACATTGATGCTCAACAATCTGCGTGACCGTGTAGTTCTGGAAACAGATGGTAAAATGCTAAGCGGCCGCGATTTGGCTGTAGCTGTATTGCTTGGGGCCGAAGAGTATGGTTTTGCCACTGCTCCGCTAGTATCTGTTGGCTGTATTATGATGCGTGTCTGCCAAATGGATACTTGTCCGGTTGGTGTAGCTACACAGAATCCGGATCTTCGTAAGAATTTTACCGGTGATCCGCAGCATGTAGTTAACTTTATGACCTTCGTGGCACAGGATCTACGTGAAATTATGGCAAGTCTCGGCTTCCGCACAATTGAAGAGATGGTAGGCCGTACCGATTGTCTAGACGCAACTCAGGCGTCGAAGCATTGGAAGAAGAAAGGCATAGATTTGAGCAGCCTGCTGCATACACCGGAATTACCGGAAGGAAGCACACGCTTCCGCAGTAAATACCAGAATCATGGTCTGGAAGAGACACTTGATGTTTCGCAGCTGCTCGACCTGGCAGCACCTGCACTGGAATCAGGTACGGCTGTTGAGGCATCACTGCGAATCACGAACGTTAATCGTGCCGTCGGAACTATCCTTGGCAGCGAGCTGACCCGCAAGTATGGGGCCGCAGGTTTGCCGGATGATACGATTCGGCTTCATTTCACCGGTTCTGCTGGTCAAAGCTTGGGTGCATTCGTGCCTAAGGGAATCACGCTTACGGTGGAAGGAGATTCCAATGACTATGTAGGTAAAGGATTGTCGGGTGGTAAGATTATTATCAAGCCATCTCCGAAAGCTACCTTTGCTGCTGAGGACAATATCATTATCGGAAATACTGCATTCTACGGTGCAACAGGTGGAGAAGCTTATATTAACGGTATCGCTGGTGAACGTTTTGCCGTCCGTAACTCCGGAGCGAAGGTTGTTGTAGAAGGCGTGGGTGACCACGGCTGTGAATACATGACTGGAGGCCGAGTGGTTGTCCTTGGTGAAACTGGCCGTAACTTTGCGGCAGGGATGTCAGGCGGCATCGCTTATGTCTACGACCCAGATAGAACCTTCATCGGCCGCTGCAATCTCGAAATGGTACTACTCGAGAGAGTGGAAGAGTCTGAGGAGATCGAAGAGCTGCGTGAGCTGATTATCCGCCATACCGAGCTTACAGGTAGTGCGGCTGGCGCACGGGTACTGAATCAGTGGGCAGATAGCTTGCCGAACTTCGTTCGTGTCATTCCGAAGGATTACAAACGGATGATGGAGCAAATTCGCAAGGTAGAACAAACCGGATTGACCGGAGAAGCTGCGTTGATGGCTGCATTTGAAGCAAATATGCGCGAGCTTGCCCGTGTTGGCGGCTAAACTGCTGTACCTGAATGAAATAGGAATTAAATGAATAAGGGAACCTGACTCTTCCTAATGCCGGAGAAGTCAGGTTCCTTTTTTTTAGATGGCAGACTCGTATCCTCTAGTGATTTTCGGGAAAAAGGGTATATGTGGTAAACTAGGTTATAGATGAAAGGAAGTGAGACTATGTCGAATACAGAAATATTGATGGAGCCTGTTGCCCGCCTGCAGGGAGTCACCAAAAAAATCGGCTCGAAAACGCTGGTGAGCGATTTAACGCTGGACATCCCGCCTGGACAAATCTTCGGTTTTTTGGGGCCCAACGGAGCAGGTAAGACTACTACAATACGGATGATGGTGGGGTTGATTTCCATTAGTCGTGGAGACATCTTGATCTGTGGCCGTAGTATTAAAAACCATTTTGAAGAGGCTATCGCAAATATAGGGGCCATTGTAGAAAATCCTGAGATGTACAAGTTCCTATCCGGTTATCAGAATCTGCGCCAATATGCACGGATGGTGCCAGGGGTAACGAAGCAACGGATAGACGAGGTCGTCGAGCTAGTTGGACTAGGTCAAAGAATTCATGACAAAGTTAAGACCTATTCACTGGGAATGCGTCAGAGGCTGGGAGTGGCTCAGGCACTGCTGCACAGACCCAAGCTGCTGATTCTAGATGAGCCAACCAACGGCCTGGATCCACAAGGGATACGCGAGCTTAGAGACTATTTACGACGTTTATGTCAGGAAGAAGGAACAACTGTATTCGTCTCCAGTCATTTACTTTCCGAGATGGAGCTCATGTGTGACAGCGTGGCGATTATCCAAAATGGACGACTGGTGGATGTGAAGCAGCTGAAAGGGGTAGGCAATACTGCAATGCCTCTGGGAGAAACCTTGTTCGAGGTTGATAATGCTGAAGCTGCGCTAGCCCTCATTGGACGTGGAGTATTTAAGAGTGGGGGACTTGTGCTTGAGGCAGAGCGTGAGGAGATCGCAGAATTAAATGCCAAGCTAGTGGCAGGTGGGATTAAGGTGTATAGCATCAGAGCCCTTGCCCGTACGCTGGAGGATCAATTCTTAGAGGTTACAGGAGGTGAAGGAATTGGGTGAATTTACAGCTCTCATACATAATGAGAATATCAAAATATACAGCCGTGTCCGCACATGGATTATGCTGCTTATTCTTGCAGTGATGAGCGTGCTGCTTCCTGCGCTTATTTATTTCACAAGCGAAGGCGATTCATCGCTTATGGGGCTTTGGGACAACTTTCAGATGACGGTGAGTATTGCGTTCTTCTTGAATACAATATTTACCGTTGTAGTGGCTTCTGACTCCGTAGCGGGCGAATTTACCTGGGGAACCATCAAGCTGCTGCTGATTCGCCCGTGGAGTCGCTCCAAGATCCTGCTCTCGAAATATATTTCCATGGTGTTATTCAGTTTGCTTAGCACCGCAGTATTGATTGCTTTTGGCTTTGCTGCTTCGTTAATCTTCTCCTCATCTTCGGGAGATACGATGTCATCCATTACGGCTTGGAGCCCAGCGGAATATTCCTTCCTAGATCTCCTATGTCGTTACATTGAGCTTTTCCTGACCGCTGCTCTGGCTTTCATGGTATCTAGCGTATTCCGCGCAAGTGGACTGGCTATTGGATTATCCTTATTTATTATGTTTGCCAAGAGTATTTTTACGGTTATTTTTAGTCCAGAACGGTTTGAATGGGCCCAATACTTGATCTTCACACATATGGATCTAAGAGGCTACCTATTGTCGGATACGGGTCCGGGGGGCTCTACACTTGGCTTCTCCATAGCTGTACTAACGGTGTACTATATCCTATTCCTGGCCATTTCCTGGATTGTCTTCCGTAAAAGGGACGTTGCCTCATAGAAATAAGTCTAGCCGGCTTCGAGTGTTCCTTGTGCTTTGGAGGAGCGCTTGGCTGCCTTGTCCTTTTTTATATTACTTTTGGGCTCACCTGCTTTTTCAGAGGTGGGCTGTTCTTGCATGGCAATGGAGCCATTCAGGAGGCTGCCTTCCATAATGCTAAGTGCTCCTGCTGAAATATTGCCATGTAACTCCCCGGTTCCGGTCATAATGAGTCTGCGGTCTGCGGTAACATCCCCGTATACTTTGCCGGCAATCACGATTTCCTCCGCTTTAATACTGGAGCGCACTGTTCCTTCTTCTCCTACAGTCACGACACCACTGCAAATAATCTCACCGCTAAAGGTACCCTCAATCCGCAGGTTTGTATCGCATTGCACCTTGCCCTCCAGTGTTCCTCCATGCCCTATTAGGGAATCGGTAGATTTAAAGGGGACACGCTGCTGCCGTTTGTTCCACATTTATAAATTCCTCCTATTATATAAATTGAATGCATCCCTTAGGGTTTGACATACGCCAAAGGGTTGACAGTTTTATTCTGCTTCACAACCTGAAAATGAAGGTGAGGACCTGTGCTTCGGCCAGTGCTTCCAAGCAAGCCGATTTTTTGCCCCTTGCTAACCTTGTCTCCGGCAGATACGTTCATTCCGTTCAAATGCATGTACCAGGTTTCCAACCCGTTTGAATGCTTAAGCACGATGTATTTTCCGCGTGCGCCCATTTGTTCCGCAGTAATAACCTCGCCATCTAAGGCAGCATATACAGGATCACCGATGTTCCCGGCAATATCGACACCGGAATGGAAAGCAGACAAACCTTTGAATGGATCTGAGCGGTAGCCGAAGCTTGAAGAAATAACTTTGGACTCGGTAGGCCAAAGCGGTACTGCGTTAAGTCTAGCCTTTTCTGCACGGGCCTTTTGAGCTTGCAGATTTGCTTGTACGTTATTCTCATGCTCTGCCTGTGTGATTGTCTGTGTAATACTTTCCACCATTTCATCAAGCATTCCGTGAATCTCCTCAAAGTCATCCTTAGTTTCTTCCACCAAGCTTGTAGCGTCGTTCTGATACACCGCGATGTATTCTCCACCAACCTGTGGGGTGAGTGTTTTTGGAAGGGCTGCAGTAATGGCTCCAAAGCGGAAACTTATGGCGGATAGAGAAGTGGAAGATGAGTTCTCTTCAGTACTCTGCTTAAAGGAGGTCTCTTTAGGAACAGGAGAAGAAAGACGGCTCGATAAACCTAATGTTGAATTTGAAGTGGCCGATCCAGCTTTTGATTTTTCTGTTGCGGATTTCTCCGGTTGGGATTCATTCGTGTCTGTAGCGGCAGCAGCACCTTTGCTTTTGTTAATCAATGCTTGCAGCTCCTGTTCCAGTGCATTTACACTCTTCAGCTTGTCTTTAATGTTATCTGCCTCTTCCGAAAGTTCGCTGACCTGGCTACGAAGCTGGGTTAAATCTTTATCCTTGTCGGCGACCTTCATTTCCATGCGGAGATTGGTTAGCGATAGTGCGGCTGCCTCGGCTTCTAGCTGTGAGATGGACTGAGAGGCATGGAAATGCATAGAGGTGACCAGACTGGAGATAGAGAGGGCTGCTGCTGCCGGCAAAGCGAACGCTAGCGGTTTGGAGATGTGGAGCTGTTTGACTGGACGTCCGGCATCCCTTACGACAAGCAGCGTAATCCGTTTATGATCTGGCTGACTCTTCATGGCTTCTCCTTTCTGCGGCTTATGGCAGCCGCTTGCGATACCTGAGGCTAACGACTTTTCTTCCATTAGGCTCATCCGAATTGTCCTACTACTCTATGTATTCCATATCTTTCAGGAACATGACAACGGTTTGTTTGAATAAAGAAGGAGAGTTACGGCAAAACCTGTACTAGAGTCATCGCAGAGAGTCTATTGCATCTGTTTTTATTAATTGAGGGGGTAGAGAATTGAAGATTTTTGCGATAATTCTAATTCTTTTTATCATACAGATTGCATTGATTGTATTTCTGGAGTACCGCCGCCCGCAAAGGGCTATAGCATGGTTGTTTATTTCCTTTTGTTGTCCACCGCTTGGTCTGGCATTCTATTATTTTCTAGGTCGTGACTACAGACAGAATAGAAAATTGAACAAAAGATGTACTTCGCTCTTCCGGGAAATTCGTTCGTATGTCACTGGCAAGATTAAGGTAGTAAAACAAGCGTCGGATACTGGAAACGCTCAGTTTGAGAATAACGAAGGTTTATTGGTTTTGCTTGCAAAGCTCTCGGAAGGGCCTATTACAGGCCATAACAAAAGCAGAGTACTGTCAACTGCGAGAGAAGCGTACGACGCAATGCTGAAAGCCATGGAAGAGGCAAAAGAACATATCCACATGCAATTTTATATTTATCGTGATGATGAGATCGGAGAGCAGTTTCAGGACGTTATGATTCGAAAGGCGCGGCAGGGAGTAAAGGTGCGTTTGCTTTGTGATGGACTGGGCAGTCATCGATTAAGCCGTAGGTTTATTCGAACCCTGAGAAATGCCGGGGTCGAGTTCCACTTTTTTTTACCTCCGATTAGTTCTTTACTGGATCGTCGGTTTAATTTCCGCAATCATCGGAAGATCCTAGTGGTGGACGGATTGATTGGTTTTACAGGTGGAATGAATATCGGGGATGATTACTTAGGAAAGGACGCCAAGATGGGTTACTGGCGCGATACCCATCTGCGTTTAGAAGGAGATTCTGTTTATTATATTCAGTATGTCTTCCTGAAGGATTGGAGACTGGCCTCTGGTGAAGGTATGAGCCATCCTCGTTTGTTCCCTGAGCACTCTTGTAAGGAGCAAGAAGCCGTGCAGATTGTAGGAAGTGGACCGGATGCTGCGATCGATGCTTCTCAGGAGATGTATTTTGCCGCTTTTTGCTCTGCTAGGGAACGGATCTGGATTACTTCGCCGTATTTTATTCCGGACCCTGCGATTTGTCGTGCTTTGAAGAGTGCAGTCCTTCGTGGAGTGGATGTTAGAATCATCATTCCGGCGAAGCCTGATAATAAGCTCGTTTATCATGCTTCTTTGTCTTATCTGGAGAATTTACAAGATGCAGGCGTGAAGTTCTATCGCTACACCAAAGGATTTATGCATGCCAAAGTCATGATTGTGGATGATCTGCTGGGTACGGTGGGAAGTGCGAATCTGGATATGCGCAGCTTCTATTCTAATTTCGAAATGACAGCGGTTTTGCTGCATCCTGAGACGATAGCAGTGCTAGTCGCGGGGTTTGAAAAGGATCAAAAGAACAGTGAATTCATTGATCCTGTAAAATTTAAGGAGAGAGGGAGAATTGTCAAACTCGGTGAAGGGCTATGTCAGTTGTTATCACCGCTGTTATGACCGGAAAGAGGACTAAATCTGAATTTTTCGAAGGATAGTACGTGTTCCATTCATTATTAGAGCATATTTTGTGATATAATAATTGTATAAGAAGAAATGTAAGAAAGTATAGATTGTAATTATACTTCCGAATGTTTCAAAACTATATTGTTAAATTGTAGGGGGAGTTCTATGAATGTGAGTCCACAAATGTTTACCAAAGAGGAGCAGAACAAACTGCAGAAGACCGGTGCCCATAAAATGGCTAAGTTCGCGCAGCGTATGGTTATGTTATCCATTGGGGCCGCCATGATGGCTGTTGCACTTGAGATATTCCTAGTACCTAATCAAATGATTGATGGCGGGATTACCGGTATCTCCATTATTTTATCACATTTATTCGACATTCCTCTGGGTATTTTATTGACACTGCTCAATCTTCCGTTCCTGTTAATCGGTTATAAGCAAATCGGTAAGACATTTGCCTTATCTACCTTATATGCGATTTTACTTATGTCTATCGGCACTTCAATGCTGCATCATGTAGAGGCCTTTACAGTTGAACCGATGCTTGCTGCCGTGTTTGGCGGTATCATACTAGGTGTAGGTGTTGGGTTGGTTGTACGTTTCGGGGGATCTCTAGACGGTACAGAAATTGTTGCGATTTTAGTGGCTAAGAAGCTTCCCTTCTCTGTAGGTGAAGTAGTTATGTTCTTCAACCTGTTCATCTTGTCCGGAGCAGGATTTGTGTTCGGTTGGAATAACGCGATGTTCTCCCTGATTGCTTATTATATTGCATTTAAGGTTATTGACATTACCCTTGAGGGTCTGGATCAATCGAAATCAGTATGGATTATCAGCGATAAATTCCGCGATATTGGGGAAGCTCTGACAGAGCGTCTTGGACGTGGTGTTACTTATTTAGATGGAGAAGGCGGATTTTCCGGTGAGAACAAGAAAGTGATCTTTGTAGTTATCACCCGTCTGGAAGAAGCTAAGCTTAAAACCATTGTTGAAGATTGGGATTCTGATGCATTCATCGCAATAGGTAACATCCATGATGTTAAAGGTGGCCGCTTCAAGAAGAAATCCATCCACTAGCGTAGCTCTTAAGTATCATTAACTGAAAGAAGGTATTTTTACGGATAAAAAAGCAATAAATACGGTGAACAAAGCTCGGCATGCCGTATTCTTATATAGTATACCTTCTGTCCTTGAGTGGGACGCCAAATAAGCTCGTAGCATGTAGTTGATGCTGCGGGCTTATTGCTGTTTTTGGGGCTTTTTTCAATGGGATTGCTCCTTTATGGGAGCTTAGCAATGAGCTGTTCAACGGGCTGTGGTGGCACTTTCTCTAAAAGATCTCCCATACGCTGAAGGCGTTCCTCGATATTAAGCAGATGAAAATTAGAGGGAGATACATTTTGCTGAACCTCCTCCCAGAGCAAGGGGGTAGAAACTGTAGCAAGCGGTCTTGCACGCGGTGTGTAAGGTGCAGCTAATGTTTTGCCGCTATAATGCTGGAGGTAGTCAAAATAGATTTTATCTCCGCGATTCTTTTTTAGACGTTCCAGGGTGAACAGGTTGGGATGCTTTTCGGTGACATAACGACCCACAAAATGCCCGATTTTCCGCAATCCATCAAAAGTAACACCAGTCTCGATAGGGACGATGATCTGCACCCCGGTAGCACCAGAGGTTTTGGGTACAGAGGAGAGGCCAAGGGAGGTTAAAACCGCCCCAACGATCGCAGTTGCTTCCATGATACGAGGTTCGATTTCAAGTGAAGGATCAAGATCAATCATCCATTCACAGGGCAGTTCGCTGCCTACATAATGCAGGGAAGGGTGAAATTCCAAAGCAGCCAGATTCCCCAGCCAGATCAGCTCAGGTAAGCCTTGCAGCTTGATATAGTTAATATTCTCGTGTACAGCGGTTTGGACAAAGGCCGGAAGAGGATCAGGCGCATTTTTCTGATAAAAGGACATTCCAGAGATGCCGTGCGGATAACGAATGACGGTAAGCAGCCGGTCTCGGCAATAACGCAGCAGATAGGGAGAGAGTGCAGCGAGCTTTTGCAGATAAATCCGTTTTGTAATGCCACATTCAGGCCACAGCAGCTTCTCTGGATTAGTGATGATGATTTCTTCTCCGTCTATGGTAATTGTACCTTTGATCGCTGCCGGCATCGGGAAACTCCTTTCTGTGATAGGAATGAAGGTATTATGTGTCAGTCTGCTCCTTTTCATGAAAAAAATATTCCCAAAGTGTCCCTTTTGGATGATCATAAGACTTATAAGGATATACGTTAATGAGAAAGGGGAGTTTGCTGATTTTGGACGGGATCGAGCACACCGTTGTTCGGGTACAGGCAGGCGAGGTAGATTCCTATGCCTTGATCGTCGAGGCTTTTCAAAAGCCGATTTACCGCTATTGCTGTCGGCTGCTTGGGAGCCGTACTGAAGCGGAGGATGCAGTACAGGAAATTCTGGTAAAGGCATATCAGCATATAGGCACATACCGCCCTATCGCGAGCTTCTCTTCATGGCTATATAAAATTGCCTACCATCATTGCCTCAGTATGATCCGCAAACGTCAAAGCCAAATAAAGTTTATGGCGCTTTTTCAACCAGATCCGCCTGCGGAAAGCCCGGAACAGTTGATGGACCGTTACATATTTAACGAACATCTGACTTTTGCCCTCGCGAAGCTAAAGACAGAGGAGCGAAACCTGTTAGTACTTAGAATCTTTGAGGAACAGAGCTTCCCGGAGATTGCGGAGATTCTGGATAAGAATACTGATGCTGTGAAGAAGAAATACAGGCGAACGATTACGAAGCTTGGCAAAATGTTGAATGCTCAGAAAGGGGGAACGGAATGGTGCGGCAACGAGGCTTTGTTGAAGAGAAAATGATCAAGAAAATGGATGCGGTAGGGAGCTGCGAAGAGCTGGATGTAAAAGCAGCTGTTATGAAGCGGGTAAGAGCAATTCATGAACAACAGAATAGGATTGACGGTGAAAGGACGAGCATGGTTAGCGAGCTGAAGCCGTTCCCAGAACCGGAAGATCCTATTATGCAAAAGCAAAGGGAGATGCCCCAACACCCGTCTAAGTTTAGAAAAAGAGTGCTCACTGGAGTCTCCGCGGCTGTATTGCTGGGGATTATCGGGTTGGGTGCTCTGCAACTGTCTGAACATGGAAAGTTATCGGAACAAGGTAGCCAGTTTACAATTGATATCACAAAACCCCAAGGTGGTATTATTACACTAGTGAACAGCGGAGGGAAGGCTGTTGTGAAGACGGTGCATAATAATACGCCTGATCCGACAACCTCGCCTGCGATAGAGAAGTATCAGAGCTTATCTATGACTTATAAAGAGCAAGTGCTTGCTCGTTTAAACACTGGGGAAATGGCTGCTTATTATGTGAAGGATGCTGAATTAAATAAGCTGGAGTTAGGGTTAGGCTATGGAAATCAATTGCAGTTTGCTTTTATTTCGCCGGTGTATTCGAAATATCAAGACTTCGTAAAAAAATTAAAAAATGTTGGCGATTTCTGGCCAGGGTTGCCTTCCTCGTTAGCTGATGGTTATGAATTCGAGCAAGGAACTTTTAATGCAGCTCCCCTATACAGGTCGCTAGACACAGAATATGAAGAAATCCTTGAACAATTTCAAAAAAAGGCTACAACCGATAAAACTGGCCAAAAGTTGTTTATGGAGAAGATAGCTGTAAATTCCATAGATAATGCTGAAGTTACCTACCACAAGGGACATGAAAGAATAACACTATCCTTAAGGCAGAGTGCCTTTAGGGGTTATACCATGCAAGTGTCTATCTTGGAAGGCCAGACTGCTGAAAAATGGTCTGTGACAGGCACGAGGAAAGAGGCAGTTTTTATCGCGGCGGGTACGGGAAAAGGGAAGAAAGCTTGGTCTTCTCAGAATCGATTGCATTGGTATGATGAAGCCACCCAGATGGTTCTTTCTCTAAGCGACAAGCAGGAGAGTAAACTGACTCGTGAGCAATGGCAAAAGATTGCCACCAGTTTTATTCACTAGCTACTGTTCTAACTGTACATTATGAGAAGCTGTCTCAAAAGTAGTGAATTCTACTTGGGAGGCAGCTTTTTTTATGGAATAGGAAAAGTAATGGATATTACTGTGCCATGTGACGATATGCCACGCGTAGTGTTCTATGCTACTGATTGGGGCGGTGGGCGATGTGCTATGTGTGATTTTCATGCGGCTTGCAGTAGATGATCTTGTGGAATTAGTGGTATATGTGACGGTGGACTATGGGCGTTACGTTCTGTGTTTGTGCAATGTATAGAGTGCTTTAAACTAATTAGGGAAAAACTCCCTGAAAATAGCCGCTATTTGCTCTAAATGAACGAAATCAGGGAATTCCTCCCTAATAATCATGGGAATTTCTTTATTCGTTGCCGAATTGGCTGAATTTCAGGGAAGTTTTCCCTAATTATAAGTCCGATGAACAGAAATCTCTGAATTTTAGGGAGAAATTCCCCAATTATTCTATAAATGCTTTACTTATTGCATCACTTGGTGCATCACTTGTAATGTTAAGAACAAAAAAGAGGCTGTCCCCAAAGAGCTGTCCCCAAAGTCATGAAATAGTTGCTTGGGACGACCTCTTTTTTTGTGAGAAAATGTCCCTTTTTCTAATGATGGATTGTTATAGAAGTGTAGTTAAAAAAAGTGGTGAAAATACATTACCATTTTGAAGGAGAGGATGTTAGAAATTGAAGCTTCATTATGATTTCAAAAAAACACTGATCGCACTCTCTGCAGCAATCTTGCTGGGAACAGGAGTGGCCGGGGGTGTGGATGTACCTGGCTTGTCCCTTACAATTGCGGTGGCATCAGGACAGCAGGCTGCATCACAAACCGATCAGAAGACTCAAAAGGAATTGCAGGCACTCGTAGCTGGAGTGAAGGAAGGTTCGCTTTTGGCCTACTACGTACGGGATAAAGTCTCCAATCCACAGGATACGATCAGCTTCTCTGGTAAAGGGTTTGTTTTTAAAGACTATAAATCCTTTGCAGCTAAGTTTAAAGCGCTAAAGGGTCCGTCTTCTCCGCAGCCCGGAAATCTTCCCAAAGGCTTCACTCTGGCGACAGCCATCATCTATCCACCGGCTGTAGCTAATGATTCAGAGCTGTACTTGCAACTAGAGCAGGAATTGAAAGCAGCAGCAGCTGCTGGTAATTCTAATAAACAGTTGTTTAGTAAAATCATCAGCTGGAACCAGACGAATTTGTCTATGCAGCTGTATGCCAAAGGAAAAGCTAATTTTAGCATTGTAACTGGGTCGCCGCCCGCCAAACTTCCGGAAGGAGCGGTACCTTTTGTAAGAGCTTCGGAATCTAAGAAAGAATTAACGGTCAACGGCAGGAAAGTAGTACTTACAACTGATTCCGCTAAAGACGCAAGCTTTAACACAAAGCTAGTGTGGCTGGATAACTCAGGCACGATACAATATACCCTTTCAGACAATCGGGCTAGTAAGCTGACGACAAATGAAATGTTGGCGGTAGCTAAAACCATAATCAAATAACCAAGGGGTTAAAGGAGGATATTATAATGATGATTAAGAAAAGTGCGGCGATTACAGCCTTAAGCTTATTAGTATTGATGAGTGCGGTGAGTGGAACAGCAGGTGCAGTGCCTGCGGGAAGTAATAATAAAAGTAAAGCTACCGCACCCGTTGAGCAGAATACGCCGGTATCTTCAACGATTGAAGCTTTGATTGCCAAAGAAAATACGGTTCCCTTACAAGCAGGCGAACTTAAGGTTCTGTATGTAAATGATAAGAAATCTAATCCATATGAAACCTTGAGTATAAGCTATATGCCATATAGATTCAGTTCTGTAAACGAAGCGGCGCAGAAGTTTTTTTCTTTAAGCGGGAAGTCACTCCTGATACCCACTTCTCTACCAGAGGATTATAAGTTGCAGGATGTCGTTTTAAATCCAGTGATTCCAATGTTTTTTAGCTCAGAGTATAAGACTCTCAGGGATCAGTTAAAAGCTAAAGCCCAAGCTGCTGGCAAAAAGGTGATTTCGCAAAGCTTGAAGTGGAGCAATACAGAAACTTCTATCACCTATCTACGAAATGGAGAGAGGGTGAATTTAAGATCTGCACCTGCATACACGCTACCGGAAGGGGTGACTTTGGCCCAGCTGCCTGGCGACCAAGATGAGAATTTGAACATCAACGGAGTTGAGGCGGTTTACACAGTTTTTGGGCCTCATCACGGAGATCTTAAAGTCCAGCTGGTATGGTCCAGTGCTGATGGAAGTGTCGATTATACGCTTACGAGTACAAAAAATACTGCGCAGACAAAGGCAGAGCTGGAGGCCCTTGTAACAAGACTTACAGTGCAATAAGAAACGTCCTCCCACTTCAGATTGGGAGGACGTTTCTTTATTAATTTATCCTTTTTGCTCCATTGTGCATGACTCCGGGGGAAGATCCACTTTAGCTTGAGTAACAGGCTGACGCAGAGTGCCTGAGGTGTTCCATTCCAGAAAATGAACTTTGAAGACGAGCTCCGGCTTTATCCAAAAAGCACCCTTGCCTCGCTGTGGAACATCGGCAAAGGGCATCCGATCCAGCTTAAGGCGGTGTGCCTCCGCAGTTAAGTCGCGTTTATCCTGTACAGCCAATTTGCCCGGACCGGCATGTCCGATATAATGCAAATTTCCTTTATCATCATAAAGACCAAGAAGTAGTGCGTTGACGATACCGTCACGGAACGTCACACCCCCGGCTACAGCTGTAATATCAGAACTGATTTTGCGTTTCTGCCAACGTTTATCTTTTCCGCCCGGAGCATAAGTACTGTTGATGTCCTTGCAGACGATTCCTTCCAAACGCTGGTTCTGAGTGGCGGCGAACAGTTCTGTAGGATCGGTATAACTTGGCACAGCTTGAACATGGGGATGGGGCAGCAGAATGTCACTTAACAGCTGCTGCCGCAAGAATAATGGTTGATCCATCGTCGATTGGCCATTATAAAACAGAATATCAAAAATCATATAAATGACAGGAACCTGATGCCTAACGACGGAAATCGTGGAACCATTTTTTAAACTGTCCCTCCGCATCACCTCGTGAAATGAGGGTTTGCCGTCCTTGAGTGCGATAATCTCACCATCAAGAATAACGGAGCCAGCCTTGCAGTAAGCAGATACATCAGTAAGCTCCGGGTATTGCATGGTACGGTAATTGCCACGTTTGTTAATAAGCTGAGTAGTGCTTCCATCGTAATAGGACAACATCCGCACACCGTCCCATTTAATTTGTGCGATCCACTGGTCACCTGCTGGAAGCTGCCCAGCCAGTATAGGTTCAAAAGGAATAATGGGCTGAAGCTTCATCCGCAGAGCCTCCTAAGATACGGTTGTTTTGCTTTTTGTGCTGCGGCGTTTCGGTTTCGGCGTAATAACAGGAGTCGGCCCGGAGACCTCGTTTTGCTGCTCCGCAGGTTCCGCGGCGGTTGTTTTGGTCTTGGTTGTTTTTCTTTTGGCAGCAGGAGCCGCTTTAGTTTTGGTTTTTGTGGTGCCTGTTAATGAAGGACCAGGGTCTGAAGGAATATGCTGCACAGCTTGAATACTGGCCTGCAAGGCAGCCATTAGATCAATCACATTGCTTTCCTGTTTAGCAGGAGCGATATGAAATTCCTCGCCTGCAATTTTATGTGAAATCAGATCAAGCATACGCTGGCGATAATCATCGGTATATTTTGCCGGATCAAAAGGAGTGGATAGCTGTGAGATCAGCAGCTTAGCCATTTCCAGCTCTTTATCGTTCACTGTCCCTGCTTCGGGCAGACCGGGCACTTGTGAGATCGGCCGCACCTCATCGGGATAAAAAATGGTCTCAATCGCAAGGCAATCCTCAAGCACACGGATCGCTGCCAGACTGCTTTTTGAGCGAATTGAAATTTTGGCGATGCCAATTTTACCTGTCTGCTTCAAGGCCTCCATAAGAAGTCGATAAGCATTTGAGCCTGCCTGATCCGGGGATAAATAATAGGTTTTTTGAAAATAAATCGGATCGATTTCCGTCAGGTCAACAAAGTCGAGAATGGAGATGCTTTTACTGGTCTCGTCGGATAGTTGATCCAATTCCTCTTTGTCGAAGAGAACAAACTTCCCTTTTTCATACTCATATCCTTTACCGATCTCTTCCCAAGCTACTTCTTTGTCACATACCGGGCATTTGCGTACATACGACAGTGGGCTGCCACATTCCTTATGGATATAACGCAGAGAAATGTCCTTGTCTTCCGTAGCGGAGAACATTTTAACCGGAACATGCACAAGCCCGAAGCTGATGGCTCCTTTCCAAACGGTATGCATGAGAAACACCTCCTGATCTAAGTTGATTTGCTTTGGGTTAGTATGAGGCAGGAAAGGCTTTTCTAGCCGGGTGCATTTTTTGAGAAGCTTGGGAAAAAATAAACTCGGACCTGTGAAGTTGAGGAGGAGAATCTAAGGTATGGAACCAAGAGATAACGAATGGAGCGATGCGCTGAGCGAGCAGGATATTCCGGCCACAGTTGTGGATTGGGAGAGCATTATTGCGCCCACGGAGGCCAGTCAGGTATCCGATTCGGAAAAGCTGGATGCAGAACGAACCCTCGAAGATACGTCACCCTTAGAATCGTAAACTTTAGGAAAGATAAAGGAGGAGAACAGTTGTGGACGTCAAACGGGCACAGGATATTTATGCTTCTAAAGAAACAGTAAGTGTACATTTGGATGGGGAGCCTGTATGGATTGAACATGTGGATGAAGAGAACGGAATGGCTACGGTACAAGTTGGCTCTCGACCAACCAATACGCACACTGTGGGTGTTGAGCGACTCGAAGAGCAAGAGCACTAACAAAGGTCTTCTTAGAGCGTACGTTAAAGCTGAATTATAGTTTTTAAAAAAAGAGACTTTTTATGCTTAAGTTTGCGTAAAGGTCTCTTTTTTGATTTGGAGCATAACTGACATCAAGGTTGACGGTGTAAGATTTAAACCAATATATTGGGTCAGGCAGGAAAGTCCATTATTGTTGCGCTGAGTTCAGGAGTTATTGCGACAGTATTATTTTTTCAAGCTACGGATATGGTAAGGAGCAGTATGAGCGGATTAGCGGATTAGCGGATTAGCGGTAGTCGAAGCCACTCAATCTCGCAGCGTTCTGTATCGAAATCCAGCTTAACCATGCAAGTGAAAAAGAGGGCTGTACCTCCTTCGGCTTAAACAATGGGCAGGGACAGTTGTTGCGGTGGATGGACCATACCGATATAATTGAATGTAATGGTTTTCGACAGGGATATTTTAAAAGGTGGTAGTTGTAGTTGGACAAAACAGTCGAAACGGTGTTCACGTACCGTTCTTACAATCTGCAGGATACGGAGCAACTGGCAAGTGCAATAGCTGCTGCTTCAACGGCAGGAATGGTTATCGGTTTGGACGGTGATCTAGGCGCAGGAAAAACGGCCTTCTCGCAAGGTTACGCTCGCCATCTTGGAGTGAAAGGGATCGTAAACAGTCCTACTTTTACTATTATTAAAGAGTACGAAGGTCGTCTGCCGTTATATCACATGGATGTATATCGGATTTCACTTCAGGAAGCAGATGAGCTTGGATTGGATGAGTATTTCTATGGTCAGGGTGTTTGTTTGGTAGAATGGAGCAGTATTATTACGGAGTTAATGCCGCCGCGGCATATGCATATATACATGGAAACAGTTGGACCGGAGGAACGAATCATTACGGTGACCGGAATCGGGGCGCCTTATGGTGAGCTTTGCCGGGAGCTGATCCAGAAGTGGGGTTAATGAATATGACGAATGAGAATACAGAGCCGCGCAAGCGGCTTTTAGCGCTGGATACATCAACTGCTGTATTGGGGGTTGCAGTGACCGAAAATGGAGAATTATTGCATGAAATTAATGCTTCCGGTGAACGGAATCATTCGGTGCATTTGCTGCCGATTATAGAGCAGGCGCTGCAAGCTTCGGGAACAACCGTTGCTAATCTGGGCGGGATTGCAGTTGGTGTGGGTCCGGGATCTTATACGGGAACACGGATCGCGGTTACGGCTGCCAAAACGCTGGCTTGGGCATGGAATGTCCCAGTAGTTGGTGTTTCGAGCCTGCATGCTGTGGCATGGGGTGGGTATGAAACTGCCCTTAAGAATAAGACGACAGCAGAGTCAGGACAAGCCAGTGCGAACAGTGGCTACGGTCCAGACTGGATCATTCCACTGATGGATGCGCGCCGAGGACAGGTCTACACAGGGTTATTCGCAGCGGATGGGAATAGTGCTCTCAGCCGCCTTGAACCAGATGCCATCCGGTTGATGGCCGACTGGGTGGAGTACTTGGCAGAACGTTTACAACAGGCTTCAGCCGAAGGAACTAAACCAGCTATTCTATGGTTTGTTGGAGAAACCGCTGTGCATGGCAGCGAAGAATCACTACATCCGCTGGCGGAACTCGGCACTTCTGTAGCTGTTCCTTATGAGCTGGAGGGGCGTTGGACAGGCTTCCTTGGTGAAGCCCGGCTGCAAGTAGAGAATGATGATATTCATAGCTTAATCCCTAACTATACTCAGATTTCGGAAGCGGAGGCCAATCTGCGGTTAAGTAGTAAAGGAGGCTTAAAACGATGACGGAAGTGGAATCATTGAGAGCACAAGAGGCTGATCTTGTTTTTCGCCTGATGAAGCTGGAGGATATTCCGGACATTCTTATTATTGAGCGCGAAGCCTTTACCATGCCGTGGACAGAGGAAGCTTTCCGGAATGAGCTGACGCATAATCATTTTGCTAAATACATGGTCATGGAGCTGGCGGGTCATATCATTGGCTATGCTGGAATGTGGGCTATCGTGGATGAGGCGCATGTGACGAATATTGCCTTACTCGAAGCTTATCGTGGACGTAAATGGGGGGAGCGCCTGTTGGAAGAGTTAATGAATACTGCCTCTTACGTAGGCATGAAGTCCATTACACTTGAGGTGCGGGTATCCAACGAGGTAGCTCAGAATTTATATCGTAAAAAAGGCTTTCGTTCTGCCGGCACGCGCAAAGGATATTATTCCGATAATCGCGAGGATGCACTCATTATGTGGGCGGATCTACCGGAGTATAAGGAGCATGGCTATTTGGAAGGAAGCGTGGACTTGAAATGAAGACAGAAACAGGCGCAGCTCAACCTGTACTAATACTTGCTATAGAGACTAGTTGTGATGAAACCTCGGTGGCCGTGGTCAAAAACGGATCAGAAGTGTTATCCAACATTATCTCGAGTCAAATAGAGACACATCGCGCTTTTGGGGGCGTGGTGCCAGAAGTGGCTTCCCGTAAACATGTGGAGGTAATTACGCTCGTAATCGAGGAAGCGCTCGCCAAGGCAGGCGTTACACCCGAACAATTGACTGCGGTAGCGGTGACTCAAGGCCCGGGGTTGGTGGGCGCTTTACTGGTCGGTGTAGTAGCAGCTAAAAGCCTTGCCCTTGCATGGGGCAAGCCGTTAATTGGCACGCATCATATTGCAGGCCACATCTATGCTAACCGCCTGGTTGCAGAGTTGCAGTATCCTTGCATGACACTAGTGGTGTCAGGTGGACATACTGAACTGGTTCATATGGAGCGTGAGGGTGAGTTTCGAATTATCGGCCGCACGCGTGATGATGCTGTAGGTGAAGCATATGATAAAGTGGCTCGGGCGCTTGGGTTCCCTTATCCCGGTGGCCCCCATGTAGACCGCCTGGCACGCGAAGCGACGGAAGTTGTTGCATTGCCGCGGGTATGGCTGGAGCCGAACTCTTATGATTTCAGCTTCAGCGGTCTAAAATCGGCGGTGCTGAATGTGGTGAATCAGAGCAAAATGAAAGGTCTTGAACCCAATGTCGCAGGCATCGCCCGGGGGTTCCAAGAATCGGTAGTAGAAGTGCTGGTGGAAAAGGCGGTACGCGCCGTTAAAGCCACTAACTCCAAACAGTTATTGCTCTGTGGGGGTGTCGCTGCTAATGGTGGACTCCGCTCGGCATTAATCTCGCGCTGTGAAACGGAGGGCATTGAACTTATTATTCCGCCCCCGGTATATTGCACTGATAATGCGGCGATGATTGGAGCAGCTGCATACGTGAAGTGGCAGCATGACGGTGGAATACCGCTGGATATGGTTGCTGACCCTGGATTCTCACTGGAACAATGGTCTGTATCTGCCTATTGACATCATTTGGAGCTAACGAGTATAATCAGTTCAATTAAACAAGCAAACGCGATGAGCGGAAGTAGTAAGGATACTCTGGGATAAGAGAACTGCGGGTGGGTGCAACGCAGTCGAAGGAGTCCTGAACTCGTCTGGGAGCGGAGCGGTGGAAGCATTACTGGCAATTGTCGCCGGAACGTTTGTACACCGTTTACGGGTAACCTCCGTGATAGGGTGGTCTAGTACCTAACATACTGGACCGTAGAGTGGATGTTCAATTGGAATCGACAGTAACTTAGCCGATACAGAGCATCAACAAGAGTGGTACCGCGAAGGTTAACAGCCTGTCGTCTCTTGAATGAGATGGCAGGCTTTTTTGTATGGATTTAGAGTGGTGAATAATTTATATTACACACGCTAAGAACGGGAGTAGTAGAGTTTGACGGTGAACAGAGAGCTGCGGGTTGGTGCGACGCAGTCACCGGATTTCTTGAAGCTCGCCCGGGAGCGGAGCGGCGGAACTAGAGTACGCTGCCTACGATTGTCCTCGTTATCGGACCTTTCCGGATTTAAGCTGGCACTCCAGCTTAAATCGGGAAGAAGAGCTGGACGCAGCTTTAAGGCTTGTTATTAAGACAGCCGATGCGTCAAAAAGAGTGGTACCGCGGAGGGGTAACCCGCCGTCTCTTTATTAGAGACGGCGGGTTTTTGCGTTCTTGTAGAAGAAGTCCGAGTTATGGACTCATCGCTACATAAGACGCCAAAAGTGAACACTCTGCACATTGTGCAGAGATTCATTTGTTTCAGCTGCCGGCAGCAGTGGGTGGGAAATGAGCAGAACCGCAAGTCGACGTGTGGTTCTGCGCCGAAGCATAGGATAGAGATAAGGCATCCAATTACATGAAAACAAAACTAGGAGGAATTCAGATGATTATTCCAGTTAAGAAACGTATTCAAATTTTCGATACGACCCTGCGTGACGGTGAGCAGGCCCCTGGGGCTAGTCTGACTCCTGAACAAAAAATATTACTGGCCTATAAGCTCGCTGATCTGGGTGTTGATGTAATGGAGCCGGGGTTCCCGGTATCGAGTCCTGGAGATTTTGCAGCGGTGCAGACGATTTCGCGCAAGGTGCGCAACGTGGAGATTTGTGGTTTCGCGCGGGCCGTAAAAGGAGACATCGATGCTGCAGTCCGGGCCACTCAAGACGCTGAACGTCGGCGGATTCACTTGTTTATTTCTTCTTCTGATATTCATTTGCAGCATCAACTGCGTATGAGCAGAGCTGAAGTCGTAGCTAAAGCGCGCGAGATGACGGCTTATGCGCGACAATTCTGTGATGTAGTTGAATTCACGGCCATGGACGCTGCGCGGACAGGGATTGATGATCTGATTGAAATGGTTGAAGCAGTTATAGAGGAAGGGGCCTCCATTATTAACCTGCCGGATACAGTAGGATACGCATTGCCACATGAATATGGCGAGATGTTCCGGAGAGTGCGGCAGGGAGCAAGAGGCGGCGGCAAGGTTAGCTATAGTGCCCACTGTCATAATGACTTGGGGCTGGCTGTAGCTAACAGTCTGGCAGCGATTGATGGAGGGGCGACTCAGATAGAAGTCACCGTGAATGGTGTAGGCGAGCGCACTGGGAACTGCGCACTGGAAGAG
Organism: Paenibacillus sp. FSL F4-0097; assembly: GCF_038593125.1. Lineage (NCBI taxonomy): Bacteria > Bacillati > Bacillota > Bacilli > Caryophanales > Paenibacillaceae > Paenibacillus > Paenibacillus sp. FSL F4-0097. The sequence continues at coordinate 1,151,984 of NZ_CP151965.1, forward strand.
CTTGTTATGGCACTCGAAACCCGCGGCGATGCAATTGGTGCAGAAACAGGCATCGTGCTCGATAAACTGTATGATACTTCACGGCTGATTAGTGGAGCGATGCATTTCCCAATCGCCTATAACAAGCCGGTCGTCGGAAGAAATGCCTTCCAGCATGAATCCGGGATTCATCAGGATGGCCTGCTCAAGGATCGTAGTACCTATGAGATTATGGATCCCGAACGGCTGGGCATCCCCCGCAGCATGATCATTCTGGGCAAACATTCTGGCAGACATGCGCTGAAGGATCGGGCTGCGAAGTATGGAATAACGCTGGAGCCTGCGGAGCTGGATGCACTTTATGAGTCCTTTAAAGAGACCGCTGACCGTCAAAAGGTGGTCAGTGATGACCAACTGCTGCAAATGGTAAGCAGTACAACTGGACAACAAGCTCAGGTCTATGAGCTGGGTGAGGTTCAGGTATTGGCGGGCAGTGCCCAGCGCCGTGTAGCTGCAGTTACGGTACGCCATCTGCAGACTGGCCGGGAAACGTCACATACCAGCACTGGCGAAGGCCCGCTTGAAGCGATTATCGCCGCTATTGGGCAAGGGATTGCTGAGGAGATAGACTTTGCAGGACTCGAGCTTCATTCGCTTGGAAGCGGAGAGAATGCTCAAGCAGAAGCAGCGGTGATGGTGGAGTGGGAGGGCCTAAAATTCAGAGGCACGGCCACTCACCAAGATATAATTATGGCGGCTGGCATCGCTTATATCGCAGCCTGTAATGCTGCCCTGCTCTCTACACAGATTGTCTAAAATACGACGTGCCCGCTGTCAGTTTAGGAGATAGCGGGTTCTTTTTTAGCATAAATTCGGTCTTGTAAAATGGGGTTACGTCTTTTGTCAAGTTGTGGACAACGTTATCCACATATTCTGCCTGAGTTGTGTAAAAAGTGCGTAAAATCAGCAATAACGGCTTTTTTCAAAATGCTCTAATAAACAATTTTGTTGGCAATGAAACACTGTGAGAATTGTGGATAATGTGGATAGATCCGTGGATAATAATTCCTTTTCCTTGAAAATACCGATTTAACGCATAAAAAAGACCCCGAAGGGTCTTTTAAAGTAGGGAGTTATACACGAAACCTGTGTATAGAGCTGTGGATAACTATTTATGAACAAATCTAGAACGATGAAAAAATATTTATAAGGAGGATTTACATTATTCGTCAGCAAGGATTTCCCATTCGCTAAAGAAATCTGCCAGCTGAGATTTTTTGTTCTTTAGGTCCTCTTCATAACCTTGAAGTGCTAAATAATCCTGATAAACTTCAGGTTTAGTCATTTCATGCTCTATAAATACGATCGATTCTTCGAGTGTGGCGATGTTCTCCTCAAGCTCTGCGATACGCCGTTTGCGGTTACGCTCTTCACGCTTAGCCTGCTTGTCTGCTTCAAAAGAGGTTACAGCGCTTTTTTCAGGTACAGCAGTGTCCTTATTGACGTTTTTAGTAGCTAGTTCAGCGGCATCTTTTGCAATCTCTTCTAATTCTCGTTTCTTCTCGACATAGTCATCGTAGTTGCCGAGGTATTGGTCGATCCCTTCGGGATGCAGCTCCAGTACGCGTTCAGCCATTTTGTTCAAAAAATAACGGTCATGGGAGATGAACAGCAGGGTGCCTTCGAAATCAATTAAAGCAGATTCCAGAACCTCACGGCTGACCAGATCCAAATGGTTGGTAGGTTCATCGAGAATTAGCATATTTGCACCGCGGAGCATTAGTTTAGATAACGAAACCCGAGCTTTTTCGCCGCCGCTGAGTGCGGAAATTTTCTTAAGAACATCCTCTCCGCTAAAAAGAAAATTGCCAAGGATCGTACGAATTCTGGCTTCCTCGATCATTGGATATTCACTCCACAGTTCTTCCATAACCGTATTTTGTGGATTAAGTCGGGTTTGTTCCTGATCATAATAAGCAATTTTTACTTTAGTGCCCCAATTCACCGTTCCGGCAGAAGGCTCACGGGTTCCGGTCATACACTGCAGCAGCGTGGATTTACCGATACCATTGGGACCAATCAGGGCAGCAGTCTCCCCGCGACGAAGCTCAAAAGAGGCGTCCTTGAATAAAGGTGAACCTTCATTAAAGGCAACCGCAACATTGCGCACTTGAAGCACCTCTTTTCCAGACATGAAGTCTGGCTCAAAGGAGAAGCTAGCTTTCTTCAGATCGCCCATTGGGCGATCTAGACGATCCATCTTTTCAAGCGCTTTGCGTCTGCTCTGTGCACGTTTTGTGGTGGATGCCCGGACAATATTTTTCTGAACGAAATCCTCCATCCGCGAAATTTCATCCTGTTGCTTCTCATATTGCTTCATCCGTGCTTCATATTCGGCAGCCTTCAAATCTACATACCGACTGTAGTTACCTGTATAACGCCGGGACTGGTGCCGCTCGATCTCTACAATAGTAGTCACGAGCCGGTCTAGGAAATAACGGTCATGGGATACAACCAGAATCCCGCCAGCATAGCTGCGGAGGTAATCCTCCAGCCACGTTAACGTTTCGATATCCAGATGGTTAGTAGGCTCATCCAGCATCAGAAGATCCGGAGCCTGAAGCAAAATACGGGCCAGCGCGAGCCGGGTCTTTTGGCCTCCACTAAGGGTAGAAATGGGTGTATCCGGTGGAAAATCACTGAAGCCCATGCCGTGTAGGACACTGCGAATCCGTGTATTCATTTCATAGCCGCCGTGGTCCTTGAACCAATCCGAACGCCGCGCATATCGTTCAAGCAGTTCTTCGTACCGCTTGGGATCTTCCGCGAGCTTAGGATCAGCAATACTTACTTCTAACTCTCTCAGCTCAGTTTCGGCTTCGATTAGCGGAGCGAAGACCGCCATCATTTCTTCATGAATGGTTTTGTCAGATTGCAGTCCGCTATTCTGAGCTAAATATCCGATTGTTGTTTCTTTTGATTTATGAATTTGACCGCTGTCATAAGACATCTCACCGGCCAGAATTTGTAGAAAAGTTGATTTGCCGGCACCATTCACACCCACTAGCCCGACACGTTCCTTTTCATTTACCTGTAGGCTTATGCCATCCAGTACGTTCTGTATACCATATGATTTAGTAATTCCTGTCGCTTGAAGAAGCATAACGATGAAACCTCCACCCTTGCATATTTCGCCTTGGTATTTATCCCTCAGCCGTATGAACAACTTATTCTATAGTTTACATGAAAAGCGTTTCCCAAGCGAGGGTTCGATCTAATGTAAGGAGGGAATAACGACCTAGTCCGATAACACAGTTCTATCCACCTTGGCGAACCGGGGAGAAGAGTGGTAAACTGGATTTACAAACAAGGATAAGCTAGGGATGAATAAGAGGGGGAAGCCGACAATGTCCAGCAAGGAGTCGGAGATCTCCAAAGTAAAGCAACAACTACGATCGGAGAAGACCATCGCCCGAAACGAGCTGTCTTCGGACCAGAGAAGTAAACTATCATTTCAAGTCTGCCACTATGCATTGGAGTGGCTGGACACGAAGGATATAACTTCACTAATGGCCTATGTGTCTTTTCGTTCAGAGCTTGAAACCCGCCCACTTATCACACAGGCGTGGAAAGATCAGCGTAAGGTGCTGTTGCCGCGTGTAATTCCAGCAAGCGGTGAAATGAGTGTCCACGTGGTGAATGCATGGAGCGATTTAGAGCCGGGGAATTATGGTATCCATGAACCTATCGTCTCCAGCAGAGATTTATTAGAGGTTGAAGAGATTAAGCTACCTGCTGTTGTTTTCGTACCAGGGCTAGCATTTGATCTTCAAGGCGGCAGGCTTGGCTACGGTCGAGGATACTATGACCGGCTACGTGCGTCTTGGGAGAACGCCGGGTACGTTAGCGCACAGCCTCCGATATGGATCGGGTTAGCTTACAGCATGCAGTTGGTTCCAAGAGTGCCGATGGATGAGCATGACGCTTTAATGGACATGCTGATTACTGAAAATGGTATAGTGCACTGCCGAAAAGGAGAGTGAGCCATGGAATTGACCCATTTCAACGAGCAGGGAAGAGCTCGTATGGTGGATGTGAGTGAGAAGGAGATCACGAAGCGGACAGCTGTCGCGCGGAGTATGATCAAGATGGCCGCTGGAACGCTGAGCGCCATTAAGAGTGGCAAGATCAGCAAAGGTGATGTCCTTGCTGTTGCACAGATTGCCGGAATTATGGCGGCTAAGAAGACGTCAGACTGGATTCCGATGTGCCATCCGCTGCCACTTACCGGTATTGATATCAGCTTCTCCGATAACAGCGAAGATGAACTTTATATAGAAGCAACAGTCCATACTACAGGAAAAACCGGAGTAGAGATGGAGGCTTTAACCGCTGTTTCTGCCTCAGCACTAACGGTGTACGACATGTGTAAGGCTATTCAGAAGGATATGATTATCGGACCGACGCTACTGGTATCTAAGAGCGGGGGCAAGAACGGAGATTATACGCTCGAATAAGTATCAGTTGCTTATGTTCGAAGCGCTGATGCGAGCAGGCTGAACTGTACAGCCAACTATACATATAGAGAGGAAGGACAAACCTATGGCGTGGAAGACAGCAATCCTAACGGCCAGTGATAAAGGGGCCAGGGGCGAACGGGAAGACACGAGCGCCCAGGTTATTCGGGAGCTGGTGGAAGAGGAACTAGGTGGCGAGATCATTGAATATCGAATCGTTCCCGATGAACAAGATGAGATTATCGCAGCATTGATTGAACTGACGGACTATTTTCAGGCAGATTTGGTACTGACCACCGGAGGCACAGATCTGGCAATTCGTGATGTGACCCCGGACGCTACTCGGCGAGTGGTAGAACGGGAAGTGCCTGGGCTCTCAGAAGCTATGCGCAGCACAGTGATGCAAAAAAACCGTGCAGCTATGCTTTTCCGTGGGATATGCGGCATTCGTGGACGCACGTTGATTGTCAATTTACCTGGAACGCCGAAGGGTGTCCATGAGAATTTGGCAGCTATTATGGATCAATTGCCGGAAGCGCTGCTCATGGTAACTGGCCAATACCGCCAATAACCCTTTGTCATCTTCTTGTCACGTCACAACGATAATCTATTTATAGAAGAAAGTGGATGTAACTGTGACATAAGTTATGGTATTATTAAATTAAAGTAAACGATACCATGAACGGACAGGTGGACAAGGAGGAATAATAATGTTTAGTGGAATTGGAACTCCTGGTATTATTTTGTTGGTCATACTGGCACTTCTGCTCTTTGGCCCAAATAAACTGCCAGAGCTAGGCCGTGCAGTTGGACGAACCTTCCGTGAATTTAAGGAAGGCGCGCGTGAAATCATCGGGGATAATGAACCGGTGAAGAAGAGCGAAGCTCCTGTGCCGACGGCCCCGCAAACGGTCGCTGCAGATATTCCTCAGGACAAACGCCTGCCGGAATAATAGAAGATCTTTCAATGGGGCAATCTCAGGAGTCTACTAGACTTGAGGAGACGCCCCTTTTTCTTTGCTTTCCGCAGCAACGGACACTGCTTTGAAGAAAGTTAGTGTTATCTTTTTTACTCTTGTCATGGGATGGTGTCTGGATGTCTCTGAAATCGGAAGAAATGTCGGTGGTGGATCATCTCACCGAGCTGCGCAAACGGATTATTTATGTGTTAATCGTATTTGTCCTTGGATTAATAGGCGGTTTATTTTGTGCAAAACCCATTTACGATTATTTGATTAGCACGGACCTGGCGCAAGGTTTTGTTCTGCATGCATTCTCATTCTGGGATGGCATTGGGATGTACATGAAGATCGCGATGGCCGTTTCGCTAGTGATTTCTGTCCCGTTTATTGCCTACCAATTGTGGGCATTTATCAGTCCAGGCCTTCGGCCGGAGGAGCGAAGTGCGACACTGCGTTATGTTCCTTATGTGTTTGTTCTTTTTCTTATCGGTCTTTCTTTTGCTTATTATATTGTTTTTCCAATGGCACTTTCGTTCACAATCTCAATTACCAGAAGCATGGGACTGGAAGAGACCTACGGGATTGCACAGTATTTTAACTTCATGTTCAGCCTGGTATTGCCGCTGGCATTGCTGTTTGAACTTCCATTGCTGGTGATGTTTCTGACCAAACTAAGAGTTCTCAACCCGCTACGCTTGCGTAAAATGCGTCGGTATGCCTATTTCACGCTTGTATTTATCGCCGTGGTTATCACACCCCCGGATTTTATCTCAGACTTTCTGGTGACGATTCCACTGCTCATCCTGTATGAGTTCAGTGTATTTTTATCTGCATTTGTCTATCGCAAGCAACTTGCTGCGGACGCGGCACGGGATGAACGGTATGTTCAGAAGCAGGAGTGAGGAAAAAAGGCTGCCGCTAAGTAGATTTTCTACGAATGTGGCAGCTTTTTTGCTATAAGTTGATTTCATTAGTTGGATTGAATACACTTAATAAGTAATTGTTATCGATCGATCAGGATCATTAGATGCAAAGGTCTAACCATTCTAGCAACGTTCATATCTATAAGGGGTGAGAGGAAAGCGCTGGAATCCTACGCATATTTTCAAAACCCGTGGATACAATGTAATAGAGTGTGTGCTTGGACAAGCATTGAAACGTATTTTTTTGCGAAAACTAATACGAATTTGTGTAAAAAGACTTGAAATCCGGGCTCAAGTTGAGTATCATAAAAATTGTTGTTAGCACTGCACGCTGTTGAGTGCTAACGCTCTTGAAAAATAGGAGATGGGCTGGAGATTAGCAGGGTTCCATTGATATTTTTCAAGAACATCACAGAATTCTAAGTTTGGCCCGTAAGTTCTAAACTATGTTTTGAAGCAAAATAACATAATTTTAAAGGAGGCTATTTTTTCATGATCAAACCATTAGGTGAACGCGTATTGGTGCTACCGAGCGAGCAGGAGGAAACAACTTCATTCGGGATTGTGCTTCCGGACTCCTCGAAAGAAAAGCCACAAGAAGGAACGATTATCGCAGTAGGTAGCGGAGCTTTGAAAGATGGAGTACGTGTAGCGCTTGAAGTTAAAGAAGGCGACCGTGTTCTTTTCTCTAAATATGCAGGAACAGAAATCAAATATGAAGGTAAAGAATATTTGATTATGAAAGAAAGCGACATTCACGCGATTCTTGACTAAGCAAGAGTCGATCATAAGCTAAATCTAAACTACTTAAAGTAATAGGATATACAAAAAATTCTAGGAGGTAATTACACAATGGCTAAAGAAATTAAATTCAGTGAAGAAGCTCGCCGCTCTATGCTTCGTGGTGTAGATGCTCTGGCAAACGCGGTAAAAGTTACACTTGGACCAAAAGGCCGCAACGTGGTGCTTGAGAAGAAATTTGGTAGCCCACTCATCACTAACGATGGTGTAACGATCGCTAAAGAAATCGAACTTGAAGATGCATTCGAGAACATGGGTGCTCAATTGGTTAAAGAAGTTGCTACTAAGACTAATGATGTAGCCGGTGACGGTACTACAACTGCAACGGTTCTGGCTCAAGCTATGATCCGCGAAGGTCTGAAGAACGTAACTGCTGGTGCTAACCCAATGGTTATCCGCAAAGGTATCGACAAAGCGGTTCGTGCAGCTGTTGAAGAATTGCAAAAAATCGCTAAGCCTATCGAAGATTCCCAAGCTATCGCTCAAGTAGCTGCTATCTCTGCTGCTGACGATGAAGTAGGTCAATTGATCGCTGAAGCTATGGAAAAAGTAGGTAAAGACGGTGTTATCACTGTTGAAGAATCCCGTGGATTCGCTACTGAGCTTGAAGTAGTAGAAGGTATGCAATTCGACCGTGGTTACATTTCCCCATACATGATTACTGATACAGACAAAATGGAAGCTGTTTTGGAGAATCCATACATCTTGATCACTGATAAAAAAATCAGCAGCACTCAAGAAATCCTTCCATTGCTTGAAAAAATCGTTCAACAAGCTAGACCGCTTGTTATTATCGCTGAAGATATCGAAGGCGAAGCACAAGCTATGCTGATCGTGAACAAACTGCGTGGAACATTCAACGCTGTTGCTGTTAAAGCTCCTGGCTTTGGCGACCGTCGTGAAGCTATGCTGCAAGATATCGCTGCCCTGACTGGTGGCCAAGTGATCACTGAGAAGCTCGGTCTTGATCTGAAGAGCACTTCCATTGAACAACTGGGTAACGCACGTCAAGTACGCGTAACTAAAGAAAACACAACAATCGTAGACGGAAGCGGCGACAAAGCGGACATCAATGCACGCGTAAGCCAAATCCGTGCTCAACTGGAAGAAACAACTTCCGAGTTCGACAAAGAGAAATTGCAAGAGCGTCTGGCTAAATTGGCTGGCGGCGTAGCCGTTGTCAAAGTTGGCGCTGCAACTGAAACTGAACTTAAAGAGCGCAAACTTCGCATCGAAGATGCCCTGAACGCAACTCGCGCAGCGGTTGAAGAAGGTATCGTATCCGGTGGGGGTACAGCTCTTGTGAACGTATATAACGCTGTTGCTGCTGTAGACGTAACTGGCGACGAGAAAACAGGCGTTAACATCGTGCTTCGCGCGTTGGAAGAGCCAATTCGCACCATCGCAGCTAACGCTGGTCAAGAAGGTTCCGTAATCGTGGACCGCTTGAAAAAAGAAGCAGTAGGTATCGGCTACAACGCTGCTACTGGTGAATGGGTGAACATGTTCGAAGCGGGTATCGTTGACCCTGCTAAAGTAACTCGTTCCGCGCTGCAAAATGCTGCATCCGTAGCTGCTATGTTCTTGACTACTGAAGCTGTTATCGCTGACAAGCCTGAGCCTGAAAAAGGCGGCGGCATGCCAGATATGGGCGGCATGGGTGGAATGGGTGGCATGATGTAAGGAAATCATTATCGAAGCAATTCGATGATGAGTTTCCTTGAGAGGAAACACCATTTGACCACATAGTACAAAAATGAGAGACCTTTCATAAGTTCATTGAACTTTTGAGAGGTCTCTCATTTTTTTGTGGGTATAATTTAATCTAATTCTTGCTCTAAAACAGTTTTTACTAACCGACGTACTTCATCAGTTGATCTTGTATCCATTAATTGGTTTCTTAGTTCACCTGCGCCTCTAAATCCACGAACATAGATTTTGAAAAAGCGAAGAAGTGGTTTAAATAAACGTGGCTCAAGTTCATTTGAATATTTATCGTGAAGATCCAACTGTAAAAGAAGTAAATTGAGAAAATCCTTCGCGCTGTGTTCTTTAGGTTCTTTTTCAAAGGCAAATGGATTGGTGAAAATACCGCGGCCAATCATGACTCCATCAACGCCGTATTGTTCTACTAATTTTAATCCTGTTGCGCGGTCAGGAATATCTCCATTAATAGTTAACAACGTATTTGGAGCAATTTCATCGCGTAATTTTTTTATTTCAGGGATTAGTTCCCAGTGTGCCTCTACTTTACTCATCTCTTTTTTTGTACGAAGGTGGATGGAAAGATTGGCAATATCTTGTTTCAATATATGTCCCAGCCAATCGCGCCACTCGTCAACATCAGAGTAACCCAATCTTGTTTTAACACTAACCGGCAATCCGCCTGCTTTTGCTGCTTGAATAATTTCTGCTGCTACTTCAGGATGTTTTATTAATCCAGCACCTTTTCCATTCGATGCTACGTTTTGTGCTGGGCATCCCATGTTTAAATCGATACCACGAAAACCAAGTTTTTTCATATCAATGCTCATCTGTTCAAAAAATACGGGTTTATCACCCCAAATATGAGCGACAATCGGTTGCTCATCTTCTGTGAACGTTAATCGACCACGTACGCTGTCTTTTCCTACAGGGTGACAATAGCTTTCTGTATTTGTGAATTCTGTGAAAAATACGTCGGGTTTTGCAGCTTCACTAACGACGTGACGAAATACAACATCTGTGACATCTTCCATGGGTGCTAATATAAAAAACGGCTTCGGTAAATCCAGCCAAAAGTTTTGTTCGTTACTCATAATATCTCCTCTTGTTGTAATATATAAAAACGATATAGGCTATAGCAAAGTCTTTTACCCATCATACATAGTATCATTTTTTTTCGTTTGATGCACAGAATCAATAATGTGAGAATGTTCGTCCATGGCTATTTGTTTATAATCTGTTTATTGATACTTGTTATAATCCTGTAGATGAAAAGTTTGTAATATAAAGTCGAATCGTGTTAACGAATCGATTATAGACAAACGACATAACGCAACCAAAGAACAGGGGGATAAGCAAGTGAACAAAAAGCAATGGATAAGCTCTATATTGGCTGCTGCTGTATTATCAAGCCCTATCATTATGCCGACCAAAGGATCGGCAGCTGCTTCCTTTATTGATATTGATGGCTCATATGCAAAGAAAGCGATTGTTGAGCTATTCGATCAGGGGATAGTGACCGGTGTTGGAGAGAGTAAGTTCTATCCTACGTCGAATATTACAAGGCAGGATTTTGCAATTATTTTAGCAAAGACATTAAAGCTGGATGTTTCGAACCCTCCTGCACTGCCAACCTTTCTGGACGTTCCCACAAGCAACTACGCATACAGCTATGTGGAGGCAGCTGTCAAAGCCGGATTGATTAAGGGTACAGGCAGTAATCTTTTCGGTACGGGGCAAAATTTATCACGTCAGGATATGGTCGTCATGTTCGTGAGAGCATTGGGAGTCAATCCTACGGGTAAAGCTGGAACTTTGCAATTTGCTGATAGTAGCCAAATTGCTGATTATTCTAAGGATTTTATAGCTGCCGCTGTGGAATATGGATTGATTACAGGATATAATAATTTTTTTAATCCTGATACCAAAGTAGATCGTCAGGCCGTAGCTCTAGTAGCTTCTAAGTTTCTGAAGTTTAAGGAGAACGGAAACACTGAGCAGCCCGCTTCCACCCCAACTGCTCAACCGAGCAAAGAACCGGTAACAGTGCCTACTCCTGTTGTTGGAGGGTCTTCGTCTTCGCAAAGTGAGCATAGCAGTAATTCAGATACAAATGCACCTGTGGTTGAAAGTACCAAGTTCGAGGCGATCGACAACTACAACGGGACACAAGATCAGCTTCGCGGGTTAGCGGGAGCTATTGGCGAGCAAGGAGCAGCAGTACAAGCCTACCTGTGGACGGATGCGAATGAGAATGGTGAAGTAGATGCCGATGAGTTAGGAACAGCCATCGCATTAGGCACTAGTGCATCAGACGGATCTGTAAGTGCGGCCAATATTGGTGATCTGAACGCAGGAACGTATCGTTTCGTGATTACCGCTAAGGATTCATCCAATAATGAATCAGCGAAGAAAGCTGTACATGCGGTTACGGTGACCTTAAGCAAAAACGAAGTTCCGGATACGACTGCACCAGTAGTGGACGCAGCCAAGTTCGAGGCGATCGACAACTACAACGGGACACAAGATCAGCTTCGCGGGTTAGCGGGAGCCATCGGGGAGCAAGGAGCAGAGGTACAAGCCTACCTGTGGACGGATGCGAATGAGAATGGTGAAGTAGATGCCGACGAATTAGGAACAGCCATCGCTTTAGGCACCAGTGAAGCAGACGGATCTGTGAGTGCGGCCAATATTGGAGATCTGAACGCAGGAACGTATACTTTCGTGATTACCGCTAAGGATTCATCCAATAATGAATTAGCGAAGAAAGCTGCACATGCGGTTACGGTGACCTTAAGCAAAAACGATGTTCCGGATACGACTGCACCGGTAGTGGACGCAACTAAGTTCGAAGCGATCGACAACTACAACGGGACACAAGATCAGCTTGGCGGGTTAGCGGGAGCTATTGGCGAGCAAGGAGCAGCGGTACAAGCCTACCTGTGGACGGATGCGAATGAGAACGGTGAAGTAGATGCCGACGAATTAGGAACCGCCATCGCATTAGGCACCAGTGCAGCAGACGGAGCTGTGAGTGCGGCCGATATTGGGGATCTGAACGCAGGAACGTATCGTTTCGTGATTACCGCTAAGGATTCATCCAATAATGAATCAGCGAAGAACGCTGCCCATGCGGTTACGATTGAGCTTGTTAATGGTGTTCTGACCACACCTACGGTTACTAGCTCTATATATGGCTTTGACGGAGGCGGCGGTTCAAAAACAAAACAACTGATAACGGGTTCTACACAATCGCGCATTCGCTTCGACTTTTTCTCGGGAGAAAGCTTTACGAATGCTGAAATTCAGGTAACGTTGGAAGGCATGATCTTTACCACAAACGACTATTATACCATTAGTGGATGGACACATCCGACGAGTGATCAAATTAGCAATAATGGGCATACGTTAACTTTCACAGGAAGTAACATAGGTGTTTCGGATATCGCTTTTGAACTTCATAATAAAGTGATGCCGGCACCCGGGACCTATCTCATTAAGTTCAAAGCCGATGCGGATGGACCTGGAACAGCCAGATCTTATTCCGAGGAACAAGTCATTACCTTAATTATTTTGCCACCGGCTTAAACTAGAAGCTTCTCATGAGTTCTTTGAACTTGTGGGAAGCTTCTTTTTTATGAAAAATAGGATTGCTCAATATAGTCTAAATGAGTATTATGAGTAAGGTATGTTCATATAAAAATAGAGATAAACAGGATGGAGAGCACCATGAAAACAACACGTCAGAACGCATTGATTTTCTCGTTTACTTTTATGGCTTTTATTCTGGGTACGACGGAGTATATTATTGTTGGTTTACTCTCTGAAATATCCTCAAGCCTCGGAGTTACGCTTGCGACAGCCGGGGGATTGGTATCTGGCTTCGCGATTTCTTATGCCATTGGCACACCAATTATGATGTCCTTGTGCAGCCGTGTTCCGAAACGGATTACGATTCTTGTATCACTTGTATTGATTTTACTGCTAAATTTGTGGAGTGCTGTAACTGGAACTTACAGTATGCTGCTGGTGACTAGAATAGTTACTGCCATACTATGTGGCTTTGTTCTTTCTGTAGCCATTACGGTAGCGAATGAAGCGGTTGATCAGGAGAAGAGAGGCAAAGCGATTGCTACAATTTTGAGTGGTTTTGCTATTGCGAATGTTTTTGGTGTGCCGATCGGTACTTTCGTCGGGCAGTTTTTTAATTGGCCAGCAGCGTTTGTTCTGAATGGGATATTAGCTGGAGTTGCCATAGTCCTAAATTATATCTATATTCCACGCCAATTACCGAAACCTGTGCCTAGCTCACTCAAGGATCAGATCGGATTGCTCACAAACGGCCGCATTATTCTTGCATTTCTCATTCCGGTTACGGCAGTGGGAGCCGTATTTGTGATGTATACTTACATTACACCTATTCTGGAGCAAGTCATGAATGTTCCTAAAAGCTCGGTTAGCGGTGTGCTGTTTGTATACGGAATTGCCACGATTGTCAGCAACTGGATTGGTGGCAAGGTTGCGACCGGGAATGCGGTTAGTAAGCTGAGATTCGTGTTCCTTATCCAAGCTGTGGTCTATGTTATCTTTAGTATGACCGCATCTGTTTCCATTCTTGGAATGATTGTGCTAATGGCTCTAGCCATGATGTCGAGTATTGTGAGCGCCCCTGCACAGCTCTATTTGATTGACTTAGCTAAGCAGTTCTCACCAAAAACGAAGGATCTTGCTGCCTCATTGAATCCAGTAGCCTCAAACCTGGGAATTGCAGGCGGGTCCGCGATCGGTGGAGTGGTTGCCGGGCATGGAGGATTAATCTCTCTTCCTGTAGCTGCTGCCATCCTGGCGATATTGGCCTGTGTGATTACGTTGATATGTTATAAGATGGATCATCAAAGCCAAGCAGCGGTCATCACTCAGCATCATAACTTAACCTAATGAGATGATATAAGATATCCCGGCTTCATACGAGTTCATTGAACTTGTGTGAAGCTTTTTTATAACAATAAGCTGCAAAGCGTTGACTTCCTATAGATTCAGTGCTAAACTTATCTTAAATTAAAGATAATTAAAGTAAAGATAAAAAGTCTCGGTGGTATCCGCTAAGGAGCTTGCCCAGTAGAAAAGATCTTTTTTTAAGTGATATCTTAACATTAAGATAATTAAACTAAACCTTCTTATTCTTGGGAATTATATTACGAGTCAAAATCAACTAAACATTAGGAGTGTATAACAATGAGAAACTTAAAAGGGATTCACCACGTTACAGCCATCACAAGCAGCGCAGAGAAAAATTACGAGTTTTTTACTTACGTATTAGGTATGCGTCTAGTGAAGAAAACAGTCAATCAAGATGATATTCAGACGTATCATTTGTTTTTTGCAGATGATAAGGGCAGCGCCGGAACAGATATGACCTTCTTTGATTTTCCTAACATCCCTAAAGGGGTTCATGGAACTAACGAGATTGCGAAAACATCCTTCCGGGTACCAACAGATGCTGCATTAGACTACTGGGTTAAGCGTTTTGATCGGCTTGCAGTGAAGCATACCGGCATTAAAGAGCAATTCGGCAAAAAGACATTATCCTTCGTAGATTTTGATGATCAGCAGTATCAACTTATTTCAGATGAATTGAATAAAGGTGTCATATCAGGTACACCGTGGCAAAAAGGACCTATCCCTTTGGAGTATGCAATAACTGGCTTGGGACCGATCTTTGTACGAATTGCTGATTTCAACTACTTCAAAGAAGTATTGGAGAAAGTGATGTTGTTTAAAGAAATTGCTCAGGAAGAGACATATCATTTATTTGAAGTTGGCGAAGGCGGAAACGGTGCACAAATTATTGTAGAGCATAATGAGTTCTTACCGAATTCACGCCAAGGTTTTGGGACTGTTCACCATGCTGCATTCCGTGTAGAGGATCGTGCGATGCTGGACGAGTGGACAGAGCGTTTTGAAGGCTTTGGATTCCAAACTTCAGGATATGTAGATCGTCACTTCTTCGAGTCGTTGTATACACGTGTTGCACCACAAATATTGTTTGAGCTTGCGACTGATGGGCCTGGATTTATGGGAGATGAGGAATATGAAACCGTTGGCGAGAAGCTTTCATTGCCACCTTTCTTGGAACCTAAACGTGAGCAAATTGAGAAGTTAGTCCGTCCTATTGATACCGTTAGAAGTACGATCGACTTCGTGAAAGAGTGAAGAAGGAGCTGAGGAGATTGATTTCAATTGATCCCAAGCACAACAGTGAGCGGGAAAATTATAAATTATTGATTGGCACTATTATTCCTAGACCTATAGCCTTTGTCACAACACAATCAGAAGTGGGTCTCTTAAATGGTGCACCGTTTAGCTATTTTAATATCGTTTCGTCTAATCCTCCGATGGTTTCATTAGCTATTCAAAGACCAGCAGGGCGTTTAAAAGATACGTCCCGTAATATTTACGATAATCAACAGTTTGTTGTGCATATTGTAGATGAGGAGAATGTTGCGAAGATCAATCAGACTGCAGCCACATTACCTGCTTCTGAAAGTGAAATTGAATTGGCGAATCTTACACCGATTGAAAGTACAAGTGTAGCTGTGCCTGGCGTTTTGGAAGCGAAGGTGCGGATGGAGTGCAAGCTTGTTCAAGCAATTCCGCTAGGGGGCGAAGAACCCGGGAGTGATTTGTTTATTGGCGAAATTGTTCAATTCCATATCGATGAATCGATCTATCAGGAGGGGCGCATTGACCCGAGAGTTCTAAACGCTGTGAGCCGCTTGGCGGGAAATAATTACGCAACCCTTGGAGAGATTTTTACCATAGATAGGCCGGAATAGGCAACTTTAGAATAGACCTGCTAGTAAGCAATGAAGCCTACTTAGCAGGTCTTTTTGTGTACCGCAGCTACAGCTCGTCCGCAATCCCCAACAAAGCAATCCCTAGAATCACAACGATAATAACGGCATATTGTGCCTTGCTTAGTTTTTCTTTGAGGAAGATGCGCGATAATATTACGGAAAAAATGCTGTATGAAGCAATAAGTGGTGCCGCGATAATGGCGTTGCTGGACATAGCAAATACGTAGAAGAATTGTCCGGTCGTTTCCAGAATGGCTGCGAAGCCCTTATCCCGTTCTTTAAATAGGTTGAACTTTACCTTTTTTAAAAATTTCAGGTATGTAAAAGACAAGATGGCACATATAAAGAAGGTGTATTCATACGCGAGCAGAGCTGCTTTTTCGCTAATCAGGCTGAGTTCATCCAAATAAATAGCATCGGCAAAGGTGCCAAGTCCATCGATTAGGCAGTATAGGATTGGAAAAATGATGGCGATCACACCAATCTGATATTTTTTATCAATCTGTGCGGCACTTTTTTGAAGCGCTTGGTGTTCTGCTTTCTTTTCCAAGATGGCGATCCCGATAATGCCTAAGGTGATAACGGCAACACCAACGATTTCAAGCGCCCCTAGCTCATGGGTGAAAAAGATAAATAATAATATCGTCGTTACAGCGCCTGATGAATTTTGTACGGGGGAGGCAATGGATAACTCAATATATCTAAGTCCAATATAACCGACTGCCATCGACAGGATATAGAGTGCAGACACAGGGAAATATCGGATTAAGTCTATAGGATCAAAAGTTAATCCTTGAATGAGCATATAAGCTGTCGCGTGAATACCCATGACTATGCCCACGATAATGACAATCTTAATATGGCTATACCGATCCTGACTATCGGTCCCCTTTTTATAAAATAAGTCAGCCCCTCCCCAAGCGAAGGCCGTTAATAATGCAAACATAAACCACATGATCATTGCTCCTTGATGTAATTTAAAATCCCCGCCGATTATACCAGATTAGATTCTACACAGGGTGCTCATTTCGTCACACATAAAAAATACACCCTCTAGAAGCGACCGGACAAACCATAGGTTTATCGAAAGTCTATTCTAAAGGGTGTACTTCATAACATAACAGAGGGGGAAGGCGTTCTATCTTAACGTAGAGTTTTCAATGCGCCACTCCAAGCCAAGACTTGATCCAGCATCCCATTAAGATTGGTAAGATGAAGATCCGCTGGTTTAAACACAGTTCCGTTCTCGAAATCAGTGAACAGTGACAACGCAGGGTGTACACGAACGTCTGCTACAGATAGTTCTCCCAAAATTCCACGTAGATGTTCAGCTGCACGAGCGCCGCCTACAGAACCATAACTTACGATACCTGCTGCTTTATTATTCCAAGCTTCACGGGCATAATCGAGCGCATTTTTCAGTGATGCAGAAATACTGTGGTTATATTCTTGTACGATAAATACGAAACCGTCTAGCGTAGCAAGTTTAGTGTTCCAAGCTGTTGCTTGTTCAGTTGCATCAGCCTCACCCAATAGTGGAAGCTTGAAGTCTGCAATATCTATGATCTCATAATTAGCATCCCCGCGTGCATCCGCAATCTTTTTAACCCATTCTCCTACTTGCGGGCTTAAACGACCTTGACGAGTACTTCCGAGAATAATACCGATGTTTAATTTTGACATTGTTTGTTCCTCCTCAATTTTTGTTCTACCAAATAGTTTGTCTAGAAATCCCATGAAGTACACAACCTTTAAAAATTATTTATCTCAAGAGTAGTAAACTCTGGTTGTCTTTAAGTTAAGTATCTTTAAGATGAGATAATAATACCGCACATAGTGTGCTTTGTCAAGCAACTTTATAATAGTTAGTTCATGGTTTTGCTTCACCTTTACAAAATTAGTTGTTAGGAATATAATTGTTTAAGCAACTATTAAAACAGTGTTAATTGAGAAGGGATACGATCATGACGACAAAGCATAACCAATCCGAGCTTACTTTAGGATTTATGATGGGCACGACTTATCGTAAATTAAGCATGTTATTTCAAAGTGGGCTGAAAGAACATGATATAACACCGGAGCAATGGTCAGTCCTTTTTCATATTGACAGAACGGAAGGTCTGATTCAGAAGGATATCGCTAAGCGCTCTGGTAAGGATAAGCCAACTACAACGCGAATTCTGGATCATTTAGAAGGAAAGGGACTGATCTACAAAAGAACCGGCGAGAACGATCGGCGTTCTTTTAAAGTCTATATTACGGAAAAAGGAAGGTCTCTGGTGAAGGAAACCGTTCCTATTGAAGATAAAGTAACAGAAGAGATTATGAACTGTATTTCTAGTAAGGAATATGAGTTGCTCATGGAATTGCTGCTAAGAATAAACAATCATGTAGATCAAATAACAGATGGAGAGTAGGAAGGCAAGTTATGTTAGAACAACAAGAACTACGTACGAAATTATGGACCAAATCTTTTATTGCTTTAACGATTAGTGCTTTATTTTTATTTATGAATTTACAGATGTTGTTATCTTCATTTCCGTCTTACGTAAAAAGCGAATTTCAGGCCGGAGATATTATGGTCAGCCTCGTTACCAGCGTCTTTGCATTAACTGCGATCGCTTCACGTTTTATGACCGCTTTTCTGATGCGGAAGGTTAGCCGCAATGTATTATTATATATTGGCTTAGCAATTGCCGCCGCTATAACCGGCCTTTATGTGGTAGCAGATTCCATTGGCTCACTGCTGCTGATGCGTGTGGGCTATGGGATTGGGTTCGGGATTGCCAGCACGATTATTCCAACGATTGTTTCGCAGATTATTCCGAGCAAAAGAATGGGTGAAGGGATAGGTTATTTCGGGTTATCTACCAGCCTGGCGATGTCGATCGGTCCAATGATTGGCTTGAATGTGATGAAGCATTCGGGATTTGGAACACTGTCTATGATTGGTATGATAACCTTGCTTCTTGCCTTTCCAGTGCTTTTATTTTCTCGTTCACTTCCAGCGCAACGGAAAAAGCAGCCGGCCCCTAATCAAAGCGAATCCACCAAACCTCTCAAGGTTCCGTTTAATACACAGTTAGTATTGCCCGCCATTCTAAATGTCATGTTGGCAATTACCTACGGGGGATTGCTAAGCTTTATCGCTTTATTCGGCGAATCAGTTCATCTGGAGCAAGTGGGTCTGTTCTTTTTATTTAATGCGGTTACGATCATCATTATAAGACCTATCTCCGGCAGATTATTTGATAAAAGAGGACCAGCTTCTGTCCTAATCCCGGCGGCGGTTTGCGTCGTTGCAAGCTTAACTGTGCTTTCTTATACGACATCTATGCCAATGCTTATCGTTTCTGCACTGCTATATGGACTTGGCTTCGGTGCTATTCAGCCAACTCTCCAGGCTTGGATGCTTCGTACCTCAACACCTGCACAGTATGGTATGGCTAACAGTATGTTTTATAACTCAACGGATTTAGGCGTAGCCAGCGGAGCTATTATTCTTGGGGCAATCTCGGCAGCAACCGATTATGGGATAATGTATCGTTATTCGGCTGGGTTTATGGTGTTGTTCCTTATCGTGTATGTGGGGATTCAGATTAACAAGGCTAGAGTGAATCCTTCAACCTTAAGTCAATAAGGGTTCGGAGATTAAGCCAATCTTTATCTACTATTCATATTATTTTAAGCTAAGGGGGTTATAGTAATCACATAACCCCCTTATAATATAGACTTTGACCCTGCCGGACGTTGGCAGGGTCCTTTTTTTGTGTATGAAGAGAAGAAGTACATTATGTCGATGCACTTTTCTGGCAGGATGGATTATGCTTAGAAGAATAGGAATCGAAGGGGGAGAGATTTGCGGATGAATATGACATGGAACTTAGATAGTTTATATCCTTCCTTTGAATCGGAGCAGTTAAAAAGGGATCGCAAGCTACTGGGCCAGCATGTACAAGATTTAAAGCGGTGGGCTGAGCACCATTTGAATGTAAAAGACGTTACAGCCATGCCTGTGGAGGGCTTTTTAAGAATTTATAATGATTATAAAAGCAAATATGTATGCTTGTTAGCTTATGCAGAGTTAACACTCAGCGCAGATCGTGGCTGCGAGGAAGCCATGAATCTTGCTGATGATATTGAGGAGGCCAATTCAGAAATCATTGGGGTAGTTGTGGCTTTTAAGCGCTGGTTTAGCACTTGTGATCATATGGATGAGCTTATCGTTAGCTCCCCTTATCTAATGGAGCATCAATTTTATTTGCGAGAACTCCTGTTACAATCCCGCTATGAGTTAAGCGAAGAACTTGAAATGGCTATAGCCAAAATGCAGAGTACAGGATCCAAAGCATGGAGCAGACTGTATATGGAGAGGACTTCAAGTACACTTGCAGATTTAGTGGTGGATGGGGAAACTAGACAAGTGACGCTTGCGGAGCTAAGAAGTATGGCTTATGAGAATAATGCCAGCTTAAGAAAAGCTGCTTATGAAGCAGAGGCAGAAGCCTGTAGTCTTATTGCTGAGGTCTGCGCAGCCAGCTTAAATGGCATTAGTGGTGAGGCGCTGACGATTTATGGCATGCGGGGTTATCAATCTTCGCTGGAAAAAGTGTTAATCGCTTCGAGAATGGACAGTGAGACTTTAGCCGCTATGCTCACTGCTCTTCGGGAGAGCCTGCCAGCCTTTCATACCTATTATCAAAAGAAAGCCGAGCTGCTGGGACATCCGGCAAAGCTGCCTTTTTACGATATTTTTGCACCAGTCGGTGTAGAAAACGGGAAAATTACATACGCTAACGCCAAAGATACAATCATCTCGAGCTTCGCAACCTTTAGTGAGGAACTGGCTTGTTTTGCTCAGAAGGCTTTTGATCAGCAATGGATTGATGCAGAACCTAGATCAGGCAAAGGGGGTTATGGACTTTGCATCGATATTTTTCCGATTGGCGAGAGCAGAATTATGACCCAGTTCACCGGAAATGCCATAGATATTAGTATCCTTGCCCATGAGCTCGGCCATGCCTATCATAGCTCCTGTCTGGCTAATGAAACGATGCTGAATACGGATTACCCGATTCCGATTGCTGAAACGGCTTCGATTTTTTGTGAGACGATAGTGAACCATGCCATAATTACAAATTCAACGGAGAAGGAAGCTCTGCTTATTCTGGAGAGAAGTATTTCTGATGCCGGTTATTATCTTGTAGACTTTTATGCCCGTTATTTATTTGAGATCAAATTATATGAGAGAAGAGCATTAGGCCCGCTGTCTGTTCAAGCGCTAAATGAATTGATGATTGCCTGTATGGTGGAAGCCTATGGTGAGGGCATTGACCCGGGTACAATCCATCCGTACATGTGGATGAACAAAGCTGGATATTTTATGGCTAGTAATGAATTTTTGAATTTCCCGTATTCCTTTGGTTTGTTATTCTCTAAAGGACTGTACGCGGAATATTTAAAGAGGGGCGAAGAGTTCGCCCCTAAGTATCGCCAGTTCCTTAGGGATACCAGCAAACATAATATTGTTGATGTAGCAAAAACAATGGATCTAGATGTTCACTCCGTCGACTTCTGGAGAAGTGCGTTGAAGCTGATAGAGAGCGACATTGAGGTGTTCATCGCTAAAGCCTAAACAACTCTCCAATTATGGTCACAGGTAGCTTCAATTTGGCCATGCTTTTCAATGTAGTCCGTGACAATTTCAGATATGTCGATCATAATTTCTTGAACAATCGGCTTACCCTTATACATCTCATAATCTCCGCCACCACTGGCTCTATAATTGTTCATAACAACCTCATATTCTTTAGAGTCCTCTATAGGCTGTCCTCGGTACAGCAGATGGAGGACTCTTTCGCCTGCAGGTCTAGCGGTATCAAGCTCGTATTGTATTCCTTCCCACATATCATAATTGTAATGCTGCGGTTTAGGCTCGATATAGGCGGGGTTAACGACTATTATTCCGTTCTCGTCTTGTTGGAAATAGTTAGCGGTTTGTTCTAAGGCCTCTCTAATATCTTGTCCTGTCAGTCTTAGGACGGTTAAGGTGTTGGGATATATGAAGTTGGATAAAATGTCTCTGCGTGTGATGGTATCGCTGAAACCCTTACAATCGTTACTGAGTAAGGCTGCTGTAGAAATATCTACGCCAGTAGCCTCCATTTGTACCTTATTCATAAATTCTATAAAAGGGTGGTCAGCTAAGCGGCATTCATCAGCACTGGAAATAGACAGATCCCCGATAACCGTTCCTATTCTCTCATCCAGCCAGGTTTGTGTTTCTGATTCAAGAGTACTGTTCAGCTCTAGGATTATATCATCTGCAGCTGTTGTCTCATTAACGTTAAGGAGCTCGGCATGTTTACGCTGAATCTTCCAGTGTGTATTTTCTTTTTGGAAAATAACCGAAATTTTACCGAGGGAAAGTCCATTACAACCAGGTTGTATGATTGTAACACCGTTCAACTCCCCAGCTATGGAGCGGTGCTGATGTCCGGTAATTAGCACATCTATGCCCTCTACCTCTGTACACATG
This sequence comes from Paenibacillus sp. FSL F4-0097, assembly GCF_038593125.1. NCBI lineage: Bacteria > Bacillati > Bacillota > Bacilli > Caryophanales > Paenibacillaceae > Paenibacillus > Paenibacillus sp. FSL F4-0097. Next base: position 1,174,265 of record NZ_CP151965.1, read on the forward strand.
GCGTAGGCTTGATTCTCCCCCGTTAGTCTCTCTACAGGTTCTCCACTGCTTAGATCGCGTTCGAATCCGCCGTGGTAAGCTACAACAAGCAGATCAGGCTGCTCTTCTGCCCGTATAATGGCACACCAATGCTTTACAGTCTCTAGCGAATCCTCAAATTGAAGCCCTTCAATATGGCTAGGGTTCTCCCAGTGGGGGATGTAATGCGTTGTAACCCCTAGAACGGCTACTTTGATCTTATCTACCCATTTGATGATATAGGGTTTACCAAAGGCGGGTTGATTTGTCGTGTTATCTATAATTCCAGCTGATAACCAAGGAAAGCGGGAATCCTGAACGGCTTTATTCAGCAGAGTTTTGCCAAAATTGAATTCATGGTTGCCAATAATTGCAGCGTCATATTTCAATTCATTTAGTGCAGCTATGCCCGGATTCAGCTCATTACTATAATGTGTAGCTGCATAATAAGTTAACGGTGTGCCTTGAATAAGATCGCCGTTATCTATAAGGATCAGCTCAGGAGTATGGGATCTTTCTTGTTTAATGAGGGTAGCAATTGTTGCTAAGCCTGCTGGTCGTTTCTCCCCCGTGCGGTAATCGACGGGCCCAAAATGTCCATGTAGATCACTTGTTACGAGGATTTCACAGGTTATTGAATTCTCTTTATTCATAGGTAGCCCCTCCTGATAATAAGTTCAGACCTCATTCTAGCAGATAATTGGCTAACTTTAAGAGATTGGAATAAATTTTACATATATTTGATGCTTGGTTGCTATTGATTTAATAAAACACATCTATAGTTTAGAAGTACTCAAAAATAAAAATAGAAAACAGTGGAGGTCTTTCGTTTGAGAAAAATCAGTAAATTCGTATTGCCGCTAATGATGTCTATTACATTGCTTAGTGGTTGTGGCGCTAACAACACTACAAATAATGCAAACCAAGGATCGACGGACGGGGCAAATGCACCGAAGGAAACGGCAGCTCCTGTAGCAGAGGGTTATGTTCCAGAGAAGCTTACTGTACAATTTGTTCCTTCTCAAAATGCAGATACGCTCGAAGCTAAAGCGAAACCTCTTGAAAAATTACTGGGTGACAAGCTCGGTATTCCTGTAGAAGTAAGTGTCTCTACTGATTACAACACCGTTATCGAAGCTATGGCCTCTAAAAAAGTGGATGTAGGTTTCCTTCCTCCAACTGCTTACGTGTTAGCTAAAGAAAAAGGAGCAGCTGAGGTTATTCTTCAGGCTCAACGTTTTGGTGTAAATGATGAAACCGGTGGTCCAACAGATGAATTAGCGGATTTCTATAAATCTATGATTATCGTCAAGAAAGATTCTGCGATCAAATCGGTTGCCGATTTGAAAGGTAAAAAAATTGCCTATCAAAACGTTACATCCTCTGCAGGATTTGTATGGCCGGCTGCAACGCTTATGGATGCGGGACTTGATCCGCTGAAGGATGTACAAGCCATTACGGTTAAAGGTCATGATCAAGGCGTGCTTGCTGTGCTGAATGGTGACGTAGATGCAGCAGCTATTTTCCAAGATGCCCGGAACACGGTCGTTAAGGATTATCCAAAAGTATTTGAAGATACTCAAGTTCTCGCCTTTACTGATAAAATTCCTAACGATACGATTTCGGTCCGTTCAGATATGAATAAAGAATGGATTGAAAAAATCCAGCAGGCATTCATTGATATCGCAGCTGACACAGAAGGCCATGAGATTATCAAAGACATTTACTCTCATGAAGGTTATGTGAAATCACAAGACAGCAACTTTGACATTGTTCGCGAATACAACAGTAAAGTAAAAACAGAGTAGAACAGGCCGTTCAAGGATACAACGATGTTGGTGTATAACAGGCATTAAGGATAGCCAGCTCCGGATTCCCCCCCGGATCTGGCTATCTCTTTTATACGAATATACGAAAACACATAAAGGGATGATTTCATGATAGAGCTTCGTAATGTATCCAAAACGTATCTAAACGGAACCAAAGGATTAAACAACATTAACCTGACCATTCCAGCCGGAGAATTTGTAGCTATTGTTGGTCTTTCGGGAGCAGGGAAGTCGACCTTGCTGCGTTCCATTAACCGGCTTCATGATATTTCCGAAGGTAATATTCTTATTAACGGGAAGTCCATTACGAATGCAAAAGGAAGCCGGCTACGAATGATCCGTAGGAATATCGGAATGATCTTCCAAAGCTTCAACTTAGTGAAACGTACGACTGTGCTTCGTAATGTTTTGGCAGGACGGGTGGGCTATCATTCCACACTGCGGACGATACTTGGCAGATTCCCACAAAAGGATATCGATTTAGCCTTCGAATCCCTTGATCGGGTAAATATCGCCGAGAAGGCCTATACACGTGCAGATCAGCTATCTGGAGGTCAGCAGCAACGTGTAGCTATTGCCCGTGTTCTTGCGCAGGAGGCACAGATTATCCTCGCAGATGAACCTGTAGCTTCACTAGATCCGCTCACAACCAAGCAGGTTATGGATGATCTAAAGAAGATTAATATGGAACTCGGGATTACGACCATTGTGAATTTGCATTTTATTGATCTGGCTAGAGAATACGCTACCCGGATTATCGGGCTCCGGGCAGGAGAGGTTGTCTTCGATGGTCCTGTATCAGAGGCAACCGATGAGAGGTTTGCGGAGATTTACGGCAGACCGATTCATCAGGATGAGTTGTTGGGTGAGCCTGTACTCGGAGGCGTGTGAGATGAGTGTGAATGCAGAGAAGCTACATCCCAAACCGCCAAGAAAGATAAAACATTATTTTACAGCCATTATATTAGTAGTATTACTGTGGAGAAGTGCTGTCTTAACCGATTCATCCTTCGGAGAGCTGATTTCCGGTCTGCCGAATATGCTTGATTTGCTTAAGGAAATGTTTCCCCCGAACTGGGGGTATTTTGACAACATTATAGATGCGATGCTGGAGACGATCCGGATGGCGCTGGTTGGCACAACGTTTGGTGCCATTCTTGCGGTTCCGGTTGCGCTGTTGTGTGCAAGCAATATTACGCAAAGCCGTTGGCTTCATTATCCGGTCCGTATGCTGCTGAACCTGATCCGCACGATTCCCGATCTGCTGTTGGCTTCTATCTTTGTGGCTATTTTCGGCCTCGGTGCGCTTCCTGGGATATTTGCTTTGACGATATTTTCGTTGGGGCTGATCGCCAAGCTTACCTATGAAACGATGGAGACGATTGATCAAGGACCTTTGGAAGCAATGACTTCAGTGGGGGCTAATAAGATTCAACGCATTATGTTCGGAGTCATTCCACAGGTACAGGCTCATTTTATGTCTTATGTCCTATATGCCTTCGAGATTAATGTTCGTGCTGCGGCGGTTTTAGGTCTGGTAGGAGCGGGTGGGATCGGCCACTATTATGAAGTCACCCTAGGCTTTTTGGAATACGATAAGACTTGCACCATCATCTTGTTCACATTAGCAGTAGTACTGATTATTGATTATGTGAGCACTAAGCTGCGGGAGAAATTAATATGAGTAAATCATGGAATACCCTTGTCCCTAAACCCCGTAAAAATCGTTTTCGTTGGCTGATTTATGTAGCCCTAGCCGCGTTATATATTTGGGCTTTTTCGGGAGTGCCGTTTAATGGATTCAAAGAAACCGCCGGGATCATTACTAAAGCAATTTTTGCCGGGATATTCTCACCTGACTGGGCCTTCGTTTATTTACCAGATGGGGAGGATCTCCTGCGGGGATTGCTCGAGACGTTAGCTATTTCAATCCTAGGCACTTTTATCTCGACCTTTTTATGTATTCCTTTTGCATTTTGGGCTGCAGTTAACATGAGCAAGGGAAAGGTAATTTCAGGTTCCGGCAAGCTGATGTTGAGCTTTATACGAACCTTCCCTGAGATTATTATGGCTTTGTTATTCATCAAGGCTGTTGGACCGGGTTCTTTTGCAGGTGTGCTGGCTCTGGGACTACATTCGGTGGGCATGCTCGGCAAATTGTTCGCGGATGAGATTGAGAATATCGACAACGGTCCACTCGAAGCTTTAATTTCTTCTGGCGCCAGCCGCATGCAGGTATTGTGGTTTGCAGTGTTACCGCAGGTGCTGCCGGGATTCTTATCCTATACCTTATATAGATTCGAAATTAACGTTCGTTCGGCTACGATTTTAGGTGTGATTGGAGCAGGGGGGATCGGCACACCGTTAATCTTCGCGCTCAGTTCACGGAATTGGGACCGCGTGGGGATTATACTGCTAGGTATCATTGCGATGATCACAATTATTGATTTGATTTCCGGCAAGATCCGGAAGAAGCTGGTGTAACCGAGTTGCATAATGATATGTGAGACAAAGACCTCCTTAGGGTATGAAGTGCACCCCTTAGAATAGACATTGGATAAAACCCCTGGTTTGTCCGATGAAATTCTAGGGGGTGTATTTTTATGGCGATTAAAGGACAGAAGTTTAAATCATACTCGGATGAAATCAAAAAGGAGGCTATTCGATTACATGTCGAGGAAAAATGGACTTATCGTAAGATTACGGAGCATTTTCAGTTTCAAGACCAAGGGCGAGTAAAGAAATGGATAAGAGATACCGAGAGCTAGGGGAATTTGGGCTACTAGATCAACGAGGGCGTCGTGAAGAATATATCGATCAAGATAGATATGTTCAAAAGCTCAAACGAGACAATGAAATGCTAAAAAAGTGTTTGGAAATCTGGATGCAGGAGGTGAAACGTGCAAATATAGAGTCATTGAGAGCGCAGCAAAAGAATATGCCGTTAGCGACTTATGTAAACTCTTTAGGGTCTCCAGAAGTGGATACTACGCTTTCTTGAAATGTAAAGGAGTAGAACGGGATCAGGCGGCGAAAGAACTCATTCAGAAGGTGTATGAACGGTATAACGGCATCTACGGTTATCGCCAAATTCAATTGTTCCTGCTACAAGACCACGGAGTTTGGATGAATCATAAGAAGGTACTCAGAATCATGCAGGATCTAGGCATCCGTTCGAGGATCCGCGGAAAGCATCGTTGTAATTATGCTTCTTCCGAAGGAGATCGTGTGGCGAAAAATATATTGAAACGGGATTTCAAAACGGATGCTCCCAACCAAAAATGGGTGACAGACATTACGCAATATCGCGTAGGCGAAAAGTGGCTCTATCTCTCTGCTATTATAGATTTATTCAACAACGAAATTATTGCTTATCAAATTTGCGCTAGGAACGACAATGAACTGGTTCTCCGAACCTTTCAGCAAGCGTGGTCTCAGCAAAAAGACGTGACTGGACTGATCGTTCACAGCGATCAGGGATTCCAATACACATCTCATGCATACCACGACATGCTGCCAAAGATTGGCGCCCGAATCAGCATGTCTCGCCGAGGCAATTGTTATGACAACGCCTCTATGGAGAGCTTCTTCTCACATCTCAAAACGGAAGGACTCTATCCTTATGATATCCGAAATATGGATGAGGCACAAAGAAAAATTGAAGATTACATTCGATTTTATAACCAACATCGGCCACAACGAAGGTTAAATAAGCTGCCCCCGGTAGAATACCGGAAGCAGCTTATAGTCTAGGGTCTTTTTTCAGTGTCTATAAAATGGGGTCTTGATCAACCTAGGGGATATGATCCATACTATATTGGACCATTCGAAAATGTATGAAAAAGTAATAATTATTTTTTCTGAAACATATGTTGGTCTATCCGACTTGTACCAAAGGAGTTGAAGGTTTGGAATCTGCGCTTATTGGCAGCTTTGTATCGGCAATGGCTACCGTTCTTGGAGCATTTCCGATCCTGTTCGTGAAGAGGTTATCCGAGAAGTGGAAAGATATCCTCGTAGCCTTCACTGCGGGGATTATGGTGTCCGCCTCCACGTTTGGACTCATGCCGCAATCGATCAAAGAATCGGGGATTATCGCTTTAACCTTGGGCTTGATTACCGGAGTGCTGCTGCTTGATTTAATTGAAAATAACATCCCGCATATCGATGTGGAGAATAAGCCCGGTTATACCAATATGGATTCAAAAGCGCTGCTTGTTATGATTGCGCTGTTCATCCACAACATACCAGAAGGCCTCAGTACAGGTTTCAGTTATGCCAGCGAACAGGCCAGTTTAGGTCCTACCGTGGCGATTGCCATTGGCGCACAGAATATGCCGGAAGGTTTGATTCTTGCAGTCTTTCTAATGAATTCGCGAACAAGCAAGCTAAAAGCCTTAGGAATCGTTACGCTTACCGGTTTGATGGAGATGGTATCTGCGGTGATCGGGTATTTTACTGCCAGTTACCTGCATAATGTTGTGGGTTATGGTCTCGCTTTTGCAGCCGGAGCTATGCTCTTTATCGTCTACAAGGAGCTGATTCCGGAGAGTCATGGCCATGGTTATGAGCGTCCTTCGACGTATTCGTTTATTTTTGGATTATTGATCATGGTGTACATCACGCAGATTTTTGGGTGAGCAAATAGAACTCTAATCTATAAAAAAGAAGACCAATGAAATGCCAGAGCAGCTTTAAGCTGCCTGACCTCATTGGTCTTTGTCTTGTTATAACTAAGCATTATCCCCGCAGAATTGCCTCAATTTGCTCTAGCTCTTCAGCGCTAAGCTCTGGGGCATTTAAGGAAGCGACGGCATCTTCAATCTGGCTTACCTTACTTGCGCCGATCAATGCAGAAGTTACTTTGCCTCCACGGAGTACCCAAGATAACGCTAGCTGAGACATTTTTTGTCCACGTGCAGCAGCAATCTCGTTCAGTTTGCGAACCTTGCCGATCGCCTCTTCGGTAATGGCATTCTCAGACAGGAATACACTTGGACCAGCGGCACGGGAATCAGGAGCGATTCCGTTTAGATAGCGATCGGTCAGTATGCCACCTTGTAACGGGGAAAACACAATGGAGCCGATGCCTTCTTCAGACAATACATCCTGCAAGCCATCTTCAATCCAGCGGGACATCATGGAATAGTTTGGCTGATGAATCAGGCATGGCGTGCCAAGTCGACGCAGAATTTGTGCCGCTTCGCGTGTTTGTTCAGGTCCGTAATTCGAAATCCCGACATAAAGCGCTTTACCTTGGCGTACCACGAGGTCCAGCGCAGCCATGGTTTCTTCCAGTGGTGTATTTGGATCTGGGCGGTGGTGATAAAAAATATCAACATAATCCAGTCCCATACGTTTTAAGCTTTGATCTAGGCTGGAGACGAGATATTTTTTGGAGCCCCATTCACCATAAGGACCAGCCCACATATAATATCCAGCTTTAGTCGAGATAACCATCTCATCACGATAAGGGGTCAGATCCTTTTTAAGAATTTGGCCAAAGCTTTCTTCGGCGGAGCCTGCGGGTGGACCGTAATTATTGGCAAGGTCAAAATGAGTGATTCCAAGATCAAAAGCTCTTCTTACCATGGCGCGGCCATTCTCAAATAAGTCGTTGCCGCCAAAGTTATGCCATAGACCAAGCGAGATCGCTGGCAGGAGTAGACCGCTCTTTCCGGTGCGATTATATTTCATATTGTCATATCTGGTAGCGCTTGCGTTATACATGATTTATTCCTCCTATAAACACTTATTACTTAGTAAGTTACGTCCTTATTGTAGCGAAAGATCGCGGACAAACGTATGTCAGCAAGGAAGGAGTTTATAGTACAATGTCATTTTCGAGATGACGGCTACGGTATTCTTTTGGCGAACAACCTTTCACCTTCTTGAACATCCGCGAAAAGAGTAAGGGGTCCTGATAGCCTACAGAACGTGAGATTTCACCAATCGTGCATAGGGTCTCTGTCAGCAGCTCGCACGCCTTAGCGATGCGGAAATTTAATAGATACTGCTGTGGTGGCATACCTATTGTCCGTTTGAACAAGGAGGATAAATATTTGCGATCCAGCTTGAGCGAAGAGGACATCATCTCAACCGAAATATTTTCACAATAATGTGTATGCAAAAAGTGCAGGCATTGCTCGACGTAAATACTCTTTTGACGTGGTAGAGGAAGTACATCTGGAACTGCTGGCACCGCTCGAAGTAACAGAGAGAAGAACTCATACATAATTGCTTTTAGAGGTAGATCCAGGCTGTCCGAAGCTTCAGCTGCTTGTGTCAGGAGCTCGTACAAATTAGGCATAAGCTGCTCATCCATTGGAAAGATCGGATGCTCAGGTGCCAAGGCAGTTTTGGCTAAAATATAATCAACCTGCTCCCCGGTAAAAGCTACCCAAGAATAGGTCCATGGATTTGCTATGTCTGCTGTGTAGGCAGTTACGATATGCGGATAGGTGAGAAAAGCTTGTCCTGGTTTAAGATAATGGGTCTGTTCACCCACAGTAACTTCACCTGTTCCTGCATGGATAAAATGTATCTTATATACGTCACGAACCCCAGGCCCAAAAAAATGCCCAGGAAGACACTGCTCCCGCCCCCAGTAATGGAGATGCAAGTCGGGATTGCCTCGGAAGGGACGCTCAGAATTATAGTTAAATATCGCCATGGATGATTCCTTCTCTTTCTTTTATAGAGTTGATCTAGGGTAGTTGTACCCGCTTACTTTTATTATACAGCATATTTTAGAAGGAATATGAACTCGGAATTGTTGCGAATTTAAATATCGTAGTTTATCCTTGTCCAGTTTGGTTAAGTAAGCTATGAAGCTGAACGTATGAGCTAACTACATCAATAGGAGGTAATGGAGATGAATAAGAGAATAGTGGGTGTCTTTGCTGCCGAATACGAAGCTTCGCGAGCTATTGAGGAGTTGAAGCGTCAGGGCTGTAGGACAGAGGATATTTCGATTATCGCGAGAAATAAAGCGGATGAGGAAACGCTTAGAGACGAGTCGGGAACCGTGGCCCCGGAAGGTATGGCTACAGGTGCAGCTACTGGTGGTCTGCTGGGTGGAGTAACGGGGCTGCTGATGGGAATTGGCGCTTTGGCTATTCCTGGTATTGGACCTATTATTGCAGCCGGACCTCTTGCGGCAACACTAGCCGGAGCGGCGATAGGCGCAGGCAGTGGCGGTTTAGTCGGCGGACTTATTGGCCTTGGTATCCCTGAAGAGGAAGCAGAAAGCTACGATAACTACGTGGATGAAGGTCATATTCTAGTAATGGTGGATGTGGAAGGCGAGCAGAAGGAGCAAGAAGTGAAACAAATCTTCACAAAGTATAACAGCCTGAACGCAGAACGCTTTGAGAAAGTTGCTAATATAGATCCATTAGCGAGTGAGCGTATTGGAAATAAATAAGAAGCAATTAGCATTCAGTGTAAAAAAAAAACAGGCTATCTCACTAGCAATGGATACTGTTAGTGAGATAGCCTGTTTTTTGTGGTTTTATAGAGAGACAGCATTTTGTCTAACGGTCAGCGCTTCTGGTATTTCTTTTCCTGGTAGGAAATGAATGCTGCGGATATAGCGGATCGTGCGGCTCTGTGCGCGCATGATTACCGAATGTGTCTCCGCGCGTTCTTTGCCGATGAAACGGACACCGTTCAGGAATTCACCTGACGTTACACCCGTGGCGGCAAAGAGGACGTCGCCCGTGCCAACCATATCTTCCATGTATAGCACTCGCGTAGGATTGGCAATTCCCATGCGTACACAGCGCTGCAGCTCTATGGGTCCATCCGGGAGCAATCTGCCCTGCATTTCACCACCAAGGCATTTCAGTGCAGCGGCAGCAAGAACACCTTCGGGTGCTCCACCGGAACCCATATACAAATCGACATCGCTGTCTGGCAGTGCAGCCGCAATAGCGCCAGCAACATCTCCGTGACCAAGCAGCTTAATTCGTACCCCGGCTTCACGCAGGCTATTAATCAGCTGCTCATGCCGTTTGCGATCCAGCACCATTACGGTTAACTCGGAGAGGGATTTGCCAGTGAAATGGCAGGCTTTTTGCAGAGTGATCTCTACAGGGTCCTCGAGTCTAAGCTTCCCGGCAAGTTCGGGCCCGCAGGCTAGCTTCTCCATATAAATGTCCGGGGCATGCAGCAGGCTGCCTTTATCTGCTATAGCAATAACAGATTGCGCATTATGCAGGCCGCAGGCAACAACCTCAGTTCCTTCGAGTGGATCGACGGCTACATCGACAGAGGGACCTTTTTGGTTCCCGACTTTCTCACCAATATAGAGCATTGGAGCATCATCCATCTCTCCTTCACCAATCACAACAGTTCCGTCGATGGACACAGAATCGAACATGGAACGGATCGCAGTCGTGGCTGCATCATCTGCCGCATTTTTATCGCCCCGCCCAATCCAGCGAGCCGAGGATAAAGCACCTAGTTCAGTTACCCGTACAATCTCAAGGGCCAGTTCGCGCTCCATTCTAATTCCCTCCAGTGCATTCTATATATTTTGTAAACTGAAATTTAGATATAACCCATAATAATCCCAGCGGTTTCTTCTATAGCCTTGTCAGTAATATCAATTACAGGACAGCCCAGCTTGTTGAACAATGAAGCGGCGTATTCCATCTCTTCGGTGATCCGTTCCAGACTTGCATATTGGGAGCCTGTCGGTAATCCCAGAACCTTGAGTCGCTCAGAGCGGACCTTCAGCATGTACTCGGGTTTCATGGTTAATCCGATAAGCCGGTTCGGCGGCAAGCTTAATAGTTCTTGTGGAGGACCAATCTCCGGGATAATCGGATAGTTAACGACTTTTTTTCCTCTATGGGCCAAAAAGATGCTAAGCGGTGTCTTTGAAGTACGGGACATGCCCAGCAGAACGATATCGGCTTTGAGCATGGCACCCAGATCACGGCCGTCATCACAGGCGACGGTGAATTCTATAGCTTCTATGCGGCGGAAATAATTCTCGTCGAGCTGGTGGAGAAGACCTGGCCGCTGCTGAGGAGCATCGTCGAAGGTATCAATGAAGGCCTGCATCATAGGGCCCATGATATCAACGATCCGCAAATCAAGACGTACCGCTTCCTCGCGGATCATTTCTCTTAATTCTGGCTGCACTAATGTATAGGCGACAAAACCTTGATGCTGAGCTGCTTCTTCCATAAGCTTGCGTAGCTCGTCTTCATGCCTAATATTGCCGTATCTTTTAATGGTGACCTGCTGATTCTGAAATTGGTGAATAACGGCCTGCACGACAGCCTCTGCCGTATCTCCTATAGAATCCGAGCATATCGTTATTAAGTTGGAAGATTGCTCGATGCTCATGGGTTCCTCCTGTTATCCTTTGGCTTCAAGTTCGAGGAGAAGTTTGATGATGGAGGTTTTTGTTAAACGTCCTACCACATCCAGTTTTGTACCGCCGTCTTCAGCGGCGCTGGGAACAACCACCGGCAAACTGTCTACCTCGTGAAAAATCATCTTATGTGCAGCTTCAAGCACCGGCTCATCCGGTGAAGTTGTGACCACTTTGGGCTGGCGCGTCATAACCATGCTTACGGGCATGGAGACTGCACCGGGGTTGCCCAGGGTTACCTTTAGGAAATCCTTACGTGAAGCAACGCCCGTGAGTTTACCCTCTTCGTCACAGATAATAAGAGTGCCTACATCTTGTAGAAAAAGCGTAACTACGGCATCTTGAATAGTTGTGGTCTCACGGATAACTATAGGTACACTTTGAATTTCTTTGACCATCGTTTCCTGCAGCAGATAACCGCTTCCCTGACGACTGGATGATTTCAATCCTGGGAAGTACCCGACCTTCGGCTTGGCGTCGATATATTTGAGCATAACCAAAACAGACAGATCCGAGCGAATTGTTGGCCGGGTAAGATTCAAACTTTCGGCAATCTGTTCGCCGGTAATCGGAGCTCTTTTGTTAACGATATCGATAATCTCTATTTGACGTGATGTCAGTTCGATCACAATTCCCTCCACTTCCGATAAAAAAGGCATTCCTCTTTAGAAAAGAAGCGCCGTTAAGCGAATCCTCCTTTCATATATGAGTCATATTTAGCTGTGTTTAATTTAACTTGTTTATATAATACGCAATAGTGGTCATAAATGCAATATATAGTACGTCATATATTTGATTTTTTTAACGCAACAGTGTTGATCTTCTTTTTTTGCAGTAATTGCTTTAAAGCATCAGCATTCACTAGGATTGTTCCGGCAATGATGGTGAACACTCCGAGAATTGTAATCCAAGATACGGACTCCTTGTAAAAGAAAAAGCCTACACCCACGGCAATCGGTGGAGAAATATAAAGCCAGGTAGAAGGAAACACTGGGTTGGTCTTAGCTACGAGCCAGTAGAACAAGGTATGGCCGACCATGGAGCCGATAACTGTGAGATAGAGCAGTGAACCTGCTGTCTCGAATGAGAAGAGAAATGCAGGATGTACTTTTTCCGTGGCAAAAGAAAGAATGAATAACAGTGCACCGCCATACATCATTTGAGCCGCATTCAGTGCGATCGGTGAGACTGCAGGCATACTGTTAATTACTTTTTTGGAGTAAATCGCACCTACAGCATAGCAACACTCTCCAATTAGGACTACAGTGCAACCGATGAGCCACAGTGGTGAAATATCAACGGCGAGATTGGGGAGAACCAGCAGCAGTACGCCAGTGAAGCCGATGATGCAGCCATATAGGGAGATGGCGGGTGCCTTTTGCCGAAGAATAGAGGTTTGGAGCAGCAGGATCATGATCGGTCCAGTGGCAGAGAGTACAGCTGCAAGCCCTGAAGAAACATATTGTTCAGCCCAGTAGAGACCCGCGAAGGTGCCGAAGGTTAGTGCAGACCCGGTGAACAACATTTCTTTGCGCAACAGCAAGGAGAAGCTGGCTTTACGTTTCCAGACCATCCATAGGAATAGAACAGCGCCCGCGACAAAAAATCTTAAGCCCGCTGAAAAAAAAGGAGGCGCACCGGCATCTACGCCGATTTTGATAGCTAGAAAGGTCGTGCCGAAGATCAGACATACAAGTGCATAAGCAAATAAGATCATTTTGAAAGTCCCCTTTTGTGTGCTTTATAAAATATAAGAATTTATAAGCTGGCATTTTGTTAATCATATAGGGGAGAGGACAGAACAGATTGCCTTGTGTAGAACAGATTAATTCAGAAATCGTGTACAATATGATTACAAGGTTGTTCGGAGAGGAGTTGTAGCCAGATGAAAAAGGTTGTGGGAGCGGAGCATAATCATCCCTTGTTTCGGCAGGTCTATGAATTTCTATTAAATCGCATGGAGCGAGGGGAGTGGGTCGCACATGATAAGCTTCCTTCTATACGGCTGCTGGCGGAGGAGCTTAAGGTACATCGACTGACCGTCTTCAAAGCGTACAGACGGTTGACGGAGGATGGAAAGGTTTATGTAAAAGATAAATCAGGATATTACGTGGCACCCATAATCTCGCTTCCTGCTATTGAAGTAGGAGCCGCAGTATCGGCTTATGCGCTCACTAACCCGCTGTCTGATATTCAGAGAGTGCCAGTTAAGTATCAGTTCTCGCAGGCGCTGATTGATCCGGGGCTGCTGCCGAACCTTTTTCTATCTGACTATGTCAAAAAAGTGTTCGATCTATATCCCAAGGTAATGGGAACGTATGCCTCGGTCCAGGGGGATAACGAGCTGCGTGAGACGTTAAGCCACCACTTTCGGAAGCAACATCGGCTGCAGTTAACTTCGGAAGAGCTGCTTATTTCCTCGGGTGCGCAGCAGGCGATCAATCTGATTGCCCGGATTGTGCTTGGTCCTCTGGATACGGTGCTTGTGGAGCGGCCTACTTATAGTGTTGCTATGGATATTTTTCGCCGGGAGGGGGCACGGTTGGTTCCGGTAGAGATCACTCCGGAGGGATATGATCTGGAGGAAGTAGAAGCTTTGATGAAAAAGCATAAGCCGCGTATGTTCTACATTAATCCAACGCATCACAATCCAACTGGATACACGGTGCCTGTGCAACAGCGCAAGCTGTTGGTAGAACTGGCCGAGCGTTATCGCTGTTTACTGGTGGAGGATGACCCGTTCCGCGATATGTATTTTGATGAGGAGCCGCCGCCGCCCTTTTTTGCTTATGATACGGAGGGCTGGGTGATTTATATCAGCAGCTTCAGTAAATATGTAGCCCCTGGCTTACGAATCTGTGCGGTGGCCTGCCGATATCCATTTATGGAGCGTCTGATCACGGCCAAATCACTCGCGGACAATGGTACTCCGCTGCTGAATCAAAAAATATTTCTACATTACTACACCTCCCCACGCTTGCAACAGCATCTCGGTAAGCTGCGCATTGCGCTTCAAGTGCATAAGGAAATCGTAGAAGAGGAGCTGGCGGGTACTGGCTGGGAATGGACGACTCCGCAAGGCGGATTAAATCTATGGGTGAAACTACCGGAGCATCTTACGATGGATCGCCTGTTTGCTTCAAGTATGGCGCAGTCGATCGCTTTTGTTCCTGGGGAGTTATTTGATCCACTGGGGGAAATGAAGTCAAGGCTTCGCCTAAGTTATTCCTTTGCAAGCGAAGGGGTGCTACGCGAAGGAATACAGCGTTTGATTGGGATCGCGCACAGTTTGTGAGTGGGTACAGCAGGTATGGGGGATTAATGAAGAGGATATGAGGAGTTAAAGAAGATTAGAGGAATTAAAGAAGAGGATTAGAGGAATTGCTACCGGATAAACTTGTATCACTTGTTTGGGAATTCCTGTAACACTTTCCACGTTTACTCCGTCTGTAAGGTAAAGAAGGGGGTTTTCAAATTGCGAAAGATCAATTTCCGAAAGTTCAATTTCCGAAGTCCAATGATGATATTTCTAGGTGTCCTATTAATATTTACGGCTTTGCTGACGGTGCGGCCCTCAGTCACTTACGCCTGTTCCTGTGTTATGCCTGCGGAGCCACTGGAAGCTCTTGAGAAAAGTACAGCTGTCTTTGTCGGGAAAGTAGTGGACATGAAGGAGCCGTCACAGGGGAACATAATTTCTTCTGCTGATCCAGTAAAGGTAACCTTTGAGGTGGATTCCAGCTGGAAAGGGGTCGAGGGGAATCAAGTTACATTGACTACGGCTTTATCTTCTGCAAGCTGCGGCTTTGAGTTTGTGGAAGGGGAAAGTTACATTGTCTATGCTTATGCTAGAGACGGTGGAGACTCTGGTAATCTGGAGGCTAGTTTATGCAGTCGAACTAAGCGGCTAACCGCTGACTCAGTGGATCTGAAAGAACTGGGGCCCGGTATTTCGGCAACGACACCTACCGCTTCTCCGGAGGTAACCCCGAATAATTCACCGGAGTCAGGAGCTGGGAGTAATGGGTCTGATCTAACGGGGGACCCCGCTGCGGACAGTGATTCCTTTCCACTTGTTACTGTGGGGATCAGTGGAATAATTATCGTTCTAGTAACTATCGCTGGGGCTGTTCTATACCGTCGTAGAAATGATGGAACGCGCAAAAAATGACTCTACCTGTAGAGTCACGTCATGTAATGGTGAGATCAAAGTAGGCAGTAAGAGTATATAAGGTGTTGTGCTGAAATAAGCGGTCGCTCGGGATAACATCCGAGCGACCGCTTATTTGTTTGAGATGACCTTGAGTAACTGGTGGGCTTGTTGGTGGCTGCTGGTGCTGGTGGTTGTGCTGGTGCTGGTGGTTGTGCTGGTGCTGGTGGTTGTGCTGATGCTAGTGCTGATGCTGCTGCTGATGCTGGTGCTGGTGCTGGTGCTGGTGCTGGTGCTGGTGCTGGTGCTAGTGCTCAATTGTAGCTCGGAACCATCTAGAATCAATAATTAGGGAAATCCTCCCTGATTTTATCGTGTTTTACTCAATATTAGCGATAATTGGGGAATTCCTCCCTAAAATTCTGCGGAAATTGCCCTTTTTTCCTAAAATCGGCTAATTATTAGGGAGAAATTCCGCAAAAAGTTCAATGTGTGCTTATAAAGTTCGATTATTAGGGAGAAATTCCGCAAAAAGTTCAATGTGTGCTTATAAAGTTCGATTATTAGGGAGAAATTCCGCAAAAAGTTCAACGTGCGCTTATGAAGTTCGATTTTTAGAGAGAAATTCCCTGCTATGAACGAATTAGTCAATTCCCCTGTTTTCCCCTTTAACTAGAGGGTTTTCAATCCCTTGGGCACAGAGACAAAATGCGAGTCGTCGGCTGGCAATCTGCTATCCGTGGGTTGGTTACCACATATTATGCCTACGTCGAAGGAGCTTCCGTAAACTAATTTCGCACGTTAGATCAGGGATCCTGTGCACAGGGAATTCACGGATTCTCCTCGAACCTTTCTCTTTGTCTCCATGCCCCAAGGATTCAAATCTTTTGGGTATGTTTTTATTTTTTTTCGTTTCACCTACGCCATTTTTCGTTCTGCCTCTACCGCAATCGACCAGATAAATCCAATTAACTCACGACCCACTGCTGCCATGGTTAAATTTCGGTGTTTCCCGCGTCTGACTAATTTTAAATACTTGCTGTGTAACCGTTCTTGGGCTTTCCACGACGTTTCATGGACATGAATACTCTGGCCCTCAAGACGCACTGCTAAATCTCCCTTGACGGCAGGGCGGTGACGGTAACTCCATGCGGACTCCACCAGTGCGCGCCGCACTCCGGAATTTCCGACTTTTGTAAGACTCCCTCTTTTGGTACTTGCTCCCGAGGAATATTCCCGTGGCACGAGTCCCAGGTAACTCATGAGCTGAGCCGGTGAACGAAAACGTTCGAAATTTCCAATCTCGACAACTAAAGTCATAGCTGTCAGCAGGGCGATTCCCCTCAGGCCTTGCAACGCTTGAATGACAGGTGCGTAAGGGCAGATCTGTGCTTCTTCTCGCATTGCGGCTTCAAGTCGCTTGATTCGCTCCTCCACTTCCCGGAGCTGTTGCAGGGATTCGGTAAATACCCGTTCTTGAGCTACATTATTAAACTTCAGCATAGAGAGCCATTCCCGGTACCTTTTGGTCCAGCGTTTTTTCATACCCTCTGGCTTGTGAATTTGGTGGCGCAATAGAAAATGAATGAGCCGTTGCCGAGCCCGATGTAGGTCTTGCCTAGCATCTTCTCGTGCACGAATGAGATCTCGTAAAGCTTCGAGTTCTGGCGTTGGCACATAGATCGCAGTCAATTCTCCAGCCCGGTGTAACTGAGCCAGTTTTTCTGCATCCCGTCGGTCGGTTTTTATGGCATCTCCGGGACGCTGTGGCATACGCGAAGGTGCAATTACCACACAGGAAATTCCCATCTTCGTCAACCAGCGGTATAAGTCGTACCCCGTAGGCCCGGCTTCATAGCAGACCTCCAGTGTAATCCCTGAACCTTTGAGTTTCCGAATCATTCGAGCCACTGCATCTGGGGTATGGGGGATGGCTCCATAATATCGTGCGGGTTCCCGACCCTCATCTGCAATCGCCACCGCAATTTTTTCTTTAGACACATCCAAACCGACGTATTTTATGGTATTCTTCATAGTAACAGCTCCTTTCGCATGTAGCTCTGTAATGGTTGTCCTTTTAACTTCCATTTTAACCTACGGTGTGCGAAACAGGGGCTGCCTTTCGTTCATCATAACTAAATATGAGTTCAAGGAGGGCAGAATTCTGTGAAGCAAGATGAACTCTAGATATTGTAGGGTGTTACAAAGTGTAGCAAGGTTAATTTGGGTGATGTGATTAAGGTGAATTTAATGAGTTAATGATGAATTTTTGCGATGTAAGTTGAAATCAGTTGAAGTTACTTGAAGCTAGTTGAAGTCAGATAAAGTTAGTTAAAGTTAGACGATGTCACTTGAGTTTAGATCGCAAACCTACCTCACCCTCGTCACACCCACCCAAATAACCGGGCAAGCTGAGCGACAGCAAAGGTTACTCCGATGGCGATACCCAGCGGAATGACTGCTGAGAGAACGGCCCATTTCATGCTTTTTGTTTCCTTGTAAATGTTCACGAGTGTCGTACCACAAGGATAGTGGAGCAGGGAGAACAGCATCATGTTGAGTGCGGTCAGCCAGGTCCAGCCATGTGAGAGAAAGACATCTTTGATACTGCCTAAACTGTCGATATCAACCATAGCGCCTGAGGACATATAGCCCATAAGCAAGATAGGCAATACGATTTCATTCGCAGGAAGTCCAAGAATAAAGGCCATGATGATAAAGCCGTCCATGCCGAGCATATGTGCAAACGGATCAAAGAATGCAGCCATATGATTCAGTACAGAATCGCCGCCAATAAACAGATTGCCTAGAATCCAAGTGATAATTCCGGCAGGGGCAGCAACGACGATAGCCCGAGTAAGTACGTTAAGGGACTTATCTTTGGAGGAAATAAGTATGGTCTTCCAGATTTGTGGACGGCGGTAGGGAGGAAGCTCCAATGTGTAATGTGTGGGAACCCCACGCAGCGCAGTTTTGGACATGACCAAGGAAACAGTCAAGGTAACAATGATGCCGATTAGAACCATCCCCATTAGGACGGAGGCAGTGGTGAATGTACGAAGCGCACCTGTCGTAGCGGCTCCTGCCATAAATAAGGAAGACAATAAAATCAGCGTGGGCCAGCGGCCGTTGCAAGGGACAAAATTGTTGGTCAGTATAGCCAGCATTCGTTCACGCGGCGATTCGATGATTCGTGTGGAGAGGATAGCGGCCGCGTTACAGCCGAAGCCCATGGACATGGTTAAAGCTTGCTTGCCATGACCACCTGATTTTTTGAATAGTCGGTCCATGTTAAAAGCAACGCGTGGCAGATACCCGAAATTCTCAAGCAGAGCGAATACGGGGAAAAAGATCATCATTGGTGGCAGCATGACACTGATTACCCATGAGGTGCCTCGATACAAGCCAAGCACAAGCACGCCGTGCAGCCAAGCTGGGGCATGGAGAGCCTCAAATCCCGCTGTCAGATATCCTTCGATGAAGCCAAAGAAGGTAGCGAGCCAGCTAGAAGGGTAGTTAGCCCCGGCAATCGTAATCCAGAATACGACACCGAGAATGGCGAGCATGATGGGAAAACCCCAGATTTTGGAGGTCACGATATTATCCAGCTTATAAGTGCTGTTCAGTTTCTTCTTATCCCGATAAGTAACTGCATCCCCGCAGATGCCTGCGGATACGCCATATATACCACTGACAATCTCATCCCGAATGGCTCCGCCGTCAGCGAGCTTTTTTGCGGTAGACAATAGGGAATCTAGAGCGTCAGAACCCTTAGTGATAGGCAGTGACTCCATGGCCGATGACCTCCTTTGCTTCGGGTAAATCCTTGCTTTTCATATGTTCTTTGAGTGAAGTAAGCAGGCTGTCATCACCGTCCAATAAGCGCAGTGCAATCCAGCGAGCGGGATATTTGGTGCCGATGGTTTGCTCTACCAATGGTGTAAGCTCGGCAATTCCCCGTTCGATCTCTTCGTTGTAACTAATGCGCAACGGCTGCGCTGTGAATGCGCCTGTAGCCACTCGCTCCACTTGATCCAATAAGGCATCGATCCCGATTTTATTGCGTGCCGATATCGCAACGACGGGTACGCCGAGACGTTTGGAGATACTCTTCAGGTTGATGTCGATGCCCAGCTTACGTGCTTCATCAATGAGGTTGATGCAGACAACCGCCCGTCCGGTAATCTCCAGCACTTGCAAGGCAAGATTGAGATTACGTTCCAGCGAAGTAGCGTCAAGCACTACAAGTGTCACATCTGGCTGTTCAAAAATAATATAATCTCTAGCCGCTTCTTCATCCGCGGAATTTGAGTATAGGGAGTACGTTCCTGGTAAATCTACCGCGAGGTATGAATGGTTATTGTGTTTGAATTCCCCTTCGGCAGTAATGACGGTTTTACCTGCCCAGTTTCCAGTATGCTGTCGCATGCCGGTTAGCAGGTTGAATAGTGTGCTTTTTCCAGTGTTAGGATTGCCTGCAAAAGCGACGGTGAACTGACTCATGCTTCTACACCTCCAATTAATTCTCCGAATATTAAAGAACTTTCTTCTCTACGCAATGCAATGGTCGTATTGCTTACCCGAAAAGCTATAGGATCTCCTAATGGACTACGCCGCAACACCTCTACGATATTCCCGACTACGAACCCGAGGTCCAGTAATCTTCTTCTAAGCACACCTTGGACTTCAATGTCGCTGATGCGCAGCGTGCTACCCTTTGCAGCTTCTGATAAAGGAATAGTTGTTCCAGTCATGAGATCCCTTCTTTCATTTATATTTTTACCGCCTATGGTTTTTATTTTGTGTATTAGAACATTTCTTGTAGTCTGGCACAACATTAGTATATGGCAACAACTTTGTCCCTGCAACAAGAATGTTTCCCTTAGGCAAAATAAAATTAAGCAAAAAAAGCCCCTGACGAAAAAGGGCTTGTACGCTCTTTTCCGCAGGGTTGAGCTTAATTCCTAATTAGCAGTAAAATTACGACCAGCTGCCAAAATCAAGTGTACGTCCGGTCTCGACCAAGGTTTTAATATTACTCAGAACCTGCCACCAGGCGTTGATACTGCCAGCATATGAAGGATCATCAGGATGCCATTCATCGTGGATAAGCGTAAGCTTAGTAGTTCCACCCACCGGTTCAAGCAGCCAAGATATACGCGATTCATATCTTTCTGTACCCTTATGATAGGAGGGGCCGACCTTATGCGTGAAACGAAACGCTTTTTGTGGAGTGAACTCCAGCAGAGTCCCATATACATGTATCGTTTCATCGCCATCTTCACCGGGACCAACATATTCCAGCAATTCGCCTTCTTTAAAGGTGGATTGGATTACGCTACCGTAGTAAATCTGTTTAGTACCTTCCGGAGAGATCAAAGTCTCCCATACCTGCTCAGGTGTTCCGCCAATATAAAATTCATAGTGAAGTTCTTTCATTTGTTATTCCTCCTTGGTTTGTACAATCATTAATTCCCTTAGACTTATTTACACTATACAAAAGGATCACTGACAATTACGGTCAGTGATCCTAAAATAATCATTTTAAGTTTTATAATAAGCTGCCAGATCGGTAGCTATTGCGGACAGCTTTTGCTTCAGAGCTAAAGGCTCTAGGATTCGTAGTGTTGATCCATAAGGCAACAAGAAGTAAGGCGCATAAGTCAGTAAGGAGGTCTCATCGACTTGAAAGCGGGCTTGTCCGTCAATACGCTGCACCAGAGTATGTCCAAACAGCCAATGACTGCATAGATCGTTCAGGATTCCTTCATCAGCGGCGATGACTACTGCTATGAGTTTCTCTGGAGTATTTGGTGTTGGCAGCAAGCTTTTTAACAAAAAATCACGTGCAGAGAAGTCAGCAGGACGGGCAAACACAGCTTCTGTACGTTTCAGTTCAGTCATTCTATCGACTCGGAAAGACCGAATTCCTTGCCTCTGATGGCAATAAGCAACGGTGTACCACTGCCCTTTCCACAGTACAAGTCCATAAGGATCAATAGCGCGGGAAGAAATTGTCTCCCCGTTTCCCTTCCGATATTCCATCTGGAGGGTATGTCCGTTCGCCGTCGCTAATTCAAGCTCTTGCAGCAGGTGGGGAAGCGGCACAGCAGGGGAGTGGATGGTTTCTATCCCGCCCTCATGACGCTCCATCTGTTCTAATTGCTGCGCATTGCTGTATCGTTTCAGTTTGGCGATTGCTTGATCTAGAGCTTCTACATAAGGATATCCAGTTCCCCGCGCAAAGGAGGCGGCTTGCAGGAGGGAACGCTGTTCGTCGGAGTCAAAGAATAACGGGGCCTCGGAAAAATGTTCCGGAAGGCTATAGCCACCACCAGGTCCACTATCCGCGATAATGGGTACGCCACTGATGCATAACGCGTCGATGTAACGATAGACAGAGCGGACACTGATCTCTAGCGCTTCTGCTAGTTCCCCGGCGGTTCTTCCCCGTTGCTTGAGCATCCAGAGAATGGATAACATGTGATCAGCCTTGGACATAAATCAAGAACCTCCTTGCTTCATTAATTAATAGCTCACTAACTATAGCAAATTGTCTAATGATCAGCTAGAGAACCTTTTGGTGCTGACATAAGTTCCAAGCCGCGAAGTACATCCAGGGTTATGATTCTTTTCGACATGTCGTTACACCATTATTTTCTTGAGACTATGAATGTAACGTGATCTCGCAATAAGGAAATAGATAGTTTGCACAACCAGAAATACAGCTGATGTAGTAAGCACGGGCACAGTTACATTTGTGATATTAATCTGTTTCAGTAGCGGGCGTATCACGACAAGGGTCTGAATGGTGGCAATAATAATCGGAATATAGAAAAGTACTGAAATCTGTTTGGTAGCAGAAGCTGACATTTCTTTAGTACTTAAACCGATTTTGGACAAAGCATTATACATTTGCTTATCTGTATTGAGTTCAGTATGAAGCTTAAAAAAGAGAAAGCTGGCCGATGAAAGTGAGAAGATCAGAGCGATAAAAATCCCTATAAAGCTAAGCATGGCGGCTCCCTGCTTGGTCGATAGATAGCTGTCTGCTCGCGATCCCAGTATAGAGCTGTATTGATGGTTAGCCTTGTTAGCAGCTTTATTCCATTGGATGAGGTCTCTGGTGACAACAGCTTCAGCTGAGCTGTCATTAGGTGTAGGACCGTCCCATGCAGGGATTTTGTATAGATATTTCACATAAGGTCTCGTGTACTTCTCTGTTGAATTAGAAATCTTATGATATAAGTTGTCATCTACGATTAGAAGTGAGGTGGCCATTGGATCTACTGGATGCACCTTTGGTGTTCGTATTTCTTTTAACATCAGTTCCTCATCTTTCTGAACCTTCAAATGAATCGCTCGATTAGCAGCATAATTCTGTGAATCCATATGTGGGTTCAGCAGTAATACAGCTTCTTTTTCAGACAAGGGTCCAACCTCGGATACATCCATCTGTAAGCCCAGTTGATTGAACTGTGAGCGGGAGATCAGGTCAATTCCAAGTATTTTTTCCTTATCGATTCCTTGAATGGAAGCAGAGATCAGATCTACTTTATTCTCTGTATACTCGACTTTAGCATTCTTTAATTTAGTGTGAATGGGCTCTAAATCTGGTGCTTCATCCTTCGGATCATAAATCGTATAACTCACAGCGAATGGGGATTTTTTATAGAGGTCTGAGTTCGCTTGATTAATCGATAAAAGAATTCCCGAAGCCATGCAGGCAAGCGAGGTAACCACAGTTACAAGGAACAGCATTCTTGCATTGTCTTTAATCTTATAACTCATCTCGGAAATCCACAGCAGATTGGTTCCGCGCCACAGCCGCTTGCGTCTTAGTTTTAGTAAGCGAATGCCCAATACAGATAACTGAGAGTAGAAAAAGTAGGTTCCAGCGATACCTGTGACAGCGGCGACTAACAGTGAGGTCGGGGACAATTGCTTCCGAATCGCGAGAGCGCCGACGGTCAACAGTAGAAGCCCAAAGAATGAGAACAATAAGGAGACACGGGGTTCTTTTTTAGGTTTAACATTTCCCTTAAGCAGTTCAAGAACTTGATGCTTACGAATGAACAATAATGTGAAGATCGAAATGACCAGAAATAATGAAATGAAAGAGATAGAGGTAATCATTAACGCCTTCATTGGCCAATAAAAGGGCAGTGGCTCCATGCCCATAATTGTCGTGCTTAGCAGCAAAAATAACTTGGATAAAAGCATGCCGAAAGACACACCTGTTACAATAGAGAGCAGTCCGATCAGCATATTTTCTATAAGAATCAGCTTGTTGATCTGGCCAGGGCGTGCGCCTAAAATCATCAGTATGCCGAACTCCAGATTACGCATTTTCAGAAATGCGCTAATCGAATATAGAACGAAAAAGAACGCAAAGATAAACACGATGTAAGAAGCAATTTGCATGCCGGAGGCTGAATTCGCACCCAGCTCGATGTTGGTAATACTAGGGTGGTAAATAAAGACTGAATAAGAGAAAAAGATCATGACCATAAAAGCACTGCTTAAGAAAAAAGCAAAATAAGCGCGTGAATTACGGCGTACATTATTAAACGCGAATTGAGGAAAGTTCATGACTATTCCCTCCCCAGAACGAAAGTGTGTCGATAATCTTTTGGAAGAAGGCCTGACGGTTATCTCCCCGGTGAATTTCGGCTGCTAGTTTGCCGTCTTTTATAAAAACAATTCGGTTGCAGTAGCTCGCTGCCAGTGGATCATGTGTTACGAGCATTAGCGTGGTGCCTTCTTTGTGGTTAATATCCTCCAGCGATTCCATCACCATCCGCGAAGAATTGGAGTCAAGCGCACCCGTAGGTTCATCGGCCAAAATAATCGAAGGAGAGGTGATGATCGCCCGGGCAATTGCGGTCCGCTGACGTTGTCCCCCTGAAATTTCATAGGTGCGTTTGCTCAGAATATCGGTAATGTTTAAGCGTTCTGCGACTCTTTGAAGCAAGATCTCCATCTGGGAGAGCTTACGGTTATCCAAAGTCAGGGGCAGCACAATATTCTCGGCGACGGTTAATGTCTCAAGCAGGTTGAAGTCCTGAAACACAAAGCCTAGTTGTTTTCGGCGAAAGTGGGCGAGCTCTTTTTTATTCAAAAGATAAGGGTTGCTGCCGTTGATATTCACTTCGCCAGAGGACGGCTGGTCGATTGTGGATACCATATTGAGCAGTGTTGTTTTACCGCTACCAGACGGTCCCATAATTCCGACAAATTCACCTTTTTCAATATTAAGATGAATATCGGTGAGGGCTTGGGTCACTATTTTGCCGGGGTATACCTTATGAAGTCCTTTGACTTCCAATACGTTCATATCATTCATTCCTTCCAATACAAAAATGATTTCATCCGCCTTATCCGGGGAACGGGTTATGTATATAATTTATAAGATCGAGAGATTAGCTGCTATGGATTTACCTTAAGGTTTCCTTACAGAGAAGTTAAGGTTATGTTCGCCTTTCTCCTTGTGAAGAATGGGTTGAGAGATAAGTAACCTATAAAGAAGAAGGAGGCTTCAAAGCCATGAATAATGACGACGAAGTCCCCTCAATATTATTTCTGTAGATGATCACTGTTGCTAAAAATAAGCCGCACGCGGGTTCCTTCCCCGAGCCGGGACTGAATATCCACCTTGTGTTCGAGCCTGTTGCAAATCTCCCGTACGAGATACAGCCCCATCCCTGTCGATTCATGATAATGTCGTCCGCGGTCACCCGTAAAGTAGGGATTAAAGACCCGCTTCAGATCCTCAGGAGAAATGCCGATCCCTTGATCGGTAATATCCAGAATAGTGTCGGTGCCCACACGCTGAGCTGAGAGGGTAACGGTTTTGCCAGAACCGGAGGTATAGTTTACGACATTAGTTAAGATTTGGACCAGCATAAACATTAACCATTTGGCATCGCTATATACCGCTAGATTGGCATCCACCTGTATATCTACTTTTATGCCCCGGCGTATGAATAGTCTGCGATTTTCGGCTACCGCCTCACTAACGGTTTTGCGCAGAAGTAACGGTTCAACTTGAAAATCATTTTCAAATCGGTCAAGTCTTGAAGTGTAGATGACCATCTCCAGCCCTCCGCGCAGACGTTCCAGTTCCTCCTGAATACTTGCGGCAGCCTCCTCTTCAAGATCCTTTAGCGTAAGCTGAATTACAGAGAGCGGGGTCTTCATTTGATGAACCCAGCGATTCATGAATACGATATGCTGATCCATCTGGCGCGCATGCGCATTCACTTGCTCTTGATATTGGCGGTCAATCAGCTGCAATAACTCATGGATAGCTTCTGAAAGAGGAGTGTCTCCTAAGGAAACAAGATGTTTTTGGAGCATGTCCATAGGTTCGCTTAATGCTGCATACAATCTCCGGTGCTGAACGTATCGGTAGCCTAGATATAGCAGTAGAACTACGGTACTCAAGGCGATTCCATAAAGCATGATAGAGATAGGTCTGTTCTCACCAGACAGCCAATACAGCAAAGGGATAAACAGCATCTGAAGCAGATAGAATAGGATCAGTGAGATCTGGTCTCTCCAAAAAAGCCTCATGGCGTATCCTTAGAGACATTAAGCCGATAGCCAGCGCCTCTTACGGTTTCCACAATGTCGCCAAGACCGAGATCCTTGAGCTTTTTGCGGACACGGGTTATGTAGACATTTAATGTATTGTCATCTATGAAATGCTGATCCTTCCACATGAGATCGAGCAGACGCTCCCGGTTAACCACTCGTCCTTCCTTAAGCAGTAAAGCTTCCAGTAGAACCGCTTCCTTCTGGGTTAGCTCACTCGTGTGCCCGTCGTATTGGATCACATATCGTTCAGGATAGAGGATTAAACCTCCAGACTGGAGTTTATGCTCTTCTTGAGTCTGTGAGTATGAACCGTATGCTCTACGTATGTGGCTGCGGATTTTGGCAAGCACAACCTCATAGTGAAAAGGCTTAGTGATATAATCGTCCCCGCCATTCTCAAGCGCCATCACCTGATCCATTCCACTATCCCGTGCAGAAATGAACAGAATCGGGCAGAGTGAGAGGGAACGGATCTGGCGGCACCAGTAGAACCCATCATATTTAGGCAGATTAACGTCCAGTAAGATAAGGTCAGCCGAGCTTTCATTAAAAGTCTCCAGCACCCTGTTGAAATCCTCTACAATAATTGTACGGAACCCATATTTCGATAGGTACGTGCTCAGCAAGCTTGCCAGCTTGGCATCGTCCTCTATGATTAGAATCGTCTCCATATTTTCACTCCTTTGTTCAGTAATACAGTAACATGGACAAGGAAAATTATGCAAAAAGAGTACTCTTATTCGTGGTCAACGTAAGAATCTAGCTAGATTTACCGAAGGAGAATTTAGCTGATCTAAGTCTAGCTGACCTAGCCTAGCTGACCTAGCCTAGCTGGCCTAGCTGGCCTAGCTCTAGCTGATCTAGCTCTAGCTAACCTAGCCTAGCTGACCTAGCTGTAGCTGACCTAGCTCTAGCTGATCTAGCTGTAGCTGAATAGCTCTAGCTGATCCAACTTTAACCGATCTACCGCTAATCGATCCAAAACTAACTGATCTAAAATCTAACTCAGCTAGATCTATGCAATCCAAATTTAGCTCAAGCGGCTTATCCAGACTTAATTGCACTTTCTACACTTATTTCTGCGTAGATAGTCCATAGAAGCCATTTAATTGCACTTCGTGCAACTAAAAAGGGTGAATTCGGTGCAATTAAAGGAAAACCGGAAATTTAACTGCACGAAATACAACTAAACTAACTTTTGAATGAGCATTCTGAGGAATAGTTGCACTAAATGCAGTTAACGGATGCGTGGAGCTCATATATCGCTTGAAAATGCTTGATCAGTGACTATTTCCTCCAGAAGAAGATCGCCCACTCAACAAACTTACTCTAATTGCACTTTGTACACTTATTTCTGCGTAGTTGGTCATTAGAAGCCATTTAATTGCACTTCGTGCAACTAAAAAGGGTGAATTCGGTACATTTAAAGGAAAACCAGAAATTTAACTGCACGAAATACAACTAACTATCTTTTAAAGGAGCATTCTGAGGAAATAGTTGCACTAAATGCAGTTAACGGATGCGTGGAGCTCATAATTATCGCTTGAAAAAGCTTGATCAGTGACTATTTCCTCCGGAAGAAGATCGCGAACTCCAAAACTTTCTCTAATTGCACTTTGTACACTTATTTCTCCGTAAATAGTCCCTAGAAGCCATTTAATTGCACTTCGTGCAACTAAAAAGGGTGAATTCGGTACATTTAAAGGAAAACCAGAAATTTAACTGCACGAAATACAACTAACTAACTTTTGAATGAGCATTCTGAGGAATAGTTGCACTAAATGCAGTTAACGGATGCGTGGAGCTCATAATTATCGCTTGAAAAAGCTTGATCAGTGACTTTTTCCTCCGGAAGAAGATCGCGAACTCCAAAACTTTCTCTAATTGCACTTTGTACACTTATTTCTGCGTTGTTGGTCATTAGAAGCCGTTTAGTTGCACTTAGTGCAGCTAAAAAGGGTGAATACAGTGCAATTAAAGGAAAACCAGAAATTTAACTGCACGAAATACAACTAAACTAACTTTTGAATGAGCATTCTGAGGAATAGTTGCACTAAATGCAGTTAACGGATGCGTGTAGCTCATAATTATCGCTTGAAAAAGCTTGATCAGTGACTTTTTCCTCCGGAAGAAGATCGCCCACTCCAAAACTTTCTCTAATTGCACTTTATACACTTATTTCTGCGTAGATACTCATTAGAAGCCGTTTAGTTGCACTTCGTGCAACTAAAAAGGGTGAATCTAGTGGAATTAAAGGAAAACCAGAAATTTAACTGCACGAAATACAACTAAACTAACTTTTGAAGGAGCATTCTGAGGAATAGTTGCACTAAATGCAGTTAACGGATGCGTGGAGCTCATAATTTTCACTCAAGAAATGTTTGTTTTGTGAACGTACGGATCATATTCGGTAGTATAAAATAATAATAACTAATTATGATATATGCTTCATTTTGCATCCCCCTTAATATGAAATTAAAGAGAGGGGCGCGGAAAATGAACATTAATTTTAGAAGCTACCGTTCAGAAGATCTGCTAAAGGTACGTCATTTTCTTATACAAAGTTATAGTAAGCTAAAGACTCCAAATACCTGGCTTATAGACCGCTGGGAATTCGTTGTTTTTTTTCAGGAGACGAGAAGTGGAACGCTGGAGCAATGGGAACAAAAAGTAGGCTTATGGGAGTATGAGAATGGAGAGCTTGCAGCTGTAGTGTGCAGGGACGATGGGTTCTATTTTCAGTGTGCTGAGATGAATCCTCCGGAAAAATTACTTGAAGAAATGTTCGCTTTTGCTGAACAAAAAGCTGAGGAAGAGAACGGTGGTTACGTAGAGCTGTATGTGCCAATACCGGAGAATATGACTTTTGCGGCGGAGGTTGCTCGTAAGAGGGGGTACCATTTAACGGGTGGTAAGGAAAGCGTAAACTCCTTGCGATTGGATAAGGAATTTCCTGTGGAGCTCCCCTCTGGATTCAGAATTTGCAGCGGAGATGAGATCGAGGTTACTGCAAAAGCGCTCGGACATATTATGGCCTTCGACTATGCAGAAACGGTGGAGGCAGAACTCACGCTGCTGCATTATGGGAATATGAGTAACGCTCCAAGTTATAATCCGCAGCTCGATCTTAGCGTTGTGAATGACGCGGGCGAAGTGGTTTCCTTTTGTAATATTTTTTGGGACAGCAGCAATAGAATTGGTATTCTGGAGCCTGTAGGCACATCCATTAATTATCGAAAGCTGGGACTGGGACGGGCGGTCCTACACGAAGGATTTAACCGTTTAAAACAACTCGGAGCTAGTAAAGTTTACGTAGGTTCGATGCAGCCTTTCTACGAGAAATTGGGCTTTACTACTGAAGTTTGGTTGCAGGTGTGGGAATATTCAGGTCACACAGATTAAGTTGCACCGGCTGCCCCCAACACTGGATCTGTCAGCAGTACCTAAACTGGCAACGTACTATGAAAAATCCCCTTGATGGGTAAGTCGTCAAGGGGATTTTTGGGTTTGAGCTCGGCAATCATATGCTGCACAGTAGTTTCATACGTCGTACAGCAATCATACCGCTATAGCAATTATGCGCTGCAAACTGCCTCTGATTACACTTTGTACAATAGAATCATATATTCTTAGTAGCCGTCTGGCCAAGAGATTTTATTGATATTTGACTACAATTGCATTGCTGATCTGACGCCCGGGGGACGTGAGATATTTGCCGTTGTAGTAGAGCCCGCTGGATGCACCACCATCCAGATTCATGGCTTGATACGCTCCAGCTTGCTTCATCATTTCTGCCAGCTGTGGGATGGTGGCTCCACCAGTGGTCAGCAGAATGAGCTTATGGTCGCGTGTTAATCCGAGCGCGCTGCGGGCTCCGCCGCCGGTCAAGATTTTCGGATCCTTGAAGCCTTCTGCCGCAACATTAAGGGATACCTTGCCGTTCACAAGAAGACGCGGGCCGGCTTGAAGAGCTCCTTCCATGGAGCCGGAAGCGAAGCGGCTTGTGAAATCCAACCCAGGAATCAGTGACGCTAGATGGTTGCTGTCATAGGTAAAAATCGTCCGGCGATCCCCGGAGCTATTTTTAAGCATTTTTCCACCGCTGACAATGTAACCGTATGGAGCTTTGTATGCCCCTTTTGTATAGGCATCAAAAAACGTTCCGTTAATCGCAACTACGGCATTATTACGTTTAGCCAGACTGCTTAGGTCCTCCACTTTTCCGACCGTATTTCCAGCCAGTACGACATCAAGTTTCACCTTAGGATGCAGCAGGGACACTGTAACCGTCTGGGCTTTGAAGGATCTGCCGCCAACCTTGAAGGTTTTACTAGCGCTGACAACTGGTGAAGAATCCGCTTTGATTAGTGCGCCGGACTGTACAGGAACAGTGGTTGCAATATCATTACTCTTAAGGGTTAACGAAGAGGCTTCCTTATCCCAAGTTAATTGAATGCCAAGTGTTGTGCTGATAAAAGACAACGGAATATATACCGTGCCGTTATCACTGAAAGCAAGATCAGTTAGTGTAACCGACTTTTCATTGACGAGCGCAGCGGTTTGACCTAATGTAAGCGTTATGGTTGTGTCTGCATTCGTAATGCTTATACGTTTTTCGTTAGGATTCCATACAGATTGTATACCAGTGAAGCTATTTAATAGACGCAGTGGTATGTATGAATGGTTATTCTTGTCCACATAGACGGTGTTTTTAGGAAGCGGTGTTGCACCAACAGTGGAAGGGCAAGTGGCGACAAGTGGAATGAGCAGTAAGAAGGTAAGAAACAAAGTGGACCCTAGCTTTTTCATCATAAACAATTACTCCTTATCTTGTAGCTGTTGTAAAAAACGACAAGGTTTATTATACCTCATGTTCAAAAACTTGGATAACCTTTATTTTTAAATGTTCATAGGGTGAATCTGATAGAATATAGATTATATTATTTATATTAGCACTGAAGTAGCACTGAAATTAGCATTATAACTAGCACTATAACTAGCACTACAACCAGTATCACAACTGCCACTAGACTCATTAGCTAAAAGGAGATTTTTATGACTACAATAGGTTTAATTCGCCATGGAAGTACCGCGTGGAATAAAGAAGGCAGAGTGCAAGGGCATACGGATAATTCATTGGATGCTGAAGGCCTGCAACAGGCACAACTACTGGCTGAACGACTTAGCACAGAACAATGGGATTACATATATTCAAGTGATTTACTCAGAGCGCGGCAAACGGCAGAGGTTATTGCAGAAAGATTAGGCCTTGAGATCACGGGTTTAGTGCCGGGCATTCGAGAGATGTATGCGGGACTTATTGAAGGAACTACGCAGCAAGAGCGGATTGAACGATGGGGAACCGATTGGAAGACGTTAGATTTGGGTTTGGAAACTCCAGAAGCCAGCGAGCTCAGAGGCAGCGAAGTGATTGAAGAAATTGCGGCGAGACATCCAGGCAGCCATATTCTGATCGTTAGCCATGGTGCAATTTTACGCAGTAGCCTTAGAAGACTACTTCCAGAACTGGACGGCACAGTATTATTGAACAATACGTCAATTACGCGAATAACAAAATCCGAATCGGATGGCTCATGGAACTGCGAGTTATATAATTGTGCGCGGCATTTGGAGAAAGAGTAAGTGTTCAGATAATGTTCAGAGCTTTTTTATATATTGGTATCGCAGTACAGTAAGCTAATTATTTGTAGTTCAGAAGGATGTGCGAATTAAAGGTGGTAGAGGTTCAGATTTATTTACAAACGTTAATGTCCATTATCATCGCAGGAGTTGTAGGTTATTTAGTATTGAGATTTTACCGGGATGTTGCTAGTAAGGAACCAAAACAAAGAGCGGTTTACACGGGCCTTTCCATTATAACTATCGTCGTTGGATTGTGGGCAATGCATCAGCTAGGCAAAAAATCCTTAGAAGAAACTCTAGAGGTCAATGGGGGGATTTTCACTCCGTTATTGATATACGCGCTTACGATAGCTGTTTTAATGTTTTTGCTTACACGGCTGAACCTTGTTTTGGCGGAAAGAGAGCAGCTTAAGGAACTTGCCTATAAGGATGGCTTAACGGGGCTGTTAAACAAGAATGGAATGGATCACTTTTGGGATCGCTGCAAAGTAAATGAGCAACTAGCCGTATTGTTTATGGATTTGAACCGTTTCAAATCAATCAATGACAGCTTAGGACATCATGTGGGCGATTTACTGCTGCAAGAGGTGGGAGGAAGGTTAAGTCAATTCTCCAGCAAAAGAAAACGCCATATTTTCCGCATAGGCGGTGATGAATTTGTGATCGTAGCTAAAGGCTGCAATCAGAAGGAAGCGGAGCAGTTAGCGGTGCAGATTCTGGAGAAGACGACCAGACATTATCAGCTGGGAGAGCACAACCTCTTTGTATCTGCGAGCATAGGCATCAGCATTAGTCATGGCAAGGTGGATCATTTCAGGCTGCTGCATGAGGCAGATACAGCGATGTACACCGCCAAACAGCTCGGGACAGGTCGTTATTCAGTTTTTAAAAATTAGTTTGTTAAATGTAAAATATAAGCGTCAGCCTTGGACATAAATAGATGTCTAAGGCTGACGCTTTTTTAGGCTCCCGGTGTGTGAAACTTGTGGGGCACTTGCTTGCGTCCCTTCATCAAGAAAAGGCAGAGCAGGGCAACTGCCATACTAATCGCTGCTACATAGAACAGGATGGAGTAATCAAAAATATCAATCATTAGCCCCAGCAAAGGAGGCGAGCTGATCGCTGCCAGTGAAGAGACCAAATAATACATCCCTGTTCGAGTACCAATACTTTCCTCAGTCCCCGTAGCAACAACATAAGGATAAGAGTTGATGTTGATACAAGCCCAGAAGATTCCTCCTGTCAGGAGCAACGCCCGAAGCACCAGCAGGTCCTGTGCAAACCCAACAAGCGCAAAGACTGTCATCAGGCCACATACGCCGACGATAATGATCTTCTTTTTCCCGAATCGCCCACCCAGCCAACCGCTCGGAATAGCGAACAGCACAAAGGCAAGGGAGAAAAAGGTAAGGGAGAAGGAGGCTGCTTGTTCACTGAGGCCCAGATGGTTTTTACCATACAACGTGAATAAGGTTTCGACCCCTTGATAAGCTACAAACCAGAAGAAAATCGCTGCCAGTAGAAATACTGTAGTACGATCCAGCTGGCCGCGAAAGGAGACTCTGGAAGGCTTAACTATCGTCGCAGAAGGGCTCCCCGCTGTATCGGATAGAAGCGTAGGGCTTATATTCACACCATCCCGTTTTTCTTTGATGAAGCGCGATACGATAAACAGACATAACAGGGTAATCAGTCCAGCAACGAGAAACGGCAGCGAAGGATTTGATTTATAGAGGATCGAACCCACGCCGAAAGCCAGAATTGATCCGAATCCACCCATGAAATTAATTAGTCCGTTAGCCTTTGTACGCTGCTCTTCAGGTGTTATGTCGGGCATGAGAGCGACGGTAGGGGAACGGTATAAACTCATGGCTAAATTCATCAGCATCATAAATAAAAGCAGTGTAAATAGTCCGGTATGAAACGGAATCAGCATAGTCAGCACGGCAGCGAAGGGCATACCGATCATAAGATAAGGCATTCTGCGTCCAAAACGCGAGGTCGTGCGGTCACTCCGATTGCCGATCCAAGGCTGCAAGAATAAGGCGAAGTAATTATCAATCGTCATCATGAAGCTGATTAGGGCTACACTATGTACATATTTTTCGAGGAAAAAAGGTACAAATGCGTTATACAGACTCCATGTAATGCTGATGCTGAAAAAGCCGAATCCGAGCAGCCAGACTTTTTTCACACCATCACACTCCCTTGTCAGCCAGAAGTCCAGCGAGTAGGTCTGGATGATCGGTAATAATGCCTGATACACCCGCTTCAATTAAATATTTCATCCGCTCGGGATCGTTAACGGTCCAAGGATGGTAGGCGACGCCATGCTTTGCAGCTTCTTCGACGAATTCAGGCAGTACCGCAAAATGATACGCATGCAACGCAGTCGCTCCAAGTGTAGCTGCATAGTCCCAAGGACGATACAAGCCTTCCCCGTACAGAATTCCTGTTCTGATCTCCGGTGCCAGCGACTGACAGTAAGCTAGTGAATAATGGTTGAAGCTCGAAAAAATGACGCGATCGCTCATCTTGAAATCCCGTACGGCCGCTATCACTTTTTCCTCCATGCCCGGATATAAAAAAGTGCCATTTTTAAGCTCGATATTTAGTATGGTATCTCTACCTTGCAACAGATCTAATAAATCTTCCAGCAATGGAAGGCGCTCATCTTTGAATTCAGGTCCGAACCATGAGCCTGCGTCCACTTCCAGCAGTTCTGCGAGTGTATGATCCTTCACATAGCCGGTTCCGCTTGTCGTGCGGTTTAGAGTTTCATCATGAATGAGGACTAGACCGCCATCCTTGGTCATTTGTACATCAGTTTCTATTCCGGTTGCACCCAGCTCAAGACCTTTGCGGAATGCTGCCATAGTATTTTCTGGACACACTGCCGACGCTCCACGATGCGCAAAATTAATGATGTTGTTCATAAGTTATTGTCCCTCCAACTTTAGTGTTTGCTATGCCCCTATATATGGGGGCTACTTGTCATATTCCACAGAGAGTAAAGAAACCCTGTCTGGAATTTTAATTCAGTTGTTCATAGCGCCATAAGGGATTCGTTCCAAAAGTCCAGCTTCATAGATGCTCCGCAGCTTCAGCTCGGGCATATGAATATAACCGATATAGCAATCGCATACCTTCATGCGGCAGCTTCTAACCGCAGAGAGACCTTCGAGCCCATCACGGTAAAGATTGCCTATGACACCTCTGTCCTTATAGCAGCGTTTCACAAGCCCAGCGCCCTGTACATAAAAAACATCTTTTCCTGCATTGCAGGCTTGGCCAAGGCTTTCATAATCCATAGCATTTACAGAAAAATGTGGATCAATCTCGCTAAGGAAGGCAAAATCCTCAGCTGTATAATAATCCGGTTTATCTTTGTAAGCATTGATCCATAGGTACACGTTTTCCGGTAATGCAGAGCGAAGTGAAGCTATAGCTGAAAAAGCGCTGCGTATTCCAACGCTTCCCACACTAAACGGAACGTCGTTCTCGTATAAAGTCATACATTGCGCCAGAAATTTATCCTCCCGCACTTGTCCGGGGTGGTAGGTGGCCCAAAAGGCCACTTTTTTACGATTCAGCTGGGAGATGAAATCCAGGTTGGCAGAAAGGTTGGTCTGAATCGCTACCTTCTCTACATGGTCCATATTGGAGAGCGCAATCATTGCTTCTTTGTACCAGCGATGAATCAGCCCTTCGCCATAGGGATTAAAAAATATAGAAAGCCGATGACCTGCCGCACCTTGCTCAGACGCCCATGCTACAAAGGCCTCCAGCCCCTGGCGGTCCTTGGCGAGCGTAGCTGCGCTGTCTCTTGTTTTGCCAAAAGGACAATAGGGGCAATCATAGTTGCAGGACGTGAGGGAGCCGCGGTAGTAGAGGACCGCATTCATGGCAATACGAACCTTTCCATCTGCTCTCGGATCTCCCCAGAAATAAACCAATCCCCAATCGAATCAGAGTAACCCATCCCTTCGGTGGTAAGACGCAGGATGCCATCTTCCTCCTGCCCAAGACCGGAATGAAGCAGGTTGGACAGCTCAGGATAATCGTTCCAGAGCGATTGACCGAAACGCTGGCTGTAATCTTCAAGCTTCAGCCCTTCGCTATGTAGAATCGCCTTCAGAATAAAGCGGCGTTTCTGTTCTTCAAGACTCAGCACAATTCCGTAATCCGCAGTATCGTAACGATCCGTCGCAACGTAATCAGCAATAATGCTCTCGGTTGCTTTACGGCTTACCCCATAGCGGGAAGCGTAATGCACATGGCGGGTGTAGGATCTGGCTCCGCAGCCCAAGCCGACCATTCCTTCTTCTTGGCAGCTATAATCGAGAATGGGTTT
This sequence comes from Paenibacillus sp. FSL F4-0097, assembly GCF_038593125.1. NCBI lineage: Bacteria > Bacillati > Bacillota > Bacilli > Caryophanales > Paenibacillaceae > Paenibacillus > Paenibacillus sp. FSL F4-0097. The sequence continues at coordinate 1,210,246 of NZ_CP151965.1, forward strand.
AGCTGTTCCTGCGTCTTCCTTGGCGAAACGACGCATGGAGTATTGGCGATATCCTCTCGCTCTAAGCAGCTGCCCAGCGGCTTTGTAGCAATCTAGGCGAATATCGTCCTGACGCTGGATATCACCAGGCTTCACAATCGTATGCTCTCGGGTGTAGAGCGGATAGATGAAAATTTCCTCTGGCTCAAAGCTGATCGCTTGATTGAGCGAATATAGCCAAGAGTCGACCGTCTGCCCCGGAAGCCCGTAGATCAGATCTAAATTTAATATGGGAAAATCATATTTCCCCAGCAGCTCTAGTGCCCGATACACCTCATCCGGATTTTGTGGGCGATAGATGGCCGCCGATTCAGCAGCGACAAAACTTTGGATGCCCATGCTGACCCGATCCACCGTATATTCTTTTAGAATATTCAACTTCTCTTCGGTAATCGTCTCCGGTGAAGTTTCCACTGAGATGGAGGCTGTATTTGTATCCAGTCCCATCGTATCAACGGCAATGTGGAACAAGCGGCGGAGCTGATCTGCTGCCAGCAGGGTGGGAGTTCCGCCGCCGATCGCAAAGCGCGCATAAGGTTTATGTCTGGTGAATTCCGCCCATTGCTTTGCTTGGCGTTCCAGTGCATCCACGTATGTGGCATGAACATTTGCGCGTTTATCAGGCAGGGTAAATAGGTTGCAGAATCCGCAGCGTGCGCCACAAAACGGAATATGCATATATAGAAAGAAAGATTCCGCAGGCTCATCACGCCAGAGTGTTTCTAGCGGCATCGGAGGCTGCAAATCCCTGTAAGCCGTTTTGTGTGGATAGGAATACAGATAAGAACGGTAAGGGTGAGCAGTAATGCTGTCTTTCCACTTGTGAAGCTCTTCTAAAGAGAAGGACGATAACGTCATATCAGTTCTCCATCCTTTCCTTGGTATAAATATTATAAAATAAACTCCCGATAAGGGACGTTCCATACCGTCTCGTGGGCAAGGCGATGCCCCTGATAGCCATCTTCCCCATAAGCGGTTCCATGATCTGAAAAAGCCAGGCAGAAGACCGGATTGCCGCGTTCCCGGAACGCATCGAACAACCGGCCCAGTTCACCGTCCACATAACGAAGAGCGGCGCGCTGGCTGTCTACGGAGTCTTTTTTAGCACCAGGTACAAAATAATGATTTGGTCCGTGAATGGCAGAGACGTTGAGGAACATAAACAATCTTTGCTCGCTAGGAGTATCTCTTAGCAGCTTCAAGGCATGGTTCACCTGATGCTCTGTGGAACGCGGATTGGTCACACCGAAGGTCATCCGCCAGTAGCTTTGCTGGAAATAGCTTGGCAACACACGAGCGAGTGGATTTTTTTTGGTGAAAAAAATAACGCCTCCAATACAAACCGTACGATAGCCCTCAGCAGCAAGTCCTGACACGATATCCGGCGTATCGAACAGCCATGTATGGGGATGCGTCTTCATTCCGGTGTTTCGGGAATGGAACATGCGGATATGCTCGGTTTTATCCGTTGTAGCTGGAGTAGGCAAGAAGCCGCCGAAAAAAGCGTGATGGGCCGCATAAGTAAAGCTGCCGGGAGTATGTCTTTTCTCCCAGGGTCCCGTTCCGCACAGGTTCGGGCAGTTCGCTTCCTCCATAGTAGCTGCATCGTATCGAAGGGTATCGAGTGTGATCATTAGAATGTCATGGGTGCCAACGATAGTGTTCATATCCATTAAGAGGATCCTTCCTTTATAAGCGGTGTTGAGGGATGAGTAATATAGTCTCTGGCGGTCAATACCTTCATTTCCCATTCGTAGGTGCTGCAGCCACGGTATTTCACATCGTACAGCAAATCGCCAAAAGGATTAACATCGGCGACAAAACACTGCTGCGATCCTCCAGATATCAGCACGTCTATCCCGGCAACTCCAGAACGGGGAAATGCCGCCAGCGCTTGCAACGCGGTATTTCGTACCTGCTCCTGTATGAATTCTGATAGACCGGCTTCCGAAGGAGACATCCGCTGGCTGCGTAAATGCAGATTCGTAATTGGGGTGGAACTTACACGAGCAATTGCATGACAGGCTTCGCGGAGAACCACGAGCTGGCGGATATCGAAGGCTTTGCCGTTATGGCCGATCTTAGGAATCCATTGCTCGGCATAACCACCATGTCGATAAATCCAGTTAATAATGCCGGAGATCGTGGCGGTATCTGTGTACCGCCGCAGTTTACCGGAATTATAGTAAATGGGTGGTCGGGTGATATAATTCTCGACCCCCACTGTTGTTAAGGCAATTTCGGCACCCGTCACGGGATGGATCTGATAGGCGACCACCCCAGAAGCCGCAGAGCCGAAGGCCAGCTTAATGAATACCCGGTGCATTCGCCGGGATAACATCATCTCCCGGAGAGAGGCATAATCCGTAGGCTGCTGATCTTCACCTACTGGGCGAGGAATTGGAATCCCTGCCTCGCTCAGAATCTGTTGCGTCTGGCGTTTATCGGTCATAGCCGCAATGTCAGTAGGGTCATTTAACCATAGTGAACCTGGACATGCGGTTTTGGCCTCGCGCTGTAGTCTTGCCAGCATCCGGCAGTAGCCACGGAACCATTGAGATGGATGATGCAGGACACCTTGCATTTCCTTCAATTGACGGACTACCTGCACGCGGAGTGGTCGCGGATCAGGTCTATCGGCGTAGGGATGAAGCGAATCGTCCATATCATCCGAGTCCGGTGCGCCTAGAGCGATTAAGGCACGTTCTACCTCGAAGCTGCTGCCAGGTGACTCTAGTCTCAGCAGCGGTGGAGCTGCACTGAGATCTACTCCGTTGTAAACGGAGGACTGATGGGATAATTGCTTCTTCTGCTCTTCCATAAGATCACCTAATGATCTACCTTGCAGAAACTCAGCGTACGATAAAATAATGGCAGGGGGCATTCCTAGATCGGAACGCGCTTGCTGGATGCCGCTAGCCCGTTTATCACCGGGAATACCGATAACGATCATCGGCCTCATGAGAGGCTCACTCTGTGATGGAAGGATAACGCCAGTCTTCCTCATCATCGCTTTCCTGCTTGTCGCTAACATCAACAGGCAATCCACTTTGCTTCCAGCGGCTAATCATCTCGTCAGACATATAATGATGGCTTAGGTTTAATGCTTTTAATTTTTTGATTCTGTCGCTGGCTAGAAGCAATTCCGCCCCCTCATCGCTTAGGGTACCGAGTGATAGATCGAGCGTATCTAGCTGATCCAGAATAGGAGCATTTGCTAGTGCACCTGCGATCTCATCTTGGATCTGGCTATTTTTTAAACCGAGATAAGTAAGCTTAGGAAACTTTCCTACTTCTATAAGAGGGAGAAGATCTGCGAGGCTGCCGTCAAATCCGTAGTCTTCTACACCTAGATATAGCTCCAGCTTGCGCAAATTCGGCAATTGGCTAGTTGCAATATGATCTAGAACGGCTTTACCTAAGCCTCCGCTTATAATAATCAATTCTTCTAGCTTATCGTGTTTTAGTTCTGCGAGGCTCAGCTCATTCCCACCTTGAATCGTGAGTGACTGTAGCTCTGGAAAAGCAGGGAGCAGCGGCGATAGATCGCTTTGGGTAATCCAAGAAATCTCGCATTCCTCATAGCCCATCTCGCCTATGAAAAGCTTGCGTAAAGCAGGGAAGCTAGCACTATGCGTAACCAGTGCCTCTACAACTTCTTCTGAACTATTTTCGTAGGCTTGCCCCCAATCACCGATAATTAGACTTGTCAGCGAAGAACTTTCAGGGGTGCTGCTAAGCTTCTCAATTTCCGTGCCAATTCTTTGGCCTTCCTCGAATTCGTCGTATCCGATACTAAGCTTTACTTCCGTCATGGGCATTCCCTCCCGGAAAAATTTAACTTCGAAAATACCCTATCATCTGTAGCCGAGGGAGTCAAATCACAGGTTTAAATGATTATAGTCAAATTCGTCATGTCATTGAGCTAATCATTTATGGTAGGTTTATGCTAGGGAGAATTACATTATTGAAGGAGCTGCTCTGATGAAGATCAAACTTCAGGAATGGATAATAGAAGCGGATATTGCAAAGCTGCAAGCGGCTATGGAAGCAGGCGTAGTCAGTTCAGAAGATTTGGTAGTAGCCTATTTGGAACGGATTCATAAGTACGATATAGACATAAACGCAATCTTAGAAATCAATCCAGAGGCTAAAGACATCGCGAGAACACTGGATATTGAACGTAAGGAACAAGGAAGTCGGGGAAGTCTACACGGCATTCCTATATTGTTGAAGGATAATATAGATACCGCGGATAAAATGCATACGAGTGCTGGGTCAGTAGCTTTAGCAGGATCATTTGCGGCAAAAGATTCCTTCGTAGCTGCGAAGCTCCGGTCAGCAGGAGCTGTTTTGCTTGGAAAGGCGAATATGTCGGAGTGGTCTAACTTTATGTCTAGTTCAATGCCGGCTGGGTATAGCTCACGAGGTGGTCTAGTACTTAATCCATATGGGCCAGGGAATGTATTTGTCAGTGGTTCAAGTTCTGGACCTGCAGCAGCTATTGCGGCGAATTTGGCAGCAGCCTCGATCGGAACGGAAACCGCGGGATCAATTGTTGGGCCAGCCTGTCAGCATGCTCTCATCGGGATCAAACCAACGGTCGGATTAGTCAGTCGTACTGGAGTGATTCCTATTTCAGTTAGCCAAGACACTCCTGGACCTATTGCTAAAACGGTTACGGATGCGGCGATTATTTTGGGGGCATTAACGGGAGTGGATGACAGGGATGAAGCAACATTATCGAGCGAGAAGCATGCTTTTACGGACTATACTCCATTTCTAGATAAAAGCTTTATACGGCAAGCAAGAATAGGCGTTCCACGGCACTATTATAACCATTTAGATGCAGAGCGACTTTCAATTATGGAAACAGCTATCCAGACTTTGAAGAACGAAGGGGCTACGATAATAGATCCGGTTACGCTTTACGTTGAACAACAAAACTGGAATAATGATGTAATCTGTTATGAATTTAAAAAGGGGCTCAACGCGTATTTATCTGGGGTAGATGATTCCGTTCCGATTCACTCTTTGCAGCAATTGATAGCGTATAATGAAAGACATGCTGAAATCGCATTACAATTTGGGCAAGATACATTAACTAGGTCAGAGGGTATAACTTTAACCGAAGAAGAATATCAGCAAAAGAAACAAGAATACAGAGAGCTAGCACTTGAGCAAGGCATAGATTATGTGTTGGAGCAATATAGCTTGGATGCATTATTACTGCCTGGAGATGTAGATGGTATGTATATTGCAGCACGCTTGGGGTATCCGTTAATTACCGTTCCGGCAGGATTTGTAGCTCAGGGCATTATTGATTCCGACGGTGACCCAACTCGGGGGCCCTTTGGGGTAGTTTTTTCCGGAAAAGCCTATAGTGAGCCTACGCTCCTATCCATAGCCTACGGGTTTGAACAAGCTACGCAGCATCGTGTTCCACCGCAATTGGAATAGGTATTGACTACTTTATTATAGAAGGAAGAGATCAGCTTGAAATATTGCCTAGAATGTGGAACAGCGTTAGTAATGAAAGAAAGCGATGGGGAAGGACAGGTACCTTATTGTAATGCATGCGAAATGTTCAGATTCCCTATTTTTAGCACGGCGATCAGTACAGCAGTATTAAATCAGGATATGAATAAGATTCTATTGATCCAGCAGTATAACCGACCAGATTATATATTGCTTGCAGGGTACGTGAATAAAGGTGAAGATGCGGAAACCACACTTATTCGTGAAGTAAAAGAAGAGGTAGGAATTGATATTGTAGCCTATGAATATATGCGCAGCTTATATTTCGCACCTTCTAATACGCTAATGCTGAATTTTATAGGTGTTGCAGATTCGGAGGACTTAAGTCAGATGAGTGCTGAGGTTGATCATGCAGAATGGTTTACCTTGGAAGAGGCCGCCAGAGCCATTAAAAAGAATAGTCTAGCCGAAACCTTCCTGTTGGCGATTATTGAAAAATTGCATGCAGATCAGGTACAGGTAAATCCGGTGTCGGTAGGAGGAACAGTGTAAGATGATAGTATATAGCTTTGCCAAAGAAGCTGGTAAATCTATTGATGCGTTCGGAAGCCAGCAGCTTTATATGTCGAGAATACTGACAGAGGCGGTTTCTCCGCATGTGGGTTGTATGCACTTGGGTGTGAATGGACTTGTTGGCTGGCATCAGGCTCCGGTTCCACAGCTATTTCTTGTCGTTAGCGGAGAAGGCTGGGTCAGAGCAGGGGAAGAAACAGAGCTTTCAGTTAGCGCTGGCTCAGCTGTGTATTGGGACAAGGGCGAGTGGCATGAGACACGCACAGAGACAGGACTAACAGCGATAGTAATCGAAGCAGAGAATATGAGTTTGGCGATGCCAATTGTGCAGGAGATTCTTGAGCGGAGGTAAAACAATGTTTAATCAAGAGAAAAGAACAATTACGACCGAAAGATTGATACTGAGACCCTTTGAATTATCTGATGCAAAACGTGTCTCTGACCTCTGCAATAATTATAATATCTACAAAAGTACGTTGACTCTACCTTATCCTTACACTATCGAATGTGCAATATCCTGGATTGAAGCTCATGAAGAGAATTTTATCAATAATATGTATTATGAGTTTGCCATTACTGATAAGAGTACAAACGAGCTTTATGGAGCTATAGGACTGACAAATAAGCAAGCATACAGAAATGGTGAAGTAGGATATTGGATCGGTGAGGAATATTGGGGGAAAGGATACGCGACTGAAGCAGCAAAAGCGATCATTGCGTTTGCTTTTTCAGAAAAGCATTATCATAAAGTATTTGCAAGACACTTTGCTTCAAATCCCGGCTCTGGGCGAGTGATGCAAAAATGTGGAATGGTGGAGGAAGGCATTTTATTGCAGCATATCTATAAAGAAAATAAATATGATGACCTAATTCATTATGGGATTATAAATACTGAAGGTTAGGCTACATAAGATGGATTTTTAAAGTTTTTACAAGCAAATAAAACAAAAAGGAGCCGAGTGGCTCCTTTTTGCTGTGCAATAAGGGCTATACAAATTGTTATTTGGATTTATTGCGATAGGTGCGCGGCGTTGTACCGACGATCTTTTTAAAAGCACGACCAAAATAGGAGAAACTGTTAAAACCCACGGCTTCCGAGATTTCTGTGATCGGCATGCTAGTATTTGTGAGCAGCCGCTTGGCGTGATGAATCCGTGTTTGGATTAGAAAATCGGTTATAGTCAGACCAATCGTTTTTTTGAACAAATGACACAGATAATACGGATTGATATATAAATCCTGTGCAAGCTTTTCGAGCGAAATATCCGTGGTGAAGTTTTTGGATAAATATTTTACCGCTTCTTCGATTTTGACATTGATTGTATTTCTCTCAATGGGCTCAAGACCATGCTCTTCTCCGTTAAACACAAGGCGGTGTATTTCAAGTAGCATCTCATTGAGGTAAATTCGCATAGCCAAAAAGTCACCAGTATTCAGCTTTACATATTCTTCTTGCAGTCGATCTAGGAGATATTCGAAATGACGCAGACGTTCACCGCTCATTCGTATATGCCTATGCTGGTTACTGCGGTCAAACATACGAAGAAATCGTTGCTGAATTTCAGAATCCAGGAGTTCAGGGAGAAAGTGGATGGCGGTACGTGTGCTGGGTACTTGCAGCTTAGGCGAACTTTTATGAGATTCTAGGGAGCTTATCAGAATCAAGTCGTTGCCTTCAAGCGGATAGATATTTTCTTCTATTAAAAAATAACCACTGCCTTCGTGAAACATATAGATCTCAAATCCGGCATGGGAATGGAAGTTCATGTAAAAGGTTTGTTCAGTTTCTCTATACTTCATATGAATGGGTAGTTCTTGCAATTTATTGTTCACGAAAACGTCAGTCGATTGGTAAGCTCGGTCTTCCATACTCCACTCCTCCTGTATTAGAATGCGCTTTCATACATCATATAGGCTCGTAATCAATAAAGCAATATCGGTATGGTTTTACGCAATTCATCGAGAGAATTGCATCCGTTTTCATAATATACTTGGATTCAGGCCGCTAATAGCGCCGTTGGGAGGTGGCGATATATTGTATGGCGGTATTCAACCAGAGGAGTGGAATTAAGGAAATGATTATTGAAATGAATGAACAAATAAGACATGCCGCTGATCGTGTGTATCGATATATGACGGAAAGCAGATCGACCGATTGGGGAATGAACATCAATGAATGGGACTGGGTCCCTGGTGTAGGTACGATGGCATTGCTGCATTATTACGAGAAGACGGGAAACCAGGAAGTTCTTGATTATTTAATTAGATGGGTCGAAAGAAATCAAGAAAAAGCAGGACGTACGAAAGTTATTAATTCGATGGCGCCGTTCGCCATTTTTCCCAGGCTGTATGAATTAACCAAAGAAACGTATTATTTGGACCAAGCGAAACAAATCTCTCAGTGGATGGTACGAGAGGCTCCGCGAACGCGAGAAGGTGCATTTGAGCATACCGTCACGGAGAAAGGTAGCTTCCCAGAGCAGGTATGGGCAGATACAATGTTTATGGCTGTACTACTGCTTGCCCGCACAGCGAAATTAACGCAAGATTCGGATCTTGCAAAACAGGCTTTGGAGCAGGTCAGCTTGCATATGCGGTTGCTGCAGGACGAAGTGACCGGGGTTCTATTTCACGGCTGGAACAGTGCCGAGAGAAATCATTTATCCGCTGCCAGATGGACGCGGGCGAATGCATGGGTTTGTATAGCCGTACCTGAAATCTTGCAGGACATCGTAGGACTAGTCACGATCCCGTCTGATATAAGGTCTAGCTACAAGCGCATGATGGATGGCTTGATCGAATACCAAAGCAGCAACGGTCTATGGCACACGGTAATGGACCGGACAGACTTTTACCAGGAAACGTCGGGAAGCGCGGGTATTGCCTGCGGAATACTGCTGGCTATCCGTACAGGTCTGTTGGAAGAAACCTATGGAGTACACGTGTTAAAAGCTTTAAAGGGTGTTTTGAGATGTATTAATACTGCCGGAGAAGTGAGCAGTGTTTCCGGAGGGACACCGATCATGCCGACCATCGAGGCGTATCAAACGATTGAGCGTATACCGACCTTGTATGGTCAAGGGCTTGTGTTGATGCTGTTTTCGGAGTGCTTCGGAAATGAGTAAACGAAAGCTATTTTTTGTTCTGGAGGGTTAGGTATGAACTTACAAAAGTCAGCGTCACCTCTGACCAGCCCCCGAAAGGGATCGATATTGCGCAGCATGTATCGCTATCGCAGGTTGTATGTGCTCGCGCTTCCCGGCATCATATATTTTATTATTTTTCATTATGTGCCAATGTGGGGCGTGTTGATCGCGTTTCAAGATTACAGTCCGTTTCAGGGTTTTTTTGGAAGTGATTGGGTCGGGTTTAAACATTTTATTGACTTCTTTCAAGGGGACAATTTTATCAGGTTGCTAAGTAATACACTCGTGATCAGTGTGCTGAAGCTTATCTTTTTCTTTCCTGCACCGATTGTACTGGCGCTTTTACTGAATGAGGTTCGGAATGCACTTTACAAGCGATGGGTACAAACGATCGTCTATTTACCTCACTTCTTATCGTGGGTCATCGTCATAGGGATCTATTCACTGATGTTTTCTTCAACGGGCTTCGTCAATGAACTTGTAGTCATGCTCGGAGGAACGGTCAAGAATTGGATGATGATGCCTGAGCTATTTAAAATAAGCATCGTACTCCAAAATATCTGGAAGGAAACAGGGTGGGGAACGATCATCTTTCTCGCTGCACTAAGCAGCGTATCACCTGAACTCTATGAAGCAGCGGTAATGGATGGGGCAAGCCGCTGGCGCCAGTTGTGGAACATCACGCTTCCTTCGATCCGCCCAACCATCATCATGATGCTGTTACTGCAGCTCGGCCATATCCTTAATGTCGGCTTCGAGCAAATCTTCTTGATGCTGAATCCGCTCGTTATGGATGTTGGTGATGTATTTCCTACTTTTGTGTACCGTGAGGGTATTCTTCAAGGGGACTTCAGCTTTGCCTCAGCGGCGGGTTTGTTCAACTCTCTGGTAGGACTCATCTTAATTCTGAGTGCAAACAAGCTGACCAAAAAACTGGGTGAAGAAGGAATATTCTAAAGAGGTGAAATTATGAGATTCAAAAGAACCCTTGGCGAAAGATTGTTTGACCGCTTGAACTATGTACTACTTGCCCTTGTGTCGGCTGCCATGCTGCTACCCTTTGTCAATGTGCTTGCTTCGTCGCTCTCTACCGGGGTTGGGCTGAGCAGAGGGGGTCTTGTTCTCTGGCCGCGTGGCTGGTCACTGGAGGCATACAGCTATATTTTCAAACAAGGGGATTTAATTCGGGCTTTGGGCGTTACCATCTTTATCACCGTAGTAGGAACAGCACTAAATCTAATCGTTACATTTACCCTCGCGTATGCACTATCGAAATCGCATTTGCCGTTCCGTAATCCGATGCTTATGATGGTATTCTTTACTACACTATTTAGTGGCGGGATGATTCCAACATTTATTCTAGTTAAAGATCTGGGGATGCTGGACAGTCTTTGGTCGCTTATCATTCCCGGAGCGGCAAGTGCATTTAACATCATTATCGTAAAATCGTTCATGCAGACGATTCCAGATGGGCTCGAAGAGTCAGCGACGATTGACGGATGTACGGAATTCGGTACCTTTTTCCGCATTGTGATTCCGGTGTCTATGCCAATCATTGCGACCATGATCCTGTTTTACGCCGTCGGACATTGGAATGAATTTTTTCAAGCGATATTGTATATCAACAACCCACTCAAATGGCCTATGCAAGTGTTCTTGCGCCAAGTGCTTCTGGTATTGAGTTCATCGGAGCTTAACGCTTCTATGATTGATCAGGATCAAATGATGCAGCTGGCTGAACCTATCAAGATGGCGATGATCATTGTGGCTACAGCACCGATTGTTATTGTTTATCCTTTTTTACAAAAGTATTTCGTGAAGGGTGTCATGATCGGTTCAATCAAAGGGTAGATTTCCCCTCGATAATTAAAGTAAGCGATTTATTCCAAGGAGGAATATCAAATGAAAATGCTGTCTAGAAAAAATGCTTATACCTGCTTCACTGCCCTGATTGGGGGAACGCTCATCTTGTCTGGCTGTGGCAATTCGAAGGGAGGTAGTTCTGAGGGAACTGCCAATGCTCCATCCAAGCCAGTACCGATTGAATTCTCGATGAACGTGAACACGGTTCCAGATGTTAATAACAATGAAGGGATCAAATGGTTGAATGAAAAGTTCAATATGGATCTAAAATTCACACCGATTCCAAACTCTAATTTTAAGGAAAAATTCAATGCGATGGTCGCTTCTGGCTCGATGCCTGATGTATTTACCTTTAATTTCGATGCAACCGCGATCAAGCTCATCAAGCAAGGAGCCGTCGCTCCGCTCGACGAGTACATTTCGGAGTATCCGAATTTGAAATATACCCAGCTTCATTATGATAATGTCAGCTATGATGGGAAGGTTTATGGTATTCCTATTGCACGCTCATTGCTTGCTGCTCCAAACGCGCCGCTGATCCGCCAAGATTGGCTGGATAAATTGAACTTGCCTGTTCCGAAGACATTGGATGAGCTGTACGCTACCATGCAGGCGATGACAAATAATGACCCGGACGGCAACGGGAAGAAGGATACGTATGGGCTGCAGCTTGGTGAAATTACTGGTCGAGCAGGCGATTTCAATGGACGGGAATTTTGGGGAACAGGCGACCTGTTATACAGTTTCGGTCTTGATGGCTCGGGCTGGGTGCTGAAGGATGGTCAGCTTGTTATGAACGAAGCGATGCCTGAATATAAAGTTTATCTGGATTGGCTGAAAAAAGCTGTCAGCGAAGGCTTGGTTGATCCTGATTTCGTCTTGAACCAAGCGAATGAGGCACAGGATAAATTTTTCAAAAACGGAAAAGGCGGAATTGCCTTCGACTTTGTTTCGATGATCCGTAATTTTACTTCGACCGTTCCAGTGACTACACCTGGGGCTAAGCTAACTGCATTTGAACCTCCGGTTGGACCTAATGGCGAAAGCGGAGTCGTATCTGGTCCGGGTAATGTAGGTGTCATCTTTATCAGTGCTGAGGCCGCGAAAGATAAGAATAAAGTGAAGACGATTCTGCAATGGCTTGACTACGGTCCGTCCATGGAAAATGGTTATGTTGTAGACGGTGTACAGAAATACAACAAATTGCAAAACTATGGGCTTGATGGCGTTACCTTCAAAACGAACAGTGACGGCAGTGTTGAAGTGACCGATAAGGATAAGCTGAAAAAACTTGGAGGCGGATACATTTTGCCAACTCAAGCACTTCCGAATCCGGAGAACACGAACTATACAAAAGATTCGGATGATCCTGAAACATTGGCACTGGAAATCGCTGCTAACGATATTTTGCTAAAGCATCTGAAAGTAAGCCCCATCGCCGGACTTCATTCCCCTACAGAACAAAACACTCCGGATATGTACATGGATCTTGTAAAAGCCAAAGTGAAATACGTCATGAGTCAATTGAGCTCTGAGGAATGGGACAACGCGCTTAAATCGTTCATGGACAAAGATGGTACAAAAGTGACGCAAGAATTTAATGAAGCACTGAAAAACGCTAAAAAATAAAGCTTCTCCCCCGGTTTCCGGGGGATATTTTCAAATTATCCTCTGTAAAGGAAGGGCAAGACATATGATGAATTCATCAATCCAACAAGTCTATAAAGATGTTATAGAGAAGCAGTGGAAGGATTTCGACAAGCAGTGGCTTGCACTTAAGACTAGGAGAGGCCCAGCCTACAATTATCATACTAATGTGCGCGACGCAGAGGTTCATTTGATTCGTGAATCGTTTTATTTTTCCTTATCTTTACTAGACCGCCAAGATGAGGGCGATGCCGAACTTGCGGCGCAAATGATCGGCTGTCTGCTCGACTTCCAGGAACTAGATAGAGAACACCCTTATTACGGAATTTGGCCTTATTATATGGAAGAATCAGTCGCCGATATGGCCTCTCCTGATCGCAATTGGGCTGACTTCTGTGGGAAAGCGCTCATTCAGGCCTATGTGGATCATGGCGATAAGTTGCCGGCTGAGCTACAGGGTCGAATTAAGAATTCACTGGAGGCAGCTGCTGAATTAATTAAAGAGCGCAATGTATTACCTTCGTATACGAATATTTGTATCATGGGGACTTACGTAGCACTGCTTGCAGGGGAATTGCTCGACAACAAGGACTTGTTCACTTACGGACGGAGTAAATTGAAGCTTCTGCATGAATATTGCACACTGCATGGTGCATTTACGGAGTACAATAGTCCGACTTATACCATTGTAGCGATTGAAGATTTGTCACTTATGCTCAGACATATACGGGACACAGCCAGTTTAGAGATGATCCGTGAGCTGCATGACATGGCGTGGGCTTCCATCGCTGAACATTATCATAGCACTACTGGACAATGGGCAGGACCCCATAGCCGATCATACGAAACGCTGCAAGGAAAGGGATTATTGTCATTCTTACAGCTTGCAGGGCAGGGACGTCTCCATTTCTTGGATGAGGATGAGCTGGAGATCAGCGCGCTTTGGGTGCGTGTCGGGTTAAATATGCCGGAACAGTATGTGTCTTATTTTAAGGAATCACGCGCTGCTTCATACTCGGAAAAGGTGATAGTTAAAGGAGCTATTCCGGTAGTTGCATCTTCTTACCTGACGCCTGAATTAGCGCTTGGTTCTTTCAACCATTGTGATCTGTGGAATCAGCGCAGACCACTGACCGCGTACTGGGGAGAGAGAGGGCATGCTTCCAGCCTGCGTTTCCGCTGTCTTCATGACCAATATGATTTTAGTTCTGGATTGCTACACACGGTTCAGCATCGTGGTATGCTGCTTGGCATCGCTCATTTCTGTGCGGATCATGGTGACAAACATTTTGTCTTGGACCCTATTCATGGAGTGGTTAAAGCTACTTCCTTACTCTTTCGATTTGAATTCGGTGGAGAACGAAGTCAGCTGGTGATGCCGGAGCAGATAGAAGCGGGCAAACCGCTGTTAATCCGTTCTCCATATGTAACGATAGGGCTTGTGTTTGAAGATTACCGTTTTGGAGCTTATATACCGCAGCTTCGCGTGATCGAAGAAGAAACAACAACCTCTCTGGAAATCATCCTATATGAAGGAGCAATTAAGGAGTTGAAGTTAACTGAACTAAAGGAAGCACATCTTGCGTTCGGATTAGTGGTTGAAAATGCGAATGGTTCAGAGGAAGAAATACTTGCTAAGCTTGCTGGTATAAGTACGGTAAACAAAGAGGGGCAGTTACAGCTTGCTTATGAGGATCCGTGCAAAAAGTTGGAATTACAGGTGCCAACTGGGGTATTGCCATTCCGTCAAACGATGGAGCAGGCTGCTGGAAGGATAGAAATTAAGCTCGAAGCGGGAGCGCCGATATGGTCGGTGTAAAAGGAGGAGCAGCTTCACGCTCGCTCCAACAAAAACATGTAAGTAAATATTAAGGTGTGGGAGGTCAACTATGAAGGATAGATTGAAACGAAACCCAAGCAAACGGTGGTACTCGCTGGTACTCACCATACTGCTTACAATCACTGCCGTTAGTCCGGCAGTGGAAGCTGTCGGGCTAACGACCATGACACAGGACACACCGATCTATTACGATAGGGTAGACAATGTCTATCCTGATTTGGCCAGAAGTGAAGTAATGCTGGACTTTTTTGAACAGAACCTAATTGCCAATCAGCAGCCTGATGGACGTTTTGACAATTATCCGCAAAAAGTATATGTCACAGGAGATACCTTAACCGCAGGAAACGTTACAGATAATTACGGTTTTGAGTCTGGCGCATCTGGCATAGCGGAAGGCTGGAGTATTATTGACGAAGCCGAAGGAGCACCAGAACAGGTAAGTGTCGCTTGGCAACAGGATGTTTCTGCGGCTCTGGAGGGTAAGAGTTACTTTGAAATGACAGCGCATTCATTTGGCAGTGCTGCGCTCGTACAGCATATAAGTAATCCGCTACATGTTTTGGTGGACTACACAAATCCCGCTGATGTAACGCTAAAGCCTGGCAGCCTGATGATTTTCAGCGCTTTTTATAAAGCGGATCAGGTTATGACAACACCACAAGGTCGGGGAATTTATGGCAAAGTGACATTTGTGGATCAGGGTGGTACCCCGATTGGAGACCCTTATGTGTTCAATGCTGCATCCAATGCTGCATCCAATGCGGTAGACTGGCAAGAGATTCGCGGGCTTGTGACGGTTCCTCCACAGCAGCCTGCTGGCATTATTGTGCAAGTAGGCTTGGATGAGAGTAAAGGAACCGTAATGTGGGATGGTGTCCGTCTGATGCGTGTGAACACATCGGTTGGAAGCGATCAGATTCCATATGCAACGAAAGGAACAGCAGCAGTTCCGAACGCCGGATTTGAATCGTCTGCTTCATGGATGCCGGTGACAGAAAGCGGATCGGTGGATTCCATAACACCGTCGGTCGCTGGAGGTTATAGTGGAAAGGGTGGCTGGATTGTGTCCTCATCCACCTCGGCTGTCGCTCTACTGAGCAATACGCTGTCCGCATCTGGTAACGGGACGCGGCAGTTTGGTGGGGATTATCGCATTTTCAACGTGAAGTACAAAACAGAACCGGGTTTTACCTCTACCGAAGAACATGGCGTAGAAGCTCGTCTTATCTATCTTAATCAAAGGAAGGAGCAAATCGGCAGCCAGAGCTTTTATGGAGATTCGACAGGGGGAGAGTGGATGGAGATCAATGGCGTCTTTGATACTCCATATCCCGTTTATTATGTGCGGATCGAACTGCGGAGCAATCATGCCCAAGGCACGGTAGTTTTTGATAATGTCTCATACATTGGTGTAGATCAACAGGCCAGCAGTACGGAGGCGGGCTTCGGCACGATAGGGCTGCTCGCTTTCAAC
The DNA here is from genome assembly GCF_038593125.1 of Paenibacillus sp. FSL F4-0097. Classification (NCBI taxonomy): domain Bacteria; kingdom Bacillati; phylum Bacillota; class Bacilli; order Caryophanales; family Paenibacillaceae; genus Paenibacillus; species Paenibacillus sp. FSL F4-0097. The sequence goes on from NZ_CP151965.1 coordinate 1,226,306, forward strand.
TGGGTCCGCGGCGGCAAAACAGACGAGATGCTTGCCAAACGTGCTAGAGACGGACTTGATTTTTATTTAAATAGTAGAGTCACTGCAATCGATAATATTGCTAATGCAAGTAAGTTAATGCCCGGTCAGGCTAACAGTGGGGCAGCTTATGTTCCATACAGCGTAAGTGGTGCTACTACAGGTGCAGATTATCCAACGACAGCCTTTGGTCTGCATAACTTGGCTACGGCTATCGAGTATGGAGACGACTTGTTTACGCCACAGCAAATGGAGGACGCCAAGGAGAAAGCTTTGTCAATGTGGAATTGGCTCACTCGGGTAAGCCAATTCAATACACAGCAGTCTATGAACCAATCACTTGTCGCTTTGTTAGGTGGGATTCAGATGGCGAACCTGGTTCAAGATGATGCGTTGAAAAGAGAAATTCGCGATTATTATGCGGCAGGCATCGACGGCACAAATCTCCCGATAGTGTCTGGTGGCATGCGCAAGGCCGCGCGGCAAAATATCGATGGTTATGATATTTTTTACGAAGTTAATGGATTTGACGTGAGTTATGCGGGCGTTTCGTTAAGCGACTTAGCCGGTATTATGCAGGCTCTTCCCGATCAGGATGCTGGTTATGGTGATGTGAAGGAACTGCTATATCAGGATGGCTTGGAAATGGCGAACTATTTCAACATTCGCATGTCTGCGGATGGGTGGATTTTTGCGGGATCACGGCATAACGAGGGCGGCAGCTCAGCTTATAATATGGGGAACTTTTCAGGGCTTTCGTACTGGGGTCATGCACTGCAAGCGGATCTCGGTCGTTTTTTGATCAAATCGTTCGGCTCTCCTGTAATGTCATACGGGGATACAGCCAATTTGGGACATCTAGCGGTACATGGTCCGCTGCAAATGTACGAAACAATCAAGCGATATCCGTGGGATCGTACTCAGCAGCAGAAGCTGGAAGATAGCAGCATGCGCAAAGGAGAGGTATCGATTTATTTTAAAGCCGATTCCAAGCAGCCGCTTAATATTTCTGTATCCGGCACCGATTTCATGGAGAGCCTGCACGATACCGGAAAGGATGATCCCGATAAACCAGGCTTCCCAAAAATCGATCGGGTGAACGGTTGGTATGCAAAAGGGGCTGACGGAAACTGGAAATACGATGATATCAAACAGCTTACAGTGAGTCACGAGCTTCCTTCTTATTATGTACACCAAGATGAAGGTACGACAGCGAATGGAGTTAATTTGACGAAGCAATATTACATCACCGACGGCAAATCGTTATATAATCTTTTAGCGGTCCGGTTCGGATCTGCTCAAAGCTATTTATCACTTGGTGAACTGATCGGCTTGCCATATATGTCTGTACCAAATCGGGTGTATATTCCGGGGGAGAATGAGCTTGATCGGATTCGTATTAATGGTCTTTACGGCACGGACGGTACGCCACTGCTCGATTTAGCTCAGGATAGCGGTTCTGTATCAGCACCTGCTTTTGTGGCGGGGACGGCCAGAATTACCGGATTCCCGATGTTGAAGGCGGAGAATGCACCCGCTGGAGGAGCAGCCAAGCCGACATGGTTATCCACTGCAGATGAGGGGGCGCTAAGCACAGGATTTGTTACTACACCCGGAAAAATTATGGACGATTTGTATTCAAAAGCGTTATGGGATCCAACGAATGTTCGTTCTTCCGCGAACAACGGAAATATCGTTCAGTTCGCCAACAGCGATAAGATTACTGTTCAAGTAACGGACAGTACACTTCCTGTATCCTATAAAGAAGGAGACTGGGTCTACTTCGTTAGTAAAATCGAGCCTAATGCAGAGGCGTCCGGCTTTACAGTCAAATCAGTTGCGAAGTATACAGGACGAACGGACGTACTTCGTGTATTGATGATTGAAGATGAAGGGATGCAACTGGTGTTGTATGACGGGCACTCCCTGTTTATTGATAAAGCGGGGAAAGCAGCTTTAATTGATGGTCATCTCGTTCATGGATCAGGTTTGTCTTTGCTTAGGGGACAACTAGACCGTTCATTAGGAGACGATCCAGAACAATTTCCATATATATTAGATTTGAACGGGGACGGCCAAATTGATGCTGATGATTTGGAATTAATGTCAGTGAATCAACTTCAGACAGAGTAGTATCAAAAAAAGGAAGAAGTCGCGAGGACTTCTTCCTTATTTAAATTATTTAAGCTTATATACACGAGCTTCATAAGGACGAAGCTGAATTGTGTTTAGTTCTTCTTCTGGATTTATTTCGTAGTTGGCAATAAGCAATTCCTTCGCTTGGAATTTCACAGTAGAAGGAAGTTCGAAAGTCGTAGGCTCTCCGAAGAAATTCAATACAACCAGTAGCTGTTCTTCTCCAAGAGTACGTAGATAAGCGTATACCTGCTCATTCTCCTCGGCCAAGATTGTATAGTTTCCGTATACGATAATCTCATGCTGCTTACGCAGTTCAATTAGCTTCTTATAGTAGTGGAAAATAGAATCGGGATCAGCCAGTGCCTTCTCTACGTTGATATCTTTGTAGTTAGGGTTCACAGCCAACCACGGATTGCCGGTAGTGAAGCCTGCCTGCGGTTCCGAGTTCCATTGCATCGGCGTACGGCCATTGTCCCGACCTTTGATGTAAATGGAATTCATGATTTTTTCTTCCGAGTGTCCGGCAGCCAAGTATTCCTTATACATATTTACAATTTCAATATCCTTGTAGTCATCGATGGAAGCAAATTGAACATTTGTCATGCCGATTTCTTCACCTTGATAGATGTAAGGTGTACCTTGGAGCGTGTGAAGCAGTGTTGCTAGCATTTTGCCAGACTCTTTCGGGAACAGCTTATCATCACCAAAGCGGGATAGCATACGTGGCTGATCATGGTTGTTCATATACAAGCTGTTCCAACCCTTACCGTCGAGTGCGACTTGCCACTTGGAAATAATGGACTTAATGTCCGCCAGCTTCCAAGGCTGTACATTCCATTTACCTCCAGGACCAGAATCGACGTCCATGAGCTCGAAATGGAATACCATGTTCAGCTCGTTACGATCCTCGGAAACATACAGTGAAGCTTCTTCTGGAGTGACATTAACGGCTTCACCCACGGTCATGATATCGTACTTGGATAGCACCTCACGGTTCATTTCCTGCATATACTCATGTACGCGTGGACCGTTAACGAAATAGTCTCCACCGAAGTGGTACGTAGGCTGTTCTCCGTTACTTTCCCCAGAAACGCTAGGTAATTCCGGTACTTTGGAGATCAGGTTGATTACGTCCATGCGGAAGCCGTCAATTCCTTTATCCAGCCACCAGGTCATCATATCGTAGATTTCCTTGCGGAGCTTTGGATTGTCCCAATTTAGATCAGGTTGTTTACGGGAGAAGAGATGGAGGTAATATTCCTCCGATTTCTCATCGTATTCCCAAGCTGATCCACTGAAGAAGGAGCCCCAGTCGTTCGGCGGCTGTCCGTCTTTACCCGGACGCCAGATATAATAATCACGATAAGGATTATCCTGCGATTTGCGGGACTCTACGAACCAAGCATGCTCATCTGAGGAATGGTTGACCACAAGGTCCATAATCAGCTTCATGCCACGGCTGTGAAGACCAGCAAGCAGTTCCTCCCAATCGGAGAGCGTTCCGAAATCATCCATAATACTTTGATAATTACTGATATCATAACCGTTATCGTCATTAGGCGACTGGTACACTGGGCACAGCCACACCACGTCGACACCAAGATGATTTAAATAATCGAGTTTCGAGATAATCCCTTGCAGATCACCAATGCCATCCCCGTTACTGTCTTTAAAGCTGCGAGGGTAAATTTGATACACTACGCTTTCTTTCCACCATTTTTTATCCAAGGTTGTAATCTCCTATCTCTATATAGATCTAGCTATTTTATTTAATGGACCCTGATGTAAGTCCGCTGATAATCCATTTTTGTGCGAACAAATAGACGATGAGCATCGGGGTTAATGCGAGCAAATATGAAGCGAAAGCTAAGTTGAAATCTGTACTGAACTGCCCCTGGAATACATATTGTACCAGCGGAAGTGTGTAGGAATCCTGATCGCCGAGCAGAACCAGCGGTAGCATAAAGTCATTCCAAGTGGATAGACAAGACAGGATACCGATCGTTGCACTAACAGGAGCAAGAAGTGGAAAAATAATCTTCCAGAACGTTCCAAAGGTCGATGCGCCGTCTACTGTAGCCGCTTCTTCCAGTTCATACGGAATGGAACGGATATAACCGGTGTAAACAAACACGTTAAAGGCCAGACCATAAACGACGTATAGAATAATAATCCCTACAATGTTGTTCATGTGTAGATCCGTAGTCACTTTGACCACAGGCAGCATGATAATCTGGAAAGGGATAAACATTGCGCTGATAAAATAGAAGTACAGCACTTTGAAAAATCTTCGCTTCATATTACGTGCAATAGCATAGGCTACCATGGAGTTGGTAAGCAATATGAACACGACTGTTGTAACGGTAATCACGGTACTATTTCCTAATGCATTGAAGAAATTCGTTGCTTTAATCGCATTGGAGAAGTTCTCAAAATGCAGGCCAGTTGGCAGCGAGAAGATAGATTGAGCCATTTCCTCGGGATTCTTGAGTGCGATGGCAATGGTCATGTACAGCGGAAACAGGATCAGTAGTGAGCCTAGGGCGATAAGAATCGTTACAGGCCAGTTGGTTGATTTTTTGATCATAAGTCCATCTCCCGTTTCTGCAGAAATTTAAGCTGAAGGGCGGAGATAACGACAATCACGATAAAATAAATCACGGCGTTCGCCGATTGATAGGCAAATTCTCCGCCTTGGAAGCCGCCTGTGTAGATTAAGTGGGCAATGGATTGCGTTGAACGACCTGGACCCCCGCCTGTCAAGGCAACGATTTGGTCGAATACCATTAGACCGCCCTTCATCGCGAGCACCATATTGATGGTGAAGAAGGAAGCAAGCATTGGGAACGTAATGCTCCAGAATTCTCTCCAGCGGCTAGCGCCGTCCAGATTGGAAGCTTCGTAAAGATCATGAGGAATGGTTTGAAGGCCCGCGAGATAGAGAATCGTGTTATAAGCAATCCCCTGCCAAACGGCTACAATGACGATACCGATCCAAGCCCAGTCCGAGTTACCGAGAATGTTCTGTGATAGGAATTCGCTGCCGAGCTTCGCACCCCAAATAGGGAATACATTAGCGAACAAGTAGTTAAAAATAAAACCAACAATCAATACGCTGAGGATATTCGGTAAGAAATACACGCCACGGAAAAAGTTTTTAGCTTTAATTTTGGCGTTAAGTCCAAGCGCAATCAACAAGCTGATAATGTTGATAAGAATAGTGGTTAGAATGGCATATTTAAAAGTGAACACATATGAATTCAACACATTTTCATCTTGAAAAATGTTAATGAAGTTCTTAAATCCTACGTAATCAAAGCTGTCACTAAAGCCGTCCCAGTTCGTGAACGAATAATATATACCCTGGATTGCAGGAAAGGTATGGAAGGCAAAGAAAAGAAGTAATGCCGGTATAGTCATCAGATAAAAGGCGACTCGGCGTTTGGCCATCATGTAATCCTCCTCATTGTAAAAGCGAAAGAGAAGAGGGGAAGCCCCATTCTCTTTCGCGGTTCATGTTTGTCTGATCAGTTTATTTCCGGTTAGCTACTTTATCCCATTCCTTATCAAGCTGTTCTAGGTAAGCTTTAATGTCTTTCTTTTGCAAGAAGGATTGGTTGATGGTATCCACTTTCATTGCACTTGGGATGTAGTGGTCAGCAAAGTCAGCCAAGTTGCCAGCGGTAAACGCTTCTTTAAAGCCATCCATTGTTGGATCATCTTGTGTTACACCTTGTACAGCTGGGAATGCTTTTTGCTCATTGATGTATAGGCTAACATTCTCAGGTTGAAGCAGGAAGTCTACGAATTTCTTTGCTTCTTCTTTATGTTTAGTGTTCTTGGAAATCGTCAGTAATGTATCTACGCCAGAAATGACCTTGTTATCGGCAGCATTATTTGTCGCTGGGAATGGGAATACGCCAAGTTCAATGGATGGATTGGCTTTCACGATTTCTGGGATCGCCCATACGCCTTGCAGGTACATTGCGGATTCACCTTTAGCGAATGCTGTGTTTCCGTCATTGTAGCCTTTACCAAAAATATCTTTTTGTCCGTATTCCGTCAGCTTAAGCAGCTTTTCAGCAACCTCGTTAAAGCTGTCTGAGAAGGTTACAGTACCTGCCGCACGCTCCTTGAAGAAATCATTCCCTTTAATGATCGTGGAAAGGGAGTTGAACGGCGTAAGTGTTGTCCATGAATCCTTCAGTGTCAGGTAAAAAGCATTTTTACCGCTGTCCTTGAACTTTTGAGCGACAGCCATGAACTCATCCCAAGTAGTTGGAACAGTCACACCGGCTTCAGCGAACATCGCTTTATTGTAAATGACACCACTTGCGTTTGAAGAGAATGGAAGACCATTCAGTTCTTCCGAACCTGTCAGGTCTTTCAGCATTTGGAGATATGCTGGCTGGATATTCTCAGCAAGTGGATCGCCTGTGAAATCTTCAAAAAGACCGCTGCCAGATAACGTCTTGTAGGTGTCAGTTGCTCCGATCCCTACCACGTCAGGAATATCTTTTTTCGCTGCACGAGTTTTCAATACCGTTTCAGCATCTGGCGGGTTAACCTGTGTGACAACAATATTTGGATTGGCTTCATTGAATTTCGCAACCAGCTTGTTGAAGGTGGCTTTGGCTTCGGTTTTATTTTGGAAAAACTCGACTTTTACCTTTTCACCGGAGGAGGCATTTCCACCACTATTTGCGCTGTTGTCAGCCGCATTGCTACCACAGGCACTAAGTACGGACATAGCCAGTACGCTAACCACTACGGGTTTAATTGTTTTTTTCATGATAAATCCTCCTAATAATGTGTTGGTATTATGGTGAATTTGGTAAGAGTAAACGTTTACGTTGATTGCAGATTTAAATGATATGCATGTTCTTCTAAGCGACGGGTATGCCATAAAAGAGACAGTAAACGTTTACGTAATATTGATAAAAAGACTTAGGTAAGCGATCTTACCGTTTGTCTTTCCACAATTGTGTGATCGACAATCTGGCTGTTCACAGACTCGCCTGTTTCAATCATCTGAATGAGCTTCTCCACGGCGATCTTTCCAATATCGTACAGCGGTTGGCGTACTGTTGTTAAAGGCGGAATAACCATTTTGGCTAATCCAAGATCGTCATATCCCATAATGGAGATATCCTCGGGCACGCTTAGACCATTTTTGATAACGGTGGAGAGGGCACCAATCGCCATTTCATCACTAGCAGCAAAAACGGCAGTCACATCAGGCGCTTGCTCCAAAAGAGTCTCCATAGCTATACTTCCGCTCTCATACAAAAAATCTCCGTAAGCAAGATAGCGGCTGTCAAAAGGAATGCCATTTGCTTCAAGCGCATGCTTGTAACCTTCTGCTCTTGGCGCACCAGCGATAAGATCGCTAGGGTTCCCACTAATCATGGCTATTTTGCGGTGACCTTTTGAAATTAAGTAGAGGATAGCGTCAAAAGCAGCTCGATAATCATCTACTTTCACATAAGGGACCTTGGCGAATTCTGTTTGGGAAGAGACCAGTACAACGGGGATCCTCATGGTTTCTAGCACATCGTAATATTCTTTCTTAAGGACTTCACTCGAAAAAATAATGCCATCAACCTGTTTCTCTCTCAGGAGCTGCAAATACTTCAACGTTCTTTTACCGTCCTGATCGGTATTGCATACCATCACACTGTAGTTCCGGTCATTGGCCAATTCTTCAATACCTTTGAGCAGATCGGAAGAGAAGGCACCAGAAACACTAGGGAACATAACACCAATGGTCTGTGTACGCTTATTGATTAGACCCCGGGCAATCGCATTGGGTTGATAACCAATTTCTTTGATCGCCTCATTTACCTTTTGTTTCGTTTTGTCCGAATACCCACTTAAATTGTTTAGCACGCGAGAGACTGTGGCAATGGAAACGTTCGCTTTCTGTGCAACATCTTTAATCGTTGGGTTCATTCCTATGAGCTCCTTAAACTACGGTTATCCTTGAATTAAACGCTTACGCTGATGAGAGTAAGTTATGAAGGAAGAGAACGTAAACGCTTACCCCGAATATAAATGCTGGTAGGCGCTTTTGTCAACTGTACTTAAAAAATAAAAAAATGATCAAAACTACGCAAGAGCAGTAATCTTTTAATAGGAATGATACCGATGTATATACCAAAAATTTACTTAGAAATATCGGAATTGACAAAAGAATATTGGAGGTCTAACATTTAGAGAGTAAACGCTTACGTAAAATTTTAAAATATGGCATGCAAGCCCTGGTTTTAATGATTTACTCGGATAAGGAGTTGCATTTATGAATATTTATCTCGAGATTCCGGATGTAGATAAGCACTTTCCTTACCGCAGTTTACTCTGCAATGGTGATACGTTGTGTTATCCGCATTGGCATAAAGAAATTGAAATTATCTATGTTACCAAAGGAAGCCTGAATCTGGGAATTAACGATACCCCTATTCACATGGAGCAGGGCGAGGTTCAGTTTATCAATGGTGGGGATGTGCATTATTTTCTCTCTTCACCTGAGAGTGAACGGGTAGTGATTCAATTTGACCTGAATTTGTTCCAGGAAGTAGCCGCTTTGAACGGTAATGACTACTCACTTCGTGAGGTCTTTACGCTTATGGAGTATTCCAGTTCAAGATGGCCCGTGGCAACTGCCGCGAAGGTCAAAGGGCTGATTGAGAGTATTTACGAGGAAGATGTACAGCGAAGAGAAGGGTATGTTTTTCTAATCAAGGCTAGATTGTTTGAACTGCTGACCGTTATTTTACGGGAGGTGCCAAAGAGTCCGATCAAGAAACAGCCTAAGTTCTCGGAAGATACACTGAATCAATCCAGAGAAACACTGGAAAGACTAGAGCGGATTTTTATTTATGTGGAGCAGCATTATCAGGAGGCTATTTCGCTGAATGAGGTAGCTAATTATATGGGTTTTAGTCCTTATTATTTCACCAAATTGTTCAAGAAAAACACGGGCATGACCTTTATCGCGTTCTTAAATGAATACCGGCTTAACAAAGCCAAATGGATCTTGATCAATGAAGATCTGCCGATGTCTGCCGTGGCGGAAGCAGCCGGGTTTGGCAGCGTGAAGACCTTCCATCATTTTTTCAAGGAAGCAACGGGGATATCCCCGCTGAAATACCACAAGACAATATTCGGGAATAATACAGCAAGATTGCAGGAAGAAAGCCCTTCCTCAGCTTTGTATGATAGAGATATCAAAACAGGAATAAGTGGAGGTTAGACCAGAATGACTTTAACAGTAGGAATTATCGGCTGCGGAGGTATTGCGAACGGCAAGCACATGCCCGCGTTAAAAAAAGTAGAAGGTGCGCGAATGGTTGCTTTTTGTGATATCGTCGCTGAACGTGCCGAGAAGGCAAAAGCGGAGTTTGGAGATGAGCAGTCCGTAGTTTACACAGATTATAAAGAGCTTCTTAACGATGCAAGTATAGATGTGATTCATGTATGTACGCCGAACATTTCCCATGCGGAGATTTCCATTGCGGCTATGGAAGCAGGCAAACACGTAATGTGTGAGAAGCCGATGGCTAAAACCACGGCAGAAGCACAAGCGATGATCGAGGCCTCAGAGCGAACTGGGAAAAAGCTGACCATCGGTTATCAGAACCGTTTCAGACCAGATTCAGCTTATCTGCATGCGGTATGTGAGAATAATGAGCTTGGTGAGATCTATTACGCCAGAGCTAAGGCTATCCGTCGTCGCGCTGTCCCAACTTGGGGTGTGTTTTTGGATGAAGAAGCGCAAGGCGGCGGTCCGTTGATTGATATCGGCACCCATGCGCTCGATTTGACCCTGTGGATGATGGATAATTACAAACCTAAATATGTCGTGGGCAACGCTTATCATAAGCTGTCCGGTCGTAAAAATGCTGCAAATGCTTGGGGCCCGTGGGATCCTGAGAAGTTTACAGTTGAGGATTCCGCCATTGGATTCATCACTATGGAGAATGGGGCTACCATCGTCTTAGAAGCAAGCTGGGCACTGAATACACTCGATGTCGGTGAGGCCAAAACGGTACTTTGTGGGACTGAAGGCGGAGCAGATATGGAGAACGGTCTGCGCATTAACGGAGAAGCCTACGGTAAAACCTTTGAAAAGCATATCGGTCTGGATGCCGGTGGCGTCGACTTTTATGATGGTGCGGGAGATGATCCTGCGATGATAGAGGCAGCTCAGTGGATTGACAGCATTGTAAATGACACCGAACCTGTAGTGAAGCCGGAGCAGGCGTTGGTTGTGACTCGCATCTTGGAGGCTATTTATAAATCCTCTGAAACTGGAATGCCTGTGTTTTTTGAATAATTAAGCAAATTCGATGGTCATAGATAAATATGAACTAGGAGTGTGTCCCAAGTGACAAGAGTAACCGTATGGAATGAATTCCGTCATGAACGGCAGGAAGAAAGAATTCTTAAGGTCTATCCGCAAGGTATTCATGGACAACTGGCCAGCTTCCTTCAAGAAGCAGGACTGGACACTAAGACAGCTACGCTGGATGAACCAGAGCATGGACTGACGCAAGAGGTATTGGATAACACGGATGTACTGATCTGGTGGGGACATATCGCCCATCATGAAGTAAGTGATGAGATTGTAAACCGTGTACATGCGCGAGTGCTGCAAGGTATGGGACTTGTAGTGCTTCATTCGGGCCATATGTCCAAAATCTTTATGAAATTAATGGGCACCAGCTGCGATCTGAAATGGCGTGAAGCTGAGGAGAAGGAGCGCCTGTGGGTCATGGACCCAAGTCACCCGATTGCTGAGGGCATTGGTGAATACATCGACTTGGAGCAAGAGGAAATGTACGGTGCGCATTTTGATGTGCCAGCACCAGAGAGTCTTGTATTTGTCGGCTGGTTCGAAGGCGGCAACGTCTTCCCAAGCGGATCGACCTACCGTAGAGGCAGCGGTAAGATCTTTTATTTCCAGCCTGGTCATGAATCTTACCCAACCTATTACAACAAGGATATTCAAAAAGTTATCATCAATGGCGTGAACTGGTGTGCCCCAACGAAACGTGACTATCCGGTTTACGGACATTCTGAAGCCTTAGAGCCTATCAAAGAAAAGGTGGTCGTATAAATGAAATTAGGCGTATTTGATCCTGTATTTGGAAGCTTGAGTCTTGACGAGATGTTAGATAAAATCGCCGCCGCAGGTTTGAATGCGGTAGAAATCGGCTCGGGTGGTAATCCCGGTAATGCTCACTGTCCGACAGATGAGCTGCTTGCCAGCGAGTCAGCACGTCAAGAATATTTGGAAAAGTTCACGAAACGTGGCATTATGATCAGTGCCTTCAGTTGCCATAATAACCCGATTTCACCAGATAAAGAAGAAGCCCGCGCTGGAGATGAAATTCTCCGTAAATCGATCAAGCTGGCTTCACTCATGGGTGTTAAGGTCGTGAACACCTTTTCGGGAACGGCTGGGGACAGCGATGAGGCAAAAGCACCGAACTGGCCAGTCACGCCTTGGCCTACCGTGTACAGCGACATCAAAACCTGGCAGTGGGAACATAAGCTGATCCCTTACTGGAAGGAAATCGGCAAGCTGGCCGAGGAGCATGGCGTTAAGATCGGCATCGAGCTGCATGGCGGCTTCCTGTGCCATACCCCTTATACGATTTTGAAGCTTAGAGAAGCAACCTGCGATGCTATTGGAGCCAATCTGGATCCGAGCCATCTGTGGTGGCAAGGTATTGATCCTGTAGGTGCTATTAAGATTCTCGGTAAAGCTGGCGCGATTCACCATTTCCATGCCAAGGATACTTACTTGGATCAGGACAACATCAATATGTATGGTTTGACCGATATGCAACCTTATGGCGATGTGCAGACCCGCGCATGGACCTTCCGCTCCGTTGGTTGTGGGCACAGCATATCTGAGTGGTCAGATATCATGAGCGCGCTGCGCACTTACGGTTATGATTACGTGGTGAGCATCGAGCATGAAGACCCTCTTATGACGGTTGACGAAGGCTTCCAACGTGCAGTAACCAATTTGCAATCCATTCTTATTCATGACCAACCTCAGGGTATGTGGTGGGTGTAAGGTCAATTTAGAAAGCCTTGATTCTCTATTAAGAGAATCAAGGCTTTTTCTGTGTGTAGTGGGGGTGGAGGGGAAAACGGAAGAGCGGAAGGGGAGAACGGCAGAATGGGAGGGGAAAACGGAAGATCGGAATGAAAGAACGGAAGAGCGGAGGGGAGTAGAAATGAGCTGGCAAAGAGATAGGGAGGAGGTAGAGACGAGTAGGAGCTAATAAGAAACGAACTAGAAACTAACCAGAAATGTACTGGGGACGAACTAGTAACTAACCCAGAAATGAAACAAGAAACGAACGAAAAACCAACTAAAAACGAACTAAAAACGAACTAAAAACGAACTAACTAACTAACTACCAATCAAAAATGAACTAGTTTGCTAACGGACTCAAATGCAGCTATTCGCGTGTTTTAGGTCTTTTTGAGCGAGTTTCGGACCCGAGAGACCTTATTGGTCGTGAAAAGTAAGGAATTCGAGGTGTTTAGAGCAAATAACTGCGCTGGAGTCCGATAGCATCTCAAAACAGCGGATTTGTTGCAAATAGGGTCTCTGGAGTCCGCAACTAATGTGCTTATGCGCTAGCTGATCTTCGATGGTAAAACCGTAGTTAGTTTGGGGGCTGGTGCGTTGAGCTTCGGTAGAATGGGATACGGGTAAATGTGCAGCGCAGTTAGTCTGGGACTGGAGCGGAGCGTGGTGGAGATGTGGTGGAGATGTGGTGGAGATGTGGTGGAGATGTGGTGGAGATGTGGTAGAGATGTGGTGGAGAAGTGGTGGAGAAGTGGTGGAGAAGTGGTGGAAAAATGGTGGAGTTTTGGTGCAGATGTGGTAGGTAACTGTGCTAACGGTAACGGGCAAATGAGCGGACGCAGTAATGTATGAGACGTAGGGCGGAAATGTATGAGACGTAGGGCGGAAATGTATGAGACATAGGGCAGAAGTGTATGAGATGTAGGGCAGTAATGTATGAGACGTAGGGCAGTAATGTATGAGACATAGGGCAGAAATGATAGAGACATAGGAAAGAACAAGGTAGAACTGTGCTAAAGGACTCAGATGCAGCTATTCGCGTGTTTTAGGTCTTTTTGAGCGAGTTTCGGACCCGAGAGACACTATTGGTCGTGAAGAGCAAGGAATTCGAGGGTATTTGAGCAAATAACTGCGCTGGAGTCCGATAGGATCTCAAAACAGCGAAATAGATGCAAATAGGGTCTCTGGAGTCCGATAGCATCCCAAAACAGCGAAAAAGTTGCAAATAGGGGCTCTAGGGTCCGCAACTTATGTGTTTATGCGTTAGCTGATCTTTGCGTATCCAAAGGTCGGCTTTTTGTCGTGCATTCACTGGTTACAGTATTGCAATCTCTGCGTCAAGCGGGAGGGGACGAGTTGAAAAGAATAGGTACAGGCTGGTACGCAACATATTTGAAATGATTTCGTCTTTATATAACGGAGGTGGAGCAAGATGAATTTATGCTTTTCGGGAGGCCGGTTTCAAACTTTTTTACAGCGGAACATTAAACTGATGCTTGTATTTGGGCTTTTGTTCGCTGCTTGCTTTACAGGAGTTGGAAGGGTGGAAGCTGCTGGCTCAGATCTGATCATCGTGAACAAAAAAACAAACAAACTCGCGTATTTCAGTGACGGCAAGCTGGTGAAGACTTTTCCGGTTGCCACAGGAAAGTCGAAGGAACTGACGCCAGAAGGTAGCTTCAAAATGGTGGTTAAGGTAAAAAACAGACCCTACTACAAAGAGAAAATTCCCGGTGGGGACCCGGCCAATCCGCTTGGCGACCGCTGGCTGGGGCTGGAAGTGAACGGGACCTATGGCACGACGTATGCGATTCACGGCAATAATAATGAGTCATCGATAGGGAAGTATGTTAGCGCCGGTTGTATTCGAATGCATAATGATGATATTCATTGGCTGTATCCAAAAGTAGCCAAGAATACTCGAGTTATCATTACAACGAGCACACTGGCTATGGAGAATATTGCAACTAAAAACGGGTACTCTGTGGGAAGTAATAAGTTTGCGGGGACTTTTGAGATCAATGGGACGACAACAAAGCTGAAGGATCCTTTTATATTGGAAAATTCCCGTGTGTTTGTTCCGCTGAGAGAATCCGTGGCCTTACTGGGTGGTACTTTGCAGAGTGAAGCGGGGACAGGAGCACTGATAATTACGATCGGCAATCGTACGGTGACACATAAGCCATTATCTAATAAGGCTATTGTGAATGGGAAATCCATTACGATTTTACCGTCACGCAATGAAAATAACCGATTACTAATTCCGCTGAGTATCCTGCCTGATTTATTTGCTGTTCAGGTGCAGTGGAATGCGCAGACTCAGGTGGTAAAGATTAAGTTATAATTGTTCTTGACCTTTTATTTCTGATTTAAATTGTTATATACTGTACTTATTCTAAAATACGGACAATTACGGAGGGCCACCGACTGATGAATAACTAACACGTTTCCTGAAACAGACCATAAAGTTTGTGAAGTGCATATGCACAAGTCACGGAGCACCCGCGCAGGGTGATAACGGTCAGGGATACGTGTGTCGGTCGGGGGTCTTACGATGCTTTTATATGGATAGTTCTATCTATTGTGTTGGTTTACTCTGCATCCAGCAGGTGAACACGGCCGTAGTCTATCCATGTCTGGGCACATTCCCCCTTCATACGCTATTCGACCGCAGACCGTTGGCTGCGGTTTTTTATTTGCAATGAAATCGGAGGAATGAAAGATGACTGTAATTAAAGTGAAGAATTTACGTAAGGAATGGAATGGGGTCCCTTTATTTAAGGAGGTATCCTTTGAGATAGCAGAGGGAGAGCGCGTGCTTTTATTCGGACGAAACGGGATTGGCAAAACCACACTGCTTAAGGGGCTGATCGGTCGGCTTACTTTTGAAGAGGGAAGTATCTATCATGGTTTGCCATCTGAAGAATGGGGTGTGCTCGATCAACAGCTTGAGGTACCGGGGGAAGTAACCGCATTGGACTACGTTCTTTCAGGGTCAGCACAGCTGCCTGAATTAAAACGCCAGCTCGAAGCCCTCAGTCAGAGACTGCAGGAGCAGAATGCTGATAACGAAACTGAATTGGCTGAATATACAGAGGTGTACGATCGTTACTTGCAGCTCGATGGATATGGCTGGGAGGTCAAAGCGGAAAAAAGTCTAAAGCAGCTCAAGCTTGAACATGCAGTCTGGGATTTGCCATACGCCTCACTTAGTGGAGGGCAAAAGACACGGGTGCAATTAGCAGCATTATTAGCCCGGCAGCCCAAGCTATTGATTCTGGATGAACCGACCAATCACATAGATGGAGAAACGATGGAGTGGTTGGAGCATTGGGTGTGCACATACCCTGGAACCGTGTTTTATGTATCACATGATCGTACATTTATTGATCGAACTGCGACGTCTGTGCTGGAGCTTAGTCCGGAGGGATGCCGGCGTTATTCGGGTGGATATACACAATACCGGGAGCAGAAGACTATAGAGCTGAGAACATTGGAGGGACAATATAAAAAGCAGGAGCAAGAAAAGGAGAAGCTGCTGGAGAGCATTAGGCGGTATGCAGAATGGTTCCAGCAAGCGCATCGTGCTGCCGGACAAAATGATTTTCTGCGTTCGAAATCCAAGAAAAATGTGTCTCGTTTCCATGCCAAGGAAGCTGCACTGGAACGGTTAAATAAGAACCGTGTAGAATTGCCCCGTGAGACTGGCAAGCTGAAGATGAAGCTGGAAAGCGAAGAGTTTCTGGCAGATTCTTTGCTGACACTCCGTGAGATAGAGTTTGCCTATGAGGGGAGTGCGCCTTTTCTTAGGGATTTCAGTTTGTCGCTAAACCGGGGAGACCGATTGTCTATTCTGGGTCCTAATGGTGTTGGAAAGTCTACGCTGCTGAAATTGATTGCAGGGATCAATAAGCCTACAAAAGGTGAAGTGCGGCTGCATCCACGGACGACAATCGGTTATTTTGCACAAGAGCTAGATAACTTAGAAATGAACTCTACGATTCTGGATAGCTTGCTTGAACTGCCGGGAATGACCCAGACGGAGGCGCGGACAATTCTGGGTTGCTTTTTATTTACGCGGGACGATGTATTTAAACGGATTGGGGATTTGAGTCTGGGGGAGAAATGCCGTGTAGCTTTCCTCAAGTTGTATTTTGGAAAAGCAAATCTATTGGTCTTAGATGAACCCACTAATTATCTGGACATTGACACTAGGGAACGAGTAGAAGAGGCACTTATGGTGTATCCCGGCGGGTTAGTAATGGTCTCGCATGACCGTTATCTTCACTCTAAAGTGGCTAATCGCTTGGTGATATTAGAGCCGTCTCAGGCACCAAAGTTTTTTCAAGGAACGTATGCTGAATACTTCGCAAAAGACAGAACCTGTCTGCTTACTGGTATAGAACAGGCTCGGGAGGATGACCTTGCCCTCCTGCAGCTGCGTCTGAATCAGCTGATTCAGAGTAGCAGTGTGGATTCTGAGGCGGAAAATGCAGCGCTAGTGGCGGAAATCGTTAATTTGCAGCGACAAATACAGGAACTAAGGGGCGATGGGAAACCCGCATCCTCCTAAGCTGATAAAAAACACAACCTTGCTCAGGATAAATTTATCTTGGGCAGGTTGTGTTTTTAGGTAGGAGTCGTAAGGTGTAAGGTGTATAATTTGGAGGAATGTGGATTTTTTTGGCGATAAAGAAACCTTGAGAGGATGGTTGCAGAATTGCTGAAATTGGGCTCTTTTATATTGGAATTACTTCGCTTGTGTATATTGCTTGTGCTGACTTTGTTAGTTTTGGGTTGGGCAGAAAGATTGATCTATCAATTGATATTTGGTCAGCCCGTGTATAACTGGAGTATGGGACTCGGGAATTTATTTGTATTTTTTATGCTGTACCGGAATCATTTTCAGTTTAAGGGCTGGTATAAATCAGAGAAAAATAAAAAGCTAACGCTCCTCACCACAAGAATAATCACCGTAATTTCTATAGGACTAATAATCCTGCCGATAGGGCTAGGCTGAGCTTATGAAGATTAGAATCATTGGAGCTTGCGGCAGCGGCAAATCCTATATCGCCCGGGAGTTATCTAAAAAATACGGTGTAGAGTATTACGAGACTGACAACTTGGTATGGGACAGAAGTGCCGAGAATTTGCGCTTTTCAGTTGAAGCAAGGGATGCTCAGTTGGAGGAAATCCTTGATAAACCCTCATGGATTCTGGAAGGCGCACATTACAAATGGGGACAAGAGAGTTTTAAAGCTGCTGACTTAATCGTTATTTTGAATCCTAATAAAGTGATCAGGGATTTGAGAGTGTTTACAAGGTTTATAAAAACAAGACTGGGTTTAGAGCAAGCAAATTACAAGCAGTCATTTAAGAATCTCTATGTGATGATTTTTGAATGGAACCGTGGATATGATCATGAGGCCGCACATAGGATTATAGAGTTAACGGATACTCTGTCTGATAAACGGGTAATTGTGAAAAATAACAAAGAGCTGGAGTCCATTATCCAAGAGCATCTGAGGAAGGGATTGTTAAATAGGGATTGAGCGACAAAGTAAATGATAGAGAGAGGAGTGCTTGCATGGATAACATTCTACCCGAGCATTTGGATCAGGAGAATTTCATAGGGTTTTGGAAAAGAGTGCTGGCTTCCATTCTTGATTTCTTGGTCATTGGAATACCTGGGGTTATCGTATACTGGATACTCAATTCATTAGCTGTTTCATTACACTCGGAGATACCTATTATCCTGGAGTACATTTTGTTTATCGCATTTGATATCTTTATGATCGTTAGATTTGGCGGAACCCCTGGGAAGCTGATTTTAAAAATAAAAATTGTCAATGAACACGGGAATTACCCAACAGTGAAGGAAGCTCTGATTCGAAATGTTTTCCGAATGATTAGTATGATTCTTTCAATGGTAATTGCGGTCAGCAGCTATGACTTTACCGTTATTTCCGCCAAATTATCCTTATGGTCGGATTTGGCTTTTGACCTCACTCAAATCCTGGGTCCAATCATGCTGGTGGATTACCTGTTGGTTGGATTCCATCCCCGTAAACGTGCGATTCACGATTTGCTGGCTGGCACTTATGTTGTTGATAAATCCGCAATTTGAAGAATGCTTTTCACCAAGCATTCTTTTTTTTAATATTAGGTATTTTACTATTAAATATTTTAGTGTTAAAATACTTTTATAAGCAGCCGATCATCATGAATGTCAAAGGAGAACCTCTTGGAAAATCCAGATATTTTTAAGCTAATACATGCAGTTGAATTATTTACGAATGAAGTTATTGTCCGATGGATGAACGCATTTGATCACAATATTGGGATATCTCCAGTTCTAGTCTTGGGCGAATTGAATAAAAAAGGCCCCTTGAAGCAGACTATTTTGGCTAAGAGACTAGGATATACGCCGGGAGCAATGACTAACATTGCTAATCGCCTGATTAAGCAGGGGATGGCCGAGCGAAAATATAACGAAGATGATCGACGGAATGTACTTCTATCTATCACGGACAAAGGAAAAGACGTTTTGAAGGAAGCACAGCTTAAGGGACAGGAGCTAAGAGCTGAAATGTTCCAAAAGCTCAATGAGGAGGAACTGCAGCAATTCTTGAAAATCTATGAGAAGTTGTTAACGAGCTTTGATAGCTCTGAAACATAAACCAAGTCATCTTAGAAGCACAATAACATTATAAAGGGGTATGAACATGGGAAGAGTTCAAGGTAAAGTTGCATTAGTAACTGGAGGCGCTTCAGGTATTGGCTTATCAGCTGCCACTCTATTAGCTAGAGAAGGAGCAAAGGTTGTTATTGCCGATTTTAATGTGGAAGCAGCCAAAGAAGCAGCATCTAAGATTAAAAATGAAGGCGGAGAAGCTGAAGGTCTTTTCTTAGATGCCTCCCAAGCGGATTCGATCAAGGAAGCTGTTGACTTCACAGTTGCTCAGTATGGCACCATCACAATATTGTTTAATAATGTAGGTCTAACTAATCTGCAAAAAGACCTTGATGTGGTCAATATAGATTTGGAAGAGTGGGATCGCCTGATGAACGTAAATACCAAAAGTGTTCTGTTAGGCAGCCGGTTTGCTATTCCTCATATGATTAAAGCGGGCGGAGGCTCGATCATTAACACAGCTTCGATGTCAGCATTCGCAGGGGATTCATTGCGTACTGCTTATGGCTCCTCTAAGGCAGCTGTTGTGAACCTTACTCGTTACATCGCTACACAATATGGTAAAGACAAAATCCGTTGTAACGGGGTGGCACCAGGGCTGATCCTAACACCTGCCGCTGCAAGAAATATGCCGCCAGCGGTATTGGATATTTTCCAAAAATTCAACGCGCTTCCTTATCACGGTGAAGCTGATGATATCGGCAATACGGTTTTGTTCCTGGCATCGGATGAATCCAAATTCATCACAGGCCAAACGATTGAAGTAGAGGGTGGCCACTATATGTCTAACCCAAGTATCACGGATTTCCAGAATTACATGATGGAAGCTAAATCTAAATAAAAGATTATGTGTAATTAAAAATCCGGTCCATGCTC
Source organism: Paenibacillus sp. FSL F4-0097 (assembly GCF_038593125.1). Classification (NCBI taxonomy): domain Bacteria; kingdom Bacillati; phylum Bacillota; class Bacilli; order Caryophanales; family Paenibacillaceae; genus Paenibacillus; species Paenibacillus sp. FSL F4-0097. Next base: position 1,246,144 of record NZ_CP151965.1, read on the forward strand.
GAATTTGTCGAGCGGGACCGGATTTTTGTTTATTTTAATGAATTAGCTTACCTCTAAAACTGCCTGCATAAAGGTCTTCAAAGCGGAGGGTTTGGCATTTGCGATCCATTGCTTTAACTCATCAGTTTGACCATTCACATACCATCCAAGCTTCTCTTTTAACTCTTGGTCAAAGACTTTAGGTTGATTTTTTCGTTCCGCTAACAGTTGTTTAATCATTTGTGGCCAGCGATACCCACTATGACCAAAGCTGAGTTCAGGATAACGCTCAGCAAGTGTCATTACCGAAGAGAGTGATTCACCAGCGTATAATTCTGCCGCCAAAAAGCTGCCAATAAAACGATGGCTATCATCATACTTTAGGGCGATCGCGAATTGTTTACGAGCTTCTTCAAGCTTCCCTTGTTGCATGAGGGCTGTGGCGTTAATAGAAAGTACATAACCGTTAGTATTGGGTCCGTTTAGTTCGTTGTAGTAGGAATAATATTCGTTATACGACTTCCAGTCCGCATGGTCAAAATAGTACTGCGATAATGTGAAGGCGTAATTAGTAGAAGGCTGTAGTTGTATTAGCTTTTCGAGTAAGGGAATCGCCTTATCTTCTAATGTTGTATCCTTTGTGAGGGATGATTTTGCCAGCATCAACTTTACTAGCATGTGCATGGCATGAACATCCTGTGGGTCATCGGCAATATTTTTTTGGTACATTTCTAGTGCCTGATCCGTTTTTTTATCCAGTAGTAGTTGGTCAGCCGTAGTAAGCTCTCTTTCCTTGAGATAAAAGAACGGCAGATTGCCGACGGTGTCTTCGTTCAATCTGTAGCCATTACTGCGGGTAATCAGGCGTCCATCTGCATCTAAGGCTTCAATATTCCAAGAAAAGCGCACTTCGGGATTCATAAATCCGAGAAGGGAGAGGGGATCAATAGATTCCCAGCCATCTCCACTGCTGCCATAGGAAAAACCGCCGCCATCGTAAAGTTCTTCTACAGGAATGGAGATATGGTTATCTACAATACGATCCCGAATTTGTACGCCCAACACGGCCCCCTCCCCGCCACCGCTTAAACGATAGTAAGCTGCTCCTTCAACAGCTTTCCAGCGGAAATCTATGGTCTTGCCTGTTAGGGTTTCCTGATTAATGGGAGACTGCAGCTCAAGCAGAGGTTGTAGAACTATGCTCTCATTCAACCTGCCATCCGGTTTAACTTCAATCCAATCGTCATATTGTACAGGCCAAGTCCAGCCGTCGATCTGATCATAGCCAAGTCCAAGCTGTAACTGATAAAAGCCCGGAATCACACCGTGAAATTCGAAACGTCCTTCAGTATCTGTGACGATTCGGTAGGGTTCAGCAGAAGTGATGCTATGGTTAACTTCGCTTTCAGCGCGGAGAAAAATACCAGCCCGCGGAACTGGGGTGCCATCGCTTCTTGTAAGGGTACCGGAGACGACAGCAGTTGAAGTATTTCCCATATCTATAGCAGACTGAATTGCGGTTCGAAGCGATTCCAGCTGTCTTTCAGTATCCGAAGTCCCAGCTTCTGGTGCTGCTGCTGATCCTGTATTGTCTCTGGAGCCTTCGTTCGAACTGCTGGTGGCAGCGTTCATTTGTTTATGAATATCCTGCCAGAATTTTTTGTAGCTCTCCAAGCCATCGTTTACTACGGCAAGTGCTTCCTGCGCTTCGCCTTTTGTAAAGAGTAAACGCCCGGTAAGCCATGCCTTTTGTGCGTTTAGCTCTTCCTGAGACTCGGATGGAAAGGGGGTTTGTTCAAGAATTGTTTCAGCGGTTGTTATATCGCCACTATTTAGGGCTCGCTCCGCTCGAAGGAGCTCCAGCTGTTTAGCTACAGAGGAGCTGCTGTTTAACTGTTTCGCTGCGGTGATTAGCGCTTGATCTCCATCTTCCTTTCGGCCAAGAGCATCATATTCATAAGCTAACTGCTTAGCCGCAAATATACGTGTATTATCCGAAGGCCCCTCAAGGATATATTCCTCAAGTAAAGGTACTATGTCCTCCGGTAACAGACCGGAACGCTGGGTTTCATCATTACTCCACTGGCTCATCGAAGGGCTAACATTAACGTCATATCTGTAGGGATCATAGCTGTGATCCTTATCAAGGATGTTTGTACGGATTAGCTCGATACGTTTACTCCCGGTTGTGGAAGCCAGCTTTTGCAGAAGATCAGTCCTAGCTATGTTAGATTGAATAGCTGTGCTCTGATCTATCTGCGCCTGTGAAGGTAAGAAGTTAAACAGAAGAATAAGCAGGGAGGCAGGGAGTAACACGAATAACACCAGATGTTTGATTTTTATCTTAATTCTCATGTTTTTTCACCGCCTGCTCGTAGATATCCTTCCAATACGTATTTCCTCCAGCTTCGATTAGTTCTCGGTTCGCACGCTGCGGGGTGTTTTGTTGTGGCTGTTGTTTAATCTCTGGCTGATGCAGGGTCAGCGAAACGATTAGAATAATGGCACCGATCGCACCTATAGGTTTGACAGGGATCTCAATTTCCTTATTCCACAGCGCCAATAAACGAGCTCCAAAGGTTGGAGGGTGAGTCTGCTTAATGACCCGGTCGTGTCCAGTGAACTGGAGGTTCTTTAATTCTTCATCCAGCTGCTTTTTGACCACATCGCGTTCTGTATTCATAAGAAATGTCCCTCCTTCACCAAAATCTTTTTTAAGAGCGTCCGGCCTCTGGCGAGTCTGGATTTGATCGTATTTTCAGATGTATTTAATTGCTCGGAAATTTCCCGGATGCTCATCTCATGAAAGTAATATAAAGTCAGACATTCCCGGTATAGATAATCGAGATTTTTCAGGGACTCGGTGAGCCTGACATTATGCCATTCCACCATAAAAAGCTCTTCTGCTCCGGCTGTGAAGTCAGCATCCCCGTTGGTTTGCAGCTCTGACCCTCCCGCCGGGAAAATATTACGCCAGCTCCAAGTCCGTTGCCTCATGCGGCAGCGATTGACCACTATCCGTATCAGCCATGCCTTCAGCCGATCCGGCTCCTGTAACTGACTCATTTTGGTATAAGCTTGAATAAAAGTATCTTGTACCGCTTCTTCGGCACTTTGTCTATCTTTAAGCAGTAAAGAAGCGGTTCGCAGCAGCATATCTCCATATTCGTCCATTAACAGGCGGAGAGCTGACTCATCTTTTGCCACAATTCTCTCTATAATATTCAGATGCAGCTCCCCTCCCTTTACTAATAAGATGCGGCTTGGAGGATTAAGGTTGCGTTTGGATGGGAAATTCTTCAACAAATGTCGCGATTGCAGTTCGCCGGATAAGAGGTTACTGTTGGAATCTATTGTACAGATTGCAATGGGTCGCTTTTTCAAGCAGGATTAGCTCCTTTCTATTGTACGTTCTGCAATGAAACCCTTCGAGGCTGGGAATGACGTTTAAGGTCATATAGTTCATGGGTTTATGAGTTTATGAGCTTATGAGTTCACGAGTTTATAGTTAGATGGAGTTATGTGGAGATTTTAAAAGAGAAACTTACTTGAGTTAGGTGTCGGAAAAAAGGGTTTTATGTAGAAAAATAGAGTGTGTATGAATTTATATTTGTAGATATGGGTAAAAGAGGGTTAGCCAGAAAAATTGCCGCTATCCTGCAACTATTTGATTTTCACCTCGTCTGTATGTTCAGTTTCATTTTTGCAAGATGACTTTTGCAAGATGACTTTTAGGTAATCTACTAAGGAGATGACATCATGTCAGTACAGATAAAATTAATAGCAGGCTCTATCCTACTCGCAGGAATGATTGGGCTTGCTGGATGCAGCTCGAACAATGAGGCGGGGAATTCAGAATCCCAGGCAACGGCGCCAACAGAAACGGCTGTCACAGCAACCTCTGAGCCGGAAGTTAGTCCATCAAGCATCCCAGCAGAAACTGCGCCAGCAGCGACTTCCTCCCCTACGGAGACTGATAAAGATTCAACCAACTCAAATTCACAAAATAGCGACAAACAGCTTAAAGAGTTACTCGAGCTTGCCAAAAAGGGGAAGGTGCCTGGCGTAAAATATGCCGCTCATACCGGACTCATTGATGAGGTCGAAGCGGATTGGGGCAAACCTGATCAACAAGAGTCAGCGGGAAAAGGAATTTATGCTACCTACACTGACAAACATGTCGTGTTTGGATTTAATAAAGGAAGTTTAATCTTCGATGTTCGTTCAAGTGATTCCGCGCTGCAAAAGCTGACGCTGAAGCAAATTGAGGCAACATTCGGCAAGCCTGACGATACCAAAGTGAACGGAGACGATAAGATTTACACCTATCAAGCCAATGACCAATACCAGCTGAAATTTATTATTCCAAGCTCGACCGGTACAGTAGATCATATTTCCGTGTTTAGTGAACAGGACTCTTTTAACAATATGGCTGGGTAAGTGGCATGGGTTAGAAGAGGAGAGAGCAATTTTGCAGAGGAATCTGTGGGTTGCTCTTTTTGTATGTTCTTTTTTGAGGTGGAGTAGGCCTTGGACGGACTGTTATAATGTAACCAATGAGCGGGTTCGGGGAAAGTGAGGTTCTATCATGCAGCTGGAATTAAATGAAAGTGAATATAAAGTGACCGCAGAAGGGATAACGATAGAATTATTCCCAAAAGAATTTACGCTTTTTCAGTTCTTGTATAAAAATAGAGGGCGTACATTCAGTCGAGAACAGCTGTTGGATAAGGTGTGGCCGCTTGAATATCCGGTAGAGCGAACAGTAGATGATCATATTTATCGGCTTCGTAAAAAGCTAGGCAAGTTTCAAGACTTAGATATTAAGACTGTTCGGGGATTTGGTTATAGTCTGACTATGCAGGAGCCCTCAGCTGCTATGGCCAATCCGACTACATATGACTTAGAGATGCAAAAGACGATGCGGGAGGTATTCAAGAAATATCACCTATATGGCCAAGGTCGCTCGATGTTAATCCTCGCACGCCAACAGGATGTTTTGGGGTATGCGATGGATCCGTTTTATTCGATCTATATTCATTTTGTACAGGGAGATTTGGATTGGCTGCTGAACACAACCGAGGTGGGGATAGAGGAACGGTTTTATTCCTTATTAATCTGTTATGTTCTATTGGGTGATCCTAAGAAAAAATTAGAGTTCTGTGAGTTGGTCCTTGAGAAAAAAATTCTTTTGCCGCCTCAGCATCGCGAAGTGGAGATTCTAAATATTCTGGATTTGTACACGCTGGCAGGGCAACCGGAAAAAGCACTGGAACGACTAAAGCTAACATATGAAGTGATTAAAGAGCCGGGGTATGAGAGTTTCATTCCTATAACGGCGACCTCAGAAATGCTTACACACTTGTGGATGGGAACAGAAGATCACGTAATAGAACGGATGGCAACAGACATTGAAGCACTTTTGCTGGAGAAACCTTATTTGCGTGAGATTGGTAGTTATAAAGTTACAAGGGGCTTGTGGTTTCTACGGCGCAAGTCTTGGCGTGAAGCCGAGCAACTGTTGGATGAGGCACTTCAGGTGCTTGAGATGTCAGGGTTCGTGCCGATACGGATATATGCATTGTACCGAATAGTTCATTTTTGTAAACAGTTTCCACCTAAGCCAGCTTTGTATCGCAAATATGTGGATATATTTGAACGGGAGAAGGAAGAGCGGGGATTCCATCGGTTAGAACAATCCTTGGATACCGTGCTTACGAACCTTGTGACTGCCCCCTGATAATTCTCTGACAATTCTCCATTACATTAAGGTCATGCTAATAAGTTCTTAATTGTAATTTGGAGGAATGTTTAATGAATGCTTCAACACAAGCAGGCACGAGCCTGCTTAAGAACAAGGTGTATATGCGTGTGTACAGCGCATATGCGACGGCTACCTTTGGGGATTGGTTCGATGCCTTAGCAATTCAGGTACTCGTAGGGTACCGCTGGCAGGCCAGCCCGCTAATGCTGGCTTTGATTCCGGTCTCCATAGCTTTGCCGGGGATTTTGCTGGGCTCGTTCGCAGGGGTAGTGGCTGACCGACTGAACAAGCTGAAGCTAATGCGGATGTGTGATCTGCTTACGGCATTGTTAACCGTATTCGTATTATTTGCTCCCAGTATGGTGTGGTTGCTCCCGTTATTGATGTTGCGTGCTGCCATTTCTACGTTAAACGTGCCTGCTCAGCAGTCGATGACCCGTAGTATGGTTAGAGAAGACCAACTGCTTCAAGCTACCTCGCTTAATGGGCTTGTAAATCAAGGCTCGAAAATCGCGGGACCTTTACTGGGCGGCTTCGCGTTGTCTGTTCTTACGCCACAGTGGTGTATATTGATCAATGCTTGCCTTAGAGGCTGTTCCTATTTGCTCCTACTTACAGTTAAGAAAAGTGAAGTAGAACAAGTTGGCACAGAAGGCAAGGGCGATCAAGAGGAACGTGTTGCTCTCCGCACGATGTGGAAAGAAGGCTGGAATTTTATGCTGCATAGTAGGTTGCTGCTAAATACCATGCTGTTTGGCATAGTCTGTTCAATGGCTATTCAGATGATTGATTTTCAATTCACCAGTCTATTTAGGGTACTTGCACCCTCTAATGAATCTTTACTGGGCTGGCTCGTGGCGGCATCCGGAGGCGGTGCTGTATTCATCATTATGGTCATGAACAAAATGAATCGCGGAACAGGTTATGGCTGGAAGCTTGGAACGGGTTATGTGCTGATGGGTTTATCGGTTGGGGGACTTGGACTGCTTCAGCCAGGAGCTTCCAGTATTTCTGTATTGCTATTAGGGTTCTTACTAGGTATTGGGAATGGAATTTTTATTATCACGTTCAATTATTGTCTGCAAAAAGAAACACCCCCGCATATGACAGGGCGTGTGTTCGGTATTCAGAGTACCATTCTTAGCGGAGTTATGATTGGCGCACCACTTCTCGGCGGAATGATGGTTCAGATTGCTGGGCCTAGCCGTATCTTTTTGAATTTCGGCATCGTAATCGCTCTGATTGGTGTGCTGGGCATCGCATTTGGGCGTGTGCTGTGGCCCGCGCAGAAAGAGATGAACGATAGCTCTGCGGAGCAATCTAGGACAGTTGAGGTGATGGAGGGGAGCTAGCAGGTAGCACGCTAGTCTAGCTAGCGGGACTTCCTAGCTGGACTAGAAAGTTTGAGTGGTAAAGATAATCTAGCGTGGCAAACTAGCTAAAACTTAGCTAGACTGGGAAGGTTGAGTGGCAAAGACAATCTGGCGTGACTCCCTAGCAGATACTTAGCTAGACTAGACAGGTTGAGTGGCAAAGATAATCTAGCGTGACAAACTAGCCGTTTTCTAGCGTGACTAGAAAACTTGAGTGCCAAAGAGAACCTAGCCTGACAACCTAGCCGATACTTAGCTAGACTAGACAGGTTGAGTAGCAAAGATAATCTAGCGTGACAAACTAGCAGATACTTAGCTAGACTGGAAAGGTTGAGTGGCAAAGATAATCTAGCGTGACTTCCTAGCATTTAGTTGCAGAATGTGCAGTTAAATTCCCCTCCATCGATCAAACTGGGATTTAGTTGTATTTTGTGCAGTTATTATTTGATATTCTCCCTTTTAGTCTAGGAATGATGATTTTTAGTTGCACAAAGTGCACTTATTTGCTCAGGATGTCTCTTTTTACGCTTAATAGCTGTATATAGTGCAATTAAGAGTCTCCTTAGTCATAGTCGCCTTAATATGTGACTTCTCAGTAAGTGACTTCTCAATATGTGACTTCTCAATAAGTATCTCCTTAATAAGTGACCTCTCAATAAGTTATTACTTTGTGATCTAAAGCAACTGCTGCACGAAACGTTATAAGTTACAATATTACCTAGCCCGATAGGACAGTTTCTCGTCCGTAAGGGCTTTTTTAGTGTGTAGAGGAGATTGGCTAGAACATTAGAATTTGTAGAGGTAAAGGAGGGAAAGGATGGCTACTTTTATTTATATGGTGAGGCACGGTGAGTCGCCCAAACTGCCCGGAGAAACTGAAAGGACTCGCGGACTAACCGCGAAGGGGGAGGAGGATGCCCGCAAGATAACGGAAAAACTACGTCTGGAAGGAATTCAAGTCTTCTATTCAAGTCCATACCTTCGGGCTATACATACGATTTCTGGATTGGCGCAGGACTTAGGAGCAGAGATTCAGAGTGTTGAAGACCTCCGGGAAATCCATTTCTCGGACGGAAATAAGATTATGACTGATCAGGAGCTGTATCCATTACTGACAAAAATGTTTGAAGATCCGGATTTTGTCCCAGTTGGTGGGGAATCCATTCATGCGTGTCAGAAGCGTTCAGTTAGTGTGCTGGCAGAAATACTGAGCAATCACAGCGGTCAAAAGGTTGCTATTGGAACTCATGGGGCAGTCATGACGCTTATGATGAACTATTTTGATGCCAAATATGATCTGAGCTTTCTTCTTCAAACCACAAAGCCGGATATTTATAAAATGAAGTTCGCAGGCGGAACGTTAGTGGGTGTGGAGAGGTTATGATTATTGGGGACTGCTTACAAGCGTCCCGAGTCATCATCAACCTGAGGCTTACGGACCCAGATGACATTATTCGCAGATTATTAGCCTTTGGAGCATGGTTTCGGACTCCATGAAGCTAGAATAAAAAGTGGACAGTAGTTAACAGACTGGCGATAATGAGTCCACGGAGGTGTGTTCACATGGGAGAACATCGACAACGGTATAACGAAGAATTTAAAAAACAGACAGTGCAGTTCATTCAAGAGCAAACAAAGACAGTGGGCGACTTGGCGGAAGAGCTCAACATCCCAAAAAGTACCCTGCATCAATGGATGAGCCAGTATCGAGAACTAAAGAATGAACCGGCAGCTAGCGTGGATCGAGTACGGGAACTCGAGGCACAGTTGAAAGAAATGAGCCGACAACTTCAAGAAAAAGATAACAAGATTGCTGATGTGGAAGAGGAATTAGCGATCGTAAAAAAAGCAGTGCACATCTTCAGCAAACCAAGGAACTGAGATTCCAGTTTATTGAAAAACATCGCTCCGAGTTTCTCTTGGAGAAGATGTGCATGACCCTACATGTGTCACGGAGCGGGTACTACAAGTGGCGGACAGAAAAAACCAGTACGCATATGCTTCGTAAGGCTGCGATAATGAAGCGAATTCAGTATCATTTTGCAGACCATCAAAAGCGGTATGGGAGTCCGAAGATCACCCGCCTGTTGCATCAAGAAGGTTATACCGTTACCGAACGCACGGTGAGTGTGTACATGCGACATATGAAGCTTCGCTCCATTGTCTCCAAAACGTATCGCGTACAGACCACCGACTCCAATCATGACCATCCGATTGCCCCGAATACGCTGAACCAGCAATTTAAAATACTCAAACCCAATTCAGTATGGGTTACCGACATTACGTACATTCCTTGCCGGGGAGGGCGCTTGTACCTGGCTAGTGTGATGGACCTTTGCACGCGCGAAATCGTGGGGTGGCGCTTGGAGAACCATATGGAAACTAGCTTAATTTCGGGCGCCTTACAAGATGCTTACGAAGCTAAACAACCGGAAAAGGGTCTATTACATCACTCCGATAGAGGTTCTCAATATACTTCTCATGAATACAGGCAGCAGTTGAAAGCGTATGGCATGGAGTCCAGCATGAGCCGCAGAGGTAACTGTTATGATAACGCCTGTATCGAGTCGTGGCACAGCATTTTGAAAAAGGAGCTCATTTATTGTAATCCACGATTCAAAACTAAGGAGCAAGCCTACCAGACACTTTTTCAATATATTGAGTTTTATTATAACCGCAAGCGAATGCATGGCGCGCTGGGGTATCTTTCTCCAGTTCGTTTTGCTGAGCAATTGACTAGAATGTCTATTGCGTGACTGTCCACTTTCTTGACAGAGGTCCACCAGCGTCGTTATTCCTTAAAAAGAGCACCTTATTGGGTGTTTTTTATGCCAATAGCGACTCTGGGGTCCTTTCTCATCCCAAAAGTGGGGAATTGCTGCATATAAGGTCAGCTGTGTCCGATAGCGGCTTCACACACGTAAATACGTACGAGTGAATACGCACGAGTAAATACGTACGCGTAATTACGTACAGGTAATACGTACACGTAATTAGATACACGTAAATGGGTACGCGTAAAATACATACGCATAAATAAGTACACATAAACACGTACGCATAAATGCGTACAGGTATAAGTACGCGTAAACTACGTCCACGTAAATACATACGCGTAAATTACGTACGCATAAATACGTACGAGTAAATACGTACGCATAAATACGCACGAGTAAATACGTACGCATAAATACGTACGCATAAATACGTCCACGTAAATACATACGCAAAAATATGTACGCAAAAATATTACCGAAACGAAAATGGGTAAGGGGATTTGGATTAAGTAAGGTTGGCTTGTGAACAGTACTTCCACTATGAAAAATACGGCTTCACAAGCCAAGCTGTGTTTAATCATAACGTTAGTCTGACTTTAGGCTATTCTAGCTAAGGCACTGACTTTCTTCTACTCTAACAATAGAACTATCTACAAGCAATAGATCTATCTATAGTCTATAGAGCTATCTACAAGCTATGAAACTATCTACAAGCTATAAAATCGCTTAGTATTCGCAGTCACTAACTCTTCCGCTTCGCCGGGGGTGTAACCATGGAGCACTCCCCAAGCAGCGGCGACTTCGCGAATCATAGACGGATGGGTTATATTCCCAGCAAAAGGTCCTTCGAACGGCCAAGGACCATCGGTTTCAGCCATGACTAGCTCTGGGGGATAACGGCGGGCAAGCGCCTGTATCTCCGGCTCATACAGGATATCCGGGGTGAAGGAGATATAGTAGCCGTTCTTAATCATGCGGGCAATGGCTTCTTCTGGACCTTTGAACCAGTGAAAGTGGGCATGCTGTATGTTATGTTTTTCCAGGAGATCACAAGCAATAAGCGCATCTTCATAGACAGCATGCAGCACCACAGGTTTATCGAGACGGGCAGCTAACCCAAGCAACTGATCCAGCAGCTCAATATAGGGCTCCATATCAAAGGTTTCGCCACGTTCTAAAGCTTCAGCACGCGTATAGTAAGGCAGCCCGATTTCCCCCACAGCAATATAATCCTCACTAGATTGACTCTCGATCCATTTCAGCAGAGCAGCCAGCTCAGCATCCTGCGGCAGGGGTTGCTCTGGATGAAAGCCATAAGCTGGACGGACCACGCCGGGATTTATGGCTGCAAGTCTTTGGGTGCGTATACAAGAGTCCAAGTTCATAGAGACAGCGATAAGGGCTTTAATTCCCATGTCAGGCAGTTCACTCAGTATCTGTTCGGCAACTTCAGGTTCATATTGCTCTAAATGTATATGGGCATCAATCATAACTGTTCACCCTCCACGTAAGAAGCTAATTCCTCATGAACCTCAAAGCGAATAGAGTCGGGTTCCATTCCATCTTTTCCCGGTTTGTAGGCAAAGGTTAGTGTGCCAATACTCTCCAGAAATCCAATATAAACATTTGTTTCCGCCTTTAGCTTGCCCTCTTCCACTATGTAGTGAGTAACAGCACCAATGCCGGCTTGTTCGCCTAGATTGCCATCCTCAGCACGATCTGGATATCGCAAAGTCACCATGGATGGAGTTGAGCCTTTAACTTGAATTTGAATCAGGGCGTCCCCTTTTTCATTAGAAATTTTTGACGTAACCAATGCGGAGGCGGCTTTATCTGCAGAAGGGACAGTGACTTCTTCCCACGGGTTAGGCTTAATCACGTGAAGTTCCTGCATGGACATGCCCGTACCTGTTCCGAGCCACAGAATGACAACGACTTCTTCCTGTCCATCCTGATCGATGTCGGCATAATGAATCTCAGGAGGGTAACTTAGGAGTCTGGGTGTTTCCCAATCAAATGTATGCTTGTTACCGTTCACCTCTACAACAAATCCTTCGTAGGTACCGCCATCTTTAAGGGCAGTATACAGCTTCACTTGGTCATTTTCTGTAGCAATAGCGAGAGGTTCGCTGGGTGTTCTGACGGTAGTACTAACATCCCCTGATGTTATTAATACTTCAGTTCCAGCTGCATTCAGCTGCGCAGTGGCACCAGACAGAGAGTTTAAGGAATCGGCAGGAATATATAAAATACCATTTCGTAGAATAGCTGGTCCTTCAAGCGAGGTTTGATATCCATCAGCTTGCATATACTCATTGTCCGGCGTCAGAACATAACTACTGCTTCCATCAGAGATGGTCAAGGTCTTTAAGTTATTATCCCATTTTTGTTCTGAGGTGTAGTATTCCATTAGTACTTTTGCAGGTACATAGACCTTATCATCTAGGAAAAAAGGGGAGAGAGTAGGAAGAACGGCTTCGCCGTCCACGATTAGTTTCAGTGGTGCTGAAGTAGCTTGTGTTTGATTAATAGCCATTGTTGTATCCATATCTATGGTTGCCGATGCTCCGCATCCGGCCAAAAAGAGCGTGATAGCTCCTATAGCGATGATTTTATTCATAATTACCTCCAGGATAAAGTCCAGTCCCCTTAAGTATAGAATAAAACAGCGCGTTGTAGGTCACTTTCTATTAACAAAGAGAATACAAGCTTGTTACAGTTCGCTAGTTTTTTATAAAATGCAGGCATCCACGCAATAAACGACGAGTGTAATAGAAAGAAATGAACAAAAGTAAGGAGAGGCACAGACCAATTGGAAGGCTGAGAATGTTCGGGAAATCATAATCTGGGAAGGCATTTAGTCCTATCCCTTTGATGCCAACAATACCTAGCACACCACCGATAGGTGCAATGATTGCACAGACAACACTCCCCACGGCCCAGACACTAAGGATCGGTACACAGAACAAGATGGTGGCACCTTTGGCGATATTTTTGAGTACAGTGGCTCCTGACAAATGAGTGATTTTTTCCATGTAGACTCTCCTTTATTGGTTTAAAAATACAGTTCGGTCAACTTGCGACTTAAGATCCACCGTTAGACTTTTGCTATAGCGGATTTCCCCAATGGTACAACCCGGTCCGACGATGATTTCTTCACCGCACACAAGGTCAGCTGTCGTCCGGTATAACGTTATGCTAGTTCCTTCAATCGTTGTGCAGGTAAGTTTTCGAAAAGGGTGCATCAGCGCATTAATCAACTTGGAGGAGGGTTTAACGATAATGTCACCGCCAGCTCTCATAACCTCGACTGTGCTTCTATTGCCTAAACGGATCTCAATCGATGAATCTGCATTTAGTCTCTTTATGTTCACAGCACCTTCAGCATAAAAAGTCCCGGCCGCAGCATTTTCTGCTACGGACATGTATCCAGAAGATCGGAGATTATCTGCTTGGATATTTTGAACGCGCAGACTCCCTAGATTGTTTACCTGATTGGCCTTACAATTCCCCCCAATTGTACAGTCGCCAGATACTTTGAGTTTTGATGTCGAGACACTACTTTTAGTACTTAAGTGGCCAAACACATCAACAGTGACCGCACGAATATTCTCTCGGACAAACAGCGAACCTCTTACCTTCAACGGTGGATCGATCATGTCAGTACGTTCATAAGTATTGTTATTATTGGACATTTACAGTACCGTCCTTCAAAATATATTTTAATGATTAAAATATATATTCATTATAATATATAGTCAATATAATAATTTGGGAGTTTAACATAAAAAACACTGCCGTCAGTTTCCTGACAGACAGTGTTTATAGAAAAGAGTATAGCTGATAAGGAGCAAAATGAAGGCTGTTAGTGCATCATTTGTTCCATCAATTTATTTATTTGTTCTAAAGTTCCGGAGATTTTATTCAGATCTGAGGTAGGAAATGCTTCAAATATTGTATGGATACGCTGATCGCCTTGTTCTGTAAGGACAATATTGACAACTCTGCGGTCTTCTTTAGTCCGCACCCGTTCAATAAGTCCGGCTTCCTCAAGTTTATCGCACATGGAAGAAGCGGCTCCGGGTGTGACCACGAAGCGTTCAGAGATGTCAGTAATGTTCAAGCTTCCGGTAAGCCGGAGTTGAAACAGCAGCATGATCTGATTGTGAGTCAGGGCTTCCTTTTTAGTGATCATATCAATGAAAAACTGGGATTTCTGCTGCACATTTGCCATAGATTCCATGACCTTATGGATAGCATTTTGTTTCTCTTCCTTTGTGCTCATAACATTGCCTCGCTCCAATTTACTTTAGTTACTAAAATATATAGAAGCTATAATAAGCTTGTCAAGTTGACGGGTTACTGTAGCTTGGTTAGAAAGACTGAATTTAGCGCTGGAACCCTTCTTTTTTTTATATCTTGTAATGAAATTGGAAATATATCGTATTAACTGATGAATTTACTTAGCTAAGTGAAAATTTGGTGGGAAAGGAGAGTTAGATTGATGCATGAGCGCGCATTGCTTCATCCTTTTGTTAAAGAGAATATACAGGAAAATACTGACATAAATGTTTTGTTCACAACGATTTTTGAAACCTACTATAAAAGAATATTCAACTACATCGCTTACCGGGTTAGTTCTCTCCATACGGCTGAGGATCTGACAAGCCTTGTTTTTGAGAAAATGTTGGCGAAACTATCGACCTATTCTCAGGAAAAAGCTCCTTTAGAGGTATGGTTATTCGCCATTGCCAGAAATGTGGTCAATGATCATTACCGGAGTTTTAAAAGGAAAAGTTTCTTTTCGCTGGATGCCGTCAAGGAACTGGTTTCTAGCAGAAAAGATCCAGAATGTTTGATCCTCCAGGGAGAACGTAGTGGAAGGCTTAACGAAGCCTTGAATACATTGAGCTCAAAGGAGCGGAATATTGTGGCTCTAAAATTTGGAGCTAATCTGAGAAATAGAGAGATTGCCCAGGTTACGGGAATTTCGGAGAGCAATATCGGTGTGATACTCTACCGGACTATGAAAAAGCTGAAGACTGAAATAGGGAGCGTGGAGCAGCTATGAACAGTAAAGACATACAGCAGAAGTTCTCAGCAGATTTAGATGAAAGTATATATGGAGCGGCAAATGATTTAAAGGGTGCTGGGGAGTACAAGGAGCTGCTGGAGCTAGGCAGGGTTCTGGCCCATAAAGATTTCAGCGAGGGCTCTGACAAAACAGCCATTCTGAATAAGGCTCGGAGAAAGTATGCCGGCCAAAAGGAGGAGAAAGGATTGCATACAAAACATAGATTAAGACGTCCTGCTGTTATGCTGGCAACTTTGCTAGTGGTTAGCGTATTAAGTGTAACTTTTGTGCAGCCGTCATTTGCACAGGAGCTGTTAATGAAAGTATTGCAAACGATAAACTTAGGCCATATTGTAGCCCATGAAGTAGAATTTTCTGCGGATTCCAACGTGATTCCGGATGACTTTAAGGGGAAGATTTTTGATAGCAAAGGAAATGCGTTTGTGACCCTCGACGCTGCTCAAAAGGCAGGTGATATCTACAATGCTGATGGGGAAAAAATCGTCGGAGTTGAAGACGGCAGACTGGTTACGCAATCTGAGAGGGATCAAGAGAAAGCGGAATTGCTGATCGAGAGGGATTCTAGCAAGCTAAATGAATATACGATTTTTAATGTGGGATTGCCGGAGTATTTGCCAGACGGTTATACCTTTGATCGTGCAGAGTTTTATAAGGATAGCAATGGTGAAGTAATCGACAGCAAATATATTAATTTATATTTTGTTAATGAAGCTACCGATGAGATCATCTCGATGCAGCAGCGGCACGCTGATTCCGAAACGGCTTATGAGATGTCGACGGATGGCACCATCGAAAAAGTGAAGATTAACGGAGTTGATGCTGTATTGGTTAATGGAAAAGGGTTGGACTGGGAAGCCAATGGAGTCTTATACGGTGTAACATCAGCTAGCTTGGACAAGAATGATTTGATCAAAGTTGCTGAGTCTATCCGCTGACTGATTTTTTAGAGAGATAGGCGGTTACTGTTCGAGTATATATAGGCAAGGGGATGATCCATATGGATCTCCCCTTTTTCGCTTTATTGAGGGCACATGCAAACAATGAGTGGGAGAATATAGCTGTACTTCGTACAACTATATTTCTGCGAAATAACGCTTGGATGGATATAATTGTATTTCGTACACTTATTTTCACGATTTATCCCACTATAGGAAGTTTCTCCGCTTTTTAATTGTATAGAATACACTTAAAATCAGAGTAAACCTTTTTGCATATGGAATAAGTGTACAGAATGCAGTTATCTCATAGATTTCTGCGGGATCCGGCCAAAGCTGGCGTGTAAAGCCGAACATCAGCTTCCACCGCCCATAATCTGTTCAAGCAAAGCTGAACATCAGCTTCCACCTGTCCATAATCTGTTCAGCTGGCAGTCGCCTCGGCTTACTTCATCTACTCCATTAAGCCGCTGCAGAGTAAAAAATAAATCGAACGATTTATTCTCTATGTACCAATACATAGTGTAAGACCGAAGGAGGGATTGAGAGGGATGAAACATCCAAATGAATATTCTCAGCTCATTGCGCTTACGCTAGCCGGCAGCCGTGAAGCGTACAGTGAACTATATGAAGCAACGATTCGGGATGTGTATCAGACCGTTCATTTTCTCGTTCGCGAAACCTCCGATGTGGATGATGTTGTTCAGGAGATTTATATTCAGGTGCACCGGTCGCTTGAGCAATTTGACGTCAATCGTCCTTTTAGGCCTTGGCTTATGGGGCTGGTTATGCGGCAAATTCATGCCTATCGAAGAAAGAGATGGACGCATCTCCGAATGGTTAAAAAAGTAGAGCAGACTGATTTAAGGATGGAACCTGATTTCACTAGTGATGTTGTGGACAGGTTAGCTAACCGCCGTCTACTAGCAAGTGTAGATCGTCTTCCATTTAAGCTGAAGCAGGTGATTATTCTGCACTATTTAAATGAATATTCACAGGAAGAAAGTGCCGCGATACTGGGTATCCCTCTGGGTACGGTGAAATCCCGTATTCATGCTGCACTGCACAAGCTTCGTCAGAAGCCGGAGAATCATACTCTTTTTAAGGGAAAGGTGGAGGACCTGCATGAATTTCAATGAAGAGTTACGGACAGTTCTGCAGGAAGAGGCGAGAAATCTAAGTGCCCCACCGGAACTGAAGAAGCAAATACTAAATCAGACCGAGACGAGATCAGGGGGAAGACGAATGAAAAAATGGCTTGTAGCAAGCATTTTGGCGGCTGCATTATTAATTCCTACTGGAGCATATGCCGGATATAATTATTTGGCGGATACCCTGTATGGCTCACAAGCAACTGCTGCTACGATTGGAGTAACCCAGCAACAATATGACAGGCTTGAAGCCAAGCTGCAGAACGCGAAACAAAGCTTTAACGAAGAGGAATTTACAAGATTGATGTCTTTACTAGAGGAATTGGGAGCTTACAATCTGCAAATGGCCGATGCTGACGGAGTCTTTCACCTAGAACAGTTAAGTGCGAAAGATCAAAAGGCATATAATGATTTACAGGTTGAGCTTAAACCTTATTTCGAGAAAATGAATGAAAATGAAATCCCTCAGGCAAAGGCGGCTGTCGTTGATCGTGATACTTTCTGGAATGGCGTGCTGGAAAAAGCTGAACAGAGGTTTACTAAAGAAGAGTTTGAGGAGATCGAACAATTAATAAATGAGTTGCAAAGCTATGATGCCAAGGTATTTGATGCAGATGGAAGTGTTCATATGGATCGGCTTTCGAAAGAGGAGATACAAAACCAAGAGAAGTTAATTGAAGCGCTCGGTCCTTATATAAATAAGCTGGACATGATGATTAAACCTAGTTCTTAGTTGAATTTAAATGCATGTATTGAATAACTATGGATAGAAGTAGCATTAGAAAAGCCACCAGAAAAGGTCTAATACACCTTGTGTTCTGGTGGTTTTTTACATTCGGCTAATTTGTATTTTATACATCACTAATTGAATAAATGTATAATCAATTAAGCCAAAAAAAAGTATTTGACCACTGGAATAATTAGACATATTATTATTTAAATACTATTGATCTATATATGAATCATGATGGCGAAAGGTGGCTTTGATCATGAAGCAGATGACCATTCGTGCAGAACTGGCGGACTACCTCAAGAAGAATGGAATAACAATTAATCAATTCGCAGAGGTATCTAAAGTGAATTCGGGCACAATTAGCAACATTATCAATGGGAATCGGCCTATAGCCATGCAGCAATTAGACCGTATTACAAAAGGTATGGGATTAGAAGAAGGCGGCTTTTATGATATGTATGTGGAGGAGTGTTTCATACATTCCAATCCCAATTGGAGACGACTTCGACCTTTTCTATATCGCTGTGCTGAACTAGATAAGCTGGAATGTATAAGTCGGGTGATTGGAATCATGATGGACAGCCTATCTTATACACCCTCGTTGTTTGATACAGCAGAAGATTTTTTTGTACAAGGAAAATATGATGCTGCAGCGTTGTTATACCGGAGTGTCGCGGAGAGTGAGAAGTATCAGCATTCAGAGCGGCTGGCTTTTTGCCAATACAGACTGTTCACGATTGCTCTAGGGGGTGATCAGGATCTGAATTTGCGAGCAGCTGTGCAGTTTGAGGGTTTTGTAAATCGGCTTGATGAAGTCGATCAACTTGACGCGCTGAAGGCTCTGGCGAATACATATAGCGCATTGAGGTATTGGGATAAGGTAATGCTCATAGCTATTGAAATTGAAAAAAAAGCATCCATTCAATATAAGTATAATAATGAGCGAGCCAGAAAAAACGGGTTACAGAAGGAACCTGCAATGCCCTTATTTTCATATATTCTATTTTCTTATGTGTTACGTTCAGTAGTTTACAGAGAGCTGGGAGATTATGATAGAGCATTGCAGTATGTTAACCTTTACATGGATATGAGCTGGATCCGTGAGGATACGGAGGAAGCTTTGCAACTTATGAATCGATGTATGGGTTGGGCACAGGGCAATATATATTTACTGAGAATTTTAAAAGGTGATGTGACAGCGCTTCCGGAATATGTGACCTATATTGAAAAAAGAGAGGAAGACATTCTTCCAGGTCTGTTCAAAATCCTTCAGGCAGCCAATCACTATGATTTTAATGTGGATGATATTCTTCAGCGGTTTGAGCAAGAAATATCAGATTATAGAGATCAGCAGAGAAATCTTAAATGTTATAATCGACAAATTATCGAAGACAGATACACTTTTTTTATGGCTGAAATAGCATTGTATTATATAAGAAGAGGAAAATATGAGCTTAGTATAAAGTATATAATGGATAGTTTGGAGACTTCTATAAGGATTAATAACGAATCCTGTATAATAAAGTGTGTCAGAATGTTTGAGCAGCTTCGGCATACTGCATCTTTAGAAACGCAGAAGCAATACCAAAATCTGATTAGAATCAATGAAAAGAAAAATGGTTTTGTTATTGGAAGTGCCTAGTATTGATAGTTTTATAGAAGAAACAAAAAAGAGTTTTCAGATTAAATCTGAGATCGCTATCTATTGAATTGTAGTAATGCACTTTAATGTAAAATATAGAATTTGACATATACCTCTAATATATTAAATTAGGGAGGTAGTGTTAATGAATGATCAGGAAATTATCCAAAAGAGAATAGAGGGTGCTAGAAAAAAACTTTATTTAATGGAGAGGCAACACGGAGGGCTTTTGCATCCGAATGTGATCAGACAGTCCATGAGATTAGATGAATTAATTAATCAGTACAATAAAGCAGTACATAGCGATAATGAGGATTGAAGAGAATGGTTAAACACCCTACATAATGATATTGCAACTTCTGATGAAGTATAGAGCCAGCGCTGTGCGCGGGCTTTTTGGCTTGTTAGATCTCATAAAATAAATCAATGCTGCACGCTTGTCATGCCCGTCTGCATATTGCGGCCAAGTCCCTCATAGACATGTACTAATCAATGCATTCAAAACAGGTTAAGGGGATGATGTCATGCGCCGGATAACATGGGTACTCGCGATCATTATGAGCGTGGCCCTGGTGATGACGGGGTGCGGGAAGAAGGATGCCGCTTCCGTAGTCAAGGATTTGAACAATGTGGCTGACAAGTTGGAAAGTAAGCAGGGAACGTACCAAGGTTCTGGCACAATGACCCTGTATACCGGGGAACAGCCGCAGGAGTATAAGGTAGAAGTATGGTACAAGAATCCTTCCTACTACCGGATCAGCTTGGCAAATGTTCAGAAGGATATTACGCAGATCGTACTTCGTAATGATGAGGGAGTGTTCGTACTCACACCAAGTATGAATAAGAGCTTCCGTTTCCAAAGCGATTGGCCGGATGATCAAGGTCAGGTCTATCTGTATCAGACGTTGGTTCGTGGCATAGTTTCGGATAATAACCGCCAATTTGTGGAAGATGGAGATAACTATGTGTTCGAGGTAGCCGCGAATTATCAAAGCAATGCCCTTGTGCGGCAAAAGATTTGGCTTGATAAAAAGACTTATGAGCCTAAACAGGTTCAAGTCTCTGATTCTGAGGCGAAGGTAGTTGTAAACGTGAAGTTTGACACCTTCAAATTCGATACGGATTTCACCAAGGATTCCTTTGATATGGAAAAGAACATGGCCTCGGGTAAGTCCGCAGAGAGCACAGTAGCTGAGGTTGATGAGAATGGTAATCCGGTTACAGCTCCTGAGGGCCAGGAACAGGCTGAACAACCAGTGGCAGCAGAGCTTGGAGACTTTGGGATCATTGAACCTGATTATATTCCAGCTGGTGTAGAGTTCAAGGACTCGCATAAATTGGAGGGCAACAAAGACCATGCTGTTCTCATCCGATATGATGGGATTTATCAGTACACTATTATGGAATCCCGTCCACTGGACCGTGCGGTAGCACTGGCGCCTGGAACCCTGAAAGACCTTGGTTTTACATGGGGAGTTTTGAGTGGGGATGAGCAGCAGACATTGACTTGGATGTCTGAGGGTGTAGAGTACCGAATTACAAGTGCCAATCTTCCTGCTAATGAAATGATGCAAATTGCCGCTTCTATGGAGGCACAATCGGGTAAATAATAAAAAGTAGGCGGATACTGCGTTTTGTGGGATTCTTTCCTCTACAACGTAGTATCCGCTTTTCTTTATTTGCCGGGGCTCCAGCACACATTGACAGCCACCTTCTGTAGCATTACCATTGGTACTAAGACAATGATTAATGCAATGCAGCAATGACGTTTTACTACAACGTAAGAAGGTGACTTGAAGTGCAAGCAAGCTATCGACCGACAGTAGCCGAAATTAATCTGGATGATTTGCGTGCCAATTACGAAGCCTTTCGCCGCTACTTGCCGGCAGAGACAAAGTTTATGGGATGCGTCAAAGGAAATGCGTACGGCCATGGAGCAGTGGAAGTGACACGGGAGCTGGAAAGACTCGGAGCAGATTATGTTAGTGTGGCTTTTTTGGATGAAGCATTGGAGCTGCGTCAGGCGGGAATACTGATTCCTATACTGGTGCTTGGCTACACTTCCCCAGAAGGAATAGCCGTTGCCTGGGAGAACCATGTAACTGTAACACTGTTCACACCGGAGGTACTGGAGGCTATAAGACAGCTTCCTATAGATCCGGAACATCGGCTAAAGGTGCATATCAAGATTGATAGCGGGATGGGACGACTGGGTCTTTTACCAGCTGACGCACCTGCATTTATCTCTGAAGTGCAGTCTGTTGCGCAGGCGGAGCTGGAGGGTATGTTTACCCATTTTGCCAAGGCAGACGAACAAGACAAAAGCTATACACTGGAACAGCATCGACGGTTCATGAGCGTGGCGGAAACGCTGCGGGAGCAGAACATTCAGATCCCGATCATACATACGGGCAATAGCGCTACGGCCATTGATTCACCTTATTTATCCAGCAACATGGTGCGTGTAGGCATCAGCTTGTACGGATTTTATCCCTCCACAGAGGTGAACCGTCAACTGGTAGAACTACGTCCGGTATTGACGCTGAAGACGCAGGTTGTATATGTCAAAAGCCTGCCTGCCGATTGGGGCGTCAGTTACGGCACTAGGTACATCACAGAGAGCGAGGAGATTATTGCAACGCTACCTGTGGGGTACGCAGATGGATATTCCCGCATGCTAACTGGCAAAGCGGAGGTGCTAATACGTGGACGCCGCGTTCCTGTCGTCGGAACAATCTGCATGGATCAGTGTATGGTATCACTCAAATCTTTCGCTGCAGAAGCGGAACAAATTAAAGCAGGCGAAGAAGTTGTTCTCATCGGCCGTCAAGCTGACGTGATGATCACGGCAGACGAGTTGGCTCTCCAGCTTGGAACAATTCACTACGAGGTTATCTGCATGTTGGCTCATCGGGTGCCACGCGTTTATATAAGTGAAGGCACACTTCCTAAATTAGTAAATGCTCTACTCACAAACTGAAAGTTCTTGACAGTGATGTTATACAAGGGAGAAAATAGAAGGAATTGTATCGTATTAGGAGATGTGACTAAAAGCCTATACGAACCACCATTTCTAGTTTATAATGGGATGCAGCATACTTGATATACTGGCGGCATATATTCCTTGTATAAAATTCCTTGTATATTGTAACACTGGAACACAAGGGCAGAAGGTTTGTGGGGGTGGAAGAGAAGGTGGCTAATTTGCAGAACACCAAAAGAATCATGATCAGCTTGCCCGATCATCTCTTGCAGGAAGTGGACGGAATTGTTCAATTGGAGAATTCCAACCGGAGTGAATTGATTAGGCAGGCCATGAAGCTGTACTTGAGCGAACGGAGGAAACGTTCCATCCGGGAGTCCATGCAGCGCGGCTACATGGAAATGGCTAAGATCAACTTGACCATGGCATGCGAGGCTTTCCTCGCGGAGGAAGATGCAGACAGCACTCTTGGCCGCTTAGTAAGCGGGGTGTAGACATTGATCGTTAAACGTGGCGATGTTTTTTTTGCTGATCTTTCGCCGGTTGTAGGTTCTGAACAAGGCGGAGTAAGGCCAGTTCTGGTCATCCAGAACGATATTGGCAATCGCTTTAGCCCGACGGTAATTGTGGCTGCAATCACAGCCCAAATCCAGAAGGCTAAGTTACCTACACATGTGGAAATTGACGCAGCTGCTCATGGCTTTGACAGAGATTCTGTTATTTTGCTGGAACAGGTTAGGACGATTGACAAACAACGCTTAACTGACAAGATCACCCACCTTGATGATGAAACGATGAAAAAGGTGGATGAATCGCTGCAAATCAGCCTTGGTCTGATTGATTTTTAATCACCCTAGGTTATAGATAACTCATGAGATTGGCGCTCGGGTACGAATCCGGGCGTCTTTTAATGTGCGTTTTTGCGTATAGTAAATAAAGAATCGTTAGGTCTTCACTTTTTGAAAATGATCTGATATTATTAGACCGTACGGTCGGTTTAGGAGGTGCTTAGAATCAAAGGACGCTCAGACGGAGAAGAAACTAAAAAAAGAATTGTGCGCAAGGCCACGCAGCTGTTTGTACAGAAGGGTTATGCTGCCGTAACTATGAATGAAGTTTGTGTAGCCTCGAATGTCAGTAAGGGCAGTCTGTATCACCATTTTCCGAGCAAGGATGAGCTTTTTCTATTTGTAGTGGAAGTGGATACGTTAGAGTGGCTGCAAGCGTGGAATGATAAGAAACAGGAAATTGCAGGGATCGAAGAACGATTTTATGCGTTAGCCGAGCACTACGCAAATGATTTTCAGAATCCACTGATTCATGCGCTCGAGGAATTCTCCAGAAGCAGATGCCACCCGGAAGAGATTAGCAAGCGGCTTTCACTTCTTTATGAAGCAGCCTCACATGCTTGTCGTGATCTTTTGAAGGAAGGGATTGAAACAGGATATTTGGTAAAAGGCGACTTGGAGAACTATGTAATTATCGTGAGTGGCATGCTTGAAGGGATTGGAAGAGTTTCTGAATTCTCGATTCATGAGAAGACCCGGGAGGATATAAAAAAATATTACCGGGAAGCAGTAAATTTATTATTACAAGGGATTCGTACGGGGTAAGATAACGAGGGGCATGAAAAGGAGCTTTACATTCAGGATTATGAAGGCTGAAGCTTCTCAAAGGCACCGGAATAGGAAGGGTTATTTTTTTACTATTATTTAGACCGGATGGTCGGTCTTAACATCATAATATTCGAAGATTTGGCTTTAAACACACGGAGGGTTAATACAATGTCATTGTTACTTAGAAACAGAGGCGCTATGCTGCTTGTTATGCTTAATATTTTTCTGGCTTTCACTGGAATCGGGCTTGTAGTCCCAATTATGCCAACCTACATGAATGAGCTTGGGATCAGCGGAAGTACCGTCGGGCTCTTGGTCGCCTCCTTCTCGCTTGCCCAATTATTAATATCGCCATTTGCCGGCAGATTATCCGACAGAATCGGTAGAAAAAAGGTGATTGTCGCAGGTCTGATTGTGTTTGCGGTATCGGAGCTGATTTTCGGTCTGGCCAATGTACCTTGGCTCTTGTTCGTTTCGAGATTGCTTGGTGGTGCAGGAGCTGCTCTAATTATGCCGGCAGTTATGGCTTATGTAGCGGACACGACTTCTTTTGAAGAGAGAGCTAAAGGAATGGGACTAATTAATGCAGCCATTACCACCGGCTTTATTATTGGTCCTGGGATTGGCGGTTATCTTGCTGAGCTTGGAATGCGGGTACCCTTTTTCTGTGCGGCTGGTGCAGCTGGAGTTGCAGCTCTAATTACAGTTTTAATTTTGCCTGAGTCTCTGTCTGAAGAGAAACGTAAGGAAGCGACGTTATCAAAAAATAATCAGGAAAGCTTCTTGACGCAGCTGATGCGCTCTTATCGCGAACCGTATTTTTTCGGCTTAATTATTGTATTTGTCATGGCTTTTGGATTGGCTAATTATGAAACAGTGTTCGGATTGTTCGTGGATCATAAATTTGGCTTTACGCCTAAGGATATCGCTTTTGTAATTACCTTTGGTTCTATTGCAGGTGCGGTGGTGCAGGTGTCCGCATTTGGCTGGATCTTGAATAAATTCGGGGAGAACAAGGTGATCTCCACTTGTCTTATAGTCTCATCATTGTTTATTCTGCTGACCTTGTTTGTAAGCGGCTTTTGGGCGATTATTACGGTTACCTTTATTGTGTTCTTTGCAATGGATATTCTGCGTCCAGCAGTAGGTACACAGCTTTCCAAAATGGCCGGAGAATCACAGCAAGGTTTCGTAGCGGGAATGAACTCAGCTTATACAAGTCTCGGAAATATTGCTGGGCCTATCGTCGCAGGGTATTTGTTTGATCTTAGTATTAACTTCCCATATGGGGCAGCCGCGCTCGTTCTGGCTTTGTGTTTTGTATTGTCACTGAGTTCCGGCAAACGGGGAATGGGGCAGCGGGCGTAATCGCTAAATCCGGGCTCTGACCCGTCCACGATGCCTCGCTATATGCGCACAGCGGTTCAGTACAACGCGCGCTATTCGGGCTGGTCTTTGGTGCAGAGCCGAATCTGTGATACTATTTTAATTATGAGATCAAGATATGTATAAGCAGATTGTGTACGGGAAGAGGGATACTAATGGCGGTAGATAACAGCAATACGGAAGTCATTACGGATGAGGCAAACGCACAGCGGGAGCAGGAATTGATAACCGTAGCGATTGCCAAGGAATTGAACATTAGTCTGAAACAGGTACGCACTACGGTAGGATTGCTGGATGAGGGAAATACCATTCCGTTCATCGCCAGATATCGGAAGGAAATGACAGGTGAGCTGGACGAGAATGCGCTTCGTGATATTGAAGAACGGCTGGGTTATCTTCGCAATCTAGGCGAACGTAAAAAAGACGTTATACGCAATATTGAAGAGCAGGGCAAGCTGACCAAGGAGCTTCATGAGCAAATTATCAATGCGGTCAAGCTTCAGGAAGTAGAGGACTTGTATCGTCCCTTCAAGCAAAAGCGTAAGACGCGGGCTAGTGTTGCGAAGGAAAAAGGACTTGAGCCGCTGGCTAACTGGATCTTGGAGCAGCAAAGACAAGGGGACCCGCAGACTGAAGCATCGAAATATATTGATGTGGAAAAGGGAGTAGAGAGCGCAGACCAAGCGCTGCAAGGCGCACTGGACATCATTGCCGAGAACATAGCAGATGATCCTGCGATCCGCTCTTGGGTTCGCCAGTATACAGCAAGTCAAGGTATTCTTGTGTCTGAAGCAAAGGATGCAGAACAAGAATCCGTATACGAAAATTATTATAGTTACCGTGAACCTGTACACAAAATGCCACCTCACCGCATCCTAGCAATTAACCGTGGTGAGCGTGAAAATATATTAAAGGTAGGCATTGAGGTCGTCACTGATAAAATTCATGCCTATATTGCACGGAAAATTATTAAAGGGCCATCCCCGGTGAAGGAACTGCTGGAAGCAGTGACTGAGGATGCCTACAAACGTTTGATTGCTCCTTCAGTAGAGCGCGAAGTTCGTGGAGAGATGACCGAACGTGGGGAGAACCAGGCGATTTCGATCTTCTCTGGCAATCTACGTAGCCTGCTGCTGCAACCGCCAGTCAAGGGGCGTTGTGTTCTGGGGGTTGACCCTGCATACCGTACTGGATGTAAGCTAGCCGTTGTAGACGATACTGGTAAGCTGCTAGAGGTAGCCGTGACCTATCCGACGCCGCCGAATAACAAGAAGCGCGAAGCTGCTGCTAAGTTCAAAGAGTTGATTGCTAAGTACGGCATTCAGCTCATCGTAATCGGCAATGGCACAGGCTCGCGTGAAACGGAGCAGTTTACGGCAGAAGTGATTGCCGAGATTGGCAATCCAGAGCTGGCGTACCTGATCGTTAATGAAGCGGGAGCGAGTGTCTATTCTGCTTCCAAGCTGGCGCAGGAGGAATTCCCGGATCTGGATGTAGCGGAGCGCAGCGCGGCTTCTATCGCCCGCCGTGTGCAAGACCCGCTGGCGGAGCTGGTGAAGATCGATCCGAAAGCTATAGGTGTGGGACAGTACCAGCATGACGTCTCCCAAAAGCATCTGGAGGAGAGTCTTAAAGCCGTCGTGGAATCGGCGGTTAACCATGTTGGCGTAGATGTCAATACGGCATCTCCTGCCTTGCTCTCTTATGTAGCAGGGGTTAATGGAACGATTGCTAAGAATATCGTTAAATTCCGCGAAGAGAACGGCAAGTTCACGACCCGGAAGCAGCTGCAAAAGGTTCCTCGTCTAGGTGCCAAGTCCTATGAGCAATGTATCGGCTTCTTGCGGATTCCGGGTGGAGACAACACCTTGGACCGCACGCCTATTCACCCCGAGTCCTATCCGGTGGTGGATCGTTTGTTCCGTGAGCTAAGCCTCGATGTGAATAAGCTTGGCAGCAAAGAAGTAGCCTCACAGCTTGAGGTACAAAATGCCGAGGAGCTGGCTGTGAAGCTGGATGTCGGCGTGCCTACGCTGCGCGACATCCTGGAGAGCTTGCAGCGTCCGGGCCGCGATCCGCGCGAGGAGCTGCCGCTGCCGATCTTCCGCACCGATGTGCTTAAGATCGAGGATCTGGTTCCTGGCATGGAAATGCAGGGAACCGTCCGCAACGTTATCGATTTCGGCGCATTCGTCGATATCGGCATCAAAAATGATGGGCTGGTGCATATTTCCCAGCTCAGCGGCAGCTTTGTGAAGCACCCGATGGACGTCGTCTCCGTAGGAGACAATGTCACCGTCTGGGTGATGGGTGTTGACCTGAAGAAGGGCCGGGTCAGCCTGACCATGCGTCCGCCGCGTGTTGAGGCGGGAAGCGTGAAGTAGACAGATAGCAGTGATCCTCAAAGAACGACAACAAGAAGCCAGTCTCCTATTATTGGGGACTGGCTTCTTGTTGATTATTTTCAGCTGCAACCCTTTTTGTCATTATAGGAGTGAAGGACGTGCACTCTTTGGGTAAGTTTAGAGTAACAGTTGAACTAATGGCTTATTACTAGGAGGAGATAGATGTGGGAAATCCATTGAAAGAATTAAAAAATAGTGTGAATGGCCCAAAGCAATCCCTTGATGGAGTTAAGCAATCGGTAGAGGGATTGAAAGAACCTATAGATGAGATGAAGGGAAATATTCAGGTCACGTTGGAGCAAGCGAAGGACAGATCTGAGGGATTTAAATCGGAGATCAATCGTATGAAGGAATGTGTGGAGGAAACTAAGCTGGTTGTTAATGAGGCGAAGGAAACCGTAATGGAGGCGGGCGAGGTGCTATACACTCAGAAACGCTATAAAAAATTGTTGAAGCGAAACCGAAAAATGCAGCCTGCAAAGGCAGGCCGCCGTTTACTATAATCCGCCGGAAGTCCAAACATTCACCGCAGTTACAACCCGTACCTTTTAATTATAGGAATGAGAGGGAAGCGCATTTAAAAAAATCTGCAACAGCTCATTTACCGAAGCCTCCATATTGGAACGTTGCTCAGCTGCAAGCCAATCCTCTTGAATGATGATGTAGCTGCAGGAGCTGCTTTTTAAATAGCTGTATATTATTTGTGCTTCGTCAATTTCATGGCGCCCGATCGCTGCCGAGGTCTGATTGGGTTCACTGTGAAAAGTGGTCATAATCGCTGACTTTATTGCCGCTTGCAGGTGGGTGATATCCGGTTGATCATATTGTAGCTTGGTATGGGACAGGATACGGTTGCCCTTGAGCAGAATGAGTTTAAGCGTCTGTTCATTCATGGCCTCAAGAACTGCAATATTCTGATTCTCCTGTGCGAATTCGATGACCTTCTCTTTGTGAATCAGGAAGCTGACAGCTCCAATATAGTCCCTGTATTTGGCGGCGGTTTCGAAGTCATAGTGCTCCGCGGCCACTGCCATCCGTTGCTCCATTTCCTCAAGGATACTGGAATCTGAGCCGTTTAGTAAGCCAATGACTCGATCAATAATTTTATTATATTGAACAGCGGCATCTCCGCCTGCACACATCCCTATGCATAGGCCAAGCGAATGGTTTAGGCATAGGGAATTTTTAAAGCTAGGGTTACTGCAAAGGATTCTTGAACTTTCTTTAATGCCTTGCACGGCCCGTTCCACGGTGCTTCTGCTTGTATAGGGACCAAAAACCTGAGTGCCTTCTTTGACCGCAGGATCATAGGTAATCTCTAACGAACGTATTTTTTCATCCGCTCCTATTACGATATAGGTATAAGCCTGCGGATTTTTCATTTTTTTATTGTACATGGGTTTGATCTCTTTAATTAATTTGCATTCCAGCATAAAGGCTTCAAATTCGGTATCCGTAAGGATGATTTCCAGATCTTTAATATTTCTTACAAGCTGTTTAACCTTTGGGGAATGAGATTTTGAGTTTTGAAAATAGGATTGGACTCTCCGTTTTAACTGTTTTGCCTTGCCAACATATATAATATGACCGAGATTATCCTTCATGAGATAAACGCCGGGAGTTAGGGGAAGGCTTTTAAGTTTTTCTGTTAAATGAATAGTAACCCCGCCCTCTCATAAGAGTTGTATGATTGATAGTTTTAGTATAAGCTTGCAACCTTCATTTGTTCAAATCAGTCTAAAGAGTGAAGAATCAAAGCTAAGGAGGGATCTTATGTACTTCGCAAAAAAAATCGGTGGGCTGGCGCTTATAGCAGCTATGTTATGGCTTACAGCCTGCAGTGGAACGCCAGAAGCGGGAACGGAGCCGAAGCAGACGCCTGAGCAGTCACAAGAGCAGGCACCAGTGCAGACGCCAAAGCAGACACCAGAGCACACACAAACTGCACAGCCAGCGGCTACTACACAACCACCACAGGAGACGGAACTACCACAGGAGACGAAGACATCAAGTACGGGGCAGCCGCAGGATCTAGAGGGATTGCCGCCATTAGTTGAGGAAGCGGCGTCTACGGTAATGAACTCCATTAAGAATAAGGATATGAAGCAATTAGCGGCGTGGGTACATCGGGATAAAGGGCTACGCTTCTCTCCATATGCATACGTGGATACAAAAAATGATCTTGTATTCACCCAGGAGGAAGTAGAAGGATTAATGAATGACTCTACCAAAAGAGTCTGGCGAACATTTGCTGGCTCCGGTGATTTAATCGAGCTTACATTCGCAGATTACTACAAGCGGTTTGTCTACGATGCGGACTTCATTCAGAAGGCCGAAATTGCTGTGAACAAGGGGCTTGGACAAGGGACGACGATCAACAACTTAAACGAAGTGTATCCAAAGGAGCAATATGATTTCGTTGAATATCATATTGCTGGTATCGATCCTTCTGTCGAGGGAATGGATTGGCGCAGCCTGCGTCTAGTTTTTGAGAAGATCGGAGAAGACCATGCATTAGTCGGCATTATTCATGATCAATGGACGCCTTAGCTTACGGACTCAGATGACGCTATTATGGACGCTGTTTGCCTGCTTCAACTGATTATTCACATCCGTTGGCATACGCTGATCCTTACGGACCTAGATGACGCTATTCGCGTTTTTTTAGCGATTAGAGCACAGTTTCGGACTCCAGTGCAGCTATTCATCAGAAAAAGGCATATCTATGGTGCTTTTTGAGCCAATAGCGACGATGGAGTCCTTTAGTAGTCCAAATGTGCGATTATGCAACGAATAAGGTCAACTGGGTCCGATAGTAGCTGCATTCCTATCCGCTGTAGACCCATCTGTTGCACACCTAACTGCTGCATACCTAACTGGTGCACACCTAACTGCTGCATACCTAACTGTTGCACACCTAACTGGTGCACACCTAACTGCTGCATACCTAACTGCTGCATACCTAACTGGTGCACACCTAACTGCTGTGCACCTAACTGCTGTGCACCTAACTGCTGTGCACCTAACTGCTGTGCACCTAACTGCTGTGCACCTATCTACTACACACCTATCTACTACACACCTATCTGCTGCGTTCGCATAACGCAAACATTGGAGCATCGCTGATTTGTATATTGTTTTTGGCTACCTGCTTCAGCGGATTTTCATATCCGTTGATACACGCTGATCCTTACGGACCCAGATGACGCTATTCGCGTGTTTTTAGCGATTAGAGCATAATTTCGGACTCCAGTGCAGCTTTTCAATAGAAAAAGGAATATTTATGGTGCTTTTGGTGCCAATAGCGACTATGGAGTCCGATAGCATCGTAAAAGTGGCATATTTTTGCGTATAAGGTCATCTGAGTCCGATAGCTGCTGCGTCTGTGTAAATATGATCTAATCGCTCGAAGTTTGATGTTCATCACCATCAAATAGCCTCATGCACTCAAATATGATCTAATTGCTCGAAGTTTGATGTTCATTACCGTCAAGTAGCTTCATGCACACAAAATATGATCTAATCGCTCGAAGTTTGATGTTCATCACTGCCAAGTAATCAGCATTTCTGAGCCTGAGTTAGCTTGAGGACCCAGATGACGCTATTCGTATGTTTTTAGCGATTGGAGCACAGTTCGGACCCCAGTGCAGCTATTCGTTAGAAATAGGTTCATATTGGGTGCTTTTTGAGACAATAGCGACGATGGAGTCCGATAGCTAACAACAAGTTGGATTATGAGACGATCTATGGGGAATTACCAAAGACGTCCCACCCCTGCTTAAATATGTGTCAGACCCTGGTGGGGCCTCCTCTGTAAAAGTGGGGCAAAAATTATAATCAGTACAGCTTTTTTTCGGGAAATATGCTTTAAGCATGGAGTCTCAAGTGCGCTTCAGGAATTTCCCCCTGCACCGGAAGCCACACCAAAAAAACCGGCAGAGGATTCTGCCGGGTAATACAGGATAGATTAAGAAATTAAATATTAGCAGGTTTAAGCTTTCTCGCTTCTTGCAGATGAAAAGACAAGTATAATCCTAATCCGGCAAAAGCCGTCAACGTCCAGAATGCAATGTGGACCCCTTTGAGCATATCCAATGGAAAGGATAAGGAACTGGCACTCGCAGTAGAAGTCATTATCGTTACAAGCAAGGCGCCTCCTATTGAACCGCTGAGCGAGCGCAGCGTGATTGTCATTGGAGAAGCATGTGCAACCATGGTGTTGGGGATACTTGCCATGGCATAGGCCGTAATTGGAGCCATAACTGCCCCTACTCCAAACATAAGCAGGGCATACATTATAACCAGTAGATTAAAGGACGTCTCAGTTGATAACGTGAGGGAAAGAGCCGCTGCCATGATCAGAATGAGCAGAAATCCTCCCTGGGTTACGCGGCTAACCCCAAACCGGTCATATAGTCTGCCTGAGATCAGACCGGAGACACCAATCAGCAGTGCACCTGGCAACAACATAAGCCCGGACTCCCTTGGTGTTAAGCCTCTTATCGTCTGTGCATACAGAGGAAGAAGGAGTTCAACTCCCACCATCACCGCAAATAAGATCACCCCCACAATAGAAGAACGGGTAAAGGAGCGGTGCCGAAACAGCTTGAAATCGAGCAAAGGTGCCGTGAGCTTGAGCTGTCTTTTAATAAACAGCGCCACGATCAGGAATCCGGCCAGAAGGATGATCCCTGCGACAACAGGATTTCCCTTTTCTTCCCCGACAATGCTAAAACCATATAATATACCAGCGAATCCGAGTGAAGAGTAGATAATGGACCTGGTGTCGAGCTTGGTCTGATGAGTCTCTCCCACGTTCCGCAGCGTGAAATGCGCTAAGAATAAATTGGCGGCTGCGAGCGGAGCCACAGCATAAAACAACAGTCTCCATGAATGATTCTGAACCACGAACCCAGACAGAGTAGGCCCAAGTGCAGGAGCCAACCCCAGAACCAAACCGACTACTCCCATCGCTGCACCGATTTTCTCCTTCGGGAAGACTCTGAGTATCGTCGTCTGAAACAGAGGGAACAGAAGACCCGCACCGATGCCTTGAACCAAACGCCCCGTCAGGACTAGGGGGAAACTCCAGGCGATCCCGGCAATCAGTGTTCCTGCTGTGAACGCTCCGACAGAGGCCATGAACAAGGCCCTCGTAGTAAACTTTCCGATCAAAAATCCAGCAACAGGAACAGTTATACCTATCATCAGGTAGTACACCGTAATCAGCCACTGCGCTTGATTCTCATGAATGGCAAGATCCTGCATGACACGCGGCAACGCCGTATTTAACATCGTTTGCATTAATTGGGCTAGAAAATTGGCAACCACCAGAGAGGCTACAATAATGCTGGGTTTATTAGTCAAGCTGTCTTCACTGCTTTCAGAGGTATTATTGGGATGCAACGAGCTGCTGCAAGGCATGTATGGATAACATCCCCACCTCTTGTTGCCGTAGTTGTCCATCCTTGAATATGAGTGTGGCCGGTATACTCATCACGTGGTATTTTCCAGTCGTCTCCGGGTTGTCATCCACATTGACCTTCACTACAGTTATTGTAGCATCCGACTCCCGCTCAAACTCTTCCAGCACAGGTGCAAACATCCGGCACGGTCCGCACCAGGGCGCCCAGAAGTTGACTACAGTTATTCCTTTCGATTGAATGAGTTGTGCAAAAGTAGCATCTTCCGCATGGAGAACTGCCATTATGAATCATCCTTTCAAGATTAATGAAATATATTATAGATCCATTATATCTATAATTAGGATAAATAATAGACTTAGTGTATCCACAATATATCTAAATCAGTATTTTGTCAAACCGATTTTCACTTACTCCTGTGCTTGTACATATAAAACAAAAAGATCCGTTAATTGCGCTTGAAGCAGTTGATAGATCTATGATTGTAAATGATGCGGTCGAGAGGACTCGAACCTCCACGATATTGCTGCCACACGAACCTGAATCGGGCATGTAATTCGGTCACTAGCGGGTTGTGAAATCCTTGTATAATCAAGGGTTTTTGCGGTTTTTCTGTTTTTCTCAAGCACAACAAGGGGATGCCGGGTTCACCCAAAACGCAGTCAATTTTGTAAGTTTGAAAGAACTCAGAGAGAACTAGACAAGAAACAGCTGTGTTAAGGTCATCTGAGTCCGATAGCGGCGTTACTTAATCAATCAGAGTTCGGAGTTGGGATAAAGGGGGAAGGAACAACAAACAACAAATAAGGGATGCTTCAGCAGCCATATGATGGCTTTTGAGGCATCCCTTCTCCGTATCTCAGCCGTCATAAACGGCAGCTGGAAGTCCAAATATACACCGCAGCTGCGTCGGACTCTTAACTCTAAAACCTTCAAGTTGAATTTATATTATTGTGCCGCGCTAGAAGACGAATAAGAAGCAGAGCCTGTTACAGGTTGAGCGACAGCTTTGTATCCATCTGGCAGATAAGTGGCAACAGATGCTTTTGTGATCACCTGCGCGTACATTTTCCCTGGTTCAGGAGCAGTCACGTTAAAGTAAATCACAGCCGTATTGTCTTTACCAAATTCGATTCGCTCAATCACCAGCCCATACCCGGGGTTAGGCAGATTATTAACGGTAAGTGTGGCTTTATTTACGCCTTCACCCGCTTTGGTCAACGTAACCTCTGTTTCGTAGGTGGGAGTAGTGGGACTGCCATTAGATACAATTACACGTTTAGCAAAAGCGGCTGCATCATAGATGAGAGCGGCTGCTTCAGAGCGGGTAATAGCATCATTTGGCCGGAAATTACCGTTCTTATCGAGTGTGGCAATATGTGTATTCAGCAGGATCTGGAGACTATTTATAACCTCCGTAGAGAGTTTATCGCCATCCTTAATGTCTACATACATCAGCGTAACAGGGAAGTTACCTTTACTTTGCAGCGCTTGCGTCAATAAGTGAGCGAACTGAGCACGGGTGATGGTTCCGTTAGGATCCACTGTCCGGTCGAGTGAAAGACCATTTTGCTTGGCAGTCAGGAAAGCCGAAGCATACCAGGCTTTGTCGTTTACTTTATCGAAATAATCACTGGCTTTGGAAGAATTACTACCTACCGCTGGTTGCGGAGTCAGATTCAGACCCCCAACGATGAATTGTATCCCTTGCGCAAAGCTTACCTTAGATTTAGGGGCAAACTTATCTTTGTCTACTCCGTTTATAATCCCCTCTTTATGCAAAGAGTTGATTTTTGCTTCCGCAGGATCACCTTTCAAATCTGAAAAAGCAAAAGCGGATGCCCCAAAAGACACACTCGCTGCCAAAATGCCGCAGGCTATAGTCATTTTTTTAGCGTTATTTATGAATAATGGTTTTTTCATTTGCGTCACCTCCATACTCTTAGATGGTAGATTAGACCAAAATGTTGCATAGATTTTAAAATATTATAACGATTCGAGTAAAAACTTATCCGCGCAGGAGTGACTCGGCACCATCTACATAAATCTCAGTTCCCGTAACATGAAAAGATTCATCCGATGCGAGAAATAATACCAGATTGGCAACCTGCTCAGGCTTACCCGGTGCATTTTCCAGCGGATGATTACCTTCCGGAAATTCCACAGGAATCTTCACTTTTTGAAGATCATCGCTTTTATACGTATTATCTCCAATTTGTGTATCGATTGATCCAGGACAGATTGCATTTACACGGATGCCGTATTGCGCCAGCTCTAGTGCAGCCATTTTCATAAAAGCAACTTGTCCTGCCTTGGAAGATGAGTAAGCGGAAGCGCCAATGTTCGAGAATACTCGGTTGCCGTTAATGGAGCTGGTGATAATGATGCTGCCGCCATTTTCTTTCATATGGGGGATGGCATATTTTACTGTGGCAAAGGTGCTGCGTAGGTTGGTATCCAGTGTCTGGTCCCAATCTTCGATTTCTAGTGTTTCGATTGGAGACCATGTACCATTAATGCCAGCATTGGCAAAAACAATATCAATCTTCTCGGCCGCCTCCCCAACCTTACGAATACTTTCTTCGACCAGACCTGGATTGGAGACATCGCATTCAATTACTGTTGCTGTACCGCCAATAGATTCAATCTCACGTTTAGTTTCATAGGAATCCTCGGGAGTGCGGTCAAGCATATATACCTTAGCTCCGTGTTGGGCAAACCTTATGGCTGTAGCTTTTCCAATACCGGAACCAGCACCTGTAACCACTGCAACTTTATCCTGCAAACGTTTATCTGTCATGATGAATTTCCTCCTCGGCGTTAGATTTCTTATTAGTAATTACATACCCGGCATAGCTGAATCTAACCAATTGAACTGGAGGGTGGAACAACGTGGGTGGATATATTACTATGGGATATAAGGATGTAAATAATATAAATTCAGATAAATCTAGCTCATGATAGGGGAACTATAGATGATTCAGCAGCAGGGAGCAGAACGGATTAATGTGGGGATATTTGCCCATGTGGACGCCGGGAAGACGACAACAACGGAGCATATTTTGTATGAAAGCGGTCGCATTCGCGCGCTTGGTAGCGTAGACACTGGGACGGCATTGACGGATTCAATGGATGTGGAGCGGCAGCGGGGGATATCCGTACGGGCGGCATTGGCTTCTTTTGCTTGGAAAGGTGTGCATATTAATCTGGTCGATACCCCGGGGCACGTCGATTTTCTGTCCGAAGTTGAGCGGTCTTTGCGGGTGATGGATTGTGCGGTGCTTATTCTTTCAGCCGTGGAGGGTGTGCAGGCCCAAAGTGAGATGATCTGGAACGCGCTGCGGAAGCTGGGAATCCCCACGCTTATTTTTGTGAACAAAATGGATCGCGTAGGCGCTAACCCTGAAGCTGTGCTGGCAGAAGTGCGAAATTATTTGTCTAGTGATATCCTTCCAGTTCAGCAACCCATCGGCAAAGAGAAGGGGTACATAGGAGCAAGAGATTTATGGGAGAACGAAGCTGATGCTAGCGCACGAACAGAATTATTAGAGGCGTTAGCGGAACGGGACGAAGAGCTGTTGGAGAAGTATATGTCAGGTAGCACTATTGATTTGGCTGAATGGAAAAAATATATGAAAACAGCCTCCTCATCAGGCCGCTTTTTTCCGATGGTTTATGGCGTCGCCGCCAAGGGGCTTGGGATTACTGCCTTGCTGGATGCGATGGTTGAGTATTTTCCCCGCGCTGGTGGGAATGTGGAGGGGGCGGTGTCAGGCATCGTATACAATATTCAGCGTGATAAAAGTATGGGACGGATGGCGTTTGTCCGCCTTTATGAAGGGACGATCCGTAACCGCGATACGCTGATGAATTATACGCAGGATATTCAGGGGAAAGTGACCCAGATCCGCAAGGTCGAAGGTGGTCGGACCGAGGATGTCGGAGCGCTTGAAGCCGGAGATATTGCTGTTATCTATGGCCTTTCAGGGGTGCGCATCGGAGATGTGCTCGGCCATCCGGGGGCCATTCCGGAGGAGGCGAAGCTGGCTGTGCCGCTGCTAACGGTGCGTGTATTCTGGGAACCAGATGTGGATGACCATAAGGTTATCGGAGCGCTGCAGGAACTGGCGGATGAAGATCCGCTTTTGGATGCGCAGTGGCTGCAGGATGAGCGGGAGCTGCATATCAAAGTAATGGGACCGATTCAACTGGAGATTCTGAACAGTGTTCTGGAGGAGCGATATGCGCTGAAGGTTACTTTCGGTCAGCCTTCTGTCATATATAAAGAAACGCCAGCCCGTGCCGGGGAAGGTTTTATCGCTTACACGATGCCGAAACCGTGCTGGGCGATTCTGCGCTTTCAGATTGAGCCGGGATCTCCGGGCAGTGGTTTAGTCTACGATTCGGTAGTGCGG
Organism: Paenibacillus sp. FSL F4-0097; assembly: GCF_038593125.1. Lineage (NCBI taxonomy): Bacteria > Bacillati > Bacillota > Bacilli > Caryophanales > Paenibacillaceae > Paenibacillus > Paenibacillus sp. FSL F4-0097. Next base: position 1,283,821 of record NZ_CP151965.1, read on the forward strand.
AGTTCCGACCTGCTGCCGCAATATCAGAGCGAAACCGCACGCCGAGTACCAGAAGCCTTACAACAGGGTTTGTATGGCTGGGAGGTTACCGATCTTAAAGTGACCTTGATCGAGGGACAACATCATGTATGGCATACCCATCCGCTGGATTTTGCTGTGGCGACTCCGATGGGAATTATGGACGGACTCGCTCGGGTAGGCACTAAACTCCTAGAGCCGATTCTGCAGGTTCGCATCGTGGTTCCTGAGGAGAATGGCGGACGGGTGATGAACGACCTTGTGCAGATGCGTGGCACGTTCGAGCCTCCCGTGCTGCAAGGCGAACGGATGATCATCGAAGGACGTCTGCCGTTGGCAACGTCGCTCGATTATCCCGTCAGCTTAAGCTCCTACACGAAGGGGCGCAGCACGTTTACTTCTTTTTTTGCCGGCTATGAAGAATGTCCACCAGACGTATCTGCTGAGCGCACCCGCCGGGGCGTGAACCCACTTGATCAGGCGAAATATATATTAAGTGTGCGAAAGGCACTGCAAGGTTAAATTGAGCTTGAGTGTTAAATAGGCTGACGGGGAATAAAAAACTAGAGAGTGTGCGAGGATGTTGGTACTAAGATATACTCAGAAAACTATTAGAAGATATGAAAGTAGCTCCAGTAGAAGTAGAAGTAGAAGTAGAAGTAGAAGTAGAAGTAGAAGTAGAAGTAGAAGTAGAAGTAGAAGTAGAAGTAGAAGTAGAAGTATAAGTAGAAGACATCTCCTCGTTTTTTAGTTGGCATGTGAATATTATACAGCTCAGAAAAACATATCAATTCAGTAGCCCAAAGTGATTTCAATAGTTTGTTTGAGAGGAATAAGTGGTTGAACACTAGTCAATGTTGGACTAGCTGAAGCTTTTATTGGAAATCTAAGGGGGAATTAAATTGAAGATTAGAGAAGCAACAGCTAGTGATATAGACGGGATCGCTTTTGTCCACGCTACGAGTTGGAAAACCACATACAGAGGGCTAATATCAGATGAGTTTCTCGATAAAATTACAGTGGAAGCTAGAAGGAAGCTCTGGATTCGGAATTTTGAAACGCCCAATAAAGACGAGGTTATGTATGTGGCTGAAGATGAGGCTGGGACGATTATTGGTTTTGCAAATGGAGGAGTGCGAAGAGGGCCAGATCTCTCAGATCTCTATGATGCGGAGCTATATGCACTCTATTTGCTTAAGGAACAGCAAGGAAAGGGTCTTGGAAGGCAACTCATAAGAAGCGTAGCACAGAATTTATTGGAGAAAAATTATAGCTCGTTCATGACTTGGGTGGTAACAGGAAATCCCGCGATTCATTTCTACCACAAAGTGGGTGGGCAATCTGTTGCGACAAAAGAAGTGAAGATTGGGAATGAGGTTGTCGAAGAGATCATGATCGGGTGGAGGGATATTGGGACTGTTGGGGATTAAGAGCCAAGGGGAGCGATGTGCAGAAGCTTTTAACTGTATTTTGTACAACTATAATCCTGCAAATAACCCGTCAAAGGATATAACTGTATTTCGTACACCTATTTTCGTGATTTATTACTCTATGGGCACATTTTCTAGTTTTTAAGTGTACAGAATACAATTAAAGTCTTGATGATCCCATTTGGATGCGGAATAAGTGTATGAAATGCAGCTATTTCATGAGTTCATAAAGCTCCGTGCACAAAACTATCTAGAGAAGGCCAGGTTTTTTTCGCTAAAAAATAGGATGAGTTAAAGGTTGTGAGAAAGTGAGTGATAAACAATCACGGCTATTTCGTATGGAGCAACTGAAAAAAAGAGTGAAAATAGAGAACTTATCAGGTTCTCTGTACAGTGAGTGTATCGAAGCTTTAGGTCCCAACACAAGAATATATAGTTTAGAAAAGTCGTCCGAGATTGTAGCTATGATGGAGAGTATAGTTAATTTCACACAGTGGGCGCGGATTGACTGGGAATCTATTGATCAAAAGAAATCCTTTAAGACACCGGAAGAACTGAAAGACATAGAGTCTATTTTATTGCGTGATAACTATTTTATTGTGTGGAATGAGTTCAATCTTCCGGTAGTGGAGACTAATTTAAAAAATATTATAAACAATTTCAATGATGTTATTGCTGTTGGATTTGATACATGGATTGTGAATTTGGATAAAGGAATTATTATTGAAAGTCATCACGAGGGGGATTTAACAGTGGGTTGGATCTCGCCTCCTCCATTACCAGCTTAACCATAGGCTCTAATGGATGCACAGAGAGTAAAAAATGTACGTAATTCACACTGCGCTAATAACCTCAAGTTTATCCTTCATACACATAACAAGCTTATATTAAGTATAAGAGTTTTAATATGATCTATTAGCCTATAGACTTTATTCCCCCTCAGACTCAGCCTTCTTCCGCGCCCGGAAACGCCGCACTTTCATAAGGTTGCCACAGGCTTTGTCATCGCAGTACCGCTTGGAGCGGTTGCGTGTATCATCGTAATAGACCCAGAGGCAATCGGGATTCTCGCAGATACGGAATCTTGTGGGTTCTCTTTCAAGTAATGCCTCGGCAAAAGACGCTGCAATCTCCGCCATTACCTGCTCCCAGCCACTATGGAGTGGCAATAGCTTTATTTCCGCTTGCTCGTCGCTTTTCCACACAATTCGCCGTATAACAGGACCCTTGTCCATATAGACATTGAGCTGTTCCAGTATTTCTCCATACACCGAGTTTCCTTGCACAATGGCCTGTACCCAGTTCCATAGTAGTGAGCGAAGCTTTTTAAGCTGCGCCATTTCTATCGTGTTCGGCATCTGTGTTTCTAATAGAGCATACTCCTTCAGCCATTTAAAAACCCACTCTTCTTCATCGAGTCTGTCCCGGTCTTTATTCTTATCTCCTGTTCGCCAATCCCGCCAGTAACTGTTAATGAAATCCTCCCACAACACGGTCTGTTCATCCTTTCCGATTCAACGCTCATTACAAATCATTGTAACAGTTAAAAATAAGTTTAGCTAGTTACTTGAATACAATCTGGAAATATGCTACATTTCTTTTGTAACCACTATATTATGGTTTAAGTCGTTACATATTAGTTCGCTTTGAAGTAGTTCTTTTTGAAGCTACACCATGAAGTTTATGTTTACACAAATTTTTAGGAGGTTGAACATGCAAAATAAAATCAGTGAGGTCTTGCTCCAAAATTGGGATTATTGCATGGATATCGAGGATTGGGCTCCGCCGCTTAGCGATGCGCTGGAAGGTGTGGATAGCAAACAGGCTCTCTGGAAGCCAGAGGGTGGGGCGGCCAATTCTATCTGGGAAACGGTTAACCATCTAACTTATTATAAGGTGCGTTTGCTGCGAAAGCTAAAAGGGTTGCCCAAACAACCCGATGCTGAAAGCAACGATGATACCTTTACTGTAACAGCTGAAGGAGAAGAAGCATGGGCGAAAGCCGTTGCAGACCTGAAAGACGTGCATGCTGCTCTTAGAGAAATCATTGAAGCGCTGGAAGAAGGCGCGTATGATTGGGGCGGTTCGGGTCATGCGCCAGGGGAAGAGGTAATGAGCCTTATCCTACACGATTCGTACCATACTGGACAAATTATTATGCTGCGTAAATTGCAGGGTTCGTGGGTGTCCAACCGTAGTTTTAATTAGAACCTCCATATTTAAAAATACAAGCCGTACACTGCTATTCCGGTATACCCGGGTCAGCGGAGGTACGGCTTTTTTTTGTGCAACTCTGGGAGGCACGAGTATATATTCTATATTGCTTTTTTTGGTTGATTTGGATAAATTAAAACGCGATATGGATATGGGCTCAGAAACTAATCACTGATATCATATAATCCAAAGGCTGAATTAACAAATAACTAGAGCTGTAGATGATTCCTGAAGATTCAAGGGTCATCTTTTTTGATGAGGAATCAAGTCTATCTGGCGGAGGGGAGTGTAAAGATTGACGAGGTTTGGACAGTTAAACACATTGCGTAATCAAATTTTCCTGGGTTTTATGTTTGTCATGGTGATCGTACTCGCCACGGTTGGTTTTTTTATGTACGGTCAAGTTTCGGTTCTATTACGCAATAGTGCGGAGAAGCATATTGAACAGACTGCAGTTCAGGCAACGGGCAAATTGGATGTACTGATCCGGCAGATTAACACGTTGACGGCGCAAGTGGCAACCAACGCCTCCATTCAGCGATTACTCGCTCAAGAGGCCGAAGGAAAGCCGATCAGCTTCGCCGAACGTCAAACCATCCAGCAGGAAGTACGTAAATATGAGGCGTATGCGACAGGGATTCGTTCCATTGAGCTGTATGCAGGTGATTATCAGAAATTACTTTCTGTTGATGACGCCAGCCTGAACAATCGAGTATCAGAAGAATGGATCAGCCGGGTGGACGAGGGCAAAGGACGTCTCGTATGGTTTGGACTTGACCCGCGGAATTCGGATATCGTCATCGCGATTCGTAATATTAGACTGATTGATCATTCATTCACGAAAGCTGGCTATATTATGGTTCAAATTGAGAAAAGTTACTTCCAGCTTACGGATGAGGTGGACAGCTCACAGGCGGAAACGCGTGAATTAATGAGATTATTTGATGAAGCGGGACGGCAAATTTCTTCCGATTTTTCCGTAAATGTTAATGCAAATAAGATACTGGATCATGGAGGAGAAAAGGTTGAGGTTGGCGGTGAAGACTACATTGTGATTCAGAAGCAGTCCAAGGCAACAGGTTGGAGGCTAGTAATCCTCACTCCAGTTGACTATACGACAGAGGGGATATCTGTCCTTCGTACAGCGATCATCGTATCCGGTGTTGTTGGCAGTTTATTGTTTCTCATTTTTACTTTTATTTTATCCACGATGATTACACGTCCTATACTGAATTTGATAAAAGTGATGCGCGGTTCACGATTTGGAACCTTGAAACCGATTTCAGTCACTTCTACAACTATGGAGATCAATGAGCTCAATAATACTTACAACCAGATGGTTCACTCTCTGAATGAACTAATTGAAGTCGTCTATCAGAAGGAGATCGTCCAGAGTCGCACAGAATTAAAGGCACTTCAGGCTCAAATCAATCCGCATTTCTTATTTAACACATTAGAAGCATTCTATTGGGCCCTCGATGAAAAGGGTGAGGAGGAATTAGCTCAAATTGTGGTTGATATGTCGGGGCTTTTTCGTTATGTCATCAATCGAACTGATGATGATGAATGGGTGACTATCGGCGATGAGCTCGACCATGCCGAAAGATATTTGAAGATTATGGAGATGCGTATGCTCGATAGGTTATCCTGGCGGATTGAGTCAGATGAAGCTTGCCGAAGTGTCCCGCTACCGAAGCTGTTAATCCAGCCTCTTGTCGAAAATGCGATTCTTCATGGCGTAGAGCAAAGGGTTGGACCGGGGACAGTTATGCTAATTGTAAGGCCCTCAAGTCGTCCGGGATATACATTGGTTACGGTAACTGACGATGGTCCAGGGATGGATGCAGCAAAGATATCGTCTATCTATCACACCATGGAGAAGGGGAGCATGAGGTCTTCCAAAGGGACCGGGATTGGTATTGCTAATATAGAGCGGAGACTGAAACTCAGTTACGTAGACAATACGGACGGACTTGGAATACGAAGTGAAGAAGGTTACGGAACTAGCATTTCTTTTACAATACCGAATGAACCTGGAGAGGGGAAAAACACGTGAAGACTATACTCATCGTAGATGATGAACCGAGAACAAGAGAAGGGGTTCGTAAAACATTAGAAGCCTGGTCATCCGGTCAATATCGCATCGAAACCGCAGCAAGCGGTGTTGAAGCACTGGCATGGCTGCAAAATAACGAAGTTAATCTGCTTATTACCGATGTGCGCATGCCTGAGATTGGAGGGCTAGAATTAGTTGAAAAGCTGAACGAAATGCCTCATCCTCCAGTGGTTATTGTGATCTCCGGCCATCCTGAATTTGACTATGCACAGAAAGCCTTGCAGTTTGGTGTGGTTGAATATTTACTGAAGCCACTCGACAAAACGAAGCTGGTCCGAGCAGTGGAACTGGCATTGAAACGCAAGGAGGATATATATCGAATCGAACGAATGGAGAAGCTGATCGATCCCAAGCTTATGGAAACGGTACAGCAGGAGAAAGTGTATAGCACTCAAGTGCGTGAGGCACTCCAATACTTAGACGAACATCTTCACGAATCGATATCCATGCGTGATATAGCGGATCAATTACACATGAATGCCAGCTATTTCAGCGTCCTTTTCAAAGAGCAGACGGGACTGACTTACAGTGAATATGTAACGAGAAGGAGAATACAACGAGCCAAAGAACTACTGGTGAGCACACGGCTGTCCATTGCTGAAATCGCGGAACAAGTAGGCTATCAGACGGCCAAATATTTTGTGAAGGTATTTCGTGCACTCGAAAATGTTAGTCCAGGGCAATACCGCCAGAACGTCATGACCACGGAGGAAAGAATCCAATAATAGTGGTATTAGTCCCAATCCTTATGACCTTACGACAGCATGGGATCCAAGCTACAATTTAGTTAAGCGGTTACAAGGCCGCTAGACAACAATAGAAAAGGGGTTGTAAGCGTGCGCAATAAAAAATGGACAATATTGTTCTTAACGATGTGCCTCGTTCTTGTCACAGCTGGTTGTGGTCAAAAAGATAACAATGCAGGTGAATCTAAAGGTAGTGCAAATGGGGGAAGCGACAAAGTCACCGTTAACTTCATGCATTTATGGCCAGAAGGTGTTTCTGCCGGGCAAAATAAAATTGTTAATCAAATCATTAAAGAATATCAAACAGAGCATCCCAATGTTGTGATCAAGCAAGAGGTTCTGGACAACGAGCAATACAAAAATAAGCTGAAGGTATTGTCTGCTTCTAACGAATTGCCAGACGTTGGGGTAACTTGGGCCGCTGGCTTTTTGCAGCCTTACGTTGAAGGAAATCTCTTCGCTCCTGTAGATGACTTGTTGAATGGTGAATTAAAAGACAAGTTCGTCGCAGGAACTACAGAAGCTTATGCTATTAACGATAAAACGTATGCGCTTCCACTTGAGTTTAACATCGCACCTATCTACTACAATAAAGCTATTTTTAAAAAATATAATCTTGAGGTCCCACAAACCTACGATCAGTTTAAGCAAGTTGTAAAAACACTATCTGAAGGGGGCATTGCACCGATTGCTCTCGGTAATAAGGATCGCTGGACAGGATCGCTTTGGTATATGTATCTGGCTGATCGGATCGCAGGCCAACAGGCACTTGCAGGTGCGATCAGTGGATCAGGCTCATTTATGGATGAAGGATTAGTAAAGGCGGCTTCTGAGGTTCAATCACTTGTTGACAGCAATGCATTTGTTAAGGGTTTCAACGGTTTATCAAATGAAGAGGCAAAATCAGAGTTCGTAAATGGCAAGGCAGCAATGTACATGATGGGATCATGGGATCTGCCAAATTTCACAACCAATGAAGAAATTCCACTGGAATTCCGTAATAGTGTTGGTTTCTTCAAATTCCCGACAGTTGAAGGCGGGAAGGGCGACATTAACAGCTGGGTAGGTGGACCAGGCGTAGGATTATTTGTTGCTGAGAACTCTGAGGTAAAAGAAGAAGCAAAATTATTCGTCGAGTATTTCGTATCCAAATGGGGAGAGCAATCCGTAACTGGAGCAGGCGTTATTCCAGCTACGAAGGTGGACACCGCCACACTGGATCTACCACAGCTGTACATCGATTTGTTTAACGAAATGAACAAGGCTAGCAGCATCACTTTATTCGCAGATGTTCAAATGCGTGCCAATGCAGCAGAAACGCATCTGAATATGATCCAGGCTCTTTTTGGCAAAGCGGTGACGCCAGAGAAGTATTCCGAGGAGCATGACGCAGCCATCTCCAAAGGCAACTAAAGCTTCGACAACTAGGTGAAGGGGACAATTAGCTTATCCGGCAGCGTGATGCCGGATAAGCCTTTCCTCAAACGGTTTATGAAGGAAAGGAGTCGGACACTTTGGATAAAGTGATGTCTAACAAAAAAATAATCGCGTTATACGTATTTCCCGCCTTGCTTCTCATTCTGGCTATTGTATATATTCCGATTGTTCTAACGGGTTATTACGGACTGAATAAATGGAATGGTATAGGCGCTCTGACTTTTATCGGATTTGATAACTATAAAGCTTTGCTAACAGACCAAACCTTCTGGAATAGTGCTTGGCACTCTCTGCAGTTAGCGTTGTTTTCTACCCTAAGTCTCATTATTTATTTGGCAATTGCTATGGTATTAGCCGCCCGGATCAAGGGAGCTAACTTGTTTCGCAAAATATATCTGATTCCGATGCTGCTATCGTCCGTTGCGATTGCGCAGCTTTGGCTAAGAATTTATCATCCGACGAACGGAATTGTGAACAGCTTATTAGTATCCATTGGTTTTGCTAATCCTCCTGCATGGCTTGCAGAGCCTACATTAGTTTTGTTTGCTTTATTTATTCCCATTCTGTGGCAATATGCTGGTTTCTATATTCTGATCTATTACGCAGCACTCAAGAATATCCCGACCTCTCTGGAAGAGGCAGCAAAGATTGACGGAGCCTCTGCCTTACAAATCGCTTGGAAAATTAAGCTTCCACTCGCAATGGAAGTCATCAAAGTTACGATTGTTCTAGCCGTTGTAGGTTCTCTGAAGTATTTTGACTTAATCTTTGTTATGACGGATGGAGGTCCTAATGGCTCTAGTGAAGTGATGGCGTCTTATATGTATCATCAGGCTTTTCGGGCTTATGATTTCGGCTACGGGAGTGCAATTGGATTCTTCCTGCTCGTCATCTGTCTCGTCATTACTTGGGTCATTCGCAAATTAACTGCTACGAAAGATTCGATCCAATACTCATAAGGAGGGGCGCTTCATGATGTCTGGAACTGCAGGAAGGCTAGAAATCGGGCCAAAGACAGGCGGCGCAGGTGCGGAGATCACACGTAAATTCGGCTACTCATTGCTATATATCGTGTTGATTGCCGTTGCTGCTCTGCAATTGTTTCCGCTTGTATGGCTGCTGTTTTTCTCATTAAAAAATAATCAGGAAGTGTTCAACCTTCCTGCTCTATCGTTGCCGATGAATCCTCACTGGGAGAATTACGCGAAGGTCTGGAATGTAGGGAACATCAACGTGTATTTCTTCAACAGCGTATGGATTACCATCGTGGCTACGGTGTTAACGGTTATCTTCGGGAGCTTGGTTACGTATGCAGTTACCAGGATGAAATGGAAGGGAAGCTCGTTCGTACTGGGTTTGTTTATGGTAGCGATGATGATTCCTGTTCACTCCACGCTTATTCCGTTATTTAGTATATTCAATAAGATTGGCTTAACGGATCACCCTTTGTCACTTATTTTGTCTTATGTCGCTTTTAACATGCCGATAACGATTATGATTTTGCTGGGTTTCTATTACGCACTGCCACGCGAAGTGGAAGAGGCCGCGGTTATTGATGGTTGTTCCGTGAACAGAATGTTTTTTAGAATTATACTTCCTATGACAAGCTCGGTGATCGCGACTACAGCCATTATTAATATGATCTATAACTGGAACGAATTTATTTTTGTAAACACATTTATTAGTTCTGATTCTTACAAGACGCTGACCGTGGGGGTGCAAAACTTCATTGGTCAATATACAACGGATTGGGGTGCGATCGGGGCAACGCTTATGATCAGTATTTTGCCTATCCTGATTACATTCCTGTTCCTCAGTAACCGTATCGTTGAGGGAATTGCGGCGGGTTCGGTTAAAGGGTAAGTAGAAAGAAGACCTGAATTTCTCAGCTCGAAAAGCTGAAGAGAATTCCGGTCTTTTTTTTTAATCCAATCTAGAATTTTGATTCAATCCTGAAAGCCTCGGGTTAATGGAGGCTATCAAAGATGAACATTCGAAAGGAGAGATTGCTGATGGAACCGGGCTATAAGGATAGAAGTGTTGAAGTGGAGCATAGGGAGGTACAACGGAAATCGGATTCCAGCGTTGTCGCATCTACCTTTATTAAATATGCTGCTTACATTATAATATTTTTTGGTTTTCTGTTCTTTTTGGTTAAATATGTATTTCCTAAGTTTTAATAAGAATTGATTCTTAAGGCGGAGTTTTATTGTTTCTCTGCGATGATCTTTTTTATTACTGCTATAGTTTCTGGTGCAGCATTCTCCAGCATAAACTCAATTGCAGCGAACTGCCGCATAACGTACCTGTGCTCAAGCTTCTCTAAAGGGTTGAAAAAGTCTTTCGGATAATCGATAATCTTCAGATCCCGCTCCGTGACCTGTCCTATGTATTCAAAGTTGTATTCGAATGTACCTTCTGAAATATATAAATCGACGACTTCTTCAATTCGCTTGCGATCAATATGATCCACGACAGTTAGATAATTAGGTGCACTCCAGTAGGCCCCATTTAGACAAGCACCACTTTGGATGTAGTCTTGTCGGATCGCTTCGATGTTCTTGAAGGTGTAGAAATCCGATGCCCAGCGGGAGCGGTCAGGGAATGTGACTATGACATAGAGATTATAATTGTCTTCTTCCTCAGTCCCACTTTCCGGAGACAGCTGTATATGTCTTGTTCTACTGATCATGATTATAAGTCCCCTTTCTTAACAAAAACGGATACCGTCTTCTTAAAAGACGATATCCGCTGCTTTAAAGATGTCCTAGATCTTAATCATCCGAGGCTATAACTTCATCTCATTACTCGATTCCGCAGAATTACGATAAAAGAACCAGCACTCATTCAGCAGCTTGATCTGACGGCGGTCTTTTTTGTAATAGGCTTTCATTAGCTGATGGCAGAGCCACTGTGGCAAGCGAATCCCTCCTCTAACAACTTACGTAAGTTAGAATATGGAGAAATAAGCCTAAAGGTGCGGATTACAGTAGGCTTTCTGCTTCCTCTTCGTACCACTGCTCCAATTGAGCCTGTAGCGCTCGGATCTCAGTAAGCAGGGAGATCAGTGGGTAGTTCTTCTGCTCTTGAACAGAGGCGAAGGCCTGTTCCAATCTATTGATATAATCCAGACCGGACTCCAGGGAGTAATCCTCACGTAACAGATCCAGCGAGTCACATTCGGCGATGGCTAAGGGCAGATCCGGAACATTATCGGCTGTCAGCTTATCGATTTCTTTGTTCAGGCGTAAATTGAGCGCACTTAGTTGGTACGCATATTCCTCAGGCATTTCCACGAATTGTAATTCTTGATTTTGCTGCAAAATTACATACCGCATTTTCGGCATTGTTCATTCTCCCTCCGTACTTGTCTTCCTTCTTGACAGTTTAGCCTATGCACAAGTTACAATTCAAGTAGAGATCTTATTTCCCGTGGAAAGGACTTGTGATAGAACGCTATGGAAACTATGAGCAACGAAGAGCTGCAGCTGTGGATTGAGCAGGTATCACGGGACAGCTTTGGCGTGCCGTTTAGACACAAGGCGAGCTTTAACAGCCGGTTGTCCTCAACGGGCGGCCGATATTTTACCAAAAGCCATAATATAGAGATTAATCCCCATCAGCTTGCCATGTTTGGCAGAGAAGAGACGGAGCGGATTATCAAGCATGAGCTCTGCCATTATCATTTGCATTTGGCTAAGCGAGGGTATATGCATCGTGACGCTGATTTCAAAAGCCTGCTGGCGCAAGTCGGCGGAAGCCGCTACTGTCAGACACTGCCGGGTGCAAAAGCTCGGAAGTCGCTGCCCTATCGATATAAGCTTGTATGCAGTGCCTGTGCCATGGAGTATCCGCGTAAGCGAAAAGTAGACCCTAAGCGTTATCGCTGCGGTAAATGTTCGGGCAAGTTGAAGTTATTTATTTTATAACCAAACCTAATAATCCGACAAAAGAAACAGCTTGCTGAGGCGAAATGATGCATCCTTCTAAATCTTTGATATCCACGATCAAGCCACTGAACTCGCAGTCACTAAGATCGATCCCATTAAGCTTTGATCCTGACAATGTGGCTTGATCCATATTACACTCGCTGAAGCTGATTTTTTGGAAATTTGACTGATAGTAGTCGGAACTCATTAATGAACTGCTCTCAAAAGCAACCTGCTTCAGATTAGCGAATCGAAACGTAGCAAAATCCCCGATACAATCTACTACACGAACATTTTGGAATCTGCCTCTTGTAAAGTCTGTGCCAATAAGCTTGCAGTTTCTAAATTCAGTTCGATGAATAATGCCATTCGTAAAATCCACATTAGATAGATCACAGCGATCAAAAATCACGTCCATAAGCTCGATCCCAGTTAGGGAGCACTCCGTAATCGTTACATTTTTAAAAATCACGCGATCAAAGCTGACCTTATTAGCCTCTTGATTATCAATAACCGTATCGCTGATGCTGCAACAGCTGAATTCGTCCTTGGTTTGCAGCGAATATATTTGCTCAGGAAGAAGAGAGTCTGGATCTGCTATTTTTGGCGAATCAATTTTGAAATTCATATGTACCTCCGTTTGTTTACTCTTTGCGGGTAGCTAAAACTAACTATCATCGCGTTAAACCGATTTGTCAATCTTCATGAAGGTTGTAGGGATTGGATATCCGTACAAATACACCTTTTTCTGGATAAAATCGCACATCGTTTTGTAAGCGTTCCCAAACTAATATGAAAAGGAAGTCCATATTAATTAGAGGGGGCACATGTATGAAACGAATCAGGTCCGCAATGGCGGGTCTGCTCGCGCTGCTGCTGATTTTTTCAAGCTTGCCTGTAATGGGAACCGGTAAAGGTTCCGTAGGAGCAGAAGGGGTTGGAGGAACAGGCGCTGAGCAAATTCCATCAGATACGGTACTCATCAAGAATAAGTGGAAAAACAACTTTTTATATGAGACATCCGCAGGAATCGTGCGTTATGGCATGACCAATCCAGCCGATACTTCAGCGCATTGGACGGTTGAGACGGTGAATGGGCTGTCACGAATCAAGAATGTGAAGACAGGCCATTACATTACAATGGATGGTAACAACGGCAAAGAGGATTCACTTAAGGCGGCAGAACGCCAAGGTTCAGGAAGTGTTGCGGATCAGTGGCTGATCGATACTTCCAATCGCAATGGATACATGATCATCCGAAGTGCGACTGTGCCAGAGGGGAAGTTGGTTATCCACGAGGAGAATCAGCTTGGTTATGCGCAAGTAAGCTCGGATATCAATGTTACGTTTGAGAGTCCGCAGTGGGCTTTTATAGATCCAAATGCAGCACCTGTACGGCTAGAGAGCCGTCTCCGCCCCGGTCAGGTAATGTATGAAAGTGAAGGGAACGTTCTTTACGGTAAACAGCCTGTCAGCAATGAAGCAGCACAGTGGTATCTTGAATCAGGGACGGATGACGGAACAGTAATGATTCGCAACCGTGCGACAGGCCATTATATTAAGCAAAATGAAGTGACCTGGGCTGGGGTTTTTTCGCAGGAAGTCGATATGGATCACGTGAAGCTAAGTGAGTGGACCCAAGAGCATGCACCAGGCCCTGATGGAACGGGCTTCATTACCCTTCGTAACAGTGGTTTAACTGAAGAGGGTAGTCCATTATGGCTAAATCCGCAATTCAGCGATGACAATAATGTGCGATCTAACAGCTGGCCGGGTTCAGCCTCTAATCCAAGTGCACAGTGGAGAATCGTGCCTATTTCCGAATTACAGCCTGTACGACTGGCAACTTATACGGATGCACAAGTGGCTACAGATTTTTTATATGAATCCGTAAACGGCGAGCTTAAGCATGGAATTATTGCGCCAGATGCCGCCAACACCTCTGACTATCTATGGTATATAGAGGATTATGACGGCAATAAGCGTATCCGTAATGCGGCAACCGATCATTATGTTTCTTATAGTGAAGGTACCGCCAAGGCCTTGCAGATTAGCGGAAGTCAGCCGTCGGATCAATGGATTTTTAATGATTCCGATGATTATGATGATTACCAGACGCTTCAGAATCTCGAAAGCACAGGCATTTATTTGTCTACATTGGGTGGAGAACAGGCTGGTGCGATTGGGGATGCGACTTCTTTGAGCGCTCAGTGGCAGCTTTTAGATCCTAACACACCGACTGACGGCACAATGCCATATTACCGGATTCAGAATGGCTGGAAGTCATTTTATTGGTATGAGAGTGTTGATGGTCTTTTAAAATATGGAAATATGCAAAAGGACGGCTCCGATCAATGGCTCGTGGAGAAATATAACGGCCGCAAGCTGTTCAAAAACAAGAAAACGGGCCATTACATGAACACGATGAACATGCCAAATGGCCACCTTCAGGTCACAGAGCTTCCAGACAGAAATCATGTGGAACGAGAATACATCTGGACAGGCAAAAATGTTGGGAACAACACCTACGTAATCAGTAGCGTTCTAGACAAGGAACTTAATAAAATCCCAGAGAAGTATATTTCACTTCAGAACCTCACTAAATATGCTGAGTACGGAGTGATCAATCCAGGTTGGGGCAGTCCGCAGTGGAGATTTGTACCGGTTACCGAGATAAAACAAGACTTGTTCCGTTTTCAGCTAGATGCTGTAAATGGAGAGGATCAATATCTTAAGGACGGTCCTTTGCTGACTTCTCCAGCTGCACTAGAGGAATTGCCAGAATCTAAGACGGTTACTGAAGCTGTCTATGCTGACCAGGACTCTGCTCACTCTAACCAAAATCTTGCACCTCTAGCAGCTGCCAACGAGGATGTAACAGTAGGCCAGGCTACTTATGGTCCACTTGATTTGAATGACGATTCCTTTGTCTGGCAGTTGCAAGAAATAGCCGGCAGCAATGGATCGGTGAAGATAAAAAATAAAGGCACTGGACGCTATCTCTCCCTTGAGCATATAGGTGGGGCTGTAGATGAGATTGATCCTAAAGTTAGCGTTCAGACTTTGCAAACAGTGTACGATGTATGGGCCAGCATTAAGTGGAAGGTTGATATGCAGGCGTCCGGTGTGACTACCATTATGAGCTCATGGGCTGGTCACTATATCTATGGTGCGCCGGATGATAACGGCAACCCAATTCTCCGAATCAGTAAAGCTGCAGATACAGCGGAAAAAAGCAGTGCACATTTTACTGCTGAAGCGGTTGAAGCGATTGCTCCGCCATTGCCTGATTACCCTGTAAGATTCAAGAATGCAAGCAGTGGAGAGTATTTATACGAAAATGAGCATGGGGTTGTTCTGTACGGGCAGCCGTCAGCAGACAATGGATTTTCGCACTGGAATGTATCTGTGCAGGAGGGTAAACAGACGATCACCAACCGGGCAACAGGTCATTTTTTAACGCTGAATGGTGATTATTCATATTTGGAGAGCAGTAGTACAGATCCTGCTGTAGACGGAGCATCCGCCTGGGAAGTGAGCTTGGCTTCCGATTATACACATTACACCATTCGTAGTCTCTTTGGAGAATACGACGATGAATTAATAAACATTGCCAATAAGACAGGATATGCTGAACGTGCGCTTTTGCTAGAAAGTGAGGGTACGGCACTATGGACACTTGAGGCGGCTCCACAGGAGTTTACTACTCCATCTGGAGAACTGCGCAATAACAATACAACAACTCCAGTTCAAAATGATACCAACATCATAACCATTGTACCGAAAGGCATGGCTGGTAAAGTATTGGCCGAAAAAGAGGGGGCTGTCCTATATGCAGATGCTTCCGATGTGGCGGCTCAATCCCAGTGGCTGGTGCAGGAGATAAACGGACGCAAACGAATTATGAATGTTCAGACACAACATTATCTTTCACTCAATGAATCGGGCCAAGTGGTCTTGTTAGCTGCTGGAGATACAGAAAGATCCCAATGGAAGCTGGAAGAGAAGTTAGGTTATGCTGTTCTGCTAAGTGCGAATGGAACAGGTCTTCTTTCTCACAGCGCATCGGCTGTTCAGCTTGGTTCTGCTGCAAATGGAACTGATAGTGAGCTCTGGAGCTTCTTACCTATCCCTGCTGATGCAATTTATGCAGGAGGAGAAGCATTCAAAGGGGAACGTGTTATACGGTTTGCAGTCAACGCCCAGCAGGCTGGGGAATACGATGCTGTTATTCGATACAAAAATACCGCTGCTGCCGCAACGGATCTGGCACTAGAGGTGAATGGATTAAACGAAGGGGGCAAGGTTAGTCTTGGCAAGTCTGCCTCTTGGAAGACTGTAGCGGTAAAACTGCAGCTTCGCGCAGGCATCAACACGGTTTCTCTAAGCAGTGACAACGTGGATTGGAGTAAAGTAACCCTTGATAGCCTGACCGTAAAAAACAGCGTAAACAAAACATACCGTGGAGCAACGGTTCCATATATCAGCTATGAAGCTGAGGATGCGGCAACAAACGGAACGTTGATTGGTTCGTCGCGGAAATATCTCAGCATGGCTTCCGAGGCTTCTGGACGACAAGCGGTGGCCTTAAAGAATACGGGAGATTATCTAGAGTTCAAGCTTGCAGAATCAGCTAACTCCATCGTTCTTCGATATTCTATTCCTGATAGTCCAGATGGGGCTGGTGCGGAAGAAACCTTGACTCTATATGTGGATGGAGTTAAGAAGCAGCTTAAGCTGACATCCAAATATGCTTGGGAATATGGCAGCTACCCATGGTCAAATGACCCTCGCCAAGGCAGTGGACACCGCTTCTTTGACGAAATCCATGCTCTGATCGGCGATGCTCCTGCCGGAGCAACTATTCGCTTAGAGAAGGGAACAGGAGACAACGCAGCTTCTTACGTCATTGACCTGGTGGATATGGAGCAGGTTGCCCCTGAGTTGGCTCGCCCGGACGGATTTATTTCCGTAACGGATTTTGGAGCGGGAGCGAATGATGAGGGAGATGATACCGCAGCCTTCAAGGCAGCCCTTGCCGAAGCGAATGCGACAGGTAAAGGTGTGTGGTTCCCGGCGGGTACCTTTAATGTCGGTGAGGGTCTGCTGGATCTGGATACCGCTGAAATACGTGGTTCCGGCATGTGGTATACAGTTCTGAATGGAGCTAAGTTTTATGGTCACGGCGGTAAGGTTGGTGTTTACGATCTGATGATTGAAGGCGGCATTAACGAACGGGATGATGAAGCGATCACCAACGCTTTCCATGGTGCTTTTGGCCAAGGTTCGATTATACAGAACGTTTGGATAGAACATACCAAAGCAGGCTTGTGGTTAACTCAGCCGATGGGTGAAAAGGCGCGTACGAATGGTCTGTACATGGCAGGTCTGCGGATCCGCAATCTTATGGCAGACGGAATTAACTTTGCCGTAGGGACTGGCAACAGCATGATGGAACAAAGTGACATCCGCTATCCAGGGGATGATGGAATCGCAATGTGGTCGTTTACTGACGGCAAGTTGACGGATGTGAATGGTACGGAACGTACACCGAGCTATAACAACACGGCACGTTTTAATACGGTATCCTTGCCTTGGTTAGCGGATAACATTGTAATCTTTGGGGGGAAAGATAACAAAGTCCAGGACAACGTGGTAAAAGACACTGTGACTAATGGAGCCGGGATTGCAGTCTCTACCCGTTTCACCGCCGAGCCCTTCCAAGGAACAACGGTTGTGGAGCGAAATACCTTGCTTAGAACTGGCAGTTACGATTCCGGTTACGGCGTGAATCTGGGTGCGTTATGGCTTTATGCTGGTGAGAGTGATCTGAAAGGAAAAGTACTCATTCGCAACAATACGGCACTGGACAGCACTTATTCGGGGTTGATTGCTCAAGGTGATCTAGAGGGAGATACTCTCACTTCCATTGATGGAGTTGTGCTGACGAATAATGTATTGGATGGCGCAGGTACAAGCGGTATAGAAGTTACGAAAAATCTGAAAGGGAGTCTGTTGGTCGACAACATGATTATTCGTGGTGAACGGATGAACCTACTGACCAATGCCTCTCCTGACTTAAGCATTAAAGAACAAAATCAAGGAATAGCCTCAGCCATTAAACCGTTCTCTATCAAACTAGCAGATGGACAGAGCGGGCCTGTGATATTAGAGCAGGGTAAGTCAGCTACGCTTAAGGTACTAGATAAAGAAGGCAGAGATCTTACCGCACAAGCTACTCTAAATATTATGAGCAGTGAGATTGCTACATTTACCAACGACAGTCTTAATGGAATTCAAGCGGGAATCACAGACTTCACGGTAACTGTGGGCAACGAGAAGAGGGGATATACAATTGAGGTGCTATCACCTGGCGGGACAGATCCTGTAGATCCGATCGATCCTGTGGACCCAACAAGTACTCCTAGTCCGACGAGTACTCCAGAACCAACAAGTACTCCTGGTCCAACAGACCCTACAGGGTCAGTGAACCCTGTTCAACCCGGCACACCGACGGCTACACCAGCACCTACGCCAGCAGCTAATCATGATGTGCAGCTAAAAGCTAAGGCGACTGCAGGGCAGGCTGTTATCGAGATTTCAGCTAACGGTGACGGCACAGCCCGGTTTAGTGCAGATGCTTTACGTAAGGCGGCGGCACTTAGCCCCAAAGCTGTGCTTGTTATTGAAAGTGGGGGGATGAGCTACCGCTTCCCGTTAGAGCTTGTGGAGAGTGTGCTCAAAGCCGCACAAATGCCGGCAGGCACACTGGAGTTCAATGTAAATTCGCTAAGCGGAAAAGGATTGGAACAACTGCTTGCCAAAGCTAAGCAGCAAGGCTTTACTGTGCAAGGAACACCGGCTAATTTCACTCTAAAGGTAACGGATGGAAAAACCTCTGTAGCAGCAAGCGGGTTCGGTACCACTTATGTAGATCGTACATTTATGCTTAAGGAGGCGCTGGATGCGAAGACAGGTGTAGTCCTTATTTACGATGAACAGACGGGTTCCTTCCGTTATGTACCTGCATTGTATGAGCTCGTTAATGGGATGACCAAGGTTACGGTTAAGAGCAGTATTGCGAGCGGTGTATTTGTCGCTGCGCTGCACCCTGTGACTTTTGGAGATATTTCCACACATTGGGCGAGAAATGAGATTGAGAGACTTGCCAGCCGACTGATCTTGACCGGACAATCCACAGATACCTTTGCACCTCAGAAATCTGTCAGTCGTGCCGAGTTCGCAGCTATGCTGATTCGATCGTTAGGTCTTGTAGCTGCGAATACGACGAAGACCTTCAGTGATGTGTCCGATTTATCTTGGTATGCAGCGGACGCCAGAGCTGCTGCAGCCTTAGGACTGGTTCAAGGCTATGAGGATGGAACCTTCCGTCCGAACGTCCCTATTACACGGGAGCAAATGGCTGTTATGGCAGCCAGAGCAATGAAGCTGCTGAATCTAGAAGCTGAAGGATCTAGAGCAATCGTTGCTACAGATGTTTTCAGAGACGCTTCAACTATTTCCTCATGGGCTAAAGAAGCAGTGTCTGACCTGGCTGCAAAAGGCATTATGAAAGGTCAACCATCAGGCAGCTTTGCACCTAGCAGTGATACTAGCCGTGCAGAAGCCGCCGTAATTCTTGTACGGTTGCTTAGAGCAGCTGAATTATTGAATTAGCTACCGTAGTAGAAGCTACAATATGGCATAAGTAAAAGGACAGCAGAGCAACGATCCTCCGGTTATTGGAGGATCGCTGCTCTGCGTTTTTGACGATGGCTGGCCTGCTATAAAAGCTTATGAGCAAGCGAAAGCTCATTGACTTTGAGTAACCCAATCACTTGCATAAACACCAACACCAACATCGCCGAGCTATCATTGGCTGAGGCTTGCGGACCCCAATGACGCTATTGGCAAGTTTTTAGCCTTTTGGGCAGGGTTTCGGACTCAAGTGATGCTATTCGTTCGAAAGAGGCTCATATTTGGTGTTTTTCGTGCCAATAGAGGCAATGGGGTCCGATAGTATGCCAAATATGCGATTATGCTGAGTATAAGGTCAACTGGGTCCGATAGTAGCTTCATATCCGATTCCGATACAGACTTATTTCAGTTTTCCCATCGATAGATTGACTCTGTAATTTCCGAACTTCAGCAGTTCGTCGAGAAAGCTATTCAACTCCTTTTGGCTTCCGGTACGAACACGTATCCAGTAGCAGCCTTCTCCGCTGACCCTATGTATTTCTTTTACACTATCATGCTGCTTTGCGAATGTCTGAAAGGCTGGGTGAACCGTATTCGAACCCAAAAAAACAGTAATAAAGGCATGAATAGTCTCCCCAACCTTATCCGGATTCCAGCGGACCGTGTAGCCTTCAATCACTCCGGTGTCCTGCATTTTGCGAATACGTGCGCCCACAGCCTGACCGGTCATATGCACTTGCTGCCCAATATCTTTGTGACTGATCGTGGAATCTTCAATTAGAAGCTGCAGGATGCGAAAATCCACATCATCTATAAAATAAGAACTCATTATTATCTAAAATCCTTTCTGCGTGAAAGTAGAACAGGCCAATCTTTTTCCAATCTCAATGTATTCTGTTTCAAGGTCCAACTATAATTAATTGTAGCAGAAGATATCTGAAAGAAAGAAGGGCTTCCGATGAAAATACAGCATATTCGCAACGCGACCCTATGGCTAGAGTATGGTGGCAGTACATTTTTAATTGATCCTATGTTGAGTGAACAGGGTGCTAATCCACCTATTTTTAATACTGACAATGATCGCCGCAATCCGCTCGTTCCTTTGCCGGGAGCCGTAGAACAATGGCTGAGTCCTAATGCAATTCTTGTCACACATCTACATCAGGATCATTGGGATGCCGCTGCTATTTCTTTGTTGCCGCATGATCTACCACTATTATGTCAGGAAGGAGATGGAGATAAATTAGCGAAGCAGGGGTTTGAGCATACCACGGAAATTAGCGGTTCACTGACGTTTAATGGAATAACTATAACACGTACTGATGGACGGCATGGCACTGGAGTGACTGGTAAACTTATGGGTAAGGTATCCGGGTTTGTGTTTCAGGCGGAAGGCGAACCTGTTCTATATGTGGCTGGGGATACGATTTGGTGTGATAAGGTGAGAATGGCATTGGAGGTTTTTAAACCTGAGGTGACCGTTGTGAATGCTGGTGGTGCGCAGTTTTTAAGCGGATGCCATATTACAATGAATGAGCAGGATGTCGTAGACCTATGTGAATATGCTCCTTCTACTAAAGTGATTGCTGTGCACATGGACGCCATTAACCATTGTTTGGTTACCCGAGATAAGCTAAAAGCTCATTTAGAGAAGGAATCGTTGGGGGATCGGGTACAGCTTCCGCAGGATGGAGAATGGTGTAATCTATAGACGGAGAGGGATGGAAATCTCTTTAAAAAATCTAGCAAGCGGCCGAATCATAGCATAAATTTGAAAACGATCACAAAAATTATTTTGCCCGCTTGACTAGACCTTGAAATCATGATAAATTAATTCATGTTCACTTGTAATGTTCCCTGATAGCTCAGTTGGTAGAGCACTCGACTGTTAATCGAGTTGTCACAGGTTCGAGTCCTGTTCGGGGAGCCATTTTCATGGAGAGATACCCAAGTGGCTATAAGGGGACCCTCTGCTAAGGGGTTAGACTGCGTAAGCGGTGCGTGGGTTCGAATCCCACTCTCTCCGTTCTGAATTACATAAGAAGAGCTTCCATTCTGGGAGCTCTTTTTTGTTGTGTGTGAATTTATTTTTCGGTTGCTATATGCGATTCTGAGAAACGGTGTATTCAATATTTTGGAAGGGGAATGGTGTGGAGGGATCGAATGTTTAATTGATAAGTGTGAAGAGTTTAAAGGAGGGAGCATGAAAACAATAAATCAAATACAAACAAAACCGTCAAGCCGATATGATAGTTTTGATCCGGATCAAGAGGGGAATAAAAATACTATTTTTGCCGACGTAATAATTGATGGTAGATCTCTTTACCAAATGTTAAAAAAATATGATAGGGTTCCTTCCCTCGGGTGGGGTAGTGAAGAGCATCAAAGGAAAATGATTAATTATTTTTTGTTAAACGAAATGCATGAATATTTGTACTACAGGTACCCAATATTAGTCTGTCCCTGGTGTGGCGATGAAGAGTGTGGCTTTATATCCGTATTTATTGAGAAAGAAGAGGATCTTATCATATGGAGAGATTTCAAATTAGAATCCGGTAATAAGACTATTGATATAGGCCCTTTTTGCTTTAAATGGGATGAATACGAAAAAGTTATTAAAGAGACATTTGGAACTGCGGGGATTCAATAAAGTAAACCTGAAAACCCATGGAAGAGATGTGCTCAAATAATTTATATGGGAAAGATCTATGAGTAAATCCAATAACTACATGGTCAAAGGAGTGGAATCAACATGGAACTGTTTAAGCAAATCCCCTTGTACAGATTTTTGGCATTATGCAATGAAAGTGGTATGGAAAAAAACATATTAGACTGCGGAGCGGGAGGGGATTCACCTCCACTAAGTTTGTTTGCGAACTATGGATACAGTACAAACGGAATTGAGATGAATGACGAACAAATTAAAAGAGCTAATCAGTTCGCAACTGAAAGGGGACAGAATCTAAATATACAACAAGGCGACATGAGACAGTTGGCGCTAAGTGATGAGTCGATGAGTTTTGTGTATTCATATAACTCTATTTTTCATATGAGAAAACAAGATGTGGAAAAAGCGATAAATGAAATGAAACGCGTTCTAAAACCTAATGGATTATTATTTGTGAATTTTTTAACCCTAAAGGATTTTAGAGTCGGCGATGGAGTTGATTTGGGGGATAATCAGTTTGAACAAATGGAAGACGATGAATTCGTAATACACTCATATTATGATTATCATGAGGCGGATTCTATGTTTGATGATTTGCAGTTATTATACAAAGAAGATCGAGTACTGGAAAGAAAGTTTGAAGGCGAATGGATACGACAAGGATTTATCGATTACATATATAAAAAATAGCTGGATGCTGAAGAACATATTAGTAGCTCCGAAAAAACTAGATATCTGCGAACAATACGTTCACGCTGTGGACCACGAGGTGTTGGTTCGATAGAAGGTAAAGGTTTGAAGAAGAGTTAGCCAGGTGGACAACCCCACGAGTCTAGTGCAAACTACTGTTTCCTAGGGTGATTTAAGCCGCTTGAATGTCAATCAGCACTTGATGCTTGTTCGCAACCATTATACTTCGGGGGGGATTTCAGATGGATGTAATTATAAATAACTCAATGATTCAGTTGATTCAAGGAGATATAACTAAATTAGATGTTGATGCTATCGTCAATGCAGCAAACACAAGCTTGATGGGTGGAGGCGGAGTAGATGGAGCTATCCATAGAGCTGGTGGAAAAGCGATATTAGAGGATTGCATGAAAATTCGTAACCAAAGGGGAGGTTGTGAGGTTGGAGAAGCGGTAATAACAACAGGAGGAAATCTGAAATGTGAATTTGTTATTCATACCGTTGGTCCTGTTTGGAATAGTGGAAAGAATAACGAAGAAGAGAAGTTAAGGAATTGCTATAAAAATTTATTAATATTAGCTGAATCTAATGAAGTAACAAGTATTGCGATACCTAATATAAGTACAGGAATATATAATTTTCCGAAAGATCTTGCTTGTAGCATAGCTATAGATGAAGTTTCAAAATATATTATAAATAATAAGTCGGAAATAAATAAGGTTATTTTTATATGTTTCGATGAAGCGAACTATGAACTATATAGGAATGAATTAAAGAGATTTTGTTAGAATTTTGATGTTTACCAGAAAAGGAGATGTGCCAATGAATAACAGATCAGATTTGCTAAATCAGTTTAAGGAATGGAATGGATTTGTTCTAGAAATTATTGATTTAGATTGGAAAACACCCATCGCTGAAGGAAAATGGACCATTCATGATGTTGTTAGTCATATTTTGTTATGGGATAAATACTTCTATGAATCGACGATCGAACCGATAGCATGCGATAAAGCGATAACACTTCAACTTATTGATTTCGATCAATTCAATAATGATGCTGTTATATATGGTAAGACAAAAACCAAAGACGAATTAATAGAATTGACTGTGAAGTATCGTAACTTAATATTAGATTGTATAAGTAGTCTTGAGGAGGGAAAATACTCAGGCAAATATGTGGACGGAAGGTTTTCCTTTGAGTCCTATTTAAAGGATTTTATATCGCATGACCTACATCATATGATGCAGATTAAAGAATTAAAAAAGAAAATGATGAGTAATTGACTCGTGACGGAAGTGCAAAGAATGGAACTGACCACCCTAATTAGCTTTCTCTCACTCGATTATTGTGTGGGACAGAGCTTTTTTTTGCGCAAAAATAGAGATACAACTTGACCAGGAACTCATAATAAACTCGAAAAACACATATCCAAAGAGACAAATGTTATATTATTTATCATTAAATGCAATCTGTAGGTAAAATCAAAGACTCCCCCTCTGAAAATCAAACTTTAAAAATCTCCATAATTCTCCTGTTTTCTTCTCTTTACCCACTTTCTATCTATATACGTCCCAAAGGATTAACTCAAAATGTTATGTAATATAACATAAAATATTGAATATTATAGTAAAAACCACAAATTTTACTGACGAATGTATAGTGCTGTGTTAATATAAGTGACATAAAATAATGAAAATGAATGTAAGCTAAAGAAAGGTGTTTTTAAAAATAAATATGGGGATTGGGGGACGGCGATGGAGTATTTCATTCAACAGTTAATTAACGGGATTTCTGTAGGGAGCATCTATGCTCTGATCGCACTTGGGTACACCATGGTTTACGGGATTATTAAATTGATCAATTTCGCCCATGGGGATGTGTTTATGGTTGGGTCGTTTATTGGATTGTTCAGTGCCAGGTACTTGGCTTCAGCAGGGCTTCCTCCGATACTGGTCTTACTTATCTCATTGGTGATCTCTATGACAATCAGTGCGTTGCTGGGGATGTCAATCGAACGGCTAGCATACAAACCTCTACGAAAAGCTTCGCGAATCGCTGTGTTGATTACTGCAATTGGCGTTTCTTTTTTACTGGAATACAGCGGAGTGTTTGTGCTTGGTCCTCAGGCTAAAGGATTTCCGGAGATTCTTAATAAGCAGCAATACAACTTGTTTGGTTCCTCGATTCAGGTGGACTCCAATCAAATCATGATCTTGGGGACGACGGTTATTTTGATGATCATCCTTCAGTATATTGTGCACCGAACAAAGATTGGTAAAGCGATGCGGGCCGTTTCCTTTGATATGGAAGCAGCACGGTTGATGGGGATTAATGTAGATCGGACCATTTCAGCCACCTTCGCGATAGGATCTGCACTTGCGGCAGCAGCAGGCGTTATTTTCGGAATGACTTACAATTCAGTGGATCCGATGATGGGGGTACTTCCGGGGCTTAAAGCTTTTGTGGCTGCGGTTTTAGGTGGCATTGGCAGTATTCCTGGTGCTCTGGTAGGGGGACTTCTGCTGGGCACAGTCGAGACAGAGGTTTCTTCTCTGGGATACTCTTCGTGGCGTGATGGTGTGGCATTTGCTGTACTCATCCTAATCCTTATCTTTAAACCATCCGGGCTATTTGGTAAAAATGTCCGCGAGAAAGTGTAGGGTGATGCCGTATGAAGAAGATAAACAAGTCATTTTGGATAGGCATTGTCTTTTCTATCATGCTATATATCGTCATTCAAGTTCTTCTAACAACGGGAATATTTGATGATGTCATGGAGTCTACGCTAATTCTAATTTGTATAAATGTCATGCTGGCGGTGTCTTTGAATCTGATTAATGGGATAACGGGACAATTCTCAATCGGGCATGCTGGATTTATGTCCATTGGTGCTTATGTTTCTTCCATTTTAACTTTGAACTTTGATATGCCATTCGTGCTGGCGCTAGTGATCTCTGGACTGGTTGCTGCATTTTTCGGTGTGCTTATCGGGATTCCGACCTTGCGGCTGAATGGAGACTATCTGGCGATTGCTACGCTGGGATTTGGTGAGATTATCCGGATTGTCCTGCTCAATACAGAATATGTGGGCGGAGCTTCAGGCCTAAGCGGCATCCCTAATCAAACGACTTGGACGATTATGTTTCTATTCA
This sequence comes from Paenibacillus sp. FSL F4-0097, assembly GCF_038593125.1. Lineage (NCBI taxonomy): Bacteria > Bacillati > Bacillota > Bacilli > Caryophanales > Paenibacillaceae > Paenibacillus > Paenibacillus sp. FSL F4-0097. The sequence continues at coordinate 1,309,920 of NZ_CP151965.1, forward strand.
CATTGGTCACGATTGTTGTGATCAATAACTTTATACGTTCCACTCACGGCCGGGCTTGTATAGCGATTCGTGAGAATGAAATTGCTGCTGAAGCGATGGGGATTAATACAACTTTGTACAAAGTCATTGCTTTTTCACTTGGAGCATTATTTGCGGGGATAGCTGGTGGTCTCTCTGCTCATAAGTTCTACGTCATCAATCCTGGAAGCTTTAATTTTCTAAAATCATTCGAAATTCTAGTCATGGTTGTGTTAGGTGGACTAGGAAGTACAAGCGGGGCCATCGTGGGTGCGATTGTACTGACGGTGCTCTTCACGGTGCTTCAGGAATATCCGGAGCTGCGGATGATTATTTACTCGGCGATTCTAATTCTGATGATGATTTTTCGGCCTAAGGGGCTGCTTGGCAGCACGGGTTTTTCTTTCTTGAAATGGTCTAAAAAGGAGGTCAAACCAAGTGACAGCATCAACAGTGGAAGTGCTTCTTGATGTTCAACAAGCAAGTCGTGCATTTGGCGGGCTTAAGGCGCTTAACGAGGTATCCCTCCATATTAATAAAGGCGAGTTGATTGGGCTCATCGGACCTAATGGCGCAGGAAAAACAACCCTTTTTAACTTGCTGACAGGTGTATACCCGCCTTCCAGTGGCGATATTATCCTCAGTAATCAGGCAGTAGGCGGGATGAAGCCTTATCGGATTAACCGAAAAGGGGCAGCACGGACATTTCAGAATATCCGTCTATTTACTTCTATGACGGTGCTGGATAACGTTAAGATCGCATTTCACCAGCATGCCAGACATTCGATGTTCACTTCCATGCTCCGCCTGCCTAAGCATTTTGCAGAAGAAAACGAAATTACGCAAAAGGCTATGGATATTCTCAAAATATTTAATCTTGCCGATCAATGTGATGAATGTGCCGGGAATCTTAGCTACGGAAATCAAAGGCGTTTGGAAATTGCGCGCGCGCTTGCAGCAGGACCTAAGCTTTTGCTATTGGATGAACCAGCCGCAGGGATGAACCCGAATGAAACTCGGGATCTAATGAATCTTATTGCCTGGATCCGTGAAGAGTTTGAGCTGACGATCCTGCTTATCGAGCACGATATGTCCCTGGTTATGGGGGTGTGTGACCGGATTTATGTGCTGGATCGCGGAATGTTGATTGCTGAAGGTACGCCCGTTGAAATACGGAATCATCCCAAAGTCATAGAAGCCTATTTGGGACAGGAGGCGTAGTGGACCATGCTTAGCGTACAGGGGATCAATGTATATTATGGGGCTATTCATGCCTTGAAGGATTTAAGTATGAATGTAAAAGAAGGCGAGATTGTAACTCTAATCGGCGCAAATGGAGCGGGTAAGTCCACATTGCTTAAGACGCTTTCGGGACTACTGAAACCCAAAACAGGCTGTATAGATTTCATGGATAAATCTATTACGAATCAGAGTGTTCAGTCCATCGTAAAACAGGGGCTTATTCATTGTCCGGAAGGCAGGCGTGTATTTGCTAATATGTCTGTGGAAGAAAATCTGGAGCTAGGAGCTTTTTTACAAGATTCGGGCAGCTTAGCTGCTGATTTTGCCAAGGTCTACTCCACCTTCCCGCGTCTTTTAGAAAGAAAAAAACAGCTTGCCGGCACATTATCCGGCGGGGAGCAGCAGATGCTTGCTATGGGGCGTGCGATGATGGGGCATCCCAAGCTTTTATTATTAGATGAACCCTCGATGGGGCTTGCTCCATTACTCGTTCAGGATATTTTTCGGATCATCCAGGAAGTAAATGCCTCTGGAACAACAGTGCTTCTTGTAGAACAAAATGCCCATCAGGCGCTTAAAATTGCTCATCGGGCTTACGTTCTTGAGACGGGCAGAGTCGTGCTTGAGGGAGATGCCAAGGAATTGGCAGATTCGGAAGAGATCAGAATGGCTTATCTGGGACATTAATTCATCGGCTAGTTCATAACAGCATCACAGAAAGAACCTATAAATTATTTATTTTGGGAGGCTGGAAGAGGATGAAGAAAATCGGGGCCATATTGCTGACTGCGTTACTGGCTGGTGGATTGCTGGCAGGCTGTGGGAACAAGACAGACAACACTACTGCTGAAGGTGGGAATGCTGGCGGAGGGACCATCAAGATTGGAGCAGACCTTGAGCTTACAGGCGGCCAGGCTTCCTTCGGTGATTCTGCACTCAAAGGGGCAAAGCTGGCGGTAAAAGAAATTAATGACGCAGGTGGAATACTAGGCAAAAAACTTGAACTGATTGAAGCGGATAATGCCTCCAAGTCAGAAGAGGCGACACGCGCAGCGCAAAAGCTGATTACTACCCATAAAGTTGTAGCTATTATCGGTGCAACTACATCTACGAATACCCTCGGGATTGTTCCCGTTGCTCAAGAAAAAGGCATCCCGCTGGTTAGCTCCTCAGCCACCAATCCCAAAGTGACAGTTGATGAACGTACTGGAGATTTGAACGAATGGGTATTCCGGGCCTCTTTTATTGATCCTTTCCAAGGTGAAGTAATGGCTAACTTTGCTAAGGATACACTTAAAGCGAAGACGGCTGTTATTTATACGGATGCTTCAAGCGATTATTCCAAAGGGCTGCAGACCTTCTTTAAAGCAACGTTTACTAAGAACGGTGGCTCTATCTTAAGCGAAGAATCCTATCAACAAAAAGATTCTGATTTTAAAGCTGTATTAACACGTATTAAAGAAGCTAATCCCGATGTTATTTATCTTCCAGGCTATTATGAGGAGGTCGGCAAAATCGTAAAGCAAGCTCGCGAAATGGGGATCACCGTTCCGTTTATGGGCGGGGATGGCTGGGATTCACCTCAACTGGCTGAGATTGCCGGAGCGGATGCCCTAAACAATACGTTTATGTCCAATCACTATTCACCTGAAGATAGTTCGCCAGAAGTAAAATCGTTCGTAGATGCCTTCAAAGCTGCTAACGGTGATCTTGTTCCAGATGGGATGGCTGCGCTTGGATATGACGCCGTGAAACTAGTGGCAGACGCCATTACACGTGCGGATTCCACAGAACCTGAGAAGCTGAAGGATGCACTGGCGGGGACGAAGGATTTACAACTGGCCACGGGTAAAATCACAATGAATGAAACGCATGACCCGGTAAAAGCAGCTGTGGTGCTAAAGTTTGTAGATGGGGTACAAACCTTTGAGGCAAAAGTAAATCCATAAGCGTTGTGATTAGAGGCGCGTACCTTTATTGGTGCGCGTTTCTTTTAGTTTAAACTTTTTTTTAAAAAAGGCTTGTCAAAATTCTTATGGTTTGATATACTCATTTTTGTTGTGACAAGAAAATAACTTGTAAAGCATGGCCCGTTGGTCAAGGGGTTAAGACACCTCCCTTTCACGGAGGTAACATGGGTTCGAATCCCATACGGGTCATATTATGCGGTAGTGGTGGAATGGCAGACACGCTATCTTGAGGGGGTAGTGGGTGTATACCCGTGGAGGTTCGAGTCCTCTCTACCGCATACAAATAAAAAGTAAGAAACCCTTTGTTCGCAGAGGATTTCTTACTTTTTTTTATAAGATCAGAAGTGAAATTCAGTGGCCTCAGGTCATCTCTTAAAAGCCCCAGCATACTGGGGATAGAGCTGTCTTATGCAGTCTGGGCAGATATCATGGGTGAATTGCAAAGAAAGCTGATGCTTTAAGAAATGTTCAATGGTGATCCATTCATCCTTGGGATTACGAATACATTTACAGGAAGCACAGATTGGGATTAGCTCAAAAGATGATGGTAAGGTTGAACGGAGGTTTATGATCTCCGGATGAAGAGGTTCTTCTTTATAGGGGCCCACATCATATAGTGAAATTATAAAAGTGGCTTCTGGGTGCGGATCTGAGAGAAATGGATAGATCTCCAAACGGAAGATTCGTTTCCCTTTATTAGCGGTTTGTATGGAGAATTCGGAAGTATAAACCTGATGCTCTCTGCGGAGTATATATTTCACTGATTCATAAAGCTTGGCCCATTGATCGGGATCGATAATCACATCTTGCATGAGCTCTGAGTAATACGCACCAATCCATTTCTTATTAGTAGAAAGACCATATTCATGACTAAAGGCCTTCCACCTACTGTTGGTGAACTGGATAATCCCATGACTGTTGATCACCACCGCATTGTGCGGTAAAGCTTCAAGTGAATGGATAATGGAAGATGATAAGCATTTTGACAAAAGTCACCGCTCCCTCCTAGAGATCATTCAGGATGATAAGTTAACAAAGGGGGCCAGACGGTATTCTAACAGATACTTGTCACCTGAGTCGCCTCTTATCGTCACTCCAGCCATATGATATAATCGGATAATACATAACAATACTAATTATATACTTATTTACGTTATTTTGCAATAGGAAATTACGTAAATAAGTAATTTATTTTTAGATGGAGGGCGATTCACCGATGCAGACCATATACGAACGTATAGAATACCTGATTAAGCAGAAAGGTTTGACCAAAAAATCATTCTGTGAGCAGTTAAATATCAGCACAGGTAATATGGGAGATTGGAAGCGGGGGAAGACTACTCCAGGAACACATAAGCTGATTGAGATCGGTGATTTTTTTCATGTTAGTCTGGACTGGCTTATTCTCGGCAAAGATACACCGGATACTGTACGAGAGAGCGGCGTAGACTATGATTTGAGTGATGTTCAGCTATCGGAAAGCCGAGTAGATGAATTGCTTCCAGCAGAAAAGAATTTTATCAAGGAATATATAGCTTTTGCTGAATATCGTAAACAGAAAATGGTCGACGAAGAATCTTAAAATCTGTATCTTTACTTTTGAGAAAAGTACATTTATAATAATGAATGTTGACCTCAAACAAATTTATGTTCTATGTTTAACACACCGCGCGGTAGTGGTGGAATGGCAGACACGCTATCTTGAGGGGGTAGTGGGTGTATACCCGTGGAGGTTCGAGTCCTCTCTACCGCATACAGAATGAAGAAAGAGGCCTTGCGATGCAAGGCTTCTTTTTTTGTACATTCCTCAATCACATAACCTACTTCTTTACAAGCGGCACGCATAGATTGGCTTCGAATCCTTCATCATCCGGACCGGACTTCTCCGTGTATTGGATGTAAAAGACTCCATCAGGGTTGAACTTATAACCGGAATCCGGCAGCCATTCATTATGTATATAATTCCAGGTGTGTTGAAAAGCCAACTGAGGGAAACCGTTTGCAGTAAATATAGCATAGGTAGACGCAGGAATTTTCTTATGAACAAGGCCTTCAGGGATACAATCTAACTGCTCGACTTCAACACCAAGGAAAAAATCAGTATCCCATGCGGTATGCTCCCACAGTTTAGGCACGGATGTACGGTTCTGAAATAGACCGAGATAACAACCGCTGCTTTGAACTTTTGTGGGTATAGCATCAAATTTTGCATCAATATCCAGCTCGCCAAAAACATATTCCCAAAGATTCGCGTATGGCTCCCCAGATGAGTTTAGATTTGCCCAGCCAATAACATTTAGTTCGGGTATATCAAGCAGTTGAACAGTCACCGATTATCCCTCCCAGAAAAAATATTCCAACAATATTATAAAATATTCCAAGAGATTAAAGGGTGCTGATATATAGCGATATTATGACGTTCTTCCAAGTTGAAAAGGATACTTTACCGCATAACAACAGGGGGGGCTGTGTGATGTGGTGAGTATCCTTTTACTAAAGAATTATTTTAAAAGCTTGGAAATATCGGATTCGATCTGCTGTGGAGTGGTTTTAGGAGCAAACCGTTTTAGAACACGGCCATCTTGGTCAACTAGAAACTTCGTAAAGTTCCATTTCACGTTTTTTGAGCCTAAGACACCAGGGGCTTCCTTAGATAAGTATTTGAATAATGGATGTGCTTCATCACCTTTTACATCAATCTTCTCGAACATAGGAAAGGTTACCCCATAATTAATCTCACAGTATTCCGCAATTTCATCACTTTCGCCAGGCTCTTGTCCAGCAAATTGATTGCTTGGAAATCCTAATACTTCGAACCCGCGGTCCTTAAACTTCTCGTACACTTCCTGAAGACCTTTATACTGGGGAGTAAATCCACATTTGCTGGCAGTATTCACAACCAGGAGTACTTTACCTTTGTACTTTGACAATGATTCCTCTTCACCCTTAAGAGTGTTGACCTCAAAATCATAAATACTCATGGATGACACCTCCATAGTTAATTTAAGTTTTTAACAATTTAATTGTACACTATTTATGGTCTGGAGCCAAATAAGAAAGTATTATGAATCATTCCTCATCTTCGTTTCAAATCATACCTGTTGTTTAAAGTATAAAGTATGAGCATGACCAATACAGCTTGATGAAGGAGAAGATGACTCATGAAAGCATTATACACAGCAACTACAACAGTCCATGGCGGTCGTGAAGGCTCCATTGAATCCTCGGATGGCGTGTTAAAGCATAATCTAAGCATGCCTAAAGAGCTTGGAGGACCGGGAGGTTCTGGTACCAATCCAGAGCAATTATTCTCGGCTGGTTATGGAGCGTGTTACGAGAGTGCACTAGCGAATATCGCTCGTAAAGAGGGCGTGAAACTCCATGACGTGGAGGTAACTTGTAATGTGTCCATTGGGAAGGATGACAGTGATGGAGGCTTTAGACTAGCTGTGAGAATGGATGTGAAGCTGCCAGGGATTGAGCATGACAAAGCAGAGGAACTGGCGAAGAAGGCTCACGAATTCTGTCCTTACTCCAAAGCAACCAGAGGTAATATCGAGGTTGAATTAAAGATTGTTGATTAAATGTATCTGTATATATTTTATGGAAATAATGGCTAAATAGAGACGTAAATCATAAAAGAGTAATAAATAGCTGCCGTGTTAGGCGTCTTTGGTTGACATCACCCTTAAAATTCTTTAATATGTCTAAGTATCTGAGAATGTGCCTGCGTGTGCAATTTACAACCAAAAATTTAAATAATGGGTGATGAAGATGTCTTACAGACCGAATATTACGAATGTGACCAAAGCCAGCAGCAACGATAAGGAAGGATTGTACGAGTTCATTATCAAGCTTGCTGATGGAACGGAGTGCCGCGCGTTTTATCATCGGTTTCCGGAATGGAAAATGACGAACATCAGCCGCCTGCTTAAAACTCCATGTCCAATTTGCCGCAAAGATTTCATCTGCAAATGCATGGAGGCATTCACTGCTGATTTCGAAGGGCAAATGATCGGGGATCAATGGATTGAGAAAGCAATCGCAGAATAATTAAAGAACGGCACTTGATGGCGCGGGAGGATATCCCGCGTTTTTGTTTACCCAAAAAAGCAGAAATTTACGCCTTTAAGACGGAGGGGGAGCCATGAACGAAGAACTGAACCTTATGAAAGATAAGTCCATTGTATTGATAGACGGAGTGTGTCATCTTTGCCAGGGGGTAGTTCGTTTCATTATCCCGCGTGACCCCGAGGCTAAATTTCTATTCGCACCTTTACAGAATGAAATTGCGGCAAATCTAATGAAAGAGTCCGGACTTCAGCCTGGACAATTAAACACGGTGATTTTACTGGAGAACGGAGTGTATTATACAGAGTCGGCCGCTGTGCTAAGAATTGCCCGTAAATTGAGATTTCCTTGGCCTGCCGCATACGTGTTCATCTTAGTACCACGCCCATTGCGCAATGCCCTTTATCGGTATGTAGCTAAGAACCGCTATCGTTGGTTCGGACGTGATGAGCAGTGTATGCTCCCTACCCCAGAGATCAAACGGAGATTTTTGTAAACCATAATCTGGGAGAATGTTATAATGAAACTATAAATTGGTATAGTTTTTTCATATTATCACTAGGGGTGAACGAATAGTGAAACGGAAAGGGCTTCTGCTTTTTATAGTCATGTTGTTATCTTTAAGTATGATCGGTACGGCCTCAGCTGCCCCCAAGCTTCGTATTATGGTGAACAATTCAAGTGTGGATGTTGGTGTGCAAATCGTGTCGGGGAAGACGCTGGTTCCGCTGAAAGCTTTTGAAAGATTCAAGAATACTTCTATTCAATGGGATGCCAATACCAAGCAAGCTACGATTGCTAGAGATTCTATGAAGATTAAGCTTACGGTTGGTTCACGGACGGCTTGGAAGAACTCGGAAGCTGTACAATTGGATGTATCGGCCAAAATAGTGGATGGAAGAGTAGCGGTACCCCTGCGATTTATTGCGGAGGCTCTTGGAGCGAGAGTAACAGTAGATGCTGCTACGAATACAGTCTGGGTTCAGGAACGGGCCAATGCTAAACTTGTGCAGAATTATAATAGTAATGACTTAGTTGTTTCCCGCATAGCTGCTTTGCAATTCCCGGTTGAAGAAAGAGAACCCTCCAAATTGACGGGTGATAATGAAGCATTGTCCATGACGTATTATTTTCCTGAAGGCAGATCTGATGGTTATTTTATAATGTATGGACATTTCGTAAAGTATTATGAGATCAAGGATAATATTGTAAAAGTAGTTTGGGAAGCTGATCTGGATATGTCCAAAGAGGCTACAAATAAAGATTTTACCGCGATATTCGGTTACCCAGTTGCGAAGGAATATGGTAAAGCACCTGTTCTAGCTCCATCTTATGCCTCTTTTTATACGAGTGTTTGGGGAAGTCAGATTATTTATGGAATGGTTCATGCGGATGGAACTACTAAAGTTTCAGGACAGTCTCTGACTTGGGACGATACTAGAAAACCATTTGTCGTGGCTATACCTGGAGAGACCAAGCTTCAGTAATATATAAGTCAAATAAATATGGAGATGAATTATGAATAAGGGGAAACCTAAAGGTTTTATGCGTTTTGATTGGCCTTATCATTTTGTAACTATGCCGCTTGCGCTGATTATATTTGTATGGTCGGGAATTTATGTCGTTCAGGTGTTACGTGATGATGGTGCTTTAACAGTGCCCTTGCTATTATTTGGTTTATCTCTATGCCTGTTATTTGCGATTACTCGAATTCGAATTTATGCGACAAAAAATCAGGATCGAGTAGTGAGGGTGGAGGAGCAGTTCCGGTATTTCCGATTGACAGGTGAAGCATTAAATCCAGAGCTTGAATTAGCTCAGATTATTGCGCTTCGGTATGCAGGAGATGAAGAGTTTCCGGCACTATGTCAGCGGGCGGTGAAGGAAAAGCTTAGTCCTGCCGATATCCGGTCTGCCATCAAGAATTGGCGCGAAGATACGATGAGAGTCTAAAAACCACTTGATGTGCGAAAAAACTTATTGCTGCCTTCTTATATATATGCTACTATAGCTGTAAATTAAAGGGATAGTAACGGAAGCACCGTTCAATGTACCGTATCCACGGTTATTGTCGGTGCTTTTTTGCTGTCTTTTTTTTGATAATATTTATAAATTTCTTACGAAAGGAGAGAGGTTTTATGGCGGCAAGGATTGTACTCGCAGTGCGTGAAAGCCAATATATCGAACCATTGCTACACTATCTTCATCATAGTGAGTATGGAGAAATGCTGCGAATTACGGCTTTTAGCCGGCTGGATGCTTTTATCGAATTTATGAGGGGAGAGGATATGCCGGATGCTGTTGTAGGTGACGTTACTTTTATCGAGGCTTGGCTTGTGGAGGGAAGAAATAAGGTGCCTTGGGCAGTTTTGAGTGAGGAGGGTGCTTATCTTAGCAGGAGTTCTAAGAGCTTGGCTGGAGGCATTATGATTGCGAAGTATCAGGCGCTGCCTTCTCTGCTGGGAGCATTTCTTCAGCTATGTGAAGTGAAACGAGCTAGAGGTTCCTCTGTATTAGATGAAACGCTGCTGCTCGGTATCGTCTCCTCAAGCGGGAACACGGGCAAAACCACAGTAGCTATGAATATGGCTAAGCAGCTAGGTGAAATGGGGCTTTCGGTATTTTATTTGAATCTTGAAAGTGTGGACAGCAGTGGATTATTTTTGCGCCCCCCTGCAGGGGATACGCCTGGACTAGAGCGGCTCCTTTATGAAATCAAAGCTAGTCGAGATAAGGGCGGAGCCGATACGATTGATTTGGGACAATACGTCATCAGGTATGATCACCTTCGAAGCGCTGCATTTAGGCCAATTATTAATGTAAAAGAAATGCTGCAGATGACTACGCAGGATACGCTAGATTTATTGGGGCTGTTGGTTGCCGAAAGGAATTTTGACGTAGTGATTGTAGATACCGGCAGTATTGAAGAAGAACGTGCCAAAGCTGTGTTACATAAATGCGGAATTCTATTGTGGGTAGTTAGAAATGATGAGGTAAGCATTCATAAGACCATGAGATGGCTATCCCATTGTAATGCTCCTAATTCTGGTATGCCCTCCCAAGTGATGGATAAAAGTAGATTTGCAGTGAATTTTGCTGCAGATGGTTTGGAGGTGTGGGCACCTCCCGAAGGGATAATCGTTGAAGGTGTACTTCCATATATCCCATCTTGGACACTGCAGCATCGTGAGGAGCTTTTTCTGAACTCACCACAATTCCAAAGGGAGATCTTACAGCTGTGCAAGCAGATTATAGAACCGTCGCTTCCGCAAGTATTCACTGGTAAGGGTTTACATGAATGAGGAAATGTTTAAGGCACTTCGTAGTGACATCCGGGCAGGATTAGATGTTACTTCTGCAGTTGGAAATCGTGAACTCACCCAATATATTGAAAGGACAATTTTGGACAGCGAAAATCTGCGTTATTTAACAGCACAGGAGAAACATGAGCTCGTGAAGAGATTGTTCGATTCTTTTCGAGGGTTGGATGTGCTTCAGCCCTTAGTGGATAATCCGTCGATCACTGAGATTATGATTAACAGCCATACTGAGATTTTTGTAGAAGAGGAGGGTCAGATTCGTCGCCTTCATTTGGAATTTGAGTCCAGCAGCAGGTTAGAGGATATTATCCAGACGGTTGTATCCGGTGTGAACAGGGTTGTAAATGACTCTTCTCCTATCGTTGACGCTCGGCTAAAAGACGGATCGCGTGTAAATATCGTGCTTCCGCCAGTAGCTCTGAAGGGCCCGGCGATGACCATTCGTAAATTCCCTGAAACACCGATGACGATGCAGGATTTAGTCCGTCGTGAAGCCTTAAGCTTGGAAGCCGCAGAGCTGCTGCAAATCTTAGTGGCTGCTAAATACAATATTTTTATTAGTGGCGGGACCGGCTCTGGGAAGACCACATTTCTTAATGCGTTATCTCAGTATATCCCCCCACAGGAGAGGGTCATTACGATAGAGGATTCCGCTGAACTCCAGATTGTTACGGTGCCGAACCTTGTTTCACTGGAGACCAGAAATGCCAACACGGAAGGTAGAGGGGAGATTTCCATCCGGGATTTGATTCGTACTTCCCTGCGAATGCGCCCAAACCGGATTGTTGTGGGGGAGGTACGGGGAGCGGAATGTCTCGATATGCTGCAGGCGATGAACACCGGACACGATGGAAGCTTGTCTTCGGGCCATAGTAACAGCGCACACGATATGGTCAGTCGACTGGAGACGATGGTGCTGAGTGCTGCGGAGCTTCCGGTAGCTGTTGTTCGCCAGCAAATTTCATCGGCAATTGATATCTTCGTACACTTATCACGTCTCCGTGATCGTTCCAGGCGGGTGATGGAGATCAGTGAGGTTGCGGGGCTGAAAGACGGGGAAGTAATCTTGAATCCTTTATATGAATTTCAAGAAGCTGGTGAACGAGAGGGACGGGTGCAAGGGGGGCTGCTTCCCTGTGGTAATCCATTGTTGCATACAACGAAGCTTAGGATGGCTGGCGTAACCTCCTATCCATTGGCTCAATAGAGATTCAAAATTCCAGAAGGGGGGAGGTCATGCTTAAGTTTAAATTTGTTGCTGCAAAGCCTGTAGAAGCGGATCCTGATGGTCCTTCTTTGTTGCCAGATTATAAGGTATACGAATTGACCTTGCTGCAGAGGATTCTGACCCTTACTGCAGGTGGACTGCTGATGTATGGAATTGGATATCTTTTTTATCATCATTGGCTGCTGTCGTTGCTGCTTATGCCATGCGGAGCTTATGCCCCGCGTATGCTGCGTAACTATTTGCTGAAAAGACGTCGAAATGCACTGAATTTACAATTTAAGCAGACGTTATTTTCGCTTTCTTCCTCCCTTTCAGCTGGGCGTTCGGTGGAGAATGCATTCCGAGAGGCGGTTCAGGATTTACGTATGCTCGACCCGGAGGGAAGCAGTGATATGATCTCCGAGTTAAACATTATCTGTGCACGCATGGAATATGGACAGCCTGTGGAAGAAGCGCTGCGGAACTTTAGTGAAAGAGCGGGAATGGAGGACATCGAGCGATTCGCGGATGTGTTCTCGGTCTGTAAACGTACTGGTGGTGATCTTGTAGAAGTGGTGCGCCGTACATCAACGATTATCGGTGAGAAGCTGGATATTCAGCAGGATATTGCTGTAAGTATTGCTCAGAAGAAATTTGAGGCTAAGGCACTGCTGATATCTCCGCTGATCATGGTGATGTTTATGAGTTTGACGGCTGGAGAATATATGCAACCTATGTATACAGGAGCGGGTATAGCCATATCGACAATAGCGCTTGTTGCTTTATTCCTATGTTATCTCTGGACTACTAAAATAATGGACATTCCACTGTGAAGGGGGTGAAAACATGCGCTGGCTATGTGCGGTGGTTACTGTTATTTTGCTGATAGTCTGGGTTCTACTGCGAATTCAATGCGGCAACAGATATGTCGCGTTACGCAGTCTTCCTATGGAAGGATTACGGCTTCGGAAGTTAGGCGAACCGTTATTACTGCTTATTGAGAAGAGTGGTATCGCCAGTCGGTTTCCCTCACTGCTGTTCAGAATTCAGCGTTCTCTACAGCGCAGTTATGGGATGCGTTATAGCGCAGAGCGGACCCTGCTGTTCATGGGTGAGATGATAAGTTACAGCTGGCTGTTGCTTGTAGGTGGAAGCTTGATCACAGCATTTAGTGGCGAACAGGCAGGTATGATATTGGGTGCTTTTTTGGCAATTGCTCTACCAACCGCTATGGTCAGTGATCTGCACAAAAAGGTGAGGGTAAGGGAGCAGAGTATTATGCTCGAATTGCCAGAGCTGCTGAACAGTATTGTGTTGTTGGTTGGCGCAGGAGAGACCGTGCAACGAGCTATTATTCGCTGTGTGGAAAGCCACCGGGGGGATACGAATCATCCTCTGTATAAGGAGCTAATGATTATGACTAGTGAATGGGAGGGCGGATATTCCTTCCAGCAGGCGTTTGAAAATTTCAGCAAGAGATGCGCTGTGCAGGAGATATCGGTATTCACAACGACAGTTCTGCTGAATTATCGCAGAGGCGGAGCGGATTTTGTGCTATCGCTACGTGATCTGTCGCGGATGCTGTGGGATAAACGAAAGGCACTTAGCCGGACGCGCGGAGAGCAGGCATCCTCCAAATTAGTTTTCCCGATGGTAGTTATCTTTTTAATAGTAATTGTACTGGTGGGAACGCCAGCATTTTTGATGTTAAAAATGTAGGAGGCTGAAGCTGATGGTATCAACAATGTTGGACAGTATGAAGAACTTTTGGGAAGACGAGGAAGGTTTAGGAACTTTGGAGATGATTTTGATTATTGCTGTCTTGATTGCGGTTGTTCTTTTGTTTAAGGACAAAATTCAAGAGGTAGTAGAAGCCTTAATTAAAACGGCGGGTGAAAAGAGCCAGGAAGTATTCGATTGAACAAGCTTAAGGGTGATCAAGGCAGCTTTACCATTGAAGCTTCACTTCTGTTGCCGATCGTCATGTTTATTACGATGCTTCTTTTGTTTTTTTGCTTGTATAGCTATCAGAAGTCCATGCTGTTGCAAGTGGCCTCAGGAGCTACTGAGCGGGCGGCTTACAACTGGGACAACAGTCACAAGGAGGTCTCTGGTTCTTACATGGCTGGTGAGTATGACTCCCTTTATTGGAGAATTGGGGATGATGCCTTGCTAGCCTCATTATTCGGTGCAGAAGCTGGCAGTGCTGGCGTGACAATAGAGTTGCCCGGTGAAGTATCAGATAAGGGTGATTTGCCAGTGCTTAAACTGGGCCATTCGTCTACCATGATTCCGGACAATATGCCAGGAACTATGCGTTATGCTCACAGCCTTACAGGACGGAGAGTAAGTGCTGAGTTAAACCGTCTACTGAGCTTACCTGTGCTTGATAAGGTTCTATCGGATGAGGCTAAACCAACTGTTGAAGCCCAGTCTATCATTGTTGAGCCTGTTGAGTTTATTCGTACGGTCGACCTGATGCGTTATTTCGGAGCTAAATTTAAAGGGGGCCCTGAGGGCAGTGGATCAGCAGTTTACATGGATAAGAAGGATGCTTCTGCTATGCTGACCAAGCTTCAGGATAAGTAAAATCTCTGCTCAAGGGAGGGGGTTTTAATGAAAAGTAAATTTACCGGTTGTCCTGCTAAGGGCAAAACAGAAGGCTCAGTTACAATTTTTCTAATCATGGTGCTGGCTTTCGTCTTTCTTTTTACTGCTGTGCTGATTGATTATGCGCGAATTGCTGCGTTCAACGTTCAGGAGGAACGATTAGCGAGAGCCAGTGTCCGCTCTGTTATGTCTTCATATCATGTTGAATTACGAGAGAAGTACGGTTTGTTTGCATTTGGTGATAGCAATGGAGATATGCTGCTGTCCAAAGTGCTCAACGAAAATTTGCATAAAAGTGGGCGGGGGGATACGTTCAATCTCTTACCCTTTGCACTGGAATCCTCCTCCTTGGAATGGAGCCGGCCGCTGGGAAGTTATGATGTTTTTCGTCATCAAATACTGGAAGAGATGAAGTATAAGGCTCCGGTAGATTTCGCCTTGGAGCTGGCAGGTAAATTCAAACCGCTGTCAGGCGTAATGGCAGAGGCCTCAAGAGCTACCGAATTACTTAGTAAGCTGCAACCTTTATATGATGAACGTGAAGAGAATTTGGATCTAATGTTAGAGCGGAGAAGCCAAGCGTCGGAGAGTGGAAGAAGAATACTGCTATGGATTATGAATCCGCCCGGGGATTCTATCTCGGCCCATTCGCTCGGAAGCATGCAAGCAGCCGCGGATATACCAGCACAGTATAGTGACTATCTCGGGAAATATTACGACGATCTGTATCGTGATAGTAAAAAGCCTGCAAAGTACACTTATCAGTTGGCACTTTATCAGAGCCGAACTTCAGAAATGTTATCGCGGCTCCCAGCCTTATTAACAACCTTTCGTGAAGAACATGGACAATCAATGGAGGAAGCGAAGGATGCGTTAAACAAGGCGCAGCAATTGAATGACGAGATGAGAGATGTTTTGGCAGCTTCCCGAATAAGTGGCGTAAATCTGGCGGACGATCCTGCTAAAGACTGGGATATTCCGGGAAGTTCAGGGGAAATAAGTGCTGAGCCACTTAAAAAGCTGCATGAACAGGAAGATGCCTTGATCCTCTCTTCGGCTGACATTAGTAGTATGGAGAATAGTTTATTTATGCAGCAAAGTGTGTACGAATCCATTGAACCGACGGTAACAGGATTGTCAGCAGAGCTGCAGGAAGCTTTGGGAGTCAACGGCGATTCCTACCAAATGATTTCCTCTGTTCTAGGGGCTTCGCATGTAGTGGACAACTATTATAAAAAATACGGTAAGAAGGGAAGTGTAATCGCTAGTGATTTGGCTTTTCTTGAACAGCATCGCAGCTCGGATAAAGCACGTAAGCAAGTAGAGTGGGAAGCTAAATCCAAGCTGGGCGAGGTTAGAGCACTGCTGGACAAGATTAGAATGCTAGGTAGCGGAGCGGCAGCTTCGATGGAACGTTATCAAATCCTTCATCAATTTTATGAGGACAATGTTTCATTTAACAACGGATTGGAGTCTCAATCCTCTGATAAATCTGAAGTATCCTCAGATCCCTATGCTGCTGGAAGTTCGGCGATGAAGGATATTGACGGGATTTATGCAGCAATGAGTGGCATTATGGGGGGCGCTAGAGACAGGCTTTTTCAAACGGAGTATTCCGCGCTTTATTTTCAGCATTTTGATGTTTCAAAGTTAGCTAGTCTGGCACTGAATTCTCTGGAAGACACTAGTGAGCTCACAGATCAGCTTGATCCTCGCGCTCAGGAGCTGGAATACATTTTATACGGATTTCATAATCCCGCGGGTAATGTGGCTGCAGCCTATGCCGAAATATTCGCGATGAGGTTGTCCATTCGCACGATGGAAGGTTTTATAGAGAAGGCAACCTTGGGAAATCCACTGGCTGTTCTAGCGGCGGCACTGTTGTATGGAATCCAGCATGCCATTCAGGATATGTTGCAGCTTTGTGAGAAGGATGCGATTCCTTTATCTAAATATATGCCGGCGCAGCTGACTTACCGTGATCATCTGCGACTGTTCATGATAATGCATGGAGGCGGGGAAGTGCAGCTATCGCGGATGCTGGCTCTGATTCAACTGAACACAGGAATAAATCCAGAGGAAAGAAACACCTATGTATCATCGGACATTAAGCTCCAAATGCAGTTATGGTTTCTGCCAGGTGTAGTTAAAATGTTGAATTATACTGCTGGTTTTCCGGGAGATGTACAAGGAAATAAGTATCTGAGGGCAGTAAAAGCTGATTATTCTTATTAGCGGGAGGTTGGTAAGGAGATGGGGGATGGGTATGGAATCAGAGGGGAGGACAAGGAAGAAGGTAGCATGGTAGTAGAAGCGGCGATGATTCTTCCGTTCTTCCTGCTATTCGTCCTGTTCCTGATATCTATCGTACAGATGACCTTGTATTCGACAGCTTTGCAAAGTACAGCATCAGACACTGTAAAGTCTATTTCAACTCATATGTATCCTGCGGCTTTGGCGGTGCAGAAATGGGGAACATCCAGCGAAGTAAGTGATGATTCAGGGTGGGATGACAGTGATCATTCTGCTGGCCTGAATTGGACTATTCCTCGCTTGTCACTTACTGATTGGGGCAATAGTTATGCTGAGTCTTTACCCAATCCGTTAAATGAGTGGGTTATGTCCGCTTTAGAAAGTGGTGAGGGACCGTTGCAGAAGCTTCAGGCAGAGACCAGTGAAAGTGTACTTGATCTTGCGATCAAACCTTTATTGAAACCATACCTGACATCAGATTTACTGGATTATGAGCGAATTCATGTATCCAATGTTATGGTGCCGGAGCTAAAAGAGGGTACTTGTCCATACCTTGGGCTAGTGGTTAGTTATAAGCTGCCGATGAAAGTCCCCTTTCTAAACCAAAGTATTGTATTAGAAGCAAGTGCTGTTGAACGTCTCTGGATCGGGGATACAGGAGAAGGCACAACCAAGGAGGGGAACGGTACTGGCCAACCAGAAGAATTCATTGAAATCTTAGAAAAGCCGAACCCGGCTGTAGCGAATAAGCAAGGCAAGGTTCGTGCCAGAATACCGCCGGATGCTTCTGCCAGCTTGTCAGTCTTTTATAAGAGCGGGGGCAGTACTGCCAAATATTTAGGCTGGAAACAAGCGGATGCAGATGGATATATCGAGTGGGAATGGAAAATTGGCGTAAATACCACACCGGGCTCGTGGCCGTTTGTTATACAACTGGATGACGGTAGATCTGTTGAGGTTATGTTCACAGTAGTGAAGTGAAAGGGTGGAAAAAGGAGTGTAATAAATGGCAGAGTGGGCATTTTGGGGATGTCTACCGTTTTTAGCAGCGGCACTTATTACAGATTTAAAGTCGATGAGAATACCAAACTGGATCACCTTGTCAGGCTTTTTCACTGGTCTGCTCGCACAAGGGGTGATAAATAGCTGGCATGGACTGCTGAGGGCTTTCGGGGGAGCTGCTGTAGGATTTACAGTCCTTCTGATCATGCATTTAATAGGGGCGGTTGGCGCGGGGGATGTTAAGCTTTTTGCTGGAATCGGCGCGTGGACAGGGATGTTTTTTACGCTGCAAGTCGTGATGTACTCCGTACTATTTGGAGCTTTAATAGGCTGGCTAATTGTTTTAAAGAGACGGGAGGCGATCAGTCGTTCGCGTAAGATCATCAGCAGAATTTCTGGATTCATTTTATGGAAGAGTCCGTTTCTATTAAAAAATAACGATAGTGAACTGTTGAAATTCCCTTTCATGCTGGCTGTTATCCCTGGTTCCATATGCGCTTATCTATACTTTTAGTTCGGGAGCTGATGTTTGTTGTTCGGATTAACCCATGATTTTATACAACAGGATGGTATATATATGATCCTTGGTGAACCCGAAGGAATACCTGCGGAGAAGCTTAATTTGATTCAGGCACGCATGCTGATGAACACCGACATTCCTCATCATTTGAGGCTGTTACTTAGAGAAATAGATATGAAGGTTACTATGGAATACGCTGTTTTACGCAAAAAAATGCTTAGTCATCTACTCAAAGGAGAGAAGCTAAGTATGAACTCGTTTTACGGGTTATTGCTGCAAATTGCCCAAGGCATGGAAGATGGCAGGTTATATATGCTGCGGGCGGAACAGTATGCTTTGCATACAGATTACATTTTTATTGAAGGGTCGTTACAGAGCGGTAAAGTATACCTAACCTACATACCCATTCAGGAGAGTAAGTCTGTTTCAAAGCTTGGAGAGTCACTCAAGACACTGATTATGGTGTTAATGGCATCTATCACAGAGCTTACTGGCAGTGGTGTGCAAAGACTATTGCAATATTGCAGTGAAGAGGGATTTACTCCAGCTGGCTTAAAGATTCTTTTATCAGAGTTGCTGACAGAAAGAGAGCCCGTTACACCTGAAAGACAGCTTCATGAAGGTGTAAAAGAATATCTAGTGAAAGAGGCAGCAGCTCCACCATTAAGAAAAATATATGAGCATCGCGAAGATAAGGAATTGGAGCTGCAGCCGACTGCTACTCCTTGGATCAGCAGCTATCCTAATCTTAAGATAAAAGAGGAGGAGAGCCTGTCTCTAAGCTTGGAGGATGAGCAGGTAACGAATCCACAAGCCTCAAGCTCAAGAACCTATATAGTGCTAGGGTTTCTATTAGGCGATGCACTACTGTGGAAGTTTCTATATTTGGATAGTCCCAAGCCGTTATGGCTTGCCGTCTGTGGAGTTGTGACGATTGTATTGGCTGTTTTAAGCTGGATGGTTTGGAGCGGAAGGCTAAAGGTTGGTAAAGAAGATGTTGATGGCCTGGGTGAGGATTCTGAAGATACTAACTGTAATCCGAGTCGAAAAGAATTGGAGTGGAATTTTGGCAGGAACCCTGTGACTTCTACGCGTTCTCCAGCAACAATTCCAAAGATAACTCCGCAATCCTCGGATTCAGCAGCTAGCGTTCCGGCGACACGTTATGAATCACTAGCAGAGGAACAAAGTTCTGTTAAAGCACCAGAAGCAATAGCTCCAACAACCTTATTATCACAGGAGAAACCGCCTGAGCAAGGACGACAAATCGAAAAGCTGGATCGGAGTATTCCTTATCTCCAAAGAAGCGGTGAGGAGGGCGAAGAGGCAGAGATGATCGAGTTAAATCGAACTAGCTTCATTATCGGCCGATCGGCAGAGGTGGCTCAATATGTGGAAAGATCAGAAGGCGCCTCTAGAGTACACGCTGAGATATCTAGAAGCACCAGCGGATATATTCTGAAGGATCTTGACTCCAGAAATGGAACGCTTTTTCAAGGTGAAGCCATGGTCCCGTATAAAGAGTATCCACTAACAGAGGGGACCACATTTAAAATTATAAAAGGAAGCTACACATTTCATACAGTATGAAGGTGAGTTCTAACGATGAATGTGGCTCTACAATTTTTGTTTTTTCAAATCTTCTAAAGCGACTTGAAGTGTAGGGAAGGTAAAGTCAAAGCCATGATTTAATGCCGCTGCGGGCAGGACGCGCTGACCTTTAAGTAAGATTTCGGATAATTCTCCGGCTGCTGTTTTTAACAGGAAGGCTGGTAAAGGGAACCAATGTGGCCGTTTGTAGACTGTGCCGATCGTTCTGCCGAACTCTTCGTTCGTTACCGGATGTGGAGCAGTCGCATTAACAGGTCCGTTAATCGTTGGATTTTGCGTACAGAAATCAATTAGACGGATGATATCCGTCAGATGGATCCAAGAGAGCCACTGCTTTCCAGAGCCAATGTTTCCGCCAAAACCTAATAAATAAGGCAGCTTCATTTTGGGGAATGCTCCGCTCTCATTGCCGAGCACAACTCCGGTACGCAGCTTGACCACGCGGATATCATGGTAGGTTTCATCTGAAGCCTCTTCCCATGTCTTAACTACTTCTGAAGGGAAATCCATGACCTGGGCTGGTGAGGACTCATTAAAAGTATCCTCTAAAGAGGTACCGTAAATCGCCACGGCGGAAGCCTGAATGATTACGGAAGGCTTTTGCTTCATTTGATCTACTAACTTAGCTGCTGCGGAAACGGTTGCAAGTCGGGACTGCATAATCGCTTTTTTGCGACTTGGACTCCAGCGCTGGCTAAGGGAAGCTCCGGCGAGATTAATTAGGGCAGCTGCATTTTCCACTGGAGCGGGATTAGAACTTAGACTGTCCCAGGTGTGGTAACTCAGCTTAGGATGAATTGTTGTTGCGTCTTTTGGTAAATTCCGACCTACAATAGCAACTTCATTACCTGCTTGCAGCCAGTATTTTGCTAGTTCGCTACCTATAAAACCGGTGCCGCCACATATCACATATTTCAAAGGAGGGCCTCCGTTCTAAATCGTACAATTCATTAAAAATTACTTAAACAAATGCTGGTAAGCAGAGTAATCGATTTTATTCTTTTCGAGAAAATTGACAAGAAAACGGTTA
Organism: Paenibacillus sp. FSL F4-0097; assembly: GCF_038593125.1. Lineage (NCBI taxonomy): Bacteria > Bacillati > Bacillota > Bacilli > Caryophanales > Paenibacillaceae > Paenibacillus > Paenibacillus sp. FSL F4-0097. The sequence continues at coordinate 1,330,774 of NZ_CP151965.1, forward strand.
TCGCGCCGCGGTGTGGCAACTATGTAACCTTTAATGCAGTGATCGCGAGTAACTTCTTTTGCATTGCTCTCGACTGCGATTTTTCCGATCTCGGCAGCAATAGAATGCTTCGCAATATCACGAAATGGCCCAGGTACAGGTTGAACAAGCTGGTCCAAAAAGGCCTTTGTTTCGTCACTCCAGAGCGGGCGGCTACGTTCCACCCAGTAATTTTGCCAGTCTAGCTTTGACTTTCCATCAGCTTTGGGCAGGACCTTTAGGAATTTGCGGAACATAAAAAAACCGCCGATACACATGGAACCAAGCAGCATAAATGTCCAGAAAGCGATAGAGTTCATAAACCAATTGCTCGGTGTGGATAATAAACCAAGTCCTGATTGGATAAACATGCATACACCACCTTTTGGCAATGAGGATTCTCACACGAATTATTCTCATATTAAAGTATAGCTTATTTCCAAAGTTTTGCGAAGCAGAACCCGGCATATTGGCCTCGTCTAGATTTATTTTTCCGATCACGGTAGAATAGGGGTTAATTCGTGAAGGAAAGAGGGAAGAAGTATGCTGAAAATAGGTTCACACGTGTCTTGCTCGGACAAGGGTCTTTTGACCGCAGCAAATGAAGCAAATGAGTATGGTTCCAGCTCGTTTATGATATATACAGGAGCGCCGCAGAATACGCGCCGCAAGCCGATTGATGCCATGTATCCCAACGAAGGGAAGCAGGTTATGAAAGAGAATGGTGTAGAGGAGATTGTTGTCCATGCACCTTACATTATTAATCTCGCTTCCTATAAAGAGAATACGTATCAACTGGCTGTTGATTTCCTGCAAGAGGAAATTCGCCGTACCCATGCACTTGAGGTCAAGCATATTGTATTACATCCAGGTGCGTTCACTGATAAAGATGCTGAATATGGTATTCAGCGGATTGCAGATGGTCTGAATGAGGTGCTTGGAGGCACGAACGAAACGGAAGTGCATATCGCTTTAGAAACTATGGCTGGTAAGGGAACAGAGATCGGCCGCAGTTTTGAAGAAATCGCTTCTATTATTGCTAAGGTCGAACATAACGAACGTCTGTCGGTCTGTCTTGATACTTGCCACATTCATGATGCTGGCTATGATATCGTTAATGATTTGGACGGTGTTCTCAACAAATTTGATGAGACTATCGGATTGAACCGTCTTGGTGTAATCCACATTAATGACAGTAAAAATCCATGTGGCGCTCGCAAAGACCGTCACACTCCAATTGGCTCGGGTTGGATTGGCTTTGATACGATTAACAAAATCGTACACCATGAAAAGCTGGAAGGTCTGCCTTTCATTCTGGAGACCCCATGGATTGGTAAAGATGCTAAGACACAACGTCCGATGTATGAGGTGGAGATCGCTTTGCTGCGTGGTAATGTAGCTGAACGGTTTGGAGCGGAATTCGTGCAGGATGTTGAAACATTACGTGAATTTTTTGCCAAGCAGGAGATCGATTCCCGTCAATATGTACTTAATGTCTGGGAGCTGCTGAAGAACGATGCCAAAGCTAAAAAAGCTGATCCACGTGAACCACTGGAGCGTCTATACGATGAAGTTGTCGCTGCCCAGCTGTTCCCGCAGCTAAGCGAGGAAGCTATTAATCATCGCTTAATTGCTTGGTTAGCAGGCAAATAAGTGCTCGTGAACGCTTAAGCTATACTTCAGATTGCGTATGTAGATGAGAGGATGGGAAGAGGGTCATGGAATTACACGTAAAAAGAAACAATTCGTCAGGTGTCGAGCATTATTCCAACCGGGCACGTATGCTCATTTCCTGTCCTGACGGACCGGGAATTGTGGCGGCTGTATCACACTTTCTGTATCAGCATGGCGCAAATATTGTGCAGTCAGATCAGTATACGATGGATCCAGATGGTGGAATGTTCTTTATGAGAGTCGAGTTTGACCTACCTGAATTAGGCGATCGTCTGGAAGAGATTCGCTCTCAATTTGGCGGAGTGGCGGAGCGTTTTAAGATGGACTGGAAGATCTTTAATGTTCGTCATAAGAAGAAACTTGCCATATTCGTCTCTAAAGAAGACCATTGTCTTGTTGAACTGCTCTGGCAGTGGCAAGCGGGCGATCTCGATGCCGATATTGCCCTCGTCGTTAGTAACCATTTGGATATGAAATCTTATGTCGAGTCGTTTGGCATTCCATTTCATCATATTCCAGTCACAGCGGATACTAAGGCTGAAGCAGAAAAACGCCAGTTAGAGGTCATCGGAGACGATATCGATGTTATTATATTGGCACGGTATATGCAGATTATTTCGCCGTCCTTTATTGAGCATTATCGCCATCAGATTATTAATATTCATCACTCTTTCCTGCCTGCCTTTATTGGCGGCAATCCATACGCCCAAGCGTATCAACGTGGGGTGAAAATTATCGGGGCAACTGCTCACTATGTTACTGAAGAACTAGACGGTGGACCGATTATTGAACAGGATGTACAGCGGGTAAGCCACAGTGATGATGTTATTGAGCTGAAACGGATTGGACGTACCATTGAACGTGTTGTTCTGGCTCGTGCGGTGAAATGGCATATCGAGGACCGGATTCTCGTCCATCAGAATAAAACTGTAGTATTTAAATAAAGGTATTCTCCGGTGAAAGCAACGATTATGCCCGAGGGCTTTCACCGGAACCCTTTAATTTAATAGTTCTCTAAATCTCTATGAGGTAAAAAAGCATTTTACCAGCAGCTTGGCTATTTATGCCAAGGTGCTTTTTGTCGTTCTCAAAAATCATGTAGTTAAGGAGGTGGAAGGTTTGTCGTTACAGCGGGGACGTTTGTTAAAACGTAATTATTTCTTCGCAAGTCTCATTTTGATTACTGGATTCGGGGGATTGCTAGGTTATGATCTCTATTTCAAGCCCTACGTGCTTTCCCAAACCGTGGTCAAAGTTAAGGTGGGAGCTGGGGAGTCTCTACCTAAAAATTATGAGCTGAAAGCAAGTGATTTGTATCTGGATTCTGTTCAGACCAAGGATATACCCTCTGGTGTAATTACGGAAATCGCACAAGTGGAGCACAAAATTACGAATGTGAATCTGACTAACGGTAGTATTTTGACAGCATCACTGGTGGATGTTAGTGATTTAGAGCCTTTGCGGGATGAAGGTATATTTCCTATTCCGAAGGAGGCCATCTATGCCATTAATGGTTCGTTGCGAAGCCGGGATAAGGTAGACATTTATCTTGTAGAAGGTGATCGAGAGAAGCAGCGAGAGGCGCTCGTTTCAAATACAGGGGAAAAAGAAAACGAGGAGCAGGTGAAAGAACAAAGCTGGCTTAGCGATCCTGCTAAAGAGATCTTCTTATCTGGAGTTACCGTGAACTATGTGCGAACAGAAGACAATAATGATGTGCAGGATTCTGAGAAAGGTAACAACAATAACCGATTCACTTCTACTGGCAAGGTGGCGACACCAGAATTGAAGCTGAAGAAAAATGAGGGTCAAAGGCTAGGGAAATTTTTGGAGCAGGGCAAAATGCTGTGGATCGTACGGGTAGAGTAGGGGGAGATTGCCTTGAAAATATTTAGTCTGGGCATAGATCAGTTAACGATTAATGATATCAAAAACGCGGGATTTAATGTAGTTACACAAAACGTGTATCCCGATCCGGCGCATACCGAAGGTCATATGTTAATGGTTACTAGTGACCAGGTACCTGTTCAAGCGCTTAGCGAGCTGCGATACAAATATCCAAGCTCTATGATCCTGTATTTATATCTGCAAAAGGGAATTCGGGGCTATCAAGCTGTGCATATGTTATGTGAAAGCTTAGGTCTATATTTTATTCCTCCTCGTTCTACCTCGTCAGCAGTGATAGAGAAGATTCGTTTTATCCTGGAAGAGGATGGGGAGGAACGGAGCAATTTGGTTGGTTTTTTTGGCTCAGGTCCAGGCATTGGTTGCACAAGTGTGGCGAAGCTGTTTGCAAGACGAATTGCTGCGGCAGGTCTACGTGTTCTTGTACTTGGTTTGGATCTATATGATCCCGGGTATGAGCGCAAAGCTACGATCAGTCTAGACAAACTGCGCCCCAAGCTTACAGGGAAGATGATTCATGATGAAGATTTCCAGCAATTGATTAGACAGGATGGCTATTTGTATCTACCGGGAAATTACGACTACTTAAGTGTTCAGGATTATCTGGAGGAGGAGATCGAATATTTCTTGGCTAGAGCTGGAGCAAATGCAGATGTGGTTATTGCTGATTTCGGTTCAATTCCCGAGAGTGCTGCGTGGTATGTCGGTATGCAAAAGTCGTCGTTACGCATGATTGTCACTCATCCTAAACATGAATACAGATTAGAACCTCTTTTCGAGCTTACGGGGCATATAGATCTGCGTCCGCATGATTTCCAGCTGATCATTAACCGCAGTAATGTGGAGGAAATATCTTCGTCCAAAAATATGGCCCTTAGATTTGGTACTGAAATCTTGCTGGAGTTACCGTATTACCAGCCCTTGCAGGAAAGCTTGCCTCTAGGCAAAAAAGAGCTGCAGCATGTGGATGATAAGGTACATTCTCTATTGGTGTCGATGGGATTAGCGCCAGAGGCCAAAAAGAAAGGGATATTTCTATGATTGAAACTCTCGCGAGTCGTCCACTCTTTTCTCTAAAACAAAGCGTGTTACGCACTAGCAAACCGGGCAAGGAAGATTTTTATGCTTTTTTACAAAAAATGAAGACCGAGATGAACGAAGGATTAGAACGTGAGGATGACGCTTACTTCGAGCTAAATGCAAAGGCTTTGATTGGCGATCCGCAGGCAGTTAGTTTTTTTATGAATGAGATTGAGAAGTACTTACGAAAAACACCTTTTACTGGAAAGGTTCCAGAAGCGTACCGAACGGCGGCAGAGGCGCTGTATCACGAGTGGAAGGGCTTTGGGCCAGCGTATCGTTGGTTTACTGATCGTGCATACAGCGAGTCAACTGGATTACAAATGATTGGGAAGCAAATTTTTTATAACTATAAAGGTGAATTTATAGCTTATCCGTATGAGATGCCTTCACTGGATCGGGTGGAGCAGCTGAAGCGTTCCTTACTAAAAAGTGATCCCAATAAAAAGCTGAACAAGGATAATCCTTCGGTGGAGTTCAAAATGGATGATCCGCTCTGGCCAGGTAGATTTATTCGGCTTGCGATTTGGGTATCACCTAGGGTCTGGGAGGGTTTTACTACGATATCACTGCGGCGACAGGTTGTAGAATTCCTGGATTTGGAGGATCAAGCGGGTACGGAATGTATTCCTGCAGAGGCGGTTGAGTTCATTCGTGCTTTATCGTCCACGTTTCGCAATACCATTATTGCAGGTGCTGTAGGGTCAGGAAAAACAACCTTTGCCAATACGATCGTTGGTGAGCAACTACTTGGCTCTTCATCCTGCATGGGAGTAGTGATGATAGAGAAACATCCGGAATCCATTTTACCGTATCAAATTAAAGGCCATCGGATTATTCCAATTCAAGCTGCGAATGAGGAACTGATGGAGGTGGGAGTAGAGTCGCTGCGGCATGACCCAAATATTTTGTATATGACAGAGATGCGTTATAACGAGTGGGAATTTTATTTGTGGAGTGGGGAAAAAGGATACGACGGGATTACCGGAACCTTCCACACCGTGGATTCGGAGGACATTCCTTATCAAGGTGCGTTTGCTGTGTCGACAAGAATTGGCGGGAGTCTTAAGGGGCATTTGATCTCTGCGCTGAAATCATGCGAGCTAGTGTTTATTTTGGAGAGTGTTCCGAACGGGAAGAAGCGGCTGGCGCGAATATCAGAAATCTTTTACGAAGAGGATAGAAATTCAGTGTTTGCTAATGATCTTATGCGCTGGGAGCCGCAGGAAATGTGTTGGTCTTACAATGACAAGCTGACGAAAAATCTGATGCTGAAAATGACTAAGAAAAATGCGCAGGCTACGCAGATTGTCCAAAAAGAGCTGGGACGACTTGCTTCAACAAAGCCGATGGATCAGCCGCTTAAAGAAAGCTTGAAATCTAAGATAGTACTTAATGAGTGAGGAGGTGCAGCTATGGATTTACTATTGTATATTTTTCGTTTTGTCCTTCATTTATGGATTGCGTGGGGACTGTGGTTACTCACCAAACTGCTCATCGAAAGGCATTTACGGCAGGTAGTCCAGAAAGTGGATTTTCGAATTAAACATAAGATGAGTATTTTTGGCAAAAGAGTCAGCTCGGTTAAAAAAAGGCTGTGGCTCTACCGCCATCTGGACAAGCTTCTCTATTTCGTACACCGGAAGTATGAACCGGGCATTAGCGTTATGCGTTTTGTTATGCGTACAGCCATTTTGTTTATTGCGGTTTTCTTATCAGGACTACTGACACTTAGTGAGCTCCCTGGAAGGTTGCGTTTTAACAATCCTTTTTTGGAGGGGATTACTTTTAATGAGGGACAGCCGATTCAGGGGGCGTGGAGATTTCCGCTTTTTATAGCTGTAATATCTGCGACGATTCCTTATTTTCGTATGAGATACATCTATGCACAGCGGAAGGTACATGGAAGCTACGATCTCCTCGATGTAGTCAAAATCTCCACCAAATTCACACATTTGTCGGTAGATTCGATCCTTGATCGGACAGCGGATTTTCTTACGGATAAAAATGTACTAAAGAGCCCTCTGAAGCTGCTAGGTGCCGCATTTTCTAATTACAGTAATGAGAAGGAGCTTGTTGAGGAGGCAGGGAGATTCTCCAGCGCGATTGGCACCACCTTCGCTTTAGAGTTTATATCAGATTTGCTCTATGCCGAGAAGGAGGGAACCCGTTATTTAAAAAGCTCGCTAATGCTGTTGAATCGTTCTATGGAGCAGCAGAGAGAGACGATTTTGACTGTAAAAACAGGAAGCAGAGATGCGATCAGCCTTGGCTTATATGGGAATCTTCTGGTGCTGGTATCTACGGTTGGAACCTTTATGTATATGCTGAAGCCCGATGTCTATTTTCAACTGCAGTTCGAAACTACGGTAGGTCTTTCCTTTTTGATGGTGATCGTCTCCGGCCTTTTTATCTCTTTTGTGATCAGTACTATTCTTGCCAGACCCAAACTGGACTACCACTAAGGTGATGAACTATGGATAGATTATTACTACTAATTACAGTGATCGGGATCGTGTATATCGCATTACTTGTGTTTGTGAGCAGCAGCAGTAAGCAGGAACGATATCTTGTCCGACTGGGCATACGGTGGAATGCGCTGGGTGAACGCGTGCAGAGTGATAGATTTCAGCAATTATTGAATGAATGTGGTTTATCAATTTCAGCTCGAAAAGTTACGCTATTTCGTTATTCAGCGGCAATCATCTATTTATTTAGCCAAGTCGTCAGCAATTTCATCCGATCTGTTCCTTTTTCATTCTATGACCCTCTAATTGCTCTACTTATTCTCGTAATCAGCAGTCCGATGCGTTATCTTCCGCTTGGTTGGGTGTTGGCGTGGCTTCACCAAAAGACGAATATTCAAAAAGATGGCGAGTTGATCTCCTTCATTCGCCTCTATGAGAATAATCGCCTACGTAAGCGCGGATATGTGCAGTTTGGTGCTTTTTGTGGGAGTACAGCGGGACATTTTCAATATATACGTCAGGACTTGTATGAGCTGTCAGAACGGGCAGTAGATGAGGGTGTGGAGGGGGCGATTGAATGGTTTTGTGCCAAATTTCCGGATAACCATCACTTTATTAATGACATCCGGTCCATTTTGCTGGCTACAGAAGGTATGGATGATGATACGGAAGCTGCAAACTATTTGCGTGAACAAGGCAAAGTTATCTCCAAAATCTCCAGCGATCAGTATTTAAAAAAATGGTCATTCATCGGTGATCTATCGACGATTATTAATGTTATTCCATCGATTGCTACTTTTTTGATGATCGTTGCGATGGCGATGCAGTACATTTTGCTAATCAAAGGAAATTTTAATGGAGTCGGCATGTTCCAGTGAAAAATTGTATATTCAACCTTATTTTTAAAACCTAAAATAAAAAGGGAGAAATTAACAATGAAAAAAGACGCTATTTCTACAGGTTTGTTTATCGCTATCGGTTTTTTGTGTGTGGCCATCGTAATTGCCATTTTGATTCCTCTGGTGCGTGACGTGATTAATGCTGCCGATGATAATAGACCGACGATCCCGGGGGTATCTCTAACTCAACCGCTGGTTCCTAGCCAAACTGCTGTAACTATGTCCATGACTTACGTTTCGGTATAAATCAGATGAAAAAAGACTCTATTTCCGTCGCTATGTTTTTGGCCATTGGATTTATAATTGCGGGGATGTTTGTCACGGTAGCTACGCATATGATCGGCAGCAGTCAGGACGACATCATCTCACATACTAAGCAAGTGGAACAGTATTAGAAGGAGGCGTATCTAATGAAGGAGACCGTCCTCCGGGCATTGTTCATGTGGCTAGTCCTGTTTATTATCCTGCAGCCTATCTTCACCTACATAGATTATCTGCTAGATTTACAGGTCAAAGCTAATACGTCCTATATCACACAAAAAGCAGCAACAGAGGGGATGGTTACAGCTTCTATGCGGAATGAAGTAATTTCAAATCTGAAGGCGATTGGATTTTCTGAAGCTTCGATAGAAATTATGAGCAGTACAGACACCGTTCAAGAGCGAAAGCAACGAATTGATGTGTATGTAACCGCGCCGCGGATAAATCTGTTTCCTTATAATTTTTCTACGGTTTCGCAGCCGACTCGATATTATGGGCATGGATCAATTATGAGTGAGTATCTCGATTGACTAAGGGATGAGCGTAATTTATGGATTACATTATTAAGCTGGCATTTGTCCTACTGATCTTTATCTACTCCTGGTTCTTTCAGATCCAGAATCAGGAGTGGGACCAGCTGCGCAGCATGTTAAAAGACGCAAATAATATCGCTGTTCACGATGCCGCACAGGAATTAGATGAGACCGAATTGACTCGTGGTCGTCTGATTATAGATCCCGAAGATGCGTACGATACTTTTCAGCAAACCCTACAGAACAATCTAGGCCTTGATAGCGGCCTTTCCCCCCAAGGGGGCAGTCGTTTTAAGACACAAGTAAAGATTGTGAAGTTCGATATTATTGACGATTCCGATGGCGTGAATTTTCCACTTTTATACGAGGATAGCGAATATGGCATAACCAAATACATCGCAGGTCCTTCGGTTATTGCCGTCATTGAGACGGAGCACCCGGTTCTGATCTCCAGATCCAAAACGCAACAGCCCATCAGGGTGCCAGCAGTTCAGGAGTATAAGATCAATAAGTAGTGAAAAGCCAATTAAAGAAAAGGGAGAGATTCAGTGATGAAGAAGACCATTGTAAGGGCAGTTTTGACTACGACAATGTTACTTAGCATGGTATTGGGGCAGAACGTGATTACTAACGCAGCAGCGGTTACACCAATAGCCGCAGCTACACCAACAACTACAACTACAGTAAAATCTACTGCTACACCAGTACCTATTATGAGGGATAACTTAAGTAAATATGGTTTGAAAAAGGATTTGGAGTTACCGATTACGGTTACGGCGGGTGGGCTTAGTTATACGCTGGAGAAGTTTATGATTTATGATTTCAAGTCAAAAGATGCACAAAATCTAGTGAAACAATTTAAATATGACTCATTTGGAGGAATGGTTAGTAATCCTAAACATTTCATTTGGACAAAGATTACGATTAAGAATAACAGCAATAAAATTGTTAAAAGATCCTTAAATGATCAAAAAGATAAGTGGAGTTTAACCCTTTCCTCAAGTGGTGGGAGAATAGATGCAATTTGGCCAAAGGCAAATGTGGAAAAATTGAACAATAAAGATGCTTTTTATTATTATTCTCTTAAGCCAGGGGAACAATTAACCACTTACCAAGCCTTCTTATATGATCAGGATTTTAAATATCTTGTCATTCGTTTGTTCCATGAAGGCGGATTCGACGAGAAATTTGTAGTCAACTCACAGGAGTAGTAGGAATGAAAAAAATAATCATCTCATGTCTATGCATTATGCTAATCAATTCGTTAATGACAACCATTTCAGTAGAAGCAGCCGAGACAAAATTGACCTCGGTTGCTGTCCCTATTACTACAGGTTTACAAGGATCAAATAATGCTGCGAAAGACTTTTATTTGGAACTTCCTAATGGCGTATCTAGCTCATCAGTTAAGACAAATACTTTAAAATATAGTGGATCTAACGAAAAAAACAACCTCTCTCTTGAGAACGGAAAAATTAAGATTACATTAAAAGGGGTTGCAAATCAAAAATATATAAAGGAAGTCCAGGGTTATAGAGGCTCTTTTGAAGAACGTTATTATACTCAAATCTACAATTCGATTTGGTTATACTCAGACGGAAGAAGATGGCAAATAAATCAGTATGATGAAAAAAAAGATAGTATGGTGACAGATGATAAAGCTGCAACGGATGGCTATCCTTCAAGAAATCCACCAACATCAGTAGTAACCGCAGGACCTTATCAAGATAAAGAATACCTAAAATGGTACAACGGATCGAAAACTGAGGTCATCGATACACATGACGTTATTCAGTCTACTATTAAACCTCAAATATTTAAGAAATCTTCTTATGCTCAAGATCCAAAATTTAAAAATGGAAGAATTATTTTGAATTATACGATTCCTGCGGGAGTTCCTTGGGATCCTGAAGATAACACAGGTTTAACTGGAAAAGCAGAAGGACGAAGATATATGGCATTTACGGAGTATTATTACACAGCTGACGCCAAAGTAACCACCTACAGCTACGGGGGAACAGTCAGCTTTGAATACGGTCTCCCAGATGAAGCTACACTCACAGGTTCCGCAATTATAGAACAACCTAATCCAAACCCAATTAAGTTTGATAATAAGAACGTGCCAGTTAAAATCGCTTTGAAGGGCGAACTCGTATCCTATAAAGATACTTCGAACATTTCAGAATGGATTTTTTATGCCAAAGAAAAAGGGAATGACAGTTCACTCCAGACAAAAAAGGTGTATACCAAAACCCTAACGGCAAACGAAACTTTCAAATTTGAAATTCCAAAGGAGAAAGTGGCAGGTAAAAGTAACTACAGTCAAGAGTACGAACTAAGTATAGTAGTGAGATTTAAGAATGAAGTCGTGACCAAAAGAAGTAAGTTCGACTCGTTAAAAGAATCTTTTACAGTCAAAGCAGGAGTGTATACAACCTCAGATCCTCCGGGAGGAGGGTTTCCAGGTCCTACATCACCGCCAGAACTACCGAGAGAGTTAAAACCTCCAGTAGCTCTTATAAATGCACCCAAAACTGTAAAAGCAGGACAAGAGTTTGTAGCCAGTGCAGCAGGGTCGTATGACCCTGATGGTTATATTACGGATTACTTTTGGGATACGCCTAATGCTAAGGGAGAATTGAGCACTTTGCCAAGGGGAACGCTTTGGTATGATAAAGACCATTTGGGGGAACAAACACTTGCTTTGACTGTAATAGACGATGACAAAATGACTGGAAGTACTAGCACTGAGATCAATGTCATCGAGCCAAAACCAGATGCATCTATCAGGGTAGATGGTACATTAAAGCAAAATCGAAAGGTTATCATACAAAGTTACGTTAGTAGCCCGACTCACTATCCGTTAGTAGATGCTAAGACTAAAATCACCATCACAGCCGTATCAGGTGGAACGAATTCTGATATTAAATATAGCGGATCCCTGAACGGAGTATATAGCAAAGATGTGCTATTCAAGAAGCCAGGGAAATATAAAGCAACCATTTTTGTGGAGAATACATTAGGGCTAACTGCGAGAAACGAAACAACTTTTGATATAGCACCAGACCAGAAACCTTTTGCGTACTTTACGATGGCTGGAACTGCGTATCGTAATCCTTCAGATGGTAATCAAGCGACCATATCAATAGATGATATGTCTTACTCTCCAGATCAAGATATTGTGGTTAGTAGGCTTTGGGAATACCGCTACGATTCAGATAACAACGGTAGTTTTACAGGTGAGCCATGGGCTATTTTTAGCAATGAGAATTTAGATCGTTTGAATCTCAAGGTAAAGGAAGTCGGAAAATACGAAGTAAGACTAACTGTATTTGAAGAGTTTGGTCAGCCGACTATTGCTGAGTTTGTGACGCAGGCTGATCGGCAATCCATAGATTCGGAAGCTACACAAAATGTAATCGAACGAATCTTTACGGTTAAAAATCAAGCACCTGATGTCGATTGGTCATGGTAGAGAGGATTAGAGATGCGGAAATTAAAAAAAACAATTTCAACGTTTATGGCCCTTGTATTACTACTTCTTTCATTCCCTGAATTTTATTCGGGGAGTGTTAAGGTAGAGGCGGCAGGTGACCCAAATATCGTCAATTTTATGGATATTCGTCTTGAAGGATTTAATAAAACAACTCCTTGGGAGCCTGCTATGGGGAATATAGGATCTTTGAATTTGAATATGCCTGCTATGACCCTAACCAATATTACTTTTAATCTAACAACAAGAATACTGCGCTACGATTATGTACCTGATGCGCCTGTAGTTTTAACATCAGGGGATATTAATTGGTACTATGATACGCAGCGTACTAGATTTCTTAATATTTACAGTTATATGTACAGGACAGATGGAAGTGGTAATACTGATTATGCTACTGATGCCTCATGGAGAATTGAAGAAATGCCACCTGTGAAAAGTTCGGATAGTCTTCAGTTTAACCTTGACAGAAATACGACCGCTTTTTATGAAAGTTATGCTTATCCAACGAAGTATGGAATTCCAAAAGCTCTTAAAGTCGCACTAAGAGCAAGTGATGCGCAACACCAACCTAACGAATGGATGAATGGTTGGCATAACAACGTATATTATGATTGGGATAACATACCTCTAATAATAAATTCAGCACCTACGCTCACAGTGACTACACCAAGCGAGCAGCAGCTACTGAATGAGCCAGGATTCAGTGGTATGAACATCGAGGGATATGTTCGAGATGTGGACAATAATGATCTAGTCGTTAGTGCTGAAATCCCTAATGTGTTCTATAAACAAGTCAATATCCAACAGGCATTAAATAATAAATGGTTTTCCATCCCAATAGATGTTTTGGCAGACGGAATTCCTCCTGGACAGCACAATATCATTATCAAGGTTGTGGATCCCTATAATTATAAGGATGAGAAATCGTTGGTCGTTAATGTATCCTATAGGCTTAGGAATAAATCCTTTATATTGATTAACACTCCTATAGACTTATCAACCACATACAAGGACTATGAAGGAGATTCTAAATATCAAGAACGCTATAGATACGACCATAACCCGTATTTCTTCGATAATTCGATGGGTATCATTTCGGATAGTGGGTTATGGCGTTCAGAAAGGTATACCTCCTTTCCATATAGCGGACTCTATAACGCAACCTTTCAAGCACGAGATAATCCTAAAAACGATGACAGATTCGATGTCTATCGTTTATGGAGCCGAGATAATTTATCTTCAATGACCTATCATGTTCATCGAAAGCCAATTGCATTGTTTGCTGCCAAACTGGCGTGGGGATCTCTTCTGCTAACAGATAGTTCCTACGATTTGGACCACATCACGGCTGTTAATAAGGGACTTATAGCTTGGCAATGGCAGTATAAAAAAACTGATTCTGAAATATGGACAGATGGTCAACCGCCAGCTCAATTACCGAGTTCTGTACAATATGACATACGCCTTAGAGTACGTGATGTCGATGGCGAAAATGGGTTGGGGGTCTGGAGCGACTGGTGTGTAAGGACGGTGGGGGCTGCAGGTAATCTACCTCCCGTAGCGCTATTTACTGTTGATCCTAATATTGTTTCCTATCGCAAAGCTACTACCATAACAGACAAATCGTTTGATCCGGATAATGATCCATTAGATATGTATTACTGGACGGTTATCAAAGATGGTTGGAACAAAGTTTGGGAGCATTGGGGTGGAGCTACAACGCCACCTAATATCGCAGCTTTTGGAATCGGTAATTATCAAATTAGTTTACAAGTGCATGACAACCGAGGTTTATGGTCAGATTGGTATCGCCAAAATGTCCAGGTGATTAATCACCCACCTGCAGCAGCATTTAACATGCCAGCTGAAGTATATCGAGATACTGTAATTACAATGGATAATCTAACACCAGATCCTGATGAAGATGGAGATTCGCTTGCTTATTTATGGTACGCCAAACTCAACAATAGTCCTTATTATTATGCTGGCAGCAACCGCAACCAATCTTTGACGATACGAGATCTTATTGCTGGAAACGGAATTTCACCGCAACAGGCTATATCAGAAGGATGGGAAATGCGCCTTAAAGCAACAGACGTACCTAATCCCTCAAGTATTGGAGCTTTAAGTTGCAATGCAACACGTGTATTTACTGTTAAAAATCATGTTCCAACAGCTGCTATTAATGGTCCATCGGCAGTATTCCAATATGATACCCGACAATATACATCTTTTGATGAGGATGGAGATCCCTCAGATCTCGCTAGTCTGCAATACTTCTGGAAAGTAACAGATAGTGATGGCATTACGCAATGGTTTCGAACTCCTAATATTGATGTTAATTTTCCTGAGTCCGGTATCTATACATTGGAACACTGGGTTATCGATCAGATCGGTGATAAGTCTAATATAGCTACGTTGAAGGTGAATGTTACTAAGAATCTAGCGCCCTCGATGACATTGATAACCCCGTCGGGAACCGGAACCAATCCATCCGTAATAGATGCCGAAATACAAGGAGATCCATTAATTAAATGGAATTATACAGATCCAGAGAGTGATCGGCAGGAGAAGTACCGTTTAGAATTTTTTTCAAAAGACGGACTCTTAGTTAGGACAGTTGAGAACCTTGACACCACAGGTCAGCTGCGGCAATATCAACTCCCTAACCATACATTCAATCGATTTGAATACTTCACTGTATATGGGCGGGCTTATTCCAAGTTATCCTGGTCAGAAATATCTAACGAAAAAACGTTTATCATCGACAATCCGCCGCAGCCTGGATTCACATTAATCACGGATACAGGTAGAGATGCTGCCAAAGAGCCGATTTATCGGACGGATCTTCTTAATATCAAGAGCAAAGCGACGGATCCAGACCTTCCAAAAGGAGATACGATCAGCCATAAGTATGATTTGAAATCATCTAACGGGACGGAAGGATTGGCTAGTACTCAAGCTGAATTTACGAAGAAATTCACCTCAAATGGCGTCTTTACCTTGAAACAGACCGTTACGGATTCTCTAGGACTGTATCGAGAGCTATCTCTGATTATCACCGTAGCCAACCGTAAACCGACCGTAACGATAACGTACCCAACAAGTACTGACTCAAGTAAGCCTATGATCGCAAGTACGCTTACACCAATCATCAAGTGGGATTATCAAGATGAGGATGGAGATGAACAACAGCGGTATAAGGTACAAATTATCAACTTGGCGACAGGGATGGTTAAGGTTCAATCTGGCGAACAAAATTCAAGTGCCAAACAGTGGCAAGTGCCCGCGGGAATATTGGTTGAGAACGAAAAATATGCCGTGGAAGTGGAAGCTTTTGATGGTTATAACTGGAGTAATATCTCAGCGCGTAAATATTTCATGGTTAATCTGCTGAATATTAAAGGTAGGGTCCAGCACACAGAGGAATGGAATAACAACCGTAAAGGCTACAATTTGAACAAGAGCGGTAATGAGGAGAGTCCAAGAGGCTACAATGTGTTTTGGGCAGGTGAGCGATTTATATTGCAAGGGATAGCAACCGGTCTACCTGATACTGTTGAGGTAACGATGACGGGAGGTTATTTTACGCAACTAAATCCAACGAACAGTGACAAAACCTTGTGGACAGGCGAATTATATGATCCAGCATTTGTGAAACTTCCCGATGGTCCAGTGAAATTTACCTTCACAGCTAAGAATGAGTACAATACCAAAATAGATACAGTTACTGTTGTGATCGCTGGCGATTGGTCCGAATATTTTCGGAACCATCGTGTGAAGTAATGATACATCTACGACTTTATCCTTTTTCCATCTAAAAAGGGCTACGCGGAAATACGATCCGTATAGCCCTTTTTTACGAGCAACAACTTATATAACTCCTTCAGTCCGTTCTTCATTCATTCTCATCATTCTTGTCGCAACAGAAGGTGTATGTAAAGGTATATTCGTCGAACGTGCCGAGGCTCTTTGAGCTCTACGCACATAATAGGATAACTTGCCGCTGAATATTTTATGGGAACAGAGTGAAAGAGCGAAATCCTCCGGGGTAACAAAGCAGGAAGGCTTATTCACAGGCTGAACTGCGGTATTTTCAAATAAGGAAGCAACAAAATGAGAGCAGAAATAAGCGTTCTCTCGATCTATTTTAACATTTAGAAGTACGCCGATCAGGCCTAAAAGATGGTATTTATAACGTTCCTGATTTTTCATCATCCCTTGGACATGATTGTACATGGCATCGTATTCCGTGGCACTAACACGTAACTGATAAATAGAGCAATTTGCGCTGCTATAAAAAGGGTGAATGAAATTTTCTTGAATCAGACCCGCGACGAATGGATTGTGCATTTTTTTTCTTCCGAAGCTGTACACCTCACGTAGTTCACTATCAAAGGCGATCGAAGCATGGTTCAGATCAGCTTTTGTAAACCACTTAATGAAACCACTGAAGGCTGTACCTGTACCGGTAAGCACAATATAAACATCCTTTTTCGAAGTCATGTTCAGAATTCCTTTCCACTTGGAGATATTGGATAATGAATGAAAATTTTACTTGAGTAACTCCATCTTACTTTATATTCGAGCATTGTAAAACAAACTTTAGTCGCAATAGAAAACTAGACCATAGGCTAAGTAAAAACCCGTCTCATGACATAGTTACTTTTGCGTATATAAATGCGTAGATATTGCAAAACATAAGCTGTCAAACAAAGAGTTTTTAAAAACAATTGGAATTGCTTCCACACTAGTGATACAATAAGAGTCAAAATGACATTCTTGAGATTTCAGAGGAGGAACTATTAAATGAGTGAACAAGAACAAGCGATCCAGAAGGAAGAAAACTCAACAGTAGATAACCTGTCTATCACAACAATTCGTACGTTGGCTATTGATGCTATCGAAAAAGCGAATTCCGGCCATCCAGGTATGCCAATGGGTTCTGCACCAATGGGCTACCAACTGTTTGCAAAAACAATGAATCATAACCCTGATCATCCAACATGGGTAAACCGCGATCGTTTTGTATTGTCCGCTGGACATGGTTCCATGCTTCTGTACAGCTTGCTGCACCTTAGCGGCTATGATCTTCCTATGGAAGAATTGAAACAATTCCGTCAATGGGGTAGCTTGACTCCTGGTCACCCGGAAGTTGGTCACACAGCTGGTGTTGATGCAACTACAGGTCCGCTTGGACAAGGTATTGGTATGGCCGTTGGTATGGCTATGGCCGAAGCTCAATTGGGCGCAACCTACAACAAAGAAGGACATAACGTAGTTGACCACTATACTTATGCTATTTGTGGTGATGGTGACCTTATGGAAGGGATCTCTTCTGAGTCCGCTTCTCTTGCTGGTCATTTGAAACTCGGAAAATTGGTTGTATTGTATGATTCAAATGATATTTCCCTTGATGGTAAATTGAATCTTTCTTTCTCCGAAAATGTAGCTCAACGTTTTGATGCTTATGGTTGGCAAGTTCTGCGTGTAGAAGACGGAAATGACCTTCCGGCTATTGAAAAAGCTATTGCTGAGGCGCAAGCTGAGACTAGCAAACCGACTTTGATCGAAGTGAAAACAGTTATTGGTTATGGTAGCCCTAACAAACAAGGTAAAGGCGGCCATGGCGGTACTCACGGTTCCCCACTTGGAGCAGAAGAAGCTAAGCTGACCAAAGATTTCTACAAATGGGTATACGAAGAAGATTTCTATGTGCCTGACGAAGTTCGTGCACATTTTGCAGAAGTGAAGAAAAACGGAATCGCAGCTAACAAAGCTTGGGACGATAAATTTGCAGCTTACAAAAAAGCATATCCAGAGCTGGCTGCACAATTCGAAACAGTAATCAATGGCGATCTTCCAGAAGGCTGGGATGCTAACCTTCCAACTTACACTACTGAAGATAAAGCAGTATCGACTCGTGTCGCTTCCGGTAGTGCGCTTAACGGTCTGACTGCTGGCGTTCCTCAGCTAGTGGGTGGTTCCGCTGACTTGGAAAGCTCCACTATGACGCATTTGAATGGTTTGACATCTTTCACACCAGAATCTTATGATGGCCGCAACATTTATTTCGGCGTACGTGAGTTTGGTATGGCTGCTGCAATGAACGGTATTGCTCTGCACACTGGTCTTAAAGTATTCGGAGGAACATTCTTCGTATTCACAGACTACCTGCGTCCAGCAATTCGTTTGGCATCGATCATGAAATTGCCAGTAACCTATGTACTGACACATGACAGTATTGCAGTTGGTGAAGATGGTCCTACGCATGAACCAATCGAACAATTGGCTTCCTTGCGTATCATCCCAGGTCTAACTGTTATTCGTCCGGCTGATGCTAACGAAACTTCTGCAGCATGGGCTTATGCTATGGAAAACAAAGAGAATCCGGTTGCTTTGGTTCTGACCCGTCAAAACTTGCCAATTCTTGCTGGAACCGTAGATGGCGTTCGTGAAAATATCAAACGTGGTGGTTATGTTGTCTCTGATTCCAAAAATGGCACTCCACAAGCACAACTTATCGCAACTGGTTCTGAAGTACAGTTGGCAGTTAAAGCGCAAGCTGCTTTGGCAGAAGAAGGCATCGATGTTCGTGTAATCAGCTTGCCAAGCTGGGATCTGTTCGAAAAACAAGACAAAGAATATCGCGATTCCGTAATTCTTCCAGGAGTCAAAGCTCGTCTTGCTATCGAAATGGCACAAACCTTCGGCTGGGAACGTTACACTGGTGACCAAGGCGATATCCTAGGCATCACTACTTTCGGAGCTTCCGCCCCTGGCGATAGAGTTATGAAAGAATACGGCTTTACTGTAGAGAACGTAGTTAGCCGTGTGAAAGCACTTCTGTAATTAACTGAATAATCATTAGGGGGAGAACAAGTAATGAGTCAGTTTAACAACGCAACGATCGAAAAAGCAGCCAATGTATATTATGGCGGACAAGTAACCAGCCGTACGGTAATTTTGCAAGATGGATCTAAGGTGACACTGGGCATCATGTTGCCGGGTGTGTATGAATTTGGTACTGATGGTCCTGAAATTATGGAGATTCTGTCCGGCGATCTTAAAGTGCTGCTTCCCGGCACTGAGGTATGGCAGGAGATTAAGGGAGCGTCAACGTTCAATGTTCCTGGCAACTCTAAATTTGCGTTGGAAGTATTTGAAGTAACTGATTATTGCTGTTCTTACCCGGTTCTATAGAAAACAGACTTTTCTAAGGGCTGTCCTATAAGTAGCTTTTTTCATTGAGTGAGACGACCCGGATACACTTTAAAAATCGTAGAAGTCAGCAAAGCAGCGGTTCTCCCGTTATTGGAGGATCGCTGCTTTTTGTTGTGGCTGGTGATTGCTTGATGTTCAATTATGTATTCACCATTCTCTTTTGGAGCTTAAGGACTCAAATGACGTTAGAGCTGAATCGGATAATCACTAAATTAGCACTGAGTCAGCACCATTCCTACCACTTAAGGACCCAGATGACGCTATTAGCAAATTTGTAGCCTTTGGAGCAAGCTTTCGGACTCCAGTGCAGCTATTCCATAGAAACAGCCTCATAATTGGCATTTTTTATGCCAATAACGACTATGGAGTCCGATAGCATGCCAAATGTGAGATTATACTGCGAATAAGGTCAGCTGAGTCCGATAGCGCTGTGTCATCACCAACTTTAGGCACCCGGTTAGCGCCAACCCACCGCGTACGGACCCAGATGACGTTAACACTAGATCAACACCAATGTAGCACCGGGTCGACACCAATCCTACCGCTAAGGACCCAGATGACGCTATTAGCAAATTTATAGTCTTTTGAGCAAGTTTTCGGACACCAGTGCAACTATTCCATGGAAATAGGCCCATAATTGGCGCTTTTTATGCCAATAACGACTATGGAGTCCGATAGCCAGCGACTAACTAGCCTAACCAGTAACTAACCAGCATTTCACCACTAATTCAGTAACTTTTTGCGACTAACCAGTACTTCGCGACCTTCTTAGTAACTATCCCACCAACACCGCCACAACGTCCCGAGTAACTCTACAGCAACCAATATTTTCTTGCACTACAACTGTTAATTTGGTATTATAAATATACAAACAAACGTTCGTATATTTGATTTAACAATGGAATTCTCCATAAAGAAAAGACCGTATCGCAATATCATGTGCGGGGCGGTCGTAAATGTTCTTATGAAGGAGGTATTGAGTTCTTGAATTTATTTATCGGATACATTTGCACCCATCTTTTGGCCGATCCACTCTTCGTAACATTTCACTACGGCAGAGAGATCTTCTTCACCATAACCTTGGGTGAATCCAGCTTGGAACATGCTTTTAGCCAAGCCCAGCATAGGAGAAGGAACGCCTGTTGAATCGCTGTGGGCAGAGGCAAGCTTCAAATCCTTAAGCATTAGAGCGAGGGAGAATTGATTGCTGAAATCATCTTCTATGATTTTACGGCCTTTAAGCTCAGCTTGTTTGCTGCCCGCAGAACCAAGTTGTACCAGTTCCAGGAACTTGTCTGCTGGTACGCCTGATTTAACGGCAATGGCGAACCCTTCGGCTAGGGCAACATTATGAATACCTACCATAGCATTGTGAGCCAGCTTGGCCACAGCGCCGCTGCCGTTATCACCCATATGTAGCAGCTTCTTACCCAAAGTATCAAAGATATCACGATGTTGTTCTATGACCTCAGCACTACCGCCGACCATGAACACTAAGGTTCCTTCAATCGCTGCTGGTTTGCTTCCAGTTACTGGCGCGTCTAGGAAATGTCCACCGCGAGCTTCTACAGCAGCGGCAATTTCACGAACTAGTCCTGGTGAAATTGTGCTGGAATCAATAATTAGTCCACCAGGCTTCACAGCATCAAGAATACCATCTTGACCATAAAACACTTCACGAACTGAATCATCATTGCTGATCATGGTAATAATAACATCCTTACCCTCAGCCGCTTCGCGGGGCGTGAGAGCAGTCTGGGCACCTTCTGCTTCAAGAGGTTTACATTTGGCTGCCGTACGGTTGTATACCGTAACCTGAAAGCCGCCACGTAGTAAATTGGAGGCCATAGGCGCACCCATTGTTCCGAGTCCGATAAAACCGATTTGTTTCATTTATATAGCCACCTTCCGTTTTCTTTATTCTATCACGGCACTTTGTCCAGCACCACAGCACACCTATGTCTTTTGATACAGGAAACGCTTCCAAGGAACTTTGAAAAACTTGGTTCTAATGCCCTCTATGTGCCCTAAGACCTTGCCAGTCAAGGCAAATTAAAGTATCCTAATTATAAAGTTGTAACAAACGGTTTTAAATTTAAAGAGATAAAACAGGAGGTTACCATTACCGATGTCTAAGAAGATTAATTTTGACTACACAAAAGCTCTTTCGTTTTTTAACCAACAAGAAATCGACAACCTTGCCGCCCCAGTTAAGCTAGCACACGAACAGTTGCATAACAAAACTGGTGTAGGTTCTGACTACCTTGGATGGATCGATCTGCCGACAGCATATGATAAGGAAGAATTTGCTCGCATTCAACAAGCTGCTAAGAAGATCCAAAGCGATTCCGAGGTACTGATTGTAATTGGTATCGGAGGTTCTTATCTGGGAGCACGCGCAGCTATTGAGGCGTTATCGCATTCTTTCTACAATAACCTTTCTAAAGATAAACGCAAAACTCCAGAAGTTTATTTCGCTGGTAATAACATTAGCTCTACATACATCACGCATCTGCTTGATCTAGTAGAAGGTAAAGACTTCTCCGTGAACGTAATCTCCAAATCTGGAACTACTACTGAGCCAGCGATTGCTTTCCGCATTTTCCGCGCTGCTCTGGAGAAGAAATACGGCAAGGAAGAAGCTCGTAAACGCATTTACGCTACTACAGACAAGGAAAAAGGTGCCCTTAAGAAATTGGCAACTGAAGAAGGTTATGAATCCTTCATCATTCCAGACGATGTAGGCGGACGTTACTCCGTATTGACACCTGTAGGCTTGCTGCCGATTGCTGTAGCTGGCATTAACATTGAAGAAATGATGCAAGGTGCTGCTGCCGCTGCGGATGAGTTCAACAATCCAGATGTAGCTACTAACCAAGCTTATCAATATGCTGCAGTTCGTAACGCTTTATACCGTAAAGGTAAAACAACTGAAATCCTCGTCAACTATGAGCCTTCCTTACACTTTGTATCTGAGTGGTGGAAACAATTGTTTGGCGAAAGTGAAGGTAAGGACTTCAAAGGAATTTATCCTTCTTCCGTTGATTTCTCCACAGATCTACACTCCATGGGTCAATTTATCCAAGAAGGTAACCGCAACATTTTTGAAACGGTTATCCAAGTAGATCAAGTAGCTCATCATGTTACGATTGAGAATGATCCGGATGATCTGGACGGCTTGAACTTCTTAACAGGTAAGACTATGGATTTCGTGAATAAGAAAGCTTTCCAAGGTACAATGCTTGCACATACAGATGGTCAAGTACCTAACCTTATCGTTACTATTCCTGATCAAACACCATACACCTTTGGATATTTGGTGTACTTCTTTGAAAAAGCCTGCGGTATCAGCGGATACTTGCTCGGTGTTAACCCATTTGACCAACCAGGCGTAGAAGCATACAAGAAAAACATGTTCGCATTGCTTGGCAAACCAGGTTACGAAAAAGAAAAAGCAGAGCTAGAAGCAAGACTTACTGAATAGTATTGCAGTAGGTTTTACAATAGCTAGTTATCACAGAACATTCATACTAATGTAAGTCACCAGGAGCAGTCCATAGGTAATCCAATACCGGGACTGCTCCTGACATTATATGAAGACATCATATGTAAATAAGGACTGGAATAATTATGTTAGAACACTATCGAACGGTCCGCTCTTCCGGCTCAAAGGAAGTTGTGATCCGCAAATCTCGCTTCATTGGTCATGTTATGCCAGTGGAGAATGAAGAAGAAGCTTTGTTGTTTATCGAGGACATCAAGAAGAAACATTGGAACGCAACGCATAACTGTTCTGCTTATGTGATTGGGGAGAGAGACGAAATCCAGAGGCAATCGGACGACGGGGAGCCGAGTGGTACAGCCGGCAAACCGATTTTGGAAGTAATCCGCAATCAGGGAGTTAAAAATGTCGCAATCGTAGTTACCCGTTATTTCGGAGGCATTATGCTGGGTGCCGGTGGGCTGATTAGAGCTTATACGGATGGAGCAGTGCTTGCGCTTGAAGCAGGAGAAGTAATCACCCGTGTACTGAGACGAGAGGTATTCGTAGAGATCGAGTACACTTGGCTGGGCAAGGTTGAGAACGAACTTCGAGGAAGAGGGATTCAGACTGGCGAGACTTTGTTCACCGACAAAGTAACGTTGTTATGTTTGCCGCGAAATGATGAGGGTGAGACTTTTATGGCATGGATAACAGATCTAACCCAAGGGCAAGCCCTGATAACAGAAGGGCGGCGGATTTACTACAGCGAAGGGGATTAGTATATGGCAAGGAGAGCAGTGGAGCAGGAGTTGTCGAGGGAAAGGATTCTAGAGGCCGCTAGGCATCTATTTATAACCAAAGGGTATCGGGCAATTTCAATGCGAAGTATTGGTCAGCATTTGGGATATAGCCACGGCTCTCTCTATTATCATTTCAAGGAAAAGGCGGAGTTGTTCTACGCTATTGTTGTAGAGGATTTTAATCATGTGGCTGCTTTACTCAGCCAAGTAATGAATAAACCGCCTGAAGAAGGAATGACAAGGGTAGAACAGCTGATTATGGAATTTATTAGATTTGGAATAGATCATCCCTATCAATATGAAATTATGTTCATGATTCGCGATGAGGAATTGCTAGCTTATTGTAGAGCAGAACAGGGACGATGTTTTGATTTATTCTCAAGTATTGTACGCCGTCATATGAAGGAAGAGGGATATGTGTCTGAGGACTGGCAGAATGTGCCGTTAACAATGTTCTTGTCTGCACACGGATTTATTTCTTATTATATCCAGGATAAAGTATCGTTTGACGATGTGAAAGAGGCAGCGTTAGCTCATATAAAGGTTTTATGTCGCAGCCTTTAACATGCTGTTTTTTTTATAGATCTTCACTTTAAAGCTGTGCATTGGTATAACACTGCTTCTCTGCTTGATGAAAGTATTACTAGACTCTAGTTATAGTCTAAATGGCCGCTCCGTAGCGATAACGGAAGCGGCCATTTGTATGTTTATTATCCCTCTACTATTTTTAAGAAACATTGCCGGCGTCTAGGTCCATCGAACTCACAGAAATAAATACCTTGCCAACGACCGAGAATTAATTCACCTTCGTGGATGATCAGGGTCTGGGAAGGCCCGGTAGTAATAGATTTAAGATGAGAGGCAGTATTGCCTTCCGCATGCCGATACTTCGGATGCTCCCAAGGGTAGACCTCATCCAGACGCATCAGAACATCATGCTTCACATCAGGATCCGCATTTTCATTAATAGCAATACCAGCAGTGGTGTGAGGACAATAAACTACAATTAATCCGTCTTGAATTCCACTTTTTTTTACATAAGAAATGACTTCCCGAGTAATATCACGCAATTCATCCCGCTTTGTAGTAGTGATCTCCATAGTATGCAACATAATCATTCCCCTTCCTGTGAGGTGCCATTTTTTAGTGTACCTTTGATACATATATTTTAACCCAAATTCACTTGAAAGTAATTGACGGCGGTGAGAAGGATTTGGTAAAGTAGTAATAATATAAAACCAAGTATATAAATAGGAATAATTAATGAGGATTTTGGTTAGTATACCGACCGGTTATCCGGAGGTGGGAGGGCAAAAATCATTGAATTCGCTGCTTAGACACAAAGGCTGGACTTGGGGTTTCCGAACTACAATTTTGCTCTATTTTGTAGTATTGATCGTGTTGCCCATACTCGGGGTCTATTACAACTCTTTTTCTCTTGGTTTTGGCAATTTTGTGGAAAGCGTCAGCGACCCAATTGCTTGGAAGTCGGTGCTGTTAACCTTAAAGCTGGCGATTATCGCTACTTTAATTAATGTCTTGTTAGGAACTATGATTGCTTGGGTCCTTATTCGTTATCAATTTGCTGGTAAAGCGCTGCTAAACAGTCTGGTCGATTTACCTTTTGCACTGCCAACAGCTGTCGGAGGTTTGATGATTCTACTGCTGCTTGGACCAGGGAGCCTTATCGGCAAAGCAGCTGAGGCACTTGGATTTGAAATTGTTTTTCATCAACCGGCTATCGTAATTGCTATGGTGTTCGTGACGTTTCCATTCGTGATTCGAGCGGTTCAGCCCTTGCTGGAGGAGTTGGATCCATCCGAAGAGGAAGCAGCATATACAATGGGTGCCAAGGGAGCAAGGGTATTCTGGCAAGTTATTCTTCCATCTATGGCGCCTGGGATGATCAGTGGTGGGATGCTCGCATTTTCAAGGGCACTTGCGGAATTTGGTGCAGTGGTACTCGTCGCAGGTAATATTCCGGGCCGTACGCTTGTATCTTCTGTTTTTATTTTTGGTGAAGTTGAAAGTGATAATCCGGTCTCCGCCGCTGCGGTTTCTGTTATTCTCTTGACCTTATCCTTTCTCATTCTTTGGCTGATTAATATGCTGCAGATGCGGGGGAGACGCTCATGAGAAAACTATGGATTGCTCTTACTTATTTAGTGTTTTTTTTGCTGATTGCTGCTCCATTAGGAAAAATGGCTATGGGTGCTTTTAGTGAAGGATTTGGTGGTTTCTGGAATGCTCTGACTAGGCCCGAAGCGCTGCATGCGCTAATGATGACTGGGCTTGTTGTGATAGTAGTTACGTTATTAAATACATTGTTCGGTATTATGATGGCTCTGTATCTTGTTCGGGCGAACTGGATCGGCAAGCGTCTAAAAGGATTATTGAACAGTATTGTAGATTTGCCTTACGCAGTATCCCCTGTAATTGGAGGATTGATGATTGTCCTGTTGCTGGGTCCCGATAGTACCTTGGGGGCGATTTTTGAGGGGATTGGACTAAAGATCGTTTATGCGATTCCCGGAATGATCATTGCCACTTTATTTGTTACCTTTCCTTTAATGGTGCGCGAGGTGATGCCGGTGCTTCAGGAGATTGGTTCACAGCAGGAGGAAGCGGCTTCGACATTGGGCGCTCGTAGCTGGACTATTTTTTGGAAGGTAACTTGGCCTTCGATTCGTTGGGCGGTTGTGTATGGTGTCATTCTTACGGTGGCACGTTCACTTGGAGAGTTCGGTGCGGTGCTCGTGGTCTCGGGGAACATTATGAATAAAACCCAGACGGCGACAACTTTAGTCTATCAGGATGTTGAGAATTTTAATGTAACGGCTGCTGGAGGAATAGCGCTAGTTCTGGCTGCATTTTCCGCAGGTCTGCTGCTGTTGATGGAATGGACCAAGAGAAGAAAGGAAGTGCAGTAATATGCATGTAGAAGTGCGGGGGTTAAACAAGCATTTTGGAGATTTTCATGCGGTCAAGGACGTCAATTTCACCATTACAAAAGGTCACCTGATTGGATTGCTCGGCCCAAGTGGAGGCGGGAAAACCTCAATTCTACGTATGCTGGCGGGACTGGAGTCACCGGATACCGGAGAGATTATTTTTCATGGTCAAACGGTGAACAATCTTCCTCCTCAAGAACGTGGGATCGGCTTCGTCTTCCAGAACTATGCACTCTTCAAACATATGACTGTATTTGATAATATCGCTTTTGGTCTAAAGGTTAAAAAGGCTAACAAAACAGCCATCCGCGATCGTGTTATGGAACTTGTGGAGCTTACAGGGTTAAAAGGGTTCGAGAAACGTTATCCGCATCAGCTATCAGGGGGACAACGTCAGCGTGTGGCTTTTGCACGTGCGCTTGCGCCTGAACCACAGCTGCTGCTTTTAGATGAACCTTTTGCCGCTATTGATGCGAAGATCCGCCAGGAGCTGCGCGCTTGGCTGCGTGAACTGATTGAACGTGTAGGTATCACCTCTATTTTCGTAACCCATGACCAAGATGAAGCGATTGAAGTAGCGGATGAAATCATGATTATTAATCAAGGACGCTTGGAACAAAAGGGTACCCCGTGGGATATTTACAAGGAGCCTAAAACACCGTTCGTGGCAACATTTATCGGTGAATCTACGCTGATTGAGAACGCTTCTGAGGTTAAAGGCTTTACAGGTGCGGGGGACGGCAAGCCTACCAAAGCACTGATTCGTCCTGAATATATTGAAGTGGGTAACCTGCATGAGTTCAAGATGGCTTCTGCCACGGAAAAAGGTGTTGTGAAACATCTGCATTTCCGCGGAAGCGAATGGCTCGTTGAGGTTGAAGTAAATGGCCACAAGCTGGTCACCTACCGTTCGTTGGAGAAAGAAACCTTGCAGCCGGGTCAGGAAATTTCAGTACTGGTACATCGGGCTTATTTATTTAATGATGAGCGCAGCTGGATCCAGGAGAACAACCTGAAAGAAGATCCAATGCCGATTTTTATTTAAAAATAAATAAAATGATTTTCAATTTTTTTGATAGTAGCGAATGTGATGAGCTAGGATTAGAGGAACTGATGTGAAGGTAAGAAGTAATGAAGTGGAAGTTTGGAACTGTAGGAGCGGAGTGACCGCCTTTGTTTCCGGATTTAATCCGCTGAGATTATAAAATCAATAAATCTGGGAACAACAGCGGCCGAAAGTCCAAACATTCCACGTAATTACGGCAAAGACCAAACGTTGGTTACTTGAATTTTAAGTTTCAGCCATAGAGCTACTTTCAAGGAAATATTAAAAATCATTACCTCGAAGGATGTGGGCCGCAATGAATGTCAAAAGGAGCAGACAACTGCACGGATGTTTTGCTGCCCTAATGCTGGCCATACTCACGCTGACAGCAGTCGGTTGCGGGAATGTGAAGGCAGTTACGACGATGGCAGAGCCTTCGAAGCAAGGGGATGTTACGCTGGTAATTGGCGCATACAGTGTGGCTAAGGATGCAATGCAGGATATTTTGCCGTTATTTGCTGCGAAGTGGAAAGCGGATACGGGTCAGGATATTAGTTTTCAGGAGTCTTATGAGGCTTCAGGGACACAGGCACGAGCGATTGTAGGTGGATTTGAAGCGGATGTGACGCTGCTAGCCATGGAAGGTGATGTCGAGAAGCTAGTTAAGGCTGGACTCGTAGCGTCAACATGGAAAGAGCAGGGTGAACAAGGTATGGTGACACGTTCAGTAGTTGCTCTTGGTACCCGCGAGGGAAATCCCAAAGGCATTCGCGATTTTGCGGACTTAGCCAAGCCGGGGATTAAGGTGTTATATCCAAACCCGAAGACCTCTGGTGGTGCGCAATGGGATATCAACGCGATCTATGGGGCTGGTCTGAAGCTGTCAGAGGAGCAGGAGGGGGCAAAGGATCCAGCAGCAGCCAAAGCTTTTTTGGAAAGCATCCATGCCAATGTAGAGTCTCTGGATAAGAGTGGCCGCGCTTCTATGGCAGCCTTCGAGTATGGAGTGGGGGATGTAATTGTCACCTATGAGAATGAACTGCTGGCGCGGATTGCTCAGGGAGTCAAATACGAAGTCATTATTCCTAAAAATACAATTCTGATTGAGAATCCGGCGGCTGTTATAGAGAAATATGCGGATGAGCATGGGACACGCATAGCATCAGAAGCACTGGTTGATTTTTTGATAACCCCACAGGCACAAGAGATCTTTGCAAAATATGGCTTTCGTCCCGTGGATAAACAAGTCTATACTGAGCACAAAAGCGATTACCCTGATCCGGCGGGCCTCTTTGATATTAACTATTTAGGAGGCTGGGATGAGGTGCGAAGTTCACTTTATTCCAAGCGTGGAATTTGGTATCAGGTACTTGCCGGAATATAAGGTAGAGGTATAACAAAAGAGTCATCCCAGCAGTTCTTCTGTGGTGGGGATGGCTTTTTTTGGTGGGTCTCTTTAAGATAGAGAGAGGGTAATTTTGATTTATTACTTCGTTGAAGAGAACCTGAAGGAGAGATAACAGATGGATACGTTGGTGTTTTTGGGTACAGGGGATGCCATGGGGGTTCCTCGGGTATATTGCAGCTGTGAGACCTGTACAGAGGCAAGGGAACAGGGTGAAAATATTCGCCTGCGCTCTTCTGTACTTATAGATAATGGCAGTGACTTTTTAGTGATCGATTGTGGGCCTGACTGGCGGCGTCAGATGGAGGCGCAGGGAGTACGGAATATGCGCAGACTGCTGGTGACACACGCTCATTTTGATCATATTGGTGGGCTGCCGGAATGGGCGGATTCTTGCCGTTGGATGGGATATAAGGGCCAGCTCTATGCACCAGCGGAAGTGATTCCGATTATTGAGCGGCAATACCCGTGGCTGCGCAATCAGATCGAGATGATTCCTTGTGATGAAGGTATAGAGCTAGACGGCTGGACAATAGATACCTGGAAAGTGAACCATGGCAAGAATGGATACTCGTATGCTTTTCGTCTGGAGAAGGAGGGCTATGTATGGGTGTATTGTCCAGATTCCATTTCTCTTGGAGCTGAAGAGACACGCCTGATGCATGGAGCTGACTTGCTGGTATTAGGTACAAGCTTCTATTACGAAGCAGCGGAGTTATCGACTCGTTCTGTGTACGATATGACGGAAGCAGCGGAGCTGCTGCAAACTGTGAAGCCTCAAAAGGCAATCTATACCCATATGTCGCATGATGTGGATATGAGAAAATCATATATTTTACCGGAAAATGTTACGCTGGCCGAGACGGGGATGAGAATACCCTTAGGATCTTCGGAGATCAGCTGAAATTTAGATAAAAAGAAAACTCCCTTTTGCTGGAAGGAAGTTTTCATGATCCTATTTAAACCTGTTAAATTCCGCCTTGTTGAATATGTTTAATGAACTCTTCAAGCCAATAAATGGAGTGGTCCGCTTTAGTTGAGATATTCACTAAATCAAAAAGGGACATCATTCGGGCAACTTCAGCCTGTTGATGTTCCTTTTGTGATTTCTATTGCATTCAGTATTCAGATCCCGATATATACTATATAATCAAAAAGCATATCGTATTATTTTTACATATTTAGAATAATTATCATCGCCAAAGGAGGAGTACGAAGTGGCTGACTCCAAGGATCCAATCCTGCTTGATTTTCCCGAGAGTTTTGAAACAGAGAGGCTGCTCATTCGTGCCCCTTTATGGGGAGATGGAGTTAGCATGAATGAGGCTATCCGTGAAAGTATAGATGAATTGAGACCTTGGATGGCTTTTGCTCAAGTAATACCCACATTAGAAGAATCAGAGAAAGTTACTAGAGAAGGCAGACTGGAGTTTCTAAAAAGGGATAAGCTACATATGCGTATTTTTAGAAGGGATACGGAGGGTTTTATCGGCTGCATTAGCCTGCATCATCTAAACTGGGAACTCCGCAATTTTGAGATTGGTTATTGGATCCGGAGCGCCTGTGCAGGCAAAGGATATATGACAGAAGCCGTAAATGGAATCACCAATTTTGCCATACGGGAATTAGGGGCGAATCGTCTCGAAATCTTTTGTAGTGCACGAAATATCAAAAGTGCCGCGGTAGCCGAACGTGCGGGTTTTACACTGGAGGGGATCCTGCGCAGTACGAGTCTTGGGCATGATGGGGAATGGCATGACAGTAAGGTGTTCGCTAAGGTTAGAGGTATAGAATTTTAAGTGAGAGGGCTGGTTCTTTGAAGCAGAAAGGCGTATTTTCAAGATTAAGTACATATATGTTAAGGCACAAGCTCTTATATACGATTTTATTATTTACGACTTTATTTGGGATTGTTCTGGATTTAACGATTGCTTGGCTGCTCTCAGTAATTACGGATGCTGCGGTTAGACTCGATGTGAAAGCTTTTAAAGGGCTGGTTATTTTCGGATTAATCTACTTATTAGTGAGTGCAATTAACGGTTTCATCGATCGATATTTCAAAAATAAAATCTCTGCCAAGATCAGAAATGAGCTGCGGTTGGATATGATGCGGCATGCCTTAGCTCTTCCTCAGTCTTATTTTGACCGTAATCATTCTGGGGATTTATTGTCCCGCTTTACTAATGATAATCAATCTGTTGGTAATGCTGCAGGCGAGGTAATGATTGATCTAATCCGTAACCCTTTACTAGCCCTCGCGGCTTTTGGTTATTTGCTCTATATTAACTGGTTACTGGCATTGATCTGTTTTGCAATGGGGCCTTTGATGTTCCTTACGGGAAAAATCTTCGGTTCAGCGATGCGTGAGAACAGTGTGAAGATTCAGACTAATATGAGTAAGATTACTTCCTTTTTACATGACATTCTAGGCAGTAGTATGGTGTTTAAATCCTTTAGCATTGAACGCAGACTAATGAAGCAATATCAGGAGCATAGTGAGAATATTACTTCTGAAGAATTAAAACGGGGAAGAATTGAGGGAGCTACTGGCTCATTCTCCTCTTTTTTGGGAAACTTTACGTTTCTTCTGGCGCTGGTCGTGGCTGGTTATTTTGTGGCAAAAGGATCACTTGAGGTCGGTGCGATGATTGCTTTCATCCAGCTCATGAATTATTTAGTGATGCCGTTCTCGTCATTGCCGGGACTGATCAATTCGATGCAGCAATCACTTGGGGCGGCGGGACGGATCTTTGAGGTGTTGGATAGCCCGGTGGAGGTTGAGACCCTTCCAGAAGTGGAGACAAAGCAACCAGAATTTGAGAGTATGGTTATGTCGTCGATCTCTTTCTCGTATCCGGGAGCAGAGAGACAAAGTATAAACAAGATCAGCTTAGAGCTTCAAAAAGGAACACAGATGGCGGTTGTGGGACCGAGTGGTGGAGGTAAATCTACGCTTTTCAAACTATTGCTGGGATTGTATGAACCCGATGAAGGCGAAGTAATAATCAATGGGCAGCGGATCAACGAGATGAGTCTGGCTAAGCTTAGAAGTTATTTTTCCTATGTGCCGCAAGAGGCAGGTCTTTATACGGGAAGCATTCGTGATAATATCCGGAATGGAAATCCAGAGGCGGATGAGCAAGAAATTCTGGAAGCTTTGCGAAAAGCGAATGCCTATGATTTTGTAATGGAATTGCCTGAGGGACTGGATACTGATATTGGTGAGGAAGGCTCACGACTGTCCGGGGGACAACGTCAGCGGCTTTCCATTGCAAGAGCAATTCTGAGAAACGCTCCTATTCTGCTGTTGGATGAAGCTACTGCTGCACTTGACAATGAATCAGAAAAACTGGTGCAGCAGGCCATTCGTAAACTAATGGGAGACAAAACTACACTCGTTATCGCGCACCGTTTATCTACGATTCAGAACGCTGATATCATTCTCGTGATGGAGAATGGTGAAATTGTGGAGAGTGGAACGCATGATGTACTGCTTGCTGCTGAAGGAAGATATAATGATTTGTATTATTCTCAGCTAGAGCAGGAAGAAGAGAGTGGAATGGGACCCGAGAAAGTGGAATTAGCTTCTACAGGTGTTTGAGTGTTGGAATAAAAAAGGGTGCAGCAACGTCATAAAATATGGCGTTGCTGCACCCTTTTGCTTAAGGAAGTTTAGTTCACTTTATTAAGAATGAATTTATCAATCGCATATTTCACGCCATCGTCATTGTTGCTTAAGGTCACAAAATCAGCAATTTCTTTCAGAGCAGGAATAGCATTCTCCATAGCGACGCCAAGTCCGGCAGCTTCCAGCATCTCATGGTCGTTCCAAGAATCACCTACAGCGATAGTCTCGGAAAGCTCACAGCCGTAATGTTTGGCTAGGAATTCAAGTGCAATGCCCTTGGTTCCTTCATGATGCATGATTTCCAGGAAGTGTGGTTTGGATTTGGTAATATGCACGGAATCACCAAGCAATTCATGCAGGATTGGAGCCAGTTCATCCAAGAAATCAGGATCATCGATAATTAGCATTTTTGGTGTTTTTTGCGGGACAAGCTTTTCCCAGTCAGGCTCAATAAAATATTGCGTTTTATTCAAGTCCGTATAGTCTTTGATCTTTTGGTTGTCTTCACGGGCATATAGCTTGTCGTCAATGTAAGTTTGCAGATGCAGATTATGCTCCACGCAGTAAGTGAACAGCTTGCGGACTGCATCTTGCGGGACGTAACGCTCATACAGTACTTTTTCATCGAGCAAGTTCTTAACGAGTGCACCCTGGTAAGTAATGATAGGTACGTTTAGTCCAGTTTGACGGGCAATGGCTTGAGCGGAAGCGTAAGCACGGCCTGTAGCAAGGGTTACAACAACACCTGCGGCAACAGCCTCTTCAAGCGCAGTTTGGGTAGCGGGTGTTACTTCCTTGTCATCATTAATCAGAGTGTCATCAATATCAATCGCGATCAATTTGTACATTTGTCTCTCTCCTTATCTCTTTCTAAATAGATGTAATTTGGAAAAATAACTCTTCTTATGTTGATTCTGACCCGGTTCCGGGCTCAGCTCTGCCATAAGCATAGCCCCCAGAATACAACCACAACCGAGCAGAGCGGACAACCCGAGTGTTTCCCCGCCAAAGGCTAAACCCGTCAGAACGGCAAATACCGGTTCTGTGGCATAAATAATGGCTACCCGTGATGGGGTAGTATATTTCTGACAGGCGGTTTGAATCCAGAAGGCAAAAGCGCTGGTTGGCCCGATGGAGATCAGCAGAGCCCAAAGCACATCTGGGTCCTTAATCAGCTCCCCGCTGTGGGCGAGCGGTGTTGCCCCTTCAAAAATAAGCGAGGCAGCAATACTGAACAGCCCAACGAAAGCAAGCTGCAGAGTAGCTAGCGGCAACGCCGGATAATGAGGTGCATAAACGCCAGTATAGGCTACCTGTAACGCAAAAGCTATGGCACACAGAAGAATCAAGGCATCGCCTTTATTCAAGGATAATGCAGAGCCCGTGAAGGTCAACAGATAAAGCCCGATTGCGGCGAGTGCCGCACTGAACCAAGTGTATCGTGAAATCGCATGCTTCAATAAGGCTAGAGACAGAAAGGGTACTAGGACAACTGATAGCCCGGTAATAAAGCCGGTATTAGAGGTTGTTGTATATAGAAGTCCCATAGTCTGAAAGCCATAGCCCATAAACAAAAAAAGGCCAAGCAGCAGAGAATCGCGTACCATGCGGAAACTTAGCTGTTTCCAATCCTTGCGGTAAGAAATAACTGTGATTAGAGCCAGCAACAGGGCAGCGCCCATAAAGCGGATGCTATTAAACGCGAGCGGTGGCAGCACCTTGACAGCATTTTGTACAATCAGAAAGGTACATCCCCACATCATCGCCACTAATAGCAGGCTAAAATCGGCTATACGGGAACGCTTCACTACTTAGGTCATCCTTTCTTCAGCAGCTGTCGCCTCTATGTAGACGACAAGGTCAAGTTGTCCAAATTGTATCGTATATTCATGGAGAGGACAAGATAGAAATCGCGTAAAGGCTTATATACTAAGCGATTTCAGCGTTTTATGTAGACAAAAAATCCGGGTCTTGATATACTTCGATAACCGCACATTTGTTCTTGTTTTTGCATCTTAGAAAGGAGCGGTTTCACTATGATGGGCAGATCCCATTTAATTATCAGCACCGGGGTTACCCTATCTGTTATGAGTTTGATGGCCCATGAGATTACAATCCCGGTTATTGCCGTCGCGGCATTAAGTTCGCTCCTGCCAGACATTGATGAACCGAATTCGTTACTGGTACGCAAGGCGATTCCTGACTTTCTGCTCAGGATACTACAGGTTGCTTTGATAGGAGCAGCGATTTATCTTTATTTTGCAGGAATCGTTGAAAGCCCGTGGAATATTGTACTGGCCCTACTTGTGGGGAGTGTAACTTTCCTGCCGGGAAGAAAGCTGCGGCATCTGGTGATGGTACTAATCGCTACTGCGGTATTTGCATACGGAGGGGCGTATGATCCTTGGAACTACATAGTAGCTTGTATACTCGTAGTTACATCACTTGTCCCGCATCGTGGATTGACTCATACCTTATATGCTGTTGCAGGCTGGAGCACTTTATTGTATTTTGCTTCATCGGGTATACAGGATGGTGGCAGTCTATGGATAGCAGGCGGCATGTCTTATGCGCTTCATCTATTGGCCGACTCTCTCACCCAAAGGGGAATTACGCCCCTGCCGCCCATTCCATTTAAGCTGCGTCTAAAGCTAATGAGTACAGGCACGAAAAAAGGTGGAGCTGTAGAGAATGTTTTTATCCTGCTCACACTCGCCCTAGTTGTATATGTATTTATACTTTCTCCTTGAGATTTACGGATATGAAGCACATAATGAATTACCGCTAGAACACACAGGAGGCGGCTGTTATGCGGGGGGATTCCTTAGTGAAGTGGTTTGGAAGATTGCAGATTCGTAATAAAATAATCCTTATTTTTATACCGTTGATCATTTTTCCATTGCTTGCTTTAGGCTTGCTCTCAGGGCAGATGTTCAGCCGTTCGATGATCGAAAAGGCTAAGTACAATTTTAAAGATGAATCCAAGCTCATCATGCAGCAAATAGATACGATTGTAAAAAATACGGAGAGCAGTGCCAACATTATAACTACCGACATCCATCGGATGTATGCTGAACGTCCGTTGTTATCCTCGACAGTGGAGCAGACGCGGTTTCGCAATTTAATGCAGAGCCAGCTTTCTATCGATCTGATTATTTTTCCGGATGTCGATTCTGCTGTATTTGTGGATACGGAAAGCCAGATTTATTCCTCTTACGCCTACGGTAATCCTAACGAGCAGAAGGTATTTACCAGCGATATGCTGGAGAAGGCTAAAGAAAAAGGCAGCTACGGTGTCAACCGTTGGCTTCCCATGGAACAGAGAGATTATCTGGTTAGTGATCCGGCAGTTCCGGTGCTCACACTAAGTAAAGTCGTGTACAATCTTAAAACGGGCAACCTAATAGGTACATTATTTGTGAACGTAAAAGAAGATGCTCTCTCTGCTTTTCTGGAAACCGCTAGAGAAACCTCTTCGGACAAGAAATATTTTATAGTAGACGGAACGCAAAGGACCGTGTCCACCCCTGATAAATCAAAGCTTCTACTGAAGCCTGAGGACAGACTGAACGGCAGTCTTAGGAAGACGGGAAGCTCTGTCTCGGAAATTATCGGCAAGGGGAGCGGGCGAGAGCTGGTCACTGTGACGTATTATGATAAGCTGAATTGGAAGCTTGTGAATACGATTTCGCTGCAGAAGTTAACTGCGGATATTCACCGTAATATAACGTTAACTATATTCGTGGGAATAGGATGCCTGTTACTGTCTCTGCTGCTTGCAGGAAAGCTGTCACAGATTATCGTAAATCCGCTTCTTCAGGTGACGAAGGCGATGCGTAAAGTAAGGGAAGGCGATCTGAATGTCACCTCACCAGTGACTACAGAGGATGAGACGGGGCTGATCTCCACCGTATTCAATTCCATGGTTGGTCGTATTCAGGAGCTGATGCGGACGATTACGAACGAACAAGTCCGGAAACGTGAATATGAACTAGCTCTGATTCATGCCCAGATTAAACCCCATTTTCTGTATAACACACTGGATACGATTTATGTACTCAACGATTTGGAGCTTAATGAAGCAGCTCGGGATACGACCAAGGCACTGGCAGACTTCTATCGGGTTGTTCTTAGCAAAGGGAACGAGGTTATTCCACTGTCCGAGGAAGTATCAAATGCAGCTGATTATTTGGCTATTATGCAGGTTCGCAACCCCGACGTATTACGTTACGAGATTAATATCCCGAAATCTCTCGAAGGAGTCAAGGTACCCAAATTGTCCCTGCAGCCGCTCATCGAGAATGCAATCTACCATGGATTAAAAACAAAGGGAAGTCAGGGGCTAATCTCAATAGAGGCTTATACACACGGAAGAGAAGTTATCATTACCGTGGAGGATAACGGTGTTGGCATGTCCGGGGAGCAGGTGTCGCGGATTGTAGAATACCGCTCACGAGAAGGAAAACCGGCATCCATTGGCATTTACAGCGTTCATGAACGGATTAAGCTGTATTTTGGAGAACCATATGGCCTATCGGTAGAAAGTAAACTGGGAAAAGGTACTGTTATGAAAATGACGATTCCCGGTACGGAAGCGCAGGGGGGCAGCATAGATGTATAAAGTGATGGTTGTAGATGACGAGCCGCTGTTTCGTTATTATATGCGGACCAAGCTGGATTGGAGTAAATATGATTTCAGTGTCTGTGGTGAAGCGTCAAATGGCAGAGAAGCGCTGGAAGAAGCGGAACGGACGAAACCAGATTTGGCTTTAGTGGACATTAGTATGCCCTATATGGACGGTATGGAGCTGGTTACCCGGTTACAGGCCAATGCTCCTGATATGCTTATTGTTTTTGTAACAGGGCACAATGAATTTGATTATGCGCAAAAAGCGATTCGCTTAGGTGTACAAGATTATTTATTGAAACCGTTTAACCAGCAAGAGTTTAACGAGATGATGATCAAGGTGAAGCAGCGCCTTCAGTCACATAAAATAGGTGCACGCAAAGCTGGGAAGCCGGAAATAATTGCAGAAGGAACGGCTTCCAATAAGCTCTTTCCACTCCAAATGGACGAGCAGAATTCCTCTGAAGGGATAGAGGAGTTCTCCTTTCCATCCAAAGAAATCACTCATCTTGGAATTCAGGATGCCATGCTGATGGCGTTAAAGATGGGGGATGGCGATGCAGCGGCGAAGGACATAAGCAAATTAATTGAGATTCTACGACGCCAGAGAGGGGGAGGCAGCTATTCCTTTACTCTATTAATGAGTATAGTATCCCTTTGCCTTGCCTATGCTGGAGAAAGAGGGATCAATCCGGAAAGTCTCTGGAAACCAGCAGGTTCACCGGAGCAGCGGCTACGGGAGATGGATAACTGGGATGAGACTGAAAGCTGGATAAAAGGCTTGTACAGTAAAGTCATTGATCAAGGTCGTGAGCACCGCCCCTCTAAGTCGTACAATTTATTCATTGCCGCCAAAGAGTACATCCGGGAGCATTATTCCGATTGTGAGCTGACAGTTGACCAGGTGGCGAATGGCGTTTATGTAGATACCAGCTATTTACGGAAGGTTTTTCGAAAAGAAGGTGGAATCTCTGTACTTGATTTCATTACCTATACTCGTATGAAGCAGGCCAAGGAACTGCTTGCTGGAGGAAATGTGAGACTGTCTGAAATCGCCGGTAAAGTGGGCTATAATGACCCGAATTATTTCAGTAAATGCTTTAAAAAACACTATGGCATGCCGCCGTCTGAATTTGAGCAGCTGGCTGCCCGTTCCCGCCATATTGGCGTTAATAATGAAATTTAATAAACATATTTGGTGGCGGCTCTCTGGTGAGGCCGCTTTCATTTTGTCCTGTTTATTACCGATTGTGCCCGATATGGCTCTTTTTGGGTCTTCAAGGCTCAAATATAATAGAAACAGGACGATG
Source organism: Paenibacillus sp. FSL F4-0097 (assembly GCF_038593125.1). NCBI lineage: Bacteria > Bacillati > Bacillota > Bacilli > Caryophanales > Paenibacillaceae > Paenibacillus > Paenibacillus sp. FSL F4-0097. The sequence continues at coordinate 1,369,582 of NZ_CP151965.1, forward strand.
AAAACGCTAACAAATAGCGGATTCAACTAGCTCCACTAAATAGAGCATCAGAAAGGGGATTCATTATGAGCAACAAGCTATTCAGAACACTGGGGGTTGCAACCGTTTTATCCTTAGCTTTCTCACTTACAGCCTGTGGTGGTAACAATGCCGGAAACGGTGGTTCAACCTCTGAAGGTTCCAATACGACCGCTGGGAATACCGATAAGAAAATTCAAATAAAAATTTATGCACAGCATTTTGACGAAGATACTTCAAAGCCATTTGATTATGCCGTAGAGGAATTAAAAAAGGAAATGCCGGAGGTGGAGATTGTACTGGATGAGGCTGTTCAAGATGGCTACCAGAAGCTGAAAACATATGCCGCGACTGGGAACATGCCGGATATTTATGAAACAGACTGGCCTACGCTGCAAACCTTCGCCAAATCTAAAAATGTTGAGCTGCTTGATGAATACCAAGCCACCAAAGATTTCAAAGCGAATCTAAATACAGGGAATGAATCCCGTCTGATTGCCCCAGACGGTCATGTATATGCATTCCCATATACGGGAATTGAATTCCAAATGTTGTTTTACAACAAGGATATCTTTAAAGAGGTAGGCATCGAGATGCCGATCAAGACGATCGATCAGCTGGCTGAAGCGGCTAAGAAGCTTTCTTCAGCAGGTTATACACCGCTCTCAATTTTCGCGAAAGAGAAATGGATCACTACTTCTTTTTATAGCGGACTTGTGACTCGTGAGGAGACGAAAGGGTTTGGCCCACTCGAAACGAAGGGAACGACAACATTGCCTTCGCCTTATGTAACAGCAGCAGAACAAATGAAGAAGCTGGAAGAAGCAGGCTTGTTCGACGTCAATGCTACGAATACCAATTATGATCAAGCTTCATCTTTGTTCTACCAAGGAAAAGCTGGCATGTTCGTCAACGGTCAGTGGGAAATCTACAGCAGTGCTGAGAAGCTTGGGGATAAAGTGGATTGGATGTACTGGCCAGCTAAGGACGAAGCGACTTATGAGAACAACAAAATGTACATTAACGGTGCAGGAGGTCCTGGTGGCTTTGCCGTTTCTCCAAGCAGCAAGAATGTAGAGACTGCAGTGAAAGTAGCTAGTTTCATCGCACAAAAATATAGCGAATACAAATATACACAGCTGGGTAGCCCGATCGTAGCGACTAAAGTGGATAAAGAAATGACCGGTGAAGTGCCTGCCATGATGAAAAGAATCGCTGAAGAAGTGCTGCCAAACGTGAAGGGTTACGCCAATGCGGTAAGCAGTGTTCAAATTAAAAATGCACTGGACGACAATACACAAAATATGTTGATTGAAGGATTCTCGGCTAAGCAGTTCACGGATAACATGAACCGAGTGCTGAACAAAGAAAATAAATAATTAGAGAAATAAAATAAATAAAAATTGGTCCATGCCAAGCCGCTCACCCGGATCGAGCCCTTATATCGGGTGAGCGGCTTGGCAAGGAAGGAGTGGAATCTTACCGCATGCATAAATACTTAGGTAATAAGAAAGCCATAATGCTGTTTCTGCTTCCCGCTCTGCTGATTTATAGCGTAGTGATTATCTATCCGGTGCTTCAATCCTTTTATCGTAGCTTTTTCGAGTGGGACGGGCTCAGTACGGCTACTTTTAACGGATTGTCCAACTATGTAGAGTTGTTTGATGATCCATTGCTTTTGACTTCCCTTCGTAACGGCCTTATTTTTGCACTGGTACTCGCTGTATTTCAGATCGGATTGGGAACCATTCTTGCGCTTGCCTGTGCCGATCCTCGAATCAAAGGGCGTAAATTGTTGAAAACAGCTTATTTTATTCCCGTAGTTCTGTCGGTTACGGTTGTTTGTCAGCTATGGATTGCCATCTACGATCCGAATAACGGATTGATCAATAGGCTTTTTGAAATTTTGCATATTCCTTATCAACAAAACTGGCTTACTTCTCCAACCACATCCATAATTGCGATTGCCTTTGTTAATGCCTGGCAGTTCATGGGTTACCAGTTCAGTCTTTTATATGCGGGGGTTAAATCTGTCCCTGAGCAGTACATGGAAGCTGCCACGATTGACGGTTGCTCCAAATGGATGGCGCATCGTAAGGTGACAATTCCAATGATGAAGGAGACGTTCAAATTCTGTCTGATCATTGCCATTACTTCAGGAATCGGTGCTTTTGTACAAATGTTGATTATGACTAACGGCGGACCGGGAACGAGTAACTATACGCTTACCTTTATGATTTATCGTTATGCATTCTTGGAAAGCAACTACGGCTATGCCTGTGCGGTATCGGTTGTGCTTGTCCTTCTGTCGCTTCTGGCCACCATTATTATCAACAAGACATTTGACCGAAATGAAGCATAAGGCAGTACGCCGGAAAGGAAAAGGAACGTTATGAAAAAAGTGAGAGCATTGCTCATACAGCTTCCCTTATGGATTTATTTTATCATTTCCATCTATCCGCTATTATGGATGATTTCTTATTCTCTGAAAAATAACGATGAGATTTTTGTCACCAACCCTTTCGGATTTCCGACTAATTTCCGGATTGAAAACTATGTGGCCGCTTGGTCACAGTTCAATATACCGCGATATTTTACGAATAGCTTGGTAGTCTCTACGATTTCAACGCTACTTATTATCATATTATCGCTGATGTTCTCATTCGCAATTTCCCGGCTGCGGTGGAGATTCCGTGAAGGGGTCAGATTGTATATGACGATCGGAATGTTCATGCCGCTGCAGGTAATTATGATTCCACTTGCCATACTCGTACGGGATTTACATCTGACTAATACCTACGGTGGGCTGATTGTTCCTTATGTCGCCATTGGATTGCCGTTCTCTTGTCTGGTATTCTACGGCTTTATGAAGGGTATCCCTGGGGAGCTGGAGGAATCCGCTTGTATGGACGGCGCGAATGTATACCGGATGTTTCTGCAGATTATTGTGCCGGTTGTAACGCCAGCTGTCGCAACAGTAGCCATTTTTCAATTTCTGAACAACTGGAATGAATTTTTGCTGGCTTATATTCTGATCTCTGATGAGGGGATGAAAACACTGCCGCTGGGTCTATTGTTCTTCCAAGGCCAATACAGCACAGACTGGGGTGGCATGGGGGCGGTTATGACGATGGCGAGTCTGCCAATGGTTATTGTCTATTTGTTCTTTAGTGAGCAGGTGGAACGGGCAATGACAGTTGGATCTGCTGTAAAAGGATAAAGCGAAGAGTATTAATTCATGCAAAAGAGGACTTCTGGCGAATGCGCAGGAGTCCTCTTTTTGATTCAAATCATGACCAGTGAATTCATCCTATTCCTCTAGGAAGACCAATCCGATAAAATCCTCCGGCTCAATACGACCGAAATAATGCTTCAAATCGAGATCAGCTAATGCTTCTCTAACCTCAGCCTCGTCATAACGTTTGCCACGAAGTGCATTTTCAACATCTACTACGTCACCGACTCCGAAGAAGTCACCATAGATTTTGATGTCTTTAATGAGGGAATCTTCAATATCCATCCGAATATCAATAATTCCGGCAGGGAATTTGCGCGTGTGCTTAACGTTGCTTTTTGGTGACAGACCGTAGTTCCAGTCCCAGTTCTGGTAGTGCTCCTTGGAGATCTCGTTAATTTTGTCCCAGTCGGCTTGTTGCAGCTTGTACTGAGGAACCTCAGAAGAATCCATGCCAAAGATCGAACGCAGCAGGCCGGCGCGGAACTCCTCGATCGTCATATCTGTACCCAGCAGCTCTTTGATATTCGCTACACGACTGCGTACGGATTTGGTGCTCTTTGATTTAAACTTCTCTGGATTCACTTTTAGAGAGGCTTGTACATCATCTAAATTAAGATTGAACATCAAGGTACCATGGCTGAACATACGTCCGCGTGTGGAGAACTGAGCGTTACCGGAAATCTTTTGCTCACCAACTTGCAGATCATTCCTTCCGCTTAGCTCGGCGTTAACGCCCATGCTTTGCAGGTAATCGATGACCGGTTGGGTGAATTTCAAAAAGTTATGAAAGGATTGGCCGTCATCCTTGGTAATAAAGCTGAAGTTCAAATTTCCAAGATCGTGATAAACAGCTCCACCGCCGGATAGACGACGTACGACCTGAATATTATTATCTTTTACATACTCTTGGTTAATTTCTTCGATAGTATTCTGATGTTTCCCGATGATGATGGATGGGCTGTTGATATAAAAAAGCAGGTAACTCTCGTCCATCGGCAAGTGCTTCAGCGCATATTCCTCAATCGCCAAATTGATGGATGCGTCAGTAATCCCTGTGTTATCAATAAAAAGCATAGTGAATTCCTCCGTCGCAGCAAAATTGATTACAACCTTCATTTTAAACCAAAAGCGGTTTTTTAACAAAAGAGATCACATCTTTGAGATTCATGTCGGTTTGGGGGAAGCAGGGGATTTAGCTGGTTCCTTCTGCGAAAGCATTGACGTTCTTCCGGCAAAGAGTCAATAATGGTGGCAATGACATACATATCGTGCTAGAGAAAGTAGATAGAGGGAGTGTAATTATGCTTGAAAAATATGGACATGGCGGTGATTTGCTGACGGCAGCGGAGCTCTATGGAGAAGCTGGGGGCACATTTCTCGACTATAGTGCCAACATCAATCCACTCGGTCCTCCACCGGAAGTTTTGGAGCTGCTTAGAACAGCACTGTCAACGGTGGTTACATATCCGGACCCTGGACACCGACGCTTTAAACAACTACTGGCGGAAAATCTTGGCGTAGATAGTGGCTGGTTAACCGTGGGTAACGGAGCAGCGGAATCTATGGCTTTGCTGCTGTTGGCGATAGCTCCGCAAAAGGTTGGCATCGTGGAACCTTGTTTCTCTGAGTATAGGCAGCTTTCCGGGCAATTTGGTGCTGAAGTATTGTCGGTCCAGGGGACTAGGGAACAGCATTTTCGCGCTGGAGTGGAGGAGATTGCCGGGCTGCTGGAACAGGTGGAGCTGTTATTTCTCGGACAGCCGAATAATCCCAATGGAGTTCAGTATGCTGTGGATGAACTGCGCTTGTTAGCGCAGAAGGCTGAAAGCTGCGGGACTTATTTGGCTGTGGATGAAGCTTTTATTGACTTTATCCCGGAGTCAGAGCGAAATACACTCCTGCCGGAGCTGGAGCAGTTTCCGCATACGGTTCTGGTGCGGTCGATGACGAAGTTTTATGCGATTCCCGGACTGCGTCTCGGGTTTGCGATTTCGCATCCGAAGCTGGCGAAGGCGATGAGCGGAAAGCAGGTCACCTGGAGTGTGAACGGCTTGGCGCTGCTGGCAGGGGAAGCCTGCCTTACAAGCGGACGTGACTATGAACAGCGCACGCGTGAGCTTATTGCAGCAGAACGCGAAACGCTGCGGCAGGGTCTAGTGCAGTTGGGCTGCGATGTCCCACCGGGAGAAGCCAATTTTCTGCTCTGTGGCTTGCCGTCACCGTGGAGTGCGGCTGAGCTGCAGACTAGGCTTGGCCGCGTAGGTATACTTGTGCGCAGCTGCGCTATGTATGCAGGGTTAGCTTCAGGGCATATTCGAGTTGCTGTTAAGGGACATGAGGATAATGCCCGCCTTTTGCTGCAGATGGCGGAGATTCTAGCGACTAAGTGACAGGTGCACGTATTCTTTAATGATGTGCGGAGCGAGCTGACAGCGCTATTGGCGGGGCATCCTTTCGAGGATGGTTGTAAGTATTCAATGAAAGAAATGAGCGGTGAAAGGAGCGGGATCGGCTATGGTGGAAGTGAAGATTCCATTTAATCTTGCAGGGGGAATCAGGGAGTATCGTCCGGCCGTCTGGCCAGGACTTGCTCTGCAGTGGAAGGATAAGCATCTGCTGCTGGAGCTGCCAGCAGAAGCGGATGGTTTATCGAGCGCGTTCTACGGCGGAGGAATGAACCGGCTGCAGCGGGCGGTCAATTTATATGTTGATCGCAATTACGAATGTAGTGATCCTGTCCAGGATATGGAGAATAAGCTGCGCGATTGGGGTTATCCTTTATCCGGCTGTGCCGGTCTGATGACGGCTGTACCGCTAGAGCATGCAGCGGTAGCTGAAGAGGACACGGGTTCAGCGGGGATTTTTGTTTGCGTTACAGCCGCCGCAGGAAATGCTGCGCGCTCAGGCGTGGAACGCAATGTATTGGCTGTGTATCGGCCGGGTACGATTAACATCATGCTCTGCATTGATGGCCGCCTGACACCGGCGGCCATGGTCAATGCTGTGCAGACAGCTGTCGAAGCCAAAGCTGCTGCGCTGGCAGATCTCGGGATTACCGATCCGGAGAATGGCCTAATCGCAACCGGCACAACTACGGATGCTATTGTACTCGCTGTGAGCCAAAGCGGGAGATACAGCGCCGAGCATGTCTACGCCGGAACAGCAACCGATCTCGGAGGCGCTATCGGCCGGCTTGTATATAGCGCTGTGACGGGCAGCCTGCTGTCGGTGCAGGCAAGGAAGGACAGCTAATGACAATGGATAGCTGGAGAAGTAGAAGATTGTTCAGAGGTGATTGCCTGTGACAATCGCTTTGGTGTTGCTTGCGGCTTATGTGATTGACCGGATCGTAGGTGATCCGCGTAACCTGCCTCATCCCGTAATTGGTATGGGCAAAGCAATTACGGCTCTGGAGTGGGCGATCCGTCGTTTATGGTGCCGCCCGCAAAGCCTGCGCAGAGCTGGGGTGTTACTTCCGCTATGTGTGGCGGGCGGTGCTTGGGCACTGACAGCCATCCTGCTATGGCTGCTGTCATATATCTCACCTTGGCTCGTCTGGATAGCCGAGGTTTGGTTGATTTCAACCACGATTGCCTCCAAGGGACTAAAAGATGCAGGAATGGCGGTGTACGTGGAATTGCAGAAGGGCGATCTCCCTGCTGCCCGCAAGGCTTTGGGGATGATCGTGGGACGTGATACGACTTCGCTAGACGCCCCTGAAATTGTCCGTGGAACGGTGGAGACCATAGCAGAGAATATTGTCGATGCGATTATTTCTCCACTTTTCTACGCGCTGATTGGCGGTGCGCCGCTTGCTATGGCTTATCGGGCGGTCAATACACTCGATTCAATGGTTGGTTATAAGAACGATAAATACCGTGATCTCGGCTGGGCATCTGCCCGGCTCGATGATGTTGCTAATTTCATCCCGGCACGGATTACGGCATTACTTTTGGCTCTATGTGCAGGGATGCTTCGTCTGGATTGGCGTAGTTGCCTGCAAATGGTGAAGCGGGATGCACATCTACATCCAAGCCCTAACAGCGGTTATCCAGAATCAGCTGTGGCTGGCGCACTTGGCATCCGACTCGGAGGCGAAAATGTGTATCATGGCGTCGCTTCTTTTCGGGCTTATATGGGTGATCCGGTACGTACGATGGAACCAAATGATATTATCCAGACCTCGCGGATGATGATGCTCTGCTCTTCAATATTTGTAGGTCTATGCGCGGTTGCGGCATGGATATGGATTGGAGGCTGAGCGTCGGTATGGCAATTCCCTCTATAGAGCTTGAGCTAGTGCTTATCCGACACGGGCAGACGAAATGGAATGTTGAGCATCGTTACCTGGGACATACGGATCTTCCATTGCTTCCTGACGCAAGTGAGCGGCTATCCCAACTTCAGCAGCAGATCTGCATGCAGGCTGAGTTATCAGGTGGTTTTTGGCGTGTGTTCTGTAGCAATTTGCTAAGATGTCAGGAGACCTTGGCTTTCGTAGCACCTTCACTAGAGCAGGACGCTATTTACGATCAGCGGCTTCGTGAAATGAACTTCGGAGCTTGGGAAGGCTGCACCTATGAGCAGTTGAAAGATAACTCTCTATATAGACGTTGGATTGATGATCCTTCAAAGGTTACACCGCCAGAAGGAGAATCGTGGACAGAATTCGATGCACGGTTGCGTAGTTTCCTGTTAGATCTAGGTCAAGCTGCTATGGCTGCATTTGGATGCTGTGCTATCAAGGAGAAAAAAAGTGAGGTTACATCGAATAGAGTAATGGTAGTGACGCATGGGGGGGTAATCAGGAATTTACTTGCACAGTTAGTTCCTGACCTCACATTCTACAGTGCAGTGGCTCCTTCTCCAGGGAATGTAATGGTACTAAAAATACTCTGGCAGCATGGACAATGGTCAGCTGATAAAGCTGATATTGTGGAAAAAGGATGATTACATGAAAAAAGGGTTCCACATCATTAGGAAAACCTAATAGGTGGAACCCTTTATGTTTGAACTATCGTTTGCTGTCAGCAGAATAACGTGGTTAATTAGAGGTTAGGTAACCATTCCGTATAGGTATCTGCACGTGATTGTAATTCATTATACAGCATGCTGGCATGGTAACCGTCGCACACAGCATGGTGGAATTGCCCCGAGATGGGTAATAGTATTTTTTTGTCTTGCTGAAAATATTTCCCTATCGTAAAGATGGGAAGTAGGTAGGTTCCCTCGTTATACACGTTCAGGTTAAAGCTCGTGAAGCTGACCCACGGAATGCTGGAAATAGGGAAGGTGTTCGATGGTTCGTTTGCTTTAGCGATAAATTGTTTCACACTTCCGTACATTTTCATATCATCGAGATAACGGTTATAGAAATCATTAAACTGTTCACCGTACGAAGTCCAGATGCTTGAGAAAGTTTTATCATCATCATGGAAAATTGTAAAACTAGGTGATAAGCTATCCCAATAACCTAATCTACCTTCAGAATCAAAACATGTGCGGAATTCACTATGACGGTTCACCACCGTAGTTATCATGTGGATTAGTGCTGGGTACAGCTTAATTCCCTTATGCTTAAGCTCTGACAGTAGAAGGGTGATATCAATATTTACGGTCATGCTATAGGTGCATCTGACATTGTTTAAATAATGTTCAAAATAGGGTTTTCTACTCCAGTTATCAATGACAATCGGGTTAAAAATCATTTATTATGACCTCCTAAAATTATTTCATTTTTCATTTTTAGGAGGTCTGCTGGACTGATTTCACCATAACCTTATCACTATCCCTTGAGAAAGTATTTTGTAACGATGAGTATACCATCAATTGGAAGGGAGATGCATTTATAATGCTGAGCGAAAAGTTAGTTATTGAAAAATTGCTTCAGCAAAAGCGTACGAGTGTTGCTTCCATCGTAGTGATGATGTGCGGTGTAGCGGGGTCGGGTAAAACAACTTTTGCTAAAAAGCTGGAGAAAGAGGGATTCGCCAGACTTTCGATAGATGAAGATATTTGGGCCACGCACGGCCGTTTCGGGGTGGATTATCCAGAGCAGAATTATGAGTTCTATAAAGAAGAGTCGGAGATAAAACTGCGGGGGGAGCTGGTGAATCTGCTTCAGGCAAAACATCATGTTGTCATCGATTTCAGCTTCTGGCAACGTCAGAGACGGAACGATTACAAGCAACTTATTGAGGATTATGCTGGCGTGTGGGAACTGATTCACTTAAAGGTTCAGCCGGATGAATTACGTCAGAGACTGCTTATCCGGAGTGAACGTTTTGACGCCAATGCCGCATTTCCGATTACTGAGGACATATTAACCCGGTTTTTAAATGGTTTTGAGATCCCTGCTGGAGAAGGGGAGCTTGTGATCGAAGCATAGATCTGTAACTTGATTTTTGGGCATTTGTCCCCTCATAGAACCACAGCCGGATTAAAATCCCATGGCTGTGGTTCTTTTTTTAAGCGAGTGATTGTGCCATGATAGTCATGGGGGCGATTGAGAGATGTTTAAGGATTTTAAGCTCATAGCCGGACGGCCGGTGTATATACAAATTAAAGACTATATGAAGCACTTAATCATAAAAGGCGGTCTGCAAGGCAATCAAAAGCTGCCCTCCACACGAGAGCTCAGCACATTGCTTAAGGTTAGCCGCAACTCCGTAATCTCTGCTTATGCAGGGCTTGAGGATGATGGCTTTGCTTATGCCGTGCAAGGGCAAGGAAGTTATGTTGCAGCTACGCCGCCCGGCAGTGAAACGATCTCTTCCTGGACGATGGACTGGAAGTCACGTCTCAATGATCGCGCGGTGCTGGCGGAGGAACTGGATATCATGAAGCGCGGGATTCGAGCGGAGAAGGGGACGATCTCCTTCACCAGCATAGCGCCTGATGAGAGTCTTTTTGATCTGGATAATGTGAAGCGGTCCTTTATGGATCGGATGTCGGTAGAAGGCAACGTTCTGCTAAATTACGGCTATGCCAAAGGGTATAAGCCTTTAATAGACTATTTGAAGCAGTATATGGAGCACAAGGGCGTTGAAATGAGGGGCAAGGATATATTGATCACCAATGGTTTTACAGAGGGGTTCGATATTGTATTGTCTGCTCTGAGTAAAAAAAATGGTTCGGTCATTTGTGAGAATCCGACGCATCATACAGCGATCAAAAATTTGAAGCTGAACGGTTTTGAGATCACCGGGATTTCGATGGAGCGTGATGGGATTGATTTGGCGGAGCTGGAGAAAGCATTGCAACAGCAAGCTTTTGACTGTGCATACTTCGTCCCTTCTTACCATAATCCGACCGGAATTGTAATGTCTCCAGAGAAAAGACAGCGGCTAATGAAGCTGATGAATCGCTACCAAGTCCCGGTGATTGAGGATGGTTTTAACGAGGAATTACGATATTCGGGCTCACATGTGGCTCCACTTATCGCAGCAGCAGGCAGCGGCAACAGCGTGATTTATCTCGGCAGCTTCTCCAAGGTATTATTTCCGGGACTACGTGTAGGTTGGGTGCTGGCGGATCAGGAGTTGATTAATTCCCTCGAAAGCGTCAAGCGCGCCCGTACCATTCATACCTCGACGCTGGATCAATCCATTTTATATCAGTATTTATTGGGTGGCCATTTAGAGAAATATTTGAAAAAAGCCAGAGCGGAATACAAACGAAAGTATGAATTAACCCTGCAATGCTGCAAGGATTGTATTCCTTATACGGCGCTGTCAGGGGACGGTGGCCTGCATCTTTTTGTATCCTTCGCGGAGGGCTTTAATACAAGGACGCTGTTGGCGGCCTGTCATGAGCAAGGGGTTATTTTTACAGCAGGAGATATATTCTTCACGGACGGTAAGGGTCAAAATACGATACGGATCGGTTTCTCCAGAGTGACGGATGAGGATATCCGCAAGGGGATCGAGATTATTGGCAGAACAGCTCGACAACTAATGGGATAAAGAGGTGCTTGAGATGAAGGTAGGCGTAATTATGGGCGGGGTATCCTCAGAGTATGAGGTATCCATGAATAGCGGTAGAGAAATATTGAAGAATCTAGACCCCAATAAATATGAAATTATTCCAATTGTGATCACCAAGCGTGAGGAGCTTATTGAGCAGGCAAAAGGGATCGATATCGCACTGCTTGCACTTCATGGAGCTTACGGCGAGGATGGTACGGTTCAGGGGACGCTGGAGACGATGGGGATTCCGTATACGGGCAGCGGGGTTTTGTCTAGCAGCATTTGCATGGATAAAGATCTCTCCAAAAAGCTTATGCGCTGCGCAGGCGTCAATACAGCAGATTGGCTATGCTGGGACAGTATGAAGGATTATTCGGCTGAAGTGGTGGAACGGCTCGGATATCCGGTTATGGTGAAGCCATGTTCAGGCGGCTCGAGTATCGGAATGGAAAAAGTGAGCAGCAGCGAGGAGCTGTTGTGCGCAGTGCAGAAGGCTTTTGCCTGTGATCAGTCGATTTTGATTGAAAGCTACATTCAAGGCCAAGAAATTACCTGTTCTATTCTAAACGGAGAGCTGCTGCCTATTCTGGGAATTACCTCAGCAAATGCCGAGTGGTTCGATTACAGTGCTAAGTATGAAGAAGGCGGAGCAGATGAACGGGTCATTGAATTGCCTACTGAAGTGCATGAGCGGGTACGCGAGGCTGCCTTGAGCTGTTATAAAGCACTAAAATGTAGCGTGTATGCACGGGTTGATATGCTGCTTAAAGAGGGTATTCCTTATGTGCTGGAGGTGAATACGTTACCAGGCATGACGAAGGCCAGTCTTTTACCCAAAAGCGCGCAAGCGGCAGGCTACACCTTCAGCGGACTACTGGACGAAATCATCTCCCTTTCCCTAACGGAAAAGAGTGCAAAAGAAGAGGTGTACAGCCATGCATAATGAATGGATTGCTCCACGAGTGCGGGAGATTGCGCCATCGGGGATTCGGGCTTTTTTTGACCTAAGTACGGGGAATCAGGATATTATATCGCTGGGTGTAGGGGAACCAGATTTCGTTACACCGGAGCATGTAAGAGCTGCCTGTATTCGTGCCTTGAACAATGGGGAAACGATGTATACGCCAAATTCCGGTTTACTGGAGCTTAGAGATGAGATCGCTTCTTATCTGCACACAAGTTTCAAGCTTCGCTATGAGCCAAACGATGAGATTATGGTTACGGTGGGAAGCAGCGAGGCTGTGGACTTGGCATTACGAGCTTTCATTACACCTGGGGATGAGATTATCGTCCCTTCTCCGAGCTATATCGCATATTCGCCGATTACCCATTTGAACGGGGGGGTTACGGTGGAGGTAGAATCATCGGCCGAGCAGGGGTTTAAGCTTACTGCTGAAGCGTTACGGAAGGTGATTACCCCGCGTTCGAAGCTTCTTATGGTGAATTTTCCGACTAATCCTACAGGTGCAGTAATGACTTATGAGGATTGGCTGCCTATTGCACAGATTGTAAAAGAGAATAACCTACTGGTCATTTCAGATGAAATTTATGCCGAGCTTACGTATGACAGTCAGCATGTCAGCATCGCCTCTCTTCCCGGGATGCTGGAAAGGACGATTGTGATTAGCGGCTTCTCCAAAGCTTTTGCAATGACTGGCTGGAGAGTTGGTTATGCTTGTGGCGATCGAGAATTAATTGCTGCGATGCTAAAAATCCATCAATACACTGCGATGTGTGCCCCCGTGCTCGGTCAAATTGCTGCGATTGAATCATTGCGCAACGGAATGCAGCATAAGGAACACATGAAGCAATGCTTCGATGAGCGGAGAAAGCTGCTGGTTAGTGGGTTTCGATCCATAGGACTACCTTGCCATGAACCTGCGGGCGCATTTTATGCCTTTCCTTCCATCGCTCACACCGGAATGAAATCAGAAGACTTCGCTTTGCAGCTGCTCAGGGAGGTCGGTGTCGCTGCGGTTCCGGGTCATGTGTTTGGAGCAGGCGGAGAGGGTTATATTCGCTGCTCCTATGCCGCTTCCTTACAAAAATTGACAGAGGCGCTGGAGAGAATCGAAGATTTTATGAAAGTGAAGTTGTAATTCTAGAAGTCCCCCTCTATCATAGATGGGGGCTTTTCTGCGAATATGAGATAGAATAGGTTATACGGATACATTTAATAGGAGGTCGTAATTATATGCTTTCAGATATTCAAGACGTAATTAAACAAATCATTCCGGCTGATGATCAGTCCATCCTCAAGGCGGAGCATCGGCTGAACATTCTGACCAAACCTCCGGGCAGTTTGGGACAATTGGAACCTCTAGCTGTTAAGCTCGCTGGAATTTCGGGTACGGAGCAGCCTAGTTTCACCAAACGAACAGTTGTTGTGATGGCTGCTGATCATGGGGTGTGCTGCGAAGGGGTGAGCGCATTTCCACAGGAAGTCACGCTGCAGATGGCCCATAACTTTCTCAGCGGTGGAGCGGCTGTAAATGTATTGGCACGTCAAGCTGGGGCAGAGGTACAGTTTGTTGATATCGGCATAAACGGCGATCTTAGTCATGTCGATCTGATTGATCGTAAAGTGCGCCGGGGAACGGATAATATGGCTGTGGAACCTGCGATGAGTCGTGAGGATGCCATGAATGCTCTTCTTGTTGGGATAAGAGTTGCGCAGGAAGCGGTTAAGAACGGAACGGAGATTTTTATAACAGGCGAAATGGGCATTGGGAATACTACGGCTAGTGCTGCCATTCTATGTGCTCTCAAAGGAATAGCCCCTGAAGTAGCTGTGGGACGAGGAACGGGAATTGATGATGAACGTTTACTACATAAAATTGCAGTAGTGGAACGCGCCTTAAAGGTAAATCAGCCGAATTCAGCAGATCCGTTGGATGTATTATCTAAAGTTGGCGGACTGGAAATCGCTGGATTGGCGGGACTGATTCTTGGTGCGGCTGCTAATCGGACACCTATCATTTTGGATGGTTTTATTTCGGGGGCGGCAGCGCTTGTGGCAAAAGCCCTTGCACCTGAATCCATCGCTTATATGATAGCCTCTCATGTATCAGGAGAACGGGGTCATAAGCTAATGCTAGAGCAGCTTGGACTTGAACCGCTGCTTAATCTCGGTCTGCGATTGGGTGAGGGAACAGGGGGCGTATTATGCCTTCATTTAATCGAGGCGATCTGCCGCATTTTGAGCGAAATGGCAACCTTTGAAAGTGCAGGCATCTCTGGAGCTGGTCAACGATGAGCATTCTTGTAACGGGAGGCGCACGTAGCGGTAAAAGTGGTTTTGCAGAAAAATTGATGCATTCACTGGCAGATCAGGCCTTCTATGTAGCAACCGGACAGGCTTTTGACGACGAAATGAAGGAACGGATTGCTCTGCATCAGCATCAACGAATGGAAAGTGGTTACGCTTGGGAGACGCTTGAGGAACCGTATGATTTACCAGATCTGCTAAAGCGATTATCGGGTGAAAAAGCGGTGCTCGTAGATTGTTTAACCTTATGGTTATCCAATGCATTATTGGCCGTGGAAGGTTTTGAAAATAGGCAAGAGCTTGTTGAGAGTGAGATAACAAGACTTGAAGACAGTGTGCGTTCTTTCCAAGGGACGCTTATTCTGGTCACTAATGAGGTTGGCGACGGGATTGTTCCGGAGTATGCGCTTGGCCGATTGTATCGTGATCTGGCGGGACGAATGAACGCGCTGATCGCTCGGCAATGCGAACAGGTCTTTCTAGTAACTGTTGGGATTCCGATTGAGCTGAAGAGCAGGGAGTATCGTTTATGAGGGAGCGTAGGGATGCGGCCGTAGCTGCCTTTCAGTTCTTATCACGATTTCCTGTAAAAGGTGATCCGGGATTCTCTCCTGAACTGCTGCGCCGCAGTGTGATCTTCTATCCCATGGTAGGCGCAGCAATTGGGCTGTGCGTAGCTGCTGGAGCAGCCCTGACGGGATTGCTTTTACCTGCTTGGCCAGCAGCAGTGATCACTCTGATTCTGTGGGTAAGCCTCACAGGCGGGTTGCATCTTGATGGCTGGATGGACAGCGCAGATGGTCTGCTCAGCTATCGGCCACGGGAGCGTGCCCTGGAGATTATGAAGGACAGCCGTGTGGGTGCGATGGGCGTACTCGCCTGCGTGCTGCTCCTGCTGTTTAAAGCTTCTTTGCTGGCAGCTCTAATCGAAGGCTACGCCTACTACGAGCTGCCGCTGCTCTTGGTACCAGCGGTCTGGAGCCGCTGGTATATGGTGCGGGCAATGGTGCGTTATCCCATTGCCCGTGGAGACGAGGGGCTGGCCGCGAACTTCGCCGGCCTAGCTTCCTCGCATGAGCGGCGCGCGCTGGCAGTCGCCGCGCTGCTCTCGCTGGCCGCCGCCGCTGCGCCACTGGCGCTCGGCGCTGGCTTAGCCGCGTGGCCGCTGCATCTGGCGGCAGCTCTGCTGCTGCCGGTCGCGGCCTTGGCCTGCGGCACCGCAGCTGCGCGGCGGATCAGCAGCCGGCTCGGCGGGCTCACCGGCGACGTGTACGGCGCGCTGAACGAGCTGCTGGAGGTTGTGCTGCTGCTAGTGTTATTGCTGCTCCAGCACAATTTAATGTAAGCTCCACGGATGTATCTTGAGTAATTTGCAGTAGGTAGCCCCACGGATGAACCTTGAGTAATTTGCAGTAGGTAGCCCCACGGATGAACCTTGAGTAATTTGCTGTAGTAGCTCTACGGATGAACCTTGAGTAGTTTGCTGTAGGTAGCCCCACGGATGAACCTTGAGTAATTTGGTGTAGGTAGCACCACGAGGGAACATTGAGTGATTTGCAGTAGGTAGCACCATAAGTGAACTTTGAGTAGTTTACTGTAGGTAGCTCTACGGGTGAGCCTTGAGTAGTTTGCTGTAAGCAGCTCCACGGATGAACCTTGAGTAATTTGCTGTAGTAGCTCTACGGATGAACCTTGAGTAGTTTGCTGTAGGTAGCCCCACGGATGAACCTTGAGTACAATTTGTTATGAGTAACCTTTGCGTTTTTAGGAGATTGACAGGGAAGAGGGATGACATGTTATTTGCCATTCTGCTATTTATAATTGCTGGCCTTGCTGAGATCGGTGGCGGATATTTAGTGTGGTTATGGTTGAGAGAATCAAGGCCACTTTGGTACGGCTTAGTGGGGTCCTTGATTCTGATAGCGTATGGGATTATCCCTACGTTGCAGAAATTCCCTTCCTTCGGCAGAGTGTATGCGGCTTACGGCGGGGTGTTTATCGTGCTTGCGGTCTTATGGGGATGGCTTGTAGACAAGAAGACACCAGACGTATATGACTGGGTCGGAGCAGGTATTTGTGTGATCGGTGTATCGGTCATCCTCTGGACACCGCGACACTAAGTTGAGTGATGTTTGCTTAGCCATAAAAGCTGAATGAAAGCTGAGTAACCTAGTTTTTACTGAGTGAGTAACTTGGCTTCGGACTCAAGGGACCTTATTTGCGAAAAAAAGGGTTATTTTGGAGCGTTTTCGGACACCAGAGGCGCTATTTGAACAAAAAAGGCTGAGTCTGGGTTGATTATGAGGCCATAGCGTCTCTCGAGTCCGAAAAAGCCTCCAAATGGCATTTTTTCGAGTAATAGCGGCATCTGAGTCCGCAAGCCAGCAGCAAATAGCGTGCTGAGGTCTAAGTGAGAGCTTCGCGCAAGCTAGTGCATGTAGCTGATTCTATTGCTGTAGGTAGCATCCACGGAGGAACTTTGAGTAATTTGCTGTAGGTAGCATCCACAGAGGAACTTTGAGTAATTTGCTGTAGGTAGCATCCACGGAGGAACTTTGAGTAACTTGCTGTAGGTAGCATCCACGGAGGAACTTAGAGTAATTTGCTGTAGGTAGCATCCACGGAGGAACTTTGAGTAACTTGCTGTAGGTAGCATCCACGGAGGAACTTTGAGTAATTTGCTTAGGTAGCATCCACAGATGAACTTTAAGTAATTCGCTGTGAGTAACTTGGCTCCGGACTCAGGAGACCTTATTTGCGAAAAAAGGGTTATTTTGGAGCGTTTTTGGACACCAGAGGCGCTATTTGAACAAAATAGGCTGAGTCTGGGTTGATTATGAGGCCATAGCGTCTCTCGAGTCCGAAAAAGCCTCCAAATGGCAGTTTTTCGAGTAATAGCGGCATCTGAGTCCGCAAGCCAGCAGCAAATAGCGTGCTGAGGTCTAAGCGAGAGCTTCGCGCAAACTAGTACATGTAGCCGAGTCTAAGCGAGAGCTCCGCGCAAGCCTAGCGTATGCACCCTGAGTCTAAGCGAGAGCTCCGCGCAAGCCTAGCGCATGCAGCCGAGTCTAAACGAGACCTCAGCAAGCGCTAGCGAGCCATTGTAAACTAAAAACCCCCCTTCAACACTTCCGTGTGAACGGGGGTTTTTAGTTTACAAGCGTTAAATCTTAAATTGCTGCACAGCTTCTTGGAGTTTCTTGGCTTGCTCATACAGATGTTTAACGGTTTCTGCATGGCCTTCCAGTTCGACGCGCTGCCGCTCTGAGTTAGCAGCGAGTGTATCCGCACTTTCTTGCGATCTTGATGTAATTTGTGCAGTTTCTTCGACGGAAGCACTGACTTCTTCTGTACTTGCCGAGATTTGCTGTGTAGCCGCAGATACGGATTGGATGCTGTGATTGATGCTTTGGATAAGGATCAAGAGGTGATTAAAGGCATCACCTGCTTCTGCTACCTTGCCGACTCCAGAGGCAACCTCAGAATTCACGTGGTTCATCTCAGTAACGGAGCGGCTCATATCTTCCTGAAGGCCAAGTAGGAAGTCACGGATCTGTTCGTTTGCGTTACGGGATTGTTCAGACAGCTTGCGTACTTCTCCGGCAACAACAGCAAAGCCGCGTCCATGCTCTCCTGCGCGTGCAGCTTCGATTGAAGCATTCAGCGACAGCATTTGGATCTGTTTCGTAATTTCAGTAATGCTGTGAACGACTTCTCCGATCATTACTGAACGCTCATTCATGATTTGTAATTGATCCAGCGACTGTAGGGAAGCACGTTCAACCTGGCGCATTTGCAGCACAGCGCTTTGAGCAATTTCATTACCGCCACTTGCTTCAGCGGAAGCCTCACTGATTTGCTCCGTGACTTCATTCGCTGCTGAGGCAATACTTTGAATGCCTAAATTGATTTCTTCCATTGCTCTCGAGTTATCTGATGCACTGCTAGCGATAGTCGTACTACCTTTGCCGATTTCTACTACCGATGAGCTGGAGTGTTCTGCCATATCATTGAGAACCTCAACACGTTCTTTTAAAGAGTTGGAATCTGCAACGACAGTATTAGAGGTTACCAGTACATGTCCGATCATTTCTTTCAGGCGTTGGGTCATCGCTTGGAAGCTTACGGACAACTGTGCAACTTCGTCATTTCCTTTAATTGATAATTCTTCGGTGAAATCTCCCTCTGCGAGCCGGGCACTATAAGCTGCCAGTTTTGAGATTGGACGTGTTATACGCACACTCATAAACCATGCACCAGTTAGGCCGATGATCAACGTCAGAAGTGTGATGCCGGCACTTGTCCATAGAATGCTGTCTGTTTTTTCTTGAATGAAGCTTACGTCACTGCTTACACCGATGATCATCGTACTTCCGGGAATACCGATATAAGCTGTTTTATGTATACCATGCGCGTCGCTATATGTATCGCTTAGTCCAGTTTTTCCTTTAGAGGCTTGTTGCATTGCAGAGGATACGGTGACACTTTCTGCCCGTTGCAATTTTGCATCGTGATCTGCGGATAGAATCTCAGCTTCTTTCCCTTTCAGATTGACCAGAAAAATGGTTTCCACTCCATGTTGTTTCCTCTTATCCTGAAAATAGAACTCAAGATTGGTGGCAGATTGTTCGTTCTTATTTAGCGTTTGCTGGGCGTGCATTACGTTGAGATTCTTATATACGTCCTGAGCAGCGGCAGTAAGGATTTTGTTAATCTGCGGCATAACATAGCTGTTGAAGATATTGATGGAGATAAAGTAGAAGCTGGTGCTTAACAAAAGAGACGTGAGCAACAGAACAACAAATAATAAACGCGTGAATTTGCGACTGATCGAATGCTTGATACGAAACATATCGTTCTCTCCTTTTTTTATGGACGGTGAGGTCATTTCTTTTTTTGGTCTTCACTAGATACTCCATGCCAACTGCTGGAAATTGGCGACCCGAGATATATTCCATAGTTATGTCATATTTCTACTAAATGGATCGGGAATAAGGTGTTTGATACTATTCTATAGAATTAACCTCTGGATGAATAGTGAAAGTTTTGTCCTATAGAGCATTTTTTTCTGAAAAAAATGAATTATTGCTGACTATTTTAGATAATTGTCGAAAAAAAAGAACTGGAACTACCAATTTCATATAAAAATATTATTTTTATGGATTGTTAAGCGCTATTGTGATAGAGTATTAATGTTTTGTTCCAAAAATTTAATAATGTAAGCCGCGGTTCGTAACCATCCCGCGTAAACAAAACTAGGAGGAGTTTCAGTAATATGTTTAATTTGTTGTGGGGAGTTTTATTTGTTATTGTCAATTTTGCCTTTTTTCTACTCTGTTACCGCCTGTTCGGGAAAAGTGGAATGTATGCCTGGGTAGGTATTGCTACTGTAATTGCTAACATTCAGGTAGCTAAGACGATTGCTATGCCATTTGATATTGTGATGACACTCGGAAATACGATGTATGTCACTTTGTATATGACCAGCGATTTGCTTAATGAGAAGTACGGAAGAGCGGAAGCACGTAAAGCGGTCTGGTTTGGTTTCTTCACCTTGCTTATGACTACAGTCATTATGCAGATGGTACTAGTATTTAAGCCACAGGAGACCGATATCGCTCAGTCTTCTTTGGAGACGATTTTTGGGCTGATGCCTCGACTAGCTTTGGGTAGTCTTACTGCTTACTTCATTAGTCAGTTCCTAGATGTTCGGTTGTACTCTTGGATTCGTAAATATTACAGCACCTCAAGTCAGCTGTGGATTCGTTCCAACGGCAGTACGATGATTAGCTCCTTTGTGGATACACTTATTTTCTGTACCATTGCGTTTGCGGGCTTGTATGACTGGAATGTATGGCTTGAAATTTTGCTTACGACTTATCTAGCGAAGTTCTTACTAACCGCAGTAAGCACACCTATCTTATATATCGCCCGAACCTTTACTTTTGCTGAAGAGGGTAAACCATCATCCTTTCAAAAGAAGGACTAGACAACAATACAGCCAGCGCGTACCGATCATAATCGATGCGTGCTGGCTATTTTTTTAGTTGTAAGATGGACTTAATAGTTACATGAAAATGTGTACATAAAAATAATATAAAGCTAAAATAAGCTATCATAGCAATTCTAGCGGGTTAGTCTAACAGGAGCGCCTGCGATGGCGCTTATCACATATCCTTTAGTCTGGGCTGGACTTGCGGGGCAGTCCGATTGAAGAAAATGTATATAATTGGTAGTCACAGAAATTACGAACAGGTGTGATCAAGGATGAATCTAGTAGTTCCTATACTGCGTCATGCAGCACAGCAGCCTGACAACATTGCCTTAACCCATGACCTAGCAAGTCATACCTATACAACATTAGTAGAAACGATGCGGAGAATCGCGAATGGCCTACAGCAAAAGGGTCTGAGGCATGACAAAATCGCGATTTTATCTACGAATCGTATTGAATTTGTTGAGGTTTTCTTGGGGGCGATTTATGCGGGCTGTGTTCCCATTCCCTTAGATCCCAAATGGAGTGCTAATGAACTGCAGGTTATTATAGAACAGTGCCAGCCGACAATGATTTTTGCCGAGCCGGAAGCCGCAAAGAATCTGGTCCTCAAGGATCAAGCGATCCCAACACTGACCTTCTCAAATGAACGAACAAGTTCCTATGATCAGTGGCTGGCTGCCCTGAAGCCGGAGGCTGAGTTGGATGAGACGAATGAATTATTATTTATTGGCTTTACTTCAGGCACAACCGGGTTGCCCAAAGGTTATATGCGTACCCATTTATCATGGTTAAAAAGCTTTGAGGTCTCGAATATTGCTTTTGAATTGGACGCTATGAAGGATGTTTTGGCACCAGGTCCATTTGTGCATTCCCTATCCTTATTCGCCGTAATGCAGAGTCTATATTGTGGAGCAACCTTTCATATCACACAAAAATTTAGTGCCACGAAGGTGTTAGAGCTGTGCCAGCAAATTCCGGGTGTGGTGCTGTTCGTCGTACCAACAATGATCGAATCCATGATGTTGCAGGCTGTACCTGGGCAGATACAGATTGATGCGATTATTAGCTCAGGTGCAAAGTGGTCGGAGTTGTCCAAGAAAAGGGGCATGGAAGTGTTTGGTGGAGCGCGCCTTTATGAATCCTACGGTTCTTCAGAAGCGAGTTATATTAGTTATTTGAATGTTCTGACCGAGCATAATCCGACCTCTATAGGCAAACCTTATCCCGGGGTGCAAATTTCCATTCGTGATGAACAGTTCCGGGAAGTCCCTACTGGGGAGATTGGGCAGCTATATGTGCGTAGTGATATGATATTTTTAGGCTACCATCAATTGCCGAATGAGACAGCAGCAGCTTTTAGAGAGGGATGGCTTATTTTAGAAGACTATGTTTATCAGGATGAAGCTGGTTATTTATATATGGCGGGACGTTTGAAGAATAAAATCATATCCGGAGGCCTGAACGTTTATCCAGAAGAAATAGAGAGGGTGCTGGAGTTTCTTCCGGAAATAGATGAAGTGATGGTGCTTGGCGTGCCTGACGATTACTGGGGAGAACAGCTGATAGCCCTCGTGAAGTGGAGCGGAGAGCAGCATTTATCTGTCGACGAAATTAAGAATTATTGCCGCCAGTATTTAGCAAGCTACAAAGCGCCGAAGCAGCTGTTAACCCTGGATGAATTTATCTATACAAGCAGTGGCAAAATTGCCCGGCAAGCGATGAAAGACTATGTGAAAAGAGCGATGGTATGATAGAAGCAGTAATTGTCATGGCAAAACGTACACCGATTGGCAGAATGGGTGGCTTATTAAGTACACTTGAGCCGGAAGCATTACTGGCGCCGCTTATTCAGCATATTGTAGCCGAAACGAACTTGCCTAAAGAACTGATCGATGATGTCATTATTGGGAATGTTGTGGGCCCAGGAGGTAATATTGCCCGGGTAGCTGCGCTTGAAGCGGGGCTGCCTGTTTCGGTTCCGGGCGTCACCGTGGATCGTCAGTGCGGATCTGGGCTAGAGGCAATTAATATAGCAGCAAGACTGATTCAAAGCGGCGCTGGTGAGATTTATTTAGCGGGTGGTGTCGAAAGTACGAGCCGTGCTCCATGGAAAATGGTTAAACCACAGACCTTAATGGGGGTTCCGCAGCTATATACCCGTGCACATTTTACGCCTAGCTCTTACGGTGATCCGGATATGGGAATTGCTGCAGAGAATGTAGCTCGGAAATACGGGATTTCTCGAGAAGAGCAGGATCAATATGCCTTGAAAAGCCATCAAAAGGCGGTTCATGCTCAGCAAAGTGACCGGTTTCAGCAGGAGATAGTACCTCTTCAGGTAGAGGGGCAGTGGGTGAACACCGACGAATGTCCTCGGGCTAATACGAGTCTGGACAAGCTGCAAAAGCTGCCGCCAATTTTTGAAGAAAAGGGTACCGTCACTGCTGGAAATGCCTGTCCTATTAATGATGGCGCAGCGCTTCTATTAATGATGTCTCGGGAGAAATGCCAGCAGCTTAAGCTGAAGCCTATTTTACGGGTCGTGGATGCGCAAGCTGCGGGTGTAGATCCGAACTATTTAGGGATGGGGCCTGTACCAGCTGTGCAAAAGGTGTTAAAACGCCAAAAGCTTACCGTTGCCGATTTAGATATCGTAGAGTTTAACGAGGCTTTTGCTTCACAAGTATTGGCTTCACTGAATGAGCTTCAAATTCCACAGGAAAAGGTCAATCTTGGCGGGGGGGCATTAGCAATAGGCCATCCATACGGAGCTTCCGGGGCTATTTTAATGACTCGGTTATGTGCTGAAATGCAACATGCTCCTTACCAACGAGGGCTTGCTACTCTGGGAATCGGCGGCGGGATAGGTCTGGCAACACTCGTGGAGGTTATGGAATGAACAGTGTCCGACATCAGATCCATATGACTGCTGATTGGATTTCGGACTACGCACAGAGTATCGAAGCACCCATGCAGACGATAAATGGAAAGCTGATTGCTCCTGCGACGATGCCTATTATTTTCTGGCAAAACTTCGATATTCCTTGGTTAATCATCGGTGAACCCTTGCTTCACGGCACTCAGAAATTTTCATATCAGGCTCCGATTACGGCGGGGATGATTTTGGATTGTGAATTAGCGTTAACGGGCGAGGTGCAAAAAGAAGGCAGACAGGGTAAACTGACTTTTTACACACATACGCTGGTTTGTAGGTGTGAGGGTGAGCTTATAGTCACCGCAGAAACGGTGTTAATTCGGGTAGGTGATGATCATGATAAAAAAGTGCGTAACAGCTGAAGCTATCCGGCAATATGCAGCTGCTTCCCAAGATTCGGCGCCTATACATTTAGATGTAGATGCCGCTGCCAAGGCTGGCTTGAAGCGACCCATCGCACATGGGATGTATCTTATGGGATTAGCCCAATCCTTGTACATTGCTGAGCACCCTACACAGTGGATCACTCAATATGATATGAAATTTCATAAGCCTATAGAGGTCGATAGTGTCGTGATTTTTGATTTTGCAGCTGACGACTGCTTTGTGAAAGTGATCCTTACAACAGAAGCTGGCGATGTTATTGCTGCGGGAGCTTTTGCAGTGAAAGAGGTGTAGTGATGAATAGAGTAGCCTTAATTACTGGAGCAACAAGAGGGATCGGACGTAGTATCGCCATGCAGCTTGGTAAGTCAGGTTATATAGTGGTTGTAAATGGTACGAAACAAGTCTTAATCGATGAGGTTGTGCGCGAGATCCGCCAGGCAGGCGGAGAGGCACTAGGGTACGCTGCTAATGTAGCCGATCCAGTCGCAGTCACTGCTATGGTAGGTGAGGTCATTGCCCGATACGGTCGTATCGAGGTATTGATAGCTAACGCGGGAATTGTGCAGGATCAGAAATGTCAACGTATGACGGATGAACAGTGGAAGACTGTTCTGGATGTGCATTTAAATGGCACTTATTACTGCATTCAACGAGTATTACCACATATGCGTGAAACAGGTGGGGATATCCTGTTGATGACCTCTGCTGCTGGACTAGCAGGTTCCGTGGGTCAGGTGAATTATAGTGCAGCCAAGGCTGGAATACTCGGCATGATGTGGACGCTCGCAGCAGAGCTGAAACTTGACCAGATTAGGGTCAATGCGATCTCTCCAGCGGCGTTAACGGATATGACCAGACCTATAATTGACCATCTGAGGGAAAAACATGCCAGTCGGAATGAACCTTTGCCTGACTTTTGGAGAATAGGTGACCCGGAGGATATTGCTTCCTTCGTGACAGCATTATTGAGGGAGTCCGACGCGGATTTAACCGGTGAAATCTTTGCTGTGAATGGATCAAAAGTGACAAAATGGGAGAAGCCTGCACCTGCATTTTCCGAGAACAGCATTGAGGCATTTTTTGCTGCTTGGCACCTTCAAAAGGGGAGTGAATAAATGCTTACCTTCGATCAAGTTTGTTTTTATTATAAAAAGGGACAACCTCTCCTGGAGGATATTAGCTTTACGATAGAAGCAGGGGAGTTTGTGGCGATAGTTGGCGCGAATGGTTCTGGCAAATCCACTATTGCAAAGCTCATGGACGGACTGCTGCTGCCACGAAAAGGGGCTGTACAATTTAAGAGCTTGGACACGGCAAAACCAACGGATCTTGCGGAGATCCATCAGCAAATCGGTTTTGTTTTTCAGAATCCAGAGGATCAGTTTATCACCACAACCGTTATGGATGAGGTGCTTTTTGGTTTGGAGAATATCCGTGTGCCGAGGGAGGAAATGCGCAGCCGATTGGATCATGCCTTGCAGGCCGTTCAAATGGAGGATTATCTGGAGGCTATGCCACATCAGTTATCTGGAGGTCAAAAGCAACGTGTCGCTATCGCAGCTATATTGGCGATGCGCCCGCAAGTCATTATTTTTGACGAGGCTACCTCAATGCTTGATCCTCAGGGAAGACAGCAGGTTCTTTCCATCATGCAAGAGCTGCATCGTCAAGGCCTGACCCTTATTCATATCACCCACCATATGGAGGAAGTGCTTGCAGCAGAACGCGTATTACTCCTGCACCAAGGACGACTTGAGTTTGACGGCGATCCACTGACTTTTTTTGAAACCATGCCTGTTGCGGACTATCAATTACATCTGCCCTTCGCAGTGCGTGTACATACATTGCTCCATTCAGCAGCACCGCTAACAGCCGATTGGAAGGGGATAATTCGATCACAATGGTCTACCAATTAAAAAATCTAAGTGTGAACTATGCCGATCATGTGGCTTTGCACAATATAAACTGCACTATTCCTGAGGGCAAATGGATTTCTATTATCGGTCCAACAGGCGCAGGAAAGTCTACCTTTGTCAAAGTGCTGAAGGGCTTGATTCCCACCGTAAAAGGAGACTATTGGATTAATCAGCAGCCTGCCAGCAGAGATGCCAAAGGGCGCTTAAAGGTTGTCCCTGAGTTGGGTTTCGTTTTTCAATATCCTGAGCATCAGCTATTCGAAACAACGGTGTATAAGGAGCTTGCTTTTGCTCTGAATCAACAGGGCGCTTCACGTCAGCAAATTACAGAGGCGATTGAAACGATTTTGCCACAAGTGGGTTTGCCTGAGGGAATTCTCCCCTTAAATCCATTCCAGTTAAGCGGTGGTGAAAAGCGCCGTGTAGCTATTGCCTCTGTACTGATGACAAATCCGAAGCTGCTGATTTTGGATGAACCGACAGCGGGTCTCGATCCTGCTAGCCAAGTGTCTTTGCTGAAGCTACTAAAGGAATGGCAGCAACAAGACAATCACACGATCCTCTTCGTTTCGCATCAGATGGATGATGTTGCCGAATACTCGGATGAGGTCATTGTTTTTCATGAAGGTCAGTTAAAAGGGCATCATGATATCAGAACATTGTTTCTGGAAAAGGAAGAATTACTGCTGGAACTTGGACTATCCTTGCCTGAACCCGTACAGCTCTTGAAGCTAATGGAGGAATTATCTGACCAGAAGATTGAAGTTGCCAGCTGTAAAGAGCAGGATATCCTCGAAGCGATTTTGCCGATTTGGCATTCGAGGGGGCAAGAGCATGGCTGATTCCGTATTAGTCGGTCAATATGTGGAGACACATTCGATTTTTCATCGTTTAGATCCTCGTACAAAGCTTGTAAGTATCGTGATACTCATGCTTAGCTTTATGATGCTTGGAACGGGGATTAGTTATGTTGTTGCAACCTTTTTTGTACTGGGAATGTTGTTACTGTCGAAAGTTCCTGTGCATTTTTTTTGGCGAGGGCTGCGGCCGGTATTATTTATTTTATTGTTTACTTTTGTTTACAATGCCGTGTTCACCAAAGGGACGGTTCTCTGGTCATGGTTTTTTATCGAGGTGACTGAAGAGGGACTGCGAATAGGATTACGTTTTGTATGGCGTATTATATTGCTCATCTTGTTAGCCTCAGTTCTAACCTTAACTACTAAGCCGCTGGACTTAGCTTATGGTCTGGAAAAGCTGCTTGCCCCTCTATCCAAATTGGGGGTACCCGTAGAACAGTTCTCTTTAATGATAGTGATTGCGATCCGTTTTATCCCTACCCTCAAGGAGGAGCTTGATCGTATCTTTCTCGCACAAAAGGCTAGAGGTTATGATCTTACAGTATTGTCACTGCCTAAACGGATATACGCGTACATTCCGATCATTATTCCTCTGCTCTTCACAACGATTCAACGTGCTGAACAGCTGAGCTATGCAATTGATGCGCGTGCTTATGGTAATGGTAAAGGAAGGACTTCTTTTAAAAGACTGCAATTTCAGCAGATAGATTATCTGGCAGGGGGAGTTGCCCTTTTATTTGCCGTGATTCTGCTTTGCTTAAAGATAGGAAAGGTGTAGATGAAGATGAAATGGAACACCCGTATTACGGAGTTATTGCACATAGAATATCCTATTATTCAAGGAGGACTTGCTTATTTAGGTTATGCAGACCTCGCGGCTGCGGTTTCAAATAGCGGTGGACTGGGTCAGGTCACAGCAATGAGTCTTCCGGATGCTGAGGCCTTACGTGCAGAAATACGGCGGGTACGAACACTAACAGACAAGCCATTTGGTGTTAATTTTGCTATCGGCATGCATGGGATTGGTTATGAAGACCGGGTGCAGGTCGCCATCGACGAGCAGGTTCCCGTGGTGAGCCTCACTGGAGGGAATCCAGCCCCTATACTGGAAATGTTACTGCCCACCGATATTAAAACGCTCGTGCTCGTCTCCTCACGCAGACAAGCCCAAAAGGCCGAACAATTAGGCGCTTCTGCGGTTATTGTTGTTGGGCAAGAGGGCGGGGGTCACTTAGGGCGTGACGATGTTGGAACCATGGTGCTCGTTCCTCAAGTGGTCGATGCGGTTAATATCCCTGTGATTGCTTCAGGAGGGATCGGAGATGGCCGTGGATGGATGGCTGCTCATGCGCTTGGGGCTGAGGGAATCGAAATGGGCACTCGTTTCGTTGCTACAGTGGAATGTGTGCACGCGGCTGTTTCTTATAAAAAAGCTTTAGTAGAAAGCTCAGAGTCGGATACGGTTGTAATCAAACGTTCTATTGGAGCACCCGCACGAGTGTTGCGTAGTGACTACATTGATCAAATTCTTGAAATCGAGCGCGTGACACCGACCTATGAAGCATTAAAAGAATATATCAGTGGTGCAGCCAACAAGCGCTGGATTTATGATGGTATCAAAGAAGAGGGCATCGGCTGGGCAGGTCAAGTAACAGGAATGATCCAAGATATACCTACAGTCGCGGAGCTGGTCGGCAGGATGGTTAAAGAGGCTGGGTCGATTCGCGGGATGTGGGGAACACAGGTTTAAATAAAAACAAACACAGAGCGGTGATTCTCTCATTATTGGAGGAATCGCTGCTCTGTGTTTTTGACCGTGGCTTGTAATTCTTTTCTACAAATGAAGAATAGTCAGTTCCTTAGGGAAGCTTGTTAAGGTCTCTGCGCCTTCAGCTGTAATAATCAGATCATCTTCGATACGCACACCCGCTAGTCCAGGCACATAAATTCCTGGCTCAACGGTGAACACATTGCCGATCTCGATAATGTCATCGTTCTGTCCGTGAAGTGATGGATATTCATGAACATCCATGCCCAGTCCGTGTCCGACACGGTGCAAGAAATATTCCCCGAATCCAGCTTCCTCAATTACATCACGTGCAGCTTTGTCGACTGAGCCGAAAGGTGCTCCAGGATTGGAGGCAGCGATCCCAGCTTCGTTGGCAGCCAGCACAGTGTTATAAATAGTGATTAGCTTGTCGTCCACGGATTCAATTGCAAAGGTACGTGTAATATCAGAAGCATAACCATCAGCATACACCCCGATATCAAACATCAGGAAATCGCCTGGTTGAATGACCCGGTTGCCAGGAACACCGTGAGGTAGGGCAGTTTTCGGACCAGAAAGCACCATAGTGTCGAAGGAAGGACCGGAAGCGCCAACCTTTTTCATTAGATATTCTAGCTCCGCTACTAGATCGTTTTCTGTAACGCCTGTTTTTACGTGGGTAAGAACGCGGCGCAAGGCTTCCTCAACTAGCTCAGCGGCATGTTTCATGCGCTTAACTTCATCCGGGGTCTTTTTGGAGCGCATGCTGCGCAGCAATGGACCAATATCACTAAACCGTTCAGCTGGAACAGCAGCGGTTAGGTGTTCAAAACGGGCTACTGAGAAATGTTCCTTCTCTATGCCAAGAGTTCCAAGCTTGCTGCTGCCGAAACAATCTTTTAGCAGGTTATAGGGATTATCAGTGTCACTGTGAGTTAGGATTTTGGTGACCGAAGAAGCCGCTTGAGCCGCTTCTGCATCCAATGCAGGCAGAATGAGCATAGGCTCTTCTCCGCGTATCAGCAGCAGACCCAGAAAACGTTCATGCGGATCGCTGGCGAAGCCGGTTAAGTAGTAGACATGCTTGGGATCTGTTACGAGCAGGGCATCCAGGCCTTCGCCCGCCATTTGCTGCTCTAGGCTTGTCAGAGCATTATTCATAGTTGGTGTTCCCCTTTCAACTTCACGATTAGAACTGCAATATTCCTATTATAGATCAAAAATAGACCAGACGCACCTGACGAACTATAACTATCGTTGGCTAATCATGACATGAAGCTTTTCTTAACCCTACTAGTTGGTGTAACATATCTTTAAATATACTTCTCCTAAGGTTAGGCTAAAGCTTATTCGGGTACGGTTGTTGAGAGAGGAGTGATTCTTGGAATGAGAGGAACAATCGCACTTGTTACCGGAGCGAATTCCGGTATGGGGCTGGCTACAACAGTTGAACTGGCTCGCAAGGGAGCCAAAGTCATTATGGTTTGCCGTAATCGCCAGCGGGGAGAAGAAGCACTTGCTGCCGCCAAACAAAAGAGCCACTCCGAGGATATCGAGCTCATGTTGTGTGATCTGGCTTCACTTGAGAGCATTCGCAGCTTTGCTGAGGAATTTACTATGAAATATCCGATGCTAGACATACTTATCAATAACGCCGGGGTAGTCACGATTAAGCGTCAGCTTACGAAGGACGGCTTTGAGATGGATCTTGGCGTAAATCATTTGGGGCATTTTCTACTTACAAATCTGTTACTTGAGTCGTTGCAGGCAGCAGAGCAAGGCCGTATCATTGTGGTTGCCTCCGGTGCTTACAAAATAGGTGCGCTCCATTATGAAGATCCAACCCTGGCTCGCCGTTTTAATCCTGCAAAAGCCTATGCCCGATCCAAGCTAGCCAATATTCTGTTCACGCGGGAGCTGGCTTCGCGTCTTCACGGAACAAGGGTGACGGTGAATTGCTTGCATCCAGGTGCAGTGGGGACGAATATAGGTGTAAACCGGCAGACAGGCTTCGGCAAGTCGGTACTTAAGTTACTCTCATACTTTTTCTTAACACCTGAACAAGGCGCCGATACAGCGATTTATTTGGCTACAGATCCTGATCTTGAAGAGGTAACCGGTCAATATTATTATCGAAGAAAGATTAAACAACTGTCTCCCAGAGCGCAGAATACAATAGAGGCCGAACGGCTGTGGCAATGGAGCCAGGAGCAGGTCGGCCTGAGTTAATTAACACATTTGGAGGAATTAAGGGATGAATTGGGAGAACAGCAGAATTGAAGATGCGACATCTGCAGACTTAGCAGCTATTGTAGATATTTATAACTCAACGATTGCTGGGAGGATGGTAACTGCAGATCTGGAACCCATTACTGTTGCAGACCGGGAGAAATGGTTTCTTGAGCATAACAGCCATCACCGTCCCTTATGGGTACTGAAGCAAGGAGATGAAATTGCAGCATGGTTCAGTTTTCAATCCTTCTATGGTCGTCCAGCGTATAATGCAACAGCAGAAATCAGCGTATACGTGAATGAAAAGTTCCGTGGTGGTGGTGCTGGCAGAATTCTTCTGACAGAGGCCATTGAGAAAGCCCCTAGTCTCGGAATTAAGAATCTAGTCGGCTTTGTGTTTGGACATAATGATCCAAGCCTTGGTTTGCTGAAAAAATTTGGTTTTAAAGAGTGGGGAATGCTGCCTGGTGTGGCTGAACTTGACGGTATAGAGCGTGATTTAGTCATTGTAGGCCTTAAAGTCTAAAATACCAGATAAAACGCTTACATTTCGAGAGTTGGATTTAGGTTATCGGTGTCGCAATCGACCCATTCTTTGGACCAACTCTGTAAGTCTCGGATGACTGATTCCAGGGCAAGACCTTTATCCGTCAAAGAATATTGGATTCGCACGGGGGTCTCTGGAAACACTTCTCGAAGAACGATCCCTTCCTGTTCCAGCTCTTTGAGCCGTTCGGAGAGCAGTCTTCCACTGATGGGCAATGCCGCTTCAATTACATTGAAACGTTGGGGTCCTTGAAGGAGCTGGTAGATAATTAAACCAGTCCAACGCCTGCCGATAATATCCATACTTTTTTGTAGCCGGGGACATAAATCATTGGACTTCATAGGGCTCACCTCTTAGTAAACATTATAAACGAAAAGACCAATAACTTAAACAAATTCCAATTTAATTCAGTACTAGAAAGGATGATGGACAGTGGCTAAAAAAAAGAAAATGCCTACCACACCAAGAGCCGCTATGAATGATGGCCCTGCTACGTTAAAAGACCTGCTAAGCAGTGATGTTCTAGGAAAGCTGAAGGCGCAATCTGATGCGTTGAAAGCGGAGGAAAATGACCGTAAAGAAGCTGCCCGTAAGGCAGTGGAAGATCAGCGCAAGGCTGAGCAGAAGCGGTTGGAGAATGATTTTGCACATCTGCTGGAGAACAGTAATCAGGATTGGAAGAAATTTAAATAAATCCTATGGCTTCGCGCTAAAAATATGGCAGAGATTAAAGAGGCACCCGTTAGGGTGTCTTTTTTTATGTAACTTAAGCAGATAAGCCTAAGTCTTAATTATTTTAAATTTAAGTATATGAAAGGGTTGACCCTCAAAGTGGGCTTAGGTATAATTTAAAACATTGCGAATGAAAATCATTATCATAATATCGCATTTGTAAACTATTAAACAGATAAGGAACAACTCATGAAACTAAAATATTTGTCCCTACTTCTAATAGTATTTTCATTTATATCTTTGTTTATAGGCGTTAAAGATATATCCCCATTAGATCTCTTTCATCTTACGGAATCTCAAGCACAGACCTTGCTGGTAAGCCGGATTCCCCGGTTAGCCGCATTGATTATCGCTGGAGTCAGCATGAGTATTGCCGGATTAATTATGCAACAGCTGTCACGCAATAAATTCGTCTCACCGACTACGGCAGGGACGATGGATTCCGCAAAATTTGGTATTCTCGTATCCCTCATGTTATTCACAGGCGCAACGCCAATGCAGAAATTGCTTGTTGCTTTTGTTTTTGCGCTATTGGGCACCTTTATTTTTATGAGAATCCTGGATCGGATCAAGTTCAAGGATAGTATTTTTATCCCGCTGGTCGGACTCATGTTTGGCAACATTGTAGGCTCGATTACAACATTTTTTGCGTATAAAAATGATTTGATTCAGAATATCTCATCTTGGATGCTTGGGGATTTCTCGACGATTATCAAAGGCCAATACGAATTAATTTATATCAGCATTCCACTTGTCATTCTGGCGTATCTCTTCGCTAATAAATTTACAGTAGCCGGTATGGGCGAGGATTTCTCCGTCAATCTTGGCATGAACTACAAAGCGGTGGTCAACGTGGGATTGGTAATTGTAGCGTTAATCTCTTCTGTTGTCATTTTAACCGTAGGTACGATTCCATTTCTGGGTCTAGTAGTACCTAACATTGTAACGTTGTACATAGGGGATAACCTCAAAAAAAGTCTGGCGCATACAGCCATTCTCGGAGCGGTGTTCCTCCTGTTCTGCGATATTCTGGGCAGGCTCATTATCTATCCATATGAAATATCAATCAGTCTCACGGTAGGCGTCATCGGTAGTGGTCTGTTTATCTACTTGCTGATGAGAAGAAAGGCGAACTAGAGATGAAGACAAAACTAACTATATTATCAATAAGTGCTGTCGCCCTCATCGTCTTGTTTATGACGTATCATGCTTTGGGAAATTGGGACTACGTTCTGCCCAGCCGGGGAAGAAAGCTGGCGGCCATTCTGATTACCGGAGCTGTGATAGCTGTCTCTACCGTAGTTTTTCAGAGCATCACGAACAATCGTATTTTGACACCAAGTATTCTCGGGCTCGATTCCCTGTACATGTTAATCCAGACGTTCGGTGTTTATGCCTTAGGTTCATCGAATATGACCTTTATGAATAAAAACATCAACTTCTTGTTCTCTGCGTGCCTCATGGTCCTGTTTTCAGGCGTATTGTATAAGCTAATGTTCCGTAGGGAAGGACAAAATATTTATTTCCTGCTGCTGGTAGGGCTGATCATGGGGACGATGTTCCAGAGCGCGTCTTCTTTTATGGAAGTGCTTATTGATCCGAACGAATTCCTGATTCTACAGGGGAAAATGTTCGCCAGCTTCAACAATGTCAGCAGTGACCTATTGATTCTTTCCACCATTGTTCTGACGCTAACTACGTTGTACTTCCTGCGATTTGTTAAGTATTTGGATGTTATTTCGCTTGGAAAAGACGAAGCCATTAATCTGGGGATCAATTATGACTATGTAGTCAAAAGGCTGCTAGTTATTGTATCTATCTACGTTTCGATCTCGACGGCTTTAGTGGGGCCAATCACTTTCTTAGGTTTGTTGGTAGCTAATGTAGGACACCAGTTGTTCCGTACCTATAAGCATGCTTATCTGATTCCTGGAACGATTCTGTTGAGCATTGTTGCGCTTGTCGGCGGGCAGTTCCTGGTCGAACGTGTTTTTGGATTCAATACTACGGTTAGTGTGATTATCAATTTTGCAGGCGGCGTCTACTTCGTCTATCTGCTGTTAAAGGAGAATAAGTCGTGGTAGAAGTTAAAAATTTAACCAAACGTTATGGCGGAGTAACCGTCGTTGATGATGTGTCCTTGTCCATTAAAAAAGGCGCAATCACCTCGTTTATCGGACCAAATGGTGCGGGTAAAAGTACACTGCTCTCCATGATCAGCAGACTTATCTCCAAAGACGCGGGAGAGGTGCTGATCGAAGGTAAGGAAATCGGTACCTGCAAAAGTAATGAGCTTGCTCGTAAAATATCGGTGTTAAAGCAGTCCAATCATATTAGCGTACGCCTCACTGTGAAGGAGCTCGTTTCTTTTGGGAGATTCCCGTATTCACAGGGGAAGCTGAGTCCGGAGGATCGGGCGTTCGTTGACGAAGCGATTGCTTACATGGATCTCCAAGAGATGCAGGATAAATATATTGATCAGCTCAGTGGAGGGCAACGCCAGCGGGCATATATTGCCATGGTCATGGCTCAGGATACAGAGTACATTCTGCTCGATGAACCGCTCAACAACCTTGATATGAAGCATTCCGTCCAAATTATGAAGGTGCTTCGCCGCTTGGTAGACGAGAAGGGGAAGACGATTGTGCTCGTTATCCACGATATTAACTTTGCTTCTTGTTACTCTGACTACATTGTTGCGCTTAAAAATGGAAGAGTAGCTTCCTCGGGTACAGCGGATGAAATTATAGATTCTGCAGTTCTTAAAGAGGTATATGACATGGACATTCCTATTGAAACTATAGGAGGCCGAAAAATCGGTGTCTATTTCTAAAAGGTAACTATTACTATGCGGATATTATTATGACGTAACGTAAGAAGTGAAAGGCGCCAGCTTCTTAACGCATACGCGAATAATTCAAATAGCTTCACTATAAAAATTAGGGGTGAATACATTGAAGAAGAACTTATCTTTACTGATTATGACAGTATTTCTTGCGGTAATCTTGGCGGCTTGCGGCTCCAATAATGCAGCAACTTCAAATAACAACACAGCAGCGGCAGGCAATTCGGAGGCTACTACTGCACCAACAACGGAAGCAACTACAGCACCGACAGAGCTTACTTTCAAGCATGCGCTTGGCGAAACAACTATCAAAAGCAATCCGCAAAAAGTGGTTGTTTTTGACTTCGGTACACTGGATACGCTGGATAAACTGGGCGTAGAGGTGACTGGAGTGCCTCAAAGTAATGTACCGGCTTATCTCTCTAAATATAACGATGCTAAATATGAGAATGTTGGTGGTTTGAAAGAGCCTGACTTCGAAAAAATAAACAGTCTTTCTCCGGACCTGATCATCATTTCCGGCAGACAACAGGATTCTTATGAAGAATTCAGCAAAATTGCACCTACTCTGTATGTGGCTGTAGATAATGCAAACTATATGGAATCTTTTACGAATAACGTGAAAATGCTGGGTCAAATTTTTGGAAAAGAAGCAGAAGTAGAAACTGAGCTTGCGACTATCAATGATTCCATCAAAGCTTTGAATACGAAGGCAACAGCTGATGGCAAAAAAGCACTTGTTATTCTTGCGAATGAAGGCAAAATCAGTGCTTACGGTGCAGGTTCCCGTTTTGGGATTATCCATGATGTGTTCGGATTTGCACAGGCTGATGATAAAATTGAAGTATCCACTCACGGACAAAGCGTATCTTACGAATATGTAGCGGATAAGAACCCGGATTATCTGTTTGTAGTAGACAGAGATGCGGTTGTGAAGAGTGATGGCGGTGAATCCGGTTCAGCTAAAAAAGCAGTTGAAAACGATCTAGTGAAGAATACAAATGCCTTTAAAAACGGTAAGATCATCTACTTGGATCCTAACTACTGGTATTTGTCCGGTGGCGGTTTAATATCCGTTAGCGAAATGCTCAAAGAAGTTGAAGTTGTTCTGTAAGCAGAGTAACTTGGTGAATTAAAAAGCCTGTTGGCGGGAGTAATACTCCTTGCCAGCAGGCTTTTTTCGCTTTTTTCCATAGATTTACTGGTATATTCATACTAGTTGCTAAATTTATCTGTAACTTTTCAGGCTGGGATACGTGGTTAGGTTAAGGGGGGAGTGCATGAAGCGAAATTCATTGGATGAAATATATCAGATGTATGTGATGGATATTTACCGCTATTTGCGCTCCCTTTGTGGTGATCATTATGCGGCTGAAGATTTGATGCAAGAAACCTTTTATCGCGCTTATCTACATTTGGAGAATTGTAAAGAAGAGAAGATTAAACCATGGCTGTTCCGTGTCGCTTATAACGCCTTCGTAGATTACAAGCGAAAGGAAGGCCGCAGTACAGTTCAGAGTGAGGATTATTTCAAAAAGCTTGCTCATCCAGATACCACAGAAAGCACACTGCTTCATCAGGAACGTTGGGAAGAGATGAGGATAGCTGTAAGTGAGCTACCGGACAATCAGAGAAATGCACTGCTGCTGCATGATTTTCATGGGCTGAGTTATCGGGAAGCATCGGACATTATGGATGTGGGCTTGTCCCAATATAAGATATTGATCTTTCGGGCCAGACAGAAGCTGCGTGAGGCAGAGCGGAGGAGAAATGAACATGAGTGAAGAGTTTAAGGAGAAGTTAAGAAGGTATGGCGAAGGCACTCTTGCTGATGAGGATAGGGATGAGGTTGAGCGTGAGTTAGAGAAGATGGAAGCTTACCAGGCTTATCTGGATGAACTCATGGGCGAAGAAAAGCCGGCTCCAGATGAGGAGAAGAGCATAAAATTCGGAAAGGGTAAAAGAAACAGACCCGGCAAAGAAAAAAAGATCATCCGCCGTGGCAAGTGGAAAGCACGTATATCGAATACTTTAACGGTGATTTCTGCGTTTTTGATTTTTTTGATTGTCAGCAGTATCATCACAGCGGTATTTTATAGCACTGGAGAAAGAGGAGAGACTTACCGTGATGTCGTTTCTTCCGCAATTGCTGTTTCACAGCCGAATACGATCGTCCATTTGAGTAGCGATTCCGGACCGTTTTTTAGTATGAATCTGCAGGGTGAAATAATAAAACAAATTGGTGATGCGCGGATTAATGTTGGAGATTATTCGATGAAGTTTCTATTAGGCTGGCCTAGAATCTATAGTTATTCATGGACATATGAACGCAGTGGGACAGGTAATTACTTTATCTATCCCATTGAGAACCAGTCTGCAGAAAATAGGATGGATGACAGCAGTGAGTGGGAAAAACTAGAGAAGCTCCCTGAAGGTACGGTAGGAGAAGCCTATTTGTCTTTTGAACAATTTTTTACGACAGATGAGCTATTGAAGAAGTTTCAGCATAAAAATCTTGAGCTTTTATGGTTCGCAGCAGATACAGGTCCAAGGACACAAGAGCCAGTAATAAATGATCCCTTAGGATTTCCAAGTATGCCTATCTGGCATGCTGATGATATGAAGGTGACACAAGAATCAAAGAAAAAGTGGGGTTGGTTTGGAGGGGTGACTAGCCGCACGAGTGTTTCTCCATCTGTTGACTCATATGGGGATGGTGAACTGCGTAATGCGAACTTCCTTAAGACACTGCACTTAATGCAGGAGCATAAATCGATCGCCAACAAGGTAATTCCGTTTATTGATCTGGATGACTCCATTAGCTATCTGGAGAAGAACGGAGTTAGGCTGTATGGAGCTGTCGTAACCGGTCCGGTTAAAGAGTTGCTCAAGTTAAAGGAAGAAAAATGGGTCAGTAATATTCATGTTGAAGAAGTAAGATTATGGAATTGGCAGGATAGAGAGAACTGAGTTGGGATGCTAAATACTGTAGAAGGTAGTAAGCGTAAATGATTTCTTCGTAATTACTTAATGGCAGTCGGATATGCCCTGTGTTAGTGGGGTGTACCCGGCTTTTCTGTGTGGGAGAAGTCACAGAACTTGCTTCTCGTTTAAGCAAATCGTACAATTATTTGAATATGAGATGAGTATGATAGATTAGGAGCTGAGTTATATGAAAGTAGGCGTGGTATCAGATACACATATGACAAGAATGGCTAAGTCTCTGCCCAAAGCGCTTGTTGCTGAATTCCGGAATGTAGACTTGATTCTGCATCTTGGAGATTGGGTGAGTATGGGAATCTACGATTTGTTGGCTGAATTAGCTCCAGTGGAAGGGATTGCTGGAAATAACGATGGAATAGAGATCATTGAGCGTTTCGGGGAGCGTAAGCTGCTAACGCTTGAGGGAGTCCGGATCGGAATGGTCCATGGGCATACGCCACACTCCCGCAAAGGAACGGACGGGAATGCGCTGCTTGCTTTTGCGAACGATAAGGTGGATTGTATTCTTTTTGGTCATTCGCATCAGCCTTTATTGCGGGAAGAGAATGGGATTCTGCTCTTTAATCCAGGATCGCCAACAGATAAACGACGTGAGAAACTGTATTCCTTCGGAATTTTGGATATCGAAGAGGGTAAAGTCAGTGCCCGGCATGTGTTCTACGATTCCAAAGAATAAGAATAATTGTCCAAATGATCTGGCGTTCGCTCCATGGTGCACGGTACGGCTGAAATATACAATAACGTTAAAACGGTCCAAGCCGGAAAGTGAGCGCTGAGGATGAACAACTATCGTATTGAACGTGTGATCTATGATGATTTGGAACGGCTTATCCCATTGTTTGATGAGTATCGGGTATTTTATGGGGCAGTCTCTGATCTGGATGGTGCACGTGCTTTTTTATCAGATCGATTGAAGCTGAACGAATCGGTAATCTTTATTGCGGTGGGGGGAGAAGGCGAGGAGAAAAGAGCGTGGGGCTTCACTCAGCTCTATCCCTCTTTTTCATCGGTTTCTATGGAGCGTCTCTGGATATTGAATGATCTATATGTAACTGCGGAACTGCGAGGCCATGGGCTCGGCTCCAAGCTGCTGGAAAGTGCCAGAGCTCATGCGCTCGCTACGAATACGAAGGGCTTGTCCATGACAACAATGACGGCGAATGTGGGGGCACAGCGTTTATATGAAGCGCATGGCTACATTCGGGATGATGTTTTTTATACCTATAACCTTTTTTTCTAAAAGCTAGAGAGAAAGACGAGTAAGGGGCGTTAAAGTGGATACAAGTAATAAGTTGGCAATCTTTTTTGACCTTGATGATACCTTATATGATCATTTGGTTCCATTTAAAGAAGCGGTGCGTCAAGTACTTAAACCGGATGAGAGCAGTCTGGACTTTGCGGAATTATTTTATAAAGTAAGACATCATAGTGATGTATTATGGCCTATGTATTTACGTGGAGAAATTCCGCTGGAGGAGACTAGGGTACGCCGATTGGAGCTTGCTTTTGCAGAGTATGGTCTACAGCTTGATCGTGACCAAGCCACGGCGGTACAAGCGGCATACATTGGCCGTCAGTACACCATTCAAATGATAGATGGAGTCCGGGAGCAATTGGAAAGGTTCATTGCTGCTGGTCATAAAGTAGGCATCATTACGAATGGACCCAAAGATCATCAAATGAAAAAGATTCGCGGATTAGGTCTGGATCAGATGATCCCCGAGGAGATGATTTTTATTTCTGACGCTGTAGGTCTGGCCAAACCAGATCCGCAACTCTTTTTGCATGTAAATCAGCAGTCTGGCACTTCACCAGACCATTCACTTTATATAGGCGATACCTGGGCTAATGATGTAGTAGGAGCGCTTGCGGCTGGCTGGAAGGTCTGCTGGTATAATCCGAGAGGCAGACAGCCGGCTACGGAACATAAGCCTAGTTATATTTTCACGAATTATAAGGAATTTAGTGAGTTGCCTTTGGTGCTGCAAAAATCTTGATCGGGAATTAATTAGGGAAAAACTCCCTGAATTGAACCGGTTAGAGCGTGAAATTGAGGTTATTGGGGAATTCCTCCCTAATAAAACCTAAATAAACATGGTTATAGCCATATTCGGGTGATTTTTAGGGAGGTTTTTCCTAATCGAAGGTTTGCATTGAAAAAATCTAATGATTTTAGGGAGGAATTCCCTAATTATCAGGCTGCTGGGCGATGAATGGGCAATGAATATCCCTCAGCCACGCCAAAGAACCTTTATCCACAATAAAAGAGCTTGCCTCCCAAAGCCAACAACGGCCTTATGGGGGCAAGCTCTATTTCATTTAATCAGCGAAGCTGTACGTAGGGTCAGTCAGATTCATTCTTTCTTTAATGCCTGGTGTGGCGTAGATTTTGTTGTCATCGGTAATAAAGAAAGCTTCTACATCTTCAGGTAACGACTCCAGATATTTCATACCTTCTTCGATCCCCATCAAGAACACCCCAGTGGACAAAGCATCCGCATCTGTTGCATTAGGGCTCATAATGGTCAAGCTTTTGAGACCGTTCTGAGAAGGGTAACCTGTGCGTGGATCAAGAATATGGTGATAACGAACATTGTCTTGCATAAAATAACGTTCGTAAACACCAGAAGCATCGATGACCTCATCCGCGATTTTAATCGTTCCTAGCTGCGTGCCGCGGCTTTGGTCAGGGTCTTGCAGACCAATATTCCAATCCGTTCCGTTTGGTTTCGTACCTAACGCAATAATACTGCTGCCGCCGAGGTTGATCATTGCACTGTTAAGGCCTTGCTCTTTTAAATAATCAGCGATACGGTCAGCAGCATACCCTTTGCCGATACCTCCAAGATCCAGTACCATATTTTCCTTCAGTAGCTTCACGGTCTTAGCAGCCTCGTCAATTTCAACGTCCCTGTAATTGGTTAGGCTCTTGGCTGCATCGATAGCTGCTGGATCAGGGACTTTATCTCCGCCACTACCGATGTTCCAGAGGTCGATCAGCGGACCAATCGTGGGATCGAATAGCCCGTCCATTTCTTTTGCATATTGCACGGATTGTTTTACAACATCTAAGGTCTCGTCCGAAACGACAACCGCTTCTTTTCCTGCTGCTTGATTGACTGCGTAAACCTCGCCGCCTTCTTTTGTACGGCTAAGCTCCATATCCATTCGCTCCAGCATTTGCTGGATATCATCCATATTTTTTTGGGCTACATTTTCTCCGAACACTTTGATATTCACGACCGTGTCATAGATATAAAAGGTCTGTGAGAGTGACTTGGCTTCGCCTTTTCCTGAAGCTGTTGCGCCACCCGGTGTTTCCGTCGCTTTGTCATCCTTATTTTTAGTAATTAGCCAAGCGCCGACAGCTATGACGACGATGACGATAACAACGAGGATCAACGTCGTTTTTTTGTTCTTGAACATATTCCACCATCCATAAAGTTAGTTTCTAAAACACATTATTACTATCATACCCTAGATCAGAAGTTGATGGAAATTAATTTCATGGCGTATTTACGTACAACTCCGTCTGCACGAAAAAAAAGCCCCGCAATCTGATTCGGAGCAACGCTGTGGATATAGAGGTAGCTATTAAGCTAATCTAGCATGTATTCACGGTATTTGTTTTTACGAGGATTCATTACGAAAAGGATTCCTTTGGCATAACCGCTAACGGCTTTAAAATT
This sequence comes from Paenibacillus sp. FSL F4-0097, assembly GCF_038593125.1. NCBI lineage: Bacteria > Bacillati > Bacillota > Bacilli > Caryophanales > Paenibacillaceae > Paenibacillus > Paenibacillus sp. FSL F4-0097. Next base: position 1,410,985 of record NZ_CP151965.1, read on the forward strand.
TCGTTTGAGAGTTTCTTTACCTGTAAGACAGGTTAACGTCCAGATCAATGCGGCATAATTCATAGGGGGTGCTTTACGTAAGTTGAGCAGATAATAATGATTGATGGCAGTAGCTCTTGCAACAACGCCCGCCTTATCCCGAGAACCCGGCGACTCATGATGAATGATTTTCATAGCCGGGTTAATGACAAGCTTGCCATAACGGCTAGCCAAATGGGACAAGTAAATATCCTCGGCAATGGAGTAACTTGTCATCCAGGGATAGGGTTTCATATCTTGTAATGCTGAGCGCCGGAATGACATATTACAGCCGTGAAAAAAATCGGTCTCAAAAACCTGCTCCTTCTCTCCCCAGAGGAATAGGGAGCCTGCAAACATGCTTGGGGATAATCTGCCCGGGGATCCGGACATTTGTCCGGTCAGCATGCCAAACAGCCGGCCCGGTTTGCTGCTGCGCATGCCTTTTGCCACACCGCCTACACCGACAATTGAATCGTCCGCTGCATAAGTATCAAGTAATCGTCGAATATATAAGGAATCATCTAATTCTGCATCATCGTCTAAATGAAGCACAATTTCAGCATTTACTAGTCCAAGTGACTCATAACGGGAAAGCCAGAGTCCCGGATTAGTCTTACGATGATATCGAAACTCAGCCTGTGGCAATTTGTTCAGTATGTTACGATAATAGGTTAATCTCTCTACAGGAATCTCACCGTCATCTACAATCCAGAGCTCGATGGAGACATTCTCTAGCTCTGTCTGCTTGCTTATAGACTCTATGCACACTGTAAGGTCGTTTATACGGTTACGGGTAGGTATCACTATAGATACATCATGCATATGGGGATCTCCCTTCGGAATTCTGGTGTTAACTTTATTCTATCTGCCCAGAAGGGGAGCGTATATACCACTTTCGTTTACTTTTTGCTTTAACATTCACGTCTATAAATGTCATTTTATTAAAAGTTAAGTTTGTAATTTTGAGTTTTTAACTATATAATAGTAAGCGACGTATATTTAGTTATTACTCTTATATGACAGCTACAAATTATCAATAATATTAGGAGGTTTTTTCGTGAGAATAGATATCTGGTCCGATTATGCATGTCCTTTTTGTTATATTGGCAAAAGACGTTTGGAGAATGCGCTAAGCCAATTCCCGAACCGTGATCAAGTAGAGGTAGTATTCCGTAGCTTTCAACTGGATCCACATGCAGAGGTAAGTACAGACAAGAGTATTCATGAGCTGCTGGCTGCCAAATACGGGATGACCGTCGAAAAAGCAAAAGCAATGAACGCACAACTAGCGGAGCAAGCTAAAGATGTGGGTTTGGAATTTAATTTTGATACAGTAAAGCATACCAACACTTTCGACAGTCACAGACTGAGTCATTTTGCAAGCACAAAGGGAAAAGGTGCAGAAATGTCCGAACGTCTGCTGCGCGCCTACTTTACGGATTCATTAAATCTTGGAGATCGCAGTGTACTGGCTTCACTCGCTGCTGAAGTTGGTTTAGATCAAGTGGAAGCTGCGGCAATGCTGGAAACGGATGCTTTTGCGAATGAGGTTAATGGCGATATTGAAGAAGGAAGCCGTCTTAATATTACCGGTGTACCTTTCTTTGTATTCAACAATAAATATGCTTTATCTGGTGCACAACCAGGTCCTGTATTTACAGAGGTACTGGATACTGTGTGGGCGGAGGAACAAGCAGGACCAACATTACAAGTGGTTGGTAAGGGGAATTCTGAAGTATCTACCGATGATGGCTGCGCAGATGGATCTTGCAATATTTAAAGTTTGGATTCGAGTAAAACAAAAAAGAGCTGAGGGAGCCCTCAGCTCTTTTTTGTTTTGATAAAACTGTTCTTTTGTTACTCACCACTCCCAAAAACAAACGCTCCCGATATCCGGAAGCGCTTGTCGCTGAATTGTGGTTTTATCTGAAAGATGTAACAAAGCTTGAGAATAGTGTGCGTACATCGTATTGATATTGGTTGATTGGCTCGATAGGCCGTTCGATACCAAGTAGAGTATATACCGCAATTCTCGCTGCTCTCACGGAGTATTCTTCAGTGAATACAACGTCATCTGGAATTTCACAGAATTGTCCAATAAAGGCCAGGTTCGTGGAACCCTCAGGGACAACTTTTGGTCGGTCACTATTGAGTCTAGGCATGAACTGAGAAGTGATATAAGGCATCATGCAAGGAATACAATTGGCGGTAGCCATGATCTCGTCCTTATGTTCTTCAAAGTGAAGATGACCGATCAATTCTTGCATAATTTCTTCGCCGGTACAATCACACATTCTCTTTTTCACGAAATCTCCAACTTTGTCTGGATACAGTCCGTAACCCCAGAACACTTTAACATGCTCAGGCTGATTGCGGAAATGCGGTTGGAAGGCCAGTACAACGGACATAAACCAGCTCGAATCCTTAAATGTGACCAAAGCGCCTGTGCCGGCACGGTTACGTGTGAATTTTTCCATCAGATCGAAGAATTTGGAGTCATGGAAAGTTACAGTAAAGGACTCCCATTTCGAACCGTCTACATGATCATCGAACGAAGAAGGATTGCCAAGACTTGGTTTCTTGGAAGCGATGTTTTCCCATAATTTCCACGAGCTTCCCTTGCCGTTAAGGCGTGGAGCAGAAGTCATAGAACCAAGGCTGGAGCCTTCGGTCATAGAACCGTTTGTGATAATTACGAGATCATCTTCTTTTACATCAATCACATCTTTGACACCTTCGCGCACTACATTCATTTGGGTTACGGTAATTCCGTCACCTTTTTTGAACTGCAGATCAGTAACTGTACATTTCAGTGTGAAATCGACACCGAATGGTTCAAGATATTTGTGCAAAGGCAGAATGATGGAATCATATTGGTTATAAGGAGTGCGAGTTACACCTTCCAGTGTTTGAATTCTTGGGAATTCATGGAAGAAACGAAGCATATATCTTTTAAACTCTACAGCGCTGTGCCAAGGTTGGAATGCAAAAGTAGTAGCCCACATATACCAGAAGTTTGTTGTGAAAAAGTGAGGGGCGAACCAGTCGTTGATACGCGCTTTACCCATTTTATCTTCTGGTGTAATAATCAGCTTGCCCATAGCGAGACGATCAGCCATATCAAAACCCATGGACAATACATCTTCTACTTTGCCGTCTTTGTTTACAAGTCTGGCGTTTGAGTGTGTTGGGTTTGCGGTATCAAAAGCAATAATTTCATCCCGCACAGACAACCCCGGACGGTCGACAGAAGGAATCGTTGTTAATAGCTCCCAGAGATTCTCATAAGCTTCATCGTTGAGCATACGGCCGCCGCGGACAACGTAACCATGTTCAGCGTCACCTGCGCCGTCATTGCTACCACCAAGAATCTTCATCTCTTCAATAATGTGAATGTTTTGTCCCGGAAAATCACAGTCTCTGACCAGGTAAGCAGCGCCCGCTAAGGATGCAATTCCGCCACCGACAAAATAAACCTGTCTATTACCGTACTCTTTTTTCACAATGGTCGCCTCCAAGTAGTTGTTTAAATAATCACACTCTTAATGTAAACCAACTCCTATTTTGAAGGTATAATCAAACTCTTTAGAGTGTCTGGATTTTTGTCATTATGGGTGATCTGTCTAGTTTTTAGACAAAAAAAACCGCTGCAACCAAAGGTTACAACGGATGGTTCTCATATTTGTGTAAAGCTTTCAGAAAATTTCCTTCAATTAGATCACTTAGCTTCTCAATCATATGGTGCGGCTGTTCCTTCATGCCTTCTCTCATCCACTGAATGATTAGGCCTGTGAAGGCTAGCGTATAAAAATTGGCTATAAAGTGCTTGTCTTCTTCGCAAACCTCCATCCCGGAGGACAGCTCGTTTATAACCCCCATGATGAGATCGTTTGTCACCTCGTACAGATATGCATCCAGATGATTTCTGCCTAATGAATTTAGCGTGTTACAGCAAAAGGATTTATTCCGCTCAATGTAGCAGAAGATTCTATAAAACCCGTCTGTCCAAGTGCTGTAGCTGCGATACTGGGCGAGGCTTTCGACAGCCTCAGTCTTATAAATCCAACCTAGCAAATCAAATATATCCTGGAAATGATAATAAAACGTTTGTCTGTTTAGTCCGCAATGGTCCACTAGTTGTTTAACAGTAATTTTATTGAGCGGTGTATGCTCCATTAGCTCTTTTAAAGAATGCGACAATGCATTTTTGGTTAGAAAAGAATTGGACAACAGCGTTCACCTCTTCCATTCAAGACTTCGATGCTCGCTTATACAGCAGACGAATACCTTCGGCTAATAAACCCAGTGCAAATCCGGCGCATGAAAATAAGGAAAACGCGAGGAAGCCTGCGAGATCCTCCCAACCGGACATCTCTTGGTAGGTGTAGCCCAGCATAAATGCCGCACCTATGATTATTCCCGCCGTGCTAAATACCCAGAGCAGACGCGCTCCGAGCCAGCCTAATGTGTTGACGATCCCAGCCACTACAACGGAAAAAAGAGCAAAGCGCAGTAAGAGTGTGGCATCCATTTCCTGGGCCAGCATCACGAATCGGTGTAGAGGGAAGAGAAGCCATAGAAGAATGGCATAAACGGTCATCCAGAGAAACCAACTTTTACTTTTGGCAGCAGGCAGGAATTTCATTTCATGCACACCTCTTTTCCCATAGTACGAACGTTAAAAAGTAGGGATTATACCGTGAAGGATTCTAGTTCTTCCGCACTTTGCAGCAGGTGGCTTAGCAGGTTTGGAATGTCCTCCATTTGCTCTTCTGTGAGTTGTCTTTTGAATTGCAGCTCGATGCAGTTATTGTAAGTTTCACTTTCCTGGCCATATATGAAGCTTAAAGATTGCACAGGCTGGAAATCAGGTCCCCAGATCGCTTTTAGAATACTGTCTATCGCCTGACATTCGCTAGGAATATCTTCGACTTCCATATAAAAACGAAGTGAAAGATTACAGCCGGGATCCGTATTAGGAACCTCCAAGATTTCATCGCTGAGATCTTTCGTGGACGAAGTGAGCAGGATTTCGGCGGTTACTTTCCTGCCTGCAGTTAATTGGAAGGAGAGACTGAACTCTCTGGACATCAGCGCCATATTCAGAAGGTCGGAGCGATCCGTAACCACCAATATTCCGTCTAAATTATCGTAGTCATAAATCTGGTTCTCAAAGGCGATCTTAATATTATCGAAAACTGTAGGGTGGAACAATAAGAGCACCTTCTTTGTTTATTTATATTGTAACATGATGTGATAGGAAGTTAAAAAAAGACGCCCAGGACCAAATGGACCGGGCATCTTGTGTAGAAGTTACGGCTTCCCATAAGAGGGAATACTCCTCGGTTGTGGGTATACGTTCACTTCTTAGTTTGTAGGCGCAGGCGCAGTATATTTCAGGAACGTCTTCGGAATCGGGCTCTCAAAGGTCATCAGTTCTCCAGTGGTTGGATGAATAAAAGAGAGCACTCGAGCATGTAGGCCAAGTCTTCCTACCGTTTTGGTCTCTGCACCATATTTCTTGTCACCTGCGATAGGGTGGCCGATATCTGCCATGTGCACCCGAATCTGATTTTTTCGTCCGGTTTCGAGCTTAACCTCTAGCAAGGAAAAATGGCGGTTAGCCTGAATGAGTTTATAATGTGTAATTGCATGTAGTCCATCGCCTTCATGAGGACTGGAATACATTTTAAGGGTTGAGGTTTCTTTGAGCCACGAGCTTATCTTGCCTTCAGGTCTTTTAACCGCGCCTTCCACGAGCGCTACGTAAGAACGTTCCTTCACGGTATCTTTCCAAGTAGTTTGTAGCGCTTGCTGAATCCGTTCGCTTTTGGCAAACATCATTACACCTGATGTATCTCTGTCCAAACGATGTACGACAAAAATCCGATTTTGTGGATTGCTAACACGGACATGCTCCATGAGCTGGCGGTAAGCCGTCAATTCATTTTCTTCCGCAGTGGCGATAGATAGCAGTCCAGCATCCTTTTGAACAATAATCAGGTCTTCATCCTCATGAACGATTTTAAGTCCGATCATCTCTGCTGTTTGTACAGGCTTCTCTTGATCAATAGTAACGTTTTGACCCGGATGCAGTTGGAAATTATGCTGTGTAACTACCTTATTATTCACCGACACTTGTCCACGCGATAGGATGGATTTAATCGCATTTCGTCCGCGACCCGTGACGTGGGTGAGTAAGAAGGGCAATAGTTCAGAAGGTTCGTTTACAGTAAATGTTTTGGGTGCTGCGGGTGCTTTAGTTTTATGATTAAGCTTGCCAGTAGGCTTGCTGTGAGAACGAGTACCTCTTTTGGCTGTTTCTTTAGGATTTCTTCTTGAGTTCATGGATGCATTCTCCGTCCTTTAATATTGTACTCCTCAATATACCATGGGCTGTTAAGAAATACTATGGAGAGGCAGGCGTACTGGTTTGCTGCTGCTCAAAGATAGAACAGCTGTGCTAATCCAAGAAGCAGGAATAAACCGAGATATACCCAGCCTAACCTGCGGGCATATTTCTTTTCCCGGGGCATGGCGCTTACAGCATAGATCTTGGTATCCACAGTAAGCAGGAATAGTCCGGAGAGCAGGAGCACGAGAGTTAAATAAGTTAGTTGATGATAGATCATTTGAACACATCCCCATATCTAGTCTTCTTTAAGACCGACTCTTTCAATATTCGTCTTCACATTAAGTTCTATAGAGAGATCAGAATACTGTTGCTCCCAGTCATGTTTGTCACGAACATTAGCTTTCCAGTAGGAAGGAGCATATGCACGAACATATTCACCCATGCCAAAGATATCCGAGTGAGCCTGTTGCGTCTGTTTAATCAGATGGTCGAAGATGGTGAGGACTCCTTTTTGAAAGTTGGCCTCAAGTTTTTTTAAATCCTGGCTGGAATCAATACGAATATTATTACCTAGGTGCTCATCTAGCGCTGCTTCTAAATAAATATTTATAGTGATATGGGGTTTGCCGTCTTTGATTTTAACTTTAGACCTTGTAAATCGGTCGTTAACTTTAAGAGTCAGTGGGCCAAAGTCCTCTGAATTGAACATGACGGAATAGCCCCCAGGATCAAGACCTTTCATGGACATATATGCGCCAATCTCAATGGGAGTAGTCGAACCGACCATAACGCCTCCGCTAAAGTAAGCAAGACCTTTTATCAACATATTGTCTTTTTGATGTAAAGACACATAAGGCAGATAACCGCTCTCTCCCCATTTAGATTCAGCTGACCAGAATACGCCTATATAGTTAGCTGGGAACTTTCCGGATCTCACGGCTTTTTCCATGGTGGATAGGATATAGAGGGTTGGAACTCGCTGAAGTGGTGGATTAATATTCATAAATTTAGAAGCCTCGCCTTCGGACACTAATAACCAGGTACGGCGACGGACTTCAGGGTTGCGGCGTAAATAATCATTTAAATCCGACAGGTTTTTGCGTGCAAAATCCTCGCTGATGATAATCACCCGAAGATGGATGAGGTAACGTGGGTCAGAGATCTGTTGTTGCAAATTGTTTAAGGCATCATCTAGTGAGTAACCGTAAACTTGTACAACCCAAACCGGATTTTGATTCCCCCCGCTACCTTCTCCCCCGCTGCTAGGACCTAACGGAACTCTCCCTGGAACTGCAATTTGGGCGGTCACACGGATTTTGGGCAAATTAATATTTGCGCTTTTTAGATGTGTCGTTTGATCATCTTCGGTTTTACTATTTGCCGGCACTGAATCTATAGACAATCCCAGCACTAATGCACGATCTTCAATTTCGAGCTGGTCCCAGCAGCCCGTAAGGAATACAAATACCAGAGAGAGAAGGAGGAGAAGACTAATACGCTTGTTAATTACTTTATTCATTCGATAGCCCTCCTTTTTGCCGAATCAGAGCTATTAACCATAAAAGAAGAGGGTAGAGAGTCAAAAAAATTAACCCGATAATCGCTGTGACGGAAGAAAAGGTATAAACCTGGTAAATATTTCTTGGCAAAAGTGAAAAGACGAAGATAAGTGGAAGTGAGAAGCTTGATACAAGGCGGTGATCTTTGTACCGAAATACTTGCTGAAGTGAATATGCTGCTAAGTAGTAGTTCGTAAAAATGGTAGTAAATATAGATATTACCCAAACAGTAATAAACAGCGCATCGAATCGTTCTAGTAGTCCTGCACCAATAGAAATGGAGCGGGCGGTTTCTAAGGTTGGATAAGCGAGTAATTTGGTTTCTTGCGCTCCGAACATTCCTAAAGTGGCCGCAACAATCATTACATAGATGAAGCCAATAATAAAAAGGGCAGCAGCTCCTGCTTTAAGCACTTGCTGAGGTTTTTTCATTAAAGGAACCAGCAGTGTGATGACAAATGTGCCCTGATAAAGGGCAGCTGAAGTGACAGTCCCTTTGGAAAAGCTTGAAAAGGTGATGTAATTTCCAGTGAGTGGAAGTAAGTTTAAAGCATCTACATTTTTCATGGCTACTAATATAATGCTGAGAACGGTTAACAAGATGAAAGGCAAATAAAAAATATGTACATAGGTGAATTTCACAATGTTTCTGCGGATAGATAAAGCAGCCAAAATAAGCATTAATAGAATGACCGCTTCGATAGGTGTTTTTTTAAACACGACCGCAACACATACCTCTCCGAATTGACGCATGGTAATCCCGGCAGAGAAAGCAAAAAACAAAGAGATAAGTACATTGAAAATATCCGCGATGCTTCTCCCGACTAACCGGCGGCTGAATACAAACAGAGTTTCATTGGGGAATTTCCGACATACAGCGGCTGTAAACCAGCAGCCTAGAAATGCAACAGGGATGCCTGAAGCCGAAACCAGCGGCGCCCCGCTGTCTCCGGCTTCAGCCATATAACGGGGAATACTCAAGATACCTATTCCAATAATCGTACTAACGACTACTGCGACGACTTGGATCGTTGTTATGGGGCGGTTGTTGTTCATCGAGTTCACCCTTCTCCTTAAAAATCTGATCTGAATACGTCGTTGGTAACTCATGAGCGAGACGAGTAAGGTCTTGAGTGTTCAAGAAGCTCGGACGTCTTCTCATCCACCATAAGGGGACACGAATCAGACTGTCCTTCAGATCTCTCCATTTCGTGGGCACATATGGTGTCATGTAAGGAACGCCAAAGGATTCCAAGAATAATAAGTGATTCACGATAACGATGGTACCTAACATGACTCCGTAAAGACCAAAACAACCGGCTAGAATAATCAGTGGAAATCTTAGCATTCTGGATGAGATAGCGGCATTATAGGCAGGGGTGGCAAAAGAACCGATAGTGGTTATAGCGACAATAACAACGGTTGTCGGACTTGCTAGGCCTGCTGAAACAGCAGCCTGACCAATAACAAGAACACCTACAATAGAAAGGGCGCCCCCAATCATTTGTGGTAGACGAATAGTTGCTTCGCGGAGCACCTCCATGAAGACCTCCATAATCAGAACTTCCAAGACCGCTGGAAAAGGAACGCCTGCTCTACCCCCTGAAATCGCTACGGCAAATTCGGTAGGCATAAGCTCCGGGTTGAAGGAGATGACGGATACATATAGAGCAGGGAAAAAAAGAGAGAACAACAGGGCAATTAGTCGAATCCCCCGGATTAGGCTGCCTACAATAAAACGTTCCGAATAGTCGTCTATGGTCTGAAAAAATTGATTGAACAATGCAGGGACGATGAGCGAGAATGGGGAGCCATCTACCAGAATGATGACTCTTCCTTCCAATAAGGCTGCCGCTGATTTATCCGGACGTTCTGTTGGTTGAACCTGAGGAAAAGGAGATAATGGGTTATCCTCAATGAATTGCTCGATGTACCCTGCATCAAGGATGCTATCTGTGTTTATCATGGATAATCTCTTCATCACTTTTTCAACCAATTCAGGATCTACTATCCCTTCTATATAGCACACAGCAACCTGTGAGCGTGTCCGCACACCAAGCGGAGCAGTAATAACCCGGAAATCTGGCGTTTGCAGCCGATAACGGAGTAAGGAAAGGTTTGCCTCCAAGTTTTCTATAAAACCTTCGCGTGAGCCACGAATTACCTGCTCGGTCTGTGGCTGTTCAATGCTGCGATGTTCGATTTTACGCAAATTGAAGTGAAGTGCTTGATCCATACCATCTATAAGGAGTACAACGCTCCCTTCTAATAGAGCGAGTGGCAGAGAATTTAAGTCCTTCGTTCGGTTCCCAGCCGCTATTTGTATGGTCGTATTCCAGATGAAATCAGGCAGATCCTTGCGCTCTTCAGGAATTGTCGAGAGATCAGCGGGAGGGCTCATTAACGGTTTAAGCACATGCTCATGAATTTGATTTTGGTCCACCAAAGATGAAAAAAAGATAATTACCGCATCATATAAACCGTATACCCGAAAATTACGCACAACGAGATCTGCATCTTCTCCAAAAATTTGGCTAATGGCTTTAATATTATTTTTTAGGTCGGGATCTAGTGGCTTTTCCGAACGCTGATCAGGAATGGTGGGATCTTCGTGCGTTTTTTTTTGCTTAAAAGAACTATAGTTTTGCTTCCAGTTTTGCACGGCTATTCCCCTTTCCTAAAGAATGATGATTTTTAAAGCTTGGCTCAAAAGCGCTCCTTTTATGTAATTTTTCCAAAAGGAGAAACGAAAGAAGGACTTCTAGAGTGTTGCTCATTACACCATTGACCGCTAAACTAAAGATAGAAACGCCTAAGGAGTTATGAGAGATATGAAGATGCAAGCACCTACTATTGAACAGGCGCAGGCTGAGCTGCAAAAATATTACGGTTATCCAGACTTTCGGGATGGCCAGAAAAAGATTGTTCAGAACTTGCTGGAAGGACGCGACACACTGGGAATCCTCCCTACGGGTGGCGGGAAATCGATCTGTTATCAGGTTCCTGCACTGCTCCTGCCAGGGCTGACTTTGGTGATATCACCACTGATCTCGTTGATGAAAGACCAGGTGGATGCGTTAACTACTGCGGGTATTCCGGCAGCCTTTATTAATAGCACGTTAAGCGGAAAAGAAGTGAATGAGCGGATTCGGGCTGCCCGGCGGGGTGATTTGAAGCTGCTCTATGTTGCGCCCGAAAGACTTGAGCTGGACTGGTTCCGTCTGGAAATGGCTGAGCTGTCTATTTCCTGCGTGGCTGTTGATGAAGCGCACTGTGTATCCCAGTGGGGACATGATTTTCGGACAAGTTATCTGTCGGTATCTCCATTTGTAGATGAGCTGCCTGAACGTCCGATCCTGGCAGCATTTACCGCCACGGCGACGCCGGAGGTTATGGAGGATATGGTCCGGCTGCTGCGCTTGCGTGAGCCGGGTATTTTCATGACGGGGCTAGGAAGAGATAATCTGGCAATGTCCGTGCTGCGGGGAGAGAACAAGCGGGAGTTCGTTATGGATTATGCGGCTACGCATTCTCATCAGCCGGGGATTGTATATGCGGCAACCCGCAAAGAAGTAGATGATCTGTATCAGAGGCTGCAAGCTTCTGGCATAGCGGCAGGTCGCTATCATGCGGGTATGAATGATCAGGAGCGGGCAGATAGCCAGGAAGGGTTCCTCTATGACGATATCCGGGTCATGGTGGCTACGAATGCCTTTGGGATGGGGATTGATAAATCCAATGTCCGATACGTAATTCACTACAATATGCCCAAAAATATGGAAGCTTATGTTCAGGAAGCGGGTCGTGCTGGACGTGACGGGGAGCCGAGTGAATGTATTTTGCTGTTTAGTGCGCAGGATATTATGACGCAAAAGTTCCTGATCGAGCAGAATCCACAGGATACTGACCGTAAAGCTAACGAATATCGCAAGCTTCAGCAAATGATTGATTATTGCTATACTACTCGCTGCTTGCGCAGTGCCCAGCTGGATTATTTCGGGGAAGAACATGGGGACAAGCCATGTGGTATCTGCAGCTCATGTACGGATGAACGAGAGCTAGTGGATATGACCGTCGATGCGCAAAAGATCTTCTCCTGCATTCACCGCATGCGGGAGCGTTATGGTGTAGCGTTGGTAGCATCTGTGCTGAAAGGCTCTCGCAATCAAAAGGTGATGCAGTACGGCTTCGATAAGCTGCCCACACATGGGGCGATGTCGAGCCGGACGGAGAAGGAAATCTCAGAGAGTATCAATGTGCTTATCTCAGAAGGGTATCTTGCCTTGTCGGAAGGCCAGTACCCTGTAGTACGGCTCCAGCCTCTGGCTGCCGAGGTCCTGCGCGGACAGCGTGAGGTGATGCAGCGTGTGGCGCGGCCTTCGCGGGCAGGCACAACATCCGGTACGAGAGTTCGTAGTCGGGGGCATGACCTGTCGCCATCAGCCGTCAATGAGACTGTCTTTGAGCAGCTGCGTCTTATCCGGCGTGAATTGGCAGGACGCGAGCATGTGCCATCGTACATTATTTTTAATGATGCCACGCTGCGTGAGATGAGTGTGGTTTGCCCGCAGACCGAAGCGGAAATGCTGAGGGTAAAGGGTGTTGGGGAAGTGAAATACCGGAAGTACGGTAAGGCATTCTTAGAGTTTTTTCAAAATGAAATGTAGAAAAGGTCGTGTAGCATGAAAATCGTCCTGACCACGTTAAACGCCAAATATATTCATACCTCACTCGCAATCCGCTTGCTAAAAGCGTACAGTGAGCATGAATTTAAGGATATTCATTTGGCAGAGTACACCATCAAAGATCCCGTGATGAATATCGTGTCCGACTTGTTTCAGAAACGGCCAGATGTGATTGGCTTCTCCTGTTATATCTGGAACATCGAAGAGACGCTGAAGCTGATTGGTATTCTTAAGCAAGTGATGCCTGAAGTTACGATTGTTCTCGGGGGACCTGAAGTTTCGTATGAGCCGCTTCATTGGATGAAAAGAGAAGCTGGCATTGATTTTATAGTTAACGGAGATGGGGAAGAGACGTTCCACCATCTGCTGCAGGAGCTAAGGGATGATCGGAAGTTTCACTTTGTGTATGGAGCCGCTTATCGCAAGGGAGAAGAGATCATTGTCAATCCACCACGTCCCAAAAGCGATCTGAATACGCTGCCTACGCCGCATCGTTTTCCTGAGGATATTCCAGATTTGAGTAAACGTATTGTTTATTTTGAGACGAGCCGCGGATGCCCATTTAACTGCCAGTTCTGTTTATCCAGTATTGAAGTAGGCGTACGTTATTATGATATTGAACGAGTGAAATCTGATCTGCTTTATTTAATACAGAATGGCGCCAAAATCATTAAATTTCTGGACCGTACCTTCAATATCAACCGCAACTATGCGATGGAAATGTTTCAATTCCTGATCGATAATCATCAAGGCTGCGTGTTTCAGTTCGAAATTACCGCAGATATCATGCGGCCTGAAGTTCTGGATTTCCTATCTAAGAATGCGCCTCCGGGTATTTTTAGATTTGAGATTGGGGTGCAATCTACCAACGATGAGACAAATGAGCTTGTTAAACGCCGCCAGAATTTCAAAAAGCTGTCCCGTACCGTAATGAAGATTAAGGCAAGCGGCAATATCGATCAGCATCTGGATTTGATTGCCGGACTACCTATGGAGGATTACAGTACCTTCCGTAAAACGTTTAATGATGTATTCGTTATGGAGCCGGAAGAGCTACAGCTAGGATTCCTCAAAATGCTGCGGGGAACGGGGCTGCGGGCGCAGGCGTCTAAATATGATTACACGTATATGGAACATGCACCTTATGAAATCCTTAGCAGTCATATGATGCCCTTCTCAGACATTATCCGTTTGAAGCGGCTTGAGGATGTGCTGGAGAAATACTGGAACAGCCACCGGATGGACCATACGGCCAAGTACTTGATCCGTCATGTATTTGATTCGCCATTCGATTTCTTTCAGGAGTTCGGTGACTACTGGGAGGAGAGAGGCTGGCAAAAGATTGGCCATCAGCTGGAAGATCTCTTCACCCGCTTGCAGTCCTTCCTGATAGATCGCGGGACGCCATCTATGGATGTTATAACTGGCTTGATGAAGCTCGATTATTTCCTTGGACACAAGTACAAGCCGCGCAAAATCTGGTGGGATTTCGTGCTGGATAAATCGGATTGGTCGAGCTATTTGAAGGATATCGCGGCTAATCCGGGTCAAATTTCTGCCCAATTGGCTGAAGCAGGACTTAACGAAAGAGAACTGCAAAAGTATACTGTGCTGGAAGTGTTGCCATTCTCGCTGGAAGCGGTGTTGGATTCCATCAGCGGCATGCGTGCCGATGAGGGCCTTGAGGATGGTGAAGCTGATATGGCTAATCTGGAGGCTTTGCCTTCGGCAGACTCGCCATTACAGGGAGCAGCAGATAGTAGTTTAGAAGAGACTGCCCAAGCAGCAAGCTCGGCTGTAGCAGTAGCGGAGCCCGCTTCCATTAGGGAAGGGCGCACGCTACTAATCGTAATGTATCAGCAGAACGAGAGCCAACGCGCTCAGTACTACACACTGCCTTTGTGATAGGCGGGTGGAAGGATAGACCGTTCCTTAATGGGACGGTCTATTTCTTTTGCCTTGTGCGCTAGCGCATCTGAGTCCGGAAGCGGCGTGGGAAGTGATGATGTGTAGTTAGCGTCATCTGGGTTCGAAAGCGGTGAGTAACCCGTCGCAGGCGGACCCAGGGGACCTTATACGTGGAATTATCCTGTTTTTTGGATGCTAACGGACCGCATAGTCGCTATTGGCATGAAAAACACCCAATATGGACCTGTTTCGCATGAATAGCTGCACTGGAGTCCGAAACCTAGCTCAAATGCCTGGAAATTAGCAAATAGCGTCCACTGAGTCCGAAAGTAGCTGGGGAGAGTAAAGATGTGTAGCTAGTGTCAAATGAGTCCGGAAGTGATGAGTAACCCGTCGTAGGCGGACCCAGGGGATCTTATACGTGGAAATATCCTGTTTTTTGGATGCTAACGGACCGCATAGTCGCTATTGACACGAAACACACCCGATATGAACCTGTTTCGCATGAATAGCTGCACTGGAGTCCGAAACCTAGCTCGAAAGGCTATAAATTAGCAAATAGCGTCATCTGAGTCCGGAAGTAGCGGGGAGAGTAATGATGTGGCGATAGTGACATCTGAGTCCGTAAGCGGTGAGTAACCCATCGCAGGCGGACCCAGGGGACCTTATACGTGGAATTATCCTGTTTTTTAGATGCTAACGGACCGCATAGTCGCTATTGGCACGAAAAACATCCAATATGAACATGTTTCCCATGAATAGGTGCACTGGAGTCCGAAACCTAGCGCGAAAGGCTATAAATTAGCAAATAGCATCATCTGAGTCCGAAAGTAGCGGGGGAAGGTGATGATATGTAGTTAGTGTCAACTGAGTCCGGAAGCGGAGGGGAGAGTAATGATGTGTAGTTAGCATCATCTGAGTCCGGAAGTAGCGGGGGAAGGTGATGATATGTAGTTAGCGTCATCTGAGTCCGAAAGTGGTTGGGGAGAGCGATGAGCTGAAGACAGCGTCAACTGAGTCCATTAGCGGTGGCGGAAGTTTATTTACTAAAGTTCAGATGCGCGGAGGAACTGGAGATTGTTAGATTGAGAAGTCTGCTGAGATAAGCTACCCAAACCGCAAACCTCAAACCGCAAACCGCAAACCGCAAAGAAGCGACCCCCCAAATAACGGGGGCATCGCTTCTATATTGTCTCATAAATTCACTAACAACCGCGTTTTTTTCTTAACTTATCGTAGAAACCTCTGAAGGAAGGTGGCTCTCTAACCAGTTGAGTACATCGGCTGTGACTTGATCTCGATTTACTTCATTTAGCATTTCGTGTCTGCCTTCTGGATAGAGTCGGTACTCAACGTCTGATACTCCTCGTTTCTTATACAACTCCGCAAGACGGGGAATACCTTGACCGTTCATCCCGACAGGGTCCTTATCCCCACCAAATATATAAATGGGCTTACCTGTACATAATGTGCTAAGTGATTCCTCAGTATGAATCTCTCTTAGGAGGTGGAAGAAACCACGGAAAAAGCGGGTTGTACAAATAGCTCCGCAGAATGGATCGGAAATGTACTTATCTACTTCCGCAGTATCGCTGCTCAGCCAGTCAAATGTTGTTCTGACCGGGGAAAAAGCACGGTTATAGCTGCCGAATACCAGACTGTTCAGCAGTACACTGCGATGATGCTCACCCTTTAGCTTAAGCTGCGCGCTAGCCAAAGATTCTCCAATACGCAGCATACTGCGTGGACCGTTTGTCCCGCTTAGGATAAACCCTGAATAGATTTCGTTGCCTTCTTCGCACATGAGTTTTTGACCCAGAAAGGAACCCATACTGTGTGCGAATAAAATGATGGGCATTCCTTCATGCTTGGAGAGTGCTGCGGCACCTACCTGCAGAAGATTGCGCCGCATCCAATAAAATCCGTCCTCCCCAACATCACCAAGCAGATTGACTTGACCAGCGGTTCTACCATGTCCCCGGTGGTCATTGGCATATACTGCATAACCAACCCCGGTTAAAGCTTCCGCAAAACGAGCGTAGCGGGCAGCAGTTTCACACATCCCGTGTGAAATTTGCACAATTCCTCTAACTGGCACATCGGACTCAGGTAACCATTCATAGACATGGATGGTTACACCTATGGGATCCGTTAGAGTAAAGCTGTTTTCCTTCATGGTCCATTCCTCCTAAAGGTTCTCGACTTATGGTAAATAAGAGCGAAGCACAGTAGAATGACCCTCGATAGTATAACGGCCTAGGTTGGAAGGAATCAGATAACATTCCCCTGCGGCATAAGGCTGGGAGCCGCCTTCCCAAGTCAGATGTCCGCTGCCTTCGCAGATAACCAGAATAGTGAAGCTGTCTTCTGAAGTGGTGAGATCCCATGAACCATTTACGATCCCTTTTTCGACAATAAAATAAGGTGAAGCGGCAAGCTGCAGCCACTCTCCAGGCACTGCATGATCGGTCTTCATCGAAGTAGCGCCGGCGCCTTCATAAGCTGTAACATTCAGAGAATCCTCGATATGAAGCTCGCGTGGTTTTCCATCTAGACCTGGACGGTCGTAGTCATAAATACGGTATGTAGTGTCGGAATTCTGTTGAATTTCCGCTACAACGACACCAGCGCATAGAGCATGTACCGTTCCGGCAGGGATGTAGAAGGAATCGCCAGCGGAGACAGATACCTCTTGAAGGCTATCCATAACCGTGCCGTTTTCCAGTGCTTCGCGTAATGTTTCACGGTCTACGCCTTCTTTAAGGCCGTAGATGATTTTTGCATCTGGCTTAGCGTCTAGTACGTACCACATCTCTGTTTTACCCAGTTCACCTTTAGGCAATCCTACATAATCATCCGTAGGGTGGACTTGAACGGAAAGGTTGTCGTTGCAATCCAACAATTTGATCAAGAGTGGAAATCTTCCGCCAGCTTCTGATATTCCCTTGCTTCCGAACCACTCATGACCAAATTGCTCACGAATTTGATCCAGACCTTGTCCAGCTAATTCTCCATTAACCACCGAAGATGTTCCATTCGCATGATCGGCAATCATCCAGCCTTCACCAATATGACCTTCTGGTAGATTCAGGCCGAATTTCTCCAGCGCGCGGCCACCCCAGACACGTTCTTTAAACTCCGGTTGAAATTTTAAAGGATATGGTTGTGTCATTCATAATCTTCCTTCCCAATTACAAGATTGTTTGATTGTTTACAAAGCTTAAGATGGGGAACCTTTTTTCTTCTCGAGGGCAATTACATACGGTGCGTCCGTGCGCTGCAGCTGGCGATATACAATGCTCTGCGCTACCTTAGGGGAAACAGTCGTTGCCCAAGCTTCAACAGCGGCGGCTTCGAGATCTCCGCCTGCATGGCCAGGATACAGTACAGCTGTAATAATTCCCCCCGGACGCAGCAGCTGAAGTGAAGCTTCCAGGGCTGCAATAGAGCTGTCCGGCTCAGTAATGATATTCTTGTCGGCATCGCCTGAAGGCAGATAGCCAAGATTGAACATTACAGCACCAACGGTGCCTGGCCAGTTAGCCGGGACGGCTTCTGCCATTTCGGCATGGCTGCGTTCCAGTAAGGTAACGCCAGAGAGTGAAGAAGTTTCCTCCCGCGCAAGCCGGAGACGTTCTTCTGCCAGCTTCAGCGCCGCAGCTTGAATGTCAAAGCCGTAGACTTCGCCACGAGCTCCGGTTGTTTTGGCTAGAAAAAGCGTGTCAGCACCAGTACCTACAGTTGCATCAATCGCACGGTCACCTAAAGTCAGCCGCTCAGAGATTAATTTATGAGCAAAGCTTAGAACGGACATAAAGCCCATTAGCCCTTCCTCCAATACTTACCCTGCCAAGTATCACGAGCAACAAGCTCATCGTCAATGGCATTTAGCACTTCCCATTTCTTGAGACTCCACATCGGTCCAACTAAGAGATCCCGTGGGGCATCTCCAGTCAAGCGATGAACAATCATCTCAGGGGGCAGAATTTCAAGTGAATCAGCAATCAGCTTCACATACTCGTCCTGTTCCATGAATCGGAGCAATCCTGCTTCATACTGCTTCACCATTGGTGTTTTGCGCATGAGATGCAGAAGGTGAATCTTAATTCCCTGCACATCCATGCGAGCTACAGCAGATACCGTTTCAAGCATCATTTCGTGCGTCTCCTGTGGGAGACCGTGAATGATATGGGTACAGATTCGAATATTGTGACGGCGCAGCTTCTCTACAGCCTCCACATAACACTGCGTATCATGCGCCCGATTAATAAGCTCAGAAGTGGAGTCATGTATAGTCTGAAGACCCATCTCTACCCAAAGATACGTACGCTTGTTGAGCTCTGCTAAATATTCGACTACATCATCGGGCAGACAGTCAGGGCGGGTAGCAATAGACAATCCAACGACACCAGGCTGCTGCAAAATAACTTCGAAATATTCTTTCAGTTCTTCGACCGGAGCGTACGTATTAGTATAGGCTTGGAAGTAACCGATATATTTAGCATTTGGCCATTTCAAATGCTGTCTGTCACGGACGTTATTGAATTGTGTGACTAGGTCATCTCGGCGGCTTCCGGCAAAATCACCAGAACCTCTGGCACTGCAAAATGTGCAGCCTCCCTTAGCGATGGAGCCGTCACGATTGGGACAGGTAAAGCCTGCATCAAGCATAACTTTGAATACCTTGGTGTTCATGTGTTCACGCATTTCGTAATTCCAAGTATGAAAACGTTTATCTCCCCAAAGTTGCGGAGGAGAAGTGTATTGAAGATTAGACACGAGAAGCCCCTTTCTGAAAATATAATTATGGATAAGTTCCCTTATCCTTATATTTTTCTGAGACAGATGGCGTCCTTATCCCAGAGAACGCACAGCCGTTTCTTATAATCCAATACATTGTATCAAAAAACCGAGCTCGGCGTAACATTGACTCCCCATAACGGCATGAAAAATAGGCAGGAAATAAGGCGCTTTCGGCTTGAAAATGCTTACATAGTATGTTATATTCAGAGTGTGAAAAGCTGCTGTGGCATAAAGAAATTCATCCAGGAGTTCATAATTTCGTGTCGTCCGATCCATAATAATAACCGTGAGGTGATAGCAATGAATTCTCAAACGGTATATGCTGAGGGTAAAGATTCGATTGAAGTGCATTTAACGCCAGATGAAGCCCTTGCACTAACGGGCGTGGAATTTAACGGCAACCCTAAGATCAAGACAGATGCGCAGCGTAAAATTCGTAGCGCATTCGAAAAAAAGACATTTGCCACAAACACAAAGTAAATCCTGATCTGCCAGACAAGAACGAAATTTATTTCCAATATACAACAACGAAGGAATTCCTCTGAACAGCTCATTTAAGAGCTGAACCAGAGAATTCCTTTTTCTTTTTTACCGCAATCCCTTTACTTTTTGGGACAATTTCGGCACAATATTGCAAGTGACAGTTATCGTATAAGAGATAATCGGAGGAATACCTATGCGTTTACGCGGAAGAAAAGGAATACGTGAAAGTTTGGAAGAACAGACGGATTTAGTCATTCTAGATCCTCGGAGTTATAAAGGTGAGTGGTCCAAGCTGTTCGGTAACGATCATCCGATCCATGTGGAGTTCGGAATGGGCAAAGGACAGTTTATCAGCCAAATGAGCTTTAAATATCCTGATATTAACTTTATCGGAGTGGATATGTATGATGAGCTGATCCGCCGTGCTGGAGATAAGGCTAGAGCAGTATGGGAGCCGGCAGGACATGAAACACCGCCTAACCTGAAATTGGCACTTGCAAATATCGATTATGCTGAGGAAGTATTTGCTCCGGGAGAGCTTGAACGGATTTATCTTAATTTCAGCGATCCATGGCCTAAAAGCAAGCATGCCCGGCGTCGTTTGACACATCCGCGTTTTCTTGACAAATATCGCGGTTTGCTTAGCGATCTAGGTGAAATTCATCTGAAAACAGATTCCCGCAGTCTTTTTGAGTTCTCATTAAATGCCTTTGCGGACTTTGGCTTGCAGATGAAAAATATTTCTTTGGACCTACATGCAGATGGCATCATCAACGAGGATCATATCATGACAGAATATGAGACGAAATTTGTCGGACGTGGCGTGAATATCCATCGTTGCGAGGCAATTGTAGGCGCAGAAGCACTCAAACAGTATCAGGCTACCCGATTGGATAAATATCGGTTGTAGTTACAAAGCACTGCTCCATAAGGCATGCTTCAATAAAAAAGCGGCAAGTCTCCATGTGGTTTGGAGGCTGCCGCTTTTTTTATTAACTATTCCAATAATTCGATGATACTCTGAGCACATTGTAACGGGTGATAGCGAGCGATTTCTTCAAGGTGGAGTTTGCGCTTGTTTTGCACATCCTCATAGTTGTTCAAGAGGCGCTCCATCCACATTTCTACAACCTCTAAAGATTCGATGGGTTCTCCGAAGCCGGCTGCAGTAAAGTAGCGGCAATTCTCCTCCTCCTGACCGGGAAGAGGGTGATGGAAGAGCATCGGAATACCCTTTGCCAGCCCTTCACTGCAAGTCATTCCACCCGGTTTTGTAACCAGCAGATCGGAGACCTCCATTAGCTTGTGGATTTCACGCGTAAAGCCGATTAAGGAAATATTAGGATGATTATAATGCGGGTCTTCTTTCATTTCCTTTAGCAGCAGCTCATTTTTGCCGAGACAGAAAACAATTTGAATCTTGTCACGCCATTCCGCCAGACAAGCATTTACCACTTGGTCGTTCATGATTCCCCAGCCGCCGCCCATGACTAGAACGGTTGGCATCTCCCGCAGATTGAATTGCTCTCGAATCTCCTGCTTTCCGGGATGCTTCCAAAAATTAGGGTGTATTGGTATGCCTGTTACCTGAATTTTCGTGGCAGGAATATTTCGGCTGCGCAATTTGGATTTAACCTCAGGTGTTGAAACCAGATAAAGGTCTACCTCTGGGCTAATCCAGGTAGCATGCGCATCATAATCTGTTATAACGGTGACGAGCGGCACTTTTAAGGTAGGATCTAGTCTCTTTAGGCGGGATACTACAGCACCTGGAATAAAATGAGTGCAGACAATTACGTCAGGTTTCAGTTGTCTCACAATATTTTTGGCATGCGTATAAAATATACGATGCAAGGCAAGCGTGGTAAGACGATTAAATGATTTCTGGTGACGGTAGACATAACCCATTAATTTTGGCTGTGTCGTTACCGTCTTTCGGTAAGCAGACAGAATAATAGGTGCCATCTTGGGGTTTAGAAAATTTCCAAGTTCTAGCACCTTCGTTTGTAAATTAGGCGATAATTGGCGCAGACTGCTCGACAACGCATAAGCTGCTTGTGTATGTCCGGCGCCAAAACCTTCCGAGAGTATTAAGATTCTTTTTTTACGCAATGTTGATTCACCTATTCTCAAGGGTTTTCCCGGTTATTAACAATAAATGCTTCACATCCATAAGGCTATAGTACCAGCTGCTACGCAGGAACCGATCACTGCGCCAGCTATAACATCTGATGGATAATGCAATCCAAGATAAATACGAGAAAATCCGACAATACAAGCTAGCGGCAGCAGAATAACGGTCATAGCAGGAAACGCCAGCATATAAGGGACCGTAGAAGCAAAGATAGCTGTAGTATGACCAGATGGAAAAGAATGATCCTTTAATGGATTACGAAAAGTATTGGTTTCCGGTAACGCCAGATATGGACGCATTCGCGGGTACAGCTTTTTGGCGATAGCTACGGGTATATGGCTGACAGCTAGTGCTGTCAAGGCTTGTAAACCTGTAGTTCTCCAAGGCTCAGGAGCTAATACCCATATCAGTATATTGATAACAATCGTGCTTGTAGCTCCACCCAAATGAGTAAGGTAAAAGAGCCAAAAGTTCAAAAAACGATTATGCATTCGTCCGTTGATCCACTTAAAAAGATGCCGCTCCCAGAGATGTAGTTTCATGAATAAATGTCTCATATCTAATTCCCTCCGCTAGTCCGGTTACCGTTAACAGATGTTAATGCAGTAATCCGTTCTATAGCTTAGATCTGTCTTAATCATACTTTTTAAAGGTAGTTCATTTCAAGGAAAAGCTCAGGTTTACTCGAAATTTGCCAGTTTTGACTTAGAGCACTATTACGCTTTACAATGATTCAAGCAGACTAAACCTGTTTAAAAGGGTAAGAGATAAATAAGGATTCAAAAAAAGGAATCCATAGAATTCTTTTAAACAGCATATATAAAAATTGTGAAGTCTGCCGAGAATAAGAATACTCTTGGTCTATTGTTAAGGGATGCAACAAAAGGGTCAGAAAGAACGTCAAGCAAGCTAGAGAGAAAAAAAAGAACACCAAGAGTGAAAAAAGGGGGCATCAAAAGGTCATGACAGACGCACTGTTTGTTACGCTCCAAGTGATCTTGGCAGCAATCGCAGTCTATCAGTTTACGTTTTCATTATTCGGGCTGCACAGGAAAAAGAAAAAGACGCAGTATAAGCCGGAAAAATCTTTTGCCGTACTTGTTGCCGCACATAACGAGGAAGAAGTTGTCGGCGCATTAATGGAGAATCTGAAGCAGCTTAATTATCCATCAGAACTGTACGATGTATTTGTAATTTGTGACAATTGTACAGACGGTACAGCTCGCATCGTTAGAGAACACGGCATGAACGCTTGTGTCCGCACCAATGCAAATCTGAGAGGTAAAGGCTACGCAATAGAATGGATGCTTAAAGAGCTGTGGGCTATGCCGCGGCAATATGATGCTGTTGTCATGTTCGATGCCGATAACTTGGCGCATACTGAGTTCCTGATGGAGATGAATAATGATCTTTGTTCAGGTGCACGAGTAATCCAAGGTTATATCGATACCAAGAATCCAGAGGATTCCTGGATTACAGCTGCTTATGGTATTTCGTACTGGTATATTAACCGTTTGTGGCAACTTTCACGCCATAATTTAAATATGGCTAATTTCCTTGGCGGAACCGGAATGTGTTTTGAGACCACACTTCTTAAAGAAATGGGCTGGGGAGCTACAAGTTTGGTCGAGGACTTGGAGTTTACGATGCGTAGTGCAGCACATGGTGTATATCCTAAGTTCAATTATGATGCAAAGGTATTTGATGAGAAGCCGTTAACCTTCAAGGCCTCCTCAAGACAGCGTCTGCGTTGGATGCAGGGGCACTTCACTGTTGCTCGCCGTTATTTTTTTCCATTGCTTTGGCAAAGTATTAAAGAACGCAGCTTAACGAAGTTTGACCTCGCGCTTTATGGAGCGAATGTATATATTGTATTGCTCACTTTTTTAATGACGGCGGTAATGTGGGTGGATATGGCGTTCTTTAACGGACCGAATATCGCTAACATTTATGGCAGCTTGCCGATCTGGCTCAGCTTCCTAGCTATTGGCGCCAATCTGGTGACTTTTGGTATTGCGATGGCATTAGAGAAGGTTACGTTCAAGAAAGTATATGCTTATCTTGTATTCTTCCCGATCTACTTGATCTCGTGGTATCCGATTACGTTCTATGCGTTCTTCACGCAGAACAATAAGCAATGGAGCCATACCAAGCATACTCGCGTAGTACGACTTGAAGAGGTACAAAGTAAGCAGGTATAAAGTTCACGAAATTTCTGCTTAAAAGGATTGACACCCCAAATAGTGTGGTGTATAGTATTCAAGTACGCAAATCATAGGGATTGCAAGAAGAAGCACCTGCTTCTCACCTGACTGGCATATTCGCCGGCTGGTTTTGATCTCAATGCTTTATGAATGTTAATGTTCATGAACGTTGATCAAACACGGGGTGTCGGGTGTTACCGGCACCCCTTTTTTATGGAGTTACGTGAGAATAGTTGTTAAAAAGATCCGGAGGTGGAGAGTTATCAGTAAGGAACATATGATCAATGATGAAATTCGGGCCAAAGAGGTACGGTTGGTTGGTGCGGAAGGTGAGCAAATCGGAATTAAACCGATCCGCGAAGCGCTGCAAATGGCGATCGATCTTAATCTGGATCTAGTCAATGTAGCACCACAGGCTAAGCCGCCGGTATGCCGCATCATGGATTACGGCAAGTTCCGTTATGAAACGCAGAAGAAAGAGAAGGAAGCGCGTAAAAACCAGAAGGTCGTTGATATCAAGGAAGTCTGGTTCCGTGCTAACATTGAGGAACATGATTATCAAACTAAGTTCCGCAATGTGATCAAGTTCTTGGGTGAGGGCGATAAAGTGAAGTGCTCCGTACGTTTCCGCGGACGTGAGATTACACACGCGAATATCGGCCAAAAAATCCTCGAACGAGTGAAGAACGAAGTGGCTGATATATCTGTTGTTGAGCGCCAGCCAAAGCTGGAAGGCCGCAGCATGATTATGATTTTGGCTCCTAAAGCTCAATAAATCTGGAGTCACTTGCTTATCTGCAATTTGGCGCCGCATAATATTCAAGGAGGAAACACCATGCCTAAGATGAAAACACACAGCAGCCTGAAAGGCCGCTTCAAAATTACCGGAACTGGTAAAGTAACACGTTACAAAGCTCACAAAAACCACTTGCTGTCCCACAAATCTAAACGCGCTAAGCGCGTTCTGAACGGAAATCCAGTAATGGCCCCTGGGGATGTAAGACGTTTGAAACAAGGATTGGCTAACTTGAAATAGTTTATTACACATTTTTGGGAGGTTTATTAATATGGCAAGAGTTAAGGGCGGATTTGTAGTTCGTCGTAAACATAAAAAAGTGTTGAAATTGGCAAAAGGTTATTTCGGTTCTAAACACCGTATTTTTAAAACAGCTAAAGAACAAGTAATGAAATCGATGGTTTACGCTTACCGCGACCGTCGTCAAACTAAACGTAACTTCCGCAGACTGTGGATCGTTCGTATTAATGCAGCAGCTCGTTTGAACGGTCTTTCTTACAGCAAGCTTGTATACGGCCTGAAATTGGCTGGTGTAGAAGTTAACCGTAAGATGCTGGCTGATCTGGCTGTGAATGATCTTAACGCATTCAACTCCTTGGCTGGTATTGCTAAAGAGAAAATCAACGCGTAAGTGTTGTAATATAACCGAAAAGCACCGCCTGCGGGTTGCCCATGCAGCGGTGCTTTTTTGTGCGGTAAGATAGGTAGGAAGCAGCATTGGGTTTCCCTACATAAAAGAAAAAGCTCTGCGGATGCAGAACTATTCCCA
Source organism: Paenibacillus sp. FSL F4-0097 (assembly GCF_038593125.1). NCBI lineage: Bacteria > Bacillati > Bacillota > Bacilli > Caryophanales > Paenibacillaceae > Paenibacillus > Paenibacillus sp. FSL F4-0097. Next base: position 1,436,702 of record NZ_CP151965.1, read on the forward strand.
ATACTTTATGGTATTTAATTGAGCAGCGAGCTTTTTGCTGATGTTGCGGCGTACTTTTCGCAGCTCGGAACGTTCATTAGCGGATTCATTGATCAGCTTCTCTTCGTCTGTCTCTGGGATAATAGCTGGAACCGGAGTAGGTGTGCCATCCTCTTCGACTGCGACAAAGGTTAGAAATGAAGTGGCAGCGACAGCGCGCTCTCCAGTATATAGATTTTCTGAAATGATCTTTACAAACACCTCTATGCTTGTCCGTCCAGTCCAGGAGACGAAGGATTCAAAACATACGGAGTCAGTAGGCCGAATGGGTCTCAAGAAGTCTACAGAGTCTGTAGAGGCTGTGACGACGTTAGTTCGACAATGGCGCATAGCTGAAATGGAGGCTACTTCATCGATGCCGCTCATAAGCTTGCCGCCGAATAATGTTTTGTGATTATTGACATCATTAGGGAAAACGCGTCCGGTTTTGAAGACACGGGATTCACGGCAATATTTGAAGGCCGGTGATGTTTGTGGATTTATTTCTTCGGTCATGATCTGATAACTTCCTTTCAAGTGCAATTACTAAGGAATCATAATAATAGAAAACACTTAAGTGTGCAATAATATTTGTAATGTGTTGGAATACTATACAGAGTAAAATCAGGGTTTCTGACATTAACCAGACATAACTGTAACATGCTATGTCATGGAAAGCGGTTACTTGCTAAAAAGTGCAAATTATTATTGACCTGAGGTCATTTATGCACTGGATTTTAGATTTTATTGCAGTTATAATTTGAACTAATGGAATGTCCAAGCAGAACACAGAAGACATCCAATATTTTAAGGGGGATTACATTCAATGAAAAAAGGTTTAAAGCTATCTCTTGCAATGTTGCTGTCTCTTACAGTCGTTTTGACAGGCTGTGGAAACAACAATAACAACGCCGCTAAAGGTGAAACTAATGCAGGAACCAATGCAGGAACAAACGCACCTAAATCCGATTTCAAATTTGGTATGGTTACTGACATTGGTGGCGTAAACGATAAATCGTTTAACCAATCCGCATGGGAAGCATTGCAAGCTCTTGAAAAAGAAACAGGTAGTGGCGTTAAGTACTTGCAAAGTAAATCAAATGCTGACTATGAGCCAAACCTTAACTCCTTCGTTAAAGATGGATACAACTTGACTTGGGGTATTGGTTTTGATCTTGGCGACGCAATTAAAAAAGTAGCTACTGAGAACCCAAATGCTAACTTGGCTATCATTGATAGCGTAGTTGAAGCTCCTAACGTAGCTTCCGTTACTTTCTCCGAAAATGAAGGTTCTTTCTTGGTTGGGGTGGTTGCTGGTCTGACTACAAAAACTAACAAAGTTGCATTCATCGGTGGTCTGGAAAGCCCTGTAATCAAACGTTTTGAAGCTGGCTTTAAAGCTGGTGTAGCAGCAGTTAACCCTTCAGCTAAAGTAACACCTACTTATGCTGGTGGTTATGACAAACCAGACGTTGGTAAATCTCTTGCAGCTACATTGTATAACGACGGAAACGACATTATCTTCCCTGCTGCTGGACAAACAGGAAATGGCGTATTCAACGAAGCTAAAGCTCGTAACAAAGCAGGCGGTTCTAAAGTATGGGTTATTGGTGTAGATAAAGACCAATCCATCGAGTTTGGTACTGACGTTACTTTGACTTCCATGATCAAACGTGTAGACGAAGCTGTTCTTAAAGTTTCTAAAGAAGTAATTGACGGTACGTTCAAGGGTGGTACTACAACCGTTCTTGGTCTGAAAGATAATGGTGTAGGTATTTCTGATACTAAGGACAACGTTTCTGAAGAGATCCTGGCTAAAGTTGAAGAATACAAAAAACAAATCATTGATGGAACAATCACTGTTCCTTCCGAGTAATAGTTAGTCTCCATTTATTGCATTACAATAAGGATCAAAGAATAAGGCCGGTGTTGTGCTGGCCTTATTCCTTGTTAAAGCACTGGTTATGATATGAGGAACATAGATATACCGCCTTACAAAGGGCGGTACATCCGTGTCTATAAGGTAGTTATATATTCTGTGATGAGGGTGATTCCATGAGTGCTGCGGCTCCTGTCGTAGAGTTGAAGCAAATCACAAAACGCTTTCCCGGTATTGTTGCTAACGATTCCATTAGCTTGACGCTTAAAAAGGGTGAAATTCTTGCATTGCTTGGTGAGAATGGTGCAGGCAAGTCCACTTTAATGAATATTGTATTTGGATTGTATCAACCGGATGAAGGCAGTATTGAAATCGACGGGAAACCGGTTATTATTGATAACCCCAATAAAGCTATTGAGCTTGGTATTGGTATGGTTCATCAGCATTTCAAGCTTGTGGAGCCTTTTACGGTGACCGAGAATATTGTTCTTGGGATGGAGCCGAAAAAAGGTCTTAAAATTGACTATAAATCCGCTGCGGAACAGGTTCGGAAGCTATCGGAGCAATATGGCCTGCAAGTGAATCCAAATGCCGTTATTCATGACATTTCGGTAGGTATGCAGCAAAGGGTAGAGATTATGAAGACCCTGTACCGTGGAGCGGATATTCTCATATTTGATGAGCCGACCGCAGTACTTACGCCTCAAGAAATTACGGAACTCATGGCGATTATGAAGCGGCTTGTTGCAGAGGGAAAATCCATTATTTTGATCACGCATAAGCTTAAAGAAATCATGCAAATATCTGATCGGGTCACCATTATTAGACGTGGGAAAGTAATTGATACTGTGAATACCGCAGAGACTAACCCTAATGAGCTAGCTGAAAAAATGGTTGGGCGTGGCGTAACTTTCAAAGTGGACAAGAAAGCTCCTGAGGTTGGTCAATCTGTACTCAAACTGAAGGATGTCAGCAGTAAGAGTAAAGACGGGGTCTCCGTACTGGATGGTCTTAGCTTTGAAGTTAAAGCAGGGGAAATTCTCGGGATTGCTGGCGTAGATGGCAATGGACAAAGTGAGTTGATCCAGGCCATTACAGGTCTGCGCAAAATTGATTCGGGTTCGATTACCGTGTCTGGCAATGAAATTGCTAATTTATCACCGCGGAAGGTTTCAGAGATGAATGTCTCTCATATTCCTGAGGACCGCCACAAGCATGGGTTAGTGCTTGATTTCACCATGAGTGAGAATATGGTTTTGGAAACTTATTATAAGAGTCCTTACAACAAAAATGGCTTTTTGCAAAATGATGTCATTGATAAGTACGCAGCGAAGCTTATAGAGCAATTTGATGTACGTACACCTTCAATAGAGACCAAAGCCCGTTCTTTATCCGGCGGAAATCAACAGAAAGCGATTATTGCGCGGGAAATAGATAAAAATCCGACATTGTTAATTGCCGCACAACCTACACGCGGTCTAGATGTTGGGGCTATCGAATTTGTTCAGAAGCAACTCATAGCTCAGCGTGATCAAGGAAAGGCTGTTCTACTTATTTCCTTTGAATTGGACGAGATTATGAACGTCTCTGACAGAATCGCTGTTATCTATGAAGGGAAAATTGTCGGTGAAGTGTTCCCGCAAGATACGAATGATCAGGAACTGGGTCTTATGATGGCAGGCAGCTTGCAGCGGGGAGGTAAGGCAGTTGAATAAGTTCAAAAAAATCTTCACAACTGACAGCTACATCGTTCCTCTGGTTGCCATCGTGCTTGGTTTTCTTGTGGGAGCAATAGTTATGCTTCTGGGCGGTTATGATCCGATAACTGCTTACTCCGCACTGTTCAAACGGGTGTTTGGTAATTTGTATAACTTTGGTGAAGCTGTGCGCGAAATGACACCATTAATGCTTACAGGGCTAGCCGTAGCTTTCGCATTCCGTTCAGGGATGTTTAATATCGGGGCAGATGGCCAAGTAATGATTGGTATGACAGCGGCAACAGTGGTGGGTATTAAGATGGCAGGTCTGCCGTCCTTCCTGCTTGTCCCGCTTGCTGTAATTATTGCGGGTCTCTGCGGTGGTTTATGGGCAGGGATTGCCGGTTATTTGAAAGCAAAACGTGGGATTAATGAAGTTATTACCACAATCATGTTAAACTGGATCGCTCTTTACCTGTCGAATTATATCGTTAGAAACTTTTTGTTGCTTCCAGGACAAAATCGTTCCGAGGATATTCCGGCTTCACTTTCCATGACCTTTTTGAATTCGATATTTGATAATGCACGTCTACACTGGGGTACAGCTATTGCTCTTGCTGCAGCGGTATTCTTCTATGTGTACTTATGGAAGACCAAGCAGGGCTACGAAATGCGTGCAGTTGGTTACAATCCACATGCTGCCGAATATGCAGGGATGAATGTTGGACGTAACGTTATGAAGGCAATGTTCATAAGTGGTGTATTCGCCGGTCTGGCCGGAGCAGGAGAGGTGCTTGGTGTATTCCATTATCAAGCTATTTTCGCGGCATCGCCAGGATATGGATTTGATGGTATCGCCGTTGCTCTTCTTGGTTTAACACATCCACTTGGTGTTATTCTGGCTGCGATTCTCTACGGTACGCTGACTTATGGTTCTGCGGGTATGAGTTTTGCTGCAGATGTTCCACCGGAGCTTATTCGTATCGTTATTGGTTCAATCATATTCTTTATTGCGGCACAAGGGATTGTGCGCTGGGTGCTTAAGCCCTTTTACTTCAAGCGCAAGAAAGAGAAGGTGTTATAGATGGATCTGCAGACGTTAGGTCAACTGCTTAATACAACGCTTGTTTTTTCCACAGCGCTCATTTTTGCCTCACTTGGCGGCATCTTCTCTGAACGTTCCGGTGTCGTAAACATTGGACTTGAAGGTTTGATGATGTTTGGTGCCTTTGCGGCAGCAGTAGGCGGTTATTATGCTCAGGACGCTGGAATGGGCGAATGGGCTCCTTGGGTTGGTGTACTCTGTGCTATAGCTGTTGGTGTGCTAGGCTCACTAATTCATGCGGTTGCATCTATAACCTTTAAATCTGATCAGACGATTAGTGGTACGGTTATTAACTTTTTAGCTGCAGGCAGCACGCTCTACATGGTTAAGCTCCTGTTTGATGGATCTGCTGAAACTCCGATCATTGACGGATTCAGCAAGGTTGCAATTCCTGGGCTCTCCAAAATCCCAGTGATTGGTGAAGGGATTTTTAATTCCTATCCTACAACTTATTTGGCCATAATACTGGTCATCGTTATTTATTTGGTTCTGTTTAAGACGCCATTTGGATTGCGTTTGCGTGCTGTAGGTGAGCATCCAAGTGCTGCAGATACACTAGGTGTAAAAGTTAATCGGATGAGATATATCGGTGTAATGTTGAGTGGATTGATGGCGGGTATTGGTGGGGCTACAATCACTTTAACAACGACCGGAACCTTTGGACATAATACAATCTCTGGTCAAGGTTTTATCGCCATTGCAGCGATGATCTTTGGGAAATGGAATCCACTTGGCGCCTTTGGTGCAGCGGTATTCTTCGGATTCTCCCAAGCGATTCGCAACTATGTTCAATTGTATGAGTGGTCACAAAATATTCCTCAAGAGTTTATCTTTATGATCCCTTATGTACTGACTATCATCGTACTGGTAGGGGCTGTAGGCCGTTCCTCTGCTCCTAAGGCATTAGGACAGCCATACGATCCTGGTAAGCGATAGAAATGTAACTTTTCAAAGCCGTATTTCCGGTCTTTTCCCGGAAATACGGCTTTTTTATTAGGATCAGCAAGGATAAACATTGAGGTAGGAGGGCAAGTGTACAGGCGAAGGTCCTTTCCAACGAATAGACTGTTTTGTAGATGATGCGAATGAGAGGCGTACAAAACATTTAGGAGGGGATCATATGACTAAGCCAGTTACGAAGAAGCAAGTTATGAGACTCGTAGGTAAGCAGATCATTGCAGTAAAAAAAGACGGTACTCAGGTGACAGGTAAACTGCTGCGTGTATCCGGAAATCGTCTGATATTACAACGCGTAAGTGGTAAAAAAGTACAAACCAAAGCAATCATTCCTTTAGTGTTGTTTGATTTGCTTGCCATTGGTACAGCACCTTATGCTTTTGGTAGTGGCTATGGCGGTGGAGTACCTTATGGTGGAGGTCCTGGCTATGGCAATCCTTATGGAGGCTATGGGTACGGAGGCACACCCTATCCACCTTTCGGATTCTTTTAAGTTCAGTTGAGTTTTGATTTAATTAGATGAACCTTTTTTCCAGTTCGTAACAGAAGCTTAGGGATTGATAACGGGCTACGCTGTAGCCCAATTTTTGATAAAAGGCAAGAGCTGCTGTATTTCCTAAATCGACGGATACCTTAGCCCGATGACATCCGCGTGATAGTGCAAATCGTTCTGCTCGATCCATGAGCATATTCCCCAAGTGTTTGCGCCGTGCTGCGGGTGCTATGGCTAACATATCGATATAAAGTAAATCACCATGCAGCAGGAAATGGACAAACCCCATTGGATCACTCTCATAGTCGGGACAGGCGACTAAGGTGATACCGTGTCCCAGACGACGGGGGATATCTTTTTTGATTTTGGCAATTTCAGTCTTTGGCAAATGAGATAATGGTACAAGCTGTCGCTCGATTAAATCAAGGATAATGACGTCATCCTGCTTGGGTCGACGATAACGGATCATAGAGCGCCCCCTTTCTACGCATTGTCGTACATCATATGTCGGGAGCGGGGTGGGGGTTCCCAGCACGTAGAAGTAGGAGTTGTGACAATATTAAAAATAAGGGTATTGACTTATCCATGTTAGGAATCATATAATGTGTCTAAACATTTTATCGAACATACATGTATCGGCAATGATGAGGACGAAGTTTTAAGGGCTCTTTTGCTCAGAGAGTGTGAGGATCTGCTGCAACCTCCACCGAAATCCCTTATATACGAGCTCACCTCGGAGCTGTTTTCCTGAAAGGTCCACTGGCTAGAGTGGTGGAATTATTAGGGGAAATCGTTTAGTCCGCGTTAGGGACTTCAGGTTACAGAGATTAGGGCCCTTGCCTACATCGATGGATTTTTGTATACCTGATAAGGCGTTGCATCGCGAGATGTAATGCAAACATGGGTGGTACCACGGAAGATCAACCTTTCGTCCCTCACGCGCTAATACTGTGCGTGGGAGGCGAAAGGTTTTTTTGTTTTATAAGGAACCATTTGCTGATGTATAAAGGACGGTCCGTCATTTGCATAATGAATGTTAAATATCGGAGGAGGAATACTGATGAGCGCGCAAATACCGGAATTACGGTCTACTGAGCAGTTAAAAGAAAAATGGATGGAGCCGGAGGTCATTTCCGGTTCCGAGATATTACTCCGCAGCCTTGTATTAGAAGGTGTAGACACTGTATTCGGATATCCGGGTGGAGCTGTATTGTACATCTATGATGCATTGTACGGTTTTACGGATTTCAATCACGTGTTAACACGTCATGAGCAAGGTGCTATTCATGCAGCTGACGGTTACGCTAGAGCAAGTGGCAAACCAGGGGTATGTATTGCTACCTCGGGTCCCGGAGCAACGAATCTTGTAACAGGTATTGCTACAGCATATATGGACTCCACTCCATTGGTTGTAATCACAGGTAACGTATTCTCCAGCCTGATCGGTACAGATGCTTTCCAGGAAGCAGACATTACCGGGATAACGATGCCAATCACTAAGCATAGCTACTTTGTAAGAGATGTTGAGGATCTCCCGCGTGTTATACATGAAGCTTTCCATGTGGCGAATACCGGTCGTAAAGGTCCAGTGTTGATCGATATTCCGAAAGACGTGTCAGCAGCGAAGACGTTGTTCACACCAGTGAAAACAGTGAATCTTCGGGGCTACAATCCTTGTACAGTTCCAAACAAACTGCAGCTTGATAAATTGGTTCGTGCGATTGCGGTTGCTGAACGTCCGATTATCATTGCAGGTGGTGGAGTTATTTACTCCGGAGCACATGAAGCTATGTTCGAATTCGTGAAACGGACAGAGATTCCAATTACTACAACCTTGCTGGGTCTCGGAGCTTTCCCTAGTGCAGAAGAACTTTGGATGGGAATGCCGGGTATGCATGGTACGTATACCGCGAATAATGCGATTCAACAGTGCGATTTGCTCATTAATATCGGTGCACGTTTTGATGATCGTGTTACTGGCAGACTGGACGGCTTCGCGCCAAAAGCCAAAATCGTGCATATCGATATAGACCCTGCAGAAATCGGGAAAAATGTATCGCCTGATATTCCGATTGTAGGCGATGTGAAAACTGTATTGGAAATGCTGAATCCTGAGGTTGGACGCGCATCTAATGCTGATGCTTGGAGAACACAGATTGCTCAGTGGAAGCTAGATCAGCCGCTTCGGTATAAGGATTCAGAAACAGAGCTTAAACCACAATGGGTGATTGAAATGATCAATGACACCACTAAAGGTGAAGCGATTGTCACAACGGATGTTGGTCAGCATCAAATGTGGGCTGCACAATACTATAAGTTTAATCATCCGCGTTCATGGATTACTTCAGGCGGTCTTGGAACGATGGGCTTCGGATTCCCGTCAGCTATCGGTGCACAGATGGCACATCCTGAACGGTTGGTAGTATCGATTAATGGTGATGGCGGCATGCAAATGTGTTCCCAAGAGCTAGCAATATGTGCGATTAACAATATACCAGTCAAAATTGTAGTAATTAACAATCAGGTGCTTGGCATGGTTCGCCAATGGCAGAATCTTATCTATGATAAACGTTACAGCTTTACAGATCTCGCAGGCAGTCCGGACTTCGTTAAGCTGGCTGAGGCCTATGGCGTAAAAGGTCTACGGGCGACGAATAAGGAAGAAGCACGTGATGCATGGCAGAAGGCACTGGAAACACCGGGTCCAGTATTGGTAGAATTCGTTGTTCCAAAAGACGAGAATGTCTACCCGATGGTAACTCAAGGTTCAACCATCGATCATATGCTGATGGGGGATGAATAACAGTGACAAGACATACGATTTCTGTACTCGTAAATGACCAGCCGGGTGTGCTTCAACGGGTGTCGGGTTTGTTCGGTCGCCGCGGATTTAATATTGAGAGTATTACGGTTGGCCAGTCTGAAGAGGTTGGATTGTCCCGGATGGTTATCGTTACTCTTGGAGACCAGCATACGCTTGAACAAATCGAGAAGCAGCTCTACAAGTTAATTGATGTAATTAAAGTCGTTGATCTTGGATCTAAGCCAATGGTTGCTCGTGAGCTGGCTCTGATTAAAGTGAATGCTGATCCAAGTGAGCGTCCGGAAATTATGGGCGTTGTAGAAACCTTCCGGGCTTCAGTTGTTGATATTGGCAGCACTACATTGTTAGTACAGGTAGTTGGAGATACAGTGAAGATTGATGCGATGATCGAGCTTTTGAAACCTTATGGAATCAGAGAGCTGTCTCGCACGGGTATTACGGCTATGGTACGCGGTAACTCTTAAATATTTTATTTTGCGACTTTAACGGATTACTGCTTGATTGCATTAATCTGATATGATATGAATGAACTTCCCGCTAAAGAGCGGGAGCTTGAGGAGCAGCTAGATCTTCTATGAATCCAGTTCTCTTGAAGCACCCGCTCTTTATGATGGGTCTCAAATTAAAGGAGGATATTGACAATGGCAGTTACAACGTACTATGAACAGGATGCAGAACTTAGTGTATTAAAAGGAAAGACAATTGCGGTAATCGGGTACGGTAGCCAAGGACATGCCCAAGCACAAAACCTGCGTGACAGTGGTCTTCAAGTTGTCATCGGTCTTCGTGAAGGTAAATCTTTTGAAACTGCGAAAAATGACGGTTTTGAAGTATTGCCAGTTGCTGAAGCAGTATCCCGTGCAGATGTTGTGCAAATTCTAATGCCAGATGAAACACAGGCTTCGGTATATAAAAATGAAGTAGAACCAAACCTCAAAAAAGGCGCAGCTTTGATGTTCTCCCACGGATTTAACGTACACTTTGGACAAATCGTTGCTCCTAAAGATGCAGACGTGCTGCTTGTAGCACCAAAATCTCCAGGTCACATGGTTCGTCGTACTTATGTTGAAGGCTTTGGCGTTCCTGGCTTGATTGCTATCGAACAAGATGCAACTGGAAAAGCTAAAGAAATCGGTCTTGCTTATGCAAAAGGTATCGGCTGTACACGTGCAGGGGTTATCGAAACTTCTTTCCGTGAAGAAACCGAAACTGACTTGTTCGGTGAACAAGCTGTACTTTGCGGTGGTGTATCCGCACTGATCAAAGCTGGCTTCGAAACATTGACTGAAGCAGGATATGCTCCTGAAATGGCTTACTTCGAATGTCTGCACGAATTGAAGCTGATCGTTGACATGGTATACGAAGGCGGATTGTCCAGCATGCGCGATTCCATCAGTAACACTGCTGAGTACGGTGACTATGTAACTGGACCACGCATTGTAACTGAAGATACTAAAAAAGCTATGAAAGCTGTTCTGACAGATATTCAAGAAGGTAAATTCGCTCGTGACTTTATCCTTGAAAACCAATCCGGACGTGCTTTCCTTACCGCTACTCGCCGCAACGAAGCTGCTCACCCAGTAGAAGTTGTAGGTAGCCAATTGCGTGAAATGATGCACTGGATTAAGAAATAATCATAATCATACTTATGATTAAATAGTATTACCTTCAAATGCGGCCGTGACTTTGCGAGCCGCATTTGAGAGTTTCAGCACAATTTTTGGGAGGTGCTTAGCATGCGGAAAATTTATGTGTTCGATACGACACTGCGAGATGGAGAGCAGTCACCAGGTGTGAACCTCAACACGCGTGAGAAAGTGGAGATCGCTTACCAGTTAGAGAAGCTGGGAATTGATCGCATGGAAGCGGGTTTTCCTGCAGCTTCTCCAGGTGATCTAGCTTCTGTTAATGCGGTGGCAAGAGCTGTGAAGAACGTCACGGTAATCGGCCTTTCTCGTTCTAGAGAGACAGATATTGATGCTGTAAAAGAAGCACTACAGGGAGCGCAGGACCCTTGTATTCATATTTTTCTAGCTACATCTCCTATTCACCGCCAGCATAAGCTACGGATGGATAAGGCTCAGGTGTTGGAAACTGCACAGTCTGCTATCCGATACGCTAAAAAATATTTCCCTAAGCTCGAGTTTTCATTAGAAGACGCGGGCCGTACGGAGTATGATTTCATGGCTGAAATGGTCGGCATGGCTATCCGGGAAGGCGCTAATGTTGTTAATATCCCGGATACTGTAGGTTATTTGAATCCTTCGGAGTACGGAGCTATCTTTAAATATCTAAAAGAGAATGTGCCTGATATTGAACGCGTACAGCTTAGTGCCCATTGTCATAACGATCTTGGTATGGCTACAGCAAATACGCTGGCTGCGATTCAGAATGGTGCAGATCAGATCGAAGGAACGATCAACGGTATCGGTGAACGTGCCGGGAACACAGCGATTGAAGAAGTTGCGCTAGCGCTTGAGACACGAGCTGAATTTTTTGGCGCAAAAACATCGCTTACGTTATCCGAGATCTCTCGCACAAGCCGTCTGGTCAGCAAGCTGACAGGTATGGTGGTTCCAGGGAATAAAGCGATTGTAGGAGCTAACGCATTTGCTCATGAATCGGGTATTCACCAGGACGGGATGCTGAAAGAGAAAACTACCTACGAGATCATGACACCGGAGACTATTGGACTTAAAGAGAGCAAGCTGGTACTCGGCAAACACTCTGGACGTCACGCTTTCCGCGATAAGTTGAGTGATCTAGGGTATGATGTGTCCGAAGAAGAGCTGAACACCGCTTTTTCTAGATTTAAGGATTTGGCAGATAAGAAAAAAGAAGTATCAGATGAAGACATTTTGGCTTTTATTGAAGAGAAATTAATTGATACGCCAGAAGTCTTTAAGCTGCAAACGATGTTCGTTACTTATGGTAATGAAGCTGTTCCAACCGCCAAGGTTATTATTGCGGGTCCGGAAGACCAGCCGATTGTAGCTGAGGCAGAAGGTAATGGTTCAGTAGATGCCATCTACAATGCTATTGATAAAGCCACGAATGAGGAAGTTACCCTTGGAGATTATTCGATTAAATCGGTCTCCCGTGGTAAAGATGCGCAAGGTGAGGTTCATGTAGTACTGTCGCAGGGAGAAGTAGCTGCACAAGGCCGTGGACTTAGCACCGATATTCTGGAAGCAAGTGCCCGCGCTTATATTGATGCGCTGAACAAGCTTCTGGAGAAGCGTAAGACTTACACCAAACGTGATCACGCTAGTCTATAAGATGTACAATGTTATTTTTATTTTCCACTAAGTAGTAAATACGACAGGGATATGCGAGTTATTGCGCATATCCCTGTTTTTTTTTGCAATAAAAAGATCTCCAAGACTGCAATAGGACGCTGTTCAGATTATGTATAGATGGACTATTTACAATAGTTGTTAGGTTGCAAATTTATATCATGAGAAAGAGTCAAGGAGGTTAATGCGGGGGAGTAGAGTACGGGATTCAAAGGATAAAGCTTAGGAAAAGCACGATAAACGGAGTGATAAAGGAGGCATTTTTAATAATGTTATCAAAAAAGAAAATTAGCGCATTGCTCGTAGTATTCTTGCTTGTGACGCAATGGGCTTACAGCTTTGGCTTTGGAGTCAATTCGCAGGCATATGCGAGTGGCAACGGTACTGTAATTGGAGATGACCTCATTACTAGTGTTACGCTTGCTGTATACACTGATGATAAATACACAAATACGGTTACAGAAAGCGTATATGAACTTGATTCCTATTCGGAATTGAACTATACATGGTCACTTCCAGATGGGCATGGATATAAGGATGGGTCCACCTATACCTTTGATCTTCCAACACAGTTTGAACTTTATAACGATCTGAATGGTGATCTTATTTTTGACGATGAGCCTGTAGGGACTTATACCGTCGACAAAAATACTAACCGCGTTGTATTTACATTTAATGCTTATATCGAAACTCACGATAAAGTGGGAGGGACTTTCTCCGTAAGGTCGCTTTTGAGCTCCAAGAAAATTACAGGCTCCACGAAGCAAACCCTGATTTTCCCGATACAAGGCGGTACTCAGACTATTGAGCTTAATTTTAAGCCGAAGGTTAGCTCTACTATAGAAAAAGACGGTTCGCCTAAGCCGCAGTATTATAACCCAACAAGCATCGCTTGGACGGTTGATGTGAATAAGGCACTGGAAAGCGTAAAAAATGCAGTTGTCACCGACACACTTCCTGCGGGATTATCACTGAATACGGTATCTATTGCTGTTTATGAACTTGATGTGAAGGTCGATGGGACTGTGAGTCTTGGCAATCTAGTGGACAGCAGCAAGTATGATGTGACAGGATCCACTTTGGGAGAGTTAAAGCTGAAATTTGCGGATAACCCGCTTACTAAGGCTTACCGGATTGGCTTCTCTACGGATATTACTGGTACTGGTGTAGATGCGAAAACCTTTTTGAATGAGGCAGTCTTAACAGGAGATAACGGATTTTCTAAAAAGGCTAGCACTACAGTTACAGTAGGACGTGGCAAACCACTATCGAAAGAGTCCATCAATTACGATGCAGCGAATCAGGTGATTTCCTGGGCTGTTAATTTCAATTACAATGAAAAAACAATTTTAGCGGCAAATGCTATTTTGAAGGATACATTCAATAACACCCAAGATCTAATTCTCAGCTCGGTTAAAGTTTATCCTGTAACGATCGACAGTAATGGCAACGGGGTTAAAAGCGCGGAAATCGCTTCAAGCGAATATACAATAACTCCAACAACTGCAACGGGATTAAATGGTTTTGATCTGAAATTTAACAATGATATAAATTCTGCCTACCGTATTGAATATCAGACAAAGGCAAATGGCAGAGTATTTGATGATGGCAAGATTACGAACAAGATTACTTATGATGGAAAAACAGAAACGGGTTACAGTGATATCAAGCAGCAAATTCTCCATAAATATTATAGCAACGTTAATTATGCGACTAAGACCCTTGATTGGACTATCCAAATTAACGACGACAGCAAGACTATGGAAAATTTAGTGGTGACGGACACTTTTGGCAATGCCGGATTAAAGCTTGTTCCGGGTACATTAAAGGTTCAACCAACTAAAGGCGGAACTGCTACCGTCCATAGTGTTGTTTACAATGCGCATGATCCGGCTGCAGTAAACGATGGATTTGTGATTACTTTTAATGCGCCGATAAATGAGCCTTACACAATTACTTATACAACAAGCTTTAACTATGATTGGCTGGCTCCGGGCAAAACTCAATTCACTAATACAGGTGCACTCGATTGGAAAGAAACGGTTAATGGGGTGCAGGAGTCTAAGCATAAAGAAGCGACCGTAACCTTTAATCCAAGAGATGAGGTTAAAAACAATGGGAAGAAGAGTGGTTCCTACAATGCTGTAACTAAGGAAATCACTTGGAACATTGGGGCTAATTATAATCAGAAAACGTTAAACCAAGCTCAACTGGTTGATACCATTTCAGCTGGCCAAGTTGTAAATATGGATTCTGTGAAAGTGAATGAATGGGAGTATGGAAAGGATGGAAATCCTTCTCCTCAAGCTAGTGTGAATTCCGCGGACTATAAAGTGGAGCTGGATGGCAGTGAGCTGAAGGTGACATTTAATAAAACGATTAATTATGCGTTCTACGTCACTTTCAAAACAACGTTCGCGGATCAAGCGATTGATTCAAATGAAATTAAAAATACAGCTACGTTATATGATGGTACGAAAGTAGAGTCCGCTAAACTGCAAGCTTCTGTTAATATCCCTCAGGGCGGGGAATATGTTAACAAAGAAGGTGCGCAGGATGGCAATAAAATACATTGGACGGTTTACATCAACCGTAACCAATCTTTTGTAAAAGAAGCGGTAATTACGGATATTCCAAGCGACAATCAAATCCTGCTGTCCAATACATTCCATGTCTACAAAACGAAAGTTGCAAGCAATGGGGATGTAACATCCACCAACCAAGAATTGGTGAGTGGTACAGATTATAAGCTGGAAATCACAACGGATAATGACGGAAAAGAAAGCTTTAAGCTTAGTTTCCTGAAGGATATTTCCGAAGCTTATATTTTAAAATATGATTCCCTGATCACAGCACAAAACAATGATAAGGTAACCAATCAGGTTAGTTTTGATGGTAAAAACATCAAGGTAGTTCCAGGTGTAAGCACCGAGGAAATTATCGTTAAGCTCTCTAGCGGCTCCGGTACAGGAAGCGGCGTAAGAGGACCGTTGACGATTACCAAAGTAGAAGACGGGAATACCAGCAAGGTGTTAAGTGGGGCCGTTTTTGATCTGTATCGCGTAGTTGATGCCGATAAGATCTGGATTAAGGAAGGCACGACGGATACAAACGGGATACTTGAATTTACCAAACTGACAGGTGGGAAATATGTATTAATTGAGAAAACAGCACCTGCTGGTTATGTTCTTGATCAAACACCACATGAAGTGACTATTTCTTCGACGACAGGGATAAGCCTTCAGGTTAAAAACAAAGTTCCGACACCAACAGCAACGCCTATACCGACCGTAACGCCAGCACCAACGGTAACACCAACGCCAGCGCCAACAGCAACACCAACGTCGACGCCGACAGCAACGCCAACGTCGACACCAACAGCAACACCAACGTCGACGCCAACAGCAACACCAACGTCGACGCCGACAGCAACACCAACGTCGACACCAACAGCAACACCAACGTCGACGCCAGAGGAACCGACAGGTCCTATCTGGACACCATCACCGACTCCGGAAGTAGTCGTTACTTCTACGCCAACACCAACACCAGTTGTGGTGGCAACACCTTCACCAACACCGATGGTAACGCCAGTGTCGACAGCAACGCCAACGGTTACGCCAACAGCTACTCCAAGCCAGCCTGTGGCAACTAGTACGCCTGTTGTTCCGCAGGTAACTCCACCTGTGCAGAAAGAGATTACCAATGAAGATGTTCCTATTGAAGGTGAAATTCCACTTGGGGGAGTGCCAAGCCTGGGAGATGAGCCGGGACATGGCAAAGTAATTATTACTAAGGATGGCAAATGGGTCTACACACCTGATCCGGGCTATATTGGTAAAGATAAGTTCACCATTATTGTTACAGATGAGAATGGAAATGAAGAAGAAATCCTCATAGAGATTGATGTGGAGGAAGTACCAAAGGGTACAGTCACTAAGCCAGGAAATAACAGCAATAAACCGACTCAGCTTCCGAAAACGGGAGAAGACAGCGCATTTCCGATCTACTTGGTAGGTGGAAGTCTGGTACTACTAGGGTTTGTATTAACAAGACGATTCAAACGTAATAACTAGGAAGGTAATAATAAAGACACCCGGTTTTATCCGGGTGTCTTTATTATGTCTTGATAGGGTATTTAGCTCATCGCACTCTATGGTTAAACTGTTCCCATTGCTCGTACCAGTGCTCAACGCTGGCTGGAAGGCCAAGGTTAAGTTCCTTTTGGAACAACTCCTTGAGCAGCTTGTACTGCTCTTCCACAGCGGAACGTTCTCCAATACTGTCGTAGACCTTCATTAATCCTAAATGCCCTTGTTCAAAATAAGGCTGAAGCTGCACTACTCGTTGATAGACAGTAACGGCCTCGGCAATTCTGTTGCTTTCTATATAAAATTGGGCAATGCCCATTGCATGGTGCAGCCAAATGGTACGAAGGCGTTGCCGCTCACTTTCGGCCCATAAATAATCATAATCGTCAAAGTAATCTCCAGAATAAAGCTCGAATAAAACTTGATGCTCCGCACAATTAACTTCACTAATGGTTTCCAGAGCCAGAATCCCCTGTTCCCACTTATCTACATCGATCAACATTGATCCGGTTTCAAGGGTATAGCCTTCCCCCCCGCTAAGGTTGCTGATATGCAGGTCGACTTCATTCTGCTTTAAGCATTGCCGGACTTGATAAATTGTTGTATAGAGATGGGTAGAAGCCTTTTTCAGATTAAAGTCAGGCCACAGCAGTTCAATCAGCATGTCTTTACTTACAAAGCGGTTGCGATTATGGAGCAAAAAAGCAAATAACTCTTGGGCCTTAGAGGTTCTCCAACGCAGATTATTCAGAGATTGTCCGCCTCGTTCAAAACGAAGCGATTGAAGACAACGAATGGTTACCTCTTCTGTTGCAATGATGAGTTTTGGGGCAAGTGACAATCTTTCTTCTAACCGTTGGACGGCCTTCAGTAGTCGGTCATTTCGCACAGGCTTCAAAATATAATCGAGCGCATTGATCTCAAAGGCTTCCACAGCATAATGGTTATACGCGGTAACAAAGATAATATTTGCGTTTGGACAGGTCTCTTGGAGCATCTCCGCAGCTTGAAGACCATTAATTTCAGGCATTTCAATATCAATAAAAATAACGTCAGGATGATAAGACGGAGCCTCTTGAATGGCCTGCGAGGGGTCCGTATAGGAAGCGGCTATATGTATGGATGGTATTTTTTTTAACATAAACTCTAATTTCACAAGGGCAAGCCGTTCATCGTCAACTAATATTGCCTGAATCATTATTAATCACCACTCAGATATAGTATTTTAGCCAAAAATACGTCGAATCCTTACTTGATATTTGGGTTCACAATAGTTTGTCTGTTAATCAGAAAGTTTTCGAAGCGGATTTTTTTTGTCAGAAGGAATAATAAAACTCACAGAAGTTCCTTTCCCTTCGGAGCTTTTAATTTGCAGCCCTTTTCCGTAGACCCGCAACAGCCGTTTATGTGTATTTAAAAATCCGATTCCTCGTACATCATTAGACGGATTGCTGAGCAACTGCTGGAGTTGTTCGTTTTTCATGCCTTGGCCATTGTCTGATATCGTGATTTCAATATCGCCAGCTTGTTCCTTGATGGTTATGGACACCGTTCCTCCTTGGGAGCGACTCAAAATACCGTGCCGGACAGCATTTTCAACCAGTGGCTGTATAGTCAGAGGCGGCAGCTGAAAATGCAAGCTTTCCTCATAATCCCAATGAATGGTCATCCTATCTTCAAAGCGCTCCTTCTCTATGTAGAGGTAGGCACGAACAAGCTCAAGCTCTCGTTCAATCGGTATCATAGGCTCAGCATTCAGGAAATTGAAGCTTAAACGCAAATAAGAGCTGAAGGCATCCACAAGGTGACTCATTCTATTAATATCAAAAGAGGCCAGCGCGGATATTGAATTTAATGTGTTGAACAAGAAATGTGGTTGTATTTGCGCTTGAAGATAGGCAGCTTCCACACGAAGCCGTTCGTTTACGGACTGTTTTAGATCTGTTAAGGAGCGTACACGGGCCTTCAGCTCTATTGCATTCATAGGCTTCATTACATAGTCATTTGCACCTGAAATGAATCCGGTATAAATATCTTCTGGTTGGTTTCGTGCCGTCAGAAGCAAAATGGGAAGCTCAGCAATGGTGTAACGTTCACGAATTCTATGCGCCAGTTCATACCCGGACATTTGTGGCATCATTACATCTGTAATAATTAAATCCCACTGAGCGGTATCCAGCAATAGTAAAGCATCGTTTCCGCTGGTCACCGTAACGATTTCATAGTCCTTGATGGAAAGTACGTTGGTAAGTATTTTTAGATTAACCGGATCATCATCTACAGCCAGAAGCTTGGGTCTCCTTCCATGGGCTGATGAAACGATACCCGGCGCGGTTAATTTGGATAAAGTGATCATAGATGGCGTGTCCGAGAATTCAGTCATAGAGGGCAGTTCTGAATTCAATACCCGGCTGGTTGAATCGTATAACGGCATTGTGAATGTGAAGGTAGTACCTTCTCCAAGTGTAGAGACTACACTGATTTTCCCGCCGTGAAGTTCAACTAACTGCTTGCTGGTGCTTAATCCAAGCCCGATGCCACCGCTAACTTCGTTCATGCTGGAGTCGCCCTGTTCATAGGGCTGGAAAGCTCTGAGCAACGTCTCCTCGTTCATGCCAAGACCAGTATCCGTAATATGAATCTGCGCCGATTTTTTATGAATATCTGCATGGATTCTTATCGTGCCTACAGTCGTATATTTAACAGCATTTTGAAGCAGATTGAACAAGATCTGAATGAGTCTTTTTTCATCAGCCACAATAGAAGGGAATGAATCTGGTATTTCTGAGACTAAGGATAAAGATTTCCCTTCCGTTAAGAATTTGAACATATCAAGCACACCCACTGCGAAGGATTGAATCTTAAGTTCTCTGAGCTGCAATTGTATATTGCTTTCACGGAGCTGGGATTGATCCAGCAGATCGTCTACCAGAAGGGACATACGTCTTCCAACAGTAATGAGCAGTTTTAAATTCTCAGCATTTTGATGCGTTACAGTGTCACGCTCGCTGTCCAGAACAGTTTCGGCAATGTTAATGATACTGTACAGCGGATTTTTTAATTCATGTGAGGTGTTAGCCAAAAAAACATCCTTTTGCGTAACACTTCTCTGCAGGCTGTGCGCCAGTTTTTCTGTCTCCTTAGTATTCCAGTGATATCGCTTAAATCCAAAAGTCGCAAAGCACAAAAAGGCGATAATTAGATCAAAAGGATAATAGGTAACGTTGACCCAGTTATAATTCTTGAACATTCCCCAAAGTGTGCTGTTAACGATGGCAAGCATGGATAACAACAGGAAAATAGAGCCTTCGTAATTTTTAACAATAGATCTCAGAAAAAGAATTACGACACCTAATGCTAAAACTAATAAATTTATGCCGAAAATCAGTGTGTGAAATTCATAATAGTGAACAACGGGTCCAAATAATATGAACAGGATGTCTACTATGGACAGGATGGTTAGGATACGAATACTTTTTATTTTTAAATCCGCGAACAAAAGATGTTTGCTTGTCTGCAGGATAAAAATAAATACAGCAATATAAGAGATAAAAAATAGTTTGAAATTCCATTGATAGTTCAAGGGAAATACGTGCAATAAAAGCCTGTCATCATCTATGAGTACGGTAGTTATAGCGGATATTACCAGCAGAAAAAAATAGATCAACATCTTTTGCCGCAGCCCAATTATATATAAAATAACAGCATATACAGCGTGCAGCAGTAGAACAACACATAATAGCAACTGTAGGCTAATAGATAGCAGTCTTTCCTGTGTTAAAGCTTTTTCGCTGCCAAATACAATCGTTTTAGAAATTCCCCCCGTTTGGGAGAAGGAATAGTTGGCTACATGGATCACAATTTCAATCTCACTTTTATCGGTTGTAAAGGATACTGAATAAGGCAGTATGTATGGGATATAGTGCTCTTTATTCTCAGCAGGAGTGCCAGAGCTGCCCAGCCGTTCACCATTGATATACACTTCTGAAGAAGAGCGAGCTCCGGAAATGAGAAGACTATAAGATTGCTTCTTATTATTATCTGTAAGCACACGTAGTCGATAGGAGCCGTAGCCATAAGCAGATTTATCACTATCGCTATCGCTAAGTGCATCTTTCCAGTTCCCCGGGACTTGTATATATTTTGTAGGAGCAGAGGTTAGAGATTGTTCGTTGAATGAAGGAAGCAGCATACCCGGGTAGAACTCCCACTGCCCATCTAAAATAAGAAGTTTGTCCGGATTCATATTTTGATCCCGTAAATCCAACACCCCATTGATCAATGTTGGTTGTGTGGTGTGTGGAGAAATCATTACCCATAGGATACGAAATCCAGTGAGTATAATAAGAAACAATGCGATAATTAAGAAGAGTTTTCTTTTAGTCATAATAGTTAAACATTATTCGACAACAAACTATATATTCCTCTCTTCGGCCTATTTCAAAAAATTCAAAAAAATTTATGCATAGGTTGCAGGGGGGAAGGATTGTCTGGCGTCTAACGTTATGAAGGTGAAGGAGGGGAGAAAGCTGGAAGAGGCAGAATGGATTGCTGCTGTGCTGAACGGTCAACATCAAGCCTTTGGGCATTTGGTGACACGTTACCAAGGCATGGTATACAGAGTATGCGTCAAAATCACAGGGGAAGCCGAATCGGCCAAAGATATGGCCCAGGAGGTTTTTATAAAAGCATATAAAGCGCTCCCCTCTTTCAGAGGACAGTCCTCCTTCTCGACATGGCTGTATCGGATTGCCTACCGCACCTGTCTGGACTGGAAACGGGCCAACGATAGGGAGTGGAAGTACCGAAGTGCAGCTGATTACACAGAAAATGATTGGGTAACGTCTCAAACTCCGGAGCATGAGGTACTTGAGCAGGAAACATCAGCTGAATTAGGAGAGAATGTGAACAGTCTGGCGGAACCGTACCGGTCGGTCGTCCAGCTGTACTATTTTCAGCGGAATTCCTACCAAGAGATTGCAGAGCAAAAGGGAGTTTCCGTGAAAACAATCGAATCGCAGCTTTATCGAGCCAGACAGATGATGCGTAAACAAAGGGAGGAATGGCGATGAATTGTGCAATAGTGAAGGAATGGATGCCACATTATATAGACGGCCTACTGTCTCCAGAGATGGAGCTGAGTATCCGATTGCACATAGAGTCATGTCCTGATTGCGCAGAGTGGCTGGAGGAAGCCAAAGCAATGTCGGAGCTGTGGTCGGAAATGGATGCTGACAGAGAACAGCTGCAGGCGCAGATGGACTTCCCGGATCTCGCAGCAGATGTTATGACACATATTGAGCAGCTCGAAACAGGGCGCAGATCACGAGCGACTAAGGCGACAAATGTAAGACGTCGTTCTGCCCCAAAAACCTCATGGATTCATTATGGAGTGGCTGCTTGCCTCAGTTTGTTATTGTTGCAGTTTGGGGTATTTGAGAATTTGGCCTATGGCATTACCGAAATAAACGGCCATATGTCGAATTCAGTAACCCAGTGGTTTGGTGGCTTTTGGGAGATAGAAATAAAATAATTGATCATTAATAGATGTTTAAATTGGCTAAAGTTTTGCTACCCAAATTTTAGGAGGATGTATTATGATTAAGAAGAGACGTTGGCTCACTTTTATGCTGGCTATGGTACCTGGAGTAGGTCATTTGTACTTAGGCTTTAAAAAGCAGGGTTTACAGTTTATGATCGGGGCGTCCTTATGTATAATGTTTATTCCGTCCGAGCCCTTGATCTTCCCGTTTGCCCTGGCGGCGCTGTGGTTTTATCAATTGTTTGATGCCCTGCAGAAGGCGGCTTGGATGAAAATAACTGCTGCTGAACACGAACGAATGATGTTTCATCCAGACAGCTTCGGAGCCCCTTGGACCATGGGGATGTCCTCTATGCCTGGATATCCGCATGAAGAGATCAATCCAGCTTGGGTGGGAATCGGCTGTGTTGTTGCTGGATTCCTCATGTTGGTAATCACAGCTTTCCCTACCCTTTGGGATATGCTGACTGAGATCAACATCGGCACGATCTTATTATCAGTGGGTCTGATTGCGTACGGACTGAAGATGTTAAGGAACAATACGAGAGCATAAGAAACGGGGATTTAACTATGGGGAGATGGAAAATAGGAAGTTTCACAGCAGCCTTGGGCTGCATTGCCCTTGGTGTCATTATCGTGATGGCTCAGTATGATATGATCAGCTATGAGGTGCTTGGTTTTTTATGGCCGGCGTTGTTGGTCTTATTCGGACTTGAGATGTTGATTAGACTTTTTATCAAATCCGATGTCAAAAGCCGTGTAAGCGGCTGGGCCATCCTGTTAATTATTGTGCTGATCGGAGCAAGTGGTGCTCAGACAGTAATGGCCGGAGGTTCACTCAGCAATCTGATCGGTAATACACATCTAACTCCGCTTAGTGGGAATGTGGAAGTGAAAGAGAATATTACGACGCTCAAAATTGTACTTCCAAGTGGAAAAGTAAAGGTTGAGGGTGTAGCTGGAAGCTCTTTGGATTATGAGGGAAGTTTACTGCTGCCTGGAAAATCGCAAAGTGATGCTGAAAGTGCACTAGAAAAGAAATGGAAGGTTAGTACTGAAGGAGATACACTGATTATGGAGCTTGATACCGATCATAATTGGTTCTCTAACATTCAGTTTGGATTCAATACCAAAAGTCCTTATCTAAATGTAAGTGCACCCAATAACCTTGCTGTTGAGGTTGAGACAAGTGATGGCTCTATAGAAGCCTGGAATCTAAAGTCAGGTATAGAGGTTGAGACAAGTAATGGTGCATTAAATATTCATGATATTGTCGGCGAAGTGGATGCGCATACCAGCAATGGGTCACTATCCGTACAGAATATCCAAGGTGAAGTTGAACTCGTGAGCTCTAATGGAGCCATAGTATTGGATAACATTGATGGGGCGTTGTCAGCCAAGAGCAGCAACGGCAAAATTACTATAAACTCAGCAGTGACCGGAAACTGGAAATGTACATCCAGTAACGGGAAGATTATAGTGGGCTTGCCGGCCGTGTCGGATGCGAAGATTATTGCAGATACAAGCAATGGCTCGCTGAAGGGGAATGTACCCTGGGATCGGGACGGCGATAGCTATGGTACCGCTGTGCTTGGTAAAGCCACTTATACTGTGGACTTAAGCACGAGTAATGGAAGTGTGACCGTGGACACAGCTGAATAAGAATGAATAAAAGGGAGCTGGGCTTCAGCGTATTGATTCTGCTGAGGCCTCAGCTCCTTTGTGATAGAACTTACCTACCAAGCATACGCTTTAGGGGCTTCACCGCCGGGTCCAGGGAATATTTCATCTAGTCGTTTAAGCACAGCTTCATCTAGCACAATCTCAAGACTGCGCAGCGCACTCTCAAATTGCTCCAGGGTGCGGGGGCCGATAATTGGAGCAGTTACAGCAGGATTAGCCAGTAACCAAGCAAGAGCGACATTATCCTGTGGTTCTCCCAGCTCCATACATAAGCTGGCAAAAGCCTCAAGCTGGCTCTTGTGCTGCTCTACACGATCTGCATTTCCGCCACTCCGGCTGCCCTCTATTTTTTTGAGTGCATTTCTTCCGAGCAGACCTCCATCGAGTGGGCTCCAAGGAATAATACCTAGCCCCAGATGGCGAGCGGCTGGCAAAACTTCAAGTTCAGGAAGCCGACAGGTCAGGCTGTATTTATGCTGCTCTGAGACTAGTCCAAGAAAACCACGAGCCTTTGCTTCTTGTTGAGCTATGGCGATATCCCAGCCTGCAAAGTTACTGGAACCGACATAACCAATCTTGCCTTGACTCACAGCCAGCTCGAAAGCCCCCCAGAGCTCTTCCCAGGACGTACTGCGGTCTATATGATGCATCTGGTACAATTCAATATGATCGGTCTGAAGACGCTGCAGGGACCCTTCAAGATGGCGGCGAATGATATATGAGGATAATCCTTCTTCATCATTAGGACCATCAAGGTTATCATTCATGGCTCCATAAACTTTGGTGGCTAGTACAACCTTTTCCCGCCGTCCGCCGCCTTGTTTAAACCAGCGTCCGATAATGGTTTCAGTCAGGCCAGAATTTTCGCCCCAGCCGTAAATGTTAGCGGTATCAAAAAAATTAACACCTGCATCCAGTGCAGCGTCCATGATGCGGAAGGCTTCTTTTTCATCCGTCTGCGGGCCAAAATTCATCGTTCCTAGACATAGGCGACTGACCTTCATGCCGGATTTGCCAAGCTTTGCATATTGCACTTCGCATTCACTCCTTTGATAGATGACTTCATATTAATTGTAAACATCTTCAGAACTAAGAGCAAATATGCTCAGCATTGACGGTAGTGGTCTGATCCTCTCTATTTATAGGCTACACCTATCAGCTCAATAGAATCTATATCTTTGTCCTTTACGACTGGGTATGATACAACAATATAAAGAAGAACTATGTCTGTTAGAGCAGAAAACTTGAGGAGTGACTGAGATGAGTGAAGTTAAAAAAATCGCCGTAATCGCAGGGGACGGTATTGGACCAGAAGTTGTAGCAGAAGCGGAAAAAGTATTAAAAGTAACAGAAGAAGTATTCGGTTATGCTTTTGAAACAGAGCACGCATTATTTGGCGGTATCGCAATAGACGAGAAGGGCACTCCGCTGCCGGAAGATACACTTGAAATCTGTCGTAGCGCAGATGCTGTGTTATTGGGTGCTGTTGGTGGACCAAAATGGGATAATAATCCAAAGGAGCTTCGTCCCGAAACCGGACTACTTGGAATTCGCAAAGCACTGGGGTTGTTCTCCAACCTGCGTCCAGCTGTCGTATTTGACTGTCTTAAGGATGCTTCGACTTTGAAGCCTGAAGTCCTGGAAGGCACAGATCTTATGGTAGTTCGCGAACTGACTGGCGGGATTTACTTCGGAGATAAATTGCGCCGTCAAGGAGAACATGGTGAAGAAGCTGTGGACACCTGTGTATATAACGTAATGGAAGTAGAACGAATTGTCCGCCAAGCTTTTGAGATTGCCGGCAAGCGCCGTAATAAACTGGCGAGTGTTGATAAAGCGAATGTACTTGAAACTTCACGTTTGTGGCGTGAGGTTGTGAATAAGATTGCTCCAGAATATCCGGAGGTAGAGGTAGAGCATGTACTGGTTGATAACTGCGCAATGCAGCTGCTGCGCCGTCCATCTAGCTTTGACGTTATCGTTACTGAGAACATGTTTGGTGATATCTTGAGCGACGAGGCTGCTATGCTGACAGGATCTATCGGTATGCTTGCTTCAGCTTCGATGGGTGACGGCAACTATGGTCTCTACGAGCCCGTTCACGGCTCTGCTCCTGATATTGCCGGACAAGGGCTTGCGAACCCGATCGCAACAATCTTGTCGCTGGCCCTGATGTTCCGCTTAACCTTTGGTTATGAGGATGCTGCTGCTGCAATCGAAGCGGCAGTTGCTGCAGTATTGGATGCAGGACACCGTACAAGTGATATCGCCGTGGATAAGAGCAAAGCGATCAGTACAACTGAAATGGGCGACCTGATTGTTGCAGCAATCCGCAAAGCCTAATACTTTATTTATAATAATTATAAATAAATAATTGATCTAATCTTGACTTTGATTTTGTGCGATGATACCATTTGTTAAGTAGACAAGATATTATCTATTTCAGCATTTTTCAGTATATTGAGAGATACAAATGGTATTTTTTCTTACATAATCAGAGGGAGGATTCTAGCAATGGCGGAACGTTTAGTAGGTAGACCGGCTCCCGATTTTACTATGGAAACCGTATCAGGTGATGGTAAGGATTTTGGTAAAGTAAGCTTGTCTGATTATCGTGGCAAATGGCTTGTATTCTTCTTCTATCCGCTTGATTTCACATTTGTATGTCCAACTGAAATCACAGCTCTCAGTGACGCAGCAGCACAGTTTGAAGCACTTGATACAGCGATTCTCGGTGCAAGCATCGATTCGATCCACAGCCACAAAGCTTGGATTAATACCCCTAAGGATTCCAACGGCCTGGGTCGTTTGAATTTCCCGCTTGCAGCTGATATTACGAAACAAGTCTCTAAAGACTATGGCATTCTGATTGAAGAAGAAGGTATCGCATTGCGTGGCTTGTTCATTATCGATCCTGAAGGCGAATTGAAATATCAAGTCGTTAACCACAATGATGTAGGCCGCAGTGTGGAAGAAACTCTTCGTGTTCTGCAAGCCTTGCAATCTGGTGGTTTATGCCCAATGAACTGGAAGCCGGGCGATAAGAATCTGTAAATTTTAGACCGTTATCATAGTGATCTTTGATATTCTGATTTCTACCTCCTTGCAGAAAATTTTCTGTAAGGGGGTTTTTTGCACCAAAAGATCTTGTATATCTAAATAGATTTGAAAATAGGCGCGAAAAGTTATATTATGTCCTCGAGTGGAGGAATCTCCATTGGGGTAATGTAATACAATAATAAACAATCAAAGGGTTATTTCTAAGGAGGGCGAACAAATATGAGCTTTTGCTGTGGAGCGAGTATGGTAGGAACAAAGGGGACCCTAAAACATTATCGCACGCAAGTCCATAATGTTCCCCTGCTTTTTTGTCCGGTATGTCATCGTGTGGAGGTTCACTACAAGGTCGAGAATGAATATGAGATCTTAGCGGAATATGCACATGGAGATGGTGTTACCGACGTGGACTTTCAGGACTATGTCATGGAAGACGAAACTGCAATTTTCGAGAACGTCATTAACGTCGAGAGTGAAGATCCTCTAGCCGTTGTACGCAATCAAATCGATATGGCGCTTGATCTGCTAGCTGTAGCCAAACAGATTGAGGATACCAAGTGGGAACGGGAATTGAAAAAAAGGTTAGCTGTGATGAGTCAGCGCCGTCTACGCCTGCAACAAAAGGCATAAGTTTATTACTAATTTTTTGGGCATGCCCCATTTCCATGTAAGCCTCCGCAATCGCGGGGGCTTTTTAGCTTTTTATAATCCTTTTTAGTTTTTCGTGATCCTTTTTAGATTTTTTTAAATCATTTAGGCGAATAAATAGCGATAAATATAATTTGATGTGATGTTTCATATGTCTTTGGAATCATTTTATGAATTTTTTTACCATTCGACAGTTTCTCCGATTGCGTTGTCTAGTTCTCTTGGATATGATTGGAATATAATTGAACCGGTTGAAAAAAGTGCAACGATTACCGAATGTTCTGGCGGCTTCGTCATACACTCAAATACATAGTAATTTGATGTCGCTTAAGCGTCTTCGTCAAATGCAGTAAAAGGGGGAACTTCGTATCGTGATTAGCCAATATCAAGAAAGTCTTCTATTACCGGGAAGAACCTATCAAACTGGACCTGTGGATACTACATACGAGGATGTTCTAGAGAATATTGACAGCGGAATCATGCTTTTTGATGAAGAGGGAGTTATAAGTTTTGTAAATAAGCAAATGTACGGGATGCTCGAGCTTACCCGTCACTCTCTTGTGGGCTGCACATTTTCCCATCTGCTGTCTAATGTTCGACTGAGCCGTTCCAAGAAAAAACAAGTAATGCAGAGCTACAGAGAGATGGTATACAAAGGAAAATCAAATTATGAGTTTCTAGACGAGTATGGCCGTTACTGGAAGGTTACTTTATGCTGCGGAGAGCAAATGAAAGGCTGTTATTTGTTCACTGTCAAGGAAATCTCGGATTATAAGTTAATCGAACAAACGGCTTACCAGAACGATAGCTTAGCTATGCTAGGCAAATTATCCGCATCTATTGCCCATGAAATCCGGAATCCGTTGACCGCGATCCGGGGATTTATTCAACTGCTTCATCCATACTTGCACCAACTGGGGAAAGAGGAATATGCCAAGATTATATTGGCCGAGATCGATCGTGCGAACGATATTATCCATGAATTTCTCTCCTCCTCTAAGCCGTCAGTTCCGCAGGTGGGGATGATACCCGTGTCCGCATTGCTCAAGGAGGTTGTTCTCCTTACAGAGAGCGAAGCTTTAATGAAGGGCTGCCAGATCAATCTTCATCCTCTTCAAGAGGACATGGTGATTTCTGGAGATGTCAAACAGATGAAGCAAGTTGTGCTTAATATGATTAGAAATGCGATGGAGGCTGTAGCGGATCGAGAAGATGATTCGATGGGGAAAATCGAGGTTGGTGCCCGCAGAGAAGGCTCTGAGGTCCGTATGTTCATATCTGACAACGGTAAAGGAATGGATATTCGTACACTGGACAGGTTATTTAATCCTTTCTTTACTACCAAAGAGAATGGTACAGGATTGGGTCTTTCCGTAAGTGACCGCATCATCAAAAATCATGGCGGATGCATTTCTGTTAGCAGCAGAGTTAACGAGGGTACTCATTTTGTGATCTCTTTGCCATTAATCCATTAGAATAAGTAATAAGAGGCTGATCCCTGCGGATAATACAGATGCGGAGATCAGCCTTTGCTTATGTTACAATGGGTGTTGGTTTTGGGAAACAAATGGAGGTAATCACAATGAATATAGAATACAACAGTGGTGTTGCCAACAATGTGCAGGGTGATGCCCTTATCCTTATTATTTCTGAGTCTGAGGTCGAGAATGGAGGCTTTTCCGAAGGATGGGATGACAGAATTCGCCTATTGGGAAAGGCAGGTCTATTTAAAGGCAAGCTTAATCAGACTTATGTACTACCTGCTGAGAATTCATCTGGTTGTCCTGTTGTTATTTTGGTTGGCAGGGGGGACCAACTTCTCACGACTGAGGATCTAAGGCAAATGGGGGCTCAGACAGCCCGTGCAGCGCTTCGTTTGAAGGCGCTCAAGCTGGTATTTGAAGTGCCGGACACCTTGCAGGAGCTTACCGTAGAGAAGGATGTGACTTCTATTGCTTATGCGCTGACGGAGGGGCTAATGCTAGGTTCCTATCGTCGGGCTACCTATAAGCAGGTGCAGTCTTTTTATACAGGCCCAACAGCAGTTGTTTTCACTATAAAAGAGAAATTAGAGGGTAATGCCGGACGGGATTGGACTCAAGGCATTCAGAAGGGGCTAGCTTTCGGTGAGGCCACGAATTTGGCGCGGAGCTTGACCAACATGCCTGGTAATCTATTGACCCCCTCAGACCTTGCTGTGGCCGCTATAGAGGTTGCTGAGCGATATGGCTTTCCTTCTGAGGTGCTGGATGAACGGGAAATTGAGCAAAAAGGAATGGGCGGATTGCTCGCAGTCGGAAAAGGAAGTGTAAACCCTCCACGAATGATCGTCATCCGTTATCAGGGGACAGGGAATTGGGATAACGTAGTGGGGCTTGTAGGGAAGGGAGTTACCTTTGACACCGGCGGGATCTCCTTAAAAAGAGCACCAGGTATGGAAGAGCTGATTAGTGATATGGGCGGGGCAGCGGCTGTACTCGGAGTAATGGAGGCGCTTGGCCGCTTACGTCCACGAATTAATGTCGTTATGGTTATTCCATCTGCGGAGAATATGCCATCGGCCAATGCTTTTAAGCCTGGAGATGTTATTACCTCCATGAGCGGACGAACGATAGAAGTGTTGAATACCGACGCTGAAGGCAGAATTGTACTGGGAGATGCGCTGACTTATGCTCGGGAATGGGGAGCGAAACGTATTATCGATGTAGCTACACTGACAGGCGCTGTGTTGTCCACTTTGGGAGATATAGCAACAGGTGCTGTAACTAATGATGAAGCGTTTCTGGAGCGATTTCTGGCCGCTTCAAGCTATTCAGGGGAAAAGGTATGGCAGCTTCCGGCATACCCGGAATTTCGTGAGATGCTAAAGAGCGAGGTTGCCGATATCCGTAACACTGCTGGAAGATATGGTGGAGCCACTACAGGCGGATTATTTGTAGGTGAGTTTGCTGAGGGCTTGCCATGGATTCATCTAGATATTGCTGGCACTGCATATGTATCTAAAGAACGTGGAGTTAATCCTAAGGGAGCAACAGGTGTCATGGTTCGTTCTATCATTCAGTGGCTGCTGAGCGAAAGCGAGATCTAAACATCCGGGGAGCTGTCCGTTCTAAACAACAAGGGGTGTTCCCTAAACCAGAGTCTGGTTTAGGGAACACCCCTTTATTGAAATCCAAGAGCAGAAGCTTAAACAGTACGACTGGATTTTTTGGCCTTCGATTGGGAAGTGTAAGATTGAATGCCGTTCATAATTTTATCGCGAGTTCCCTTATTCTTCAGTAAATATGCTGCTCCCAATGCGACCGTTGTAAATAATGTCTTTTTGGTATTCATAGGAATTACCTCCTTGGTATTGTCTGTAGTTGCTTATAACAAACATACCCGTTAGTTAAGGAGGCTAAACGATAAATCACTATTTATTGCCCATTTTACAAGCCTACTTCTTGTTGTTAACCGGTGTTGAACAACAAGAAAGCGGGGAATCCATCGATGCTGCCGAGCAGCTTTTTCCTTTATCACAGCCTGCACAAGCGCCCTGCTTTCCCTTTTGCACATGTCGATAGATGGTCCAGCCAGAATAACCGAAAATTAAGGCGACAATCACAACATTTATCATAATGGTACCCCACTTTCATCATGAGAATCTTATAATTTACAAGTCTACGACCATCCTAATAACCGTCCGCCTTGAAAAATAATTAAAGATACGATATACGCCAGAACGAGAGAATACCCCATGGAGAAGAAGGTCCATTTCCAAGACGCTGTTTCTTTTTTGATAACCCCTACAGTAGCCAAACAAGGAATATAAAGCAGGATAAAGGCCATGAAGCTGATCGAACTTAGCGGTGTGAAGACTTGAGAGATTTGATTTTCTAAACCAGCAGCATCTGGTGCATGATAGATGATATTCATGGTAGAGACTACTACCTCTTTTGCCAAAAATCCCGGAACCAACGTAGAGCCAGCCTGCCATGTTCCGAAACCAAGCGGTGCCAGTAGCGGTGCGATCATACCCCCAAACTTAGCCAGGAAGCTGTGATCCATGTCCACATCAAACCCGCCAGGACCGGCATAAGACATAAACCAAATAATTGCTGAGCCTGCAAGAATAATAGTTCCAGCTTTTCGCAGGAAACCCTTGCCCTTTTCCCAAGTGCTGCGCGATAAGGTCTTGATCTGCGGCATACGATAAGGTGGAAGCTCGATCATGAAAACTGAGGATTCATTTTTGAATAAATATTTAGAGAATACCTTACAAAGAATCAGAGCAAACACAATACCCATCACATACATGGACAGAACTGATACGGCCTCTTGCGCCGGAAAAAACACAGCTGCGAATAAAGCGTAAACAGGCAGTCTCGCAGAACAGGACATCAGCGGCATTAGCAAGGTGGTCAGCATGCGGTCTTTGGGCTGTTCGATGCTGCGCGCCGCCATTATGGCAGGTACATTACAGCCGAAGCCAATGATGAATGGAATAAATGCTTTTCCGTTTAGTCCCATACGTTCCATGGTGCTGTCCATTAATAAGCAAACCCGAGCCATGTATCCTGAATCCTCCAAGAAGGAAATGATCAGGAAGAGAATGAAGATTTGCGGGACAAAGACGAGGACGCCCCCTACACCGCTAATTAATCCATCGACAATCAGGGCATGCGTGAAGCTGGATGCTCCAAGCGTCTGAAGCAGGGAATTGGCTCCATCACTAATCGGTCCGGAGATCAGGCCATCGAGGAGATCTGATAGAGGTCCGCCGACCCAGTCAAATGTGGTCTTAAAGAGAGCATACATAAAGAAGATAAATAAGGGCAGTCCTAGAAAACGATGCGTCAATATGGAATCTAATCTTTCTGTTAAGTTATGAGGTTTCTGCGTTGTTGTATCAAGTACAACCTCACAAATGGAGTGGATATAATCCATCCGCTGTGAGCGAATCCATTGGGGGAGCGTCAGGGCCAGCTTTTTGATCTGTAGCTCACTCTGACAGGATTCACAGATGTTTAGCAGGCGAGTGGTGTCCATACGTGTCTTCAGAAAATGAAGAATAACCGGATTCTGCTCCATAAGCTGTAGAGCAATCCAGCGGTGATTTGGTAAGTCCTTGATAGGAAGTAATTCCTTTTCTATAGAAGATATTGCATGCTCTACAATCTCACCGTAGTTCAACTTGAACTTTACAGCGGGAATCGCAGAGGATTTCTCTAAAATACTGAGGACTTGTGCGCAGCCTTTTCCCGTTCTTGCAACAAGCGGGAGGACAGTTATACCCAGTCGTGATTGTAAGACTTCATGATTGATGCGAATTCCACGTGCATTAGCGACGTCAATCATATTCAGTCCGAGTAAGGTAGGTTTGCCATACTCAAGTAATTGAAGCGTGAGCAGCAGATTTCGTTCCAGCTGTGAAGCATCCACGATATTAATTAAGGCTTCTGGAGATTCTTCTATTAGATACTGGGCAGCAACCCCCTCATCGCGTGAGAGTGGGTGCAAGGAATAGATGCCCGGCAAATCAATGAGCTTGCCAGCGCCGTTCTTCAGGCTGCCGATCTTCTTTTCTACCGTTACCCCTGACCAGTTACCAACATATTCGTATGAGGAGGTTAACGTATTGAAAAGAGAGGTTTTACCTGTATTGGGGTTACCTACAAGTGCTATTGAACTCAAGACACGTTCACCTCAATCAATGAAGCTTCCTTCCGGCGGATGGCGAACAGTTGTCCATTGCACTCTAAGGTAATAGGTCCTAAAAAAGGTCCTTTTCCTTTCAGGCGAATGCTCACACCCTCGGACACTCCAAGATCAGCCAGACGACGGCGTAGGATAGGATTGATTCCTTCTATTTTATGAATATATCCGGTCGAACCCGGTTGTAGTCGCAGCAATGAGCAAGAGGTAGAAGCCATTTTTATCCCTCCAAAAGAGACTGATAATCAATCTCAATGATTTTCTTGTAATGTAGCATTTTTAGGGCTTATTTACTGTGATCATTGTCGCTGACACGATGTGGTAATAGCATTAAGGAGAAGAAGATGAAATTCCTTTACATTTTATTCTTCATTAAAGTATGATTATACGATATAAATTGCATAGTAAAGCTATATTCGCGGTTATAATGATTGCAATAGTTGAAGGGAGATAATTATGAAGACTAATCAATGTAAGATTGTTGACTGCACCATCCGAGATGGGGGCCTAGTGAACAACTGGGATTTTAGTGTGGAATTTGTACAAAACTTATATGCCGGCTTGAATGAAGCTGGTGTTGATTATATGGAAATCGGTTATAAAAATTCACCAAAATTGCTCAAAGGAGCAGAGGGTGCCGGACCATGGCGTTTTCTGGACGATGATTTCCTGCGTAAAGTGATTCCGCAAAAAGGTCACACCAAGCTATCTGCTTTGGTTGATATCGGCCGCGTGGATGAGAATGATATTTTGCCCCGCAGCGAAAGTATGCTGGATTTGATTCGTGTGGCATGCTACAGCAAAGATGTAGAGAAAGCCCTCCAATTGGTACAAACTTTCCATGATCTAGGCTATGAGACAACGATCAACATTATGGCTTTGTCT
Source organism: Paenibacillus sp. FSL F4-0097 (assembly GCF_038593125.1). Lineage (NCBI taxonomy): Bacteria > Bacillati > Bacillota > Bacilli > Caryophanales > Paenibacillaceae > Paenibacillus > Paenibacillus sp. FSL F4-0097. Next base: position 1,470,571 of record NZ_CP151965.1, read on the forward strand.
AATGTTATGGAGAATGAATTGTTGGAAGCTTTTGAAATGATCCGTGAGAGCGTTGTTGATGTGGTATATATTGTAGATTCATACGGCAGCTTGGATCACAATGACATGAATTATCTGGTTGAGAAGTTCAAGACACATCTGCCAAACAAACGTCTAGGCGTACATACTCACAATAATCTTCAGTTGGCGTTCTCCAACACGTTGATTGCTGCTGAGAATGGTGTAGAGTTACTGGATGCTTCTTGTTATGGGATGGGACGAGCTGCAGGAAATTGCCCTACAGAGCTGTTAGTAACTCATTTGAAGAATACACGTTACTCCTTGCGCCCTGTGCTTGATATTATTGAACGCCTGATGATTCCTTTGCGTGAGAAAGAGGAGTGGGGCTATATCATTCCTTATATGATCACAGGTACACTTGATGAGCATCCACGTTCAGCAATGGCACTTCGTGCATCTGCAGACAAGGATAAATCCGTTGATTTTTTTGATAAGCTTACAACACCAGAAGTAACCTTTGGTGACAAATAAACCTGAGTTTCTTAGAAGCACTGAACCCTTTCGTAGGGGGAAGTGCTTTTTTGGTTGCCTGCTAGCAGAAAATGGTTTATATTTATGCAAGATTTATGAATATATAACTTATAAACGCGCCTTCCATTTGAATGCCGATAAAAGAAATGTAACTTAAAAGTCCTATCCCGCCGATATTTATACGTAGGACATAACTATACTTGAATGTTAATTAATAGATATTATTTTCAGACGCGAGGGACTTATGAGACAAGAAGAGAAAAAGACAATTCAAGCAGCTGCTGTAGGCGCCTTGCTGTTCCTTTTAATTCAAATTTTCCATACATCGCTTAACCGATTGGACGATTGGGATATTATTTCTTCTCTCTATCTCATTGTCGGCTGCTGTAATGTTGCTTTTGGATTTGCAATATTTGCACAGGGCTGGTTATTCTTCTCTAGCAGATTATCTAAAGGAAGATTATATGCCGCTGCTCTTTTTGGTGGAATATGTATTATTGATTTTTTGCATACACTGGGTTTTGTGGGCATCCCGTTGATTTCATCATTCATAACTTTTGAAGAATCGTTGTGGCTGCGAACCCTCTCACGACTAATCAGCGGTTTAGGAATGTTGTTTATTTTTAGCAGGGAAGATAAGCCCGTGTCTGTCTCTGAAAAAAGAAAGTTGTTTAGAATAGCCTTCATGCTGATTGTGCTTTCCATTGTTTTGTTTATATTCAGCCACTCGGCGTTACCTCAGTTTTTAACTAAACCTTGGATGAATCCTTTGAAGCAGATTGCTGATTTGGCAGTTCTTTTTGTTTACTTGGCAGGTGTTGCAGTTATTGTATTTCCTGAAAAAAGTGAAAAGTCAGCCTCCCTGCTTATTATTATTCGAGCACTTATCTTTTTCTCTTTGGGCCAAGCCTTTTTTATGAGTCCGTTCAGTAGTGGCAATATAGATGATCTTTTTGGAATGGTGTGTAGCGGTGTTGCATACTATTTGCTTCTTACTGGAGTATATCGTCTGACGATTGAAGAACCCTTTTACGAAAAGCAGTTGGCTGAGGAACGGATCAATTATTTAGCCTATCATGATGATTTAACGGGACTTCCCAATAGACGTCGTCTGACGCAGCGTGTAGAAGAGATGATTATTGCTGGAGAGAAGAAAACGAGCGATAAATTCTCAGCGTTAGCTATTATGAATATTAATCATTTCAAGAATATAAATGACTCCCTGGGCCATTTTGCCGGAGACCATTTACTGAAGCTGGTGTCTGAGCGCCTTGTGAATGAGGCTAAATCTACTGAAGAGCTTTATAGTATGGGGGCGGATGAGTTCGCTTTTCTTATGATGGAGAGAGCAAGTCTTGGAGAATGTTTGGTTCGAGCTACGGAGCTGCATAGATTATTTGAGGTGCCTATTGCCTTAGAGTCGGGGGAGTACCATATTTCGCTTAGTATGGGGTTAAGTATTTATCCCGGGGATGGTGAAACTGCGGAACATCTAATTCAGAATGCTGATACGGCTGTACATAATGCCAAGGAACAGGGAGTAGAGATTCGCCGGTATATCCCAGCCATGCAGATGAAAGCAAAGGAACGTCTAAAGCTGGAAAATGACCTCCGCAGAGCGCTTGAACGCAATGAATTCTTTCTGGTGTATCAGCCAAAGGTTTTGCTGGAGACGGAAGAGATCGTAGGAATGGAAGCTCTGCTCCGCTGGAATCATCCGAAGCGTGGTCTGGTCTCTCCTGCGGAATTTATCCCGTTAGCTGAGGAGAGTGGACTCATTGTTCCGATTGGGGAATGGGTACTCAAAACAGCTTGTCTGCAGAATAAAAAATGGCAGCTGGCCGGCTATGTGCCGATTTGCGTCTCCATCAACCTATCTATGCGGCAATTCCTTCAGCCCAATCTAGCAGGGAGGATTCATACCATCTTAACCGACATTGGATTAGATCCGTGTTATGTGGACCTTGAGATTACTGAGAGTATGACCTTGGATAAAGAAACAGCCTTTGATCAGCTGAAACGTCTGAAAGAGCTTGGTGTCTTCATCAGTATTGATGATTTTGGTACAGGCTACAGCTCCCTGCATTATCTAAAGAACATGCCGATCGACAGATTGAAAATCGACAGGTCGTTCGTATCAGAGGTTATGGAGGACAGCAACAATGCTGCTATAGTCTCTACAATCACTTCTATGGCGCATCATTTGAAGCTGAAGGTTACGGCTGAGGGTGTGGAGAACAAGGAGCAGCTGCAATTTCTGCGGGAGCAGCATTGTCATGAAGCTCAAGGATTTCTGTTCAGCAAACCTATTCAACCAGCAGAGTTTGAGGCGATATTTTTAAAAAAGGCACCCCTCGGCGCTTCCCTGTAAACTAAAAAAATGTTGATTTTTACTTGTAGAGATGATACAATAACTCTTGTATTCACTTTCTAGTGCGGGTGTAGTTCAATGGTAGAACTTCAGCCTTCCAAGCTGATAGCGTGGGTTCGATTCCCATCACCCGCTCCATAATTCAAACTTCCAAATCCTTGCGATGCAAGGGTTTTTTTATATCCCATCAGCCTATATTGGTTGGTGGGATTTTTTTTGTTTATACTATTTGCCTAATGGAAAAACTTTAATATAGCGTACTTTTAAGAAAAGGTTGTGAAAATTTTGAATGGTGCAAAGATTGCGTTCCTATCTGTACTTAGCAATACATTTATCGTTTCTTTAAAGCTTATAGTCGGAGTACTTACAGGTTCAGTAGCAATTATCTCGGAAGCGATCCACTCCTCCTTAGATTTAGTTGCTTCGTTGATTGCTTTTTTCTCGGTCCGATGGTCAAGTCGTTCTGCGGATAAAACTCATCCTTATGGTCATGGCAAAGTGGAGAATATCTCAGGGACGATTGAAACGTTGCTTATTTTTGTAGCTGGATTCTGGATTATAGATGAGTGTGTTCATAAAATAATGAATCCAACCGCGATCGAACTTCCCTTTTTGGGCATTATTGTGATGGTGGTCGGAGCGGGGATCAATTATATGGTTTCACGCAAGGTTAAAAAGAAGGCAGACGAACTTCACTCTGTGGCTATGAAATCGAATGCTCTGCATTTGCTTACGGATGTTTTCACCTCTTTGGGTGTTGCATTCAGTTTATTATTGGTTACCCTCACTGGATGGACGATACTCGACCCTGTCATTGGGATTGTGTTGGCTCTGTATATTATGGGTGAAGCCTATAAGCTTCTAAAGGAGTCATTTCCTCCGCTGTTGGATGCACGATTAACTGAGGCAGAAGAAAATGAAATATTACATGTCATAAAGTTATTTCAAGGGCGATATATTGAATTTCATGATTTTCGTACCCGCCGATCTGGTCCAGAAGAGTATGTCGACTTTCATCTTGTGATTCCTTCTAAAATGAGTGTTGCTACTGCGCATCAATTATGCGACGAAATTGAACTAGCCATTCAAGGCATATTTGAACGTGCCCAGGTGTTGATTCACATTGAACCCGAACATGAACAGTTAGCTAACAAACCGGTATTACATGAAGGGTAATATTTGTGATAGCAATGGTATGGTGGTTTTATAAATGGACTAAGCAATGATGCTCTTTTGTTTGGCCGCATACTAAAAAGCCAGGCTCCCAACTTAGGGAACCTGGCTTTATTTGTTTGTAGCTTGTGTATCTTAAACAGTCTTTAGGAACTCAACAATGGTGAGTAATCCCTTGTCGAAGTTCTCCAGGTTGAAATGCTCATCCGGTGCATGCAGGTTCTCATCATCGAGACCAAAGCCCATCAGAACGACAGGTGCTTCCAGCACACGGGAGAAGCTCTCCATGATCGGAATGGAGCCGCCGTCTTTGGTGAAGAGGGCACGGGTTCCATATACTTTGCCATATGCGTCTGCTGCAGTTTGCAGAATAGGATTCGACGGATCGATGTTAAAGGCACGTGCCTTCTCCATTTGCTTAACATGCACTTTCGCTCCGGTCTGAATATTAGCCTTCAGATGTGCTTCAACGGCATCGAGGATATGCTGTGGATCCTGATCGCCAACTAAGCGGCAGGTAATCTTCGCATGTGCTTCTTTAGGGATAACCGTCTTACTGCCTTCCCCTTGGAAACCGCCGTATACGCCGTTAAGCTCAAGCGTAGGACGAGCGCCAATCCGTTCTACAAAGGAATAACCTTCTTCGCCGTATAACGATTCCAATCCAAGACCTTCGCGGATTTTATCTTCATTCACACCTTGCTTCACGAATTCTTCCCGCAGCATTGGGGAAAGTTCAGGAACGCCATCATAGAATCCGTCTACAGATACGCGTCCTTTGTCGTCATGAAGCGAGCTTAGCAAAGATACTAGGGCATGCAATGCATTCGGAACGCCACCGCCGTAAGAACCAGAGTGCAGGTCTGTCAAAGCGGTAGTTACATCAACTTCAAGGGAAGCTAGACCACGTAGCCCAGTGCAGATGGCAGGACGACCGCGTTCCAATAGGGATGTATCGGAGACTAACACCGCATCCGCAGCGAGCTTTTCTTTATTGGCTTCAAGGAACGGAGGCAGATTCACACTGCCGATTTCTTCTTCACCTTCGATGCAAAGCTTGAGATTCACAGGAAGAGTACCTTCTTGTTTCAGGATCGCCTCAATGGCTTTGAGGTGAACGAATACTTGTCCTTTGTCATCTGTTGCTCCGCGTGCATAAAGCTTGCCATCACGAATCTCTGGTTCAAATGGAGGTGTGGTCCATAGGTTTAATGGATCTACTGGTTGTACATCGTAGTGACCATACACGAGAATAGTTGGTTTGCCTGGAGCATGAAGATAATCGGCATATATAACGGGATGTCCCGCTGTCGGATGCAACTCAATGTTCTCAAGTCCGGCTTTTTTCAGGGTGTCTGTCAGCCAATGGGCTGCCTTCAGTACATCGTCCTTATGTTCAGATAAGGCAGAAATACTTGGAATTCTGAGCCATTGTTTTAGTTCTTCGAGATGTTCATCCCGGTGGGTTGAAAAATACGTTTCGTATGACATAGTGAGTATGTACCTCCTTAAGTTTTGCTGCGCAAAACCGGCTTTGTAAGCGCCTGGGCATAAGCTTATTGGCCATGCGTGACCGTCTTGTTTAGCATTCTATAGGAACCATTATACTGGAGAACTCACTATGGATCAAAAGCGATGGGGCAAACCTCTCACCAGATGATTGTAGCCGGTGTCACACCTTGGGGAAAAGTATCCTCAGCTTTGCTTTTGTTCATATACATCTCATACCAAACATTAGCGATGAGTCCTGGATCTGTAGCGGTGCCGGGTTTAATGAATACACCAAGTGCTAAATGACCTACATAGATTCCTTGTGGAGCCAAATCTGCATGCAGGTTAAGTGCGTAGTTTCTTAATCCGCTAAGCGCAATGCCTACATTACCCATCATCTGCATGGGATAGATGGAGGACAATCCGGTTGTGAACAGCAGTGCGCCGCTGCGTTTCTCCAGCATCTCAGGCAAGACCTGTGCTACGCTGCGGATAGCGGCTACAACCAGTGCCTGAAAGGCATCCTGTGCATTTTCTTCTGTTACTTGTGAAGCAGGAGTAGGAGGGTAATTTCCACTTGTCGGGCTGAACTCGAGCACATCGATAAAGCCGTATTTTTTCTTGATATTATCGAAGGCTGTGGCTACTTGTTCTTTATTGTATACGTCGGCAGGAAAAGCAGCAGCCTCGATATTCAGTGCTTGCAGTTCCTGAACAAGGGTGTTCAGCTTCTCTTCATTTCGAGAGATTAATGCCACTTGAAATCCGTTGGCTCCGAATTTTTTGGCGATTGAGAGTCCTAAGCCGGGTCCAGCACCTATGATGGCAATGGTCTTTTTCATGATTTATTAGTTCCTTTCCGGTTGTTGATTACTAACAGTAACCATGATAAGCTGAATAGGCTTGAGGGACAAGAAGGCACTATTACATGCTTAAGTTACATGGAGGTAACCACAGTTGGAACATTCAAAGGAAGAACCCACCCGGTTCATGCCGATGCTGGAGGATTGCTCCATTACCCGCCAGATTCTGGACAGGGTCGGAGATAAATGGAGTGTACTGATCATAGTCAATTTAGGTGCTGAAGCTTTGCGGTTCAAAGAGTTGCAAAGACGCTCTGGAGGGATATCACAACGGATGCTGACCCAGACCCTGCGCCATTTGGAACGGGATGGATTAGTTTGGCGTAAAGCGACGCCTACAGTCCCATTGACTGTGGAATACGGTCTGACGAGCATAGGAGAATCATTGTTGGGACCTTTAACCTCGCTTGTGGACTGGGTCAACAAAAACAATGGGAAGATCGCCAAAGCGCGTATAGATTATGACCACCAGCACGACACACAGGAGTAACAAGACAGCAGAACAATTCACTGGGATAGAGGATGGATTATATTGCATAAGGAAAGTGGAACAAACACATTTATTTATACTTACACCTGTTCAGAGGACGAGTTATCGCTGTGTCAGATGGAGCTGCGATGTCTTTTTGGCGAGCAGGTGCCGACTGTTCTTTTTAAGAGTGAGGTTGAGGTGGATGTCAGCCGCAGTCCCTTCATTAAAGAGCGGATAGATGTAATGTATGAAGGGGACAGTCTGCCTGAGATTTATGATCAAACGGAGCAGGTGGAGCTTGGCGGCAAGACGTTTAAGGTTATTTTTGTGAAGACCAACGATCTGGGCCCTTCAGACAAAATAGAGTATGATGAGCGCAGAGTGATCGAGCGGGAAATTGGGTTGCGGATTGAAGGAGAAGCGGATGTTAACCATCCGGAGCTGGTATACGGCATTGTTACGCTGGGTGGACGCTGGTACTTCGGATCTTATCATAAAAACAAGGCAACTTGGTTCCGCCAAATGAAGAAGCCACGCAGCTATTCTATCGCGCTTAGTACACGTGTTGCCCGTGCCGCGGTTAATATGGCTATTCCGAATCCTGAAGGTATACGTGCTATAGATCCTTGCTGCGGTATTGGAACTGTAATGGTAGAAGCCTTGTCAATGGGAATCGATATGGTTGGACGTGATATTAACCCTATGATTGCTATCGGTGCGAGAACAAATATTGCCCATTTTGGATTCACCAGTGAGGTTACGCTCGGGGATATTGCGGATATCACTGATCATTACGATGTAGCCATTGTAGATATGCCATATAATCTATATTCTAGTATTACACCTGAGGAGCAGTTCGCGATTCTAGTGAATGCGCGCCGGATTGCAGATCGGGTGGTTATCGTTGCGATTGAACCGATGGACGAGATGATCACTGAAGCTGGATTTACAATCATAGACCGTTGTGAAGCTAAAAAAGGAGCCTTCTCGCGTCATTTAATACTTTGCCAGTAATCCTAATCAAGGTACCGAAAAAGGGGTGCAGCAATGGAGCAGAAATGGTTAACGTGGGCCAAAGAAATTCAGGCCATCGCACAGACTGGATTAACTTATGCTAAGGATGTTTATGATATAGAACGGTATCAAGCTTTGCGTGAGCTCAGTGTAGATATCCTCGCTAATTATACCTTCGAAAGCAAGGAGAGAATTAGACTCTCCTTTGCGGGTGAAGGGGGTTATGCTACCCCAAAAGTTGATGTCCGTGGTGTTGTATTCCGGGAGGATAAAATTCTACTTGTTCGCGAGAAGTTGGACGGGAATTGGGCGCTTCCTGGTGGCTGGGGGGACATTGGACTGTCGCCGAGCGAAGTTGTTGTGAAAGAAATCAAAGAGGAATCGGGTTTTGAGGCAGAAGCAGTTCGCTTACTGGCTGTACTGGATAAGAAATTTCATAACCATCCGCCGGAGCCTTATCACGTGTACAAGTTCTTTATTTTATGCCGCATCGTGGGCGGAGAGGCAATGGAAGGGGTAGAGACAAGCGAAGTTTCGTTTTTTGCTGAAGATAAGCTGCCTGAGCTTTCAGCGGAGCGGAATACAGAGGCACAGATTCGGACGATGTTTGAATATTTACGAAATCCGGAAAAAGTAGTAATATTGGACTAAGAATCTGCATATACTGTATGACTTCCGCAAATTTAAGTTTTTAATTATTCAAAATTTGGTTAATAACTAATATGTAAGCACTTACAACGGTTTGGCCGCTGAGCCTTTATATCTACCAAAATTCAAAATTTTAATTTTTTGGGTCGAGCGGTCTACATTTTTTCCTCTACTGTGACGATAAGATATTTTAGGAGGGGATCGCATGGAACAAGAAGAATTGAGCATTCCATTGAAACAGGAAAATGTGGTGCGTCCTGCAGAAGGCAATATTGCCACTGGGCTGGTTTGGGGTATTTTAATCAGCATTCCGTTATGGATCTCTGTTATTGGCTGGATTTTGGGATTTTGGCACTAAACCATAAATTAATGAGGATCTAATTCTGTTGATTTTATAGTATACACAAAAGGCTGTCCCTTCCTTGTGGAAGAGACAGCCTTTTGCGTTTTCTGAAGATCTTAGTCTTTTGTATATACCACTCTAAAGTTCTCACAAACAACTTTCATCTTTGGATCAAAGGGTTTGTTTAAGAATTTTAAGGATTCTCTGGTGAAGAACTGCTCATGATCATGACGCCATGACTTAAGCGTCCGGTCACCTTCTCCTTCAGTATAGGCAAACTCAGCGCTAACCTCATCAAAAGGTATAATTTGTACATCTGTAGTAACAATTATTGCCCGCGGATCACCAGATCCATCCAGCACGATACTGTGACTGCCAACTTGCGGAAACGTCTCGTCACAAGTTTCAAATATATCATAATTTGAAGCAGTTCCTGTCTTGATCCCACGAATCACCAGATCGAGCAGTTCATCGGCCATCTGGGGACTGTCACCAAAGGCCCAGGCGTCATAGTTATCCGCTGTTTGTGGATGAAGCTGGGTGTATTCTTTCCACAATAACTTAATCTTCTCTTTGTTGCTCATATGCTCATCTCCTTATAGATCAATCTATTCTATAGACCAGTTGTCTCCATCCATCCTGTATAGAGCTCATCCAACTGTTCCTGTATCGCATCACGTTCTTGTTGCAGCTCAGCAAGTTCAGCTGCATCGCTGCTGATCAGGGGATCTAACATCTTAGCATCGATCACGCCAAGGCGTTCCTCTACCTCTGCAATGGCCGTTTCCCAGTCGAAGGTGGCGTTTTTCCTACGGGAACTGGTGGATTTAGCGTTGGTTTCTTTCCCTGAATCGTTAGATTGAGGCTTATCAGGGCGTGAACTTGTTCGTTCTGCAGAGACAGGTTTAGCTTGATCCGCAAAAGAGGGAGCTAGTAATGCTTTTTCAGCTTGTTTTTCCTTGTAATATTCATAGTTTCCGTTGAACACTCCAAACCGCCCGTCTTCAATGGACCATAGTTTGTGAAATAGGCGATTGATGAAATAACGGTCATGAGATACCGCCAGAACCGTGCCTGGAAATTCCTCTAATGCTTCTTCGAGTGCTTCACGAGAATCTATGTCCAGATGATTGGTCGGCTCATCCAGAATCAGCAGATTTGGCTTGCGATGCATTAGTACAGCGAAACGCAGGCGGGTCCATTCACCACCGGACAGATTCGTAATGTCTTTGAATACATCGGGACCATAAAATAGGAAATGTGCAAGCTGCCCGCGTGCTTCACCTTCTTCAAGTCCAGCTTCTTCGCGGAAGTAGCGGAGTACAGACTGTTTGTTATTTTCAGGAACAGCCTCTTGTGCGAGGTAGCCGACCACAGTTCTTGAGCCGAGTGTACAGCTTCCGCTGTCCGGGGTTTCCTGCCCTAAAATAATTCTTAAAAGTGTACTTTTACCTGCCCCGTTACCGCCGATGAGTGCCGTAGTCTCTCCGTAGCGAAGTACTTCGTTTGCCTCTGCGAAAAGGCTTCGCTGACCATATGCTTTTCCGATATCCTCCAAAATGACAACCTGATTACCGGAACGGTCATTTTGCTGTAGCTGCAAATCCATCGATTTGCGCTCCAGAATAGGACGTTTAACCTTCACCATACGATCCAGTGCTTTTTGCATGGATGCTGCTCTCCGGTAAAAGGAAGGGTTAGGAGGTGTCCCGCGATTGCCAAATTCAATGAGACGTTTGATGCTTTCCTGCATTTGTTTTATTTTTTTCTGCTGCTCTTGATAATCGGCAAATTGTTGAAGAAGTCGTGTTTCCTTCTCCACTTGGTAGCCGCTGTAGTTGGTATGGAAGGTAAAGGCCTCGCCATCCTCAATCTCGATCACTTTCTTGACTACAGCGTCCAGAAAGTAACGGTCATGGGAGATCGCAAGCACTGTTCCATCATAACTCTGTAAAAATTGCTCCAACCATTCAATGGCGTTCATATCGAGATGATTGGTTGGTTCATCCAATAGAAGGATGTCTGGACGGCGCAGCAGCAGCTCCGCAAGTCCGACTTTTGTTTTTTCTCCTCCTGAAAGAGAGGCGAACAATCGGCTGTATTGTCCGGTTCCAATCCCGAGACCCGAGGCTACGCGCTGAATAGAGGATTCGATCTCGTAACCTCCGGCGGCCTCGAACTTATCCTGCAAGCTGCCATATTCTTTCAGCAGCCGATTCCAGAGGATTTCATCCGTTCCGTTGTTAAAGCTGGACATTTCAAGCTCAAGCTCCCGCAGGCGGTGCTGCCATTGCAAAGGTTCGGCAAAGCTGCGCTGCAGAACATCATATACGGTTTCTTTTTCGTTAACTTCTTGAATTTGAGCTAACAGACCTACTACGCTGCCTTTGCGTATTGAGATTTGCCCTTCATCGGGGCGTTCCTCCCCGTTCAGCAGGTGGAATAGTGTCGTTTTGCCACAGCCGTTACGGCCGATCAGGCCAATTTTTTCCCCTTGGCGGATATCGAAGGTAATGCTATTCAGCACGAGTTGTGCCCCGTGGTATTTTTGAACATTTTGGCATTGGATGATCATATATATTCTCCTTTAAGAATGCCCTTCGCACCGCCAGTACCCTAAATGGCTCCGAAATCCTGTAAAAAACCATAAAAAAAGACCGTAGGGAAATTTCCCCACGGCCTTATCATTCTCCGGTTAACTGATCCGTCCGGGTGATGGCAGGAAAGGCATTTCACAATTGTGTAGTGTTATTAAATTCATACAAATGGACAGACTTCTCCCGTTATCGCCATTTACATGAGCAATGCCAGCTATCGCTTTAGGTAGCCGACTCATAACACTGTTGGTCCAATTGTGATCCATTCCTTCCACACCCCTCTCTTAGTAAATTTAATGACAGTGTAATCAAAAATCAGAAAATAAGCAAGTAAAAAGATGTCAGAGAGTATTTTTACACAGCATAGAATATGAAAAATAGAATAATATGGTTCTGTAGTGGGGGGCAAGTGGCTAAATTTAACGGATGAAAAGAGGAAGAGATATGGCACTTTTTGACGGATTAATGGGCAATGCATCACAAGTAAATCTTACGGAGGTCCAGCGGGAATACGCACAAATTCTTGCTCCTCAGGAGAAAATCGAACGCGCCTATAAGCTGATTAGAGATATGTTCATTTTTACGGACAAGCGGCTTATTCTGGTGGATAAACAAGGTCTGACGGGCAAGAAAACAGAATATCATTCGATCCCTTACAAAAGCATCTCGCATTATTCCGTGGAGACGGCAGGGCATTTTGACTTGGATGCGGAGCTATGTATCTACATTTCCAGCAGCACGCTTCCGGTGAAGAAGACCTTCAATAAATCCGTAAATATTTACGAGGTGCAGGCCGTGTTATCGCAATATATTTTAAAATAAATTGTTTATTCGGTGTTTCAAAGCACAAGCCCCCCTCTAAAAGTGGCTAAGATTACTAAGGTTAGATGCAGCTATACATATTTGAGATAGGTAGCCACAAGACATAACCGAGATAGACAGCTATATGGCGGCAAAAGGTGACTAGACATAACCGAGATAGACAGCCATATGGCGGCAAAAGGTGACGGTAGTACGCCATGGCAGTATGCGGCTCCCTGTAATTAAAATGATTTTATAATATTCGTAGGCGTGAATCTACAAGGTTAAACAAAGATGACCTCTTATTTGTGCATAGCTCACAAAAAGAAGAGGTTTATTTTGCGTTTCAGCGTAACCGATTGACAAAGGATTTTCGTGTAATGTTAAATGACACTAATTAAGTCAGAAGTTATAGGGAGCTCGCAGCTGAACCCGCCGCAGAATATAGGAGATTGAATATGATGGAGAAACCCGCCGCAAAAAATAAGGAGTTGGGACATGGCGGAAAAACCCGTAAAACATAGGGGGATGGGCATGGTGGAGGGGAGAAACCCGTAAAACGTAGAGGAATGGCATGGGGAAGAAACCCGAAAAACATAGAGGGAAGGGCATGGCGGAGCGGAGAAACCCGTAAAAGATAGGGGGACGGAACATGGCGGAGAAACCCGTAATAGGCACAAAAACTATGGTAGTTAGCCCCCATTATTTAGCCTCGGCTGCTGGTGCACGTATGTTGGAAAAAGGGGGTAATGCCTTTGATGCAGCGGTGGCGATCAGTGCGACACTAGCTGTTGTATATCCGCATATGACGGGGCTAGGCGGAGATTCCTTTTGGTTGACCTATAACACGCAAGAGGCGCGTGTTCGGGCCTATAACGGAAGCGGGCGCTCCGGGTACGGAGTCCGCAGAAGCAGCTATGCCGGGGAAGCTTTCATCCCGCGGCGGGGGATTCGCAGCGCCATTACGGTGCCGGGGATGGCGGACAGTTGGGATGCCATACTGAGTAAGTATGGCCGCTTTATGCTGGCGGAGGTACTGGAGCCTGCCATTGGTTATGCTTTGGAGGGATTTCCGCTGTCGCCGGATCAGCGGAATAACACGGCTGTTGCGGGCTCTGCGCTGTCGCCGGAGGCGGCAGCGATTTACACGCCAGGCGGCGTGATTCCTTGTGCTGGATCGCGATTCCAGCAAAAACAGCTGGCGGCCACCCTGCGGACATTGGCGGCGGGTGGGCGGGATGCTTTTTATAAGGGGAAGATTGCGGAGGACATCTGTGACTATATGCTGGCAACTGGCGGGTATTTGACTCGGGATGACTTTGCGGATCATAAGGGGGATTGGGTCGAGCCGATTCATACGGATTATCACGGGCATACGGTATATCAAGTGCCGCCTAATTCTCAAGGTTTCACTGGACTAATGAGTCTTAATTTATTGGAACATTACAATTTTGAAGCAATCGGGCATGGTTCGTATGAATATTATCACCTGCTTGTTGAAGCGTTGAAGCTAAGCTTCCGCGATCGGGATAGGGTGCTTACAGATCCGGATTTTAGTGCTATTCCTTTGGAGCAGCTGCTGGATAAACGTTATGCAGGACAATTAGCGTCTACCATCTCGATGCAAAAAGCTGCGCAACTGACAAGTCAGCCTATCGGCAGTGATACAGCTTATGCTGCGGTTGTGGATGAGGACGGGAATGCGGTCTCTTTTATTCAGAGTCTGTATTTTGAATTTGGTTCGGGTGTGGCCGCTGGGGATACTGGGATTCTGCTGCAGAATCGAGGTTCGTTTTTTTCGCTGGACCCCGGGCACATCAATACGCTTGAGCCGCATAAGCGCAGCTTCCACACACTGATGCCAGCGATGGCCTGCCGCGAGGGCAAACCTGCGATTCTGTACGGGACGCAAGGTGGCGAAGGTCAACCACAGACTCAAACCCTGCTGCTCACACGGATGCTGCATTATGGCATGAATCCACAAATGGCTGTGAATGAGCCGCGTTTTGTGTGGGGGAGAACGTGGGGAGAGCCTACGCAAGAACTGAAGGTGGAGAGCAGGGTAGCTGATGAGGTGCTGGCAGATTTGGCCGCAGCCGGTCATATTGTCCGGAAAGTAGATGACTATGATGGGATTATGGGTCACGCTCACATGATTTCGATAGATGACAATGGATACCGCAGTGGGGGAACGGACCGACGCTGCGATGGTGCGGCGATTGGGTGGTAGGTATAGGTGTGATGGAAGGATTGGAAGGACTCTGAAGGAATCATAGGTGGAATGATGGATGGAAAAGCTGCTGATGGGGTCGTAGGAGGAAAAATGGAGAATTGGAAGGACTGCTGGAGGAATCGAAGGCGGTATGGTGTGGGATCCGAAAGGCTGATGGAAGAATCGTAGGTGGAATGATGGATGGAAAAGCTGCTGATGGGTCGTAGGAGGAAAGATGAGGAATTGGAAGGAACGCTGGAGGAATCGTAGGAGAAGCGTGGGATCCGAAAGGCTGATGGAAGGATTGTAAAAGTAATGGTCTAGGGAGGAGGGGGATTATGGTTTTGGATAATCGGTATGGTGCGTTTATAGATCCTGAGCTTACGGTTGAGAGTTTAGAAAGCGGGATATTGGATGGACTGACCTTTGCAGTAAAAGATGTATTCGCTGTAACTGGACACAGCTCTTCTGCAGGTAATCCTGATTGGCTGCGTAGCCACCATCCGTCCACGGAGCATGCGGTGGCTGTACATCGTTTACTGTTGTCGGGTGCTACACTTCGTGGTGCTGCCCATACGGATGAGCTGATGTATAGTCTGGGCGGCGAGAACCATCATTATGGAACGCCGATTAATCCGCGTGCTGTAGGTCGTATCCCAGGCGGATCTTCAAGTGGTTCGGCAGTAGCGGTAGCTTCTGGTAGTGTTGATTTTGCGCTCGGAACAGATACCGGTGGCTCAATTCGAGTACCTTCCTCTTATTGCGGAGTATATGGCTTCCGGCCAACGCATGGAGCTGTGGATTTTCAAGGTGTTATTCCATTATCTCCGGCTTTTGATACAGTTGGCTGGGTGTCGGATCGCTTGGATGTGCTCCAGAAGGTAGGGGAAGTGTTACTTGTGGCTGGGAGTACATCTGTGAAGACGTCGAAGAAAATAGGAAGTAGTCTAGAAGAAACTGTAGGGAAGAGCATAGAGAAGAATGTATTGGAAAATTTAGAGAACAACTTAGAGGGAGACATGGTGAAGACTGATAAAAATAATTTAGAAAAGAGCCAGAAGGAAGGTTTAGAAACGATTTTGGAGAAACGTATTGAGAAGAGTACTGAGAAGAGTACGGAGAAAATTTTAGAGATTGGCCCGGAAAACAAGTTAAAAAAGAATATGGAAGACAAAAATAAAATGGGTACTTTATTTGTTGCTACTGACTGCTGGGCTTTGGTTAATCTGGAGAATGCAACTATTTTATCGGAGGGATTAAGGTGTTTGCGATCCGGGGCAGATCATCTCATGGAGATAGAAATTGCTTTGGAGGGGTTAAAGGTCTGGATGGATGTTTTTAGAGAATTGCAGGGGAATGAAATTTGGGAAACTCATGGCGTTTGGATTGAGAACGAGAAACCAGGCTTTGGACCTGATATTGCAGCGCGATTCTCGTGGGCTGCCAGTTTGGCGGAAGAGGATCATAGCGTTGCACAATGTAAGCAAAAAGAGATTTCTAATCATTTGCGCCTGCTGCTAGGAGAGGACAATTGTCTTGTGATTCCGACAGTTCCGGGACCAGCGCCGCTGCGTGGAGGGGATTTGCGCCAATTGGAGGTGAATCGTAGTGGTGCGATGATGTTGAGTTGCATAGCTGGGTTGGCAGGTTTGCCTCAGGTAACATTACCTATGCTCTCCACAAGTAGATTGCCACTGGGATTATCCGTTATTGCCGGACATGGTCAGGATCTCCGGTTACTCTCTTGGGTGAATGAAGTGTGGCAGCAGTCTTGAGAGGCTGAGTGCAGTGGTCTTGAAAAAGCAGCGATACTAAACAGACCGTAGCTACGAACAACATATCTTGACACTTTTCTAGTTACATTTCTAGTTACTGTTAACCGATACTCCTCCATTACTCTCTTGGAATACACTCTAGAAATACATTCTAGGAAGACGCTTTAGGATTACACTCTAGAAATTCACTCTGGGAATACACTATAGGATTACACTCTAGGATTACATTCTAGCAATACACTCTAACGCCACACTCACTTATTGATTCACAAATTAACGAAATACACATGTCATTCCCGCCTACTCTTAGTTTTATTTACACCGGGGAGCCCAGTGGAGTTGCTTTAAAAACTAAGGTAGCTTAAGTTGGCTCAATAGTGGAGTGGTAGAGTGAAAAAGATAAATTCAGCGCTCGATTGTGTGGTATAAGACCAGTAGATTTAAGTGAATACGTCGCTGGAGAGAAAAGAACGGTATAAATCCCACAGAAATCGGGGGAAGTGCTTAAGTAACTAAAAAGAACGGTATAAATCCCGCAGAAATCAGGGAAATGGCTTAAGTAACTAAAAAGAACGGTATAAATCCCGCAGAAATCAGGGAAATAGCTTAAGTAACTAAAAAGAACGGTATAAATCCCGCAGAAATCGTGGGAAGTGCTTAAGTAACTAAAAAGAACGATATAACTCCCGCAAAATCCAGAAAAGTGGCACAAGTAGCTAAAAAGAACGGTATAAATCCCGCAGAATCTGGGAAAGTGGCCCAAGTAGCTAAAAAGAACGGTATAAATCCCGCAGAATCTGGGAAAGTGGCCCAAGTAGCTAAAAAGAACGGTATAAATCCCGCAGAATCCGGGGAAATGGCTCAAGTAACTAAAAAGTACAGTATAAATCCCGCAGAATCTGGGGAAATGGCTCAAGTAACTAAAAAGTACAGTATAAATCCCGTAGAATCCGGGGAAATGGCTCAAGCAGCTAAAAAGTACAGTATAAATCCCGTAGAAATCGGGGGAAGTGCTTAAGTAGTTAAAAAGAACGGTATAAATCCCGCAGAACTCAGGAAAGTAGCATAAATAACTAAAAAGAACAGTATAAATCCCGCAGAATGTGGCGAAGACGCCTATGTAGTCAAAAAGAAGGGCAAAAAGGCCCTTCATCCCGGCAATTCCGGCCGAATAGCCAAAAAGAAGTGCAAAAGTGCCCTCCACCTCTACCGGCAGCAGTGGATCTATAAGAGCTTGTACCTCCGCCACAGCTACAGTGGGGTGGTATTATCTCTACTTGTACGGATCTTCTACACTGCTCAATTCCCCGTCTTGCAGCGCTGGTGTGCCTGCGACTTCGATCTTGATGGCCAATTCGAATAGCCTGAGAATACCCTGCCACCTATTCCGACTCCCTATTCCGACTCCCGCGTGAACCCGTAAAAACTTGTTTTTACTCGAAAGCCCTCCCTCAACTCCACCTACTATTTTCCAATCCCCTTATACAGTTCACATGAACGATATGAGCTAAAGTTCAATAATTCATCATTCATCATTCATCATTCATCATTCATAATTAATAATTAATAATTAATAATTAATGATCCATGTTCATTTTGTGTTAAGTTTATTAACATATAAATCATGAAAATTTAACTTCCCTCTATTCAACACGGTTCATTTTAATTATAATGTTACATAAAATAACATTATAAATCAGAAATGGTTCTATTGATCCTAATAAGGAGGGGTGGCATGCATCTTACGGTTGAAGAAGCGTTGTCCATTTATCCTTTGTCCGAGGCGAAGCTTATCGCTGGGTCTAAAGGGAAACATCGAATTGTGAAGTCAATTAATGTGATGGATGCTCCCGATATCTCGGATTGGATCAAAGAAGGCGAGATGCTGCTGACGACAGCCTATTTGATAAAGGACAATATGGAGGAAGCCTCTGCCTTGCTGCAGACTTTGAATCGCCGGGGATCTTCGGCCTTGGGCATTAAGCTGGGGCGGTTTTGGGATGAAGTACCAGAGCAACTGGTTGCAGAAGCGGAGAGTCTTAACTTCCCACTAATCCAGCTACCGTTCGAGTTTACTTTTTCGGATCAGATGAATGGTCTGTTTCGCGCCGAGCTTAGCCGCAGCACTCACGTTCTGCAGAACATTATGGAGAAGCAGAAAAAGCTGATGCAATTCGCCCTAAGATCTGTCCGCAGCCGTCCGTTGTTTGATTCGGTGTCTGAAGTGATTGGCCATTCACTTGTGGTGGTTAGCGCACGGGGGGATGTGATCTACAACAACTCTGAATACTATCCTTCACAGCTGCTGGAGGGGTGGCCGTGGCAGAAACGGAATCAGCGCTTTCGTGTTGGAGATCATGTGGGCTACCGTACACCACTTTTGCAAGGAGAGAAGTGCTCCGGATATCTATTGTTTTGTGCCATCGACCCTTTATT
Organism: Paenibacillus sp. FSL F4-0097; assembly: GCF_038593125.1. NCBI lineage: Bacteria > Bacillati > Bacillota > Bacilli > Caryophanales > Paenibacillaceae > Paenibacillus > Paenibacillus sp. FSL F4-0097. Next base: position 1,489,298 of record NZ_CP151965.1, read on the forward strand.
GCTCCCAATGGAAGAAAGTTTGTTCGTTCAGGGAGCTGAACTTATTTCATATCATATTCATTCAGGATACGAAGATTATTTTGAACAGGCAGAACACAGGGAGTTTAGCGGATTGCTGAGACGTTGTTTGAGCGGTAATTTATCTTACACAGATTTGGCGCAGGCTGCTCTCGACTTGGAGATTGAGCTGCTTCAATCACCATTTTTTCTCTTATTGACCGATACAGCTGCGACTGGGGAAGAACGCCAAGGTGAGCTGCTCAGACTAAAAGAAGAATATCTTGAACATCCTGGGCTACGGGAAGTAAAGGGAATTCATGTGATCATAGATCAAGGACTTTTGTCTATATATCCGGGAGATCGTCAGCGTCCTGAACAATTCCGGGATATAATCCAGGTTTGTTTTAACAACATGAAGTTTGATAAGGGATATTATCCGCGAGCTGCGATAAGCAGTTGTAAAGCGAAGCCGGAGGGGCTGAAGGAGGCTTTTGCGGAGGTAAAGGATTGTATGGGAATGCTTCAGGGCGGGGGAGTAAAAGGGAATGTTGTGCATTACCGGCAGCTTGAGCTTAACCTGCTACTCGGGCAAATTCCGGCAGAGGTTATGGAGAAATATTGTAATGGAAGTCTTAGAGGGTTGCTTAACCGAGAACCGGAGTATGTCAGGGAGATGCTGCGGACGCTGGAAGTTTATCTAGAGAACGATGGTCATGTTAATGAGACGGCTAAGAAACTGTTTATTCATCGAAACACGGCTACCTACCGGATCGAGAAGCTTAGTGAGCTGCTGGACGTCGATTTTAAAAAAATAAATGATCTAATGAGGTTGAAGTTAGTATTCATGTTTCGGAGGATGCTCGGAAGGGACTAAGGTCTAAGGTCTAAGTTCTAAGTTCTAAGTTCTAAGATCTGGGTTGAAATGCAAACATGGAGGAGGGGAACCTCGTGAATACACATGAGATCGCAATGCATATTCAAACCCATCAGGCGCCTGCGGTGCTGGCAACGCTGATAGAGGTGGAGGGACACTCGTATCGCAAAGCCGGAGCGGTGATGTTGTTTTTTGAAGGAGGTACGATTGGGAGCCTGAGTCCAGGTTGTCTGGAAAACGATCTGCAGCTGCGAACTTCTGAGATCTGGGAACGAGGGCTGCCCGAAATTGTGGAATACAACATGCTGTCTCCGGATGATCTGTCCTGGGGTGAGGTTATCGGCTGTGGAGGCAAAATCAAAGTAGTGCTAGAACCCGTGCAGGGTCAGCTCTACAAGCTTTTAGTGCAGGCGAGTGACAGATTGGCTAGGGGAGAGAAGCTAATTTTGTTCCGCGAAGCAGTGGAGAAAGGTTTTATCTATAAGCTGGAGCTGGATCCAGACATTGTACTGCCGCAGAGCAAGAAACATCCGAAATTATCCCACTCGGCAAAAGAAAGCCTGGCGGCAGGTCGCTTTATGGCCGCTCCAGCAGAATTGACAGCATTCCATACGTCTTTCGTGCCCAAACCGCGGCTTGTGATTTTTGGCGGGGGACGTGATGTGGTTCCTATTGCGGAACTTGCTGACAGAGTTGGCTTTCGGGTAGCGGTTGCGGATTGGCGTGAAGGAAGCTTACACAATAAGTTTCCTCGAGCTGAACAAGTAATTTGTTCCCCTATGGAGGTTGTTCAGCGATTGGGCGTAGCTCGGGAGGATTATGTATTGATTTGCAGTCATCAACTTGGGCGGGATAGACAGTTCCTGGAGAGTGTGATTCCGCTTGCTCCTCTATATATAGGGATTATCGGTTCGAAGGCGCGGATATCTCTTTTACTGGAAGGGCTTGAGGCTCCTGCATCTTTGCATGCACCTGTAGGGTTGCCGATTGGAGGAGAAGGTCCGGAGGAGATTGCGGTCAGTATTATAGCGGAAATAATTCAAATTAGAAGGGTGGGCTCACGAGAGCTGCCCAAAGGAGCGGATAGTATTGAAGGTAGCAGGAATATATTTGGCAGCGGGGCAGAGCAGGCGGATGGGCGTGTCCAAGGTTTCACTGAAATTGTCGCAGGAGGTCTCACTCGGGAGCGTCGCGCTTAGTGAATTGGATCGTTGCAATCTAGAACCGCTAATCGTGGTAGTGCGTGCGGATGACAACTTGGAATGGCTGCCACCCGCGATTGAACCGCAAGCATCCAGACGTACCGAAACTTGCTTAACCGCACATCTAGGATTGTCTTTTTCACTGCGCTGTGGCCTTAATGCGGTATTACCTTTGCAGCCCGATGCAGTAGTTGTGGCGCTTGCGGATCAGCCATTTATTACTACAGCATTAGTGAACCGTCTAATACAAACGTTTGAACAATCTCCGGAGATGGATTATGTCGCTAGCGTCAGCAATGGGTCGGCTATGCCCCCGGCTTTGTTCTCGAAGACGTTGTTTCCAGCACTACAGGGATTAGATGGAGATCGAGGAGCGGCGGGGATATTGCGTTCACCTGATTATAAGGGGATTGTTCTGGAATCTGAGTCTGCCCATTATTTCATGGACGCAGATACAAAAGCGGATTTTGGTGAGATTCAGGAGCAATGGATTCTGAGAAATGGAAAGTGAAGTAAAGAATAGTCTGGAAGGTAATCTGAAAAGTAATCTGAAACAGTGTTCCTTTTCCACTTCTGGTCATATAATGTGACACGAAACTCACCATACAAAAACCAATTAGTGCATTACACACAAAAAAAGTTCTGATTCTTATATTCATATACAAACGTATGTTATATAAATTTACGCCAAGGCCACCTCTAAGTATAGTAGAAGTACATTAATGGTTGCAGCCATGATGAGAGATGATTTGGAGGAGGAGAATTATGAAAAAAAGGGGTCAGTTCATAACATCTTGTCTTGCATTAATGGTTCTAATGACGGTGGCTTTGGTGGGGTGTGGCAGCAATAATACTTCTACAAATGCAACGGAGGCACCAGCGACAACTACAGCGGCAACAGAGGCAACTGCAACAACAGAACCGGCTGCAAAGAAACCGACGGTTGCTTTTGTTTATATCGGACCTCCAGGGGATGGCGGCTACACATACCAACATGATCAAGGACGGCTGTATATGGAGAAGGAGCTTGGGATTAAAGCTGACTTTGTAGAAAATGTCCCTGAAAGTGCTGACGCCGAACGAATCATCACCGAGCTTGCACAATCACACGACATCGTGTTTACAACGAGCTTCGGATATATGGATTTTACATTAAATGTAGCGGGCAAATTCCCCAACGTGAAGTTCCTGCATGCTTCGGGTTACAAAACCGCAGAGAACATGGGAACCTACTTCGGGAAAAACTATCAAGCCAGCTATTTGAGCGGCATAGCGGCAGGGAAAATGACCAAAAATAATCAGTTGGGTTATGTAGGGGCTTTTCCGATCAGCGAAGTGATCTATAACTTGAATGCTTTTACCCTTGGAGCACAAAGTGTCAATCCTGATGTAAAGGTGAATGTGGTATGGACGAATACATGGTATGACCCGACGACTGAACGTCAAGCGGCAATCAGCTTGCTGGATAAGGGTGCGGATGTGCTTTTGGCCTATCAGGATTCACCTGCAACACTGCAGGCTGCTGCTGAACGAGGGGCATTTGCCGGGGGAAATGACTCGGATATGAGCAAATACGCTCCGGACAATTATTTGACGAACCCGGTATGGAATTGGGGGCCGTATTACGTAAAAGCTGTGCAGGCAGTTATGGATGGAACCTGGAAGAGCGAGCAGTATTCCGGTGATATGGCTGACGGTATGGTGGAGCTGGCTCCTTTCGGGAACAAGATCCCAGATGATGTGAAAAAGCTTGTCGAAGACGCCAAAGCCAAAATTATCAGTGGTGAGCTGGAGGTTTTCACAGGTCCGATCTCAGATAATCAAGGGAATGTGAAGGTTCAGGAGGGTCAGAAGCTGACCTTGGAGGAAGTGCTGGGCATGAACTGGCTCGTAAAGGGTGTGGAAGGAACTATCCCGCAATAATGTTTAAAAATAGGGAATAAGATGTGCACAATCTATGGGTGGGGCGGGTTCCGTTAAGCGGAAACTTCCCCACCCGTACTACAACTTGAAGGAAGGAGGGGTTCAGGCCATGCGGGGAACTTCAGTTGAAATGCGGGGGATTGTGAAAAAATTCGGCTCGGTAACCGCCAGTGATCAAGTCGACTTTTCGGCAAATGCGGGTGAGATTCATGCGTTGCTTGGGGAGAATGGGGCCGGAAAGAGCACGGTGATGAGCATGCTGTCAGGGGTGTATAGAGCAGACGAAGGAGAAATTTTCATTCATGGGAAAGGTACTCAGATCCGTTCTCCTAAAGATGCTGCGCAGCTGGGTGTAGGTATGGTGTTTCAGAACTTTAGGCTGGTGCAAAGCCTCACAGCAGCAGAAAATATCGTGCTTGGCGAAAAGTCGTCTTTCTGGCGCGGCCGTAAGTGGATGAAGAAGAAACACAAGGAGATCGAGGCATTAGCGGAACGGTTTGGACTGAATTTCCCGGTGGATCGCCCGATCTGGCAGTTGTCCGTGGGTGAGCAGCAGCGTGTTGAAATCGTTAAGACGCTGTATCGCGGGGCTGACATTATTATTCTGGATGAACCAACCTCTGTACTGACCCCGGGAGAGGTGGAACAGCTATTTGAAACGCTGTGGGTCATGAAGCAGGCAGGAAAAACGGTCATTATGACTACTCATAAAATGAAAGAGGTTATGGCGTCCTCCGATCGGATTTCCGTCATGCGCAAAGGAAAAATGATCGCCACGCTGACCACAGCAGATACAGATGAACTGGAGCTGGCTCGTCTGATGGTGGGCAAGGAAGTAACCATCACCCGTCAAGAACGGGAAGCCACTGAAGGGGATTCTTTATTAGAAGTGAAAGATGTGGACGTATATGCCGATCACGGGCGAAAAGCACTGGATCACTTCTCTCTGAACGTATGTAAAGGAGAGATTGTAGGCGTAGCTGGGGTAGCTGGCAATGGGCAAAAGGAACTGGCTGAAGTGTTAACTGGTCTTAGAGGCTGGAAAAGTGGTGAAATCACGTTTGATGGAAAGACGGTGAAATCGGCTTCGGTTAGAGGGGCAATTGATTCAGGAATCTCCCACGTGCCGGAGAACCGGATGAAGAGCGGTTTAGCTGGACGCCTCGGATCGGTGGATAATCTTTTGTTTAAGTCTTACCGCTCAGAGGAGCACTCCAAATTTGGTTTCTTGAAGTCCGCGAAGAACCGTTTGTGGTCACAGGAGCTGGTCCAGCGCTTTAACGTCAAGACACCTGAGCTGGAGACGCCAGTACAACAGTTGTCAGGTGGTAATCAGCAGAAGCTGCTCTTTGCACGTGAGATCAGTCATCGGCCTAAGCTGATGGTCGCCGTTCATCCGACACAAGGGCTGGATGTAGGTGCCACGGCAGGTGTTCACGACCTTCTTATGGAGCTGCGTGGTTCAGGTAGTGGCGTGTTGTTAATTTCGGAGGATTTAGATGAATTGCTTCAGTTGTCCGACCGTATTCTAGTGATCTATAACGGCTCAATTATTGGTGAGAGTACACATGAGGAAGCGAATCGAGAGAGCATCGGACTACTAATGGCTGGTATTCATAATAGAGAGGAGAGCGCCGTATGAGTCTGGAGAATGGAAGAAATACCGCAGCAGCTGTACTGGAACCCCTCCCCTCCCACTCCGGAAAACGATTCTCTCTACGTTTCGAATACGATGCCAGCCGCATCCGTTCTCCTTGGTGGACACCTATTGTATCTATAATTTTAGCGCTATTGTTGTGTGCCCTATTTATTGCGGCGAATGGCATGAATCCGGTGCTGGTCTATGAAAAAATGTTCCGTGGCGCATTTGGCACTGCGTATGGGCTCACGGAAACGATGGTTAAAGCGATCCCGCTTCTTCTATGTGGGCTTGGGATTGCTGTGGCTTACCGCATTTCGGTATGGAATATTGGAGCAGAAGGTCAGCTAACTGTTGGGGCTATGGCGGCCACAGCGGTCACGATTTATTTTCCTGACTTACCTTCATTCTGGTCCCTGAGCTTAATGCTGCTGTTCGGGATTGCCGCGGGTGCGCTTTGGGGATTGCTGACTGCTATTCCGCGGACACATTTTGGAGTGAATGAGCTAATCACTTCATTAATGCTGAATTATGTTGCCCTATTGGCGCTCGATTACGTGGTATTCGGACCCTGGAAAGATCCTAAAGGATTTAATTTCCCGGGATCACCTATGTTTACTGCGGCTCAATCGCTGCCTGTTCTCGGAAGTACAAGATTGCATATTGGATTGTTATTTGGACTTATCGCCGTAGTGATTTATTACTTAATGATTCGTTTTACCAAGTGGGGTTACGAGCTCCGGCTGATTGGGGCCAATCCTGTTGCAGCCAGATACGCGGGGGTTCCTATCAAGCGCCATATTATTATCGTCATGCTGATCAGTGGGGGGCTCGCCGGGATCGCTGGCATGGCGGAGGTCTCCGGTGTTACACACAAGCTGATGCAGGGCATTTCACCGGGTTATGGATACACCGCCATTATTGTAGCTTGGCTGGCCAAATTGAATCCACTCGGTCTAATCGTTACTTCTATTTTATTCGGTGGCTTAATTGTTGGCGGATATAGTGTTCAAACCATCGGGCTGCCCTCATCGATATCAGAAATGCTGCAGGGCTCCATCCTGTTTTTCTTGATTGCTGGCGATATGATCTATCGTTTCCGCATTCGCCGTAGCCGGGTTCAGCTGAAAGGGGGGAGATAGGCAATGGATTTTACAACACAGCTACTTATTGCCGCTATTTCCGCAGGGACCCCGCTGCTGCTGGCTACGCTGGGAGGCATTCTAAATGAACGAGCCGGCATTATACAGCTTGGGGCTGAAGGTCTGATGCTGATGGGAGCGGTCATCACTTGTATCGTGTATATTCGCTCCGGAAACCTGCTGCTGGCTCTGTTGGCTACCGTAGCTATAACGGCTGTACTTGGTTTGCTGCATTCTTTTCTCTGTGTGACCTTGCGGGCGAATCAAACGATGTCCGGTCTTGCGATGACCCTGTTTGGCAGTGGGTTGAGCGCTTATCTTGGTAAACCGATCAGCGGCATTCCTTTGCCGGGAACCTCCCCTAAGCTGCATCTGGCTTGGCTGGAAAATGTACCGTTCATCGGAAAAATATTCGGCAACATGGACTACCTAACCTGGTTCAGCCTGCTGCTAGTGCTTGCTCTGCATCTGCTAATTCACCGCACTTCATGGGGCCTGCATTTGCGGGCAGTCGGAGACAGTCCGGCTACCGCAGATGTGATGGGGATCCGTGTACAGCTTATCCGCTACAGCTATGTGATCACCGGTGCTGCTCTCATCGGCCTGGCCGGAGCGGATATGGTATTGGCCTACGCGCCAACCTGGAATGAAGGGCTGACAGCCGGCCGGGGCTGGATTGCGGTAGGGCTGGTGATTTTCGCCAGATGGAATCCGCTGCGTGCCTTGTTCTGCGCCTACTTTTTTGGGGCATTGGATTCACTTGGCTTCCGTATTCAATTGCTGGGCAGTGCAGTTCCGCCCTATTTTCTCAAAATGATTCCGTACCTTGTGACCATTCTGGTCCTGATGTACCTGGGGTACCGCAATCGCAACAAACCATCCGGCACACCGGAGGCGCTTGGAGTTCCTTATATTCGGGAACAAAGGTTTTAAGGCAGGCTATACGAGAAGGGAAGCGGCAATCTGGTACTCAAAAAGGGAGGCGGAGTGTATGGGAGCTATACGGGAAGAGGAAGGAAGGCTACCTGAAGTAATTCAACCCCGCAGCCTGCACGAAGCTTGGGAGAGAAAAACGGCGTTTGGAGACAGTGCTCGATATGTTGCAGGGGGAACACTGCTGAGAACAGGGTGGGAAAATGGAACGACTCATATGCCCAAACAGCTGATTGATCTTCGGCAAATTACAAATCTCGGCGACATTACCTTAACGGAATTTCACTTATCTCTGGGCGCTCTTGTTCCACTCTCCCAGTGCCGCAGTAATGAGCATTTGCAGGCCGTAGCTCCTGCGCTGCAAGAGGCTGCACGTTGCATAGCGGCTCCGTCGGTGCGTAATCTTGCCACGCTCGGGGGCAATATCGCTTCTGGCTTCGGAGATATTCTACCTGCGTTACTGGTCTATGACGCGGAGTTAATCTCCTTTGACGGCAAATTTATGACGGCACTACCTTTGATAGAGTGGCTAAACAATCACTGGAGCGGGATAAAACCTGCGGCGGATCTTGTGGCTGAGATTCGCATCTCACCTACTCGCTTAGAGAGTCCGTTAACGGATAGGCTAGAAATTTTTCGTAAGGTTGGCCGCAGGGAAGCGTTCACCCCTTCACTTGTAACGGTAGCAATCTCAGCATCAATCGATGAGGAACACCGTTTCCGTGAGGTGCGTATCGCCGCAGGTGGGGGCTCTGGTCGGCCACAGCGACTAAGTAGGGCTGAAGTTATGCTTGAAGGTGTGAGGTATACAGATGAGCTGTTGGCTTCTTTATATGAAGGGGTTGAGAACAGCTTTGAGACGTATAGTGATCCCTTTGCAACAGAACTTTACAAGAAAAAGACTGCTGGGAATTTGGTTGTATCTGAGCTGTGGAAGGCTATGAATATACGGAGTTTAGAGGTGAATAACCCGACGAAAGGAGAGAGGGAAAATGCTGCTGAATAAGGAATCCAGCGGTAGCCGCTGGCGTACACGACCTGATGGAGAGAGCAAGGTATCCGGTAAGCTGCAGTATTTGACCGACATGAGGGCAGAAGGAATGTTGATCGGCCGCGTGCTCCGCAGTGAGCAGGCACATGCTCGTATTTTGTCCATACGCATTGAGAAGGCCGTTGAAGTCCCTGGTATACACGCTGTAATCACTCATGAGGATGTGCCCGGACTTAACGGCTTTGGCATAGCTTTGCCGCATCAACCGGTATTTTGCAGTGACCGTGTGCGTTACACTGGCGATGCGATTGCGGCAGTTGCGGCTGAGACGGACGAAATTGCGGAATACGCCTTATCTCTTATCGAAGTGGATTATGAGCTTCTACCCTTGCTGGAGAATCCGGAAGAGGCGATGAAAAAGGACGCAATTTTGCTGCATGCCGAGGGAAACGTGCTTCATCATACGGAATATCGGAAAGGGGAGCCGGAAACGGTATTTACGGATTGCTGTCATGTGGTAGAGGAGACTTACTATACACCACGCCAAATGCACACCTATATGGAGACTGAAGGTGGACTGTTTATCCCAGAGGATAACGGACGGCTTACCGTATATTCAGCTACACAACATGGGTTGATGGATCGCCTGCAGCTATCCAGAATTCTGGCTATTCCTCAAGAAGATATTCGCGTCATCTCGAGTCCTATCGGCGGGTCCTTTGGAGGAAAAGACGAGCTGAATGTACAGCCGTATGGAGCGCTGCTCGCCTTGCGGACACTCCGTCCGGTAAGACTGCATAATTCGAGAGCTGAATCGGTACGTGCAGGACTAAAACGCCATCCCATGAAAATCACCATGAAGACTGGCTCCGACCCCGAAGGAATCATCAGGGCACATCAGGTCAGAATTATTTCGGATACGGGAGCTTACGCAACACTGGGGGCGGAGGTGCTCAACTTTGCGACAGAACATGTGATGGGCCCCTATATCATCGATCATGTGGATGTGAAGGGTTTTGCTGTATATACCAATAACGGTGTATCTGGTGAATTTCGCGGGTTTGGCGGCAATCAGGCGATTTTCGCTTTGGAGGGACAAATCGATCGGTTGGCTGAGCGATTGCAGATCGATCCGTGGGAAATGCGCCGCCGCAATTTGCGTAAATATGGAGATCTGGGGCCACTGGGTCAGGAAATTGCTCAGACCGATGGTGCCTTTCAGGTGTGGGAAGCGCTGGCGGGTTCGCCTCTTATGACTGAGGCCGCATCTACAGACAGTGATTCAGGTGTTGTGGAACCTTGGATCGTAACTGGAACGGGTGCTGCTATAGCTATGCATGGTGCAGGACTTGGTTATGGTATTCCCGATCCGGCGGGTGGCAGGCTCTCTTTGACGCTAGAGGGCAAGATTGAGGCGGTGTTTGGTTACGAGGAGTTTGGTCAGGGGTTAATCGCAACAATGGAACAAATGCTGATTGAACAGTTTGGCTTGGCGGCAGAGGATCTAAGCATCGTCATTGGCGATACGGATGTTGTGCCTGATAGCGGATCTAGTACGGCTTCCCGATCAACCAGCATGATGTGGATGGCCTTGAAACGGCTGCGTCCAGACTTCACCGCTCGAGTGCTGCAGGCAGCTGCGATGATAAAGCCAGAGCTGGATAACTATGAAATGAAGCTCGGCCCTGGCGGCATTTGGCTAAAAGACGGCGGTCTGCTTCTGACTTACAAGGACTTGGCACAGCGTATTTCAGAACCCATTGTCTGTAATACAAAGTTTACTTATCCAACCACACCCTTTAAAAGAGTGGGGGCACATTTCCTATATACCTATTCTGCAGTCGCAGTCCGCGTGGAAGTTAATCTGCTTACAGGACGTGTTCGTGTACTGGACCAATATCATGCGGTAGCGGCGGGACCGGTGGCTAATCCGCAAGGTTATCTTGGACAGATCGAAGGTGGCAGCAGTATGGCGGTAGGCTTCACCTTGTCAGAGGATGCTGTGATGTCTGGCGGCAGCTATGTCACCAAAAATTTAGACACCTATTTGGTGCCGACCATTGCCGACATGAATGGCAGCATTCAGGTACAGCCGATAGAGGATTTGCCGGATCATGACACGTACGGTCCTCGCGGCATTGGAGAGGTGGGTTCCGTCAATTTAGCTCCGGCAGTCGTGTCCGCCATATTTCAGGCTGTAGGGAAGCGGGTAACCAAGCTGCCCATTGATCCCGAATGGCTGCAGTCTACACCGTTTATTCCACAAAAGGTGGTGAACATCCATGCCGAGTCATAATTCAGATCACAATCTAGATGAAGAGAACCCAATCCCAGCTTCGTCTGAGGAAGCCTTCACAGAAGAGAGGTTCACCTTTAATTGCAATATTAATGGGAAAGCGATATCCACGGAGATTCCACCCTCCCGCCGGCTTTTACATGTCATACGTGAAGATTTGGAGCTGACCGGCACAAAACGTTCTTGTGAGATTGGCCGCTGCGGGGCATGTATGGTGCTGGTGGATGGACGTCCAGTGAATTCATGTCTGGTTATGGCCTATCAATGCTCAGGTGCGGAAATTACAACAATTGAGGGTCTTAGTGAAGTAGGCCTGCATCCCGTTCAACGGGCTTTTTTAGAAGAGGGGGGGTTCCAATGCGGTTATTGTACACCAGGGATGGTTATCTCGGTAGTTGCTCTGCTGGAAGAGAACCCGCATCCTACTCCGGCTGAAGTGGAAGAAGCTTTATCGGGTAATATTTGTCGCTGTACGGGGTACGGTGGCATTTTACGAGCTGTTAACAAAGCTATTGGAGGTTGAGTGGATGGTCGTTTCTGAAGGCAGGTTTACGTTGGAAGAGATAAATGCCATGAGTATAACGGATTTTGTGAAGCATCTAGGCGGCATTTTTGAACATTCACCGTGGGTAGCAGAGGAGATTTATAAGCAGATTCCGTTCCATTCTTTAGAGCATTTGCATAGCACAATGATGCAGACCGTACTGAGTGCTGACCGGAGCCGAATGGAGGGACTATTAAAAGCTCACCCAGATTTGGCGACTAGGCTTCAAGTTACGGCTTTGTCTGCCTCGGAGCAGCAGGGAGCTGGACTGGATCGGCTAACAACGGAAGAGTTCAATCTATTAAATGATCTGAATCGAAAGTATACGGACAAATTTCATTTTCCTTTTATTCTAGCTGTTCGTGGCAAAAACAAAGATGACATCATCAGCGCCATTGGAGTGCGAGTAGAGCGTTCCCCTCAGGAGGAATGGGTTCAAGCCTTTTCTGAAGTCGGTACAATTACGAGATTTCGCCTAAGTGATTTAATTATTTAATTATTCATTCACTCATTCATTCATTGATCATAAACGGGGAGGGTGTCAGCCATGCTGGAACCAATTAACGGACGTACAATGTTTTATGGAAAAAGTGATGTGCTAACTTATCGTACCTATGCTAAACCGCTGGCCGTTACCCCCGCTCCCGAATCTTCCTTCACGGGCTGCGACAACATTATATTCGCACATAATATTACATTCGCGGTCACGGGCGAAGCGTTTCTTCCTTCTTTTTCAGAGGGGGATAATTCCATGGTCGTTGCTACCGATTCTATGAAAAATTTCATCCTGCGCAATACCGCGGACTACACAGGAAGCACAACGGAGGGGTTATTGCAGCTTCTAAGCAGCCGTTTTCTCGATAAATACGATCATGTCACCGCAGTTTCAGTTTCCGCAGACCGGTTACCTTTTGAACAGGTGATGGTGCCCGGGGTTGAGGGGCTTAAACAGAGTCATTTAGTACTGCGTCACTCCAATAATGAATCTTATTCGGCTTCGTTAACTATAAAACGTGGAGAGAATGGGACTGAGGTTATCGCTCATGAATGCCGATTGAAGAATTTACAGCTGATAAAAGTAAGTGGAAGCTCGTTTTATGGATTCGTCCGTGATGAGTATACAACATTGCCGGAGAGCTTTGACCGTCCGCTTTATATTTTTCTGAATATTAACTGGACCTACAGTGATGTTGAGCATGCTCTGGATGGAGATTTAGGCCAATATGTGGCTGCGGAGCAGGTTCGCGATATCGCCCATAGCGCTTTTCATGAGCTGAACAGTCCTTCAATCCAATCGTTGATTTATCAAATTGGGCTGCGCGTATTGTCCCGTTTTCCACAGCTGGCTACCGTTTCATTTGAGTCCAATAACCGGACTTGGGAAACCATTGTTGAGCCTGAAGAAACTAAAGGTGGAGTCTTCACCGAACCTCGTCCACCCTATGGTTTTCAGGGCTTTTCTGTCAGCCGTGCAGATCTGGCCGGAGAGACAGCGTAATGAGCGGGCGTCTTACCACCCATGTGCTGGATCTGTCGCGGGGGATTCCTGCTACAGGTCTGACGCTTCAGCTCTGGAAGCTTACGGATGGGATGAGCAAGCTTCTGTGTGAAGAAGTCACGAACAGTGACGGGAGGCTGGATGCTCCGCTGCTGGAGGGAAACGAAATGGAGGCTGGATGTTACGAACTGCTGTTTATGGTTGGCGATTACTACCGTAGAGCTGATGCCAAAGCGTCAGCAGCTGGCATAGAAGTAACAGAAAGCTCAGTAGACACTCAACGTGAGATGTCTTTTTTTCTAGAACAGATACCTATTCGCTTTCATATAGAGAGCTCCATGCAACACTACCATGTACCTTTGCTAGTAGCTCCTGGTGGATATAGTACGTATCGGGGAAGTTAGGAGAAAGTTGACGACCGGAGGAGGTGGCAGCTCATGAAGGAATCCTATGAACTTGTGATTAAGAACGGGAATGTAGTGCTGCCCGATCAGGTACTCAAGCTGGATATTGCAGTATCAGAGGGTAAGATTGTCGCACTTGGAGAGGAACTTTCGCTTGCGCCGCTAACCAAAGTCATCGACGCAGATGGGTTCTATGTCCTCCCCGGTATGATTGATATGCATGTCCACTTTAATGAACCAACGTTTGGACATTGGGAAGGTTTTCGCAGCGGTTCTGCGGCGTTGGCAGCTGGCGGCTGCACAACCTATGCAGATATGCCGCTTAACGGCAATCCACCGACTGTGAACGAGGCTGCACTTCGTCAAAAGGTAGATGCTGCGGCTGGAAACTCTGCCGTTGATTATGTGCTGTGGGGTGGGCTCGTTCCCGGTAATCTGGATGATTTAGAAGTTTTGGCAGCCTCTGGTGTCACTGGGTTTAAAGCCTTTCTCTCCAATCCTGGAGGGGAGGGCGAAGGCAGATTCCGTGAAGTGGATGAGGATACACTCTATCAAGGGATGCTGCGAATCGCTTCTCTGGGCGGGATTTTGGCGCTGCATGCAGAAAGTGAGGCTATCACGGCGGTGTTGACCGCAGATGCAGTGCGAAATGGCAGAACCAGCGCAAGTGATTTTGCGGCTTGCCGCCCTGCTGAAGCAGAGCTGGAGGCAGTGTCCAGGGCGCTGCTGTACAGTGAACGAACGGGCTGCCGGTTGCATTTTGTTCATATCAGCACGGCCGCCGCCATTGAGAAAATCTATGAAGCTAAGCTTCGAGGTCTGGACGTTTCGGCAGAAACCTGTCCACATTATCTGGTCCTCACTGAAAATGATATGAAGGCTTTAGGTCCTGTGGCGAAGTGTGCGCCTCCGCTGCGAAGTGCGGTGGAGCAGGAGAAGTTATGGGAGATGCTGGCCCAAGGCAAAATCGATTTGATTGCTTCGGATCATTCCCCCTGTCCAACGGAATTGAAGGTGAAGCCGGACTTGTCTTTTTTTGCAGCGTGGGGTGGGATCTCGGGTGCGCAGAGCAGTCTGGAGCTTATGTTCCATGAAGGCGTGAATGTGCGGGGGTTGGCTGTTACATTAATTTCTAGTCTACTCGCAGGGCAACCCGCAAAACGTTTTGGAATAGAGCATCGCAAAGGCGCTATAGCTCTAGGTCTAGATGCCGATCTAGTTCTGCTTAATCCAAGCACAACCTATACGCTGACTGCGGAGGATTTATTGTATCGCCACAAGCACAGCCCCTACATCGGAAGAACTTTATCCTGCAAGGTAGTTGCTACGATCTGTCGCGGGAATGTGATCTATACCTCTGAAGAAGGAGTGATCAGTGAGGGGGGTGGACAGTGGCTGCGAATTAGGAAGGAGCAGTACAGCCTATGAATGATTCCAGAGTTCAAGCATCGACTCAGAAACTGCTGGACCTGCTGGAGGAGCTGGCGGCATTCAGCACAGCTGGGCCAGGAGTTACTAGACTGCTATATACGGAGGAATGGAGCCGGGCGCAGATTTTTTTGCAGGAAAAAATGGCTGGGCTCGGCTTAGAAGTTTCCGTAGACAAGGTTGGCAATGTATATGGACGATTGAGTGGACGCGATCCGCAGCAAAAGGTTATTTTAACCGGATCGCATATCGATACTGTAGTCAATGGCGGAAAATATGATGGTGCCTATGGGATCGCTGCGGCTATGATTGCGTTTCAAGATTTGCAGAGGAACTTTGGCCAGCCGCAGCGGACGCTTGAGGTCGTATCTTTTTGTGAAGAAGAGGGGAGCCGATTTCCGCTTGCTTATTGGGGTTCGGGCCATGTCACGGAAAGGTATGACGGAAGCGAGGCCGAGACCTGTATGGATGCAGAGGGCGTGACGTTAAAAGCAGCAATGGCACAATCCAGCTTCTTACAGGACATAACGGAGGAGAAAGCTTCTAAGCGGACTGGAGTTAGAAATGATATTGGTGCTTTTGTAGAACTGCACATCGAGCAGGGGATTATTCTGGAGAAGACGGACACTCAGATAGGCGTAGTTCAGGGGATTGTTGGCCAGAGACGATATGTGGTCAAGGTCAGTGGTATTGCTAATCATGCGGGCACGACACCGATGTTTATGCGGCAGGATGCACTGGCTAGTGCGGTTGAAATGCTGTACGTGCTTGAAAGTTCTGCTAAAACGGCTGGTGAACCTCTTGTAGCAACCTCGGGTAAGCTTGAGGTGAATCCGAATACGCCAAATGTGATCCCGGGTGAGGTTCTTTTTACATTAGATATCCGCCATAGTGAAGAGGACGAATTGGAACGTTTCTGTGAGAAGCTTCTTGCGGAATGTAATGAAATTGCCGTTAAACGTGGGGTAACTCTGGAGGTTACATCCGTGCTCCACACAGTCCCTGCGCCTATGGATATGAAGCTATCTGCAATGCTGGAAAATATCTGCCGCCAACAGGGGAAGACGTACCGCACGATGGTAAGTGGAGCGGGACATGATGCCCAGCTATTGGCGCCGCGTTGCCCTACTGCGATGATATTTGTGCCAAGCCGAGCTGGCATCAGCCATTCTCCGGAAGAGTATACCTCCCCTGAGCAGCTCGCGGCTGGGCTTGAGGTTCTGACTGCGATGTTATATGAGTTAGCTTATTAAAAAGAGTTCGCCGAACTTTTAAGGGAGGATCATCATGAAGCGTTACGAAGATTTGTCGCCGTCCCAACGCTGTATTATGACTCCGGGTCCGGTCGAGGTAGATCCGCGTGTACTGCGGGCGATGTCTTTTCCGGTGCTGGGTCAGTTTGATCCAGAGTTCACCTCTATTATGAATGAAACGATGGAAATGCTGCAGGAGCTGTTCGCTACTCGTAATTCATGGGCTTACCCTATCGATGGTACCTCCCGTTCTGGAATTGAAGCCGTGATGGTTAGTTTGATCCTGCCGGGTGAGCGTGTGCTGATTCCGATCTTTGGCCGCTTCGGACATCTATTGCATGAGATTGCTGAAAGATGTGGCGCTGAGGTGTTCGTGCTGGAAAAGCCATGGGGGAGTGTGTTTGAGCCGGATGAAGTGATAGCAGCTATGGAGACTTTTAAGCCACATGTGGTGGCAATGGTTCATGGGGAGACCTCTACAGGACGTGTGCAGCCACTCGCGGAAATCGGTAGAGCTTGCCGCCGGATGGATGCTTTATTCATAGTTGATGCAGTTGCAACCATTGGGGGCCTTCCTGTCGAGACAGATGCTTGGATGTTGGATGCCGTCGTTGGCGGTACACAGAAATGTCTGTCCGTCCCTTCCGGAATGGCACCGATAACGTATAATGATCGTGCTGAAGCTAAGCTCATGACCCGAAAACGAGTAGAACGAGGGATTAGAACAAGTGATGTCCAGCCAGGTGACTTATCTTTTGTCCGCAGCAATTATTTCGATCTCGGCATGCTTCAGGATTACTGGAGTCCACAACGTCTCAATCATCATACAGAGATGACCTCAATGCTTTATGCACTGCGGGAGGGCTTGCGGCTTACCCTTGAAGAAGGACTGGATGCCAGATTCGCCAGACATATCCTCCATGAAAAAGCACTTGTAGCTGGATTAACAGCTATGGGTTTAGAACTATACGGGGATCCTTCCTGCAAGCTTACTGTTGTTACCTGTGTGCTGATCCCTGAGGGGATAGATGGGGAAGCTGTCCGTTCGCTGCTGCTGGGGCGGTTCGGAATTGAAATTGCCAGTTCTTTTGGACCGTTAAAGGGAAGGATCTGGCGCATCGGTACGATGGGTTTTAGCTGTCGTGAGAATAACGTGTTGCGGCTGCTTGGAGCGCTGGAAGCCGCATTACAGCGTCATGGATTTAAGGGGCCTTGCGGGTTTGGGGTTCAGGCAGCACTTGACGTATATGAGGCAAAAGTAAGATAATCGTTGGAATAGAGCGGATGGCGGGAGAGTAAAAACAGGGGCATGTCCGGATGGTTTGGACAATCTTTGGGAATAAGTAAACGGCTATCATCTACAGGGATGATTGAGCCGTTTTTTCTTACAAATACAGACCTGCGCAACTATATTATCCTAGGCTTAATAGTTAGGCAATCCTCTATGATTACGGATCTATTCACTACATCAAGACAACACTTGGATACTAACGGGGGAGAGATGAAGATGACAACTTTTACAAGAAAGCCTTTAGCAGATTGTGTACCTGAGCTTGTGGCTACGGCAAGAGGCGATAAACCGGCAACACTGGTAATTACAGGTGGAAAGCTGGTCAACGTATGCTCTGGTGAAATTCTAGAAGGAATGTCTGTTGGTGTTCAAGGTGTACGAATTGCTTATGTTGGTAAAGATGTGACACATATGATTGGCGAAGGAACGCAAGTTATTGATGCGAACGGCAAGTATATAGCTCCGGGATTGCTCGATGGCCACTGCCATATTGAGAGCACCCAGCTAACCGTTACTGAATTTTCCCGCGCTGTTTTGCCGCTTGGCACAACAGGTGGTTTCTTTGATGCGCATGAGATTGCTAATGTATTCGGGCTGAAGGGTATTCAATTGATGCTGGATGAGATGCGGGGTACGCCGTTAGCTGCTTACATGCAGGTGGCTTCTTGTGTGCCTGCGGCAGGTGCGGAATTCGAGACAACGGGTGCCTCAATGGGTCCTGAAGAAGTTGCCGAAGCTTTTACTTGGGGCAAAGATGTGATTGCTCTGGGCGAAGTGATGAATTTCCCTGGCGTTGTTTACGGCGATGAGAAAATGCTTGGAGAGATTCAAGCTACGCTGCGGGCAGGCAGATTTGTTGACGGTCATTTCACATGGCCTTCCAGCGACTGGAGACTGCCAGTGTATGCTGCGGCAGGGGTGACTGGTGATCATGAGTGTGTTACAGCAGACGATGTGATTGAGCGCGTTCGACTGGGCATGTATGCCAAAATGCGCCGGGGCTCGGCTTGGCATGATGTTGCCAAGACCATCACCGCTCATACAGAGCGTGGACTTGATCCGCGCCGCATGATGCTGGTAACTGACGACCGCAGCTCGGAATCGTTACGCGACGAAGGTCATATGGATTTCGTTGTTCGCCATGCGATTGCTCAAGGCGTGAAACCAGTAACAGCCTTCCAAATGGCAACTATTAATACAGCAGAGCGTTTTGGGTTGTCTCAGGATATCGGATCTATTACTCCAGGTTCTTTTGCGGATATTATTCTGCTGGACGGGAATTTGGCCGATGTTCACGTGGTACTTACGATTGCCGCGGGTGTAGTAGTTGCCGAAAATGGTGTGATGACGGCAGAGCTTGCTAAATTCACTTATCCAGAGGAAGTTTTGGCTTCGGTTCATTTGCCACAGCGTCCTACCGCCGAAGATTTCATTATCGCGGCTCCAATTGAAACAGGTGAACTTACTGCAAGAGTTATTAAAGTAAGAGAAAATCATGTAGAGACCATTGAACGTATAGTTTCGGTACCTGTAGTGGCAGGGCAGTTGGATGTAAATGCTGTGGAGGGTCTGTGTAAAATCGCTGTGCTCGAACGGCATAAA
The DNA here is from genome assembly GCF_038593125.1 of Paenibacillus sp. FSL F4-0097. Taxonomy (NCBI): domain Bacteria; kingdom Bacillati; phylum Bacillota; class Bacilli; order Caryophanales; family Paenibacillaceae; genus Paenibacillus; species Paenibacillus sp. FSL F4-0097. The sequence continues at coordinate 1,508,318 of NZ_CP151965.1, forward strand.
GGAACAGGAAATAAATCAGTGGCTGTTGTGGAAGGCATCGGTTTTAAAGAGCCGGCTGCTATCGCAATGACTGTTGCTCATGATAGTCATAATGTACTCGTCATCGGCAATGATAATGAGTTAATGGCCAAAGCTGCGAATGCGGTGGCGGACGCTCAAGGTGGGGTTGCCGTAATTACTTCTAGTGGAGAAACGTTATTCCCGTTGGCCATTGCAGGCCTAATGTCTACAGAGCCATTTGAAATTGCTGCTGAGAAATCAGCTGCGATCAGCAAAGCGTTGTATGATGCCGGCTGTACTTTGAATTACGCGTTTATGACTTTATCGCTGCTTGCTCTGGCGGTTATCCCAACGTTACGTATCACCGATAAAGGACTCGTGCGGATTTCACCTGAGGGAATACAGTTAGTGCCACTGTTTGTTTAAGTAAATTAACTGAAGCATAATCCTAATGCGAAAAACTGTTCTGAGGTCGTAATGACCATTCAGAACAGTTTTTTTTGTTTAAATATAAGAAAGTAAAAGCTTCACATGATGCGTAATCTTTATACATCTTATTGTAATGAACAATAATATTAAACAGATTTTTAGAGAATGAAACATTTTTCTGAGCGAAATCCTAAAAAAATATAAATAAAGCATAGTCAGGTGACGATAATAATGTTAAATTAGATAAAATTAAAGTGAATTAATGGAGTTAATTTTACAATAATGGCATATAAAGAATTATAGATAATGGCAGGTTTCGAATAACCCAACTAAGAGGGACGAGGTGCATGGAGAGATGATCAGACTAGAAACGCAAGATATTTTGAATATTAGCATGAAGCAAATTGCTACTATTTTTAAGATGAAGCCGCTTGAACTGAGATTTGTCACCGATTTTCAGGGTGAGAAATATCTCTTAACTAATGATAAGTTACACCTCAACAACCAGCAATATTGGGCAAAGGTTATGGAATGTGTCTTTGATGATCATGTTAGACCTGTGTTAATGTGTGAGGTATTATATTTCCTTCGTAATGAATTTCTGGAAAGTGACATTAAGTTATGTTTTTCTTATGATTACGCAGAGGATGGGAATGGCGCAGCTACAGCTATGGCTGAAGTATCCTTTAATGACTCAGCAGATTTACAGCCGAGTGAGATTGCCGAGCTGATTGATTTTGCGTTGACCTTACAGGACAAGCAGTGGTTCCATGAACTGACTACGAAATATAAGCAGCTTACAGCATAAGTATCCTTTCGATTCTTCATGCTTAACAATTGATATAGCTAACCGTCTTGTCTACAACAGAGATGATCTGTGGACAAGACGGTTTTTTGTTTTACCACCCTTGGGTATTTTTTTCTACATGTTCAGCCAAAAAATCAAGCCAATCCTCATGGTTATTCAAACAGGGAATTGCCATAAATTCCTCTGCTTGTCCTCCACCAGCCTCGAATTGTTCTCGTCCTTCTATGGCTAGCTCATGCAGCGTTTCCAGACAATCGGTCACAAGACCCGGTGAAAAAATCAGAGGTCTACGTATTCCTCGTCCGGCAAGCTCTCCCAGAACATCCGCTGTAGACGGTCCTACCCATTCTTCTCGCCCGAAACGTGATTGAAAACTAAGCTGCCAGCGTTCGGGCTCCCAATTCATAGCTGAAGCAAGAAGACGCGCGGTTTCCATACATTGCTGCGGATAAGGATCACCGGTATCCGCATACCGTTTGGGAATCCCATGGAAGGTCAGTACAAAATAATCAGGTTCTATGCTCAGATTCTCCATTTGACGCAGCAGGTGTGACTTCAAGGCTGAAATATAACCGGGCTCATTATAGTAGGCATCAATAAATCTTAGAGCCGGAATTAGACGTTTAGTTACAGGTCCAGTGGAGCTTTGGCGACCTAAGGCTGCAAAGCTGGCTTGATCGAATACGGATGCGGTAGTCGTGGACGAATATTGCGGAAACAGCGGCACAATGATAATTCGGGTAACTCCGGCCGTGTCGAATTTCGCCATCGCTTGCTCCATGCTGGGTTCGCTATAAGCCAATCCAAGCTCTACCTGATACCTTGGACCCAGCAGTTCTTGCAATCCAGATTGCTGAGCTGAAGAATGAAGGAGCAGTGGTGATCCTTCGGTTGTCCATATTTGACTGTACAGCTCAGCGGACCGGCGTGGACGTGAACGCAGAATCACGCCTCGCAGCAAAGGCTGCCACAGCAGAGGAGAATAATCTATGATTCGGCGATCTGATAAAAAACGTTTCAGATAAGGCCGTACAGCTTTTGCAGTTGGTGCAGTAGGGGTGCCGATTTGGGCGAGTATAACTCCAATAGGTGGCTGTTTGCTCAAAGCACAGAACTCCTTTCCCATATAAGAGATCGTTCTAAAATAGCATAGCTAACCTTGAATGCACAGTTATTGAGATCACTTTGCGTGTATAAATTAATTTTAATCGCAAATAGTGATGTTTCTTATAGGGTGTGTGATTTTCGATACAGAAGAACCGCAGAAAGGTCTGGTAGTATCAAACCAGAAATTGATGGAAAACGGGTGTAAGTGTTTTTATAATAACTTATGTGAATTATTTCACCTTTTATGCAGCTTTGTGTTAAAAGGAAGAAATGAAATAGATTCAAGATATTTTTTTTATTGAAAATCGAGCGTGCAAAAGCATGAGAGGGGGGATGAGTTCTTATGAAGAGAGAAGTTATGCTTCATAAGAAGAGAAGGGGCGCATCGTACGAAAAAGGTTTGGTTAACAAAAAGCTACATATCACTGGGGTTTGGTAAAGGAGAATTTTCATTGAAAAAACTAATTTCTTTAACGGTTAGCGCGGCTATATTGTTAGCGCCGTTTGCTTACACACTTAATGTGCCTGCTGTAAACTTGAAGGTGGATGCAGTATCGGCAGCCTCCGAAGAAGCGGATGCACCGGCAGCAAAACCAACAGCAAAACCAACGGCAAAACCAGCAGCAACACCAAAAGCAACGGCAAAACCAGTAGCAACACCAAAGCCAACAGCAAAACCAACAGCAACGCCAAAGCCAACGGCAAAACCAACAGCAACGCCAAAGGCAACAGCCAAACCAGCAGCAACCCCAAAAGCTACAGCAGCACCAGTAGCAACCCCAAAAGCAACCGCTGCACCAGCAGCGACAGTAGTACCAGCAGAAACTGTTAAGCCTGTGGCTACAGCAAAGCCTGTTACAGTTAATGAAAACGTATACCAAGATGGAGTTTACGTAGCTTATGGCGATGCATACTCCAAAGGCACGGAAGGTGCCAAGATCGAAATTAAAGATGGCAAAATTACTAGCATTGAGCTTTTGAGAACCAGTCCTAAGCTGATTGATAGAGATGCCCGTAACAATTATAGTGCTTTATGGCAAGCTTATGGATTGATGAAGGATAGATTGCTTGGCAAAACAAGAGATGGAGCAGCGGCAGTTGATGCTGTTTCGGGAGCTACCCGCTCCAGTAATGGCTGGAAATTGTCTGTAGATAGAGCGTTTGAAAGAGCTCTAACAGTGAAAGATACAAATGCCGTTTACTTTGATGGAGTTCATATGGGCGTAGATCCTACAGGTAAATATTCTGTATTTGCGACCTACGAATCCAACAAGCTCACAGATGTTAAAGTGTATCCTATGAACAGCGCTGGTGATTTCATTGAGGAGAAAGCTTACACAGCTGAGCAAGCGGCAGCGGTTGCAGCTATAGCTCCAGCCTTGCTGGCCAAAGGAACAGAGGCACAACCTGCTGGAGGTCTTGAAGCCGACTTTAAAGCAGCGATTAACGCTTTCTGGGATGCTGAGCAGAATGCAATAATCAACAATACATCTGCTTATGTAGACGGATTCTATTCCTCTTATGGTACGGCAAGAAGTGTTGGCGTTGAAAGAGCTGACATCGTGATTCGCAACGGTAAGTTGGTTGATGTGAAGCTGTTTAGACTTGGCAACAACCTGATTGACAGAGGGGCAACAGCTTATGCGGAAGTAGTAAAAGCAAATGCTCCTATGACAGCTAAGCTGCTAGCGAATGGTTCATATATCGCTAACTATGATGAAAAGGTTGACGGAATTTCCGGAGCTACGGAAAGTAGTCACAGCTGGAACCAAGCTGTAGAAAGAGCATTTGAGAAGGCGCTGAAGGTTCCTGCTGAAGGTCAATATTTTGACGGCAAATTTGCCGGAGTAGATAACCAATCTAAAGTGCTGCTGCTAGTTGATGTTGATGCAGATGCGGTAACAGGCATTAAAGTAAGTCTGTTTGGAGCTGACGGCAAGCTGATTGCTGACGATAAACTGAGTGCAGAACAAAAAGGATGGGTAGCTACACTCACATCCGGGCTGTTAGAAAAAGGTGTGCAAATGGCCGATATTACAGGCCAAGAAGCATTGTCGGCAGCAGCTAAAGCAGCACTGACAGATGCTTTGACCAATGCATCCAAAGTCCAAGGAACCTATAAAGACGGAACCTTTACTGCATTTGGTGATGCTTATGATAAAGGAACGAACAGAGCGGACGTTACCCTGCGTAACGGCAAAATCGTAAATGTAGCATTGTATCGTGTAGGAATGAACCTTGTAGATAGAGGGAACGCTGCTTACCCTGAGGTGGTAAAAGCAATTCCTCAGTTGACGGCTAGCTTCCTCGCAGCAGGTACTAGAGAAGGCGTGCAGGAAGTAGATGCTGTGTCCGGTGCAACTAGCAGCAGCGTGGCTTTAAAGACTGCGGTGGATAGAGCATACGGAAAAGCTGAGGTTGTAGAAGCTAATAAAGCGGCTTATTTCGATGGAATCTTCATTGGTGTAAGTGCCGATAAGCTTGTAAATGTTATGGTGAATGTAGAGTATGGTGTTCCTGTCAAAATGCTCGTTTATTATTTGGATAAAAACGGAAGTGTAAGAACAATCAATCAGTTAACGGACGCGGAGCTGGCAGTGAAAGGTGAAATCGAGTCGACATCGACCGGATATAGCCTGCACAAATATGGTTACCGTCCAGCAGTCTTCGGAAAAAATGATGCAGAGAAAGAAATATCCGCTAAAGCGGTAGAAGCTATTAAATCAGCACTTGAATCGGCTGGTAAATAATTATCGTTTTATAATAAAAGGAGGATATTCCAGTGCCAGAATATGGCCGGGGAGTAGCCTCCTTTTTCAAATATTCTTGGCTTGTACATAAATATGAAAATAGATCGTATAGTGATTTAAAGGGATTTTGGAGGTGAGTGTCTAAAGTTTAATATAGAGAGCAGGCCGAAAGCCTGTTATTAATAGGAGGCTCCAAAATGACACAAATTAAACAGCTCGCTCCACAAGATGAATTTGTTGGCTTTTATCTTTTAAGAGAGCTGGCAATTAAACAAACGAACGGCACTCCTCCAAAAGATTATTTTGACATCGTCCTGGGGGATTCCACTGGACAATTATCCGCGAAATATTGGGATGCCAGCACAAATGATAAAGAAACTTTTTTTCCTATGGCGCTTGTGAAGGTACGCGGGATTGCTCATACTTATCGTGAGAAATTACAAATAAAAATTACTAAAATCAGGTTGGTTAACGATGAGGATGGCGTTGCACTTACGGATTTCATCCGTTCTGCCCCAATTCGTCCAGTAGACCTTATTCATACGATTAAAGGGGTTATGGCAAGTATTTCGGATCCGGAAATTGCTTCAATTGTCTCTTTTTGTGTGGGTAAAGTGGAAGAGAAATTGATGCATTATCCGGCAGCCAAAACACATCATCATGCTTATTTTGCCGGACTTGCTTATCATATGGTGCGTATGCTGGAAATCGGTGATTTTCTGTGCAAGCAGCGTCCGTTCTTGAATCCAGATCTAATGAAGGCCGGGATCATTCTGCATGATATCGCGAAGCCGGAAGAGATGGTCTCCCAGCTTGGGATTGTCTCGGAATACAGCGTTCAGGGCAAATTAATTGGCCATATCTCGATGGCGTCTAATTGGATCACGGAAGCGGCTATCCGTTTAGATATTGATTTGAATTCGGAAAAGGTTATGGCGTTACAGCATCTCGTATTGTCACATCATAATCTGGGCGAATGGGGTAGTCCTGTTCAGCCACAGACAGCTGAGGCAGTCGCTCTGCATCATATCGATGCGATGGATGCGAAGCTGCAAATGGTGGAGGATGCTTTGGATACCACACCGGAGACCGAGGAATGGACACCGTTCATCAGAGGTCTAGAGAATAAGGCTGTGTATCGTTTGAAGATTTAAGAGATACCCTGTAAAACCAAACCCCCAATCAGCAGAAAGGAGCTGGTTGGGGGTTTTTGATGTTCTTTGGTTATTTGGACAAAGTGGCGCGGCTGCTATAAATGGAGGGTTTATGTTTAGTGCCTTGTTTCTTAGCAGGCTTTTTCGCGCGAGTCGAAAATGGGGTATACCCACCGGCAAACATCGTTCCGCTAGTATATCCTTGACTGGCAGAGAGCAATAGAGGATCATAGTGCTCCTCTTGCTCCATAAGTTTTACTAGAATTGCAGCGGCTGCGCGTGCGTCATCCAAGGCATCATGGTGCTTTAGCGTAATGCCGAAAAAATCGGAGACTACATTAAGTTTATGGGAGGGCAGGTCGGGCAGCATTTTTTTGCCTAATAAATAGGTACATAAGTATTGAAAGCTTGGGTAGCTCAGGGACATTCCATCGAGACAATAACGCAGGACACTCATATCAAAAGCAGCATTATGAGCCACGACGATTTGTCCGTGTAGTAACGGTTCAACGGTGGGCCATAGCTCTTGAAAAGTAGGTTGCCCGATTACCATTGATGGTGTGATGCCGTGTATCGAAATGTTCATGCCATCAAACCGCTGCTGCGGGTCAATTAGCCAAGAATGCTCTGCGGTTATATTTCCAGCTTTAACTTCCACAAGTCCCAAGGCACATGCGCTGGATCGACTGGAGTTCGCGGTCTCAAAGTCAATTGCTATAAAGTCCATTCGTAAAGCTCCTTATCTATCATATATACGTTTCATATTAAAGTAGTAAAATGATAAATACAATCTAGTGAATCACAATGAGCTGTTCAGTAAAAATAAGGAGATGATAGAGTGCGGCTTATAAAGGGGCAAAAGGTGGATATTACGAAAGGGAGAAACGTGAACAAGCTTTTGCTGAAATTTGGGTGGATGACTGCTGATACTAGAATTGGCATAGACTCTGCTGCTTTTTTACTGTCAGAGCAGAACCGTTGCGAACGCGATGAGAACTTTATCTTTTATGGTAATCCGTTGTCTATAGACGAAGCTGTAACTCATTCTGTCTTACAACTAGGGGATAAAGAAGCTATCGCCATTACACTTTCTCGACTTCCTAAGGATATTACTAGAATAGCTTTAACTTTAACGATCTATGAAGGAGAAAAATTAGGACACTCTATGAAGCAAGTAACCTCTCCTTATCTACGCTTAGTGGATGCTGCTAGCGGTGAGGAATTATTCGTTTTCGAGTATGGCTCTGACCTGTCGACGGAGACAGCTATTGTGGTTGGAGAGCTATATCGCTATGGCCCAGAGTGGAAATTCAGTGCGATTGGTAGTGGCTTTGAGGGAGGATTGGCTGCGTTATGTACAAACTATGGGCTCGTTATTGAAGAAGACGAAGGGAACCCTGAGGTAGCGGCCACAGCTGAGTTATCCCTGCCTTTAGAGACGATCCGTTATGAAGAGAAGAATGTACTGTCCTCTATTGATTTACGTAAAAAAATTGTTCAGATCACCTTAGAAAAAAAGAATCTGACAGGAGTCATCGCAAGGGTAGGCGTTGTCCTGGATATTACAGGATCTATGAGAAATCTTTATAATAATGGAACCGTTCAAGAAGTAGTTGAGCGTATATTAGCCGTTGCCTGCAAATTTGATGATAACCAATCGTTAGATGTGTGGGTGTACGATACGGAGTTTAGCCGGCTGCCACCTGTGACAGAGCAGGATTTAGGAAGATATGTGTTTACACATATTTTAAATAATCGTACCATTCATAAGTTTGGCCGCAATAATGAACCGCCAGTAATGGAGGATATCATTAAAAAATATACGGAGGAAGAACCCGATTCTACACCGGTATTTATCATATTTATTAACGATGGTGGTGTAGTGAAATCCACTAAAAATGTGATTATGGCTGCTTCGGTCCAACCAATTTTTTGGCAGTTTGTCGGAATTGGTAACTCGGATTTTGAAGTATTGAAGCAACTTGATACGATGAAGGGACGTTTGGTGGATAACGCCAATTTTATTCATCTGGACCAAATTGAAAAGGTGACTGATGAAGATCTGTATGATCAGCTACTGAATGAATTCCCCATATGGCTAAGGGCAGCGAAAGAAAAAAGAATCCTGCGAGCATAAAAATACATTATTCAGAATGAATAAGCCTATGCGCTACAATAAGCCATAACCACCTATCTTAGGGATGTTATGGCTTTTTCCAGTTTCGCTATCTTGCTATTCTATTCAACAATCCGTACACTGCCAAATAGGTATTGTATATTAGGATTAGGGTCATCACTATCAGATACGGGAGGAAACACTTTGAGCAGCGTAATTACTAAGTTTTTTGATTATGGGCAAGAAGACATAGATTATCTCCGAAGTGTGGATCCAGTACTTGGCGCAGCTATGGCACGGATGGGCAGAGTGGAACGTGTAATTATACCGGATCTTTTTACTGCGCTTATCTATGCTATAGTAGGACAGCTTATTTCAGTAAAAGCGGTTCGGACCATTTGGAACAGAATGTTGGCTCAGTTCGGAGACATCACTCCGCAGCAGTTAGCGTTACATACGGCGGATGAGATTCAAAGCTGTGGGATGACGATGAAAAAGGCACTATGTATCCATGAGATTTCCAATTTGGTCGCTCAGGGTGATTTTAAGCTGGAGGAATTGCCTGGGTTATCAGATCAAGAGGTTATACAAAAACTTATGACGTTAAAGGGCATTGGCAAATGGACGGCAGAAATGATGTTAATCCATTCTATGGAACGACGGGATGTGGTCAGTTGGGGAGATATTGCGATTCGTCGGGGGATGATGAAGCTGTATGGACTTGATAAGCTTACCAAAGATCAATTTGAACAATACCGGCTAAACTATTCTCCTTTGGGTTCTGTGGCTTCTATATATTTATGGGAAATTTCATTTGAATAATGGACGGGTAAGGAGTACTACTATGGAAAAAACAATAAGAGAACAGCTATTGAATTTGGCAGAGGTGGACTACCAGAAGTTTTCTGCGGCCTTAATTCCGACGATAGATAATGTTATAGGCGTCAGGCTACCGGAACTGCGCAAGCTTGCCAAAATCATTGCAAAGGGTGATTGGAGAGCCTATTTGGAGCATGCCGAGACAGATTATTTTGAAGAAGTGATGCTGCAAGGTATGGTGCTTGGCTACGTGAAGACAGATCTTGAAGAAATCCTACGTTATATCGCAGACTTTATTCCCAGAATTGATAACTGGTCCGTATGCGATAGCTTTTGCACAGGCCTGAAGTTTACCGTAAAGAATAAAGAACGGGTGTGGGAGTTTATAATGCCTTACCTATTGTCAGATCAAGAATATGAAATCCGTTTTGCTGTGGTAATGATGCTTAATTTCTTTATTGAAGAGGCGTATATCAGCCGGATTTTACAATTGCTCGATAAGGTCAGTCATGAAGGCTATTATGTAAAAATGGCGGTTTCTTGGGCGCTTTCGATTTGTTATGTGAAATTGCCAGAGCCTACGATGAGTTATTTGAGAAACAACAGCTTAGATGATTTCACTTACAACAAAGCTTTGCAGAAAATCACTGAGTCTTATCGTGTGGATCCAGAAACGAAAAAATGGATTCGCGGGATGAAAAGAAGTAAAAAACAAGCCCCTTATTCAGCACAATAGCTGAGTAGTAAGAGGCTTGTTGTCCTATTTATTTTTTCTCAGTGTTTACTTCAGTGTTGGTTTTACGGTTGCGGATTCGCTCGATTTCGATGTCAACGGCGCTACGCAGGTTAGGATCGATGGAAGGACTTATTCCTGTGCCTGTATTGAATTTATTTTTGGAGTTTTCCGCCAATGCTTCCCACTCGAAAATCTTTTCTTCCATTCGTTCGAAACCTTGTGAAGCTGATCCTACATTTAGACCTTTCGTAGAAGAACGTGGAGCAGAGTTGAGTGTTTCTGTCGCTTGTTGAGCGCGAGCGATAAGTTCAGTTCTTTTCGCTTTGAGATGTTCACGCTCTTCTTTTGCTCTAGCGATATTGATCTCAAGCTCTGCAAGGGATTGCTTAGTTTGTACTTGGCTATTTATGGACTCTTCCAACTGTTCTACGTACCGTAACTTGGCTATGAGTGCCAGACGAGCTCTTTCTTCATTTCCTTGTTCAACTGCTTGAACGGCTTCGGCTTCACTTTGCTCTACTAACTGAGTATATTCTTGCTTACGGCGTTCCAACACACTTGCTGTAACTTGCAGATCACGCTCATTGCGTTCCGCCTTAGCGATATCATTTTCAAGATCACGTAAATACTGACCTGTCAGCAACACCGGGTTTTCTAATTTGTTTAAACCTTCGTGTAGGGCTGCTTTAGTAATTGTGGAAATTCTTTTTAATAGACTCATGTTCTATCTCTCCTTTTTTATGGTTGGATTAGGGTTAGTTTGTATTAAACGACGATTTATTAATAGAAATCATGTCCATCTGAAAAGCTGTTAAAAGGTTCTTTAGGAACGATGATACTAGCGATGACGTAGAAGATAAGTACTGTTCCGAAGCTGAACAATGCTGCGGCAACAGCAACGAGACGGATTACTGTAGCATCAATACCAGACCAACGAGCAAGACCTCCGCACAAACCACTTATCTTCTGATCACTTTGGGAACGATATAATTTTTTCATTTATTGTTTTCTTCCTCTCGTATGGGTGTGATTGTTATTGAATCCTGCAACCCGTTTGCTTATGTACTCATTCTAATGTCTTTTTGCATGCGAAAAAACGGCCTGGAGGCGGTTTTGTATACCAGACCTGAGTCGAGGTTCGTTCCCGCAGGAAGGCGGGGAAAGGGGTAGTAAATCGGTTATAGGCTACAAACCATGGACGAAGTTAGGTACAATAAAGAAAGGAATACTTCTGGCGGTGTCGAAATATGCTTATATATGACTACTACGGAATTGGGGGCTGAATATGAGTTTTTTTAACAAAGTAAAAGCAGGGGTAAGCGAGGCTGGGAATAAAGCAAAAACAGTGGTGGAGATTAACCGGTTGAAGCTGCAAAATAACGGTAAGCAAAATGATATTGACCAGCAGTATCAGGTCATGGGCAAACTGTTATTTGAAGCCGTAACTCAAGGTGCAGGACCACTGCCAAGTGAGCAAATCGAGACTAATATCAATCGTATTCTCGAATTGAAGGCTGAGATTGAGACGAACCTTCAGCAAATTGCTGAGTTGTCCGATGTAAAGCATTGCAAAGCATGCGGTGGGAATGTGGCGATCGAGGCACGCTTTTGTCCGGCCTGCGGATCCACTTTTGAAGTGGCAAAAGAACCTGTCAGTGATGTAACTCCGTCCTCGATTTCTTTGGATAAGAAGGAATAGATTTACTTCATACAAGAAACTTATGAATAAAGAGGCTGTCTCAAAAGTAGTGAATACTACTTATGAGGCAGCTTCTTTTTAGTAAAAAGGCTATAAGCGGATTCTTGCTGTAGCCAATAGACTATGGGCTACGCACACAAAGTATTCTATGCCATTAGGTTGGGCGGCGGAATATTCATTTTGTGTGATACCTGTTGGGGACGATATCTATTGGACGGTGCGATAAGCAGTATGCGGGGGCCGTTTGTGTTGTCTGCGTTTATGAGTGTGCGAAGCCGGCCTAAAACTAATTAGGGAAAAACTCCCTGAAAATAACCAATATTCGCTCTAAATGAACGAATTTAGGGAATTCCTCCCTAATAATAAGGGGAATTTCTTTAATTGCTAACGAATCAGCTGAAATTTAGGGAGGTTTTCCCTGATCATTAGTCTAATGAACGAAAATCCCAGAAATTTCAGGGAGAAATTCCCCAATTATTTTAGCGGAGCGTAATTAGATCATTAAGCGGGATTCGTATCTACAATCTTAATTTCACTTGTCCATAATCTAATGTCGTTTAAACCTTAGAAGCACGGCGTTTCTTAAATTGATACACAATTAGCAACATAAGCGGCAGAACAAATGCACAGGTGAAATCCCAATCTACCCAGTAGGCGGGGATCTCCTTTACATAGAAAATGATGTCTTTGGCAATCAGTTGTGACATACCGAATAACAAAAATCCAGTAGGTATGATCAGAGGACGGTGGCTTTTGAGTTTAAATAATTGGGCTGTACCTAAGGTTAAAGCATAGTAATAAACTGCTGTTTTGAAGTACGTGCTGATAATCCATGCTGTAGCCATAAGCGCTTCAATACGTTGCAGAGAATTAGCAATATTAATTTTTTGAGCAAGAATATAAGCGGCATAAAATTGATGTTCAGAAGCGTAAACACCTAGAACGGTAAGGGAAAACAATAAGATGAGGTTAAGGCCCAGAGCTCCGATGATCAAGGCTATGAAAATATCCCGGCTTGTTTTGCTATTTTTCTGAGCATAAGGATATATCATTAGAAACACGCACAATTCGCCAAAAGGATAAAAAACACCATACATCAAAGTATGAAGCATGTCCGGTACTGGTGTGTTTAAGATGGGGTATAAACGTTCCATTTTGACATCGGGGGTCAGCAGGAGCAGCAGACCGATCAAAAAAACTGCAAATAAAGGAAAAAAAAGCTGAGCTGCCCGGCCCAATGTTTCTAGGCCAAGTCGTACCCCATATACCAGCAGGAAAATGGCCATGAAACGAATAACCCCACCGGGTGTTTTCTCGTAAATCTGTGTACACATGAAATCTTCAATTTCTCTTATGTAGGTGGAGGCAGCAATCAGGAAGAACCCTAAATAGAATAAGGCCACAGCAGTTCCGACCCATTTTCCTAAAATTTGTAGGCTAAGCTCGATAATATTCTTGTTGGGTTCAAGGTCTGCTAAGCAGAGTAACAATTTTATGGTCACTAGACCCAAGGGAATACTAATCAAAGCAGCAATCCATGCATCTTGTTTCGCTCCTGATATCATTAACGCCGGATACACAAGCGCCATATCCCCAATAAATGTGAATAGCCCGAGTATAATCATTTGATTGGTACTAATTCGATCTTTCTCCAAACTCATATACCCCCTCAAATTTATTGGACTAGTTTTAGTATGGTTGTAGTTACCAGAATTATGCCATCCCGATTTTTTAATCCGAAGGAATAATTATCATAATTAACATCAAACTATACTCATCTATCTATGGAGAAGTGGAGGCTGCATCATGAAAGATACGGAGATTGGTACATTATCAAGCCGGTTGGAAGTTAATATTGCTAATTTGTACCAATTGATGGGTGAAAGCTCTGATGTAGTGATAAAAGAGTTGCAGATAGAAGAGAACACTCATATTTCTTTGATTTACATAGATGGTCTTGTGGATACTCAGGTGCTGCATAATTCAATTTTGTATTCCTTGCAGGAACACATTCCTTACGAACAGCTGAGGGGGCTTTCTCCCGAGCGGAAGTTTGAGATGATTAAGAAACAGATATTAATAGCCGGCGATATAGCCGTCATTGACGATTACAGCCAATTTATTCATCATTTATTGTCCGGTAATATAATGCTGCTGCTTGACGGGTTATCCAGCGCTCTGCGGATCGGCTTACCAGGCTGGGAAGATCGTAATGTAGGGGAGCCTAGCTCACAGTCGGTTGTTCGGGGTCCAATGGAAGGATTCACTGAGAATTTACGGACGAATACGGCACTGGTTCGGCGAAAAATCAAAGATAGCCATTTATGGCTGGAAACCGTTCAGATCGGAAGGGTGACTCAAACCAGCGTATCCATTATGTATCTAAGTAACATCGCGAATAAGGAACTGGTGCAAGAGGTAAAGCGCCGTCTGAATAAAATAGATACGGACAGTATTCTCGAGAGTGGATATATTGAGGAGTTTATTCAAGAGACGGCAGTTACACCTTTTCCTACCGTATACAACAGTGATCGTCCGGATACGATTGCAGCGGGTATTTTGGAAGGAAAAGTGGCCATTCTTGTTGATGGAACTCCTTTTGTACTGCTGGTGCCCACATTTTTTGTGGCATTTTTCCAGTCAGCTGAGGATTATTACCAAAGGGCTGATATTGGAACATTGCTGAGATTAGTTCGTTTTATTTCATTTTTTATTACTTTGCTTGCCCCTTCATTGTATGTTGCGATTACTACCTATCACCAGGAGATGATACCGACCAATCTTGTAATCAGTTTAGCTGCCCAGCGGGAGAGTGTTCCTTTTCCTGCTTTTGTTGAGGCGCTGATCATGGAAATGACTTATGAGATTTTGCGGGAAGCCGGGGTGCGGATACCCAAAAATATTGGTCAGGCGATTTCCATTGTCGGAACGTTGGTGATTGGACAAGCCGCGGTAGCAGCGGGTTTTATTTCATCCGCAATGGTCATTATTGTATCGCTAACAGCCATTTCTAGTTTTGTTATTCCGGAGACAGGAATGTCTATAGCTGCGCGGATGATCCGTTTTGTGCTTATAGCTTTGGCCGGATTTATCGGATTATATGGAATTCTCTTCGGTATTTTCATCATCGTATTGCATTTGTCGAGTCTGCGTTCTTTCGGAATGCCTTATATGAGTCCGCTCGGACCGTATAATTCCAAAGATTTAAAAGACTCTATTTTTCGCTTTCCGTGGCCGTTTTTAAAGACAAGGCCTGCTGAGAATAAGACGCAGAACCTGTTTCGTCAAAGCACATCCAGTGATAAGGAACCAACCAAATGAATAAAAAATTAGTTAGAGGCGTTCTTCGATTAATGATAGCTCTCCAATTTACGTTAGTGCTAAGCGGCTGTTGGGAAAGAAATGAGCTGAATGAGATAGCTTTTGTCTTGGGGATAGGGATTGACAAGGCAGAAAAAGGTTATACCGTTTCGATGCAGGTCGTTATTCCATCTGCGATTTCCTCCCAAACGAATGGAGGAGGGGGAGGCAGTGGAGTCCCAGTGGTTGTATATAAATTTACTGTACCTACGTTTTATGATGCGCTGCGTAAGCTGAATCTGGATAGCTCTAGGTCAAGTTATCTCGGTCATATCCGGGTGTTGGTGATTGGGGAGGAGCTTGCCCGCACCGGAGTGGGTGAGATACTCGATGTATTTAAAAGAAGTCGGGAACCCCGGATGGATTTCTACGTTATGGTTGCCAGAGATACAACCGCCAGCAATGTCTTGAATGTCCTTACACCTATGGATAAATTACCAGCGAACAAATTATTTAGCTCTTTGGATAATTCTTATAAAGATTCAGCAAAAACAGTCGCTGTCACGCTGGATGATTTTATTGAGAATTTATTGTCTGAAGGTGAGAATCCTGTGCTAACCGGAGTGAAAATTATAGGAGATCCCAAAGATGGAGAAGACAAAAGCAATGTAGAGCGAACAATGCCTAAGGCAAGATTGGAATACCATACTGTAGCTGTGTTCAAAAAAGACAAGTTGATCGGTTGGCTAAACGAGGGAGAAACGATTGGTTACAATTATATCAACGATAAGGTAACCGCACATTCTGGCTCGATCGCAGGGGAAGACGGAAAGCCCATAGTAATCGAAGCGATCCAGGCTACAACTAAACGCAAAGTGAAAATCATTAATGGGGAGCCGCATATTTACCTTAGTGTTAAGACGCTTTGCAATATTGAAGAAGTGCAAAGTGTAGAAAATTTGGAATCGGAAAGCACTATAAAACGTTTGGAAAAGGAAACAGAGGAGCGGATTATAGAGCGGATGCAAAAAACTGTGGAGCATGTAAATGATCGTTTCAATGTTGATATTATGGGATTCGGACAATCGATCTACCATGCCAGCCCTAAAGCTTGGGCAAAGCTGCAGCAACAAAAGGGTGACGATTACCTTAAATCATTGCGCATCCATTACAAAGCCTCAGCAGTTATTAACCGCGTGGGTCTCACAGATAATTCTTTTCTTGAAAAAATCAAGGAGTGAAGTCAAATGCTAGTACTGTTATTCTTGGTGATTGCTGTAGGTTGTATGGCACTTGATTTGCCTAAATTAATGCGAAAGCGCCGAGTGCGTGATCTTAGCGTATATTTTATTTTTTGGATTTTGGGTCTTGGCGCGACCTTCTGCTCGTTGTTAAAATTGAACATCCCCAGTCCGCTGTTTCTTATTATCTTTATCTATAAGCCAATAAATAATTTATTTGGCTTATTGTTTCATTAACAATGAAGCTGCAATTATCGCGGCTTTTTTTGTTTTATCATGTAGAAGTTCTTGTCCTTAACTTAAGAATATTTCATAGAATGAAAATGAGAGGTTGACCATATTTGTCGGTGGGGCATATTATTTGGAATGAACAATTTTTAAGTAAGCTTACGGCTTTACTTGTATAGGAGCTTGCTCCTTGTTGGATGTATTGTATACTAACGAATAAAAAGAAAACGGTTACAAAGAGATTTTCAATTCAAGGAAAAAGGCATAATCATTCTCAGGGCTGCAAGGGGGAAGAAATGAAACCAATATTCAAAGTTATGATTGTTGATGATGAGATGCTTGTAAGACAAGGAATCAAACATCTTTTGGATTGGGAAAATGAAGGGTATCGAATTGTTGGTGAGGCTGCTAACGGTCTTGAAGCACTAAATATGATGGATGAGGTTAATCCTCATGTGATCATTACAGATATTGTTATGCCAATAATGGGCGGGGAGAAACTGGTCAAGATCGTTAAGGAGAAATACCCTCATATTGAAGTAATCGTCTTAAGTAGTTTCAGTGAATATGATTATGTCCGATCCACATTTCAAAGTGGTGTAGCGGACTACATTCTGAAGCCAAAGTTGGAAGCTGATTATCTGTTAACCATCCTAAATAAAACCACTGCTAAATTGGTAGGGATGGAGATGACCGATCAAGGAAAGGATCCTGGGGAAAAGCAAGTTTTGCTAGTTATCGAGAAGCTTATGACCGGATATGAGTCTGGGCTTGAGTCTGCTTTGCTTCATGCAAAGTTTCCACACACACTATTCGCGTTTTTCGGAGCGGATATGAAACATATTAAAGATTCTGGGGATAGGTTAACTTTCACACAAAAAATAGAAAAAGGGCTTAGTAAGCTCCCTTTGGGCGATACAGTGTTTATTCGGCTGAAGTTTGTCAATGATTCGGTTATATATTTGCTTAATGCAAAGCCGGAACAGTGGGACGAGCTTGTTATAGAGCTCCGATATCTAGTCTCGGAGATGGACCATTGGGCGAGAGAAACACATTTCGTTATCAGTCAAAGCTTTACGGATTTTAATAAGCTGGGGGAGATTTATCGAGACAATTATTTAAAGCTTACACGATACAGTTTCTACTTGCCGGATCGAAGCTTAATTGAAAATGATCATTTGCCCAGCCTTCCGAGTGAATATCAGGAATATGATATGGGCGAATTAATGGAACAACTGAAACGTAAGCAATACCAGAAGGCATTCACTGGATTTCTGGAATATGTTCATCTCCGTTCGATGGATTATCGGACCGATATTTTCGAATTCAAATCGTTATTGGGGAATTTTATATTTAACGTAGCGACCACACTTGGAAAAATGAAGTATGAGACCGGAGGCTTGGAGGAATCCAAATACGACTTCTTTCGAAAAATAGATGAAGCGATGTATGCCGGAGATGCAATCGCTGTTGCTGAAGCTTTTATTCGCGAAGCTGAACGTGCGATTGGTGAGACGAACCTAACGATCAATCCAAATATGACCCGCTTGCTTGAATACATTCAGGATCATTACGCTGATCCCATCACGTTGACTGGGGTTGCGCGGCAGTTTCATTTCAACGCTTCTTATTTATCGAGCCATTTCACAGCTCAGAATGGTGAAGGATTTAATGAATATCTGAACAAAGTCCGGTTGGAGAAAGCCATGGAGTTACTCGTGACAACGGAAAAAACAATTTCTGATATTAGCGCTAGTGTGGGCTATTCGGATCAGAGTTATTTCACTAAAGTGTTTAAGAAGCAGGCGGGCATTTCTCCGAGCCAGTACCGAAGACGGGACGTAGAGCGACCATGATTGGAACAATCATCAACAAGATTAGAAAACAGGGCTTATTTCTCAAGCTTTTTCTTGTGACCCTCATAAGCATTGTTGCCGTATCCCTTCTGACTTTGTCTATTACCATCCGTATGTCAGAAAATTTATTCTTAAAGACCTTCAGCATAACGAATGGCAAACTACTGAATCAGATGAAGACAAACTTGGAGTCCTACAACAACGTTGTAGCTACGGGTGCTACAATGACAGCTCAGAATGGTGCCATCCGCAGCTATTTGTCCGGGGGAGAGACGGATTCATTGACGCTTGCTATCAAAACCTACCAGATGACAGAAAGCATGCGTGCAGTCCGCTCCAACCTGAGTGCCTTTGATGTGGGTATTATGATTGTAGGTGCGAATGGCAGAAGTTATTCAACCGATCCTTGGTATTGGTCTGCTACTGCTGATGAACTGAAGAACCACCCGATTACGAAAGCGACAGTGGCCCATCCACAGCAAATTCTGTACCAGCTTTATCAAAAAGAGGATGGTCAAACCAAAAAGAAAGAGATCCTGTTAGTGGCTTCTAAAGCTCTATTTGATCATTCGACCGGCCGTATCTATGGCACTATGTACATTGCAATTCGTGATAGCGATTTTAAGGCCTTCTATGCCAATTTTACGAGTGAAGGTAATGATGTTGTTTTGCTGAATGCAAAAGGGCAAATTGTATCCAGCAACAGGACAGAGCTGATTGGGCTGACCGATCAACAGCTGCTTCATGAAGTAGTTGATGAACAGAGCACAGGAGACAATGGAGAATCTGTCTATGTGATGGGGAATGAACGGGTAGTATTCTCGGAATACTTGCCTGAATTTGATGTTTATTTGGTGAATCTGATCGATAAGAAAGCTGTAACGGGTCAGATGGTAAATGCTAAAGCAGTGTCGTTGACGATCATGGCTATCGTAGCCATTTCGCTTATTATTGTATTTTTAATTACCAGGAAAATGACGAAGTCCCTGCGTGTACTCGTTGAACAGATGTCGAGTATTCCTAAGGGGGGATTTGATAATCATGTGGATGTCGCCACTAGTAGTTATGAAGTTAAGGAGCTAGGAAATGCCTTCAATTTTATGCTTGATTCCCTACATGATTATGTTGATCGGTTGATGGAGACCCAGAAGCAGCAGCGTAATGCGGAGCTGGCCGCCCTTCAAATGCAGATCAATCCACATTTTTTATATAATACGCTGGCTTCTATCAAATTTCTGGTGCAACAGGGCAACAAGGAAAAAGCAGCTGGAACAATAAATTCGCTAATCTCACTCCTGCAAAACACTGTCAGTGATATTCAATCCACTATACCTGTTAGTCAGGAATTAGAATCGCTGAAGCATTATGTGTA
Organism: Paenibacillus sp. FSL F4-0097; assembly: GCF_038593125.1. Taxonomy (NCBI): domain Bacteria; kingdom Bacillati; phylum Bacillota; class Bacilli; order Caryophanales; family Paenibacillaceae; genus Paenibacillus; species Paenibacillus sp. FSL F4-0097. The sequence continues at coordinate 1,527,933 of NZ_CP151965.1, forward strand.
TATCAATCATGTAAGGTACGGTGAAAAGATTCGCGTCAATTATTTTGTGGAGCCTGAAAGCTTGGATTATCATATGCCAAAGCTAATTCTGCAGCCTTTTATCGAAAACGCGTTCTTTCATGCATTCAATCTTAAAGATGAGGGAAGAATTCTGATCATGATCGCCGTTCAGGAAGATCAGCTTGTATGCGAAGTTGTAGATAATGGTGATGGGATGGACCTTGATCCGAATTTGATGAAAGAAGAACAGCTGCCAGCCTCGAAGCACAAACGACAATTATTCTCCGGGATCGGTATACGGAATGTTGATGACAGAATCAAATTGTTGTACGGAGAGCGCTATGGTATTAACATTACAAGCAAACGAAATGAAGGTACGAAGATCATAATTACGCTTCCATTGTTAAAAAGCTAAAATTTTTACAAGAACCTAAAAATAGTACCAGAGTCGATCTTAGAGTAAAAATAGAATCCAATAATAACACCAAAGCTAACAAAGATACTGCCAAAGAAAGCGAATACAAAATGATAAGATGGAAGCGTAGCAGAGAAAACGCTTCCATCTTTATTATTTTACAGATTATCAAGGGGGTTACGAAGTGAAAAAATTATTATCCGTAATGCTGGCTAGTGTGGTTCTACTTTCGGCATGTTCCTCAGGTGGAACGAAAAACGAAACGAGCAACTCCGGAAGCGAAGGTAGCAGCAAGCCACAAGAGATCACAGTTTGGGCTTGGGACCCAGCGTTTAACATTGCAGCCATGAATGTTGCTAAAGAAGCTTATGCGAAAGTCAATCCAGACGTAACGGTAAACGTCGTTGAGAACGCGCAGGCTGATATCGTGCAAAAGCTGAACACAGGACTGAACTCTGGATCTACGAAGGGTCTTCCTAACATTGTATTGATTGAGGATTACCGTGCGCAAAGCTTTTTGCAAGCGTATCCGGATTCCTTTTATGAATTGACGGATGTTGTAAAAGCTGCTGATTTTGCGGATTACAAAATTGGCCCGACCAGTGTTGACGGCAAGCAATATGGTGTTCCGTTTGATTCTGGTGTAACTGGAATGTATGTACGTACAGACTATCTTGAGCAAGCAGGCTATAGCCTGGATGCACTACAGGATATCGACTGGAAGCAATATATCGAGATCGGTAAGGCTGTAAAAGAAAAAACCGGCAAAAGCATGATCACACTGGATCCCAATGATCTTGGACTTATCCGGGTCATGATTCAATCGGCGGGTGCATGGTATACGGGTGAAGACGGTCAAACTCCGACCATTGCAGACAACGCTGCTTTGAAAGAGGCGCTTGTATTGTACAAAGAAATGATGGATTCCGGCATCGTGAAAGTTAACTCAGACTGGAGTCAATTTGTAGGCGCATTCAATAGTGGTGAAGTGGCTACTGTGCCAACGGGTAACTGGATTACACCTTCAATTAAAGCCGAAGCTTCCCAATCCGGTAAGTGGGCAGTAGCTCCACTTCCTAAGCTGGCAGCCACAGCAGGCTCCGTCCATGCATCCAACCTTGGGGGCAGCTCCTGGTATGTAATGAATGTAGATGGTAAAGAAGCTGCTGCGGAGTTCCTTGCAAAAACATTTGCTTCTGATGCGGAATTGTATCAGACGTTAAATACAAAAGTTGGTGTTATCGGCACTTTAAAAGCTGCGGCAAGCGGAGAAGCTTATTCAGCTGCGGATGAATTTTTCAAAGGTCAAAAGGTCGTATCCGATTTTGCGGCTTGGACCGAACAAATTCCTAACGTCAACTATGGCATGAACACTTACGCAATAGAGGACATTATGGTTGTAGCAGTGCAATCTTATCTTGGTGGAAAAGATGTAGATACTGTTCTGAAGGATGCCCAGAAGCAAGCAGATACCCAAGTTCGCTAATCACACTTAGGCTGTACAATCTAGGCCCTTGCTTCTTCTTCTCCTGTAAATTGGATTTCTACAGAAGGATGGGTAGCAGGGGCTTTCATCTCTAATTTATCAGACAGAAGGGTGTGGAGTAGAGTGGAAACTGTAAAGCCAGGGCTAAGCCCTCAAAGACATAAGAGCACTAAAGGTCAACGGCAAATCCATCTGACAGGCTGGTTATTCGTTCTTGTGCCGGTCATTATGATCAGTATTTTCTATTTTTATCCAATGATTCAAGCCTTAATTCTATCCTTCAAGACAGGCAGAGGCAACAATCTTCAGTTTACCGGCCTTGATAACTATATTCGTCTGTTTAGCGACACCACTTTCCTTACAGCCGTCAAAAACACTTTTATTTACTTGATTATTCAGGTCCCAGTTATGCTGGTGCTGGCGCTCTTTATCGCTGTGCTGCTAAATGACGAAAGACTGAAATTTAAAGGATTTTTCAGAACGGCGATATTTCTGCCAACGGTAACTTCACTTGTAGCGTACTCCGTTGTTTTCAAGTACATGTTTGGAGCCGAAGGTATCGTCAATAAATTTCTGGTGAATCTGCATCTAATCAGCGAACCGATTCAATGGATTACCGATCCCTTCTGGGCCAAAGTTACTATCATTATCGCTATCACTTGGCGCTTTACTGGCTATAATATGATTTTCTATTTGTCCTCACTGCAAAATGTCGACAAATCAATATATGAGGCTGCTCATATAGATGGAGCGAGTGCATTTACACAATTTTTCAAAATTACAATTCCCCTATTGAAGCCGATTATCTTGTTCACGACGATAACATCGACCATTGGAACACTTCAGTTGTTTGACGAGGTGGTTAACATCACGAAAGGTGGACCCGGCAATGCAACCATGTCGATTTCCCAATATATTTATAACCTTTCCTTTGAATACACACCTAACTTTGGATACGCTGCAACCGTCTCCTATTCGATTGTTGTAATGGTGCTCATTCTGACGCTTATTCAGAACAAACTAGGAGGGGATAAGAGATAATGAAAACCAAACGCATGTTTACTTACGTATTTCTAATCATCGCTGCGCTGATCTCTATCTTTCCATTTATCTGGATGGTTATAAGCGCCACGAACCAGTCGGTTGATGTAACCAAAGGGACATTGTTGCCGGGTGCACATTTAGTGGAAAATATAAACAATCTATTTAGTTCAGTGGATATGTGGCAGGCTCTCTGGAACTCTGCAAAAATCTCTGTGGTGACTACTGTGCTTTCACTGCTAGTAGCATCGGCGGCTGGATATGGTTTTGAAATGTACCGCAGCCGGAGTAAAGATATCGTATTCAATATTTTGCTGGCTTCAATGATGATTCCATTTGCGGCGATTATGGTACCTCTATTTCAAATGTTCGCCAAAGTATCTAGTGTAGTGCCGTTTCTCGGTATCGATACAGCATCGGCAGTCATTCTTCCGACATTTACAACAGCATTCCTAATTTTCTTCTTTCGTCAAAGTACAAAAATGTTTCCTAAGGATATGATGGAGGCTGGGCGCATCGATGGGCTCTCGGAATTTGGTTTGTTCTTCCGCATTTATATGCCAACGATGAAATCAACTTACGCCGCCGCTGCGATTATCACATTTTTAAACAGCTGGAACAATTATCTGTGGCCTTTGATCGTATTGCAATCACCAGAAAATATGACTGTGCCCCTTCTTATCTCGAATCTAGGCTCAGGTTATGCCCCTGACTATGGTCTGATCATGTCAGCGATTGTCATTACGACCTTACCGACAGCATTAGTGTTTTTCATGATGCAAAAGCAATTTGTAGCTGGGATGACGGGTTCGGTTAAATAAGTTAGCGTTCATGTGAAGAATAGAGGAGGAAGTATAGATGAAGCAGCAGGTTGAACGAAACCTCACTCCAAGTCTGGAATGGTTATCAGACCCGTCCATTTATGCAATAGGCAGAGTGCACGCGCATTCTGACCATCGATATTACCAAACGAAAAATGAAGCCGAAGCGCTTGGAGAAATGCCCTGGCGCCATAGCCTGAACGGCAGCTGGAAATTTAGTTATGCCCAAAATGCCATGGAACGACAGGTTCATTTTTATAAGGAGGACGTGTCTTGCAGAGGCTGGAAGGATATTAAAGTTCCCGGTCATATCCAACTTCAGGGTTATGGGCAGCCTCAGTACGTGAATACGATGTATCCATGGGACGGTCATGAGCATCTTAGACCTCCGATGATCTCTGAGGACCACAATCCTGTAGGCAGCTATGTCAAATATTTTGAAGTTCCTGCGGGCTGGGAGCAACGTCCGGTGTATATATCTTTTCAAGGAGTTGAATCGGCTTTTTATATATGGCTAAACGGGGAGTTTGTTGGCTATAGCGAAGATAGCTTTACACCGAGTGAATTTGATTTAACATCGTACTTGACGGAAGGCGAAAATAAGCTGGCGGTTGAAGTCTATCAGCGCAGCACGGGGAGTTGGTTGGAGGATCAGGACTTCTGGCGTTTTTCGGGAATTTTTCGTGAGGTGTATCTATACACCGTGCCGGATGTTCATGTGCGGGATCTCCACGTTCAAACCGATTTGGATGAAAAGTTTGAGCAAGGAACGCTGACGGCTGTCATGCAATTGATAGGTAAGTCTGCCTCAAAAGTGCTCCTTGAGCTTAAGGATAGAGCAGGTAATCTTGTGGCTAGTACTGAAAGTGAAGTTTCAGGAGATTCCCTTTCGCTTACGCTTGCGGCAACAAAGGTGCAGCTGTGGAGCGCAGAAGCTCCTAATCTGTATACCCTTTACGTATCAGTTTACAACGCATCCGGGGATCTTGTAGAAGTTGTGCCGCAAAAAATTGGTTTTCGGAAATTCGAAATGATAGATAAGATTATGCACTTAAACGGCAAACGTATTGTATTTAAAGGCGTTAACCGGCATGAGTTTAATCCGCGCTTTGGACGCAGTATTACAAAAGAAGATATGCTGTGGGACATAAAAACCTTGAAGCAGGCGAACATCAACGCGGTTCGGACCTCGCACTATCCGAATATGACACTGTGGTATGAGTTGTGTGATGAATACGGAGTCTATGTCATTGACGAGATGAATTTAGAGTCGCATGGATCATGGCAGAAAATGGGGGCAGTTGAGCCGTCTTGGAACATCCCCGGCAATAAGCCTGAATGGCAGGATATCGTGATGGATCGTGCGATTTCCATGGTGGAGAGAGACAAAAATCATCCCTCCATTCTAATTTGGTCCTGTGGGAACGAATCTTTTGCAGGAGAAGTAATTCTGAACGTAGCCAATTATTTTCGAGAGAAGGACCCTACTCGGTTGGTTCATTACGAAGGGGTGTTCCATAACCGTGAATATGATGATTCGAGCGATATGGAGAGCCGGATGTATGCGAAAGCAGCAGATATCGAAAGGTATTTAACAGAAGATCCGCTAAAACCATATATTAGCTGTGAATACATGCATGCGATGGGCAATTCCGTCGGGGGGTTGCATAAATACACAGAGCTAGAGCAGAAGTATCCAATGTATCAGGGTGGATTTATCTGGGATTATATGGATCAGGTGATTGTGAAAAATGATCGATACGGTAAGCCCTTCATGGCTTATGGAGGAGACTTCGATGACCGTTCAACCGATTACAACTTCTCTGGTAACGGAATTGTGTATGCGGATCGGAGATGGTCGCCAAAAATGCAGGAAGTGAAATTTCTGTATCAGAACTTCAAGCTGCTCCCGGACAGTCAGGGTTTTACAATCAGAAATGAAAACTTATTTGTGGGCTTGGATGCTTATGAATTACAATACGCTCTGAACTATGAGGGTAGGGTCATCCAGCGTGGAACTGTCTTCGCTCAGGTTAATCCGGGCGAGGAAAAATATGTAGAAGTTGATCTACCCGATATTAAGAATCAGCCTGGCGAGTATAGCTTGGATGTTTCTCTTGTTCTGAAGGAAGATTCTTTATGGGCGAATAGCGGTTATGAAATCGCTTTTGGCCAGCATGTTTTTCAAGTGGCAAATACGTCAGCCGAGGAGTCTTTAACAGATGCTAAGATAACATCTGTCGTGAATGATTTTCGCGTGGTTGAAGGAGATGTGAATATTGGCGTACATGGTCGTGACTTCTCCGTAATGTTCTCAAAGCAGGCGGGTACATTAATTTCTGTTAAATATTCAGGGCAGGAAATGATCTCTTCACCGCCGGCACCGCTCTTCTGGAGAGCAATGACAGACAATGACAAGGGGGCGGGAATGCATTTCGACTCTTCCCCTTGGTATGCAGCAAGCTTGACCCGTAGAACGTTAAGCTTCGAGCTCGTGGAGGAGAAGGACCGTGCGACGGTGACTTACGTGTATAAGCTTAGTGTATCAGAGGGAGTACGGGTAAGTGTAACTTACACAGTGTTCTCCGATGGAAGCATACAGGTGAAATCAAGCTACCATGGAGCAGCGGGTTTACCAAAGCTTCCGCTCTTCGCTTTAAGCTTTAAGGTGCCAGCGGATTATCATCAGCTGAATTGGTATGCAAATGGGCCGGAAGAAAATTATATCGACCGTGCGTATGGGGCGAGATTGTGTCGCTTCCAGAATCATGCGATGGATAATGTGTCGTCCTATTTGGTGCCGCAGGAATCGGGCAACCGCACAGGTGTGCGCGAAGTATCCATAATGAATGATTATGGCCAAGGCATTATAATATCTGCACCAGCTACAGCCCCTGTTGAAGCCAATATCTCGCCTTACTCGGCAATGGAGCTGGAGAATGCGACACATCATTATGAGCTGCCGAACGTTCACTATACCGTTGTTACCATTGCTGGACGTCAAATGGGCGTAGGCGGGGATGACAGCTGGGGAGCTCCAGTTCTTGATGAATATCAAATCAATCCATCCTTAGATATGGATTTTGAATTTACAATTCGCAGAGCATGATTTTTTTGCAATATTTGAAGTTCATGTATTAGATGATAAATATTCCAGGCTCGGTTCAACGTTAAATTTGAACCGAGCTTTTTTATGCTCGTTATAATCCCGTATAATTTGAGCTCAGTAAAACCTTATAAAGTCCTTAGATTTGCTATATATGATCAACGTATAGCAAATGAGAGGATGATAAAGGATGGGAGAGTATATTTTACAAACTAATAATTTATGCAAGAATTTCAGGGGGCAGCGTGCGGTTAACGATATCAACATAACCGTAAAAACTAATTCGATTTATGGACTGTTAGGCCCAAACGGCGCAGGTAAATCGACGACTCTAAAAATGATAACAGGAATACTTCGAGCGACGTCAGGACAAATTTTATTTGACGGTCATCCATGGACACGTAAGGATTTACTACACATTGGAGCGCTGATTGAGTCCCCGCCACTTTATGGGAATCTGACTGCTGTCCAAAATTTGAAGGTACACACGACAATATTAAACTTACCGGATTCTCGGATTCGGGAAGTTCTTGAAATTGTTGATTTAACAACAACAGGCAAAAAAAGAGCGGGACAATTCTCTATGGGCATGAAGCAACGTCTCGGGATTGCGATCGCTTTGTTAAATCAACCTAGACTCTTGATTCTGGATGAACCGACAAATGGGCTTGACCCGATTGGAATTCAGGAATTACGTAAGCTTATACGCTCATTTCCTGCACAAGGGATTACAGTTATTTTATCGAGTCATATTCTTCATGAGGTGGAGCAAATTTCCGATCATATTGGAATCATTAGTAATGGTGTTCTAGGGTATCAGAATGCAATATTTCCTGGTGATGATTTGGAGAAATTGTTCATGGAAGTCGTGAGTCGGAACAGACAGGAGGTAACCAGATGATCCACTATCTTTTATCCGAAAATATTAAATTCAAACGAACATTTTCGCGAAAATTGATTGTCGTGGTGCCACTGTTTTTTCTTCTATTTTCATTTTTCACACAACAGAACCTGCAAACTGAAGACCACTATTTTATGGAAATGGTCTTTAATTGGTGGCCGCTGTTATTCATGACCATAGGACCTGCTTTGTTGTCTACACTATCGAATAACAAGGATCGTAAGGCTGGAGGATACCGCAGCTTAAGCAGTCACGGAATTAGCATCGTTAAACTTTGGCTCAGTAAAATTATTGTGGTGTCATATTATTTGCTGTTGTCTTCGCTGCTCCTTATTGCAGTAATGTACCTATCTGGTCTTTTGTTTCCTTTGGGTGCAGCACCCTTATCTGAAATTACAACAGCCGCTATGGTTGTTTGGTTGACCTCTTTGGGGATGATTCCAATCTATCTATTCTTAGCTGAACAATTTGGGTCTGTAGTATCTATTCTTGCAGGTCTGTTTGGGATGATTGTGAGTGTACTAGCAGCGGATCAACCTTCATGGATTTATGTTCCGTGGAGTTGGGCTTTAAGGTTAATGTGTCCCATTGTTGGTGTACGTCCAAATGGTGTGGCTCTTTCAGCACAGGATGCTCTAAGAGACTCTTCGGTTATTTTACCTGGAATTGTGGTGTCGCTTGTATTCTTTTTGGTAACCCTCACCTTAACTAGCTGCTGGTTTAGTAGAAGAGAGGTGCGATAGAGATGGTGATACTCCGGCTATTACAAGCTGAATGGTTGATGACTAAGCACACTGCAATTCGTTGGTTGATATTCCTTGTTCCTGTTCTATATCCGATGATGGTACTTTGGTATTTTTCACAGCGTGCGGATCAGTTTCACATCTATGATGGTTATTTTTCATTAATAGCCTTTGGGTTACCTGTTGGGATAGGATTATTCTCTGCTTTAATGAGTGGTTTAGAGGAGGGGGCAGGGGGATTCTATAATCTATTAAGTGCTCTTTCACGTCCGAAGTGTTATATAAGAAAACTCGGGTTCATAATCTTGGCGATGATATGGATCGTATTCGGTTCAACATCAATTCTAATACTGGGCATGAAACAAATTTTGCATATAGAGCAGATACAATATCTAATATTCTGGCAAGGAGCTTGTTGGGTTATAGGCACTGCTCTAATCTTAATGATCTTTCATCTCATCTTAAGTTATGCTGGAGGTTTGGGACTTTCTCTAACGGTGGGTAGTGCAGGTACGCTAATTGCAGCTATCGTAGGTGGAACCATTGTAGGAGATAAAGTGTGGTTATACATACCGTGGGCCTGGTCGATGCGGATGATTCAACTTCCCTTGTTTTATGCACAACCTAACGGGTTCATTGAAACGGAAGTATTGAAGCTGCAACTTCTTCATTCCGTACCTGCTATACTTATTAGTACAATGATAATGGCAATGTTAGGCTTGATATGGTTTCATTACTTTCAGGGTAGGAAATCATATGAATAAATAGGAGTGAGGTCACTGGCTAATATTTTAATAATAGATGATGAACCTGATATTTTGGCGCTAGTAAATAATATTCTTAGCAAAGATCACCATAGGGTTACGGTAAAAACAAGTGCACGACATATGCCTTTGAACGAGTACTCGACATTTGATTTAATCCTGTTGGACGTGATGATGCCAGATATCGATGGTTTTGAGCTCTGTACTCAAATCAGGGATATCGTAGACTGTCCGATTCTGTTTCTTACAGCTAAATCAATGGAGACAGATATTATGTTTGGACTTAGTGTAGGGGCAGATGACTATATCGTGAAGCCTTTTCGCGCAGGCGAGTTGAAGGCTCGGGTTAACGCTCATTTGCGGCGTGAGAATCGAGGGAAAAATCATATGTTAAGCGCATCTGGAGTGAAATTCAATCTCTCGGCAAAGGAGATTTCTATTGATAAAGAGAAAATAAATCTCACTAAAAGTGAATATCAGATATGTGAATTTCTTGCTAGAAATAAAGGTCAGGTTTTTTCCAAAGAACAAATTTATGAATCGGTTTATGGCTATGACAGAGAAAGCGATAGCTCAACTATTACAGAACATGTAAAAAATATCCGCAGTAAGCTGAGTGCGAGGGAGGTTTCACCGATTGAAACCGTTTGGGGGATAGGTTACAAATGGGTGTGAAACGAATACGGCTCCGTTCAGTCTTCATTCAATATTTATTATCATTAGGTGCGTGTACTCTATTATTGGCATTTCTGTGTTTAGGGGTATTTACTCTATTAATGCAGTATGGAATGATTGTTCCAGCAAACCATACTGAGCAATCCATTGCAAAGTCTTGGGATGTTTTGCAGCGTGCGCCAGAAATTACGCAAGAAATGATCCCTTGGGGAGCGGAACATGCGGTATTGGATCAGCAAAAGAACTATATTTCAGGAAATATTCCTAAAGAACGCGCTCTAGATATATTGCAGAAGAATCAAAGCAGTTGTAATCTCATGGGTACAAACTGCACCGATGTGATTGAGCGGGAGCATGAGGTTATCGTACTGCAATATGCAATCGTACCGCAGTTCACCTCGAATTTTCTGCATAACACGCTGCCTAATCCGCAATTAACGTTATTGCTGTTTTTTGTAGTTCTGATGTTACTGGAAGTTATTCTGATTTCTGGATTTTTCGCTCGAAGACTGAGTCAAAAAATGGCTTCCTTGCAAGAAGCTGCACATCACATTGAAGCTAAGAATTTGGATTTTACTGTCGTGTATTCTGGGGTCAGTGAAATTGATGAGGTGCTATCATCCCTGGAACAGCTGAGAGAGGAATTGAAAAAGTCGCTAGAACAGCAATGGAATTTGGAACAAATGAAAAAAGAGCAGATTTCTGCGCTTGCCCACGACATTAAGACTCCTCTTACGATTATTCAAGGAAATGCAGATTTGCTGATAGACTCAGATTTAGCGAAGAATCAGCAAGAATATATAGGGTATATTTCCAAAAATGCGGATCAAATCGAACAATACATGGCAACACTTATTGAGATTTCTAATACGAGGAAACAAATTTCTCCCCGCTCTAAATGGGTTAGAACGGAAGCTTTTATCCAGCAAATTCGTACGCAGTTAGATGCGTTGGTTGTCCCTAAGCATCTTCGGATAGAATTCCACCAGGACAATAATCTGCCCCCTGAGGTGTTGATAGACAATGAGCTACTTCATCGGGCTGTGATGAATGTACTCGCTAATGCGGTAGAGTATTCCCCGTATGAGAGTGTGATTTATTTGCAGGTTGAGGCAAAACAAGATTGGTGGAGTATAACGGTAGCAGACAGTGGATCAGGATTTACGAGTGAAGGACTCCAATCTGCAGTTAAGCAGTTTTATCGAGGGGACAGTAGCCGTACCTCCAAAAGTCACTATGGATTGGGACTTTATATTGCCGACACCATTGTCAGGCAGCATCAGGGCAGTCTGCATATTAGCAATTCTCCCCTGACGGGTGGAGGTCAAGTTCGAATCGACGTCCCAGTTCGTGGAGTTAGGTAGAGGTTTATTACACCTCTTAGAATAACATTGGATAAAACTTCTGGTTTATCTGATGAAATTCTAAGGGGTGTATTTTTTATGACGATCAAAACCAAATTCTCAATTGTTGGAAAAGTAGATTAAAATATTGATTGCTATATACAATTAAATACAATAAAGTTGTCATATAGAGGATAATTTTGTCGATTTTTCTGCAAAAATGTTCCAATCCACACTGTATCAGGTGACATTAGGGTCTATGAGGTTCAAATCCTCTTCCTGAAAAAGACATAAGAAAGTGGTGCGCATAATGAGTAGCAACAGATTTGAAAACAAAGTAGTTATTATTACGGGTGCTGGTACCGGAATCGGAAAAGCTACAGCATTGAGAGTAGCAAGAGAGGGTGGTACTGTAGTAGTTGCCAATCGATCAGATGCTGGCGCTAACACAGTCGAAGAAATCAAAGCTTTAGGTGGAGAAGCACTGTTTGTGCGGTCAGACGTTTCAGTTGAAGCAGACTGCAAAAATATCGTAGATCAAACCTTAGCAGCTTATGGAAAGATTGATTGCCTTTATAATAACTCAGCAATTACAGGAGATAATGCGGATGTTACAGAATATGATCCGATATTGTTTCAAAAGGTGATTCAGACAAATCTTAATGGCCAATTCTACATGTTGCATTATGCATTACCACATATGAAATCCGGTGCTTCCGTTCTAAACTGTTCCTCCTTGCATGGTATTTTTATTGGGATGGCAAATGATGCAGCTTATTCAGCAAGTAAACACGCCATTGTGGGCATGACTAAATCGGTTGCTAAAGAAGTGGGTCACCGTAATATCAGAGTAAATACTATTTGCCCTGGTCCTATCCCTACACCAACCATGAACAGATACGAAAAGCTGTTGTCTGATGATGTAGAGATGCTTCAATCTCTTATCGCTTCTGGAACGGCTTTGGGCAGATATGGTACGCCTGAGGAAGTAGCTGCTTTTGCATGTTTCCTTCTAAGTGATGAGGCTTCATTTATTACAGGTACAGCACATGTGATTGACGGGGGCTACTCCGCAACTAAGTAATTAGTCGGATTAATCTACTTATATAAGCATCTAGTATCGAAGGCTTTGCGGCGTATTCCTGTTCGGAAATCCTGTAGGATAAATGGACTGGAGTTGAAGGCGCACGCAGAGCCTTTTTTAGTTGTTTCTAAATGATAACGGAATTACACAAGTGTGAATGAAATTAAGGCAAATATAACCATGGATATGTTGGAATTTGTAGAAATTTGTATTTTAATATAAATAAAAAAAGAAATTTGTCGATAATAATATAGGTAATAGGTATGAGTTAAAATATATTAGAAAGGATGTTGCAATAAAACGATACAGGAAATAGATGTCATTTACTATTGATTGTAACGATATGGCATCATTTAAACAAGGCAGTTTGTTCCAAACCCAGTTGCCAAAAGTAGAAGTTACTAAAAAGCCTGGGCAGAAATTTTTTGTCTGTTGGAGTTACATACATTTCTTTCTATTATTAAAAAATAACTATTAAAACTTGGAGGAATACAATTATGTCATACACAATTAAATACAACAAAAGTGAAAACCACATCGATGTAGTATCTATCGATTTTTCTGCTGAGGATGTTCCAGGATACTTGAAAGATTTTGAGAATATCATGAAGCTTGTTAGTCCTAAATTTACGGGTACAACTGATGTAACTGAATCTGCAAGTGTACTTTCTCCTGAAGTTGCAGCAATGTTGGCTCCAACAGGTGAGATGGCGAAAGCAGCTGGTCAAGCAGGATGGGCTTATGTAACTAAAAACCCAATTTGGAAAATGCAATTGAAACGTATTTTTGGCAGAGATTTTGCTGATGCTTACGATACCTATGAAGAAGCTAGAACAGTACTGAAAAAATTGCAATAATCTAATAAATAGAGTTAGCAAAAAGTGCGGAGAGCTTTCTCCGCACTTTTTGTTTTTCTTTGGAAAACTTATGCCTATATAGTGGAGATACTATGGATATGAATAGCCAGTAGAGCAAGCTTGTTTTGTTTGAAGAGGTTTATTCGGCTAGAGTTTAATCCAAAAAGAGTATGCTATAATGATGATAAGAATGCCTACAGGATGGAAGGTGAATGGTTATGAATCTTGTTCAAGATTTGCATAAATTAATCAAGCTTACAGGCGAACGAGCCAAGTTGGATGCAAAAGCAAACGGAACTTACATTGTATATAAAACGAAAAATGGTTTGATTGTTAAGGAATATCCAAATGGTGTGATCGTACCTATAGATAATCAGGAGACATCTCATGAGTGAGCCCTCTGCGATGATGTATGTATTTGCTGGGAATAATGGCAGCGGGAAAAGTACAATTAGGAATTTGATTGTAGATCGACTTGGAATTAGTGTGAATATCGATCCTGATGCTTTAGCTCGCCGCATTGATCCCGATGATCCAAACCGTCGGAAGATATCCGCAGGTAAAGAGGCGATAAGACTAGCTAGGAACTGTATAGACAATAGGCGTGATTTCACAATAGAGACAACATTGGCCGGTGGAAATGTAATTCGACTCATGCAGAGTGCTAAGGAAAGCGGTTTTGAGACAACTATGTTCTTTGTAGGACTTGGTGATTATCAGCTAAATATCGAACGGGTTGCTTTACGCGTTCGAAATGGTGGCCACGATATTCCAACTGAGGATATTATTAGAAGACATACAACATCAATTCAAAACTTACTTTCTAATTTGTACCTTATTGATCATTTGATTGTTATCGACAACAGTAAGTCGGATGGAGAAATTGTTTTGGAAGCAGGGTATTGCTCTATAAAATATCAGGTTGATCCTCTCCCAGCTTGGGTCCATAAAATTAAGGAGAATTTAAAAGTTGAACCATTATAAATAACCTTAGTCCGAAAGCCTACTGGACTAAGGTTATTTAATTTAGACATGAAACATTTATTGTAAATAATATAATACACTTGAGCTGGCATCTATTAGATACAACAACCTCTGATGATTTTATTTAAAATTGAAAATCTTCATCCTTCAGTGGCTCCACATTAAGCGCCCGGACATATCCGTTGCCTTTCTTCGAGAAGAAGTCATGCTGCTTGGTGTGGGTGCTGATCCCGTTCTGAACAATCGGGTTGATCTCTTCCTCGTCAAATAGCGGATCATGGCCCAGATTCATCATCGCTTTATTGGCATTGTATCTTAGGAAAGTCTTAACCTCGTCCACCAATCCGATAGGGGCATAGATCTGCTCGGTATAACGCTCTTCATTCTCATGCAGCAGTCGAAGCAATTCTACCAGCGTATGGTGAAGTTCGCGTTGCTCGTCTTCTGGGAGCCCGTCAAAGATCTCTTGTGCCAGCACGCCGACATATACCCCATGGATGCTCTCATCCCGTAGAATAAGGTCGATGATCTCACCGCTGCAAGTCATTTTGCCCTGCCCAGCCAGATATAGGGGATAGAAGAAACCACTGTAGAACAAGTAGCTCTCGAGCAGGACGGAGGCTGCCATGGCAAGGTACAGGTCTTTAGGTGAGTCTATGTTTTTGTAATATTGTGATATGGTCTCCGCTTTGAACTGGAGGAAGGGGTTCTCTTCTACCCAGCGGAATACACTGTCGATCTCCTCTGTAGAGGACAAAGTGGTGAAAATACTGCTGTACGATTTGGCGTGAATTTGTTCCATCATACCCATGAAGCCCAGTACGGCTTTACGTTGAAGGCCTTCGACATGCTCCATAATCTGCGGCATACCGACTCCGCCTTGAATCGTATCCAGCAGTGTCAGACCGCCCAGCACCTTCATATAGGAGTCCTTTTCTTGCTCACTGAGCGTGAGCCAGGACATTTTATCATCGGATAATGGAATTTCATCGTCCGTCCAGAATTGCATAATGTTCTGATTCCAGAACATCAATGAGAAATCGTCGTCGGGACGGTTCCAGTTAACGGCTTGGATAGCGGTCATAATATTGCAATCTCCTTTTCTGCGGCTATAGCCTTCCTTTTAGATTGAGCAGGTGAGGCATTCCTCGACAGACAGCTTTTTGGTCCGGGTGTAATACAGCGACTTCAAGCCTTTATGCGCCGCATACAGGTAGGAGCGGGCCAGTTCTCTGGTGGAAACATCACTGTTAACATGCAGAACGGTCGAGATACCTTGGTCGATATGGGGCTGAATTTCCGCGATCAGATCGATTACCTTGAACTGGTCCATCTGGTAAGCCGATTTATAGAAAAACACATTGTCCGGCCGCAGGTACGGCATCGGATAATAAGTAGTTGAATTAGCATAAGTCCGAGTCTCAATCTGCTCAACAATCGGCATAACGCTTGAAGTGGCGTTTTGGATATAGGAAATGCTGGCCGTTGGCGCAATCGCCAAACGGTAAGCATGGTATAGGCCATTTGCTTTTACCGCATCCCGCAATTGTTCCCAGTCAGCTGGGGATGGGATATAAATATCTCCGAATAACTCTTGTACCCTTGGGGTAACCGGACGGTAATCGGTAGTCAGGTAACGCTCAAAATAAGCTCCCGTAGCATAATCAGAAGCCTCAAATCCATGGAAAGATCGGCCCGTCGCGGCAGCGATTTCCATGCTTTTCTCCAGCGAGTGGAAATTCATGGTCATAAAGAAGGTCCGGGCAAAATCGCGGGCCTGCTCGCTTTCATAAGCAATGTTGTTCTTAGCCAGATAGCCGTGCAGATTCATGACGCCAAGACCGACAGAGTGCATTTCCTTGTTTGCTTTGGCTACGCCTGGGGCATTGGAAATACTGGTCATATCGCTAACAGCGGTCAGGGCGATCATGCCCTCATGTACGGATTCACGGATTTTGCCATGTTCCATCACGTTAACAATGTTCAAGGAAGCCAGATTGCAGCTTACATCGCGGCGGATTGTACTCTCCTGTCCGTAGTCGGCAATCTCTGAGGTCTCCTGCAGCTGGAAGATTTCAGTACAAAGGTTGGACATTTTGATCTGTCCGACGTTTTTCAGGGCATGGGCCGCATTGGCATTGCTCTTGTTCATGATATATGGATAGCCAGATTCCAGCTGGATCATGGCAATTTTGGTCAGCATATCCCGTGCGCTCATAGCTTTCTTCTTTTTGACACGTGGATCGGCCAGCAGCTTATCATACATGTCATCCAGATCCATATCGTCGAGATGCGTTCCGTAGGCTTTGTACACACTGTAAGGAGCAAATACATGCAGCGCTTCATTGTCCTTCGCCAGCTTATAAAAGCGGTTCGGAATAATCAGGCCGATGGACAGGGTTTTGAGTCTTGTTTTTTCGTCGGCATTGATCTTCTTGCTGTCGAGGAATTCCAGAACGTCCCAGCCAAAAATGTTGTAATAGGCTGCTCCTGATCCTTTACGCTGACCCATCTGATCTGCATAGGAGAAGCCGTCTTCCATCAGCTTGAGTACAGGTATAATTCCCTTCGCAGCATCCTCAACACCCTTGATAGTTTCACCACGGGAGCGTAGCTTGGATAGGTTGACGGCCACACCGCCACCGATCTTCGACAACTGCATGCAGGTATTCAGCACATAGTTGATGGAATTGAGCGAGTCGTCCATTTCGATTAGGAAGCAGGAGACGAGCTCACCACGCCGGCTCTTACCGGCATTTAAGAAGGTTGGGGTCGCAGGTTGTAGGCGCTGTTCCATCATCGAACGGGCAAGTACCCCGGCAGTATCGGCGTTGCCGCGTCCCAGGTGAAGGGCGACTGCCGCCACACGGTCCGGGTAATGCTCCAGATATTGTTTGCGGTCATTGGTTTTTACAGCGTAATCCGTGTAGAACTTCGAAGCTGCCATATAAGATGGAAAACTGAAGTTGTAGGCGTGGGTAATCTGGTAGACTTCTTCAATCTCCGCCGTGCTGTACTGTTCGTAAAAATTCTCGTAGAAATCCTGTTCAATCATATAATCAACCTTGGCTTTTGTATTCGCAAAAACCAGACTCCGGCGCTCTACATCCCGCATAAATTCAGCTACTGCCTCAAGATCTTTGTCTAACTGAAAGAAGCCACTTTCGTCTCTCTTCATCAACATGTTGTTTAATTCAATATGCCGCAACCCGGCTCACCTCCTGTTTAATCCGTTCTACATCGCCAAATGTACCCGATAACTCAAATTTACCGATAACGGGCACGTTATACCGATCTGCAATCAAGTCCGCGCTGTGCGCGAACAGCTCGCCCCAGTTCTTATTGCCGCTGGCGGCTATGCCTTTCAGATTGGCATTATTGTTCTTCAAGAAAGTAGACACCTTTTCTGGAATCTGTCCAAAGCCGGTGGTATATGTAATAAGCACATAGGGCTCGTCAATCGTCATATGCTCCTCAATCTGCACAGCCGGCAACTTAAGTTTGCTGATGAAGCGTCTGACATTTCCTGTTTTTGAATCATACGCGACTAGCATGGTGTCTGTCCCCCTGTAAATATTAAAAACTATTGAAAATAGTATGAAAACTGAATGGATAAGCTTTAAATACTGAAAAATCGTATCTATACTATATTTAGTGTGCGTTGTTTATTTTAATTACTATATGTTGAAAAGTCAATATGGGAACAGCCGTCTTAATAGCTGGGAAAGTGTCTCGTAAGCGGTCTTTTGGCAGGCTTTTAGGGCAGAAAGACCGGAGTATTAGCATTTTGCTAGTTTAAAAATAAAAATAAAAAAATTGCAGGAGTAAGGGTGATACTTAGGGATGCTGCTGAGGGTGATGGCAAGCCAATAAATCTGCAAGGAACAGAGCCTGCTCCTTGCAGATTTATTGGCTTTATTTTTGCGAAGTGGGGTTATTCTTAATAATCTCTTGATCTCAAGAACGGTTGTTTACTCCGAGGCTTCGGTCAGGCGGTGAATCTGCTTTAAGTTGCTGCATGTATTCTCTGGGGGAAATTCCGGTTACCTTTTTGAAGACCTTGCTGAAATAGAAGGCACTCTCATATCCCAGCTTCTGTGAGATTTCGTAGATGCGACCTTCCCCGCGTGCCATCATTTCTTTGGCTGTCGTGATTTTGATCTCCGTGATATATTCCACATAGTTGACCTTGGCAACCTTGGAGAAAAGGTGGCTCAGATAGTTGGGACTGAAATTGAAGACATCCGCCACTTGATTGAGCGAGAGCTTAGTTCCGAGATTTCGTTTAATATACTCTTGGACATTTTTGACGAGCTGCTCCTTGTAGCTTTGTCTGCGGGTAGAGAGGATGTCCGAGCAACCGTCCCTGAACTGGATCAGCCAGCCGGCGATCTCTTCAATCGTATGCATCTGGTAGATAGCCCGGTAGCCCTCCGGTTCATTTTCGAAAATTTGCTCCACAATATTCTCACCGTCTGCAAGTAGTGAAGTGGCCATATACAGAATGTTGCAGGCGGCATCAGTGGCGGGAACCAGCAGGTCGGCCCGGCCGTCGAAGATTTCGATCATTTTGGAGATAATGGCGTATAAAGCTTGGGTATCCATTTCTTCAAAAGCACGGCGGATCTCTGTACGCAATTCGGAGAAATCAAACAACAGATGATCCTGCTCCAGCGACTCTCCTTCGGCAAAAAACACAAAC
This sequence comes from Paenibacillus sp. FSL F4-0097, assembly GCF_038593125.1. Lineage (NCBI taxonomy): Bacteria > Bacillati > Bacillota > Bacilli > Caryophanales > Paenibacillaceae > Paenibacillus > Paenibacillus sp. FSL F4-0097. Next base: position 1,546,855 of record NZ_CP151965.1, read on the forward strand.
GACTGTGCTTTAACCGCAGCAGGAAGCGCTTTTCGCGCAGCGAGGTAGCTTTCCCGCAGCAAATAAGGATCCTCGACCGCAAAGCCGATCGCGCCGATGATCCTTACATTGAAGTAGTTATGGAGTATGGAGGCCATATGGGTCAATAGCATTTCAATCTCAGGCATCCATTGCCGTGAATCCGTCCCGTTGACGGGCAGGGTTACAGCAAAATTGCGCAAGTCCAGACTGGTCACATAACAAGGTCTTATGGAAGTAAGCGTATCTTTGGCCATTTGGACGGTACTTGAGCACAGAGCAACCATTTTATCGCCGCGGGGCGGGACACTGTCTGGTCCCAAAATACGGCAAGTGCAGACTAGATAAGCAGGTTCCTTGAGCTCAAGGTTTAAATCATCTCTCTGCAGAAGGTACTGGTTTTTATTTGCGAATAAGTTATTGAACAGGCGGATGAAAAATTTATCGCGTTGGGCTTGTAGATTGCCTCTATGAGCAAGCATGGGATAGCTGTCTAGGGTTTGAAAAGCCTCCAATTGGGAAATTGCTTTCCGAATGGAGGCATCAAGTGCCTCTGGTGTCAGTTCCAGCTTCACTAGATAATCTGTGGCTTGCACTTCAATCGCTCCACGTGCGTATTCGAATTCCTCGTAGCTTGTTAAGATGATAAACAGCGGAAGCCGGCCGTGTTTTTTGCGTACCGCATTGGCAACTTCTAAGCCGCTTTTAATTGGCATTTTTATATCGCTGATTACAATGTCAGGACGGAGGGTGTCAATCATTTCTTCCTCTTGAGCCCCGTTGTGTGCAATGCCGACAATTTCTATATTATATTGCTCCCACTTCAGCATGGACTGCAAGCCGATACAGACCAGCGCCTCGTCATCAGCGATTAACAACTTGATCAATTCCATCACATCCTTGCTTGGTATGCTACTCTATTCCTTTTGCAGGAACGGCAGAAGAATCTTCATCCGGGTATATTGGCCCGACTCACTCTCAATCGAAAGACCGTAATTATCCCCAAATGCCAGGCGCAAACGTTCATTTACGCTGCGGAGTCCAATATTCTCGGGCATTTCTTTGCTTCCGTCACCTGGATTCGACAGAATCGTGGAGATTTCTTCTTCCTTCATCCCTACACCGTTGTCTTCAATCGTAACTAGAATATCGGCGAATCCACTTTTGGCCACCTTAATGAGAATTTCTCCTCTGCCTTTGGGCTCAATGCCATGGAAGATGGCGTTCTCGACCAGGGGCTGGAGCGTGAACCGTGGAATTAGGCCGGTTAGCAGTTCCTCGTTGTCAATCTCCTTTACCATAGAGACCGTACTGCCATAGCGGTATTTCTGAATCAGAAAATAATCATCCAGCAGGCTCAGCTCATCCTTCAGCGGCATCAGTCTACGGTTGTCTTTGGCGATGCTGCGCAGCAGTCTAGATAGTGAAGTGGTCATTTCTGCGATGCCGGTAGCATTCTGAATTGTAGCCATCCATTTGATCGAATTCAGTGTGTTGTACAGGAAATGGGGATTGATCTGACTCTGCAGCATCCGGTATTCCAGCTCCTGTTTCTGTTTCTCGTCAGCGAGCCGGCTGTCCATAAGCGCTACGATATCTTGGGACAGGCGGTTAATACCCCGTCCGACATCGCCAAGCTCGCTGTTCCATTCGATATTGCGGTCCAGCAGGAAATTGCCCTGGGCGATCTTATCAATCCGCTTCTTCAGTTTTTCCACCGGAAGACTGATGGTACGGGTCAGATACAGCGTAATGATAGCGCTTAAGACAATAACCAGGAGACAGACGCCGAGCATAACCAGAATCCATATATTTGTCTTGGGAGCGAACAGGTCATTGGATAAAGTCTGTGACAGAATGACTCCGCTGCGTACGGGATAAGATACCACGATATGGCTCTCTTTCTCGTCCGCCAGCTTGACCATGGACAGCTCGGTTTGCGGACCGACAGGTTTATCATTGGTATAGGCCACCGGTTCATACGGCTCTGCAATGGCGATGACCTGATCGCCGATGAGCTGATAATGATGATTGCCGAGCGTCAGCAGCAGCCGGGAATTCTTCGGCAGGGAGTACCCCTTCAGCTTGTCGGTAATAACAGTGGTATTCGCTAACAGGTACACTGTTCCAACGCGGGAAGCTCCTTTGCCGTAAATAGGAAAAACAAAAGGAATTCCGTTCGTGTTGGAGAGCGGGTCCTTGATCACCCGGTCCCATTTCTCCTCGGCATCGTTGCTAAGGCCGGTAATTTGACCGATATTGTGTATGGTAAGCGGAACAGAGGTGCCGGTTTTATCCACCTGCAGAAACTTGCCGTTGCTATCCGTAACAATCAGACGGCGGGCATAGCTGTTGGAGCGGTTGTTCAGGAAGTCCTGCTGCATCGAGTTGAATACATTAACTGCTTCCTTAGAGCTAGCCTTAGGTGAGCTGAAGTAGTCTGTGATCAGGGTATTAGTAGAAGAGTTAGTGCTGCAGGTCATCGCCAGGGATGACAGATCAATCAAATCCTGTTCAATAATATGAGATACCAGCTGCAGATTGAACTCGGTCGCCTGGATGGTTGTTTTACGCTGATAATAAGTAATTAATTCATAGCTGAAAAAAGAAAGCAGCGACGCTATCAGCAGTGCGAATACGGCCATGAGCAGAATAATGCGACTTTTAATGGTGGATTTTCTTACCGTATTTAACACTCCTCTACAAAATGTGAAAACATATAAAGCGTTTTCATATACCATAGCATATTCCTGCGTTCCGATACAGGGGGAGGTACATAAGCTGAATATTTTACATGTTTTAGATAGAAAATTACAGGTTTGAACCGGAGCAGGGAAGAAGAACACAGAAAAGTGAATGAACTTTGTTTGATAATGCATGCCATTCTTGCGGAAAAAGCTATAAACTTTGAACTAAGCTCAGAAGAGCCGATCGTAGTTACACAATCAGAAGAAAAGGGGATATTTAAATGAAACTGAAAAGATTCTATGGCATAACCCTCGCCACAGTATTCTCCATGAGTCTGCTGGCTGGATGTTCTGGTAATAACAACAACGAAGGTGCTGCTGCAACGACAGCTCCAGCAACGGGGAATTCTGCAAACGCTTCCGCTGAACCGAGCCAGGAGCCTGTGACTTTGAAATGGGCCTTGTGGGATTGGGAAGCTACCGCTTACTACAAGCCACTGATCGATGCCTACAAAGCTGAGCATCCGAATGTAACGATCGAATATGTCGATCTGGGGTCGACGGACTATATGACCATGTTAAGCACACAACTGTCCGGTGGCGCAGATCTGGACGTACTTACAATTAAAGATATTCCGGGCTACTCGAACCTTGTGAAACAGAATCACCTGGAGCCGCTTAAAAGCTTTATGAGTGGCAACGCTATTGATCCTTCGGTATATGGAGGTACTGTAGAACAAATCGAAGTGAACGATGAGGTGTATGCGCTTCCTTTTCGCAGCGATTTCTGGATTCTCTACTACAATAAAGATTTGTTCGACAAAGCAGGAGTGGAATATCCAAGCAATGATATGACATTCGAGCAATATGATGAGTTGGCCAGAAAAATGACTTCTGGCAGCGGTTCTGAAAAAGTGTACGGAGCTCACTACCATACTTGGCGTAGTGCGGTTCAACTGTTCGGTATTCTGGACGGCAAGAACACTGTTGTTGACGGAAACTACGATTTCTTGAAGCCAACCTATGAGCGGATCCTGAAAGAACAGGAAGACGGCATCGTAATGGATTACGCCACACTGAAGACTTCAAGCACGCACTATTCTGGCGTATTCTACAATAATTCCGTTGCTACTATGAACATGGGCAGCTGGTTTATCGCTACACAGATTGAGAAAGTGAAGAGCGGCGAGTCCCAATCGGCTAACTGGGGCATTGCGAAATACCCTCATCCGGATGGTGTGGAAGCCGGTACAACCCTGGGTACAATTACTTCTCTGGCTGTAAATCAGAAATCCAAACATAAAGAAGCAGCACTTGATTTCATGAAATTCGTGACTGGTGAAGAAGGCGCTAAAGTTATTGCTTCCACCGGAACCATTCCAGCGATTAAGAATGATGAAGTTATCAATTCCATTACTTCCATCGAGGGCTTCCCTGCGGATGAGAACAGCAAAGCGGCACTGACTACTGTTAAGACTTATCTGGAAATGCCTATGCATGAAAAGAGCGCGGACATCGAAGTTATTTTGAATGAAGCGCATGACAATATTATGACTAAAAATGCTTCGATTGACGAAGGTTTGGATGATATGAATGCTCGCGTACAGCAGCTCTTGAATAATTAACCTTAAGAGAGCCGGTTCTAAGGGCGGGTGAAAGCCCGCCTTTTATATTAAAGCGTATAGATTTGTGGGGAAGTTTTAGAAGGTTTGGAGGAGAAAGAATGCAGAACGAAACCATATTGGGTACAAAAAAGATCCCTAAACGTCATTTGTCAAAAGGTGTCCGGGAAAACCTGGTAGCTTACAGCTTCATTGCGCCGAACTTTATCGGATTTGCCCTGTTTACACTGGTACCTATGTTCTTTGCCTTTATCCTTGCTTTTGTGAAATGGGACGGGGCCAATCCAATGAAGTTTATCGGGCTGGACAATTTCACCCGGTTGATCAGAGATACAACATTTCACAAAGCATTATGGAATACCATTGTTTACACTATTGGCGTAGTACCGTTTACCATGATTGTCGCGCTGGCGCTGGCGATCCTGCTTAATCAGAAGATAATGGCCCGCAATTTCATGAGAACCGTATTCTTTTTCCCTTATGTAGCATCCCTGGTAGCCGTTGCTGCCGTATGGAACTTTATCTTCAGTCCTACGATGGGTCCGATCAACAATATCCTGCATACCCTTACCGGTATCCCGCTGGAGGATCTTCCCCGCTGGGCGGCGGATAAACACTGGGCGATGTTCACAGTAATACTGTTCACAGTGTGGAAAAACATGGGTTATTACATGGTTATTTACTTGGCAGGTCTGCAGGGCATCAACCCTGAATTGTATGAGGCTGCTGAACTTGATGGTGCGGGCGCGTGGAGAAGATTCCGCAATGTGACGGTCCCTCAACTGGCGCCTACCTCTTTCTTTGTTCTGATGATTCTAGTCATCAATTCGTTCAAAGTCTACGATATCTTTATCAACCTATTTGCCGGCGCCGATAACCAGTTGAATGATTCTACAAGGGTTATGGTGTATCAAATCTACAATACGGCGTTCCGCTCGCTTGATTACGGATATGCCAGCGCCATGGCCATTGTATTGTTTCTGCTGGTACTTGGCATCACCATCGTCCAGTTCCGCGGCGAGAAGAAATACGGACAATAGGAGGATTCAAAAGATATGGTTGGTAAAAGTAAAGGACTTAGAATCAGCCTTATGGTTCTTGTGTATATTTTGTTGTTTGCGACAGTACTGGCGATGCTGGTTCCGTATATATGGATGTTGTCTTCTTCACTCAAGATGAACAAAGATGTGTTTTCCTTCCCAATGCAGTGGATTCCACAGAATCCGCGCTGGGAGAATTTCGCGGATATCTGGACACGCATTCCGCTGGGCCGTTTTATTTACAATACGGCGAAATTATCGATTATCGTAACGATTCTACAACTACTGACTTCCAGCTTTGCTGCGTATGCGTTTTCCAAACTGCATTTCCGGGGAAAAAACATTCTATTCCTTGGATATATTGCAACAATTGCGATCCCTTGGCAGGCTTACATGGTGCCGCAATTTATCCTGATGCGTTACATGGGGCTTAACAACACGCATTTGGCAATCATACTGCTGCAGGCATTCTCGGCATTTGGAGTATTTCTGATGCGCCAGTTCTATCAAGGTGTTCCGGATGAATTATGCGAGGCTGCCCGTATTGACGGCTTGAGCGAATATGGAATTTGGGCGCGAATCATGCTGCCGTTGTCCAAGCCAGCATTGTCTACATTGACGATCTTCACCTTTGTCGCTACCTGGAATGACTTCCTGGGGCCAATGATTTATCTGACAGATACGAAACTCAAGACCATCCAAATCGGACTAAGAATGTTCATCTCGCAATATTCCGCCGAGTATGGCCTGATTATGGCTGCAAGTGTGGTGTCCATTATTCCGGTTGTGATTGTTTTCCTGGCTCTGCAAAAGTACTTTGTACAAGGTGTTGCAGCATCGGGCATTAAGGGCTAGAACCGTATTTGACCTGGCAGTTGCATGCTTCATAGGCTGCCAGGTTTTTTTATAAGTCAAAGGGGTCAGTATAACTCTAGTAATTATTCATTTAACAATGAAATGAATACGCTTTCTTTTATTATTGGCCATCAAAGGAGGAGAAGAGAATGAACAGAAGTCACTTTCGTAAAAGGTTTTTCTCAATAACGATGACTACTGCGCTCGTAGTTGGGATGTTTCCGGCATTCACTCTGTCTGCAGCCTCTGCTGCTACCGTAAATTCTATCTACGCTGCCGCCCATATGGGGGCGACAACAATTGCAGATACTACTCTGCCATCCAGCATTGATATCGGAGGCCAGAGCACAGCAGTGAACTGGAATATTGGTGCAGATACCTTTGCCGTGCCATACGATGCCGTGACCGTCAGCGGTACAGCGAACGGGGGGCGGGTCGTTGCCAGTGTGGAAGTTATTCCGCCCGCAAGTAATCCGTTGGTTTACTTTGTGGATAGCGGCAGAGGGGGCGATTCCGTAGGCAACGGGCCTACTTCCTCGCCGCTGTACGAAGCGGTTCGCACGCTGAGCGGCAGCGATTTGCTCAACCAGTCCCCCGACCAGAAGTATATCAGCGGTACGGCGGACTGGGGATTTGATGATTCCGTAAACAAGGTCAAGAATTCCAAAGACGGGGGACTTACCGATCCAGCTACTGATCCGTCCCTATGGACTGTCGGACTTCGTGCCGACCCTGCCAGCAATCATATCGTGTATAAATTAAAAGCGCTTGAAGCTGGAACCTATACGCTCAGCAGCGGTTTCCATGATTGGTATGGCAGCCGCTCCCGTGTAATACGTCCTCAGATCGAGTATAAGGATGCTAGCGGGGCAACCAAGACGATCTTGTTTGACCAGTTCAACACTAATGTGACTAAGCTAATTTCAGGCGAATTCACCATTCCTGGAGACATTGACGTTAGTAGTCCAATGACGTTGACTTACGCCTATGTTGCTGACGAAAAACCTATTTTGAGCTGGTTCGCCGTTGCCAAGGGCGGAATCAAGAAACAGATCGAAGAAGCTACACAGAGCGCAGCTTCTATGGTCAAGGTTCTGCTTGACGGCAACGATATCCAAGCTGACAATGTCAACGGCCTCACATTCAAGGGATTTGGTGTACTAAGCGCTAACAGCACCAGTGCGCTTTTGCTGGATTATAAGTCAGAGCATCCAGAGGCTTATGCAGAAACGCTTCAGATCTTATTTGGTGGAGAACATCCGCTCATGACGCATGTGAAAATCGAGATGGGCAATGACCGCAATAACTCCACCGGACCTGACCCGGCGACTATGCGTACGGCCGATGAAGAGGCAAATGTTACCCGGCATCCCGGCTTCCAGCTTGCCGCAGATGCCAAGGCAGTGAACCCTGATCTTAAAGTGAGCATCCTGCGATGGAGTGCTCCGGCCTGGGCGAATAACAACGACAAAATCTATACCTGGTACAAAAAAACCATTCTGGCCGCTTATCGTGAATACGGTTATATGGCCGATTACGTTAATCCTTATATCAACGAGCACGCTCCAGATTTGGCGTGGACCAAACAGTACGCTGAGAGAGTCAAGACTGACAGCGAAGGCTTCAACAGCACCGAAGAGCGGGAACTGTACAACCGGATCAAGTCTGTGATTTCCGATGAAGTCGGGATTGGTAGCTTCGGTGCCAGTATGGTGAGTGATCCTTCTCTGCGGGAAGCTGTGCCGATCGCTGGATACCACTACAACACGGACGACGACAGCGCAGGCAATTTCAAAAAACTCGCAGAACAATATGATATTGAGGTCTGGAACAGTGAGGCGCAGTCTACCTTCAGTAATTCCTCTTTCCGTCCTAACAACAATATGAAAGATCCTACAGTGGCAGGAACCGGCATTGGTGGTGTCGGCAGTCCGCTGGAGATGAGTAACACGATTATTAAAGGATTCGTTAACTCCCGCCGGACGCACTTTATTTACCAGCCAGCCATTGGCTCCTTCTATGAAGGCGGACAATATTCCTTCAAGGAATTGGTCAGCATGCGCGATCCGTGGTCAGGCTGGATTCATTATGATGCGGGTCTTGTTACTCTGCAGCATTACAGCTGGTTTGCGAATGTAGGCTGGGAGAACGAGGATAATACTGCTGGGATCTGGCGAGCGGTTCCTCAAGCCAGCTCCACAGGTGCGACAGGCACCAATCCGGTCAGCGGCCGCAACGGTTCCCCTAGCTATATAACCCTTGCAGCACCTGATAAAAAAGATTTCTCGACGGTTATCGTGAACGACAGCGAGTATTCCAAAATCTACAAGCTGCAGACAGTCAATATGGCTTATACGGGTAATCCATCCATGGAAGTATGGGAAACCCGTGCTGCTGATGCAGGAGAAGCGTTCAACAGCAATTATATGCAGTATCTCGGTGATATCACTGCTGATGGCAGCGGGGTGTATACCGTTAAAGTTAAACCGTATTCGACCGTGACCGTGTCTACTTTGAAGAACAAGGACAAAGAAGAATATAATACACCGCTGCCTGTAGAAGGCGAGCGTACCGTACTGGATACCGATACTACAGGAGCGGGACACAGTACTGGGGACAACATTCTGTACGCTGATGATTTTGACTATTCTAAGCAAACTGTCGTGAAGATTGGTGCAGGCGGCCAATATGAGGGTACCCAGAGCTATATTGAATCCCGCGGCGGTTCCCAAAGCGTTACCCCGCGTTATACCCATGACCGCAATGGGGCATTTGAGGCCTATCTTCCGGACGGGTCTGATAATTATGTCCTGCGGCAGCAGCTGGACACGGGAACCATGGGGCTTGGCGGCACATGGAACAGCGGAGATCCAGTAACGGCCATCGGCGACAACCGGTGGATGAACTACAAGGCCAGTGTTGATGTTTCGTTCGAAACAAACAATACTCAGGGCGGAGCCAATTATGCTGCGATAGGTGCCCGTTATCAGGGAGGTGGCAGTTCCCACTCCATAACCGGTACACCGTATGTGCTGAAATTCTGGTTCGACGGCGGCTGGCAGCTGCTGGTCAACAATAGCGCAGTTGCGAGCGGAAATGCCGCGAACGGTTCCGGCGGCGTGAAGATCGACGGATTCGATACCGCATATGACGCATGGCATAATATTGCCGTTCAGGTTGCGGGCGATAAAGTGACCGCCTATCTGGATGGGGTGAAGCTGGCTTCCTATACCGATCCTACTCCTGAATTGTCCGGCCGGGTAGATCTGGCCAGCGGCTACTATCACGTCCGCTTCGATAATTTGAAGGTGGAGAAGGTTGAGGGCTACACGCCGTATTATTCAGAGCTTCTAGACAATCTTGAAATGTATGACCTGGCTGCTGCTCCGAACCCTAAATTGATATATACCGGGTCGTGGAGCCATATAAACGGAGCGGGCATGTACATTTACCAGCGTTCTCTTTCTACCAGCCAGGCTGTAGACGCTGCAATGGAATACACGTTTGAAGGTACCGGACTGGATATTCTAGGAGCGAATAACGGATCGGCGAAGCTTGAGGTAACGGTGGACGGAAAAGTTATTACTCTATCGGCTGATACATTAGCTTCCAAGGAGCTGTACCAGACGTACACACTCCGCGGGCTTAAATATGGCCAGCACCATGTGCAAATAAAGGTGGTAAGCGGCACCTTGGTTGTCGATGCGGTGGCGGTTGTTTCCGGGGAAGTAACCGGCACTGTAGATACTGCTGCTCTTCAGGCGGCGGTAACAGCCGCGAAAGAAATGAACAAACAGGATGAATATTCGGACAGAGACTGGCAGCTCTTCGTAGATGCACAGAGCGCTGCACAGGAAGCGCTGGATAATCCTATTTTATACAAATTGGATCAGGAAGGAGTTACTCAGCTTGAAGCACGCCTGATCTCCGCCCAGAACCAGTTGACTACGGGAGATATACGGGAGCTTGTCGCTCCTCAGGATTTGGCTACTTATGCCGGAAAACTGCCGAATCTTCCAGACAAGGTGGAAGCCACTCGGGCAGACGGATCCAAATTGCTGGTATCAGTAAAGTGGAATGTAAATGCGGCCAGCTTCAATAATCCGTATGAACGGGTAGCTGTAACCGGCACTTATGGAAATCTGAAAACAACTTGTTATGTGGAAGTGGTGCCGGAGGGGCTCTTATACTTCCTCGATGCTGGTGTATCGGTGGACGGTATCACGCCGCCGTATACGTTAATCAAGGATTTTGTAGGTGACAGCTTGCTTAATAACAAGGCGGATCAGCCTTCGACAGGCAATAGCGTATGGGGGCATACCAGTACTAAGTACCTCCTCAAGGGGCTTGGTGGCGCTGTAGTTCCTTCTGATAAAAGTCAGACAGGTGTTTATGGTTCGGATACAAAAAATAATCCACTTGTATACCTGCTCCCTTTGAACGCAGGCAAATATACGATTACGTCATTCCATCGGGACTGGTGGAACAACACCAACCGCACGATGGATATTACGCTCAGCTATATTGACGCTGAAGGGAAAGAAGTGACCAAACCGGTCCGAACCGGCCTCGTCGCAGGTCCTAATGGCGCTATGATTAACTATGACTTCACGCTTCCGGTGAGCGGTACTGTGAAATACTCAATAAACAATACGTATTCAGGCAATCAGGCTGCATTGATCAGCTATGTGGCTGTAGCTAGAGATAAAGCCAGCGTTGCTAATGAGCAGGCTGTAAATGAGGCTAAGAGTATCATAGAAGGTGCGGTATACAGCGTGCAGAAGGAAGCGGCAAACAGCGAAGAAGCTGTCCAGACTTGGCTGCTGCAGACGATAGGCGCTCTGCCCGGTCTCAATGATACTGGAGTTGCGATCGGTGAGATTACCTTGGCTTCCTTCCAAGAAGCAACCGATGAGACTAACGGCAGCTTCAGCTTTACGGTATCACTGAGTAAGGGAGAGGCTACAGCGGACAGTTCAGCGAGCGGAACAATCAAGCTGCCGGAGCCGGATACTGTTCAGCCTTTGATTACTCTGTTAGGTGATGCGACAGTGATTTTGCACATCGGTTCTGAATATACAGATGCAGGAGCGACTGCTTATGATGACAAGGATGGTGATATTACAGACCGTATAACTACAACAGTTAGCAGTGAAGTATACGGCTTGACTGCTCTCGATACGGCGAAAGCTGATATTTATACCTTCCATTATAATGTCAGCGATACTGCAGGCAATGCGGCTGCGGAAGTGACAAGAAAAGTAGTCGTTGCACTTGATCCGGATGTAATGAAGCCGGTGATTACACTGCTTGGTGAACCATCCATTCAACTGGAAAATGGCGCAAGCTATACGGATGCCGGAGCCACAGCGGTAGATGACCGTGACGGCGACATTACGGAGCACATTGTAGCAACGATTACGAAGAATGAGGAGAATGTACTGGCACTGGACACTAAGGCGGCAGGCATCTACACCTATCATTATAATGTGAGTGATGCGGCGGGCAACGCGGCTATCGAAGTGACTAGAACCGTGACAGTGGGCGAAGCAGAGCAACCTCCGGTAGTGACACCAACACCAACACCAACACCAACGCCGGAACCGGCGCCAACAACAGCACCAACATCTACGCCGGCGCCAACGGAAGCACCAGTGTGGACGGCAGCACCAACGCCAGCAGTCACCCCGTCCCCGGCGCCAACACCGCTGCCGCAGGCCGAAAAGGTTCTTGATCGAAAGGATTTCACGGCACCGGTTGGAGGAGTAATAACGGTTCAGCTCACTGAAGCTACAGAATCCATACTGCTTCCAGCAGGACTATCAGGAATCATCGGAGAGAACACTCTACGTCTGGATTGGAGTAAGGTTGCTATCGATCTGACCCCAGAAGTGTTGAAGAGCATTCAAGAAAAAGCTACTGGAGGTCAAACGGAGGGGGCGCGAATTAAGCTCTCAGCAGTGAAGGTATCCAGAGATGCTGTGGAACAGTTAATCAATAATCGGGCTGTTAATGGTTCCGTACATTTATCTGCGGCAAGTGATGTGATCAACTTCAGCTTGGAGGTTGTTGCTGCGAACGGCACTGCTGTAACGGTAACTGCTTTTGATAAACCGTTGACACTTACGTTCAACGTAGATCCGGATGCCAATATAAGCTTGCTAGGCAGCTACTATATTTCTGCAAATGGTGCGCTTGATTTCATGGGCGGAACGTTGACTAATGGTAAGTGGACTGCTGAAATACGGCATTTCAGCCAGTATGCGGTCCTGGAATACGATAAGCTGTTCACGGATGTCAGCAGTGACAGCTGGGCCACTAATGTGATTAAGACCATGGCCGCGAAGCATATTATCGAAGGCATTTCCAGTACGGAATTTAATCCGCAAGGGGATGTAACTAGGGCACAATTCGCTGCTATGATTGCACGCGCGCTTGGGCTTAAGGCAGGAAGCCATGCAACATTTGGTGATGTGGATTCCAAGGCCTGGTATGCCGAAGCCGTTGCAGCTGTTAGCGGAGCTGGCATCGTGCTCGGACGAAGTGCAGATTCGTTCGCACCGGATCAGAGCATTACCCGCGAGGAAATGGCTGTGATGATCGTTCGTGCTTATGAATATTTGCAGGGAAGCGGGACCAATGAACCTGCTGTAGGATCGTTCAGTGATTATTCCCGGATTCATGACTGGGCGAAGAGCGCAGCAAATATCGCCGAGCAGGCGGGACTGATCAAGGGGCGCGGCAATAAGCAATTCGCGCCACAAGAGACGATGACCCGTGCCGAAGGTGCGCAAGTTATCTCCAATCTGCTGGGATATTTGTAAGTAGCATTTCAAAGAACCTGGCAGGCTGCATTAAGCGGGCTGCCAGGTTCTTTATAGATTTGGAGAGGCAGGGAGTGCTCAGGAAAACAGCGGCCGGAAGTCCAACTATTCACCGCAGTTGCGAGTGCATCTTTTTTTGAAAAATCCTTGAATTTGAGTTTTATAGCTCAGCTCTTTTACCATATTTTCCGGGTGGAATGCCCGTGATGTTCTTGAAGGTACGGATGAAATTGGCATAATCGTTAAAGCCGGACAGATAGCAGGTATCGGATACGGAGTTCCCGGCGGACAAGAGCTGCTTGGATAACGCTATTTTTTTGAGCAAGACGTAACGGTAGATGGTTCCGCCTGTCTGCTGTTTGAACAGATGGCTGAGATAATATTTATCGACGTTCAGTTCTCCAGCGATTTGCTCCAGTGACAGATTTAGATGCAAGTGGTTGTCGATATAGCTCATGGCTGATTGAATATGTGAGGAAATAATGCTGGGCACGGTGGATCGGGTACGGCTGTACAGCTCATTGATGAGGACGAGGATTTGAACCAGGTAGGTCAGAGCCAGAACTTCGCTCCCGTACTGCTGATTCTCTAATGTCTCAATCAGGCGGGAAGCAAGGGTTGTATACTCTGCAATCAGCGGTTCATCCATTTGCGCGAGATTATGTTCTCCGGGCTGGCGGTTCTGGAAACAAGCGAGCAGATTTGTAGATGCGGTACAGAAGGGATAGACAAGTGGAGCTTTGAAATGGATTGTCAACCGTTCATAAGGCTCTGGAGATAAATTGATGATTTTATGAATCTCGTGATTGTTGAACAACAGAACATTGCCCCGCTGCAGGGGATAGCTGAACTGATCTACAAAACCGTTCACCTTGCCGCCCAAGAACAGGAAAATTTCATAGTGATCATGGATGTGAAAATCCCTGGTAGGTGAGATGGGCGAGTTTCCGATACCTGCCAGAATATCTCCATCGAACGGCTCATAATACTGGGCATGCTTCATTGGAATTGCCCCTTTCAGATTGATCACAATATACGCAATAAAACATCATTATTCGCAAAGACATTGCAATAATACAACACTAAACTATAGTAGAAGATTACGCAATATAACAAGATTCAGGCGGTAGGCAAGAGAAATAGCTGTAGCTGATTAGACGCAATTGGAAGGGTGGAATTGTGCATGAATGGGAAGGAACAGCGTAAATACTGGCTGGATACAATGCTGCTGATCGGGGGGCCTGTGCTGAATGCTTTGGCTGAGCGGAAATTAAAGGAACAGCTGCCTACAGAGTTTCATAGGGATCGGAGCCAGTTTGCCCATTTGGAGGCTTTTGCGAGATTGGCTTGCGGAATGGCCCCTTGGCTTGAACTAGAGGGACTTGAGGGTGCGGAAGAACAGCTTAGAGCACGTTATGCAGGGCTAATGCTGGAAGCCATTGATGCCGCTGTTGATCCGAATTCACCTGATTATATGGAATTCAAGACCGAAGGCCAACCGCTGGTTGATGCGGCATTCCTGGCACACGCGCTGGTTCGTGCGCCAAAGCAGCTTGCCGGCAAGCTGAGTGCGCGGGTCAAAGGGAACTCAATAACAGCGTTGAAGCAGACACGCCGGACAGCGCCAAGCGGAAGCAACTGGCTGCTGTTCAGTGCAATGGTGGAAGCCGCTTTGTATATACTCGGCGATCCTGAATATGACCGGATGCGCGTTGGTTATGCGGTCCATATGTTCATGGATTGGTATAAGGGCGACGGAGTTTACGGGGATGGCAAGGACTTTCACTGGGATTATTACAACAGCTTTGTTATTCAGCCGATGCTGGTGGATGTAGTAGCACTTTTTAAACAGGAGTCGGAGCAATATTCCGCATTGAAACCGCTGATTCAGCAACGGGCACAGCGATACGCTACTGTTCTCGAACGGAGCATTGCACCGGATGGAACCTATCCCTTTATCGGGCGTTCGATCGTTTACCGTTTTGGGGCGTTTCAACTGCTGTCGCAGGCGGCGCTGCAGCATTTTCTCGAGGAAGCATTGCCTCCTGCACAGGTACGCTGCGCTTTGACAGCTGTGATTACGCGAATTATGGAATATCCGGGTACGCTGGATGAGTCCGGATGGCTACGTCCGGGGGTATACGGTTATCAGCCGGAGCTTGCGGAGAGCTATATCAATACAGGCAGTCTTTATTTATGCGCCTCCGTATTTCTCCCGCTGGGGCTGCTCCCTTCTGATCCTTTCTGGTCAGGGGAAGAGATGAAATGGACTTCATTAAAAATTGCAGCCGGTGAGGATGTTATGAGAGATCATGCCTTGGAATAAAAAGTATTCAGCCATATTAGTGAAGAATAAGATGCTTCGCGGATCTGACTGATCTATAAGGAGGAAAAAAGGCATGAATAAACAGATGCTTTTGGAAATAGTGCATAAAATGAAGCCAGTCGATCTGAGCTTGTATTATCCAAAGGGGGATGCGGCTGCTTTTTGGAAACGGGCGTTATCATCGGGAGTACTACAGGCAGATATCAGCGAGATCCGCGCGGAGGCGGTAAGGCTGGACGGGCAGTCTATACCTGAACTGTCGTATACGTTATTTTCCATTTATTCGCGTACGGGTTCGAGGCTGGAATATGAACGGGTCTATTTTGAACGGAGAAGAAGGCTGAATACTTATGTATTTCTGGCTTTGCTGGAGCCGGAACATCCGGAAGTACTGGAGAAGCTGGAGGACATCCTCTGGGCTATATGCGATGAGTACACCTGGTGTCTTCCGGCCCACCTCCCAGCGGATCATAATGCAGCTGATATCAACCGGTATATTGATCTGTTTTCTTCCGAGACCGGATTTACTTTAAGTGAAGTTTTACTTTTGCTCGGGGAACGACTTTCGCAGCTTCTGAGATCCCGAATCCACCATGAAGTAGAGCGGAGACTGTTTCGTCCATTTCTTGAAAATGGTCCTTATGATTGGGAGACAGCGCGGCATAATTGGGCAGCGGTCTGTGCGGGATCAATCGGGGCTGCTGCCTTGCTGTCTGTGGAGGACCCAGCCATGCTTGCGGATATTCTGCTGAGGACAGAGCGCGCCATGTTGTATTACCTGGAAGGGTTCGGTGAGGACGGTGCCTGTCTGGAAGGCCTTGGGTACTGGAATTATGGGTTTGGTTATTTCACTTATTATAGCGATCTCCTCTGTTCCAGAAGCGCAGGCAGACTGGACTGGTTCAACCAAGAGAAGGTAGCGCAAATCGCGCGCTTCCAACAAAAATGTTTCATTGACGGAAGTCATGTAGCCAATTTCTCTGATTCAGTGCCTCAGGTGCTAGTACATATGGGATTGTCCCATTATCTGGTGGAAGTCTGTACGGATGTCGAACGCCCCCCATCCGCTTTGCGTGCTCCTTACACTGAAGATCATTGCAGCCGCTTTGCACCGGCTTTCCGCAATCTGATCTGGACCAGGGCTGGCAAGGAGGACGAAGCTTGGCGAGCCGCCAGCTATTTTCTCCCTGATGCCGCTTGGCTTGTCTCGCGTCATGTGTCGGAGGCGGGTTCATTCGGGTTCGCCACTAAGGGCGGGCACAATGCTGAACCGCATAACCATAATGATCTGGGACATTTCATTCTGAGCGGCCGGGGAGAAATCTATGCATCCGATCTTGGGAGCGGAGAGTATACTGCTGATTATTTTGGGGCTGGCCGTTACCAGTATGACTGCAATGGATCGCAGGGTCATTCGCTGCCGATCATTGATGGCCAGTATCAGCTGGCCGGTCGGGAGTTCAGCTCCACAGTGCTGCATGCATCGGCGGCGGAGGAGAATGATGAGCTGACACTGGATCTGACACAGGCTTATCAGGTAATAGGACTACAGTCCTTAATCCGTTCGTTCGTCTGGCATAAAGAGGAACGTCCTCGGCTGGAGCTGACAGATACTTACCGGTATGCGGGAATTCCGGCGAGCTGGACGGAGCGGTTTGTCACCTGGCGTGAGCCTGAGCTCCTTCACCCGGGCACCTTGCTGCTGCCGGGGACTATGACTCGCGGCGTTGAAGTAACTTACGATTCACTGAAAGTTGAGCCGGAGATTACTGTGCATGTGTACCGGGATCATTTTGGCATGGAGAAGCTCTGGTATAGTATGGACTTCCATGTGCTTCAGCTTGGCGCGGTGGGCAACCTGGTATTCACTTTTCAATTTCTATAAAAGATGCGCCTGGGCTTATAAAAAGTCCTCTATCAGAGGGTAGAGGCTAATTCGAATAAAGGCGGGATTTAGATGAGTAGATTAGTAAAGCAAGCTTGGGTAGACGAGGCTTGGGGCAAAGCCTTGGAGAAGACTAGAACGAACAGTCGGAGAATCGGTGCAGAATTCCCCCATGCCAGTCAAGGCGGCAAATACGTGCTTGAAGCACCAAACTGGTGGACAGCCGGCTTTTGGCCGGGAATGCTCTGGCAGCTCTATGCTGAGAGTGGTGATGAGGATTTGAAAGCGGTTGCTGAGCAGTGTGAGGAACGTCTTGACGAGGTGCTGGATGGTTATGTGAAGCTGGACCATGATCTAGGCTTTATGTGGCTGTTGACCAGTGTTGCGAACTATAAGCTCACGGGCAGAGAAGCATCACGAGTCCGGGCGTTGAAGGCAGCCAACTATCTGGCGGCCCGCTTCAATCTGAAAGGACGCTACATCCGGGCCTGGAATCCATGGAGTGAAGGCGAGGATAACAGCGGGGTAGCCATTATCGATTGCTGCATGAATACCAGCCTGCTTTTTTGGGCTTCCGAAGTAACAGGGGATCCACGTTATCGGCATATCGCTGAGGCGCATATGGATACGGTGCTGGAGCATTTCATCCGGCCGGATGGTTCGGTTTATCACATCGTCAAATTCAACCCGGAATCGGGCGAAGTGGTTGAAAAGCTTGGCGGGCAAGGTTATGCGCCCGAGTCGGCTTGGTCGCGCGGGGCAGCCTGGGCGCTCTACGGACTGTCATTGGCCTATCATCATACGGGCAAGCAGAGTTATCTTAATGCAGCCAAGCAGGTCGCGCATTTCTTCTTGACCCGTCTGCCCGAAGATCACGTTCCACATTGGGATTTCCGTGCTCCCGGTGAAGTTGGCGAGATTCGTGATAGCTCTGCTGGTTCCTGTGCAGCGAGTGGCTTGCTGTTGTTAGCTAGCCAGGTTGACGACTCGGAGGCTCATGTGTATCGGAACGGGGCTATAAGAATTACAGAATCCCTTTATAGGAATTATGGAACTTGGGACAATGCAGAAGAAGAAGGATTGCTGCTTCATGGTACGAGTAACTATCCTGAGAATCGGAATATAGATGTTCCGCTTATCTATGGCGATTTCTTCTATATAGAAGCGCTAGCCCGGCTAAAAGATGCCGGACCGTTCTACTGGGAATAGGGGGGATATGATGCAGACCATGAAGGCTTCTACTACTATAGCTATGAATCCGCTGAAGACCCGGGAGGATCTGGTCTCTGCTCTTGAACAGCTTACAGATCCGCTTCGGCCGCTCTACAGCAGAGGCGGCGCACGGCTGGCAATCGGCGGAACAGGAGCGAGCTATCCAGCAGCAACTGCAGAAATGGAAGGTTTCTCCCGGGTATTGTGGGGCTTAGTGCCCCTGCTCATGGGAGGCGGAGAAAACGGGCTTTGGGATACTGTGCTGGATGGCATACGCCACGGCACGGATCCTGCCCATGAAGAATACTGGGGTGAAGTTCAAGATTATGACCAGCGTCTGGTAGAGATGGCGGTCTTCGGTTTCGCCTTAGCCGCCATTCCTGAACAGATCTGGTCACCACTTACCCAGAAGGAACAGGAGCAATTGTACAGCTGGCTGAATCAGATTAATTCCCATCCTTGCTATGACTGCAACTGGCTGTTCTTCAACGTGCTGGTTAATGTCGGATTCCGCAGAGTCGGCCGTCCCTACGACGCGGAGCAGCTGGAGAACAATCTGAAGCGAATGGATGATTTTTATCTGGGTGATGGCTGGTACAGTGATGGAATTAACGGGCATAGCGATTATTATGTTCCTTTTGCCATCCATTACTATGCGCTACTGTACGCGAAGCTGATGGAACAGGAGGACCCGGAACGTTCACAGGTGTTCAAAGAACGGGCCCGGCTTTTTGCCACCGAATTCTTGGGCTGGTTCGCTCCGGACGGATCTGCCCTTCCTTATGGAAGGAGCTTAAGCTACCGTTTTGCCCAGTCTGCTTTCTGGGGTGCCCTCGTCTATGCAGGCGTTGAAGTATTCCCTGTAGGTGTGGTCAAAGGATTAGTACTGCGCAATTTGCGCTGGTGGTTCAGCCAGCCGATCTTTGATGCCGGAGGCGTTCTGACGATTGGTTATACCTACCCCAACTTGGTCATGGCGGAGAATTATAATGCTCCCGGTTCCCCCTACTGGGCGTTAAAGACATTCCTGCCATTGGCTCTCAGCGCGGAGCATCCATTCTGGAAGGAAGAAGAACTGCCGCTGCCGGATATTCCTGCAGTTATAGTCCAGAAGCCTGCGCATCTTGTCATTGTCCGCGAACCTGCTTCCGGCCATGTGGCTGCCTTCAACAGCGGTCATCTATATACGAATGAACATACCCACACGTCTGCCAAGTATGAGAAATTTGTATACTCAACAGGCTTCGGATTCAGTGTGCCCCGCTCCGAATGGGGATTGTCTCAAGGGGCATTTGATTCCATGCTCGCTCTGAGTGAGAGCGGGGACAACTTGTATCGGGTCAGACGGCGGAATATGGAGACAACAATTGTGGACAATGTGCTGCACTCCGTCTGGAAGCCATGGACTAATGTGGAGGTTCGGACCTGGATCGTTGCTGGGCTGCCCTGGCATATTCGGATACACCGGATCGAGACCGGACGACCGTTGGACGCCGCAGAGGGCGGCTTCGCGCTTGGTCAGGAAGCGGGGGTGGAACAGCAGATCGGTCTTACAACCGCGGCAGTATCTACAGCATGGGGAATAAGCGGAGTCAAGGGGTTGATCGGCTACGAAAAGGCTGAGCTAATTTGGCCTAATGCCAACACAAACCTGCTTCATCCCCGGACTGTTTTGCCTACACTGACGACTTTCCTTGAGTCTGGAATCCACTGGCTGGCTTCGGCTGTATACGGTGATCCGTCCGGAGATTCTTGCGGCGGTATTATAGAACAATCACCTGAGTCTATTTTGAAGGTTACTTTTGATAAGGACATCATAAAGGTTTTTACGTCTAGTGAAGCGGAAGTTATTATCAAAAGAGAGTGAGAATTACCGCTAACAACATCGTGTTAAAAGACAAGTGAATGAGTAGAGTATGACTGATTTCTCGTATAAAAAATAAATTTCTGTGGTTGTACAATTTCCCCCGTACAGGCACTTCTAGGCGCACGCCCACATACAATAAGGATGACCATGAACCCGTAAGGCAAACAGATCGGTTTCATTGTACAAGTGCGGGAGGTGTCGCCAAGTTGCCTGGATTCTTAAGCACGATTGCGTTGCTGATCAAAGAACTGACGCTGCTGGTATCATACGTAAGGAATAATGCATTTCCACAACCGCTCTCGGAGCAGGAGGAAAGCCGATACTTAGGGATGATGGCTGAGGGAGATGCCAAGGCCCGCAATTTGTTGATTGAGCATAATTTGCGGCTCGTTGCCCATATAGTGAAAAAATTCGATAATACCGGAGAAGATATGGAGGATCTGATCTCCATCGGCACGATCGGCTTGATTAAAGCTATCGAGAGCTACCGCCCGAACAAAGGCACAAAGCTGGCCACTTTTGCTGCCCGTTGTATCGAAAACGAGATCCTAATGCACCTGCGTTCGCTCAAGAAAACACGTAAAGACGTATCTCTGCACGATCCAATTGGGACAGACAAGGAAGGTAATGAAATTACTCTCATCGATATCCTTGGCTCCGAAGCTGATGATGTTATTAAAGAAGTCGATCTTAAGATTGAGAAGAGTAAGATATATCGTAACCTAGATATTCTGGATGACCGGGAGAAAGAAGTTGTGGTGGGTAGGTTTGGACTGGATACAGGTGGAGAAGAGAGGACACAGAGGGAGATTGCTAAGGAGTTGGGGATCTCGCGGAGTTATGTTTCGAGGATAGAGAAGAGGGCGCTCATGAAGCTATATCATGAGTTTTATAAGGCGAAGCGGTAAGACTGATGACAATTACACAGTAATAATCTATTAATAATAAAACTTAAAAAACGACTTGTCTACGGATGAGTCGTTTTTTGTGTGGATAGGGTTCGCCCTACTTATGATACGGTTCATCGCACCATCTGTAACGGCAAGTTATAAGGCCATCCCTTTCGGGATGGCCCTTCCTGTAAACATGGTTACTCAAGTACTCTGTCATTTATAATTGAACTTATTTTAATTATTAGTTTCTAGTAATCTGGATACAATAGTTGCAAACTCAGCTCTAGTAATATCTTTTTCAGGCTTAAATGTACTGTCTGCGTACCCTGTAATAATATTATTGGATGCGAGTGCGTCGATGGAATCATAATACCATGCATTTCTTGTAACATCTTTGAATGATGTGTTTCCAGTACCAGTTAGCTTAAAGGCTCGAGTGATTAGTGCCGCTAATTCACTACGGCTAATCTTCTCATCTGGACGGAAGCTTCCGTCGCTATATCCGTTCATCAAGCCTGATCCGGCTGCTGCACCGATAAACTTATTCGCCCAATGAGTTGAAGCTACATCTGTAAAGTTACTTTCATGTCCTTCAAGTCCCATGTGCGTTGCAATTACCTTGATGGCTTCGGCACGAGTCAAACCTGAATTTGGGCGGAATGTTCCATCGGAATACCCCGTCAATAATCCCTTAGCAATTAGTGCGTCAATGCTTGTTTTTGCCCAATGATTCATTGTATCTACAAAACTAACAACTTTCGGCTTATCTGCTGGTGTTATTGTTTCTGCAGGTGCCGGTGTTTCTATAGGCGTTGTTATTGCTGGAGGTGTCACTGTACCTCCTCCAGTATTTGGATGGGTTGGTCCATTATCTGTGTTTGGATCAGGATTAGTAGAGTTTGAAACGTATTGAAGTGCTGGAGCAAATGTTGTAAGTAGTCTAGCTTGACTTTGTTGCTCAAGAGCGTAGCTCATGCCTAAAACTTTTGCATCGTCCCATGCTCTACCAACCAGTTGCATAGAGATAGAATATCCGCTGTCATTCGTTCCTACAGGAACAACTACCGTAGGTAGACCCATAGTAGAGGTTAATACGCCTGTGTTACGGTCTGAACTTAATTGAGAAGCTGCTGCGTCATTGTTATATACGTCGCTAATAAAACCTGCATAAACAACAGCATCAACACCATTCGCGTCCATCCAGCCTTTGATAACTTCCTTATAGTCAGTTCTATACTTAATGTAATCTTGTACAGCCTGTTCAGTCATGCGAGTTGGGGTACTATATCCTCTTTGGTTATAGATAAGCACCTTATCTGAAGCTAGTACACTTGCTCCATCAATATAAGGGAAGTCCTTATGCAACTCAATATAACGTGCCCAACCTTCAGTAGATCCATTAATACCTGAAGGACGACTAGGGCCTGATGGTACAGCTGACATTTCAACCATAGTCGCACCCGCTGCTTGAAGCTCTGAGAACTTATCCATCACTGCCTGTCCAGTATCATCATCAGCATATGCAGATACAAAGGATGCAGGAATGTATCCAATTTTCTTTCCTTTCAATGCATTAGCATCCAGAGATTCCTTCCAATCCACTGGACGCTTATGATCTGCATCAGCAGTGACTGTGAAAATATCCTGTGGGTCCGTACCCGTTGTAGCATTCAATATAATGGCTAGGTCAGTTACTGTTTTGGCAATGGGACCTGCATAATCTTGTCCCCAAGTGAGTGGCAGTACACCTGTAGTACTTGCCATACCGTCTGTACCCCGGAAGCTTTTTAAGCTAGCGCCTGTAGTTGGTGCATATAGAGATACCCCTGTTTGCGATCCCATTGCTGCTGCTGCAAAATCAGCTGCAACAGATACTGCAGACCCGCCGCTTGAGCCAAAAGATGTTTTCGATGGATAGAGTGCATTCCATGTTTGCTGCCAGCCGCTTTCACTAAAGCTTCCGCTGTTAGCAAACTCAGAAGTGTTTACTTTACCAATAATTACAGCTCCAGCTTCCCGCAGTTTTTTCACTTGGAATGCATCAGAATCAGGCTGCCAGCCTTCAAGAGCTTTACTGCCACCGGTAGTAGGCATATCCTTTGTATCATAAATATCTTTTATCGCAATTGGAATACCCAATAAATCACCTTTTACACCTTGTGCACGGGCATCGTCAGCAGCTTTTGCTTGGTTAAGCGCAGTTTCAGATACATGCAGGAATGCATGGAATCCCAATTGTCCCTCATCGTATACCTTGATTCTATCTAAATAGGCTTGAGTAATTTGTACAGAAGTAGTTTTGCCATTAATCATATCCTGCTGCATTTCTGCAATTGATTTATTCTTAACATCATACGGCGATGAAGTTACTAATTCTTTAGGTGCAGGAGCAGTTGGAATAACCAGATGATCTCCAGTATCAAGTCCCTCTATAGCAGATATATCCCAGTTGCTAATTGACCGAATTTGTGCGTTTGTTAATCCTGTTACATCCAGCAGACTATTAAGTCCATCTAGCATAGCAACCAGATTTTTCAACCCTTCTTCACCAGCTTCTCCAACTTGCACATAATTTACTAGGGATTTCGATTCGCCCGGCCCAATATTTAGTGAATTAATGAACCCATAGAAATTCGCTTCATTTCCATGCTCAGCTAAGGGTATTGTGAATGGATCCTGTTGCTGATTACCTAGACCGGTTAATCCATTATCAAACGGCTTTGGAGATCCCACTGCAACGCCTAGCGGCTTATTGTTTTTGGCGCTACTATCTACAACAATCCATGAATCATCTGTAGTTACCTTTAGATCGCCTGAATAGGTTGCCTTAACTACTGAAGCATTTGTTGTTGTACCATATCCT
Organism: Paenibacillus sp. FSL F4-0097; assembly: GCF_038593125.1. Classification (NCBI taxonomy): domain Bacteria; kingdom Bacillati; phylum Bacillota; class Bacilli; order Caryophanales; family Paenibacillaceae; genus Paenibacillus; species Paenibacillus sp. FSL F4-0097. Next base: position 1,570,947 of record NZ_CP151965.1, read on the forward strand.
AAAGAGCCACCGAATGATACATCAACTTTTATTGCCACATCATTTTTATTAGTGAAAGTATCAAAGAATCTCGTTCGATTATGAATAGTATCCACATACACCTCACGTGTTACAGTTACATTTCCTAGATTTACAGATTGAGCCGAAGTAAACTTATTAACGCCGTCATATTTCAAGTCAAACCCACGCATCATTTGACCATTCATCAGTGGAGCTGAAGGCGAGGACACTTTAACAAAGATATTGCCGAAACCTTGTACTTGTGTAGCACCAACTGTACGTAAACTTCCTGTGTCTAAGCTAGGAGCAAAAACATCGTGAATCTCCCATACTGTACCACTTTCTGAAGTAACTCTAGTTAAAGCGTCAGCTGTTTGGAACGGAATTACACTCGTAGCAATAACAGATAACACAATTGAAGTAGCTATAAATTGCTTTTTACTCCAATTTTTTTTTGCTGGTGAATATTCAGATCGGGTGGAACCAGAATGCTCTCTTTTAGTTTCACGTAGACGTTTGAACTTATTCATGTGCGTAATCTCCTTTTCCTGTATGTATTTTATTATTTAATGTTAGGAAATATAACACTAGTATTTGTTTCAGTCAATGAATATTATGAATTTAATATATTTTAAGTTTGTAAAAAGAAAAAAACGGCTCTTTTAATTATTTAATGTAATGTATATGTAAACTATTGTGTTAAATATATTACATTTTATGATAGTTTTTGGAGAATCCATAGGATATTGAGTATCATCATCCGGCTGCATCACCAAAAACCTTGAATTTTACTTAACTTTATGTGAATTTGACGAAATGAAAAAGAAAGGAACAGCTAAAAATTAACGGAGAATATTATGTTTTTCATTTCATGAAAGTGGAAGATTCTATATCGGAGTATGGCATAAAGCAGAATCACTGATGATTCCAGATGCATAGCCGCAAGATCACTAATGGGCATCCTGAAAAGAGTGAAGTTTCTGCTGGGAAAGAAGCCATAAGAATAGCCAGATAGTGTATCTGGAATAAGTGGGATTTCATTGTGGAAACCATTTTAGCGGGTGGTAACGTTATAAGGCAGATGAGGATGCAAAGGAACAAGGCTTTGAAATTATTGTGTTTTATGTGGGACTAGCAGATGTTCGGCTAAATATTGAATGTATCGCTCTACGTGTGAAAAACGGTGGCTATCATATTGAAGCCGAGGATATTGTTAGACGCAATTTAACAAGTATGAATAATCTGATATCTCACTCAGAGTTGATTGTTCAAGTAAAGTGTTATTTAAATGGATTACCAGGATGTACACAAGAAATCAATCGGAAACTACAAATTAAATATAATATGCAAAAGGAAACCAATTCGAATCAGAATCGATCGTAATTGGTTTATTTTTTGACATCACATCGCGTCCATAACCTCAAGAAATTCGCATAACACTGGGGAGGACATGGAGGATCTGATCTCCATTAGCACCATCGGCCTGATTAAAGCTTTTGAGAGCTATCGTCCAAACAAAGGAAGCAAACTAGCCACATTTGCAGCACGTTGTATTGAAAACGAAATCCTTATGCACCTGCGTTCGCTCAAGAAAACACGTAAAGACGTATCCCTGCATGATCCAATTGGGACGGACAAAGAAGGGAATGAAATTACACTTATCGATATCCTTGGCTCCGAAGCTGATGATGTCATTAAAGAAGTCGATCTGAAGATCGAAAAGAGTAAGATATATCGTAACCTTGATATTCTGGATGACCGGGAAAAAGAAGTTGTGGTTGGGCGGTTTGGATTGGATACAGGTGGAGAAGAGCGGACACAGCGGGAGATTGCCAAAGAGCTGGGGATCTCGCGGAGTTATGTTTCGAGGATAGAGAAGAGGGCGCTCATGAAGCTTTATCATGAGTTTTATAGGCTAAGCGGTAAACTCATAATCACAAGGTAGTATCCGTTAACCGGCATACATAGAAAGCTTCAAGGACCATATTAGAATTTTTTAGAGAAGATATAGTTCAGCGAATTTTTGTATTAAACCAACTCATAAAAATACATGAGAAAGGGAGAGGGCAAATTGTTAAGTGGTGCTCTGAAGAGTACATATATCCAGTCATCTTTTGCGATTATCCTGGGTATTGGGCATATTGCATTTTGGCTGTGAAGATATTTAGCTGTTGTTGCAATTAAAAAGAAAGGTACGGAAATCTTTAGTTAAATACAACACAAAAGCTTATTAAATATAACTAAATTTGAGTATCAAGCGAAATGAAAAACCACTTATGCTCGGAAATCCCAAGCTTGCTTAAGTGGTTAATCGTGCTTTTGAATCTTATAACAACCTTAAGTTGTCGGGTTCAATGCCCCTTGATACTCATCCATTAAATTGTCGATAATCTGCTGTACGGACAAAATCTCTTTAATCTCATGAACTCTGGACCCAGCAAAAACCAATCCGTTCTTAACATCTCCTCTAAGGGAAGTGAGCAGGGATTCCATTGTACAGAAGCGATGTGAACAAACCTTTAGACAATTATAGCATTTGACTATCTTTAATTTGGCATCATCACTGATCCGGTCCGTAAATTCATTCCGAATCGCTCTACCTTCTAGACCCACAGTAGACTTGATTAGGACAGTATCTCCTTGCTGAGCATCTACATACTTTTGCTTGAAGGCTAAGGGAGCATCACACTCAAGGCTAGCCACAAAACGGGTACCCATTTGAACACCAGATGCGCCGATCCGAAGGGCTTTTGCGATATCATCCCCTGTTAGAATTCCACCCGCAGCAATAACAGGAATCGAAACGGCCTCTAAGACTTCAGGAAGGATATCAAACATGGATCTGTCTGTACCTAAATGCCCTCCAGCTTCGAACCCTTCCACAACGACTGCGGAGGCACCAAGTCTTTCGGAAATTCGGGCTAATTTGGCGGATGAAACAATAGTTACGACAGGAGTACCATATTCTTTACCCCAAGCATAAATATCTCTAGAAATTCCGGCTCCGGAAATAATAAAGTCAACCTTTTCCTCCAAAGCAATCTTCATTTTTTCGGCAAAGTCCTTCACTGCGAATAGTACATTCACACCGATGTAGCCATTCCCTTTAGAGAGTTCTCTTGTTTTGCGAATATGCATTCTCAGCTCATCAGGAGTGATCCCTGTACCAGAGATGGTGCCGATCCCGCCTGCATTGGCTACAGCAGCGGCTAGTCCACTTAAGGATATGCCTACACCCATTCCACCTTGAATAACAGGAACTCTCGATTTAATATGTCCGAATTGGATTGTTGGAAGTTTCAATTACACACCTCTTTTGCAAGTTGTTGACATTATTAATACTCCTCTAGAGTAATAAGATATATCGTAACACAGCTAATTCTTTCCCGGATGTGACTGTAAACATGCTCAAACTATGTTAAATATCATGTCTTTCAACTGTTTTCTTTAAGTTGTTGATATCAAGTGAAAATTTAAGAAAACGAAGTGACTATTAAAAAAAGGACAATGAATAACAAAAAAAGAGCCATCCATCCGGTAAAACCTTCATACTTCTATCAACGCTTTTCTATCAAGAAAGTGGATTTTGACATCGTATCGTGTCCACAACCTCAAAAATTCGATAATGCCGGAGAAGACATGGAGGACTTAATCTCCATCGGAACCATTGGCTTGATTAAAGCCATCGAGAGCTATCGTCCGAACAAAGGAACCAAACTGGCCACATTTGCAGCACGTTGTATTGAAAACGAAATCCTAATGCACCTTAGATCCTTAAAGAAAACGCGGAAAGACGTATCTCTACATGATCCAATTGGGACGGACAAAGAAGGTAATGAAATTACACTTATCGATATCCTTGGCTCCGAAGCTGATGATGTCATTAAAGAAGTCGATCTGAAGATCGAGAAGAGTAAGATATATCGTAACCTCGATATTCTGGATGACCGGGAAAAAGAAGTTGTCGTTGGGCGGTTTGGATTGGATACAGGTGGAGAAGAGAGGGCGCAGCGGGAGATTGCTAAGGAGTTGGGGATCTCGCGGAGTTATGTTTCGAGGATAGAAAAAAGGGCGCTGATGAAGCTGTATCATGAGTTTTATAAGGCTAAGCGGTAGGGTCTTAGATAATAACTAAATAATCACTATTGAGTGTTTTAGAAGCGACTTGCCAATAAGGGAGTTGCTTTTTTGTTAAGAAAAGTAAAGAGCAGTGAAAGTGATGATATTTCAATGTAGAGACGGACTAATGGGTTTAATAATCAAAGTTTAACAGTCGAACCGAAGGAGATATTAAAGCTCAAAAAGAATGGGGATTAGGCAACTTGTTGATGAGATCTCTAAGAGGATTGTTTAACATAAAAATGGACAGCATGTACTTGCTTTATCAATAATGTGGAATTAACTAGATATATATGTAAAAATAATTAATTTCTTTTATAATGTTCATTTGATGTAAGAGGTTCGCTTGAGAAGAAATTCAGAAGACCGGTAAGAACAAAGACCAAAAGTATTAATAAAGAATTTATTAGTATTGGAGTTCCCGGAAAAACAACACAAGTCCGGAGAATGAATCCGGATTGTGTCGATTATAAAGGGCTGGATGAATGGAAGCCGCTATAGCTGGTGGAAGACTCACGTATAATCAGCTGAGGCGGAATAATAATTCTGGTAGGTTCTGACTGATCGCCGTTGATTCGTTTGAGCAGCAGCTTGGCAGCCTCGCTTCCCCATTTATCCTGGAATACGGAAACGCTGCTTAGACCAGGCTTGGCAGTCTCCGTTTCCTGTACATTGTCAAAGCCAACGATGGCCATATGTTTCCCAGGCGTACGTCCTTGCAACTGCAGGCCGATCATGGCGCCCAGGGCAATGACATCATTGTTGCAAAAGCAGGCGGTTGGCGGATTGTTTAACTGCATCGCCTCTTGCACAGCGCGGGTGCCGCCGTCACGGTTGATCGGGCTTGTAATGATTAGAGCGGGATCGATCTCCAATCCAAATTGCTGCAGGGCTTGGCAGTAACCGGCAAAACGCTCCTTGTAGGATGTGTTTCCCTGAGGGCTGCCGCCCAGATAAGCGATGCGCCGGTGCCCTTGCTCGATGAGATGGCGCACGGCCATTTCGGCTCCCAGCCGATAATCCGTCCCGACATAGTCGGTATTCACGGTATCAACCTCACGTCCAATCAGCAGCGTGGGGATGTTTAGATTTTGCAATTTGGTGAACAGGGCGGGCGATGTAGAGGCGACAGGAGTCATAATAATGCCGCACACACGGTGCTCAAGCATTGTTTCCAGCACACGCTCCTGCTTTTCGGTTGATTCAAAGCTCATGCCCAGCAGCACATTGAACCGCTGTTCGTATAGAACATGCTCAATATGCGTCAATATATGTGGATAAAACGGATTTTCGATATCAGTGACAATAACGCCTATCGTTGAGGAACGCTGTAATCTAAAGCTGGCGGCTACGCGATCATATACATAGCCGAGCTTTTCCATGGAGTCCAGCACCTTTTTGTGTGTACTAGGTTTAATGGATTTGCTGCCGCGAACGACAAGAGAGGCGGTTGCTCTCGAAACGCCGGCATCATCGGCAACATCTTGTAGTGTAACTCTTTTTTCTCTAGAAACCACAAACTGTTCCTCCTCTCAACTACCTTCCAGTATATCATAATTCATTTGACAGAAAGGTTTAAAAAATAGTGTTGACAGGCTACTGTAGAGCTGATAACATAAATCAAAGTAAACTGATAGGAATTGTTTTAGGTTAAAATTAGATCGATCTAATTTATTTAGAAAAAGCATTTTCTGGGTGCATGAAAGGAGTGGATAGGATGGTCGGACAACTGGAGGGCAAACCTACGGAGCTTGTCGGTTCAGGCATAGAAATTCGTGATTTATTTAAATCATTTGGAGGTAGGGAGGTTTTGTCTGGTATTAATGTCAACATTACGGACGGGGATATTTTCGGACTTGTTGGGGTGAGCGGCGCAGGCAAGTCAACGCTTTTGCGCTGTATCAACGGTCTGGAGACCTTTGACCGCGGCAGCTTGCATGTCAACGGAGTTGAAATCCGCAGCATGCGGGGAGCAACACTACGCAAGTTTCGCAGCAATATCGGCATGATCTTTCAGCATTTCTCTCTGCTGGAGCGAAAAAATGTGTATGACAACATTATGTTTCCAATGAAATGCTTTGGCTACAATAAAGCGGTGGCTGATGCGCGCGTGAAAGAGCTGCTGCAGCTCGTGGAATTGACAGACAAGGAAAAGGCACTGCCGCGCGAGCTTTCCGGCGGACAGAAGCAGCGGGTTGCCATCGCCCGGGCGCTTGCTATGAACCCACGCATTCTGCTTTGTGATGAAGCGACAAGCGCACTTGATCCCAACATCACCAAATCCATTCTGGGTCTGCTCAAAAAAATTAACAAAGAGCTTGGCATCACCATTGTCATTGTGACGCATCAAATGGAAGTGGTAAAAGAAACTTGCAACAACATCGCGGTGCTTAGCAAGGGTCAGTTGCAGGCTGCCGGAGCGGTGCAAGATATCTTCCTGGAAAACTCCGGTCATCTGAATGATTTCCTGGGCGCACATGAAGTGAAAACTGGCGAGGATAACATTCTGTTTGAGCTTATTCAGCGACCAGGTCAGGAAGACATGCTTTCCCGCTTCGCCTTGTCAACAGGGGTGCCGTTTGAAGTTGTATGGGGCGGACTGGACCGTTATGTGGACAGTATCGCGGGGTCGTTCACCTTATCGGTCAGCAGGCAAGATTTTGACAAGGTCAGGGCCTATCTGGAGCAGAGCGGCATGGAATGGAGGAATTTGTAATGTATCAGTACGATTACCAGACTCTGCTCGATAAAATCATTTTTCCGGGGCTGCGCGATACGCTGATTATGTTGGGCGGCACCGTTGTGACCTGTACCCTGTTCGGTTTCATCTTGGCACTCATTCTCATTACTACAGATGCCAAAGGACTCAGGCCCAACCGAGCAGTCTACGAGACCTTCAGCGCAATCATTAATGTGCTGCGTTCTGTACCCTTTATTATTCTCATTATTACAATAATTCCGTTAACTCGCTTTGTTGTGGGGACGACCATTGGTACAACAGCTGCCATTTTCTCCATTACCATTGTAGGCTCTCCGTTACTGGCGAGATTGCTGGAGGGCTGCTTTAAGGAGGTGAATCCGAGTCTGATCGAGGCTGCTAGGTCATTTGGCGCATCCGATTGGCAAATAACATTTAACGTTATTGTCAGTGAGGCGATTCCATCCATCATTTCAAACTTAACGATTGGTTTTATTTCGTTGCTGGGCTTTACAGCTATGGCAGGGACCGTTGGAGCCGGCGGGCTGGGGGCAGTTGCGCTTTCCTATGGCTACCAGAATTTCAATGACACGATTATGTACACAACCGTTGTTATTTTAATTGTTATTGTTCAATTTATACAACTGGGCGGGAATATGTTGTACTGCAAGTTGAAATAAAACATCAGAAATGAGGGGTTTTACATGAAAAAACAGGCAACTGCCAAGCTGATTCTGATCATGACCACTGTCATTGTGCTGCTGGTCGGATGCTCTCAGTCATCCAGCTCATCCTCCGACGCACAATCGGATGCAAAGTCCCAAAAAATTGTGATTGGCGTGATTGCCAGGGAGCAGCCGGATATTGATTATGTGGCCGAAAAGCTGAAGCCGGAAGGCTATCAAATTGAGACGCAAGTCTTCAATGACAATATTGCCTTGAACAATGCGACTGCAGACGGCAGTATCGATGCCAATTATTTTCAGAATGAAAAATATATGAACAGCTTCAATGAAAGCAACGGTACAGAGTTGGTCGCTTATGGCCCGAATATTTATACAACACCGGTGCTGTTCGTATCCAAGAAATACAAAACTGTGGATGAGCTGCCGCAAGGAGCGAAGATCGGCATTGCCAACGATTCCGCCAACAGGGCGCGAGAACTGCAACTATTGGCGGATAATGGGCTAATCCAATTGCGCGAGGGTATTGACCTGCCAACAGTACTCGATGTTGTCGAGAACAGCAAGAAGCTCGAATTCGTTGAAATTGATCCGCGCAGCCGCGTAGGGGCTTTTGCTGATCTGGACGCCATGACTGCGCCGGCTATTACGGTAGCTCAAATGAATGATCCCCAGGTGACGATTGATACGGCGCTGCTACAGGAAACACCTGAGGTGTACAAACAATATGGCGGTATTTTGCTGGCTATTAAGAAAGGAACTGAAGAGAAGAATAAGGAATGGCTGGATGCTATCGTATCGGTGATGACTTCGAAAGAATATTCGCAATGGCTGCTGGATACGTACAAGGGAGTCAAGAAACCGTATAACGAATAATGCATCCTGAGTAATGGGAATGCGGAAATAAGCAAAGCGTTTGTCTGAAAAAACTAACTATAATGATAAAGGAGTGCTGAACCATGGCAACTGTATTGGCATACGCAACGACATCTCTGAAGGAAGAACAAAAGACAAAATTGGTAAGTGAGTTGGGCACGGCAGTAACAACGGGTCTTCGCCTGCCTCCGGAGCTAAGAACTATCTCCTGGATCGAACTTCCACAGGCATCGACAACACCTAAGGACTTTTATGAAATTACATTTTTTGTATACACCGCACCAGGAAAACCAGTTGAGGCGAAGCGGGACTTGGTTCGTAATCTGCAGGAGACTACGGATCGGGTGCTTTCCGGCTTGCAGGTAAAAACGATTGTCATCATTAAAGAACACGCCGATGAAAATGTGGGTGTGGGTGGGCAGCTCCGGTTGGATATTGTTGCTGCACAGGCGAATCAATAAAGTGGGAGGATACAGTCACGATGAGATATAAGGAGATTGGACAGAGCGGCATACAAGCCTCTGTCGTTACTTTCGGCGCTTTCGGTATTGGTGGAGGATTCCAGTTCCCAGATACCAATGATACGCAATCGATTCGCGCCATTCATGCCGCGCTGGATCTGGGCATCAATATAATTGATACTGCCCCGGTTTACGGCTTTGGGCACAGTGAGGAAATCGTTGGGCAAGCGATCAAAGGCCGGCGGGATAAGGTCATTATTTCGACAAAATGCGGCTTGTGGTGGGGTGACGAGGAAGGCAGTTATCGTTTTACCTGGGACGGGCATCGCGTGAAGCGGAATTTGAGCCCGCGAACGATTCGCATGGAGGTGGAGCAAAGCCTGAAGCGGTTAGGGACGGATTATATCGATATTTACTATACACATAATCCGGCGATGGAGCCTTTTCTAACACCAATTGAAGAAACGATCGAGGTGCTGATGCAACTGAAGCAGGAAGGCAAGATTCGCGCCATAGGCGCGTCCAATTGCGAGCCGCATCACGTGCAGAGCTACATCGATTATGGTGAAATCTCAATCGTGCAAAAAAAATTCAATATGCTGTCCAGAGAACCCGAGCAGGCGATCCTGCCTCTGTGCAACGAGCACCAGATTAGCTTCCATGCGTATTCGCCGCTGGCGCAAGGGTTACTGACAGGACATATTCGGCCTGATCATGTGCTGGAGCCGAACGATCCCCGCCAGAACGATGCCTGGTGGCATGGACGCAACCTGAAGCTGGCCACTGAGTTTGCCGGCGGTCTGGTTGAGATCGGAAGTGAATATGGGGTTAGCGCCAGTTCTATTGCCGTAGCCTATTTGTTGAACAAGCATGCCAATGTCAATGTGATTTGCGGCATTCGCAAGGAAAAGCACCTTCATGAGAATATTGCCGGTGCCGAGGTAGTACTGCCGCCAAATGTCATAGCTGAGCTGGATTTCCGTCTACAAAAGCTGGAACTTGCAGCCGAGCTGTAAACCTGAAAGGGGTGAGCGATTATGACCAGTATGGAGCTGGACAAGCAGGTTGAACAGTTTCTAGCCGATCATCAAGCGGCGATTCTCGAAGATATCAAACGTCTGATTCGTGTGCCGAGCGTGGGCACCACCTTTCATCCGGATAGCCCGGAGCCTTTTGGTGCCGAATGCGCTGCTGTATTGCGTGAGGCGGAGCAGTTGGCCGCGCGGGAAGACTTGTCGGTAAGAGCTTTTGCTGGCTATGGCATTAAGGTGCAGCTGGGAGACAGTGAGGAGGGCATCGGCTTGTTCGCCCATCTGGACGTGGTGCCCGCAGGGCGGGGCTGGAGCTTTCCGCCCTTCTCCCCGTTCGAGAAAGATGGGTTTCTATTTGGCCGAGGTGCGATGGATAATAAATCGGCTGCTGTGCTTGCGCTTTATGTACTGAAGTTTTTCAAAGAGACCAACGTGCGGCTGGATCATAATGCTTATGTATTTCTGGGCGTCAACGAAGAGAGCGGCATGCGGGATATCCGCTATTTCCTGTCCCAGCATCAGTCGCCGTCCTTCGGGATTGTTGCTGACGCTTATTATCCGGTATGCTATGCGGAAAAAGGGATTGTGCGAGCCGATGTGACTGGAAGCGCGTCCGACGACAGGTTGCTGTCCTTTCAAGCTGGCGAGGATTACAATATGGTGCCCGCTGTTGCGGAGGCCCGGTTGCGCGGATTAACCTCATACGAAGTGCAAAAGCTGCGGTCGGAGGGGTTTGAAGTCGCGGAGCTAGAGGGGATAGCGGTTGTTCGCGCGCAGGGTAAGGCCGGGCATGCGGCGTTTCCTGCCGGGACGCAAAACGCGGCAAGAAAGCTGGCGGGGGCGCTCCTTGCGCATGAGCTGGTTGAGGATGCTGCGGCGCGTGCTGTGCTCACTTTTTTGTCACAAGCGCTGGGTGACCCTTACGGGGAGGGGCTTGGTATCACTCACAGGGATGAAACGGGTCCTACCACCAGCAATGCCGGCATCGTAGCGTGGAATGAGGGAACCGTTCGGATCGGAATCGATGTCCGTTACGGTCTGTCGCAATCCGCGGATGCGCTGCGGGAGCAGTTGGCAGCCTACTCGCGGCAGCATGGACTGTCACTGACTGAGTGGACGGACAGTCCGCCACACTACATGGACAAGGATGACCTGATCATAGCGGCCTTATGCAGGCTTGCCAACAGTGAGCTGGGCTTGTCGCAAGCGCCCTATGCAATGGGTGGGGCAACGTATGCCAGATGGCTGCCGCGCACAGTAGCCTTCGGCCCGCTTCGCACCGATGTACAGACTCCTTTTCCCGAAGGAAAAGGGAGCAGCCATCAGCCGGACGAGGCCATGCGCATCAGCCAGATCTGGGACGCATTCAAGATTTATATTAAGGCAATTGTGGAAATTGACCAGCTGCTGAGTGACCAAGAAGAGACTGGGTGAGGTGAGCAGCGCGGCGGGTTTCAGATAAGAAAATAAATATACACTTTTTATGCCCACGCAACTTGGCTGCCAAGGTTTTTAGCAGACATTAGAAGCTGGGCTTATTTTCATTTTCTGTGATAATAAAAAGACTTGGCTTCGAACTGGACAACTCTTTCTGTTGGGGCGTGGATCTCCATTGGCACAATCGGCCTGATTAAATCTATTGAGTGCTATCGTCCAAACAAAGGAACAAGGTTAGCCACATTTGCTGCTCGTTGTATTGAAAACGAAATCCTGATGCACCTGCGTTCGCTCAAGAAAACACGTAAAGACGTATCCCTACATGATCCAATTGGGACGGACAAAGAAGGTAATGAAATTACACTTATAGATATCCTTGGCTCCGAGGCTGATGATGTCATTAGAGAAGTAGATCTGAAGATCGAAAAAGCAGTGTTCCCTTCAAAATAATGCTCAGTGCTGACCGATCTGCTTATCCAAATCATTGAATACTATCAATAAAGATAACCGTCAAACAATAGAATATATGATATAATGACGTGGTTGTTGCAAGGTGCAATTTTAATATGAAAAATAGGATGGGCAATATGAAGGGTTATCTTTATAACGTTGATAAAAAACGATTGATTATTATGGTTATCGGCAATGTATTTCTGGGCATGGGAATCAGTATTTTTAAGCTGTCCGGCATGGGGAATGATCCCTTTAGCGGCATGGTAATGGCACTTGCAGAGTGCGTCGGTATAACATATGCAAATTTTCTGATCTTGCTGAACCTGGTATTGTTTGTAATCGAATTCATAACCGGACGAAGGTTTATTGGAGCCGGGACTTTTGTAAACGCAATCTTTTTGGGATATATCGCTACGTTCTTTCATAGTACTTGGCTATCTCTGTTGGGCGAACCTCAGCTGTTATGGCAGAGGGTGGTCGTCGTAGCGATTGGCGTGGTGGTATGCAGTTTTGGGGTATCCTTGTATCAGACATCGGCTGTGGGAGTAGCTCCTTACGACAGCCTGTCCCTGATTATGAGGGATAACTTCCCGAAAATATCTTATTTTTGGCACCGGATGTTTACGGATGCGCTTTGTGCTTTGATTTGCTTCCTGGCAGGAGGCGTTATAGGCTTAGGAACTCTAGTGTCCGCACTTGGTCTGGGACCCATTATTCATTTTTTTGATGTGAATTTTACGGAGAAGCTGCTGGCAAAAAAGCGTCCAAATTAAGAAAGGCGGGGCAGATCAATCTGCCCCGCCTTTACTGTAATTTGAAGGTTCATTTCTAATGAGTAAATGCACTCTTAATGTTATTTTTTTTATGAACATCTTCCGTGCCGCTATCCAAGGCGGTCTTGTAGTAGAAGCATTTATGTTCTATGACTTCCATCGTTTTTCTTAATTCTTCCATCTGTGCTTCTACGGAAGCTTTTCGCTCCAGGAACATGTCATATCTCTGCTGCAAGGTGGAGTCCCCCTCAGAGCACCACTCAATGAAATGTTTTATTTCCTTAATCGGCATCCCGGATGACTTCAGGCATTCAATTACTTTTAAAGCGTCCATATCCGTTTCTTTGAAAACGCGTTTCCCGCTGGGGGTTCTTTCTATAAAAGGCAAAAGCCCCTCCTTGTCATAGTAACGCAGGGTATGTGATGTCATATTAAAGTATTCTGCAACTTCACTTATGGAGTATGTCTTCATCATCTATCTCCAGTCTTAATTATATTTTGTGCTTGACTTAGAGTTAACTTTAAGTAATAACATAGGTTTTGTAAAGTCGGCATTACAGTTTTTTATATTAACTAGAAGAGAGGTTTCACTATGATAAAAGTTAATGCACGCGCTACATTCAGTCAGGAAGGCCCGTTCAAGCTAACTACAATCGAACGCCGGAATCTGCAGCCGCACGATGTTCTTATAGAGATTAAATACGCGGGCATTTGCCACTCGGATATTCATACAGCCCGCGGGGAGTGGGGACCGGTTAAGTATCCACTTGTTCCAGGGCATGAGATCGCCGGTATTGTCAGCCAGGTCGGTTCCGAAGTTACAAAGTACACAGTTGGCGATCGTGTAGGGGTAGGTTGTATGGTTGACTCCTGTGGAGAGTGCAGTAATTGCCAGAAAGGTGAGGAGCAGTATTGCCTGAGTGGAAATACGGGCACCTATGGAGCTATCGACCGGCACGGTCACTATACACAGGGCGGATATTCCACGCACATCGTTGTAACAGAAGACTTCGTGGTCCGGATTCCTGACGCTATTCCGCTTGACGCGGCTGCACCGCTTTTGTGTGCAGGAATCACCACCTATTCACCGCTGCGCCATTGGGGAGCCGCTCCCGGCAAAAAAGTAGCTGTAGTGGGTCTTGGCGGGCTTGGACACATGGCTGTGAAGATTGCTCATGCTATGGGAGCTGAGGTTACTGTGTTATCACAGTCACTGAAGAAGAAGGAAGACGGATTGCAATTAGGAGCGGATCATTATTATGCCACAAGCGATCCGGAGACATTTAAGCAGCTTGCCGGTTCATTCGATCTAATCGTGAATACAGTAAGCGCACAGATTGATATCGATGCCTATCTTTCACTTCTAGCGCTGGATGGTACATTAGTCAATGTCGGTGCGCCTGCTGATCCATTGGCAGTTAACGTATTCTCGTTGATCGGCCACCGCCGTTCGTTTGCCGGATCGATGATTGGCGGAATCCGTGAAACGCAGGAAATGCTTAATTTCTGCGCTGAACATAATATTGCATCTGAAATCGAGGTCATTTCTGCTGACCGGATAGATGAAGCCTGGGAGCGTGTGCTTGCTTCAGATGTCCGTTACCGGTTTGTCATCGACATCAGCACGATGGGGAACGAATAAAAGACGTCCTCTTTCTTGACATCGGTTCGTGTCCACAACCTCAAGAAATTCGATAACATAGCGGGAAATCGCAAGGAGCTGGAAAACTCACACAGTTGTGTTTCGAGAATAGAAAAACGGCGTTGCTTCATACAGCAGCGTAGTGTATAAATGCTAAATAGGCAGAGCAGTGCTTCTACCATTGGGGTAGGAGGGCGGCTCTGCTTATTGTCGTTACTGCAAGTGAATATTTTGGATCAGCTGATTCTGCTGTTTTATAAAAAAGATGATTCTTTAAAGGTTGGAATTTTTAAAAATCAGGTTGAAAAATGCTATTTTCCCTAATAGAAAATCATGACACAATAACAATAAAGCGCTTACTTCATTAAAACATCCCAAGTTCATGAAGACTCTATACCACTTTTTGAAAATATTTACGATATTAAAAGTCGTATCGGCTGGCCGAAATTTCGGATTCCAAGCAAAGGTTGGAATTATTAAAAAAAGTTGGTACTAAACGTTTAACTCAATAACTTAGGGGGTCAAACGGTTGGACATATCTATGTGATTATGAAGGGGGAGAGGGAAATGAAGGTAGGTAAAGCATTCGGGGTAGGTATTCTTTCAACTGCACTAGCATTAAGTGTCATTGGCTGCGCGAAAGATGAGACAAACACAGCAACCAAGGCAACTGATGGACCCAAAGCATCTGAGAACGCCACCTCCAAGCCTGAGGAGAAGGTCAAAATTATCTATTCGATGTGGGGAAGTGCGGAAGAGGGAAATGTAACCCAGGGAGTGGCGGATAAGTTTAATGCTTCTCAAGACAGAATTGAAGTAGAAGTACAAGCAATTCCTTGGGAAAACTACATGACCAAGCTGAATACAATGGCTACGGCAGAGCAATTGCCTGATACAGGGATGCTCAGAGAAGATGGTGTCGTTCAGTGGTCTACCCAAGGCATGCTGAATGATGTAAATACAATGTACGAAGGAAGCGACAGCAAACCACTGGATAGCCTAGCCTACAAATATCAAGGGAAAACCGTAGCCTACGCGGCTGCCAATGAAATCTTACTCCTCTATTACAACAAAGATATGTTCGACAAAGCCAATGTACCCTATCCCCCAGCTGCTCTGGATAAAGCGTGGACATGGGAGGAATTTGTAACAACAGCAAAGAAGCTGACCCTTGATAAAAATGGTAAACATCCTGATGAGAGTGGCTTTAATGAGCAGAGTATCGTTCAGTTTGGCGCATCCGTTGAAAACTTACCATGGCAGCTTGAGACCTGGGCGCTTGGTAATGGTGGGGGGTTCTATTCGGGTGATGGGACTGAGGTGAGAATTGGAGAAGACGCCAGTATAGAGGGAATTCAGAAGGTTGCAGATCTTTACTTGAAGGATCATGTTGCTCCGTTGTCTGTCGGACAGACTGATGATGGCATTCAACGAACCATTATCGCAGGGACTGTTGCCATGGCTACTAACGGTGCGTGGAACGTGGGAACTAGTCTCAATACGGCTAAGAATGAAGGCCTGAACTATGGCGTTGCAGTATTGCCTTACATGAAGGATAAGGTTACCCTCAACACGGGTGGCGCCAATGTCGTGTTCTCCCAGACTAAGCATCCAAAAGAAGCGATGGAATGGCTGAAATGGTACAACTCAGAAGAAAATAACTGGGGCCTCATTAGCTCGGGAATCTGGATGCCGACACTGGAGAAGTGGTACACGGATGAGACCCTTACCCGTAAATGGGTCGAAAATCCTAACTTCCCTGTTTATGACGAATATAAATCTGCAGTAGTCGATTATGCGCAATCACCTGCTGTGAAGCCCGCAGCGTGGTTCTATACGAATCATACGACGGAGTTTAACACCTTACTCGGGTCGGTTCTAGGGGATGTATGGACGGGAAAGACGACCGCTAAGGATGCTATTTCTAAGAATCTCGATGCGTTGAAAGCAGCTCATTCAGGCAATAAGTAAAGTCCGTAAAAGAATGGCCGCTGCCAAGCTCACACCCGCGGCGGCCATATTATGATCTTCAGGTGGGGATATAGAGATGGAAATAATTAATAGATCTCCGAAACGTCGTTCACGTATTCATGCAGGTGAGGCACGAGCCGCGTATATATTATTGATCCCTGCCTTCATTGGGCTGATCTTTCTAACGTATTTACCTCTTATTGGGGTGCTCGGGATCAGCTTAACGAATTGGACGGGACTTTCAGACCCCAAATTTATTGGCTTCGAGAATTATATTAATCTATTTACCACTGATCCTTATATTAAAGATTCTATTATAGCTACGGTCTACTTTGCCGTTTTATCGGTAGTTGGAGGCATGATTTATTCACTTTTTATCGCGATGCTACTGAATCGTAAAATTCCGGCAAGAGGGTTTTTCCGAGCTGTTTTCTATGTACCGTACGTTTTGCCGGCAGCCGCGATATATGTAGGATGGTCTTGGTTATACGAAGCTAATTTTGGATTTTTTAACTTTATTCTCTCTGAGATTGGTTTGAACAAAGTTTCTTTTATCGCGGATTCCAGCTATGTTGTTCCATCTCTATCCTTGATTTCAGTTTGGCTGTCAGGTAACTTAATTGTTATTTTCTTAGCGGGGCTGCAAAATGTTCCGGTCGTCTACCATGAAGCGGCTGAAATGGATGGTGCGAATGGATGGAAACGATTCTTGCATATCACTTTACCGTGCATGTCGCCCATTATCTTTTATAATTTGCTAATGAGCTTGATTGCCAATCTCCAAATTGTTACGCCGGCTCTTTCATTAACGAATGGCGGCCCGGGTAATTCTTCACGATTTTTAACTTATCTGATGTATGATCAAGCTTTTGTAAATTATAAATTAGGGTATGCTTGTGCAACAACGGCCGTTATTTTTGTTATTCTTGCAGGCTTTACTGGTGTATTATTCAAAACCTCCAATCTATGGATTTTTAATGAAGGAGGCGATGACAAATGAGTGTAGCCACATACGGAAGATTAAAGAGTAAAAAACGTAATAATCAATGGATGAACCTGATCTCGTTTGTCGTCGTCATTTTTTTTACTATACTCGTGCTCTTTCCAATCTGGTGGATATTTCGCACGTCGCTCATGTCGAATGCCGAGATATACAAATATCCGCCTTCACTGCTGCCAGGAAGTTGGTTGTTTTCAAACTATGCAGAAACGCTAGAGATTTTTAAGTTTTGGAAATATTTATGGAACACCATGATTATTATTGTACCCGCTTGTTTGGCAGGAACCTTTACAGCGACCTTATGCGGTTATGCCTTTGCAAGACTGCGTTTTCGGGGCAAAAAATTGATTTGGGCGCTTTGTGTCGGTTCGATGCTTCTACCTGCCATGGTTACTCTTATTCCGCTATATATTGGGTGGACGAGAGGCTTAGGAATCCATGACAGCTATCTGCCGTTGATTTTGCCTTATTTCTGTGGTGGTGGCGCTTTTAATATCTTTTTGATTAGGCAGTTTATCATGTCTATTCCAAGAGAGCTTGATCAAGCAGCAACGATCGATGGTGCTGGATATTACCGCATTTTGTTCAGCATTATTATGCCGGCCATTAAATCTGCAATGATCGTTGTGGCATTATTTATCTTTATCGGTTTATGGAATGATCTACTTCAACAGATGATTTACATAAACTCAAGCGATAAGTATACGATAGCCTTGGGACTAACCGCTTTTAGAGGCCAACTAAAGCAGGACTGGTCGCTGACGATGGCGGCTACGTGTATGTCCTTTGCGCCGGGCGTCATTTTTTATCTGATTGGTCAAAAATATTTCGTAGAAGGAATCACGTTGACAGGACTGAAAAATTAGCTCCAATGGCTAAAGATAGCGCACTGTAATCTGCTCTGAAGTGTTAATGGGGGCACCTTTCTGCTAAGGCTTAAGTTCCGAGCCTGGCGGTATAAGGTGCCCTTTATTTGTGCTGTGAAAATATAAATTTAAAGATAAAATCCTTTATGAGATAGAAACAATCCCTTTTGCGGTAGTTGCTAGCCATCCTGTCTTATAGACTTGTTAATGTAAGGAGTCCCGTAAATCTTTGAACGAGGACTTCGCATATTCAGTCAAAAGAAGGAGAGAAAATCCACATTATGAACACTGTAACACAGATAAACAACAGCAAAGACAAGCAGACGCATTTTATTCTCAACGGTAATCTATGGAATATTATGGTCCAGTTATCATGGCCCGCTATCATCGCAATGGTTCTCTATGGCTTAAATGCGGTTATTGCCGCTGTATTTGTGGGAAGGTTTGTCGGAGAGGAAGCACTGGCTGGGGTTTCGGTAGCTTATCCTTTAACCCAGATCAGCTTGGGACTGGGCTCCTTGATCGGGGTGGGTGCCGGTTCTGCTTTAAGTTTAGCCCTCGGCAGGCAGGACAAAGAAATGCAGAAACGTTTGATGGGGAATGTTAATTATCTGTCCATCCTTGTAACGCTTGTCTATATGGTGTTAGGTTTACTTTTCTCCACACAGCTGGTGCGAATTATGGGAGGAGAAGGGGAAACTCTGGCTCTTGGAGACAGCTATTTTAGAATTACGGTGATCGGTTCATTTTTCTGGATTTATGGACTGGCTGCCAATATGATTGTGCGTGCCGAAGGGAAAATGAAATCGGCAGCCGTGGTAATGGGCATTGGACTGGCAGTTGATGTATTGTCCAATTATATTCTGGTAGCCTGGCTGGATTTTGGAGTAGAGGGTGCTGCCTGGGCTACAAATATCGGGATGCTGGTCTACACCTTGCTGGGATGGATTTATTTTGGCAAAGGATTTGCCTCATTCCGAACGAATGTCTTTGCAATCTATCGGGATGCTGCCACAATCAAATCCATAGTTGGACTGGGAATGTCCTCTTTCATTATGAACTTTATGAATCTGGTACAGGCTGTTGTAGTATTTAATGCACTGTCGAGATACGGGACTACAGCAGATATTGCATTTTATGGTGTGGTTTTCCGTGTATTCACCTTCCTGTTGACGCCGATATTCGGATTAATGCGCGCCTTGCAGCCAGTCATCGGCATTAATTTTGGAGCAGAACAGTATGAGCGCGCCATCAAAGCCTATAAAATATTCACACTCGTCTCCATGCTGCTGACTTTGCCTTTCTGGATAATTTCCATGATCTCGCCGGCTTCCATTCTGGGACTAATGCTGCCGGATCAAATCTTTAAAACCAGCGAAATGTTATATTTCCGGTTGAACATGGCGGTTCTGCCGTTATTGTCGCTCATTTTTATGGCCATGACCTTTTTCCCTGCGATTAATAAAGGGAAGCCGGCGGCCGTTATCGGCATCACCAGACAACTTGTTTTTTATGTGCCAGTGATGCTTGTTTTGCCAAGATGGTTAGGCGTCTCCGGAGTATATTGGGGTTCGCTTGTGATTGATACTGTGGTTGTAGTGTGGACGGTAATCCTGGTAACTAAGGAATTCACCCGGCTCAGAGCTAAGTCCAAGCTAGCCAGGACTTACAATATGTGAAGGTAAGATGCTGGAACTTCTGCTTTGCCTGGATGGACAATTTAATAGATATACCCCAAAAGAGCCTTGGAACTATAAGGCTCTTTTTTGTGCTACTGGTTGACATTATAAACAAAAAGAAAGTATGATATTTTAAATCGTAATAATTACGAATAAATATAATTTGGAAGTTGAATTGATTTGTGGATAATGAATGGTCAAAAGCGGACTCTATCGTTCCTCACGAGGACTTCGAGCGGCAATTAGCGCAGGTTGAACTGGATTCAGAAAGGATCTTTTGGATTTCTTGAAAATAACCATTTTAAAGGAGCTTTAATAAATAATGAACAAAAGCAGCAACAATCAACGTCTACCCAGAGCAAAAGGGATTGATATGGGTACCTATTATACACCCAAAGAATGTGCCAAAAAGGTTAGACATCTCGTCCTACCCGATATGAATCGAAAGATTGTCGAAGAATTCATTACGATCTTAGGTATGAGGGGAAGCTTTGAAGAACATCGAGTTCCCATTCCCAATAAAGTGGTTATGTATGGTCCACCGGGCACAGGGAAAACACTTACTGCATTTTATATGGCGCAAATGCTGGAGCTTCCACTTATCCTGGTTAGACTTGATGCAATTATTCACAGCCATTTGGGTGAGACAGGAAGTAATATCCGGAAAATATTTGAGTATGCCAAAGCATCTCCTTGTGTTCTTTTCCTGGATGAGTTTGATGCCATTGCAAGAACACGGGAGAGTAATGACGAGGTTAAAGAAATGGCCCGTGCGGTGAATACACTGCTGCAATGTCTCGATGATTTTGGTGACAATAGCATTTTTGTAGCAGCGACGAACCTAGAAAATGAACTGGATAGAGCTATTTGGCGAAGGTTTGATACAAAAATGATTTATTCCAACCCGGATGAATCAAGTAGGCGTCAATATGTTGAACTGTTAATTAATGACTTTGAAAGTGAAGCTGGGTTGATGGAGGAGGCATGCGAACGTCTTTCCGGTTGCAGTTTTGCTGATATTGAACAAATTGTCCTGAAAGCGAAACGTAAGGCGATCATAGAGCATTGTCTGCTAAAACGAGAGCATATTGTTCTATCCTATGAAGAATACAATCCTTCCATAAACTAATTGTGGGCGATTATATATACAGGATATTGTAATTGGAACAATTCAACGAAAAAAAAGAACCCCAGCGACGGAATTATTAATCGCTTGGGTTCTTTTTAAATTCATCAACTGATATTAGGTGTAGAGTCTCTTATGATGAGTTTGGTATAAATATGAGAAACCTGATAGGGTTGCTTCGGATCATGAATTCGGGAAAGTAGCATTTCGGCTGCTTTGACACCCATCTGATTACTATAAATATGAACAGTAGTGAGATGGGGTTCAACAATGTTTGATTCAGGACCATTATCAAAACCACAAATGACGATGTCATTAGGAATGGAAAGCATGTTTTTGAGTGACTTCATAAAGGTAACCGCAATATAATCGTTAGCACACACGAAAGCAGAAGGAAGCTCATTGATTTGACTCAGCCTAGTATCTGCCCACTCCGGATTCGAAAAAAATAGTCGATCGTCATCGAGAATACATTGTGAGAGATCAAGCTGGATGCCAGATTCTATCAATGCGCGATTAAAGCCCACCCATCTTTCATTAAAGCTCCTACAGTGATTATAGTCCCCGATGAACCCCAGTGATGTGTAACCGCCATCAATTAACTTTTTTGTAAGTTGATATGTGCTATGTTCGTTTTCCATGAGAAGTACATCTGCTTGGAATTCAGGGTAGCAGATATCTGCAGAACAGTCGATGAAAATAGTTGGAATGCCTAGACTTGTAATTAGCTTACTATATTCCGAATTGAACAACTCAATACAAATAATTCCGTCTACATTGGCGACATCAAAATTATTTGGAAGAGACAGGGACTCCTGATCAATGTCTCTTATAATGTGCATGGATAAATTATATCCTTCTGCACTGATTCGTTTCTCCATGCCACTGATCAGTTTCGATCCAAAGTGGGAAGTGTTAGGTAAGTTTTCTGTTAATAAAGCGATATTTCCAGAGTTTCTTGGTTGAACACTCTCGGTGTCCATAAAAGCAAATTGTTTATATTTTAACTCTATCGCTTTCTTTATAACCTTGTTTCTAGTTTCATCAGGTATACCATTCGTTCCATTTAAGGCTTTGGAAGCTGTATTTCTGGAGATTCCTAAAGCATCCGCGATGTCTTGTATGGTTACTTTTTCCCTGGCCATCTATGTAATTCACCTCTATATTCTTGTTCTTAACCTTCGCCACAAATAGTGTACTATTTGGCATGATTCCAACTCTCTTTAATGTATATTAGTTTACTCAAAATAGCAATATGATATTTACAAATGCACAATTTAGTTTACATTTTATCGGCGGATAAGTGTGCAAAAAAGGTATTATTCTTTTCATCTTCATGAGAATATGTTGACTTTAAAGTATATAATCCTATTTAAATTGGCTGTATTTGTAATTATGTAAAATTATATGCATCATTTATGAACATAATACTTTGTCATATGCACATAAATATTTTTACAAAATGTATTGACGAACGATTAAGTGTTTGGTAAATTGTAAAAGCAGCAGGACATAAGCCAATTGAAAGCCCTTACTGCATCAAGATATAAACATTGATAAGAACGGAGGTAAAGGCATTGCAAAACCTAATAGAAGCTGAACACAGAACAATGGTGACCAAACATAAGAGCTCCTTACTAGACTATCTAAAGAAGTACTACTTTCTTTATATTTTGCTCGCACCAGCTGTGATCCTGACCCTGATTTTTAAATACGGTCCTATGTATGGTGCGATTATCGCCTTTAAAGATTTCAGCCCAATCAAAGGGATTATGGGAAGTGAATGGGTAGGCTTTTACAACTTCGAGAAATTCCTGTCATCCCCCAACTTCGAAGTTATCTTTATGAATACGCTTAAATTAAGTTTCTTCGGATTAATTCTGAGTTTTCCAATTCCTATCCTGCTTGCGTTGATGTTAAATCAAATTCGCCGTGCAGGCGTCAAAAAGAACATTCAATTGTTCTTGTATGCACCTAACTTTATTTCTGTTGTCGTTGTGGTCGGGATGTTGTTTATCTTCTTGTCCCCAACGGGACCGATTAACCAGTTTTTTACCTGGCTTACAGGTGAACCAATCATGTTCATGTCTCGTCCGGAGTACTTCCGTTCGATCTACATTCTGTCCGATATTTGGACCGGAGCCGGTTGGGCATCCATTATTTATGTAGCAGCGCTTGCTAATGTCGATCCTGAGTTACATAATGCAGCCAATCTTGACGGCGCTAATCTTCTACAAAGAATACGCCATATCGATTTGCCAACCATTCGTCCAATTATGGCTATTGTATTTATCCTTGCAGCTGGTGGGATTATGTCCATTGGCTTCGAAAAAGCCTATCTCATGCAAACGGCGATGAACTTGCCAACCTCAGAAATCATTCCGACTTACGTTTATAAAATTGGTTTGCAGTCGGGCGATTATGCCTATTCAGCCGCAGTAGGATTGTTTAACTCTATCATCAACATCGTCCTGCTCATCACCGTTAACTTCACCGTGAAGAAACTGAATGAGGGCGAAGGTCTTTACTAAGAAAGGAGCAACAAGCTATGCCCATTAAACATTCCGGATTAGATCGCTTTATCGTCGTGCTTAACGCGATCTTCCTGACGCTGGCCGTACTTATCATTGTACTTCCTTTGATTTATGTAGTGATTGCATCTTTTATGGATCCATCAGTTCTGCTCAGTAAAGGATTATCATTCAACCTTTCGGATTGGTCATTAGAAGGGTATATAAAAATTCTTTCTAATCCGGCCATGATCCGAGGTTTTGGAAACTCTGTTTTATACTCTGTTTCATTTGCTATGCTTACCGTTCTCGTCTCTATCTGTGCAGGGTACGCACTGTCTGATGACAGGCTCAAAGGAAAAGGATTCTTCATGACCTTGTTTATTATCACCATGTTCTTTGGGGGTGGGCTTATACCAACCTATCTGCTCGTTAAGAATCTTGGTCTGCTTGATACAGTCTGGGCGGTGATTATTCCAGGGGCAGTTAATGTATGGAACATCATTCTCTCTAGAACTTTCTTCAAAGGAGTACCGAATGAAATGAAGGAAGCCGCTAATGTAGACGGAGCTTCGGAGATGCGGATCTTCTTCAGTGTCGTATTACCGCTCTCCAAACCGATTGTTTTCGTGCTCGCTCTTTATGCCTTTGTGGGCCAATGGAATTCCTATTTTGACGCGATGATCTATTTAGATAATCCGAATCTTCATCCACTGCAGCTCGTGTTGCGTTCCATCTTGATCCAGAATCAGGTAGATCCGGGCATGATCAGCGATCAACTCGCCATGGCGGAAATGAAACGATTGTCTGAAATCATCAAGTACGCTGCCATCGTTGTTTCCAGTTTGCCACTTATTGTTATGTATCCGTTCTTCCAGAAGTACTTTGAAAAAGGTGTTATGGTCGGTTCCCTTAAGTAGGAAACAGGCTGCACATAGATAAAGATTAATTCATTCATATCTAATTTGGAGGTCATACCCTATGAAAAGAATTAAGAAATCAAGAGTATCAACGAAAGTAGCTTCTGCATCTGTACTTGCTTCGTTTATGTTCCTTACTGCATGCGGTGGCGGAGGAGGAGGGGGAAGTGCGGCTAGTAAAGAACAGGACGCCAGCGGTAAAGTAACTTTGAACTTTATTACGCAAAGCTCTCCACTTGCACCAGTTGATCCAAATGAAAAACTGATTAATAAGCGTCTTGAAGAAAAGACGAATGTTCATATTAATTGGAAGAATTTCACGAAAGACGTATTTGTTGAAAAAAGAAACTTGGCTGTGGCAAGCGGTGATCTTCCTGATGCGATTTTTAATGCGGACTATAGCGACTATGAGCTGCTCAAGCTTGCTAAAGACGGTGCCATTATTCCGCTGAATGATCTCATCGAGAACAATATGCCCAACTTCAAAAAGGTGCTGGAAGAAGCACCGGAATACAAGAGTATGATTACGGCACCAGACGGTAATATTTATGCCTTTCCGTGGATCGAAGAGCTGGGCAATGGCAAAGAAAGAATCCAGGCGGTAGACAGTATGCCTTGGATCAATGTGGAATGGCTTGAGAAGCTGGGCCTTGATATGCCTACGACAACAGAAGAATTAAAAGAAGTATTAATTGCATTCAAGACAAAAGATCCAAATGGCAACGGTAAGGCTGACGAAATTCCTCTGTCCTTTATTAACAAGCCTGGAGCAGAAGATCTGGTTTTCCTATTTGCTTCGTTCGGATTGGGTGAGAACCCTGACCATGCGGTTGTGAGCAATGATGGAAAGGTAATATTTACGGCGTCACAAGATGACTACAAAGAAGCCGTTTCTTTTATTAACGAGCTGTATAAAGAAGGACTCATTGATATTGAAGCCTATACACAGGACTGGAGTACTTACCTTGCAAAAGGGAAGGATCAGAGATACGGACTTTACTTCTCATGGGATAAAGCCAACATCACTGGAGCAAATGACACTTACGAGGTTATGCCTCCGCTTGCTGGACCAGATGGTGAAGTTAACGTAACAAGAACGAACGCGCTTGGTTTGGGCAGAGGCAAGATGGTTGTTACTAGCGCCAATAAGAACTTAGAAACGACAGCGAAATGGGTTGATCAACTCTACGATCCGATTCAATCTGTACAGAACAACTGGGGAACGTATGGAGACGATAAACAGCAAAATATCTTCGAATTTGATAAAGAAAAAGAAATGCTGAAACATTTGCCGCTGGAGGGTGCAGCTCCTGTAGAACTACGTGAGAAAACAAGTGTCGGTGGACCATTAGCTATCCTTGATTCCTATTATGGCAAATTCACAACCATGCCGGATGATGCCAAAGGCAGAATGGATATTATCAAGAACATCATGGCGCCAAAAATGAAAGCAGAAAACGTAATGCCGAGTGTATTCCACTCCATTCAAGAGCTTGATCGCCTAACGACAATTGAGACGGATCTTTTTGCCTACGTGCTTAGAATGCGTACTGAATGGTACCAAAACGGTAAAGTTGAAGCGCAGTGGGATGAATACCTGAAAGAATTGGACCGTCTGGGCTTGCAAGAATGGCTTGAAATTAAACAAGGCGGCTATGACAGAGCAAGCAAATAATAAACTATAAATAATATACGGTAAAGACCGTGTTCGGGAGTAAAGGAGAAAACAATAATGTCTACGATTGCGAAACAAAATTACCGCGGAGTGTATCATTTTTCGCCTAAGGAAAAGTGGATGAATGATCCAAACGGAATGGTTTATTTTGAGGATGAATATCATTTGTTTTTTCAGCACCATCCAGGTGGAATGACTATGGGCGCTATGCACTGGGGCCATGCGGTCAGTAAGGATCTTGTTACATGGGAGGAGCTGCCTATCGCTCTTGCTCCAGATGAATTAGGTATGATTTTTTCCGGCAGTGCCGTAGTCGACTGGAACAATACGACTGGATTTTTTGAAGATAAACCAGGTCTAGTAGCAATTTTTACACACCATTTGGATATGCCGGAAGGCAAGCCAGCCATTCAGCGTCAAAGCTTGGCCTATAGTAAAGATAACGGAAGAACCTGGACGAAATATGATGGGAATCCGGTACTTGAACATGATACATTCATTGATTTCCGTGACCCGAAAGTATTTTGGAATAAAGATACTAATAAATGGGTGATGATTGTAGCTTGTGGCCAAACGGTGTGTCTATATCATTCTTCTGATCTGATGAACTGGACATTTGCCAGTGAATTCGGAGAAGGAATCGGTTCTCATGACGGGGTATGGGAATGCCCGGACTTGTTCCCGCTGGCCATTGATGGCGATCCTTCGAACACGAAATGGGTGATGCTAGTGAGCATCGGTGCGGATCCCGCTTTTGTGGAAGGATCAAGAACACAGTATTTTACAGGGGATTTTGATGGAGAAGTGTTCACGCCAGATGAAGATTCGATTAAAGTTCGCTGGCTTGATTATGGAAGAGATAACTATGCAGGTGTAAGCTGGTCCGATATACCGGCTGAGGATGGAAGAAGACTATTTATCGGCTGGATGAGCAACTGGATGTATGCTAACAAGACGCCAGCAGAAGAATTCCGTGGTGCGATGACAATTGCAAGAGAACTTCAGCTCGAATCAAGACAAGGGGGAACTTTTCTTGTGCAGAAGCCGGTACAAGAGTTGGAATCAGCTCGTGTACAAGTCCTTTCTATAAAAAATGCAACGGTGCAAGAAATCAATACTCTTCTTAAAGAGATTCGCTTGGAATCTTATGAGATTATAGCTGAGTTCACTCGGGGTAAATCTGTAGGTTTCAAAGTAAGAATTGGTGCGGATGAACAAACAGTGATCGGTATCAACGGTGACACAGAGGAACTTTATGTAGACCGGAAGGCTTCGGGCCAGCATGATTTCCATGAACATTTCGTAGGACATCATTCAGCCAAACTCGCAGCGCTTGATGAGTCAAATGATCTCCGTATTTATGTGGATTGCTCTTCCGTTGAGGTGTTTAGTAATGGAGGTCAGGCAGTAATTACGGATCTTATATTCCCTGGACTAGAATCTAAAGGTATTGCTGTATTTGCAGAAAATGAGAATGACTTGCTGATTTCCCTGGATATCTATGAGCTTACTCTCTCTGCTGAGCAAGACAAGAATTAGTCACCGAGAGGAGTCTTGTATATGCGTATAGGAGCGATTGAAGCTGGCGGGACGAAGTTTATATGTGGCATCGGGAATGAAAATGGGATCATTGAAGATCAGATCAGTTTCCCGACAGAACATCCTGAGTTGACGTTGCCCAAAGTTATTCAATATTTTCAAGACAAACCAGTAGAAGCTATCGGAATTGGATCGTTTGGTCCAATCGATATACGCCCAGATAGCCCGACGTATGGTTACGTTACAACAACACCAAAACCAGGTTGGGAAAATTACGATATGCTGGGCACTTTGAAAAGATACTTTTCGGTTCCCTTTGGCTGGGACACGGACGTCAATGCAGCGGCATTTGGTGAAGCCAAATGGGGCGCTGCCCAAGGGTTATCCAGCTGTTTGTACTATACAGTTGGCACGGGTGTTGGTGTGGGAGTGTATTCAGAAGGCAAACTTATTCATGGTCTTGTGCATCCTGAAGGGGGTCATGTTCTTACAAGACGCCATCCTGAAGATGAATTCCCAGGGGGATGTCCCTATCATGGGGACTGCCTAGAAGGGATGGCGGCAGGTCCTGCTATTGAAGCAAGGTGGGGGAAGAAGGGACATGAACTTCCTATAGATCACCTTGCATGGGAAATGGAAGCATTTTATATTGCGCAGTCGATTACGGGTGCTATATTGCTTAACTCTCCTCAGAAAATCATTCTGGGTGGTGGTGTTATGCAGCAATCACAATTGTTTCCACTTATTCGGCAGGCCGTGCTTCAGAACCTGAACGGTTATGTTAGCTCAAGTACTATTTTAGAACACATAGATGAGTATATCGTTCCACCAGGTCTAGGCCAACAGGCGGGATTATGTGGTGCTCTGGCTCTTGGACTCACAGCACTGGAAAGTCAGATTTCTGCTCAATTGTAAAAGAATATAGAGAGGAGGTCAGTGCAGTAATGAATTGGCCTCCTTCTTGTTTTTCAATATTAATGATAGAAAAGAGGCTGAAGAAGATGAAAAATAAAGGAAAATTAGTTTTGTCCTTTCTCATGGCAACAGGATTTGTTATGACTTCAGCAGGCATTTATGTAGCAAATCCCGGTACTGGGTGGGCTGCGCCCGCTGATCAGGAGGTAAGTAAACAAGCTAAGGAGGGGCTTTCTATTTTTGAAAGCGTAACCAAAACAAACACAAACTTGACAGGTTGGCAAATAAAAGGAAAAGGTAAGTTGGCGGATACTGTTGAAGGGATTTTACTGACTTCCGATCCACAAGAAAATGTAATGGCAATCTCCGAAACGGTGTCAGAGGATTTTATCTATGAAGCTGATGTCATGATCAAGGATATGCAAGTGGACGCGACCTTATTGTTCCGTTCTAATGAAGATGGCTGGGGTTCCTACATGCTCCAAATTGTTCCGAATGCAGGTATGATCCGCTTACGAGACGCAAGTGATGGTGAAGGGAAATTAAAAGAGGAGCGGAAGGTTACTGTTAAGGCAGGAGAGATCTATCATCTCAAGGTAAAAGCAGAGGGTTCATCACTGAAAGTATATTGGGACAACGAATATAAATCTGTGATTGAGGTTCAGGATCATGCGTATCGTACTGGTAAGCTAGGGCTCAATGTATGGAATGGTTCTGTTTTGTTCCAAAATATTATCGTAAGCGACCTGAAAGGAAATCTGGGTGCTGTGGTTACAAATAAAGGACAATGGCAGCCTAATATCAACGGCAAAAAAGGAATGGCAGTAAACCAGATGAAGTCACAGCAAATTTATAATAAACAAGCTGCTGATTTTGTATATGAAGGAAATATATCTCTTCGTCCTGATTCTGTTGCAGCGCTCGCATTTCGTTCATCGGCTGATGGAACAAAGGGATATGAAGCATCCCTGACAAAGGAAGGAAATCAGGTTCGTGTAAGTTTGACGAAAGCTAACGGAGCAACAATTGCAAGTTCACAGCAAACCTATCCAAGTCAGACCGGAGCAAAACATCATGTAGAGATAAAGGCGAAGGGAAACAGAATTCAGGTCTTCCTAGACGGATACACCCCGGCTGCGATCGATCTAACAGATAAAACCTATACCGATGGATATGCAGGAATCGTCGTTAAACAGGGAACGGCTTACTTCCAGGATACCTATGTGACGGATGCCAGCAGTTATTATAATGAAAAATATCGTCCTCAATACCACTATACGCCAATTCGTGGTTCTGCCAGTGATCCTAACGGACTTGTCTACTTCGATGGAGAATATCATCTATTCCATCAGGACGGAGGCACATGGGCACATTCTGTCAGTAAAGATATGCTGAACTGGAAGCGCCTTCCGATTGCGCTGCCGTGGAATGATCATGGGCATGTCTGGTCTGGATCAGCTGTGGCAGATTTGACGAATGCATCAGGTTTGTTCGGGGATTCAGGAGGCAAGGGGCTGATTGCCTACTACACTTCCTATAATCCCGATGGCCCGAATGGGAATCAGCGTATCGGTCTTGCATACAGCAAGGACCAAGGTCGTACTTGGGAATATTCCAAGACGCGTCCTATGGTTATCGGAAATCCAGGCGATAATGGAGGGCAGCCCGGAGGTTGGGATTTCCGTGATCCGAAAGTGATTCGTGATAACGACAATAACAGATGGGTAATGGTTGTATCCGGTGGAGATCATATTCGTTTCTTTACTTCAACAAATCTACTTGATTGGACCCTAACAGATAGCTGGGGATACGGGGAATATGTTCGCGGCGGTGTATGGGAATGTCCGGATTTGCTTCAGCTTTCGGTAGACGGAACATCACAGAAAAAATGGGTTCTGATGATTAGTACAGGAGCGAATTCAAAAACAGGCGGATCAGATGCTGAATATTTTGTGGGTCATTTAACAGCGGAAGGTAAATTCGTTAATGATAATCCAGCAGGGAAAGTTTTGCGAACAGATTTTGGAAAAGAATTCTACGCTTCAATGTCTTTTTCGAACATGCCAGATCATCGCAGCGTAATGATGGCGTGGATGACAAACTGGGACTATCCGTTTGCTTTTCCAACAACCCATTGGAAAGGCGTACTGTCAATCCCAAGAGAAGTCTCATTAGTAACGACAAAAGATGGGATTCAGCTCGCTCAAAGTCCGATCAAGGAGTTGGAATCGCTGCGTAATCAGCTGTATTCTACTGCTAACAAAGAGGTGAGTCCTTCTTCTCAGAATCTATTGAAAGGGGTTACCTCTGGTGCATACGAAATTGAAGCTGAAGTAGAAATTCCAGCAGGTAGTCAGGTTAGTGAATTTGGCTTTAACGTTCGTGTAGGGGGAAGTCAGCAAACGGTTGTTGGATATAAACCTAGTGAGGGTCGGATTTTCGTGGATCGGTCTGCATCTGGTTTGACGGATTTTTCGAATCTATTTAGTACAAGACATGAAGCGGCAATGCAAACGGAGAACAAGCGAGTTAAGCTGCGTATCCTTGTAGATGAGTCTTCTGTTGAGGTTTTTGGCAACAACGGTAAAGTTGTTTTCTCTGACGTCATTTTTCCGGATCCAGCCAGCAGAGCTTTGAGTTTTTACACCAAAGGAGGCAACGTAAAAGTCGTATCTCTGAAGGTGAATCAGTTAGGCTCTGTATGGAATCAGGAGACGGGCTCAGCTACCAAGATAATGATGGATACAAGTGATCGCGAACTGAGCAAGGGGCAAAGCGACATACTTTTGGCGATGGTAGAGAATGGTACCGGTAATGGGGCACAGCCGCTTAAATGGAATTCCAGTAACAAGGATGTAGTTGAACTAAACGTGGTGGATAAATCCCAGGCAACCCTTGTAGCTAAAAAAGAAGGCGAGTCTATCATTACCGTCTCTACTCCAAATGGGAAGACATCAGCTAGCTTATTAGTTAAGGTATCTGGGGGTGAATTTCATACGAACTTAAGCGGGTGGACTAAAGATCTATCTGCAGCCTCCTGGGTCATTGGTGAAAATGGGATTCGTGGAAATTACTTGAGTGACGCGAATTATATCGCAGAGAAGCAGGCAGGAGATTTTACTTATGAAGCAGATATGATGTTAGGGAAATCCGGAGGAGCAGGCTCTATGTTGTTCCGTGCCAGCGAAGATGGACGCAGCGGATACTACTTAAATCTGGATCCGAATATGAAGTCCATCCGTCTGTTTTATAAAATCGACGGCCGTATTGAAGAGCGTCAGATTCTAGCAAAAGTTCCGACGTTCATTCAGCCGGGTCAAACCTACAAAGTGAAAATCGAAGCGAAGGGCCCGCATATCGTGGTTTATGTGGATGGGCAGAAAGTCATCGACCTCCAGGACGGCACATTTGCCGAAGGCCGCTTTGGACTACATGTATTTGGCGGAAATGCTTCATATCAAAACGTTAACGTGAGCGGAGAAACACCTGCCAATTTAACCACTTCCAGTCTAGTAAATGCAGAACTACAGAAATCCCTTTATACAGCAAATCTCGCAAATGGTGAAGCTGTTACACTGAAGGATGCAAATGATTCTACGGATCAGAAGTGGGTATTCGTGCCGACGGGGGACGATGCAGGTTCTTATTCTATTCGTACAACAGCCGGTCAGGCGCTTGATCTCGACACAGGGCAAAATAAAATCCAGTTATACCCTTATCTTGGATATAACAATCAGCGTTGGATTTTTCACAAGAATGATGATGGTACCGTAAGTATTATTTCTGCTCATCATAAGAAAGCGCTGGAAGTATCGGCGGATGGGACGACACTGTCTCTAAGCGAGCTTGATCCTACTCTTGATCGACAAAAATGGGTAATTACCAATTAACCTGAGGAAGATAGAAGCAAGGGAAGGGGGGAATAGCGTGTCTAAAAAGCAACTTGTCTGCGGATGAGTTGCTTTTTGTTTTGGCTGCATTTTATGTATTGACGGATATTGGAAATGTAAGTAGAATGTAAATTAGTTAAAACCTTAAAACTTTTGTAAAGAATTTTGGTGTTCTTGATAAAGGCAAAGCTGACATTCAGTGTGCAATTTTCAATCAGAACATAGAAATATCACGAAAGGTAAGGTTTTTTTATTTACCTAAAAAGTTTAATCGTTTAAACTTTCGGGTGACGGAGGTATGGAAGCTAAGATGAATATACATGATGTAGCCAAAAAGTCGGGACTCTCTGTAGTGACCGTATCCAGGGTGCTTAACAATTTACCCTCTGTACGGGAAGCTAATAGACAGAAAGTGCTGAAAGCTATGGAGGAATTGAATTATCAGCCCAATTCAGCAGCGCGGAGTCTTGTGAGGGGCAAAACGGGAGTCATCGGGATGTCGATTACCAACTTTAACGACTCTTTCTATGACCGGGTTATTCGCGTGGTGAACCGGAAGCTGGCAGCGCAAGGGTATTTTTTAGCCCTATCGATCGCCGAGAATGAGGATGAGGGCGACAATTTCCTGTTTCAGAAGGATCGCGTTGACGGAATTATCCTGTTGTCCCCACTTGAAGAAAAGGCATATGTAGAGGAACTGAAAAGAAAAAACATTCCGTTTGTATTGCTGGATAACCAGTTTCAGCATGAGGATGTGCCTAGCGTCGTGGTCGATAACTATCAAGGCGGGTATGAGGCTACAAAGCACTTGATCGATCTTGGGCACACTCAAATTGCCTATATTGGCGGCCCTTCGGTATTTCTAAGTGTAGCGGAGCGAAAGCGAGGTTATGTCCAAGCGCTCGAGGATGCCGGGTTAACGCCATTCGGAACGGAATACTGCAGCTTTACAGTAAGCGGCGGCTATGAGGTGGCCAAGAGATGGATCCGCGAAGATAAGCTGCCGACAGCTTTTTTTTCGGGGGACGATTTTATTGCTCTTGGAATGGTTCAGGCTCTCCGGGAAGAGGGAATTCGAGTACCCCACGATATCTCAATTGTTGGATTTGATGATCAGCAGTTCGTAGGTGAATTTTACCCGCGGTTGACGACGGTCAGACAACCTGAGGCACAAATGGGCAATATAGGCGTTGATTTACTACTAAAAATGATCAATGGGGAGGTGATGCCGCCCGCTGTAACGAAGCTCGCTCCGCAGCTACTCATTCGTGAATCCACCGCATCTGTTAGATTACCTTGAATTTTAGGAGTGAAATCATCCGTGAAGTATTTTTTGGGAGTTGATGCAGGAGGCAGTAAAACCCACGCAATGATTGCAGATGAACAAGGGAAGGTCATCGGAGTTGGCAAGGGTGGGATCGGAAATCATCAAATAAACCGTGAGCAGGCGGTGAACAGTTTGCAGCAGGCCCTATCGGAAGCAATTATGGCGTCAGGGCTGACCAAGGATCAGCTGGATTACTCCTGGTTCGGCTTAGCGGGAGCGGACAGAGAGGCTGATTTCCGGATTTTGCGACCGATCATCAGCAGCTTTGATCTTCCCCAAACTGAGATTTCCTGCGATACATGGATAGCCTTGCGGTCAGGTACAGAGAAGAACTACGGGATCGTGCTGATTTGCGGATCGGGCGTGAACTGTAGTGGTAAAAATCCGTTGGGTGCTACATACCAATGTGGTGGATTCGGCTACCGGTTCGGGGATTATGGCGGTGGCTATGATTTAAGTATTGAGGTATTCCGTAGCGTCCTTCGGGCGGATGAGGGAAGAGAGAAGGAGACGGTCCTAACCGAACGCTTAACGCAATTGTTGGGCTATTCCAATGTGTCGGAATTAAGAGAGGATTACCTGGATCATTTCAGAGACCTGCCTCCCCATATTGCTGAACTATTATTTCAAGCGGCAGAGGAAGGGGACCAGGTTGCCACCGAGCTGCTGGTCAAGCAAGGGGATGAGCTGGGTTTGGCCGCGGTATCGGCCATCCGTCGCTTGGGCATGGAGGAGGACTTCTTCGACATCGTACTTGCAGGCAGCCTGCTGACAAAGGGAGACCGCTCAGGCATCATCCGGCGGGCCATTGAGAGAAGAGTGAAGTTGTCGGCTCCGAATGGCACTTTAAGGATTTTGACCCGGGAGCCGGTTGTAGGATCGGTCGTTCTGGCTATGGAAAGCAGCGGTATGCGTGTAGATCAGAAGGTTCTAGATAATCTATCACAGGGGAAAGTACCGAACACAATAGGCTAGTTTTTATAAGACCAAAATGAAAAAGATGAAGGAAGGGTCTATCATGGAGGAAACATTGAAGCTGGTTGTCATCGGAGCGGGATCATCGTATACGCCTGAGCTTATTGAAGGCATCATCCTGCATCACCAAGAGCTTCCCATCCGCGAAGTATGGCTGGTGGATATTGAGGAGGGAAGGGAGAAGCTGCATACGATTGCAGAACTGAGCAAACGCATGATCGCTGAGTCCGGACTGCCGATTACCGTGGTCCAGACGTTTGAACGCAGGGAAGCCATTGCCGGAGCGGACTTTGTATGCACGCAAATCCGGGTAGGCATGCTGGAAGCGCGCAAATGGGACGAATTAATTCCGCTTCAATACAATGTCATCGGCCAGGAGACGACAGGTCCCGGAGGGATGATGAAAGGCCTACGGACCATCCCGGTCATTCTGGATATTTGCAAAGACATTGAGGAGCTGGCTCCGGATGCCTGGTTGCTGAATTTTACGAATCCGGCCGGTATGGTGACTGAAGCTGTTCACAAATACTCATCGGTAAAAAGCGTAGGATTGTGCAACTCACCGATCGGTTTTCAAAAGTGGCTCTCCGAGTTCTTCGGACTTCCTATGGAGAAGATCTACGCGGAGTTTGTCGGCATCAACCATCTGCACTGGGTATCCGATATCGTGATTGACGGTAAAAGCAAGCTGCAGGAGCTCATTGATTACCCGCAGAGCTACAAGGCGAGCAATGTGCCGTTTGATTCCTGGGACTACCGGTTTCTGAATGCTTTGAAAGCGATTCCCTCTTATTACCTGAGCTATTACTATATGACGGACGCGATGCTTGCGGAACAGAAGGAAGCAGCAGCAACGACTGGATCGCGCGCTGAGGTAGTGAAGAAGGTGGAGGAAGAGCTGTTTGAACTGTACCGGAACGTAGAGCTGAAGGAAAAGCCCAAGCAGCTGGAACAGCGCGGCGGAGCCTACTACTCGGAGGCGGCAGTGCTGCTGATGCGCTCCATTTATAATGATTCCCGCGATATCCAGACGTTGAATGTAAGGAATAACGGAATTATTGACTTCTTGCCGGACGATGCCTCCATTGAGGTGAATTGTATGGTCACCAAGCAAGGTCCGCTGCCGATTCCGATGCGCATAATTCCCCAGCCCGTAAAAGGCTTGCTGGCTGCAGTCAAACAATACGAGAGCCTCACCATCGAAGCGGCTGTGCATGGAGACCGGGATATAGCCCTGCAGGCTATGGTTCATCATCCGCTCGTGCCTTCGGTCACCGTAGCTGAACAACTGCTGGATGAAATGCTGGAGAAGAACAAATCGTTGTTGCCGTTGTTTCACTAGAATCGTCCAGAGGAGGAAAAGCGGATGAACACGGCCGAGAAACCGCGTAGATGGAAGAAATTTATCAGTCAATTGGATTTGCAGTCCATGGTTTGGCCGGGAATTATCTTTGTATTCATTTTTAGCTACATTCCGATGTATGGCGTGGTTATGGCATTCCAGCAATACGATATTTTTGGCGGCATTATGAAGAGCCCATGGGTTGGATTTATGCATTTCAGAATGTTCTTCGAGGCGCCGGAGTTCTGGAATGTGATGCGAAATACCCTTGTGATCAGCTTGCTTAAATTGATTATCTCTTTTCCTGCCCCGATTCTTCTTGCGCTGATGCTGAATGAAATCGGGAATATGGGCTTTAAACGCATTATCCAGACCGTCAGTTATTTACCTTATTTCCTGTCCTGGGTTATAGTATCCGGTTTTGTATTTTCGCTGTTATCCGTTGACAACGGGACGGTGAACTATGTGCTGGAGCGATTCAATCTGGTAGGGGAACCAGTTAACTTCCTGGCGTTACCCAAATACTTCTGGTCGATTCTAGTAAGCGTAAATGTGTGGAAAGAGGTCGGATTCGGGAGCATTGTCTACCTGGCCGCGATTGCAGGCATTGATCCAACCCTATATGAGGCCGCTTCTATAGATGGAGCAAGCCGGTTTAAGCAAATTCACTTGATTACACTCCCCAGCATTACCCCCATTATCATCATCTTTATGATTCTTGCCATCGGCAGTCTGCTCAGTGCGGGCTTCGAGGACATTTTGCTGCTGGCAACCAATCCAATTCTGCGACCCTACTCCGATGTTATCGACACCTATGTGTACCGTGTTGGGATTTTAAATGCCAGATTCTCTTATGCGACAGCGGTAGGGCTATTCAAGGCGGTGATCAGTGTCATTCTGCTAGTGACGGCCAACAAAATCGCTCGCCGGGCAGATGTTAGTCTCTGGTAGTACTACTACTCATAGCGAATGCTTCCGATGCTCCATAAACCTTTTAGGAGGGGTGAACAATGAGACTAAGCCTAGGCGACAAAATCATGCAGCGGAGTATTTATATCCTTTTGACGCTGCTGGCGTTACTCATGCTATACCCGTTTTGGAATGCGCTGGTCATTTCCTTTAATCTAGGGAGCGATACTGCGCTCGGTGGTGTAACCTTGTTACCGAGAGCTTTTACTCTGGAAAATTATTATATTGTGTTTCAGGATCAACGCCTGCTGAATTCTTTTCTGATCACCATTCTTAGAACGTTATGCGGCACGGCATTGTCTGTCTTTTTCACGGCACTGTTAGCCTACGGAATGTCCAAGAAGACATTGCTATTTCGAAAACAATATATGGTGTTCTTCATGATTACGATGTTCTTCAGTGGAGGGCTCATCCCTAGTTATTTACTAGTTCGCTCTTTGGGTATGCTGGACACCTTTTGGGTGCTGATTATCCCCGGCATCATCAGTGTCTGGAACATGATTGTCATCCGCACCTTCTTCCACGCTCTGCCGGAGGGGTTAGAGGAATCGGCCAAAATCGACGGCAGCAGCAACTACGGCATTTTTTTCCGAATCGTCATTCCCGTCTCCGGCCCGGTGCTGGCCACGATTGCCTTATTCACCGCAGTAGGTTACTGGAATGACTGGTTTACGGGAGCGATCTATATTACAAAGGATCACTTGCTTCCTATACAGACCCTGCTGCGCCAGATTATGAACTCCAACATCATGACCCAAATAGGCTCATCGAATGCTATCGCGCTGGATCATATGAACCGAAATCGGACGATTACCACGAAGTCACTGACTATGGCTACGATGATGATCGCTACCATTCCAATTATCCTGACGTATCCTTTTCTCCAAAAGTACTTTGTTAAGGGCGTAATGATCGGTTCGATGAAAGAATAGCAGTCTCCATATTATGTAGAAAGAAGGGAAAAGATGCGCAATCGTATGAAATGGGTATCTCTTTTGCTGACTTCACTGGTGCTTCTTCTCGCTGCCTGTAGCGGAGGAGGAAATTCTAACACTTCACCAAACACAAGCGAGAAAAATCTGAATACTGAGGCCGCCACAGATGACGGCAGCGGGATCAAGCCCGTCACCTTCAGCTTCTATGGAAACTATGACTGGCTTACGACATCACCATGGGGGGATAATGAGGCGACAAAATGGATTCAGGAGAACCGTAAGGTTACTATTGAACCCATACAATCCGGAGGAGCGGCCGGAGAAAAGCTCAACACGATGATCGTCGGCGGTGATTTACCGGATGTCATTTTTACTGACCGGGGATCCTCAGTGGAACGGCTGGTGCAGGCAGGACAACTCGTTGCGCTGGATGATTACTATGAGAAGTATCCGAACTTCAAGAAATATGTGAAGGAATCCACCCTGAATTTGCTCCGTTCAGAAGACGGGAAAATCTATCAAATCCCGAACTGGTATACATCCGGGCAATTCGGCAACGGCGGATGGATGGTGAATAAAGATATTTATAACGAACTCGGCAGACCGGCGCTTGAGACCTTTGATGATTTGTATCAATATTTGCTTAAGGTGCAAGAAAAGTATCCGGATGTAGTACCTCTGGAGGTTGGGGAGAAGGGGGCAGGTCTGGAAATTATGTATGGTGGTTTTAAGGAGAACTCCACCAGTAAGTTCATTTCACTCATGGGATATCCGGATGGCGACAAGCTGTCATCTATCTTGGACGATCCCGCTTACGAGGAGATGGTGCTGTATATTAATAAGCTGTATCGTGAACGGCTGATTACGCAGGATGCTCTGCAGCAAACCCAGGATGCGGTCAAAGAAAAGGTCAATACCAACCGGGTAGCAGTCATGGTCGAATCCAATATCACTACGTATGGAGCCGAGGGACACCGGGCACTGACAGCGAATAATCCGGACAGCGGTTATGAGATTATATGGCCGATTCATAAAGCCGGTCTAGACAAAACACAAGTGTTTGTAAGCGGCTTTGAGACGCTGGGTTGGAACGTTAATGTCATTACGAAAAAGGCCAAGGATCCAGAGGCCATCTTCGCTTATTTTGACTGGATTACGGGTCCGGAGGGACAGAGGGTGCTTTTCTTCGGTCCTAAAGGCTTGTACTGGGATGAAGAGGATGCGGACGGAGCGCCAATCCCGAACGAGAAATACAAGACGACTCCTGCTAACGAGCGCACGGAAACGATGCGGAAATTCGAGGACTTTAACTGGGCGGGAAATACGACCTTTATTGATACGGCGAAAATGAGCCTCGAGGCGCTGCTTTCTGCGAACCAGAAGTCCTGGGAGACCGTGGCGCAGTCCACGGTGACCTGGAAAACCGCGTTGGATATCACGGAGTTTGTAAATACCGATCCGATTCCGGATACGGAGATCGGCATCATCGCACAGAATATCGGGGATATTTATACCCTTGCTTACGCCCAGATGGTACAGGCGAAGTCGGATGAAGCGGTGCTGTCGGCGCTGGAGACAGCTAAAAAGAACACCGAAAAAGCGGGGCTGGCTAAGCTGCTTGAATTCAGAACCGAAAAATGGCAGGAAAATGTTAAGAAAATCAACGCGACGAAATAAGACTATTATAAAATTTTATACTTGTGGAGGCGAGATTATGGTATTTGCGTTGAGATCGAGGTTCATAGCACTGTTAAGCATCGTGTTGGTTTCTTCGATAGCCGGTGGTTCCGTTCCTGTTATGGCCGAGGAGGAGAGTAACCCCCCTTTCGAAACGGAAGTTATTGTACGGACCGTAAACCAGTTTAAAAACATGACGGATGTTCAGAATTTCATCGCGCTGTCTACAAGCTATGGCGTCGATGTTATTAGCATGAACGTGAAGCAGGATGAAGATGATGAGGTTCCGTCTGGAAGTGTATTTTATCAGAGTGATATCGCACCAATTGCCCAAGGCTACCAGAATTTCGACGCCCTGCAGGCTGTCATTACGGCAGCCCATGCTGCAGGAATCAAGGTTCATGCCTGGATTCCACAGTTCCATGATCAGCAGGCCTTCCTGGAGCACGATGAATGGCAGATGCAGGCGCTGGTTGACGGGGTTCAGACTCCGTTTACAGGTTCTAACGGCAACGAATACTTCGTCAATCCAATTCACCATGAAGTGCAGCAGTATGAGCGTTCCATCATTCAGGAAGTGATCGAGAATTATGATGTGGATGGCGTTGTGCTGGATTGGATCCGCTTCGATAATTACAACATGGACGTCAGTGATTACACGGTTACGAAGTATCAGGCGCAGTTCGGGTATTCACCGCTCAGCATTGACTTCGAGACGGATTCTCCTCAGAGAGAGCAGTGGAATGAATGGAGGACCGATCAAATTGGACAGTATGTGGGCGATATCCGTCAGGATATCACCCAGTCCTCGAAGCCGGATGTGCAGCTCGGCGTGTATATTTTGCCGCCAGAATTCATTGAAGTTGGGCAGAATGTAGCCAAATTCAAGGATGATATCGACTTTGTTGCACCAATGGCGTACTTTGATGACTGGGAGTTCAACAGTGATTGGGTATACAGCACTTCCTACGGCATCCTGAAGGATACGAGCGACCGGATTAGCGGCAGTGACGTGGAAATTGTTGCGACGCTGGATAATGACTGGACAGATGATCAATATCAGGAGATTTACAAGGGAATCCGCGAGAATTATCCAGGTGTGAAGCGTCTGTCGTTCTTTGCTTACGGGGCCTGGCCAGAAGATGAGCTGGCTAATATCAAAGAACGTGAAACCTGGCCTACGCCAGGCTGGACGCCTCCGGTAGAACAAGACTATCCGGCTCAATTACCAACAGGATGGAAGGCGCGGAATATCGGTTCCATGCCGGGGAACGTTACCTACAATTCTTCCAATAAGCAATTTACACTCAGCAGCAGCTCTACGGATATTTGGGGAAATGGAGATCAACTAAATTATATATACCAATCCGTGCGAGGCAATGCGGAGATTATTGTTAAAGTGCAGTCCACTAGCCGATTGGACGGCTGGGCCAAGGCCGGCATTATGATTCGGGAGTCGCTGGGTCATAATTCGAAGCATGCAGATATGATGCTTACCCCCGAAAATGGGGCAGCCTTCCAGTATCGTGCAGAGACTGCCGGCAATATGGTTGATCAGACTGCGGCTGCCTCGGCTCCAAGATGGCTAAAGCTGACCCGAAGTGGAAATACCTTCAAAGGGGCTATTTCGACGAACGGGAATAACTGGAAAACGGTCGGAACTGTTCAGATTCCGATGAACCGCAAGGTGTATATTGGCATAGCACTTAGCAATCCCGGGGATGACTCGAGGAATAAGGCTGTGTTTGGAAATGTGAAGATTACGGATTAAGCTTAATACAAGGGCACCGGTTCTTCTTTATCCGGGGGAGTTTTCGTTTATCAGGTTAACCAGAAATATCTGGTTAACCTTTTTTATTTCGGTATAAGGTGATGGTGGGGGATAAATCCAATTGAAATCTGAAATGAATATAAAGCTGCTAAATCTGGTGGTATATTTAATGCAGCTAATTTTATAATATAGCTAATTCTATAATGCAGTTTAGCTTATTAATAATAGTCTTTGAGAATAACTTATACAGAATAGGAGAGATACGATGAGCGAGCGTATACCCTGCCAAACCTCAGACTGCAAGGGAAGCATACTTCCTGCAACTGCTTTAAAGACAGGTGGAATCTGCATGCCCTGTCATCAAAGGAAGCTTACGCTGGAGCAAAAGGCTTATATTGAACAAAATCGAAAAGACATTGATTTGTACGCAGGTGTGAATGATCCGGTTGAAATTCTTAAAATCATGCACAAACCGCGGAGGTTGAGCCCGCTTGAACACGTAATTCCCTATCACAAAACCGCGCAAGAGTTATATCGTCAACTGACTGAAAGCGAAAGGGAGCGATTGGAAACCTACGCCATTAAATTGATGGAAGAAGATGATTTTGACCAGGCTGAGACTATTTTACTGTCGCTTATATGTTTTTCAAGTGCTTCCATTGAACGGGGGCTGGAGGCTTTTTTTCTTAACGGGAAGTATTATCCCGGTATTCTCTATAAAGAAGCGGGTCAGGAGATCCGTGATAAGATCATTCATCAGTTGGAGCATGACTCGGAAAACCGTAATCATTTGCTGCTTGCATTGGCCTGGATTGGCGATGAAGAGGTTGTTCGGCAGTTCGAGACATGGCGGCAGCATCCGCCTCGATGGACATCGGAGTTAAATGTGCCTCCGGAAACCTATGCTCACGAAGCAGGATGGGAATTAGATCCCGATGGTGGGAAAAGGCTGCTTTTTTACCCCGAGAGTTATCATTTTGAAGTAAACAGGGACGGAAAAAATGGGATGGATCGGGATCATACGGCGGTAGCGGCGCTACAGGCGGGTGAGCATTCCTGCCCTTGGTGTGGCGGTAAGTTGACAGTGCTGTTTGATTACGATTTGCAGAATCCACTGGTTCAATTTATAAAGCTTTCCGGCCAGCGGTTAAGGATTGCAGCTTGCATGCATTGTAATTGTTATGGCACCGTGTTTATGAAAGCGGAGCTGGATGGCCAATATTCGTGGAGTGAATATAATACCGTTCCTGATTTTTTGCCTGCAAATGAAGACAGGGAAGAAATAGCATGGCATGCCATGCAGCTATCGGAACGACAGATGGGAACCTATGAAAATTCATATTGGATGCTTGAGGCGCCTGCGTCGCAGATTGGAGGACATCCGGCTTGGATTCAGGATGCGGAATATCCTGTGTGCCCTTGCTGTTCGAAGACGATGAAGTTTATTGCCCAAATGGACATGGAACAGGCCGAGGACAGCGAGGGGATTTATTATGCATTTTTGTGTGAGGGTTGCCTGCAGGTAGCTGTGAATTACCAGCAGACGTAAATCAACTTATTTCTGGTTAGCGTAGATTGGAACTTCAGACTTAAAAAGAAAAATGCTGCCTTAGACAACTAAGGACGGCATTTTTTTATTTTGTATAAACATGATGATCAAAGTACATTGACTGTCACAGTAGTATGATATACAATGCGATTATGAGGTGATGAAATGAGTGAGAACAAAATCACATCCGATCTGCTGCGAGGACATACCGATACGATGGTATTGCGGCTCTTGTCCGAAGCCGATCGTTATGGATATGAAATCGTCAAATTGATTGCTGAGCGTTCCGGAGGCGAGTATGAATTAAAAGAAGCTACGATGTACTCCAGCGTCCGGCGGCTTGAGGCAGACGGTGACATTGAATGGTATTGGGGGGATGAGTCTCAGGGGGGACGACGGAAGTATTTTCGGATTACCGAGAAGGGGAAAGCTGTTTACGCCAATAACAAGACTAATTGGGAGTATGCAAAGCGTGTGCTTGAAAACTTATTATAAGGAGACTTGATAATATGAATGAGAAATTAAACATGTATTTAAATGGCGTATTCGCACCCTATGACGGGATAAAAAGCGTTGCTGAATTAAAGAGTGACCTTCTTTCCGATTTGCAGGAGCGGTTCAGTGAACTCAAGGCTGAAGGCAAGGATGATGAAACGGCGTTTAAGATGACGATAGACAGCATCGGCGACATTGAACAGACGGTGCAGGAGGTTGCCAATCTCTCCCGTTCACTTGAGCGTCAGGTGGTGACGAGCTTTAGGGCGAGCAACTTATCGAAGAGTGATTTTGCAGGCGTTACCGCCCATAAAGGGGATTTTAAAGTGAGCGCGTTGCGGGGTTCGGATTTTACAGGCGCTGACTTGACTGGCAGTTCTTTCGCGGGCAGTGACGTAGGCGAGGCCAAGTTCGACAGCGCTAATCTCACCGACTGCAATCTGTCCGGCATTGAACTGGCAAATGCGAGCTTTCACAAATCTATTCTTGTTCGTACCAACTTTAGCTCATCAGGACTTACAGGGGCGAAATTTATCAATACAAGACTGACTGACGTCAAGCTGTGTACGACTGATCTCACGAAAACAATCTTTGAGAACTGTATCTTTGACGGTGTGGAATTTAAAACCTCTGATCTGCGGGGATTATGTTTTGACGGCCAGACCTTTATCGGGGTCAAGTTTGAAAAGTCGGCGCTGAACGATATTTCGTTTAGAGGTGCGACGTTAAAAAATGTGTCATTCCTCTCCGGGTTTTCGTTATCCAAGAAGTTTTATCGTGCAATCAAAACGATCAACTTTGACGGTGCAATGATGGATAAGTTGACCTTCGCTGCGCTCAAAGGCATGGAAGCTGATTTGACAAAGGTTACAGTCCTATAAGCCGGAGCTTCCGAAGTGAGTTTTGCGGGGAGAATTCCATGAAGATATGCTAACAAAACCTTGAGGAGGGAATGCAATGAACAAGTCCATTAAA
This sequence comes from Paenibacillus sp. FSL F4-0097, assembly GCF_038593125.1. Lineage (NCBI taxonomy): Bacteria > Bacillati > Bacillota > Bacilli > Caryophanales > Paenibacillaceae > Paenibacillus > Paenibacillus sp. FSL F4-0097. Next base: position 1,615,226 of record NZ_CP151965.1, read on the forward strand.
GTGGTTGGGTTGGAAAAGTCCTACAGACAGCTTCAAGTTTTAAAGGGGGTGGATTTTGAAGTGGAGCAGGGCAGCGTTTTTGCCCTGCTTGGCTCCAATGGCGCAGGCAAGACCACCATTGTCAAAATCCTCACCACTTTGCTAAATCAAGATGGTGGGACTGCTGCAGTGAACGGATTCGATGTCGCCACAAAGCCTGATTATGTACGCCAGTCCATCAGCCTGACGGGTCAATTTGCCGCCGTGGATGAGATTCTGACCGGCCGGGAAAATCTGATCATGATTGCGAGGCTCCGCCATGATAAGCATCCGCGTCAAGTTGCGGACGATCTGCTGGAACGCTTCACTTTGACCGATGCCGCGGATCGCAAGGTATCCACTTATTCAGGCGGGATGCGCCGGAGATTAGATCTCGCGATGAGTCTTGTTGGAAAACCGCAGATTATTTTCCTCGACGAACCAACCACTGGACTTGATCCTGAGGCAAGGATTGATGTATGGAAGATGGTTAAGGAGCTTGCCGACGGCGGTACGACTGTCTTTTTGACGACGCAGTATTTGGAAGAGGCAGAGCAGCTTGCTGATCAAATCGCCATTCTACATGAAGGTAAAATTATTGCGAGCGGTACACTCGAAGAACTAAAAAAGCGATTCCCGCCCGCAAAAGTTGAGTACATTGAAAAGCAGCCGACGCTGGAGGAGATATTCCTCGCAATCATCGGCAAAAAGGAGGGAAAGTAAATGGAAATGATTAAGAAGCACTTTTTCAGTGACATGAGTGTAATGCTTGGACGCTCTATGCGCCATATTCTCCGCAGTATGGATACCATCATCACGGTAACTATCATGCCAATTGCATTTATGCTGTTGTTTGTTTACGTGTTCGGTGGGGCCATCCAGGCGGGTACGGATAACTATGTGAATTATTTATTGCCCGGGATCATACTGATCGCTATTGCAAGTGGTGTAACTTATACGGCTTACCGCCTGTTTAACGATGTGCAAAAAGGGATTTTTCAGAGATTCCATTCTATGCCGATTGCACGTTCTACCATGCTGTGGGGACATGTGCTGACCTCCCTGATATCCAATGCGATTTCAGTTAGCGTCATCATTCTTGTTGCATTGATTATGGGGTTTCGTTCATCGGCAGGAGTGCTCTCATGGCTGGCGGTTGCCGGCATCCTCATATTGTTTACGCTGGCTCTAACTTGGGTCGCGGCAATTGCTGGACTATCCGCAAAATCGGTGGACGGCGCGACTGCTTTTTCCTATCCGATTATTTTCCTTCCTTTCATCAGCTCGGCCTTTGTGCCTACCGAATCGATGCCGCCAGTCGTTCGCGCCTTTGCTGAAAACCAGCCCGTTACATCTATAGTAGAGGCGGTTCGCTCCCTCCTGATGGGGCAGCCTGTCGGCAATGATATTTGGGGAGCCATCATATGGTGCATAGCCATTCTAGTAGTTGCGTATTTATTAGCGATGCGGGTATACAAACATAAAGTTGTTTAATTGCCAGATAACGTTACAGGATTTAGAAGCGACTTGTCTGCGGATGGGTTGCTTTTTTTCATTTCTCTACGTATCACTAAGCAGTATCCCTTTTTCTTTCACAAACTTCTCCAGAACCTTGAAATCCTCAGTAACCTTTTTAAAAGGTAAGGCTTCCAGTACCTGATCCCGGTAATCCTTTTTGGCGGCAATGGACAGGCGGGAATCGAGTATGCTGAGTACACCAAGGTCAGTTTCACTGCGGATCAGGCGCCCGGTTCCTTGTCTTAACCGAAGCAGCATGTCCGGTACAAAAACCTCCTTCAAGGGATTCTTTGCCATCGAAGTCTTATATTCATAGACAGGATCGGCAGGAACAGGGAAAGGCAGACGGAAAATGATTAACTGTGACAAATCGGAACCTTCGATATTCACACCTTCCCAGAATACACCGGTACTAAGTAGAACGCCTTTACTGCCCCGAAAGTCAGCGATCACCCCGTCCTGGGACGAACCTTCCCTTTGAACATGTAATGCCCATGCAAGCTTCTCAGAGTTTAATTTCTTATGAATATACTTCATATCCTCTTTAGCTGAAAAAAGAACCAATGTCCGCCCGTCTGTTAAATTACAGAGCCTCATCATTTCCTTGTATGCCGCTTCAAGATAATCTTCCCGCCGCTGATGGTTATAGTAGGGGATGTCCTTGGCAATATACAGCATGGTGTGGTTGTCATAATCAAACGGTGAAGCTTGGCGCTCCATATAATCTCCCCTGTAACCGAGGGACTCAGTGAGATAAGCGTATTGTTCCTCCAGCGTTTCTCCGCTTTGACACATGGTTGCTGACGTTAAAATAACTGAGGTTTTCCCGTTAAATAAGGTATATTTCAGAAACTGGCTTATCCCTTTAGGGCAGATACTAAGGGTACTCTCCCGCTGGGTATTACTTGCCCAGATCAGATAGTTATCCTCTACTCCGGCGAGTACATCAAAGAGGTCGATAAGTCCGTTCATGGCTTCAAAAATATTGTCAATCTCCCGTTCATGCCGTGAAGTTAAGACGGAAAGGCTGAGATTAAAATCTTTTAAAACCTGTGCCGCTCGTCTTAAGGGGATTCCTGTGATCTGCGATATTTTTATACGGTCATTGTCCTGCTTGGCTGTTTGCAGTAAGTCTGCCTCTACTTGTTTAAAAATATGGCCAACGCATCTTTTTATAAATTTAAATTGCGGCATAAGCTCCGTATCGGCAGATTGCTTGAAGAGAATCTGTAAGGCGTCATCCAGAATACGGCAGGTTCCCCGGTAAGTAAATTCGAGCGTTCTTGCATCTCTAACCTTTGCTTCCAGATTATGCGCTTCATCAATTACGATCAGAGCCGGCCGTTCGGTGATTAACCCCTTCGTTCCTTCCTTTTTCTTGATTAAATCACGGATGAGCAGATCCTGGTTTACGATAATAAAATCCATGTCGCTCGCGTTGGCATTAATTTTAGCTCTCATCTCATAAAACGTACATGTACTTTTATAATGGCAACGTTCAAATTTGCAATCATTCACACAAACGTTAGACCATACAGCATCACTAACCCCGCCCTTAATATCTGCCCGCTCATCAATTTCATAATTCACAATCTGTTGAGAAAGCGCAGACAGAGGAGTGTTTGAATCATCCGCTTGGAACAGATCTGCTGCCCTATACCGGCAAGCATACTGCCCCATGCCTTTTCCAACTACCGAACGTACCCTTGTAAATCCGAGACGACTTCCGATGAATCTCAGATCTTTATGTATTTGTTCTGAAAGTTGTATGGAGGATGTCGCAATAATAACCGGTTGCCTTGAGATTTGGTTAATAAGCAGGCTGGGAATGAGGTAGGCAAAGGACTTGCCGATACCGACTCCAGCTTCAATCATCGCGTTACGACCATTTATATAGGCATCAGCGATATCTAGAGACATATCCTGCTGGCCGATCCGCTCTTTAAGTCCAATCCTGGGGAATTTATCATACATTCGAAAGATAGCATTGACTAAAGAGGGCTCGATGTCCTTCTTTAGCTTCTGCTTCTGTAATTTATAGAGATCACTTAACCAGCTAATGACGACCGCCCCTTTTCAAAATCAATGATCTTCCTAATTATAGTTTTTTTGGTGAGGTTGTAATTATCTTCGATGCTACTCTAACAGTCAAGTGTCAGAATATAATATAGTGATTAAAACAAAGTGAATTACTGTGTTTTTGAAGCAGGAAAATATACACATATCTTGAATACAAACTACAAAGAAGGAGGATGAAAATGTCATACAAAGAAAATGAATTGCGTTCGTCATTAACCTTAGCAGTTCCAATCATTTTAAACAGGCATTATCATTCTATGACTATGAAAAACATCGAATTCTCCTGGTTTGTAGAGGCGCATAAGGAATTGTTAGATTCATCATTCAGTACGATATTAATGAGTATGGTAGAAGCCTTGTTTTTTGATTCTTTTGGTTACGATCAATACTTAAACCTGCTAGAAAAAGAGGGGGCTGAGCAAGGGGTTTATACTGCAGAAATATTCGGTGATCATTTTGATATCTTACTTGATATGAGCAAGGATTTAAATTTAACCGCTCAGAATATTATGTTTAAGATCATTGAAGAGTTTGTAGATGATTCCGCGATCCGATTGTTTTTTTATAATCGTTTAATGGAATGCAACTGGACCCGTTTTACTGGCTTTGCACAAGGTTATTTGTCTAATAAAAATCAACAGATTGACAATTTACATGAACAAAAAATTGCTGTTATGGGACAAATGGCAGCAGGAATGGCGCATGAAATAAGAAATCCGCTAGCTTCGATTAAAGGTTTTGCTCAGCTTGTAAATATCAGGCTAAATGAGCCGGAGATCAAAGCGGATGAATTGCGTGCATATCTGGATATCACCATCAAAGAGATTGATGCTCTGAATGGATTAGTAACGGACTTTCTAATACTGGCTCGAAAAGGTGACAGTACAAAAAATAACGGCGTAGTATTTAACGTTATGGAGGTTATACATAGAGTTAATAACATTGTGAATCAACTCATACTTAGTGATGATATTATACTTTCAGTAGAGTGCTCTTTAGAAAAAGTACTAACGTTTGGAAGCGCCTCTCAGCTAGAGCAGGTAATTCTTAATATTTTGAAAAATAGTATCGATTCCTTCACAGCTTTTAGAGGCAGAATAGATATTTCTGTTACCACAGCTGCTGAGACAAACGAAATTATTCTACTCTTTAAAGACAATGGAGAAGGAATTCCACAGGATAAATTAAAACGGATATTTGACCCTTTCTTTACTACCAAGCAAAAAGGGACAGGGATTGGATTATCGATTTGTAAACAACTAATCGAAATGTATGGGGGGCATATTAAGGTAGATTCAGAGGTTCAGGTTGGAACTAGCGTGAGGGTTATTTTGCCTTGGGTTTATGATTATCATATTTGAGATGCTGCTGCATCTAAGGAATGAAGGAGCGACTTGCCAATAGGGAAGTTGCTTTTTTTTGTTATAGTTCTACAAAAAATCAGGATGTGCGTAAGATCACAAAGCAATTATTGGATACGTTTATACTCAATATATCAATTAAATTTGAAATATAAATTACATAAGCAATTGGAGGCTACTGGCATGGATCAATTTACTTTTACAGATATGAAAAAAATAAAGAGAAAAAATTTAGGTAATGTCGTACCTTTAGAGCTTTTCAGAACGATTAGACTGATTGGTTTATATCAAGCGTTACCCATGAATGGTAAGGGTACAACGTTGACTATAGGAAGAAAAATTGGGGAAGAATTTGGTGTTACCTCGGTTAATGAACTATTCGAGTTATTCGAAGAATTGAAGATAGGGATTCCTATAATAACCCATGAAGATGACAAGGGGATGACGATTGCAGTACACGATTGTTTCTGCGAAGGGTTACCTATTATGGAAGGGAAAATGGTTTGTGACCTGGAGGGGGCCATTATTGAAGGAGCACTTACTAAAATTCGTGGAAAGCGGGTTTCCGTCCGGGAAATAAAATGTAATGTTAATGGGGATGAATATTGCGAATATCTCGTCAAATATTAAATTCATATATAAATGCGAGTAAGCGACCTTCCGATTTTAAAAGGTCGTTTTTTTTATGAAGAAGTTGTGATGGAATTAACATTCATTTAACATGCCTCTTATGCTGAAATGATATAACAGTTACAAATAGGTGAAAAGGTGGCTGTTAGATGAAACTTAGCAAAGAGGAAAAATCATGGATTTTATATGACTGTGGGAATTCGGCCTATTCGATGGCGGTTACAACTGCTTTATTGCCTATTGTATTTGGCATGTTTTCAAATGTTAACAGCAGCATGGATTTAGGGTACTTTAATTCCATTGCGAGTATTCTAGTGGCTATCCTTAGTCCGATTTTAGGCACGATCGCAGATTACAAGGATAAGAAAAAGCGCTTTTTCTTATTTTTCTCTTTGATCGGTGTGCTGGCTACGGCTTCGTTGGCATTCGTTGCACCTGCGAGCGGGCAGTGGCAGTTATTGATTGTGTTTTATATCCTGTCTGTTATAGGTTTTGCCGGAGCCAATATTTTTTATGACTCTTTTCTTGTGGATATAACCACTGATGAAAGGATGGATAAGGTATCCACAAAAGGTTTTGCTTATGGATATATCGCCAGCGTCATTCCATTTGGCATCAGCCTGCTATTGATTCTGTTTATGGGGATGGATAAGTCGATCGGTTATCAGATTGGGTTTATCATTACTGCCCTTTGGTGGGGGCTGTTGACCATACCCATGATCAGAGATGTGAAGCAGAGATATTATATTGAGCCTGAACCAAGACCTGTAATCAACAGTTTTAAAAGACTGGGAGACACCTTTAGGAATGTTAGACAGCATAAAGTTGTATTTGTTTTCTTAATTGCGTACTTTCTTTATATTGATGGGGTAGATACGATTATTAAAATGGTGGTGCCCTATGCCACATCGGTTCTGGGTGCGGATGCTTTTGACACCTTTACCTTACTGGGGATATTATTAGTTATCCAGATCATCGCTTTTCCTTGTGCAATCCTGTATGGTAATCTCGCCAAAAAATACTCCGCCAGGACTTTGATAATCGTGGGGATTGTTACATATATCATTTCCTGCATCGCGGCTTTTTTTATCACTTCAGTGTGGCATATATTTATTTTAGGTGCGCTAATTGGTTCCGCTCAGGGAGGCATTCAGGCGCTCAGCAGGTCTTATTATGCGAAGATCATTCCAAAGGAGAATTCCAATGAATTCTTTGGTTTTTACAATATTTTTGGCAAGTTCGCGGCCATTGTTGGTCCTGCTGTAATGTCTTTAACAACAACCTTAACAGGTAATGCTAAATTTAGTATTTTAGCGATTATCCCACTTTTTATTATTGGATTATTCGTATTTATAACTTTACCTAAAGAGCAGCCTGAACATGACGAACCTAAGGGGCTTATTCTATGAAGTCAATTAAAGCACAAACGGCTATGGCCAAGCATTTGATCGTCATCTCTTACGATGCCTTTTCAGAAGACCACTGGGCATTGGCCAGCCGGCTTCCAAACTTAAGTAAATTAATTAAAAACGGAGCTCATAGCCATAAATTGAAAAGTGTGTATCCGACACTCACATATGTAGTGCACACGACCATAGCAACCGGTGTATATCCGGATAAGCATGGCATCCACCACAACAATCCGTTTCAGCCCTTTATTAAGGAAGAGGAGCAAAATTGGTTCTGGTTTAGAAATGCGATCAAGGTGCCAACGATTTACGATGTTGTGCGCGAGCATAAGATGAGCACAGCCGGAATCCTATGGCCAGTATCGGGTAAATCCTCCATCCAATACAATATACCTGAAATCAGAGCCATCAAAAACGAAAATCAGGCACTGAAGATATTAAAAAGCGGAAGCCCCTTATACTGCGTGGATATGGAGCTGAAATATGGCCGGATCCGCCAAGGGATTGAGCAGCCCTATCTGGATGACTTCACGACCAAATGTGCTATAGACACGATTAAGCGCAAAAAACCTAATCTTCTAATGATGCATCTGATCGATCTGGATGATGCCAAACATGCTTATGGAACTGACAGTGACGAAGTGAAGCAGGTAATCACACGTATGGATAAAAGGTTAGGCGATATTATGCAGGCAGTGGATGAAGCGGGGATGAAGGATGATACGATTTTTTTAATTTTGGGGGACCATGGCCAGTTTAATGTTAGGTACAGAGTGCATTTGAACAACCTTTTGCAGGAAAAGGGCCTGATCTATGAAGAGAACGGCGAAATGAAGTGGAGAGCTTACTTTCAGTGTGGGGGTGGAGCGGCTTACTTGCATATCCGGCAGGGCGATGAAGAAGCTGAGCAAATAGCATTAGCTGTTATTGGAGATCATATGAGAGATGAATCCTCAGGTATAGAGAAATTGTATGCTAGAGATGAACTGGATTATTTTCATGTGGGCCAAACCACAAAGTATATGCTTGAGGCTAAGAGAGGTTATTGTTTCGACGAAAGTATGGATGAACCAACGATTGTTGATTTGGACAAACAAGGCGTTAAATTTGCCACGCATGGCTATTCTCCTGATAAAGACGGCTATAGATGCAACTTGGTTGTCTCTGGGGAAAAGATTAGAAATGGGCATCCTATAGGGGACATCGAAATGGTAGATATAGCCCCCACGATGGCAAAGATTTTAGGGATTGATTTTAATCCAGGTGACGGAAGACCTTTAGAGGAAATTTTTATGGACTAAATTAAGCAATGTGAAACGGAGAAATTCAATGATTGAAACGCGAAAACAGAAATCAAATAAACTCAAGATATTCTCAAAAGTATTCATGATTATTATTGGGGCGCTAATAGCTGCCTATGGTCTAGAATCTGTATTGATACCCAACAATGTCTCAGATGGAGGTGTCACAGGTCTAAGCATCGTTGGCTCTGAACTGTTTGGCTTACCGCTAGGGCTGCTAATTGGCATAATTAATATTCCTTTTGTGTGGCTAGGATATAAGCAAATTGGTAAAAGCTTTGCTCTTTATTCCGTTATCGGTATTGCTTCACTGGCTATTGGCACTAGTCTTATGCATCATGTACCGACGATTATAGAAGGTGATACCTTATTAATTACCGTTGTTGGCGGGATTATTATCGGTTTTGGTATGGGTTTAGCCTTACGTAATGGTGGAGCATTAGATGGGATAGATATGTTAGCTGTCTTACTTTCACGAAAATTACCTTTTGGGACCAGTGATTTAATCTTATTTCTAAATATGTTTGTCTTTATTGTTGTTTCAACAGTATTTGGCCTACAAGGAGCTATTCTATCAGCGCTTGCTTATTTTATTGCTTCTAAGGTCATTCATATTATTGAAGAAGGTTTGAGTGGCTCTAAAACGTTTAAAATCATCACTATTCAACCGGAAATCATGGTCGAGACTATTCGTGACCGATTGGGTCGTGGAGCAACTTATACAGATGCTTATGGCGGCTACTCAAATGAACAATTCAAAGAAATCACTTGTGTCATTAACCGTCTGGAAGAAAGTAAAATAAAAGATATTATTCGTGAAATTGACCCTAATGCCTTTGTAGTAGTCTACGATGTTGCAGAAGTTAAGGGCGGCAGTTTCAAAAAGAAAAATATTCACTAATGACTATAAATCGCGTTGGAGAGAAGCTAATTATGCTCTTGCCAGCGCGTTTTTTGTTTTCTTTGAAGGAGAGGAAAGGCTTGGTATAGATTTAATATAATTAAAGTCGGAATACCTACTTTAACAACATGCTTATACAATAGAATTAATAAGGTTGGAGAGGGGACATGGATATGGATGATGTTCATAAAGACAAGATTTTAATCAAAAATGAAAAGCTTATTAGCATGGTCATTGAACGGGTTAAGAGAGATTTTTCTGATGATATTGCAATTATAGGGCTTACAGGTTCTTTTAGTACTGGGGATTTTCATGAAAAAAGCGATCTTGATCTAATCATAATTAATAACACAGAGCAAGGCTGGGGGATATCTTCGTGTTTTATTTTGGATGATATTGGATACGATCTATATTGTACGCCATGGGAAACAAGGATAGAAGATCAAGCCAATCTCGAGAGTCCAATGATTTCATGTCTGGTGGATTTACAGGTGTTATACTGTGCAAAACCCGAATATTTGGAAAAGCTAAATTTATATAAACAGAGAGCACTCGATGCTCTGGCCATGCCTATAGGGAGAGAATGTATCAGTAGAGCGAAAAAGTGTATAGACATAGCAAAACAGGAATATGCGAATACATTACTTTCTGCAGATATAGGAGCAGTAAGGTATGCTTCAAGCGAAGTTTTATACAATTTGTTAAATGCGCTAACTCATTTGAACAATACTTATTTCAAACGGGGAATTAAGAGATATTTGGAGGAAATAGCTACGTACCGTTATGTTCCTGATGATTTTGAAAAGACATATATGGCTGTGATAGAGGCGAAGACTATCGATGAAATCAGAAGTGCAGTATATAAGGCACTTAAAAACATCAATGATTTATATAATAAAATGTATAAGGATTTTGTAGTGCAGCCTGTCCCAAGCTATGATAATCTTGGCGGAACTTATGAGGAATTATGGTGCAACTACCGCAATAAGATTATAGCAAGTGTAGAATCGGGTGATAGATCGTATGCGTATCTTGCAGCAATGGGCATACAAGGTTTTCTTGATGAAATGACAGAATGGAAGGGAACTAAAAAGTTTGATATCATGCAGTATTTTGATTCTGACCATCTTCAAGTCTTTAAAAATGAGATTCTGAAGGTCATGGATGAATATCTGGAGGAATACAATAAGGTAGGCAGGAAAGTCGAACGATACAATACTTTCGAGCAATTATATAACGAATATATGAAGGTATAGAAAATAGCCCACTACCAATCTTTGGATTGGAGTGAGCTATTTTTTATTTGACAAGAAAACTTGGCGTATTATAATAATGATGACAAGAAAACTTGTCATCATCTTTTCAATTTGAAAGGAGAAATTTTTATGAAAAAGGAAGAAATATTAGAAAAAAGCAGAAATGAAAAAGGAGACGAAGGAAAAGAATTTGTATTTGCTAAAGGCAGAAAAAGCGGATTCATTGGAATGTTGATTGTATTTTGCATTCTGAGTGTCTTCAGTTTATATAATCATAGTCAGGAAACAAATCTTGCATTAAAAGCCTTGATAGCCATGTTTTTTGGATATTTGAGCTGTGAAGGTCTTGGGATGTATTCTGTAACTAAGAAAAAGATGCATTTACTCAATTTCATTTTAGGATTAATTATAAGTGTTTCGTTTTTGTTTATTTACTTTTATGGGATGAGTGATTAGTATGAGTGAACCTTTGGTTTTAAAAAATAAACTGCGCGAAGCAAGAACGGAACAAAAATTATCGCAAGCACAATTGGCAGAAATGGTGGGTGTCTCAAGAAATACTATAAGCTCGATTGAAACCGGACAGTTTAACCCTACTGCAAAATTAGCTTTGATTTTATGTATTGCGTTGGATAAAAAATTCGAAGAATTATTTTATTTTGATTAAAATCAACAGAAGTTTTTCTGGGTTTAACTCTAGATGTCAGAAAAACAGCGATACTCCATCATTGGAGATCGCTGTTTTTTTTTTCAGTCAATTATAGCTTACTCAGGAATTTACAGGGTTCTGTTCAACAGATTTGGGTGTAAAAGCTCTTCGAACAACCTTCGTTAATTCCATTAGGATGAGGGAGCCGAGGGCTAAGCCTGCTGCAATCAGCCACTCTGACATTCCAAATGAAGCCGGAATCGAGAAGATTTCTCTAACTCCTGGCAGAACCGCAATGCCGTAAAAGGCAAAGCAGACCAGAACGGCTCCGATGACGTATTTGTTGCTGAAAAGGCCAGCTTCAATAGCAGTTTGACTGTTCGAACGGGCGGCAAAGGTCTGCAATGTACGAGACAAGATCAGGGTTGTGAATGCCATAGCTACGCCCATATCAGGCGAATCCTGAAGTCCGATATACAGGGATATGATAACAGCTATACCTATGAGTAGACCACGAGTGACAATGGCCTGCATCATTCCTCCTGCGAATATTCCTTCCTTGAGCTCTCTTGGTTTTCTGTTCATCACATTAGGTTCAGGTTTTTCCATCCCAAGAGCTATGGCGGGCAGAGAATCATTCGCCAGATTGATGAATAGAAGCTGAATCGCTGTGAAAGGATTAATCCAGTTGAAAATAAGGGCAAAGAGGATGGCGATAATTGCACCCAGGTTACCTGAGAACAAATAGGCGATCGCTTTTTTAATATTGTCAAATACCGTTCTGCCCACAGATACAGCATTGACAATGGATACAAAATTATCATCGGTCAAAATCATGGCAGCCGCATCTTTGGCAACATCGGTTCCACTGCCCATGGCAACTCCGATATCTGCTTGTTTCAAAGCAGGCGCGTCATTTACACCATCACCGGTCATGGCTGTTATTTTGCCTTTCCGCTGCCACGCGCGGACAATTCTGATCTTGTTCTCCGGAGAGACACGGGCGTAGACACCGATCTGTTCAAGTTTTTGATCAAGTTCCTCGTCAGACATGGCATCGAGTTCTTGGCCGGTTACGGCAATTTCATTCTCAGTCATCAGACCGATATCGCGGCCGATCGCTTGTGCGGTTGTCTTATGATCACCGGTAATCATGATGGTTCGGATTCCAGCCTTCTGAGATTCTGCGATCGCGCCGTAGACAGCTTCCCGAGGTGGATCAATCATAGCTGTCAAACCTACGAGCACTAGATTTTGTTCATCCTCCAATCCGACTTCAGTAACTGTATTTGGTACGGTTTTGTAGGCATAGGCAAGTACACGGAGTGCTCTGCTGGAGAACTCCTCATTGGCTTCGAAGAAGCGTTCAAGAACTTCTGGTGTCATCGACACTTCTTTTCCACTTAACAGTACATGCGAGCATAGACCAAAGAGCACATCGGGTCCACCTTTAGTAATCATTGCTTTTTGTCCGTTAAAAGTATGCAAGGTCGTCATCAGCTTGCGATCCGAGTCAAAAGGTAGTTCGGCTTCGCGAGGGAAATTATCGCGTATTTCCTTATAATCTTTATTTTTGCTGTTGCTGAAGGCAATAAGTGCTACCTCTGTAGGATCACCCAGCTCTTTACCATCCTCATTAATGTTAGAGTCGTTGCAGAGCACGGCAATATGCAGGAGCCGCCGGGCTTCTTCAGACCATTCTTCAGGCGCTTGATTGAATTGATCACGGTCACCTTCTGGAAGAAAGTAATCTACAACAGTCATTTTATTCTGGGTGAGGGTACCGGTTTTATCTGTACAGATGACACTGGTTGACCCAAGGGCTTCGACAGCGGGTAGCTTACGAATAATCGCATGTTGCTTAGCCATCTTATTAGTACCTACGGATAGGACAATAGTTACTATTGAGGAAAGAGCTTCGGGAATCGCAGCAACCGCCACAGCGACTGCAAACATTAACGCATTCAGGATAGCTTCTGTTGTATCCACAGTCTCATTCGATAACCAAACACGTCCGGCCTGGATGGCAAAGATTACAATGGACAGGAGTATAATTGCTACCCCCAGCTGCTTGCTGAATGTTTCGAGCTTGCGCTGCAGCGGCGTTTGCTTGGCTTCGGCGCTTTCAATGAGTTCAGCAATTTTTCCGATTTCGGTAGTGAGTGCAGTTCCCGTTACTACTAGCGTTCCGCGGCCATATACAACTAGTGAACCGCTGAACGCCATATTACGCCGGTCTCCAAGCGGAGATTCTTTCGCGATGATATTTGTATGCTTTTCCACAGCTTCGGATTCTCCGGTTAGCATACCCTCATTTATTTTTAAGCTTTCCGATTCTATAATCCGGCCATCGGCGGGTACGAAATCGCCGGCTTCCAGCCAGACGATATCACCGCGTACAAGTTCCCTTGCCGGGACGGTTTTTAATTCTCCATCACGCAGCACTTTGGCCTCGGGGGCTGACATCTGCTGCAAGGCATCAAGTGAACTCTCCGCTTTACGGGTCTGGATGACACTTATAACTGCATTGAGAATCAACACGAGGAAAATAATAAGCGACTCCATAACTTGTCCCATAACAATCTGGACAATGGCGGCTATAAGCAGTACGACTACCATAGGGTCTTTGAAGTTTTCAAGAAAAAGCTTCCAAACAGGATCTTTTTTCTTTCCTTTTAATTCGTTAAAACCATAATCTTTTAGACGATTGTCGACTTCTGCCGAAGTAAGCCCGTTAGCTGAACTCTGAACATCCTGTAAACTGTCGGCTACATTGTTGCGGTAATATTCCACTAATGATAGCTCCTCTCTGCTGTGCTGTGTCTTTGTTCTTAAAAATTACGGTTCAAGCCGGGACAAGTTTCAAAATATCGAGCTGCATAAACTGTTTTCACATTATAAATGTGTCTTTTGAGCTTGAAACTGGACTGAGCATTGAGCTTGACGTATAGTATTAATACTGTCGAATCTTGTAATAAATTGAGTTCTGAACTAGATAGAAATTTGGAGGAACCTCGTGAAGTTTACATTCAAGGAAGAAAAAATATATGTAAATCTGGTTCGTTTCGTTGGGTCATTGCTCTTAGCAATTTCCTATTACAAAGATTATAGCGGTCAAGGATTCATTAACCTTCTAGGTGGTCTGATCGTGTTGTTGCTATATATGGTGTTGATTTGGGCAAAAAACGCTTGGTGGACTGAAGTGAAATATTATGCTGTTACTTTTATAATGATTTTGATTATATTAGTGCTTCATTATGTTTTTGGCTCACCGAATACAAGTTTACTATGGCCGCTTTATTTTATTATCCTATTTATGAATCGAGTTTATCCCCGTGTTTCTTTTATTGTTGGAATCACTACACTTACTGCTGTTTTTCTGATTTATTCATTGTCCTTAAGCAGTTTTTTAGGGCTGCTTTGTGTAATCCTCGTAGCGCGAAGTATAAAAATCAGAAGAGATGCTCACTACTTAACAACGCTCCACCTTGAAGAGTTAAATAAAACTCATAAAGAGCTGGAGGCTACGCATAACGAACTTCAAGAAGCTATGGTTCATTCGGTACGTTATGCAGCTTTAGAAGAAAGAACCCGGCTTGCCAGCGAAATTCATGATGGACTGGGTCATCAATTGACTTCACTGATAGTACAATTGCAAGCCCTTCAGATTATGCAAGTAAATGATCCTAAAAGAGCAGCTGAGTCCACCAGCCAGTTAATTACTATTGCTCGTCAAGCTATGGCGGAAGTTCGAGTTGCGGTAAAGGAATGGTCAAATGACGAAATGGGTTTAGGGCTAGTTGCTTTAAAAGGCCTCGTAGCCCAAACTCAAAGCAGATCTTCTATACAGTTCAAACTTAATCAAAAATCGGAAGTCACAGAGTGGCCTATTGAAACAAGTATCGTGTTATATCGAGTTCTGCAGGAGTCATTAACCAATGTGCTTCGTCATTCAAATGCGACTATTGCCAGCATTGATATTGAAGAAGTAAACGATACGATTTACCTTACGGTCACAGACAATGGAGTAACTGCTAAAGAAGAACCTTTAAATTTAGGGTATGGTCTAAATGGCGTAACAAAGCGGTGTAAAGCATCGGGGGGCTACTGTTTTTTTTCGTCTATAGAACCTCATGGCTTTCGCCTGCAGGCAGTCGTTCCCGTTGCATGTAGACCTATTGTGGAAGAGAAGGAGTAGTTCACTTGGATAAAATAATTAGGATTGTACTTGCTGACGATCAGCCTTTCGTCCGGCAAGGATTAAGGTACATTATAGATTCACAACCTGATATGGAATGCGTAGGAGAAGCCTGTGATGGGGAGGAAGCTTACCTTGTTTCACTTGAAACTAAACCCGATATTGTGTTAATGGATATTCAAATGCCTAATTCCTCGGGGCTTGAAGCAACTCGCAAAGTTCTCCGTGTAAGTCCAGAAATTAAGATTGTACTTCTAACCACTTTTGATGTTCAAGCCTATGTTATTGAAGGGATACGTGCAGGCGCAGTAGGGTACTTGTTGAAGGATACGGATATGCAAGAAGTTCTTGCGGGAATACGCTGGGCGAATCAAGGTAATGCAATTTACAGGACACCTACTGCAAGTAAGGCGCTTATAGCAGCCATTTCGAGTGATGCTAAACTAAACAAAACAGAGCAAGCATCAGATGATTTTTCTGAATCTCTGACCGAACGTGAACTTGATGTACTCCAACAAATGGCATACGGGCGCAGGAACTCTGAAATTGCGGAAATTCTGAATATTTCACAGGGCACGGTTAAGACTCATATTCATCGTATTCTCCAAAAGCTTGAGGTCGAAGATCGTACACAAGCTGTTGTATTGGCTATACGGACAGGGATGGTAGAGTAACAGAGGGAGAAGTTGTTCTATAAAAAAAATAGCCATGTAGTTAGAAAGACCGGCCACAACCGGTCTTTTTTTGTTTTGTTTGTGGGGTCTGCTCAAACATTGTATATCTCTAGATAGAGGTATCGTTGCTTATAAATCAATCGCTGTGTAGATGTGTTAGTCCCTATGATTTTTTATTATTAGTAAGGCAACACAGTGGAACTGCAACGCTCTATACAAGGAGGAAATATAATGCACATTACAGTCACACAAGTAATTTCAAGCACACCATCATGGGTGTGGATATTATTCATTCTTTTGTTCATAATGGGGATTAAAAATTCTCAGGAACGGCCTGTTATTTTTTCACGGATGTTTATTGCCCCGCTTATTTTTATGGCATGGGGATTACGGACAATAACAACTACTTTTCCTCAATTAGGTCTAACGTTGACGAGTTATATGATCTTTATCATTCCAGGTTTCCTGATTGGCTATCTTTTAAATAAGAGGTACCAATCCTTTGTTAGAAAAGAATCAGTAGTGTTCAAAAAGAAAAGTTATCTTCCATTATTTATTGTCCTACTGAATTTTATTGTTAAATATATTCTGAATGTGATGTTGATTTTTTACCATAGCAGCGTATTTCATATCATTTATTCTTCAGCAAATGGGCTAACTGTTGGATTGTTTTTTGGAAGTATCGTATATACCTTTTATATGCAATGTAAGCTTAAAAACTCTATAAGTGGCAGAAGGGGGATCAATTGATCTCGTTAAAAGAACAAAATAAGACCTGTCTGATGACAGGTCTTATTTGTCTGTACTTTCCTATTTGTTAGCGCCCGAATTAGCCGACTCCTGCAATTGCCCTGATTCACGGTGCTTCCGACTCATGAATACCAAAGACAATGCAATTATCGTGAGGATAACCCCAAGGACTTGAAATCCCGCGAAGCTAAACTTACCTCCCATTATGATACCTATTAACAATGAAGAGAGAATGGTTCCCAGGTATCTCGATGTATTAAATAATCCGGAGGCTACACCGATGATTTCTTTTGGAGAACTTTGGAACAAGGCTGCTTGCAGGCCGACATTGTTCAATCCGTTGCTGATACCAAATGCAGCTAAAGCCACACATACACTGATCACCGGTGAAGTCTGATTTAAGGTCACAAGCCACACTGATCCCAATGTCATCAGGACCCCGGACACCAGCAATGCTGGCCGGGGTCCTGATCTATCGATCCAGCGTCCTGCTATTGGAGCAGTAACCAGCGAGCATAATCCCAGCGTTAGCATGAGAATCCCAGTTTGGAATTCACTGACATGACGTACCATTTGCAAGTAGGATGGAATCCCGAAAAAGAGTGAGTAAAAAAGTACATTAACGAGCATGAATTCAACATTAACCCAAGTCATTGCCGGATATTTGGCAAATGTACGTAAAGGAATAAAGGGTGACGCCGCTTTTAGCTCATGCCGGACGAATGCCCCCAGCAGAATGAGTCCTGTTAGCAAGGTAATGACATGTATTAATGAGATATGTCCGGATGATTTTGCTGAAAGCAATCCAAGGAGCACGCCAACCAGCCCCACAGTGAAGAGCAGGATTCCTGACGCATCAATCAAATCAAACCATTTGCGCAGGGACATTCCCCGGGTAATGGTTGTTGACGGTTCGTCCTTGGGGATATGCCTCCAAGATAATAGAAAGCTCGCCACCACGAATGGAATATTGACGAAAAAGATAGCTGGCCAGTCCCACCAGTGAATAATAACCCCGCCAATAAAGGGTCCAATTGCTGCCGCGCCGGATAGGAAGATGGATAAAACAGACAGTGCGGTCGCTTGTTTCTCCGTAATATGAATCCGCACAATGGCCATTCCAACGGCAACCATCATGCTAGTTCCAATGGCTTGCACAATACGGAACACGATGAGACAGCCAAAGTTTGGGGAGAGAGGAGCTAATAAACCTGCAATGAAGGATACGACAAGCCCGGTAAGAAATATTTTCCTCCGGCCGAATAAATCGCTGGCCTTTCCCATGACAGGTTGAGCGATGCTGCTTGCAATGTAAAAAGAAAAAATAATCCAGGAAACACCTGTATAGTCAAGCTGGAATACATTTTGCAGCCTTGGAATAGCCACAGACACCATCGAAGAATTTAAAGGGTTCAATAAAATCCCCAGACCTACTGAAATCATTAACCACCTGTTGCGAACACTCATTTTAAATCCCCCTAAAGCTTATTAATGTCATCGTACTTGAAATCGATTATTCATTCCAACGCATTTTATGTTATGATCTCATTGACTTGAGGGAATGAATGGAGGTGCGAAATGGAACTTCTGCAACTGCAATATTTTCTCGCGGTAGCTCGGTTGGAACATATGACTGAAGCTGCACGAAATCTACACGTTACTCAATCTTCACTAAGCAAAACGATTCAGCGTTTGGAGGAGGATCTGGGGGTACCTTTATTCGATCGGGTAGGAAGAAAGCTGCGACTGAATGAGTCCGGAAGCCGGTTCCTTCGCCGAGCTGAAAGGGCATTATTTGAATTGGAGCAGGGAAAACAGGAGCTTAGCGATTTATCCAGTCCTGAACATGGCACACTCGAATTAGCGGTGACGACCGCAAGCACATTACCCAATATCCTGCGAGAGTTTCGGAAAAAGCGGCCTGATATTCAATACCATGTGCAAATGTTGACCATGCAGGAAATGGTTACACTTCTTAATAGAGGAGAGGTTGATTATTGCTTATCCTCACCTCCAATAAAAGGGGATGACATCGAATGTCAAATCGTCTTTATCGATCCGATTCTTGTGGCTGTTCCAAAGGGGCATCGGCTGGCTAATCGAAGCAGCGTATCTTTGACAGAGCTAAGGGATGAATGGTTTGTTGGTGTAAAGAGTGGCTATGGTACTCGCGATTTAATAGACTCTGTATGCAAATCGGTAGGATTTGTGCCTAAATATGTGTATGAGGGGGATGAACCTGCAAGGCTTAGCACTCTTGTGGAAGCTGAAATTGGCTTAGCTTTCATACCAAGCACGGCACGGAATTCACGGGAAGATATCCAATACCTCCAAGTAGAGAATCACGAATTGGAAAGGGAGATAGCTCTATTGTGGCACAGGAGCCGGTACATTTCTCAGGCTGCTTTGGAATTTCGGGAGGTAGTTGTAGAATATTTTGGAGCGTTATCCAAACAGACAATTTAATTACGCCGCAGAACAAATAACAAACCAAGTCCCCGTTACCTTCCGTTACGTTCAACGGTCCGCAAGTGGGGTTTTCTTTTGGGTTAAATACGTAGAATCTTTAATCATACATACGTTTTCC
The DNA here is from genome assembly GCF_038593125.1 of Paenibacillus sp. FSL F4-0097. Taxonomy (NCBI): domain Bacteria; kingdom Bacillati; phylum Bacillota; class Bacilli; order Caryophanales; family Paenibacillaceae; genus Paenibacillus; species Paenibacillus sp. FSL F4-0097. The sequence goes on from NZ_CP151965.1 coordinate 1,634,557, forward strand.
TATAATTATGGGGGGGAACACCTTTAATATTAGCGTAGTAGTGCGTAGCAGCGAGGCTGTAAAATAGTGTGAGTACACATGAAAGCGTTTACATAAAAGGAGGGGGTCTGTAAGTAAAAAGATTCATTTGTGATGATGTTCTACTGCTCTTCGGAATGATTGTGCCACTGTTGAAATTGAGGATTTAGCAGGTAAAGAAATTAGCGTGGGAATATAGGGCTGGTGCTAATAAGGTAGGTCATTAACTGATTTGTATGAAAATCACTAGAGGAGGAATGCATTAAATGAGTAGAATGCTTAAACAAGTAATCTCGATTTTACTCGCAGCTGCCTTGCTTATTCCGACAAGCTGGATCGCTCCGGTTACTGAAGCTGCGGCGCAGGATACGACAGTATCATCAGATACGGTAACGGTATATCACGAAACTTTTGCGAGTGGCAAGGGTATTGCAGCTCAAGCAGGCAGTGCTAGCCTTACACCTGTGACCGATAAAGTTTTTGCGGGCAATGCTGACGGGGCAGCTTTATATGTAAGCAACCGAGCGAATAACTGGGACGCGGCTGATTTTAAATTCAGCGATATGGGCCTAGAAAACGGCAAAACCTACACGGTAACTGCATCCGTGTATGTAGACGCTGATGTGATTGTACCTAGCGGTGCCCAAGCTTATCTTCAAGCGATAGGCAGCTACGCTCTTTTGGCAAATGTGAATTATGAAGCAGGCCAAGCGGTCACCTTGACGAAAGAATTTACCGTGGATACGGACAAAGATACAACGCTGCGTGTTCAATCCAACGATGACGGGAAAACGGTTCCGTTCTACATTGGGGAGCTCCTCATTACAGCAAAAAAAGCAGTGACGGAAACGGATAAAGAAATCTATCACGAAACTTTTGCGAGTGGCAAAGGTTTAGCCTCACAATCAGGTAGCGCTAACCTAACCCCTGTCACCGGAAAAGTTTTTGCGGGCAATGCTGACGGGGCAGCTTTATATGTAAGCAACCGAGCGAATAACTGGGACGCGGTTGATTTTAAATTCAGGGATATGGGCCTAGAAAACGGCAAAACCTACACGGTAACTGCATCCGTGTATGTAGACGCTGATGTGACTGTACCTAGTGGTGCCCAAGCTTATCTTCAAGCGATAGGCAGCTACGCTCTTTTGGCAAATGTGAGTTATGAAGCAGGCCAAGCGGTCACCTTGACGAAAGAATTTACCGTGGATACGGACAAAGATACAACACTGCGTGTTCAATCCAACGATGAAGGGAAAACGGTTCCGTTCTACATTGGGGATGTATTGGTCACAGAAAAGGTGGCTACAGTAGAGCCAACTCCAACACCAGAAACACCTAGAGACCCAGCTTTACCTTTTACCACTGTTACTTTTGAGGATCAAACGGCAGGTGGTTTTGAAGGCAGAGCAGGTACTGAAACGCTTACGGTTACTAATGAAGCGAATCATACAGATGGTGGTTCATACGCTTTGAAGGTTGAGGGCAGAACCAGTACATGGCATGGGCCGACATTACGTGTGGAGAAGTTTGTGGACAAAGGCTACGAATATAAAATTTCGTTATGGGTCAAGCTGATCCAGCCAGCAAGCTCGCAGCTTCAGCTGTCCACGCAGGTTGGCGATGGAAGCAGCGCCAATTATGTGCAGCTCGCACCTAAAACCATCAGCGCAAGCGATGGCTGGATTCAGTTCGAGGGAACTTACCGTTATAACAATGTAAGCAGTGAGTATTTGACCATTTATGTGGAAAGCTCCAGTAATAGCGCGGCCTCATTTTATATCGATGATATTAATTTTGAAAAGGTAGGCTCTGGCCCGGTTGATATCGAAAAAGATCTTGTGCCGATTAAGGATGCTTACCAGAGTGATTTTCTGATCGGAAATGCGATAACCGCTGAGGATCTGGAAGGTGTCAGACTTGAGCTTCTGAAAATGCATCACAATGTTGCTACGGCAGGTAATGCCATGAAGCCGGACGCGTTGCAGCCTACGAAGGGCAACTTCACGTTTACCGCGGCAGATACAATTGTAGATAAAGTACTGGCTGAGGGCATGCAGATGCATGGACATGTGTTGGTATGGCATCAACAATCGCCTGCATGGCTGAATACAACAACAGACGCAGCTAACAACACGATCCCCTTGGGACGGGATGAAGCTCTTATGAATTTGCAGACCCATATCCAAACCGTTATGGAGCATTTTGGTGACAAGGTGATCTCCTGGGATGTTGTAAATGAGGCGATGAGCGATAACCCATCCAACCCAACAGATTGGAAAACTGCGCTGCGTTCCGCCCCATGGAAAAGTGCTATTGGAGCAGATTACGTAGAGCAAGCCTTCCTGGCGGCAAGAGAAGTGCTGGACACGCATCCAGATTGGGATATTAAGCTCTATTACAACGATTATAACGAAGACAATCAGAATAAAGCGCAGGCCATCTACAGTATGGTCAAAGAAATCAATGATAGGTACGCGCTGACTCACCCTGGCAAATTGCTTATCGACGGGGTTGGCATGCAGGGGCACTACAGCATCAATACGAACCCAGAGAATGTGAAGCTATCCTTGGAAAAGTTCATTTCCTTGGGTGTCGAAGTAAGCATAACTGAGCTGGACATTCAGGCCGGAAGCAACTATCAGCTTTCTGAAAAGCTTGCTAATGCGCAGGGTTATCTGTATGCACAGTTGTTAAATATCTTCAGGGATCACGCTGATTCTATCAAACGTGTTACCTTCTGGGGAATGGATGATAATACAAGCTGGAGAGCTTCATCCAATCCGTTGTTATTCGATAAAAATCTGCAAGCTAAGCCGGCTTACTATGGCGTTATCGATCCTGATACCTTCATTGAAGAGCATGAGCCTGAATCAGTAGAAGCCAATCAATCTACTGCCAAATTCGCTGCACCTGTTATAGACGGAACAGTTGACGAGATCTGGAGCCAGACCGCTGAGATTCCGGTCAATCGGTATCAAACCGCTTGGCAAGGAGCGAGCGGAGTAGCAAAAGCACTCTGGGATGATCAATATTTATATGTCCTAGTCCAGGTGAGTGATACGCAGCTTGATAAGAGCAGCGTGAATGCACATGAACAGGATTCGGTCGAAATCTTCGTAGACCAAAATAATGGGAAAACGACGTTTTATCAAGATGATGATGGCCAGTACAGAGTCAATTTTGACAACGAGACTTCATTTAATCCTTCAAGTATCGCAGCCGGCTTCGAATCGGCAACCCAGATTTCCGGAACAAACTATACGGTTGAAGTGAAGATTCCACTTCAAGGGATCACTCCGGACAACGATAAAAAGCTTGGTTTCGATGTACAGATCAACGATGCTAAAGAGGGCTCACGTCAAAGTGTCGCGGCTTGGAACGATACGAGTGGAACTGGGTATATGGACACATCCGTTTATGGTGTGCTTACTTTAAAGGGGAAATCTGCCGGTCCGGAACCAACCCCAACGCCGACAACAGCACCGACACCGACACCAACGAGCCCAACCGATCCAACAGACCCAACTGACCCAACAGATCCAACAAACCCAACCGATCCAACCGATCCAACAAACCCAACGGAACCATCGGCAACCCCGACACCTGTTCCAACAGCGACGCCAGCACCAACAAATGCACCAACGGGTAGCAGTAACTCGGGTAATGTAGTATCAACTCCACAGCCTGGAGCCATTACAAACAAAGATGGTGTTGTTACGATTAAACTGGAGGTAAAGTCTGATAACGGGCGGGTTATAGGTACGATCTCCAGCGACAACATGAAAAAAGCGCTTGAACAGGCTACTGTAGCAGCAAACGGCAAGAAACAAATTATCATTGAAGTGCCAAAGCAAACGGACACGAAAGGGTATGATATACAATTACCGACCCAAAGCCTAACAGGGAAAGAAAACTATGAACTATTGCTTAAGACGGAAAATGCCACAATTCAAATTCCAAGCAATATGCTGTCCAACATAACAGACAATGCTGAGCAAGTATCCATACGAATAAGTAAAGTCACCACGGACAGCTTGGAAGCAGCTACCCGCAATTTGATTGGCAACCGTCCAATTATCGGTCTAAGCGTAGTAGCAGGTGACAAAGTTATTCCTTGGAATAACCCTAACGCACCTGTAACGGTAGCCATTCCTTACGTGCCGACAGCGGAGGAGCTTAACCATCCAGAGCTTATCGTCGTTTGGTACATTGATGGCAAAGGCAACGTAATGCCGGTTCCGAACGGTCGATATGATGCTGCAACCCAAACGTTTGTCTTTCAAACAACCCACTTCAGCACTTATGCAGTAACCTTCGTAAAGAAAGACTTCGGAGATTTGCAGAATCTGTCTTGGGCTAAACAAGCTATAGGCGTTATGGCAGCTCGCGATATCATCAAAGGAACGTCCACGAACAGCTTTTCACCTGCAGATTCAATCAAACGAGCGGATTTCATTGCTCTCCTCGTAAGAGCGCTTGAACTGAAGGGAACGGGCAAAAGTGCAATAATGTTCAACGATGTCCAAAAGACAGACTACTATTATGATGAACTGGTCATCGCGAAGGAATTGGGAATTGCTACAGGTTTTAAAGATGATACGTTTAGACCCAATAGCAATATCTCCAGACAAGATATGATGGTGCTGACAGCACGAGCGCTGGCGGCAGCCGGCAAGCAAGTTAAGGCGAGCGGTACTGTAGCTGCTTATCTAGATGAAGCAAGTATATCCAGCTACGCAAAAGACAGCGCATCATTGTTGATCAAATCCGGAGTTGTAAACGGAAAGAATAATAGAATTGCGCCGAGCGATACGCTTACCCGTGCTGAAGCGGCAGTCATCCTGTACCGTATCTGGAAGCTGTAGTCCCGGCAGCAGAGAAAAAAAGTCTGAATTGGCTCATGTTCATTTTTAATCTGAAGAGCGGAAATACGTGTATATCCATCCCTTGCGTTCTTCTGTTTTAAGCATCGCTGCTCACCTCCCTGCGGAGAGGAGCAGCGATTTTTTTGTGTATGTTCCGTTAAATTGGAGCTAAAACGGAAAAAAATGTCACGAAACAGACCGCTCAAGTGTTATAACTGTACTGATAGTAGAAAGGAGACAGTCGTGGACTCTATTGAAGAAAAGATAAAGCGGGTACAAGCGGGGGAAGTCTACCTTTTTTCAGATATTATCAGACTTTACCAACAACGGATCTACCTCTACTGCTTTCGCTTGTTGAACAATAAGGAAGAAGCCGAGGATGCGGTTCAGGACATATTTATTAAGGCTTACCAGAACATCGGCCATTTTGAGTCTCAGGTGAGTTTTAACTCATGGCTCTACAGGGTTTCTTATAATCATTGCCTGAATCAACTGCGCCGGAAGAAATTTCAAAATCAGCTGCGAAAATTACTCAGACAGGATGTAACCACTAAAAGCGCTGAACAAATGGTAGAAAATCAGTTGTTCAGTGAATCCGTGGCCTCTGCCCTGGAAAAGCTTAGCGTGGAGGAACGCAATCTGTTGATTTTGCGCATTTTTGAAGATAAATCATTTGCAGAAATTAGTGAAATTCTGGGTAAAAGTACGGTCACAGTTAGGAAACGGTACGAGCGGACAAGGTGCAAGCTCAGAGAAGTCATTGAAAGAAAGGAGAAACAACTATGCGCAAGGACGAATTGACTTCCGAAGAGTTGTTTCTGAAGGAGGGGGATAATTCTGCCAAACTTCCGCTGGTTGATGTTCATGATTCTGTAATGCAAGCCATCGGGCTAGGTAATGGTCACCTTGCTGTTAAGCCTGTACCTCACCAGCAGGAGGGGGACATCCCAGATATTATGCATAGAGTGGAGCCAGAAACCTATGCCAAACGATACCGTAAGCGCATGTGGAGCAGGCCTGTAAGGAGATGGGCAGCGGTGCTGATCCTGGTTGTCTTGGTAGGAGGCAGCTATTCCTTGTTTAAGGAGAGTCCCTGGCAAGCTGCCAAATTTCAATATGAGGTGCTGCCATACGAGCCGCTTCTTGCAACGAAGGAAGGGGGGACGATTGAAGTATCTAAGAATCCGTTAGTTCCTTCAAAGGTAAAAATTCCTCAGAGAGTGGCGACCAAAGAAGAAGAGCTGCTGAGTGAAAAAAATTTAGAGGCATATAGAGTTGTAGAGAAATTATTACTACCGGGAGAGGGCGCTTCTTACGTGTTAAAAAAGGAAGGTGCTGGAGATGAACGTCCTCAGCTTGGCAGAGTTATTCCTGCGATGCTATTTAATGATTATTCCAGTTATTTAGCCAAAGCAGAAGAGTATAAGGTGCCATATTTGCCACGTCCGGAGTATCTGCCAGAAGGGTATGTTTTTGATCAAGCATGGATACAACCTGATTTTGAGGTCAACGAGAATGAACTGCTTGCCCTGACTGATGGTATAAAGCTGGAAGGCGGTTACCGGGTTATGTGGAAAAAAGAAGCTACGGCCAGTATTAATTATGACTATTCGTCGATGAGATACAAAAAAGGGGAGAGTATGGTAAGAATTAATGCCAAACACATCAAGGCAAAGTCCGGAACGGTGGAAAGCTTACTAAGGACGAACACCACAATCGTACAGAATATTCTTGTTAACGGAACCCAACTGATCTATACGGAAACTACAAACAATGAAATAAAGTTGGGGTATAGATACAGACTTGTCTGGACGGATCCAGAACAAAATGTAGTATACGATATGACTGCTGCACCGGAGTCTTCTTCTTTAACCAAAGAGGAGGTTATCCGAATTGCTGCCGACATGATGAAATAAGTATAGAAATTTGATGTCACAAATCCGGTAACGTAAGTGTTATGTAAGAGTACTACATATACAGGAAGGTGAGGTATTTTAATGAATAATAGAAAAACACTCATTGCCATGACCAGTATGACCCTAATGTTCGGTTTAGGTTATGGCTTCAAAGGAGAAGCTTACGCCGAGAAGACTGTTGCTCAGTCTGTGGAAGAAACCGCCATTAAGGCGGAAGTCAAATATATAGCTCAGGGCATCGATGAAGCTGCCAAAGCGAAAACAGATCAGGAACAAAAAAAATTCAAAAATCTCAAAGATCTGCAGCAGAAAGCATTAAGTGAAGAGCTTAAACCTGGAGAAATCAGATATGTGTATATTAATGACAAGGAATATCAAGCCTATGCTAAGGGATCACCCACTGCGGGTGCATATTATTCCCTTTCGTTTAATACGTATAATGAATATGTGGAAAAGTATGCTGCCGGCAATACCTCCATGCCACTGCAATTGCAAGAGCCTCCGGAAGGCTACAATTTTTTCAGGGCAATTGTTTCTCCATATATGACGAAAAAAGAACAGGATAAGATATACTATCAAGTGATCGCCGAGGGTAAGGCGTCCGATAAGAAAATATATGTAAAGAAATTGCAGGAGAAGCGTACAGCTATCAACATCATCTATAATATGACCACAGAGAAAAATGGTAAAAGAGGAGTTCTTGCCATCGCTGCCGAACCTGCAGGACCTAAGGATACGACTGTTGAATCCGAACCAGCAAATGCACAGTCGCAGAAGCTAAAAGTGAGTGGCCAAGAGGTGGTATACACACCTATTGATAAGATGGAGTACAAGTCAGTTGCATGGATGAATCCAAAGACCCGTGTCAATTATATTATTCGGGAAACCGGTGGACACCTGACCAAGGAGGATTTGATTGCTTTGGCAGGACAGATCATTGAAGCTTCGGCGTAGAATGATTCTAAGACACTTACTAATTAATTTGATTAAGGCAGCCCCCAGGGCTGCTTTTTGGTTTGAGTATAAAGATCTATAGTATTCACGCTATTTAGGAGATTAAAAGCGAAATGTGGCGTTGGCAATGGAAATGTGTCTTTTTTAAGTATTCACAAATAAAGAACGAATATCCTATCATTCCAATATTTACAATATTCGATATAAAGTGATATAATTTTCGAGATTCATATACATAAACATGAAAGAAGAGTGTAAGATGCTAAAGGTAACAAGTAAAAAAGTCATGTCAATTATTACAGTTAGCTCAATGCTGTTGGCTGTGGGTGCAGTCGCTTACGCAGACACGACATTGAAGAAGATTTCTGCATATCAGAATGCGGCCATCAGCATTGAAGTGGATAATCAGAAAGTGAACCTGTCAAGTAGTGAAGGAACAATGTACCCAATTATCTATGAGGGACATAGCTATGTATCCGCCAAGGCTGTATCTGAAGCACTGGGGGCAACCGTGAAATGGGATAACAGTCGTCAAGCTGTTGTGATCACATCGGCGAACGGCGGAACATCTACATCCGTTGTCCCGGATAAGGACAATACCGTTGCACAAGCTACTGCGAAGCCAGCAACCGTATCTACTCCGCCTGCAACCGAGTCCACACCGCAGGCAACACCAAAGCCTGCTGCCTCATCTTCCGCTACGACTTCCAGTAACAGCGGCGCTTCGTTTGCAGATGCAGTGAAGTTAGGTACTTCTTTTACTTATACGGACCTTGATAACAATTATAGCCCTAAAGGTGATTCAACATCTGTTCAATATACTTTCACTATCAATAAGGTTACGTCGACTACTCTCGGACAATTACATGCTCTTGGGTTTGAGGAACATGTCACTGATCCCGATGTAGCTGTAGATTATGTCCTGCTTGATGTAACGCTTAAGGTGAAGAACGCCACTCTTGTAAAAGGTAGTCAGGACCAAGGGCGGAAGTTCCTTTCAAGTTTTACACCTACCATTTGGGGGGTAGAAACATCCAGTGGACAGTACTATATTGGTGGCTCTAGTGATTATTTTGAGGGATCTCTCGGAGAAAATATCGAAAAGTTGTTAGCTGATTTTCCTGAAGTCACCCCAAGTAAACCGGGTTCTTTTGAAGCTTCGGGTAAAGTTATTCTGCCAATAATCAAAGGCAAGGAGAACAACCTTGTTCTTTATAGAAACGATAGCAAGCTTGAGTCCGACAAAAGGTCCATCTATTTTAAACTGAAATAGTTATGCAAGTTAGCAGATGGTTTGGTCGCTAATTGTTGTAATAAAGATCAAACTAAAAAGAGATCAACGATGTCATTCATCGTTGATCTCTTTTTTATGATTCTTAAACAGTGCTGATAACTTCTATATATCAAGCTTCTTTGGCAATGACTTTTTTTAGCTTCACTTTGGGTTCTTGCTCAGGATCAGGCGCTTGCCCAACACGTTTAATAAAGAAAGATAGCAGCAGACCGAGGATGCCAATTCCCACAATCACTAGATAGGAATCATTGATCCCTTGAATGGATGCTTCCATAATCATATGTTCCTGTGTTCCGTTCTGTGTGCTGCCAGAGGCCAGCATATCCTTCATATGCGTTGTAGTACGGCTCGTCATTACGGTGACGAGCAGGGAAGTCCCGACGGCGCCAGCTACTTGTCGAATGGTATTTGAAATCGCTGTACCATGCGCACTAAGCTTGGCGGGTAGTTGATTTAGACCCAAGGTTTGTATAGGCATGAGAAGGAGAGCCATCCCGATCCGGCGGCCTGTTGACATGTATACCAGATACATGTAGCTGGTTGAGTCGGTTAAGTTCACAAAGCTTAGAGTCGTTGCAATTGTAATTAATAATCCGATGATGGCGAGCCATTTCGCTCCGAACCGGTCGAACAGCTTTCCGGTTACCGGCATCAACAATCCCATTACGAGTGCACCGGGAAGCAGCAGCAAACCGGACTCCATCGCTGTAAAACCGCGGGCATTCTGCAGGTACAGAGGCAGCAGCATCATATCCGCATACATCACGATTGTAACTGCGATACTGATGACAGTCGTTAAGGAGAACATATTGTATTTAAAGGCCCGGAGATCAAGCAGTGGATTTTGGGAAGCCAGCTGTCTCCAAGTAAATAAGCCAAGGGAAAGCACACCTGCTGCTAAAGACAATAACACTTCTGCGCTCGACCAGCCTGCACTGGCGGCGCGGCTGAAGCCATACAGCAAGGTTCCAAAACCAATGGTAGAAAGAGTTACGCTAACAATGTCCAACTTGGGAAAGATGCGTTCTGATACATTTTTTAAATAAATAAATCCGCATATGATTACAATGACGGTCAAAGGAATCATGCCATAAAACATAGTCTCCCAAGAATAATGTTCCAAAATATATCCAGCCAGAGTAGGTCCAATCGCAGGTGCGAAAATAATGGCTAGCCCTACCATCCCCATGGCGGCCCCTCTCTTTTCAGGAGGGAACAGGGTCAAGATGACATTCGTGAGCAGTGGCATGATAATCCCGGCACCAGCTGCCTGAATCATACGCCCGGTCAACAGAACAGGGAAGTTTGTCGCGAGGGCCGATACGATCGTTCCAGCCAAAAATATAAACATAGAAGCTTGAAAAAGCTCTCGCGTCGTAAATCGTTGCATTAGATAAGCTGTAATTGGAATTAGAACACCATTAACCAGCATATATCCCGTTGTCAGCCACTGAGCTGTAGCCGCCGAGATATTAAAATCATGCATTAACTCCGGAACGGCAACGCTCATTACCGTTTGATTCAGTGTCGCAAGAAAGGCGCCCAAAATCATAATGAATAAGATGGGGCCCTTTTTCACGGAACTGCTTGTTACTTCTGTCTTTGTACTCACTCCACTCCATCCTTTCAACTCGTCGATCATGGACTAAATTTACAGTGTGTTGTATAGTTTACAATGCATGAATTAGATTATAAATGAAATTTTCATGTAATCAAGCAACAATTTGCGAAAAAATGTAAAGTAGTTTACATTCGTTCTGAAAATGTAGTTTTTTCTTTTTAAAAAACAACAATTATCTAAAATATGTAGCTTACAATATGAAAGTAAAAGATTGGAGAGTACAAGATGAATAACACAACGCAACGTACAGATCCCCGGGTACTTCGAACACGTCAATTGCTTAGAGATGCTGTGATTGAATTGCTTGAGGAAATGGATATTGAGAAAATATCAGTAAATCGTATTGCAGAGCGGGCTAAAATCAATCGGGTTACTTTTTATCTGCACTATCGGGATCTCCCGGATATGCTGGAAAAGATGGCGGATGAGATGGTGGAGGACATTCTACAAGTGGTGAACAACGATGACAACCATCACCAGTCGGTTGATGAAGAGAATTTGAGGATATTAGAAAGTCTGCTTAAGCATATTGCGGAAAATGCAAAATTCTACAAGGTCATACTCACATCCAAACGAAGCCCGATTTTTACAGATCGCCTGTTTAATTTGATGGCGGAAATCATTTCTGCGCACCAGGAGAAAAAGGAGGGGACTGCTGATCATTCAAAGACGCCGATACAAAAGGACATTGCCGTTTGGTACGGTTCAGCAGCTCTAATCGGCACGGTTATTTCTTGGCTCCGAGATGACATGCCCTATACGCCTGTGTATCTTGCCAGACAAATTAGTATGCTGCGTGCGAACTAGCAACGGGTTCCGACTAATGAACGGAGAGGAATTAAATGAACACGAACAAACAGCCACGCATCGTTGCGCGGCTGTTTGTCGTATTTAGAGCAGGTAAATCACTGCACACTGAGATTATCCCAGTTGACTTGGAATTCCTTCAACATCCCTTCTTTGGTCAGCTTGCCGCCGAGATACCCTTGTATGCTGCTGGATAATTCCTGTGGCATCCCGTTCGGCAGACGGGTCCAGTTCCAGGTCAGCGCTTGATCTTTATCGGTATAGGCCAGCACCTCAGCACCTAGTGCTCCAAGATCTTCTTCGGTTCCCTTAATGTTGTCGAGCGCAGGGATGAATTGGAATTCCTTGGTGATATATTTTTTTCCGGTCTCGGAGGTGACGAGCCAATTCAGGAAGACCTTGGCCTCCTCCTTAACGGGAGAGTTTTTATTGATAACCCAATTGCTGGGTACGCCTACATAAAGCTTGTCGTTGTCTTCGGGAGTGTCGTCAATGGGCATGGGCAGGAGGCCCAGATTAAGATTGGGATCGATGCCGTCGATCTGTCCTTGTGTCCAGTTACCCTGCTGCATCATCGCAGCTTCACCGCTCGCTAGCATAGTGACTTGAGTATTATAGTCGGTCGAGAGCGGGTTCTTATTGCCGTACTCTACAGTAAGGTCAAGTAGATCGATCCACTTGGAGAAAATAGGGTCTCCGGCGAAGGTTTTGGAACCGTCTGTAAGTCCGGCGATGAATGCCTCCGGATCAGGCTGCTGGGCGAAAGGTACGTTTACATTATGATTGCCAAGCACGAACCATTCTTGGTAACCATTCGCAAAAGGTGTGATGCCTGCCGCTTTTAACTTCTCGGAGGCTTCGCGCAGAGCGGTTAGCGTTAATGGCTTCTCGGTGATTCCGGCTTTCTTAAATAGATCCTTATTATAGATGAAGCCGTATCCTTCCAGATTCATCGGCATCCCATAGAGTTTGCCATCGATGGTCATTTGTTCTGCTGCGAGTGGCTTTACATCCTTGGCCCAAGCTTCGCCGCTCAGGTCCTCCAGATATTCCAGCCACATATCACGTTCATTGTTGCCGCCGATGGTGAAGATATCCGGCTCATCTCCGGAAGAGAATTTGGCACGCAGCGAGGCGCCATAATCGGTCCCGCCTCCCACGCTTTGCACCTCAAGCTTAATATCGGGATGTTCTTTCTCGAATTCGGTCTTGAGCGAAGCCAGCGCTTCGGATATTTCAACCTTGAATTGGTAGATATGCACGGTTTTTACTCCGTCTGCATTGTCGCTGCTGCGTCCGCAACCGGCTGTCAGAGCAGCCAGCAGCAGGGAGCATGCGAGGAGAATTCCACGTTTTGTTCTCATATTCATTCATCCTCTCTGGCTGAAAGCAACATGTATCGTTAGCCCTTTACGGAGCCTTGGGCAATGCCTTCAATAATATATTTTTGCATTACTAGGAAAAAGATGACCACCGGCGTAATCCCGAGCACAAGTCCTGGAAGCGCCAAATCCCACTGCTTCGTATATTGTCCGAAAAAGCTATAAGTGGCGATGGGAATGGTGCGGAGCACCGGATCCTGCAGAATAAGCGATGGCATCAAGTAATCGTTCCAGATCCACAGGGTGTTCAGTATGATGACGGTGACGATAATCGGTTGCATAAGCGGAAGAACAATCCGGAAAAAGGTACCATAAGGACTGCTTCCATCTACTCTTGAAGCTTCCTCTATATCGAGAGGTACCGATTTGACGAAGCCGTGGAATAGAAAAACAGTCATCGGGGCGCCAAACCCAAGATACGCTAAAATCAAACCGGCGGTTGAATCCATGACGCCCAAGCCGCTGACGACCTGCACCAGCGGGATCATAATAGATTGAAATGGGATAACCATGGCGGCTACTAATGCAATATAGAGCACACGGTTATACAAGCTGTTGTTGCGGACCATTTTGTAAGCGCACATGGAGCAAAGGAATGCTAGCAGAATATTACTAATCACCGTGATGATAAAAGAGTTCAGGAAAGCGCGGGGGAAATTGGTAGCTTTCCAAGCTTCCGCGTAGTTGCTCCACTGGAGTGCTGAAGGCAGCGCAGCAGAGTCTGATAGTATTTCACTATAGCTTTTCACTGAGTTAGCCAGCAAAAAGTAAAATGGCACTAAAAATAGTAGTCCCAGCAGGATTACAATCACTTCGATGAGAAGCAGGGGGACATTAAATTTCTTGGCGGTAGTCTCCATTACAGCTCCACCTCTCTTTTCTTGGTTGCTCTAACCTGTAATAGGGAAATCAAAGCCACGATGACGAAGAAAACCATCGCTTTGGCCGAGCCCATTCCGAACCGACTGATGGTATAGGCTTCATTGTAAATATTCAAGGCTACAGATTCGGTAGCTTTAAAGGGTCCACCCTTGGTCAGCGACAGGTTGAGGTCAAACAGCTTAAAGGACCAAGAGATAGATAGAAATAGACAAACAGTTACAGCGGGCATGACCAGTGGAAGAGTGACATGGCGCAAGGCCTGAAAACGTCCGGCTCCATCCACTTTGGACGCTTCAATTAGGCTTTGGGGAACATTGTTGATAGCAGAGATGTAGATCACCATCAGATATCCCGCATTTTGCCAGACAAATACGATAACAATCGCCCAGAATGCTGTTCCTCCGGTGCCTAACCATGGAAGATTAAAGAAGGACCAGCCGGTGGCCTGCCCAATAGAGGAGAATCCTCTGACAAAAATAAACTGCCAAATAAACCCGAGCAAAAGTCCGCCAATGACATGCGGTACAAAAAATACCGTTCTCAGGACATTGCGTGTGAACAGTTTACGCGTCAGCACATAAGCGAGTGTGAAGCCAAGCAGATTGGTCAGCACTAGACCGAAGATAGTGAACTTCGCCGTGAACCAGAATGAATTAAGAAAGGAAGGGTCCTTGGTGAAAATATGTAGATAGTTCCGCAGCCCGGTCCACTCCACATGCCGCGAGATTCCGTTCCAGCTGGTAAATGAATAATAGAGTCCCAAAAAGAAAGGAATCAGCACAATAATAAAGAAAAACAAGGAAGTTGGCCCGACAAAAATAAACTGCTGCATCAGGCGTGATCTTTTTCTATGGTCCATCGTTCCTCACCCCTTTTGTTAATTTAAACTTTTCATTCTATAACCGAATTGGTCATTAACCGAAACAAAAAGTAACATCACGCACCAAATATTCTTAACCAGTTGCGGCATCTGGAGAGGTATAAATGCCTATGATAGCGCCGAAGTCGGCTGGACTTTCTCTGGATAATTTTCACTGGCCCGGAGCGATTTATTTTCAGGCTTGACAGCCTTTTCAAAGAATCGGTATGGTGGACTTGTCAGACAAATGGGAGGTAGAGTACATGTCAGGATGGCTTGGGAATCATTTTGTTACGCAGATTGGAATTTTGGTGAATGATGTTGAAAAGGTAAGCACGGCTTATGCGGAGTTTTTTGGACTGGAGAAGCCGGAAATTATCGTTACAGATACAGAAGATAAGGCGCAGACTCGGTATAATGGCGAGGCGACGGTGGCGCGGGCTAAGCTGGCTTTTTTTGATATGGGCTCCCTGCAGCTTGAGCTGATTGAGCCAGATCAGCAGCCCAGTACGTGGCGTGATTATTTGAATGAGCATGGTGAGGGACCTCATCATATTGCTTTTGTGGTTGAAGGAATGAAGGAGAAGATTACGCTGCTCGAAGGCAAAGGGTTCCCACTCCAGCAAAAGGGTGAGTATACCGGGGGGAGTTATGCTTATCTGGACACGTTCAAGGAGTTAAAGATGATTGTGGAACTGCTGGAGAACGATAAGGATAAAGGAGAGGATTTATAGTGAATATACTAATTACTGGTGCCGGACGTGGATTGGGTTATGAGCTGGCGGCTGAGGCATTGAAGCGGGGGCATGGAGTCATTGCCGGGGTTCGCCGTCCTGATCAGGAACAAACAGCACTATCCCAGCTTGCTGCGACCTATGGCGAGAAGCTGACTGTGGCCGCGCTGGACGTGACGGATGAAGAAGGAATCGCGGCGCTTGCTGCGAATCTGCAAGGACAAGGCCGGACACTTGGTGCCATTATTAATAATGCGGCGGTGCTGACCGCCAGGGACACACAGATTGAAGAGCTGGATTTCCAAGATATGCTTACCACGATGGATATTAATCTTTACGGACCGATGCGGGTGGTTAAGCATTTCTTGCCGCTGCTCACTGAACCCAAACTTTCGATTATCAATATATCGTCGGAAGCAGGCAGCATTACTAATGCTTATTCGGGAGACTATCCATATTCCATCTCCAAAACGGCACTTAATATGTTCTCACAGCAGCTGCATGTGTATTTAAAAGAACGCGGGGTACAAGTACTCGGCGTACATCCTGGCTGGATGCATACGGAGATGGGCGGGGCAGAGGCGCCAACGAATCCGACCCAAAGTGCTGAGGGCATCATGGACTTGATCGAGAAGCGGACAACACCGGAAGGTCATTTCATGTTTGTAGATTATACGGGTAAGGACATGAAGATTTAAGTAAGAGTGTTCTAACTAAAAGAGGTAACTCAATAGCCATTCGTGGCTTCTGAGTTACCTCTTTTTGATTTTTCTATATGCTTATTTATTTCTTAATCAATAAATAAGTCTATGAATGGTATTATATTATTCATTTCTATGGGACTAATTATAATCTCCCGTTTGGGACAAGCCGCATAAATGACCACAAAGTATAAGAGGAACTAATCTCCTAGATGAATCCATTGGTCCAAGAGTCCCTAAGGTAAAGCGAATATAAATACTACTATGATCCTTCATCCATTTTAAAAGAGGTGAATCTAAGATGAAAAGACAGGTGAAACCTAGTAGGAGAAGAAGACCTGCCTCCAGACTGCAGCCTAAACGTAGTTTAATTCTTAAGGCAAAAGCACAAATCATTAACTTTGCGGTTATTGGTGATAGTCATGTGGGGTATGGAAACAGCGCAAGCATTTTTAGGAATCTTTTGCCTAAAGCTGTGAATAGCGGGAATAAGAGATTTGTTATTTTTGGAGGAGATAATACGCAAGCGGGAGCTAATCATGGAAATAATGCGAATGCTTACTACAAGGACTTCAAGGATACGGTAACAAGCACGCTCGGGAGTATTCCTTATAAAGCATCTATAGGAAATTGGGAGGCAAGTACACAGTCCTTATTCAGACAATATTTAGGTGCTGATGAAGGGCAAATGAATTTCCCGGGTACTCAGGGGAAGGTCAAGTATGTATGGCTTAATTGTGCGCTTGGACGGTTCACTCCGGGTAGTATAAATTTGTTGAAAAATTTAGATGATAGTTTTTATTATATTATAGATTTTCATTGGCCCCTCAAAGTGAGCGGGATTACGGTGGACCCAACCCATGTATTAAGCGCATCGGAGACGAATAAGTTTTTTTCATCCATTCCTACAAAAGTGAGAGATAAGGTGCTAGCTATTTTTACGCATCATGGACATCTGTTTTACCAAAAACTTAGTAATATATATCCCGGTTACAACAAAACTAAATTTTTTGTATGCGGATGTTCCGGGGAATATAAATGCAAAACAAATGGCGATCGGGGTTATTACAATGCCACATTATCCATCAACGGGACAACATTTAATGTGGATGCTTTTAAGGTAGCGGTCAATTAGTAAAACAAAGCTAAGCTGATTTTCGGGAGAAGCCGGGGTCAGCTTTAGCAACAATTCAGGCACAGGATAATAGTAAGCTAGCAGGATTATTTAATATATTTGTATAATAGTTTATATATGTATTAAATGAATCATATTGGAGGGCTACCGATGAGAGGGTTAGTATTTAATTCTTTAGAACAGGCGGGTGTCTCGGCTTTTGGTGTGGAGCGCATTCGTACAGCCGCCGCGCAAATGGTTGAAGACAATATCACACCTGCGCAAGTTATTGTTGCTGCGAGAAAGGGGACGCTGCTGGTCCATCAAGCGAATGGAAAAACCGGCCCTGAAGCAGACGCAGCGGAATTAACCGTGGATACTATATTTCCACTCTGTTCCATAACAAAACTATTTACTGCAACCGCTATTATGATGTTAGTGGAACAAGGGAAAGTGGGTCTAAATAGGCCGGTTTCTGATTACATCCCCGAATTTACAGGGGAAAACAAAACAAAGGTATGCGTACATCATTTGTTGACACATACCTCTGGAATTGAGGTTGATGTGATTCGTTCTAATGGAATTGCCAAACAGGCGCAAGAGGAATATCCTCCACACGAACCTAATCAAGATCCAGAACTGCATAGTTACTTATATGGCGGTTATGATGCACCACTTAGCCATGAGCCAGGTACTGTGATGTCTTACTGTGGATATGGTTATGAGCTGTTGGGTGAAATCATACGGCGTGTTAGTGGACAAGCTTATGATGTATTCGTAAAGGAAACCATTTTTAAACCGCTGGGAATGGAAAATACATATTATCATGTGCCAATGGAAGTGCGGAACAGAGTAGTTAGACGTGCTCCTGAGGCAGCATGCGCGGAATGGGTAGACAGCGAATACAATTTGAATTCTGTATCTGCGGGGGGCGGCGCTTACTCAACGGCTATGGATTTGGCTGTTTTTGGCCAGATGTTCCTTAACGGTGGAATTTATAACGGAGTACGATTCCTTAGTCCGGTAACAGTAAAAGAAATGACCCGCAATCAAATTCCGGGCGTATCCTCACAATATAGAGATGAAGTTTTTCCTGAAGCGTACTGGGGATACGGATGGGCGATTAATGGCACGAAGCGTGACGGCGGAGATCTGCTCTCTCCTGATGCCTATTCACACTGGGGGGCGGCAGGTCCATTCCTCTGTGTGGATCCGATTTATCAGACGGTGACGGTTCATTTATCCGTTGAGCTGGATCACCAGAAGCCATTTAAAAATATGTATGTTGATTATTTCAATAATACCGTTCTGGCAGCGATCACAGATCTGTAATTCGCCCAAGGATCTGCAAGAATTTATCAAGGGTTGATTTTATAAAATCTAATATAAGAAAGCCAGTGGCATATATTAGTCCTATCTAATATGCACCACTGGCTTATTTTTTAAAAAATCTCTTGTTCAGCTACTGTTATCTGTAAACTCGATGATTGTGGCAGGATTTCTTATGTGTGTGCTTAACGCTTCCTTGAAGGAAATCCGTAATCTTTAGCATGCCACGCTACTAGCAGCGCAAGAATCAATAGTATAAACATTACCCACGGGAAGGAGCGGACACCAAGTGTTTCAATAAGAATCCCGCCCATCACGCCGCCACCGCCAATAGCTAGGTTCCATGCCGTCACCAACATCGATTGGGCCACATCTGCACTTTCGCCAGCGGTTTCGGCAACGGCTGTCTGTAGCAAAGTAGCCGCTCCTCCAAACGTCAACCCCCATACACCAACCACTAAATAGATCACTACGGGCTGGCTGCTACTAATGCCTAGTACAATGGATGACAAGGCGAAAGCAGCGAGGCTGATCAGAACCAATGGACGCAGCTTGCGGTCGATCAAAATACCGATGACCCAGATGCCAACAAGCGCTGTAATGCCGAAAATAAGCAGTACCAAGTCAACGCGCTGGGTTAGCCCGGCCTGAGTAAGATAAGGGGCAATGTAGGTATACAAGATGTTGTGTGCCAGTACCCATGCCAGAACAACAAACAGTACCGGCCGTACCCCCGGAATAACAAAAACCTTGTAGAGAGGGAGTCGCTTATCAGGGGCCTCTCCTGGATAGTCCGGTAGCTTCCAAAACACCCAAGCGATTAGCATCAGAGCCAATAGCGACATGATCCCGAAGATAGAGCGCCAGCCTACAAGGGTGCCAAGAAGTGTTCCCGCAGGGACACCGAGTGCCAGAGCGAGAGGCGTGCCAACCATGGCTACCGCCATTGCTCGTCCCTTGAGTGACTCCGGCACCATGCGCCGGGCGTAACCTGCTATCATCCCCCATAAGACTCCAGCGGATACGCCTGCGAAGAACCGAGCTGTCAGCGTAAGTATATAATTGGAAGAAAAAGTGGTGACGGTGTTGAATATGAGAAAACCAAGGATGCACATTAGTAGCAGTGGTCGCCGCCGCCATCCACGCGTCACGGTAGTTAAGGGGATCGCCGCCAACAGTGAACCCAGGGCGTACAAAGTGACAAGTTGACCTGCAAGGGCCTCGGAGACTCCAAGCCCGTCACCTATTTGGAGCAACAAGCCGGCCGGAATCGTTTCGGTAAGAATACAGATAAACCCCGTCATAGCTAGGGCGAGTAATCCAGCCCATGGCAGACGTTCAGAAGAGGGAGTGCTGGAGGCACTTTGTGTGGCAGAAGATGTGTTTTGGCTCATAGAGAAGCCCCTCTCTTATATAATTTTAGCAAACTCAATGATACACACGACGAATAGGTCTACTAGACAGAGCGCCTAGGCCGGTTTATTCCGGACCCAGGCACCTTGTGTTCTTGCTCTATTTATTACGTCTGTCATAAATGGCATCACAAAGGTCAACAGTAAACTGACCCGACATGCCTTCCAGTGCAGTATTAGTGAAAGCCACGACACTGAGGCGTTGCTTGGGATCGACGAACCACGAATGACCATAAGTGCCACCCATGCGCCAAGTACCCGGGGATTCCGGAGTGTCTGCGGCGACAGGATCCTTTAGTACCGTAATGCCTAGGCCAAAGCCTCGTCCTGGCCAGAAGGCCATTGGCAGATCACCGATCTGGTTGGTCGTCATATCGTGAACCAGTGACTCTGGTAGCAGCGGCGCTCCGCCCTTACGTAATGTTTCCAGCAGTTGCAAAAAGTCTCCGGCGCTGCCGACCATGCCAGATCCTCCAGAAGGATAGGCAGTAGTGTCAAATGCTCGGCTAGGGGCAAGCAGGAACCCAGCCGTTCCCTCCACAAAGGCAATACTGTCGGGCTCAAGTAAGGGCCGTGGCTCTGGAGTATCATTGGCATAGGAAGTGGCCAGCCGTTCTCGGTCAACTGCAATAAAACCCGTGTCGCTCATGCCAAGCGGCTTTGTCACGAGTGAATGTACAGCTTCACTAAGCGGTGTTTCTGTGACCTTTGCAATTACTGCTCCCAGTACATCTGTCGCGATGGAATATTTCCACTCGGTACCTGGCGTATAAAGGAGGGGGACAGAGGCAAGACGACGCAGGTTCTCTTCCAACGTGATGCCGGGCTGATCCATACCATCTGATACCCCTGCTGACTGATAGGAACCCTTCTCTTCTTGAAAAAATCGGTAAGACAGGCCTGCGGTGTGCGTCATCAAATGACGAATCGTCAAGGTCGCGAACTCGCCATTCTGCAAACGCGGCTGAAACTCTGGAAGCCAACGATCAACGCGGTCGTCCAGCTGTAGACGACCTTGCGCAACTAATACTAGGGCTGCCGTTGAAACGATAGGTTTAGTAACTGAAGCTAGCCGGAATAAGGCATCTTCTCGCATAAGTCGGCCTATCTCGCGGTCGGCAAAACCGGCAGCACGGCTATAAACCAGTTCCCCATCTATCATTACTTTAATGACAGCACCGACCAAACGCTTGTCAGCGAGGGTTCGATCGATTACTCTATCGATGCGACCTGATAAACATTCTGTATTTATTTTGTTTGAATCCAATATACTCATCTGTCTTCATCCCTTCGGAATAGTTAAAGCCAGGAACACTTTACTATGTAGGGTTATTATATATAACGAGTTATCTTGATTACATAAGGCAACTAAGTTAAATTAGCCTTATAACGGTTAATTACAGGCTAGTTAATATAGAACACCTTAAATTTAAAGGAGGCGATTTTGATGGACCATGTTGATAAGCAAATTCTTTTCCATCTTCAAAATCAAGCAAGAATTTCTATGACAGAGCTGGGGAAATGTGTCGGTTTATCGCAACCTGCGGTTACGGAGAGAGTTAGGCGTATGGAGGAAAAAGGCATCATCAGCGAATATCGCACCATAATTTCTCCTGAAAAGATTGGGAAACATGCTGCTGCCTACATGTTATTTCATTCTAGGGATTGTAATGCATTCCTTGATTTCTGCCGCTCAAGTCCTGATGTCGTCGAATGTTACCGTATAAGTGGGGAACACAACTACTTATTGAAAGTAGTAACCGACTCTACACGAGCCCTCGAGGAGTTCGGAAATCAATGTGATAAATACGGTACCTACACGATTCTAATCGTGATGTCATCGCCAATCGATCATAAATTTCTTATACCATCGCTTGAAGAAGCAAGCCTAAACTTACTGAGTTAGATTTTAAACATAATCCGTTAGCCTGTCGCAACAAAAAAAGACTCTTCTATATAAATAGAGGAGTCTTTTTGGTGTGGATATTGTAATAAAAATGATTGCAGCTGCTCCTTTTTCGTAGATACATCATGGACTCTCTATTTTATAAGTCTGGCGGTATTTTAATGGAGAAAGCCCGGTGATTTCCTTAAATACCCGACCAAAGTGAGTCATATTATCAAATCCAACATTTTCAGCTATCTTGGCTACTTTAAAGGCAGTATTAATTAACAAGGCACGAGCTTCCTTTATCCGCACATTATTCAAATATTCTGTAAAGGTGAAGCCTGTACTATCACGAAAAGTTTTGCAGAAGTAGGAAGGACTGATATAGAATCTGTTGGCAATATCGCGTATGGAATGACGTTGGTCGTAATAACGGTTGAGATAGTCAACAATTTCAAATATTTTTTTGTTCACTACACTGATTTCTTCAGTGATTGCAGGAGGCATCGCTTCCTGGTGGCGATAAATATAAATAAGCAGCTCAAACATAAGTGTTTTTAGATAGAATTCATAGCCGGGAGGTTGCTTCGTAAATTCAGAGACCATTTTATTGAATAATTTCTCGATAAAGTTTTGTTCAGAGCCATTAAATCGCAGCAGATGACAATCTCGTGTAAAAGTGGACAGCAAATCAAGCGTCTTATTGTTCGGAAACAGATCTTCGAGGAACTCGCGTTTAAATACAAGTGTTATTCGTTCAAAGGTCTCCCCACTCGAATTGACAAGCTTATGAATTTTATTGATGTCAATCAGCAATAGAGAACCCCCGACAACCTGATAAGCCTTATCCTCTATGAAATAGCAAATATCCCCCGAAACCATGTAAAAAACCTCATAACCGTTATGGTAATGTCGTGTAGGCATGCTGGATTGACTTTTTTTCTCTCGACTGATGTCGAATTTTTGTACTTCATAAAAATTGGTTTCCATTTGCTATCCCTCCCAATTCAGTTGTATGTCAACTATATTAACAAGAATATATGCAGAAAAACAATATATTTAGTGAATATATGTGCTGAAAATCATATTTTTAGACGCTATGATGAAGTTGTTCCGAATGGTTTAGCAAAGGGGGTGTGAAGAGAAAATTAGAATGTTATCTAAATTATCGAATTGTGTAATCTATATGTAAACTTATGCTGAAATTAGAGATACTTTGAACGATTTTAAACGAAAAATGAAAAAAGGTGGGACATAAAAATGAAATCTCAATTCTTAAAAAAGAACCTTCTTTCTACATTTCTACCCGTTGCAGTTCTCGGAATGTCATTGTCGGCATGTGCCGGATCTGGTGATAAGGAATCTACTATCGACCCTTCAGGTGTGCAGAGTAATAAGGGAGAGACAGTAGAGATTAATTGGGTGATGGCTGCAGATCCGGATAAAAAAGCTTGGCAAGACGAGACGATCGCTTCGTTCGAAGCCACTCATCCTAATATTAAAGTTCATCTTGAGAATATTCCGTATGATCAGTTCGATCAGAAGTTGACCACTATGATCTCAAGCGGCAACGCTCCTGATGTGTGGAATCCGAACCAGGCGGACAGCGGTTTTGCTACTTATATGAAGATGGGTGCCCTGAAGGACTTAACGCCTTACATTGAAAAAGGGGCTCCAGAGCTGGATACGATGGATAAGGATTTGCTGGATGTATATAAAATTGATGATAAATTTTTCGGAATTCCGCTTGTCAGCAATGCGACGTATCTGTTTTACAATAAGGATTTATTCGATCAGCAGGGTATTCCTTATCCAACAACGGACTGGGATGACACTTCATGGAACTACGATAAAATGTTAGAAATTGCTCAAAAGCTTTCTCATGATGTAGGTAATGTACGCAAGCAGGTATTCGGATTTGCAAGCGGCCTTAGTCCGAATGCTATGGCTTGGTCATTTGGCGGTGATTTTTTTAAGCCAGAAGCGTATACCTCAGGGGTTATGGGGGAGCCGGATCTACTTAATGACAAAAATATTGAAGCGTTACAATTTAACCTCGATTTAATTAACAAGTATAAGGTTACACCGGACCAACAGACTGTGTCTGCCGCGGCTCAGCTTGGAGATGTGTTCATGACGGGGGAAGTTGCCATGTACATTAATGGAGGTTGGGGATTGGGTTCTTATGAAAAAGCGGACTTTCGTTGGGGTGTCGCAGCTGTTCCCTACCATGATGGCCGCAAAGTGACACTTTTTGTGGACCCATGGAGCATCTCAAACTCAAGTAAACATCCGGATGAAGCCTGGGAATTTGTCAGATATCTGGCCGATCCCAAAACCGATGGAGGCGCCTATCGCTATATGAATGATGTCGGTAGAACGCCAGCGGACAGCAGCTTGTTTGAACTGTGGTACGAAAAAATGTCCTCGCAGATTGGGATGGATAAAGCGGAATTCAAACAAGTCCATGAGGGTGCTATTAAGTATGGACGTGAAGCTGAAAATCATCTGATCGTAAAGTTCAATACGATTCTAGAAACCATGAACCAGACCATGTCTTCTGTATGGAATGGAAGTAAAGATTTGAAAGATGGACTGAAGGAAGTGGATCAGAACCTCCGTTCACTCAAACTGGATTAACTAGAACTGGAAGGATAAGCGGCCGCTAATCGCAGACTAACCGGCCGCGTAAGGAGGATGATTCATGAAGCGAATGGCAACTGAGAGTAAGCGGGAGGAACGCGCCTTCTGGATGTTTATTATGCCGTGGTTTATCGGTTTCATATTGTTTACTGGCGGACCGATCATCGTGTCGCTGATGTTAAGTTTCTCCGAATACAATGTAATTTCGTCTCCTGAATTTATAGGGTTTGATAATTTCAGGCTGTTATTTCAGGATAGGCTGTTCTACAAATCGTTATCTGTCACCATCTATTATTCCTTATTGTCCGTACCCTTTACCATTGTATCTTCGTTGGTGATTGCCCTGCTGCTGAATCAGAAGGTTCGAGGACAGTCATTACTTCGTACGCTGTATTATGCGCCAAGTGTTATTTCCGGGGTGGCTGTGTCTTTCCTGTGGTCTTGGCTGCTTAACCCGACCTTCGGGGTAGTCAATTCCTTACTCTATGACTGGTTTGGTGTGGAAGGTCCAGGCTGGTTCACGAGCCCGGGGACGGTCGTCCCATCTATGGTTCTGATGCAGTTAACGGCGTCAGGTTCAACCATGGTGATATTCCTAGCTTCCTTGCAATCTCTTCCGAGTGATCTATATGAAGCGGCGTCAATTGAAGGAGCAGGTGTGTGGAAAAAGTTCTACAAAATTACACTTCCGCTCATTTCGCCGGTGGTTTTGTTCAATACGATTATTGCAATGATCGCTTCCCTGCAAGTATTTACTGAATCCTACGTCATTACGAAAGGCGGACCGGACTGGAGTTCATATTTCTATGTATACTACTTGTTTGATACAGCCTTTAAACAATTTCGGATGGGTTATGCCTCTGCTCAGGCCTGGATTCTATTTATCATCCTTTTTACACTGACTCTTGTATTCATGTGGAGTTCGAAGCGGTTTGTCCACTATGAATATGACTCTAAAAGATAGGAGGGATT
This sequence comes from Paenibacillus sp. FSL F4-0097, assembly GCF_038593125.1. Classification (NCBI taxonomy): domain Bacteria; kingdom Bacillati; phylum Bacillota; class Bacilli; order Caryophanales; family Paenibacillaceae; genus Paenibacillus; species Paenibacillus sp. FSL F4-0097. The sequence goes on from NZ_CP151965.1 coordinate 1,659,948, forward strand.
CACATCATGAGACAGCGAAGTTTTTTACACGGCAAGCTGAAGCCCATTCAGAAGATACTGTTATATCTAATCCTTTATGGCGGCGTTATTCTTTTCGCATTCCCGTTATTCTGGATGTTGGTCACCTCGCTAAAAACCATGGGCGACATTCATAAAGTCCCGATGATATGGCTGCCATCCTCTATTCAATGGAGTAATTATAAGCAAATTTTCATAGATGCTCCAATGGGGCGATATTTATTGAATTCGGTAGGCTACACATGTATCTCAGTATTTGGGACTGTGCTTGCCTCCTCTATGGCTGCGTTTGCGTTCGCTCGTCTGCGTGCCCGTGGAAATATGCTTCTGTTTGTGCTTGTACTCAGCACAATGATGATCCCGTCACAAGTGACTTTGATTCCTCAATATTTGTTATTTAATCAAATTCATTGGACAAATTCTTATTTGCCGCTTATCGTTCCGGCATTTACAGGCAGTGCATTTGTTATCTTTTTGCTACGCCAATTCTATCTTGGGATCTCTAGGGAAATGGATGAGGCAGTTAAGATAGATGGTGGAGGACATCTGGTCATGTATTGGAGAATTCTCCTGCCCTTGTCGGCACCGGCACTCGCTACATCGGCTGTTCTAGAAATCATGTCCCGTTGGAATGATTTATTTGGTCCACTTATTTATTTAAGTGAAAGCAGTCAATATCCTCTTTCACTAGGATTAGCAAATTTCACAGCCGCATATGGACAAACACCATGGAATCTGTTGATGGCAGCATCTGTGGTAACCGTCTTTCCGTTGCTGTTATTGTTCTTTTTTGCTCAAAAAGTATTTATTCAAGGAATTGTTATTTCTGGATCGAAAGGTTAACGCGAATCATAAAAAAGTTTATTACCTGGAGGGAACTTATGAAGTTTGATTATCATACACATCATAATCGTTGCGGGCACGCAACAGGAACAGTAAGAGATTATGTAATTGCAGCCATTGAAAAGGGATTACAGGTTATTGGAATCTCAGATCATACTCCTGCATTTGCGCTGGAGGAAGACCTGCCCTGGCCCGGAGGAGCTATGGCGAAGAGTGAATTTCCTGCATACGTGGATGAGGTTCTAGCTTTAAAAAAAGAATTTGCGGGACAGATTGATGTAATGCTGGGGATTGAAGCGGACTTTTTGCCTGATTCCCTGGATATATATCGTAGTGTCATCGCCAGTTATCCCTTTGATTATGTGATTGGTTCGATTCATAATTTCGGCGGAATCAGCATTTACGATGGAGAATACTGGGACGGATTGGATCAGGCGGGGAAACTTGCGACCAAAAATCTGTATTATGATTATGTCTCTCAATCGGCTAAAAGTGGCTTATACGACATACTAGGCCATGTGGATGCTTTAAAGCGGTATTTTCCCGGTTATTCCGGCTTGTGGACAGAAGCGCTGGATTTCACCCTGCAAACCGTTGCAGCAAGTGACGTAGTTCTCGAAATTAATACTTCTGACGATAACTGTGTCCCAGATACGGCTTTTCTAGAAAGAGCTCTGTTTCATGGTGTGAAGGTCACGATTGGATCAGATGCACATGAACCCGAACGGGTGGGAGATCAGTTCGAAGAAGTCCGGAAAAACCTGCAGGCCATTGGCTATCGGGAATGGGCTACATTCCATAAACGGGTTAGAACAATGGTTAGTCTAGACCAAATATAAAATGAATTAAGTAGCCAAGCTAATGCCGGCATCACCTAGTTTCCAACGGCAGGTCATTATCAGCTGCTCATCCTCCAGTTCGGCTGTCAGCGTGCCACCCATTTTATTCATCAGACTTTTGGCGATGGAGAGACCCAGCCCGGAGGCTTGAGAAGATCGGGTACGGTCTGCGGTATAGAATCGGTCAAATAAGAGGTTAACGTCGCTTCCGGCTAGTTCCTTCGCATCGTTTACTATCGTTAAATCAGCTGTTTCCTGCCGTCGTTCGAAACGGATTTCCACATACCCGGTTGCGTGTTTGACCGTATTGACAAGTAAATTCTCGACAACTCTCCGCACAGCGGATTCATCGGCGTATACGGATACATTTTCCTCAGGTAGCCGTATATCCGGTGTAATATTGCGTTCGTTGAAGGAATCGTAAAATCCGACCAGAATTTCCGAGAGCAGGGCCGTCATCCCAAGCTTTTCGGTATGTAGAGGATAATCTAGCGATTCGATCAAGGAAAGCTCAAAAAAATCATTCAGCAGCGCCTGCAGCCGTTTCGTCCGATTTTTAACGATGGCAACATATTCAAGCTTTTCATCAGGGGTAATAGACTCATCCTCCAACAGTTGAATATAACCGAAGATGGAGGTGAGGGGTGTACGGATATCATGTGAAATATTCGCAACAGCCTGACGGAATTCTTGTTCGACACGTTTTCGCTGGGCATCCGCTTCGACGATTAAATCAGATTGACGATTGATTTGTCCCGCAAGCGCCTCAAGCTTCTGGTCGAATAGAGCCACATCAATTTTTTTACCGGTTGCTCGCTCATTGTAGGTATGCAATTGCCCTGTTATCCGCCCTAGCTCTCGCCTTAGCATCAACAAACGGAAAAGCAGGAGAGCTCCTGCCGCAAACAATATGATTGTCAGAATAAGCAACACTCTCCTGCACCTCCTATTTGTTATTTGATTTCTTTTCGGTGGAATACGAGAATACCGAGTACCCCGGAAACGGCTATTGTCAACAACGGTACAAGTAAAAGCGCTGGCCAATCTCCACTGTCGATACTGGGCTTACCGATATCGCTCACCAGTTTGAATATGGAATAATCATACAAATTACTGAAGAAAGAGATCTTTGAACCTATACTAGCCAAAACCGTATCAATCATAAGGAAGAAAATCATTGAGAAGCCGATAGTTTTGCCGCTGTCGGTTAGGATTACGGTGAACAGCGCCCCGATGGCTGCGTAACCAGCTGTGTACAACAGGGTTAGCCCGAGGGCTCGCGGTATAAAAAGTGTAGTGCTTCCTTCTGGCAGATGACCGAAGCCCGAAAGCAGCGTGACTTCGACTGTGCTGACAATAGGAAAGACGAGCGAAATCGCCATGGCCCCAACTGCGAATACGATTAGTTTTGCCGCGAACAGCCGGCCTCTGGTGTTGCCCGAAGATGCGATCGTCTTCATGACCCCTGTGGAATATTCGTTAGAGATAAAGAATCCAGCCAGAATGGCTACGCCGAATTTAATAATGTAGGCATTGCTTGAAATAAAGGTAGTCAGAAATTCAGCACCGGTGATCTGAGGTTCCCCATTGGACCGATGATCAAAATAATATAGCAATGGGTAAGCAAGTGAGAGGACGGAAAGTGCCAATAGAAAAGTCCAAAATGATCTATTCTTACGGAGCTTGAAAAACTCAACTCTGATCAGATTATACATTTGGATTCCCCCCAATTCGCTTCGTAAAATAACTTTCCAAGTCTTCACCCATAGGCATAAACTTCTCGATCTCGAGGCCGGCAGAGAATAACGCTGTTGATACTTTGCCTGGCTGCTCAATGCGGCTATACAACTTGATGGTTCCATCCTGCATCACTTCGAAATCGGCCGTACCCAGCTCGTTCTGAATGACGGCTGTTGCCTTGCCCGGATCATCCACTTTGATAAACAAATACTGCTGACATTTCTCGTTTAATTCCTCCGCAGTGAGTTGTTCAAGCAACTGACCGCGATGAATAATGCCATAATGACTTGCCATTAAATGCAGCTCACTTAGAATATGACTTGAGATCATTATCGTAATGCCAAGCTCACGGTTTAGTCGCTTGAGCAGTTCGCGCATTTCGACGACACCCATCGGATCCAACCCATTGGTCGGCTCGTCCAGAATCAGAAATTCTGGATCTCCCAGCAAGGCGATGGCAAGACCTAACCGCTGCTTCATTCCAAGTGAGAAATTTTTGGCTTTCTTCTTGCCAGCGCCCTGCAGTCCAACTTGTTCTAGCATTCTAGGAACGCAATCTTTGCCGGGAATACCGCGTAGAATCCGGTTTGCTTCTAAATTTTCGCTTGCAGTCATATGGGGGAACAAAGCGGGGCTCTCGATAATCGAGCCGATTCGCTTACGAGCCTGGATCAAGGCCTGCTCTTCACTGGCTCCGAACAGCTCGATCGTCCCCTGAGTCGGAAAAGCAAGTCCGGTCACAATCCGGATTAATGTTGATTTTCCAGCTCCGTTTTGCCCAATAAAACCATAAATAGAGCCTTTACGGATTGACAAATTGACTTTGTCCAGCGCCGTATGGCCCTTGAACTTTTTGGATAGTTGATTTGTTTTTAATACATACTCGTACATCTCGTCTTGGCCTCCTTTTCGTGATAGACCAAGTATAGAATTGAAAACATAAGAAGAGCTAAAGCCAAATCTTAAGAATGTCTTAAGGCTTGAGCCGATAACCTATGCCCCATACCGTCTCGATAAATTCGCTTCCTGGTGCGGCCTTGGTTAGCTTGCTGCGCAAATTGCTCATGTGGACATTGACCGTATTGTCGTCCCCGAAATATGGCTCTTGCCAGACTCTTTCATACAAATTCGCTTTCGTAAACACCTTTTTTGGGGCCGACAAAAGTAACGAGAGAATCTCAAACTCTAGAGCTGTGAGCGTCAGTTCCGCACCATTTGCCGTAACCGACATCGCATCTCGATGAAGTACAAGGCCCTGATGCTGGAGCACGTTAGGCAAAGCCGATTGCGCAATCCGCGAATACAAACGTAGATGAGAATCGATCCGTGCAGAGACTTCTTCAACATCGAAGGGTTTTGTAATGAAATCATCCGCCCCCGCCCGTAGGGCAGACACCTTGGTCTGGGGCTCACCCTTGGCGGAAATGATAATTACCGACATATCGTCCCGCCCGGCAATCCTCTCAAGTAGTTCCTCTCCCGACATGCCAGGCAGCATCAGATCCAGTAGCAGCATGCTCCATTGACGTTGCTCCAGATAGAGAAGTGCCTCCGTTCCCGAGTAAGCGGGTTGGGGAATGTAGCCGCTTTTCTTAATAATGCTGCACAGCAATCGGTTGATGTCGCTGTCGTCCTCAGCAACAAGAATATGTATCGGGTTATTCATTTAATCTCCTTTTTCCACCTAAAATAGGTCGTTATTCGGATGAATGCCTATTAAATAGGATAGCAGGTTTTAGATTCTGTATCCAGATCCAGCCAATTTCTGCATTTTGGTTATTCAAATCTATATCACCGATTCTCGTGAGTTCATTTTTATATAAAAAAGAGACTCTTCTATTTAAATAGAGGAGTCTCTTTGCTATGTTAAGGTATTTAGATAAATAGATTATGACCCGACTGATCGGCTTGGCCGAGGTAATAACCAACGCCGCCGATTCCGACACCGTCAATCAGTTCTTCACGAGTGATGCCCATAAGATCCATGGACATTTGGCAGGCGACGATTTCCACACCTTGGTCGATAGCCATCTGAATCAATTCTTCCAAGGAAGAGATATTTTTGCTCTTCATTAGAGAGCGGATCATCTTCGAGCCCATGCCCATCATGTTCATATTTGAAAGCGTCAGCTTCCGGCTGCCGCGTGGCATCATGGCACCGAACATTTTACCGATGAAGTTCTTGTTCACATGCACCTTCTCATCCTTGCGGATAATATTGAGGCCCCAGAAGGTAAAGAACATCGTGACTTTTTTGCCGCTGGATGCTGCTCCGTTGGCAATGATGAAGGAAGCGATCGCTTTATCCAAATCCCCGCTAAAAACAACCATTGTGCTTGCGTTGCTAGTTTGAATTACTTGTTCGCCTGCTCCGGTTGGTGCTGATGCTGAAGCCTCGATAACTCCTTTGCGCAGATAAGCTTCGATCATACCAGTAGGCAGCTTTGTTAGCTGCAAAAGCGTATGGTTGGACATACGAGCCCAAGCCTTGATATCCTCATAAAATCCGGGATCGGAAGCAGTTACCTTCAGGACTTGGCCGTCCAAGAGCGGGTCCATGCTCATTTTAACTTGGATCAGCGGCCCTGGGCAGCACAGTCCGCAGGCATCAAGCACGGAATCAGGTGCTAGTTCCGTTTCTATTTTGGATGAAGGGGCACCTATTGTGCTGGAGTTAGCTGTGAAAGCTGTAGCATTGACGGTTGGTGTAACTGTGCCAGTCCCAGTCCCAGTCCCAGTCTCTGTCCCAGTCCCAGTCCCAGGCTCCGTCATTGCTCCCGTTGCTGCGATTTCTATACTGGCTACGGCTGTATCAACGTTTGGCGTCAAGTTATCTTTTTTTTTAGGCGTAAATTGGCTCATCTGATAGGTTTTATAACCGCCGGTCAGATTCTTCACACGGTAACCTTTTTGCTGCAAAATCCGGGAAGCGGTGTAGCCTCTGAGTCCAACTTGGCAATACACCCAAATTTCTTTACTAGGGTCAAGCTCGTTTAGCCGACCACGCAGATCATCCACAGGGATATTAATGGACCCTTCAATATGACCGTTGGCATGTTCGATTTCCGAACGTACGTCAACTAAAATGGTGTTGTTTTTGTCACGACCCTCTAAATCCTTAGGGACGAATACCGTAGTCAAACCTTGCAAAATATTTTCAGCGGCAAAGCCGGCCATGTTCACCGGATCTTTTGCGGAAGAATAAGGAGGGGCATAAGATAGCTCCAACTCCGTCAAATCAGTGACCGTACCTCTAAAACGAATAACTGTAGCGATATCGTCGATACGTTTATCTACACCGCTGTAACCCACAGCTTGTGCTCCTAGCACCGTACCTTTTGGATCAAAAATCAGCTTCATAGATATCGGAGTTGCCCCCGGATAATAGGTTGCGTGTGAGCTTGGATGTATATAAATCACGTGATACGGCAGACCCAAACGTTGTAGTGTTTTTTCGTTATTTCCAGTAGAAGCACCTGTGACTCCAAAAACCTTAATAATAGAAGTCCCTTGTGATCCTTTGTAAGTTGTGCCGAGACCACTGACGTTGTCCGCAGAAATGCGCCCTTGCTTATTGGCAGGACCAGCTAGTGGAATGGCAGTTTTTGTTCCGTTTACGAAATCAACCACCTCAACCGCGTCACCTACAGCGTACACTTGATCCAGATTTGTCTCCATCCGCTCATTGACTACAATATGGCCACGGGGACCGAATTCTAAGCCACTGTCCTTCAGGAAAGAGGTATCCGGAGAAACGCCGATAGCCAGCAGAACCATATCACTTTGCAGTACAGTACCACTTGCTAATTGCACCTGTATTTGTTCTCCCACCTCAGCAAACCCTTGGACCATATCGGAAAAAATAAGATTAACGCCATGCTCGTCAAGTTCTTTTGCCAAAATAGAAGACATTTCAGTATCGAACGGAGCTAATATTTGTGGTCCTGCTTCAATTAAGGAAACTTCCAGACCAGCTTCTCTAAGGTTCTCAGCCATTTCCACACCGATAAATCCACCACCGATCACCACGGCCGAACGTGTGCCTTCCGCAGCGACTTTAGCTTTGACTTTGTCAGTGTCGGGAATGTTACGCAACATGTGTATTTTGGAACTCTCGATACCAGGCAAATTCGGACGAATCGGTTTAGCACCTGGCGATAAAATAAGCGCATCATAACTCTCTTCATAGGAGCCTTTTTCTATACTTTCTACTCGCACTTTTTTGTTCACGGGGTCGATAGACACTACTTCACTTTGAATCCGAACATCGATGTTAAAACGTTTATGCATCGCCTCCGGTGTCTGCACTAGCAGCTTGGAGCGGTCCTGAATGGAACCCCCGATATAATAAGGAAGTCCGCAATTGGCAAAAGAAATGTACGGATCACGCTCAAACATTACAATATGCGCATCTTCATCTAATCTCCGAAGTCGAGCGGCTGCTGATGCGCCTCCTGCAACTCCACCAACAATCAATACTTTTTTACTCATGATGACTTATTCCTCCCCTAAAAATAACTGAATCAGATGTTTGATTTTTTCGTCTTTAACAGAATAGTTAATTTCCAGCCCATTACGTTCGGTTTCAACGATGCCTAGTGATCTAAGCTTCTGCAAATGCTGGGAAACCGTAGATTGGGGAAGGTCGAGACAGTCCTGCATGAAGCTCACGTTGCAGCTGCCCTTTTCCAGAAGTCCTTTGATGATGCACAAGCGCACGGGATGAGCTATAGCCTTTAAGGTTTCGGCGGTTTGGTTATAAGCTTTAAAATTTTTGTCCATGGTAACGAACACCTCACTTTACAATATCCTTATATCGTAATATTATGATATAGAGATATGAAAATCAAGTTATTTTTATAAAGGTGAAGGAGAGATGCTCGATGTCTTTTAAAATTTCAAAGGAAATTACCCCACAGCAAGTTGCAGAACGCTTGAAGAATGGCGAGACTCCTACCATGTTGGATATACGCGAACCAGCCGAATGGGTGGAGGGACATGTAATGGGTGCTAAGCATATTCCGCTTGGACAGCTATTGATGCGCACAGATGAACTGGATTCTCATGGCGAGATAATTGTGATGTGCTTAAGTGGTGGCCGTAGTGGACTGGCTTGTGAGCTGCTGAGTGAAAAGGGGTATAACGTTGTGAACATGACGGGTGGATTAGGCGCTTGGACGGATGTTTTTTTGGTACGGGAGTAATGGCATGAGCATGATGGTACGGATCCTACTGAGTATCATAATTGTCTTTAGTATTTTGAGGTTTTTACGTTATGCATGGCCTGTTCGTTCACTTTCTTATATAGAAGTCCGTGAGGTTCGCGAATTAGCAGATCAATCACTGGCTATGAAAATGCTCGATGTCAGGGATGCCGTTGATTACCAGAAGGACAGTATCCGTGGTTCGATAAATATATCGCTTGGGCGGTTACCTTATGTCTGGCAGCACTGTCTATCTCCAGGCGATTCGGTCTTAATTCTTGCAGGAAGCTACTACAATAGAAATAAAGCTGCGCGAATTCTTTATAAGCAGGGATTTCGTAAGTTATATGCGGTAAACGGTGATTTGTTAGGGAACAAAAGAACGCTCTCCGACATTTCTGTGAAAGGTTGTTGTGAAGGATAATGGATTTATGATCATTGATTTCCCGTCTCGGATTGAAGCTAGGGTATCGAAGTCAGGGTGTCGATGGAATGATCTCTTATGATGCCTATGGGCGAGGCGCTCGGCATGCACATTTGCTAGGTGAGGGAGAGCAGTGAAGAGGAGCAATATGTCACTCTAGTTGAGCCGCTATATTAATGGTGCTAAGTTGTGATGTTGTGGCTAGGTCGCTAAATCAATGTAACTAAGTCGCGATGTTGTAGGTAGGTTGCTACATTAATGTTGCTAAGTCGCGATGTTGTGGCTAGGCCGCTAAATCAATGTAGCCAAGTCGATGTTGTAGCTAGGTAGCTACATTAATGTTGCTAAGTCGCGATGTTGTGGTAGGTCGCTAAATCAATGTAGCCAAGTCGATGTTGTGGCTAGGTCGCTAAATCAATGTAGTTAAGTCGATGTTGTAGCTAGGGCGCTAAGTGATGTAACTAAGACGCAATCCAGCCAGCCTCACTCGAACTCAGTTTTAATTGCATTTTGTGCAGCTAAACTTCAGTAGTTTTAGGAAAAGTAACAATTAACTGCACTTTGTACATCTAAATTTGATCATTTACGCGTAACTACCTTATATCTCCTTTTTTAGTTGTAGAAAGTACAACTAAATGGACTTTTAGGGGGATAAGGGTTAAATAGTTGCATGAAATACAATTAAATAGAAAAATCACAGGTCGATAGCCAGTGAATAGTAGAGAATGGGAGACGATTTTAGACAATTTCAAAAAGGTAGGTCGAATAATATTATTCTAGGGGAACTTAGTCAAACCGAGATTACTTTAACTGAACCTACTATACAAAACATACTATATTGAGCTAAGTCTAGTCGTCTAACTCAAAAGTAGTTTACTTAACCGAGATTGTTCTTGCTGAGCTAATACTAACTGAACTGTAGTGATCTAACTGTAGCTAAATTTAGCTGAACTCACTGTAGTGATCCAATTCTAGCTGAACTCACTGTAGTGATCTAACTGTAGCTGAAATTACTTTAATGCAACATACTCTAACCAATGTGATTTTTTAATAGGCAAGTATATTTAGCTCGATGCTAACGTTGAATGTAGAGTGTCATTGACAGCATAAGAAGGCGAATACTATACTTTTGAGTAATAGGACGAAGCACGTCCCGCATCCATAATTGGGTGCGGGATTTTTTTATGCCAAGGAGGAGGGGAACGTTATGGGATTTACGGAAGAACATCGTAAGTGGGTGGAAGATCATATTAGTCGAAGAACGGGAGAAAGACGGGGGAGATTGGAGCGGGGACATGGGCATGGTGAGCGAATGTTTGCGGAGAAGGTTTGGTGGCCGATGATGGGTCATTTTGATAATCTCCATCCTGAATATGAAGTGTTGGATTGGCGGGGATGGCCTTATTTTGTTGATTTTGCGTGGAAGCCTGGGCAGGTTAAGTTTGCTTTTGAGGTAAAAGGTTACGGCCCACATGTGCAAAACACAGATCGGACGCGTTATCGGCAGGAATTGAATCGAGAGACTTATCTACAAATCGCGGGTTATCGGGTAGTGGCGATACCATATGATGATCTGGAAGCCAATTCTGAGAATACTATTTTTTTGTTGAGATCATTACTGATGCCGTACCTTGCCTTGAGGACAGAAGAGAAGGAGGCGTTTAGTCGACTGGAGCGTGATATTTTGCAAATTGTGGTGCGTTCGAACGGGGACATTCGGCCTGTTGATTTGGTGAGGGAGCTTGGCATTGATCTGCGTACAGTTAGGAAATGTATGAGGTCACTTTGTGAGAAAGGTAAGTTTAAGCCGATAGTTTCCCAGGTGAGTGGGAGGGTTTGTCGCTATGAATATGTACATTCACTTAACGATATTCAGCTGTGGTGAATAAACGGTATAAATCCCGTAGATGTGGGCGTGGAGCGGGAATTGGGCAAATGAACGGTATAAATCCCGTAGATTGCGGAGATGGAGCGAGAAGTGGGCAAATGAACGGTATAAATCCCGTAGATTGCGGAGATGGAGCGGGAATTGGGCAAATAAACGGTATAAATCCCGTAGATTGTGGGCGTGGAGCGAGAAGTGAGCAAATAAACGGTATAAATCCCGTAGATTGTGGGCGTACAGCGGGAAGTGAGCAAATGAACGGTATAAATCCCGTAGATTGTGGGCGTACAGCGGGAATTGGTCAAATGAACGGTATAAATCCCTTAGATTGGAGGCGTGGAGCGGGAAGTGAGCAAATGAACGGTAAAAATCCCGTAGATTGTGGGCGTGCAGCGAGAATAGGGCAAATAAACGGTATAAATCCCGTAGATTGTGGGCGTACAGCGGGAAGTGGGCAAATGAACGGTATAAATCCCGTAGATTGTGGGCGTGGAGCGAGAAGTGAGCAAATGAACGGTATAAATCCCGTAGATTGTGGGCGTGGAGTGGGAAGTGAGCAAATAAACGGTATAAATCCCGTAGATTGTGGAGATGGAGCGAATAACGAGCAAACCTACGTACTCACATCATCCCCCTAAATCTCTAATTATGACCTGATTTCTATTTAGATTGTTAAGGTGTTGCGGAGGAGGGGAATCTTCTATGATTAGATGGATAGGACGTATAGGAGTTTTTTTGAAGGATTGTCCTCGGGAATGAATGAAACCGCTATCAACAAGAGACGAAGGAGCGATTTTGATGGGAACAGATATAGCTAAATATCCATTTCAACAGATTGATTTACCTTTAAATGAGCGAGTGCAGGATCTGATCTCCAGACTAACACTTGATGAAAAAGTAAGCCTGATGCCTCAGTATCAAGCTGCCATAGAGCGTTTGGGTGTTGGGGCCTACAAGCATGGTACGGAAGCGGCGCACGGGATTTCTTGGCTTGGAAAAGCGACTTCTTTTCCTCAGCCAAGCGGACTGGCTTGTACTTGGAATCCAGAGCTGCTGAAGGAGATTGGTTCGGCCATCGGAGATGAAGCTAGAGCCTTTTACAAAAAGAATCCAACGGTGAACGGTCTGACGTTATGGGCGCCAACTGTGGATATGGAACGTGACCCGCGTTGGGGAAGAACCGAGGAAGCTTACGGTGAAGATCCAGAGTTGACCGGCCGACTCAGCACATCACTAGTGCAGGGAATCCAAGGTGATCACCCGGTCTATTTGAAAGCGGTAGCAACGCTGAAGCATTTCCTCGGCAACAATAATGAGATTGAACGCGGGAACTGCTCCGCGAGCATCGATCCGAGAAATATGCGGGAGTATTATCTGGAAGCGTTTAAGCCTGCTTTTCAAGAAGGTGGCGCACAGTCCATGATGACCGCTTATAACTCGGTGAATGGCGTGCCTGTTATTCTTCATCCGGCAGTAATGGATGTGGTTAAAGGCGAATGGGAAATGGATGGCTTTATTGTAAGCGATGCCGGCGATCTTTTTGGGATCGTGAAGGACCACAAGTATTATGAATCTTTTGCACAATCGATGGCTGAATCTATCAAAAATGGAATTGACAGCGTAACAGAAGAAACCGCAGAGACAATCAAGGTTCTTCACGAAGCGCTAGACCAAGGCCTCTTAGCAGAGGAAGATTTGGATCGTGCGCTTGCCAACACTTTCAGAGTTCGTTTCCGTCTGGGAGAGTTCGATCCGGCTGAGGGGAACCCATACGATGCAATCGACGATTCCGTTATTCTTAGCAAAAAACATACGGCACTCTCTTTGGAAGCTGCGAAACAATCTATAGTATTGTTGAAGAATGAACAAGGCACATTGCCATTGAACAAAAGCAGTCTGAGCAAATTGGCGATTATTGGTCCGCTTGGTGATGAAGCCTTTAGAGATTGGTATTCTGGCACATTACCTTATGGAGTGACTCCTTTGCAGGGTGTTAGCAAAAAGCTGCCTGGTAAACACATTACTTTTGAGAGTGGCGCAGATCAGATCATTCTTACTTCAGCTGCAAACGGCCAAGCTATCGGAATCACAGGTGAGGACGGAAGACTGGCTGTACAGCATGACATAGCAGAGCACGGAGAATTGTTCCAACATACAGCTTGGGGCTGGACGAGCAATACTCTGAAGGCGACAAGTCGCGGTCAGTATGTAACTTTAAGCGAAGCAGAGACTCTCACAGCATCTGCTGATGAAATTTACGGCTGGTTTGTAAAAGAATCGATTAACATCGTTCCGGAAAGCGAAGATACGGTATCTTTGCGGACCTGGAATGATAAAATGATCTCGGTGAATCCGGAAAATGGAACGCTGCAAGTGGCAGATCAGGATGCTAATGCGGAAGCACGTCTTTTTAAAAAGAACATTGTAACTAACGGCATAGAGGCTGCAGTAGAAGCTGCCAAGGCTGCGGAAATCGCTGTGGTTTTTGTGGGCAACCATCCACTCCTTAACGGAAAAGAAGAAATCGACAGACCGGATATTGTGCTTCCAGAGGAGCAAGAGCGACTGGTCAAAGCTGTCTATGAAGCGAATCCGAATACAGTTGTAGTCATTGTCGGCAGTTACCCGATAACTTCCACTTGGATTGACGAGAACATCCCGGCTGTATTGTATACCTCCCACAGTGGACAAGAGCTGGGCAATGCGGTGGCAGAAGTTCTTTTCGGCGATTACAGTCCTTCCGGCAAGCTGAACATGACTTGGTTCCGTTCTGTAGAACAGCTGCCTGAGCTGATGGATTATGATATTATCAAAGGCAAAAGAACATATATGTACTTTGACGGAGAGCCACTGTATGCGTTTGGACACGGCTTAAGTTATGCCCAAGTTTCCTACAGCAACCTAAGCCTAAGTGCTAAGGAGCTGCAAGCGGATGACACGTTTAAAATTTCCGTTCAAGTAGAGAATACAGGCGTTGTTGATGGGGACGAAGTGGTGCAGCTATATGTGCAAGCTCTGAATTCCCGGGTGAAACGTCCGATTAAACAGTTGAAGGGTTTTGAAAAAGTAAACCTAACCGCAGGTCAATCGCAAACCATAGAGTTTACGTTGCCGGTTGCCGAGCTGGCATTCTGGGATGTTACCCGTGAGCAATATTGCGTGGAAAATGGAGAGTACATGGTTCTGATCGGCCGTTCATCTGCTGATATCCAATTATCCGCTCAACTATCGGTTCAAGGGGACGTTATTCCGTCGCGTAATCTGTATATCAATACCAAAGCAGAGAATTACGATGACTACGAAGGCGTATATCTGGACGAGTGCAAAGCAGGCGGTGCTTCCATACATCCGGTAAAAGATGGCGCTTGGATCGCTTTTAAAGATGTATTGTTCGAGCAAGGGGCAGGAGCTTTTGAAGCCTTGGTATCCTCTGCAAAAGGTGGCACCCTCGAGATTAGAACGGGCAGCACAGCAGGGACAATGGTTGGATCTGTGACTGTACCATCGGGTGGCGTGTTGCAGCAGTGGAACACACTTACTGGTGAAGTATCCGTGGAATCTGGAACTACCGATGTTTATCTCATCTTTAATGGTGAGGTACTGCTTAGCCGTTTTCAATTTAATCAATAAGATAAGCTAGAGCGCTCTTAATTTCTTTGGATGGAGAGGTGCCTGTATGGATTGTTTGGGATGTCGGATCGCTAACGGGATTGAGGCTAACGTAAACGTAGTATACGAGAATGAAATTGTAACTTGTGTGCTCGACATTGCTCCATTTAACGAAGGACATCTCTTAATTCTCCCTAAAAAGCATTATTGGGATCTCGAAGATATCGATTCAGAAACATCGTATGCGATTATGGACGCTTCAAAGAAGCTATCAGTTGTCCTGAAGGTTTTGTTTGCACCTGATGGCATCAGCATTTGCCAAAATGGTGGGAAGTTTAACGACCTGACTCACTATCATATGCATCTTATTCCTAGATACGAAGGAGATGGCTTCGCTTGGAGCGAACCAATCCATCCGCACGGTGCCGAAAAGTTATTAAGCCAAACTCAAGCTGAAATTCTCAGTATCATAAATGAGTATTAAAAAAAGGACATTCCTGAAAGATCAGGGATGTCCTTTTCGTTTCTTTTCATCTAATCACAACCGCCCCCGCCAGCATCTCCACCCCCACCGCCGTCTCCACCGGCACTATGTCCGCCGTCTCCACCCCAGCTATGCCCGCTGTCAGGTCCAGAGTGGTGATGCGAGTGATCTCCAGGGTGATGATGATGGTGGTTAGAGTGGTTTGGATCCAGCAGATCCGGATGACTGGCAGCCATAAAAGACATGTTGGCGGCATCATTTTGCCTATTTCTATCAAAGGTACTTCTGTTCGAGCTCGAGCCATTCCGTATAACGGCTTGTATAATAATAAATACAGCGACACCTACAAATAGTATCCCAAAAACCATAACGAACCTCTCCCTTCAACTCCAAAAATTAGTTATTAGCTGCTTTCGTCAAAAACTCAAGATTTCTGTAAAAAATACTCCCATAATTCCAGCCCAGATAAGGCTCAGGAATTTCTATATGGTTCACATTCACATTCATGTCTTCGTGTATCAATGATTCGCTAATATGGATTATATCATTTATATACCGTTTTATTTGCTGTAGATAATGTTTTTGAGTAACGGGCCCGTGACCGGGAACAATTATGTTCACATCTAAGCGCTCGACATAAGTAAGTGCCTCCAACCAGGATAAGGGATTACCGTCTACTAATAATGGATGATTATCAACAGCGACAATATCTCCAACAAAAGCTAAAGAATCGGAAGGAGAAAATAGAATAGAATCGCATTCCGTATGGGCAGCACCCACCGATAAGAGCTCAACGGATCTAGCCGAGCCATGTATGGTCATTTTGCGGTCATAAGTTAGTTGGGGAAGCGTTACTTCAAGCGTTAGTATAGACTCTTTGATTTCTAGTAAATAACCTATTTGCGAAAGGAGCTCTCGTTGTTTGGAAGCGTTCAGTTCGAGCTCGAGAGAGGTATTAAGCTTATTAAGATCCTCATCAAGATTAGGAAGCAGTTTCTTCATTCGGGCTAGCCAGTCGGGTTGAGTTTTTATCATGAGCTCTCTAGTTCTACTGGAGGATATGATTACTTCTTTCGAGAAGAATTGGTTCCCTCTAACGTGGTCTCCATGCCAATGGCTGTTGATGACGTATTTGATAGGTTTATTAAAATAATACAGAGCGGCATCCCTAAGATCTTTGCCAGCTTGTGGAGTGTTGAATGTATCAAAGATTAATGTGTAATCACCCATATCTATCAAACCGGCATTGCTCATGGCTCCGCCTTGCTCCTTCGCTTCAAGGCAATAAATGCCTTCCACTAGAGGGACGCAGTTAAAATGTCTGGAATGAAACATAAATTAACCTCTTTTCCTAGATAATCGAATGAAATTTATATCTATTTTATAATTTTATGGAAGTTTATACTATGATTTAATTACTCTCGGAATAGAAAAGGTTGCTTTTATACGCCCGATTTGCTACCATACGATGTAACTTAATCATTTATTTGTTTTCTAGGGTTCCGCAGCGAGTGCACAGCTGGTCTGGTCCGAGGGAAAACGCACGAACATTAAGTTTGTGTCTACACGGAGGGATAAAAGCCCGGGAGGTATCGCCATTTGGCGATGACCTTCCGGGCTTATTTGTTTGTCCGTGGGCAATCATAAGATATGGTGAATTGAAGGAGGGCTTGAAATGAAAAAGAATTCAGAGTGGCTGAAGGTAGTTGGCGCTGCGATTTTCGAAGTCATGTGGGTCATAGGTTTAAAGCATGCTTCAAGCGTGTGGGAGTGGCTGATCACAGTTGTAGCCATAATAATAAGTTTCTATGTCATTATTTCAGCAAGCAGTAAATTACCGGTGGGTACCGTATATTCTGTATTTGTTGGGCTGGGGACAGCAGGTACAGTCATTGCGGACATGGTTTTATTCGGTGAACCCTTCAAGCTAATGAAGCTGGTACTGGTGGTTATTTTGCTGGCAGGAGTAATAGGTCTGAAAATGGTAACTAACGAAACCAAAGATATCAAAGAAACTGAAATAAAGGGGGAGTCTTAAATGGCATGGGCATTTTTGGTTGTTGCTGGATTGTTTGAAATGTTCGGAGTGGCTATGATCAACAGGTTGAATAAACACCGGAATCTGCAGTCGTTTTTGCTGCTCTTCCTTGGTTTTGGGGGAAGTTTTCTTTTTCTATCATTTGCAATGAAAAGTTTGCCTATGGGTACAGCTTATGCGGTATGGACGGGGATCGGTGCATCTGGTGGGGCGATTTTGGGGATGCTTTTATATGGAGAGGCCAAAGATTGGCGGCGGGTTATCTGTATTTTTATGATACTGGGAGCCGCAGTGGGGCTGAAGTTGATAGCGTAGTTAGCAATCAATTTGTTGCTTTTTCTCTCCTAAAGGAAAGATAAGTTATAAATTAGACACGATTCAGATGTTTCGAAAGGGTCATAAAGGTCGTATAAAGTAAGTATACAATTTATCGGTAAGGAGATTTTTACAATGACTAAGGATTCAATCGAGCATTTGGCTGAAATTGTGAAAGTGAACCGAGCTAACCGCATGCTTCTTCCAGATGGTACCTCTGTGCCTAGAATAGGACAGGGAACTTGGAATATGGGTGATGATGTTTCCCGTAGAGAGGAAGAAATTGCTGCTCTTAGATTAGGCGTGGAATTAGGCATGGATTTGATAGATACGGCTGAGATGTATGGGGAAGGAAACTCAGAGCTTTTAGTAGGTGACGCTATTAAAGGAATTCGGGATGACGTTTTCCTGGTGTCCAAAGTATACCCACATAATGCCGGCAACGAGAATCTTATTCGTAGCTGTGAAGAAAGCTTGCAACGACTGAATACGGATCATCTGGATCTCTATTTACTGCACTGGCGGGGAGATATTCCGCTTGAAGTGACTGTGGAAGGCATGGAGAAACTGGTCTCTCAAGGTAAAATAGCAAGATGGGGTGTATCGAACCTCGATGTTGACGATATGAAAGAGCTGCTTAGTATAGCTGGGGGAACTCACTGTGCTATGAATCAGGTGCTGTATCATTTAGGGTCGAGAGGCATTGAAGCTGAATTGCTGCCATGGCAGAAAAGTCACCGCATGCCCGTAATGGCGTACTCTCCGCTTGCACAAGCAGGCGCGCTCCGCAAAGGGGTTATTGAGAGTGAGGCGGTTCAGGAAATTGCCCGTGTTCATAACGCAACACCACTGCAAATAATGTTAGCTTGGACGATCCGCGAGGAGGACATCATTACGATTCCGAAAGCTTCTTCACGTGAGCATGTAATTGAGAATGCTGCTGCAGGTTTAATTACGCTGAGTGAAGAAGAAAGATGGAAGCTGGATGAGGCTTTCCCGATACCTTCGTGGAAAGTGCCACTGGATATGAGTTGATATAGCTGTCTGAGAATGGTCAAAGAGCTCGCCGTGAGGCGGGCTTTTTTTATATGGGACGGGGGATAGTGGAGTATCTATAGGACACAGATGATCTTAAACGCAGAAATATGCCACTTTTGGAGGAGTATCGGACACCATAGTCGCTATTAGCATGAATGACACCAATTATGAGCCCATTTCTATGGAATAGTGTCACTGGGTTCGGAAGCAACATTGGGGGCGTAAATAGTAAACAACATGGGTGCGTTAGCAAGCAACTTGGGGAGCGTAAACAATAAACAACGTGTCGCCGTAAGCAAGCAACTTGGGAGCGTAAACAATAAACAACGTGGGTTCGTAAGCATCATGGGTCCGTCGTAGTACCTATAGCGGGATCAGCGAGCAATGGGATTGATAAGCATAAGCACAATTGGTTTTTAAAAGTAATATCGGGGTTTGTAAACACCACTGGGGCGCAAGTGACACAGGTCCGTAAGCCACGACCCCAAAAAAAAAGCAGCAATCCTTCAAAAAGGATTGCTGCTCTTTTAAAAATAAGAACCTAACTGTTCTCGATAATCGTTTGCAGTGTAGTGCGGTCGAGGCCTTCTATGAGTTTAACTAACAGCTCTTTAGCAGCTTCGTAGTCATCGCTATGAATAACTGATGAAGCGGTATGAATGTAGCGGGAGCATATTCCGATGACTGCGGAAGGAACGCCGATTCCACTTACATGAACCTGACCTGCATCTGTTCCACCTTGGGAGACAAAATACTGGTATTTGATCTTGTGAGTATCCGCTGTGTCTTGTACATATTCGATCAGGCCGCGATGTGTAACCATCGTTGGATCAAAAATGCGCAGGAGAGCGCCTTTACCCAAATGGCCAAAGGCTTGGCTATCACCGGTCATATCAGCAGCAGCGCTCGCATCCAAGCCAAAGAAGATGTCTGGGGACAGAAGATTAGCGGCTGTACGTGCTCCACGAAGTCCAACTTCCTCTTGTACGGTAGCTCCAGCATAAACAGTATTAGGCAGCTTTTTGCCGTGTAATGATTTAACCAGCTCAATGGCGAGACCTACGCCGTAACGGTTATCCCACGCTTTAGCCATGATTTTTTTAGGGTTGGCAAGCGGGGTGAACGGACAGATTGGCAGTACTTGTTGACCTGGTCTGACGCCAAAGCTTTCTGCCTCTTCACGGCTGTCTGCACCGATATCAATATACATTTTGCTGATTTCGCCCGTCTTGCCGCGTTCTTCAGCGCTTAGTAGATGGATAGGGGTGCTGCCAACAACACCAGTCAATGTCCCTTTTGGTGTAATGATTTGGAGACGCTGGGAAGCAACAGCAGAAGCAAGCCAGCCGCCTAGCGGTTGAAAACGAATCATCCCGGTGTTAGTAATTCCGGTGACCATAAAGCCCACTTCGTCAAAATGTCCAGCGACCATAATTTTTGGCCCGTTTTCCTCACCGCGCAATACGCCGAACAGACTTCCGAGACGATCCTGCACGAACTCTTCGGTATAAGGTGTCATAGAATCCTTGACGTAAGCGCGGAGTTCGCGCTCAAAGCCCGGGGCTGCAGGGAATTCGGTAAGTGTTTTGAATAGATTCAATGTTTCTTGATTCATTTGAAATCACTCCTTTATTAAAATATAAGGACGTATAAGCTTTGCGTTATACATCATCCTTATAGTTCTACGAGAAACGGTTGCCATCCAAAATGGACGACAACGTTATTTCTTCCTGCCACTTAGTATGAACATTGTGAGCTCACTTGTCCATGCTAAAGAGACAAATGAACACCCGGTGAACGCTCCGCGAATACAATGCAATAGGGGCTCTGGTGGCAGGAGCTTTAGAAAGGATGCGAAGGAAATGAGGGTAGCAGGTAGTGTACCCAAAAGAAGGGTGCAGGGAGGATACTCCAAAAGAAACCTAAAGGTTAGCGGAGCGCGCAGACGTTACTGGCGCCACAACTCTCTGGAAAAGGAAGCGGTGCTTATTCTTGTGCTGTTCCTGCTGCTGATAGTTGTGTTACTGTATTTTTCCTGA
Source organism: Paenibacillus sp. FSL F4-0097 (assembly GCF_038593125.1). NCBI lineage: Bacteria > Bacillati > Bacillota > Bacilli > Caryophanales > Paenibacillaceae > Paenibacillus > Paenibacillus sp. FSL F4-0097. The sequence continues at coordinate 1,680,424 of NZ_CP151965.1, forward strand.
ATTGGAGGGACATAACGAAGCGGGGTATGGCAAACAATAAGGAAAACTTCTAAGCGAAGAAACAACTTGAGGGGCTCAAAGTGAGTACTACTATGATGCTTGTCAGCCCCCTTCGCCTAACTTTCAGGAGGTGCTCTCAATGCCGGCGAAAACGAAAAAATCGGGTGTCAAGCTGAAGCTTGATACCCTGACCCCGCAAGATTACGAGAAATTGTCCAAGCCCTTTGTACCCGCTAGGCCCGTATTCAAAAACTGTGTGCGAGCATTTCTTGCTGGCGGCCTAATCTGTGTAATTGGACAAGGGATTCAGGAGGCTTATATGGCCATATTCGATATGACCTCCAAAGAAGCTGCAAGTCCAACTGTAGCGACGATGATTCTACTCTCTGTAATTCTGACCAGCTTTGGCGTTTATGACAAAATGGCCCAATGGGCCGGTGCAGGAACTGCGGTTCCGGTTACTGGTTTTGCGAACAGTATGTGTTCAGCAGCTCTGGAACACCGTGCGGAAGGACTTGTGCTCGGTGTGGGTGGCAATATGTTCAAGCTGGCGGGTTCAGTCATCGTATTTGGTGCTGTCGCTGCTTTCATAATTGGTATCGTCTATCTCTTTTTAGGCGTAGGTGGAGGTGCACATACATGAAACAGCTTGGCAGTCAGACTTGGGAGTTCACGAGCCGTCCCGTTATTTTAGGCTCTTCCGCTGTAGTGGGGCCTGAAGAGGGAGAGGGTCCATTAACGTCAGATTTTGATTTTATATTTGACTCCCTGGAAATGGGAGAAAAAACATGGGAAAAGGCCGAGCGGGCTCTTTTCGAAAAAGCTTCCCTACTGGCACTGATTAATGCAAACCTCGATAAGGAGAAGCTGGAGTTTTTTGTTGGCGGAGATTTGATGAACCAGATTATCAGCAGCTCCTTCGCGGCAAGAAAATTAGGTGTGCCTTATCTTGGAGTCTTTGGTGCTTGCTCCACTTCCATGGAGAGCCTGGCGATTGCCTCTATGATCGTTGATTCCGGAGGGAGCAAATACGTGCTCGCGGGAACATCCAGCCATAACTGTACGGTGGAAAAGCAATTCCGTTATCCTACCGAATACGGTTCACAGAAGCCGCCAACAGCGCAATATACGGTCACAGGCTCGGGCTGTGCTGTAGTAGGTCAGAATGATGGGACTGGCAACAATCCGGTAGTGGTCTCGGCTACCCTTGGACGAATAATGGATCTTGGTTTGACAGATCCTTTTAATATGGGAACAGCGATGGCACCGGCGGCAGCGGATACGATTACTGCGCATTTTCGGGATACCGGACTATCCCCCGGGCATTATGACTTAATTGTAACAGGCGATCTTGCATCTGTAGGCTTGCCCATTGCGAAAACCTTATTAGCTAAAGAAGGGATTCCAATGGAGCAAACAACCTTTGATGATTGCGGTTTGCTTATCTACGATTTGGAGAAACAGAAGTATGTGATCGCCGGAGGAAGTGGTTGTGGATGTTCCGCGGTAGTGACTTATGGTCATATACTCAAGCGTATTAAAAAAGGTGAGCTTAAACGGGTGCTGATTGTGGCAACTGGAGCCTTATTATCCCCATTGTCATACCAGCAGGGAGAGAGCATTCCGTGTGTGGCTCATGCTGTTGCTATAGAAAGTGGAGGTGGAGTTTAATGATGATTTACTTATGGGCTTTTCTGATCGGAGGAGCCATTTGCGTTATAGGCCAGCTGATGTTTGATGTATTGAAGCTGACACCTGCACATACGATGAGTACATTAGTTGTAGCCGGAGCGATTGCTGATGCTTTTGGCATCTACGATCCACTTGTGAAATTTGCGGGTGCAGGCGCAACCATTCCAATCACAAGCTTCGGTAACTCTTTGGTCCATGGGGCATTGACAGAGCTGGAACGGGATGGCTGGATCGGTGTAGTTACAGGGATTTTTGATATCACGAGCGCAGGGATTTCGTCAGCGATTGTGTTCTCTTTCCTGGCTGCATTGGTTGTCCGGCCTAAAGGATAATGGGATTCTAGCGCTTTAGATTAGAACCTGCGGGACATTGTGTCCTGCGGGTTTTTGGTTTGTTTACACTTCGTAAGCTTCAACAATGTACTTTGGGTCCCCTAATCATGTAAAATATAAATATTACTGCTTATTCTGACCTAGGAGGATCATATATGCCCGTTCGTCAAGAATCAATGCACATCATGAATGCTGTCCGTAATAATCTAGAATCCTGCATACTTGGAAAATCATTTGAAATACAATTGCTGCTAACAGCGCTGCTTGCCGGTGGTCATGTTCTGATCGAGGATGTACCGGGAACAGGAAAGACCCAGCTTATTCGCGCACTTTCCAGATCAATGTCCGGGGAGTATCGCCGGATACAATGTAATCCGGATATTCTTCCGAGTGATATTACCGGTGTATCTGTGTATCATCCGAGGGACGAGATGTTTCATTTCCGCCCAGGTCCGGTGATGACGAATATCCTGCTGGCTGATGAAATTAACCGAGCCACGACAAAGACACAATCCGCCCTTCTGGAAGTGATGGAGGAACGTAATGTAACCGTAGATGGGGAGACCTATCCGCTTCCGCATCCATTTATGTTGTGCGCCACCCAGAATCCGATAGATTTTGAGGGAACCTACACGCTGCCGGAAGCTCAGTTGGATCGTTTTATGCTAAGAATTAGTCTTGGTTATCCTGATGCAGCAACCGAAAAAAATCTATTGTTGAGCCATCAAGAAGGTCAACCAGTGGACAGGCTTACAGCTGTCACTAGTATGGAGCAGATCGCTAGTATTCAAGAGGAGATTCGTGAGATTTATATGAGTGATCCTGTACTGAATTACTTGTTAGATATTGTACGCCAGACAAGAGAGCATCCGCTTGTATTGCTAGGTGCAAGTCCACGTGCTTCGTTATCGTTTATGCTGGCTTGTAAAGCTTATGCTTTCCTACAGGGAAGGGATTATGTTCTTCCGGATGACGTAAAGGTGCTTACTCCATTTGCCTTGGGTCATCGTATATTGCTGCGTCCAGAGTCGCGGCTAGATAATATTAGCGTAGATTCGCTGCTTCAAAAGCTTCTGCAGAGCATTCATGTGCCTGTTACGATGAGGCAATAATATGAGACGTTATTTGTCTACGGTGGCAGCTCACATTCAGCCTACCAAATTCGCCAGCATCCTTGTAATTTGGAGTATTACGCTCTTATATGTACTATTTCAGGGCGGTAAAACTGCATTTATGTTGTTTATTATGGTCTCTGTACTTATTGCATATCTGATTGCTGGAGGTTTAGGAGGCGTTCGGCGGGCTAAGGGTGTTCGCAGTTTTTATGCCGAACAGGATAAGGGAGATTTGCTCTCTGCCGGTGGGTATCTTCGTGTAGGTCTGAAGGTCACAATCCCGGGAATTTTGCCTTTACCTTATGTGGTTGTAAGGGAAGTTCTGAAACGGCATAATGGCGAATCATGGGTATTTGAGGAAAGCCTGATTCCCAGCCTCAGAGGGCATGGGGAACTGCGGTTTCAGACACCGGTTCTGGAACGGGGCACTTATACATTTTCAGATACGGATATCATCAGCCAAGATATTTTTGGCCTTGTCGAGCATAAAGGTACTTTTCTGGCTGAAGGACAGTTTCAGGTGTTGCCTCGTGCAATCTATGTTCCGCGCTGGCAGTTATATGAAAGAAAATCCCGTCTTTCTGGACCACAGACCTCTGTTGTTCAATCACGTCGTGAGACCACCCAAATTAACGGTGTACGCGACTACGTATACGGCGACCGCCTAACACGCATACATTGGAATGCAACGGCAAAGACAGGCTCGTGGAAGTCCAAAGAGTTCGAGCATGAGTCGATTCCCAAAACCATTCTAGTTCTGGACGGCTCTGCTTCTGCTTATATGAATTCGAATCAATTTGAACTCGCAGTCTCTGTAGCAGCTTCACTTCTTGGATTCGGTATTCGAGAGCGGATAGGGATCGGTCTTTGCTGCTTGGATAAGACCACGAAGGTATTTGCACCAGTTGAAGGTGCTGCTGAACGTCAGAAAATGATTCAATATTTGATCGATCTTAACGCCGAAGGGCATGGTCCACTCATTTCCCGTTTGGAAAAAGGATATCGTATGTTCCCTAAAGGCTCATACTTCGTGCTAATTAGTCCTCAAAGTGGCCAACCTGTACTGGATGCATTACGTTGGGCTGACAGCAGAGGGATGACTCCGTCTCACATTCATATAGGGAATTTATCAGAAACGAACAGCAGCACAGATTGGACAGACGTTCTAAGATCTCGGGGGATTACAGGCTACAGCATTAATTCACTGCAAGAGCTTCCCATAGTATTAGGAGGGGAAGTCTGATATGAAAAACTGGTGGAATCAGATGAAATTCTCATGGCATCGTTCTTTAGGTCTATTGTGGCTTTTGATTATAGCCCACCAGTGGGTCTCTTATACGGAGCCTATCTGGTTAAGACAGACAACTGCTGTTGTGTGGGCTGCATTAATAACGATCACTGTTATGGAAATCATAATTCCTGTTAAAGTTCAAATAAGGCTCTTTATTGAAGCGGCAGCTATTATTTATATCGTTTATCGTATACTTATCAATTATGGTATATACGTCGCTGATCCTTGGGCAACAACCCTCCCGGACAGACTGCAGGATATTGCAGTTCATATGGTGCCCTATATCTGGTTTGCTCTCGGGGCCTCAGCCCTGCTGCTGTTGTCGTCTTGGTGGGCATCCTCAAAAAGACGTATTTTATGGTTTATAGGAATGAACATAGTGGCTTTTGCTGCCTTGGATTCCTTTACATCTATCGTTTTGTGGCAGGAAGTAGCCTGGACGGTATTTGCGGGGATGGGCTGGCTGGTCAGCCATCATCTGAGAAGCTTCCAGCTACATTATCCGCGTGGTTGGGTGCATCTGCTGAAATATCCCACGAAAATTGTCATTAATATTGCCATCGTCTTCTCTTTGGTCATCCTAATTGGAGTGAATATGCCTGGGGTAAGGCCTACCCTAACCGATCCTTATACCGCTTGGCAAGAATGGAATGGGATTGGGAAGTCTTCTGGGAAGGGCACAGTTGGGACCACGAAATCTGAGATGGGTTCTGTCTCCCCTACTAACAATACTTCGTCAGGTTACAGTCTGAATGATGATCAACTAGGCGGCGGCTTTACCTTCGATTATACACCGGTGATGACAGTGGTTTCTGATTTGCGTATTTATATGCGGGGAGAAACGCGCAGATTATATTCCGGAAGAGGCTGGGTCGATAGAGATCGGTTAAATCGGGGACCTCTAGAAGCGGTGGATGTAGGTGAATCTTTAGAGAGCAGTGTGGGTTCTAAAGTGAATACACGAACACTGAAACAAACAGTAACCGTGCTTAATAATAATGAATTTCCTGTGCTGTTTGGCACTTATTCAGTATCTTCGGTGGATTCTTTAAATGGGGAAAAAGCTGGAAATGGACTCTCCTGGAGAAGCCGGGACAGCGAGCTGATCTGGGATGTGGATGGGAAGAAACTCGCTTATCCGTCTACCTTTGAGGTGACGTCTGAGGTTCCTGTAATTCCTGTTCAAGAATTGACAACAAAGACGTATGAGGAGCTATATAAAGGGAACGATTTGGAGAAAATGTTTCTTCAACTGCCTAACGATTTTCCTAAAAGAGTCAGGGAGCTGGCTGAGGAAATCACGGCTGAAGGAAAAACGCCGTATGAAAAAACAGTGCATTTGCAACAATACTTACAACAAACCTTTCCATATACCAATAATCCAGATATATCACGTGTCACAAGCAACGATTTTGTAGAAGGGTTTTTGTTTGAGTTAAAGGAAGGTTACTGTGATTATTATTCTACGGCACTGGTTACTATGGCGCGCTCTCTGAACATCCCTGCACGATGGGTTAAGGGGTACGCACCTGGGGAACAGCCAGAAATCCCAATGAATCCGGCACAACAGCAATCCGGCACAGTGAATAATAACTATACAATTACCAATGCGGATTCCCACTCTTGGGCTGAGGTTTACTTTGGTGATTATGGTTGGATTCCAGTTGAAGCTACACCGGGATTTAATATTCCGCTGTTAACTCAGAATGAGCAAACTCCTGAAGTCGAACCAGAAGATCAAAAAGAGCAGGCAGAACCTACACCAGCGCCTGTGAATAATGCACAAGAAGATCAAGGGTTTCATGTAGGTCTATGGGTTGTTGTGGCAGCTGTAGTGGTGTTGCTGTCCTGGGCGATTTTTATAGTTTGGCATAGACGCTTTAAGCTTCGCTTCTTCATGCAGCAGCTGCGCAATGGCCGGCCTTTAACGCCAGATCAGAAAGTAGTGGCGGAAACTGAGCGTTGGGTAAGGTATTTGCATCGCAAGGGAATGCTAAAAGAAGAACACGAAACTTTACGTGAAGCCGTAGATCGCTGGAGTGGAGAACGGCCGGCAGTAGCTGATCATCTACACTCGCTACTAACAATGTTCGAAAAGGCGAAATATAGCCCTGAGGTTATTGAAGACAAAGACTGGCAGAGCGTGTATACTGAAGCTTTGTGGGTGCGGAGAAAAATGAGATCCAAGAAATAACACTTTGCGTGAAAGTATAGCTACAGATTTATTTGCGATGCGCAAGGAGTATGTTATAGTTTTTTGTATGAAATCGAGGTGAACGTATTGTTTGAAATGTTAGTTCCCAAACTCCGGGTGAATACGGTATTCGATATTGCTCTGGACGAGCTGTATAGACAGGGATATCGCGGAATCATCACGGATCTGGATAACACACTGGTCGGTGCCAAAGCGCCTGTGGCTACTCCGGAGCTGTTGTTATGGTTCGAAAAGGTGAAGGAACTGGGCTTTAAGCTCATCATCGTATCTAACAATAACATGGAACGGGTGTCCCGCTTTGCAACACCGCTTAATATTGAATTTGTGCACCAGGCTCGTAAACCGAGTAATGCTCCTTTTCTCAAAGCGATGAAGCAGATGGAGCTGCCCCCTGAACAAACGATTGTGGTGGGAGACCAAATGCTTACTGATGTATACGGCGGCAATCGCCTTGGCCTGTATACTGTTTTGGTACTGCCAATCTCCGTCAAGGACGAGGGGTTCGGCACAAGGTTTAATCGCCGGGTAGAGCGGGTTGCTCTGACACGGCTTCGCAAAAAAGGATTGTGGCACGAGGAGGATAAATAGTAATGAACGAACAAAGCGAAACACAGCGTCCTGAGAAGTGCAGCGGTTGCGGCATCAAGCTTCAGACGGAGCATAAGGATCAACCAGGATACCTTCCGGAGGTTGCACTTGAACGGGACCCGGTGATTTGCCAACGCTGTTTCCGGATTAAAAATTATAATGAGGCTTCATCTGTTTCGGTGAATCAGGATGAATTTCTTCGCCTGCTGAGTGGAGTAGGAGAGAAGAATGCGCTTGTTATTCATATTGTCGATATCTTCGATTTCGAAGGCAGTCTGATTTCCGGCCTGCAGCGGTTTGTTGGCAATAACCCTGTTATTCTTGCAGTGAATAAATGTGACTTGCTGCCGAAAGTTACAAACTGGAACAAGTTGCGTAACTGGATGCAGCAGCGCTGTAAAGAGGAAGGCTTGCGGACGGCTGAAATCGTACTTTGCAGTGCGAAACGCAATCAAGGTTTTGACCGTTTGCTGGAAGCCGTAACGGAGTTGCGCGGTCAACGTGACGTATATGTAGTGGGTGCTACCAATGTGGGCAAATCCACACTTATTAATCGTCTGATTTCGGACTATAGCGATTTAGAGCAGGAGTTAACGACTTCACGTTACCCTGGCACAACACTCGATACAGTCAAAATTCCATTGGATGACGGCCACTACATTATAGATACTCCAGGGATTGTGTATCCTTGGCGTTATAGTGAATTAGTTGAGCGTCAGGATCTGGATGCAGTTATGCCTGCCAATCCTTTGAAGCCGACAGTCTATCAGTTGAACGAAGGACAGACTCTTTTCTTCGGTGGATTGGGGCGTTTTGATTTCGTACAAGGCCCGCATCAATCCTTCACTTGCTTTATTAGTGGTACTTTAAAAATCCATCGCACGAAGCTGGAACGCGCAGATTCCCTCTATCAGGATCATCGCGGTGAAATGCTGTCTCCACCGGGAAGTGACCGGATGGACAAGCTGCCACCTTGGCAGCGGCATGAGTTCCGGATTAACCGGGGCAGCAGAGCCGATCTGTATATTTCGGGTCTGGGCTGGATTAAGGTTAATGGAACTGAAGGTGCAGTTGTGGCCATTCATGTTCCGCGTGGTGTGAAGGTGCTTACCCGCCCTTCGATGATTTAACGAGGGAGGATAATCTATTGTCTACAACTGCAGTCGAAGGCTACAATAGCGGTAATATTCTACTCGGTGTAATGGGAGATCCTATTATACAATCCAAATCTCCAATTATGCATGAAGCAGCGCTGCAAGCGCTGGGAATTCCGGGTGCTTATGTACCGCTTCACATCCGCCCGGAGAAGCTGGGCGATGCGGTGCAAGCGATCCGTACGCTTGGTTTCCGTGGAGTGAATGTGACGATTCCGCATAAGGTTGCGGTGATGCAATATTTGGATGTATTAGATGAGAGTGCAGTAGCCGTTGGTGCAGTCAATACGATTGTTAATGATAACGGAGTGCTCACCGGATATAATACGGATGGAATCGGTTATGTGCGTTCGCTCAAAGCGGAAGCTATTTCTGATTTGTCTGGTGCGAAGATTATGGTTATCGGGGCCGGTGGAGCAGCAAGAGGAATTGTTGCCGCACTACTTCAAGAGAAACCTTCTTCAATCATTATTGCTAATCGCAGCGCTGAGAAGGCAGAGGACTTGGCGACACAGTGCCGGAGCAAAGGGAATGTCATCGGGATTAGCATGAACGAAGTAGCAGAAATGCTAAGTGGTGTAGACGTGCTGATCAATACTACCTCCGTAGGTATGTATCCTCATATGGATGAGACACCGATAGATCCTGGACTGCTTCGTGAAGGAATGGTCGTAAGCGATCTGATTTATAATCCGCTGCGCACGCGGCTATTGTTGGAAGGACTCGAACGGGGCTGCACGATTCATGGAGGCCTTGGTATGTTTGTCTATCAGGGAGCTTATGCTCTGGAGTATTGGACAGGGCAGCCTGCTCCTACGGAAATCATGCGGCAGACCATTCTGGATTGTTTGGGTGGAAATGAGTAAGAAATGGATTCATTAAGTTAGGGTAATAATAGGTAATAATATATGTTAATTAAGGAGTTATTCATTTATGTTAACTGGTAAACAAACACGGTATCTTCGTTCATTGGCGCACCATCTCGATCCTATTTTTCAAGTGGGCAAAGGTGGAGTAAACGATCACCTCGTACGCCATATTGAAGAAGCTATTGAGAAGCGCGAGCTTATGAAGATTAGTATACTGAGCAATAATATTGAGAATCCCAAGGAAATCGGTGCTGCTCTGGCTGAACAATCGGGTTCTGAGCTTGTGCAAGTGATCGGTAAGACTGTCGTTCTATACAAAGAATCACGTGATAACAAAACCATTGAGCTGCCGCGTTAATAGCTGTAAGTATACCTTACCGAGGAGGTCGTCCTCTTGAAAGTTGGAATTATGGGAGGTACCTTTGATCCTCTTCATATCGGTCATATGATGGCAGCGGAAGCCGCAAGAGATACTTATGGTCTGCAAGAGGTATGGTTTATGCCTTCACATATCCCGCCTCATAAACATGAGGCAGGTGTATCTGGAGAAGACCGGCTAGCAATGGTGCAGGAAGCGGTGAAGAATCACGAAGCTTTTTGCACATTAGATTGGGAAGTTGTCAGAGGTGGCGTCTCCTATACCTATGAGACCATAAGACGTCTGCAAGAGGAGTATCCGCATTTCGATCTTTATTTCATCATTGGAGCGGATATGGTCCAGTATTTGCCGAAATGGAACGAGATTGAAGAACTGGTGCAGCGGCTTACATTTATTGGTGTGGGTCGTCCGGGAACACCTCTTGATCTAGATGCATTGCCAGACTTTATAGCAAAAAAGGTATTGCTTGCAGATATGCCACTGGTTGATATTTCGTCAACGATGTTAAGAGAACGGGCGGCAGCAGGTAAATCTATTCGTTATATGGTTCCAGAGGCAGTGTTCGATTATGTTCAAAGGAGTGGATTGTATGGCATACGGCCGCGAAGCGCTGATTGAGGCGGTCTCCACACAGATGCCTGATAAGCGCTGGAAGCATACACTCGGCGTGATGGAGACATCTATTCAACTGGCGAAGCAATATGGTGCTGACCCTGAACGTGCAGAGACAGCAGCGATTCTGCATGATGTGGCCAAGTATTGGCCGGTTGAGCGAATGAAGGAGATCATTGAACAAAATCAATTGAATTTGGATCTTCTGGTGTATGACAAGCAGATGTGGCATTCGGAAGTAGGCGCCTTTGTAGCTGAGAAAGACTATGGGATTACGGATCCTGATATTATCAATGCGATTCGTTTCCATACCTCAGGCCGTGAAGACATGAGTTTACTTGAAAAAATCGTCTGCCTAGCTGACTACATCGAGCCTGGGCGTGATTTTCCCGGGGTTGATAAGATACGCGAGAAGGCACAAGTAAGTTTGGAAGAAGGATTAGTCGCTGGGTTCGATTCTACGATTAGTTTGTTACTGGAGAAACGCCGGGTGATTTTCCCCTTAACGGTACTGGCGCGTAATGATTTAGTTAGAATATTGGAGGATAAAATATGAGTGTACAACCAAGCAAGCTGTTAGAACTGGCCCTTAAGGCTGTTGAAGATAAAAAAGCAATGAACGTCGTGGCACTAGATCTACGTAATGTTTCACCAATCAGTGATTACTTTATCGTATGTCACGGTAACTCGGATATTCAGGTACAGGCGATCGCTACCGAAGTCCGTAAAGTAGTTCATGAAGCAGGCGGAGTCATCAAAGGGATTGAAGGCATGGATTCAGCACGCTGGGTGCTGATGGATCTTGGCGATGTTATCGTTCATATATTCCACCGCGATGAGCGTGAATATTACAATATCGAGCGTCTGTGGTCCGATGCCAAGGTTGTGGAGACTGTATGAGCCTGATTGCAGGAACTACGGTTACACTTCATGTAGAGCGGGAAGTTTCCCCATACGGATTCTTTTTAAATGCTGGAGACCAAGATGTTATGCTGCATTATACGGAGCTGACAGAGAAGGTAAAAGCCGGTGATAAAGTTGAAGTTTTCATTTTCTTTGATACCGAGGACCGTCTTGCGGCAACGATGAAAAAACCATTTCTGACGCTGGGCGAGATGGCGTTATTGGAAGTGGCTGATATTCATCCGCGTCTGGGCTGCTTTTTGGAAATGGGCCTTGGACGCCAGCTGCTGCTGCCTATTCGTGAGCTTCCAGAACTTCCAGAGCTGCGTCCGCAGGTTGGAGACTATGTGTTTGCGATCATGGAGCATGATAAACAGGGGCGTCTGCGTGCCAAGCTGGCCGGAGAACAGGAGCTTGCTCCACTAGCTCTGCCTGCACCTGAATCTTGGATGGGACAGACTGTAACAGCCCGAGTGTATAAGCCGCTGCAAATGGGTACTTTTGTACTTGTGGATGCGGGTGTTCTAGGCTTTGGGATTATCGGTATGGTCCATTCATCTGAGCGGAGCCGTCTGCTGCGTCTTGGTGAGCAGTTTGAAGCACGTGTCTCTCATATCCGTGAGGATGGACGTGTTAACCTTTCTATGGGTCTCCGTAAAGAAGTGGGGATGGATGTAGATTCTGCCGCGCTTTTGGAGTTCTTAAATGCTCGTCCAGGTGGAGCGATGCCTTATTCGGATGCTACGCCGCCAGATATTATCAAACAACGGTTCGGAATCAGTAAATCCGCCTTCAAGCGTGCACTTGGGAAGCTGATGAAGGAAGGCCATATTACTCAAAAAGAGAATTGGACTTATCTTGTTGCTAAGGATAATGAAGAAGGAACAACCGAAGGGCAAGAAGAAACGACGGATTAAGCTTACGATTCAATAGACGTAATTTATAAAATGTTGTTATAGAAAGCGGTGTAATTTTGTCTTCCTATGGGAAATTTGCTTATGTATACGATGAGCTTATGGCAGATATGCCGTATCCAGATTGGATATCCTTTGCTGAAGCCGCATGGAGTAAATACGGCAAGCCGTTAACTGTAGCCGAGCTTGGCTGTGGTACAGGGAGTATTACAATTCCTTTGGCGGGTTCAGGATATCATATGACCGGAATCGATTTATCTTCTGACATGCTCTCAGTGGCACAGCGCAAAATGGAGGAGCATCCCCAGGGACGGCGCTTTTTGCGTGAAGGCAGTGTTCGTTGGATTAGACAAAACATGAAGGAATGGGAGCTTCCGGAGCTGGTGGATTCTGTGATTTCCTTTTGTGATTGTCTGAATTATGTGTTGGAAGAGGATGACATCAGCGCTGTTTTTGCCAGTACCTATGCAGGGTTAAAGCAAGGCGGAACCTTTCTGTTCGATGTGCATCATCCAAACACACTAATTCGTTATGAAGAAGAACAGCCCTTTATTCTGGACGAGCCATCTGTGTCTTATATTTGGACTTGTGAGATGGATGTTCCACGCCGCGAAATTGAACATCATCTGTCCATTTTTGCCCGTGAAGACGGACACAGCGATCGCTATCGCCGATTCGAAGAGACCCATATTCAGCGTGCCTACGATCCTAACTGGATGAAGGAAGAGCTGCTTAAGGCTGGGTTTAGTGATGTGAAGATCTATGCCGATTTCGAGTGGGTAGAGGCAGAAGATGATGCTGAACGATTATTTTATGTAGCTATAAAATAAATATTCAAAATGCTAAGAGGGGCTGTCCCATAAGCTATGAAAATAGCTGCTGGGACAGCCCCTTTTTTGACCTTAGCTGATTGCTGGGGGAAGCGAGTGGAATGCTGCTGTTGGAAGCACCTAGGTTGACGCTGCCGGAAACAAGTGTGTTTCCGCTATCGAATGCTCATGCATTACCGCTGGCGTGAGCGTGTGGGTTCTCGCTCTCGAAAGCTCATATATTGCCGCTTTGCGGAAGCGTGTAGGTTCTCGCTCTCGAATGCTCATGCATCGCCCTTTACGGATGCGTGTAGGTTTTCACTATCCAACAACATGCATGCACAACTACCATCAGATATCCGTATTAGTACTAGCTATCGGACCCAGCGGACCTTATACGCAGCATTTTCCAATATTTTGGGTGCTATCGGACTCCAGTGCAGCTATTGGCTTGAAAAACGTCCAATATTGGTCATTTTCCAATGGATAGCGTCACTGGAGTCCGAAAACATGCTCCAAGGGCTAAAAATATGCAAATAACGTCATCTGGGTCCGTGAGCCACGTGAGATACGTAAGCCACGTGAGATACACGTGAGATGATGGAGATAAGGTTGGAGCAACCAGCCAGCGACCCAAACATAAACAGCGATTCTCCGATATCAGGAGAATCGCTGTTTTTATGACTTCATTCGTTGGAGCAGCTTGTAATTGCGCCAACTTAATAAATACAAAATAAACCGGGCAGTGTTCATACCACCCGGCATCTTCCAATCCTTACCGATGCTCAAACAGATCAATGGCACCCAATACGACATGAGCCAGACCAAATCCAAGTACGCCTGTTGCTGCCATCTTATACTTGCTTCCAAGAAAAGCGGCGCTAGAAGCGGTTACGACGGTTCCAAGAACAGCGGGAATTAGACCTTCACGCATTCGAAACACTCCTTCTCGGTGGTTTGGGAGACAAAGTTATTATGGTTCAATATCGAAAAAATATACGAAGCTCAAAAAGACCCTAAATCAGCGTTAGCTGAATTTAGGGTCTTTTTATTTAGATTAGGGTTGGTTACTCTGCTATTATAACAGCGTTACGAGGGAGGCCCTCTCCAACTTCATGTACATCATACAACACACGTGCCAGTAGGTCCTGGCTATAATTGCCGAAATGTTTTCCGTAAATCGTGAGTCCACGTTTGTTTGTAGGCTTGTCGGTTACTGCGATACGGAATGTGAGTTCACTTTTGTAATCCAATTGAATATCATCAAGGGTCACATCAGAAATCCGACAGCCATCAATGAAGCTGCCTTCATTATTGATACGGATCAGCTTCAGCATGCCGTATTGGTTTAGGTGCGGAGGCCACCAATCGGGGTTAAACGTTCCCCGGGTATCTCCGAAATCGCCAGGGCTAGTCCAGAATCCGATTTCAATTCCATTTAAATAGAAATAAAGGTCGGACGGATAGTTATCGTTAGACCCAGGAGCTTCAGAGCCGATCTCCATCGAGAACTGAATTTCGCGGAACGTTTGGTTGGCTTTAAGGTAGTTTGGAATTCTATATTCGAGGAACCCTTCAGCCATCCAAATAATTTCGGATTCAATTCGCTGCGGATCTGCAAAATAACGCGGCTCGTCGAAATCCCCGATGATGCTATCTTTGGTAGCCAATCCACAAGTTGGAACAGCCTGATAGTTGCTGTAATGACCTACTTGAATTTCTACTTCGTAAAGATTATCAACATCCTTGCTGCGAAGGTCAACAATAAGCTTGTCCTTATTTAAATAGCAGACCTTTTGAATACCGTGTTTGCCCACTGATGTGTTTATCTCAATGAGACCGCTTTCTTCTAACTTTTTAATATGCATGGTAATGGCGCCGTTGCTGAGGTTCAGTTTTTTGGCAATTTCATTCAGGTTCAAGGCTTGATTGGTGGCAAGGAGCTCTAAAATGAGGATTCTGATTTCTGAGCTTAGTGCCTTGAAAATTTCTAATCCACTCATTAAATCTTTAATATAGATCATTTTATCAATACCTTCTTCCGATTACGTCATAAATTATACTATTTTATAAAATTATAAACTAATAAGGCATATAAATAAAGTATACTTCCTTATTTTGTAGAATGGTCAAATATAAGAGGGATTTTTGGCATGATTTTCTTTTAATTTAGTAAAATTTAAACAAACAAAGGATTAAACTAAAGAAAAAGACGATTATTTCGCCATAATTCATTTATTTCGAGTTTAATTTCATATAAATATGAAAAGGTTTATAGAAATATATTTACAAGGCTTTTTATATATGTTATTTTATATTGTAAGCGAATACATATTTTTCATTTTAAATTTAATATTTATTGCTGCTCAATCTGTTGCTATTTCTGAGGTGATAATTTAATGGTAAAAAAAACAACAGATCTTGTCTTTCCAAGTTCCCCAGGGAACATGCCAATGTATGATATATCAGTGATTGATATTGAGTCTTTATGGACGCTTCACAACACACATGATCCAGGCATTATTAAAACAGATGAGGGTTACTATGTTTTTTCTACCGACATAAGAGTCGGAGGAGAATTACGACCAGGCGTAATGGTTCGAAAATCACAGGATCTTATCCATTGGGAATGGGTTCATTATGCGCTGCCGGGAATTCCCCGAGTTGCGAAGGAATGGGCAGGGGCTACTAATTTATGGGCACCCGATGTGGTGAAATACGGTGATCAGTATCGAATGTATTACTCGGCCTCATCTTTTGGAAGTAGACAATCGCTAATCGGACTTCAAACTTCATCTTCTATTGAGGGACCTTGGACAGATGAAGGTGTGGTGATTCAGACGCGTGCTGAAGATTCACTGAATGCGATTGATGCAAATGTGCTTACGGATGCAGATGGACGGATGTGGATGGTGTATGGTTCTTTTTTTGGTGGAATTCATATCATTGAGCTGAATGCGGAAACGGGCAAACCGAAGCAAGAAGGTTTTGGTACGCTGATCGCTAAACGGGATAACACCATTAAAGATGGAGCAGTTGAAGGACCGTACATAGTGTATAACGAGCAATTCAAAAAATACTATTTGTTCGTCTCCTATGACTCCCTGTTCGAAGATTATAACGTTCGTGTCGCTCGTGCAGATACTATTACCGGCCCATATGTGGATTATAACGGACGAGATATGACTGATAGTGCGCATCAACCCCGATATGAGGTCGGCAATAAAATATTGGGTGGCTATCGATTTGGACAAGATCCAGGTTGGATTGCTCCCGGCCATAACTCAGTTCTTCATGAGGATGGCAGCTATTATATAGTTCATCATGCACGTGGTGAAATCGATAAACATTGGTCCTATTTACAGGTTCGTCGAATTCTGTGGACAGAGGATGGTTGGCCTGTTGTATCTCCAGAACGGTATGCGGGTGAAGTGGAACAGGATATTCCAGAACAGCTAATCGCAGGACAGTGGGAATGGATTGTAATGGACCCCTCAGTGGATGGCCAGATTCAGTCTGCCCTCATAAGTCTATCCTCTGACTTTAAGCTGGAAGGTGCGAATGGAAAGGGAAGCTGGTCTTTTGATGGACGCAGAGTCCTGACCTTGGTCTGGAATGACGTTATCGAGGGTAAAGGCCGGATAGAGAAGGTGCAATTGCTTCCGTCATGGGATTGGGAGAAAGAAACTCAGACCCTTGTATTTACTGGATTAAATGAAAATGGAATTTCCATCTGGGGTAAGCAAAAGAATGGAGAAGAGAATAGATGACTACTATCAAGCTACATGCAGGTAAAGGAATTAATAAGATTAGCAAGTATCTATATGGTCATTTTGCCGAGCATTTGGGCAGATGTATCTATGATGGGATCTATGTGGGGGAAGATTCGCCGATTCCGAACACCAAGGGCTTTCGCAACGACATCCTAGCAGCACTCAAAAAAGTTAATATTCCTGTCCTTCGTTGGCCGGGGGGCTGTTTTGCCGATGAGTATCATTGGAAGGATGGCGTCGGTCCAAAAGAAACCCGTAAGCGGATGGTGAATACGCACTGGGGCGGTGTCGTCGAGAATAATCATTTTGGGACGCATGAATTTTTTGAATTATGTGAGTTGCTGGATTGTGAACCATATATCTGCGGGAATGTTGGCAGTGGCACTGTTCAGGAGATGTCGGAGTGGGTTGAATATATGACCTTTGAAGGCGAATCACCGATGGCGGACTGGCGTCGTGAAAATGGGCGTGAAGAGCCGTGGAAGTTGAAGTATTTTGGTGTAGGTAATGAGAACTGGGGCTGCGGCGGCAATATGCGTCCAGAATATTATGCAGATTTGTACAGACGTTACCAGACATATGTGCGTAATTATGGTGAAAATCAGATCTATAGAATCGCTGGTGGCGCCAACGTTGATGATTATAATTGGACAGAAGTGCTAATGCGCGAAGCTGGACGGTTTATGGATGGTCTCAGTCTTCATTCGTATACGATTCCTGGAAGCTGGGAAGAGAAACGTTACGCTTTAGGTTTTGACGAAGCCGAATGGTTTGAGACTATGCAAAAAACCTTGCATATGGATGAACTGATTACCAAACATTCAGCGGTAATGGATAAATATGATCCGGATAAGCGGGTTGGAATGATTATAGATGAGTGGGGAACCTGGTTCTTAAGTGAACCTGGTACGAATCCAGGGTTCCTGTATCAGCAGAATACACTCAGGGATGCATTGGTAGCAGGGGTAACGCTGAATATTTTCCAAAAGCATAGCAGTCGTGTGCAAATGGCGAATTTGGCTCAAGTGGTCAATGTACTGCAGGCTCTTATCCTGACGGAGGGCGACAAGATGATTCTAACGCCTACCTATCATGTATTTGAAATGTACAAAGAGCATCAGGATAATGAACTGCTTGAAGTAACTGTTGAGAGCCCTGATTATACGTTTGGGGATCTAACAATTCCACAGATTAGCGTTTCTGCTTCTCGCGATACGAATGGCAAAGTATATGTTTCTCTCTGTAACTTGAGCCATAATGACAGCGCATCGCTAAGTATTGGTATTGAAGAGGTTACCTTTAGCAAAGTGACAGGTCAGATCTTAACGCATTCCGTGCTGGGTGCGCACAATACGTTTGAGGCACCGGATACAGTTACTCCAGTAGCTTTTGAGGGTGCATCTTTATCGGGTGAAAAGCTGAGCTGCGAGCTTCCACCTGCTTCTGTAGTAGTCTTGACTCTGGAATAATATCATGTCAGAGAATCAAGAAAAAAACCGTCGCTGCAAAAGCTGTGATGAGAACATGAGAATAAGCCCAGAAAAACTGGAGCGTTTAATAGAAATAGCCACTAGAGAAAGACCCTTAGCGCCGGAGGAGCAATATTTGCAGCGTATTGAACATTGCCGAGATTGCTCTGGCCTGCAATTTGGTAGCACTTGCCGTTATTGTGGCTGCCTCGTAGAGGTGAGAACAAGACTACAGGACTCTACTTGCCCTTATCCCTCGGCACCTCGCTGGGAGTGAATGCTAAGTTTTTGAAAAGGACGTGAAAATCATCAAACAAAATTTGTTAGCTGCTACGCCCCCGATGGGCTGGAATAGTTGGGACTGTTACGGAGCCAGTGTAAATGAAGAAGAAGTAAGAGGCAACGCAGAATATATGGCTACCCATTTGAAGGACTTTGGTTGGGAATATGTAGTTGTGGATATTCAGTGGTATGAGCCTGGAGCGAATTCTTCGCAGTATCGCAACTTTGTACCGCTGGTTATGGATGAGTACTCCAGACTTCAACCTGCTGAGAACCGGTTTCCTTCCGCAGCGGGAGGCAAAGGGTTTGCGCCACTCGCTGAATATGTACATGGATTGGGTTTGAAATTCGGCATACACATTATGCGCGGAATCCCGCGTCAGGCTGCTCATGCGGCCAGTGCTATTCTAGGATCTGAGCAAACCGCACGCGATGTGGCTCACCCAAATTCTATTTGTCCATGGAATACGGACATGTATGGAGTAGATGCTTCAAAAGAAGGCAGTCAGGCGTATTATGACTCGCTGTTCCAGTTGTATGCCAGTTGGGGCGTGGATTATGTGAAAGTGGATGATATTGCCGCTTCTCGCATTTATGGATACCACAAAGAAGAAGTTGCTATGATCCGTAAGGCTATTGACCGCAGTGGTCGCGAGATGGTGCTCAGTCTTTCGCCTGGACCTGCTCCAGTGGAAGAGGCTGAACACTTAGCCGGACACGCTAACCTTTGGAGAATGACCGATGATTACTGGGATCATTGGCATCTGCTGCGCGGGATGTTTGAGCGCTGTGAGAAATGGGCTCCTTATGTTCAGCCGGGCCATTGGCCTGATTGTGACATGCTGCCGTTAGGTCATCTGGGCATTCGTTCTGTAGATGGCGGGGGAGACCGGTTCACGCGGTTTACTCATGACGAGCAGGTCACCATGATGACACTGTGGAGTATTTTTCGCTCCCCGTTAATGTTTGGAGGAGAACTTCGGGACAATGATGATTGGACATTATCTTTATTGACCAATAAGGAAGTGCTTCATCTGCATCGTTATGGTAAGGGCGGCAGACAGGTAGCGCTAAATGAGGAGCATGCGATCTGGACATCTGAGGATGAACAAGGTAACCATTATGTAGCTTTGTTTAATCTTAGCGATGAAACATTAACGCTTCAGGTATCATTCGAGCAGCTTAATGTTTCAATTCCTAGTACTATACGTGATCTATGGCAGAGCCGCGATTTGGAAGTAGTTAACGAAGGTATTTCTCAAACTCTTCCACAGCATGGTTCTGTATTGTTAAAGTTTAAATAGAGGAGAGAGATTATGAATACGAGTGTAGAATATAAAAATCCATTGGTGGAGCAGCGTGCTGATCCATGGGTATATAAACATACAGATGGTTATTACTACTTTATTGCTTCTGTCCCAGAATACGACCGGATCGAAGTGCGGAGAGCAACAACAATCGAGGGATTGGCTGCTGCAGAACCGGCTGTAGCTTGGCGTAAATATGAGACGGGTCCGCTTAGTGCAAACATTTGGGCACCAGAGCTCCATTATATTGACGGGAAATGGTACATTTATTTCGCAGCGGCGCGTACTACGGAGACGAAGGATGGATTATTCGATCACCGTATGTTTGCTCTTGAGAATGAATCTGCCAATCCGTTAGAAGGAACATGGGTAGAAAAAGGCCAGGTGAAAACCGCTTGGGAATCCTTCGCTTTGGATGCAACCACCTTCCAGCACAAAGGAAAATTGTATTATGTATGGGCACAGAAGGACCTGAATATTGAGGGGAATTCTAATCTGTATATTTCTGAAATGAGTAATCCATGGACGCTAACGGGTCCTCAGACGATGATTGCTACTCCTGAATATGACTGGGAAATTATTGGGTACAAGGTAAACGAAGGAGCTGCAGTGCTTAAACGTAACGGCCGTATCTTTATCAGCTTCTCGGCTAGCGCTACGGATTTCAATTACTGCATGGGACTTTTGGTTGCGGATGAAGACAGCGATCTGCTGGACGCCGCTTCATGGACCAAACTGCCGGAACCGGTATTCCAGACCCACGAAGAGAATGGACAATATGGTCCAGGTCATAACAGTTTTACTGTAAATGAAAATGGGGAAGATGTACTCATCTACCACTGCCGCAATTATAAAGAAATTACTGGCGATCCGCTGTATGATCCGAACCGTCATACTCGTGCTCAAGTCTTCCATTGGAATGAAGATGGTACGCCGAATTTTGGGGTTCCCGTTAAGGATGCTGCTAAACAATAATTCGTTGAGTATATAAAAAAGAGGGTTACTCATAAGCCATGATATGATATGCTCCCCATATAGTAGACAGGTGAAATAATAAAAACCTGTCGCTGTATGGGGAGCATTTTTATGGAACAAAAGAAGTATACAGCACTGGAAAAGTTAACGATTCTCCAAGAAATTGAACGGGGCGACATTGGTTTGAAAGCTGCGGCCCGGAAGTATGGAATATCCAAAAACTCTATAGTGAAGTGGCGGCAACGTTATCAATTGTATGGATACGAAGGGCTGGAAGTCCGAAGCTACAATCGTACGTATTCTGCAGAACTTAAACTCTATGCCGTTAAGGATTATCTCGAGGGAGGATTGTCGCAAAACCAAATCATCTGCAAGTATAAGATTGCAAGTGCAACCCAACTCGCCAACTGGATTAGGAAGTATAATGGTCATAGCAACAGCTTACAGCTCATTCAGGAGGAACTAAAGCTATGACCAAAGGACGCGTAACCACTTGGCAGGAACGGATAAATATCGTGCTGTACTGCCTTTCGAACGGAGAAGACTATGCGAAGGCGGCAAGCCATTTTCACGTGTCTTACCAACAAGTATATAGCTGGGTAAAGAAGTACGAAGCAGGTGGTGAAGAGGCATTACGAGACGGTAGAGGACGCACCAAAGCGCCTGAAGAACTTACGGAAGCAGATCGCCACAAACTCGCGATGCAAAAGCTGGAATACGAGAATGCACGCCTGCGTGCGGAGAATGCTTTTCTAAAAAAGTTAGAGGAACTCGAAAAGAGGAGGCGTTAAGAACCATTCGCCAGGTGAATATCTACCTGGCCATTCAGGCTGTTCAGCAGGAACAGTCTTGCTCCATTCGGCTTTTGTGTGACATCGCAGGGATTTCACGGTCAAGTTATTACAAATGGTTGAATCGCAAACCCAGTTTTCGAGAGGCTGACAACGAGAAACTGACAGAGGCCATGCTCCTCTTGTATGAGAAGGTGGAACGAACCTTTGGGTATCGCCAATTGACCCTGCATTTGCGCAGACAAATGGATAAATCTATTAACGCAAAGCGAGTGTACCGGCTGATGAGATGCCAAGGTATCCAGTCAGTCATCCGCAGAAAGAGAAAGAAGTATGTAGGCTCCACGCCTCAGCAGGTTGCAGAGAATGTGCTGAACCGTAATTTTGAGGCTGAAGCTCCAAACCAAAAATGGGTAACGGATGTAACGGAATTCAAATACGGCAACGGCAAGAAGGCGTATTTAAGTGCAATAAAAGATCTGTATGACAAGTCCATTGTTGCTTACGTTCTGGGTCATTCCAATAATAATTCGCTAGTTTTTAACACACTGGAATTAGCTTTGCAGGCAGCACCGGAGAGCCGAACCTTACTCCATAGCGACCGTGGTTTCCAGTATACCTCTCTGCATTTTAAGAAGATGCTGGACGATGCAGAACTGAAGCAAAGCATGTCCCGAGTAGGCTGCTGCATTGACAATTCGCCGATGGAATCCTTCTGGGGAACATTGAAATGTGAGAAGTACTACTTACATACCTACCAGACCTTTGAAGAACTCCAAACAGATATTGATACCTACATTCACTTTTATAATAACGAACGGTTACAGGCAAAACTAAACGGCCTCAGTCCCATTGAATTTAGGACTAAGGCCGCTTAAACTACTTTTATTTTTTGTGCTGTCTACTTGACGGGGTGCAGTTCACCATGTAGATGGCTGCTGAGTAACCCTCTTTCTTATGTTGCACCTTAAGGTATATATTGTTGAACGATCGAAGTAATTACGCCGTCCTGAATGGTGATGTGATACGGGAACTGGCTCAAGTCGATGACATCCGTATTATTAAATTGATCCATAAATTGCTGTAAGGTGATGGACTCATTCCAGTTGATATCCAAGTCTTCCATGTTGCCAGTGTGATCAAAAATTTGCAACGTCACTGTGGCGTTATCCGCTATCGGATAAGTTGTTAGAGTATCAACATCATTTACAATATAATAACTGTCTGGAGCTCCGCCGATTTCTGCTGCAGCTTCTGGATCTCTTTCAGCAAAGATTCGATCGGCATCAGCACCCTGATACCAGTTTATTTCATCGGTCGTACCGGAGAGCTTGCCATGGTCGGATTCAATAGTATGAAAGTAAACTGTTTGATGCTGGGTCTTGTCACTATCTTGCGCATCTACCCGTGTTCCAACGGTACTTGCAGAAGTAATGAGGGAAAGAAACAACAGAACAACAACCGGTAATACATACGCTGACTTTTTCTTAAACATTATTAATCTCCCCCTTGAGATATGTAAGACGTTGTATAAAACTTATTACCCGCTCCGTTTTTTCTTAAACGGGTTTTATATTACTCTTTACGTGAGAAGAGCAGTTTTTGTTGCATTTTTTTAAAAGTTTTTTTAAAAAGCAATGAGAAGTCACGAGTTCCCTAAAATGAATAGTAAAAGCTTATCTCCTCGGGCATATTAAAATATCAAAACATGCAGATTAGGGGGAGCAGCGAATGGGCGGAATACTACGGATTTATAGGAACGATTGGCGTAACTTATTCAGAGTTCCTGTGGCCGTATTGCTGGTTGCCGCTTTGGTGGTATTGCCCTCCGTGTATGATTGGGTGAACGTTGCGTCAGTATGGGATCCTTATAGCAATACTTCTGGCATTAAAATTGCTGTTACCAGCTTAGATGAAGGTACTAAGGTGCAGGAGAAGGATTTTAATATCGGGAATGAGGTCATGGAAAGTCTTCGGAGCAATAAAAACCTGGGCTGGACCTTTGTAGATACAGAGACTGCACATAATGGTGTCAAACGCGGAGACTACTATGCCAGTATTGTTATCCCTGCTAATTTCTCCAAACGAATGACTGGAATTCTTGATGGAACGATTGTGAAACCAGAAATCGAATATACCGTCAATGAGAAAATAAATGCGATTGCTCCTAAAATCACGGATAAGGGCGCCACTTCAATCACCACACAGATCAGTGAGAATTTCACGGAAACGATTAGTGAGACGGTATTTACTGTTTTAAGTCAAATCGATAAGGAATTTCAATCTGAATTGCCCATTATACGCAAGGTAGAAAAAGGATTGTTTAAATTAGAGGCGAGCCTCCCAGAAATTGAAACCGCAGGTAAACGTGTATTGAAAATTCAGGAAAATTGGCCGCAGATTCATGCTTCAGCAGAGCGTATTTCCACATTGGAGAATAAGCTGCCAGAGGTGGAAAAAGCGGGTGAGGCTTTAGAGAAAATTGCTGAGCATTGGCCGCAAATCGCGAGTGCCTTAGATCATTTAGGAGGGCTACAGGACAAGCTGCCCAAGATTGAAGAAGCGGCACAGCTAATCGTTCAACTTGATAACCATTATGGTGAAGTTGAACAGATCATGGCTCAGGCCTCGCAAGGTCTTACGGAAGCGCATAAAATCGTTAATGCTGCCTTAACAGCACTGCCTGAGGCAGAAAAGATTGCCACTGCCGGAAATGATTTTGTTCTGGAACTTCAACAATTTTTGGAGAAGAGCAGTGCTGCATTTGAAGCTGTTCCAGCAGCTATAAAACAGAATCTTAATCTCCTACAGCAAACGGAGAACTCAGTGGTCAAGCTTGCTGAACAGTTAAAGGGAGAGGATAACGAGCCGCAAGCTGTACGTGAGCAGCTGGAGTTACTCTCAGCACAGTTGGCTGCAGGAAGCAGCGTGATTGAACACACACTTTCTATGTTAAATGCATTGAACACATTTTCACCTGAAACAGTGTCTATTGCTGATCTTGCAGCATTGAAAGGTGTAGACAGTGTTTTGAACAGTCAGAAGTCCTTGGTAAATGCTATGGCGGCTGACGTTCAGAATAAGGATAACGCTGATTCCAGTGCAATTAACCAATTGTTCCTAAAGTCTGGTCTTGGGAAGCTGGCAATTGCGAAGCTTATCTCAGGGTATGATTCGTCGACTATCCCTGCCATAAAAAATACACTGGAGCAAATAACTTCGGCGGCAGATGTCACAGCCTCCGCATTGCAGCAGGTGCCAGATCGCATACCCGCGCTGGGTACCCTACTGGAAGAGACGATGTCGGCGATTGAGTTCGGGCAGACAAGCTTAGCTGGTCTGCAGCAGGATTTGCCAGCTATACGCGAAGCGGTCCACACAGCAGCCAGTGGGGTTGCCGATCAGACCCAGGGCTTTGGTGCTTTCATCCGAGATACGCTTCCGCTATTGGAGAGCAGCTTACCTACTGCAGGGGAAAAGATACAGCAAGCTGCGAATTTCGTGCGTCAGGATCTGCCTACTGTAGAAGAGCGGGTTCATCAGGTCTCGGAGTTGATTCGTACAGGACTCCCCCGTGCAGATAAAGGAGTGGCGCTTGCCGCAGATTTGGTGAGAAATGATCTTCCAGTACTGGAAGACTCGATTCGAAAAGCCGCTTCCACGATCCGCCAAATTAAAGAAGAGATTGATCTGGGGGAAATTGCGCAACTGCTCGGAGGAGATATTAAGAGCAAAAGTGATTTTTTGGCCAATCCGGTAGTGTTAAAAGAGAATAAGTTATATCCTATTCCGAATTACGGCTCAGCAATGACTCCTTTTTATGTCGTACTTTCCTTATGGGTCGGAGGCACACTGCTTGTCTCTCTTCTCCGCACAGGTGTGGATACGGGGGGGCTAACGTACAAAAGATATCAATTGTATTTTGGCCGCCTGCTGACCTTCCTTACGGTGGGAGTTCTTCAGGGGCTGGTGGCTGTCCTTGGCAACATTTTTATTCTGCACTGTTATGTGGTGAATAAGGTGTGGTTTGTACTTTTTGGAGTGTTAATCAGCATCGTGTTCGTAACCATTGTATTTACGCTTGTCGCTGTATTTGGCAACCTGGGAAAAGGGA
Source organism: Paenibacillus sp. FSL F4-0097 (assembly GCF_038593125.1). Taxonomy (NCBI): domain Bacteria; kingdom Bacillati; phylum Bacillota; class Bacilli; order Caryophanales; family Paenibacillaceae; genus Paenibacillus; species Paenibacillus sp. FSL F4-0097. Next base: position 1,706,008 of record NZ_CP151965.1, read on the forward strand.
TAGCGATCGTATTCATGGTGCTTCAATTCTCTAGCTCCGGCGGTACATTTCCGATTAGTACGACTGGGCGTTTTTTTCAAATATTAAATCCGTATATGCCGTTTACCTATGCAATTAGTCTGATGCGGGAGTCGGTTGGGGGAATTCTGCCGGAAGTGGCGATTCGTGATGTGATTTATCTGATTATCTTCGGTGTGCTGGCACTCTTGCTGGCATTACTCCTCAAGAAACCACTGGAGCCTTTTATCCATAAGGCTTCTGAACAAGCCGAAGAGTCTAAATTGATTTCTTAAAGAAAAAGAGGATGTGCCTAAGCCATGGTGATGGCTTTTGGCACAACCTCTTTTGTGTACTATATGGCAAGTGTGCAATAGGTTATCTTGCAGGAGCAAAATCAGCTACTGGCTTAAGAATCTCCTCGATCTGCTGTAAAGTATCAGCGGAGAGTACCGCATCTACAGCTTTGGCGTTTTCTGCAACTTGTTCTGGCTTACTGGCACCAATTAATGCTGAACTTACACCAGGCTGGCGCAGGATCCAAGCCAATGCCAATTGCGACAGCTTCAGGTCTAAACTGTGAGCGAGTTCAACCAGCTGTCCAACCACAGACAACACATCATCACGGAGGTAGCTGGAGATTACACCATTAACTGAATTATCCGCAGCACGGGTTCCTGCTGGAGGTTGTTGTCCCGGTTTATATTTGCCAGTCAGAATTCCTTGCGCCAGTGGAGAGAAGACCACTTGGCCCAACCCCTCACGCTGGGATACTTCAAGGACCTCGTCTTCAATATAACGTTCGAACATATTATAGATGGGTTGATTGGAGATCAGTGGACGCAGATTCAGTCTGCGGCTGATACCAGCAGCATTAGAGATTTGGGCTGCGCTCCATTCGCTAACAGCGGAGTAGAGAATCTTGCCTTGAGCTGTGAGATCATCCAGTGCGCGTAGAGTCTCCTCTACAGGGGTCTCTGTATCGAAGCGATGACAATAATATACATCAATATAATCAGTGCCTAAGCGGCGGAGGCTGGCCTCGCATTGCTCCATAATGTGCTTGCGGGACAAGCCACGGTTATTAACATCGTCTCCCATGGGGAAAAAGACCTTTGTGCTTAGCACATAAGATGATCTTTCATAGGAACGTAGAGCAGCACCCATCGCTTTTTCGCCTTCGCCACGGTTATATGCATTAGCCGTATCAAAGAAATTGATACCGCATTCAAAAGCTTTGCTTATACAAGCATCGGCTGCCTTTTGCTCTGCTGCGGTTCCATATGTAAGCCAACTGCCTAGTCCGATCTCACTGATTTTGAGCCCTGAATTGCCTAGTCTTCTATATTTCATTTTTCTCTTTCCTCCTTGTATTCTATATGATAACTTTACTTGTATTATAGGAGACATTCAAGTTGAATGATTAATATACTAGTAATCAAGGAGATGAAAGATTCAATGACTAATCCAGCTACTAAAAAATCAAAAGTGATCTTATTTCAGGGTGACTCCATTACGGATGGGAATCGAGGTCGTGATGAAGACCCGAATCATATTCTTGGACATAGCTATGCGTATATCATCGGAGGCAAGCTAGGGAATGAGCGGGCAGAAGAAAATCTGGTATTCTATAACCGCGGAGTGAGTGGAGATCGAATCTCCGATTTATATGCACGCTGGAATGAAGATGCAATTAGCTTGCAGCCTGACATCATTAGTATATTGATTGGGGTAAACGATATTTGGAGAATGATGAAAGGGGAACCAAGTGGAGTTACGGACCGTTTTGAACGCGCTTACCGTCACGTACTTGAAGAAACACGTGAAGTTCTGCCACATACGAAGCTGGTTTTATGTGAGCCTTTTATTTTAAATACCGGAGCTCCAGCTGAACAGTGGACAGAATGGGAAGCGAAGATTACACATTATCAGGGAGTGGTTAAGCAGCTGTCTGAGCAATTTGATACAGTTTATGTACCTCTACAGGATGCTTTCAACGCAGCTGCAGAGAGAGCAGAGGCAGCCTATTGGCTGTGGGACGGCGTTCACCCGACGACTGCCGGGCATGATCTGATTGCTGGGGAATGGCTGAAGGTCGTTTTGGAAAGTGGTCTTTTAAACAATTAAGTTATAAAGTCATTATCTCTCTTTATCTATGCACCTACTGATCACTCAGCGGGCGCATAGATAAGAGATACATGGTAATTATTTAAGAAATCGATCCATTCCTCAGAAGGCTTCTGATCTGTAACGATATAATCCACTCTATCAAAGCTGAACAACTTAATGAACGCGGTCCGGTCAAATTTGGAGTGATCTACGAGCAGAACCACTTTATTCGCCTGCTGCTGCATAAGCACCTTCAGTTCGCTTTCTTCTTCATTTGAATCACTTAGACCGCCTGTCATGGACAATGCTTTACAGCTGAATATGGCTACATCCACATTATATTTTCGAATTGTCTGTGAAGCGGTATTTCCAACAAAGGAGCTGGTCTCGGGGCCTAAAATTCCACCTGTGGAAATCAGCTTTTGACCGGAGTGTTGAAATTCAGATAATACCACTAGAGAGTTCGTAATAATTGTCAAATTGTTTTTCTCCTCAATAATTCTACGCAAGGCTTCAAACACCGTTGAGCTCGTATCCGTCACCAAGCTGTCTCCATCATTGATTAATTGCAGTACATTATCGGCTATGATTCGCTTCGCTTCAATATTGACCTGATGCCTGCTGGTATAGGAAGGATCTTCATTGGTATGGGCGTTGAGAATGGCTCCACCATAATTTTTTTTGGCAAGACCTTCTTTGTCCAGTTTATCTAGATCCCGCCGAATGGTCTCTTCCGAGACGTTGAATTTTTGCGCTAGCTCTGCGACATGGACCTTCTTCTGTCTGTAAAGCTCATTAATAATTAGATCCCGTCGTTCAAATGCTTTCATTCGTTCACTCACCTTTATATATAAATCGTCTGCTTTCTAGTGTACTACATTGTTGTTTAAATCTAAAAATAATTACATATTCACATAAAACCACAATATATAATAATTATATCACATAAAACCACACTTTTGTTTAGGTAATATGTTGTTTTGTGTTGACTAAAGCGCTTGCAGATTTTATGATGAAGGTGAAATAGATCTATTAACGATGACTCTAAGATGATCTTGAGGAGGAACGGCATTGATAGAAAACTATCCGAAAATTGGTATCCGCCCAACCATTGATGGCAGAAGAAGAGGCGTTCGTGAATCACTGGAAGAGCAAACGATGGGCATGGCTCAGCGGGTGGCTAAGTTTATTGAAGCGAATTTAAGGTATCCAAATGGGAGTCCTGTAGAGTGCATCATCGCCGATTCTACGATCGGTGGTGTTAAAGAAGCTGCTGCGGCGGCTCAGAAATTCTCCGGGGCTAACGTAGGGGTGTCGATCACCGTGACGCCTTGCTGGTGTTATGGCTCAGAGACAATGGATATGGATTCATCCATTCCGCATGCCGTGTGGGGATTTAACGGAACGGAACGGCCGGGTGCTGTGTATCTAGCTGCTGTTCTCTCTGCGTATGCTCAAAAGGGAATTCCTGCGTTTGGTATCTATGGTGAAGATGTTCAAGAGTCTAGCAGTGAAGAGATTCCAGTGGATGTGCAGTCTAAATTGCTACAGTTTGCTAGAGCAGGCTTAGCAGTTGCTCAAATGAAGGGGAAATCATATTTATCTATGGGTTCTGTTTCGATGGGGATTGCGGGTTCCATTGTGAATGAACAATTTTTCCAAGAGTATCTGGGCATGCGCAATGAATATATAGATATGTCTGAATATGTCCGGCGCTTTGAAGAAGAGATTTATGATAAAGAGGAATTTAAGCGGGCGCTTGCCTGGACTAAAGAAAACTGCCAAGTTGGCGCTGATAATAATCCGCAGCATCTGCAAATCAGTGCAGAAGAGAAAGAGAAGCAGTGGGAGACTTGTGTGAAAATGACATTGATCGCCCGCGACCTGATGATCGGCAATCCGGTTCTCGCTGAGCTTGGTTTTGAGGAGGAAGCTAACGGCCACAATGCAATTGTTGGCGGTTTCCAAGGCCAGAGACAATGGACGGACCATTTCCCTAACGGCGATTTCATGGAGACGATGTTGAATTCTTCTTTTGACTGGAACGGCAAACGGGCACCTTATCTCGTAGCGACAGAGAATGACAGCCTGAATGGGGTAACGATGCTGTTCAATTATTTGCTTACGAATACAGCACAAATTTTTGCTGATGTCCGAACCTTCTGGAGTCCCGATGCCGTTAAGCGAGTGACGGGTCATCAATTGGAGGGAGAAGCAGCTCACGGAATACTGCATCTGATCAACTCTGGTTCGGCAGCGCTTGATGGCACAGGTGAGCAGAGGATAGAGGGTAAGCCTGCAATCAAACCGTTTTGGGAGATTTCAGACGAAGAGGCTGAGGCTTGTCTAAGCAATACACAATTCCGGCCAGCTTCTCAAGAATATTTCCGAGGAGGCGGCTTCTCTACCGATTATTTAACCAAAGGCGGAATGCCGGTTACTATGGCTCGCTTGAACCTGGTGAAGGGGCTTGGACCTGTTCTTCAGCTTGTTGAAGGTTACACTGTAGAGCTGCCTGAAGAGGTTCATCATATTTTGGATCAAAGAACAGATCCGACCTGGCCGACGACCTGGTTCGCTCCTAAGCTAACTAACAGTGGTTCATTCCAATCGGTATATGATGTCATGAATAATTGGGGCGCGAATCATGGGGCGATCAGTTATGACCATATCGGGGCGGATCTAATTACGCTGGCGTCGATTTTGCGTATTCCAGTAAGTATGCATAACGTTGAGGAATCACGTATTTTCAGACCACGGGTGTGGTCGTTATTTGGGACGGAGAATCTGGAAGGAGCAGATTACAGAGCCTGTCAGAATTTCGGACCGCTATATTAAAATCTTCTTGTGAAGCAGGTGTGCGTGAAATGGGTGATACGATTAAGCTTCTGGCTATGGATCTTGGCGCCAGCTCCGGAAGAGTGATGTTGGGATTGTATGACGGTAACACCCTTCGCATGGAAGAAATTCATCGGTTTGCTAATACCCCGGTGTATATTGGCGGGCATTTGTATTGGGATGTTTTGAAGCTCTTTCACGAAATGAAAAAAGGAATCCAGAGAGCTTATAGGGCGCGTGGAAAATTGAGGTCTCTAAGCGTGGATACGTGGGGAGTCGATTACGGTTTTATTGATAAAAGAGGGATGTTGCTCTATTCCCCCCATCATTATAGGGATAAGAGAATGGGAAGTCATCGTCTAGGGTTGGAGGTACTGCTTCCGCCAAGGGAGCAATTTAGCGTTACTGGTATTCAACCGAGCTTGATTAATACGGTTTATCAGCTGTTTGCTGATTTTCAGGATAATGATTCTCTGCTAGAGGTCGCAGATACTATTTTAATGATGCCAGACCTGTTCCACTATTTGTTCTCTGGTATCGCGGCAGCAGAAAGCACGATTTGGAGTACAAGTGGCTTAATGGACGCTGTATCTGGTGAAGTCTCTACTGAAGTATTTAGCAGGCTTAGTATCCCGGTTAGCCTAGTGCCACAACAGGTTCAATCGGGGACGGTCATTGGTCCTATCCTTCCGGTAATTCAAGAGGAGCTTAGCGTTGGTCCAATGGAGGTAATTGCGGGTGCTTCTCATGATACGGCTTCAGCAGTAGCTTCCATTCCGTATTCTCTTAAGGATAATGCAGCATTTATAAGCTGTGGAACATGGTCGATAGTGGGCATGGAGACGCCTGAAGCTGTCATTACAGAGAAAAGCTATGAATACGGATTCACAAATGAGCAGTGTTACGGCCAATCTAATCGTTTGCTCAAAAATATAACGGGACTATGGATTTTGCAGGAGCTGCAAAGGAATTGGGCAGAAGCGGGAAAATACGTCAGCCAAGGCCAAATGGTTGAGCTAGCTGAAACCATAAATCATGCCCCAGCAATTATTGATCCGAATGATGAACTGTTTAGTACACCCGGTGTGATGACCCAACGGATTAGAGAATATTGCGAACGAACAGGCCAGCAAGCCCCCTACACGAAAGCTGAGATTATTCGCGTCATACTTGAGAGCTTAGCAGAGTCCTATCGCCATACGATTAACGAAATGGAAGAGATCACCGGCAAAAAAATCAATATCATTCATATGGTCGGTGGTGGGATTCAGAATGAACTGCTCTGTCAGCTTACCGCTAATATTACGGGGAGAAAAGTTGTAGCAGGGCCTGTGGAAGCCAGTGCAATTGGTAATATAATTATTCAACTGGCTGCCCTAGGGGAATTGGAAATCTCCGAGGGCAAGCAGGTAGTGGAAAGATCTTTTGCCTTTAAGACATATCAGCCTTCTTTGATGAAGGTTTGTGAAAAATAGGATGCGAGGAGAGAAACCCTATGGATACATTGGAACAAAAATTACGTTTGCAGATTTGTGATATCGGGAGAAACCTGTTTAATAAAGATTTTATCGCGGCTAATGATGGGAATATTTCTGCTCGCTTATCAGAGAATGTAATTCTGACTACCCCCAGAGCGGTGAGTAAGGGATATTTAGAGCCTCATATGCTTGTGAAAGTGAATTTGCAAGGTGAAGTCCTTGAAGCAGCTGAAGGCTACAGACCCTCAACGGAAGCAAAAATGCATCTAAGAATTTATAATGAGCTGCCAGAGATGAAGGGTGTGGTCCATGCACATCCCCCGTATGCTACTGCATTTGCCATAAAAGGTGAGGCGCTCGACAAGATGATGATGCCAGAGTCGGTGATTATGATCGGAGATATTCCATTGGCGGAATATGGAACACCATCGACGGAAGAAATTCCAGATTCACTGATGCCTTTCCTGGGCAAAAAAACTGCGGTCCTGCTCGAGAATCACGGAGCCCTTACTTGGGGAGAAGATGTTATGGAAGCATATCTGAACATGGAGCGGCTTGAGTATACCGCCAAGCTCACCTTCATTACCCGGATGATTGGCGGGGAGAGAGAATTGCCGCAGCATCGGATTGATGAGCTGGTAGCGTTGCGATCATTTTATGGGAAGTAAAGAGGTGCCTTATGTTAAAAGGAATTCCTAAGCTGCTGTCTCCGGAGCTGGTGCGCATTCTGATGGAAATGGGTCATGGGGATGAGCTTGTATTGGCTGATGCGAATTATCCCGGACATTCGTTGAATCCGAGGGTACTGAGATATGATGGCATCGGTATTCCTGACCTGCTGGATGCCATCTTAGAGTTGTTACCTCTGGATCATTATGCAGAGCAACAGGTGGCTTTTATGGCAGTGGTGGCTGGAGATCCAACTGTACCGGTCATCTGGTCCACATACGAGACTATCATTGCCAAGCATGATGCTGAAGCGACGATTAAACATGAGGAACGTTTTGATTTCTATAACCGTTCTAAGCAAAGTTATGCGGTTATAGTTACTGGTGAAGAAGCATTGTATGGGAATGTTATTCTTAAAAAAGGCGTTATTAAAAGTTAAAATAACGGAAATGAAGCCGCTAACCGCTTGGGTGACCAAGGAGTTAGCGGCTTTTTATGCTGTAAGGATAAGTATTTATAACCGGATTACTCTGTACTCATATGCACCAAGGGAGAGGGGGCCGCAGGCCACGGATTTGCCTGAGAGAACATCATGTCCGTCCCGCGGGAGTGTGAGACTTCCCCCGTGTCCATCCATATTTACAATGGTCCACACTTCGGTACCTTGGTCATTGCTTCTAGGGCAGACAAGGGTTCCCTTAGTGACATCACTGCGTACGGTAACACCAGTACGTTCTGCATAATGATCAATAAGTTTACATAACATTAGGTCACCTTCTTCACCGGCAGGCATTGAACCCAGCATAACAATAGTACCTTGTCCGTAAGGCTGCTCCGTCAGGAAGGACAAACCCGGCGTCACCCCCTCCGTAATCATTCCGAGACTGGAAGCGGACTCTGAAACGGGTTCAAAAACAGAACTCCACATGGACAAGGGAGCAGATACCCCAAAAGCGTGTCCAATCGTGCCTGTTAATTCCAGCGGATAGATAAACTTAGTTTTGACTCCTGCTAATCGCTCCAATTCCCCAAGTCCGGCATTCCTATGAAGGGTATGCTCCTTCGTTCGTCCTCCGGTAAGAGGACCGACAATCCAAATCCCGCCAGCTGCTGTGAAGGCCAGCGCACTTTCCACATACTCGGGGGACAAATAATGTACGAATGGAGTGAATAACAGCTTGTATCCGGTTAAGTCACCGCCTTCGGGCAGCAGATCCCGGTGAATACCCATATGTAGAATTCTTTTGTAGAAATCGCCCAGCAGACTACGATAATTTAGCTTCCGATGAGGTTCAGTTGCGAGATAAGCTTTGGTTCTGTCCGAATAGGTAATCGCAACATCTGCCCGAAGGGGCCGGGTGGAGAGCATAATTTGTTCAATTTCTTGCCGTGCTTGATTGGCCTCCAGCACATTATCGTACCCTAGAGCGGGTTCTCCCCAGGCACTAAGGATCGAGCTATGTGTTTGTTCACTTCCGGAAGTATGCTGGCGCCAGAGCCAATAGCAAAATGCACCTGCACCCAGCGCATAGGCGGCAACCGCTTCTGCCTTCAGATATCCGTTCGGATGTGGCACACCAAAACTTACTAGAGATGCGGCAAACGAGGGTCCTGTCTCCATTATCCAGAAATCTTTTCCCGGCTTGAAATTTCGCCATAGATCACAGTTAAGCAGATAAGCATGCATATTTTCCTGTGAGGCATAAGTGTCGTAGGCGGCAAAGTCGAGATTCTGAAATAGCCGCTCATTATCTAGATGAAAAGCGACACTGCTGTTGTGGGTAATTGGTGCAGAGGAGTGGCGGCGGATAATATCAGCCTGCTCATCGGCGAATTCAGCGATTTTTTCCATTGAAAATAAGCGGTACATCGTCCGCAGAGATGAATTGTGGAGGAAAGGTGCGGGTCCTGGCTGTGGCACCTGATCAAAACGTTGATAAGTTTGGCTCCAGACGGCTGTTCCCCATGCCTCATTCAACTTTTCAATGGAGCTGTAGCGCTGCTGCAACCAGATATGCCATAAGCCTTTACAGGTCTCACACATGCACTCCGCCACATGCGCTTTGAATTCGTTATCGAGCTGCCAGGCGGTTAACCCCGGAAGTGCTCCGGTCTCCTTGGCAATATGCTCCGTAATGATGGCAGCCCGCTCACGAAAATAAGGATTGTTCGTACAGATATGCTGCCGTGCTCCATGTCCCATTACCGTTCCGCTCTCATCCACATAACAGCGCTCAGGATGTCCATGGGTAAGCCAAATGGGGGGTGTAGGTGTCGGCGTACACATTACTGTGTCAATTCCGTTTCTATGTAACCTTTCGATATATTTCACGACGGGACGGATATCAATCTTATCTTCTTCTGGCTCCAAGGCAGACCAAATGAATTCTCCGATTCGTACGATATTAATCCCCGTTTCTTTCATTAGGAGGATGTCCTGCTCAAGCACCTCTTCACTCCATAGCTCGGGATACCAAGCAGCACCATAGTATAACTTGTTCTTCAATTCAGCTCCCCCTTTAAGGCAAACATTTGCTGGAAATCATCACTTGGAATCATAGGTTGTTAGGGTCTTGCGGGCAATAGTAAACTTTTGCGCGGTTTGGACTTTTTAGATAAAATGGGATTTTTAGCTTATATAGAGCGTTCAAAAAAGTCCGATTGCTGGAAAAAATCACTAGCAGCATAATAGGAGTCGCAGTAAGGGTGATTGCAGTAATCCATGGCTACAGTAATCGCGAGCTGTACATGACAAATGGAGGTGAACAGGATGAAGCACGTAACAGTTCCGGGAACTGCAGAACAACAGCCAAAACCGCAGACCTATCGAAATATCCGGGTAAGAAGATGGAAACGTTTTAAACGTGATAAATGGTTATATATTCTGCTGCTCCCTGGAGTCCTTTATTTTCTTGTTTTCAAATATGTTCCGATGTGGGGCGTGCTGTTGGCTTTTAAGAATTACCAGCCGTTTCTTGGTTTTCAGAAAAGTGAATGGGTAGGTTTTGAGCATTTTCGTGTTTTTTTCCAGAATCCCGATTTCTTTATGCTGCTGCGCAATACGTTATTGTTATCTTTTTATAATTTGATTTTCTTTTTTCCGGCGCCGATTATTCTGGCACTGCTTCTAAACGAAATACGGCTTTCCTTCTATAAAAAGACGATACAAACGATGATTTATGTTCCGCACTTTATATCCATGGTCATTGTGGCCAGTATGAGCTATGTATTTCTAACTACGGAAGGCGGGACTGTAAATGAGTTTTTGTATACGTTTACAGGCAGGAAAATAGACTTTCTAGCTAATCCCGACTGGTTCCGTCCATTGATTATTCTCCAGACGATCTGGAAGGAGTGCGGTTGGGGGACAATTATATTCCTGGCAGCGCTGGCCGGTGTAGATGTGGAGCAATATGAGGCTGCGGTAGTAGACGGTGCGAACAGGTGGCGGCAGATTTGGCATATTACGTTGCCTGCTATTCGCAGTACAATCGTTATTTTACTTATTCTTCGGATGGGAACGATTTTGGATAACGGTTTTGAACAAATTTATTTAATGATGAATGCTCTTAATCGTGAAGTAGGTGAGGTGTTCGATACCTATGTATACGCACTGGGAATCACCCAGGGAGCTTTTAGCTACAGTACAGCTGTTGGATTATTCAAATCAATAATCGGTGTGACGCTTGTGCTCGGGACGAATTGGATCGCCAAAAAATTTGGTGAATCCGGACTTTATTGAGAAGGGAGAAGCTTGCTGTGGCCAAACAATACAAGAGTACGGGTGGAACTGCATTTGATATATTCAATTATATATTTTTAGGGATTATTGGAATCGTAGCGATTCTCCCTTTCCTCTTTGTGGTTTCGGGCTCCTTCGCTACAGATGCGGAAATTACTAAACGTGCCGTATTCCTGATCCCAACCACGATTTCATTTGACGCCTACCGATTTATCTTTTCAACAGATACGATTATGCGCAGTATAGGGGTTTCTATTTATGTTACGGTAATCGGAACTGTCGTTAATTTATTCTTCACGGTAACTATGGCTTATCCGATGGCAAAACGATATCTGATGGGCCGTAATTTGGTACTCAACCTTGTTATTTTTACGATGCTGTTCGGTGGAGGAATGATTCCAACCTATCTCGTCATTCGGGAACTGCATCTGCTGGATACGCTCAATTCTCTTATTTTACCGGGAGCAATTAGCGCCTTTAACCTGATTATTGTCAAAAACTTTTTTCAGGAGCTGCCTATAGAAATGGAAGAAGCGGCGCGTATTGATGGTTGTTCTGAGCTGGGCTTGTTGTGGAAGATAGTCCTTCCGTTATCCAAACCGGTTCTTGCTACATTTACGTTGTTCTATGCTGTGGGACATTGGAACAATTTCTTCTCGGCACTGCTCTACATTACGGATCCGACAAAATGGCCTTTGCAGGTGATGCTGCGACAGATCGTAATGTTGTCCCAATCTGCAGCTGGCGATATGAGTTCTATGGATCCGAGCTTTGTGCAGCCACCGGAGCAGTCGATTAAAATGGCGGTTATTGTAGTAGGTACTCTACCAATTTTATGTGTGTACCCATTTCTGCAAAAACATTTCGCTAAAGGGGTGATGCTGGGTTCTGTTAAAGGATAGCAAACTTAACTTATTCCAATTTGGAGGTATAATAATGGAAGCTAATCGTTCGGTAAAAAAGAAGCGCTGGTTGTTACTTTTACTTGTGGCTATGATGGTTACCACTGTTGTTGCAGGTTGCTCAGGTAATGAATCTGCAGGTTCTAACAGCAAAAGTGAGGGGAGTAGTAATACTGGAGAAGAGAAAAACGAGTCCCCGCTGGATCTGACCCTCATGCTGCCGATATTCAAAACAAATTATCCGAAGGATGGCAGTCCGGTTGCTGCTGAACTGGAGAAACAGACCCACACAAAAATCCACTTTGAGTGGGTCCCGAACGCATCTTATGCAGATAAATTTAATATTACGCTAGCTTCTGGGAAGCTGCCGACTATTATCTACGTGGGGGATGTTAAGGCTTCTAGTTTTGTGAACGCTGCCAAATCGGGCGCATTCTGGGAAGTAGGGCCTTATCTTAAGGATTATCCGAATTTAAGCCAAGCGAACCCGGTTATTCTGAAAAACTCGGCTATTGATGGGAAGAATTACGGAATCTATCGGGGGCGTGTACTCGGCCGTAACGGTATGGTTTTCCGTAAGGATTGGCTGGAGAAGGTGGGGCTGCAAACACCGCAGACGGTAGATGATTTCTACAATATGCTGAAAGCGTTCAAGGAAAAAGATCCAGACGGCAATGGTAAAGAGGATACTTATGGCATGGTGCTGGTCAAATGGAGCAGCCAGTGGGCCAGCGGTTTTGATACCATTAAGTTATGGTTTGGAACACCGAATAAATGGGGCGTGCAAGATGGCAAGCTGGTGCCTGAGCATGAATATCCAGAATATTTGGAAGCGCTTAAGTTCATGAAGAAGCTGTATGATGAGAAATTGATCAACTCCGACTTCGCAGTTATGGATAGTGCCAAATGGACAGATCCGATCGTGAACAATAAGGCAGGAGTAATCGTCGATGTGGTCGATACAGGCGCCCGGGTGGATGATAAAATTCACGCTGCGCTAGAAAAAGAAGGCAAAGACGAACCGGATAAACATTATGTAGATGTAAGCGGGGGCGTAACAGGTACGGATGGCAAGCTACATACATTGCCGACCTCTGGTTTCTCGGGCATGCTGGCTATTCCAAAATCATCTGTGAAGAGTGAAGAAGAACTGAAACGGGTACTGGCTTTTCTAGATCAAATCAATAATCCGGAATTACAAACGATGTTAGGTTTTGGTTTGGAAGGTACTCACTACACTATGGTGGATGGTTTTATTGAACGCTCCAAAGACACTGTCCTTCTGGAGTCAGAAGTGGAAGGGTTAAACCAAATTCTGGCCTTTATACCTGAGGACAAATCCAAGACTGTAGCTCAGACACCGCTGCGGCTTAAACAAATCGAAGTTCAGAAAGCAAATGAAGCTTCGATCGTGGTTAATCCGGCAGAGGCCTTTATTTCCACAGTATATTCGCAAAAGGGCGCTCAACTTGACAATGTAATTAATGATGCACGCATAAAATATATTGTAGGACAAATTGATGAAGCTGAATTGAAATCAGCATTTGATGTATGGAGAAAAACAGGTGGAGATGATTTAGTTAAGGAAATGAACGAGTTATACGCTAAGGCTGACCGCTAGATCCTTCCTAGTGCTTTTATCCGGCTGGAAAGGATCTGAGGAGCAAAACGAATGTGGTTCGATTGCACTTCAAATTTATCTGATTCGGCTGGTGAGAGCATAGTGATGAGAAATGTGGCGAAATGGAAGCGTTATACAAAAGGCTGGTCAGGCTGTAAGGGCCGATATTATCGTAAAAATCTGATCATTATGCTGGTGGTGTCATCCATTCCGGGGTTTATTATTGGTGCGCTTGTCTACTGGATGGCAGGGGGACGCCTGGAGAGCGAGCTGCTGCAGATGCATAACAGGCAGATTGAACAGCGGGCGGCTAATATTGATGATCAACTGTCCAATCTGGAGCTGATGCTGGCACATTGGGCCTTTGATCCCAAGTTTGATTACAGCTTGAATGGCCTTGATTTTATTCAGGATCATGAGCGGGCTTGGGATATTACGAAGACACTCGTAGTGATGCAGGGCTCAAACACGATGACGAGTAACGTTGAACTCTATCTATCAGGAGATCATCCATTACTATTTAATCCCGAATATGGCACGATTGACTCCAGCGCGGTATCGGGTCAATATGACAAATTGATTGATACTGAACAAAGCACCTATTGGACGCAGTGGGCATTCGATCCCAATAAACCAAATGTCAAAGAATTAACGCTTGTCCATCATATTCCGGGCGGAAGCTTGAAGCCCTTCGGGGCTCTTTTGCTCCGCATGGATACGGAGAAAGTAGCTGCGATGCTACGAACTATGACACCTTATAATAGCGGCGAGACATTTTTGCTGCAGACGACGGGGGATTTGTACGTATCTGCTGGAGACAGTGCCGAGGATTCTCCCTTACTTACCGCATTGCATAATGAGATTGTGGAACGGGGCGCGAACCATGAGTCAAATCTTGAGTCCTCTTTTCTCTTCGACTGGGGTAAGGCTACATATGCAGTGACTTATGGTGAGTTTTCCCGACTCTCCGCAGATTGGCTCTATGTGTCCGCTTCACCGATAACCAGCATAACTTCACCTGTCGTCTTCATTTCAAGACTGATATTTTTAGTTAGCTTCAGTGCTTTGCTGCTGGCGGCGATTCTGTCTTGGTTTGCTTCCCGCAAAATCTATTCACCGATAGGACGTTTGCTGCAGACTTTGTTGCCTGACCAAGCGGCGGCTGCGAGTAGGGAGGATGAGTTCATTCTGATTGAACGACATTGGCAGAACTTGCACGGGGAGAGCCATGCCCTGAAGTACACTCTTTCCGAGCAACTTCCACATGTGAAGGAAAGCTTCCTGCATCAGCTGTTTCAGGGGTATTTATATTCTTATTCTGAGCAGGATCTGCAAAGCCGGATGCGGCGTTTTAAGTGGGAAGTAGAGGATTGTCATTATATTATTCTTTATATTCAGCTTACAGGCATCTCCAGCCAGGAGGGGAAGTTCCGCAACGGTGATGAAAGTCTTGTATCATTCGCCGCCGTCAATATTATCGGAGAATTGTCTGCCGAGCACTTTAAGCAGGCTGATATTATCAATTTCCATGATCTCACGGCAGGATTACTTCTTATCGAACCCGTTGCGAATCCATCGCTGGAAGCGGTGCAAGCCTTTAGCGAAGAACTGACAGGAACGATTAATCGCATGTTAAAAATGAGGGTAACAGTGGCGTTTAGTGCACCGGTTGGAAGGATATCCGGTATTCCGCTAGCGTTCGAGGCTGCGAAGCAAGCCGCTAGTTATCGCCAGTTTGGTGGTGAGAACCAGATTATTAATATGGAGCTACTGGATCGTGAGGGGCAAAGTACGCCAGAACCGCAATATTCGTTCACTTTGGAGCGCGGAATGATTCAGGCCCTGCGCACAGGAGAAGCGGAAGAGGCTTACCGGCTGTTGGAGGAATTTCTGGAGGCACTGTGTGCCAATGGGGCAAAAGTGATTGATGTGCAGCAGGGCATGCTTCATTTGTTAGGCAGTATTCAGCACGCCATTATGGTCTCAGGCATTCATCCAAACCAACTGTTCAAAGGGGCTAATCTGTACGCGGCACTGTCGCAAATTCATGAGCCGAAGCTTATCCTTGCCTGGTTTCAGGAAAAGGTAGTCGCACCGTATCTGACGGAGCTGAGCGAGCGTTCTGATGCCGGAATCAAACGGACGATTGAGCATGCCATGATGTATATCAATGAGCATTATATGGATAATATTTCGCTGGATGGATGTGCGGATTATACAGGGATCAGCCCATTTTTACTGAGTAAATCATTCAAACGGGTCACCGGGAAAAATTTCATTGATTATCTGACCGAATTGCGGCTTGATAAAGCCAAGGAGTTGCTGCGTGATACCTCGCTGCGAATTAACGATGTAGCTGAACAGGTGGGTTATCAGCATAGCTATTTTAACCGGATTTTTAAGAAACAAGAGGGAATAACTCCAAGCCGCTATAGAGAGCTAAGCCATAATAATGAAGCTCTTTAAAAGTAAGAGGACGTGCGGCGAAGAAGGTATAAAGGAGATGGTTGTTGTGCCTACGGCTCTGCCGATTAACCTGCATTGGCTAAAAAAGCCCGCTATTGATGTGGGTGTTACCTGGGGGGTTCCTTGGAAAAAAGGAGCGCTCAACAGGGAATCGTTAAAGAATCTCTGCTTAAGTATGCCGAAGAACGAAAAGCTTGTGCCGCTGCAAAGCTGGCCGGCAGCTTTTTGGCCTGACGGGAGCATCAAATGGTCCACGCACTCGGCAGTAAACAAAAATTCGGATATTCAGCAGGATTCCTTAGCGACAATGACAATAAATCAAGCGGCTCCAGCTACGGAAATGACTGAGCGACTAACTGTGCAGGAAACAGAGGAAGCTTTCATTATAGATACAGGTGTTATTATTTGCACGGTTAACAAGCAGGGGAAGGGTCTTATCCGCAGTATTGTGCGCAGAAATCCGGCGGACACGGAAGGAACCGAAGTATGCAGTAATGGAGAGCTTGTATGTATATGTGAACAGAGAGATGAGGGTGCTGGCACCCTGAGCATACGTGAGGAGCGATTCACAGGACGAACGTTAAGTGCCATCCTTGAACAGGACGGACCTGTTCGCGCAGTGGTGAAGCTAGAGGGACTTCACCAAGCTTCACACAATGCTCGTGAGTGGCTTCCCTATACGCTGCGTCTATATTTTTATGCTGGGCTGGAGTCTATTCGATTAGTTCATACGTTTCATTATGACGGTAAGCCGCAGCAGGATTTTATTAAAGGATTAGGAATAGAATTCACAGTGCCGCTGCGTGGACCGCTTTACAACCGCCATGTTCGTTTTGCCGGAGATAGCGGCTTGTTTAGCGAGTCTCCTAAGACGTTGCATACACGGCGAACCAAAGGTAAGTACCGTGATTTATTCGTCGATCAGGTAGCAGGATGTGCTGTGAAATTTGATCCAGAAGAGGATGCCTATTTCCTTAGTTTATTGGATGACTCCGCGACTTGGGGCAGCTTTCGGCTGGTTCAAGATTCTTCCGAGCATTATGGGATCTGGAAGCGGACAGAGGATGGGTGCGCTTGGATCAAGGCAGCAGAAGGCCGCCGGGCAGGTGGGCTTGGTTATGTTGGAGCAGAGGGTGGAGGGCTAGCCGTCGGGATGAAGAATTTCTGGCGTAAGCATCCGGCAGGAATGGAGATTGGTTCCACTGCCACAGACGCGGCAGCTCTTACTGTCTGGTTCTGGTCACCTAATGCGGCAGCTATGGACTTGCGGCATTATGATACAAAAACACATGTGGAATCCTCGTATGAAGGTGCAGAAGAATTACGGGCCACTCCATTTGGTATCGCTAATACTAGCGAGCTAACATTCTGGTGTACGGCGCAGACTCCCGGGCCTGAATTGTTGCAGCGGATGCAGGCAGAAGCTGAAGAACCTTCATTGCTGGTTTGTGAACCAACTTATTATCATGAAGCGGGTGCTTTTGGTTTCTGGAGTTTGCCTGATCGGAGCACGCCAGCCAAGGTGTATCTGGAAGAGCGGCTGGACGGGATCATCTCCTTTTACAAGGAGGAGATCGAGCAGCGCAAATGGTACGGTTTTTGGGACTACGGAGATTTCATGCACAGCTACGATCCGGTCAGACATGTATGGAACTATGATCTCGGTGGCTGTGCCTGGCAGAATTCCGAGCTGGTGCCAAATATGTGGTTGTGGGTAACGTTTCTCCGGTCCGGGAGAGCGGATGTGTTCCGAATGGCCGAAGCTATGACCAGGCATACGAGTGAGGTAGATGTATATCATTTTGGCGAATACGCCGGACTAGGCTCGCGGCATAATGTCATCCACTGGGGCTGCGGCTGCAAAGAGGCTCGTATCGCTATGGCGGGTCTGCATCGCTACTATTATTATCTGACCGGAGACGAGCGGGTCGGCGATATTATGGACAGTGTAAAGGATGCTGATTATTCAACAGTTACTCTGGACCCGATGCGGGCGTATTTTCCGAAGGATGAATTCCCGACTCATGTTAGGGTGGGTCCGGACTGGGCGGCCTTTAGCTCTAATTGGATGACCCGCTGGGAGCGGTTCGAGGATACCGCTTATCGTGACAAGATTATAACAGGCATGAATTGCATCAAAAGGGCAAATTTACGGCTTTTATCTGGTCCCACATATGGGTATGATCCGGCAACTGGCCTATTGTCGGGAATGGGCGACGATAACTGGGGGCGTCATCTAGCGATTAGTATGGGAGGTCCGCAGGTGTGGTTCGAGCTGGCGGCAATGCTGGAGGACTCGGACTGGGAAGATATGCTGGCTGAGTTCGGCGTATTTTATAATTTGCCACAAGAAGAGAAGGACGCATTTACAGGAGGGTTGATTTCAGGAAAACTCCGTTTTGAGCATCCTGTGCTCAGCGTAGCCATTGCTGCATATGGAGCATATTACCGCAAGGATCCGGCGACGGCAGAGCGGTGTTGGACGATTTTGCTGGAGAATCCATTTGGTTGTGTGAATCTACAGGAGGAAGCTGATCGGGTCACTTATATGACTGAGTTAAATGAGATCGATTGGATGAATACAAATGAAGCCTCGCAGTGGTCTTTAAATACGATCATTGCCTTGGAATTAATCGGTAGTGCTATACCGGAACTCGCGAATTGAAGGCTTCATTGTGGGGAGGAATGATTTATGGCTAGGCCGATGCAGGACACGGGTATAGGTGGTTTGATCCCTGAAGCATGGAAACCAATCTACCATAATCCCCTCGCTTCAACTAGTGATATCGCTGGATTCCAGATGGAGGGAGAGGGAACGGTTTCCTTCCCTTTGCAACGAATGAGATTAGAGAGCACTATCCATGCCGAGGCCGGACAACAAGCAAATGTCGTTCTCTGGTGTCCAGAGGAGTTCCCGGCAGACCTCGCCGTATCGTGGAATTTCCGCCCATTGTGTGAGCCGGGGTTGGCGATTTTGTTTATAGCGGCCAAAGGAGAGGGTGGGAAGGATTTATTTGATTCCACGCTTGCTCGCCGTACGGGTGAATATGATCAATACCATCACGGGCAGATAGACACGTATCATATCTCGTATTTTCGCAGGCGTTGGGTGGAAGAACGTGAATTTCACACCTGTAATTTGCGCAAAAGTTATGGTTTTCATCTGGTTGCGCAGGCAGCCGATCCGCTTCCGGACGTCAGCGACATGACTGAGCCCTACCGGATGTTAGTGGTGAAACGTGGCCCTATGCTGTCTTTTGCAATCAATGAACTGCCGATTTTTACATGGATAGATGATGGTGAAACCTATGGGCCGCTACTGACAGGTGGGAAAATTGGGTTCCGACAGATGGCACCCCTGATTGCTGAATACTCGAATCTGACGGTTTTTGGACAGTAATGCGAAGGAGGCTTCAGATTGATGTCTATTATTTATTATTGTTACCCTGAGGGCAGACATAAGGCGCTTACAATGAGCTATGATGACGGCAGACGGGCTGACGAAAGATTGGTTGGACTATTTAACCGCCATGGGATTAGAGGAACATTTCATCTCAATTCTGGCCTGCTGGGTGAAGGCGATCGTATTACGGCAGATGAAATAACTGAGCTGTACCAGAGACATGAGGTATCTGTCCATACGCAACACCATCCGACGATGGCCCGTTGTCCGCAGGAGCAAATCATCCATGAGATTATGGAGGATCGAAAGTGTTTTGAGACGCTGCTCCAGGTGCCGATACGGGGAATGTCTTATCCTAACGGTTCCTTTAACAAGGAGATAAAGAAGCTTTTGCCTCATTTAGGCATGGAATATGCCCGTGTGGTACAGACCACTGGCGGCGGCTTTGGGCTGCCGGAGGATTGGCTGGAATGGCGGGGGACTTGCCATCATAATGATCATTTGCTGGAGCATGCGGAGCAGTTCGTGAAGCTGCATAAACGGCAGTATTTATATCTGATGTATGTGTGGGGCCATAGTTATGAATTTGATAACGATAATAACTGGGAGTTGATAGAAAGCTTCTGTGAAGCAGTGGGAGGACTGGAGGAAATCTGGTACGCGACAAATATTGAACTCGTTCATTATATGAAGGCTTGTGAAGCCCTTATTTTCTCCGCTGCTCGGGATTTTGTATATAATCCGGGAGTGGTATCTGTCTGGCTGGAAATCGACGGTGTGATTATAGAAGTAGCAGGCGGACAAACCGTCCGTTTCCCTGAGATTTAATCGAAGAGAGAAGACAGGAGGATTCTAATGAGAACGAAGGACACACAATCAGTCTATCAGCTGGCAAAAGTAGATATTTCCGCTGCTGGTCCACGCTGTAAAATGCTTATTGGCGATCTGAATGGGGATGGACGTGCAGAAATGCTGCTGGTCCAGCCGGATAATCGCCAGGATGTTCGTTATATTCCCCATCAGGTGCAATGCCTGACCGCTTTTGATATGGATGGCAAGCTGCTGTGGCAGGTGGGCACACCCGATCCTGACGCTGGCAGCCAAGGCTCGGACTATCCAGCGCAAGTTTATGATATAGATGGTGATGGGTCGCTGGAAGTATTATGTGTAATGGATGGACGTTTTCATATTTTTGAAGGTTCAACAGGAACGGTTAAGTCCATATACGACTTACCTGCTGAACATGCACATGATTGTATTATCATTGCCAATCTAACAGGGCAAAAACATGCTTCCGACATCATTCTGAAGGACCGTTATCATCAACTGTGGGCCTTGGATAAGGATTTCAATTTATTATGGACGCATACAGGCAATGTAGGACATTATCCGTGGGTTCACGATCTTTATGGAAATGGACAGGATCAAGTGATGGCAGGTTATGATCTGCTTGATTCTAAAGGTAATTTATTATGGAGCTGCCACGATCTGGATGACCACGCGGACTGTATTTGGGTTGGCGATGTGAATGGAGATGGTTATCCTGAACTGGTTGTCGGTGGAAGCGTAACGGTGATGTATGACCGGGACGGGCAAGAGCTTTGGCGTTATGACGGCTCCATCGAGTCACAGCATTTGGCGTTAGGCCGATTCCGGCCTGAACTGCCTGGCCTTCAGGTTGCCGGGCTGGACCGAATGATCCGCGAAGATGACGGCAAAGGGCTAAAAGGTAAGGATGCGTTGTTCCTTTTAGACTGTAATGGCAAGGAACTGTGGAAAGAAGAACGTACAACCGACGGTTGGCTGACTATCGTTGAAGCCGTTAGTAACTGGCAAGTGGGTTCTCCGGATTATATTCTCGCGTACCGCCGGGGAGGCGGGATATATCCTGCTTTGTACGATGGACATATGAGGGTTGTAGCTGAATTCAAGGAGGAAGGTTATGCCGTTCATGGCGATCTTCTGGGATGTGGCAGGGAACAGGTTGTAATTTATAATGATGAGTCAGCAACGGTATATTCAAGCGAGTGGATAGATATTAGTACCTGTGCCTCTGAGAAATCGTTACCTCAGCCTAAAAGATTGTACAGCTCGACGCTGTATCCCGGTGGAGAAATAACTGTGTGAAGGAGGATACGTTTAGTGAGTACTTATATTCCAGAATACTTTCCTGATCCTGATTGTATTGCCAAATATAATGGGGGCAAAATCGAAAATGTACTGGCCGCTGTGGCCAGCCGTTTTATCGGTGCCTATCCCCCGCAGCCTCCGGTTTACCGGGTACATTCACAGAGTGGTTTCAAACGGCTCCGCGACTGCCGTTACGATATGAATCTGGAAGAACGACTGCCGGAGCTAGAGGCAGGACAATTCGTATATGTATGGGGAAAGCTGTGGAGTGACAATGAGGTAGAAGCCCCTTTCTCAGTTAGTTGCTACAGTCCAGTTAAGGTTTACATAAATGGACGTCTGGTGTTTAGCTCCAATCTAAATGATGATGTGTTTCCGGACCGGAGGACGTTTTTTCGGGCGGGCATGGATAAAGGCTGGAACCATCTTGTGCTGGAGTATGTAGCAACAGGTACAGGTTGCGGAGGGGTTTTTGGAACGGGCAGCGTCAAAGGTGCACCGGTACACTTTCTTACTCCAACGGCGCAGTTAAGCGGTTGTGAAGGTTGGATTTATAGTGGACCCCAACAGACGTCTTGGGCAGCTTGGCTGGAAGCTGATTTCACTGAAGAGCAGATGACAGCTCGCTGCGCTTGGTTTCCGACGCCGCAATGGTCGCCACAGGAACAGGCAACTGGCAACTGTTCACGTATATTTGGGGAATTACTAGGAGCCAAGGCGTTTGCTTGGTGTAAGCTGGAAGTTAAGAGCCTACAGAAAGATGACATACGCCTGCAAGGTAGCTATCGTGGAATGGCTGAAATCTCTATCTATGTGAATGGGAAACTTGTAGCTGAGCACCAGAACGTGAACGGCACGCTGGATATCCAACTGGAGCTTGGTTATGGACTACATGATCTCGTCGTGGAGTCCGTCTGCGGAGAGGGGAATTGGGGATTTGAACTGGACGTACGGTCTGGTGGTGTTCAGAGTAGTCTCGTGCAACCTTATTCAGTTGAAGGATTAACTGATCCTTGGCTGTACCTTGGACTATTCACCTCGGGGACAGCGCCGAAAGTCTTAGAACTGACCTCTATGGATACTTTATTTGGGGAAGCGGATGAAGTAACCTTTTGGCGGGTGGACCAACCGAATAGCTGGGTTAGGCCTTATTTGGAGAGTGTTATGTTTGGGCGCTGGAATTACCCTCTAGGCGTAACCCTGTACGGATTGCTGAGAACAGGAGTAGAGCTTAAGGCCCCCCATTATGCCGAATATGCACAACACCATATTGAGCAATGTACAGGGCTGCATAAATATGCCTTATGGGACCTTGGACGTTATGGCGCTCCGGGCATCAATCATCAGCTGGCGCTGATGGATTCGCTGGACGACTGCGGATCCTTCGGGGCAACGATGCTGGAAGCACATAAGCTTCGTCCACTACAGGGCGCACCGGAAGCTGCTGCTGAAATTGCCAATTACATTACTAAAGTGCAGAGCAGGCTGCCTGACGGAGCTTTGTATCGGACCAGTGGCACAGTTGATTTCATGCAGCAGACGATGTGGTGTGATGATCTGTATATGAGCACGCCATTTCTAAGCAAATATTATGAAATGACCGGAAATGCGGCTTATCTTGATGATGCGGCGGTGCAGTTTTTACATTACAAGGAGCGGCTGTTCCAGCCGGAGCTTGGCATTATGCATCATGTGTATGATTATAAGTTTAATAAACCCAATGGCGTGCCTTGGGGCAGAGGTAATGGTTGGGTGATTTTCTCGCTGACTGAGCTGCTTGAAGTTATGCCTGAGCAACATCCGTTGCGAGCTGATTTGCTTGATTATTTCCGCGAGCTTAGTAAAGGCTATCTTAAGCTGCAAGATGAGCGGGGCCTATGGCATCAAGTGTTGACGGATCCTGAGTCCTACGCGGAGGCTTCTTGTACCTCTATGTTTATTTACGCTTTTGCTAGAGGCGTACGCTGCGGTTGGCTGCTGGAACCAGAGTCATACGTAACCTCTGCAATCAACGGCTGGAGTGGCTTAACCCGTTATTGTATTGACAAACTAGGCAATGTTTACGGTGTCTGCCGCGGTTCGGGTTATTCGTTTAACAAACTGTATTATAAAGATGAATTGACCTGGCAATTAAACGATACACATGGGATTGGCATCGTGCTGCTGGCCGGAATTGAGGTTCACAGGCTCGTACGAGATTTGGAAATGAAATCACATGACGAAGCAAAATGAATGGCATGATGAGGAATGAGACGACCGTATTAATCACAAAATTACAGCGGAGCAGCGATACTCCATTAGTGGGGATCGCTGCTCTTTGTTATGCGTTACAGTGCTGCTTAAACCCCCGAAACCCCGAAACCCCCCCCGGTCCCCCCGGCCCCCCGAAACCGCCGATTACTCCTGCTAGACAAAGTTATGCGGACTCAGATGACGTTATTTGCAGATTTATCGCCTTTTGGGGCCATTTTCGGACTCCAGTGACGTTATTGCTTCGAAAACGGCTAATATAGGTAGCTTTTTATGCCAATAGCGACTATGGGGTCCGATAAAATCCCAAAATAGCGATTATGCTGCGAATAAGGTCCACTGGGTCCGATAGCCTCATGAGCTTTGTTCGCGCGAAAAGGTAATCTAGTGACGAGATATTGTTGTTGCTCAGATGCCCCAGATGCCCCAGATGCTCCAGATGCCAGATGCCAGATGCTCCCGATGCTCCCGATGCTCCCGTCCCAGATGCCCCCATGCCCATGGCAGTTCACATAAGGTACTTTTGATCGACGGAGCGGCTACAAAGAGAACTGGTTGTGATTTCTAGCTGTGGATCAGCGGTTTTGCTTGCGATATTGCAAAGGCGAACGTTTAACGATTTGTTTAAACACACGCCCGAAGTGGGCGATGCTGTCAAAGCCGGTATCCTCGGCGATGTTCGTAACTTTAGCGTTGGTGCTCTGCAAGAGACGTTGGGCTTCCTTGATCCGAATGTAGTTTAGATATTCTACGATGGTGAAGCCAGTTGTCTGCTTGAACACTCGGCAGAGATAGGTGCTGCTGATGAAAAAAGTCTCAGATAGCCGCTCCAATGTAAGCTTTTCAGCATAATGTGTTTGTAAAAAATCAATAATTTCGTAGACTTTTAGCTGCTTCTCACTGCTCTCAGGGGCAATGGGCTCGCGGCTTATTTCCTGTATTCTGTTCATTTCAATAAATAGTTGGATGAGCAGCGTCTGCAGATAGGGGAATTGCTGTGTCCGTGGTTCTGTTTGTTCTTTTAGCATGCTGAAAAGAAGATATTCAATGGCCCCCTGTTCATGTACTCCGGGCCGCAAAAGCAAGCTTTGTGTAGCCATAAATGGAAAATGCAGCTCGAAGTGCGCCAATGTCTTTTGCAGAAAGCTTTCCTCAAAGTTAATTAAGATCCGTTCATGGCTTGCAGAGCCTTTAGACGTGGTACGATGGAGCTCGTTCTTGTTAATAAAAATCAGATCACCTTTACGCAAGGTGTAGATCAGATTGTTAATGTAATAACTGCGTTCCCCGGCGAGTAAATAATAAATTTCATAAGTATCGTGATAATGGTCGGAATCCATGCTGAATGGACCGGCTCTTTTTATTTGCTCAATTATAAAAGGAGGCTGAGGATCCTGTTCCATGCTAAATCTGCTCCTTTCTGATAATGAGGATAATATATGCAAAGTTTTTGTTATTTCTGCTAAGAATCGCTTAGATTAAGATATATTTTATACTATACACTATAAGAAGAAAACGCTTTTAAATCAATAAGTGATGGAGTGATCCTGATGTCCAACAAAAAATATGCTTTCGTAGGAACCGGCGGCCGAGCGGAGTTTTTTTATGGTGAGATCACGACGAATTATCGTGAAACCTCTGAGATTGTAGGCTTTTGTGATGTGAATGGAGCAAGAATGGATTATGCGAACCGTTTGCTGGAGGAAAAATATAAATATCAAGCGGTTCCTACCTATAAAGCTCATGAGTTTGACCGTATGATTGAGGAAACCAAACCTGACACGGTTATTGTCACGAGTATTGACCGCACGCATCATCGTTACATTATCCGGGCGATGGAGCTTGGCTGCGATGTTATTTCGGAGAAACCGATGACAGTGGATGAAGAGAAATGTCAGGAAATTCTTGAAGCGATTGAGCGGACTGGGAAAAAGCTGCGTGTGACCTTCAATTACCGCTATGCCCCACACAACACCAAAATCCGTGAACTCATTATGGACGGCGCGATTGGAGAAGTGCTTTCCGTCAACTTCGAGTGGCTGCTAAATACGCAGCATGGGGCGGATTACTTCCGCAGATGGCATCGTGATAAACGGAACAGCGGAGGTCTGTTGGTTCATAAATCCACACATCATTTCGATTTGATGAATTTCTGGCTGGGTTCGCGCCCAGATACGGTTTATGCGATGGGTGATCTAAGATTTTATGGCAGAGAAAACGCGGAGAAGCGCGGGGTGACTGAGTTTTATCAGCGTGCTCATGGTAGCAGTGCGGCGGAAAATGATCCGTTTGCCCTGCATCTTAAAGATAATGAGCAGTTAAAGCAGATGTATCTGGATACGGAGCATGAGGATGGCTACCTGCGTGACCAAAGTGTGTTCGGTGATAATATCAGCATTGAGGATACGATGACGGTTATGGTCAAATACAAAAATAAGACGATTATGAATTATTCACTTAATGCTTATCTGCCTTGGGAGGGTTTCATTGTGGTATTTAATGGGACCAAGGGGCGGATGGAAGTAAAGGTCGTCGAACAGTCTTATGTAAATGCCGGAGGAAATAAGGAGGATGAAGGGGCGTTAAAAGACAAGCGGATCACGGTCTTCCCTCAGTTCGCAGCACCTTATGAAGTGGAGATTGAAGAAGGAGTTGGGGGGCACGGAGGCGGAGATCCTGTGATGCTGCGTGATATTTTTGAACGTCCGCTGGAGGATCGCTTTAATCGTGCGGCATCCCATGTGGACGGAGCGTTGTCTATTATGACCGGGATTGCGGCAAATCGTTCAATAGCTACTGGACTTCCAGTTAAGGTAGATCAGTTAATAAAATTGTAGTAGCCCGTTTATGAACAAGCGGCTTTGGGTTCGTAGGGTGCGTTTCTCCAGAATCCCGGAGGGCCCTCCGCTCTGTCCACATGTTAAGCCAACTTCTACTCTTAGATTGAGCTAAAAAAAGTGAAAATAAAAGGCTGTCTCCATAATCATCGTAGATGACTAAGAGACAGCCTTGTTTATTTTAGCTAAAACAATTATTGTTTGACGACGTTAAAGCCATCTTTTTGCAATTGGGTCACGATACCATCGTCACCGAGCATATGCAGCGCGCCAACGACGACAAGGTAAGTCGCTTTTTTATCACTATTCAAATATTCTTTTACATGCTTCACCATGTTGACGTTACGATCCGAAACCAGGCCTTTATAATACTCTGGCTCTTGCGCGACCGCTTTTGTCATCGCTACGAGCGACTGCTCATCACCTTGCATCCACATTTGGGATAGTGCATCCAGCGAAGCTGCTGCGGAAGTATTGTCCGTTTGATTGAGGCTGCCGAGTGTGTCGACAAGAAGCTTTTCTTGCAATCCATCTGAGAACTGGTCGAACATATTCAGCTGCAATTGTGTGTTTTCCAGTTCAATAATAGGTTTGTTCAGCTTGCCTGCTTTTTGTAAAAAATATAAATCAATGCCGGTATCCGCCGTATAACTTGTAACTTGCATCTGTAGACTTGAGACACCTTGGGTAACGACCCACGGTTTGAAGGAATCGAATGCATTTTCCGCCAGACCATTTGCTTTTAGCAGCTGAGTTACTTTGTTATATGTATCTGCGGATACATGATCCTTGAGCTTGGTTCCATCTGTATAAGAGCCTTTTTCCAAAATAAACTTTTGGATCTCAGCTTGATCAATCTTAGAGATATCTACTTCGACACCTAAATATTGCGAGGCTTCAAAAGCAGCTTCAATCTCCGGACGCAGCGGGTACATTTTGTCGTTAGCCACATGGATAGAACCAAGCAGATAGACGGTGTTGCCGTTGTTCTCCACTTTCCATAAGAATCCGGTGCTTCCGGCAGCTTGAGTATCGGCCACAAAAGTGATGGTGCGCAGCGCTGGACTCCACTCCACCTTATAGCCGATCGTTTCTCCTATAAAGCGGACAGGAACATAGGTGACATTGTTGATGGTTTTAGGAGCCACCTCTAGTTTTTTCTTCTCCCCGTTTACCGTTGCGGTTGTGCTACCGATGGTCAGTGAGAGGGCCAGTCCATTTTTGGTCCCTGTTACGGTTTGGGTTTTTTTATTCCAATTAATATTTACATTAAGCTTCTCTAGCAGGGGACGCATAGGAACTAGGGTCGTTCCTTTTTCTACAACAGGGTTAGAATTGCCTAACTTTATTTCGGTTCCATCAATCCATACACCGACAGGCTTTTCAGCAGCATGCGCAGTGGTAAAGACAGACATAACCATGAAAATGGATAAAAATAATGCACCTAGCTTTTTCATTAATAGGACACTCCGTTTCTAAAAAAGAATGAAAGATGTAAGTCACTCTCTGATTTTAACGTATTTTCCCATAAACAGTTATACCTTTTGTTACTATATTGATTTGATGCCTATGATTGGAAAGTAAACTTACAGTACTTCACGTCATTCAAAAGTCAAAATAATGCACATCAAAGCAAAAATCGCCCCTATTAGATCCTGTTCACTCTCCTTATCATGAAACGTAAGAAACGAAGAGCCTGAAGGGAGCAAGGAACTTATGTGGAGCAGTGCGATTGAAGATGCGATAGAGAAGGTACGTAAGAACATAGACCGGTTCGGGGGCAGTTTCCCTCATGTCAGCAGGAATGGAACTTATCAGCTCAATAACAACGACGACTGGACTAACGGATTTTGGAGCGGCATGTTGTGGTTGTGTTATGAATATACGCGGGATGACAGCTTCCGTATTGCGGCATCCCATACCGTAGAAGATTTCCGCCGCCGTTTCGCGGCAAAGACCGTGCTTGATCATCACGACATCGGCTTCCTGTATTCGTTATCCTCTAAAGCCCAGTGGATTATAGATAAAGACGAATCAGCGCGTCAACTGACATTGCAGGCGGCAGACCTGCTGCTGAAGCGCTGGCGTACAGCTGGCGGTTATATTCAGGCTTGGGGACCGGAGGGGGATACTCAGGAAGGCGGGCGGATCATTATTGATTGTCTGTTAAACCTTCCCCTTTTGTATTGGGCAGAAGAACAGACCGGTGTTTCCGAATACAGGGAGGTGGCGGTCATGCAGGCGGAGAAAACGAGACGGTATCTGGTACGGGGAGATGACAGCTCTTACCATACGTTTTTCTTCGACCCGAAGACCGGAGAGCCGATTGGCGGCGCCACTCATCAGGGCTTTACTAACGGATCGACCTGGACGCGCGGGCAGGCTTGGGGTGTTTACGGTTTTGCATTATCCTACCGCTATACCAAAAATCCGTTGTATTTGGAAACGTCCAAGCGGATGGCCCGCTATTTTCTGGAGCATTTGCCGCAGGACCATGTCGCTTACTGGGATTTTAATGCTCCGGTATCTCCGGATACTTACCGGGATAGCTCGGCCTCGGCAATAGTAGCAGCCGGACTACAGGAACTGCTGGAGCTAATGGATGGGGAGGATTCGGAGCGGGCTTATTTTCAGCAGGGATTAATGCAGTCGATGACTTCGCTTGTGCAGAACTATTCCACGCTCGGCGAAGAGGCGGAGGGGCTGCTGAAGCATGGTTCTTATCATGTGCGCGGCGATCTGTCTCCAGATGACTTCATGATCTGGGGAGATTATTTCTATCTTGAAGCATTGATGCGGCTGCAAAAAGGCAACAAGGGGTACTGGTATGAACGCTGATGGCCGACAAATCTCCCCCTATGCCGTCTTTGCGCTGCTCGACCTTGAGTTGCCCGCTTTAGCTCTAGTGAAGAATGCGCTCAGCCAAGCGCGGCAGGACGATGCGCTGACTGAATTACATCGGTATTTGACCCGACGGAGCACGCCGGGCTGGCGGAAAGAGGATAACCGGAAGCAGCAGCTTATTGACTATGTACGGCTTTATTGTGCAGACGAGCTGGAAGCTGTAATGAAGACAGCGGATGAAGTTGTGGAGCAGACGTTTCTCTTTCGTTTTCCCTGGGATATGGAGCGCAGCCGCATTCCGGTTACCTTTGAGGAAGAAATTGACTGGCGTCATGTTCCGGACAAGGATGTAGAATGGGCTTATATGCTGAATCGCCACCGCTACTGGGTGGCATTAGGACAAGTATATGCGATAACAGGTAAAGAGGTTTATGCAAGAGCATTTTGCTGCCAGCTTGAAGATTGGATAGACCGTAACCCCGTTCCAGACAAGCCTGCGAATGATTCGCTGACATGGCGCACAATTGAAGCGGGCCTTCGTTGTGCTAACTGGATTAAAGCACTGTCTTATATACAGGATAGTCCGCTGTTCACACCGACGCTGCTGGCCAAAGTGATGATATCTCTCCATGAACACGGCCAATATTTAGCTTTATCGTTTACGGGCTGGAAGAAGATCAGCAACTGGGGGGTGCTGGAGACTTGTGGTTTGTTCCAAACTGCGCTCTACTTCCCTGAGTTCACTAGCGCCAATAACTGGCGACAGCTCAGTGAGGAGAGATTGGGAGAGACGGCGCGAATTCAGATTATGGCGGACGGCATCCACTGGGAGCAATCGCCCACCTATCACCATGAGGTTTTGGTATGTTTTCTCGACTGCATCCACTTAGCCCGATTGAACGGACTGAAGCTTCAGGAAGAATTTCAGCAAAAGGTTCAGCAAATGGCTGTCGCTTCATTGTATTGGGCCAAGCCGAATCACCGGCAGCCGATGCTTGGCGATAGTGATGACAGCGATATCCGTTCGCTTTTGACTTATGCGGGCTGGTTATTTCAGGATGCTGTACTCCGCTTTGGCGGATACGATCAAATGGATTATGACAATGCCTGGTTGTTTGGGATAAATGGAGTTGAGGGCTACGAGCGGCTGAATGCGGAGCTACCGCCAAACTTGTCACGCTCTTATGCGCATTCCGGTCATTATGTGATGCGAACGGGCTGGGACGAGCAGGATTTGTACCTATATTTTCACTGCGGACCGCTTGGGGGTGGACATGGGCACGCGGATCTGCTACATTTCGATCTGTATGCCTATGGGCGGGATCTGCTTACCGATCTTGGCAGATACAACTATAGTGATCATACACCACTTAGAAAAGCGCTAAAAGAAAGCGCTGCCCATAATACGACCACTGTCGACGGAATTGGATTTACCGAAGTCACGGATACATGGTCCTTCTCTCAGATTGCGAAGCCAACGGGCTGCCAATGGATCAGCCATCCGGACTTTGATTATGTAGAGGGCAGCCATGACGGCTACCGTCATTGGGATGATCCGGTCTACCCGTTAAGGAGGATCCTATTTATTAAGCCTTTTTACTGGCTTCTGGTGGACAGCTTCAGTTCCCGGCAGGAGCATACATTTTCCCAGCATTTTCATTTTGCACCCGGAACGGTTCAGATGGAAGATGGAACGCTAATATGCCGTACAAAAAATGAGCGGGAAGCCAATCTTTGTATCCTTCCTGTTCATGTTGATGGTCTTCAGGGCAGGATGGATGCTGGGGTAATCTCCCGCGAATATAATCTGCTGGAACCCAATCAGTATGCTGTGTACTCCCGAAAGGGGAAAGGAACGGTCTCGATCATGCAGGTGCTGTACCCGCAGCCTGCGGGTGAGTTGTTCTGTCCGCTGGTCGAACAGGTGCCGATTTACCGCCATACGGGTGAACCGGTGGCTGCTGCACAGGCGGAGGCCTGTCGCATCATCCTCCCCGAAAGGAATGAGGAGCATATTATCGTGATCAGCCACGAGATTCCATCCAGTCATTTAGATTCCTATGTAGTGGAAGGCGTACAAATTTTTGGAGTAGTAGTGCTTATTGTTTCTGCAGACGGTCAAAAGAAAGTCACGGTAATCAGATAATGTATGAATACTGGACAACGGGCTGATAGAATAAAAGAAAAGAGCATGAGAGAGGCGCGGAGAAAACATGTTCAAATTCAATTACTATAGACGTATCCAGGTTTCATTTCTTTTGCTGATTTTTATCCCGCTGATTGCAGTATCGATCATCTCCTTCGTGCTCATCCGGGATACGATGGTAGAGAAGCTGCAGCTCAGCAACGATAACTTCCTGAACGTTATGATTGACGAACTAAACAAAACTATTGATGATGTGACGTTCGCTTCCCATTTTATTGTAAACGATACCAATTTCCGCGCTAATCTGAAGTCATTTGCGGATACTGAGCGGCTAAATAGCTATCAGGATTACGTACATTTTACGCAAATTCAAGATGTGTTTTCGCTCATTAACTCTAAGCCGTTGAATAATAATATTCGCATGTATTTGGTCAACCGGAAACACTTTGTGATCTCCTCTGGGACGGAGAATTTATCTGTAATCAATGCTAACCTGGACAAGCTGATGAGCCGTGTCAATATCCACGAACCGGAGACCTTGCAATGGCTTGGGATGGCTGACAGCGGTTCCGGTAAAAGCAGCAGCTATTATATTGCCAGAGTAATCTATGACAGCCGGGAGAAACGGCAGGTGTCCGTGCTGCTTATCTCAATTCCTGAATCCTATTTCAATAAATTGCTCGGACCCGTCGAATTTGGCAAGGTTGCATTATTTGATTCTGGAGGAGGCTTGATCGCTGGGAACTCAGAATTGGCTCCAGAAGGCAAGGAAGCGAGAGGAAGCGTTCGTACAGCCAGAGCTATCGACAAATCCAATTGGCAGCTGATCTATGAAGCTTCGGAGAAAGAATGGTCGGGCCAGATCTCGCGGACGTTTTATAGTGGCATTGGCTTGGTACTCCTCTTATTTATTGTCTTTTCGGCTACCTCCATGCTGATTGCCAAAAGATTGCATAGTCCGATCATGAAGCTGCAGCGCGTTGTGCGCCAGTTCGGGATGGGGAATCTTGATGTCAGGCTGGAGGTCAAGGGCAAGGATGAAATCGCTGAGCTGGGGCAGACGTTGAATACTATGCTGGACCAGCTGCAAGGACTGATTCACGACATCGAGCTGGAGCAGGAACAGAAGCGGGTGATGGAGCTGGAGGCGCTGTTTATGCAGATTCGCCCCCACTTTTTGATCAACACGTTGAATTCGATTAAATGTAGCCTTATTTTGTCCAAAGATAAGCTGCATAGTGGGATCATCGATTCATTAATGAGTCTGCTCCGGGCCTATTTGAAGGTCAATGAACCGGCTACCTTGCGGGAAGAATGCAAACTGCTTGGCCATTATATCGATATAATGAAGATCCGCAACGAAATCCCTCTTGAACTGGAGGTCGATCTGGAAAAGGATACAGAGAAGCTCATCGTCCCTAAGCTGATTTTGCAGCCCCTTGTAGAAAATGCAATCGTCCACGGATTGGTTGACCACCCGGCACCGCGTATTGTCGTTCGCTCGCGAACGGTCCCTGATGGGATCATGATTGAAGTTGAAGATAATGGCTGCGGTGCAGGGGCTGAAGTTCTGGCGGGACTGAACCGCAGGTTACTGTATAAGGACGATGAACAGGATGAAGCTTATCAAAGGGTCGGGTTAATGAACGTAGTTCAAAGGCTGAGGCTGACCTATGGGCAGGATACCCGCTTGTCGCTGCATAATCTGCCGCAGGGTGGGGTGTCCGTTTCTCTGTATTTGCCGCAAGGCAATCATCAGGTTAATCTGTCAGAGAGAGAGGGATATTGATGTATAAAGTGATGCTCATAGACGATGATGTTCCTATGCTCAAAGTGCTTCAGCAGATGATTGACTGGGAGGCACATAGCTTGCAGATTGTCGGCAGCACCTATTCCAGTGCCAAGGCGTTATTAATGTTTGAGGAAGTGCAGCCTGACATTGTGATCACGGATATTGGTTTGCCGCAAAAGAACGGGATTGAGCTAGCCGATTGTTTCACCCGCATGAAGCCGGAGGTCAGAATTATTTTCCTGACCTGTCATGAGGATTTCCATTATGCTCAGCAGGCGGTAAAGCTGAAAGTAGATGATTATTTAATCAAGGACCAGCTTACAGAAGAGCAACTGGAGAAAAGCCTTGCCAAGTCCGTACACTTGCTTAAGTCGAAGATTGGCTTGATCAGCCATGGGGAGACAGGCTACAACAGCCAGCTCTTCCGGCAGAACCTGCTGCAAAGGGTGATTGGCGGTGCTCCGCCTGAAACCACACTGGCTTATGCGGCGCAAATCGGCATATCCTGGACGTATCCGTGGTTTATGCTGGGCACGGTTAGTATTCATTTTTCCAGTTTCGACAAGCGATACAAGCAGAGTGAGTATCCACTTATTTTATATGCTATTTACAATATAGCCTTGGAACTGTCCGAAACATGTGAAGGGATTACGCCTTTCTTGGAGCAAAAGAATATTGTGATTCTATATAATTACCGTGTGAATCTCGCGCAGAATGCCAGTCTTCATTTTCACGATTATTTACAGCGGCTGTGTTCCGAATGCTCCCATCTCCTAAAGATTCAACCCGGCATTATTGCCGTCACAGAGAAAATGGAGCTACAGGCGATTGGCCAGATCCATCGGCAGATTGTTCAGGACAAATGCGAGTTCTATGCAAGTGCGGATTACACGGTTCTGGATACTCTGCAAATCGCTTCTCCACGTTTCCAGCCTGCACCCCAAGGATTTCTGGACAGCTATATCCCGCAGATGGAACGGGCCGTGATAAAAAAAGACCTTGAAGCCATCCGTGGCACTCTACAGGAAATCGCTAGGACTGCAAAAGTTATGTCTATTCATCCTGGCGATTTCGCCCGGGATTTATCCTTTATGCTCCGCGGCATCGAGTTAATGTTTACGAGCCTGATGTTCGATGAGGATCTGTTCGTCTATCTCGTGCAGACCCGCACACTTGAAGATACGATGGAACTGGTGGAAAGAAAGCTTGTACAGATTACAGGCAGCAAGCAGCAGGTGACAGGAGCTTCTCCGCAGGAGCCCAAGCTGCAGCTTATCCAGCAGTATATCGACCAGCATCTTGGCGATAATATCACCTCAATTGATATGGCACGTTATCTGTTTCTGGATCCAAGCTATTTTTCGCGTTATTTCAAGCGCATGACTGGCCTGACCTTTACGGACTATGTACATCAGCACAAGATGAAGGTCGCTACCAAAATGCTGAAAATCTCCAGCCAGAACCTGGAGTCGCTGGCCGTCGGCCTGGGATATTCGGACAGAACCTATTTTTCAAAAGTGTTCAAAAAATATGTAGGAACTACGCCAAGCGAATATAAATCCAAACATTCGGTACGCTGAGAAGCACAATTGTCAACGATATGAACAGACCCGCCGCCCCTCTAGGGCGGTTTTTTGTTGTCGGCGGACAAAGGTCAAAATCTTGCACATTCCGGGTCATAATCACTCCTTCTTGCGGAAGGCGGATGTATTACTATAATGACAAATCAAATTGTCGAGGTGATACAACGTGGAGGCTGCAAAACAACCTGTGCCAAAAATTCTGCAAGAGAAGCGGAAATTCTGGACTCCGCAACGGAAAGAGGCTTTAACCGGGTGGCTGTTTTTGGCACCGGAAATTGTCGGGATGCTTTTTCTTAATGTATTTGCGCTTGGATTCTCACTTTATTTGAGCTTCTCGAAATGGGATCTATTGTCGGGAGTCAAAGGAATCGAGTTCATCGGATTGGATAACTATATCAAAATGTTCCATGATCCGAGTATCATTCAAGCTTTGAAGAACAATGCTTTTTATATGATTATGACCGTGCCGATACCGATTGCGATTGCGCTGGTGCTCGCGGCATTGATTCAAAACAGTGTGTTCCTCAAAAATTATTTTAAAGTGGCTTTCTTTATTCCTTATATTTCTTCGATTATTGCGATAGCTGCCGTATGGAGTGCATTGTTCCATCCGTCTCTTGGACCGATCAATCAGTTGCTGATGGAGTTTGGAATTTCCAGCCCTCCGAAATGGCTAGTTGATCCAAAAACCTCACTGTTATCCATTGCTATTATCAGTTCTTGGGCGAGTCTTGGCTACACCATTATTATCTATATGGCTGGCTTGACGAATATTTCCGATGAAATCTACGAAGCCGCCGAAATAGATGGCGCCAGCGCGCTGAAAAAATTCTTTGCCATCACAGTTCCGATGCTGCGTCCGACCACATTTTTCCTGCTTATTACCATGCTAATTGGCTCGTTTAAGGTGTTCGACATCATCGCCTTTTTGACCGAAGGCGGTCCGAATAATTCTTCTACCGTGCTTGTGTTCAGGATCTATGAGGAAGGGTTCAAATACTACAACATGGGCTACGCTTCTGCAATTTCCTGGCTGCTATTCGCTGTTATCGGCTTGATTACCGCGGCCACGTGGAAAATGAGAAATGAAGAATA
Organism: Paenibacillus sp. FSL F4-0097; assembly: GCF_038593125.1. Lineage (NCBI taxonomy): Bacteria > Bacillati > Bacillota > Bacilli > Caryophanales > Paenibacillaceae > Paenibacillus > Paenibacillus sp. FSL F4-0097. The sequence goes on from NZ_CP151965.1 coordinate 1,741,910, forward strand.
AAGGGGGGAGATTAACATGCAACTGATTAGAAAAAATATGTCCAGAGTGATCACTACCTGCATCATGGGGGCTTTGTCCATTGTATTTCTTATTCCGCTGATCTGGATGATTTCCGCAGCCTTCAAATATGAAAAAGATGTAATGCGCTTCCCGATCCAATGGATTCCCGAGAAGATCAATGTAGCGTATAATTTCAAGATGGTTTGGATGGGACGGGTACCTTTCTCCCATTTCTATTTAAACTCCTTTAAAGTTGCGATTATTACAACCTGCATCACACTGATCATTTCATCTATGTCGGCGTACGCCTTGACCAAAATCAAGTTTAAAGGACGGAATATGGTCTTTCTGGCGCTGCTGTCGTTCATGATTATTCCTGACCAGGCCACGCTGATTCCGCGTTTTCTGCTGATTCGTTGGTTCGGCCTCTATGATACTCATGCTGCTATCGTATTAATGAGTATGTTCTCCATCTACTTCACGTTCTTGCTGCGACAATTTATGATTGGTATCAGCGACGAATATATTGAAGCGGCACGAATTGATGGTGCAGGCCATTTGCGGATATTCTGGTCTATCATTGTTCCGCTCTGCAAGCCGGTGCTCGCTACCGTGGCGATCATCAAATTTATCTGGACCTGGAATGACTACCAGAATCCGCTGATCTTCTTGCTAAACAAGAATCTGTACACTATCCCACTCGGTATGACACTGTTCCGGGACGATTATTCGAACAACTATGCGATTATGATGACGGCAGCCGTTTCGGCGATCATCCCATTGGTCATCGTGTTCATTGCCCTGCAAAAGCAAGTCATTAACGGAATCTCCTTGGGGGGCGTAAAGGGCTGACTTGCGGGTATGCAAAAGAGGGTAAAAGTCAAAAATGTGATCCTACTACAGCAAAATTGTGCACTTGGCTTGTACAGCGGGTGCCTATAATAAGAAATGAACAAGGCACTATACTTAAATTTCAGTGCGGGGGGAAGTAAAATGAAAACAAAGGGCAAAAAAAGATTATCCGTTGTACTAGGCTCCATGCTGGCGGTTTCCTTAACGTTAAGCGCCTGTGGAAATTCCGGAAATTCAGAGAAGAATGGCGGTGCTGAAGCCAGTACGAATGCCGGGAACACCAAGGTGGACAAGCAAGTCGCCATCAAATATTACAACTGGGACAATGAAGCCCAATCAGCAGGCACGGATGCCATGCTGCAGGAATTTATGGATCAGAACCCAAATATCAAGGTAGAGCATGTGACACTCGTTCCCGGTGATTCTGTGGAGATGCTGAAGAAACTCGACTTCCTGATTTCATCCGGCGAAGCGATTGACGTTGTTCAGGTACCAAGCCTTGGAGGCGTACTTGAACGGGCGGCCCGGGGAGCACTTGCCCCGCTGAATGAATTCTATGAGAAGGATAACCTCGTTCCTGAGGATGAATATTATGTGAATGCTAAGGTAGACAACAACTATTATGGGATGCAATATACCAAGAGCAGCAACTATGTAATGCTGAACAAAGATGCACTGGATGAAGCTGGGCTGCCTGTACCTACTTTTGGCTGGACATGGGATGACTACCGCGATTATGCTAAAAAACTGACCAAAGGTGAAGGCGTAGACAAACGTTACGGCACATACTTCCACACCTGGGAGTTGTATATGAACGCTCCGGCCCAAACGATGATGAAAGATCCATTCGTGTATGATGACGGGACGACCATTTTCGCGGATCCAACCTATAAATACTTCTTCCAGCTGCGCAAAGATATGGAGTCTGCTGATAAATCTGCGAAAACTTATGCAGACGCTTTAGCGGCTAAGCTCAATTACCGCACGGAATTCTTTAATGAAGAAGCCGCTATGATTCTGGCTGGTAACTGGACGATTGCTGATCCGGGCAATACTGAGCAGTATCCGCATGATTTCAAGACAGCTTTTGCTCCGGTACCGGTGCCTCCGGCAGGATCGGAACCAAAAGAATACGAGGGCAAATACTTCACCAGCGGCAATATGCTGGCGATGGGCGCTACTTCGAAGAACAAAGAGGCGTCTTTCCAACTGATGAGATTTATGTCAACGGCTGTTAGTGATAACAGACTGGAATTCTCCGGTTATAAAAAAGCGGATAATGAAGCCTTGCTGACCAAACTGGTAGCTGGCAAAGAGGATATGTATGATATGGATTCACTCAAATATACACTCTTTGACAGTGCAATTCAGTTCCTTGATGGTGCGCAGGTGATGACGACGGCAACATCCGAATTGACCAAAATAATCGATGACGGCTTCAGCAGATTTATGCTTGGAAATGAATCGATTGATAAGGTGCAGCAATGGATGGTTGATGAAGCAACAAAAATTATCAACGAAAAAGGTGTTATCAAATAAATAGGGAATAAGCAAGTATCACAAGTTGTGGACGGGGCTTTGGAAGGTCATCAACTGGCTTTCCAAAGCCTTATTTATATATTGGGCCTACACAAACATATGGGAGAGTGTAGAAATGATGGAAAGCAGATTTTCACAGAACAAGCCGGAAGAGCAACTGGCGCTGCCTTCTAGGGAACAGCTGGAGTGGCAGGCCCTGGAGCTGGGGATGTTTTGCCATTTTGGCATCAATACGTTTTGCGATCAGGAGTGGGGAGAAGGCAATGATTCACCTGCGGTCTTCAATCCGCTTCATTTGGATGCCCACCAATGGGTTAGTACAGCCAAAGAAGCTGGATTCCGTTATTTTATACTGACAGCTAAACATCATGATGGCTTCTGCTTGTGGCCGACTGCGACAAGTACTTATTCTGTGGCTTCTAGCCCATGGAAAGAAGGGCGCGGCGATGTCGTCAAGGAATGCGCGGAGGCTTGCCGTGAACTTGGAGTTGGCTTCGGCATTTATTTGTCTCCGTGGGACAGACATGAGCCCTGTTATGCAGATCCGCAAGCGTACGATGATTTCTATGCCCTGCAATTACAAGAGTTGCTTACGGGCTATGGTCCGCTTACGGAAATTTGGTTCGACGGCGCAGGGTCGGAGGGCCGCAATTACGATTGGCAGCGGATTATGGATCTGATCAAGCGCCACCAGCCAGGCGCCATGGTGTTTAATATGGGGGCACCAACGATCCGCTGGGTTGGCAATGAGGATGGCGTTGCTCCTTATCCATGCTGGAACACTGCAAATTCTGCGCGGGGTAGCATGTTCAGTGAAGCTTCATTGAACTGGCTTCCCGGAACGCCGAGCTGGGTGCCTGCGGAATGCGATGTGCCCATCCGTAAAGACCGCTGGTTCTGGCATCCTGAGGAGGAGCATCTGCTGCTGTCTCTGGAGCAGCTAATGGATATTTATTATCGTTCGGTTGGACATGGGGCAACTTTGCTGCTCAATGTAGCCCCTGACAACCGCGGGCTGTTTCCGGAGGCTGATGTGCAGCAGCTGCTGGAATTCGGCAAGGAGATAAGACGCAGATTTGACAAGGCTCTGGCGGTAACAGCAGGTACTGGAGATATTGTTGAACTGGAATTGCCAGCAGCTACTGTGATTGATCATGCCGAGATTATGGAGGATATCGCTTACGGCGAAAGAGCAGAAGGATATATGCTGGAAGCGTACAGCAACGGAGCGTGGCTGGAGTTGAAGCGTGGCAGTTCGATTGGCCATAAGAAAATCGACGCCTTCCCTCCGGTTGTCGCAGAGAAAATCCGCTTACGGGTGTCAGAAGCTGCCGCAAGCCCCAAGATCAGACGGCTTGCCGTCTACCACTGCGGGGAATCGTTAGAATAAATATTAATAAAGGAGGTTGTCGATAATGAGCCTGCTCACCTGGAACGACGGACACTATTTGCTGGACGGACAGCCTTATCGTATCGTATCAGGAGCCATTCATTATTTTCGGGTTGTGCCTGAATATTGGAAAGACCGGCTGCTGAAATTGAAAGCCTGCGGATTCAATACCGTGGAGACCTACATCGCCTGGAATATACATGAACCTAAAGAAGGGGAGTTCGTATTTGATGGCATGGCCGATGTGGTATCTTTTATCGAACTGGCTGGTGAACTTGGGCTTCATGTTATTGTCAGACCGAGTCCATTCATCTGTGCGGAGTGGGAGTTCGGAGGCCTGCCGGGCTGGTTGCTAGCTTACGGGGAACTCCAGCTTCGCTGCTGTGACCCTCTTTATTTAAGCAAGGTAGACCGTTATTACGATGAGCTAATTCCTCTGCTGGTTCCGCTGCTCTCCACACATGGCGGACCAATTCTGGCCGTTCAGGTAGAAAATGAATATGGCAGCTATGGTAATGACAGTGGCTACCTGGGCTATATGCGTGATGGACTGGTCAGCAGAGGGATCGATGTGCTGCTATTTACTTCCGACGGGCCAACCGATGAGATGTTGCTCGGCGGAACACTGGAGGATGTGCATGCGACAGTCAATTTCGGCTCCAGTACAGAGGAATCCTTCCGCAAATATCGGGAATACCGCTCTGAAGAGCCGCTTATGGTGATGGAATACTGGAACGGCTGGTTTGATCACTGGATGGAGGATCATCATGTACGCGATGCCGGGGATGTAGCAGGTGTTCTGGATGAGATTCTGACACAGGGCTCCTCATTTAATATGTACATGTTCCATGGTGGAACCAATTTTGGTTTCTATAATGGTGCGAATCATATCGTCACCTACGAGCCAACGACTACAAGCTATGACTATGATGCCCCGCTCACGGAATGGGGAGATACGACGGCGAAATTTGAAGCTGTCCGGTCGGTACTCAGCAACCATGGATTTGCCCCGACTTGTCCACTCCCTGAGCCGATTCCGAAGATTTCTTACGGGAAAGTCGCTTTGACGGAAAGAGCGGAACTATTCACGGCTTCCAATCTGGAGAAGTTATCAGAGACGGTGAACAGCGTGTGTGTACAGCCGATGGAGAAGCTCGGACAATCCTATGGTTTTATATTGTACAGCACTTATGTGAAAGGGCCGCGCTCTAGACAGAAACTCTACATCGAGGGCGTGCGCGATCGGGCGCAGGTCTTCCTGGATGGACAGGTGCTTGGGGTGATTGAGCGCTGGAATCCGCTGCCACTGGAACTTTCCATCCCCGCTGGGGGAGCGCAGCTGGATATCCTCGTCGAGAACATGGGACGAATCAATTACGGGCCGCTCATTCGCGATCCGAAAGGGATTCTGGACGGGGTTCGGATTGATAACCAGCTGCAATATAACTGGACGATTCGTACTTTGCCGTTGGAACAGGAACAGCTGGATTCACTAGCGTACAAGAAGCACCCGGTGGAGAAGCAGCAAACTGCGACCCTTTCGGGTCTGCCCGGATTCTACCGGGGCAGCTTCGAGGCGGAGGAGATTGGCGATACCTTTCTACGATTCGATGGATGGAATAAAGGGGTCGCCTGGATCAATGGTTTTAATCTGGGCCGCTACTGGAACGCAGGGCCGCAACGCGCCCTATATATCCCGGGCCCATTGCTGCGCAAGGGGCGCAATGAACTTGTTCTTTTGGAGCTGCATGGCCGTGCGGAGACTTGCGAGATTGAGCTTGTGAACCTTCCTGATCTGGGAAGAACTTCGGCCGTCGATGACGCCGTGTTGAATTTTGTGCAGGATGATAACTTGTAGATTCGCAGCTAGGGCTTTTGGGCGGTTCGTTAGAACCCTTCCAGAGCCTTTTTGACGTCTATAAAAATCTCCGGGGCACGTTTCATTTCACCTTAGTTTGTGAATAATGGAGGATTGAATAGGAAGGGAGCATTAGAGATGCAGGTGTATATGGACATTGTGCTTCGGGCCTTTGTTGCTATGATCATGCTTTTGCTGATCGCCAAAATATTGGGAAAACAAACGTTATCTAACTTGACCTTCCACGATTTCGTGACGGGTATTATATTGGGCTCAATAGCCGCGAACCTGGCGTTTAATAAACAGTTGCATTCTTCCTACATGATCCTGGCGCTTATAGTCGTTACCGTTACATCTTTTTTACTATCTGTCATCGCTTTAAAAAGTCGTAAAATGAGAAGCTGGATTTCAGGTTCACCCACTGTACTTATTGAGGATGGGAAAATTCTTGAGCAAAATATGAAAAAGGTAAGGTATTCGTTGGACTCTTTGGATCAGGCATTGAGAGAGAAGGAAATTTTTAATCTAGAGGTAGTAGAATACGCTGTGCTGGAAGATAACGGAATGGTATCTGTATTAAAGAAACAAGAGTACCAATATGTTACCCGAAAAGATCTAAAGCTGTTGTCCGTTCCTCAGAGCTTTCCCGTTGAATTGATTATGGATGGAATAATGCTCGCAGATAATCTTAAGGATAATGGCCTGACCCAAGAGTGGCTGGAGAACGAGTTAAGACGTAAGGGAAAACAAATTTCTGATGTGTTTTACGGGGTAAGAGGAACGCAGCAGCAGCTCATTTTTGACTATTATGAAGACGGGATAAAGAAACCTATTGATAAAGAATAGCTTTTATTCATATTGGAGATTGACGGATGCCTAAGCAGCGTCTTATAATGTTTATATAATTATTAATTAGTTAATAAAAATATAAACGTTGAGAGGCGGTATTTAACCATGGCAGAACGTGCGATCCTTAATACTGACATTCGCAAAGGGACGATTAACAGAAATATTTACGGACATTTTTCTGAGCATCTAGGCCGTTGTATTTATGAAGGGATTTGGGTTGGAGAAGATTCAACTATTCCTAACACCAACGGCATTCGTAATGATGTCGTGAAAGCGCTTAAGGAAATTAAAATTCCTGTACTTCGCTGGCCAGGCGGCTGTTTCGCGGATGAATATCACTGGAAAGATGGTATCGGAGCCCGTGAAGGTCGTAAACGTATGATCAACACTCACTGGGGCGGAACGGTTGAGAACAACCATTTTGGTACACATGAATTCATGGAATTATGTGAGATGCTGGAATGTGAGCCTTACATTAACGGTAATGTGGGCAGTGGTACCGTTCAAGAGATGTCCGAATGGGTGGAGTATTTAACCTTTGAAGGCGTATCTCCAATGTCCGAGCTTCGCCAGCAGAATGGCCATCAAGAGCCTTGGGCTGTGACTTATTTTGGCGTGGGGAATGAGAACTGGGGCTGCGGCGGGAATATGCGTCCAGAATATTATGCAGATCTTTATCGCCAATATCAGACGTATGTACGTAATTACGGGGACAATCGTATTCACCGGATTGCTTGTGGTCCTAACGTGGATGATTATCACTGGATGGAGGTTCTGATGCGTGAGGCAACACGCTTTATGGACTCGATTACCCTGCATTATTATACAATCCCTGGTCCAGCATGGGAGAATAAAGGTGCAGCTACAGGCTTTGAAACGAGTGAATGGTTTAGTACATTAGAGAAAGCCCTTCGCATGGATGAGCTGATCACCAGACATGGCGTTATTATGGATAAATATGATCCGGATAAAAGAGTAGGCCTTATCGTAGATGAGTGGGGAACTTGGTATGATGTAGAGCCGGGAACGAATCCAGGATTCCTGTATCAACAAAATTCAATTCGGGATGCTCTTGTGGCAGGCGTGACCTTGAATATTTTCCATAAACATAGTGACCGGGTACGGATGGCAAATATTGCGCAGACGATTAACGTACTTCAGGCAGTTATATTGACCGAAGGGGAAAAGATGGTGCTGACTCCTACGTATCATGTGTTCAATATGTTTAAAGTCCATCAGGATGCGGAGTTGCTGGATTTGGCACTGGAAAGTGGCACTTACAGCTTTGAAGGCCGTGAGATTCCTGAAGTATCTGCTTCGGCTTCCGTAACTGCTTCTGGAATCATTCATGTCAGCCTTTGCAACTTGAACCATGCAGCTTCTGCTACTGTACCACTCGAGCTTCGTGGTCTTTCCGGGAAGAAGGTTGAAGTGACAGGCACAACACTTGCCGGTGACAAAATTGATGCTCACAATACCTTCAGCCAACCGGAGGCAGTAGTGCCGCAAGCCTTCACTGCCTTTACTCTGGAGGGCGATCTTCTTAATGTTGAACTGCCTCCAATGTCAGTAACTGTGCTGGAGATTACGCCGAAGGCTTAAGGTGGTGTTACCATGTCAACAACATCAACATGCAAGGGATGCAGAGAGGATTATAAAGTTACGCCAACGCAGATTAATCGTATCTTGTCTTCTTCCATGTTTAAGCCAGAGTTTTGTGTTCCAGATGAAGTTTACGCTGAACGGGTTGCCCTTTGTGGGACTTGCCCTAAGCTGCACGAAGGGGTAACTTGCGTCGCTTGCGGTTGCATCATCCCCGTAGTAGCCAAGCTTAAGGAACGTAGTTGTCCATTACCCGGGGGTGGCTTGTGGGGCCCCTTTATCGAAAAGAATTAAGCTAAAATAAGAGCCGCATTCGACTCTCCAATGGGAGGTGAATGCGGCTTTATTCTTGGTTATCCGTATAGAACAATTCAACGATTAGATCTTCATTGTAATTTCCAAAACCTTTGCCAAAAAGAGTAATCCCGCCAATATGCTCGGCATCTTCATCTACGGAAAGCTTAAAAGACCACTGTTTGTCACGGATATTCACTTGATCAAGGGTAACTTCTGAGAGCTTCAAACCATCCATAAATGTACCTTTTGCTGTAATGCGCAGCTGCTTGAGCAAGCCGTATTGGTTCGTGAGTGCTGGCCACCAGGCCGGTGTATATTTACCACGGCTATCCCCGTAGTCACCAGGACTTGTCCAGAATCCAAGCTTCACTCCGTTCAGAGTGAATGTGATATCCGAAGGCCAATTATTATTAATGGAAGGTGCTTCGGAAGCAATTTCCATGGTTATAATCAATTCCTCAGGATGCTGGCTGGAGAGTAGGAAATTAGGGATTTTATATTCAATAAATCCTTTGCCGAACCAAAGAATCCCCGCATTCATACGCTCAAGATCCCAGAAATATCGGGGATCATCAAAACTGCCGATCACTTTCTCAGTAGTTGCAAGACCACAGGTGGGCTCGATCAGGAAGTCGGAATAATGTCCAACCGGAATTTCCTTACGATAACTTTTGCGCTCATTGATTTGTCTGCCTGGAAAGGTGATTTCTGCTCCTTCAGCAGCTAGAGTACAGATCTTTTGCAGACCACTTCGACCAGGTGCCATATGCGTCTGGATCAGGCCGGCAGCTTCCAGCTTACGCACATGCATAGTCATAATGGCGCTGCTCAAATTTACTGCTGCGGCCAATTCCTTAACATTCATAGGATTTTCGGCAAGCAAACGCAACATGTGTAGGCGTACTGAGCTGGCTAAAGCTTCATAGACGGGAAGGGATTCTTCCGACAGGTCAAGTTTCATAAATGGCCTCCAATTAAAATTTATGGGCTAATCGCCGATGATTAAGAAATTTATTAATAACAATATAAAAATCGACGTTTATCTCGGACGTATAGTTAATGATTATATTAGTTAAATACTTTTTTTACAATATGGGACTTTAAAAAAAGAACGGAGCCTGTGGCTCCGCTCTCTCTTTTCAAATCAAGTCTTGCTTAATCTACGTTCGAGCTATACTCTGCCTGTACTTCATCTGACTTGAGCGCTCTGCTGTAAATCTTCAGTTCATCAATCATACCCTGAAATGGTGCATCCCAATAGTTGACGCCTAGAGCGAAAACACCATTCTTATTCTTAAAGACATTCGGGAAGCCCTCACCAGAGAACTGCTCTACTCCGTTGAGGTAAACTTTTACGGTTCCATTGCTGACCGTAAACGCAACATGTGTCCATGTATTTACTGGAATCTTCATGGCAGAAATAGCATCATACCAAGCTTCTCCGGACCATAACAACGTTTTACCGCCACCGTTCTGAGGAACGAAGCTAATCCAGCTATTTTTAGTGGCAGCGCCGAAGAAAGTAGTTGTTGCATCTGTAAGTTGTTCAGGGTTTAGCCACATAGATACGGTGTAGGTATTGCTGTCAATTAATCCATCAGGCAAACGGATACCGGAGGTACCGTTGAATATTGCAGCTTGACCGAGGACACCGTTACCGTATGTGATATTGCCTACTGTTGGGCTATCTACTTTTGCTCCTGTAACTTCGCCTTTTCCGTTCAATTGGAAGGAGTCATCCAGGTCGCCATCAAAAGCATAATGAGCTACTTTTCCATCAGTTACATTTACTGTGTAGCTGGCTGAAACTTCGCTTCCATCAGTCGCTGTTGCAGTAATTACAGCTTGGCCACCGACAGTTAGTGCTGTTACTATTCCGCTCGCTGCGTCAACAGCCACTACGCTGGAATCGCTAGAGCTCCAAGTTAGCGCCTTATTTCCGGCATTGGTCGGAAGCACACTTACTTGAGGGGTGAAAGTATTTCCTACAGCTACTGATTTAACAGCTTCACTGAATGAAATATTACTTACTTTGATGTTCGTATCAGGCTCACCGTTTACAAGCCAGCCAACAGCTTCCGCAGACAATGCTCTATCATACACGCGGAATTTATCAACCAAACCTTTGTAGGGTGCATCCCAATAGTTCACACCAAGAGCAAATACGCCGTCTTCTGTATCAAAAATATCTGTGAATCCTTTTCCGGAGGATTTCAATACACCATTTACATACATATTGACTGTTCCAGCATTGTAAGTGAAGGCTACATGCGTCCACTGGTTAACTGGAATTTGTAAGCCTGTATCAGCATCCAGCCAAGTCTCGCTACCGAACCAGAGTCTAGTGGTTGCTCCACCGTTTCCATAAGGCAGGAGACTGAACCAGTTCGTTTCGGTTTTAGCACCGAAGAATACAGGAGTAAAAGCTTTTAATTCGGATGGATTCAGCCACATCCCTACCGAGTATGCGCTACTTTGAATTAATCCGTCAGGTAGACGAACACCGGATTTGCCATCAAACTTGGCTGCCTGACCGTCTTTACCAGCCTCAAAAGTGATGTCTCCATCCTCAGTGTTGTTGATCAGATTTCCGGTGACTATGCCGTCAGCTGTACGATCACCATTTTCTGCAAGGTCGCCATCAAAGTCAAAGGCAGCTACTAAGCCGTCTTCCAGTTGCGTGCTCTTTTTTTCCATAACAACGGCGGTGAAGGTTTTAGTTACTGCGACTTCGCCCAGCTTAATTGTAGCAGTCAGTTCAACTGTAGCGTTTCCAAGTCCAAGTTCAGGACGAGTAACATTACCATTGTTACCAATTACAGCCTCATTGGAAGAGGACCATGAAATTTCTGCTCCGCGCAAGCCTTCCGTAGGGAGGGTGATGTCATCGTATATTTTTCTTGTGTCACCAATACTCAAGCCTGCAGCAATATTGTTCAAAATCTGCTCAACGCTCATCGATTCCATCTGGCTGCCCCAGATAGTGATTCCTTGATCTGACATTGCGGTGAACGTCATAACATGCTGTTGGCGTGAGGAATCCCATTGCTTCACAAATACACCTTTGTAGAGATGTTGTACGGTGTTTCCATTTTCCGTTTCGTTAATAAGCAAATGAGCGAAGTACTCATCCTTCAATTCCCAAGTTCCGGTTAACGATCCAGCGATCGTTCCGTCACTTTTCAGCTCGATATCTACTGTAGGCTTGATGATGCCTGAAACATCTTTGCCGTGGTTAACGAACTGATAAGAGCCGACAACATTATCCCGTGCTACAGCCCCAATAGTTTCACCCGTGTAACGATGTACGGCAGTTACTGGCCAGCCATCTTCGTTAGTGAACATTTGATGCACACGAAGTTCATGTGTTTCACCACGGAGTGGGAAACGAGTGTGGAAGAAGTTAAATATTTTACCCGTTTCATCATCATATTGTACCGAGTTATGTCCTGAGGACACATAACCATACGTTTGGAAATTCGGGTCTGCATTTTGATTTGTAAACATGAAGTTTCCTAATAGCTTATTACCATATGGTGTGTTGTCACCATCGGTAGTTAGAACAGCATTCTGTCCTGCTGCATCCGTATAAGGGCCGTCCGGATTTGTTGAACGGAACTGCCGCATGCTGTAACCGCCTTTGGAGTCAAGTCCACCGTAAGTTACATACAAGAAGTAGTAACCAGTATCCTTGTCGTAAACGATATACGGACCTTCACCCGATTTGGTCATTCCGCCAGAAATATGGGTTCCGAAATAGCGGTCGATAAGACGTCCATCAGCGGTCTTTCCATCTTTGCCTGGATATTTAGGTTCTCCGGTAGCTGGATCAATCTCCAGAATGAATATACCACCTGACCATGAACCATAAGTCATCCAAAGCTTGTTGTCTTTGTCGTAGAAAATAGTTGGGTCAATTGCATTTGTATAGGTTTTGTTTTGGTACAAACCACCTGCATTAAACCAATCTGGATTGACACCTTCCAGCGTTCCATTGCCGATAAGGTCCTTGATATTTGTATTGTCCCATTTCTTATTTACTTTACTGTCACTGTCATAAGCCTCTTCCTTGGTGAAACCGGAATAAATTACGGTATTTCCATAAGTATAAGGCCCTTCGATATTTTGCGAAGTGGCGTAGCCAATCGCCGAACGGATATAAGTAGAAGAAGCGCTGTAATACATCATATAAGCGCCAGTTGTTCCATCAGCGTTCTTATAATCGTTATTCCAGAATACGTCCGGTGCCCAGATGGAGAATCCGCCTTTACTGTCCGAATCGTTCTCGCCAGCCCATTTAAAGGATTCTGCCAGATTCTTGGACAGATCACCAAAAATCACGTTGCCCGGTGTTGTATAACCATTAGTGAACTGTGTCCAGTTCATCAGATCATCTGATTTGGCCGCATCGATATGGGAGCCAAATACATAATAAGTTCCATTATCCACAACCACCGATGGATCATGTACCGAGACATTGGTGAGTGCTGGTGCAGTTGCTCCCGGACTAGGTGTAGCCGTCGGACTAGGCGTAGCCGTCGGATTTGGTGTAGCCGTCGGATTTGGTGTAGCCGTTGGATCTGGTGTAGCAGTTGGAGCCGGAGTAGCTGTAACTTCCGGAGCTGATGTAGCAACAGAACCGCCGTTAGATCCACCAGTACCAGTGGTTGCCGTAGCCGTTGGAGTTGGTGTTTCAAAATGGATTAGCTGACTGTACTTGCTATCAAAGATAACCTTACCCGTGCCTTGGATGGTTAGGATATCGTTGAAACCAAGGATTAGATTCTTGATTTCCGTACCTGCCTCTACACGCAGCTTGGCTTTTTGCTTCAGTGTAACTTCAGCAATACTGCCTGCTGTCAGATGTAGTGTAGGCTCTCCCAACGCTTGAAGCTCAACGGAATCAAAGCTTCCTTTCAGCTTGAGGATGGAATCCTTAGGCAGCGTATTCTCAACAATAACCCGGCTGAAACCTGCCCCCGTTAATGCATCTTCCTCTAGTATTGCACCGGAATGTACGCGTACGTTTGGTACAGCACTTGTGCCTCTAGTAACGACGCGCAGCTTGCCGTTATGTTTATCTACTACCATTTCAGCAGCATTGGAGTCGCTTAGTACGACACTGTTCTCACCGCCACCGGCAACGAATACTTTTCCCTTAACAGTGACATTATTCAGTGTGATATCGCCCTCAGCAATACCTTCGGTAAGGTAGAGATTCCCTGAGATTGTGGAGTTTTTCAACTCTACGCCTGGGCTGCTGATAACCATATTCCGAGTGTTAATCCCCGAATAGCTTCCGCTCTTAGGTGTGATTTCTCCGCCCAGCTTCTCAATCATGCGCAGTGCTTCCGCTCTTGTTACAGCCTGAGTTCCTTTAAAGCTGCCGTCAGTGTAGCCTTGCAGATAACCTTCACCAAGTAAAGACAATACTGCTTCTTGGCTCCATTCTGGCAAATCAGCAGCATCTTTTGGTGCAGAAGTGCCAACAGATGAGTTGAGTTGGAACAGTCTGTATAACATTACTGCAGCTTCTTGACGACTTACTTGCTGTGCGGGTCGGAAGGTGCCATCGCTGTATCCTGTCACATATCCTGCAGCGGTTGCTTTTTGGATATCGCTGTAGTAAGCACCTGTCGTGGAAACATCCGTGAAGCCAATTTCGGCTTTTTCCTGCAAATTAAAGACCCGATTAACCAGAGTAACCCACTCTGCACGGTTGATTTCTTGATTTGGCTTATATATTCCGTTTCCGTAACCCAGAATCAAGCCCTTATCTACCCAAGATTGAAAATCCTTCTGTGCCCAGTGGCCGGAATAATCGGCGATTTGTTGCTGAGTGGATAATGCGACTGATTTGGAATCGCTTGCAGAAGCTGCAGAAATTAATGGAGCAGGCACTAATAGAGTGAGTGCAAGCAGGGAAGCGGTTAGTTTACCAGTAGTTTTTCTCAAATGTATGATCCTCCGATTCTAGTGATGTAGAGCTTGTACACGCGTATTTTTCCAATTCCTCCCTTCTTTACTGAAAAAAATGTAAAACGCTTACATAAATAGCTACTAAAAAAACGCTTTCGTATATGAAAATGGTTTTAATTTATGTATTACTAAACCATAACAAGGAAAACGTTTTATAATGCTCTCATTTTAAGCATGATATCAGCAAATAGTCAAATAGAAATTTATAAATCCGTGAATCTTTTTATATTTTTATAAATTATAAATTCAAAATAGAGGAAAATGATTTAACTACTGGTGATTAATGCTGAAGTGGATAAGAGTGAAATTTGGTGAATGGATGGCTAGGCGGGATATATCAGCAAGGATAAAGAGAGGGGGTAGGGCATAACGGGTGGGGGGGAGCTAAGGAAGAATAGCTAATTAGTTGTTCACCCCCGCAAAAAGAACCAGTTTTGCTTAGAACATAAAAGAAAAATTTACAGATAGTACAATTTGAAAATGATATCTTGATCATGGTTTCCGAATTTTTTCCCGAAAATCGTTGCTCCTCCTACGTGCTTTGCATCTTCCTTCACTTCGATCCGAAAGGTCCAACGGTCACAAGTCGTATCTAAATCCTCAATCGAAACCTGAGACAGCGGGTCACCGTCAATGTAAGTTCCATTGTGGTTTGTAATTCTAATCGTTTTTAGCAATCCGTATTGATTGATATTGTGTGGCCACCATTCCGGTGTGAATTTACCTCTAGCATCAGCGAAATCCCCGGGGCTCGTCCAAGTCCCTAATTCCAAGCCATTCAAAGAAAAGGTGATGTCTGAAGGCCATACGTCATTAGCAAAGGGGAATTCGGAAGAAAGCTCCAAGCTAATTTCAAATTGCTGTAGGGTTTCCTCTTTTTTCAGGAAATTGGCGATATTATATTGCACATAACCTTGAGTGAACCAGAGAATCTCTGCGTCCACTCTTTTAGAATCCATGAAATACTTAGGTTCGTCTACTCTGCCGATAAACTCCTTATCCGTAGCAAGTCCGCAAGTAGGTTTCAGATCATAATCGGTATAATGACCAATCGGCACTGATGTCTCGTAGGAGGCAAAAGAGTGAAAGATTTTCTTCGGGAAGTTAATCTCAATATGATCCACCCTAAGAATTGAAATTTTTTGCATTCCTGATTTACCAGGCACCTTTTCCGTTTTTATGAGCCCTGCATCTTCTAGTTTTTTAATGTGTTTGGTAACGATAGGACTGCTTATTTTAAGTTCTTCTGCCAAATCTTTGATGTTCATCTTATTTTTGGAGAGCAACTGAATAATTTTGATGCGTACTTCACTCGCTAAAGCTTCGTAAACAACAAGAGAGGATTTGTCGATTTCCAACTGCATTTTACCCACTTCTTTCAAAGTTATTTCATATACTGTAAAGTTTATTAATCTATATATAAAGTAACATGAAAGGTAACCGAAGTAAATATAATATCGCTTTCATCTCCGAGAGATGAATCAAAAGGTTAATTAAACGAAAAAAAATTCTATTAAGTTTATTTAAATGTTATTGACTACGCTTTCACAATGAATGTATACTAATCTCAAGTTAATCGTTTTCAAAGAAAGTGAACATGAATGGTTATCTTAACATTACAGCTGCAGGGGGAGAGAGTAATGAAAAAGAAATTTGGAGTTTTATTAGCAACGGTTCTAACATTATCGACAGTTTTGGCAGGATGCGGTGGTAAAGATGATAGTAAGACGATTACGTTCTGGACACCGCTGACCGGTGATGACGGTGCTTATATGGATCAAATTGTTAAAAACTACAATGCAACGAATCCCGAAATTAAAGTAAAACATGTTATTACGGCTGATATGTACACAAAGATTTCTACAGTTTTGGCATCTAGCAAAGGTGTTCCTGATTTAGCAATTATCCATGCTGACCGTGTTCCTGGATTTGTTAAACAAGGTGTACTGGAATCCATGCAAGATACCGTATTGCCAGCACAACCTGAACTGAAAGCTGAAAATTACTTACCACAAGCTTGGAACACTGGTAATATCGATGGAACTCAATACACAGTTCCTCTTGATATTCATAGTAACGTAATGTATTACAATAAAGATTTGCTGAAAAAGTATAATGCTGAATCTTTCTTGGATGATAACGTGGTTACTATTGATGAAATGCTTTCCTTACAAGGTAAATTGGATGAAGGCGATTACGTAGTTAATGATGCTTTGCTGGGCTGGGTTATCTTGGCTCAAATTCAAGATTTGGGCGGCGATATCCAAGTTGATGGAAAACCGGCTGTTAACACCCCTGTCTTTAAACAAGCGTTTGAAAATGTTAAGAAAATCGCCGATGCTGGCCTTATGACTCCATTTGGTGAAGACGGTTACTTGATGTTCCAATCTCAAAATGTACTTTTCTCGACAGACGGAACTTGGAGTTCTACAGCACATGCTGGGGTTGAAGGCTTGAACTTTGGCGTGACCAATGTTTATTCTCCTACTCCTGACAAATTCACCAACAGATCTTCCTCTCACTTGTTCGCTATGTTGAAAAATGATAAGAGAACAGACGAAAAAGAAGTAGGTATTGCTAACTTCTTGGAATATGTTCGTACGAATTCGATGGAATGGGCAAAAGCTGGACAAAACGTAGCTAGTAACGTAGTTAACCAAAGCCCTGAGTACAAAGACTATATGCAATCCTTCTTTACATCTGATGAAAAAGAAATCGAATCCCTTTACATTTACACATATGAATACTACCCATACATTGCGGAAGCTGTAGATACTTACTGTGCGGATATCGTTCGTGGCAACGTTGATATTGATGAGACTTTGGCAACGATGCAAAAATTTGTTGAAGATAAAATTGCGGAAAGCAGCAGTGCAGCAAAATAAAGCAAAATAGAATAGATTGTACGAAGTAATGTGCCATGTTATGGTGCATTACTTTGTGCAAAAGGAGAAATGAATTCCTATGAAAAAGAAAATCAATTGGGCACCTGCTTTCTTTGTAGGTCCGCATGTCATTTTGTTTGCTGTCTTCATTTTATTGCCAACGATTTATGGGATTTATGCTTCATTTACAAAATGGAATTTAATGAGTGATCCGGTATGGGTAGGCTTTGATAACTATAAAGCTATTCTTTTTGACGGCGGATCAACCTTTCATACTCAATTTTTCAGAGGCCTAAAAAACACATTGATTTTCGTTGCTTTGTCTGTTCCGTTGCTGATTATTATTCCATTAATGGTTGCGGTGGCGTTGGAGCATAAAAAAGTTAAAATGAAGAGCTTAATTCAATCTATTCTTTATATTCCTGGCTTGATTTCAATTTCTGCGGCAGCACTGATTTGGCTGTTGATCTTTAATAAGCAACTAGGGATCACTGGTAATCTGTTTGGATCACAAATTGCTTGGCCTGCAAATCAACCCTATGCGTGGATTATTATCATTGTAATTACTTTATGGGGTGGTATTGGGGGCAACATGATTATCTATCGTGCTTCCTTAAGTGGCGTGGCTCAAGAGTTATATGAATCAGCGGAGCTCGATGGTGCGGGTTCAATTAAAAGATTCACCAGTATTACCTTGCCATCTATTCGTTTTCCATTAATTTATACCTTTGTTATGACAACTGCGGGTGCCTTTAATGTATTCGGCCAACCGTTAATGATGACCGATGGTGGACCTCGACAAAGTACACACGTTCTAATGATGTATATTCGTCAATTAGCTTTCGGTAACGGTGAATCCATCGCCGGGATGGCATCAGCTATGGCAGTTTTACTGGGATTAGTTATTTTGGTGATCTCAGCACTGCAATATTATGTAATGAACCGAAATGCTTCATAGGGTTCGCAGAAACTAATTGACTAACAAGGAAATGGAAAAGGTAGGTGTACTAAAATGTCAAACCAGGCAGTAAATCCAGTTGTAAATACAACAGGCAAAATAAAAGGCTCCTCCAGTGTAAGTATTTCAAAATATATATCCTATATATTTCTAGGTATCCTATGTGTGATTTGGATCATTCCTGTTATATTCGGGATTTCCACCTCATTTAGATCACAAACGGAAGTAGTATCCTCGGGCTTTAGACTATTTCCTAAAGAGTGGGTCTTTGAGAACTACGTTACGATCCTAAACAATACTTCTACAGCTCCAATTCTACGTTGGTTAGGTAACTCATTGTTTATTGCTACATCTCACACCATTCTGGTTGTTATTGTTATTTCGATTACAGGTTTTGGTTACACCCGTATTAAGTTTAAAGGAAGAGACACATTGTTCTTTACTTTGCTGGGGATCTCCTTCTTCCCGGGTGTTGTTAACTTGATTCCTTCGTATAAAATCATTGACTCCTTTGGTTGGGTGAACACTTCCTGGGCTATGATTATCCCTGGTCTTGCGGGTATGGGTAATATCTTCTTGGTCAGACAGTTTATGAACGGTATCCCAAAAGAATTAGATGAATCGGCTAAAGTTGATGGTGCAAGTGACTTTAGAATTTTCGCGCAAATTATATTGCCGTTAGTTAAACCAATACTAATTGTTTGCGGATTGTTCTCCTTTACTGGATCTTGGAATGACTTCCTCTGGCCGGTTATCGTGTACACAGACGTAGACAAAATGCCAATTACCGCTGGTTTGCTCTTATTGCAAGACATCTACGGAAACTATCGTATGATCGGACAATTAATGGGCTCGGCAATCATGGCGATTATTCCAACATTGCTGCTATTCGTTTTTGCACAAAAATACTTCGTTCAATCCATCAACCTGAATTCGGGTATCAAAGGTTAGATCGAATGAACTTAAACTTAAATACACCTTGACTTCTTATAGGAAGGGTGTGTTTTGGTGACCTGCAAATATAAAAAAAGAGATAAATATAGGAGTTGTCATTGTGAGAGAATTTAATGTAAAAAATCCACTAGTTGAGCAACGAGCAGATCCTTGGATCTATAAACATACTGATGGTTACTACTATTTCATAGCTTCAGTTCCAGAGTTCGATAGAATTGAGCTTCGCCGTTCTGAATCCATTCAAGGATTGGCTGAGGCTGAAGGAAAGACCATTTGGGTTAAGCATGAAACGGGTTTGATGAGTGCTAATATTTGGGCGCCAGAGATTCATTATATTGATGGAAAATGGTACGTATATTATGCAGCTGCACATACCTCTGATACGAAAGACGGTTTATTTGATCATCGCATGTTTGCGTTAGAAAACCCATCCGCAAATCCTTTAGAAGGTGAATGGGTGGAAAAGGGTCAAATAAAAACAAAATGGGAATCTTTTGCCTTGGATGCAACAACTTTTGAGCATAAAGGAGTTAGATATTACGTTTGGGCACAAAAAGATCCTGCTATCCCTGGCAATTCAAATATTTATATTTCCGAAATGGAGAACCCTTGGACACTAAAAGGTGAGCAGGTGTGCATCACTACTCCTGAATACGATTGGGAAAAAATCGGATTTTTGGTGAACGAAGGCGCGGCAATCCTTAAGCGTAATGGACATATTTTCATGACATTCTCAGCTAGTGCAACAGATCACAACTATTGTATGGGATTATTGACTGCTGATGAGAATAGTGATTTAATGGATCCAAAATCTTGGGTCAAGACACCTGAACCTGTGTTTACGACTTCTGAGGAAAACGGCCAATATGGTCCGGGACATAATAGCTTCACTGTCTCTGAGGATGGCACACAGGATATCCTTGTTTTCCATGCTAGAAGCTATAAGGAAATTGTCGGAGATCCGCTTTACGATCCGAATCGTCACGCACGTGTGCAAGTAATCCAGTGGAATGAAGATGGAACGCCAAACTTTGGTGTACCTAGACCGGATACGAAATAAAAAGGGATTTGTCGCATAAAACAACAGAGCAATGATTCTCCCAGAGGTGGAGAAACACTGCTCTGTTGTTTTTTATAAGAGTCATAGTTGTAACCCTCCTGAGGCTTAAGGACTCAGCTGACGCTATTTGCAATTTTTTAGTCATTTGAGCAAGGTTGCGGACCCCATTGCAGCTATTCCTTTAGAAAAGGTTCATTTTTGCTGATCTTCAAGCCAATAACGACTTTAGGGTCCGTTAGGTACGCAAATTTGTGATAAAGTTGCATTTAAGGTCAACTGTGTCCGATAGTTGCTTCGGGAACGCGTAAAAGCGAGTTGATCAAATGAGGTACTCTTATAATGGAAGATCCCGTCTTCTGAACAGCTCTACTCCCAAGGAAAAGGTGAGCACTCCGATCAACAGCAGCCAACTGGAGACCTGAATAATCTCCACGTTGCCCTGAACGATTTCCCCGGGTTGATAAAAGGAGAATAAGGTTAGGAAACGCAGCCCTTCCAGTTTGTCGCTTATTTTACCGAGTAGATCCAGAGTGAAAAATCCGAAGGCGATGGCGCCGGAAATTCCGAGGGCTTTTTTCTCGTCATTACATACAGAGGACACGAGAAAGGTAAGGCCGCCTACCGCAAAAAATAATAAAAAGGCCACGGTATTCAGCTGAGCGAAGCGACCGCTGTTAAAGTCATATTCACTGCCAAGAAACCATGCTTTACCTAATAATCCGGCGAGGGTGGTTACACCCATAATTAAGAGCAAAGCTGTAGTGAGTACAAGTGCCTGCGTGGTGGCGACTTTTCTCCGTGTAGTTGGGGCTATGAGCAGATAAGCCATGGAGCCGCGATCCACGAGTCGAGCCATTAGCTGCGTTGACATTTGCACACAAACTATGGAAAGAATCAGAACTAGTATAAGTCCATAATATTCTCCGGAGATAAAAGCTTCAGCACTGGTAAATCCGCTATTTAACCCAAAGGCTTTACCCACACCCTCTGGCATTGCCTTAATAAGGTCATCAATTGCTTGTGTACTCCCCGCAATCCCTGGATAAAGCCAGATCATAAACAGAATATAGAAGGCAGAACCAAAGGCGTAATTCAATATTCCTTTCAGGTTCACTCGCATCATTTCCTTATAGAGCGGAAGATTCATTGCACTGCCCCCTCGCGGTCATAATAGTCCATGAAGATGTCCTCTAGATTCTGCGTGAATACGTCGATGCTGCGGATATTGTATTTTCCAGTTTCCCGGATGAATCGATCATAATTGCCTTGCACAGCTATGCGGACCCTATTTCCCTCATGAGCTTCCACTTGTAGGCCGGAGGCGGCAAAATCCACTGCATCTTCACTATTCGCAAAAATGACCTCAAACAGCTTCCGTTGCATCGATTGTAGTTCATGAATATTTTTTACGGTGATAATCCGTCCGTCTTTAATAATTGCGGCGCGGTCACAGGTGCGTTCAATTTCCTGAAAGCTGTGTGAGGACATGAGAAAGGTAGTTCCGGCTGATTTTTCCTCCAGTACCAGATCAATAAATACCTTTTGCATGAGCGGGTCGAGACCCGAGGTAGGTTCATCCAGAATAATAACTTCAGGACTATGCATAAAAGCAGCGACGATTCCGACCTTTTGCTTCATTCCCTTTGACATTTTTCGGATCGGAGTTGTGGCATCAAATTGCAAGCGTTCAATCAGCTGCTCGCGTTTGGTAGTATTTTTGATTCCCTGCATGGCTGACATGAATTTAAGGAAAGAAAGACCCGTCATCCCATCAAAAAAGTTAATTTCACCGGGTAAGTAGCCAATATGCTTCTGGACTGTCCCTTGTGCCTTCCATACATCAAGCCCATGGATACTCGCATGCCCTTGATCTGGTTTCATAAAACCCATGATATGCCGTATAGTTGTCGATTTACCTGCACCGTTAGGACCCAGAAATCCAAAAACCTCGCCTTTGTTTACGGTAAATGTTACATCTTCGATTCCTTTGCCATTCGAAAATCGTTTAGTTAAGCCTTCTACAACCAGCATGCCGCCACCCCCGCCGCAAAATAATGAACTAATATGAATTGAATATTTCATATGTTATATTATTCCTAGTGGTTAATGAAGTCAATATAATTATGAAATAATTGAAATGGAATATTTCATTAAATTTAAATACGCATACTTAATAACGAAGTTAGGGTGGAAGCTATGAATGGATTTGAGAAGAGAGCAGCACAGATTAAATTCAAAATTATGAAAACTACTATGGAGATGCTCAAGAGCTGGGAACCCAAACGTCTACGGATCGCAGATATTGCGAAAGAAGCAGGAGTCTCTCAGGTGACGATTTATAATTATTTTGGCAGTAAGGAAGCGCTGCTTAGTGAGTCTTTTAAGGACTTTGTTCAGAAGGAAATTCAGGAGTTTGAAGATTACATTTATCAAGAGCATTCTCTAAAGGAGATTATTGGTTACATTCTAACCATGGAAAGGCAAACTTACAGCGGTTTATCTCCCGCGACTGTGAAGGAGCTTATGGTTGAGGATCAAGAAATGTTCCGTTATATTGAGGAACGATATGCGAATGACATTTTGCCGGTGCTGGTGAAGATGGTTGAGGATGGGAAAGCCCGGGGAGAAATCTCAAATAAAGTATCCACCAAAGGGATACTTTCACTAATGGGGATGTATATGCGTAATGCGGGTGAACTTCTAGACGAAGCTAGCAAACAGGAAGATATGGATGCCTTCATCGAGGAAGCCATCCATATTTTCTTCTATGGCATTTGCGGGAAAGAGTAAGGGGAGCTTGAGCTGCGTGAACATCACCCTTAATTGATCAGGTCAACAGCGGATTCCCATTCATGCCGACCCAAAGAGCGGATTGTTCAAGCTGGGCAGCAAGCTGAAGCAGCAAATCTTCACGGCCTTTGTTCGCCATGACTTGAACGCCTAGCGGCAGGCCAGTTGCTGACTTATGGACGGGCACACTCATTGCTGGCTGGCCTGTCAGATTTGCGAGCTGGGTGAACGGTGTATAGGTTAGGCTTGGCTCAAACATCTCGTAAATTAAGCGGCTCTGTTCTTCTTTTGGCAATTCGTTTACGTGCAGCAGCTTTGCTATCTCTGCAGGTTTATGCGTTAATTCACCAATTTTGGGAGCGGAGTTTGCATTCGTAGGTGTTATATATAAGTCGTAATGATTAAACAGTTCCGCCATTTGGGCGGCTGCAACGTCCCATTCATCCAGACTATGTACGAATTCGGCCGCTGAAACATTTTTTCCGGTCTCACCAAGAACCCACGTAATGATATCGACATCGTCAGCAGTTATGGAACGTCCCATATTTCTCTCCAGGGAGACGAACATGGCTGCTACCTCTCCGGCATTCATCGTATAGTAGTTCTCCATCAGTCTTGTGCCATTCACAGGACTTTCTGTTTCTTCAACCGCATGTCCTTCAGCTTCGAGCCATTTCACGGTTTTGTGAACAGCATTTACGGCCTCTTCAGAGACAGGCGTACCTACTGGGGAAGCAGTCGTAAATCCAATTCGTAGTTTACGTTGCGTAGGCTTAAACAGATCATCCAGATATACGCCCGGATATAACGGAGTCTGGAAGGCGGCTTCTGGCTGCACAACCTGCAGCAGATCTAACATAGCAGCGCTATCGCGAACGGACCGGGTTAAGGCAAAATCAATAGAAGCCCCTTGCCATTGACGGCCGACTCCGGGTCCTACTGGTGTGCGCCCGCGCGTGGGTTTAAGTCCGAATAAGCCTGTGAATGAGGCGGGAATACGGATGGACCCACCACCATCACTGGCTCCTGCTACTGGAACGATACCAGAAGCAACAGCTGCCGCGGCTCCGCCACTCGAACCTCCAGGAGAATATTCGAGATTCCAAGGATTACGAGCAGGTCCATGGAGGACATTCTCTGTAATGTTTTTTAAGCCGAACTCTGGTGTGTTCGTATGGCCAAGTGGAATGAAGCCGGCTTTCCTAATCCGTGCAACATAATTTGAATCCCACCGCGCGACATTGTTTTTCATCAGCATAGCCCCACAAGTGATGGGCTCGCCAGCGATAGATTGGGAAATATCCTTTAATAGAAACGGAACGCCAGCAAACGGCCGAGTGTTATCCTGAACAGGCATCTCGTCGGCTTCTCTAAGAGCAGCTTCCCGGCGGGTGCGCACCACCGCATTTATGACCGGATTGACCTCATCTAACCGAGCAAAGGCGGCTTCGACCAGCTCACGAGGTGAAATTTCACGTGCTTTGACAAGTGAAGCAAGTCCTAGAGCGTCATAGGTAGAGTAAGAAAAGGTCAAATTAATACCCACTTTCAATTTAGGATGATTATTATATTATACATCCCATTAGTTATTTTTTGAAAATGGGTAATCTGACATCTATCAATTCTTTTTTACGTCATATTAGGCTATACTTAGTGTTAAATGATTTTATGGGGTGTACTGATGAACGAAGAGAAATATCAGAATGTGGATGGATTAATGGAGGCTTTCCAACAATTCGCTAGAATGAACTGGCGTAAAACTACGATTTGGGGCTTGAAGCCAAGTGAGGTCCGGATGTTGGTTTCTTTAAAGCTTGGTAAAGAACGGGAAGGGAAGAAGGGACAGACGGTTTCGGAGATTAGCAAGTTTCTGAAAGTCACCTCTCCTACGGTTACCCAAATGCTCAATAGTCTGATTGCACAAGGATATGTGGTGCGTACTTCCGATGCACAGGATCGCCGAGTTAGTGAGATCACGCTTACGGAAAAAGGGGAGCATCTGGCTGAGATGGCCGTAACGAAATCCCGGAATACCTTTAAAGGTATGATTGATTACATGGGCAAAGAACAGACGGATACGTTAATGGAGCTGTTAAACGGAGTTTACGTTTACTTCGAAGAATTGAATGATCAATCAAACGAATCCTAGCCCTTCTTATCAAAAAGAGATGCCGCACAGCCTAAGCTGTTTACGGACATCTCTAATGTAAGGTTATTTGTGATTAATGTGCAGCAGGCACAGATTTTTCGAGTTTTTTACTCCCGGTTTTATCCTCTGCGTGTGCCTCCATTTTTTTCTCTCCACTACGTAATGGAATCTCTTTAAGGAACAGAACGAGCAGTGCTGCGATAACTAACAGCGCCGTACCACTTAAGAACACAACTGTCAGGGAATCGCTCAGTGCGTTCCGCAGCATCTCAATCAATTGATTGAAGAGCGGCTGGATTTGCTCTGGCAATGTTGCATGCAATTCCTTTAGTTTAGGTTGATCTAGCAACATTTGAGGGTTCATAAATGCAGAAAGCTGTTTAGCGGATTCAGGATCGAGTTTGGATAAATCCGGACCTTTGCCTGAAGATACCGCTGCCTCTAATTTTTTCGTTAATGAGGAGTTCATAATGGTACCCATGATGGCAATACCTATGGTTCCACCTAAATTACGGAATAAAGTATTTGTAGCAGTAGCAACACCTAGCATTGAAGGAGCAACAGCATTTTGTACGGTTAGAGTAAATACGGGCATCGATAGTCCTAACCCAACCCCGAAGATAATCATGCTGACTACAGCCGTAGCAATGTTACTCATAAAGGCCATTAATATCATGGCTACAACCATGAATGGCATCCCCATTAGAGCATAACGTTTATATTTTCCTGTTTTGGAGATCCATCTTCCCACTAAAGTACTTAGTACAATCATAGTAAGTGACATTGGCATATTGATAAAACCAGATTTAGTTGGGGAGACGCCCTCTACCCCTTGCACAAAGAAGGGCAGGTAGATCATTGCGCCCATCATACCGGCATTCATCAGGAAACCGACAATCATTGAGATGGATACGATGGAGTTTTTAAATAAGGATAATGGCAATACGGGGCTCTTAGCTTTACGCTCAATCAGAATCAGGATAATCAGACCCAGAATGGAAGCCCCAAACAAGCCGAGAATCTCCGGAGAACCCCAGTCATATTTTGTTCCTGCCCATGAAAAGCCGAGCAAGAGCGCAACGATGGTCAGGGAAAGGAAAATGGAGCCTAAATAGTCAATGGACTCAGATGTAGAACGCGTTGTTTTAGGGAACATTTTCAAAATCATAAAGAAGGCCACGATACCGAAAGGCAAGAAGATCCAGAAGATCCATTTCCAAGCCATGTGATCTACCATGAATCCGCCAAGAGTAGGACCAATTACGCTGGAGAAACCAAATATCGCCATCATAATTCCAGTCCACTTGGCTCTCTCTCTTGGAGCGAACAAATCACCTACAGCGGTTACGGTAGCCGACATTAGAATCCCGCCGCCTAGACCTTGAATCCCGCGATAAGTGATCATTTGAAAAATGTTGGTCGACAATCCGGATAGGAAAGCACCTATAATAAAAATGACAATCCCTGATAACAGGAAGGGCTTTCTTCCGTAAATATCGGATAACTTACCGACAAGTACGGTAGCAATGGTTGAGGTGAGCATATAGATGGTAATTACCCAGGTATAATGTTCAATGCCTCCAAGCATCGCAATAATTCGGGGCATTGCTGTGCCCACAATCGTCTGGTTGATTGCTGCGAAAAACATAGCCGCCATTAAAGCAATCATAATTGTAACTTTCTTTTTCTGAGTGAGATGCTCCAGAGCAGTTCCTCTCCTTTAACTTCTATATATTGTAGTTTGGGAATTCATGTCGTAATAATTAGGTAGCCAAACTATCATTTATGTATAATACACAAATTCATCAATTAGCACAACAGGTTAATTATTAAATTTTAATTTAAAAAGAATTTGAATTTGACTTGATTTTTTGGGAATAGGTAAGTAATCTAATTAGATTGAGGTATATTGGAGGTGCCCTATGGATACCCATGACAATCAAGAGCAGAAGCTTATCATAGCCCTTGAAAATATAAAGCGTCTGACTGCTCGCCCCTACTCGATTGATGTAGTATCGTATAGAGAGTTTGTTATGATGTACGTCATTCACACTGTAATGAAGCAAAAGAAAGCCACTGAAGGCGACAAACAGCACCGGGGAGTTATGATTTCTAAATTAAGTGACCTGCTCCAGATAAGTAGACCTACTGCCACGCAAATGGCAAATACTTTGGAGGAAAAAGGTTACGTAGTACGTACAACATCCGAGACAGATCGTCGGGTCGTATATATCTGTCTGAGTGAGCTTGGAGAGCAGATTTATAGCAGGCAGATGGCATCCTATTCCGGTATTTTGAGTGAAATCACGCAAAAGGTCGGTAAGGAAGAGATCGACCAGCTGATCTTTTTGTGCGATCGTTTTCAAGAAGCGGTGCATGAGGTCAGAAGCCGTCATTTTTTTTCGCAGTCGGATGAAGAGTCATTAGTTATAGATTCAGTATAAAAAGCCCAACATCAAAAGATATTCCTGCACACCCGCGGGAACATCTTTTTTTGCATCTTAGAGCAAGGAGCGATTATCATCAGAATATTAGCAATTAGTGACATTCACGGAAGTTATGTAGAATTCAATGCACTGTTATCAAAAGTGAATTATCGCCCAGCGGAGGATAAGCTTATCTTGATGGGAGATTATGTGGATAGAGGGCTGGACAGTAAAGGAATTGTGGAGCAAGTGATGACTCTGCAGCAAGAATGTGGAGCTATAGTTCTCAAAGGAAATCACGATAAAATGGCTTGCGATGCGCTCACCGGCGAAGATGATAAATTGGATACCCATTGGCTTACTAACGGCGGATTTCATACGCTGATGAGTTATTGTGAGGCGGGCTACGAAGGTTTGCAGGAGGATTTTGGCTGGAAGGATTATATGCAGCTAAAAGAAAAAATTAGGCGGGACTATAGACATCATATAGACTTTCTAAGCACATTGCCGCTTTATCATGAGACGGAAGAACATATTTTTGTTCATGCGGGCATTAATCCATTAATTGAGGATTGGAAACAGCAGGACCCTTATGATTTTATCTGGATTAGAGAACCCTTTTATAAGAATCCGGTAGTTAGCACTAACAAAACGGTTGTTTTCGGTCATACTTCGACGATGGATCTGCATGATTCAGAAGAAATTTGGTTTAGTCCACTTGGAGATAAAATTGGCATAGATGGTGGCTGCGCATATGGCCAACGACTAAATTGCTTGGAGATTTCCGCAGGGAAATACATAACGCATTTTGTTCGGAATGGTGAGACGCTTTGAGCGTTCTCCCATTTTTTTTAGAATAGTAATGAATTAAACGTTAACTATGTATAAAATAAAGATAGGAGGGGTGCAAATAGGTGAATGCAAACAGCAAATATCATATCCTCATGCAAGGGGCCATCAGCAAGAATGTGAGCGAAACCTGTAAGGAGTTTGGCATTTCCCGGACGATCTATTATAAGTGGTCTAAAGCTTATCAACAACATGGAATGGATGGACTTGGGGAGAAGAAAAAAAAGCCGGTAATGCCTAATAAAGTAGATAAGAAAACGGAAAGATTGATTTTGCAGTACGTCGCTAGATTTCCTGAGGATGGGCCTAGACGCATCTTTTATGAACTGCAAGATGAAGGTATGCAAATAGGGGAATCGGGTATTTATAATGTACTACGTCGAAACGGACTAAATAAACGAATAGAGCGTGAAGCTTACGCCAATCAAATCAAAGCAAAGAAGAGGGATGGCGCACAATCCACTCTCACTAAAGGATTTAAAGAGAAACGGAAAACACTAGATTATAAGATGAAGAATCCGATAAATGCTCATCCCGGGTATATGTGTCAGCAGAGTATCAGCTATTTGGGAGTTTTCCCGAGGGTCGGAAAGGTATATCAATATGTAATTTATGATGCCTACTCCAGACTAGGTCTAGTTAAGCTATACAATCGTAAGTCTACCATTCATTTTATAGATTTTATGCATCTGAAAGTTCTCCCATTGATGAAGACATTAGATTTTCATATCGATAATCTGGTTACGAACAAAAGCCGTGAATTCATTACGAACTGGGACAGAGGAAAACATAAATATAGTGAATTTTTACATAAGAACAATATTAATCAAGTAGCTATAACGGTAGACCAAACAGAGATATTTCAGCCCTTGCAGCAATTTGCGGCGGTGTTGACCAAAGAATTCTACCAGCAGGCTTGGGTAGATGATACGATAGATTCTTTTGAAATTTTAGAAAAGCGCTTACATGAATACTTGAGAACCTACAACTTCAGCAGGCAAATTACAGATGGACCTAATCAAGGTAAAATACCATCGGATGTCGCACTTGCCTATACGGGACAACGAGAAACTTTGCCATTATGGTTATTTACAAGGAGATAACGGATGATGACAAACACGAAGAATAAAGACCGAATTGGGATCATCGGTGCAGGGATTTCTGGGGTTACAGCTGCTTACGAATTAGCGAAAAAAGGTTATACCCACATTACCCTCATGGAGAAGTCGGACAGAGTAGGAGGAAAGTGTCATTCTATTGAGTACAAAGGAAAAAGTTATGAAATGGGGACGCTAATCGGCCTGCCCACCTATAAACATACGATGGATTTAATGAGAGATTTTGATCTTATGGATAGGGGACCATTGTTAGAACGTGGATTTTTTGATAATAATGGGAGGAAAACTTCACAGATTCCCATGGAGCAGATAGAGGCGTTTACACAAGAATTCAAACGACTGCCGGATATTCTAAAACGCTATGAGTCTCTCCAAGAACCGGGATTTCTTCACTTACCACCAGATTTATGTCAGCCATTTTCACAGTGGTGTGCAGAGAATAAGCTGTCTGTCCTTGAACAGGTCTACATGCATTATTTTAATACTTTTGGATTCGGTAGTATCCATAATGTGCCCGCTGCATATGTGTTGAAATTTCTAAGCTATGATAATCTGTTGTCGTTTATTGAAATTACGCATATGATAACCTGGCCTAAGGGTGTTACTGAACTGATAAGACGAATGGCCGACCAAGTGAACGATCTCCGCCTGACTTGTGAAGTGCTTTTTATGGAGCAAGAACAAGATGGACAGGTTCGAGTAGAGACGAGTCAGGACATCTTTTATTTTGACAAGGTCATTTATACAGCAGCTTTAGAGCAAATGGGCGATACAGTTAGCCTGTCCAGTGAGGACAAAACCTTATTAGCGAGTATAACGTATGAATGGTTTAGGGTATATGCCTACAGAGTGAAAGGGCTGCCGGAGCTTTCTGGCTATATCCCCCGGAATATGTACCCTGAACGTAAAGGGCATATGATGGCATGGTACTATCGGTGGGCAGATATGGGAACTACGGATCTAGTTACGGTTTATGTAGCAGAGAATGAAGCTATGACTGATCTGGAAATGCGAGAGACGGTAGAAAATAAACTTCGCGAGCTGGGCGGAGAGAGCATTCGACTGTATATGATGAAGCGTTGGAAGCATTTCCCTCATGTGGATTCTGATGCGCTACATGAGGGGTTTTATGAACGGGTTGATCAGATGCAGGGGAACAACAATATCTATTTAGCTGGAGAAATCATGAACTTCCCTACACTTGAGAATTGTATTGTATATGCGAAACACTTGGTTGAACGATTCTTTTAAATAATAGTAAAGAGGAACCTTGTCCACAAAGAAATTTGTCGACAAGGTTTTTTTTACATTCAAGTTAGGTTTGCAGTATATAGTTCTGTAGACATGCATTCTAATAGATTGCTCAGAAGAAAGGTAGAAACTTTGGCGAATCCTAGTGCTATGGTTGTGTAAACTCAACTTGAAATGAAACTAAAAAAACACTGATAAATCAACGTTTTAAGCGATTTGATCGTTCAAAGAGGGATGTACTATATTGGACCTGAGACACAGATTATATACACCAAACTACAAGGAGGAGTAAAAAATGTTTTTATTCGAATCGATTCCCTGGTACTCTGCGCTAATGTGGTTAGTAGTACTAGCAGGATTAATGTTTGTAAATGAAATCGCACGGAAGAGCAAGTGGTTCTCAATCATTCTGTTTATAGTTGTCCCTATTGTTCTTACCATAGCGGTCTGGCCGAATACGGCAGGCGAAGGCTCTAGTACCGGAACATGGTTTCACTGGGTAAAAGTATATTCTGCTTTGGCAGGATGTATAGGGTTTATGGCTATCCGTTATGTTAAAGGATGGGACAAAAATAAATATATATTAATGTTCCCGGCTATTATCCTTGCAGTTAACATTCTTGAAGCAGTTATTCGTGATTTCCAAGTGTACAGCTTGCAAGGTATGGTGGATGGCGTAATGATGGTAGGTGGTCCTTGGAACATTATGAACGGGATCGCAGGTATTCTGAACATTATTACGATTTCTGGTTGGATGGGAATTGTGATCAGTAAAGATAAGAGTAAAGATATGTTGTGGCCTGACCAGCTTTGGTTCTGGATCATTGCTTATGACATTTGGAACTTTGCCTATGTATATAATGCAGTTTCTGACCATTCCTTCTATGCAGGTGCAGCATTGTTGATTTCTTGTACCATCCCGGCGTTCTTCTTCAAAAAAGGGGCATGGCTGCAGCATCGTGCACAGACTTTGGCGATTTGGATGATGTTTACGATGTCATTCCCGGCGTTTGTTGGCGAGTCAAAGTTCTCTGTACAATCCTCTCATAGTGAAACCGCTCTGTGGGTAGTAAGTGCATTATCTTTAGCTGCTAATATTGCAGTGTTTGGTTATCATTTCTATAAAATTATCAAGCATAAACGCAATCCGCTTAAAGAGGAAGTTTATACGGATTTAGCTGCTTATAAGGCTATTGCAGAGGGTGCGAATTAATAGAAATAATATAATAATGAAAGAGGTTCCTCCAGCTTAAAGGGTGGAACTTCTTTTTGTGAGTAATTAAAGTTCTAATTATCAGAGCTCCATATCCGCCTGATGTTGCTGCGCGCGAAACTCTTTCCTTTTTATACAAAGCAAAAGACAGGTCAGTAATAACACACATAATAAAGTTGCCGTATACGTGAAATTGCTATTCCAAAACACTATCTGAATATTCATTAATGAGTGAACGCCGATCACGAAAAATAGATTTTTGGTTAAGATATAGAGTAGAGCGAATATAACTCCTAGAATTAGAAGCATGATAAAATCATAAACAAACTCCATTCCAACTAATCCTGAGTAAATCCGGTTTGGGATATGTATGGCAGCAAAGATCGATTGTGAAATCAGCATTGCCGTGATCATCCGTGTAGTCTTGTTGTTGATTTTTTTTAAGCATAAATAGATTTGAACGAGCAGGAAGCCGCGAAATAAGATTTCTTCCAATAAAGCATTTCCGAAGATTTGACCTAGAATTTCACCGAAAACTAAATTTGAATGACTGAAGATATTATTGTTAAGCGTTAGCTCTGAGTGATTCAAGTGTACCATACACAAATCTACTATATTTATAGCGAGCCAAAACAGAAAGGTGCCCAGCAGTCCAGCTCGTAATTTTTCTATTTTTAACCCAAAATCCCGGGGCGAAACTTTAGCTATCAGAATCAAAAAAATAATTACTTCTAAGAGAAGCCCAACTAGATTGGCGGCTAACGTTTCATTGATCCAGTGGTTTGTGTTTTTGGCGATAAAACTTAAATATCCATGCTCAAAAAGGATAAGATTAACCGCAAGAGTAAAGATAATATGAATAAAAATCAGGTTCGCTATAAAAAGGTAGTGTGTAGGCTTTGCTTCAAAAATCGATGATGGATTGAACTCCTTGGAGTGAAGCATCAACGGCAGTCCTCCTGAATACAAAATATTCCAAATTAACCTTAGATTTCACTATATCCTTTTTGAGGCCAAGTTTACTGTTACAAAAATCATGTGTTATTCTTCACATTCGCCCATCCCCAGATTGACAGAAGCAAGGGCACTGGCTATACTTGAAATGTTAAAATGCAAATCGGACAAATCGTTGATGAAAATGAAGTACACCGGAGGATGGCTTGGTCAGAGAAAAGGTTCCTTTACGAAACGTTTCGTAATGGCTGTGAGAACCTTGAAGACAGGCCGGTGGAAAGCTAATTTCGGAGTGTGAGATCAATGCTCACCGGGGGCGCCCGTTATCAGCCGCGACAAGGCGATCGTCTGCAATTGTCCCATGAGTGGGGTCAAGGCGATAACCAGGGTGGTACCGCGATATTAATCGTCCCTGAATTATTCAGGGGCGTTTTTTTGTTTTTATTTTTTAGGTATTTTGTAATTTCCGGTGTAAATGCCGAAGTAAAAAGATGAGACGGGAGCTGTAAATTATGAAAGCAAGTGAAATTCGTTCCAAATGGCTTAAGTTTTTTGAAAGTAAAGGTCACAAGATTGAACCAAGCGCGTCCCTCGTTCCTCACAACGATCCTTCGCTTCTGTGGATCAATGCGGGTATGGCACCTTTGAAAGTGTACTTCGATGGCCGGGAGGTTCCAGAAAATCCGCGCCTGACCAACTCACAAAAATGTATTCGTACCAATGATATTGAGAATGTGGGTAAGACACGCCGTCACCATACGTTTTTCGAGATGCTGGGTAACTTCTCCATCGGTGATTATTTCAAAGAAGAAGCTATCACATGGGCTTGGGAGTTCCTAACCGGCAAAGAGTGGATCGGCTTTGACCCGGAACGTATTTCCGTAACGGTGTACGCAGAGGATGAAGAGGCATTTAAGCTGTGGAATGAAAAGGTTGGCCTGCCTGCTGAACGCATCATTAAGCTGGGCGACGAAAATTTCTGGGATATTGGCGAAGGCCCATGCGGTCCTTGCTCGGAAATCTTTTATGACCGCGGAGAAGCTTACGGCAGTGATATGAGCGATCCGGAAATGTATCCAGGCGGAGAAAATGAACGTTGGCTGGAAGTATGGAACTTGGTGTTCTCACAATTTAACCATAACAAGGATGGCAGCTATACGCCGCTTCCGAATAAAAACATTGATACAGGTGCTGGTTTGGAGCGTTTTGCATCCATTCTACAGGATGTAGATTCCAACTTCGACACTGATTTGTTCCAACCTATTATTCAAAAGACAGCACAACTCGCGGGTGTAACTTATAAAGATAACGTTGAGCAGGATATCGCGCTTAAAGTAATCGCTGACCATGTGCGTACCGTTACTTTTGCAGTAGGGGATGGAGTACTTCCTTCTAATGAAGGACGCGGTTATATTATCCGCCGTTTGCTTCGCCGTGCTGTTCGGTACGGAAAGACCTTGGGTCTGGATCGTCCATTCCTGTATGAGCTGACTGAAACCGTTGGCGAAATTATGGGTGTCTACTATCCATCCGTTGTGGACAACCGCGAATATATCGCAAAGATTATTCGTACTGAAGAAGAACGTTTCCACGAAACATTGTCTGACGGATTGGCTATTTTGGGTGAGATCAGTGCTAAAGCAAAAGCAGAGGGTCTCAGCAATATTGCTGGAGCCGATGCATTTAAGTTATATGATACTTATGGATTCCCATTTGACTTGACCGAAGATTTCGCAGCGGAGCAAGGATTAACTGTAGACCGTGAAGGTTTTGATGCGGCTATGCAGGAGCAACGTGACCGTGCAAGAGCTGCACGTCATGATGGCGGCAGCATGAAGATTCAGGGAGGCGCACTAGCAGACCTGACGGTTAAAAGTGAATTTGTTGGATATAATGACTCGGTAACAGAGTCGAAAATCCTGGCTATTGTTGTGGGTGATGAATTGGTAGATGTCGCCGGCGAAGGCGCAGAATGCCAAGTTATTCTTGAAGCAACACCGTTCTATGCTGAGAGCGGCGGACAAGTAAGTGACACCGGTGTGCTTACTGGGAGTTCAGTTACGGCTAAGGTAAAAGGACTCTTTAAAGCGCCGCACGGCCAACACGTACATTTGGTAACTGTGGAAGCGGGAGAATTGAAAGTGGGCGAATCCGTTCGCGCGGAAGTGGATCGTGCAGAGCGTGAAGATATCGTGAAGAACCACACAGCTACCCATTTATTGCACAAAGCGCTTAAAGAAGTTCTTGGCGGGCATGTTAATCAAGCGGGATCTTTAGTGGAAGGTGCTCGTTTGCGGTTTGACTTCTCCCATTTTGGAGCGATTACTCCAGAAGAACTGAGCGATATCGAACATCGCGTAAATGCACAAATCTGGCGCGGTCTAGATGTAGTGATTGAGAACAAGCCGATTGATGAAGCTAAAGCAATGGGAGCAATGGCGCTCTTTGGTGAAAAATACGGTAATATCGTCCGTGTCGTTCAAGTGGGCGATTACAGTCTTGAGCTTTGCGGTGGTTGTCATGTATCCAACACGTCGCAAATCGGAATTTTCAAGCTGCTTAGCGAAAGTGGCATTGGATCCGGAGTGCGCCGCATCGAGGCAGTTACCGGACGTTACGCTTACCAGTTCACTGAAAGCCAGCTAGATTTGCTCAAACAATCAGCAGGCCTTCTCAAGTCTTCTCTGAATGACGTTCCGAAACGGATCGAAGCGCTGCATAACCAGGTGCGTGAGCTTTCACGTGAGAATGAATCTCTGCAATCCAAGCTGAGCGCTACTTTTGCTGCTGAACTTACAAGCAGTGTGAAGACAGTTGGCGCAGGTACGCAGCTCCTGGCTGTTGCTGTTCAAGCAGGCAATATGGATGCTTTGCGTTCTACAGCGGATGAATTGAAATCCAAGCTTCCGGATGCAGTGCTTGTATTAGGTGCGGCGATGGATGATAAGGTGAACTTTGTAGTATCTGTACCGCAAGACCTTGTGAAGAAAGGTTTCCACGCTGGTAAACTCGTTAAAGAAATCGCAGCGGTTTGCGGCGGCGGCGGTGGCGGGCGTCCAGATATGGCGCAAGCCGGCGGTAAAGATGCTTCTAAGCTAAACGAAGCATTGGCAAAGGCTGAAGAATTGGTAGCTTCCTTAGCCTAAGTTAAAATTACGAAACCATTTCTCTAACTAAACGTATTACGAGAAAACATAGCGGTACTGAGAGTTTGATATCAGTACCGCTACTCTTTATTAGCAGGATGTTAGATTATTCATGAAGAATTGTGCTTGACAATAGCTTAAAAGCCAAAAATATCATAATTTTTGTAGAGAAAATGCCAAAAAAAGCGTTAATAACGGGCAGGATTTCCTCGTTGGGGCATGAATATGTTATGATAAAGGAAGCAAGCGAGCTGCACAGTAGCAACTTTGCGAAGCCGTCCCAAAAGGCGATTTTGCAGAAGGAAGGTGTCACAAATGGACTCCATGGACAAAACGGTCAAATTCAATGTGAAGGGCGACGAAAAGGAAGCTTCTCCCCAGGAAATATTGCTAGCAGTATACGATGCACTGGTGGAGAAAGAGTATCATCCGATCAATCAGATCGTAGGGTATCTTCTTTCCGGAGATCCGGCTTACATTCCGCGCCATAACAATGCGAGAAGTTTGGTCCGGAGAAAAGAACGTGATGAGCTGATTGAAGAGCTGGTTAGATTCTATCTCGTCAATCACAGGGTGGACAATCCGAAATGAAGAAAAAGTTAGGTTTAGATTACGGCGACCGTAGAATCGGTGTAGCCACAAGCGATGTTTTTGGCTGGACGGCACAAGCTCTTGAAACGATTGAGCGCCGAGGTACGGGTAATGAGTTCGAACGCATTCGTGAACTTGTTGCAGAGCACGAAATTGGAGAGATTGTAGTTGGTCTGCCGAAGAATATGAACGGCTCAGTAGGACCCCGGGGCGAAATCTGTATTGAATTCGCTGATAAGCTACGGGAAGAGTTAGAAATGCCCGTACACCTTTGGGATGAGCGTCTGACGACGGTATCCGCAGAGCGGGTGCTGATTGAAGGGGACGTCAGCCGGAAGAAACGCAAGGGGATTGTGGATAAAATGGCTGCAGCCCTGATTTTGCAAAATTTTTTGGATGCTAACAGTAAAAGGTGAGGGGTGCGAGGATATGACAAACGAACAGATTGGCCAAGAGGAAGAACCGGAAATTATCTATATTCCCGATGAGGAAGGTAATGAAGAGGAATTCGAGGTCATTATGAAGTTTGAGGTTGATGGCTCGGACGCTAAGTATATGATGGTGGTTCCGCTAGACTCCGAGGACGAGGAAACCGATGAGGTATACGCGTTCCGTTATGTGGAAGAAGGCGACGATCTTCAATTGTTCATGATCGATAATGATGAGGAATGGGCGATTGTCGAAGAGACTTTCAACACACTGGTCGACGAGTTGGACGGAGGATTGGAGAATGACTGAGATATCCGCTGATCAAGCGGTGTGGACTTCACGGCTTAAAGAAGCATACGGAGAAACTGTAGAACTGGAAGATGAGCAAGGCAAATCTTCCATTTACGATATTATCGCCGAATTTGAAGTCGGTGATCGCGGATATGCGGTGCTGAAAGGCTCTGGCAAAGACGTGGAGTATGAAATCCTGCGTATCGTTATCTCTTCTGACGGACTTCCGGAATTGGAGAGCATTATGGACGATGAAGAGTGGGAAGACATCTCTGAGCTATACGATGAGATGACTTTTCCAGCAGATGGCGCTGAATAAATCTTAAACATGTACGTTACATTTATGATGGGCACGGAAGAGGGCGGAGAATTCCGCGCTCTTTTTGCTTGAAATGCGAGCAATATCCTGTATAAACATCAATTTAAGGAAATATATATTGAATTCTAGGCAATACACTTTTATACTTTATAGTCGGAAAGTGAGGAACCAGACTTGAAATCCGCAATCCGTACTGTGTTAATCATTATTCTTTTGCTGGCAGCAGCAGGAGGTGGGGGAGCATGGTACATTTGGAACGGGATGCAGCCGGTAGAGCCTGCAGGTCCTGCTGTAACATTTACGATAGAGAAGGGCATGGGAAGTGCGGAGATTGCTGATCTGCTTGAGCAGAATGGCATTATCCGTAAGAGTCTTTTTTTTAAGGGATATTTGAAATGGACTAAAGAAGGTTCTAGCTTCAAAGCAGGTACTTATATCGCTAAGCCGGGTGACAGCTATGATGAACTCATTGCGAGATTAAATGCAGGTGATGTAGTTAAGGAAGAAACTGTGGTCTTTACCATCCCCGAAGGATATACTGCTGAGCAGATCGCTAAGAAGCTCGCTGAAGCTTGGAATCAGGATGCGGCTACTTTTCTTGAAATTATGGATACTGGTGCAGGTTTGAAGGGGATTGATATTCTGGGTATCCCGCAGGATAAGAATCTTCGCCACCGTCTTGAAGGATATTTATTTCCCGAAACCTATGAACTGGCCAAGGATAGCACGCCCCAGGAAGTTGTAGAAGCACTTTTGGATCAGTTCCAGAAGAAGCTGGATACGATTCCCGACTGGCAGCAAAAGCTAGAAACGCGTGGATTGTCTCTGCATGAACTGTTAACCGTAGCCTCGCTGGTAGAGCGGGAAGTTGTGGTGGATAGTGAACGTCCGCTTGTGGCTGGGGTTATTTATAACCGCCTAAAGAAAGAACAGAAGCTGGAGATTGACGCTACCGT
The DNA here is from genome assembly GCF_038593125.1 of Paenibacillus sp. FSL F4-0097. Taxonomy (NCBI): domain Bacteria; kingdom Bacillati; phylum Bacillota; class Bacilli; order Caryophanales; family Paenibacillaceae; genus Paenibacillus; species Paenibacillus sp. FSL F4-0097. Next base: position 1,780,616 of record NZ_CP151965.1, read on the forward strand.
TCAATATTTACTCAATAAGCAGAAGGAAAGACTTTTGTATAAAGATTTAGAAGTTGATAATCCATATAATACGTATAAGAATATTGGACTTCCTCCGGGACCTATTAGTAATCCGGGGCTGGAGTCCATTCAGGCGGCACTCGAACCAGAAGCTTCTGAATATTATTTCTATGTGACCAAAAAAGATGGTACACAGGGCCATTTGTTTGCTAAGACCTACAAGGAACATTTAGCCAATATCGAAAAAAGCAAGCAAGAATCGAAATAAACTATTAAAATGAAGAGTGGTGCGGTTGAAATAACTGTACAAGTAGGAGGTACAACATGACTAACAAACCGGAATTGCTGGTGACGGCAGCGTCCTTAGAGGAAGCTGCTGCTCTGCTGGATGCCGGAGCAGATGCGCTGCTCATTGGGGATGACCGTTTCGGGATGCGGCTTGCTGGACATTTCTCTCTGGAGGATACAGCGACTGTCGTAGAAATGGCGCATTCGCGAGGCTGCAAAGTGTATGCAAGCTTGGGTGGGCTGATGTCTAACCGTCTGCTGGATGAGCTTCCTGACTATGTGAAGGCTTTAGGTGAGCTTGGCATTGATGGTGTTGAATTCGGGGATCCAGCTGTGTTAACCACAGTGAAGAAAGAAGCGCCAGCAATGAAGCTGCACTGGAATGCGGAAATGACTTCCACCAACTATGCGACCGCGAATTATTGGGGACGCAAGGGGGCTTCTCGTGTCGTGCTGGCCCGTGAGCTGAATATGGATGAAATGACGGAAATGGTTCCGCTTTTGGAGATTGAGGCACAGGTGCAGGTTCATGGAATGACTAATATATACCATTCCAAGCGGAAGCTTGTTGAAAGCTATATGTCACATCAAGGCCGTCCTAGTGATGGAGGAAGTCTCGGGAAGGAACGCGGACTATTTCTGATTGAGGAAGAACGAGATGACCAGAAATTCCCGATTTATGAAGACGAGAACGGCACTCATATTATGAGCTCGGATGATATTTGTATTTTGGAGGATCTGCATATTCTGATGGCAGCAGGTATACACAGCCTTAAGATTGAGGGACTCTTGAAATCGATAGCGTATAATGTGACGGTTGTGAAGACTTATCGTAAAGCTATAGATCTTTATGCGGCTGATCCGGAAGGTTATGCCTTCGATGAGGAATGGATGGATGTAATCAGAACGGTGCAGGACCCTGAACGGGAGTTAAGCTTCGGATTTTTCTATAAAGAGCAAGTATATTAAGTTTGACAAAAATAAAGAGGTTATAGGTCCCCACGAAGATTATGACAGCATTTATAGCATGTGACTTAGCTTTGTGGGCGATGGAGGGGAGAACAGGAATGGGAACCATGACAAAGCCGCAATATAAGGGCAAACGTTACCGTCTGGACAAACCGGAGCTCCTTGCTCCGGCTGGTAATTTGGAAAAATTGAAGTTCGCAGTACACTATGGTGCGGATGCTGTTTATATTGGAGGACAGCAATACGGCTTGCGTTCCGGCGCAGATAATTTCAGCTTCGAGGAAATGCGCGAAGGTGTTGAATTCGCCAAGAAATATGGCGCTAAGGTATTTGTTGCAACAAACATATATGCTCACAATGAAGATGTCGCGGGAATTGAAGAATACCTGCGTAACTTATATGAAGCTGGCATTGCTGCCATTATCGTAGCTGATCCAATCATTGTAGATACAGCACGCCGGTTAGTGCCTGGACTTGAAGTACATTTAAGTACACAGCAGTCTACGTTGAACTGGCAAGCGGTGTCCTTCTGGAAAGAAGAGGGGCTTCCACGTGTTGTTTTGGGCCGTGAGACAAGCCTGGAAGAGATTGCTGAGATTAAAAAACATGTCGACATTGAAATCGAAAGCTTCATCCATGGTGCCATGTGCTCCTCATATTCGGGTCGTTGTGTATTGTCCAACCATTTCACCGACCGTGATTCCAATCGCGGGGGCTGTTGCCAGTCTTGCCGCTGGAAATATGATTTGTTTGAGGATGCACGTCCGGAAGGGACTTGGGTGTCTGAGGAAGAGCAGGCTGAAGCGAAATCTCCAGCTCCTCTGCTTCCAGGTGTAACTCAGATTCCATTGCATCAGCAAGGAGATAATCCCTTCTCCATGGGCTCTAAGGATCTGTGTATGCTGGAAAGTATACCTGAACTGATTGAAGTGGGCATCGACAGCTTCAAGATCGAAGGGCGAATGAAGTCAATCCACTATGTGGCTACTGTCGTAAATGCATATCGTAAAGCCATTGATGCTTATATGGCAGATCCGGAAGGGTATGAATTGAAGCAGGAATGGCTGGATGAGCTTAACAAAGCGGCTAACCGTCCGCTAAACACAGGATTCTTCTATGATACTCCGGATCATGAAGATCATATCTATGAGCCTGAAGAAAAAGCAGCTCCGTATGATTTTGCCGGACTTGTAATTGAATACGATGCTGAAAGTGGTACGGCACTAGTTCAACAGCGCAATCACTTTAAGCCAGGTCAGGAAGTAGAATTCTTTGGACCTAACGATACGTTCTTCAAGCAAACGGTTGGCGAAATATGGGATGAGAAAGGCAATTCGCTTGATGCCGCCCGTCATCCACTGCAACCTATTCGCATGAAGGTAGATCAACCAGTTGCATACTTTGATATGATGCGTAAGAAGAAGTTTTAATAAAAAACAGGGAAGCTTTTGGTCATCCCAGAGCCTCCCTGTTTTTCTTTTTGACAAAGCGAACAATAAGTTATATATATTAGGGATTAACAAATATATCCAAGGGAGGAGGTCCAACAAGCTATTTATTATGATTAAACATACATAGGTTAAAAGTTGTAAAAAAAGTCTCGTAAAGCTAAGGAAAAAGACCTAATACGCCGATATATATATTGGTTAACGCTTTCATGCGTATTCTAATATTAGCGGGTAGGTGATCAAGATGGGGGATCCTGATCAAGATAGTATTAGTGAAAAGCATAATGAGAGAAGGTTTAGCATGAATAAAAAGAATAAGAAATCGGCGATTACAGGAAACAAGGAAACAAGCAAGATTGAAGGGGCAGGCAAGACACCTAAGTTTAATTTGAAGAATGGAATAGATTTACGGGGACAGATCAAAAGAGTTAATCCTATGGAATCTGTTGGCGTGAAGATATTCCTGATATTTTTGTGTGCAATTGTAATTGTGGTAATGGCACTTGGACTGCTATCTTATTCAAAAGCCAAGAAGACAATTAAGAACAACGTATCGGAAGCCTACCGTCAGACTATTATTCAGACCTCAGAGAAGTTAGATATTACTTTGAAGCAGTACGAGAACTTGGCTTTACAGCTTTATTTTGATGCGCAGATGCAAGAAGATTTGAAGTCTTTAGTGACTGCACAATCTTCCTATGAGAAATTTGAAGCTACAAGCGCAGTAAGTAAAAAGTTGTCCAGTCAGATTACAACGGATTCTAATATTCTTAGTGTTTCTTTGATCCCGGAGTCACCTGATCAAGACATTGTTACAAGTGGCAGTGGCGGCATTAAGTTAGATAACATTAGAGAACAAGAATGGTATAAGAAGATTGTCGACAACACTGCATCTTATGAATCCTACTATTCTAAAGGTGATGGTGATGCGGCCAAGAACATATGGTTCTCTACAGCTGTTCAAGGTGATGGAGACAAAAATATTGCTATGGCAAGATCTCTCAAAACCCTGGGCTCAGGTACAGGATACATAGTCATCCTTGTGTTGAAGAATACATTGCTGGAGGAATCATTCGCAAGTGTCCAGCTGGGAGATGGCTCTCGAATTCAACTTGTCACTCCTGATGGAACCGTAGTAGCTTCTTCGGATTCAAAAGACGATGGTAAACCTTCAGAGTTTGCTTTTATTCAGGCAAGTAAAAAAGATAACAAGAGTTTGGATGAAAAAGATACAAACGGGGAAGAAATCCTTGCTGTCTTTAATCCAATGATCCGGGCGGATTGGAAGTTGGCAGGGGTAGTCCCAACAGATGAGCTAGTGAAAGAAGCACGTCCGATTCTGTTGACTACTTTTATTGCGGCTGCTGGCGCGGCTCTTCTAGCCATAGTAATCGGGATTTGGATGGTGCGTATGATTGCTCGTCCTCTAGCTCGCTTGAAGGATCTTATGGTACAAGGTGCAGGTGGTGATCTTAGTGTACGTACAGAATATGTATCTAAGGATGAAATTGGCCAGCTGTCAGCTTCCTTTAACGTGATGATGGAGCGTATTACTGAGCTTGTATCGCAAACGACAGAAACCGCTCGGGATGTGCTGGAGACCGCTGGTGAGCTTGGTGAAGCCTCACGTAAGACAGCTATTTCTGCGAAGGAAATTGCAGCCGCTACGGAAGAAATTGCCGGTGGGGCAGGCAGCCTGGCGCTCGAAGCTGAACGTGGTAATGAGCTTACAGATGTGATAGCTACGCAAATGCAGACTGTGATTTATGCCAACACTGAGATGGATGAAGCAGCACGTGGGGTTGGTGAAGCTAGTGCTCAAGGTGCTAAGCAATTAACGGACCTGCTGGATCAGACTAGCCGCACTGGAGAAAAAACAAGTGCGCTTGTCGAACGTGTCAACCACCTGAAGGAGACCGTATTCTCCGTAATTAAGGTGTTGGATGTGATGAAGAGTATCACGCAGCAGACGAATATTTTATCATTAAATGCGACAATAGAAGCCGCTCGTGCAGGAGAAGCTGGTAAGGGCTTTATGGTAGTTGCGGGTGAAGTGCGGCAGCTTGCTGACCAATCGAAGCAATCTATTGCCCTTGTTGCTGGAATTACGGATAAGATCATGGCGGAAATGAACGAAACGGAAGCTGTATTATCCGAAGTAGCACCACTGTTTAAAGAACAAGTAAGCTCTGTGAAGAGTACAAGTGATATCTTCTTGTCCGTAAAAGGACAGATGGATGAATTCATAACAAGCTTAGAATCGGTAACAACAGCGATTAGCAGTCTGAATCATTCACAAGGTGTGTTGTCAGAGGCTATGGGGAATGTTAGCGCCGTAGCAGAACAGTCTTCAGCAACTTCCGAAGAAGTAGCTTCCCTCAGTAATGAACAGCAAAATGTAAGTGATCAACTCGTTTCATTATCTGGCAAGCTGGAAAGTGCTTCAGGTCAATTGAAGGACAAACTGTCATTATTCACTATAAAATGAGTGGATTCATCACTAATCTCTAAATTGTTTACCTAACAAAACCGCTTCTTCAACATGAAGAGGCGGTTTGTTGTTGTGTAATGAAGAACTACACCGTATAATAACTTTGTTAGGTATTTGTTATAATTTAATAACAAGTTAGGTAAAAAGTATTAAGGAGAAGGACCAAATGAAAGGTAGACGCATCTCTGGCTGGTGGTCCGTTATCGGGGACATGAGCATGGAACGCAAGCTGCTCCTCGTCTTTTTAATTATCATTACCCTCCCGCTATCCTTCATCAGTGTATTTACCTTCAAGAGCTACTCAGAATCTATTCAGGGGAACACTATTGCTTATTCTGAGAAATTAATCGATCAAATGATGGATGGAGTAGACGATTATATCGAAGATATGAAGCGTATTTCATCTATGCCCGCCTATGTGAATGATATCAAACTTAATTTAATACGTTCAAACCGCTACCATGAGCAGAAAAAGATTATGGGAGGCGCAACTGGGAGTGCTACTTTATCACCCGGTGATTTTGATCTACTGTTGTCCATTCAACGGGGGATAGAGGGCAACATTTCGTTTATTAACAATATTAAGCGAGGCGCGAACTCGGTTTATATTTTTGACGCTTACGGAAATGGTTATTATTCTGCGAAGGATGGTGGCGTACGGCTCGATCTCGAGCAAAGCTATAAATACTGGAGCCAGCAGACTAAGGATTCCAGCGGAGAAGCATTATTGTTCGGTACTCAGGCGTATACAAGTAATCTGCAGAGCACCCGATATGCTTTTACCGTTGTTCGCAAAATCGTGGATGGCTTGTTAAATCCAATCGGGCTGATTGCGGTTGAAGCGAATATTAGCAATTTGGAGAATCAAGTTACGGAGCTGGATAAAGTCACCCATGGGAAGTCGTTGATTGTGGATGAGAAAGGAATGGTCATCTACGACAGCGACAAGAAGCTGCTGGCCACAGATATTTCTGATTCAGACTTGTTCAAAAGAGTTGGGGGAATTTCTGGAAGCTTCTATGATACAGTCAACGGAAAAGAGCGCTTAAATATATACTCTGGTTCTGCCAAAACCAATTGGAAGGTAATTATCTCTATACCTGTTGATGTACTGATGCGTGATGTGAAGGTGACCCGTAATACAACACTTGCTGCTACATTAAGTATCATTGTACTGGCGTTAATTATTTCGATTATTCTTTCCGTTGCCCTTACTAAGTCTCTGACTCAGATGATTCAATTGATGAAAAAAGTTCAGGGCGGCGATCTGGATGTGATGTTCAGAGTTAAGCGGCGTGATGAAATTGGTCTGCTGGGGCATCAATTCAACCGTATGTTAGCCCGAATCAGGCAGTTAATTCAGGATATCTACCGCATAGAAGAACAGAAAAAGGAAGCGGAGCTTCATGCGCTGCAGAGTCAAATCAATCCTCATTTTATCTATAACACACTGGAGTCCATCCGAATGACCGCTGAGCTGAATGATGATGTCGAAGCTGCGGATATGATCTCTATTCTGGGCAAACTGCTACGGTATAGTACAAGTGATCTGAGCGGTAATACGACATTGAAGCAAGAGCTTGGATATGTGCGTAATTATGTTGAGCTGCTTAACTATCGTTATCCTAACCGGTTTTTGCTGGATATTGATGTGCCGAAGGCGTTAGATAATTACTCTATTATCAAGCTGGTCTTCCAGCCCATCATTGAGAATGCTGCTTATCATGGCTTAGATGATAATAAGCCGCAAATGCATTTAAGCATCCACTGTGAGATTACAGAGCAAATGTTGTTGTTTCATATCAAAGACGACGGTATCGGAATGGATGAGAAGACTTTGGAGAAATTGAATGATGGGCTGCAGAACGAAAGTCCTCCTAAGAAAAGCATTAACGGGGGCATAGGCATGAAAAATGTACAGCAGCGAGTGCGTCTTCATTATGGAGCGGCATTTGGGATCCAGGTATATAGTGAGCTTGGACGAGGGACCGATGTTATTTTGTCGCTGCCATTACTGGAGCCGGAAATGATTGGCTTACCTGAGTAACGAAATAAGAGGGGGCTGTCCGTTGAAGGGGTTGAAATTAGAATGGACTATGCGAACCATACTGTTACTTCTCTTGGTGTTATTGAGTAGTAGCTGTGCCAATAACAATAAGCAGGCGCAATCCACTCCGCCTCCAGTTGGAGACGAGGTGATGTCTGACTTGTCCGGCACCATAGTCATGATGACCAATCGAATAGATCTGATTGAGAACGGAACTTTTCAAGGATACGCGGACCAGTTTAAACAGAGATACCCCGAAGCCAATGTGGAATTTGAAGGTTTGTCCAATTATGCAACGGATATTCTGGTACGGCTGTCCACGAAAGATGCCGGTGATGTACTGCTGCTTCCGGTGAATCTTCCGGCAAAGGAGCTGGATTATTTTTTCGAACCGCTGGATGAAGAAACCGCTGCTAGTGAGCGTTTCACTTCTTTTGCTACGTATAACGGGAAACGTTATGGGCTGTCCACTGGGACTACTACGGTTGGGATTGTCTATAATAAAAGGGCATTCGAAAAAGCAGGGATAACTACTGTTCCGAAGACACTGGATGAATTCTACGAAGCTTGTGCGAAATTAAAACAAGCGGGTATTATCCCCCTATATATGAATTATGGGGCCGTCTGGCCTTTACGTGAATGGGGGAACAGTCTGGTTAACTATATGACAGGCAATCCAGAGTATCTAAATAATATGGTAAATGAGGATAGCCCATGGCAGCTTGATAATGAGTGGGGGAAATCAATTTCCATTGCTCGAACCTTAATTGGTAAAGGCTACGTAGAAGATGAACTATTCTCGAACAATTGGGAGATATCAAAGACTAGGCTAGCTAAAGGTCAAGCAGGAATGTATTTACTGGGGAATTGGACGATTGGACAAGTCCTTGATGTGGGGGCTGACCCGGATGATATAGGATTCTTCCCGTTTCCTTATGATAATGGCAGCACTCATTATGCACCGATCAATCCAGATTGGTTCATGGGGGTTAGTAAATACACCAAGAACAAAGAGCTTGCTATGGCGTGGTTGAATTTTTTTGTAAAGGAGACTTCCTATCGGGATGACTGGGGATTCCTTCCGGCTGATGGAAGCTTGAATTCCTCTATGTCGCAGTACCGTGAGTTTTTATCTTATAAGCCTAAGCTACTTGATGCTACCGTACAAAGTGATGCGTTCATCGATCTGGCGAATAGAGCCAAGCTGTCCTTTTGGTCCGGGGATTACATTCAGGAGTTACTGGCTGCGCCTGATTTACAAAAGGCTTTTGACGAATTGAATGCAAAATGGAAGGAAGCGCGGGCAGGAACATCAGAAACTTCTCAGCCTTAAAGTTAGTACTACATAAATTTGATGACATTCTCTGGAGGGTTATATATGGCTAAAAAGGTCACTATGCAAAAAATCGCTGATCATCTCGGCGTATCCAAATTCGTTGTTTCCAAGTCACTTTCGGGTAAAGGCGGCGTTAATGAGACGACAAGAGAACGAGTGATTCAAGCGGCATCGCAGCTGGGTTATTTTACGCAAAAAAATGCTTTTGTCCAAGGCATAAAACGCACCCCTCCGGTAGGTGGCGGTGATCGGAATAAGCAATCCGTGCTGGTGTTAATGCCGAATATTCGTTCTCAGACGCAGGATTCCTTGTATTGGGGGAAAATTGTGGATGGTATTGCTATTGCGCTGGATCAGGAAGGGCTTGGGATGGTCATTATCTCTGAGAATCGTGCGGATAATTTCGTCAATATTTTGAATCCAAATGGAATCCTTGGCTTAGTAGGTGTGGGACAAATCTCTACTTCCTTACTGCTTGAGGTGCATCGTATTGGTCTGCCGATGGTGTTGATTGACCATGAAGATCCGCTAATTCCAAGTGATACCGTGTTTGCGAATAATGTGGATTCCATGGCTCGACTTACGAATCATTTGATGGGAACAGGCCATACCCAAATGCATTTTATCGGCAATATTGGATTCTCACGCAGTTTCCGCGACCGGTGGATTGGCTTCCGGAGTGCGCTGGAGGAGAGCGGAATAAGACTGCCTTTGGAAGATGATGCGAATCTTTTTCTGGAAGGGGTGGAGGAAGATTTATTTCAGGAGGATTTTAAAAGCTGGGTGAATAAGCGTAAAAAAGCCAAAACACTCCCGACAGCCTTGGTCTGCGCTAACGACTCCACAGCCCTTTCGGTCAGTGACATTCTTAAGGAAGAAGGGTTTAATATTCCGGAGGATATCTCAGTTACAGGCTTTGATAATATTGAGGATGCCTTAAGAGGAGTTCCAGCGCTTACAACTGTTCATGTTCCTAAAGAAGCGATGGGCCGAGCCGCAGTGGAGAAACTTCTGAGCCGTATTCATAATCCTTCTGCGCCGCTTGAGAAAATTCTTATCGCAGCGGACATTGTTCATCGTGATTCTGTGGATAAGCCGCGAGACTAGAACTATGTTGTGATTTGCTTGAGTAAGGGGGAGTTTAGCTATGACAGAACCAGTTGTCATGCCAAGGATTGAAGGCGAACAGATTCAACTACGAGGTGTACAAGTATCCGATCTGGAGGCTTATTATAATTTTTTGCTTGATGTTGAGATGGGGCAATTAACAGGATCACAAGGAGATTTCTCCCGTGAGCAAACAGCAGCTTGGATTCGTAAGATTAGTGTTCCAGCCGAGGATCGTGTAGATCTTATGATTATAGTAAAGGACACGGGTGAGCTCATTGGAGAAGTGGTACTAAATGAAATAGATCCGGACAATCGTAGTGCAAATATCCGAATCGGCATTTGTGGACATGAACATCGGGGTAAGGGTTACGGTACTGAAGCTATGACTCAAATGCTACGATATGGCTTTGAAACTTTGAAGCTGCACCGCATCCATCTCGGCGTATATACTTTTAACCCCAGAGCCGTTCATGTCTATGAGAAGCTTGGTTTTCAACGCGATGGTGTGGAGCGGGATGCTCTTTATGTAGACGGAGAGTTTCATAACATGATTCTGATGTCCATGCTTGAGGAGGAGTTCCGCAGTTTGTACAATTAAAAAAAGTGAATCTACGGTAAGGAAGATTGTAAGTAACTTCCTCACCAGATTCACTATGAATATTAGTCTGTAATATTTCCAGCCATTTTGAGGCGTTTGGCAATTTCTTTAAAGTCTTCGGGGGAGATTCCTGGAGCGAATTCCTCTTCGACTGCCGGAGCAACGGGGATCGGAAAACCTTTAGGGGCTCCCTGAATGACTTCAAGCGGAAGATTATCCTCCGGGTGGGTTCCCTTCCAAATCTGATCGATGGCGCCGAAGTCACTTTCACTCCAGGTGTATAGCTTGGTGTGCACGCCTTTTTCTTCATATTTTTTTGCTTCACTGAATGATTTATTATTTAACGAAGGAATCGGCACGAGCTTAGTTACATTAACACCTGTTGCCACTTCGATTGCTTTGGCATAAGCGACCACGTGGACACCACCACGGACTAAAAGGAATCCGACTACAGCGCGTGCAGCTGGATGGTCTGTCATTTCGTAGACCTTCATTTTATGTGTTCTGGCTCCGCATTCGAGGAAGAAGTTATGTAGCAGATCTTCCACTAGGTTGCCGCTATTAAATACGTTTGCTCCGGTCCACGGGTTCCCCGTTGAATCAAAAGGCATAGCCCCTTGTGCACCAGCCAGAAAGTGATAGGATAGACGCGCATCTTTTGCGGACCCTAGAGGGGTGGAATCGGGCTCTTTATAACTTGTTGACCCTCGAAGACATTTGTTGATGGCATGCGAAACCAGCTCGACGTGGCCAAGCTCTTCCGCTGTTATGCTCATCACCAAATCATAAAAGGGCTTCAGTTTGTCTTTTGAACGGAAATTAAAGGATTGAAAGAGGTAATTGTTAAGGGTCGACATTTCTCCGAACTTTCCGCCAAGCAGTTCCTGAACAGCGGCAGCAGCATTGGGATCGGGCTTCTCAACTTCAGGAATCTCGATCATGATTTCATCCATACGTTTGAACATTAATATCTCAGCCTCCTTGAGGTTAGGGGTTACTGAGCTATTTTGAGCTTAATCTATAGGAATTACTCATGAATGGGTTGAAAAGTATGGATGTGCGTCATGTAAATGGCTTTTTGTGTCGAAAAGGCAAACTGCAAATACTATCAAATACGCAATCAAATACGCATAGTAACCCGCTAACGGACACAGCTGACCCTATATGCAGTATTATCCGATATTTGCAATACTAACGGACTCCACAGCAGCTATCGTCCTAGAAAAAGCCCCAAATGGACCTCTTTTCAGGGAATAGCTTCATTGGAGTCCGAAAACTTACAATAAAGGCTAAATACATATGAATAACGTCAACTGAGTCCGTAAGCCATGTTGGATAATAGATATACGGTTAAGCAGACAAAGAATGATCAAAAAACGCAGAGCAGCGATCCTCCAATAATAGGAGAATCGCTGCTCTGTTGATTTCTAGGGTTTATGAAACCTTATTTACAATGCTAAATTACGGTCAATAAGAGCAATACGTTGCTGTACACAAGCATAAGAGCGAAGTGGATCCTCTGGAGTGTTCAGCACATAATCTAACATTTGGTCAACGGTAGTTGTAGCCACGTGGATACGAGTGTCGGAGGAAGCGTAGTAAATATAGATTTCACCGTTATCACGTGCAATCACGCCATTACAGAACACGACATTGGAGACATCGCCGACACGTTCTTCACCATCTGGTGCGATGAAATGACCGCCAGGTGAATGAGTGACTTTGTTTGGCTCATCCAGATCAGACAAGAAAGCATATAGCACGTATCGGAGTCCAGCAGCTGTGTTGCGTACACCATGAGCAATATGCAGCCAGCCTTTTGCAGTTTTGATTGGAGCCGGACCTTGGCCGTTTTTAACTTCCTTGATGGTATGGTAGTGGCGTTCATCCATGATGGTCTCACTAGTAATTACGGCATCTTCAATTGTATCCGAGAGTCCCCAGCCAATACCGCCACCGGAACCTGCATCGATAAAGCCATCTTGTGGGCGAGTGTAGAAAGCGTATTTTCCATCTACAAATTCAGGGTGGAGCACGACATTACGCTGCTGAGCAGAGCCTGTTTTGAGATCCGCCAGACGTTCCCAGGTTTTCAGATCTTTGGTGCGAACAATACCACACTGTGCTACTGCGCTAGAAAGGTCACCATGTGGAGCTTCTGGATCTTTGCGTTCTGTACAGAAGAGGCCGTAGATCCAGCCATCTTCATGGCTTACGAGGCGCATGTCGTAGACGTTGATATCAGGAACTTCTGTCTCAGGCAGCACAACTGGATGATCCCAGAAGCGGAAGCCGTCTACGCCATTGTCGCTTTCTGCTACAGCGAAAAAAGATTTGCGGTCATTGCCTTCAACCCGAGCAACAAGATAGAATTTGCCGTTCAGTGCAATAGCACCCGGGTTGAAGACGCCGTTGACGCCAATTCTTTCGGCAAAATAAGGGTTGGTGTCTGGGTTAAAATCATAACGCCAGATTAAGGGCGCATGCTCAGCAGTTAGCAGTGGATGAGTATAACGGTCATAAATGCCGTTTCCATAAGGAAGCTTTTCGTTCTTGCGGGCGATCAGGGCTTCATAACGTTCTGTTAATTGTTGTTTGCGTTCTTGGAATAATGATGACATTAGACAGTCTCCTTTATAGTTGATTTCAGTCGTGCGATCATTTCGAAGCAGGCTCTGCTGTTATGATAAGGACATTTCCAGGCGCTAACCTTTGATCCGTGAGGCAGGGGCTGAAGGTTCTCGTCCACGCCCCAGTACCATTCACCGAGCTTGTGATCCACCATGTATTTATCGATAAAAGTCCAGGAGGCTTGGGCAGCCTCATTAAATTTGCTGTCACCAGTCAGCTGATAAGCATTATAGAATCCAACAACCGCCTCAGCTTGCGGCCACCAATCTTTATCTTTGCTCAGCAGCCCGCTTGGGTCAGCTTCATTCCATATCCCACCATCGCTATCTATACCTTCCGCAAGAACGGCTTCTGCCATGGAGACAGCGACTGTTCGCACACGCTGCAGCAGCAGCTCTTCTCCAAGGGTTTCAGCAGCTTCCACCAGCAGCCAGCTTCCTTCGATGTCATGTCCGTAGGAGATAATATCTGATTTCACATTCCATGCCTCATCTAAGAAAAGATGAAAATGCTGGCCTTTCTGATCAATGATATGATCCAGCATCGTTTCGATTAGCTCAGTTAGCGTGCTCTTTAGCTCCTCCGACTTCCATACTCGATAGAGACCAGTATACGCTTCCAGAACATGCAGATGGGTATTCATAGATTTTTTTTCATTCATATCCTTGCTGCTGAGACTGAGGTTATCAGTGATTTGCCATTCCCGTGATAAAGCTTCGACATAACCTTTATAAATAGAATCATAGCCGTATTTCTCAACGAGCTGGAATAATTGAATCGCATCCTCTAAGACTTCTGGACGTCCGGTCGCATGGTAGAATTCAGCCAGTGCGTAGATAGCAAAGGATTGGCCATAGATCTGCTTTTTCTCTTGAGAAGGTCTGCCCTCAGCATCCACCATCCAGTATAATCCGCCATAATCTTTATCAATGAAGTGTTCCATCAGATAGGTATAAGCACGTTCTGCCATCGTCAGATATTCCGGTTTACCGTAGATCCGGTAAGCGCTCGCAAAGGACCAAAGGATCCGGGCATTAAGCACAAGGCTTTTCTCTGCGTTAGGAGTAATGTTCAGCTGATTGTCGATTTCACCTACAAAACCGCCGTTTACTTCGTCCTTCGTCTGTTTCATCCAAAAACTAAGAATATTATCCTGCAGCTCATCCTCAAGTTGGGTCAACCATAATTCTGGTGAATTAATCATTGTAATCAGTCACTCCTCACATTATTTGGTGATTTTTGAGGTGAAATATTTGTTGATGATCCCAGCGGCTTGCTTACCGTACATACAGTAATCATCATTCTGTGCTGCTTCTTCAATTGGATAAAGATGAGTAGGCCAATCCCAGAGCATAAAGCCCTGAACCCAATCTCTGTGCTCACATCCTTGAAACATAGCCTGATAGAATTTACTTTGTTCTTCTTGACTTGGTTCGCCCTTTAAGGTCCAATCATTGGGAATCGCAGCGCTCCCGCTCCGGCTTGGGCAACCCGCTTCCATGAAAAAGAACGGCTTATTCTGTGAGCTCACCACTTGCTCAATCCGGTCGAGCTGAGCCTCCCAATCACTAGCTGGATAATACCCACTTGAAGAAATCACATCGAGCGCATCCCACCAGGTTACGTTATCCTCCTGATACTTATCGCAATTATAAGTAAGAATACCTGAGTAGACCTTCCGCACCTCGGCAATAAGCGAACGCCATTCGGCTTCGCGTCTATCCGTCTGTACAAGCTCACAGCCAATACAGAACATTTCACAGCCTGTTTCCTCAGCGATAGCGGCATAGTGCAGAATAAATTTAGTATAAGAGCTGAACCACTCAGACCATTTAGGCTCGCAAGGGACATCCTTATCGAAAAAGTTAATATGGGCACGCCAAGTTCCGTCAGCACAATTAACAATCGGCTTCAGACATACTTTTAGCTGCAGTGACTTCGCTTTGCTGATAGCCCATTTCACTTCTTCGTCGCTAACGGTTGGAGCCTCCCAGTAGGGAATTTCCGTAGAATGAGCGGTAGCTTGAAGCGCACTGAGCGCAATGGCCGTCCAGTTCGCTCCGGTGACAGAGGACATTAATTCCAGCGAACAC
This sequence comes from Paenibacillus sp. FSL F4-0097, assembly GCF_038593125.1. Classification (NCBI taxonomy): domain Bacteria; kingdom Bacillati; phylum Bacillota; class Bacilli; order Caryophanales; family Paenibacillaceae; genus Paenibacillus; species Paenibacillus sp. FSL F4-0097. The sequence goes on from NZ_CP151965.1 coordinate 1,795,627, forward strand.
TCAGCTTCTTTTGTTGTCCATGAACCACGTCTACCTGAGAAACCCCAGGTTACGCCTGCAATGTATTCGTTGTTTAACATCATCGAGGATCCTCACTTTACAAATGGAAATAGATAAATTAGCAAACTTAATTTTGTTAGATAGTTATTATTGTTTTGTTAGTTTATAATAACAACTTAATTTAGTTATATACTTTTTCGTAGATGATTTCAAGGACAATTTGTAGTTGGAGCTGGGAAATTTGAATAACTTTAGTTATAGTAAATATAAGACTATAAAAGGGCGCAATCGTACATTGACGTAATGCATGGGGAGATACTATTCGTGATGATAGCGCAATCATAATAACTGGCGGATACAACTGGAGGGAATTACTTAAATGATAAATGTTATGATTGCGGACGACGAGGAAGTCATTCGCAGGGGGCTCGAAAAAATCACATCCAGAATGGAAATAGACGTACATGTAATTGGATCTTACGGAAACGGGTTGGAAGCCTGGGAACATTTAGAAAAGTTATCCCGAGAGGATATAGATCTGCTTATTACAGATATCAAAATGCCTAGAATGGATGGTTTTAAGCTGATTGAACAGGTTAGAGACCATATGGAGGATATACCTATTGCTGTCCTTAGCGGTTTTAGTGAATTTGAATATGCCCGTCGAGCGATCCGCCATGGGGTGATGGATTATTTGCTTAAACCGATTGATAAGACTCAGCTATATGAGCTGCTTAAGAGAGTAGAGGATGTAAAGAAAAAGAACGTGACGGAGCATGAGGAGATTTTCTCACAAGCTGCGGATGGTGGGGAACATTATGTAGTTGAGCAGACAAAAAGCATTCTGGAGAGAGAGTATGATCAGAACTTCGAGCTAGAACGCCTAGCGGAAATGGTGGGCATGAATGCGAGTTATCTCAGCCGTTTGTTCAAATTAAAGACGGGGCAGACGATCACAGACTATCTGATTCGGATTAGAATTTCTAAAGCTAAGGAACTGCTAATGGAGCATCCTGACCTGAAGAATTATGAAATTGCCGAGAAGGTGGGTTATAGCGATCCGGTATATTTTAATAAATTGTTCAAGAAAATGTGTGGTATGACACCTAAGGATTATAAAAGCGGCTGTAAATTCCCGAAAATTGAACGAGAGTTTTAGGCATATATAGGAAGCTATTTATTAGGAGGGCGAAAAGCTCTCTTTTTTTGTAGATATTTTTATAAATTAGATAACAAAATTATTATAAGTAAAACAAAAATAACAAATATAAGACCAGAAAAAGCAATTGAAACCATCGTTTTGCGTCGAAAATAGATTTATAATGGGTTTGTAAGCGATATCATCACTTGTTTTTAAGAGTAATTCAGATAATCCGGTATTAATGACTACTCTTTCAGGTTATAAGTGATGATAAAAGTTATTATATTTGTTATTTACCTAAAACTAGAGTTGAATTGAAGAGAGGGGTCGTAACAGCATGAAAAAAGGCAAAACAATGATGGGCTTGATGGCACTAACACTTGTGGCGGGATTGTTTAGCGGTTGTTCCTCAAACAACAACACTAACAATGAAGCTGCTAAAAACACAGGAAACAATGGTTCTTCAGCAGAGGCAACTGCTCCAGCCGATGGTACAGCAGCCAAGGATATCAAAGGGGATATCACAGTCATAACGCAAAGAACAGATATTGTTGATACCGTATTCAAAGAGTATGCGGCTAAATTCAATGAGAAATATCCTGATGTAAAGGTGAACTTTGAAGCGCTCGCTACTTACGAAGACCAAATTAAAATTCGTATGAGCACTAGTGATTATGGCGACGTTCTTTTGTTACCTACTAGCATAGCTGTAAAAGATATTCCTGATTTCTTCGAACCCCTTGGCAAGCTTGAAGAAATGAGCAAACAATACACAGGGCTGGAAGAACGTGCAGTAGACGGAGTTGCCTATGGTATTCCGATGACCATCAACTTTAACGGCATTATCTATAACAAACAAGTCTTCAAAGATGCCGGAATTACAGAGGTTCCCAAAACCCCTGAACAATTCTTGAATGCTCTGCAGACTATTAAAGACAAAACACAAGCTGTTCCTCTTTACACAAATTACGCAGCAGGCTGGACATTGACACAATGGGAAGCGGATCTGGCTACAGTAGCTGGTGACCGTGATTATGTGAACATTGCTCAAGTGGCTAGCGACGACAACTATGTAGCGGGTCAACCACACTATGAATTGTACAAAATTCTGTACGATGCAGCACAAAAAGGTTTGATTGAAGAAGATCCAACTACAACAGACTGGGAATCTTCCAAAGCTGATCTAGCCAACGGAAAAATTGGGACTATGGTGCTTGGATCTTGGGCGATTGGCCAAATCAAAGGCCTGGCTACAAATCCAGACGATGTTGGATTTATGCCTTTCCCAACCAATGCGGATAAAATCCTTGTGCCGCTTGCTGGTGACTACAATCTGGGTGTCAGCATTCACAGTAAGAACAAAGAAGCTGCTAGAGCTTGGGTGGATTGGTTCATCAACGAATCTAATTACCCTACAACTGAAGGCGGCGGTATGAGCCCGGCTATCGGTGCAGAGCTTCCAGAAATCCTGAAACAATATGAAGGTACAGATGTAACCTTTGATACTCTTGCTCCTGCTAAAGCTGGTGAAGAAGGCTGGTCTGATGAAATCGACAAACAAGCTGAGATCGGTGCTTGGCAGCCAGACTTCAAGAAACGGATTATTGAAGCAGCGATTGGCAACAGAAAAGAATCCTATGATGACATCATGAAAGACCTGAACGACAAGTGGAAAGCCGCTCGCGCTAAAGTCACAGCACAGTAACAACTATAAGCTTCTTAGATGCTATAGGCGGTAGTGAATGTGGGAGGGGATATGCTAACAAGCATTTCCCCCTTCACATTTAAACGAGTCTTAAATAAATGAGGATGCTTTTTCTGGAGGTGTATCGGGTGTTTAAGTTTTCAAATTTGAGTTATAAAAATCAAAGAATCGCTATCATCATCTTATTCTCATTAGTGCCGATATTATTGCTGCTCACATTCGCTTATTATCCAGTCATCAGTATGTTTCGGTACAGCTTCACCAGTTGGAATGGATTAAGCAAAAATATGGAATATGTCGGTTTAGAAAACTACAAGACCATTTTTACAAAACCTGAGTATTTTTCTGTGTTTAAGGTCAGCTTGTATTATTTCTTTACCACTTTTATTCAGATGGCACTTGCTTTGTATTTTGCAACCATCTTAAGCTTTAGTGTTCGCATGAAAAACTTGTTTAAAGGGATTTTGTTCTTCCCGACCTTGCTAAACGGTGTAGCGATCGGTTTTATCTTTCTCTTCTTCTTCAAACCAGATGGAACGCTAGATACGATTCTTAATCTGATTGGGCTTGGCAGTCTGCAGCAGAAGTGGCTACTGAATCCTAATTTGATTAACTTCTCGCTCGCAGGTGCATCACTGTGGAGATACATGGGAATGAACTTCCTGATTTTTCTTGGAGCTATTTCTTCTATCGGTAAGGATATCTATGAGGCCGCTGAAATTGACGGTGCAAACAGATGGCATCAGTTTATGCATATTATTTTGCCAAGCATTAAACGTATTCTGCAATTGAACTTGATTCTTGCGGTTAGTGGCGCCATTGGGGTATTCGAAATTCCATACGTCATGACAGGCGGATCAAACGGAAGTAGTACATTCGTTATTCAGACGGTCGATGTAGCTTTCAAATACAGCAAGGTTGGTTTGGCATCGGCGATGGCCGTGGTATTGCTGGGTATTGTTATCATAGTTACTATTTTGCAGCGCGTTCTGATCAAGGAGGAGAAATAAACTATGCATTCTGTAAAATATACCACTGCTAGTATATTCAAATATCTCACCTTGATTTTGGGAGCACTTGTAGCTTTGATACCTATCGTGGTCGTGTTTTTCGCTTCATTAAAGACCGGAACGGAATATGCTTCTACCGGACCGTTAACGCTGCCAGAGAATTGGTTGAATTTCTCCAACTACACAAAGGCTTTTGTAGACGGGAAAATGCTGCTCGGTTTTAAAAATACTGTCATTATCGTTGTGATTTCTATTGCGGGTGCCACGTTGACGGGTTCGATGATGGCTTATATTTTATCGCGCTTCAAATTTAAAGGCAGTAAGATCCTAATTAGTATGTTCCTGATTGCTACCCTGATTCCAGGCGTAACTACACAAGTGGCTACTTTCCAAATCATCAATCACTTGGGATTATTTAATACCAGATGGGCGCCAATCGTTATGTACTTGGGCACGGATATTATCGCTGTTTATATCTTCATGCAGTTTTTGGATTCGATCTCCGAGTCACTAGATGAATCCGCGATGCTGGACGGAGCTTCGTATTGGACGATTTATTGGAGAATTATTTTGCCATTGTTGAAGCCGGCGATTGTAACTGTAGTGATCGTGAAGGGTGTTAATATTTATAACGATTTTTACACCCCTTTCCTTTATATGCCGAAAACAGATCTGCAAACGATCTCCACAGCACTCTTTAAGTTTAAAGGTCCATATGGATCGCAGTGGGAAGTAATATGTGCGGCGATTATGATCGCAATTATACCTACATTGGTTGTGTTTACCGCCTTGCAAAAATATATCTACAATGGTTTTTCGCAAGGTTCTGTAAAGTGAGTTCAACAGTAAATTTAATAACAGTACTAGATAAAATAGCATACTGAAAAGTTGCATACATTTGGAGGGAATACTAATGAGTGAAGTAAAATTGGTTGGAGCAAGTGCAATTAACATCCCGAACATGCCTTGGCAAGAAAAGCCTGCTGGCTACGAGAATCCGATTTGGAGACATAATGATAACCCGGTTATCAAAAGAAATCCTGCAAAAGGTGTAGCCCGTATTTTCAATAGTGCGGTTGCTGCGTATGAAGGCAGTTTTATTGGTGTATTTCGTGTAGAAGATAACACGACTCGTCCGCATCTGCGTATGGGACATAGTGTGGATGGTTTGGATTGGAAAATTGATGATGAGCCGATCCGATTTATAGATGAAGAAGGTAATCCTTATCAGCCGCGTTATGCTTACGATCCACGTCTGGTGAAGGTTGAAGATACATTTTATATTATCTGGTGTACAGATTTCTACGGCGCAGCTATTGGTGTAGCTAAAACACAAGATTTCAAAACATTTATCAGCTTGGAAAACCCATTCCTGCCATTCAACCGGAACGGCGTACTGTTCCCTAGAAAAATCAACAATAACTTCGTGATGTTGTCCCGACCAAGTGACAGTGGCCATACTCCATTTGGTGATGTGTTCCTTAGTGAGAGCCCTGACTTCGTATATTGGGGAAAACATCGCCATGTAATGACCAAGGGTGGTCAAGGCTGGTGGCAAAGTGTCAAAATTGGTGGCGGACCAGCGCCGATTGAAACTACTGAAGGCTGGTTGATGTTTTACCATGGCGTAACTGGAACCTGCAACGGTCTTGTGTATAGCATGGGGGCGGTTATTTTGGATATCAATGAGCCCTCGAAAGTAAAATATCGCTCGAAAAACTTTGTATTAACGCCAGAAGAATGGTATGAGGAAAGAGGTTTTGTGAATAACGTCCTGTTCCCATGTGCCACACTGCATGATGCAGAAACCGGCCGTATCGCCATTTATTATGGCGCTGCTGATACTTATGTAGGCGTTGCTTATACAACGGTTAATGAAATCGTCAACTATGTCATCGAAACTCATGAAGAGGTTGGCGATGATGCAGGTTTAGGCAAAATCTAATTGGACTTAATGACCTATATTTGCAGGGAGCTTGCTTGTCCGGAGAATTGCGTAGCGTAGAGTTCGAAAGAAGTGTTGGGATTGGTGTTGTTAAGTGTGCTCAGTGCGGAGGTTGCCATGTGCGGCCTCCGTTCTGTTGCAGAATGTGCAACAGAACAACTCAATATTGCTTGTAATAGATAAGTAGCAGGTGAGGGGGAATTCGTCTCTGTTGGCGGCTTTGTCAGTCTGTTGCTTAGTTACTCTGTGGCTTGGTTACTCCATGGCTTTGCTACTCAATGGCTCTAACGTAAATAGTTGCACTCTGTGCACTTAAACTAACATTTCTTTGGTTACTAGGTGATATAGTTGCACTTTGTGCAACTGTATCAGCCAAGTAACCTTCAAAAGCTCCTTTTAATGTTTTTTAGTTGTACAAAGTGCAACTAAAAGGGGAAAAAGACATATTCCGCTGTAATAGCTGCACAAAGTGCAACTCTATGGCTCTGACGTAAATAGTTGCACTCTGTGCACTTAAACTAACATTTCTTTGGTTACTAGGCGATATAATTGCACTTCGTGCAACTATATCAGCCAAGTAACCTCCAAAAGCTCCTTTTACCGTTTTTTAGTTGTAAAAAGTGCAACTAAGAGAGAAAACACACATATTCAGCTGTAATAGCTGCACAAAGTGCAACTATCCAGCCAGAAGCTGTTACTGTGCCGATTATAAAGAAGTTAATAGCCAAGGTGGAAATGTGGGTGTTGTAGAGGTAAGAGGAAGATAGCGTGTAAGTGGAATGTGAGTGGTTGTAGAGGTAATAAGAAGGTAGTAGGTACGTGGAATGTGATTAGTTGTGGAGGTAATAAGAAGATAGCGGATAAGTGGAATGTGAGTAGTTGTAGAGGTAATAAGAAGGTAGTTGGTACGTGGAATATGATTAGTTGTAGAAGTAATAAGAAGATAGCGGATAAGTGGAATGTGAGGGGTTGTAGAGGTAAAAAGAAGGTTATAGGTACGTAGAATATGATTAGTTGTGAAGGTAATAGGCAAGCAGCGAGTGAGTGGTGAATGTGGATCTGTTGGTGATTCTGCTACTCTGTTGCTTAGTTACTCTAGGACTTCGACGTAAATAGTTGCACTCTGTGCACTTAAACTAACATTTCTTTGGTTACTAGGCGATATAATTGCACTTCGTGCAACTATATAAGCCAAGTAACCTCCAAAAGCTCCTTTTACCGTTTTTTAGTTGTAAAAAGTGCAACTAAGAGATGGCGTAAAATAGTATGTGTAAGGACCTTGGAGTCTAGTAAACGACAAAAAAGTAGGGTATCCTTGGGATTGCGAAGTCACCAAGAAAAGGAGCCCTACTCAATGACCAGTATACAACAAAACCCGTTCAGTGATCTACTCGAAAATAGTCTCCAAAGCTTTCTGAAAGAAAAGATAGAGCTCATGCTCCGCGAAGAAATCAAAAATTACCTGGCGGTCGAACATCCGGAGGAGCCGAATACACGCAACGGATATTACAGCCGGACGTGGGAAACGCGTCACGGCCTCATCCCGGATTTACAAGTCCCTCGGGATCGGCAGAGCCAGTTCCAGACGGACCTCTTTGAGCCTTACCAGCGCCGGGAAGCCTGGCTCGAAGATACCATCATCCATATGTACAAAGGGGGCATGAGTACCCGAGATATTGCCTCGTTTATCGAGAAAATGTTTGGAACCTCTTACTCCCCGACCACCGTGAGCAACATCACCAGCACGGTGCTGGAAGATGTGGTCGCCTGGCAGGCTCGTCCGCTCGCCAAACGCTATTCCGTGATCTATCTGGACGGCATGTATGTCAAGCTCAAGCGCCAAAGCGTAGCCAGCGAGGTCGTCTATATCGCTATGGGGATCGACGAAGAAGGCCACCGGGAAATCCTCAGCTTCAGTATTGGGGGCAAGGAGAGCGCCTATGGCTGGCGGGAAGTGCTGCAAGACTTGCACCGCAGGGGTGCGCATGAGGTACTGCTGGGCGTTTTTGACGGGCTGGCCGGGCTAGAGGAAGCCTTTAAGGAAACCTACCCCAAAGCCGATGTTCAGCGCTGCGTGACCCACAAAATGCGGAATACATTGCCCAAAATTCGGGATACCGATAAGACTGAAGTTGTCGCCGATTTCAAGATGCTTTATACCGCGCCAGATAAGGATGTGGCCTTAGCCAACTTCGATGTGGTGCAAAAGAAATGGGGCAAGCTCTACCCGAAGGAAGTGAAGTCTTGGGAGGAGCAGCTCGACGTATTGTTACGGTTTTACGACTACCCACCCCTGATCTGGTACGCGATTTATACATCCAACCCAATCGAGCGAACGAACAAAGAAATCCGCAAACGGCTTCGACCGATGAACAGCTTGACTAACATGGATGCCGCCGAAAAGATTGTCTATCTGGAGGCCATTGGATACAACGAGAGATGGAGCCAGCGTGTCCTGCGTGGGTTTGGAGATGCCCAGACGAAAGCTGCGTTAACCCAAAAATTCGCAGAAAAGTATCCTCCAGCTCAGGAGAACTAAGAAGAAACCAACGGCGAAACTAATTGGTTCTGAAAGTAATTTTTCGCAGGGGGGATCCCCCTGTCCCTTTGAAAACCATTCATATCCATTGTCCCAATGGATATCCTACAACCCTTAAAGATAATTACACAAACTTCTTGACGTTACCAACTAAGAGGAAAATACACATATTCAGCTGAAATATAGCTGCACAAAGTGCAACTATCCAGCCTCAGAGCTGCAATTAAACTACTCAGTCGCAGGAAACGCAACTATCCCGTCCCACTATCCCATCGCAAATATCCATACACCAACGGAAAACCCATATTGGGTTTTCCGTTTCTATCTAGCATAGTAACTCCAATGATGCTTCGCGGTTACGAACAGCAAGTGAACAATATCGTTACATAACTTAAGGAGGATCATTATTTTGGGAAGCGACATGAATTTGTCACAGTTAAGGGAATATAACGGAAGTAGTCCAAAGCCGGGTGATTTCGAGCAGTTTTGGAAGCGGGCATTACGTGATCTGGATGCACAGCCGCTGGATTATGAGCTGGAGCCGGCGGAGTTTGTCAGTGAACTTGCGGAATGTTTTCATTTGTATTTTACCGGTGTTGGCGGTGCAAGAATCCATTGCAAATATGTAAGACCGAAGAAAAACGTACATAAAAAAGGCCCCGGTGTAGTGATGTTCCATGGGTACTCCTGTGACAGCGGGGATTGGATGGAGAAGGTGGCTTATGCTGCCCACGGGATTAGCGTCCTGGCGATGGATTGTCGCGGACAGGGCGGCCTCTCCGAAGATAATCTTACCGTAAAGGGCACCACGATACGTGGACATATCATTCGAGGGATGGATGATCCTAATCCAGATAACCTTTATTATCGCAATGTGTTTTTGGATACGGCACAGACTGCCCGAGTTCTGATGTCTATGGATGAAGTTGATCCTGAGCGTGTAGGTGCCTTTGGACTATCTCAAGGTGGAGCACTTACTGTCGCTTGTGCAGCATTAGAGCCTCGCTTAAAAATAGCCTTGCCTGTGTATCCCTTCCTTTCAGATTATAAACGTGCTTGGGAACTGGATATTACCACCTCAGCTTATGAGGAGATCAACTATTATTTCCGGTTTTTTGATCCCCATCATTTGCGTGAGGATGAGATTTTTAATAGGCTCGGCTATATCGATATTCAGAATCTTGCGGAAAGAATTCAGGCTAAAGTACTGTGGGTTACCGGGTTATCCGATACGATTTGTCCACCTTCAACTCAATTTGCCGCATACAATAAAATACTAGCGTCCAAAGAGCTTATGGTTTATTATGAGTACGGTCATGAGTATTTACCATATCTTGCCGATCGGGCGTTGGAATTGTTCATGACCTTGTAAGAGATAAGCCAGCAGGCATAACTGAAGACAACGGTGGTGAACAATTGATGAAGTCGCAAGCAAAAAAAGAAAAGGCGCATTTCCAGCTGCACCCTGCCAAATCGATTGGGGTGCGGCTTTTTCTCATCTTCTTCATCTCAACAATGGTGCTCGTTCTCTCACTTGGCTACATTTCCTATTCCGTAGCTGAGCAAACGATCGAGAATAACGCGCTGTCAGCCAATCAACAGACAGTCGTCCAAGCTGCAGAGAAGTTTGATGTTGAATTATTGCGTTATGAGGACGGCCTAGGAAGAATTCTTTACAACAATGAGATTCAGGATGCACTCAAACAAGGGAATAATCCCACTACAAGTAATGAGGAACGTAATTTGCAGTCTAACCAGATTAGCGCCGAGCTGAATGCCTGGCTGACCGCATCAAAGGGGGTAGAAGCTGTATACCTCATCCCGATGAATCAGGAAGTCCCCACTTCTTCAGCGGGATCAAAAGACAGCGCTTTTATCAAGGAATTCAGAGAATCATCATGGTTCAAGCAGCTTGAAGAGGAACCACAAACACTGTGGATTCCCCGGACAGTACAAGAACAAGAAGGAAATACTTCGGGTATGTTTCATTTGGCACAATCGATAGCTGGGGATACACAAAGCCCGGGATACATAATTATCTGTGATATTAGAATTAGTGAATTAGAAAATCAGCTTCGTAAAGTTGATCTCGGACCCAGCTCTTACATGCAATTGCTGACGGATAAGGATGAATTGATCGCATCGTCCCAGCAAGTAGGAACAGATACTTATCTCAGTCTGGGAGGGACCCTTCTTCATGGTTTGGAGCATGAGGCGGGGTCATTGCCAACGAAGGATGAGAAAGGGAAATCCATACTAGCTGTGTATGGGACGATGGAAAGCTCCAGCTGGAGATTGCTTGGTGTTGTTCCGGCTGAGAATCTTACGAAAGACGCACTTCGTATTCTAAAAACTACATATATTATTGTTGCGGTGGCTGCTATTGTCGCCATTCTAATTGGTTACTGGATGTACAGAATGGTATCCAAGCCCTTGACCCGGCTTAAAGATTTAATGTCTAAGGGGGCAGATGGGAATCTTGGAGTACGCACAGAGATTACCTCACGAGATGAAATAGGTCAGTTATCGGGTTCCTTTAATAGGATGATGGAACGGATCACAGAACTGGTTATCCATACTAATGAAACGGCTCGAAAGGTAATGGAAACGGCCAATGAACTTAGTGGGGTATCGCGTAAGACAGCGATGGCCGCCAAAGAGATTGCCGCTGCAACAGAAGAAATTGCCGGAGGTTCAGGCAGCCTGGCTTTGGAGGCGGACCAGGGCAACGAGCTTACGGGGCAAATTTCGGTGCAAATGAACAAAGTGAACTCAGCTACGCATGAGATGGATCATACCGCACATAGTATCGGCGTGCTTAGTGAAGAAGGTTTTAATGAGTTAAAAGAGCTGCTTGGCAAAACCAATAAGACGGGCGATATGACGAATAAGCTCGTGTTGAAAGTGAATGAGCTGCAAGACACCACATCATCAGTGATGAAGGTGCTTGATGTTATGCAGAATATTACACAGCAGACGAATATTTTGTCTCTAAATGCAACGATAGAAGCGGCAAGGGCAGGGGAGTCCGGCCGGGGATTTATGGTAGTGGCCGATGAAATACGCCAGCTTGCAGATCAGTCCAAAGATTCCATTGCTGTGGTGGCTAATATAACAGACACCATTATGAAGGATATGAACGAGACCGTAGGTGTTCTCTCGGAAGTAGCCCCTCTTTTTAATCAGCAGGTGACTTCAGTGGAGAGCACTAGCGATATCTTCGTATCTGTACAGGATCAGATGCGTCATTTTATTACACGCTTGGAATCTGTTGCTTTATCGATGGATAGCTTGAGCCAATCCCAACAGGTGCTGTCAAATTCCATGGGCAATATCAGCTCCATTGCAGAGGAATCATCAGCAGCTTCGCAAGAAGTGGCTTCGCTTAGCGGGGAGCAACAAAGTGTGAGTGATCATTTAGTGGAGCTGTCTGAGCAGCTTGAGCATGCGTCCCGGCAGTTGCAAGAAAAACTGTCCAAGTTTAATTTGTAACCTTGCATAACCTCAGTAATTATTTTCAATACAAAGACCAGTCTCCAATTATTTGGGACTGGTCTTTGTGCTATTCAAAAGGTTATAAAATAGCTAACTAAGCATGAGTGTAAATAATCCAGCGGGTGGGACATAATAAAGGCTATGAACGTCAGTCAGGAGGAATGGGATTGCACAATAATGTCCACAGACGCATACTCGGCGGACTGATTATTTTATGTTCAGTGGTAGCCGTGTTGGTCCTTAGGCTGGCGTGGATTCAACTGTTTATGAAGGAACAGACGGTCCCTGGAACGAAATATACACTTGCAAAGATGGCGGAAATTCAAAGCGAACGGGAGACTGTATTGGATACTGGGCGGGGGCGCCTGTATGACCGAAAGAGTGAACCCCTTGCCGGGGAAACCATTTGGACGGCTGCTTTTTTTCCTCAAGAGGCGAAGGCTAGGAATACCGTGACGAAGGTTGTATACGAAGAAGCTGAGTCCATGCACCGATTGGCAGCTATCCTTGGAGTGAGTTATGAGCAATTGCTAAACAAGCGCTCTTCCCTTAAAGAACCTCTGCTTTGGCCATCCTCAGTGGGAAAAGGACCGCTCGCACTTACATCCGCACAAGCAAAAGAAGTGAGTGCGCTGGGGATCGACGGAGTAGGCGTGCTTCCCTTTGCTCGCAGATATGATGGAAATTCAACTGGACGGCAGTGGCTTGGATATTTATCGGAAGCGGTCCCAAACACTGATGGGAAGGCATCGCCATCGGGGCTGAGAATTCCGATGACAGGAACGGACGGGTTAGAAAAGACCCTGGAGCCGTTGCTTCGAGGCGTCGGGCATACTGAGGCATACGCTCAGGTTGATGCGCGCGGGCAACGTGTCCCGGGCAGTCCCATTCAAGTGCGGGCCCCGGGCAATCCGTATTATCCGCTGTCTTTATATACAACGATTGATAAAAAGCTTCAGGAACAAATAGAGGAGTTAGCTGTCAAAGCTGGAATGGAGGAAGGAGCCGTGGTGGTGTTAGACACCGGAACGGGAGATATTGAAGCCATGGTATCTTTACCTTTTTACGACCCAGAGAAGATATCCCCTGAAGGGGGAGAGTGGAATAACCGGGCGCTGCAGGCTGCTGTACCTGGATCAATCTTCAAAATCGTCACAGCAGCAGCGGCACTAGAAGCCGGGGTCACCTCAGCGGATGAGCTCTTCTATTGTTCAGGGCAATATGAGAAATATGGATTATCTTGTCTAAAAGGAAAAGGACACGGCGCCCTCACGCTGGCGCAAGGGTTCGCCGTGTCCTGTAATACAGTATTTGCTGCGCTGGCAGAGCGCTTAAGTGGGGCGCAGCTTCAAGCGACAGCACTCGCGCTGGGGCTCGGAAGAGATATTAGCTGGCAAGCGGAGAATACGCTTGGTTTTCCAGTTCTTAAGCCACTATCCGGTGAGCAGAAGGGGACGATCTTCACTTCTTTGCTGCCGGATGATCCAGGCGCCAGAGTGCAGACGGCCATTGGGCAGCGAGATGTGCAAGTGACACCACTTCAGGCAGCCAACCTAGTAGTGACGTTACTGCATGGAGGGGAAGTGAGAGCGCCAAGAATTCTCCAGCGTGTGACCTTTGCAAATGGTCAAAAGCTAGAGGATCTGCCGGGTCATCTTTCCCCTTCAACTGCAGGAAGGATCTCAGAATCTACAGCCCGCCAGCTGCTGTCCTGGATGCGTAAAGTTGTTACGGATGGAACCGGCACAAGTCTGCAGAGTACGAAATGGCCGGTTGCCGGGAAATCAGGTACGGCACAAACCCTTGTTAAGGGTGTGCCGCGTAACAATCAATGGTTTATCGGCTATGGGCCGGTGGATCATCCCAGATATGCTGTGTCGGTAGCGGTTGAGAACGTTGCTCCGGACAGTTCACATCTAGCGGTTAAGCTGTTTGGTCAAGTGTTGGATTTACTATCATCGGTTCCCTCTGGAGCTTGAGGTTCAGGTGGTGGCGCAGAGCTGGTATGATTGGAAGCTGGACCGTTAGCTGCAAAGGGCGAAACGATAAATTCCTCTTGCGGAAGATAGATCCAGCTCTGAAGATACCCTTGTTGAATCAGTTCTTTTATCAGAATAAGCAGAATCGGCGAAAGGATCAGACCAGCCATACCGAAAGCAGAAGTGGACAGAATGACGAACGACAGCATAAGGAAGGCTGAGGATACGCCAATCGAATTCCCGGTAATCTTCGGCTCAAGCAATTGCCTAACAATTAGTACAATGGCAAGGAGGATAATTAATCCAATAGCCAGTGAAGTATTGCCCACGATGAACAAATAGATGATCCAAGGGACTAAAATTGTCGTCACGCCAAGAAGCGGCAAAACATCAAATACAGCGCAGACTAACGCCATTGTGATTTCGTTGCCGGTTCGCAGAATAAATAAGCCGACCAGAACTATGGCAAAAGTAATGCTGATCAGAATAAGTTGTGCTTTTAAATAGGACCCGATGGCTTTAAAAACATTGCCTTGTAAAAAGGCAAAGGCGTTCTTAAAAGTTTTTGGCATTTTGTCATGCGCGATTTTACGCCAATCTTTGATCTCCATGCTAAGGAAAAATGCCAAAATGATGGCTATCCCGAAATTGGCCATGAAGGTGGAGAAGGAGCCAAGAATACCGGCCATATATTTTAGAAAAGTAATCAGCCATCCTGTTAGAACATCCGTGGCATCTTTAAAGTAGCCGTTGACCTTGTTCGTAATATCGGGTGGCAAGTTATCTATTTTTTGCTGCAGGTAGGTCGTGGTCTCCACAAAATGCTGCTGCACCACATATGTATATTTAGGGAGGTTCTCTTGGAAGTGAAGGGCCTGGATCGTAATCAGTAGACCGGCACCAAATAATGTACCTAACAGCACAATCAGAAAGAGCAACACTGAAATAGCGGAGGCGAAAGGTTTACCAAGACCACGGCGGTTCAAGAAGCGGGCCAAGGGTTCGATAAGCAAAAATACAAAAAAAGACAGGAATACAGGTGCAGCTAACTGGTACAGTTTACTAAAGGAGAACATAATTAAATAAACCGTGAGGACAATTAATCCGATGTCAAAAAATGTGCGCCAATATTTTTTGTATAACGGCAGCATAGATATAAACAACTCCCTTTTTTTATAAGTGGATATGCCAGGTTGATTACATTGTACATGATTTTACTTTAAAAGCGTCTATTTCTTTGATACATGTGTTAAAATAGGGGGTAACGTTTTTTTATTCTACTTCACTTGGCCGTTTCACAGGTTCTGCTTGCAGACATTAGGCGAGCCAAAGTCAACTCTGGAAAAGCGGGGAATTAATATGCAGACTTTGCTGCTCTGGTTATTTTACATCTCATCATTTTATGCTTTTATCCCTGGTATGATCAGCCGGATTTTTGGTTACCGTGTCTTTCGTAAAGGAACTGGGCGAAATGAATTCGCTCTGACCTTCGATGATGGACCTGATCCTCGATTTACACCATTACTGCTGGAATTACTGAAGAGGTATGATGCAAAAGCGACCTTTTTTGTAGTAGGCTCTAATGCTGAACGTTATCCTGATCTTATTCAGCGTATCCATGATGAGGGACATCTCATCGGGATTCATAATTATGTTCACAAGACGAACTGGCTCATGCGGCCAGCAACCGTCCGCCGGCAGATTCAACGTACGAATGATATTATTTATAATATTATTGGCGAACGCAGTACGTATTACCGTCCACCTTGGGGCATTGTCAATTTATTTGATATTTCCAAACGACGCCAAGTTGAAATTGTGCTTTGGTCGGCAATGTTTGGCGATTGGCGTGAGAAGCTCGGCGCCGAAAAACTTACTGAGAAGATGCTGGCCCGTCTAAATCCCGGGGAAGTGATGTTGTTGCATGATAGCGGCACAACGCTGGGTGCAGATGCGGATGCTCCAGGGAATATGCTTGTGGCTCTTGAGCAGACACTGGAGGAAGCCCGTAAACGGGGACTCCGCAGCATTCGGATTGACGAAATGATTAAGATGGCTGAGACTTCACCTATCCGGCGCTTATCTTTTGGTAAACGGGTGCTTGTAGGACTTTGGTTAGCTTGGGAACAGGTATTTCAAGCTCTTTTTCATCTCCAAACGATTACTCCGTCAGATCCTTTCCTGCATTATCGGATGCGGAAATATCAGGGCGAACCGGTTGAACTCGAGGGTGGAGAACTGCTGCGTAAAGGCGACAAAGTCATTGAGCTGCACATCGATAATAAACAGTTGTTCGAATTAGGAATTCATTCACGTTCTTCCGCTCAACTAGCGATTCGAATGATCCGCAGAATGGAAAAGGATCTGCCCATTCTTGCTGAGATCATTGCCAAGGATGTGGATCTTGCAGAAGCCAAAGCGCTTTACGGAGTCAGCATGATTAACCGGGGACCGGAGAAATTCGGCTTTACCGTACGTGATTTGCCGGATGGCTTATTCGCACGTTCCTCCAAATTTTACTTAAGGATCCTGTTAAGTGTGATTCATCCAGCAGGTGGGGCAAGGCTTAAAGAACGGAGCGAGGTCCTTGTGCCGAAGCTTATCCTGATGCCTGTCTCAGAGCTGCTCAAAAAGATGAATCAACAGCTGCCTCATCATCCGAAAACTGCAAAAAAACGCAAATCGCAACAGGAAGAATCGTTGTCACTTAATGATTCGGTTGCGGAAGTAGAAATGCCAGGTGCGACAGTAACAAATTGATTCATGATCTTATTGATAAATATTATACAGTGGACGTGTAAAGAGATGTTCTACAATCCAACGTTGGGTTGTGGAACATTTTTTTGTTGGGATAATTAAAAAAAGAGCAGCCCGCCAGTAAAAATACTAAGGTGGGACTGCTCTTGCTTGTTTTAATATTCTTTTCTGCTAAAGGGATTAGATCTTCAGCACAGCGCCGTTACTTGCGTTGGTAACCATTTTGGAGTAACGAGCCAGGTAACCAGTTTTAACTTTAGGTTCGAATTCTTTCCAACCTGTACGACGAACTGCTAATACTTCTTCTTCAACCAGCAATTCAATCTTCCGGTTGTTGAGATCCAGTTCAATGATGTCTCCATCCTCAACAAAAGCGATCGGACCGCCTTCAGCTGCTTCTGGAGAGATATGACCGATACTGATTCCGCGGGAAGCCCCCGAGAAACGACCGTCTGTAATCAGACCGACCTTAGCACCCAGCCCCATACCCACGATTTGTGAAGTAGGCGCCAGCATTTCCGGCATTCCAGGTCCGCCCTTAGGACCTTCATAGCGGATAACGACTACATGGCCTTCTTTAACTTTACCGTTGGCGATACCTTCCAGTGCAGCTTCTTGGGAATCAAAGCAGATCGCAGGACCTTTATGATATCCGCCTACTGAAGCATCAACTGCACCAACCTTGATGATAGAACCCTCAGGAGCCAAGTTTCCGTAAAGTACGGCCAGACCGCCTCTTTCGGAGTAAGGGTTGTCGATAGTATGAATTACGGAAGTATCTTGGATCTCGTGTCCGATTACGTTCTCGGCTAATGTTTTGCCGGTAACGGTCATACATTCCCCGAACAGAGCACCTGGTTTCTTCAGCAGTTCATTCAATACAGCACTAACGCCGCCCGCACGGTCCACATCTTCGATAAAGATATCAGAAGCTGGAGCCAGCTTAGCCAGATATGGAACACGGTTTGCAACTTCGTTAATGCGTTCAAGCGGATAATCGATACCTGCTTCTTGAGCTAATGCAAGGGTGTGCAGCACTGTGTTAGTAGAACCACCCATTGCCATATCCAGTGCAAATGCGTTATCAAGGGATTCTTTAGTTACGATATCTCTTGGTTTAAGATCCAGCTTAATCAATTCCATCAGTTGTGTTGCGGATCTGCGAACAAATTCTCTACGCTCATCAGCAACAGCCAAAATTGTACCGTTACCTGGCAATGCCAGTCCAAGTGCTTCTGCAAGGCAGTTCATGGAGTTGGCAGTGAACATTCCGGAACAAGATCCACAGGTTGGACAACCGAATTGTTCTAATTCAAGCAACTCTGCATCGTTGATTTTGCCGACTTGGTGAGCACCAACGCCTTCAAATACCGAGGTCAGAGAGAGCTTGTTACCTTTACTATCTACGCCGGCTTTCATTGGGCCGCCGCTTACGAACATGGTTGGGATGTTAACACGCAGTGCGCCCATCATCATGCCCGGTGTAATTTTATCACAGTTAGGGATGCAGACCATGCCATCGAACCAATGCGCGGAAACTACGGTTTCCAAGGCGTCAGCGATGATCTCGCGGCTTGGCAGTGAATAACGCATGCCGATATGTCCCATAGCAATTCCGTCATCTACGCCGATCGTATTGAATTCAAAAGGAACGCCACCAGCTTCGCGAATCGCTTCCTTAACGATTTTACCGAACTCTTGCAAATGCACATGCCCTGGAACAATATCAATATAGGAATTGCAGACCGCAATAAACGGCTTTCCGAAATCTTCTTCTTTTACTCCGGCTGCTCTCAGGAGACTACGGTGTGGAGCACGGTCAAAGCCTTTTTTAATCATGTCTGAACGCATTTTCTTGGCTGCCATAATGACATTCCCCCCTAAATGAATTTCAATCAAATATAGTGTCGCATTAACGCAATGAACTCCAAAGACCTGCGTATATACGGTTTATAGAAAGAACGGGGACCTGCTTCCTCAATAAGAAAAGCGATGCCGTTTCTATAAAAAAAGCCGCTGTTTTGGTATAAACAGTTACCGCCTAAAATGAACGGAGAAGTCATTGTTATTAGTGAGTCTATCACAAAGAGCACGTTTTTTCTACCGGACAATGTGAAGTTTGTCGATTGACGCAAAGCGTGGGAAGTGGAGGAAAAGCTCATTTTCGAAAGGAAAGTGCTTTATTTGGAAAATGGATCAGGGTTCGGATGTATCTATTTACCACTCTAGACAACTTTAGGAGAGCTGAGTATGATGGGAGTTATTATTTTATGGGAGGTGCTGGAAAATCGGGATTTGTGTATTATTATCGCCGCGGTGGATCGTTTTTACGGGGATGAAAAGCTAAGGAGGGAAAGGGAATGTCACAGCGTACAACTTATTTAAATCCAATTGTAGCAAGCTCAGGAGACCCATGGGTATTCAAACATACCGATGGCTATTATTACTTTATGGCCACAAAAGCTAAATGTCTGGAGCTGACGAGATCTAGAACCTTGACCGGCCTTGCGGAGGGCGACAAGAAAGTGATCTGGTCTCCCGAACCGGGGGGCAGCTACAGTTACAATCTGTGGGCGCCGGAAATTCATCATTTGGACAACAAATGGTACATTTACTACACTGCGAATGACGGAGGAGGCGACGATTCACGACGGATTTGCGTGCTGGAGAATGAAGAGGCAAACCCGCTGGAAGGGCAGTGGGTATGGAGAGGTGCTTTGCAGACACCTGTCCCAGGGTTGGATGGAACAGTAATGTCTTTGCGGGATCAGCTGTACTTTCTGTATGCGGGATATGGTCATTTCCCTGATTATGGGTCGGCTATTTACATTATGCGAATGAGTAATCCTTGGACCTTGGAAGGGGAGCATCACCTGCTTACCGCTCCAACTCTGTCATGGGAGAAGCAAGGTGGCATGGCGATTAACGAAGGTCCGGTAATTTTGCGGCGCAACAATCGTATTTTCATGGTTTATTCGGCAAGTACGACTTGGTCTGAGGATTATGCACTAGGGATGCTCACCATGAGCGAAGCGGCAGATCCTTTGCAACCGCTGTCATGGGAAAAATCAATGTCGCCTGTATTTTGCAAAAGTGTAGAGAACGGGATTTTTGCCACGGGGCACAATAGCTTCACACGATCTCCTGATGGCAAGGAAGATTGGATAGTCTATCATGCGCTTCCTTCCGCTGGAGCGGATGTGTCTTTGCGAGCAACCCGTATCCAGAAATTTGGGTGGAAGGTGGATGGGACACCGCATTTTGGGGTTCCTTGTAGGGATACGCTTGCTCAGACCGTACCGTCGGGAGAATAAGAATAAAACAGAAAAACAAGATTGAAAAGGCTATTTATTACAGAAAAACTGTAATGAATGGCCTTTTCATGTAATGCGGATATTTTTATTCGCTGTCGATAATAATTGACGAAAAACGCCTGTGTTATAAGGGGTTTTTCGCCAAAATACAGGATGTTTAGTACGTTTTTTTAATAGGTTTGTAGATGGTGTAGCCATATATTTGTTTGAGGAAAGTTCGTAAGATTACAAAATTATTGTATGAAAGCGTTGACATATGGATTTTGGATGCTTATAATTCGATCTGAGATACAGAAAAACTGTATTAATCAAGGGGAGTTATCTACAGGGCAAAAAGGAGCGTGGTTCCAAGCTTTGGATTTGCTTAAGGCGTTGTGGCAAATATTTTATAGTGGGAGGTTAAGTATGAAGAACAATGCAAAGCGTTTTTTTAGTCTTTTATTTGTGTTAATACTGATCATTTCGACTGTAACAGCATGTAGTGGCAACAGTGCAAACAATGGGGCTGATAACGGTGGCTCCAACAACAAAGAGAACGAGAGCACAGCCAAAGACCCGGTTGAGTTTACAGATATCAGCGCAGACATACGCGGCAATACAGCCCCAACGCAAGAGCAAATCGACGAAGTTAATCATTCCTTGAATGATACATACCTCGGCGACGTTTTCGATGAAGTCATTCCAAATGATTACTCAGCTTATCCTGTTAAAGGTGATGTGGTTCTGGATGTATGGATGCCTGCGAATTCCAATATTCCGGATATGAACAATCATGCTGTCCAGAAGCAGGTGGAGCAATTAACGGGAATCAAAGTAAACTTCATCACGCCGCCAATCGGCCAGGAAGCGGATGCCTTCACGCTGATGATCTCCTCCGGTGAACTGCCTGACATTATCATTGAGCCGGGACGTTATCCGGGAGGTTTTGAAGCGGGCGTAAATGACGGCGCTTATATCGATCTGACAGATCTGATGGAGAAAAATGCTCCGAACTATACGAAGTGGCGCAATTCGGATGAATCAAGAAGAAAAACCACGGTCACGGATGACGGCAAGCTGCTTGGCTTTTATGGCATCGCCCCATATTCAGAGTGGACTTGGTTTGGAACGTTGATTAAGCAAGAGGCGCTGGATAAAACAGGGCTTGAAGTTCCAAATACGATTGATGAATGGCATACCTTCCTGACAAAAGCAAAGGAAGTCGGATACAAAACACCACTTAATTACGGCTCTACTTACGGCCAGATTTTTACCGGCATCATAAATGGCGCATATGGAGTATGGGATTGGACGTTCCTTGATGAGAATGGCAAAGTGGCCTGGGGGCCAGCACAGCCGAAAGCTAAGGAATATTTGACCACCATGCAGCAATGGAACAAAGAAGGATTACTGAACCCGGACTGGGCAACGGCAGACTTTAACCAGAGAATGGCGAGTGCCATTTCGGGAGATACCGCGATGATGATGGACTCTCCGGATACGATGTGGAGTTATTGGAAAGAGCAAAGCGGTATCGACTTTGTGGGGGCACTGAACCCGGTTCTAAACAAAGGAGATAAGTCCGCAACCACGTACAAAAATTTCAAAAGAGCGGGGATCGAAGCTGCGATCACAACGCAAAGCAAAAATGTAGAAGCGGCAATGGCTTGACTTGATTTTAATTACAGTAAAAAGGGCTGGGAATTGATTAACTTTGGTGAATACGGCACGGTCCACCTGATTGATGACACGGGAATGCCTTATTATCCAGAGAACAGTTATATCTTTAAAGACCCTGAAGGTCAGCCCGTATCGACAACCTTATGGAAATACCGGATGCACAACTGGCCGGATATCCGGGATGAGCATCATTCCAACCCGCTGATCGCTGCCAAAGGAAGTTATTCGGGAGACATTCGCAAGAATTGGACTGAAAATATGGACACCAGTATGGCTATGCCACCTATTTCCTTTACCAAGGATGAAGCTTCGCGGGAAGCCGAGCTTGGAAACCAGCTGTCGACACTGCGCGGAGAGTATTTTGCAAAAATCATAATGGGAGACCTGCCGGTAGATGCCTATGATAAATTTTTGAAAGAAGCTCAGAGCATGGGACTGGAAGAGTTTTTGAGTATCCATCAGGCAGCCTTAGATCGATATAACAAACGATAGGTGGTTGTTTTATGGAAATATTACGAAAAAACAGAGCGATAAAGCCCATTCCTCAGGACGCCAAACCTAAAAATACCAAGCTAGTGATTAAGAAGGATTTGAAAAAGAACTGGTTTGTCTATCTGTTGGCCGTCCCTGTTGTAGCATGGTTCCTGATTTTCTGCTACGGGCCGATGTGGGGGGTTATGATCGCCTTCAAGGATTTTAAACCCCTGCTGGGGTTTGGCCAGAGCGAGTGGGTAGGGTTTAAGCACTTTATTGATTTTTTCCAAGGGCCTTATTTCTGGCGGGTCGTTAAAAACACCCTTCTCCTCAATGTTTGGGGGATTGCCTTTGGATTTACAGCCCCGATTATTCTGTCCTTGATGCTGAACGAAATCCGTGGGGTTAAGTTTAAAAAAGTGGTCCAAACGATCACCTATATGCCGCACTTTATTTCCCTGGTGGTGGTATGCGGGATCATTCATATCTTTGCCGCAGATGAAGGGATTATCACGCAAATCCTGCAATTTATTACCGGAAAAGAGTACTCTTCACTGCTCGGCTACTCTTCGTTCTTCCGGCCGATTTATACCTTCTCCGGCATTTGGCAGAGCATCGGCTGGGATAGCATCATCTACCTTGCGGCGATGAGTTCCATCGATACTTCATTATATGAAGCTGCTGAAATTGACGGAGTGGGACGGATTAAAAAAATGTGGCATATTACGCTGCCGCAGATCAGCCCAGTTATCATCATTCTGTTTATTTTTGCCATCGGCGGGTTGATGTCATCCGGGTACGAGAAGATTATCCTGCTGTACAATCCTCTGATCTATGATACGGCGGATGTTATTGCCTCTTATGTTTATCGTCGCGGTTTAAGAGAAGCCAGTCTTAGTTATTCTACGGCTGTGGGCTTGGTCAGCTCAATCGTTAACTTCGGGCTGCTCTGGATGACAAATACAATAGCCAAACGCAGGTCCGAGGTCAGCTTATGGTAAGAAAGAGGGACAGCTATGAAAGATAATTTGCAGCGTAAAACGAAAAAAAGACGAAAACATAAATCCATCGGCGACAGAGTGTTTGACGGCACGCTTTATACTCTGCTGACCGCATTAACCTTGGTGTGTTTTTATCCGATCCTGCATATCCTGTTTGCTTCCGTCAGCGACCCCGGCATGTTGATTGCTCATAAAGGGATTTTGCTGAAACCGCTGGGGTTCACTTTGGATGGCTATAAGCTGGTGTTTAAAGATAACAGTCTGATCAACGGCTATAAAAACACGATTATATATGTAGGGTTAGGCACATTAGTCAACATGATCATGACCATTCTGGGAGCTTATGTATTGTCCAGACGAGGTTTGTATTTTAAAAACTTCATCATGATCCTGATTACAATCACCATGTTCTTTGGTGGCGGGTTGATTCCTTGGTTCTTATTAATGAAGGATATTGGTTTGTACAATAATTTGTGGGCCATGATTTTGCCAAGTGCTTTAAGCACATGGAACATTATTATTTTACGAACTAGCTTTCAAGCCATTCCGCAGGAATTGGAAGAGGCGGCTACTATTGACGGGGCAAGTCAGGCCCATATTTTAACGAATGTGATTCTACCGCTGTCCAAAGCTACGCTGGCCGTAATCTTTTTATACTATTTAGTGGGGAACTGGAACTCATGGTTTAATGCGATGGTGTTGTTGAAGGACAGACAGCTGTTCCCGCTGCAGCTATTAATGAAGGAAATATTAGTAGCTAATGATGCAACCGCAACCTCGATCGGCAGTGCAGGCGGGGTAGTCATCGATAGCGCCCAGAGCCAGACGGCTTTCCGCGAGCTGGTTAAGTATTGCGCGATTGTCGTTTCTACGCTTCCTATATTAATGGTATATCCTTTCTTGCAAAAATATTTTGTTAAAGGTGTTTACGTAGGTTCGATTAAAGGATAGCGGGCAAAAAAACAAGTTCATCTTATATAGAAATTATTTAATAGGAGTGAAGTACACCATGTTGACAGAAGCAAGCAGCACATCCGTTCCACGTCCAGAATATCCAAGACCCCAATTTGCCCGTAAGGATTGGCTTAGCCTAAATGGAGAATGGGATTTTACGTTTGATGATGAAGATGTCGGTGAGGAAGAACAATGGTATCGGGCGGACACAAAGGGTTTATTTTCACAGGTTATTCAAGTGCCCTTTGCGTTTCAGAGCAAGCTGAGCGGAATTGAAGATCCTTCATTTCATGATGTTGTGTGGTATAGAAGAACTTTCGAAGTTCCTGAGGGTTGGAACGGGAAGCGGATTGTCCTCCATTTCGGCGCCGTTGATTATTTGGCAAAAGTCTGGGTGAATGGTCAGCTGGTGGCCGTGCATGAAGGCGGACATACGCCATTTCAGGCCGATATCACTCCTTCGCTGATCAAAGGAAATAATACCATTATACTGCGCGCAGAGGATTTCAGCCGCGATGTCACCTTGCCGCGGGGCAAGCAATATTGGCTGGAGCAGTCTGCTGCCATCTTTTATACCCGCACAACCGGAATCTGGCAGAGTGTCTGGCTTGAACCGCTGTCTGCAGTGCATCTGAGTAAAACTATGATGACACCTGATATAGACCGCAATGAAATCCGGCTTCGGACCTTTCTGCAAGGATTTAAGTCTGCTGATCCGCTCAAGCTGCGCATAACGGTATCGTATGACGGTGAAGTGATCGCAGAGGATCAATATATGATCAAGAATGCAGAGCAGCTGCGGGCTATCGGCTTGGGGGATTTTGCGGATCATGGTCTTGGACGTTTATGGAGCCCTGAGCATCCGAATTTGTATGATATTCAATTCCAATTGCTTCGGAATGAGGAAGTAATTGATGAAGCGGCGAGTTATTTCGGCATGCGCAAGGTGTCGATTGAAAATGGCAAGCTATGCTTGAATAACCGCCCATATTTCCAGAGACTGGTGCTGGATCAGGGGTACTTCCCTGACGGGATACTAACCGCACCTACAGACGAAGAGCTGAAACGTGATGCCCAGCTGACGAAGGAAATGGGCTTTAACGGGGTGAGGAAACATCAGAAGACAGAAGATCCCCGGTTCCTGTATTGGTGTGATAAGCTCGGCCTGCTGGTATGGAGTGAGGCAGCCAATGCTTACGAATATTCCGAGGAGTATGTCCGCCGCTTCACGAAGGAATGGCAGGAGATCATCGAGCGCGACTATAACCATCCTTGTATCGTGACCTGGGTTCCGCTTAATGAGAGTTGGGGGGTTCCCAATGTCCAGATTGATACACGCCAGCAGCAGCACGGATTGGCAATGTATCATTTAACGAAATCCTTGGATGAGATGAGACCTGTTGTGTATAACGATGGGTGGGAGCATATGACTACAGATTTGGTGACTATTCATGACTATGAGAGCCATCAGGAAGTGCTGGAGGATAGATACGCCACGGTTGAATCTTCTGTAAATGCGATGCCGGCCAACCGCAAAATATTTGTCGGTGGAGCTTCGTATCAAGGCCAGCCGATTCTCGTATCCGAGTTTGGTGGAATTGCCTTCAAGAAAAGTGAGTGGGAGGGCTGGGGTTATTCTGGGGCAGAGAACGAAGAGGATTTCCTGATGAAGCTCAAGGCTGTGGTTGACCCGATGTTCACTTCCCCGGTGATCCAAGGTTATTGCTATACCCAGCTGACGGATGTCGAGCAGGAAATCAACGGACTGCTCACCTATGATAGACAGCCCAAAGCTCCGCTTGAAGCGATCCGCAACATCATGATGCATATCAAATAAATAACATTTATTAAAAGGAGTTACACCATGACACAACAAGCAACGCTTCCGCGTCCTGAATATCCCCGCCCTGACTTTGTTCGACCAGAGTGGATCAATCTGAACGGCCAGTGGCAATTCGAAATTGATCATGGCAAAAGTGGGAAGGAACGCGGATACCCTGTTAACGAACATAATCTCTCAGGGACAATTACTGTGCCCTTCTGTCCGGAAAGCAGGCTGTCCGGCGTAGAATACAAAGATTTTATGGCTGCTGTATGGTATAAAAGGGAGTTTACCGTGCCGGAGAACTGGACAAATGGCAGAGTTATCCTTCATTTTGGCGCCGTTGATTATATGGCGGAGGTCTGGGTGAACGGCGTATCCATAGGTACGCATCGCGGAGGATATACTCCGTTTAGCTTTGATATTACTTCTAATCTTTTAGCGGGCGGTAATGTGATTACTGTATATGCTGAAGATGACGTTCGATCGGGGCGACAGCCGCGGGGCAAGCAGAGTGAACAGTTCCATTCGCACGGCTGCGACTATACACGCACTACAGGAATCTGGCAGACGGTATGGCTTGAGCAAGTGCCTGAGACCTATCTGTCTAATCTGAAAGTTGTCGCTGATCCCGACAATGGCTGTGTGCACCTCGAAATGAAGGTACAAGGGAACGTTGCGGGGGACACGCTTAGCGCTACTGCTCTTTATGGCGGCAAACCCGTCGGGGACAGCAGTGTGATTGTTTCCGGGCCCTCTATAAAACTTACGATTCCACTGTCAGAGATTCACTTATGGGAAGTTGGAAACGCCAGATTGTATGACCTGAAGTTGTCCTTGCATTGTCAGGGACGGGAGAGTGATGTGGTCCATTCTTATTTTGGACTCCGCACGGTACGACTGGATGGGATGGCATTCCGGATCAATGGGAAATCCTTATTTCAGCGGTTAGTACTGGATCAAGGTTTTTATCCGGAGGGAATCTATACCGCTCCTACTGATGAAGATCTGCGCAGAGACATCGAAATCTCAATGGGGCTTGGCTTCAATGGCGCGAGACTTCACGAGAAGATCTTTGAGCCGCGTTATCTTTATTGGGCTGACCAATTAGGTTATCTTGTCTGGGGAGAACATGCCAATTGGGGGCTGAATATTACTGGAGCGGATAGCCTGTCTCACTTCCTGCCGGAATGGCTCGAAGGTATGCAGCGTGATTTCAATCATCCCGCGCTGATCGGCTGGTGCCCTTTTAATGAGACCTGGGATCGGGACGGTGTGAAGCAGCATAACGCCGTGCTACAGATTGTTTACGACGTAACAAAACGTATGGATCCAACACGTCCCGTAATTGATACAAGCGGTAACTTCCATGTGGCTACAGATATCTTCGATCTTCATGACTATGACCAGAATCCGCAGACGTTCCGGGACAGATATGAACCGATGAAGCATGGCGGCGAAGTATTTAATACCTTCCCGGATCGCCAAACGTATGAAGGTCAACCTTACTTCATCAGCGAATATGGCGGAATTTGGTGGAACCCACAGCAGAAAGATGAAAAATCATGGGGGTATGGGGACAGACCGACCTCAGAGCAAATGTTTATCGAACGCTACGAGGGGTTGACGAATGTTCTATTAGATCATCCGCTGATGTTTGGATTCTGCTATACCCAGCTGTACGATGTGGAGCAGGAAGTTAATGGACTGTACACTTATGACAGACAGCCGAAGTTCGACCCCGAGCGTATCCGCCGCATCAATGCGCGTAAGGCTGCAATTGAAGATTAGAGGCGCTACGAAACTATTCATTCGAAAGGAATGTGATAGATTATGAAAGTGAATTTCCGGCAAAAATGTCTGGTCGCCTTAAGTGTTCTTCTTATTCTTCCAATGGGGAAGGTGACCTTAGCTTTCTCTGATCATAATGACTTTTACAACGTGGTTATGCAGGACGGGGCGGACCCATGGGTGTATAAACATACAGATGGCTTCTATTATTTCACCAAAACAACAGGTGGCAATGTTACTCTCTGGAAGTCAGCCCAGTTGACCACTATTGATGCAGCGCCTACTAAAGTTATCAACACGGGCGGTAGCGGCATCTGGGCGCCTGAGCTACATTATATAAACGGAGCTTGGTATATCTACTATGCGATGGACGACGGAGATAACGTAAACCACCGCATGTATGTAATGGAGAACACAGCGGCAGACCCGATGCAGGGAACTTGGCAGTACAAAGGCCAGATCACAGATTCAAGCAATAAGTGGGCTATAGACGGTACTGTGCTGCAAGTGAACGGCGAGCTGTATTTTATCTGGTCCGGCTGGGAGGGGAATGTTAATGTGCGGCAGAATCTCTATATCGCGCATATGAGTAATCCCTGGACCATTGATTCCGAACGCGTAGAGATTTCAAGACCAACGTATAGCTGGGAAACGATTCATTCCCCAAATGTGAATGAAGGACCGCAGGTGATTATAAATGGAGAAGTCATTAGTTTGGTCTACTCGGCAAGTGGAAGCTGGACCAATGATTATTGTCTGGGACTGATCACCGCAGACATCTCCAGTGATCTGTTAGATCCGGCATCATGGAATAAACGCAATCAGCCTATCTTTTCCTCGGGCAATGGACTTTACGGATCTGGACACCATTCGTTTACTAAGTCTCCTGACGGCCAAGAGGATTGGATCATGTACCATGTCGCCAAATACAATAACGCTGGCTGGAACCGCGAGGTGCGGATGCAGAAATTCAGCTGGAATGCTGATCATACACCTAATCTGGGCATTCCCGTTGACCCTAATCTTCCGATAACTTTGCCTTCAGGTGAAACCATGCATACCCGCTACGAAGCGGAAAAAGGGACATTTGGCGGCGATGCCTATGCCTCTTCGAGTCCCAAGGGATCGGGTGGGCTTAAGGCGGGTCATATTGATACGCCGGACAGTTACGTGGAATTTTCAGTTGATACGGTTGCCGCAGGCGAATATATTCTTTTGGCTCGAACGGCGAATGGAACGGCTGGCGGGAATTGGTCGAATTTTCAGCTTAGTGTCAATGCAGGACCTTCCAGCCCATTCTATATCACCAATAAAGGGTGGGAGAATTGGGGGCTGTCCACAGCTCGGATTCAACTGAAAGCAGGCATGAACAAGCTTCGTTTTACCAAAGGCGAAGGTTACGGAGAAATTGATTTCATTGATATTAAGCCATTGTGAATCGAACAAACCTAAGAGACCTACGAGATGGCTTCCGGTTTTCCGGAGGTCATTTCTAGGTGAAAGGGCCTGTAGTTGTAATTGTTTTTCATCTCATTAAGAAGTAAGATTAGGATAATTATTAGGATACAAGGAGAGCTGATTTGTGCTGGAACTTAGCTTAAACGACCCGGAAAAATTAGTCACAGTAACGCATGCTTTATCAACCCGTTCTAGGGTTGATATACTTCGGCTCTTAAACTCCAAAAACTTAAATATTATTGAAATCGCTGAGAGGCTGAAGCTTCCAGTGTCGACGGTAGCAAGCAATATTAAAGTATTAGAAGCAGCAGAGTTAATTCATACAGAATTGCTTCCGGCTTCACGCGGGGCGATGAAAGTTTGCAGCCGGAATTATGATGATCTTCATATTGCCTTGAATTTAAAAGAGCCGATGCCAAAGGGATTAACTCATGTCTATGAAGTAGAGATGCCGATCGGTCATTATAGCGACTGTGAGGTATCTCCTACTTGCGGAATGGCTAATAGCGAGGGTCTTATTATCAAAGAAGATGAACCGTCGAGCTTTTATCACCCTAAACATGTCAACGCTCAGCTGATCTGGCTCCGCAAAGGATTCCTGGAATATTTGCTGCCTATGGATATCCCCTCCGGAGCACAAATTGAATCGCTGGAATTATCCATGGAGATCTGTTCGGAAGCTCCGAATTATGACCAGAACTGGCCTTCGAACATTTCCGTGTGGGTGAATGGATCGGAGATTGGCATGTGGACCAGTCCCGGTGATTTCGGTGACCGGCGGGGCAAGCTGAA
Source organism: Paenibacillus sp. FSL F4-0097 (assembly GCF_038593125.1). Classification (NCBI taxonomy): domain Bacteria; kingdom Bacillati; phylum Bacillota; class Bacilli; order Caryophanales; family Paenibacillaceae; genus Paenibacillus; species Paenibacillus sp. FSL F4-0097. Next base: position 1,825,463 of record NZ_CP151965.1, read on the forward strand.
TCCGAACTGGTGGTGGGATGGATCCACACAATACGGGTTTCTCAAGACCTGGCGTGTTGACCATGAAAAGACGACACTTGATATGGAGAAGGTGTCGAATGTTTCCTTAAATGATCTTCTGATTAACCGGAGCCCCAAATTGCGGCTGCGCATTGGAATCAACCCTGATGCAGTTCATCAAGGCGGACTTAACCTGTTCGGGCGTCAGTTTGGCGATTATGAACAACATATTATGATGAAGGTGAAATATACCATGGACCAGGATGAAGTAGAACTTTAGCTTAGGAGATGAACAAAGCAAGGCGGTTCCTCGGAAACGAATCTTCGTATCCAGGGAACCGCCTTGCTTTGTTTGTTCTGGATGTAAAATCAGAGTGTGCGGCGTAGGGCGGCACGCTGAAGGGTGATCATCCAGTCAACGGACGGCTCAACCAGCGGGTGAAAGAGCCGTTTAACTGACGGCTGAGCCAGCAATACGGTGAATAATACGGCGGTGAGCAGCAGGACTACTGCCCCAGCAGCATTGCCAATATAGGTGTAAATCCCAGAAACGGCAGCCAGACGAACGATAAAACCATGAAGCAGGAAGACATACAACGTGCGGCGTCCCCAGTCGGTCATGCGGCTTGCTCCGTAAGGTACAAGACCGAGGAAAGCGAGTGAAGCGACAATTTGTAGTCCGTACAGTCCCAGGCGGTATACGCCTGCATACCATACATTGGCATCAAGCTGCATATAGGTCATGTTGCCATATAACCAGCCAAAGGGAAATCCTGCTCCCCATGTAGCCATGATGGCAAGGAGTAGAACGGAGGCTGCTGCTGCAAAGATTTTGATATATTTCTGATAGAGCTTGACGAAGGTTTCGAAGGGGAAATGATAGCCGATAATGAAAAAAGGCAAATATACAAAGGTACGGCTGATGCTAAACCATACACCGTCCAGCTGGAGATATCCCACAGCCACCCCCGCTGTTACAGCGAAGAGGAGCTTAGCGGTTATTGACCATCTGCTCATTCCGAGCATCAGGAGGCGCCAGCAGGCATGACTGGCCAGAAACCATAGAAGCAGATAGGGTGCGAAAATGGAATGCTGGATGTTGCTTACATGAAAGAGGGAAACGTCGAGTGCGGAATATAAGCTTTGAAAAATGAGGTATTGCAATCCAATTTGCAGCAGCATTTTGCGGCCGGTAGTTCCGGCAAGGCTTTTTCTGGCGAAATAGCCGGTCACCAGTACGAACAGCGGCATGTGAAAGCTGAAAATCCACATATATAATCCGTGTATTCCGCTCATTTTGTTAATCAGAGGTTCAATTGCATTACCGGCAAAAACAGTGATAATAAGCATAAAACGCAGGTTGAGAAAAAAGGTTTCTCCGCGCGTTTCCAGCGAGTTTTCCCCTACCATGATTTAGCCTCCAAATTATGCTGTATGCAAATTAATTTAATTTTAAAATACTAGATTTTCTTTGATTTAATTGTGAATTAAGTCACAATAGAAAGCGTTATCATGTGTGCGAAATGTGGCGATGTGTTGAAGGTTGTTAGATTAGAGGGATTCCACTATAATTTTTATATGCATTAACATCTGGGAGTGGAACATGTTGAAGAGAAGAATAACTAAGCGTCGCGTCGCTATTTTTGTATTGATTATTTTAGTTGTAGCCGGGTTGCTGATATGGAAGTATTTAACGCCATATGCACCGGCTCAAGAAGCCGAAACCGCACTGATTTCAAGTGGTGGAGTTACCGTCGAACAGAATGATAATTGGATTTCGTTCGAACCTTCCATTACTAAAGGCGCCTCGATTATATTTTATCCTGGGGCTTTGGTTAAACCGGAAGCTTACTCCCCTCTTGCGAAGAGCGTCGCTGCTGCAGGGCATCCCTTCTACATCGCCAAAATGCCGTTTAATTTAGCCGTAACGAAGGGGGATGCCGCAGAAGAGATTATTCGTGTACATCCGAAGCAATCTTTTGTGCTGGGTGGACATTCACTTGGGGGTGTCATGGCCTCACGTTACGCAATTGAGCATACGGACCAGCTGGAAGGTGTATTTTTCTTAGCCTCTTATCCAGATGAAAAGGGCAGTCTACGAGAGACTACTTTGTCAGTGTTATCAGTTGTGGGTACTGAGGATCAAGTGATTGACAGAGACAGCTACAACAAAGGGCGCTCCTATCTGCCAGATAATACAGTTTATAGTTCAATTGTAGGTGGGAATCATGCGCAATTTGGCAGCTACGGGCCTCAGAAGGGGGACGGCGAAGCCACAATATCCGAGCAAGAGCAGCAGGGTCGCACAGTAAGTGCCCTGTTGGATTGGCTGGGAAATTTGAGGTAGTTACGGGTCATTCAACAGAGGGAGGAAACAATTCATGCCAGTATTACACATTAACGATGAATGCGTTCCCTGCTCTGGAATATTGTTTGATAAAGACGGGACATTACTCGATCTATTAGCCACCTGGGGGAATTGGGCGGAGCTTGTGCTGCGCGGACTGGAAGATCAACTAGCGATCATGGGAGCGGGATTTATTGTAGAGCGCAGCAAGGTGCTGGGTACGCAACATGATCCGCAAGGGAAGTTAATAGGGTACGACCCGGCGGGGCCGCTTACTATGGCTACAGAGGAAGAAAGTTACGGTGTACTCGCGTGGCAGCTATATGCAGCAGGAGTTCCTTGGAATGAAGCGCTGACCCGTGTGAAAAGCATAACTAAAAACGCGATGTATGAATTACGCCGACGCCGTATGGCACAGCCTTTAGCGGGACTTCATTCTTTTTTGGAGCAATGCTCTGCGGCATCCCTTAAGCTTGGCGTGGTTACCTCCGACGGGGCAAAGACCACTGGAGAGCATTTGGAATGGCTTAATGTGGCAGGCTATTTTGATTCGGTAGTTACTAGGGACAGGGTAAAAAACGGAAAACCCGCTCCTGAAATGGCTGAATTGGCCTGCCGGGAGCTAGGGCTTTCGCCTGAAGAGACGATTATTATTGGGGACAGTAATGCCGATATGCAATTAGGTAAAGGTGCAGGGCTTCGCCTCGCAATTGGGATTTCCGCCAGTGGTGATGGGGAGCACCTTATAGACGCAGATGTAATCATTTCCGGTTTTAATGAGCTTCGGATCACTTACTGATCAGCTAATAAAAGGAAAGGATGTGCTACTTAGCATGGATCAATTGCAGACACTTGCTTCTTGGATCAAAGAAAGTGACAACATCGTTTTTTTCGGAGGGGCGGGTACGTCGACAGAGAGTGGAATTCCCGATTTCCGCTCCGCAGCTGGATTATATCAAACTCAGCACAATTCACCTTATCCACCTGAAGTGATGCTGAGCCGCACTTTTTTCATGTCCTCACCGGACATTTTTTTTGATTTTTACCGCAGTAAAATGATTCATCCAGAGGCCCGTCCGAATGGTGCGCACCAGCTACTAGCGGAATTGGAACAGCAGGGGAAGCTGAAGGCGGTGATTACGCAAAATATTGACGGCCTGCACCAGCAGGCGGGTAGCCGTAGTGTACTTGAGCTGCATGGTTCGATCCATCGCAACTATTGTATGGACTGCTCACGGTATTACGGGCTGGATCAACTGCTGGAAATGACTGAGATCGTTCCTCGCTGCCCGGAATGTGGCGGAATTATCAAGCCGGATGTGGTTTTATATGAAGAAGAATTGGATCATTCCGTGCTTATGGGCTCTGTCGCTGCGATTGCCTCTGCAGATATGCTTATTATTGGCGGAACCTCGCTAACGGTTCAGCCTGCGGCCAGTTTGGTGACTTATTTCCGGGGCAAACGTACGGTGCTGCTGAACGGAGATCCCACACCTTATGATGACCGGGCAGATCTGCTGATTACAGATCGAATTGGAAAAGTAATGGGCAGTGTCAAGGATCTATTAGGCTAGTAGGAAAAAGCTGTCCTTTGGTTTCTCTTGCCAGATTATTATTACGCTCAGAAGTTTAAAGATAAGGTAGGCTCACAACAGCGTGTAATGAGAGGCAGGGATAAGCAATGGTATATGTAGCAGACGATAAACGGTATGACAACATGCGTTATAATCGTTGCGGGAACTCAGGTCTCAAGCTCCCAGCAATCTCATTAGGATTATGGCAGAATTTTGGTGGGATCGATAATTACGAGAACGGCAGAGAAATGATCACTCGTGCTTTTGATCTTGGAATTACCCATTTTGATCTGGCCAACAACTATGGTCCACCAGCTGGTTCAGCAGAAGAGCTGTTCGGTAAAGTTCTTGCCAATGATATGTTTCCTTATCGTGATGAAATAGTGATCTCTACAAAAGCAGGGTATAACATGTGGCCCGGCCCTTATGGTGAATGGGGTTCGCGTAAATATATGCTGGCTAGTCTGGATCAGAGCCTGAAACGGCTAGGCCTAGATTATGTTGATATTTATTACTCTCATCGTCCAGACCCGGAAACACCGCTTGAAGAAACCATGCAGGCGCTGGATTATGCGGTACGTTCTGGCAAAGCTTTATATATAGGACTATCCAACTATAATGCGGAGCAGACGGCTGAAGCCCTCAGCATTCTAAAAAGCCTGGGCACACCGCTCTTAATCCATCAGCCTAGTTATTCTATGCTCGATCGTTGGATTGAGGGCGGCTTACAGGATGTACTGGAACAAAGTGGTGTAGGAAGCATCGCTTTTACACCCCTGGCTGAAGGTTTGTTAACCAACAAATACTTGAATGGTATTCCAGAGGGATCAAGGGCTGCCAAGCCGTCTGCCGCCTTGAATGAGAGCCGGATTACACCGGAGGTGCAGCGGAGGATTCGCGCACTTAATCAGCTTGCAGTTTCGCGAGGACAGAGTCTGGCTCAGTTTGCACTGGCTTGGACACTCCGGGGGGGCAAGGTTACTTCTGCCCTAATTGGAGCAAGCAGAGTGGATCAGATTGAAGAGAATATAGCTGCTTTAGCTAAGCCTGATTTCAGTCCAGAGGAGTTAGAGCGGATTGAAACGATTCTAAAGACAGAACTATAGCGTATTGAACACAGTAACAGCCCGGTTCCTTAAGTTAAGGAAGACGGGCTGTTGTTGTAAGGTGGATTTATAAATTAAAGGTCAAACTAACGTTCAGGTTTCTCTGCTTGTCTCGTTGTAGTCATCCGGTAAGCCGTCGGTGACTGGGCACAAAACCGTTTGAATTGGCGAGAGAAGTATAAAGCATCGGTGAGCCCCACGGATGCTGCTACCTGTTCCACGGACAGCTCCGGTCGTTCACGCAGCAGCTGTCTGGACTTTTCAATACGCAGCTTCAGCAAGTAGGTCACCGGAGATAATCCGGTCTCTTGCTTAAATACACGGGACAGGTAGGCTCGATTATAACCCAGCGTATCACACATTTGTTCAATAGAGACCGGGTGCGCATATTGAGAAGCCATATAGTGGATCATTTGCTTCACAGTACGCTTAACCTGTGATTCTGTTCCGGGAAGACGGGAGAAGGAAGAGAGCAAATCAGCTGCCTCGCCGACAATGAGATAGAGATACCCAAGCGAAGTCAGATGGGCACTTTCTTTGTTGGCGTTGAAGGCTTGCATGATGCTGGACAGGGCACCTGGAATGAGGCTTTCACCTGTTGTGGTCACCACGGGTTGTTGTGGTGTGAACCCCGTCTGCAGCACCAGATCGTCAGCTTCGCTGCCAGTAAATGCTGCCCAGCGATAGCACCAGGGCTGATCTTTATCAGAGACGTAACTGACTAATTGTCCCGGATGGATCAAGAAGCAGTCTCCTTTACCCAACTCATATTTATGATGTTCTGTACGGAAAACACCCGAGCCAGATTCTATGAAATGCAGCAAATAATAATCATAGATCTTGGGTCCAGCTTGATGCATGGGCAGTGTCTGACTCTGGCCGGCAAACAGTACATGAAGGTTCTGTTTATCGTAATACACGGGATTGGATCCTACGGAATAAGTATGCTCCATTTGGGACAGCCTTTCTTGTGTTAATGTCATTTAATGGCTTATAGTTTAGAGAGTAACAGTAATATATGTAATTATTATATTATGGGAAGTCACATTTATCCATACATTACACACATGATTGCATTATCAGAGGATGAATGAATCTATTATAATGAGTACATAAAGAACGCTTTACTAATTCCCACTGGCTGAAGCAGCGAAAGGATGGAGTGGCATTAATGAGCATACAGGAACTTAATAACAAATTTATTGAAAAATATGGGGTGAGCGGGGAAGAGGCTAAGGTGTTTTATGCACCAGGTCGTGTCAATCTCATCGGAGAGCACTTGGATTATAACGGCGGGTATGTACTTCCCGCAGCTTTGGAATTCGGTACAACGCTGATTGTGCGTCCACGTAGTGACAGCAAAGTGAATTTTGCATCAACTAATTTTCCTTACGAAGCTTCTATTGATTATAGCGAAATTGGCAAGGCCAAAACTGGTGAATGGATTGACTATCCGATTGGGGTAATGGTTGAGCTGGATAAGAAAAGCACCCCAGTATCCAAAGGGTACGATCTGCTGTTCCATGGCGATATTCCGAATGGAGCAGGCTTGTCCTCCTCGGCCTCTCTTGAAGTCGTTACTGCTTATGCGTTCCTGACTCTCGAAGGTGGCGATACAGACACTGTAGAGATTGCACTTTTGTCCCAGCGTGCTGAGAATCAGTATGTAGGTGTAAACTCCGGAATAATGGATCAGTTCGCAGTTGCTAACGGCAAACGCGATCATGCGATCTTGCTGATGTGCGACACACTTGAGTACAATTTGGTACCGTTCATCACAGGTTCATACAAATTGGTTATCGGCAACACGAACAAACGCAGAGGGCTTGTAGATTCCAAGTACAATGAACGCAGACAGCAGTGTGATGAGGCATTGGCTATTTTGCAAAAAGAAGTGCCTTCACTAGCTTATCTGGCACAGCTTAATCGTGAACAGTTCGAAGCACATCAAGATAAAATCACAGACGAAATTGTAAGACGCCGCGCTCGCCATGTTGTGGAAGAGAATCAACGCGTGCTAGATTCCGTTGAGGTATTAAAAAACAATGATCTGAAGCAATTTGGACAGTTCATGAATGATTCGCATGCGTCCTTGCGCGATTTGTATGAAGTTAGCTGTGCAGAGCTTGATATTATGGTTGAAGAAGCTGGGCGCATCCCAGGTACACTCGGTTCCCGTATGACTGGCGCGGGTTTCGGAGGCTGTACAGTATCTTTGGTACATGAAGATGATATAGAACGTTTTATTCGTGAAGTTGGTGAAGCCTATACCACAAGATCTGGTTTGGTTGGCGAGTTCTACGTTTGCGGCATCGGTAATGGTGTCCAAGAATTGAAGGGAGTGTAATCAGATGGCGATTTTAGTAACAGGTGGAGCAGGGTATATTGGGTCTCATACTGTAGCGGAGCTGCTGGATCGTGGCGAAGAAGTGGTGGTCCTCGACAATCTGCTAACAGGGCATCGTGAGGCACTGCTGGGTGGCAAGCTGTACGAAGGTGATCTGCGTGATAAAGAACTGCTGGGTAAGCTGTTCGCTGAAAATGAGATTGAAGCGGTTATCCATTTTGCTGCAAGCTCTTTGGTCGGAGAAAGCATGAAGGACCCTGTAAAATATTATGACAACAACGTATATGGTACACAATGTCTTCTAGAAGCTATGCAAAAAGCTGGCGTGAACAAGATCGTATTCTCATCCACAGCTGCAACCTACGGCGAACCGGAAAAGGTGCCGATTGAAGAAACAGACCGCACTGAACCAGCCAATGTGTATGGAGAAACTAAGCTGACCATGGAACGGATGATGGCTTGGTTTGACAAAGTACTGGGCATCAAATACGTAGCATTGCGTTACTTCAATGCAGCTGGCGCACATGCCAGTGGTAAAATCGGTGAAGACCATCGTCCAGAAAGTCATTTGGTGCCGCTGGTATTGCAAACGGCCTTGAAGCAACGTGACAGTATCGCAGTTTTCGGAGATGATTATCCTACAGAAGACGGTACTTGTGTGCGCGACTACATCCATGTCAGCGATCTGGCTGACGCCCATGTCCGTGCGGTAACTTACCTGCGCAGTGGAAGCAGCAGCAATATTTTCAACCTGGGCAATGGACTTGGATTCTCGGTAAAACAGGTGATTGAAACGGCGAAGAAGGTTACTGGACTTGAAATTCCTGTAGTCATTCAAGAACGCCGTGCCGGCGATCCGGCTGTGCTGGTAGCTTCCTCCGACAAAGCGCGTAGCGTCCTTGGATGGAACCCGCAGCATGCAGATTTGGAAGATATCATTCAAAGTGCATGGAACTGGCACTCTGCCAATCCGCAAGGATACGGAGAATAAGGGACTTTAGGTTAGCTTATCTTGAACTTGAGACCCTACTGAAGGAGAATTAAAATGCACAACGAGAATAAGATTACGCCTGCTGGCCAGAAAGCATTACATGCGATTGAGCAGCTTGTTCTGTTCGCACTGCGCCAGCAGCTTATAGCTCCATCCGATGAAGATTATAGCCGTAATGTGCTGCTCGAACAGTTCGGTTTCAGTGAGCCGCATGTAGGTGACATCGATCAAAGTCCATTGGAAGGGCCGCAGGCTCCACTCGATGCACTGATTGATTATGGTTTTGAAATCGGATTGATCCCAGAGAATAGTGACACTTACCGTGACTTGCTGGATGCCAAGATTATGGGACTTCTCATGGCACGTCCTTCGGATGTAAATGCTGAGTTCTATAGTCTGACTGCTGAAAAAGGCATCTCCGCGGCTACAGACCGTTTTTATAAATTGAGCATTGATTCGAACTATATTCGGATGGATCGGATCTCCAAGAATGTCTATTGGCTGCAGGATTCGCCGTACGGAGACATTGAAATGACGATCAATTTGTCCAAGCCTGAGAAAAATCCGAAGGAAATTGCGATGGCTCGGCTGCTCCCGCCGCCAGTCTATCCGAAATGTCTGCTGTGCCGTGAGAATGTAGGTTATGCCGGACGGATCAATCATCCGCCGCGCCAGAACCTGCGTATCATTCCGCTTAACCTGAATAATGAAAAATGGTTCTTCCAATACTCGCCATATGTTTACTACAATGAGCACTGTATTGTATTCCATCATGATCATGTGCCAATGAAGCTTACCAAGGATACCTTGAAGCGGCTGCTTAGCTTCGTGGAAACATTCCCGCATTATTTTATTGGCTCAAATGCAGACTTGCCGATTGTTGGCGGCTCTATTCTGACGCATGACCATTTTCAGGGCGGACGCCACACGTTCCCGATTCAAAAAGCGCCTAAGGAAGATACATTTACACATGCTTCTTATCCGGGTGTCAGCATTAATATCGTAAAATGGCCGATGTCCGTATTGCGCTTAAATGGTGAAGATCCTGCGGTTCTACTGGAATGCGGAAATGCGCTTTATGAAGCTTGGAAAGCCTACAGCGATCCAGAGGCGGAAGTGCTAGCCTTTAGTGAGGTTGACGGTGAAGTACAACCTCATAATACCGTTACTCCTATCGTCCGCCGGGCCGAGGACGGCAGCTTCGAGATGGATCTTGTGCTGCGGAATAACCGGACTAATGAGCAATATCCTGAAGGGATTTTTCATCCGCACCGGGAAATGCATCATATCAAAAAAGAAAACATCGGCTTGATTGAAGTTATGGGACTGGCGATTCTGCCGGGCCGTTTGAAGGAAGAACTTGATTCCATCGCAGGTATTCTTGCAGGAGATCAAGCGCTGTTAGAAGCGGTGAAGAATGACCCTAGTCATTCTCTTGCGCAGCATGCGGCTTGGATTCAGGAGCTGGTGGAGCGATTCGGAACTGCACTGCAACACGAGGAAGCGCTCAAGATTGTGCAGAACGAAGTTGGCATCAAGTTTACGCATATTCTTGAACACGCTGGCGTTTACAAACGGACTCCAGAAGGTCAAGCGGCTTTCCGCCGTTTTGTAACAAGATTCGGTGCTTTGTAGTAAGTGAATTTGGATTTAAGGATGTCCTCAAGCCTATGGGCTTGGGGCATCTTTTTTTATTCGGAATGACGAAATCCAGCCACCTAATTTGAATGCGGGTAATCAGAGGTTTATAATACGAAGGAGTAAGACATTATGAATTAACTACTGGAGGTTTACACATATGCGTAAATTTGAATTTTATAATCCTACCAAGCTGATTTTTGGACAGGGTACCCTTGAAGCCTTGAAGACGGAGGTTCCTAAGTACGGTAAAAATGTGCTTTTGATGTACGGTGGTGGCAGTATCAAGCGCAGTGGTTTGTACGATAAAGTAGTTGCTGAGCTGAGTTCAATAGGCGCTACAGTGACTGAACTCTCTGGAGTAGAACCCAATCCACGTCTTTCCACAGTACATAAAGGCGTAGAGCTGTGCCGGGAGCATAATATTGACCTTGTTCTCGCAGTAGGGGGCGGAAGCGTATTGGACTGTGCAAAAGCTGTTGCTGTTGGAGCGAAATATGATGGTGATATGTGGGACTTTGTAGAGCGTAAAGCAGCGGCCCAAGACGCGCTTCCACTGGGCACAGTGCTGACAATGGCTGCTACGGGATCTGAAATGAATAACGGCTCTGTAATCACAAACGAGGTTACTAAGGAAAAAATGGGCTGGGGCAGCGTGCATGCCTACCCGGCATTTTCGATTCTTGATCCAGAGAACACTTTTTCTCTGCCACGTGATCAGACCGTTTATGGCATGGTGGATATCATGTCACATGTTCTGGAGCACTATTTCCATACAGACGGCAATACACCGGTACAAGACGGTTTCTGTGAAACTTTGCTGCGCACTGTAATTGAAACCGCGCCGAAGCTTATCAAAGATCTGAATAACTACGAGCTGCGTGAGACCATCATGTACTGCGGTACGATGGCGCTTAACGGAATGGTCAGCATGGGTTTTGCCGGAGATTGGGCGACTCATAATATCGAGCATGCAGTATCGGCTGTATACGATATTCCGCATGGCGGAGGTTTGGCGATTTTGTTCCCGCAATGGATGAAATATAACCTCAGCACAAACCCTGCACGTTTCCGCAAGCTTGCGGTAAATGTGTTCGGAGTTGATCCTGCTGGCAAGACTGATGAAGAAATCGGGTTGGAGGGTATCGAGGCTCTGCGTAATTTCTGGGATTCCATCGGTGCGCCGAAGACACTTGGTGATTATGATATTGATGACAGCGAGATCGGCAGTATGGCTGACAAGGCTGTTCGTTTCGGAGCGTTTGGTAATTTCCGCAAGCTTGAGCGTGAAGATGTAGTTGAGATTTATAAAATGGCTTTGTAAGTAACTCTTCTACGGAAAGAGACCATATTTCTTTATTCTAGAAGCCGCAAAAGCATGTCAAAGAAGCGATTCCTCGTTATGGAGGAATCGCTTCTTGGTGTTTATGGTCTAGTGTGACTTGCTCCTCTTGCACAACTTCACTCGCCCACGTCCCAAGTTCCGCTACCGCCGACTGCGCCTCCTATGCTTCTGACCGTAAACTCGGCTGCCGCTGCCCGCGCCTCCGCTGCCGCTGCCCGCGCCTCCGCTGCCGCTGCCCGCGCCTCCGCTGCCGCTGCCCGCGCCTCCGCTGCCGCTGCCCGCGCCTCCGCTGCCGCTGCCCGCGCCTCCGCTGCCGCTGCCCGCGCCTCCGCTGCCGCTGCCCGCGCCTCCGCTGCCGCTGCCCGCGCCTCCGCTGCCGCTGCCCGTACCTCATCAATCACTGTTCGCACCCGTAATCTAATCCGTCGACCGTCCTCGGGAGTCTTACGGACCCAGCTGACGTTATTTGCGAATTTTCAGCCTTTTGAGCAAGTTTTCGGACACCAGAGACACTATTGCTTCGAAATGGTCTTTTATTTGCTGGTTTTTATGCCAATAGGGGCTATGCGGTCCGATAGCATACCAAATGTCGGATAAATCGGCGAATAGGGTCTGCTGAGTCCGATAGGCCGAGGCGTAAGCAGCATAGCCTCTTCATACGCGCGAGAGTGTTACCTAACCAACTAGGGTTTGTATGATCCCCACACGACTGATTCCTCTACCAATACACGCCTACCCTACGGACCTAGCTGACGTTATCTGCGAATTTCCAGCGTTTTGAGCAAGTTTTCGGACACCAGAGACACTATTGCTTCGAAATGGTCTTATATTTGTTGTTTTTCATGCCAATAGAGACTATGCTGAAGCTAGAATGAAAAGTGGACAGTAGTTAACAGACTGGCGATAATGAGTCCACGGAGGTGTGTTCACATGGGAGAACATCGACAACGGTATAACGAAGAATTTAAAAAACAGACAGTGCAGTTCATTCAAGAGCAAACAAAGACAGTGGGCGACTTGGCGGAAGAGCTCAACATCCCAAAAAGTACCCTGCATCAATGGATGAGCCAGTATCGAGAACTAAAGAATGAACCGGCAGCTAGCGTGGATCGAGTACGGGAACTCGAGGCACAGTTGAAAGAAATGAGCCGACAACTTCAAGAAAAAGATAACAAGATTGCTGATGTGGAAGAGGAATTAGCGATCGTAAAAAAAGCAGTGCACATCTTCAGCAAACCAAGGAACTGAGATTCCAGTTTATTGAAAAACATCGCTCCGAGTTTCTCTTGGAGAAGATGTGCATGACCCTACATGTGTCACGGAGCGGGTACTACAAGTGGCGGACAGAAAAAACCAGTACGCATATGCTTCGTAAGGCTGCGATAATGAAGCGAATTCAGTATCATTTTGCAGACCATCAAAAGCGGTATGGGAGTCCGAAGATCACCCGCCTGTTGCATCAAGAAGGTTATACCGTTACCGAACGCACGGTGAGTGTGTACATGCGACATATGAAGCTTCGCTCCATTGTCTCCAAAACGTATCGCGTACAGACCACCGACTCCAATCATGACCATCCGATTGCCCCGAATACGCTGAACCAGCAATTTAAAATACTCAAACCCAATTCAGTATGGGTTACCGACATTACGTACATTCCTTGCCGGGGAGGGCGCTTGTACCTGGCTAGTGTGATGGACCTTTGCACGCGCGAAATCGTGGGGTGGCGCTTGGAGAACCATATGGAAACTAGCTTAATTTCGGGCGCCTTACAAGATGCTTACGAAGCTAAACAACCGGAAAAGGGTCTATTACATCACTCCGATAGAGGTTCTCAATATACTTCTCATGAATACAGGCAGCAGTTGAAAGCGTATGGCATGGAGTCCAGCATGAGCCGCAGAGGTAACTGTTATGATAACGCCTGTATCGAGTCGTGGCACAGCATTTTGAAAAAGGAGCTCATTTATTGTAATCCACGATTCAAAACTAAGGAGCAAGCCTACCAGACACTTTTTCAATATATTGAGTTTTATTATAACCGCAAGCGAATGCATGGCGCGCTGGGGTATCTTTCTCCAGTTCGTTTTGCTGAGCAATTGACTAGAATGTCTGTTGCGTGAGTGTCCACTTTCTTGACAGAGGTCCATGCGGTCCGATAGCATAACAAATGTCGGAAAAATCGGCGAATAGGGTCTGTTGAGTCCGATGGGCCGAGGCGCGTAAGCAGCATAGCCTCTTCATACGCGCGAGAGTGTTACTCAACCAACTAGTGTTTGTGAGATCTCCTCACGACTGATTCTTCTTCCAATATACGCCCTACCTACGGACCCAGCTGACGTTATTTACGAATTTTCAGCCTTTTGAGCAAGTTTTCGGACACCAGAGACACTATTGCTTCGAAATGGTCTTATATTTGTTGTTTTTCATGCCAATAGAGACTATGCGGTCCGATAGCATAACAAATGTCGGAAAAATCGGCGAATAGGGTCTGTTGAGTCCGATGGGCCGAGGCGCGTAAGCAGCATAGCCTCTTTATACGCGCGAGAGTGTTACCTAACAAACTAGGGTTTGTAAGATCCCCTCACGACTGATTCCTCTACCAATACACGCCCTACCCACGGACCCAGCTGACGTTATTTGCGAATTTTCAGCCTTTTGAGCAAGTTTTCGGACACCAGAGACACTATTGCTTCGAAATGGCCTTATATTTGCTGGTTTTCATGCTAATAGAGACTATGCGGTCCGATAGCATGCCAAATGTCGGATAAATCGGCGAATAGGATCTGCGGAGTCCGATAGACCGAGGCGTAAGAAGCATAGCATCTTCGTATGCGAAAGTGTTCTTCAAACCAAGGTTTGTAAGGAAATCTCACTGGCTGCTCAAACCGCACCTTAAACGACCGTAATTCAACAAATTTTGCTGTTTAGATTAAGTAACTTTCCAACAAAAATCAGCGCCTCAGCAACTATTGGACGGCTTTGGGACAACCCCATCGTATGTAATAAAACAGTGTCAATGTGCGTATGCTTATCCTCTGAATGGAACTTATTTGGGTGAATATCCAAAGATTGTGAAACCAAGGACCTACTTTGTACGTTTAATGTAATATGACAGTCCTGATTGAAGACAGGAGGAAACAAAAATGCAAACGCTGTATTTAGGCTGCTTGGCGCTAGGCGTCATATTTGCCATAGTCAGCGTCCTGGTGGGCGATGTGATCGGAGATGCCTTGCATGGGGCCTTTGATTTCGTATCTGTAGATTTTCTGAATCCCACCGTGCTGGCAGGAGGAATAACCGTGTTCGGCGGAGCGGGCATTCTTCTAACCCGGTACAGCGCTCTGGAAGCTGGGGCGATCATTGCTTTGTCTTTGTTAGCCGCCGCTTTTTTGGGAGTACTTATGTATCTAGGGGTGGTTAAGCCCATGGAAAAAAGCGAAATGTCCAATGGTTTCTCAATGAGTGATCTGCCTGGCAAGATCGGGGAAATCACAATTCCTGTTCCCGCCACTGGTTATGGTGAGATTATGGTAAAGTTTGGCGCCGGTAATAGCCTGCATACGGCAGCAAGCTTTGATCATGAGCTGCTTCCGGCAGGGATTAAAGTTGTTGTAGTGGAGGTTAGAGAAGGCGTTGCATTGGTGTCAGAATTCGAAAAGAGAAGAGGAGTGGATCTTTAATGTTCGGTATTCCTGAGTATTTGTTAGTCCCTGCTGTTGTCGTTGCTGTTTTGTTTGTGCTAGGTATCGCATTCTGGGCACGTTACAAAACGGTTGGACCCGATGAAGGGATGATCGTAACGGGGTCGTTCTTAGGGAAAAATCATATTTCAGACGATGGTTCTGGTCGTAAAATAAAGATTGTACGCGGGGGCGGTGCCTTTATACTCCCAGTCTTTCAGAAGGCTGAATTTATGTCGCTTCTTTCTCATAAACTCGATGTGACGACCCCGGAAGTATACACCGAACAAGGGGTTCCGGTTATTGCCGACGGCGTAGCGATCATTAAAGTGGGTAGCTCAACGGAAGATGTGGCGACAGCTGCTGAGCAATTTATGGGCAAACCGATTGAAGCACTGAAGAGCGAAGCACAAGAAGTTCTTGAAGGTCATCTGCGGGCCATTCTCGGTTCGATGACCGTTGAGGAAGTATATCGTAACCGTGACCGCTTTGCGCAAGAGGTTCAAGGCGTGGCGGCACGTGATCTTAAGAAAATGGGTCTGCAAATTGTTTCCTTTACCATCAAGGATGTGCGAGACAAACATGGATATCTAGAGGCACTGGGTAAACCGCGGATAGCTGCTGTGAAGCGGGATGCAGAGATCGCTGAAGCAGAAGCAGTGCGGGATGCGAGAATTCAAAAGGCAAACGCAGAAGAGCAAGGGCAAAAAGCTGAGCTGCTGCGGGATACGAATATTGCCGAAGCCTCTAAGGAAAACCAGCTTAAGGTGGCTGCGTTTAAACGGGATCAGGATACAGCGAAAGCGGAAGCCGACCAGGCTTATCATATTCAAGAGGCACGTGCAAAGCAGACCGTTGTTGAAGAACAGATGAAGGTTGAGCTGGTACGTAAGGAACGTGAAATCGATTTGCAAGCCAAAGAAATTCAAGTTCGCGAGAAGCAGTATGATGCTGAAGTGAAGAAAAAAGCAGAAGCGGATCGTTATGCAGTAGAGCAAGCGGCGGAAGCCGATAAGGCGAAGAGAATGCGTGAGGCAGATGCCTTGCAATATAGTATTGAAACGCAAGCAAAAGCGACATCTGAGCAGAAGCGTCTTGAAGGTCAAGCGATGGCGGATGCAGAGCTGGCTAAAGGTACAGCGGATGCTGAGGTTATCCGGTTGCGCGGTCTAGCGGAAGCAGAAGCCAAAGAGAAACTGGCGGAAGCTTTCCAGAAATTCGGCGAAGCAGCGGTGCTCGACATCATCGTCAAAATGCTGCCTGATTTGGCTGGCCAAATTGCGAAGCCGCTAGCATCTATTGATAAACTTACCGTTGTAGATACCGGTAATGGGGAAGGTGCAGCCCGGGTCAGCAATTATGTGACTCAGCTAATGTCCACCGCTCCAGAGATGCTGAAGAGCGTCTCAGGGATTGATGTAGAGGCACTGATCAAGGGGCTGACCACTAAAGCTTCCGGAAGCAAAGGAGCATCAGTTACACCAACCGCAGCAGTTGCCCCTGCAACTTATATTCAGCCATCAGTAACATCCAGTGCAGCCAGCGAGACTTTAACTTCTCTGCCTGAACAAAAGGAAAAATAGTTTAATGCAAATTATATTGATTTAATTTACTTAAGGTATGACTGGCAAAGCTGCTGGTCATACCTTAATCTTTATGTGTTGATCTAAAACAGACAACATGATAAACAGCTCGTGCGTATACAGGTGTTTTTTGGTGAAGGCTTATAGCTTATCGAAATACCATGGGAATTATTGTATAAATGGACATCGTCGCTTTCACTGGTGTTTAAAGATTTTTTCAGGTAAAATAAAAGCCTTTAAGGCTGTTCACTCTGATCTACTAGCTTAGTAAGGACACAGAGTGTTCTTCTAATATGCAATTCTTGGTGTTATGATGGTAGCAAAGCTTGTATTTATCGTACGATTTCTTATTGCGAATGCTGCTGGAAGTTAGGTGTTTAGAAATAAAAGAGGTGTCAAAAATGAGTAGCATAACAGTGGCGAAGGTGTTAAATAACAACGTTATCATTGCCCAGCATCCTCAATATTCTGAGGTTGTAGTTATCGGTAAAGGGATAGGGTTTAACCGCAAGCTGCGTGATCAGATTAATCTATCCTCCGTGGAGAAGATGTTTATTCTTCGTAGCCAGGAGGAGCAGGAACAATATAAACAGCTTCTTCCCCAAGTGGATGAGAAGTTGATTGAGGTCGTTCAAGAAATAGTATTACATATTATGCATTGTAACCGTCAGCCGCTTAATGAGCATATTCACATTGCACTTACCGACCATATTTCTTTTGCTATCCGTCGTTTTGAACAAGATATCCCAATTCATAATCCATTTTTGTATGAAACTAAGGAGATTTATCCTGAGGAATATAAGATGGCAGAATATGCGATTGGACGGATCAATGAGGCTATGGGCGTGGAATTGCCGGTGGATGAGATAGGTTTTGTGGCTCTTCATATTGTCAGCGCACTTAGTAATAGGCAAATTTCCGAGGTTAGACAACATTCTCTCTTGATTGGAGAGCTGGTTGGGTTAGTCGAGAATTATCTGGACTATCGAATCCCACGGGATTCACTTGATTACTCAAGACTGGTAACCCATCTGCGATTTGTTCTAGAAAGATTACGCCGTGGAGAGGCGGTACAAGAGACCTCAACCCTGGATGGACTCATGAAACGGGAGTATCCTGAGATGTATTCGTTGGCTTGGAAATTAACAAAAATTATCGAACAGCGTGTGCGAATTCCCGTGTATCAAGCTGAGGTAAGTTATTTGACGATTCACCTGCAGCGTATTGCCCAGAAAAAAGTGGACGAACAAGATATGGACAAGAATGGTGAAGCTCCTTAAAGTGCAAAAGTTGTAACAAATCATGGTTTCAAAAAAAACGCTTGCTACTTAAAAAAAACGATGCTACAATGTTCACTGTCATCAACAAAACAGAATATCGAGCGTGTAACTGATTCGATCAGGCATGAGTGAATTACAGTATTTTGGTTGTTAACCCCCTTCTTGGGGCAATCTAACGATAGCGTTAGATTACAACTTCTATACTGTGTTGCTCATGCCTTTTTTGGCATCTGTTTTAGTGAAATTAATGAAAGGAGTAACCTAAATGTTTAAAAAGTTGTTTGGTGTTTTACAAAGAGTTGGTAAAGCTCTGATGCTTCCAGTAGCTATTCTGCCTGCGGCAGGTTTGCTTCTTGGAATAGGAAACATGCTGGTAAACCCAGACTTCCTGCAATATGTTCCAGCACTGGAGAACCATGTTGTTCAGGCTGTTGCCAACGTATTGATGAATTCAGGACAAATTGTATTTGATAATCTAGCCTTACTCTTCGCGGTGGGGGTTGCGATAGGTTTAGCCGGGGGTGAAGGTGTTGCGGGTCTAGCTGCCATTATCGGTTTCCTCGTAATGAACATTACGATGGGTACAGTTATTGGTGTTAATGATTACGTTCTAAGCCAAGGCGACTTCTCGTATGCCAGCGTATTAGGGATTCCAACACTGCAAACAGGGGTGTTTGGAGGTATACTCGTCGGTATATTGGCTTCGGCCATGTACAAGCGATTCTTCAAAATTGAGCTTCCTTCTTACCTAGGTTTCTTCGCAGGTAAACGTTTCGTACCGATTATGACGGCGGTAACAGCTCTAATCTTGGGCTTGTTACTGACAATAGTATGGCCACCTATTCAACATGGTCTGAACTATGTGTCACAAAGTATGATTGATACGAACAAAACGCTTGCAGCGTTTATCTTCGGAACGATCGAACGTTCGCTCATTCCTTTTGGACTGCATCACATTTTCTACTCTCCATTCTGGTATGAATTTGGTACCTACGTTGATAAAGCTGGAGAATTGGTACGTGGTGACCAACGGATCTTCATGCAGCAGCTTCGCGATGGAGTAGACTTCACAGCAGGGACATTTACTACGGGTAAATATCCATTCATGATGTTTGGTCTTCCAGCAGCGGCTTTGGCTATCTATCATGAAGCTAAACCACAGAATAAAAAGATCGTCGGAAGTTTGATGATTTCCGCGGCATTGACATCGTTCTTGACAGGGATTACTGAGCCGCTCGAATTCTCGTTCCTATTCGTGGCTCCATTGCTGTTCGCTGTACATGCTGTGTTTGCAGGTCTGTCCTTTATGACTATGCATATTCTTGATGTTAAAATCGGGATGACATTCTCGGGTGGTTTTATCGATTTTGTGCTCTTCGGTATTATCCCGAACCGTACAGCTTGGTGGCTGGTTATTCCGGTAGGTCTGGCCCTTGCCTTAATTTATTACTTCGGCTTCCGGTTTGTAATTCGGAAATTCAATCTTATGACACCGGGTCGTGAAGAAGATACGAATGAAGAAGAAGAAGTGAATACGGAGTCTGTCTCCAGAGCCGGTGATGATCTACCGCGGAACATTTTGTCCGCTCTAGGTGGTAAAGAAAACATCACTCATCTAGACGCTTGTATTACCCGCCTTCGTGTTGAAGTTAAAGATAAGGCAGGCGTAGACAAGAACCGTCTTAAGAAACTTGGTGCATCAGGTGTGCTGGAAGTGGGTAATAACGTTCAAGCGATTTTTGGCACACGTTCAGACACGATTAAATCGCAGATTCAAGATGTAATTAACGGAAAGACACCTGCGGCTTCAGCAGCTCCAGCAGTGGTTACTCCAGAGCCAGAAGAAGAACAACAGGCAGGTGAAGCTGGTGAAGCGATTATCAAGGAAGATATCGTATCTCCAGTAAACGGTGAATTGTTGGATATCACAGAGGTGCCAGATCCAGTATTCTCCCAAAAAATGACGGGCGACGGCTTCGCGTTTCTATCCGAAGATGGGAAAATTGCTTCACCGGTTTACGGTAAGGTATTTAACGTGTTCCCGAGCAAACATGCCATCGGTATTATGTCTGACGGAGGCAAGGAAGTGCTCGTTCATATTGGGGTTAATACGGTTAAGCTTAAAGGTCAAGGCTTCACGGTATTAGTTGAAGAAGGCGATCTTGTAGCGGCTGGGCAACCGATTATGGAAGTGGATTTAGAGTATGTAAAAGCACATGCACCTTCTGTAATCTCACCTGTTATTTTCTCGAATTTACCAGAAGGCTCTTCTGTAACATTGAAGAAGCCGGGTAAGGTTTCTATAGGAGACCAAGACATCATTACGATTCAGTAAAAGTGCAAGGGCCGATGCTTCCTTGTTCATACAAGGAAGCGAAGCTTTCACTATAAATTTAAAATACTCTAATAACAGAAAGCGAGTTGGATAATATTATGCAAAAAACATTCAGAATTGTCGATGAAGATGGAATTCACGCACGTCCAGCAACTGCCTTGGTAAATACAGCAACAAAATTCAAAGGTACAGAAGCATTTGCAGAAGCTAAAGGTAAAAAAGTAACTTTGAAATCCATTCTTGGCGTATTGTCATTGGGTCTTGAAGCTGGAGATACTTTGTCTTTGATTACCGAAGGAAGCGAAGAAGCAGAAGCTTTGAACGCTCTTCAAGAAGTAATGATTAAAGAAGGGCTAGGGGAAATCCATGAATAAGATTTCAGGAATCGCGGCTTCAGCAGGGATTGCAGTAGCCCGTGCTTTTATCCTGAAACATCCGGATTATACGATTACGAAGACAGGTATCAGTGATACTGAAGCAGAAGTCGCTAAGTTGAATGATGCACTCGCCAAATCAAGAGTGGAGCTGCAAACGATTAAAGAGCGTACTTTGGCAGAGCTGGGAGAGAAAAAGGCTGAGATTTTCGAATCACATCTGCTTATTCTTGATGACCCAGAGCTGATCAATCCTGTAATTGATAAAATCCGTGAGGAATCGGTTAACGCGGACTATGCGCTAAACGAAGTGGCTACGCAATTCATTGAGATGTTTGAAAATATGAAGAGTGCCTATCTGCAGGAACGTGCAGCTGACATGCGTGATGTTACCAAGCGCTTGCTGAACCACCTGCTGGGCATTCATTATGTAAGTCCTGCAGAAATCAGTGAAGAAGTAATCGTGATTGCTCAAGATCTAACACCATCGGATACAGCACAGCTTAATCGTAAGTTCGTTAAAGGCTTCACAACGAACATTGGTGGACGGACTTCCCACTCTGCGATTATGGCACGTTCTTTGGAAATTCCAGCGGTTGTTGGAACTAAAACGGTTCTGTCCGAAGTGAATTCTGGCGATTTGGTGATTGTCGATGGTCTGAATGGGGACGTTCTGATCAATCCTAGCGAAGCTGAAGTGGCAGAGTACACTCGCAAGCAGGAAGCTTACGACTTGCAAATCGCAGAATGGAAGAAACTTCGCGACGAACCAACAGTATCAGCAGACGGTAAACATGTTGAGCTAGCTGCCAATATTGGTACACCAAATGATGTGAATGGTGTAATTGAGAATGGTGGCGAAGGTGTAGGTCTGTACCGCACTGAGTTCCTTTACATGGGTCGCGATAAGCTGCCTTCTGAGGAAATCCAATATAACGCCTACCGTACTGTACTTGAGAACATGAAGGGTAAGCCGGTAGTCGTACGTACCCTGGATATCGGTGGCGATAAAGAGCTGCCTTATCTGGACCTTCCGAAGGAAATGAATCCTTTCCTTGGTTTCCGTGCGATCCGTCTGTGCTTGGATCGTCAGGATATTTTCCGTACTCAACTACGTGCATTACTAAGAGCAAGTGTTCACGGGGATCTTCGCATTATGTTCCCTATGATAGCTACGCTTGGTGAATTCCGTGCTGCGCGTGATCTTTTGCTCGAAGAGAAAGCTAAGCTTCGGGAAGAAGGTAAGGAAGTATCAGACAACATTCAGCTCGGCATAATGGTTGAGATTCCATCAACTGCTGTACTGGCTGACCAGTTTGCTAAGGAAGTTGATTTCTTCAGTATCGGTACGAATGATCTTATTCAATATACAATGGCTGCTGACCGTATGAATGAACAGGTATCTTACCTGTATCAGCCTTACAATCCAGCCATCCTGCGTTTGGTCAAAAATGTAATTGATGCAGCCCATGCAGAAGGTAAATGGACAGGGATGTGTGGTGAAATGGCTGGTGACGCAACAGCTATTCCGCTGCTACTGGGTCTTGGTCTTGACGAATTCAGCATGAGTGCAACTTCCATTCTGCCAGCGCGCAGTCAAATTTCTAAATTGTCGGCTGCCGACATGAAGGATTTGGCTGCAAAAGCTTTGCAGCTTGGCACGGCTGAAGAAGTAGCTGCACTTGTTCAAAGTATCGCTAAGTAACTTTTAACGCATGCATTAATCCGTTTTAGCGTTCTACTGTTTTCCAACTACTATTGCCGACTTCCGATGGCTGGAGGTCGGCTTTTTTATGTTTTTTAATCTATAATTTACTTTAATTCGACCTCATTTACTGTTCACTGTTTATTTTCTTTATTGCGCAGATGTCTATACCGATAGTATTAGTAATGAGCATAAAGTCGATAAGGAACCCAAACCTATAAATATGTCGTACATATAATAGTAAGGATCCATAGAAAGTTTATACTCCATTTGCCGACTTGCAGCGCTGTGCAAGTATTAATATGTAATGAATTGGTAATATATGGACTTATAAGCAACCCCACAGGTTAGGTGGGGAGCCATAGGATGGTGTTAATTCATGAGTAAAAATTATATAAATGCAGAATTGATGATGGAAGTCTATGAGGGTAAGGATTTAGGCTTGACGTATTCAACGGAGTACAGTGTCTTTAAAGTCTGGGCACCTACGGCTCTTGCTGTGTCCCTTGTCCTGTACGAAACAGGTGGTTATCGACTGAATGCTGAGTCACATAAGAGTGTTGTGGACAGTGGTCGGATTGTATATATGCAGCGTAGTAATGGCGGAGTCTGGCAGACCAAGTTATCAGGTGATCTAAAAGGGAAATATTATATGTACCGTGCTGTTTTTGCAGATGGTAATGTGACAGAAGCAGTAGATCCTTATGCAACAGCCGTATCAGCTAATGGTTTAAGATCGGCAATCGTTAATTTGCAGGATACGAATCCAGAACATTGGGATCAGGATGTAGCGCCTCCGTTACAGCATCCTGCCGACGCAGTGATTTATGAACTGCATGTTCGTGATTTCTCCTCACATGAGAGCTCTGGTATGTATTATAAGGGTAAATTCAAAGCATTTACCGAATTTGGATTAAAGGATCCGGCAGGAAATACAGTGGGGATTGATCATCTGGCTGAATTAGGGATTACCCATGTTCATCTGATGCCGGTATTTGATTTTCAGACCGTGGATGAGCTGAAGGTGGTTAATCGGGGTTCCTCCATAGCTAATGTGGACTACAATTGGGGGTATGATCCCCAGCATTATAATGTACCTGAAGGATCTTACAGCACCGATCCTGCCAATCCTGGCTTGCGGATCCGTGAATTTAAAGAAGTGGTGCAGGCCTTGCACAGCCGCGGGATCGCGGTAATTATGGATGTCGTTTACAACCACACTTATGCTGTGGAGAATGGACCTTTTGAGCCGCTTGTCCCAGATTATTTCTATCGCCGCGATTTTATGGGACGTTTGTCGAATGGCTCCGGGGTTGGCAATGAGCTGGCTACAGAACGTCCGATGGTCCGAAAATTTATTAAAGACTCCCTATCTTATTGGGCTGCGGAATATCATATCGATGGTTTCCGGTTTGATCTGATGGGTCTGATGGACAGTGTTACCATGCGGGAGATTACGGAAGAGCTCCGTCTAGAAGTGAATCCGAATCTGTTGCTTTACGGTGAACCTTGGACGGGTGGAGATTCTCCGCTGGCCACTAAAACGCTAAAAGGTGTACAACGGGGCAAGGGTTATGCTGTCTTCAACGATAACTTTCGTTCAGCGATCAAAGGGGATAGTGATGGCTTCGGAAGAGGGTTCGTGACAGGCGAATACGGCAAAGAAGGTGCTATTGCAGCCGGAATTAAAGGAGCAATTCATGAGTTTACGGACTCGCCTGTGGAATCTGTGAACTATGTAACTGCCCATGATAATTTGAATTTATGGGATAAGTTGCTTATCGTTCAAGGGGGGAGCCAGAAAGCTGATTTTCCGGTAATCGCCAACATGGATAACGAGGATCTTGAAGATGCAGTGGCCCTTGCCAATCCATACGTGAATGTAGATCCGGAGAACATTCTCGGTAATGAAACTGTACGTCGTTCCTTGCTTGCTAACGGAATTATTCTGACATCGCAAGGGATACCTTTCCTGCATGCTGGAGATGAGCTCCTGCGCAGTAAATTTGGGGATCATAACAGCTACCGCAGCGGTGACGCGATCAACTCGATCCGCTGGAATATGAAAAGCGTATTTAAGCCCGTATTTCAATATTATAAAGGCCTGATCGAGCTGCGGCGCACACATCCGGCATTTCGTCTGCATGGCCGCCAGGAAATTGAACGTTCGTTGGAATTTCTGCGATGTGATGGCGGAATAGTATCGTATTTTCTTAGAGGCCATGCAGGAGGCGATCTTTGGAACAATATAACCGTTATCTTCAATGCTAATAATGATCGAATGACGGTGGCTCTTCCTGAGATTTCTAACGGGTGGAGTATAGTAGTAGACCATACCCATGCAGGTACAGAAGCCCTCCGCAGGATCGAAGGCAATGAGGTAGAGGTGGAAGGGTTGTCGATGATGGTCCTTTATGATGAATGTGGTGAGCCAGCCCCACGCTCTAAAATCATCGAAATACACTATGAACGCCCAGATCGGAATTACCAAGGCTGGAATCTTTGGGTTTGGGATACAGGAATCCAGGATGGACAATGCGATTTCCGTTATATGGAGAACGGGCGTGCAGTAGCCCGCATCGAAGTGCTGCCAGATACCCAATCCATCGGATATATTTTGCGGCTTAATGATTGGGAAGAAAAAGATGGAGACGGAGACCGCTTCATTGATTGTTCTACGAATGGAGAGTTAACCAAGGTCTTAGTCCGGGATCGTGAACAGGAGATTGATGGAATTTCAGAGGATCATCTTCGGTTAAGCAGTTAGTGGCAATACAAAAAAAGCTGTTTCAGGGTTGATTGTATCCTGAGACAGCTTTTTATTTGGTTTTATGGTTTTACAATGGTCTGGTCAGCAAACTCTTCGTCCACAAGCTCATAGTAAAGATTGGCTTTATTGCCACCATGGTCTTTGGAGCGGTACATCGCCAAATCGGCGGCACGCAGCAGTTCATTGATACTGCTTCCATGTTCAGGAAATAAAGCTACTCCGATACTCGCGGAGGTGTGGAAGCTGGACCCGTTATCAACAGACCAAGACTTATTGAACAGTTTAAGTAACCGCTGCAGCGTTTCATCAAGCATCTCTGGAGAAGTGAATCGATGCAGTACAACTGCGAATTCATCTCCGCCGATCCGGAAGGCCTGACCTATTCCTTTGACTGTATGCTGAAGTTCACGGGAGAGCAGCTGAAGAAATTCGTCTCCAGCCAGATGGCCTAAGGTATCATTTAGCTGCTTGAATCTGTCACAATCCAGCAGGGCCAGTGCAATTTTTTGCTTCCGTTCTTCGGGTTGTGTGATAAGGTTCTCCATATACATTTTGAAATGAGCCCTGTTGGGAATCGCTGTTAAATGATCATAGAAGGCTAGCTTATGTAGTCGTTCTTCGTATTGTTTTCGCTGGGTAATTTCTCGAGATAACAGCATGAATTGTGCTGGGAATTTACGGCTGCCGAGAACAGGTGACACCTTAGTTTCAAGCCATACCCATTGGCCTTCTGCTCCGCGCATGCGCAGTTCTGAAATGCGCGGGGTTCCCTGAACCACGCTCTTTAATTTAGCCCAGGCAATCTCCGGTTCACGTATATAGTTGGATAACGGATCTCCTTTTTTAGGCACATAGCCTAGAATACTGGAGTGTGAGGGGGAAGCGTATAGAATCAACCCGTTAGGATCCGTCAAAATAATGAAATCAGACATGGTTTCACCGATTAGCTGATAAAGTGTTTGTTCTTCCAGCATTTCATTCTGGAGCCAGATGATTTTGCGTCCAAGGTAAATAATGACCAGGAGAAACACAAGTAAGAGGAGCGAATACAGGGAGAACAAAGCGCTTTTTTTATCCTTAAAACCGTCCGTTACTTGCAAGGCGTAGTTGCCAATCAAGTCCTCTGCTTGATCGAGATATGCTCTAGCTTCATTGAATTGCGAGTTTAGGGTGAGCGCAGAATATGAATCCGGATTCCAGCTACTCTTCGTCCGTTCCGTTATTAGCGTATGCCCTGAATTTTTCCACATGACAATAGTAGTTTCAAAGGAGCGCAGCTCGTTTTTTAATTCGGAAAGGATAATTCCACTTTGTTTCATATCACTGTAAGGTTTTTTTATAGCGTTGATATTTGCTCTTGCTAGACTTATTCGTTCCTGCGCTTGAAGATTATTATCTATAAACTCCGTAGTGAACTGTTCACCTTCCGCGGCTGTTAGGTTTGGGCCCATTGCGATTTGCAAGGCTACAGCAGCTTGATGCAGATCACGATCGGCGCTTAGTATGAGCTTAGAGTTCTGATATATATCATCATAAAGAGAATCTGACAATCTATTAATAGTGTGATTTAAATAGAGTAGCGAGGACACGCTGATCCCGACCAGAAGGACGGAGATTGCAGCGAAGACATAGAATAGTTTGCGTGTTACCTTGAATTCGAAGAACCCTGCCACAGTCATCTTCTCCCTGTATAAGATGATTAAGTAAATCTATTGCTGCTTAAGTAGAACCTGCAGAAGTCAATCTATGGTCAGGCGTAATTTAACTCAGTCACTGATGTTTGAAGGTGCTTATGGGAATAAAAGAGGTGTTGTATACATAGTGGGAAAACATAGGAAAGTGTACGTGTGAGTAAATGGTAGTTTCTAGTATATCAAGTATATAGGACGTGCTGCTTATAGAGCAATCTTTACTCATAATAATCCAAAAGACAAAATTTAAAGTTTAATGTATGGGCCTATTGAATTATCTATATTCAAACCGATGGATCCTATTACCCCACTCGATCATAAATGATACGGCTTACAGCTGCTGAAAAAAACTGCCCTTAGTCATAATGACTACAGGAAAGCTAATCATTCATTATTCGTTACGCAGTGCGTGAATGGGGTGAAGTCGTGCGGCTTTGTTCGCAGGCATCATTCCAAAAATCACGCCTGCCCGCCCCGATGCCAATCCAGCTTGTCAAAACGACAGATTTTGCATATAATAAAGAGACATATCTCTTGTAGTAAAGAGATACCTGACAATTAGCATGAATTGTGAAATGCAGTGATGGAGAAGAGTACACAGTGCCTGACTTACAGGGAGGAGACGCCGCGGATTGAGAGCGTTTCTAAGAAGCAGAGCTGTCGAAGTTCACTCCGGAGCAGTTCCCTGAATTCCTTAAGCTGTCTAATAGGGAAGGGTAGGGGATACCGGTCACAGACCGTTATTTCTGTATAAAGTGAGATAGGTATCTGTCCAGCCAAAAGAGGGAATGAAGCTCTTAAGGGGAACAGATCAGCTTGTCTAACAAGGGTGGTACCACGGTCTTTTCGTCCCTTACCGGGAGGAAAGGCCTTTTTTTGTTGAACTAGACAATGATTGAAGGGGGCTGTACACGGCCATGAAAGAGAAGTTGGAAGCATTGAAGGTTGAAGCGCTGGCTAAGCTGCAGGAGGTTATGGATCCGCAGGTACTAAATGATTTAAGAGTGAAGTATCTCGGTAAAAAAGGTGAGCTTACAGAGGTTCTGCGCGGTATGGGAGGACTTAGTGCTGAGGAGCGTCCGGTAATCGGGCAAGTGGCGAATCAGGTTCGCAGTGCTATTGAGGAGATTATCGGCGCGAAGCAGGAGGCTTTTCAAGAGCAGGAAACCCAGCAACGTCTGCAGGCTGAAAAAGTAGACGTAACCTTACCGGGTCGCCGTTTACAGCAGGGGGGCATTCACCCGCTTAGCAGAGTCGTACAGGAGATTGAGGATATTTTTATCGGCATGGGCTACCGTGTAGCTGAAGGTCCGGAAGTGGAGACCGATTATTATAACTTTGAAGCTCTAAATCTGCCTAAGAATCACCCGGCACGTGATATGCAGGATTCTTTCTATTTAACAGATGACCTGCTAATGCGCACTCAAACCTCGCCAGTACAGATTCGTACTATGCAGGCTATGAACGGTGAAGCTCCTGTTAAAATCATCTGTCCGGGTAAAGTATTCCGCCGTGATGATGATGATGCAACGCATTCCTTCCAGTTCCACCAAATCGAAGGTTTGGTCATTGGAAGTAACATTCGAATGAGTGATCTGAAGGGCACCCTGCAACAATTTGTGCAGGAGATGTTTGGACCGAATACAGGCATTCGTCTTCGTCCGAGCTTTTTCCCATTCACGGAGCCAAGTGTTGAAGTAGACGTAAGCTGCTTCAAATGTGGTGGCGATGGCTGCAGACTATGCAAGCAAAGTGGATGGTTAGAAATCCTTGGCGCAGGTATGGTACACCCGAATGTACTGAAAATGGGTGGCTATGATCCTGCTGAATACAGCGGCTTCGCCTTCGGAATGGGTGTAGAGCGGATTGCAATGCTTAAATACGGCATCGATGACATCCGTCATTACTATAGTAATGATATGAGTTTTGTGAAGCAGTTCAAGGGCGTTTAGTTATTGTGGTGCGCTAGCTGATAGTGGCTGGAGAATGGGTTTTGGAGCATTTGATTTCCTTGTAGGGACCGTCCTTAATAGTGTGTAGCTGAAATTGAGTGCACTTCATCCGTTCTCCCACAGGAAGCAGCACGAACGACAGTGAAATAAATACATCTGAAACATAAAGGAAGTGAGCGGATATGAAAGTATCAACCGGATGGTTGGCTGATTATACATCGATTGAAGGAGTAACCGCCGAACAGCTAGCGGAGAAGATTACCGCTGCCGGCATTGAGATTGACGGCGTAGAGCGCCGCAATAAAGGCATTTCCGGCATCGTAACCGGCTATGTGAAATCAAAGGAAAAACATCCTGATGCCGACAAGCTGAACGTATGTATCGTGGATGCGGGCCAAGATGAGGATCTACAAATCGTCTGTGGCGCAAAAAATGTAGCTGCAGGTCAAACTGTACCTGTAGCACTGGTCGGTGCTAAGCTGCCAGGACTGGATATCAAAAAAGCCAAGCTGCGCGGCGTCCTATCGCAAGGGATGATCTGCTCGGCCAAAGAATTGGGACTGAATGATAAATTGCTTCCAAAAGAGCAACAAGAAGGTATTCTTGTGCTGCCTGAAGGGACAGAGATTGGTCAGGATATTTCCAAGGTCCTCGGCTTAGATGACGAGATTCTGGAATTCGATCTGACTCCGAACCGTTCGGATTGCCTCAGTATGATTGGTGCTGCTTATGAAGTAAGTGCGATTCTTGGGCGTGAAGTTAAATTGCCTGATCCAAAAAGCGAAATTATTGAGATCAGTGGTCCTGCTGCGGATTCCATTTCCGTCAAGATTGAAGATGAAGAATACTGCAGCCATTATGCAGTTCGTTATATTGCAGGTGTTAAACCTGCACCATCACCGCTGTGGATTCAGAATCGTCTGATGGCTGCTGGGGTTCGTCCAATTAATAATATCGTGGACATTACCAATTACGTGATGCTGGAATATGGACAGCCGCTGCATGCTTTTGATGCAGATAAAGTGCAAGGTGGAGAACTCGGCGTTCGTCTTGCCCATGAAGGTGAAGTTTTGGTTACACTTGACGGTCAAGAGCGTAAGCTAGAGCCGCAAATGCTCGTTATCGCTGATGGAGTTAAAGCTGTAGGTCTGGCCGGAGTAATGGGTGGACGGGATACAGAGGTTACTGCTGAGACGGTAAACCTTGTTCTGGAATCTGCTAAGTTTGATGGTGGTACGATTCGTAAAACCTCGCGTCAATTGGGACTTCGCTCTGAGGCCTCCCTTCGTTTCGAGAAGGAAGTGGATCCAAGTGCAGTTATTCCTGCATTGAACCGTGCAGCAGTGCTGATTGCACGTTATGCTGGCGGATCGGTCCATGAAGGCATCGTGCAAGCAGGAACTGACGCTGTTCAAGAGAAGGTTCTCACCTTGTCCTTAGAGAAACTGAATCGTTATCTGGGAACGGATTTGTCCTTGCTGGAAGTGAAGACATTGTTTGGCCGTCTACACTTCAAATGCGGAGATACCGCACAAGGGCTGATTGAAGTTCAAGTCCCAACCAGACGTGGCGATATCAGCTATGATGTTGATCTTATTGAAGAAATTGCCCGCCTGTACGGATATGACAATATTCCAACGACTCTAATTGAAGGAATTACAACGCCAGGAGCACTAACTCACAAGCAAGCGCTCCGTCGTGAACTGCGCCGCTTATTGTCACATGGCGGTTACCAAGAGGTGATGGGTTACTCCTTCATCCAGCCGCAACAAAGCACAATGTTCCCTGCGTTATCAGAAGGAGCAGTAGCGGTGAAGCTGGCTATGCCGATGAGTGAAGAACGCAGCGTACTGCGTACCAGCCTTCTTCCGCAACTATTGGATATTGCCAGCTACAATACCAATCGTCGTCAAAGCGACTTGGCATTGTTTGAAATCGGCAACGTCTTCTTCACGGATGAAGAACAGCTGACTCGCCAACCACGCGAACTGCCAGTGCTGGGGCTGTTGCTTAGCGGAAGCTTAACAGTGAAGCAATGGAATGTTTCGGCACAGCCTGTGGACTTCTTTGATTTGAAGGGTGCGCTGGAAACGGTATTTGCTCATTTAGGGCTGACTGATAAAATCGTCTATGTGGGAGACAGTCCAGAAGGATTTCATCCTGGGCGTTCCGCATCGGTATATTTACTCGGGAACGAGGGCCGTGTGAAGATCGGAACGATGGGGCAGATTCATCCGGATCTGCAAAGACAGCTGGATCTGGTGGATACTTATGCGGCAGAAATTTTATTGCAGCCGTTATATGAAAGTGCGCAAAGCCGTTTGCAATATAATGAGCTTCCGCGTTTCCCGGGAATGGAACGGGATATTGCTGTGGTCGTGGATTCCGCTGTACCAGCGGGCGATCTGCTGGCTTCCATCCGTGATAACGGAGGTACTTTGCTCCAGTCCGTACAGGTATTTGACGTGTACACTGGCGGTAAGCTGGAGAGTGGAAAGAAGAGCATCGCGATCTCACTGCTGTATCGTCATAGTGAACATACATTGACTGATGAAGAAGTAGGAGAGGTGCATGAGAAGGTATTAGCATCTCTTCAACAAACTTTTGGTGCAGAATTAAGAAAGTAGCAGGAATTGTGTAAAGCCGCAGCGAATCCATTTAGAAACTGAGATTCGCTGCGGTTTTTTCTAGGTAGAGTGCAAAGCGGAGAATATCAGCCATAATCTATTGAATATTAGGGATTTTGCCAAATGCTTACCAAAAAAGCTACAATAGAAGAAGTGAAACTAGCTTAGAATCCGCACACATACAAAGGAGGGCACAACTGTGGCTATGGACCGGACACGTGTCGCCGTGGAGATATACGGAACTTCCTATAAACTCGTCGGAAGCAGTACTGAATATATGAAACAAGTGGCCCGTTATGTTGATGAACATATGCGCACGATTTCTAAATCACACACCAGACTGGACACACCGCGTATAGCGGTGCTTGCAGCTGTACATATGGCGGAGCAGGCTATTCAGGTTCAGGACTTCAAAAATGAACTAAACATGATGACAGGTGAACGCAGTGAACTGCGATTGGAAGTATCTCGCCTGCTGGAGGTACAGCGGGAGCGGCAAGAAGAAATTGAGCGACTTGAAGCTGCGGCCAAAGAAGAGGCTGGGCGACTGATTGCTGCTGCGGAGGAAGAGCGTAAGCGGCATTTGGAGATTCAGGAGAATGAACGCAAGGTACATGCGGAGCAGCTTCAGGAGGCAGTGCAAGCTGTGGAAGTTGCACGCAAGAAGCTGGAAGAAGAATTGCTTGAGCGCGAGATAGAGCTGCAAGAACTGCGGACAAGCTACGAAGAAGAGCGGGCAGCTAGTCGTGAACAACAGCGGCAGGAACTGGCGAAGGCGGAAGCCATCCGCTTGCAGCAGCTGGAGGAGCAGAAGGCTGCTCATCTGCAAGAGCTGGAGAACATCCGAGAGACGCTGACCAAGGAGAAGACAGACACGCTGTCTGCTCTGCAGCTTGAGTTGACCGAGACCAAGTCAACACTGGAGGAAGAGCTTGAGGTTACCAAGTCTACATTAGGTAAAGAACTCGAAGATACCAGATTGACGCTGGGTAAGGAGCTTGAGGATACCAAGTTGACCTTAGGTAAAGAGCTTGAGAGTACCAAAGCGAAGTTGGGCAAAGAGCTGGCGGAAGAACGTGAAGCACTGCAGCGGGAGCAAACCAAGAATAAGGAACTGCGGCAGTCACAAGGCACTCAAGAGCATAGACATAAGCAAAGCATTCAAGAGCTGGAGAAACAGCTGGCGGAGCTTCGTGGTGGGACCGGGCAACTTCAGTCCAGATTACGGGCGGCTGAAGCCAGTCTTAAGAGTGAGCGAGATGCAAGACAGACGCTGCTTGGACAATATGAAGCGATTGTTAAACGTGAAGAACAGCTCAGTGAAGAGCTGCGCACAGCTACTGAGCTGGGCACACTGTTGAATGAGGAGCTGGAAGAGTTACGCCAGCGTTATCAACAGTCACAGAATGAAGCGACAGAGCTAAGAGCGTCTCTACAGGAGACGAGTGAGAATCTGCACCGTGTTCAGGAAGAACTTGCGGGATCAGCAGCAGAGGCGGCTAACTGGCAGGAGCTTTCGGATAAACGTATGGAAGATATTGGTGAACTGGAAATGAATCTGCTGGAGTCTGAGGAGAAATCCGTGTTGCTTCAGAAAGAGATCGACACGCTACGTGGGCAAGCCGATGGATTAGTACAGCAGCTGGATCAGGAGGTTCAGCTTCGTACAGATGCAGAACGCGAAACAGCGGCACTTCGGGAGCAAGGTGTGCAGGTTCAGAAGGAGCTGTCTGCGCTTCGTGTGCGTTATGAGGAATTGATTGCTCAATACGATGATGTACTGCAAGAAGGAGAACGCCTGCAGGAAAGATATCAACTGCTGCAGGAAGAAGGCGAAGAGGCAACACGACGCTTAGAAGAGCTGTCTGAAGCTAGTCGTGAAGCCGCTGCTACTGTTGCTGAGCAACAGGAAGTGCTGAAGGAAGCAGAGGCGTACGGAGCTTCTTGGAAGCACAAGTACGAGGAGCTATCCGATCGGCAGCTGCAGTGGACGGATCTCGAAGCGAAGCTGCGCGAGGAGATCGACATTTGGCAGCAGGAAGCCGGCGAGGCTGAGATGAAGCAGGAAGCTATTGATCGTGAACGTAGCGAGGTGCTTCAGCAGTTAGGTGAAGTTGGTGAAAGCTATGAAATGGTTCAAGGACAGCTTCGTTTGTTGCAGGTCCAGTTTGAAATGCGTCAGGAAGAGCTTGACAAGCTTACGGACGAGCATCGTAACCTTAAAGAGGAATATGCCAAGCTGCAAAATGAATATAATGAATGGATTCAACTGATCGAGCAGGACAGTTGAATGCCGGATGCAAGTAAGAGGGCTGACCTGATGAGTAGAGAGATCTATCTCGGGTCAGCACTCTTTATTAATGAGCTCAGATTAAAAAAACAGCCGATATCAGGGAGAATCCCTAATAATCGGCTGTTTATGTGTAATCTATTCCACGATGATAGTAGCTCTCATTCCGCTATGTCCGGAGCCACACATAATGGAACAGGTCATTTCGAAAGTTCCAGCTTCCTCTGGTACGATCACCTTTGAGGATTTTTTTTCATTAAGCTGCAGCTCGAACTCAGGAATAAGGATACCGTGATTGCCGTCATCATTTTTAAAAATGATTTTGACGGGTACACCCTTTTTTAGATGATATTCTTCCTGATCAAAGCTGTAATTCGTAGCTGTAATTATGAGTTCTGTTTCTGCCTCGATCTCCGGCTCCGATGTGTTAGCATTGCCAGCAGCACTATCATTGCTGTTCCCACAGGCTGTAAGTGCTATAACGAACACCATTGAAAGTAGAATTGCAAATTTTTTAATGATCTAAATCCCCTCCCAAGAAGTCCAAGCATAGTGAAAATGTGACAATTATGTAGACATCATAACTTAAAATTTAAGAAAGCGCTTTGATTAAATGTGAAAAATCTGTGAACAGGCAGACTGTTCAAACTTTGTCGTAAATTGCAAAAAAATGATGAAAATATAACTAAAATTTATTATAATGAAAGCTATTACATTAACGTCTAAAAGTAGGGGATACATATTACAAGTATTAACGATGCGCTAAGTACGGAGGTTTGGCACCGTAGAATCTTAAAAGGCTATTGGATGGTAGTCATTCTTTTATTAATCTCACAGTTGCTGTTTTTGTCGAATATTGACCGACTCCAAATAAAAACAACAATGGACACGAACCTGTGGCATTTATTTATAGCCTGTAATTTACTAATTGTGGTCCTTATGATTACTGCGGAGCTGTGGCTGCGTTATAGTAAACAGTCCCCTAAATATGGGGTGGTTAGCTGTGGTTTTTTAGTGTCCTACCTTATGTATTTTGTATTAGAGCCTTTTGTTGACGGTGCTCAGATGACACTTATGATGCCGATTATGGTTGCTCTTATTTATTTTGATCGTAAGCTCCTGTACATAATGGGGTTATTTAGTATTGTGTTTTATGCTGGGGTATATTTTGGGTTGGAACGGCCATTCCTACATAAACCGCTGCTTGAATTCT
Source organism: Paenibacillus sp. FSL F4-0097 (assembly GCF_038593125.1). Lineage (NCBI taxonomy): Bacteria > Bacillati > Bacillota > Bacilli > Caryophanales > Paenibacillaceae > Paenibacillus > Paenibacillus sp. FSL F4-0097. The sequence goes on from NZ_CP151965.1 coordinate 1,860,314, forward strand.
TGATGGTAGAGTGTGTATTTTTGGTATTTGTGCTGATGGCTATTGCAGTAATTATTCGTGCTCGTGAAGCGCGTATAAATTTAGAGAGATTAACGAAGGCGGGCCAAGATCTAATGGTGGAGAGGGCTATTTCGGATAAGCTGCTGAAGATTGACGCACTTACTGGACTCTATAATCATAAAACCTTTCATGAATATTTGGATTCATTATTGGAGCAATGTGAAAGCAACAACCTTCAACTGCAGCTGGCTCTTTTCGATATTGATAACTTCAAGCAAGTGAATGATACCTACGGACACAGGGTTGGAGACCTTGTGCTTAAGGTGATAGCGGACAAGGTAGGCGGTATGATTGAATTAAATGATTTTGCGGCTAGGTATGGCGGGGAAGAGTTCGCTGTGATTTTTACAGATAAAAGTTTCTCGGAGTCCTATGAAGCAGTAGAAAAATTACGGAAAAATATTGCTCAAATTGAACATTTGCAGGCTGGGAACAAGCCGATTACCGTTAGCATTGGAATTTGTGATTATCAGCTTGGGGATGGGAAAGAGCTTCTCTTCCGTAAAACAGACAAGGCGCTTTATACCGCTAAAAAGCAAGGCAAGAACAGAGTGGTCAACTGTGCTGAAAGTCATAAAGAGGAGATTGTGTCTTTTGCATAAAAACAACACAGAACCCCTTATTGCCGGAGAAGAACCGGGAATAAGGGGTTCTGTGTTGTGAAGAGCTTTTGTTACTTAGCGGCCTCAAATGGAGTGGATACCGGCAGGAACAAGTCGATAATCCCAATGACCAGAGCTGCTAAAATGGCACCCAGAATGGATACGCTGACTCCGCTGACTACGAATTGAGCGACCCAGATAACTACCGCACTGACAATAAAGCCGACGATACCGCGACCGAAAGGCGTTGCTTTTTTGCCGAAGATTCCTTCGACTACCCAGCCGAGTAGCGCAATCACCAGTGCAAGGATTAGAGCGCTCCAGAACCCACCAACCGTGAACTGTGGAACAATCCAGCCAACAACCATCAGAACAAGCGCTGCGACCACAAAACGACCAACATGACTTAAGAAATTCACTGTACTAACCTCCTTTGGCCCATGCTAAGGATATGTGCAGTTCTTATTGTGACCTTATTACGTGATTCTATGCTTAAAAATAAGACCCAAATAGCGAAATTGACCTGAATTCTGTATAATGGAAACATCTATGAAGGGAGCTGTGACTGTAATTGGACGACAAAATTTTGCATACGCTTGAATATCGCAAGATTTTAAATAAATTAATGCAATATACGCAAACCCCCATGGGGAGATTGGCTGCTGAGCAGCTAAGACCCTCCGGCGATTTCGAAGGCGTGAAGAAGCTGCTTCAAGCCACGGATGAAGCGGCTAATGTGGACCGCCTGAAGGGTATTCCTTCGTTCGGCGGGGTAAGCGATATTCGAGCTGCACTAAAACGTGCGTCTATAGGCGGAATGCTGGGAACAACTGAGCTGCTGGCCGTTGGAAATACCATTGGCGGCGCACGCAGAGTCAAACGTTTCCTGGCAGCTATGCATGAGGAAGAAAAGATTGAGCTCCTGTTCTCACTGAGCGACGTTTTATCGGAGCAAAAACATGTGGAAGATGCCATCCGCTTATGTATAGACGAGAATGCTGATGTACTTGATACAGCTAGTTCTGAGCTGGCTAACATTCGCCGTGAATTGCGCGGAGGAGAGATCAGAATTCGTGAGAAGCTGGATTCGATGATTCGTTCGTCTTCAGTAGCGAAAATGCTGCAGGATCAGCTGGTAACCATTCGTGGTGATCGGTTTGTTATTCCTGTAAAAGCGGAGTACCGTGCCCATTTCGGCGGTATCGTACATGATCAGTCTGGATCAGGAGCGACTTTATTTATCGAGCCAGAGTCTATTGTGGCGATGAATAATAAACTTCGTGAAACACGGCTGCGCGAAGAACGGGAAATTGAGATCATTTTACACAGGCTGACGGCACTTGTAGCCGACATTGCGGAAGAAATGACCTACGATATTGATATTCTGGGAGAACTGGACTTCATCTTCTCCAAGGCGCGTCTTGCTCGTGATATGAAGGCTACTCAGCCGCGCATGAATGACCGCGGTTATCTTAAGCTGCGCAAAGGGCGGCATCCGCTTATTCCAGCGGAGCATGTGGTTCCTTTGGACGTGGAGCTGGGCAATCAATACAGCTCAATTATCGTAACCGGACCGAATACCGGTGGTAAGACCGTTACCCTCAAAACCATCGGCTTGTTAAGCTTAATGTCGATGTCCGGCTTGTTTATTCCAGCAGAGGAAGGCAGCCAGATGTGTGTATTTGATGCCATTTATGCTGATATTGGCGATGAACAGAGCATTGAGCAAAGTCTGAGTACCTTCTCTAGTCATATGACTAATATTATCTCCATTCTGCGTAGAATGACTCCTAAGAGCCTTATTCTGCTTGATGAAGTGGGTGCTGGAACCGACCCGGCAGAAGGCTCTGCGCTGGCAATTGCCATTCTGGAGCATATTCACCGGATCGAATGCCGGATGGTCGCAACAACACATTATAGCGAATTGAAAGCTTACGCTTATGAGCGTAAGGGAGTCATCAATGCCAGTATGGAATTTGATGTCCAGACCCTTAGCCCAACCTATCGCTTGTTGATCGGCGTACCGGGACGAAGCAACGCTTTTGCGATTGCTGAGCGTCTAGGCCTGCCTCATGCGATTCTGGAGCATGCCCGCGGTGAAGTGAAGGAAGAAGATCTGCGCGTGGAGCATATGATTGCTTCTCTCGAAGAGAATCGGCTGGGAGCGGAACAGGAGCATGAACGTGCAGAGGGCATCCGCCGTGAAGTGGAGGAGCTACGCAGCAGACAACAGCAAGAGCTTGAGAAGCTGGAAAGCCAGCGCGAGAAACGCCTCGAGAAGGCAGAGAAGGACGCCAGCGCGATCCTGGACAAAGCGCGTAAGGAAGCTGAGGAAATTATCAGTGATTTGCGCCGCTTGGCTATGGAAGAAGGAGCTTCAGTTAAAGAGCATAAGCTGATTGAAGCGCGGCGACGTCTGGATGAAGCTGAGCCATCACCGCGCAAGAAGGCTGCTACCCGCAAGACTGCCAAGGCCCCACGGACAATTGGTCCTGGAGATGAAGTGAAAGTCGACAGCTTGAACCAAAAGGGCTTTGTGGTGGAGCTAAGCGGTACTAAAGAGGCGCTGGTGCAGTTTGGCATTATGAAGATGAAGGTAAGGCTGGATGATTTGGAATTGCTCTCCTCGAAGGCAACAGCTGCGCCAACGGCCCTTCGCCATGCGACAACCGTCAAACGTTCCCGTGATGAGAACATTCGCAGTGAACTGGATTTGCGCGGGACTAACCTGGAGGAAGCTATCATGGAAACAGATCGTTTTATCGATGAAGCCTTTTTAGGTAATCTGGGCCAAATCGCCATCATTCATGGTAAAGGAACGGGTGTGCTGCGCACAGGAATTCAGGAATATTTGCGTAAGCACAAGCATGTGAAGAGTTATCGGCTCGGGAATTATAACGAAGGCGGCGCGGGCGTAACTGTGGCTGAGCTGCAATAGCGGGATTTCCCGGCAGAAAGAAGGGGAAAGCGTGCAAGAAGATATTGATCTTTTGCTGGGTCATCCGCTAGGTGCCTTGCTTGGCTACTTCGCAGTGGCGATTCTTGGGCTAGTTGTATTTCTGTCTTTTTTTGAAATGGTAACGAAATATAATTGCTGGGAAGAAATACGTAAGGGAAACCTGGCAGTGGCAATGGCCACAGGCGGTAAAATCTTCGGGATTTGCAACGTACTGCGTTTCAGCATTGAAGCTGGTGTTTCAATTTATGAGACCATGAAGTGGTCCGTCGTCGGTTTTTTGCTGCTGCTGCTTGCCTATTTTTTATTTGAATTTCTGACCCCTGTATTCTCTATTGACGAGGAGATCGCTGCGGATAACCGTGCTGTTGGACTTATTGCCATGCTGATCTCGGTATCGTTGTCTTATGTAATTGGTGCGGCTATTTTTTAAATCCGTCCTTATCAGGACACCCTGCAAAGGATTATGGATCTGGACAAGCTTTGAAATGAGCAGTCCCACTCTTTGTGGGGTATCTTAGGAGGAAATCATGAAGATTCTCACCCGAGTTCTGTTTCTGTCAGCGATTGCTTTTATAGCAGCCGGTATTATTTATTTAATGATGAATTAAATTTAAAAGTGAAAGTATGAAGGAGATTAAAAAGATGGAAACAACTGTATGCCCTTGGTGTCATACTGAAATTGTATGGGATGAGGAATTTGGACCTGAGGAGAATTGTCCTCACTGTAACAATGAGCTTAGCGGATACCGCACGGTCACTGTTGGGATTGACGGCATCGAAGAAGAAGAAGTAGAGGAAGTCGTAGAAGAACCCAAACAAGAGGTTGTTAATGACGATGATCTTTGGGGAGAGCCTGATAAAGACAGCGTAGTTCCAATCTATAATACGCTTAATCAATTCGGCGATGATTATGATTTGAACAAGTACGAAGAGAGTGTTTCAGCTATTCTAGCCATTCAGGAGGAGGCTCCGGAATGTACTCAATGCCATGAGCTTACGATCCTTGCGGGTAAGCAGCCTGTGAGCAGCTTTGAGCCGTCTGCTCCAGCAACATTAGGTAAATCGGTATTAACCGCTCCATTCTCACTCAATGTTTACGTGTGTCCTTCATGCTTCCATGTTCAGCACAGTCTGGCACAGGAAGATCGTATTCAGCTCGTACGCAATTTGAGCAACGCTCAGGCGTAAGGTTAAGCATATAAAAAAAGGGGCTGTCCCATAAGCTTATAGCTGCTGGGGCGTGCTCCTTTTTTTGGACCTTACTTGACCGTTGTCGAAAGCGTGCGTATATGTAATCACTGACGGATGCGCATAGTAACCCGCAAACGGACACAGCCGACCTTAAGCGCCACATTATTCGATATTTGGAATGCTATCGGACTCCAGTGCAGCTATTGGTCTGAAAAACGCCTAAATATGGGCCTCTTTCCAAGGATAGTATCACTGGAGTCCGAAACCTTGTTTTAAAGGCTAAAAACATGTAAATAACGTCAATTGAGTCCGCAAGCTCATGGAATGATGGATTTACGATTAAAGCAGGCAATTAAAAGCAGGATTGTCCCAAAAGCCGTGAGCGGCTACGTGGGAGGGTCCCTTTTTTATTTTCTATGCTAATCAGCTTTGTTTCATCACGTCCAAATTCTTAGAAGGAGAGGGTTTGGCTGACCGGGTGAGTGAGAATAAATCTAACTCAGGCCGATGTTTGCCGGCAATCGTATCCGTTAACAACTCCGCAGCGATCATACTGTACACAGTCCCATTGCCTCCGTAGCCCTCGATGAAATAACAGTGAGGGAACTTTGGATGGGGGCCGATATATGGGAGTCCATCACGAGTAGAACCGAACACAGCACCCCAGGAGTACTCCAGCTCAATGCCTTTGATTTCTGGAAATAAGGCCTCAAGCTCCTCAAGCAATTTTTGACCTTGAGAGATTACCCGGACCTCACGACGTTCAGGGTCTGTCAGCTGCTCATCCTTGCCTCCCGCAATAATCCTGCCTTCAGGAGTTGTCCGAAAATATAAATAAGGGCGGGCTGTCTCCCACAGCAGGCTACGCTCATGCCATTTTGGAAGATCCTTTAAAGGTTTGGTCATCACTGCATACGTGTTGATCAGCTCAGCGCCCCGGTCTTTTTTGAACTCTTGTGTTTCATAACCCATTGCAAAAATAACATCCTTGGCAATAATCCGGCCATTTTCTGTGTGGCAAATCACGCCATCCTTAGTAAACTCATAATGTTTCGCTTCGCTCTGTTCAAAGACGCGTACACCATTCGACGCTGCCTTGGCGATTAAGCTGTGCACCGTTCGATAAGGATTCGCTTCGGCATCCCCACGTGAATAAAGTCCTGCTGGTTTTGAAAAAGAGTATAGAGCTGCAATCTTTTCCTCATCCCAGAATTCAGAATCGAAACCGTTAGCTGCGAGATTCTCATATTCTTCCCGCAATGCAGGTACATCCTCTGATGTGCTGGCATATAAAAGACTGCTGCGTGGAATGATCTGTGGATCGATATCGAGCTTGTCCGGCAGGTCCAGAATGTTCCTAACCCCAGCTTGGCATAACTGATAAAAGAGCAAACCGTTCTTTTGCCCAAAAGTGTTCATACATGAGGTTAATGATTTATCGTTGGAAATTTGCAGGAGCCCTGTGTTAGCATGCGAGCTGCCGCTACCGACCCGTTTTTTTTCAATCAGAACAGCATCCGCTCCACTTAAGGACAAACGGTAGGAAGCCATTGCTCCACCCATTCCCGCGCCTACAACCAGACAATCACAATGAATAGTACCTTCTAGAGTGGGGTAAGTCGGAGGGTTCTGTAAAGTGCTAGACCAAGGTGTGTTTCCACTATTTAAATTCATGAATTGTTCGCTCCTTCATTCGTGCCGTGATTAGTATTGGCGGCAATTTATCGACTCATTCGCAGCGTGTTCTTATTTCTGTCATAACTCTCTAGTGCTTTTCGGCAAATAAATAGCGCGCTTAAGCGGCATACTAATGCCTGTTTGAATCAACTACAAGGAGGGACTACAACAAATGCAATCAACGCAAATGCAAGCGCTAAGTGGTAAAGAATTGGAATATATCGCTGACTCCATCTCCAATGAGGACTTGCTTCTTAAGCAATGTGCAGCAACGGCTGCGACAACACAGAATCAACAGGTTCGTCAAATTTGTATGCAGCATATGCAAAATCACACCAAGCACATGACTGAGCTCACTCAGTTAATCCAACAACATCAACAATACGCGCCAACAAGCCCACAATAATTGCAATATTAATTCTAAGGAGGTTATTTAATGAACGCGCAAAATACTGGAGCATTTATGCCGGATGAGGATTTACTAAACACCATTTTGTGTGATTTGAAGCGGACCGTACGCGAATATGCTACAGCTGCTACAGAATCAGCATGTCCAGCGGTTCGTAGGGTTTTTAATACTATGACCATGGACACACTGCAACTCCAAGGTGATTTATACACGCATATGTCTCAATTGAATATGTATCCTGCACCTGCAAAAGCATTGCGCCAAGATGTGGACAAGCAGCTTCAAACCGCACAGCAAATGCAACAGCAAACAGGGCAATTCGTTCAACAAAAAACAGGGCAATTTGGCGCATCCGCTCAGAATGCTCATATTCCGGCTAACGGACAACATCAGCCTTCTCATTTAATGTAACCATGATGGTTGGCGAATGAAGCAAATCGCTTCAAGTGTGTGGAGCTAACGCCCGTTTTTACTGGTTAAATCCGGTAGAACGGGCGTTTTTTCTATATTTGTGAGTATGCTCTATATAAACTCAGCCTTTCATGGGAGCTCCTATAGGGTTATTTTGTTTGCAGAGATGCACATTTCATGTCATATTAGTATTAAACTCTTTTCGCGGGGCGACGCATTTATAGCGTACCGTCATTGGCGAACTATCCGGAGGGAAGGCATGAAGGAAATGAACGAGCTTAAGAGGAAAGTGCTGGAACTGCTTAAGGAAGACGCGAGAAGATCTACTGCACTCTTGGCAACGCTGCTTGGCGCGGAGGAAGAAGATGTGAAGACTGCGATTGAGCAGTTGGAGAAAGATCATGTCATTGTAAAATATGCTGCCGTTGTAAACTGGGATAAAGTGGACGATGAGAAGGTAACCGCACTGATTGAGGTGCAGATTACGCCTGAACGAGGGCGTGGTTTTGAAGGAATTGCCGAGCGAATCTACCTGTATCCACAGGTCAAATCAGTTTATCTGATGTCTGGTGCTTATGATCTTCTGGTGGAAGTGGAAGGCCGGAATTTACGTGAAGTGGCCAATTTCGTATCTGAGAAGCTGTCTCCAATCGATTCAGTACTTTCAACCAAAACGAATTTTACCCTTAAAAAATACAAACAGGACGGGATCATCTTCGAAGAGCATGAAGAAGACAACCGTCTGATGATCTCTCCATAAAGGAAGTAATCATATGATCACGAATAAATCGCAGCTAACTGGAGAAGACAGCAAATCAATGGATTCTTATTTGGCCCCGTTGGTACAGCAAATTCAACCTTCGGGTATCCGCAAGTTTTTTGATCTGGCTGCAGGTAGCAAGGATATCATCTCTCTGGGAGTCGGAGAGCCTGACTTTAAGACCCCCTGGCATGTCAGAGAGGCTTGTGTCTATTCGCTGGAAAGAGGGTTTACAGGGTATACATCCAATGCAGGGATGCCTGAACTGCGGGAAGGGATCGCAAATTACTTACACAGCCGTTTTGCTGTGGAATATGATCCTGCCAATCAAATTATTGCAACCGTTGGCGGAAGTGAGGCCATCGACTTGGCGCTACGTGCGCTGATTTCACCGGGGGATGAAATTCTGATTCCGGAGCCTTGTTATATCTCTTACTCGCCGATTACCGCGATTGGTGGAGGGATACCTGTAGGTATTGAAACGGTTGGTGAGAATAACTTTAAACTTACTGCGGAAAGCCTGGAAGCCAAAATCACTCCGCGCTCCAAGGTTCTGATTTTGTGTTACCCAAGTAACCCTACGGGAAGTGTAATGACCCGAGAAGATTGGGAGCCGATTGCTAAGGTAGTAGAGAAACATGATCTTATAGTGATTTCAGATGAGATTTATGCAGAGTTGTCTTATGGCATTAATCACGTCAGCTTTGCCTCTTTACCAGGCATGATAGACCGTACGATTCTGGTTAGCGGCTTCTCCAAAGCTTTTGCAATGACCGGATGGCGGATGGGTTATGCTTGTGGTCACCCGGATCTTATCGCTGCAATGCTTAAGATTCACCAGTACACTGTCATGTGTGCTCCTTCTATGGGACAGGTGGCTGCACTTGAAGCGCTGACCAATGGTATGGAAGAGAAGGACCGGATGGTAGATTCCTATAATCAACGGCGGAGGTTGATCGTCAAAGGCCTACGCGATGCGGGGCTGGAGTGCCATGAGCCGCAGGGCGCCTTCTACGCTTTCCCAAGCGTGCGCAAGACAGGGCTGACTTCTGATCAATTTGCTCAGCGGCTTTTGCTTGAATACAAGGTTGCGGCTGTGCCTGGAAGTGTCTTTGGATTAGGTGGAGAAGGTTACTTGCGCTGTTCCTACGCCACATCAGTATCTCAACTGAACGAAGCAGTAGAACGAATTGGTGCTTTTGTCACAAAGCTTACACGTGAGAGAACGGATTAGTGAAAATTGAACTATAGCCGATCATACAATCCTATGGTATTATTTTACTTTGAGAGTAATTAGCCCCTATAATAGAACTTACAAGGATCCATTTACTCTGGAACTAAGCGTTGCTTTGAAGTTGCTTTATTTAACTTTTATGCTATTTTGCAGCACGCGCTCAATAATACTTTTGGGAGGGATGATTGTGCTTAGCGCCGATTATTACTTACCTTCCTATGGTGGGAAATGTTTCTCTGGAAATGGGAAAATACCCCCCAAGGGTGATGCTTCTGCTCGCATACTCTCTCTGGAAGATGAAATTAGAATACTCCGCAGCAAGATGGAGCAGCTTTTCCTGCAGGAAAAATCATTCACTTCGGATAATGTGATTGAAATTAGCAGTTTATTGGACCTCAAAATAAATGAGTACATGAAGGGGCGTCCGGCTGGAAAATAGTGCTGCTGAATGCTCTTGAGAGGACCCTAGGGTCCTCTTTTTGTGTGCGCCCAGCATGGGCGCTATCTATAGGGTTGAAGTCCCGAATGGCGAAGGCAGTAGTAGCCATTAGCTTAAGGCAAGGGTGTCCACCGCGAGGTGGAATCTGAAGGAAGCCAGCGGCAAATCTCCGGTCTGAGGAATACGAACTTCATACAAGGCTAACGTAGGCTGGATGAGGTTGCACAACAAACCAAAGTCCATACTGCCAAAGGCGTACGAGAGTAAATGAAGCAGATAGATGGAGGGGAAGATAGCGTTCTTACCTGGGGAGATCTGTGTGATAGGCGAGTATACTTCGTAACCCTACTTGTGAGAGTAGGCTGAGTGCACAGAAGTCAGCAGACGCCATAGTACGCAAGCTGTTGCAACAGCTGCGGAAGGGCTGAACATGGAATAGGATTTATACATCCAGGCGTTCAAGATGAGCGATGAATGCAGAAAAAAATCCGAAAGGACCTGACTGAAGAAGGAAACGGTGAATCCCGTGGGGGACTTCAGCAGGGCGGAGTTCATCTTTGGCACAAATGGAAGGTATAAATCACGTAAAGAGAGGTTAAAAAAAATGTTGGAGCAACTGCTATCACGGGAAAATCTTCTGCAAGCCTTAAAGCGTGTTGAAGCGAATAAAGGAAGTCATGGCGTAGATGGGATGTCCGTAAAATCCTTACGAGAACACATCGTACAAAACTGGCAGACCTTGCGGCATGCCATAGAAGAAGGAACCTATGAACCGAGCCCCGTGCGCCGAGTCGAAATCCCGAAACCCGGTGGCGGAGGTGTTAGGTTACTAGGAATACCTACCGTGACAGATCGAATGATCCAACAAGCAATCGCGCAGGTGTTAACTCCATTGTTTGATCCAGAGTTTTCCGACCATAGCTATGGATTCCGTCCGAAAAGACGAGGGCATGATGCGGTGAGGAAAGCTCGAACCTTTATGAAAGAAGGCTATCGATTCGTAGTCGACCTAGACTTGGAGAAATTCTTTGATCGCGTCAACCATGACCGACTGATGATGAAGATTTCGGAGAAAGTGGAGGACAAGAAAGTTCTCCTGCTTATCCGCAAATATCTTCAGTCAGGTGTGATGGAGAACGGGTTAGTAACCCCGACAACGGAAGGTGCCCCGCAAGGCGGTCCACTGAGTCCGTTATTATCTAACATTGTCTTGGATGAGCTCGACAAAGAACTCGAGAAACGTGGGCACCGCTTCGTTCGTTATGCGGATGATTGCAATATTTACGTGAAAACGCTAAGAGCAGGAGAGAGAGTCAAGACAACTGTCACCCGATTCATCGAGACGAGGCTAAAGCTGAAGGTGAACCAAGTAAAGAGCGCGGTAGACCGTCCCTGGAAACGAAAGTTTCTAGGATTTAGTTTTAGTGTGGACAAAGAACCAAAGGTGAGAATTGCGAAGCAATCCTTACAGAGAGTCAAGGTTCGAATACAGGAGATATCCTCTCGAAAGAGATCGATGAAGATGGAAGAGCGAATCAAGGAACTAAACCACTACCTCATGGGATGGTGCGGTTATTTCTCGCTGGCGGATACCCCAAGTACCTTTCGAGATATGGATAAATGGATACGAAGAAGGCTACGAATGTGCCTCTGGAAGCAGTGGAAGACCCCTAGAACCAAAGTCAAAAGACTTATATCCTTAGGGGTACCTAAGGATAAAGCCTATGAGTGGGGAAATACCCGAAAAGGGTATTGGCGAATTGCAGGGAGTCCAATTCTACAACATGTATTGAATAACCAATATTGGGAAGCCAATGGATTAAAGAGTGTATTGGACAGATACAACTCCTTACGGAATATTTCATGAACCGCCGTATATCGAACGGTACGTACGGTGGTGTGAGAGGTCGGGGGCTAGCCGCCCCCTCCTACTCGATTGTTCACTCTTACTAATGACGGTGTTATTGTGTATACTCTTAATTTGCTATCTTTATTGCCTTCCTTATAGCAGAAAGCTTAAACTATCAGTATGTGATTTCAAGAATGGATAGGAGGCTTAAACCATGGCGATTTATACACGTACGGGTGATGCAGGTCAGACTTCAGTGATTGGCGGCCGGGTCGGCAAGGATGATGTCCGCGTCGAGGCCTACGGAACGATCGATGAGCTGAATTGTTTTGTAGGGCAAGCACGAAGCCTGATGGAAAGTGATAATTTCGACGATGTCCGCGAGCAATTGCTCGAAATACAGCATGAGCTGTTTGATTGCGGCACGGATTTAGCATTTGTTAAACTTGCTGACGGTGGTCAATATATGGTGACAAGTGAGATGGCTCAGCGGCTGGAAGGCTGGATAGATTCTCTACAAGAGGAGAATCCACCACTAGAGAAATTTATCCTGCCAGGAGGTAGTCAGCTGGCTTCGGTTCTACATGTATGCCGCACGGTTTGCCGTCGTGCGGAACGCCGGGCAGTTACCTTAGGGCGAAATGCGGACATAAACCCAGAAGCGGTGATTTATCTCAATCGATTGTCGGATTATTTTTTCGCGTTGGCTAGAACGGCTAATACACGGTCAGGGATTACTGATGTAGAATACATCCGTAGTAAAAAGGTGTTTCGAGACTAATATGACAAGCTATTATTCACCCATTACTTATATCATACCGCCAGAAGAGGATGACTTCCTGCTGAAGACAATCCTGCACAAACGGATGGATGTCTCACGCAAGCTACTCTCCCGGCTGAAGCAGACGGAACAAGGCATTACATTAAACGGTGAACGTGTATACATTAGTGTGCATGTTAAGGCAGGAGATACCGTGCAGATCCGCATGGAAACGGAGACTTCGGATGATATTTTACCGCAGCCGATTCCATTCGAGATTCTATTTGAAGATGAACATCTGCTAGTGGTTAACAAGGCAGCGGGAATTATAGTTCATCCAACACATGGACATTACACCGACACGCTTGCCAATGGCGTGGTTTATTATTGGGCGCAGAAGAATGAACGCTTCCGTTTCCGGCCTGTTCACCGCCTGGATCAGGAAACCTCCGGTGTGTTAGTGATCGCCAAAAATCCATACAGCCATCAGCATATTTCCGAGCAGATGATCGCCGGTACTGTGGATAAGCGTTACGCTGCATTTGTTCATGGGGTTCCTGCGGAGCTATCCGGTGATATCGACGGCCCTATCGACCGTGATCCTGAGGAGCCACATCGGCGTATCGTGACACCGGAAGGATATCCTTCCCTAACCCGCTATGAGGTTAAGCAGGTGTATTCGGCCGGCTCCAGAGTTGAACTAAAGCTGGAGAGTGGACGTACGCATCAGATTCGGGTCCATATGACCTCTATCGGCTGTCCACTGATTGGAGACAGCATGTATCGTCATGAGCTGTACAATCTACCAGAATTTACTTCAACGCAAAGCGAGCAGTTGGAGTCCGTTGCAGCACTCGATGCTTCCATACCGCGTCAGGCACTGCACGCAGTGCGTCTGACGTTCAAGCACCCGGTGCTTCTGCAAGAAATGATATTCGAAGCCCCGTTGCCACCTGACATGGCAGTCTTGGAGAAAATATTGGAGCAAGGTCTGACAGCGAATTTGTGATAAAATTATGATTCAGGCGATAGAGTGGCGAAGGGGAAGTTTGGAACTGTAGGAGCGATAGCGACCGCCTTTGTCTGCGGATTTCAACCGTGTTTAACGGTAAAATTGATGAAATCTGTAGACAACAGCGGCCGGAAGTCCAAACATTCCTTGTAGTTACGGTATTATTAGCCGATTATTAAAGGAGCACAGCATGAGCAAATTAAAAGTATATCAATATCCCAAATGCAGCACCTGCCGCAGCGCAGTGAAATGGTTGCAGGGACAAGGTCATGAGCTGGAGCTTCAGCACATCGCAGAGCAGCCACCTACGGTGGACGAGCTGCGTGAGCTGCTCGCGAACAGCGGCCTTGAGCTGAAGAAGTTTTTTAATACAAGCGGTGAAGTATACAAATCATTAGGTCTGAAGGACAAGCTGCCCCAGCTTACGGAACAGGAGAAGTTAGCGCTGCTCTCAAGCCACGGGATGCTGATCAAACGTCCGATTGTCACCGATGGAGTTAAAGTTACGGTGGGATTCAAAGAAGACCAATATGCCGATACTTGGACTAATGTTTAATATCAATACAACGATCAAGGGAGAGGTTTATAAGTGAGAACAGAAACAATGGGCCGGGTAATGCTTGTAGATGGAATGGCTCTGCTGTTCCGGGCCTTTTATGCGACCTCTTATGGAGGATATATTCGCAAGACAAAAGATGGATTGCCAACGAATGCGGTATATGGATTTTTGCAGTATTTTTTTGATGCAGTAAGTACGTTTGAGCCTTCTCACGTCGTATGCTGCTGGGATATGGGCAAAGGAACGTTCCGCACCGAGAAATATGATGGATACAAATCCAACCGGATCGAAGCTCCGCTGGAATTAATTCCGCAGTTTGAACTAGTAAAAGAAGTGGTGGCTGAGCTGGGTGTGCCAAACATTGGTCTTGCCGGCTATGAAGCAGATGATTGCATAGGTACGCTGGCATCCTGTTACAGCGATAATTCTGAGGTTTACATTCTGACGGGTGACCATGATATGCTGCAGCTTATTGATGAGAATGTTAAAGTCGTCATTATGAAAAAAGGACGCTCCAACTATAAAGTTTATGACCTTGCAGAATTGCTTGAGGATAAAGGTCTAACCCCTAGACAGGTTATTGACCTGAAGGGCTTTATGGGCGATACAAGTGATAATTACCCTGGTGTAAAAGGGATTGGTGAGAAAACCGCGCTGAAGCTGTTAACAGAGTACGGTACAGTTGAAGGTGTAATTGAGAATCTTCACTTGCTCCCTAAAGGTGTACGGTCCAAAATTGAAGCCGACCTAGATATGCTGCATCTATCAAGGGAGCTGGCTGAAATCCGTTGTGATGTGCCTGTGGTCTGTGAGCTGGCAGAAGCTTTATGGCAATTACAGCGTGAAACAGCCGCGCGTAAATTTCAAGAACTGGAATTCGGCAGCCTGATGCATTTGATCGCTGAGGTGCAGGACGAACGGGGAATTGTACAGATTGAGTTAGGTGATCTGGGTTAAGGAGAGAGGTTCTCTTCTGATGAAAATGTGAATAAACATAATGGCAGGTCAAGGTTACTATCCTTGACCTGCTTTTTTTGTTGTCGAATTCATGTGGAAATTTATCAATATATGTCTTTTTTTGACTGAATTACAAATTAAGGTTTCTAATCATGGATATTGGTTTAATGAAATTTCAAAGGAAATACATAGGGATTATTTTCCATAGTAGGTGATGATGAGATGAAGATACTTTTGGTCACGCACAAGTTTCAGAAGATAGTAGGTAATTATTGCAGGCGGACCATGGACGTAGTGAACGAGTCTGAATTAGTCCTTGGAGGTGTTTTGGAGTTTTTGCAAAACATCAATCCTTCTATAGATAGCATATTAATAACAGATGATGCATTATCTCTGAGGATGGAACAGAACAGGAGTGATTTAAATAACCTAATCAATTGGCTCGTAGCTAATCAAAAGTCAAATGTAAAGATTTTAATCCTCACCAGGTACATAAGGAAAGATACAGAATGGGAGAATCTCAGCTATAGATATCCGAATCTCCAAATTAAGAATTACGAATACATACGCATTACACCAGTACTATTTCAGGAAGCTCTTGAGCATTTATCCGATACCAAACCTCAATTGAAACAACATTCCAGACCTCACGACGATAAGAGTAATCACCAAAAGAGTACAGACAGAAAAGGGTCGTTTCTGGATCGCTTTAAACCGAAACCGAAAGCCCCAACTGAATTACAGGCTACGGATACCCTTACTAGGGAGCTTGATAAGATTAGCCGAGGGATTAGTCGTATTGTAGCGATAACCGGGCATAGTGGATGCGGAATTACCAGCACAACTATCAATGTTGCAAGTGAAGCGAGTAAACGGGGGCTGAATGTATTAATCGTGGATATGGATATCGAATATCGAAGTACGAATATGTATTTTAGCAGCTTTCATGAACGAACCAAGCGGGATGAAGATATAAATGCATCTCTCATCCGAACGTTAGCAAGACCTCAGGATTATTTGACTACGGCTTTTCATTTGAAAGAAAACCTATGGCTGGCTGGACTGGGTTACAGCTTTTCCGATCCCAAGTTAATCCAGCAATTTTACACCAGCTCTAAACTTGTCGGTCTGTTGTCCTTACTCCGAAACAAATTTAATTTGATCCTATTGGATCTACCACTGAACTTATTAGACAGATTTCGAGAAGCATTAATCCATATCGACAGCTTTGGCCTCTGTATTCCCAATAATCTATATGCTGTTTTAAGCACTCTGAGGAATGTGGAAGAGACACTGAATAAGGAAAATACGGCCTATTTGAATGCTAAATCAAAAGTAATTGTCACCAAATATAATGACCGTTCCAGATTTCAAGGTGAAATTTTCGTACCAGACAAGGTAAGTGCAGTTGCTACATCCGGTCTTTTAGAAAGCTTTACATACGGAATGAAAGTGGCAGGTCATATCTCTTATGACACGGACTTTGATACTCAGATTGAAACCGATGTGCCGCTTGTATATTCAAACAAAGACCATGAGCGGGCATATGGAAATATACTTCTTAGATTACTGGAGGGGAGTAGCTAATGGATTTAAGTGGGCTTAAAAACGCGACACCCAATAAGCAAATGTTCAAGCGGGTTGCAGCATTGCTCTTTAGTCTATTGATCATCGTGGTTTCTTATATGTTCATTACGAAAGCCAGCAAAGATGCCAGCGATGTGGTAGAGGTGTTGCGGGTCAAGCAGAGTGATGGTATTCCGGCTTACGTAGTCATTACGGAGCCTATGATTGAGAAATACAATATTATCAAAAAAGAATACACGGAGGACATGGTGTTGTCTGAAGATATAGATTCGGTGAAGGATAAACTGTCCGCATATTATCTTCGAGAAAACAGCGTGCTCTACAAAGATCAGTTGCTGGATGAAAAACCGCAAAAAAATGAATGGCTGTATCAAGTGAATGAGGAAAATGAGGTCTTGACGCTTCCTTATAATTTTCTGGAGGTTGGTGGAGATATTCTAATGCCAGGAGACCGTGTTCGTATCCGTGTGTCCTATGAGGTAGAGGAGAAGGATGCCCCGGGTGGCAATCCAAACGCTATTTATTCCGAGTCCACGAATACGATCAAAAAAACTGAAGTATTGTTTGAAAGCATTGTTGTGAAGGATATGCTCAACGCAAGTAGTCATTCCATCTACGAAGTATATAAAGAGGTGCAGAAACTGGATGAGGATAAGAAACAAAATGTTATGAAGAGTAAAGATTTCTTAAAGAACATTCAACCTAAAGCATTACTCCTCGAGGGGACGAGTGCACAAATTAACAATTATGCCAAATACAAAGGACTTAATGGAAATTCATTTCTGATTACCATACTGAGCAGAAAAAGTAGTGATGTCATCATTGACCAACTGCCCACTTTGGAGAAAGAGGTGGAATCGTGGATCGGAAAAGAGGATTAGGAATCGACAGCATTTTTCAGAAAATATCATCTAAGGATCTCGTCGGTGCCGAACTTCAAGAGAATAATCTGATTTATAGTGTAGTAGGTTTTATACCTGCTTGTGATGGCGTAGATAATGCCATGCTCATAAGCAACTTAGGATATTTGTTATCTCAAAAGGGTCTAAATACTTGTGTGGTTGACCTTAAGGTGTTTTATCCGAACTTATATCAATTTCTAGATGTCCCTGCACATAAGAAGGGGCAAGGATTAATTAAGGTGTTAAAAAGCGACAAGGTAGATTTCCGAGATGAATTGCAGCGGACCAAATACGAGAAGCTGTTCCTGTTATCAGCTAGTCCACAGGATCTAATGGAGGAGTATTTTGATTTTGAGTTTGGAAATTTAGAGCGTGTAATTACTACACTTAAGCAGATGTTTGATATCGTGCTGATCGACATTCCCAACAACCCACCATTGGAATTTTGTCTGGGTGCCATGAAGTATTGTCACATAGGATTCTTTACGGCAACAGAGAGGATGGAAGCTACCATAAATATGGTGAAGCTGCTGGATTATGCTAAATCGGTGGGGATAAGTACGGCTAAGTTCACCAGTGTGGTGATGATGAATATTCAGCATATTGAATTTGATTATAAGGTTATGAAGGACATGGGTTTTAACATAGTTTCTGTACTGCCACTTGTGAAGGATGCCGTAGTTCGTGCACATGAGGGCAGGCTGTACATAAAAGATAACCCCCTAATTAATAAATATTTTAAAAAAGAGATCCAAAAGCTGGCCGATCGGTTGGCGGATCAGTAAAGGGGAGAGCGACTTGCTGACACGTGCGAAAATTAGCGATATGCAGCAAAAAGTACTGCATCAGGTAGGGCCGAAGGAGAACATGGAGGATCTGGCTAGTAAATATACGACCATAAGCTTTGATGAGGCTTTGGAGTTATGCCAAAAATATATTACGAAAATAACGACACATGCCTATAGGCGAGAAAACGACCCTGCTCGAAAACGCGAAATGACTAAGGCATACATAAATGAATTTGTAGACGCGCAGAAACCTTCTGTCGAGGGATTTTATGATCTAGCAGAGTTGAAAAACGCACTCACCAATGAAATCACTCACTATGGTCCCATTACCAAGGCTATGGAGGACCCTAGTATAGATGAAATCAGAGCCAACGGGCCTGATCAAATCTTTGTGGAAAGCGGCGGAAGAAGCCTGCAGTGGGATCAAAATTTTACAGATCGTGATCATATGGAACGGATTATCGCCAAGCTTATAGGTATCTCCAAGGTTCGGCTGATTCCAAAGATACCCATGGTAAATGCCAGAACGATTGAGGGATATCGTGTGAATGCCACTCATGCTGAGATCTCACCGTATGATCAACCGGCGTTTGTGATCCGAAAGTTCAGCAAGAAGAGTATTGTTCCAAAAATGCTCATTGAGAATAAATCCTTCTCCTCAAATATGTATAAATTATTGTCTTTGATCCCGAAATCAGACTTATCTTGGATTACAGTGGGACCGACAGGAAGCGGAAAGACAACGCTAAATGAAATTCTTGTGAAGGAGATCAATCCTCTATCAAGGATTATTACCATTGAAAATCCTTCGGAGATGAGATTGATTCAAAGAGAAGATAACAGCGAACACGGTAGAGTGCTGAATGATGTGTTGCAATACGAGTCGGTCCCTGATGATGATGACTCAAGCCCAGCGACTATGGAAAATTTGCTTATTAATGCGATGAGACAGTCACCTCACTGGATTGGACCAGGGGAGCTTCGAACACCCGGTGAATTCGCCACAGCGCTTCGAGCAGCACAGACGGGACACTATTTCTTTTCCACCCTTCATGCAGAGGGGGATAAGGAAGCGATCTTTAGATTTCTAACGGCCTATCTAATGGCCTCTAATGAGCCAGCGGAACTTGCTCTACGAAATATCTGCAGTGCTGTGAAATTTGTAATCTTTCAAGAGAAACTGGCAGATGGTACTCGTAAAGTGACTTCAATTTCAGAGATTTTGGGCTCAGATGGCTTGAATCCACTGATTAATCAAATCTATAGATTTGATTGTGATGATGTTATTGAAGAGATGATTGAAGGCAAGAAGATGATCAAAATTGTTGGCAGACATTTACGTGTAGGAAAGATCTCGGAGAATGTACAGCAGCTAATGCTCAAGGCCGGAATTAAGAAAAGCAGGTTTGAGTTCTTTACCAAGGATCCGTTGGAGGGCGAAACAGAGGTGTACGAATTCGATGAATACAACTTTAATCATTAGTCTACTTCTTGGTATGGCTGCATTTGTACTATTTAACGCCATCTTTGAGGTCAAGTTTTTTCAGGGTTCTGTAAGATATGTTCTCGACGTTATGGATACCCTCGCAGAGTACCTAGGCAAGTATAACACGAAGCGTTATGTTGACCGGATCAAGAAGGAGCGAATCGTCAGGCAGAAGGAAAATATTTATGCGAAATACAATCGAATGGTAGAGGGTTTGATTTTAGACTTTAATATGCCGTTTACGCTGGAGAGCTTTACCTCGATGCTGTGCATTTGCTTTGCGATTATAGCTCTGCTAGTGGTTCTGCTTATGAAAAGCGTTACGCTTTCGCTTGTGATTACGATTTCAATTTTTGTAGGATTGTTTACTTTTTTCGTGATGCAGTCTAGAGCCATCCAAGCAGAACGGCTTGAAAATATAATGGATGCCGAAGATGTGATTTGTCCGTTAGCCCGTGAAGGTGTACTAGTAGCCATTAAAAAGGTGATGGAGAGCGATGAATATATCAGTCCTAATCTTAGGCCATATTTTCAGCAATTTATAGATAATTGCGACAACAACGGCTATTCCTTTAAGCAAGCTATTACGCTATTAAATAGACAGCTTGGTCCCAAATTTGATAATTTCACAAAAAAAGCAGTGGTCTTCGAATATAACGAAAGAAAAGGTATGGCAGACATTTTCCTCGATATTGTAGATGAAAATGCCGTGCTGCGCGAGATTAACTCTAAAAAGGAACGGATTTTTAGAAAGATGAATCGAGATTTTATGTTTAAAACCGGAATTATTGTGCTTTTTTTCTTGTACGCATTAACTGTAAAGGATTTTAGAGAATTTATGCTTGAAAGCAATGTTGGGAAATTGATCAACACGATATTGATTAGTGTCATTTGTTTAAGCTTTGCACGCAGTCAGGTACTCCAAGGGAACGTCGGCATGGGTGGTGAGCGCAAATGATATTCCTAGTTAAGCTGATAGCCATGCTCTTCATCCTTTATTTGATCAAGATATTGTTATACCCCTTCTTCAAGCCTGTGAGCAGAAAACAGAAAAAACGTGCACGTCAATATATCAAGCAGCGTAAAAATGCGGCGCTAAAAGAGAAGTTCAACCAATATAAACGAAGAATTGCAATGAAATATGTTAAAGGGTTATTGGGAAGTGCTGAAAGATTAAGATTCAAGAAAATCATTGACCGACTTGATCTACAAAAGACTCCAGAGGAAATACGGACCGAGCAATTCATGTACACGCTAAGTGCTATTGTGATTATGTTGTTGCTATGGAAGGTGAACATCCTGCTTGGCTGTATCTCTGCCATCTTCATCATGCTGGGCTGGCTCTATCCGGTGGTCGAGTTGGAGAAGATTATCGATAAGAAGAACAAAAATATATCCCTGGATTTCCCAGCCTTTTATAGTATGGTCTATTACCAGTATATAAAGTCGGTTAACATTCATTTCTCAGATGTGCTTAAGGATTACATTCCTAGTGCAAATCCTGATATAGCCGAGGAGCTCGGTGTGATGCTGGACAATATTGATTACGGAGAAGAATTCGCTTTTAAGCAGCTGAAGAAACGGATTCCGATGCATTACGTGATCAAGTTCTGCGACATTATGGAGACGAGGCTTAAAGGATACGATAATGTGTCTCAGATGGCATATCTCAAGAATGAATTAGATGGCTTCAGAATCAGGGCTTTGGAAGAAGAGCTGGAGAGTAGGCAGCGCAGCAGCGCAAGGATCCAGTTTCTACTTATTATAGTGTTGGCTATTTATATCGTTATGTACTATTTGTTTACCATTCTGAGTTCAATGAAGATGTTTCAATAAGCCAAATTTATTTATAGGGGGATAAACGAATGAAGACAGATCTTAAGGAATTGCTAGTGGAGGAAAAAGGAGAAGTAGGGATCAAGCAAATTGCCATCACGGTTGGCGTTATTATTTTAATTGGAGTGGTAGTGACCTATCTAAAGGGTGGAGTACTGACAGGATGGGTTGATGATGTTTGGGAATTCTTATTCGATGATTTGATTGGAAAGATGGTTAGCTAATTTGGGGTGAAAACACAATGCAAGGGATAGCAAAGGCAGTATTACTTACCATTCTGACCTCGGTTACGATTTTGCTGTTTGTAAATTTGGCTTTCTTTTTCCCATGGTATTTAACGCTGGTCACAGAGACGTATAGTGTTTCGCAGATTGTAGCTGGTGATAACTACTTGAAGGAATCGTATTATGAGGATGTTATGGAGAGATTACAGGAGCGCCCTATTTACCGAGATAAAGCCGATGATATTGTCATTACGGTCACTAATGCAGATCATGATAATGCGATTGGAAATGATGATGAAACCTCATATTACGATGAAGGGAACGAATGGAATAAACCTTATCGGCAAAGAGGCGAACCGCTTACGGTTGAGATTAAAGCTGTATATCCTTTCTCTATCACTTTATGGGGAAAGAAGCTGGAGCGTGAAATTCCGGTCCACTTCTCCATGTCAACGACAGGCCTGAAACATTATAAGGATCTGGACTACTATATAGATTGATAGGATGACTTTGTGTGAAAAATATTGCAGTAGGAGTATTGTTGATTATTCTAGTGTCAATTGTTGTGGAGCCTTTGGTGGAGATGGGCATTGTATTTAGAGAGAAGGTAGTGCTGAGCACTGCGATCTCTAATGCTTGCCGGGCAGCCAAGGATCGGAGTTTAGAGTATGAACTGCTACGTGGACTGGATGCGGTGATTAACGAGGAGAGGTTCAAAGAATACTTTTCAGATGCGTTCGAAAGTGCTCTAAATGTATCGGAACAGACCGATAATGGCAACGTGCTTACATTTACCTCCAATGATGATAGATACAATGATTTTACGGTAAATTTAGATTTTTCTAACATAGAGAACACCCAAACCAGCCAATGGGTATCAGAAGTTAATGTGAAAGCACAGGCAACATACAAATTTAAAACCAGATACTTAAAGCTCGCTGAAGAAGCAGACAAAGAAGTAGATTATCAGTTAATTAGCGAGAGGAAATATATTCTCTCCGTTAAGAATTGATGAAAGGAATAATCAGAATGGACTATATCATGGTTACTTTTCAAACGGATACAGGTCTAAGAATGGACCTAAAAGTCCCGGTGTTTGTGACTATAGAAGAACTGTTAGACATGTTAACGGAGTCCTTGAGCTTAAAGGAGAGAAGCGGGGCTAAGCTTCAGGCTGAGCCATTAGGCAGAATATTAAGTAATAGTAAAACCTTGGATCAAGAAGGTGTAGCCCAAGGCGCACTGCTCACACTTATCTGAGAAGGGGCAATGAAATGAATGGCAACCTGCAAAGTGGCGGATTAATCCTAAAGGCTGATGAATCTCTTTTTATTACGGATATTAAAAACTATTCAGGAACCTATTCTTTGGACAGAGCGAATGATCAAGCTGTGCCTATTCATTATGAGGGTTTGTTCTGGTTCATGAATGAGGCTGGCAATTTCCTTTATTACAGTGATCAGTTAAAGGGAAATGTGCTCTGTAAGCTTGATATTGTAAAGCAACATTCAGAAGTATTGTTAGACAAACCTTGTTATCAGCTTCAGCGACATGAAGATTGGATCTACTATATTCACGAGGAGGACCATCGATTATATCGCTGTTCTACTAGTGGTAAACGTGATATGAGGCTGATTGATGAGCATGTGGAGAGTTTTCTCTTGTACGAAGGACAAATCTACTATGCTACACCAAATGGGATTAAGAGGAGCACAGAATCCGGTGAGGCAAGTGAAAAGATTAGTGAATTGGTTACAAGTTTACTGATTCGGATAGGAAATAAGCTGTGTTTTTCAGATGCCGAGAATGGACATCGCTTGACGCTACTTGATGTGGAGCGTCATACGGTAACTATGGTAGACAATATAGTTGCCCTTAGTATAAGCACGGATGACAAATATATTTATTGTGCTAACCGATTAAATGACAACAGTATATATCGCGTAGATCCATTGCATGGAGGGAGTATTCGAATATCTGGGGAAAGCGCGGACTATTTACATGTTCTGGACAATGATCTTTATTTTTGCAGTGGTCGTGAATGGCATCGAATCTCTCTATTTGGTGGAGAGGCGGAGACAATAACCTTTATAGGAAGGTAGATCTAATGAGCTATGAATTCAGTCGTCAGCCCCGTTTTCTACCGGATATGCCCCGGGGAGAAATTGATGTTCCTAATCCACCTATGATTAACGAGAAACCAGAGATCTCTTGGTTCGGAATATTGCTTCCACCTATCGTAATGTTGATTATTACCGTATTAATCGCAATGACTTCACAGTCCATCTATTTACTGATCTCAGTTGCGACCACAGTAATGACACTGATTGGCTCATTGACAGGAGCAACTTCTCAGATTCGGAAATATAAGCTAAAGAAGAAGGAACGGGAAGAAAAATATCTTCAATTTATAACCGATGTCCGCAGCGATTTGTCGATAGCTCGCGAACAACAGGTGAAAGCCATGAATGAAATGAGCCCGGATCCTGCGGAATGTGTGCAACGAATCTCGCGCAGGGATAACAAGCTATGGGAAAAAACGCCTTCACATAATGATTTTCTGGCTCTGCGGATCGGGGTGGGAAGTGTACCCCTGGAACTGCACATCAAATACACCAAACAGGCGATCATCCTTGAAACAGACCCGCTGCTGATGGAGCCGCAGAGATTGGCCATGGAATTTGAGAAGGTCCCGAACGTTCCTATAACGGTTAATCTGTTGACTACCGAAATATGCGGGATTGCCGGTGAAAGCGATAAAACAGCTGTGCTAATAAAACTGATGCTGCTACAGCTTGTGACTCATCATGGTTATGACGATGTCAGGGTTATTGTTCTTGCCGCAGAGGATGAATTGGAGAAATGGGATTGGCTGAAATTTGTACCCCACCTATGGGATGACGGTTTTAATATCAGATTTCTTTTATGTGGTAAAGCCATTGCCCATCAGACCTTGTCCGAGATTTATGGCTCTTTGAAGGAGCGGGAGATGAGGTCTTTGAGCGGTGGTGTATTGCCCCATTATCTCTTTATTGTAGAGGACGCTTCCTTACTTGAGAATGAGCTAATCAGTAAATATTTGTACAACGGCAGTGTAAAGCTTGGAGTATCAACCCTTTTTATCGCCAAGAATTCCGCTTATTTGCCCATGAACTGTAAAACGGTTATTCATTTAAACGGAAAAAACGGTGAAATGGCCAATCGATTAACCGGGGAGAAGATCGTATTTACTCCGGATCAGGCAGATATAAAAGATTTAGATCTAGTCGCCAGAAAGCTCGCACCGCTACGAATCAAAAATTCAAGTGCTAATTTCTCACTTCCATCCTCCATCACACTGATGGAAATGCTACAGAACGAAAAGGTATCTGAAGTAAATGTAATGTTGAACTGGACCCGCAACAAAACCTATATGGGCATGAGTGTACCTATAGGGGTGAGGGCTGGTGGAGAAGCTTTATATTTAGACATGCATGAGACGGGGTTCGGGCCCCATGGTCTTGTAGCCGGGACAACAGGTTCTGGCAAAAGTGAATTATTACAAAGTATCATCGTATCCCAAGCCATTCATTACCATCCGCATGATATTGCTTTTGTTCTTATTGATTATAAAGGGGGCGGCATGGCAGATGTATTCAAGGGAATGCCTCATCTGGTCGGTACCATTACGAATTTGGATGGGAATCAAACGACGAGAGCACTGCTATCTATCAAAAGTGAGCTCATGCGGCGGCAACGTGTCTTCTCGGAATATGGCGTGAACAATATTGATAAATACCAGAAATTATTTTATAGCAAAAATGTAAAAGGTGACATGCCAGCCATTCCCCATCTGATTATGATTGCGGATGAGTTCGCGGAGCTTAAGCAGGATCAACCGGATTTCATGAAAGAGCTTGTAAGTACGGCCCGGGTAGGTCGAAGCCTTGGCGTCCATTTGATCCTTGCCACCCAGAAGCCTGCCGGCGTAGTGGATGACCAGATATGGAGTAACTCGAAATTTAAAATATGTCTTAAAGTGCAGGATGAGGCTGACAGTCGGGATGTTATTAAACGTCCTGATGCGGCCATGATTAAGGAACCGGGAAGGGCGTATATACAGGTCGGAAATGATGAGATCTTTGAGTTGTTCCAATCTGCGTATTCTGGTGCTGATTATGATCCGAAAGGCGAACTGCAGAAACAGGAGAACAAGACCAAACGAATCTATAAGGTAGCTCTGAATGGTAGAAGCGAGCAGATCTTTCCGCTTGAGGAAGAGAAATTCTCCCCAAATGAGTCTGCTTCCCAACTGCATGCCATGGTTGAATACATTACAGAAACCGCCAAGCAATATGGGATTTCTCCAATGAAAGGGCCTTGGCTACCGCCACTGCCTGAAGTAGTCTACCTCGATTTATTGCTGCCGAATAGCTTAGCAGATGGTAGATGGCCGCAGCAGCAGAAACTGCTCAGTGTGCCAGTGGGGATCATGGATGATCCAAGAGGACAGAGACAGGAAGCGCTGGAGATAGATTTTGCATCTGAGGGGAATCTGTTTGTCTATGGAACGCCGGGTACAGGTAAAACCGTGTTCCTCAAAACGTTATGTTTATCGCTGGCTCTAATGTATCCGCCGGATGACGTCAATATCTATATTATGGATTTTGGCGGAAGCTCACTCAAAGCTATGGAGAAACTCCCTCATGTCGGTGGGGTAATGACACTGGAGCAAGAAGATAAAATTGACCAATTTATGCGCTTTATGTTCAGGGTTATGGAGGATCGAAGAACGCTGTTTCAAAATAATGGAAGTGAAGGGTTCAATGATTACCGTAGAAGTGGACGAAAACTGCCCGCATTTATAGTCATAGTCGACAACTACTTTGCTTTATCGGAGACCTACGAAGATTTTGACGCTCAAATGGTGCTGCTGGCTCGTGAAGGTTTTAAATACGGTATTTATATGGTCGCTACAGCAACCAATAGTGCTTTGGTCAGATATAAATTTTCGGTTAACTTCAAAATGGCGATCAGCTTCCAGATGACTGAGAAGAGTGAATATGATGGTATTGTAGGACGAACGGAAGGCTTGGAACCCGCTAAGGTTGCAGGCAGAGGATTGGTAAGAGGCAAGCCGCCTTTGGAATTTCAGACTTCGCTTCCTGAATATCAACATACCGCTACCGAGCTCATCTTGAAGAGAATGGAGGCTTTGAATCTAACTGGAGCCGCACCAATTCCGGTGATGCCTTCTACGATTGATCTGCGGC
Source organism: Paenibacillus sp. FSL F4-0097 (assembly GCF_038593125.1). Lineage (NCBI taxonomy): Bacteria > Bacillati > Bacillota > Bacilli > Caryophanales > Paenibacillaceae > Paenibacillus > Paenibacillus sp. FSL F4-0097. The sequence continues at coordinate 1,887,268 of NZ_CP151965.1, forward strand.
AGCTCAATAATAATACAGAGCAACTGGCAATAGGCTTGGGCAACAATGATTTACAGCCTGTGTTTATAGACCTTGTTGCAACACCAGTGCTGATGATAGCTGGAGAGGCTATGTCAGGAAAGAGCACTTTACTTGTATCGTGGATGAAGCTGCTGAGCGAAAAGGAGGATCTAGAGGTATATGCGCTGGATTCATCTGCTATGGGCATTTATGAACTGATACAACAGTCTTACGTAACGGATTTATCGAACGTGGATGATTTGGACAATTTCATTGATGGGATCAAAGAACAATTGGAAACTAGACGCAGTGAGCTTCTCTCATGCAGAATGTCCGGTGGTGACGTTGGCGCTCTGATGAAACAGTGGAAGCAGATAATCTTCGTTATTGATCGTCTAAGTGAATTTACGAGCGGAGACAAGTATATGCTGCATGAGCTGATTGAACGAATTGTGAAGCAAGAACGCGGCATGAAGGTAGCTGTTCTAGCGACAGATAACACAAATGATCTTACCTCTAATTGGGATTCCTTGGGCAAGACTATCCGAGAAGAACAGACCGGGATCCTGCTAGGTAGAATGAAAGAACAAAATCTTTACAATGTGTCCTTACCTTACGGAATCCAGGAGAAAGATGGGGAGCAAGGTGATGGCTATCTCATTGTAAAGAATAAATATACCGGATTAAGATGTGCCGTATGGAGTAAGGAGAATCGAGTTAATGCGGGAGTAGGAGTTTAGGATGGAGGTGCAGCTAGTGTCAGTTAGTCCATCAGAAATCAGGGGAAACGCTTCACAAATCCATAGTCTAATCAATGAAGTGAACAGTACTTCAAAAAAACTGCAAAGTGATTATACACAATCGGCCAGCTATTGGACCGGTACGGCTTCTAAAGCATTTCAAAGTGAATACAACGAGCTGGATAGCGAAATGAAGACCCTGCTTACAATGCTGGATAGGCTCGAAAGTGGGGTCCAAAGAGTGGCTTCAGAAGTGATCCGTGCTGAACAGGAAAGAGAAGAAAAGCGAAGACTAGCAGAGAAAGCGGCGCAAGAGGCACTGAAACAAAAGCAATTAGAAAAGCAAAAGCAAAGCCAGAAGTAATGACAGGGGTGTTGAGATAGAAATGCTTTGAAAGGAGGTGAATAATGTGGCGGGAAACAATCTTACATTTAATCCGGATCAGGCACTAGGTGTAGCTAAGTCTATTAAAACCAAAGCAAACAATGCAGATACTCTTATCAAACAATTGCAATCTGAAATTCATGCTGTTAGCGGTTGGTGGCAAGGAGAATCACAAACTGCTTTTATACAACAATTCGATGGACTTATGCCTAGTTTTAAGGAAATGGTTCTCTGTGTAGAGAACATCAGTAAGAACCTAACGCAAATTGCTAACATCAAGCAACAAGCCGAGCAAGAAATGGCAAGTAAACTGCGTGGAAAATAATGCTGGCATACATAACAAGGCAGATTTTGAGCTATCTGCCTTGTTAGTATGATTTTAAGTAAGTATGAAGTGAATTTATTTGGGGGGATCTGTAAGTGAAGCTGACCGAACAACAATACATAACACTGGCATCAGTTGTAGAAGCAGCAGACGGTCTCGAACTGACGGATAGTCTGGCTTTTGCTGGTGCAGCAGCCTATGCCTATAGAGATGAGCATGATGATAGATTAATTATCTTTACATATAAAGGAAAAGATTGGCTTGCGGATCTGCAGTCTCTGTTAAGCGGTCAGAGCAGCATGCCGGAGGAAGCATCAAGATTTTTATTAAAAAACAAAGGGGAGAAGGATTGCCAGGTTACTGGTTATTCCATGGGCGGTGCCTTAGCTCTTTATGCAGCAGCGGTTAATGAGGGGATTGGTGGTGTGGTATTCGACGCACCAGGTATAGCAAACATTCTGACTGCGGAGCAAAGGGGAAAGCTTCAGGTTAAAAATATTGTGGCTTATAACAGTCTTGTATCCGCGTTAGGCAAACACAACGAAGAGATTGTATTTGCTAAATCGGGTATAGAAGAAACGGAATTTCTAATTCCTGATTCGCTTTGGCAGCGCTATACCTTTGACTCTGAGGGGAGCGTGATTATAGGTGAAAAAGGGAATGCCTATGCTTTGCTATCCAAGATTAATATCCTAACGGAAGAGCATACGCCTGTTTTTGATGCTGTTATGAGTGGATTTGGGGATACCGTCGGACTAACAGAATCTGCATCGGATCATTTGGGTTACGTGATATTTACCTTAATAGATCAGTTGGATGTAGGAAAAGTGCGAGGTGCACTGATTGAAATTGCCCACAAATATGAACGAATGTTGGATGCGAAGTTCAGCGAGTGGAGAACCGAAATGAATAATATTCCGGAATCCTTCTTATTCGATGACATCCGTGCGAAATTTGAACAACTATCTGAAGCATCCATGCTAGAGGCAGCGGGAATAGCAGAAGAGCTTAATGAAATCACGCAAGCTGTCTTATCCATCCTGCTGATTTGCAGTCCGGTAGGGGATAAGCTGATGGACCATGTAGAGGAATGGTTGAATAAACTGACAAATGCCCTCATGGAACGTATGGAGAAACTAACGAACCAAATGACATTACATCTCGATAAGGTGGTTGAAACAACCATGAATCAAATGCTCAAATTTCCAGAATTGAAGCTGGATTTTGAGTTCTGATTACTAACTGGAATCGCCATCAAAAAGGAGTGAAGCCAGCATGAAAAAGATTTATACAAGGAAGGTGTTGACTCTGATGTTGATATTATCAATGTTCAGCTTTATGGGATGTGGCTCTAGAGAGGAGAAAAGTGAAAAGAAAATTTTGAGCTCCTTGCAGGAAAAGTATGGCGAGGAATTCATCCTTGATGGCATAGGCGGCGGTTGGGGAACGATGAACAACAATACATTGAAGGCGACTGTGCATCCTAAGAAGGATGACACGATTAATGTACGGGTGGAAATCACGAAGGATTTGGAAAAGGTGTATGACAACTATTTAAACCAGGTGGTAGCAAAAAAAGACGAACCAATGATTCAAGCAATCGCTGCTAGCATTTGGCCTGACAGTAAAATTATCGTTGCCAACGAAACGGGGTTGGTTTACCCCAAGCATAACGATACAAAGATTTCCTACGAGCAATTTCTGAAGTTATATCCAACGAATACGCTGGTGATTTCAGTCTATTTAAATAGTGATAACTATGTTGATGGTAATGGAGATATGGACCAAGAGGCAGAAATGAGAAAATATATGGATTTTGCAAAAATACTAGCAGAAAATAAATATGTGAGTAGTCTGATAGGGATAGGATACCTCACTCCAGAGGCCTATGGTCGATTAGAAGAGGTCAAAAAGGCAGAGGAAAGTGTTGACATATATTTTAGTGACGAAACCAAAAAAACAGGAATTATTAATATAGTTACAATGGCTGGATTCAAATTAGGAGTTGATGGAAAGATTGTAGAATCTCAAGACAAGATTAGAGAATTCTTTGATATATGGAAAGAGGACAGAATAAAAAGAATGGAACAAAGAGGGGGATTGTAATGGACGATACGCTTACAGAGGTAGAGTTAAAGCAGATCTCACAACTTGTTTATTTAGATATACTCAACATTAAGGATTTGGAAAAAACATATGCATTATATAAAAAAATCACTCTCGGCGAAGTTCTCAACTTCTACGCTTCTCCCGCAGGTCAGCAACAATTAAAAGAACGCTTTCCTGACGATCTTAACGGAGTCAAAGAATACAAGCAGTGGAATGATCTCATAGAGCAGATGAATATATCTGATTATCAGAATTGGGAAATCTCCAATATCGTCTCTCATAATAAAAAAGAGGAATCAGGTTTTGTTGCATTTACAGTAGATACCAAGAACGGGGCAAAGGTAGCGGCGTTCCGGGGTAGTGAACCAATGGATAACCCGCTTTACCATAATGACTGGAAAAACAACGGAACAACTGCATATGCCCTTGAATCTTTACAACAGGCGGAAGCTAAAGAATATATGGATAATTTCAAAATAGATGCGGGTTATGAATTGTTTCTGACTGGGCACTCGCTAGGAGGTAATCTAGCCCTATATTCCTCTTTTATATTACCTGAGAATTTACGGAATCAGCTAACTTCCGCATCAACGTTTAATGCACCGGGATTTAATGGAACCTTGCTTGATAAACACAGGGCCACTATAGATGATTTGAATGAGAATGACAAAATTAAAGAGTTCAGAAATAAAAATGACATCGTTCCGGCCTTATTTCAAAATCCATCGGCAGGTATTTACATTGATACTGAATCTGAAAGGAATACCGTGCTGCCACATCATTCCTTATTCTCACTAAAGATCGACGGGAACAATGAGTCCTTTCAACGTTCAGAGTCACAGACTCGGGCTTTGGTTCCTAACCTTGTGCATAATATTACAGTTGGTTTAGAAATTGTGCCGGGGCCACTAAAGGAAGCATTGGTTGAAGGGATTTTTAAAGTATTGGATGGGGAAGTAGATCTGCGGCCATTAGCGTTTGCGGGAATAGCCGTAGTTGGGCTTTTAATGGTGACTGTTGGGCCCGTTGCAGTTGTTACTGCGGCGATTACTGCAGCGTTAGCTGCGCTCGTTGTCACTATAAAAGCTCTGGTTGCGCTTTATGTGATTGGTTTTGTAATTGACAGTGTGATTCCCTGGATTGAGCAAAAGGTGGAGGATATCAAGGAGAGAGTGGTCTCCTTTTATAATCAAAGTGTTGAATTTGTAACGAATATGGTGACAGAAGCTGTCCGAGTGACTAATTTGATCGGTGATAAAATTGAGGAGTTTTCACAAAAGGTAAAGCACGCAGTCTCTGATTTTATGACGAAATTAAAAGAGGGCTTTAATCGTTTTGTAGAGAATGCCATTCAGTATATTGAAGCTCAGAAGGAATATTGGATTAGTGTAAAAGACAAAGCAATGAAGAAAATGGGGGATATATTCCAAAGTGTAAAATCTAAAATTAAGAAAACTAAGGAAGAATTTATCGCTGGCGTACGCACGATTAAAGATTCAGCGATCAGCAAAGTCAAATCGACCGTAACGAAAACCATAACGAAGATTGCAGTTGCATCTGCTAGTGTCATTCAAGGAGCCAAGATTTTGGCGAATATGGATAAACTGGAGAGCCTGCAGAAAAGTCTGGTGCGTAAGGAAGAGAGCATTGCTGAAGCCGTCGAGAGGATATTATCTATAGCTTCTGGAGTCAGTTCTAACGTGGGCAGGACTTACAGTGAATCTTATGTTCAAGCTCAATTAAGAGAAGTTCAACGTTTAAGCAATGAAGTCCGGACACAGAAAAATCGTGTAACAACAGCGATTAACGGAAAAACTGCAGGTTTAAGATACACAGTTACAAAATATCGAGAGATTGAATCCAAAATTGTTGCAGCTGCCCGTGCAAGTACTACCACAATACATCTTAACTAATTATATCAGGAAATAGAAAGATAAATTGAGAGGAGTAATTATATGAAAAAATTAATCAGTTCTCTACTTTTATTACTAATGGTATCCCTGATGACTTCTGCATTTTCAGGTTTTGCAGCAAGTCTTCCATTGAGGGTAGTAGTAAATGGAGAAAAAGTTATTTTTCCAGACGCCCAGCCTTTTATCGATGCGCAGCAAAGAGTACAGCTACCCGTGCGTTTTATAAGTGAAGCGCTTGGAGCTAAGGTGTTATGGGACAGTAAGGCCAAAAAGGCAACAATCTCGCTTGAAGGCAAAACAATGGGTGTCTATATCGGGAAAAAGAGTTATGAGCTCAATGGAAAAACAAAACAAATGGACACGGCAGCATTGTTCAAACAGTCAAGAACCTTTGTCCCACTTCGATTTGTATATGAAGGACTCGGTGTAAACGTGAAATGGGATGATGCTGTGAAGACGGTCTACATCACTACTCCTTCAGGTGAAATAGCTACCTCTGATAAGCCTGCTACGGGAGAATCAACGAATGGAGCGAAGACGGTAACGATTCATGGGTTTGAAATCCCGTATACTCAATTGGGGGCCAATCTAGAGTCGACTTATATTACCGATTCACAGCTGACAGTATACAACAATGATGATCGGAAAGCAGGTCAGTATCTTTTTCAAATTACAATTACATTTACTAATATAGGCTCTGACCCTGCACTGGAAGCGAAGGAAGCGGAGAATATTCTTAGACAAAACATTGAGGGCGATGTCGTAGATTCGATTATGAAGTATGTTAGAACAAAAACAAAAAGAATGGATGAGCTAGATTATAAAGTCTTCCAAAGCAAAGATTATAAAATTGATGTAGACTCTCCTGGTATGGGGGATATAGGAATCGCAGTATGGCCGAAGTAGGAGAGGTGAAGGTATGAAAAAATCGATATGGCTTAGTATAGTGACAATATTCTTATTCCAATCTATAGCTTCTTCAGTTTTCTCTGAAGAGTCAGTGAATGATACATCTAACAATCTTCCAAAAACAGCGACAGCTTTTATCGAGAAGATCAATAAAGATATGGCGGAGCTCTATAAAAAATCTAATTATTACACAATGGAGACTAATAAAGGAAAGTTAAGAGAGGATTTGTTGCAAAACCAGATAAAATCTAACAATAGTAATTTTGAGATTGTTTATGGTGGAAATCATGAATGGCTGGAGCATAGCAATATGTTTGCTTTTTCCGGGTATTCGATTGATGGGGACTCGGTCTCAACTGAGGGAGCTCCATGGTATGCTGGATGGAGCGGGATTCAAATTCAGAATTTTAATATGATTAAGGAACCTTGGAAGGACTCTGGCGTAAAATCAAGCTACAAAATTAGAAAAAATGATTTTGATGCATTTGTAGGTCGGGATATTGAGTATCTAGCAAATTCCGGCGGGACTTTTGAGCAGGCGATTCTTACTGGACTAAACCTGAACTATGCCGGTAAGAAATATGAACGGTTCATCTATAACAATCAAGACAAGGAGTATAAAGACAGGGTTGTATACACTCAGAATACTACACCGTCTAAGGGAGGGCGATGGATAGATTATGTTCACGTCTTGCAACCGCCTACCTATCTGTCTTGGGGATCAGGGAGGATTTACATCCAAGGTTCCAACGGAAATATTACTTACTTAGGCATTCCTATCGCACCGTTTATTTTGCAGGTAAATGATTTATCCCCTCATTTCGAAACTTTGCCAACCGGCGCGGTAGCTGGACAAGAGGTAACCGTTGGAATCAGGCTCAGATCCAGCTTCGCCACGCAGAAAACAACAGATTACGCTTGGAAGATCACGAGTAACGGAAAGGAAATCCCTGTAAGATACCATGGTCATGCGTCAACGTTAGCAGGTGAAATTATGCTTGCGGCTAATACGGCTGACAATATTCTTTTCGCGACATTTACAATGCCTGATGAGGACGTATACATCCAGTTTAATCTGAACAGGCTGAAGTCACCTAATGAAGTCTTTTACGGAAATAATGAGATTTACGGATGGATTAAGAAGATCAACTCGATGCCAACAACTAAAGGCTCCTTCGATCTGGATTATAATGTGTTATCGAAAAAAGTGAAATTCGGGTTAGCCGATGGTGCTGCTATAAAGGCTGTTCTACAACCGCAATATTCTGATTTTACTTGGAGTGGGAATGCTACAGGCGCTTTGGAAGTAATCAATAATTCGGATACTATCTATCGTTATTTCCGTGTGGAGAATAATCCGCTGGTTAACGATGCCGCCAGTACTATAGTTAGGCAACCTGACATCATAGCTAGTCTACAGCGTCCTGATTTTGGTGATGATCCTGTTAACGGTAAGTGGTACATTAATCCGGCTCCGTATACACCTAATCAAAAGTCAGGTAATATCAGTTTCCAGGGTACTGTGAGCAGAAATTTCACTCGTAATTATCAGGTGTGCAGCACAACTAAGAACGGGCAAGGTAAAGATGTTGAATCTTGTCAAACGTATACGGAGAGCGGCAGCACTTCAGCTCCGTTTACACCAGGTGAGGATGTCAAAACCATTCGGACCTATATTTATAACGGGGCCAAACAAATAGCACCTAAGCTGTACAAGAATTCAATAGACAAGAATAAAGCGGATTCTTTGATTCGAAAGCTCCTCTGGACAAGTGAGCCTTACAATTATAATGTAATCCGCTGGATGGCTCATGAAGATGAGAATAAGAACTTACAGGATTGGACGAAAGTAAAGGGGCAATTCGAACGAATCTTCACACAACAGGCAAGCGGAGACATCGGTTGGAAGGTAGAGAATAGCATGGCTCAAGCTTATAAGAAAGCCAGAGCTACCGCTAAAAAAATGCTTAACGACAAATCTAATTATGATACCGCCGTGTTTGCGACGGATAAGCAACTTCAAGGGTATGATTATCCGATTAAATCCGGATATTATTTTAATCCTGTTGGAACGTATACCTTTACACTGGAGACAGTTACGTTTAAAGATACGGATAAAGACACGAAGGACCATAAGGATCTTGTTGAGGAACTTACGAATTCTTTCCGATATGAAACTGATCTTATGTATATCAATAATGATAAAGTTGCGGTCAATCTGCGGAATGAACCACTGAGCAAAAACGGGAATAACTTTGCAAGAAAGCCAGCAGCTTTATCCGTAGAGGATAACACCGGAGTGAATGATGCGAAATTGTTGACGGTGGAGAACAGCTTTACTAAAGATGTGGAAGAGATCCCATATTCACAAGAAAGAGAAAGTGATAATGGCACCCATGAATTCTGGAAGAATATATTAGAGGGTTACTCACAGTCTAGTACACTGGGAAGCTTCGACAATTTCAAATACCGTGAATATGTGGGCTTGAATCAGAATATGTACAAGATCACGGAAAAGTCTACGGTGACGATTACGATTAATAAGGACCATATTCCTGTCTATACTACAGCTGAAATGCCAGATGGGAAGTACTATGTTAAGGCTTGGTTGGCAGATGTGGAGCTCTCCAAGAGTACCAACGCATACAAATCACTGGGCAAGCTTGTCGGCATTAAGCCGCTGGATCAAATTGAGGTTACGGTAAAAGGCTCTATGTTTGATGACTTAAATAATTAAACAACAATAGTCTCCCTTCATGCAAAATAGCATGAAGGGAGTTTTATTATTGTGATAGCGCTTCATCCAACGTATAATAAGGGCTGTTGATTGTTTTTTTATATTGTTTTTTATTTTCACACTGGATGGCGGATTATTGCTTATTGGAGAAGGGAGATAGTTGCTATGAAGTTATTGGGAGCGATTGAAGCAGGCGGAACGAAGTTTGTATGCGGGATTGGTTATGAGGACGGTACCATTCTGGACCGAGTTAGCTTTCCGACAACAACACCGGAAGAAACGATGGGACTCGTAATCGACTATTTTAATGGGAAGAATGTAGAAGCTTTTGGTATTGGATCGTTTGGACCGATTGATCCCGTGCTGGACAGCCCTACTTATGGTTACATAACAACGACACCAAAACCTCACTGGGGACAATATAATCTGGTAGGCACAATGGCTGAGCAATTTAACGTGCCGATCGGTTTTGATACGGATGTGAATGGTGCAGCGCTTGCGGAAAGTAAATGGGGAGCGGCTAAAGGTCTGGACAGCTGCCTTTATATTACGGTTGGGACAGGTATTGGAGCGGGAGCAGTTGTTGGAGGTCAGATGGTGCATGGATTGTCTCATCCTGAGATGGGACATATTCTAGTTCGCAGACATCCAGAGGACACGTTTGAGGGCTACTGCCCTTATCATAGCGATTGCCTTGAAGGGTTAGCCGCAGGTCCGGGGATTGGCAAACGCTGGGGACAACCAGCAGGCGAGCTACCTGTTGACCATCCAGCTTGGGATATGGAAGCTCATTATCTTGCACATGCACTTATGAATTACGTGCTGATTCTGTCTCCCGAAAAAATCGTAATGGGCGGTGGGGTCATGAAGCAAAGCCACTTGTTCCCGCTAATCCGTACCAAGCTGCAGGAGCTGCTTAAAGGTTATGTTCAGCATCCAGCGCTCAATACCGATATTGATAATTACGTTGTGCCACCGCAGCTTGGAGATAATGCAGGACTTGCAGGTGCGATTGGACTGGCAACCTTAGCTTTGGCAAGAAACTAGTATAAAAAGATATTGACTGTTAGGAAATATATGGTATTGTAGGATCTAACAGTATAGCATTTAATGAGGGAGCACCTCTTTCACGTTTATCGTGAGAGTGGTGCTTTTTTGCGTTTTCCGAGTCTGACAGTGTGGGATTCACACCAGCGAAGAGTAGTTCAGACCCGGTAGGTATAGTGCTTGCTGAAGACTAGAAAGGCAGGGATGAATATGCAAATTGTATTTATGAATCGCTTATCCAGAATATCTGGGGTGGATCAAGAGGTGTTCGCTCAGCTATGGATTGGAGAGGAAGAAGGAGTGTGGAGCCTGGGCTGGCGTGATTTTTCAGACGGTGAGGAGACGCAGGAGCATTTGTGGTATGCGGGTGGTTCTTGGAATGAAATGCTCTGTGTTTACAGGCATGAGCTGGCGGTGAAGATGGGGGATGGCTATCGGCCGTTGATTGATGGCGTATTTCATGAAGAAGACGGCCTTACTGGGCGCAATCAGGAGCAGCTAAGGCTGCAATATTACAGTGAATATAATGGGAACGAAGCTATTTATGAGGAGTTATGTGCTTGGCGCCGCAGCCGAGCTTCTAGTGAACGGAAAGCCCCTTACATTCTTGCCAGCAATCGTTTGTTACGTTTGATAAGCACTTTCTTGCCGCATACACCAGAGGAGCTGCTGCAGATCCCTGGTGTAGGGGAAGGAAAGGTAGCCCAATATGGCACGGATTGGTTGGCTATAACCTCTACGGCTGCAAGGGAACATTCCTTCCCTTTGAACTGGGTTCACCAAGAAATTGAGGAGGACTCTTTTGTATCCTGGCTCTATAAACAGAAAGAGGTCAAATATAAGAAACAGCTAGAAAGACTGCGATTACGGCGAATTCTGCTGCAAGGGATCGAGAATGGGTTAGGGTTAGAACAGCTTAAGGTGAACAGTGGAGTGAACCGTCGCGAACTGATTGAAGCGGTAGAGGAGCTGGAAAGAGAAGGTTATTGCGTGGAGAAACTGATCGAGGTAGAACTGAAAAATATGCCGCAGAATGAACAGGAAGCGATATGGAATGCCTATGTAGAGGCAGGAGATCTTTTTCTAAAGCCAGTGCTGCATAAGGTGTATGGGGAGGATTTTTCAGCAGCAGAAGGGCTGGATAGCTATTATGAACGTCTGCGGCTGATCCGCATTCGTTTCCGGCGGGAGCAAGCTCCTAAAGTGGGCGTGGCGACCAGTTTCTAGTAGCTTTTCCTCATATCAAAAAGACGAAGGCTTCCTTACACCATAGGGTTAAAGGGCCTTCGTCTTGCCTATTCGTCCGTTTATTTTCATAGCCATTCTTTCTTGCGGAATACATACAGCATCCCACAGCCTAACGTCAACATTAGACCTATCACGGCAAAATAGCCGTATTTCGTATGCAACTCAGGCATATGATCAAAGTTCATCCCATAGATTCCGGTAATTACGGTCAAAGGCATGAATATCGTTGTAATCGCGGTAAATACTCTCATAATTTCATTGGCGCGGTTGGCGATACTGGATTGGTAGGCCTCACGTAAGTTGCCCATGAGATCGCGGTACGTCTCAAAGGTTTCGGATATTTTAACTGCATTTTCATAAATGTCGCTAAAATACTTCTGCAGCTGATCATCAATCAGACGGAGGTCTTTTTTGTTCAGGGTATTGATAACCTCTTTCTGTGGTCCCAGCATCTTCTTTAACCATAAGATCTCACTTCGCAGACCGATAATCTCACTCAGATGAGATTTCTTGGTATGCATTAGAATATCCTCTTCAAGCTTCTCAATCCGGGCTTCAATTCGGTCACCTACGGAGAAATAATTATCTACGACAAGGTCGATAAGCAGGTAAAGGAATTGGTCTGGTTCGCTAACCTCTTGCTCCCATAACATGGGCTTCAGGATGCGCAGCTCGTGGATCTTTTGTTTCGTTACAGTAATAATATAATGTCTGCCCAAGAATATATTGAGTGCCCGCAGGAAAATTTCCTCATCATCAAAGCGGATGCTGTTTACAACAATAAAGTAATGACTTTCGTATATTTCGATCTTTGGACGTTGATCCTCTTCACTAAGGCAATCCTCAACAGCGAGATCATGCAGGTTGAACAGGGGCTGAAGCAGCTCCAAATCCTCCACATCTGCATCAATCCAATAGAACCCTTCTGTTGGGGGTGTCAATGTTTCATCAATTTCATCAATAGGTGTAAAAACCCCTGCATTCACCAGCCGGATTTTCATCTGATTCCACTCCTTCTATCCCCGGGTCTTCACCAGGGACTGCTAATTAAGCACAGAGAAAAAAATCAGCTTGGCCGGCGTTACAATCAATACAAGAGGCCGAATGACGATTCGAGGGCATGAAGAAGAACTGCTCCCGCCGCCGGCAAGCTGATGATTATCCTGTGTGGTTGCTCATTTTGTACACTTAATTGCGAGCTCGGGTCGCCTTCCATTCTTCTTCTCACCTCTTCTTTTCGTTCAGGTATGAAATACTTGTCTAGTATAACAACGGAGTATGCCTCTTTCAAGCAAATTTATTGTTACTTTAAGGCTACTTCAGCATTGTATGGACTTGACGAAAAGGAGGTTCATGATTTAAAGTAAATTTTAAAGAAATTTAATTGAATACAGCTAAATCTTATCAAGAGCAGGTGGAGGGACTAGCCCTATGAAACCCGGCAACCGGCGTGTGAACGCACGGTGCTAATTCTTGCGGAACTTTGCTGACGACTAAACCCCGTCCAAAAGTTTCTGGCAGATGAGAGAGGCGCATATGACTGTAGATATGACCTTTCTCGTTTTCCGAGAAAGGTCTTTTTATTGTTCAGAAAGCCGCGATGTGACAACATAACCTAAATACAGTTAAGGAGTGGAAAGACAATGCCAATTAAAATTCCCGACAGTTTACCAGCAAAAGAAGTACTATCCGGAGAAAATATTTTTGTGATGGATGAAAGTTTGGCTTTCCATCAGGATATCCGTCCACTAAGGATTGCTATTCTGAATCTCATGCCGACTAAAGAAACGACGGAGACTCAATTGCTGCGTTTAATAGGAAATTCACCGCTGCAAGTTGATGTTACCTTGCTGCATCCACGCTCACATACTTCTAAGAATACTTCTGCTGAGCATTTGAGAAGCTTTTACAAAACTTTTGACGAGATCAGCCACCGCCGTTTGGATGGCCTTATTGTTACAGGAGCACCCGTAGAGCAAATGGAGTTTGAGGAAGTATCCTATTGGGAAGAGCTAAAAGAGATTTTTGAATGGAGCAAGGATAATGTGACCTCGACCATGCATATCTGTTGGGCGGCACAGGCAGGGTTGTATCATCATTTTGGTGTTCGTAAAGTGGCATTGCCTGAAAAATGTTTTGGTGTATTCTCCCATACGATTAATCAAAATAACATTAAATTGCTGCGCGGTTTTGACGAGGTATTCCATGTACCGCATTCCCGTCATACCGATGTCTCCCGCGAAGATATTGAGAGCAATCCAGATCTGCAGATTCTGGCAGAATCCGAAGAAGCTGGTATGTATCTAGTAGCTACGACCGACGGCAAACAAATATTTGTGACCGGACATTCCGAGTACGATCCTCTATCCCTGAAATGGGAATATGATCGTGATTTGGAGAGGGGCATGGAGATGGCCTTGCCGAAACACTATTTCCCTAAAGATGATCCAGAACGGACACCTCCTGCAGTGTGGCGTGCACATGCCAACTTATTATTCTCTAATTGGCTCAATTACTATGTATATCAAGAGACACCTTACGATATCGACCCGATTGTTTATTAAGATCAGCGCTACATTATAATTTAGGAGGCATTTATCATGGACGACAAACTTAGGATTGAAAGCAGACTGGCACAAATAGGTTCACAAGAAGATCCGGCTACCGGAGCCATTAATTTTCCTATCTATAATGCTACGGCATTCCGTCACCCGAAGCTTGGGCAGAGCACAGGTTTCGATTATAGCCGTACCAAAAGTCCGACCCGTTCCGTACTGGAGAATGCGGCTGCGGAATTGGAGTCTGGTGATGCAGGTTTTGCCTGTAGCTCTGGGATGGCGGCTATTCAAACCATATTTACCCTGTTTGGGCAAGGCGATCACTTGATCGTTTCGCTGGATCTTTACGGCGGGACCTATCGTTTGTTGGAACGAATTATGTCCAAGTTTGGAATCACTGCTTCCTATGTAGATACGAATGATTTGGATGCGCTTGAGGCTTCCCGTCTTCCAAATACAAAGGCGATATTTATTGAAACGCCAACGAATCCTTTGATGATGGTTACGGATATTGCAGCCGTTGCTACTTGGGCTCGTCATCATGGGCTGCTCACAATTGTAGACAATACACTGCTGACTCCATTTTTCCAGCGTCCTCTGGAATTAGGTGCGGATATTGTAGTCCATAGTGCTACCAAATATTTGGGCGGACACAATGATATACTTGCTGGTCTTATTGTATCTAAAGGGGCTGAATTATCCGCTGAAATAGCGATTCTACATAACTCTATTGGCGCTGTGCTTGGGCCAACAGACAGTTATCAGCTGATGAGAGGCATGAAGACACTGGCTCTGCGTATGGAACGGCACGAGAGTAATGCACTAGCAATTGCCCGCTATCTACAAGAGCACCCGGCGATTGCGGAAGTGTTCCATCCAGGCCTGCCGGATCATCCGGGATATGAAATTCAGAATCGCCAGTCCTCGGGCAATACCGGAATTTTTTCTTTCAAATTAAAAGATGCCAGATACGTAGAACCTCTGCTTCGTCATATCCGGCTTATAGCCTTCGCTGAGAGCCTCGGCGGGGTTGAATCGTTAATGACCTATCCTGCAGTACAGACGCATGCGGACATTCCTGTGGAAATTCGGAATGCGGTGGGTGTAGATGATCGGTTGCTGCGCTTCTCGGTGGGCATTGAACATGCGGAGGATCTAATTGCTGATCTGGGTCATGCTTTGGAGGCTGCGCGGGCGGAAATCGAAACGAAGTAAAAGTAACGGCAACCCAGATCGGCACCGAATTGCTGGGAAATATCGAGGATCTATCTCACCGTTGATTTAGAACTGGTGTTAGACTGAGGATGAAATAGAGCTGTCTCATAAGCCGGGAATTGGCTGCTGGGATAGCTCTTCTTTTTGGACTTTTCGCTATTGGACACAGCTGACCTTAAACGCAGCATTATTCCACATTTGGAATGTTAACGGACTCCACAGCAGCTATTGCGCTAAAAAACAGCTTTCATGAGGCTCTTTTCATGGAATAGCATCACTGGAGTCCATAACTATGCTCTAAAGGCTAAAAACTTGCAAATAACGTCATCTGTGTCCGACAGCCTCAGGGAATTTTGATTCAACGGGTGCAGGCAGCAATGTAAGGACTCTTTCTGCTGGATGGTATCTTGCTGAGAAAGTAAAAAGTTTTTCAAGCTGTTCAGATTGTGATACGATGAGGAAATGAACTGTTCATTTATTAAAATATAAGGTATAAGTTACATACTTACTTTATCCTTATGTTACTACGAGAAACGGTTGTTATCTCTAAAGGACGACAACGTTATTTTTTCTTGTGATTTTGTGAATCTACCATATCCCTAAGGGTTTAAAAGGAGGATGCGAACGATGAGTGCGATAGATCTTATTTTGGATAAAGCCCTGCGGGGCGACCGTCTCCAATTGGAAGATACCATCCGACTATTCGAGAGCAACGAAATTGAGAAAATGGGTGCTGCTGCAAACACTATTATGGAACGCTGGCACCCGGACCCGTTAGCCACATTTGTAATTGGCCGTAATATTAACTATACGAATGTATGTGATGTGTACTGCCGTTTTTGCGCTTTTTACCGCAGACCAGGCTCGGATGAAGGCTATGTGCTGCCAGATGAGGCGATTTATCAAAAAATTGCTGAAACAATTGCTGTTAATGGTACAGAAATTCTTATGCAAGGTGGAACTAATCCTAACCTTCCATTTAGCTACTATACAGATATACTGCGCGGAATTAAGCAACGGTTCCCTGAGATTACAATGCACTCCTTCTCTCCTGCGGAGATTATGAAGATGAAAGAAGTATCAGGATTACCACTGGAACAAGTGGTTCGTGAAATTCATGCTGCGGGTCTGGATTCATTGCCAGGCGGAGGCGCAGAAATTCTTGATGACCGTACACGCCGCAAAATCAGCCGACTAAAAGGCTCGTGGCGCGAGTGGATGGATGTAATGCAGACGGCACATAAAGTGGGTATGAATACCACAGCGACAATGGTGATTGGGCTTGGGGAAAGTATGGAGGAACGTGCTTTGCACTTACTACGTGTGCGTGAGGCTCAGGATGAGTGTATTGCCAACAAATATGATTCTGAAGGTTTCTTGGCCTTTATCTCATGGACATTCCAGCCGGACAATACCAACCTGAAGCTGGACAGACAAACGCCTGAGGAGTATCTGAAGACGGTGGCGATCAGTCGCCTTGTGCTGGATAATATTAAGAACTTCCAATCTTCATGGGTCACTATGGGACCAGAGGTCGGCAAGCTCTCCTTGCAATATGGCTGCAACGATTTCGGCAGCACAATGATTGAAGAGAACGTAGTATCTTCGGCGGGTGCGACTTACAAGGTAAACATCGAGTCGATTACTCAGCTGATTCGCGAAGCAGGCAAAGTTCCAGCGCAGCGGAATACACGTTATGATATTCTGCGGGTGTTCGATGATCCTAATGCGAAGATTGATAATGATTTTGTAATGCAGAACTAATATATATTAATTAATCAACGCTTGATGCTTGTTAATCCTTCAGTGGACTAATGAGCATCAAGCGTTTTTTTGTAAGGTTAGGATTACGATCATTAGCAAGCCTCATTGCAGAACACATCTGAATCTTCGCTTGTTATATCATCCGTTAGGCGTATGGACCCAGCGGACCTAATTCGTAAATTCAGCGTCTTTTGAGCAGGTGTTCGACCCCAGCGACGGTATCCTTGAAAAGAGCCTCATATAGGCTGGTTTTTAGCGCAATAGCGACTGTGGGGTCCGATAGAGCTGCAGTATATGAAATATGAACAGAAAAGCATTTTTAATTTCTTTTTACCTATTCACATTATTATCCAAAAGTGATATCATAATCATATCAAAAGAATATCTATTGGGGGTGCTTTTATGAAAGAGAAAACGCTTCGTCCTGTCAGTGGATTTTGGGTTCTCGCCTTAATTGCAGTTTGTTTAGCTGGGGGAATTTATGGTGCAGTTCAAGAGTATGTCGCAGTGCCAGTCATTCTGTTCGTTGTAGCTGGGGTATTATGTACAAGTGTTACGGTTGTGCAGCCCAATAAGTCGGTCGTAGTTACCTTTTTCGGGCAATATGTAGGGACTATCGTGACAAGTGGCTTGTTTGCAGTCATTCCGTTCAGTTTGCGCAAGACGGTTTCCCTCCGCGTGCGTAACTTTAACAGTGTCAAGCTGAAGGTTAATGATGTGGAAGGGAATCCGATTGAAATTGCTGCAGTTATCGTATTTAAGGTAATTAACTCTGCAAAAGCGCTTTTTGATGTAGATAAATATATGGCGTTTGTGGAAATCCAAAGTGAAACAGCGCTGCGTCATGTAGCCAGTAAATACCCGTATGATAACTTCAATGAATCGGGCATGTCCCTGCGGGCTAATGCAGATGAGATTGCTAAAGAATTGGCAACCGAGCTGCAAGAACGTTTGTCGATATCTGGTGTGGAGGTCATTGAAGCGCGGCTTACACACTTGGCTTATTCCACAGAAATTGCCAGTACAATGTTGCAACGTCAGCAAGCATCTGCAATTCTGTCCGCTCGTCAAATCATTGTTGAAGGCGCCGTAGGCATGGTCGATATGGCGATTAAACAGCTTAAAGAAAGCGGCGTAGTTGAGCTTGATGAGGAACGCAAAGCGGCGATGATCAATAATCTGATGGTTGCGATCGTGTCGGAGCGCGGAGCGAGTCCGGTCATTAACGCCGGCTCGTTGTACTAAGGCGGTGCATCATGGCGGCCAAGAAAAGCTTTCCACTGCGGATCGATCCGGATCTGCATGAGGCGCTGGAACGATGGGCGGGAGAGGAATTTCGCAGCGTAAACGGACATATCGAATACTTGTTGCGTGAGTCTTTGAAACGTGCAGGCCGCTTACCTGAAAAAAAACGGCGAGAGGAATAACCACAAAAGGACTGTTTCGGCATCCATGTATTGGCTGCCAGAACAGTCCTTATGTGTGTCTTCTGCCTGAGTTTCTATCATTTTGGACCCTTTTCTGACTTGACTGTCAGAGAGGACAGATTTATAATTACTCCATAATTCACGTTAACAGCATTGACGAAGATATGAGTTGATTGTTCTGGACCGTTCAGAGAGAGGAAACTTAGGCTGAAATTTCCTCCGGCATCCTGCTTTCGATTTACCCCTTTGTAGCTGCCGTTTTGAACTCCCTGCAATGGGATAGTAAGAACTGCCGGTTCATGGTCGTTACTCCATGCTTACGAAGGATTCTATCTTCACTCCGCTTGAGGTTTCAAGGGAGGCTAGAGAGAATCGAATTTGGGTGGAACCACGGGTGTAATCGCTCGTCCCTTTGCGGGACGGGCGTTTTTTTGTGTGCGTGGATATTATTGTTCCGCAAAGGTTAAAGGGCCGTTAGGCTTAATTATATGAAGGAGGAATTAGCAATGTCAGTAAGTATTAAGCTTCCGGACGGTTCTGTCCGTGAATACGCAGAGGGTAGCAGTATTGATGATGTAGCAGCTTCTATTAGCAGTGGCCTGCGCAAAAATGCAGCAGCGGGGAAAATGAACGGTATCGTTGTAGATTTATCTACTCCCCTTGAAGAGGGCGCACTGGTAGAGATCGTAACTTTGGATTCACCTGAAGGTCTGGAGGTTATGCGTCACAGTACAGCTCACTTGATGGCTCAAGCGGTTAGACGTTTGTTCGGAACAAAAGAAGTTAAGCTTGGTGTAGGTCCGGTCATTGAAGATGGCTTCTACTACGATATGGATCTGGAACATCCTCTAAATCCTGAAGATTTGCTCAAAATCGAAAAGGAAATGGACCGCATAATTTCGGAGAACCTGCCGATCGTGCGCAAAGAAGTTAGCCGCAAGGAAGCACTTGAAATTTTCGGTGAGCTAGGTGATCCTTACAAGCTGGAATTGATCGAGGCATTGCCTGAAGATAGCGTGATTTCTATCTATGAACAAGGTGAATTCTTCGATCTATGCCGCGGACCGCATGTGCCGTCGACTGCCAAGATCAAAGTCTTTAAATTGATGAATGTAGCTGGTGCTTACTGGCGTGGCGACAGCAAGAATAAGATGCTTCAACGCGTATACGGCACAGCTTGGATTAAAAAAGCTCAGCTTGATGAGCATCTTCGCCTGCTTGAAGAAGCGAAGAAACGCGACCACCGGAAGCTTGGTAAAGAGCTTGAAATCTTTACATTTAATCAATTGGTAGGACAAGGCTTGCCAATCTGGTTGCCTAAGGGTGCCAAATTGCGCAGTATTCTGGAGCGTTATATCGTAGATCTGGAAGCAAGTCTTGGCTATCAGCATGTATACACACCAGTTCTGGGTAATGTTGAACTGTACAAAACTTCAGGACACTGGGAGCACTATCAAGAGGATATGTTCCCTAAGATGACTATCGACAATGAAGAATTTGTTCTTCGTCCAATGAACTGCCCGCATCACATGATGATTTATAAGAGCTCGATGCACAGCTACCGTGATCTGCCGATCCGTATTGCTGAGCTTGGTATCCAGCACCGTTATGAAATGTCAGGCGCATTGACTGGATTACACCGTGTACGTTCGATGACTCTTAATGACTCCCATATTTTCTGCCGTCTGGACCAAATTAAAGGCGAGTTCATTCGTGTAATCGAATTGATTAAACAGGTATACAGTGACTTTGGTATTAATGACTACCGTTTCCGGTTGTCCTATCGTGATCCTAAGGATACAGAGAAATATTATGCGAATGACGAAATGTGGGAAACTGCACAGCGGATGTTGCGTGAGGTAGTAGAGGAAGCAGGACTGCCGTTCTACGAAGCAGAAGGCGAAGCTGCATTCTATGGTCCTAAACTTGATGTGCAAATTAAAACTGTATTAGGTAAAGAAGAGACTCTGTCTACTGTACAAATCGACTTCTTGCTGCCTGAACGTTTTGAACTGGAATATATCGGTGATGATGGTCAAAAACACCGTCCAGTCGTTCTGCACCGCGGAATCTTGGGTACTATGGAACGTTTCGTTGCCTTCCTGTTAGAGAACTTTGCGGGCTCGCTGCCGCTTTGGTTATCTCCACAGCAGGTTAAAGTAATTCCTGTATCGACAGCGTTCGACGATTATGCCAAGGAAGTTACAGACAAGCTGCGTCGCCGTGGTATCTCTGCTGAGGCAGATCTCCGCAATGAGAAGCTGGGTTATAAGATCCGCGAAGCTCAGCTTGAGAAACTGCCATACATGTTCGTAGTTGGCGAGAATGAGATGAACGCTCAGACGGTCTCCATCCGTAAACGCGGGGAAGGCGACATTGGAGCTAAGCCGCTTCAAGAAGTGATTGAGCTCTTGTCTCAGGAAATTGCTGATCGTGTGATTTCCTAATTTCTTGTAATTAACAACACCAAAATTACGTCTAAATAAGACCTCTGTTATATGCCCATGAGGATCAACTTCTGATCTTCATGTATAAAATTTTGTGAATCGGGAAACCTTCGCTAATAAGGGGGAGGTTTATCACATGAACAAAATGGGCATATTTCAGAGGTTTTGGTGTCTTTTTGTCACCATCGTTTTGCTATTGACCGCTGCTGGAATCATTCCAGAATCTAAGCAACAGGCAGTAGGGGCCATTGGGACAGGAGACACTTTACAGCACACGGGTATTAACAAAACGCTATCGAACGAGTTGCAATATACCAAAGCTAATTCTGTGTTTATGAGAACCACAGATGATAAGGTCGTTCTTGCGACTGGCCGCGCCACACTAATGTCAAACGAGGCGCATTCCGTCGCACCTGTATTACCTGCAACAACAAAAAATAAACCAGCAGCGACAAAGGCACCGCAGAGCACCAAAGCTCCAACCACTAAAACAAATGGTGGCAGCGGATCCTCAAAACAGTTACCAAATTCTATTCCTGTAGCCGCTCCTGCGGAAGACCAGATTATTACTTCAATGAAAGTAATGGCGACTGGCTATACTGCGGGTTATGAATCTACAGGTAAAACATCTAAGCATCCCGAATATGGAATCACCTATTCAGGTGTAAAAGTGCGCAGAGATAAGAATACAGTCTCAACCATTGCTGCTGACCCTAAGGTTTTGCCGCTGGGTAGTATTCTTTATATACCGGGCTATGGATACGCCATAGTTGCTGATACGGGCTCGGCTATTAAAGGGCGGAAGATTGATCTGTATTTTGCTACTACGAAACAGGTGTATAAGGAATGGGGCAAAAAATCGGTTGTAGTTCAACTCATTAAGCGTGGTAACGGGACTTGCACGGAAGTCATGCTGAAGAAGCTGAGCCAAGCGATTGAGACTTACAAAGCAGTGCCGCAATCCCTGCTCGAAGAATCCATTTAATGGGATTGAACTTATTTTCACTTGGTCATGCATAATAGTGACATCACCTTGCCATAATACGGACTGGGGCAAAGCAATTGCCTCTTCCGAGATGTTCTCTTAGTAAGCATATTCTATGCTGCATAAGAGAAAAGGAGGTGAATTCCGTGGCCAATAACAAGAAATCTAAAGTACAAGAAAATTACAAAACACCAAATGAAAAATACAATGCTGAGTTTGCTGTTGAGAATGACGGCGCTACTAAGCAAAGTGGAAATACTTCTAAACCAGCTCAGAAACCGCAACAATAATGCGCTAACTGAAGCAGAAGACTGCTGAAAAAAAGAGACTGTCCAAATCAGTTAATTACTGAGGGACAGTCTTTTTTCATATATAATGAAGTAAATAGAATTTTATCCCATTCATCTCAGTCTAGAGACTGAGGGGAAGTTCCTTCTCTCGCCGCTGTTTCTCAGCACTTCATTCCTGTAGACTAAGGCTATAAGATTGAAGAAGAGAGCGTTCCACTACTTTAAAGGGGAAATGAGTCATGAAAAGAAGGTTCACCAGCCAGGTTTTAGGCGGCCTGATCCTGATAGGGATTGGAGCTATGTTTCTACTGAGACAATTGGGTTACACTGATTTCAGCTTAGGTTACCTGATTTCGAATTATTGGCCGGTTATCTTGATCCTAATGGGAATGAAACGGCTTTTAGGTACAGGGGAGGAGCAATCAAAAGGTTCTTCACCTATCGGCGGCTTTTTCTTTCTGGCGATCGGAGTGTTTTTCCTTGGACGGAATTTAGATTGGTTTGATATTTCGGCCGGGGATTTTTTCAAAATGTTCATTCCAGTCATGTTGATTGGCGGCGGACTTTATGTGATTTTTAAACCACGCGGTTCAGTACCACCTGTGCCACCAGCTCCACCGTCACCACCAGATCACTTTCCTTCAGGAAAAAGCTCACTAGATGTGGAGCCGCCCAAACCGCTGGATTCCACACTTGATGAACAATTTGAGCAAAAATTCGGCAAGGCTTCTGGTCAACGCGACTGGAAGGACTATCTTCAAAAAGATGAAGAAGACGATGAGGACGAAACAGGATCTTATAAGTCCGGCGCTGAAGCACGTTGGCAAGAGAAGCAGGAACGACACGAGCGCAGACGTCAGGAACGTCATGAGCGTCATGCTCGTAGACATGGTGAATGGCATGAGGAATTCCATGAATCAAATAATCAAAAGGAATCGACCAATCGCTCTGCTTTTATCGGAGATGTCCACATGGGGCGCGAGCATTTCCAACTGAAGAACACGAATATCTCGCAGTTTATCGGCGATACCGTACTGGATCTGACGAATGCACAAATTGCTTATGGCGAAACGAGGATTAATATTTCCGCTTTTATAGGCGACATTAAAGTGTACATTCCGAATGATATGGATCTTGGCATCTCGGTGAACAGCAGTTCTTTTATCGGGGATATGGAAGTTCTGGATCAGTCTCGCAGTGGGTTTATGAGCAGTGTACAGTGCAAGACTCCTTATTATAAAGAAGCAGGCAAAAAAGTCCGTATAAATGTAAGTGCATTTATAGGTGACATTAAAGTTAAAACGGTGGGTTAGATGGGGACAATCTTCAGTAATACCAAATGGTTGCTGTTGTTTTACTTTTTGCTCACTGGAGCGGTAAGCGCTGGATTGATGTATGCAGGCACTTGCCTTGGTTATATCGAAGTGAAGGATTATCGGATGTGGCTGTACTTATGTCTCGGGATTGTGTTGTTCACTGTAGTTATCGGCTACATGGCAGGCCAGCGGATTCAGCGCCGGATTGATCATCTGGATCTGAATATGCTGCAGGTAGCCAAAGGAAATCTGTCCGTACGGATGCCAGAAAGTGACGATCAGTCTTTTGCCCGAGTGTATCACGAGTTTAATGTCATGATGGATACGGTTGAGAATAAGATGCAGCTTCTACAGCGATTGGGTGAACAAGAGGTTATTGAGAAGGAACAGGCAGCGGAGAGTGCGGTGTTGGAGGAAAGAAGGCGTATGGCCCGGGATCTGCATGATACGGTGAGCCAACAGCTTTTTGCCATCCATATGTCCGCTTCTTCGCTGCCTAAAGTTCTGAAGGTCAATGAAGCTCAAGGTCAAATGGTCATGGACCAGTTGATTACAATGTCTCAGATGGCACAAAAACAAATGAGAGCATTAATTGCACAACTGCGTCCAGTGGAGCTGGAAGGTCGAAATCTGTTCGAGGCGCTGGAAAAATGGTTTCCCGATTATTGTCGCCAGAATGGCTTAAAAGGAATGAAGGAGCTCGAACTTCAGGGCGAGTTATCGGAAGCGATCGAACATCAGCTGTTCCTAATTATTCAAGAGGCGATGGCGAATATTGTGAAGCATGCTGAAGCTAGACTGGTCAGCCTATCACTGCGTGAAGGATCAAGACAAGTTGTGCTGAGTATTAGTGATGACGGTCAAGGTTTTGAACATGTGCAGCAAAAACAAGGCTCCTACGGTCTCACCACCATGCGCGAACGCGCGGAGAAACTGGGTGGGCAAGTGGAGATTATTAGCCGCAAGGGTGCGGGAACGACGATCCGTGTACATATTCCTAAGTTTGTTCAAGGGAACCCAGAATTAGAGCAGAATAGATCGTTAGGAACAGATACACAGGACGAGGAGGAGTAGAGCATGAGTGTCATAAAAGTGTTGCTCGTAGATGATCATGATATGGTACGGATGGGCCTCAAAACTTATCTAATGCTGGAGCCTACATTCGAGGTCATCGGTGAGGCGGCGAATGGACAAGAGGCGCTGGAGATGCTGCGTGCTGGTGGACATGAAGGTCTGCCTGACCTCGTGCTGATGGATTTGATGATGCCTGTGATGAATGGTGCCGAGACCACAAGAGCAGTGCTGGCTGAATTTCCTGGCCTCAAAATCGTGATCCTCACCAGCTTTCTGGAGGATGATCTTGTTGTAGATGCTATAGAGGCTGGTGCTGTCAGCTACGTGCTCAAAACAGTGTCGGCAGAAGAGTTAATCTACGCACTACAAGGGGCTTACCGCGGCATGCCCGTCATGACGGGTGATGTGTCACAGGCGCTGACCCGTGGTATACGCCAGCGCACCGTGCAAGGTGATTCCTCCGGTTTAACAGAGCGTGAGAAGGAAGTCCTGCTGCTTATAGCTGAGGGCAAGACCAATAAGGATATCGGTGAGGAGCTACATATCAGCATCAAGACAGTGAAGACGCATGTCAGCAATCTGTTGATGAAATGCGAGCTTGATGACCGTACCCAGTTGGCTATTTACGCTCATCGAAAGGGCTGGGCTCAGGGGTAGGACTTGTAGACTAAGGTGCATTACTATTTGAAATGGTTTTAGAAGCTCGGGCCGCGACCTTTTTCGCGCCCGAGCTTCTTTTTTCTGCTTCCCTGTATAATCTCCTCCCATTTGCCTATATCTTTTATCTGCGCTTAAATTGTTTTTAATGTGACCTTAAGGTTTAAAGTACAAAATAAGAACATGAAAACAAATTAATCCTTGTCACGGCGACAGGAAGCAGGAGGAAAGATAAACATGGACGATAACAAAAACAACTTCAATCGCGACAATGGACCAGCACCAGATCGGGAATGGGACAATAATAACAATAGCAGCAATAATAATACTTCATCTGAAACAGGATCATCATCCTACTACTATTCTTACGGACCTTTTAAATCTTTGAACAAAGATGAGAATAACGCTGACGGAGGCGCGCAGCACTACAATCGGATGGAGCCAGAACGGGTCGAGGTTACACCTCCACAGCCTGTAAAGCCCTTACCATATAACACATCACTTCGTACCACTGGCTATGATGGCAATGGTGGTGGCCGCGGAGGAAATGGCGGTGGCGGTTCTGAAGGTGGCGGCGGCTGGCAATATAATAAAAAACCAAAAAGCTCGTTAAAAACAGTGCTGGTATCATTCCTAGCCGGTATGGTCGTTCTCTCGGGCTCAATGTATATGGCAGACAGAGGTAACTGGTTTACGGGAGATACAGCTACAACGGTTGCTACTAGCTCCGGAACGAATGGAACGGCGAAGACAACGGGCGAGAGTGCAGGTGTTGCGCCTTCTACTTCTACTACATCCTTGGTGACTGGATCTCGTGATGTGACAGGTGTTGTTGATGCAGTGGGACCAGCAGTCGTTAAGATTGAGACATTAGTGAAAACTAATTCGCGTAATGGAAGCTCATCCAGCCCGAATCTGAGTGATCCCTTCTCACAATTTTTCTTCGGGGATCAATACAGTGGAAATGGTTCTTCACAAAATGAACAGGATTCCAAATCAGGATCGGATTCTTCATCACAGCTTATCCCTTATGGAATTGGAACAGGCTTCATTTATGAGAAATCCGGCTATATTTTGACCAACCAGCACGTAATTGACAATGCTGATGTAATCCAAGTAACCGTCGATGGCGTAACCAAGCCTTATGAAGCGAAGCTGCTAGGTTCTAGCAAAGATCTGGATTTGGCTGTGCTTAAAATTGAAGGAGATAGTGATTTCCCTACCGTAGCACTTGGAGATTCGGATAGCATAAAGGTAGGTTCAGAAGTGGTTGCTATCGGTAACCCACAAGGCTTCGACCATACTGTAACTTCCGGTGTTCTTAGTGCAAAAGGACGCAGTATTGATATTAACGAAGAAGATGGCAGTGGAACACGTAATTACAAAAATCTGCTGCAAACCGACGCTTCTATCAACCCGGGTAACTCAGGGGGTCCGTTGCTTAACATGAACGGACAGGTAATCGGGATGAACGTAGCCGTCAGCACGGATTCTCAAGGTATTGGTTTCGCAATCGCTGTGAATACGATTAAAGAAGTCGTAGATAAACTGGAAGCCAACCAAGCCATTCCGAAAGAGCCGGTACCTTTCATTGGTGCAACTCTTATGACGATTACAGATGAGGTTGCTAAGCAAATGGGTACGGATATTAAAGAAGGTTCTGTGGTTGCAGATATTATCTATAAATCCCCAGCGTATACCGCTGACCTGCGCCCTTACGATATCATTACCGGTGCGAATGGAACGAAGTATGCAACCAACCAAGATCTGATTACCTTCATTCAAACGTTAAAAGTTGGAGACAAAGTAACATTAAATGTTGTGCGCGATGGTAAAACCATGGATCTTTCAGTTACCATCGGTAACAAAAATGATTTTGATACAACGACTACACAACAAAGTCAGCAGCAATAATACCGGACGGTAAGTCACACGGAAGGGGCGACCCTTCCGTTTTTGTCTAATTGTGATGTAAACTGCTACAATATATAAAAAGAACTGAACAATGGGGGCTGCTTGATGCGACCGAATATTCTAATTATTGATGATGACGAAAAGATTATTTCTATGCTGCGTAGAGGTTTAGCTTTTGAAGGTTACGATGTGAAAACAGCGGTGAATGGAGCGGATGGATTACGGGCAATCTTGAGCAGTGATCCGGATGTGGTAATTTTGGATGTAATGATGCCTCAGGTGGATGGCTTTGAAGTATGTCGCCGCTTGCGGGAAGGGGGCAGTAATGTTCCTGTTCTCATGCTTACCGCGAAGGATGAAATTGAGCACCGTGTGAAAGGGCTTGATCTGGGCGCGGACGATTATCTGGTTAAACCTTTTGCCTTGGAAGAACTGCTTGCACGTGTACGTGCGCTGCTTCGGCGTAAGAGTGAGCAAAGTGAAGGTGGGGAGCAAGCGGTTTCTTATGAAGATATTACGCTGGATGTGGATTCACGTGAGGTTACCCGTGCCGGTAAAAGACTGGAGTTAACAGCGAAGGAGTTTGAGCTGCTTCATCTTTTTATGCAAAATCCGAAACGTGTGCTTTCACGGGATCTGATCATGGATAAAATATGGGGTTATGATTATAGCGGTGAATCTAATGTGCTTGAGGTATACATAGCTATGCTACGTCAAAAGACGGAGGAGCATGGCGGTAAACGCCTCATTCAAACGATCCGGGGTGCCGGTTACATTCTAAGAGGTGACAACTAACATGTCTATAAGATTGCGGCTGACTGCTTGGTATTCAGGGATTTTGGCCGTTATGCTGCTGGCCTTATCAGCCGCAATTTACGGTTTTGTTTATTTTAATACTTATGGGGACTTGAAGAATCGCCTCCAGGTGCAAGCTGAGCAGACCATTCCATTTTTCAGTATCAATTTATACAGCGGTGAACTAATGATGGATGGGGTCAGAACTCCTGAGAATTCTAATACGTATACACAGATCTATGTTTATGATACTAAGGTTATGCAGCGAACGACAAACATGAGAAATGGTAATCTTGCATTTGATTATCCCGAGCGGGATAAAATTGTACAGGGATTTCGTAATGTTGTAATTGAAGGCAATCAATTTCTGATTTATGAACGGCCAATTCTATTGGAAAATTATAAAAATAATCCTGCTGCTGTGTTACAAGTGGCTACCTATGTAGGTGAACAGAATAAGCTCTTGGAGCGTTTAAAAACTATCCTGCTCGTAGGTTCTTTTGCTACCCTGATCGCGGCATTTACCTTCGGCTTGTTCCTAGCGCGCAAATCCATGAGTCCAATCGGCAAAGTAATTGAAGCTGCGAATGGGATTCAGACGGGGAATGATTTAAGCTCGCGTATTGAATACGATGGGCCGCCAGACGAGATAGGAAGACTTATTGAGACCGTTAACAGTATGCTTGGGCGTATGGAAGGATTCTACACAGAGCTGGAGGATTCGTATGCGGCTCAGCGCCGTTTCGTTTCAGATGCTTCACACGAGCTTCGGACACCGCTCACTACGATTCGCGGAAATATTGATCTGCTGCAAAAGGTTTGGGAGATGGAACCCGGAGAAGGGAAGATGAGTGAAGCTGAGATTCGCCAGCTATCGCTTGAATCGGTGCAGGATATCGCAGACGAGTCTAAGCGTATGAGCCGCTTGGTAGCGGATATGCTCTCGCTCGCGCGTGCGGATACTGGACGTACTTTTGATATAGAGCCCGTGGCACTGGAACCGATGATGAATGAGATTGCGCGCCGCGCCTCTTTCCTGCCGCGTCAAGCCGAGTGGGTTACAGGTGATATGTCAGTCTTAAACGGCAAATATATAGTTGGGAATAAAGATTATCTACAGCAAATGCTCTTTATTTTTATTGATAATGCCTTTAAGTACACGCCTTCTGGCATCGTGAGTTTGGATACCCTTTTCTATCAGAATCAGGTTGGTATTCGGATCACTGATACAGGTATTGGTATGGATAAAGATGAGGTTCCATATATCTTCGATCGTTTCTATCGTGCGGATGAATCGCGTGGAATTACGGAAGGGATTGGGCTTGGTCTATCCATTGCTAAGTGGATTATTGACGAGCATGGTGGGTCTGTGGAGGTTGTTACACGCCAAGGTGAGGGTACTACTTTTGTCATCTGGTTGCCGCTTCTCTTTGCTCCGCCGCTGGAATAGGGTATAATTTAGAAGTGTCCTATTACAGAGGTCAATGAAAGCAGAAAGCTGGTGAACTCATGGAAGTCATTAAAATCTCTCCCCGGGGATATTGTTACGGAGTTGTCGATGCAATGGTTATGGCACGGCAGGCTGCGCAAAATCTCGATCTTCCCCGGCCGATTTATATACTGGGTATGATTGTTCATAACAGTCATGTCACGAATTCGTTCGAAGATGATGGCATTATTACTTTGGACGGACATAATCGTCTGGATATTCTGGATAAAGTGGATAGTGGGACTGTTATATTCACTGCACACGGGGTTTCTCCTGAGGTGCGCAAGATGGCAAGGGACAAGGGTCTGACTACGGTCGACGCCACCTGTCCTGATGTCACGAAGACCCACGATCTTATTCAGGAAAAAGTAGATGATGGTTATGAGGTCATTTATATCGGCAAAAAAGGCCATCCGGAACCAGAGGGTGCTGTGGGTATTGCCCCTGAGCATG
This sequence comes from Paenibacillus sp. FSL F4-0097, assembly GCF_038593125.1. Lineage (NCBI taxonomy): Bacteria > Bacillati > Bacillota > Bacilli > Caryophanales > Paenibacillaceae > Paenibacillus > Paenibacillus sp. FSL F4-0097. The sequence goes on from NZ_CP151965.1 coordinate 1,917,065, forward strand.
TGCATCTGATTGAAAAAGAAGATGAGATTGCTACGTTATCCATCCCTTCTTCACGTATCGTCATTACGAATCAGACTACTATGAGCCAGTGGGATATTAAACATATCATGAAAAAGCTTCTGGAGACCTTCCCAGGTGCTGAAGTGCATAATGAGATATGTATGGCTACCCAGGTACGTCAAGAGGCTGTAGCGGAACAAGCAGGGCAATGTGATCTGGTGATTGTTGTCGGTGATCCGCGAAGCAACAACTCTAATCGTCTGGCACAGGTGTCGGAAGAAATCGCTGGGGTTCCTGCCCATCGTATTTCTGATGTGTCTGAACTCCAAACAGAATGGTTAGAGGGTGTGAATATCGTCGGGGTCACTTCTGGCGCATCCACACCTACACCTATCACCAAAGAAGTGATTAACTACTTAGATCAGTATGATTCGGCTAATCCGGAGACGTGGGAGATTAAACGTACTGTGAATATGGCGAAGCTGCTGCCACCGGTTAAGAATAAGAGTGCAAGTACTACTTAATGTAATGGGCTAGGCTCGAACTTATATATTATGAACGCTGCAACAAGAGCGCTTAACTTCGTCAGTCGAGGTTAAGTGCTCTTTTTTATCGAAAGAACGCTTCCAGCATAGGAATCTAGAATATAGATTGACTATAATCGCTTTTTGAGGTAGAATTGCTTTAGTGATTAAAAGCATAAAAGCTTAAAAGCGAACACGCGTCGTAGCGCGATAGTATCTAGCGGAATTATTATAAATTTTAAGTGTAGAGAGGGAGTTATAAATATGATCGTCATTACATCAAATCAAACACCGGAAGAGCAGGTTAAAGATATAATTGCCGTAATCGAAAAAGAAGGTTTGCAGGTGCATCTCTCCAGAGGAGCAGATCACACGGTGATAGGTTTAGTGGGAGGCGTCACTCCTAAGCTCGCCGAGCATTTGCGGCAAATGAAGGGTGTAGAGAACGTCGTGAAGATCTCCAAATCCTACAAGCTGGCCAGCCGGGATTTCCATCCTGAGGATACGATTATTGATATCAAGGGTGTGAAGATTGGTGGAGAAAACCTGGTGATCATGGGCGGACCTTGCGCCGTTGAGTCTCCAGAGCAGATTGATGAGATCGCCCGGCTTGTTAAAGCGTCTGGTGCTCAGGTACTTCGTGGAGGCGCGTTTAAGCCCCGCACAGGACCGTACAGCTTCCAAGGCGTAGGTGTGGAAGGTTTGACTATGATGGCTGAAGCAGGAAAGCGTCATGGCCTGTTGACGATTACAGAGGTTATGACACCGGAGTATGTTGATATCTGTGCGGAGCATGCGGATATTCTGCAGGTGGGTACACGGAATATGCAGAACTTTGATTTGCTGCGCAAGCTGGGTACCTGTGGCAGACCTGTTCTTCTAAAACGTGGCTTCAGTGCGACCTATGATGAGTTGCTCAATGCAGCGGAGTACATTTTGGCAGGCGGTAATAAGGATGTAATGCTCTGTGAGCGCGGTATTCGCACATTTGAGACCTACACTCGTAACACACTGGATCTATCGGCTATTCCAGTTCTACAAAGCTTAAGCCATCTTCCAGTAATCTCTGACCCAAGTCACGGAACCGGTCGTCGTGAGTTAGTTGAGCCTATGGCCAAAGCTTCTGTTGCTGCTGGTGCAAACGGGCTAATTATCGAAATGCACACAGATCCGGACAATTCCATGACAGGTGATGGTGTTCAATCGTTATTCCCTGATCAGTTTGATAACCTGCTTAAAGATCTGGAAAAGCTGGCTCCAATTGTTGGACGTAAGTTTTCTACTTCGCCAGAAACGGTTTCGGCGCTATAAAATTCAATCTAAGAGCTTCCTCGGAAGCCCTCTTAACCCGCGACCTAGTGGGAAAAGAGGGTTTTTTTGGAGTTGAATAAAATAAATGTGACATGAAAATATGCGAAAATAACAGATTTCACGAAAGCGTTAGAATATCTTACATTGCTGAAAGAAATACCTGACATAAGCATTGACGATGTTAGGTATGAGATTTATAATTACGACAGCAAAAAAAATTAAAACAAGAACATTTGCATACTGTGAGCGGCCTAATGTTCGGAACTTGGGGGAGGAAAAATTCATGTCGGTTGAAAAAGTGTTGCAAACAATTAAAGAGAACAATATCGAGTGGGTAGATTTTCGATTCGTAGATTTAGGTGGTCGTGCCCACCACATCTCTCTGCCAGCTTCTGAAGTGGAAGATGAAACTTTTGTAAATGGGGTAGCATTCGACGGTTCTTCCATCAAAGGTTTCCGTGGTATTGAAGAATCAGACATGGTTATGATGCCTGATCCGAATAGTGTGTTCATAGATCCGTTTACAGCTCATCCAACGCTGAACGTGATGTGCGACATTTTCACTCCTGATGGCGAACGTTATGAGCGCGATCCTCGCGGTATTGCTGTGAAAGCAGAAGAATTCCTGCAAAAAAGCGGAGTAGGTACATCTGCATTCTTCGCACCTGAATCAGAATTCTTTATCTTTGACGATGTTCGTTACGAAAGTGGCATGAACAGATCCTCATTCTTCGTAGATTCTGAAGAAGCGGCTTGGAATACGGGTCGTAAAGAAGAGGGCGGCAACTTGGCATTTAAAGTTGGCGTTAAAGGTGGATATGTTCCTGTAGCACCAGTTGACTCCCAACAGGATATCCGTAGTGAGATGTGCCGTCTGCTTGCTGAAGTTGGACTACGCATTGAACGTCATCACCATGAAGTAGCCACTGCAGGTCAAGCGGAAATTAACTTCCGTTTTGATACCTTGAAGAAAACTGCTGATAATCTCATGACTTATAAATATATTGTACAAAACACTGCACGTCAGTATGGCAAGGTAGCGACCTTCATGCCAAAACCGCTGTTCGGAGATAACGGTAGCGGAATGCACGTGCATCAATCCATCTTTGACGGAGACACTCCTTTGTTCTACGAAAAAGGCGCTTATGCTAACTTGAGCGAAATGGCTCTTCATTATATCGGTGGTATTTTGTACCATGCACCAGCATTGATCGCTTTGACTAACCCAAGCACCAACTCCTTTAAACGTCTGGTTCCTGGCTATGAAGCACCGGTTAACTTGGTTTACTCCAAAGGAAATCGTTCTGCAGCAGTTCGTATCCCAGTAGCAGCTGTGACACCAAAAGGCTGTCGTATCGAATTCCGCACACCGGATTCCACAGCTAACCCTTACTTGGCATTCTCCGCAATGCTGATGGCAGGTCTGGACGGAATTAAGAACAAGATTAACCCGCAAGAACTGGGTTATGGTCCTCTGGATAAGAACATCTATGAATTGTCTGATGCAGATAAAGAAAAAATCCGCAGCGTTCCAGGCAGCCTGAGCGAAGCGCTTGATTCTTTGGAAGCTGATTACGAGTTCCTAACAGAAGGCGACGTATTTACTAAGGACTTCATCGATAACTATATTGCTCTGAAACGTTCTGAAGCACAAGAGGTTGCGATTCGTGTTCATCCACATGAATACGCCCTGTACTTCGACCTATAAGATTCCTGCTATTATAATCTTTATAATAAAAGAAGCTGTCTCAAAAGTAGAGAATTCTACTTGGGGCAGCTTCTTTTTTTGTGAATCAGGAAAAGTAATGGATTTTACTGTGCCCTATGACTATATGCTACGCGTAGTGTTCTAAGCTATGAGTAGTGTTCCATGCTATGAGTAGTGATCTATGTTATGAGTAGTGTTCCATGCTATGAGTAGTGTTCCATGCTATTGGGGTGGTTGGCGGGTGACTGCTATGTGTGATTTCCGTTCGGCTTGCAGTATATGATTTGTGGTATCTGTGACGCTGGACTATGTACGGTGAGCGATATGCGTTCTGTGTTTATGTGATGTACAAAGTGGATTTAAACTAATTAGGGAAAAACTCCCTAAAAATAGCCGATATTTGCTCTAAATGAACGAAATCAGGGAATTCCTCCCTAATAATCAGGGTGATTTCTTTATTAGTTACTGAATAGGCCAAAATTCAGGGAAGTTTTCCCTGCTATGAACGAATTAGTCAATTCCCCTGTTTTCCCCTTTAAACTAGAGGGTTTTCAATCCCTTGGGCACAGAGACAAAATGCGAGTCGTCGGCTGGCAATCTGCTATCCGTGGGTTGGTTACCACATATTATGCCTACGTCGAAGGAGCTTCCGTAAACTAATTTCGCACGTTAGATCAGGGATCCTGTGCACAGGGAATTCACGGATTCTCCTCGAACCTTTCTCTTTGTCTCCATGCCCCAAGGATTCAAATCTTTTGGGTATGTTTTTATTTTTTTTCGTTTCACCTACGCCATTTTTCGTTCTGCCTCTACCGCAATCGACCAGATAAATCCAATTAACTCACGACCCACTGCTGCCATGGTTAAATTTCGGTGTTTCCCGCGTCTGACTAATTTTAAATACTTGCTGTGTAACCGTTCTTGGGCTTTCCACGACGTTTCATGGACATGAATACTCTGGCCCTCAAGACGCACTGCTAAATCTCCCTTGACGGCAGGGCGGTGACGGTAACTCCATGCGGACTCCACCAGTGCGCGCCGCACTCCGGAATTTCCGACTTTTGTAAGACTCCCTCTTTTGGTACTTGCTCCCGAGGAATATTCCCGTGGCACGAGTCCCAGGTAACTCATGAGCTGAGCCGGTGAACGAAAACGTTCGAAATTTCCAATCTCGACAACTAAAGTCATAGCTGTCAGCAGGGCGATTCCCCTCAGGCCTTGCAACGCTTGAATGACAGGTGCGTAAGGGCAGATCTGTGCTTCTTCTCGCATTGCGGCTTCAAGTCGCTTGATTCGCTCCTCCACTTCCCGGAGCTGTTGCAGGGATTCGGTAAATACCCGTTCTTGAGCTACATTATTAAACTTCAGCATAGAGAGCCATTCCCGGTACCTTTTGGTCCAGCGTTTTTTCATACCCTCTGGCTTGTGAATTTGGTGGCGCAATAGAAAATGAATGAGCCGTTGCCGAGCCCGATGTAGGTCTTGCCTAGCATCTTCTCGTGCACGAATGAGATCTCGTAAAGCTTCGAGTTCTGGCGTTGGCACATAGATCGCAGTCAATTCTCCAGCCCGGTGTAACTGAGCCAGTTTTTCTGCATCCCGTCGGTCGGTTTTTATGGCATCTCCGGGACGCTGTGGCATACGCGAAGGTGCAATTACCACACAGGAAATTCCCATCTTCGTCAACCAGCGGTATAAGTCGTACCCCGTAGGCCCGGCTTCATAGCAGACCTCCAGTGTAATCCCTGAACCTTTGAGTTTCCGAATCATTCGAGCCACTGCATCTGGGGTATGGGGGATGGCTCCATAATATCGTGCGGGTTCCCGACCCTCATCTGCAATCGCCACCGCAATTTTTTCTTTAGACACATCCAAACCGACGTATTTTATGGTATTCTTCATAGTAACAGCTCCTTTCGCATGTAGCTCTGTAATGGTTGTCCTTTTAACTTCCATTTTAACCTACGGTGTGCGAAACAGGGGCTGCCTTTCGTTCATCATAACTAATTATAAGTCCGATGAACAGAAATCTCTGATTTTTAGGGAGAAATTCCCCAATTATTCTATAAGTGCTTCACTTATTGCATCATCCGGAGCAACACTAGGTGCGCCCATAGAATCCATTTGGACATTAAGTAGTGTTAAGAACATAAAAGAGGCTGTCACCAAGCCATAAAATGGCTGCTTGGGACAGCCCCTTTTTGCTATTCGTGTATTCTCCGAGAAAGGCTACACTAGCCCCCGTTCAGGAGCGCCGCAGGACTCTCTAATGATAAGCTCTGGTTCTACGCTGAAAGAACTCGTACCTGATTGGTTGTTTATTAGATCATACAGCATTAGTGCTGCTAGGCGACCGATCTTATCTTTATTTTGGCGGATGGTAGTCAATAGGGGTGTTGTATAATTGCAGGCCTCAATATCATCACAGCCAATAATTGCAACAGTTTCAGGAACAGCGATAGAAGCCTCTTTAAGGGCACGCATCGCTCCTATAGCAAGCTGATCGGACGCTGCGAAGATCGCTCTAGGTAAATTTCCATTCTCAATCATTCTACGCATCGTCTCATACCCACTAGCCTCAAAGAAGTTACTTCCGTTTAAGAACCAACTCTCGTTAATAGGCAGCCCCAAATCTTCAAGAGCTTTGCGATAACCACTTTCGCGCATATTGGAGATGTCTGAATCTGAGGAGCTGCCAATGTAGCCAAGCTCACGATAGCCCAGTAAATAAAAGTGTTCTACCACTTTGGAGGACATTTTGAAATTATCCGACATGATAAAGCCAGAGTTGTCACCCGTTAGTTTTAAATCTACGCCGATACATGGAATAGCACTGTTGTCTAATTCGCTGATAGAGGTTTCTAGCTCCTGTCCGGATAGAAGCACACACCCATCTACATTAAAATGCTGACAACGGGCAAGATAATCGTTAGTATCGCCACTTTGGAATTTTTCATTGGAAAAAAAGATAAGGTCGTAACCTAGTAGTCCCATTTGTTTTTTAAATGAATTTAGCACCTCGATGAAAAAAGGGTGGGTAAAGTCGACATTCAGCATTCCGGCAAAAATCACTCCGATTAGATTGGATGATTTCGTAGCCAATGTTTTAGCTGAATTGGAGGGGGTATATCCAGTTTCTTTTATAATTTGTTGAACCCTTGTCTTGGTATCTTCCGAAATATCACTGTAGTTATTAATGATTTTGGATACTGTCGAAACAGAAACTCCAGCAATTTTCGCTATATCTTTGATGCTGTAGGCCAAATTAAGTCCCCCTTATAGTGAAAAATGTTCCGTAATATATGTTTAAAATCTACTCAAGGCTATTTTTTTATGACTTGAATTTATGATTTACGAAATAGTTTCGTTACTTATTTTATAGTTCAATAAGATTATAGTCAATGGAATGTTTACTCTTGAACTAGGATTATGCTTGATATTAAAGGTTTTTTTGAATGATTGGTTCAAAAAACGTTCAAAAATGAACAATGAAAAAAGACTTTACAAAGACAAATAACGATGTAATAATGAAAACACCGAAACCGCTTTCTGTGATATCATCCTTACTGTTTCGTGATTTTCAGAAATTAGCATGTGGTTTCGTTAAAGGGTCATAACAAATTATCTGGGGGGTAACAAAATGGTAAAGAAGCTTTCTGCGGTATTGTTGAGCTCAGCGCTAGTGCTCTCATTAGCAGCATGTGGAAGCGGCAATAACAACGCGAATGGTGAGGCTACTCCGGGCAGCGGAACAAACAAGCCTGCATCTGGTGATAAGAAAGTGATTAAGATCTTACACTGGAAACAAGAGAATATTAATAAGGTCATTACAGAAATTAATAAAAAGTTTGAAGAAAAATATCCGGAATACAAAGTAGAGTACACAACCACTGGTCCGGATGATGAATTCAAACAAGCACAAAGAGCAAGAATTACAGCTGGTGACGTAGATGTACTTGCCGATCTATCCGGTATGAGATTGTCTCCGAAAGATTGGACACCAGGTGCGAAAGTGCCAGACTGGCAACAATGGATTGATTCCGGGCTGATTGCTGATCTGAGCGGCGAAGCTTTCGTTAAAAACTACAATGCGAATGATATTGCAAAAGCCGGCACTTATAAAGATAAAGTGTATGCAATCCCAACCGGTAAAGTAGCGATGTCAGGATTCTTCTATAATAAAGAAATTTTTGAACAAAACGGGCTGACTGTACCTACAACTTGGACAGAGTTCATTAGTGTTCTAGATACATTGAAAGCTAAGAGTATTGCTCCAATCGTAGTGGCTGGTAAGGATGTATGGCCATTGAAATTGCCAGTGTTCGGTTTGCAAGCCAAGATTCTGGGTGGCGGCAACCAACAACAATGGATTGAAGGGGTTTGGAAGGGAACTTCGGCGTTTAACGATGCTGAGGCTGTAGAAGTATTGGAGAAAATGAAGACGCTTCAAGATAACTACATCATCGACGGTTTCTTGGGTATCGACTATGCAACAGCACCTTCGTTTTTCGCAACAGGAAAAGCAGCTATGATTGCTGACGGAACTTGGGATGCTCCTACGATCGCGGCAGCAAATCCAGATGTGAAATTTGGTTACTTCCCAATCCCAGCTACAGAAGATGCTGCTAAGAATAATTCTCTTGTCGGTAAATACGATGTAACTTGGTATGCAGCAGAAAAAGGCCCGAACAAAGAAGGCGCTTTGAAATGGCTGGAATTCTTCTCTGAACCAGAAAACTACACAGAATATGTTAAAGCAGCTGGATTCTTGCCTACACAAGACAATATTGCCACTGAAAGTGACTTTATTGACAAAGAACTTGCTCCATACATGACTGGAGATTTCGAACTTGCTTATGAAATTATGATGATTAACCGTGATAACGTTGGTGAGCACATTGCAGCTGAAGGCGTTCACACTGAATATTTGGCACCAGGTGGCGAGTTTAAAACCGCTAAAGAGCTTGCAGATGTACAACAAAAAGAATGGGAAGCAGCAGCACCTAAATAAGTAGCTATCCCGATAAATAAAAAGAATCTACAACATACTGTACACCAAACATGTTTTACAACTTCGGGGTCTGTTTTGTGCAGGCCCCGATCATTTTATTGAATTAGGATTGGGTAGGTGAGAGAAATGTATCCGTTCGGGAAAGGTATTAAACGATATATACCGCTTCTGCTGCTAATGATTCCATTATCATTGTATGTAATTTTCTATTTTGGCCCATCTATGATGACGGTTATCTATTCATTTACAGATATCACTAACGTTCCTGGAAGCAAGATGAGTTTTGTAGGCCTTGACAATTATTATGATGTATTTTACTCAGGAAATTCAGGCGAGCGTTGGGATTCCATTATACGTACTATTTATTTCATGGTCATTGTAACCATTGTACAGAACGGTGTCGGTCTGCTTATGGCCGTAGTTATCAATCAGAAGCTGAAAGGCGATTATTTCTATCGCGCGGTATTCTTTTTACCGGTTGTGCTTGGTGTAGCGGTAGTTGCACTGGTATGGGGCATGATGTTCGATCCGCTGAGTGGTCCGGTTAACCAACTGTATGATTCTTTGTTCGGTTATAAAGATATGTTCTTTGGAAGCTTCACTCATGCGTTCGGTTATATTATATTTACGCAAATTTGGATGTATATGGGTTATTCGATGTTGATTTTCCTTGCGGGACTACAATCCGTACCGAAAGATTTGTATGAGGCTGGATATATAGACGGAACTACGAAGTGGCAATCTTTTAAAAATATCACATTCCCACTTATCGCTCCATCCTTTACGATTAACATTATTTTGTCTATTATCGGTGCGATGTCCACCTTTGATATTATTCTCGCAACTACGGACGGTCGCTTTAACACAAGAACGATGGCATATGACGTTTATAAAGAGACGTTCCGTGGTTCTCTACAGATGGGACTTCCTTCCGCGCTTTCCGTGGTTCAATTCCTTATGATTCTGGTGTTTGTAGTATTTGCAGTGAAACAAATGCGTAAGAGAGAGGTGGAATATTAATGAAGGATTCCAAAACCGCCAAAACTCTCTCTTATATTCTGATTGCAGTGTTGCTTGTTTTATATATCATGCCGTTGTTATTTGTAATCAATATTTCATTCAAGTCCTTTACAGAATATCTGTTAGATCCTATCGGTCTCGTAAAAAGTATTCAATGGGATAATTATAAAGAAGCTTGGCTACAGGGTAATTTCTCTAATTATTTCTTAAACAGTCTGCTGTATACAGCTGTGGCAACAGTGCTGACCCTAATTGTTTCGTTATTCGGGGCCTTCCCGGTGGCGAGAAATTATGTGAAGTGGAGCGGATTTATTTATTTGTTCTTCTTGATGTCTCAGTTCCTGCCGAATCCAATGGTCGCACAGTTCAAGCTGATGCTTACCATGAAACAGGAGCTAGGATTTGTAGGTTATGACACGAAGCTGGGTTACATTCTCCTTAAAACAGGCGGAACGGGTATCGTGTTCATGATGTTTGTAGGTTACATCAAAGGAATTAGCCGGGAGATGGATGAAGCAGCAGGTATGGATGGCGCTGGATATATGCGTTATTTGTTCCAGATCATCATGCCACTTATGAAACCAGTAATTGCTACAGGTGTTATTCTAACAGCAATTAGTATCTGGAATGACTTCGTGGGGCCGGTCATGTATTTACCGAGTCCAGAAAACTATCCAATCACCTTCGGGCTTAAAGAATTCCGCGGTCAATACGGGAACAACTGGCCTATGTTGGCGTGCGGGATCATGATCGTATCTGCACCGCTTATCATCCTATACACCTTCATTCAAAAGTATATCGTTGACGGTGCATTGGCAGGTGCGGTTAAAGCTTAAGTAGTTGTGTAAATGAGAGGATGGAGAGAATGGATCGTAATAAAATTCATGGCTTCGAATTCACCGGAAATGATGGGGAATTCAGGCTTCAGCAACCGGATCGCAGCAGTTTTCTATATTTCCCTCTAGTGAATGAAGGGGGAATGATGTCGACGGTAACTCCAAAACTTCATGGTCAGGTTACCACAGGTCATAATACATTTTTGACACCGCCATTATCTGTTGAAGATTTGCATAATTCGCGGGCTTCCCGTAACTTCTGGGTATACGTAGAAGGCAAGGGAGCTTGGTCGGCAGTGGGGAACTCCGCTAAGCAAAATGCCGATTTCTATACATCGTCTACTGATGAAGCAGTACTAGAGGCTGGTTTCCTGTGGCAACGCGTAACGCGTTGTAACGCAGAGATGGGTGTTAAAGCTGAAATCACCAGCTTTGTGCCAAGCGGTAATGATAAGGTCGAACTAATGAAGGTTACGTTGACGAATACAATAGCAGAGGTTATTACGCTGACACCGACAGCGGTAGTTCCGATCTACGCGCGTTCGGCAGATGATCTGCGCGATCATAGACATGTAACCTCTTTGCTTAACCGGATCTATACTTCACCTTATGGTGTTGAGGTTCAGCCTGCGCTCTCCTTTGATGAGCGGGGACACCGCATCAATCACACTTCTTATGGAGTATTTGGTGCAGAGGGTGACGGCAATCAACCTGCTGGTTTCTTTCCAGTGCAGGAGGAGTTCATTGGAGAAGGTGGAAGTCTGGATTGGCCAGAAGCTGTTATCCTGAACAACACGCCGGAGATTGGCAAGGGTGGAGGTGTACAAAGAGAGGGATATGAGGCTATCGGGGGTCTTCGTTACGAGACGCTTAATCTGTCTCCTGGTGACAGCCATTCTTATATAGTAGTTATGGCGATCCATAATGAGAGAATTGACGTGGATGCCTTGATGAACAAATATGGTACATCTGAAGCTTTTGATCATTTGCTTGAGGAAACTAAAGCCTTCTGGGCAGATAAAGTGAATATGGTAGAATTTCATACCGGTGATTCAGATGCTGACCAATGGATGAAATGGGTTACGATTCAACCCGTGCTGAGAAGACTTTATGGTAACTCCTTCTTGCCTTATCATGATTATGGAAGAGGCGGACGTGGCTGGCGGGATCTTTGGCAGGATTGTCTAGCACTCCTTATTATGGAACCGGCTGAAGTACGCAGCTTACTGCTGAACAACTACGCCGGGGTAAGAATAGATGGTAGTAATGCCACTATTATCGGTCAACAGCCTGGTGAATTTATTGCCGACCGTAACAACATCCCGCGGGTGTGGATGGATCATGGAGCTTGGCCGTTCTTAACGACTATGTTATATCTGGATCAGAGTGGTGATCTTGATTTCTTATTGCAGGAACAGACGTATTTCCGCGATACCTTTATGAGTCGCTGTAAGGAACGCGATAATTCATGGGATACCTCGCTGGGAAGTGATCTCAGAACTACTTCTGGTGAGGTTTATAAAGGTACGATTCTGGAGCATATCCTGCTGCAAAATCTGGTTCCGTTCTTTAATGTTGGAGAGCACAATAATATCCTGCTGGAGGGCGCAGACTGGAATGATGGTCTTGATATGGGCGCAGACCGGGGTGAGAGTGTAGCTTTCACAGCATTCTACGCAAGTAACTTATTGGATATTTCTCGTGTGCTACGTACGCTAAAGACTTCTAAAGGGCAAGAGACAGTTGAATTGGCAGAAGAAATGAAACTATTGCTAGATTCGCTTGGTGAGCAAGTGGATTATGAATCTGTATCAGGCAAGCATGAAAGACTTAATCAATATTATGCTGCCGCTCCGAACAAAGTCAGCGGTATTCGTGTAGGACTCGACATAGAGACAGTAGCGGACGATCTGGAACAAAAAGCAGAGTGGATCTTTAATCACTTGCGCCGCAATGAGTGGGTGGAAAGTGAACACGGTGGAGGCTGGTTTAACGGTTATTATAATAATGATGGGGAACAAGTGGAAGGGGAATTCGCAGAAGGCGTTCGAATGACGCTTACGGGTCAAGTATTCCCGCTGATGGGCCATGCAGCTGCACCAGAGCAAATTCCGCATATCATTGCCGCCGTGGATCGTACTCTACTGGATGACAAAATTGGGTACAGACTTAATTCCCGTTTCGGAGGGATCCAGCAGAATCTGGGTCGTGCCTTTGGCTTTGCCTTTGGACATAAAGAGAACGGTGCTATGTTCAGTCACATGACCATCATGTATGGCAATGCATTGTATAAACGCGGATATGTGAAAGAAGGACATAAAGTATTAGAATCTCTGTATAGCTTAAGTACTGACTTTGCAAAAGCCCGCATATACCCAGGAATTCCTGAGTATATTAACGAGCAAGGCAGAGGGATGTATACGTATTTAACAGGATCAGCAAGCTGGCTGCTGTTAACTATGGTTACTGAAGTATTTGGTGTAAAAGGTAAGCTAGGTGATCTTTTGTTGCAACCGAAGCTTGTTAAAGAGCAGTTTGATTCCGAGGGAAAAGCCTCTATTAAGACAATCTTCGCGGATCGCGAGTTTGAAGTGGTCTATAAAGCCACAGGAAGCTTAAACTACGGGGAGTACCAAATACACTCTGTTACCCTGAATGGCAGCGAGGTGACGCTGCAGCGCGGCTCAGGAAGTGCGATTATTCCGCGTGAAGAGTTGCTCTCTCTGCAGACAGAGAAATGCCACTTGATTGAAGTGACATTGGCGTAGCTTTATACGATATTTTAAGACGTCTGCACCGTTATTCATAGCGGCTGCAGACGTTTTTTTCAATAATGAATATTTATTCATTGTAACAATGAACGAAAGGGCGCGTTAGGTATGGGTTGCAGACTGTCAAATGGCATATTAACTGTCGATATCGCTGATATCGGAGAGTATAAGGGCACTCGTTTTGACTGGACAGGATTTATTACACAGGTGACATTAGAAGAGGGGAAACATACGTTTTGTGTGCCGGAAAGCTTGAAGCCAGGCGAAGGAACTGGAGGCAAGGGGCTTTGTAATGAGTTTGGCATTTCCCGGGCAATTGGATATGATGAAGCGCCAATCGGAGGCTGGTTTCCAAAAATCGGAGTCGGATTGTTACAAAAAGGAAATTCCCCATTATACAGCTTCAATGAGGAGTTCCCTTTAACCTCTTTTAGTAAGGATGTCGAAGCAGGGAATGATGCGGTCACATATACGATCCACCCAATGGAAAGCAACGGATATGCTGTGCAGCTAACCAAAACGATTTCTTTACAGGGGGATCAATTAACAATTGCATATGAATTGCATAACAAAGGTCAAAAGCCTTTCCATACGGAGGAATATATTCACAATTTCATCGGAATCGATGGGTTGAATATTGGGCAGGATTTTGAACTGCGTCTTCCGAGGGAACTCAAGGTAGTAGAACCAGAATCCTCCTATACGAAAGAATTGCTAGAGGTATCCGGGAATACTCTTACTTGGTCAAAGGAACCGGATAAACCCTTTTATTGCAAGTTGAGCGGTTGGGAAGGTCAGGAAAATGAGTTCACCTGGGAGTTGGTTCATAAGCCTAGTGGAACGGGCGTGCGAGAGAGTGGGGACTTTCCAGTAGAACGTATGGCCCTGTGGGGAGAAGGTCATGTAGTCTCTCCTGAAGTATTTGTGAACATTAGTCTTTTACCGCGTCAAAGCAAGAGCTGGCGCCGATCTTACCGGTTTTTCACTGCGAAATGAGAACCGTCTTAACCTTTTATGTGAATAATTATACTTGCTGGTGCGGGAGAATATTGCTATCATAACCATATCCATATTGATAGGAGAGAAAGGGTGGGGAGCAGTTTTGAATAAGAGAGCATACAATTTTAATGCCGGACCGGCAGCATTGCCGCTTACGGTACTGGAACGCGCACAAGCGGAGTTTGTTGATTTCCGGGAAAGTGGAATGTCTATCATGGAGATGTCGCACCGTGGTGCAATTTACGAATCCGTGCATAATGAAGCGCAGGAACGTCTGCTTTCGCTCCTCGGCAATCCGAAGGGCTATAAGGTATTGTTCGTACAAGGCGGAGCAAGCACACAGTTTGCAATGATCCCTATGAACTTGATTTCCGAAGGCCAAGTAGGTAGCTATGTAATGACAGGTAGCTGGGCGGATAAAGCTTATAAAGAAGCCAAATTGGTAGGAGGCGCTCATGTTGCTGCTTCTTCCGAAGATAAGAAATTCTTGGCTATACCTGAATTAAGTTCGATCAAAGCTGCGGAGAATGCTGCTTACCTTCATGTTACTTCCAACGAGACCATTGAAGGAACGCAATATGCAGAATTTCCGGATGCAGGCTCGATTCCGTTAATCGCGGATATGTCTAGTGATATACTTTGCCGTCCAATCGATGTGAACCAATTCGGAATGATCTATGCCGGAGCACAAAAGAACCTTGGACCTTCAGGCGTGACTGTAGTTATCGCGAAAGAAGAATTGCTTGCAGAATCACCTTCTAACATTCCTACTATCATGCGTTACAGCACTCATTATAAGAATAACTCTCTTTACAATACACCTCCATCTTTCTCTGTATATATGGTGAACGAAGTATTAAAATGGATTGAGGAGCAAGGCGGCTTAGCTGGCATCCATTCCAAGAACCTTGAAAAATCGGGTCTGTTATATGATCACATCGATGGAAGTGACGGTTTCTACCGTGGCGTTGCAGAACAAGGCAGCCGCTCTATTATGAACGTTACTTTCCGGATGCAATCAGAAGAACTCGAAAAGCAGTTTGTCAAAGCTGCTGAACTGGAAGGTTTTGTCGGCTTAAAGGGTCACCGCAGTGTTGGGGGCTTGCGTGCTTCCATCTACAATGCAGTTCCTTACGAAAGTGTAAAAGCACTGTCCGATTTCATGAACCATTTCCGGCAAACTCAAGGTTAATGAATTCTATCTATAACCTTCCGCCTTCTTGGTGGAAGGTTTTCAGTTTGTTTGGAGAAGCTATGGTTAGGCACTAGAGTAAAACATCTGGCTATTAAGCCTTTAGAGAGGAAGGAACCATATAATGGCACTCCATATCGTATTAGTCGAGCCGGAAATTCCGGCCAATACTGGCAACATTGCGCGTACTTGCGCCGCTACAGGCACTCATCTTCACTTGGTTCGTCCACTCGGATTCCGTACAGACGATGCTACATTAAAAAGAGCAGGATTAGACTATTGGCATGCTGTTACTATTGAATATCACGACTCCTTTGCTGAGGTTTTGGAGAAATATAACGAGGGGCGTTTCTTTTACGCAACGACGAAAGCAGAGAAAAGATACAGTGACTTTGAGTTCCAAGATGGCGATTTTTTTGTTTTTGGCAAGGAAACGAAGGGGCTTTCTGCAGAGATTCTAGAAGCAGGTAAAGAAACAAAAATGCGCATGCCAATGAGTGATGCTGTGAGATCTCTGAATTTATCCAATTCGGCAGCTATTATTGTGTACGAGGCGCTTCGACAATTGGATTTTCCTAATCTTATTTAAAAAAAGACAAATTTTTTATTTTTTTCAGCAGGATTCGACAATTAGGTAACGAAATATATTGAAAGAGCCGAAATAAGTAGTAGCTACTAAATAATTTTTCTTGAACAGGAGAGGTGTACGTTAGTTATGAAACCTGCTGGTGTAGTTCGCAAAGTGGATCAGTTGGGTAGAATTGTTCTGCCTAAGTCCCTGCGTAAAAGGTATCAGATGAATGAAGGCGACCCGGTTGAAATTTTGGTACAGGGTGACCATATCATCTTGGAGCGTTACCGTCCAAAATGTGTTTTCTGTGGATCAATGGATGGTGTAAGCGAATATAAAGATCGTTATATTTGTTCTGCATGCCTTTCGGAAATGACTCAATTGCCAAGACATGCCTAAGAAGTACATATTTTGAATTTTGACAGCCAAGAGCTTATAAAAAAACTGTCCTCTTCGTAGAACTCTTCTACTTGGGGGCAGTTTTTTTATGTATACGAAAAATGCCCCCGCACCAAGTGGCTGCAGGGACATATCGGCTTTATAGGCCTTTTGTTTTGTCGTCGTTGTAAGATGAGGTAAGGATGCCGACCGTAAATAACACAAATACGAACATTACGATCCAAAAGGTTAATGAGAACGACATACTGGCACCTCCAATAGCGAATGTATTCGTTATCAAGATTATAACCTGCAATTTAATAAAAATAAACGCAAATGTGATATGTTACATAGACAATTTACTATATTATTTAAAAAACAGGAAATTCGTTGGCACAGCTCTTAGATTTCCATCGGATGGTTTATTGATAACTCTTCCGTTAAAGATCAATGAGGAAGAGCCACCACCATCTAAATTATAAGCATCTACGAGGCCCATATTCGATAATTTGTTCTGAATCTCCTCCAGCTGTGCACCAGAGCTGCCATACTCATTATATCCATCTGCTACAAAAAGCAGGATCTGATCATCTTTATATTTGCCGATCACGGTACGTGGTGCCCGATTAGGGGATGTTTTCCACTTTTCGGGTATGGGTGTTTTAATGTTGTTTTTAAGGAGGACAGGCACAAAGGTGGCGCCGAATACCGGATCTAGCTGATCTAATTGTGCGCGACTGTAGAATTTCCCGCCGATTAATTGCCCGGATTTGTTCAGCCCAACAAAACTTAGGTCCTTGTACGTTGGCTCAAAACCGTATAAATACTTTCCATCCACTACAGTTGTGCTTAAGGGATAACGTTTTCCGGATTGATCTGCAAAGCCGCCCGCATTAATACCAGCAATGGCACCATTACGCTGTACGGCATGCATAGTAGTTTCCGCACCGGAGGCTGTCTCCGCCAAGCTCATCTTCATAGCGGTCGGGTCCTTCAATTTGATTTTCAACGCATAAGCTTTGTAGTTTCCTGGATTCAATCGATATAACTCAACTCTTATACGGTCGCTGGTAACAATCTCTGAAGGTATACCAAGCTTGACTGAAATCCTGCGGTTATAGATCAGTTCAGGCCGGTTCGCCTGAGTCTTTGCTGTTTCGACCAGCTTATTCATCGTAGTGGTAGTCTCTTTATATAGCTTGGCACTAGCGCTGACAGCATCAATGGTGTAAGCTGCGGAGGCCTCTGCCAGAGTCAGCTCTTTTTTTAAGGAAGCTGTTTCATTCACTGGCCCAGAGCTTGGTGAGAATTGTCCTACATCAAGGTCTAGCTGTAGCGGTGGTCGATACCACGACATACATATAAACAAGCCTATGAACGGTGCAGTTAGAAGCATGAAGAAGCGATTTACTCTTTTGACTGGCGTCATCATTTGATCAGATCCATTTCTTTCTTCAAAGCTTCTAACTGTTTGCTTACCTCACTCAATTGCGTATATAGCTTGTTGCTGTTATCTGTCTTGGCACTAGCATTATCTTTAGTGAAGGTTAATAGTTCGTTAAAGCTTTGCACTGTATTCTGCAATTCCTTCACTTCTTCAGAGAGAACGGCAATTTTTGCTTCATAGTCGGTCTTTAAAACGGTAAGCTGCTGCTGGCTCTGAGTACTAAGTTCGGTTAGCACTTGTTGCTTCAGATGGTTCGTGTAGCTGTATACAGCATATACGCCGAGTCCGATCATCATAATCCAGAACAGTAAAAACCATTTTACGGAAGGGCCGTTTCTCGCAGTAGTAGAGCGCGAGCGTACCGGGGACGTTTCCGCTAGCGGTTGCATTTTATCACCTCGGGTTGGTCTTTTTTTCAAGTCCCCATTCTATCAGACTTTGACAAGATTCGCAAAAATGTAAGAGAGTATGAAAACTAGAAAAAGTAATTGCATCCTATTAAACTACTGCGATACAATTTCTATAGATTGGAATTCTGATAGACGTACACAAGGTAACCAGCTAGAGATTATACAGACAAGTCATCATACAGCCTTGCTTGCGTTTTAACCGGAAACGCTGCGGCGCTTTCCTTTCTAGATGATTATATATAGAGCAGGGGGTCAGGGCATTAATGATGAAGGTTTGGCAGGTGGTCATTGTGGGGTGTCATCCTACAAGTATGCTGGGGACAAAATTGATTTTGGAAGAGGAAGAGGGGCTTAAGGTTCTGGGAATGTATTCCACTTGGGACGAAGGCGCTACCATCGTAAGGGAAAAAAATCCCGAGCTAGTGCTAGTAGATTATCATATGCCTGAGGGGAATATTGAGAGTGTGCTGTTAAATATGAAAAAAAGCTCACCAAACTCACATTTTGTCGTGATGACAGACGAAGACGGGCGAGAACTGCTTCAGCCCCTCGTAGAACTAGGAGCCAGCGGGATATTCTCGAAGGGAGCTTCTCCCCGTCAGCTTTTACAGCTGATCCTGGGTTTACGGGAGGGTTTTCTTTCAATGCCGTTGGAATGGATTGAAAAAGGAGCTTGGCCGATTTCGACATTTAAAGGATTAGATGATGTTCTGCAACTGACGGAGACAGAGATGTTTATCATGGAGCGAATCGTTCAAGGGATTACCTACGATAAAATTGCGCTTGAAATTGCGGTAAGCCGTCGGTCCATTGATAATTATTTGCGCAAAATCTATGTAAAGCTCGATGTTTCGACCCGGGCACAAGCGATTGAGAAATTCGCGCTCTTCTCAAGACAAAACAGGCAAATCTACGCCTAACCCACGCTTTACGACATAATGACGTATGGGGTGGAATATTCTTGGAGTAGAAGTAAGAATATCATGTTGAATGGGTAACCATCCCGTCCTTGGATGAGGATGACGAAGCCGTTTCTACTTGGTAACAGGGAAGGGGGATTTCGCATGATTTACGAATTTTCTGCTCGCGCACACACATTGTTGTCGTCATCGCTTCTTAGTATCCGCACCCAAACACGGAGAAGCTCCATGATATCGCTAGCTGAAGAATTACCAGCGGAAGAACTATTCCCATTGTCACTGCTTGCTGAAGCAGCATCTACGGTGATTTCAGCAGATGCGGGAGCACTGCAATATGGTGATCCTGCCGGGTACGGACCGCTTCGGGAGTGGCTTGCTGGGGATTGGCTTAAAGAAAAAGGGGTAAATGTTGTTGAGGGTGGAGTTCTGCTAACAACGGGTAGCCAGCAAGCCATTGATTTGTTGTCGCGGGTGTATATTGATCCAGGAGATCGTGTATTAGTAGAAAATCCAACCTCTCCAGGATTTTTGCAGACTCTTCGGATGCAGGGGGCCGTTATTATTCCTGTACAGGGTGATTTGGACGGGCTTGATCCGGAGCATTTGCGGAGCCAGATCGAGCTGCATAAGCCGAAAATGCTGTTCGCAACCCCTAGCTTTACCAATCCAAGCGGCATTTTATGGAGTTTGGAGAGACGCCGCGCAGTATTGGATTTATGTATCGCATATAACATCTTGATTGTGGAAGATGATTCTTATGGGGATTTGCACTTCCAGAAGCAGGGTGAACACAAGGCCAAAAGATATCCGTCTTTGTATGCACTGGAAAATATCAGCGATGGCGGACATGTGCTTTATATCGGTTCGTTCAGCAAGACCGTTGCGCCCGCGCTGCGGACGGGCTGGGCGGCAGGCAGCCGAGTCTTGATCAGAATGATGTCTGCGGCTAAGCAGATGGCCGATTGGCAGTCGAGCGCATTAAATCAGCGGCTGCTGCATCATTTATTGGATGTGTCTGCGTTTGATCTGCGTGAGCATATCGCGCAGCTGAATCGAGAGTATAACACCCGTCTGAAGCTTATGGTGGAATTGCTCAAGCGGCCTGCTTGGAAGGGCAGCTCCTATGATCTTCCATCAGGAGGCATGTTCCTGTGGGTCGCACCACCAGAGGGAATGGATGTTATGGCGTTGCTCAAATGTGCGCTAGGTAAGGGAGTGGCTTTTTTGCCGGGTCCGTTATGTAGTGTAGATGGAGTCAGCAATCACCTTCGCCTTAACTTTAGCCATCCCGGCCGGGATGAGCTGCTGCTTGGCATGAACCTGATGAGCGAAGCGGTTAAGGAGTTCACAGCCCGGAGTTAGGTAGTGGAATGAAAGTTGTGGATGAAATGATGGAAATGATGAAAACACAAGACACTCTTAGAGCTAAAACACGGACAGAATTACAAGTCGGGCAAGACGAAGTGCATGATGTGAGATTAATTAGGGAAATCCTCCCTAAAACTGGTCGATTTGAACTCTAAAATGGACTGTTTAGGGAATTTCTCCCTAAAAAATCAAGGGATACCCCGTTTTAGGGGGAAATCTGGCGAAAATCAGGGAGTAATTCCCTAAAATGCGGTTTTTAGCGTGTGAATCGAAGAATATTAGGGAGGATTTCCCTAATAACTTAGTGTGCCTTTTTCGGAATGGTGTTTTTAAAGCTTATTTTGCTTTGAATGATTTAGTATTAGTGGATGTTGAATGTAGCATAGGGGTTCTAATGTGAATAAATCAGCAAGAGTAGCATGTTTAAGCAAGAGTAGAGAAAATAGTAATTAATAAATAGCGCTCGTGTTCGAAGATTGTAAATAAGTTAGTTAAGTACAGTCAAGTAGAGCTGGATGAGGTACGCAGAGATATGAACGTGGTAAGAGTGAAATGCAAACGTGGTATGAATGAGTTACTAATGTGATGAGAGTGATTTACGAACGTGGGAAAAGCGAGTTACGCACGCGGTAAGAATGAAATACGAATGTGGTACGTATGAGATAGAGCGTGGTACGCACCAGATACTAATGTGTTATGTGTAAGATAAGAACATGGAATGTACAGAGATAAGATTCAAATAAGATTAGACATACGAAAAAGCATCCCGTAGTTGGGATGCTTTTTGGCGTTATTTAATATGTTATGTGTGCATCAGAATAATAAGTTTAAAGTCTGAGTAAATGATTAGAACCGAGGTAAAAGATTAGAACCCGACTAAAAGAGGTGCTCGATTGATGTACTGTCCAGGTTAGGTTAGCTAATTACTGGGATGATTGCTGTTATTGGGTACGCCGCTTGTTATCGCGGCATATTCAACCAGCGCCGCATGACCGGCTGGGGTTAGGGTATAACGCCCACGGCTTACCCGGTGAAACCAGCCGTAGTAGTTGTTCTGAAGCATAGCGGCGGCGGTGGGTACGCCGCTACGCTTCCGCAGCTCGGCCGGAGTGATGCCGGCTGAGCGGGGAGCGCTTCCTGCGGCCAATACGGCCGCTGGAAGCGTGCTTGAGGCAGCGCTAGGGGCACCGCTTCGCGTGCCTGCCGCCGCTGCCCCCGTGCTGCCGCGTCCCCGGCAGCACGGCTCTCCGGCGCTGAGCTCAGCGCCGGAACCTGTTCAGCGGTGCCCGCCGCTGAACGTTTGGCAGCTGCGAGCGAAGCCTTCGCAGCTGCCTTCTCTGCAGCGGCGGCGGCGTCCGCCTCCGCTGCTTGCAGAGAAAGCGCGACACGCAGCGCTTTCTCACGGTAGGCCGTCACGAGCTTGACGCGCGTGCTGCCGCCGGTGTTGTAGTCTCCGCTGCGCTCGCGGAACTCATAGAGCAGGCGCTCGCGCCGCCGCTTGTTGCTGCGCTGCGCAGGCGGCTTCTCGTCTGGCTCTACAAGCACCTCGACCAGCGGTGCTTTGGTCTTATAAAAGATAACGGTGATCAACCCAAGACCGAGCCGGCGGCATAACCCGCTAAGCTCGCCCCAGCGCTGGTTCACCGCACCTTTTTTATCACGGACACGTTCCACTGCGAGATAGACGATGGGACTGAGCTTCAACCGTTCTACCCCTTGCAGCAGCAAGGCGAGATTGAATGATTTTTTCATCTCCACGATCAGAGGATGCTCAACGTCCTCCCGAATCCCCACCAAATCGCAGGTCCGGACCTCACCTTTGATGCTGTAACCCTGCTTTTCAAAAAAAATCTTCAAAGGAGCGTACAGCTCCGTTTCATGTCGTACCGCCATCTTGTCACTCCCGTAGGCCTTTATTTTCGGGTTTCTCAATAAGGTTTTACAGCCATTTTCTGATTCTCTATTATAGCACAGTAAAAAAGAGGTCAACTATTCCGCGCTTGCCGCATAGGTATGTAATACACTTTTTAACGCTATAGGAGAGCAAGTAGAAGAGCAAGTAGGAGCGCAAGAGGAGGCAGCGAGCAATGGACATTTTTGAGCGTATAGCTTCGTATCGGGCTGAGAACGACCGGTTGGCGTGGAGCGGCACCTTCAAGCAGTATATAGAACTGTTGAGAAAAGACCCCTCTCCCGCAAAAACCGCTCACTCCCGCGTTTATGACATGATTAAGTCGCACGGCGTAGAGGACATAAACGGACGCAAACGGTATAAGTTTTTTGAACAGGAGATTTTTGGACTTGATCGTGCAGTCGAAAAGTTGGTCGAGGAATATTTTCACTCTGCAGCACGTCGGCTTGATGTTCGCAAACGGATTTTGTTATTGATGGGACCTGTCAGTGGGGGGAAATCGACCCTGGTCACGCTGCTTAAACGTGGTTTGGAACAGTACTCGCGGACAGATGCGGGTGCGGTATACGCAATAGAAGGCTGCCCGATGCATGAGGACCCGCTGCATTTGATCCCGCTGGAGCTCCGTCCGGAGATTGAGAAGGAACTTGGTGTACGTATTGAGGGCAACTTGTGCCCATCCTGCCAGATGCGTCTGAGAAATGATTATGCTGGTGACATTGAGCAGGTTAAGGTGACGCGTGTTATTCTGTCAGAAGAAGAGCGGGTAGGGATTGGTACCTTTAGTCCATCTGATCCGAAGTCTCAGGATATCGCTGATTTGACAGGAAGTATTGATTTTTCGACCATTACTGAATTTGGTTCGGAATCTGATCCGCGTGCCTACCGTTTTGATGGTGAGTTGAACAAGGCTAACCGTGGGCTGATGGAATTTCAGGAAATGCTCAAATGCGACGAAAAGTTTTTATGGAACCTGCTGTCACTGACGCAAGAAGGCAATTTCAAGGCTGGCCGCTTCGCGTTGATAAGTGCGGACGAAATGATAATTGCTCATACAAATGAAACCGAGTATAAGTCGTTTATTTCTAATAAAAAGAATGAAGCGCTCCAGTCCCGTATGATTGTTATGCCTGTTCCGTATAACCTCAGAGTTTCGGAAGAGGAAAAAATCTACGCGAAGCTGATCGCCCAGAGTGATATGAGTCATGTGCATATTGCGCCACATGCGCTGCGTGCCGCCGCTATTTTTTCCATCCTAACCCGTCTTAAAGAAAGCAAAAAACAAGGTATGGATCTGATCAAAAAGCTGCGGATGTACGATGGTGAAGAGGTCGAGGGCTATAAAGAGGCCGATCTTAAGGAGATGCAAACGGAGTATTTAGATGAGGGCATGTCCGGAATTGATCCGCGTTATGTTATCAACCGCATTTCCAGCGCTCTGATCAAAGGAGATCTGCAGTGCATGAACGCACTGGATGTTCTGCGGGCGATAAAGGATGGCCTGGATCAGCATCCATCGATTACAAAAGAGGAGCGGGAGCGTTATTTGAATTTCATCTCCATTGCCCGCAAGGAATATGATATTTTAGCGAAAAGCGAAGTACAAAAGGCATTTGTCTACTCCTTTGAGGAATCTGCAAAGACACTTTTTGAAAATTATCTAGATAATATCGAAGCTTTCTGCAATTGGTCGAAAATTCGTGATCCGCTGACGGATGAGGAAATGGAGCCGGATGAGCGGTTAATGCGTTCGATTGAAGAGCAAATTGGTATCTCTGAGAATGCAAAAAAAGCGTTCCGTGAAGAGATCCTGATCCGGATTTCCGCGTATTCACGCAAAGGGAAGAAATTCGAGTACAACAACCACGACCGCCTGCGGGAAGCGATTGAGAAAAAGCTGTTCACAGACCTCAAAGATATCGTCAAAATCACCACCTCGTCCAAAACACCTGATGAAAGTCAGCTCAAACGAATCAATGAGGTATGCGCCAGACTTATTGATGGACATCACTACTGCCCAATCTGCGCCAACGAGCTGCTGAAATACGTGGGAAGTCTACTAAACCGTTAAAAAGAGTTCATTTATGCGGGGTGTTCCAAAAGCCATGAAAATGGCTGTGGAGCACTCATTTTTTTGTCCTTCCATGTTTTATCTGCCTCCTTTTACCCTCCTAATGTTGATCTAAACGCCGCCACCCATCTGACTAATTTGGCTGTTGTGCGTAGGAAGTTGCTAAAGGACACAGGAGACCCTAAACGTAGATTGTGAGCATATTTCGCAGGCTATCGGGCCCCATGGTCGCTATTAGCAGGAAAAACCCTAAATATGAGCCTTTTTTTGAGTAATAGCTGCATTGGAGTCCGAAACTCCGCTCAAAAGGCGATATTTTGGAAAATAACGTCATCTGGGTCCTTTAGTCAGTCGTAGGGAGCAACTGAAGTGTAAGTAGGTTACGTGAATCCAGCGTTGTCTACTTCGAGGCTTAACCAAAATGATGGTGACTAAGAATACGCAGAGTTGTGATCCTTCTGTAAATGGAGGGGCACGCTGCTCTGTTTTTTTATACAGGCAATAATGCAGCTCAGCAAAACAGGAACAGTCCATCTCATGCGCAGTTGATATAATGAAATCACCGTACGGGGGAAGGCTGGTGCTGCACTTGAATTACAGTAAAGATATAGAAAAATGTGTTGAATATATAGAAGCTCATATCAAAGAAAATATAACGGTGGAAGAAATAGCGACTGAGGTCGGATATTCGGTGTATCATTTTTGCCGAGTGTTCAGCTTGTGCAAGGAAATGTCTGTGATGGAATATGTGCGGAGCCGAAAATTATCCTTAGCCTCAATTGAATTATTTGCTGGAAAAAAGATCATTGATATTGCGCTGGACTATGGTTTTGAAACACAAAGTGGCTTTACTAAAGCTTTTCGCAAAACCTTTGGTTATAGTCCGACACAATATGCGGCGCGGATGGATGGGTTTAGTAAAGGAAATTCAATATTTGATATCGGAGGTTATATTATGAATCCTGTTTTTGTTCGTAAGCCTGCTTTTAAGGTGGCTGGTTATGGTATCCAAACTAATGTTGCGGGTAGTATGTACACTAAGGATATTGCTTCTTTTTGGAGCCATTATGAGGGTGAAAACCTGGAGTCCAAAATGTATAAAATACTAAACCCGCCTAAACACGGAGAAGTTGGTTTATGTATTCCGTCTTCAGATAACGGCAATGCCACCTATCTTTTGGGTGTTATTGTTGAGGACTACTCCAAGGTAGAAGCTGATATGTTGACGATGGATGTGCCAGAAGCCGAATATGCCGTGTTTACAACACCTCCGGTGGATACTTCAACGGATACAGAGCAAATACAGTTTGCCCAAGTCATAAAAAGCAGCTGGAAGTACATCTTCGAAGAATGGTTTAAGGATAGTGGTTACGTTTATGACGAGACTAAGCTGGATTTTGAGTTTTACGATGAACGCTGCCATTCGCGGCCAGATACAGTGATGGAGATTTACGTTCCTGTGAAAAAGTTGACTGAATAGTCGATAAGGGCAAATACCGCTCGGTGATAATTGTAATTTCTGAAATGTTTGGACTTTATGTCGCTGACAAAGGCGAACGCTACGCGCCTACATTTTTAAACTTCCTTACGTTACGTTCACCTGGGCATTTGCCATGTGCAGTTATTAAGTCGATATGAGGGTGTCGATGAAGGTCCGCAGCGTGTTACCGCTGCGGGCCTTCTTTTTTAGGAATTCCCATATGGGAAACGTAGATACCTTGGAGGAGTTATACATCGAAATTAATACGTTTGACGAGTATGATCTTCCGTAGTTTAATAGAGTCAATTAATAAGGTAATTCGAAAATAACGGAGAGTGAAGCAGATGATTAGAGAAGCGAGAGCAGATGACTGGCAAGACATAGAGGAATTATTAGAACAGTTGGGATATCCGAATACAGAAATGTTCATGCAAGAAAAAATAGAAAAGCTAATCCTACATCCGGATGAGGAATTATTGGTTTTTGAGGAAGATGATAAAGTGGTAGCTTGTATTTCCATGCATTACATACCCCAATTAGGTCTGGTAGGAGAGACTGCAATTATAAGTTATCTTGTGGTGAGTAATGCCATTAGGAGCAAAGGAATTGGACGTAAGCTTGAGGAGTATTGCGCTGAATTAGCTAGAAAAAGAAACTGTGATAACATTCAGGTACATTGTCATTCCAGAAGAACTGATGCGCATAGATTTTATGCTCGGCAAGGATTTGTTGAGGCTCCAAAATATTTCTCGAAGTCGTTAAAAGAATCTGAATCCTCATTTTAGCCAAAGCAAAAAGCGGCAGACCAGGGTGTTAATACCCGTTTAGGTCTGCCGCTTTTTAATTCTAAATAAACTTCCGCTGCACCTTTTTGCCATCGTATGAAAAACGCGCCTTTTTGTCTTCCACAACCGTCTGTAGATGAACCGTCCGCCCCCATAAAGAGTAGATGTGAGGGAGTGTGCGCTCCAGGTACTTCAGATCCAGCTCGATGCTTTCATAGCGATGAGTTATAAATAATTCACCATTCTTCTCGAAGTCTGCATCCTCAATGACCAAGTAAGGAGACCCCCCATTGACCCGGGCGAGCACCAGTTGATCGCGTACATTTTCCCATGCTTTATCGGTGATTTTCCATTCGGGGCCTTTTTTCTCAAAAACATAAAGATCGAGGTCGTTCACCAATTCCTTAGATAGATAGCTGCGGATAAAAGAGGTATCGGATTCCAGCTCACGTACTTCAAAGATTTTCTCGCGGTCCCAGCGGCGTTCGATGTCTTCAAAGATTTTCAGCCCCAGATAGTAAGGATTCAGGCTTTGCCGTGAGGGCTGCACGACGGATGAATTCAGTTTTGCGTATTCCACTGTTTCCTCTTCGGTCAGATCTAGTTCGCGAACGATGCGCTGATGCCAGTAGGAAGCCCAGCCTTCGTTCATGATCTTTGTTTCCATCTGTGGCCAGAAGTAGAGCATTTCATCATGGAGCATCGTCATAATGTCACGTTGCCAATCCTCCAAAACAGTGGAATATTGCTGAATGAACCAGACCATATCTTTTTCTGGCTCTGGGGGGAAAGCACGATTTCCAGAGGGTGCTTCCTGCGGACCGGTAGTGCTTTTATCTAGATTCCATAATTCGTCATAAGGATTGGATGATTTCGAGCCACCTGGAGGGGCATCTTTGAGCTCCTTCATCTTAGCTTCCAGCAGGTGAGTTTTGCCCAGCTTGCGTGGTTGGATCAGACTGGGGTCTATATGCTCTTGGATAGCCAGCACTGAATCGATGAAGCTCTCCACAGCATCAGTTCCGTAGGTTACAGAATAACCGGCAATCCGATCTGCTGTAGCTGACATACTCTCGACCATATCTCGGTTGGACATGGAGAAACGCATATTATTTTTGAAAAAATCACAGTGCGCTAGCACGTGGGCAACAATCAGCTTATTCTGAATCAGTGAATTTCCATCCAGCAGGAAGGCATAACAAGGGTTGGAGTTAATAACGAGCTCGTATATTTTGCTCAGTCCGAAATCGTATTGGGATTTCATTTTATGAAAGGTTTTTCCAAAACTCCAGTGTCCAAATCGTGTAGGCATTCCATAAGCGCCGAATGTATAAATGATATCTGCGGGGCATATTTCATAACGCATGGGATAAAAATCTAAACCGAAGCCAGTGGCTATTTCCGTAATCTCGGCAATTGCCCGCTCTAGCGCATTAATTTCTTCGCTTGGCATGAATCTTTCTCTCCCTCCAGCTTGGGCTTATGCTGCAACCTATTCTGACAAGGCTGCAAAGGTTCCGCGACAACGTCCGGGACTGTTCCATTTATATATATGGGAGAGTAGATGAGTGTATGACGTTCTGAATTTCTGAGCAAAGATAATGTGATTTTGCATACATTATTGGAAGGACGCACTAGCTTTTTTTGTATGCGATTCTATCAACGGTACCCTTCTCGGTGAATTCGGACTCAGATGACGTTATTTGCAAATTTCCAGCCTTTTGAACAGGGTTTCGGACCCCACAGACGCTATCCCACAGAAAGAGGCTCATATGTGGTGTCTTTCTTGCCAATAGCGGCTATGGGGTCCGTTAGCATACCAAAAGTGGAATAATACTGCGATTAGTGTCATCTGTGTCCGATAGGTGCCCAATAGAAGCTCCATATGAGTTCGAGGAGCAGTTCCATAGGTGCCCAATAGAAGCTCCATATGAGTTCGAGGAGCAGTTCCATAGGTACCCGATAGAAGCTCCATATGAGTTCGAGGAGCAGTTCCATAGGTACCCATAGTACTCCACAAGTATCCGATTAGTACTCCATAAGTGTTCGAAAAGTACTCCACAAATGTCCAATTAGTGCTTCACAAATTCCCGATTGCTCACCACACGAGCATAAGCGGTTCAGAGAACGTAACCTTCCCCAGAGTTCCTAAACCCTCAGTACACAAACCCTCGATACACAAACCCTCAGTACACAAACCTCCGTTGCGCCCAATAGCTGAATAAGAAGATTGAAGCCTCGGTCAGTAGCTTGGCGGCGACAAGCGGAATAATCAGCTTTTCATTATAGAAATAGAGTAGCCCATAGTTGAACAACAACACGAGGATCACCAGCGCAAAATATTTGGGAAGCGACGCCTGAATCTTGGAGCGTTTGCCGCCCGTGAAGACATATTTTCGATTCATAGAATAGTTGAAGACAGAACTGCACAATCTCGCGGCCGCGACGGACAGGAATAGGTTATGGCTGAGACTCTGGAACAGGAATAAGAGTGTGAAGTCGAGCAGAGCTGACAGCAGCGAAGAAGTGCTGAATATCAGTATTGGCAGATAAATCCTAAAGGAGTCCATCAGAGGCCGGAAATGGGAGGATTTATTATCGTCCAGATAGACGGTATCGATGTACTCTTCCGTAATGGTGTACCCCTCTTTATGGGCGGTCAGCAGCATGTTCATTTCATATTCAAACCGTTCACCGGGAATATGGCATAGCCAATCAAGCATTGATATGGGGTAGCCGCGCAAGCCAGTCTGTGTATCATAAATCTTAGTGCCTGTAGTTAAGGAAAAGACCGTCCGGGTTACCGAGTTGCCGAAGCGGCTGCGCAGAGGAATGGTTCCGGTGAACCGGCGGCTGCCGAGTACGATTCCCGGGGTAGTCTGGTTCCGCAGAGATTCAACGATTCGGCTAATATCATAAGGCAGATGTTGGCCGTCGCTATCCGCGCAGACTACATAGTCCGGCACCCCAACTTCCTGAATATACTGGAACCCTGTCTTCAGAGCACGTCCTTTACCGAGGTTGACTTCATGGGTTAGGACAGTGCAGCCGAATGCTTCGGCCATATCGAAGATTTCACGGTAGTGCGGGCCGCTGCCGTCATCCACAAGAACAATAGGTTCAAGCTGGAAATTATGCAGCTGTAAAATCAAATCGAGCAGTCGTTCATCTGGCTCATAGGCTGGGATCAGTATAGTCATGATGTTGCACCCTCCTTGATATAAAGAATGTCGCTGACGCCCCGCTCCTTGTTTTTGCCCTGCGGATTATTTACGACCCGTCCCATGAAGTACATAGTGGATGAACCACCGCCGTCCAGATTGTAGGCTTCTGTGGCGCCAAGGTCGGACATTACATCGGCTAGCTCAGTAAGGGTCATCCCACGGCTGTACCCTTCATTGCGCCCGTCAACTACGACAAACACATAATGGTTTGGTGCGATCATACCAACTGCGGTGCGGGGATTCGCATTCTGGATGGAATGGTTGCCGAAGTTGGTATCGATTTTGACATTGCTGAAATCACTGGCAATCTCCCCGTCCTGAATCAGAATCGGACCAAAGGAAAGGGTATCGGTGGCCCCTTGCGCCAGCAGTTCAGAGGAAGAAATCTCTTCCTCGTTATAGGTTTGCATTGTCCCATCATCGAACAGCGCCATTGCATCCCGCACAGGATCATCACGATACACCGTGCCGTTACGGATAATCACTCCGTCATTGCGGAAGCCATAGTAATCCCCGTTGATGGCAAATATCGCATTGTTGGCGGAAGCAATGTCCGAGGTATCTTCAGTGATGTTTGTTCCAAAGCTGTTGTCGGCAAAGGCAGTGCGCAGGCTGCTCGCTTCCTTGAGGACGACATCAGCGACAAAATAAGTGATTTGGTCTGATCCGGAACCGGTCTGCACTTGGTCGATCTGGATCTGAATATCATCACTGGAGTAATTCCAGTCGTCAGAGGTTGCGTTAACTTTGGCAGCTGTAACGGCTGTAGCTCCTGAGCTGCTAGTTGTAGCTGCATCATCCGCAACCACGACTTCGACATGTTCGATTAAGTAACGATCTGCCAGACTATATATCACTGTGCCGAGAAGCAGGAGGACAATGATCATCACGATCAGCAGTTTTCGTTTGAAGCTCCAGGCTTGTTTACTGCTCTTGTTCAACATTGAAGCATCACCTCTTTTTGTAAGTTGTTAAGGCCATCATACCTGGGCTACCTTTAATGAAA
The DNA here is from genome assembly GCF_038593125.1 of Paenibacillus sp. FSL F4-0097. NCBI lineage: Bacteria > Bacillati > Bacillota > Bacilli > Caryophanales > Paenibacillaceae > Paenibacillus > Paenibacillus sp. FSL F4-0097. The sequence goes on from NZ_CP151965.1 coordinate 1,948,009, forward strand.
CTGAAATAAAAACTGAAATAGTAAGCGCTCCGGGAAATTGGTATAATTTAACGAAGAGGTTTTCGACTACGGGGAGGTTTGGACATGCCACAGCGTGTGCTGCTGATTGAGGACGACGAAGCAATCAGTGAAATGGTCAGGTCTTATTTGGTAAAAGAAGGTTATGAGATTGAAGCTGTATTTGACGGTGAAGTAGCGGAGAGAACATTTCGGACCGGGGGTCCATTTGATCTTGTGCTGTTAGACCTTATGCTGCCGAAGCGAAGCGGGACTGACATTCTTCAGACTATCCGTGCGGGGAGTCTGGTTCCAGTGTTGATCATGTCCGCCAAAGACAGTGATGTAGATAAAGCGCTTGGGTTAGGCTTTGGGGCAGATGATTATATTACGAAGCCCTTTTCTATGATTGAGCTAGCGGCTAGGGTGAAGGCAGCGATCCGTCGTGCAGGTTATGCATCTCCCAGTATCCAAGTGGAAGATCAAGCTCCGGTGAAGCAAATGATCTCCATTGGCCGATTGACTGTAGATTTAGATAACTTCTCTGCGTTGAAGAATGGGGAAGAAGTAAAGCTAACGTCGAAGGAATTTCATATTCTTAAGCTGTTTGTGACACATCCGGGCCGAGTATTTACCAAAGCGCAGATTTATGCGAGCGTATGGGAGGATGATTATTTCGGGGATGAGAACGTCATTAATGTACATATGAGAAGATTGCGTGAAAAAATAGAAGACGACCCCTCCCATCCCGAATACATTAAGACGTTATGGGGCATCGGGTATAAGCTGGGAGAACAGCTATAATGATTGCGGTGCTAGGTATTGTCATTGTGCTCTTACTGGCCGTCATTGTGTGGCAATATCAGAATTCGCGTAAAGCTTCTAATGATTTGCGATATATGCATGACAAGTTAAGCAGCATTATGGAAGAAGGCTCACATGAAAGATTGCTGCTGTTCAGCGGTAATTTGGAGCTGCAAAACGTGCTGATTGACCTGAACCGGCTGCTGGATATCAATCATAAAGGAAGCATTGAGCGTGTGAGGCTGGAGAAATCCATGCGTAATATGCTGTCTAATATTTCTCATGATCTTAAGACTCCGCTAACGGTTGTGCTTGGTTATATTGAGACCATTCAGCAGGATGAGCATTTGCCGGCTGAGGAACGGGAACGGATGATGAAGATGATTCATCAAAAAGCCAATGAAGTGATCCAGCTGATGAACAAGTTTTTTGATTTGTCCAAGCTGGAATCAGGAGATCGGGAAGTTGCTCTTTCACGAGTTGAGGCAGGTGAAGTATGCAGACGCAACATCCTTTCTTTCTATGATATCCTCAGTGCTAAGGGCAGTGAGGTGGAGATTGAGATTCCGGATGGGGCTGTTTACTTCATGGGAAATGAAGAGGCTCTTGATCGAATATTGTCCAATCTGTTGTCGAACGCAATTTCTTATGGCGACGCGGGGGGCGTATTAGGATTAAAGCTCTATAGTGATGAGAACAAAGTATACATAGAGGTGTGGGACCGGGGAAAGGGCATTAGTGAAGTACACCAAGATAAAGTATTTGAGCGTCTGTATACGCTGGAGGATTCAAGAAACCGGGCTTATCAAGGCAGCGGTCTAGGTCTGACGATCACCAAAAGATTAACGGAGCAAATGAATGGAACGATTACACTGGTTAGTCAGCCGTATGTGAGAACGGTGTTTACCCTTTCTTTTCGCAGATTACGCTTCTAAGGAATAGAATTGTGCGCAGCTTAAGATTTTCGTAAGAAACGAGTAATAAAAAAGAAAATTCTGCTGTGTACAATAAGAACTAAGGAAGACGAGACGAAAACAAAGGGGAGCGCGGAATTGACTACAATACTTCGGACAAGAAATTTAACGAAAACCTATCAAGGTAAAGAAGTCGTAAGCAATGTGAATATGAATATTAAGCAAGGTGAAATTTACGGGTTTCTTGGACCCAATGGTGCTGGCAAAACTACCGTGATGAAAATGGTCACGAACCTCGTTAAACCTACGAGTGGAGAAATTGAATTTTTTAATGAAAAAATGACAGAGCATTCTTACGAAATGCTGAAGCGGATGGGCTGCATCATTGAATATCCCGTGTTTTATGATAAATTGACAGCCAAGGAAAATCTGATTTTGCACGGAGAGTACATGGGCTATTATGATCCGCAAGCGATTGGTGAAGCGCTGGAGCTCGTAAAGCTCACAGGTGTCGATAAAAAGCCGGTGAAGCAATTTTCACTTGGGATGAAGCAACGACTGGGTATTGCCAGAGCCTTCATGACGAAACCTGAGCTGCTCATTTTGGATGAGCCGATTAACGGGCTTGATCCTGTGGGAATCAAGGAGATGCGTGAAGTGTTCCGGATGCTTAGCCGTGAATATGGAATGACGTTACTTGTATCTAGTCATATTCTGGGGGAAATAGAGCAGATTGCTGATACGATCGGTGTGATCCGGCAGGGTGCTCTGGTAGAAGAAGTGGCGATGGATTCCATTCGTGGCCAAAATACTGAATATATCGAAGTGGTTACGAACGAGATTAATAAAGCAGTGTATGTGTTGGAGCATAAGCTTGGGCTTAATAATTTCAAAGTGCTGGACCATATTACAGTAAGAATATATGACGATGGAATCTCACAGCGTGATCTGAATAAGGCGTTAGTGCTAGCAGATGTGGAAATTGAGAGTATCAGCAAAAAACAACATACGCTGGAAGATCATTTTCTGCAATTGATTGGGGGTGAAAGCATTGCTTAAATTAATATCTTTGGAGATTCGGAAGAATAAGCTAAAAACGCTTCTTACAGGTGCTGCAATCGTTAATCTTGCGATTCTTGCTTTTATGATTATGGTTTTATTCGTTGATCAAAATGAGAGCGAACCGTCGTTTGCTTCTTATGCAGAGTTGTTTGAGGGTGTGTTCGTTTTTGTAAAGGCTGCTTATATTATTTTCGCTTCGGTTATTATTAGCAAGCTGGTGATTGATGAGTATAAGAACAACACCATTACTCTTCTCTTCATGTATCCTATCTCACGTAAAAAGCTAATGACTGCGAAAATATTGATAGTGTTCGCCTTCACATTTGTTGCCATTATCGTGGCAGACATTGTAGTCGGCGCTATCCTAATAGGATTCAATTCCTTTGCAGGGCTAATTCCGGGTGAACTGACCCTTCATGTAATCACATCAGAGCTGATTAAGTTAGGCGCAAACGCATTTTATGCCGCGGGTATCGCTCTAATTCCATTGTACTTTGGGATGAAGAAGAAATCAGTCCCGGCCACCATCGTCTCAGCTGTGTTAGTTACCTCCCTAATTTCTGGGGGATTTGATCAAGCGCGTTTAGGTAATTTAGCGGCGGTGTCGATCTCACTTGGTTTGCTAGGAGCAGCCATTGCCTATATGGCCATTCGCAACATTGAACATAAAGATATCGCCTAATAGATTCGGAATTCCCCCCTTTTATAACCCTTTTGTAACGATGAAAAAGCATCGTGATTGGGGTTATAAAGGGGGGATTTGACGTTTATCTACGACTGATTTCCGTAATTTTGATATAATAGATATGAAATATATTTTAAATTTTAGATGAACATTGCCCGTTTAGGGGTAATGATAATGGATGAGAGAGCCTGAGGGGATGTGAACTGTGGATAAAGACTGGACGTCCATTCTGAGACGGTTGCTTTCGGAAGAGAGCGCTTATAAATCGTTATATGACCATCATCCTGATTTGATATTCGTTCTGGATAGACAAGGTCGCTGCGTAGGAACCAACCTAACGTTCCATCTAGGCTCCGGCGCAGAAGCGCAGTTTCAAAATACAAGTCCGATATCAGCAAAGAGAAAAAAACTTGGCAATATTGCTAGTTTTGAGGCTGCTCTGCAGGGGAACTCCTCAAGCTTTGAGCTACAAGATTTAGAGAATCCCAAAAAAGGCTCGAATTGCGTAGGCGTTAAACTTTTACCGATCAGAACGGAAGAAGGGATCGCCGGGGTATTCGCGATTACCAAAGTAGCTAACGGAAGCGCTCTTTTACATGCGGAATTGTTACAAGACTGGTTGGATGAATTGGCAGACACCTTGGACACTGAAATACCTGCCAAGGGAGAAGCGGAGGTAAGCTCCAAAGATACCTCAATAGTAGCTGTGAAGGATCAACAATCGAGTCTCATTCTGAATTCTGTCTCTGCGGGAATCTTTGTGCTCGATACAACGGGGCGAACTCTTTTTATTAACCGTGAGGCAGCAGATATGCTAGGCTATCAACCTACAGAATTGATGGGTCTGAAGCTTATGGATTATATCCATCATATCCAAGGTGACGGTTCGCGCTATTCGACGCCTGATTGCCAGATTAGTCTTACGATAGAGGATGGAATCATCCGTAAAAAAGATGATGAGATCTTCTGGCGTAAGGATGGCACCAGTTTTTTTGTTAATTACCGGGTGGCACCTCTTATTGATGAAGGGCTGATCGCAGGTGCGGTTATTGCCTTCAGTGATATTACGAATGAGCGAGAAATCATTCGTGCCAAAGAATCAGCAGAGCAGGCAGCGCAAGCCAAATCTGATTTCTTAATGATGATGAGCCATGAAATTCGGACGCCGATGAACGGGATGATCGGAATGGCTGATCTATTGTTGGATACTGAGCTTGGAGAAGAGCAGCGAGGTTATGCCGAGATTTTACGCAGCAGTAGTTATACGTTATTGCAGATCTTGAATGACATTCTTGATTTCAGCAAAATGGAAGCAGGTAAAATGTCACTGCAATCCGAGAAGTTTGATCTCCGCGAAATGATCTCAGACGTCATTGATTTATTTGCACCGAAAGCGGAAGAGAAGAAGCTGGCATTACGGTGGTGGATGGATACTAGCGTTCCAACCATAATCATTGCTGATCCGATCCGCTTGCGGCAGATTGTCGTGAATCTGGTAGGCAATGCGCTGAAATTCACTGAACGTGGGAGCGTGACCCTATCGGTGAAGAACATTCCACTATCTGATGAACAAGAATTTTTGTTGGAATTTTCAGTGCGGGATACAGGTGTAGGAATTGCCGGTAACAAACTCAATCTGTTGTTTCAATCTTTCTCACAGCTGCATCCGTCCATAAACCGTAAATATGGAGGCACAGGTTTGGGACTGGCGATTTGCAAGCAGCTCGTTGAGCTGATGGGTGGGACGATCTTTGTAGAAAGTGAAGAGAATCAAGGTTCTACGTTTCGTTTTATGCTGCCTTGCAGAGCAGAAGATATAGAGCTGGAAGTAACTTCAAACTAGGGGGGGTTACACACAAATCTCCGGTCCATTTGCTTAAGAAGCAATGGCCGGAGATTTGTGTGTTATTAGTCCTGAAGCATATACATGAGACCTACAGTATGCGGCCCACAATGGCTGCCAATTACACAACCAGCATGGAGAATTGCTATTTCATTAACTTGAGTTTTCTCTCGTAGTGCTGACTCCAGATAGAGTGCATCTTCTTCCGCCAAGGTATGGACAACGATGAGCAACTCTTTATCCATTCGATCGATGTGAACCAAAGCGTTCTGGAGCATTTGTTCCACAGCTTTTTCCTTTTTGCCACGGATTTTGCTAGTAGGTATGATGCTTCCATCTACCAGTCTAAGAACAGGACGGATTTTGAGTAGACTACCGATGAAGTTCTGCATGCCTGAACAGCGTCCACCCATATATAAGTAATCTAGCGTATCCACAACGAATTCAGTTTCCACAAGGTTGCGGCTGTGCTCCAGCATGGCTGCAATCTCCACCGCAGTGTGGCCTTTTTTAGCAGCTCTGACAGCCTTCATAACAAGGAGGGCAATGCCTCCGCACAAGGTTTGCGAATCTATGACCTGTACGCGTCCCTCAGGAAATTCCCCGGCAGCCAAAAGTGCATTCTGATATGTAGAGGATAGTGAGGAGGAGAGACTGATATATACAATATCTTGTCCGCTACTAATCACGGGTTGAAATGCAGCAATGAAATCTGCTGGCGAAGGTGCTGCCGTTTTCGGCAATACTCCACTAGCGGCTACACGGCGATACACTTCCTCGGGTGTAATATCTTCACCATCTTTGTAGGTACCTTCTTCAAATACTACATAAAGAGGAACGATGCCGATGTCATAAGTATCCTTCCAGTTTTGAGGTAAATCGGAAGTGCTGTCTGAAAATATTTTTACAGTAGACATGAAATTCTCCTTCACCGATAATTCGGATGACAATAATCAATAATCATTATAGAACTATATAATCTATTTATTATACCAAGACTATGCCAATTCTCAAAATGAAATAGTAGGCAATCACAAGAAAAAAGACTATCGAGGTTTCGATAGTCTTTCTAGTTCTATTCTTTTTTCGTAACAGGGATCCATATCTCACAGCGATAGTCCTCTGCGTCTGGTCTCCCCGGAAGATATAGCTCAAACTCAGGCCCGCCTGTATGCTCGTAGCCTGTGGAAGGGAACCACTCCTGGAAAATGCGTGCCCATACCTGCTGGATAGCATCAGGCATCGGCCCTACTGAGGTGAACACAGCCCAACTTGCAGCTGGGATTGTTGTAGAAGCAAAGCCCTGTGCATCAGTCTCTGGAGTAGCTTCGACAGCGATCCAATAGGAGAAGGTTTCTTTATCATGGTTCATGTCAGAGCAGATGCCTAATAAATCCTTATCTCCACCGAGCTCAATCAGCTTATCCGACGTACCATTTTCATTAGCTTCTATCCACAACTGAGGGATGCGGCGCAGATTCTCCCCATCTTTCGTTGTCATTTCCTCTACTAGTCCGATAACATTAAAGGCGTCTCTTTTCTCAATTCTGTAGTCCATTTCTTTATCTCCCTTCAGTGATAGATGGAAGGAGAGTCTAGGGAAAGCCTTGAGCTGTACCCCTGACTCCCGCGCAGCAGAAGGAGTAATTCCATGTGCCTTGCGGAATGCTTTGGCAAACGACTCGGGCGAGTCATATCCGTATTTCAGTGCAACATCTAGCACTTTAACTTTAGAAATAGCAAGCTCCTGTGCAGCCAGAGTTAATCTGCGCTTACGGATATAGTCTTTAATAGATACTCCGGTAAGCATATTGAACATGCGCTGGAAATGAAAGGGGGAGGAGTAAGCAACCTTGGCGATTTCTTCAATCGTCACAGATTCCTCCATCTTGCTCTCCATATAATCTAAAGCTTCTTTCATGCGGATAAGCCATTCCAAGTCCGTCATCTCCCTTTAAGTTCATACTATCAGGCTGCATTTGCAAAATCCTGTTATTCCGTGCTCTCTAATGACAGGTAGCAGGCAGAAGGATAATCTCATAAAAAATCATCCTAAATAGTATAACTCAGGAAGATAGACAAAGTTAGTCTTTCAATCGATACACTCTTGCTTCATAAGGTCGTAATAATTCCCGTGTGGGTGCATCATCAGGGTAATTTCCAATAATAAGTTCCGTAGCCTTACTTAGCTCTGCGGAAAGATCAACAGTCTGTGGAACCTCATTGAAATTGAGCAGCACCAGCCACTTCTCGTCATCCAGAGTACGCGTATAGGCATATATGTCCTCATGCTCTGGCAAAAGTAGCTTGTATTCGCCATAAGCCATGATCGGATTTTTTTTGCGCAAAGCAAGCAGCCTTTGGTAATAATAAAAGATAGAATCCGAATCAGCCAGCGCCTGCTCCACGTTAATTTCCTTGTAGTTCGGATTAACTTTGAGCCACGGCTCCCCTTCAGTAAAGCCGGCATTCGCAGAATCATCCCATTGCATCGGAGTGCGCGCATTATCACGGCCTTTGATATGAATAGCGTTTAGAACGCTGTTAGGATCAGCGCCGCCTTCGGTAACCTTTTCGCGATACATATTGAGGATTTCTATGTCTTTATAATGTTCAATGGCTGTGAACTTTACATTGGTCATCCCGATTTCTTCGCCTTGATAAATATAGGGCGTCCCTTTCAGCGTGTGCAGTAAGGTAGCGAGCATTTTGGCAGAGATCACGCGATACTTACCATCATCCCCGAATCTTGAGACCATACGTGGCTGGTCATGATTGTTAAGATAAAGACTATTCCAACCCTTATCCGCCAGACCCACTTGCCATTTATGAAGAATATCGCGCAGCTTCGACAACGTCCACGGGGCTACGTCCCATTTGCCGTCAGGACCCGAGTCCACATCCATATGCTCGAACTGGAATACCATTTGCAGCTCTTTGCGTTCCTCGTCCGTGTAAAGGATGGCATCTTCAACTGTAGCGCCAGGAGTTTCACCGACAGTCATAATGTTATAGTTGGATAACACTTTGTCATTCATTTCATGTAAAAACTCATGAACACGTGGTCCATTCATATAATATTCGCCACCCCAGGCAAGTTCCCCGGGAGCGAGGCCGTCTCTATGGGAGGAAGGGAGACCTTCCACTTTGGAAATCATATTGATTACATCCATTCGTAGACCATCCACACCCTTGTCGAGCCAGAAGGTGATCATCTTGTATAACTCCTCACGCAGCTGCGGATTCTCCCAGTTGAGATCCGGTTGCTTGCGCGAAAACAGATGCAGATAGTATTCACCAGTAGTTTCATCCAGTTCCCAAGCCGGGCCGCTGAATACAGAACTCCAATTGTTGGGGCGCTCACCATCTGGTCCACCCGGACGCCAAATGTAGTAATCACGATATGGATTATCTTTTGAAGAACGGGATTCTACGAACCAAGGATGCTCATCTGAGGAATGATTGATTACAAGGTCCATCATCAGTTTTATGCCACGGGCGTGCAATCCAGTCAGTAATTCTTCCCAATCCTGCAATGTGCCGAACTCATCCATAATATCTTGATAATCGCTGATGTCATAACCGTTATCGTCATTTGGCGATTTATAGACAGGTGACAGCCAAACTACGTCGACACCTAGCTTTTGCAAATAATCCAGACGTGAAATGATTCCTTGCAGATCTCCAATCCCGTCACCATTGCTATCTTGAAAGCTGCGGGGATAGATTTGGTAGACAACGGCTTCTTTCCAAAAGGTTCTGTTCATTCATAATCACTCCTTTTATAAGTTAGCTTCCTAAAAAATAAAGAGACCCCAAAAGCTTTAAGCTTCAAGGGTCTCTTGGGTGTAAGTTTTATACTGTGACGGAATTGCTATCAGCAGTGATGCTGCTTAGTCCGTTTACGGTATATTCTTTGTCGTAGATAGTAATAGAAGCAGGGATATCAGTTTCATTCGTAACAGTAACTTGTGCATCCGTAACGCTTACTTTCAGACGGGAGCCGCGGAACATAATTTTAAAAGAGTAAGCAGTCCAGTGACCTGGGTTAGATGGGCTCAGTGTCAGTCTGCCGTCATGTACGCGGAGTCCGCCGAAACCATGTACGATCGACATCCAAGTACCAGCCATGCTAGTGCTGTGCAACCCGTCTTCTGTATCATTGTTATAGTTATCAAGATCCAGTCTTGAAGTACGCAAGTACATTTCATAGGCCTTATCCTTATATCCCAGCTCACTGGCTAGAATGGAGTGGATACAAGGGGAAAGGGAGGACTCATGAACAGTGATCGGTTCATAAAAGTCGAAGTTGCGTTTTTTTGTATCCAGATCGTAACGGTCACCCAGGAAATATAATCCCTGCAGAACGTCTGCTTGTTTAATGAAGCAAGAACGCAGGATACGGTCCCATGACCATTTTTGGTTAAGTGGCAGATGCTCACGTTCCAGATCTTTGACTTGAATGATCTCTTTGTCCAGGAAGCCATCTTGTTGTAAGAAGATACCCAGCTCTCCATCCGCAGGATAATACATCTTAGCAATGATGTCTTTCCATTTTGTAGTTTCGCTCTCTTGCAGCCCTAGTTTGTCAACTAGCTCTGCATAACGAGCAGGCTCATTCTCTTGCAAGTATGCCAGTGCTTCCATGGTGTATTCCATAGTCCACGAAGCCATACGGTTTGTATACCAGTTATTATTAACGTTATTCTCGTATTCATTCGGGCCCGTTACGCCGAGCATTACGTATTTGTCTTTACGTGATGCGTAGTGAACACGTTCTTCCCAGAAGCGGGAGATTTCCACGAGAACCTCTAGGCCATATTGTCCCAGATAAGCTTTGTCTCCGGTGTAGTTCACATAGTTGTAAATGGCGTAGGCAATGGCACCGTTCCGGTGAATTTCTTCAAATGTAATTTCCCACTCGTTGTGGCATTCTTCACCGTTCATAGTAACCATTGGGTACAGCGCACCTTTTTTGAATCCAAGCTTACGGGCATTTTCTTTAGCTTTCTCTAAGTGCTTGTAACGGTAGATCAACAAATTGCGGGCAATGGAGGAGTCCGCCGTACTGAGATAGAAGGGAACGCAATACGCCTCTGTATCCCAGTAGGTGCTGCCGCCGTATTTTTCACCGGTAAAGCCTTTAGGCCCAATGTTCAGGCGGTCATCTTCACCATTATAGGTTTGATTGAGTTGGAAAATATTAAAGCGAATCGCTTGCTGAGCCGAAACGTCACCTTCAATAATGATGTCGCTTTCTTTCCATTTTTCTCTCCAAGCTTCAATTTGTTCAGTCAAAAGGGTTACGAACCCAGCTTCCTTAGCAGCTTGCAGAGCAGTTTGGGCGGCGTCGACCAATTGTCCCAGACCGTGATTCCGAGAAGTAACATTGGCTACATATTTATAAATGACGATTTGATTGCCCGCTTGTGCGGTTACGTCCAGTTTGCTGGCTACATATTTCTCTTGTTCGATGACTTCTGCTTCGGCAGTTACCTTTTCACCATTGACAAGGATATCAAAAGCCATAGCAGAGGTGACATGGAAGTCGAGTTTCTTAGTCTTTAGGGTGAGATGTCCATGATCAGGTCCCGCTTGTTTCTCAACTTCATTCCAGAATTTCTCGTCATAGTTGGAATCCTTGTTCTTCACATCACCATCAAGATAAGGAGTAATCGTAATCTTGCCTGAGAAATTGACAGGAATGATGGAATAGCGAATCGCGCCGATTTCTTGACGAGTCATGCTTACGAACCGGATACTTTCTACTTTAACTTCCTTACCATCTTCGAGTGTTGCAGTGAAGCTACGGGAGAGCGTACCTTCTTTCATATTAAGTACACGGCGGAATTCGGAAACGGTGCACTTTGCCAGATCAAGGGGGGTACCCTCGATATCAATGTTAATACCGATCCAGTTCGTGCTGTTAAGTACTTTGGCAAAATATTCAGGATAGCCGTTTTTCCACCAGCCAACACGTGTTTTGTCAGGGTAGTAGACGCCAGCCATGTAGCTGCCTTGCAGGCTGTTACCGCTATATTGCTCTTCGAAATTGGCCCGGCCACCCATAAATCCGTTACCAAGACTAAATACGCTTTCAGAAATTTCTTGCGTCTGTGGATCAAAGGATTCCTCAATAATGGACCATTCATCAATTGTTAAATATTGTTTCACGATAACCGCTCCTTTAAATATGTTAGGGGGATATATAAAATGAACAAATCCCTTGTTAAACTTCCGGTGATATATAAGTGACTGCGCGGAATCTTTGGACTTTCGATCACATTTTGCGGATGAAATCTGATTATAAAGGCGAACGTTATGCTTCTATAGTTCCAAAATTCCTCTCCGTCACTTCATCACCAGAAGGCTAACGATTAATTATTAGTTCATTTAATCTTTGGTTGGAATGTCCACAACAACTCAAATCAGTACTATTTGAGTTAATTATGTTCAATAAACTTATGCAAAAGATTCTTTGAGCAGGGACACACTCATATGAGCAAGCGATGGGACAACAATATTCGCTGCACTCAGGGTTTCCGGCGAACCAATGCCAACACTGAACATACCGGCCCGGGTAGCGGCCTCAATTCCCGCTTCTGCATCTTCGAAGACTACACAATGTTCAGGTGCGGCATCCAGTGCTTTGGCTCCTAATAGGAACACTTCCGGATCTGGTTTAGCAGCACTAGTGTGTGTGCCGTCGATGATTGCATCAAAGTAAGGGGTTAATCCGGTATTATTCAAGATCGTCATAGCGTTTTTGCTGGCAGAACCGAGAGCAACTTTGATGCCATTCGCACGGCACTCTTTTAGGAAATCAAGCGCACCTGGCAGAATCTCAGAACTGTCCATTTTCGCAATATATTCGACATAACGATTATTTTTCTGTTCCGCAAGCTTAGCTTTCTCTTCTTCGTCAATCGTTAGTCCGCCGATTTCCAGCAAAATATTTAGTGAAGCCGTTCTGCTGACTCCCTTAAGGCGTTCGTTATCTTGTTCTGTGAATAGAAACCCCAGTCCATCTGCAAGCTCTTTCCAAGCAATATAATGGTATTTTGCTGTATCGACGATTACTCCGTCCAAGTCGAACAAGCAGGCTTTAATTTCCGACATTGTAGTACCTCCTAAAAGTTTTGACAGCGTCGTGATCCAGCGGATGCCGTATTAGAATCTTATTAAACCGTTTAAACTTTGATTAAGATGTGTAAGTTTATCCTAACCTAAGATCCTAGAAATCACCCATAAAGAACTGGATCAATAAGTATTGTATGATTTAGCGCAAACGTTTGTACAGATTTTCAAAAAATAAATGAAGCGGTTAAACGCTTCACTTATTCATTCGGTTTTATGCTTTGCCAGAGAGTGCATGGATGACTCTCTCACGATCAGACGATGGGGAATGACAAATCGGTTGGTATGACCTGAACCGTTATCCGGACTCTTGATATTTTGGATAAGTACTTGTGATGCGGTGTAGCCAAGATGATAAATTCCTATATCAATACTGCTGATCGGAGGACTAGATAATTCAGATAATGGAATATTGTTAAAGCTTACAATGGCGAGATCGTCTGGAACCTTGTATTTCAGTTCATTCAACCCGCGCAAAATTCCGAACGATACCATGTCATCCACCGCTACCAGCGCAGTGGGGCGATTCGGCAAATTCATGAAAAAGGACATCGCTCTATAGCCGCTATCCTGTAGAAATTCACCTTCTACAATCCATTCATCCCGCATTTCTAAACCGCTATTCTGCAATGCTTTACGATATCCGGCGAGACGGTCACGAGAAACGATTAGATTAGGTGGTCCACTTACGAAGCCAATACGTTTATGCCCCATGGAAATGAGGTGGTTCGTAGCATCGTATGCTGCCATCACATTATCATTATCGACTGATAAAATATTCTCATATTTATCACTTCGGCCAACAAGCACGAATGGATAATCGTTGCTCTCTAGAAAATCAATAACGGCATCATCCGTACGAGAGTAAAGCAGAATAACGCCGTCAACACGGCGACCCTTCAGAAGTCGTGAAACGGCTTCCAGTTCTTCTTTCTCGTTCGCTCCGGAGCTTATTAACACATCGTAACCGGAACGGCTGGCTTGTGTAACGATCCCGCGAATTAATTCCATAAAAAATAGATTAGAGAACAGCTCTTCAGCAGGTTTAGGAAGACTGAAGCAGATGCTGTTAGTAGTTTTCGACACCAAGCTCTTAGCCATCATGTTAGGGGTATAGCCCATATCCTCCATAATAGCTTTAACTTTGCGGGAAGTTTCCAGGCTGATTCTGGGATGGTTGGACAATACCCGGGATACCGTGGAGGGAGATACTCCCGCTTTCTTGGCCACATCCTTAATGGTAACTGTCATTGAAACCTCCTTATGGAACCGTTTGCTTTACACAGTAATATTAATCTAAGAGTTCTAAATTGTAAATAGATAAAGTCATTCAAAAGGGGGAAATTGCTACTTTTGGAAGGAACACAAGAAATTTCAATGTAATATTGTTGCTTTTCACCAAAAAAGTATGAATGATTCGGGAATTTTGATCTTAATATGTATAAATGCGGTCTGGATTTTACGAAAAGAGTATTCGCTGAATGCAAACGTATGGCTTAAATGATGCAAGAACTTAGCTGAAAGGAAGGGAAGAACAAGTTTCGTTTTTATTGCGGCTTTAAATTGAGCTTTTATTTTAGAAAATACTGGTTGACAATACCGCAAATTCGGCATTAGTATGTAAATCAAAATACAGCAAGCGTTTTCATTGGGTGTTTTTAGGTTGAACCAGTTGCACTAACGAATGGGTTTTATGGACTAGTGTTTGTGCATAGCTTTTTGCAAACGATTGCACTAATTTCGACATGATGTATCAAGCTTTTACTTTGATAAAAGGATGGTGACAGAGTTGAATTGGCTTGACGAGCCCTACATATAGACCTTCTCCAACTTTAGAAGGAATAGCATGATTTATAATCTCATAAATTGGTGGGGTTTGTGAAATCATGTATCCGCTTGCAAAAAGGGAATTCATAATTATGGGAGGTTTTGCAAAAATGAAAATAACTTTATGGGGGAAGAGGGCATTTGCGATCTTTATGATCATTGCTCTCGTGTTCTCTGGTCTTGGACTACATCCTGTTAATGTTACAGCAGCAACGACGAAAGTGGTGTTGGTCGGGGATCTGCAGACAAAATTTACGTCGACGGGTGCGGGAACGCCGGGTAAGGATTGGGATGAGACATCAGTAGTCACCCAAATGACCTATTCAGATAATGGCCTATATTCTTTTACAGGCACTCTGCCGGCAGGAGAATATAACTACAAGGTTACTCTTAATGATTTATGGGATGAGAACTATGGATTCACAAGTTACACCAATCCTCAGGGGACCAATGATGGGGAGAATATCCATATCAAGCTGGAAACAGAGACTGCCGTAACCTTTTATTATAATGACTTAACTCATAAAATAGCTGATTCCACGTATTACACACCGATTGCTTCCGCTAAACTACCAAGATTGACAGGAAACCTGCCGGCAGAAGCACTTACCGTATTATCTGATCCTGATTTTGATGATGTTTACAGTACGGTGGCTACCCTTCCTAAGGGAGATTACACCTACCAAGTTTCTGTTCCAGGAGACGGTGAAGCCGGGGATCAATTGTATCCCGAAACTGCTAATAATCTGAGTCTTCCTTCAGATCTTCTGGTTACCTTTAAATTTAATCCACTGGATGGCAGTGTGACAGCAGAATATAAAATTCCTTCTGAACCTGTTGAGGTTACTCCTGTTCCGGCTGGACACATCCGTATTCACTACAATCGGACAGCTGGTGACTATGAAAATCAGGGATTATGGACATGGGATGATGCTCAATCCCCTTCCGCAAATTGGCCTACAGGTGCAACTCCATTTCCTGAAGGGCAAATCGATTCTTATGGTGCTTATGTTGACGTGCCAGTGAAGGATGGAGCTAAGAAAATTTCGTTCCTTGTGGTAAACCGAGTCACTCAGGCCAAGGATGAAGGGGATAAACTCTTTGCCATTAACACGCCTGAGGCGAATGAAATTTGGATCAAGCAGGGTTCAAATGATGTAACACCGTATGAACCAGTTACACTTGCTCCTAATACAGTGCGAATTCACTATACCAGAGCTGATACAAATCATGATCAATATGGACTGTGGCTGTGGGATGACGTCGTAGCCCCATCCGAAAATTGGCCGTCTGGAGCTACTCCTTTTGTAGCAGATCAAACAGATCGTTATGGTGCATATGTTGATGTTCCGCTTATTGAGAATGCGAAGAAAATCGGCTTTATTGTGATGAAACCTTCGAACGGTGATAAGGACGGTGACAATAAAACCTTTAGCCTGCTGGATCGATACAATCAGCTATGGGTTAAAGAAGGAGACAACAATGTTTATGTTTCTCCGTTTGGTGAGACACCTATTGGCTTAGTATCCGCAGAGGTGCTGTCGACGAGCAAAATCCTTCTCGGCTTCACACTGACTGACGGTTTGGATCCAGCAGCCTTAAAGACAGCAATTACAGTTAAGGATAAAGAGGGTGCTGCAATCCCGATTACTGCTGTAACCCTTACAAGTAAAACTTCAATCGAAGTGGATACAGAAGCATTTGATCTGGAAAAAGTTCCGCTTAGCGTTACCTATTCAGGTAAAACGGTCTCAGCCGCAAGTGGCTGGAGAATGCTTGATGAAATGTACAACTATACAGGAGACGATCTTGGAGCTACGTATAATGCTGACAAAACAGCCACATTGAAATTATGGGCACCTAAAGCAAGCTCGGTCGTTGTAAATCTTTACGATAAGAATGACTCTAACGTGCAAGTGGGCAGAGTTGCTTTAACGCTCGGCGAGCACGGGGTTTGGTCAGTCCAGCTGAAGCCAGCTGATTTGACAGGCACTACCACAAATGATGTAAGAGGATACTTTTATCAATACGAAGTAACGAATGACGGTGTAACCCATAAGGTTCTTGATCCTTATGCTAAATCAATGGCGGTATTTACTGTGGATACCACAGGTGCTGCTGGTGCTGGCGGGGATACAGTGGGCAAAGCGGCTATTGTTAATTTAAGCCAGACGAACCCAGATACCTTTGGGTATGCTGATATAAAAGGCTACGAAAAACGTGAGGACGCCATCATCTACGAAGTCCACGTGAGAGATTTTACATCGGATGTATCGATCGAGGATAGTCTGAGTGGGGAAAGATGGGGTTCTTATAGCGCTTTTGAAAAGAAACTTGATTATATTAAATCTCTTGGTGTAACGCATGTTCAGTTGCTTCCTGTGATGGCTTGGTATTACGGGGATGAGACGAAGATGGGGACTAGAGAGCCGGATTATTCCGCAAAAAACAATGAATACAACTGGGGTTATGATCCTCACAGCTATTTTTCACCGGACGGGGCCTATTCACAGAACCCTGCCGATCCAGAAGAGCGGATTAAAGAATTAAAAGGTTTGATTGATGCCGTGCATGAAGCTGGAATGGGTGTCATTCTGGACGTAGTGTATACTCATATGGCTAAAAAAGAATTTTTAAACGACATCGTACCTAATTACTATGCCTTCCAAGATGCAAACGGTAACTTTATCGGGGGGTTCGGCAACAATTTAGCCACCAACCATAAAATGGCTGAGAAGCTGATGGTTGATTCGGTAAAATACTGGTTTGAAGAGTACAAGATTGATGGAATGCGCTGGGATATGATGGGCGATGCGACAGCTGATGCTGTTCAGCATGCTTATGATGCCGCAGCAGCAGTGAATCCGAAGGCACTCTTTATTGGTGAAGGCTGGAGAACATTCGGCGGCGCCGCGGCTGATCCTTCTCTCGCTGGGCAAGGTGCAGATCAGGATTGGATGGACAAAACGGATAGTGTCGGTGTTTTCTCAGATGAATTCCGTAATGAATTGAAGTCTGGTTATGGTTCCGAAGGTCAGCCTAGATTTATTACAGGTGGAGCACGTCCGATCGCTACAATCCTAGACAATATCAAAGCTCAACCTTCGAATACACCAGCAGATGATCCGGGTGATATCGTCCCATATATCGAAGCTCATGATAATCTGACACTTCATGATGTCATAGTACAATCGATCAAGAAGGATCCGGATATTGCTGAGAATGAGCTTGAAATTCAGCAGCGGATCAGATTAGGAAATATGCTCGTATTAACTTCTCAAGGTACAGCCTTTATCCATGCCGGTCAGGAATATGGGCGGACTAAGCAGTGGAAGGGCACAACGGATCCTGAGGATAAATTCACAGAGATGTTCGACAACAACAACCAATCGTTTGGCTATTTCATTCATGATTCTTACGATTCATCGGATGCAGTTAACATGTTTGATTGGACCAAAGCAACAGATGAATCTAAGTTCCCAGTACAGAACACGACAAGAAAATATACGTCGGGTCTGATGGAGCTGAGAAAATCAACGGATGCCTTCCGATTGGGCGATAAGGATTTGGTTGACTCTAACATTAACCTGATCCCTGCTCCAGAAATGAAGGATAACGATCTTGTCATCGGCTATTCCAACAAAGCAACAGATGGCACTGGCATCTATTATGTCTTCATGAATGGTGACAGCACAACTAGAAAACTGACCTTATCTGAGGATTTGACGGGCGGTCAGGTGCTTGTGGACAACGATGAAGCTGGTGTTACAGCGATACCGGCTGCACAGCAGTCAGGTTTTATTTTGACAGCAAATTCAATTACACTAGAGCCTTTGACGGCCGTGATTATTCAAAAGGAAGCTGCACCAGTTACGCTGAACTCTTTGGAAACAGATAGTGCAAGCTACACGCTGGCAGCTGGAAATACGCATCAAACCGCTGTTTTTGCGAAATATGATGACAATAGCAGAAGTAATGTTACTAAGAAGGCTACTTACCTCTCCAATAAACCTGAAGTAGCTACAGTAACTGATAAAGGTCTAGTCAAAGCGGTTGGGCTAGGAACGGCAACCCTTACTATTTCTTATGAAGGTATTTCTACAACCGTCACTGTTAATGTTACTGACAAACGATATGTTCAATTCACTTATACCCGTAGCGATAAGGACTATAAGGATTGGAATATCTGGGTTTGGAACACTGGAGCTAAAAATGACCAGATTGATTTCACAACCTTTAAGAATGGCACAGCGAGCGTTCTGATTGAGGTTGCGGAGAATGCAACAAGCGTTGGATTTGTCCTGCGCAAAGGTACGGATTGGAACACGGGGAAACTAGACTACCCAGACGATCGTGTTATTCCGTTGACCCCTGGTGAACCGTTCACTAAGGTGTATGTAACCAGTATGGTTAAAGAGCTTGATATCAAACCAAGTATTAGCGGCCCTATTTTAAAAGATGGAACGATTACTTTCAGATACCGCGACGACGCTTTGTTCCGTAATGGAAATATGGACGCAATAACAGCTGCTAAAGTAAAAGTGAACGGCACTTCGTATCCAATGATCTATGATCCGGCTAACGAGTGGTTCACTTACACACTGGCTGATTTAAAAGAAGGTATGTATAAATATACTTTCTTGATTACAAAAGACGGCGTCACTACCGAAATTACAGATCCAAAGAATACGGTGAATGATGAATCTGTTATTGATTATCATCAACCTGTCGTTAAGATTGCGACATCCGTAAGTCCAGAGGCAGTCACATCCAATCAGAATGCTGTTGTAACCATCCACGCTTCCTCTTCGGAAGAAGTAACTTACTCTGAAGCATATATGGATTTAACTAATCTTGGGGGCCCTAGCAAAGTTAAGCTGGATACGGAACTCTTGAAACAAACGGTTGCTGTGGAAGACACGGTGTCAGCGGGCATCAAGGATATTCCGATTACGCTCGTAGACCAATACGGCAATGCACATAAGGAAAAGGCTACACTTGAGGTAAAAGCAAGAACCTATACAGGGGATAAGCTGGATTTTGATTGGGATGAGGCTCGAATTTATTTCGCGCTTACAGACCGATTTAAAGACGGTGACCCAACGAATAATGAGAATGTGAATAAAAATCATCTGGAAGCTTATCATGGTGGAGATTTCCGGGGGATGATCGACAATCTCGATTATTTGCAAGAGCTAGGAATTAACACGTTATGGATCACGCCAATCGTAGATAATATTGATTTTAACAAAGGCGTTGACTTTGGCAGCGAACAATATGGATACCATGGGTATTGGGCAAAAGATTTCACCAAGCTCGACGAGCATCTTGGCGATATGGCCACCTTCAAGGAGCTGATCGAAAAGGCGCATGACAAAGGGATCAAGATCATGGTTGACGTTGTACTCAATCATACGGGTTACGGTCTGAAAGCTGAGGATACCTATCCGACAATTACAGCTGAGGATAAAGCACGTTTCGAAGGGATGCTGCGCACGGATGGTGTATCCGCAGATACAGATCCAATTAAGGGTGAACTTGCCTTCCTGCCAGATTTCAAAACGGAAGATCCAGCCGTTCGTGAAAAAATTATCGCTTGGCAAACAGGCTGGTTAGACAACGCACGTACGGAACGTGGAGACACGATTGATTATTTCCGTGTGGATACGGTCAAACACGTGGACGATACGACTTGGAAAGCCTTTAAAAATGCACTGACAGCGATGGATCCAAACTTCAAAATGACCGGCGAATACTTCGGTGGAACCATTGATAACAATGGTGGAATGCTCGAAACTAGCCAGATGGATGGGCTGCTTGATTTTGGATTTAAAGATGCAGCCAGAGATTTTGCAAATGGTAAGGTAAACAGTGTGGATGCTTATCTGCAGGAACGTGAATTGAAGATCGACAATACGAAGATGATGGCTCAATTCCTGAGCAGTCATGATGAGAATGGTTTCTTGTCTGATTATGTGGGAGGCGATAAAGGCAAGCTGAAGATTGCTGCAGCTCTGCAAATTACCGCCAAAGGACAGCCAGTAATATACTACGGAGAAGAACTGGGTAATTCAGGCAGCAATGCTGGAAATATGTCTGAAGGTCAATTCAGTGAGAACCGTAAGGATATGCCTTGGGATCAATTGACGGCAGAGAAGCCACTACATGACCATTATCAAAAGCTGTTGAATATCCGTGCGAAGTACTCCAAAGTGTATTCCAAAGGTGCGCGCACGAAGCTCGCAGGTTCAGATGATTCAGGTTATTTGGCTTTCAACAAATCTTATGAAGATGAGAACGTAGTGACGGTAATCAATACTAAAACTAGTGAGAGTTCTGTAACGATTCCAGTACCGTTTGCTGCTAATTCATCGGTAACCGATGAATACAGCGGTAAAACATACATGGTTTCCGAGGATCAAAAGGTAAATATTGATCTGCCAGGTAGAGATGATGGAGGTACGGTTATTTTGGCTGAGGTATCGGATGTTATACCGACACCAACACCGACACCAACGTCGACACCAACACCAACGCCGACACCAACACCAACACCGACACCAACACCAACGCCAACACCAACGTCGACGCCAACATCGACGCCAACATCGGCACCAGAAGTAACACCGTCGCCTGAGGTGACACCAACGCCAGAAGCCACAGCGGCACCAACCTCTGGAGTTGTTGTTAACCCTAGCCCTACACCGCCAGCGGATACTCAGGTTGTGAATGAGGATAGCTTGAAGAATGGTAAAGAAGGCAAGGTGCAAATTGATGTTGCTGCCGGTAAGACAGCGGTACGCTTACCTTTACAAGCTGCACAAATACTAGGAACTAATGATCTTGTATTTAAAATGGGAGATCTGTTAGTTACTATCCCTAGCCAGCTTTTAAGTACAATGCCAAGTTTAGCTTCAGGTATTGATGGGGTAGGTGCCCAAATCTTGCTTGAACTGAAGCCACTGGCGCAGTCTGCTGCGAAAGCCATAGTAGACGGTTTAAACAATGATAGTGCTCATGCTAGCTCTCTTTCCGATGTATTTGAATTCAGACTTAGCGTGCTGATGAAAGACGGTACTCGGATTGTAATTAAGCAGTTCGATGAGCCGATTACGATCTCATTTAAGATTAAAGGGCAATTCAACAAAGACTTAATCGGAATCTATTATTTAAGTGATAATGGCGGGTTAGAGTACGTGGGAGGACAGCTGAATGGAGAGGTGATCACGGCACAAGTCACACACTTCAGTAAGTATGCTGTGCTTGAAATCGATAAGTCGTTCAAAGATGTTCCTGCAACCTATTGGGCATTTAAGGCGATTCAATCACTTGCCGCCAAACAAATTGTGTCAGGGGTTACTACCTCTGAGTTTGATCCGAAAAGTAATGTTAGCCGTGCGGAATTTACAGCACTACTAGTACGTGCACTTGGCTTAAAAGCGGAAGGGCAGGTCCTGTTTACTGACATCAGGTCAGATGCATGGTATGCCTCATATGTAGCCACAGCTGCTAAGCTGGGTATTGTTAGTGGACGGAGTAATAATATTTTTGCGCCGAATGCATCAATTACCCGTGAGGAAATGGCTGTTATGGCGATCCGCGCACTTGAAGTGAAGTCTGGTAAGAAGCTTGAACCTGTAGCAGCCTCTACGGCATTTACTGACGCTTCAAGTATTAGCAAGTGGGCGGAAGCTTATGTGAAGACTGCAGCAGACTTAGGACTCCTGCAAGGCCGAGAGAACAATCGATTCGCTCCAAAAGCATGGATGACCCGCGCAGAAAGCGCACAGGTTATTTATACGCTGCTGAGCAAGTAGGCTAAACTAAGGTGTGCTGAACTCTGGCACCCTTTAGTTAGAGCAGCGGTTAGCATTTTAGTATTCTCCAAAAGAAAACAGGGTATCCCGAAGCGATTATCGCTTGCGAGATACCCTGTTTTGTTATGCTATATGGCTGAGCAGTGGGAAGAAAAGAAGTCTTTTAGATGATTGCCTTTAGGATTGCGAATCCATAGGCTGGCATCTTCACGTTCAGCTTGCTGCGTTCTGTGCGCAGTGTTTCGCCTGTAAACAAGTTCTCCCAATCCCGCTCGTCTACGTCAATACGGAAGGTCTGAGCGGTCTCTTCACTGTTGATTAGTACGACAATTGTCTGCAGATCCAGCCGGCGCTCATAGGCTAGCTTGCTGCCTTGTTGTCCTGCCTCAAGGAAGGTAAATGTACCTGTGCGGAGAGCAGGGTGATCGTTGCGTATTTGAATAAGCTGACGATAGAACTCGAAGAGCTCACGATCCTGCTTTTCAGGGTTCCACTCCATGCATTTGCGGCAACCAGGGTCACCTTCACCGTCCATGCCGATCTCGTCACCGTAATAGATGCAGGGAGTGCCCATAAAGGTGAATTGGAACAGTGCTGCTAATCGCATCTTGTTTTTGTCTCCAGCAGCCAGCGTAAGCAGTCGTGGAGTATCGTGGCTGTCCAGCAGATTAAAAGCAACTTCACTTGCCTGCAGCGGATAGCGCGATAACTGTTTGCCAATGGAATTAGCGAATTCTTCAGCATCAAGAGTGCCATGCACAAAGAAGTCAAGGACAGCGTCAGTGAAAGGATAGTTCATAACGGCATCAAATTTATCGCCTTCTAGCCAAGGTGCAGATTCATGCCAGATTTCTCCCAATATGTAAGCCTCAGGATTAGCACGTTTAACCACCTTGCGGAATTCCCGCCAGAAATCATGATCCACTTCATTGGCAACGTCCAGACGCCAGCCATCGATCCCAACTTCTTTGATCCAGTATTCTGCGACTTTCAGTAAGTATTGTTTAACTTCAGGATGTTCTGTGTTTAGCTTTGGCATTAGCGGTTCAAAAGCAAAGGTGTCATAAGTAGGGACACCGTTTTCAATTTGAAGTGGAAACTTGCGAATATGGAACCAATCTTTAAAGGCGGAAGCCTCTCCTTTTTCTTGAACATCCACAAAAGGGGCAAAGGTTCTGCCAGAATGATTGAATACGGCATCTAGCAGGACACGAATCCCACGTTTATGGCAGCTATCGACGAGCTTTTTTAAAGTCTCAATATCTCCAAAATGCGGATCGACTTTCATATAGTCTTCTGTATCGTATTTGTGATTAGTAGTTGCATCAAAGATAGGTGTGAAATAAATAGCAGTGATCCCAAGCTCGTTAAGATGATCTAAATGATCAATAACCCCTTGCAGGTCGCCGCCAAAAAAATTGGTTGGTGTTGGTTCGGAGCCCCATGGCTGAACATTTTCCGGATCAAGGCTCGGGTCACCATTTGCAAAGCGTTCTGGGAAGATCTGATAAAAAACAGCGTCCTTTACCCAGGCAGGCGGAGCAAATACATCAACGCGGTTAATGAAGGGGAATTCGAACAGCTTGTTTGGGTTTTCCGGCCGCACCGTTTGAAAGTCACTTTCGGTCATCCAAATTCGTTCGTTATCTTTTTGAAGTAAGAAGCCGTATTTCAAGCGGCGGTAGAGAGGTACTGAAGCACATTCCCAATAGTCAAACATAGCATCGGAGGTGAAGAGGGTCATGGGAATTAGTTCTTTTGTGGTATCCCAAGCGTATTTATCTCCAGCAAAGGCGAACACTTCGGTTAAATCCCCTTTTTTAGCGCGCAGACGCAGGTGAATCGTACTTTCATTATAGGCATAAGACCAATTTAACCGCGGACGATGATACACTGCTTCCAGTAACATGATAAATCCTCCTAAAGTTTTGTTAGCGTTACTTCCTCGAACACTTCGGCAAAACCACATCGAAAGCATAGGCTAAGTTTTGTTAGCGCTACTTCCTCGGACACTTCGGCAAAACCGCATCGAAAGCATAAACTATTCCCGGACGATACTCCACAGAGCGCGTGGAATGTAGAATGTCGCTATTGTTATTGGTTGCACAGTTTTTTATGCAACATGCACTAAATCAGTAGCAGAGTAGCACATAACAAAGAGGCACAGCCACCGCGAAATAGCTTGCCCGAGG
Source organism: Paenibacillus sp. FSL F4-0097 (assembly GCF_038593125.1). Lineage (NCBI taxonomy): Bacteria > Bacillati > Bacillota > Bacilli > Caryophanales > Paenibacillaceae > Paenibacillus > Paenibacillus sp. FSL F4-0097. The sequence continues at coordinate 1,972,287 of NZ_CP151965.1, forward strand.
TTGTACCTTTGATAAGTAACATTGCCTTTTAATTGTATAGAACAGGAGGCAGACAAGAGATGTTGTGCTTCATGCTGGACAGCCTCTTAACGTTTTGGATTATAGCATGGAATAAAAGGGCTTTCAATACTCTTGTTCAAACCATTGCACTAAATTTCACTAAAGTAAACGAGCATTGTGAACGTTAATTTATGAGAAATCTCTTGAAATAGAGAAAATGTGGCATATTAGGGGCAAATAAAATAGATATTCCAATATTAAACACATGAATTATCGACTAATTAAAAGATATCATGTGAAAAATGGAGATATATGCCTATAATGTATATCAATTAATGGAAAATGACCCAATACAGTATATGCAAACGTTTTTAAAAACAATCGTTACTGTTGTATGATGTACTCATGAATGAAGCGCTTTCGTACCTGTGAAATGCAGATACAGAAGGAGCAAGCTAAAAGAAGAACTTTTTTTTTAGCCTTTCTGAAATCGTTTGCGCAGATTGCAGCACTACTATTTTCCATCTTACGTTTTTAAAAATTGGGAGGGGTTAAAGTAATGAAATTGAAAAAAATGATGGTTATCACCGCAGCTTTCTCAATGGCTCTGTCCGTTACAGCATGCGGTTCGAACAACAACAGTACGAATAACGGGGGCAACAACGCAGCAAAAGCTACTAACAACGCTACTACAGAGACTGCAGCGCCAGAGAGCACAGATGCAGCAGTAACAGATGAAATCGTACCTGAAGATGGCGCAACTCTAGTGGTATGGGAAAGTAAAGAAGAAAGACCTTTTGCAGATGAGATTGCTAAACAGTTCACAGCAAAATATAACGTTCCAGTCAAGGTTGAAGAATTGGCACCCCCGGATCAAGTAACTAAGCTTACTCAAGATGGTCCTTCAGGATTAGCGGCAGACGTTATTCTTATCCCTCACGATAACTTAGGTAAAGCGGCAAGCGCGAGCTTGGTTCTTCCTAACGATGTCTTCGGTGAAGAAACAAAAGCTAACAATACTGAAGCTTCGATTATCGGATCTTCGTACGAAGGCGAATTGTATGGTTACCCAAGAGCAGCAGAAACTTATGCATTGTTCTACAATAAATCGCTTGTTAAAGAAGCACCTAAATCATTCGATGATGTTCTTGCATTCAGCAAAACATTCACGGATAAATCGAAAAATAGATATGGAATTATGTGGGAAGTAGGAAACGTGTACTTCAACTACATGTTTATCGCATCCGATGGCGGATACCTCTTCGGTAAGGATGGTACGGATAAAGATGATATCGGTCTTGCTAACGATGGCGCAATTGCAGGACTTAAAGAATTTGTGAAATTGAAGGAAGCATTGCCAATTAAGAGTGGTGATATCAACAGTGATATCAAACGCAGCTTGTTCAACTCTGGTGATGTAGCTATGGATATCACAGGTCCATGGGAGCTTGGAGGATACAAAGAAGCTCTTGGTGACAACCTTGGTATTGCTCCAATCCCTACAGTGAATGGCAAAACAGCAATTACATTCTCTGGTATTAAAATTTTCGCAGTTAACTCGTTTACTCAATATCCGAATGCTGCTAAATTGTATGCGAATTTTGCTTCAAGCAAAGACGCTCAGCTGTTACTGAACAAAACGATTGGTTCGGTTCCTACAAACAACGAGGCGCTTCTTGATCCACAGATCTCTAGCGATCCTTATGTGTCCGTTTTTGCAGAACAAGCTAAGAACTCCCAACCGATGCCTTCTATCCCTGAAATGGGTAACGTATGGAGTCCAGTAAATGCTGCCCTTCCAGAAATTTGGGATAAAAATGGGGATCCAAAAGCAGCAATGGACAAAGCTGTACAACAAATCAAAGATTTGAATAACAGTGCATCTCAATAAGGATCATAATTCACTGTCTTAACAGCATACAGTGAATCAAGCTGCCCGCCGCATGTTTAGCGGCTGGCAGCTTCTTATTTTCACTCGGAGAGGAGAACGGAAGCGAAATGCAACGACATCGCACGAGGGCCGCAATACTGTCGACGATTTTTATGGGATTGGGACAAATATATAACCGCCAATTCGTTAAAGGAATATTATATTTAGCCGTAGAAGCTGTAGCCGTTTTTTATTTTATTGAGAATCTTGCCAACTCCTTATGGGGCATTGTAACACTAGGAGAGAATCCGAGTCGTCTGGTTAAAGTGAAGGGGATCGCCAAGATGGTTACCGGTGATCACTCGATTTATATTATGATCCAAAGCTTGATCACCATCCTTATTCTTATTCTATTGATTATCGCGTGGTATTTGAATATCAGAGATGCTTACAAGATTGGAGAAAAACGTGATAACGGTCTTCAGGCAAACACTTTTAAACAAAGTGTTCGTTATATCCTGGATTACAAGTTTGCTCAAGCGTTTCTAGTCTTGCCGGGTATCGGTGTTCTATTCTTTACTATTATGCCTATTATCTTCATGATCCTGTTGGCCTTTACGAACTATTCCGCACCTGATCATCTTCCACCCGCCAAATTGGTGGACTGGGTTGGATTTCAGACCTTTCGTAATTTATTGGTCCTTAAGACATGGAGCCACACTTTTTATGGTGTATTAACATGGACAATTATATGGGCAGTTCTTTCAACCATTACTACATACTTCGGAGGACTGTTGGTCGCTTTGCTGGTGAGTCAGAAGGGCATTCGCTTCAAAGGAATGTGGAGAGTAATTCTGATTGTGCCTTACGCGGTGCCACAGTTAATCTCGCTTCTGCTCATGCGCAACTTATTTAACGGTCAATTCGGGCCTATCAATCAATACATGGGGTATTTTGGATTGGATGGATTACCGTGGCTGACTGACCCATTCTGGGCTAAGGTTACCGTAATTATCGTTAATATGTGGGTAGGTATTCCTGTTTCTATGCTGCTTATCATGGGCGTTCTGACTACTATCCCACGGGATATGTATGAAGCTGCTGAGGTGGATGGAGCATCGGGTTATCAGAAGTTCCGTATCGTAACGTTGCCGATGGTATTATTCTCCACAGCACCAACCTTGATTACGCAGTTTGCAGGTAACATCAACAACTTTAACGCAATCTTCCTATTAACTGGGGGTAGTCCGGTAAATGGTGACTATCAATATGCCGGTTCTACGGACTTGCTAGTAACCTGGTTATACAAATTAACGCTTGATCAGAATAAAAACAACATGGCTTCGGCAATAGGGATTATTATCTTTATCATTGTCGCTTCATTCTCCCTGTACAATTACCGCCGGACGAAGTCATTTAAAGAGGAGGATATGATCCAATGAGCAGAAAAATCGCGAACATTATTCGCTTAGCAGGTAGTTATATTATCTTGATTGCTTTGTCGATAGCTGCACTCTATCCTGCCCTTTGGATTCTCTTAGCTTCCTTCCGACCTGGTAAATCATTGTACAGCAAAACGTTTATTCCCGAGCAATTCACTTTATCACATTACAGAGAATTGTTCACATCACCCAGCTATATGTTTGGGACTTGGTATGCCAATACCTTGAAAATAGCTGTGTTCTCGATGCTTATCGGGGTAGTTCTTACTTTGTTAACCAGTTATGCCGTATCCAGATTCCGGTTTAAAGCGCGTAAAACAGCGTTATCCACCGTATTGATTCTTGGTATGTTCCCTGGTTTTATGAGTATGATCGCTATTTATATGCTGCTTAAAGAGTTTAATTTGCTGGATACACATATTGCGTTAATTATCGTTTATGCGGCGGGGGCACCGCTGGGTGGGACCTTTATCGCTAAAGGGTTCCTGGATACGATTCCTCGTTCTTTGGATGAGGCGGCTCGAATAGATGGGGCGAGTAATTTCGGGATATTTATGCGGATCATCTTACCCTTGTCACGTCCTATGATCACTTACATGGCGCTGACTCAGTTTGTTGGTCCTTGGGTGGATTTCATTTTCGCCAGACTTATTTTGCGGACGAAGGAGAACTGGACGGTCGCAGTCGGAATGTGGGATATGGTTAACACGAACCAAAACACGAACTTTACCTTGTTCTCTGCGGGTGCGGTTTTGATCTCCATTCCAATTATGATTTTGTTTGTATTCTTGCAACGTCTGCTAGTAGATGGCTTGACAGCAGGAGCTAGTAAGGGGTAAACCCATTCGCTCGCTTCATGCTAATAAATGATCAGGGTACAGCCTTTATACAGAAATGGAGGGCTGTACCCTTATTTCGTCACGGGGAGTGAACTTAATGAAAAAGTCCTGGACTCTATATTTTAAATCTGTTGGAGTTAAACTGTTCGTTATTTTATTTAGTTCTATAGTTCTCTTATCCTCCGTGCTAGGATTGACTTCCTATTTTGCCGCTAAAAATATCATTACGAATGAGGTTGCTGCAGCCTCCACACAATCTGTAGTTCAGGCAGCGGACAAGCTGGATTTTGTGCTGGCAGAGTATGAGGCACTATCAAGGCAGTTTGCACTCGACTCTGTGTTAAAGGGTGATTTAGAAAAAATAAATAGTGGCGAGCTTACAACTGTGGACAAAGCCGGTGCTGAAGATCGGATTCGCAGAAAGCTGGACTTGGTAAAAGGGTCTGATGAGCGGATGTATGGCGTCAGGCTGGTATCCAAGAGCTTGGTAGACTCAGAATCTTATAAGTCTGCTGGCATAAGTGGGATTCGTAGTGATGAAGGCATTTCCGCAAGATTAGAGCAAATTGCCGCAGCTAAAGGAGAGCCAGTCTGGTTTCCCGTTCGTGAGAAAGGCTTTTTTGATGCTTATACTGAGCCATCCTTAACTATGGGGAGATTGCTACGTAATCTTTTACATCCCGAAGCGGAGTATTACATGCTAATCGAAGTGAAAGGGAAGGCCATGACTGAAATGCTGTCTAACCTTCAGATTGGGATGACCGGTGAAATTCGTATCTTGAGTGCGGATGGCAGCATTGTGTATGGTGCGGATCATGCCAAGCTGGGTCAATCCTCTTACATAAAAGTTTCAGAAGAACAAGGGAAAGAGCAAAATCATTCATTTACAGCGGAGGATGAGAACGGAAGTTCTCAGCTTGTTGTATACCAGCCCCTGGCGACTGCCAAGTGGATGCTTATGGGGTATGCTCCTGTCAGTGATTTTACTAAGTCTGCGGACAAGCTTTTATATATCACATTTTCTGTGGTGCTGGCGGCAGCCTTAATAGCACTGCTAATTGGTTATATTCTTGTTCGATTGGTAGGGCGCCCGCTGGGTAAGCTGGCAATCTTGATGGAGGAAGGAGAGCGTGGGAACCTACAGGTACGAACCAATTTCAAGGGCAAAGATGAGATTGGCCGCTTGGGTCAAAGCTTCAACAAAATGATGGAGCAGATCTCCTTACTTGCAAGGCAGAGCGGGAATTCGGCAGATGAGGTCCTCCTTACTTCGGAACAATTAGTACAAGCATCAAGTACAATCTCCCTCCATGCCAGAGAGGTTGCGACCGCTACCGGTGAGATTGCAGCGGGGTCAGCCAGCCTCGCTGTTGAAGCCGAACGCAGTTATCACAATGTTGAGATTATCGGCAACAAAATGAGTGAAGTGACGGAAATAAATACAGTGATGGACCATTCAGCAGAACGGGTCATTGAGGTTAGCAATCAAGGTACAGAGCTGATGAAGCTGCTGGTAGAGCAGAGTGAGTCTACGGTAGAGGTGATCAATCGAATTCAAGATAATTCTACTAAGCTCAGAGAAAGCACTCATTTAATTCGCAGTATACTCAGCCCTATGATTGCTGTGAATAAGCAGACCAATATTTTGGCACTAAATGCTACCATAGAAGCAGTTAGAGCAGGTGCGGCAGGTAGAGGGTTCATAGTGATTGCTGATGAAATCAGGCAGCTCGCTAACCAGTCGAATGAATCGATTCAATCGGTCTCCAAGATCACGGAAGAGATTGGTCTACATATCGAGAACACCGTTAAGGATATCAATGAAGCCGCTCCTAAGTTCCGTGAACAAATCTCTTCTGTAAGAGAGTCGTCAACGATATTCGCGAGTGTCAAAGAGGAAATGGAACATTTCATGAAACATATTAGTGAATCTTCTGCTTCTGTCCTCGAACTGATTGAGTTCCAGCGTCAACTCGGTGAATCCATGGCCAGCGTAAGCTCCATCGTCCAGCAAACCACTGCTTCGACGGAGGAGGTAGCTTCTATGTCATCTCAGCAATTCACGGTTAGTGAGGAATTGGTTGCCCTATCGGAAAAGCTGGAGGGCTTGGCAGCCGATCTTAAGCACTCTTTGGTTTCTTTTCAAGTATGACAATATTATTCTAATAGAGACGGGCAATTTTCCAATATAATGGAGAGTTGCTCGTTTTTGTTGATTTGATTGCTATCGGACGTTATCTTGTCTTCGAAGTGGCTAAAGAGATACACTTGTATTAAGTAATAAATGAAGAAAGTAGTGATCCATTGACGAACTTAAATCTGAGCCCCAGCGGGAGTCTTTTTCAGCAGGTTTTAATCGAGGGAGATTATAGTCCTCATTTTTTTGCTTACTATTATAAACAGTGGAATAACTACAATATGTCTTACCATCAGCATAATTCAACGGAAATCATGTATTTGATCTCAGGAAGTTGTATCGTAGATGTCCGTCCAAGCTCAGGAGGAGAAGAGAGAGTTCGGCTGAAGCGGGGAGAATTGATCATCCTAGACGCGAATGTTCCGCATAGGCTGATTGTTGAAGAGGGGGCACCTTGTCGGATGCTAAATGTGGAATTTGGCTTCATGGAATATAGAGGGGTTGCACCCTCTGTCGGCAAGCTAGCCCGTGAAGAAACGGCGCTCGCAGAAATGCTGCAGCTTCCTTTTTCCAGTTTAGTAATGCCTGATCCGGAGGAAATCTATCATGTTCTAAAGGGACTTGTGTTAGAGCTTGATCAGAGCGGCGGGAAGGGGGGAAGTATGGTTGATTTATTATTTTGTGAGCTTCTGTTGCGATTATCCAGACTTCGGCAAGAGCAGCTTCATACCAGCCAACAGCCCTCGCAGCTTTATGTGCGCCGGAGCATCGAATTTCTGCATCAGAACTATGACCAGAACATTCAGGTTAAGGACATCGCTGCCGCAGTAAATCTGCATCCCGGATATTTGCATCGAATTTTTAAGAGCCATACGGGTCGGACACTCAGCGATTACTTGAATATGCTGCGAATGGAGAAGGCGAAGATGCTGCTTGGGCAGAGCGACATCCCGATTGCTGAAATTGCAGATTACGTAGGAATTAGCAGCAGGCAATATTTTCACCTTCTTTTTAAAAAATACGCCGATTGCACGCCTGTAGAATTCCGCAATTCCATTGAGCGTCACGCCTGGAGTTATGAAGAGCATGATTTTTAGTAGATAGGTTAGGATTTTTGACACCTTCTTTCAAAAGAGGTCATGATATTGGTTACGCTTTCCTCAGGTCCCTTGCTACAATGGACAGGAACAACCAATTCATTACCGGAGGATGATAACCATGTCATTTAAAGTGTCTTTTATAGGGGCAGGCAGCATTGGATTTACCCGTGGATTGTTGCGGGACTTACTAACTGTACCGGAATTTAAAAATATCGAAGTCTCATTTATGGATATTAACAGCCACAATCTGGAGATGGTCACGGAGCTATGCCAGCGTGATATTAAGGAGAATGGTTTAAATATACAAATTCAGGCGACAACGGATCGCAGAGAAGCACTGAAGGATGCTAAGTACGTATTTTGTACTATTCGGATGGGTGGGCTTGAAGCCTTTGCTACGGATGTGGACATTCCCTTAAAATACGGAGTCGATCAGTGTGTGGGAGATACTCTGTGTGCGGGAGGTATCATGTACGGGCAACGCGGAATTGCGGAGATGCTGAATATTTGCCGTGATATTAGGGAGATGGCAGCACCGGATGTGCTTTTGCTTAACTATTCGAACCCGATGGCTATGCTGACCTGGGCCTGCAATAAATATGGTGGTGTTCGGACCATCGGTCTATGTCATGGTGTACAGCATGGGCACCAACAAATTGCGGATGTGTATGGGCTTAAGAAATCCGAAGTTGATATTATCTGTGCGGGCATCAATCACCAGACCTGGTATATTTCAGCAAGTCATGAGGGGAAGGATCTGACCGAAGGTCTTTTAGAGGCTTTTGAGAAACATCCGGAATTCAGCCGTACGGAAAAAGTGCGCATCGATATGCTTCGTCGCTTTGGATACTATAGTACAGAATCCAATGGACACTTAAGTGAGTACGTGCCATGGTATCGTAAACGCAGTGATGAAATTATGGATTGGATCGATCTGGGGAGCTGGATTAACGGAGAAACAGGCGGTTATCTGCGTGTCTGCACGGAAGGTCGGAATTGGTTCGAGACCGATTTTCCAAACTGGATGAAAGACCCGGCATTGGAGTATACGAAGGAGAATCGCGGGGAAGAGCACGGCTCTTATATTATAGAAGGATTGGAAACGGGACGAGTGTACCGGGGGCACTTTAATACAGTGAACAATGGCGTAATCTCTAATTTACCAGAGGACGCCATTATCGAAGCACCGGGATATGTAGACCGGAACGGGATCTCCATGCCATTGGTAGGTGAATTGCCGCTTGGGCCTGCCGCCGTATGTAACGTGAGCATTTCAGTGCAACGTCTGGCGGTTGAAGCAGCTGTACACGGCGATGATAAGCTGTTGCGTCAGGCATTTATGATGGACCCACTCGTTGGTGCTGTATGTAATCCAAAAGAAATCTGGCAGATGGTCGATGAGATGCTCGTCGCAGGGGAACAGTGGCTGCCTCAATACAGCGAAGCTATTGCTAGGGCCAAGGAACGTTTGGCTTCAGGAGAGCTTATCCCAACGAACGCTAACAACGAGGGCGCTGCTCGCCTGAAGGTGAAGACGGTGGATGAGATGATGCAGGACCGGGAAGCAGCGAACAAAAATGCTGGTGAGTCTGATAAAGGCAAGGATAGAGAGAAGGTTCATTAGGCTGTAGCGTTGAAAGCTTTTTAACTATAAATAACCTCCGCATTCCAGAGTTTGAGATTGGAGGTTATTTGCATGGTGGAAATCTAAGCGGGGAAAAACAAAACAGCAGTCATAGCTTACGATAACAAGCTGACATGGGTGGGGAGTACAAGTTTATCGGTGCCGATCCAAATTGTGAAATTAGGTGTATAGTAGGAGTTATTATGTAACTGAAAAAAGAAAGTTAGTTTAATTTCACTGGCTTATTTTTTAATCTATACCGTAGCGCCGAGCGCTACAGTAATCCCACACAGTTGCCCTACATTCTATGATATTTACGGACTCAGATGAGCAATTTGCCCATCCCCGATACTTGCGGTCCCATATGACGCTATTCGTCCATCCCCCGGTACTTTCGGACCCAGATGACGCTATTTGCCCATCCCCCGATACTTGCGGACCTAGATGACGCTATTTAGCAATTTATCGCCTTTGGAGCGTATTATCGGACCCCAGTGCAGCTATTGCTCAGAATGAGGTTCGTTTTTGGTGTTTTTCATGCCTATAGCAGCTATGGGGTCCGATAGCAATCCAAATGTGCGCTAAAGCTACTTATAAGGTCATCTGTGTCCGAAAGCGCCGATCCCCCAGTAATCCCTCAGTTGCCCTAATATACTACTCTGCGCATCCCTTGATCTTACGGACCCAGGTGACGCTATTCGTCCATCCCTCGATCTTACGGACCCAGATGAAGCGATTCGCCTTAGATGACGCAATTTACGAAGTTTGTTGTTTTGTTCAAGAAGGAGCAACGCCAAAAACGCGGATGTCCCATCAGCCATTTTTGGCTTTTGGGATACCCGCGTTTTGGAGTGGGGGATTAAGAATTAACCGTACCCTTTGGACTAAAGAAGGTCTTCAGCGCCTGATACACTTCTTTTTTGTCTTTAATGACGTAATGCATGAATTGTTCATGTTTCAGATGGCGATAAGCTGACATCAAGGTACTGCTTCGATTGTATTGGTTCACCTCACCGTAGCCGAACATATTGCTTCGTTTCAGCAGTTCTCCGATCAGCTTCACGCAACGTTCGTTGTCGGAGGTGAGATTATCACCATCGGAGAAGTGAAATGGATAAATATTGTACTGCGCAGGCGGGTAGCGGCTATCGATAATTTCAATCGCTCGCTGATATGCCGAGGAACAAATCGTTCCCCCGCTTTCGCCACGGGTGAAGAAATCATGCTCACTGACTTCCTTAGCCTCCGTATGGTGGGCGAGAAAGACAATCTCTACCTTCTCATACTGGCGGCGCAGAAAACGGGTCATCCAGAAGAAGAAGCTGCGGGCGCAGTATTTTTCAAATGAACCCATCGAACCTGACGTATCCATCATGGCAATAATGACCGCATTGGAATGAGGGGTTCTAATATCATCCCATGTTTTGTAGCGCAGATCATCTGGGCTGATACTGTGGATGCCGGGATTGCCGCTGCTTGCATTGCGCCGAAGATTCTCCAGCAGCGTACGTTTTTTATCGATGTTGGACATCATCCCTTTTTTACGAATATCGTTAAAAATAATGGATTTGACCTCGATCTCTTCCTTATTCTTAGGCTTCAAATGTGGTAATTCCATATCCTGAAATAGAATGTCCTCCAGGTCTTCCAGATTGACCTCTGCTTCCACGGTGTCTTGACCGGGCTGATCGCCTGCTTTTTCTCCTTTGCCTGGCTGTGCCGATTGTGAATCGCGCCCAAGCACATCTCCGACCTGGCTTTCTCCGTCCCCCTGTCCTACATGCTTCTGTTTACGGAAGTTATAAATAATCCGGTATTCATCCAGACTGCGAATCGGAACCTTCACAATCTGCTTACCGCCTGACAAAATAATATTCTCTTCGGTAACGAGGTCAGGCAAATTATCCTTGATGGCTTCTCTGACCTTTTGCTGATGGCGTTCCTGATCCTGATGACCTTTACGATGAAGGGACCAATCTTCTTTTGAGACTACGAAGGAAAAGGGACCGGATGATTGCGACAGGATGACCACCTCCCATGGAATATGAATGTTGATTGAAGAAATCTTTTGCAAAGCATATATTTGGATCCCCCGCAAAGTACCTGAGTACGCATAGAGAGCAAAGCCTCACCTTGTGGGGATGTTTTGGGGTTGTAACTAAAGTATATTCATGGGGATGAGGGATATGTGATTTCTTATTCACTGATCTCATCTACGGTCAGCACATAACTGTTAGATTGACTTTCGCCAGAGTAGTCACGTCCATCCATATTGAAAGAGTATTGAGCATTCACGGAGCCCTTAAGGAAACGACCCATTACCTGTTCACTTACCTGGACAAAATAATGAATGTTAACCATAGATGCAGCATTAACTACCCCCAGCGGCAAGGTGCCGGCAAATGAAGATTGTGGATTCGGAACTCCATCAATCACAATGCTGTTGGGATCAAGAAAACATTTTTCCGGGGTTAGCCGATTCAGAGATATTTCCGCAGGCCAATTTCCGCTATTGGTTAGTGAGATCCAGCATTGGACTCGCTCTCCTGCTTCTACAATAGTTGGTTTTGCATGGACTACGAGTGAAATGACAGGTGTGACTACTAAGGTGGTAACTGTATTGGAACGAGAGGTTTGTCGTACGGTCCGTCCGTCTGGAAGCACAAAGGTATACTGAACACTACCATGGTTTTGTACGGCTGCGATTTCATGAATGTTAATGGCTGCAGGTATACTCACTTGAAATACTACAACTGCTGTAGTTCCGCCTCTTAAAGTACCTAACTGGATGCCTTCCGCTGGTCGTGCACCTTTTTGCAACACTCCATTTAAGAGAACACTATCCCATACGAAAAGAGTACCTGAAGGTATAGCATCTGTTAGGACTGCATTTACAGCCAGATTCCCGTTGTTCGTTACCGTAAGCTCATATCTCAAATTATCGCCCGGAGCTGCTGTAACATGATCCACTTTTTTACTAATGTTGACCCCCGCTTGGACAAGTGAGACAACCGCAGTGTTACTTTCGGTCATAATTGTATGCTCATCGACTGAATAGGTGACAACCGCGTTGTTGGTTAAGGCCAACGAGGGAGAAAACTCTGTTACTCGGACACGAAAAGTAATATCAACGCTTAGGTCTGTGTCCAGCGAACCGAGTAATATCCCCTGCTCCGGGTCCGATTCTGGGTAATAAATCCCACCTGCAATGACACTCCCCGGTATAAACACGGCCCCGTCCGGAATAGAAATTATTGCGTTGATTTGAGTTAAAAGGCTGTTGCCTTCATTTGTAAGCCGCAAGGTGTAAGTGACTACATCCCCTATAAAAGAAGTCGGAGTACTTGCAGACAAGGAGGTCGAGAGCTGGTAGGAGCGTAAAGAAACCAGTACAGAGTTAGACGCAAGCTCACCCTTAACGGTTCTTCCCTCCGGAGTGGAAAAAGAAAAACGGCCTAGCGCTTTATTTTGCAGCACTAGGGAAGACGGCAGGGAAATGATGACGACTTGAAAGGCGATGCTCACTTGACTCTGCGGTGCAATAGAACCAAGGGGGATGCCTGAAGACGGTGTAGCCCCCGGAAGAGGCACACCGTCTCTGAGCACACTGTTGGAAATAAAGGATACACCTTCTGGAAGAATGTCAAACACCGTCAAAAAAGCATCTGTATTTCCATTATTACTGGCTGTAATGGTATACACCAAAGTGTCGCCTAAAGAGGCGTGGAGTTTATCTGTACTCTTCAGCAATGAAAGCACGGGGCCCACGACCGGGGTGTTAACGGTATTGGAATAGACAATTCCGTCAACACCCGCTGCCGAATTGAAGAGTACCATGGATTGATTGGTTACGACAGGTTGGGTACGTGAGCCGGGAATCATAACGCTACTACCTGAACCTGGAAGGTAATGGTTGAAGAAGCACCTGCAGCAATTGTACCAATTACGATTCCCGAAGCCGGACTGCCACTAGGACGAGGGGCTCCATCTACGGTAATACTTCCCGTTACGAACTGGCTGCCAGCTGGAATAGGGTCAACCATGATGACGTTATTGACTGGTGAAATCCCTAAGTTGGTGACAACTATCGTATAGGTAATGATATCGCCAACAACCGCATCAATAGAAGTAGTGCTCTTAACCACACTTACGTCCGGAGAAGATACAGGGATAATGAGGACGTTTGAGACAGAGGAGCCCGTGAGTGAACGTCCATCTGGCGGTGTGAATGTGAAATTTGCTGTAGCTTGATTGACCAACTGCTGCGGTGAAGGCAGGGACGCAATAGTAACCTGTAAGGTAATCGTTACTGTTACTGTACTTCCCGGAGCTACCGCCCCAATGCTTAAGCCAGTAGATGGATCTGATCCTGGTTGTGGTACCCCATTCACGAGCACGCTGTTTGGAACAAAGACAGCTCCGTTCGGAATGGTATCGGTAATAACTACATTTGCTATGAGGTTACCAGTATTCGTCACATTTAAGGAGTAAGTAATCGTATCTCCGACAGTTGCGGCGGTTCTGTCCGCCCCTTTGACAACTACAATGATAGGTTGATATACCAGAATAACAAGTGTATTTGAGAAAGAAGATCCTGAGAATGCGCCGGAGGTGAAACTGACGGAAGCCTGATTACTAAGCGTTGCAGGATTAGGAAGCACATTGACAATCGTGTTGAACGAGACTTGGAAAGATGCTCCCGGTGCAAGTGTACCGAGCGAGATCCCGTTCGCTGGGTTGGCGCTAGGGCGTGGAGTGCCATCTACGGTCACACTGCCAGCGACAAAGCTAGAGCCTGCAGGTATTGGATCACTGAGGTTAACGTTACTGATATTTGCTATTCCGCTGTTGGTAACAGTGAAGTTATAAGTGATGGTATCCCCAACAACGGCATCGGTAGCTGTCGAAGATTTAGTGACGATAACGTTCGGTGAGGATACTGAGATTGTTGTTGTATTGGAATTGATCGAATTGTTAAATGTCCGTCCATCTGGAAGTGTGTATGCAAACGCGACGGAAGCTTGATTGAGCAGCTGTTGGCTTGCCGGCAATGTTGTGATAAGCACTGAGAACATTACAGACAGGCTTCCATTCGCGGAGATTACCCCCAGTGAGATCCCGGCAGCTGGGTCTGCTCCTGGAGCAGGAGCGCCTTGAATGAGTACACTGTTTGGAATAAACGTTGTACCCGCTGGAATGGTGTCACTCAGGGTTGCTAAAGCTCCGTAGTTACCTGTGTTGGTCACATTTATAGTATAAGTAATCGTATCCCCAACGGTAGCATTGACTGAATTGGAGCTTTTTGCTGCTGCAAGGATAGGCAGATAGACAGGCGTCGTGACGATATTTGAGAAGGCTACATTTGAGACAACACCTGAGGTGAAGCTGACTGTTGACTGATTATTTAACAATCCAGTAGGCGGCAGTGAAACTACATTTACGGTAAAAGCAACAGTTACGGTTACACCGGGTGCTATGCTGCCTAGGGTCACTCCAATAGCTGGGCTAACTCCTGTGCGAGGCACACCGTCCACAAGCACGCTGCCTGTCACAAAGGTGGTGCCGGCAGGAAGGGCGTCTGTGAAGACCACATTATTTACAGTGGCAATCCCGTTATTAGTTAAAGCTATGGAATAAGTAATAGTGTCACCGACTGTAGTTGATGTTGTGGTTGTAGTTTTAACTACAGCAATATTAGGTGAGGAGACCGGAATAGTGACGGTGTTAGAGAGTGCAGACCCATTAAGTGTACGTCCGTCGGGTAAGGTGAAGCTGTATGCTGCGGTTCCTTGATTGACCAGTTGCTGAGGACTAGGCAATGAAGTGATGTCAACCGTGAAAATGACTACGGTCGTTCCTCCAGGCTGTATTATTCCAGCTGCAATTCCGGTGGAAGGATCCGCTTGCGCTAAAGGGAGGCCGTTGATGAGCACACTATTCGGAACGAAAGTGGTACCTGCGGGAATATTATCCGTCAGTGTTAAATTAGCAGCATAGTTTCCTGTGTTACTCACTGTCAGTGTGTAGCTAACGGAATCGCCAACCGTGGCATTGGCTGTACTAGCACTCTTGACTACGGCAATGTTCGGCTGGAACACAGGGACTGTAACAGTATTAGAAAAAGTGGAGCTTGAAATAACGCCTGAAGTGAAGGTAACGGATGCCTGATTGATGAGTGAAGCTGTAGGAGGGACGGAGATAACAGTAACACTGTAGGTAACCAGCGCTGATGCACCAGCTGCTAGAGTACCGATAGATATCCCCGAAGCAGGATTCAAGTTCGGGAATGGAACTCCGTTGACAGACACGCTGCCTGTTACAAAAGTACTCCCTACCGGTGTAGGATCATTGAGTAAGACGCTAGTAACAGATTCTATACCATTATTAGTTATATTGACGTTGTAAGTGACCGTTTCACCAACAGCAACTGATGTTGAAGTAGTGCTCTTGGTAACGACAATGTTAGGAGCAGAGACTTGTAAAGTTACAGTGTTAGACACCGCAGTCCCAGATAACGGTCTACCGTCAGGCGGAGTAAAGGTAAAGCTTGCAGAAGCCTGATTACTAATCTGCTGAGGTGTTGGCAGGGAGATGATATCAACGGTGAAGCTGACTGCAATACTGGCACCAGGAGCGACATTTCCTACAGCTATCCCTGTATCAGGGGCTGATCCGGGTTGAGGCATGCCACCTACAATGACACTATTAGGAACAAAAACTGTACCTGCTGGAATGTTATCAGTTAGCGTAAGATTTGCAGCCAGATTACCTGTGTTGCTAACAAGCACTGTGTAGATGACAGAATCACCGACAACTAAAGCATCGAAATCGCCGTCTCCATCAGCGGCACTTTTTAATAAGGAGATTTGGGGCTGAATAACTGGTGTAGTTGTGATATTAGATGAAGAAGAACCGGAGAATACACCGGATGTAAAACTGACAGACGACTGATTGTTAATCTGTGATGGTATCGGCATTGTTATCCTCACCTCGAATGTTACGGTAGCTGTGGCGCCAGGGCTCAAACTACCGATTGGAATGCCGGCGGACGGAACTGCTAGCGGCAGGGGAGTGCCACTTACAATTACGGTTCCGGGAATGAAAGCTACATTCTCAGGCAGAGGATCGCTGAGAATGATATTGCTTACTGTTGCAATACTGTTGTTGGTCAATACAGAGGTAAAGGTAAGGATATCACCAGTAACAGCAGTAGCAGCGTTTACGCTTTTTACAACACTGACGTTAGGGGCAGACACTGGGACAGAGAGCGTATTGGACACTACATTTCCACCGAGCTGACGCCCGTCTGGAAGGGTGAAATTATATGTCGCTGAAGCAGAGTTCAGCAATACTTGTGATGGAGGCAGTGCTGTGATCGTGACCAGAAAACTTACGGTGACACTGTCACCTGGAGCGAGCGGTCCTACTGGAATGCCAGTTGCCGGATTATATCCGGGCAAAGGCGTTCCTCCAATAATTACACTATTCGTGTCAAACACGGCTTGGGGTGGCAGGATATCAGTTACTAATAGAGTAGCTGCAATATTCCCGGTGTTGCTGATCAGGATGGAGTATGAGAGAGATCCCCCTACAGATGCCTGTGCTGCATTGGCACTTTTGACCATACTAAGGATGGGCTGAAATACAGGTGTTACTATCGTGTTTGAGAGCGAAGAACCGGTAAACGCTCCAGAGGTGAAGGAGGCGCTGGCTCTGTTTGTAAACTGTGCTGGACTTGGCAAGAAAGCAACATTCACTCTAAAAGACACCGTGACAGAGCTGCCCGCGGCGATACTTCCGATTGCTATACCTGTACTTGGGTTAGCCGCTGCTACCGTCGAACCGTTGACAGTCACACTGCCTGCTACAAATGCTCCCCCCGTAGGAATAGGGTCAGAGACAACAACGTTAGTGACAGTGACGCTGCTTGGGTTGGACACTACGACTGAATAAGTCAGATTTTCTCCAACTGCTATATTAGTTAGATTTGCAGTTTTGGTTAGTGTAATGTTTGGAGCGGAGACCGGAATGGTTAGGGTATTGGATAGACTGGTCCCGGAGAATGATCTTCCACTTGGCAGTTGGTAGGTGTAATTGCTGCTGCCTTGGTTATTCAGAACAGGTGGAGCAGGCAGAGATTGCACAGAGACAAGGAAGGTCACAGGAACAGCTGCCCCTGAAGCTAAAGTACCTAAGTTAATTCCTGTAAGTGGAGAGTCAGCAGGTCTAGCAACACCGTTAACAGTTACACTTCCCGAGACAAAGGTGCTTCCTGAAGGAATATTGTCGCTCAGGGTTACAGCCGCCCCGATATTTCCAGAATTCTGCACATTTAACGTATAAAGAATATTGCCGCCTACAGTTGCACTGGAAACGTTCGAGCTTTTTGCAATTTGGATTACAGGCTGATACACGGGAGTTGTCGTCGTGTTTGAGACTGAAATGCCAGTAAAAGCACCCGAGCTAAAAGAGGCACTAGATTTATTCAATAGCTGAGCGGTACTTGGTAATGAGATAACGTTGACTTGAAAAGTGACTGCGACGGAGCTTCCTGGAGCGATGGTACCGACAGAAATCCCTGTTCCAGGATTAGCTGAGGGTTGCGATACACCGGCGACAGTGACACTTCCGGGGACCAGCGATGTACCCGCAGGGATGGTATCTGAGAGTGACACGTTGGTAATTGCTGCAATTCCGTTGTTGCTGATTACAGAGGTGTAGAGTAGTATATCTCCGACAGTTACGTCGGCGAATCCAGCGCTTTTGACTACGGTAACATTAGGTGTTCTAACTGGAATAGACAAAATGTTGGACGAGGCAGATCCAGCTACTGTTCGCCCATCTGGAACTTGAAACGTATAAGCGGCGCTTGCTTGGTCGACCAGCTGTGGCGGAGAAGGTAGGCTATTCACGATGACCCGAAATTGAACAGTAGAACTGCCACCGGCGGCAACCGTACCGATAGCAATCCCTGTGGCAGGGTTACCGGCGATAGGATTTCCATTGACGGTGAAGCTACCTGCGACATAAGAGCTGCCTGAAGGAATATTATCAGTAAGTGTTGTTACCGCGCCGATATTTCCTGTGTTAGTGATTTGAAGGGTATAGGTGATCTGATCTCCAACCGTAGCATTGGTAGTACTGGCTGATTTCACAATGTTAAGGACGGGTGAATATACAGGTAAGGTTACTGTATTAGATGGAATGACCCCGGTCATGATAGGGCCTCCGGCTACACTTTGAAATGTAAAGGCAGCATTAGCGGTATTAGCGATATTTTGCGGACTTGGTGGTAATGAAGTGACTTTGGCTTGATATGTAACAGTTATTGAACTGCTTAAAGCTAATGAGCCTAGTGAGATTCCTGCTGTAATATCAAAAGTAGGTCTGGAGACACCAGCAACAACTACGCTTCCAGTTACAAAAGTGGATCCTGCCGGCAGCGCATCTGATAAAACGACACTTGCTGCTCCCGCTGTTCCTGTATTACTGACAGTCACCGTATAAGTTACCGTATCACCGACTATGGGGCCGGCTACATTAGCGCTTTTAGTGAGGTTTATTTTTGGAGCATTGATATCAACCTGTATGGCATTACCGTTGAGTACATAAGCATCGCCTGAGGTGGTTAATTGTAATACGGCTGAAGATTGATTGTTTATCAGCCGTGCGGAGACGTCAACATTGGTAATATCCCAGCCTTGGCGACCACCGATAATGTTGGTTCCTGGATTTCCGTTTATTTGGTTGCGGTTTCCAAAGGTACCCGTTGTGTTTAGGTTACCTGCATCATTGTTAATCTGCGATGCAAAAAAGTTGTTGGCAAAGTTATTAGGTCCCGATAAAGCAACAAGTGTAGCAGAGGTTGGACCAAATAATGCCTGATCCCCCGAACGGTTGGCATCCCCCTCCTGCGCGCTGAATAACGCTCTGCCGCCAAGCGCACCAGTAATGGGTGTGGCAAATCCAGTTATTGTAGTGGATACCGGAGCTGAGTTTGCCTGTACAAGTATTGCACCTGCCCGAAGGGACATATTGCGAAAAGGTAAGGCTGTATTTTGGTAGATTACACCCAGCGTCCAGCCCGCATGGTTGGCTGTAGAATCACTAGGGATAACAATCGTACCCACTACACCGCCAGTGGTGTAGGTGCCGGCACCGCCTTGTTGGATAATGCTGGTCACGTTGGCGGAACGAACATATGCTGATGCACCACCTCCCAAATCGACTACGTTGCTCGTTGCTGAATCAGGAGTAACACTGAATGTAGTGCCGGCAGGGGTTATGAAGGAGACAGGGTTGTTAATGGCCGAACTAAGGTTTACATTTCCGTTAATATAGGTACCGCCCCAGATTAGCTCCGCATACAGTACGGTACTGCCTGAGGGTAGGACCAGTATGGCTGCTGAACTGTTGCTTGTATAAAGACTAGTAGTTCCGCTAGGATAGGTACCAAATGTTGATGAAGTATTAACAGTAGTAAAGCCACCGATGCTGTCTAGTGTCCCTGGCACTCCGATCGTATCGGAGCGGCTAAGTCCAAGCGTGTTGCCGGTAAATGTGATAGCACCGGTCGCATTGATCGTTGCCCGTACGACTAGTGGGATGATTCTCACCTCCTTCGAGGTTGGTTTTGATCAAAAGTGTGCCGTCCTATAACTAGGATGGCACAGTTAATACCTGTATGTTAGCCTATGACACAAAATGGGTATTAGTGTATGTCCCATCTTAAAATTATAGAAAAAAATGTCTGTTTTGTGATTTAAGTCTTCGTTCGACAAGAACATGAGGTTCAGGATAATGGCTTCTGCTCATCAGCTCTAACTCCTGATCGTTGATATTGTGCTTGACTACGACAAAATGGTACATGATTTCATGCACTACATTTGCTTGAAGGGTCTTTAGTATTTCTAGTTCTTCAGTTTCGTAAAGCGGATCTTCATAAGGATGCTGATAGAATAACTCCATCCGCAGCAACCGATAATCGAAGGGTGGTGCGGGTACAGGGTAGTCTGGAATAGCTGGGCAAACTGGACCGGATGGAGGCTGGAAGAAGGATCCTGTAAAATGCCGGGGGGTATATTCGTCAAACTTCTGCTTGAAGGCAGGGTTGGACATATGGGCAAAGCTGTGGGCATAGGGTGCTAGGATGCAAACAACTGCTTTATGGATGCTAATTCTGTGAATTTCCGACAGGGCTGCGAATAAATTGTCCACATAAGGCAGTACACGGCTAGCCATAACAAACTCAGCACTATTGTCAGGGAGAGGAATCTCTTGGCAAATGTCACAGACAATATCTACATCAGGACCCGCGATCCGATCGATCCCGAGATAACCTGCTTCCTTATTAGATCCACAGCCGATATCGATTCTCAAGGGGCTCACTCCTTTGGGATAAATCAGGCTCACACTATTGTATTAATACCGCTGTAGCCTGCATCCGACGGATGCCTAATAGAAGCTGGAAGTTATCTAAAATTACTTCATATGAAACTTTCATAGAGTGGTTAACGTTATAGGAGTATACTTATGAAGATGACTTTGAAAATAATCGCCACATAGAGGAGGCACTCAACATGAAAAAACAACGTTCATTACCCGCCATAGCAGCGATTGCTGCCTTAACATTTGCCTTAACCGCTTGCGGTGGGAATAATTCGGCACAGACTTCAGGAGAACCGACTGCAACACCTTCTCCAACACCAACCGAGAGCGCAAGCACTGCTGAGCCTACAGAAGCTCCAAGCACTCCCGTACCCACTGAGAACCCAAGTACAGCCACACCAACCGAAAATCCGAGCACAGCTAAACCTAGTTCTACTCCAAAAGCTGAAGGTAAAACAATAAAAATGACAGCCGTTTATATCGGACAAATTGATAGTCATTCCGTTGAGATTGCGACAAAAGAAGGTCCAACCGCTTTTGAGATTTCAGCTGGAATGGAGAGCATACTTGACACTTTGAATTCGGATGATTCCGTAGTTATTGAATATGTCGAAAAAGCAGTGGAGGGCGATCCGTCCGTCAAGCAGCGTGTGCTGACAAAGCTGGCTCTAGCAAAATAATTGAATGTATTGATTTGCAAATTAATAGAGGGTGTCTCAGCAATCATATAGTGGTTGCTGGGACGCCCTCGTATTTTTTAAGCATAGTTCTTGCTCAAAACACTAAACTTTGTTTGGTCGATCACAGTACGCATAGCTAGCTGCATCTCTATGGATCTAGCAGCACCACTATGGATCTAGCAGCCCCACTAACGGAACTGGTAGCCCCTATATTGGACTCAGCATCATCGGACCCAGCGGCCCTTATACGCAGCTTTTTCCGATATTTGAATTACTATCGGACCCCATCGCAGCTATTGCCATGAAAAGCGCCCAATAGGATCCTTTTTCGATGCAATAGCGTCACTGGGGTCCGAAACTGTGCTCCAAAGGCGTAAAAAACGTAAATAACGCCATCTGAGTCCGCAAGCCGCGGATGAGGGATAGGATCCAGCATTATCGGAATTAGCATTATCGGAATTAGCATTATCGGAATTAGCATCATCGGAATTAGTACCATAGGTATTAGTATCATCGGACCCAGCGGCCCTTAAACGCAGCTTTTTCCGATATTTGAATTACTATCGGACCCCATCGCAGCTATTGCCATGAAAAGCGCCCACTAGGATCCTTTTTCGATGCAATAGCGTCACTGGGGTCCGAAACTCTGCTCCAAAGGGCGAAAATCCGTAAATAACGTCATCTGAGTCCGCAAGCCGCGGATGACGATGAGGACTCCCCGATGCAGATTTTAGCTTCATACATAAAATGAGGGTATCCCCACAACAGCTCAAAGTTGTTGGGATACCCTTTTTAATGAAGTTAACATGTTTAAAATAAGCTTAAAGCGTTCCAGCATTGACTAGGAAGGTTGTAATAAGCAGCATAAAGAGTAAGATAATAACACCATTAACAATCGTACCAATAATGCCAAACACCTTGCGCCGTTTCCGAATGGAAAGCCCAATGATGCCGATGACTACACCGATTACATTAAGAGCAGCCAGAATAATAACCGTTAATCCTAGAAGCATTATGAATTGCGAGGACTGGCTTAATAGTTCGGAATTCTCATTAACCAATGAAGAAGACTTCATTATAATAGAGATAAAGATGGCTGCGTAGCCGATGATCGACACGAGACAGATAATGAATGAAGCAATACCAGGTCCAGAATGTTGAAGATCATGTTCTACTTTTTGATGCGTAGACGATAAATCAGCGCTTGGGTAATCCGGATGAGGGCTGGGATTTCCTACCTCTGCCGCAGGTACGTCTGATTTTGACAGAGAATTTAAGTCCATGGTTTGCACTCCTTGAGAGATTAGAATGAAAATGTTGTTAATATCCACTTTTTCATATTGATGCTAAAAAAGCAACCCCTGAATGAGGCAAATTAAAAAATGACTGCTGGAAATAGGAGCTGGCATTACGTTATGATAGAATGAGTCTAAAATTAAGGGGGTGTAATCATTTGCAACGGAAATTTATGGCCTGGGGGGCTGTGCTAGCAATGCTGGCAGTAGGAATTGGTGCTTTCGGTGCCCATCTACTAAAACCAGTTATCAGTGAAGACTATATGAAGGTATATGAGACTGGCGTGCAGTATCACTTGGTACATGCGCTGGGGGTAATTCTCATCGCACTGGCTGTGGGCCAATGGGGCGAAAGTGCCCGATTACGTTGGGCGGGTCGATTGTTAATTGCAGGTACCATTTTGTTCTCTGGCAGTTTGTATGTTCTGAGTATCTCCGGAATTAAGGTGCTAGGAGCGATTACACCTATCGGTGGGGTATGCTTTATAATTGGCTGGTTATGCCTTGCGATAGAAGGATTTTCACGTAAAACGTCGTCTTAGTTGTTAGGAAAAGAAAGACCAATAAGCACCTATTCCCAAAGAGGGAGGGTGCTTATTTGCTTGTAACGCATGCGCTTACAGAAACTCGTCGATTTCATTTAGATTAAAGCTGTACACCTGCTTCTCATCCACATGGTAGACACTTATAGAGTTGGCTGCTTCATCAAAGTTTAAAATACGACAGGGCATGGACACTTGTTTCCCGTACCGGTTCGCTCGTAAACGTACCAATTGATTATTCTGAATATACTGACGAATCTTCCCGTATGCATCAGCTGGCGTTTCAATTGCCGTTTGCTGTGCAGGCGTTTCTGCCTGTTTTTTTATCGGTGTATCCAGCTGCTTCTTTGTGGATTTTGGAGGCAGCTTTAATGAAATGGGAGGAGCAGAGTTTTGATTCAAAGCTAGTTTAGCGGAGCGTAGCAAGCTGTCAATGGTTCTCCCTAATTCAAGACCGGAGTTAATGTTGAAATCTGTGATATGGTCATTATTGTTCAACATTTCGAGCAGAAATTGCAGTGCAAGCGGGTTGGTACGGGCATTAATCAGGATGTCGACGTTAAATAAATAATTGCCGTCTGTGCGTTGTAGTTTCTCGTCCATAAATCCCCCAGCTTTTCGTTTAGAACATCTCTGAATGGTTACAGGAATGTAATTAACTATAACATTAAACATGCAATATTCATATACCCAGGACTACTGGAATAGGGACTATTATACTGCATTTTATACTAGGCATAGGACTACCGTCAGCACACCCACAGGAAAATTAGCATACATATACAACGTGGATAGTGAAAAAAAGGAGGTGCTGCTATTGGTTACTATGGAGCCTATTACAGTAGGTGAACATACGCTGATCGGGGTAGAGGTTAAGCTTCCCAAAACTACACTGCTCTCCATCAGCACGAACCGAGGTTATATTATGTGCGGTGCACTGGATGTCGGTCTCCTTAATGAAACACTTAGTGATCGGCATATCATCGCGGCTCGTGCGGTGGGTGTACGGACACTTGCCCAGCTTTTAGCTGCCCCGTTGGAGTCTGTAACGATAGAAGCAGAGAGTCTTGGCATCGTACCAGGTATGACGGGTGCGGAAGCGTTACTTCTTATGGTCTGACCGGAAAATTTAACAATTCCAAACAAACGGGGCTTAGGCCCTTTTTGTTTGTGTGCAAGTATTCACATTTAAGCATAATCGGGTGTGTCTTTGCTCATGCTAGTACAAATAAAGGGGTTATGGAAGGCTTCTCCTTGTTTCGTATTACAGGTAAAAGGGTAAATTAAGAATAGACAAGTTACTACCGGACGAAGGAAATAGTAACCGGTAAATATAATGGATAAGGTAGGGATCATCTCATGGCTAAAGCATCGAATAAAGTAAATACAACTTCACTGGAACAGATCATGAATCGTCAGGTTGCTAACTTAAATGTCCTGTACGTAAAAATTCATAACTTTCATTGGTACGTCAAAGGAGAACAGTTTTTCTCCCTTCATGTGAAATTTGAGGAATTATATAATGAAGTAACCCTTCACATGGATGAAGTAGCAGAACGCTTGCTAACCATCAAAGGTAGTCCGGCAGCAACATTGAAAGAATATTTGGAATTAGCTACAATTCAAGAAGCTACAGGTAAGGAAGATACACGGGGAATGGTTCAGTCTCTGATTGAAGACTTCGCCACCATCTCTGAAGAGCTGACAGAAGGCATCGAGCTTGCCGAAGAAACCAAGGATCAGCCAACCTCAGATATGTTCATTAAAATCCGTAGTGATCTGGAGAAACACCAATGGATGCTACGTTCATTTCTTAGCTAATCATTAAGCAGTTTGAATAAGACTTCCTGCGGGAAGTCTTATTTTTGCGTTAGTCTTATACTTAATGAAAATCTTCTCTGAGTCACAAGTGATTAGCTAAAGAGAAATTTGTAAAAAAACAAGGTTTGATATAAAATTAGTGAGAATCATTGATAATCATTGTGATTCAATTTATAATAATTATAATGTGATAGAAAATCTAATTGTGCTGGGAATCAGGATTATCCTGTTTCAATACAACTTTTGATTTCGCAAATCGATCAATGGAGGGAATAATATTATGGCAGCAGAATTTGTCATTGAGGGTCTTAAAGCGACGATTGAGGGAAAAGAAATTTTGAAGGGGATTAACCTTCAAATGAAAGGTGGCGAAATTCACGCCATCATGGGACCAAACGGTACAGGTAAAAGTACTTTGGCTTCGGCGCTAATGGGTCATCCTAAATACGAAGTAACTGATGGAACTGCAACTCTTGATGGTGAAGATCTTCTGGAGATGGCTGTTGATGAACGCGCACGTGCAGGTCTTTTCCTTGCAATGCAATATCCAAGCGAAATCTCTGGAGTAACTAACTCCGACTTCTTGCGTTCTGCCATTAATTCCCGTCGTGAAGAGGGAAGCGAAATCTCGTTGATTCGTTTTATTCGCCAAATGGAAGCAAAGATGAAAGAACTAGATATGAACCCTGAGTTTTTACACCGTTACTTGAACGAAGGCTTCTCCGGTGGTGAGAAGAAACGTAATGAAATTCTACAAATGATGATGCTGGATCCAAAAATCGTGATCTTGGACGAAATTGACTCCGGTCTTGATATTGATGCTTTGAAAATTGTAGCTGAAGGCGTAAACTCCATGCGGAGCGAAGAACGCGGCTTCTTAGTTATTACCCACTATCAACGTCTTTTGAACTACATCAAACCTGATTATGTTCACGTTATGATGCAAGGTAGAATCGTGAAATCCGGTGGTCCAGAGCTTGCACAGCGTCTGGAAGCAGAGGGTTATGAATGGATTAAAGAAGAACTTGGAATTGAAGATGAAACTGTAGGGCAAGAAGCGTAAGAAACGCCAGGAAGGAGGAGACCACTATGACGACACAGACCATTCTTCCGGTGGATGCCGAACGCTTGAGCGAATTATCGCACAGCAGCGGCGAACCGGGTTGGCTGAAAGAAAGCCGCTTGAAGGCACTAGAATTGGCAGCTACTCTGACACTGCCTAAATTAGAGAAGACACGGATTGATCGTTGGAATGTCAATAATTATGGTAGCTATAAAGCAAGTGAACCTTTTGCTTCGCTAAGTGATGCACCTGCATCTATTTCTTCCTTGATCAAGGATCAGGAGGAAGGCAGCCTGATTATTCAACGCAACTCTGGTGCAGTATATACACGTATCGCTCCTGAGCTTGCAGAACAGGGTGTTATTTTTACAGATCTACAGACAGCTGTTAAAGAACACGGAGATTTGGTTCAACGTTACCTGCATAAAGCCATTCAGCCAGACGAGCATTCTATCGCAGCGCTGCATGCTGCATTGTGGAATGGTGGAGTATTCCTCTATGTTCCTAAGAATGTTGTTATTGAAACTCCGCTTCAAGCAGTGCTGTTAACGGATGATGCGGAAGCTACTTTTGTTCCACACATTCTGGTCGTAGCTGATACTAACAGTTCCGTAACCTATGTAGACAACTACGTATCGGATAAAGAAGAAGCTGGACTACACAATGGTGCGGTAGAGGTATTCGTGGGCGCTGGCGCTAAAGTTCGTTATGCTACAGTGCATCAGCTTGGTGTAGATACTACAGATGTAACTTATCGCCGGGCTGTTGTTGAGAATGACGGAGTCATCGAATGGATCGTTGGTGAGATGAACTACGGAGATACTGCGAGTGATACCAAGTCTGTGCTTAAAGGCAACGGTTCTAGCTCCGATGCTAAAGTAATTGCAGTAGGTACGGGATCACAGAAACTGAATTACACCACTCAAGCTCAGCATTTTGGCAAAAGCACACCAAGTGATATGATCACTCGTGCAGTTATGCGTGATTCTGCTACTTCTATCATCAACGGAATCACCAAGATTGAGAAAGGTGCTACTAGAGCGGATGGCCAGCAAACGGAAAAAGTATTGATGCTGAGTCCAAAAGCCCGTGGTGACGCCAATCCGATCCTGCTTATTGATGAAGATGATGTTACAGCCGGCCATGCCGCTTCCGTAGGACAGGTCAATCACGAGCAAGTCTTTTACCTAATGTCCCGCGGAATTACACGGCATGATGCAGAGACTCTGATCATCTACGGCTTCTTGGCTCCTGTTGTGTCACAAATTCCACTGGAGGGACTGCGCAATCAGCTCCAATCTCTTGTGGAAAGGAAGTTAGTTCAATGATTAGCAACGCCATCCGGGAGCAATTTCCCATACTGAACCAAAATGTGAACGGACATCCACTGGTCTATCTGGACAGTGCTGCTACTTCACAGAAGCCTCGGAAAGTGATTGAGGCGGTCAAGTCGTATTATGAGTGGGATAACGCCAACGTACACCGTGGCGTCCATACTTTAGGCAGCCGAGCAACCGATGCCTACGAGGGAGCCCGGGAGAAGCTAGCTAAGTTTATTAACGCCCGCAGCACTAAAGAAATTATCTTTACACGCGGAACGACTACAGCCTTAAATCTTGTAGCCTCTTCTTACGGACCCTCTGCTGTGGGTGAAGGCGACGAAATCGTCATCACCTTAATGGAGCATCATAGTAATCTGATTCCATGGCAGCAGCTCGCTAAGAAGACAGGTGCTACATTGAAATATATACCGTTGCAACCTGATGGAACGGTTACGTTGGAAGCTGCCGAGCAGACGATTACGGATAAAACCAAGATCGTTGCTATCGCTTATGTATCCAACGTTATGGGAGTAACTCATCCTATTAAAGAGCTTGCGGCTATTGCTCATCGTCATGGTGCAGTAATTGTCGTAGATGGTGCACAAAGCACACCACATATGAAAGTCGATGTGCAGGATCTGGATTGTGATTTCTATGCACTATCTGGTCATAAAATGCTCGCACCAACCGGAATTGGCGCTTTGTATGGCAAGAGAGCACTTCTCGAAGCCATGGAGCCCGTCGAATTCGGTGGCGAGATGATTGATGATGTGGGTCTTTATGAATCCACATGGAAAGAACTGCCTTGGAAGTTTGAAGGCGGTACGCCGATCATAGCTGGTGCTGTTGGTTTAGGTGCAGCCATTGATTTCTTACAAGAAATCGGATTGGATGAGATACACCGCCATGAGAAAGCTCTTGCAGCGTATGCAGAGCAACGTCTGTCAGAGATCGAGGGTCTGAACATTTATGGTCCTCGGAATCGTGAAGTCGGCGTTGTCACCTTTAATCTGGGTGACGTTCACCCGCATGATGTCGCTACAGTGCTAGATGCGGAAGGTATTGCCATCCGCGCTGGTCATCACTGCTGTCAGCCGCTGATGCGCTGGCTGGAAGCCAGCTCTACAGCACGTGCAAGCTTTTATCTGTATAATACTGAGCAGGATGTAGATCGACTGGTGGACGCTTTAATCAAGACAAAGGAGTACTTCAGCTATGAACTTGGATGACTTATACAGACGCGTAATTATGGATCATTATAAAAGTCCTCGGAATCGCGGTTCATTTGAAGATGATGCTCTAAAAATCGAACTGAATAATCCAACCTGTGGTGACCGTATTACTCTTCAGCTTAAGGTAGAGGATGGAATTGTAAAGGATGCCCGTTATAATGGTGAAGGCTGTTCGATCAGTATGTCATCGGCTTCGATGATGACTGAGGCGATCAAAGGACAAACGGTTGAACGTGCGCTTGAACTGGCCGATAACTTCTCCTTACTGATGAAGGGTGAAGACGTGGATTTTGGAGATTACGAAGACATTGAAGCCCTTTCGGGTGTGAATAAATTCCCTGCGCGGATCAAATGCGCAACACTGGCTTGGAACGCACTCCGTAAAGGAATTGACGAAGAAGAGCAACATAAATAACAGTAGAACAAGGAGGCTGACACCATGGCTAAGAAAGCGCCTGATATGGAAGAATACCAGTACGGGTTCCGTGATGAGCATAAGTCGATATTCCAGTCTGGTAAAGGTTTGACGGCCGAAATTGTTAAAGAAATTTCAGCGATCAAAAATGAACCACAGTGGATGCTTGACTTCCGCTTGAAATCTTTGGAGCAGTTCCGTAAAATGCCAATGCCTACATGGGGCGGCAATATGGATGATTTGGACTTCGAGGATATTCAATATTATGTAAGACCTTCAGAGAAGCAAGGGAAGACTTGGGAAGAAGTTCCTTCCGAAATCAAAGAAACCTTTGACAAGCTGGGGATTCCGGAAGCGGAACAGAAGTTCCTCGCCGGCGTATCGGCACAATATGAATCTGAGGTAGTCTATCACAGCATGCAGAAGAGCCTTGAAGATCAAGGGGTTATTTTTACAGATACCGACACTGCATTGCGTGAGCACCCAGAGCTTCTGAAAAAATATTTCGGGACGATCATCCCTCCAACCGATAATAAGTTTGCCGCACTTAACAGTGCAGTTTGGTCAGGCGGCAGCTTCATCTATGTTCCTAAAGGTGTGAAATGTGAAGTTCCTTTGCAGGCTTACTTCCGTATTAACTCCGAGAACATGGGACAATTCGAACGTACTTTGATCCTTGCTGATGAAGACAGCTTCGTGCACTACGTAGAAGGATGTACTGCTCCAATCTATAGCACGAACTCTCTGCACAGTGCGGTTGTTGAAATCTTGTGTATGAAGAACGCCCGCGTTCGTTATACCACAATCCAGAACTGGGCTCCAAACATCTACAACCTCGTTACCAAACGTGCGGTTGCAGAAGAGAATGCTACCATGGAATGGGTCGATGGTA
This sequence comes from Paenibacillus sp. FSL F4-0097, assembly GCF_038593125.1. Taxonomy (NCBI): domain Bacteria; kingdom Bacillati; phylum Bacillota; class Bacilli; order Caryophanales; family Paenibacillaceae; genus Paenibacillus; species Paenibacillus sp. FSL F4-0097. The sequence continues at coordinate 2,001,949 of NZ_CP151965.1, forward strand.
ACATCGGTTCCAAGCTGACCATGAAATATCCTGCGGTTGTTCTTAAAGGACGTGGTGCTAAAGGTTCAGTACTATCCATCGCGGTAGCAGGTAAAGACCAGCATCAGGATGCGGGTGCCAAGATGATCCATTTGGCTCCAGATACAACATCCACCATTGTATCAAAATCCATCAGTAAACATGGCGGTAAAGTAACTTACCGTGGTCTAGCTTCCTTCGGCCGTCAAGCAGAAGGTGCGAAATCGAACATTAAATGTGATACGCTGATTTTGGATAATGAGTCCACTTCGGATACTATTCCTTACAATGAAATCATGAACGATAACATCGTTCTTGAACATGAAGCAACCGTGTCTAAAGTTTCTGAGGAGCAACTGTTCTACCTGATGAGCCGTGGCCTCACAGAAGCTGAAGCGACTCAAATGATCATCATGGGCTTCATCGAGCCGTTCACAAAAGAACTGCCGATGGAATATGCGGTCGAAATGAACCGTCTGATCAAGTTCGAGATGGAGGGAAGCATAGGATAACCTTTATTTACAAGGGTTTTCTGGTTTAAAAGGTGGTGACCGCCCCCTTTTTGCCCCCTTTGCTTAATTTACGTAGTTTACGTAAAGAGTGAGAGCATCATCTTCAATTTTTTCAGTAATATGCAGATACGTGTCCGCTGTGATCTTGACACTCTTGTGTCCAAGACGAGCGGACACGTATTTTATTGTGGCCCCAGCTTCCAGTAGATGCACAGCGTGGGTATGCCGGAGGGCGTGAGGTGACAATATGGGTAGAGCGACACGTTTACATACAGCCTTAAAATAATCTCTCACAACATTTGTCCTAAGCCATCTACCGTCATGTTGCGAAAAGACTAAATTGTCTTTAGAGGCTTTGTAGTTTTCGTATCGAAGAACTACTTCTTTCTGGTTAATGCGGTGCCGCCTAAGAATTTTAATCGTAGGCTCGTCCAGCTTTATAAGCCGGTTGCTCGATTTAGATTTTGGTGTAGAGATGTACGGGTTAGTATTTAGGGGATAAACGAGAGTTTTACTAATAGATAAGGTTCGCATGTCCAGTTGAATGTCATCCCAAGTTAAAGCTAGTGCCTCACCGATCCGGATTCCTGTCCGAGCAAGCAGTGTAAAGAGCGTTTCATATTGTCTCGATTCCTTATATTTTGAATTTTTGACTGGTCGAGCTGAAGTAAGAAACATATCTAATTGCTCCCGACTAAACCAACTCACTTTCTTCTTATCCTCAGTTTCTTTGGGTATTTTAATTTTTTGCAAAGGATTCTCACGGATAATATTAAATTCATGAACGGCATCGCTCATTGCACAATTCATGATACTGTGTATCCGCCGAACAGTCCCTTCGCTATAATGCCCCCGCAATTCGTTTATCCACTCCTGATACTCATTACGAGTGATTTCTTTGATTTTTAAATGACCCCAGCGAGGCAGAATATTCAAGCGTACATTTCGTTCCTGAACCGTGTACGTAATAGGCTTAACATTAGGCTTTTTATACACCTCAAGCCATTTTTCGAAGTATTTGTTCACAAGTTCATTGCCATCAGGCATAAATCCATAATATTCAACTTCCAGTTGTGCAGCAGCAGCAGCTAGCACTGCCTCTGGTTTGGTTTTGAACCCCCCTTTAGATGTTTCGTCCTGAGCACCTGTTTTACGATTTGTGAACTTAATTCGGTACTCCCAAGTTGAACCTCGTTTTCTGTAATAGGCCATCTACACAACCTCCTTACCATGATAACTTTCTAGTCATTATTTGATCGCGAGCGATCTTCATATCTACATCGTGCATATGAATAACGTAACACCTTTTCTTCAAACCGTGTCTGTACAAGAGTTGGTGGACCTGTAATGTAAGAATACCATCGAAACAAATAACGTCACTACTAAAGGTTGACATGCATTCAATTCGCTGCATTTCATCCAAATCAATCTCAGGAAGTCGCTCTCCGATGGGTAATTCAATTTCGCGGCAGTTTATTAATGTCCATTCATCCAGAGTGACTATAAGTTGGGAGGGCCCGTCAGTTGTTCCAGAAGGATCGTAATACACAGCAAACTCCACCTCGTCGTTCACGGTAGTATTCACCTCCTTTCGTGGCTGGATTGCATTCGAAATCTCAGCATTCATACCCCCTTCGAATTCCCTCCGTAAAATTTGTTCATACCTCTTTTGCGCTAATTCTAAGTTAACTGAGAAGACAATTGATAATTGCTCTATAGCTTGTCTGCGGTCTGGAGAGAGAATTATTTGATTAATCATGAAGAAAGGCATCAAAGCATAAATTTTAAATTGTTCTGTGTCGTCTTCCTGATATTTAACAAAGGATTTAGGTAGTAAATTTTGGTTGCCTGAATGCCTTAGGAGATGGCCTAACTCGTGAAGAAAGTCTTCTCTTTGTTCTTGTAATGTTTTTTGATCATTCAAAAAAATTAACAGTTTACCTTTTTTAGTTTGATGAGAAGTACTTCGCACCTTTACATAGGTTACAGTGACATTTAATTTTTTGGCGATAGCTGAGACTGCGATATCTCCTGGAAGATGAATGCCATTTTTAATATAAAGGTGCTTCACAAACTCTTCTAAGTGGGTTTCTTTGTAATATTTAAACATAAGAGCCTCCTATTCAGATCGTATGTTCGTATTTATGGGTATGCAGAATCAACAAAATAGCTGATTCTACGGGATTTATTTTTCATCAGATTCAGAAGCGCGTTTGATAATTTCCCATATTTGTCTTAGTTCCTTGATTCTCTCTTCTGGGGCATCCAATAGCTCTTTGAAAAATAAGTTGTTCTCGGGATCGTTAATAAAAGATTCAAACTCGAATTGCTCCTTATTTTTGTCGTCTGATGAGTTTTCGAGTAGAACATCCAAAGACACATCGAAATAATCAGCAATGATTCGTACTGATTCCATTTTCGGATCAGTTAAATTATTTTCCCATCTAGAAACCATGCTCTTGCTGAAGGAAGTGGAATACCTGCTGTTAATTTCCTTTACGAACTGGTCTAAACTCAATTTTCTATCTGACCTTAGTTTTTTTAAGAGATCACCAAACATTGGAACGCCACTCCTTCTTAATATTACGTACATCTAATATAATACATATTTCGTTCCTATAATGCAACAGTGTGATAAAATATTATTCCTATTTAGGAACAAAAGGTGTTGACAGTGCAGATAAGTTGGTTTAATCTGAGGTTGTTCCTATTAAGGAACGAAAGGAGGGGCAACAATGGCAACAATGTCGCCTAATGCAAATCGCAGAAGACAGCCATACACGAAGATCAAAGTTTTTCTATATCAGAAGAACATCCCTCAGATTGAAGTGGGACAGGTGATCGGGAAAACTGTAAGTGCGATTAATCAAAAACTAAATGGAACTGGAGGTGATTTCTCTTTGGGAGAAGCAAGGATCCTTTGTGAGCACTTTGGTATCCCGAAGGAATTTTTTTTTGAGGTGAATGTTCCTATAAAGGAACTAAGTAGTTCGGAGGTGACAAGTGAATAACATTCTTTCAGTAAACGTGAATAAAACAGAAGTCATGAAAATGTGTCGTGAACAAATTGAGTTGCTTGTTAAAGAAGTTGACTCCGAATATGTTTTTTGGGATACATCAGAACTTAAGCGTCGTACTTGTCTTTCTTGGAATACAATACAATCTCTTTTCTTCTTCGACCCTCGATTTCCAAAACGAAAGATTGGGGGGAAGTGGTTTTTTCCTGCAAGAGAAACACGGCGTTTTTTGGAAGAGTGGCTTGAGGAGCAACCACGATGATCTATCAGCCATCATAACCACATTATAGGGTTTTATACCTGAAGGGAGATACCCCATGAGTAAAAAGAAAAGTAGATACCCTGATCTGGTAAGTATATTGCAAAACTGTTTAGATCGTGGGTGCACACCAGAACAAATGCAAGACTTCATCGATCGAGCTCGTCTTTACAATATTGATCGTCCGGATATGTTAGCACTCATTGATGACTTAGAAGTAAGATATATAACTTCTCTAGGTGAAGGTAAGGAGGTTTAGTTACGTGACAGTAATCATATGCAGTACAGTCAGATGCCCTTATCCCAATTGTGGTCATACAGGTGATGTAATCACAGTCAATCATTGCCGCACTGCTCATGAAATGGAGCGCAAAGAACTGTTTGGGAGATTCGGTAAACCGCAAAGTATCGGATACGATCCTCAAGCCGCAAACAAGAATCTAGAAGGACACACGCCAATTCAGCGATTAAATATCGGATACCCTAGTGACTCCATTAACGCGAAAGATAGGAGATCAGCTAGGAGTAAAGGGAGGTGAAAGAGTCATGTATAAACGTATTTTGAAGATTTGTGGAAAGAAATTCGGATACATCGGGTGTGCTTGATTATTGAAATACCTACTAGAAAGGATGTGACAACATGAATCAATTTCAAACTTTTGATTTTTCGGGAATGGCAGTAAGGGTTGTTTCGAAAGATGGGACTCCATGGTGGGTTGCCCGAGACGTTTGTTCTGTTCTTGAGATTTCTAATAATCGAGATGCGCTCAGTCGTCTCGATGATGATGAAAAGGGAGTAGTTTCAACCGACACCCCTGGTGGAAAGCAAGATTTGATGGCTGTGAATGAACCGGGGTTATTTTCCCTCATACTCGGTAGTCGCAAGCCGGAAGCCAAGCGATTCAAACGATGGGTTACTCACGAGGTGCTTCCGGCTATTCGTAAAACTGGCATGTATGCTACTGATGACTTACTTAATAATCCCGACTTACTCATTCAAGCAGCAACTAAGCTCAAGGAAGAACGAGAAGCGCGAAAGGCGTTAGAAACAAAGGTTGAACTGGATCGTCCGAAGGTAGTCTTTGCAGAGGCGCTTGAGGTATCAGAAAATTCTGTGCTCGTACGAGAACTATCGAAAATACTCAAACAAAATGATATCGATGTTGGGGAGCAAAGGCTTTTTGAATGGTTGAGGCATAACGGATATTTAATAACTCGAAAAGGTTCAGATTATAATCTGCCTTCTCAAAAATCAATGGAACTTAAAATCATGGAAATCAAGGTAGGTCAACGCAGTAGCGCAAGTGAAGGTGTGAAGATTACTCGTACAACTAAGATTACAGGTAAGGGCATTGGCTATTTTATAAATAAGTTTAAAGGTGAGGGTCACATATGAAAGATTTAAAAGAGTGTCGATATCAAATGCGATGCTGGCTTGAGGCCAGCAAAGATGCGAAACTGCGGGGCGATGAGATCAATGAGGAGCACGCTATCGAAATGTTCCGCTTGTATCGTGACGAATTACTCGCTGCTTGGAGCAGTCCCGCAGAACGAGCAGCGCTTTGTGGATAAACGAAAAACAGCCCAACGGGTTAGGAGCCGTGGACTGTAGCTTTACCAAAAATATTAAGTTCAGTTTATCAGGGTTTGGAGGAAAAAGCAATGCAAGCTAAAGATTGGAATTTACTCATGGTGGATGTAACTGGTCGGAAATATAAGGTTACAATCCAATCTACAAGTTTATTTAATGCAGTTCTATCTATGCATAAGCGCCAACCCTATGCCGATCCCATCCTTGATGGGATGGATTTCACGGCTCAAGAACGTGCAGCAATAGATCACTCTAAATATGTAAAGAACATGCGTGAAGAGTCGCTAGACCTTGTTTTAAAAACGATGAATTATCCGGAATGGATGAGAACTCCAGAACAAAGGAGAAGAGACTTTTTAGAGCGTCAGATACAGCGTGAGAAAGTAACTTCAGGCTGGACCAACGGTAATTTTAGCTGTCTAGCCTGCGAGACAATTATTCCTGAAGGCCAGGTACATCTATCAGCCCATGGCGGTCATATCTGTAATTATCATTGCTTTGGTAACAAATTAATAAAAGATCGAGCTGAGTCAAATGGACATTGATATTAAGCAGTATATCAAGGATATCAGAAAATTACGCGCTCAGGCTGACGCTTACGATGACAATGCTCCTGGAGCAATCATGGAAAAAATACGCCTGCTTACAGCGGCTCACATGCTTATTGGACGAGTATCGGCTGTTAGAGACGGTGAGCATGCTCGTATCTATGCTGCCCGTAAAATAGCTTATGCCAAAGCTAGGAAGGAAGCAAAGCGCGGAGAGAAAGAGATAGCCGGCGATCTTGCTATTGAGGACTTGCGAATGGTTGAGGCTACAGCTCTTGAAGAAAAGATGATGTGGAAGAATGAGTTTTCTTCTCTCCGTGAGTACATTTATGAACTCAGATTAAGAGTACGGGTTGATATGAACACATTAGGAGGTGGGGATTGATGAAAGACGAATCTGCCATGAAGGTTTTAGAAGCTACAGCTATTAGGAGACGATTAAAAGAACTTAACGCCGAACTAAAAAAAGATCCTAAGCTTTCTCAGAAAAGAGTTAAAAAAATAGAAAAAGAGATTTTTGAGTTACAGCATAAATTGAAATCTTCCAATACAACATACCAACCTAAACAAAAATCACTTGGGAATTGCATTAACCCTAAGTGTCGGAAAAAGATACCAATCGGACAAGCAGTTGTTAAATACGGTCATAAGGGGTTGTGCTGTGATTATAAGTGTCTGATTGGTGCGATGAATGGAAGTTAGAAGACCGGGTGAGAAATACAGAATAGGGTGATCACATGAAAGAGGCGTATTACTTTTCCCATGACTATAACGCTAGACATGACCCCAAAATAACAGCAATGCGCGGCGTCTATGGGCCGGAGGGGTATGCCTGGTTTTGGATTCTAGTGGAGATGATGCGAGAGTCAGAGGACTACAAAATGGAGATGCGTTCGAAATACGCTTATCATGCGTTCGCATCACAAATGCAATGCGAACCTGAAAAAGCGCAAGAATTCATACGAGATTGCATTCATGAATTCGGACTGTTTAAAAGTGATGAAACGTGTTTTTGGAGTGATTCGCTACTTCGGCGTATGGAAAAACGCGACAAAAAATCAGAGGCTGCGCGCAGGTCGGCTGAGGCTAGATGGAGCAAGGAATCCACGCCCAGCAAGGATTTATCTAAAGGAGAAAAGCGAACGCAATACGAAAATGATGCGAATGCATATGCGGACGCATCAAAAAACGATGCATTAAAGGAAAGTAAAGGAAAGGAAATAAAAGAAGATATAAAACCATTGTGTGATGATCCGCCTCCGGCAGATCCACCCACTGATAATCACCATCCTGATTTTCTAAGATTTTGGGAAGTCTTCCCGAAGAACAGGCGTAGGGATAAAGCTAAAGCATTCGAAACTTGGAAAAAGAAAGTCAAAGTTGCCGAACGGGAAGATTTGATCAGATGCACGGAAGCTTACGCCAAAGATTTTAAAACGATCGGCAAAGATGGTAGTTATGCTAAGATGCCTACCACATACCTCAATGCTGGAACTTATAAAGACTACTTGGAGGGAGGGGCGATTGATGAAGACGGTGAACGTCCTTCAGGCGCTACCGGTAAATACTCAGAATTTATTATTGAGTAAACCGACCTGGGAGCATTGGGGATGCTGCATTGTCTGCCGAAAGCTCTTGGGATACAAAGAGTATCAGGTAATGGGGCGTACTAAACTCTTGCCGATTCACTGTGAATGCGAAATTGAGGCGGATAAGAAAAAGAAAATAATCGAGGAACGTAAGCGGCGCACGCTGGCTGCTCAGAAGACGTTTAACCGCTACAACTTGATACCGGACTCATTAAACATTGCCGGCTTTAAGAATTTCGTCAAACGGCCGGGATCAGAAAAATGCTATCAAATAGCGAAAAAATTCTATGTGAACTTTGAAAGTGAGGAAAACGGTTATGTTTTCTTCGGTGGCGTTGGCAGTGGTAAGAGCCATCTAGCCAGAGCGATTCAACGGTCCCTAGACGCGGACGGATGGCCTACACTCTTCTTGGATTGGCCGAAACTTGCTGATTTATCTAGGAGGTCAATTAAGGATAAAAGCATCGATATAGGTGCTATCGTACGGGCTGCTGTGGATGTGGATCTCTTGGTTTTAGATGATATTGGGACCGGACATCTTACGGATTATGAATTTAAATCGATCGCCTTTCCTGTTATTAACGGACGGCAAGGGAAAAAGACTATTTACACAAGCAATTTGGATCCAGAACGGCTAGACGCATGGTTTGCATGTGATAAGGACGATAATCCACTGGATGTTGATGGACGCTGTATGGATCGGATAATAGGATCTTGTACATTTGTTCTAAATAGGGCGAGTAGCTATCGTCGTGAGCGACCAAAGATTGTTGACTAAGGAGGGCTTATGGAAAAGATAGACGATTATGATCTGTATGATCTTGATTTTGAAGAGTGGCTGCGCCGCGGTCGGGTAGCATTCGGATTGGAGGAAGAAAATGAACTTTCTAAGCTGGAGGACGGATACAGAGCTAAAAGAGATCATCAACAATGAATATCTTGATTACGACATAAGAATCCACGCTGCCATGGAACTCATAGCCAGAGAAAAAATAAAAAAACTCATAATGGTGCTCGTCAATCGTAGACGTTCAGAGGTGTGGTGATTATGACTGCTGCTGAACGACGGGAGAAATACTTGCTAAATGAATTCGATAGAATCTTTGAATCCTTGGAATACCGACTGTTTGAACATCTAGCGGCAGCTGACCATATCGTAGCTAAAATTATCTCAGAGGCATCAACTGCAGGTGTTGGGTTATCAACTAGTCAAAAAGTTGTACGGGCAAAGATTGAAGACATGATTGATCAAATAGCTGAAAAACGTGAATTAGAAACCCCAAAAAGAGCGAGGAAAGATTCGAAATGACACATTACGAGGTTGGTAAAAAATATAAAAAGATCGCAACGGTAGTTAAAATTCACAAGGAAGTCCCGAGTGTACTGATGATTGATGATTTGCGTTATGTACTTGATCCGCCGCGGAATCCTAGAAAGGGTGGTAAAGATGGCTCAAGGAAATAGAGGTGCAGCTTTTGAAAACTTAATTAATTTCACAAATAAATCCTATGAACATAGAGAATTAGCCGTCATCAATAAGCGATCAACGCCAGTAAAGGTAACAAAGAGTAAAGGAACAAAAGTACTTGCTGGATTCTTTGAAGCTAAATCAACTGTTGATTACGATGGCATCTATCGTGGAAGAGCTGTTTTTTTCGAAGCTAAGTCAATCCAAGAGCTTGATAGATTTGACCTAAAAAAGGTTGAGGATCATCAGTATGAACATTTAGAGAAGTGCCATAAGTTTGGAGCACTATGCTTCGTATTAGTGGAGTTTAGAAAACAACGCAAAACATATCTTCTCCCGTTTACTGCTCTGAGAGCATACAAGATGGAGGCAGCTCGTGGAGGGCGTAAGAGTATGACACTAGATAACATGGAGATAGATGCCTATGAAGTTAGTTCAGGACGAAGTATGCCACTAGATTATTTAGCTACAGTTGATAGAGTTTGGTTCGAGGACACTCAGAAGAATGCCTGATAGAAATGGCTGGCTGACCCGTAACGAAGCTGCAGAATGTGGTAAGCCGCTTTATATCACAGGCGGTCCCGGATGGCGTCCAGAACGTCCCAAAGGATGGGCAATCCTACCAAAATATCGATGTGCGCAACTTAAAGCTCATGTGGAAGCTACCGAACAGCCTATTGCTTATCTTCATGTACGAAATGCAATACCACCTTATAGCTATGCTCCATTGTACGCTCGGGATAAACAACAGATCGAAGTAAACCAGCTCACGCCAGGCGAACTTGCAGAAGCGGAGAGAGGATCATGATTCTGGTATGTCTCCAGTGTGGATCAGATATGAGGGAAATAACTCCGGACTTATACCGTTGTACTGAATGTGAGTGGGAGGCAGAGCAATTATCTATTGAGCAGACTATTGAAAATCAAGGAGAAATGAGGTGGGGAGATGGGACAAGAGACCCCTCATAGATCATTTCCGAAGCCGCAGAAGCAAGAAAAGCCTAGAAATATAAGTAGCTTCGGGCGGCGTAAGAAGGAGAAGAAAGAGCTATCACCGTTGAAACAAAAGATATTTGCAGATCACAAGTCAGGAAAGGGTTCAGCGGGTAGGGCAGAATTTCCGCCATCTGTAGTTGATGAGTTGAAAGAAGAGTCGGAAGGAATTTGCAGGGAATGCCTTTGTAATCCTGCGACAACAACACATCATGTCTGGCCGCGCGGTCGCAAAGGCAGGGGCGTTAAGACAAATGGGTTACGCCTGTGTGGTGGTTGTCACGACATTATCCAGACAACACCAGAGTTGCTACAAAAATGGATAGACATCTTCCGCGAGCGACACGGCGAATATTTCTGGTTTGATGAAGAGGACTGGAATGAACATGGCAGGAAACAGGCAACACAGCAGGCAATAGAGCGTGAAAAAGAGGAACGGCTCAAACAGATCGCACCAGTTGCGGACCTGATTGCTACGGCGGCTGGACGGACGCTCAGGGCTCCTGAAATCAGATTACTGGATTCAATGGATAGTAAGGAGCTTCATATATTTACTGGACTATTTACGGACGCGCTAAACGGTTACGCAGCTCAAAGGAACTACCGTCCTAATGACCGATTTGAAGATTAATAAATTCATATAACAACGTGAGGCGATTAGTCAGATGACTGAAACAGAACAGCGCAGACACTTCCAGCGGATTAAATCCCTGAGTAACGATAAGTTTTGGCGGTACATGAATGTACTGCATACCCGAGCTTATACCAAGGCAGAAAACCATTATCAAGAGGCTATGGATATCGTATTAACACCAAAGCAAAAAGCAGCAGTAATTGCTAAGGCTAATGAGATTCGAGAGTTATGGGATGGCATGCCATCAATCACTTTGGATGCTACAGAGGATGCAGAAATGCGGGAGTTGGGAGTTTAAAACAATTTCGGGCATAGCCCATAAGGAGAGAGAGCGAGAAATGATCAATAAAGAAATGTATTTCGAAGACAATCTTGCTTCGCAGGGAACAAGTTTTTATCTAAGAGATGAATCAGATAATGCCTCGGCTGTTATGGGTCTTATATTTGAAAAGATGAAAGAACGAGGATGGTTCATTCAGACAGATCAGCGTATTTTAAGAGATTACGCTTGTTTGGCAAAAGACCACTTTGAGGGGCAGAAGGGAAATCTTAAGTTTAAGGCTGAAAAATATCGCATGGGATTTAAAATTGAATTTTTCCAAGAAATAAACACCGTCAATAAAAGCGGCGGATACTATGATTTCGATAAATTAAAGCTCATGCCATACTTGCTTCGCTTGTCATTTCTAACTGAATTAAAACACATTAAAGAAACGTGCAAGGAAGATGGGTATACGGATCAATCCAAGCCGGTTACAGTCAGGGCTTTTGATAAAGTGATGGACCATATTAAAAGCTCTTGTCATTACAAAGAAGGAAAAGAATTACCGGAGTATGAGGTACCAAGCTACAACAGCAAAGATAAAGACGGAAAGCGCATCCGGAATGGAGAAGTTAAGTATTTCAGAGACCGTAAAGGGTGTTTGCAGCGTGGCATTGTTTACCACAATATCAACAACATGTGGTGGGTCATACTGCATGAATATAACTACAGAAATATAGCGAGTTTTGAGTTCTTTGATTTAGACAGTGAGGAAAACCGGAAACGAAAACTGATCAAAAAATCTGGCCATCATAAACCAGCAGCGCGCATTAAGTTCAGCGAAACTGTGGCAACCCAGATTAGCAAGGAATGCAAGGTCATAGGCAAAGAAGGACGCTTAGTGAAAGCAAATGAGATGCTCTCGAAGCTTTATAAATTTGATTGGACTTCAAGACTTTTCGCATTTGAATTAAAAGCCAACGGACGGTTGTCCCTGATAGAAACCGAAAGCAAGGCATGGGGGAACCACAAGGTACATGAGATCCCTGTAAAGCTTAGTTTATATGGTCGAACATTACCAATGTCCAGTACAGAAAGCTATTGGGTGAAGGCTCTGAGGGAATATGTGGTTTATGGGAAACGAACGATTACAGAATGGTTTTGTAAGGATAGCAACGGGCAGGGACCAGACGCACATTACTGGCCGGAAGTTCGGAAGATAGCCTGGGAAATAGGTGCATTAGTATCTTAAATGACCAAGGAGAATTGAGGGTTAACCACCCTCTTTCCTATAAAGGAGCTGATAAGCATGATAAAACTCACGGAAGTACTTCTAAATGGGCGCGGAGATATTGCAAGTGAAACACCTGTATTCATTCCGGTAGATGTAGTGTTTAGAACTTACAAAGTCTATACCGATGTCACGATTCCCGGTGCCGGACATGCGCTGGTTAAGGAGAGCCCAGAAGAGATTGCCAACATGATCCTTGATTATAAACTGGCTATGGAAAGATACAAGGCATCCAGCACAGCAGCCTACCTCTATCGTACACAAGAAGACGAAAATCCATATACGCCGCCGCTTGATCAAGAGTTTATTTTTGGGAGACTAGCCGGAGTCGAGCGCTTTAAAAAATCCATTTCAGGGGAGGCATAACAAGTATGAGTAAACAAGCAATCTTAGATGTTTTGAACAGTTTGGAAGTAGTAGAGCAAAACGGCGGTGACGAAGCCTATATTTTAGTTGATGTTACACCAGAAATGGTAAATGAGTTGGCTGAGGTTGGTGTTACGCAAGATACCATTCGCAAATACGGAGATGCTGAAACAACTTGTATTTTGGCAATGGCATTTTGTGAGGGTTACGCAAACGGATTTGATAAAGGTAAGTTGGTCTATTACACACCTGGAACAATCAACTACTTAGTAAATGAAGCCCACTGTAATGCTGTAGATAAAGGTTGGTGGGTTGAAGAACGGAGTTTTGGTGAAATCATTGCGCTTATACATTCGGAAGCTTCTGAAGCATTGGAAGATTTCCGGAATGGACATTCTCCAAGAGAAGTATGGTACGAAACCAAAGCAGGCGTAGCTTACTGTAATCCTGAAGAACGTAACTCTGATTGGAAACCCTGCGGCATACCGTCCGAGCTGGCAGACATTGTGATTCGTGTATTTGACGCTTGTGGTCGATACGGCATTGATCTGGAACAATCGATTAATGAAAAGATGGCGTATAACGCAACTCGGCCACAACGGCACGGAGGAAAGGTCCTATGAGTGAGTCAGGAAAAGTTTCCTTACCCAGCATGACACCAGAACAGCTTGCATTGCTCAAAGCAGATATAAAAGCTGAAATCCTAAGAGACCTAACCAAGCAAGATTTAAGAGTGAGCCACTCGGCGGCAAAGAGTCCTTTAGCTGATCTATACGCTAAGTATAAAGGCCCATTATATGAAAAATTCGGCGTTGGTGTATGGGCGCAAGTATGGGAGGCGATACGCAAACTGGCAACATTCCGGGCTGGGCATAGATATATCCGAGAACTACTTCCAAGCGAAGAAGTGGAAGCAGCAGAATTTGCAGAAGGGCTATTAATTCAATTACTTGGTGAGGGGGAATCTCAATGCTGACACCAGAACGGATAGAAGAGAAGAAGCTTAAAAAGGGTGATCGTGTCGTAATGCACACTTGCATTGAATCCGAGGAAGAACCGGGAAAGATATGGACGTGCAAGTCAGATCAGTTTACGCGAGGGAAGGGAGTATTTGCACAGGATTCTGTATTCCTCGAAGGGTACAGTGGATCATTCGCACCTGAATTTCTGCAAAAGGTCGTTTTACCTTCAGAGGATGAACGTATGCTGGCTGCTCTAGAAGAGTCACAACAAGACATTGAGTTCTTCCGAGCGAAGACATCTCCCGAAAGTCTTGGGTATGGGGCGAAGTGGAAAGAGAAAGCTTTGGCGGCAAGAGTTGAGTTAGCAGAGGCACAGCAGACCATAGCCCGACAACAGAAAAAGATTGAATGGTTTGAAAACAACCATATGGGATTTGTGGATGGGGAGGGTAAGGCATGAGCCAAGAAAAGCCAATCGTAATAACGGTTTTGGTCAAGGGCGGTGGATACGACACTATAGGTATCCTGCCAAGTATGATCGGACCATTAGCAGAAGCAATTCGCAATAAAGGGTATGAGGTTGCTCATATGCCCAGTAAGTCAATAGAGGTTGAAGGCATCCTAATAACAGGAAAAGGGATCGGTGAGCGAGTTATCATGCTCGGAATGGAGGGAGTCAAGTCATGACACAAGTAAAGGATAAGACAAACAAGCAGCTTAACCAGGCACTGGCTGAGTTGATGGGATATAGCGTATCTACTGAAGGTCGATACTTTAACCTTAGCCGATCAAACGGAGATAGTGTTGGAATTTATACAAGAGAAGAAAGTGCATGGACTTTTGTACCCGATTATTGTTCTGATTATGCTGCATCTCAGGAGGTAGAGTCTAGAGCAATAAAGTTGGTGGGAGTGAGATATGCCGAGACTCTTGTGGAGTTGATATCCAAGCCTTCTGACAGAAGGAGACTTGAGTATCATCCATGGGGAATAATCACCGTCGCACTCACCGCCAGCCCCCGAGAGAGGGCAGAGGCGGCATATATCACGCTACAGGGGGAGAGATAGCAAATGTACTATTTACGCAAGGAGCCAGAGGAAAAGACGATTCCGCCCATTCCTCTAACTAACGGCAACATCATCTCGGAGCGGAAATTCATGAGCGACGATCGGGCAGTGTACAAAGCCCGCGAGTTCTCTCGCTTCTATCGCGGCGGATTTAAAGGAATTGATGGGCGTTACCAAGGCATGAAGGTATACAGCTGCAAGACGCTTAAGCGCATCCTTGAGCTGAGATCGTCCACTCTCAGGGCCACCAATGAGCTGTTTGATGTCTACGACGAGAACGGGAAGGTTGAGCTTTCCAATTATGAAGGAGGAATTACAGTATGACCAGAACAGTCGAAGCCAGATATGATACCACAGGCAAGGAAATACAACTACATGATGTTCTGAGAGATGAAGAAACCAGAGAGATGGCATTGGTGGTCTACGCCACAAATAAATCTGGTGTGCAGGGCTTGGCGGTCGAAAACCAAATAGTCGGAATTGGTGATTGGTTGGATGTTTATCCGGATGGTGTCTGGACTATCGTTGGTAACGCTGGGATATCGGCACAACTTTAATATTTTGATGCGTAGTACGAAGATGCTGAAAATTAGAAACAAACCGTGAAGGAGTGAGGTCATTGAGTAAACGAGTTATATATTTGGAAGATAACATGATTGATGAGCATGATAAGGAAATTTTTCAATCAGATATTCCTTATACTGTCACGGGTAATTCGATCATTAACGAAGATGGTTTGGCTGTGCTTATACATGATATTTGGGTGGACTTTCGTTTAGTGCATCAACAAATTAGATAGTGTCGAAGTACGAAGATACAGATCATTAAGGGAGTAGGAGTATCCCTCCTCTCCCAAAGGCACAGTAGACGCAAACTGTGAAGGAAGGTGCGATTTTATGAAATATGTAATATACGTGGAAGGGCTAAGCGAATTTTACAGGGGAAACACATACACTCACCAAGGGGAGACATTCCCCGCAGGGTGTAAATTATCTGAGGCTAAACGCTATTCTTCTAAAAAACGTGCAGAAAATACTGTGACGGTACTAGAAAGAAAGTGTGATGATAAATTTGGCGTACATGAAATTGAAGAATGATGTGCATTACGAAGATACAGGGACAGAGAGGGTTAATATCCCTCCTCTCCCACTAAGGGAGGAAATAACCATGACAGAGTTAGTCAAAACGCAATCATGTCCTTATTGCAATCATGATGTAGAAGATAATTACGCAGAATGGGAAGAAGGAACACATGAAGTAAAGTGCGATTCATGCGGTAAAGAATACTCGGTTGAGACAGAATACCAGTTCCTTGGATGGACGATAGAGAAGATTTGCGTCGGCTGCGGCAGCGTAGAAAGTGAATGCTTCTGTGACGAATATGAGGTAGGGGAGGAAGCCCAATGACACAAAGGGACTGGCAAAAGGACTGGGATCGAGCAACGATGTTTGACGATATTGAATTTTTAGTAAACAATCCGCGACCTTTGCTCAACGTTAACAATTACGAACCTCCCTATGTACTTTTGAAATACTGGCTCCAAGAAGCCAAAGAGCGCGGAGAACGTGAACGGCAGCTGAAAGAGGCGCTAGAACTTATGGTGTTCATGTTCAGATACGACTCAGAAGAAGGTCGGGCATACATGAACTTTGGTGATTTCGAAGAAGTTCTAGAACCGGATGATAACGCGGCGTACATTTCTGTAAGTAATCTGTTACGCACCCTTTACCCAGATACCCCAGCACCCAAGGAGGGCAGCTCATGAACTTAGTGAAATTAAAAGACGTGATAGAGACCTTGGATAAGCTCAATGATAGATATGATAGTTTGCGCTTGTTGATTGCCGACCAAGTTAGAGATAAGCAAATAGACGAAGCGAAAGATAACTTTGAAAAGCTGGAGAACTTAGGAGAAGCAATAGAGCAAATGGAAAACTTGAATGTACAAGTGTAGATAAATTGAGGTTGAGGAAGGAGATAACCAATGACAACAGTAAAGATCGTATCTCACACTCCACCTGCACCGATTATTCCATGGTGGTACCACAAACATATTGGTGAAACCTTTGAAGTCGAAGAAGATAGCAAACATCCCAATCTATTCCTAATACCGAAAAATGATTACTATCCATACGGGCGGCACATACAGAAAGATGATTGCAAAGTAATTAAGGAAGTTGGTGCCCAATGACACTCACAAGGAAAGAGATACTGGCGAAGAAACCAGGGAAAGAATTAAACGAGCATGTGATGCGGCATATATTCAATATGAAAAAAGATCCGGAAGGTGCCTCATTTACATGGGTGCATGAAGTTGATGGAGATATAGTAGATTGGCAACCGGCCTATTTCAGCCCATCGACCAACATGTCCGCAGCTTGGGAAGTGGTAGAGAAGATGCGGCAGAACAAAATCTACATGGATATAAGAGTCTGGCCTGATGAATATCAGGTGCTGCCACACCAGGACGAAAACAACAAGCTTATTGATCGGTGGATTGTTCGGAGCCCAAGCTTACCTGAAGCAATCTGTAAGGCTGCTCTATTGGCTGTACTGAACTTATAAGGGGGCTGAGACACATGTCTAAGCATGACACTGTATACGTTTTGATTAACACGCTGCATGGAAAAGTAGAAATGGCAACGCAAAACGATTCTGAGGCATGGGCATTTTATCGGGATATGAAGGGAATTCGTATACAAGTGTTCATGAACATGAATCTGATTGCAAGTATAGAGCCTAAAGTATCAGCACTGGATTAATTTAGGGGGCTGAGACCCCAATCAAAGGAGACGATACACGATGGTCAGAGAAATTATATTTCGGGGCCAACGCATAGATAACGGCGAATGGGTATTCGGGTACTATTGGCAAAATTGCGGGGGAGCATTCATTCAGTCACGTGAAGGCTCGGTGTACGCAGGAATACACGAAGTCAATCCCGATACTGTCGGACAATACTTTGGATTAAAGGATGCCATTGAAACCAAACTTTTTCCAGGAGATATCATCAAAACTAAGCATGTGCGATCGACCGGTGAGGGCTTCGAAATTGAGGATTACGAAAAAATAGGTGTACTTGAATACTACCACGGTTATCACTTCGGACCCCGGTTACGGTGGAAAAAAGGACACATGATGATTCCGAACACGTCAACACTGTGGAGATTGAAAGCAGAAGTATTAGGTTCAATCTACGAGAATCCAGAACTAATAGAGGTATAAGGGGGAGAAGAGGATATGCCGTATGATCTTTATCCAAGGAAAAAGGATGTTGAACGAATCAGTTATGGAGTTTTCTTCTGGCCGTACATTCTTCTCGAAATTGGAGTTGGCCTTGTTATCGGGGCTGGAAATTCCATCAGACCAGCATCTTACCGTTACAATCCTGATAAAAGAGGCGCCAGTCCAATGTCTATGGATGGATATTATGTTACTAAGAAAAACGCCTGCTTGATGGCGGCTGTGGCAAGAGGCTGGGCCAGTGTCGAGCGCGGAAAACGTGAAGAATGGGAATCGCTAAGCGAGGAAGAAAGAACTCGAATGGAAGAGTGGAACAAGGATTTCGTGAAAACTTACAGTCTTCCGGCTGCTCTTGAAACCATTGAAAAGGTGGAAGGATTTGCGGATTTCGCTGAAAAGTCAGGCGGGTTCAGGATAAAGTGATTTATTTGGCCGAAGGCCATCGAGTCAGACCGAATAATCCCAGTGATAACGGGGGCCGGATAAGGTTTACATAATCTGCTCCCCATAAAGAGAGGAACAAGACACTATAAAAGCGAGGTCAGTTGAATGAGATACAAGGACACTCAAAAAGCATTGTCGGACGGGCATAGACAATTTATTTTTACTGCAAGCCCTGGAGAGCCTGTAAATGTACTGGCGTGGGGTCCGAGCTGGGTTAGATTCAAAGATACGTATAACACATATCCTATCAGTACGAATATGAAGATGTTTTCTATGTTGGTGGAAGGTATTTATACAGAAAAAAGCCCTGAAGCGTCAGGGCAATAGCAGCTTTTATCCTCAAGTCGATTATATCATAAAGGAGTTGAGGGTTAATGATTAATGATCGGGCGTTGATTGCGAGTTATAAAGACACTAAAGGGAAGTTAAATAAAAAGCTTGCTTCACTGGAAAAAGAACTTGAGCCGCTGAAGAAGAAAATAGAAGACTCCAAAGATAGGAATGAGCGTGAACTCTTACGTAAGCAGATGGAACCGATTAAATTAGATAAAAATATGATGTCTGCAATTATAAGTGATCTAGATTATTCAATTGAATGGATGGAAACAGGATATCCTCCAGGATGGCGAAGAACGATTGATAGAAGATCTGGAGCTCAACGAACAAGTGTATGGGATCCTGCATGGATGGAATATCTCACAGCCTATGAAGTAGAGTTTCAACAGGAGGAAGAGGAAGGACGTTGTTTGCAACCTCATGAACAATATGCTATTGAGGATGCCATGCACAATTTATCTGAGAGAGAAAGGCAATGCTTCGTTCTACACCACGGTTGTGGAATGTCACTAAAACAGATTTCTGAAGAACTTGATACTAAAAAAAGCACAGTACAATCTTATCTGGATCGCGCTACAACCAAAGTAGAGATTAACAAGGGAATGAGTCTATTTCTCCAATGTGTCTAATCTTGCCGTACGCCTGCCACCTATATATAGGAGGAACCTATTAACGGTTCGACTCTTATAATGAATGGCGTGTTGAAGCCCACGCCAACCGATGAGCTCACGATTAATTGAGCTCTACAAATTACTTATTAATTAATGATTGTCGTCTTTACGTATTTCTTCCATTTGAATTAGAATGTAATGTAAGGAGAAAATATCAGATAACTTCAAATATTTCTTCTTATTTACATATGAATTCGATGAAAGGGAGATGTAATTATGTCGTATAGATATGATCGTCAACACCTAAACGGACAACAGAAAGCGATAGCTGCACAAAGAGACAAAACAAATGAAGAGTTACAGAAACAACCAGAGAAAAAGGTTTGTGAAACATGCGGAGGAAAAGGACAAATCTATAACGATGAATGGGATAGAGCATGGGATAAATATGATATGGTCTATCCTTCTCATGATTTAGTTAATGCCAAGATGGCAGATAGCGGGATTCCGAAATATGTTGGTTGTCCAGATTGTTCCCGTAAATAAAATAGTAACAAAGTAAAGTCGCTAATAGGCGGCTTTTTTATTTGCGCATAAGCCCATAATCTAAACCCCAAAAGCTGCAGAGGTGACGGCGAAGTAAGGTACATGGGTAAATAAGAGGATAAAAACTCCAAATGTCGAAATGTGATATTAAGGAGGGTTACATATGGACTGGTTAAGTGATTTAGATTGGGACATTCTTTTAAGTGGGCTGATTGGAGCATTTATTGGTGGCGTTGCAAGTATTCTCGGTGGTTTATGGGCTACTAATAAGAATATTAAAGCCCAGAACGAACACCAATTGATGCAAGAGGAAAAGGAAAAAGCGAGAGTTCAATTATTGATAAAAGTGAGTGCGAAAATGATATACTCTGATCTCCTATCTGCCGTTTTTGAGGCGAGATTGGTAGCTTCATCAAAAAAGAAGCCAGGTGGCATTCCTGTTGGATCACAGTATTCAAATCATATTGCAAACCTAATAGTCGAGTTTGAACCAGATGAACTAGCGAGCATTTATAAGATTTATGGTCACATAGAACGGCTAAAGACGGATTTTCAGAATTATAACGATGAGAATGCATTCGATCATACACCGCGTAATTGCAGATATTTTATAAAAGAAATTTTTGGCGATAATGAAAGCTTCATTAATAAATTAGGTCCTAATGATATCGGTTATGAAGAAGTGGTTCAATATATGAGAATAGATTATAAAAGCTTATTTCTTAAGTTGAATAATATGTATACTAGTGAAGCTCCCGAATAGGGCGCTTTTTTTCATGTCTTAAATACGGGGGTGGTGATAATGTAATGCCAAGAGCACGCGATCCAAACCGGGACCGCGCACTAGAAATATGGCGTGAACACGGTGGGGAAATAACAAACAGGCAAATAGCAGAGAAACTGGAAATTGACGAAAAGAAGGTAGCCGTCTGGAAGCAGCGTGATAAATGGAGTGTTGTACAACAATTATCAAATAACGTTGTACAACAGCCAAAGAAGAGTGTTGTACAACAAAAGAATCCAAAGGTTAACAAGAGCCAAAAGATAGCGGCTAGGGGTGACCCGGATAAAAGCGACTCAGCAAAACTCACGGAGAAGGAAGAAATATTCATTCTTGAATACCTCAGAGACTTCAATGCAACTCGTGCAGCAATGGCAGCAGGCTACAGTAAGAAGACTGCTTATGTAATTGGATGGGAGAACCTTAGAAAACCTAAGGTACAGGCCAAAATTGCAGAGCATAAAGAGGCTGTTACCTCTGAACTTGGTTTAAGTGTTCAGCGTGTAATTGCGGAATATCTTAAGATCGCCTTTGCTGATACCTCAGATTATGTTGAATTTGGACAGACTGAGGAACCCGTGCTGAATGAATATGGTCCGGTGCTAGATCAAGAAGGTGTCCAGTTGACCCGTACCGTTGATTTCGTACATTTTAAAAACAGTTATGAAGTTGACGGAACGCTAATAAGCGAGGTTAAGCAGGGGCGCGATGGAGTCAGTATTAAGTTCTACGATAAATTGAAGGCCCTGAAAGAACTGGAGAAATATCTAGGCTACATGGATGAAGAGACTAAACTCCGAGTCCAGAAGATGCAGCTTGAGGTTGCAGCCATCAGTAAAGAAGTCGAATCTGAGGTCGTATTCATAAAGGATGATCTCCATGAGTAAGGTTATCAGCTTACAGGAGACCGTTGGTAAGGGATACGCAAAGTTCTGGCATTTTAAAGGACGCTATCGGGTTGTAAAGGGAGGACGGGGCTCCAAAAAGAGTGTGACAGCTGCTCTATCGATCATCGCAAAGATGATGGAGTACCCACTTGCTAATACCTTGGTGCTTCGTAAGACATTCAACTCACATAAAGACTCGACGTGGGCGCAACTCAAATGGGCGGCTAATAGGTTGGGTGTAGGTAACAAGTGGCATTTCAAGAAATCCCCGCTGGAAGCTATATATAAGCCAACAGGACAAAAGATATTGTTCCGAGGCCTAGATGATCCGATGTCAATCACCTCTATTACGGTGGACACCGGATATTTGTGTTGGGCATGGTTTGAAGAAGCCTATCAGATCCTTAACGAAGATGATTTCGATAAGGTGGATATGTCTATTCGTGGTCTGCTGCCTGAAGGATATTATAAGCAGCTAACGATTACTTTTAACCCATGGAATGAAAAGCATTGGTTGAAACATCGCTTCTTTGATACCGAGAACCCAGATACATTCGTGGATACTACAACATACCGCTGTAATGAGTTCCTGGGAGACGAGGACCGCAAGCTATTTGAATGGATGAAGAAGCATAAACCAAAGCGTCATAGGGTAGAGGGTGACGGAGATTGGGGTATCGCTGAGGGTGCTATATATGAAGACTGGCGGGAAGAAGAGTTTGATTACCGAACTATTGCCAAGCAAAAGGGTTACAGGGCAGTGTTTGGACTCGACTTTGGTTATACGAATGACCCTACCGCTCTTGTATGCGCTCTGGTCAACAAAGAGGAGAAGAAGCTGTATATCTTCGATGAACACTATGAGCACGGCATGCTGAATGATGATATTGCCGATATGCTGAAAGAAAAAGGCTACTCTAAGGAGCGTATCATTGCGGATTCCTCAGAGCCGAAGTCCATTGCTGAAATCCGCGGCTTCGGGATCAGTAGGATTAGAGCTGCTGAAAAGGGCGGGGATAGCATTAAGGTTGGTATTCAGACCATTCAGCAATATGAAATCATAGTTCATAAATTCAAATGCCCGAATGTCAGCATAGAACTATCAAGCTATGTATGGGAACAGAATAAAGCTGGGAAGTTCACGAAAAAGCCAGTTGATGACTTTAACCATGCTATGGATGCGTTGCGTTATGCTATGGAACAAATCCGCAAACCAGATGCATTCTCATTTGATTAATAGGAGAGGAGGAAACCTATTTGAGTACCACACAGGAAGTTATTCGGATCATCGAAGCAGGCGCAGCTGCCGCAATGACAGATGAGGAAATCATCAAGCAAGAAATCGATGATTGGATGAGCTCTCAGGAACGTAAGGATATGATTACTGGTGAAAAGTATTACCGTAACAAAGGTGATATTCTGGAGCGCAAGCGTATGACAATTGGTGAGAGCGGTCAATTAATTGAAGCGACTAATCTGGCCAATAATAAAATTGTTCATGGATTCATTCGTAAACTTGTTGACCAGAAAGCAGGCTACCTGCTTAGTAAGGAAATGAGTATTCAAACTGAGAATAAGGTCTATGATGAATTGTTGACTGACATCTTTGATAAGGGCTTTAGGCGACTACTAAAGAGTTTGCTAAAAGAGTCTATTAAGAAGGGCCGCTCATGGTTGCATGTCTACTATGACGAGGAAGGACGATTCCGGTTTAAGAAGCTCCCGTCAGAAGAGATCATTCCTTTATGGAAAGATTCAGCTCATACAGAGCTTCAAGCTATTATACGGGTGTATGAGGTAGATACCTACTCAGGTAAAAAGAAGACTACCATCCAGAAAGTTGAATTTTGGCACTCCAATGGAGTTAACCGCTATGTAGTCGGTACCGGCAGCCTAGCTGTTCCAGCAGTAGGTGGGCTAATACCAGATGTTGAATCAAAAGATGTCAGCAGCCACTTCGCGGTAATAGATGGAGCTGAAACAGAACATCAGCTAAATTGGGAGCGAATCCCGTTTATCTGCTTTAAGTATAACGAAGACGAGCTGCCGCTAATTAGTCTCTTAAAATCATTAGTAGATGATTATGATCGTAATAAATCAGATAACAGTAACAACCTAGAGGACATTCCAAATAGTATTTTCAAGCTTAAGGGCTATGATGGTACTAATCTTGGAGAATTTCGCCGTAATTTAATGGTTTACCGTGCAGTTAAGGTTACAGCTGAAGATGGATCAGATGTTGAAACAATGGATATCAACATCAATACTGAAGCCTATAAACTCCACACAGAAATGACCCGGGCTGATATATATGAGTTTGGTCGCGGTGTAGATACACAAGCGGATTCATTTGCTACTGCTCCAAGCGGTGAAGCTCTGAAATTTCTATATGCTGATTTGGATATGGATGCCAATGATATCGAGAATGAATTCCAGGCAGCGCTTGAACAGTTGCTGTGGTTCGTTAATACTCATCTTGCGAATACCACTAGTATTGATTTTTCTGAGGAAACTGTAAATTTCCTGTTTAATCGGGATATCGTCATTAATGAGTCCCAGGTTATTACTGACGCTAAAAACAGTGTTGGTATAGTCTCCGATGAAACCATACTTGCTAACCATCCATGGGTGACAAATACCAAGGAGGAAATTAAGCGCAAGGCTGATGAAGAAAAGGCAGCGCTGAAAGATATGGAGGATTACGGACTTCAGGGAGATTCTAAAGGCAATGCTAAGCCGGAAGAAGATGATGAGAAATGAGATCAGAAGCTTACTGGTCAAAGCGAATGGAGCAGTTGAATGAATCTCTGCTTAACAAGGGAGTACCATTCACGAAGGCAATGAATAAGGAATACCGCAAGGCTCAGATATCTATCCAGACGGACGTTAACAATTTCTATCAGCGGTTTGCAGATAATAACGGTATCGTTAGCTTATCCGCTGCTAAACAAGTTCTCAAAGCAGGCGAGCTCAAAGAATTCAAATGGACCGTTGAGGATTACATTGCTCGTGGTAAAGAGAACGCCATAGATCAGCGGTGGATGAAGGAACTAGAGAATGCCAGTATTAGAGTACGTGTTACCCGTTTAGAATCCATTCAATTGCAGATGAAACAACATGTCGAAGAATTATCTGTTAAGCGTCTATCAGGCACAACAGAGCTATTAGGTAACGTATACAAGGATGGTTACTATCGAAGTATTTTTGAACTAGAAAAGGGTATTGGCATTGGAGCGTCATTCTCTAAGATAGATAAGCGGCAGCTCGAAGCTATTCTAGCTGCTCCATGGGCGGCAGACGGTAGCAACTTCTCACAACGTATATGGACTGATCGCGTCAGGCTGACCGGAACGCTTCGTAACATCTTTAGTCAGGGGCTTA
The DNA here is from genome assembly GCF_038593125.1 of Paenibacillus sp. FSL F4-0097. NCBI lineage: Bacteria > Bacillati > Bacillota > Bacilli > Caryophanales > Paenibacillaceae > Paenibacillus > Paenibacillus sp. FSL F4-0097. Next base: position 2,026,755 of record NZ_CP151965.1, read on the forward strand.
TTAGTGGTGATACCTCTAAGCAAATGATAGAGCAGCTTATGAAACGCTTCGATGTGTCACGGAAGAATGCAGAGCGGTTAATACTGACGGAATCAGCATACTTCGCTGGTCAGTCTCGTATAGCCGGCTACAAAGAACTTGGAGTAGAGCAATACCGCTACACTGCTACACTGGACAGCCGGACATCCATTACTTGCCGAGACCTAGACGGGAAAGTATTTGATATCGAAGATGCTCAGGTTAATGTCAATTATCCACCTATGCATGCTTATTGCCGATCAACCACCATACCGCACTATGAGGACAACATCAAAGAGCGGGTAGCTAGGGATGAAGATGGCAAAACGTATAAGGTTCCAGAGGATATCAACTACAATGACTGGGCTGAAAAGTACGCTCCCGAAGCTACTGAGACAGTTACTGTTGAAACCCCAACTAAGCAAGCGCCGGAGACTCCATTACCTACTATTGAGGTTCCAGGTGGGCCAACAAAGGATATTCCAATTCCTGTGAAAAGCATATATACCTCGGAACCGGAGAAATGGTATGATGAAACCGGAAAGACTGCTCCACCGCTGATTAATCTCAGTAAGATGGATCTGCCAAAGCTGCAGCCGGACATACCGCGTAAATTAGGTAATATCGACTTGTCCAAACCTGATATCGTTCGCAACTATGTAAAGGATGCTGAACAAGCTATTAGGAACGCACCAGAAGAACATGCTATTGCTCTCACTAAAGAAGGTGAGGTTATCCATGTTAAGGGTGATAAGGCATCTGTTGATATTACAAAGATCAAACCACCTGAAGTACTTAAAAAGAGCATCGTAACCCATAATCACCCTACAGTGGATGGGGAACCTGGAGGATCATTCAGCCGGGATGATGTCTTAGCATTCATAAAGAACGGAATTAAGGAGCTGCGAGCAGTTGATTCAGGTAGCACATACATCCTGAAGAAGTCAGCCCCAATAAACCTGAGTACAGATGAGATTAACCGTTTACTCGATAAAGCAGAAGATTCATATCTTGCATTGCTTACTATTGAGCAGGCACTTACAGGTTATGACGAAAAGCATCTAACCATGGAACAGCTAGTAATGCTACTTGAATCACTACAATATACAAAGGAGTGATGATCTTGCGAACTAAGGAAGAAAATAGAGCGGCTATTGCTGAACAGTTTGCCCCGCAACGCGATAAGCTAGGCGAACGATTTGACGCTTTGGTAAACGAGATCAGCGCCGTTAGATATGAGTACCTTCAGAAGCGCGATGAGCTCTCGAAACAGCCAGTAGGTGTTCTGGACGCTAATGCTGCGGTTGAACGGCGGTTAAATCGTGAAGAAGGTATGAAATGGGTACTAATCAAACAGAAATATGGTATATGAAGCACTCTCCAATATGCGAGGGTGCTTTTTATATTGGGCCACGGTTGAGACTGCCGTGGCCTATTTGCTCATGAACCGGAGCATATCGGTTCACTCCCTAAGCTGGAGAGCAGCTATACAAATCTATGGAGGTAGATGATATATGGATTGGTTGAAAGAGTTGTTGAAGAAGTTGGGTGTTGAAGATTCCAAGATTGACGGGGCTATTGTAGATGCTGGCAAAGAGATTCCGAAGCACTTTGTTCCAAAGAGTCAGTATAACGATGTTTCCGCAGCCAAGCAGCAAGCTGAGAAGGATGTCGCTGATCGGGACAAGCAAATCGAGGATCTGAGTACAGCCGCTGGATTGTCAGATGATCTGAAGAGGCAGATTGATCAGCTCAAGACTGATAACAAGACGGCAAAGGAGAAATATGACGCCGATTTGCAACAGATCAAGATGGATAATGCCATCACTGCTGCACTCACTGGTAAGGTGCATAACGAGAAGGTAGTCACCGGCCTAATTGACAAGAACAAGCTGGTAATTGGAGATGACGGCAAGGTGGTGGGGCTGGAAGAGCAGTTAACCACACTCAAGACATCTGATGCCTATCTATTTACGTCAGAAGCTAATCCTCAGCAGCAACAGCAGACGCCTTCATTTAGAGGCACAACGCCGTTTGATGCAACCAGACCTCCAGGCACTTCGCCAGAGGGATACGATGCAGGTAAGTCTATTGCAGATCAAAGAAATCAAGGGAGTGAGAAAAAATGAATTTGAATCCACGTGTTAAGGAATACGGATCACAAAAAGAAATCTTGTATACAGTCAAAGGCTCAATCGAAAAGGTTGGAGGTCTCACGCTGGATGGCACTAAATTTGCTGTCAGTACTCGCATTCCGTCAGGAACAGCAGTGAGTATCCAAGCAAACGGATTGGCTAAGCCTTGGGCTGACACAGATACTGGCGTACCATATCTGACAAATCATGATGTGACTACAGGTGAGGCAACTACAGTAAATGTTATTGTTGGTGCTTGGGCTGAGGCATTGGTCGTAGCAAGCAAACTTGCGGGGGTTACAGCAGCATTTAAAACAGCAGCCGGCGGTCGGTACCGTTACTACTAAAAAATGATAAAGGAAGGGTGAATAAAGAATGGGAATTCTTTCACTAGATCAATTTAAAAAACCGACGTTTTTGGGGTATGTAGAGAACCGCATACTACCCAAGCAGTATTTATTGAAGGCAATCAGTGAATTTGATGTAACCTTTGATTTGACATTCGATTACGACGTGTTCACACAAACATATGTGCCAAGTGCCGCTATCACTGGATGGAACGCAGGAGCACCACTGAGAGATAAGCAAGGTCTAAAGACATTGACACAAGAAATTGCTAAAATTCAACACGGTATTCGAATTGACGAACGTGAGCAGTTGAAATTCATGAACCCGCGCGTTGAAGCAGAACGTGAACGGGCAATCCAAAAGGTCTATGACCAAACGGATCGCCTTATCGAAGGTGTCGAAGATTCTGAGGAGTGGCTGCGGGGGCAAGCCGTTTATGTTGGAACCATTGTCTACCAAAGTAATGACGTAAAAATTAACGTTGACTTTAATCTTCCGGCAATCGTGACTGTAGCGACACCTTGGAGTAATAGAGAGACGTCAACACCGATTGATGATATCCGGGTAGCATTCACAAACTACAAGCGTGCAAATGGCGGTGCGTTGCCAGTATATATGGATATGTCGGGAGATACCCTGCTTGACTTGATGCTGAATAAGCAAGTAAGAAGTGGTTTATACGGAGTTAATAGCGCTATGGTGCCTAACCAGACTGAGATTGAAGCTCTAATCCGTAAGACAGTAAGTTCTCCACAACTGGTGATTCGTGTAAACGATGATGAGATTTCTTTGGAGGGAGCAACACCTGCTAGACTTTTGCCGATCAGAACTGTAGCTTTGTTGGGAGAACAACCTATTATCACAGTACATGGGCCAACAGTGGAGAAGGACTTCAACCCTGGTATCTATGTTATTCCTAAGAGTGATATGGGTCCGCCACCACAAGATGAGATCTACGTTGGTGAATCCGCATTTGTTGGTGTTAAGAAACCATCCCAAATCTACCGTTTATCGGTTTAAAAAGGAGACATGAAAAATATGGATAAATACGAAGTTGTTACCCCCGTCCTTCAAGGCGGGGTTATTTTTACTTCCGGAGAGATCGAACTCGATGATATACAAGCGAAGAGGCTGCTTGAATTGGGTGCTATTGCCGGCGAAATTCCCGAAGAGGTTAAAGAGTTAGAAGACATGAGCGGTCCAGAACTCAAAGCCTACGCTAAGAAACGTGATATCGACCTTGGTGGGGCAACCAAGAAGGAGGACATACTTGCAGAAATCCTGAAAGCAGGTGGGTCTGATGGAGGAACAGCTTAAATATTTGCCTCGTCTTAAAATTCTGCTGTCCATCCCTTTAGAGGATACCTCAAAGGATGGACGGCTTCTCTTTACCTTAGAGACTATCGTCCAAGAGATCAAAACCTATTGCAACATATCATCTATTCCAGAAGCCTTGGATAATGTGGTTCTGCATATAGCTGAGGATTACTACCGGACGAAGTACCCGACAGAGTTTGAGCAGACCGCACCGGCAGTTACTAGTATCAAGCGTGGGGATGTTACAACAGCGTTCGGATCCGCTAAGGCTACGGTTACGGTCGGATCTGGAGCTACTTTCGTGCGGAACTATGCGGCTCAGCTGCAGGCGTTCCGCAGATTGAGGTGGTAACATGGTCACTTTCGGTAATGTCCAAGCAGAGCGAGCAGCTATTGAGAGCACCTATGAAGGCCTATGTACTGTTTCGGAAATGAAGGATGTAAAAGATCCAGTGAGCGGTAAAACACGACAGCAGCCTGTCATTGTGTTTGCTGACGAGCCGTGTGGACTCTCTCAGTCATCCTTACCTGCTACCACACAAACGGTGACGGCGGATCAGGTCAATTATGATGCTAAGCTGTTTATCTCTCCTGATGTAACTATCAAGCCAGGAAGCCGAATCACGGTTCAGCAGAACGGCATGGAGTTCAAAGGAGAGCAGACGGGTAAGGCATTTAGATATGCTACTCATCAGGAGATTAAGCTAAAAGAGGTCCTGAACGCATGAGTATGGGGAAGTTCGATTTCACTGATTTGAAGAAGCTGCATAAAAGTATGGTTCAGATGCAGAAAGAGTTCCCAGCCTTTATGGAGGAATGCATCCGGGAATTGGCTGGACGGCTGTTGGCAAAGGCTATAGCACGTACTCCTGTGCTGACTGGAGACTTGCGGCGGGGATGGCAGATCGGTCAGGTGGTAAAGTTACAAGGCGGTGGGGTGCATGTTGAGATCACAAATAACGTGGAGTATGCGCTATATGTGGAATTCGGGCATGTCACCCGTCTCCGTACTGGTTGGGTTAACGGTAGGTTTATGTTAACGCTATCGGAGCAGGAGTTGGAGAGGGAAATGCCAGCTATCATAGAACGGAAGTTTCAGAAATTCCTTAATAAGCATATGGGGCGGTGAGTATGCAGGATATAAAAAACGCACTCATAAAAAAGATATCGTTATTTACTCCGGAGTATCCGGTTTATGACGAAGCAGTGGAGCAGGGCATGCAGCAGCCGTGCTTTTTTGTGCTGCTGTTAGAAGGTAGCCAAGCTCGGGGTATAAATCGGCGGTATCAGCGTTTCAATCCATTTGACGTTCATTACTTCCCGAATCGAGATTCAAAAGCTCCTCGGGAAGAATGTGAACTTATGGCCGAAAGGCTATATTCAGAACTGGAATATGTAAGTGGACACAGTGGTATGTACCGTGGTACTAAGATGCGGCACGAAATTGTTGATGGGGTACTCCATTTCTTCATCCAATTCAACGTCCATCTGATCCGGGACATGGCCCCTGATCCAAAAATGAAAACAATGAAGCAAGGGGGCGGTATTAAGTGAGTGTGAAAAATGAAAAGTCAGGTGTTGAAGCTCCTGAGGCTTCGTATACAAGGGAGCAGTTCTTGAACTCAGCCAAATACTCATACCAGGATAAAGATGTCCTGTCGGCGCTGCTGGAGCCGGAAAAGTTGTATACGGCGTCTGAGGCACAGCAGGTCATCGAAGATTTTAAGAACAAGGAGGTTGAATAGATTATGGCCGGTGGAACATGGACAACTCAAAATAAAGTAAGACCCGGTGTATATATCAACGTTGAAACAAATGGCGGTGCATTGGGTACAGTCGGCAGTAGGGGAATAACCTCTCTAGCGCTGACGCTTCCATGGGGAGCGGCTAAGGTCATCACACCGATTATAGTTGGTGAGGATACATTCAAAGTGCTTGGCTATGACATTACAGCCCCAGAGCTGTTGTTGGTGCGTGAGGCGCTTAAAAGAGCTCGGACAGTGTTGCTGTACAAACTCAATGACGGAACAAAGTCAACGGTCACAGTTGGGACCTTGGTAGCTACAGCAAGATATGGTGGCATTCGAGGTAATGCGCTGAAGGTTGTCGTACAAACCAACATTGATGATAGTAGCAAGTTTGATGTAAAAACACTGCTGGATAATGCAGTAGTGGACACGCAGGTAGTCGCTAATATTGCGGGGCTTATCCCGAATGACTGGATTATATGGAGTGGGACCGGCACACTAACAGCAAATGCAGGAGCTCCTTTGATTGGCGGAGCAAATGGCACTGTGACTAATGCGGATCATACTGCATATCTATCTGCACTAGAGCTGTACGATTTCCAGACAGTGGCGCTGACATCCACGGATAATGCGCTCAAAGCGGTCTATGCTGCCTTTGTACGGCGCTTAAGAGAGTCAGAGGGTAAAAAGGTACAGGCAGCACTTGAGAACTACCCTGTAGCCGATTTCGAAGGTGTAATCAGCGTCAAAAATGGCGTGGTTCTTTCAGATGGGACCATACTTACAGCAGCGCAGGCCACTGCTTGGGTAGGCGGTGCTTCGGCAGCAGCTGAGATGAACGAGTCTTTGACTTATTCGGCATATGACGATGCTGTAGATGTGGCACTACGCTACACCAATACACAGATTGAAGCAGCTTTGAAAGCTGGAGAATTTGTTTTTACACCATCCAGTAATCGAGCTGTGATAGAACAGGATATTAATACTTTCCTCTCTTACACTCCAAAGAAAGGGAAACAACTTCAAAAAAACCGTGTGCTCCGTGTACTGGATGGTATTGCGAATGATTTGAAGCGCATCTTTGAATCATTTTACATCGGTAAGGTATCAAACAATGTTGATGGCCGAGCTCTGTTTCGCAAAGAGGCTGTGATCTATCTGGATAACCTACAGGGGATTGATGCCATTCAAAATTTTGATGCTCAGACGGATATCACGGTACTTCCTGGTGTTGATTCAGATGCCATCTACGTGGAAGCCAATATTCAACCAGTAGATAGTATCGAAAAAGTATATATGAAAGTGCAGGTGAGATAAATGTCGTTTTTAAAGGCGAATGACACGATTAGCGGACAAGAGGGGCGGGCTTACGCCACAATCAATGGTCAGGTAGATGAAATGTTCTACATCAAGACTCTTGAAGCATCAGTTGAAAAGGAGAAGGCTGAAGTTAAAACATTAGGCCGCCGTGGTACTCAGCATAAAACTACTGGATGGTCGGGTACCGGCAGCATGACGATTTATTATGTAACAAGTCGTTTCCGCCAGTTAATGATCGATTATATCAAAACGGGTAGAGATACCAACTTTGATATTACGGTAACTAATGAAGATCCGGGATCTACCATTGGGTCTCAAACAATTACTCTACTAGGTGTGAACCTTGATAGTGTAGTTATGGTATCACTGGATACAGAATCTGATGCACTAGAAGAGGATATTGATTTTACCTTTGAGGATATTGATATGGGTCAAGCATTTAACCCACCAGCCAATTAAAATAAAATTCAGGAGGAATTAATAATATGAGTGATTTTTCAGCATTCTACGCACAAAACGCAGCGGTGGAGACTACAGAGGATTTCGTGGTCTCTCCTAGATTTAAAGATAAAGATGGAAAGGCGATTCCTTGGAAACTACGTAGTATCACTGAGGCGGAGAATCAAGAGATCCGCAAGGCAGCAACTAAACGTACAAAGGCTAAGTATGGACAATATACTTCTGAGACTGATCCAAATGAGTATGTCGCTAAATTGGTTACAGCAACTGTTGTCTATCCTAACCTGAAAGACGCAGCTTTACAGGAGACATACGGGGTAAAAGGTGCTGAGGCTCTGGTGCGCAAGATGTTGCTACCAGGAGAGTTTACCAAGTTAACTGATCAGGTTCAAACCTTAAATGGCTTTGATCAGGATATTAATGAACTGGTTGAAGATGTAAAAAACTAATCGAGGAGGGCGATAGTGAGGCTAACTTGGCTTACTACGCCCTCCACGAACTTCATATCATGCCACATGAGTTAATGGCAATGAGCAAGCCAGATAGATCTGCAATTTATGCTATGATCTTGGTTCGAATCGATAAAGAGAAAAAGGATGCAGCTAAGTCCAAAGTTCGCAAAAAATGATCACAACCCTTCAACTACTGTGGTAAAGTATAGGTAAAATGTATTAGGGGAAGTGATGAAATGGGCATTTTCAAGAAAAATAATTCTAAAAAGAATCAGTCTATCACAGCAAATTTATATCACGTAGATGGACTGCCTTTACCGGAAAGGAATCTTTGCAAGATTGAATTGGATTCCACTCAATTAAATATTGATGGTGGAGGAACAAATTTTTCAATTGATATTTCCCAAATAAAAGGGGCTCAATTTAAAACAGAGAAAACTCCAGCGCCAAACGGCGGTATTTCGATGTCATCCTATCTATTAATTAGCTATACTAACAAATCAGGACAATTGAATTCCGTTACGTTTAAAATAGATATTGCTACGGGCAAATCAATAGACATAAAAGATGCTCAAAAAATTGCAGATGAGTTGACTTTAAGAACAAAGAACTCCAATGTGATTGAATTATAAATTTGAATCAACGGAAGGCACTCCTGAAAGGGGTGCTTTTTTGTTTTCTCAGAAAGGAGAGTTCATATGAATAGTATTGCCGCCAGTTTAGCTCTGAACGATGCTTTCAGCCAACGGTTAGCGCAGGTAAATACTGTACTGGCATCTACGCTACAACTTATGGCTCGTTTGCAAGCACAAGTACAAAATCCAATTACATTAAGAATTAGTGCTTTTGATGTTATTCATAATTTGGATATCATTAAACAGCAAATAGCTGCTTTAGGAACCGGCAGCCTAATTAGAATCAGCATTAACTCCGGCGAGATTCTTCAGAGACTTACAACTATACGGCAGCAATTAGGCGGAGACGAATCTATTCTCAAAATTCGCTTTAACACAGCGGATATCACTGCGGAGATCTCTGCTATCAGAAGACAAATTGACTCGGAGCTCGGTAATATTCAAGCACGCATTAGGATTGAACTTCCACGGTCGCTTGAAGCGATGTTTGTTAACTTACAAAGGTTAGTCCTACAACTTATAAGTGTTACACGACAACTCCGTACACGTAGTTCTGACGCTGATGAACTACGCCAAGCGCTTGAACGTATAGCTAGATTAGAACGGCAAATAGCTGACTTGCAATCACAGGTTAATGGTAGAGTACGTGAAGCTGGTAAAAGTAGCTCAGCTTGGCTCAGTAATATTAAAGGTTTGGTAGCTGCTTACTTATCACTGGCGAGTGCAAAGGCTCTCTTCGAAAAGACAGTCGGTGGGGCAATGGAGCAACAGAAGATGGAAGATATGTTCAAGGCTCGCACCGGAGATGCTGAGATTGGGAAGGCGATGTTTGATAAATTTAAAGCCGAGGCATTGGCAGCTGGTCAGGATGTTACTAAATCACTACAAAGCACGCTATCCTTTTTCTCAACAACTCAAAATACAGACCAGTTATCTCAGTTGAACAATCTTGCCCAGCGGCTTAATGCCTTTGATAGTGCAGGGAATGGGATAGAGGGTGCTGCTTTTGCGCTTAAGGAGGCTATGAGTGGTGATATCGTTTCTTTAGCTGAACGATTTAACATGAGTAAATCCGATATACGGGCTTTTAAAATTGATGACCTCGGCAAGGCAGGTAATATGGAAGGGTTCATCAAGGCATTTGACCAGCTATTGGAAAAGCAGCAAATGGGTCAAAAAGCATTTGACACCATGATGGCATCCCCTGCCAAACAGGTCGAAGTATTAGGCAATAACTTACGTTCAACATTAGCGGATGCAGGTGGAGCTGCAGTTCAGAGTCTAATGCCACTAATTACCATGATCAATACAGCCTTTCAAAACGGGACATTCCAACCCTTCTTTGACGGCTTGAGTTCAGGACTCGACTGGGTAGTTCAGAATGCGATTAGTGTACTTGATGTAGTTACACAAATTTATAATTTCTTCTCCTCTAATTGGACGACGATAGAGCCAATAATTTTAGGTCTTGCAGGTGCGTTTGGAATTTGGAAAGGTGTAGTAATAGCTTCTAATATTGTCATGGGAATTCAAAATATGCTTATGGCTATCTCTGCAGCCAGATCAGCTTACGCTACAGGAGCTACACTTTCTCAAGCAGCTGCGACAACAACTGCAACTGGAGCCCAGGTTGGGTTGAATGCTGCAATCTTAGCAAATCCTCTCACGTGGGTTATCATCGTTATAATCGCTGTGGTAGCGGCATTGTACTTTCTTGCTAGGTGGTTGATTAAGCTTTGGGAAACTAACGATCAATTTGCGGCAGGTTTAATGAGGGCTTGGAATGCAATTCTTAATTTCTTCGACCAAGTACCTATATTCTTTGCTAGGGTAGGGTATGGAATTGCAGATGCGTTTGATTCTGCAAAGGTCACCTCTTTAAAGATTCTCGATGATCTAGTTAATGGAGCTATCGATAGAATTAACAGCTTGATTGGTATGTTAAAGAAAATTCCTGGCGTTAGTTTAGAGACGATAGATCATGTGGAGTTCGCTGGGAGCGCAGCTGCTGAAGCTGAGGCCGCTAGACAAAGCAGAGAAGCTTCGCTTGCCGCAATGCAAGATAAGGCTAGTAAGAAGGCGGATGAGAGAGAAGCCAAAGTACAGAAGATGCTAGAAGATAGAGCGGATAAACGAGCCAAAGACCAGGCGGCTAAAGACGCAGAGGAAGCTGCCAAGGATAAGAAAAATAAAGACGCTGCAAAAGGATATGATTTTTCTGAATGGGATTCAACGCACACTGGTGCAGGCGGTGGTTCAGCGACTGATAATGACAAAAAAAATAAGCTTAAAAAGGTCGATAAGGTCGGCAAAGTAGAGAAGCCTATTGATATCTCTAAAGAAGACCTGAAGATTATGCGCGATGTCGCGGAGATGAAGAACATTCAAAACTTTGTGACATTGACACCGACTATTCAGGTCAAGACAGGACCAGTAACCAATGAGGCTAATGTCGATTCCATCGTTAGTAAAATCACAAAGAAGCTTAATGAGGACATCGTGAGTACAGCCAAGGGAGTATATAGCTAAGAGGAGGGAATGCCAATGTTAAGACGCCATGCGCATAAAAAGAAGGTCGCCAAAGTAACGACCTTCAATGTTTCGATAAACATTCAGAATGAACGAACGATGAACGAAATTATTAATTCCGTATCTCGCCGATTGGAGGAAGACATTATATCTTCTTCCTCACGAATTTACAGCGAAGTTTCTAAACCCTTTGTCACTCTGACTCCTTCTGTAAATGTGAAAGCCTAGAAAGAGCAATTGTTACAATCCGGGCGGATACTTCGGCTATCTGTCGTGTTAGTTCAGGATTGGAATTATCATCGACATTTAGTTCGAAAAAATTTTCTAAGATGTCCTTTTCAAGTTCCTGCAGATCAATATTAATAATATTCAACTCCTTTCATGAATAGTTGGTATGACTGAACACCTACCAATATTCGACAATAAAGGGGTTATTCCTCTATAAATCGGAGGTGAGTCTATGGCTAATGACTACAGCATCGAACTAAGTTTTAACAACCGTGCAATATGGTTTGAAATCCCCGTCCTTCCGGAAGAAATAGAGATTGGTGGGGAAGGTGACGGAGAGACTTATGATATAACGGATCTTGGTGAAATTAATGTAATCAAGGCCGCTAAGCTGAAAGAGATTAGCTTTAGTAGTTTTTTTCCGGCTATCGCAGTCGGTGGTACTGTACCAAGCTATGTATCATCAAAAAACTGGGGGCAACCCGCGGACTACATCCAATTAATTGAAACCTGGATGAACAAGCGCAAGCCGATCCGGTTTATTTTTACGTCAACGGGTCTCAAAATAAATATTGCTGCCAGTATCGAAGAATTTAATTATAAAGAGGTTGCCGGGAGCCCGGGCGATTTTGAATATGAGATCAGCCTGAAGGAGTATGTCTTTTACGCTGCTAAAAAGGTGACGTTGAAGACAAATACAACACCAACTGGTACAACAACAACCACCACTAAGAAAGAGCCAGCGAAACGCGCAGATGAACGTACTAAGTCCAAAACAGTTACCATCAAATCCGGGGACACCCTGATGAAGATAGCTAAAAGAGAACTCGGTGACGGTAGTCGGTGGAAAGAGATTCAGAAGTTAAACGGCTTAACAGATGCGCAGCTGAAGACACTCAAAATCGGCTCTGTTCTGAAGCTACCGGGGTGATGATACATGGAGTTATTGATCGATAATAAAAATGGCACCGTCTGGGATGTTTCCAGCATCGTTACTGATATATCTTGGAAGACGATCCGTATAGGTAAGGCGGCATCCTTAGAATTCACCCTTGTAGACCATGGCCCATGGCAAGATAAAAAATTCCAACTGAATAATGGTGATGTGGTTAGGTACACAGATGAGGGACATAAGGTTTTCTATGGATATATTTTCAGTATTGAAACTGGTAAGACGGAAGAAATAAGCATCCTTGCTTATGATCAGATCCGGTATCTGATGAATAGCGGAACTTATGTATTTACGAAACAGACAGCAACTCAGGTAGTTCAAAAGATCGCTCAAGACATGCAGCTCAAGACCGGAACGCTGGAAGATACAAAATACATTATTCCTTCCCAGATCCGCGACGATAAAACGTTTATCGATATGATCTGCATGGCGTTAGATGAGACCCTGATTAACTACGGGACCAACTTCGTATTCTTTGACGATTTTGGGAGCTTGACGATACGTAATGCTTCTAATATGCGCTTTCCTTTTGTGGTGGGTGATGATTCACTCATGACGGATTATTCTTACAGCCGCAACATTGACGATGAGACATATAATCAAATTGTATTGTATAGAGACAACAAGGAGACTGGTAAGAGGGAAACTTACGTTACCAAGGATAGCGCCAGCATTGCTAAGTGGGGATTGCTACAACTCTACGAGTCAGTAGATGAGAATCTGAATCAGGCTCAAATTACTGAGCAACTAACTCAGCAACTGTTCATGAAGAATCGAGAGAAGCGGACGCTTAGTATAGAGGCCCTTGGAGATTACCGGATGCGTGCAGGATGCTACGTTAATTTATATATCAATGTAATGAACATAAATAAATTCTTCCTAGTCGATGAATGTACTCATAAGAAAGAAGGCGGAGTGCATACCATGGACTTAGAGCTAAGGTTGGTGTGATCATGATAGATGCGATAAAACGCGCTGCCACTGAAGCGGTGAATGCTGCTGGTCCAGTTCTGGTACAGCTAGGAATTGTAGAAAAAATTAATCCTCTTGTAGTGTTGGTCGATAATCGGCTTTCACTTACGGAGGATTTTTTAATTGTTCCGGAAACCTTATCTGAACAGAAAATAACAATAGGAATCCAAGAATACTTAATTCGTAAGCCGTTAGCTACTGGAGATAAACTTTTACTTATCCGCATGCAGGGCGGTCAACGCTACGTAATCATGGATAGGGTGGTGAGTGTTTGATACCACAGAGCGATAACGTGCTGCTGAATGAGGATATGGAGGATACACCCCAACCAAGTCTTACTTATAAATTAGACCTTGTAAATGGACGTATAGGATCCGTGGTAGTGGATGGATTGGATGCCGTAAAACAGGCAGTTATAAAAATACTCTCGACAATCCGATTTGAAAACCTGATTTACAGTGACAATTACGGTAGTGAGGCAGATGTTGGAGCGGTGCGGTGTCGGGCGGTGTTTGAAACCGAAGTGGAACGCTGGACTAGGGAAGCATTACTTCAGGATGATCGTATCGTTTCCGTAACCAACTTTAGATTTAACTATGATGGCGATGCGGTACTCGTCTTGTTTGACGTAGAGAGTGATTATGGAAACTATACAGACCGATTGGAGGTGAATGGCGGTGTATGAAAATCAAACGTTTGAAACGATCTTAGAACGGATGTTAGACCGGGTACCAGATGGGCTGGACAAGCGAGAAGGTAGCATTATTTATGATGCTATGGCTCCAGCAGCAATGGAATTAGCTCAGATGTATGTCGAGTTGGATATCAACGCAAATTTAATATTTGCTGATACAGCTAGTGGTGATTATCTGGATCGATCGATTGCGTGGTCTGGTGTTACCCGCAAGAAGGCAACAAAAGCCCAATTAAGAGGGCTTTTTTATAATGCTTCTAACACCTTAATGGATATTCCAGTTGGTAGTCGCTTCGCTATTGGTGCAATCAACTATAAAGTAATCTCTCGACTCTCATTAGGGGAGTATCGCCTTGAGGCAGAGGTTGAAGGAGTTACGGGTAATCAGCACTTCGGAGCCTTAATTCCTATCGATTTTATTAATAATCTAGCAAGGGCTGAATTGACGGAGTTACTTATCCCTGGGACTGATAGAGAGACAGATGATGCATTACGGCAGCGGTACCTTGATTCTGCCAGACGTCCAGCAACCAGCGGGAATAAATATCATTATATTGAATGGGCTCTTGAGGTTTCCGGAGTAGGCGGCGCTCGTGTATTCCCATTATGGTCAGGTCCGAAGACTGTAAAAGTTGTGATTGTAAATACAGAAGGTGCCCCAGCCTCTAGCGTTCTTGTGAATCAAGTACAAGACTATATTGATCCAGCTGCTGGGAAAGGTGAAGGACAAGCACCTATTGGGGCAGTAGTCACAGTTACTTCAGCAATCGGTAAGACGATCAATATATCAGCTAAGGTAACTTTAGCGCCTGGTTATAGCTTGCAGGGTGTAAAGAATTCCTTTTTGGAGCGATTGGAGACTTGGCGTAAGTCAGCGTCTTTTGTATCTACTTATGTAAGTCAGGCCGTAATTGGATCAATCCTTTTAGGGACTGACGGTGTTATTGATTATCTTGGGTTGCTACTTAATGGAGCTGCTGGGAACATTGTTCTTGCAGAAGAAGAGGTGCCATTGATCGGTATTGTGGAATTGGGGGTGTAACATGGCCTACCCGAGTAAAGTTGATGTATTTCAGGAGAAGTTGAATAAAAACCCAACGGGAAACAACTATGTCATCGAGGAACGGATAACACTTGTAGCAGGCGTTTATGAAGGGATACTTAATCACGATAATATCAATAACGCTACTGTCCAAGTCTATAGTGGTAGTAAATTGACGGGTGATAAATTGACAAACTGGACGTTAACCATTCCGAGTGATACACCATGGCGCAGGTTAATTAAGATATTTAGTGGAGCTGCTGAAGTTTACGTAACCTATGAAACACCAGGGGACACGGTAGAGGCTGACGATATTAATGTGCTACAAAAGTCTGTAACAGCCACACAAACAGAGGTAGAGCGGTATAAATCGAGTGGACTTATAGATGGTGGTTCATTTACGAGAGGGGTATAAGATGGCACAGACGATACAAATAAAACGTGGTACTAAAGCTCAACTTAGCACGTATGGTGCATTGCTTGTTGGCGAAATGGGCTTTTGTACAGATACGAAAGAAATATATATCGGAGACGGTACAACAAACTCAATGGTTGGGCGAGCTTTGTCAGGTGCAGAGGCTTCTCGTCCGGTGGCCGCATCTGTTGGACGTTTGTTTTACGTAACGAGTGGGGCAAATAGTGGATATCTTTATTTTGATGATGGGGCAGCTTGGAGGCGAGTGAACGCCCAAGCGCTCAGTGATTTAACAGGGTCGCTTGATAATATAGCGGATGGCGCTACTTATGCAAAGATATTAAAGGCTGATGTTAGTGCAGGACATATCAATAAGGTGTCAGATGGCACGAATACTAAAACTGCAGCTGAGATTAAAAGCCATATTGATGATATAGCTAAACACCGAGTCATTAATGATTCAGGTACAGCCATTACCGACATCTGGTCCGCACAAAAAATCAAAAATGAAATCGAATTAGCAAAACATAATATCGAACCACAAGCATCTGTAAAAGACCAACATTTATTAGCCCCACCGGCAAGCCCAGCAGAAGCCGACCGTTATATTATTCCAGCATCAGCGACAGGGGCATGGGCAGGTAAGACAAACCAGATAGCAGAGTATCAGTCTGGAGCCTGGGCTTACTATACCCCTGCTGTAGGATGGACTGCTTATGTGGATGACGAACAAAAAATTTACAGCTGGAATGGAACGGCATGGGTTAGGACTGGTGGAGCCCTACAGACGATCACAGCGGGCAACGGACTAACTGGCGGTGGTCAATCAGATTCCGTTACATTGACGGTTGGAGCCGGGAACGGGGTTGTTGTAGATTCTACAACCGTTGCAGCCAAGGCAGGCAAAGGTATTGTTGTGAATGCGACAGGGATTGAGGCTAATATTGATAGTTCCAGCATCGTCTACGATTCAGCTAATGGCAATAAACTTACGGTGGCTACGATCGATGGCGGTACGTTCTAGGAGGCGAGGCAATGGCTAGAAAAGTAATGATCCAGATCCGACGAGGTTTGGAAAGTGCCATCGGAACACTAGCTATCGGTGAACTTGGCTATTGTACCGATACAAGCAAACTCTACATTGGTACAACAAATGGCAATGTGTTGTTGGTGGCTGCTCAAAGCGCAGGGGATATGCTTAAAAGTATTTATGATACGAACAATGACGGAAAAGTGGATTATGCAGCCAACGCTGATACAGTCCCTTGGTCCGGTGTAGCTGGGAAACCAGCAACGTATCCACCTTCAACACATACGCACTCCGAATATATGAGTAAGGGTCCCGTAACATGGAACCAATTAAAGGGGGTGTGATGTTTGAGCTATGGAGAATCTTTATATAGCACTCTTCTTTTCACGGCTAATGAATTAGAGGATATTGACGATGTAAATACGGTTGATCTTATGAAATACCTACCGACATATTACAAGGGTGTTCAAGAAATAGAAGAACTGCAGCAATCATTAGGCATTGAAATATATGGCTTAACTACGAGGGTTCAAGAGGTGCTAGATCAGGCATATGTTGAAACTGCAACATGGAGCCTTGCGCGTTGGGAGGCTGAACTTGGATTAAGCTCGGATCCATCAAAGTCTTATGTCAATAGACGTGAAATGGTCAAAGCTAAAAGACGAGGAACAGGCACAACGACACCTGAAATGATTCAACGAACAGCATCGGCTTTTGCTGGTGGGGAAGTATCGGTAGAAGAAGTTCCAGGGGAATATCGATTTATCGTCCGATTCATAGGCATTCTAGGCATTCCACCGAATATGGCTGGGCTAATTCAGATACTGGATGAAATCAAGCCAGCACACTTGGCCTATGAGTTTGCTTATACGTACACATATTGGGATTCGCTTAAAGCTATAACTTGGAATAATGCCAACGCTGGAACGTGGAACGACTTAAGAACTTTTGGATAGGAGAGTGACACATGCAAACCACAGGGAATTTGGGCTTAAAGAAGCCCGAGGGGACAGATATCGTTGATATTGCCGATTTGAACGGAAATATGGATATCTTAGATACGACTGTTAATAACAAGGTTGATAAGGTCACAGGTAAACAGTTATCTACCAATGATTACACAGCAGCTGAGAAAACAAAGCTGGCGGGTATCGCAACAGGAGCAACGAACTATACTCACCCGGCAACTCACCCACCATCTATAATCGCGCAAGATGCAAGTAATCGATTTGTAACTGATGCTGAAAAGACAGCATGGAATGGAAAAGCACCGAATACTCTTGTTTCAGCAGCACCGCAAAGTGACGGGTTGATGCGGGCAACTGACAAAATAAAGCTCGACGGAATCGCCACAGGAGCAAATAACTATGTTCATCCAGCAAATCATCCAGCAACTATGATTACTGAGGATGCTACTCATAGATTTGCGACTGACACAGAAAAGTCTAACTGGAACAGTAAACCCAATTTAGCTACTACACCGCAACAAACAACAGCAGACATTACCTACTATGTCCGTACAGATGGTAGTGATAGTAATAATGGTCTTGCCAATACAGCAGCAGGGGCTTTTAAGACGATTACAAAGGCTATTAGTTTTATTCCACAAATTGTAAATCACGCTGTTACTGTTAACGTCGCGGCGGGAACATATTCGGAGATTATAAGTCTTAGCGGTTATTCCGGTGGTGGATCTATAACAATACAGGGTGATACCGTGGCATCTTCATCCCGCACCGTACAAGCAATTGCAATTATTAACAACAGCTTACGCACTGCGCTGAATGGTCTTAATTGTAATGCTTCAAATACAAACGGAGTATCTATATCAAAATCCGTTTATGTTGAAATTTCCTATTGTAATCTGATAGCATCGGCTCCGACCGCATCGGGGGTAGATGCTTCGGCATCAACCGTTAGAGTAAAAGGTTGTGCGATATCCAACAAAGGTCAAGCTATTTTATCTGCTGATGGATCGCGAATTCATAGTGATTCCAACTCTGGCTCTGGAAATACTTATGGGTTGTATGTCTATCAAGGTGCTGGATTAATTACACAAAGCGGTACACAACCCTCGTCAACAAATGGCAATGGCGCTGCAACTGGCTTGGTGCTGTCAAGTGGAGTTCTTAACCCATGGGGAGATAATACAATGAACAGCAGGAGTACAGTTGGCGCGTTTCAAACCACGGGTCAACTACAATCACTTAGTGCTGGTGTAACGACAAAAGTATTATTTCCAGGTTTAAACTATGACCATCTTGGTGAGTTTGTATCAAGTAGATTTACTGCGAAAAAATTAGGAATATACCTTATTACCACTACAATTGCATTTCCCAATCCAGCCACAAACAATCCGGTAAATGTATCCGTTTATCTTAATAATGTAGATACCGGACAACTGTACAATGGAACACAACTAACGGGCGCTACCGGAGTTGTTAACGGTGCTATTCAGTTGAAACTAGCCGCTGGTGACTATGTTGAAATATTTGCAATATCAACTCAAGCCGCTACATTAGTCGCATCTAGTTTATTCGCAATCACACAAATTGCATAAAGGGAGGCAATCCGATGAATATACCAACAGCAATTATGTACCTGTATTCTAACGCTGACCCAATGCGGGATTTTGTAGTGCAGGACAACGGACCAGAGCCAGTGTTGCGCCCGGGAGCCGAAGACAAAGGCCGTGTCCGGTATGAGATCAAGCAGCCGGACGAGGGAGAGGAACCCATAGAGGGCATACATTACCGTTACGGAATCGACTACAACTTACTCACTGAAGGCGAGGATTACGACCTTGTAGAGCGTGGGCAATTTATCGCGGTGTGGAATTTGGACGATCCGCAGCCCACAGAGGCGGAGCTGCAAGCAGCTTGGACAGCCTACCAGGAAGCCGAAGCTAATAAGCCGCCGGAGTTGACGGAGATCGAGCAACTACGCGCTGATAACGCTGCTTTATTACTGGAGCTAGTGCAGACGCAGGCTAGGCAAGATCAAGCGGAACAAGATCAGGCAGCCTTACTCCTGAGCCTTGTGGAAGGAGGTGTGCTATAAATGAACTGGTACGCACTGGTTAAGCGATACTTTGACGCAGGGTTGTATACGGGAGAGCAGGTACAGGTATTTGTCACAGCAAAAAAAATCACTGCCGAACAAGCTACAGAGATTACAACCAACGCCGAATAGCAGGCGTTTTTATTTTGCCCTCGGATCTGATCTGAGGGCTATTTATATTGATCAATAGATAGAGAGGGGAGTTGTTTTATGTCAATTGGGGGAGCCAACCAAGGAGGAGGGGGCGGTGATGTAATGCCGATGCACCGATTGGAAGATGTGGAAAAGGGCTTACTCGGTCTTTCCAGTGAATTTGCACGAATATCCGCAGACCTAGCCAATACTAATGCAAAAATGAACTTACTTGAAGCAGCCGGTCTGAGACACGAAGAGAGCATTTTACAAATGGAGAAATCCACAATAAAAATGGAAGTTAAGTTTGGTGAGATCATGGGGAAATTTGATTCTCTTGAAAATAAGATATTCATGCTATTGCAGCAAGCTAATAAGGATAGTGGATCAGAGCGTAAAATGTGGCTTGATTTTGTTAAGTACATCATTGGTATTACCATTGGCGTGATTGTGGCTAACCAATTTTTAGGGAGGTAAAAATGCTTACACTAGATCAAGTAAAGAGTAAATCATCTACGAGATTGATTGGGTTGCATCCGGTAGTATTGGCTGCTGCAACAGCATTAATTGAACGCTGTTACGCTCGGGGAGTGCCTATCTTGATAACTCAAGGGTTACGTACAATTGCCGAACAAGACGCTTTATATGCACAGGGGCGCACTAAGCCTGGAAACATCGTGACCAACGCCAAGGGTGGGACCAGTTATCATAACTTTGGACTAGCTATCGACTTCGCGTTGTTACTACCAGATGGGAAACAGGTATCATGGGATTTAAAACGTGACGGTGATGATGACAAGGTAGCTGATTGGACTGAGGTAGTTCAGGAGGCTAAAGCTCTTGGTTTTGAATGGGGTGGTGATTTTGTCTCGATTAAGGATGCACCACATTTTCAAATCACTTTTGGAATGACAACCTCACAACTACGTGCGGGTGCTAAGCCGTCAGAGATCGCTATGGCAAAAGCAACGGCTATTATAGATCGACTAAAAGGGGAGGCAGAAGAAGATATGAGTAGAATTGTAGAACTTGAAGAACAAGTGAAGGAACTATCGAAAGTCGTAACAGGTTTGACCAATAGCAAAGATGTTCTTAAAGAACAGTCTCTTAAGCAGGCGGCGGAGATTAAGGAACTGAGCACTATACTGTTGGAATTGACAAATACCAACCCTCCTGTATGGTCCAAGGATGCTTTAGAGGCTTTTGCATGTACGCCGTCCGTCCTCAATGGCAAGCCAGTTATTGATACACCGGGATCAGCAACATATTCGGAAGCGCGGATAATTACAATTCTGTATCGGCTTGGGCTGGCAGCACAACAAAAGGGGGACAAGTAAAGTATGGACAATCAAAACTTAACCGATGTACTGGCGTTCGCTTCGGTGATCGCCGTTTTTGTGTTGGCAGGAGTGCAGTTCGTAAAGACTTCGTTTAACGTGCCTAAAAATATATTGCCCTTGATTGGGTTAGTCATCGGCCTGTTGATCGGCGCAGCTGCTTATCCGTTTACAGAGTTAGGCTTAGTGCTTCGATTATGGGCGGGTGGTCTAGCTGGACTATCGGCAACGGGATTGTTTGAACTAGCGTTTAGTAAGAGAGATGGCACTACAAAAGAATAAAGAAATTTGCCCACTGGCTTCGGCTGGTGGGCTTTTTTTTATTTGATAGCCTCAAACAAGTCGTGAAAAAAATTTTTCATATGAAATTAATACTAATTGATTTAGAATGGCTATAATGATTAGTTTTTTAGTAAAATAATACATTCTTAGGTGGGAGAGACATGGAAGATCATACATATGAGAAAAATGGGAAGGTTATATCTTTCATTAATATGAAGGGTGGAGTAGGAAAAACTACATTGTGCGTTGGAATAGGTGAGTATCTAGCAAATTACCTAAATAAAAAAGTGCTTTTTATAGACGTAGACCCTCAATTTAATACAACTCAGTCATTAATGAACAATTTTGATATGGAAGAAGAGTATATGACCAACTTGAGGTATACAAAAACAATAAGAAAACTTTTCGAAACAACAAGCACTATTTCAGAGGTGCGCAAACTTGTATCACCTAATGATGTAGTTATTAGCTTTGAGCAATCTCCAAACATTGATTTGATATGTGGTAATATTGATTTGATTTTTGATGATAACCGAGCAGATGGAGCTAAGTCCAGACGGATAAAAAAGTTTATTAACGACAATAAACTAAAGAAAAAATATGATTTTATCTTTATTGACTGTCCACCGACAATATCTTTTTATACTGACGCTGCACTTAATGCATCAGACTATTATTTAGTACCTAATAGAATTGATAGGTATTCAATATTAGGAATAAAGTTGCTAAAACAAGTTATAGACAGGCTCTCATTTGATGAAGGGCTTGATATAAAACCCCTTGGGATCGTTTATACAATGGTTGGTAACCTAACACTTAAATTAGAACGAATAAAAGAGATTTTTGAGGAAACTGATATTGTAAAGGAAATAGAATTATTCAATGCATATACCACTCATGTACCAGATTTGATGGTTGGTTTACAAGGGAATGTTTCATCAAAATATAAAAAGTCAAGGGAAGATATTAAAGACGTTACTGAGGAACTGTTATTGCGACTGGAAGGAGGGGATCATCATGACTAAACAATCAAGTGATGATCTGATTTTGAAGAAAGTAACGAAAGCAGATGCCGATTTATTAGATGTTTTTGGCGTAACAGTTGCCCTTCTTTATTCAAAATCGAATTTCAATAAGAATCAAGATATTGAGCGATTTTTGAAGTCAGTATTTGATGTTAACTTTTTACCTTATGTAATGAGATCACGCACATTGATAGTTGCTAGGATAACCAGAGATTTGAACCAAATGGATGAGGAGCGGTTAGAGATAATTAGGAAAAATATCATAAAATTTATTAATGAAAATAAGAATAGTGACGATGATGAAAGTAATGAAAATCACTATAATAAGAAAACTAAGAAAAAAGATGCAAATGAAAAAATGAAAACCTGGTTGGAGAAATTGTGATGGAAATACTGGTAAGACGATATGATAGTTGTGTAGAACTTAAAGAAGAAGTAGCGACATTCATAGAGATATTAACATCACAAAAACCTTTGCCTAATATTAATGAATTAAACGCAATAACTAAATATATAATTTTTATAAAAAGAATTGTTGAATTTGGAGTTGAAAGCCATTATAAAAGATGCGCTCTTTTTGATGCATTATCTTGCTTGAATTCATTGACTGGTAGATCTATCCGACAGTTTCATTATATATATAGATCATTTATAGAAAATTATTTACGTTCAATGTTACTGTTAGAAGACGATGACGAAACTGGTGTTAATCAATTATTTAGAAACTTTGAAGAAAAACTAGTTAATTCTGTTAGAGGTACAGAGTTGTATTACCACATAAAAGATGAGTATAGTAAATCTTGTCTATATGTCCACAGTAATCAAAAAGCAAACATTGAGACATCCCTACAGTATCTTGAGATAATAAAAAATGATGACTTCAACACTAGGACATTAAGAGGGACAATCAACAAAATACTGCTCATGTTAAAAACAATGTGTGAACTCTTAATAATTTGCCACCCTGAAAATGTAGAGAATGCATTTTATAGGAGTAAACAAAAATTAAGGTTCTTACTAGGTGAATCGCTTTACAACAAATTCACCTTATCTATTGGATTATAGATAAGGTTAGTTAAGAAATAGATATATCGTAAGCAACACACCCTGCCCGGTTATCGGTGGGGTATTTCTTGTGTTCAGGAAATTTTTCCTTATCAGTGAAGTGAGATAGAACAATATACATAATGTTCCAAACTAATTATGGCTCACCTGCAAGTAATGGCGGGATATTTCATTCGTTCGTTTCGCCCTCAACCCGCAGCCTAATTACTCGTGAAATACTCTCCACCTCAATGTATGGCACCCAAACTGGTCCTTCAATGGTATTGATCTTAACTCGCTCTGGATCAGCTGATACCTCCGCAATACCCTTTATCTTGTCCCCATTTAATAGCCATACAACAATCAATTCTCGTCTTACGGCTGCGACCTTTAAACTTTGCTTAAGTTTTTTATCCATGACCACACCTCGGGTCTTTTATGATTATTATACACCCGGACTGATATCCAAAGGAAAATTATCCTTACTAGTGATATAGAGTACATATACATAATGTTCCAAATGTAGTAATGTGTTTTTGTTGAGGTGATTTTTTTGAAAGAAAAACTATTTGAATTTTACAAAAATAAGGCGAGCGTAGAGAGTTTGGTTTTTGCTCAAATGAGAACTCAAAACATATTTCTTTCTTTAACGCTTTGGACTTCAGCATTCATGTCCATAGTTACCTTTTGCATGTTTCCTTTTTATGAGACTATTAAAATGTACTTCTTTCTCGCATTGGCATTAACTGTTCTAAGTATCGTAGGGCTTATATTAAGCGTCAAGAAGTTTAAACAGAAGGCCAAGATTATCGTTCAAAAAAAATTGAATAAGAAAATTAAAGGTAAAAGGTGGAGAACAGAGGAGTTTAATGAGTATCAAAGAGAAATGATAAGAGGTCATCTTAGGCAGCATAATATGTTAGTAAAGTGGAAAATTGAAAAATTGCTGGAATCTTACAACAGTGAAGTGGATAAAAAGAAACTACCGCCATTAGTAGCTCCTACAATAATTATTGCTTTGCTTGCACCTAATTTAGCTCAAATACTAACATTTTTTTACAAGAAATATGCGGGTCAAGAACTGTATATTTTTGTAACAGCTTTAATAATAACATTGAGTATTATTTATACAGTAGCCAGAATTAAAAGAATGATTGAAGAAATAAAAGAAGATTTGAGCAAAGGGATAACTTTTAGAAAAGAACTCATTTCAATTCTTGAAGATATTCTTTTGGGATTAGAAGAGGAAGTGACTGCTTGAGTGCTACATGTAAATTCATAGTAAGCGATATAGATTTCCAACCAGCCGCCTAGATAATTTTGATTATGGCGGTATAGTTGAAAGAGTTCTACTTTAACTGGTTGGTTGGGTATTTATAATACATAGGAGTGATCGTATTGAGTAATATATACAAAGACCTAAAGACAGACTCAGAATTTCTAACAGCAGCCCTTAAACAATCTAAAGTGGATATACTTGAACGTCGCGGTGATCTAGCTGACTGTACAATTGATTGTGAGGGTCCAATTCAGAAATGGAGTCCAGTGAGCGTTAAGATTGCTGATGCTTATTACATGAGAAATGAATTTGAGTTTAGGATGGTTTTGGCTTAAGTATGTATAACAAATACCCCGTCAACCTTAAGTGGTCGGCGGGGTTATTTTTGTTTATTGAATAGTGTACTCACTTACTTCAAATGTAAGTATTTTATCGAATACAACGTAGTCTTTACGTTTGCTGAAAGGTCCTTTGTTATTTGTATGCTTATCAATAGCATATGAACCTGGTCCTCTACCAGCATCACGGGAGTCATACCATTTCAAGAATGCATCTACTTCTGCAATTGGTAGGTCGTATTCTTTTTCTGTTCCATTCACCAGAGTGATGGTAAGAATAGCACGATCACCTGTTGGCTGCTCTGGAGTTGCTGTAGGTTTAGGCGTCACTGTTGGTGTTGGTGTAGCAGTTGGTGTTGGTGTAACAGTTGGGCTAGGAGTACTTGTAGGCACTGGAGTAGCCGTTGGTGTTGGCGACGGGGTTACAGTCGGCGTAGGTGTTGGCATTTCTGAATAAACATTGAATTCACTTGCTGACCACCCTTCTCCAGCATATAGACCTATTCTTGTAATTCCTTTTTGTGTGATAGGAGAAAGTGGAATTTCACGAATTACACCATCTGGAATCGCAGAAAAGGCAGCCGAAGTGGTAGAAAGATCAGTAGTGTAAAGAAGTACAGAAATGTGTTTATTGCCTGTATATCTATAGTATTTTATATCAGTTTTTTCAATATCTATCCACATAACCCTATTAGTGGAACTGAAGTCCTCTGAGGTTTTTGAATCACCATCTGTAATTTTAGTAGTAGTGTACATTTGTAAGTATGCATTAGTTCCCACTGAAAAAATTTTCCCATCTAATAATCCTTCAGAAGCAGCGAAAGTCTCTTTCATAGGTAAAGCCGAAAAAATAAAAACGAAGCTAAAAACGAATAGTAAAGCTATTTTAAACTTTTTCATCTGATACACTCCTCCTTATTAATGTTCTGATAACTCCACTTTTTAATCTATTTATTCTTTTTCATTGAATCCCACCTTTATTTTACGTAACGTTTGAATATTAACTTTTAATGGAGGAATATGTCTAAACATTAATTACTTTATATGGGATAAAATATATATGTTCTTTAAAAATACATATGCAGGAATTTGAGTGATCGTTTACTTGTTGCTTATGAAACGTATGTTCGTATATAATACAAACAATTGTTCTTATTTTAGGGGGCTATCAACATGCATATGCAGATTGGTCAAACCATTGAAATTATTTACTCTGATAAAGTCGGTAAAATCACTCAGCGCAAAATTGAAGTGAAAGGCATAAAGGATGGGAAGATTCGCGCAACTTGTTTAAACACTGGAGCGCCGAGGGTGTTTCTAGCGACAAACATATTAGCTTGGCAGCCAAGTGATAAAGGAGCAATTGCATGAAGCCATTAACGAATAAAGAAAAAGAAGTCCTTGAAGCGTTGATTAAGATGATCAAAGTCAATCACTATCCACCTACTTTGCGGGAGCTTGCCAAGGAGGTAGGATTGTCATCTACAGCGGTAATACATGCGCACATGGAGCGCTTAGAGATCAAGGGGTACATACAGAGAGGTAAGAACATGCCACGAGCGTTGAGAGTTATTAAGGGAGTCGACGAAGACAATGAAATCACAACAGCGTAAGAAACTTGAAGGTAATGGTCTTTGGGAGGGAAGTCGGATGATAATGCCTGAGCA
This sequence comes from Paenibacillus sp. FSL F4-0097, assembly GCF_038593125.1. Taxonomy (NCBI): domain Bacteria; kingdom Bacillati; phylum Bacillota; class Bacilli; order Caryophanales; family Paenibacillaceae; genus Paenibacillus; species Paenibacillus sp. FSL F4-0097. The sequence continues at coordinate 2,053,213 of NZ_CP151965.1, forward strand.
TAAAAATAGGATTCTGGACGATTCGCTGAATGAAGAGGTGCGATCAAAGCCTGATTTGGATCCCCAAGCATTAGCTGAAATCTCACAGGTATTAGCTCAATCTTTAGAGGATTGCAGTCCGATCACGATTACATTGTTTGGGGAATATGAGGACAGATCCATCCATGGAATAGTCATGAGAGTCGATCGGCAGTTGAAACAGATTAAGTTCCATCATGATGACGATTGGGAATGGATTAAACTAGAGGAAGTTATTGAGGCAATCACTTAATCGAGTGTCGCTTTATCTCGTATTAAGCTCCCTCGAAATGATTCAGTTTCCTCACTCAGACTCATGAATTCGCAGGATTTCATCCTGTAGTTAAAGTGATGAAGAGGATGATGAAGGAGCCGGTGGCTGGGAGATGGGGAATTGGGCATGCGTAAATAAGGGTGAATAAGGATCACCCATATTGTTCCATTATATGCACGTCTCCACTTCGCCCTAGCGATTCTCACTCCCATGTCTCAACGGGTCATAGCCCTTTCATTCCTTCGTCACATCTAACTAAGGGGTGGAGGTCGGTCTTTCTAACGGAACGGGTCCGAGCCCTTTTGCGTAACGTCTCCCGATACTCCGTGCTTCTTGTTATCCTGCGAATGCATGAGTCGATGAGGATTAATTGGTTTTATGCTGCTTGTGGGAATACCTTGATCGGTTCGTAAGCGGTACTGCTTTTAGCCAATGCGACTAGCATTCTCGCTACTTTACCGATTAATTTCATAATGGATTTCATCTTCTTCAGTTTCTTTTCCTCTACATTATAACGATGTGCCGCTCGTATCTCCGGATTTGTCATAACCATACTCATTGTCATGAGATAAAGAAAATGACGTAAACGTGGCCGGCCTCGTTTGCTGAGCACCATCTTTCCTCGCCATTTCCCGGAGCTAGCTTCAGCTAGATTTAACCCAGCATGACGCAGTAAAGCATTTCCGTGCGTATATCCGCTTAGATCACCAGCCTCACCGAGTACACCAGCTAGATTCGTAACATAGATGCCTCGTATTTCAAGGAGCTTCTGTGCATAAGGAATACGCTTAAGAATGAGGCGGAGCTCATGCTCAATTTGTTCAAGCTGGCGCTGGGCCAGGTCATATTCTTCGAGCAATTGCCCAAGATGGAGCTTGTATGCGTGGAGTGCCTGAGTGGCACCCACACTGGATTTCGCAAGTGAAATGAGTAGCTCAGCACGTTTAACTCCAGCATGACGCTTTACATATTGCTTCCAACCGGCAAGGACCTGTTCCGTATTTAACAGACGGATCTCTTTTGGCAAGGGGAAGAGTCGGAGTGTTGCGATTGCACTGGTGCAAGTGAGGATTTTAAAAACCTGACGAAGTTCAGGGAAAACAATGTCTACCCAGCGATGAATCTGATTAACCGCAGCGTTGAGGCGCTTGGTAACCGTCTCTCGGTTCGCCATTAGAATACGTAGTTCCTCGTAATCTTCGGGATGAAAACGAACAGGGGAGTAGTACCCGTTTTTGACCATGTCTGCTATGACAAGCGCATCTTTATGGTCACTTTTAGACGGTGTATTATCTCGGTTTTCCTTGTTCTTTTTGACGAGATGAGGATTAACCAGAACGGGCTCCATGCCTTGATCGAGGAGCCAACGTGCCAGGCTAAACCAGTAGTGGCCAGTGGGTTCCATACCAACTATGACGCTGCTAAGTTTGTAGGATTTGAGTAGATCTTGGATCCAGCGTTCGAACAGATCGAACCCTTCACGATGGTTACCGAATTCGAGCGGAGTTCCCAAAGCAATCCCACGAAAGCTGACCGCGCGGGCCACATGGACTTCTTGGGCGATGTCTACGCCAATGACCAAATGATGAACGGTAATGTTTTCAATGAGTTGATTTTGCTTGTCTTGAGCTTTAAACTTCATAGTAGAGCGACCTCCTAAATGGTGAGATTAAAAGGGCTGTAGACCCGTATCCAACTCCCATGTTACCGAGGCGCTCGTTTTTGTTCAAACTCCAAATTATTCAGTTTACAGGAATTCTAACGGGCAGGAATAGTTCAATCGTTTCTCGAATTCTTTTTGAGATGGAGTAATTTACGAACTTCGTGAATATAACGTTATGGCTTCACTTATCTTTTTACATCACTTTAAGCCACTCGGTATCGTGTAATAAACGTTATACGACATACAAGCTAAAATATTTCGAAAATATATTGACAAGAAATTGAAATTTAAATCTTAGAAAAGAAAAGGAGATTAATGTATGAGTATAAAATTTAGAAAAGTAAGTGATTTTAAACGTGGGTTAATCTTTGAATTGTTGACAGATGCTTATTTATTTGATTGCAGATATGAACAAAATTGTAGTTCAGATTGGCAGGAATTTGATAATTTCTTCTTTGATAATTTACAGATTGCAGATGAATGTGGGTTTATTACTACATTAAACGATGAAGCAATTGGTTTGGTTTCATGGGACCCAAGAAATGTACCTGATTATGTGGAAATCGGACATAATTGTATTGCTACAAAACAAAAAAGCAATGGTTATGGTAAAATACAACTCCAAGAAGCTGTCAATAGAATCATAAAAAATGATGTTAGAAAAATTGTTGTAACTACTAATATCGACTTTATACCTGCTCAAAAAATGTATGAGAGTGTTGGATTCAAAATACATCAAAAAAGAAAAGTTGAGGGTTTTGTTAGAAAACATATAGATTATGTATATTCTTTAGAGGGCAGGAACTACACATAACACCATAATATCGCATCGTGACATTCGGTAAAATTCATTATGCTAACGGGAAACGATAGTTCAATAAGACACCTAGCAAATATGATAGTGAAAATTGCCTCGTCAGTGATAATGCTGACGAGGCATTATAATTTGATGGGTCATATATCAAATTCAGCCCATCCTGGTGGTAATGGATTCTCAGGTGCTGGTTCTAGATATGCTGGCAGCACACTAATAAGTAACGGCTCATCAATATCTAGCAAGACAGTTTGTGTTCCTTTAGCTATAACAATACCGATCTTACCAATATGGAAACCGTCTTTGATACGGACACGAACGCCAAGTATTAACTCTTCGATTTTCACTTCTTCCATCCCCTAAGGCGAATTTTCCTTACTTCGTGCTATTAAGTATCGTTGTTATATGAATATGGTCTTATTTGTTAAAGACTGTATTTAATTACCTATAGTCGTTTCGACATATAGCGACAGTATATTCCAATAAACGGATTTAGAATGAATTAGGAGCAATATGCTCCCAATTGAAGTAGGGAAGTGCGGATATCCGCACAGCCTACTCCTTGTCGTCTTGTACAACAATCCATTCGTGTAGATCTTCCATTCTGCAATCAAATATGAGAGATGCTGCGTACTCATCTTCTGGCTTCATCACTCTCTCATTATTGCAAAAATGGGAGATGATACGTTTGGGCCGACCGGATCGTTTGGCGTACTCTGCTTGAGTCCAGCCTTTATTGTCGATCCAATCTTGGAGTAGACACCTTCCGCGAGTTACGCGCAAGCTGCCATGACTCCTTTCAGTTTAGGTTGCTGTTCGAGCGAATTATACCACAATACATAATGAGAGGAGTAATGAAATTGGTTAAAACTGTTTGTGCAATTGATATCTATGCTTTAGGGAAGATTAAAGCGGACTCTGCTTTTGTTCTTTGGCAACTTCAAACAGACAATACTTACTCAAATGAAAGCGCGGCGAGCGATATCGAGAATATTGTCAGAGAGATTATTGAATTTGAATTCAACCTCAATGAAAAATTTCTATTTGAGTCCAAAAATAATGAACTAATTCCTGCCCCTTTTTTGCCCCCTCGATAATGAAATGATATGAAGTTGCATGACATGACGTCTGCTATTTATAATAGAAGAAACACGATTTGAATAGATGTGAAAGCCAAAAATAATTAAGTTCGAGATGGAAGGTTCAATCGGTTAATAAGAGCGCTTATGAATGGAGGCCCGTCCTCCTAACGTTTATATTTCTTCAAAGCATCCGTAGATATTTTTCTACGGATGCTTTTTTTATGGGCACAATTGAAAAAATCCCCGAATGCTCCGGGGACTTACCTTTAATATTTTCAATTATCCATTTCCGGCAACGGCAATTCCACTGAAGGATCTGGCTCCCAGAGATGCCGTTCTAATCGCTGATGCTACAATGGTGTATTGGATCTGGCCAGTAAGCACATCGGTCGAAGGCGGATAGTCGACAGCGGTGATTCCAACCATTTCATATTGGGTCGTTGTATTATTAATGTTTCCGGGGTAGGTTGTACTGAAAATTAATACATTATTGCGGTAAATACTAAAAGTAACATCATTCTGAACTATAATGCTGACATCAACACTAAGTCTGGCAAAAGCATTCAATGTGACTCTCACTAAGCCTGCATTGGCAGGGGTAACATTTACTGTCTGAAGTCCAATGTCACCGAAAACTGCACCTGAACGAACCAAATTAAGACTTTGTGCATCCATAGTGCTGCCCTGTGAAATCCGCATATCAAGAAACTGTATACTCATCCTATTCACCTAACCTCTCATTGTAGATTTTATATTTTATGAGAGAAAGAATAGAATGGCACCAAATCATTGACGGGGTTTTTTATATAGTAAAGGCTACTGTTTTGCCAGATCATTCACTTCTTTATTAAAAGCCTCTGAATATTGATTAAATTTACCTGCATCAAGTGTTAAGCTGTCATCGTTTGCTTTTGGAGGTGTCTCCTGGATCTGCTTATATAAAAGATCAATTTCTGGTGAAAGCTTGGCCCATATTTTCTTAATAGAATCATACTTAGTATCTAACTTGTTCATATATGTATCGTATTCTTTTTTCTCTTCCATGGCTTTGCCAAGCTGTTCGACCGTAAAGTCTATGTCCATGCTCGTTCCTGTACTGCTTGTACCACTTCTAGTGTATGAGATAACATCTACAAACCCTACATTCCAAATGTCGGCAATAACAAAATTGCTTATTTCTCTTAGCGTTTTTTCAGGTGAGGGTGCTGCTGTATCTGCTTTTGAGGAAATTTCCCCGAAATTAAACAAGTTTTTAGATTCGTTGATCGCTGTGTTTGCGTCCGTAGGGTTATTGTTATTTGTATTGCTACACCCTGAGAGAAGGATAATGGCGATAATACAATATAAAATAAGCTGCTTTTTCAATATAGTTCCCCTCCATAATATAAGTAAAAAGTGTTGTATTACTATATTACGGTAAATTGTGGTAAAAGTTTTACATCTGAGGCAAATTTAAGACGGCGAAAAAGTGAACTCTTCGAAACCCGGAATAAATTCCAATAATTATGCAAAAAACCGAATAAAGGTCCTCCTAATATTACACGATGATTACAATATTCATGTAGATTCTTTATTCATCAGGATTAAGGAGGAAACACGAGCATTTTAAGATAACGAGGGTCCTTTATATCATGTAGATGCTGCTTTTTTCCGAAATAACCGCAAAAACGCGCAATTCTCCCCTTTGCCGCATTAAATTATGGATGATACACTGCATAAAGTCACTAAATTGTAAGCGCTAAAAAAAGCTAGCTTACGATGTAACATTTGCTTTATACAAAAAAACGCTTACTAGGTAAGCCTTAAGGAGGAGAGATATGGATGTTCTCAGGCAACTGCGCGGTTATTATCGAGAGAAGCTGCATTTTCTGATTCTTTCGATTATATGTTTGGCCGCTGCAACTGCAGTGGGGCTGATTACCCCCAATTTGTTAAGAAAGCTGATCGATGATGTTATTGTGCCACTTAAGTTTACAGAGGTGCCAGTGCTCGCATTGAGCGTGTTAGCTGTAGTAATAGTAAAAGCATGCCTGCAGTTTGCACATGGTTTTTTTGGAGGACGGCTAGGTAACTTTCTTGCATACCGGCTGCGTAATGCTTGTTATGAGAAGCTGCAATTCCTATCTTTCCGTTATTATGATACCGCGAAAACTGGGGATTTGATGTCCCGACTAACCGGAGATTTGGAAGCGATTCGTAACTTTATCGGTTTCGGTTTTGCTCAGTTGCTTAATGTCTTTTTTATGGTCATTTTTGGTTCGATTATGATGTTCTCACTCAATTGGCAGCTTACTCTAGTAACTTTGATTACGATGCCAATCCTGGCGTTTATTGCGCTAAAATTTGAGTCTAAGATTCACCCGGCCTTTCAAGAGATGCGCCTTGCGCTCAGTTCTCTGACTACGGCTGTACAGGAGAATATCACGGGTGTGCGCACCGTCAAATCGTTTGCGAGAGAGGCTCATGAAGTAGAGAAATTCTCGCACCGTAACGAACGTTATAAGAATAACCAGATTTTTGCTGCTGAGCTCTGGAGTAAGTTTTTTCCAGCGATGGAGTTTTTAGCATCGATCAGTGCAGCTATTCTGCTTGGAGTAGGTGGAACGTTAGTTATTAAGGGGAAAATGTCACTGGGCGAACTGGTTGCTTTTTTCAGCTTAATTTGGTACATCATTGGACCGATTTGGGGTCTTGGATTCCATATTAATAACTATACACAGTCCAAAGCATCGGGAGAACGTGTATTGGAAGTACTTAATCAGAATATTGATGTGAAGGATAAAGAGAACGCCCGTGAACTGGTACCTTCTGAGGTTAAGGGAGATGTAGCGTTTAATCACGTCACATTTGCTTATGGAAACAAAATGCCTGCGGTTACAGACATTGATTTTGAGGCTAAATCTGGTGCGGTTATAGGGTTCCTTGGAGGAACGGGCTCTGGTAAATCGACCATTACACAGCTGATGATGCGTGCTTATGACGTTAATGAAGGCAGCATCACACTGGATGGGATGGACATCAGAGAATACAATGTTCGCAGCTTGCGTTCACAGATCGCGACGGTCTTTCAGGAGACCTTCCTGTTCTCCTCCTCAATTCGCAACAACATCTCCTATGGGTTGAAAAATGTAAGCATGGAAGAAATTATCCGAGCTGCACAACTTGCCAAAGCCCATGATTTCATCATGGAGATGGAAGATGGTTATGACACTGTGGTGGGTGAGCGCGGAATGGGTCTTTCCGGTGGACAAAAGCAACGGATTGCCATCGCTAGAGCCCTGCTTAAGAATCCGCGGATTCTTATCCTCGATGATGCGACCAGCGCTGTCGATATGGAGACGGAGCACGAGATTCAAGCCGGATTCCAAGAGGTCATGAAGGGGCGCACTACACTTATTATTGCCCATCGGATCTCCTCCTTGCGCCATGCGGATCAGATTATCGTCATGAACGAAGGTCATGTACAGCAGCGTGGTACCCATAAAGAGCTAATTGAAGTGCCGGGTCCTTATCAGGATGTATACCGGATACAGTATGCTGATTATCTGGCCAGAGCGACCGGAAGAGGGGAGGAGTGAGGCATATGAAACTTGAAGCCAAACCAATGACCGCTACGGGAGCAAAAAATAAAGCAGCCGAGCAGCAAGAGCTGGATGAACGTTTTGTATATAAAGATGATGATGTCATCGATAAGGCTTTTGACTGGAAGCAATTCACCAGACTGTTCGGGTACATGAAGCCTTATGCAAAGCAGATGCTTCCATTGGTGTCCATCATGATGATTCTGGGAACTATCACGAAGTTGACCGTCCCGTTCCTAACAAGTTTAGCTATTGACCGTGCGATTGCACCAAAGGTGGGGAATCCCAGCTTATCTCTGCTATATTCGCTTACAGCAGGGGTAATCGTCTTATATCTGATTCAATGGATTGCGGGAGTATACCGGATTAAATACACGAACATCATCGGCCAAAGAGTGATTTATGATTTGCGCTCAGATTTGTTCAAGCATATTCAGAAGCTCTCCTTTAACTTCTTTGATAAACGTCCGGCAGGTTCGGTATTAGTGCGGGTAACCAATGATATCAACTCTTTGCAGGATTTGTTCACAAACGGGGTTGTCAATCTGATGATCGACTGCGTGCAGCTTATGGGGATTACCATTATTCTGCTAGTGATCAACTGGAAGCTAGGTCTTGCAGTAATGGTTACGGTTCCGATTATGTTCTTTGTTTCAACTAAGCTGCGCCAAAAGATTCGGATCGCTTGGCAGGATGTGCGGATGAAGAACTCCAGAATTAATTCTCATTTAAATGAATCGATTCAGGGAATCAGAGTCACACAAGCCTACACCCAAGAACAAGAAAATATGAATTATTTCGATGTTATGAATACCGACAGCAAAAAATCCTGGAACAAAGCCTCTGCGATGAACCAGGCGTTCGGTCCGATTATTGAGGTCACAGGTGGTTTTGGGACAATGATCCTCTTTTGGCTGGGGGCTTATCTGATCCAATCTGGAGAACTCACAGTAGGTATGCTGGTAGCATTCAGTTCTTATGTCAGCAACTTCTGGGACCCGATTAATCGCCTTGGGCAGATGTACAATCAGCTGCTTGTGGCAATGGCTTCCTCGGAACGGATCTTTGAATATTTGGATGAGCAACCTGCGGTTCAAGATAATCCTGGTGCTAAGCCAATGGGAACGATTCGTGGGGATATTAACTTTGAGAAGGTCATTTTTGAATATGAAAAAGGCCGGGCTGCATTAAAAGGTATTGATCTGGATGTAAAAGCAGGACAGTCGATCGCGCTCGTAGGTCATACAGGTTCTGGTAAAAGTACGATCATTAACCTGATTGGCCGGTTTTATGATATCAAAAGCGGCCGAATCACGATAGACGGTGAAGATATCCGCGGGGTTACGTTAGACAGCCTGCGAAGGCAGATCGGAATCGTGCTGCAAGATACCTTTATTTTCTCGGGAACGATTCGGGATAATATCCGTTTTGGCCGTCTGGAGGCTACAGATGAAGAAGTGGAAAATGCTGCAAAAGCCGTGGATGCCCACGACTTCATCATGAAGCTGCCCGGTGGGTATGAGACAGAGGTGGAAGAGCGCGGCAGCGCGTTGTCGATGGGACAACGTCAGCTTCTCTCCTTCGCCCGGGCGCTCTTGGCAAATCCGCGTATTCTAATCCTGGATGAGGCAACTGCCAGCATTGATACGGAGACAGAGCTGAAGATCCAGGAGGCACTCAAAATCCTGCTTCAAGGCCGAACCTCCTTTATCGTAGCGCACAGACTTTCTACCATCCGCCATGCGGATAAAATAGTCGTCCTCGATCACGGAGAGATAAAAGAAGAAGGAAACCATCATGAGTTGACATCCCGTGATGGGGTATACAACGGTCTGATCGAAGCGCAATTCCGCTTCCTATAGACCGACAGAACGGAACAGAACAGAACAGAACAACAGCTCATTCCCGTTGCTTAGGCAACTGCGGTGTGGGCTGTTTTTTATAGGGATATAGAATGTAGAGATTAATGGGTCCGGGGTTAGAACAGGCAGACCAGAGTAGAGTGGAATATGGCATATAGGTATTACGGGACAAGGCAAAGGAAGAACGGCAGAATGGAAGAACAGCAGAACAGCAGAACAGCAGAACAGCAGAACAGCAGAACAGCAGAACAGGGGAACGGCAGAACGGCAGAATGGAAGAACGGCAGAACGGAAGAACGGAAGAACGGAAGAACGGCAGAATGGAAGAACGGAAGAACGGAAGCACGGAAGCACGGAAGCACGGAAGCACGGAAGAACGGCAGAATGGAAGATTGGAAGAACGGCAGAACGGCAGAATGGAAGATTGGAAGAACGGCAGAACGGCAGAATGTCAGAATGGAAGAACGGCAGAACGGCAAATGGCAGAACAGCAGAACGGCAAAACAGCAGAACATAATACAGCAGGGTTAGATTTCTATTCAGTTACTTAGGACGTTTGGATACCCTGCCCGTCACACGCAGCTCAAACATTTGTGCACAAATATCTTGATGCCATTGTAGATCAGCTGTCTGTTCCGCTAATTGGATTTCATTTTGCAATCGGGCCATCTCATAGCAGTAGGTAGCGTTTATTTGCAGGCACTGCTGTTGTTCCGTTTCCTCAGCAGCAGTAAGCTGCCGTCTACGGCTCAGGGTGAACAACTCGGCAAGGCGTTCATGGACAGGAAGCATGCTTTTTTCCTCCTACAGCAATTTAAAACCACATATTAGTTTCGCCATGAGAAGAGAAATTCAAACGTTACGTCAGATAATTAAATTGAGGGGCCTTACTATGTTGAGGGTAGGAGGAACTATCTTCGAAGTCAGAAGGAAACAAGTAGAGGTGAAAATCGAGGGAAGTTTAGGAGTAATCAGGAAACGAATCGTTTAGTTGCAGTTTGTACAATAGTAACCGCCATTCTCGTTATAAAAATACTGTTAATTGCACTTTGTGCAGCTATTTTCGAGAAATGTGCTTATTAAGGGCATTTTCCTTAATTCTAGTTGCACAAAGTACAACTAAATCAGAAATCGGCTCGCTAGACGTGGATTTAGTTGCACAAAGTACAACTAAATCAGAAATCGGCTCGCTAGACATGAATTTTGTTGCACAAAGTACAACTAAATCACAATTCAGCTCGTTAGACGTGGATACTGTTGCACAAAGTACAACTAAATCACAATTCAGCTCGTTAGACGTGGATACTGTTGCACAAAGTACAACAAAATCAGAAGTCAGCCTGGTAGACATGAATTTTGTTGCACAAAGTACAACAAAAAAATCCCCCGTAGTCAAACCGGGGGATTTAGTGTACAAACAGCAGCTCTGAACCTTTTGCTAAGCAACGCAGGACCTCAAGAAACGCCCTAGTCCATGTAGATTTCCACAATCGTAACGTTACGTTCGCGGGCTAGATCGACAAATAATCCATCGATCTTTACCAGCGGACGGAAAATATCAACCGGGTTGTTCATGATAATCACACCTGTATCCCCCGTGTTCAGTAATACTCGCTTGCCGATAAAGTTAGGCATTAAATGCTGTATAAAGGCTTGAACCGTTCTACCGTTCAGCTTACCAAAGCTGAGGTCATTTAGTTCACGTAGGACAGAAATAAGCTCTTGCTTGGACTGATAGACGCGTTTAGAAGTCATCGCACTATAGATGTCAGCTACAGCAGCAATTTGCGCATAAGGATGAATATCGGATTTGGTTAGCTTATTAGGATAGCCAGAGCCGTCCTCACGTTCATGATGCTGCAAGGCTGCCAAGGCTGTATGTGAGTCATCCATAGAATTGCGGATAATTTCGTAGCCGTACTTAGTATGTAGTTTAACTTCTTCGAATTCTTCCGCGGTTAATTTCCCAGGCTTATTTAATAGTGCAGGTGAGATTCTACATTTTCCAATATCAATTAAATATCCAGCTCGTCCAATCTCATAGCATTCTTGTTTGGAATACCCAAGCCAGATTGCAATATAATAAGAGAGCATACCTACCTGCAAAGAGTGATTGTAGGTATAATTATCTTCGCGATCGAGCAGAAGCAGCAGGGAGACTACATCCTTTTGCTTGTCCAACGATTGAAGCGAAGGCTGAAGAATGTCGTTAACCACGGATTGGTTAAAGCTTCCTTTTAATAGTGCTTCCATATAAAGATTCTCAAAGCCGTCAATCATGGTATCAAAACTAGTGGTCACCGTCTGAATAATTGAAGGTCTGCTTAATGGGGCAGGTTCTTCCACTAACGTCTGGATATCAACATAATCAACTCCATGCTGCATCAGCTTGGCGATATCATCTATCTGGAGCAGCGATCCCTTTGGTAATACATGCAGACCTCTTGAACTATAAGCGTCTGAGTTGAGGTGATTACCAGGTTTTAGATCCGAGACGTGTACTCTCAATGCCTATGCCACCTTTTATCCGATTTTATCCAGAATATCAACAAAGTGCAGATTTTTCAATGAAAAAGGAGTGAAGATTAATTGTGGAGGGAATCGGCAGCCTTTTGTTCAGAGCCTACCCAGTGCTGGCCTGATTCATTGATGTCTTTTTTCCAGATAGGGACGGTCTGTTTCAGCAGTTCAATGGCCAGACGACTAGCCTCGTAACAGGTATCGCGATGAGGGGTAGAGACGGCAATGATAACGCTTGCTTCCTTCAGGCCTACAAGCCCAATGCGGTGGGAAATCGCGCAGCGTGCATTCCAGCGATTCTGCACCTCGTCACCAATTTCTTTCAGCTTGCTTAAGGCCATAGGAATATAGGCTTCATAGTCTAATGCTGTTGTACGTTGTTCTCCGGTCATTTCGCGTGTAGTTCCTACAAATAACAGGGATGCTCCATGATTGGCGTCGAGGACGGCATCCAGAAGCTTCTCAGCATTTAAAGGCAGATCCGTTATGCTATAGAGGCCGTCAGAAGTGCTCTCATATAAAGAACCATTCTCTCCACCGGAAACGGGAGGGATTAATGCAACTTCGGCAGACTCGGTGATGAGGGCTTCATCAGGTGCATATTCCCGGTCAATGGCGACCAAAGAAGTTCCAATTAGGGATGCTGCATCCGGATAAGAGGTTGAAAGGAGTTCTTTTAACTTCCCAGCGGTTAAGGGATTCTCTGTCGCATGAAAGGTCAGAGAAGATGAGCCGATAATCTCAGCCAAACCCGCGAACAGACGGATTGTGATATGCATACTTATTCACCTCTGAAATATGTTGTAATGTCTACAATATACCATAATGAGCCTGAAAATGTTATGCTAGGCTCTATAAGATCATGCATCGGCTGCTTCATTTAAGAGCGGCTCAACAGGTAGGAGGAATGTTGCTAATGGGGCATGTGCCGCAAAGACTGACCATACTTCATACCAATGATATACATAGCCATTTCGAAATGGTGAGTCCATTGGCAGCAGAAATCGGGAGACAAAGAGCTGCAGCGGGGGAAGAGCCTGTGCTGTTGCTGGATATTGGCGATCATATGGATCGTGCAGCCGTCGAGACAGAAGGAACTATGGGTCAGGCTAACATCGATGTACTTAACTTAACAGGATATGATGCTGTAACCATCGGTAATAATGAGGGGTTAACATTCTCACAGGAGATGTTATCCTCTATTTTCTCCGGGTTACAGTGCCCAGTGGTATGCTGTAATTTTGTGGAGACTGCAACAGGGGAACCTCCCCACTGGATGAAGCGTCATGCCATCTTGGAGAAGGATGGAATCAGAATAGGAATAACTGGAGCGACAGCAGCATTTAGTTCGTTCTATTCCTTGCTGGGCTGGGATGCCCTGGATCCCGAGACAACCCTTCGGGAACAATGCCTTCTTTTAGCTCCCCAGGTGGATATTCTAATCATCCTTTCTCATTTGGGGCTTCCCGCAGATCGAATTCTGGCAGAGCGGCTGGAAGGTGTGCATGCTATTCTTGGTGGACATACGCATCATATGCTGGAAGAGCCGCTCATGATTAACGGAACAGCTGTATGTGGAGCGGGGAAATTCGGGCGTTACCTCGGGCGGCTTCAATTTGAGCGGAGAGAGGGACAAACTGGATTCAGTCTGGTGGTAGGTGAATGTATTCCGATTGACCCAGAACTGAAGGAAGAGGTTGTAGGTCCTGCCGCTACTATTCATTTGGAGCGTGGTCGTGAGGCTCTTCAGCAGACCGTTGCGATCACAGATCGTGAGCTTCCTTTGAATTTGCAGGGAGAATCCCCTTTTGGCAATCTTTTAGCCCAAGCTGTACGTAGATTTACAGGCGCCAGTTTGTCGATAGTTAACACAGGTCAGCTTCTAGGACCTTTGCCTGAAGGGGAGGTTACAACGGGAATGCTGCACGCCCTATGTCCTTCTCCCATTAATACCTGCGTAATCAAGCTGAAAGGCCTAGATATTCGCATAGCTTTGGAGCAGAGTCTTACGGAAGAATTTTATAATAAGGTGATTTTTGGGTATGGCTTTCGCGGGAATTATCTGGGCAGCTTAGCAGTAGATGGGATAAAAATCTTGTACGATCCGCAGCAGATACCGTATGATAACAATATTGCAGTTTTTGTCGAAGGAAATCCGCTGGAGGATGATAAAGAGTATAATGTTGGTACGCTGGACATGTTTACTTTCCGTGCAGGCTATGAGACGATCGCCAATGGGAAGGATCCTTTATTTTTGCTGCCTCATTTTTTACGCGACCTGCTTGGGATGGAATTGCAGCGCCCGGACAGTCTTGATGAATGCATGCTCACTCGCTGGCAGATCAAGTCTGAGTAAACCTGCAGCTTACAAGATTTACTTTTTGATTCCATTTAGACAGTGCTAGATTCCCAAAAAAATAGGAGGAAATTATGGACACGATTACAGCTATTATTTTAGCAATTGTCGAAGGGATCACTGAATTTATTCCTGTTTCTTCTACAGGACACATGATTTTGACCTCGAAGCTTCTGGGCTTTGATGAGCAGGATTCGATTATGAAGACTTATGAAATCGTTATTCAGCTAGGGGCAATATTGGCGATTGCGCTTGTTTACCGCGAGCGTGTGCTTAATTTGCTGGGCATTGGGCGTAAGAACTCAGGAAGAGGCGGTGTGATGCCGGCGTCTCGTTTGAACTTAATCCATGTAATACTTGGGATTGCCCCAGCACTAGCTGTGGCATTTTTTGCCCGCGATTTTATAAAAAGTCTCTTTGGGGCCACGACTGTTCTTTGGGCGCTTGTCGCCGGAGGGATTCTAATGATTATCGCAGAATGGGTAAATAGACGCAAAATTAGAGTTACAGCGCATGAGCTAGACGATCTTTCCTACGGACAGGCGCTGGCTATCGGGATGTATCAGATTATTTCAGTGCTTTGGCCAGGATTTTCCCGTTCGGGATCTACGATCTCCGGAGGGATGTTAAGTGGAGTTAGTTATAAAGCTTCTGCGGATTTCTCCTTCCTTATAGCCATTCCTATTATGTGTGCGGCTTCCGGATATGAACTGTTGGATTCTTATAAGAACTTCACTAGTGAGACGATTGGCTATTTTGTAATTGGATTTCTGATTTCTTTTGTAGTGGCTTATGTAGTGGTCATTTTGTTTATGAAATTGATTCAAAAGATTAGATTGACGCATTTCGCGATCTACAGATTTATTCTTGCTGCTATATTCTGGTTGTTTATTATGCGTTAATGCCCATAGGCAAAGACCTAGACACACCCGATGTTCTTCATGGTGCACCTGTCTGATCTCTACATAAACGGTATAGACAAAGCGTGTGACCCAAGGATTTCAAAACAGAATAGCATTTTACCGTTAAAGGCAGGAGTGAGCTAAGTGCGTTTAGTATCCGTGAATCAGCTTCAAGCAGGCATGAAATTAGGTAAAAAAATATATAATGATGAAGGTCTAACTCTCCTCGCGGATGGGGTGGAGCTTACTGATGCGTTGATCAAGAGGCTTGCAAGAATTGACATCGGTTATATTTACATAGAGGACTCTGTCACGGACGATGTTGAAATTATAGGTATGCTTCAAGATGAGACGCGCAATCAGGCACTGAAGGTGATTCGTAATCAGTTTCAGCAAATGACAGGCGCTTCAGGAATAAGTAAGGGATTCTACCATCTGGATAAAAAATTCTCAAAAATCATGGATAGCATCCTGGATGATTTGTCTTTACAAGAAGATCCGATGATAATGCTGCTTGATATGCACACTGCTGATAACTACTTGTACGTCCATTCCCTGAACGTCTGCTTGTACACTTTGGTGCTTGGCATTGCGCATGGGTACAGCAAAGAGGAGCTTCGAGTGATTGGTCTGGGTGCGCTGCTGCATGATATTGGCAAGACCCAAGTCCCGATAAAAATCATTCAAAAACCCGGCAAGCTCAGTGAAGATGAATTTCGCCATATGCAGGCACACACCGAGATCGGGTATCAGATTCTCAAGGAAGAACCGAATATCCCGCTGCTCGCGGCTCATTGTGCGCTTCAGCATCATGAACGCATTGACGGATCCGGATATCCGCGGGGATTAAAAGGACCTCAAATTCATGAATATGCCAAATGGTTGGGCGTGGCTGATTCCTACGATGCTATGACCTCCAACCGGGTCTACAAAAAGGCTATGCTGCCACATCAAGCCGTTGAGGCGCTTTATGTAGGTTCCGGTACATTGTATGAGCAGAAGCAGCTAGAGTTATTTAGAGATCGTGTGGCTATCTATCCACTTGGTCTTACGGTGAAGCTCAGTACGGGTGAAAGTGGAGTTGTTGTCAAAATAGATCCAAGTACGCCTCACAGACCGATCGTACGTGTGCTTACAGGGCCTGAAGGAGAGAAAGTCGTACCGTTCGAAAGGGATCTAGGAAAAGCCCTCTCCGTTGTTATCGTTGACGTCGCAGATCAAGGCGATTCTGTGGGAACGCCAAAATATTTATAATAGCAGCGAAGAGAGAAGAATAGGCTTGTCCGCATAACTCGCGGAAGCCTATTCTTCGTCTCGCTGCTATTATTTTTTACAGTGAGAAAGCTTGTGAGGACAGTCCGAAAGACATCCGAAGTGCAGTTTTTCTGACTAACGTGGTATGATATAGGATAAGACACCGTTCAATCTTCATGATTATGGGTTAATAATAGGAATAAGATTTAAAGGAGCTAGTACAAATGAATGTTTTAAGACCATTAACATCTTCACCGAAGGAGCTGTCGCCAAGCTACGATCCATGGGATCCCATTACTTCTTTACGCAAGCATGGACGCCATGTGCTAACGAGTGTGGAATTTACAGTAACCAATTTATGTAATATGCGGTGTGAACACTGTGCGGTAGGTGATAGTTTAACCTCTAGAGAAGGGGATATGCTGCCGCTTAAAAATATGTTGGACCGTTTAGATGAAGTAGAGCATCTGGAGACTATTAGTATTACTGGCGGAGAGCCTATGTTTTTGGCCGGAACGGTGGATAATATCATAGTGCCGCTCTTAAAGTATGCCAAAGAGCGGGGGATTAGATCGCAAATTAATTCTAATCTGACGATGCCGTATGCTCGATATGAAAAGCTGCTTCCGTATTTGGACGTTATGCATATTTCTTTTAATTATGTGAACGGAGACGATTTTCATGAAGTTGGTTTTGCCAACAGCGGGCATGCTGTTTCAAAGGAAAGTGCATATCGGTTATATAATGCAATGATTGAGAATTCTCGACGGCTAAGTGAGGATGGTATGCTAATTTCTGCGGAAACTATGATTAATTACCGTACACATACTAAGCTGCCTGAAATTCATAAGTTGATTCTCGATATGGGCGCCAAACGGCATGAGGTACATCCTATGTACAACTCCAGCTTTGCTTCGGCGTTGCCAGTGTTGTCCTTGAATGAAATGCGGACGGCAATCCATAAACTACTGGATACCCGTGATCCGGAGATTTGGATGCTGTTTGGGACCCTTCCGTTTTTTGCTTGCAGCTTCCTGGAAGAAGACCAGAAGCTGATAAGCAGAATGCGCGCCGAGAAGAATGTTACCCTTCGCAATGATCCGGATGGCCGGAATCGAGTGAACGTAAACATGTTTACGGGCGATGTTTTTGTTACAGATTTCGCTGATATCGCAGCCTTTGGCAACATCGAGAACCAAAAGCTGGATGATATATTTATCGATTGGCAGACTAAACACCCGCTGAACCAAAAGGTGAACTGCCACTGCGATGCAGCAGGCTGCTGCGGACCTAATCTGTTAGTGGCGGATATGTATTATCCGGAAGTTGACTTCAAAACTAGAAAAGCGATCAATCTGTAGAAATGAGGCGTTGTTAAGTGGTGCATACGGAATTTGAAGTAGGGAGATTATTGCTTAATCTTTTGCTGGTTCTGGTGCTCGTATTATTGAACGGTATTTTTGTAGCAGCGGAATTTTCATTAGTTAAGGTCAGGCAGTCCCGCCTGACCCAACTTGTCAGTGAAGGTAATAAAATGGCTGGATATGCTCTGAAAGTAAATAAGAGACTGGACTCCTATTTATCCGCCACTCAGTTTGGGATAACACTTGCATCGCTGGGCTTAGGTTGGGTTGGAGAGCCCGCGATTTCTGAGCTGTTGGTCGAACCTTTAATGTACCAGATGGGGATCACCGATCATACCCTGATTTCTACTGTATCTGTGATTATTGGATTTTCGATCATTACATTTTTACATATTGTACTTGGGGAGCTTGCTCCTAAATCGCTTGCGATTCAAAGAACAGAAGGTTCGGCACTGTTGTTATCTGCACCCCTGATGTTCTTCTATAATGTGTTCATGCCTTTTATCTGGGTGCTGAATGCTTCAGCCAATGCGTTACTTCGGTTAGTCGGTGTGGAGCCTGCAAATGAAAGTGAAGCAGCACACTCGGAAGAGGAAATACGTATTCTGATGAATCAGAGCGCCAAGAGTGGCGTCATTGACAAAGATGAGATGAAACTAATGGATAATATCTTTGAATTCTCAGATCTGCTTGCACGTGAAGTCATGCTGCCTCGTACAGATATGGATGTGCTTTACAGCAATCTTTCGTTAGAAGAAAATATGAAGATTATTACCGAAACGAGACATTCACGTTATCCGGTTGCTCTGGAAGATAAGGACCGTATTATCGGATTTATTCATATTACCGACCTGTTGTTTGCTCCACCGGAGCAGCAGAATGATCTTACAACTCTGGTTCGGCCTATCCTTAACGTTCCGGAATCGATGGAGATCAGTCATACTCTTCGTTTTATGCAGAAGAATAAGGCGCAGCTAACGTTGGTTGTCGATGAATATGGCGGCACAGCAGGTTTGTTGACAGCAGAAGAGATTCTGGAAGAAATCGTAGGAGATCTGCATGACGAGTTCGAAGATGAGCGTCCAAGTGTGGAACATAACGGGGAGTATATCTCTGTTGAGGGCCGGATGCTGATTGAGGATGTCAACGATCTTACGGGTGTTGTGATTGAAGATGATGAGGTGGATTCCATCGGCGGCTGGTTGTTTAAGGAGCTGGAGGGTAATCCAACCAAAGGAAAACGTGTCAAAGTTGAAGATGTTATTTTTGAAGTCGAGGAATCGACAAGATTGCGTATCACTAGAATTAATATCCACCGGGAACCCCGTGTTGAGGATGAAGAAACCTCATCAAAATTGGACGAGGATAAAGAATAATCTATTAAAGATTGTAACGTATTGTTCCGGTTTATCAGGGATATAATGAACTCCTCCTGTAAGAGCTTTATGGCTCACGACAGGGGGAGTTTTTTGTGGACACATAAAGGACATAACGCTCGTCTATGCTAATGTTTATAAATTGTTTGAAAGCGGGGTCTAGATTGAAAAAGAAACTTCTTCTCGTTGAGGATGAAATTCGTATTCGTGAACTGGTATCTGATTATTTCTTACAGAATGATTGGGAAGTACTTGAAGCGGATAATGGAAGAGATGCATTGGTTTGGTTTGATTCACTGTTGCCGGATCTGCTGATTCTGGATATCATGATGCCTGCTATGAATGGCTTTGAAGTGTGCCGTGAAGTTCGTGAGAAATCAGCGGTACCCATCATTTTGTTAACCGCCAAGTCTACAGATGACGACAAAATCTATGGATTTGAATTAGGAGCCGATGATTATGTTACAAAACCATTTAGTCCAAAGGTGCTGGTAGCCCGGGCAAATGCACTCATGAAGCGGGTTGAAGGCACCCATCAGCCTGAATCTGGCATAATAAAATTTGGTTCCGCGATGTTTAATACCTTAGCTCATCGGTTGGAGGTAGAAGATGCGGAAGTGGAGCTTACCCCTAAGGAATATGATCTTTTATGGCTTTTAATACGAAATAAAGGGATTGTCATTTCAAGGGATACGATCCTCAGTCGGATCTGGGGAATTGAATTTGAAGGAGATTCCAGAGTTGTGGACAGTCATATTAAAAAGCTGCGAAGTAAATTGGGTTATGAATCACGTTTTATTCGTACGGTAATTGGCACAGGATACATGTTCGAGGAAGAGGCATGAGAAGACGGGGAATTACTTTTAAACTGTTTGTGATGACCGTTATCTTTTTCCTTTGCTTCTATGGCATGGTGATTCTAAGCCAATTGCTGTTGTTTGACAATTTCTATCAGAAGCAAAAAGAGCACCGCGTGGAGAAACACCTTAAGAGCTTTGCGGCAAGATATATAAGTGAGCCATGGGGAAGCACTCGAACCTCTCAGGAGCTTGTCCGGTTTATGCTGCGGAATAAAACACAAATGGTTATTTTGAAGCTGGATGGAAAGATGAATTCAGAAGATCCATTTCATATAAAGCTAATCGATGATGACGGGAAGAGTATGGTTGTTTCTTTATCCCTATTCATGAATCAGTACGGAGATTCACTGAGAGCAGCAAACATTAAAGTAGATGATCAGTTGAGCGTGGAAGGCGAACTTTTGGACGAAGACAGTGCTTCACCCGTTATACTCTACCCCATAAGCATTACAAAAAAAGGGGGCGGAACAATAGGGGAGACGGGAGAGACTGGGACGATTCATGCATCTGGTACTGTTGCCGAAGTTGTACTGCCTGATTTGAAAATATGGAATCCACGCCAGGGAATACTGTTTGAGGCTCTAGAGGAATGGTTTCCTTTGACACCGGCGCAGGCAGAAGACTTCAAAAATTTGAAAATACAGAAGCAAGACTGGATTGCTCCCTGGAGTGGGAGTCGCAATTCTGTGGTTATTCTGCCCCTGAAGCAAAGTAACGGAGAAATTGAATTACTATTCACAGTCACTTCATTACAGGAAGTTAAGGATTCGAACGATGCGTTGCGTTGGTTCTTTTTATATCTGGGAATGGGTGGTTTTGTCCTGATTCTGGTGCTTTCTCTCTTTTTCTCGAAAATGGTAACGCGTCCGCTAATTAAATTAAATAACATAGCCAAACGTATGGTTTCTCTGGATTTTACAGGGGACACATCGATTCGGCAGAAGGATGAGTTAGGCAGCCTTTCTAACAGCATGTTCACCTTATCACTAAGTCTGGATTCTGCTTTACGAGAGTTAAGAGAGGCCAATCAGCAGCTAGTTGAGGATATGGAGCAGAAACAAAGAATGGAGATCATGCAGCAGGACTTTTTTGCCAACGCCTCCCATGAATTGAAGACACCACTCAGTATTATCAAAGGTTTTGCTGAAGGCTTGGAAGATGGCGTTAGCGCCGGCAAGCAGGATCACTACATTAAGGTAATTATTGAGGAAGCCGATAAAATGGAGTTTCTTGTTAAAAATATGCTAGATCTAGCGCGGTTGGAGTCGGGCACGATTAAACTTCGGAAAACTTCCTTTATGTTAAGTGAACTGACGGAAAAGGTGACGGACAAGCTGGTCCACTTGCTGAGTGAAAAACATTTGGAAGTCATCATTATTCCTGCAAATGAATTACCGGTCTATGCGGATGTGAACTGGATCGAACAAGTTATGCTAAATTTTATGACCAATGCTATCAGGCATGCGGAAGAAAGAAGTTCTATCACCGTCAATATTGAGAGTCATGCCCAGACTATTGTATTCACTATTCAAAATATAGGAGAATCAATCCCTGAAGATCAGCTGGAGCAGATCTGGGAGCGGTTCTATCGGTTGGAGCCATCCCGCAGTCGAATGACAGGCGGTACGGGTCTGGGGCTTTCCATTGCGAAGCGAATACTAGATATGCACGCTTGTCTTTATACAGTGAAAAATACGGAGAACGGTGTCAGCTTTACTGTGACCTTTGTAGGTTAAATCGGATCAACAGAAATACTGCTATGAAAGGGGTGAGATTGTATGAAATTGAACTGGTTGCCTTCAACGTGCACACTAGGAAACTTGGGACTAGGATCACTGTCCTTATATTTTACGATTCAAGAACGATATAGCCTAGCTTTATTAATGATTTTGCTCGCGGCAATATGCGATGTACTGGATGGATTACTGGCAAGAATATTGCAATGTACTAGTGAATTCGGTAAACAATTGGACTCATTGGCGGATATTATATCATTTGGTTTAGCGCCTACCTTCCTTATCTTGTTGTATAGGTTAGAAGATGCCCACTGGATTGGACCTGCAGCTGCAGTTTTCTTTTTGATCTGTGGCGCACTTCGTTTGGCCAGATTTAATCTGTCGGCGCCTTCCAAAGGGTTCGTGGGGATGCCGATTACTGCTGCTGGAGTCATTCTGTCGATGATTTCTTTACTAGATGAACGTATGAAACCAGGACTGGTCATCGGATTAATGGCATTGCTGTCCGTAATGATGATTAGCCGTATCCCATTTCCGTCCCTTAAAAAATCCTTCAACAGGAAGTGATACACCCATGCCTTGGATTATAGAGTTTATTTCACAGTACGGATATTTAGCCATATTTGGCCTTATGGCACTTGGGATTATCGGACTTCCTGTGCCTGATGAGGTGTTAATGCTGTTTGTAGGCTATTTATCCTCCGTTATGGTTTTGGATTTTTCACTTTCTGTATTGGTTTGTTTCATGGGATCCATCACAGGAATGCTTATCAGCTATACTATTGGTCTAAGGCTAGGGCAACCTGTGGTAGCAAAATTCGGCAAGTGGGTTGGCCTTACACCCAAGCGTTTTGCCAGTATGAAAAGATGGTTTTTGCGGTTCGGAAACTGGGCGATTTTCATTGCTTATTTTATTCCAGGTCTGAGGCATGTATCGAGCTATATCTCTGGAATCAGTGCTATGTCTTTCAAAAAATATATACTTATAACGACTGCAGGAGCGCTAACCTGGTCACTCCTTTTTGTTTCTATCGGCTTTTTTGTGGGGGCTAAGTTTTCCTTTTTATAGCCATTGAAGTTTAACATTATTAATCGCAATTGAATGGAGCAAGATCAATGAATGTATTCAAGCGATTCTACGCGAATAGTACTACCAGACGCTTTTTTATTCTCGCACTTATCGGGTTGCTGCTGTACATGGTTCGTGGGATGCTTAATCTGGTGTTGCTGACGTTTCTGATTGCTTTTGTCATGAACAGCTTTCAGATTGTGCTCAGTAAACGAATTGGTAAATTCATGAAGGTTAACAGTAAGGTGATTATTGTCATTCTATACCTTGCTTTAATCGCATTGATTGTACTGGCCCTTGTAAAATATCTTCCTAAAGTATTGGAGCAGATTAAGCAATTGGCGATCTTCCTCACCAATCTCAAATCAGAGGATCTTCCGCAGAACAAGATTACATTATATTTGTATGATATGCTCAGGGACCTTAACTATCAGTCCTATATCAAAAGAGGCATCGATTATGTGCTGCAGGTTAGCAACTGGGGTGCAACTTTCGTTCTATCAACCATTTTAAGCTTTGTGTTTATTCTGGAGAAGAACCGGGTCGTCAGTTTCACTTCTAGGATGAGAGAGAGCAGGATTGCCTGGTTTTATATAGATCTGGAGTATTTCAGCCGAAAATTCATCGTTTCCTTTGGGAAAGTAATAGAAGCGCAAATTCTCATTGCCATGTTCAATACCTGTCTTACTGTTATTGGCTTGTGGCTGCTTAACTTCCCGTATTTATTTGCCCTGGCGATTTTGATTTTTCTGCTCAGTCTCATTCCGGTGGTTGGTTTTTTGATTTCGCTCATTCCGCTTTTAATAATTGGTTACAACATCGGCGGTCTTATAACAGTTACTTATGTGCTGGCGATTATTGCGGTGTTGCATTTTATCGAAGGTTATTTCTTGAATCCTAAGCTGATGTCCACAAAAATGAATTTGCCGATGTTCTTCACCTTTAGCGTGTTGTTGTTCTCTGAGCATTATATAGGTGTCTGGGGACTTATTCTTGGTATTCCTATCTTTGTATTTATGTTGGATATCCTTGAGATTACCCACGAAGATTCGTTCAAAAGAGCGAACCCCTAAGCTGAATACTAAAAGACTCAAGTTATAAGCTGTTTCCGGTACTTTTCCGGAGACAGCTTATTTGTCGTGCACATTGCTCAAAAAAATTGCTAATGGGCTTTTTTTGTAAATAACGTTTTATATTGTGTCCTGCTGTCATAAGTTAGCTAAGGGAGTAATGTTCAGAGTCTTTAAAGAAGGAACAGGAACAAAGGAGGTACAAAAAAGATGGAATCACAGCTGCGGAGGTATACCCCCTTTAGGGGCCCGTTTGATCCTTGCCCACCGGTGCCGTTCAAGACGTATGTAGTTCCACCCAATCAATTTATCACCTTTCAGCCACCCGATTTGCCACAGTTTAGTTTGCAGGAGGCTCTGAAGTATGGAACGCTCTGGCCAGCACTATTTAGTCCGTATGAATCCAAGTGCAAAGGAGGAGGAAAATAGACTATGGAGGCAAATCCTTGCGACCAACGTTATTATGAATTGCTTGAACAGTTGCAGACCCTTGATTTTGCCTTAGTGGAGTTGAACTTATATCTAAATACGCATCCTGACGATCTGAGAAGTATTGAACAATTTAATCAGCTTACGCTGGAACGAACCAAGCTAGCGAATCATTTTCAGGAGTTATATGGTCCGCTGCAGAATTTTGGCCGCGCTTATTCTAAATGTCCATGGGAATGGAATCAACCCCCTTGGCCTTGGCAGGTGTAAGAGGAGTATAACCGTAAGGAACTATTTTTCTAGAGGAGGGAAGTTCCCGAATGTGGATATACGAAAAAAAACTGCAATATCCGGTACGGGTGGGTAAATGTGATGTCCGGATGGCGCGTTATTTGAGTGAGCAATACGGAGGAGCAGATGGCGAGCTCGCCGCTGCACTACGCTATATGAATCAAAGATACACGATTCCAGATAAAGTTATTGGCGTGTTGAACGATATTTCGACTGAGGAATTCGCTCACCTTGAGATGATTGCCACGATGATCTACAAGCTGACGAAGGATGCTTCGGTATGTGAATTAGAGGAAGCGGGATTAGGGCCACATTTTGTAGCGCATGATCATGCCCTGTTCTACACGGATGCTAGCGGAGTTCCATTCACCGCAGCCTATATTCAAGCTAAGGGAGACCCTTTGGCAGACCTTTATGAAGACATTGCGGCTGAGGAAAAAGCCCGGGCTACATATCAGTGGCTGATTGACATGACGGATGACGTGGATCTGCAGGATAGCCTCAAGTTCCTGCGGGAGCGGGAGATTGTGCATGCATTACGGTTTAAGGAAGCGGTGCAGATTATTATTGATGATCGGAATCAGAAGCGGGTGTTCTAAGGATTTCTGTGAAAAAAACATTTAAAGCCGTTCTCTTCTATAAGAGAACGGCTTTAAATGTTAGAAAATATGGAGTGGCCAACAATCCAGCCATGCATAAAGCCATTTTTCAAGCCTTGTTTGGTCATTTCAATGGTAATGGTGAAAGCAGTAAAGCTCTTGCAGCCATTGGAGATGAGACACGTTAATCCATCAACATTGCTTTGATTGAAAGTGAAAGTGATTGCGAAAAAGAAACAGATATAATCGAATATTTGAAAAAAATAGCCATGTCAGCTTCGGCTAACAAGGCTGTTAATAATGTCACGAGTTCTGGATTCCATTATTTAATTGTTATCTTTATCGGTTTGTTTGATCAGTTCATAAGCGATATACCCCATCATTCCCAAGAACAACCCTGTGCCTGCAATAATGTAAACGATCGTAAATATTTTTCCGAGTGCTGTCTGGGGAACAAATGTTGGATGACCTAATGTACTAAGCGTTGCAACACAGAAATAAATAGCATCCAGGACAGACAAACCTTCCTGTTTGACATAAAAAATGGTTCCAGACAACAGCGTCATCAAAACTAATAAGAATAATACTTGGAAATTTTTACGTTTTAGCGCTTTCCATAAGCCCGAGAATAAACGTTTTAAAGTTAGTAAAAATGATAACATGCAGCTCCACCCTTCATTTATATTAGAGCATACATAACAAATTAACGTCAAATTTAAAATAGATTTGCAGGAAGAAACCGAGGAGGATGTGGGGAGCTTGAATTTCTAGCACTCAGAGCAGAAACTGGTCGCAATCCATTCAAAGCAAGTCTAAGCTATGTTATTATTACCTTATATTTTCCTATAAATAACAATATATAGAGTTTGGAGGTTTATGAATGAGAAGTAAGCGTAGCTTGATAATGCTGTTATTGTTTGCTTTGACGATTATACTTTCAGCCTGTAATGATAAAAAAACTGCAATATTATCCATGGATGAAATACAGGATCTAGCTCATCAAGGCGAGGCGTTGTCGTGGAAGGATTTTGAAGGTTATCCCTTTGAAGATGTCGGTTCAGGCTTGTACATCCGTAAATATGAAATCAATGAAAACTACCATGTGCTGGTGGGTGGCGGAAGTGTTGATGCAGCTCCTCTGTATATAAATCTTGTCAAAAGAAACGGAGAAAAGATCGATATCCGTTATGATGACATCGATCATTTTATCCTCAATTAAATGAGGGGCATTTAGGTCTATGGTTGGCGGGAATGGTGCGGAGAAATGTAGATCCAGAACAACGCGCCAAAAATGTAACTCCATCGGAGCTGGATGAGATTGTGAAGGTAGTTATTTTGAGCAGTCTGAACGGGGAACAACTTATACATAAGCTGCAAAATCTGCCGATTGTGATCTACCAGCATGGACAAGAAGATATTATGGATATAAGTCCCCAAGGCGTAAACAAATGGACAGGACTAAAAAATTTAGGCATAGAACCGCAGCAATTTATTGCTTTTGGTAACGATGCTAATGATATAGAAATGTTCAGACATTCCGCACACTCGGTTTGTGTTGGCGATCATATAACCTTGGGAGAAGTTGCAACGGAAAAGGTTAGTAGTGGTGAAGAGCAGATTGTTAGAAAAATAATGGAGCTGGCGGGAGGGCTGCGATAATTGTTGGGATGGTGATCACCAGCTCAGAGGTCATTGTTGCGGACTGTATAGTCGCTATTTCAGGATTTAGCTTCATTAGGCGGAGTGTTCGGACTCAGGAGGCGTTATCAAGTCAGAAGACAGCGGTTTTTGCACAAAAACAACTCAATAACGACTCTGGGGTCCGAAAAACCTCGTTTCTGCCTATTTCGAAGCCAATAAGGTCATTTGAGTCCGATGGTGGGAGGTTGGTCGCTATTTGCAACAAAACAACCTGCCATGAAATCAGCAGGTTGTTGCAGGGATGAGCAGAAGTAAGTGCGATAACTATTCTATATAAGTTCTTGGCGGCGATTTAAATAACGATAT
Organism: Paenibacillus sp. FSL F4-0097; assembly: GCF_038593125.1. NCBI lineage: Bacteria > Bacillati > Bacillota > Bacilli > Caryophanales > Paenibacillaceae > Paenibacillus > Paenibacillus sp. FSL F4-0097. Next base: position 2,080,340 of record NZ_CP151965.1, read on the forward strand.
AAAACACAACCGGATATCGCGCATATAGCTGCACATAAACCGATAAAACCATACCCAGCTTGAAGTCCACGTAGCAAGCCAGTTTGTGATTCTGCTCCGTAAAGCCTCTTTACACCTTCGATTACTGCACCTATGGCATAGTTGCCAATCACGCTACCGACTCCCATTAGTGTAACTGTAAAGGTGATGGCAGTGTCACTGCCATGCGGATACCTTTTTGCGATAAACGCCATGACGGTCGGATAAATCATAGCGATACCTATGCCTGCTGCTGCAAATAGAAACGCGAGCTGTTCCCCACCCAAAATAGCAGCAAACGTACATAAGGCAGAGAAGGCTGAAAAGATGATAAGCGATAGATTGAAACCAATCTTATCTGTAACCGGCCCCAGCAGGAGCCTTGCTAGCGAGAAGCAGAGAAAAAAGGTGGACAACATACCAGAAGCTGTAACTGTATCCCACAAGTATGCTTTTTCTAGGAAATTCACTAGCCATCCACCTACTGCAAGTTCTGACACTACACCGAAAGAAAGAATAAGCACCATCAGCCATAAAGCGGGATCGCGGACCAGCGTTTTTAATGGGATCCGGTCCTCTTGCGGAAGATCGTCACCCGGAAATGTACTGCGCAAGGCAGATAGAATAGGCAGTAAAGATAAGCTTAGCATAATCAAATACATTCCGCGCCAGTCGAGTGGATGGCCAAATATACTTACCGACATGAGTCCTGTTGCCAGCAGTGGAGCTAAGGTTGAACTAAATCCGTAGAAAAAATGGGATAAGTTCATCATAGTCCCGGTATTTTTTACGAAGATGCGTGCTCCCAAAATGGCAAGACCAATCTCCAGCATTCCGTTTCCGATGTACATCAGGAAATAAGAAGCTGAGAAAAAGGGGTAGCTGTGGGAGATATAGATTAACACTCCTGAAAATATCATGGATGCAAAAGCAATGATACTGACAGCCTTGATCCCCCACTTCCGAACCAATACAGCTGTAAAGGAGCAGGCGATCAAATAACCTAATGCATTTAGGGATAAAAGGGAGCCAAGCTGTTTCTCGTCCAGATTAAAGTCGAATTGGATTCGCGGAATGGCGGGTCCTTTAATATTTTCCGATATGCCAAACACTATAAATCCTAAAAAGATGGTCGCCAATTGCATGGCATAAATCTTGTTAAATCCCCCGAAGCGCTTTTTCAAATTAAGATCCTCCCAGAACGGGTTACTTTATTGCTCAATGTCTCTGTAATACTCTTCTTTAAGTTTTTCCCAGTGTTGCTTATCGTCTTCGGTGATTGCTCTTAATACCTTGCATGGGTTACCCACCGCAATTACATTGTCAGGGATATCCTTAGTTACGACTGAACCTGCACCGATGATTACATTGTTGCCGATTTTTACCCCAGGATTAATTACCGCGTTTCCACCAACCCACACATTGTTTCCAATGGTAATCGGTGTACCGAATTCAAGCATACTAATACGCACGTCCGCATCTATGGGGTGACCAGCAGTATATACGCCTACTCTAGGTCCAAAGAGAACATTGTTACCAATCGTTACTTTAGCTACATCAAGGATAATGCAGTCAAAATTAGCGTAGAAGTTATTGCCAACGGTAATATTACTGCCGTAATCACAACGGAAGGGAGGTTCAACATATAATGATTCTCCTGTAGACTCAAATAATTGCTTGAGTAGTTCTACTCTATATTCACCTTGTTCTTCCGTCGTATTGTTAAATAAACGAGTGAGCATTCTGGATCTTTTGTTATCCTTTGCTAATTCTTCACCGCCTGCCATATATAGCTTTCCTGCGATCATGTTTTCTTTGTTTGTTGCCATTCGTAGTTCCTCCTGAAGTGTATGTTAGTTTTATGTTTTTAACGGCGCTTCTCAACCAACTGCAATGAGTAGGTTAAGCTTTCCAGTGTGATCGCAATTAATCCGTTCATGTAATGATCATCAGGTTGATCCAGCACAATTAAGTGAGGCATATGCTCCTCTGGAATCACTTCCAGACAACGTTGATAAATCGGCCGCACATTCTCTTGTTTGACTTGTTCTCCTGTGAGAGCTATGGTCTCTGGATTAATAATTGCAATCAGGGACGATATAGTGTGAGCCGCCAAAGGGATGAAGGTATCCGTGTGGTCCAAGCTACTCAATTGCTGTTCACGCGAGATTCCAAACGGTAAAAAAGAGACTTCACCAGCAAATCTAGTATTACCTTTGTGGATATGCCCGTCGATCATCATCCCGGCGCCTGGAAAAGCTCCTTTGATAAAGGTCACCACGACAATGGTTTTATCCTCTTCATAATCCTGCTGTTTATAGAACCCGTAAACGGTCAGATTCATATCATTTTCAATCGTGACTTCAAGCTCGTATTTTTCTCTGAGCAGTGATTCTAAGGGAGCATTAATTAACTCTTTAATGTCACAGATATTAATGACACCTTGGTGAGCAAGGCCGGGAATTCCAATCCCGACTGCCTTGATGTTGTTATATTGTTGGATAAGCGTATCCAGCAGATGGTCGATGGCTGCAGCATCTATGTACTCTAATTCCATCCATCCATGATCCACACGATCACCAACTGAATTGGTCACCGCATAGGTTATGGATTTCTGGCCATCCTCAATTTTGGCATAGATACATGCAATATAGGAAAAATCAGCGTTATAGATAAATCGTCTGGCCGGTCGACCTCCATTTGATGCCTCCAGTTCAGTCTCAATGACTTCACCAGTCTCCAGAAGTTCATTCAGGATATTTCCGCAGGTAGCAATACTTAATCCGGTGGCACTTGCAATCGTGGATTTGGTTCCTTCTTTCATCGATTTCAAGGCCTGCTTGATAAGCTCCTGATTTATCTTTTTAACACGAATAGAATTGTTTGCGATTTGGTTTATTTTATTCACCTCTAGACTTTTGAAAATAGTTATTAAAAGTATTATCAATACTATAACTTGGCTCTATATAATTGTCTAGCAATCGACAGTTTTTTATTGTGGATTTTTTTGAAATGACATGTGGCTTTTAATCAACCTGCGGTGTCTAATTAAATGTAAGGTCAAGAGGAGGTTCTTACAATGTCTGGAGCTCATGACAAATCCACTGTTTATCCGGATGCACAGGGAGACAAGCAAAGCTTTGAAATCACTTATAATCAATATCGCGAAAGAATCCATAAATATCTTTTGTTGAAAGTAAACTCGGGTCAGAGCAAATTCATAATCTTGTTATTCCTACTTTTCAATAATTAAATTCCGAGGGCTGGGATCTTTAAACGATCCGAACTAGAGTTGCATGAACAATTTGTTGTATATTTAAAAAATAGATAGTTAGATTTCTATTCAAGGGAACCCAGAAGCCATCTGGATGACTTCTGGGCCCTGAATATTTCGATGGAATGCCTAATATGATTAGCGGGTTTAAATCAGAATGTTAGCTTTAATTGGCATCCGCTTGTATAACAAAAGCATATCTATATTCTTTTTCTCCCCAGCTTGCCGTTATGCTAAAGCCTCTATAGTCTTTTTTGTTCTCTTCGTAAAACGAACTCAATGAAGAAGCCATATGCTTTTCGATCGTAAAGGAATATTTACCGTCTTCTTTTGTAATTGGAACTTCTAGTGTTTCTCTGGATGAAAATTGATAAGCTCCACTCTTATTTAGTACGCTATCTTCGAGCGATACATTATCTGGCTCAGAATCTCCAAAGTCTAGAGTAATGATTTCTCCATTTTTTAAATATTGAATATTCTTTACTGCATCCTGCTCAAAGGCGAATTCAAATCCACTTGCTTCAGCGTTTGAGGATAAGTCACTCTTCGCGTTAGCTAATTTAGTGTTAGATAATGTTGTACTTTTAATTTCTTGATCTCCTGCGCTTATCTTAAGATCTCCTATATTACTCTCTGCACATCCACTTATACCTATTAAAGAAACTATTAAAAGAATAGACAGCATCATTTTTTTCATCGAACAATAATCCACCTTTTCCGAAGAGTTTCACAAAAAGACCACTTGTAATGAGTGTACACTATGGAAATTAATAGAATCAATGTTATATAATTCACTAAGATACAAGCTGAGAATGTTCACTCATAATTTGAACCGGGGACATAATCTAGGGAAAATTTATATTCGGCCAGCCAGAACCTTCTGGTTGGTCTTTTTAATGTGATGCGTCTACTTTGTAGGCGATTTCGTTATATTTAGTAGATTGGTAGATTGGAGGGGAATTAAATCGGAGAGGACAAATGGGTCACAGAAGCGCAGCAGGGCAATGAGGCAGCGGTGGAATTATTAATTCGGTATACCTATAGCGATATTTATCGATTCATCAGATGGAAAATACATAATGACGAATTAGCCTGGGATCTTGCACAGACGGTGTATGAAAAAGCATGGGCCAAGCTTGGCAGCTATCAAAATAAACAGGGGAGTTTTCGAGCTTGGTTGATGGCGATCGCGCAAAATGTCTGCATTGACTATTTTCGCAGCAAAAGTGCTCGGCAAGCAGAGTTGAATCAAAGCTTATCTGATGAAATCACAGTCGAAGGAGACTTTCTTGAAGGAATATTACTTCGTGAAGAGGTTAAGCAGGTATACGCCGCGATTTGCTCACTGCCAGAGGAACAGAGGGATGCGCTCTTGTTAAGGTATAAATATGAATTTACGTTTACAGAAATAGCTGCCGTAACTCATGAACCTGAATCAACTGTGAAGTCAAGGGTAAGTCGATCACTGATAAAATTACGCGATTTACTAAGGTATTCCAAGCAAGAGGATATATCCCAACCCCTAAAGAAAGGAGCAGGGAAATGAGGGTTAAACGTAACCATCAAGATTACCTCAATCTAAATTTACAGGATGAGATGACAGCAGAGTCTGTAGAGGAGATCGTGAATTCCATCAAGTGCATTCCTGAACCGCCACTCCTTGACGGTTTTGCAGAAGAAGCCATGAGCAGGTGGAGAAGATCCAAGCGGGCTTTACCTGCGCCAGTCCCACCAGTTCCTCTATTTGTACGGGAACAGATGAGGATTCTTTTTTCACAGGGATGGTGGAGAGAAGTTGTGCTTGGTGTGATCTTGTTTGTAGTAGGATATTTGGTGCTGAGTGTTACGGAGATTGTTAGCCCTATGTTTATTCTGTCCATCGTGGGTTGTATTCCTTTACTGGTGGTCGTCTCTCATACGGCTCGGAATACGCTCTGTGGAATGGGAGAACTCGCACGTAGTTTTAGAATCCCGTTGCATCGGTATGTGCAAGCTCGGTTCCTTATGGCAGGGCTGATCTCACTAATGATTAACTTTAGTGTTACTGCTATGGTAACCCCTTTAGGGGGAAAGGAGTTTATGCTGCGTATGACCTTGCTATGGTGCATCCCAATCCTAATGAATGCGGCGGTAGCGTCAGTATTATCTACGCTGATACGTAATTTTAGACAATTAACGACCGTACTCTTCAGTTTGCCTCTCTTTTGGATGATTTTATTTTCCGGAGAATTTGCAGTGAGCTGGACGACGTCGGTTGAGTTATTTTGGTTAATGGGATTGGGTGTTCTGTCGGCAGTGTTATTTGTCTTAGCCATGAGGTTTCAATCCAGAGTATTGAGCAAGGGAGGGTTTCTGATTGGAGCTTAAACTATGTAATATCGTACATGATTTCGACAAAAAGCGAATTTTGAATACTATTAACCTTTCTATGTCACCTGGTGTGTATGGTCTTCTAGGACCTAACGGAACAGGAAAAACGACATTGATGCGTATTGTCGCAGATGTTCTGTATCCGACTCGTGGAAATGTACTTTTAGATGGACAAAACAAGGATGACATGGGGGATCAGTACCGGGCTCAGATTGGTTATTTACCACAGGAACTGGGGATGTACAATCATTTTTCAGCTCGTGATTTCTTGTATTATGTTGCTGCCCTAAAGGGGTTGACCAAGAAGGAGGCGAGTGATCGTATAGAGGTTCTGGCTCAAACGGTTAATCTATCCGGTGAAATGGATAAAAAATGCGGAAAGTACTCCGGCGGGATGAAGCGTAGACTCGGTATCGCACAAGCATTGCTTAATAATCCGAGCATCCTCATATTGGATGAGCCCACAGTAGGACTTGACCCCTCGGAACGCGTAAGATTTCGAAATTTAATTTCTGAAATATCAAATGAGCGCATCGTTATTTTGTCTACTCATATCGTTTCTGATGTTGATCATATAGCTAAACAGGTGCTACTGATGGGGCGAGGAGAGTTACTTCGTCAAGGAACAATTAAGGAGTTGACCGATGAATTGCAAGGAGAGGTTTGGGAGGTTCATATCCCTGCACGGTTGCTGGCTCAAATCGAAGAGAAGGGAACTGTAGTGAATGTGCAGCAGTCAGATACTGGACTAGTGGTTCGGATAGTCAGCAAGGATTCGCCAGTTGAGAATGCGGTGATGGTGAATCCTTCATTAGAAGATGTATATATGCATTATTTTCGGAGGGGATGATACACATGAACCGTCTGGTGATGTTTGAATTACGCAAAATTATGATTCCCAGAGTCTGGATTTCTATAGCTGGAAGTACTGCATTAGCCATTTTTTGTTTTGTTAGTTTCTACCCATCCGGTACGGATAGTCTATTGGTTGTAAACAAGGAAAAGCCTGAAGCTATCGCCGCTCATCTAGGACCGATTCAAGCAGATTTAGTTTTGAAATACGCTCCTAGACTCAAAGAAGAATATGCCGAAGACAGCGCTTGGTCCAAAGAGGAGAAGATGAAACGAATTCTGGAGCAACACTATGCTGGTACAGCTTATATGGTAGATCAATTCAACAGAAATTTAACAGAGCTGAGAGAGCGGAAGGTTTTATTGGAGAAGCAAGAACCAGGATCATATGCACTAAGAGATGTTACTAAAAAACTCTCCATGTTGGAGGAGGGAAAACCACGGGGGTTTTATGTAACGGAGGACTGGGACTTATTACATATATTTTTTTCAAGCTCGCCTGGCGTCGGCGATCTTCTGATCGGTCTTATTCTAGTATTTGCGCTGGCACCCTTGTTCTCTGGTGAGGAAAACTATAGAATGGATGCACTTATTCTATCTAGTAGATACGGAAGGTTGAAGATTGTTTCGGCAAAACTATTAGCTGGATTTATAGTTACGTTTAGCTGGGTTACTCTTTTTTACGGAATTTGCACATTGCTGGCCTGTTTACCGTTCGGCTTCGTGGGCTGGAATGCCCCGCTGAATAGTTACTTTTATTTTGATGAGACTCCATATGCCTTAACCCAGCTGCAGGGATTTGCCCTGAAATATGCTGTAACCTTGCTGGCTGCATGTGGTCTATTGTTATTGACGGCGCTGATATCCGCTTTGTGTCGGAGTAGCTTAAGCAGTCTTGGACTGGCAGCATTCGTAGTTATTCTTCCCCTTTTCTCTTTGCCTGGAATGTTGGGCAAAATAATCTCTTTTTTACCGTCAGGTGTAATGGTTAGCAGATCCTTAATCGTAAAATATGTATCCTATAACATTTTTGGCATCCCTATATTACATCTACCCTTGTCAATTCTTTCGGTGATAATCATAGGTATACTTGCTATAATGCTTATCCCCAAAGCTTTCGAACGTCGATTAAAGGTCTAAGTAGTAGGTAGGTTAAGATCGTTCCCGCTATGAAGGGGAGCGATCTTTTTTGGCTTTTCTTGTGAAAAAGGAGAGCAGTATATTTACGAATCAGACTTTTTACCCGATAGTTAAGATAAAGGGTTAATCACGATAAACCTGACAAAGAGAGCAGGAACCCCTTACCGATAAGAACGAAAGGGATTATTAAATTGAAGATAATGAAGCTATTGGTACTAGGTCTTATCTCGGGGACAATTGTGACATGCGGCAACGTGAGTTATAGAGTTCATGCTGAAACGACAACGTACGAGAATACAGGGACATATGAAGAAGTGGAAGAGGACGGTGAGGAGGATCCGGCATCTTCACTGTTCACTGACATTCAAGGTCACTGGTCTGAACCTTGGGTGCGCTGGGCGTTAGGCAACCAATTGATGGTTGGTTATGATGATGGGAGCTTTCGACCGGATCAGCCGATTACGGAAGCGGAATTTTTGAAATTATTTTATCTTTCTTTCGGCTATCCAAAGGCTACTAGCATAGGCGAAGAATGGACAGCAGCACCGTATAGAATGGCTAAGTGGTGGAATCATCCAGTTACTGGACTACAATATCCAGTGGCAAGATCGACTCCAATCACCAGAATGGCCGCCGCAAGGTTAGTTGTATCTGGTCTAGGGATGAATTACAACGACACGGATTCCGTCGTTTATTTGCTGGGTAACTCTCTACTTCCACTTCCCGGGGAGCCAACTTTAGTCGGTTTTAAAGGAAATCTCCCGCTTACAAGAGCAGAGGCTATACAATGGATGAGAATGCTCAAGCTTAAGGGAATATATACTGTAAATTCTCGTCCAGAAGAACGATCGGATCGGAGTCTATTACCGTCATTACCGGAACAGGGTACAGGCTTGAAGGACTTTATAGCGGCTCCGGTAACTGATAGTGATTTCGGAATAGCGGATAGTGGACGTAATCTTTTTATTGATTTTGGGAGTTCAAGAATGTTAGTAGAGGAACATTACGGGGATTCAACAGGTCAAGATGTATTCAATAATGAAATGTATAAAGAAGTATCTGTACATTATGATACCGAAGGTCGGCTGAACGCTTGGAAAATAGATAAAGATAATGAGCGCATTGATCCAATCCACATAGGTACATTGAACAATATTCGACCTGGGGTAAGTACATTGGAAGATGTGCTAAAGGCATACGGTACATACGTTGCAGTGGATAACGAATACGGGATTATAGTGAGTTACTGGTTTGAGAACAAGGGTGGAGTGTATGAGCCCCGATTGTCACCTTTTGAAATGGATAATCTGGAGGGTGGGTTCTATATAGGCTTCATTATTGACAAACAATCTCTGAAAGTTCAAACCATACTCATATCTACAGCTCAGCAGGCAATGAATCCTACGGATATATAGGAATTGTACTGGAACCTTATTCATTCTTTAAAATGTGACGGCATGTCTTTCTGAGGCAGCCGTCTTTTCTTTTATAATTTTTTTACCTCATAAGCTAACATTCTGAGAACTTTATCGTTATACATACGAAGGGAGGTGCAGGATGAAGCCCGGGCAGCTACATCAGATACTTCAACCTAAAATGTTAGAAATTCAAAAATACCTGATTCGTCTCGGGGCACCTGCAGCCGACGCTGAAGATATCGTACAGGATACGGTGTATAAGGCTCTTTTGTATATTGATTCCATTGATGAGAACAAATTCAGTGCATGGTTATATAAAGTAGCGATCAACCGCTACTATGATCTGTGCCGCCGCCGCAAGCGGATAGTCATTCCTATTGACTATGTAGATGTGCCGGATATGGAATTGCCAGAGGATCATGTGCTGTTAAAAGAGAAACGAGAAGACATCGAAAGAGTGTTGGATGAGCTTCTACCGCTCCATAAACAACTAATTATTATGAAATATGAGCTGGAGCTGTCCTATCAGGAGATAGCTGAGCTTCTGGGAATTACGACAGATACAGTGAAATCGGCATTGTTTCGTGCCCGCAAGCAATTTCAAAAAAAGTATAGAGGTGATGCGGAATGACAGCTCCATGGGAACAAAAGGATGATCAGAACCTTTCAAAAGTAATTAAGAAGGCAAAACGAAAAACAATGATTCGAAATACGATCATTTCTCTAGTGGTGACGGTTATAGTATTATTCGGCGGGATGCTGGGCAACGCCCATCTGACAAGCTGGTTGGCAATGCGTGGTCTGGATGAAGAGAGGATCATGATGAAAATAAGCAGTCCTAACCTTCAGGAGTTGAGAACTGAGCTTGATTTAGGGTTTCTATCGGGTAAAGTCGAACTGAGTACTTACAAAGTTGTTGAGGGTGTACCCATCGTATGGGATACAAAAAAACTGTATTTCGATATGGGCAGCCGTTTTTCTCTGCTTAATAGGGGGTACTCTAGTATAAATGTTCCTGACCCGGTAATGACACAGCAAAATTATGAATACTACCGAGGATATAACAGTCAAAATGCTCAGCGGGAAATGATGTTTTATGTGCCTGGAGTGAATTATAACGAAAAAGTGCTGAATGACCTGCCTGCACTCGAACAAATGGAACCTGGTAAGCTCGTAGAAATGGCAGTTTCTTTTGATAAAGGCTACACTCAGGCAGAGGTAGAGAAGATGCTGCCGGCGGGTTTGACACAGACATGGTATTGGGTGGATACGTATGACGATAAAAGGAACCTTGAGTTTATTAGGAATGACAGCGGTCCGAATAAATATGCCTTACCGGAATCAGCTAGACAAGTATATGGCTACGGTGGGGAATGGGAAGGGTTATTTAAACCGAAACCAGAGGATTTTTTACAATCCCTAGCCTATGGGCTTCAGATGAAGGGCAAGCATTACGGAGAGTTTGAGCGAATCTCGAATTACTTGAAAAAGGATAAAGCGGCGCCGGATGCCAGTGATGTACAGCTATTGGGAGCTGTTGTTACAGGAACTGCGAAAGAGCTGCAAAGCCTCAAAGGAAAACCCTATGTAAATACGGCAGTTCTCGGCGCGATTGTGGATAAATACTAGATCCGTATAGTGAAAATGCTGGAAGGGTTGTTCTACAGGTGGATTTTCTACGAAAAGAGACGACCTCTCCTTCATTTTCAAAAATGCAAGGGTCAAAAGAGCAGCGATTCATCCTCCTATTGGATCTTCGCTGCTCTGCGTTTTTGATTATCCGCGATCTGCTTCAGTAGTAGATTGAAGGCAAGGCATAGCCTGCTGACCTCAAACGGCAATTTGTGTATGACTTGACGCAGAAATCGCTGGTATCTCCGGTTGTTTTCAGTTAACCAAATACGCATTCCGACTCTATAATTGGGGAATTTTTCCCTATAATTCTTAGATATTTGGTCATCTAACTTATAATTAGGGAAAACCTCCCTGTAATTTACCTGATTTGGTGAAAAAGAAAGGAATCAACCCGATTTTTAGGGAGAAATTCCCTCATTATGCTCTTTTTTAGCGAATATCGGCTATTTTTAGGGAGTTTTTCCCCAATTACACTAAAGCGCACATCACACATCGCACACCGCGGCGCATCACACACAGCACACAGCACACAGCACACCGCACACCGCACACAGCACACAGCACACAGCACACCGCACACCGCACACAGCACACCGCACACCGCACACAGCACACAGCACACCGCACACCGCACACCGCACACCGCACACCGCACACCGCACACCGCACACCGCACACAGCACACCGCACACCGCACACCGCACACCGCACACCGCACACCGCACACCGCACACCGCACACCGCACACAGCACACCGCACACCGCACACCGCACACAGCACACCGCACACCGCACACCGCACACCGCACACCGCACACCGCACACCGCACACCGCACACCGCACACCGCACACCGCACACCGCACACCGCACACCGCACACCGCACACCGCACACCGCACACCGCACACCGCACACCGCACACCGCACACCGCACACCGCACACCGCACACCGCACACCGCACACCGCACACCGCACACCGCACGCCGCACATATCCCATGGGTTAAAGTAAGAATCCATTGTATAGCCAATTTATAAAAAAGAAGCTACCCTATAAGTAGAATTCTCTACTTTTTGGACAGCTTCTTTTTTCATCAGTCACAATCTGCTCAAGCTAAGTCCATTTCGCGGACCACAGCTTCATTTCCTTCAAAATTTGATGTAAATCCTCACCTTTGGGAGTAAGCGAATATTCTACCGTAACAGGAACAGTCGGAAATACGTGACGCTCAAGCACACCATGCTCCTCCAGATGGCGCAACGTAGTGGTCAGTGCGCGGGGAGACACGTTAGTGATTTTTCGTTGCAGTGCCCCAAAACGCTGCGTGCCGTCGAATAGCTCTCTGAGGACAAGAAAGGCCCATTTTCCACCTAATACTTCAAGTGTTTTTTCAACATTACATTCAATAGTAACAGGGGTTTTGGGGATATAATTATTAGTAGATTTAGCTGTCTTCAAGGTATCTCCTCCTGTTTGTGAAGCTACTATACTCTAGTATAGTAACTACACTAGAGATCATATAATAAACTAATTTTCACTTCTTTCTATTATATACAAACTATTCTAGAATGAATATGAGTGCTAAGCAACCTGCCAAAATCAAACACGGAACTATGGAGAGGAGCAGTTATTATGAAATATCGCAGATTAGGTGGAACCGGTTTAAAAGTCAGTGAGATTAGTTTGGGAAGCTGGCTGACATACGGAGGCTATGTGGAAAGAGATAATGCTGTTAATGCCATTGAAACCGCTTACGACTTAGGCGTGAATTTTTTTGATACTGCAAATGTTTATGAAAAAGGTGCTGCCGAGAAAGTACTAGGTGAGACTTTACGTAACTACTCTCGTGAGTCCTATGTATTAGCTACTAAAGTATACGGGGAAATGGGCTCGGGACCTAACGACCGTGGACTATCCCGCAAACATATTACGGAACAGTGTCATGCTAGCTTGAAACGTCTCGGAGTAGAATACGTGGATATTATGTATTGCCACCGTTTTGATCCGGAAACTCCAATTGAAGAAACCTTACGTGCGCTGGATGATCTGGTTCGGCAAGGCAAGGTATATTATGTCGGTGTTAGTGAGTGGACGGCGGCGCAAATGACCGATGCGTTAGCTGTAGCAGACCGCTATTTGCTAGATCATATTGTTGTTAATCAGCCGATTTATAATATGTTTAACCGTTATATTGAGAAAGAGATTATTCCGCTCGGTGAGCGCCGTGGGATTGGACAGGTGGTATTTTCTCCACTGGCTCAAGGGCTGTTAACTGGAAAGTATAACACGGACATCCCTGAGGATAGCCGTGCTGCTAAGCTGGATCGATTAAAAGATTCGATTACAGAAGAAAAGATTGAAAAAGTCCGCCAATTGAGTGGGATCGCCACGGAACTGAATATTTCTGTTGGGAATTTGGCTTTGGCTTGGATTTTGCGTCAACCTAATGTAGCTAGTGCACTGGTGGGTGCCAGCCGTCCGCAGCAGGTCGAAGAGAATGTTAAGGCTTCGGGTATGGAGCTTTCGGAAGAGATTTTGAAGCAGATTGAGGAGATTCTGGAGTAGTTGTTAGCTTCATAAAAAAGGAGACACGCTCATGGCGAAAGTAGTTGTTACAGGCGGCAGTGGGATGTTGGGCAGATGGGTGGTCCGGCATTTTGTAGAGCAAGGGTATGAGGTTGTGAATGTAGATACGCAAAAATCCGCAGATTCTTTGTGCCCAACGATGATTGCTGATTTGAATAATTTGGGTGAAGTATATGGTGTACTTGCTGGCGCTGATGCAGTTGTACATTTGGCTGCGATCCCAGCTGCAAATATAAAGACGAGTGAGGTCACCTTTCAAAATAATGTAGTATCTACCTATAACATTTTGGAGGCTGCAGCGGGTCTCGGGATTCGAAAAGCAGTGATTGCTTCCAGTGAATCCTCCTACGGAATCTGTTTTGCGGTTAATCCTTTGGGGCCGAAGTATGTGCCTATGGATGAGGAGCATCCACAGTTGCCTGAAGACAGCTACGGTCTGTCTAAGGTTGTGAATGAGCAAACCGCTGAGATGTTCTATCGCAGAAAGGGTATACAGGTCGTTTCCCTAAGAATCGGAAATGTTATTGATCCATCGGCGTATGAACGTTTCCCTTCCTTCATTCATGATCCAGCGCAGCGCGATCGGATTCTATGGAGTTATATTGATACACGGGATGTAGCAACAGCTTGCCAATTGGCAATCGAAACGGATGGATTGGGCGCGGTTGCTCTTAATATATGTGCAGATGAGACCAGCATGGCTGTTCCTAGCAGAGAGCTAATGGCCGCACGTTATCCAGAGGTGACGGATTTCCGCCAGCCGCTGGAGGGTCACGAGTCGCTACTCAGTAATGAGAAGGCCAAAAAGCTGCTGAATTGGCAGCCGAAGCACGTATGGCGAGATTATGTTAACCAGTAAATAACGAGCCGGATTCACTATAAGGAGCGTGCAAAATGAAGGTCTTATTTATTGGAGGTACGGGATTAATTAGTCAGGCTGTATCCCCGTTGGCTGTAGCTCAAGGAATCGAGCTGTATTTGTTCAACAGAGGACAGCGGGATGAATTCGTTCCAGAAGGTGCAAAAGTAATTAAAGGAGACATTCGTAATCCGGCAGAAGCCGCATTAGTATTACGAGATTACGAATTTGACGTAGTGGTAGACTGGATTGCTTTTACACCGGAACATGTGCAGGCAGACATTGACCTGTTCACTGGTAAAACGACGCAGTACATTTTCATCAGCTCAGCCTCTGCTTATCAGAAGCCGCAGCGTAATTATGTAATTACAGAAGAGACACCGCTGGAGAACCCTTATTGGGAGTATTCGAGGAATAAAATTGCGTGTGAGCAGCTGTTGATGGAAGCTTACAAGGCGAACGGATTCCCGGTTACGATTGTTCGTCCTTCCCATACCTATGGAAATACAGCCATCCCTGCGGCACTTACGAGTGGCCAGCATCCTTGGTCACTGATCGATCGTATCCGCCGCGGCTTACCTTTAGTCATACATGGAGATGGAACCTCTTTGTGGACACTGACGCATAATTCGGATTTTGCCAAAGGTTTCGTTGGATTGCTTGGACATCCGGAAGCGATAGGTGAGGCCATTCATATAACTTCCGACGAGGTATTAAATTGGAATCAGATTTACGCGGCCATCGGACAAGCGGCAGGTGTGGAACCTAAAGTTGTGCATATCTCCACAGACTTTATCGCAGCCTTTTCCCCTCCAGGGACAGCGGATGGCTTGATCGGTGATCAAGCGGTAAGCAGTGTTTTTGATAATAGCAAAATCAAACGTTTCGTGCCTGACTTCCAGGCTACTGTGCCTTTCTCCAAAGGGATCAAGCAGTCGGTTGCTTGGTTCGAGGCACATCCTGAGCAATGTACAGTCGATGCGGAATGGTCTGCGTTACTTGATAAGTTGATCGAGAGACATGGAATTGAGGCCAAACCTCTTTCATTCTACGCATAAGGTTTATACAGTTATATTTAAAGACGGTCTGTTCCTAAGGGAGCAGCCGTTTTTTTGGGTTTGTCTCGTTCAATGTAAGGTTATGGAATGAATCAGCAAATCATGAATATACTCTCACTACCTAAAATTCCGTTGAAAAAGGAGTCCTGGCCATGCCAACCCATCCCTTTGTCTCGCGTTTTTTCGTAAATTCAGATGCACGTCGTGAGAAGTTGATTTATGATCTGCCGGAATCATGGTGGAGCCGTCCCTTTGAATATGAGTGGTGTATTAACTTTATTTCTCCGCATGGTGTTGTGCTGGATGCCGCCTGTGGGATTCCTCATCCCTTGAAGTTTTATTTGGCAGGGGTTTGTGCAGAGGTCTATGCCTGCGATAAGGACAGTAGGGTTATTTACCCGAAAGCTATCCAAGAATGTATTGAGAATGAGATTGGGGAAAAAGCGGCGAAGCAGGTTATCGCTAGAAGAACAAACAACCTGCATTTCGCTCAAGCTAATCTGACGGATCTGCCTTATGAGGATGAGAGCTTTGACACTGTCTTTTGCATATCAGTATTAGAGCATTTGAGCTTTGAGGATACAGTGGGTACTTTACGGGAATTTCACCGGACGTTGAACGAAGAAGGATTATTGGTATTGACATTTGATTACCCGACGGTAAATCTGAGTCTTATGAATGACCTGCTGCTGCAAACTGGATTTCAGTATTGGGGGGAGACGGATTTTGAGTTGCCTGCGGATGCTGTGCATACGGATGCGTGGGGCGGATTAAATTGCTTCAGAGCCGTTCTGAAAAAAGCAAAGGAATAACAGGTCTTTCTACTCTTAATTTAGTAACCTCTTTCCAGTATGCTAGGATCATAGCTAATAAAAAGATGAGAGGAGGCTGTGTTTTTTGAGATTAGGATCGAAGGTTTTGCGTAGAATAGCACTTATTACACTTATGTTATCACTAATAGTTCCTGTGACATCTGCTTCCAGTGCAGCTTCACTATCTTCAGATCCTATAAAGCTTGCTTTTGCGGGTGATATCCTTTTGGATGGTTTTGTTGGCGATCAGATTGCTAAATATGGGGTGAACTTTCCGTTTGTAAAGGTCGCATCTACGCTGCAAAAGGCTGACATCGCCTTCGCCAATCTGGAGACGCCTGTGTCTATCCGAGGGAAAGCGGCAGAGAAAACCTTTGCCTTCAGATCCAAACCAGCAACGTTAGGTGGCTTAACCTATGCCGGGATTGATGGAGTGTCCTTGGCGAATAATCATATTTTGGATTATGGAAAAGACGCTATGCTCGACACGCTGATCCATTTGGATCGAAACAAGATTGGCCATACAGGAGCTGGCAAAGACGAAGATGAAGCGTTCAAGCCTTATACTAAGACGGTAAAAGGGAAAAAGATCGCCATCCTTGGCGTTAGCCGTGTGCTTTCAAATCCTTCGTGGTATGCCGGCAAAAACAAACCGGGAGCCGCTTCAGCTTACACCTCGCAGCCTATGCTTAGCGCCATTCAGAAGATGTCCAAGGAGAATGATTACACGATCGTATATATTCACTGGAATGAAGAGTTTAAGGATTTCCCTGAAAAGTACGCACGCACACTAGCTAAACAGATGATTGATAGCGGGGCGGATTTAATTCTTGGCGCACACAGTCACTGCCTTATGGGCATCGAATACTATAAGCACAAGCCCATTTATTATTCACTTGGGAATTTTGTGTTTAATCGCTCCACACGTGGTGGGGAAAAAACACTTAATTCTATGCTATTGAACGTTGAGATTAAGGACTCCAAGATGACCAGCAAAATTACCCCTGTCAAAATCATTGGCGGACAGCCTAATTTTATGGATGATTCCTACAATAGGAAAACGATTAAGCTCATGAACACCCTATCTTTTAATGCCAACATAGATGCTAACGGCAGGGTCACGGAGAAGGCGCTTTAATTAATACAAACTCTGATTAACTATTCACGGATTGCGCTCGATCTCGTTGGAATGCGAAATGTGTGGAGTACTTATGGAGTCCGTATGGAGTACGAATGGAGTATGTATGGAGTCCGTATGGAGTACGTATGGAGTCCGTATGGAGTACGAATGGAGTACGTATGGTGTACGTAGGATGTGGCGTATGGAATACCTATGGAGTGCCTATAAAGTATCACCGTTGTGTTTGTGAAATAACTGCATTCTATACACCTATTTTATATGTAAAACGGACCATTCTGCTTTTAAGTGTATTCTATGCAACTAAAAACTAGAGAATCGACCTTGAGGGCAATAAATCAACAAAATAGTTGTACGAAATACAGCTATATCCATCGGTCGAGGTAACGTCAAGAAGTTTGTGTAATTATCTTTAAGGGTTGTAGGATATCCATTGGGACAATGGATATGAATGGTTTTCAAAGGGACAGGGGGATCCCCCTGCGAAAAATTACTTTCAGAACCAATTAGTTTCGCCGTTGGTTTCTTCTTAGTTCTCCTGAGCTGGAGGATACTTTTCTGCGAATTTTTGGGTTAACGCAGCTTTCGTCTGGGCATCTCCAAACCCACGCAGGACACGCTGGCTCCATCTCTCGTTGTATCCAATGGCCTCCAGATAGACAATCTTTTCGGCGGCATCCATGTTAGTCAAGCTGTTCATCGGTCGAAGCCGTTTGCGGATTTCTTTGTTCGTTCGCTCGATTGGGTTGGATGTATAAATCGCGTACCAGATCAGGGGTGGGTAGTCGTAAAACCGTAACAATACGTCGAGCTGCTCCTCCCAAGACTTCACTTCCTTCGGGTAGAGCTTGCCCCATTTCTTTTGCACCACATCGAAGTTGGCTAAGGCCACATCCTTATCTGGCGCGGTATAAAGCATCTTGAAATCGGCGACAACTTCAGTCTTATCGGTATCCCGAATTTTGGGCAATGTATTCCGCATTTTGTGGGTCACGCAGCGCTGAACATCGGCTTTGGGGTAGGTTTCCTTAAAGGCTTCCTCTAGCCCGGCCAGCCCGTCAAAAACGCCCAGCAGTACCTCATGCGCACCCCTGCGGTGCAAGTCTTGCAGCACTTCCCGCCAGCCATAGGCGCTCTCCTTGCCCCCAATACTGAAGCTGAGGATTTCCCGGTGGCCTTCTTCGTCGATCCCCATAGCGATATAGACGACCTCGCTGGCTACGCTTTGGCGCTTGAGCTTGACATACATGCCGTCCAGATAGATCACGGAATAGCGTTTGGCGAGCGGACGAGCCTGCCAGGCGACCACATCTTCCAGCACCGTGCTGGTGATGTTGCTCACGGTGGTCGGGGAGTAAGAGGTTCCAAACATTTTCTCGATAAACGAGGCAATATCTCGGGTACTCATGCCCCCTTTGTACATATGGATGATGGTATCTTCGAGCCAGGCTTCCCGGCGCTGGTAAGGCTCAAAGAGGTCCGTCTGGAACTGGCTCTGCCGATCCCGAGGGACTTGTAAATCCGGGATGAGGCCGTGACGCGTTTCCCACGTCCGGCTGTAATATCCGTTGCGTGTATTCGGCTCCTCCGGATGTTCGACCGCCAGGTAATTTTTGATTTCTTCGCGGAGCATGAGCTCTATCTTTTCTTTCAGAAAGCTTTGGAGACTATTTTCGAGTAGATCACTGAACGGGTTTTGTTGTATACTGGTCATTGAGTAGGGCTCCTTTTCTTGGTGACTTCGCAATCCCAAGGATACCCTACTTTTTTGTCGTTTACTAGACTCCAAGGTCCTTACACATACTATTTTACGCCATCTCGGTCGAGCGAGTTGCAGAGTTATAGTTGTACAAAATACAGTTAAACTACTAATTAGTATTGGAACGTCTGCATAAAAAGCTGACCGTAGCAGTATGCAGAGAGTATTGGAACGTCTGTATAAAAAGCTGACTGAAGCAGTATGAAGAGAGTATTTATGGAGTCCGTATGGAGTGCCCATGAAGTATCACCGTTGTGTTTGTGAAATAACTGCATTCTATACACCTATTTTATATGTAAAACGGACCATTTTGCTTTTAAGTGTATTCTATGCAACTAAAAACTAGAAAATCGGCCTAGAGGGCATTAAATCAAGAGAATAGTTGTACGAAATACAGCTATATCCATCGGTCGAGCGAGTTGCAGAGTTATAGTTGTACAAAATACAGTTAAACTACTAGTTAGTATTGGAACGTCTGCATCAAAAGCTGACCGCAGCAGTATGCAGAGTATTGGAGCGTCTGCATCAAAAGCTGACTGCAGCAGTATGTAGAGTATTGGAACGTTTGCAAAAAGGGGGAGATCCATATGGATCTCCCCCTTTTTATGCAGAAGCTAAGTTTGGAATTAGATAATCAGCCCTTCACCGCCCCCGCAACAACACCCTTAACGATATACTTTTGCAAGAAGATGAATACCACGATCGATGGCAGCACCGCCATGACCATAGCTGTCATCGCATATTGCCAATCTGAGGTATATTGGCCCACGAAGGTGTAGGCAGCCAGTGTCAGCGTTTTGGTATCTGGGGAGCCGTTGACCATGAGCAGCGGGAGCAGGAAGTCATTCCAGATCCACATTACGTCGATAATGACAATGGTTGTTGTGACTGATTTCAGGAGTGGGAAGATGACACTGAAGAACAGGCGGAAGCCGGATGCTCCATCAATCGTGGCACTCTCATCAATTTCAACCGGAATACCCTTGACGAATCCATGGTAGATAAACACTGCGAGTGGAGCACCGAAACCCCAATATAACAACCCAAGTCCCCAAGTACTCTCAGAGAGATTTAAAGTCTTAGCCGTTTGCAGAACGGTCAGCATGATCGATTGGAACGGAATCAGCATCGGCATAATGCAGAGGAAATAAATCACCCCGCTCAGTCTGGATTTCGTCCGTGCCAGCTTGTAGGCTGCTATGGATGAAATGAACACAATACCCAGAAGACCTACACCGGTAATGACAAAGTTGTTCAGGAACAGCTTCGGATAGTTGATAAACTTCCACACGTAGGAATAGTTGCCGAAGACCAGATGTTTCGGCAGGGCGATGACATCCGTCATGACTTCGCTAAAGCTTTTTAACGAGTTGATAATCGTCAGAAATAGCGGATATAGAAACAGAAGAGAGAGGATGACCATAACAACCTCTAGAATAATTCGGCCTGCTTTGCGGTTTGTATTCATTATGCCTCAACCTCTCTTCGTTTGAAGAATGCTAACTGGAGAATGGTTACCACCAAGACGGCTAGGAACAGGATAAGCGCTTTCGCTGTACCGTATCCATACAGATTGTTCTGGAAGGTATCCCGGTAGATATCGTAAGCGATACTGTAGGTAGTTCCGCCAGGTCCACCCCCGGTTAATGACAAGATGACATCGAACACCTTGATCGAATTGGTCAGTGCCATGAACACAGAAATCGTAATGGATGGAGCGAGCAGTGGCAGTGTAATACTGAAGAATTTTCTCATGGGCCCAGCGCCGTCAACTGTGGCTGCTTCTTTGAGATCCTCAGGTACAGATTGCAGACCAGCAATATAAATGACCAGATAAAAACCAATCGACTGCCAGATGGAGACGGCCAGTATGGAGACGAAAGCAAGTCCCGGCGTCCCTAGCCAGCTTAGACCAAATATGGACCAGCCTGTACTTTCTCCGAGTGAGTTGAAACCTTGCATAAAAATAAATTTCCAGATAAAACCGACAATGACAAGACTGAGGATATAAGGAATAAAGAAAGCGGCTCTCAGCCAAGGTGTGCTCTTCAGCTTCATGTCCAGAACCAGTGCGAGCAGAATGGCCAGCACGTTAACGAGAACGATGTACAGAATCGCATACTTTATGGTGAACCAGGCTGAATTGGCGAAGTTGGTGTCGCCCATAAAGATTTGTTTGAAATTATCAAGTCCGACAAACTTAGGGTGTTTCGAAATTCCGTTCCATTTGGTCATCGAATAGCGGATAGTCATGGCAAACGGAATGTAGAATGCTACAGCGATACAGATTAGGACTGGGAGAGTGAATAATCCGAATTCTGTTTTCTCGCGCCATCTTTTGCCGAGTGATTTTAACATGGATGCACCTCTTCTTGATTTGTTGGGTGGTAATATCGACTAGGCTTGCCACACATAACCATTCCGGTTAGTCTATATTGTGTATTATAGAGCAGTGCCCTATACTCAAAAATGGATTTAAGAGTACAGTTAGGGGTAAAAAGGTGAACTGAAATATTTATAATTAAGCTTGTAAATCGTGGGGGAGGTTGCCGGTCATTATTAAAAAATGGATCATAAAGCGGTTTGAACCCGTGATGGAGCTTGTCTCACGCAGGTTGGCGAACAAGCTTATTTTGCTGTTTACAATCATCATTGTTTTGGTGGTGACCTCACTGACGTTCATTTCATACGGCATGCTGCGAAAAGAATCGGTGGATAACAGCATCGCCAGTACGAGCAACAATCTGTTGCTTGTCGGCCGGAATCTGGAGAGTTATTTGGACGGCATCGAGCAATTATCCCTGCCGCAAATATCGTATGACGAGATCACCTATGCGATTTTGCATGAATCGGAGGATTATGCCTCGAAGATGTATGTGGAGGACTACTTGAAGAACCTGTACTTCTCCCGCAATGATCTGGAAGCTATCTACCTGTATGTGATCAAGGAGCACAAGTATTATTATGTCACCAAAGAGAACTACAATATTACCGTGCGGGTCGCCGAGCATCCGTCGATTGAGAATCTTTCCTGGTATAAAAAAGCGCTGGCCAGCCCGTTTAACCGTTCTTACCAGTCTTTTGTAAAAAACCAATCCTCGATGATCAATAGCTCCGACTACCCTATAAATAAGGATAAAAGCTTCATGGGCTACCATCGATTGCTGCGCTCCATAGTTTCCAGGGAGCCGCAGGCGGTGCTCTCCCTTTATTTCAACTCCTCGGTTACGGACGAGATTATGAAGGATATTCCCTTCAGTAAAGGGCAGCACCTAATGTACGTCAGTCCCGATAATGAACCTTTTGTGGTGGATGACCCCGGGTTTTATCAACAGAGCGAACAAGAGGGACTGCTTAAGGAGCTGACACCAGCCTCAGGAGGACGCGTGACGTGGTCGGATAAAGAAGAGAAGTATCTAGTGATTTATGACATCAGCAAAAAAGAAGGCTGGAAGCTGATTAAGCCGATTCCCTACAAAGAAATTTATGAAGCGGCCACGACAACACGCAAATTGAACTATTTCATAGGACTGTTATTTTTAATCGTTTCGGTCATCTTGGTCAGCTTTATTTCGAACAAAATAACGAACCCGCTAAAGAATCTGTCGCTGCAGATGAAGCGGTTCAGTACAGGCAGCTTTGACGCTGAAGCACAGGTTGAAGGAAAGGATGAAATTGCCTATCTGTCTCGCCACTTCAATAAGATGGTGGAAAAGACGAATGAGCTGATCAATGAACGGTACAAAATGAAAATTGTCGAGAAAAATGCTGTACTCAAAGCACTGGAAGCTGAGATCAATCCGCATTTCTTATATAATGCCCTGCAAGCCATTTCCACCAAGGCGCTGAAAAACAACAATGATGATATTGTCGATATGGTCGATAATCTTGCTATGACGTTGAGATACTGCATTAGCGGTAAAGATGTGGTCCATGCCAGAGAGGAATTAAAGCATATTGAACGTTATTTGGCACTGCAGAAGGCTCGTTTTGGAAACAGAATGCAGGTGGCCTACCAGTGGGAAGATCCTTTGCTGGAGCTGGAGATTCCGAAGCTGTCCATTCAGACCTTGGTAGAAAATTGCATCAAGCATGCGCTGGAAAAAGTATCCACAACGATCACAATTACCATGGAAGCGCATGTGACGCCTAGCCATACTGTTATTTCAGTGACGGATGATGGACCGGGGTTTAGCGGGGAGCGGCTGGAGCAAGTGAGAAATTCTCTTCAAATCCAGTGGGAGGATCAGGGCGGAGAAAACGCTGCCGAAAGTGACACGGAAAGCATTGGACTGAAAAATTTGAACACGCGGCTGAAGCTTTTGTATGGTGAGGCTGCGGGTTTGGCCATTACCAGTGATGCTGGCGGAACAAAGATGGACATGCGGTTACCGCGGGGAGGGATTAACCATGTATAAAGTACTGATTATAGATGATGAGGAACCGTTGCGTGAGGCGATCAACATCCTGGGAGACTGGAAAGGACTAGGTGTCGATCAGGTACTGGAGGCTACGGATGGAAATATGGGCCTAGACATGCTGCGTGAGCAAAAGATCGACCTTGTATTGGTTGACATGAAGATGCCGGAGCTGAACGGAAGTGAGCTGCTGCAGATCGTGGAGAAGGAGTTCCCGGAACTGCTGACGATTGTAATCAGCGGCTACAATGATTTTGAATATACCCGCCAGGCTATCCGTTCTAAGGTAGTTGATTATTTGCTGAAGCCGGTCAACCGGGCGGATTTGAATGCGGCCTTGCGTAAAGCTATAGATGTGCTGGAGGCCAAACGCAAGAAAGAAAGTGAGTTCATCAACAGGAACATTACGCTCAACATGTCTCTGCCGAAGCTAAAGGAGAAAATCTATCTGTCGATCATTGAGCGCAGCTTCAAAAATCAGTCCAACGAGGCTTTTCTGCCGTTGATCGGCGCGGATACGGCCGGAAACTATTTTGCTGCGGGTGTACTGCGGGTGCTCAATTTGGAACAAGTGCGTCGTAATCGCTTCCATGAGGACCGGGATTTGCTGCATTTTGCCGTCACGAATGTGATTAATGAGAATAGCGATGAGCATTTTCAGGCCTTCAGCTTCGCCAGTCATAAGGGAGAACGCGAGTTCATCGCCATCTTCACGATGAAAGGCGGCTATGAGGAGGACGCAACTTTCCGCTCTTTACATCATATGAAGAAGTTAGTCTCGACGCTGAAGGAGCTATTCGGAATTGTTGTTGCCGGAGGAATTGGACAGCCCTATGGTGACATCATGGCGCTTGCTCAATCCTATGAGACTGCCAAAGCCTCTCTCGACGGGATTGACCTCCTGACGCTGAAGGGAGCGATTGTCACAAATAGCAGCAACGATACTTCCCAGGGGAAAGATAATCCCTCCTTGACGGGACGTATGCCCTTGATTCGCAACGCACTGGAGAGCGGGAACATCAATCATGCCAAAAGTATTTTAAGCGAATTCACAAAGAAATGGGAGGCTTCCGGACGTTTTAATCTGGGCGAGGCTGACCGGCAGATAGAGGAATTTATTATTTTACTGAACGATATTGCGACGGAGCTGGATGCGGTCCCCGAACGTATTCGCGGCGGTAAAGATAAAGGATTGCGTGGGCTAGGCATCGGGAGCGATTTTGCTTCCTTTGGCGAATTTGAGCGGGTACTGAGCGGAATTCTAGATTGCTATGGCAATGAAATCAGCAAAAGCCTTGCTGGCAATCGCCCCAGCGTACTGGAAAATATTAAAGCATACATTGATAATCACTATTTTGAGAATATTAAAATATCGATGTTCACGGATAAATATTTCCTGAGCAGAGAATACTTGATGAAACTTTTTAAAGGGCAATATGGTTATGGCATACATGAGTATGTACAAAAGGTAAGAATGGATAAGGCAAAGGAGCTGCTATCCACCCCCGATTTGAAAATCCAAGACATTTCCGAGATGTTGGGGTACAAGGACAAAAATTATTTCAGCAAGGCGTTCCGGAATTATTATGACTGTTCACCTTCTGAATATCGGGTTCTCCTATTGAACGGGGAGTAGTGAAGCGGTTACATGAACACACTTTTTTACCCTAATAAGTTCACTTATGTACATTCTTATCCTTTTTCTTTTTCTTTAGAATTGTCTCAAGACCACTAGATGCATGAGGAAAAGGGGGCAACATCATGTTAAAAAGATTTATGGCTTTATCTGCGAGTCTGCTGCTCGTCGGCGGATTACTGGCGGGTTGCGGCGGAAACAACAATGCCGCTGACAATAGCGGAACAGGGAATACTCCAGCCACAGATTCTGGCAAGCCGGTCACGATTAATATGTTCACCGCATCACCCGAGTACACTGATGCTTTTAACGCTTATATTGCCGAGTACAAGAAAGTTAAACCGAATGTGACGATTAATCTGGAGATTATGCAGGCTGACTACAATACGGTGCTCAAATCGAAGATTGCTGCGGGAAGTACACCTGACGTATTCCAGACCACAGCGGGCGGAGATATTGATACTTTTGCGGAGTATAGTGCTGACCTAACTAATGAGCCACTGGCTGCGGCGATGACCGATGCAGTGCGTTCTAACATGAGTTCTTCGGACGGTAAAGTGCTCGGTCTTCCGGTAAAAGGAAATCTATTCGTCCTGATGTACAATAAGAAACTGTTGGCTGATGCTGGGATTACAGAAGTTCCTAAGACAACAGCCCAAATGGACGATGCGATTACTAAGCTTGAAGCTAAAGGCATTACTCCTTTTGCCAACGCCTATAAAGAGTGGTGGGTATGGAAACATATCTTCCAACATTTCGTAGATGCGGCAGCCCAAGATGCGGGTACGGATGCTAAGACACTAGTAAATGATTTTATTGCCGGAAAAACCACGATCAAGGATCACCCGGTGCTGTACAATAACTTCTTCAGCTTCGTTGATACTACTGTTAAACATGGCACAGACAAACCGCTTGAACGGGACAGCAATGCTGAAGTCAGCGACTTTGCATCCGGCAAAACAGCGTTCATGACGGGTAAAGGCGCATGGGATGAAGAAGCCATTAAGAAAATCACACCTGACTTCGACCTGGGCATTATGGGTTACCCAGTCAGCGACAAGGCTGAACAGTCCCAGATCATTACGGGTGCGGATCAGGCCCTGCGTATCAATAAGGATTCTGCTGTAGCTGGTGAGACTATTGAGTTCTTCAACTGGCTGTATACTTCTGAATACGGTAAGAACTGGTTCTCTACAGTAGCAAAGGTTATTCCTCCAATTAAGGATGCTCCAATGCCTGACCTGCAAATGCCAAAAGAAATGGAAGAAATCCTCAAAACAGAGAAATCCGGCGACCTGTCCGTGAACTACTCTCTGGATACCTTCCACCAAAAATTTGGTGAGCTCATGCAGGCTTACATCGGCGGCAGCAAAACTAAGGATCAAGCCATCGATGAAATTCAAAAAGCTTGGATTCAATTCGGATCGGCAGAATAACTAGGTTCAGATCAGGGGGCGGGCTCCAAGGTAAGATTCACTTACTGGAGAACCGTCCCTTTTTTATATGTTATATAATCATAAGAAGATACTGAGATAAAGTCAGGAGGTACATTATTATGAATAGCAAAATGATTGAAATCATTGAAAATGGACTATATCTTACGATTGAAGTTACGGAAGATCAGGATGTTCGGCTTTTGCATTTTGGAGCGGCACCTTTGGAAGCAGCCATAGCGGATAAGAACAAGCAAGGCTTCCGGCTGCTGGAGCTGCAATTATCGGGTGAAGACCGCGCCGAATATCACGGGCGCACACACCGAGCATCCTATCCGGGTCTTCGGATGGTATATGCGGGGCACAGCGATACAGTGAATGCGCTCGGACGTAAACTGGAGCTTAGCTTGGTTGATCCGATTACGGAAATCCAGGCAGTACAGCATTTTCAGTTCTACAAGGGCGTGCAAATCGTTCGAAGCTGGACAGTGCTAAAGAATGCTGGAGAAGCTGAGGTGGCAGTGGAATACATCTCCTCCTTTGCTCTTACAGGTGTAGACAAAGAGGGGAGCGGGGAGCGCAATGATAAGATTGAAGTAACCCTTGCCCACAGCGGATGGCAGAGTGAACTTCAGTGGCGGACCTACCGCCTGCCTGAGCTTGGGATGTATCATTTGGCAGACCGTGGCTCCAAACGAATTGCCGCAAGCAATACAGGCTCTTGGTCAGCAGCGGAGCTTCTACCGATGGCGGTTTTGCATAATAAGGAGAGCGGGACAAGCTTGTTCTGGCAGATTGAGCATAACGGCTCTTGGCATTGGGAGCTGACGGATCAATACGATCAGCTTACACTGCTGGTCAGCGGACCTACAGAACATGACAACCATTGGTGGCTGAACCTAGCTCCCGGTGAAGAGTTTACTTCGGTGCCAGCAGCTGTAGGTGCTGTGCAGGGAGGATTTCAGGGCGCGGCAGAACAGCTTACGGTATATCGCCGGATGATCCGCAGACCTAATGAGGATAATGAGCTGCTGCGGATTATTTTTAATGACTATATGAATTGCCTATGGGGAAGCCCAACGACTGAGAAACTACTGCCTTTAATTGATGCTGCCGCAGAAGTAGGTTGTGAATATTTCTGTATTGATGCTGGCTGGTATGCACCCGGAGAGTGGTGGGATGGCGTAGGCCAGTGGGAGCCTTCCAGCGATCGGTTTCCGGAAGGGATTAAATATGTGCTCGACTATATCCGCAGCAAAGGGATGATTCCCGGACTATGGCTTGAGCTGGAGGTTATGGGCATCAACAGCCCGAAGCTTGCGGAGACTGATGACAGCTGGTTTTTCATGCGGCATGGTAAAAGGGTTAAGGACCGTAGCCGCTATCAGCTAGATTACCGCAACCCGAAAGTCATTGATCATGCAAACGGTGTTATTGCGCGTCTGGTTAAGCAGTACGGTGTAGGATACATTAAAATGGATTACAACATCAATGCAGGCATTGGGACAGAAACGGATGCGGACAGCTTCGGAGATGGGTTGCTACAGCATAACCGCGCTTATCTGGCTTGGTTGGACAGCATCTTTGTTCGTTATCCGAACCTTGTCATCGAGAACTGTTCCAGCGGGGGAATGCGCATGGATTATGCGATGCTCAGCCGACACAGCATCCAGTCTACTAGCGACCAGGAGGATTATGTACAGTATGCGGCCATTGCCGCAGGTTCTCCGGCAGCACTGACACCGGAGCAGTCCGCAGTTTGGTCTTATCCGCTGCGCGAGGGTGACGATGAGGAAGTCATCTTCAATATGGTTAATGCGCTGTTGCTTCGTGTACACCAGAGCGGTCATTTGGCGGAGCTTGAACCTCACCGCAGAAGTCTAGTTAAAGAAGCGCTGGATTATTACAAAACCATTCGCAGTGATATCCCACACGCCACACCTTTCTGGCCGCTCGGCCTGCCTGACAGTGAGGGCGAATGGGTCAGCCTTGGCCTGCGGCGCGGCGAACGACGGTATGTTGCAGTATGGCGGATTGCCGGAGAAGCTGCAAATGTCCAATTGCCGATAGAAGAGCTGAAGGGATTTGAACCAGTGATCGCCTGTGCCTATCCTCAGCAGCATAGTTCAACTTGGAATTGGGATCAATCGGCAGGGGTTTTGACGGTGGCACTCCCACCAGGAAAAACAGCGAGATTGTTTGAGATTACTTCGTAAAGCTTGCGGCGGGCCTGCTCCCCTTCAGTCTGCTGTTGGGGAGCGGCCGCTGTACTTGCTAGGGAAATAGTTTTTTTCACTGCCTTTCTAATTCGGTCAGGTTTGGCTTAGCTGCTGAAAGTATGTTTAGAAAAGGTAGTACAATGATTGTTTCGAATTCATTATTTTGAGCGTTAGTAACTAGATGACCTCCGTATTTTTCGGTGACACTTTGAATATTTGTTAAGCCGAATCCGTGAAAAGCGGGATTCTCTTTAAAATTATGCTGCACTATAGTGCTAGAATTGTTCCGTGAGTTGGTGACTTGGATAAACAATGAAGTATCGGTAGTGAAAATTAGCAGCTGAATAAATCTATCTTCTTTTTTTGGAACTCTTGCAGCGGCGTTTAGAGCATTATCCAGCACATTCCCGATCACGGTACATAAGTCAAACCGATCAATATCAATAGCTTCGGCGTGTATATGAATATCATACTTAATAGCAATTTTGTGTTCACAAGCAATATTTAGCGCGTTGCCAATTAAAGAATCAATTACCAAATTACCTGTTGATAGTTTGAGAGAAGGCTGATGAATTTGACCGAGCATTGAATTGATATGATGGATAGATTCCTGAATCTCATTGTTCTGAATACAATTCCGGACATATACCAAATGCTTGTTCGTATCATGGATAACTTGTTTGATGCTTGTAAGGGAATGTGTGGTTTTTTCATAGCTGATGTGTTGATAATCCATCTGTTTATGTAATTGCAGATTTTCTTTAGTCAGTTTGGTGTTTTCATTAATTTTACCGAATAAAAGGATGGTTTCTCTGATTAGCAGAATAAGCAACATCATGATGACCATTGATAGATAAAGAGTCATCCTCGTTCTTTGAATTGTGCAATCATATAATAGGCGTAGGCTTCTTTAACCTCTTTTGCCTGAGTACGGCCAATAGGAAACTGCTCTTGATTGTGCATGACTACGGAAGTAGCTGTAAACTTATGGACATGTTCCAGATTAACAATAACGGAACGATGAATAAGCATAAATGGACGGTTTAGTTTACTTATATATTCTGAAATTGTACCTGGAATTATGTAATGCTGCGTAGAGGTAATGATCTTTAGTCGGTTTTTAGCCAAGGAATGTTTGATTTTAACAATCGCAATAATGTCAGAATTTTTGATCACCATATGTCCATCTTCAGTTTTAATCATTAGAAACCTATTTACAGAAGAAATGATATAGTTACATAGCTTTATTATCTTTGCCTCAAAACACTCATAGTTTACTGGTTTAATCAAATAATGGTAGGGTTGCACATCAAAGCTGCTCATTACGTACTGCGGATAGTTTGTCAAGAATATAATTTGAACCTCCCGATCCGGAAGTGCACGGATTTTTTTTGCAACCTCGATTCCATTTAATCCTCTCAGTTCAATATCCATTAGAAGTATATGAAAAGGATAACTACTCTGTTGATTATAATAGTGAAGCAATTCCTCACCGGAGGTAAAATATTGAGTCTCGAAAGAGTAAGCCGTGCTTTTCATAAGTCTTGGGAGATATTCCTTTAGCAAATCGTGTTCCTTTTTCTCGTCATCGCATACGGCTATGCGTAACAAAGCCATCCCCCCCCATAATTAAATTTGTTAATCTTCAGAGATACCAAAACCTGACACGAAACGTCATTCAGCCTCCTATTCCAACCATTAGCTACCAAATTACCCCAAATATTCTTTTATATGATATATTGATAGCGTTATCAATGTCAAACCGAAGCTTGAAAGTAGAAGAGGATATATTCTATGAATGATAAGGATACCCTTGAAAAACTTATCGGATTATTTAAAGCGCATAAAAAGAATTTATGTATTATTTTTCTGCTCTTAATATTTTCTACTTTGATTAGTTCCATTTTGCCGATGTTCAACAAAATTATTATTGATGAAGGATTTATGAAATCAGATGTTAGAACCATTATTTTAACGGCAATCTACATCTTTCTTTTGTCTATGTTCAGTAGCTTTTTAGATTTGCTCAAAGAAAAACGAAGAATAAAAATAGCTTCAAATATTATCTACTCCTTGCATAAAGCTGCATTTGATCGACTTATGAAAGTGAAAGTGAAATATTTCACTGATAAAAACTGCAGTGAAATTTTAAATCGCGTTAGCACCGATATATCGAATATTTCGCAAATAACGGATGGTAGCATGCTTTTTATTGTTAGTCAGTGTTTTAGTTTGGTAGGAGGAGTTATTGGACTTTTTATCATAAGTTGGGAACTTACACTAATTGTGCTTATTTTAATCCCTATAGAATATTTAATTTTGAAATCGTTTGCTAAAAAAAGAAAGTCTCTTGCGGAAAAATACATCACGAAGGATGGAGAATATTCGCATTGGTTTGAGGATAGTTTGAATGGTGTGAAGGAAACAAGGCTTTTTAATTTATTCATTTTCAAAGAAAAAGAATTTGCAGACAAGCAGAATCAAGTAATAACCTCCCATATGGGAATCAGTTTATTGGATAATTGGCGGATTACTGTGGAGAGATTTCTAATTGGAGGACTAGTTCTTCTAATATATGCTTCTGGATCGACGATGATATTAGATTCAAAGCTTTCGGTAGGAAGTATATTTGCATTTATTACCTATAGCGCTTATGTGACCACTCCTATCTCATCGATGTTGAATATTGGATACTTATTGTCGGGAATAATGCCTTCTGCCCGAAGGTATTATTCATTGCTCGAGGAAGAAATCGAAGCTTGTGATGTAGAATCCGCCAACATTGGTATGAAGCGACTCAACCCTTTTGGGAGCATTCAGTTTGAAAATGTAAGCTTTGCTTATGATACTGAACTGATCTTGTCAAATGTGAATTTCACGATTGGCAGCCATGAGAAAGTGGCCATTGTAGGAATGAATGGTTCGGGGAAGTCTACAATCCTAAATTTAATCCAGAGGTTTTACGAACCACTTGCAGGAAAAATTTTATTTGACGGAGTGGATATTAAGGCTATTAATTTGAATGAATATCGGGAATTAATTTCGACTGTTAGTCAAGAGATATATCTTTTTGACACAACCATCGAAAATAACATAAAACTTTACAGTGAAAACCATGAGGAGCAGTATAGACAGGCTATTGAGGCTACCCAATTATTAGAGAAGGATACAAGCCGGTTTGAGGATTATGTCGTAGGTTCTAATGGGAACAAGTTGTCCGGTGGACAAAAACAAAAAATCGCGATAGCCAGAGCATTAGTAAAAAGCAGGCCTATGGTGATTTTTGATGAAGCGACCTCCAACCTTGATCTTCACTCTGAACAAGCCATCAACCATCTATTAGATACAGCACTCAGTAACAATACAGTGATTATAGTCAGTCATAGGCCGGAAATTCTGAAGCATGTGGATAGAGTAATCTTTTTAGAAAAAGGCCAGGTCTCCGCTATTGGACTTCATGAGAAGTTGTCTTATACAAATGAAAGGTATCGGCTCATCACACAACAGCATCAATTCGTTTAATGGGTTTACCCTTCGAGTGATTTAAATATCAAATATTGATATTTAGATAAATACGATTTGAAAGGAGGAATAGGCATATGAAACAACTTGTAAAAAGAACAAATGCAAATTATGAAACGTTGGAGGCATATGCAGCTTGCAGTGCATGTCCTTGTTATGCATGTACATGCAATGCCAGCGGATCAAACAAAGCAGCCATGAAACAAGTAACCTATACTGGTAACTCCATGAAGATGACTGCTATTGGAATCGGGTAGTAAGTGCAATCTTAAGTATAGCTAAGAGCAGGATGGCTAAATGGCTTTATTAAAAAAGCTGTCCTGCTTCACTTTTAGAGTGGGGGGAGTTCAGGTGCCAGTATTTCATTTATTTGAAACGGTAACGGGAAAATATATGTTCGATGCGAATGCAAATACATTTCTTAAATTAAATGAAAGATCTTATCAGGCTTTGTTGAACTATAGAAATTCAAACTTTGAACAAGTGGAACCGGAGATTCAAAACTTATTTGATTCCGGTTTTTTGGCGGAGAAACAGGATTTTGAGATGATTCATCCCATGAGCGACTCTTTGCAGCACAATTTAAGCAGAAGCGTTGGCTCGATAACTTTGCAGGTCACGCAAAACTGTAATTTAAGATGCAGCTATTGCGCGTATTCAGGGAGCTACTTACACAGAGTACATACCAATAAGAGAATGAAAAAAGAGGTTGCTTTGAAAGCAATTAAGTTTTTGATTGAGCACTCCGTAGATTCTCCAATTATTAATATTGGATTTTATGGAGGAGAGCCCTTACTGGAAATGGACTTAATAAAAGCTTGTGTTGCTTATGCCAGAGAACAAAGTGCGGGCAAAGAACTAACGTTTAACCTTACTACAAACGCAACTTTAATTACCGACGAAACCTTAGAGTTCTTATCTTCTAATGATTTTAATTTAACGATCAGCCTGGACGGCGATGAAGTCGCGCATGATAGAAACCGAGTTTTTGCGGTAAATAATAAAGGCAGTTTTCAGACTATTATGGATAATATTGAAAATATCAAAAACAAAACACCAGACTATGTTGATAAAGTGATGTTCAATGCAGTAATTGATCCAAATTCAGATTTTAGCTGTTCCACAAACTTTTTTTCAAACTATGAGACCGTAAAAGACTTTGCTGTTATGGCAAGTGATATAGCAAGTAGCTACAAAAAAAGTGAGTCCTTAATCAATGACAGTTTTATCAAGATGTATAATTACGAAGTTTTCAAATTATTTCTTTATAAATTTGATAGGCTTAAGAAAAATGATGTATCCAAGCTGGTGATGGAAAGCTTTGATCAAATCCAGGAGAATGTCCATAACAGGCTTAGAATCTCTTTCTATGATGTAAAAAAAGACCATCATTCCGGACCGTGTGTTCCAGGAGTACAACGATTGTTTGTGAATGCTGACGGTGCTCTGTATCCCTGTGAAAGAGTTAGTGAAGCATCTAGTGTAATGAGGATTGGGCATATAGATACAGGCTTTGAATTGGATAATATCCGGAACATACTAAACATTGGAACAATAACGGAGAAAGAATGCAAAGAGTGCTGGGCCTTTAGATATTGCACTTCTTGTGCAATGGCCGCAGATGATATCAGTGAGTTTTCTGCTGCCAAAAAATTAAGTATCTGCAATAAAGTTAAAGAAAACACTGAGAGTTTGTTTAAAGATTATTGCGTACTAAGAGAGTTAGGCTACGACTTTGATAAAGAAAAAGTGTAATGGGGGAGACAATGGTGAAAAAAAGAGCAATTGTTTATCCATATCATGCAGATTTCGGTCCGGTCGTCAGATTCTCCAATTTACTGGGCAACTATGAGCTTGTTTCATTAATGGCACCTTTAGGTTTTGGACTGAATGAAAAAGATGCAGCGTACAGCTATTATGGTGAGGATGTGGGTATAAAAGTTAAAGATTCTTTTTCAGATGATGAATTTGATGTGTTAATGATTTGTGAATTTGAATGCAGTTTTGAAAAAGTGGTGTTCCCGACAATTATCAAAGCCGCAGAGATGGGGAAAGATATTGTTCTGCTTAACAGATGTGCTGATCATGAAGTTGAAATGGTAAAGAAGGTAT
The DNA here is from genome assembly GCF_038593125.1 of Paenibacillus sp. FSL F4-0097. Lineage (NCBI taxonomy): Bacteria > Bacillati > Bacillota > Bacilli > Caryophanales > Paenibacillaceae > Paenibacillus > Paenibacillus sp. FSL F4-0097. The sequence goes on from NZ_CP151965.1 coordinate 2,114,600, forward strand.
GCCTGAAAAATAATGTGGAACTCACAAGTTTTTTTGGAATTGACATTGACAGAACGAAAGTAGAACTCGTTGAGAAAATACTGCTGGATATTAATGTTCCGATAATCTGCGTGGCGAGTCTTATGGAAAAATCCAATAAATTTGATGTTCAGCTTAGCCTAAGGGATTATTTCTTGAAAGAAGGGTACAAAGTAAGTCAAATTGGGACAAAATCTTATTGTGAGATTATGGGATTTCATTCTTTTCCTGATTTTATGTTTAATCATAAAGAAGCGGAGATAGATAAAATATTTCTTTTTAATCACTTCTGTAAATATATTGAATTGAACGAACGACCTGATGTAATGATTATCGGAATTCCAGGCGGGACAATGGTATATAATAATCTGTTTACCAATAGATTTGGTATTACTGCATTCGAGGCGGCTAGTGCAATCCATCCGGATGTCGGTATTATGAACTTGACCTATGATGATTTTAATGGAGAGTTTCTCGATAAGATATGTGTGTCAACAAAGCATAAATTAGGTTTTGATATTGATTGTTTTAATATGTCAAATCATAAATTTGATACGGGCAGAAGCAAACAGGATAAAGAATTGAAGTTTTTTACGGTTGATTCTAAGTTGGTTGATGAAAAAATTGCACAAATATCGCTAGAGTCAAAGGTTCCTCTGTTTAATTCGTTAAATGGGACAGACACTTTGAAATTAGCAGAATGCTGTGAAGCTCTATTGTTACAGGAAAATATGCAAATCGTATAAAAGAAGGGTGATATTTATGGATCTGGATCAAGTGCGTGAACAGATAAACGAAATATTATTCGACGTAATGGGAATGGACAAGATCAAGCTTAATGAAAACTACTTCTATGAAGATTTATTGGGCGAGGCGATGCAGTTCTCACCACGGGATTTGTTGGTTCTATTTGTACATATTGAGGAAAAACTAAACATACAAATTCCGGAAACCGATATATTAAATGGATGCTTCAACAGCCTAGATCGAATTAATAATACAGTTTGCCGCATTCTACAGGAAAAAAGAATAAGGGAGTTGGTTTAAGTTGTTGAATGTAGCTTCACTCAGTAGCCTGAATCGTGCGGGGGCTGCAATGGTAATCCAGAAAAATAAGAGTTCAGAGATTTCATTTCAAGACGCGCTATCGACATCGAGTTCGGAAGCGGTTTTGACGGAATTGGAAAAAAAATTCGACATTAAAATCAACGTTCAAGCCATACCAAAGAACAATGAAGCAGTGAAAAGTGTATACTCTGGTAGTGTTGGCAAAGGGAATGTAACCATTGCTCCAAATATACTGAATCAGTCGGCAACAGATCCACAAATGCAAAAAAGGGTAGAAGCAATTATTCAGGATCATTTTGCTTCCAGCGCTAATGATAAACCCGGTGATGCCAGTGGCGTCATTATACATCCGGATGGAACAGCTACTTTTTGGGTGATTGGTGATTATTTAACACCTGCCGAGCGGGAGAAGATTAATAAAGAAGTAGAGGCAGAAAAAAAAAGAAAGGCGGAGCAGTTAGACTCGTTGAGTAAATTAAGTAGCAGCTCTAGCCTATCACAATTCGGGTTATTTATTGACAACTCCAATAATGGTGAAGAAGATAGCATGTATTTAAATAGTGTGCTACAAGCTAGTCTGGATTCGATGCTGCGGAAAAAGAACCTGTTTAATTAAATGATTAATCACTTTTTTAATCATGACTACCGCCTGGGTCAATGGATTTGTGACCAATGAGGCGGTTTTATTTTTGTCGATCTGTAAAAGGAGATGATGAACATCGAAGCTAAAGTGAAAATTGCCGTGATTGATGATGGTATCAACGAATATTTGCTAGGTGAACCGGTTGTTCAACAGTTGATCTTCAATGAAGATTTCACAATAGACGCTTATACAATAGACAGTCCCGAAAGAATAACTCACGGCACCATCTGCGCAGGCATAATTAAGCACTATTATCCGGAAATCTATATGTATAGCTTGAAGATATTGTCTGATACCTTAAGGGGAAATATCCAGAAGTTGTATAGTGCACTAGAATGGTGCGTTCAAAATGATATCCAAGTTGTAAATATCAGCTTGGGAAGCCATTGCTCAGCGGATTTATTAGAAACGCAGAGAGTTATAAACAAGGTTGCTGGTCAAGGCTTAGTTATTGTAAGTGCCGCAAGTAATCATGATTATATTACATATCCAGCTTCTTTTTCAAACGTTATAGGCGTTAAGAGAGAGGTAAGCAACACGCTGCACGAAGGGGAGTTTTATCTCAATGATAATATCATCGACGGTATAGAATTTACGGCTTTTGCTAGACATCATTTGAATGGTAAAGAGTGCAGCAACTCGAACAGCTTTGCCGCGCCCATGATTACAGCCAAAGTATGTGAACTCATTGGTAAATCTCACCTAACTAACTTGCAGCAAATAAAACTCATGTTGTCGAAAATGGCAAATAACTATAGGGACGATAAACACTTGTTTATTTGCTATGCTGACCCTGATTGGATAAGTGATATATTAGTATGCTATGTGAACGGAAAATGCAAATTGGACAATCGGAATCTTTGCGTTAACATACACGGTGAAATTGTCGTTCCCGCTGAGTCGGCTTATGATGCTGTTGATGCAGCCCTATTGGCTTACAATGAAAATATTGAGACTCTCGTTGTGATCAGCAGAGATCTTTACCCTGATGCTTATGTTGAATTACAGTGGATTGCTTCGAAATACAATAAAAATGTAGTGTTTATTGACAATTACCAAGGAAAAGATATGAACAAGATAGTTAACAATCAGTGTACTAACATTAAGTTATGGCATAGCTTATTCAAAATACACAACATTTACACACTTAACAGCACCCCGTTGCTGATCGAAGAGCCAATGGTTTCTATTTACATCCCTGCTGACACTGACTTTGAAGTTATTCTCTGGTTAAAAGGGCAATTTAAAAATAATAACTATAACAGTTATTTTGCATCGAATCACCCTATCGGAGTTTTATACGGAATAGACTATGTTCCTGAGACAAACTCAGCGCAGACATCTTCCTATTTTTCCTTAATTCTGAATAAGAAATCTTACGATATCGCGATATATGTCTTATATGGCTATGATATTTCGGATAAAATAGAAACGGATATTGAAATAGACATTGAACCATTAAACGGTTACTTTCAAGCAACTTTTGCTGTAAATGGCTTATGCCAGGAACGTATTATCAATATTAAACAGATTGATGAAACCTTTATCGGAGAACTTTATAATTCTATAGTTTATTTACTCTCTTAATGGGGGACAAAAATCATCAAACACTTAGAATACCCTCCATTAATAACTTCTTTGCTAGCCCCTCGTTAGTCGACTTCCGGATTCATCGTATTTACACTACAGTGATATCATCAGCCTTGTATTTACATGAGGATTCGATACACACACTACTCATAGCGAAATTATTATTCCAATGATAGATCCTATTTAAGTTTGACTTACTAAACATCTGGGTAAATGACGGAGTAGCGTTCTTGCTAGTTTTCGACAATTTCCTCTTACTGTGATTGCGGATAAGCGGAGTGACAAGATTTACAAATAGATTAACGAAGGTTTTTTAGGGTAGAATTGTCATCTAGTAGGGTTATATTCTGAGGGGATTTCGACATTCCAGAGAAGCCCCTATTTTTTTGTGTTCTGACACGGCTTCATATCTTGGTGCTCAACAGATATCATACATTGTCGAAATTTTGTCGAATAATATCATATAATGTAGAAAAATAATTGACAGGAAATGAATAGAACTTTAGAATTAGGTAGTAGCGTAATCATTACTATCATATAGAAGCGTACATAGCTTTTAGCAAGAATGATTATAAATGTGACTTCAAGGGAGGATGTACGATGATGAAAGCAACAGGCATAGTAAGAAAAGTGGATGAATTGGGACGTATCGTAATTCCTATTGAACTGCGTAGAACAATGGGAATCGACATAAAAGACCCGCTCGAAATTTTTGTAGACGCTGAAAAGATTATCCTTAGAAAATATGAGCCAACTTGTATCTTCTCCGGAAGCTCAGAAAACCTGATCAATTTCAAAGGTAAAATGGTAAGCAAAGATGTTCTTGATGAACTTATTGCAAGCTTTGATAGAGCATAATCCATATACCACATATGATTCCAAAAAAAAGAACCGGTATTACAAGCACAAGATGTGCCTGTAATACCGGTTCTTTTTTTTATGGTGTACTTTCGAAAGCGGGTTTTATTTAGACTCTAGCACACTTTGGATTTTTTTGATAAAAGCATCATATTGTACGAGGCCTAGCTCCATGCACAACTTCTGGTAGGAAGATAACTTGTAATCTAGCTGGTTCAACTTCTGTTCCAGATCGTCGTACATTGCCTGCTTTTCTATCAATGCTTGCCGAAGCAGATTATCTATGTTCTCTTTGTCCGTCTTTTCCCCAAAATACAGGTGCATAAAAAAGTCAGAACGCAGAACATCTTTTTCGGCTGGTGATTGTAGATAAGCGTGGAACTGATCCAAGCCGGCAGAGGTAATGGTGAATACATTTTTGTCGGGTTTGCCTTCCTGTCGCACAGATTCTTTAGTGATCAGATTCAGCTTTTCCATCTTGCTTAGGGTAGGATAGATCGTGCCATAGCTGGCATCGAAGAAAAATGAGAAGTATTCCTCGAAATGTCGTTTTATCTCGTAACCAGAATGAGGTTTTTCGCTTAAAATCCCCAGAATAACATCTTGTATGTTCATAAATCATTGCCGCTCCTTTCTTTCACTTCCTACCATATCACAACTGCATATCGCTCTCAATTTGAAATGGCATAGCCGGAGTGGCAAACTGTATAATTACGCATTTACTGACACGGGCTCTTGTTCTCGTGAGATCCGAGTTTCTTTACGAAGGAAAGTGACAAGTACGCTTAATACAGCAATTGTTGCCCCAATACAGAGTAAATAGAACATATCTTTCCATACCCCGTTACCCCCGATAACCAGGTCGAGCATACCATTAACTGCATAGTAAGCGGGCGAAAAGGGACCGATCCAGTTATAAAAAGGTGAAAGCACATCGCGTGGAATAGTTGCTCCGGACGCTAACATTTGCATGGAGAGAAGGGCAATATTTAGCCAGCCGCCAGCATCCCCGAGGAGCAGCAGACTAAACTGAGCAAGGATCATACAGGAGAGAATTACCGTGAACTCGAACAGCCACATAAGCAGAAAGCCACGATTAGAGTGGATACCGAGTGAGTTAACCATGATAGTTCCCACTAGTGAGATAAGCACAGCCGTTCCACCCATTATGACAAATCGGGCTGCAAAGCGATTCCATTTACTAAATTGTCCAGACAAGTTGGAGGAAGCTTTATGGAGATTCATCGCGAGTAACATAGCACCGGTAAATGAGGCGGTAACGATCATTAAGGGAACCATAGTTTGTGCAAAATTAGTTGTAGGGTTAATGATTTCGACGTTGGCGGAAATGCGGCTGCTTGCAGCACTTTTGATGATCTCCGCTTGTGCCTGCGGCAGATTCATAGCATCCAAGGTGTGGCTTAGTGCTGAATTACTGCTTTGAGTGTTCATTGCAGCCGTGACTTTAAGTGCTACCGTCTGCATGACATTGCTGACCATCTGCGGATTAGATTCATTTAAGAAGTAGTGGAGTTCAGTCTTTGCAGATGGATTACTGATCTGTCCAGTGAACCCTTGGGGAATATTGATAATCATGCGGATTTCTCTATGCTCAAGTGCTTCTTTTGCATTTTCTAGTTGGAGATCCTGTCTGGTTACGAACTGAAGTGATCCTGCAATCCCATCGACTATAGGCTGGGCATTTGTACCATCCTCATTAACAATAGCAATGGGCAACTGATCTACCCGATCCGTTACATGATCGTACCCTGTAATCCAAATTAAGCTGAAAAAAGCTTGGAACAACAGTGCAGTTATAATTCCAATGATGGTAGCAGGCTGCTTGAGGAAGCGTATGATTAATGGATTTGACATGGTTATTTCTCCTTTGTATTTCAAGTTGTAATATTACAGATTGAAATATAGCACAACGAAATATAAACTGCAACAGAAAAAGTTAAGAGCATGGACATTACAAAGCGATTTCATATATCATAGGGCTTGTACTGGAAATATCGCACAGATGAATGTCTTACCTGAAGTAGAACAGAATGGGGAGGAACAACAGATGAGTAACGAAGTACAAGGAACGGAACAAAACGTGGTTCATGCGAAACTGAACAAGCCAGAAGCGATTGTATTTGATATGGATGGAACATTGTTCCAGACTGAAAGTCTTTTATTGCCTGCATATCATAAAATGTTCGATATTTTGCGGGAAGAGGGACTATACGTAGGACCTACACCACCAGAAGAACGTATTCTAGGCTGCTTAGGAATGTTGCTGGCAGACATTTGGAAGAATGTTATGCCTGAAGCAGATGAAGCCGTGCACCGCCGGGCGGATGAATTGCTCCTGCAGCTGGAGATTGAAGGGCTTGAAGCCGGAGGCACACTACTGTATCCACAGGTGGTTGAGACACTGACAGCGCTTAAAGAGCGCGGAGTGAAGCTGTTTGTGGCTAGCAACGGGCTGGAGGATTATATTCACAGCATCGTTGTGGTGCATGAGCTTAAGGCGTTGTTCGAAGGCTTGTATAGTGCGGGAGGTCAAGGCACTGCGACTAAGACCGAGCTGCTACGTATTCTTTTGGATAATCATGGTATCAGCAGTGCCTGGATGGTTGGGGATCGTTCTTCTGATGTTCAGGCAGGTAAAGGAAATGGCCAGACCGTAATCGGCTGCGCCTATGCAGGCTTCGGACGTCAGGATGAGCTGAAGGGCTCTGATGTCATTATTACCTCCTTCGACGAATTGGTTGACTTATACGATAACGCAACGATTAGTGAATAAGAACTTACGATGGGGAGTTTGCTTAGCTTACAAGCAAGCGCTTGATCACATAAAAGACAACCTTCTTGAAGAAGGTTGTCTTTTTATTGAAGTCAAAAAGATGGTGCTTCAGTTGAAAGAAATCGGTATCGTCGTCAGGCAGTAAAGATATATACATAAATAAAGGAAGTAATCCGATAAAAAATGGAGAGGGTCTATATATGTTTTGCATGCCTAATATGTAAACCCTTTATGTTAAACTATCGTTCTCTGTGGGTTAAATTACCAATCGGATTCATTTACTTTAAAAGAAGTGACTCAATAAATGGCTCTATGTCAAAAGGTTTAGTCGTTGTTTCGTATCTACCGTATACATGACCGTTTCTATCGATTAAAAACTTCGAAAAATTCCACTTAACCCCATCGCCGGCATATATGTCCGGATACTTTTCCTGCAGAAAATCCTGCATCCATTTACCGCCTGATGTCTCAGTATCGAATCCTTGAAATGGTGCTTGCTGTGTTAGATATTGAAATAAAGGATGGGCAGACGGTCCCCTAACCTCAACTTTCTCAAATAAAGGAAACTTAACTCCAAAGTTGCTCTCACAATATTCATGTACTTCCGAGTTGCTTTCTGGCTCCTTCTCGTTGAATTGGTTACAAGGAAAACCAAGTATTTCAAACCCTTGCTCATGGTGAATTTCGTAAATTTTTTGGAGATCAGGTAATTGGCGAGAATAGCTGCACCTACTGGCAGTGTTCAGAATAAGCAGAACTTTTCCTCGATAAATGGACAATTCAACAGGCTCACCATGAATTGACTTTGCTTGAAAATCATAAATAGACATCAGACTATCCCTCCACGTTATTATTATAAATAACATAATAGCGCTATAGGCGTTTATTGGTCTAATATATAATAGAAATAATATTTATAGTATTAACCTATAACGGGCAACACTCGATCATTAATTACAATAAAAGTATTCCTCCAATATTCCCTTAGTTGTTACCGGTTAGTTTAATAGAAAAGAAGAGCTACCTTATAGGAAGCTCCCCCACTATCGTTTTCCGTTAGTGTAGTCTCTAAAATACAAATTCTTTCTCGTTGTTTTCCCCATCAAGATATCTAACCCTACAGTAATCTTTCCAATTATCCCAATTTGTTATACTGTCAACTTCCACGCGAAATAATTCATTATATGGCATATTCATCGGATTAGAAAAATCATAAAAAACAAGTTCATAAGGACATGCCCAATAGCATCCATCAATCACTATTAATTTTTTTTGTTGAAAATATATTATTTCCCCCCAGCAAAATCCATGACCTTTATATGCCTCTTCAGGAACATAATGTTTGGTTTGTTTATTTGATAAATTAACAATTGAATACCCTTGATAATCTAACCCACCTAAAAGATATTCTATGCCATTTATCTCTAACCAACTGAATAGAAATGTGCCGAAGTTTCTATATATTATGTCGATGGTTTTATGCTCACTATCCGTAATAATTCCTTTTGTATAATTATATCTAATAATACCTTCTACATGGTTATAGTGATGGATTTCAAGTTTAAACTTCCCTGATGGTGAATAAAAAATTTCAGTTTTCTCAGGATTGTAAAATTCATCTTGAAAATAGTACATCATCGTAGCTCTTTCACTGAGAAACTGAGTATCATTAACAATATTCCTCAAAGTTTTTCACCCCGCCTTAGTATTACAAATTGTACCATAATATCGGACATGCTATTACGCTTTTCTGCCTGTTAGCTACGTCGTTCGGTGACGCCAAAAGAAGCGTGTCTCCATTAAGGAGCACGCTTCTTTGTTGACCGGTATGATAATTGCCGCGGCGGTGCTTACTGCTGCTTAGCGTACCATTCGGAAAATTGTTTCTGGTATTCAGCGATATATTTGTCTATTCCCGCTGCTTTTAGTCTGTCCAGCGCTTTGGGGAAGGCGGTGTCATAATCGCTGAAGCCGCTGCCGATCGGAGCGAGGTATTCAGTGAATACGCCGTTCAGCTTCGTTTCTTCATTCTTGACGGGTGTATTGTCAAAGTTGAAGCCGGCACCTTTGGAAATGATAGCTCCATCGTCCCAAGCTTTATATTCTGCAATGAATTCGTCCGGTACCGTGTTATCGAAACGCATGAAGTTTTTGTTCATCAGCAGCCAGTCAGGGATCAGCGAATCAGTGGTTATTTTGGTCAAACGCCCGTTTTCATCCAGCGTATAGTCTGTTCCTTCTATCCCGTAGGCGAACAAGTCGTACAGCTCCTGGTTTTTTTGCAGCAGATTGAAGAACATGACGTAACGTTCAGGGTCTTTAGCTGCGGTGGAGACGAAAAAGGCGGTGCTGTAAGTGCCGCGGCTGATTTTTGGACGGCCGCTGCCGAGGAAATAGTTGACCAGTTTGGCATCAGGCACTGCTTGTGAGATGGTTGCCGCACCTTCGAATGGGCGTGCCGCTGTGCCGGCCCAGAACATCGCTTTACCGGAGTTCCAGTCAGACTGCAGCTGCGGAACATTGGTGGCGGCATATTTCGGAATGATTCCTTTTTCATACCAGCCGTGCATAAGGTTCGCATAACTCTTGAACTCTTCGGTTTCAAACCAGCTAATAATTTGATCATCCTTCACAGACTCATCTAGGGCAATAAAATCATTTTGCCAATAGAGGTTTTTGTCCGTGTAATCATATTGTAGGAGTCTGCGCGCATCGGTGTTGGCGTACCCGATCAGTTCGGGATGAATGGCATGGACCTTATCATAGAACTGCTCTAGTTCCCCCAGCGAAGTAACCTGCGTCATGCCGGCTTCTTCAAGCAAATCCTGTCTGACTAGTGCACTGTAGAATTCCGCAGAATTCGGTTTGTTGCCGACGGGGATCGCATACTGCTTGCCTTCCAGCTGAAAGGCTTTGAAGGAGGCCTCGTCCACATTTTTACTCAAATCAGCTGCTGCATCGGCATACGGAGTGAGGTCGGCATAAAGCCCCTTTGCCACAGATTTTACCATGTAATTGGCATCTGTATAAGTTGCGAAGTCTTCTCCTGTAGACAGCATTAAGTCAGTTTTGCCGCCGCCATATTCGGTCCAAGGAAGAAACTGAAATTCAACCTCAGCATTGATTTCTTTCTTAATAGTGTCGTAGAACGATGTCTTCGCTAGTTCCTTCATCCGGTTGGACTCATCCCCGTACAGCACAATTTTCAATTTGGCAGGAGTCAAGGCGCTGCCGTCTTTACTACCGCTATCCGTAGAGGAAGAGGTACCTTCATTTCCAGTCCCGGAACTAGGGGGAGCGCTTTCATTGTTGCCCTGAGCACAGCCACTTACCAAGAACACCGCAGCTAGGAGCAAACTTAACCAACCTTTTTTCTTTTTCATGATGAACCCTCCTGAAATAGAATCATAATGTTTGAGGCATCTATTGCAAAGGTTGAGCTCCCTTAAGTCCCATTGTACATCAAGAAGTAGGGGAGCATAAACCCGGTGCAACCGAACATAATTTGGTATCTTTGCTGGAAATTATCCTTTGACTGAACCTACGATAATGCCTTTGACAAAAAAGCGCTGAAGAAAAGGATATAAAATGGCGATTGGCAAAACGGTCAGACAGGTCATTGCCATTTTGGCTGTCTCCAGTGGCGGTGCGATGATAGCTCCACCAACTTGAGCAGCATTGCCGGAAGCCAGGAACTGAATGTTCGCCATCATGTTGTACATCAAATATTGGATCGTATAGAGATCCTGATCGGATACCAGCATTAGTGGCAAATAGAAGTCATTCCAGAATTGCAGTGCGTAAAAGAGCGAGATGGTGACCAGTCCGACGCGGCCCAGCGGAATCATAATGCTGAAGAAGATGCGCAGATGTCCGGCACCATCGATTTGCGCAGATTCCACGATTTCATGCGGGATGCTGCGAAAATAGTTAGCCATGAGAAACATCAGAAAGACGCTTAGCACATAAGGGATGAACAGACCGATGAGCGTATCGCCCAAATGATAATATTTGGTGCTAAGCAGATACCATGGCAGCGTTCCTCCGCTGAACAGCATTGTAAAATAGGCGAAGAAGGCGAAGAAATTTTTGAGCCGGAAGCTTTTAACGGAAATAACATAAGCGTAAGCGGTGGTCACCAATACGGCCGACACGGTACCCAGCACCGTAACGATCACCGACATGGAATACGCCCGCAGAATCTGCTGTGCCTTCGAGCCAAACAGGAATTCATAGGTTTCAAAGGTAAAGCCTCTGGGCCAGAACGAATAGCCTTCCGCGGCGATTCTGGATTCGGTAGATAATGAGCCGGATACTGCCAGAATAAACGGCGCTAGACAGATTACTGAAAATACGGCAATACAGATGTAAAAGAAAATGAGCAGGCCTTTGTTTTCGGTAGTTTGCATCTTATCAGTCTCCTAAAATAGTTTGCTGTCTTTGTCATACCAGCCGGCTAATTTGTTGGCCACCAGCACCAGGATGAAACCAAAGACGGATTGATAGAGCGTGATGGCTGAAGCAAAGCCGAATTCTCCGGAACGGATGGCTGTGCGGTATACATACACATCGATAATGTCGGTAGTCGGCAGAAGCAACGGATTCAGGAACGTTACCCCCATAATCATACTGAGATCGCCTTTTAGCATGCCCCCGATGCCCAGCAGCGTCATCAGAATGATCGACGGAATCAGCATTGGCACCGTAATTTTGGTGATAATCTGCCATCTGGAGGCACCATCGATTCTTGCAGCTTCATAATAGGAAGTGTCGATGCCTTGCAGCACCGCATAATAGATAATGGCGCCGTAACCAGCGCTTTTCCAGATATTCGCTAGCACGAGAATGATTACGAACAGCCAAGGGCTGGAATACCAGTCAACCTGAGAGAAGCCGAATGTCTGGAGCAACTGGTTCATAATACCTTTGTCGTAATCCAGCAGGGAGAACAGAATGGCTCCGATAATAATCCAGGAAATAAAATACGGGAAAAACATGACGCTCTGCGTGATTTTGATAAACCATTTGCTGCGCAGCTCATTTAGAATAATGGCGATGGCCACTGAAAAAAACGTGCCGGTTAGCATATACAGTGCATTTAACATCACCGTGTTGCGTGTAGCCCTAAGAGAATCTTCCATACTAGAGAAGAAAAACTCGAAATTAGAGAAGCCGGCCCACGGGCTGCCGAAGATTCCGTCGTTGAAGTTGTAATTTTTAAAGACGAGAATCAGACCACTCATCGGCAGATAAGCAAAAAGAATTAGAATGACGATTCCCGGAAGAGCGAGCAAATAAAGCGAGCTGTCCTTCCTTAGGGATTTACGGAAGCTCTTGGCTTTGGCCGTCCTGATTCCCGGACTTGGCATTCCTTGTGTCTCCGATGTAGCCTCTTGCATCATTAACAGTCCACTCCTTTATACTAGCGTTGTCATTTCCGTCCCTTGTTTAGGAGAACGCTTTACATGAAAATCATAAATCCACCCGGAATGTAAACGCTATCATAATAAACGGAAAAAAGTTAAAAAAAGCGGAAAAGGACGGCTTAAAAAAACGAAAAAAACAGAACTTTTTTGTTTTTTAGGTGCTAAAAAGCCTGATTTAAAGGGAAATTTCATAGTATATGCGACGCGAGGGATTATTCATAGAAAGTCAAAAAGGGGATGTCTCCGGCTATGAAAATGCTGCCGGGACATCCCCTTTGTTCCTTACTTTTAGCGGGTCAATCAGGAAGATTCTGCTTCTGCAGAATATGATTCATTCTCCATTTGGAAGGTGTAACCCCATAACGCTTTTTGAACTGGGTTGTAAAATAGGTGCTGCTGTTGTAGCCCACTTTCTCGGCAATTTCCCGGATATCCAAGCCAAGCTCAGTGACTAATAACATCTGCGCCTGCTCCAGACGCAGCAGGTTAACGAAATCGGGAAAGCTGCAGTTTACTTCGTCGGCAATAAGTCTACTGAGATAAGCGGGACTTAGCGATAGCTTGTCAGCAAGGGCATTAAGGGAGAGCCTGGAGTCATCATAATGATCTCTGATATAACAAATGGCTTCACCAGCAATGCTCTTGGTCTGTACAGCACTCATGCTGGCAATGCGCTCGTGGGCGGTATAACAGTTGTCTACAATCCAATTCCATAGCTTGTCATAGCTTTGGATCTGCCAGATATGCTGGTAATTATCTAGAAAGCCGGAATGCTGGACGTCTGCATTAAGCTCAGCCGTGCGACTGAGCTCAAAGACCAGTCTCGATAAAGCGATGGTGGCAGGCTCGACGCGGTAACTGCAGGCTACTGCCAGCAATCTCTCCACTGCCTGCGGAATATGGTTCGAGAGTTCCGTCTGCTTAACGGCTTGCAGTACCGGTTCAAGGGCACTGTCGGGCATTGGGCTGCTGTTCAGATGGATCGTATCATCGGCAAAGATGATGTTCTGCTGCACATGAAATTTAATATATTGCAGACAGTCTGCAGCCTCATTGTATTTAGTCCTTAGTAGGTTTAAATCATCCGTCAGCCCGCTGATTCCGAAGACGCAGCAGGCTCCGGAAAGCTGTAGCTGAGCGGCGATTACTTCCCATTTGCCGCGGTACAAAGTGTAATCGCCGAAGCTGCCGCTGTGAAGCTCGCTCAGAATAAGTACAGCAGTGCCCTGATGCGGGCGGAAGGATTGAATGGCTGCAAGTTCACAGAAGGCATGTTCAATCTGCTGTATGTTTTCCTCAAAGGTATGCCGGAAGTCGGAGTCTTGAGGTTGTTCGGGCTCCAGAGCGGCCAGCACGCATACACAATATGCTCCCCCAGCAGCGGCTATACTCATCAGGGGTGTCCTGCTGTTCTCCGGTGTTCTCTGCGGGGAAAGCAGCCACCGCATCAAGGCGCTATCATCGCTTTCTTTTTTTAGCTGCTCCAGCTTAACGCCAATCTGTTCGAGCTCCTGGCTTACGGTATCGAAATCGCCACCGGTTTTCAGCGCTTCTTCATTGCCAGATAGATGAGCGATATTGCCGAACAGCCGGCCGATTGGCTTATACATCCGCCGCGAGATCAGGTTGGCGGTTATAGATGCGGCGGCAATCAAGGCCAAGCATAGGCCAGTCATCAGATTGCGGGCATTGGAGATATCACGGATGCTATCCTTGTAGGAAGTCTCCGACACAAACCACAGCTTGTCCGCTGCAGAATATACATAAGTAATCAGCAGCGGCTCTTCACCTCCCCTATAGACAAAAGAGCCTCTCTCAGAGGTGGAGGACACCACCTGCTTTAACATGCCCTCTTCCAGAGGGATGTCAGATAATGCACTATGCATAAGCACAGATGCTTTTCCGTCAAGCACAGCGTAACGGGTGGCTTCGCCTTCTTTTTGCGTAAACAGATTATTCTGCAGCTTTCCCAAATTGACGGTCAGTGCTACCGCACCATTATATTCGCTATCCGCAAAAGCCCGGTCATTATAGAACACGGTGAGCAGGGTAATGGGGGTACCGTTATTCAAGGTTGCCTCCCACAGAAAAGGTGACTCAACAATGATGTTATCCCGCATTCGCGAGAACAGCTCCAGCTTCGATTCAGGGCTTAGCGGAAGGTTTTCGAACATGGCAACAGGCTCATCCACTCCCATGATGTAGGCATTCTCCATATATTGGTTCACAACCAATGCTCCGCGGATTTGGCTTAGGGCACTGTACAACTGGTCGCTCCAGCTGGTATCGCCATTCATCATGAGCGCGTTGATGTTTGGATTCCTATAGAAGTCCATAGCGTAGTTCTGGACGATCTCTTCATAGTTTGTAAAAACGGTTTCAGTATTCACCAGTACATTTTGGTTCGCCTTGTTGACATTATCTATCGTAATATTTCGGTACCAATAAAAGATCACTACAGCCAGTACTAGAATACAGCAAACTGAAATCGCGGTTAGGCTCATAAAAAAGCGGGAGTACAATTTCTTTCTTTTTCCCAAGCTGCTCACCCCTTCAGGTAAATCCTATTACACCCATTCTAGAGGGAAAGGCTATTCGCTGACAAGGAGTGAAATATGGGCAATATAGCATGAAAGTATAAAAATGAAGAAATAGAACATAGAAAATACAAGAAAGTTAAACTTATACGAACTATAATTGGTGGTGCTTACATTTGAATTGTTTTGAGGAGGATTACTTTTAATGAGAACATTCCGCAATCCAGTGCTGCCGGGATTTTATCCTGACCCTTCCGCTATCCGTGTTGGTGAAGATTATTATCTTGTGACTTCAAGCTTTGAATTTTTCCCAGGCGTTCCTATCTTCCACAGCAAGGATCTGGTCAATTGGCGCCAGCTTGGCCATGTACTGGACCGCCCGTCCCAGCTCAATCTGGATCACTCGATTCCCTCCATGGGTATTTGGGCACCTACGCTCCGCTATCATGAGGGAGTTTTCTATATGATTACCACTTTTATTGACAATGACAAGAACCAGCATAATTTTTATGTAACAACAACCGATCCGGCCGGAGACTGGTCTGACCCTGTATGGCTGGAGGATGCACCCGGTATTGACTCCTCTTTGTTCTTCGATGAAGACGGCAAGGTGTATTATACCGGCAACCGTGTTCCGCCGGAAGGGCAGGATTATCCGAAGCATATGGATATCTGGCTGCAGGAGATTGATCTCAGCCAAGGGAAGCTAATCGGTCCGAAGCATAGTATTTGGCAAGGCGCACTCAAGGTAGCTCATGCGCAAGAGGGACCGCATATTTATAAGATCGGCGCTTGGTATTACGTGCTGATTGCCGAGGGCGGAACCGGGCATACTCATGCGATTACGATTGCCAGAGGCAAGAGTGTGACAGGTCCTTATGAGGGCCATAAAGCCAATCCGATTCTGACGCATCGCCATCTTGGCAGAGCGTATCCTATTGTTAATGTGGGTCATGGAGAGCTAGTGGAGACTCAGCATGGTGACTGGTGGATGTTCTGCTTGGCTTCACGAACCAGCGGTGGTTATTACCGCAATCTGGGACGTGAAACCTTCCTGACACCGGTAATCTGGGAGAACGAATGGCCTGTGGTCAATCCCGGCAAAGGGGTGCTGGAATTTGAGACGGAGGCTCCGGATTTGCCAGAGACAAAATGGCCGGAATTGCCTGCGCGCGATGAGTTTATAGGTAATGAGCTGGCACCGATCTGGAATTTCCTGCGGACACCGCGGGGTGAATTCTGGAGTCTTACCGACAAGCCTGGAGTTCTGCGGCTTCGCCTGAAGCCAGAACGGCTCTCGGAGATTGCCAATCCATCTTATATCGGTAGACGCCAGCAGCATTTGAGCTTCAGAGCGGCGACTGACATGACGTTTAGTCCCGCTGCAGAAGGGGAAGTAGCTGGTCTTGTTCTCCTCCAAAATGCGGATCACCACTTCCGTTATGAACTGGGGCTAGAGGCAGGCGAATGTGTATTACAGCTGATTCATCGGATGGGTGGCAGCGAGCAGCTGCTGGCGTCAGTGCCATATCCACAGGATCAGGTACAGCTTAAGGTGGAAGCCAGAGGACAAGAGTATAGCTTCTATTACAGAGCTTCTGAAGCCGCCAAGTGGACAGCCTTCTGTGAACGGACGGATGGCAGAGTGCTCAGCACCGATCTGGCCGGAGGATTCACAGGAGCATACATCGGGATGTACACAAGCTCTCAAGGTGCAAAGAGCGAAAGCTATGCTGATTTCGACTGGTTTAGCTATGAAGGACTTGAGTAATAGGAGGAGGTGAAATTCAATGAGCAGCAATCTTGTAACCAATACGTATCCGATTCCCGAGCTTCCCCAGATTCCCGAGCGGACTTTTACAATCACGGATTATGGGGCGGAAGAGGGTGGATTAACGCTATGTACCTCTGCTATTCAGGCTGCACTGGACGCCTGCGCTGCAGCGGGAGGCGGAAAGGTTGTTATTCCCGCTGGTATCTGGCGCACAGGACCTCTTACTTTGCATAGTCGAATTAATCTGTATGTAGACAAGGGAGCATTGGTGCAGTTTGATCCTGATCATACCTTGTATCCGCTACTTTCTTCCCATTATGAGGGGAATGCCGGCTGGCGCTGTCAGGCTCCGCTCGATGGAGAAGGCTTAAGCGATGTGGCAATAACCGGTGAGGGAATATTCGACGGCAGTGGTGAAGGCTGGCGTCCAGTGAAGCGGTTTAAGATGACCGAGAAGCAATGGGAGCGTTTGATCGAATCTGGAGGAGTACTTGATCCCCAGGGCGAAGTATGGTGGCCTTCCCGGGAAGCCATGGAAGGTGAGGACTTCTGCCGGAAGCTGTGGGACAAGGGAGAAACTAGTATGGAGGCTTATCTGCCTGCTCGTACGTATCTGCGTCCGACGTTACTTAGCCTGCGCAACTGCCGGCGGGTGCTGCTGGAAGGGCCGACCTTCCAGAATTCACCTGCTTGGTGTCTTCATCCCATTGGTTGCGAACAGATTACCTTACGAAATGTTCAGGTACGTAATCCTTGGTATTCGCAGAACGGGGATGGCCTTGATTTGGAATCCTGCACGCATGCTCTAGTTGAGCACAGCAGCTTTGATGTGGGTGATGACGCCATCTGTCTCAAGTCAGGCAAGGACGAGGAAGGCCGTAAGTGGGGAATGCCCTGCCAGTATATTACCATCCGGAATTGCACGGTATATCACGGACATGGAGGCGTTGTGATCGGCAGCGAGATGTCCGGAGGTGTACATGCAGTTCGAGTTAGCGAATGCTTGTTCATCGGCACGGACATCGGCCTGCGGTTCAAAAGCACCCGGGGAAGAGGCGGTGTGGTGGAGGATATTGTAATGGAGAATATCAACATGACCGGCATCATCCACGAGGCTGTATCCTTTCATATGTTCTATGCAGGGGTTGAAGGATCGGAAGGGTATGACGAGCAGTTATTTTCGGTTACAGAGGAAACTCCGCAATTTCGGAAGATTACCCTGAAGAACATTGTGTGCCATGGTGCGGCAACCGCTCTACTGGTTAACGGGCTGCCGGAGATGCCGCTTGCTGATCTAACCATTGAAAAATTCCACGCAGTGAGTGACCGGGGAATTGTGCTGCGGCATGCTACGGGGCTTAAGCTGGATCGTATCCGGTTGCAGACTTCGGAAATGCCGAAGATAACAGCGCATAGATGCAGTCACGTCACGCTCACTCATTCCGAAGATTTGACGATCACAGAGAGATAAAAAAATTCTATGGATGATGGAAATCCGTCTTGAACTTCCGTGGGTGTGACCTTGCTTCTTTTCGGTATTGGAGCGGGGTCAGACCGGTTGATTTTTTGAATGTTTTATTGAAATGGGAAAGATGTTCAAATCCGACAGCGGAGGCGATCTCCTGGATTTTGCCTGTAGATCCGACAAGCAGGCGTTCGGCTTCCCTTACGCGGACATGAACGATGTATTCCCGAAAGTGAAAACCCGTCAATCGGTGAAATACCCGGCTCAAGTATGAAGGACTAATGTAAAAATTACTCGCAGTCTCTTCCAGAGTAAGGGCCTCACGGTAGTGATCACGGATATAGGTGGCTACATCAGTTACTAGATGATGGAGCGGATGTTTCGTCCCTCCAGCTTGTGAGATACTCTCTGAACGCTGAAGGAGAATCATCAGCTCGGAGAATAAAGCGATTACGCTGGTTTCGTAATACGGCCGCTGCAACCGGCATTCTTCCAGCATCCGGTTCATTAGGATTTCCGCTTCGTCCTGCTCGCGCAGGGTCAGCTTGAACAAGCGGTACCCGCGGTCATGAAACCAGATGGCTTCACTCTGCAGGGATGGCGGTAGAAGAGCAGGATCATAGTTGATCAGAATCCGCTCGAATTCGGCTACTTCCGAGCTTGCTGTAGAATGAAGCTCCCGGCCGGAGATAAGAATAAGCTCACCCTTATGAACCGTAATGACTCGGTCGTCCACAAAGTATACCCGCTCCCCTTGTATCAGATAGTACAGCTCGGCTAAGTCATGGCTGTGGGGACGTGGCATAGCAGTGATGCCTTTACGTTTCATATGTTGGATGCTGTAGCGGTCTTCTTCAATATGATATTTGTGATTGGGGCTAGTCAGGCTAGTCATAATTCTCCTCTTCTCTTACGAAGCGTTACGGTTATTATAGAATAAACTCAGGTTGATAGGAAAGGAGCCGCAGATGTTAATTACAGTCTCTAAGAGTGTCGACGAAGGATTCAGTAGTCTACAGGCAGCGTTGGATTCAATTCCACAGGAACACAAGGAAGAAGTGACGATTCGTATCAAACCCGGCATTTACGAGGAAAAAATTACAGTGAAACAGGGAACGCCTCCGGTTCTGCTATTGGGGGAAGACACGAATTCCACCATCATTACCTGGTCAGACAACGCCCATACTTTAGGTCCGGACGGAGAGCCGCTTGGCACGTTCAAATCCGGCACCTTGAATGTATTCGCTGAGCATTTTACGGCTGAAAATCTGACCATTCGAAATGCATCAGGTCCCGGCACTGGCCAGGCGGTGGCTGCTTTTGTTGATGCTGGTCATGCTGTATTCCGGCGTGTACGCCTGCTGGGTGATCAGGATACTTTGTATACAGGGCAAGGGAAGCAATATTATAACGAATGCTACATTGAGGGCGATGTGGATTATATTTTTGGCGCGGCTACGGCTTTGTTTGAACGTTGCCGGCTGCATAACAAGCGTTCCAGAGGATATATTACAGCCGCATCAACGCCTGAAGACGCATCGTTTGGTTATGTATTCCTCGATTGTGAAATTACTGGCGGTCAAGGTGTAAGTGAAGTGTATCTTGGCCGACCTTGGCGCCCTTATGCACATGTGGCTTTTATCCGCACGGTCATGGACAGTTCGATTATCGGGGAAGGCTGGCATAATTGGGGGCAGCCGGACAGGGAGGAAACTAGCCGCTATGAAGAATATGGCAGCAGTGGACCGGGAGCCAATCCCGAAGCCAGAGCTGCATGGTCGCGGCAGCTGATTCCACAGGAAGCTGCGGAGTATAGGGTGTTGTCCGTGCTTGATGGCTGGCATCCTGAAGGATATTAAGGGAAGGAGCACCTCGGATGGAGCCTCTGGAACAATACATGAAAAAACTAGCTGGTTCAGCTCAACGCAACTCGGCTTTCAGCAAAGACATGCCCTTTCAGCAATGGCGCGATGAGCTTACCGCAGCATTTACGGAGCGATTAGGTGGCTTTCCAGAAATAGCTGAGGAGCTGCAACCGGTTCTGTTGGAACGTACAGTCTGCTCCGGGTATACCCGTGAACGTATAGAGATAACTACCTATGAAGGGTTGCGCATGCCGCTGTATCTTTTGATCCCGGATCAGCCGTTCTCTACCCCTGCCCCTGCCGTTCTTGCCATTCATGGACATGGCTATGGAAGCCGGGAGATCGTAGGCTTGAATCCGGACGGATCGGATCGGCAGGGAGATCCCGGGCTGCACAAGGACTTCGCTGTTTCACTGGTAAAACAGGGTTTTGTAGTGGCAGCTCCGGAGCTGTTCGGCTTTGGCGACAGACGACTGGAAGAAGACCTAACAAGCGGGGAGCCTGGACGTAATTCCTGCTTCCGCCTGTCATCAGCATTGTTGATGGTTGGGAAGACGATGGCCGGCTACCGTATCTACGAAACCATGCGGGCACTGGATTATTTGCAGACAAGAAAAGAGGTTGAGAGCGAACGGATTGGAATTATGGGTATTTCCGGTGGAGGACTGGTAGCTGGCTTCACAGCTGCACTTGACGAACGAATCGCTTGTGCGGTCGTAAGCGGGTATGCCAATACTTTCGTGGACAGTATTCTGACACGCAATCATTGCCTTGACAATTATATTCCAGGGATTTTGCTGGAAGCGGAGATGCCTGATCTACTGGGCCTCATTGCCCCACGTGGCCTGTTCCTCGAATCGGGAGATGCCGATCATCTGTTTGGCCCGCGCGGAACAAAATTTGCTTTAACCCAGTTGCAGACGATTTACAGGTCGGCGAATCATATCGGACAGGTAGAGGCGGACTTCTTCACCGGAGGTCATGAGATTCATGGTGAACCAGCCTTTGCCTGGCTGCGCAAGCAGCTCACCTGAGCATAAGATTAGACTTCATATGGATGACAAACGAAGGAGGAATAAGGATGTCTATAACTGAAGCAACAACCGTTCGCTTGTCCAGTAAAATTGCGAATACGATTCTTAGAGGGTGCAACAAGCAGGGAGAGCATGAATATGTGCTGGAAAGATGGGCGTATGTTCCGGGCATGTTGCTGATGGCAATGGCCCGGGCGGGTGTTCAGCTCCACCAGCCGGAGTATGTCTCCTTTATGGAGCGGCATATGGACACATTTATTGGAGAAGATGGTTCCATCCGTACCTACAGGCTGGAAGAATATAATCTGGACCAGATTAACGAGGGGAAAAACCTGTTCCTGCTATACCAGAAAACCGGAGAAAAACGGTATGCTGAAGCAGCCCATTTGCTGGCCGCACAGCTTATTGGACATCCCCGCACCTCCGAAGGGGGATTCTGGCATAAGAAGGTATACCCTTTCCAGATGTGGCTGGACGGGCTGTACATGGCATCGCCATTCTTAGCGGAATATGGCAAGGTCTTTCAACGACCTGAACTGATTGACGAAGCGGCGCATCAGCTGCTGCTGGTTGAGCGACGGACCCGTGATCCACGGACCGGCCTGCTCTATCATGGCTGGGATGAATCCAAAGAGCAGGAATGGGCTGACTCGTCTACCGGATTGTCCTCTCATTTCTGGAGTCGGGCGATGGGATGGTATGCGATGGCTGTGGTTGATTGCCTGGAGCATTTTCCGCTCACTCATCCGCAGCGGGGGACGATCATTGGCATTTTCCAGCGGATGTGCGGCGCGCTTCTGGAGGTTCAAGACAAGGAGACTGGCCTCTGGTACCAGGTGTTAGATCAAGCAGGGAGAAAAGGCAATTATCATGAAGCTTCCGGCTCGTGCATGTTTGTTTATGCGATGGCTAAGGGACTAAGATTAGGTTATCTGGAACCCTCTTTTATAGAGGTGATGTTGCAAGGGTATGAAGGCATTTTGACGCATTTGACTGAAGAAGATGAACAAGGTGTGCACTTGCACCAGATCTGTCATGGAGCGGGTCTGAGCAAAGACCGTAATGGCTCATACGATTACTATATCTCTGAGGACGTATTGTCGGATGTGCCTATGGGCGTCGCTCCATTGTTATTAGCATCACTTGAAGTGGAACGGTACCAAGCTGAAAAATAACAGAAGCCCAATCATTCCCTCTGAATTGGAATGATTGGGCCTTTTTTTTGCTGCCAGATATATATTTATTAGCGTTTCAGCAGATCCTCGCGGATAGGTGTAAAGACATCGAGCAGCGCGGAGTCTGCTTCCAATGCGGTTACACCGTGCTTTGCATCTGGCGGTATGGCAATACTTTGCCCCGCGGTTACCTTATGCTTCTCGCCGTCAATACGAAATTCAAAGCTTCCACGCAGACAGTAGCTCATCTGCTCGTGAGGATGGCTATGCTCATAGCCCTCGGCTCCCTTTTCGAAATGAACCTCCATCATCATCAGACTGGCTGCAGCATTCAAGATACAGCGTTTAACTCCCGGTTCTGCTGGTTCCCATACTCCAAGATTGCTCATGTTCTAATCTTCCTCCTTCTATATAGTTATCGGGGCATGGCGATGTGAATTTTGCCTGCCTCAATTCTTAATTGGGTTGGTTCAGGTTGCCCGGACGTTGACTCAGGTTCTCCGAGAAGCCTAAGCGGTCCGAGACCCGGAACAGTAACAAGGCGTTCCTCCTTGGTGCCGTTGATGGCGGCGATAAACCATTTTCCATCCGTACGGGATATCCTGTACAAGCGTACTCCTTCGACAGCCTCTTCATAATCAAGCTGTTCAAGCTGTAGTGAAGGAGCATCTTCTGTCCGGGGATGAAGCAGAATGACGTAGTCGCTTGTACCACCATAAACACGGAAATGTTGCTGCTCTACCAGCGGATAATTCCCGGCTACAGCGCCTTCTCCCATTGTAATCATTGGAAGTTCTGGCTCGGCGATATAAGCGCTTAGGTGCTTGCCGTTCAGGCAAGCTGCATCAATGGATTGCTCCATGATACTTGCATCAGTACTGAGTGTATGCAGATTCCAGACGCTGTTCGATGCTCCCTCGATTCGATCCCATATCAAGTAGACGTTAAAGCCTGCTTTAATGAATAAGAAATTCCGCTCATATTCCCTGGCGTTAGCATCTGGAATAAGACTGCTGGCATGATCTAACTCTTCTGAGAAGCGTACTTCCTTGCAAGTGCTTTGCAGTGGCCCATTGGCAAAATTTCCGAATGAATCGGTAAATTGGACAACATTATGAGCTGCGCTGGATACATACCAATGCCGATCCCCGTTATAATAACCTCCCGTTCCAGAATCAAGGGTTACTGGAACACCATCTGCCCAGATGGAGAAGTGCCCTTCATCGTGATGAGCGTGATAAGTCAGCGGTGAAGCCTCGTAGATTGCATAATGCTGAAGGTTCTGTTCTCCGTTGCGGAAGATGACATAACCGATATCGGGATAATGTACGGAGTCGAGTGCAGGCCTTTGTTCTGCTAAATCGGGCTGTGGATATAACAGCGCGACCAGAGGCAGAGGAAATGCGCCACTATCCTCAATCGGTTCTCCGCCGTGCTTCCACGTCCAGAGCATTTCCCCGGCAAGCTGGGGGTCTTCGTCCATATAGAATGGGGCAGCGTATCCAAGCAGGCGAAACCATTGTTCCTGCACATTGGCATCGCCGACCGCTGGTGTAAGCAGGATGGGGGAGCCAGAAGAGCCTCCTTGAATAATATCGGGTACAGTCACTGTGCCGATTAGGAAACGGTACATGCCCTTAACCTTTTCATGCTTGAAATAATCAATGCCCTTCAAACGCTTTAATAGGACGAAGAAGAGAAAATAGCGATGCAATACTGCGCCATGGTAGCGAATATTTTCTGGCCATGCGCCGTCTGAATCCACCACTTCTGCCAGCTGCCAGTTGATGACAGAGAGGGCATGATCAAGATATGCCTCACTTTGTTTTTCATTGGGAAAGAGGAGGGCATATACACCCAGTCCGGTTGCCCGGTCGGCATTCCAATTACTGCGTTTTCCTCCCTTTTCATCTGGGAAGGTCTCCAGATCAAACCGGTAGTAGTGGGTATCCATCATCATGTCTGCGATATACCGGAAATGAGCGAGAAGTTCGGTTTCTTCTCCAGTGAGGAATACACTGCTGCCAGCAATCTGATCGTAGATTACCGAAGCAGCAGCGAGCCCCCTCCCGATATGCACCGCGCCGTAAGTATCATCGTCATGCCAGCCGTCTCTACGGAAAATATCCATGCCTACCCGCATATCGGCAAGCATGTACTGGAGCTTTTGCTTGGCTCGAACCGCAAATTCACTTTCACCCGTGATCATATACATATTGGCGTCCGTTCCCGTAGCCTCCAGCAGGTAGGCCCAATTGGTAAGCGTCGGCCGATTAAAAAGCGGGGAGAGCTGCTCGGTTCCCAACGGCTGCCCCGCAGCATTTAGAAAATGGACCCCGATGCAGATTCCTTCGCCTAGAGGAGCTTCCAGACTGAGTGCTGTCTGCACGCTGTAATGATCACCTTCGTATACAGGTATGGTCTCTCCATAATGAAGGATTGTCAATCCCTTCACTTCCTCATTACTGATGCAGATACATTGCAAATCGTCTGCCAGAGTGGCGCCAGATGGAGTCACACCAGATGGCTGAAGACCCTGCTGCCAGCTGGCCAATTTCTCTAGATATACTTTGCTTCCGTTTTCTCGGTCCTGACTCCACCCCAGCATCCCAGATTCTAGACCGCCATTCGCTAGTTCAACCGGCAAGCCAAGCTGCGAATGAGTCAGACGCAAGCCCCCGATGCGCGCCGTGCCCTTTCCCCGAATCTGTACAGAAAGCTTCAGGAAGGCCGTACTGGGAGGGGTTTTAAAAACAAAGGGTTCTACCCGGAACACGCCGAGTTTATGGAGTGGCGCAGCAGCTTCTCGGCTGGCAAATTGTTCAGATAGCTGCCGTTGTCTTTCGTACTCTTGCCGGACCTTGGGAAGCTGTTCGATTCTAAGGCGTATGCCCTCCAGCTCTCCTTCCGTATAACACCCGAAGGGGCGTGTACCGCCACCATATGCTGAAATCATCGGTAGTTCTAACCTCCTTGTAAAGTTGTCATATTTCGTGGGTGAGCTTTCTCTTAATTAGTATAAACGTGGCTTTACGAAGGGCGGGATAGATAAACAAATGAAGGAAAGGGGACAAAGCAACTGAAAAAGTGAAATTCTCCCCCAAGCGCAGTCGCTTTCTCCCTAACCGTTACGAACGGATAGAATTATCATTAAGGACATAAGCTTAGTCCAATGGACAGGAGGAACAATAAATGAATTTATCAAAACGTCAAATTAACGCCTGGACCTTCGTTGCTCCCAGTTTGATTCTGACGCTGGTTTTTGGAGTATATCCGATCTTTTGGGCTCTGAAGTACATGTTCTATGATTACCAGGGCTTCGGCGAACCCCTGTTTATCGGACTGGAGAATTTCGAGCGCTTATTAAGGGATCAGGAATTCTGGAAGTCAGTGGTCAACACCTTTATCTACGCTGGAGGCAAGCTGCTCATCACCTTGCCATTATCATTTTTACTGGCGGTTGTCCTTAACCGTGCTTTGAAAGGGCGGCAGCTGCTAAGAGCGATTTACTTTATGCCGACCGTAATCAGTGCTTCGGTTATGGCCATCGTATTCTACGTTATCTTTAATTCATACAATGGGATGGTTAACCAGCTATTGGTCGGCTCTGGAATTATTTCCGCTCCGATAGATTGGCTAGGGCCGAAATATGCCTTACTAACAGCTATTATGATTGCGATATGGGGGGCTATCGGTAACTATATGCTGCTCTTTATCGCTGGTTTACAGAACATTCCTGAGGATCTCTATGAGGCGGCATCTATAGATGGAGCTGGACCCTTCAGAAAAATGTGGAACATCACCGTTCCCATGCTCGGACCTGTATTGCAAATGATCATTATGCTCGCTATTACCGCCTCCCTAAAAGGCTATGAGAGTATTATGGTGCTTACCGAAGGCGGTCCTTATGGCAAGACGGAAGTTATGTACCTGTACCTGTATAAGCTGTTCTTCCCTGTATCCAGTGGAGGTACAAGCATTCAGCAATTTGGCTACGGTAGTGCGGTTGGTTTTGCCACAGCAGTTATTGTAGGTCTGATTACCTTAGTCTACTTTTATGTATCTAAAAAGCTAAATGATATCTATTAAAAGAGAGGAGAATGAACAGTGAGTACATTACATGCGGAGACGAAGAATACTTCGGTCCAGCCTGTCCGATCCTTCAAGACCCGAGCGGTGCTGTCCCGGACCTTGCTGTGGATTTTTCTACTTATAGTGGCGGCTTTTGCGTTGTTTCCGATTATTCTGGCTTTTTTCGGATCCCTTAAGACCAATCTGGAGTTGACGACAGGAACCACCTTGCTGCCTAAATCTTGGCAGATTGGAAACTACGCGCAGGCTTGGAATTCGGCTAACTTTGCCCGCTTTACATGGAACAGTGTGTTTATCAGTATCTTTACCACCTTAGGCACTCTATTAATTGGAACGATGGCCGCATATGCGGTAGCGAGAGTCGATTTTTATGGGAAACGCATATATGTTGTAATTCAGTCCTGTACGCTGTTCATCTCGATCGGTGCTGTGGTGCTGCGGCCGCAATTTGACCTTATGGTAGCGCTTAATCTACAGAAATCGTTATGGGGTGTCATTATTATTCTGATTAGTGCACATGCTACGGCATTTTTTATGTTGATTGGTTTTGTACGAGCGATTCCGAAGGATCTGGATGAGGCTGCTTTTATTGACGGCTGTAATTTCTATAGCGTATACTTTCGAGTTATCTTACCGCTTCTGACGCCCGCCCTTGGAGTCACGGCGCTCTGGACCTTCCGCGGAGCATGGAACGAATATATTCTGCCGCTGGTTTTTACCATGACTCAGCCCAAATTACAGACACTCACCGTAGGATTGGCGGGGCTAAAATATGGTATCGGCGATGCGGCGCAACCTCAATTGATGCTCGCGGGTGCATGTCTGTCCATGTTGCCAATGATTGTTGTCTATATCTTCGCTAATAAATCGTTCATGCAGATGACAGCTGGCTCTGTAAAGGGCTAGATTCGGGGCGGGCTTCGGACAGCTATTCAAGAAGGATGTGAATACATGCTGAAGGCCTGGGTTTATCGTACCTCTTTGAAGAAAAGAATATGGCTGTCTTTTACCGCACTGACGGTATTCTGTATTTCTGTCACTGGTTTATTGGCTTACTCCATTGCTTCTCGGGCGATGGAGCGTAACTCTGTCGAGTTAAATCAAAATGTGCTGAATCAGTCAATCAATGTCCTAGACCAGAAGTTAAAGCAAATCATTGTGGCTTCCTCCACGATGATGTTGAGCGAAGCTTATCAGCAGACCATCCGGGATATTAAAGCTCATAATATGGAACGTTTTTTTGCCAATTTTTCTATGCTGCAAGCGCCCTTCACGCAGGTAGAGTTGACGGAAAACTCTATTGAATCTATCTTGATCAGTACGCCGGACGGGGATTTCTACTCTACCAGCAATCAGCGCAGAACCTTGACCCCATTTCTAGAATCTTCGCTGTACCAACGGGTTAAGGAGAAACCTGAATCCAATTGGGTGGAGAGCCATCGGGACGAGCTATTTGCCGGGAAACATCATGTTATTTCCCTAGTCTTGCAGCCGCTTACAGACAATTATGTCCCTGATCTATTTTTGATCGTTAATGTAAAAGAGGACATTCTTGAAGATACTGTAAGTGGAGGCGGGAGCCTTGGCTCCGCGCGTTTTTTACTGATCAATAAAGAGGGAACAAGCGTCTTCGGAGACGGGGAACGCCCGGAATGGTCTCGGGACTCTGTGTTTTTAGACAAACTGAGGGAGGCGGACCGGGGTAATTTTGAATATTCCGCTGGTGACGGGACAATGCTGCTCAGCTATGCCAGTTCAGGGTATGCAAAAGACTGGGTGTTGGTCAGCTACCTGTCCAAAAAGGAACTGCTGCAACCTGTTCGGAGTATTCAATGGCTGGTGTTGATGATCATGGCGGCATGTATCGTCATCGCGCTTTTTCTTGCAAGGTATCTGTCCGCTTTGCTACTGGGACCGCTGCTGAAACTGCAACGGACGATGTCTCGTGTAGAGCAGGAGGATCTCAGTGCTCGCTTCCAGAGTCCTTTCCAGGATGAGATTGGGGAGGCAGGACGCAAATTTAACCAGATGTTAGACCGGATCGGCGAGTTGATTGTTGAAGTCAAGGATACAGAAAAAGAAAAGAGAAAAGCGGAGATCAAGGCGCTTCAGGCGCAGATCGAGCCTCATTTTTTATATAACACATTAAACACGATTTTCTGGAAATGTGAGATGGATGAATATGAGGACGTGAAACAGATGGTCATTTCGCTGTCTGCGCTGTTTCAGCTGGGACTGAACAACGGGCAGGAAATTACGACCTTAGGCAAGGAACTGGAACATGTCCGCCAGTATCTAAACCTTCAGCAGCAATGTTATGAAGGGTTGTTTGACTATACAATTGATGCCGGAGTGGAACTGCTGGAGCTTCCTGTGTTGAAAATTATTATTCAGCCCTTGGTAGAGAACTCTATCTTGCACGGTCTTAAGGAATTAAGGGGAGGGGGAGTGATCCGGATCTCTGTAGAAGTAGCCAAAAACACACTGCTCATCCGGGTTACCGATAACGGAACCGGCATGAATGCGGAGAAACTCAATGCCTGGCTGAAGGAGCCGAACGGCAGTGGAGGGTACGCTCTGTCTAATATATGTAGCCGACTGCAGCTGTACTACGGCAAAGAAGCCGGATTGGTCTTTCGAAGCAGTCCGCGTGTTGAAACCGAAGCTGTTCTATCCATTCCTGTGGAAGGGGGAATAAATCCTGAGCGCCCATTCAATTAAAATATGTATTGTTGATGATATTCCTGCAGTGGTCCGCGGATTGTCGCAGCGGATTCCTTGGGAGGAACATGGGATTGTGATCGCGGCCACCGCGGCAGACGGGGAAGAAGGTCTGGAGCAGATCCGCAAGCATCGTCCTGACATCGTATTGACGGATATCCGAATGCCTTTTAAGGATGGTTTAGAGATGATGCGGAGCCTTCAAGCGGAGCAGCCAGGCATCAAACTGATTTTTTTGACGGGTTATTCTGATTTCACTTATGCCCAGGAAGCTGTTAAGCTGGGTGCCTTTGATCTGATTGTAAAACCGTACACCAAGGTTCAAGTGCTTGAATCCGTGTTGAAGGCCAAGGAAGTGTTGGAACGGGAACGCAGTCAAGCTGAGCAGATGATGGGCATGGAACAAAAGCTGCGCGAGAGCTTACCCTATTTGCGTCAGGAATATATGCGTCTGCTCATCCGTTACGGAACTAGACAGCAGCATTTGAGCCAGCAGTGGGATTTTTACAATATCGAGATGAATAACCATAACTTTTGCGTGATGGTAGCGGAAGTGGATTTTTTTGTGGAACGTACATCAGAACTTACGGTTTCCGAGGTGGAGTTAATCCGCTTTGCCGTACAGAATATTTTGGAAAATACAATATCTGAATACACTCGGGGCATTGTGTTCCGGGAAAATGTGAATCAATTCGTTATTGTGATGAACCCTCTGGCGGAGCCGAATATGGAGCAACTTGCAGAGAAATGCCGGGAAAATGTACATCGGTATACGTACCAGACGGTGTCCATTGGACTGGGTGGAGAGGTAGAAGAGGTAGGGCAGCTTTCTGCTTCTTATGCGCAGGCACTGTCTGCACTTGCGAACACCTTTCTAAATGGTGGGAACAGCGTGTACACCTATGTTGAAGATGCAGTCGTGAATGCCGCGCTACCCAGATACTCATATGACAAGGAGAAAGAATTGCTTTATTGTCTGCGTTCGGCAAATTTGTCCAAAGCAGAGGAGCAGCTGGATAACATTTGGCATGATTGGATTACTGCACCGGCAACGCCTAACCCGTCCATCGTTAAGACACTCTGTCTTGAACTGGCTCATTCTATCCATCGGATTTTTTCGGAAAAAGCAACAGATTCGGAAGTTAAAACTCTGGAAAACAAACTTGCAGACATGAGCAGTGCAGTCTCTTTTGAAGATCTTAGCCGCCAGATTCGGGAATTTTGCCGTTTGGGCTGTACGTATTTGCAACAACGCCAATGCAGTGACGCGCGTATGCTTGTGGATCGGGCCATCACTCATATCAATGGCAATCTGCATCGAAATCTATCCGTCGCCGACTGTGCACGGGAGGTGCATCTTAGTCCTAGCTACTTCTCCAATCTTTTTAAAAAGGAGACGGGGATGACACTCGCCCAATATATTATCGGGAGACGAATGGACAAAGCCAAGGAGCTAGTGCTGGAAGGCATACAGGTTCAGGATATTGCCATCTCTTTGGGCTATGAGGATCGTCCCTATTTTACAGAGCAGTTCAAAAAATACACCGGAATGACGCCGACGGACTTTCGTGCAAAATATACCTTGCCCAAAGTAGAGGGAAACAGTGATTTCGTCTCCCATTGACAGTTGTTTTCTCCTTCACTGATAAAAGGGCAGCGGAATTATAATTTTCTTAAGAAATGAATGCGATTTCAAAAGAAAAGGGAGGCATTTTAGATGAAAAGAAACAAATGGATATTAGCTGGAGTTTCGCTGATGCTGGCTGGCTCGTTGGCCGCCTGTTCATCATCCGAATCTAATACGGAGGTAAGCAGCAGCAATACAAACTCCGAAAAAACAAAATTGGTCTACTGGACCATTGATCGTCACGATTCTGATTTTATTGAACAAAAAATCAGCGAGTATGAAGGTCTTAATCCCAATATTGAGATTGAAATGAAGGTTATGGCAGAGAACTATACCCAGTCGGTGGATATTGCCTTCTCCAGCATGCAGGCGCCTGATATTCTCCGGGTGGATACTTATAACGTGCCAACGTGGGTCAAAAGAGGGTATCTGGAATCTTTTGATAGCTACATTTCACCAGAGATGAAGAGCCGGTTCGAGAACGTACTTATCAACGAGAAAAATACCGTTGACGGCAAAATATATAGCCTTCCCAATATCGGTCAGTTCTGGCGCCTCATCTATAACGTAGATTTGTTCGAGAAGGCTGGCATTACAGAGCCGCCTACCACACTCGCAGAGATGGTCGAGGATGCCAAGAAAATTACGGAAGCGGGAAAAGATATAGGCGCTTACGGCTTCGCGGGTAATTTCAAAAGTACCAGCGGATTTGAGCGTATCGCTTATCCAATAACAACACTTAGCAAGACTAAGGGCACAGAGGGCTTCGACTTCCAGACCGGGCAATTTGATTTTAGCGTATATAAAGAGGTTGCTGAGGCGCTGCGGCAGATTAAAGTGGATGGAAGCATGATGCCAGGATCGGAATCGCTTGATATCGACCCGCTGCGTGCGCAATTTGCTCAAGGCAAGATCGGTATGTATTTCAACCATTCCGTTGAGCCGACGGTCTACAAAACCCAATTCCCAACTGAAATTCGCTGGGCAGCTGCGATTCCTCCAACCATTGACGGGGAGCAGAAGGGTGTCAGCCAAGTTATTGCAGGAAGTTATTTGGCTATGAGCAAGGATTCGAAGCATAAGGAAGAAGCTTGGAAGTTTATTGAATGGATGTACAGTGATGATGTACAGATTGCTTACCAGGAAGCAGGGTATGGGGTTTCGGTTATTCCATCGGTCGCTACTGTTGCTAAGGCACCAGACATTGCAGGGATTGAAGATTTTCTGCCTACAAAGTTAGACGGGATTTATCCAGCGACTCCGATGGTCATTAGTGAAGGACGTCTGGAAGGACTAAAGAAGGTTGATGTCTTCAATAGATATATTTTTGGTGGTGGAGATTTAGATAAAGAGCTTCAGGACTTGAATACTCGCTATAATGCGGCACTTGAAAAAGCCAAAGCCGCAGGTGACACCGATATCGAAGCACAGCCGGACTTCGATGCAGGTTCCCTGCAGGGATCACTGGCCAAATAAATCAAAAAGACGCCCCTTCGGCTTCGTATTAATACGAGCTAGGGGCGTCTTTTTTTGATGACTATTAAGATAACTTTTATTCCTCAGTCGTTTTAGCTGTGCTGGGGGTTCCTTTGTTATTGTAGAGCCACAGCGCGTATTCCAGAGGGCGAATAAGGGCTTTGCGGTATGTGGTTCCGTCACCTGATCTTGCGAACACTTCACGGGCGGGCTTTGGATTAACCTCCAGCACGTAAATTTTCCCTTCGCGATCAATGGCGAGGTCCAATGCAAGCTCACATAAGGCTCCGTAACTTTCTTCCAGGAAGGCTGCGGCATCAAGACCTAACCTCTCGGCAGTCTTCATGACCTTATCGGTTTTATCCTGACTACCCAGCCATTCCTTCAGCAGCGTTTCTGCTCGAACGGCATGACCACCGCCATGAAGATTGGAGGTTACACTCCGCGCTGCACCAACCCGTGCTGCCATACCTGTGAGTTCCCAGACACCTTGCCCATTCTTTTGAACGAGCATCCGGTAATCATGGAAACGTCCGCCCGGCAGACGTAATGGAATCCCCTGTTGGATAAGGAAACGTCCGCCGATGCACCATTGCCGTACGATGGAATCCAGCCGAGTAGAAGAGACTTTACGTGTGGGAATGATTCGGCGATCCTGGCGACGGCCTTGAATATCATATACCCCACGCCCATTCTTCATTCTCTCAATTCTGAGGATGCCACGTCCACCTGTGCCGTTTGCCGGCTTGATATAGACTACTGAATTGGTTTTCAGCATCCGGCGCAGGTCGGCAGAGGACTGATAGAGTAAAGTTTCTGGCATATGTTGCCGGAAACGGCTTTTTTGTGAGAAGGTTTGGTGAATGGTCCATTTGTTGCGCAGTGGACGATTCAGAAATAACAGATGATTGTAGCGTTCTCGGAAACGAAGCAGTTGCTGAAAGCGTGAGCTGCGCTGAATACGGCAACGGTCATAAATCATGTTCGGAAAAGAACGCCATTTGCGTGACCATTTTCCGCTCTTGGGATCAAAGACAAGGGCATGGATCTGCTCTTTACTGGGATGAACATCCATGGGAGTGAATACAAAGACATCCAAGCCAATTCGTTTGCCCTCGACGATCATTCTCCGGTACACGGCCTTTTCTTCAAGCTGCTTGGCTTCGTTAATATATAAAGTAAGAATGCCTAAGACGGGCTCTGGCACAGGAGTTCACCTTCTTGTGGAGAATTAGTAGTGCTGCCGGTATGATGGGGTGACCGGAGCAGTAATGTTGGCTTGCCGGTAGGACCAGTGGTAAGTGTGTCGGCAGCAAGGCCGATATTGAAGCACATCTTTAGGCTAGCTGTATTGTCACAGGCAACACTGCATTGAAGATGCCCGAGGCGTTTCAGCTGGGCAGCCATTAAGGCAGTGCCGGTATGTCTATTCCGGTAGAAGGGGTGCACAGCGACAAGACAGGCTTCTGCACCGAAACCGGATACGAAGCTGACTCCTGCGAGCTGGCGCCCATTCTGACCGCGTACGGTGGCGACAAGCAGCGAGATACCCGGCTCTGACAACTGATCCGGTGTTAAACGGGCCAGTACTTTGCAAGCTTGGTTTGTGATTCGCTTCTCCCCATGCGCTCTTATAAACTCAAGCAGTCCAGCCAGCCGTGATTTCCACTGTTTGGCATTTGTGTCATAGATGGAGGATATCTGCATGCTGTGTCACATCCTTTTAATGATTTCTATTTAAACTGGCGCGCTAAGTGCTGGCCGTAGTGAAAGATTCGCTCTAGGGACAGCTTGCGGATCGCGGGTTCATCAAATTTCATCGGCCGGGAGTTGGCCTCAAAGAACCAGAGTCCCCCGTTCTCATCTACACCCAGATCCATCGACATCTCTCCGAGCATAGAGTCAGAAGCTCTTTCGATTTGTCTAGCGATAAGAAGGGCGGTTGTAGGCACGCTCTTCAGGATCATGGCTGCTCTTTCGGTTCCAAATGTACTTTCCAGCATGCTGGCAGGCTCTTCAATACTACCGCCGCGTGGTACATGTGTCGTTATACTTCGGGCACCGGCGAGGCGTGCGCCTATGCCGGTCACTCCCCAGCCGCCTCTGCTGTTTTTTTGCAGCAGCACCCGCAGATCAAACGGTCTTCCCCGATGAGTCGCCAGTTCAATAGCCTGCTGCACAATATAACGAGAGATTCCTTTTTCTTTTCCGATTCTTGCCCAGAGCCGGTCCATGGAAGCTGCTTTGTACGTCACATTTTTTTTGCCGCTTTGAATTTGAAGCCGGTAAGGCAAAGCGGTATCTGCACGATATTTCAGGCGCATAATTCCTTTTCCTGCTTTGCCGTTCTCTGGTTTAAGGTAGAGGCTGGTATGCTGGTTCAGCATGGCAGTAAGGGTGTTTGCACTGCGTAATCGTCTCGTTTTTGGAACATGCTTTGAGGTGGAGTGCGAACCCCTTAACCATTCGAATAGACTCCATTTATTGAAAAAATATGGATTATATAGCTTAATGCCTGGATGTTCCAGGCATTGAGCTATTTTACGTACCACAGCAGGTTTTTCCTCATCCTCACGGGTGGGAATTCGGTTATAAATGATTTGTGGAAGAGGTACAGGAATGCTGTACCAGATTTTACCGCTGGACGATGGGACATATCCGTTCACCATCCGTTCCTCAAGCTTGAGGTCACGGACAGTGACGACGTAGACAAGAAATCCCATTTCTTTGCCTGTGCGAATAATGTCCCGGAAGTTGCTGCGGTTGCCATTAAATTGCCGTACTTTATCGCTGGTTGTCAGTATGGCAATAACAGGTTTTGTATCTTCCGGATTATGGGTGCTCACATCTCATCCCTCCTGCGGAATTTGCTGAGGTATAGACAATGCTCCAGAATGTGCTCGATGGAAGCTTTGCCCTCAGCGCGCAGGGAAGGGTGACGGAAGATGGAACGACCTGGTTTGGCGTTGGCCTCGAACATCCAGATGTCTTCATCCTGATCAATTCCGAGATCAAAGCCAATTTCACCGAGCAAATGACGATGCTGGACTTCTAGTGATTCTGCCAGCTTGATGGCTGTAGTCTTTGCACGCTGCAGTACTTCGTCAGCTCTTGCGCCGAATACACGTCCGAGTGCTTGCTGAGGTGTAAGCAATGCTCCTCCATTTTTAAGGTGAGTGGTGACACTGCCACGGCCGGCTTTTTTAGCGCCTATGCCGACTACAATCCACTGATTACTGCCGTTTTTATGCATATGGAACCGGAAATCAATCGGGCAGCCATCTATTTCAATGAGACGTATTCCCTGCTGAACTATATAATTTTGCAGATTTTGACCGTGACGCGAACGAAGCATACGCATAAGGGCTTCAAAGGTGGTAAAGCGTAAAAGAACGTTTTTTCCACCGCGGCGGTAGCGGGCAAAATACCCCTTTTTCGGGAGATAGGTAAGCCGATAAATGCCGTGCCCCAGACTTCCCGCAGAAGGTTTATAGTATACAAAATGATGGTGATCCAGCATTTCTCTCATTTTTTCCGTGGACGGATTGCTGTGGGTTTCAGGAACATAACGATTTGCCGCTCCATCATTTTCTAAAAGCTTATAGATATCGGATTTATTGAAAAAGCTCCAGTTAAAGTATGGAATT
This sequence comes from Paenibacillus sp. FSL F4-0097, assembly GCF_038593125.1. Lineage (NCBI taxonomy): Bacteria > Bacillati > Bacillota > Bacilli > Caryophanales > Paenibacillaceae > Paenibacillus > Paenibacillus sp. FSL F4-0097. The sequence goes on from NZ_CP151965.1 coordinate 2,150,410, forward strand.
CTTTTCCGCATAAATCGTTCGCGAAGTTGGTTGATATAGGGTGAGGTCTCAGCTCTCCGACTGGGCAAGCGATTATAGACAACATCAGGCAGAGGGACCATTTTTCGTTCAAACTTACCGCTTGAAGTCAAAAAATATCCATAGACCTGTTCCTGTTGCCAGTTGATGTCACGCGGCATAAAGGCAAATATATAACATTTGTTGCTGCCTTCCCGCAGTAATTGCTTGATGAACCCTGTGCGAGAACCGAAAGGCTGAGACGAGGAAGCAGGACCATCGGACAATATGCCAACTAAAGGTCCTAGCTGCACCTCGTCATTCTGTAGATTGCGTAAATAGACACCGCCTGATTTCGGAACCTTGATAGCGCTTTTTACGCCTGAGGCGAGATATAGGTGATTTCCGGCGCGCTTGATGGGCTTGATCATGGTCGGGGTGGCATCTTTACCGAGCCTTAAGCGTATATTTTTTTTCCCGGTTAACTTCAAGCTTTTCATCAGTGCACCTGATACATATACAACTCTTTGGGGCTGCTTAGTGAAATGCACATTGCAAAAAGTGAGACTCATTTATGAATCCTCCTTAGGAACCATTGTTATCATTCTCCCGTTTGTAACGGAGCTGTCCGTAGATAGGGATGGTATCCGTCGTTGTGTGAGCAGTAGATGGCGCGCATAAGACAGTGGATTCTCGGCGGCGAGCTTAGCAGCCCGGCGGTCGCCCGTCAGCCGGAATACCGTGCGCCCTGGCTTGGAATTTGCTTCTAGTAAATGAATCCGACCGCTCGAATCAATACCGAAATCAAGGCCGAGTTCTCCAAGCCTGCCGCATGCAGCCTCCAGTAGGGGAGGCAAGTATGCAGCTTCTGCAGCAAGCTCACGCATGATGTCTTTTCCACCCTGACCATATTCTGCAAGCAAAAAAGGCAGGGGAGAAACAGCTGTTCCGCCGCCATGCAGGTTCGAAGTCAGCGAACCTTGGTTACCCAGCCGTACGGCCATGCCGGTAAGAGTCCAGCGGCCAAGGCCATTCTTTTGCATCAATACACGCACATCGAACGGTTGCCCCTTACTATTAGTTAGGTGCAGGAAAGGCTGTATAATATAGCGGCGTGAGCCGATAAATTCATGAATCCAGTTCAGTCCTTCAGCCTGTGAGTCGAAAACATATTGAAATGGTGTATTTGTTCCGTCACGCCCTCGTACTCTCATGCCTCTGTTCTGCAGTATGGCATGTAATGTACGTTTGCCATGGGTGCCGGCCTTGGGCTTTAGAAAAACTCCATATTCTCTTTCAGCAAGCATTGTACTTAACCTGCGGGTACCGGTATAGAGTACAGTTTCCGGCAGTATTGCCGCTGCTCTCCGGTCGCGCTTCAATATCTCATGTACACCCCATTTATCTGGCAAACCTCGAGACCAAGGTAGAGAACGATGAAGAGAAGAAAGTGCAGCGGAAGCTTCTTTTCTTTCTTTCGGACCTTCGTGAAAACAGCGATTATAGACAATATCTGGCGGTGAAGAAGTGGTATTCTGCCAGCTTCCATCTTTCCAGGTATAGCCGGTAATGGAGGAACCGTCTGCCGCTACTCCGTCTGGATGAAATACGAGGACTTTTAGGCTGTATAGAGGAGCTGCCCGGCATAAATGACTGCAAAACTCTGGCTCGGCGATCGGTGGATTCCCGTTGCGGCGGCCTGTCATAATGCCGAGGAACCCCACTTCTTTTTCAGTCATCGTGTCCTCCTTATAAACCGGCCAAGTAGCGGCAATATAAAATCATTTGCTTGACGGACGGTCTTATTTTTTGATCGTTTAACGGTGTATTATCGTTCTTGGAGGGCTTGGAGTTAACCTCTAAGAGCCATATTCGTCCTGATTGATCCAGTGCCAGATCGATTCCGAGCTCTCCGAAATGAGCGGGGATAAAGGTTTCGACCCCTCTTGCAATGGCAAGTGCTGCTCTGGGCAGCTGAAGCTGAACGTTTTCTTTTGCGCCCGGAGGAAGACTGCTCTTGCTAACCGCTTCTTTCACTGTGCTGAGACTGCCACCTCTAGCTAAATTAGACACGAAGTGATTGCTTCCGGCGGTGCGGGCGACAATGGAGGTAACTCCCCATTTTCCGCTGCCATTCTTCTGAACAAGTGCCCGGAAATCTACAGGTCGCCTTCCTAGCTCCATCAAAGGCAATCCCTGCTGAATCTGGTATCGAGTGGTCTTCATTTTGGGAGCGATGGACTGGTACAATTTAGCGAGAGTGGTGTAGCTTTGCTTGCGTGTACCTATGGAGGTAGTAGACAATAGACGGTAACCTCCGCCTTCTTCTTTAGAGATACGAAGTATGCCTTTGCCGAGACTGCCTCGTACAGGTTTCAAAAATACACTTGGGTAATGGCTGCACATCTTCTTCATTACGGCAAAGCCGTTCAACGCATGCGATTCAGGTAAATACCGCTGCAGGGAAGGGTCTTGCGCTAAAGCTTCAAATACCTCTGTCTTGTCAAGAAATTTTTCGTTGAAGAAATGCGTTCCATATCGCGATTTTACATCCGCCAAAAAATGCTGTACGCTAGGTTTATTCTCCACCTTTCGCGTCGTTAACCGATTGTTGATTACATCGGCAATGGGCAGACTCATTTTTCTCCAACCCTCGTTGTATACCCAGCCCTGAATGGAAGAACTGCGTGTTTCCAGCGCTTCCGGGGTAAAGAAATATACATAGGCGCCTTGTGTGTGGCAGGCATTTGTCAATTCCCGGCAGAACATGGTAATGGGTCCAAACAACCTGTCGAGATTATCTGGATGGTCACGACTGACGAGCACGCCGATCAACGGTCCAAGCCGCAAGGTACGGCTTACAGAGCTGTAAGAAACGTTGAGGGTTTGTCGGTGTTTCCATCCGGTCCGCCGCGCCAGTCCTTCGCTTACACGCAGGATGTCGGATTTGGGAGCCGAGATAATGGTAACCTCCTGCCGGAAAGAGCCGAATGCCAGCTGGAGTGTTCCGTGAGACGGGATTTTGAGTCTTTTCATGGATTTTTCGCCAAGCATTATAGCGTTTTCCTGCAGGATGCCCGAGTTGACCGTATGGACCGGGATCTTGAATTGGGACATCGTGGATCTCCTTCCGGTAGGCAGCATGATGCCGGCAATTTGGTAGCTAAGGGTTACATATCATTCATCATATGGAGACAGATGACCCTTGGTGATTGACCTAATCGCTAAAAACCTTGCCCAGTCATTTCATAAGCTCGGCCCAAGAAGCGAAACAAGTATGGAATGAGCGAATATTGGAAACTAAAGCAGCGTGGATTCAGGAAGCAGCTGCTAACAAAACTTAAGCGTAAGTTTCCGAAGTGAGTTTTTAGAGCAGAGTAGATTCAGGAAGCAGCTGTTACAAAACCTAAGCGTAAGCTTCCGAAGTGAGTTTTGCACGAAGACGATAGGAAGTGTACGCTAACAAAACTTTTAGGAGGAATCATAATGAGCATTCACGACAAAGCACATGAACTGGCGAAAGCCATTAAAGAGAGCAGCGAGGTATCGGACATCAGAAATGCCATGAAGGTCGTAGAAACGGATCCTGAAGCGAAAGCGATGCTGGACAATTTCCGCCAAGGTCAGATGGAGCTGCAACAACGGATGATGAGCGGAGAAATGCCTCCACAGGAAGAAATGGAAAAGATGGAGAAGCTGTTCGAGGTGCTTAATTTGAATCTTGGCATTCGTCGTCTGTTCGATGCGGAACGCCGTCTGAGCGTTGTAATCGAGGATGTAAATAAAATTATCACCGAGAGTTTGTCCCAATTGTACGGTGAATAAATTTCAGCAATGAAAATCAAAAGAGGGTGTTCCCGAAGCCGATGGCTCTGGAAGCACCCTCTTTCTTGTGGCTGTGACTATATGGCTAGCCTAAGCTCGACCTCAACCTCAACCTCAACTAATCTTGTTTACCTTCGACTGCGCAGAGAAGAATACCAGCTGCCAAACCTAAGCGGCGATCAAGCTTGCCTTTTCGATCCTCCGAGAAGTCAGCCATAATTTTGGTGACAAATGGATTGAAATTTTGCTTGAAGGCAGGGATCGTAGTATCATCCATCTCGATATTATATTTCTGCGGAATAATAGCGATGAAGCGGTGCAGTAAAGCCATCGCGGTGCTGTCTTCCTTGATTTTTCCGATTTCCTGATCATGACGGTCAAGAATAATCCATTCATCCTTCAAAATAGATTTGAGACCCTTACGGCGAAAAGCACCAATATGCTCACCGGACTCTGTATCGTGTACATCATAAGTAGCGCTAAAATCGACGACGCTACGGGCTTTTATGCGCAGAAGCTCCTTCTGCATAGATTCATCCGTATAAAGTGCAATGTCTTCTTTAAGCTTGAACGCTTTCATTTGTGAATAGAGCACAAGCTGCTCAGAGCTGTCAAAAATATGAAGTTTCGCACCCATGATCGAAAATACCTTTTTGCGAATTATGTATTCGGTATGATTATAAGCTGCATTCAATTCAAAAACGCCTCCCCTAAATGAAATCATCATCTCATATATAAGCGTCTCTTGCTATATAAATGCTAACCTTTTATACATAATTTTGAAAAGGTTATATTTTTAATGGACTTGTCTCATATTACGGGCCTCATGTTCATAGAGTAGAGATATAGATTCAATCGAATATCCTGTCTACGAAGGAGCTGTTATTAATGAGAAAAAGAAACAAGTTCAAACACGGTGTCTATCTCTTGCTGGCGTTGGCCATGCTTTTGTATGCACTGCCGAAGCTTTCGCTTGCGAATGGACCGAGTTGGGTGTTTGGTTTTGGAGTCGTCTGGTCACTTTTTGCGTTTATGGTCATTGCGGCACATCTGCATTTTATTATCGGGGTTGATGAGGAAAAGACCAAACGTTTGGAAGCTGTGCGGAAAGCAAAGCTGGAGCAATGGCAGACAAAGTGGAATGAAGAAACTAGAGTTTCGCAAAGATAATAGAGTTGGGGTCGATTACTAAAAAAGCAAGATTAGCTTCAGGTCTCTCGAAAAGCACGGCAGTCGTGCAAAGAGAGGCAAAAATGCCTTAGAATGCCGCGCAAATCGTAAAAGTAGCCAAAAGAGAAGTATAAATACCGTAGAATGCCGCGGAAAGCGTAGAAGTAGCTAAAAGAGAAGTATAAATGCCTTAGAATGCCGCGCAAAACACCAAAGTAGCCAAAAGAAAGGTATAAATACCGTAGAATGCCGGGCAAAACGCAAAAGTCGTGAAAAGAGAAGTATAAATACCGTAGAATGCCGGGCAAAACACCAAAGTAGCCAAAAGAAAGGTATAAATACCGTAGAATGCCGGGCAAAACGCAAAAGACGTGAAAAGAGAAGTATAAATACCGTAGAATGCCGCGCAAATCGTAAAAGTAGCCAAAAGAGAAGTATAAATACCTCAGAATGCCGAGCCAAGCGCAAAAGTCACACAAAGAGGCATACAAAAAAGACACACTCATACGAAAAAGCCCACTAGCCTAAGCAGTGGGCTTTAATATGCCTCCTGCATTGCTTGCAGGGGGTTAAATGTTATTTTTCACCCGTAAAAGGATTGATCTCATTGGTGAGATCTCTTCCAGCCTTCTTTTCTTCGGCAGATATCCGTTTACCAAGAGCCGCGTAATACCACACTGCAGGAACGAGGACCGCGAGTATAACAAGAAATTGCATAAGCTCAGCTCCTTTCACGTCGATAGTATAAACTTTTTTCCTGATCGTAGAGAGGATGGACATAATCCTACCATCCTACCATCCTACCATCCTACCATCCTACCATCATCCGACCATCCCATCCACGTGTTAAGCAAAAACAATCCGATTACTTTTTACTGACCGAGCATTGAACTTCAATTACATAACTGGCGCTTCCCTGAGGCCATCTTGCATGGATGATATATAGGTGTCTGCCGCTACCTGCTGCGAGTTGAAAACTGTTTTTGTCCACGGAAAGGGCTTCGTCCGGTCGTTCCTCACCAGGAAATGAAGCCATAACCTCCATCTCCTTGGGTGCATATGAGAATTCGAGTTCTACCTGATCACCGCTGATGGCTTTGGAATGTACCTTCTGTATGGAAACCAGCTCAACGTTAGAAGCTATATCCACACATACGCCTTTGCCATTGTCGTTCCAGCAATAAGAGCCTTGAATAGCCTCGAACTGTTCACCGCCAACAGTAACTTGAACGCTTGGGGGCTGTGGGTTAACAGTGTCTTCTGATGAATTCTTATCTTCATTAAAAGTTGATTGAAACAAGTCCAATAGATCCTTTTTGCTGGTATCTGACAGGCGATAGTGGCCCATTTGTCCTGATTTAATGAGTAACCCATTGTTACTTCCGACGATCCAAAAAGAGAATTCATAACTTATGCCATCCTTCATGTTCACAGTGGTTCTGTAATCGCTGGGAGCAATATCTAGTTGTCCTCTATCATATTCAGCAGTAGTTATGGCTTGAACGAAACGTTCAAAGGAGGATGTATCAGAAATAGTCGTCGTTGGCTGTTTTCTTTCAATTAAGTTGATAGAAACTATATTATTTGCATCCAGCTCTATCTGGTCTGCTTGTTTTATTTCGTTTCCCGTATTTCCACAGCTGACCAGTCCTATGAAAAGCAAAGTAAGGGTAAGTAGTAATAAAGCGGTCTTGTTCATATCTTCAATGCTCCTTTACACATTCATTAATTCTCAGACTATAAAAAAGAGGAAAAGGTTGCTAAATAAAGGCAGCGAATTTTTAAGGTCAGCTTAAAACGCATCAGAGATATTCAGTTTCAAAAAATTCGATTTTAAGGTGGTTTTCAAACTTGCTATGTGGCAATACCTACCTTAATCGTAGATTGTGTAAGGAGAGTGAAATTCGAATCCGAAGCTTATGAATCGGTTGTACTGAGCCATTCTATCGTTGTATAATAGGTACAGTATAGTACAGATCGGAGCATGGGGGTGTAACAGTTGGAAGGTCAAGGCGATGCGATTACTAAACACGAGCAACTGCTGCAGCATATTGAAAGTCTTAAGGTAGGTACCAAAATATCTGTTCGCAAGCTCGCCAAAGAAATGTTAGTCAGCGAAGGGACTGCTTACCGTGCAGTGAAGGAAGCTGAGAATCTCGGGATAGTCATCACGAAGGAACGGATTGGTACAGTTCGTGTAGAAAAGAAACCTCGGAACATTTCAGAGCAGCTGACGTTTGGCGATGTAGTTGATATTGTTGAAGGGCATGTGCTTGGCGGGGCAAGTGGACTAAATAAACATCTGCATAAATACGTGATCGGGGCGATGAAGGTCGATGCGATGATCCGTTATATAGACGCTGACAGTCTGTTGATTGTGGGTAACCGTGATGATGTTCACTCTCTGGCGCTGGAGCAGGGTGCAGGGGTTCTGGTGACAGGGGGCTTCGGGACGAGCCGTGAAGTGAAGGCATTGGCAGACGAGCTGGATCTTCCCATTATTTCTTCGAGACATGACACGTTTACCGTCGCTTCAATGATTAACCGTGCTATTTTTGATAGATTGATAAAGAAAAAAATTATGCTGGTAGAGGATATTATCGACAGCAAACCGCGCCTGAATACGTTAAAAATCTCTAGCACCGTCGGCGAGCTACGACAGGTTTCTGAGGAAACTGGAGAGCAGCGCTTTCCCGTTACGGATGAATGGAACCGAGTCATTGGCATTATCGGTCGCCGTGATGTAGAGGAATTGACGGAAGGGCAGATCATTGAAAAAGCGATGATTCGCAGTCCGGTTACGGCTGCACTGCAAACCTCACTAGCCTCCGCGGCCCAGATCATGATGTGGGAAGGCGTGGATTTTCTGCCCATAGTGGACCGTAACCGCAAACTGGTAGGCTCCCTAACCCGTAAAGAAGTGCTGCAAAGCTTACGCGATGTTCGGAACCAACCTCAGCTGGGAGAGACTTTTGATCATCTCATTTGGAATGGTTTTGCGGATGAGCGGGACGAAGAGGGACGATTGTTCTTCCATGGCTTTATTACGCCGCAGATGGCCACGGATCTTGGGACGATTTCTGAAGGAATATTGTCTACGCTTATGACGCTTTCGGCATTTAAAGCAGCTAAGGATATCACAGGAAATGATTATGTACTAGATAATATGTCCACTTATTTTATCCGACCGGTACAGATCGAACACGCGATCATTGTAATGCCGAGACTGCTCGAAATCAGCCGCCGTACCTGTAAGCTTGAGATTGAGATCAGCCACTCGGATACTCTGGTAGCCAAAGCTGTTCTGATGCTGCAATCCATTGATCATGGCTAAAGAATGGTTTGCTAGCTGGATAGCATCCGGTAAATAGGATCGTATACATGCTAAATAGACTGCCCTCATCATTGATTGAGAGGGGAGTCTATTTTATTCTTTTCCTATTCCGTCAGAGCAGCAGCTAGGCTTTTGACTGGTGTTGTTCCTGGCTGCGGCTACGGCTGTAAAAACTATAGCTGCGTAGACCCGAGAAGATGTTGAACGCACCAATCAGCAGAAAGGCAGCTTCAACAATAATATTAACGGTAGAGCCGCGAAACAAAAACATGGATATCAAGGATAGCGTTACGAGCATAGCACCGAGCATCACATTCATGACGGAGCGTTTCAGCCCTTTATCTTGGGGATTTAAGGCACGGCGGGAGGATATGCTGAACACAGCGGCACCGATTACAAAGATCACCAGCAGGATAAACAATAAATACTTGATAAATAAAACCATGGACAGCCAGCTCCTTTATCGTGTCTTGCAGTAGCCAAGAAGTAATTTCCACGTCTGTCCATTATTGTATCACACGATGGCTGTCAGCTGCGCTTAAAAGGACTGATTTCTACCCAGATTTGCAGGACGCCTTCCATGACGAGCATGGTTCGGATTTTGACAGAGTATTCCTTGTCACGCACAATGTATAGCTTGCCATCCAACAGCAGTCTAACCAGTTTACTGTCTGTATCAATATCGAACATGCTGCGGCCGCGCATCGGTTCCAGATCTGAGCCCATTTGGCTTATGATTAATTTTACAGTTACGGGGTCAAGTGGGGTATCTTCTTTGGATTTGCTTTCCTCCGATCGAATTTTGATTTCTCTGATTACGGTTGAGGTATTATTGTATTTTTTGAGTGTCTGAATATCTTTTTGATATTGCTCGATCTGTACACGCAGATCTTGATTATGCAGCCATAATACGTTATATCCTACATGGTAAATAGCATTGTATATGACAGCTCCTACGACGATCCCTAGCATGAATATAGCGGAGATCTGGGTGAATCTGCGAAAACGACTGAATGGTGGAACTCTCACTGGCGTTACCCCCTGCCGCACACCCATTTTACTAGCTCACTGCCCATATGGGCTCCTAGAAAAGCGAAGGCAAGATACATGATTTGTTTGATGGCGGGGGAGAGGTTGCCTCCAATCATGTTGCTTTCAATGACCCGTAAGGGGTCCATAGTACCTCCTACAGCGGCTGCTAGTGCCCATATTTTAATCCGATCTGCCACATCCAGCATCGTTTGCGTCGGCGGTTGCAGGGATACAACGGCGCCGATTCCGCCGAGCATAGCTCCGCCAAGCACGATGCCGAAGGCGATAAAGAAGTCGAGGATAGCTTTGCTCATAAAAATGCTCATACAGGCCCCTTCCCGGACGAGGCATTTACAAGCTTTGCCTGTCCTTATGCTCTTAATCCATTGTATGGGCGGGTCCCCCTTTAATATGATAAAATAGTTTCATCTTATGTTTGATTTTTGCAGTAGAGAGGAAGTGGGGTTATGAGCCCTTTCGTGCATTTGCATGTGCACAGCGAATACAGTTTACTGGACGGGGCGGCGCGCATTACCGATCTCGTGCGCCGGGCCGGCGAATACGGCATGAAGTCGCTGGCGCTTACGGATCATGGAGTGATGTACGGGGCCATCCCCTTTTATAAAGCGTGTAAAGAGAATGGAATCAAGCCGATTATTGGCTGTGAAGCTTATTTAACCGCGGGTTCACGCCGTGAGCGGGGCAGTCGAAAAGATCAACCGATCTACCACTTGATTCTGCTCGTCAAGAATGAAACCGGCTACAAGAACCTGATGAAGCTGATCTCTATCGGCCATCTGGAAGGCCATCATTATAAACCCCGGATCGATATGGAAGTGTTGGCAGCTCATTCAGAGGGGATTATCTGCCTTAGTGCTTGTCTGGGCGGAGAAGTGCCGCAGCATCTGCTGCATGGTCGTGATGAGGAGGCGCGAAAGGCTGCGCTGCGATATAAGGCGATTTTTGGCGAAGATTTCTATCTGGAGCTCCAAGACCACGGGATCTCCGAGCAAAAGAGAGTGAATCCCAAGCTGATCGCCCTTGCCGGGGAATGTGAAATTCCACTTGTGGTGACGAATGATGTCCATTATTTGGCGAAGGAAGATGCTGAGGTTCAGGATGTGCTGATCTGCATCGGAACAGGCAAAACGGTGGATGATGAGGAACGTCTCAAGATCGGAACAGATCAGCTGTTTCTAAAAAGCAGCGAGCAAATGGCGGCATTGTTTCCGCATGTGCCGCAGGCTATCGCCAATACCTTATTGATCGCAGAAAAATGTAATTTGGAGCTTACCTTCGGCAATCATATTCTGCCTGCCTATTCTCCGCTCCCTGAAGGCATGGATTCCGCTGCTTATTTGCGTGAGCTGTGCTGGAAGGGGATGGAGGAACGATATATAGATACACCGCAATGGGCTACACCTGAGCAAAGAGAGACGGCTGAGAAGCGTCTCACCTATGAGCTGGGCGTTATCGAGAGTATGGGCTTCAGCGATTATTTTCTAATTGTGTGGGATTTTATTGCTTATTGTCATCGTCAGGGAATTGCTACGGGACCCGGACGGGGATCTTCCGCGGGTAGTCTCACCGCATACGCTTTGCGAATAACTGACGTGGACCCATTGAAATATAACTTGCTCTTTGAACGTTTTCTAAATCCAGAACGGATCACCATGCCGGATATTGATATCGATTTTAGCGATGAACGGCGTGATGAGGTTATTGGTTATGTAGTGGAGAAATACGGCAAAGAACATGTGGCGCAAATTATTACTTTCGGAACTATGGCTGCACGGGCTGCCGTTCGTGATGTAGGCAGGGTGCTGAACTTGCCTTATAACGAGGTAGACAAAGCTGCCAAGCTTATACCTGGTCAACTAGGGATCAGCCTTGCCAGGGCGCTGGAGAGTACACCAGATCTTAAAGCACTGTATGATAGCAATCCAAAGATTAAAGGGTTGCTGGATATGGCAATGAAGGTGGAGGGCATGCCCCGCCATGCTTCGACACATGCTGCTGGGGTTGTTATCTCGAAGGGTCCGTTGACCGATGCAGTCCCACTTCAGGAAGGTAATGAAAGTACGGCGTTAACCCAATACTCTATGGAGCATTTGGAGAGCGTCGGGCTGTTGAAAATGGATTTTCTGGGTTTGCGCACGTTGTCGATTATCGAACGCTGTATGAATTCGATTAAAGAAATGAGCGGAAGTGTTCCGGATTTCCGTGTCATCCCAGATCATGATCCAGCTACGTATGAAATGCTTGGGGCTGGTGAGACAACAGGGGTCTTCCAGCTGGAGTCGGCGGGCGTTAGACGAGTACTTAAAGATCTGAAGCCTAACGGCTTTGAAGATATTGTATCGGTTCTAGCGCTGTATCGTCCGGGTCCGATGGAATTTATCCCGAAATATATAGCAGGCAAACACGGTGAGATTGAAGTAGAGTATCCACATTCTGATTTGAAGGCTATTTTAGCGGACACCTATGGGATCATTGTGTATCAGGAACAGATCATGCAGATTGCTTCTCTGATGGCGGGCTTCTCGTTAGGAGAAGCGGATCTGCTCCGTCGAGCGGTCTCTAAGAAAAAACGTGAGACTCTGGATAAGGAACGGAGCCATTTTGTTCAAGGCAGCTTGCAGCAGGGGTATAATGAAACGGATGCGAATGCTGTTTATGATATGATCGTGCGCTTTGCCGATTACGGCTTCCCGCGTGCTCATGCCGCGGCTTACGGAGTGTTGGCTTTCCAGACAGCTTATCTCAAGGCACATTATCCGGTGCAGTTTATGGCGTCTATGTTGACCGCTGTAATGGGCACTCACCGCAAGGTAGCGGAGTATGTGCTGGACTGCCGCCGCACGGGCATCGGCGTGTTGCCGCCGGATGTGAACGAGAGCGGCGTATTGTTTACTCCGGTTCCAGGCGAAGGAACCGGAACGGGGCATATCCGCTTTGGACTCGCAGCCATTAAGAACGTCGGCACGCTGGCAGTGGAGAACATTATGGCAGTCCGCAAGGAGCGGCCGTTCGACAGTCTGCTAGATTTCTGTCGACGTGTGGACCTGCGGGTCTGCAATAAGCGGGTAGTGGAATCTTTGCTGCAGGCGGGAGCTTTTGACTGTCTGCCGGGTCACCGCGCCCAGCTGCTGGCTATGCTGGACGAGACGGTTGACGCTGCGCTGAAATGGCGCAAGGAGCGGGATGAACTGCAAATCCAACTGTTCGACGATTTGGTGGAGACACCGAACTGGGAAATCCGCTATCCGGATATCCCTAAGTTCACCATTGGCCAGCAGCTGGAGATGGAACGTGAGCTGCTGGGGTTATATCTTTCGGGCCATCCGCTTGATGATAGCGCGGAACTGCTTGAGGAGCCCGGCATGCAGCGGCTGATGGATCTTGGTGAAGCCGCGGATGAGAGCCAGACGGTTACGGCCGGAATGGTAGTATCCGTTAAGGAAATTACGACGAAGCAAGGAAAATCGATGGCCTTCGTCGAATGGGAAGATCAGATCGAGCGCTGCGAGGTCGTGCTCTTCCCTGAGGTGTGGAAGCGAAGCCGCAGCTTGATTGCCAAGGGCGCGCTGTTGGCCTTGCGCGCTAAGGTGCAGCAGGAAGACGAAGGCTTCAAGCTGCTGGCCGAGGAAGTGGCGCTGCTGTCTGCGGAGGCTCTCCGCGGGCTGTTGCAGCGCCGTAGTGCCGCCACGTCCCGCTCGTACAGCGCGGGACGCTCGGCCTCGGCAGGAGCGCCGCCACGCGGCGCAGCTCCTGCTTCCCGGACCAGCGGTGCCGCCACTGGTCCGGCTGCCAGGCCAGCAGGCGGCACAACGCCGCCTGCAACACCTGCACAGGCCGCGCCAACAACAGCGGCGACCTCAGGCCAGCGTGTCTTTATCAAGATCACGCCGGCCTCAGAGAATGCAGCATTGCTGTCGCGCCTGAAAGAGCTGCTGCAGAATCATCCCGGTCCAGCTGCGACGCTTCTGTTCTATGAACAGGATCAGAAGCTCCTAGCTCTTAGCGATAATTATCGAATTAAGCCGTCCGAGGAACTTTTCGCGGCGATCGAGGTTATGCTGGGTGCAGGTACGGTAAGAATAAAATAAGAACAATTCTCCCCTTTTCCGCATACATTAGGAAACCACAGGGCACATCCCTGTACGGAAAGGGGAGTCGCAGCATGTCCTATCAAATGGCAGTAGATCTGTTGGAACGCAGAGGTGTATCACTTTCCTCCATTGCTGAAATCGTATATATTTTACAATCGGTTTATTATCCTGGTTTAACCAAGGATGAATGTCTGTCCAGCGTCAAGTCTGTTTTGGGCAAAAGAGAAGTGCAGTATACTTTAATGACAGGTGTTGCTCTTGATGAATTAGCCGAGAAAAAACTGCTTCCGCAGCCGCTGCAGGCGGTAATGGAGGCTGATGAATCCCTCTACGGAGCGGACGAGACTCTGGCGCTTGGTATTACAGGGGTATATGGGATGATCGGACTGACAGGTTTTGGGTATTTGGACAAAATAAAGCTTGGAATCATTGGTGAACTGAACGATGATAAAGGTAGGATTCATGTATTCTTGGATGACCTTGTTGCCGGCATTGCTGCCGCCGCTTCCGCCAGAATTGCTCATCGGCATGAAGGGGCAAAAGTATATCCTTTAGGCACGGACAAGGAATAATTGAGCCCCTTTATTTCGTTTGAACAAGTTCCTCAGTCTTGCTTCCTATGCCCTACTCCTGTTGCGGGAAAAAAGAAAACTGTGTTATCATAATTCCATTATACGGGATACGGCTGGGAATTAAGATTGGGGAGGCCTTGCAGGGCATGTGGACGGTAATATATATCGCGCCGACCGCCAGAGTGGCGGATATGATTAAGAGTAAGCTGACAGAAGAAGGTTTTTTGGTAGAATGCCGTCCAATCAATATGTCCAAGCAGCAGTTTGAGATATTGGTTCCTTCAGGTGAGCTGGAGGAAGTACAGGAAGTCCTTAATCTTATTCTGCATCCCTGAGTTTCTTACAAGACAAAAGTCATGACAGCGGCAAGCTGCATAACGCAAATAAACGGCTGAAGAGGTGCGGGTGTGTTCAAAGATTTATTTCAGAAGAAACGGAAGTACGCGACTATTCCTTCAGAACGTCTGGAGCGGAGCGGCGGGCCTGCGGAAGGCGAACGCCCCAAACGTGAAATCCCTGAAGGATTAATGAGCAAATGTAATAAATGCGGAACGATCCAGTATAGTAAGGAATTAGAGAAGAACCTAAAGGTATGTCCTAATTGTGGTCACCACTTGCGCCTAAATGCTGTGGAGCGCATTGCAATGACATTAGACCCTGAGGGCTTTATTGAGTTTGACAGTGAAATGTATTCTATCGACCCGCTGAAATTTCCGGGTTACGCTTCCAAAGTGGAGCAACAGCAGCTGAAATCTGGACAAACTGAAGCCGTAATTACGGGTCAGGGTTCCATTGGTGGCCATCCAGTCATCGTAGCTGTGATGAATTTTGAATTTTTCTCAGGCAGTATGGGCTCTGTAGTAGGTGAGAAGATCACCCGTGCGATAGAAGAGGCCACAGAGCAACAGCTTCCACTCCTTATTTTCTCTACTTCAGGTGGAGCGAGAATGCAGGAGAGTATTCTTAGTCTAATGCAAATGGCGAAGACCAGCGCTGCGCTGGCTCGTTTTAACGAGGTTGGAGGTCTTTACATCTCGATAATTACGGATCCTACTACCGGTGGAGTATCTGCGAGTTTTGCCAGCCTTGGTGATATAATTATTGCAGAGCCTGGAGCGGTATTTGGTTTCGCAGGACGTATAGTCATTGAGCAGACCATTCGCCAGAAGCTTCCGGATGATTTCCAGACCGCTGAATTTAATCTTCAGCATGGGTTGCTTGACATGGTCGTGCACCGCAAAGAAATGCGCGCTACATTGACTAAAATTTTGGAGCTGCATGACGTGAAAGGGGGATTTTAGGTTGGCAGGAGAGTTGCCTTTTGAAATGCCTCTGGTAGAAATGCGCAAGAAGATTGCTGAACTGAAGCAGTTTGGCGAAGAGAAGGGTATTGATTTTACGGACGAGGTAGCTAGGCTGGAAGAACGATACCGTGTGCTGGAGGAAGAGATATATTCTAATATTTCTCCTTCGCAAAAAATGCATTTGGCTAGACATCAAGGACGTCCGACTTCCCTTGATCTTATGGGGCAGATCTTCACAGATTTTATTGAGCTCCACGGTGATCGGATGTTTGGGGATGATCTTGCTATTGTAGGCGGCATCGGTAAACTAAATGGGTTGCCGGTTACAGTTATTGGCCAGCAGCGCGGTAAAGACACCAAAGAGAATATTTTACGATTCTTCGGCAGTGCACACCCTGAGGGCTTCCGTAAAGCGCTGCGTCTGATGCAGCAAGCGGACAAGTTCAAACGTCCCATTATTACCTTCGTGGATACGAAAGGTGCATACCCAGGCAACACAGCCGAGGAAAGAGGTCAATCCGAAGCGATTGCCCGTAATTTACGCGAGATGTCTCAGTTTGGTGTCCCTGTAATCTGTGTGGTCATCGGTGAAGGCGGAAGCGGTGGCGCCCTGGCATTGGCTGTTGGGAATAGAGTGCTCATGCTGGAACATGCCATTTATTCGGCGATATCTCCTAACGGAGCAGCCTCTATTCTGTGGAAGGATGCTTCGAAGGCTGATCAAGCGGCAGAAGCCATGAAGATAACGGCTGCTGATCTGCTTGAGATGGAAGTTATAGAAGAGATCGTACCAGAGCCTAAAGGCGGCGCTCATCGGGATTACGAAGCAACGGCAGCGGCGATTAAGGATGCATTATGGCGGCATCTGCAGGAGCTAACCCAGATGAACTCAGTGGAATTGAAGGTTGATAGATACCGTAAATTCCGTAAAATTGGTGAGTTTGCAGAGGCTCAGCAGGAACAAATTTTTATTGAAGAAGAAGTGAAGTCAGAAGTGTAAAAGTGCAAAATCATTTGCACTTTAAGACATATAGCTATACTTAGTGGGTCTTTTGGATATAGTGTAAAATATACAATTTATTGGAATTAAAATAATCTCGATCCACTAACGGGATTATTTTAATTTTTTTTATGTTTACAGAAAATTCGACTTAAAGTTACACCCAAAAGTGCCTACAACATTGATTTTGTGTCTGGTTTGCAGTAATATTCATAAGGGCGTACTTAAAGGCACATGTGACAAAGTTCCTATTTTATTAGTTAGCCTTGTAGTAGATTTTGTAGTTGGAAAAAGTGAGACAGAGAGAACGAAAAAACGGAGGAAAACCTAATGCGGAAAAGTAAAATTGTATGTACGATCGGACCTGCGAGTGAATCGTTGGAGAATATCAAAAAATTGATTTTGGCTGGTATGAATGTGGCCCGTCTGAATTTCTCCCACGGCGATTTCGAAGAGCACGGTGCTCGGATCAATACGATCCGTCAAGCATCTAAGGAACTGAACAAAACAGTTGCTATCCTGCTCGATACTAAAGGACCGGAGATTCGCACAGGCAAGCTGGAAGTAGAACCGATTGAACTTGTTCAGGACGAGTACCTGACACTGACTACGGAAGAGATCCTTGGTACTCAAGATCGTATTTCCATCACGTACAGCGAACTTCCTAACGATGTTCAAGTAGGATCCACAATCCTTATTGATGACGGTCTGATTGGTTTGACAGTTGTCGACATTCAAGGTACAGAAATCAAGACCCGTATTGTAAACGGTGGTACGATTAAGAGCAAGAAGGGCGTTAACGTACCAGGAGTAAACATCTCCTTGCCGGGTATTACGGAAAAAGACACCAACGATATTCTTTTTGGTATCGAACAGGACATCGATTTTATCGCCGCTTCCTTCGTTCGCAAAGCTAGCGACGTTCAGGAAATTCGTGAGCTGCTTGAGAAAAACAACGCTTCTCACATCCAAATCATTTCCAAAATCGAAAACCAACAAGGTGTTGACAACCTTGATGAAATTTTAGAAGCTTCTGACGGCCTGATGGTTGCTCGTGGTGACCTTGGTGTTGAAATCCCAGCTGAAGATGTACCTTTGGCTCAAAAATTGATGATTCAAAAATGTAACGTTGCTGGTAAACCAGTTATCACAGCTACACAAATGTTGGATTCCATGCAACGCAACCCACGTCCTACTCGCGCTGAAGCAAGTGACGTAGCAAACGCTATTTTAGATGGTACAGATGCAATCATGCTTTCCGGAGAAACTGCTGCTGGTAAATATCCAGTAGAATCCGTACTTACAATGTCCCGCATTGCTGAGAAAGCGGAATCCGCTCTGAACCACCATGAAATCTTCATGAAACAACAAACTGCACAAGAAACTACAGTTACAGAAGCAATCAGCCAATCCGTTGCAATTTCTGCTTTGGATCTGAACGCTAAGGCTATCATTTCTTCGACTGTAACAGGTCATACTGCACGCGTTGTTTCCAAATACCGTCCTAAAGCACCAATCATTGCCGTTACAACACAAGAAAGAACTATGCGTCAATTGTCCCTCGTTTGGGGCGTAACGCCAGTGTTCGGACAAGTTGCATCTTCCACAGATGAACTGCTGGAAACAGCAATCAAAGGTGGTAAGGATTCCGGTCTGGTTCAAACTGGTGACCTAGTTGTGATTACTGCAGGAATTCCACTTGGACGTTCTGGTTCCACTAACTTGGTAAAAGTAAGCACAATCGAGTAGTTCTCGATTGGCTTCACCTGTTTAGCAGGTTTCATAAAGCTTAATTAAAGGGTTGTCTCAACTGTAGTGAAAATCTACAAGCGAGGCAGCCCTTTTTTCGTGTTTATCAACATATTCGATTGAAGATTATGTTAAATCCATTTATGCTGTTAATAACAAATCTTGAATGATAGGTTCGAGTATTTTTATTTGGGGTATGTTCGTTTGACAGTAAAAGAATCCCCACGATGGTTTGGACAAGAAGGAACGGCGATAGTAGCGTTATTTTGCACCATGATTCCTCCCATATTGAGAGTGAGCCTCGGACTTTTGCCATTAATTCGACAGCAATAGAAGCAAGTAGGGGAGACACGCGCCAGCTTTGCAATTGAGCCGTCTACCTCGGGAGCCTCCATAATCCATTCACCAGAGGTTTGTGGTCCGGTATATCGCTGTAATGTTCGAAAAATCCAATTTCGGCTCAAATTGCGGAGCGTAATCGTCCATTTGTTGCGGCCTACCTTCGTGATGTTCGCTTTTATATGGTCTCCAGGGCTCACTGGAAGGGGAATTACCGTTTCGACATCAGGTAGGATTTCCCACCAAGCGTAATACCGGGCACGGCCATTTACGAATTCATGGCCTGTACCCGTTTGGATTAGGCTGCTGTTCTTGAAACCGTCAATACCAATCCAAGCAGAGGAATAGGAAGGCTTAGAGGTTGGTTTTACATATGGAACGATCCATTCACCGGCAATGCGGTTAAAAGCCCCCTTTTTTCCAGTGATCGTATATCCGCTCCAGTTTGTTGAAGACCAGCCGAAGCCGGAGCTTTGAAATTTGTTCGCATTAGATTTGTCTTTTAGACATGGATGATTGACCCGATTAGAATTTTGTTTATCATTCAACTTGTCCACCGCCTTTATAGTACTGCTATATTAAATGCGGTGATTACATAGGATGTACGGGTGTTCTGCTAAAATATAAGAGAGTGCAATGCTTGATTTAAGAAGCTGGAGAGGATTTGTAGCTTAAAATGGAAAAATTATCGAAGCTGCGTGGCTTTTATCTGTTTTTAGGATTGGCCGGTGGTTCATTTGGCTCATATCTAACGCTGCTGCTTGTCCACAATGGACTTGATAGCGGGCAGATAGGTATACTAATGGCAACAGGCACGCTAATTGCGATTACGATTCAGCCAATATGGGGAATTGTTTCGGATCGGTATAATCAGACGCGTTTGGTACTAATCCTAAGTGTGGCGATACCGGCTTTATTAGCGGTCTTTTACCGTTCGGAATATTTTATTGTGTTACTGCTGGTATATACCCTCTCAACAATCTTTTCCTCAACACAGGCGCCTATAGCTGATTCTTACGCGATTTCAGCAGCGAAGAGGGCTGGGGCTACTTATGGCAGTATAAGGCTTATGATGAGCATTGGAGCGGCTGTGGGAGCCTATTTAGGCGGATTGTATGTATCGTCCTTCTCTGTATCCACGATATGGCTGCCCTTTCTTATGTTTAATCTGATTGCGGTTCTTATTGCATTGACGCTGCCGAAGCAGGCAGAAGAGAATCATATGATGCGGCAATCGTTTTCTCAGGGGGTTAAAAAGCTGCTGGGGAATCGGGTGTTTCTAGCGTTTTTGGGTGGCAGTTTTCTTGTGAACCAAACGATGACTGCTTTTGGAACCTACTTCGTCATCGCGTTTCAGTCGGTTGGAGGTTCAACTCGTTATGCAGGAATTGCGCTTTTTCTCGCATCTGTAACGAACGTGCCCTCCATGCTGTTTGCTTCCAAGGTAATCAAAAAGCTGGGGCGCGAGCGGACGCTGCTCCTTGGCGCACTTATTTATGTCTTGCGGTGGGGCATTCAGGTGGCATTCCCTTATCCATCCGTAATGATTGGAGTGCAGGTACTGCATGGTCTGTCATTCGGGTTCTTTTATATTGCTGCCGTTGAATATGTATCTCAGATCACCTCTAACGAGATGCAGGCGACTGGGCAAAGTGTTTTTAATATGGTGTTCTCGGGTTTTGCCGGTGTTGTTGGCAATTTATTAAATGGATTCTTGCTCAATCAAGGCGGCGTAGAAGTGATGAACCTGTCTTGTATGTTGAGTTCAATTGCAGGAGCGATGCTGCTATTTTATGTCGCCAGAAGCTCCCGAAGCAAACTATCGACGACAAAGCTATCTTCAGACGGGGCCCGGGCCTAAAGCTCTCCCTGCTGCCTATGCGAAAGGAGTATTTATAAATGGAATTACAGCAAGACGGCTTGCGAAGCCGGTGGTATGAGTCTACCCTGCGTGTTCGATACCAGGAAAGTGATCAGATGGGCGTTGTGTATCATGCGAATTATTTGAACTGGTTTGAATCTGGCCGCACGGAGTTGTTACGTCAGCTTGGCTTTACTTATCGTGAGCTTGAGAATCAGGGAGTGCTCCTTCCTGTTACCTCAGCCGATTTGCAATTTAAAAGTCCGGCGCGATATGATGATCTTATCTCCGTGTATGCGCGAATGACTACCTTTTCGGCGTTAAGAGTCGCATTTGAGTATCAGGTGCGGAGGCTCTCGGAAGCAGAAGGTAGGAATTTAGAGGGTTCAGCGGCTACTTTGGGACAATTGCGGTCGATGGACCTCCCCGGGGAACTGCTGGTTACCGGCTCGACAAATCATGTTTGGGTGAATCGAGAATGGAAGCCTGCCAGGCTGGATAGAGCCCTTCCGGAGCTGTTTCACGCGATTAAAGGAGCGCTGCGGGAAGAAAGGGGTTCTGTATGATTAGAAGCAAATGGTTGTGGGCTGCATTATTTATCATTCCTGCCGTGGAATTATTCGGCTTTATCTTCGTAGCAGATCAACTTGGAGCATTCAAAACGCTGCTGCTTATGTTGACGACCTCGGTTATCGGTTTATTGATGATGCGTTTCGAAGGGAATAAAGTGCTGCAAGACAGCAGAACACATATGCAGGAGGGACGCGTTCCTGGCCGGACGATGCTGGATGGCCTATGCATTTTTTTCGGTGGCTTACTGCTGATCTTACCTGGTTTCGTAACGGATATTGTAGGTTTCTCCTTGGTGTTTCCGTTGACTCGGCCTTTGTATCGTATATTTTTGCTGAAGTGGATTGAGAAAAAGATGAAAAACGGCACCTTCACCTTTTACCGCCGCTAGTCATAATCAAAACAAAAACAGAGTAGGCCCCTCTCATTGATAGGAGTCTGCTCTGTTTTGCTATTCCAAGAATTGTAGGGTATTGTTTATTATCTTAGTCTTCCGCTGACAATATAGCTGTGTAACGCGTGAAATACACCTGCTCGGTTAAAGGCTACAAGGATAACTAGAATAACGGGACCGATGATCAGCCCAAGCATGCCGAACAGCTGCAAACCTGCAAACATACCGACCAGCATAGCAAGGGGATCAAGCCCAATGCTGCTCGCGAGTACTTTCGGCTCAAGCACTTGGCGGGTTATAAGGATAACGGCATATAGGATAGTAAGTCCGATCCCCAGTGCCAGATTGTCTGTCATGTAAGAGTATAACGCCCAAGGAATCATTACGATTCCAACCCCTAAATAAGGCAGCAGATCTACAAAACCAATCATTAAGCCAATAGCGAAAGCCGATTTTACACCCAAGAGCAGCAACCCGATCACGACAATGACCGCTGTAATGGAGATGAGGATTAGCTGAGCCCGGAGGTAGCCGAAGAGAGCTTTTCGCAGATCCCGCCAGATATCCGATACAGGCTTTAAGAATGGGGCTGGCAGCCAGCTTGTGAGTTTGGCATTATGTCTTTCCCAGCTAGTACTAATAAAAAAGGCAGCGAGAACGACCACGATAAGAATTGTACCCATACTGGGTAGAGCAGAGATCAGCTTTAAGATCACGTTAAAAAATCCGGTCACCACTTGCGTAACTGCGTAACCAACGGTTTCCGTTGTTCTGCTGATATTGCTGTCAATGGTGGCGTGATAGTCAGGATTGTCGCGGTAGAACTGATTTATCTGGTTAATGATATTCTGTATGCTTGCATTCTGGCTCAAGGACAGCAGCAGCTCTCTCCATTGGTCCGTATGAAGATTAAAGGTCTGCAGCAGCACGATCAATTCTTTCACTAGCCTTGTAATCATCGCGGTCAGTACTAGTGCGGTTCCGCCTATGTAAAATAGCAGCGAGAGCGACACTGCGAGCCACGCTGGGAGCTTAAGACCTTTAAGAATCAACACTAGTGGATGCATGATATATGCGAGCAACCAAGCGAGCAGGAGGGGGTATAACAGCGGAAGCAATAAATAGATTGCCAGCAGGAGGATAGAGGTAGCCAGAACGACCCAC
Organism: Paenibacillus sp. FSL F4-0097; assembly: GCF_038593125.1. NCBI lineage: Bacteria > Bacillati > Bacillota > Bacilli > Caryophanales > Paenibacillaceae > Paenibacillus > Paenibacillus sp. FSL F4-0097. Next base: position 2,172,833 of record NZ_CP151965.1, read on the forward strand.
AGGCCGCGCAGCAGTCTTTTTAATGCTAATCGGTCCATACGAAGATCTACACCTCCTTCATTCCTGCGGATGCAGGGGAATAAAAGCTCGTCTTCATATATATTCATAGAACGTATTTAAAGACTAGGAAACGGGATAAATATTGGGCTGAACCGGATGCTATAAACTAAAATCTCAACTGTGAATCAAGGGTTTAGAAGTTTTTTTCTATCTCTGTGATAAAATCATTTGATGCGCTGCAAAGCTTCCACATTGTTCACATAACCGACAAAATCCAGTATGATGAATAAAGATTCGATTACGAAAGTCAGACAACATCCTCGCCGGATATGTCCTTGAACTGCACTCATTAGATTTTTCAATGCTTTAAATTGGAAATGTTTTCATGAAACCGAGAATGCTTTTTATACCTTGTTGGCAAAGGAGAGATATGCTATGACAGCTACCAAAGGCTTGGAAGGTATCGTTGCAACAACTTCATCCATTAGCTCTATTGTGGATGGGGTACTCACTTACCGTGGTTATGATATTGATGATCTCGCAGAAAATGCTACCTTCGAAGAAACCGCTTATTTATTGTGGTTTGGCAGTCTACCAACAACACCAGAGCTGGAAGCGCTCAAACGGGATTTCAGTGCTTTCGCACGGATTCCTGAGCCAGTCATCGAGCAAATGAAGCTCTATCCAAAAGACACCAACACCATGGCAGCATTGCGGACTGCTGTATCAAGCCTTGCTCTCTATGATGAAGCGGCTGACGATATGAGTAGAGAAGCTAACGAGATTAAAGCAGTAAAACTACAGGCACAGCTCCCGACGGTTGTGGCAGCCCTATCGCGTATTCGCAAAGGTCTGGAACCTGTGGCTCCTAAAGAAGGCGTCTCGATTGCCGAGAACTTCCTGTATATGCTATGGGGAAAAGAGCCTGACAGTGTATCTGTTAAAGCGCTTGATACCGCACTTGTGCTTCATGCGGACCATGAGCTGAATGCTTCAACCTTTGCAGGCCGGGTTACGGTTGCAACCTTGTCCGATATTTATTCCGGCGTAACCTCTGCTATCGGTGCACTCAAGGGTCCACTTCACGGTGGGGCGAATGAAGCCGTTATGAAGATGCTTGAAGAGATCGGAAGTTTGGAAGCGGTTGAACCTTATATTCGTAAGAAGCTGGATAACCGTGAGAAGATCATGGGCTTCGGCCATAGAGTATACAAGAATGGTGATCCACGTGCTAAACATCTGATGAAAATGTCACTTGAACTTGGCACAATGAAGAATGATACTACGCTGTATGATATGTCCGTAAATATCGAGGAATTGATTACCGGACAAAAGGGACTTAAACCAAATGTTGATTTCTATTCGGCATCAGTTTATACACAGCTGGGTATTGAACGTGAGCTGTTCACTCCTATCTTTGCAATTAGCCGGACTTCAGGCTGGACTGCGCATATTCTGGAGCAATATACAGATAACCGTATTATCCGGCCACGTGCAGAATACACAGGTATGATTGAACAGAAATACGTTCCAGTAGACGAAAGATAGAAGGGCAGCCTTGCAGGCTGCTCCTAAAGTTTAGTAGAATGAACCCTAGAATATATGCAATAATGCATATTCATACGTAGAGAGTTTTGTTCGAGGCTTGTCCATGAGAAATTAAATCCCACAAAACTTTAGGAGGAATACACTCAAATGTTGAAACTAGAAAAATTCGATCTGCCAACAGAAGGCGAACAAATCACAATTAAAGATGGTAAACTGCAGGTTCCTAATCATCCAATCATTCCTTTTATCGAGGGTGACGGCACAGGCCGTGATATTTGGAAGGCTTCCAAACGCGTACTTGATGCAGCAGTAACTAAAGCTTATGGCGGCACAAAGCAAATCGCTTGGTACGAAGTTTTTGCTGGCGAAAAAGCCTTCAATACATATGGCGAATGGCTGCCAAATGATACATTGGAGGCAATCCGTGAATATTTTGTAGCTATTAAAGGTCCGCTTACGACTCCAATCGGAGGCGGTATTCGTTCATTGAACGTAGCTTTGCGTCAAGAGTTGGATTTGTACGTATGTCTGCGTCCAGTTCGTTATTTCGAAGGGGTTCCTTCTCCTGTTAAACGTCCTGAGCTGGTGGATATGGTTATTTTCCGTGAGAATACGGAGGATATTTATGCAGGGATTGAATATCAAGAAGGTTCTGCTGAAGTGAAGAAAGTCATCGAATTCCTGCAAAAAGAGATGGGAGTTAACAAAATCCGTTTCCCTGAAACTTCTGGTATTGGTATCAAACCAGTATCCTCCGAAGGTTCGAAACGTTTGGTGCGCGCTGCGATTGAATATGCGATCAAACACGGACGCAAGAGCGTAACGCTTGTGCACAAAGGAAACATCATGAAGTTCACTGAAGGTGCCTTCAAAAACTGGGGTTATGAAGTTGCTGAGCAAGAGTTCGGAGATAAGGTCTTCACTTGGAATCAATATGATGTGATTAAAGAACGTGAAGGTGAAGCTGCTGCCAATGCTGCTCAGAAGGATGCTGAAGCTGCAGGCAAAATCATCATCAAGGATGCCATTGCGGATATCGCATTGCAACAAGTTCTGACTCGTCCGACTGATTTTGATGTTATTGCTACCTTGAACCTGAACGGGGACTACCTGTCTGACGCGCTTGCTGCGCAAATCGGCGGTATCGGTATCGCTCCTGGAGCGAACATTAACTATATTTCTGGACATGCGATTTTTGAAGCCACTCATGGCACCGCACCTAAATATGCGGACAAAGATGTTGTGAACCCTGGTTCCGTGATTCTGTCCGGTGTAATGTTGCTGGAGCATCTGGGCTGGCAGGAAGCAGCAGATCTGATTTATAAAGGTATGGAAACAGCTATTAATAACAAGACCGTGACTTATGACTTTGCCCGCCTGATGGAAGGCGCAACTGAACTGAAATGCTCTGCATTTGCCGACGAGATTATTAATCACCTCTAAGAGACTGGCTCAACCAACTGAATATATTGAAGTTTAGCTAATACAAGCTATACCGACACCGTTCTAGGAGGAGAATCCTTGGCAATCAAACGTTATAAAATTACAGTTGTAGGTGCCGGTTTTACTGGTGCTACTACAGCTCTTATGCTTGCTCAAAAGGAGCTTGGTGACGTTGTGCTGCTTGATATCCCACAAATGGAGAACACTACCAAGGGGAAGGCACTAGATATGCTGGAAGCAGGTCCTGTACAGAAATTTGACAGTCAAATTACAGGAACCTCAAGCTATGAAGATGCTGCGGATTCAGATATTGTAATCATCACTGCAGGGATTGCCCGTAAACCTGGAATGAGTCGCGATGATCTCGTGAACACCAATGCAGGTATTGTGAAGTCGGTATGCGAGAACATAAAACGTGTAGCACCAGATTCCATTGTAATCATTCTGAGCAATCCAGTTGACGCTATGACCTATGCAGCATTTAATGCGCTGGGTTTTCCGAAGAGTCGCGTAATTGGACAATCCGGAGTGCTGGATACAGCCCGCTATAACACGTTTATTGCACAAGAGCTGAAGGTATCCGTTGAAGATGTACGTGGTTTCGTATTAGGCGGACATGGCGACGATATGGTACCCCTTGTAAGGTATTCCAGTGTCGGTGGCATTCCAATTGATACATTGATATCTGCGGAGCGTATTGATGAGATTGTGCAACGTACACGTGTGGGTGGCGGAGAGATTGTTAACCTCTTAGGAAATGGTAGTGCTTATTATGCACCAGCGGCTTCTTTAGTTCAGATGGCGGAAGCTATCTTGAAGGACAAAAAACGGATCATTCCGGTTATCGCCTTGCTCGAAGGAGAATATGGCTATGATAACCTGTTCATGGGTGTTCCGGCGTTACTTGGTGCCAATGGTATCGAGAAGATTTTTGAACTGGAGCTTACAGCTGAGGAAAAAGCGGCTTTAGATAAGTCTGCTGAATCCGTGCGTAGCGTAACAGCTGTGCTAACTGTATAGATTGTGACAGAGGTATGAAGAACCCCCCATTTTGTTCACTTAAAATGGGGGTTTCCTTTTCTTCTCAAGCAATAATGGGTATAATTAAATGTAACTATTATCACAGTTAAAATGGAGGAGATATGTTATGGATTGGAACGTTTTGTTTTTCTTACATATGATCGGAACCTTGGCACTTGGCTTCTACCTTGTGCTACCCTTCATCCTAGGACGTGCAGAGAAACTGTCGTCTGGGGCTAAAGAAGGAACGTTAAGTGCAGTAACCGGATTTAATCGTTTTGCGCAGTATGGATTGGTGATCCAACTCCTTACAGGCGGTTACATGATGACCAAAGGTGATTATTCAGTAGCGTGGATGATTATTGTTGTTGTGTTACTGCTAGCGATGTTTGCGCTTGGCGGTATTATGAGCAAGCCTTTGCGTCTTGCAGCAGCTGGAATTCGTGAGAACCGCGACGTTAGCGCAGAGACTGGCAAATTGCGCACACTTAGTGCACTGCTTACGGTGTCATTGCTATTGATGGTATTCTTCATGGTGTTTAACGACATAGTTTAATTTACAGCGAATTATACCCGCCTCCTTAATGGAGAGCGGGTTTTTCGTATGTACCGGTAATTTATCTTCATAAACGTTAATCCCTGATAGGATTAGTATAAGATTTCGGCCGGTAGTTTAAGGGAGAAACACCCGTCCATCGCTTGAATTGTCGGCTGAAGTGGCTCTGGGAAGCAAACCCGAGTTGTTCAGAAATCATCTGTATTTTTAAATCGGTATGAAGCAGTAAATGTTTTGACTTCTTTAATCTTAGGTTAGTTATGTACTGCCTAGGAGATATCTTATACACCTTTGTAAACAACTTATGGCACTGCACCCGACTTAAGCAAAGCTGCTCAGCAATCAAATTAACCGTGAGCTCCGGTAAATGAATATTGGCTGCAATATATTTTTCGATCTGATGAGCAGTTTCCACCTCGTACAAAGAGTTTGCTTGTCTCGCTGTGTTGGAATTCTCTGAATTCGAGAGCTGTACATCAATGAGTTCAGTCAAAATCATCAGAATGATCGCTTGCAAACGAAGCCTTTCTTTTACAAGGATCATTTCTTCAATTTCCTCGGGAAATCCAGTGGATGCCGTCGTGGCGAGAATATTGTTCTTAATAAATTCATCCAAATGTTCCAACTGGTGATTTAATCCCGAACGCTGCATTTGTTGGTTATTCCATTTCTGTACAGCCTGAGATTGAAACCATTCACGAAACTTTAAATCGTCAATATCGAAATGAAAGGAGAGGTAAATATAGTTGCTCAGGCCTGAATTAACTACATAATGACGTAAGCCAGGCGGAATGATTAACCAATCTCCTTTACCAAAGGCGATGGAGCTACCTTCTACATATTGATGGGAGTTGCCATCGTAGCAATACAATAGTTCGAAGATTTTGTGATGATGATCAGGGTATGCCCACCCAGGTTCTGCTACACGATAATGAACACCGATCAGCTGCAGTGTACTTATAATGTTCGGAAAGCTGACTTTGTAAGCGATAGGAGTTCTCCTCCTTAGGATCAATAGGGATGTTCTTAATTATATCAAGGATACCTATACATATGACCGTTTTGCAGTGTGAGCCGTTGATCAATTCCAAGTTTTACGTTACAAAAGGTCAAAAAAAAGAATGAAATCATCATTTGAATCACTTTAGAGAAAAGGGATAATGGAGGAACCTAGGGAAGTACTTCGAGAAACGGAAGGAAGTGTAATGAAGTGAGAAAGCTGTGTAGGGATATACTAATCTTATCTTCTTTACTTATGGCTTCATTGACTCTTACTCACGGTATAACAGAGGCAGCCCTTATTAAAGATGGGGTAGAGGGGCAACCTCCAATCCGAATTGCAAACGCATACAAGCTCAATTTTACAAACCAAGTTAAAACAGGGTATCAATCCGTTAGGTATGATCCTAATCGCGGTGCGCAATTGTATGACTCATCATTAGGTTATGGTTTTGTCCAAGAGACCAACGCTTTACCCGCTAGAGAAGTGCATACCGATTCAATTACATCCGATGGAACAGGTTTTTTCATCACAGAATCTTATTTTTTTGCTGAACCTAAATCTGAAAAGGATAATTATAATAACTACGGCATGGCGTTTCGAATGGATGCTTCTCCTGGAACCTACAACGTATATGTAAAAACGACTTCTGACGCAGAGGATGGGATCGTGTCAGTATCAGGGATGCAGACCAGCCGCTTGTTGAAAAGTGGACATTGGGACGCGGCAAAGCTTGTACCCGTCAAGCATACGGCTGTAGCCAAAGGGAAAGAGTGGACTTATACGTATGTAAACGGCCGTGACCATATAGATATTGAGATTGAACCGAACAAAGTGAACACAGCTGTAGGGATTGAGGAGATCATACTGGAACCGATTTTGCCACAGCATAGAGCAGCTGGAGCTCTTCCGAATTTATTTATACTTGGAGATTCCACGGTCAAGTCCTACACCTTCGACGAAGCGCCAATGAGTGGTTGGGGCCAGATTATTGGCAGTATGTTTAATCAACATAAAGTGAGTGTAACTAACTATTCCATGGGAGGACGCTCGTTTAAAAATGCCTATACAGAAGGTCGACTTAACGACATTTTACTGAGTGGCAGCATTGGGGATTATGTGTTTATTCAATTCGGACACAATGATGAGAGTGCAGATGAGTTCAGACGTTACGGCAGAGGTTCGACTGAGGCAATGTATGAAAACTACCTTAAAGAAGTTTATCTCCCTGCGATCCAAGCCCGGGGCATGATACCAGTACTGGTAACGCCAATGTCCAGAATTAAAGGGAATGCAAGTCCGGGATATATCTATGAGAATTCTTTTAAATCAAGAAAGTTTGTAGATATTCTTAAACGGGTTGCAGATGAATCTGGAGTTACACTTATTGACCTTAACTCGGAAAGTCTGAAATATTATAACGAGATCGGAGGAGAAGCGATAACAGCCCTCTTCATGTCAATTGAAGCCGGAGAAACGCCAGGCAAAACAAATGACGGAAGTTACGCTAACGGGCATCCTTCAAAGAAAATCGATGGGACTCATTTTAAAGAAGCGCTCGCCAAACAATTTTCGCGGATGATTGTTACGGAGCTTGTAGAGAAAGGTGCTACTGGCGATTCTACTGCTGCTTCCATTACTGCTTATCTTAAAGGGAACGTTAAGCATGCGGCACTAACAGGCAACTGGGATAAGGTTTTTCCGGAAATAACTAATGATACGACGACCGGGGAAGCTGCTTATTACCGCAATCAAATTGAAAAATTAATCCAGCTGGGAGTAATGGGCAAAGACCGTCAAGGGAATTTTAAGCCAGATACGGAGATGACAGTTGCTGAATTCACACGCAGTATTTCTAAGTTAATGAAAGTGGAAAGATCAGATCTTGCCTATTATCCGAAAGGTAAGCTGTCACGTGAAACGATGGGTGCTATTCTCTATGATGTTTACCAAGTAAAGTTTGCTAATAAACCTAAGTACATGACTGATTATAACGGCACAGCAGTAGTGCCAGGAGATCCTGGTTATGATTTCAATCTGGATCCAGGAGCTAGAGGAGCGATGTACTATCCACTTGTATCCTGGCAGCAGCTGGTTGATACGGCGGACATTTCTCCTTTTTTAATTTCAAAAGTGAAAAGTGCTTATGAATTAGGGCTTATTAGATCTGAAGTGGGGATTGCTAGAGGCCAAATGGTCAATGGGACAGAACTAGAACCTAAAGCCATAGTGACCCGGGAGAAAGCAGCTAAAGCTCTTTATTTTATGTGGGTACTGGAACATGGAGTGAATGCAGAAAATCATGTTTCTTCTTTGAAATAGTTAGGGTGAACAATTCAAGGCACAGCAGCGATGCTGTGCCTTTTTGTATGCAGTGAAGTCCTCTCCACTTACAGCAGTTTACATCCACGGTTGTTTATTTCTACTTGCATTGTGGTAAGTAAGATTCGTAAAGCGATTTAAGAAAATGACAAACCCAGCGTATAAACGTGCATTGTTGTGCCATCCTAAGATGATCAGTTAACTATCAATTTACTTAACGAGAGGAGATAGGGAAGATGTCAGGCAATAATAAACAAGCTACAAAAACCTTACCCCCACAGGAGCAGCATCATCAGCCAGGGATTGAGAGTGAAATGACGCCGCTGCCCAAATACGAGCCGGCAAATTATAAAGCAGCAGGTAAACTGCAAGACAAGGCGGCGTTGATTACCGGTGGAGACAGCGGAATTGGGCGTGCAGTTGCTGTGCTTTTTGCTAAAGAAGGTGCTGATGTGGTCATTTCATATCTTAATGAACACTCAGATGCAGAGGAAACTAAACGTCAGGTCGAGCAGGAAGGCCGCAAATGTATCCTAATTCCAGGTGATATCGGTGACGAGAAATTCTGTAAGGATCTTATTAAACAGACGGTAGAGGGCTTAGGAAAGCTTGATATTCTCATCAATAACGCGGCGGAGCAACATCCGCAAGCTAAGATCGAGGATATTACTTCCGAGCAGCTAGAGCGTACTTTCCGTACGAATATATTTGCGATGTTCTATTTAACAAAAGCAGCTATGCCTCATTTAAAAGCAGGATCTACAATTATAAATACAACTTCAATTACCGCTTATCGCGGAAGCCCGCAGCTGCTGGACTATTCATCAACTAAAGGAGCTATCCTGAGTTTCACACGATCTTTGTCCACGAATCTGGCGGAGAAGGGCATACGGGTAAACGGTGTAGCACCAGGTCCAATCTGGACACCGCTAATTCCCTCTACCTTTGATGCGAAGCAGGTTAGCGAGTTTGGAGGCACGCAGCCTATGAAACGGCCTGGACAACCAGAGGAGCTGGCGCCAGCCTATGTATATCTTGCCTCTGACGATTCCAGTTATGTGACTGGACAGGTTATTCATGTAAATGGTGGCGAGGTAGTAAACGGTTAGATTAGTACAGCTAATGTGAATAAATGGGTGTATTTCAATAAAAAAATATGTTACTATAAACCACGTTAGCATTTTAAAATTGTATATTTATGTCACTAGGGGTGCCGATTGGCTGAGACGGAATGGATTTCCGGACCCTTTGAACCTGATCTGGTTAAGACCAGCGTAGGGAAGTGGAGAACGAATTTCTGTTGTCGGGCTATTTGTAGTACCGTCTATATACAGATTCTGACTGCCTTCCTTACGGGGGCAGTTTTTTTGTTTTTTACTGGCCTACAGGGAAGTGAGAGAGAGGAGATCGCGAGTGGTACAAGCTGAGATCCATCTAATATCAGACGGCAAGCAGCTGTTGAGACAATTTGTTGAACTGGCTGTCACGGTGCAGACATGGGTCGATTATATTCACTTAAGAGAGAAGCAATGTCCAGCACGCGAACTGCTCTCTGCGGCACAGGAGCTGTTGGCTGCCGGTATACCCGCTACCAAACTGATAATCAATGACCGGATCGATGTAGCATTGGCAGCTGGTGCCGCGGGTGTTCAGTTGGCTGGGCACAGTCTGAGCCCGCTTACAGCCCGGCGAATTGCACCTCAGCTTTGGCTGGGGAGATCGGTTCATTCTCCGGAAGAAGCGGCGAATGCTTCAGAGCAGGGAGCTGATTATTGCTTGTTTGGCCATGTATTTCCCTCGGCGAGCAAGCTAGGGCTGCCCGCACGTGGGTTAGAGCTGCTTGCAGAAACGGTGAAGACTAGCTCTATTCCTGTAATTGCGATTGGCGGAATTGGTCCCGCTAATGCGGCGCAGATCATTAGGCAAGGCGCGGCAGGAATTGCTGTGATGTCCGGAATTTGCGGAGCGGATGATCCTTATGAGGCCGCCAAAGCTATTCATAAGGCGGTTCATTCATAGCCGGGAGGTAAAAGCATAGGCGAAGGGGGTGATTCAGAATGAGACTGTTGATTAACGGGAAATCCGCAGAGTGTTCTGGTGGTATTCAAACTATAGCTGATTTGATCAGTCTTCCTGAGTGGTCGGGTCGTCTGATGATCATTGAGCTGAATGGAGAAATTGTCAGTAAGGAGAATTATGAAAGTACTGCTCTGAGCGAGGATGATCGTTTGGAACTGGTGCACTTTGTTGGTGGGGGTTGAGATGGAGCGGTATAGAATTTTGAGAAATTTATAAGAACCAAAGGGAGGTAATTTCATGCATGACCCGTTACATATTGGAGGCATCGAATTAACTAGTAGATTATTTATCGGAACCGGAAAATATAGCCGGAATGCTCTGATCCCCGAAGTGATCGCAAGCTCTGGTTCTCAGGTGATTACTGTAGCGCTTCGCCGAGTGGACCCGGAAGGTGGAGCAGAAAATATCATGAACCACATTCCCGGCCACATGACTCTTCTGCCTAATACCTCAGGAGCGCGTACAGCGGAGGAGGCAGTCCGTATTGCGAGATTAGCAAGAGCTGCGGGACTGGGGAACTGGGTGAAGATCGAAGTGATCAATGATCAGAAATACCTGCTTCCAGATAATCTGGAGACCATACGAGCTACAGAGATTCTAGCGGCGGAGGGTTTTGTAGTACTGCCATATATGAGTCCGGACCTTTCGGCTGCTTTACGTCTGAGAGATGCCGGTGCTGCTGCTGTGATGCCGCTTGGTGCGCCGATCGGGACGAATCGCGGCCTGCGCACCAAGGAGCTTGTGCGTATTCTTATTGAAGAAGTGAATTTGCCGATTATTGTAGATGCCGGAATTGGCAAGCCCTCGGAAGCGGCGGAAGCAATGGAGATGGGGGCCGCTGCTGTTCTGCTTAATACGGCTGTCGCAACGGCACGTAATCCGCTCGTCATGGCGGAAGCGTTCCGCGAGGCGATATCCGCTGGCCGCAAAGCTTATTTGGCAGGACTCGGTCCTGTAGAAGAAGTTGCTTTTGCTTCGTCACCGTTGACTGGATTTCTGAACTGAATTTGATAGGTTCACCAAAGGAGGGAGGATTAGCATGAGCTTTTTTGACACACTGGCCCGCTTGGAGCAGTATCCATATGAGCAGCTGTGGAAGGAGTTCCGGGAGGATGACGTTAAGCGGGCGCTTGGAAAAGACAAGCTGAACGAAAATGATTTGCTGGCATTGCTCTCTCCGGCAGCAACGCCGCTGCTAGAGGAGATGGCGCAAGCTGCTCAGCGACTGACCCGTGCACATTTTGGTTATTCGATGCAGCTGTTCACACCGATGTATCTTGCCGATTTTTGTGTGAATCATTGTACCTACTGCAGCTTCAGCTCCATTTATGATTTTCCGCGTAAAAAGCTGTCCTTGGAGGAGGTTCGCAGGGAGGCTGAGAAGATTGCAGCTACAGGTCTGCGGCATATCCTCATTTTGACTGGTGAATCGCGCCGGGAGAATCCTGTCTCATATATTAAGGATTGTGTAGTTGTACTTAGAGAATTTTTTTCCTCCGTCAGTATTGAGATAAATCCTCTATCGACTGCCGAATATAAAGAGCTTCTTCAAGCAGGCGTGGATGGATTAACACTATACCAAGAGGTTTACCACCAGGAGACTTACAAAAAGCTGCATGTTAAAGGGCCTAAAAGAAACTACCGGAATCGCCTGGATGCACCTGAACGCGGCTGTCAGGCAGGTTTTCGTTCTGTGAATATTGGTACGTTGCTCGGGATGTACGATTGGCGGCAAGAGGCATTCCAAAGTGCCATGCATGCCCGCTATCTACAGGATCGGTATCCAGATTGCGAGATCAGCCTGTCACCCCCACGGTTTCGGCCTTATTTAGGGGAATTTAACCCAGAGTGCGATGTTACCGATCGATCACTAGTGCAGATTATTTTGGCATACCGGTTATTTTTACCCCGTTCGGGCATTACTTTATCTACAAGAGAGCCTGCCTCTCTACGCGATCATTTAATTCATCTAGGAATAACTAAGATGTCAGCCGGGGTCACAACTGAGGTGGGCGGTCACACTAATGCAGGGGGAACTCCGCAATTCGAAATATCCGATAGCCGCAGTGTGCAGGAGATTACGGAAATGCTATATACGAAGGGTTTGCAGCCGATTTTTAAAGACTGGGATATCCTGACTGAATCAGTAACGTAACGCTTGTATTTTTATTATTAATCACTAAAGGGACCCCTGCGAGATTCATGCGGAGGTCCTTTTTTCTATTGTGTAGATGGTGTTTAGTTTCCGGCAGAGAGCTCATCGAGAGACATTTCGAAGCTCGGTGCCATATGAGTCAGAAAATAATCCACTTCCTGCAGGCCAAGCCCACGAAGTTTTGCTGCTGTCTGCTCCTTCGCGGCGGCAAATTCTCGGTTGCCTGCAGCAACCTCCCATACGCATTTCAAATAAGCATCCAGCCGATCAGCGGCTTTCACATAGCTGTGCAGCAGAATGTCCTCCGAATCGGGAGGGCTGTCTTCCGGTCGTATGAGCTGAGTGTAGATGCTTTTTAGCTCTGATGGAATCATTCCAGTTAAGCGATCAGCCGCAACCTTTTCCATTTCGCGGAAGCTAGTGAGCAAGCGAGGATTGTTGTATTTTACCGGCGTGGCAATGTCGCCTGTGAATACTTCGGAATAATATCTATATAATGAACGGTGCACAAAATTATCTTCGAGTTAATATATGTAATTATATACAGGACGAAATAAGTATTTTTTAACTGCACATAATGCTATATTGCACATAAATAAAATAGTTTAGAAAGAGGCATTGCACAAAATAAATGACTCTGTTAATAATAAATGTTGAAGAATTATTCTTAAAGTTATGTATATTAAATTTGACTATGTTAAATTCTAATGTGGATATTTGACCATAAAAAATCCGCCTTGGTGAAAAGGCGGTTCATTGAGCTATCGTGTCCCGTTAGCTCAAGTTATTTTAGTTCTCTCGTCTACATTGTATACGGCTTTCTTTTCCAGAAATACCTTTTTCGATTGTAACTTTATTTATATCTACACCATTTTCTGGAGTATCAGTTAACGTAATATGTATTCTATCATAAGGAACGTCACCATGATGTGCACCATAATTTAACGCACTTGCATGAACGATATGTCTTCTTGTATCGCCATTTTTTCTTTCAATTTTATCTATTTTTGGACACAGGATAAAGTCTGAGTAAGTTTTGTCGAGATAGGTAATATATCTGGTATATAAAGTTTCTTCAAGCAATTCTTCTTTGGGAGCTCCAGTACTTTCATATTTCCACCCAACTAAGAGCCAATCATATAGCTCCAGTGATTTTAATCGAACTCTTATATTATTTTGGGTATATATAACCTCACCATCTGCTATTGTGCATGTCTTTTTTTGGTTTTCAAAAATACAATTATAGGCAGGTTCAATAACTGCAATATCCCCGTTTTTCATTCTTATTTTCAAATTGGAGACGGGAGTTTTATTTAACTCAAACTCAGTTGGTACTTCGGAAGGATTTGATGTGTTTATCCATTTAACAACCTTACTGATGATTACTTCTTCATATCCGTCACTTTCCTTAAATAAACGAGACCCCCCATATATACGGTTTGCTTGAATAGATGAAACATCTTCTGTTTTTAATTTTGGTTGAACTCTTGCCTTTGCTAATTGTATCGAGGAAAATAGTCCAGCAAACACCATGTATATTATGACTAACTTTTTCACGATTTTTACGCCACCTTTGGAAGTAGTATTGTAGGGTATTGTAGGTATTATCCCCTTTGAATAAAACTAAATTCCAAAATGACATTCATAAATCAGTCAGTATAAAAAAGTTCGCCAATAACAGCCACTGTTGTTCAACTAACCTGCCCGTTAGCTTAACAAGAATAAGCAGAAAGCCGAAGTGTGGTATTCGTGTCTGTCACAGTAAACAGACAGAATTTGGCCGAAATATCTCAACAACAAAGATTAAAAGCCCTAAATAATCATTGTGTTTAAAGTTCATCATACCATTTTTTAAAGTCACTGTTGTTATTCTTCATGTTTTCCAAATCATAAAGTAAATCAGACTTATCAAATGAAAGGGATTGATTCTCCTTATCGATATGCACTGATATTCCACTAATTTTTGAATAAGTTTTTCTAATGATACTATTGCTTCCTGAAGATCCATCATTATCTTTAAGAACTTTTAAACCAGGTAGCTTGTCCCAGAGGATTTTATCACTTTCTGGGTCTAATCGTGATCTAACCGAATTTAAAAGACAAGTATCAATAAAATACTCAATCATTAATCTTAAATATAAATAACATTCAAGAATGTCAATAGTTGAAGATTGAGTTGATGCGAGTCTGTTTTCAATTCTATCTTTTAGATGTTTTGGTGTGTGAAATGGATGTACATCAGCTAAAACCCCTGATAAACCGTTATAGGAATAGACCTCATACCATTTACTGCAATATATATTTTTTGATGTTTCGCACTTTGTAGTTTCAGAGCAAAGCTTACATTTTGCAACGTCTCTTTGTAATTTGAATGAAAGTTTATTTCTCAATGATGTTACAAAAGGTTTACTGTGAGTAAATATAATCACTTGTCTTTTTTTACTTTCTTTTATTATTCTTTCTGAAAGTAAATCTATTTTATCGAGATCGAAACTTGTAATTGGATCATCAAGAATAATAGGATTACCATTATTTTCATAGTAATTTATATCGGCAAAAAAATCAGCTAAACCAATGATATTCTTTTCGCCTTCACTAAGAATTTCTGAAAGATTTTCACCGAAATATTTTCTATCCAACCGTCCTTTCCTTACTTTTGAATTAATATTAAATTTGTAATTGAAAAAATTTAGTTCGTTTCTAAATAGATCATCGAATTTCTCGATTTGGAGTTTTGTAGTAGCTTGGGTTTGTTTTTTTGTAATGTTGCTCTTTTGGGTAGACAAACCATTGTTTATTTTATGATATTTTGAACTTATAGTTAATGTGTCTTTTAACTTCATAAAAGACTCTTTGTTAAGATACATATTCTCTTTCAACTCGAATTTCTTCAATTCTTCTTCTATTGTCTGAAGTTGACTTGCTTTTGTATTCTCGACCATAATATATTGATCTATTTCTGTCTGTTTTTCTATAATTTTCTCATCTATTATTTGAACATAAGTTTGGATTTGTTCGCTATTTATTACACTTACTGAGGATGCAGTTTCCAGAGAAGCTATTGTTAGTCCAACTGTTTTTTCATAACTTGTGATTTCAGATAATATTCGAGACTCCACAAACTTCATTTGATTGATTTTTTTATCAACTTGATCTAATTCATTCTCTAAAACCTCTAAATTATTATTTTTTTCTACAAAAACATTTTTGTATTTTCTAATTAATTCTGAAGAGTTTTTATCAAGATTCTGATTACAAAAAATACATTTATCATCATCTTTGGGATATTCAAAGCTTTTTATGAACTCAATTGCATGAACAATGAAATCTTGCCATCCAACTTTGTTTATATGCGCTAAATCCATTTTTTCTAATGCTGAGATTTGTAGTAATTCTTCCTCCTGTTTGGTTTTATTATATTCAAGTGTCATTCTGTTTTTCTTTTCTTGAAGTGGAACTTTTTCTTTCAATAAGTTCAAGTCATTTCTAATTCTTAATAGACTTTCTTTTTCGTTTTTTAATAAACTAATTTTATCAGTATTATGCTGGTTTATTTGAGTCTTTTGTAATTTTAAATGCTCATATATACTCATTTCTTCTGAAGTGAGAGGCATAAATAATGCGGAATCTAAAATACCTTGTGGATCATTTGAGAAATCTGTGAGCATAGAAGAACTACACCAGTTCACTAAATTTAGTTCGAGTAATCCTTTTATTTTATTATTTTCACTAATTTTTTTATTGAAAGATTCCTGAATATACTCTATTTCTTTTATTAGTAGATCAAAATAATGAAGTTTAAAAGGTTCTAACTTCCAATTCAAGTCTTTCCCTTTCTCTATGACGATTTCAGTATTTTCATTATCATAGATCTCAATATTATCTTTAATATCACTTATGAACGAAGTATCAGTGCTTAACCATTCTTGAACTTGCGTATTTAATATTTGTGTAGGATCATAATGAGACTTTAAATGTTCGTCTCTATGAGAATATGAAACACTAATCCTTTTTTCCTGACTATCATTATTTGCATGTTCGTTTATAAAACCTTTTATGTGTTGTACTCGCTTTGAAAATACTGATAATGCCTTAAAGTAACTTGATTTACCAGCACCGTTTCTTCCGTAAACAACGGTAAGATTAGGACTAAAGGTAATCTCAGAATTAGTCTTTAATGCACCTACGTTGGTGATATTATGTATTTTCACTAAAGAAAAATTATTATTTGTTTCTTCATATTCAATTGAATTTTCAATTTCTGTGTCCTCAATATCTTCAATCGTTCCATCCCCTAAAATAATTCCAATTATAGTTTCTCTATCCTTATCAGATAAGTTTCCCTTTTTATATATTAGTAAATCCACAAGTTTTTTGAACCATTCTTCTTTCTCATAAGCTCTTAGTTCTTTTATATATTCTAATCCAGTTTTCTTTTCCAATACGTCCCCCCCTGATGTAAACATTATTACATAATTTTACTATACATGTTAGGCTAATATTAGTTATCCTTGTTAAGGATTATGATTTAAACTATCGTTTATCAATTCAAGAACACATTATGAATTAGTTGGAATTATTCATTTGAAAATTGAATGGAGCAATTATCATGTTGAATTTCAAAGAACTTGCTAAAGATGGAACAGATTTAGAACGCTTGACACGAGAGATATTTAGTAGAGAAGGTTTCGAGGTACATTGGACTGGAAAGGGGCCTGACGGTGGCCGAGATCTGATTGTTATTGAAAAAGTGCAAGGTCCCTTAAGTAAATTCAGACGAAAATGGTTAGTTCAATGTAAACATAATGCTCATTCTGGAAAGAGTATCGGAAAAGATGAAGCTAATTCATTGATTACAGATTGTGAAAGAATTAAAGCGCAGGGCTACTTAATGGTATGTACAACTTCGTTATCATCTGGATTAATACAAGCATATGAAGAACTAAAAGAACAAAGAAATATGTTTATAGACTATTGGGACGAGGTTAGGTTAGAGGACAGGTTGTTAAAACCTACGAATTTTCAACTTATCAATCAATTTTTTCCAATTAGTTCAAAGAGTGTTGGTTGGAAAATTTATAACACAAACTCTCCTTCATTCTGGGCTTCACATTATAAGGATTCATTCATTTATTTGTCAGCAAGATTAAATATGCATTTTCCTGCCTTATCAATTGTGAACAAAATACATAAGTATTCTGAAGATATAGGAGAACGATTTGGAATCATTACAATGTTACGTGCTGTATATTTCGATGATAAAAATACAAATTATTTAGCTTATCTGGATTTCTTAGTTGATGAGAGAAAAAACAAAAAAACAAATCCATTTGAACAAGATGAAATTGATGATTTATATCCTCAGTTAGAACGCCATTTACCTTTTATGGTAGAAGTAGAGCATGGGGGTCTCTCATTGGAATGGGATATAAGAGGGTACTTTGTAAACAAAAATCATGATGCTTATGATCCTAATGGTAAGGAGTTTTATACTCGCTTCATAAATGATTTCGAGAAAGGACACCGTAGAAAATAATATTCGAGTTTTTACCTTTGAAATCTAAAATGATCCAAACGTAAATTCGGATCATTTTAGATTACTCCAGAGTAAATGTGGAAAATTCACTCACCAGTTTGGTTAATTAGAGTCTGGAATCAATATCGAACGTAAGTCTACCGTAAGTGATTTTGAGCCGCTGGTTCCTTTAATATATCTTAATGGACCGTTTGATGACCAATCAACAACAGATAGCCGCTGAATTCGTTTTATGATGGTTTTAAGGTCAACTTGCTTACGAGTCTCGTAAGCATATTTGACTAATAGACTATTGCCTGCCATCGATAAAGCGTCCAAGCAAACGATGTGTGTTAATCTGTATTCTTTGTAATTATTCCACTCCTCGAAGAGGCTTTCCCGTATACCATTGTAATAAGTAATCGCTATATTGAATTTATCTTCTTTAGAGAATGAAGTGATTTTAGGATCTGAAAACAGAAGATGAAGAGTACGGTATAAGTTTTGAAGTGTTATATGTCTTCCCTTCGTTCGTTTACCAATTATACTACCAATTTGGTGAAATGGACTTTCTTTACGAAGCATTAACTCTGTGGCAATCCAACTGAGATCATCAGAATTTCTGTGTAGGTACTTGTTCAAAGAAGATCCTATTCCTTTAGCCTTTGTATTAATAATATCAAATAATTTTATCTCCTCATTTTCATCCAGATAGTGAAATGCTAAAAATGGTACTGTGATGTCAGTATTAGTTTCATTATGGTATTTTTTTAGTCCTTCAATTCGGTGTTGCCCATCCATTAAAGATGCTTTTCCCTTGCACAATAACCGCCCATAATTTGGTCGTTGTTGATCATAAGGGGTGAATTCCCAATTTGATGCCGCATTTAATAAAATAGGGGTAAAGAGTGCTTCATCTCCGAGTGATAAATATTGGGCAAAATCGTTACAGCGTTTTATATTTACTGGTCTTTGGTAGCCTTTTCCACTTGGTAAATCATAAGGTTTTACATACATAAGTTGTTTTCCGGTATGAACAGAAACAGAACTTTGATATATTACTTTCCCACGTAATTTCCCAACAAGAACATTTTCAATGACTATTTGATTTACTAATTTATCCATGAACTCTTTCCTCCTGTTGCTGTTGTAAGTCAATAATAGATGTTATAGCGTCTATTTTCAAACGGGAATATATGTTATAAGTATGTTTAAGTTTTTTGGAAACTTGCCTACTCTTTAAGAGAGGTGAGAATTATGTCAAAGTTGTTGACTATAGTCGGTAAACGCATTCGTATTTTTCGTAAAAATAGAGGTTTGACACAGGTACAGCTTGGAGAATTGGTGGGAATTCCTCAATCTTATATAGGCAATATCGAAAGAGGGGAACGGAACGTTTCAATTGAAACGTTAGAACGAATTGTAATTGCGTTAGAAATTAGTCCTGAAGAACTCTTCATTCCAATAAAAAGTAATCAAAACTTATTAAAGGACAAGCTGATCGACAATGTTCAACTTAAACTTCAGGATAGAGACAGTGATGAAGTTGAGATCATTCATAATTTAATTTTAGATGTAATAAAAGCATTTGATCGTAGGAAATAAGCTAATATATGTGCAACTCGTAGTGAAGTGAGTGGATACTTTGTGGGCTATAATTTTCTATGTGAGAACAAGAGAACGAATAGAAGAATTAAGACTTTTTGTTTTTGCATTATAAGAACGTATAAGCTGCCGCGGCAACTTATACGTTCTTTTCATTCATTCTCAAAAATTCAACGGATAAAATTAGAATAGGTTATATCGTGAAGAATATAAGCGAGGAAAAAAATAACACATGGATTTTCATATTGGTGTTGAATGCTTGTGAGTTGCTGGTAATATCGCTCACTGTAATGTGGATTATTTCGCATCTCTAAGTTGCTTTTAATTAAAGCATCAATTTTGTCGGCAATATCAACTAAATGCCCTTCGTAAGTATCATCTTTTGCATTAACCATAAAATCAATAATCTCGTCATGAAAGATAGGAGGGAGTTTCATGAGCATTGATCTTGCGACTTCTTTCTCATATTCCTCAAAAGCGTTTCGAACCACATTTGAGGATTTTTTGATTGGAGAAGCCACATCCCCAGTTATACCCTCAACAATATCATGCATTAATGATTTTCCTAATAATCGATATATATCTATTTCTTTTTTCTCAAAACGTTCTGACTCAAGAATACCATTAAACAATGACAGTGCCGCAACACGAAAAGAGTGAGTTGCATCATTATCTGGGATCAGATTAAAATTGCCACTCCAGCGCTCTATAATATCCAAATTCAGGATATGAGAAAACAGTTCAAATACTCCTTCTTTTTTGTCGAATTCACGTATTAGCCAAGTTATTGACTGACAATCAGAATTCAATAATTGTTCATGAAAATATTCATACTGATTATTGAAATATAGATTAGAATCAGAGGTGAACTCACGCAAACAAAACAGCATTGCATCAAAGCTATCAATAGCCATGATTGTTTGACCTATATAAGTTTCATCCTCAGCATTGACGATGTAATCAAAGAAGACAGATTGCAATGATTTTGATAAGTACGAAACAATATTTTCACTTACTTCTCGTTCCAAACGACGAATATGATCTGCAACAAGTGCATCCTTTTTGGTAACGTGTTTTATAGAGCCAGTTACAGTTTCATTCAAATCATGTAATAATGCTCTGGCAACTAATTTTTGCTTATCTATAGGATTATTGAACAGTTTTTCTTCAATAATCCCAATAAAAATAGCAATCGTGGCACATCTAAAACTATGACTTGCCGCATTATCCTTAAATCTTGGTGCATATTCATTCCACCGTGAGACATATTGCATTTGTAAAATTACACTTGTGAATTTTCCGTTTTTCATTTTACACCTACCTATCTTTTTTTTCGAAGAGGCCAGGGGCTAAATTTCTAAGGATATCCATATTTTCGGTAGTTCTATCCGTAACATTCATTTCATTGTTTTCTGAATTTGAAGTGTTTGGGAAATGTCTTTCAAGATTCCTTAATGATAGATCTTCTCTATTCTTTTTGAAATCAAGTAAATTATCCTTTAGTCCAAGTTCTTTCCGCAAATGAGGAAATGTACTTGCTACTATTAATTGTTCATAGAGAGTCTTGTAGTGTTCTGCTTGTTTTATATATAAATCTGTCTTTTTACTAAGTAGTTCGAAATCCTCTTTGTATTTTTTTAGAGATTGTATTTCTTTTGTTAACCGTGCTAATTCAGTGTCTTTTTTTTGGAATTGCAGTTCGAATTCAGTTAATTCATTGTATATAAGATTAATATCTCCATCGTATACATCGAAAAAAGCAGAGAAATTAGGGTAATAAACATCATCTGTTGCCTTGATTTCTCGTTGGATAGGAATAGGATTGTTTAGGTGTTCAATGAAATCAGGGACTTTACGACTCCAAGTGTTTCGTCCAATCCCTGTAAGTTTCTCAAGTTTTAATTTGGTAAGTTTAGCTCCATTGAGCTCTTTTTTTACTTTCAATGCAATCTTCTTTAATTCTTCAACGGAATATACTTCGGATCTACCACGTTTTGCAGGTGAAGGAACGTCCCCAGTATTCTTTGTACGTTTGATTTTTTGCTCTTTTTTTTTGTTCTCATTCATACGAGTCAGCCTCTATTCTTATCGAATCAACTAATACCTTTGCTTCCATTAGTTGAGAAAGTGATCGGGATTTATTTTTCAGCGATTCATCAACACGTATCGTATTGATTTTGTTAATTTTACTGCCAATTTTAAAAATATTTTCGATTTCTTTTGTAATCCAATCTCCCAATTCTTTGGAATACTGAGTAAGTTTTTTTAAACCTTCTTCTTGCTCATTAATTGCGGGCTTAAAAATATATTGCATACAGCTTAAACAATTTTCCGTACAGTTATCTGGGAATTCTGGTGTTAAGTCTTTGCAGTATCCGAATTCTACTTCTCTAAAATATTTTAGCTCATCATATGAATACTGTAACCCTCTGTCATATGCATCTCGGACTTTTCCAAATGGATTACTTGTTATCCGTTGGTTAGTTCGACTTTCAAATTTTTGTTGTGCTAAGTGATAAATATGTGATTCCGCAAAATGTATAGCGTGATTATAGTAATTTTCTTGTGTTATGATGTTATCATGTCCAGCCATACGGGCAATTGATAGAGGGTTATACCCTTGTAAGAACATATTAATAATAGCAAAGTGGCGAGTGTCACCAGGTCTTACTCGACTACATTCTTCTTGTCCATAAAGATCTACGATGACTTCATCGTGAAATCTCTTTAATTGATTCTTAAATGAATGGAGGTCCATTCTTATGTGTGTTGAGGATGATTTCCGTTTTAATGATTTTTGATATAAAGCATATGGCAGTAAATACTCTGAACTATTTGTTTCATCAAGAAGTGTTAATTTGTTTTGAAATTGTTTGATAAATTGATACGTACCTTTATCGATTTGAATTTTTTCATACTCCATGAGTCCCATTTCATCTGAATCAGGATGGTCCTTTAGTGATTCTTTAATTCGTGTTATATAAATCCAGTACTCACCAAAAGAGGCATTGAACTCAATGCAATCGTAAGGCAAGAGAAATAACTCGCTTGGTCTCATAGGGAGAACGGTTGTCAGTCGCCACCAAAGCCACACGGGTAAATACTTCAGAGATTCTTCTTCAGCAAGTTGTGAAAAATAATGATCTATACATTTATCGTAGGACATGACATGATTAAAATCGGGAAGTTCTCTACTTTTATGTATTCCGTATGAATATCTTTCACACTCAGTAGCTATTTCATGTTTGTTAGATAGATTAGTGAAATCGATAAACATTTTTAGTGTTCTTGTAATACGACTTGATTCTGGAGTTGATAAAGTTATACAAAGTAGATGATATTCATTCAGATTACGAAGTCCTTTAGTTATAATTATGATACGTTTTAAGTAATGAATTTCCAGATTTATTGTTGAAGGCGCAACTCGATTGTTTATCCTGACAACTGTAAATGCTCTCAATAAATCATTGAACTTGGAATATATTTTTAAATCAAATATTAATGAAAAAGGAACATTATAAACTTCACTTTTATATTTCCACGCAATATCTTCGAAAGAATTGGCTTCAATCCTGCCTGTGTCTCGAAGTTGATTAAAGGTAGTCAAGATTTCAACTCTTCTTTGTTCATTAAGAATGATATCTTCGACTAAATCAATTTTTGATACACCTGCTCTTAAGATTCGTTTTCTAACACGCATGGAGTTCTCAACCCATTTCTTTTATTGTAGCGGATTGCAATTTTAATAAAGGCATTACTTCTTCGATGATGGTTTGAAACTCGTGTTTAGGTAAAAAGGAATTAACATACTCTTCATCAAAAGACTGAAATGCTTCATGGAAAAGTAAAATAATATACAGTAAGAATCTTGAATCCCTTTGCAGTAACGCATCATATTTTGATTCTTTAAGAGATTTACAAAGACGTTTTAATTCGATTGTGGATTCAATTAATACGCTGGAATGGGGTAAGAAATACTTGCAATCGAAGCAATGTTTTTTTAAGGGATATTCGCAATCAGGGTATATTAAGCATTGACCTCCTGCTGTTCGAGAAGGCATTTTTCCAGACATGAACCTTTTTAAAAGTAAAATAAAATCTTCAGTATTTCGTCGAGTCAAACCCAAGATGACAGATTGCTCTTGGTTAACTTTTTCATTAATAAATGATCCCCACGCTTCGACCTCATATGGTTTAATATCAGCTCTCAATAGCTCAATCATTTCGGTTTTATTGGGGCTTGTAATATTCGGAGCAAGTGGATTAATAGCCATTTTTATAATGTAGTTGTAAAGCCAACCAAAATGTCCTCGTCTAAACACATTCAGAGAGACTTTGTTTATGGATCCATCTTTATTTGTGTTATTAAGATAAATTTCTGTTGATGATACAGACTTATGAGATCGGGATATCTTTGCAAGTTCCAATGCAACATCTGCATCTGGCCCATTTTCTTCAATAATGGAATAAAAAAGGTATGTAAGTGTGCTTCGATTCATTTTCCGTGTCTGAAAACCCATTAATTGTTCGTTATCTTTGAACATTAATTGCTTTGTACTAACCGATATGCGGTGGCTAATTAAAGTTCCCAACAATAATTCTTGTTTTTGGTTTCTTCTGTGCAACTCACTAATAACGGCTGCAGTCGCAAATGGAACTACCATATCAGGAATTACGAAGAAGTTTAACAGTGCCTTTGTTTTACTTGATATTGCATTTTCAACATTCTTACTTACTTGTTGAACAACTGTTGAAGCTTGTTTTATGGAAATTTGATTTTCATTAAACCAATTTAGTGAGTCTATACCAATCTCTTCAATGTTAATAGTCGGTATATTGTTCACAATATCTGGTGCTCTCCATACATCTGTTAAATGCATGATAATAAATAACCAAGCATTTGAGGCTTTTTGCGAAGAAATAGAGAGTTGAACAAGAGGGTTTAGGTTCTTTACATAGTTTACGTACTGGAAATACAGTTCGGGTGAATAGATCGAATTATCATCAGAATTTGATCTCTTTTTTTCATCTCTGACTAATACAATCTTTTTTGAGCGTTTTATGTTGAGCAAGCTGTCACAGTATCTAATGAATTCTAAGATTGTTTCTTTTTTATAACTGGGAATATCCTTCCGAAGCATTAACATTTCAATCTCTGAATGAGACAACGTAGAAGGGTCATAAATAAATTTGGAAACATATCGTTTGTAAGTATTTATATATGCAGTAACATTTTCACTTTTTTTTCTCATTGAAGCCGTACTGCTCTTTAGTTTTAATAAACAAAAATCAACATAGAATTTTTTTATTTGTATGGAACAATCATGATTATATTTTAAAATTTGTTCTTGCATTTTAAGAATCAATTTCTCGATTGTGATAGGGAGGTTATCAATTTCTTTTTTTGATTCGAATACCTCGATATCTTTGAGATGAACAAACTGAGTCCCCAAAAAAACGATTGGTTGAGGTAATTTGTTGTTTTCAAAGTATTTGTATACTGACTTGTAACTGCTCAAATTCCATCGAACCGAAAGTTCTCGTATGCTCAATGTCCCTTTAGGTCTAAATCCCATTTGATTTGATGGTTCATTACTCATTGATAATAGCCTGTAAGTTTCATATTGTTCTGTGAATTGTTCAAATTCAGAATTAGGTATTATATAAGATTTACCTTGCCTGATTTGATTAACGAAAAGCTTATCTCTTATCATTCGTTTAAATGTTTCATTAGGATCTGAAAACTCATTTTCTGTTAGCCAGTCTTTTATTTCAGAACTGTGCATGTATTCACCATTTAATTTGGGTTTCTTTTTTGATAAGCTATGTGTTTCATAGGATTCGATCTCTTCCAAGTTAATATATAAAATACCTTTGTGCATAATATTCCTATCAAATTTCCTTACAATTGAATAGACTATATTACTACTCAAATTCCAACGATTTTGCAGTTCTGCTGTCTTAATCATTCCTTGAAGTGAAGCATGAGAGTTTGACCCTGTCACTTTATCACCTTCTATGTTTATCTTCTTAAAAAACTTATTGATGATCTCTTTGTTGAATAAGCATAGGAAGAAAATTATTGTTCATATTTTGTAGTTTATCTTCAATTTTTTTCTTCATTCTTTCAGTTCCGCTCATATAAGAAAGGGAAGAAGTTAATTGCTTATCACCACGAGGCTGAGCTATGTCATAAGGATTCTCTGCTTCCTCAGCCAGTAAGTTAGTAAACGTGCCTCTTCCAATATGAGTAGACCATTTAGCTGTATACAAGTGATTCCCAAGTATGACTTCATCTCTATTAGAACTTTCTCTTAATCGGTTAATAAAATCTGTTTTAGCCTTTTCAAAGTATTGTCTGTAGCTACCTAACGACATTGCCTTACCATCTCGATTTACAAATAAAGCATTAGTGCCATCTTTTGGTTTATACAAACTGTAATGATTTTCTTTAAACAGGATTAACCAATTGTGAATAGAGATTATTCGTTGTTGTCGGGGGCGTTTAACACCAGCGTCACCAGTTCGAATATCAGTTCGTAGATTCCTTTTATTTAAAGAGATGAGTATTTCTCCCGTCGATTTTACCTTAACATCTGATCTTTTGATGTTAACGACCTCTCCAACACGTAGTCCACCAAATAGTTGGAAATATACCCCAAGTAAAATCGGATTCGCAACGGCGATGACCGATTCCAAAAACATTCCTATGTATTGATAGGGTAGTATGTGTTCAATCTTTTTTGCTTTTATTGAAGGATATATTGGTGAGAAAGGGGATTTGTAATATGTATGATAAGGTCCTGATTGCTTTTCGAATACATTCCCTTTTACTTGCTTTAGAATATCAAGCTTATAAAGATAAAGGTATAACTGAGTAAGTGTTTGTTCTGCATCTTTAACAGTTCCATATGCTCTTGATTTGGCTGTCAAATGATTCAAGAACTCGTTTCCATGTGAAAGTGTAAGGTCTTCTAAAGAAGACAATTTCAATTCATGTTGACGTTCTAATATGAAGTTTAAGAATGCAACGGTGGTCATCGAGTGCTTTCTCATTGTGTTAAATTGTCTGTTATACCATCGAAGAATAAATTCAGAGAGGGGGTGAACTACCTTACAATCCGTTCTTAAATCTTTAAGACAGAGCACCATTAACTGTTTTTTTTCTGGATGTTCTTTATTTCTAAGTTTTATCCAATCAATCCAAACTGGCTCAGCAACAAAACGAATATAACTACTCTGATCTATCGCAACAATATTATCCACTTAGACCCCACCTACCTTAAACATGTATTTTTCATGTGCAATCTCCAAGTCGATTTATTTTGAAGATACTGGACAAAAATAATAATACCAGTTTTTTTCTATTATGTGCAATTATCTTTCAGAGATAATAGCCCATAAAGTGCTGGTATTACAGGGTTTTGACTATAGTCTAAATTCTATTTATGTACACTATATTTAATGTGCAATTTTATGTAGATAAGCTGGCATCATGGAAAAGAGCTATGGTTGCTGCTCGTTCCGCGTTTAATGAACGCCCGAAATGTACATTACCAATGGAACAGAGCATATGTGTGAGCAATGCAACATGAAAAGAATGCTCAGCGACGTTCTCCGGTGCGGTGCTGCGCATCAAGCTCCAGCGCTGAATATACTGAAGACGATATAGATAGGCAGAAAAATGGTAGCTCAATTTTAAAGTAACCCCTTTCATGCGGTGCTAGGTATGATATTATTATACTAATTGTATCAAACTTTAGATAACCTGGAACTGCCGAGAGGAGCTTGAATGAAGATGCAGCATTTTGAAGACAGTATTTATAACCTTATCGTAGAAACTTCCACGAATTTGCCGGGAGATGTACGCCGGGCAGTTGCAAAAGGTCGTGCGCTGGAAGACAGGGCTACCCGGTCCGGTCTTGCTTTAACCACGATTGCGCAAAATATCGGAATGGCTGAGCAGCAAGTGTCTCCGATCTGTCAGGATACGGGAATGCCTACATTTATCATTCACACCCCTGTGGGAATCAATCAGATTGAGATGAAAAAAGATATTCATAATGCCATTGTACGAGCGACCAAGAATGGTAAACTTCGTCCCAATTCTGTAGATTCATTAACAGGTGAGAATAGCGGAGATAACTTGGGTGCAGGCACACCAGTCATTCATTTCGAACAATGGGAAGAGGATAAAATAGACGTTAGACTTATTCTGAAGGGTGGAGGCTGCGAGAATAAAAATATTCAATACAGTCTCCCGGCAGAATTAGAAGGACTCGGCAAAGCGGGTCGGGATCTGGACGGAATCCGTAAATGTATTTTACACGCGGTATATCAGGCGCAGGGACAAGGCTGTAGTGCCGGTTTTATTGGCGTGGGTATCGGCGGTGACCGTACGACTGGCTACGAGCTGGCTAAGAAGCAGTTGTTCCGCAAAGTGGAGGATGTTAATCCGATAGAAGACCTTAGCAAGCTGGAAGACTATATTATGGAGAATGCTAACAAGCTTGGAATTGGCACGATGGGTTTTGGTGGTGAGGTATCGCTGCTGGGCTGTAAGGTTGGCGTTATGAATCGTCTGCCAGCTAGCTTTTTCGTATCCGTTGCTTATAACTGTTGGGCCTTCCGCCGCCAAGGGGTGCTGGTTGATCCATCAACTGGCAATATAGAGGATTGGTTATATGAGAGCGGCACAGGGATATCTGTAGATGATGAAGGAGCACATGAATCTGAAGCGGTAATTGCTGAGGGAGCTAACAGCCCAGCCTCTGAGTCGCGGGAAGTACGTCTTACAACGCCGGTAAGTGAAGAGGATATCCGTAGTCTGCGTGTTGGAGACGTGGTTATTTTATCCGGTGAAATGCATACAGGCCGTGATGCTCTGCACAAATATTTAATGGATCATGAGTCTCCGGTAGATCTGGAAGGGGCTGTGATTTATCATTGCGGTCCTGTGATGATGAAAGATGAGGAAGGCTGGCATGTAAAAGCTGCGGGCCCAACTACGAGCATTCGTGAAGAGCCTTATCAAGGCGATATCATCAAAAAATTTGGAATCCGTGCAGTCATCGGAAAAGGTGGTATGGGTCCAAAAACGTTAAAAGCCTTACAGGAGCACGGCGGGGTATACCTCAATGCGATTGGTGGAGCCGCCCAGTATTATGCAGAGTGCATCAAGAAGGTCAACGCTGTTGATTTTATGGAATTTGGTATTCCTGAGGCGATGTGGCATCTCGATGTGGAGGGTTTTGCAGCGATTGTGACGATGGATGCTCACGGCAACAGTCTGCATGCGGATGTGGAAAAAGATTCTGCAGCTAAATTGACTCAATTCAAGGAGCCAGTGTTTAAATAAATGGGGTTACAACCGGTGGATAAGTCATGAGGAGGGCAGATTATTCTCTGAATGGCTTTTCCATGGGTTTTAATCAAATTATAAGGATTTATATGTCCAGACTATAAATTATCCTTAAGGAACGCCGAAGGCGTTTTTGCCTGTCTAAAGGAGGACAACGAATGGCACCACATTATATTAGAAATGGGTTTCTTAACGTTACGCCGTATTTTATTGCGGAAGATGCAGAGCAATTGATAGATTTTGTTGTGCACTGCTTTGATGCCAAAATTATTGATATGCTGCGAAACGATGAGGGTAGGATTAGGCATGCCGAGGTCAGAATCGGTGATTCCATCATTGAGGTTTCCGAAGCGAATGAAAAGTATTTACCGGTACAGCTTGCCATTCATCTTTATGTAAGAAATGTTGATGAGACCTACCGCAAGTGCCTGAATGCCGGGGCCTCTATTATTGAAGAACCACTGGATAAGTCCTATGGAGAAAGAGGAGCAGGGGTTAGAGACCGTCAGGGTAATCAGTGGTTTCTTGCCACCCGTACAGAATAAACTCATGTGTTTTTACAAAAGTAATACAAAGTAACAGTCCAGAGTTAATCAACTCGGGCTGTTATTTTTATATAATCTACTCTGGGGGGCTTATGTCACGGTCATAGTCGTACTGGTATTTTGGAGAAAATGAAGTTAGGATAAAAGATACAATGATAAAGGGAGAGGCACATTTCAGATGAAACCGTTTCGCGCTCGTCTTACGTTTATACTTATGGCCTTAATCGGTATTTCCATGATTGGTACTGGATTTACGATGGCTCATCTGTTTAAGAGCTCCCATATAACTGCTCTGGAAGAGAATATGTCCCGGGAAATAAGCTTGCTCTCAGGCACACTGGAATTTGTAGATATGAATTCTTCAAATGCGATCCCGTATTACACTGAACAGGCGGAGCATATTTCTAAACTTTTAGATTCTCGGATAACGTTTATTACAAAGTCGGGTAAAGTAATTGGCGATTCTGAGAAAAACCCCTTGGAAATGGACAACCACTCCAATCGTGAAGAAGAGATAGGGGCTGCGAAAGAGGGAACTGGACGGGCAATCCGTTACAGCGAAACTCTAAAGCATGAGATGTTATATGTGGCTGGAAAGGTAACTTCAGATCAGGGGTTTGACGGCTATATTCGGGTCTCAATGGGACTTGATGCTGTTACTCAAGGTCTTAAGCATGCTTGGATGATCATGGCTGCAGGTCTTATTATCTTGTTCTTGTCAGCAACGATTGTGAGCTATAAAGTAGCTTCAAGCATGACTTCCCCGTTGGAGCAAATCACAAGAGTCGCCCGGCGGATTACCGATCTGGATTATGATGCCAGAGTTCATTTGAAGCGTAAAGATGAAGTTGGACAGCTGGCTACAGCGATTAATGCGATGGCAGACAGTCTTCAAGACCAGCTCAAGACGATTCGTGATAATGAGGATCTGCTGCAAAGCGTGCTGGATAATATGACTGGCGGCATCATAATGATCAATGCGGAAGAAGAGATTGCGCTGCTCAATCGGGCTTCAGAGCGAATGCTTGATGTCAGCAACAGTGAAATGGCGGGTCATTCGTACAAAGAGTTAAAACGGCATTATGAGCTAACCCGTCTGCTTGAAGAAGGGGTATTAAGCCGGGAGCCGATTCATGAAGAGCGAAGTATTTATAACCCAAGAGAGCGAATTGTACGGATGGACGCGGTTCCGATGATCCAGGATGGTACGTACAGAGGTATGCTTTTCCTATTGCAAGAGGTTACGGAAATTCGCCGTTTGGAGCGGATGCGCAGTGAATTTGTCGCTAACGTATCGCATGAACTAAAGACTCCGGTTGCAGCGGTCAAAGGGTTTGCCGAGACCTTACTGGGAGGCGGAGTTAAAGATGAGAAGACGGCGAGATCCTTCCTGCAAATTATATATGATGAGAATGAGCGTTTAAATCGCTTGATTGGAGATATTCTGGAATTATCTAAAATCGAATCTAAACGGGTGCAGCTCGATTGCTCACCGGTTCATATCATTGAATTCTTTGATTCCGTGCTGGGAACCATCAGTAAAGTCGCTGAGAAGAAAAACATTAGTCTTAATGTAGAGGTTCCTGAGGAGCTATTCATTGAGGCGGATGAGGATAAGCTGCGTCAAATCTTTATGAATCTTTTCTCTAATGCGATTAATTACACACATGAAGGCGGAAACGTAAAGGTCTACGTTAAGAGTCTACTGAAACCAGATGGCTCCGAAAATGTTCAATTTACTGTTAGCGATACGGGTATGGGGATTCCTAAAAAAGATCTGCCGCGTATTTTTGAACGTTTTTACCGTGTGGATAAGGCAAGATCCAGAAGCTCCGGTGGAACGGGATTGGGGCTGTCTATTGTGAAGCATTTGGTAGATATGCACCATGGAGTGATTTCAGTTGAAAGTGATCTGGGAATCGGCAGTTCCTTTGTGATTGAATTGCCTTTGCTGCAGGAAGAAAAGACCGATTAGATTTTTGTAAATTCACTTTTTCAATTTTACACTAAGTTAACATTACGGTGATATGATGGTTTTGTTGCTGTTTTGTAAAAATCAAACTATATGGAAGACGGGGGAACCTATGGCTCAACGATTGCTTGTCATTGAAGACGAACCGACACTAGCCCGGCTGCTGTCCTATAACTTAACGCAGGAAGGTTACGAGGTGACGGTAGAGGATCATGGAACGGCAGGATATGATCGTGCGACGAGGGAACCTTTTGACTTGATCGTATTGGATCTGATGCTGCCAGGAATGAATGGCATTGACATCCTTGATAAATTGCGTGGACAAGGTATCCGCACACCTATTATCGTATTGACTGCTAAAAATGCTGAAGAAGATGTGGTTAGAGGGCTGAAATCCGGTGCTGATGATTATATAACCAAACCTTTTGGAGTATCCGAATTGCTTGCAAGAGTGAGCGCTGTATTACGGCGGATTTCCGGCCTTGCTGAGGAGGCTCCACAAGAGACACCTATATCTGCTTCAACGATCATTCTAGGACAACTAGAAATCTATCCTGAGCGGTATGAAGTTTCCTTAGGAGGACATAGCATCAACCTTCGACCTAAAGAGTTCGAGGTATTGTTATATTTGGCCCGTAAACCCGGGGTAGTGCTGACAAGAGATGATCTTATGAACGCTGTTTGGGGCTTTGATTATATTGGTGGACAGCGTACAGTTGATGTGCATGTAAGTTCACTCCGTAAAAAGCTTGAGCTAGATCCAGAATCCGTTCATATCGATTCCATTCGAGGTGTAGGTTATAAATTAGTTGTTAACAAAAAGAGAGCTCCGGTCATTTAGCATGACTGGAGTTTTCTTCTTTATCCCGTTCATAAACAAGATTCAGGTGAGATTACACGCCGAATTGTAGGGAATACTATCACGTGGACTAATTCATCTTCACCAATTTTACATTGCGTTAACATTTCTCTCCAACTGTATTTACATTAAAAGCTTATTATGGAGAACGAAGATGATGAGAAGGAGACGTAAATACTAATGAAATCCATCATTGACATAGAGAAACTTGATCTCTACTATGAGTCATTTCACGCACTGAAGAATGTGAATCTGCAAATTCCGGAGAAACAGGTTACTGCTTTTATCGGACCTTCCGGTTGCGGAAAATCCACTCTGTTGCGCACGCTGAATCGTATGAATGATATGATTCCTGGTACACGTATTGAAGGAACTGTAAACATCGGTGGCAAAAATATTTATAGTGACGAGGTAGAGGTAGAAAGCCTGCGTAAACAGGTCGGCATGGTATTCCAACAGCCAAATCCTTTTCCAAAGTCGATTTACGACAATGTAGCTTACGGTCCTCGCCTGCATGGCATTCGTTCAAAGAGCGAACTGGATGAGATTGTAGAGCAAAGTCTGCGTCATTCCGCGCTGTGGGAGGAAGTTAAAGATTTTCTGAAAAAATCTGCCCTTAGCTTGTCCGGCGGACAGCAGCAACGGCTGTGTATTGCCCGAGCTTTGGCAGTTCAGCCGGATATCCTGCTCATGGATGAAGCAACGTCTGCACTGGATCCTGTGTCTACGCTCAAGATAGAGGAGCTTGTACAGGAATTAAGAAGTAAGTATACAATCGTTATGGTTACTCATAACATGCATCAGGCGGCACGTGTATCTGGTCGAACCGTGTTTTTCTTGAATGGTGTAATTGTAGAGGCGGCGGATACAGAGGTGTTGTTCTCGACTCCTAAGGATTCCCGCACCGAAGATTATATTTCTGGACGTTTCGGCTGATACGGGCTACAAGGGCGCTCGTCCTTGGAAATGGCAAGCTGACCATACATTAATGAGGAGGATCGCTCTTACTATGATTCGCAGAAAAGAATTTGATAAAGATTTGGAAGAGCTGCGCAGTCTGCTGCAGCAGATGGGTGAACATGTAATAGATGCTCTTGGTGGAGCAATTGTTGCTTTACAGAATCTTGATACTGTACGCGCTCAGGAAATCATTAAAGCAGATTTGCAGCTGAATGCCATGGAAGATAAAATCATGGAAATTGGCTCACGGCTAATTATTACGCAGCAGCCTGTAGCAAAAGATTTGCGCCGCATTATCGTTGCTTTCAAAATATCTAGCGATTTGGAACGTATGGGTGACTTGGCTATTGATGTTGCGAAAGCAACTATGCGCATCCATGGACAGCAGCTGATCAAGCCGCTTGTAGACATTCCGCGTATGGCGGAAATTGTGACGACCATGATTGATGAGGCTATCCAGTCTTATCTGGATGAGAACACTGATCTGGCTTATAGAATGGCACAAGATGATGATCAGGTCGATCAATTATATGGTTCGATGATCAATGAGCTATATAGTTATATGGTGGCAAAACCGGATTCTGTGTCCCAAGCTATGTTATTAACGCTGGTAGGCCGTTATATTGAACGGATTGCCGATCATGCGACTAACATTGGTGAGAGTGTTGTTTATCTGGTCACAGGCAGCCGTCCGGACTTGAATCAGTAATTTGTACTCACACATCTTTTGTTATATCTTTAGTTAAACTAAGTAGCCGCCCTTTTAAAAGGGCGGCTACTTGTTGTATATCCTTAACATATCAGCTTATCCCACTGTTTAGGTTGGTAAAGCCGTTTCTACTTGTACAGGGCATATGGTAAGATGTAAGGAGTAAGCATGAAAAAGGCGAGGTGCACTATGGACAAGTTGATACTTATAGATGGAAACAATATTATTTACCGTGCTTTTTTTGCGATGCCCCCGCTGACGAATACAGCAGGGCAACAGACAAATGCGGTGTACGGATTTACAACGATGCTGCTTCGTTTAATCGAAGAACATAAACCGACACATATGATTGTCGCTTTCGATGCAGGGAAAGTTACTTTTCGGCATGAAGGTTATCAAGATTATAAGGGCGGCCGGCAAAAAACACCGCCGGAACTCTCCGAGCAGTTCCCTTTGTTGAAGGAATTGCTGACTAATTTAGGTGTACCGCAGTTTGAAATTGGCAATTATGAGGCTGATGATATTATTGGCACCATTTCACGCCAGGCGGATGAAGCGGGACGGCAGGTTATGATCGTGTCGGGAGACAAGGATATGTTGCAGCTGGCCTCTGAACATACGACCGTTGCTTTAATCCGCAAAGGGGTCACCGAAGTTGAGCTTTATGGGCCGGAACAAATCCGGGAGAAATATGACCTAACCCCTGAGCAGATCATTGATCTTAAAGGGCTGATGGGCGATGCAAGTGATAACATCCCGGGAGTACCCGGCGTAGGTGAGAAGACAGCTTTGAAGCTGCTGCATCAATTTGGATCAGTGGAAGGTGTCTTAGCTGGAACCGGTGAGCTAAAGGGTAAAATGAAAGAGAAACTGGAAACCCATGCGGAAGATGCGGTGATGAGCAAAAAATTAGCGACCATCTATCGTGAAGTACCGCTTGAGCATTCGTGGGAAGACATGGTCTTTAATGGAATTTCAGCGGATACAGCCGGACCAGCGCTTGCCAAGCTGGAATTTAAATCATTGTTGGAACGTTTGTCGCTTAGTGCTTATGCTCCTGTTACCGAGGGTGAGGAGAGTGCAGCTGAAGTAGAAGCTGCGGCACTTGATATTACGATCGTAAGTGAAGAAGAACTTAAGGAGCTCAGTGAAGCCCTGACTGGTATTTCGGCGCTGCATGTGGAATCGTATGGAGATAATCCGCATCGTGCCGAGGTAATCGGAATAGGATTGTCCTCTCTGGAGCGGCATTACTATGTGCCGTTTGAATTACTGCATAAACCGGCCGCTGCGAAGCTGCGTGATTGGCTAGGAGATGAAAAGGCTCCGAAAAGTGGATATGATCTTCACCGCGCTGATTTGGCTCTACACTGGCAGGGAATTGCTTTTGCAGGTGCAGCCCATGATGTGCAGCTGGCGGCTTATTTGCTTGATCCTACGGAGGCTAATCAGAATCTAAATGATCTCACTGCTAAATACGGCTTGCCGCGGCTCTCTCCTGATGAAGAGGTATTTGGTAAAGGTGCCAAATACAAAATCCCTGAGCTTGAAGTTTTAGGAAATCACGTTGCACGA
This sequence comes from Paenibacillus sp. FSL F4-0097, assembly GCF_038593125.1. Taxonomy (NCBI): domain Bacteria; kingdom Bacillati; phylum Bacillota; class Bacilli; order Caryophanales; family Paenibacillaceae; genus Paenibacillus; species Paenibacillus sp. FSL F4-0097. The sequence continues at coordinate 2,208,057 of NZ_CP151965.1, forward strand.
AAGAGTGCAACGGTTCTTGGAATCGCACAGAAGCAACAGCAGGAGCTGGTGGAGACCGCAATGACAGGGCTATTCGAGGATCTGGAAATGCCTTTGTCACGGATTTTGGCGGATATGGAGAAACAGGGGATTGCAGTCAATGCTGGTGATCTTAAAGAGCTTGGAAAAGAATTCGAGGCGCAAATTTCTAAATTGGTCAGTGAAATATACGAGATTTGTGGCACTGAGTTTAATTTGAACTCACCAAAGCAGCTGGGTGAAATCTTGTTTGTAAAGCTAGGTCTGCCTGTCGTCAAGAAGACGAAGACGGGTTATTCCACGGATGCCGAAGTGCTTGAGAAACTGGCGCCATACCACGATGTGGTGCGTTTGATTCTGCAATATCGCACAATTGCAAAGCTGCAATCTACCTACGTAGAGGGGCTGCTTAAAGAAATTTCCCCGAACACAGGGAAGGTGCATACATTCTATCGGCAGACAATTGCCGCTACAGGACGGCTTAGCAGCCAATTCCCGAACTTGCAAAATATCCCGATTCGTCTAGAGGAAGGACGCAAAATCCGCAAGGTATTCGTTCCGTCCGAACCGGGCTGGTCCATCCTGGCAGCCGACTATTCGCAGATCGAACTGCGTGTGCTGGCACATATTTCCGGCGATGAGCGGATGAAGGAAGCCTTTCTGCATGATATGGATATTCACACGAAGACAGCGATGGATGTGTTCGGTGTGACCGCAGAACAGGTGGACAGTAATATGCGCCGTGCCGCAAAAGCCGTTAACTTTGGGATCGTCTACGGGATCAGTGATTACGGTCTCTCGCAGAATCTGAATATTCCGCGTAAGGAAGCCGCGCAATTTATTGAGCAATATTTTGAGGTTTATCAGGGTGTACGCCGCTATATGGACGATATTGTAGTGGAGGCACGGAAGTATGGTTATGTGACCACATTGCTCGAACGTCGCCGTTATCTGCCGGAGATTAATGCGAAGAACTTTAATCTGCGCTCTTTTGCGGAGCGGACAGCAATGAATACACCTATACAGGGAACAGCAGCGGATATAATCAAGCTGGCGATGGTGCATATGGACAAGGCGTTATTTGATCGTGGGCTTAAGAGCCGTATGCTGCTTCAAGTACACGATGAGCTTGTATTCGAGGTGCCAGAGGATGAAATGGAGCTTATGAAGACGCTTTTGCCGGAAGTAATGGGTGGAGCCCTAAAGTTATCTGTGCCGCTTAAGGCAGAGGTCAGCTTTGGAAGTAACTGGTACGAGGCGAAATAGACTCCCTTTAAGGTGTGCATATCAGCTATAATGTAGTTGAGGTGAAGACATCATGCCGGAATTACCGGAAGTAGAGACAGTCAAGAGAACACTTAATGAGTTAGTTAATGGAAAGCAGATAGAGAATGTAACCGTCCGGCTGGCGCGGATTATTCAGCGTCCGGATGATATTCAGGCTTTTGCCCACCTGCTGGCAGGTCATAGCATTGTAAAAGTTGAACGAAGAGGAAAGTTTTTGCGTATTGTACTGGATGGTCTGGTGCTTGTGTCACATTTACGGATGGAAGGCCGTTACGGACTTTTTTCAAATGATGACCCACTGGACAAGCATACACATGTGATTTTTCATTTTACGGATGGAACTGAGCTGCGTTATACGGATGTTCGCCAGTTCGGGACGATGCATCTTTTTCAGATGGGAGAAGATCTTCAGCTGCCACCTTTAAATAAGCTGGGGCAGGAGCCGCTGGAGCCTTCTTTTACACCGGAGAGGTTTAAGCAGATCGTGTCCGGTAAAAGCACCAAAATTAAATCGCTGCTGCTTAATCAGGAATATATCGTCGGCATCGGCAATATTTATGTAGATGAGTCGTTGCACCGTGCGGGTATCCATCCTGAAGACAGCGCCAAAGCGCTCACGGACAATCAATTGGACAAGCTGCATCATGCTATTGTAAGCACGCTGGCCGAAGCGGTTAACGCCGGAGGTTCATCTGTTAAGTCATATGTTAATGGCCAAGGTGAGAGCGGTACGTATCAGCAGCAGCTATTGATTTACGGTCGTAAAGATCAGCCGTGTAGTAACTGCGGAACGATGATTGAGAAGACGGTTGTAGGCGGTCGTGGCACGCATTATTGTCCAAATTGCCAGCGTCCGACTGTTCACTGAATTTGTTGAAATAATAAGGTTGGCACCCACTACTTGTCCCGCCCATATACTGTGTGAAGAATGCTTAATAGAGAACGGAAGCTGAAACGATAAAATTTCAGTTTTCCGGTTCTTCACAGGAGGGATTGCGGGTGCTCAGCCCATTATTTTCACTGCTATTGCTAGCGTTTGCCTTGAGTTTGGATGGTTTTGGTGTAGGAATTACATATGGGCTGCGTAAAATGAAAATACCACTGCTCTCCGTTCTGATTATCTCGCTCTGTTCGGGGGTAGTTATCTGTGTATCGATGCAGGTTGGGGTTTTGCTTGCTAAGGTAGTGTCTCCGAATGCAGCTTCTATGGTTGGTGCGGTTATACTTGTGCTAATGGGGTGCTGGTCACTTGTTCAGATGCTGATGCAAAAAGAGAAAGATGCAGATGGCGGACGTAAAGCTGAAACGGTAGATGAGGGCTCATTTTCCGGGCAGGCTTGGGCAGAGGTAGCTGCTGATTCTGAAGCGGGTACAGAACCTGTTATGAATGATGAACCGTTGAAATCAGCTGTTTTTTCGCTTGAGCTTCGCCGTTTGGGGATTGTAGTGCAGATCTTGCGTACCCCGTCTTCTGCGGATATGGATGCCTCAGGAAGCATCTCTTCGATGGAAGCGATGATACTTGGGATTGCGCTCTCTCTGGATGCTTTTGGGGCTGGACTTGGCGCAGCGCTGCTTGGCTTCAATCCGATATGGACATCACTTACAATAGCTTTGTTTAGTGGTACATTTCTATTGCTGGGTATGAAGACTGGACTTAGATTTGCCGGGAACTACTGGATGAAGCATGCTGCCGCATTACCAGCGTTATTATTAATTGCAATGGGAATACTGAAGCTATTATGAGGTGAGTACATGATTATAGGCTTAACCGGAGGAATCGCATCCGGAAAAAGCACAGTGTCTGCACTGCTTGTGAACAAGGGAGCGAGGCTGGTTGATGCCGATGTGATCGCCAGAGAAGTTATGCTTCCCGGGCATGAAGTGTTGGCTGCTGCTGCTAAGCAATTTGGAAAAGAGATCCTTTTTCCGGATGGAACACTGAATAGGGCCAAATTAGGTGAAATCGTCTTTCAAGATCCGGTGGCCCTGCAAACCTTGAACAATTTGACGCATCCTGCCATCCGGCAGGAAATCAAAAATCGTATGTACAGCATGGAGCAGGAAGAGCCGAAGCGGCTTATTATTGTGGATATTCCGCTTCTTTTTGAATCAGGGCTTGAGACCCTGTTCCATGAGATTGTAGTAGTCTACGTTCCCCGTGAAGTGCAAATTACTCGATTAATGGAACGTAACAGGCTCTCTTTAGAAGAAGCAGAAGCGCGATTGAATGCACAGATGGATATTGAACAGAAACGTAATAAAGCGGACTACATCATCGACAACAGTGGCGATCTTGCGTACACTGAGCAACAGGTTGCTGTTTTTTGGGACAGGCTGGGTTTATCATGAAATGGTTACGTAAAAAAAGAGTACTGCTTCTGCTATTTGTTGGTTTTACGGCAATATTGTTTCTGAGTACAAACTGGATGTCGTGGTTTTATCCCATCCATTTTAAAGACGAGATTCGTAAGCACAGCATCACTTATGAGATAGACCCGTTTCTTGTAACCGCGATTATTCGTGTAGAAACGAACTTTAAAACTGGACGAGAATCCAAAAAAGGCGCACTAGGGCTGATGCAGCTTATGCCGGATACCGCGAAGTGGGCGCTGGAAAAGGCCAAGCTTCCAAACGTATCTATGGAAGAACTCAAGCATGAGCCTTCGGCTAATATTGAACTGGGTACATGGTATCTTTCAACTTTATCCCGTCAGTTCGAAGGCAAACGTACAGCAATTATCGCAGCTTATAATGCTGGGCCGGGAAAAGTTCAACGCTGGTTGGACGAAGGGATCTGGGATGGGACAGATGCAACCATTAAAGATATTCCCATTGGTGAAACCAGGCATTATGTACAGCGCGTTAATTATTACTATGATCAGTACACGGACATTTACAAAGAATTTTAATTTCTGCCGTGTTATGTATAAAAAGAAGTATTAAACGACTTGTAGGTCGTTTAATACTTCTTCAAAAAGCTTATGTTGGTCAGGTTATTTGTATTGACCTGCCAGTTGTTGTTCTGCCAGGGTTACAAGACGTTTAGTGATGTAACCACCGATCGAACCATTTTCATAAGAAGTTTTATTGCCTTGGTAACCATCTGGGGAAAGCGTGATTCCTAGTTCTTGGGCAACTTCGTATTTAAGTTGTTCCAAGGCACCGCGGGAATTTGGAGCTACAAGGTTATTGGAGTTGTTGCTTTGGCTCATTGCTGTTCACCTCCTCTGTTGGTAACTGTATTATGTGCCGGACTTGCCATTATCATTACAAGAAAAAAACGGTGATTTCTGGAAATAATAAAAAAGCCGTTCAAAAGCCGGATTTATAACATTCCGGGACCAATACCATTATGTAATAGGAAGTGATGAAGCTTATGAAATGCCCTTACTGCGATCACACAAATACTAAAGTGCTGGACTCGCGACCAGCGAATGAAAATAAGTCAATCCGTCGTAGGCGTGAATGTGAGCGTTGCAGCAAACGGTTCACTACTTTTGAAATGATTGAAGAGACGCCACTGATTGTAATTAAAAAAGACGGCAGCCGTGAGGAATTCAGTCGTGATAAAATACTCCGCGGTCTCATCCGTGCTTGTGAGAAACGGCCGGTTTCTGTGGAACGTCTAGAAAAGATCGTGTCCGAGGTTGAGAAATCTTTGCGCGGCATCGCCGTTGCGGAAGTGGAAAGCCAACAGATTGGTGAATTCGTGATGGAGCAGCTCTACCCAGTAGATGAAGTGGCTTACGTTCGTTTTGCGTCCGTATATCGCCAGTTCAAGGATATTAATATGTTCATGAAGGAACTCAAGGGGCTGCTGTCCAAGAGTACGGGAGAATTAGAGGGATTATAGGGTTTTGACCAGTTAGGGCGTTACAACCAATCCTAGGGTCTGTTAAGAGTGCTGGTACTGGTTTGTTTCCTCTGAGTTTTGAGCGGAGAATTTGAGTGGAAAAATGAATTTTAAAAAAAGTGTTGACATAGAGGGCGATTTTTTATATTATATAGAAGTCGCCTACGACGCTTGAGTTTATCGGAACAACTCAATTACGACCAAACTAAAATTAAAAAATGTGTGATTACATACATCTGAAATTTCAGTTTGGGGCCATAGCTCAGCTGGGAGAGCGCATCGCTGGCAGCGATGAGGTCAGGGGTTCGATCCCCCTTGGCTCCACCAAACATCATATGGACTCTTAGCTCAGTTGGTAGAGCAGTAGACTCTTAATCTATTTGTCCAGGGTTCGAGCCCCTGAGAGTCCATCCTAAAGAAACGGCAGAAATGCCGTTTTTTTGTTGTGTGCGCCCAGCATGGGCGCTATCTATAGGGTTGAAGTCCCGAATGGCGAAGGCAGTAGTAGCCATTAGCTTAAGGCAAGGGTGTCCACCGCGAGGTGGAATCTGAAGGAAGCCAGCGGCAAATCTCCGGTCTGAGGAATACGAACTTCATACAAGGCTAACGTAGGCTGGATGAGGTTGCACAACAAACCAAAGTCCATACTGCCAAAGGCGTACGAGAGTAAATGAAGCAGATAGATGGAGGGGAAGATAGCGTTCTTACCTGGGGAGATCTGTGTGATAGGCGAGTATACTTCGTAACCCTACTTGTGAGAGTAGGCTGAGTGCACAGAAGTCAGCAGACGCCATAGTACGCAAGCTGTTGCAACAGCTGCGGAAGGGCTGAACATGGAATAGGATTTATACATCCAGGCGTTCAAGATGAGCGATGAATGCAGAAAAAAATCCGAAAGGACCTGACTGAAGAAGGAAACGGTGAATCCCGTGGGGGACTTCAGCAGGGCGGAGTTCATCTTTGGCACAAATGGAAGGTATAAATCACGTAAAGAGAGGTTAAAAAAAATGTTGGAGCAACTGCTATCACGGGAAAATCTTCTGCAAGCCTTAAAGCGTGTTGAAGCGAATAAAGGAAGTCATGGCGTAGATGGGATGTCCGTAAAATCCTTACGAGAACACATCGTACAAAACTGGCAGACCTTGCGGCATGCCATAGAAGAAGGAACCTATGAACCGAGCCCCGTGCGCCGAGTCGAAATCCCGAAACCCGGTGGCGGAGGTGTTAGGTTACTAGGAATACCTACCGTGACAGATCGAATGATCCAACAAGCAATCGCGCAGGTGTTAACTCCATTGTTTGATCCAGAGTTTTCCGACCATAGCTATGGATTCCGTCCGAAAAGACGAGGGCATGATGCGGTGAGGAAAGCTCGAACCTTTATGAAAGAAGGCTATCGATTCGTAGTCGACCTAGACTTGGAGAAATTCTTTGATCGCGTCAACCATGACCGACTGATGATGAAGATTTCGGAGAAAGTGGAGGACAAGAAAGTTCTCCTGCTTATCCGCAAATATCTTCAGTCAGGTGTGATGGAGAACGGGTTAGTAACCCCGACAACGGAAGGTGCCCCGCAAGGCGGTCCACTGAGTCCGTTATTATCTAACATTGTCTTGGATGAGCTCGACAAAGAACTCGAGAAACGTGGGCACCGCTTCGTTCGTTATGCGGATGATTGCAATATTTACGTGAAAACGCTAAGAGCAGGAGAGAGAGTCAAGACAACTGTCACCCGATTCATCGAGACGAGGCTAAAGCTGAAGGTGAACCAAGTAAAGAGCGCGGTAGACCGTCCCTGGAAACGAAAGTTTCTAGGATTTAGTTTTAGTGTGGACAAAGAACCAAAGGTGAGAATTGCGAAGCAATCCTTACAGAGAGTCAAGGTTCGAATACAGGAGATATCCTCTCGAAAGAGATCGATGAAGATGGAAGAGCGAATCAAGGAACTAAACCACTACCTCATGGGATGGTGCGGTTATTTCTCGCTGGCGGATACCCCAAGTACCTTTCGAGATATGGATAAATGGATACGAAGAAGGCTACGAATGTGCCTCTGGAAGCAGTGGAAGACCCCTAGAACCAAAGTCAAAAGACTTATATCCTTAGGGGTACCTAAGGATAAAGCCTATGAGTGGGGAAATACCCGAAAAGGGTATTGGCGAATTGCAGGGAGTCCAATTCTACAACATGTATTGAATAACCAATATTGGGAAGCCAATGGATTAAAGAGTGTATTGGACAGATACAACTCCTTACGGAATATTTCATGAACCGCCGTATATCGAACGGTACGTACGGTGGTGTGAGAGGTCGGGGGCTAGCCGCCCCCTCCTACTCGATTTCCATTTATTAATTATCATTAAATCCATTAAACTCCTGAAGCATTTCGATAAATGTCTCAAGCTGTTGATTATCCCATTGGGCTATGCGCTCATAAAATATGAACTCCTTATCCTGTAACGCGTCAAAGGTTTTTTGCCGCCCAAGATCAGTGAGAGTAAGAAGTATAGCTCGACGATCGTTAGGGGAGTCTTCCCTTTTGATATAACCCAAATTCTCGAGTTGCTTGATGAGACGGCTGACTGAACTACGATCCATAGCCGTAGATTCTGCTAATACAGAGGCACTTGTTGGACCATAGGAGTACAGCCAACGAACTATATGGAAAGCAGCAGGTTGTACAGATGAATCGAAAGCGGCAGCAGTTCTGACATTTAGGGCATGCGAAGCGCTAATAAGGGCACTAATTTGTCCACCTAGCTTCAGTTCTAATTGTCCTCTCGACGTGTCTTTACGTTCAGTATTCATTGTTTTAACCACCTAACCTTGTATTTTAAAGTCATCAAACATCTATGTAGTTGACATATATCAATCATCGTCATATAGTTGATATATATCAATTATATGTTTTGGACAATACGCTGTCAAAATGAAATTGGCCCTTATGAATTCCTTATATAAAGGAGAATGTTGAAGATGACAAAGCCGATTATTGTAATTACTGGAGCTACAAGCGGTTTGGGACAACTCGTTGCACTTGAAATGGCTAAGCGAGGTGCCCATCTTGTTCTGACTGCAAGGAGTAATACGCGTTCGGAAGCAACTGAAAAAATGATAAAGGAGAGCGTACCAGCAGCCGAAATTAGTTTTTTTTACGGAGATCTATCCTCAATGAAGGATGTCACTAGGTTAGGACAAGAAATATCTAGTGTTTTTCCGAAGATAGATGTGTTAATAAATAATGCAGGGCTTCATGGGTTTGAACAGCGGATAACTGCAGATGGATTCTCAGAAATGATGGCTGTGAACTATTTTGCACCTTGGTTATTGACGCATACTTTAGAACGTTCTTTGAGAGCAGCAGGAAATGCAAAAATTATAAATGTTGCTTCGGAAGCTTCACGCCGGCATGGAGTGCTAAAGTTGCCAGAAGATTTGCTCAATACAGCTTCTTTTACTTCCAGAGGATCATCTGAGATTTATGGGAAAACCAAACTGTTAAATATTATGTTTACCAGTGAGCTTGCACGTCGATGGGCGGAAACGGGAATTAGCGTTCATGCATTGAATCCGGGTTTTAACGTTACAGGTCTCGGGCGTGAACTTTGGTTTTCTTCGATGCTTAAGCACTTATTGAATTTCTTTCGTATTGGCGATCCTCGTAAAGGAGCTGAGATCATTATTCGTTTAATGACCGATCCTAAGTATCAAGAGAGCACCGGGGGATATTTTAACGTTGGGACAGGCAATCCCATTGTACCCGTACAACCGGGAGGAGATAAGGTAATGGAAAATAAATTATGGAACGATACGGGAGACATTTTGCAGCAGAAAGGTTTCGTTGGAAATTGATTTAATTAGTGAAACTGAGCTCCTGTCCGTTCGAATCACCCACTTATGATCCTGCGGACTGTATAGCTCTTGTTTTCTATATTCGGTGCAATTAGTCGGGTGATCGGACCGTAGCGCACTTATTTCCTCTCCAGTAGCAGTATTTTGTTTTGAAAAGACTAGATAAGTGCGTAGGAGTCCGATAGCTTGGGAAAACGCCCCATAATGAGAAAATAAGAGCACCTTGGTCCTTTGTATCTCAACCTTCCGCCAGGCCGACCTTTTATAGTACTACGAGCAGAAATAGACCGCATCTCTGGTGAGAGAGGGCGGTCTATTTTTCCATTACCGTTCCCGTTAGTTACGTATTCCTTGAAAAGCGTACCTCACCAACTGCTGCACATAAGCATCGTCTATGGGTTGGCCGGTCACCAGCAAGCGGTAGAATATCGGCCCGTAAATAAGATCGGTAACTACTTCAATATCGAGATTATCCTTCAATTCCCCGCGCTGAACACCCCGTTCCATAAGCAGCCGTGCCTCAAGCCGACGAGGCTGGAAATATCGGGTCCGATAAGCTTCCGCCAAGCCTGAATCCATCTGTCCTTCGCCAATGATCTCCGTAATGATTTTACCCTCTCGACTAATCAGGAACCGGGATAAGTTCGTTGCATGCATGAGAATATCATCAAATACTGAACCTGTGTCAGGTACGGGCAGTCTGTCCGCAGCGGAGGATAGGAATCCATCCATCACCACGGCAGCCTTGTTAGGCCACCATTTATATATCGTAGCTTTGCTGACCTTGGCACGATCCGCTATTTTTTCCACCGTAACTGCTCCAAAACCATTTTCCAATAACAAATCATAGGATGCGGTAAGAATAGACTTCTCCGTCTCAACATTACGCGGACGCCCTCGTTTACTCTCCATCTGAAATCACCCTTTCATTAATCTGTTTCCAATCAAAATATAAACTATACGTTCAGTATACTAAAAAAACCTAAAAAAATAAATGACTATCACCTATTTACAAAACGATACGTTCAGTATATTATTTAAACATGAATTAGTGAACTGAACGTACAGTATTTAAATTATTAAGATAATCTGAGGAGGATTCACATGCAAAAAGAACAAGCGGTGAAAGAGAACCACATTTCAAGTTGGATGATGTTTATGTTAGCAGCCGCATGCGGGCTTATCGTAGCCAATCTTTATTATGCTCAAACCCTTGTTGGACCTATCAGTGTCTCGACAGGACTTTCTTCTACAGCCGCAGGCTTGATCGTCACTTTAACTCAAATCGGTTATGTTGTAGGTTTGTTATTTATCGTGCCGCTGAGTGACATTGTTGAGAATCGGCGCCTCACGATAATCACGTTAATGGTTGCAGTGGGTGCATTGCTGGTTGCAGCTTTCGCAGCTAATGCGCCTTTGTTCCTGACAGCATCTTTGTTTATAGGAACCGGTTCAGTGGTAGCCCAAATCCTGGTACCTTATGCCACCTATTTAGCGTCTGAAGAGCAGCGTGGGCGTGTGGTTGGTAATGTTATGAGTGGACTCTTACTAGGTATTATGTTTGCCCGGCCCGTGGCAAGCTTTATCACCAGCATCTGGGGATGGCAAGCCGTTTTTATTTTTTCAGCGGTCGTCATCACGTTGTTAGCCATTCTTCTGTCGCGATTTCTTCCTGAACGTAAACCTGCACCTTCGGTAAGCTATGGTAAATTAATTGTCTCTTTAGGCACCCTTTTAAAACAAACGCCTATATTGCGCCGACGTGCCTTATATCAAGCCTGTTTATTTGGAGCTTTTAGTCTCTTTTGGACGGTGGTTCCGTTGCGGTTGGCGGATGATTTTGGAATGTCGCAGCAAGGTATCGCATGGTTTGCTTTAGTAGGTGTTGGTGGGGCTGTAGCCGCGCCGATTGCTGGAAGACTGGCAGATAAAGGTTGGAGCAAATGGTTAACCGGGCTGGCCATGATCATTGCCACCTTGTCTTTTTTACTAATTCATCTTTTCCATAGCCACTCAACTTTTGCTCTCATTCTGCTCTTTATTTCCGCGATTACATTGGATATGGCCGTATCCGGAAATCTTGTACTCGGACAGCGTGTGATTTATTCATTGGGTAGTGAAGCGAGGGGGCGTCTTAATGGGATCTTTATGGCGATTTTCTTCGTGGGCGGAGCCGTTGGATCATCTTTGGGTGGTTGGGCTTATGCCTATGGGGGATGGACCTTCGCCTCACTCATCGGAGTGATCCTGCCGCTATTGGCTTTGGTTTACTTTTTCACTGAAAAAAGATCAACTAAAGCTGTTGAATAAAGCCTTGCTTTAAGAGTGGGGGTTAGGTTTTAAACGGCAGAATAGACCGCTACCTTTGGTTAGGGCGGTCTATTTCTTTTTGAGGTAATAACGCGCTTGATAAACGTTAGTTATGCTCCGCTAACTGCACCTCAAACCCGTCCGGGTCCAGGATATAAAAGAACCGCAGGTGGGGATTGGGGGCGATTGGTCCGCGCGCTACTGGGATACCTTGGCTTTTTAAACTCTCCATCGCTTCATCAAGTGACTCCACTTCGAAACCCACAGAAACGCCACATTCCGGTTTCAAAGCCGGGTCACTTCCCTGAATAAGCTCGATCTTGGGTTGCCCCTCCAGACCTAACATGACGATCTGTTTTCCACTGCTTTCAAATCTACGCTCAATGGGTAGCCCCAGTATCCGGTTATAAAAATGAAGGGAAGCCTCCAGATCGCGGACCCGAAGCGTAATCCAATTCATACTCAATTTCATGGTTTTATAGTCTCCTCTGATGAATATTCTATATCGTATATTATACGCTATCATCTTGCCCGGAAATAGGGAGAATGGGGAATCAAGAACGTTTAATGAGGATAAAAGCCCGCAAAATCAGCTGTGCAACCAGTGGTTGACAGTATGTAAGGGTAGATAGGTAGTCAATTACAGAACGTTATAATATGATGAGCATGAGGTGATGGCGAATGGACTTTGCAAATAAATTGCAAAGCTATAGGAAACAGAGAGGAATGTCCCAGGAGAACTTGGCGGAGGTGATTGGTGTTTCGCGGCAAGCCGTGTCTAAGTGGGAATCAGGTCAATCCTATCCCGAAATGGATAAGATGATTAGTTTAAGTGAATTATTTCACGTAAGTTTGGATCATCTGGTGAAGGATGCTTCAAGCGATACCAAAGCAGAGCATGTCGCAAGCCCCGTATATGTAGATCTGAATTCCTTGTTTCATTATGAGTACAAAAGTAAGAGAACATGCTTTGGAATTCCTCTGGTTCATATCCATATCGGACGGGGGCTATACGTTGCCAAAGGGGTTATTGCCATAGGTAATATTGCGATTGGTGCTGTATCTATTGGTATTGTTGCTTTGGGCGGATTATGTTTAGGTGCGCTTGCTTTAGGACTCATCAGTTTTGCAGGTCTGGCTCTAGGGCTTTTGTTAGCCGTTGGGGGCATTGCGGCGGGTACAATGGCCGTTGGTGGAATAGCATTGGGGATATTTGCTGTTGGAGGTTTAGCTGTAGGTATGTTCTCCTTGGGTGGTCTCTCTATCGCTTCCCATATTGCAATGGGTGGATATGCAAGCGGGCATATAGCTATAGGGGATACCGTAAAAGGTGCTTATACCTTTATTACTCAAGATAATAATTTCAACGACATCAAGGGGGAGGAGGTAAGAAAGTTAATTCAGCAAGAATATCCACATCTTTGGAAGCCCATTGTGCAGGGAATTATTTCAATCTTCAAATAGCTGATTAATTTGCGGAAATTTCTTAACGGTTGTTTCATATGGATATAATTTGGGTAATAAACGATTGGCGTTTGTCATATATGGATCCGGCAAAAATACTTGTTGCTCAGCAACAAGTATTTTGATTTTGTGTTGGATATTTGTGAAAATATAAAACCTGATATTAGATTTTTTGCTGAAAACCGAAATTTTTACAGAGGAGTATTTATTTGAAAAGCATTCATAAGCGCTTATTATTCTTGCTGCTTGTGTTTATAATTCTACCGTATTTTTTATCCGTGTTGTTGATCTATCGGCAGACGAAAGAGAATGTGGAACGACATGAACTTGAGAACAGCCAAGAGCAAATTCAGCAGGCGTCAGCCGATCTAGAGCAATATTTTGATGAAATCATTAATCTTCCATATATTTTATACCGAAATCCAGACTTATTCAGGGTGTTTGAAGAAGGGTTAGAAGAAGATTTTTATTTTAAGCAGCTTGAAATTAATAAGGGTATGACTAACTTCTATCTCATGAGGAGTGAAATTCGTCAGATCCGTTTATTCATAAACGAAGGGAAAAGCTCATTTACAGTTTATAATGCCATGTTAAGTTCCCGTAAAAGGAATCCGGATTTATTACAGCAAGCTTCCATTCAGAAGCTGATGAGCTCTAATAGCAATTATCTTATTGAAGCTCCGCATCTGATTGAGAACTATAACGATACCTCCATTATGCCTCCTTCGGATAAAACGATGGTCTTGACGGTTCATCACAAAATTGTGGATGTCCTAACGCAGGAATTTCTGGGCGTCATCACTATAGATATTGATTTGGACAAGATTGCTCATATCGCTAATCATTTTCTACAGAAAAATAAAGAGAGCGTGTGGCTTTCCGATGCGGAGGATCATGTCATTTACGCCAGTGATGAAACATGGATAGGCAAAACCGTTCCTGATGAACTGCAAAGGAAAATAAGTCCGGCACAGGCAGATACTAAATCTCCAGAAGGAGATATTGTGTTTACTAGAACATTGCAGGAACCGATAAAAGAGTGGCATTTTGCTAAGGTAACCCCGAGCTCTTTTTTATTTGAAGATGTAAGGAAAACCGCCTATACAAACATCATTGTAGGTGTGGTTGTAGGTGGACTGGGCTTGATAATGATAACAATCATTTCATATGGATTTACACGGCCGATAAAATTGCTTAGTCAAAAAGTCCAGCGCATCGAGGGGAGGAATATGAATGCCCCATTCGACGATATGCGGGAGGACGAAATCGGTATTCTAGAAAGACATATCAAGGAGATGATGAATCGGATCAACCGTCACATTGACCGGGAGTATAAGCTTGAGATAGAGAACAGGAAAAATCAGCATAGGGCGCTAAAGTCGCAGATCAATCCGCACTTTTTATTTAATTCTTTACAATCCATTGCAGCTGTTGCCCTACTCTCTGAATCTCCAAAAGTATATCAACTGATTACCTCTTTATCCAAAATGATGCGGTACTCGATTCGTGTGGATCAGAAGGCGACGGTTCAAAGCGAAGTGGATTATGTACAGGCTTATTTGAATCTTCAAGCGGAACGTTTTCAGACTGATTTTAGCTATTCCATTGATATACCTAAAGATATTTTTGATATTCCGGTTCCCAGTATGATCCTGCAGCCGCTCGTTGAGAACTTTTTTAAGCACTGTTATGACGAGGGCTATGAACAAGCTTACATCCATATTTATGGTGAAATACAAGGTGAATATTTGAATCTAGTCGTAGAAAATAACGGAAACAGCGTGACGGATGATGAACTTGAGGCATTAAAAAATAATCTCTACACACCGGTTAACGAAGGCAATCCTTCTTTTGCACATATCGGGTTAAAAAACATTCATGATCGCTTGGTTCTTCATTTCGATCACACAGCGGGAATCAAACTAGATTCGATGCAGGGACAAGGGTTCACTGTACGGCTAGTAATTCCACTCTACCTAAAGGAGAAGTAACGTTTATGAAAGCTCTTATTGTAGATGATGAGTCTAATGTTAGAAAAATCATCCGTTTTTTGGGACGGTGGGAACAATACGGGATTACCGAAGTGCTGGAAGCCAGAAATGGTCTCGAGGCTAAGGCGTTGATTGAGCAGAAATCTCCAGAGATCATAATGACAGATGTCAAAATGCCCAAAAATAGCGGGATGGAGTTAATCGAGTGGTTGGCTGCTAAAGACTATCCGGGAAAAGTGATTATGATTTCTGGGTTTGACGATTATTGTTTCATGCGTAAAGCGTTTAAGCTGGGATGCTTTGATTATTTGATGAAGCCAATTGAAGAGAAAATGCTGAATGAAACTTTAGAAGGGGCGTTGAGAGCCTGGGAACAAGAAGAGGGAGACCGTCGCAATATGGAGTCCGGATTTTATGAAGAGGTAAAAATGTTTCGCTTAAACAGGGAGATTACTGCTGCTTGTAACGGTGAAGCTTTTGATGAAGGCGAAATTGCCTCGGCTCTCCCACAGGCAGACATATACGACTTTACTATGATGTATTTTTACCAATCTCACTATTCGGAGCCATACGTTCAGCTTTTGACCGAAGAACTGGCTACACGGGAGTGGGGAAATGCATTTACGCTTCAAAATGATCCTAATGTCTGTGTGATTCTGTCCCTTCATGGACAGTTTTTCCCGATAGAGGAATGGATTACCCAGCATTTTGATATACCTGTTCGTTTGGTTAGCGGCCCTTCCCTCCAATCGCTCGCAGAGATATCGTTATCTTTTCAATCTGCACAAAGGTCTATGGCTGAACAAAATTTTAGAGCAATCCATCGTTTGGCGGATTTAGATGATGTTAGGCGTATGAATGATATTGTCGCATTTGTTGATGAGCATTATATGGAAGAGTTAAGTTTGGACGAATTATCCACCCGTTTTTTTCTGAGCCGAGAACATATCTCGCGGAGATTTAAGCAAGAAGTAGGGATGACTCTTACTAACTACGTCATTCATTTACGAATAAATCAAGCGAAACAGTGGTTACTGGAATCGGATGAAAAGATGTACTCGATTGCCTTAAAGCTAGGGTATCAAGATGAGATTTATTTCTCTAAGCTGTTCAAAAAAAACGTCGGTATGACGCCTGCTGAATATCGTAATTCACAGGGAGCAAGAGAAATAGACGCGGAAGTCAGGATAGCCAATACATAAATTCATTGTTGAATGCATCTGGGGGAATTATGAAAATAAAAAGGGTTCAAATGATTATCGTGGGGTTGATTACGCTAACGCTTTCTTCATGTGGTGCGCATACACGTCCACTGAAGGAAGCGGATTTGAAGGTACCGGATAAGACAGTCACTTTGGAGGTACTGAATCCTAAAGTGGAAATTTCTATAGAATTCGAGCAGATGGTTAAGGAATATGAAAAGGAAAACCCGAATATTAACGTGGAAATTCTAACCTTTGGCGGAGGAGCTAACTACCTTGATGAGCTAAAGGCGAGGTTTGCGGCCAATGTTGGTCCGGATATTTTTCCAAATGGCGGTTATGAAGAAGCGAGGGCATGGAGTAGATATCTTGAAGATTTATCGGATCAACCCTGGGTGGAACAGGCTTATGACGAGGCGCTAGAACCGATGAAGATGGACGGGAAAATATACGGGATGCCGATCAATTTTGAAGGCTACGGTTTTATTTATAATAAGGATTTATTCGCAAAGGCTGGGGTTGATCCTCTCCCAACAACGTTTACGGAATTAAAAGAGGCGGCGAAAAAGCTGAAGGCTATAGGTGTGACTCCTTTTTCTGTTGGTTATTCAGATCATTGGTTTTTTGTACTCCTGTTGAATATTGCTATTGCCCAACAGGAGGAGCCGGATGCTTTTATTCAAGGGTTAAACAACGGAACACAATCTTTTCGAGAGAATAAGGAAGTTAAAGATGTCATTCGGATGCTGGATTTGACCGTACAATATGGTAACGAAAATTTTTTGACAACAGATTATAATTCGGAAGTTGAGTTATTTGCAACAGGGAGAACGGCGATTCTTAAACAAGGGAATTGGGTTCAGTCTAAAATTGATCAAATATCGCCGAATATGAATATCGGTTTTTTACCCATGCCTATTAATGATGGTGCCGAAAACAATGCGTTGCCAGTAGGGATATCTAATAATTGGGCTGTTAATAAAGAATCTTCGCCAGAAAAGAAAAAGGAAGCCAAAAAGTTTTTGAACTGGATGGTTTCCTCGGAAACAGGGAAAAAGTTCATGAAGGATCGCTTTCATTTTATTTCAGCTTTTAAAAATATAGAGACGGACCGTTCGGGAGCGCTAGTAAAAGATCTTATGCGATACGTCGATGAACAGAAAACTTTATCTTGGAATTGGTTCAAATTCCCTTCCAGAGCAAGAGAGGAGTTTGGCTATCTTATGCAAGCATATGTAGGAGAGCAAATCAATCGGGATCAATTGCTTCAGGAGCTTCAAAAATCGTGGGATACCTATGTGAAGCAATAAAACCAAATCAATATAGCCCTGTAAATGCATCAATTCACGACATACTCATAACGTCTACTCTTCATTAGAATTTAAAAGGGGAACAGCACAAAGGAAGATCGAAACCCAAATTTAAAGTATAAGAGGAGTTAGATGATGAATTTCAAGAAAATGATTAAACAAACAACAATCCTAACCTTTACAGCTGCTTTAATGTTAGGTGGAGCTACTCAAACCTTTGCGAAAGGAAATAACAAGCCGAACAAGCCGGAGTACAATGACTACGGTTTCTCTCATATCACTCGCGCTGACATGTTGAAATTACCCAAACAACAAAATAGTAATCAATTCCAAGTCCCAAAATTTGATGCTTCAACGATTAAGAACATTCCTGCAGCCGTTAAGTTCGATGAGAATGGAAACAAAATTGAAATGGATGTTTGGGATACTTGGCCGCTGCAAAATGCAGATGGAACTGTAGCAAGTTATAAGGGGTATCAAATTGTTTTTGGTCTGGCGGGCGACCCTAATAATGGATCAGACACATTTATTTATTTGTTCTATAAGAAAGAAGGAGACAACTCTATCAGCAGCTGGAAGAATGCCGGCCGGGTGTTTAAGGATAGTGACAAACTTGTACCTGATGATTATGTTTTAAACAATCAAGCCGAAGAATGGTCCGGTTCAGCAACCATGACATCTGATGGCAAAGTTCGCTTGTTCTACACCAATCGTCATCCTTGGGATCCAGATCGCGGATTTTACGGGAAACAAACTTTAACTACAGCTCAAATTAATGTCTCTGCCCCGGATGGGGATACCCTTAAGATTGATGGCGTAGAAGATATGAAATCCATCTATGACGGTAATCAAGGTGAAATTTATCAAAGTCTTGATATCACCGGTTTCAGCAAAGGCGATTACGACGATAATCATACCTTAAGAGATCCTCACTATGTGGAGGATAAAGGCCACAAGTATCTTGTGTTTGAAGCAAATACAGGGACAACTACGGGTTACCAGGGTGAAGAATCTCTCTTTAACAAAGCTTATTATGGTAATAGCAATGCCTTCTTCCAAGCGGAGAAAAAGAAATTACTAAGCAGTGCTGACAAAACATCTGCGGAAACCGCGAATGGTGCGCTCGGTATCATTGAATTAAATAATGATTATACATTCAAAAAAGAAATGAAGCCGCTACTTGCCTCCAATACCGTGACAGATGAAATTGAACGTGCGAACATATTTAAATTGAATGGCAAGTGGTATCTGTTCACAAGCTCAAGAGGTTCTAAAATGTTCATTGATGGCATTGATGATGAAGACATCTACATGCTCGGGTACGTATCTAATTCTTTAAACGGACCGTATAAACCATTAAATGGTACAGGACTTGTCCTCCATCAAGATCTTAATCCTTATGATATTACCTGGACTTATGCTCACTTTGCGATTCCGCAAGTGAAAGGGAATAATGTAGTCATCACAAGTTACATGACGAATAGAGGTTACTTTGGGGATCATCATTCCACTTTTGCCCCAAGCTTTGTGCTGAATATTAAAGGCTCCAAGACTTCAGTTGTACCGAACAGCATTTTGGAACAAGGGCAATTGACACTTAAAGGTAACAAACCGTATTAATTATTTACAAAGTAAATGCCAATGTAGTTGGCGTTTACTTTTCTTTTTATAAGCTAAGATTAGCAATGTGAAAAAAGCGAGGTATATTTTGAATAAGAAAAAAATGATAGGAATCACTATATTAATCCTTTGTTTAATTTGTATTGTGACAATAGTATTAGTAACTTATGACGCTGGAGAGAAGAATAAGCCGGGGATCGACGTTCCTGATCATAAACCTACCACTCGGGCTAGCTATCATTTCACTGTATCTGAGCATTGGAAAAACGATCCGCAGAAACCCATTTATTTTGATGGTAAATATCATTACTATTATCTCTATAATGCTGATTACCCGGATGGAAATGGTACAGAATGGAGACATGCCACATCAACGGATTTGGTGAGCTGGACAGATGAAGGCGTTGCGATTCCAAAATATACAACACCCAATGGTGATCCCTGGTCAGGATCTGTTGTTGTTGACGATAGCAATACAGCAGGTTTTGGCGAAGGGGCAATTGTGGCGATTTTAACACAGCCCTCTGCAGAGGCGGGGAAGCAAGAACAATATTTATGGTTCAGTACGGATCGTGGGCTGACGTTTAAATCTTATAGTGATGATCCTATTTTGCCAAATCCGGGCACAGAAGATTTCAGAGATCCGAAGATAATATGGGATCAACATTCTCATAAATGGGTGATGACACTAGCCGAAGGTACGAAAGTAGGCTTTTACGAGTCTGACAATTTAAAGGATTGGCACTACACAAGCGGCTTCGAAACAGAAAATATCGGAATTGTGGAGTGTCCTGACTTCTATATGATGCGGGCGAATGATGGCACTTATAAATGGGTTCTTGGGGTCAGTGCAAATGGTAAGTCGATAGGTAAACCCAACACGTATGCCTACTGGACTGGAGATTTTAATGGGAATGAATTTATCACGGATTATCATGAACCACAGTGGCTAGATTATGGATTTGATTGGTATGGTGCTGTAACGTTTGAAGAGGGAAAGGATAAGGATCAATACAATCATCGATATGCTTTGGCCTGGATGAATAATTGGGATTACCCTCATGTTACCCCCAATCTTAACGAAGGTTTTAACGGAATGGATTCAATCGTGCGTCAAATAAAATTAACACGAGATGAAGAGCAGTCGTATCAGTTAGTATCACAGCCCATCGAAGCATTAGATCAAATGGTAACTTCAACGGATTCCTTGCAAAAAATAAAAGTGAACGGCTCGTCAACACTTGATATCACAGGTGAAAATTACCAGCTCGATGCAGATCTATCTTGGTCAGAGATTACCAATGTAGGCTTAAGACTTCGTGAATCAGCAGATAAGACGCGCCATGTGGATGTAGGAGTGTTTGTTGAAGGACAATATTCTTATGTTAACAGAGCCTTTACTGGACAACCTGATAAGAGTGACAGATATCTTGAAAGCAAGGCCCCCTTTGATGTGAACAAGAAAAAAGTGCATCTGAAGATCCTTGTGGATAGAACAAGTATTGAAGTTTTTATAGATGATGGTGAAATTGTATTTTCTAATGAAATTTTCCCGGAAATAAATGATCAAGGCATTACCTTGTTTTCTGAAGGTGGCACCGCGATTTTTAATAATGTTGTAATTAAGCATTTTGGCAAAGATTAGAATGATTAGTCAGAATTTTTCTAATTCTTGCGCAATAAGAGGGCACTCCAACCTAATTTGGGTGATGCTATAGATGTTAATGCTTTTGGTGATCTATTTTTGCATTGACATACCAAGCTGTTAACACTATGATATGAATGAAAAAATAATTATTCATTCACGGAGAGACGAAAAGTGGAAGACAAAAAAACAAAGATATACGAATGCGCGAAAGAGCTATTTAGCAATAAAGGCTTTAAAGATACTAATGTTTCTGGCATTACCAAAATGGCTGGAATAGCTGTAGGAAGTTTTTACAACTATTATCCCTCTAAGGAAAAGCTTTTTATGGATATTTTTTTAGAGGAAAATGAAAAGCTCAAAAAAAGCTGTACGCAATCGCTCGATATGAGCCAAAGCCCACTGGCAGTAATACGGCAGATGATGGCGCTTAATTTGGAAGGTATGATAGCCAACCCCATTCTTAAGGAATGGTATAACAAAAGTGTTTTCGCAAAAATCGAACAGTTGTACCGGGAAGAAACCAACATTCAGGTAAACGACTTCTTGTATGATAGCTTCCATGAAATCATTAAGCAGTGGCAAGCCGATGGTAAAATGCGCAGCGATATGGATAGTAAAATGATTATGATGATTTTCGCCGCTATGATTAATGTGGAAACCCACAAGGAAGAAATCGGGCTGGAGCACTTTCCACAACTTCTGGACAATATGCTGGAACTAATCATGAAGGGTTTGACAGACTGCCCCTAATACACTTATGGTGCAGTTTTTTTTTTCTTGTAAAATGAATGAATAATTAAATATTCATTCGAAATTTAAATCCAAAGGAAGGAGGCAAGCAGGTGAGTAAGAGAAGAGGAAAAAAGCGAAAATTCAATAAATGGATTATTGTTCTCAGCATTCTATGCGTGATTACAGTCATAGGTTGGATAGGTGGTATTCTCTTGACTGCTCCGGGAAGGCATGAGGTTCAGCAGCTTACTATCAACGTCATAGATATACAGAATCTGCGGGAGGGTACCTATGTGGGGGAATACATTGGCATCAAAGATCATTCCAGAGATACCAAGGTGAGGGCAATAATATCTGCTGAACGGCTGACAGATATCAAAATACTCAAAGGTGCCTTGGACAAAACAGGGAACCCTGCTGAACTGAAGGATGGTCTAGGCATTGGTGATTTGTTTAGTCATGTGATTGAATCGCAGTCTCTTCAGGTGGACGTTATCAGCGGGGCAACGCTTACCTCTAAAACACATCTTAAGGCACTCGAAAATGCCCTACAGCAGGCGGAGACGAAATAATTCATTTTAAGGAGAATTTATATGAACATTGCAGTCATTTCGTATTCATTCACAGGTAATAATGAAGCATTAGCAAGGAGTGTGGCGGATGCGTTGTCGGCTGAACATATCCGAATCTCGGAAGCCAAACCCCGAACACTCGGTAGGATTACCTTCGATATGATTTTTGACAGGATACCGTTGGTTCAACCGAAGCCTGAGCAAATAGGAAAATATGATATTATCCTATTTTTTGGACCGGTTTGGATGGGGAAAGTGGCCACACCGCTCCGTGCCTATTTAAAGGATTTGAAGAAAAATCCGCAAAAGTATGGTTACCTTTCAATCAGTGGCGGAGCTGACGGTCCAAATCCGAAGGTGCCAGGGGAGCTCAGAAAAAGAACTGGAGCAGATCCTGTTGTATTCATCGAGCAGCATATCGCAGATCTGATATCGGCAGATCACAGCCTGCACGTAAAGATACCTCAGCTTATAAGTTAAATGAGGGGGATATTAATCAATTAACTGGTAAAATAGTGAAGAAAGTAAGGGATATGATCTAGCTATTGAGCTCCAGCGAGACGAACAGAGAAACGGCAAAGCTGCCGTTTTTTTGTTTTCTCTGCAATCTGGTAGAAATTGTTCTATTATAAAGTGTTCGTTCAATTCGCTAGATGGTATGATAGGTATGGGAGGGAATTATAAAATGAACAATGAGACGACTAATGAAAATGAAATAACAAATGAGAATGAGGAAGTAAATGATAATACAGAAATGTCTGAAGAGGATATGGCACAGCTGCTAAAGGCTGTTCACCATAACGGCCTTGTAGCATTGAGAGTACACTTTAAAGATGTTGAAGGACAAGTATTGAACATGGAAGCCTACGGCCCTGTGTTTGTTTTTCACGTGAAAACTGAATTAGATCAGGTGTATTCCTGCG
The DNA here is from genome assembly GCF_038593125.1 of Paenibacillus sp. FSL F4-0097. Lineage (NCBI taxonomy): Bacteria > Bacillati > Bacillota > Bacilli > Caryophanales > Paenibacillaceae > Paenibacillus > Paenibacillus sp. FSL F4-0097. The sequence continues at coordinate 2,230,842 of NZ_CP151965.1, forward strand.
GATTTTTTCTGCGCGAGTTAATTGCAAGATTCCAGTCGGGTAAGGATCCGGCAGCATGGATGGCCTCATTCTTCGTTGAGCTGATGAAGATTGAGGGAGGCAAAACACTTCCAAAACCACCAGCAAGTGAAGAAGAAGCAAAAGGGATCATTGACAATGTGTTAGTTCCGCTTTGTATTGAGGAAATTACCCAAGAATTTGCTCCTGAAAAAGTGCATGTCGGGCTAGCTTGGAACGAGAAATTGGGACCAGTCTTCGAGGCTGGATTTCCAGCGATCACCGATGGGAATAACGTATGTGCATTCCCGCTTCATCTGTTGCTGACCCATTTGCAATTGAACCGGGATCCATCTGAGCTGCTTGTTCAGGGTATGTATAACATCCGCAGAGAACATGGATTGGAGTAAAACAGGCTCTGAGCCCTGACCATCCATAACCCAAAGAAACGGCAGAAATGCCGTTTCTTTTTCTTTTGACATTCAAAGAGTAGATCCTTGCTTGATGAATTCATTCATATCTACTTTGAGCTGATAGCTTTAAGCTGATAACCTGCTGCTTGAAGGTTTCGTTCACATCATCTTCGGATTGTATAGCGCTTATCTTTGCTTTTTAGCTCCATTTACCGAACTCGCGGACCGTATAGCCCTTATTGTCTGTTTATTGCCTATAAAAGTAGGAGGATTAGCTAAATAGTTGCATCTCAGTCCGTTAACAGAAGAATTCTCTTGAAAATGAACCAATAACGTCTCCTTGGTCCGATAGGACTTGGTGTAGCTGGATTATATAAAGAAACTGTAAATACTTTTCAGATATTTTAGGATAAAATTTCATTTACTGAATACGTTTGCGGACGAAGCTATATGCACAGCACCACTATACTTTTTTAGAAAAATAAACGAAGGCGTGGTAACAAGATGAAATATCTAGTTTCAATACTACTAATTGCTGCAGTGATAGCATCTGGTTGTTCCAATACCACTCCAATCCCTCATCCAACTTCTAATCAGGAAACTTCTCCTAATCCTAATCCAAATACAAATTTGAATTCTGATACTGATTCTTCAGATAACCGCAGAGAAGATACTGTGTTCCTCAACAAAAATATAGGTTGGAAAGCGGTCTATCATTTTCAAGGAATGTCACGTGAAGATATGGAGCTTTATGCAACTAGTGATGGGGGAGAGACTTGGAAGGAGATGGGGGATAGCTTACAAGCACGAAGTACTCTTCCTAGCGGGGTGAAATCGGGACTTACTTTTGTTAATGAAAAAGAAGGCTGGATTACAACGAATGCTCCATGGGAGGGAAAGGTTGGTTTATATAAAACAATGGACGGTGGAGTTACCTGGAGTGAACAGACAGTCACAGTGCCGGGTGAGTTAGTAAACTCGCAAATCTATGCTTATCCTCCCCTCTTTCTTACGAAGGATCAAGGAATCTTAATTACTCGGCCCGCTGAAAATGAACATACATTGTTATATATAACGATAGACGGGGGACAACATTGGAAATCATTCCTTGACGATCAAAAGGACCAGTATGTTGGTATCGCATGGACGCTCTCAGAGAGTATGGCGACGGTAAAATACGCAGAGAAAACCTGGACATTAAGCATGCAGAACTATGGAAAATGGTCCCTTTAATCGAAATGTTGGCATATTGCGTTTAGAAAAGACGTACACATCAAATGAAGCGAGGCGTTAACCTGACTCTGGCTGTTATAGCTGTTTATGGGATAACGTTTTGTTTTATCCATTATTCGAAACCGGTTTCAAATGTGCGAGCGCGCCGCGCAATGAAATCAGTAGGAGGAAAAGACGATGTTACGAAAAGGAAAAATGTTAAGTCTATTTCTGCTGTTCACCCTATTAATTGCTTGGGTACCTACAGGGAGTTCAAGCGCGGCATCAAGCTGGAATCTGGCATGGAGTGATGAATTTGATGGGAATTCTCTGAACACTAATAATTGGTCGGCGGAAATAGGTACGGGTAGCGGAGGTTGGGGAAACAATGAGCTTCAGTATTATACCAGTCGTCCGCAGAACCTGCAGGTAACGGGTGGGAATTTAGTGATTACTGCACAAAAGGAGTCGTATGGGGGGATGAATTATACCTCTGCACGGATCAAAACACAGGGACTCAAAAGCTTCACCTACGGAAAAATCGAAGCTAGAATCAAATTACCTTCAGGACAGGGACTCTGGCCAGCATTTTGGATGCTTGGGGCGAATATTGATTCAGTGGGTTGGCCGAAATCTGGGGAAACGGACATTATGGAGCGTGTGAACAATAATGCTTTTGTTAACGGGACGGTACATTGGGATGCCAATGGGCATGCCGAGTACGGTCAGGTATCTAGTAACCTCGATTTCTCACAGTACCATGTGTACAGCGTGGAATGGGATGCGAATTATATAAGATGGTTTGTAGACGGCAACCCGTTTAATGCTTTTTATATTGAGAACGGAACCGGAAATACGGAGGAGTTCCAGAAACCTTTCTTCATCCTGCTAAACCTTGCCGTGGGTGGAAATTGGCCGGGAAGTCCAAATGCTTCAACTGCTTTCCCAGCTCAAATGCTGGTTGATTACGTACGTGTGTATCAGGCTGCGCCTACCTCAAGCATTGTTAGTGGTGGAATTTACACTTTAGCTGACAAGGCTAGTGGTAAGGTTCTGGACGTAGTGGATGTATCCACAGCAAGCGGGGCGAAAATGCAGCAATGGACCAATTACACTGCCAATAATCAGAAATTTAAAGTGGAGAGTACAGGCGACGGTTATTACAAGCTTACGGCAGTGCATAGTGGAAAAGTGTTGGATGTGCCGAACTCATCGACCGCGAGCGGTGTACAGCTGCAGCAGTGGGATGACAATGGTACCAACGCTCAGCGATGGAGCATTATTGATGTTGGAGGGGGCTATTATAAGCTTATTTCAAAAGTGAGCGGATTAGCCATGGATGTATCCGGAGCATCAACAGCCGATGGCGCAGCTGTCCAGCAGTGGACGGATAACGGGAGTGATGCTCAGAAATGGTTTTTTACGAAAGTGAACTAAAGAAATGCCGCCCCATATCAAATGGGGCTTTTTCTAATCGGTCTAATTTGTTTTAAATCGGATAAAAGAATAGGGGTTAAGTTCAACTGAACAATTTTTATTTTCTGCTTGTTTCTTTTTCGGGTGAGGTGTGGTTTTAAAGGGCTGCTTTTCCGTTTTCTTCGTCTGATTTTGGCTCTGGTGATTCTCCAAGGGGTTAGCTTTAGGAATTGCTGATATAGGGATGAACCCGCGGAATCTTTATTCCAGCATTTATCATCTCCGGCAAAATGGATGATTTTGTTAGTGAAATCATGGTCCGGAATGTTTGTGTTGAACGAATTAAAACGGATATCTAGGGGGAGGTAATTCCCACCAAAAACCGCATTCAGAACATCCTGATCTGGCATGGTGACATCAGGAAAGGTACGTAGGAAGGTTAGCATTTCTTCGTACCAGTTGGTATTCTGGCGGATATTATGCAAAGAAAATAAAATCACTCCGGAATTAAAATAAAGCTCAGGATTTAATCCCTTAGCGCTCACAATATGAGCAACCTCTCTAATCCCCTGGTCCCAAATTGCGGCCAAATACTTGTCATTCAATTCAACCTGCCATAATTCAGTAATGTCCATATTCACTAATACATCGCAGTCCAGATAGATGATTTTGTCCACGGGTATTAGTGCAGGAAGAAGCAATCGATACATGCATGCCTGCGTCCATACATTAATGGAGTTAACATTGGCTAGCACCTGAGTTAGATCATCAGGCATAGTGATTGAATAAAAGCTAAGGGTATGATTATGTTTTGTAGTTAATGCGCTAAGCCTGCGCTTATTAGTTTCACTTAAAGAAACATCATGTAAAATATGAATATGAATTGGGGAACTCGTATGATGAAAAATTGACGCTAGAACGACTCCGGCATGTTCAGCATATTTCCCATCCTTATCTTGAAAAGCCAAGGCGATATCGATCATTTGATTTATCCTCTCTTCACGTTTGTGTACGAATGTACCACAGTATACGTTCGCCTTGATCAGAGGACAGAGACATTAAACCCAGAATATTCACCCAATTTGATGTGAGCACCAAAAAAACCAAGTGCTGAATCTCAGCAACTTGGTCGGCTAAGGACTTCAATCTTTATTTTCGCAGCTTAATTCGATCTACGTGATGATTGTTGTCCTTATGCATTATAAGATCCGCACGATTTCGGGTGGGCAGAATATTTTGCTGCAAATTAACGTAGTTTATTTCTTTCCAGATCCGCTTTGAGATTTCAATAGATTCCTCTAGAGACAGCTGTGCATATTTTTTGAAATAAGATTGTTCATCTTGGAAGGCAGTATCTCTGAGCTTAATAAACCGATCAATGTACCATGTCTCGATATCGTTTACATCAGCATCCACATAAATAGAAAAATCAAAAAAATCAGATACAAAATAGTTAGGCATATTATGATTATTTGTAATCGCAGTCTGAAGAACATTTAAGCCCTCAACAATTAGAATATCCGGATTCTCAATCGTAATATATTCATCTGGCACAATATCATAAGTTAAGTGAGAGTATACAGGGCTTTGGACCCGCGGCACCCCAGACTTCACATCCGTTAAAAAAGAAATTAAACTACGCGTGTCGTAGCTTTCAGGAAAGCCCTTTTTCGTCATTATACCGCGCTTTTCCAGCTCTGCGTTGGGATGTAGAAACCCATCAGTCGTAACTAAATCCACCTTTGGATGGGAAGGTAATTGTGAGAGAAGTTTTTGTAGGAGTCTGGCCGTAGTGCTTTTGCCAACAGCGACACTTCCCGCGATGCCTATGATAAATGGACCTTTTTTTACATCATTGTTCAGAAAGTGATTTATAGATTCATTAAATTTATGAGCAGATAGAAGTTGCAGATTTAGCAGATTGGACAGAGGAAGATAGACCTCGTTAACATCCTCGCTGGAGATTTTTTCATTAATACTTTGGACTTCCATAAGTTCTTCTTCTGATAATTGGATAGCGGTGAAATCGCTTAGTTTTTTCCAATCCTCACGTAAATAAAGTGTATATGCTGAATTATTCACCATTAAATTTTCCACATCCCTGAAGTTTTTAGAGATTTCTTATGCACTTAGGTATTATAACCGTTCATACAGCTTCATTCCATTCATTGTAATCGACATTATTATGGACATTAAGGAGATTGCATTTCAGTAAATGGGAAAATCAATTAAAATATAGAATATTAGGAAGAATGGGGTGGAGCAATGGGAGTTTTTCGAAAAGTTGAATTATTGAAGGATTACACACGCACGGAAACGTTCCAAGAAGAGTCAGAGGGAAGGAAAATAGTTATAAGTATTTATTATCCGGATACAGAGGGTGTATTAAATAAAAACGCATCTGCAATGAAGTATATGGAGCTTTTCGGGCCCTGTGAACAACAGGCGAGAGAGCTTCTACAAGATATTGGCATGAATATGGAAATCATAAATACATTATCAACCTCAATCAGCGATCGAACCTTTCAAAGCAAATCCAAACGCTCCTATCCAGTCATCATCTATTCACCTGCATTAGGTTTAGATAGAGATATGTATATTTATAATATAGAAGCGTTGGCCAAGCAAGGTTTCATAGTGGTAACGGTCAGTGCTGCGTACGAAGCTATGTTTACTGTTTGCCCTAGTGGAGAATTTATTAATCAATCCGAAGCCATGAGGCAAATAAAAGCTGCGGATTATACCGATTTACATTACTTAATCTCCATTCGAAAAAAAGATATTCAATACGTTCTGGATCACCTGTCCACGCTTAATTCTATGGATAAAGATGTGAAGGGCTTATTTGATATGAATAAGATTGGTATTATCGGCCATTCCATCGGTGGTGCTACTGCATTAGATTTAACTATGGAAGACGATAGAATTAAAGCTGCTATTTTATTAGATGCAAGCATGCACTTATATATTGAGAATGAAGAGAAGAACAATACTGTGCCGCTTCTTGTATTAAGGCAAAAGGCCTCGACCTTAGAATCCTTAAGTAATATATTACAGGAGAAACTGGCAAATGATTTCATCAAAGGACAAGAGGCGCTTTTTCAGAATTGGAACGGATATAAATCTTTTCTAAAAATACGAAATGCTACACATATGTCATTTAGCGATCTGCCTCTTTATGAGGAAGGAGAGACTTTAAAACAAAGAACCTGTGAAATTCATACTTGCTTAAATGAGCTTATAAGTAAGTTCCTTTTGGAACATCTTTTAGATCAGGGGCAAGGTTATTCGGCATTAATTAGTAGTGTTCATAAAGATTTTTGTGAGATCCATGGTAGTGGAGAAGAAATTCTGTAAATTAGCAATAAACTCTCCTTTGTTTATACCGATAAACATATATAAGGGAGGGAATTATGAATGCATTCTGCTCAGTCTAATGAGAAAATATGTAATCATATTGAAAAATACATAGGTGTTATTGATAATGTTTTTAAAGAAATTATTTCAGGTGTTCTGTCGATAGATATTCTAATTCTTGATCCGACGCCTGAGCGGAACTTCTATACTTTAATTACTTCTGGAATGAGCGAATTACCGATGACGGTGCCAGAAGGTGCAGAAGAATATCAATATGCTGAAATAATGATTTGTCTCCCTCCTACCTGGAAGCTGTCGGATGAGGCGTTTAAGGATGAACGGAATTATTGGCCGATTCGGGCCCTGAAAACAATGGCTAGGTTTCCGCATGAATATAATACATGGCTTTATATGGGGCATACGCTTGTGAACGGTAATCCCGCCCAGCCTTATAGTGAGGATACAGGATTTCAAGGGATGTTCGTTTGGGTTCCAGATGTAAAAGATAAAGCCGGTTTCTTTAATTTAGAAATGACCCGTGAGAAAGTGGTGCACTTTTATACGTTAATTCCGCTCTATGGGGAGGAGTTAGATTATAAAATCAAGCATAGCGAGGAAGAGTTACTACACAAGTTAAATAAGATTGGGGTTACGGATGTTTTAGATCCTTCCCGTAAAAATAGTTGTAAGAAGTTATGGGGACTCTTTTAAATACAAGAAAAAACGGCTGAGAGCCGTTTTTTTTATTTTTTGATTCCAAAAGCAATCCAGCGACCATCTACATCTTCGATCACAAATTCTTTGTTATTATAATCGGTGTTTGATAAAGAACGAACAATATGAACACCGGCGGCTTCGAACTCCTTCTCCAACTCTTCTTGCTGCTTCGTAATAAAATAGGCATCGTATCCATAACCGTACAACTCTCGATTGGGAATGACCTTTTGTCTATGGGATTGCGTAAGGATAATCTCTGTATCGTCGCGATACAAACAAAGATGTGGTTCTTGTGTATCTAAATAGGGCACAGCTTTAAAACCTAAGTACTGGCTGTAGAAGGCAGCAGTTTGCTCAATATTCAAGGTAGGGAAAATACTATGCGATTGTAAGAGCTTTTTGTCCACGAGTGAGGTCATCCTTTCAAAGAAAAATAGATATCCATATATTACCTCAAGGTAGAAGTTTCAACAATACATGGAGTTTCCATTAAGCAGAAGATTATTCACGGTTGACACCATCGCTGTTCTATAATAAAATACATGCATGAGCATGCATTTATAAAAATATATAAGATGAACTTAGAAACTCATGTTCACTGGTAGCATTGATCATACTATACTTAGTTTTTTATAAAGAGGAGAGATATCATGAAGGACTTGTTCACCCCGTATGAATTGAAGGATTTGAAGCTGAAGAACCGCGTGGTTATGCCTCCGATGTGTCAATATTCAGTGTCTAACAAAGACGGAATTGCTACGGATTGGCATTATAATCATTACGTAAGTCGCGCCGTTGGCGGAACCGGATTAATTATTATTGAAATGACGGACGTGGAGCCTGATGGACGGATTACTGATTTTGATCTTGGCATTTGGTCTGATGAGCAAATTCCTGCACTGGCCAGAATCGTTGAAGCTTGTCATTCTTATGGCGCTAAAGTAGGTATTCAAATTGCACACGCCGGACGTAAAGCAGAAGATGCAGCAGTTCCTGTATCCTCATCTAACGTTCCTTTTGACGCTGACTCCAAAACACCACGTGCATTAACAACTGAAGAAGTGAAAGCTATGGTTGAGAAATTCCGGTTGGGCGTGAAGCGGGCGATACAAGCGGGATTTGATGTTATCGAGCTTCATGGAGCGCATGGTTACCTTATTCATCAGTTCCATTCCCCTCTAACCAATCAAAGAACAGATGAATACGGCAAGGATTTAACACTATTTGGTACAGAAGTCATTCGCGCAGCAAAAAGTGAAATGCCGGAAGGAATGCCATTGATTATGCGTATCTCCGCCCAAGAATATGTTGAGGGCGGGTACGGTATCAAAGAAAGCTTGGAATTTAGTAAAGCTTACAAAGAAGCAGGCGCAGATATTTTCCATATCAGTGCAGGTGGTGAAGGTCCTATCGCAGCTGCCGGGAAACCAGGGACGCATGCAGCTTATCAGGTTCCTTTGGCCAGAGAAATCAAGTATGGCTTGAATGTTCCGGTTATTGCGGTTGGCAGATTGGATGAGCCTGTACTTGCTAATGCCGTGATTGGGAATGAGGAAGCTGATCTTGTTGCCGTGGGCCGGGGCATGCTGAGAAATCCATACTGGACGCTGGAAGCTGGGGTTGAACTTCAGAAAGATGCCGGCATTCCTAGACAGTATACTTTCGGGTTTCCAAGAATTAATGGGTAAAGACTAATATAAATGGTATGAAGTCTGAAGTCCAAACAAAATAATTGTAAAGTGTGGAGGGGCCGGCTTCTTGGAGAAACGGTCTCTCCTCTTTTTTAAAATAAAATAAAGTATAAGTATCGAACCTATACTTTATGTATGGTTGTGGATTGTAGTACTATTATATAGAAGGAAAAAATCATGAAAAGCCATACACCCGGGAGATGAATAATAAAATGGACGACATTCTTAACAATGACCTTATAACGAGTTGGTTGACGTTAACGCATATACAAATGAATGTGACGAATGAATTGGAAGCTAATCTACAAGCCAAACATGGCTTATCCTTAAAAGAATTTTATTTGCTGTTATTTTTATCGGAAGCGCCGGAGAAGAAACTGAAATTGCAGAAACTCGAAGCTATGGTGGGTTTAAGCCAGAGTGCAGTTTCCCGACTGGTTAGTCGGTTTGAGGCCAAAGGCTGTGGCGCTTTAGAAAGAAAAGCGTGTGATGCTGATCGCAGAAGTATCTATACTGCCTTGACTGCCATTGGCGAAGACAAGCTCCTTCGTGCACAAGATACCTTTCAAGAGACCCTGCTTGCAGCTTTTCCAGAAAAAGATGTGAAAGAGCTTTTGGATCAAATGCTTCGCATGAAGCAACAGTCATGAATTCACAATAAAACCTCTGTTTTGGTAAATGGACCGAATCTCCATTTCCCATACAGAGGTTTTTTAGTGTAAGGCGCTATTTACATCATACCTGTTCATCCCACTGTTGCTGGGAAAGCCGGTAATAATTATAGTCTTCATGTTCAATTGTAATCTCGTCAAGAAGCTCGAAACCACATTTTTGAATGACTCTATTAGACGGGATATTGTGTTTCAGAGCAATGGCGTTTAATACATCGGTAGAGCTATTATCAAACAAATACTTAATTAATCCCTTGGCAGCTTGAGTAGTGTAGCCTTTACCGCGATGATCCTTGGATATGGCATACATAATCTCTCTGTTAGGAACGGGCAATTCCTCCTTAATTCCTGTACAACACCAACCAATAAACTCACCGGACACTTTTAAAATAATGCCTAAACGAAGACGAAGCTCTCCGATATCTCCGCCCACTGAGATCACTTGAAGAAATTGCTGGTTCTCTTTTATTTCATAGTTTATTAACCAGTCCAACCGTTGTTCTTTAGGAACATTCCACTCTGGCAAGAATTCAATAATTTCAGGCTGTAGAGTAAGCGCATGAAACTCCTCTAAATCCTCCACACTATATTCCCGCAGAAAAATATCTTTACAATCAATCGTAAATAAATCACTAGAATTGGCCTTTTCATTCACAGCTTCGCTCAACTTTCACCACTCCTTTATTAACTAACAGATATTTTACCATGGAATAAATGATTGATTTGGTAATATTTGATTATAAAAATTGTTTTCTTTTATTTCACATAAATATTAATTGGTTAATATATTAATTGACTATAAAATATGTTATTATGTTTCGTATAAACGGCAATGAACTAATACAGTTAGGTTTTTAAGATTTCTACTATAAAGATAACAGGTGATATTTTATGAAAAATGACAACGGTAACAAATTTATTAATGGTAGTCTAATTGCGCATTATAAGTTTGATAATCCAGAGGATGTAGGTCAAGATTTCTCGGGGAACGGCAATGATGGAACCGCTTCAGGTACTACGCTGCCGGCTATTAAATCCGTAGCAGGTAGACAAGCTGTTTCGCTTGCTGGGGGAGAACATGGCACATCCTATATTTCATTACCTAACGATCTGCTTAAAGAGGTCAGTGACCATACAGGAATTACAATTTCGACATGGATGTATGTAAGCAAAGCTTCAAGCTTATGGGAAAGAATCTTTGATTTTGGTAAAGGTGAAACAGGACCTTATATTTTCGTAACTCGCAATTTGCGGGGGACTTGTTTTGCAGGGGAAGACTTAATCGCAGATCCAGGGAAATCCTTTGCGACTGATGAATGGGTACATGTTTCCTTTGCAGTTACAGGTACAGAAGGTGGAACACTAAGCAGTGCAGGTCCTGTGATGTATGTAAATGGTGAAGTAGTTGCGGATGGAATGATCAGCCAAACCTCGAGTGGCACATATGCTAAGCTGCGTACATGGTTTGCTACTTTTGAAGATCAACAGAATTATAGCAATAATACAATCGGGAAATCCCAATACGCGGCAGATGTTGATTTTAGCGGCTATATTTCGGACTTCCGTGTATATAAAGCAGGTTTAACTCAAGATGAAGTGATTGAAATCATGTGCGAATCTTTGACGGATGAAGATATCGTAAAGCTTGCAAAAGATAAATACTTAACCTTCCCAAGCTCGATCATTACCAAAGATATTGAGTTGCCAGTTTCGCTGATGGGCGGAAAAGTTGACGTATCTTGGGTATCCAGCGATTCCAAAGTCATTTCTAATGAAGGTGTTGTGAATAAAGGAGTTCAATCTGCTCAAGGCGTAACGCTTACAGCACATTTGAAAAAGGGAGCTAGTACAGTAGAAAAGAGCTTCACGGTGTCTGTGCTTCCGGAAGATTTGCCACCATACACCTTAACTATTGATGGTAATCAGGAGATTTTGGATGTTAGCCAAATTCTATATGGTTTATTCTATGAGGACATTAACAACGCAGCAGACGGTGGGATCTATGCAGAGCTAGTGCAGAATCGCTCCTTCGAATCTTTTGCTTTTGACAGCTATTCGCATGTATGTGGTGTACATGGTGCTTCCACCGGAAGAAATTATACACCTCTTCACGCATGGTCTGGGGATACAGAGAAAATGACTGTCCATAATACAGGCGGATTAAACGATTTCTTCGGCATTGAAGATAAAGATATGAATGCTCATTATGTGACGGTAGCGGATGGCGCGACTATTAATAATAGAGGTTTTGCGGATTCCAATCAGCACTGCTCGATGTTTATTAAGGAAGATGCCAAGTACAACTTCACAATCTGGGCGAAGGCTGAAGCAGCAGGCACAATTACCTTGCAATTGCTCGACAAAGACGGTAAAGCCATCAGCGATACTGCAGTTGTTGAAGTAAACGGTGACGGCAACTGGAAGAAGTATGGTGTCGATTCTAAGCTTGTATTAACAGGGTCTGAAACTGTGCTTGGTCAGCTGGCGTTAACCTTTAACGGTGAGATCTCCATTGATATGGTATCCTTAATTCCTGATGACGTTTGGGGCGCTGGTGAAGAGGAACGTTCTGCTACAGCTCATGCTAACTATAAAGGAAATCCAAACTATAGATTAAGAAAAGACTTAGTGAATGCACTCGTTGATCTTCATCCTACATTCCTGCGTTTCCCTGGGGGTTGTATTTCTGAAGGTTCTCACATTTGGGAGAACGTGTACGATTGGAAAGAGTCCGTCAACGATATCGAATTGCGCAAAGAGAACTATAACGTATGGGGCTACATGATGACCATGGGTCTTGGATATATGGAGTATTTCCAATTAGCCGAGGATTTGAACGCAACACCACTTCCGGTTATGGCCTGCGGCGTACTCTGTCAAGCTCGTTCGGATTATGCGAATCCAGCTGGCGGTGCGTTAAGAGATTATTATGTGAAGAACTTTACGGATCTGATTGATTTTGCGATTAGCATGGATTTTGACAATAATGAGTGGGCTGCATTGCGTAAAAAGATGGGCCATGAAGCAGCGTTTGACCTGCGTTATTTGGGTGTGGGGAATGAAAACTGGGGTACAGAGTTTTTTGCCAACTTCGAATATTTTAAAACAGTGATTGATGAGTATATGGTGAAGAACTATCCTGATCATGAATTGACTATTCTCTCTACCGTGGGTGCACAGGCAGATGATGATGCTTACCAGCAAGGTTGGAAATTCCTAAGCGGAAATTTACAGGGCTCGGAAAAAATCAGCTTTACGGATGGTACATCGAGCATCGAAGAGACTGTTACCTGGTACGAAAAACAAAAGAACTACATGGATACCATTGCGGATGAGCATTACTACCGTTCCAATGAGTATTTGTTAGAGAATGCTGATCGTTACAACTACTATTACAGAGCCTATAAGGAAGACGGCAGCTTGGATGAGGCTGAAACTTCAAAGGTTTTTGTGGGTGAATATGCTTCCACAGATAAAAACACATTGGCAGGAGCTGTTGCTGAGGCAGCGATTATGTCCAGCTTCGAGAATAACTCTGATGTGATTAGATTGGCGGCAACGGCACCATTGTTCAACAAGGTTCTGACAGATGGCACCTATAGATGGACACCGGATTGCATCTGGTTCGATGATGAGACCGTATGGTACACACCGAACTATTATGTTCAGCAGCTGTATGCTAAATACCTGGGAACCAAAGTGGTTGGCACCTCATTTTCGACTTATCGCAACGGGGAGAAGGTAGACCTCATTCCTCATGGAGGAATTGAAGTGGCTGCCGGGAAATCAGCTGTGATCGTGAAACGGGTGAAAGTGACCTCGAATGTAGATGGCAGTGTTTGGTTGGATCAAGATTTCACGCAGCCGCTGAATGAAGCTTGGAAAGTGATTCCTGGCTCTGCCGGATATACGATTGATCCTTCCAAAGGTCTGGTATTGAAAGCGCAGAATGGCGGACTGAATGGATTGTATATCCTTAATGACGCGTGGACTAATTATAAAGTAGAGGTTGTAGCTGAAAAAGCTTCTGGCGAAGATGGCTTCTATGTAGGCGCAGGTCTGACAGAAATCTCACCGGAAAATAAAGATGTCATCGAATATGCGATTGGCTATAATGGTGATGCCACAGGAGTCAAGGTGTACAAGCAAGGGATTGAGGCTTATACTCTCGGCGATTATTCCTCTAGTACCGCTGCTGGTAACCTGAGAGCCAGTTGCTATGAAGAGCTTGCGGATCATACGGAATATACTATCACCGTTAATTATGGCGGAGCAGATGGCAAACATTTGATTTGCTCTTATACAGATGGCAAGGTAACAAGCAAAGTACTGGATTATAAGCTTGAGGCTTATAATAGAGAGGTATATAATTCCGTAACTAAAGATGATAAGCATCTTTATGTGAAGCTTGTAAATGCGGATGGTGTAGAAAAAGCAACGAAGCTTGATCTAAAAGGCTTAAAAGTAGCTGCTACTGGTAAACGGATTACCTTAACCGGAGACGCCTCGCTGGTTCACACACCTAATGTGAACAGAAAAAATGATGAGAAGGTTACACCAGTCGAAACAGAAATCGTAATTGATAAAGACACGGCAGTTGTGAAGCTAGCTGCCAATTCCGTAAATGTGATTGTTCTGGATCTGATTTAATAGAAAATATGCTTTCCAACACGCGCCGATCTTTTTGTTCGGCGCGTGTTGTTGTTTAACAAGCCTCTAAATCGGTTGATGATTATATAGAGAGAACTGTCCACTTGCTTGATGAATCTCAAAATCTATCTTACACTGGTGAAAGTACAATCACCGACTGACCCTCCAGCCCGCGATCCTCCCAGATGTTTTATCCACAGCTGCCCTTCATTACTCCAGAATACAGTGCATACCCTAGCCCCTAAAAAGGAGAACGATAAAATGATGAAATCATTCAAAACGGACTGGAAAGCAAATCTGAAAAATCCTCAAACGATTATGGCCTTGTTTACTTATCGTTATGGAAATTGGGTGTATTATCGAGTGAAGAATGGCATCGTGCGAAAACCTTTGTGGCTTTTATATCGGATAATGGATGTGCTTTTTGTCCGTATTCTTGCAAATGGAGAGCTTCACGCTCAAGCTCAAATTGGTGACGCGCTTCATTTACCGCATGGTTTAAATGGGATTATCATTAGTCCTAAAGCGGTGCTTGGAAGCCATGCTACTATTTTTCATCAAGTGACGATTGGCGGGAGAAATAACTTAGGAGAGCCTGTGATTGGAGACAGAGCTTTTATTGGAGTAGGCTCCAAGATTCTTGGACCGGTTGTCATTGGTAACGATGTTAATATCGGGGCCATGTCTGTAGTGGTAAAGGATGTGCCGGATAATGCTTCGGCAGTAGGTATTCCTGCTAAAAATATATTGCGGAGTGAACCGAAACCAGAGAATACAAGATAAAGACGTTAGGTTCTAGTACATAGGGTACGCGTGCGCTTTATTTTAATATCTTACAGGGTATAATTAAAGCATCCAAGTAATCTTGTAATAACCTTCTAGAGATCGGAGTAATGAAATGAAATATAGCAATTTAGAAGAGTGTGTTAATGATTTAGAGAAACACGGACATTTAGTTCGGATTCGTGAAGAAGTGGACCCTTATCTAGAGATGGCGGCGATTCACCTAAAGGTTTATGAGGCTGGTGGACCCGCATTATTATTTGAGAATGTAAAAGGCTCGAAGTTTCGGGCCGTATCTAACCTTTTTGGAACGCTAGAGCGCAGTAAGTTTATCTTTCGGCGGACTTGGGACTCCACACATAACGTAATTGCCCTTCGCAACGATCCCGTAAAAGCACTCAAAAATCCATTTAAATATGTTGGAACCGGATTATCCGCGAGAAAAGCATTGCCTATTAAAAAGCCAGGAGGTCTGCCAAGCGGTTTCCAGGAAATTAGTATCTCTGATCTTCCGCTAATCACACATTGGCCGGGAGATGGTGGTGCTTTTGTAACCTTGCCGCAGGTGTATTCAGAAGATCCGGACAAGCCGGGCATTATGAATTCCAATCTGGGAATGTACCGTGTGCAGCTGACTGGAAATGAGTATGAATTAAATAAAGAAGTGGGCATTCATTATCAAATTCATCGCGGCATTGGCGTACATCAGGAAAAAGCGAACCGCCAAGGACAACCGCTTAAAGTGAGTTGTTTTATCGGTGGGCCACCCGCTCACTCCTTATCGGCGGTTATGCCTTTGCCTGAGGGAATGAGTGAGATGATCGTTGCAGGTTTATTATCAGGACGCCATTTCAGCTATAGCTATGTGGATGGTTACTGTATCAGCAATGATGCGGACTTTGTGATAACAGGTGAAATTCACCCTGGTGAGACGAAGCCGGAGGGGCCATTTGGCGACCATTTAGGCTATTATAGCTTGGTTCACCCTTTCCCAGTAATGAGAGTACATAAAGTGTACGCCAGAAAAAATGCAATCTTTCCATTTACGGTTGTCGGTCGGCCGCCACAGGAAGATACCGCGTTTGGTGAGTTAATTCACGAGCTGACAGGTGGGGCTATCCGCCAAGAAATTCCGGGCGTCAAAGAAGTTCATGCAGTCGATGCTGCGGGTGTTCATCCCCTGCTGTTCGCCATTGGCAGTGAACGTTATACGCCTTATCAGCAAGTAAAGCAGCCAGCGGAAATTCTGACCATTGCTAACCGGATTTTAGGTACGGGTCAGCTTAGTTTAGCTAAGTTTTTGTTTATTACTGCAGAAGAAAATCAGCCTATCAGTACACATAATATCGAGGATTTCTTGACGTATATCTTGGAGCGGATTAATCTTCGTAGAGATATTCATTTCTATACCAACACCACGATTGATACGCTTGATTATTCCGGCACAGGATTAAACAGCGGAAGTAAAGTGATCTTCGCAGCAGTAGGGGATAAGAAAAGAGAGCTATGTACAGAGGTACCGGGCATGCTTAAAGAATTACAGGGATTTGGACATGCACGAATGGTGATGCCTGGTCTTGTTGCCCTTCAAGGTGCTAAATTCACAAGCTACGCTGAAGCAGCATTGGAAATGAATAAGCTTAGTGAAGCTATTCAGGAGCAAGGGGCACTTCCTTCTTGTCCAATGATTATTTTGTGTGATGATAGCGAGTTTTTGAGTGAAAAGATCGACAATTTCCTATGGGCGACGTTTACCCGCAGTAATCCATCTCATGATATCTATGGAGTGAACAGTTCTACTGAGTATAAACATTGGTCCTGTGATAACGTGATTATTGATGCTCGGGTAAAACCCCATCAAGCCCCACCACTGATCCCAGACCCAAACGTTCAGAAGCATATCGAACGATTATTTGCGTCAGATGGCAGTTTAAGCGGAGTTAAGATATAGAGAAACATTCATCAGCCTTCTTGGGAATCCAAGGAGGCCTATTTGCTGTTTGTGAAATGATTTTGCTCATATGAAATAAAAAAGGCATAGGGGTATTATGGGGTGTATGGTATATATTTACTATTAATATTGGGGAAGTGTTGTTCTGATGGAAATTATGGAAACCGAACGTTTATGGATTAGAAGGTTCTCAGCAGAGGATTGGAAAGACCTTCATGAATATTTGTCGCAAGAAAGTGTTGTGAAATATGAGCCCTATTCCGGGTTTAATGCAGATGAATCTCGCACTGAGGCGCTCAGACGGTCATCGGACCGTGCTTTTTGGGCAGTCTGTCTTAAATCTACGACAAAAATGATCGGCAACTTATATTTTCAAGAGAGCCAACCAGAGGCTTTTGGCGTTTGGGAATTTGGATATGTTTTTAACCCTGATTTTCAGGGAAGCGGGTATGCTACAGAGGCTTGTAATCAATTGTTAAACTATGGCTTTGATAATCTGAAAATGAGACGTGTGATTGCGAACTGTGATCCCGAAAATACACGCTCATGGAAACTGCTTGAACGATTGAAGCTTCGTCGAGAAGGACATTTTTTGCAGACGGGTTATTTTAAATACGATAGTAATGGAGAGCCAATCTGGCATGATACTTATTCCTATGGATTGCTCAGAAGTGAATGGTTAAGGATGAAGGAATAGCAAAACTGTTGTCGTGATCTCAAAAGGCGGGTGTCCCCTCACTGATTCTTCTGTCCTAACTGCTTACCAAATCGTAGGTTTTTATAACTATAGGCGAAGAAATTGAACGGTTTAGTGTATGATAAAATCTGTTTTTTAAATGTTCAGAGTGACACTTAGGTGGTAGTATCGTGTTGGATATGAGTAAAACTGGAATCATCTACCATCCGGCTGCCTGAGCAAAGAGGAGGGGATACGCGCACGAAGTGAACTTATATTTGAAGAACGAATGACAACGAAGCTTATTGTAAGCGTTTACTACAACAGGGCTAGATGCGTACTAAGTTCTTTCAATCATAAGAAAGCGGGTGAAGCACGGAAGATGAAGAGGAATAAACTTGGAAATAAAATATTTATGGTGTTATTGTCGTGGATCTTCATTTGTTCATCAATACTTCCATCTACAACATTTGGGGGGCAACAGGCCAGTGCAGCTTCAGGCCCAATAACCTTGCAATATGATTTTGGAACAGCAACAAGTCCTGTTATGAGTGGTTATACAGGCGTGCATGAATCTAAGTTATATACAAATGAGCTAGGGTATGGTTTAGATCAGGCGGTTGCTTCGAGGAATCGTTCGGGTGGAGGCGGTATGACCAACGATTTTGTATTGGGACTGTCCTATTCTTTTTTGGTGGATCTTCCTAATGGGGATTACGATGTGACTGTATACTCAGGAGATTTACTAGCGGGTACAAGTACAACCAAAACTACGATTACTTTGGAAGGTAGCACGGCTGGGTCGATAAGCAGCAAGCAAGCTGTAAATCAAGCTACCTATCGGACGACTCTTCAAGATGGTCAACTAACTGTCGGCATTACGGGTACAGGGGTTGGCGGATATTTAAATGGACTAATTATTCAGCAGATTGTACCAGGTCCATTGAAAGCCCCTGAGGGATTAGTGGTTCATAATATCACCCCCACTGAGGTATCTCTGGGGTGGGGCAGCGTGACAGAAGCAGTCTATTACAATATTTATCGAACGGTTCTTCCTAGTGGAACTCTTCAAGCCATAGGTCAAGTTGCAGCTAACAGCTACGTGGATTCAGACGTAAATGAAGGCAGTGGCTACATTTACAATGTGTCAGCTGTAAATGGAAAGGGTGAGGAGTCTGTTTTGAGCGCATCTGTGACAGTAGACAAAATTCCGGGGGTAGAGGTTCCCGCAGCACCAACCGGTCTTTCAATTGTCAGTGTAGGTGTAAGTTCTGTTCAACTGAGTTGGAACAGTGTGGCTGGAGCAAACCGCTATACGATCTTAAGGTCTGATTCAGCAGATGGAACATTCCATGAGATTGGTCAGTCAGAGAAGACGACATTTACGGATGTCTCAGCGGATACCTCAAAACGGCAATATTATGGGGTGAAGGCAGCCAATGACCAAGGAGAATCAGAGCTATCTGATAAGGTGGAAAGCGCTGTGTATTCGCCTCCTGGAACTTTGCCAGAAGGGGATGTTTATTCCTTTGATTTTGGCCCGGGTGCTGTGGCTGAAGGTTATCTTAAGGCAGATGCAGGGGTATCTTATTCCTCTGAGGTCAAATATGGATTTACAGATATATCGAAAGTAACTGGGGTAGACCGAGGAACCTCAGATCCTTTGCGTTCAGATTTTGTGGTCCCTAAGGATGCAACTTTTAATGTAGATTTACCGAATGGCGACTATACAGTTTCACTTATCGCTGGTGACAGCGCCGGAGATACAGAGATTGGCATCAAAGTAGAATCCATTCAAAAAGTTCAACAGACGAGCAAAACAGCAGGCCAGTATTTGGAAATGAGCTTTGACATCGCTTTGGTGGATGGACAAATGAACTTGGTGTTCTCTGGCACTAAGCCTAATATCAATGCACTGGTGATTACTAAGCAGCCAGACCGTCCTGCTAATGAATTGCCAACAGTTTATATTGCGGGTGATTCAACCGTGCAGACTTATGATCCTTATTGGATACCACAAGCAGGCTGGGGACAAATGATTCCTGATTTCTTTAGCGAGGAAGTAACGTTTAAGAATCACGCTATCGGAGGCCGCAGCTCTAAGTCATTTATTGTCGAGGGAAGGCTGGATGAAGTCCTGCGTAAGATCCAACCGGGTGACTATTTCCTTATCCAGTTTGGTCATAATGACGCAACGATTAGCGTTCCAGACCGATATGCTTCTCCAGCCGATTACAAAGTTTATTTAAAAACTTATGTCAATGGAGCTAGGCAAAGAGGAGCAACTCCGATTCTGGTGACTCCCATGGGCCGCAGAGATTATAATGCCGCGAGTGAAAAATTTAATGTGAGCTTTCCAGAATATGTGCAGGCTATGAAAGAAGTAGCAAGTGAGTTGGATGTTGACTTGGTCGATCTTAGCGCACTCAGTGTAGCTTATTACAATTCTATCGGTTTTGCAGCTACACGCTCTGTATTCCTTCACCTCGATGCAGGGATATATGGTGCTTTCCCAAATGGCTCGACAGACGATACTCACTTTCAAGAGTACGGAGCCATTCAAATGGCCCGTCTGCTGGCCAAAGGAATAGGGGAATTAAATATTCCACTCTCCAGCTTTGTGCAGGACATCAAACAGCCGGAAACGGTGCCAGCGAAGCCTGAAGGACTTGTAGCTGGGAGTATCAGTAATGCAGGTGCCGTACTGAAATGGAATAAAGTAGAAGGTACAGATATCTATAAAATCTATCGTAAGCTAGCGGCAGAAGCCGAATCTGCTTATACATTAGCGGGAACTTCAACTGTCCCTTCATTGACATTAAGCGGGTTGGTTGAAGGTCAAAGCTACTCGGTAAGAGTGACTGCAGTGAATGGGCTAGGAGAGTCTGAGCCTTCAGATGAAGTGAAGCTGACTACGAAATCCGCTCAGTATCGTTATGATTTCGGACCTGTTGGTTCACCCGTTGCTGCGGGTTATACGGAAGTGAATGTGAATGTCCTATATACCCCAGAACGAGGATATGGTTTGACCTCGAGTGCAGGGATGATTGATCGGGATCGGGGAAATGCGACGGACGATCTGCGCAGAGATTTTGTGATTTATTTTGGAGGATCGTATGAATTCAAAGTTGATTTACCCAATGGTTATTATTCTGTTAAGACTTATACAGGAGATTGGATTGGATCTGCTAAGACGAATGTAGCCATTGAAGGCAAAGATTACGGAACAGTCTCCTCAGGTAAGGAAAATATTGCTGAGAAGCTGTATAACCAGATTGCTGTCAAAGACGGGCAGATGAATCTTGTCTTTAGTGGCACAACCGCTCATCTCAATGGGCTGGAGATCACACCGTTATTATTAGCCCCAACGAATCTGAAACTGGGTAGCCTGGATTTAAACAGTGAGCCTATTACAGCTAATCTTTCTTGGGACAGTATGGAGGGTGCGCTGAAATACCGTATATATCGTCAGGCTACGGTTGCGAATAGTGCAGAGCTGCTGGGCGAGACAATAGAGCCGTTCTACGCAGATACCACTGCGGATATTGGTATGGAATATATCTATACGGTAACTTCGGTCGACAGCACGGGACTGGAATCCGTAGGCTCTAATGCGCTAAAAGTGTCTATGATTGATCCCTCCGTAGCAAAAGCACCCGTACCTAGTGGTCTAGCTGTACAATCTACGAACAAAAATGATGTGACCTTTACTTGGAATGAGGTACCGGATGCACGGATGTTCAACATTTATCGTGCGAAATCCGCAGACGGTGAGTTCATCCTGATCGGCAAATCATTCGAAGCTTCGTACACAGACATGACCGTTCTGACTACCATTCCTTACTATTACAAAGTAGCCTCGGTAAATGCAGGCGGCATCTCTGATCTATCCGCTACGTTGGAAACCTCAGCGGTGACAACTTTATACCGGAAGATGGAGGCGCTGGATCGTGCGCCTGTAGCGGTTAAGACAGATGAAGGTGTGTATATCAGCTGGCGGATGTTAGGTCTGGATCCGGAAACGATAGGATTCAATCTGTATCGTGGCGATAAGAAACTAAATGATTCGTTGATTACTCAAAACACGAACTATCTCGATATTACAGGCAGGGAGGATGCCAAATATAGAATCACATCAGTAATCAATGGAGTCGAGAAATCTGCTTCGGAACCATTCAGCGTATGGCAGAAGCAATATCTATCGATCCCTTTGCAAAAGCCAACAGATGATTACACCAAGGATGGTCAACCGTATACGTATAGTGCGGGAGATGCAAGTGTAGGTGATTTGGACGGTGATGGTGTATATGAAATCATCATGTTGTGGTCACCTTCGAACAGCAAGGATAACTCTCAAGCTGGGTATACTGGACTTGTCTATATGGACGCTTATAAATTAGATGGAACTCGCTTATGGCGGATTAATTTAGGGCCTAATATTCGTGCCGGTGCACACTATTCTCCATTCCTGGTATATGATCTGGATAGTGATGGACGTGCCGAAATTATGATCAAGACGGCAGATGGCACAGTGGACGGTCAAGGAAAAGTCATTGGCAATGCCAGTGCAGACTATCGTAACAGTTCGGGTTATGTGCTGCTGGGCAATGAATATTTAACGGTGTTCGAAGGGGCAACAGGCCGGGCCTTGGATACCGTGGATTATGATCCGCCACGTGGAGATGTTGGCGCTTGGGGGGATACCTATGGTAACCGTGTAGACCGCTTTTTGGCAGCTGTAGCTTATTTAGACGGCGAGCAGCCAAGCGTGATTTTTAGCCGCGGTTATTATACTAGAACTGTACTTGCAGCTTACAATTATCGCGAGGGCAAGCTCGAGAAAGTATGGCGTTTCGATTCTAATGATGAAGGATATGGAGACTTCGTAGGTCAAGGAAACCACAATCTTTCTGTAGGAGATGTGGACGGCGACGGTAAGGACGAAATAACCTTCGGTGCGATGGCAATCGACGATGATGGGTTGCCGCTGTATAATACAAAGCTTGGCCATGGTGATGCAATTCATTTCGGGGACCTTGATCCTACCAGACCCGGGCTGGAAGTCTTTGATGTTCATGAGCATACCGATTCGAAGTATGGGATTGAAATGCGTGATGCAGCTACAGGAGATATATTATGGGGTGTGTTCACGGGGATTGATACTGGACGGGGGATGTCAGCGGATATTGATCCGCGATATGCTGGCGAAGAGGTATGGGCTGCAACGATCACCAATGAGGAGCATATACCTGTTACGGGCCTATACAGTGCGCAAGGTGAACTAATTACTAAAAAACTGCCTTCCTCCACGAATTTTGGTATTTGGTGGGATGGTGATCTTTTACGTGAATTACTGGATGCTAATCGAGTGGATAAGTGGGACTATAGCAATCAGACAACGGTTAACTTATTGACGGCTGTAGGTGCTTCTTCAAATAATGGCACCAAGGCGAATCCAAGCTTGCAGGCAGATCTGTTCGGGGATTGGCGTGAAGAAGTGATCTGGCGGGCAACGGACAGTTCTGAACTACGGATCTACACAACAACGGATATGACAGATTATCGTATTCGCACATTGATGCATGATCCGATCTACCGCCTGGCAGTAGCTTGGCAAAATGTAGGCTATAATCAACCTCCGCACCCTGGATTCTTTCTTGGTGAAGGGATGGAACAACCAGCGGCTCCAAAAATTCAATATGTAGGCTCACCGGGAGAAACTGAAGATACTACACCACCTACGATTTCTGGTTTACCTTCTGCTCAAATGAGTGAAATGGATGTATTGAAGGTGCAGGTCGTAGCGGAAGATCCAGAGTCTGGTATTCGCAGTCTGGATATTACTTTTGATGGTAAACCTGTAGTTTATGGAGATGAGATTCCACTCACAGAACTTGCGGGAGCGCATACGTTCATCGCAACAGCCATTAATAACGCTGGACTCTCAACGACAGAACAAGTGATTGTGGTCGTAAGTGGACCTCAGAAGGCTACAGGTGTTCCGGGGCAATGGGTTCTATCCAATAATAATGGGCAGGATACAGGACTTTTGGACGGGGATTACCAAATCACAATGAATATGTGGTGGGGCAATAATGGTACGGTCTACAAGCTATATGAGAATGGTGCCTTAATCGACACGCAAACCTTACGTGATGATTCCCCAGCTGCACAGACTGCAGTGACTAATATTACCGGAAAAGAAAACGGAACCTACACCTATACGGCTGAGCTAACCAATTCTTTTGGCACAACGGTGTCTGCTGCTCATGTAGTTATCGTGAAGGATGCTGCACCAGCTAAGCCGGTGTTGTCCAATGACAACTGGGATGGCGATGGAGAGTATAAAGTGACTATGAATTTATGGTGGGGGATGAACGGCAAAGAGTATCGCTTGTATGAGAACGGAATACTGATCGATACTCAGACTTTAACAGCAGGCACCCCAAACGCACAAACGGCTTCTACTTCTATTACTAACCGTTCTCCAGGCGTCTATGAATACCGGGCTGAGCTGTTGAATGATCAAGGGGTAAGTGAGAGTGCTATCATGAAAGTTACGGTAAAATAACTGAATATTTGTTAAAAAAACGCCTAAGTCGGTAATATCCGGCTAGGCGCTTTTTTAAGATTATCTAAGATTTAAAGGATCTGCAAGACTAATTCTCCTATCAGCCTCATATGAATCTAAACAACGAATGATAGGGGGGATTGTAAATATGGATTTGACGCATATGATCTCAAAGCTTGTGGTAGTTATACATGTTATAGCATCCATAGTGGGAATTGGACCAGCTTTTGTGCTGCCAATACTGACAAGCTCAGCCAAGACAGGCAGTCAGCTTCGTTTTGTATTTGGTCTTATGAAGAAAATAAACAGATTCCCTAAGACAGGTGGGATCACCCTGATCGTTACAGGTATTTTGTTAATGATCATAGATAAAATGGGCTTGTCGGTGTTGTGGTTAAATCTGTCGTTATTATTTTTTATCGTGATCGAAGTGATTATTATTGGAATGGTTGAGCCCCGATTGAAAAAGCTAACCCAGCTCGTAATGACCAGCGAAGGGGAGGAAATCCCTGAGGGTTACACTACCGCTATGAACAAGATCGCTCCCCTAGAAGCGGCGGTTCATGTGCTTACTATCGTCATTATTATATTAATGGTAGTAAAGCCGGTATAAGATCATAACGTCTATTCTCAATGATCTCTTCATAATCGCGGATGAGTCCATCAAAAATATTCTCCCAAGAGCGGCCGAGTGCCAGCTGTCGACCTTCATGTCCCATAGCAGCTAGCTTTTGAGGGTGCTCTATACATGCACAAATCTCACGAATAAAAGCATCCGGGCAGCGGGACTCGACAATCATTCCTGTGCGGCCGGGTGTGACCAGATCCTTCACTCCACCTTCATTTACTGCGAGGACAGGCAGTCCTGAGGCCATAGCCTCAAGGACAACATTACCGAAGGTTTCCGTACTGGAAGGGAAGACGAACAGATCTGCTGAGGCATATAATTGGGCAAGCTCATCACCATGTTTATAGCCTGTAAACGTGACATTATGGGGCGCCTGTGCCCGCATTTCCGGCAGAAGGGGGCCGTCCCCTACGACCAGCCAATGAACCTGAGATTGCATAGATTCGGGTAATTGCTGCATGGCGAGAGCAAGGGTGTTTATATCTTTTTCAGGGGCGATCCTTCCCACATATAGAAGCAGTAACGGTGCGGTAATTCCGTAGCGCTCACGGACCTCATGGCTGCGTTTTTTGGGGGTGTACTGCTGGCAGTCGATGCCTCTGGACCACAGCTTCAGGCGATGAAAGCCTTGAGCTTGGAGGGAATCGAGGGTTTCGTAGGATGGTGCAAAGGTGGCGTCGCAGGAGCGGTGGAACCACTTCATGTATTTCCAATAGAGCGGAGCGATTTTTTTCATCCGGTAATATTCAAGATAGCGGTCAAAATGGGTATGGTATGAGGCGACATGGGGCAAGTCATGTTTTCGCGCATAACGAAGGCCGCAGAGACCGATATTGAACGGAGTTGCCATATGAAGCAGATCGGGACGAAAAGCTTTCAGCTCTGATTGGATAGAGGACATATTGGGCAGTGCGAGTCTACATTCGGGGTATAAGAAAAAGGGGATGCTGGTAATGGGACGTATGGGATCGGCATAACTGTCTTCAGGAGCAGATTTCGGTGAGAAAAGCAGATGTTCAATACCACGCCCTTTCAAATGAGTGGTTAATCGTTGAAGCGTACGTGAAACTCCGTTGGTTTGCGGAAGAAATGTGTCCGTGAATAAAGCAAGACGCATGGAACCCCTCCCAGATACTCTTGATGCCCTGATCATAACAGGCGATTATTTGATGGAGGTCAAACGGATGTTAAACAGAATATAAAAATCCACTGCACCAAGTAAGGTAAAGAGGTGTGCAGTGGATTTATTAGTTTTAATGGGATGAAGCCCTACAGGGATTCGTATAACTGTTGCAAAAAGGTAATGCTTTCTCCTAAATGTGACTCAGGAGTGCTTTCCAGGATTCCTTGAATATGAGGACGTTCATATTTCATATAACGAAGAATCGGCTCAAACTCTAGCCACCCTTGACCTACAGGGACAATTTTTATAGCTCCATCTTGGACGATAAAGTCTTTTAAATGAATGATAGCAATTCGATTTCCTAAAAGCTTCAAAGCCTCCATAATAATAGCTTCTTGATGCAAGTAATTTGTAGGTGACATTAGATTTGCGCAATCCAATATGACCTGAAGATTGTTAGAAGGGACTTCATCCAGAAGTCGGCGGGTTAAGGGCGCGGTGTACAGCGGATGATGAAGTCCTGCTTCGATTCCTACCGTCACACCAAAACGTTCGGCCTCCGCCACCATGGCCTTAACTGATGTCACCACCTCTTGGAAGGCTTCTTCTGTAAAATTATCTGTGGTATACCCAAGTCCCACACTTCCGGTTTCCGTACCTACCAGACTAGCGCCAAAATCTCTGGCCAAGCGCAGATGGGTATTAAACGCGGCTAACGCTTGTGCCCGTTTGTGAGGATCGGTATCTACAATGTTTACATAGCAGCCCAGAACCGCAATCTGAATACCTGCCTGCCTAAAGGCATTGCCATAATAGCTGGCTGTTCCAGGGCTTATAGCCGTCAGACTAGGGGCACTATCAGGAAAAGATTTCTTAAGTGCAAACTGGATATGAGTGAAATGATAGGACTTAATCTTCTCAATTAACTCTTGCAATGGAACTTGTGTGAAATCATGTGCTCGAACACCTAGATGAAGGGGAATGCTCATATGATCGATCGCTCCTATTAGTATTGTTGTTTGTGAGGTGCTAATTTGTCCCAGTCAAAGGTAACGCCAGTGCCCGTTACTTCAGGCGCTACTGCCATCCCATTGTCTTTGTTAATCACTAGCGGACGTGTAGTGTATTGATCGATAGGGAAGCTATGCATTTCGAGATAACCTGCATTTGGCATAGCTGCTAACAAACTAACGTGTAATTCCTGCATCCCATGTGTGGAAACGGAAAGGTTATAGGCTTGTGTTAAGTGAGCTACCTTTAACCAGCCCGTAATTCCGCCTATATTGGAAGCATCAGGTTGAGGGAAATCAACATGACCATATTGCAGCATGTGATGGAATTCGGTTAATGTGCGCAAGTTCTCTCCGCCTGCAACGGCCATTCCTGTTTCTTCAGCAATCCGTGCATAGCCGGCATAATCCTCCGGAATCGTTGGTTCTTCTAAGAAAAGAATGTCATATTTCAAAAATTCACGTGCGGCTTTTATCGCTTTTTCCACACTCCAGCTCATATTGGCATCGACCATAAAGGCTACATCCGGGCCGACCAATTGGCGTACCGCAGCCACTCGTTCCACATCTTCAGCTAATGTTTTTTGGCCTAGTTTAATTTTGACAGCCTGGAGGCCCATATCTAAGTATTTTTGATTGTTGCGCAGGAGCTTTTCTAATGGGAAATTCAAATCAATCGCTCCACCATAACATTTGACCTCATTGCTTGCGCCACCCAGAAGTTTGTAGAGAGGTTCATCTGCTTTCTTCGCACGTAAATCCCATAACGCAATGTCACATGCCGCAATGGCGAAGCTAGCCAGACCCCCGCGAGCAACATAATGTATTCCCCAGTTCATCTGCTCCCAGATACTTTCCACACAGCTGGCGTCTTTGCCAACTAAAATATGTGTTAATTCATTAGCAATTAGTGAACAGATCGCTTTGCCGCCAAATCCGCCAGTATAGGTATAACCTACACCTTCACGACCGTCATCCGTTCTAATTTTGACAATGGGTACTTCAAAATGAGTATGCAAGCCGTGTTTAGCATCCTCCATGATTTCTGGCAAAGGGATACGATAGTACTCTGTAATAACTTCTTTAATTATAGACATCTGTGATCACTCCTTATAAAAGTTGTTGTAAGTTTGATATAGGGGAGGCTGTATTTTGTTTAAGTGCTTGAACCACAAGTTTAGCAATTTGCTGGGCACCTTCATCCGAGAAATGAGTATCATCCGTAACTCCATTGGGGTAATTGGGATGTGTTTTCTCTGGCAAGTGCATGAATAACTTCTTGGATTCTTCTTCGCCTAATGAACGATAGAGTGCTTGCGAGGCTGTGAAAATATCAAGTAGCGGAGTGTGCGTTTCTTCAGCCACTTGTCTCATTACCTCGGGATAAGCGCCTACAGCCAACGGGTCAAGCTCTCCATCGGCGTTAAAGCGGCGGCGACTTACAGAGGTTAACAGAATCGGAGTCCCCCCTAGCTGCCGAGCTGCATCTATATATTGAATTAGATTGTGGCGATATTCAGTTTCAGGATCGGTGTAACGTAATGGATCATCTTTTTTCTCATCGTTATGTCCAAATTGAATAAACAGGTAGTCGCCGGGTTGAAAGTCTTTTTTGATGGCATCCAGGCGGCCGTCTGTTATGAACGATTTGGTGCTTCGACCATTAATTGCACGATTCTGGATTTGAATAGAAGTCCCAAAATAACTTTGCAGGTATTCTCCCCAGCCAGTCATAGGTTTTTCTCCAGCGCCTTTAATAGCCGCAGTGGAATCGCCTGCAATAAATAGTTGTTGTCTCATAAGGCCTTCTGCTCCTTTAACGTATTGATGTTCCCTTAGCCAGTTCTCAGCAAGGGAAAGCCATTGCTGGCAATGAGGGTGTTCTTTAGCAAGCCCTAAACCATGCCGCCCTTCTTCAAAGATATGTAATTCAAAAGGAATTCCCTGATTAGACAGGGCAGAGGCGAACAACAGACTATTCTCCACGGGAACGCTGGCATCGTTTGCTGTTGTCCAGATAAAGGTTGGAGGTGTGAGTGAATCCACCTGGGCTTCTGAGGAAAAGGAGTCAAGCTCCGCTTGTGATGGGTCGTCTCCAAGAAAATGTAGCCGGCTTCCCTTATGCGAATGGGACTCTTGGAAAGTGATTACAGGATAACCTAACAGAAGAAGATTTGGTTTCTCTGCTCTAGTGGTAGAAAAGATGGAAGCTAAGTGTCCTCCAGCCGAGAATCCAATCATCCCTACTTTGTCTGAGATCACATTCCAAGCTTTGGGTGCTTCCCTAATCCATTTGAGAGCTTCCTCAACATCATTTAACAAAGAAGAGACGTTGAAGTCTCCGACCTGATAATCTAGTACACCTGCATGAATACCTAGATTGTTTAGCCATTGAGCCACAGGTTCTCCTTCATGTTTGGCTAAGTGCTGATATCCTCCACCAGGCAATACCAATATAAATGGACGGGGTTGATCCGTCTCGAGCGGATAGAGGGTGAGTAGTGAGGTTTCCTGAGAAATCTCATCTTGTTCTACACGGTTAGTATTTAGTCGAAAGTTCAACATTGCGTTCAAATTCCTCCCTAAATGGTTATATGCACACGTTAACATATTTTCCGAAAAAAAGAGAGACTCTTTTTTTTTAGATTCGACCTTGAACGATTATTTTGTGATTTTTACATAGATTCGTCAAATGTTGGTTTGGATTTAGTGCCTGTATTGTTATCCCGGTACTGTCCAGGGGTCATCCCTTCCTGTTTACGGAAAGATCGAATGAAATTCTGAGAATTGTTGTATCTTAATTTGGCTGCAATATCTTTGATCGGCATATCGGTTTCCTGCAGCCATTTTTTCGCCATTTTAAATCGGTACATCGTTAAATATTCGCTGAAATAGTATTGGGTCTCCTTACGGAAGACACTGCTGATATAGTTGGCGTTGTAATGCAGCCGAGAAGCGCATTCTTCCAAGGTTAGATCTGTATCATATTCATGTTGGATCAGATCAATGATTTTCTCAGAGATGTTTTGGTATTGGGCATTTTGCCTGCTGATAAAAATTTTGATCATCGGGTAAATGACCATGCTCCAGAACCAATCCTCAATCTCAGCCACAGTATGAAGGTCATGCAATTCCTCAAAAATAGAGCCATTAGCATGATAGATCTGATTTAAGCTAATGCCCGATTCCTGCATCATAATGAGCAAGTTATTGAGTAAGCGGGTCAACGGGATTTGATATTCCTGTGGTGAAAGCTCAAGGGCAAAAATAGATTTAAAAAGCAAATGAATCAGTTCCTTGGCTTTATCCGTTTCAGCCAGCTTGATAGCATCCATTAGATCGTTTTCTTTATGCGTAGGGTAGTTCAAGTTCAGATAATGTTTGCCGGAGTTAATGTTCTCATATTGAATAATAACGCCTTTGCCAAGCTTAATGCGATGTTTCAGTGCTTCTAGACCTTCTCTGTAGGCGATGGCTAGTTTATCGAAGGCGTTGAAGGGAAGGCTCAGCCCAATACTCACCTGCACCTTTAGATAATTATTTATTTCTTGCTGCAGCTTCTCCGTTAACGAATACAGTGTCTTATGAAAAGACTGGGTATCGCAGTCTGGACTGCCCAATAATACGACTACCGCATGGTCCATGATTACAGGAGCCAGCCGTTGTTCAGGACAGATTAACTCTTCGATCATATTGTGGGCAGCGAACAATAAGAGGCTGAGATCTTTTTTCTCATAGCTGGAATCCTCGGCATAATCAATAGACAACGTAATTACTGCCATGGTTTTCCATTCTTCAAGTTGTGTTTGGTAGCCGAATTGCCCTAATTCTTCGAGCAAATCACGTTTCTTAACATTTCCGTGGAAGGCATTGATCAGAAAAAACGTTCGCACCTGCTGAAAGTGTTGCCGGACTTCTTTTTCCAGCTGTGATTTGGATTGGAACAAAGAATGAACTTTTTCTCCTATAATCTGAAATTCATTGCGATGTCTCGATTTAATATCCGGTTTGCGTTGGCCCATCTGATTAAGCAGTCTTTCGATAGGGGTGTACATACGCCTGGAACCGATCCATGCCAGAAGAATGGAGAACAAGAGCATAATGGTGCACACGATTATCGTAAACATCCCGATTTTATTGGACTCCTTCGTCAAGCTTTCCATAGAAGTAACCGATAGATAAACCCAGCCATTTAACTGAGAACGCATGAAAGTGACGGAGTAATTCTTTTTATTGATCACAGTCTTGAACTGTCCGGATGGTTTAGAAGGATCAGAGATTAAAGGGACTTCTTTAAATCCGCCTTGCTCTTTAGGTTTTCCGATTAAGCTGGTATCCGGATGGAGCAGGAAGCGGCCAGCTTGATCCAAAACGATAATGTCATCGAGTGGCTGCACATCTGAATTAATGAAATCCTGAAGACTGCAGACCGGAATATTAGCTAGGGCAAGCCCATATTTTTGCAGCTTATTGGTGGGAAGCTTTTTGATAAGACTAATGCTGTAATTGCAGCCAGTGACGTTAATGCTCTCCTCGCTATAAAATAAGGACGACGGATTCAAAATCCATGAAGTATCGTCAGCTATATTCATTAGATTAGAGAGTTGCGCGTGGTTTTTGTATTCATTCAGACGGTAGACGCCTGAATTTTTGATCATCCAGTTCTGCTGCTGATTGAGCAGGATGACATCCTCCAGTTTCGTATCGAAGGATTGCATATTGCGGATTTCGTTTCTTAAATCATTATATAAAATAAAATCGGTTTCATTTAAAGGGTTATTTAGTGCTTTTTTTAATACACTAGAGTTGATCACTTGGTTTAATGTTTGATTGACAGTTGTTAACTTATGTTCTACATTTGAGGTGATTTGTAATATAAGTTCCATTTTACTGTTGTTTACGTTCTTTTGGATCTCATTAGATGATGTGAAATAGGAAAAAGAACCGATGAATATCACCGGCAACGTGCTAATTACAAAGGCAAAAATCGTTAATTTACTTAAAAAGCTTAATGGTCTCACGGGGCTCAGCACCTTTACTTATGTAGAAGTAGACACTTGTTCTTAGTGTATGAAACCTGGTGGAAAATAACAATAATCATCTCGTTCTGCAATAATCATTAATCCTAATTATGACTACAAAATGGAAATTCTTCAAGCTGTAGGGTGAAAATCCTTACAATACCTTAGGAGGCTGTAGAAATGTTCAGACAATTTTTGTGTAGAAGGGCAACGTTTTGTTTCTGCTTATTTTTCATGCTTGTTTTCCCTATGTTAAGCGCTTGCAGTGATGGAAAGTCAGCTGCTTCTGTACTGCAAGAAGCTCGCCCGAACATCTCCATCTTGGCACCCCTTCATTTTCCACAGCAGCCTTCAAAAAAGATTATAGCTGAGATTGAAAGATTAACAGGGGTGGAGCTTGATATCACGTGGGTGCCTGAGGGTGTTTATACCGATAAAATGAACACGGCGTTGACCACTAATTCCTTAGGAAAAGTCACCTTTGTGAAGTTCTCAGATTATAATCTGGTGAAAAACGCCATCCGTTCTGAAGCATTTTGGGAGATCGGCCCATATCTTCAGGAGTTCCCCAATCTTAAAGCACTGGACCCCGCTATTCTTAAACAGACCGCTGTAGATGGAAAGATCTACGGCCTATATACAGAACGCCCTTCCTCCAGACAGGGTGTCATTATACGTAAGGATTGGCTGGACAATCTTCATTTAAGCAATCCACAGACCTTAGATGATCTATATGAAGTAATGAGGCAATTTACATATAACGATCCGGATCAGAATGGCAAACAAGATACCCTTGGATTAGTCGATCGTAATGATCTTGTTTATGGTGTATTTAAGACACTAAGCTCTTATTTTGACACACCAAATAATTGGAAGCTAGAGAATCATCAATTTGTTCCGGAATTCGTAACAGCGGAGTATATGAACACAATGAATTTTATGAAGAAATTATATGATGAAAAAATCATAAATCAGGACTTTGCTCTTACCAGTAAAGAGGTTCAACGCGATAAATTCATTAACGGAATCGCTGGTGTGTTTATTGGCAGCATGACTGATGTGCAGCGGTTGTCAATTGAAGCTCAAGCATACAATCCAAAGGCTGAACTTACCCTGATCAATCGTATCGGGGGGCCTGATGGATATAAAGTGTGGTCTATCCCCAATTACAACGGACTGTATCTCTTTTCCAAAAAGTCCATTGCCACAGAGGAGGAGCTTCGGCAGGTGCTTGGATTTTTTGATCGGACCATGGATAAAGATGTAGCCAATATAATGATGTATGGCTTTGAGGGGCGGCATTATAAGCTTGAAGGCGGCAAGATTATCCTTCCCGAGGAAACCTCACAACTGCGGGTACAGGAAGTGAATCCGCTATATGCTTTAATGATCGCGGACATTAGTAATAAAAACATTATGGAAGTGGCTCAGAAGGAGCAATTAACCTCTCTAGCAGATCAGCTGAGTAAAGATAATGAATCTTTTCTGGTCGATGACCCGACAGTTTCTCTGAGCTCATCTACTTTTGATGAGAAGAATATGGAGTTATCTACAATCATTGTGGATGCTACATATAACTATATATTAGGTAATATTACCGTCGAGGGATTCCAGCAAGAGGTTGAGAAATGGAGAGCTCGTGGAGGCAATCTTATTATTAAGGAATATGCTGAGGCTGAGTTTGGGACAGAAAAGTAAATAGGTTAAAAAGGTTTTGATCCACTGCGGATAATGCGGTGGATTTTTTTGTGCTGCGATATCACGATAATCATTTGCTCAGATCCCTTTCAGAACGCGCCGTTATGGGGAAATGATTGTTTTCGTAACCTTGCCGACGATGTAACGTGGAACTCGTAACCAATACAAATTATGGAGGTCAAAATGGTATGAAGAAGAAATCCTTCACCATGTTGTTAACAGCACTGTTAACATTCAGCACATTGTTAGCTGGATGCGGTGGTAACAACAATAACAAAGAAGAAGCAGCAGCCCCAACTACAAGTGCAGAGAACACTACGAAGGTGGAAGAGACTGAAGCACCTAAAGAGGAACCTACAGAAATTAAAATCATGCTTCCATTGAATACATCAGAGACTCCGCCTGATACGATTAAGAATGAACTAGAGAAATTGACCAACACGAAGCTGACTTATCAATTTTTTCCGGCTGATACTTATGAAGAAAAACTGAATTCATCTTTTGCAACGGGTTCATTGCCGCAAGTAACATATTTGAAGAATCAGACAACCTTCATTCAGATGAAAGAAGCGATAAAAGACGGACAATTCTGGGAAATCGGTCCACTATTAAGCGAATTTCCGAATTTGAGCAAACTGAAACCAGAAATTCTTAATAACACGAAAGTAGATGACAAGCTTTATACCCTATATATCGGGCGTCCACTTGCACGCCAAGGGATCATTTACCGCAAAGACTGGGCAGATAAATTAGGACTTGCTGCACCAGCTAATGTAGATGAATTATTTGAAATGGCTAAAGCCTTCACAGAACAAGATCCAGACGGTAATGGAAAGAAAGATACTACCGGTATTATTGACCGTAATGAGTTGACCTATGGAGCTTTCAAAACTGTTTCGTCTTGGTTCGGAACACCGAATACCTGGGGTGAGAAGGATGGCAAATTAGCGCCTGAATTTACCTTCGATGAATATTTCGACACAATGGATTTTTTCAAAAAAGCTCGTGATGGCGGATACATTAATCAAGATTTCGCTGCCACCAGTAAAACGGATGCAGTAAATATGTTTAAGGCTGGAAAGGGTGGACTCTATATTGGGGGCTCCATGCAAGATATTGATTCCCTCAATAAAGATACTATTAAGAATAACCCTGACGCTGTTTTGGATGCGCATAGTATGGTTGCAAGTCCAGATGGAAAATATGCTCAATGGATGATTCCAGGCTATAACAATGTTGTCTTGTTCCCGAAATCTGCTGTCAAGGATGAGGCAGAGCTGAAGAAGATTCTTGCTTTCTTTGATCAAATGATGACTCCAGAAGTAGCTAATTTGATGTATTGGGGAATTGAAGGTACTCACTATACCGTTGAAGACGGTAAAGCGAAAGCTGCAGACGACAAAGAATTGATTGAACGTGAAGTAAAGGGATATAAGGACAGCGTTATCGGCGAAGCTGAAACCAATGGAATGTACGAAAACTATAACACGCTGCCAGGAAGAATTCATGCAGATCAATTGGTTCTTGAGAATGTCAAAGTTGGTGTAGCGGATCCAACAGCTGCTATGGATTCGGCTACCTATACAGAAAAAGGCGTAGAGCTTCAACAGATTATTACAGATGCAACCTATAAATATATTTATGGTCAGATTGACAAGGCTGGATTTGAGAAGGAAGTAGAGAACTGGAAGAGCCGTGGTGGAGATAAGATTATTGAAGAATACAACGCGTTATACAAAAAATAGTAACCCGTACTGGAATAGTTAAGCGACAAATTGTAGCTGAAAAGGTTGTTGATCTTGTTTCAACAACCTTTTCTATTCCTCACTGGGTTCAGAAATATCGTGTTTGAATAAAGAAGGAGAAAGGAAGAATATCATGCAGGAAGTCACCGCACAGCCCAGCTCAGCTCCTCAAATGAATCCTAAGCCTGAAATTTATAAAAGCAGCAGCGAACTGAAAAAGCGGCTGTGGAGAAATAAATGGCTCTACGTCATGCTAACTCCGGGAGTACTGTATTTTCTGATTTTTAAATATCTTCCAATGTACGGATTAATTATCTCATTTCAGGATTACAAACCCTATCAAGGGATCAACGGTAGTGATTGGGTAGGGATGAAGCATTTCAGCAGGTTGTTCACAGAGCCGGATTTCTTAAATATATTAGTGAACACACTTATTCTTTTCGGATTAAATATTCTTATCTATTTCCCGATGCCGATTATTCTTGCCCTGATGTTAAATGAACTTCAAGGCAGCTTTTTCAAAAGAACCTTTCAGACGATCTTCTATTTGCCCCATTTTCTGTCATTGGTTATCATCGTCTCCATTTCTTATGTAATGGTCACGATGGATGGAGGGATTATCAACGAGCTGCTTGTCTATTTTGGCTTTGAACCAATCAATTTCCTGCTTAATCCAGGGTGGTTCAGGCCCATGTATATTATTCAGGTGATTTGGAGAGAAGCAGGTTGGGGAACGATTATTTATCTAGCTTCCATAGCTGCGATTGACCCAGGGCTTTATGAAGCATCGCGTATGGACGGAGCTGGAAGACTTAGACAAGTCTGGCATATCACTCTTCCAGCGATTAGAGGCGTAATTATTACATTATTTATTCTGAAAATTGGTTCCGTTCTTGATCTTGGATTTGAACATGTATATCTGCTACTTAACTCCATGAATCGAGAAGTTGCGGAAATTATCGATACGTATGTATATACTGCTGGTTTGAGACAAGGGCAGTTTAGTTACAGTACAGCTATTGGATTCTTTAAATCGATTGTAGGCTTTGTAATGGTGATGATGGTGAATAAATTATCCAAGAAAATGGGAGAAGAAGGCGTTTATTGATATTTTGTGGGAGGAATCGAAATGGTAGAAGATAAAACAATCAGTGGTAGAATCTTTTCTGCTATAAACTTTACGCTGCTTGCGATCATTGCTTTAATTACTGTGCTTCCCCTTGTTCACGTTGTAGCAGGCTCTTTCACAACGAGTGCAGAACTAGCTTCTAGCAAATTTGTACTGATTCCAAAGGTATGGAGTCTGGAAGCGTACAAGTTCATCTTTTCGACGAATACAATATTTAAAGCCATGGGTGTTTCCATTGGTATCACGGCAATTGGTTCTATTTTTAGTTTGTTTATAACTTCTTTGATGGCCTACGCTCTTACCAGAAAAGATCTGGATGGTCGTAAAGTGGTTAACTTCATGGTCGTGTTCACCATGCTTTTTCATGGTGGGATGATTCCAACGTTCCTCGTGGTGAAGGAATTAGGACTAATTGACACGTACGCATCACTGATCCTACCGTCAGCGATTAGTGCCTTTAATATGATCATTTTGAGAAACTTTTTCCAAAATATACCTGAAGGTTTGGAGGAATCGGCTAAAATTGATGGTTGTAACGATTTTGGAATATTATTTCGGATTGTATTGCCACTATCCTTACCTGCGTTAGCGACTATCGGATTGTTCTATGCGGTAACGTATTGGAATACCTACATGAATGCGATTCTGTATTTGAATGATAGTGCGAAATGGCCAATACAGGTTCTGCTCAGACAAATTGTCGTCCTTGCCAGCGGTATGGATCACAGCGCTACACTGGATGCTGCTGTTCCACCGCCAGATCAATCAATTAAAATGGCTGTTATCGTTGTAGCTACCTTACCAATAGTTTGTGTGTATCCGTTCCTGCAAAAGCATTTTGCCAAAGGTGCCATGTTGGGTTCTATGAAGGGCTAGCAAGAAAGAGAGAGACTATACTTAGGGGAGGAGCTTCGAGATGACTGTACAGATACCTACAACGCCGATAGAGTGGGCAAAAAAAGCTTGCGATTCACTAATGGATACTTACAGGGCGGGAGAGCTTCCCCCCGCGCATCGATGGCACTATCATCAGGGTGTATTTCTGTGTGGCATGGAGCTTTTGTGGAATGCTTATCAAGAAGACCGTTATATCAACTATATTCAGGAATATGTAGATGATTTGGTGGATGAATACGGGAACTTTTATTTTGCACGTGATGAGCTGGATGCGGTTCAAGCAGGACAGCTACTATTCACTCTTTATGAACGGACAGGCAAACTTAAGTATCGTATTGCAGCAGAGAAGCTAAGGAATTTACTGCTCACACTAAATAAAACCTCTGAGGGCGGGTATTGGCACAAGGATAAGTACGCCAACCAAATGTGGTTGGATGGACTTTATATGGCAGGCGTATTCTCCTTGAAATATGCTAATGTCTACGATGAACCAAGCTTGCGTGAAACGGTCCTTCATCAGGAAATGTTAATGCGCAAGCATATGAAGGATGAGACAACGGGTTTGTTATACCATGCCTGGGATGAGAGCCGGCGGATGCCTTGGTCGAATCCGGAGACGGGTTGTTCACCGGAGTTCTGGAGCCGATCATTAGGATGGTATGGTCTCGCCTTATCGCAATTTCTGGATCTGTTACCTTCCCATGATTCAGCCCGGACAGAGCTTTCTACTACGCTGAGAGATTTTGTGGATGCACTTATTCGTTACCAAGATCAAAAAAGTGGACTTTGGTATCAAGTCGTAGATAAGGGACATGAGCCAGATAATTGGCTGGAGACTTCAGGGTCATGTTTGTTCGTCTATACGATTGCCAAAGCCGTGAAGCATGGCGTTGTAAGTGATGTGACTATCGCTACAGCTGCCGCTAAAAAAGGATATGAAGGGTTAACCAAAGTAATCCAGTGGGATGAGCATAACCGATTAGTTCTGCCGGACATTTGTATCGGTACCTCAGCTGGAGATTACGAGAGTTACGTGACTCGGCCTAAGGTTAAAAATGATCTGCATGGTGTGGGCGCATTGGTGATGGCTTGTGTTGAAATACAGTCAATGCTCCAAGACTATATCGCTCCGTATCCTTACTAAACAATGACTTGATTCTCTGAGATTGCAGAGAATCAAGTCGTATTATTTTATGTACAAAGTAATCCTTAAATCGGGTGAACCTATTTATAGTTTTTGAGCTCTTAAATTTATAAATATTTTGGGGGTTGGGATGAAGAAATCACAGTGGGCAATTCAAACGGCAGACTCTATTATGGCGCGGACACCGAAGCTTTATGAAGATAAAGGCTACAAAGGAAGCTGGACCTACGATTATGGCGTGGTATTGAACGGTTTTGAATGGCTTTGGAAGCAGACCGGTGATTCGAAGTATCTGCAGTTCATTCAAGATAATATGGACTACTTTATTCAGGAAGATGGCAGTGTCAAGGGCTACCACCTAGAGGAGTATAACATCGATCATATTAACAACGGAAAATTATTATTGACTCTATATAAAGAAACGAAGCAGGAAAAATACAAAAAAGCGGCTGCTCTACTTAGAAAGCAACTTGAGACCCATCCGCGAACCTCGGAAGGTGCTTTTTGGCATAAAAATATATATCCCTATCAGATTTGGTTAGATGGACTTTATATGGGCGCTCCTTTTTATTTAGCCTACTTGCTAGCTTTTGAAGAAGGAAAGGGACTTGGGGATGTAACTAAACAATTTATCTTGTGTGAGAAGCATACGAAAGATCCGGTAACAGGTCTGCTATATCATGCATGGGATGAACAGCGTATTCAACCTTGGTGCGACCCTGAAACAGGACTTTCGCCTAACTTTTGGGCCCGTTCACTTGGCTGGTATCTCATGGCATTGGTTGATGTTCTGGAATTGCTGCCTAGTGAGCACTCAGATTATCCAGAGCTGGTACGAATACTAAATGATACCTTAACTGCGGTGAAGAAATATCAGGATAAGGAATCCGGGGTCTGGTATCAAGTGATTAATCTAGGGGAACGCAAAGGAAATTATCTTGAGGCCTCTGCTTCAAGTATGATCGTGTATGCCATGGCTAAAGGTATCCGATTAGGCGTGTTAAACGCTGGATGGTACGAAACATTAGATCTGGCTCAACAAGGACTTATCTCGGAGTTTGTACTAGAAACCAAAGAAGAATGGGTCAATTTAAATAAGAATTGCCAAGTAGCAGGATTAGGTGGAGTGGACCAACGTGACGGTACTTTCGCTTATTACATTAGCGAGCCTATTGTCACTAACGACCAAAAAGGTGTGGGTGCTTTCCTTCAGGCCTGTGTGGAATACGAACAATTAAGAGGCTGGATCTGATATAGAACAGGGGGGCTTATGAATGTTGATCTACAATATTGAGGATTTTGGAGCGCTTAAGAATAGTAAAAAGTTAGCGACTGAAGCGATAATACGTGCGATTGAAGCGGCAAATAAAGCCGGTGGAGGAACCGTTTATGTGCCGGCTGGCACGTTCTTAACCGGTGCAATTCATATGAAAAGCAATATCGAATTGAATTTAAATCCGGGTGCCATTCTTTCATTTAGTACGAACCCGGAGGATTACCCTGCAGTGGAATGCAGATGGGAAGGAGTGAAGCAGCGGGTTCATTCACCTTGTATTTATGGAAGAGAGTTAGTTAATGTATCGATCACTGGCAGCGGAATGATTAACGGAAATGGTGAACTCTGGTGGGATACGTTTCGGAACCGCCGGGAAGAGCTGCAGTATCCCCGGCCGACTCTAATCGGCTTGGACAGCTGTCAGCGGGTAACCCTTAAAGATATCGCGCTGGTCAATTCTCCAAGCTGGACCGTTAATCCGATAGGCTGTTACAATGTGACTATTGATAATATTTCCATTCTGAACCCGGCGGACTCTCCAAATACAGATGGTATTAATCCAGAGTCTTGCACCAATGTGCGAATTAGCAATTGCAATATTGATGTCGGTGATGACTGCATAGCGATCAAGGCAGGAACTGAGGATACCAAAGAACGAGTTCCTTGTGAGAATATTACGATCACCAACTGCACTATGGTACATGGACACGGGGGTGTCGTACTCGGTAGTGAAATGAGTGGAGATATTCGTAATGTCACGATTAGTAATTGTGTGTTTAAACAAACCGATCGTGGAATCCGGATGAAATCAAGACGGGGACGCGGGGGAACGATTGAAGATATTCGGATCAGCAATATTGTAATGGAGGACGTTATTTGTCCGTTTACTCTAAATCTATATTATTTCTGTGGACCACGCGGAAAAGAAAAATATGTGTGGGATAAAAATCCTTATCCGATTACAGAGGAAACGCCGTGTTTTAGACGCATTCATTTTGCCAATATTACCGCACGTAATGTTCATGCCGCAGCGGGTTTCTTATACGGGCTTGCGGAGCAGTATGTATCCGAGATTACGTTTACCAATGTGGACATCTCCATGGCGACGAATGCAATTCCCGGCCATCCAGACATGATGACAGGGATCGAAAACATGAATAATCGCGGGTTTTTCCTCGGGAATGCAAGAGATGTTCAATTTCATCAGGTGACGATTGAGAACCATGAAGGGCCTGCTTTTTACATTGAAAATGGAGAAGCTGTAGAGATCATAAATTGTCGATCAAAAAACACGAAGAAGCCGGAAAAATTAGTAGAACAAGCTACAGTGTCACCTGAAGAACAGAATGTCTGTCCATAAGAGAGAGTCATCAATTTATTGAAAGGAAAAGAATCCACTATGCTTGTTGTAGGGAAAGAATCCTTTTGCGCTTATCACACGATTCAAGAGGCGATAGATTCACTAGAGCAGGGGCCATCCGGTCAAGCGGATACGCTTTATATTTTGTCAGGGGTCTATAAAGAGGCAGTGCGGATTTATCGTTCTAATCTTACGATCATAGGGATTGGCTACGTGGAGATTGTTATGAATCGTTACGCGAAAGAGCGTGATGAAGCGGGCGAAGAAATCAATACATTCTCTACACCAACGTTATTTCTGGGCGGCAGCCACCTGATCTTGGAGAATCTGGTGATTACCAATAATGCAGGGCAGGGTGAAAATATCGGGCAGGCGGTAGCCGTGTATGCTAATTGTGATCAAACCGTATTCAGAAATTGTACTTTAAAAGGGTATCAGGACACGTTGTTCACGGGA
Source organism: Paenibacillus sp. FSL F4-0097 (assembly GCF_038593125.1). Lineage (NCBI taxonomy): Bacteria > Bacillati > Bacillota > Bacilli > Caryophanales > Paenibacillaceae > Paenibacillus > Paenibacillus sp. FSL F4-0097. The sequence continues at coordinate 2,272,434 of NZ_CP151965.1, forward strand.
CCTTTGCCACCTGCACCCAAAGAGCGATCTACGTTTGGAGGTATACCACTGAGAAAGCACCATGCCCAATATCGGCAGTTGTATCAGCATTGCTATATAGAGGGCACAGTGGACTTTATATTTGGTGGGGCTACGGCTTATTTTGACAGATGTGAAATTCGCAGCTTGCGTCATAGTGAGAATCAAGCAGGTTATATTACGGCAGCCTCCACACCCGTGGGACAATCGTATGGTTATATTTTTAAAAATTGCTTTTTAACAGCGGCTCCTGATATTGCTCCGGTGTTTCTGGGCCGTCCATGGCGTGAGTATGCTAAAACCGTATTTGTAGATTGTCAGCTGGGTGCACATATTCATCCACTTGGCTGGGATAACTGGAACAACACCGCTAATGAACAAACCGTTTGTTATCAGGAATATGGCGTGAAGGATGCAATTCTCCTGAGTAAGCAACGTGTTTCTTGGGCAGATTGCTTTGAAGATGGGGACGAGACGTTGGATAAAGAGTTTGTTTTTGCTGGTACGGATTTTTGGAAATAGATAATTTAATTAACGAGTACACAAATAAAAAACGGTAGTCTAGACGAGAAGCATAAAGTCTTAGACTGCTGTTTTATTTATGTGTTGTATCACTTTATTTTTAATATGATCTTTCCTTTAGCTCTGCCCGATTCGGAATACTCCATCGCTTTCTGCGCCTCTACAAAAGGAAACACTTGATCAATAACAGGTTTTATTTGTCCGGACCTTATCAAATGCTTCGGTTTTATAATTGATAATTTGATCGGCTCCAAGTGACTTGACCAATTCTGCTCCAGCATCGCTTGTAGTAGTAGCCACGTATATCCCCATCGCTTTGGCAAGTTGGATAGTAAAAAGTGCCAACACCGCCCGCTCCCGCTTGAATCAATACCTTTTGTCATCATCTATCTTGAATTTTATAACTTTTTTTCCTGCTTGGATGACAATCTCTGAAAAATCATTTCCTAAAACTAGGGGCATATCGTATTTCAACAGCGTACGAACTTTGCCATCCCGCACTTTGAAATCGATAGGATTAATACTTGCTGCATGGATCTCTGCCAATACATCATAATCACCCACTGCGGGTGTAGGGACGTCGGCTAGTTGAAGAGGATATTTTCCGTATTTTTTAATTATCATTGCTTTCATCCTAAAAACTCCAACTCATTAATTATTCATTTTTGCTGTTCCAGAAAAATAACTCATCTCAACGGGGGAGATGTTTTTTGGTTCCGATCGGTCTTCGCTTTTATCTGAGCAGTCTCGGCGATATTTCCCTTGTTCCAGCTTCATATCAATAAAATCGACAACCTGCTGCAGCGACGAGATTTGGCTGACGATGTTTTCTCGATGGTTCCTTAAATGCTCCACCAGTTCAGGATAATCCGCGGGATCAGCGTCGGCGGAGACCGCCAAAAATGGCTGCATATCCTGCAAGGGCATACCTGTTTTTTTGAGGCAGGATAGCAGCCGGATTGTATCTATGTCTTCCTGCCGGTAAACGCGATGCCCGTTGTCCTTCCGGTCCGCCCGGGGAAGCAGCGCGATCTTTTCGTAATAGCGGATCGTATCCTCTGATATTCCGGTTTGCGCGGCGGTTTCTTTTATCGTAAACGTCTGCTCTGCCTTCATACTCTACCTCCTGGAGATTGCTTTGTGTGTGCATTATACAACTTGGAGCTGACTCCAAGTCAAGACCTTATCTCTGGGACAAAATCTTTTTATTACGCCTTGACTTGGAGTCGACTCCAATTAATAAAATGTGCGTTATAAGAGGAAGATATCCCGAATTCAGGAGGAGATTTACAATGAGCACACAGCAACGTGAAAATATCGCATTGATTACAGGCGCTAACGCCGGGATTGGATTGGAATTAACTCGAAAACTGCTAGCGGAGGATTGGCAGGTGATTGCTTTGAACCGTTCCGATTTTCCCGCCGACGATGTGAACATCCAAAAAGCCATCAAAAACGGCTGGCTTCGTATTTATAAAACAACCGATCTCGCGGATTTTGCCAGCTTGAGAGGGACGCTGGAAGAGATCAAAGGCAAGGAGCAGCGAATCGATATTTTGTTCAACAATGCCGGCGGGAGCTTCCCCGAACTAAGCTATTCGAAACAGGGGCGCGAAAAGCACTATGAATTGATGACCGTTGTTCCGTATATTATTTTAATGGAATTGAAGGATATCCTACAAAAAGGACGCTTAAAAACGGTGATCAACACCTCATCCTCAGCGCTTAATTATACGAAAGAGTTTACGATCGAAATCCTGGAGCATCCCACAACCTTCCGAAAGTTGCTTGGTCCTTACGCCACCTCAAAGCTGGCATTATCGTTATGGACACAGGCCGCTGCGCCGCAGCTTGCTAATGAGGGCATCATGATTCGCAGTGTTGATCCGGGTAGCAATAATACGCTGCGAAAAGGAAAAAATTCTGGACTGCCTCTAATAGTTAAACCGTTGATGAAGCTGTTTTTCTCTCCGCCTACCCACGGCGCCGGCCAATTGTATGAGGGTGCTCTGGGAGAACACCGTGAAGAGACAGGTATATTTCTTCGGAAAGGCCAGGTTGCGGATTTCAAATTTAAGGATCAAGCCCGGAATGTTTTGGAAAGGATTAATGATATTTACGAAAATGAGTATCTTCGTTGTTAATCTGATCTTTAGATCTCTAATTTTTTTTGTAATTCCTCCAAACGTATGAGATAATAGAGTTTTTCCGTTGATTCTATTTTTCATGGCATGGTAGAGATGCCTGATCAAATATTGGAGGTAGGCTTGTTGGCGAAACAGTATCCTTTTGAATATGATCGGACCAAACCTTTTATGGAGCAAGTAGGGGAATGGGTCGGAGATGTATTCTATGAAATTCTTCCTGAGGCTGGATTTGAAGTACGTGATGAACAGATATACATGGCCTTTCAGGTAGAGCGAGCTTTTGCCGAGAAAAAGACGATTTTTGCTGAGGCAGGGGTCGGAACAGGCAAGACATTAGTGTATTTGTTGTATAGCATTTGTTACGCGCGTTATATGGGCAAACCTGCGATTATTGCATGTGCGGACGAGTCCTTGATTGAGCAGCTTGTGAAACCGGAAGGCGATATCGCCAAGCTTGCGAAGCATCTGAACATGAATATTGATGCCAGACTAGCGAAATCTCCGGATAAATATATGTGTCTGAAAAAGCTGGATCAGGCTCGGAACCATGATGATGAAAGCTTACCACTGGAGAGCTTGTACAGTACATTACCTGATTTTGTACATTCACATGCACCGATGCAGCAATTCCATGCTTATGGAGACCGCAGAGATTACCCTGATCTGAATGACGAACAATGGAATAAGATTAACTGGGATACGTTTCAGGACTGCTTTACTTGCGATATGCGTCACCGCTGCGGGCAGACCTTGTCCCGTGATCATTACCGGAAATCAAGCGATCTGATCATTTGTTCCCACGATTATTACATGGAGCATATTTGGACCTATGAAGCGCGTAAGCGGGAAGGGCAAATCCCTTTGCTTCCGGATCACTGTGCGGTTGTATTCGATGAAGGACATTTATTAGAATCAGCGGCCATGAAGGCGCTTGGCTATAAGATGAAGCATGTCGTCTTTGAAGAATTGATTTCTCGCCTGCTACAGAATGAAATCCGTGAAACGCTGGCCGTTCTGATTGATGAAGCGATCATGCAAAGTGAGCAAATGTTCAAAGCGATTCGCCGTCAATGCCGAAACATACCTGGATCAGATCGGAAAAGCATTGAGCTGAATGCTTCATTGATTCGTGAGGTACACCGGATGCGGAGTGTAATTGCTGCTATCGAAGAAGAATTAGTATTCGAAAGCGGACTCTACACGATTGATGAATACCAACTGCGAATTGTGGAGGAACGTTTGGAGACCATAGAGATCGCTTTGCGATTGTTTGAGGATTCGGGAGCTCTAATCTGCTGGGCGACAGAAGAAAGCGATGGTCTAACGCTGTCGGTCATGCCACGAAATGTCAAAGAGGTACTTCAAGACAGCCTGTTCACGCAAAAAATGCCAATTGTATTCTCATCGGCTACATTGTCTGTGGATAAATCATTCCAATACTTGAAGGACAGTCTTGGGATACAAGATTTTTTATCCTTCTCTGTAGACTCACCTTATGACTATGAGCACCAGATGAATGTCTATGTGCCAGAGCTTCAGAGTGGGGATTTTGCTGAGAAAATGGAAATTTCCCTGAAGCTTATTCAGCGGACTGAAGGTAGAGCACTGCTACTGTTCCGTACTCGTGAAGAGCTTCTGCAGTTCAAGCAGCTTAACTCATTACGACCGGAAAGCAGTTCATATTCATTTTTATATGAAGGGGATCAAGAAATCAGCTATTTGATTTCGGCATTCCAACGGGATGAGCATAGCGTGTTATGTGCGGTCACCTTATGGGAAGGGCTGGACATCCCTGGACCTTCATTATCCAATGTGATCATATGGTCGCTGCCGTATCCTCCGCTTGATCCAGTGTTTATGGCAAAGAGGGCGGAAACCTCCACTCCTTTTGAAGATGTGGATTTGCCTTACATGCTGTTAAGACTCAAACAAGGGATGGGGCGGCTGATTCGAACCGGTACAGATCAAGGAATTGTAACTGTACTTGCGGAAGAGGAAGGGCAACATCCGGTATACGAATATATAACTTCTGTACTTCCAAAAGGGACTCGACTACAGAAGCTGGAAGCTTAAATATCACTAACGATTATAATTGCTCCTTTGGTGAGGCAGATGCTACGGCATTTATGTTTCACTCGAAGGAGCTTTTTTTGTCTAAAATTAAGCATAAGTATTCCTAATCTTACGGATAGGATATTGGTATTTAACTTCCGAGCGCTGTCGTATTATTGTTGAGTCATGGGATGTATTTATACAGCATCATCTAGAGATTCATCAAGGAGTGTATACGACATGGGTCAATCAGAAGGTTTGTATCAACCAGATCACAACAAAAAGGTTGGGTTTGCATTAGGGATAGGGCTAACCTTAGTTATCGCATTATTGGCGAAATTTTTAGCGGGTTTTCCATTCCTATCTATTATGGGGCAATTGGTCATTGCCATCTTAATCGGGATTATTTGGCGAGCTACGATAGGAGTGCCAAATAACATCACACATGGCACCGATTTTTCCAGTAAAAAACTGCTTCGTCTAGGGATTATCCTGCTCGGTATGCGGCTTAATCTAATGGATATCGTTGCTGCAGGACCCCGGGTATTTCTTTTGGCAGTCATCGTCATTATATTTGCGATCTCCGTTGTATACGGACTGGCTCGACTGTTCAAAGTAGATAAGCGCCTCAGTATCTTAACTGCCTGCGGAACTGCGATTTGCGGTGCGGCAGCGGTGGTTGCCATCGCTCCACAGATAAAAGCCAAAGATGACGAAACTGCCATTGGTGCAGCTATAGTAGCTATATTAGGTACAATATTTACACTGCTGTACACATTTCTATATCCTTATCTCGGCTTATCAGATTTAGGTTATGGGGTATTCTCAGGAGCGACTTTACATGAAATTGCTCACGTTATCGCAGCTGCGGATGCTGGTGGAAATGCTGCCGTTGATATGGCGGTCATCGTTAAATTGACCCGGGTGGCCTTACTTGTGCCAGTGGCTATTTTAATTGGGATTTGGTCCAATCGTGAAGAAAGAAAAGTGCAAGGTGGAGCGGCTAAAGCTTCGTGGAAAAGCATTCCAATCCCTTGGTTTATTCTAGGATTTCTAGTCGTCAGTGGTGTGAATTCGTTAGGGATCGTCTCCGCATCAGTAGCCAATGGAATCGTTACGATTGCTTATATGTTAATCGCTATGGCGATGGCAGGGCTTGGGTTAAACGTTGATTTGGCGGCATTTAGACGGCTTGGAATGAAGTCTTTTGCAGCGGGACTTATAGGCTCGGTCATGTTATCTCTAGTTGGATTTATGTTAGTTCACTTACTTGCACTAGCATAGTTAGCATGTACACCCTGAGTATGAAATGAGTTACTTCATATCCAAACAGCGTCCTTCTCTTTATCATTTAGTGTGGTAGGGTATGCATGAAATGAATGGAGGGACTTCAGGTGAAGTATTGCATAGGTGAATTTGCTTCCATTCTCGGGGTAACTGCGGATACGCTGAGATTATACGAGAAACATGATATTGTTAGGCCTACAAAAGATAACAGCAATAATTATAGATATTTTAATGATTTAGATGCAAGGGATCTGTTAATGAGCAGATGGTATCGCAGTATGGAAATTCCATTGCCCGAAGTGGCACTTTTGATGAAGGAGTCCTCTATTGAGCAAGTTATGGGAATGATGCAGCAGTCTCGGCAGAGTTTAGAAGAAGAGATTAAGCAAAAGACGATGCTGCTAAACAAGATGAATGAAATTCATAAAGAGCTTAAGGAAATAGAGTCCTCACTATATATATGTAAACTTAAACAGCTGCCAGGCATGTACAGGCTTAAGCAAACGGATAAAAATGCATTATTAAAAAATGATATCGTAAAAAGCCTCGTCAACACTTGGATGGATAGGCTTCCTTATGCGTTTTATTCTTTTAAGATTGAGGACGCGGGGGTGTTATCCGGTGATAATAACTTTGACTATAGCTGGGGGCTTACCTTACCAGAGGAGGAAGTGCAGAAATTTGCGATGGATATCGATGAATATGTAGAGTACATTAGCCCGAGTACCTGTATCTCTGCTATCATGTTATCTACGGATGGACATTATATCACGAAGAAATCCTTGCAGTTTATGATAGATTACATCGAAGCAAATGGATATACTATAGCGGGTGATGTGGTGGGTAAATTAATGCTTACTGAAAAAATAGAAGGCAATAACCGCTCGTATTTGGAAGTGAATATCCCAATTCTATAAGTGTATTTCTATAAACACCTGCTCTGAGAGCGGGTGTTTTTCTTTTTGGACAAGAATTGGACATTGACCTTGGTGCTGCACCAATGTTTATACTTCGGTATATAGCTTGGCAACGTTCGGTAGATATGTATAGATATGAATGTGAAAAATATCACGTTATTGGCGAGCTATAAGATATTAGATACTGGGGGAGAAGAGAATGCGCAACAGAAATTTCACCAAGAAAATGCTCATGTTAACTTTTTGTATGGTGCTGATCGTTTCCATGCTGAGCGGATGCAAAGGAAATGGGGAGTCGGCAAATTCGTCATCATCATCTTTTAAAGCCGGTACATTCGCTGGGGAAGCGGAAGGCAAAGAAGGCGTGATTAAAGTAGAAGTCACTATGGATGAGCCAGATAAAATTAAAGATATCAAGATCGTAAGCCAGTCAGAAACGGGTGGTCTAGGCGATAGTGCACTTGAAAAAATAAAAGATCAAATTCTGGAGGGACAAACCTTGGCAGTAGATGCTGTTAGTGGTGCGAGTCTTTCCAGTGAAGCAATGCTCGCGGCCGTTGAAGATGCCGTAACCAAAGGTGGAGGAAATCTGGAAGTCCTCAAAGCCGATGGCGTGCAAAAAGCGGGTGAAGGTAAAACGGAAAAGCTTGAATCAGACGTAGTGGTAGTAGGCGCCGGTGCATCTGGTGTGTCCGCAGCGGTAACTGCTGCTGATAAAGGTGCCAAGGTTATTATTATCGAAAAAACAGGAGTTATCGGGGGAGCAAGTAATCTATCCTGGGCTGGTAAGTTCTATAATTCTTCCGCAGCTACTGACAATAATCTTAAAGTAAATGTGGAAAAAGAAATTGCCGATTGGATTGTCAACAATCACTGGAGAGTTGACGCTGCAGCGATTAGACAATACGTAACGAAATCCGGTGAAACTTATGATTGGTTAGCAGAAAAAGGGTATAAAACCAGCTTCCTGAACTTCTTCGGAGAGCAGCTGCATGTACTGCCAGCTTATGAAACCCGTGAAGAGACCCTTCGGAAAATGTTGGCTGAATCGGTTGAACAAAAGGGTGGACAAGTGATCACTGAAACCACTGCCAAAAAGCTGATTACCAATGAAGCAGGAGAAGTTACAGGTATTGTGGCTGAGAAATCAGACGGGACTACTCTTGAAATCACAGCAAAAAGTGTCGTAATGGCAACAGGCGGTTATGCCGCAAATTCGGAAATGGTTAAAGAAGCTTTTGGCTTTGAAGGGGTTAACGGAGGACTAGGTCAGAACGTTGGGGAAGGTCTGAAGATGGCTTGGGAAGCAGGAGCCAAGGTTCCTGATAACTTCGGTGGACAGATGCTGCACCAAACATTAGCCAGAGCAACACAAGGACTAAAAGCACAATATGAGCCTTTTGAAGCAAGTTATCCGCTGATGTTGACATATCTGCCTAACTTCATGAATGTCAGTTCTTCCGGAGCACGTTTCAGAGATGAAGCAGCTACATTAACATCGGTCGCCGCAGCTAATACGAGTGCATTTAATGGTGCTTATCATATGGTTATCGTATCAAAATCACAATTGGCTGCTCTTCAGTCCAATGGGATGAAAGGTGTTAACGCACCAAGCCTGCCAGGAATGCCACCAGAATTTTATGCCGAATTTGCAGATCAATTCACGTTAGAGAATCCATGGGTAAATGCAGAAAAGGTCTTTGATTCTATGGTAGAAAACGGAGATGGCTTCAAAGGAAATACAATCGAAGAATTAGCAACAAATGCAGGTATGGATGTAGATGTGTTTGTAGAAAATTACAATAGTTATAAAGAAGCTACAAAAACTGGTGTGGATACTGAATTTGGTAAAGCTGCTGATTATTTAGAGCCAATGGGCGAAGAAGGACCATATTATGCCATCGTCGCTGAAATCAACAACTTGGGTTCTGTAGGTGGCTTGCTGGTAAACACTAAGTTCCAAGTGCTAAATGATAAACGTACACCAGTAAAAGGATTGTTTGCTGTAGGGCTTGAATCGGAAGGCGTATTATTCAACGATACCTATGTTGGCAATGGGGTTGGAATTGGTTATTCCTTTACCTCAGGTCGTCTAGGTGGAGAGAGCGCGGCAAACAGTGCTTTGAAAGCTAATTAACGACAATTTCCCGGAAAATAATTCAATCTTTTTAAAGACGCAGAGTAGACAACTCTGCGTCTTTTTTTGCTGGAGATTAGAGCCAATCTTCTTTTAGCAAAGATTTAAGAAGCTCTACATTTGTTACTCCTAGCTTGGCAGCGATCTGCTGCTCTAATTCAGTTTTGGTGATCATCATTCTGTTATTGCATTCTATTCCCTTTGGAGTGAGGACAATATTTTTGTCACGCTGATTTCCTTCGACTTCAACGGCTTCGACATAACCACGGGATAACATGCCTTGAATGCTTTTATGCGTGCCCTGTCTTGAAATATGAATTATTCTACTGATTTCTGAGATCGATAACATTTCTCGGGCCTCAAGAACTGCAAGAATGTGGGATTCGGTCTTATTAATTTGATCCGGGTCTTTGTCTGTCACTATTTTACGTAAAGCTAGATGCTTCTCACTGAGTAAATCGATCAGGTTCATTTTTTGCAGCTGCTTATTCATTAGAACACTCCTAAATCATGGCTCGTTTATCCCAGTATAAGACATTTGCGAATATTGTCAACTTGGTTGACTTGATTTGAGAATTTGTGTTATTGTAATCCAAGTTGACAATATAGAGATAAAAGGAGCTTGAAGATGGGAAGAAACAAAAAAGAAGCATTTTTATTTACGTTCATCATGTGTTTTTTGATGGTGCTGGGTATGAGTATTTACAATGTAGCACTAATGGAGGGTTGGTCAGGCACGTTAGTTAAGGATGTGATTGTCGGCTACTTGCCTGCATTTATAGTTGCACTCATTCTAGATGTATTTGTTGTAGGCAAGGTTGCGAAGGGGATCGCGCATAAGCTGGTTAAAGAAAATGATCCGATGATCAAAAAAATCATGTTCATATCCTTTTTTATGGTGACCGGAATGGTATTGTTCATGTCCTTCTATGGCGCAGTTCTCCATGTTGGATTTTCTGCTGAACTACCAAGAGCTTATCTGTCTGCCATAGGTAAAAATTTTATTTTTGCACTTCCACTGCAGATCATTTTAGTTGGGCCGCTTACACGATTTATTTTTGTGAAAATTACTCCAGCTGTGTCTGCGCAGGGAATAAATCAATAGAAGCAATGTACAACAAAACGCTCTCCGTCTGCCCGAATAAGCAGATGAGAGCGTTTTGTTTTTTTAAAGATTAGAAACGTTTATCTATGGCTCGCTCATTTACGCAAGCGCGTGAACTCTCTTTTTTACAGGTTCGAGTAGATTTAGGGCATACTCATTTCCGCTACCTTTGGGACTATCGTTACGGATATGCTCCTCAAGACATAATCTGGAATTGTGATCCGCTTGATAATCAGGATGAGTATCCAGATACCCCATTAGGGCTTGCCATGAGCCGTAGATATCATCAGTGCTTTCTGTCAGAGCATAGAGGCCGCCGTCGAGCCGCATTTCCTTTAGATGAGCTGGTATCTTCACATTTTCCGGAATTGAGGCACAGAATCCATATCCGTAAGGTTTATTCTCACCAGTTGGATGCGGGTTCGTATTGCCGCCAAAAAGCCGTGCTGTGCCTAATAGTTGACTAGCTTCCAGCCATTCATTAACTGGGATCATAGCCTCATCTTCTGGAGAGGTACTAACCGCAACATTGTAGGCAAATCTCATAGCTGGAAGAGTAATGAATCTTACATGAATAGGGGTAGAGTGATTAATAGTTGGCATAGATATAACCTCCTCAGTTTTAGTCATACCATCCGATGGATTGCATGACTTTTCGTTTAGTTCAGATAATAATTGATTTGTAATGGGTTCCTCGATATGGGCAGATATCCACTGTAAAAAGAGATGTATTTCACCTTCTCTATTTGTTAGTTCTGTTTTTTGATTGTGAATAGAAGCCGCTTGCTGGCTGAGCGCTTCATACATGGACTGAACGGACATATGTTTAAGCACAGTTCCAATATCCTTGATGCTAATATCCAGCTTTCTTAATAATGAGGTAACCCGAATGGCGAGTATTGCTTTCTCATCATAAATCCGCCAGCCAGAGCTGCTATCCCGCTTACTTTCAAACAATCCTTGAGCTTCCCAGTGACGCAGAGTCCGACTCGTCAGTCCGAATTGCGCAGAAAGCTTATCAATGGTAACAAATCCGCTCATAGACAACTCCCGTTTCATAGTTTGATAAGGCGCCTTATGTGGATTATTTTAGCATTTAACGTTACGTCAATTGCAAGGAGAATTAATGATTGGGTATTCGAGATAATTTACATTTCTCATACAAAACATTGTCCAGTATTTAACGTCCAGCTTCTACAATCAAGATATTGGTAGAATGTACCTATTGCAATATGAGGCTTTATACGGAGGATGATATTGTTGAAAGCTAGGTCTATGCATCTAACTATGAAATGGAAGTTGATTTTGAGTTTTTCCGCCATTGTTCTTTTCTTTTTGGGAGTAGCGTTTTATCAAAACCATAAAATCAGCCAAGTGGAGATTTCTATGGAAACGCAAAAAGCTGAGATGGAAAAACGAATTACCGTGTCATTAATTACGCAGCTGCTGCAGGAAATGAATGCGGTAGAATCTTCGTTAGCGGGTTCGAGTGATTTGGAGTTCGTCCAACCCTTTAAGGACAAGCAAACAAAGCTGACTAAAGAGTTGGCGACGGTGGATTTTGCGGCAGATTCGCCGGCATTTAAAGAGTTAGAACAATTACATAGTCAGATTGGGGAATATACGGGATATTTTGACGAATTGGTAAAGACCATAGAAGATGAGCAGCTCGATCCCATGAGTGTGCTGGAACAAATCGATGAATTACATACGAAGGCTACAGCGTTGAGTGAAGTCATGCTAGTGACTAATGAAAAGTTGTATACGGCAGCAGCAGAAAATGCAGAAAAAGCACAGGATTATTCTTTTGATCTGCTTAATCTAACCACCTCTATAGTTGCTTACGCAGCTGTGCTAGTGTTTATTTTCACATTAGTGATTGCGGTTATGCTCATACGTTCCTTCCTGAATCCTATCCATAAACTGCAAGTGGCTCTGCGAAAAATTGCAGAAGGAGATTTGCGTCAGCAGATTAACTCACCTTACAACGATGAGTTGGGCAGTTTGAGTCATCATTTTGATCATATGGTGGAGCGGGTCCGGGAAATGCTTCAGCATACCCAGTCAGTAGCCTCTTCGCTGGCAACTTATTCGCATTCTTTTCAAGAATCTTCATCTATAACGGCGCATACGAATCAAGATATCGTAAGCACTATACAGGAAATTTCGGTAGGCGCAGAACAGCAGGCAGGACAATCCGAGCAGAGCGCTGGCCTGATTCAGGAGCTGGAACGTGAAGTGAATGAGATCACGGAGTATACCGAGGTTATGCTGGCTACCAGTCAAACGGCTAATCACAATACTCGTAAAGGATCTGAATCCGTCATCGCCCTCCGGGAGGTGTCTGAGCATTCGCGAGAATCTGTTAATAAAGTATATCTGGCTTTAACCAAACTGAGTGATCAATCAAAGGACATCTCGCGCATCACTAAATCCATAACAGATATTTCTAATCAGACCAATATTCTCTCACTTAACGCAGCAATTGAAGCAGCCCGGGCAGGTGCCTACGGAAAAGGGTTCGCTGTCATCGCTGATGAAGTAAGACAATTATCTGTACAGACCAAAGAGTCCTCCGTACATATCAGTCAGATTATTAGCGAGCTGCAATCCGGGATGGATGAATTCCAGCAATATATGCTGGTGACCAAAGGAAATCTTGAGGAACAGGATCATAAAGTGGCTGAAACGTTGTCCTCTTTTGAAGCGATTGATCAATCTATTGTGGAGATTAGTAAACAGATTGGGCAAATTCACGACAAAGTGGATATGACGCAGACTATGAACCGTAGACTCGCAGAGTCTGTGCATGCCGTCGCGGCCATCGCCGAGGAAACTGCGGCAGGGGTGCAAGAGGTGAACGCCTCCAGCGTACAGCAGGATCATGCTATCCGTGATATAGCCCGTCAAGCCATTGAGATTAATGAAATTTCGCAGAATTTATTTAAAGAAATCAATATTTTTAAGATTGATTCAGATGGGGACGATGGGGTCAGCGATGAAGGGGACAGGGATACAAAGCATGCTGGCACTCCAGAAGCTGGGGACACATTAGGAGACGCATTAGGAGATGATACATTAGGTGCTGGCGATCCTCCAGATGATAGCGGTACTCCAAATGATGGTGGTACACCAAATGCAGACGCTTCTAAAGAGGGGTCTTATCTGACAATCTCTGCGTAGCTCAGCGGGAATTGGCATTCGTAGCGTAAGGTGGAATAGGGAATAGAGAATAGAGAAGAGAGAAGAGAGAAGAGAGTAGAGAGTAGGGAGTAGGGAGTAGGGAGTAGGGAGTAGGGAGTAGGGAGTAGGGAGTAGAGTAGAGAGTAGAGAGTAGAGTCCAGAGATTAGAGTTTATAGAATAGAGTTTAGAGATGAGAGGCTAAAGTTTAGCGCTTAGTGAGGTTCTATCTGCCGTTTTGATTTTAAGTGTATTTTATACAACTAAAAAGGTTTGTATTTAGCTTGATTAGGGTTTAGTTGTATTTAGTGCAGCTATTTCGAGCTGAAAAGGGGATAGCGGCTGTTTAGTGGGGATTTAATTGCATGAAATACAACTAAAACCAGGTGGGAGTGCACATACCTGAAAATAGTTGTATAGAGTGCAATTAACTCAACGCATAATTGTGATTTGTTGCATAAAGAAGCTGGCTCCTTCGTGGGAGTATCCACGAATGAGCCAGCTTTTTTATGTAGAAATATAATTAGTCCTCGTAAGTTTGATTTAGGGTGCTAACTAACTCTGGGAGCCAGTCGCTTAGAGTGAGAAACTTGTATCCCTCCGATTGAGCTTTAGCTGTATCCATAAACCAGGATTGTGTGATCCCGAATGGAGAATTATGCGCATCCGCTGTTTCGCTTTGAATGACGGCTTGTTTTCTGGTCTCTTTTTCAATCAGCGAGATAAGCTCCTTAATACTAACCGTACCGTCTGAGCAAGCGTTGAGAGGACCCGTCACCGTCGAGTTGCCGAGCCAATACAGAAAATTAGCGGCTTCGTCCGAACGGATAAAACAAATATTTGCATCTGGATTCGGAATCCCGATGGGCAGTTTATTACGTACATGTTCAATATGAAAATGGAGTCTTCGTGTATAATCGTCAGTTCCCAGAACAATCGGAAAGCGGACAGCGGCTACAGGGAAGTTAGCTTGTTGGATAAGGACGGCTTCCGCCAGTCTTTTCCCCTCCTGATAGGTGAAGTCATTTCGTCCTCCATAACGAATAGGGTGCGTTTCAGGATCGAACACCTCTTCCGTCAGCGCTTGCTCACTGAAATCATAAACAGATAAACTTGAAGTCAGTATGTAACGTGTGGTTTTGCCGTCAAAAATACGGCGCGCCTGATCCGCTTCATCAGGTGAAAAACAAATATTATCGTAAACTACATCCCAACTCGTATCACCTAATGCTTGAGCGAAGGCCTCCGGTTGAGACCGATCCACCTGTATCCGGTGAACGAGATCGCCAAAAGGGTCGCTTGTTTCCCCGCGCGTTAATATGGTTACTTCGTTCTTAGAATCCTCAAGCAGACGCTCGACCAAACGTTTCCCAAAAAAGCGTGTGCCGCCTAAAATAAGAATCTTCCTCATCAACCTCACTCCTTGATTGCTATTAATGGTTATTAAAATGACTGTTTATTGGTTTATGTGAAGCTTCTGATTCATTGTAGAGAAGCGGCGGGATCAGCCAGATCAGCAGCAATGTATTGAGTTTTGAGTGATACAAATTGGACTAACGGGAAAGAGTTAGTTTGATTGTACTTCGTGCAATAGAATTCGTATTAGAGTGGAGAAAATTTGATCCTATTGCACTCTATACAATCAATGGATGATCAAGTGGCATTAAACTAGCTTTTCACCAGAATCTATTGCAGAGATTGCAGCAGATTCAATTTTTGCGGCTAGGACGGCGGATTCTGTTGTACAATATGCAACGTTTGTAGCTAGTTACCACAAACAGCCCAAATGTTAATTACACATTAAGCACACTAATCACAATTATATCTGTTCGTTTTTAACGTAACGAGACACTTAGCTGCCCGAAATCGAGCTTAACGAAAAACTACGCCACCATACACATTCCTGGCGTGGTATAATTCCAGCTGTTTGAACTGAATCCACCAGCTTGGAAGGTCTGGAAGCCTTGCAAGCTTTGGCTCGATACCGCCATTACAGGTTCCTGACTTTCGTCCGCAAATACAAGCTCGATCAGCTCGGCAATTTCCCCATGTTCATACGCGGCTGCAAGGCGGGTCAAGACAATCTGCATGGCTGTGTCCTGTGGTAAGGAAGGACCATCGGCCTGAAGCAGCTCTTGTCTTACGAGAGGAAGGGCTTGCCGGGCTCGGTGCAGAGCGGCTTTTATTGCCCCTTCTGTGGTATCGAGAATCTCGGCAGCTTCCATTGCAGAGTGTCCCAACACATCTCGAAGCAGGAACACCGCCTGCTGCAGCGGAGATAAATGCTCCTGTAGTGCTTGAAAAGCAGCTTCAATCTCAAATGAACCATACTCCGCAGAGGCCTCAGTGGGGGACTGATCCAGCTCCAACACTCGTGACAAGGTGGCTTTTCGCCGCAAGATATCAATCCATGTGTTTCGGGCAATCCGAAAAAGCAATGCCTCAGGATTTGGGTGATTTGTAGAACTTGTATGATGAGTAGAATTTGTAGGAATCGTAGAATGCATTGCAGATTTTGCAGATCTTGTAGATGGTGCAGTCTTAGATGGCGTTACAGCCTTAGCAGACGTTGCAGCCTTAGAAAACGTATAGTTCATTTGATTAGTTTGATTAGTTTTAAGTTTTTCATTGGCTCCATTTGCTCCATTAGCCTTATCATTTTCAATGGTTTCTTTATTTTGTTTAACTTCATTCATTGGACTGTTCCCATTATTTGCGCTCGTTGAGTTCGAAGTCTTCATATAACCTAGAGCCTTGACCCATGTATCCTGAGCTAAATCATCGGCATCCCACGGGGATTGTGTCAATGCAAGACAATATCGCTTCAGAGCTATCTGCAAAGACCTGCTGTTACTTTCATCCGGCTCATCTCCGGTGCTAAGCTTCTCAAGGATGATCACTCTGCATAACTCCTTTTCCAGTAAGGTGATTTCGATTACTTCTAATAATAAACGAATGAGCAGGAAATTAAGATACGCAATTTTAAAAAATAAAAATTCTCACGCCTAACGTATCCTATCCCCGTATTAATCCGTTTACAGGGTAGATTTCAAAACTCTAAAACAGATGGAGGTCGAATACGGATGGCGTACGTTCCTTATGTAGTCGAACAAACGAATCAAGGTGAAAGATCTTACGATATTTATTCGCGGCTGTTGAAGGACCGGATAGTGTTCGTAGGTGCGGAAATTGAGGATCAGCTGGCTAACAGTATTGTTGCCCAGTTATTGTTTTTATCAGCAGAAGATCCGGATAAAGATATACACATGTATATCAATTGTCCAGGTGGCTCTATCACCGCAGGCTTCAGTATTTATGACACGATGCAGCTTATTAAGCCTCCGGTGAATACCATTTGTACAGGAATGGCGGCTTCTTTTGGTTCTTTGTTGTTATTGGCTGGGGCCAAAGGGAAACGTTATGCCTTGCCGAATAGCGAGATTATGATTCATCAGCCGCATGGTGGGGCGCAGGGGCAAGCTAGTGACATTGCGATCAGTGCCAAACGTATTTTGAAGGCAAGGGAAGTGCTTGTGCAAATTACAGCGGACCGAACTGGGCAGACGGTAGAGAAGGTACTGCAAGATATGGATCGAGATTATTTCATGTCAGCCGATGAGGCGGTTGAATACGGAATTATCGATAAGGTCATCACAAATCTCTAAGACGAAGGAGTGAAGAAGGCTATGCTGGAGGTTTTGCAGGGAAAAGAGGTAACAATCTATTTTGTGGATGGCTCCAACGCTACAAAAGGAGTGCTGGAAACGGTAAGTGAAAATTTCGTCAAATATCGGACGGATTTTGAAGAGTTTTATATTCCAATCAGCTCGATCTGTTCTATCTCTCTAGATACCAAAACGCGTGAACGAGCCAAAGTAGGGTTCACACAATAACATCAACAACATCATCTGTATAAAAAAGGGTTAGGAGCTCCCCAGCTCCTAACCCGTACTTTCCCGAATAGCCAAATAATGAGCCACATTTGCATGATGCGGCACAACGGTCTCCCCTTTAATCAGCTTGATTAAGGTTCGGGTGGCGGTCATCCCAATCTCCGTTCCAGAGTATTCAACCGAGGAAAGCTTAGGTCGAACGATAGAGGCAATGAAGCTGTTATCAAAACCGAACACGGCGACATCAGCTGGCACCCGTAGACCGTTATCGGTTAAATGATTCATGGCTCCAACTGCCATCCAATCTGTAGAGCAAAACACCGCAGTAGGTAACTCCCCGCTATCCATAATTCGGCGCATGGCGTCGCTCCCATCTTCGACGGCCATCGCACTTTCTACTACCCATTCTTTCCTTAAGGTTATGCCTGCATCCATAAGGGCTTGTAGATAGCCTTTATACCGATCCCCACCCACCGCATTATCTCCCGAGCCGCGAATCATAGCGATTTTGCGATGACCTTTTTGAATCAGATAAGTAACAGCTTCATAGGAGGCAGTTATATTGTCCAGATGAACGGAAGGAATCATATCCACCTGCGATTGTTGCCCGACAAGCACGCAAGGTGTATTTGAGCTGCGGATGATCTCCAGATGTTCATGGTTTGGAATTGAACCCACAAATATATTTCCTTCCGTCCCAATACGCTGGAACATCTTCAAATAGTGTTGTTCACTTTCTGCACTGCCGTCCGTTAATCCGACCATAATGTCGTATCCATACAAATCCGCAAGATCGCGAATACCAACATTGAAGTCATCCAGTACAGTGTTGCTATTCTGCGGAATGATCACACCGATCAGCTGTGTATTAGCTTTGTCCGTTTCAAGGCCGATGACATTCGGACGGTAGTTGGTTTGTTTAATAGCTTCCAATACTCGTTTACGGACATCTTCGTTTACTGGTTTGCTGTTATTGATTACCCTGGACACCGTAGAAATCGAAACGTTCGCCATTTGGGCTATATCTTTTATCTTTACCTTCAAGAAGATCACCATAACTTTCCATATGATTCACTTGGTGTTTCAACTCTCGCAAGCATATCACGGATAGCTTCAAGAATCCAAAAGATTGTTGTTGACCTAGGAAATAAAAGGTCCTATAATGATCGCTGTAGGAAAATTATTTCCTTGAAAAAAGCTTTTTTTGAACGATAAAGTTGGATTTTTGCTAAAAACAATAACTGAATTATTAATTTTAA
The DNA here is from genome assembly GCF_038593125.1 of Paenibacillus sp. FSL F4-0097. Taxonomy (NCBI): domain Bacteria; kingdom Bacillati; phylum Bacillota; class Bacilli; order Caryophanales; family Paenibacillaceae; genus Paenibacillus; species Paenibacillus sp. FSL F4-0097. The sequence continues at coordinate 2,290,952 of NZ_CP151965.1, forward strand.
TGAATTTAGGGAAAATATTTTCCTATGAAGGGTATATGAATACGAAGGAGCTGCATGCATTGAACAGAACATGGTGGAAAGAAGCCACGGCGTATCAAATTTACCCACGGAGCTTTATGGACAGCAATGGTGATGGTGTAGGGGATCTGCAAGGAGTCATTTCTAAACTTGATTATTTGCAGGAGCTTGGCATCAATGTCATTTGGATCTGTCCTATTTATAAATCCCCAAATGATGATAATGGTTATGATATTTCGGATTATCAGGATATTATGGCGGAGTTCGGCAGCATGGCCGACTTTGATCAGCTGCTGCACGAGGTTCATGCACGAGGCATGAAGCTGATTCTGGATCTAGTGATTAATCATACTTCGGACGAACATCCATGGTTTGTTGAAGCACGTTCAAGCAAGGATAATCCGAAGCGGGATTATTATATTTGGAGTGATCCTAAGGACGGGAAGGAGCCGAATAACTGGGAGAGTATTTTCAGCGGTTCGATTTGGGAGCTTGATCCCGCCACAGAGCAATATTTTATGCATGTATTTTCCAAAAGACAGCCAGACCTCAACTGGGAGAATCCTGAGGTGCGCCGTGAATTGTATAGCATGGTCAACTGGTGGCTGGACAAAGGAATCGACGGCTTCCGGGTGGATGCCATTTCACATATTAAAAAAATCACCGGACATCCCGATCTGCCGAATCCACAGAATCTTCCGTATGTTCCGTCTGGCGATGGTCACATGAACCGTGAAGGGATTCACGATTTCTTGCAGGAGCTCAAGCAGGAGACGTTTGACCGATATGACATCATGACGGTTGGCGAAGCGAGTGGTGTAAATGTTGATCAGGCGGAGTCGTGGGTGGGTGAAGAGCAAGGCAAATTTAATATGATTTTTCAATTCGAGCATTTAGCTCTTTGGAATAAGAGTGTGACAGGTGGATTGGATGTTTTGCAGCTAAAATCAGCTCTCTCCCGTTGGCAAAAAGGTCTTGAGGGCAGAGGCTGGAACGCATTGTTCATCGAAAATCACGACCAGCCGCGTTCAGTTTCTACTTGGGGAAATGATGGCCAGTATTGGAAAGAGTCAGCTAAATCGTTGGCTACGATGTATTTCCTGATGCAGGGAACACCATTTATTTATCAAGGTCAAGAAATTGGGATGACCAATGTAAGATTTGAATCAATGGATGATTACGATGATGTGGCGATGAAGAACTTGTACCGTTTGGAGACTGAAGCCGGTAAAACACATGAGGAAGTCATGGAGGTAATCTGGAAGAACGGCCGGGACAACTCTAGAACACCAATGCAATGGAGCGACTCTGAAAACGCTGGTTTCAGCAGCGGCAAGCCATGGATGAAGGTGAATCCGAATTATACGGAAATCAATGTGGAGCGGGCGAAGCAGGACCCTTATTCCATCTATCATCATTACAAAAAGCTTATCGCTCTTCGGGCTGCTAATCCCGTTACTGTTTACGGGACTTATGATCTCATTTTGCCTGAAGATGAACGTATTTATGCTTATACTCGGACGCTTGGAAATGAAAAACTGCTGGTCATGTCTAACCTGACAGCAGAGGAAGCACTGTTTGACCTTCCATTTGATTTGGAGTTTGATACTAGTGAATTGCTCTTGCATAACTATGAGGTTGATCCTGCGGAGCCGATTGAGACTGTCGCATTACGGCCTTACGAGTCCCGTGTGTATATGCTGGTTAACGCACCTGTAGAGCAAGAGGGTAGCAGTGAACTTGTACCTGCACAAGAGTTAAGTGAAGCTTCTTTTCCAGAAACCGTTTAATATATTTATTGTAATTCAAAGCGTTCGGTTATCCGGGCGCTTTTTTTTGTTGCGGTAGTGTAGGACTCTTGCACAAAATGAATACGCTTACCTAGGCGAGTCGTATAAAAATATTATTTTTTCTATTATTTTTGTTTCCAAAATTAATAGAATACTATATTATGTTATGAATACAGATTCATATAAGTGTATATTCATTCAATTCGGGGTGAAAGTAGACAAAATTATAGGAGGTAAAAAATGTCCAAGAGAATACTATCTTTATTACTAGCTTTTACACTTATGATGTCGGGTCTGCTTCCAGCTGCATATGCAGGTGAAGTTGCAACCGAAATTAACCCGCAGGCGGTTGTTGCTCCGGTTTCTACGGAGAACGCAGCTGATCCAGAGGTGCTTTCTTCAGAACAAACTACGGTAGCGACTGCTGTCTATGAACAAATAGCGGCGACAGTTTCCACTGAAGTATACAAAGCTTCTATGACGGAAGCTAGAACATTAGAATTGACTTTAGATCTTCCTGATGGGGCATCGCCTCAAGATATCATCTGGAATTTTGGCAGAACGGCGGAAGAGATGAAGCCGCTGGCAGAGTGGAAAAAATGGAATAAAGATGCGAAAGATTATTCAGGTAATCCTTTCGTAACAGTGACATATGAGCCGATCTCAGGTTCAAAAGTAAAGGCTTTAATTCATTTTGATTTGCTGTACGGAGAGAATCTCTCACTAACGGGTATACGTGCAGAGTACGTCAAACGAGTGGGAATTTATAATCTAATCGGGACATTACCTGCTGGAGATGTGCTGGTAGAGCAGCAAGTCAAACTAAATCCATATGAAACCTATCATACATATGATGAGATTAAACCCGCGATCGATAGGATTACTGCTGAAAGCAATAATAAATATGATCGATATGTAGAGTATCAGCAAATTGGGACCTCAACTCAAGGTCGTGCCATTCATTTCTCTATTGTTGCTAAGGATAAGTCCTCAGTAGATCAATATTTGAACGAGACCTTACCGCTTATGATGAATGATCCTGAAGCCCTGCAAAAGAAAATTAACGACGGGGATCTGCAGAATTATAAGGTACCTATTTGGTTGAATAACATTCATGCCGATGAAGCCAATGGTGTCGATGTAATCATTAAGTTTTTGGATACGCTGATGACACAGCAAATTGTCACCTATGATACCACTGATGAGAATGGAAATCCGAAAAAGGTTGTTCTGAACATCGACGAAGCGCTTGACCATGTGATTTTTCTGCTTGATTATGTAGAGAATCCTGACGGTCGCGCGTTAAACACGCGTCAAACTTCAACACTGCTTGATCCAAATCGGGACAACTCTTACCAGACGCAACCTGAGACACAAGCGGTAACTGCACAAATTGCTAAGTGGACGCCGCTTACCTTTTTGGACATGCATGGATTTGTAAGTGGCTTCTTGATTGAGCCTTGCACACCACCTCATGATCCTAACATTGAATATGATCTTGTAATGCCAAGTATGCTTGAGCAAGCAAATGCCATGGGTAAGGCGGGAATTGCTAATACTAAATATGATTCCTACCATATCCCTTATGAAGAATACGAAAAAACACAACAGGATCCGAACTATAAAGGAACGAATGCAACAGGTTGGGATGATGCTTCACCAGCCTACACAGCTGTATATGCCATGCATCAAGGAGCACTTGGGCATACCATTGAAGTGCCTGAATTGAATGAAGATTCACTGGATGCCTTTTATTATGCGGCTTTGGGGGCAACCGATTATGTGATCAACAACAAGCAGGAACTGTTCCTGAATCAATTGGAAATCTTCAAACGGGGTATCCAAAATGAGAATACTAATGCTGCTGTTAAAGATTATCTAATCAATGCACAAAATGAGTCTATTGGACGTCCAGGGGTAGAGGAAAATACGAATTTCTTCCCTGAGTATTACATTCTTCCGGTTGCAAAAGATTTGCAAAAAAATGATCTGGAAACCTACAAAATGGTTCAGTACCTATTACGTAACAATGTGAAGGTAGAACGGACAACAACCAGTGTAACTGTAGATTCCGTAGTCTATCCGGCTGGAACCTATGTGGTGAATATGCATCAAGCCAAAAGAGGTTATGCGAATCTTGTCTTGTATGATGGACTAGATGTCTCGGATTTTAATGAGATGTATTCAGATACGGTACAGAATTTCTCGGCTATGCGTGGTTTTGACCGATATATTAGCCGTTCTGTAGGAGCATTCACTGGGAAGACAGAACAGGTTAGCAGTGTAACGATCCCTAGTACGAATCTGGATCAATCTCCGTTCGAGCAAAATTATGTCATTAAAAACAGCAACAATGATGCCATAAAAGCTGTGAATGAGCTGCTAGCCAATCATAAGGCAGTAACATTGCTGGAGAATGGGGGGACGGGTTACGAGAAGGGAAGCTTCCTTGTTTCCAGATCCAACCTTAGAACGGTATCGTCTAAATATCTGCTGGATATTGTTCCGTTTAGTGCTTCAGAGAACAGAACGGGTAAATTGCTTAAGGCTCCTAAGGTAGCTATTGCAGGAGCGACTGCATTTATGCTGAAGGATCTTGGATTTAACGTAACTACGGATACAGTGGCAGCAGATGTTCTAATCAATTCGGGAACGAATCTGATTGCTGCAGGCAAACCATTTATCGGTTATGGAAGAACGATGCTGAAAACTGTTAAAGGGCTTAAGGTCCTCCCTGGGCTGGACTATTCAACTCCGGTCAATAAGGATGGCAAAGAAGATGCTCATGAGGGATTGTTTAAGGCTGAGGTCTCTCAGGACAATGTAATTACAGCGCCTTATGCCGATAGCGAATACCTCTACACGGTTTCCGCGGCTTATATTACGAAAGTGCCTGAAGGCGCAGAGATCTTGGCGAAATACGGATCAGGAGCTGACTTTTTCAAAGCAGGCTGGTGGCCGAATAACGAGGCTGCACAAGACCAAATATTGGCGCTTACTTACAATACAGACAACATTCATGTGACGTTATTTGCGAATGATCTGATGAATAAATATCATCCGCAAAATCAATTCAGATTGCTTGCCAATTCAATCTATGCTGCTGCTCCAGCGGCGACTGAAGAGGACGGTATGGATAACGGGGTGAATGAACAAGAGCCAACAACACCTTCGACACCGTGGCAGCCATCTGTAACATCAACACCTGCACCGACCGTGCAGCCGTCTGCAACACCAACGCCAGCTCCAACTCCAACTGTGCAGCCGTCTGCAACACCAAACCCAATAGGTTCAAACTTCACGGATCTAGGTAAGGTAGCGTGGGCAGCATCGGCGATTAAAGAGCTGGCGGCAAAAGGGATTCTGCAAGGGGTGAGCGATAATACCTTTGCTCCGCTTAAAGAGGTGACGCGTGCCGAGTTTATTACCATGATCGTGCGAGCTTTTGATCTGCTTGATGTGAAATCATCCGCTACCTTCAGTGACGTGAAAGCTTCTGACTGGTCTTACGGATACATTGCATCCGGGGTCAAGAACGGATTGATTAACGGTGTAGGCAACGGAAAGTTTGATCCTAACCGTGCAATTACACGCGAGGAAATGGCAATCATTGTATCCAACGCACTTAAGAAATTTAAAGGCAAGTCGGTAAGTGATACAAATGCCGCTTTGGTTAACTTTAAAGATCAGGCAACAATCGCTGCTTACGGTAAAGAAGCGGTGGCATTACTAACACAGGAAGGTATTGTGCAAGGTCTGACTGCGGATACCTTCGGTCCTAAAAATATTGCCAACCGTGCTCAAGCAGCAGTGATTATCGATAGGATGTTGAAGCTTAATTAAGGTTTAGGTTCTTATAAAAAAATGCAAAAATGCCCCTCAGCTATTTGGCTGAGGGGCATTCTTTTATAGTTACTCTGCATTATCCGTAGATGGTAAATCCGGCAGTTGTTGAATGTAGCTGTTAGACATATTTAGAAGCCGCTGAACGGCGTCAAATTGTTCTTTTGTCGAACCGCCCTCTGTTTCAGAGCCATCGATTAGATTAAAGTTGTCTCCATCATCGTAATCGACACCAGTCAAATACATGCTTGTGTCATTAATGAAAGAGCCGGTAGGCAAAAAGTGTCTGACAGGGAGCATGTTGGTCTGTTGGTTCATCAGATCTTCTCCGAAGTAGAGCTGATCTTTCATTGAAATCCCTAACAGGTTAGCTACAGTTGGCATAATGTCGATCTGGCCGCCAGTTTGGCTGTAGACCGTAGGTTGACCTACCCCTGGCGCATGTACGATGAAAGGAACGTTGAACATATCGGTATAACCATATTCGTGACCGACCATTTCTTCCATTAACGATTTCTCGTTGCCATCAAGGGAATATAGCGATACACCCTGATGGTCCCCGTAAAAGACAATGACGCTATCATCCCATAGACCACTGGACTTTAATTGATCCAGAAATTGTCCCATTGCATAATCTGCGTAATTTTGAGCTAGAATATAGTTGCCAACTAGGGTACCTTCATACCGTTTAGGCAGCGTCATTTTATTTTTTGACTCTGGCATTTTATAAGGGTGATGAGCACTCATAGAAATGACCATTGCATAAAAAGGATCATCTTTAGCATCCATTTTGACTAATTCAGGCACAGTCTTGGCATAGAGTACCTCATCAGAAGCACCGAATGCGATATGATCACCATCCCCATAGAACGCTTGATCGTAATACTTATCAAAGTCTAGGACTTTGTATAGAGTTTTGCGGTTCCAGAATTCTACGCTATTGGTGTGAAAGGTTGCTGTATTATATCCATTAGCTTTCATCAGCTTAGGCAGGCTCGGAAGCGCCTTATCCATATAATTGGATGAAGTGGCTACCTCGTGATGAGGAACGTACAACGAAGTATTCACCACAAATTCAGCATCCGAAGTTGTTCCTTGCCCGGCATTAGTATAGAAGTTATTGAAATAATGTTCGCTTTTCAAAAGCTTATTTAGATTGGGTGTTACTTCCTGTCCGTCAATGCTCAGGTCCAGCAAAAAGTTCTGAAAAGATTCCATTTGTACCACGATTAGATTTTTACCTTGAGCTGCCGCCCAGTACTTCGGTGAGACAGGCTCTGTAATTCCTTTGGTCTCGTTAATGGATGGTTGCGTGATTTCTTTGCTGTCGATTATTTCTTCTGTTTCCCTTGTATCGGCAAAAATAGTATAGACCTCGTAATTAAGAATCCCCATACTCTCCGCTTTTTTGTTCTCGTTCATACTGGCATGATTCGGCCAAACATTAAAGACACAAACTGCTAAGGAAACACTGATGATCCCAAACAAAGCGGTCCGGTTCATGCGGCGGTTCATACCTCTTTCTTTCCAGATCGCAATATATTTCGGACGGAACATAAAAAACATGAACACTACAATATCCACAAAAATGAACAAATAGTAAGGGTCCAGCAACGAGTATGTGCTTTCTCCCACCTTAGTTACTTTATCTGCTTGTTCCAAGGCATGATAAGTAGCAATTACACCGTAATATTTGTAATACATTAGGACGGCGAAATATATGACTGAAATCAATAGGTTGGCTATCATGTAATACAGAAATTTTCGTTTGGAAGCCATCCATTCAATAAGTCCAAATACGATAAAGAAAAATGGGATCTCTGTCAGCAGCATGCTCCAGTTAGGACCGTCGCTAAAAACTACGAACCAGGCCACTGCGCATTTTAGCAGCAGGACGAAGCTAAAGACTAGGAAGGGTTTGTTTTTTATATCAAAATCTTTTTTCACTCGTTATCATCCTCTCTGATGCAATTACACCAAGGTCCTGCATATACCTGTATTTCATGGAAATCCGTTGCAATATGCCGAAGCTTATTATGCTCCCGAAGTTATCAAGTGTCAAAAGGTGGACGAGAGTCCTAGAGTGAAGCAACAAGCGATTTATGCCGCATAAGCAGGTAAAATCAACGCCAATCCCAAACTACAGGGTCCTATGCGTATAAAATGATTTTAATAATTTCCAGTTTCCCGCAACTTTGTATAATATTCCTCAGTCTAAATATAGAGGAGTGATTAGAGAGGCGGGAATTAGATGACCCAGCGGCAGTTCATAACGATGGTAACGATTTGTTTTCTTGTGCTCTTAAATTCAGGTTGTAATCAAGGGGAGAACTCCATTGGTGTGGAGCCTTCTGGCTCTATAGCTTCAACGTCTGTACCACAGGTTCCCGAAGACTTTTTACTAACACTGGATTATAAAGTTCAGAACCATCCGGATACATTTGCAGTTGAGGTACCACAGAACTGGGAGGTTAAGCTGGGGGAGTATCCAGTGGGACTTTACTGGCGATTAGCGAATGAGTTCTCTAAAGATGCCGGATTGGATTTGACCCTCCTGAAGGGTGCCACGGTAGAGGTACAGCGGTATTCCTTAGTCGATGGTTTACCTGGTTCTGGCGAACAAAAAGAATTTTCTTATCCCTCGAATCTCGTTTTGCTTGTGCAATCAGGGAATACCGTTGGTGCGTGGCTGGAATTTAATATTCAAAGTATCGGCCCGTCTATTAAGAAGCGTAGCTTGACCGACATTACAGGACTTACATTTGAGGAGTGGACGGAGAGAGAAGGTTTGTTTGATGAGGAAGGTGAGAATGGTGACTTAGCCTCATTAGACCATTTCGAGCTGCTGGATGCTTTTTTTCAGGCTATTCAGGACGGTAATCATACCCGTGCCCGCGCATGTTTGAATCCTAATGCCTTACTCACTGCATTGACGGTTAACCGTCAAGCACATCAACTCTATAACCCGGGTTTTGGTGGTGAAAATGCTCTCAGTGAAAGTATTGTTGAGGCTAAGCCTACCTCTTATAAAGTGATGGATTATGATACTGGCTCTGAAATCAAAGACATCGGCGATCGCACAACGTTAAATATTGTGGTCGATCTGTATATGAAATCACTAAATCCTGTCTTTAATACCCCAGATGGCCGGGAAACTCGCTTTGCAGTGTTGACCAAACACGCTAACGGCTGGAAGATTGGAGGTTTTGGGACGGGACCGTGAGTTGTTGCGTTATCTATTTTTTAATAAAAAGGAGTGATCTCAAGTGTTTAAACAAAGCTTGATGTCAAAAGTGCAGGTAAGTCGGATTTGTAGAGTTGTTGTTGGGACTGTTCTTAGCTTGGCAATGGTTTCACCCTTAGTGGCAGCAGCAGATAGTGTTGTGAACCCAACTGAAGAAAAGAAATTATTGTCTGGCATCACCCAACTGGACGCTGGTGACAGAAGTGCCTATGCCATCACTGCGGATGGAACAGCCTGGGTGTGGGGTGGTGGGTACGGCTCTATTGGTAATGGGGCGACCACACCAGCGTATACTCCCGTCAAAATGCATATCGATCATGTAAAGCAAATCTCAGGTGGTTATCGCCATAACTTGATGTTGAAGGACGATGGAACAGTGTGGGCAGTAGGGGGGAACGAGCATGGACAACTTGGCATTGGAACACAGTCCTCTAAGATTCTTGTAGAGCCTGTTCAAGTGCAAGGGCTAACAGATGTGAAAGCTGTTTCTGCGGGGGGCACCTTTAGCTTAGCTCTTCTTAAAGATGGAACGGTCTGGGCGTGGGGAGGCAATGAACAAGGTGAACTCGGTGACGATTCGCGGAAAAACAAGCTAACCCCGGTGCAGGTGAAGGGACTACCCTCCGTCCTGTCTATAGCAGCGGGATCGAATAATTCAGTGGCTCTTGGTAATGGTGGAGAGGTATGGGTGTGGGGATCGCAGCAACCGCTGGGAACGCAAAAAGGCGTAATCTTAAAGCCTACGCTTATTAAAGGAAGCGGAGAATATAGAGCGGTTGATATGGATGGAGCCTATGGACTTTATGGGGCGGCATTGAGATGGGATGGTACAGTATGGATTTGGAATAATTACATAGATCCATATCTGGGAGAAGCTCTAAAGACTGTTCAGGTTCCAGGACTTACAGACGTCATTTCGCTGACAACAGATTCCGCAGTGAAGGCGGATGGGACCGTGTGGCAGTGGACGGTTGGCGATAAGAACAAGATTAATGTTACACAGTCTAAGGGTATTCAGAATGCAGTTTCCATTTCTAAAGGGAGCAGAAATCATTATGTACTCTTAAAAGATGGTCATGTCCTTGCCTGGGGAGCAAATGAATTTGGGCAGACGGGTCTGGGGGTCAGAGAGATCGAGGTGAATACGCCTCAGCTCGTGAAGAAATCTATTCAAGTATTGTTGAATGGGAATGAAATGGAACTGACTATGCCGCCACTACTAATTAATAATTCGACATATGTTCCTTTAAGAGGAGTCTTCGAGCAGATGGGAGTTAATGTTCGTTGGGATGTTCCATCGAGAGCTGTGGTCGCTGTAAAGGGATCTACAACTCTGATCTTGAATTCGGTAACTGGACAAACGACTGTTAATGGAAAGGTAATAGCAACAGATCAAAAACCGGTCTTCATTAATGATAGCGTTTATGTACCCCTCAGATTGATAAGCGAAATGCTGGGGGCGCAGGTAGAATGGGATGCAGATGCTTATGCAGTTCGAATAAATTCCAATAAATAAGTTGACTATTTATTAGAAGCTTTAGGCTGAATTCTCCTTCTGGGGAGTTCAGCTTTTTGCGTGGAAGGCAGAAGATTTAGAGGGAAATGCAATAACGGTAAACAAAGCGTACGCGATTTTGAAGAATGTGTGCGGGAATCTTTTCGAGGATTCTTTATACGGATGATGATGAATATTGGAAAAATGGGACAACTTATAATTATCCCAATGGTCGTTCAATTCTGGTCACGAAACGGATGGGCATAGCAACAACGATTAATATTGCGACAAAAACGGGTAAGAGTATATATTACGGCCTCTTTGTATTTGTTGCAGTGCTGTTGATCGGAATGGGTGGGAACTGTACGTCTTTACGCGGAGTTGAAAGGATGGTGAGGTTTTTCATTGATTTTAAAATAAATCGTATGAAGTATAACCCTCTTGTGATAGAATAATCTAGTTGCTCTAGTTTCTGAAAATCCACTCTGTTCCAGCAAAACACCTGATCTATACACGTGGATAATCGAGGAAATATGAGCATTTAAGAGTATTAACAAGATTTCTTAGAGATTTTACACAAAACACATCATTTTTTGTCGGTTTTTATTGATTTATTCAAAAATATTATGTATAATCAGCCTTGTTGATTTTGCAAATGGAATTTTAGGAGGTTTTTATTTTGGGAAAAGCGTTAATTATTGGCGCTGGCGGCGTAGCAAGTGTTGTTGTTCATAAATGCTGCCAGAACCCGGATGTATTTGAAGAGATCTGCATTGCCAGCAGAACTGTCGCGAAATGTGACGCTCTGAAAGATAAATTAGCCGGAGGCCGCACGAAGATTTCTACTGCTCAGCTCGATGCAGATAACACGGACGAAGTCATTGAACTGATCAAGAGCTTTGAGCCGGATGTCGTTATTAATGTCGCTCTCCCATATCAGGACCTGACGATCATGGATGCGTGCCTGGCAACAGGAGTGCACTATGTGGATACTGCCAATTATGAACCACAAGATACAGCGAAATTCGAATATTCCTGGCAGTGGGCTTACAAAGAAAGATTTGAGAAAGCTGGCCTTACCGCTTTGCTCGGCAGTGGATTTGACCCAGGTGTAACTGGCGTGTTCACGGCTTACGCGCAAAAACACTATTTTGACGAGATCCATACCATTGATATTGTAGACGCCAACGCTGGCGATCATGGATATCCATTCGCTACAAACTTTAATCCTGAAATCAATATTCGTGAAATTACAGCTAATGGCCGTTATTTCGAGAATGGCGAGTGGATTGAAACCGCACCACTTTCTGAGAAGAAGGTTTACGATCTTCCGGAAATCGGACCTAAAGATATTTATCTTTTGTACCATGAAGAGTTGGAATCCTTGGCTGTTAATATCAAGGGCGTGAAGAAGATCCGTTTCTGGATGACTTTCTCGCAGAACTACCTGACTCACTTGAAAGTGCTTGAGAATGTGGGTATGACTTCTATCGAGCCTATCATGTACGAAGGCAAAGAGATCGTTCCTTTGCAATTCTTGAAGGCAATGCTGCCTGACCCGGCTTCCCTGGGACCAAGAACAAAAGGTAAAACTAACATTGGATGTATCATCCAAGGTACTAAAGACGGTAAGCCAAAAACTTATTATGTATACAACGTTTGCGATCATGAAGAATGTTATGCAGAGGTTGGCTCCCAAGCCATTTCCTATACTACAGGCGTTCCTGCAATGATCGGAGCAATGTTAATTATAAAAGGAATCTGGAAGAAACCAGGCGTGTACAACGTAGAAGAGTTCGATCCAGATCCATTCATGGAAGCTTTGAATAAACATGGTCTGCCTTGGCAAGAAGATTTCTCGCCAACGCTGCTAGATTAAGGCGCGATTGATGGATATTGATATCAGCGTTGTCCCGTCACCATGTTACCTTGTAGATGAAAGATTGCTTACCCGCAATCTTGAGATTATGAATTCTGTACAAGAACGTACAGGAGCTAAGATTTTGCTCGCGCAAAAAGGCTTCTCAATGCACTCCTTGTATCCGCTAGTTGGCAAGTACTTGCATGGCGTAACTTCCAGCTCCTTATTCGAAGCCAGACTTGGCTATGAAAAAATGGGCAAAGAGGTTCATGTCTACGCACCAGCTTATGTGGAAAGTGAATTCGATGAGCTTCTTGAATACTCGGATCACATTGTGTTCAATTCTTTTGACCAGTGGAATCGATTCAAGGATCGTGTGAAAAATGCACCGAAGCATATCAGCTGCGGCATTCGGGTGAATCCGGAGTATTCCGAGATCGAAGTTCCGCTGTATGATCCATGCTACAATTATTCCAGAATGGGAGTAACTCTCCCTAACTTTAGACCTGAAGAGCTTGAGGGAATTGATGGATTACACTTCCATACCATGTGCGAACAAAATTCAGACACACTGGAGCGTACGCTCAAAGTAGTCGAAGAGAAGTTCGGACCTTATCTCAAAGGGATGAAATGGCTTAATTTTGGTGGCGGTCATCATATTACACGTCCCGATTATGATCTGGAGACCCTTGTCCGCTGCATTTTGCATATGAAAGAGACTTACGGTGTGGAAATCTATCTGGAGCCAGGTGAGGCCGTTGCGCTTAATACTGGATATTTGGTAGCTACCGTTCTGGATGTTATGCATAACGGTATGGACATTGCGATTCTTGATACTTCGGCTGAATGCCACATGCCAGATGTACTGGCTATGCCATACCGTCCGAACATTATCGATGCTGGACAACCTGGGGAATATCCTTATACGTACAGATTAGGTGGAATGACTTGCCTAGCCGGAGATGTTATTGGAGATTATTCCTTCAAGGAGCCTTTGAAATACGGCGATAGACTCGTATTCCTAGATATGGCGCATTATTCTATGGTGAAGAACCATATGTTTAACGGCGTGAATCTGCCAGCTATCGTCAGCTACAATGACGAAGAGGGAATTAAAGTAATCAAACAGTTCGCTTTCGAAGATTTCAGCGGACGTTTATCTTAATAGAATGATCTAAAAAGGTGTCCCTTCAGGGACACCTTTTTTGCTATGGTTCCAGTCCTTTGAATGCGCGATGACATCTAGGAAAAGAGGAGTGATCCTAAAGGACCGTATGGCAACTATTGTTGTTTATTAGCTCATTTAGCTAAGGTTATGGACTGTATAGCTCTTATTGGTCGGATAGTGACTATTATTAGGGCGCATTTGGTAGAATAGCTGCAACTGAGTCCGATTGTATGCTGAAACAGCCGATTTTTCGGAAATAGAGTCTCCTCGGTCCGATTCATCCTCGTGGGGAGAAGATAGATGTCGAACCGATTTTTCAGAGGAATAACTCTCTTATATATGCGTTTATCTTACAGTTGGACACTTGTATTACTGGAAAAGTTTCTTCATAATTAGCCGCTCACAAGTAAGGTCTCATGTGATACAATAATTTAGTCTGTTTTTTAAAATTAGTTATTGAAGGGTCCGTATCTGAGGAGGAAGTCAGCATCAATGGAACATGCACCGTTTATTGCAGTGGAAGGCCCGATCGGGGCTGGAAAAACAACATTAGCTTCGATGCTTGCAGAGGAATTAAACTTACCGATTATTAAGGAGATTGTGGATGAGAATCCGTTTCTGGCTAAATTTTATCAGAACATGGATGACTGGAGCTTTCAACTGGAGATGTTTTTTCTCTGTAATCGGTACAAGCAGCTTGAAGATACAGTAACTCAGTACATAGATAAAGGTAAACCGGTGATCTCGGATTATCATATTTATAAGAACCTTATCTTTGGGGAACGAACGCTGAAGGGAACGAAACGAGAAAAGTATCGACAAATCTATCATGTGCTGACGGATGACCTGCCGAAGCCAAATATTATTCTCTATATAAAAGCAGATCTCGATACCTTGTTAAAAAGAATCGCCAAACGCGGACGCCCTTTTGAAGGGGATATGGATACTGCGTATTTGCAGCAATTGATAGAAGATTATGATGATGCGATGGGCTCTCTAGCGATTCAAGAGCCGTCTACCGTTATTATTACCATAGATGGAAATGCAGTCGATTTCGTGGAGAACCCAGAACACTTCGTCGAAATTGCCTCTCACATAAAGGAGCTAATGAAATGAATCCATATAACATCCCAGCTAACGCCATAATTACCGTGGCAGGAACCGTGGGGGTGGGGAAATCCACTTTAACAGGTGCTTTGGCTAAAAGGTTAGATTTTCAAACCTCGCTGGAGCAAGTTGATCATAATCCTTATCTTGAAAAGTTCTATCATGATTTTGAGAGATGGAGTTTTCATCTACAGATTTATTTCCTAGCCGAACGTTTTAAAGAACAGAAGAAAATGTTCGAAATGGGCGGTGGTTTTGTTCAAGATCGCTCGATTTATGAGGACACTGGTATTTTTGCTAAAATGCATGCGGATCAAGGCACGATGTCCAAGACAGACTATGAAACCTATACAAGCTTGTATGAAGCCATGGTCATGACACCCTATTTCCCGCACCCTGATGTGCTGATTTATATTGAAGGCAGTCTTCCTTCTATTTTAGCGCGAATTAATGAACGCGGCCGCGAGATGGAAATTCAAACGGACGTATCCTACTGGGAGCATATGCATGGCAGATATTCGAAATGGATCAATGAGTTTACAGCTTGCCCAGTGCTTCGTCTGAACATTGATGATTATGACGTAAATGACTCGGCATCAATGGCGGATATTCTCACGAAGGTAGGCAACACCATTCGTAAGCCTGTTGATAAAATATAATAGTTGATGATTAGCAGCTCCCGTGGTTTGGGGGTTGTTTTTTTATGTGCTCATAAAAAAACCCAAATCTATGATTTGGGCCTAATAGGGAAGTGTCAGTTGTCCTAATCATAAAATACGAAAAGAAAATAAAATGGTGTGGACATTGTAATGTACTTAAGGGCCACCTCCTACTTTATTAGCCCTTTTTTATGAAAATAGGTTCCAGTCTAATAGAAACTAGTTATTGGTCCATGTCTAAAATTAGTAAGATGCGTACACTGAACTATATTTATAGGGAGGTGTACGCATTGAGTTGTCCAGACGATAAAAAGTGTCATAAGAAAAAAGTCGCCACTGTATTTCCTTCGAAAAGAAAAAGAAAAGAACATCGTCGAAAAGTTATTAAGAAGATTGTAAAAGTCACTTGTCCTCCACCAGAAGTGAATGTTACTACACCGACAGTCGTTGGTGCTACAGGACCGCAAGGGCCGCAAGGAGCACAAGGACTCCAAGGAATACAAGGGGCCCAAGGCGTTCCCGGAGCTCAAGGAGCACGAGGACTCCAAGGAGCTGAAGGACCTCCAGGACCCGCCGGCGGACCTCCAGGACCCCAAGGACCTCAAGGTGAACCAGGGCCAGCGGGAGCGATTGGTCCACAGGGTGTAGCGGGACCCGTTGGTCCTCAGGGTGCCCAAGGCGTGCCGGGTGCCCAAGGAGTTGTAGGTCCTCAGGGATCGCAAGGTTTACCTGGTCCTGCAGGAGCTATAGGACCACAAGGTTTTGTAGGAGCACCGGGAGCACCGGGAGCAACAGGAGCAACAGGAGCAACAGGAGCACCAGGAGCGCCAGGAGCGCCAGGAGCACCAGGAGTAGCTGGAGCAACGGGAGCACCGGGAGCGGCCGGAGCACCGGGAGCAGCAGGAGCACCGGGAGCAACCGGAGCGCCGGGAGCAGCTGGAGCACCGGGGGCAACCGGAGCACCAGGAGGTGTATTAGGTTTTGCTGATTTTTTTGCCCTAATGCCTCCTGATAATGCAGCAACTGTAGCACCGGGCACAGACGTAAGTTTTCCTCAAAACGGACCTACCAGCGGGACGACAATTGCACGAACGGGTCCTAGTTCTTTTAATTTAGCAGCAATAGGGACTTATCAGGTGTTGTTTCAGGTTAGTGTAACCGAAGCAGGACAACTCATCTTGACTCTTAATGGCGCGGATCTCGCCTATACTGTAGTTGGACGCGCAACAGGTACATCACAAATCGTAGAAATGGCTATAGTGCAAACAACGGTTATTAACACCATCCTGACCGTTCGGAATCCTGCTGGTAACTCTACTGCACTTACTATTACTCCTCTCGCTGGAGGAACAAGATCTGTTTCAGCACATCTCGTTATTACACAATTAGCGTAATAAGGTGTATTTCGTATAGATAAGTTGGTCACCTTAATATTGGTGATTTTACTTATGATTATTGTAAAGAGGAGGACGAACGAAGGTCCTCCTCTTTATTCAGAGTATTTACTATTAACATTCTATTGTTTTTCTATCGTCTAACGACTTGAAATTAATCATCTATTTATGTGAATTCTTTTGATTCTATCTTAAGATGCCATATCGCTTTCCTCATGATACAATAAAAGATAAGTTTATAAGGATGAGGTGACTTTAGTTGAAGTATGATTTCGATCGCGTAATTGACCGCCGTAATACTAGCTCTTACAAATGGGACCAATCCGAGAAGTTGTTTGGTGAGAAGGATATTATGCCGCTTTGGGTGGCAGACATGGATTTTGAAAGTCCTCCCGCAGTGAAGGAAGCCATTCTGCGCCGCGCAGAACAAGGAGTTTACGGTTACAGTGTACCTAGTGATACTTATAAAGAAGCCATCACGTCATGGTTTAAAAGACGGCATGATTGGCAGATCAAACCGGAGTGGATTTCAGATTCTCCCGGAATTGTAACTTCCTTAAGCCTCTCTGTTGAACTTTTTACTGAGCCTGGGGACGAGGTTATTTTACAATCGCCAGTTTATTATCCCTTCTATGATGTCATCCAGATGAATGACCGGAAGGTTGCCAAGAATCCGCTTATCGTCCGTAATGGGCGCTTTGAGATGGATTATGAGCAGTTGGAAGGGCTGATGTTGGGTGGAGCTAAGCTGCTGCTGTTATGCAGTCCGCATAATCCAGGCGGTAGAGTATGGGAAAGAGAAGAACTGTTGAAGCTCGGTGAACTGTGCTTGCGCCACGGAGTGACAGTTATCTCTGATGAGATCCATTGTGATTTGGCGCTTCCAGGGTATGAGCATATTCCTTTTGCATCTTTGTCTGAGGAAATTGCCAATATTACGTTAACCACACTTGCCGCGACCAAAACCTTCAATCTTCCGGGGCTTCAATCCTCTTTTATCGTGTCCTCGAATCCGGAATTGAAACGTAAATTTGATCAAAAAATGAAAGCCTTGAGCTTACATATGGCTAGTTTCTTCGCGCAAGGAGCAGTACAAGCCGCTTACAACGACGGAGAAGAATGGCTGGATGAGCTGTTACAATATGTATCA
The DNA here is from genome assembly GCF_038593125.1 of Paenibacillus sp. FSL F4-0097. Taxonomy (NCBI): domain Bacteria; kingdom Bacillati; phylum Bacillota; class Bacilli; order Caryophanales; family Paenibacillaceae; genus Paenibacillus; species Paenibacillus sp. FSL F4-0097. Next base: position 2,308,681 of record NZ_CP151965.1, read on the forward strand.
GATAATGTGGATTATACTATTAGCTATTTGTCGGAGCATTTACCACAGGTTCATGTGATGCAGCCGCAAGGAACCTACCTGTTATGGGTAGATTGCCGCGAACTGAACTTGGAAATAGACGGTCTGAAGCAGCTGATGCACAAAGAGGCTAAAGTTGCTTTTAATGAAGGTTCTGTTTTTGGAACAGAGGGCAAAGGCCATCTGCGGATCAATCTGGCTTGTCCGAGATCTACGTTAGTTGAGGCATTGGAACGCTTTTGCAAGGCAGCCGCAGCTTATACAAAGAAATAAACGGTGATTACTGAAGCTTGATGATTCCGCTAATGGGGTCGTTAAGCTTCTTTATTTTGCAATAGGGTAAAAAGAATAATAAAATGGAGTCCATTACGACAAGCAGGAGGACTGCAAATGAAATGGGTAGCCCAGCTTCCGTATTATAAGATACAACGAGAAATTAGGGATGGAGAACAACGAAGTGTTGCTTCCAATCGGCTAATGTATCTATATCAAGATAGAATTGTAACTCGTCATCGGGAATTCCCGCTAAAAGATATTTTCGATATGTCTTATCGTTCAATGGGGGATATGGGCGGCATGTTCTATCTGCACACGAGTAAGGGTGTGTATGCTTATTTGATAGAGTGTGATCCCGAGCGGTTTATTGAAGCCTTTAAAGAACAGGAATTGAATAAGAATTGAGCGATCCTCGTTGGCCGTGATATGATAACTTTTATGAAAAAAGCATAATGGGAGAGAACATAAATGAGCAAAACACGAATTATTATTGATGCAGACACAGGTATTGACGATGCACTGGCGATTCTATATGCCTTACGCGCTCCAAACGTAATTGTAGAAGGAATTACAACCGTTTTTGGGAATATTGATGTCGAAAAGGCGGCGGACAATTCACTGCGGCTAATTGAGCTTGCTAAGCCTGGTTATGAGATTCCTGTAGCGATCGGAGCATCCAAGGCACTTGTTCGTGAGCACTCAGGCTACGCCACTCATGTGCATGGTGAGAACGGTATTGGTAATGTGGAAATTGCTCCAGCCAGCCAGCGTCCCATTAGCGAAACTGCATCTGAGTTTATTGTTCGGATGGCTAATGAGAATCCCGGAGAGATTGTATTAGTCACACTGGCACATCTAACTAACCTTTCTATGGCGCTTGACATGGACCCTGGTATTAAGAATACTTTGAAAAAAGTAGTGGTGATGGGCGGTACGATCTTCAATCCCGGCAATAGAACACCGGTTGCGGAAGCGAATATTGCTGGGGATCCGGAAGCTGCTGATCATGTATTTACATCTGGACTTCCTGTTATGATGGTGGGTCTAGACGTTACGCTTAAGACGCGGATTACCCAAGAGCATATCGATTTATTAAACCGTTTTGGACGTGAAGAAAATAAAGCGATCATTTCGTTCATGGAACAATCGCTTACTCATTATTTTAATTTCTATCGTGAAGCGAACTTTTTGATCAACAGCGCACCGCTGCATGATCCACTCGCACTTATGGTTGCGCTGCAACCAGATCTAGTAACCTACAAAGAGATGAATGTTCGTGTGGAGCACAAAGGTGAGTTTACATCGGGAATGGTCGTAGCGGACTTGCGGGCTCAGCCAAAAGTAGGTAAACCTATACAAGTTGCAGTGGATGTAGATGTTGAACGAGCAGTGGGAACCTTTTTGAGCGTGTTTATGTAATTTTGCCGACCTCTTCTAATATGAAAAATAATTTCGAAGCTCATAGATGACAATCTATTAATTTTACAATTGGATAATCTTTGGTAAAATGGTAGAGGACATATAAGAGTTTACAAGATTAGACTTCATATCATAGAAGAGGGAGACTTATCATTCATGAACAAGCGAATCGGTAAATTAGTATTATGTTTGGCTATTTCGCTAGGAGGCACCACGGCTTTATTCCACAATACCACACAGGCAGCCACAGCTGGTGGAGTTAGTATTGTGCTGGATGGTTATCCACTACCCTTTCCAGTAGAACCTGTTGTGATGAGCGGAACAACGATGGTGCCATTCCGAGCTATATCTGAAGCTTTGGGAATTAATGTCGAGTGGAATCAAGCGCAGAAGAAAATTACGGCTACCAAAACAGATACTGCAGGGACCAAAGTGGTAACCCTGACCCTTGGCAGCAAAAATGCAGGTGTTAACGGCGCGGTTGTGAAGTTAGGAGTTGCTCCGCAGACGATCCGGGATACAACGATGATTCCCCTTAGCTTCTTCGGCCAGCAGTTTGGTGCGGGTGTAGCTTGGAATCAATCTACGAAGACCGTATCTATTACTTCGCCGAAGACTGAGCTGTACACTCTTGGTTTCTATGCTCTGAGTTCTTATAGTGAGATTTCCTTACTTCCTAATTTTGATGCTGTGGCCTTTGGTTGGAGTGGGATTGATAAAAGCGGGCAATTCACCACAACGGGGACTGATTTCAAATGGCCTCAAGCGGCTGGTGACGTAACGCCAGAATCGATTGTCACGAATGCAGCGGCAGGTGGAACAGCTCCTTATCTGATGGTCTTCTCTGGAGATACCGCATCAGAGTTAACTAAGAACCTGGAAGATAAGCAGCTTCAAGAACAGACGATTACTGGAATCGTAGATCTTGCAACGCAAAAAGGATTCCAAGGCATTACCCTGGATCTGGAGGGCCTAGGTCTAACAGGTGATAAGGCGAAGGTGCAAGCAGATTACAATGCTTTTGTTAAAAACCTATCACAAAAAGCACATGCAGCAGGACTTAAACTTACCGTTATTCTTCATCCATTAAATAGTTCTTATAAAGGATATGATTACAAAACTTTAGGAACACTTGCAGATGATTTGGTCATTATGGCGTACGATTATTTACAAGAGAAAAAAGTTCCAGAGCCGATGAGTTTAGTTGATGAAGGCATCCGGCTTGCGCTTCAGCAAGTGAGTAAGGATAAGCTGATCCTCGGGATCTCTGTGTATAGCGAAAACGAATCTTCAGTGAATTCGAAGGTAGGACTTGCTAAACGTTATGGTCTTAAAGGAATTGCGATCTGGCGTTTAGGTCTGATCGGACAGCCTGTCTGGAACGAAATGGGTAAGTCAGTAGAGCTGTAAGTGGAATTTGTATTGACAGGGAATAATTTCTAAATATATACTAGGTCAAAATACAATACGGAATAAACGTAATGATTGGGAGTATTAAGGAATAACTACTGCCCAGAGAGCTGCCGGTTGGTGCAAGACAGCGGAGTAGGTTCCCCAACTCACCCATGAGCGGTAAGATCGAACCTCAGTAGATCTTAACGGCTAACCCTCCGTAATCGGGTTCTAAGATTCGTTGTTTATTATAAGCAATACGCAACGATCAAAAAGAGTGGTACCGCGAAGGTTAAACCTATCGCCTCTTTGGAGGCGATAGGTTTTTTCTGTTCTCTACAGTAAAAAATACAATTGAAGGTCGGTGTTTTGGTAATGGGCAATATTATTGAATATTACTCCCAATTTGATGAGTGGGGAAGATTGGATAGGGAGCCGCTGGAGTTCATCATTAATCTGCATTATATAAAACAGTATTTAACTACCGCACAATCTATACTGGATAATGGTGCTGGGCCCGGTAAATATGCCATGGAGCTGGCGAAGCTGGGCTATAACGTAACGTTATCGGATCTTACCCCTAAGTTAGTTGAAATAGCTCAGCAGAAGGTTAATGAATTAGGATTAACTGAGCAATTTAAAGGTTTTCATGTGCTGAATGCAACTAGTTTAGAGGGAGTATCTGACGAAAGCTTTGATGCTTCTCTGATGTTAGGCCCTTTATATCATTTGCAAGAAGAAGAGGATCGGATTTTAGCAGTTAAGGAATTGTTTCGTGTGACAAGGAAGAATGGCATCGTATTTGTAGCCTTTCAAAGTCGGATGAGAATGACTCTTACATCCTTACAGTTCCCACAACATTGGAAGCCTAATGACAACATGGATTCAATACAAGAGTTTTATGATAGCGGGATTTTTAATCATAAAGATGAAGGTAGGTTTACGGGAGCTTATTACTTCAATATTGAGGATATAAAACCTTTCATGGAGGAGAATGGATTTCGAACCATTGATTTAATTGGTTCTTCTAGCCTCGGAGCATTACTGACAAATGAGCAGAAACAATACTGGACAGACCGGGGTGAGCATGAGGAGCTCTTTGAATTTCTCATTAACGCAGCAAAGGATCCATCCATTTTGGGGATTTCCTCTCATCTGTTGTATATAGGGCGAAGAAAATAAATAAGGAAAAATCATTTTATCATCACGGGATTGAGGTAGGTCTAGTGAACAATGATTACAGGGTGCGTATTCAGACGGTTCTTCATTTTATCGAGGACAACTTAGATCAAGAGATAAATCTAGAAACGCTAGCTGAAGTTTCTAATTTTTCTAAGTATCATTTTTCTAGAGTTTTTTCTGCAATTACAAATAAAACACCAATGACCTATCTGACGGAAAGACGTCTACATCACGCGGTTACCTATCTTGAAACAACCAATAAAACCATGCTAGATATCTCAATTCTATGCGGTTTTAGTTCCATCTCAAGTTTTAATTCATCCTTTAGGAAACTGTTTAAGACAACCCCAAGCGAGATGAGAAGGTCAATGCAAGAACATAGCAATTATCAGTTAATGTCCAGCAATAATCAGGAAGAATTGTCTCCTTCTAAAAATTATGATGTGAGTATCAACATAAATAATAATTTTTTAAGGAGAGTATGGGAAATGAACATTGAGGTAAAAGAACTTCCAAGTTATCAAGTGGCATACGTAAGGCATGTTGGCAGCTATCTTGAAACGTATAAGGCATGGGGAACACTCAGCAAGTGGGTTGAGAAAAATGATTTACCCTCAACAGAATACTTCATTGGTATTTCTTTAGATGATCCCAGCGTGACTGACGAATACTCTTGTAGATATGATGCCTGCATAACCATTCCAGAAGAGTTTGTTAAAGAGGGTGATTCGAGCGTAGAGTTCAAAACTTTATCTGGTGGTCTTTATGCCTTATATCCGTTTTATGATACGATCGACAAATTGGCTATTGCCTATCAAAGTGTGTACGGTCAATGGCTACCTAATAGTGATTATGAACCGGATGATCGGTATGCGCTCGAATTTTGTATGAATGATCCATATACAGACCCTGAAGGTAAAGCAAAAGTTGATCTTTATATCCCTATAAAAAGTGTCGGTGGACATTAAAAACAAACTCTACTACTCGATTACAGTTCCATTCTCGATGGACGAAATGGTAGTAAAGCCCATAACCCCAGGTTTTATAGGTTTCACCAGTTTGAAGATAACCTGTAACATATATGCCTGAATGCGTATCGGTTTATCCATCACTCCACGAGGCTTCCGGACTCGGATGACGTTATTTGTATGTTATCAGCTATCAAAACATGATTTCGGACTCCGCTGACGCTATTCATTGCAAAAGGCACTTATTGGGCGTTTTTTCGGTCAATAGGTGCACTGGAGTCCGTTACAGGTTACTACGCGTATCTGAAAGTGATTACGCATGCGCTTCCGACTACGATTATGGTGAAAATTTGAGTGTTGTTCAATGGACTCGTTTATCAAGTGAGATCATAGAAATCTGGAAATAAGCAGCGGCAGATCAGTATTCGTTAATCAAACCGTACACTCGAATGTTATAAAACTCACATTAACCTAAGCTATAAACCTATATAATCTCTAAGGTTGAACTTTTGAACTAAATTCATTATTTTTCAGGAGGACTTTAGAGTATGAGATATAAAGCATTAGAGCTCGACAAACCGCTTACTTATGAGCTGGAAGGGTTAGAAATAGGGGTAACTTCGAACTGTAATTTCCGCTGCGATTATTGCTGTGCATATAATAGAAATGATGGACAAAGCATCAAAGCCAAAGAGGTCATCCGCATTCTGGACGAACTTCCAGGCCTTAAAAGAGTACGTTTATCAGGTGGAGAAGTGACGCTGAAGTTCGATGACTGTGTGGAAATTGTAACCTACTGCGCATCCAGAGGGATTCAGACACAACTGAATTCCAACGGCAGTCTTTTAAATGCTGAACGAATTGGCCAATTGGTTTCCGCAGGATTAACGACCATACATATTTCCTTCAATTTTACTACTGCGGAAGCTTTCTCAAAATATTATAATATTCATCCAAGCATTTATGAGAAAATAAGAGAAAATATTACCCTGTTCGCCGCAACAAGTGTAGATACTGTGCTGGAGACGCTGCTGTTCAGTGAAACCCAGGATAATATGAAGGAGATCAGCGATCATGTCTACGCAATGGGCGTGCGCACACATGAAATTCAGAACAGTATTATCATGGATCATACAGGGTGGAAGTCGATTGCTGCGCGGGAACAATTAAAGAATGCAGTGAGTGAGCTGATCGCACGGAAGAAAGAAGATACGATTCTGTATTTCACCTGCATGGACCGCTTTATGGACGCCCTTGGGTTCGAAGAGCAGCCGGGTGTGTATTTTCCTCACTGTATAGAGGGGAAGAAGCAGCTTCATTTGCATGGAAATGGCGACATTTTGATTTCAGAGCTTTGCCATCCGGTGATTATCGGCAACATTTATCAAGGAACTTCACTAAAAGATTTATACAATAATATGCCAGCGCCATTGGCACAGTTTTTGGATAAGCAACCTTGCCCAGCGCTGGATGCATTGTTTCCACAAGGCATAGAAGTTTAACACTCTATATAGATTACTTCGAGGGACCAATTTAAGAATTGGTTCCTATTTTTTATGGTAGACTTAATAAAAAACACAGATAAGGAATGTATGAGCTTCATACATAAGGTGTACTGCCAAGTGTTTGCTAATATAAGAAATGGACTTATCAAATCTAATGTTGTTCTAGAAAAGATTATGCCGTTATTAACACCCACAGCCATCGTGGTCGGTGTGCTTAACGAAAGCAGACTGCTGCCGTTCACAGGTCTCGTGCCCTGGATTTTCGCTGTAATGACGCTGATCGGTAGCTTGAAGTCCAACCTAAAGGACCTGCTAGGGGTACTTCTGAAACCCCAGAAGCTGATTATTCTAATGGTAATTTTACATATTGTAATGCCGCTGATCGGCTGGCTTGCAGCCATGGCTTTTTTTCCGGGAGATCCATATACAGTGACTGGTTATGTATTGCTGTTCGCGATTCCTACAGGTGTTGTAAGTGTGGTATGGGTGTCGATGTACGGAGGAAATATTGCATTGACATTAGCCCTTATTCTGATTGATACGCTCTTGTCGCCAATTGTTGTCCCGGGTACCTTATATTTGCTGATGGGAGCGAGTGTGGAAATTCAGCTAGGTGATATGATGAAAGGGCTGCTATGGATGGTAGTCATTCCTTCTGTAGTTGGGATGCTGCTGAATCAATGGACAAAAGGGAAAGTCAATACGGTATGTGGACCGCCGCTTGCTCCATTTGTTAAAGTCGGATTATTTGTAGTTGTTTCTATTAATGGGGCCAGCATTGCCCGTTATCTGAAACATCCGGATGGCAAATTAGCGATCATAATTGGAGTGACCTTCATAACCGTTGTGCTTGGCTATGTAATCGGAGCTTTGGTGTCACGCCGTTTCCGCTTTAGTTATGAAGATTCCGTGGCGGTGCAGTTTAATTCGGGTATGCGGAATTTAAGTGCGGGAGCTGTATTAGCAGTGAAATATTTTCCTCCTGCTGTCGCGCTTCCAGTAATTTCGGGGATGTTGTTCCAACAAATACTCGCTGCGATGTCTGGTCTATTTTTACGTAGTAGAACTAAACGACTGTTAAGTGAGGGTGCATTAATGCAAGTGAATACTGCCTCTCAGATAGAACCCTCTGCTTCTTCTAGGACAGATGATAGGTCTTGTTAGCCGGTTTGTGAAGGATATATGACCTAAAAGCTGTGATATTTTATTCATTTACATGAAAATTTTCGACATTTTATGATATATTTCTTATTTTTGCGCGATTTATATTCACTATTCAACTTTGCCACCCGATAGTAATTGTATTATTTACAATTTCATTGTTCGCAAATGAACAAGGAGTCGGAAGGATGAAAAGAATATGAAGATTCGCCTAAAGTTATCACTTGTTATGATAGGTGTGACCCTTTTATGTATTTCTGTAATGGGGATATTTACGTATTTGAAATCAACTCAGGCGATTGTGAATCTTACTGAGAATTCTATGAAGCAGGTCAATACGAACAAAGCTCAGACCATATCAGCCATGATAGCAAAAGAGCAGAGAAGCACAGAGCTTATTGCGAGCCGCTCGGAAATTGTTGATCTACTGCTGCAAGCTGGGAATGGTGGAGTTAGCAAAGGTGATAAGCTTCAGAATGAGGTGAACGCCAGTCTTCAAAGCATTGTGGAGGAAGCAGGGAACCTTGAGCACATTCTTGTCAGTGATATGAAAGGTATTAGTGTGGCTGACAGTGATACTAAGCTTATAGGGACAGATTTTAGTGAAAGAGATTATACGAAAAGAGTAATGGAGACGGCTGAGCCTGTGATCAGTGAAACGCTGAAATCAAAATCTACAGGAGCTTATGTAGTGGCTTTTGTACAGCCCGTAAAGAGTAATGGAAAGATGATTGGATTTATTGCTTCAGCTGTTTCCGCAGATAGTATGATCAAGTATTTGGCGGATACCAAAGTGGTAAACACGACGAGCTCTTACGCTTACTTACTGGATGAGAACGGCAATAAATTATATTATCCGGATAAAACACAAATTGGTCAGCCTATTGAGAATACGCAGATCGCAGCTGTTATGGAGCGTGTGAAATCTGGTGAGAAGGTAGCGGATGGCCTGCTCAATAATACATATAAAGATGTGGAAAAAAAATCAACCTATACAGTTTTACCTGAGACGCACTGGTTGCTTGTATTAACCGCAGACCTCGATGAAATCGTGAAACCTGTCACTGATATGAGAAATTTCAACTTATTTCTTGGTGTGGGAAGTTTGATTATTGCCTTGCTGATTGCTCTTTATTTTGCTAAAAAAATCTCTTCTCCGATTGTTAAACTCCCTCGAAATGATTCAGTTTCCTCACTCAGACTCATGAATTCGCAGGATTTCATCCTGTAGTTAAAGTGATGAAGAGGATGATGAAGGAGCCGGTGGCTGGGAGATGGGGAATTGGGCATGCGTAAATAAGGGTGAATAAGGATCACCCATATTGTTCCATTATATGCACGTCTCCACTTCGCCCTAGCGATTCTCACTCCCATGTCTCAACGGGTCATAGCCCTTTCATTCCTTCGTCACATCTAACTAAGGGGTGGAGGTCGGTCTTTCTAACGGAACGGGTCCGAGCCCTTTTGCGTAACGTCTCCCGATACTCCGTGCTTCTTGTTATCCTGCGAATGCATGAGTCGATGAGGATTAATTGGTTTTATGCTGCTTGTGGGAATACCTTGATCGGTTCGTAAGCGGTACTGCTTTTAGCCAATGCGACTAGCATTCTCGCTACTTTACCGATTAATTTCATAATGGATTTCATCTTCTTCAGTTTCTTTTCCTCTACATTATAACGATGTGCCGCTCGTATCTCCGGATTTGTCATAACCATACTCATTGTCATGAGATAAAGAAAATGACGTAAACGTGGCCGGCCTCGTTTGCTGAGCACCATCTTTCCTCGCCATTTCCCGGAGCTAGCTTCAGCTAGATTTAACCCAGCATGACGCAGTAAAGCATTTCCGTGCGTATATCCGCTTAGATCACCAGCCTCACCGAGTACACCAGCTAGATTCGTAACATAGATGCCTCGTATTTCAAGGAGCTTCTGTGCATAAGGAATACGCTTAAGAATGAGGCGGAGCTCATGCTCAATTTGTTCAAGCTGGCGCTGGGCCAGGTCATATTCTTCGAGCAATTGCCCAAGATGGAGCTTGTATGCGTGGAGTGCCTGAGTGGCACCCACACTGGATTTCGCAAGTGAAATGAGTAGCTCAGCACGTTTAACTCCAGCATGACGCTTTACATATTGCTTCCAACCGGCAAGGACCTGTTCCGTATTTAACAGACGGATCTCTTTTGGCAAGGGGAAGAGTCGGAGTGTTGCGATTGCACTGGTGCAAGTGAGGATTTTAAAAACCTGACGAAGTTCAGGGAAAACAATGTCTACCCAGCGATGAATCTGATTAACCGCAGCGTTGAGGCGCTTGGTAACCGTCTCTCGGTTCGCCATTAGAATACGTAGTTCCTCGTAATCTTCGGGATGAAAACGAACAGGGGAGTAGTACCCGTTTTTGACCATGTCTGCTATGACAAGCGCATCTTTATGGTCACTTTTAGACGGTGTATTATCTCGGTTTTCCTTGTTCTTTTTGACGAGATGAGGATTAACCAGAACGGGCTCCATGCCTTGATCGAGGAGCCAACGTGCCAGGCTAAACCAGTAGTGGCCAGTGGGTTCCATACCAACTATGACGCTGCTAAGTTTGTAGGATTTGAGTAGATCTTGGATCCAGCGTTCGAACAGATCGAACCCTTCACGATGGTTACCGAATTCGAGCGGAGTTCCCAAAGCAATCCCACGAAAGCTGACCGCGCGGGCCACATGGACTTCTTGGGCGATGTCTACGCCAATGACCAAATGATGAACGGTAATGTTTTCAATGAGTTGATTTTGCTTGTCTTGAGCTTTAAACTTCATAGTAGAGCGACCTCCTAAATGGTGAGATTAAAAGGGCTGTAGACCCGTATCCAACTCCCATGTTACCGAGGCGCTCGTTTTTGTTCAAACTCCAAATTATTCAGTTTACAGGAATTCTAACGGACATGATTAATAAAACGGCAGAATTGAATTTGACGCATGACTCAGAGTATGAGTATTTGACTAAAAACAAAGATGAAACAGGGACGATCGCCAAAGCGATGTTCCGCACCCGGGCTACACTTCGTGAGATGGCTGGAAGCTTAATTACGATCTCGTCCAAAGTGCTTGAAAATGCAGAAACGTTGGAGAAGCTGTCTATAGATGTGCGTGAAAATGCCCACGATAATTCAGCGACTACGCAGCAGCTATCGGCAGGTATGGAAGAGACCGCAGCCTCCACAGAGGAAATGACAGCAGCAATTACTGAAATTGATAACAATGTATCCGGGATCACCAATAATGTGAAGGAAGGCGCTGCCGTTTCTAGACAAATTAGTGAGCGGGCGCTGACTCTCCAAGATGAGGCAACAGAATCTACGACGAATGCTAAACAAATTTATGAATCCGTGCGAATCGATATGGAAAAAGCGATTGAGCAGTCGAGCGCGATTGCAGAGATTAATGTACTGACGGATACGATTCTATCCATTGCCAGTCAGACCAATCTGTTGGCCCTGAATGCAGCTATAGAAGCGGCAAGAGCGGGTGAGGCAGGCAAAGGTTTCGCGGTTGTAGCTGGTGAGATTCGGAAGTTGGCTGAGAAGTCGTCTAAGATTGCGGCTGGAATTCAAGGTGTGGTAACAGGTGTATATTCCTCTGTTGAATCCATGAAGGAGAATTCTGAGGCATTACTTTCTTTTATTGATCAGAATGTCCTAGCAGATTATGAACGATTAACTGAGGTAAGTCAGCAATACAACAGTGATGCTGCTACTGTAAATACGCTGTTAAAACAATTCGAGAGCGCAGCCGATCATTTGAGTATGGCCATATCGAGTATTAATATTGCCGTTAATGAGGTAGCTGCTACAGTAAACGAAGGAGCTATAGGGATTCAGGATATCGCGGTGAAAACGGCGGATATCGTGGAAAAAACATTCCTGGAGGTTACTATGGCCGATGAAAATACTCAAAGTGCCAAAGAGCTTCAGGGGTTAGTAGATAAGTTTAAGATCTAAGGGTTTGAAAAGAATTAAGGGAATCCTTATCTCTTTTTCATAAAATATTAAGCTTGCAGGGTTATAGTACATGTATAACCTCCCTTATATATAGACTTTACCCCGCCGGTCGCCGGCGGGGTCTTTTTTTTATGCGAATCTTTCAAAAAGAATATCAGGCAGTAGTTTAGCCAGTAATAAGGTAGATGGCTTCATCTAATGGAACTATAACCTCTGTTTGTTCCTTCATATCCTTCAGCCGCACCTTATCCACACTGGATTCACTCTCGCCGATCAGAATAACGTAACGAATTTTTTTGGATGAGGCTGTGGCGAGTTGCTTTTTAAGTTTTCTTTTACCGGATACCAGAGTGGTTCGGATAGAACAGGCACGGAGCTCGGCGGCTGCAATTAAAGCCTGTGGGAGCGTCTCGCCAATCGGAATGACCATAACCTCTGCTGTCTTGTGCTCTTGGATAGGACGTTCTGCAAGGAGCGCCATGATAGACTCCATACCAAAAGATAAGCCAACCGTAGGATATTGAATATCCTCTCTGCCCACTAGCTGTCCGATGATAGCGTCATATCTGCCTCCACCCCCAAGCTTGAGGTAAAGGAACCGGATGCATCAAAGATCTCGTAGACGGTTCCAGTGTAGAAAGAAAGCCCGCGGGATAAAAAAGGATCGAAACGACAAGTCTGTTGCAGCTGAATGTCTTGGAGCAGCTTTTGCAGGACAAGAACCTCCATCGCTCCCGGTTGTCCGGTAAGACTATATTTTTCGCATAACTGCTCAAAGCTTGGATTGTCCATTTCAATAAGCTCTAGAATAGCAGCGATGGTTGTAGGATCTATTTCCTTGCTGCTCAATTCATTTTTCACGCCGCTGAGGTTGATTTTTTCTAATTTATCCAAGGTTAGCATAACGGACAACTGGTCCTCAGCAGGTACACCAATCGATTCCAGAATCTCACCGAGAAAACGTCTGTTGTTCCATTTTAGGATGATCGGGATATCCAGCTTGCGAAAAGCTTCTGTGGCCAGCTGCATCAATTCAGCTTCCGCCTCAGGTCCTGAAATACCAACGACATCAACATCGCATTGCAGAAATTCACGCAGGCGCCCACGTTTCACGGGACCATCACGGAATACTTTTCCGATCTCATAACGCTTGAAGGGAAACTCTATTCCAGGATTTAAAGCGATCACTTTGGCAAAAGGGATGGTCAGATCATATCGTAAGCTCAGCTTGCGGTTGCCTTGATCGGTTAGTTGGTACATCTCCTTGAGAATTTCATCCCCACCTGCATATTTCGAGGTTAATAAATCCAGTTCATTTAATAATGTGGTGTCCATGGATTCAAAATCATAGAGTTCGAACAAATCCTGCAGCGTATTTTGAATGTTCTTTCTGAGCGCCTGCTCTTTTCCGAAGTAATCATAAGTTCCTTTAATGTTTTGCATCATTAGTAGCTCCTTTGAATTGGCATAGTTTAGAGAATAAAAAAACGCGCAGGACCTCATGGTCCTGCGCGTGATCTATGCCGCAGGGAGGCCAACGCGAGTAGCGTTAGCCTCCCTGAGAATTTCAGGGTTGCTAACGCTGTTTGTGATAATAATGAAGTTGATTCAGCATGATTGTTATGGTGTTCATCAGAATCAATTCCCTTCGACATTTTGATTACTGCCGATTATAGCGGATCATTTGGAGTCGTGCAAGTAAGAATTTGTTATCACGAAGATTTTTAGTAGGCGAATGGACAGGCAATCAGCTATAATAGGGCTTCGATATTTCATAGGCGAGGGGAGCTTGTTGACGATGAATCAACCTTTAATAATAGCCCGGGCGGAAGAATTTGTGAAAGAACAACTGGGACAAGATACTACGGGTCATGACTGGTGGCACACCCATCGGGTCCGCAGCACGGCATGTGAAATTGCTGAGATCGAGCGTGCGGATGTGTTTATCTGTACGATGGCAGCCTTGCTGCATGATGTTGCAGACGAGAAGCTTACTCCGTCAAAAGAAGCAGGTCTGCTTAAAGTCCACACTTGGCTTACGGCAAACCTTACAGAGGAGGAGCAAATTCGTCATATCATGCTGATCGTTGAAACGATGTCCTTTAGTGGTGGTGGAGGAGAACCTATGCAGACTCTGGAAGGTCAAGTGGTGCAGGATGCAGATCGACTAGATGCGCTTGGCGCGATTGGCATTGCCAGAACCTTTATTTTCTCAGGCGCGAAGGGACGTCCGGCTTATGATCCAGAAGTGGCTCCACGCGAGGAGTCGCTGCAGAAGGAATACAGGGATTATAGCAAAGGGACGGCTGTGAATCATTTTTATGAGAAGCTGTTGAAACTAAAATTCTTAATGAATACGGCTTATGGACGCAAGTTAGCGGAAGAACGGCATGATTTCATGTTGAATTTTCTGGACCAGTTCTATAAGGAATGGAATCAAGGACGCCAATAACTGTTATAATGATAAGTATGCACAAGATGGAAGGATCGCGGAGTTTCCGCTTTAACCAGAACAATCGGCATAGAAGAGGTTGAACGATGAGTGAATTGCAATTTAGAGATTATGAGTTAGACGAAGAGATAATTAAAGCACTGGATGTTCTGAAATTTATGACACCTACGGAGGTACAGAGCAAGGTAATTCCTGTGGCTTTGCAGCAAAAGGATCTGATTGTGAAATCGCAAACAGGCAGTGGCAAGACGGGAGCTTATGGTATTCCGCTTTGCGATCTGGTGGATTGGGTGGAGAATAAGCCGCAGGCTTTGATTCTTACGCCAACTCGAGAGCTTGCGATGCAGGTGAAAGAGGATATTACGAACATCGGACGTTTTAAACGGATTAAGGCAGTTGCTCTTTTCGGCAAGCAGCCCTTTGCCCCCCAAAAGATAGAGCTTACGCAAAAAACACATGTTGTCGTAGGTACGCCTGGACGCGTATTTGACCATATTGAAAGAGGCACACTTCCGCTAAATCGAATCAAATATTTGATCATCGATGAAGCTGATGAAATGCTGAGCATGGGCTTTATTGAGCAGATCGAGAAGATCATCAAGCAGCTGCCCAAAGAACGAGTAACCATGTTATTCTCAGCTACCTTACCCGAAGTCATTAAGAATTTGTGCCGAAAATATATGAACGATCCAACGGATATCGAGATTCAGGCAAGTGGAATTACGACGGCTACGATTGAACATGCGTTGATTGAAGTGAGACAAGCTGCCAAATTCTCTTTGCTAAGCAATATCATAACGGTGGAGAATCCGGATAGCTGTATTATTTTTTGCCGTACGCAGGAGCAGGTGAATGCTGTATTCAGAGGACTGGCGGATCTGGAATATCCTTGTGATAAGATCCATGGGGGTATGGAGCAGGATGAGCGCTTTGAGGTCATGAATGCTTTTAAAAGAGGGCAATTCCGCTATTTAATCGCTACCGATGTGGCGGCTAGAGGGATTGATATCGAGAATATCACCCATGTGATTAATTACGATATTCCACTGGAAAAAGAAAGCTACGTGCATCGTACAGGCAGAACCGCGCGTGCAGGCAAGACGGGTAAAGCGATCACTTTTGTCACTCCGAATGAGCAGAAGTGGGTAACTGAAATTGAAAGCTATATTGGCTTCAGCATTCCGCATATGAAAGCTCCTTCGGACGACGCAGTTGCCTACGCAAAGGAAGCGTTCGAGCAGAAGATCAATAAGCAGCCTGTCCGCAAAAAGGACAAAAGCGAGAGCTTAAACAAAGAGATTATGAAGCTATACTTCAACGGCGGCAAGAAAAAGAAGCTAAGAGCCGTGGATTTTGTCGGCACAATAGCAAAGCTTGAAGGTATTTCCGCCGAAGATATCGGGATTATCTCGATTCAGGACAATGTGACCTACGTGGATATTTTGAACGGTAAAGGCGCAATGGTGCTGCAAGCGATGAGAGAGACCACCGTAAAGGGCAAGCAGCTGAAGGTTCATATTGCGAAAAAATAAATCAAGGATGACAGCTTATTGCTAAGCTCCTTGCAAATATGCCGCTACTGATGCGGTTTATAGGAAGAGGGAGTCGTGTTCACTACACGGCTCCTTCTTTAATTTGTTGTTTTATCTCAGCATTTCTATGTTTTCGTTGTGAAATTATAGAAATTAGAATATAACTTGTGAGAGGTGATAGATTGAAAGCTGAATCTAGAAGCACAAGGATGAAAGCAATCCTACAAGTTACCATTGTTATTTTCTTACATTTAATAATTATCTACCTTTTGGGAATGAAAACGGGGAAGTTGGAAGTAGAAGTAGTAAAACAAATGTTTATAATGTATGCAGCGCCAATAATTCTTCTGAATGTGTCTTGCAAGATAGCTTTAAAGACGCAAAAGCTTAGGTACAACATTTCTTGGTTAGTTATTAGTATTGTTCCTAGCACGAGAATTCTATTTTATTTAAAAGAATTACAAGGAAAAGAGTCTAGAGGTTCAGGGGTTGTTGATTTAAGGTTTTTTGATATGAAGCCTGACTTTGATCAGATAAGTCTTATCTATTTTTTCCCTATAATATATTTAGGTATTCAACTAGTTTTGATTTTTTTACTATTGATCATGATAGTAACGAAAGAAAAATCAATAGCTGACTAGCATAATTTTCTTGTACATACTAGGAATGCCGAAATGAACGGTATAACTCCCGTACAATGTGCTGATCCAGCTGGAAGTGGCGAAATGAACGGTAGAAATCCCGTACAATGTGCTGATCCAGCTGGAAGTGGCGAAATGAACGGTAGAAATCCCGTACAAAGTGCTGATCCAGCTGAAAGTGGCGAAATGTACGGTAGAACTCCCGTATAATGTGCTGATCCAGCTGGAAGTGGCGAAATGAACGGTAGAAATCCCGTACAATGTGATGATCCAGCTGGAAGTGGCGAAATGAACGGTATAACTCCCGTACAATGTGATGATCCAGCTGAAAGTGGCGAAATGTACGGTAGAAATCCCGTACAAAGTGCTGATCCAGCTGAAAGTGGCGAAATGTACGGTAGAACTCCCGTATAATGTGCTGATCCAGCTGGAAGTGGCGAAATGAACGGTAGAAATCCCGTACAATGTGATGATCCAGCTGAAAGTGGCGAAATGTACGGTATAACTCCCGTACAATGCGCTGATTCAGCTGGAAGTGGCGAAATGAACGGTAAAACTCCCGTACATTCAGCCAGCATGTTATGTAACCCAAGAGACAACACCATAATGGTGTCGTCTTTTGGGTTTTTTCGGCGTTAAATGGATCTGATAACGCAGATCCGTTCAGCTTAAGTAAAATAAGATCGAAAATAATTAATTTTAGTTCCATAAATGGAAACAAATGTGATATTATGGCGATATAGAGCCCATACTTCACGGATGACCTGCCTAGCTTGGTTCCTCCTGAGGATAGGCTCTGATTTTTTTATGAGGAAGGTGGTGTGGCCCGAGCGGTATCGGGGACAGGAAGAAACGAAGCAATAAGGTTCGAACCTAATTCAGAAGGGAGAATCGAAGCGATGAAAAAAGGAACTTTTTTGAAAGCGCTTAATTTTGTTTTGGTTTTATGTTTGCTTGTACCTGTGTATTGGGCTGCACCCGCACATGCGGAGAACACGCTTATTCAGCAAAGCGATTTTGAAGATGGTACTGTTCAGGGCTGGAGTGGACGTGGGGAAGTTGAGGTGCTTACGGCCAAAACAGATGCGGCACGCAGCGGCACATATGGCCTGGAGGTAAGCGGCCGAACAAAAACGTGGCATGGACCTTCACTGGATGTGACTAGCCAGCTGGAAGTGGGACAAACTTATGTGTTTATTGGATGGGTGAAGCTGCCTGCCGGATCATCTAACGCGAATATCTATATGTCATTGCAGCGGACATTACCTTCTACCATTCATTATGATAATTTGACCTTTGGTGCAGTGACAGCGAACGGTTGGGTGAAGCTTCAGGCGCAGTACAAGCTATTGGAGCCGGCAGATCAACTTTCTATTTATTTTGAAGTGCCGGGTAGCGCGACAACTTCTTTTTATTTGGATGATTTTCGATTGGAAATGCTACCGGATCTCGGTCCAATTGTCATCGAGGATGCGATTCCTTCGCTGAAGGATGTGTTTGCAAACAAATTTCTGATCGGCTCGGCTTTTACGAATAGTGAGCTGCTGACAGCTCCGGATCGGCAATTGTTATCCAAGCATTTTGATAGTGTAACGCCAGGAAATGTTCTGAAATGGGACAGCACGGAGCCGCAGGAAGGTGTGTTTAATTTCGCTGACGCTGACACGGCAGTAGCTTTTGCTACCGCAAATGGGCAGCAGGTACGTGGACATACCCTGGTCTGGCATTCGCAGACACCGGATTGGGTGTTCCGTGACGCCAGTGGTAATTTGGTCTCCAAAACGGTGTTATATGAGCGGATGAAGAGTCATATTAAGACCGTTATGGAACGTTATAAAGGTGAAATCTATGCTTGGGATGTCGTCAACGAAGTGATTGACACTTCGCAATCTGATGGCATGCGCCGCAGCCTGTGGTACCAGATCGCGGGTGAAGAGTATATTGAGAAGGCGTTCCAGTTCGCTCATGAAGCTGATCCTAACGCAAAACTGTTCATCAATGACTACAATACGCATGAGCCAGCCAAAAGCCAAGCACTATACAATCTGATTGTACGACTTCAGGCTAAAGGGGTTCCTATTGACGGAGTAGGGCATCAAACGCACATCAGCTTGTATTATCCTTCGCTCTCTGAAATCGAAAATTCGATTATCAAGTTCAAGGCTTTAGGGCTGGAAACTCATATTACTGAGCTGGATATTAGTGTGTATTCTGATAATTCTCAAGCCTATGAGACCTTCCCTGATCATTTGAAGCAGCGCCAAGCGGCTTTATACAAATCATTATTTGAGATCTTCATGAGGCACACGGATACGGTCACGAATGTCACTCTCTGGGGGAAGGATGACAGTAATACTTGGCTGCGCACTTATCCGGTAGCCCGCAACAATTGGCCTTTATTATTTGATGAGCGCCTTCAATCTAAGCCGGCCTACTGGTCCGTATTGGAGACAGTGGCAGCTCCCGTAGTTCCAGCTGCTCCTGCTAACTTGAATGCAGCTGCAGGCAATGGGCTCGTGAATCTTAGCTGGAGCACCTCGGCGGGCGCAACTTCCTATACGGTGAAACGGTCACTTACGAGTGGTGGCCCTTATACCACTCTGACTACGGCTACCGGGACGAGCTATAGCGATGCGGCCGTTAGCAACGGAACGACTTATTATTATGTTGTGAATGCTGTCAATAGTGCGGGTACGAGCAGCAATTCTGTACAAGCGATGGCTACACCGCAAGGCTCGGGGCCTGTCGAACCGGTCACCGGGCTTGCAGTGGCGTATCGGACAGCGGATACTAACCCAAATGACAACCAGACGAAGCCCTATTTTAATATTAAAAATAACGGCACAACTGCAGTCGATCTTAGCGAGCTGAGCATCCGTTACTGGTATACGATCGATGGAGACAAGCCGCAATCCTTTTTCTGCGATTATGCCCAGATCGGCAACAGCAAGGTAGCAGGCAGCTTTGTAAAGCTGGACACGCCTCGAACGGGAGCAGATTACTATTTGGAAGTACAATTCAACGCAGGTGCGGGCATGCTTGCAGCTGGAGGTGCTTCCGGGGATATTCAGACCCGGATACACAAGACAGATTGGAGCAATTTTAACGAGGCCAATGATTATTCGTTTAATTCACTTCAGACCGCTTATGCGGATTGGAACAAGGTGACCCTTTATCGGAACGGAGTGCTGGTATGGGGAACAGAGCCGCAATAGCGAAAGTAGGGGAACTGAGCTTTAATTGTGCTGTTTTTAAATTTTAGGGAAAACCTCTCTGAAAATAGCTGATTTATGCTGGTTACTTAGCTTATCAGGGAAATCCTCCCTAAATATCGCCTGAATTCCACTATTATGAGCAAATTGGGGTGAATCTGCGGGAGGTTTTCCCTGATTGCAAGGATTAGAGCAATAAACCAAAGAAAATCAGGGAGGAATTCCTTAATCAAGCATCACGTTTGCTGCAAATAGAGGAGTTACGCGAAAAAGCAAGCCTAGTCGCCAAAAACATGGTGACTAGGCTTGCTTCATTTTTGCTCAGCTGTGGCAAATTACTTTTTAAAAGTTATATTGCGCCTGATGCAGACGGCTGTAAATTCCACCAGCATGGACTAATTCTTCATGTCTGCCTTGTTCAGCGATTCCTTCTTCATTCACGACCATAATCCGGTCGGCATTTTTGATCGTCGTCAAACGGTGAGCGATGACGAGTGTGGTTCTGCCTACGGACAGATCAGCCAGGGATTGCTGAATCGCGGCTTCGGTCTCTGTGTCCAGCGCGGAAGTAGCTTCATCCAGAATCAGAATCGGCGGATTCTTGAGGAACATGCGAGCGATAGCCAGGCGCTGCTTTTGTCCACCGGACAGCTTCACACCGCGCTCCCCGATGACTGTCTCCATTCCATCTGGCAGATTCTGAATGAGCTCCTCCAGATGAGCACGTCGCGCAGCTTCCCAGATTTCAGGCAGCTTTGCATCCAGTTTCCCATAGGCGATATTCTCGCGAATTGTCCCGGAGAACAGGAAAACATCCTGCTGCACGATCCCGATTTGTTTGCGCAGCGATTCCAGCTTCATGTCACGGATATCGATGCCATCAATCGTGATGGCCCCGGCTGTGACATCATAGAAGCGCGGAAGCAGGCTGCAGATTGTTGTTTTACCTGCGCCGGACGGTCCAACAAAGGCAATGGTTTCGCCAGCCCTTACGTTAAGGCTTATATTTTGCAGAACCGGACGATTCTCTTCGTATCCAAAAGATACATCCTGGAATGTAATATCACCGCGCAAAGCGTTGATCTCCACGGCATCCGGTTTGTCACTGATGTCAGGTTCCGTGTCAATGATCTCCAGATAACGTCTGAAGCCGGCAATTCCTTTAGGATAACTTTCGATCACTGCATTGATTTTCTCGATAGGTCGGAAGAAGATATTCGACAACAAGATAAACGCCACAAATTCACCGATTTGCAGCTCGCCATTGATGAAGAACCATGCGCCGCAGATCATCACCAGGATGGTAATGAGGCGGGTCATCATATAGCTGACGGACAAGCTTCTAGCCATGATTTTATAAGCCAGAAGTTTTGTTTTGCGGAACATTTGATTATCTACTGCGAATAGTTCTTGTTCATGCTGCTCATTGGCAAAAGATTGCACGACCCGAATCCCACCGACATTGTCTTCGATACGGGCATTGAAACTGCCTACATTTCCAAATAGCTGACGATAAGTGGAAGTCATATTGCGCCCGAAGTAGATGATTACCCAAGCCATAATTGGAACGATAATAAAAGTAATGATCGCCAGCTTCAGATTAATATCAGCCATTAGGAGAAAGGCTCCGACAAGGGTCATGATTGCAATAAATACATCCTCAGGACCGTGATGCGCAACTTCGCCGATATCATTTAAGTCATTGGTGATTCGTCCGATTAGATGGCCTGTTTTATTATTATCAAAGAATCGGAACGAGAGTTTCTGAATATGGTCAAACATTTTTTTGCGCATATCAGTTTCGATATTTATGCCCAGCATGTGACCCCAGTAAGTGACAATATACTGCATCACTGTATTTAAGGCGTAAATCGCCAGCAGCGCAACACAAGCGATAAGAATAAGCGGCCAATCTTGACCAGGAAGTAAATCATCAATAAATTTATTGACGGCTACCGGAAAAGCCAGTTCTAGCAGTCCCGCAAAAACAGCGCAGGAGAAATCCAATATAAATAGTTTTCTATACGGACGATAGTAGGAAAAAAACCTTCGAAGCATTCTGTTCACTCTTTTCTGTGGTTTAAATATGAGTCCAATTGAAATTAATTCTCAACTACCCGATGATATGGATACTAAAGATGGCCAGCGGTTTTGTCAATAATTCGGGTATAAAATTACTTAAGGGTTGTAACTTCTAATAGAATAGTAGATGATGGTTCATAGTGTTTAAATATTTCAGATCCTTGACAAGCTTTCTGCTTGGCGGGGTTATTTGTTTGTAATTTAGGAGGATACACGATGAAAGCATCACAACGCGAAGGACAGATTCAGAATAATAGCTTAATGGATAGCAAATATGATCGCTGGCTGCTTGTGCTGGGAATTATTTTTATCGCTGCAGCGCTGCGGGCTCCATTTACTTCTGTGGGTCCATTAATACAATTGATTCAGGATGACCTCGGCTTATCCAATACTTTAGCGGGAGCTATTACTACTTTACCATTATTAGCTTTTGCCATCTTGTCCCCGTTTGCTCCAAAGCTGGCCCGCCGTTTTGGTTTGGCTAATGTGTTATTAGTTGCCATGGTCATGCTGGCTATGGGAATTCTAATTCGCTCGGGATCTGGAGCAGGTCTGTTGTTCACAGGTACTGCTATACTTGGATTATCTATTGCCGTGTGTAATGTACTGCTTCCAGGTCTTATTAAGGGGAAGTTTCCTCACAAAATCGGGCTAATGACAGGTATCTACACGGTTTCTATGAATTTATGCGCAGCTATTGCCTCAGGAATTAGTGTACCGTTGGCAACGAATGCTGGATTCGGTTGGAGAGGGACCTTGGCCATCTGGTTTATGATCGCAGCTCTAGCAACAGTGTTCTGGATTCCGCAAATGCGTAAGCTTAATCAAGGAACCGGCTCTAAGAGTGCAGCCTCAAGCAAAAATATGTGGCGTTCATCTCTTGCTTGGAAAGTCACGATCTTTATGGGCTTACAGTCACTGCTTTATTACGTCTTTATTGCCTGGTTTTCGGTTCTCCTCGGTGAACGGGGAATGTCGTCGAGTAATGCGGGTTGGTTTCTCTCGCTCATGCAATTGGCACAACTACCCTTTACTTTCTTCGTACCGCTGTGGGCAGGCCGGATGAAAAACCAACGTATTCTAGTTATAATCACTGCTGTTCTTTATTTCATCGCATTAGGTGGCATCTGGCAAGGCAGCGGCGCTTTAATGGCTGTATGGGCGATATGCTTTGGTATTGCCGGGGGATTTGCCTTCGGTCTTGCGATGATGTTCTTCAGTCTAAGAACAAGAAGCACGCAAGAAGCGGCGGAGCTGTCAGGAATGGCCCAATCTGTGGGTTATGTACTGGCAGCAATGGGACCGGCATTATTCGGCTGGCTGCATGATGTAACGAACAGCTGGACGGTGCCATTGATTTTACTGCTGGGTGCAAGTGTGCTGTTGATGGTTGTCGGACTTGGTGCTGGCAGTGATCGGTACGTTGGAGATAGAAAATAGGATCCCGTGTAAAAAGAGTGTACTAACGCGTACTAAGCGCCAGTGCACTCTTTTTTTGATTATTGAACATGGGCAGTAATTCTCATCTATATTAGCTTCGTTTGTAAGCAACAACCCGGATTCTGCGATAGTCCATTACCCAGCGGCCGTCCTGATATAGCGTGGGTTTCAGTTTCTGTTCCATAGAAGAGAGAACTTCTGCGCGTTCAATGGGTGTGAGCACACTTAAGATTCCATCGGCAAAAGTATTCAACCACCGCTGAAATCCTTGCTCCAAGCCTTCCAGTGGTGTTGGCCGGTCAAAACAAAGAGCGAGGTCCACGGTCAGTCCGTGCTTCTCTAGTAGAGTTGCGTACTCGCCAATGCTGGGGAAGTACCAGGGCAAATGCAGCTTATGACTACAGCCAATGGCTGCAAAAGCTTGTGGAAGTGTAGCGACGATGGAAGCAATATTGCCCAGTCCACCGAACTCGGCCACGAAACGGCCGCCTACCCGCAAGCTGGCAACGATGGACGCCGCCGCTCCGTTTGCGTCTGTTAGCCAGTGAAGGGCAGCGTTGCTGAACACAGCATCGACTGGCTGTTCCGCGACATAAGTTTGCCCATCAGCTAAGACAAAGCTTAGATGGGGATGTTTGTCACGGGCTGTCTGAATCATTTCGGCAGAGGCATCAATACCTGTCACAGTGGCGCCTCTAGCAGCAATGGCTGCCGCCAAATCTCCGGTTCCACAGCCCCAATCGATAATCTGTTCGCCAGGCTGTGGGCGAAGCAGCTTAATCAAAGACTCTCCAAACTGAGACACAAAGGCCATATCAGTATCATAGGTTTGGGTATTCCACTGCTGGTTCATAAGTATTCATCCTTTCTATTGATAGATTATTCAGACATCTCCGTCATAACGCCATACTTTATCTATGTTGTACCATATGAGATCTTATAATAGAAATATATAAACTGAATAATATTGATTGGTTGTGCCTATGAGGTCTATATATAGCCCAATTCAATAATACAAAAACCTTGCGTTTTATATGCAAAGGGAGTATAGTATTATGTACAGGCGGTTTTGGTCGCCAGTTACATAATACGCGGTCATGGCGGAATTGGCAGACGCGCTGGCTTCAGGTGCCAGTGGTAGCAATATCGTGGAGGTTCGAGTCCTCTTGACCGCATCATAGCTTAATAGAAAGCCCCTAAATTCGCTCCTATGGCGATTTGGGGGCTTTCTTATTTGCAATTATCATGTAGCTAAATTAGCAATTATGTAGCTGAGCAGCAGTCATGTAGATCAATAGCATCCAACTGATGAATCTCAGCGTTCTCAAACAAATTAACGAAACTATCTCTAAATACAGTCACCGCCAGAGCGCATGGTGTTCTTAAGGTCCATAAACGGAACCTAGGTGAACGGTGTTAAACTAACGGACCGTATGGCCGCTATTATTGATATTTTGCACATTTTACAGGGGTTTCGGACTGCATAGCTCTTATTGCTAAGGAATCGTGTGAAAGCGAGTGTTTGGAGACGAATAGCTGCATCTGAGTCCGAACGTAAGCTGAAACACGCTATTTTTCGGAAATAGCGGCATCTCAGTCTCATACATCATAATGAGGAAGGAATAGTTGGCACGGTGGGAGTATCTAGCTGCTGAGTAGCGGTCATCCAGATGAGCGGCAGTCAAGTAGATGAATCAGTCTTGCATGCAAATAAATTAGTTTTCGTGCAAATAAACAGCGTCGATCTAATCAGCAGCATTCATGCGGAGACCATCCATCCCTCAAATAACAACGCCCCCAAATCCGTCCTTAGCTAAGTGCTGGGCGGTTTTTTTGTTGCGCTCATGATCGCTGCGATTGAAAAAAATGGGTGTTTTTGTATTGACAATTATATCGGCTTCCGTAATAATGGTATTACGGAAGCCGATATATCGACAACAGTAATAGATTGGAGATGAAATGATGCCTGAAAGCACAGAAAGAGGCGCATTAACTGAAGCTGTATTTTATATCTTATTGTCTCTATATACAGCAATGCACGGATACGCAATTATGCAGAATGTGAAGGACTTAAGTAACGGTCGGGTTGATCTGGGCGCGGGCACTTTATACGGAGCACTTAACACTTTACTGGAAAAAGGCTGGATAAAAGCAGTGGAAGGGGAGCAAGGTTCCCGTCGAAAAGAATACGAAATTACCGACTTAGGAAAGTCAGTGATTCAGGGAGAGATTATCCGTCTGGAAGAATTGATAGCGAATGGGAAGAGAATAGCTGGAGGTGAGTCCAAATGAAACATGTGGTTCGCAAGCTGATTTGGGATTATGAGAAGGAAGAAAAGTGGCTTAATGAAATGTCTGCGAAGGGGATGGCTCTATCAGAATTATCTTGGTGCAAATATGTGTTTACAGAGACCCCCAATAATGAGTACACGTATAGAATTGAGCTTTTAGATAACATGCCTGATCATCCGGATAGCATCAAATATCTCAAGTTTTTAGAGGAAAACGGTATAGATTGTGTTAGTACTTACATGCGCTGGGTTTACCTTAGAAAGAAGTCGGGAGAAGGTCCGTTTGATATTTACACAGATCTGGAATCCAGAATAAAACACTATAAGCGAATCAACAGGTTATGGAAATCTGTAATGTGGCTAGAGTTGATTTTAGGTCTATTTAATGTGATGATTGGTGTAATAAATTATTCTTTTTCATCACAGAATCTCAGTATGGTAAACGTAATAATGGGCGGAATGTTGATTTTGTTAGGTCTTGTTTTTGTAATTATTGGTGCACCTATCCGTAAGAAAATTAAGAAGCTTCAGCTGGAAAATTTGATAATAGAATAGGACTTTAGAGTTGTAACATGCACACACGGCAAGTTTCCTTTTCAAAGGGAGACTTGCTGTTTATTTTTGCGCAGTTTTACTGCGAAATTTACCAGTCTATCATTTAGGACTCAACTATCAAGCTTATTTACCGAAAAAAAGGTATACTGAAATTATTACAAGTTTGTTAATATAGTCCCCCATTTTCAAAAGAGGAGGCTTACAGGTGTCTGATTTTCTTTTTAAGCAGCTATACTTACGGTCTTCTATCGGGATTGCGGTAGTCTCTCCGAAGGATGGGACGTTATTACAATCGAATCCTGCGCTATGCCAAATGTTTGGTTATGCAGAAGAAGATCTTTTGAATATAAATTATCTGGATCTTGTGTATCCGGAAGATAAAACTAATAACGATCATTCCGTTATCCTGAACGATCTGCTAGCTGAGCCTGGGACTGCATTGGAGAAAGAACGGCGGTTTTTGCGTAAGGATGGCGAAATCATCTGGGTAGCCCAACATATATTTTTAATCTATCAGGAGAATTCCAGTGAACCCTATGTCCTGATTTCTGAGTTAACGGATATCACTGACCGAAAACTTGCTGAACAGAAGATTCAGGAAGATGAGCATTTATATAATTTGATCACGCAAAATACACCGGATATGATTTCTTTTGGCGATCCTGACGGAACACTGCACTACGTATCTCCCTCAGTGGAGCTGCTGTTAGGTTATTCTGCACAAGAAATGATAGGTACCAAAAGACCCGAGTATTATCACGTAGATGATGCTCTTGAGATGATTGAACAAGGCAAGCTATATTCGGATACGGACGTATTTACTCGTAGAGCCCGTCATAAAGATGGACATTATTTGTGGATCGAGAGTTCTTCCCAAGTGGTACGTGATGAGCAGGGGAACATTAAACAGATATTAACCATTGGTCGCGATATTACTCAGCGCAAGAAATACGAGGATATGCTGGCTAAAGCTCAACACCTTGCGAAGATGGGATCCTGGGAATGGGATATGACAAAATCACGGCTGACGGTTTCCAGAGAGATGCGTAATATTTTTGGCTTTTTGGAAGATGAGAGCAATCATTCTTATTTTGATTACAGACGTGTTTTTGCTTGCATTGATCCTGACGATTTCATCAGACTTGAACAGTTAGTACATCAATCCATGGAGAATGGGGCTAATGGCGAAGCAACGGTCCGTATTCATAGTGCGGATGGAGAGCTGAAGTTTCTGGATGTGCACTGGGAAGTGATTACAGATGAAGAAGGAAGACTGCTGCAGATCAGCGGGATAGCCCAGGATGTGACCGAACGTCAACGAATGGAAGAACAACTGCGGGATAGTGAGCAGAACTATCGTCTGATCTCAGAAAATTCTATGGACTTCATTTCACGTAATGCAGCGGACGGGAGCTTTACCTATCTGTATGCCTCACCCATCTGCCAGACTATGTTTGGCTATGCACCAGAAGAAATGTGCGGAACTAGAGGGATTGATTACATACATCCGGAGGACAGAATCAAATTAACTTCATATCTCAGCAATTGTATGGAAGGGAAGAAGCTTGAGCCTGTTATTCTCCGGTTTTTTTGCAAAGACGGAACCTTTATTTGGACAGAAACGACTCTGCGGTATATTTACTCTGAGACCTGCGGGAATCAGGAGCTTGTCTGTGTAACCCGCGACATTGGGGAACGTACGCGTCATTTTGAAGAAATACAGAAATTAAGTAACGAGTATGCGCTGATCTTGAATTCGGTCTCTGAAGGCATATTTGGGATGAACCTTGAAGGCAACACGATGTTCATTAATCCAGCAGCCATTACTATGTTGGGATTCGATCCTACTGAGTGGGGAAACAGCAAATTTCATGCAATTCACCAAACCTGGCTGGATAACGAGTCTTTTACAGGAATTCAGAAGACGCTGCTTCCTTCACGCTCCAGTAATCTCACTATTGAAGATAGGGAGGGTGTGTTTTGGAGGCAGGATGGTTCAAGCTTTTTAGTCAGATATCGAATGACCCCACTGTTTGATGGTGATGAACGGATTGGGGCGGTTGTCGTCTTTCGAGATATTACGGAGGAGAAGGAGATTGTGCGGGCGAAGGAGTCTGCCGAGGAAGCGGACCGGGCAAAATCGGAGTTCCTAGCGATCATGAGCCATGAGCTGCGCACGCCTATGAACGGCATTATTGGGATGGCTGATCTTTTATCTGGGACGGAGCTGGATGAAGAGCAAAGCTACTACACACAGATCATTAACAAAAGCGGTGAGGCATTGCTTCATATTCTGAATGAAGTGCTGGATTTCAGCAAAATTGAAGCAGGCATGATGACGCTTGAACTACAAATGGTGGATTTGCATGAAGTGATACAAAACGTTTGTGAACTGTTTTATCCGAAGGTTAAGGAGAAAGGGCTTTTACTTACTAGCGAGCTATCTCCTGAGCTTCCAGCCGTCATCATGACTGATGGGGCGAGATTGCGTCAAATTCTCGTAAATCTGGTTGGGAACGCAGTGAAATTTACGGAGACAGGTGAAATCAGTATCTCTGTTATGTTAGAAGCTTCAGAGGCATCCGGAAATCTTATCGTGAAATTTATCGTAAAAGATACAGGATTGGGGATTCCAGTTTCCAGCCAAGGTTTATTATTTCAATCCTTCTCGCAATTGCATCCGTCGATCAATCGTAAATATGGTGGAACTGGGCTTGGACTTGCCATAAGTAAAAAGCTGGCCGAGCTTCTTGGCGGATCTATCGGTGTCAATAGCTGTGAGGATGAAGGCTCGGAGTTTTATTTTACAGTGGAAGTCTCTCTACCCAAAGAGGAATGGGATCAGAAAGTGACCGTCAACGCCTCAACAGATGTGGTCAGAAATGATAAATCTGCTGTTAAAGAGTTAACTACCGGTGAGTATGGACCGATGTCCATTCTTATTGCTGAAGATCATCCTGTGAATCAGCAGCTTATGCAGGCTTATCTGAAAAAGAGGGGATATGTTCCTGACATCGCTTTAAATGGTGAGGAAGCGGTTCGGGCTGTGCTTTCCAATCATTATGATCTGGTATTTATGGATATTCAGATGCCTATTATGGATGGAATTGAAGCAACGGGAATCATACGTGAGAAGCTTGGGCTGACTCCAATTATCATTGCGGCTACAGCTTTTGCAAGAGATGAAGATAAGATGATGTGTCTTAGTGCTGGAATGCAGGATTTCATTTCTAAACCCATCTCGATAAAAGAGCTCGACCGGGTATTAAGAGAATGGTCTGCCCAAATTCGTTTAGGTGAGCATCATTGACAAATAGGGTTATGATTAATATATTGATATTAATCGTAATCATTACGTATATTATTTGTCATGAAAGGATTCTTACCTTGTTAACAATGAAGCGCGGGGATATTTTAATTATTGTGATAGCCTTGTTAGCTGCGGGCTTGATTTATGGCATGAAGTGGTGGGACAGCAGCAATGAGCAGTATCAGCAAGGGGATTTGAAAGCTATAATTACGGTGGACGGTAAAGAGTACAAAACCGTTTCTTTGACTAAAGAAGAACAAATTATAGATATTCAAACGAAATTCGGCCACAATACGCTAAAGGTGTTTGATTATGGAATCCAAATGACCTATTCTGATGCTCCCCTAAGAATTGCTTTGGAAATGGGGTTCATCTCAAGACCCAAACAGCAAATTATCTGTATTCCAGCTCGTATTATGGTAGAAGTATTTAATCCTAATAAGTCTGAGAATGATGAGGATGAGCTAGATGCGATTATTTAGTAATCTTAGTTGAACCTTCTAACTCTTTCCATGCGGTGATAGAGTCAGGACTGGTGTAAATGTAAGGTGTTGCGGGTTGTTTGATAGGTGTAATAGACTCAGCACTAATTTGCATGATTTCTTGACCTTTATAGGGAACAACTTGAAGCTTGCCCCGGACCTCTATCCAGGTATCGGTAGGCAGGCTTTTTAGTTTGCCGGAATCCACTAATATCCCAAAGGGTGTAGCATCGGCAGTGCAGCATTGGACCAGAAATCTACCTATGGCAAAAGAATTCTCTGAATGTTCACCTTGATCACGATATAAAAAGCCGGAAATAGTAATTTCTTTGCCTGCAAATTGTTGTTTATACAGCTCAAGGGCACCTAAGGTTTCGGAGAAAATCGCTGAATAAACTGGGACCACAGGTTGTGTATAAAGGATCTTAGCCAGCTCGGTAAGCTCCTCATGGTAAGGATCAATGGACTCGAATCTCGCGGAATTTTTAGCTTCAGTGGGCAAGGAGGATAGGGAGATTCCTTTTTTAGCAGCGGCCATACTTCCCAAAGCGCGATCCGGAAGGAGAAATCCGAGCAGCAGTGGAAAAAGGAATAATCCATATAGCGCTGTACTTTTGAAAAAAGAATGTGGAAGCCGATGCTCGCAGTCACAGAGAACACTACCCTTGCCAAATAAAGCCTGTACGGCCAGACTGAGCGCCATAAGTGTCAGCGGGATTGGACATAATTGAACCCAGCGTGCCAGCTTGGGCGCTACATAATAATGCAAAGCGTCCTGCTGTACCAGATGCCCGATATAGAGGGCGAAAGCGAGCAGAATGACCGCCCTTAACAAATAGTGAAACCGGATGCTTCGAGAGTCATTCATGCTCTATCCTCCTACCCATGTTGTAAACAACAGCTTACCACCTCTATGAATTACAGCCACAAGGACATGAATACCGCCCCAATAAACACGCTTGCGAAGATCAGAAAGAACAAATAAAGAGCGAATTTGGTCTTAAACAGTGAGAGCAACATCAATGAATTTTTGAAATCCAGCATCGGTCCGAATACCATAAAAGCGAGCAGAGCACCAGATGGAAAAGAATGTACGAAGGTGGAAGCTACAAAGGCATCTGAGGAGGAACAAAGTGAGAGCACAAATGCCAGTCCCATCATGAAAAAATATGAACCCAGCGGCTTAGCTCCGATCGCA
This sequence comes from Paenibacillus sp. FSL F4-0097, assembly GCF_038593125.1. Taxonomy (NCBI): domain Bacteria; kingdom Bacillati; phylum Bacillota; class Bacilli; order Caryophanales; family Paenibacillaceae; genus Paenibacillus; species Paenibacillus sp. FSL F4-0097. The sequence continues at coordinate 2,339,782 of NZ_CP151965.1, forward strand.
GCCAGACTGTCTTGAACCATAAATGTCTGAATGCCAGCGGTTAATAAGCAACCGATAATTAAATATTTTCCCATCTCAAAAAACTCATCTGAGGTATGGACGAAGACAGCGGCTATTTTTCCCCCACGAGAATTATTGTGATGAGCTTCCCCTGTTTCACGCTGAACATTTAGGCGGATGGGAGATTTTTTAACCGTTGCGTAGATTATCAAACCTATTAGACAGGCTACAACAAAAGCCAGACCCATACGGGCATAGGCCAGCTCCGAGTGGCTGCGAAATGCTGTCATGGTCGCCCCATAGACGACAGGATTTAGGATCGGTCCGGACAAAATAAACACGATAGCCACGTAAACAGGCATACCTTTATGGATAAGTCGGCGGACGAGCGGGATCATTCCACATTCGCAGACCGGAAAAATAATTCCGAGCAGACATGCGAACAGAATGGCCGGAAGAGGTCGCCGCGGAATCCACCGGGAAATCATTTCATCCGGGATAAAGACGCGAAGCAGTGAAGATAACAATGCTCCTGCTAATACAAACGGCAAGGCTTCCAGCAATATGCCGATAAAAGCGGTTTTGAAGGTGTCGATGTATGCATTATCCAGCAGCTCCAGATGATTCGGCAGCCATACAAAGCCAATGATAATCAGGAACGAGATCGGGAGGAGCAACGGCAGTATTTTTAATGGTGAAAAGGTAGTCAAAACTCGAATAAGGCGGACCACCGATCTGCCAGCTGTTCTTCATCTATATTCATCCCGATGAACACCACATAAGGCATACCAGGATAACGAGAGGCTTCCCAGGTAGTACGCATCCCCGCATATTGAACAAGCTGAACCGGCTCCTGTTCGGACAAAAGAATATGCCCCTTGGCACGTAATAGATTGTCACCCCATTCTTGGAAGAAGGCCTCTAGGCGTTCTTTAGAAGGCATAGTTGTCCTTACCTGCGGAATGGTTAACGTGATGGCTGTTACCTGCGAGAAAGAAGCGTGCTGCTCCTCATGCAGCTCTTTTACAGCGGTTCCCCCATGCTCTGAATGCATTTGTTTCAGTGATGCTCCTTTGAAGGTTTGAGGCGCTCGCTGTGGAGCCGGAGCTATAATTTTACGTGGGATTATTCCTGACAATATCGGAGACAGGTTGATTTCACTGTAATGGGTGTATACAATTTCAGCCTCCGTATTTTGTTTACGAACTCCCTTTTCAATTCTCCATAAGGTTTCCGGCTCTACGAGATCGCTTTTATTAACGACAATAAGATCAGCTGTGGAGAGCTGCTTACGCAGGGTCCGAACGAGCTGTTTGTCAGAGGAGAGTCTGCTGTTATATTCCAGAGCATTTTCCGCATCTAACAGAGTGATGGTATAGTGCAGCTCCACCAGATCCTGTAGAGGGGTTTCCTGCAACGTTTTGGCGATTTCTTCAGGATCGGCGACGCCGGTCAACTCCATGTAAATGGCATCTGGACGTCCTCTCAGCAGCACCATCAGGCTATCTGCCAAATCCTCTTTACGGCTACAACATACGCATCCGTCCAGCAGTTTAGTTACAGCTGTACCGGTATGCTCCTGCAGAATATACCCGTCCACATCCCGTTTGCCCAGTTCATTCATTACTACTCCTGGATTCAGCCCTCTTACCTTGCTTTCTTTCAGCAGGGACAACAGCAGAGTTGTCTTCCCGCTCCCCAGAAACCCGCTCAAAATAATTACTGGTATCTTCATGATCTCCACTCCTGCCTGATTCTCTAGGAATTACAAGAATCATATTTTTTATAATTCCATCTATACGTAATTTGTCCACCAGAAAGACCACAAAATTAAGAGAGTTGAAATTTTTACAAGATCATAGTTGACAGATTGTGAATAAACCGTGTACGATGTGTTAATCGTAATTATTACGATTTGATCAAAAGGAGATGGAAACGATGAGAGTAATCATTACTTTGGCATGTACGGAGACAGGAGATCGCAACTATACCACTACCAAGAATAAGCGAAATCATCCAGGGCGTATGGAAATGAAAAAATATTGTCCACGCCTAAAGAGAGTAACCTTACATCGCGAAACCCGTTAAGGGCGGAGGATTTTAATCTTGATTTTATAAACGATAGGAGTGGTATAGATGAAAAAGCTCCCTGTTACCGTGCTCAGTGGATATTTGGGCTCTGGGAAAACAACGCTGCTGAATCATATTCTGCACAACCGTGACGGGCTTAAAGTAGCTGTTATTGTAAATGACATGAGTGAAGTCAATGTGGATGCGAATCTGGTGAAGTCCGGAAATACGCTTTCTAGAACAGAAGAGAAATTAGTTGAGATGTCTAATGGTTGCATCTGTTGTACGCTTCGTGATGATTTGATTGTCGAAGTACAAAAGCTGGCTGCGGAAGGGCGATTTGATTACATCCTGATTGAATCCTCAGGCATTAGCGAACCTGTACCAGTGGCACAGACCTTTACCTATGCCAATCCCGAGTTGGATATTGATTTGACTTCGCTTGCTCAATTAGACACGATGGTGACTGTTGTGGATGCTGGGCGTTTCTGGCATGACTTCTCTTCTGGTGATAGTCTGATGGACCGCAACCAAACGGCTGGCGAAGGAGATTTCCGCGATATTGTGGATCTGCTTATTGATCAGATCGAAACTTGTGATGTCTTGCTGCTTAATAAGTGTGATCTGTTGAAAGAAGATGAACTCAACAAGCTTGAAGCTGTGCTCCGTAAGCTTCAACCGTCTGCCAAGCTGATCCGCACGATTAACGGCGTAGTAGATCCGAAGGAAATTCTGAATACCGGATTGTTTGATTTTGAGAAAACAAGCTTATCCTCTGGTTGGATCGCGGAGCTGAATAAAGAGACCCATACCCCTGAAACGGAGGAATACGGAATTTCTTCCTTTGTTTATCGCCGGAGAACACCTTTCCACCCGCAAAGATTAAGTTTTTTCTTTAGCAACTGGCCGGAAGAGGTCGTTCGGGCAAAAGGTGTGGCATGGGTAGCTGCAAAAGGTGATCTTGCAGCTACTATAAGTCAGGCAGGACCTTCCATTCAGTTCGGACCTGCTGGCTACTGGTTGGCTACAATGCCTAAGGATCAGCAGCTGGAGGTACTGGAAAGCGAACCTGAGCTGCAGGCGAAATGGGACGAGCAGTGGGGCGATAGAATAAATGAAATCGTATTTATCGGTGTAAATATAGATCAGGCACAACTCGAAGCCAGATTGGACAGATGTTTGCTGACGGTGGAGGAGCTGAAGCAGGATTGGACAAAGTTCAACAATCCACTTCCGTGGCCTGTTGAAGAACTCCTTGCGGCTGCTGAGGAATAGATACTTAGTAAATTAGCGATGGAAATCCGGAATCCAGAAGGTGGGATTCCGGATTTTTGCTGTATGAAAAAGAGGTCTAATAGTTATTATTACGATTAATTTTTAATTTTGGGTTTACAAATCGTAATGATTACGATATTATCAAATTTGTTAAATCGTAATGATTACGATATTATCAAATTTGTTAAATCGTAATACTTACGATTTAATCCGAGATGGACATAACATCAGTCAGAAGGGAGGCGAGGCACGATGATCCTATCATCCATGCGGAATGTAGTGTTCGGGTATGGGGATGAAGCTGTCCTTGATAACATTTCATTAGATATTCATACCGGACAGTTTATTGGTATAACGGGACCCAATGGAGCTGCTAAGACCACCCTGCTGAAGCTAATGCTCGGCCTGCTTCGTCCATGGAGTGGAACGGTTCAGTTGAATAAAGAGTTATCAGATAACGGAAAGATGGTTATCGGCTATGTTCCACAGCAGGTAGCTTCTTTTAACGCAGGATTCCCAAGTAAGGTGATCGAACTGGTTCGCTCGGGTTGTTATCCAAGGCTGGGATTATTTAGACGCTTTACACCTGAGCAGGACGAGATCGTCGAGCGAAGTTTAAAGCAGGTGGATATGTGGCATTTGCGAGACCGGAAGATAGGAGAACTGTCAGGCGGCCAGAAGCAGCGGATTTGCATCGCTCGAGCATTGGCACAACAGCCGCAGATATTGGTTCTCGATGAACCTACTACGGGAATGGATCTGGACAGTCGCATTGGGTTCTATAAGCTGATGCGCCATGATGTCAGTGAACACGGCCGGACCGTAATCATGGTGACGCATGGCCTGGAAGAGACCAGTTCCTATCTGGATACGTTGATCAGCCTGGAACGAAAGGAGAATGAGGGTTGGCAATGTTTAGTTACGAATTCATGCAACGTGCATTTTGGGCCGGTGGTTTAATTGGCATTATTGGTCCGCTGCTCGGGGTATATCTCATGCTTCGCCGTCAGGTCCTAATGGCGGATACCCTCTCTCATGTTTCGCTTGCAGGAGTAGCACTAGGCTCAATACTTCAGCTTAATCCGGCACTAAGTGGTTTCATGGTGGCGATTCTCGGTGGTATTGTCATCGAACAGCTTCGACGTTCTTATCGTACATATAGCGAGCTTCCGGTAGCTATTATTATGACCTCTGGATTAGCATTGGCAGTTGTACTTATGAGCTTAAAGCAGAATTTAAGTAAAAGCTTCAGTTCCTATCTGTTTGGTTCCATCGTTGCGGTCAGCGACACTCAACTAAAGATTATCGCTGCGGTTGCTGTAATCGGTCTGGTCTATTTTATTGTGTTACGCAGATCTTTATATAATCTGACCTTTGATGAAGAGACCGCTAGTATTAGTGGAGTTCATGTGGGCTGGTTATCATTTTCGTTTGCTGTACTAACTGGAATGACAGTAGCTGCTGCGATGCCAGTTGTTGGAGTGCTGTTAGTCTCAGCGCTTATTGTTTTGCCAGCTTCGATTGCCTTGCGTATAGCGTCTGGTTTCACGACAGCTATATTGATATCAATTGGCGTAGGGTTACTCGGCGTTTTTAGTGGCCTAAGTGCCTCGTATTACATCAATACACCGCCTGGTGGGACGATTGCTCTTATACTGCTATCGTTCTTATTAATCGCAATTTTGGTACAGAAGCTGATCCGACTTAGAAATCGTCGGCGAATTCATAAATCTATTTCCAGAAAAGGAGTTACAACTCTCAATGAAATTTAGAATCCATCATTTAGCCATTTTGTCCCTGTCCGCGTTACTTATTGCCGCAGGTTGCGGTAATAATAATGCCAGTAATTCTTCTACTACTACGAATGCTTCTGGAGCCGCAGAAGCCACAGCCCTTCCAGAGTCATCTAAACTAAATATTAAAGTCAGTTTCTATCCAATTTACGAGTTTACCAAAAATGTGGCAGGAGATCTGGCGGACGTGGAAGCACTCATACCGGCAGGAATCGAACCCCATGATTGGGAACCGACTGCACAAGATATGGCAGAAATCTCAGATGCGGATATGCTGATCTATAATGGCGCAGGAATGGAAGGCTGGGTAGACCAGGTGCTGGAAAGTGTATCTGGCACTCCGTTAATTACTGTAGAAGCGAGCAAGGGTCTGGACATCATGGAAGGCACGGAAGAGGAAGAAGCTGACCACCACCATGAAGAAGGAGAACATGCTCATGAAGACGGAGAGCATGCTCATGAAGAAGGGGAGCACGCTCATGAAGAAGGGGAGCATGCTCATGAAGAAGGAGAACATGCGCATGAAGAAGGAGAACATGCTCATGAAGAGCATTCGCATGATCACGGTGGATTAGATCCGCATGTGTGGCTCAATCCTACACTAGCCATTCAAGAAGTGCGTAACATTGAAGCAGCTTTAGCTGCTGCCGCACCTGAACATGCCGAGGATTTTAAGACAAATGCAGAGGCTTATGTAGCTAAGCTGGAGCAACTGGATCAAGAATTTAAGGACGGTCTTAAGGATACTAAACGCAAGGATTTTATCACTCAGCATGCGGCTTTTGGTTACCTTGCCAAGCAGTATGGATTAACTCAGGTCCCGATTGCCGGACTATCTCCGGAGCAGGAGCCTTCTGCCGCAAATATGAGTAAGATTGTGGAGTTTGCGAAAGAGCATAAAGTGAAGACGATTTTCTTCGAGACACTTGTATCCTCCAGTGTGGCAGACACAATAGCAAAAGAGATTGGTGCCAAAGCAGCCGTTCTAAACCCAATTGAAGGATTAACAGAGGAAGATCGCAGTCAAAACCTGGATTATTTAGGAATCATGCGTCAGAACCTGGAAGCCTTGAAGAGTGCATTGAACGAGTAGATTTAAAGGATGGAAGGAGAACGAACATGGCCAAGAAATCTAAAGTTGTGAAAGAATTGAAGAGACAAGCACTAGTCGCCAAATACGCTGTTAAAAGAAAAGAACTAAAGGATCAAGGGGACTATATGGCTTTGCAAAAGCTGCCACGTGATTCCTCCGCAACTCGTCAAAAAAATAGATGCCAAGTGTCTGGCAGACCTCGAGGTTATTTGCGCAAATTTAATGTTTCCCGAATTGTATTCCGCGAATTGGCGCATAAAGGCCAGATTCCGGGTATTACCAAGTCGAGTTGGTAAATGAGAACGGCCAATCCTCCGTAGTTTAGAGGATTGGCCGTTTTTGCTGCTCATCCATCATGGACTTTAGAAAATTCGGCTATGCTAAGAATAGGAAAATGATTTATCATAGAAGGAATATATTTCTATTTAATATGGAGGTGATGCAAATGAGCTATACCGATACTTTTATTCGTGTAGCAGAGGACTGCCCTGAGGAAATCGGAGTTCCTCCGATGTCTTGCCGAACGCTCCCGCCTGCACATGTGATTCAATATGAACTGTTAATTAATGAGCCCTACAAATACAATCATGAAGAACTTCTGTACGAGGTTCATGTGCGCCATAAACAAATTCCACAGGAAGAACGTTTGGCCCGTAAGGAACAAATATGGAACGAGCTATTTTCCAAAAATCATCCTTGTCTAAGGGCTTCACTGCTGCCGAAGCGGTTTGGTTGGGGTGTTCACTATAACGGTGAGGGTAAAATAGCTCTTTATGGCAAAGAGTCTCCCGAATATGACTATTTCACTTCCCAAGAGGAGGGAACTGTGAAATTACTGCCTGCGATGCGTAACAAACGTGCTTCAAGAGGAGAGGAATAAGCTGTATAAATTCATAGAAGAAATCACACTTAATACTTGGCCTGCGGAGCAGAGCGTTCTCCTGCAGGGCTGGATTCTACGTACGGCAGCTGGTTATACAAAAAGGGCCAATTCGGTCAATCCATTATACGGGGCTGACAGCTCTCAGGTTGATCTCGCAGAACAAATCAAGCTTGCGGAGCGGTATTATGAGTATGCTGGACTACAGCCAGTGTTCAAAATAACCCCCTATATCCAGCCGGCAAAGCTTGATGAGATGCTTGCGGATCGCGGTTATACAATTGTCGAGCCTTCATCGGTAAGGCTTCTTGATCTGGGGGGCTTAGCGAGCCCCGATCTGTGTTATACGGTTCAGATGCAGGAGAGCTTGACTGAAGAGTGGCTGCACGCCTTCAGTGAGCTTACCGGGTTGTCTGGCAAGAACCGGGAAACCTTAACTAGAATGTTGTCTGCATCACATTTGCAGCAGGGTTATGTCCTGTTGTTTAATCATGGTGTTCCTGCCGCCTGCGGACTTGGTGTGATTCAGAATGGATACTTGGGTCTGTATGATATTGTCACTTCCCCTGCTCATCGTAGAAAGGGAATGGCGGAACAGCTGCTGCTAGCGTTGCTTAATTGGGGTAGAGCAAAGGGAGCAACAACTTCCTTTCTGCAAGTTGTGCAAGCGAATACGGGGGCTTCAGCCTTGTATGACAAGCTGGGTTTTAAGGAGATTTATCAGTATTGGTATAGAGTGAAAAACTAGCTGAGGAGGGGATGCGGTGAGAAAATTAGGATTAAATCTCCTGATCATTAGTGAGTACTGTTTTCCATTTGTATATTTCGCGATGGATAAAGATTTCAATAATGGTTCAATGGTTGGTTATTTAATGATGATCGTCATAACATCGCTAATAGCTTTTTTGGGAAAATGGTCTAATAATATAATTGCTGTAGTCATTGGGAATATCGCTTCTGCGTTTGTTTCGTATTATTTTATTAGCAAATTGTCAGGAGAAGGCGGTTGGGACGGGACGTTTTTCAAACCACTTGGACCTACAGGATCGTTTTTATTTTTTAGTATGCTAAACCTGATCCCTCAATTCCTTGCGATGAAATTAGCGAATAAATTTAAAAAGAAGGTCTAATCTATGTCCGAATACTGGAGTCGAAGATTTGCTCAGGAAGGCATGATCTGGGGGAGTGAACCTAGTCCTACAGCTCAGGCAGCAAGGGAGATATTTCGGCAATATGACGTGAAATCAGTTTTAGTCCCGGGTGCGGGATACGGAAGAAATACGAAGGTGTTCTCAGATGAGTTTAAGACCTTAGGCGTTGAGTTAAGCGAGGATGCGTTAAGGATGGCGGCAGAATGGGATCCCAAGAGCCATTTTATCTCAGGTTCCGTATTAGATACTATTTCTGAAGTACAGGTTGATGCTGTCTACTGCTATGACGTGTTGCATTTATTTCTCGAAGAGGATCGCCGCAGGCTATTAGCTAATTGTCTGGAACAGCTGCGGCCGGATGGCTTGCTCTATTTTACCAGTTTTTCCGATGAGGATGCGAACAACGGCTGTGGAACACTTTTGGAACCGGGAACCTACGAATACAAAGACGGAAAATATGCCCATTTTTTTAGTGATGAAGATTTAAGACAACATTTTGCAGGTACGAAAATAATTACGACCGGCTCATGTGTGGAGACATTATGTGGGCCGCTTGGAAAAAACCATCAATACATACTGAGATATATAGTCGCACGTAAATCTGCACTTAGCAAATAATATAGGGAGGAACTCCCTATAATTTCGTTGAATATCCGTAGAATCGGCTATATCAAATGAATTATAGGGACTTTTTCCCTAGACCTCTGCTCGATGATCAGGAATACCTTATTTACACAAATTTACCTTGACCCGGTAGCGCCATTTCTTTGAAATTTTTGCATAAATGAGCAAGCTGGGTAGACAGCTCCTCACCTTCCATGGGTACTCCATGTCCCGAAAGAACAAGATGTGGATTCAGCAAGGCAAGGGTACGGACTGATTTCTCGGCATCTTCCCAGTCTGTCGTGAAATAAGAGGGTGGGCCATGCACCACCTGATGCTGCGTAGCCACTGCAAATACGGATTCCTGTTTGACCGTAAGGAACGTATCACCAGCGATCAGGACTCTATCCTCAGGCCTGAACAGGGAGATATGCCCGGGACTATGTCCAGGGGTATGGATCCATTCCCAGCCCTTCGCACCAGGGACAGTCCCGTCTTCCGGCAAGGGGTGAACGGCTGAACCAAGATCAATGCCATGATGTGAAAATAAAGGGGATATCATGCTCATAAGCCCGCCGCCTACGGCCGGATCGGCTGGAGGGTAATCTTCTTTACCTGTCAGAAAAGGTAGTTCTAGCGGATGAGCATATACAGGCACGTTCCATTCCTCAACAAGCCTTTTCACACCCCCAATATGGTCAAAATGCCCATGCGTCAGGATAATTGCCACCGGAGGCTTATCATAATGCTCCGTAGCAAAATCAATAATATTGCCTGTATATGAGCTAAGACCAGTATCTACAAGAACCCAATCCGAAGAGGGCTGGCCAATTAATGCGACATTTACAAACATAGTGCGAAGTCCAATGACACCAGGGGCCACTTTCCAAGTATCGGTATAGCCCTTTGACAGTATTCCGTTAAGTTTCATCTTGCGCCTCCTGACCCGTTCTTTAGTACTACACAATATATTTACACACAGTAGTATGACCTCTTTTAAAGAAAAAAAGGTATGGCAAATAACCCTTCTCATGATTTCTTGAAGAAGGGCTGTGTTAGACGTGTTTTGCGAGAGGATTGTATTAGAGCGTTCCGCAGTCTGCAAATAGAATATGGCGTGGAATCCGGAAGAAAGCTTCGGCTTTTTCCTGCAGAGCAGGGGTCGGCAGATGGCTGTTGTGGAGCCATTTTCGAAATGTTCCAGGATGGACGCCTATCCAGATACTTACATCCGTTACTGAGAAATCGTAAACCATACAAAGTCCGGTCAGGATAACATTGCTGCGCGGTGAACTGGTAATACTTCTTTTCATAAAACGTGAGGGTGTAGGCTGACATACAATGGGGCTTTGACGAATCAATGCTTCATTGAACAGAATGTGGGGTGGGTACCCCAATAGGCGGCAGGTCTTGTCAATGTTATTGTTGGAAGGGATACGACCTTCGTATACCCAAGCGCTTACACTGCGTGAGGATATACCAAGCTCTTCTGCGAGTCGTGACAGCTTGATATCCTTAGCCATCAATACAGCAAGCAGCACACGGTTTCTAATCTGGCTGCGCTTTGGACGGCGAAATCTTTTGACTCGAACGCCTTGTCCAAGGTATTTGCGATTGATCAGAGACCACGCCTGGATATTATGAGTTTCTTGTTGGTTATTAGGCATAATTCCTCCGATTTTTTAAAAATATACTACAACACTTTCTGGTATATCGGCAATGGTTAATGCTGCTATTTCTGACAACACTGTTTAAGTTTCTTTCAGAACAGCTACGCTTATGATATATTTTTAATATCTAATTACAATATTACATTAGGGAGCGATATAGAATGATCAAACATATTGTGTTTTTCAAATTAAAAGATCGGTCCGAAGAAAGCGTAGCGGCAACGGTAGCGGTATTGCGTAATATGGAAGGCAAGATTCCGCAGCTTCTCTCCATCGAGGTGGGTGCTGACATCATTCATTCCGATCGTTCCTTTGATATTGCTCTAGTCACAGAAGTGGCTTCTCTAGAGGATTTACAGGCGTATCAGGTTCATCCGGCTCATAAAGAAGTTATTGCTCACATTAATGAAGTCAAAGAGCTCTCAATTGCTGTAGATTACGAAATTTAAGCTGCTGCTTGAATATAGTATCATCATTTTATACCGGAAGCGGTGACAGGAATGCGTGAGCTTGAGTATCCAATGGAAGCGTTAACTTATTTAATCGTTTTTCTCGGAGCATGTTTCGTAATGTTCTTCTGGCTGAAACGCCGTGGCAAACGCGGTAAGTAGAGATTAGGACGATTCTCTAACTATTATCGATATGGGGGTATTGCTGTGTATTATGTCAACCGCAATCAAATCGAAACCATTCTAGCTCAAATCCCTGATATTACCGCTGGTCTTCGGACTGTAGCAGCTTCCTGGGAGGGTACAACACTAACCGGACTAATACAGGAACGCAGCCTCCATCTGGCAATAGAGGTTGTAACAGACGTTGGTAGCTGTCTCATTGACGGGTTTATTATGCGTGATGCTGGAAGTTATGAGGATATAATTTCTATTATTCATGAAGAGAAAGTGCTAGGTCAAAGTGAGATTTATGAGAGATTGATAGAATTAGTTTCTCTGCGTAAGCCACTCGTTCAGGATTATTATGCCTGGGAGAGAGGTGATCTGCATCCACTTACCCCCATTCTTTCGGAAGTACTTGAGCAGTTTGCCGTTGAGGTACGGAAATATTTGGACCAGGAGCTTGGAGCCAGTGTACCGCTATAATAGCATAGGATAGAATCACATAGAATAGGCGATAGCCGTGAAAGAGAGGGGTTCCTTTATGATGAAGATGGGGCAGGAAAGCGGATCGACAAGACAAATGATTATGACGCTCCTGAAGACGAAAGGAACACTGACCATCGGCGCGCTGGCAGAAGAATTGGGAATTACAGAGATGGGTGTCCGTCGTCATGTGCTTCAGCTGGAGCAAGAAGGGCTTGCAAAGACAAAAGTGGTCCGGCAAGCGATGGGGCGGCCTTTACATATGTACTCATTAACGGAGAGAGCCGAAGAATATTTTCCAAAAAGTTATCACAACTTGGCTTTGGAGCTTCTGCGTGAATTGGATTACGGCAGTGGACTGGATGCTGTTAATACATTATTTGAAGGCCGCCGCCGCCGGATGCTCGCTCAGTATGCTCCGATGATGGAACGGCGCAATTTGGAAGAACGCGTCGCCGAATTATCTTCTATCCAAAATGCCGGTGGATATATGGCAGAATGGAACCGTGAAGAGGATGGCTCATATGTCATAAGGGAGTACAATTGCCCGATTCGCCAAGTGGCTACCCAGTATCGTAAGGCTTGCCAATGTGAGCATAGTCTTTTCGAAGAACTGCTGGATGCTAAGGTAACACGTAATGAATGTATGGCAGAGGGCGGCCATTGCTGCCGCTACGCTATCGTACCCAAAAATGTTACAGACAAAACTTCTGAAAAGTTATAATAATTAGTCACAAGACAATCCCCTGCTGCTTATGATATAGCAGATATAGGCATTAGCCCGGTAGAGCGGGGAGCAATGAATTTAAAGGAGAGATGAAACGATGAAAAAGGACACCAAAGGTTTATTATGGGGCGCTTTAGTCGGCAGTGTGGTTGGATCGGTGACAGCATTGCTGTTCGCGCCTAAACCAGGTAAAGAGCTGCGCAAGGATATTGCAGAAGGAACTACCGCTGGTATTGAAAAGGTTCAAGAACTTGCCGTTCAAGCGGGAGATAAGAGCATTGAGATTTATGACAAGGCAAAAGATTCGATTGGGCATGTAGTGCATGAAGTTCGGGAATGGAGCAAATCATGTGCGAATGCTGTTGATGAAGAAGAAAAAATTACAGTAACTGTCAGCGGCATCGCTACAGAAGAAGCTGTAGAAGCAGTTGACGCTGTAGAAGCTGTTGAAGAGGCTGCTGCCACTTTGGAAGTGGAAACTGAGTTGGTTGAGGCCACTATAAGTGAAGATGTAAGTGAAGAAGCCAGCTTTGAAGAAGTCGTTCAAGATGACAAGGTTAATAAAGAAATTCTATAATGGAACCGTGGTTTAAATCCTCTGTTTCAGTGGTAAAAGAGTACTCATTCTCTTATAATAGAGCCGCTTTTTCGCATTGGGCGGAGGGTGGCTTTTTTAATTAGTTTGCACCCGCTTGTTAAATGATGGAAGAAGACTACTCTTGAACTCAGAGGGCAAAAGGAGTAATATCTGCAATTGGGGCTGAAAGCCAGGTACATTTTGTTTTCACCTTACATAAGCTACACAAAACAAGTAGAAGGAAGCGGTGTGTTCGTGCAGCAAGCTATAGCAATATTAGACTCAGGTGTGGGAGGGTTAACAGTTGTCAAAGAAGTGATGAGGCAACTCCCGCGGGAGAAGATCATTTATTTCGGAGATACTGCCCGAGCTCCGTACGGACCCCGTTCGACCGAGGAAGTACAACTGTTTACTGAACAAATTGTAGATTATTTGATCCAGTTTAATCCTAAAATGATCGTTATCGCTTGTAATACCGCAACAGCTGCGGCACTCGATTATATCTCAGCTAAGGTCTCCATCCCTGTAATTGGGGTGATTCATCCCGGAGCCCGCGCAGCAATTAGCGCAACCAAAAGCGGACATGTCGGCGTGATCGGTACGGTAGGAACCATCAACAGCGGTGCTTATACTAACGCATTAAAGCAGTTGTCCCCTTTTGTTGAGGTTGTAAGTCAAGCCTGTCCAGCGCTTGTCCCACTCGTCGAGCAAGGCAAGTTCCGCTCAGAGAAAAGTTACGATATCGTAGAAGAGGCACTAGAAGGCATTAAAGACACTAACATCGATACTTTAATTTTAGGATGCACTCATTATCCATTTCTTGTAGAACCCATTGGTGAGACTATGGGATCGGGAGTCAAGCTGATCAGTTCTGCAGATGAGACCGCTCGTGAGATCAGCACAATTTTATATGATAAAGGCAAGCTGTCCATCGGGGATGAAAGTCCAATTCACCAGTTTTTCTGCAGCGGTGATGCTGAGATGTTTCAAAGCATCGCGCGAGACTGGCTTGGAGAACAAATTAGACGCACCCCAGTAGTGTGGCAAGTATCTACGTTATAAGCAGGAGCAATGTTGAATTGAATAGGGACAAACTCCATGGGAGTGTAAAAGAAAAACAGACTGGGAAAGCACATTTCCCAGTCTGTTTTTTTGAAATATAAGCACTTATATGCTGCGGAACTGTAATATCCTTATTTTTCATGAGAAACGGTTGCCATCTATAAAGGGCGATGACGTTGTTTTTTCTTGTGATTCATTTCTCCTTCATGCCGGGTAGTGGCGCTTGCATACAATAGAGTTAAGTGCTGTATGCCGCTGTTTTTGTATTGCTGTATCAGCAATTTAAGGCCGAGAGGATGAGACCTAATGCGACAATATATTGCAAACAGGGGAGATACCGTAAGCCGAATTGCCGCTCTACATGGATTAACTCCTGAGCATGTTATTCAAGGTAATCCATGGGTTGGGAGACAATCTTATTTATACCCAGGTCAGGTTTTATTTCTGCCATCTTCGCCGCGTAAAAGGTATGCTGTGCAGGAAGGGGACACTCCAGAACGGATAACCTCATTATTTAAGGTGAATTTAGAGGATTTGGAGAAGCTTAATCCTGGTGTGACCTCAGGGCGCTGCTGTACACCTGGAAAAATACTTGTCATTCCACCCCCAATTCCAGACCGCGTGGTGTTTCTGCGCGGGGAGTACGGTCCGGCTGAGGTTGAGAGCGACATTGACAGCTTGCTTGTCCAATACCCGTTTATACAAGCAGCCACAATAGGCACGAGCGTGCTCGGCAAGCCGCTCCATGTACTCAAGATCGGGAATGGCACTCGTCATCTGCATGTTAACGCCGCTTTGCATGCCAATGAATGGCTGACTTCGCCATGCTTGATGTCCTTCATAGAGGAGTATGCAACAGCTTATGCTGAAGGCTTGGAATGGAATGGACACAGTCCTGAGGTTTGGTTCCAAAACTGGACATTATGGGTCGTGCCTATGGCTAATCCAGATGGCGTGGAGCTGGTTCAGGAAGGGGTTTTGCCAGACCATCCGTTTTATGATGACCTCATGAAATGGAATGGTGGACGAAGCAGCTTCCGGCATTGGAAAGCTAACATCCGCGGTGTGGATCTTGGGGATCAATTTCCCGCTCATTGGGAAGAGGAGCGGGAACGTCGGGGAGTAAGGCTGCCCTCACCGCGGGATTACAGCGGCCCTGAGCCGCTGAGTGAGCCAGAAGCAGCCGCTCTGGCTGCCCTGGCTGAGGCAGCGCCTGGCGAAGCTGCAGTGTCTCTGCATAGCCAAGGAGGAGAGATTTATTGGAACTACCGGGGGTATGAACCTCCCGAGAGCCGTGAATTAGCCGCGCAGCTGGCAGTTGCGAGCAGTTACCGGGCAGTGGAGCTGACTGGAAGTGATGCCGGATATAAGGATTGGTTTATTCAGACCTTCCGCAAACCTGGATTTACGGTGGAGCTGGGGATCGGCAAAAATCCGCTGCCACTAGCAGATTTTGAAGATATGGCCTTGGAAACAGGACTTATATTGGCAACGCTCCTTTCTAATGTGAAATAATTATGAAACATTTGCAGTAAACTTGCGTAAAATAAAACATGGGGTATGGCCGCTGTCGTCACTACACGTTATCCGCGGCTGTATCCTTTTTACTTGGGAGGAGGGTCACCATGAAACTGAAAAAAATACTGTCACTAAAACAATGGTCCCATATCTTCAGTAGCTCCTGGCAATACATCCGCTCCCCTAAAGTAGCAATGGGGGACAAGCTGTTATTTACAATTCCAGTACTGCTCTATTGGGTCTTGCCGGACTTCATGCCATTTATTCCGATCGATGATATTGGAGTGACCATGCTGCTAATGGGCTGGTTCGTGTCACGAATGGGGCGGAAATATCCTACACTTCAGCAGGGTGAATAGGATCGCACCACACATTTTCGACAAGAACTTCAGAGCTAATTAGCTAATATAGTTGCTTTTAGATGTCATTTACCTTTAAAATAAGTAATTGAGTATTTAATTTTCGGACTAGGAGATGGAATATAGATGAAGGTCAAAATTACCCGCAATGCGGCTAAAGTGATAAAGAAACAAATGGAGCTTGAAGGAAACAGCGAGTTGAAGCTGCGCGTAGCAATTACACATGCACACGGTGATCATGCTCACTACGGACTGGACTTGGACACGCCTAAAGAGAACGATGTTGTAGTGTCGACAGATAAGGAAATCGATGTTATTCTTGATCCGAGCCAACCACTCCTTGATGGTGTGGTCGTTGATTATTTGTATCTTCCACAAGAAGGTTTTGTCATTACGAATCCCTCTAAAGGTAATCACGGCGATCACTAAACACTCGCCTGTAAATTTCGAACACAAAGAAGGGTTGCTCCATGGCTAACGAAATACAAGTGTGCGATGAATGTAATTTCATGAAGTTGAAAAGTATTATCCCTAAGCTGCAAAAAATGGCACCTGATGCCGAGATCAAGGTTGGCTGCAAGTCGTACTGCGGTCCATGTGGCAAACGGGCTTTTGTTTATGTGAATGGTCGTTATGTGAGTGCTCCAACGGAGGATGAAGTGTTGAAGAAAGCAGAAGCTTTTATCAAACAGCCCTCCGTTCAGAAATAATACTGAGTTCTTATCAACTAAGATAATAGGGTCGATCCCTCTTCATTCTCAGAATAAGTAAAAGTAAACAGAGCAGCGATTCTCCTGTTATTGGAGGATCGCTGCTCTGCGTTTTCTGTTCATTGACGGCTCTCTTCAATCGTGTCCATCATCCCATCATTTCTCCGTCTCCTCATCTCATCGACCCATCATCCCATCATCTCACCATCTCATCGACCCACCATCATCTCCTCATCCCATCATTCCACCATCCCACCATCTCCTCATCCTACAAGGGTTACGGACTCAGATGACGTTATTTGCGTGTTTTTAGCTGTTAATGCAAGATTTCGGACCCCAGGGACGCTATTCCTCAGAAAAGAGGCTCATATCGGCGTTTTTCAGGCTAATAGCTGCTCTGGAGTCCGTTAGCATTCCAAATCTCGGATATTGCTGGGTTTAAGGTCAGCTGTGTCCGTTAGTGAGATACTTCGCGTATCTAAGTCGGAAAACCCAACGTGCTTCCAACAACGATCAGGAGTTAGTGTCCAACATAGAGAGGATGTCGCAGCAGCCCTTTTCGATAGTTTTGTGGACAGTCTCTTCATTTACCGGGATATAAGCTTAAGGTGCAGATTGTGTATTCTTAAGCTTTTTGATTCCATCATATTTCATGATATCGTCGGAGATCTGTAGGCGGAGCTTGCTGGTCTCATACCCGATGCTGCACTCCCCTACGTCCACGGCTTCGCGGCTTTCGAGACTATAACAGGTTCCGCTGGCAAATTGCCCATTCTCGCTGGGGAGATAAGACAGCTTTGCATCGGCATAGGCGCCGGATCGCAGCGTTACAAGACGCTCATGCCCGCTAAACAGATTATTGCCCATGAGATAATAAGGATCACGTGAGATCCCCAGCAAATGGAGCAAGGAAGGTGTAAGATCCAACTGACCAGCTGGAGCTGAATCTAGGACAGAGGCGTTAGAGCCTGGAAGATGAATGAGCAAGGGAACCTGATGCATTATTTGCTGCATATCGAGTGCGCTAAGGCTTTTGCCGAGAAATTGTTCGTAATAAGCGATCTCCTGGATCGAATTATCATGATCTCCATAGAAAGCAACAATGGTATTATCCCACAGCCCACGCTGCTTCATCTCTTTGACCATTTCCCCTAAAGCTTCATCCGTATAGTGAACAGCCTGCAAATAATCTCCGAAGATCGTGCCCTTGAACTCTCCAGTATCAAGCCCTTGTTTATCTGCAGGGAGAGAATAAGGATGATGGCTGGATAGTGTAGTCAAAAATGAATAAAAGGGCTGCTGTATCGTTTCTGAAGTGTCCATAATATCGAGGGATTGCCGCAAAAAAGAATTGTCACCCAGAGACCAGCCTAGAGGTTCGTCTATTGTATAGTCTTTTTTGTTATAAAAATGGTCATAACCCATCGCGTTATACATAATCTGCCGATTCCAGAAGCTACCTTCGTACGCATGAAAAGCATTGGTACTGTAGCCCTTTGATTTCAAAATAGCAGGCAGCGTGTCAAACTGATGATCCGGGTAACGGACAAATACCGAGCCGGAGACCAGCGGGTACAGGGAAGCGTTGGACGTGAAATCCGCATCGGAAGTTCGGCCTTGTGAGGTCTGATGGTAGTAATTGCTGAAATAGGTGTTTTCTTTGATTAGAGCGTTCAGATTAGGCGTGATCTCCTGGCCGGATATTGAGCGTCCAACTACAAAGTTCATAAAAGCTTCAGCTTGAATAACAACAATGTTGCTTCCGCTGTATTCTCCAAAGCTGTCATTATTGGCACTTTGCTCAGTGTTTTGTTCATTGAACCAGAGCTGCATCGAGGTGGCTTCTTCTTGTGAAAGCTCGGGCTGCGGACCTAGATGATCTTTAGCATATAAGTAAATATCATAACCGTGAAAACCGATTAGTCCGGTTACGTTATACATGGCGAGACTCCACCAGTTGCCAGTGAATAGATCTTTAGCCCAGGTAGTAGCGTAGGTGTGGATAGGTCCAAAGGTCAGCACGCAACCTAGCACCAGAGCAACGATCCCATTCACGCTTCTTTTTAGCGTCCTGCTTAGGCGTGAAGAGCGGCGGGAATAACCGGTTTGAGAATAAGAGTGAGATTGCCCATAACGGCGAGGGACGGCATTAGACAAGTATGTATGGGATTTGCGGCGGTATAATCCTACGCCGATTCCGTATGCAATAAGAAATAGCCAGTCAGCGAACAAATAAAGATCGGAAGGACGCAGTAGGGCGAAGATACTTCCACCAAGCGCATCCATCTGTCCAGCCTGAAACAATACGGGTACCGTGATAAAATCCTGAAAATAACGATAGTAGACGATATCCGAATAAATAAGCAGCGTCAGAAGCAAGTTTATACTTAACAACGCTATCGTCTGTCCCCAGCGGGGAAGCCACAGGGTCCAAAAAGACAATAACATGACTGAACCTACAGCGATCCATTTGTCCTGCTGGTTCATATCTATATTGGGAGCATGCAGCCCACTATGCAGAAATAATAACTTAGCCAGCATGATGCCAAGAAAAAGGAGATAACCGATATATCGGGAGCGAATCACAGCAGCTATTGTACTTGTTAAGGTTGTGCTGCTCCGATTTGATGGAAAAACTGACATTTTGAAGCCTCCTAGCAGAGAAAATAAACAAAACGAGAAGAAACAACGTTGTTGTCTTTTTTAGATGACAAACGTTTCTCTTAGAAATATAAGAGCGTAAAGGATGGGTGCTAAACTAAAACTGTCTTATACTCGGAGAAAAACGGACACCCTCCTCATACGATACGAGGTAGATGTCCGTTCTGCATTCAAACCAATGGTGATCCTAATTATTTCGGATTTCTAGGTGGAAGTGGACCCAAGTATTGATAATATTGACACTCGATACGTCCGTTATACAGTTTGCGGCGTTTGTCTGCCTTACGACCGTAAAATTGTTCAAATTCCTTGTAAGGGCTAATCGCAAAAAATGACCATGTTGGCAGATATATCATCATTTCACCAAACTGGCGGGTCAGCTTCTCCACTTCTTTGTCATTACTGATGCGTTCACCATATGGAGGGTTGGTGATGATACAACCATATTCTCCTTCAGGTCTTGCTTTGGCGGCAGCCATCACTTTGAAGGTGATTTCTCCGGACAGTCCAGCACTCTTGGCGGCGGCTTCAGCAATTTCAATTGCTTCTGGATCGATGTCCGTACCCGTTAATTGCAAAGGATAATCGTCGCGCACAGCATCGAAAGCTTCTTCGCGAGCCTCTTCCCAAAGATGTTTCGGAATGACTGGCCAATGTTCAGATGGAAATGAGCGGCGTAGTCCTGGTGCAATATTCCAAGCGATCATGGCGGCTTCAATTAACAGTGTTCCCGAACCACAACATGGATCGAACAGCGGCCGATGGCCATTCCAGCGGCTAAGCTGGATTAGTGCAGCAGCCATTGTTTCCTTCAGTGGAGCCTCTGTTGCATGTCTGCGGTAACCACGTTTGTGAAGTGCGGGTCCTGTGGTATCTAATGTGATCAAAGCGATGTCATTTAATAAAATCACTTCGATCACATATCGAGGACCGTTCTCCGGGAACCAGTCTGTATGATACGAAAGCTTCAGCTTCTCGACGATTGCTTTTTTGACAATCCCTTGGCAAGCGGGTACACTCGTTAGTTGTGATTTATGGGACCGTCCTTCAACCGGGAATTCTCCATTCTCTGGAATCCAGTCTTCCCAAGGCAAAGCTTTAACCCCTTCGAATAACTCGTCAAAGGTTTTAGCAGGGAATTGGCCCATTTTAACCAATACGCGGTCAGATGTACGCAGCCACAAGTTACAGCGACAGATATCGATGTAATCACCGCTGAATAATACTCGTCCGTTCTCGACCTTGGTCTCATAACCCAGTTCGTTTAATTCGCGCGCTACCACAGCTTCTAAACCCATAGGGGCAGTAGCGATTAATTGTAATTTGCTCAAATACTCTCAACTCCGTTTAACTTGTAGATAAATACAAAAAGCCAGTACAATAAGAAGAGACGACATTGTCGTCCTTTAAAGCATCCATACAAGTATAGGGGAATGTGGGACACTTCACAATGCCCGGCATTCCATAAATCATAAAATGTTCCCCGTCATCCCTTACTATGAGCAAACGGGGGATCCTCAAAGGAGAATCTTTATGCTTACGCAAGAAGAATATAGTGAACAACTTTATACAGAGGACGAAATTCTGCTTCAAGTAAAAGAAGCAATTGTCCAAGCAGGCATGCCGCCGGTGTCTGTCGAGCCGGGGTACGGAAGACTGCTCACCATGCTAGTTAGACTGTCTCGCTCTAAGCGTATTTTGGAAATTGGCGCACTTGGCGGTTACAGCGGAATTTGCTTGTCCCGCGGTTTCTCTGAAGGTGGCACACTGACTTCGCTAGAGCTGAGAGCCGACTATGCCGAGCTTGCCCGACGTAATTTAGAGCTGGCAGGCTTCGGCGATACTACGGAGTATAGAATAGGACCCGCAATGGACAGCCTGAAGGCACTGGAAGCAGAGGGCGCTAGGTTCGATTTCTTTTTCATTGACGCAGATAAGTTGAACTACACTAACTACTTGGAATATGCCATCAAGCTGGCCAATCCAGGAGCGATCATTGCGGGTGATAATATTTTTCTCCGTGGACGGACCTTAAATACAGATAGAAATGGTCCTGCCATCCTGGCTGTGCGCCACTTCAATGAGATGATCGCCACGGATGAACGTCTTATCAGTACATGTCTGCCTGCCTATGATGGATTGGCGCTAGCGATGGTGAAATAGCTGATTAGCGAAATAACCGCGGTGTTGTTACTTTGTACAGCTTCAATCGAACCCAAATCGTATTAACCAGCAGCAAGCAGCCGGATATAATGAAAAGCCCCTCAATTCCGATGTAACCTGATAGAAAGCCGCCCAAGATAGCTCCCAGCATATTGCCTAGCGCCAATGTACTGCTGTTGAAGCCGAATGCGCGGCTTTCTTTTCCGTCAGGGGTATAGGAGCGGATAAGCGCATTAACGCTGGGCAACAGTCCACCCATGAAGACTCCCATTAGGAAACGGACTATAATCAGCTGCCAGACACTAGTTACGAATGCCTGCGGAATTAGGAATAGTGAAGCGCCAATTAACGCATAGGTCAGAATACGATGTGCGCCGACTTTGTCACTTAGCTTACCAAGCAAGGGAGAAGCCAGCATATTGGAGATCCCTGTAACGGCACTGACCATTCCGGCCAAGAAGGCTATATTCTCGGCGGGTCCATTTAATTTTTCTACATAAAGTGGCAACAAGGCCATAGGACTAATCATTGCAAATTGCAGCAGAAAGGTTACACCGAATAGAGCTGGCAGCTGAGGGATTTTGATTAATTCCTTCAAACCTGCGAGTACAGAAACCTGCGGTTCCTGTGCAGCTTCGGCGCGGTCGAATTTTTCCTTAACAAGAAATAATGCCAGGAGAGAGGCGATAAAGAGCAAGGCCCCAACGACATAAAAAATCGGCCGAAATCCGATTAAATCGGCAAGTAAGCCACCAATCAGTGGCCCTAGAATTGTTCCTGCTACAGATCCTGATTGCATTAATCCCATGGAGAAGCCCATACGTTCTTTGGGGGTAGTACCTGACACCAGTGCGATGGAGGCGGGATTGAAGCCAGAGATTGTACCGTTTAAGAGACGGAGCAGGAGCAGCTGTAAAGGGGATTGTGCGAAGCCCATTAATACCATGACAATAGCCATCCCAAAGCTGGAACGCAGCAACATGATCTTACGGCCATACTTGTCTGCAAGCTTGCCCCATAATGGCTGGAATATGAAAGAGGTTAAGAAGTTTGCGGCAAAAATAAGTCCCGCCCAGATTCCAATTTCATGTTCACCCTGGACACCAAGATCCTTCGCAAGGTACAAGGTCAGGAAGGGTGTAATCATTGTCATTCCAGCATTCACCAAAAATTGCCCGAACCAAAGCACTAAGAGGTTGACCTTCCAGGTCTCCCATTTCTTCATAGTGCTTTCACATCCTTTCAAAGAATTTCAGAGAATATATGATTCACGGAAAAAATGCCATTTTATCAGTATATCATTTTTTGCAGCTTAATGTGTGCAACACATGTCATAGTAATGTCATAGGATTGTCATTCCAAACTCTTCGTATTAGTTGTTACAAGCTTTTAAAAAGGGCATAATAGTAGATATGCCGATTAAAAAAATCTAATAAAATATAATGGAGATCTTATCATGACCTACAATGACACTTTTATCCGCGCCTGTAGAAAGCAGGACACGGAGCACGTTCCCGTATGGTACATGCGGCAGGCCGGCCGTTATGATCCCGAGTACCGTAAAATCAAGGAAAAGTATTCGTTGCTTGAAATCTGCAAGCAGCCTGAGCTGGCGGCAGAAGTAACCATGATGCCCGTTCGCAAGCTGGGTGTGGATGCGGCCATTTTGTATTCCGACATTATGAATCCAGTTGCTTCAATCGGAGTGAAATTCGATATCGTTAAGGATATCGGTCCAGTGATTGAGAATCCGATCCGTAGTGCAGCTGATGTGGAGAGACTAAAACCCATTGATGTGGAGGGTGATCTGAGCCACATTTTGGAAACGATTGCTATTCTCGATAAGGAACTGGACGTTCCTTTGATCACTTTTGCAGGCGCGCCGTTTACAATTGCCAGCTATTTGATCGAAGGTAGACCTTCCAAAGGATATATCCGTACGAAAGAGCTAATGTACAGTGAACCCCGTGTCTGGGAAATGCTGATGGACAAGCTGGGCGATATGATTATCACGTACCTCCGAAGTCATGTGCGGAGTGGAGGAAAGGCCTTCCAATTGTTCGACAGTTGGGTTGGTGCGCTTGCTCCACGCGATTTTGAAACGTATGTGCTGCCGACGGTTTCTCGTATTTTTTCCGAATTATCTGATCTTGATGTACCGAAAATATACTTTCCTGGCGTAAGCTCTGGAGAATTGCTGCCAAGTCTTACGAAGCTTCAAGCAGACGTAATCGGGCTGGATTGGCGAGTTAGCTTGACTGAAGGCCGACGCAGAATAGGCAATAAATTTGCGATTCAAGGAAATCTTGATCCATATTTGCTTACAGCTCCGATGGACCTCTTGAAGGAACGCGCGAAAGCACTGATCGATGAAGGTGTACTTGAGCCAGGTTATATCTTCAATCTGGGCCATGGATTATTCCCGGAGGCCTCATTAGACAAACTTAGAGAATTGACGGAGTATATTCACGCTTATTCTCAGGAAGTATTACAAAAAACGGCCAAGCAACGTTCGTAAAAATATAAGAATTTATATGTTCCACGCTATTAAATTGTAAAGGGGACGGAATCCGTGACAGTAAAAATAGGTGTTCTCGTCATGTCGTATGGCACTCCTAAGAGCCTAGAAGATGTTAAGGCTTATTACACGCATATTAGACGGGGGAATCCGCCATCAGCGGAGCAGCTTAAAGAGTTAACCGACCGTTATGAAGCAATCGTCGGGGGGGTATTCCCACTGCGGGAGAATACAGACCGGCAAGTAGAAGCTTTACAAGCAGCATTAAATGCGGATAAAGCGGGAGCAGATGTTGAATTTGTCTGCTATCAAGGCTTGAAGCATGCCAGTCCCTTTATTGAGGACGGCGTTGAGGCTATGGCGAAGGATGGCATTACTCAAGCAGTGGGTATTGTTTTGGCGCCACACTATTCCAGTATGAGTGTGGGGAGCTACATCAAGCGTGCTCAGGAAAAGGCTGATGCATGCAAGATTGACATGGGTTTTGTAGAGAGTTACCATATGCATCCTGAATTGATCGATGTGTTAAGCCAAAGAGTGTCGGCGAAGCTGGATCAATATATTGAAGCAGGCGCGACCCGTGATGAGATTCGCGTATTATTCAGCGCTCATAGTCTTCCAGAACGTATTCTGGCTATGGGTGATCCATATCGGGATCAGCTGCTGGAAACTTCGCAGGCAATTGCAGCTCAAGCAGGCGTAACCAACTGGCAGTTTACTTGGCAAAGTGCTGGCCGCACAGCTGAACCGTGGCTTGGTCCAGATATTCTGGACACGCTGCAACAGCTTAGTAAAGAACAGGTGGAATACGTATTGGTGGCCCCTATCGGATTCGTATCCGATCATTTAGAGGTACTGTACGATCTCGATATTGAGGCAACAGCCGTAGCTGCAGAGCTTGATATGCGTCTTATGCGGATTGACTCACTGAATAGTGATCCCGCATATATGTCTGTATTGAGCGATGTAATTCGTAAACGACTGGAGCAGATGAAGGCCGCTCAATCATGATTGGCCCCACAAGAAAAATTGTTATCATAGGCGGAGGGCTGAGCGGACTCAGCGCCGCCTTTTATATTCGTAAATTTTATAAAGAAGCGGGTATTAAGCCTGATATAGTCTTGCTTGAGAAAGAGAAAAACCTCGGTGGAAAGATTGAAACCTTACATCGCGATGGTTTTGTGATTGAAAAGGGTCCAGATTCATTTCTAGCGGAAAGGGCGGAGATGTGCGAGCTGGCTAAGGAATTGGAATTGGATCACGAGCTGGTATCCTCCAACCCTCTTGCTAAGAAGCGATATATCTTGCAGCGGGACAAGCTTAATCCTCTGCCAACCGGTCTTGTACTCGGTATCCCTACCGAACTGAAACCTTTTTTATCAAGTGGGTTAGTTTCGTTTGGGGGCAAAATACGTGCGATGATGGATTTTATTCTTCCTCCGCGGCGTAATGATGAGGACGAATCGCTTGGTGAGCTTATTGCGCGACGTCTAGGATCTGAAGTGCTGGAGAATTTAACTGAGCCGCTCCTTTCTGGCATGTACGGCGGAGATATACAAAAGATTAGCCTGCAAGCTACATTTCCGCAATTTGGAGAATTAGAGCAGCAGTATGGGAGCCTTATTCGTGGAATGCGCACAGGGCGAAAGAATAAAAAGGCACAGGAAGGTACTACACAGAGTACCTTCCTCACGTTCCGCAAAGGGCTGCAAAGTCTCGTGCATAGTCTGATTTATGAGCTGCATGATGTAGAACAACGGACGGAGTCTAACGTAGTTTCTATTCAGGCTGCTGGGAGTCCTTCTATCTATGAGGTAGAGCTGGAGAATGGCGAACGGTTGCTTGCGGATGATGTATATATCACTGCGCCTAATTTTTCGGCTGCTGACTTACTTCGTCCCTATATGGATGTTACAGCGCTGGAAGCGGTGGATTATGTTTCAGTGGCGAATCTAGTCATGGCTTTTAACAAAAAGGATATTGTTAACGAATATGATGGATCGGGTTTTTTTGTGCCTCGTAAAGAAGGGCGAAATATTACTGCCTGCACATGGACATCTACGAAATGGCCGCATACGGCTCCTGATGATAAGGTGCTTTTACGCTGTTATGTGGGTCGTTCTGATGATGAACAGAATGTTCAGCTGCCTGATGAGGCTTTGACGGAGCTTGTACTTAAAGATTTGCGAGAGATCATGGGCATTACTGCGAATCCAATATTTACGGAAATCACCCGCTTAGAGCATTCCATGCCGCAGTATCCTATAGGACATCTTGATAATATTACCGAATTCCGCAAAGAATTAGCGGCTTCGCTTCCTGGTGTGTATGTCATTGGCGCCGGATTTAATGGCATAGCAATGCCGGATTGCATCAAGCAGTCCAAGCTTATTGCGGAAAGCGTTGCTAAACAGCTAATGAATGAAATGTGAGTACGATGACTAAATAAAACAGTGAAGCGAAGCATGAGGCGCTTCACTGTTTTTCTTTAGTTAGTAAAATTTTCTATTTCTATCGACTCTCTTATTTGTAGGGTGCTGTGATAGATATGCTATAATAAAAACAATTTGAGAGTAGAGGAGATCACAGAAACCATGTATCCGCCGCGATCGCGTTCTAGACAAAAGAACAAACATAAGAGCAAACGCAAGCGCAGAACGGCCTGGGCTTGGATCAATGCAGGTCTTCTTCTGATGATTACCGTGTTATTGACTTATAGCTTTACGAATGACCCTGACAAGAAAAGCGCCTCACCGCCTCCGGTTGCAGAAGCGACAGCTACGCCTATACCGGAGAGTAGTGATCAGCCTCAGACAGCACCTCCGGTGGTTGCAGTTGCAACGCCTGAAGCTACAGACACGCCAAGCCCTTCTCCTACGGCAACTCCAGAGCCAACGCCTACACCGCAGGAGGAGCCCGAAGAGATCATTGAAACACAAGCTCCTGAAGCGACAGCGACCCCTGCGAAGGATGAGGACAGCTCGGAAGCAGCAAATAATGATCCAGTGTCTGGTCTGCCGTCAGATGATGACGCGTCTGGTAAGACGGTGACTTTGAATTTTGGTGGAGATGTTATATTTTCCGGGAAAGCTGGAGAACTGCTGGAGAAGAAAGGTTATGATTATTCGTATGCCGCATTGGAGGGTCTGTTCAAGAAAGATGATCTTACGATCTTGAATCTGGAAACTCCAGTGACCACAGGTGGCGTAAGTGCCACTAATAAGCAATTTGTATTCAAAGGATCACCACTCGCTCTGGATGCGCTTAAGTCAGCTGGTGTGGACGCAGTAAATATGGCGAATAATCACACGCTTGATCAAGGAGAGCAAGGCTTGCGGGATACCCTTAACCACCTTGCTGAAAGAGGAATTCCTTATGTGGGTGCGGGGCTTAACAGTAAAGAAGCATATTCGGCGCAATATTTTGAACGTAAGGGCATTAAGATCGCTTTGCTGGGATTCACCCGGGTGATTCCTGCGTCGGATTGGATGGCAGGAAAAAATAAGCCGGGACTTGCCTCCGTATACGATAGTGCAGAAGGACTGAAGGCTATTGCTGCAGCCAAAAAGAAAGCCGATTTGGTGGTCGTAGTTGTCCATTGGGGTAAAGAACGGGTAGAACAATATGATAAAACGCAACAGTCGCTGGGCCATAGCTTTATCGATGCAGGAGCCGATCTTGTCATTGGCGGCCATCCACACGTGCTACAAGGCGTGGAGCCATATAAGGGCAAATGGATTGCCTACAGCACCGGGAATTTTATTTTTACGAGATCTACAGTGCCTGCCACTTGGGAAACTGCGGTTTTTCAGGCGGAATGTAGTGTAAAAGGTCAATGTTCCCTAAAGCTGAAGCCTATGAAAGCCGAGCTAGCACAGCCTGTGCCGATGAACACAGTGGATGGACAACTTTTGTTAAAAAGAGTAGAAGCTCTATCCGCAGGACGGGTAAAGATCGGCAGCGACGGTAAAGTCACTCAAGTTACCAAATAGGGTTCCTGGGAGGTCCTTATGATGAACAATTTGTGTGTAGCCCATCGAGGGTTTTCCGGTAAAGCTCCAGAGAATACATTGGCAGCCATTCGGATGGCGATTGCCATGCCCTATGTGCACTGGATGGAAATTGATGTCCAGCTCTCCAAAGACGGCGTTCCTGTTGTCATTCATGATTATACGTTGGACCGGACGACCAATGGTCATGGCAAGGTGAAGAACATGGACTGGGAATATATCCGGCGTCTGGATGCGGGGAGCTGGAAAGGGCGTTCTTTTCAGGGCGAGCGGGTGCCTTCTTTGGAAGAGGTGCTGTCACTAGCCTCCGGAAGATTGCGTCTGAATATTGAACTGAAAACAGTGGGAGATATGTATCCTGGCATTGAGAAGACGGTGACGGATCTTATTTCTGCAAAAGGTATGCGGGACGACGTGATCTTGACCTCTTTTGATACTGGAGCATTAAAAAAAGTCAAGGAAATTGATTCCCGTTTTCGCACCGGATTGATCTTTGATTCCAGATTTGGCAATCCTGCACGCAGGCTGCATGAACTGGATTGCTCTTTACTTTCGATTAGCTTCTCGCGTCTGAATCCTAGACTGGCTAAGCTTTTGTCCGAGCGTGGGGTGGAAATTATGGCTTGGACTGTGAACAAAGCGAAAGAGATGCGTCGCTTAGCCGACATGCATTCTGATATAATGATCTGTACAAACCGCCCGGATATATGGGGCGACACCTTTCTGAAGGTATAAATAATCCAAATCGATGGGAAAGAGAGCTGACTGTTTATGTGCGCTGCTGTTAATAATCTATATTGTGTTGGACGCAACTACAAGCTACACGCGGAGGAATTGGGTAACAATGTGCCAGTGGAGCCGCTCATCTTCATGAAGCCCTCACATGCGGCTGTTTCCCTCGATAAAGCAGTAATTAAGCTGCCAAAGGATGCGGGTCAGATTCATTATGAAGGTGAACTTGTACTGCGTATTGCACGTGATTATACACCCGGCATGAGCGTGGAGGATCTGGTAGATGTAATGGCACTGGGACTGGATTTCACGCTGCGTGATGTGCATAATGATCTGCAGAAGAAAGGTTTGCCGTGGACGCCAGCTAAAGGCTTTAAAAATGCCGCACCACTCACCCCTTACATAGCATTTCCAGATAAGGAAGAGCTGGAGGGAACTGATTTTACAGTGGTGAAAAATGGGGTGGAAGTACAACGCGGCAATGTTAAAAACATGATTTTTTCACTTCAAAAAATTGTTGATTTTATCGCCGAGCGCTACGGGTTAGGGAAAGACGATGTGATATTTACAGGTACTCCGGCAGGCGTGGGTCCTACTGTAGCTGGAGACGCTTTCGAGCTGTACTGGGGCGACAAGCTGATGGGGACTTGCCTGATCGGTTAATAGATCTGTTGGAGATGAATCTATGCAGTGGGTTATTGGCGCTTTAGGCGCTTTGATTGTTGCGGGAGCGGCATATTGGAAGCAGTCTTTAAGTCTCTCTGGCATGATTGCCGCGGTAGTGATGGGCACTATTTATTTTGGTGCCGGAAATGCTTTTTGGTTTGGGATATTGCTGATCTTCTTCATCACTTCAAGCCTGCTGTCCAAACTTCATCATGATAATAAAGCAGAATTAGAGCTGACGTATGCTAAGACGGGCCGCCGCGATGCCGGGCAGGTCTTTGCTAACGGTGGACTTGGCATGGTTCTGGTTCTCCTGAATGCGATCTTCCCGCATGAGCTGTGGGGGTTCCTATTTATTGGTGTAATGGCTACAGTAACCTCGGATACATGGGCTACGGAGATCGGAACACTGAGCAAGAAACCGCCTCGTTCTGTCCTTACGGGTAAAGTTCTTGCTGCCGGAGCTTCGGGAGGTGTATCCAGCTTGGGTACGCTGGCGGCAGCAGCAGGAGGCGCACTCATCGGTGCGTCAGCTTGGCTGCTGCGAATGATATCCGGCATGCCGGATCACTCTTTCGTGCTGCTTACCCTAGCAGGACTTGCCGGAGGACTAGTCGGCGCCTTTGCCGACTCTATCCTTGGTGCAACCGTGCAGCAGATGAACCGCTGTACCGTATGCGGCCGCGAAGTGGAAGGCTCACAGCATTGTGGGGCTCCAGCTGTACACGCAAGAGGCTGGAAGTGGATGAGCAATGATGCAGTCAATGCCATCAGCTCTATCCTCGGCGGTGCAGCTGCCTTACTGCTGAGCATGATCATTTAGCATTTGAATTTAAGCTTTGAACGGCACAGTTTAGGGAGGGACCGATGAGTAGCGCATTCAATCAAAAACATACTGCTATTCTGGATGCCGCATACGAGCTCTTCGGTTCAGGTGGATTTTACGAAACGAAGATGTCGGAAGTGGCGGAGCAAGCCGGGATAGCAAAGGGCACCGTTTATTTATACTTCAAGAGCAAGGAAGAATTATTCATGGCAGTGACGCGCCGCGATTGTGAGGGGTTTCTCCTGCAATTACAGGAAAGGCTGAAGGCTAGTGATACTTTGGCCGGTAAACTGTCGATCATTGCTAAACATCACCTGAATTATTATTATGAACGCAAGCGGCATACGAAGCTCTTTTTCCGTGCCCCTAACAATAATCCTGAATTAGTGGCGTATATGACACAATTTATGGAGCAATACATGCAAGATGTGGTCAAGGTATTATTAGAAGGTGGAGCATCCGAGCCTGAGCTTATGGCACAGTCCTACATAGGGATGTTGGATCGTTTGAAGATGGATATCTTATTTGATCCGTCTTTTACGGAGGAGGACGCGTATAAACGCGCTGATTTCGCTGCTGGTCTTTTTATTAGAGGGGCCATGATCACCTGAATTTTGGATAGGATGATAGACCGGATAAATAGCATTGGTTAGATGCGGCCGGTTTTATGAAAATATAAGGCAAGCGAGGAAATAGCATGAATATTATGACCGTGGAACATCTTTCCAAGAGTTATGGCGAGAAAGTACTCTTTAGCGACGCTTCATTTGGTATGGACGATCGGGATAAAATTGGCTTGATCGGTGTGAATGGAACGGGTAAATCAACCTTTTTACGGATTATTGCCGGTCTGGATACTCCGGATGGTGGGCAAATTGCCATCGGGAATAATGTAAGAGTACAATATTTGGCGCAGAATCCTCCTTATGATCCTATGAATACAGTTTTGCAGCAAGTGTTCGCCGGGGATGATCCAGACCTTGCTACCATGCGTGAGTATATGGAGACTATGTCTCTACTTGAACAGCAGCCTGGTAATGCTGAACTGGAAGGAAAACTAGTAAAGATTGGGCAGGCGATCGACGCTGCGGGAACATGGCATTTGGAGAGTGAAGCCAAAAGTGTGCTTACCAAGCTAGGCATCTTAAAGTTTGATGCGCTAATGGACACACTTTCTGGTGGACAACGTAAACGTGTAGCTCTGGCAGCTGCACTGATTACCCCCTCTGAACTGCTGATTCTTGATGAGCCTACCAACCATATTGATACGGATTCCGTGGCTTGGCTGGAGCAATATTTGCAGAAACGGCGCGGCGCTCTTTTGATGGTGACGCATGATCGTTACTTCCTGGAGCGTGTGGCTAGTGTCATGCTAGAGCTAGATGGTGGCCAGCTTTATCGTTATGAAGCTAACTATTCACGGTTTCTAGAGCTTAAAGCCGATCGCGAAGAACGAGAAGCCTCTGCCGAACAGAAGCGTAAGAACCTGCTGCGTACAGAGCTGGCTTGGATTCGTCGCGGTGCCAAAGCCCGTTCAACAAAACAGAAGGCAAGAATCGACCGCTTCGAAAAGCTGAAAGAGAGTACAGGAAGCAGCTCGAACGGTTCATTGGATATTTCTGTGGCTTCTACACGTTTAGGTCGCAAGATCATTGAAATTAATGACCTGTCGAAAGCGTTGGATGGTCGACAGCTAATCAAAGATCTCAGCTATATCGCTGTACCCCAGGATAGAGTGGGCATCGTCGGCCCGAACGGCAGCGGCAAATCAACACTCTTAAATATGATTGCAGGTCAGCTGCAACCCGATAAAGGTGAAGTTCAGCTTGGCGCTACGGTTAAGCTTGGTTACTTTACACAAGAGCATCAGGATATGGATGACAGTATGCGTGCCATTGAATACGTGAAGGAAGAAGCAGAAGTGATACGGACAGCAGACGGCAGTGTGATTACGGCGGGTCAAATGCTGGAACGCTTCTTGTTCCCTCCTGCGATGCAATGGACACCGATCTCGAAGCTGTCCGGGGGCGAAAAAAGACGCTTGTATCTGCTTCGTGTATTGATGGGAGCACCTAACGTATTGCTTTTGGATGAACCTACGAACGATTTGGATATCGGCACATTGGCTGTATTGGAAGATTATCTGGATGAATTTCCGGGTGTCGTCTTTACCGTATCCCATGACCGTTATTTCTTGGACCGTACGATAGATAAGCTGATTGCTTTTGAAAATGGCGATATCCGGATTCACGTTGGCGATTATACGGAATATGAAGAATGGCTGGCCAAAAATGTACCGTCACGCATTGGAGAATCGAACAAAGAAGATGGAAGCTCAAAGCGAAAAGAGGCCGCGGACACTGGCAGCAACCCTGCATCTTCAACGGCTCCCAAAACAAAACTCAAATTCAGCTTCAAGGAACAGCGTGAATATGAGGGCATTGATGAGCAAATTGAGCTTGCAGAGCAACGTTTGACGGATATTAGTGTACAGATGGAGGCGGCTTTTGCTGACTCTGGAAGGCTGCAGGAGCTAGTAGAGGAGCAACGCCTAGCCGAAGCAGAGCTGGAGCGTCTTATGGAACGCTGGACCTATCTGAACGAGCTTGCGGAGAAAATCGCTGGTAAGGCTTAAACCCGTTGGATGGCTTTTAATGAAAATAGGGGAGGGCTCTGTGTGGAAGATAAACTTAAAGCTGCCGTAGCCCTACGCAACGCTGGTAAAGCGGAAGAAGCCAAAATGATGTTGTTTGAGCTATTCCAGCTAATAGCTTGTCAATATTTAATTATTAATGGCCGATTCCTGAAGTGGTATACTTAAAAAAAGATATGACAAATAACCGTCCCCTTCGGCACAGGAATATATTTCATCTTTTTCTATTTCATGCTGCTCATTCTAGACGAAATGCTTCTTTTGAAGTTAAGATGGCAAAAATCCAGTGGATGAGTTTGTTTACACAAGCAATTACCGCTACTTTGAACAGCTTTCCTTCCGCACGCTTTTTATCGTAGTAAGCTCTTAATTTCTTGTTTCTATTACTACGAATACCACAGCGCACAGCTTGATACAGGGCTGTACGAAGCCTTCTCGAGCCATGTTTCGTGATTCGATTTTGGGTTGCCACAAACTTACCTGAAGCAAATACACTGGGATCAACACCAGCAAAGGCCACCAGCTTCTTTGCGTGATCGAACCGATCGATTTCTCCAATCTCAGCCAAAATTGTTGCAGCAATTTTCGTGCCGATACCGGGTATCGATTGGATTAAATCATATTCAAGTAACTCTTCAGCCAGGGTCTCTATCGATTTATCAAGGTCTGATAGATGGTCCTGGTATTGAAGAAGTAATTTGATGAGCAGCTGCATGGAGATCAAATGACTTGGAAAAGCCGTCTCCTTAAAGGGATTTCGCCTTGCTGCAGCCGCTAGGATTTGAGCGCGTTCCAAACACCATGAGACGGATCTTCCGCGTCCAGTAAGACGTTGGATTGTTGTTGTAATCTCTTCCACAGTCATACCCAGGACTTCTTTAGACGTCGGGTGTAAGGCTAGAAATCGAAGTGAAACTTTCGAATAAAGGTCACCAAACACGCCATGGTATTCGGGAAAAACTTGATCCAGAATGGCCTGGAATTGTAGTTTTGCTTGAACATACATACCCGTTAGGGATTCATACTGTCGTGTTAGATAGCGTAAATTCATGAGATGCTGACCCCGTTTTTTGATGGGTTCAAACTCTTCTTTATAGAACAGTGCCCCAAGTTGATAGGCATCAGCAGCATCCGTCTTGACCCGTCTTAAATTAGTTTTTTTGGCCTCATATGAGATTAACGGATTAATGACGATGTATAGATACTGGTGCTCATCCAGAAACTGAACAACAGGGCTATGATAATGACCTGTTGCCTCCATTACAATGCAAGGGCTCACCCCAGCAGCTGATTCCACTGCTCTAACATAATTAAGAAAAGACGATAATCCCTCTAGATCATGATTAAATTTAAAGATCTTCCCATGAGGTACTCCACGGTCTAAAAAAGCTTGTGCATGGCTCTCTCCCTTGGACACATCCAAACCAATGACTGGATTCATGACATCACTCCTGTAGTATTTTCACCGGCAACCCCTAACCTTCTTGTCTTCCACACTATCGCATGTGATACGGGATCAACGTCCCAACCAGCCTAACCATGGTTGAACAAGTAGGGGGGATGAACAGAATAGCTCTCGGGATCCAAGTCCCACGGGCAGAAACGTTCGATCCCCGGCTACCGCTATCTTACGACCATACAAAAAAAAGGTCGACCAGAAAGATCTGGTGACCTCATAATACGATATGAGCAGAATAGAATGCTGGGGACGCTGAACTTCTATATCAATTGGCCTGGACGCATGATGTGCTGGGTTTGGAGCGGGCGGCAGTACCCTTTTATGAGAAAAGCTTGGCGTTAGGATTACCCTCTGAGCAGAGAGTTGGCGCTCTATTGGGACTGGGCAGCACCTACCGGACACTCGGAGAATACGAGAAGTCAAAAGGTCTTCTGATGCAGGCTGTTCAGGAGTACCCGGAGAATAAGGAATTTCCGGCGTTCCTAGCCATGACCTTGCACAATCTTGGAGAGCATAGTCAAGCGATGGAGCTGCTGCTTAAGCTGTTGGCAGAAACCTCTGCGGATGAAGGGATAAGAAGTTACAGTAAGGCCATTTCTTATTATTCAGATAAGCTGGAGCAAGTCTGGGATTGATGCTAGCTTTTAGATTGCATTAATACTTACGAAGTACTATCCGGACACCACTGACCTTAAACGCAGCATTATTGCACATTTGGAATTTTAACGGACACCACAGTCGTTATTGACACTAAAAGCACCCAATACGTTCCTTTTTAGCGTGAATAACGTCGCTTGGGTCCGAAACAATGCTCCAAAGGCTAATAATTTGCGAATAACGTCATCTGGGTCCATAAGCACTAACCGAAGGGGTTGACCCCCGAAAATTCCGGCAGTGTCTGTTGAAGAACAAGCGAACCACCAATAAACAAAAAAAAGAGTAGGGTCCTCCATTAATTGGAG
Source organism: Paenibacillus sp. FSL F4-0097 (assembly GCF_038593125.1). Classification (NCBI taxonomy): domain Bacteria; kingdom Bacillati; phylum Bacillota; class Bacilli; order Caryophanales; family Paenibacillaceae; genus Paenibacillus; species Paenibacillus sp. FSL F4-0097. The sequence continues at coordinate 2,375,017 of NZ_CP151965.1, forward strand.
AATTCTACTCTTTTATTTTTCTACTCTTTTATTTCGTTCCGTCCACAGCAATCATTTGCACTACAGACCGAGAATCGCCGGGTACAATGATTTCCTTCGCATTCATCTGGGAAGAGCCATCTCCGTCCAAGAAGATACCCTCCAGACCCTTGGCAGGAACTGTCTGGAGGATCGCTGAGCGGAAATCTGCCGCTGTTGAGAGCGTTGGGGTAACAATCAGCCAGAGCTTTCCTGTGTTGTCATACACCATGCCTGAACGCAGGCGTTTCTCATCAGCGTAAGGAAGATGCTCTTCAGCTACTGCCGCTTCCCATAAGTCTTCGTGTCCCAGATTCATACTAATGCCACCTTGCGCAAAATAATGCTGGCGATCAGTAATCTTCAATTCTTCTCCAGAAGATACAACCTGTACGGAGAAGCTACGGGTGGCACCATCCCAGACAAGAGTTCCACGTGCGTATTTAGCATTGAACCAGCCAGACCCATAAACCTTCTGGGCTCCGTTGACTGGAGTATCATTCATGATAGCCATGGATAAAAGCGCATCTTGATAGAAAAAACCACCGTTAATCCCATATGCATTAACTTGCCGTAAAGGGACACCCGCGGCCCTGAGCTTAATATCTTCAGGTGAAAGTGACATCATATAGAGCTGCACATTATCTGCACTCACTGTTTCCAAAAAGCTATAGGCGTGAGGAAGACCTTTAAAGGGATCTTCCTTGTGATTTCTAAATACCAGAAACAACGATAGCGCTAATCCCGCTATCAATAACACCAGAAGTGAGACGATAAGTCCCTGTCTGCGTCCCCAGAGCTGTTTCGACTTGCCAGAGCTAACCTCAGTTTGTCCCCACATAAGCAGCGAGAAGCTTAGCAGTGTTCACTACAGCTTGCTTATGCGTGCGTTCCATGGAGTGGGAGGCATGTACACCTGGGCCAATCAATGCTGCACGGATATTGTTTCCGCCTCTGAGCGCTGCGGAAGCATCGGAGCCGTACATAGGATAAATATCAACGGCATAAGGAATTGCGAGTGCTTCTGCCAGTTCAATCAAACGGCCTGTCATAACATAATCGTAAGGACCGGAAGAGTCTTTTGCACAGATAGATACATCGGTTTCTTTACAGCTGAGATCATCACCCATGGCACCCATATCGACAGCAATCATTTCATTGATTTCACCAGGAATCCAAGCTGTACCATGTCCCACTTCCTCGTAGTTAGAGATGAGGAAAGAAAGGTTGTGGAGAGGTTTCCAGCCTTCACGTTTAATACTTTCCAGCAATCCGAGAAGGGCAGCCACGCTTGCCTTGTCATCTAAATGACGGGATTTAATGTAGCCGCTAGGCGTAATCACTGCACGTGCATCGAAAGAAATGAAATCTCCGACGGAAATGCCAAGCTTGAGTACGTCTTCTTTAGAAGATACCAGCTCATCAATACGTACTTCCATGTTCTCCTCTGATCGTTTGAAGTCACGAGCGTCTGGATATACGTGAACAGATGGATGGCTGGTTAAGATGGTTCCTGTATAAGTTTTGCCGCTACGGGTATGGATCGTGCAGTATTCATTCTCAATGCTGTGCATGGCGAAGCCACCCACAGAGGTCAGACGCAGTGTACCATTAGCTTTAATCGAGCGGACCATGGCACCAAGTGTATCCACGTGAGCGCTGATGCCAATAGTACGAGAGGGATCTAGGCCCGGGACGTTAAGAATTACGCCGCCTTTTTCATTCCAGCTTAAAGGTATGTTCAGCGCAGCTGCTTCTTCAGCAACTAGTGTCATTACCTGTGCGGTGAAACCGCTTGGGCTGGGGGTATCGAGTAATTTTTTTAGGATGGAAAGTATGTAGTCTTCATTAGGTTGAATGGTAATCATTAGTTAAGCCCTCCTGTTAAGCCATCATTGTCTGTGTTAAAAGAATCCAGTGAAGTGTCGGCATCACGAAGCTTGGTAAGCTCAGCAGTTAAGCTTTTAATTTGCTTTTGTAGTTTGTATTGACGAAAAATGCCGTAAGAGCCCACGATGATTCCGCCAATTAACGCGCAGCCAAGAATAACGAGTATAAGTGGTATATTAACCACATCAAAACCGAAATTGACTTGAACGGGATCAACGTTGATGACTGCGAATATGGCGGTTAGCAGCGCGAAGATTAGACCCGCAATTAGTGACCATTGAATTCTCATTGAATTCTTCCTCCTCAGGGGGATATAACAATATAAAATCCCCTGCCCAGATAGGGCAAGGGATTAATGTAATACTAAGCTCTCTGCCTTATTTGGTCAACTGTTCCATTTGCGCGATAACACTTTCGAACACACTCATCGCTTCGCGAATCGGCTCAGGAGACGACATGTCAACGCCTGCTTTTGACAAAATATTGATGGAGTAATCACTGCCACCGCTCTTCAGGAAGCCGAGGTAACGATCTACCGCCGGTTTACCTTCTTCAAGGATTTGTTTGGCAAAGCTAGTCGCTGCCGAGAAGCCTGTTGCATATTTGTAAACATAGAAGCTGTTATAGAAATGCGGAATTCGTGCCCATTCCATCTCGATATCCTGATCTACAACCATTTCTTTGCCGTAGTATTTGACATTCAGGTCGTAGTAGATACTCGAAAGATCTTGTGGGGTAAGCGAATCGCCCTCTTCAACACGCTGATGAATGATCTTTTCGAATTCTGCGAACATCGTTTGCCGGAAAATCGTTGTCCGGAACTGATCGGCATAGTAGGTGAGCAGATACATTTTTTCCTTAGGATCTGTAGACTTTTTGAGTAGATAATCCATAAGCAAAGCTTCATTGGTAGTCGAGGCAACCTCTGCAAGGAAAATGGTATACTGTGCATCCCGATAGTTCAGAGCGTTGTCTGAAAAATAAGAGTGTAGAGCATGACCCATCTCATGTGCCAGAGTAAACATACTGTTCAGATTATCGTTATGGTTCAGCAGGACGTATGGGTGTGTGCCATAAGGGCCCCAGCTGTAAGCTCCAGAGCGTTTATTCTCGTTCTCATAGACATCAATCCAGCCATTGTCGTAGCCTTTTTGCAGCACATTCAGATAATCTTCACCCAGCGGTTTGAGGCCTTCTTTGGTAATTTTCTTCGCTTCTTCGTACGTGATATCCAGCTTATATTCATCTACTAGTGGTGCAAATAGGTCATACATATGTAACTCATCCACACCAAGCAGCTTTTGACGCAACTTCATGTAACGGTGCATTAAAGGAAGACTCTCATGAATCGTATCGATCAGGTTGGTATATACCTCTTTTGGAATGTTATCACCGTAAAGAGACATTTCCATTACAGATGGATACTTGCGGACGTGTGAGAAAAAGACGTTTTTGTTCACATTGGCGCTAAGCGTTGCTGCGATGGTGTTTTTTTGCTTACGATAGGTGTCATAGACTGCTTTAAAAGCATTTCGGCGAACCTCGCGATCGGAGCTTTCCAAGAACTTGATATAGTTGCCGTGAGTCAGCTCGACCTCTTTGCCATCTTCATCTTTAATCTTAGGGAATTTCAGATCTGCGTTGTTCAGCATACTAAAAATGTTCTGAGGCGCTTGTGCTAGGTTTCCAACTTGGGCAAGCAGAGCTTCCTCAGCCTTGGACAATACATGCGCTTTCTCACGTTTCATCTCTTTTAAAGTGAAGGTGTAAGCGGACAGTTCAGGATCAGCAATAAATTGATCCAGCTTCTCAATAGGCAGTGCCAAGATTTCTGGGGTTACAAAAGAAAAGGCTTCGCCTGCTTCGATCCCAAGCTTCTTCGCTTTGGAGGACAAAGCTTGATATTCAGGATTAGCAGTGTCTTCATCCTGACGCATATGAGCATAGACAAAAAGTCGCTCAGTGGAGACTGACAGCTTGTCATCCAGCTCAAAACATTGTTTCACAGCTTCTGCGGAATCAAGTTTACCTTGGAAATCAGCAGCTTTTTTGATCAGTGATTTAGCTTCAGCATATTCTGCATCCCAATCCTTCTGAGAGGCAAATATATCTTCAAGCTTCCAACGATTCTCAGCAGGTACTTCACTTCTCTTCAATAATTGTTCCATAGAAACCCTCCTAGAATGATGAGATGTAGTAGGCATAATCTCCCTCGGCAATACTGTGGATGATATTTCACCCGGTAGCAAGCTGAGCACAAGTAGAAGAGGGATGGACTTAAGTGTAATAGGCATGACGTCCTCCTCTTTGAAAAGTAGAGTCAGCTTATTATGTCCTGCTAAGTCCTGATTATTAATATTTAGTCTTCTTTATATGGTAGTTATGCCAACAAGCTATAAATAACAAAGATGAAAGCAAACAGAATCATTACGACCGCAGCCATGGCCATGCCCCGCTTTAGTTTCGGCGGGACACGATCCTTGGTCATAATTAATACTGCGCCTAGACAGAGGACTAGGACAACATAAATCGTGAGATTTTCGTTATTCATTTCCTGTTATACCTGTTTGAAAGCTGCAATGATGTTTTTGTACTCTTCTTCATTGTCTTTATAAGATTCCTTGTTGAAGCGGTTATTCACCCATTGCATCATCGCTGGACGACTCAGGAAGGTATGTGTTTCTTCTCCCCATTGATCGGAAATTTCGCGGAGTACAATGTAGCGGCCTTGAACTTCTACTGTCATCATATTCCATTTGTCTGTTTTGTATATTTCATGTTTTTTGATCATTATCATTACCACCCTGGCGATTTTTGGCTTTTGGCTCAATGATAACGCACTGGAGAAGGGAAAAGCAAATTAAATCATATATTAAGGGTTGGGTTTGATTGATTTGAACAGAAGATTGCAGTATACTATAGTTATACGCCATATATGGCGGTTATTTTTAGGAGGTTGTTCAATTGAAAGGTACAGTAAAATGGTTTAACGCAGAAAAAGGTTATGGTTTTCTTCAAGTAGAAGGCGGCGAAGATGTATTCGTACACTTCTCAGCAATTCAAGGTGAAGGATTCAAGACTTTGGACGAAGGTCAAGAAGTAGAATTCGACATCACTGATGGTAGTCGTGGACCGCAAGCTGAAAACGTAGTAAAATTATAAGAAACAGCAGGACAGTTAAGCTGTCTGCTACAAATATATAATTTACTTGGCAAGCCCTTGCAAGAGTGGTTACCAACTTACAGAACACAGTTCTTTCGGGAACTGTGTTTTTTTACGCCCACTATAGAAGTTATCCAAAATGAAAAAGGTCGTTACACTCCAGTGAAGGGGAGTGCAACGACCTTTTTGTATTATGAAATAATACCAACCCTAATTATAGGGAGGCTTTTTTGTTCTTTTTTCTGAAATAATTGATCGGATCCAGGTTGGATTTCAATAAATGCTGTCCCAGAAACCCTGCAAAAGCGAGTAAGCTGAAACCCGTAGCCACTATATAAAAAATATAACGCCCCGCCTCTTGATAAATAATGCCGCCAAAGGTACCGCTAAGCAGCCCAGACGCACTTGACCAAACGACGGTGAAAATGGCAAGACCTGTTGCCCGAAGGCGATCCGGAATAATCCGGGTGATATAACGGACAGATGTTACATAAAAAACACCAAATGATATACTGTGCATGGCTTGAATGGCAATCATTGAGCCCGGATGATCCGCTAGGGACATCAAAAGAAAACGCAGAGCATACATCAGACTCCCCAAGGCCAGCAAGGGCAATTCTTTGAATTTGTCGCCGTATCTGCTGAGGATAAATAATACAGGGATCTCACTAAGAGCTGACGCGAGCAGTGCCCAGCCAATGATTTCCTCACCAGCGCCTAGTTGTTTTAGACTGATCGTCAGAAAGGCTTCGTTCATTCTATGGCCTAACGCGAGTACAAACACACAGCCGAAGAACCACAGCACCTCTTTTTGCAACAATATATCTTTAAGTCCATTTTTGCTATTATCAGCTTCAGCTGTGTCCTTATCTTGATTCGTTGTTTCTATAACAGCAGGTTTTTTAACATCCTTAAGTCCTAGGGTAATTAAAAGTGCAGCAATAATGATGATGATACATAGGGTCAAGCTCCAAGTAGAGCCCAATGCTCTTAATGCATAGCCAACGGTTAGAGCAAAGAAAGAATAGCCTAAGGAGCCAAAAACGCGAATGGTAATGAAGTTCCGTCCGTGTCTTTCGGCAACTTTGATAGCCATTGTATCGGCAAGCGGAAAAACTGGGTAATAGAAGAAGTAGAAGAAGGACAAAATAAGCATGACAGATGAAAATTCCGTCGCTCTGGCTAATAGAAGACCAGTTACTAATTGACCCGCAAGTAATATGAACATGATCTTTCGAATGGTGCCTAACTTATCGCTTATCATACTCCAGAATAGATTGGATAGGATGGAGATAAGGGGGCCGAGGGAATACAAGTAGCCTATCTGAGAACTGCTAAACCCTAAATGTGTGTAGAATAAAGGAAAGTAGGATACTACAAGGACGCTGGTACCATATATGGTAAAGAGAAAGGAACGCAGCCAGTTTTGATCGCTGTAAAGGCTGCCGGTCCGTTTTGAAAACATGGATTGCACTCCTCCGAAATTGAAATATGCCTAGTATAGCATAAAGCAATGGGGAGATGTTTTTAAAAACTGCTGTATTTCTGAATCTTTCATGATTTTACGAAAGTGATTTTGTTGTTTGTACAAATACGCCTGATCATATTATAATAAGTGGTGATTTGGATAAGGAGACAACAATGTGGAGGCACTGTCATTGAGTGAATTAGAGCAAGGCCGTTACCTTAGCCCGCGTGGTCCACTGGGACTTATGAACAGGGTCTATAAGTACGTGCTGCCGGAAGTGAGAGAATGTCTCCATTTCTGGCGCCAAGATGCGAACGGGATTCCCGATCCCGAGCTCCGGAAGCAAGCACTTGCCAGCATTGAAACTAAAGAGTTTCATTGCATAGGCGGTGGTATTTATGCCGCCGGCAATTTATCGATGAAACATATACTGATTCCGCTAATTGTTGCTTATCAAACTATCAGTGATTATCTGGACAACTTATGTGATCGCAGTACTTCGCTTGATCCTGCAGATTTCAGGCTGCTGCATCAATCTATGCTGGATGCTATTGATCCAAATGCTGAGCCAGGTAATTATTATGCGCTTCGAAGTGAACAGAATGACGGCGGATATTTGTACAGGCTGGTTCGCAAATGCCAAGAGATGATTTCTTTGTTGCCAGGTTATTCCGCTGCTGCAGCGGAGATTCGAGAACTGGCTGTGCTCTATACAGATTTACAAGTGTATAAGCACATCCGCCCGGAACTCAGGGAAACAGCCCTGAAGGAGTGGTGGGAGGAACAGGGCAGTCGAGCACCACATCTGCAATGGAATGAATTTTCGGCTGCAACGGGATCAACGCTAGGTGTATTTATGTTATTTCTATCCGCATGTGATCCGAAGCTGAACCAAGCTTCTGCGGCTTCGATTCGAGCCGCGTATTTTCCGCATGTATGTGGTCTGCACATTATGCTGGATTATCTGATTGATCAGGAAGAGGACCGAGCAGGCGGTGATCTTAATTTCTGCAATTATTATGATGACACGGATACCATGCTGAGTCGGATCGCTGCAATGGTTGAGTGGGCCCGTAAGGATGTTCGTAATCTTCCAGAGTCTTCGATGCATCGTATGGTGATTGAGGGATTGCTGGCACTTTATTTATCTGATCCGAAAGTTAGCGAACAGCGGGAAGTTCGCTCTGTATCTAAAAGCCTGATGAAAGGCAGTCCGCTTACAAGACTGTTCTTCTTCGCTAACAGCCGTTGGATACGCAAACGCTTTTTGTAACCATGTCGCGAAGTTATTTTTATAAGAAGTATCAGGCTTCGCACAATTTTAAGGAGGAACAACAGAATGTCTAAAATTCAAAAAATCGCAGTATTGACTAGTGGTGGAGATTCACAGGGAATGAACGCCGCTGTTCGTGCGGTTGTAAGAAGCGCACTTTATTTCGGTATTGAGGTATTTGGGGTGCAACGTGGTTATCAAGGTCTGCTGAATCGCGATATCTTCCCAATGGATCTTCGCAGTGTAGGAGATATTATTCAACGTGGCGGTACTGTTCTGCAGTCTGCAAGATGTCTGGAGTTCACGAAACCGGAAGGACAGCAAAAAGGCGCGGATATCCTTAATGAACTGGGTATCGATGGTCTAGTAGTTATCGGTGGAGATGGTTCCTATAAAGGAGCTAACAAATTAAGTAAACTCGGTATCAAGACTATGGCTTTGCCAGGTACAATTGATAACGATATTTCCTTCACAGACTATACCATCGGGTTTGATACAGCGGTTGGCGTTGTTGTAGACGCTATTAACAAGTTGCGTGACACTATGTCCTCCCATGAGCGTTCTTCAATTGTAGAGGTTATGGGACGCCACTGTGGCGATATCGCGCTGCATGCTGGACTGGCTTCCGGAGCAGAAACAATTCTTGTGCCGGAAATGCCATATGATTTGAATGAAGTTGCTGACCGGATGCGCGATAACTTTATCAGAGGTAAACGCCACAGTATCGTAATTGTTGCCGAAGGCGTTGGCAAAGGTGAAGATGTGGCTCAAGCTCTGAAAGACCGTCATGCTTCTCTGGATGCACGTGTTACTGTACTCGGACATATCCAACGTGGTGGAACACCAACTCCTGGAGACCGGAATTTGGCTAGCCGTCTTGGCGATTTTGCCGTACGTAAGCTAATCGAAGGTGAATCCGACAAGGCTTGTGGTATCATCAAAGGTGAATTAACCCTTACGGATATTGATCTCGTTGTAAATACGAAAAAGGGCTTTGACCTGGAGCTGTACGAGCTGGCTTCCCGTCTTTCCCAATAATTAGCGACCCTATATATAAAAAGGAACAGCTGCGAGATTCGCACTGTTCCTTTTTTGTGTAATATGGATCGTTAACTCTGTGGTTGTTCCTGTGTGTATTGTGCGGCATAACGCCGTTGAACTTTGATAAGCCGAGACAATAGCAGGGTCGCACCGATGGCAAGACCGGTGATAAGACCAATCCAGTAGCCGAATGCTCCTAGATCTGTGTAAGTTGCAAGTACATAACCTGTAGGTAAGCCAATTACCCAATAGGCAATAAAACAAATGATAAAGGCTGGGTTAACATCCTTATATCCGCGAAGCGCACCTTGAGTAGGTGTAGCAATCGCATCTGAGATTTGAAAAAAGATTGCATAGATCAGGAAATGCTGAATTAACGAGATGACATCGGGTTCATCTGAATATAGACCAGCTACATGATTTCCGGCAAATAAGAGTAATAAAGCTGTGGCCAGCGAAAGGATTGCCGCCAGTCCGATACCCATTATGGCATATTGGCGTGCATCCTTTTGTCTGCCAGACCCGGTCTCGAAGCCGACGAGGATGGTAAGGCTGATGCAAATACTGAGCGGAATCATATAGAGTGTTGTTGCAAAATTGATTGCTGCCTGATGCGCGGCAATTGTTACGGTATCAAATCGGCTCATTAACAAGGTTACAGCGGAAAAGACAGCTGTTTCGAAAAAAATCGAGAAACCGATGGGTACTCCGATTTTGAGCAAATCTTTAATGCTGTTTAACGATATAAAATAGAACTTACGGAATAATCTGAGATTTACAAAGGCCTGAGAACGATATATGAACAGTAGAGCAACGGCAAATATAACCCAATAGGTAATAGCTGAAGCGACCCCAGCACCAACGCCCCCGAGACGAGGGAATCCGAAGTTCCCGAAGATGAGCAAATAGTTCAAACCTACATTTACAGGCAAAGCTATTAGTGTAATACACATGGATACGCGTGTTTGCCCTAAAGCGTCTATACAGCTACGAAGTACCGTATATCCAAACAGGGGGATAATTCCGAACGAAATAGCACTGAGAAAGCGGAAAGCAACATCTCTTACACCAGACTCCAAGTTCATAAAATTAAGAATAGGTGACAAGGCAAAGCTGCCAATCAGCAAGACGATGATCGAAACAATCAGTGACAGCCAAATACCTTGTGTGACTTGAAAGGCAACATCCTTATCCTTTTTGCTCCCGATGAGCTGTGAAACAATAGGTGTGATCCCCATAAGAATACCGCTGAGACCGGTTTGGATTGGAATCCAAAGACTAGTTCCTATCGCAACTCCTGCCAGATCGACGGTTCCGAATTTACCGGACATATTAGTATCAAAGAAGGTGATCGCGGATAAAGCAATTTGTGTAACAAGGATTGGGAATAAAATATGAAAAAATTGTCCTGCCTTTTGTTTTAAAGAGGTGGTCTGTATCATAATTATGTGCCTCATTCTTTATGGTTTTTCAAGGAATAGGTTAAATAGTTCAATAAGTTTCCGTTAAAAGACCCGGCAGACGCCGGGTCTTTAGCATACGTATATCAGATCAGCTATAAATAATAAGGGCTGTATTCATTGTTTTTCGTAATCAACATCGGCAGTATAGCGATTGTTGGCGTTCCATAGAAGGAACTCATCCACGTTCTCATCTTTTAAAGCGCGGATTTGATCTTCCACCTGTTTTTTACCATATTTCACATAATGACCACTTCCGAGCCAGCTTGCTGTAAAGTCTTGAATCCAAGGTCGAATAACGGGTTTATAGCTGCCCAGTGGATCAAGCTTCTTATGTGTATCAACCATGGAACCTTTGATTGTAGCGTAAGGATCTAAGTCGGGCTCTTTCACGCCAAACCATCCCGTTGAATAGTGGCTTGGATAAACCATTGGACTGATAACATCCACATTCTTGGATATTTTAACAAAGTCCTGGCCGATACCCTCAGCAGGGGCAGATGCGGCATATCCAAAAATATCTACGGACACACGGACACCAAGTGGAGCTAGCTCTGCTTTGGCATATTTAACAAAATTAGATACGATTTCTACGCGTGAGTCAGTGGTTTTAGTGTATTTAAGGGTATCAGCACGTTTTTCGAATCCTTCCGGAAAGCGAACATAGTCGAACTGAATTTCTTTGAAGCCGAGCTTAACAGCTTCCTTGGCGATATCCACATTGTATTTCCACACATCTTCATTATAAGGATTAACAAAGCTGTCGCCGCCCTTATTCTTCCATACAGTGCCGTCAGTATTAACAAAAGACATCTGCGGGTTCTTCTTGGCAAGAATAGAATCTTTAAAAACAACAATCCGGGCGATAGGATAGACATCATGTTTCTTCAAACGTTCCATTAACTTATTGATATCTCCAATAAAAGGCTGAGGGTTACCGAGCTTCTGGAGGTCGGCATTATCGGTCTTATACGTGATATAACCCGCATCGTCCTTAATGTCTATTACCATTGAGTTAAGTTCGGTTTGGTCAAGTAATGTAAGCAGCTTTTCCATTCGTTCCCCACCAGCACTGTAGGCGGTAACATAAATGCCTTTTACTTTGGGTGCGTCTGGTTGTGGATCGGTGTGTAACATACTTTCTGAGTTTGTTGCTTCAGGTGAAGCGCTTGGAGCTAGAGTTGCTACATTCGAATTGTTGTTTTGTTGTGCAATGATGGGGGGATTCATGGCGGACTTCAAAGCGATCGCCACTTCAGCGTCATGTTGATTCTGTTGTACGCCTACGCTTCCCAAGGCCATCATCAGTAGAGCCCAGGTGATGTTCATTCGTTTTTCTCTCCCTTTATGTACTTTCCCCTAAATTATATAGGAACGGTTGCTCCCAAAAAGAACAGTGTTGTAACAATATTAGCTCAGATTGGGAATAAAAAACCGCCTTTGTTGTTTATAAACGAGATGTATGGATTCGAAACGGTATGAAAAAAGTAAATGCCGCCTTAAATCGGCAACAGGGCCGAACCCAAGGCGGCAACTATCAAGACTTCTCTTGCGGCTTGCTCATTGAAGATACGCAGAATTCTGATGTTCACAGATGCTGTAATGGATAATATCCATGGCATCTGCAGGTTCCAGAATACTTAGCCCGTCTCGCAGAACGATTACTGAATTTAATTCGTCCTGTTTGAGAAACGGCATCATATCAGGATACCACCTCATGACGATTGCTGACAGTTTTACCGTTTCCATTTCCACAAAAATCACCCTTTCCTTTTTCGATAGTTCTGAATAGATTCAGTGTTCATCGGAAAACGAAGTGCTTTGGAAAAAAGAGGGGTAAATCTCAATCTTTATGAAATTGTTAGGGTTCTGCGTGTGTATAATATATCATAATTCTGAGGTTGGTGCATTTTCCAATACTAGGAATTTTTATTTCCTCATTTTGTCTTTCCGGAAGGAACCCATAACACCCACTGTTTCAACAATATTTACAAAAGCTTGCGGATCTGTCGTGCGGATGATACGTTGCAGCTCTGCAAGTTCGTAGCGGGTTGTTACCGTCATTAGCATGTCCTTTTCAACGTGAGAATAAGCGCCTTCTGTTTTAATCTTTGTGACACCTCGTTGAAGGCCTATTAGATGTTGCAGTAATTCATCTGTACGGTTTGTTACAATATATACAGTTACCTTTAAGTGGCTGATATGAATCATATCCAACACTTTACCTGTTACATATATAGATACCATTGATGAAAGTGCTAAATTCCAGTTCTGGTCAAGATAAGCGGCCGCCAGGATAACAAGTCCATTTAAACTTACTACTACATTGCCGACCGGGAAATCTCGGTATTTAGTGATAATTGAACCCAAGATGTCAAAACCTCCGGAAGAACCTCCTGCACGGAAGGAGATACCACAGCCAATCCCAACGAGAACTCCGCCAAATACAGAGGACAGCAGCATATCTGTAGCCACCAGATGCTCGGGAATCACTGTTAAGAACCAGGTTGTAAACACAACGGACAACATGCTCATAATAATAAATCTCCGGCCTAACTGGAACCAGCCTGCAGCCAGCAGAGGAATATTAAAGAGCAAGTATAGGAGGCTTATGTTTAATGGAGTGAAATAACCCACTAACATGGAAAGCCCAGATACACCACCACTTAGTAAACGGTGTGGAATTAAAAATAGATTAAATCCACTGGCGATCAGCGCTGCCCCTAAAAAAACAACCAAACAATTCAAAATCTGTCTTAACAAGTAAATCCACCCTTATATATATATTTAAAAAAATAAAACATGAAAGCAATGAAAAGAAAGGAACCCACTGGTATTCTCACATGTGTTTGTGATATAATGTATAGGATATTCTTGAGTAGAACGTTACAATGGTATTTTTGCATTGCATCGGATGTAAAGCTACAGTTGCTCAGGTACAACAAGGTACCTGATGATTAGGGAGGCTTTTCGTCCCAAAAGCGCTATATCATGCAGAAAATAGAGCATGATTGGACAGCCTATAAATGTGTTTACCGCTACTTAAGAATACAGACAAGCATGTGGAATGTCCACTGTATAGAAGGAGCATGAATAATTTGAAAACATTCGCAGAATTTGGCTTGGAGCCAAAAGTGCTACAAGCAATCACAGAGTTAGGATTTGAGGAGGCAACACCGATACAGGAACAGTCGATCCCATTAGCATTGACTGGGTCGGATCTGATCGGTCAAGCTCAGACTGGTACAGGTAAGACTGCTGCTTTTGGTATCCCCCTCATTTCGAAGATTAACCGTGAAGACGAAAAAATCTTGGCCCTTATTATGGCACCAACACGTGAGTTGGCCATCCAAGTGTCAGAAGAAATTGGCAAACTAAGCCGTTTCAAAGGTCTTCGCTCGTTGGCGATTTATGGCGGACAGGATATTGGACGTCAAATCCGTGGATTGAAAAAGAAACCACAAATCATTATTGGTACACCTGGTCGTTTGCTCGATCACATCAACCGTAAAACGATCCGTTTGGATGATGTTCAAACCGTTGTATTGGATGAAGCAGATGAAATGCTGGATATGGGCTTTATGGAAGATATTCAGACTATCCTGAAGCTCGTTCCTGTAGAACGTCAAACCATGTTGTTCTCTGCTACAATGCCACCAAACATTCAACGCCTAGCTCAACAATTTCTTAACAACCCGCAACATGTCTCCGTTATTCCGAAACAAATCAGTGCCCCACTGATTGATCAAGCTTATGTGGAAGTGCCTGAGCGTCAAAAGTTTGAAGCTCTTAGTCGTTTGATTGATATGGAATCACCTGAATTAGCTATCGTATTCGGACGTACTAAGCGCCGGGTTGATGAGCTTGCTGAAGCTTTGCAAAAACGCGGATATTCTGCTGATGGATTGCATGGTGACTTGTCACAGAACCAACGTGATGCTGTAATGCGTAAATTCCGTGATGGCAGCATTGACGTGCTGGTAGCTACTGACGTAGCGGCACGTGGTCTGGACGTATCCGGCGTAACTCACGTAATTAACTTTGACTTGCCACAAGATCCTGAAAGCTATGTACACCGTATTGGTCGTACAGGACGCGCAGGTAAAGAAGGTACGGCTTGGTCATTCGTTACTCCACGCGAAATCGATCACCTGCATTTGATCGAACGTGTTACTCGTCACCGGATTACTCGTAAACCTTTGCCAACAATGGCTGAAGCTATTGAAGGTAAACAACGCGTTACTGCTGAGCGTTTGCTTGAAGTGGTAGAAAGCGGAGAGTTGAACGAGTACAAAGGAATTTCTATTCAATTGCTTGAGCAATATGATTCCGTACAATTGTTGTCCGCAGCTATGAAGCTTCTCACTGGCGACAAGAAGGATTCCGCAATTGAATTGACTCCTGAAGATCCAATTCGTGCTAAACGTCGTGGTGGCAAAAACGATATCCGCAGTGGCCGTAAACCTAATGGTGGTTATGGCGGAAACCGTGGTACTTCCGGTGGCAGCGGTAGCGGTGGCGGATACCGTGGTAACCGTGATAATAACGGTGGCGGTAGTCGTGGTGGCTATAGCAGCGGTGGCAGCAACTACGGTAGCGGCAGTGGCGGCTATGGCGGTGGCTATAAAGGCAACCGTGATGGCGCACCAGCTCGTGACGGTGGTGCAAACCGCAGCGCAGAGCGTAAACCATACACTCGTCCAAGCAGCACGAGCACTCGTCCTGCAAAACGTGAAGATTTCGATAATTAATACTTCGTCAAGATACCAAAGAAGACGAGATGCCGCATTGCGGTTCTCGTCTTCTTTTTGCTGAAATATAAGGATGTTTGGTGAATTGTTATGTCCTTAGTAGGGCGCGAATTTGTTTTGTGTGATATTAGTATCCGAATGTACGAGTGATGATAACGAGCAAGATAAACAATACGAGGATCGTGCCTGTAGAAGTCCAACCGCCGAAGCCAACAGGTGTAGACATGAGATAACCTCCTTTAGAATGTGGGGATTTTGGTATTTCTTATGGTTACAATCCTAATATATGGACTATAAAGGCTTTACGTATAGACGATAGTCTATAATTCAGAAAGTTGGGCTATGGAAATGAGGAGGTCAAATGAGGTATAGTTAAGATATGTAGTATGTAAGAGACAGAGGAGGAAGGGAATTGGAGTTTAAAGGAGCAATGGGCGGCTTATACCGCGTGACAGAATGGATTTCACGTATCGCAGGCAGTAATATCTTATGGGCACTATGTTCCGCCCCGTTTTTGTTTTTTGGTGTTTTAAAGATGATTATGTTAGGGACAGGCGCAGGTGGAGCGAACGAGCAAATTACATTGAACTGGGCAATGGGGATTTTAGCGCCCTTTACGGTGTTTCCAGCTTCAGCCGCTTTATTTACCGTAGTGCGTAAATGGGTAATGGGGAATACGGATGTAGGAACTTTTCGTACATTTTTTCAGGGGTATAAAGAGAACTATGTAAAAAGTATGCTCGGAGGAGTTATCTATACATTGATGTTCGTTGTTATGTACGTTGATGTAACAGTTTACATGACACAAATGCCTAACTTCAGAATTGTTGGTATTTTGATGTTGGTGCTGATGATACTTTTGTCGGTATCCATGTTTAACTTCTTTTCCATTGTGGTTCATTACCAAATGGGCTTCAAGCAAGTGATGACCAATTCTATATTGCTGACTATAGCACGCCCAATTCGTGTGTTCTCTACATTGATTGCAGCCGCAGTTCTTGTTTATATCGGTCTTAGATATCCGGCTCTTTATTTCATTTGTATTCCAACGTTGATTGCAATGACGGCCTTCTTTAACTTCTACGCTACTTATAATAAGCTACAGCTGCAAGTAGAAAAGAAGAAGCTGAAAGAGCAGGAAGAAGCAGAAGCAGCAGCATTGAACAATCGGAATGAATATGACGACGATGACGACGATGATGATGACTACGAGGATGAAATTGATGAAAAGGACACCAAACGCATTTAACAAAAACTGGATTAGCGTTGGATATTTCCAGGTAATTAATTCCTGTGTAAAAATAAAGCGCATACAGGTTTACTTTTTCGTTAAAACGCAATATAATAATAACAAATCCTGCGATGTACGTTACGGTTACTCGTTGTTTTGAACCAATGATAATGTCTTGGGAGATCTACACGAAGCGCAGCTGAACCGCCCTGTCTATATGACTTGGGGAATTCAAAAACGTTTTCTGCGATCACCCACCTGCTCTAGCAGGTTCAGAAGACACTGTAGCCGGACGGCATAAGCGGGTTTTCTCTTGTTTAAGCCAAGGCGCCCTGTTTCCCGTGAATAATGGGAGCGGGCGCTTTTTTGTATGTCTGGAATAAAGGGAAAGTGAGTTATACCCTTTTGTTCCTGAGACAAGAGTGTTACACTTAGAATAATGAACTTGGGATTTGTAGAGGGGGAAGAATTTTGTCGTTAAAAAGAACCTTGGTTGGCTTATTCCGCAGTCATGATGGAACAAGCGACCGCGCCAAAGATCCGACATTAAAAACGCGTTATTACAATCTAACTAAAGACAAAGCATGGGAAGAAGTTTCATCGACTTTAAAGAAAGTTCCTGGATTTAAGGTGCTTCACGAAGTGGAGTCTGTAGGTGAGATTACTCTTGAGAAGAGAACGGCATTTGGCCGTACGCTGGACATTACGGTATCGGTGCTTAATACGACGCCTGTTCGTTGTGGTGTAGATATGTATTCTGCATCTAGAGGTTCACTTGGTGATCTCGGGGCGAATTACCGTGTGATTCAACGCTTGTATGCATCTTTGGACAAAAAATTAGGAAAATACAAAGCAGACTGATTTTTAGAGGCCCGTCAAACCCTTCTTGCTTAGGGATAGTATGAATGCGTTTACGTAAACGGTGAGCTGCTCAGTGTGTTATCGATAAATCTTTCTATTACAAAAAAAGCGGGAGAAGGATGGACCTTCTGCCGCTTTTTTAACAGAGATTATTAAGTATTGTTGTAATAACCGCTACTGATTGGAGAATTAGAGCAGCTTCTTCACAGCAGCAATAGCATCTTCATAGTTAGGGTGCTCGGTCATTTCACTCAAATATTCAACATATACGATCTTGTCGTTCTTATCCAGAACAAAAATGGAGCGCATATCTAAGCGGAATTCTTTAATCAGCACACCATAGGCTTGTCCGAATGAGGTTGCTTTGTGATCGGATAGAGTAACAACTCGATCGATGCCGGCAGCACCGCACCAACGAGCTTGGGCAAACGGCAGGTCCGTGCTTACAGTGAGAATTACCACATCGTCACCAAGCTCTGCGGCTTCACTGTTGAACCGGCGGGTCTGTGCGTCACATACCCCGGTATCAAGAGAAGGGACAACACTGATCAGCTTGATTTTACCGGCATAATCACTTAGAGACACGTCTTCCAGGAGATTCTTGCTCAGAACAAAATCGGGTGCAGGATCACCAGTTGTTAGCTTAGGTCCTACGAGAGTGATGGGGTTGCCTTTAAAAGTAGCTACGCCTGTTTTTTCTTGCGTCATATCCTTGTTTTCCTCCTCGAATTATAATATTGGATTCTTACTGCCACAATAAATTATAATCTTAATAGCAGGAAGATGTCCAACCGGACAAGATATATATGTAAAGGGATGGGTGTTATGATATTTATTCGGTACGAAAATTGGAAAAGTTATGTCCGGTATTATCCGGTAACCTGTCTGCTCATATTGGCCAATGTGATCATGTTTATCCTGATGGCAGTTAACGGAGGATCAACAAATATTCAAACGCTTGTTGATTTTGGTGCTATAGTTGATGTGAGTCCGTACAAAGAGGAACTGTGGCGCTATCTGGCCGCTATTTTTTTACATAATGGGTTTTCCCATCTGTTCTTTAATTGCTTCGCTCTCCTGGTGTTTGCACCGCCTCTGGAGCGATTGCTGGGCTGGTGGCGTTATGCGCTGCTCTATCTGGTGGGCGGATTTCTGGCAAATGTGCTTACAATTGCGATTAGTGCTCGCTCAGTAGTAGAGGTTGGTACGGTTTCGGTTGGCGCTTCTGGAGCAATCTACGCCATTTATGGTGCATTTTTATACATTGCCGTTATTCAACGGGCGATGATGGATGAGGGCTCGCGTAAGACTTTATACGGATTGCTAATGATCGGGATCATTATGTCGTTTGCTACACCGAATGTGAATTGGGTTGCACATCTCGGAGGTTTGGTTTCTGGCTTTTTCGTATATGGGCTAATTATTCGTATATTCAAAAAAAGCCTAAGACAGGGGCGATGATGGAGTGGAGCTAAGACAGCTGCAATATTTTTTAAAGGTAGCTCAAAAAGAACACGTAACAAGAGCGGCAGAAGAGCTTCATGTAGCGCAGTCTGCGGTAAGCCGTCAGATTCATCAGCTGGAGCAAGAGCTTGGGGTTGATCTATTCATGCAAAAAGGGCGCAATCTGCAGCTTACGCCTGTTGGACAGCTCTTTTGCAAGAAGGTTGAGAGTATCCTTAAGGAGCTGGAGCATTCGGTAAATGAGGTGCATGAATTTCTGGATCCTGAGCGTGGAGAGATTCGGATCGGATTCCCGCATAGTCTTGGTACACATCTCATCCCGACTATCGTTGCAGATTTTCGTAAATATTATCCTCATGTCAAATTTCGTTTTAAACAAGGATCTTACCCTTCTTTGATAAAAGACGTATTGTCTGGAGAAGTGGACTTAACTTTCATTTCGCCTTTTCCGGAGAATGATGAGCATGTCTCGGGGGATATTGTAATGACTGAAGAGTTGTTTGCGATTCTTCCTCAGAATCACAGGTTGGCAGGAGAGTCTGAGATCCGGTTGGAACAGCTGCAAAAAGAGAAGTTTGTTCTATTCAGCCAAGGCTATTCGTTAAGACCTATCGTTTGGCAAGCTTGCTTGCAGGCGGGATTTCAACCGCAGATTGCATTTGAAGGCGGAGAGACCGATACCATTCGTGGTTTGGTGGCCGCAGGGATGGGTGTAAGCCTGCTTCCGGAGATGGCGTTCTATCAGACGAATCCTCTTCAACCAGCTCAGGTGAGGGTTGTGGAGCCTGCGGTGACGAGAACGGTTGGCTTGATCTACCGTACAGATAGTAAATTGCCGCTGGTGGCACGTTCCTTTCGGACTTTTTTAATCTCCTACTTTAAAGCTAGACAAAATAATACCCCGGTCGGCTCTTAGCCTTCCGGGGTTTTTGTTGTTTAGAGGTATGCGATATTAGTCGCGGTTGCCTAAAAAGACGGTGATTAAGCGAAGCAGTTCAAGCAAGGATACTAGAGCAGCGGCAACATAAGTTAATGCAGCGGCGTTGAGAACCTTTG
Organism: Paenibacillus sp. FSL F4-0097; assembly: GCF_038593125.1. Lineage (NCBI taxonomy): Bacteria > Bacillati > Bacillota > Bacilli > Caryophanales > Paenibacillaceae > Paenibacillus > Paenibacillus sp. FSL F4-0097. The sequence continues at coordinate 2,394,692 of NZ_CP151965.1, forward strand.
CTACTCCGCGTTCTTCTTCGTTACGGATGAAACCTTGTTCTACCATGACCTGACGAGCCCGGTTACTGGCGTTGAATTCTACAGGCAGGGTTACGAGCTGGAATGCAACAGCAGCTGAGAAGAAAATGATACCCAAGCCTATAAGATTAAAGTAACCGAAGATGAAACCTGCCATCAGCATGAAAGGCGCGACACCTGATGCGAAATTAACTACCGGGAACATCCGGTGACGAAGTGTCAACATAGGGTAACTTACTTTATGCTGAATCGCGTGGCCTACTTCGTGACAAGCGACAGAGATTGCAGAGATGGAGCTTTCATAATACACAGGCTCTGATAAGCGTACAACCCTGTGGATGGGGTCATAATGGTCTGAAAGTGTGCCTCTTACAGGTTCAATCGGAACATCGTGTAAGCCATTGGCGTCGAGCATACGTCTAGCTGCTTCATATCCAGTCAGGCCGTTCGAATTAGCTACCTTCGACCATTTGCTGAAGGTTCCTTTAACTCTAAACTGTGCCCACAATGAGAAAAGAAAGGCAATAATTACTAACAGGTACATAAACATAGGTGCATTCCTCCACTGTATTGTAAATATGGTATTTACATTGGCGGTCCTTGCGTAAGCAATAGCCGGATCGCTTCCATGCAGGCTAATCCCTGAGGGAGCAGATTTGAAAGTACGCGACTGGCCTGTCCTGGCTTCAAACCACTTATAAGAGGTTCAAGGGCTTTTACTTCCCGTTCTAGCCGCTGCATTTGCTGCTCTAACTCGACTAATTTATCAGAGACGTCGGTTTCTGGTGTTGCCTCATTCCATTTGCCTAGCATAGATTTGATTTCTTCCAATGAATACTTGTCATGCTTTAATTGAGTAATACGTTCTAAAGCAGCCAAGGTTTCATGGCTGTATAGCCGATAATTTTTGGTGCTTCTAGATTCCGGGGAGATTAATCCCAGTTTCGTGTAATAATCAATAGTTCGTTCACTAATGTGAGCAGCCTTAGCTAATTCTCCAATTCGATACAAAATCATATCCCCATTTAATCTCGCCTCACTAATTGAATACGACTGCCGATAAGTGGCGGTCATCTTCTAAATTGATGGTTTCTTATGCTATCTGTAATGATAACAAACTGGAAACCATACAGTCAAACGTCATACTTTCATAAAGTATATGCAGTAAAGAAGGGTTAATTCATGAACGGTGATCTGTAGTTTCTATACAATACACTCGAACTCAAAGGGATATCAAATTTGAAGAATGATTGGGGATGAAAACTATAAGTTACCCCAATACATAACATTAAATGTTATGTATTTTGTGATTTTGGTAAAAGATGCGTTCAATAATTAGGTAATATATAGGTAATATAAATGAGATTGTACACGTAGTTATTTTAATGAAAATGCAGCTAGAATCAGGCCTTTAGGACCTCTAGTCCATTAGTACTGTGAAAATTTCGTGTGCTCAAATAAAATAAAATAAAAACATTCCCAAAATAGTCTTGTCAATTTACCTGACTTCTGATTATAATGACATTAAGAGTTTCACGCTTTGTTAGAAAATATAACATTGGGGAGTGGGGTAAAAATGAAAAAGAAATGGTTGATGATGTTACTGGCCATGATTACACTGATGATTTATCCGGTAAGTGCTTTTGCAGCGGACGGTCCGACGAACGTTGACTTACAAGTCGGATTGGACACAGCGTTTACCTTCCTGGCATTCATTTTAGTATTCTTTATGCAAGCAGGGTTTGCAATGCTCGAAGCGGGTTCGGTTCGGATGAAGAATGCAGGGCACGTAGCAGGTAAGACAGTACTCACCCTGGCTATCGCAAGTCTTTGCTTCTGGGCTATCGGCTTTGGACTTGGTTTCGGTAACGGCAATGGCTTCTTCGGTACTACAGGCTTCTTGTACGGAGGAGATTCAACCGCAGCTTCTTTTGAATCACTTGCATTTTCTGATGTTACTTTAAATGTTAAATTCTTATTCCAAATGGCCTTTGCAGCAGTTTCCTTGGCTATCGTATCTGGTGGTATGGCAGAACGTGCGAAGCTAAGTGTGTATATCATTTTCGGAATTTTGTTCTCCGTCGTAATTTATCCAGTTGTAGCTCACTGGGTATGGGGCGGTGGCTGGTTGGCTGAGCTGGGAATGCAAGATTATGCAGGTTCCACAGTTGTCCATCTTACAGGTGCAACGGCAGCAGTGGTAGCAACCATATTGCTTAAGCCTCGGCTTGGTAAGTTTAATAAAGAAGGAAAACCAGTGATTATTCCAGGTCATAACCAAGTATTTACTGTACTCGGTGTTATTATCCTCTGGTTTGGTTGGTTCGGATTCAATCCAGGTAGTGCTTTGTCCCCAATGGGCGGTTTCTTCGGTCACGTAGCCCTAACAACGAACATCGCAGCAGCAGCAGGTGGTTTGGCGGCATTGATTGCTTCTTGGTTGTACTTTGGTAAGTCTGATATTCCAGCAATGCTGAATGGTGTTCTGGCTGCATTGGTTGCAATCACAGGAGCGTGTGCTTTCGTTGATCCATGGGCAGCAATCATTATTGGTTTTGTAGCCGGTGCTTTTACATTCATGACTTCCCAATGGCTGGAACGTGCAGGGCTTGATGATCCAATCTATGCTTTCTCGGTGCATGGTATTGCGGGGATGTGGGGTGCAGTTTCAACGGGTCTGTTCGCTGTACCTGAGCTTATTACTAAAGGCGGCTTGGTAGGTGAAGCTGGGTTGTTCTACGGTGGCGGTTTCCATCAACTAGGGGTTCAAGTGCTGGGTGTGGTTGGAACATTTGTTTTCGTAGCCGTTCTTTCTTTCATCATCTTATATGTAATGAAGGTAACTATCGGACTTCGTGTTACAGAAGAAGAAGAATTGATGGGTCTGGATATCAGTGAGCATGGTACTTACGGATACCCTGAACAAATGAAATTGATCGCAGATTCGGAATCCAAAACCCTTAAACAATAATATTTCACCTCGGACAGGGAGGCGGACCGTGTGGCATCGATGGAGTTAACAGATGAGTATAATGAAGAAAGCTTTAGGACCATCGTATTGGCCGGTTCGTCAGAGGAGCTTAGGGAGAGGCGTGTTGCCTGTCAAAAAGTACTTCTCGAACAGTTGAATGTTATTCCTATAGAGGAATGGATGTTCCGTGTGAATACTATGCATGATCTTATTGCCCAAACCGCAGTACTCATATGTGAGGCGCAGTTGAAAGAGGCGGGCTATGGCCCGCCTCCCTGTGCCTATTCCTTTATTGTGTTTGGCAGCAGTGGGAGGCAGGAGGCAACGCTTTGGAGCGATCAGGATAATGGCCTGATAGTCGAAGGAGAGCCTGATGGGGAAAAAAATCGCTATTTCGAATTTTTCGGAACTTTGTTATCCGATATGCTTGAAGAAGTAGGGTATGAGAAATGTGCGGGGAAGGTGATGTGCTCCCAAGTTATGTGGCGTAAGACATTATCTGAATGGATAGAGCAGCTTGATAGCTGGAGAAATCAGTTGGAATGGGAGCCGATCCGGTATCTTATTATCTCTTCTGATATGCGTCATGTGGCAGGAAGCGTGGAGTTATCAGCGAAGTGGCAAGAAGCTTTCTATGAAGGCTTTCCGGACAATGAGCAGCTGTCTAATGCTGTTCTTCGCAATACAGTACGCCATAAAGCGACTTTGAATTTACTGGGACAGGTGTTAACAGAGCGGTTTGGTGATTATGCAGGCGGATTTGATGTTAAGTATGGGGTCTATATTCCGTTAGTGAACATTGTTAGACGGTTGTCCTTACTACATGGCATTAGAGCTGGCTCGACATTAGAGCGGATTGAAGCGCTTGATAGGCTTGGGAAATATCAACATTTAGAGGATATTCGCAGAGCTTTCTTATTAGCAATGCGGTTGCGAGTGAACACGCCATATAGTGTTCAGGATGGATTGTTAATCAGCAGTGATTATGTAGCTGAGAGTGAATTGAAGAATAAGCAGCTGCTGTCTGAGCTGCGTGAAAGCCTGCTGCTTGTCAGACGCCTTCACCGGGCGCTGCAGCGTCAGCTCCGCTCAGCGGAAAGGTGGCGGTCATGAGGGAGCCGAACAAAAGCGGAGGATTCTGGAGTAATCTAAGACAAGGTGGAATGCCCTCGGCTATCGCTTCGATGAGAGGTGGGGAAACTGCGCAACAGACTGCGCAGCAAATGGCCTTTATTCGATCTTTGATGCGAGAGAAGCGGCGTCCTGAGGTCCTGCATACCCCATTGTCTGAACTAGAGACAGTGATCTTTGATTTAGAGACGACAGGCTTTTCCCATCAGCATGGGGATGAGATTATGTCTTTTGGAGCCGTCAAGGTTGTTGGAGAGCAGATTAAAGAAGAAGAATGCTTTTATACACTGGTGAACTGTCAGACGGCTATTCCGGAGGATATTACAAGGCTGACTGGGATTACGGAAGAAATGACACAATCCGCTCCCTCCTTAATGGATGGTCTTCATAATTTTATGTCCTTTGTAGGTCAGAATGTGCTGGTGGCACATGCAAGCTCACATGATAAGGCTTTTCTTAATGCTGCTTTATGGAAAACCTCTAAAGTTCAGCTTACACACCGTGTGCTGGACACGATGATGTTAGCGCGTTGGCTTGAGCCACAACGAAGTAATTATTCGCTGGATGAGCTGCTATATGTGCACGAAATTCCGATTCATAGCCGTCATCATGCCTTGGAAGACGCAAAGATGACAGCGCAGCTGTGGGTGATCTACCTTCGGGAAATTTCGGAGCGCGGCCAAGTGGATACCTTGGGAGATCTCTATGCTTATTTAAGTAGAACGTGAAGCGGGGCTTGGGATAAACCGCGGGACAAATTACCGTGGTCATCAGGCAAACGCTCAATATAAAATCCGTTCAGAATTGGATTGCCGCTGTCTTTGGTGTTGGGAGAACCTATAAGATAGAGGGCAAACTCAGGTCCTAGTGCTGTTAATCCTTTATAATCGGCAACTGAAGGGATAGGTGCTGAATGTGGGTGGGAATGAAATAGACCGATGATTGTCGGTTCGTTGTAAAGAACATTAATCCACTCTTCGGGGTGGGGAGTGAAGGTGTGCAGCGGGTCTGGCGCTACGTTGCGCAAGGGTACGTAAGTATCAATGAGCATGCCACCCGCTGCGGCAGCACCCAGCAGGACTCCGCATGCTTCATGCGGATAACAGGACAGCAGGTGCTTCCCCAGTGCTTGCTGTACGGAATATTTCAGTCTTATTGGCTGGACATTTCCCTGGAATGCTGCCATTTGTTCACCCCTCTCTCTTCTTTAGGGTTTCGTCGCAGACGAAACCCTCTTTTTTATTATAAAAGTATATATTATTGTGTAAAATATGAATGGTTTGAAATTTAACCTAATAAGGGTACAATAGTAGAAAACTATTCCAATTGTAAAGGAACAGATGACTATGAAAGCAAGTAACAAATTAAATATAACAGTGTTGCTCATAGTTGTATGTGTTGCTGTGTTTGCGGTGTGGCATAATCGTGAGCCAAAAGCAGAAGCTGTGCTTGCGCAGCAAAATGAGCTGCCGATGAAGAGTGGACCTAAGGCTGGACTGCGTGCACCTTCGTTTTCACTTCAGGGAACAGATGGGACTACCTATGTTGTTGATGGCCCCAGAGATAAAGCGGTAATCCTTAATTTCTGGGCTTCATGGTGTGATCCCTGCCAGCAGGAAGCTCCTGAACTTAATACCATGGCCACTAAGTATAAGGATGTTCTAGATATTTACGGTATTAATGTGAGCAGTCAGGATTATAAACCCAATGCTGAACGTTTTATCAAGAAATACGGTCTTGTGTTTCCGGTTATGTTTGATGTAAAAGATGAGGTGTACAGCAAATATAATGGAGCTGTTTTTCCCACCAATGTGCTCATTGATAAGAATGGAGTGATCTCCGAGATTATTTTAGGTATTCTTAGCCCTGAAGAGTTGGAAAAGAAAATAATCAAGCTTACCGAATCATGAAGCGGGCTGTCCATATAAGAGACAGATCTGCTTTTTTCTCCAAACAGCAAAAGTCTAAAGATCAGCGATTCTTCTTATTGGAGGATCGCTGATCTGCGTTTTTGGTCATACGCGATTTGCTTTAGTGGACCACAAGCATTAATTTCACTATACCGTGGAGCAGAAATGGCTGGAACCCCGAAGGAAGCCGCGTTAGAACAATTAGTTATGATGAACGAAAGGCAGCCCCTGTTTCGCACACCGTAGGTTAAAATGGAAGTTAAAAGGACAACCATTACAGAGCTACATGCGAAAGGAGCTGTTACTATGAAGAATACCATAAAATACGTCGGTTTGGATGTGTCTAAAGAAAAAATTGCGGTGGCGATTGCAGATGAGGGTCGGGAACCCGCACGATATTATGGAGCCATCCCCCATACCCCAGATGCAGTGGCTCGAATGATTCGGAAACTCAAAGGTTCAGGGATTACACTGGAGGTCTGCTATGAAGCCGGGCCTACGGGGTACGACTTATACCGCTGGTTGACGAAGATGGGAATTTCCTGTGTGGTAATTGCACCTTCGCGTATGCCACAGCGTCCCGGAGATGCCATAAAAACCGACCGACGGGATGCAGAAAAACTGGCTCAGTTACACCGGGCTGGAGAATTGACTGCGATCTATGTGCCAACGCCAGAACTCGAAGCTTTACGAGATCTCATTCGTGCACGAGAAGATGCTAGGCAAGACCTACATCGGGCTCGGCAACGGCTCATTCATTTTCTATTGCGCCACCAAATTCACAAGCCAGAGGGTATGAAAAAACGCTGGACCAAAAGGTACCGGGAATGGCTCTCTATGCTGAAGTTTAATAATGTAGCTCAAGAACGGGTATTTACCGAATCCCTGCAACAGCTCCGGGAAGTGGAGGAGCGAATCAAGCGACTTGAAGCCGCAATGCGAGAAGAAGCACAGATCTGCCCTTACGCACCTGTCATTCAAGCGTTGCAAGGCCTGAGGGGAATCGCCCTGCTGACAGCTATGACTTTAGTTGTCGAGATTGGAAATTTCGAACGTTTTCGTTCACCGGCTCAGCTCATGAGTTACCTGGGACTCGTGCCACGGGAATATTCCTCGGGAGCAAGTACCAAAAGAGGGAGTCTTACAAAAGTCGGAAATTCCGGAGTGCGGCGCGCACTGGTGGAGTCCGCATGGAGTTACCGTCACCGCCCTGCCGTCAAGGGAGATTTAGCAGTGCGTCTTGAGGGCCAGAGTATTCATGTCCATGAAACGTCGTGGAAAGCCCAAGAACGGTTACACAGCAAGTATTTAAAATTAGTCAGACGCGGGAAACACCGAAATTTAACCATGGCAGCAGTGGGTCGTGAGTTAATTGGATTTATCTGGTCGATTGCGGTAGAGGCAGAACGAAAAATGGCGTAGGTGAAACGAAAAAAAATAAAAACATACCCAAAAGATTTGAATCCTTGGGGCATGGAGACAAAGAGAAAGGTTCGAGGAGAATCCGTGAATTCCCTGTGCACAGGATCCCTGATCTAACGTGCGAAATTAGTTTACGGAAGCTCCTTCGACGTAGGCATAATATGTGGTAACCAACCCACGGATAGCAGATTGCCAGCCGACGACTCGCATTTTGTCTCTGTGCCCAAGGGATTGAAAACCCTCTAGTTAAAGGGGAAAACAGGGGAATTGACTAATTCGTTCATAGCAGGGAATTTCTCCCCATAAATTTGAGATCTCGGGTCATTCAACGAATAATTAGGGGAAATATCCCTCTAATTTAGCTGTTTTGGTAAAAAATAATGAAATTACCCTAATTTTTAGGGAGGAATTCCCTGTTTCTGTTTATTTATAGCAAATATCGGCTATTTTCAGGGAGTTTTTCCCCAATTACTCTACCTCGCCACGAACCCGCACTCGCATCCCCCACATCCCGCACCCGAACTCGCACCCCATGCATCCCGTACATCCCTCAACGCCCACTGCACACTGCCCACCACCCATAGTCTATGGGCTAAAGTAATAGTCCGTTATTTAGCCTATTTAATAAAAAAGAAGCTGCCCTATAAGTAGAATTCGCTACTATTGGGAAGCTTCTTTTTTTGTCTTACAAAAGTCTATAAGTGATCAATTAATGATTGACCAGGCCTCTAGGTTCATTGCTGGTTGTCTTCTCATTCTCCAATGAGAGCTCATTGAGAAGCGCGTAGCGCATACTGTCAACAAGTGCCTCCCAGCTGGCTTCAATTACGTTACTGGAGACACCAACCGTACTCCAGGTGTCTGTGAAGTTCTTGGATTCAATCAATACCCTTACCTTCGCTGCAGTCTGATCCTGTTCATCTATTACACGGACTTTATAGTCGGATAGATGCATTTCCTTTAATTGTGGGAAATAGGTCTGTAATGCTTTACGAAGCGCGTTATCGAGTGCGTTGACTGGACCGTTACCTTCAGCAGCAGTATAAAGATTCTCACTGCCAACTTTCAGTTTAACGAACGCTTCAGATACTACTGGATGTTCTGCGGTTTTCTCAACTAACATCTTGAAGGATTCAAAGGTAAAGGTTTCATTCATCTCGCCGGTAGCTTCCCGAAGGAGTAGCTCCAGTGAGGCATCGGCACCTTCAAATTGATAACCTTGATGTTCCATCGTTTTAATCTTCTCGATCACCCGGCGAGCCTGCTCGCTGCTTGGATCCAGATTTAAACCCATATCCTGCGCTTTGGAGAGTACATTGCTCTGTCCAGCCAGTTCGGAGACCAGCACACGCTGCTTGTTCCCGACAAGCTCAGGAGCGATATGCTCATAGGTCCGTGAATCACGCATGATGGCGGAGACATGGATTCCACCTTTGTGGGCGAAAGCTGCATTTCCGACGTAAGGCTGATTTACCGGCAGATTAACATTGGCCACTTCACTAATATAGCGGGCAGTGTTGGTAAGCTGTGATAATGAATCGCCTGGAATACAGTGATAACCCATTTTGATCTGTAGTGTAGGAATAATAGAACATAGGTTGGCGTTGCCACACCGTTCACCGTAACCATTAATGGTACCTTGTACTTGCCGTGCTCCAGCTCCGATGGCGCTAAGTGCATTGGCAACCGCCAGCTCACAGTCATTATGAGTGTGAATTCCGAGATTGGCTCCGGGTAATTGTTGATTTAGAGCGGTAACAATCTCATGAATTTCATTAGGTAAGGTTCCACCGTTGGTATCGCACATTACAAGCCAATCTGCTCCGGCTTCCCGGGCTTTGGACAGAACAGCTGCTGCATATTCAGGATTATTCTTGTATCCGTCGAAGAAATGCTCGGCATCAAAAATCACTTCAAGGCCTTGGCGTTTCAAGTAGGATATGGAGTCGCCGATCATGGCGAGGTTCTCCTCAAGCGTAGTCTGTAATGCAGTGTGTACATGGAAATCCCAAGATTTTCCGACGAGTGTAGCAGCAGGAACCCCTGCGTCAATCATACGTTTTAAATTGTCATCGTTTTCGGCCAAGGAATTCTTACGCCGAGTGCTGCCGAACGCTGTAATTTTGGCGTTCAGATGAAGCTCCTTGACTCTTTTGAAAAATTCAATGTCTTTATTGTTGCTTCCCGGGATGCCACCTTCAATATAGTGCACACCCAGATCATCGAGTTTCTTGGCAATCTTCAGCTTGTCGTCAGCCGACAGACTGATGCCTTCACCTTGGGTGCCGTCGCGTAATGTAGTATCGAAGATGGAGATGGACTTAGACATGAGAGTCCTCCTTATAGGGAAATGAATTTATATATTATAGCATTTTTACGCGGGAATGTAACAAAGAACTTTACAGCCTCTTAAGTTGACCTAACCGCAGCGGAGAGTTATTCTAAATTGGACAATAGAAAACCTGAGGATAAGAAGGTAGATATTGTGCAGAATGTTGATCAGTATTATCCAACGAGCGGCAGGGTTATCCTGCATGTCGATATGAATGCTTTTTACTGCTCTGTGCATGAGGCAGAGGACCCTGACCAATATAGAGGCAAAGCTACTGCGGTTGCGGGTAGTGTTGAATTGCGGAAAGGGATCATAGTGACTTGTTCCTACGTCGCCCGCAGAATGGGGATTTCGACGGGAATGCAAGTTCAGAAGGCGCTTCGTATTTGTCCATCGCTTATCGTTATTAAACCGGACTTCCATTTATACCGCAAATATTCTAATGCTTTTATGCAGATTGCATATAGCTATACTCCGTTACTGGAAGCAGTGTCCATCGATGAATGTTACCTTGATATAACTGGCTCCAGACAATTCGGTACACCCATGGAAATAGCGGAGACGATTCAGCGCCGTATAATGGAAGAATTGGGCTTGCCATGCTCAGTGGGGATCGCTCCCAATAAGCTGCTTGCGAAGATGGCTTCCGATTTAAAAAAGCCAAACGGCATTTCGGTGCTGCGGCTGCGGGATGTGCCTAAGATTTTATGGGACAAGCCCTGTAATGAAATGTTCGGCATTGGTGGAAAAACAGCAGAAAAGCTCCGCAAACTGGGCATTTACAGTATTGGTCAATTAGCAGCGGCTGATGAAAATATGCTGGTTGAGAATTTCGGAGTTATGGGCTCATGGCTAAAGCGTGCCGGCAACGGTATTGATCATGGGATCGTTAACCCTGAGCGGGAGCAGAGTAAGTCGATTGGGCACACCACAACATTGCCGCGGGATGTCGTAGGTCTTGCTGAGGTACGACCGATTTTGCTGAATTTAAGTGATCAGGTAGCTCGGCGATTGCGTAAGCAAGGTCTTGTTGCCTCAGGGGTACAGCTGACCATTCGGACGCCCGATATGAAGACTATAACCCGCTCGCGTCAGCTAGAGGCTCCTTCGGAGAGTGGGGAGGATATCTACAAGTCCGTCTGCGATCTATATGTTCGTCATTGGAATGGGGAGAAGCCTGTGCGGTTGCTGGGTGTGACCCTGCAGGGCTTGATTGCTAAAGAGGATTCCGCCATTCAGCTTGATTTGTTCGATTACGAACGTCAGCCTAAGAAAGAGTCTCTTAACAAGACTATGGATATGCTGCGTAATAAATTCGGTGAAAATGCAGTGTTAACTGCCGGGATGTTAAGCGATTCTCACTCTGCAAGGCTCCGCAATCATAAAGAACGGGGCACTTCACTGCAAAAGGATAATCTTCTATCTGTCGAGTCTGATAAAGAGTGACAAGAACATTCTATGACATGTCAAAATAGGTGTCGTAGAATGCGTCAGAAATGCAAACGTATTGAAAATCGATTGAAATTGTATTCTTTTTATATTAATATGAGAAAAATAAGACGCTGGTACAACAGCGCTGTATTGCTCAACGGGAGGCAGAGATAAAATGGCTAAGTACACTTGGGTCGAAAAAGACACTTGTATCGCTTGCGGTGCATGTGGCGCAACGGCTCCTGATATTTTTGATTACGATGATGAAGGTTTGGCAGAAGTTATTTATGAAAATGACGGAAACCACGGCATCACAGCGATTCCGGATGATTTGTTTGATGATCTCCAGGATTCTTGTGATGGATGCCCAACCGATTCTATTAAAATTGCGGATGAGCCTTTTAACAAAGAGGGCTAATTAACCGGGGTTTTGTAACTTCCAGCACAACATAAAGACATCTCCTGCGAACTTTTGTTCAGCTAGGGATGTCTTTTTTGCGATGTCTGACCGATATTAATGTAGGAAGGAATTATAAAATTTCGGAGGTTCCGATGAAAAATTCTCAGCACCTCAAAGCATATGTACAGATGCATCCAGACAATAAGATGGCATGGTACTTGCTGGGTAAGGAATACTATAAGAACGGTCAACAGGGGAAAGCTAACTATTGCTTCAATCAGGCTGGAGAAGTATATGAAGCTTTCGAGCATAGTAAGGTGCCTGCGGAAACGCTGCGGGAATATGAGGAAGGGCTGCTTCAGGCAAGCCGCCAGCGGGACCGAAGGCAGCAAAGATTCCGCTACATTATGCTTGGGCTGATGCTTCTATTACTGGTTATGGTGCCATCGGCTGTAGCTCCGGGTCTAGATATTGCGGGAGATCAGGATACGGTCCAAGACACGGTTACTTCTGAAGTTAAAGATCCGCTTGATCAAAAAGATATTGAGAAGGAACCCGTTCTAGAGGCACGAAAAATGATGTATACAGCGCAAGAGAGTGGAGCTTCGGCTTCGTCAGGGAAGCTGATGGCAACTATGCTAATGCGCGAGGAACCGTTTCAAGCTGCTATTTTGGGCATGGAGCGGGAAGGGAAGTGGCTGCTGTGGAAAGAGAAGCTTCCGCTTAATTCCACACTGCAGAAGAATGGGAATGGACGGTTGGTATACCAATCCTATGATTCAGCGGCATGTGCATGCGAACCGCCAGAGCAAGGGGAAGTTGCGGAGGATGCAGCTGAGTGGCAGGGTGATCAAGAGGAGCTAGCTACATTATGGAGTGCAATGAGGGCTTATCAGAATCATAAAGGCAAGCTTCCGGTTTCCTTGGCGGAATTGACTAGACCTTTTCCGGAGAATTGGATTGGCGGGACGACACCAGTCATGAAGCGTGATTTCAATTCTCTAAAGGAAGTAGCGACTGCTAAGGCACTTGGGATACCAGAAGTTGCGGAGGAGCCTCCAAGCTCAATTGTTGAGGCGGGAATGGGCATACCGACGGCGTTAAGCGAGAGTGGAAGTAATGGAAAGGGTGTTCCCTTTTTTGACCAGCCGCTTAGAGTGATTGTGGATAAACAAAAACACCGCTTGGCAGTAGTCAGCGGCTCTGTTATTCTGCGGAATTATGAGGTAGGTCTTGGGGGAGACAAGACTCCAGAAGGCAACTTCATCATTACAGATAAAGTGGTCAATCCAAACGGTCATGATAATGGGGAGTTCGGAAGCCGCGGACTACAACTTTCAGATAGTAATTACGCTATTCATGGCACCAATGAGCCAGAAAGTGTCGGCAAGGATGAATCCCTTGGCTGTATTCGGATGAGTCGAGAAGATGTGGAAGAACTATTCGCTATGATTCCAAAAGGAACAAAAGTGGTGATCAGTAAAGGGGTTCTGCCTGAAAAGCAGCTGCTGCCGGCGAAACGCTTCAACCCTGCTGCTCCGTATGATCAGACCAACCCCCACAAAGTATATCACTGGCTGAATTAGTTCCCGGCAACTATAAACAGAACGATGATGAGAAGAATTAGTAAAGTTAAACTTACGCCGATCCACATTAGCGCTTTACGATTAACTTCTTCTTTCTTTTGCTGCAAAGTTGGTGGTTTACGTTTAGTTGACATCCAGCATACCTTCTTTCTCTCTTAATCGCTGATTACCCCTATATTGTAATGCGTTTACAAGAAAATTACTATACTTTGGGTTAAGCTCTCTGCACACTTACAGGGTAAAATGCTTTTCTTTTGTTCAAGAAAAGGCTAAAATTAAGAAGAAACCTACAGAATCGGGTAGACACGTGGATTAGTGAAGTACCCCTTAAGGAGCGAGAACGGTGTTGTATCGTAATTTTGGTAAACCAATTTTCTTTAAGCTGGACCCTGAGAAGGCTCACCATCTCGTCATAGGTGGATTGGACAAATCATCGTCAGTTCCAGGGGGAAGCGCGGCATTGCGTTTAATGTATGGCGTTCCTGAAACGGCAGATTTAGCAGTTGATCTGTTTGGCATACATTTTCCGACTCCAGTTGGACTGGCAGCAGGCTTGGATAAGAATGCTGAGGCTGTTTCTGGATTCTCTTCGATCGGATTCGGATTTATGGAAGTGGGGACGGTTACCCCTAAGGGTCAACCGGGAAATGATAGCCCGCGTTTGTTCCGTCTTCCCTCTGATGAAGCTCTGATCAATCGTATGGGCTTCAATAACGAAGGGGCTGACGCTATGGCAGAGCGTCTAAAAAAATTAAAAAATCGCAGAGTTCCAATAGCAGTAAATATTGGACGGAATAAAATAACTAGTAATGAAGCGGCTCATGAAGATTATCGTCAGTGTATCCGTACGCTTTATCCGTACGGTGATTTTTTTGTGGTCAATATCAGCTCACCAAATACGCCGGGGCTGCGCAGTCTCCAGCATGGCAGCGAATTAGCGTTCCTGCTAGCACAAGTAAAGGAAGAAATGGAGATTCAGCGTAAAGCCACAGGCATGAATAAGAGCTTGTTGGTTAAGATTGCTCCAGATGTCAGTGATTCTGAATTGGAGTATATGGTTCAATCACTGACAGAAGCTGGTATGGATGGTATTATTGCTACGAATACTACATTGAACCGGGATGGACTTAGTCATGAAAAGGCTAATGAGACAGGTGGATTAAGCGGTAAGCCGCTTCGTGACCGGTCAACGGAAATCATCCGTAGGATTTATCGCCAGACTGAAGGGAAGATGCCGATCATAGGTTCAGGGGGCATATTCACCAGTCAGGATGCGTATGACAAGATAAGAGCAGGCGCAAGTCTGGTCGAAATTTATACAGCACTTATCTACGAAGGACCGGAGGTTAACCGCAGGCTGCATGCCGGATTACGGCAGCTCTTACGGCGGGACGGATTCAGTCATATCTCTGAAGCAGTGGGTGCTGATCATCACTGATTGAAGGAGTCGAAAGGACAGGAGGACGAAGGCGATGGACGGCAGGGACTGGGGAACTTTTTTGCTTCCATATGAACAGACTGTGGAAGAATTGAAAGTTAAATTCAAAACAATGCGTTCGGAGTTGAAGAAAAGAGAGGAATACACGCCGATTGAATTCGTAACTGGTCGTGTAAAGCGGCTGTCAAGCATTTTGGAGAAGGCTAAGCGCCTGAATGTGAAGATGGAAGATCTGGAGACGGGCATTGAAGATATAGCCGGGATCCGGATTATGTGCCAGTTCGTGGAGGATATCCGCAGAGTGGCTGAATATATCCGGGCTCGTAAGGATCTTGAAGTCCTGTATGAGAAGGATTACATCACCAATTATAAAGAGAGCGGCTATCGCAGCTTTCATATGATTATTAAATATCCTGTGCAGACAGCTCTGGGACAAAAAATAGTGCTCGCAGAGATCCAGATTCGTACACTAGCTATGAATTTCTGGGCAACCATAGAGCACTCTCTGAATTATAAATATCGGGAAAGCTTGCCGGATGAAATGCGAGTGCGCTTGAAAACTGCAGCTGAAGCAGCCTCCATCTTGGACAGCGAAATGTCCAGTATTCGTGATGAAATCCTGGAAGCACAAAAGACCTTCGAGGAAAACTCGAATATGACGACTCAAATTCTCAAATCTATTCATCAATTGTATTTCTATCATTTGGTGAATGAGGCTATAGATACTCAGGCTCGATTTAACGAAATATGGCAGGCTCAGGACATGGAAGCGATGAAGGAGCTTCTGAATCATGTACGGGGACTTCTCTCCGCAGCTAAAAAGGATAGTTTGCCGGATGGCTTATGATCCGTTGTACTTGGCTTATCTAGTGTACTTTAATCGTGACCGGGATTATTTCGAATGTCACGAGGTGCTCGAAGAGCTATGGCTTGCCAAGCAACGCGACCCATTGTACAAAGCACTTCTCCAAGTAGCTGTTGGGTTGTACCATTGCCGCAATAATAATATGCGTGGTGCAACGATTATGCTAAGTGGGGCTGCTGCCAAGCTGGAAGAATATTCAGCAGTGACACTTGGCATTAATTTGGCTAAGCTAGTGGTGGAAGTGAAGGATTATGTTCGCCGCTTGGAGTCGTGTGAGCAGCAGCCATTTTCTTATTATGATCTGACTATAGAAATCATTGATCAAGGTCTGGCGGACGAAGTGAACTCTGCGGCTATGGCGATCACACCGAATAATCCTCAACGACGAGGTCCTCAAAGACCGACCTCTTCTCATCGTAAATAATGAACCTCTATAAATGAGTATTGCCAAAGGGACACCCGTAAGGGTGTTCCTTGAATCTTTAAACACCTAAATTTTAGCAGTACTATCAGGAGGACGGCATCATGGCGGCACAACTGCCCAGTTCTTTCAGCGAGCGTATGATGGACTTGCTGGGAACGGATTATAATCAATTTGCGGATTCGTACAAGGAGACCCCTAACGGAGGCGTTCGTGTTAATACATTGAAAATTTCAGTGGAGAAATTGAAAGCTCTTTCCACTTTAGAGCTGGAACCCATTCCGTGGTGTCCAACCGGATTCTATACAGAGGATGGGGCCAGACCAGGTAAACATCCACATTATCACGCAGGATTGTATTACATTCAAGAGCCAAGCGCTATGGCACCTGTGGAACTGCTTGATGTACAGCCAGGAGATCGTGTCCTTGATTTATGCGCTGCACCTGGGGGCAAATCCACACAGATTTCTGCCAAGCTCTCAGGAGAAGGCTTGTTGGTTACCAATGATCTTCATCCAGAACGCACGAAAGCCTTAGCCAAAAATCTAGAGCTGTATGGGGTGCGCAACGGTATCGTATTAAACGAAAGTCCAGATCATATTGCAGCGGCATTCCCGCTTTATTTTGACAAAATCTTGATTGATGCTCCATGCTCAGGTGAAGGGATGTTCCGTAAAGACGAAGACATGGTGAAGCAGTGGGATTCAGGTACACCTGCCAAATATGCTGCCATGCAGCGGGATATTTTACGTTCTGCTGCAACAGCGTTGGCACCGGGAGGTACACTTGTCTATTCCACCTGTACATTTGCTACAGAAGAAAATGAGGAAATTATAGCGGAGTTTATTTCTGAACATCCACAGTTTTCGGTGATTACAGTTGGAGGCACTGGCTCGTTTGCTCCAGGTTTTGGAGAATTATCAGGGACGGCAAGACTATGGCCGCATAAAGTAAAAGGTGAAGGACATTTCATGGCTGTGCTGCAGCATGTAGGGCCAAAGGTATCTGCGGAGGAACGTGATCAAGCCGAAGTTAAGTTGAGCGCAGTTACACGGAATACGAATAAAAAAGGCACTGCTCATGTTAAATCCGCAAACAAACCAGAAGCCAGACGAGGGAAAGAAGGTAAGTTCTCTAATAAATCTGCTGCTGGCGCTGAACGTGGCCGTCAAGGTTCAGGAGAAGAGCAAGCATTGGCTGCATATGGAGATTTTATAAAAGATCAGCTTGGCTGGGAGCCAAAAGGGTATCCGATTTTCTTCGGTGATCATCTGTACATCTCCCCACTACCTAAGGAAAGATTAAATGGATTAAAGGCGATTCGTCCAGGATGGTATGTAGGACATGTCCGTAACGGCAGATTTATCCCAGGACATCCAATGGCTACCGCGTTACACCCTGAAGAGAGCTGCCGAAGTGTCTCACTTTCCAGTACGAGTAATGAAGCTATTTCCTATCTTAAAGGAGAGACATTGTTGATTAGTCAAGAACGTCTCTCTATTAAAATAGGAACTACCCAAAAAGGATACGTACTGGTCTGCATAGATGGTTATAGTGCAGGCTGGGGGAAGTGGCAGGACGGTGTGCTCAAGAATGAATATCCCGCAGGCTGGAGGTGGATGTAAGAATGAGCCTATCAGGGAAAACTGCAAAAAAGCAGCGTTTAGATAAAGTATTGTCCCATATGGGGGTAGGATCACGCAGCGATATTCGTAAACAAGCCAAGCAAGGTTTAATTACCGTGAATGGTGCAGTCGTCAAGGATAGTGGATTTCATGTAGACCCTTATCACGATGAAATTGTGGTTGGCGGCGAGCTTGTTACCTATCGTGAATTTATTTATCTTATGATGAATAAGCCACCGGGAGTTCTGTCGGCAACAGAGGACAAGCGGGATCGGACTGTTCTGGATCTTTTAAAGCAGGAATATGTACAGTTTGAACCTTTTCCTGTAGGAAGGTTAGATAAGGACACAGTAGGGCTGCTTCTGCTCACCAATGATGGACAGCTTGCCCACGAACTACTATCGCCACGCAAGCATGTCCCTAAGACTTATGAAGCTACAGTTGAGGGAGACGTAGATGCAGACGATGTAGCGGCTTTTGCGGCAGGTGTCGAGCTGGAAGATGGATATGTTACTTTACCTGCACAGCTAACTATATTGGGAAGAGAACGTGGCAGTAAAGTAATCTCACATATTTCGCTGATCATCACAGAAGGAAAGTTTCACCAGGTGAAGCGAATGTTCCAAGCTGTCGGCAAAAAAGTCACTTTTCTGAAACGAGTATCTATGGGAGAATTGAGGCTGGACGAAAGTCTGCCACTGGGAGCTAGCCGGGAACTTACGCTAGAGGAACTGGCACTCTTAAGTACAGAAGCACCAGAACAATAATATATAGAAAAAATGGTATATAAATTGATTTGGAAACTTGGGATAAGGGAATGGAGTGACGGAGGGGAAATTTGGAACTGTAAGAGCGATAGCGACCGCCTTTGTTTCCGGATTTCAACCACTATTAAACGGTATAAATCAAGAAATCTGGAAACAACAGCGGCTGGAAGCCCAAATATTCACCGCAGTTGCGACTGAAACTTAACTCAAATAGCCAGGTTCAATATATATAGAAAAAGAAAGACAAGGATGGTGGGAGTATGAGATACAAACTGATTGCACTAGATGTGGATGGTACACTGTTGAATGATGATCACCACTTGAGCACTGAGAATAAAGAAGCCATTGCTGAGGTTACGCGTCTTGGCGGGCAAATCGTGTTATGTACCGGCCGCAGTCCGCAGAACTCGATTCCTTTTATGGAGGAAATGGGGTTGTCTGGTTATGTGCTGGGTCATAACGGAGCTGCAACGGTTCGTGTGAAAGATCGGGAAGTGCTGCATCAATACGGTATGGATGCTCGTGGTCTTGACCCTTATATTGATTATTGTAGAAAGCATGATATTCATTATGATGTGAATACGGCTTTTGATATGTATGTAGATAATGTAGAAAACCTGACCAAAGAAGCCAATTATATGTATGAACACTTCCGTATCGTGCCGGCTACACTGCCAGCATGGGAAGATTTCCGTGAACCGGTTGTTAAGTTTACTGTATTTACACAACCAGAAATCCTTGACGAAGCTGAACGTGAATGGCGTACTTGGACCCATGAGTACAATATTTTGCGCAGTGGTGAATTTTTCGTTGATTTGATGCATCCGGAAGCCTCCAAGGGCAACGCCTTAAAGAATCTGGCTGTGAAGCTGGGAATTCCGCAAGAGGAAGTTCTTTCGATCGGTAATTATTTTAATGATATTTCTATGCTTACATACGCGGGTATGGGCGTTGCGATGGATAATTCTCCGGTTGAGGTCAAAGCGGCAGCGAATGCTGTAACGGGGTCTAACAACGAGCATGGTGTGCGAGATGCGCTGGTTAAATATTGTTTATCTTAATAATGGAAAGCATAAAGCGGACTTGAGTCCGTTCTATGCTTTTTTTGTTGTGAAGGAAATAAAAGAGATACATAAACAGAATTGATTCTATTAAAAATAATCCGCCCCTAGATTAACTTCCTGTATTAAAGTTTAATTTCCTCGTTCCGGCTAGGATCGCTATATTTATAGATACCAGGGTTCAGTTCGATTTTTTCGTCGAAAGGGATATCTTTGTAGCTATCAATATTAGTTCCTGTAGATATCATGCCCTTAGGTGTAATTTCAGGCACAACTTCTTTGCCATTAATCCGTAACGTAGTTTGGTTAACGCTTTTGAAGCCAGAAGATTTGGATGTTGATTCCACAATCAAATTTCCCCCCTCAGTATAGTAAGTGAATTCAATTTTTAACCCATCGACATCAAGTGAAGTGAACTGCTTTTCTTCTTTAGGTTTGTTTATAGTGATCCAATTCTTAGTAGTATCACGTTTCTCAATGACAGCATCCTTTAATATAAGTTTCATTGGAACATCGGACCAGTCGTTATACCATTCCGGAGATTCGAATTGAAATAAATGCTGGTAGCTTTCGGAATGATCTCCCTTCAAATTCCAACCCCCAGTGATTGTTTGATCACCTATAACCAACTGAGCGGTATTATAGTGGACAATTCCTTTTTTAAGCGAATCATTTTCATCTATTAGAATTTGGATATCCAAAGGGGTAACCACTAGCTGATCTAAGGTCATACCGGTCTTTTCTTGAAATTCAGGACTGTTATACAGTTTCTTAGTGTAAATCGCCTCACTTGCTTTTTTTCCATCTGCGTTAAAATCGAACTTCCACGTACCTGAAAATCGTTTCGCTTCTTCAATGTAACTAAAATGAAGACTAGCTTCCTTCCAATCTGATTCAGTTATATTAAAGACCTGTTCAATAAATAAATCCGATCCTTCGTTAGGCATGATGGTTGGAATTGCTTCATTCTCTTGACCACCAGTACTAACTACCAAATGTGGGTTACCCCGTCCTAAGTCAGATGGTGATGCAGCGACTTTGTAACGGATAATGGTTTGATTGGAAACATGTCGAACGGATTCGATTTGAATGCTTGGATATTGCTTAACTCCAGTATTGATAGTATCCCCTGCTTGATGATTAGATTGTAAGGGAATATTCCGATCACTGTAAAAAATGAGATTCCGTGCTTCAAACCTGTAGTCCTTTTTATCATCCTTTAATGTATCAGGTGTCACATATACTCCAATGAGTTTCTGGCTTTCAGGATCGTATTCTAAATAACCGTATACCTTTGCCTTGGCACCGGATTCACTAGTCATGATGTTTTCCTCTGTAGCAAATCCAGTATATTTGGATAGATCAGATTTAGTATCAAGTGATAACAGCATTTTCATTTTTTCTCCATCAGTTACAACACCGTTCAAATTCATTGTTACTCCTGAAATGGAAGTTTGAAGATTATACTGTTGACCGATGCCGTTATTTAATGCATTGCTCACACTTCGACCACCAATTTTATCCCAATTAATCGTCATACTAGCGAATACAGGAATGGTTACAAGTAAGAGGCAAGAGAAGACAATACTGATAGGAATAAGCTTTTTATTAGACCTAGGAGTATTCTGGGAGGCATGCAGATTTCTTTGACGTGTATAAGCTTCTTGTTCTATGGCAGTCCACATCAAATCATAATCCGGTCGGGGAATATGTTTATCTTTTTCAATATAGAGACTCATTACTATTCAGCTCCTTTAGTTGGGTTCCACCCATTCTATTTAGTATTTTAAGTCCCTTGTTCAGTCTGGATTTTACAGTTCCTTCGGGTATGCTCATAACTTTAGAAATCTCGGGTACAGTCAATTCGTTTATAAAACGAAGGACTACTACCATTCTGATTTTGTCAGGAAGCTGACTGTATAACCCTTGTAATTCTTTTTTAGTTTCCTGTCGATCCAAACGTTTTTCTACAGGGTTTGATTCCTCAGACCTGGATAGTAAATAATTACGTACTTCTTTCATCCACCCCGTCTTACGCCTTTTGATCACACTGCTGCACTCATTCGAAGCAATTCGTAAAATCCAAGCTTTCAAGTTTCTTACCTTCGACTTATCCGCTAAGATAACTTTTACAAATACCTCTTGGGAAATATCCTCCGCATCTGCCTGATTTTTCATTAAGTAGTAACAAAAATAATATACTTGTTCTTTATAGAGCTCGAAAATTTCCCGGTCACTCATTTTGCTGCACCCCCTGTCTCTGCTGTTCTCATTAATAAGACTTATAAGCGTATGTAATCGTTCATTTTTCATTTTGATTGTAGTATTTCTTCTGAGTATCATAGCGAATTCGAATGGAAGATAAGTCGTTTACAGGTAATTATAACCATGATAAAATTAGCGGTGGGACATGCGTCCCTAATCTATTAAAACTAATTGAATGTCCGCGTTAAAGGTAAAATCATCGAAAGATGATGACACAAAGCCATGGGTCTAAAGCCTTTCGACAGAAGGAAATGATCGCCAGGCCGCCATAGGGATGTCTTATGAAGCATAAAGGATAGCTCTAAGAATATGTAGTCTATTTTGAGCTCTTTTATTATTTCGACCTATACGGCGTTACATTATCGCAAGGGGCCGAAAGGGGAAGTACATGAACAGTTTTTTCAAAACAATAGGTACTAGTTTGGCAGTAGGTGCTTTATTGCTGTCCGGAACGATCGGATGGATGTCTAATCCAGGAGTAGTGTCTGCAGCTACCTCAACAGTAGTAACCGCGGATCAGATGATCAGCAAAGTAACGGCAGCCTCCAAAGCAATAAAGAATTTCCATCTGGATGTGACCAAAAAACAGGATATTCAAAGCGGCGGGGTGCGTATCAGCAACACCAACACTCTGAAGCTGGATATCAACCGTCTGCCGAATTTTGCCGCAGCAGGCACTGTCGCTAGTAGTCTTTTAGAAACATCGTACAGTCTATATGCCAATGACAAGGAGTTTTACTATCTTGTAGACGGAAGTGAACTGATCGATGAATCTGAAGATGAAGGTTACGACGATGACGGGGAGCCGATCGATCCTGATGCACAGTATTGGCTTGGACTGGAGAAAACGGAATGGGATGCCTTTTACTCTAAAGGCCAATACGATCCTGTTTCCATGCTTGATTCGGTCAAAAGTTATAAAAAATCCATGAAAGTCAGCACGGCTGGCGCACAAACGGTCTTACAATTCACGGTAACCGATCCGACAGCAGCTAAGGGGATAATCAAACTCTATGACCAGGAGAACCTCTGGGATGGTGAGACAGTTCAACCCAAAAGCGTAACGTGGAAATTATTCGTCAATACTAAGACCTGGCAAACGGAAAAGCTGACAGTCGATCTGAGTTATGTGCTGGTAAGTGATGGAGCAAAAGATACATACACCACGAAAATTGAAGCTAAATACTCCAAGAATAATAAAGGTACAGCCATTGTAAAACCGGCCGAACTAGAATAATAAGGACGATTCATATCGAGCAAAAAGCGCTGTTCCGCTGAACAGTGCTTTTTGCTGTATTCAACAGTAGTTGTTTATTAGTTGACAAGAATAAATCATTGCTGTAATTTATATGTATGCGCATGTATATAATATTTTGTTTAAATATAATTTAATGAAAGTTGGGAAAAAGATGATAGCACTAGACACAACATTAACTTTTCGCAGAGGACTGACATTAAAAAACCGAGTGGTTATGGCTCCAATGACCACGCGAATGAGCTTTTATGACGGTGTAGTAACACAAGATGAATTGAAATACTATTCACTAAGAACGGGCGAAGTAGGTGCGGTCATCACTGCGGCAGCAAATGTACAAGAGGGTGGAAAAGGATGGGAAGGTGAACTTAGTGTTTCCTCCGATCAATTTATTCCTAGCCTTAGCCGATTAGCATCTACTATTAAACGAAATGGAACAAAAGCTATTTTACAACTATTCCATGCAGGAAGAATGACAGATTCAAAAATACTACGTGGCGTACAACCAGTTTCCTCCAGCGCCATTGCTGCCGAACGTCCGAATGCAGAAATTCCAAGAGCATTAACAGAAGATGAAATTTTCGGTGTAATTGAGGATTTTAAAAAAGCGACTCAACGTGCTATTCAAGCTGGATTTGACGGGGTAGAAATTCATGGAGCAAACACATATTTAGTCCAACAGTTCTTCTCTCCACACTCCAACCGTCGTGATGATCAATGGGGCGGAAGCTTAGAGAAAAGATTTAATTTCATTAACCAATTAGTGGATGCAGTTATTGCTGTCGTTGACAATTCAAAGGTTAAGGATTTTATTGTCGGCTATCGTTTTTCTCCAGAAGAATATGAAGAGCCTGGAATTAAAATCACCGATACCTTTTATCTTATTGATAAATTAGCTGATAAAAAGCTAGATTATCTGCATATTTCATTAGGGGATTTTAAGAAAGTATCTGCATCAGAAGATTTTAAAGAAAAATCAATCCTGCAATATGTACATGAGAAAATCAATGGCCGTGTACCTTTAATTGGGGTCGGAGATATCCGTACCAAACAGGACGCAGAGGACACGTTGACAAATGCTGAATTAGTAGCAGTAGGACGTTCTCTTATCATTGATCCTCATTGGACAAGTAAAGTGCTGGAGGGTAAAGAAGATATCATCAGAAGAGTACTTGCTGATCAAGATAGAGAAGAACTCGTAGTAGAGAATGGTATTCTAGAATTCCTTAAATTAATGATGCCTGATCGTTTACGCTAAACCCAAACACAGTTTTGAGCGCTATATCTATAACGTTCCGCGGTAATTCCGCGGAACGTTATTTTTCTGTAACGACTCTATTCCCTCTTTAAGATTGTTGTCGTATGTTTCAACATTCGATTCATGAGATTTCGCCGTTCTGTTTTTATGTCGGTGTCGCTTCTCTTTAATGCGTCGCGGATGGGGATGATCTCTGTAATTTTCCTGCCGCTTTTTATTCTTCGATCTACACAAGTCGGAATGTAACCTACGTTAGTTATACTCGTGTGTCCTTTTTCATCCTTCTTTATTTTAAGCGTAAGAATGATACCGCTTTGTGTATAAGGAATATTCATTAGTTTAGTCGAAACAAAATTCCCCAATGAGTAAATAACGAATTGTTTTTTTCCACGAAGCGCTAACGGTTGTAGAACATGTG
This sequence comes from Paenibacillus sp. FSL F4-0097, assembly GCF_038593125.1. Classification (NCBI taxonomy): domain Bacteria; kingdom Bacillati; phylum Bacillota; class Bacilli; order Caryophanales; family Paenibacillaceae; genus Paenibacillus; species Paenibacillus sp. FSL F4-0097. The sequence continues at coordinate 2,419,266 of NZ_CP151965.1, forward strand.
GGTGAGACCCCAGTATGATGTCGGCGCCATTTTTAAAGAAGAGATTGACCAGCTCTTTTTGCCTCTTGTTTGGAGTGTAACGGTATTCGCTTCCGAAATGCAGATAAAGCAAGACTAGATCGACTTTCTTTTTTAAATCTCGAATCTCCCGAATGATTTTGGGCGTAGATATCCGGTTAACCAGCCATGGCTTACTCACTGGTACAGGAATTCGGTTGGTTCCTGCTGTGTAGGAGAGGATGCCGATCGTAATTCCTTTGACGTTTTTAATAAGAGTTCTCTTGGATTCTTCTAATGATTTAGCTGTTCCCGTGTGGTCGATTCCATTACGGTCTAGAACTCGTAACGTCCGAACCAGACCCGGGGCACCATAATCCATGCAATGATTGTTGGCCGTTACTAATACGTCGAATCCGGCTTGCTTAAGTGCAGGGGCCAGTTCGTCTGGACATTTGAATATCGGACCGCCTGAACGTGGGCTTTTCCGGCATTCGGGGCCACTTCCAGCAAAGGTAGTTTCGAGATTGCCAATTGTCAAATCAGCCTGTTTTAGATAAGGAGCTACTTTTGCAAACAGGGGGCTGAACGAATAGGTTCCGTCAGGCTGCTTAGCATCCGAAATAATATAACGTTTGACCATTAGATCTCCCACAGCAGCTATTTGTATTTCAGTCATGGATATCCACCTTTTTATTATTTTCATTAGGATATGGCATAAAGTTGTTATGGGTTATTCTTTCTTTAAGGCGAAGTGCAAACATTTTTGTGGCTTTTTATTTAAAATGTGACCCAACGCATAATCACTTTATTTAGATCGTCTAAATTTAAGGTATTCATTTTTTTTCAAACTTTTATAATTTGATTCAAATCCTCTTTTTTGTTTGGCAACCATAATAAAATAAGGTTGTTGATAAACATTATCAATCAAACATTGGAGGTTAAAGAAATGAGTACACAATTCAAAAAAATCGCCGAGGATACTTACTGGATAGGCAAAATCGATAACCGCCAGGTTCCATTTCACCGCCTGATTCTGGCAAAAGGAACTACCTATAATTCTTATTTATTAAAAACAGGTAAGCCAACTGTCATTGATACCGTAGATATGGAATTCGGACGTGAATATGCCGAGTGCCTGGGTGAAATGATTGATCTTCTAGATATTCATTACATTGTAATTAATCATACAGAGCCTGATCACTCTGGTGGACTGGCAGCTCTCGCTGCCAAGGCTGCAAATGCCACGATCGTATGCACCGAGATTGCTGTTCCAGAATTGCAGGAAATGTACAAGCTTCATAGCCGGAACTTCCTGGTGGTTAAAGATGGAGACAAGCTGGATATTGGCGGGAAAACGCTGCTGTTTAAAGAAACACCGTATCTCCATACCGCCGAAACGATGATAACCTATTGTATCGAAGATCAAATCTTATTTCCTTGTGATATTTTCAGCACGCATGTTGCGGTGGAGAATCTATTCAGCGATGAAGCCGGGTTTGATATTACGGAAGATTTCCAGGGCTATTACGCAGCTATTATACATCCTCATAGAAGATATGTAAGAACACTGTTAGAGGCTGTTAAGGATCTTGAGATCCGGATGATCGCTCCTTCCCATGGGTTTGTGATCCGGGAGGACATACGTAAATATATCGGGATGTACGCCACATTGAGCCGCGAAACGACGCAAGGAAAAAAGGCAACCATCGTTTATACCACCATCAAAAACAGTACCAAGAAGATGGCCAAAATTATACAGGATTGCTTGCAGGAAAATAATATTGAGACAGAGGTCTGGGATGCAGATAAAAGCAGTGCCACCGATATTCTGAACAGCATAACGTCAGCTGACGCGGTCTTTATTGGCAGCTCCACTAAATACGCGGACATGATTGGGAATCTGGAGAACATTCTGAAAGAATTGCACAATATGAATCTGGAAGGCAAACTTGCTGCAGCCTTTGGCTCCTACGGTTGGAGTGGTGAAGCCATTGAAGTCATTCAGGATTATCTGAATGGAACAAACATGACGGTGCAAAGCACATCTGAGGTTATTAAATCCACGGGGATGACACATGTAGAGTTCCCTGTACGAATCAGGTTTTCCCCGAAAGAGCCTGAGAAAGTTCAAAAAATTAAAAATGCGGCTGAATTTGTATCGGATTTGCTGCTGAGTTCATTTTAGGGAGGGGAGCATAGGATGACAAAACATTACGTTATTGTTGGCGGCGGAGTAGCCGCCGTCCATGCCGCCAAAGCCATCCGTGATCAAGACGCAGATTCGGAAATTTCGATCCTCGGGGAGGAAAGCCAACTGCCCTATAACCGGATTAAGCTGACTAAAGGGCTGTTTACCGACCTGCACAGTGAGAAGGTGCTGATTAAAAAGGAAAAGTGGTACCGCGATAACCGTATATCCGTAAAAACCTCGACCCGAATCCGTTCTGTCCACCCGGACCGGCAAATTGTTGTGACAGAAGATGGGCAGAGTGTTTCTTATCATAAGCTTTTACTGTGTATGGGAGCGAAGAATCGTGAACTTTCCCTTGAGGGCTCCGGCCTGAACAATGTCCATACCCTCCGGGACATGAACGACGCGGACAGATTGAAAGAAAACCTGCAGGATGGCAGCCATGTAGCCGTAATCGGTGGTGGAGTGCAGGGAATCGAAACCGCTTGGGCGCTGCATGTAGCTGGATATCAGGTAACGGTGATCGAAGCTTTTCACCGGTTGATGGGCAGACAGCTTGATGAGAAATCCTCACAGCTACTTAAGGAGAACCTTGAACAAGCAGGTGTGAAGGTTATTCTTCAAGCAGATGTGGCGTCTATTACAGGAACAGAGTTTGTTACCGGAATTACGCTGGACGACCAATCTCATTTTTCCTGTGACCATGTGGTCTACTCCATTGGTATTGTACCGAATACGGAACTGGTAAGTGGCTCGAGTATTCAAGTCCGGCAGGGCATTATCGTAAATGAACAAATGCAAACAAATGATCCACATGTGTACGCAGCCGGAGATGTGGCTGAAGTTAACGGGCATGTGGAAGGACTGTGGGGCGGAGCGATTGAGCAGGGCCGGATTGCCGGCAGTAATATGGTTGCCAATCTGACTGCGTATCGTAGAGCTGTTCCGGTTACCTTATTTAACGCCTTTGGCATCTCTTTATTTTCGATAGGCAACGTGGATGAACGGTATTGCGATACGGTGGTAAGCGGAGAAGAAAATGGGGCGTATACGCGAATCTATGTGAAAGATAACACAATGATTGGTGCGATATCCTGGCAAGGAGCAGCTGCTTCACTGGGGTATAAAACCGCTGTAGAGCAAGGCATCCCCCTTGAGGGGATCGATGTTAACGGGAGCAGTATCGAGGAGATTATGGCTGAAGTACAAACCAGGTTGAACTAAACTATTAACTTTTTAGGAGATGATAAAGATGAAAAAATACATTTGTCTACCCTGTGGTTATATCTATGATCCGGCATTAGGCGATCCCGATGAGGATGTTGTTGCAGGCACCGCATTTGAAGACTTGCCTGAAGATTGGGTCTGTCCGGTATGCGGTGAAGATACCAGTCATTTTGCAGCGGTTGAAGACAAAAAAACTTTTGTATCCTAAAGGAAAGTAAAAGTTGTACAAAAAAAATGAACAACAGGGGGGACAGTTATGAAGGAGTATTCTTGCCGATACGCTGCTGAACCTTGTACCCGCAAGGTGCCTATTTTTGCTGCGTTAAGCGATGACGATCTCTCCCGGATCAGCGCTATGATCAAGCATCGTAAGTTTACTAAAGGTCAACCTTTAATTCTGGAAGGGGCGCCGTCAGATACGCTGTACATTATTCAGCGAGGGCATGTTAAATTATCTAAAACAACTCCTGAGGGCAAGGAACAAATTTTGCACATCTTGACGAATGGAGACTTTTTCGGGGAACTGAGCATTTTTAACAGCGATGAGCTGAGTAACTTCAGTGCTTATGCTCTGAAAGACACTAACATTTGCATGCTGACCCGAACGGATATGGAGCAGCTGATGAGGGATAATCCGGATATTTCGCTCAGGCTACTGAAGAGTGTGACCAAAAGACTAGCCCATACGGAAAATCTGGCGCAAAGCCTGGCGACCAAAGATCCCGAAATACGAATTGCTTATATGATCATGGAACTCAGCGACAAATATGGTAAGCAGCGTGGCGCTCATATTCATATTGACCTTCCGTTGTCTCGTGAAGAGCTGGCCAGTTATGTTGGGGTCACCCGCGAAACTATTAGCAGAAAATTCTCAAGGTTCGAAGATTCAGGTCTTATTGAGCTAATCGGAAACAAGCAAATGATCATTATAGATCCAGCCGGTTTGGAGAGTTATATGGGGTATTAAGAGGATTACGGTGTATTGACTGTCCTGTATGACACCGTTGGTGCAGAACATACGCTATATGGGGCCAGACTCCGAATACTTGTCGTTCCCAAAGGATTTCAGTATGATGAATACTATATAAACTTGTCCCTATGGGCTCGATTAATCGGAAGATGGCGAGGAAACCCAATGCAGAAAAGGAATAGCAGAAAATTTTTCAGGATTAGGCTAGAGGAAATGATTCAAACCTTGCGACATGAAATTCGTTCGGGAAGTATAGCGATCGGCAGTTATCTTCCTTCAGAAAGCGACTTAGAGGTGCGTTTCGGACTTAGTAACGCTTCTGTGCGCAACGGGCTCAAGGTGCTGGTGGATGAAGGCTTAATTGAGAAAATTCCGCGTGTTGGCAATCGGGTCATCCCTCCGGTAGAGGAAGGCAGAACGACGATCAAGTTCGGATATGTGAACACCATCCCCAAGCTTGTAGAGATGCAAGAGTTACTGAATGAGTTCGGCAAACGCTATCCGCATATCGACGTTCAGCCGCTCGAGTTGTCTTCAGGAAACTACTCAACATCTTTGAAAGAATATTTGCAATCGGAAATCATGGATGTCGTACTGATGAATAATAACAATTACCAGGATTTTTTGGAGCAAGGCTGTACAGAGCTGCTGGAGCCGATGGAGGAACAGCCGGACACGTATCGTTTTCTTTCCGACCCGTTCCGGTACGGTGACCGTAATCGCGTTCGCCCCTTCATTTATTCTCCAGTTGTGCTTTGTTATAATAAACAGCACTTTAAGGAAGCCGGCGTATCACCACCCGACAGTAGCTGGACCTGGGACGATTTGTTCGCTAATGGTCGAAAGGTAGCAGAAGGTCATGACTGGTACGGTTTTTATTTTTATTTGCCTTCTCGTAACCGGTGGCCGTTGTTCCTGCTTCAAAGCGGCACAACGTTTGCGGCAGAACAGGATGACGAAGGCAAATACCGGTTCAGTGGCTCAAAGCTACTCGACAGTTTAGGAACCATCCGAAAGCTGATAGGCATGAAGGATGTATTTCCAGCCGTATTGTCCGAGAGCGATGCGGATGCGGAAGCCTTGTTCTTGCAAGGCAAAGTGTCCATGATAATGACGACCTATTATTTCTTGAATCAATTGCGTCAATCCGATTTGGCATTCGATATTGCTCCATTGCCTCGGCTGCAAAATGCTGATACGCTGCTGATTATAAATGGACTGGCGGTTAACAGCAAATCACAGAACAAGGATGCATCCATGCTACTCGTCGATTTTCTCACCTCATACGAGGCGCAACTGATCATTAGGCGAAAGACGCTGAATATTGCAGCCAACCGTTTGGTCATGGATTGGGAAGGCGAGGAAGTGGGTTATCGTCCGGCCCGGTTTCAGCTTTACCGTGAGATCTTCCCTACCTATCGTCTGGTCACGGAGCTGGGTTTAAGCAACCGCCAGTTGAAAGAGATCCAACGCGATATCATGATGTTTGTATCAGGCCTACTGGACAACGACGAGTTATGCCGCAGGCTTGAGGAGATATTGAATACGGTAAATCAGGAGACTCAGCACTCTTGAGGGCTGAAAGTTTTTCGAAAATTCCGGCACAGGTTCAATTCTGAATCTGTGCTTTTTGTTATGCTGAAGTATTTGTTTGTCGCACAATAATTGACTCATATATGACTCATAAAAAACATGTTGACTATACTTTTATTATTATTATATGATGCAATAGAAGTCAGATATGAGTTAACACGAACTCATTATTATTAAGGTGGTGTAGCTGCAAAGATGGAAAAGGAAGGCGTTTATTTTCACAATGTTTCGGAGCTGGTTCATAAACCCTATCAATCTGGATTGCATCTCCAGCGTTTTCCACAGCATGTGCGCAATGGCTTGTCAGAGAAAGGAAGAACCAAAGCTATACAATCGAACGGCTGCGAATTGCGGTTTGTCACCGAATCCAAGCATGTTAGGGTCACTGTCGGATCGAATGATAGTAACGGCCGAGTTGTGGTATGCAGAGGGGATTTTTTTCATTCTCAGCATTTTTTGCAGGCGGGTACGGTAACCACTCTGCACTTGGAGGAGCCGGAACGTTTTACAGAGGTATCAAGTAAGCGGCTGAATCAGTCTGGATTTTCCTCTAACGTATGGCGTTTGCATTTTGATCGTTTCGGAGCTGTTTTCTACGATATGGATGCTTTTGGTTGTGAAATACGTGCGCCTAGACCGGATGAGGTACCGAAGCTTACGATGCTCGCCTATGGATCTTCCATCAGCCAGAGCGCGGGATCCACGCATCATTTCAATGGTTACTTACAGCAGACAGCGCGCAGACTTGGTGTGGATGTGCTAAATCTTGCGCTTAGCGGATCTTGTTATTGCGAGGACGTAGTTGCCGATCATCTGGCTGAACGTGAGGATTGGGATTTTCTGTTTCTGGAACTTGGTGTCAATATGCGTGCTGTAGTATCTCCCGAGGAATTCAAGCGTAGAGTGTCTTACATGCTGGACCGGGTTATCGAAAATCATCCTGACAAACCTGTGTTTGTTACTACGATTTATCCGAATCGTGCAACGTATTTTCTTGATGCAGGCCATCTTCTTCATGTCCAAGAGGGGATTTTTAACGAAGTGCTGCTTCGTTACTGTGAGAGCAATAAACATCCACAACTACATCTGCTGGATGGCGCATCAGTCATGCGCGATCTTACCTCGCTGACCTCCGATCTGATTCATCCTTCCGATTATGGACACACGCTAATGAGCGAGCATTTAGCAAAACTGTTGCGGCCCATGATCGAGCCCCTCCGAACTTCTAGTCATTCTAGTGCCGTGTCCCAAATTTTGTAATAGGGAGTTGATGGAAATGAAGCGTTGGATGCTTACCATGGTGGGAGTTTCATTATTAGCCGCCTCTATGAATGGATGTTCCTCTTCTAATAAGGGGGGAGAAGAGCAAGCTGGGGAGAGTCCAGAAAAAACCACTGCTTTCTCCATATCGTTCCGGAGCGGAAACATTTCGTATGCAGACAATCATCCGAATATCAATGATGACAAATGGGTCAAAAAGCTGGAGGAACTTACAAATACAGATATTAACATCCGTTTGATGCAGCAGAAAAATTTTGATTCCCAAATGATTCAAATGTTCGCGATCAACGACATTCCGGATGTCGTGCAAGCAAGCTCTGGGCTGACGAACCCTCAGTTGGCAGGTTCCGTGGAGGCTGGAGTATTCATGCCACTTAATGAATTGCTTGAGCAGTATGGGCAAGATCTTCTCAAGAAAGTTCCGAAGGAGGCATGGGACAAGGAGACCGATGCGAAAGGTAATATCTACGCGATTCCGGAATGGCTGTCCAATCCGTCACGCCGGGCAACTTGGATTCGTGCGGATCTTTTGGAACAAACAGGGCTGCCAGAGCCTAAAACAGTCGATGACTTCCTGAATGTCATGCGTGCTTTTAAGAAGATGGGTGTGGAGAATCCTTATATGGGCCGGGAGGACTTTGTATATTCGGATATGTTCTTCGGATCTTACGATACCTTTGCCAATTTCTTTATGAAACAAGGGGATCAAATTGTCCCGAAATTTATGAATATCGAAAATATGCAAAAGACGATCCAAACGTACAAGACAATGTTCGACGAAGGACTGATAAACAAAGAGTTCGTCACAATTAATCCCACGAAATTCAAGAACGATATTCTTGCAGGCAAGGCGGGTATCTGGAACATGAATGCCAACCTGTTGATCCAATGGGATCAGCAGCTAAGAGAACAGGTGCCTACTGGTAAAATGAAGCTGATCGCCTCGCCCACAGGACCTGACGGTAAGGGGGGACTTCGACTTGTCGGTACGGTGCCGCGAGCGTATTTAATTAACAAGGATGCGAAAGATCCTGCCGGGATCGTCAAGTTTTTCAACTGGATGGTTAGTGACGAAGCGGAAAAGTTTTTTACCTTCGGAATTGAAGGGGAAAACTACACTGTAGAGAACGGAAATATTAACTATAACAGACCGAAAACAGCCGATGAAGCTGATGAGGAAACGTTCCGTCAAATCCTGCTGTGGTTCGTACAGGATACTACCTACAATAAAGGCGCGCTTAGTCTCACACCCGAAGGAAAAGATTTGATGAAGCTCTACGACACAGTACTTGCGAATGAGGGACGCGACGGGATTCAATTTGAACCGCAAGTAAAAGGCTATCAGAAAAACCCGGACATCACTCCAGGTGGAGATAAATTGCCGCCTGTTATATTGACGCATGTGATCAATATGGTATACGGCAAAAAGCCGATCTCAGACTATCCGAAGGTGGTGGAGGAATGGCTGCAGAAAGGGGGAAGTGACGTCGTCAAGGAAGCAACAGAACGTTATAACAATAACGACGGTGTAATTTTGTCCCGACATTAATAAGCTGCATCTCAAAAGAGGTTTGAACTCCATAATGCTTGTGATTACCTATACCATGTCAGGGAGGAATTCATTTGAGAAACGGACTATATAGGAAAGCTTTTCGAGTGGGCATTAGAGTACTGTTGGCGTTGGCTTTGTTATACTCGCCTTTGGAAATGCAAGCGCTTACCAAAGTTTATGCAGACGGAATAAACGATGACTATGTTACGCTCTACGAGGAAAACTTCGATGACCCTGACAATTTTGGATCGACCGGTGGCGTTACCATTCCGGGGCCTTGGCTGCAGGAAGGTGAAGGAAACAGCATGGCGAAAACTTCGGTTTCGTCCACGGCCCCGTCCGTACCGAATCTGGTGAAAATCGATGGCAAGGATGCATTGGCGCTGCCAGTGAATTCGACGGGGTACCGCAATCTTCAATTGAGTTATTATACACGGGCATCCTCCTACATCGGAGGAAGCGTCATCGTAGAATGGTCAGGTGACGGAGGGATAAATTGGACAACGTTGGAGGAATTTAAGCTGCCCCCAGGGACGCTGGAACAAAAGAACAGTGAGCCGAACCAACTCAAAGTCCAAAACTTGGGCAGCGGAGCTGACAACAACCCGAACGTCAAGATCCGGGTCCGTGTGGGGGAATTGATGAGCGCGAATATGTACATCGATAGTGTCGCCCTCAAAGCTCAAGCGATTCCTGGAATACCACCCGCAGAGACACCGGTGCCAATCCCTACACCGGTTGAACCTAAGCCGTTTGTGGTTCCTGAAGGCGTTAAGCTGTATGAAGATGTGCTGATTGGGAACGCTGGAACGCGGCCGATTTATACTTCGATTGCCGTACCTAAGATCCCGCCTCATGCACCGATGCCAGTGATGGTATACATTCATGGCGGAGGTTGGAACCATGGGGACCGGAAGCAAGCCCTTGCCAGTATCTGCAACTATGTAACCAAGCGAGGATATATCGGAGTATCGCTGGATTACCGCCTAACCCCGGAAGCGCCATTCCCGGCGCAAATTCAGGATGTGAAGCTTGCTATCCGTTACTTGCGCGCGCATTCGGCAGAATACCATTTGGACCCGAGTCGGATCGGTGTATGGGGTTCGTCGTCAGGGGGGCATCTGGCCTCACTGCTCGGTACCACTGGGGACATCAAGTCAGGCGAGACAATCACATTGGATACTGGACATACCGTAAACGTTCCGGATTTGGAGGGGAATGGCGGTTGGCAGCAATATTCTGATCAAGTGCAAGCCGTTGTCGATCTGTACGGTCCAGCGGATTTTACAACAAATTTCGCTAATAGCTATAAATCCGTGAAGGCGCTTTTAGGCGGGAACGACGCGTTCTCTGTGCCAGACCAGGCAAGGTTGGCCATGCCTGGCACTTATGCGTCACCGGACGATCCGCCTTTTTTCATCCGCCATGGGGATGTGGATGCAACGATCCCATACACGGACAGTATTACGTTCTCCAGTCAATTGAAGGATGCAGGCGTGAAAGTGGTCGATGTCAAAATTGTACCTAAACAAGGTCACGGTTTTATAGGCGAAGCGGCTGAGCAAGCAAGCGCCGAGGCTTGGGCTTTTATGGATCAATATGTAAAGAATCGAACGGCAACAACATCTGATGATGAGGTTGTATACCGCGATCTAGCCAGTCTGACACCGAGCGACGATGCAGTCATCGACAGCAGCAAGCCCACTGTAAACTTCAATAGCGCGACGGGCAGCAGCAATGGATTGTTCAGTATTTCTTCTGGCGCCGAGAACAAGAAATATGTGTATTTTAAATTTGATGTCTCTTCATATAGCAATCCTGCAAACAGGTATATTTTTAATGTTGCTGCCAAAAAGGGTTCATCCAATGCGGACCTCGAACTTTCGTTATTCGGCCTAAAGGATACAAATTGGACTGAATCGGAGCTGACTTGGAGCAATGCGCCTGTCACGGATCTGACCATTGCTTCGTTAAGTGGGAAATTTACCGTAACGGCAGACAAATCAGGAGCTCCACAGGTTTACAGCATCGATGTGTCCGAGTTTGTCAGAGACAGATTGTCCGCATCGGGCGGTAATATCGCTTTTCTGCTTGGTGATACGGCAAGCACTGGAATTTCCCTCAATGTCTATTCGAAAGAAGCTAATGGCAACAGCAACCCCCGTCCACAGCTTGTTGTTCAAGAAGCGGTTGAACCTTCAAGTGACCTTGAGAAACCTTCCTGGCCGGATGGAAGTTCTCTGAAGGCTGTCAATATAGGTACAGAGTTCATTCAACTTTCATGGCCGGCCGCCAGCGATAATCAAGGTATCGCCTCCTATCGCGTATACCGGGATAACACCCTGTTATCCAATGTTAACGATGCAACGTATACAGTCGTTGGGCTTAGCCCTAGCACGGCGTACAGCTTTAAGGTTGAAGCGGTGGATCAGTCGGGCAATACATCCGTACCGCTTGCTTTTACCCGGTCAACGCTTACAGAACCCATCATTCCTTATGCGATTGCAAACGTGACAGCTAGCGACAGCGATGGCAATATCGCAACGAATACCATCGATAATAACTTGTTCACCCGTTGGTCCGCTGCAGGTAACAGCCCGTGGATCCAATACGATTTAGGCGAAGAGAAGCAGATCAGTTATTTAGGTATTGCCGTTTATAAAGGTGATACGCGCACGGCTCAATTGAGTATCGAAACTTCAAATGACGGTTTGGCTTGGACTACGATATGGACTGGTGCAAGTATGTTCAGGACGATAGAGATGCAACCTTTCGATCTTCCTGACACAGAAGCAAGATATGTGCGCATCGTAGGTCTTGGGAATTCTGATGGCAGCGCGTTTACAAGTTTATCGGAGGTAAACATCTATGCGCCGTTCGCAAATGGAGATACACCTGTAGCCAGCATTCCGAATTACACGCCTAATCCACCCCGGGAACCGATCCCATTCACAGCTCCCGGATTAACTGAACCTGATGGTACGGTGCATCCGGTTCATTCCTCACCTACTACCACTGGGCGCCTCTTGAACGTGCTGGACTATAATGCTGATCTCGCCGATAACGACACAGATGACGGTATTGCTATTCAAGCTGCCATAAACAGTGCTGAGCCCGGCGATGAGGTCTATTTGCCGTCTGGGGTTTATAATTTGAACTCAACATTGGATACCCTTGTCAATTTGAAGCTCAAGTCAGGTGTAAACCTTCGCGGTGAGGATCAATCAACAACCATCCTCAAGACATCTCTCAATAAGGTGAAAAACAGCACCTTGATGAAAGTATCCGGACAGCATGATCTGTCCATATCCAACCTCACATTGACTTCTACCTGGAACGGTGTCTACACGACGGATCATAAAGTGAACAACCCGGACGCAGGTGGTCCCGACAGCATGATTACCATCGCAAATTTTGGTGAGGTTCCGTCATACAACATCACGGTTGATGGGGTTACTGTAGAGAAGTATTCACGTATGGGTGTGCGTATCGACAACAGCCGTGATATTGTCGTACGCCGCAGCACGTTCCGAAATGCGACAGATGTAGGGCCGGGCGGTGCTGGCTATGGTGTGTCGATTCAGGGCATGGCCAAACAGGACCGCAACGGGTATGAGAACGACACGGTTTGGAATGTTGTGGAGGACTCCCATTTCGAAGGCCCTTATTTGCGGCATGGGGCGCTGATCCAATTTGTTGCCCATAACAATGTCCTGCGAAACAATCAGTTTATGAATACAAAGCTGGATGCCATCGATCTGCATGGAGAACTCGAATATTTGAACGAGATATACGGCAATTTGATTAGTGACATTCCCTACGGCGCGGCGATCGGGCTGGGAAACACCGGGGGTACAGCACCCAGCAATCACAGTAAGTCAGGACCGCGCAACTATATCCATGACAATACGATTCGTAATACAAGAGAAGGAATCAATGTAACTATGGGCACTCCGGATACAGTCATCGAGCGAAATGTGATTGAAAATACAACTCATATAGAGGACGCCAAAGGCATTCAGATTTTGAACGGGCCAGGTACAATCATTAAGGAGAATATCATTCGCAACAATACTGCGTCGAATTATTGGGCTGTATCCCTTGAGCATGATCCCGGCGACAGCAAAGCAAATGATATCGGAGCGGGCGACCCGCAGGACGTTCAATTGATCGGAAATTCGCTGATTGGTAATACGAACGGCATTCGACTTCTTGCTGGAAAAGGGATCATCCTGCAGGGGAATCTTATTGACAGTATAAGTCGCAATTATTTCAAAAATGATCATGTGGTAGTAGAGGGTTGGCCGTTACCGAATATACCCTAAAGAAAACACAAGCTCACTCATAGAAACTCCATATTGCAAGCGCTTTATTGTAGGTAGAATGAGGTTAGATTCATTCACTATTCAAGGAAATGGAGGAAGGCCGATGCCACATATTGAGATTAGGATGTACGAAGGCCGAACGAGTGAGCAAAAGGAGGAGATAGTCACCGTATTCACGCGGGAGTTATCCCGAATTATTGAACGGGATGAACGATTTATTACCGTCGAATTTCAAGAAATTCCCCTGGATGAGAATGCTCCGGCGAACCTGCTGAAAACAGGATCTATAGGAAACGGTTATGAAAGCTAAGTTAACTGGGGTTGACCTTATTAACTACAAAGCCGACACGAAAAGATCCTTGCTTTTAAACATGTGGAAATTCAGAGCACTCTATGTGATAGCGATTCCCGGGATCTTGTATTTCATCATTTTCAAGTACTTGCCGTTGGCTGGTTCAGTTATTGCATTTCAAAACTACAACATTTTTAAAGGCTTTACAGGCAGTGAATGGGTGGGACTTGAGCACTTTAGGACGATGTTTCAATACCAGGATTTCGGAAGAATCTTGAGCAATACAATTCTTCTAGGCTTGTATGATCTTATATTCGCCTTTCCGGCTCCAATATTGCTTGCACTTCTGCTGAATGAAATTCGGCTTGTGTTTTACAAACGGTTTTTGCAAACGGTGGTTTATATGCCCCATTTCCTGTCTTGGGTAATTGTCAGCGGTATCGCCTTGGGTATCCTCTCCCCAGGAACAGGGATTGTGAATCAGGTTTTACAAGCCTTCGGCTTTGAACCAATTTATTTTCTTGGTGAAAATTCATACATTCGCACGATTTTGATCAGTTCCGGTATCTGGAGGGATTCCGGGTACGGTACGATCATTTATCTGGCCGCGTTGGCAGGAATAAACCCAGATCTTTATGAGGCTGCTGAAGTAGACGGAGCCGGGCGCTGGAAACAAACCTTAGCCATTACACTGCCGTCTCTGATACCGACGATTATGATTTTGTTCCTTCTCCATATCGGGAGATTTCTTGATCTTGGCTTCGAGCGGGTATGGGTATTCCTGAACGCGCTTAATACCGGGAACGGGGAGATTCTGGACACTTATATCTATAAGGCGGGGCTGCTGTCTCAGCAATACAGCTATACAACAGCAGTGGGGCTATTCAAGTCGGTAGTTGGACTCATTCTGGTGCTCATCGGCAACATTTTGAGCAAAAAAACAACCGGTGAATCGCTGTATTAATCGCTCTTTATGGAGGTAGGGATGATGAGAGTACGCTATACTCGCGGCCAGAATCTATTTAATGTGTTCAATCTTTTGTTTCTGACCGCTCTCGCTTTGGCTATGTTTCTGCCGTTTCTGAATGTGATTGCCCAGTCCTTTAGCAGCTCTGAAGCAATTATTAATGGCAGGGTAGGTTTGCTGCCAAAGGAATTTACCGCGATCAATTATCAGTACGTTTTCAGCGATCATTCCATTTGGCGGGCGTTCGGTGTCTCCGTCTATATTACGGTACTGGGCACCGCAATTAATCTGATTGCGACAGCGTCTCTCGCTTATCCGGTGTCGCGGCCGGAATTCCTAGGACGTAAATACATCGTCATGATGGTATTGTTCACTATGGTATTCAGCGCCCCTCTTATTCCAAATTTTATCCTGATAAAAAATTTGGGGCTTATGAACTCCTTATGGGCACTTATGATTCCGGGCGCCATCAGCGCTTTTAACTTTTTCGTGATGAGAAGCTTCTTCATGCAGCTGCCTCAGGAGCTGATAGATTCCTCTAGAATCGATGGGTGTGGCGAGCTGCGGATCATAGTCAATATGGTACTGCCGTTGTCCAAACCGGTAATGGCCTCATTGGGGATTTTCTACGCCGTCGGGCACTGGAATACGTACATGAGCGCTCTGTATTATATCAACAAGCCGTCTTTATGGCCTCTGCAGGTGATGTTGAAGAAGCTCTTCGAGACGGACGATATCAGCATTGATCCGGCTTCCTCAGTGTATAGCTCTTTGGCCCACACCTCACCTGAGGGCATTAAAATGGCTGTTATCATTGTCGCTACTATTCCGATTATCATGATTTACCCGTTTCTTCAACGCCATTTCGTTAAAGGAATGATGGTCGGATCCGTCAAATCCTGATCTATCATAGTGTGGTAGAATAGGAACGCGTTAAGCGAGACGAATCGGAAGGTGGTATCCATGGATGAGATGTGTATTAATCGTAGACGACGAGCCCATGATTCGAAAGGGACTTTCTATCATGATCCAGCAATGCGGCGAGCATCCGTATAACATTAAGCTGGCCCAGAATGGCGAAGAGGCAATTCAGCTCATTATGGAGGAGCAGCCGGATTTTCTTTTTACAGATATCCGTATGCCCAAGGTAGACGGACTGGAGCTGTGCCGGCGGCTGTCGGAGATGGAGACGGATATTCAGACTGTTGTCATCTCGGGTTATGGGGATTTTGAATACGCCCGCCAATGCTTGTCCTATGGAGTGAAAGAATATCTCCTGAAACCCGTGAGCAAAGGGAACCTTCAAAATGTGATCGGCAAACTGGAAGCGCATAGAGAGAAGTTAGAGAGTTTTGTCTCTGTCGCTAAGCTCGATGAATGGGTCGTGCGTATGGATGATGCCATCTGGACCTTGGATAAAGAAAGGCTGTACCTTGTACTGAAGGAATGGGAAACTGACTTCCTCCAGCGTAAGATGAGCCGAATTCAGCAAAAAGAGCTTCTGGAAGAGGGCTATGCTTTACTCGTGAAGAAGCTGCTTGTCAATTCAGTTACACCCGGTAAAAGCGTGTTAGACTTGTCCGCAGCAGCTGGACCTGAGCAGTTATTTCACTGCTTCGCAGAAGCGTCAGCAGCTATATTGGAAGAGCTTCGTAGAAAGCGCAAGGGTAAAGCGAAGGATCCGATAGAGGAAGCTAAAGCATTTATTGAAAAGCATCTCGCCCAGGAAGTATCGCTGGAAGAAGTGGCGGAAGTGCTTGGGCTAAATGCCTCTTATTTCAGCCAGATGTTTAAGCACTCAACAGGAGAGACCTTTGTGCATTACCGCATAAAACGCAGGATGGAGAAGGCCAAAAGATTACTTGCCGATGCAAGCTATCGGATCACCGATATTTCCTATGAAGTCGGGTATGCAGACCATCCTCATTTTACGAAGACGTTCAAAAAGTTCACCGGGCTGGCTCCTTCTGAGTACCGCAACCAGCTGGGGATCGATTAATGAGAAAGAGTCTGTCAAACAAGCTGTTTGCCTCCTTTCTCACCGTCATTCTTCTATCCTTGTCCATGGTTGGATTTATCTCTTATTTTCAGGCTTCGGCTGAGCTGGATAAGTCTTCTGAGAAGTCCATTGCTCAAGTCATCAGAAGTGCGTCTTATCAAACGGATCTGTATTTGCAAAATTATGAAAAGGCTAGCGATTCCATCCTGTCCTACAATCAAGTCAAGGAGTTCTTGGATATGGACCCGGAGGATAGCTTCTCCTACTATCAATATACGAATGACATTCAGAAGTATTTGTTTCGTTCTTTGTTTATTCTGTATCCCCAGATTAATCTGATGTACGTCATCGGTGAACACGGCAAGGCCATTAGCGATGATAACTCCTATCAGGCACATAGCCTGCAGTTTCATCCTCAGGAACGCTACCGTTTCTTAAGCGAACATACGCCGGAGAGCGGCCGCATTACCATTCTCAACACGAATGTGATGAATGAAGGGGATAAGAACATTATTACGATGGTCCGCCGAATCAGAGGGGTCTCTTCCTATCGTTCCAAAGGTATAGTCGCCATTGAATTCAAGGCTGAGGATCTGGCCCGTATATGGGAACCTCTTGATCTGGGACAGGGCGGGTCCTATTTTATCATGGACGAATTCGGCAAGCTCCTTTACCGGGCGGAAGGGAATAATAACCACCCTGGGTTATCTGCTGAGCACATTCAGAATGTATTTCAACACCCAAATGACTCTGTGGTGGAAAAAGTAGACGGGAAAGAGTATTTGTTCGTGTCGAGAAAATCCGAATATTCCAAATGGCAGCTTGTAGTATCCATACCCGTTGGTGAGCTGCGCAAGCCTATTTCTACCATTCGTACGACCACGCTGGTGGTGGGAGTTCTCACGCTTGTCGGCACACTGCTCCTTGCAGCCTGGTTCGGACGATCCATCACGAAGCCCATCCTGATTCTTAAGGAGGGCATGAGGGAGACGGAAAAAGGCAAGTGGCGCAGGCTTGAGATGAACGGCCGTCAGGATGAACTGGGGGGATTGATGCGCAGCTACAATCTCATGGTGACCCGGCTGTCCGAAATGATTGAGCGGGTATACGAAGCGGAGCTTACCACCCAGAAGGAGGCTCTGGAGCGTCATCAAGCTGAATTCCAGGCACTCCAGCTGCAGATTAATCCGCACTATCTATATAACACATTAGAGACTATCAAATGTTATGCGGTCGTTCAGGATTCGGATGAAATCACAGAAATAGTGGAGGCCATGGCATTCATGCTTCGCTACTCCATCCAAACTAATCTGGAGGAAATTACGATTGCCAATGAGCTTAATCATGTACTGAGCTACATGACGATTCTCAAGCACCGGATCGGCAGGGAGTTCGAAATTGACGTAGTGATTCCGCCGACGCTGCTACTGGCTAAGATGGTCAGGCTTACACTTCAGCCCTTGATCGAAAATATTTTTCAGCATGCGTTTCCCGAGGGAATTGAAGACAAGCACTATATTAGAATCGACGCCAGAAAAGAGGGAGATCGTTTTCTAGTTCTTGTAGAGGATAACGGCGCAGGGATGTCCCGCGAACGGCTTGATAAGCTTCGTGAGAAGCTGAATCTGAATCAGCTGGCGGATACGGAAGGAGACTCCCTCTATCATAGAGGTGGAATCGGGCTCATGAACGTGCACCGGAGAATTCAAATGGTGTTCGGTGAACAATACGGATTAAGTGTCGAAAGCGTGGAGAATGAGGGAACCCGGTTGATCTTATCCATGCCTGCGGAGTGAGGAAAAAGATGTTTTCAGAAAAAATTACTATTAGGAGGAAATAGGCAATGAAAATTGATTTGACTGGTAAAATTGCGCTTGTTACAGGGTCCAATGCAGGGATAGGCCGACAAATCTTGGAGACTTTGGCTGCTTCCGGCGCCAAAGTGGCGGTAAACTATTTGTTCGGTTCTGCGGAGGAGACGGTGGAAGCGATCCGTCAGGCCGGAGGAGAAGCTTATGCTTTTCAGGCAGACGCAACAAGTCCTGCCCAATTGGAAAATATGGTAAAGGAAATAGAGGAGCATTTCGGCGGAACCATCGACATTCTCGTCAACAATGCAGGCGGCATGATCAATCGGGTTCCCAATACTGAAATGAACGAAGAGCATTACAACAAGGTGATGGACGTCAATTTTAAATCATGCGTGTTTGCCTGCAAAGCCGTATCCGCAGGGATGATTGCCAAGAAAAGCGGTAAAATCATCAATGTATCTTCCCTTGCGGCCCATGACGGCGGCGGACCGGGGGCTTCCATTTATGCAGCGGGCAAAGCTGCGGTATGGTCTTATACCAAGGGACTTGCCAAAGAGCTGAGTCCTCACGGGATTAATGTAAACGCTATCTCTCCTGGATTTATCGGTCAGACCGCTTTCCATGCTACCTTTACTGCGGATGCGGCAAGACAGGCAACGATTGCGAAGATTCCGCTGGGCCGGGAAGGTGCTCCACAGGATGTGAGCAATGTGGCACTCTTCCTCGCTTCAGAGCTGTCGGATTATCTGACAGGCGAAATTATTGAAATTAACGGAGGCTTGTTCATGCGATGATGAACCTTAAGGAGAAAGCAGATACTTTTTCCTGGGTTGGTCTTGAGGTGGATAAATTGAAAATGGAGCTGGATCCCTTCCGGAGAGAAGAGATTCTGCTCCCGACAGAACCTGGTGGCTGGTGGCACCAATATGTATGTCCCCAGCATCATACTGAGCTAATCTTCGATGTTATGGAGCAAGATGCGGTTGTCTTTTCTTGCCCGAAGGGCTGCAAGCTGGAAGGTGAGCCCTACCGGGGAGCATGGCTGGTATACCGGCATCAGGCAATGGCGCGATACGCGCTGCAAGCTGCCGTGGTATTCGCCGCAGACGGAGAAGAATTCTACAGCAGCTTAGCCCGGAAGATTCTTGTCGGTTATGCGGAGCAGTTCCCTTTGTATCCGGTTCATCCCGATGCTCAACCCTGGATGCTTAGTGGCCGTGCCTTTCATCAGGCGCTGACAGAGGCTATCTGGTCCACTACGCTTATTCGGGCCTATCTGCTGCTTGTGGATCATGGAGTAACGTTCACTGGGGAGGAAGAGGTAAAGCTGAAAGTGTTCTTCTCGATGCTGGAGGAGAGTATGGAGCAATACCGTCACATCCTCATTTACGAGAAGAAGAATGCAGAGAACAATTATACCGCATGGTTGAACGCTAGCCTGGCTTGTGTATATGCCGCCAAAGGTACCAGAGAAAAGCTTGCTTCTTTGCTGGAGGGAGAAGGCGGATTCTATCATCATCTGTCCATTGGCGTGAAGCCAGATGGCTTTGAATTTGAAGGCAGCACGTACTACCACATTTTTGTATTGCGGGCTTATCTCATAGCAGCCGAGATGTCCGGGCGCTTTGGGGTTGACCTCTATGCTGCCAAAGGAGATCAGGGACAATCCATCCGTGGCATGTTTCAGTTGCTGGTAGAGCTTAGCGGCGATAACGGGGAGCTTCCAGCCGTGCATGATGGTCCTTATGCGCGCGTTCCTTTCGCCCGAGAAATTGCTGAAGTATTTGAAATAGGTATTGCGGTTTACAAAGACCCGAGTCTCCAGCCAATACTGGCGAATGCTTATAGGTATCTATATGGACAGGAATTAAGGACTGGTCTGGAGGCAGTGCTGTATGGAGCAGGTGAGAGTAAGGAACTTCAGACCAGTTACAGGGTGAGAGACTCTGTTCTACTGCCGGATTCCGGATTCGCCGTGCTCCGCCACCCGGGCAATCCGTTGTCCGTTCTGGCGGATTTCGGAGAGCATGGCGGATCACATGGGCATTTTGATAAGCTTCATATCACGATTATGCACCGATGGGGGGAGGTTGCTCCCGAGCTGGGCATGGTTCCTTATGGATCTGTTTTGCGGAAGGAATGGTATTCCGAAACCGCGAGCCATAACACGGTTACCATCGGAGGGCGCTCCCAAGCTCCACATACCGGAAGCTGCTGTCAATTCCGTCAGGAAGGCAATGCTACGTACTTATGGATTCGCTCAGACGGCGCCTATGAAGGAGTTGTTCTAGACCGGCATCTTGTATTGGCCGGCGGTTGGCTGTTGGATTGGTTTCATGTTGAGCAGGTGACGGAGCGGGATCAGGAAGTGGACTTATGGTTTCATCCGACGGGACATTTGCTGTTACCGTTCGACCTTCACCGTGTCCAGACGGACTCTCCGGCAGTCCTTGGTCTGGAAGCAGGTTATGGCTCAGTAGAAGTACTGTCCGCAATGAAAAATGAGACGGATTGTCCGTTAAATACGGAGTGGAATATCCGTTATGATGGAGTGAGCACCGGCCGGGAGTATGAAGTATCCACGAGTACTATACTGGCGCCCGGCTCCACTATGTATGAAATCCGCACACCGGGTAATGCCGAAGACCCGAGTAGATTGCTACGAGGTATTATGCTTCGGCACAAAGGACCGTCGGTTAATTTTATTACGGTTTATCGGGACGGTCACGAACCTGCTGTACTGAAGCTAGTGAGTCAGGTGGGCGAACCGCCCCGAATCCAAATAGCAACAACTGGGCAAGTAGTGGTCTATTGCCTTGACCCTAAAGCGGGACTGATTCAGGAAAAGTCCCGGAATACGGAGGAGTAGAGATGTTAGAACCTTTATTTCAACCTACCAGCGGCGTACTCGACCTGTCATATGGGCCAGATGAACATACAGATGTTGGAGAGAATCCTCCGCGGTTTACTTGGATGCCTGCATGTCTAGAAGAGAGTATGTACGAGCTGCAGATCTCCTCAAACACTGGATTTGAGCCGGAAGGTACGTTGACCTACAGCAGAATTCCCTATAATTTGTTTACCCCGGATAAGCCGTTGGCGCCCGGCTCGTATTATTGGCGATACAGTCTTATCGGGGAGAATGATATCCGTTCCGAGTGGAGTAAAGTAAGAGCTTTTGTGGTGGAGGATGAATTGCCGCTAACGCCACTGCCTTCCCGTACAGAACGATATTCAACTGCTTCCGCCCACCATCCGCGGCTATGGCTTCAAGCGGAGCAACTTCCGTCTTACCGGGAAGTTGTCCGCCAAGACCCCATTTCCACTGGCTGGGATGACTTCCTGAAGCATTCCGTTTTACCCTGGACAAAGCGCGAGCTTATTCCCGAGCCTGCACCGTATCCAGATAATAAGCGTGTCGCCACACTATGGCGGCAGATGTATATGGACTGCCAGGAAGTTTTCTATGCTGTCCGGCATCTTGCTATAGCTGGAGTTGTGTTGGAGGACGAGGCGCTTATCGCCAAAGCTAAAGAGTGGCTGCTTCATGCGGCAAGCTGGAACACGGATGGTACCACCAGCCGGGATTACAATGATGAATGCTCCTTTCGCATAGCCGGAGCGTTGGCATGGGGCTATGATTGGCTTCACGGCTCTCTGGTGGAAGAAGAACGCCTTAAGGTAAGGCAGGCGCTACTGCGAAGAACCGGGCAGATCGCATTCCATGTCATCGAACGTTCCCGCATCCATCAAGTTCCTTATGACAGCCATGCGATCCGCTCTTTATCCTCTGTACTCGTACCGTGTTGTATTTCCATGTTGGGTGAGGAGGAGAAGGCGCAGGAATGGCTTGATTATACGCTGGAGTACTTCTCCGCCATGTATACTCCATGGGGTGGCAAAGATGGCGGGTGGGCCGAAGGTCCGATGTATTGGACCACTCAGATGGCATTCGTTACGGAGGCGCTCAATCTAATTCGCAAATACATGGCAATCAATTTCTATGACCGTCCTTTCTTTCGCAAAACCGGTGACTTTCCGCTCTATTGCTTCAGTCCGGATACCGTGAGGGCCAGCTTCGGCGATCAATCGTCACTGGGAGATCCGGTCAATCTCAAGACGGGCTTCAATATCCGCCAATTCGCCGGTTTAACCGGGAATGGCCAGTACCAATGGTATTTTGAGCAAACTAAGGAACTGAACCCTGACACCCAGATGATCTTCTATAACTACGGCTGGTGGGATTTCCGGTTCGATGAGATGGTTTATCGCACGGATTATCCGCAGATTTCTTCAGAGCCACCGGTGGCTGCAGAACCTCTGAAGTGGTTTCAGGATGTGGGATGGGTCGCCATGCATCATCGGATGGAGGATCCGCAGGAACATATCATGCTGTTGACCAAGAGCAGCCGTTACGGCTCTGTGAGCCATAGCCATGGGGATCAAAACGCCTTCCTGCTGCATGCCTTCGGCGAGCCTTTGGCTATTGAAAGCGGCTATTACGTTGCATTCAACAGTACGATGCATATGCAGTGGCGCAGGCAGACCCGCTCCAAGAACGCAATTCTTATTGACGGCAAAGGCCAATATGCTGGCACGGACAAGTCGAAGAACATGGCAGCCTACGGCAAGGTGTTGAAGGCGTATAGTACGCCCGGAATCAACTACACGCAAATGGATGCCACCGAAGCCTACCGCGAGAATGTACCCTATATCAAGCGGTATGTGCGGGAAATATTTTTCTTTGATAGCGCTTACTTTGTTATCGCTGACAGTGTCGAGCTGGAACGTCCGGGAAAATTGGATTGGCTGTTTCATACACTGTATCCCATGAAGTTGAAGGAACAATCTTTTAAAGTAAATGGTAAAAAAGCTCAGATGGAGGGCAGATTTGTCTATAGTTCCTCGGGAGAAATGACACTTAGCCAAAGCAATCAATTTACAGATGTAGATCCGAAAGAATGGGAAGGGCTGCCCGAGCATTGGCATTTGACTGCCTCTACCCAAGAGGCTGTAAGCCATCGGATCGTCACTCTTCTGATTCCCCAAAAATCAGGAAGCCGGGATTACGTATCGTACTTTATGGACGATCAGGACCATGGGGTTCATGTCTACTTTACGAATCAGGGAATTACCCACCGGGTTGAGATCCCAAAAGCTTATTAGTCTTAAGATATCTTCATTTTACGTATACACCCCATTGTACAAGGAGAGGGTTATATTATGAAAAAATGGATTGGCATCTGTCTGGTTACTGTAATGGGTGCTACCGTTATTGCAGGTTGCTCGGACAAGGACAAAGAAGAGACTGCCGGAGGCGCGTCAAATACGCCGAAGAAAACTGAATTCTCGATCTCGATGCGGACGCTGGCTTTTAACTACGTTGAGAAATCACCCGACTTGAACAAGGATAAATGGGTGAAAAAGCTGGAGGAGATGACAAACACAGACTTGGATATAGTGTTGGTTCCTCATAAAGAGTTCGAGCAGAAAATGGTGCAGATGTTCGCCACTAATGATATTCCGGATGTCGTTCAAGGCTCGGGTGGTGTAAATGGCAAGGAAATGGCTGGTTCGGTTGAAGCTGGTGTGTTCATGCCCTTGGATGATCTGCTGCAGCAAAACGGCCAGAACCTTTTGAAAGTAATCCCGAAGGAAGCTTGGGAGAACGTCACCTATCAAGGGAAAATTTACGCAATACCGGAGTTTCTGTCCAATCCCTCCCGCCGGGCGACTTGGATTCGCAAGGACCTGCTGGATCAAACCGGCTTGCAGGTTCCAAAAACGGTCGATGAGTACTTGACTGTGTTGCGTGCCTTCAAAAAGCTGGGGATAGAGAACCCGTACATGGGCCGTCAAGACTTCAAATATGCGGATGCTTTCTTTGGCGCTTATGATGTTTTTCCGTATCTGACTATGTTCGAGGAAGTAAACGGCCAGGTTCAGCCGAAGTTTATGGATAGCGAAAATATGATGAAGGCGTTACAGACCTACAACACCATGTATACAGAGGGTTTGATCAACAAGGAATTTGCCACCATTAACCCGACCAACTACAAAAATGCGATTCTCTCAGGAAAAGCGGGCATGTGGACGATGAATGCCAACGAGCTTCTGCAGTGGGAGCAACAATTGAAGGCTACGACGCCATCCGCCAAGCTGGAGATTATTCCTTCGCCAGTGGGAACTGATGGAAAAGGAGGCTCCTACTTGTACGGCTCCGCTACGCGCACCTACTTTATCAAGGAAGGTACGAAAAATGCTGCGGATATCGTGAAATTTTTTGACTGGATGTTGAGCGAAGAGGCTGAGACCTTCTTTACCTTTGGGATCAAGGACGAAACCTATAAGGAAGAGAACGGCAAAATCGTATACACTTCTCCTGCGGATTCCGCTGCTATAGATGAGGAGCGCTACCGCCAGTCTTTCCTCTGGATGGTGCAGGATACTACTTATAATAAGGGTGTCCTTAACATGACAGAAGAAGGCAGAAGCTTGATCAATGTATATGATACTATTCTGGCTAATGAAGGCCGTGACGGAATTCAGTTCGACCCGCGGCTAGATGCCTTGGTGAAGAATCCAGACATTGCACCTAACTCGGACACGGCTCCTCCGGTACTGCTGACGCACATGGTAAAGATGGTATATGGCAAGGAACCTATCAGCGACTGGCCGAAGGTTGTGGAAGAGTGGCTTTCCAAGGGCGGCAACGATGTTATCAAGGAAGCTACGGAAAAATATAATAACAAAGTTGGCGTCACCATGCCTCGCAGATAAACTTACCCTCCAGAGGAGCTGGAATTCAATTAAAGTTGTAGAGAATTCACTATCTTTTCAGCATAAAAAGCAAAGGATTTATTAAGGGCTGCCGGGAGGTAGCCTTTTTAGTTAGGACCAGTTTACTTTAATGCAATATCCAAATTATGGATTATATGGTAAGTTAAATAGAGACATTCTAATGAACTATCTAAAAAGAAACGGAGTGATTTCATGAAGATGCGGAATTCAAAATTTTTATATTATCTTGTCTGGATCATAGTGGGGGCGCTCTTATTACATTATGGCAACTCGCTAATTAGTCATTACACTGAAGAGGCACAAAAGAACTATCAATTAGAAAATACTGTGTGGATCACGGCTATTGTCCCGTTTGTCTATGGGATCTATCTGGCGTTGTTAGAAGGATTACCTAAAGCTTTTATTGTTAATTTGCCGCTGTTGTTTATTGTGTTTCTTCCAAGTTTTCTTCTGCTTATGTATCCGATTTTAGTAATGTATTTTAACATTTCGAACATAGAGATTTACAAATTTGCAAGCATACATGATGGGGTAGTATTTGGTCTGGTTAGTGGAATGGCACTAGTTAAATCTCTAACGACAAACCGTTAACGAGATTACAGCATTGCTGTTACAGAATTATTGGAGCAGTATAAAATAGTTATATGCAAAATCACCCTTTCAATTATTTGGGTTTTATTGCAAGATATTTATGCATCATGTATTTTATTGAATAATAAGGGGGAGTGCGAATAATGTTATCATCCACAGAGCTTAGCAAGCTGAACGAAGTGAATTACAGGGAGGACCGATTAGAGGCACTTAATCATTTTTATGAGGATCTCTGTAATAAGAAAGTAGCCGATGGCTATATTTATTCTCTTAGTCGTTATGGAAAAATATTTGCCAATGGAGCGGGGGGACGCTTCAGTTACGAAGAAGATAGCGACCAAGAATTGAAAACGGATACAATTTTTCGAATCGCTTCTATTACCAAGCTGTTTACGGCAACAGCGATCTGGCAGCTTGCAGATGATGGAAAAATTTTTATGGGACAACCAGTTAGTTCTATTCTTCCAGAGTTTGATGCCGACCCTTTTAAGCCGATTACAATTGCTCATTTACTGACTCATACCTCCGGCATCGCACCTGATCATGGAACTATAAGTGATACTTACTATAAAAGTGCATGGTGGTATATTTATGAATCAGAGCTTGGAAAAGAAAACTGGATTAAAGCTGGACTTTCCTATGGCATTCGTTTTCCGGTAGGGACTCAATGGATGTATTCCTCGTTTGGATACGTGGTTCTTGGTGCAATTATTGAGAAAATAACAGGTGTTTTTGCAGAAGATTACATAATGGACCACATTGTAAAACCGTTAGGCATGACAGATACTTTCTTTGATATACCGCCTGAGAAAGCTGGTAGGATCGCTATTCGTTCGGAAGAAGCCAAGGAATATCTTCAGAAGCTGCAAAACGGGGAAATTACGGATGAAGAACAAAGGTCTGAGGAAGAAATCAAGACTCCCGGAACTGGTGGGGGACTGTATTCAACCGTTAATGATCTACAAAAGTTCGGAATCATGCTGCTTAACCATGGGGAATACGAAGGGGGTCATGTCTTAAGTCGGATGGCTGTTCAGAGAATGACCAAGCGGTTCAATTCTGAAAAAATTCCAAACTACGCATGGGGAGATGGAGGAGCGGATAGACCATACGGTCTTGGGCCAGACCTTCGATATAATGAAAGTACATCTTATTCTGAAGGCACTTTTTTTCACGAAGGATGGGGGTCTTGTTCTTTGGTCGTTGATCCGGTAGAAAAGCTGATTGCCGTTTGGTATATCCCTTTTCATAAAAATATATGGGACGGTAGAGGGATTTTCGGTACAAACAATGTGATCTGGTCCGGACTCGAATAAGAAAAAGACTTTTTTATGTGATATCTATAGATAGGCAGGATGTGACTTATGTTTGAGATGATAAAGCACCGCTTTCGCATTATGAGGGCGGTTGCTTTTGTTACTTATAAGGAATGGAGTGCGTACAGGACGCATTCGATGGTTTCTATTTTTGTAGGCCCAGTGTACTTTTTAGTGCAGTATTATATATGGAGCGCTGTTTATAGCGGGGAATCTTACATCAACGGGATGTCACTCTCCCAAATGCTTTCCTATTTTTGTGCTACGATGTTGATCAACTATCTGACTATGGATTTTGCCGATTGGAATTTACAAATGCTTATTCGTACCGGGAAATTCATTACGTTTTCGTTAAGACCGCTAAATCATATGTTCTTTGCTTTATCTCAGAAGGCAGGGCATAGGGTACTTGGGCTTTTGTTTGAATTTTTACCCTGCTTTATGATCTTTTTCTTTATTTTTCATATTGATGTCTTACCCGCAAATTTACTCTACGCGATTCTTTCAATAGCTATGGCGTTTATGATGAATTTTTTCATTCATTATAGTATTGGAATGGTCGCCTTTTGGATGGTGCAATCCTCTAGTATTCGTAATTTTTTTAATCTCTGCGAAGGGATATTTTCAGGATCGCTGATTCCATTAGTATTTTTCCCAAAATCCTTACAAATGGCGTCCTTTTTCTTACCGTTTCAATATACGGCCTTTCTTCCAGCAATGGTCTATACAGGTAGCTATACTTTAGCTGATATAAGCTTACCTATTCCTCAAGTGTTATTGCTGCAGCTCATAGCCGTAATTATTGCCGGAGTTGTCTGCCGGGTGCTGTATGCGGTGTCGCTTAAGCATTTTACGGGGGTGGGCGCATGAAACGTATGTATCAAATATATAAAACCTGCATGAAGGCGAATATTGCTTCTGCTATCACTTATCGTGTTAACTTTATTCTTAATAGTCTTATCATGCTCATAGGGAATGTGTTGTTTCCTCTAGTAACGGTATTTATTTATAATTCGAATGCTTCATTTGCAGGATGGACCTTTAAAGAGGCGCTGTTAATTCAATCCGTTTTTATTCTGTCTACGGCTTGTGCCGGGATTTTTTTTAACGGAATTATGTGGAATACGATGTCTCATGTTGTAGAAGGGACTTTGGAAGTGGTATTAATTAAACCGACCTCGAGCCTTTTTCTGCTGTTGGCCAGATCTTTTGAGTTCGAAAGTATCGGGCTTTTAGGTGGAGGAGTAATCATGTTCGTATACGCACTTAGCGGAATCGATGGGATGACCATAGGCTCTTGGTTATTGTTCCTGTTGTTGTTTGGTGCAGGGCTGCTTGTTATGTTCGGTGTGGCGCTTATTGTGGCAGCGATTTCCTTCAAATGGGTGGCGAATTCCCGCTTGCCGGAGATGTTTGAGAGCATTAAGTCTTTTGGACGTTATCCAGGGACGATTTTTCCTAAGGCAGTCGTAGCTGTGAGTTCTTTTCTGTTTCCGGTCTCCATGATTGCCTACTTTCCAGCATCTACACTGATTGGCCGATGGGAACCCTATTTTTTTATAGCGATTATTCCTTGTGTATTATTTGCTGCCTTCGGAATTTGGCTCTATACATATATGCTTCGCAGTTACAAAAGCGCCGGAGGATAAAAGATTAGTTAAGATCTAAGAAGGAGAATTTCACTTGGACATTATTACCGTCAAGAACTTAACCAAGCAATATGAAACCTATCACCGTGGACAAGATGCAAAAAGTGTATTTAAAAGTCTGTTTCACCGTGAAAAATCGATAATTACCTCTGTAGAAGATCTTTCGTTTAGTGTTGGAAAAGGAGAAATCATTGGCATTCTGGGTCCAAACGGTGCAGGGAAATCTACGACTATTAAAATGCTGACAGGCGTTCTCTATCCTACCTCGGGCGAAATAAATGTTCTAGGGTACAACCCTCATAAGCAGAAAAATCAATATGTAAAACAAATCGGGGTATTGTTCGGACAGAAATCGCAGTTAATATGGGACATTCCCCCTTTGGATAGCTTTTATATGAACAAGGAAATCTATGATATTCCTACGAACGACTTTCGTACAAGACTAGACCAATTTGTAAACATGTTTGAGATTGGCGATATTATTACTAAGCCCACGCGCACCCTTTCCCTGGGAGAACGAATGAAATGCGAGTTTATTATGGCGATGCTTCATTCACCACCTGTGGTTTTTTTAGATGAGCCAACGATCGGGCTGGATGTAATAGCTAAACAAAGAATCAGAGAATTCATTAAGCAAATGAATCAGGAAGGCACCACATTTATTCTGACAACACATGACTTGGAAGATGTAGAGCGTTTGGTTCAAAGAGTACTTATAATTCATCAAGGGAAAAAAGTATATGACGACAAGTTCTCTGAACTTCGACTGCATCTGGGTGCCCAAAAAGTAGTTAGGCTTTCAGCCGCCACAACTATTGGAAATATTGATCTGCCTGGCACTCAGATATCGGAAAGAATATCGGATTACGAAGTGGAGCTGCTGATCGATACCGAGCAATGTAAAATGGGCGAGTTTCTGCATATTCTTAGCGAAAAGGTAGAGATCCTTGATATATCCATTAAGGAGATTCCCATTGAAAAAATTATCAGCTCCATTTATGAGATGGATATGGGAGAACATATTCAAGCTTGAGAACGGATCATCTGCAGATTTAGATCGAGCATGGACCATAACTTTTCAGTGATCTCTTTTGCAGAGCAAGGATTACTATGGGTAAACCACCATTCAATCACTCCGACAGTCGCCGAACTTAAAAATTGCACAGATATATCTTTACTCAGCTCATCGAGATTAAAATTGTTTTCTAAAAAATTGTACCTTAATCTGCTCATTTATCATTTCTTGTAATTGGTTTCTAAAGGAGAGCAGAGCTTTGTTTCTTAATAAAGTCTTATAAAAAAGAGCATTCTCCTCCAATTGTTCCAGCGTGCGGAGCAATGACGCCTTCGAGGGATTGGGTTCGGTTTCATCCTCCACTGCGGAGCAGCTTTCGATTAGTTGCTGGAGCTGAGCCTCCAGGCATTTATCCATCAGATCGTATTTGTCCGCATAATGGGAATAAATCGTTCCGCGGTTTACATCAGCACGCTCTGCGATTTCGTTGATCGTTATTTTTTCAAAATCTTTTTCAGCCATCAGTTGAATTAATGCATTCATGATGGCTGTTTGGTTTTTTTAAATTCTTCTATCCATGATAAGACTCCCTTTTTATTAAACAATGTATTGTATTTTGTTGAAAAATCAACAAAACCGGTCAAACTAACGATTGAACCCTACCGGAGATGTGATAATCTGATTTTATCGAACAGTTGATCAAAATTCAACAAATGTCTAAAAAGGGATAGAGGAGCTAAATATGAGAGTTTTAGTTTTTGGAGCGGGAGTATTAGGCAGCTATCTTGCGCATGTTCTAGTGCGTGGGGGAAATGATGTCACCATGCTTGCCAGAGGGAAGCGAGCAGAGCAATTGACGAAAGACGGGCTTGTGCTTCGCCATTATTTTCAAATTAAAAACACTGTGGATACAGTAAAGGTCATCTCTACGCTTCGATCCGATGATCTCTATGATCTTATTTTTGTTGTTATGAAATATAATGATTTTCCATCTGTGTTACCTATTCTAGCTGAGAATCAGAGTCTGAATATAATTCTTGTGGGGAACAATGGCGATGCTCTTGGCATGCAAAAGGATCTCCAGGAAATGAGCAATGTGAGGAAAAATATACTCTTCGGATTTCAACTTAGTGCAGGAATTCGGGAAACGAGCGGTCGTGTTATTAAAATACACGCAGGAGGGCAAATGGTACTTGGCAGTTTAGACGGTGAGATTCCAATAAAACACTTACTGGAAAAAGCGTTTGAGAACGCTAAGTATAAGCTAACTTATCATGAGGATATGGATGCTTGGCTCAAAAGTCATATCGTGCCAATAGTGGCTTTGAACTCCCTTAGTTATCTGCATGACGGGGATTTGAAAAAGGTATCTAAAGATAAGAAGCTATTAAGACAAGCCATTTCAGTAATGGATGAGGGGTTTCAAATCATGGAGCAATTAAGCTATACTGTTACTCCAGCAGGTCAAGTTAACTTTGTTCGAAAGCACAAGCAGGCTGTATATTATGGTCTGACAATAATTCATAAATTACCGTTTATGAAATTAGTGGACGGTTCTTTCAGCGAAATAGCGGCTTTGTTTAATTCATTTGATATTTTGAAGCAACAAGCAAACATTGCAACGCCCAATTGGGATCAACTTAAAAAACAAGCGTTTTCGAAGTTTAATGCAAATGTATAACAATCTTGTTCAGGAGGTATACAATCGATGGCTATATATTTTATAAGGCATGGAATAGATGATGAAGGCTTTCGTGGGGGTTGGAGTCAACGTGGACTTGTAGTAGAGGGATATAGACAAGCCGAACGTCTTGGATATTATCTTAAGGAAAATCAATCTAGCTTTAACATAACCCGTATTCTTTGTAGTGATTTGCAACGTGCGTTAGATACAGCAAATGAGATCGCCAGAGAGCTTGATTTGCCTGTTGAAAGCAGCCAGTATTGGAGAGAAACGAACAATGGTGTAATCGCTGGAATGCCCCATGAAATCGTAAATGAACGATACCCGGGTCTTTATTTCTCGGCTTTAAGAATGGATGAGAGATTTCCAGGAGGAGAAAGTCCTCAGGAATTTTTTACGCGAATAAGTTCAAGTTTCTCAAAACTATGTAATGAACTGGAGAGTACTGATCCAAATGAAAATGTAATTGTGGTCACTCATGGTGGCGTAATTAATGTTATATACCATATTTTAAAAGGGCTAACGTGGACGAATAAGAATGCTCATTTCCCGACTTCATATACTAGTATTCATAAAATAGAGTATCAAGTAGATAAGTGGGCAGTTACAGCAGAAAATCTTACGGAACATATATCAAGTGATCAGGCTGCTGGTATGGCCAATTGATTGGGAGGTACAAATATGGGTTTATTGAATGCGCTGATTGAGCAAGCCAAGAATCCTAGAGGGTTCGTAGGAAATATCATGATCAAAATCATGAATCAGGCACATACCAGCATCACAACATGGGGACTTAGAAAAATAGAAATTAAGAGCGGCGATCCTATCCTGGACATAGGCTGTGGTGGCGGTCAAACTATACATACGTTAGCAAAACAAAATAGACAACATGAAATTTACGGCATAGATTACTCACAACAAGCTGTAGAGACATCTATTCAAAAAAACAATAAGGCTGTAATCGCTGGTAAGGTGAAAATTAGTCAGGGAGATGTGTCAGCGTTACCGTTCAACGATAGATTTTTTGGGACGATCACAGCGATTCAGACACATTATTTCTGGCCGGACCTCGAACACGATATAAGTGAAGCATTTAGGGTGCTGATGGCAGGCGGTACATTTGTTATTATTTCTGAGATCTATAAAATCAATTATCATATGAAGCAATTCACTAAGAACGAAGAGATGGAGCAGTTATTTCGGAAATCGGGCTTTCAGACGGTAAATATTCACGAGAATAACAAATGGAGATGTTATGTTGGAAAGAAATAAAGCGGCCGCACCGCCCCAAAAAGGACGACACAGCCGCTTCGTTTCACCAGCTATTTAAGCCGGGAAGGTATTAAACAAACAACGAACGGGAAATGATGACCAGCAAGATGAAAAGTACCAAAATCGCTCCGGTCGAAGTGAAGGCTCCTCCATGAAATTCACCCATGATTTATTCCTCCTCAACTTATGTCTTCTTCTCAATTGCTGTGACTGATGTCGCAGCTTTCTGAGATAATGACATCATATGCCGAAGAGGGCCTGTTGTACTGGTCTATGGCCTATTGCTCGTCAATATGGGCTTTTAGGATACGTAATCCTTTAGGCAGATGATTTTTAAGCTGCCCTAAACTCGCTTTGCCCCAACTAATCGGCAAACCATCTAAAGTTACAAGTGTCCATCCATGTAATTCGCTGGGGACAGGCAGGCTTTCACCACGTAGCCAAGCATGTATTTCCGGGCCATCACTGCTGAGATCAAAGCTTCGTGAAGCTTGTATGGGCTGTAGTGCCATAGCTAATGCATGAGCAGGTTCAATCCGATTTTTCTTCAAATGGGCGATATGTAGTCCAGCTCGTGGAATACGCAGTCCGTCCAGCAGCCCGGTATGGAGACTGCCATTAAAGGATTCTGGCAGCAAATAAAGGGATTCGCCGAAGAGCAGTGGCACACCTTGGCATGAAAGACCAGGCAGCTCTACCGCAGCCCAGTCTTGAAAAAACTGGTAGGCATCGCGTACAGAAGAATTAGTTTTTGGGTTGTTTTTACTTCGGCGTTTTTTGGCGTTGCGGTTGGCATCATCATTCACGGATGCAGTGTCAATTTGCTTACGCAGGAGTGCTACAAAGTGACCTTCGCCCTTTTCTAAATGCGGCCAAAGGCGTTTGCAGGTGAGTAGTTCCATATCGGGGTAACTAGCCGTCAATCGAGTAATGGTTTCTTCATTCTCTTGACGGTTAAAGGTGCAGGTAGAGTAGGCTAAAATACCCCCTGGTTTAAGCATAATGTAGGCGTCTTGCAGGATATCCCATTGTCTCGCTGCGCACATAACTACATGAGCAGGAGACCACTCTTGAATGGCTTTTGGATCTTTTCGGAACATGCCTTCTCCAGAACAAGGAGCATCCAGCATAATTCGGTCAAAAGCTTGCGGGAAACGCGCAGATAGCTGTTCTGGTGTTGCACAGGTTACGAGGGTATTCTTAATGCCCAGACGTTCAACGTTCTCTGCTAGAATTTTTGCGCGTTCCGGATGAATCTCATTAGAGATTAAGAGGCCTTGTCCCTGCATTAAACCAGCGATATGCGTAGTTTTACCTCCAGGGGCTGCTGCAAGATCGAGGACGGTTTCACGGGGTTCAGGTGCCAGCAGTTCAGCTGCGGACATTGCGGAAGGCTCCTGAATATAATATAGTCCAGCGGCATGGTAAGGATGCCTGCCTGGTCGAGCGGGCTCATCATAATAAAACCCGCCCTGGCACCATGGGATAGGTTTCAAATTAAATTGTGAGACTGTACGGTCCACCGCAACTTGGCCTATGGCTGAGGTGCTTTTTAGCGGATTAAAGCGCAGTCCTTGAGTTCGTGGTGCTGAATAACTTTCTAGAAAAGCATCTGCCTCTTGCCCCAGCATTTCTTTAATAGATGCGGTGTAAGAGGCAGGCAGCTGTTCTTCCTTCATAGCTCATTCTCCTTTTTCTTAGTTGCTGTTTCATGTTTATACCGATAAAATCAAGGTATGGGGAACGTAATCGTACCTGAAATTCTACATATATTCAACTATATCATAATTGCCAAGTCTTACAGTACACAGGGCAATTGTAAAGGGGATGTACCATATGAATTTGCTGCAAGCGCTCTTCTTCCCGCCGGAGCAACCCGGTGGTGTATCATCTATGATCCCTTATCTTCAGGAAAGATTCCGTTCAAGCCGTTGGGAGATGGATATGTTTTGGCTGCCTAAGCGGATTCGCAATAAGGGGCATGAGGAAGTAATATTCGAGACGTTTGATTGGACGCAGTATGGAGAAAGTCCTATCGTTCAGAAATATATTCAGACCTATCGTGATTATTTATGGTGGACTAAACTGCGGATGAGTAAGCCCTATGATCTTATTCATTCTCATCATCCGATTGCGGGCTTAGCAATGAAAAAAGTGTTCCCTGATACTCCGTTAATTCATACCCTGCATTCCAGTTACGAGCGGGAATTGATTCTAAATGGAGCGATTTCCGAGGATGGCTTGGAGCATCGTTTTCTAGTCTCACTTTATCGTGAGCTTGAGCATGTTAGTGATCGATTAATGACGGTGTCGCGATCTTTTGCAGATTATGTGGCCCCTTATATTATTGATCCTTCTAATATAGGTGTTATTCCGAATGGTTTTGATGAAAAAAGATTTAAGCCTGTTCCGCATGATAATGCTATTCCGCAGCTAGTGACCGTGACACGTCTGGTTCCGGCTAAAGGAATAGATATATTACTCAAAGCTTGCGCGGAGCTTAAAAATCGCGGCCATGAGTATGTACTGCATATTATTGGCGATGGTCCTTCACGTGCGGATCTGGAAAAGATGGCCCAACATTTAGGGATCTATAATGAAACGATTTTTTACGGATATACGCTGCACCCTGAAGAATTCATGCCATTTTTTGATATTTTCGTATTGCCCTCTCGGGCGGAGGCGTTCGGTTCAGTGTTTGCGGAAGCGGCACTTAGCTGCCTGGCTTTAGTGGGGACAAATGTGGGCGGAATACCGGAGCAGATTGAAGATGGTGTGAATGGTCTATTGGTCAGTCCGGACGATGAGATTGCTCTTGCTGATGCATTAGAGAAGGTGATATCTGATCCGGCTTATCGTTATGAGCTTTCACGTTCCGCATGGGATAAAGCCAAAAGCCTATATTCGTTGACACGAGTTGCTAATGAACTTAAAAAAACCTATTTACAGTATCCCTCAGGAACGAAAGGGTGAGCAGCTATGATACCATTTCGCTTTCTGCATACTGCTGATTTACATCTGGATAGTCGTTTTGCCGGGCTGGCGCATATTTCGCCAGCCATTCGTGCTTATTTACGTGAGTCTACCTTTGCCGCCCTCGGGCGGCTTGTCCGCGTTGCGATCCAAGAAAATGTTGATTTTATTGTCATTAGTGGAGATGTGTACGATGTATCAGATGCTTCATTACAGGGACAGCTGCGATTTCAGGAAGCGCTCAAAGAACTCGGTGAGCACGGGATTAACGTGTTCCTGATTCATGGCAACCACGATCCGCTTGACGGACTGCGTCTGACAACGGAAATGCCAAAGCATGTTACCGTATTTGGCGGAGAGAAGCCAGAACACGCTACAGCTTACCGCCGTATAGATGGCCAAGAAGTTGCCATCGTTAGTGGAATCTCTTATCCAACGGCGAAAGTGACGAACAACACAGCTGTAACCTTTTCTCGTAAACCTGGCAGCCGCCTGTTTCATATTGCGATGCTGCATGGCAATGTAGACGGTGATTTGCTGCATGAGACCTATTCTCCTTGCAGTCGCAGGGACCTTATCGAACGGGGTTTTGATTATTGGGCGCTTGGACATATTCATAAACGGAGTGTACTGCATGAGAAGCCTGTGATTGTGTATCCAGGCAATATACAAGGGCGCAGCATTAAGGAAACCGGTGCTAAAGGCTGTTATATTGTGGATGTAGATGAGGCTGGAAGATCCGCTCTGCAATTTCATGAACTGGATTTCGTTCGCTGGCAGGTTAGAGACCTATCTATAGAAGGATTAAGCAATGAAGCAGAATGGATACAGGAAGTGGAGCAGGTTATTGAAGACATCCGCGCGGAGTTCCCGGAGCTCATGTCGGTGGTCAGATTTCGTCTGATTGGACGAGGGGACGTACATAAAGTATTGGCTGAAAAAGGGGCGGCAGAGGATCTGCTGTCAGAACTCCAGCGCCGTGAGGCGATTAGGGCTGAGCGTAAAGATTACAAAGGGCTTGTCTGGACCGAAGGGTTCGCCATCGAGTCCGGCTTAGCTATTGATCGCCAACGCTTATTGGAAGAAGATAGTTTTCTTGGAGAAATGCTGCGCATTGCAGAGCATACAGAACATTCTCCGGAAGCGCTCGAAGAACTATTAAATAGTGCGCTTAAACCGCTATTGGAGAATCAGGAGCTGCGTAAGCTGTTGTCTATGACTAGTCAAGAAGAGAAGTTGAGCTGGCTACGTGGTGCAGCAGAGCAGGGAATCACGATGCTTGGTGGGATGGATGATACTGTTGAAGCGGCGGAAAGTCTTTCGTATCTACAAGCCGGAGGGCAAAACGATGAAAATTGAACATTTGCATATCAATGGCTTCGGGCGTCTTCACAATCGAGAGATTCATTTAACGCAGGGAGTGACCGTACTTTATGGGCGTAATGAAGCAGGAAAAAGTACGACACTGCAATTCATACGCTCTATGCTGTTTGGAATTCCAAGCCGTGGAAATCCCTTGGAAAGGTATGAACCTATGCAAGGTGGATTGCATGGGGGGACCCTGAAGATACGTGACTGTGATGATGGTTTGTGGACCATTCGCCGTTTTGCTTCAGGTGCTGAGGGATCAGGAAGAAATGAAAAGCTGAACATTACAGTAAATCATCCAAATGAAACGACTCAAGAGCTAGGACAAGCTGAAATGGAACGACATTTACTTGGGGGGATCTCTAGGAGTATGTTCCAGCAATTGTTCGCAGTTTCACTGGACGAGCTGCAGGAGCTTGCTGCCCTTCAATCTGAGGAGATGAGCAGCTTTCTTTTTCATGCAGGTATGGGCGGTGGAGGTGCAATCATGCGTGCGGAACGCCGTTTGGTGCAGGAAGCTGAGAAGCTGTACAAACCTCGTGGCAAGCTGCAAGAAGCAGCAAAAGTTGTGCAAGCCATTGAAAAGCTTGAGCGCCAAATGGTTGAGAGCCGTTCTTATCTCCCGCGATATAACGATAATATAGTGGCATTGAGGGCAACGGAGTCGGAGCTAGATGAATTGGAGCAACAGCGTAAGCTCACTGGAGAGCAGCTAGTGATGTTTCGAAAAGCACAGGAAGTCCGTGAGCTGTGGTTAAAGTGGAGCGAGGCTCAGCTAGAGCTGCAAGGATTGCCATTGATTTTAGCCTTTCCTGAAGAAGGTGCAACTCGCTTTCAGGCACTTGAAGGAGAAATTCGTAATGCACAGGGATCAGTAGTACGTTATGAACGTCTTCTAAGCGAGCTTACTATTGAACTGGCAAAGAACCCTCCAGATGAAGTATTAGCAGCGCAGGGGCCTGCTTTGGAGCGGCTGGACCGGCATCGGAGCAGTTATGAGAACCGTAGAACGGAAAGACAGCGGCTTGAGGGAGAATTAACGGCGCTGAATGAGCATTTGCGGCGAATTCTGCGCGGCATTGATGTGAGCTGGGGCCCTGCAGAGCTGACTTCATTCTCCGGTGCAGCGGCAGATCGTGAAGCTGCACGGAAGTTTGCGGCGGCGTTCGCTAGTTATGACCGCCGCATGGAGGCGGAGGGTGCAACGCGGCAGTCGTTGCGATCCCGTTTGGCCGCTGCCTCAGCGTCGCTCCAAGCAGCAGAACGGGCGCTGGCGCGTGAGCATGCTACCGGCGCGGAAGCTTTTGCGCAGCTGGCTCCGCACAGCGCCCGTGAAGTGCTGCAGCTGTGGGACGAGCTGCAGCAGGCGGCCGAACGCTGGCGCGAAGCGCAGCTCAGCGAAGGGCCAGCGCGCGGCGCCGGAAGTGACGGCCTTGGCGCGAAGCGCATGGCCGCGCTCTACCGGCGCCTGCTGTGGGCTGGGGCAGCACTAACCGTGCTGCTGCCCGCAGCGCTGTGGCTGACCGGTGCTCCGCCGGCCAGCGCCGTGCTTGCGATCGGCCTGCTAGGCGCGGCCGATCTGGCCCTCTGGGCCGGCTTGCGCGGAGCGCGCCGGCCGGAAGCGTCCCCGGCAGAGCATGGCGGGGACGTCAGCGCAGCCGCAGCCGAGATGCTGCGGCTGCGGGGGCAGCTGCTCTCCGGGGCGGAGCCGGAGAGCGTTGTGCCGGGGCGGCGGCCGGCCGCCCCGGGGTCCAGCCCTGACGCAGGCGGGCTGGAGGCCTCCATGAGGGAGCTTCGCAGGCTCATGGAGGCTTGGTCAGCTTGGCGGCAGCGCATCGAACGCTATGCCGCCGAGCGTGATGCCTGCCGCACGGAGCTGGAGACGCTGGCAGGCCAAGAGAAGCTGCTCGCTGAAGAAATGCACCGGGCGGAGGCGGCATTCACGGAAACGGCTGAGCAATATGAAGAATGGCTTTGCCAACGCAGGTTGCCTGAAGGATTATCTCCTGAAGGGCTGCCGGATATTTTTGCTATGGTTGAACAAGGGAATGAGCTGCTGCGCCAAGAGAATAAACTCTCCTTACGATTGAAGGAGCTGGAAGCAGAATGTAACGTGTTTGAGGAGGAGCTGCTCGCTCTTATTTATGAGTCGGGTGCTGATCTTGGCGACGAGTTTGGTGTAGCGGCAGCTGGTTTTGAAATAGATCCGCAAGAGGGGAAACGAGTATCTGCATTAACCTTACTAAGCTGGCTGGAACTGCGAAAAAGAGCATGGGATGATCTGAAAAAGGACTTGATTCGCCGGGAAACTATGCAGTCAAGATTGCAGGATGTGGATGAAGAACTCAAGGAGAGCCACA
Organism: Paenibacillus sp. FSL F4-0097; assembly: GCF_038593125.1. Taxonomy (NCBI): domain Bacteria; kingdom Bacillati; phylum Bacillota; class Bacilli; order Caryophanales; family Paenibacillaceae; genus Paenibacillus; species Paenibacillus sp. FSL F4-0097. Next base: position 2,458,503 of record NZ_CP151965.1, read on the forward strand.
GGATATTAGGTGAGCTGAGAGAACATCGTGAGCTTCTGATACAGGAAGGCGGGGCGACTGGTGGAGAGGATTTCTTACGCAGGTCAGCAGCTGTGCAGCGGCGCAGTGATCTGAATAAATCGATTCGCCAGTGGGAGCTTGTTATGTTCGGTGGTTGGGAGGAAGAGCGAGTTACTGCTCTGCTGGAATTATTAAATCATCATGATGCGGAAGCATTGCAGCTGAAGCGGTCATTGGCTGAAGAGTTGATGGAACGGCAGGAAGAGGGTTGGAACACCCTGCTGGAGCAGCGAGGCAAGCTGCTTCAGGAAAGGGAGTATCTGAAGGAGCGCTGCGTGGGGGATTCCGTTATTCAGCAACTGGAAGAGCAGAGAGCAGCCTTGCGGATCGTGGCTGATAAATATGCAGTGGCAGCGATAACTGCCGAACTAATCGGGCGAACTCGTCGTGTGTATGAGCAGGAGAAGCAGCCACAGGTATTACTGCTTGCCTCAATTTATTTCTCCAAGCTGACGGAAGGGGAATATAAAAGGGTTGTTATGACACTAGGGCACAAAGAGCTGAAAGCTGAACATAAGAATGGGGGATTACTAGACAGCGGACTGCTCAGCCGAGGGACGGCAGAACAGCTGTATCTTGCCATCCGGCTGGCATTGGCAGAGACCATGTCACGGCAAGTATCGCTGCCGCTGTTATTCGATGATCTCTTCGTTAACTTTGATGAGTCTCGTCTTCATGCTGCGCTTGGACTTCTTGGAGAACTGTCGATCTCCCGCCAGATTGTGATGATGACCTGTCACAAGCATGTGGCGGAAGCGGCAGCACGTATGATTCCTACAGCAGCGGTTATTTCCGTGTAGTTCGGGTGATTGGTTTTACGGATACGAGACTGTTCCCCTTCTCCTTTGAGTTCGATGAAGTATTACTACCTGGTGGAGAGGACCATGGCGTGCGCAGCAGCTTGACAGCCCAGACCAATGATAAACCTCCGAAGATTGGGTAGAACACGGAGAGCAGTGAACTAAAGCCAAACTGGCTCAGTAAATAGCAGACCAACATCAGAAGTGGTGTAATCAATGCGGTTGATAGGGGAAGCCGTTGCTTAAGCTGTACAGCTACTCCATAAATATCGGCGACAAAAGTGCTGAAGATCTCCAAAAAGATCAGCAGGAGATATATAGTTTGCACTACAGTACCCAACCGGACGGCGATGCTGCCCATCGGAATTTCAAATTTGAGAATCCCTGGCATCTGTGAGCTCATTGCGAAATGTGCGGCGATCAACATAAAACCAATCCCGGTACCCCCAATAATACCGCCCCATACAAGGGATTTTTCTTCCTCTGTGTGACGAGCCATAGGGACTAAAACAGCTTGTGCCATCCCTAAATTAAAGGCGGTGTAGAGCAGCGGTGACATCCATGCGCCAAAGAGAGAGCGATCGTTATCAAGGAACAGGAACCGTCCAGCTCCCGGAATTTGAAAAGTATTAAAAATAATGATAAGTGACAGAGTAAGCATTAAAGGTACAACAATACTGTTCATTTGCAGAATACCGGAAATCCCTCGTTTTAGCAGAAAGTATGAACCAAGCAACGTGATAATTAGTCCAGTCTGATAATGAAGTCCGAGATGCTCCTGAAAAATAGCGCCGGCCCCTGCAAGCATAATACTGTTTACTCCGATCAGGACGACCATCGTGAACAAACTGATGGTGCTTCCGACCTGTTCCCCGAAGAGGTGGCGGTTAAAGTCTTCATAGGATTCCGCTTCTATTCGCCGAGCAATGACCATCATTTTTGTACCCAGCCATATGAACAATATAGTTGAGAGCAGGATGGTCAGGACTGCCCAGTGCCCGTAACGTGTGAAAAATTTTAATATTTCCTGTCCGGTGGCGAATCCGGCTCCTACAATGGTGCCAATATAAGTGAAAGCGATCTGTAATGTTCGGACATGTGATTTCATGGCTCCCCTCCTAATAGTTTTACGAAGCTAAAGAAAAATCATAACGAGTGCTATGCAGGATAACCTTGTGTACTCTGTATAGTACAGGTTATGATGAGGATCAGTAGGACATGACTTCCGTCGTAATTGCTTTATGATCAGTGATTAATTTGTACGGAATGTCTGCGATTATAAAGGGTATTGGAGGTTCAAAGTCATGGAAGTGTTGAAACAGCGGATTTTGGAAGAAGGTGTCGTCGTTTCGGATGAAGTGCTGAAGCTGGATGCACTGCTAAATCATCAGGTTGATCCACAGCTTACGATGGAAATGGGACGGGAGTTTGCCGGGAGGTTTGCGGACTCAGGAATTACACGTATTGTGACCGTTGAATCCTCGGGCATTGCCGTGGCATTTGCCACCGCGTATGAATTAAAGGTGCCGCTAGTTTTTGCACGCCGCAAAAAAACTCTGTTAGCTGATCCAGATGCGCTTTGCGAAAGAGTTCCGTCTTTTACAAAAGGTATCGTTACTGATATTATGTTGTCTCGCCAATTTATCTCTCCAGAGGATAAAATCCTCTTTATCGATGATATTATTGCCAATGGTGATGCAGCGCGTGGGTTGATTAAGATCATTCAACGTTCTGGCGCTGAGCTAGTTGGTCTTGGTGTTGTAGTTGAAAAAAGCTTTCAGGCAGGGGCTCGGACGATCAGAGAGCAAGGCATTCGTCTGGAGTCACTCGTAAGAATTACCTCTCTAAATGGAGGCACCATCGAATTTGGGGAATAACCTAATTGGCAATAAGAACAGGCCTATTTTTTAAACAACTGCTTTTCACCCTATGGATTTTCCTTTATAATAAAAATTAGACATAGGGAGGAGGCGTCACAATGGGGAAAGAACCGGTGACTGAACAATTTTTTATTGATAAATTAACCGAGGCCAAGGATCATTTCGAGCGTGCGCTGGACTGCAAACACACGGAATTCGACGATCTGTATCCCTATATGATTGAACATCCTCAGTTTTTTTGGTACAAACGCTATGTAGCCTGGTCAGAGCTTCTGACAATCAAAGGTTTGTGTGAAGAGTTATCCTTTCCTTGGAGGGAAAAATTCACTACTAACCAAGTGGAGTATCTGGAGCAACGTGTGATGTCCGCTAAAGTTCTTGACTTCTGGTTTGAGAAGAATGAAGCGCTGATATAAGAATGCTTTAGTAGACATGCAAGTCGTTAATTGCCTACATGAGACCCAGATGATTTATCATTTGGGTCTTTTTTCTGAGACTAAATAGGACAAGCTATGACAGGAGGGATTAATGATGATTAGCGATGAGCAATTGGATGCTTACCGGATTTCCGGTGAGAAAATTCGTGTAGTGCGCGATGGCTTGGAAAGTAACGACGTAAAAGGGATAGTTCTTGCATGGGATGATTCTCAGGTGATGATACGTCGTCAGAATAGACGAGTAGTGAAGCTGGATCGCAATTATTTATTCCAGCCATTTAGTGAACCAAGACAAGATCCGGATAATATATAATTTTTACAGTAATAATATCCGCAGTAATAATCTTCATAATACAAAACAGCTCCTCGCCCTACTGGGCGGGGGCTATTTCTGTAATGTCATTTGGGACTATATAGTTAGAGCAAGTTCAGACGCATTCTCTTCTCTGGAGAGTATGGAGAGTTCTGTGGACAGTCCAAGATACGCGCGCATGCGCAGCATCATTTCTCTACGGAAGCCTGGCCATAATATATTCATCTCTCCTTGAAATCCTCTGCAGGAATATAATGCTTCGACTCCTCGCTGATCTTGGCGAACGGTAGTAATCTTCAAATCATGGGAGCTCAGCTCGCGCGTAACCTCTTGAAGCATTAGTGACGTCTTCTTAGTGGCACCAGATACGAGCTCCATATATAGCTGAGGGGTCTTAAACAGGCCGCTTCTACTGATTACACGGCAGTCGCGTTCGAAAACTTTATGAATAAACGTTAGCAGCAAATAGCTTCTGACCAGGGACAGTTCTTCTTTAGTTACTTCTTCATCAATAATGGATGTGTTTAGCTTCGTAGTCGCCATTATAAATCACCTCATTTATATTATGCGAACTTTTGTTCTCATTATACCTTATATTCGGCAACAAAAGCAATAATTATCCATAAATTAATGAATGATAAGAAAATGACGGAAATATATTGACGTTGGATTCTCAGCGTGGTATGATCTATCTTGTGACCGCAATAAGCGAGTCATTATAATACGCGGTCATGGCGGAATTGGCAGACGCGCTGGCTTCAGGTGCCAGTGGTAGCAATATCGTGGAGGTTCGAGTCCTCTTGACCGCATAGCTAAGAAGGATTATAGAACTGCTCCAGTAGCAGTTTTATAATCCTTTTTTTTGTGTTTTTCAGCAGACGGTAGTGCTTAAGCGAAAGAAATCTTTAAGAAACATCTCCTGAGGCTTACGGACCCAGATGAAGCTATTTGCTCATTTATCGCTTTTTGAGCATAGTATCGGACCCCAGTGCAGCTATCGCATAGGAAAAGGATCGAATTTGGCGTTTTTTATGCCAATAGCGACTGTGGGGTCCGATAGGAATCTAAATGTGCTCTAAAGCTGCGAATAAGGTCAGCTGAGTCCGATAGCATCTTCGTACGCGCAGATTGGAGAAATACTAATTTGTGTTTTACTTCTAAGCTACTCACCCCGCGGAATCATCATCACCTAAGGCTTATGGACCCAGCTGACGTTATTTGCTCATTTATCACCTTTTGAGCAAAGTATCGGACCCCAGTGCAGTTATCGCATAGGAAAAGGATCGAATTTGGCGTTTTTTATGCCGATAGCGACTGTGGGGTCCGATAGGAATCCAAATGTGCTCTAAAGCTGCGAATAAGGTCAGCTGAGTCCGATAGCATCTTCGTACGCGCAGATTGGGAAATACTAATCTGTGTTTTGGTCCTTCGCTATCTGCAATAGAGGCACTACGTTCTGCTTTAAGCTACTCGCCCCGCTGAGTCCGATAGCGCCTTCGTACGCGCAGATTGGCGAAATACTAATCTGTGTTTTGGTCCTTCGCTATCTGCAATAGTGACTCTGAATTTTGCTTCTACGCTACTTAACCCGCTGAGTCCCATAGCAACTTCGCGCGCGCAACTATGCTCGAATCCAATGAAGTTTGTTGTCTAGATCAAAGTCTAAGACACGAAAAAAAACAGGTGCATCCAGCAACCATTGCATGGCTATTGGGACACACCTGTTTTTTATGGGATAATGAATTACACGGTTGCTCTACGCAGCATCAAAAACGATAAAAGAGCGTACACGACTGTCAGAGGCATGGACCACAAGGCAAGTTCAAATGCGGTATATCCAGCAAACCAGTTAAAGAGGTCTACCCACCACTGATTATAGGTCATTAACAATACGCCGAGACTGCACAGGATAAACGTAACCCCTGAGAAAATGAACAAACCGCTTCGGCCAAATCTCCGGAAGATGCAGGATATCATTAGCCCCAGAAAAAACATATTAAGAAAGAGCACAAAATACATCCACAGCTGTTCCATGGCATTACCATCATTTAAAAAGGGCAAATGAAAATAATGTAGTTCCAAACCCCAGCCACCCGTAAGCTTGCTTTCAATGATTGCGAGCAGGTAGAGGAGAATTGAGTAGGTGGCGCTAGTTATAATAGCCATTAAGGAAGTGCCTATGAAATAATCCGTTCTTCGTTGGCTTAAGCCCAGAGCAAAAGGGAAGGTCTGCACCAAAATGAGTATACCGGTAATTAACATATAAATGAAGATAGAGACGAGACCGCCGGTATAGATTGGTTCTTGGATGAAAGAAGCGACGATGACATTTACCAAGAAGCTGGATAACAAGATTACCCAAGGCGTATACAACCATAACCACTTATCTCTGAAATGCATTTTTAACATACCTGCCGTAGGATTCATTACACGGTCACTTCCTTTCCTAGAGATTTTTTATTTGTGAGATGAACAATTAATTGCTGTAAAGATACAGGTGAGATTTCTAAGCCTAACTTTTCAGCATGTGCTTGATCCTTCACGTTGAAGCCGATAATGGTGGCTGTAAGCAATCCGCCAAAAGACTCGCGGGAAATGACTTGTTTGCCAGCGATAAAATCTTCGATCTTTGCTGTCGCGCCGATTACCGTAACAGCTTGCCCGCGAAGGGCTTCAGCATCTTCGTTAATAATTAGCTTGCCGTTGTCGATGACGATAACATGCTCTAAAAGCTGACTTACTTCATCGATCAAATGGGTGGACAAAACAACCGTACGTGGATTTTCAGCATAATCTTCAATTAGGCGATCGTAAAACAGGCTTCTAGCTACTGCATCAAGACCTAAATAGGGTTCGTCAAAAATGGTAAGCGGAGCACGGCTGGCTAGACCTACTACAATTCCTACAGCCGAGAGCATACCTCGGGACAGCTTTTTTATTCTTCTTTTTAATGGCAGATTGAAATCCTTGATTAAAGAGTGAGCATATTCCCGATCAAAGTTTGGGAAAAATAATTCGGATACCTCCAGTACATCGATGATTCGGTACGTGTCCGGATACCTTTGGCTTTCCTTAATGAAGCAAATCTGCCTGAGAACCCGGTTATTCTCGTACGGATGTTCACCAAATACGTTCAGGACACCACTTGTAGGGAAAAGCTGAGCTGTGATCATATGCATTATTGTGGTTTTTCCTGCACCGTTTCTGCCGAGTAGCCCGTATATCTTATTTTTCTCCAAAGAAAAACTGAGTTCATGGATGGCAGTGACATTTCCGTATGACTTAGTCAATCCTTTGATTTCAACGACTTCATTCATGACTTGTTGTCTCCCCTCTGAATCATAATTGTTAATTGATCCAACGTAATTCCTAATTTTTCAGCTTCACGGATCATGGTTACTACATACTGTTCATAAAATTGTTCTTTTCTCTTCTCCATCAATACTGCACGCGCTCCAGAAGCTACAAACATACCGATTCCTCGTTTTTTGTACAATATCCCTTGATCCACAAGCAAATTCACACCTTTCGCAGCCGTAGCCGGATTGATCTGGTAGAAAACAGCAAACTGATTTGTCGAAGGAACTTGTGACTCCTCCAGCAGTGTTTCTTCGATGATGTCATTTTCTATTCGTTCGGCGATCTGCATAAATATCGGTCGTGTATCATCCATTAAGTTTCCCATGTATTCACCGCCAACTTCATTGGTTAGTTAGTTATGTAATTAACCATATATGCAACGAAGTTAATTGTCAATATTTTTTAATTATTTTGGGCTGTATCCACATAAATAAAGGCTGCCCAGAATGCTCTGGATAGCCTTTTATTTGCATTACATAAATGCTATGATTTTGTCCTTGGTAAAAAAGAAGGGGGAGTTCAGCTATGAATGATTATGGTCCGGATCTGTTCAAAGATACTGCAAGCTATTACACCAGATATCGCCCGCTATATCCGTCCTCACTGATTCGATATCTAGTGAACAAATTCTCACTTAACGGAGAGGGCCGGTTGCTAGACTTAGGTTGTGGTACTGGGCAGTTAGCGCAAAGGTTTACGGATTGGTTCGAAAAAATTGTTGGCGTAGATACTGAACTAGAGATGCTAGAAGAAGCAAAGCTGTTATCAAAGTACAACAGGGTTGAGAATGTTAGCTGGCAACAGGGTAGAGCGGAAGAACTATCCAATGACTGGGGTTCCTTTCGTCTCATCATGATGGCTAAGGCGTTTCACTGGATGGACCGAGAATCCATTCTTGAAATTCTCTATCACAGTTTAGATGATAACGGCGGTATTGCTGTAATTGATACTTTTAATGAACAACAAGAACCGTTACCTTGGCAACAAAAGGTAGATGAAGTAGTGAAACGCTGGTTGGGTGACGAAAGAATAGCCGGGAACAGTACATATAGACATCCACAAGAAAGACATGAGGATGTTGTAAAGCGATCCAGTTTTACAGATGTTGAAAGACAGGTGTTATCGAGTTATTCCATCACTTGGACTGTTGATTCTATTCTAGGAAATTTGTATTCTACGTCTTATGCCTCTAAGCGATTATTTAGAGATAACTTAGAACGTTTTGAAGATGATATGAAATCAGCTTTATTAGAAATAGAGCCTACAGGTATATTTACAGAGGAATTGTCGGTTTCAATCATTACTGCCTTTAAAAAAGAAGCGGATTTACGATAAGAATCGCGCATTGATCTCACCGCATCCTGCTGTGTTAGGACTTAGTTTAAGGCGAAATGTGTTCTTTTTTAGTATGGATTTTACTTGCTTAGGCGTAAGAGAAGGGTTCCTCTGGAGTAGTTGCGCGATCACACCCGAGACGATAGGTGTTGAGACACTGGTACCGGACAGCACAAAGTAATCTTTAGCTATCCGCAAATAAGGAAGCTCGCGATCCAGCTTGGATCGTGGGGCACGAAGGGAGATGATCGTTTCGCCTGGAGCAACGAGATCCGGTTTCTTCCTTCCTCCCGGTGCGGGCCCACGACTGGAGAACCAAGTGATTCGGTCGTCCGCTTGCGTGAGCGTGCGACGGTCATCCACTGCACCGACAGTAATTGCTGAAGGACTAATCCCTGGAGATTCGATCGTACTGCGTCCCGGTCCGCTGTTTCCAGCTGCTATTACAACGTTCAGTCCGGCTTTAATTGCTTTTTCTACAGCTTGGCAGAGTGGATCATCTGAACAAGGAAGATTCACCTTACCCCCGAATGACATCGAAAGAATACGAAGATTAAGTCTTCTCCGATTCGCAATACACCATTCAATTCCTTTAATGATTGTGGAATCATATCCATCGCCATTTTTATCGAGTACTTTGACACCTACTATCCCTGCCTCTGGAGCAGGGCTTTTGTATTTTCCTTTACTCATCCAACCGTTGCCTGCTGCATCCCCTGCGATATGAGTTCCATGGCCGTTATCGTCATAGGGCTGTTTTCTATGATTGATAAAATCTTTAAAAGCAACTATGCGGTTAACAGGGCGAAACAGGTCAGGGTGCCGATACACCCCTGTATCAAGAATAGCAATATTAATCCCTTTTCCGGTAAGCCGCTTTTTCTTTTGGGCAGCTGTGGAACCAATGGATGGTGTCGCTATATTAAGGGATGTTTTTTTGACTTGATCCAAATAAATTTTTTCGATACCATCCCAGCGGCACATCCGGTTCAGGCAGTTCTTTGAAACTTTGGATGATATCGAATTGAGCAGGTGAAGATGATGTCTGATCGGAAGGTCGTGGGATTTTAAATGGTTTTGTAAAGACTGTAGCTGGGCTGTAGTTATTTTTTGTTTGAATTTAATGATAACTGGAATGGAATTTGCTTTATGTGCTGGAAGATAGGAACGTTGAACTCTTTTTCTCAAAGAATGGTGCATTTTCGAATGATATTGCTCTAGCCATTTTTGACCGTTCATTAGTAATGAATCACCTCTTGAAGGTATTATATGCACTGCAGAGCTAGTGGACACGAAACTATGAAACTAGGATTTAACACATTTTCAGATTTGTAGGTGAAAGAGAGGTCAAACATTACGATTCTTGCATTTACTAACGTATCCTAAAAAGAAAGTGGTGAAGTAAATGGCAATTATTAAAAAACCAGTTAACAAGAAAGCAGTTATGGCTAGCAAAGTTCTCGCGGCTAAAAAAGCGAAAGCAGCTCCTACGAGAAAGAAACGTAGAATTAGACAGACTCTGGATAGATTTATTGTTGTTGCTATTGGTACAAATGCAACGGGTACACCTAAAGATACTACGGGGTGGTCAGCTTCATTGAGAGCTGGAACTACAACGGTAACTGCTGATTTTGACGAATTTGGTGTAGTTAGATTCCCAACAATTAGTACCTTAACATCAGTACCTTATCTTCTCACTTTAAGAGATGAGAGTGGAGCTACTATAAGAAGTTTTAACGTTCCCGCAGACCGCGAATTTTTTGTGGCTAGATTCTAGTTTGGACAAGCCAGGTCAAGTAAACAGCATGTGTCGATTTTATATCGATGCGTGCTTTTTTTTATGTATTTTTCTAACTTTGATTCAAGTGAGTGATTTGTTACAGACAAACAGAATGGGGGGATGCCATACTTTCAGCATCATAATTTTGGGAATATAGTACAAAAATGGACATAAGGCGGGTGAGAGGTTTCGTGAAAGAAAAAGGGAATATATCAGGTATTCAATATTTTTTATTAGGACTGCTTGTATTTTTAATGTTAGGAATGGATATGTTCATCATGGGATTAGATCAATGGTTATGGGGGGATTTGTTTAATATAGACGACTTTTTTGTCAGCCCTTGGTACGTACTAGTTGTTCATTGGAGCATAGTCACCATATTGTGGTCAGTTGGAGCTATGATATTTCTACTTTGGTTCAGGAAGAGGAAGTTGATTGAAAAGGTAATATCTTTGCGTTGGAGCTCTAAGGTCATTCCTTTGTTAATTGTAGCTTTTATATCAAGCTTTTTGTTCGCTGTGTTGGAATTTTGGATTAATGGGGAGAGCATTCCACAGATTTATAGAGAATATGAAAACTTCAAGTTAGAACATGGTTTTATGGGCGTATGGGTTGCCTTGGTTCAAAACATATATTACATTGTGGAAGCTGTACTAGTTGTACTATTGGTTGCGCTAATGCAGTCTGCAGGAGAAGTATGGTTTAAGAATCCTTCTCTTCCTTATGGCGGAATAGGTTTAATGCTGACTTGGGGATTAGGTCATTTGACACATGGTCTGCAAAGCGGCTTGTATATTACTGCTTTTTCTTTGGTGTTTGGCTGGCTGTTTGTGAAAGCGGGTAAGCAGTGGTGGCCAAGTTTTCTGTTTATCTGGCTTGTATTTGTTTTATAATATTTAGTTTAACGGGGGGATACCATTGTACAATCCAGAGAAGAGAACAATTACTACTGAAAGATTGATTTTAAGACCTTTTGCATTGTCTGATGCACAGCGTGTCAGTGAGCTCTGCAATAATTATAATGTTTACAAAAGTACATTAACTCTACCTTATCCATACCCCATTGAATGTGCGTTATCATGGATTGAAACACATGAAGATGAGTTCAATAATGATAATTCATATGAATTCGCTATTACTGATAAAAATACAAACGAGCTGTATGGTGCTATAGGACTGAGAAATAACCGGACACACAGAAACGGCGAGCTTGGATATTGGATAGGTGAGGAACACTGGGGTAATGGATATGCTACAGAAGCAACAAAAGCGGTCATTAATTTTGCTTTTACAGAAAAACATTATCACAAAGTGTATGCCAGATTCTTTGCTACAAATCCTGGTTCGGGACGGGTTATGCAAAAATCTGGCATGCTGAAAGAAGGCGTTTTGTTACAGCATATTTATAAAGAAAATGAGTTTGTGGACCTTATTCATTATGGGATTTTAAATACGAGAGCTACTGACTAACGCTTGGATTTCATACACCACTATTTGAAGTCACGCCCATTGGGCGTGGCTTTTTTTATTAGAAATGCTAGTCCGCTTCAACGGACAATAATGAAATCCCTTCTTATTTAAAATTTAAATAAAATTCTTGACACTTCTCATTGATAACGATTATCATAGGAATCGATGATTGAAAATGAAAATCATTATCACTACATGAAACGTATAAATATACATATTCGGAGGGATAGATTTTGAAAAAATTATTAGTACTCCTGGTTGTTGCAGCGGTTACTGCAATGACTGCTTGTTCGTCTACTAATACAACGGACAATCGAAAAAATGAAGCAGTAACGAATACAACTGCTAATGAATCGAAAGAAGCGAATGCAGCAAATACAACAGAAGTAGCGAATACAGCGGAAGCTGCCGGCAAGGTGTACAGTCTGGAGAATGATGGTGTGGATGAAACGTTGTTCAACGAAGCCTTAAGCCAATTCCCTTCTACAGTACCGGAGCGTATTGTAACAACTTCTGTACCGTTAACAGAAATGCTTTATTTGCTCGGCATAACACCGGTAGGTGTACCTACTTCAACGAATCCAATCCCTGCTGATTTCGAAACAATTGATCGTATTGGATCTCCTATGGCACCGGATCTGGAAGTAGTGACAAAACTTGAACCAGACTTGCTGCTGGGAGCGGAATCACTTCGCAGCACATTAGACAAATCGCTAGAAGGAATCGACCTACAAAAAGCATATTTGAGAACAGAATCATTCGAGGATTTAAAGCTTAGCCTCAAAGTTTTAGGCACTTATTTTAATAAAAAAGATGAAATGAATGCTGCTTTAACTAAGATCTTGGACAAAGAAAATGAGCTGAGTCAATTAGCCGAAGGCAAAGAGCTGCCAAGCGTGCTGCTCGTAATCGGAACCGCGGATTCTTTTATGGTCATGAGTGAGAAATCTTATTTAGGTAGCTTGGTGAAAAAGCTTGGTGCTGATAACATCGCAACTTCTGTATTGCAAGTTACTGACACTTACTCACCTATTAATATGGAGAACATTGTAGCCGCTGATCCAGACATCATTCTCGTACTCGCTTCAGGCGACCACGGAGCGACAGAGGATAAGTTCAAAAAAGAAATAGAGAAAAATGAAACTTGGACAAAGCTCTCAGCTTATGCAAACAACAAAATCAACATTCTAGATTACAGCGTATTCGGTGTTACTTCGATCCTTAACGCCGAGACAGCCTTAACCGAAATTGCAAAATACTTCTATGAATAATTAAAGGAGACAGCAAGTGATAAATACATCTCGTAGCAGAATTATTGTTATTGTAACGTTAGCACTTGCGCTCGTTGCCGCCATAATTGCGATTGGACTAGGCTCAGTATACATCCCCATACCAGACATCCTAAGCACAATCTTTGGGTCAGCGGCAAAAGCGGTGAATGCCACCATCATATGGGATATTCGTTTGCCGCGTGTATTACTGGCGATGATCATTGGGGCAAATATCGCGGTTTCAGGCGCTCTGCTGCAAGCTGTGATGGGCAACCCACTTGCTGATCCAGGATTGACCGGTGTAACGAGTGGAGCGGCTGCATGTGTGCTTGTCATTATGCTTGCAGCACCACAATATACGGAGTTTATTCCAATTGCGGCTTTTGTTGGTGGACTAATCGCTGCAGGGATTGTATATGCATTAGCGTGGAGAAGAACCGGCATTTCGCCGATCACTATTATTTTATCAGGAGTTGCTGTGAATGCTCTTTGCGGGGGATTAATAGGACTCCTGACCATCATGTACAGCGACAGACTTCCGGCAGCAGTCCAATGGTTGAACGGCAGTTTGGCTGCAAAAGGGAACAATGCCTTGATGATGGTTTTCCCGTATGCCATTGCAGGCTGGATCTTATCCTTTTTCGCGATCCGCAAGGCGAATATTATACGTTTAGGCGATCAGGTGGCTTCGAATTTAGGTGAAAATGTGGATCGAATTCGTATTCTACTTTCCTTGCTGGCAGTATTTCTAGCGGCTATCTCTGTAGCGGCTATAGGGATGATTGGCTTTGTTGGACTTGTTGTGCCACATATGGCTCGATTGTTGGTGGGTTCAGACTATAAATTTCTTTTGCCGATGAGTATGGGACTTGGAGCATTGGTATTGTTGATAGCAGATACAGGTGGACGTACCTTATTTGCACCTTTAGATATTCCTGCGGGTATCCTTATGGCGGTGATCGGTGGACCATATTTTCTATACCTGATGAGAAAGAAGGCGTTCTAACATGTTTACTGTCGACTCTATTTCGATTCGGTATGAGCAGAAAAACATTATTAACAACTTCTCTTTTTCCGTAAAAAAGGGTGAAATCGTCTCGATTATAGGACCAAACGGTTCAGGTAAATCTACATTACTTAAGGCGGTATCACGACTAATTCCATATCATACGGGTGCGGTCACACTCGAGGGTACGGATCTAAAGTCCATGACTGCCAAACAAGTGGCTCGAAAAATGTGCATGCTGAGCCAGAAGAACCAAGCGCCTAATGATATGACCGTGATCGATCTCGTCTCCTATGGAAGGTATCCTCATAAAAAATGGTTCGAAAAATTAAATCATGAGGATATGGAGATTGTCCACTGGGCACTGGAAAAGACACATTTAAAGGATTATAAGGATCGAGCAGTTTCCTCGTTATCCGGTGGTGAATCACAGCGTGCTTGGATTGCTATGGCCTTGGCGCAGCGCCCTTTGGTTATGTTGCTTGACGAACCGACCACTTACTTGGATATTTCGCATCAGCATGAAGTTCTTGAGCTAGTACGTGAGCTAAATCAAGACATGGGGATGACCGTCGTGATGGTGTTGCATGACCTCAATCAAGCCTCTACCTATAGTGACAGTATTGTTGTGGTGCAGGCGGGTGAAAAAGCGATGTATGGGACACCAAATGAAGTTATGACAACCGATATGATCCGGAATATATACCGAATGGATGCCGAAGTTCAATATGTTCCTGCAGAGACGAAACCTCGTATTCATTTGCTAAGTACCGTTCGCTAGATTCGTGGCTAGATTACATAACCTATTAATGGAGGGATATTATAATGAAGAAGCCTGTAGATGTAGAGAAAAATAAAGAAAACTATTTGCAATTTATTGCGAATCGTAAAAATCTGATTTTGAGCTTAATAGATGACGAAGGAAAACCTTTTATCAGCTATGCTCCTTTTGTTAAGCATGAAGGCAAACTTTATATTTACATTAGTAAGATCGCCGAGCATTACCGATATATGGAAAATAACGAGTTTGTAGATGCGCTTCTAATTGCAGATGAGTCTGCAACGAATAATAAATTTGCAACGGAGCGTGTGCGGTGGAATTGCACTTCAAGCAATATCGGGAATGACGGGCATGAGGAGATCTTTGAATTGTTTAATGCTGATCATGGGGCGGCAATGGTGAATTTGCTGCGTGGATTGGATTTTTCATTGTTTGAATTGACCCCTCTCCAAGGGCGTTATGTTGTTGGTTTTGGTTTGGCCTTTGACATCGACGTAGATGCGAACCTGTTCAACCATGTGGTGATCGACAAGAAAAAAGACGAAGAAGCCACTGTACAAGGGAGCAAATAATCTATGACTTTCACTTTAGTGTTGCCAATCTGGCAAGCGGTGCAAACGCGATTTCATAAAATGGTGAAGGCATTGCCGGAAGAGGATCTTAACCTTAAGCTAGGGAACTCTACGATTGGGGGATTAATTCAGCATAATGCGGAAGTTGAGTTTATGTTCGCAGAGTGTTTTTTTGCAAGACCTAATCCTCAAAGCGACAAGGCGGCATATTCTACATTGAATGAACTCGTTGATCTGCTGACTGTTTCCAATGAGAATCTAACTGCTGCGATGCAGGAATTTCCGGAAGAAGCGTGGCATGTGAGTGTGGAGTCGGCTTTTGGCACATCTACACCGCTTGAAGCGATAGGCAGGCTTATGTATCATACAGGCATTCATGCCGGACAGATTTCGCTTATACAGAAAAATGCAGTCCGAAGTGAAGTGAGTAAATTGGGAAATGATTGATGAGAAAACGGCAGAAATGTCGTTTTTTTTGTGCGTAAATAAGGAGTTTTTAAAAGGGAGCTTGGTTACTTGTTGACGTTCTTTTGATGTCCCTTTGATGTCCTCTGCAGCCTCTGTTTGGTATAATATAGGGGATTCTAAGGGGGCGCTGATTATGACAGAATACTTGCGAGGCCAAATTGCTAAAATGGCGAATGTGAATATGGAGACGTTAAGGTATTATGAAGAGCTCGGATTAATTAGCACTCCCTTACGTTCAGAAGCTGGTTATCGTCTTTATTCGGATGAGGTGCTTAGCCGACTTGTTTTTATACATAATGCTAAACTGTGTGGTTTCACTTTAAAGGAAATCAAGAAGGCACTCACTAAATCTGAAAGCAGCGGCATTAGCATAGATGATTTTGTAACTGTTGTGGATAAGAAAATGGATCGAGTTCGTGGCGAAATTGCAAAACAGGAAATAAAACTAACAGCCCTCGCAGATTTGAGAAAAAATTTGTTAGCCACAGATAAACATCCAGGCGTACAGTCCACGCTCGAAATCCTAAAAATGGATTCTTAACTTGACCTTGTAGTCTCCTACAGACTTTACAATCTGAGTTGAAAAGAATTGTAGGAGGGATTAACTATATGGAAAAGTCAAGTACAGAGCAGCTTGCAGCGATCAAAGATTATCTGCGACAAAGCAACCGATTGGATAGCAAGTCTATCGGGCAAATACGGCAGGAGATGGCCGCGACGGCTGCGAACATGCCCATTCCTACGGATGTTATCGTCGAGCGGGTCATGATTGGGCCCGTAAGTGGAGAGTGGATTATTCCTGTGAAATCTGCTCCACCCGCTGATGAAGTGATCCTCTATTTCCATGGTGGGGGTTTTATTTCTGGGACTTGTGAATTTTATCGAGATTTGGTTACACGAATTGCAAAAGCTAGTGGCACGAAGATCCTAGCCATTGAATATCGCTTGGCACCAGAGTTTACTTATCCGGCTGCTAACGAAGATTGTATAGACGCTTATCTGTGGCTGCTCGCGAATGGATATTCTGCCGGGAATGTCGTGCTTGGAGGGGATTCTGTTGGAGCCAGCCTTGCGCTGATGACGTTGATTACTTTACGGGATGCGGGTGTGGAATTGCCGGCGGGTGCTTTTTTAATCTCGCCGCATACAGATCTCGTCCATTTGGATGGTGAATCGTATCTGAGTCGAGCGGAGTTTGATCCAACAGGCAGCATAGAAGGAAATAAACGAATAATTGATGTTTATCTAGGTGCTCGGACAGAACTAGCTCCTATATTATCTCCCTTAAGGTTGGATTTGCAGGGATTACCTGATTTACTTGTTCAAGTAGGCGACCACGAGGTATTGTTAAGCGATGCAACGAGGTTGTCTGAACGAGCACAAGCCGCGGATGTTCATGTAGAACTGGAAATATGGGAGAACATGTGGAGCGTCTTTAACTTTTTAGCTTATATGCTGCCAGAGGCGCAGGAAGCGATCGCGAATATCGGTAAGTTTGTTAGAACGAGGCTAGATCGAATTGAGGAAAAAAGCAGCTGATATTACCCGCCTTCTTGAGAGATCAAGGAGGTTTTTTGGCGAAATCGTTAGGTTCGCAGAAGGTGGATTGCTAGATGCTGGGCTTCTTCATCGTAACGGACCGTATTGCAGCTCCTTGCAAATTTAGCTTGTTTGGCTAACTTTTCGGACTGCATAGCTCTTATTGGCACATAAGAACGCCGAAAAGGTGGGGATTTGGGTGGATAGCTGCATTTGAGTCCGATAGCATGGTGAATTACGGTGATTTTCGGAAATAAGGGCTCCTCAGTCCGAATTCATGTAGGAAGGGGGCTACGGAGAATTAGACACCAGACGTGTATCTAAGTTTAATAAATGGGTGTGAGTATATACTGATAATGATTTAACGAATGACAAAGTGGCAATATTGTCAGTTCGTTTTTGAACATGATATGCTATGATAATTACCACCAGAGATAGAGCGAGGGGAATACATATGTCGAATGATCTTCCATTATCAAAAGAAAACATTTTGGACGCGGCTGAACAAGTGCTCCGGCGTTTTGGCCCGGACAAGACTTCTGTTGTTGATGTAGCGAAGGTGCTTAAAGTTAGTCATGGTACGTTGTATAGACATTTTTCCAGTAAATCTGCTTTGCGAGAAGCAGTAACCGAAAGATGGTTGCAGTATAATATTTCAGAGCCTTTAAAGAATATTTCAGAGCATTTTGATGGGAATGCCAAAGAGCAGCTCCGATTATGGATGGACACGCTGATTCGTAGTAAACGCACCTATGCTGTGGATGATGCCGAAATGTTTGCTATGTACGCAGCTGTAACTTTAGAAGCGGTGGATATGATTACCCTACATGTAGATCAATTAATTGGGCAAATTGCAGGCATTATTGAAAAAGGCATACAATCCAAAGAGTATAGAGTGGTGGAACCAGTGGTAACGGCTAGAGCAATTTTTAATGCTACTTCGCGGTACCATCATCCAGCACATGCTATAGAGTGGCAGTCGGCTACGATTGATCAGGATTTCGCCTCTGTTTGGGATTTGCTCCTTTCCGGGATTTCTTTGTAGCATCTAATTAAAACCTTCTGATGTTCAGGAGGTTTTTTTGTGTCTTATAGCGGTATAAATCCCGCAGTTTAGTTTGAATTGAGCGACTTGCAGCGAATGAGCGGTATAAATCCCGTAGATTAGGCTGAATCGAGCGACTAGCAGCAGATGAACGGTATAAATCCCGTAGATTAGGCTGAATTGTGCGAGTTGCAGCGAATGAACGGTATAAATCCCGTAGATTAGTCTGAATCGAGCGACTTGCAGCGAATGAACGGTATAAATCCCGTAGATTAGGCTGAATCGAGCGAGTTGCAGCGAATGAGCGGTATAAATCCCGCAGTTTAGTTTGAATTGAGCGACTTGCAGCGAATGAACGGTATAAATCCCGTAGATTAGGCTGAATCGAGCGACTAGCAGCAGATGAACGGTATAAATCCCGTAGATTAGTCTGAATCGAGCGACTAGCAGCAGATGAACGGTATAAATCCCGTAGATTAGGCTGAATTGAGCGACTTGCAGCGAATGAGCGGTATAAATCCCGTAGATTAGGCTGAATCGAGCGACTTGCAGCGAATGAACGGTATAAATCCCGTAGATTAGGCTGAATCGAGCGACTGTTGCAAAATATGTGAAAAGCGAATTAGAATGACAAATATTAAAAAATGTCACTTGTAATTTGTAATCGATCGATTTATAATCAGACCAACAAGAAGGACAAAGTAATAGGAGGAATAAATATGAACCACAATTTAGCTGGAAAAGTAGCATTAGTAACAGGTGCATCGAGAGGCATGGGCCGGGAGATTGCGGAGAACTTGGCACAACAAGGTGCGAAGGTGGTCGTTAACTATTCAAGTAACCCCGGCAAAGCCGAGGAAGTCGTAACCGGTATTAAGCAAAAGGGTGGAGAGGCCGTCGCTATTCAGGCAGACATCAGCCAGGTGGCAGAACTTGAACAGTTATTCCAAACTACACTAGAAGCCTATGGACAACTCGACATTCTCGTCAATAACGCTGGTATTATGATCACGAAGCCGATTCTAAATATGACAGAAGAGGATTTCGACATGCAGTTTGCGATTAATGTGAAAGGCACCTTTTTTGCTTGCCAGCAAGCAGCTAAATATATGAATGATAACGGACGGATTATCAATTTTTCAACTTCCGTTACGGGTCAAATGTTCCCGACCTACAGCGTCTATGCAGGAACTAAGGGAGCAGTGGAACAAATCACTCGTCAGCTGGCCAAAGAATTTGGACGAAAAGGAATCACTATCAATGCTGTTTCACCGGGACCTGTGAATACGGAGTTATTTACCGTAGGGAAATCAGCGGAAGAGATTGCAACCGTGGGAAATATGAATTCCTTTGGACGTTTAGGCGAGCCTGAGGATATCTCAAACATTGTGTTGTTCTTAGCCAGCAAGGAATCACAGTGGGTTACAGGGCAAACGATCCGTGTGAATGGTGGATTTATTTAAGCTGGTGGCTAAAGGGATCTTTTTAATAGCTGAATGTGGTCAATCCTTCTAATATGAATGTAAATAAAAGGAGGAGTGAACCATGACGCAGATCATCTGCTCACCAACTAAATATATACAAGGACATGGTGAAATTCGTAAGCTGGGAGATTATTGTTCGCAGCTTGGAGCGACAAGAGCTTATGCCATTATTGATCCTTATATTTTCTCTGTGTACAAAAAAGAGATCACATACAGTTTTGAAATGAACGAAATGCCACTAGTGATGACTGAATTCAAGGGCGAGTGCAGCAGTAATCAGGTTAATGAGATAGTTGCAGCACTTGGCTTGAAGGATGCGGAAGTCATTATAGGGATTGGTGGCGGCAAGACCCTGGATACGGCAAAAGCAGTAAGCCACATGAGTAACCTCCCGGTAGTTATTGTACCCACAGTGGCTTCAACGGATGCACCTTGCAGCGCTTTATCAGTGTTGTATACGGATGAAGGAGACTTTGACTGTTATCTTCCATTAAAAAGAAATCCCGATCTGGTTATCGTAGACGTCGATATCATTGCCAAAGCTCCTGCAAGATTGCTTGTTGCTGGAATGGGTGACGCGTTGTCTACTTTTTATGAAGCAAGAGCTTGCCGAGAATCTGGGGCTATTACCCATGCAGGTGGGACTAGCACAATTGCAGCCCTTTCATTAGCTCGTGCCTGTCTGGATACCCTTCTAGCAGAGGGTGAAACGGCATTAAAAGATGTTAAGCAAGGCATTACCTCTCCTGCGGTGGAACACATTATTGAAGCCAATATTTACTTAAGTGGCATTGGGTTTGAAAGCGGCGGACTTGCTGCGGCGCATGCGATTCATAATGGATTGACGCTGCATGAGGAATGCAGGAATACTCTTCATGGTGAAAAGGTTGCTTTTGCTACGATCGTTCAGCTTGTACTGGAGAAAACACCATATGAAGAGATTGATCAGGTGATTGATTTCTGCAAAAAAATCGGCCTTCCCGTTACTCTCAAAGATCTTGGGATTACCAATAAGGATATCGATCAGTTGATGACTGTAGCTGAAGCTAGCTGTTCTAAGGATAGCCCCATCTGGAATATGCCAATTGAAATTCAAGCACTGGATGTGCTGGAAGCTATTCTTGCCGCAGACGCACGGGGACAATAGAAAAAACTCGACTGTAAATTATTGCGAACCTTCCTCGTACATATTTAACCTTCGTGAACCAAACAATGAGAACAATTGTTTAAGACGAAGGAGGCGTTCCTCTTGATGAAGGACAGTCGAAGTTTCAAACGT
The DNA here is from genome assembly GCF_038593125.1 of Paenibacillus sp. FSL F4-0097. Classification (NCBI taxonomy): domain Bacteria; kingdom Bacillati; phylum Bacillota; class Bacilli; order Caryophanales; family Paenibacillaceae; genus Paenibacillus; species Paenibacillus sp. FSL F4-0097. The sequence goes on from NZ_CP151965.1 coordinate 2,479,383, forward strand.
TATTTACTGATTTGGATTGCTGTTGCTGCTCTAATGGTTACTTTAATCGGTTCCGTGGTACCGTCTGTTTCAGCTGCCGAGTCCAGAGACAACCCTACAAACACACCAAGTGAAGAGAAGGCATCTCGACGTAATAAGGTCGTAATTATTATTGACGATTTCGGCAATGACATGAAGGGGACGGATGAAATGTTTTCACTGCCGATTAAGCTTACGGTGGCGGTCATGCCCTTTTTGCCTACATCTGTGAAGGATGCCACACGCGCGCATGAACGCGGAGATGATGTTCTTCTCCACTTACCGATGGAGCCGCGCCAAGGTAATCCTAAATGGCTTGGACCAGGAGCTGTACTGGCCAAGATGTCTGATGAGGAAGTCCGTCAAAAAGTAGAGGCAGCACTCGATAATGTGCCTTATGCTATCGGCATAAATAACCACATGGGCTCTAAGATTACCGGGGACGAACGGATTATGGGTGTGATCTTATCCGTGTGCAAAGAGCGGGGATTGTTTTTTGTGGACAGTAAAACCAACTACCGTTCTGTTGCTGGCAATATGGCTTATCGAATGGGGCTGCCGCGTGTAGAGAATCATATCTTTTTGGATGATACACACACAGCCAATCATGTCCTGAAACAAATGGGCCTCGTAAATAACCTGGCGAAGGATCAACGATTCTGCGTAACCATTGGTCATGTTGGTGTATATGGAAAAGAAACCGCCGCAGGCATCCGCAGCGGTGTTGAGCAAATAAAAGATGATGTTGAATTTATAGGCATTTCTGATCTAGTCAAAAACGAAATGAACTGGAACTTCGAATCCTACACTTCCATAAGATAAGCTACTATGCCGCCAGCAATCGCTTCTGCAATTTCTTGTTGCCCTTTAGGGGTGCATAGCTTTTCGCGATCTGTCGGACTGCTTACAAAACCCGCCTCAACAATTACAGTTGTGGCGGTTATTTTGTTGAGTAAATAAAAGGGCTTACCCGGTCTTGTCTCAGCACGGATATTATAGAGACTGTTTAATTGTTGCTGAATGGTCTGGGCAAGGATAAAGCTGCGGCCTTCTTGGCGATATAATACAAGCGGACCATGTTTGGAAGGAGAAGGTGCCCAGTTAACATGGATGCTGACCACTACGGTAGCTGGTAATGTCTCAGCCAGTTCTTTACGCTGGGCAAGATCGCGCAGATGTCGGGATTTACTGCGCAGCCAGCGGTTCTCATCACTTGGGGCATAATCTCCATTACGATTTAAGGCAACATCAAATCCATCGCTGCGCAGCAGCAGAAATAATCGGCGTGAGATATCTAATGTAATATCCTTCTCAAGAATATTTCCGTAGGAAGTTCCTCCGTCGATCCCCCCATGTCCTGCATCAATTAAGATCATACGGTGGCCGTGGCTTAAGAGATGCTGACGTTCATCATTCACTACGGGTTTGGATGGAGTTGCAGAAGCATATGCACTCCCCACAAACAGCATTAGAAGTCCAACTGTAGTTAAAGTAATACGTAAGCCGCATATTGCAGCTGCTGTCTTGGAATAAGCTTTATTTCTCCCATTGTTCAAATGAACTCCTCCTTGCATGTGAATAACCTCGTGCCCTAGATTCTTTGTTAGATTGTGCTTTAATAGGTAAACCTATTCGAACAATCCGGGACAAGAGTTTAGATATATGCTCGCTGGTGCACACTAAGAGCATGGAACGACGCTGGTTATCTTAATTCACTTATAATGTAGGAGGTGTTACAAATGGCTTCCGGCGGCGATGAGCTTGTAAAGTATATCACTGAGAAGGTAGTTGTTTATATCGAGGATCCGCGTGCCATTCATGCTCGAAGAGCGGCTACTAAGCAGCCGTGGTCACAGAAATGGTTCGGTATGCTTCCGCTTGGTTGGTCGATCTGGCGAAGCAAATGGAGCCACAGTGATAAGGATTGAATATCACAAATAACAAATAACAAATAACCTTCCAGTGCCTAATCGAGGGTGGCAGCGGAAGGTTATTTGTTATGTTTATTTATAGATATTTTTGTCGGGCAGCTTGTGCAGTGTTCCGATAGCCTGCAAGGCAGTGAGTGGCAAATACCGTCTTCCTTCTGGCCCTGATGCTGCGTAAATGGTAGGCATGTTGTTTATTGCTTGTGTTTTATTCGAAGCAGGCAACCAGTTTTGATAACCTGTAATCATAAAAGGGGCCCCTACGATATCATTTCGACCAGCGGCTTGATAAGCGATACTTTCCTTGGGACGAATCAGTGCGGCGATATTGTCACCGCCTACAGCAAGCAGTTTTGGGGAGGTCAACCACATGATATCTTTATAAGGATCATCTGTTCCCCCGCTTTGATAGGCAGAAAGCGGCGACAGGTCAGTAGTTAAGTTAGTGATTACATCCGTTTCTGTCTGCTGCCCTTTAAGCACTTCTTCCGCTTTACTGAGCGTCCATGGTAAAACTTGGGGTACGGAAGCATTGATAAAAATCGTCTTATCGTCAATGGCGATTTTCCATACGGGTAGAAGTGGTGCATATAAGGCTGTAAGTTTTATTTTGCCTGTAAAAGATGAAGGTATAAGTCCTTCCTGCACCAAAAATTGGCGCAGTTCTAATAAACTATAGGGGAGACCGTAAGTGCCAGCTCCATATTCGCTAAGCATATAACCACCTTGATCCGTAGCGGAAATGATCATGTAACCGATCCGCTGTTCACCTTTCATAACGTTGACAAGCCAGCTATGAGTACCTGGACCCAGAGGATAATATTCTATTCCTGCGTCCTTCCAGGCTGTAAATGGAGCTTCTGCTGCGAGCTTGTTCAGTGTACTCTTGGCAAATTCTTGGACCGTACCGGGTGAAGGTAAGATGTCCATCTGCAGTACAGGTATCAAATCCTGTGAGACTGAATCAACTACACTTACTCTGGAAGCGGCAAGCGCAGAAGAGGAACCGGAGCTCGTTGCGATGAGTCCGATGCATAGAAGCAGGAGGAAGCAGCTTTGACCTGCAAGAAGCAGCCTCCGCCGTACACTTATTTTCATGGCGTCGTTCACCTTTCTTTGTTATGAAATATCAGAAAGTATAAGCTTCCTTTTTATTGTAGAGGACAAGCTATAAAAAGGCTGTTGCTTGCTGTCGCGCCGGAAGGCGGAAGTTCTCTTGTTTTTTTGCCTGCTTTTAGCGAGTAGGGTCGCATTCTATAGGCTCCGCAGATGAAACAGTCCATAGGTTACCGCAGAAACTGCGATTTGCGGCTCATATTGCCAAATGGTCTCTTGGCGACGACGGTTATACTGTTCTTGTGTCGCTAGGCGTTTTTCTTCATCAGGCTCCTTCAACAGCTCTCCATAATAGACATCAATGATGTCCAGCTCAACCCTTAGCCGCTCACGCGCCTGTTCTGCCCAAGTATAGTCCAGTTCGGCTAGCTGAGCGGTTAGATGAGTTTCCAATAGTTCGGTAGCGGCTGCTACTGTCATTTCATAAGGCTGGATATGCACATTTTCCGGCAAGCGTGGCATCATCTCTTTTGTGGAAACTTTTGCATTAAAGTCATCAATGATGGTTCCCTTTGTTAGGGAGATGCCAAGATAATGGAGTTCTTCACGTTTCAAATCGCAGCTCATCTCCACCTTATAGCAGACACTAAGCCATGGTTCGTAAGCGGCAGAGAAAAGCGTATTTCGCTGCCTGCTGCCCGGGTCCTCAAATAAATAAAGGCATTTCCCTTCGTCCCTAGCGGCGTTCCAAATTTGTTGCAATCGCTTGCTTCCGTAAATAATATCCTCTCTTCGGATCATCCCGGGTCCAATTCGTGGGAGTGCCGGCACAATGCCGAAGTAGCGGGCTAGGATACTTTCCTCCGGGTCAGTAGATGGAGCATTCACTGCTTCTGAGCCCGGGGAGGCGGATTCGAGTAAGTCAGCGCTGGCCTCTGCATCGTTTGTTACACCTGTAGTTAGGCTTCCGGTGACAACTTGATTCAAAATGCCAGCACTACGATTTGCAATGGGGGGAACCTCTACAGCAGCTTGACTGTCGTATTTTTCCGGATCAAAAACAAAGGTGAAAGAAAGGGTCTCAGGATCTACACCTGTGCGCTCCACGAATCCCCAATAATACGGCCGGTCGGTGAGCATTTTGTCAGCTCTAGGTGATAATTTCACAGTTACGTGAAGGGGCGAAGCCTCAATGATGGAGCATTCAGTGGCTTCAAGATAGTCCATCACATGCTTGCGTACTTCCTGTGCGGTGAGGGTCATGTCGCAGTCTCACTTTCTTTTTTAATACCCTGTGTCAATTCACTGAGGGATTCACCAATATGGTCCAGCTCATGCCGCAATTCTTCGTCGGAGCGGGATTCGAGCATGATTTTGTATAAACTTTTCTCCAGCGATTCCTTCTTTTCAAAACGTTCCAGGATTACATCCAGCCCGCCAATCACCATTTCAAACATATTGATTTTCTCATGCAGCAGATGCAGGATATGTTCTTCAATCGTGCCTTGAGTAGACAAGTTGTAGATCACTACGTCATTTTCTTGCCCTAACCGGTGGACACGGCCGATACGCTGCTCCACGCGCATGGGATTCCAGGGCAGGTCAAAGTTGATCATATGGTGGCAAAATTGCAGGTTTATCCCTTCTCCGCCGGCTTCCGTAGCAATCATAACTTGAGCCCGGCCGCGGAAAAGATCCATCATCCAATCTTTTTTGCCACGGTTCATTCCGCCGGAATAAGAGACACACATCAGCCCATGTTCACGGAAATACTGCAGTAAATATTCTTGAGTTGCGCGATATTCCGTGAAGACGATGACCTTTTCATTCATTTCTTGAATGAGGGCTAAGGTTGTTTCAGCTTTAGTGTTTGTTTTAACGGTACGGAGGGTTTGTAGTAGCTCCATCATCCGGTCTCTTTTTGGTGAATCCGCAGGCAGCTTTTTGATCAAATTAACTAAAGTGATAAAGACGGCATCCCGGCTGCTGCACACCTCACGTTGAAGGGTTACCAGAGAAAGCATGCTGCTAAGATTGCCACCGGATTCCTGATACTGGTCTTTGACAAAGGAAGTAACACTGTTATACAAATCTTTCTCTTCTTGGGAGAGAACTAAGGGAATATTACGGACTTTTCGTTTCGTGAAATTAACTGGACCTTCACCACGGCGATTGCGGATCATGACCTTCGAAAGCTCGTCCCGCAGTTGACCTTCATTCTTAGGCTGGCGTTTATCAACCACGAAATTCGAGGCAAAATCGCCCTGATTTCCAAGTTGCCCCGGCTTCAGTATAGTGATCAGATTAAAGAGTTCGCCCAGATCATTCTGAACGGGAGTCGCGGTGAGCAGCAGGCAATATTTTTTGCGTAATTGCTGTACAAATAGATAATTGGTCGATTTTTTATTCTTCAGCTTGTGAGCTTCATCAATGATCAACATATCGTATTCATTTTCCAGCAGGATTTCCTTATGCGGATCGCGTTTGGCAGTATCCATCGATGCGACGACTATGGCGTTGCCCCAGGAATAGGCTTTTTTCTGAGCGACAGCAGTGATGCCGAATTTCGCATTCAGCTCACGAACCCATTGCAATACTAGAGAAGCAGGTACGAGAATAAGCACTTTGGAGACAAGACCGCGTACGAGATATTCTTTGAGCACCAGTCCTGCTTCAATGGTCTTGCCCAGTCCAACCTCATCTGCAAGAATCGCGCGGCCTGACATTTCGAACAGAACCTTATGCGCTGTATCCAGCTGATGGGGAAGAGGGGACAAGCCGGATAAATGCTTCATACATTGCAGCTCATCGAAGCTCGTTACTAGACCTGTTTCCTCTCCTTGTACGGCAAGCTTAGATAAACGGTAGTCTCCCCATGGGCCGCCCTTTTCCAGTTTGAGCTCCAGATCTTGCAACCAATTACGGTCAAAAGAAAGAGGAACAGGCAGTATCGGCGCGGGTGTTCCCCCTTGCTGGGGTAGAGAATTACGGAATAATTGCGTCATAATGCAGCCTCCTCAAGCTCGGATTTATATCACCATTCGTAAGAGTAGTATGCTCGTAAACGAGAGAATTCATAACCTCTTATTTTTCACGATAGCCTTTAAAAAAGAGAGCAAGAGCGAGAAAAAGCAGCAACGTTTGCGATAATTCGGCAACTTGACTCTATTTTCGAATAAGACCTTCGATACAATATGTGGTATAGTTTAAAAGCTGATGCACACAATATATTGTGACAAAAGCTTGAATATGTATTTTTTATAGAGTGCTTAGCTGGTATTTGTTATTGACAAGATGAGCTTCCTACATACACCTGTTAAGCAGCGGAGGATGGTAAGGGAGTTTTTGTTGTGGGCCCATACCTTGGACCGGAAACTAATATCTACTACACATGCGGGAGGTTTTTTTATTGAGTAAAGTGGAACGTAAGCAACGCCTTGAAGGGCTAAGTGAAAAAATATTTTTGGATCGTTATGCTTGGAAGGATGCAGACAACAACAATGCTAAAGTAGGCGATGTTGTATTGGTGCTGACCAAAGATGATCCGAAGTTTCCAACTAAGGAAGTCGGAGAAATTGTGGAGCGCAGTGGGCGAATCGTAACTGTAAAGACACGCAGTGGCGAGCTTGTGAAATCGGATGTTGAGAAGTTGACCCTTAATATAGAAAAAACTCCTGAGGAAATGTGGGACCGTCTATCCACAGCGATGGCTTCTGTAGAGAAGACACCTGAGCTTCAAGCAGAATGGGCAGGCAAATTCCGTTCAATCCTGGATGATTGGAAGCTTGTACCGGGTGGACGTATTGCGGCTGGTGCAGGTGCTAGTGAAGAATTAACATTGTTCAACTGTTATGTGATTCCCTCTCCAAAAGACAGCCGTGGCGGCATCATGCAGACATTGTCTGAAATGACGGAGATTATGGCCCGTGGTGGCGGTGTGGGCATTAACCTGTCTTCATTGCGTCCTCGTCGTGCGATTGTTAGAGGGGTTAATGGTTCATCCAGTGGTTCCGTATCTTGGGGCGGTTTGTTTAGTTATACTACGGGGCTTATTGAGCAAGGCGGCAGCCGTCGTGGTGCGCTCATGCTAATGATTAATGACTGGCATCCCGATGTTGAGGACTTCATTACCGTGAAGCAAACGATGGGCCAAGTCACTAATGCTAACCTTTCGGTATGTGTGAGCAATGGTTTTATGAAGGCTGTAAAAGAAGATCTGGACTGGGATCTCGTATTCCCGGATACAACCGATCCTGAATATAACGAAATGTGGGATGGCGATCTCGACAAGTGGAAAGCTGCCGGCAAAAACGTTATCCATTATCGCACCGTAAAAGCGCGTGACGTGTGGCGTACGATCATTGAATCGGCATGGAAATCCGCTGAGCCGGGCGTCGTATTCATGGAATACTATAACCAGATGTCTAATAGCTGGTATTTCAACCCGATTATTTGTACAAATCCGTGTGGTGAACAAGGCCTGCCTGGCTGGGGAGTCTGCAATCTGTCTGCGGTGAACCTGTCCAAGTTCTACGATGAGAAAAATCATGATGTGGATTGGGAAGATCTTGCGACTACCACACGTTATTCCGTCCGTTTTCTGGACAATGTAATTGATAAAACACCTTATCATTTCCCGGAAAATGAAGCGAATCAGAAAAAGGAACGCCGCGTGGGTCTCGGAACCATGGGATTGGCGGAGCTGATGATTAAATTGAACATCCGTTACGGCAGCCCGGAATCGTTGGAGTTTCTGGACAAGCTATACGGCTTTATGGCTCGTGAAGCCTACCTTGCTTCGGCAGAAATTGCTGGAGAGAAGGGTTCCTTCCTAGCTTTTGATACTGAGAAATATCTAATGAGCGGCTTTATGAAAAATATAGTCGAAGCGTATCCAGAGGTTGGCGAAGCGATTCGTGAACATGGTATGCGTAACGTTACAGTGATTACACAAGCACCTACAGGTAGTACAGGTACAATGGTAGGTACTTCTACGGGAATTGAGCCTTATTTTGCCTTTAAATATTTCCGTCAAAGTCGTCTTGGCTATGATGAACAGTTTGTTCCAATCGCTCAAGAGTGGCTGGAAGCTCATCCGGGTGAAGAGCTACCGGACTACTTTGTAACTTCGATGGATCTGTCAGCTAAAGATCATATCCGTGCGCAAGCAGCGATCCAACGCTGGGTAGATAGCTCTATTTCCAAAACAGCGAACTGCCCGTCTGACTTTACGGTTGAGGAGACGGCTGAGCTATATGAAATGGCCTTTGATCTAGGTTGTAAGGGTGTTACGATCTACCGCGATGGAAGCCGTGACGTTCAAGTCCTGGAAACCACGAAGAAGGAAGACAAAAAAGAAGCCGCTCCGGTTGCGGCAGAAGAAGCTACAACTACTGTAGAAGCGAGTACAAGTGTTGTAGCAGCAAGTCCAGCGCCTCAAGTGACTACAAAAGAGGCGGATAAACAATACAAAAAACGTCCGCAGGTTCTGCGCGGCGCTACCTATAAAATCAACACACCATTTGGGATGGCATATATTACGATCAATGACCTTGATGGAATACCGGCTGAAATCTTCCTGAATGTAGGTAAAGCGGGTTCTGACGTCTTTGCTATGGCTGAAGCATTAGGCCGTGTCTGCTCCTTGTTCCTCCGTTACGGAGATCATGGTGAGAAAGTGGAGCTGTTGATTAAACATCTGAAAGGCATTGGCGGATCAGGTGCTATCGGCTTCGGCGCGAACCGGGTTGAATCCATTGCTGACGCTGTAGCTAAGGCACTGGAATCACATGTGCTGAACAATGCTCATGATGATCATGTACCTGCTCCGATTGCGGCAACTTTGGAGCTGGAGGATTTCAATGAAGCATTAAATGCGGAGTTGAAATCGAGCGTTCCGTCAGCTACGGAAGATGGACATGGTGGTCATCATGGACATAACCATGCTACGGCTTCCCGTGACCTTTGCCCATCCTGCGGCAGCGCCTCGCTGATTAATATTGAGGGCTGTAAGACTTGTGGCAATTGCGGGTATAGTCGTTGTGGGTAAACGGTGAATATTCAGTGATACATTACTAATTGTGGTGGATCACCAAAGCTGCGAAAATGACCAAGAAAGCTGCAAAAAGCGGCTCATGAAAAGAGAAAAAACCATGGATTATTCTATATAATGAATAAATATACATTAACGCATATTTATTCATTATCATGAACATTTTTATATTATTGATTTGTGTTTCATATGGATCTCAGAAGACAATAGTAAACACCAAAAGTCCCGATTAGGAATTCCTATATCGGGACTTTTTTAATATTACAATAAGCACTAATAGTACTTAATATTATGTCCTGGTGACCGCTGTTTATTTATTGTTGGGTGCTTTGTGCTCGGACATTTTTAACGGAAACTCAGCACCACCGACACCACCGACACCAACACCGACTGCGCACAGCTGTGAACCTGCTCCGGCATCGTCGCCAAATCCAGAGGAAAGAACGCCGTGTTCAGCGACAACTCCAGTCACTGGGCAGCAGACCACATCCCGCAACGGTAGATTCCGGCTTGTGGAGTACAGGTACACGGATAAGAAAGGGAAGTCCCACCGAGTTCGGGTCCTAACGAATCGCTGGGATGTCACTGGGCAGAAACGGCCGAGCTGTACCGCTACCGCTGGAAGGTAGAGCTTTTCTTTAAGTTTATGAAATCGAAATTACATCTGAAGAAAATCTATAGCTATACTACGCCGGAAGCGGTATTGAACCAGATTTATTTAAATCTGATTGCGTATGTATTTTACGAACAGCTTCGTCTACAGCATGCACCGGACGAACGAATTTGCCGATTTTTAGCGGTGTTCCGTTTATACCTCATGGGAGAGTGGGCAGACTTTCTAGAGCATTTAAACCGGGCCAAGACGCGAAGCAGCAAGGGGCGAAGGAAAAAAGGCGGCCGGCCAAGAATTAATCCGAAGCGATTGAAGAAAAAGCGTCTACTCTTTTACTGAAATGAAGTCAGGTTAGACAACTGAAGCTAAACCAATCGAAAAAAAATGGATGTTGTTTACGTTTAATTGAAGGAAAGATGTTTTTGTCTTTTTTTAGCTAATTCCCAGGTAAAATCCACCTAACGCCAGGGGAGTACCGCACAGTTTCACTAGTCACCCCCATACGCTTGGCTATGTTATGTTCTTTGCAAAATTACTGTCAAGAAAAGGGGATTATACCTGACCGAACGCTTTTACTTAAGGATGGGCGTAAAAGATATCTGTTTACTCAGAATAAGATTGAAGAAATATGGAAGGCTTTGAGATAAGGGTTAGTTTTAAAGCTTTTGGTGAGAAGAACAATCGTAAGGTGCGAGATCAAGGCTTTAGAATTAAACAAATTGCAGTTTCGAAATTCCCATGTAGTCGTTGATCTTAGCTATAACCAGGAAATAAATATTTCCAGTTAATTACTCCTAATTGGAAGCCAGATGAAAAGACAAGAGCCAATGGATTGGATATGTAAATAGCGTTATTGAGGACCTAATAATTTCACAAGAGGCAACAGATTTATTCAATGTGAATTATACGGTACGCTAAAAATTACACTTTTGGGGTGCTGAGATAATCAGCACCTCTTTCCATTTCTCTGATGGAGCAACTTCACCTTCATCCCCGAAGCCCAAAAATTATTTCCTATAGGCAATATGACGTACAGTCCACAGACGTTTACCGCCCGATAAGCTAAGATAAACTAACGGAATTTGAAGTAATGCTATCTAAAGTAATTCCATAATATATACCGGCTCATCAATAATCAGCTGAGCTTATGGAACAGGCTCCTGATATTAGTGGGGGGAGGTAGTGATAGTAAACTACTGTAAAGATGCCTTCCTTTCAATGTTGAGCCGTTCACAAAATCAAGAACATCGACACTATTCCTGAAAGTATATATATAAATTAATCCTCCGGTATCCTACGCATTCGTAAATCTCTTAAAGCCGCTTTGAATTTCAAAGAGTCGTTTAGTAAAATCTCAAGCAGCTTTAGTCTTAAATAATATAAAGGCAGCTTTCTTTTTCCTTTCTCCGAGCTATTGCGCTTTCCAGTCAATTTGTTTCTCAACCATTGGTCCAAATGCTCCCAATCAGGAAAATCTTCGGCTAGATCACTTAATAGACTATCATATAAATTATCAAGCCTTCCTGGCCATCTGCCGCTTAAATCATAGATACGATTAAAGTTTTCAACCCTGGCAATAGCTGTGTCTTCTTTTGATGAAGCTGTTAACTGAACAATGAATTTATCACGTGTTCCGAATCTAATATCTATTTCCATTTCATCAATAGCTTCATGTTTGTACGGGATAAATGCTCTTTGAATCGCCCCCGGTATGGACGAAGTATCAAGCGGGTCTTGTTGAATCTTGATCCGCTCGTTACAGGCTAAACAAACAGGGATGAGATTATCTGGAAGGATCGCCAAGGCCGGATATTCATGTTTGGGAAAATAGTGATCCAAATCTGCAATTAAACTTTGTGAAATGTCTATTTCACAAAGACATGCAGGACATAGTTTAACATTTTCATTTTCTTGCTGGTAACCTTCAAAAAAATAGGAGCGTTTAAAAGGGTGTTTAGAAAACGTTCCTATATGGTCAAAACCTGTCTTATTGAAGATTAGACTGTAGAATGGCACGATAAAACCATTGAGTGCACTTTTAAGTTTTGGAGGAAGCTTGGTTGACTGAAAACAGAATGTGGATGTATTGTACTGATCGAAAAAGCAGATATCGTTTCGAAAAGCATCATGCACCTGACTCCGTTCCTGAATAGACAACACATGGAATAAACCCAAGTATCCTGAAACGACGGGGCCATTTAAATTTTTGCTTTTAGATAGATACCATGAGCCCGCTCCGGTTGGTTTACCCGCATTAAAGTGCGCAAGAAAATGCTTTTCAACAAATTGCGCATGCTGGACTGAATATTCCAACAATTGGTCCACAAAGTCCAAAACTATATTGAATTCATTATGATATTTTGATTTGTTCATTCGAATCAGCATGAGGTTTCAATCCTTCTCCTCCAGCTCCAATAAACGATTGGAGACACGGAAGTAGTGGTAGCCAGGTCCCAGCATATCTTGCAGTTGTTTAAGCTTGTCATAATTGTTCTCCTCATCAGCCAATCGGAAGGCTTCATCAATCAGTTCTTCAGCATACGATCCGATAATGCCTCCAGTCCCAAAAATTTGCTTACTGATTTCTCCTAAATTAGCTCCGAAGGTGGAAATACGTGTGGATTTGATTTCTGAACGCGGTTGTCCATTGTCCAAAATCAGCTTAAACTGATAGAGCTGTTTCGGATCAACATCGGTCAAAATCATGGAGGAATGGGTAGCAATAACGACTTCATGGCTGGCGGCAGTGTCTTCTAATGAGATGAATTCGTTTAGATAATTGATAAAATTTACATTCCAAGCTTCGTTCAGATGTACATCAGGTTCGTCCAACAAAAGCAGAATGTTGTCTTCACAGCTCATGAGCAGCAGGATACCTAAATGAGCAAGCCATAAATATTCACCATCACTAAGGTTTTCACTAGTAAATATGACATCAGATCCTTTTAGCTTAAAAGCAAGCTCGGAGTGTTCCAATAATCCCATGCGTTTTGCATAGATCAGGGATGACAGAAAGGACAATGGCGTAGTCTCTTTACTAATGTTTTTGTGAAAGTAGTTGAAATGTACATAATTAGGGTCTTGCTCCAAACGAAAAACAGCATTCCTGCGATAATGGTGAGTAGATGATTTTGGGAAAACTCGCTTAATTTCACCGTTATGCTGAGTGAGTGTTCTGCTTACAAAATCATATAAAGCCAAGGTGCCTGATTCCTGTTCGCTGTAAACTAACTTCATAAATTCCCGCTCAATCGAGCCGCTCTCTTTTCCGAACCTGGAAGCAATCTTTCCATCGTTTCCCGAAAGCGAAAAAGAAACTGGAGTAAAGTTTCCTACTAGATCAAAAAGCTTTTTTCTCTTACGGCAAAAGATGCGATTTAGTTCAGGATCGTTAGAGATCTCAGAGAAAACACACAACGTAATAATGACGTAAAGTGCAGTTTCACCGTTAATAAACAAATAACGAGGATCCTCGTGAAGTCGCTCAATCTTACTGAGAAGACGGTCCAGTCCTGCGGCGTCTTCAACTTCATGTTGCGGATCAGAGATATAATCAAATACGTCACTGATTAAAGCATCTTCCGGTGTTTGAAGTAAGACGTCATCCAACATATTATTGGGACCTGTAGACTGAGCCAAAATTTTGGTTGGATGATACTCCTGCCTGTCGCTGAACGGATTCGTTTGCATATCTTGTTTAATGCCATCAACAGAGTAGGTTAATGGGCCCTCCAAATTCCATACGGAGATCTTGGTTTCCCGGCTACTGAGCATTATTGAATAATCGATTTTAAACCGGAAACCCGGTGACTCGTCCTGCATGATGCGGGTGAAAATGAGGCTGATTACCTCTAGCAGGGCCGATTTGCCGGAGCCGTTCTGGCCGATCAGAAAGCGGCAGGATGCCCGGTATTGTGAATTCGTACTCTCGTGAAAGTCAATCGTGAATTTTTTTAACAATTTATATTCCTCAACATAGATTCGATTCAGTTTCACAAATTTTCACCCTCCATATACGAAATTGCCGGCTGCCAGCGGTGCATGCTCAGTGGATTTCCCTGGCGGTCGACAACGGTGGTTTCGACTTCAGCCTCATTCAGGGAGGGGACCCTTATATCCTTATCCAAGGTGCGTTCCAGAATTCCGAAGGATTCAAAGAGTAAAATAGTCTGTAGAGCCGCTTGTACACCGATAATTTTTTTCGCTGCTTCATGCGCTGCAAGTGGTTGGGGTTTTCTGAAGAAGCGATTAAGAAGCTTTATCTGCCATTCTGCCAGTTCGTTCAAAAACCAACCAAGGCTTGAATTAAGATTTTCGCGTTGCTTTTTCATGAGTTGCTTTCGCTCGTTCCGTGTTATATCCATTATGATCTTATGAAAATCTTCTTCTTTCCACACAGACTCTTGAGTAGGCAGTGAAGCTTTCACAGGAGCTTCGGGAAGTTCTTGATTCGTCGTTTCAGTAATCCAACGTGCCTGCGCTATAATTTGACGCAGTTCTTCGGCAATTTGCTCTTCCAAATCCAGTACCTCGCGGAGTAATTCTTGCGGATCTCCAAGAGTCTGAGGCTCCGGCTCAATGTAATTGTAATTATCCATGCTCAGATGATAATTTTCTTTCTCGATTTCATTTAATGAAGCGAATGTAATGTTCTTTGACTCAACATGGCTAAGCGGGTATGAGCGGAAAGGATATGTCTCGTTTTTGGCTCTAAACCATTGATCCGCGTCCTGAGTGCGTCTGCGCCAGGCGGAGAGTAAATTGTGAAAAAAATCTTCTTCTTTTGAATAAAAATCTTCGTTTTGAGCGACTTCGTTGGATTCCATTTCATAAAACCAGACATAATCTGTCTCGATTGTGTCAGAACTCTTTTTGCGAAATAAAAGAACGGAAGTTTTTAATTGAGAAGAAGCTTTAAACATCCCGCGCGGAATTGATACAATACCTTCCACAAGAGCAATTTTAAATAGATTCTTTCTTGCTTTCACATACTTTTCGTTGGTAAAGAAGCTTTCTGGTAAAATAACCGCACCTCTTCCACCGGGCTTCAACAGCGACAGACTTCTCCAAAGAAAAAGAATTTCGGAAGGCTGTTTTTGTTTGTTATTGAATTGAATTGAGGGTGAAAGCTGTTTCTGGTTCATTTGCATAGAAAATGGAGGGTTGGTAAGAACAACGCTTGCCTCGGATTCCATGTAGTTCATCCCAGTCTCCAAAGCATTGCCAAGATATACTTCCGGGGAGGTGGAACCATTTAAATATAGGTTAGCTTTAGTTATTCGTACTGAGAAAGCATTAATATCGTATCCCTTTATCTGCCTTGAAAAGGGCATTGAAGCAATCAAAAAGCTTCCAATTCCGCAGGATGGGTCTACTAAAACATCAGA
Organism: Paenibacillus sp. FSL F4-0097; assembly: GCF_038593125.1. Classification (NCBI taxonomy): domain Bacteria; kingdom Bacillati; phylum Bacillota; class Bacilli; order Caryophanales; family Paenibacillaceae; genus Paenibacillus; species Paenibacillus sp. FSL F4-0097. The sequence goes on from NZ_CP151965.1 coordinate 2,494,437, forward strand.
ATCCTGAACTTCAGTCATGCGCACTAAGGTATTCGCAAGCCTCTGTGGTGTGAATACAACTGACCTTTTTTGCTTAGCTAAGGTGGAACCAAGAATATCAAAGATGTACCCAAAATCTATACTACTATTAGTCTCATTAACAATATCCTCTACTAGATCCATAGCTTCAAACAGCATTTGCATCGGTGCATTCCAATAGAAGGATCCCGTTAAGCCATGACCGGCTACTTGCTCGATTTGCTTCTTGGCATCCTCGACCAGTTCATTGACAGGGAGCTGTATGGTTCTGTCCTTGACTTTATTCCATGTTATTCCTATTTGCGATTGAGGAATATCCAGAACTTTAAATAAAATCAGAAATGTGATAATGTCAATGCTTTCTTCCGACCCGCTTATTCCGTTTCGCCACAGCAGATCCATGAGTGCGTTTAATTTTTTTTCTAGTATTCTCCTGTTCAGTTCAAGCATACTGCTCGTCCTTTCTTAAATGAGGGCTATAAAAAATTGTTTTGAGCGAAATCCAATAACTGAACCAACCGTTCTTTAGCGAAGGATTGGCTTTGCCGGATCATATTCATAGAATAGATGACATCAGCAAATTCCTTTTGAAGCTCAAACGGCGGCACCGGGACCCTCCATGACTTTATAAATGAAGCAGAGATGCGCCGACGTACAGTACTGCCGGTCAGGAACTGGGCGGCATACTTGCGGGAACTTGGGAGAGATAATAACCGGTGAATCCAGAAGGCGTGAGTAACATCAGAGATCGGTCGAAGTACTGCAAATTCTCTCGACCCAAAACTAATGTCTTGCGCCAGACCAGTAATAACGCAGCCTTTTCCATTTTCTAGACTTGGAGAGCTAGTGGGGAAAAGAACATCACCGTTAGCAAAATAGCTATAACTGCCTTCAAGCATTTCTCTAACTCGTCGATAATCAGATAGTAAATATCCCTCTTCCAATAGATCTTCCATTTTAATATAAGGTGCTGATAGGTCATCGGGAACCGAAATGCCTTTTTTGGAGGGATTGATTGCTACTGCATCACTTAATGGTACAATATTGAATCCTTTTGGATTTTGAACCGGATCGCCAAAAAAGGAGATGAATATTGTATTAAACGTTTGTTGCATCAAGCTGTCCGACTTTAGCCTCATATCAAGCAGGCGGTTTGCTTTTTGGAACACTTGAACAATTTCCTTTTGTATAGGCAACTTGGGGAGAGGGATGCTCTCATGGTAAAGAAGGCGATATTCAATTGTTGTCCTGTGTATTGCTTTGTTTCTGTCCCAAGAAATCGGATAACGATAGGAATTAAGAAGTAAATACAGGTAATCTTCATCAATAATATCAGGACGAAGAATATTGATTTTACCCATACCATCCGGAATATTACCATCCTGATTATATCGGGAAAATCTGAAAATATCTGGTCCGAATAGATTGATAAGAATATTTCCCGCCTTAATATGTTCGCTTTGCGCTGTTAGTTTAGTAATACTAAAAAGCTCATAGAGCGGAATTGGGGATGATGAGACCAAAGTGATCCCTACCTTTCTTTATTTCGGAAAACTATGGAAGCATTACCATGTGTATTTTCTCATTTCAAGGAACTTCACGCAATAGGGAATTGAATTGGATTAATCATGCAAGTAAAGTATTTCAAGCTCAAGTGCCAAAGAGTGGCTAGTGAGGTCATCTATATCGCCATGGGGATCGATGAAGACTGACACCAGGAATTTTTCATCCTCAGTATTGGCGTTAGGGAGAGCACCTATGGCTAGCGGGAGTTGATGTAGGACCTGTATCACAGGAATGCGTATGAGGTTCTGCTAGGCGTCTTTGATGGGCTAGCCGGGCTGGAGGAAGCTTTAAGAAACCTACCCCAAAGCTGATGTCCAGCGCTGCGAGATCCACAAGATGCCGTAATACATTGCCCAAAATTCGGATTCCAATAAGACTGAGTTTGTCGCCGATGTCAAAAGAAAATATAGTAATAGACAGAAAATAATGTGTTAGACTTGGGAAATAAAGTTATAGATTGTCACGGCGGTGGCCAGCTGCGCGGCGAAGCGCAGCTCATGCTCCTGGTTGTTCTTCCGGAAGTGCCAGCCGACCTACGTGTTTCAATTTGCATTTCATCTCCCCGTCCTCGGCACTAAGAGATAACAAAGAGCGTATCCTATAGGATACGCTCTTTGTTATTGCAACTGCTGTCCGAAAAAAACCAAAGTATTTAACTGAGAAAATAAAGTTATAGACTGTCACGGCGGCGGCCAACTGCACGGTGAAGCCGCAGCTAGTGCTCCTAGTTGTTCTTCCGGAAGCACCAGCAGACCAGCGTGTTTCAGTTGGCTTGAGAGTCTATACTTTATTTCCGATTTTAGGTCTTTGACTCTTTGCGACACTTAGTCTAAAACATATTATTCAATATCTGACGATTTTCGAAGCCCTTAACTGGGTCATATTAACTACTTGATTCTAATACTTTAATATCTTTTACACTTAAATTCTTTAAACGCTCATGTAATCTGTAGGATCATTTGTTCCAATACTAACTGAATCGTAACAATAGAGATGAGGTATTAAACGGGAGTTCGGATTCTAGAATAAAGCTGATTACAATATGTTTTAGCCATAATTTGCAGAATGGGCAAGTAAATCTAAAGCTTTAAAGAAAATTAAATAAAAATTATTAACAAAGCAACTAGATTTCTTGAAATGGGGTAATAAATTAAGTGACTGCCATTATTATGACAAAATCTTTGGCCAAAAAACTTGATATACAGGAAAATGAAAGTTTGACTCTGATGAATAAGCTAAACGAATCGAAATTTAAATTAGATATTGATTACATCAGCTCGGTCTATACCGGGGATATCATCTACATTCCTCTGGCTATGTTCAATTCGCTGAATAATTATCCGGAAAACAGTTTTATGGAGGCGATATCTAAGAAGAAATTAGATATTGATAGAGCAAATGTATTGTCTTTCAATGATAAAAGTGAGCTGATAGAAGGTTACCAGACCTTCGTCAAACCTATACGATACATGGTTGGAGTTGTAGCCTTTATTTCTTTTGTTATTGGCCTGATTATTATTTATATTATTACCACAATGATTATTGAAGAGAATAAAGCTTCCATATCATTGCTCAAAATCTTAGGATACAGTAAGAAGAAAATCAGCGCATTGATATTAAACAGTAATATATTTATAGTGATCATTGGATATTGTTTATCTATCCCGCTTATTAATCAGTTGATGGATCTGTTCTTTAAAGCAGCTTTTCCTAGTATGGCTATTCCAACGAAGCTTGAATTTAAGAATAATGTAATTGGTTTCTTAATCATTATATTTACTTATGAAGTGTCGAAGTATTTAAGTCAAAAGAAAGTCATCGAAATTTCAATGGCGGATAGTTTGAAAAACAGGGCGGAATGAAAAGACAAGATTTAAAGCATCATAAAGAAAGCCGGAGCCAGGTGCCTGGGGCATGCCTGGGCTCTGGCTTTCTTTACATGTTACTGTTCTATTTTCTTCCAAAAAAGCTTGAACATCTGCTGTAAGAGTAGTAAATGAAAAAGGAGTCCGATAATAAAATAAATGGCTATTTTATAGGAAGAATGATTAACAGCTATACCTTCAAGGTATAGTTTGGCTGGCCAATACGTTGGAAACACCCCAGCTAATAGTTGCCATGGTTCTGGAACAAAATATGCGAAAACCGCGCCCAGGAGAGTTAATCCGATCATTTTGGAAAAGGCAAGCCCTTCTACTTTATTAGCAGCAAATGTAGCCATGAGCATCGCAAGAATAGGTGTCTCCAATACGAGCAAAAGGAGTACTGCGATATTCTCTAACTTATGTTGTGAAATACCGCTGAATAGTAGAAACACTGCTGACATTACTATGCTGATAAAGATCGGAAGAATTAACCGATAAGCGAGATATCCATTTTTCATCAAGGGGGTTACTGCATAAATTCCAATCAGGCGTTCGTCACGCTCGTCCAGGATCAATAAACCTGCTGCTATTCCAGCTAATTGAGGAACAAGCAACATCAGAACAACGGTAATAAAATCAGAGTAGGAAAGAAGGTGGAAGGACGAGAGGGAAGCTATCCAATCTGATAAGGGAGGGAATCCATACCTGATAATGAGTGTGAGCAGAAGCGGGCCTAGAGTTATTAGCAGGAGCATCGGGTCTTTTACTGCATTTTGTAGGTCTTGCCGAAGCATGGTTCTATACTTAAACATGTTTTTCATCTCCGTCCTGAATTCTTACGGTCCTTTGGATTAGAGAATAGACCCACCAAATTGCTAACCCGATCCAAATCAACAGGATGAATACTGCATACAAGAATTCTGATATATTCAGAGGTTGAAAAGCTCCTTGCAATAGCATTAATGTTCCTTGGACAGGAAGGACAGCATAGAGAGGTGTTATAACCCAATTTAAGTAACCCAACACAGGAAGTATAAAAACTAGAGAATACACTTGAGATAATATTAAGAAGCTGTTGATAGAACGGCTCTTTATGGCTGCAGCTATTCCTAGTAAGGTGAAAAATGAAGAGGTCAAAACAATGCCAAGAACAAACTGTACAATAGACGCAGGCCATCCAGTAGAGGACAGGTGTATAGCAAAAGCAATGGCAAGTGATAAGCAACTTAAAGAAAAACATTTGGCCAGAATGTATTCTAGCGTTTTAACTGGTGTAACAAACAGGTTCTCAAAAATTCCCTGGTCTCTCTCCAATAGCAGTATTCCTCCTGCCAGAATCAAACCAAGAGCGCTTGGATCTGAAAAAGTAAGCAGTACCAGTGTCTTTGCCAAATACGCTTCAGGAATAACGCTAAGTCCCCCAATATAAACGACACAAACAAGCAGATACACTAAATACAACCCATGCTTCCATTGAAAGCGAACGTCAAAGAGGAATAACCTCCATAATCTCATATCAGACTTTCCCCCGTGACATCCATAAAGATTTGATCCAATGATGCTTCTAAAGTGTGCATAGTAACAATAGGATTAGATCGAATAATGGAGAGGAATTCAGTGTTAGTTCCAATATCGGCTAAAGGGAATTCCGCCATTTTCTGCACTCCTTGTTGTTGATATTCAATTCTGAGCTTACGTTTTCCGCCTCGAAGCATCAGATTCCTCGGGGAATCAATTAATTTGATTACACCGTTCACAACAAAAGCAACTCTATCGCATAGTTGCTCGGCTGCCTGCATGTTATGAGTGGTAAGTATGATAGTTGTCCCAGTATCCTTACGCTGTTTAATAAGTTTTTTAAGCATATCGGCATTTGTTGGATCTAGTCCAGAGGTGGGTTCATCCAGAAATAATACGTCCGGATTATTCAGTACAGCGCGGCAATAATTCAGCCGCATTTTCATTCCTTTGGAGTAATTCCCGACTTTCATATGTGCAGCTTCCATCAAACCTACCTGCTGCAGCAAATCCATCGGTTCTGAACAACGCTTACGATAAAGTGACCCGAAATGTCTTAGATTCTCAAAAGCGGTAAAACGGTTATAAAAGTTGGGGAATTCGAATGCAACGCCGACCCGTTCATAATATTCCGAACCCACAGATTTAACCTCTTCATCTAAAACGATGGCGGAACCATTATACTGTTTGAGTTTACCGATTAAAATATTTTGTGTAGTGCTTTTCCCGGCGCCTGATGGCCCTAAAAAGCCGAATATTTCACCTTTCTTGATGTTGAAATTCAGTCCTTTCAAAACAGGGCTGTCTTGACCTGGATAAGTGTAAGAAAGTTCTTGGACTTTAATCATTATTGAATCTTCTCCTCTTCTGAGAATAGACCTTCAGCTATGGTAGATATAAGCATTTTAAGCGTATCCTCATACACCGTCTCTCCAATTTCTCGTCTATGTAGAGAGAGTAATACGAGTGAGCGAATCATACTAACAATGAGCTCGGGAGAACTTTTTTTGAGCAACCCTGCTGTTTGCCACTTTTGAATAAAGGGATATAGCATATCTTGATCTTGGTTGTAATTACGTTCTAATCGCTCGAGCGGCAGCTTGCGAATTAAGGCTTCAAATTGTTCAGTCAATAATATTTGGTGGATGATTGGATTTTCAGACATGAGTTTGAAAGACTCCAATAAAAATAGCTTGAAGGACTCTTTATTTAGCGGCCTTTCTGCTGCATTCTCTAAAAGAACGACTCTTATGTGATTTTCTTCAACTTCCAGAAGCTCAAAAAAGAGTTCTTCCTTAGATTGATAAAAGCCATAGAAAGTTCCTGCTGCAATACCTGCGCCTTTAGTTAAGTCCTCAACACTGGTTTTCTTAAACCCATAACGAGAAAAGAGGTCTCTGGCAGATGCAAATAATTTTTGTTGGATGTGAGCTTTCTCAATTTCACTGAATTTTTTCGGCATATCTTTTATCCTCTCTTTATGAACTTATGAATAATAGTATATTTTATTCACTTAAAATATACAAACTATTACTTTTATAGAATTTAGTCTTAAATTAAACAATTGATAATCATATATAGATGTATAAAATTACTCGCATAATATTTTGAAAATTATGTATAAAAATGGATTTTGTGAAGGGTATCGGATTTATTCGTCGAATATTATTTATAAAGCCGATTAGTGCTGAATTATTGTAAAAAATGCCAACTTGAGGTGATATGATGAGTGATAACAAGATAGAAGTGAATAAAAACGAAGAAGCCGGGATCATCTTTGAGAACTCTCATTGTTTATGCAAGAAAGATAATATTGATTTTGAAGTTATGTATATGGACTCTTTTAGTAATTCTGATTATAAGCTTCATTTGACGTATGAAGGGGATCAACTGCAGTTGGTAAAGCTTCAAACGATTCATAAGGATAATAGAGAGTCTGAGTCTATTTTTATGGATAATTATTCAAAACTAATGACTTCCTTGTTTATTGAGGACTATATCTATAATGATATGGATTTTTATAAAAAGATGTTAGGAGATAAATATGCTGCTGACGGGTATTATTTATCACAGAGAATTGTTGAAGCGTTTTTTAATAGATTTTTTACGTAATTGGTTACTTAGTTTTCGTTACTGCGCAATAATTTTGCGAAATGTCTGAGGATAAAGTAGAGTCATTTAAGAATCCATGCTAGACGCGGTGATATTTTTTAGGAGAGAGGTTCTTTTCCTCTGAGTATGGAATCTAAGGGGAGAAGAATCTACTCTACTTGGATTGTATCTGCTGCTGTAGGAAGAAGGCCAACGAAAACAGCGATCAATCCGAGGTGACAAAGATTGTTGATTCCATCGTAAGCTGAACCGTTGCCATCACAAAAAAAGTGACAGTATCGCTATAACCTGCGATATTGTCACTTTTTAATTTCTTAGGTACACTTGATAAGCCACCTGATAGATTGGAAGGAAGCGGGTGTTGTGGAGTATGAAATAGAAAGAGAGGGAGTCATTTGTCACAAGAACCTGGAGCCAAACAACACATTATTCCTGCAGCACATATCGGAAGTTTTTCTATTAATGAAGAAATTGGAAGTAAACGGAAAAGACCGATATGGTTTCGCAGAGATGGGATGCAGCAGACGAAAGAACTAATCGCGGAGGCTGTGGGAGTACGGAAACATATCTATACACTTAAAAGAAATGCTAATTGATCTTGAACCATTAAACTTTAGTTCTATATTTAGTTCTGGGCAAAATATTTTAATTTCAACATTGACAGAAGTTATTTCTAATATAGAAAAGGATTCTATATTATTATTCGATGAACCAGAATTACATTTACATCCAAATGCTGTAGCGGCGCTAAAGAAACATATGAATTTACGATTTAGACCATACTGCGATGGCTGCCAGGAACTTGCGGATCTGGTATGCCCATCCTGCGGGAAATTTGAGATCATTGTATTGAGTAGAAAAGGACGGTCCACAACCGTAAAGTGTGGATTTTGCTCAGAAAACATGGAACTGGATCAACTTACATGCCTGATGAGCCATAAAGTAAGAGTTAACTCCTGGTATGAGGGTGTATTGATGTATCCTAATACAGCACTGACATCTTTGATGCAACGTATGATTAAGAAATACTTCCCTGAGGTTGATTTTATGGCTGAAGAGGAGCAATTCCATCTCTCTAATAACGTTTTACACTATTCTGCGAATAAATCCTCCAGAGTCATGTACCGTGTGGAGGAAATCCCCGAGTTTGAGAAGGTATGGGGGCGTAGAATTTCAAATCAGCGTAGAGAAGATTTACAAGAAGTTATGGAGCTTTTAAAGGAGAAGTGCTCAAAGCAAAGTTCAGACGCTTGTAAGGCTTGCCAGAAAGAACATAGCATTCGTTGTGTGATGAAGCCTTTTGTTACCTTTACAAACCATCATCTACATCCCCATCATGGTCAAGAGTATGGCGATATTAGCTTCAACATGAAGATGTTAAATATGGACGATGCTGTTTTTGTAGGCATTGCCAAGAGCTATGAGAAGAAAGAAATTACAAGCGCAAGTGATAAAGGGCGGGAGATGCTTGAGCAGTTCTATGGCAAGTGTACAGATTCGATGACACATGTCATAGGTATTGTGGTTGCAGGTCATTTGGAGCAAGGTTTTACTGCTAAGTTACAGGACTTAGCCAGAAGATACAACAAAAAAGTTGTCATGTGGACTTATAATGAGTTATTAATGGCAGTTGATTACGCAATTCATAAATACGGGTTAAGTATTGAAAATATTATTATTGATTTGAAAGCAGACGGATCGAAGCGAAGAGGCCGTCCAAAAAACGTTAGTTAACGCTCCTGATTTTTAATTTCATATTAGCAATCTTATTTGGTATTGATCGACCAGATAAGATTGCTTTCGTAAATTACTACTACTTTTTTTGGATTTCTAGAGCAATTTGAAGCAGAATAAATGAAATAGATATCATCGGAACTGCTATTTTTCCGCTTCCATCTTGGATCGTATGGTAATATAAGGATACATAGTTGAATATTTCGGTGCGAAAGGGTCATAGAGTTAATACTAGAGAGCCACTTCAGAAATCTGTTGGTACCACTTACTAAATTCTAAAAAATTGCTTCCGTCTCTCGGGGCAATCGGGAAATAGATTTGACCATATCAAACCCCATCCGTCTCAGTACATCCAGTGTTGGTTTCTTGAGTTGAAGGGGAGCATAGGTCAAGCTCTAAAGACTTGGGAGTTGTTCAGCTGCGATATCCCAATGTGTGATGAAAAAACATTAATGTTTAACTAATATCCAACTCGTTGAGCGGTACTTATAGTTTTATTGGGGGAATGTTAATGGAAGTTAATTTTACAGCAACGGGATACTGGACAATTGAGGACGCTATGACTCAGTACCATGGAGATCTATATTTAAATAGAGATGCGGGTGGAATTGTTGTTTATATTCGAATTCCTAATCAGGGTGCCCCTAAAAGTTACTTTGAATTACCGCTTGAAATATCTTTAATTAAGGGAACTACAATAAATGGAGCGAAAATTACTCTTATTGATTGTTCAAGAATATCAACGCAGAGTAAGATTGGCACTGAAAATATACGGATACCAAGCAAAGTATATGATTGAAGGTGTCTCATTTGATCATAAGGAAAATGTAGTGTTTTCAAAAAAAAACTCAGTATTCCTAAAATAATTGAATGGGGTAATGTATCAAATTATATTATGCCTGATGCTAGCAAGGATAATGTGCTCATTGAATTGAAAAATGTAAACCAATAGAAATCTATACATGTGAAGAATATACCCTGTCATATTATTTAACTTACAACTATCCACTTTTTAATCTGATGAAAGAAAAAATCCTATTGGAGCAAACTCCATACCTTACAGTCGAATCTGAATCACTTCATTCATTGGATTGGTTTATAGATATAGTTATGAAAATGAAAAGAATTATTGAAATTGCAATAGGCCTACCACTCGAATTTGATAAAATGATTGCAGAATCACCAGCCATCACATGGGAGTTTGATGATGAGAGGACCCGAGTAAGGCCTTTAGAGGTAGTTCATGCATTAACACGAAACTTTAATAAAACTAAAATAAATAGTGATGAAAGTAATACAAAATTTCTCTTCAATTTAAATGAATTATCTGAAAAAGCTGACTTTTCACATTGGCAGAAGGCATCAACAATCATAGAGCCTGTAATCGAGTTGTATATTGATGATTTGTATAATCAGGAAGTATCGGCTAGCCGCCATTTTCTTAATATGATTCAGGCACTACACCAGATGCTCCTGAGTGAACTCCAACATACGCCAATAATTGTAAAAAATACGGATACCGCAAAACTGATAATCACCCACCGTTGCGCCAACTCATTATTTGCAAGTAAACAATGCTCGCAAAGCATCAACGAAAATCGATCCGCGCATTCGGTGCATAGTCCTTTGCCGCAACTTTGACATTGCGCGATCGCGCTGATTTCCCCATGTTTGTAACACTTCATCCGTTTATCCCCCTTGTTTCGCCCCTGCTGAATGAGGAACTTCCTCCGATACACCATTGACGAACAATCGATTCCAGTCGTGAGGCCGAGACCTTCCGAGGGGCTATGATACGGCGATCCTGCCGACGGCTTTGGATATCAAAGACGCCTTGTTTATCCTTCATTTTCACGATTCTAAGAATACCACGTCCACCCGTACCGTTAGCCGGTTTGATATAGACTACTGGTGTCTGTTTTAACATCCGGCGTAGCTCGATCGATGAGTGATACAGTATAGTTTCCGGCATATGCTGCTTGAAGCGAGCCCTTTATGAAAAGGTTTGATGTATCGTCCATTTGTTACGAAGCGGACGATTTAAAATAACAGATGCATATAACGTTCACGGAAGCGAAGCAGCTGCTGGAATCTTGCACTGCGTTGAATACGGCAACGGTCATAAATCATATTCAGGAAGGTACGCCATTTGCGTGACCAATTTCCGCTTTTAGGATCAAAGACAAGGGCGTGTATCAGCTCTTTACTGGCATGGACATTCATGGGTGTGAACACATTGACACGTGCATCATAGACGTGGTTGCAGTAGTTATATAAAGCGGTACTATATAGATTGTGGAATAATATTCAAAAGATTCTCACCGTAGCAATAACCAAACTATCGTGTTGTTTATTACATGTGTTTGTAACCAGCTTTACGATCTATACAGCTTTTCTAAGTAATTTGAACTCAACAGGTCTAATGAAAAGGGTTGTACTTAACTTCTACTTTGTTCTTTGTTCATAAACTTTAAATCAGTTCAAATAAATTATCTAATCTTGACTCGGAAGAGGGGGTTACTATTAATTTTCGCCTTAAAATTCCCGATGATTACATTATAAGGATATTTAGTGTTTTAGTTAAAATTAATCCATATAATTTCAGGGGTAGTATATAGGTGCTTGAAGTAAGAAGAAAATCTCGATGAAGGGTGATGATATCATTAGAGCATTAAGTGAACGAATGGAAAAGGGGGACGAAAGATGAAGTCATTCAAGACAGGACTACAAGCCATTCTTTATGTAATACTTGTGGTTGGACTGCATCTGATCTTAATCTATTTTTTAAAGATAAGAATAGAGGGATGGGGAACGGAGTTATTAAATACCTCATTTAAGGTGTACTTTATACCACTTTTATTATGTTTTATTAATTCTTTTTTGTTTATAAGGACTCAGAGGATAAAGTACAATGCCATTTGGTTTTTGGTAACTATGCTATCCAGCCTCTTACTTCTTTTATTTTTCAATGCAATACAAGATGACAGTGATAGTGAGTATGGAGTTGTCGTTTCTATTGAATTTTTTCCAAAATATCAAGTGGAAATGCTCTTTCTGCTTCCTTGGAGTATTTCTATTATACAATTTATCTTAACTCTATATTATCTAATCAAAATAAGAAAAAATCTAATCGTTAGAAATAATAAAGGGGGAATGTAATATGAAAGGAATATTTTCATTAAGTATAATTATTACAGTTATTGTTTCTTTATTTAGTCCAACTGGAAAGCTCCAAAACTATACATATGCTAATTCAGTTCATAAATCTGTATACAGCAATAATCCAGTCGAACAATCTTCGATCGGAATATTGAGTACATCAGTATACCCAGATAATGCTGTCGTGAAATATGGAGAAAAGATATACATCAATTATAGTTTCAATGATAAGGCTCACCCAGTACTCATTAATATTTATAAAGATGGTGACTTACAATCGGATTATTATTATGAACAATCAAGTTGGGGAGACCATTTTTCTTATGAACCCAAAGATGAAGGAAGCTATAGATTTGTTGTACAGCCGACCGATCAACCTTACTATACTAATGAGTGTACAGTTACAGTTTATAAAGATAGAATAATATTTTTACCTGGAATAATGGGAAGTGAGTTGTTTCTGGGCGATGAGCAAGTATGGGAGCCTGAGAATAGCAAAAATCTTACTCGCATTCGTAGCCAAATTAATAGCCTTCAAATGACCACTTTAGGAGAAAGTAAAAATAACATTAGCGTTCACAACAGTATCAGTGATTATGATGACATTTTAGCCTTCTTTAAAAACGAAGGATTTCACGTCGTTGATTTTCCCTACGATTGGAGATTAGGCTCCAGTATAAATGCACAGAAGTTGAAAGAAAGAATAAATATTGAGCGGGCTGCGTCTCCATATAGTAATTATTACATTGTTGCTCATAGCATGGGAGGAATTGTCGCCACTGAATTTATAAGACAGGGAAATAGTAATTTAATAAAAAAAATGATTACAATAGGCACACCATTTCTAGGCGCTCCTCAAGCTATCAACATGCTTGAAACAGGGAATCTGACAGACAATTTATTAGCCGTTCTACTGGCAGGCGATGCAGTGAAAAATCTGGAGAAAAATGTTCCCTCTATATATGAATTACTTCCTACAAAGGACTATTTTTCTTACCAAACCAATGGATACATTGAGACCCAAACATATCAAGATCCGTACGGACCGAGAATGAAGGTTAGAAAGTATAATACTTTCAGTGATACAGAGAGCTATATAAAAAATAGTAGAGATTGGTCAAATAATGGTTTGTTTGACAAAGCAAAAGATTTCCACTCTGCTTTGGATGTGCTCAATACTCTTAAGAAAGTAGATTCTTACTTTATAGTAGGTGATCAGAAAACAACACCTGGTAAACTTGTATACCACTCTCTTTCAATAAACGATAAAGTTCTTGCTGATGTGAAAAGTATACAGGGAGATGGTGTTGTTCCGGTTTCCAGTGCGACAGTAGGTTTTAAGCTTGATAAGGCACGAACTTTTTATATTACCAGATCTCATTTAGGTCTAGTAAAAAGTACTGAAGTACAGCAAAAAATTCTAAAGATTTTAAAAGATAAACCTAATGAATTTGTCTCTGATAAAATTCGTAATGAGACAAAAGAAATAAAGACTATAAAATTCAAAGCAGAATGCCCGGTAGAGCTGCATATAAATGATTCATCTGGTAATCATACGGGACCAACAGGCGCCGAAACATTTGAGTCAAATATTCCAGATATCAATTATTTTACAGATGGAGAAACAAAGATTGCTCTAGTTAATGATGTTGAAAACTATAAAGTTCGTATCGTTGGTACAGGATATGGTGAATTAACCTTCTCAATTGTATGGTCAAACGAAAAAGATATTGAAGATAGAACAATGCGTTTTGACAATGTTGCTGTTACTCCTGGCTCAATATTTAAAGCTGATGTTAATCAGAATGGGCAAGTGGTGCTTCAGATAGATCAGAATGGCGATGGTAACTTCGAAGGTAGCGTTAGTCCTACTGTAGAACTAGATCTAGGAGGTACTCAAGACGAAACAATTCCAACAATAAGCTCACATGTGGATGGAGTAAAAGGCATAAATGAATGGTATGGGAAAAACGCTTTTTATAACTTAACCGGAGCTGATAATGCGTCTGGGGTTTATAAAACCTTTTATGATCTTAACGATTCAGAATTTAAGGAATACAATGAGCCAATAGCACTCCCTAATACTGGTATATATAATTTCAAGTCTTATGTTCGAGATAAAAATAGAAATGATTCTGAAGTATTAACTGAAATTGTGAAAGTTGACACTACCAGTCCGACAGTGCCAGTAATGACAGTTGATCCAACAACATGGACGAATAAGTTTGTCACTATTACATTAGATGGTGGAACCGATGCGGATAGTGGATTTCAAAAATATCAGTACAAGATAAATCAGGACGGAGAATGGAAAGATTATAAAGATCCTTTTGTGATTGATACAGAAGGACTATACAATGTTTACGCCAGATCAGTGGATAATGTATTTAACCTTAGTGGGGAAGTTACTGGGGTAACTAAAGTTGATAAAACGAATCCTCAAAAACCACTAATGAAAGTTGAACCATTAAAGTGGACCAATCAATCGGTTGAGATTACGCTGTCAGGTGGAAGCGATACGGACAAGGGTTTTCCAAACAGTGGGTTCCAAAAATATCAATATAAAATAGGATTAGACGGAGAATGGAAGGACTACACCGTACCTTTTATCATTGATAATGAAGGGTTAAATAATGTATATGCCAGAGCAGTAGATATAGCTGCTAATCTCAGCGATGAAGTTTTCGGCGACGCAAAAGTTGATAAGACGAGACCGTCTAAACCAACTGGATTTGATATTGATTTATTTAATTATGATAACGTGAGGATATCTTGGTCTCCTTCCTCTGATAATGTGGGCGTTACAGGTTATGATATTTATCAAGATTCTATACTTTTAGATAATATTACTGATACTGCGTATACATTTAATAATCTGGAATCTAATAAATCATACACCTTCAAAGTAATTGCATGGGACGAAGCAGGGAACTCTTCACTTGAAGGAGTATATGTAGTTCGGACTCCATTGAGTCTTGTTGGTACAGGAAGAGACCACAGCCTTCACGTAAAAGAAGATGGAAGTGTATGGGCATGGGGAAGTAATGATTTTGGTCAATTAGGGGATGGAACGACTACCTCAAAAACAACAGCGGTGCAAGTTCCTGGATTAAATCACGTCATAGCAGTTACTGCCGGAACATATCATAGCATGGCATTAAAGAGTGACGGTACAGTATGGGCATGGGGTCGTAACACTTTTGGTCAATTGGGAACTGGAAACAGCAATGGTCCTATCTCCGTTCCAACACAAGTGAACTCCTTAACAGGAGTTGTTGCAATTGCGGCTAACGAATTTAGTAGCTACGCATTGAAGAGTGATGGAACGGTATGGGCATGGGGAATGAATAATGTCGGACAGCTAGGAGTCAACTCAACCATAGATCGATATTATCCTGCTCAAGTTGTAGGTGTTAGTGGAGTGAGTGCATTAGCTACATGGAAGCAAACAGCTTATGCCATAACGAGTGCCGGAACGGTATGGGGATGGGGAAGTAATAGCCAATACGAGATTCTGGGAACTTCAGCGCAGACCGTATTAAAGCCTTTTGAAATTAAGGCCGTCACAAATGTTGCGAGTATAGAAGTGACAGAATCAAATTATCAGTATGCATTGAAGAAAGATGGTAGCGTCGGAATGTGGGGCGGAAATTATGGTTATTATACGGAACTCAGCAGCCCAAGTGGAATTAAGAGTATTTCTGCAAAAAGCGGATTAGACTTGCTTGCAGTTTTAGGAGATGGAAGTGTATGGAGTGTAGGTGGAAACTCTGCTTCTAAAATAGAAGGAATAAGCGATGTAAATGCTGTGGCATCCGGAAAAGGTTATTGGTTAGCTTCCAAGGTGGATGGAAGTGTGTGGGCAATGGGAGGCGACAACAGCAAAGGACAACTAGGGGATGGAACGATAGTCGCACGAAGCACATTAGCGTTAGTGAAAGAGAATGTGGCCCCGCGAGCAACCGTAACCTATCCACTGGGTAGTAAAGATGCACCAGAGAGTAGTAATGTAAGCCAGCCAGCGATTCAATGGACCCAAGGGGATGCAGCATTAACGAATTTTTCGGCGTACCAAGTACAGATCTTGGATGAAAGTGGAACGACAGTAGTAGATTCAGGTGAGGTCAAGCAAGCGGTAACAACAAATAATAACATATGGACAGTAAGTAAACCTTTGCCAGCCGGTCAAGCATTCCAAGTCCGGGTCAAGGTATACGATGAACAGTTGTGGTCAGATTGGTCATCTCCGGGTTGGATGGAAATCACTAATATGTTTCCGCTTAAGCTTAAAAACTCACTGACTAGTTCCATTGAAATAAGCCAAACAACTATTAAAGCTGGGGAACCAACTAATGTTAGATTAAGCATCTATAATAATGTCTATGGCGAGGATGGTATTGAAACTGATTTATTTAATGAAATTGTTAAATTAAGAGTTTCCGGCTATATGCTATCAAGCACTGAATCCTCCGGAAAATTCGGTGATGTAGAGCTCTCAGCTACTGATACCACGTTAATCGATGTTCAATTTCATGATGGTATCGCAGAAATTCCATTAATTTTAACAATGCCTGGAAAACAGATCTTATATATCGAAATTGTCGATCATAAGAACAGTTTAAGCTTAATTGAAATTGAAGTACTTCCTATTGAGTTAAACAATGTCTTATTATTTCCAACGCCGATTTTCAAAGAAGCGAGAATAAAAATGTTTGCGTATTCTTATAAAAGTTTATAAAATCAGTTAATCTGAATTTCAGTACTCTGATGATCATTCTGAAACGCACTAAAATCCTCGACTTACAACAACCGCACTTTCTGCATCATGCGGAGAGGCGGTTGTTTGTCAGAGGTATATCGTTAATCAAACGTCTCTAAATAAGTTGATTGAAGAGCGGGGCAGTAATAAAAATAATTGTTTGCTGGTTGATAAATGTTCGAGTTGCAACCAATTCTTAAGGATGTATGGAGATAAAGTAACTATATATAATAGTGGTTTTGATTTGCTTAACGTAACATGAACCTGGTGTGGAGGAACTACGCTTCACCAGCCCGTAAAGAAGATTTTTCGGGATTACCAGCCGCTTATATCAGCGTTGGGTCGATAGATCTCTTTGCAGAAGAGGCCATTGAATATGCAGGACGGTTGCTACGCGCGGGCGTAGCTACAGAGTTACACATGTATCCACGTGGCCACTATTTTTTTTCCTCTATCCAGGAGGCAAGGATCTTGAAGGCTGAAACGCGTGATTCACTTGAAGGATTGCGGTGTGCCTTTTTCGGTTAAGAGTACTTATATCTTATATCTGATTTAAAATAGAGGACGAAACCCAAGCGTAGCAGTGGGAAGCGTCCTTTTATGCAGTTAAACGACAAGGCTATAGAGCCTAATCAAGTAGTTACGAATTAATAATTTAGCAACAATTCTGAAATTAAACTTAAATATTTTATTGATAGAATGGGTTAAAAGTTGATAACGCAATTGGGGGGTAGAATTGATACAACAAGATTTTATCCAAATGAATACCATTAAGTTGAATCGAATTATTACGTCAATACTGGGTATTATTTGGATTATATCGGGATATTTCTTCCTTCAACATCAACTAAACGGGGCTGTGTTCATCTCACTTCTTATTGAGTTAATCCTTGCATCAATTCTGCAGCTGAAGGCAAACCATCCAACTAGCACTGTTATTCATGAAGGATGTAGCCCATGGTATAATCGAGGGCGCATCCCTTTTATCTTCAAAATAATTATTCCAAGGAGGTGAAACTATGGAACACCTTCATAGTCATAGCCTCTCTCATTTATTTGAGCTGTTCATCCTTGCTGAATAATAGGGAGAAAGTGGGAAGAGTCTTAGACCCATAGACGGATTATTGATTAGATAGAGATCGTTGAAGAGAATTGTATATTATGCAAGAATCATGAATACTACTAAAATGCCCTTTTTCTCAAGTTAAGTGAAAAATATGATGGTTTAAATTAATCTTCTGAAATTTTTCTCACATTAAATGAAAAATCTTTGTTGATTATACAGGACTTTTTGATGTTTTTTTCTCATCCTAAATGAAAAATCACAGGGAAAACTTGAAATGTGACTATGCATAGCTACTAAAAGCAAGCGATCATCGAGAGGAAGTGTTAACCTTTTATCTCAATGGATCGCTTGTTTTTTTATTATTGATGATGTTCATTGAGAGGTTTTAACTATATGAGTTTGATAATTAGTGTAATTCAAAAGGGAAGAATAATTGTAGATACTAATTTTTTGGAGGAGCAGGTGCCTGCACCACACAATAATTTATTTGGTTTCGAATCATGCAGAAAAACTCTCTGGGGAAATGATTTAATTAGTGAACTCGGATGTGAGTTAATATATTCTTTAAAGAATACGAATATTTTTGCATTTGATGAAGGAATAGAAAAACTGGAAAGTGAATTCCTTATTTTGCTTGATAATTTAGATACTATAGCACTACATACAGACTATGATAAAGAATTTATTGAATTTAGGGTAAGAAATGCTTTGGAAATGATAAAGGTAGTATTTAAAGAAAAAGATAAGGTTGGAATTGCGATTTGGTAAGTAACAACGTATTTACGCGGTGTGTCTGGTCTGTGAACTCTGTGTTCTGACTAAGCTTTTTAACACAAAAACACGCGTACTTGTCTAACACAGGTACGCGTGTTTTTGTTATTCCACTACGAGAGGAATTATTTTTACATATCTAAATTTTTGAATGCATAAGGCAATAAATCCTTTAAACTCAGCTCTAAGATCTCTTTTTTCTCATTGGTTAAATAGACAGGCATGTCAGGCAAACAGAATTCCGATAATACTTGTCTGCAGATACTGCATGGCGGCAGAAAATCCATTGTGTCACCTGCTACAGCTATAGCCTGAAAATCACCTTTAGTATAGCCCTTTGTAATAGCTGTGAAGATTGCTGTTCTCTCTGCACAATTAGTAGCGCCAAAAGATACATTTTCTACGTTTACTCCATTAATAACATTTCCATCTTTAAGCAATAAGGCTGCTCCAACTGGAAATTTAGAATAAGGGGCATAAGCAGCTTTCTTTGTGTTACGTGCGCTTTCCATTAATTCTTCTTTATTCATAATACTCACCCTTTTTAAATAAGAATGAACCTTTTGGTCCCCTTATCGCCAACTAAGGTTGGCAGGACTTCTAATATTATAGTCACACCAAATGGTTGTCAACATGTACTACTCGAAAAGTATCATTAGGGAATCATAGCTTTAAAATATAACTAGATATAGTAAATAGAAGTTACACATATTAAGCCTGCCATGGTAACCTTATCTTAAAAGCGACGAGTAGAGGGGTTTTATAATTTGGGAGCGGCAGAGAATACATTTAAACAAAAAATATTGAGCAAAAACCCGGGTATTATAACATATGGGATGACACCACCGAAGGCAAGCCACGCACCAGAAAAGGTCTCGGAAATCGCCCAGAAACAGGTTGAAAGACTTAAAAACCTTGATTTAGATGCGTTAATTCTGTACGACGTTCAAGAAGAAGTAGATAGAGTGGATCATGAAAGACCTTATCCCTATTTACCAACGATTGATCCGGCTGTCTATGGTGATAAATATCTAAGACAGGTGGAGGTCCCAAAGATAATTTACCGGTGCGTCGGTAATGATACAAGAGCCCAGTTCGAGGATTGGGTTAAAACTGACGAAAATGAAGATAGATTTTCAGTGTATGTGGGCGCTTCGTCAAGTAAACAAGAGGTGAAATTGAATTTACCAGATGCTTATGAGCTAAGCAAACAGTTAAATAGTAATTTAACTTTTGGTGGAGTTGTCATTCCGGAAAGACATATAAAAAAGAATGATGAGCATATACGGGTTGTCGAAAAGACCAACAATGGGTGCAACTTTTTTATCACTCAGGCAACTTATAATGTAGAGGCATCTAAGAATTTATTGTCTGATTTATATTATTACTATACAAATAACGGTTTTGAGATGGTTCCTATTTTATTTAATCTTGCACCATGCGGCACAGCGAAAACATTACAATTTATGAAGTGGTTAGGGATCAGTATCCCGGGATGGTTAGAAAACGAGTTAAAATACTCGAATGATATTTTGGATAAATCAATCCAGCTATCACAAAAAATCTTTGAAGAATTGCTAGATTTCGGGCTGGAGAAGGGAATTCCTATTGGTTGCAGTATTGAAAGTGTTTCAACAAGTAAGTTGGAGATTGAAGCATCCGTACAGCTTGTTAAAGATGTGAAGGCCATTCTAGATAAAAAGCTGCCTACTAAATAGAAAAAGATTCCTCAAATTATTGAGAAACCCAGGTCATTTAAAGACCATGGGTTTCTTTTTAGGTTATATGCCACTAGGGTCAACTAATTAAGCATTATAGCCGAAGCCAAGTATAGTAAAAGACTTGTACTGATCTTCCGGCACCATTCTGATTTCTACCTGATGCTCCCCGCTAACCTCATTTTGATAAAGAATTACCGGATTGCAATGTGTCCAGTTATTCTCATGTGGATCAGCGGTGACTACAAGACAACCATCGACGTAAATGTTCGCCTTGCCGAATTCGCTGCTGCCAGAATCCTTGTATACGAGGATGAGATTTTTGCTTGTTATCGTCAGCTTGAAGCTGTGTTCCCCAGACGACGCTGAATGCATCCAATTTTGAGGGAATTCCGGAGTTCCGAAAGAATTGGCATCCATTTCTACCCGCTGCAAATCGGTATCGATCCCCGAAAATCCGCCTACCTCAATCCTGCCTGCGTCAATATGGCTTTTGCGGTCCAGCAGGAGGGTTCCCGCAAAATCATTCCCGATGACCGGATGCTGATCCAATAGGAGATCATCTTCGTCCATTAGCGTTTTGTGGGTTTCGGAGAATAAATAAGCCAGACAATCTGCCATCACCCGGTGACCCTCATTAGTAGGATGATAGATATCATAGAAAAATTGCCGTTTCGAGAGGATGTTCCCCTCATTTTTGCTTAGGCGGAACTGCCCGGATACCGCATCCTTTACACTAACCATAGGAAGATTATAAGCTCGGCCAATGGGGGAGAGCCGTTCCTGCAGGTTCCAGTCATTCATAAACACGCTGAACAGGAGAACTACTGCCGGTCTATTATCGGCGGAAAGTATTTTTAGGCATAAGCTTTCAAAACAGTTGCCTTTCGTTTCATCCCCTTCGTCGTTTACCGCAAATTCCACCACCACGATATCCGGTGTTACAGAACCTTCCCGGAGAATATCCCTTTCATAACGGATGACCCCAAGCTCGGATGGTGTTCCACCTACCCCAGCCTTCACAAAATGGATGTTCCCGCCACCATTCGTACCGAATAATTCCTTAAATCTCAGATACGATTGGTAGGCATAACATTCTGTATGGATCGGTTTAGCGCCTGCTCCCTGAGTAATGGAACCCCCAATATAAGCAATCGTGACATCCTCACCTTTTATAGCCTTATGGATGGCAGTTTTTAATCTTTTATTATTGCCCGGATGAAGCAAGGATTGGGTAATGATCTCCCGGTATTCGTTAGAATCAAACGCTACAGGCGGTTCAATGACTAGCTCTGGTACAGAATAACCGTCATGCAAATAAAAAATTATACTCGCAATGGCCAGTTCGCCTTCATGTTTAAATTCAAAGGCGAATTTGCCGAGCACTGCATCCTCTTCAGACCATTCCAAATCCTCCAACTTCAAGAGAATCTCAGAACCGTCGGAGGGACAGGGCACACGTATGCTGCTGCCTGTTTCGTATTTGCTGGTTTTGCCCCAGTTCTGCAATAGAAAAGAGATGGGCTCGTTCTGCTCAGGATCCCTTCTCACAGACACTCCAATACTATGAACCAATTTGCGAAATCCAACGCAGTTTCCTAGCAGCTCCAGTATTGTCTCATCAGTGACGCCGCCAATATATCTGGCCTTGTCGATTAGATAGTTACCTTCCAGATAAACTTCCTGTGAAGGTGGACCTTCGGCCCAGGCTGTCGCCTCAATCGCGGTTTCGTAGAGCACAAAAAAACCGTTCCTGCGTTCAGCCGGATCCTTGGGTGCCTTTGGACCTTCAATCTTGCCTCCTGTAATGATCCCATTATTGTTTTTCATATTGATCATCCTCGCTTTTTGTATAAGCTTTTCTTGTTATGGATGCGCTTGCAAAAAACATATTTTTATTAGAAGGAATACCTGTTAACAGTAACACCAAATATCCAGATTGTTCAACCGATAAACAAAGTTTCATTTAATAATTACAAAAAGTTGCTAGTTTACACATGGATGTTGAAATCGCTTACTTATATAATGTGCCTAGTCATACGAAAATAGGATGCTTAAGGGGAGAATTATCATGCCTACGAAGGAATTGCACCTTGTGAAGCAGGGCAGTGCTGCCAAGATTTACGTAGACCCCATGGGGAAAGATTATGAGGGATTACGCCGGGTGGCACAGTCTTTTGCAGCAGATGTTAAACAGGTAACAGAGGTAGAGCCTGAGATATATACACAATTGAACGAATTGGATGGAACAGTCATAATCGCTGGGTCGATAGGGAGTAATGATTATATCGATGATTTAATCGCGGAGGGAACCGTTGATGTATCGGCCATCCAAGGTAAAAGAGAATGTTATAAAATTCAGGTGGTTGAACAACCCACAGCGGGAGTGGACAAGGCGCTCGTCATTGTAGGAAGTGATAAACGGGGGACGATTTACGGGTTGTATTCGATCTCCGAAAAGATTGGAGTTAGTCCTTGGGTGTACTGGGCGGATATTGTGCCGGAGAAGAAGCCGGCATTGTCCATTCCTGATAACCAGCTTCATGTGATCTCCAAGGAGCCTTCGGTTAAATATAGAGGTATTTTTTTGAATGACGACTGGCCGTCTTTAGGTTCTTGGGTAACTCAAAGATTTGGTGACTTTAATGAAGATTTCTATGACAAGGTATTTGAACTCATTCTTCGCTTGAAGGGGAATTATTTATGGCCGGCGATGTGGAGCGCCGAATTCAGCCTGAATGGTAAAAGCAGCCCGATTGCCAACGCCAAGCATGCACAAGAATACGGAATTATTATGGGGACCTCCCATCATGAACCCTTATTCCGGGCAGGCAGTGAATGGCAGAAGGTATACAGCCAATACGGAACAAGTAACCTATGGGATTTCGCCCGTAATAAACAGGCGATTACAGATTTCTGGGAAGACGGAATCAAGCGCAATCAGGCCTTTGATAACTTGATTACCCTAGGCATGCGGGGGGAAAGTGACTCTGCGCTGGAGGGCTCCGACCAGGAGAATATTGATCTGCTGAAGGATATTATACTTACGCAAAAAGAACTATTGAAGAAATACAATCTTGAACATGCACCGCAAATTTTGGCCGTTTATAAGGAAGTTGAGAAGTACTGGTATGGCACTGCCGGGGTGGAAGGGTTGAAGGACTGGGATGTTCTGAATGACGTTACGATCCTGCTTGCTGACGATAACTTTGGCAATCTCCGCAAAATCCCGACGAAAAACGAACGTAACCGCAGCGCAGGATGGGGGATGTATTATCATTTTGACTATCATGGTGGTCCGCATTCCTATGAATGGTTAAATACGACCCCGCTTGAAAAAGTCTGGGAGCAAATGTGTATGGCATTCGACTATGGCATCCGTGATGTATGGATTGTGAACGTCGGAGATTTGAAGCCTATGGAATTGCCCATTTCCTACTTTCTGGATTTGGCCTACGATTTTGAGGCTTGGGGGACAGGTGCAATCAATCGGATTGTGGAATACACCAACCGTTGGGTAGAGCAGCAATTCGGATATGCGCTGGAACAAGAGACATGTCTGGGAATCGCACAATTGTTAGGTGATTATACCCGGATGAACGGTCGGCGCAAGCCTGAAATTATTTATCCGTCCACCTTCAGTCCTATCCATTACAATGAGGCGCACAGAGTTCTGGAGCAAGCGGTGATGATCGAGAAGGCTGCCGGCAAATACGATGAGCTAATCCCGGAACAACTAAAGGATGCTTACTTCCAGCTCGTATATTTCCCTGCTGTTGCCTCGGCCAATGTGGTCAAAATGCAAATTTATGCAGGACTGAACCATCTATACGCTAAACGAAATAGTATGTTGGCAAATACTTACGCTGCTCTGACCTGCGAAACCATCGAAAGGGATAAGCATCTGGAGCTGGTTTATAATAGCGGAATTTCGGATGGGAAATGGCAGGGAATGATGAGTTCCCCTCATGTTGGGTATATACATTGGAATGCAGAAGGGTGGAACTATCCGGATGTAAACACCCAAACTCCCGCCAAAGGTTCTTTAATGATTGTCGATGTGGAAGGAACGGAACAAGCGTATGTTTCCGGCACAGTTGAACTTCCGGTAATTACAAATCTTCAAAAAGAAAATTATCGCATAACAATCAGTAACGGTGGAGAAGCGGGTTTTGAATATCAGGTGCGGAGCAGCGTGGATTGGATCAAGCTTGAGAAAATACGCGGCTGGATTGAGGCAGGGGAGACGCTTCAGGTTTCCGTAGATTGGGAGAAGGTCAAAGAAGCATCGACGGGCGAAATTACGATCTCCGGTGCCGGGAATATAGTTAAGGTGAAGGCAGCCGTGGATTGGATAGACATTCCGGATGTGCCACCGATGACTTTCATCGAGACCCATAATATTGTGTCCATTAAAGCGGAGCATACCATAACTCGTGTTTCGAAATCAGGGGTGGTATGGAAGACCATTGACAGCTATGGACGTTCTTTATCCTCGGTTAAAATGTATCCGGATGCTGTATCTTTTGAACAACCGGAGGATGCACCTTATCTGGAATATCGGATTATAGTGCAGCAGGACACTGATTATAGCTTAACCGCGTATATTGCGCCGACAAACAATCTGTCACAAACTAGTGGGTTGAAATATGCGATAGGTTTCGATGATCAGGCACCCGTGATTAAGGATGCTTTACCAACGAACTTTGAAGGCGGTAATCATGATAATGAACCGTGGTGCCGCGCGGTTATGGACAATATTCATGCTGTGACCACCAGCCATGCTTTAACAAAGGGTCTTCATACCCTCCGCTTTTACGGATTGGATGCGGGTCTGGTTCTGCAAAAGCTTGTATTGTCCGCTGCCCAGCTTCCTTATTCCTATTTAGGGCCGGAGGAGAGCTTTTATACTAGCGGGACGGCGTCCATTCTTAGTTAGGTTGAATTAAAAGGGCGAACAACTGGGTTGTTGCTTCGAATCCTCCGTTATTTCAGGGCAGATGACGGAGGATAACCCTTTATATTTTTGAAAACGTTGCTGAAGTAGGCGACATCTTGATAACCACAGTGCGCTGCCACTTCGGACACATTAAAACCACCTGCCGATAGAATCATCTCAGCATTGTTCACCCGCACCTTGTTTATAAATTCTTTATAGGTGGAGCCAGTGTTCTGCTTAAATAGCTTACCAAGATATACGGGATTTAGGGCAACCAAATCTGCCAGCTCCTTGATCGTAACTTCCTCCGAATAATGATCCATAATATAGGTCATCACTTTTTGGATTCTTAGATCTATCAGAGGTGTTTCTTGATGGTGGGCGATACTTAATAAGCGGTACACTATCAGTTGAAAGATGGCCCGGGCCTTCATTTTGTAGAAAGGTTGTTTGCCCATCCAGACATGTGAGAATTCTTTAATATCCTCTAGAATCTCTTTAGTTCTCCAATTCCTAGTTACAGTCTCAAAAGGGAGCTGCACATGATTGTCCTCCCCCTCCCAGAAGAAATTAAACGCAAAGGAACGCATTGGTGCCTCCTTAAAGGTCTGAGCTTCCCGAATGCTGCCAGAAGGGGCATAGAGCATATCTCCGGCTTCAACCGTGAATTTCTCTCCATTAATAAAATAGTCAGACTTCCCTTCTACGATGAAGGTAAGATCATGGAAATCGATTTTACTCCTCGTAATCTCCCAATCCGGGAAGGATCGGCGATCAACAAACAAAAAAACACGGGGAACAAGATTTTCATATTTGGTAATGTCCATTTCTACCACCCCTCCTTCCTAATAAATAGAGCCGCGCTAATGCCGATTGGTATATTATACAAAAATGAAACCGATTAAGAAATGGGATTGTAAATTGACTTTGCGCAATCAGAAGAATAAAATAGTTTTATGACTATCGAACAATATTCCTTAAAAGATGATGAAAAGCGAGTGAAGATTTTTAAAGCATTAGCAGAAGTGAAACGAATTGAAATGATTCGTTATCTTCATCTCCATAAGGAGAACAATACATGTGGGTCCATTGGTGAATCTATGGGAATGGACAAATCTAATGTGTCGTACCATCTGAAGATTTTGTATGAAGCTGATTTAGTAAGTGTCACACGTATGGGGCAGAATAAGATTAGCCAGCTTCGAGAGGATACGTTTAGCGAATTATTACCGGGTTTCTTGGACAGTTTATAATATGTCCGGAAACCTATAATTTTTTCTTGATAGTTTGATAGTTTTATAACTATTTGATAATCATGTACAGGGTTTGGTTAATAGTTATAGGTAGCAGCAAAAATAAATATTAATGGAGTAGTGATCTATGAATCAGTTGAAAAATAAACAGGTCCTGTTAATTTCACGTCCTGTAGGCATGCCAACCCAGCAAAATTTCGAGTTCAAAGATATTCCTGTAGTTGAAGCAAAAGAAGGACAAGTTGTTGTACGTACGTTGTATTTGTCAGTGGATCCTTATATGCGCGGAAGAATGAATGATGCTAAATCGTATGTTCCTCCGTATCAGCTTAATGAAGTCATCGCTGGAGGACTTGTGGGAGAGATCGTAGACTCCAAATCGGAGCTATTCAAAGCTGGAGATAAAGTCATCGGTATGCTGGGCTGGCAGTTATATAATACTGTAGATGCTAAAGCAGTAACCAAAATCGATGATTCGATTGCACCTGTATCGGCTTACTTAAGTGTTCTTGGTTTGACAGGGCTCACTGCATATTTCGGTTTACTTGATATCGGTCAGCCGAAAGAAGGAGAGACTGTCGTAGTGTCTGGGGCAGCGGGTTCAGTGGGGATGTTTGTTGGACAGATTGCCAAAATCAAAGGCGCTCGTGTCGTTGGGATCGCAGGTAGCGATGACAAATGCGACTTTTTAAAAAAAGAACTTGGCTTTGATGCAACCATTAATTATAAAACAACGGAAAATTTAGGCCAGGCTTTGGAAGAAGCATGTCCAAATGGTGTTGATGTTTATTTTGACAACGTGGGTGGAGCGATTTCAGATGCTGTGATGAGCTTGCTTAATGATTATGCACGTATTCCACTATGTGGCGCTATTTCTTCCTATAATAGTACAGACGGAGATATGGGTCCACGTATTCAGAGCAGATTGATCAAAACCCGCTCCCTTATCAAAGGATTTGTTCTTAGTGATTACGCAGCCCGCCAGTCAGAAGGCCTTCAAGAGCTTGGAAAATGGCTAACAGAAGGTAAATTAAAATATGAAGAAACAGTTGTTGAAGGATTCGACAATGTGGTGGAAGCATTCCTGCAATTGTTCCAAGGTGCGAACCTAGGGAAGATGCTTGTTAAGGTGAGCGACTCCGAATTCTAAAACAACACAAACAGCCCTGGTAGAGACTTCTATATATCAGGGTTGTTTGTATTATCACCAATCTAATTTGTTCAGACCATACCCTGTTTGGACTTCATGCATTTAAGATTGTATGTGCGGCCATAGGCTTTCGCATATTTGACGATTCGCTCAATCATGCTGGTGTCATTCAGTTTGGTAAACGGGCACGGATCGGGGGCCGTATTTACTTCCAAGATCCATGGTTTAAGGCGTCGATCCAAGGCAATATCCACACCGATTTCCTGCAGGTCGGGATAGGCTGTGCTTAGCTGTCTGGCGGAGTTCACTCCAATTTGTTTCATGGACCGGATCAACGTGCTACTATTCTCTACGTTTGTGTAGAATTCTAATAATGCCTCTACCGGATAAATCGTTCCCCCTTGGCTCCCATTCGTAACCACTTTGCGAGGATGAGCAACGCGACCCGCAATGCCTGTAGCTTCCCACCCACCCTTAAGATTTCTTTGCACCATTACCCGGATATCAAATGGCCTTCCTTCATAAACCAAAAGCCAAATCCCCTTTTGCACCAAATAGGATTTTCCTTGGGTCTCGCTAAAGATTGCCCGATAAGCCATCTCGTAATCAGAAAATGTATGTTTATGCGTACCGGATTGATAGCTGTAGGCTGGTCGTTTTTTGGCGGAATGATCTTGTGATCTTTCAATCCGGATTACACCCTGTCCCAAAGATCCACAGCAGGGCTTAATGTACACCATTCTATGTTTTTGCAACATCTCATAGAGTACGTTTTTATTCATTTTTTTCGTTACCGGGATATACTTCCTTAGCTCTTGTTTTCTAAGCAGTACCCTTGTTTTCGTCAGCTTATTGGATATCCGCCGTATTGGCTCCTTCATTTTGTTCCTCCGTTCTATATATCTATAGGCTATATTACGGGAATACGCAGTTTTTGCTTGGGCAACCACAGAATAATAGAACACATGCAAAGAATTCTACATATGAATATTGGAGGCATTTATTAAACTTGGGCTGCAGCATGCGGTCAACGGGAGGCGGCTATGATGCTGCTCGGTAAATTGCAGAATAAGGTGCAAGAAGTAATGGACGAATACCCTTGGTACAAGGGGCTGGTCGATGGGGAGAAAACGAATTATAACTTGCAGAACTTACCTCTTATGTCTTCGAAAACACTTGAAACCTTCTATTATAACCAACCCATCGATCCTTCTTGGACTGTTTATAGGACGTCTGGTACAAGCTCAGGCCGTAGAAAAGCAATCCTCTACTCTGAGGAAGATGACAAATACTATGTGGATATTAAAACGAAGCTATTCGGCGAGCTTATTGCGGGAAGCGGATGTAACAGAGCGTTGGCGGATATGGGCACTGGACATGCAGCAAATACTGCGCTAACCATTTTTGAAAGGTTAGGATTGGAAAAAAGTTCAATCCCCTTTGAACTGCCAATCGAACAGCATATTGAACAGCTTAAAGCTTTTAAACCTGACTTGCTCTATACGATGCCGTCCATCCTCTTGACCATATCGTATATGCTGCCGGAAACCCGCGTGAATTCGGAATTCGCAAGATTATTTTGGTAGGGGAAATTGCTCCGCCTGAGTGGCAGCGGAACATGGCTGGCATGTTCGGTATTGAGCCTAGAGACATCATCGATACTTACGGCTCCATTGAAATCGGTACGATCGCTTATTACTCCCATGATCATGGCAGGTACATTTTTGCCGACGGAATTTTTGCGGAAGGAATCGGGGTTCATGAGTTAGACGAAGAAGTAAGGCCACTTCGGAACAATGAAAGTATTCTGGTGCTTACCTCAACTGTCCGCAGGATGCTGCCAGCCCTTCGTTTTGTTACTTATGACGTCGTAAGGGATTTTAGGCCTGTGATGATAGACGGGGTTGAACAACAAAGCTTTGAGTCCATTGTAAAAAGAGTGGGTCAGGAACTGAAGCACGGTGAGAAAATCAGCCTGTACGATATCGAGCAGGTCGTATACCGTCATATTGAAGATGCGATCATTCGGGTCAAAGTAAAAAACAATGCGCTCTCTATTTATATCAAGAGTAAATCTGTGAAGCACTCTATTATTCCGGTAATCAAAGAGGAAATCAGGGAGTGTATTCCGGAAATCGGGATGATGATTCGCAACCATCTGCTTGATGATATTGAGATCATTATAGTAGCTAAAGGGGAGCCGCTGGCCAGCGGGCAGGTCAAGAACAAGAAGTTATATTATCAGAAGGACAAAGCTAAGGTGGACATAAATATCCAAGACGGTATCTTATCGACTATCGGAAAAACACCATTAATCAAGCTG
Source organism: Paenibacillus sp. FSL F4-0097 (assembly GCF_038593125.1). Classification (NCBI taxonomy): domain Bacteria; kingdom Bacillati; phylum Bacillota; class Bacilli; order Caryophanales; family Paenibacillaceae; genus Paenibacillus; species Paenibacillus sp. FSL F4-0097. The sequence goes on from NZ_CP151965.1 coordinate 2,524,388, forward strand.
GATAATCTGTTCCAGAACAGTGAGTTCGAAGTCTACGCAAAAATGGAACTGCTAAATCCGGGAGGAAGTGCGAAAGACCGTCCAGCTCTGCGGATGATCCATGAGGCATGGAAGGAAGGGAAAATCGGGCCGGGAACTACTATTATTGAGTCGAGTTCGGGAAATATGGCGATTAGCTTGGCGATGATTTGCCAATATTTAGGGCTGCGGTTTATTAGTGTGGTTGATCCAAGAACTACCACAACAAATCTGCAGATTCTGAAAGCATTAACTGCGAAAATTGACTTTGTTAGCGAACCCGATCCCGAGACCGGTGAATATCTGCCTGCTAGACTGAATCGAGTGCAGCGACTCTTGGAGGAAATACCGGGCAGCTACTGGCCGAATCAATATGCAAACGCAAATAACTATTTGTCCCACTACCATACGACCATGAAAGAAATCGTGACTGAGCTTGGCGAAGTGGATTATTTGTTTTGCAGCGTAAGTACATGCGGCACGATTCGTGGCCTCGCGGAATATGTAAGGGATCATGGTCTGAAGACTAGGATTGTTGCCGTCGATGCGGAGGGAAGTAGTATTTTTGGTGGCAACAAAGAGAAACGGCGGTTCCCGGGACTGGGTGCAGGCATCGTACCCCCTTTCTGCAGAACGGATTTAATCGACCGTATTGTGCATGTCTCAGACTTGGATATCGTAAAAGGATGCCGAGCACTCGCCCAGAATGAATCGATTCTGGCCGGTGCATCCTCGGGGGCTAACCTTGCCGCTGTTAGGCGTATGGAGCAAGAAATGGCTCCAGGATCTGTCTGTGCGGTGATTCTGCATGACAAAGGGGAGCGTTACCTCGATACAGTATACTCTGACCCATGGATTCAGAATGAATTTGGGCAGGAATTCTCGCCTGACGGTGGAGATGTTCTTGCTTAACGAACGGAAAAAGGAGGTTGTGGAATGCTGTATTTAAACGATCGGGACATCCGGGAGGTGGGGCTTGATTGGCCTTCTCTCGTGGAATCGATAGAAACTACGGTGCGCATACTTGATTCTGGAGATTACGCGCAGCCCGTAAAACCTTACCTAAGGTATAAGAATCCTCAAAATCGTATTATTGCAATGCCCGCATACGTAGGGGGGAACGTGAACGCAGCAGGGATCAAATGGATTTCCAGCTTCCCGGATAATATCCAGGCTGGTCTTCCCCGCGCGCATAGCATCATTGTCTTGAATGATCCCATTACGGGCGAGCCTATATCCGTCCTAAGCTCTCCGCTCCCCAGCATCGTAAGGACAGCTTCCATCAGTGGACTGATGATTGGTCACTTTTTGCAGGCTCGTTCACTTGAACGGATTCATCTTGGCATTATCGGCTGGGGACCAATCGGGCAATATCATTTTCAAATGGTTATGGCATTGTACGGAGATCGAGTTGAACGTATCCGCATCTTTGATATAAGGGAAGTAGATTTGTCAGACATCTCATCTATATATAAGGATAGGATAGAAGTGGAGGAGACGTGGGCGGGCGTTTATCGAAAGTCCAATATCTTTATCACCTGTACCGTATCCAATCATAGATATATTGATATACTTCCGGTGGAAGGTAGTCTTCTACTGAATATTTCACTGCGTGATTATAAGCCTGAGGCATTAGCTTCGGTGAAGGCCATAATCGTCGACGACTGGGATGAGGTGTGCCGCGAGAATACTGACATACAGCAGCTCCATCTGAAACATGGGTTAACTCGTGCCGATACCCGAATGATTACCGATGTCGTCTCGCGCCATTGCCTGAATGAACTCAGAGCAGATGAGCCGATTTTCTTTTGTCCGATGGGGATGGCGGTTTTTGATATCGCAACAGCGGTATACTTCGTGAAAAAGGCGAGAGAAAAAGGGATCGGGACTGAGCTACAGTAAGGTGGTAGGCATACGTTCGCTATGGGATTTTTTATAGGTTTTTGTGATGTAACTAGACTATGATCCGTCACTTTTAAGGGTGGATTGCTGTCTAGTTTTTTTATTGTCTTGTTAACGTTCCATTCATAATACTCTGATAATCTCTATAAGTGTTAGGCGGATGATCATCCACCCCAATAAATGATGACTCGGAGGATAATAATGTTAACACCTATGAAAAAAAGGCTGATCGCTGGTCTGACTCTATTGGCTATAATTAGTGCCGGCTTAGGCGCAAGCTTGGTATTTCCCGGGAAACAGGCCTCGGCTGAGACCAAAATGGGTCAAACCGCGCTACCGGCAGCTCAAATTGAAGCATCTGCCAAGCTCGATGATACCGCAGGACTGACTAGCTTCGTTGATGGAATTATGGAAAAAGATATGAACCGGCTGCAAATTCCGGGAGCGGTTATCTCCATTGTAAAAGACGGCAAGATTATTTTAGCCAAAGGTTATGGCAGTTCCAATCTGGAAGAAGCGGCACCGGTTGATCCGACAACCAGCATGTTTCGAATCGCTTCAACAACAAAGCTGTTCACCTGGACAGCGGTGATGCAACTGGTCGAACAAGGCAAGATAGATCTGGACACTGATATTAACACCTACCTGAAATCAGTGAAGATCCCTGCTACTTATCCTGAGCCGATCACGATGCGCCATTTGATGACACATACAGCGGGGTTTGAAGAGGGTGGAGTGGGTTATCAAATCACTACCGACCCTGCCAAATTGCCGGGATCAATCTCGGAAACACTCAATGAACATATGCTGGCACGGGTAAGACCTCCCGGAGAGATGAGTTCTTATTCGAACTTCGGGGCTACACTCGCGGGTCTGATTGTGGAGGAAGTCAGCGGTGTTCCTTACAATGACTATATACAAAAGTATATTTTCGATCCGCTCGACATGAAATATTCGACTGTGGTAGAGCCTTTGCCGGAGTCATTCATACCCAATCAAGTTGTAGGGTACACGAGTGAGAACGGCAGCTTTATTCCTGGCACACCTACCTTCGAGGGCGGCTTTCGTCCTGCCGGCTCGGGTACAGTATCAGCAGTAGATATGGCGCACTTTATGATTGCCCATCTGCAGAACGGGAAATATGGTGACCAGCAGATTCTTAGAACGGAGACCGCAGAACTAATGCATTCAACGGCGTACCAATTCGATAAACGTCTGCCGGGAGTAGATCTGGGGTTCTCTGAGAAACGCATCAATGGTCTTAGACTAATTACTCATGGTGGTTCCGACCCCATGTTTAATACCGAGTTTTATCTTGTGCCTGCCAAGCATATAGGTATCTTTGTTTCCTATAACGGCGGTCAGGGCGGTGATTCCGCGGCAGGCCTAGTCCATGCCTTTTTTGAGTGCTATTATCCCGATCCTGAAGCGAAGCGGCCTGAATTCTCCACTTCTGCGGAATCTGTTCAGAAGTATGTGGGAACCTATCAATTCACACGCCGTAACCACAGTGATATTGATAAATTTTTCAATTTTTTTGCCCAGCTAAATGTTAAGGTAGAGGATAATAAGCTATCTTTGGGAAGGGGTAGTGAACAACAGCTGTACAGAGAAATCGGTCCGAATCTGTTCCAGCTCGAGGGAGGTACCGAACAAATCGGCTTCCGCACAAATGATTCCGGTAAGGTTACACATATGCTCTTAGGTATGGCACCGGAAATGCCGCTGGAGCGTACGCCACTCTTGAATCAGAATAAGTTTTGGCTTATTTTACTTGGCAGCTCGGGGTTGATTTTCATCACTGCATTGCTTGGACTAATCTTCTCCAGACGCAAGATCAAGGCGATGACGCCTCCGGAAAAGTGGGCCATCCGCTTATCTGCGGGAACTGCTGGGTGGGCGCTGCTATCTTTCTTCACGATATTTATGGTGGTTATGTCCATGGACACGATGCAGAAGTTCAGCGGTATCAGTCTTTTGCTTTCTCTCAGTTTAGTTATGCCAATCCTTTTGGTTGGACTGACTTTAGCTTTGCTAATCTCGGCTATACTGGTTTGGAAAAATAAATACTGGACAGCTTTCAAGCGTGTGCATTATACACTAGTGGCACTTTCGGCTGTAGTGATGACTCTGTTTTTCTACTATTGGAACCTGTTGGGTTGGCAGTTCGGATAACTTCGTTTCTTGTCAAGAATATATCATATATAATGTAAGCTTAAGAGAGGAGGCAAATCGTGGCTACTATACTTATCGCTGATGATGATGATAACATCCGAAAGCTAATGTCTTTGTTTTTGCGAAAAGAAGGTTTTTGCCTCAAAGAAGCCAGGGATGGTACCAAAGCGCTGTCCATTATAGAGAACTCGCGAGTCGATCTCGTCATCCTAGATATTATGATGCCAGGATTGGATGGTTGGGATCTGTGCAGAGAAATCAGGCGCTCTGATGCCAACATTCCCCTCCTCATGGTGACGGCTAAAGGAGAATCTGCACATAAAGTGAAAGGTTTTCAACTCGGCACGGATGACTATCTGACCAAACCGTTTGATCCGCTTGAACTGGTGATGCGAGTAAAAGCTTTGCTTAAACGCTCGCTGGTCGTTTCTTCCCAGTCTGTGCAGTTGGGCAATGTGGTGCTTAACCGCCGCACTTTCCAGGTTAAGCGTGATGAAGAACCGGTAACGATTCCTTTGAAGGAATTTGAGCTACTGTTTCTGCTGGCTAGTCACCCTAGGCAAATCTTCACAAGAGAACAGTTGATTTCTCAAATCTGGGGATTGAACTATGAAGGAGACGGCCGGACTGTAGATGTGCATATAAGCCGGTTGAGGGAGAAATTCTGCGGTAACGACGAGCAATTTCAAATCGAAACGGCCCGCGGCCTAGGATACCGGCTGATCCCTGCGCTATGATCAAGGCATTGTATGTACGCGTCGTTCTCACGTTTCTAGGCATCATCATCTTTAGTCTGATCTGTTCCTTTTTCATTGGTTTGTATGTCTTTCAGAAACAAATAAGTTACGAGGGACAGAATGAAATGATCACAGTGGGGAAGGAGATCATTCACCGTTATGATGACGCCAAGCCTGAGGATACAGACGAGTTCTTGAATAGTATGGTTAAGGTATCTGCATACCCTATCCACCTGTATAATCATTCCGGGGAATATACCTTCTATGGGCTTAAGGGTAGTCCGGCCGTCACTATCACCCCCGATGCTGTGAAACAAGTGCTGCAAGGAAAACTCTATCGTTCCTCTGCGAAAGATAAGGATACCTTTATCGGGATGCCCTTTATGTTTAACGGGGAGTGGCAAGCAATGTTCTTGCAGTATTCTGCCGAGAACGAAAATATCGTCAATCGGATGCTGCTCTTTGTGCTTTTACTCGTGCTTTTACTGGGTAGTCTATGCATTCTTATTGCCGCCAGATATTTGGTGGAGCCGATCAAAGCTTTGACGAATGCGACAAGAAGGCTAGCCAAGGGTGATTTCGAGGTAGCGCTTAAAGTAAACCGAGTAGACGAAATAGGGGAACTGACACAAAGCTATGTGGAGATGGCAGGGGAGTTGAAGCAGTTAGAACAGATGAGGCAGGATTTCGTATCCAACGTGTCTCATGAAATTCAGACACCGCTTACGTCTATTTCCGGCTTTGCTAAGGCATTGCAGAACAATGATCTAATCATGGAAGAGGAACGTTCTGAATATCTTGATATCATCATTGCTGAGAGTGAGCGTCTGTCGAGGTTAAGTGATAATTTGCTGAAGCTCGCTTCCCTGGATTCTGAACATCATCCTTTTAACGCAGATTCCTTCAATCTTGACGAGCAGATTAGAACCATCGTTGTGACCTGTGAGCCACAATGGTCAGCCAAAGGCATCGTTATCGATCTTGAGCTGCCGGAAGCTGTCAAAATTAAGGGTGATGAAGATCAGCTGAAGCAAGTATGGATGAATTTGCTTAGCAACAGCATCAAGTTCACACCGGAAGGCGGGAACATCCGCATCAGTATAGATGACAGTGCAGCAGATGTATCGGTCACCGTCAGTGATAACGGGATCGGGATTTCCCCGGAAGAGTTCAACACCGTATTCCAAAGATTTTATAAAATAGACAAGTCACGGAATGGAAACAACAATGGCAATGGCTTGGGACTTGCAATCGTTAAAAAAATTGTCTCCCTGCATCAGGGAAACATAGAAGTGGACGGTGCGGTTGGAGCGGGAACGACGATTATCGTCAGTTTGCCCCATAAGTGAAATTAAGGGTTTGTCTCATTCTTGGATTGCCGTACGCCAAACATAATGAAATCCTTGAATTGCCGGTCCATAACCCGATCTTCCTCCGTAACCACACCCCCCCGCTGATGAGTAATAATGACGGCTTTTTGTAAATACATGAAATACAGGTGGGTGGACTTGTGCAGAATGTCCAGCCACTTATTTTTTTCCTCCGGAGCGACTGAAATTGTCTCAAGGAGAATTAACCGTGAATACCAGCCTTCCATAGCCTGCTTAAAGTCAGGAAGTTCCGCGGGATTTTTGGAAAGCGTGCTGTAGTAAACTCCAAAAATGGCATCATAGTAGATCAGGGCTTCCTGATGATCTCTTAACGCCAGATATTTATCGAGAATGTTCTCCAATGACTGTACAGGGTGTTCAAAATCAAAATCAAACAGCAGCTGTCCAAACATCCGCTCCAGATTAAGGGCATAGATTTGAGCGGCTAACTCTTCCTTGTCCTTATAATGATGATACAAAGTACGCCGGGAGATGCCGGCTTGTTCCGCAATCTGTGCCATATCCGTGCGCTCAATACCTTGGGCACAGAATAAGCTAAGCGCTGTATCCTTAATGATCTCCCTTGTCATTTGCATTTGCTTTTCCCGCAAATTCATTGATTTTCTCTCCTGTCTTGTTGCAACTCTTCCGCTGCTTCTAGCACTATTTCTGAGCTGGCTTCGAATTCATGAGGAATTTGCTGCCCACTGAATAGGGGGTCTGCCGGTTGATCGCATCACCTAACCAATTCAGAAGCTTCACACCATCCTGTTCAGCCTGAAAGAAGGTCTCTCTGGTGGCAAAAGTGTGCGGAGTTGTACCCGTCTTTGCGTTCAGTCCATAGTCGGTGAGATAGTAATAATAATTAGGTAAAGTGGCTGCCAAAGAAGAAACAGATTGCCGCATTTCCTGTGACCACTCATTAATGATGCTTTGATCTCTTGGCCCCTTGTAATCGTTGATGTTGTTCAGAAAGTGGATCAGAATCTCGTCAAATACCGAGTAGGATTGCAATATTATCGCATTCGCAGGAAGTAGATGGCCGTTCGCTTTAAAAGCTGCCCCGATGATATCCGCTTCAGGGGCATATCCGAAGTTCTTCACGAAGTCTGCCTGCCATTCCTGCTTCACAACATTTGGCCACTTGTCTGATTTCAAGAAGGAACTGTCCGAATATTGGAAGATCTCGGAGTCCTTGTAGTGAGAGGCGATCTCGGGAGCCCAAAAAGCGGACCCAAAGCCACCAGCACTTTCGCCAGCAATCAGTAGTTTGCCGGGTTTATCCACGTTGGCATATATCCAATCGAGGCTGCTTCGCACATTATTGCTGCCGTTATAACGCATAGTAAAGGGGCTGCCGTCATCTTTTTTATATTCAACTGTGCGGTTGCCGATATGGAAGTCACCGGTCGAATAGGGAAGGTAGACCACATTCCAGCCATGAAATGGATTGGCAGGGTTATCCGTATCCATCATGCCTCTCAGCAATGTAAGCATATAGAAGGGGATGTTGGGGAAATAGTTGCCTGTATCTCCACCTTTAATAAAGTTCATAAGCTTGATGGGGTGTGCGGCACTTTGGGCATCCCAGCTGGCCCCGCCCCCGGAAAAGAAGATGATCCAGTTATTATTTTCACCCTTTTTATTCCACAAAAAATACTCTGATCCATCACTTGATATGACATTTCCGTCTAGCGTGACTTTATTCCACTTGTAAGGCTTCACTTCCGCGATTACGGGGGTGGTAGTCGCCGGTCTTTTGATTACAAAAGCGCTGATTACAAACATGGCAATCAAAACAAGGCTGAATAACCCAATACCTGTGAATATTGTGATTTTCCTCATTTTTCTCATATCCATCTCTCCCTTACTCGGAGTATACGTCAAGATTACTCATTGCACAAGGTGTATACTTAAAAGCATAAGAAACAATCGTGAGAAAATATATAAAGAGGTGTCCTCGCAGCCTTTGATCCATGGCTACAGGGACACCCCGATTTTTGTATGTTACTTTATTTTTGTGTATTACTTTATTAATTTTTCTGTTTCGATTTCAAATGTTTTTAGTTCGTAAGGTTCAAGTATAAAAGTAATGACAGGTTCAGTGTGGACTTCCCCTTCAGGACGCTCCATTAGATTACACTCTTGCCACGAAATAATATTCAAGTCGCTAGTCATATCAATTTGCTGGCGGCTTCCAGAATAGTCGTGCACACGTACGATTAATTTTTGACCATCCTCAGACTTCTTGATCGCAGAAACCATAACCGTCTGTGTAGAAAGGGCAATAAGCGACTTGGTTGCTACTTCTGCTTGCCCCATGGTGCTCCGTAGAGGGTTGTTGACGGACCAAGCTTGACGGACGGTGTCACCTTGTAGCCAATCCCCAGTATGAGGCAGAATAGAGTAGGTGAAAGTATGTTCGCCTTGATCCGCTTCAGGGTCAGGGTGCGTTGCCGATTTGATTAAGGATAGACGCATCACATTATCCTTGATGTCATAACCGTATTTGCAGTCGTTCAGCAAGCTAACGCCATAACCACGATCTGATAAATCTGCCCACTGATGCCCCACAGTCTCGAATCTAGCGTAATCCCAGCTAGTGTTCCAATGTGTTGGACGCGTAACATTACCGAACTGGATATCATAAGTGGCTTCGGTAGCTCGTATCGCAACAGGGAAAGCTACTTTCATTAGCTGTTGTCGCTCATGCCAGTCTACCTTCGTCACGAAATCGATACGACGATGGTGTGCATGTAAGATCATTTGCTGCTTAATCGTGGAATCCATATAGCTCCATGTGAATTGTACAACACATCGCAGTGAACCCTTTTCTATGACTTCAATGCTGCGGCAGTCGGTGACTTCACGTTTCTTTTGCTGATAGTAGATGTCAATGTCCCAAGCTTCATGGGCCAGGGGTTTATCTTCAAACACTTGGAACACGTTACCGTGACTTCCGTTTGCTAATACTTGTCTTTGTTCATTTATATCATAGATGGATACTAATTGACCTTGTTCGTTCCATTCAATATCGAAGTGAGGCGTTGAAATTCCTGATTCATTTAGCTTGAATGGAGCGCTTAGAGACTCAGAATTCACATCTTCTACGAAAGAAATGGTGGTGTATCCTAGAGAAGGAATGTTAGATACTTCAACGATCCAGCGGTCACCTTCACGTTGAGCTTGTAGTTGTTTACCTTCTGAGCTTATCCAATGTCCTGTTTCCATCCCGGCTTCAACAGTAATTTCTACGAGTTCTGTCAGCTCCCAAGCAGCATTGTTCCAGATCGTGTATTTACCGGCTTCATTTCCGCTCATAAGTGCCTTACTGGATTGCTCCCAGACAGACTGACCTATTGCTTCTGCTTGTGCATATTCAATTGTACTGTCTTCATACACTTCACGAATCGAAGAGCCCGGAATAATATCATGGAATTGGTTGCGCAAAATAATTCTCCAGCCCTCGTCTAAATCGGTCTGACGATAGTTCGACCAGTCACCTGTCATCACACTTTGCAGTGTATTTAGCCATTCCGCCTCACGGTATAGCAGTTCAAGCTTACGGTTCATCCGCTTATTGTAGGCTTGGCTTGTGTAGGTGCCGCGGTGATATTCTAAGTAAAGCTCGCCATCCCATACATGGACATAACGATCTGTATTTGCAACAGTTTCTTGCAGGGTACGGAAGTACTCTCCCGCTGTTCCTGTTTCAATCTTCGGCAAACCGGGAAGATCGTTTAGCCGACGGCGCATCTCTAGCATTTCACGGTTCACACCCCCGCCACCATCGCCATATCCGTAAGAAAGTAACAGATTGCGATTCACTTCTTTATCCCGGTAAGTATCCCAAATTCCTTTTACAGTCTTAGGAATAATCCGGCCATTATAAGTGTAGAACCAAGAATCTTCTTCGGACCAAGGCTCTGGCGTTGTAATAAAATGTGTTAACACCTCAGTGCCATCAATCCCACGCCATTGAAAGGTATCATGTGGCATCCGGTTATATTGATTCCAGCTAATTTTTGTGGTCATGAAGGTATTAATTCCTGATTTTTTTAGGATTTGTGGCAAGGACCAGCTGTAGCCAAATACGTCCGGCAGCCATAAATAGTCACATTCAACCCCAAATTCATTACGTAAGAAGCGAGTTCCATACAGTAATTGACGGACTAGAGACTCTCCTGAGGTCAAGTTGCAATCTGCTTCAAGCCACATGCCGCCGCCAGCTTCCCAGCGTCCTTCAGCCACACGTTCACGAATATTTTCGTAGATTTCTGGATAGTCATTTTTGATATATTCATAGAGTTGCGGCTGAGTCTGTAAAAAGGTATAGTCCGGGAACATTTCCATCAGACGTAGTACGGTTGAGAACGAACGCGCACATTTCTCACGGGTGTGTTTCAATTGCCACAACCAAGCCACATCAATATGGGTATGGCCAATACAGGTAACTGTGACGGGTGAGGACTTCTCCATTTTATTAATTTCATCACGCAAATAATTGCGGGCTTCCCCGATCGAAGCGTAGAAGTTGTCTGAACCTGGACGAGACCAGTCGATCAGAAGAAAAGAGCGGTCCACTGTACTCATAAGTTGTGTATATTCTGGAGTTTTGGCATCGAGTACGTTCAGCGTCTCAACTACAGCAAGCGCGGTAAAATAGAAATCATCCGTTGGTTCATCCAGCCAACAAATTTCAGCCATGCGAATGCCATGTGTCTGATCCTTTTTAGGGCCGCCTCCTTCGAGTCCCGACCATAACCGGAAGGTCAGTGGAAGCTGAGTGCCTACCGTTTCATTTGGCAAGAACACTTCGGTATGATTGGAATCTACACCTTGATAGGGTTTGCCGTTGAAAAAGAATAAGGATTCAAATCCGGAGTTGTTTCCAGCACCCGTCTCGCCAAAATCAAATCGACCCAGTACTCTACGGCCTGCCCAAGTGGCGGGTACGTCTATATTTGTCGTTAGCCATAAATACAAATCGCGGCCTTTCCAGGTATCGCCAACTCGTAGCTCAGACCATTCTCCATCCACGGGCGGTTCGGCTGCAATTTCACCTTGTTCGTCAATCATTGAGTTGAAAAAAGGAATGTGTATACGATCCCGGTAACGATATTCGGAAATTTCGTTTAGTTGGGAGTTGAGTTTGCGTTTGGTTAGAAACATGAGTAATAGCCCCTCCAATATGTTGATGGGGGACGAGGAAATTAAGATCTATTTGGGTTATTATAGGTTTGTTTGGGGGGTAGAAATCAACTATAGACGATTTTTTGTGAGTTGTAAACTCTCGATGGAGAGAAAAGTTGGAGCGCTAGATTTTATAAATAAAAAATGCATGCGCTTCCATTGCAGAAAAAGAAGTGTGATGTTAAGCTTCTAATCCTAAAGGTGATATTCAGAAAGAAGGTGGCTTTGTTGAATGTAAAGAAATTTTATCAAAACCATTTGCAGAAAAAACTGTTCAATAAAATATTAGCTATATACTCTTCAATCATCATAATTACGTTAATAGCCTCTTCCATTACCGTATATAAATACTATGAACAGACGATCACTCGCCAACATGTAGATGCCAATCGGGAGGTGCTGGATTATGTAAGTTTGTATATGAATCAGCAGTACGAAAGCATCCAAGTGGCTATCCAGCAAATATATAGCGATGCCTCTGTCAGTGAGGATTTGTCCTACTTTTTGCAAAATGATTATGGGGATTATCTTAAATACCGTTTAGATCAATATGCAGATATAGGGAGCTCCGTTCCTCATACGTTCGATACGTATTTCAAAACCTATTTGAATCAGAAAAATGGGATTTATGACGTTATTTTGTACAGCACAGAGAAAGAATTTTATTATTTATATAAAAATAATACCCGACAATTCTATTTGAGCGACATGGACGGACCTAAGCAAAAATTATCCTTACCGAAGAATGGCTGGGTCTCGCATGAAACCAAATTAGTGCTTAAGGAAATAAGAGAAGACAATAACAATTTGTATACAATGACTAGGGAGATTAAAGATCCGATTACACTGAAAACGATCGGTATGCTCATAGTAGATTTTGACGCGGAACTTATTTCAAAATGGCTTGGCACAAAAGTTACAGAGAATAATGGTCAATTGTTAGTCTTAACCCCAAGCGGTGACGTTATATATGATTCATTGGGAAGGTATATGGGACAGCGATATCCACATATCGATGCGCTTCATACGGATGGCTGGACAACACTGGATGAGATCTCCAAGGTTAACTTAAATACAACGAACAGCTCAGGTCTTATTATGGCAGGAATCATTCAGAAGTCACAGGTCAACAACGAAATGAAAACGGTTCGAACTTGGATTATCGGAATTACCACAGCGCTTATTATTACTGCAATGTCTTTTACATACGGAATTATTTTACGTTTCTCTAAAAAAGTGAAGATCATTGTTAAATCTATGAAGCGCTTACAGGAAGGTGATTTGAGCACACGTATTCACCTTAATCGAGAAGATGAATTGCAGCTAATTGCCAACAATTTTAACTATATGTGTGAAAGACTAGAACTCTATATTAACAAAGTGTATATTTCGGAGCTTACCCAGAAAAATGCTGAGCTAGTTGCACTTCAATCACAGATTAATCCACACTTTTTATATAACACACTTGAGGCGATTAGGATGCGGGCAATTACGCAAGGAGCGAAGGATGTAGGTCAGATGATTTACATTTTATCGACATTATTTCGAACGATGATTAAGAAAAGTATGGTCGTTACAATATCTGATGAGATTGAATATTGTAATTTGTATCTGGAGTTGTTCCAGATTAGACATAAAGATAGGCTCCAAATCGAATCACAAATAAGTCCAGCTTCCATGAATTGTTCTATCGTTAAATTGCTTATTCAACCGGTTATTGAAAATTATATTGTTCACGGATTTAGACCTGACCGTTTTGGCAATCTCATCCGTATTGAAGTTACTGAATCTGGCGGGGAAATTCAAATTGCTATAAGTGATAACGGAAATGGAATTACTCCCAGCAAGCTAACAGAGCTACAGCAAATGCTTCAAGTCAGTATGAGAATGGATGAACCTCCTTCTTCGGTAGGCCTATGTAATGTGAATGAACGAATTAAACTTTATTACGGGACTGAATATGGATTGACGATCGCCAGTGAAGTAAATAAAGGAACAATAGTCATCATGAATATACCAGTCGTAAGGGAGAGTACTAATAATGCACAATATACTTATCGTGGATGATGAACCTCTTATTCTTGAAGGATTACGTTCAGTGATTGAATGGGAGAAATATGGATTGAGAATCGCGGGACAAGCGACTAATGGGGAAGAAGCTTTAGAATTTCTGCGCAATCATAACGAAGGGATCGACATATTAATTACTGACATTACGATGCCCAAACTTACGGGACTTGAACTGATTCAACAAATAAAGGTTTTTGATTCAAAAATGAGGTTTATTATCTTGAGTGGCTATGAGCAATTTGAGTATTTAAAAGCTGGAATGAGTCTAGGCATTGAAAATTATATTCTCAAACCCATTAATATAAATGAGTTGGAATCAACCATTGAACAAATTGTTGAAGTGCTGAATCAAGAGGATGTTGAACAATTTCATGCTAAAGAGGATTGGCAAGTTCTGCGCAACAATATTCTAAACCGCTGGGTAACTGGCAATATAGGCCGGCAAGAGCTACAGCACCGTTCAAAAGTCTTAAATATCTCACTGGATTGTTCATTTTTTACGGTGGCTGCGATTCGGCTTATCACTGAACAGGATGACGATGAGGGCCAAGATAAACTCCATAGGAATCAGCTTATGGATGAATGTTATCGTATCGCTGTGAAGTCATTAGAGCAACTTGGAACCGTTATTGTATTTAAAGATATGGAAGGTGATCTTGTTCTTATTATTGCTGAGCGGGCTGAAGCTGAGAACAAAGAAGAGCTTTATTGTGTACTGGAGCAAGTACAATATGAGATTATGCATGAGTTGGAGAAGTCTGTCTGGATAACGATAGGGAGTAAGGAGCATGCTTTTCAGGAAGTCCCCAAAAGTTATAAAAAGGCGAAGAGTTTATATGTTGATCATCTTATGCTACCGGGTTACCCGATTATAGATGTGGAACAACTATCAAAGATGGTTCTGCACGAGGAGAAGCTCGAAATTGATTATGAGGAATTCACCAAATTATTATTATCTGGGGACCGGGAGGCTACGAACCAGTTTATCGCAGAAACGTTCGAAAAGCTGTTTGGCTGTGGCATGATTACCCGCATTGATAATTACAACGTAGCGATTGAGTTAATGTTGATTGCTAAGAAAATGGAGAAAAACTCTAATTTTAGTGCCGTGTTTAATCCATTGCTGCGCATACATACTATTGAGCAATTGGTGCACCATGTGCAGGAAAGTGTGAAAGAAACGCTGGACCAATTATCATTAGTAAATGATGAGCTCAGTCCAAATATGAGATATATGGTTGATCAAGTAAGCAAACACTATAGAGAAGAGCTATCCCTGAAAACGCTCAGTCAGCGTATGGAAATGCATCCCAATTATTTGGGGCAGCTATTTCAGAAGGAAATGGGCCGTAGTTTCTCTGATTATGTTAATCAATTTCGAATTGAAAAGGCAAGACAATTGCTGCTTCAAACTACGTTACTAACCAACGAAATTGCAGCTGAAGTAGGATATCCGGATCCAGCATATTTCTATCGCCAGTTCAAAAAATCAGTAGGTGTATCGCCAACAGAGCTTCGGAATATGTACAAAAAAGCAAAATCCTAAAATAAAGGAAATGTTCCTGGGTATCGCGTTCAAGTACGGGTTTCATGGACGTTGATAACGAGAATGTTTCCTTTTTTTTTGCTCAAATTTAAGAGGAAATAGACTTTTTAAATGTCCTTTCTGCTGTGGATCTTTAATTTTTACATCTGATTCTGGAGTTTTTCAACTTTATGAAACCGCTTTTATAGCGCAGAATTAAGGGTAGTTAAAGGGGCGAGGGAAAAAGATCTAAGGGATATATAGGGGTTGTTTGGGGATAGAGAGAAGGGGGATGTGGAATAATGCCTGCATTTTTCAAAAGTTTAATTAAGGATAAAGTACTCTGGTTTATGGTATTACCAGGGACATTATGGTTCCTGATCTTTTGCTACTTACCGATGTTTGGAACAGTAATTGCATTCAAGGATTTCAAGATTCATCGGGATGGATTCTTTGCAAGCGTTTTAAATAGTAAGTGGATTGGCCTTGAAAATTTCAACTTTTTGTTCTCGACGGAGGACGCCTATATCATTACAAGAAATACGATTCTTTATAACTTGGCGTTGATCTCTCTCGGTTTAGTTCTTGCGGTGGGCATTGCGATCACCTTGAATGAACTTGTGAACAAACGGATGGCTAAAGTTTATCAAACGGCGATGTTTATGCCGTACTTCCTTTCTTGGGTCATTATTAGTTTCTTTACCTTCAGCTTTCTGAGTGTAGATAAAGGAATATTGAATCAAGTGGTTGTTTACTTCGGCGGCGATCCTATTTCCTGGTATGGGGATACTCGCTTTTGGCCATATATCCTAATTTTCATGGGGATTTGGAAATCAATTGGTTACTCAAGTGTTGTTTACTTAGCGGCTATAGCGGGTATCGACAAGTCCTATTATGAAGCGGCTATGATTGATGGGGCCAGCAAATGGCAGCAGATTAAGTTTATTACACTTCCTTTGCTTAAACCTTTAATGGTAACGCTAACGATTTTAGCGATTGGTGGTATTTTTAGATCGGACTTCGGTTTATTCTATCAAATCCCTCGGGATTCAGGTGTTCTATACTCCGTAACGAATGTTATCGATACTTATATTTATCGAAGCATGAGTACGACAGGTAATCTAGGAATGAGTACAGCAGCGGGTCTATATCAATCGGTTGTTGGATTTATCATGGTGCTTGTAACGAATTCTATTGTGAAAAAGATCAGCAAAGAGAATGCGATATTCTAGAAAGGAGTTAGTGACGTTATGGCAGTATTCAAACGTAAGCCAAAAGAAATCGACAACAACGCCATTACTCCTTTATGGAATGTGGTACTCAATATTATAATTGGCATCTTCGCTTTTACTTGTGTGTTTCCGTTCTTGTTTGTGATAGCGATTTCTTTTACAGATGAAAAAGTACTTGCTTTAAATGGATTTAGCTTGTTACCCGAAAAATATAGTTTAGCAGCTTATCAGTTTGTTTTTAACACAGGTGATCAACTACTTCGTTCCTTTGGAGTTACTTTGATGGTTACTGTACTAGGTACACTCATTAGTTTATTTCTAATAACAACTTATGCGTATGTACTCTCTCGAAGATCATTTCGCTATCGTAATTATTTCAGCTTCTTCGCCTTCTTTACGATGTTATTCTCAGGCGGAATGGTTCCTAACTATATCGTGGCTACGCAGTTTTTACATCTGTACAACACGATATGGGCTTTGATATTGCCAATCGCGATGAATGCATTCTTTATTCTAGTAATGCGGACCTTCTTCCAGACTAGCGTACCTGATGCACTCGTTGAGGCTGCCAAAATTGATGGGTCTGGTGAGTTTCGGACCTTCCTGCAAATTGTACTTCCCATCTCTTTACCGGGGATTGCAACGATTGGATTGTTCTGTACGCTGGGCTATTGGAATGATTGGTTTAATGCCCTGCTGTATATAGATGATGCGAGTCTTGTTCCACTCCAAGCGATGCTGATGCGAATTCAGAATAATATGGAGTTCGTCATTCAGAACAGTATGCAGATGGGATCAAGCTTTGAGATTGCTGCAACCTTGCCAACAGAAACCGTTCGTATGGCGATGGTTGTACTGGCGACCTTGCCTATAGCACTAGCGTATCCGTTCTTCCAAAAGTATTTTGTACAAGGTTTAACCGTGGGCTCTTTAAAGGAGTAACACTACTAAGATGTATTTATTCGAATCGCTAGGACAGGAATCGATATAAATAAAGCGTTCATTAATCTAAAGGGGGAAAATAGAAATGAAAATGAAAAAAGGCTTAACACTCGCTCTTGCAGGGACAATGCTTTTTTCTGGCCTTCTAGCTGGATGTGGTTCGAATAATAATACAAATGCTGCTAAAGAAACAAACAATTCAGCGGCAGCAGGTGATTCAGCAGGGAACACATCAGAATTAAAGCCATATGAGCTGAAGATGTATTTAATTGGTGGACCTCAAAAGGATTTGGATCTTGTCTTAAAAGAAGTTAATAAATATACCCAAGAAAAAATTAATGCGACGTTGAACATTACGATGTTCGATTGGGGCGATTACGATAAGAAGATGCAAGTCATCACCGCTTCTGGTGAGCCTTATGATATTGCCTTTACCTCTTCTTGGACAAATGACTTCCGCCGTAACGCTGCTAATGGTACGTTCTTGGGTCTGAATGATCTGCTGGATAAGTATGGTAAGGAAACGAAAGAGGTTTTGGACCCTCGTTTCTTAGAAGGAACTAAGATTAAAGGTGAGATCTATGGTGTTCCTGTAAATAAGGAGCTTGGACAGCAATGGGTATGGCGCTTCAATAAGAAATATGTTGATAAATACAACATGGACATTTCCAATATCCGTACATTGGATGATCTAGAGCCACTGCTTAAAACGATTAAAGAGAACGAGCCGGCTGATATTACACCGCTAGCTGTTCCTAAAGGCTTTAAACCATTTATGCCATTTGACTATGTACTAGGTGATGAGTTACCTATCGGGGTCTATATGGATTCCACAGATGGCAAGGTTGTTAATATTCTGGAGACACCTGAACTTGCAACATCGTTAGATACGATGCGTAGACTTTACACAGCAGGTTACTTACGCCCAGACGTTGCGACACTTGAAGGAATCGATAACATTAAGACCGGCAAATGGTTTGCCGATCGCGAAATCACACAACCTTATGCAGAAAAAGGTTGGTCTCGTTCAGCAGGTTATGAAATTGTAACTTCACCTATGCATGATCCTTATGTATATACACAGTCCGCCGCAGGTTCGATGCACGCGATTTCCGTAACCTCAGGTGATCCTGAGCGCGCGATGATGTTCTTGAATCTTTTGAATACAGATAAGTACTTACGCAATTTGCTCAACTATGGTATTGAAGGCACTCATTATAAGAAAATCTCCGACAATGTCATTGAAGATCTGCCAGCTATGCAAGATAGCTATGCAATGCCAGGCTTCACGCTTGGGAATATGTTATTGACTTATCTGCATGCTGATGACCCTGCTGATAAATGGGATGCTTTTAAGAAGTTTAATGATTCTTCAAAAGAAGCCCCTACCTTCGGTTTTGCATTTGATCCTACACCTGTGAAAACAGAAGTAGCGGCCATCAACAACGTAACTAAAGAATTTATGCCAGCGCTGTACACAGGTTCTGTTGATCCTAAAACATATCTGCCAAAAGCAGCGAAGAAATTTAAAGAAGCTGGATTGGATAAAGTCATTGCAGAAGTTCAAAAGCAACTTGATGAGTGGAACCAGACAAAGAAATAAGCTAATGAACGTAACACGCCTAAGATTAATCACTAAAGGTAACACAAATAGGATTAGTGGAGACGGGCAGCTATGCTGCCCGTCTCTCTATCTATCCCCATTTATTATGAAGGAGTGAGAATATGGAAAAATTCCGACTTCCCACCATCTCTATGCCGAAGCTGCCGCTTCCTCAAGCGGTTCAAGAGGTATTGAACGAAGCAGAGGAGAAGTTAGCTCATCGGCCGAAGCTGTTGCAGCTCTTTAAGAACTGTTTCCCTAATACGCTTGAGACAACGACTAAGCTTATGGATGATGGAACAACGTTTGTGATTACAGGAGATATCCCGGCTTCTTGGTTGCGAGACTCTGTAGAGCAGGTTATGCACTACGTGCCCTTTGCTAAAAACGATCCCGATCTTCAGCGGATTATCAGCGGGTTAATTAAACGTCATATCGAGTATATTCATATCGATCCGTACGCCAATGCGTTTAATGAGACGGCGAATGATTGGCATTGGAGTACTAGCGATATTACAGAAATGTCCCCCTGGGTGTGGGAGCGTAAATTCGAGATCGATTCTCTTTGTTTTTCCATGCGTCTGGCTTATGCCTATTGGAAAGAAACCGGAAAGACTGATATATTCGACGCCGGATTTAAGGCAGCCATGGTCAAAATATACAACCTGTTCAAAACTGAACAGCGCCATAGTGAATTATCTCCATACCGCTTTACGCGTAACAATGGGATTCCTGAAGATACACTGCGTAATAACGGCCTGGGTATGCCTGTTAATTACTCGGGCATGGTTTGGTCCGGGTTCCGCTCGAGCGATGATGCTTGCGACTTCCATTACAACATTCCGGGGAATATGTTCGCTGTTGTTGCATTACGTCATATGCAGGAATTCGCTGAATGGGTATTCCGTGATCTTGAATTTCTGGAACAGCTTAAAGCATTAGAAGCTGAGATTGATCACGGAATTCAATTGTACGGTATTTATCGTCATCCGAAATTCGGTCCAATCTACGCCTACGAGACCGATGGTTATGGCAACTACTGCTTGATGGATGATGCGGGAACACCAGGACTCCTGTCGATTCCTTATCTCGGCTATGTTACCGCAGAGGATGGAATTTATCAGAATACGAGACGATTTGCTCTGAGCAAGGAGAATCCTTTTTATTTTGAAGGAACCGCAGCGAAGGGAATCGGCAGTCCGCATACTCCCAAAGACTACATCTGGCATATGGCATTATCCATGCAAGGTTTGACGGCTTCCACTAAGGAAGAAAAGCTGGAGATGCTTGCGATGTTAGAAGCTACAGATGCGGATACTGGCTTTATGCATGAGGGATTCCATGTTGATGATCCGAATACGTTCACTAGAAAATGGTTCGCCTGGTCCAATAGTCTGTTCTCCCAACTTGTCTATAAAACGATGAAGGAAGGACTACTATGAGCAGCCTGAGCAGACCTGTCATCATATTTTATGATTCTGATTTTCCAATTTCCAGTCCCATTCCTAGCGATGCGATTACATCCATGAGTGAGTTCGGATCTATTGTAAGTGAGAATCAGCTTGCACAAACGCTATGCGAAACGGAAGGCGGCTGTTTCATCAATCTGCATGCCCCTTATTTCCCGAAAGCGGCCTGGATGGCCATTCTTGAATACCTGCAAAGAGGTGGCGGGCTGATTAGCATTGGAGGCGCACCCTTCAAACAACCTGTTCGTTGGGAAAATGGCCGATGGCATGTGGAAGCGGAGCAGACTTCCTATCATCAGGAGCTGTATATTCATGAGGCACTTCGTGTTGAATGCTCACGCAACCATTCATTGCTTGCCTCGGATGTCATTCCTCTGCTTAAGGGTCAAGAAACTCTTTTTCTAACGAGTGCAGACACATGGAACCTCGTGCCACATACGACAAAGACGAGTGATTTACCACATCAAATGGGCTCGGCAGGTCCGATGAGCACACGGATTTACCCGCTATTAAAAGGAATTACACTCGAGGGTCGGGAAATTTCTGCCCCAGTGGTTCTTTGGGAGAATACGATTGGTTTATATGCAGGTTCACGCTGGCTGTTCGTAAATACACCTGCAGCAGCTTCTTTTTGGGAGCAAAAAGGTCCTTCCGCGATATCCAATTGGTCTCGTTTCTGCAGCAAGGGTGTTACGGAAATGTGGGTTAAGCCCAATTACGCGTCTTATGAATCAGGAGAACGAGCTTCCCTAACCCTTCAGATTCAGCAGCTTGAACGAGTGAGACCTTCTATGCGAAATGAAGATACATGGAATTTCACAATTCATGTAGAGCATGAATCAGATACCTCTTTGAAGTGGTCTCAGAGTTTGGAAATGAAGGCGAATGCTGAACTAAACATGGTGCGTCTGCCTATTCCTTTGGAGATAGGTAGGGGCCTCTACCAGATTCTCTGTGAAGCAGAAGCCAGTGATGGTGAGGTTCGCATTCTGCGCCAAGGGTTCTGGGGTCATGCTCCTGAGCTGCTGGCAGCAGGCCATCCGGTAACGAGCGGCAGAGATTATTTTATAAAAGATGGGCGTCCGCTACCAGTGGTCGGCATGACTTATATGGCGAGTGATGTGGCGCGTAAATTTCTATTTCTACCGAACGTGGGAGTTTGGGATCGTGATATGGGCCAGATGCGGAAGGCCGGGATTAACTGGATCCGTACAGGGATCTGGACAGCTTATCGCAATGTGATGCAAGACGATGGACATGTCTCGGAAGAAGTATTGCGGGCGATCGACGCCTTCATCATGACGGCGAAGAAGCATGATCTTCAAGTGACTTTCACGTTCTTCTCCTTCACACCGGAAACGTGGGGAGGGGTAAATCCTTATCTGGACCCACAAAGTGTGGAAGCTCAGAAGCGGTTCATTCGGTCTATTGTATCTCGTCATAAAGATTCTTCGAATGTAGATTGGGATCTTATTAATGAACCGTCGATGTTTGATCCGGCACGTATTTTTTCGGACGGCCCGAGTTCATGCCATGATCGTTTTGAGCGACAAGCCTTTATGGAATGGCTACAAGAAAGACATGGTGTAATCGACGTGCTGCAGGAACGCTGGAATATGACACCTGCACAGCTTCCGAACTTTGCATCTGCAGGGCTGCCAGAAGCAAAAGAGATTAACTTCGACGTACAAGACATGCACAGTGCTAAGAGGGGAACACGCTGGTTGGATTATTGTTTGTTCTCTATGGAGATGCATAACCGTTGGGTGAAACAATTATACGACGCCATTAAGGAGCAATGTCCAGCTCAGATGGTTACGGTTGGTCAGGATGAGGGACTAGGAGCGCAGCGACCTTCGCCGTTCTTCTACGAGGAGGCGGTGGATTACACCACTGTTCATTCCTGGTGGTTTAATGATTATCTGGTGTGGGATGGCATCTTTGCCAAGACGCCTAATAAGCCAAACCTAATTCAGGAGACTGGCGTCATGTATGTAGAAACTCCAGATGGCCGAGCCAAACGTTCAGAACAAGAGCTGCAGAATTTGCTGGAACGCAAGTATGCTTACGCTTTTGGAACGGCAGGTGCGGGGGCTATTCACTGGATCTGGAATACGAATTTCTATATGGATAATGCGAATGAGTCCCATATCGGAGCACTGAGAGCAGATGGAACCGAGAAGCCTGAGGCAGGCGTATCTTATGATTTCGGGAAGTTTATAGAAGGTATCCGTGATATATTTGGTGATCGGAAATTGGAAGAGATTGCGGTGGTGTTCCCTTATTCGAATGATTTCTCTAATCGGAAGTTGGCTTTTGCTGCTACAACAGAGCTTACCCGCATTCTGTCTTATGAGCTCAAGATGTCTTTTCGGGGGGCTTCCGAATACCATCTAGATGATTTGGAGAAGAACCCTGCGAAACTGATTATACTGCCAAGCGCGCATAACTTCGCTGATGCAGCAATGGAACGGTTGTTACACATTGTTGAAGAGACAGGAGCGGTATTGCTTGCCACTGGACCGTTAGGCATTGATGCCTATTGGCGTTCTTCGGATCGGTTGAGTGATATCCTTGGCAAACGTGAATTGCGTAATGTGCGCCGCGAAGAAGTGCTTATGCTTCAAGGTCAAGTCCTGCCTGTCTCTTTCGGCCACCGCCGGATAGCTGAGGTGACAAAGGAAACGATCATTCAAGAAACTGGTGGAAGTTCAACTATAGAGACTGTCGTGAACCTTCCGCTTGGCAAGGGTCGACTCCTATGGAGCCCACTGCCAGTTGAATTGAGTGAGCGTAGGGATACTACGGCTGCACTTTACCGCTACGCGGTTAATGCTGCTTTTGTGGAATGTGATTTGGAATGGATTAGTGGTGGGGACTTAGCGGGTATCTACGGACGGAAATTGAGCTTTGCTACGGGTGCGCTTTTTACCTTCGTGTCGGAATATGCCCAAGATGCAAAGATCGAGGTGAAGGATTCAGCCACTGGCCGAACCTATTCGTTCGTGTTAGAACAGGAACGTTCTGTTCTCTTTGCTACGGATAGTAAAGGAGACTTGCTTGGTGTTTATCGCCCGCAGGAAGTCGAGATCCATGTAAATTAACCACATCTTCTACATTAAGCATCTTGGTAGAGAGAACGCATTGCATATAAGGAGGTCTTCACTTTGGAAAGTTCAAATCAATCTATTAAACCTCAGACTGCCCATATCATTTCCCATACACACTGGGATCGGGAATGGTATCTTCCCTATGAGAAACATCATGTACGCTTAGTGAAACTGGTTGATGAATTACTGAACCGGTTGGATGAGGATAACGAATTTAAGAGTTTCTATCTGGATGGACAGACGATTATTCTGGAAGATTATCTTCAGGTACGTCCCGAAAATCAAGAGCGGCTACAGAAATATATTACGGAAGGTCGCCTTCTAATAGGACCTTGGTATATTTTGCAGGATGCGTTCCTTACTAGTGGGGAGGCCAATGTTCGTAATATGCAGATTGGCCATCAGGATTCGAAGCGTTACGGGGAACCCTCCAAAATCGGTTATTTTCCGGACACCTTTGGTCTAGTCGGCCAGACTCCACAATTAATGCGGCAATCCGGCATCAATAATGCCTTTTTTGGAAGAGGTGTGAAGCCCACTGGATTCAATAATACGGTGTCAGATGGAGGTTACGAATCCTCATTCTCGGAGCTGATTTGGGAAGGTCCTGATGGATCAAAAGTGCTCGGCATCTTATTTGCTAATTGGTATTCTAACGGAAACGAAGTGCCTGTAAATGAAGCAGAAGCCAAAGTGTTCTGGGAGAAAAAGCTGGCAGATGCGCGGAAGTTTGCCTCTACAGGTGAGCTGCTGTTCATGAATGGTTGCGATCATCAGCCGGCTCAACTGGATTTGCCAGAGGCTATCGAAACTGCGAAGCGGTTGTATCCAGATATGGAGTTCATTCATTCGAACTTTCCTGATTACCTTAAGGCCGTAGAGGGTGTAATGGATCGCAGCAGCTTGTCGACTGTAAAGGGAGAACTGCGGAGCCAGCATACCGATGGATGGGGTACGTTAGTGAATACCGCGTCTGCGCGTGTCTATTTGAAACAGATGAATCAGGAAGGGCAAATCTTGCTTGAAAAGTTGGCCGAGCCACTTGCTTCGTTCGCACATTTACTGGGCAAAGAGTACCCCCATCATCTGTTCAACTATGCATGGAAGACATTAATGCAGAATCATCCGCATGATAGTATTTGTGGATGCAGCGTGGATGAGGTACACCGTGAGATGGTCACCCGTTTTGACAAAAGCCGTCATGTGGCAGAGACCATTGTTGAGGGTAGTAAACGAGTGATTGCAGAAGCTGTGGATACGACCGGGTTTACAGCATATGGTGAAGACGTGCTTCCACTAGTTGCGATGAATATGACGGGTTGGAGTCGCACGGGTACTGTGAGCGTAGAACTTGATGTGGCGCGTCTATATTTGCGAGAAGGGTTCTCTCTGGAAGAAACGGCTAGCCGTATGACCGGAATTGACTTGCACGATCGTGTGTTAGTAGACGATCAAGGGAATGATATTGCCTGCCAGATGGAGGACTTAGGTCTTCAGTTTGGTTATGATTTGCCAGATGACAAGTTCCGTCAGCCGTATATGTGCCGCCGGGTAAGACTTACCTTTGAAGCCGTAGAAGTTCCTGCGCTGGGTCTTCGTTCATATGCTTGGGTTCGCCGGGCAGATGCAGAACTGCCAATAGCCGCTGAATCTTTGCTACAAGGAGATCGGGTGCTGGAAAATGACGTTATCAAGGTAGTTATTAATGATGATGGTTCGTTTATGCTAAGTGACAAAACTAGTGGAGTGACCTATCAAGATCTTGGCGTATATGAAAACACCGGGGATATCGGCAATGAATATATGTACAAACAGCCAGAGGCCGAACAAGCTCTGACGACTAAAGGACTAAAGGCTAATATTTGTGTGCTGGAAAATACATCGTTTCGCGCCGCTATAGAAATTAAGCATGACTGGGAGATTCCAGCTTCGGCAGATGATAAGCTGGATGAGGAGCAGCGTGCACTGGTTTACTATCCGGAGCGCAAAGCTCAGCGCAGTAGTGACACAGTCATTCTAAAACTTCGTACTGTAATCACCTTGGAGCGGGGCGGAAAGGGATTGCATATCGAAACGACAATAGAAAACCAGGCCAAAGATCACCGGATTCGTATACTGTTTCCGACAGATTTGAACGCTGCTACGCATCGTGTAGATTCGATGTTCGAGGTTGCTGAGCGGAATATTGAACCCGCCACAGAATGGAAGAATCCGAGTAACACGCAACATCAGCAAGCCTTTGTTGATATTAGTGATGGGAAAGCGGGTCTAACCGTCGCTAATTTTGGATTAAATGAATATGAAGTGCTGCGAGATGGGCGTAACACTATTGCGATTACACTGCTACGTTCTGTTGGCGAACTTGGTGACTGGGGGCTATTCCCTACTCCAGAAGCGCAGTGTCTTGGAGAGCACGTTGTTCGTATGGAGCTAATCCCGCACACAGGCGAGGGTATAACTTCTGGTGCTTATGCTGAAGCTTACCAATTCCAGGTTCCGTGGATTGTATGTCAGACAGATGTACATGCAGGCGTGGTTGCGCCGGTGTATACTCCATTCGATTGGGAGAGTAAGGAACTTGCATTTTCTTCACTAAAAATGAACAAGCAGACTGGAGACTTGCTGCTGCGTTGGTATAACATGAGTCAGCAGAACACCAACCTGTCCTTCCGTTCAAGTATTCCACAGCAGTATTTCTATAAAACGACGATCCTAGAAGAGGAGAGCCACCCAGTCTCTAGTGATGAGAAAGAGAAAGGAAGCTTTGACTTACAGATCGGTCCATGCGAAATTGTAACGATTGGTATTAGAAAATAAATGAAAAAGGACGGTATCCAGAGAGTCGTATGACTTTTGGATATCGTCCTTTTTTGTATAAATACGTATCTTAGGAAGAAGATTTGCCGCGCGCAGTGGATCCAAGATGATCAATCTGCTCTTCTAGAACCGCACTTGCTTTGCCTAAAAACTGCGAAACAAGGGCGAGCTCTTCATCCGTATAAGAAGCTGCGAGCTTAACCATGGCGGTATGGAGCGGTTGGTACGTATTAATGACATCATCTTTATTCTCATATAATGGCACAATAATCACTTTACGGCGGTCATTCGGGTCATTTTGTCTGCGGACATAGCCATTTTTTTCGAGCCGGTCTATTAATGCTGTAACACTTCCGGTGGTCAGACCGGTTAATTTAGACAGTTCTCCGGCAGTGATCGGACCTTTCTCCCGTAGAATATCTATAGATAAGAAATCATTATTGTATAACCCAAGTGAGGCGGCTACATTTTGTTGGTACAATACCGTTCGGTTTCCCAAACTGCGCATAAGCAAGGTGAATTGTTCCTGCTCTGGTGTAGGTTGTTCGTGGCTTGACAAAAGATAACGCTCCTTTTAAAATAATTATATCTTGATAGTCAAGATATTAGATTATAAAGTTATTTGAAAATTTTGTGATTTATCAAATACATTCTATCGAAATTAGAAATGTTTTGCAAAATAATTGCAATACAACAACTTTGGGCAACCATATGGATAGAAGATATAACTACAAACCAGTGGGTTGAAATGAGAGGGGAATAGATGTGAAAGAGACTATTGTTATTAAAGGTGCAAGAGAGAATAATCTGAAAAATGTCTCGCTCACGATTCCTAAGTATAAGCTAGTTGTCCTGACAGGACCTTCGGGATCAGGCAAATCGACGCTAGCTATGGATACACTACAGCGGGAATGCCAAAGACAGTATTTGGATTCCATGGGCATGACGTCAGATACGATCAGTAAACCAAAGGTGGAGTCTATTATTGGACTATCTCCGTCCATTAGTGTTGGACAACATGTCACCAATCGTAATCCCCGTTCGACAGTCGGGACTGTCACTGACATCTATACGTTTGTCCGTTTTATCTTTTCCAGATTAGGCGAGCGGGTTTGCCCTTCCTGTAGTGGCAGCATCCCACCTTCTTTTGAAGCGAGGGGATTGCTGATCGAGGAAGACGAGGAAATGGATGGTCAGACGATGGGTTGTCCACATTGCGGAGCAGAGCTTGAGAAGCTGGGCATGTCCCACTTCTCTTTTAATAAACCGGAGGGAGCTTGTGAAGCCTGCGGTGGTGTTGGATCTGTGGCAACTATAAATGAAGCGGCGGTGTTTAATCCAGAGCTTAGTATGCGTGAGGGTGGGGTTGCCTCGCTGAATGGTGTTCATCGTGATATACAGATGCGTATATTATTGGCCGCTGGCAAGCATTTTGGCTTTGAGTTTGACCCGGATCAGCCCTTAAAAGATTACGGTGAAATTCAGCGCGACTTGTTGTATTACGGAGTGGAAAGTGAGGCGTTTAAGCGCCATTTTCCCAATGTTAAGCCGATTCAAGGCACCAAATTTGAAGGCGTCATTCCTGGTTTGTGGCGGCGTTACAAGGAGAAGGAAGGAGAAGCTGGTACACAGGAAAAAGACGGCGGATTTTTTCATGAGCAGCAATGCCCGGAATGTCTTGGCGCTCGTTTAAAAAACGAAGTTCGTCTCGTACGGGTAGCTGGCGTATCGATTACGGAGGTATCGGATTGGTCATTAAGCGATGTTTACGAGTGGACGAAAGGCTTAGAGGCGGCTTTGCCCGCCGAGGGACTTCATCTGCTTGAACCCATCCTTCACGATATGCCTACCCGACTAAAAAGGATTATCGATGTTGGTCTAGGTTATCTTTCTATGAACCGTCAGACGGTCTCCTTATCTGGTGGAGAGGCACAGCGGCTGCGCCTTGCCTCATTGCTGGGGTCAGGTCTGACTGGAGTGTTATACATTCTAGATGAACCGACGACCGGGCTTCATCCGCGGGATACTGTTGGCCTCATTCGTGTGCTTCAGGAGTTACGCGATTTGGGGAATACGGTGCTCGTTATCGAGCATGATATTGAGATGATGCGCGCTGCCGATCATATTATTGATATGGGTCCGGGTGCTGGTCTGGACGGCGGGCAAGTTGTTGGCGAGGGCAGCATTGAGGACTTGATGGCAAGCGAGACTTCTGTTACGGGAGCCTATCTTAGAGAAGAGCGTCATAAGACTGCTGCATATGTTCGCCGGAAAGGTGACGGAAAACAGATCACCATCCGACAGGCTCAATACCGGAACATTGAGATCCCGGAGGTTACATTTCCTCTAGGTTGTCTAGTTTCTGTAACTGGGGTTTCGGGTTCAGGCAAGTCGACGCTAGTCTTTGATATTCTTGCGCAAGGTAGTGCGAAAGAACATGAGCAAACAGGCTGTGCGGAGATTGCAGGCTTAGATCAGGTTGGAAATATAGTGATTTTTGACCAATCGCCCATGGGGAGGATGTTGCGTTCTAATGTAGCGACATATACAGATGTTTTCACACATCTGCGCCAGCTGTTTGCTGCATTGCCGGAGGCGAAAAAAAGAAAACTGACCTCCAAGCATTTTTCCTTTAACACACCGGGTGGACGCTGCGAAACCTGTCAGGGTCTTGGGGTGCTGACTGTAGACATGAATTTCTTACCCGATTTGGAGGTTAAATGCCACGTTTGCAAGGGGAGAAGATTTACGGATGAGGTTCTCCAGGTGAAATATGATGGATATTCCATCTCGGATCTGCTGGACATGTCCGTGCAGGAAAGCTTGCCAATTCTTAAGTCGGAAGCCAAAATGGCGGGGATAATCGAGACGTTGTGTGAGGTGGGTCTCGGTTACCTTAAATGGGGACAATCTGTCAAAACCTTATCTGGTGGTGAAGGGCAACGGATTAGACTGGCTAAAGAGTTGAGCAAACCTTCCAAAAACCATACCCTCTATCTGCTCGACGAACCAACAACAGGCCTTCATCCGTCAGACATCAGGCAGCTCCATACCTTATTGAGCAAATTGGTTGATACGGGAAATACGGTCGTGGTTGTGGAGCACAGCTTAGAGTTGATTCGGGAGTCCGACTGGGTGATTGACATTGGCCCTGAAGGTGGCGTTGTGGGCGGTAAGCTTGTAGCTGAAGGTACACCGGAGCAGGTTGCTGAAGTGCGGGAATCCTACACAGGGATGTTCCTGAAACGGATTCTGGCTGAGGGGCTATAATCAAAAAAAGAGGTGTCCAAAAGCCATGAAAATGGCTAGGACACCTCCTTTTTTTGAACTTAAACCAACCACTGCTCTCAACTCTAAACTTCGTCTGAACGTTTGAACCGATCCCATTCACGCGTACTTAACACTTTCGGAATAACAGATGAATTTACACGTACGTAGCACATTAGGATTAACAGATGAATTTACACGTATGTAGCACTATAGGATTAGCAGATGATCATGAGTCGATGGTGTTTGATCCGCAGATGATTAGGATACGGTAGCAACAGACAGCGAATGACTAAGATACGGTAACATCACACAGTAAAAGAGCAGGATACGGTAGCATCACTCAGCGAATGACCAAGACACGGTAGCATCACACGGCGAATGACCAAGATACGGAAACAACACACAGCGAATGATCCTGCTTCGGCGGTATCGGACTCAGCAGACCTTAAATGCGGGAAAATCCGTCATTTGGAGTATTATCGGACCGCATAGCCCCTATTGGCGAAAAAAACGCCTTATAAGAGCCAGTTTCTAAGGAATAGCTGCGCTGGTGTCCGATGAGTTGCTGAAAAGGCGATAAATTAGTAAATAGCGTCATTGGGGTCCGAAAGCCTCAGCAGGAGATCATGGTGTCAGCAGCAGTAGCAGTAGCAGTAGCAATAGCAATAGCAGTTGACCCAGCGAATGACTATGCTTCGGCGGTATCGGACTCAGTAGACCTTAAATGCAGGAAAATCCGCCATTTGGAGTATTATCGGACATAGCCCCTATTGGCGAAAAAAATGCCTTATAAGAGCCAGTTTCTAAGGAATAGCTGCGCTGGAGTCCGATGAGTTGCTGAAAAGGCGATAAATTAGTAAATAGCGTCATTGGGGTCCGAAAGCCTCAGCAGGAGATCATGGTAGCAGTAGCGGTAGCAGTAGTGGTAGCAGTAGCAGTAGCAATAGCAATAGCAATAGCAATAGCAGTTGACCCAGCAAATGATCATACTTCGGCGGTGTCGGACTCAGGAGTCCAGCAAATGATCATTCTTCGGCGTATCGGACTCAGCAGACCTTAAATGCAGGAAAATCCGTCATTTGGAGTATTATCGGACCACATAGCCCCTATTGGCGAAAAAAACGCCTTATAAGAGCCAGTTTCTAAGGAATAGCTGCGCTGGAGTCCGATGGATTGCTGAAGAGGCGATAAATTAGTAAATAGCGTCATTGGAGTCCGAAAGCCTCAGCAGGAGATCATGCATCTAGCGCAGCTTAATAATCGAGCAGACGTCCATTATCATGCCATTGCCCGTACATTTCATTTTCTTTAGTGTTTGTTATGAATTTGTCTAATTTACTCTTAAATAAATCTGGCTGATGTTTATTGCTTTGGATCGTGTCGATCCGAACTCTTTTATAAAGGGGGGGGAAGGCCCGGAAATTCTCATATACTTGCCTGTCCTCTTTTAGCCTTTGCTCTATAATCTTATCTACTATAAAAGAATCAGGGTTCATATCAGGAAGTATCCGTTTTCCTTCAGCACTCATTAACCCCAGCTTTTCGAGGCGGCGGACCCGTTCTTTGTTCAATTCAGTCCAAGAGCTTTTTTTACTTCGGGGAGAGAGTCTTTGCGCCAGCTCTGTTTCCGAAATTTTCTTTTTCACTCCATCGATCCATCCAAAACACAAACATTCCTCAACTACGTCCAAATATAGCAACGTTTCTGGGTTTGGCGTCATACTAACGAGTACCCAACAAGATTTTTCAGTCTTACAATTCTCCTGCAGCCAAACTCTTAAATCTTCTCTCGTTTTTACTGTAATTAGATTTTCAATCTCCATAATTAAAATACAATTTCCTTTCTAGGTATGGAGTGGGGCAGATTGCCCATTAGTGTTTAAATAGCTTCCGCTGTTACCTGATACCAAAAAAGAGAATAGTCATTCATGGTGGAAGCGTGGCCTAACTGCCGTAACATAGTAGATATATTACCTCTATGATAAGTCCCGTGATTGACGACTTGCAACACAATTTCTGATAGGCGTGTTTGGCGGATTCCGGCGAATGGATTGTCAAGCAGAATGGTTTGCTCCAAATCGGATTGGTTGTGTAACCATTCTTTGTATTGTTCTGATAGCTGGGCAAAGATATTTACGTATTCATCCACAGAATCTAGAATGCTCAAATTTAGCGGGATACTTTGTTGAAAAGCCTCAGGCATAGCAGTGCCTGTTAAAACAAGATACCACATCGTATCAACCGCATAGATATGGCTAAGGGCATGAGCGATGGTGGGAAACGAGCTGTTCACTTCTTGACTTAGCACAGAGGATGGGAGTTCCTTGATTCTCCCCAGGATAGTTTGGTTTGCCCAAGTGTGGTATTTAAACATTTCTACTGGATAATTTGTCATTCGTATGGTCTCCTTTTGAATTGTCATGGATTTGTTTTTGTTACTGTTGTTAATATAAAAGAAGAAGTATGACATCAGACTGTCATACTTCTTCATAAAGTTTGAGTGTGTTTTGAAGCTGCTCTTTTAAAATACCTCGCAATGCAGGGGGTTCGAGGACTTCGGCCCCGCTGCCGAAACTCAGCAGAATGGACCAAAGCCAACGAGCTTCCAATGGCTTATACACAGGGATTCGCATCGTCATGCTTTTATCGGAATGAAATTCCTTGTCGACTTGATGAAACTGATCCAAAGCTTC
The DNA here is from genome assembly GCF_038593125.1 of Paenibacillus sp. FSL F4-0097. Lineage (NCBI taxonomy): Bacteria > Bacillati > Bacillota > Bacilli > Caryophanales > Paenibacillaceae > Paenibacillus > Paenibacillus sp. FSL F4-0097. Next base: position 2,556,514 of record NZ_CP151965.1, read on the forward strand.
TGCCAAAGCCTCAGGGTCCACCCGGATTACTATTTCCTCCACCTGATCTACCCTGTTTGAACAGCCAGCCTCTTTGGGTACTTCATGTTGTGATTGAAAGGTATCCTGCGTCAGGAACAAATTCAGCATCCGGGAAAGACGAAACTCCCGATAGTCCTGCCGTGCCCGGCAATAACCATAGATGTACCAGTTGCTATATTTAAAATTAAGCTTTACTGGTTCCATTTCACGGGTTGTACGTTCATTTTTTACACTGATGTAATCAAAACGGACAACATTTCGTTCCGCTATAGCCGCACGTAAAAGAGGAAGTGCGTCAGGATCCGTACGCCGGGTTTCAAGATCCACCGCGAGACTAGAAGTCTGTGGCTCCGTTCCTATCGTTTGCAGCCGTTCAATGGTTCCTTGCGTATGCTCATCTTCAAACACGGAAGAGAGACTGTTAAGTACAGTAATCAGAGAAGTGACATCATACGAACGGAGCAGGCTTTTATCCATTTTATATCCGTCCATAATGCCATATCCACCTTTAGTACCCTGATACGATACGACCGGGATGCCAGCGGCACAAATCACATCGATATCCCTATAGATTGTTCGCTGGGAAACCTGAAACTCTTCAGCCAGCTTGGAGGCAGATAAAACTTCGTGGTTCAATAGCTTGTAGATCATAGAAATCAATCGTTCCAATTTCATGTGTGCATTCCCACCCATTAGTCCATTTCGTGTTACAGCGTGATTATATCATAGATTTTTTCGGGCTAATTTTGGGAGGGAGGAGTTTTGTTGTTGGTGATGAAGAAATATCCTATGACAGAGTCTGACAGAGCCGATTAATTTATTTACAGATTAAATCCGCAGGCTCTGATAAATCATTAACAGAAATAATAGCATCGTTTTTTTTCACAGGTGGGGTCCAATATTGCTCATTCCCAGGCAGGTCATCGAACCATTCGGCGTCCTTTGGACAATCTAGAATCATGAATTTTCCGTATTCCTGATCTCTGGATTGATGGTATTTGAGATAGGCTTTCCCGTTATCAATGGCGAGAATTTCTATTTTTCCTGAGGTGTGGCTCATGGATAAGCGTACTCTTTTGCCAAGTCCTGAGGTTCTAGCTTTGGCTTCTTCTACAATTTGATAGACTTGCTCGAGCGGTAATACGAAATCCCGGTTTCCGGCAACGGGCCGGTTCACAAAGAAGTAGTAGGGTGTAACGCCAGCCCATGAAAGTCGGTCCAGTAGTTCCCCTAAAATAATGGGATCATCGTTGATGCCTTTGAGGATGGGAGTCTGATTTACGACAATTGCCCCTGCGTTGTGGAGAGCTTTAAATGCTTTTTTGGCTTCAGGTGTGATTTCACGAGGATGATTGATGTGCGCCATAACATAGATTCGTTTGTCTTCGGTAGAGTAAGTACGAATCAGCTCCAGCAGCTCTTCGTCTTCAGAGATCCGCATCGGATTAAATACGGGAATTTTGGAACCTAGTCTAATGATCTTAACATGCTCAATGCTTCTTAGATTTTCAATAATGGATCTTAGCTTCGGTGTGGAGAGAATTAAACTGTCCCCGCCCGTAAGAAGTACGTTGTTAATCTCCGGATTCTTTGCGATATACTCCAAGCCCGGAGAGACATCAGCCATCGCCTCTTTCACGTCATTTCGGAACAGACGCTTACGGAAACAGTAGCGGCAATAAGCCCCGCAGACCTCGGATACAATCAGTAGTGCAGTGGTTCTATACTTGTGCTGACAACCAGGTACCACATAATTCGTGTCCTCATCGGAGGCGTCCCAGCGCCCATACTCCAGCAGTTCACCTTCGTTAGGAATAACCAGCTTACGGATGGGATCATCTGGATCATCCCAGTTAATCAAAGACAGATAGTAGTCATTTACACGAAAAACAAATTTGTCTGTAATTTCTTTCAGATTCTCTTTTTCCAGCTCAGACAACATAGCTATTTTGTTAATATCCGTGAAGTACTTTACCTTTTGCACGTACATCTCTCCTTTGTCTCGTAGTGTGAGAAATGAGGGAGCCTTAGTGTCAAAGGCCAATCTACTGCCAGCAGGGTCCAAAAAAAGCACAAAAAGAGACCCTTAGCAAGGGTCTCTGGTTATGTAAATAACATGAAAAGCAGACCCATCCACTGCTGACGAGGTTAGCTGACGGACTCGGGTAAGATGGTACCCTACATTCTAATGCTCAATGATTCGCCCCAATTAACTGGTTCCCCCGCTTTTCAACTGTAAAAGTTGGAAATTAAGCGTAGATAAAGTATACCCTATCAAGTTTTGAAAAGTCAAAAGAGAATCCTAGATTCACCTTCAATTGCTAGCGCTACTTCCGCCGAGTAGTTTAGGCAACAGCGTTAGCAGCTTCTCCCGGGTTAACGCATCACTAGAGTTCCATTTGCTTCCGTCGAGCAGATAAACATGTCCCTGACGTACTGCCGGAAGAGTATTCCAAAGTGAACTGTCTAGTAATCGTTCCATCGCAGCTCGCGAGTCTTTGCGTTCCGGAATGAACATGAAGATATGATCTCCGGCGTAGGCAGGCAGTCGTGTTGGATCAACTTCGGCGAACCCTAACTCTTCGTCCAATATGGCTTGGATCTCTTCGGTCGGTTGTAAACCACATGGGGCATAAAGCGCAGTGGAGAATCCGGACATTCCCATAGCATATAGATGATCTCCATGATCATAGACCAAAGCAGAGGCGGTTTCTCCAACTTGGAGAGTTGTCGAGTAAAGCTGCTGCCACATGGCAGCATTTTTGATTGTGAATGACTCCAGCCATGCTTCGGCTTCGCGCTGTTTACCTAGCCAACTGCCTAATGTCCGCATTCGGTTGTCGAGAGGCGCAAATGAATCAAAGGTGAGTGTCGGAGCGATACCAGAAACTGCTCTGTAGGCTCTTTCATCACTATTTGCCAAAATGATCAAATCTGGGTTTAGGGAAGCGGTCAACTGCGGGTCCAGTGGAAACCCGACGTTGGCGAGCTTCTTAAGTCGATGTTTATAGACGCTGTTCCGGGCGAATGCTTCATCTCCACCGATAGGCTTTACACCTAACGCGAGAAGGTCGCCAAGTGTCTCGCCATGATAGACAATACGTTTCGCTCGTTCAGGAATTTCCACCTCATGACCCGTCCAATCCTTGACGGTAAGCTTACGACCTTGCTGATGTGCATATTGTCCGGGTGTAACTCCTGTTTTTTGCCGAAAGCGGCGGCTGAAATAGTATTCATCCGAGAAGCCGACCAGTCTGGCGATTTCCCGCAGTGGTTCAGTCGATTCCTGCAGGAATCGTTTGGAATGATTAATACGCAGATCCGTCAGGTATTCAAGCGGCTTTTTACCCGTAAGCTGTTGAAAGATCGGTGTATACTGCCAGATCGATATCCCCGCCCGTTCAGCCAACTGCTTCACGGTGATACTCTCTGTATAATGCTCCTGAATGAATGTTATGGTCTTTTCTACGGATTCCGTAGGACTTGGCAGGTGTTTGGAAGGGTAATTATGCTCAAAAAGTAGCAGCAGCAATTCTTGGAATTTTAATTGTCGCTTGAATTGTTGTACATCATCGGTATTATTCCTGTTCATGAGCAGCTCTTCGACTAGTCGGATTACCTTGGTGAACGGGTGCACAATTAACTCCCGTCTGCCGGAAAGCAGCTCTCCAGAATATCGTTTAGGATGCTTGGTTGTATAAATTGCTGTAAAGGTGATGAGGTAATAATACAACGTCAGCTCCTGGTTGTTCGTACTATAGGAGATTCCAGGAGATAGTAGATAACATTTATCCGTACTTAGTATCACGCTTTGATCATCGAGGTTCAATTGTCCGTTCCCTCCAGTAAATATGAGAAGGGTATAGTCCTGGGTTGTACGCGTTATAGAGCTTGAATCGGCAGCTTGAATCATCAGTTCGGCCTCGTTTAGCTGAAATAACAGAGAGTGGAGTGGGGGGCAGGACGATGATGTATGCAGCATGGGTTCAGCCTCCGTTCATTTGGTGAGAATGATTATCAATGAATTCATTGTATATAAAAAAAAGAAGCATATCAACAGCTGTTGACATGCTTCTTGCAGTTTTTTATCAGCCTTGTGTTAAACACTTCATCTCGGAAGGTTATTTCATATTCAATAGCTGTGGAATTTCGCCAAGCAGCCATTCTCTTGTTGTCGCATCACTTGAAGTCTTCATGATGTCTTGTGTATAGACATATCCGTTCTTGACGGCAGGAAGGCTCTTCCAGATAGGGCTCTTTAATAGATTCTCTGTGGATTGTTTTGCTTCTTCTGCCACTGGAGTCAAGATGAATATCCGGTCTCCGGCATATTCTTTCAGGACTTCCATGGATACTTCCTGGAACCCTTTACCTTCATCAAGTATCTTCTGAATAGCTGGAGTTGCCTTGAAGCCATTCTCCCCATAGAGTACCTGTGAAAGTCCGGTTGCTGCCATTATAAATAGTCTGTCTCCTGGATAATAAGTGAAGACCGCAGCCGTTTCGCCCTCTTTCATGCCTGCGGATTTCAATTGCTTCCACATGTTCTCTTCAGCGGTTTTATACTGGGCAAGCCATGCTTCTGCTTCAGTCGTTTTACCAACAATTCCACCAATGTCCAGCATACGTTCCTGGAGTGGGGCAAAGGTATTAAATATTATCGTTGGTGCAATTTTGGAGAGCTGCTCGAAATCAGCTTCATCTGTGCCCGCATAGATGATCAAGTCAGGCTGAAGCTCCAATGTTTTTTCCAGATTGATAGGGAAGCCTACATCCTCCACACCTTGCAATTGATCTTCAAAAACCTGGCCTTCCCCCATAGAAAGAGGATAACCTACCGCCTGCACACCAAGTGCAAGCAAATCGCCATAAGTTTCTCCAGAATAGATAATTCGCTGCGGATTCACTGGAATCTCTACAGTATGTCCTATGTAATCTGTATAGGAGCGGGTAGTCGCTGCAGCTTCATCTGTACTGCTATCTGAGGGTTCTGCTGAAGGTGCCGCGGTTGCAGCGGAAGAGTTCCCGGTTGCGTTCGCCGTACTATTGGCAGAGGATTGTTCCTTTGAGTTTCCGCACGCCAGTAGCAATGTACTCAGCAAAAATAGTACACATACCACAGCGAAGGACTGTCTTACCTTGTTCATATCTTATTGCCTCCCTATTATATGTAACGACCACCAATAATGATAATCATTCTCGATTAAAAACTATCATAAATTAAAGCCTCTTTTTACTCAATGGACAAAAAATAACCCCGTAATTTGATTTGTACAATCAAGTAAAAAGGATGTGGTTGAAATTATTTTAAATTATTTTTAGCTGCTTGGAAAAATACTCTAAATAACAGCAATGGAAAGAAAGAGAGGGAGCTTGCCTTCATAACAAACTTGGCAGAAGGAATCCCTTGAAGCACATAGGATTGTGGTGTTTTTTTGAATCTGATTATTGTTATGTATTAAGATGTTCAGGTGATGCAAAAATTCAGGGTTGTCCGCATTGATTGTAATCGTTATCATTACGTGGCATGTTATCTACCGTGCTTGACGTCAGTAGAAGGGCTTTGTTATGGTTTTTATAGTCAAACGCAAGCCGAAATAGCTTTTTGTAGAATATGCAGAAGGTTTTGCGTAAGATATTCTAACCAAACATAATACGAGGGAGATGGTTGATTGTGATCAAAGGAATTATTTTTGATTTTGACGGAACGATTATCGACACGGAGACTGCTTGGTACACCGCATTTAACGAGGCTTATGCAGAATATGGAGTGGACCTGACGCTTGAACAATATTCCACCTGCATCGGCACGAGCTTGAACAGTTTTAATCCTTATGAATATTTGATGACTGATCTTAAGCTCGCTATTGACAAAGAAGAGTTCAGTAAGGCTGTTAAACAGAGACACAGCAAACTGATGGAGCTTGAAACAATACGACCAGGTATTCAGCATTATCTTGATTCCGCCAAAGCAGCTGGACTGCGCATAGGGCTGGCCTCAAGTTCTTCCCTGGAATGGGTGGAAAAATATCTGAATCAATTGGGTATTCGCGAGTATTTCGAATGCGTTCGGACTGCCGACCATGTGGCAAAAGTGAAACCAGATCCGGAGCTATATAACCAAACGTTAGCTTGTCTTGGAATCACAGCTGATGAGGCGGTTGCTATCGAGGATTCACCGAATGGATCTAAGGCAGCGGCAGCAGCTGGCATCCGTTGCATTGTGACGCCTAACGAAATTACTAATTTTCTTGAATTCGATAAGCAGCACCATAAAATTGATAATCTAAGTCTTCTTGAATTTGATCATGTAGTTACTCAACGTTGCTTCGTATAGAGAAACCGAGAAACTGAGTTCAAATTAAAGGGGGATACCAAATTGAGAGCCGTACACTTTGGAGCGGGCAATATTGGCAGAGGATTTATTGGGCCTATGTTGTCGGACTCCGGTTACAACGTTTGTTTCGTCGGAAGAAATAAGAGTAAAATTGCCCAATTGCAAAAACGTGGCCAATATCCTGTCACCCTAGCTAACAAGAACCGGGACAGCTTTATCGTTGATAATGTTACAGCGATCAATCTGAATGATACTGAGGACGTTACTAGAGCTATAGCAGAAGCTGAAATTGTGACAACTGCAGTCGGAATATCCGCTTTACAAGATATTGCTGAGACCATTGCGCAGGGCATCGAACGAAGGCTTGAAAATAGCAGAAATCTCACCCCTCTTCATATCATCGCCTGTGAGAATGGGATTGGAAGCAGTCAGAAGTTGAAAAAATCTGTTTATCGATATATGAAGCAATCCTTCAAGGAGCTTGCTGACCGCAATGTCGCTTTTCCCAATGCGATGGTTGACCGGATTGTACCTATGCAGAAAAATACAGATTCACTTGAAATCCTCGTTGAACCCTTCAGTGAGTGGGTTATTCCCCGCAGTGGAATGATTGGTAACTACAATGAAATTAAAGGCGTCCATTATGTAGATTCGCTGGCGCCATACCTCGAACGGAAGCTATTTACTGTGAATACAGGTCATTGCAGTGCAGCCTATTTTGGATACCTGGAAGGTTATACTAGCATTCAAGAAGCGATGTCTGATCCCGAAATCAGAGCTCGTGTTCACGGGGTGCTTAAGGAAACAGGGACCTTATTGGTGCATTTATATGGCTTCAAGCCCATAGAACATGACCGGTATATAGAAAAGATGATGGAACGATTCACTAACCCCAACTTTAACGATAAAATTACACGTGTCGCCCGCTCCCCGCTTCGCAAGCTTTCACCTAATGATCGACTCGTAAAACCGGCAATGCTTGCTCATGAACTTGGTTTTGAGACCTCACATTTAGTCTCAGCTATTGTTTCTGCACTTTATTTTGATTATGAAAAAGATCCAGAAGCCTTACAGCTTCAAGCGGACATCCGAAACCACGGGCTAAGTGAAGTCATTGCTACACAACTAAAAATCCCTACGGTGCATCCGCTTCATGGTCGCATTATTTTGGAGTCCAACAAATTACGCGCGAGATATCCTCATAGGACTAGAATGAAGACAGTAAACGTCAGGGTACCCTACTTTTAATATAAATTGATGGTTATAAAACTATAAAAGAGTGTTCTCTGCTGGATGGGCAAGAACACTCTTTTTATAGGTTTTGAAGTTCTGTAAGTGTCCCTAATCCAATTCAATCCGCAGAACAACCGGAGTCTCACTGCGAACCGAGGTTGTTTTTATAATCAGGGCTTCATCGGTTCTTTCCCATGCAGGTTGTTCCTCAAAACCTAAGATTTTGATCTGTTTAATCATCCCATGGAAGTGAGCAGAGTTTTCTTTAAGGGATTTGATTTGCACTATACCGTTGTTTGGATAGACAAGAACAGTAGCATAAAGATAACTGCCTTTTACCGTAAAGCGGATATCTTCATTGGTGAAAATCTTCGTGATCCCATCTGTAAACTGACCTTCAACGATCTCTGTAGGGCCTTCCCCGAAGGTGCGCCAGTAGGTCGTATCATAGATTGCTTCACCATTCACCTTTAGCCATTCTCCGATACCAAGCAGAATCTCCTGATCCTGAGCTGGAATGCTGCCGTCCGCTTTAGGGCCTATATTCAGCAGCAAGTTGCCGTTTTTGCTTACGATATCTACTAAATCTCTGATAATTTCTACGGCAGATTTATAATCATTTTCCGGTGTAAAACACCATGAATTTTTAGCTACTGCTGTATCCGTTTGCCAGAAATAAGGTTTAAGCCCGGAGAAATGACCTCTCTCAATATCTGGGATCGCTGAGCCAAACATGAAGGCATCATGCTTATAATTGATTGCAACCGGAGTTCCCCATTCCTCTCCCTTGTTGTAATAGTAAGCAGCGAACTTTTTGAGATAGGGTTTGAAGGCGGCTGTGTGAATCCACCAGTCAAAGTAAAAGATTTTCGGCTGATAATTGTCTACCAGCTCGCAGCAGCGAATCAACCAATCCTCCAGAAATTCTTGATTGGGTGGGGAGCCGAATAAATCCTGATGATCGGGTTCGGGCATAGATGGCCAATAGAGATCTCCACATACAAGCGGTTCATGGATATCGGAATCAAATTCCTTGCCATGAGACAGGAAGAACCAGTGCTCAGCTCTATGGGAAGATACACAAAACTCTAATCCCTGCTGCTCAAAAGCGTCTTTCATTTCCCCGACTAAATCCCGCTTGGGACCCATCTCATATGTGTTATAGTGGGAGTAAGCGCTCTTATATATTTGAAAGCCGTCATGGTGCTCTGCAACAGGCATCACGTATTTGGCTCCAGATAATTTAAAGAGATTGGCCCATTCCTCAGCATTGAAATGCTCAGTCTTGAACAAGGGGATGAAATCCTTATAGCCAAAGGTTTTATGCTCGCCATAAGTAGCAAGATGATGTTCATATTCCCGTGAACCCTGGATATACATATTTCGGGGATACCACTCATTGGCGAAAGCCGGAATAGAATAAAGACCCCAATGAATGAAAATACCAAACTTAGCGTTCTCATACCACGTGGGCACTTGAAATTGACTTAGTGAATCCCAATCGGCTTTGAATCTTCCAGTTGCAATCGTATCTTCGATTACTTTTAAATATTCGCTTTTATCCACCATTTTGCAATCATCCTTTCAAACGTTTATTTCTTCTTCATTGTAGTGAATGGATGTGGGAATCAAAATGTAGGACATTAACTTTTAGATGTACAAAACTAACCTGATAAGGCGGAGTAAGGGATGGATAACCATGTTTTGCTTACTAATTATTTATCCAATTTAAAGGTTGATTTATTTATGGCTGATTACAATCTTTGTGGCCGTGACTGGAGAGATCTCGACTATACACCTGACTATAGCAAGTTTTATTTTATTTGCGATGGGGAGGGTTGGTTAAAGATCGGGGATCGAGAATATTATCCGAAGCCTGGTCAGCTTTTTTTGATGCCTGAGGGAGTTAAGCAATCTTATTCTTGCATAAGTGATCAACCCTTTGAGAAGTATTGGTGCCATTTCAGCGCAAAAGTCGGAGACATTAATCTATTCAAAATGTTAGAGTTAAGTCATGTGTGCAGAGAAGTAGATCCTCATGTAATCCAAGAGATTTTCAGCAGCCTAACGAGTCATATGAAATCTGATGCGGTGTATGCTCATTTATTAGCCAAAAGTAAGTTAATGGAGTTATTTTCTTATTTTATTATGAACATAGATGTAGACGAAATCACTTTTAAGAATCTAAGCTCGATCGAAAAATTAACGAAAATATTAACGTACATAGACGCCCATATCGAGCGTAATATCACCATACACGAGCTTGCCGAGATTGCGTATATGCATCCCAACTATTTTATCAGGCTATTTAAACAGCAAATCGGAGTTCCACCCATTCAGTATATCACCAGAAAAAAGATAACTAAGGCCAAGGAGCTATTGAGGGTGACGCAAAGTTCTGTCGGTGAGATTGCCCATGATCTTGGTTTTAGCGATCTCTATTATTTCTCCAAACAGTTCAAAAAAAATGTGGGTTTAAGCCCTTCGGAATTCAGACAAGGAACAGTAGCAGTGAAATAAATAAAAGAAGACCGTCCTGTGTGGTAGAAACCAACCAGAGACGGCCTTTTTTATAAGTGGAAGAGATTAGAGCAGTGAGACAGTGAAACGGAAGATGTACGGGCGATTAGCCGGCAGAGTGAACTCTTCGTGGGTTGGTGCGCCCCAGCTGTCGTCCCCGCCAACACCCATTTGCTTGTAGTTAACTCTTAGTACGCTTTTGTTCGAGACTGGTAATTTATAGACGTGATCATGGGCTTCCAATTCCTCAGGTTTCCAAGGCAGGGCATTAATCTCTATAGGCGTTGCACTTTCAAAATAGAGCCCTGATCCATCCTTGCTCTCTGTAATTGAAGCAAATCTGACATCTGTCTTGTTGCCGCACTCCTGAGGTTTGAGATAAGGCGTGAATTGTTCACTGACCTTGCCTGTATAACGTCCGAGTGGTGCCCCTGTTTGTCTATCCCAATAATTCTCATGAGGCCCGCGGCCGTACCATGATAGGGTATCAAGACTTCCATCTAGAACGAACATCATTCCGAACTCAGGAATTTCTGGCAGAACGCTGCTGCCCGGACTCAGTTCTTGCGTGATCTCTAAAGTCCCGTCAGCGCGAATCACATACTGAACCCGAAGCGTGGAGTCCGGACTTGTAGCCAGAAGGTAGCTGGCAGAGACGAAACAGAGAGAGCCTTCGGTTCTAAATGTAAAGCTGATTAAGTGTTGTTTATGCGATGCCTGCTTCCATACTGCACACCGCTGTGGCAATTTATTACCGCAATCATTATCTGTGACTGCTCTCCAGAAGTTAGGTCTTACAGGCTCAAGCAGACGTTCTTTGCCTGAGAAACGATAAGAGTTCAGAGCACCCGTAGTGGTACTAAAGCTCAGTTCGAAATTATCACCTTGCACGTTCAAAACATTCTCAAGCTCGCTGACACGCAGTGTTTCTGTGGTTCTCTTTGAGGTATTGGTTACGAAACGAGGTGACAGAATGAACTGTTCCCAAGCGATTTCGTGATTGGCTTCTGCCCATATAGTTGCTGAAGGCTGAATAAAGGAAAGATTCAGAACTGCCTCATGATTGCCACGCAGTGAATCCAGCTCGTAAGGAACTCTGCATGAAGTGCTCTCACCTGGTGCACATGAGATCTTCAGTAAGCCTTCTTGCGCAGTTACTCCGTCTAAACGAACTTCCCATTTGAGATCGTATTCCTTTAAGTTGGTAAATAAGAAGGAATTGCGAATCTGGAAGAGTCCTTCTAGGATATTTTCAGTCGTTACTTTAATATTCTGATAACATTTTTTGACCTCAAAGAGCTTAGGAGTAACCGTACGATCAGCAAAAAGCAATCCGTTGCCACTAAAGTTGCCGTCATGAGGCGATTCACCAAAGTCTCCGCCATAAGCGAGATATTCAATTCCTTCGGAGGTGTGGGTCCGAATGGCTTGATCTACCCAATCCCAAATGAATGCACCTTGAACAATGTCATATTTGTCGAACAAGTCACAGTATAAGTGCAGCCCACCGCATGAATTGCCCATGGCATGACTGTATTCGCAGAGGATATAAGGCTTCTTCGGATTATTAAGCGCATATTTTTCAACATCCTGCGGTTTAATGTACATAGTAGATTCTATGTCACTTGCTGCTTCCGATTCTCTACAGTGAAAGATCCCCTCATAATGAACTGGCCGCGAAGGATCGGTTTCTCTCAGGTAGTCGTGCATAGCGATAAAATTGTCGCCTCCGAAAGATTCATTGCCGAGAGACCAAATGATGACAGAAGGGTGGTTTTTGTCCCTTTGCATCATGGAGTTGCAGCGGTCAATGACATTGGTCCGCCATTCCGGTTTGCTTCCAGGAACATTCCCGTCATTCAATCCTTCTTGGCTGTATGCCCAAGTGCCGTGCGTTTCCAGATTGGTTTCGTCAATTACATATAATCCGTATTCATCACATAACTCGTACCAGACAGACTGATTCGGGTAATGGGAGGTTCGAACGGCATTAATATTATGTGTTTTCATTAATTGGATGTCGCGCAGCATATCTTCTTTGGCTAAAGCACGACCTGTGTCACAAGAGAACTCGTGGCGATTGACGCCCTTAAGCACGATTCTTTTGCCGTTGATCTTCATAAGTCCGTCTCTAATCTCAAACTTGCGGAATCCAACCTTACAGCTGACCGTTTCTTGTGTATGCCCGTTGTCGTCATTTATAGACAGGACTAAGGTATAAAGATAAGGGGTTTCAGCACTCCATTTAAATGGCTGCTCAACCGGGGCAGAAAGCTTGAGTTGCTGGACGCCTTCTTGCTCAAAGGAACCAGTAGTGGAGATAGGAGTCTCCCAAACAGGCTGGCCATCTTTATTGTAAAGCTGCATTTGCAGTGTATATGGGCTTTGCTCGTTAAAGTAATTTTCCACCTTGATATCTACATTTAAATCCGCATGTACGAAGTTTTCATCCAGGTCGGTGTGGACGAAGTAATCAGCAATATGAACGGAAGGCGCCGAATAAAGATAGACTTCCCGAAAAATACCGCTAAGGCGCCAGAAATCCTGATCCTCTAGCCAGCTGGCATCACACCAACGATAAACCTCGACAGCTAGTTTGTTGTCCCCTGCAACTAAATATGGGGTGATATCGAACTCTGATGGAGTAAATGTATCTTCACAGTACCCGACAAGTTCACCGTTTACCCAGACGTAGAAAGCGGATTCAACACCCTGAAAGCTTAGGTACACCGGTTGACCATTCCAAGACTCAGGTACAGTAAAGGTTCGTAGATAAGAGCCTACTGGATTATATTTTGTTGGGGCAAAGGGGGCTTTAAGCTCTGGCTCGGATTCCGCCCAAGGATACCGGAGATTTGTATATTGTGGATAGTCGTAACCTTGGAACTGCCAGTGGGACGGTACAGGAATTGTATCCCAAGTACTGCAATCGAAATCGGCTTTATAGAAATCCACAATTCGTTGATCCGGTGTTTCGGAAAAAGCGAATTTCCAAAGCCCATTGAGGGTTTGGTAGAAAGGTGAGGTTTCTTTATCGTTAGTTAGCGCTTGGGATAAACTACGGTAAGGGATCATGGAGGCATGTGCATCCAATCGATTCAATTCAAAAGTCTCTGGGTTGTTATTCCATTCCGGATAACCGTTAGCAGGTGGCTGGTAGACAAACTTTGCTCGCATGAGTTGATCTCCTTTATAATCATTGTAATGTTATTATATTCATATTATAAGTTGAAGTAATGTTAGGATAAATAAAAGAATTTTAGTCCCGGATAACAAAATATGAAACGAGGACTTTTTTATGGAGAGCAAAATTATTTTTTGCCAAACAGAAGATGTAAGCATGCTGCCGCTTTATGCTACAACCCTTGGATTTTGGGAGCACCAGCCAGAAACTATACGTCCTGCAGGCTTTCCAGACTATCAAATACATCAGATTCACGAAGGTAAGGGTGAGCTTATCATTCATGAGAGCCGATATCTCGTGGGTCCAGGTGATGTGTTCTTTTTGTTCCCGGATATTCCTCATTCGTATGCCCCTATCAGTGGGAAGGAGTGGAAGGTATCATGGGTCTCGTTCAATGGCAGAGAGGTTGGTCAAATGCTGCTCTATGCGGGCATCCGCGAGTCTGGTCCTGCTAGATTAAAAGAAGATCAATGGCTCAATCCTCTAAAGCAAATCCTTATGCTGCCAGATAGCAATGAGCTGGAAACCAATTTAGCACGATCAAAACATCTTTACGCATTGCTTCTGGATTTAAAAAGAAAGCTAGTATCGCCTCTAAATGAGGCACATGAATTGGAGCGAATCAAACCGGTGCTGCGTTATATAGAGAGCAATCTGCATAGGACGCTTCCTTTAAAGGAGCTGGCGGAGATTATTTCTGTATCGCCACAGTATTTATGCAGGCTTTTTCAAAAAACAATTCATGATCGACCTGTAACCTATATCAATAAGCAACGTATCAATTTGAGTAAACAGCTTATGTTTAATGGACGCGATAAAAAAATGTATGAAATTGCCCAGCTAGTGGGCTTTGATAATGCTAGTTACTTTTGTTTGGTGTTTAAAAGATTGACAGGGATGAGTCCTGAGCAATTTAAGCAGCTGCATGGTTTGGATTAGATAAACGCTTACTTGTTACCGTCTAGCACAACATGATATAGTTTACTTGAGTTCCTGCGATGTTTTTTTTACTGCTTAGCCCATACTTTTACTGCCACAAGAATTCAATACATAGAACCAAATTAACGATCTGAAATGACGAAAAGCATCAGGAAGGAGACATCATTTTGAATGAGAAGCTAAAGCAAGCCTATGAGCGTTTGAACTTGCCTGAAGACGTTACCCGGGAGGAATTGAACAAAAGGTTAGATATTCATTTGAAACGCCGTCGATCGAATTCGACTGAAGATGAGGTCGCAGCTTATGAAGAGGAATTCCGCGCTTACAAAACCATCCTAGATGGCTTGGATCAGAAGGAGATTCAGGAAGCGGAGGACAAGCGCCTGGAGAAGTGGGGAGCCATGTCCGGCGTAGCACGTAAATCGGAGAATTTCTTTCGGCTCTACAAAACGCACACTATTATTTCTATTATCGTGCTGCTGGTAGTTATCTTTGGGGGGAAAGCGCTCTATGATCAGTGGCAGGAAAGAAAATATGAAGCTACGCTCCCACCGGTAGATGTTCGAATCATGTTCCTAGGCAACTATGAATCTCAGGACTCGTCAGGTAAGAATGAAGAGCTAAAACAAGAGATTATCAAACGTTACCCGACCTGGAAGAGAGTGGAGGCAGAAATCGTTTATCTACCCTCAACAGGTGGGACGGACGGTGGAGTCTTGGATATGAGCTATATGCAGCGGGCTATGGCGATGCTGGCAGCCGACCATCCGGATATCCTGATTATGGATGATGCTACTTTTGAATGGATTGGCCAGCAGTCGGGACTGCAAAATCTGGAGTCGTTTATTAAATCCGCAGGACTTCCTCTGGACGATAACCGTTTGAAACGTATGACTAACCCGGAGAGTGGTCAAGAGCTGATTACTGGCATAGATATCACAGATACGGATTTTGCTACAGAACTCCCTATCCATTCTAACCAGATGATCATCGGAACGTTAGGGCAAGATGACAGTAAGACTAAATCAACTGATTTTGTTGAGTTTTTACTTAAACAGATCACTAATCAATAAATTAATAGGGCCGATGTTGTATGGATGTTCATACGACATCGGCTTTTTTATGATCTGTAGAGCTTGCGGTACGCGATGGGTGTCTGGCCGACTATTTTTTTGAATACAGCGTTAAAGGAGTCGATGTCACGGTAACCAACTAGCTCGGCAATCGTATTAATTTTATGTCCAGAAGTACGCAGCAATTCACAGCTTTTATGCATTCGCAGATTCTTCAAGTAGGTCCCAAAGGACTGGCCAGTATGCTTGTGGAACATACGCTGAAGATGCCTGCTGCTCCACTGTGTAATACGGGCTAATTCGGCAAGTGTAATCTTCTCCGACAGATTATGCTCTAGGTATTGAATGACTTGCGTGAAGTCAGCCATATCCATCGTAGATTTGTCATCTTCTCCGTATTTTTGCCTGTACACTGCTATGATTAATTGACTCAGCAGGGTGTAAAGCATTGTTTTGGAGCCCATACCGGATACCGACATTTCATGATATAAATTCAGCATTAAGCGCTCAATAGAGCCATCACGATCTGAGACGGAAAAGTAAGATGAGCTGCTACTCCCAAGAGTGGCTAGGTGCTCCCGGATAGATGGCTCTTGAAGGACGATATTTAATTGCTCCACCATTTGCATATCAAAAAGGCAATTATAGACGATCAGGCGATTCCCTAAAGTATCAGAAGTTGCTGGACGGAACACATGGGGAGCACCTACAGGAATCACGAACAGCATTCCTTTTCTAACGGGAAAGATCTCATTTTCAAGGTGATGAAAACCTCTTCCTTCAGCTACATAGCAATACTCAATAAATTCATGTGCATGAAAAGGGGCATGGAAGTTCTCTGAATAGCGGTTAACCAGCAGATGCAGATCGTTTTGAAAAAAGACTTCACTTTTGAACAACTCGGTGGTTCGTTGCATGTATAATTTCCCTTCCAAATTTATGGCATGATTGCAGGGGTATGATGTCCTTTTTACCGGGTGATGAAAGCGGTAACGCAGCTATAATTATAGGGCAAAGACTAATTTGTCGCTATAGAAGGAGGTTTTTATCTATATGTTCGGCATTACTAAGCTTCGTTGTGAGTACAAAGAAAATCCGCTAGGAATTGATGTGATCAGACCTAGAATCAGTTGGCAGTTAGTTTCAGATGACAGGGACTGCATGCAGTCTGCTTATCAAATTCAAGTGGCTGAGAATATGCTTTTTCAAGGCAAGCTATGGGATACAGAGGAAGTAAAGTCTTCTCAATCGATCCATGTTGAGCTTGAAGGTCTGCTGCTGGAAGCTCGCACGCGTTATTATTATCGGGTTCGGGCATGGAATCAGAATGCAACAGACTCGGGTTGGTCTGAGGTTGCATTTTTTGAAACCGGAATATTAGATGCAGGGAATTGGCAGGCGGAGTGGATCAGCGCTCCTACAGCCTCTTTTTCACAAGATTCTGAGATTTGCCCACAGCTTCGTACATTCGTGGATGTAAAAGGTCCAGTGGAAAGTGCAAGGATTTATGTTACTGCTTTGGGCTTGTATGAACTGCAGCTGAACGGAAGTCGGGTGGGAGATCATTATTTTACTCCAGGCTGGACCAGTTACAGTAAACGGCTGCAATATCAAACTTATGATGTCACAAAGCTTCTGCATGAAGGTGCGAATGCGTTAGGCGCACTGTTAGGCAATGGCTGGTACAGAGGGTATTTGGGCTGGGATAATCAAAAGGAGATTTATGGATCAAAGACTTCACTTCTGCTGGAGCTTCATATCCGGTACGCAGACGGTTCAAATGAGCTTATTAGCTCAGATCAGAATTGGCAGGCTGCAAAAAGCGCAATTATGATGTCTGAAATTTATAATGGTGAAACCTATGATGCTCGGCTGGAGCTGGATATCACCGATCCTTCATCAGAAGGTTGGCATCCAGTGGAGATTATTAACTATTCCAAAGCGATTATCGTTGCCCAGGAAAATGTGCCAGTGACACAAGTTGAAACCTTGAAGCCGATTGCACTGCTGACTACCCCGCAGGGAGATAGAGTGCTGGACATGGGCCAGAACATGGTAGGGTGGTTAAAATTTAATGTGAAAGGTCAATCTGGTCAGGCGGTAGAACTTCAGCATGCTGAAATATTAGACCGGGACGGAAATTTCTACACGGAGAATATGCGTAAAGCGAAACAGTGCATCCGCTATACTCTGAAAGGTGGAGAGCAAGAGACGTATGAACCACACTTCACTTTCCAAGGTTTTCGGTATGTGAAGCTTAGTGGGTTCTCAGCAGATCTTCAACTAGAGGATTTCACAGGAATTGTGATGCACTCCAATATGGAACGTACGGGTGATTTTCAGTGCTCAGATCCACTTGTGAATCAACTGCATCACAATATCCTGTGGGGGCAAAAAGGGAATTTCCTCGATGTGCCCACTGATTGTCCACAGCGTGATGAGCGGCTCGGCTGGACGGGGGATGCTCAGATGTTTGTCCGCACAGCCTCTTATTTGATGAATACGGCACCATTCTTTACGAAATGGCTGCGGGATTTGAAGGCAGACCAAACCCCTGAGGGCGGCATTCCGTTTTTTATTCCAGAGCTGAGAGCAGCTCCTCCTGGCGGTGGAGATACTAACCATTCTTCTGCGGCCTGGGGAGATGCAGCTACGATCTGTCCATGGACAATCTATGAAATGTATGGCGACAAAAGGCTGCTTGCAGAGCAATACGAGAGCATGAAGCAATGGATTTCTTATATTTATGCACAGGGAAGCAATCCCTATCTATGGAATACTGGGTTTCATTTCGGCGATTGGTTGGCGCTTGATTCCAAGCCAGACAGCTATGTAGGGGCTACAGATCGGGATTATGTCGCCACCGCTTTTTATGCCTATTCTGTTTCTCTAACTTTGAAAGCGGCAATAGCCTTAGAAAAATCGGAGGACGTGGACTATTATAGTGAGCTGCACGCCAAAATTATAAAAGCATTCAGTGATGAGTTCATAACACCTGCGGGAAGGTTATCCGTCTCTACACAGACTGCACAGATATTAGCCTTACGTTTCGATCTTGTAGAAGGGGTCGCCAAAGAACGTGCAATTCAGAAGCTCACTGAGCTGCTTGCTGAAGCTAAGGATCATCTGACTACTGGATTCGTGGGCACACCTTATCTGAATCCTGTGCTCAGCGAGATTGGAAATAACGAACTCGCGTATAAGCTTCTTTTTCAAAAGGATTATCCATCCTGGCTGTATCAGGTGACGAAAGGTGCGACGACGATTTGGGAGCATTGGGATGGGATCAAGGAGGACGGCAGCTTCTGGAGTGCAGATATGAATTCTTTCAATCATTACGCCTATGGCGCAATAGGTGAATGGTTGTATCGTTACGTTTCAGGAATTGGAACAGATGAGTTGGAGCCTGGCTTCAAAATCGTTCATATCAAGCCACAGCCAGGCCCCGGTCTGGATTATGCAGAAGCTAGTCTTGAAACCATGTACGGAAAAGTGGAGTCAGCGTGGCGGCGATCAGAGGATAATGGAATGGTGATCCACGTTACGATTCCTGCCAATACCAACGGTATTGTCGTTCTGCCTAGAGCCAATCAACTAGGGTTATTAGAAAATGGAGTCCCTGTGAAGCAGTCCAGAGGCGTGCACAGCATCAGCTTGGTCGATAACGGAGTGAGACTCGAAATAGGTTCGGGCAGCTATCAATTTACGTATTCTTTATAACCTATACTAGGGGGCTTCCTAGTGTGAACTGACATCGAGGGGTATTCGGTGTCAGTTTTTCGTTTTCGAATTGACGAATGTAGAGAGGAGTTATTATAATGATTTATATTGATATGAACTAAGTAATATAAATATAAATCAAATTGGAATTCACAAGGAGGAAGACAAAAGAATGAAGACAGAAGGAAAATTGACGATACATACGCAGCAGCGGGGGGCGGAGTTAGGCGATCTATTCGGTATTTTCTTCGAGGATTTGAATCATGCGGCCGATGGTGGGCTTTACGCTGAGCTAGTTCAGAACCGATCTTTTGAATTCGACCCGATTGACCGGGCAGATTATCATGCGCTGATGGCTTGGGAGCCTGTAGAACGTGGAGATGGAAAGGTAAATATCTCTGTAGAAGACAGCAAGCCCTTAAATGATCGTAACCAACATTATGTTGCCATCGATATTGTGGCTGAAGGTGACGGCGTTGGCCTGATGAATCTAGGCTTTAACAGTGGTATTCCGGTAAAAGAAGGCGAGAATTATAACTTCTCGGTGTATGCCCGCCGGGAGACAAGCTTTGATGTGCCGCTTACCGTAAACATCGAAAGCACAGACGGCACCATTCTTGGTGAAGTGGAAATAGCCGTTAGCAGCTCGGAATGGAACCGATATGAAGCCGTTATCACAGCTAATAGCACTGACACAAGCAGTCGTCTTGTAATCGTTACCAAAGGTAGCGGGAAGGTATATCTGGATATGGTTTCCCTGTTTCCTGAGAAGACCTTTAAGAATAGACCCGGAGGCATGCGTGAAGATATTTCGCTGCTGCTCGCTGATTTAAAACCTAAATTTATGCGGTTCCCAGGAGGATGTCTGGTGCATGACGGTTCCTTGGATCCAGATGACAGAGACTCCATGTACAGATGGAAGAATACGATTGGGGATGTTGCACAAAGACCTGCAAGACGCAATAACTGGTCATATAATCAGACGCTTGGGTTAGGTTATTATGAATATTTTCAGTTCTGTGAGGATATTGGAGCTAAGCCGATCCCCGTTCTTCCGGGCGGCTATGACCCGCATCATAAACGGATGGTCCCGCTGGATGAATTAACGCCTTGGATTGAGGATGCTTTGGATTTAATTGAATTCGCCAAGGGGGATTCTTCCACGAAGTGGGGAGGCATTCGTGCAGAACTGGGTCACCCCGAGCCTTTTGGGCTGGAGTATGTCGGCATTGGGAATGAAGAGGTAGGCGCACCCTTTTTCGAGAGATATCCTTACTTTCATCAAGCCATCAAAGCAAAATATCCGGAAATCAAGGTCATTAATTCTAGCGGCCCGTTCTCTGCCGGTCAGGAATATGAACGGGGCTGGACGTCGGCAAAAGAGAATAAGTCTGACCTCGTAGACGAGCATTATTACTGTACACCTGAATGGTTCCTGGCTAATCATCATCGTTATGATGACTTCAAAGCGGATGAGCCAAAGGTATTCCTCGGTGAATATGCTTCATGGGGCAATACCTATTACAACGCAGTGGTGGAAGCAGCATTTATGACAGGTCTGCAAAATAATGCCCATGCCGTTGGCTTAGCTTGTTATGCTCCAATGCTCTGCAATGTGGATTATATCAACTGGAAGCCGGACCTGATCTGGTTCAATAATCATGAAGTGTACGGAACGGCAAACTATTATGTGCAAAAGCTATTCATGAACCATCAGGGAGATCATTTGCTGAAGATGGAAGCAGATGGCTTCACGGCACCGAAGGAAAGCAGAAAGGAAGCGATCACTGGAGCCGTCAGTTTCGGTGTGGATGCCTCTGCTGCTCGTTTCTCCGAGATCACATTAGTCAACAATCTTACGGGAGAAGTGAAGACGTATTCTGACTTATCAGAGGAGGTTTCAAATCTGCCTGACCCTGCTCAGAACAGAACGGCTAAACGGACACTAGAGCTTGGTGAGACAGAGTGGGAAAACTATACTTTGCGTTTTAAGGCTAGACGAACCGCAGGAAATAAAGGGTTTATCTTCTATTTTGGTAAAGCGGATGATCAGAATCATTTGTACTGGGAGCTGGGTGGCTGGCAGAATCAGGATTCGATTGTGGCCTCAATTATCAACGGAAGAAATTCTGTTCTGACGCATGCTATGTTTACGGTTGAAACAGATGTAGAATACGATCTTAAGTTAGAAGTAGTGGGCAGACAGATCCGTACTTTTATTAACGGAGAACTGGTGAATGAGACAGAAGATAAACTTCCGGTCATCGAACCGCTGTATTACACGGCAAGTGTGGAAGATTTAACGGGGGATATTATCCTCAAGACAGTAAACGTACAAGAGAATAGTGTTTCTGCTGAGGTTGCACTGGAATCTTTGGCAAAAGAAGCACTGACCATCGAAGTCTATGAAATGTCGGGATATCAGCTTGAGGACGAAAATAACTTCGAGA
The DNA here is from genome assembly GCF_038593125.1 of Paenibacillus sp. FSL F4-0097. Taxonomy (NCBI): domain Bacteria; kingdom Bacillati; phylum Bacillota; class Bacilli; order Caryophanales; family Paenibacillaceae; genus Paenibacillus; species Paenibacillus sp. FSL F4-0097. The sequence goes on from NZ_CP151965.1 coordinate 2,577,991, forward strand.
ATAAGCAGCAGGTCTCTCCCAAACAAACCAGCTTTAAGACAGATGGAAGCAGCTTTAGTTATGAGTTTCCGAAGCAATCCGTGACAATTTTCAGAATAAAATAACGAAGACGCCCCCATGAATCGATGGCTTATTAAAGATTCATGGGGGCATTTCTATGACTATTACAAGTTAACTTAGCCGTTCACCCGCAGACGAATCACATTCCAGGAAGCTTTTGCGAGTAGGGCTTTTACATGTCCACTCTCAACAACGGCTTTGCCTTGGCTAGGCATCACGTTATGAGGATTGGATTTGGTATTTACAGCTTTTATATCTTCATGTTCCAGTACAATATGTTCAATAATGTTTACGGAACTGAAGCTGCGCAGATCCACGTCGAGCTCTAGTCCTTCGGATAAATGGCGGTTTACAGCGAAGACGGTTACTTCATTCAGCTCTTCGTTGTATACACTAATGGCTTCCAAGTAAGGCACATCAGTGAAATCTTTGGAATCGTATTTAGGGCTGGAAATCAGCGGGTGAAGTACGGTTCCACGACCATAAAGGGAAGCATGCAGGTACGGATAATAAGTAGTCTGCAGCCAAAGCGGTCCGCCATTTTCAGTCATAATTGGGGCGATTACATTGATCAGCTGCGCTAAGCAGGCCATTTTCACACGATCAGCATGCTTCAATAATGAAATAAGACAGCAGCCCACAACAAGTGCATCTTCAAGTGTGTACACATCTTCGAATTCTGGCGGTGCGATCTGCCAATGTTGTTCGGCACGGCTGCTGCCTTGTGATTTCCATACATTCCATTCATCGAGCGACAGATTTATTTTCTTTTTGCTCTTTTTCTTCGCTTGAACATAATCACAGGTGGCAGCCACACTGCTGATGAAATGATCCAAATCCATGGAGCGGGCTAGGAAGTTAGGCGTGTCGTCATTGTTGTTATTGTAGTACGTATGCAGTGATAAATAATCCACATTATCATAAGAAAGATCAAGCACGGTAGCTTCCCACTCGGCAAAAGTGTCCATACCGCTGCCGGAGCTGCCACAAGCCACAAGCTCAAGCGTTGGATCGACCCAGCGCATAGCTTTTGCAGTTTCGTTCGCTAACCGGCCATATTCGACCGCGGTTTTAGCTCCAATCTGCCACGGACCATCCATTTCATTTCCGAGACACCAGGTCTTAAAAGCGTGAGGCTCTTTATACCCATGAGAGATCCGCAGGTCACTGTAGTAGGAGCCGGAAGGATGATTGCAGTACTCTACTAGATTTCTAGCTGCATCGATACCGCGTGTTCCAAGGTTAACTGCCATCATGACTTCGCTGCCTACGAGCTTAGCCCAATCTGCAAATTCGTTGGTACCCACTTGATTGGTTTCTGTGGTCCACCAAGCTAATTCAAGAGATTGCTTGCGTTCATGCTTGGGTCCAACCCCATCTTCCCAATTGTAACCGGATACAAAGTTTCCTCCAGGATAACGGATGATAGGAACGTTTAGGGCACGAATAGCTTCGATGGCATCGTTCCGAAAACCATTCTGATCCGCAGTAGGGTGACCCGGGTCATAAATCCCACCGTAAACTGCTCTTCCTAAATGTTCGATAAATGAGCCGTAGATCCGCGGGTCTACTTCAGCTAGTCTGAAATCTTTGTCAATAATCATTGTCGATTTAATCGGCATGAGTGTACAGCTCCCTCTAGTTGAATTAATGATTTCACTAATTAAGTAATTGTTTTATGATTACATGATACTGATTTTAGCTTATAATAAGCAATGAATTAATTTAGGATTCGTTAAAATACTAATTCAATAAGCATAGGAGACGTTGAAATGTACTTAACCACAGATTCTGAATCCTTGCAGGTGTATGAAGCACTGGCAAGTGAAGTTAGGCTGCGAATTATTGAACTTCTGGACCGCAGAGAGATGCACATCAAAGAGCTGGCAGCGGAGCTCTATCTTAGTAGTGCAATTGTTAGTACTCATGTAGCAAAGCTGCAAAAAGCAGGCCTGATCAGTTCTAAAATGAGACGAGTAAATGGAGGGACCTATAAATATTGTTCTTTGTCTGCGAATTACCTGCAGATTAAATTATCGGGCTCCCGTGGAGTTGCCAGAAAGGTGGTTGAGGTGTCTATCCCTGTAGGGCAATATACCGATATTCAGGCTTTACCTACCTGCGGGATTGCTACTACTGAGAAACTGATCGGCTATTATGATGATCCACGTTATTTTCTGGACCCGGAACGGGTGAATGCCGGCATTGTATGGTTTGCGAAAGGTTCTATCGAGTACAAGATTCCAAATTATCTATTTCAAGATCAAGTGGTGCAAGAGATTGAGATTTCACTGGAAATAGGTTCCGAAGCTCCACATGTAAATGAGAAGTGGCCGTCGGATATCGGCTTTATGATGAATGGACAGGATTTAGGAAAATGGACCAGTCCGGGCGACTTTGGCCTCACTAGAGGACGATTAAATCCCATTTGGTGGCGTTCGGATGTTAACCAATATGGTTTGCTGAAGGTTCTGCGGATTAATGCAGGTGGAACCTTTGTGGATGGGCAGCAAATCTCAGATATTACCTTAGAGGATGTACGAGTAGAGCAGGATCAGTGGACCTTTCGTTTAACGGCAGAGAATAGCGGACGGAGAAGAGGTGGACTAACCATATATGGCCGTGGATTTGGGAACTACGAGCAAGACATTATGTTTAGAGTGTATTACGAATGATTTCGAGTTTACAGGTAAAGTGTTTATAAGATTCTGTAGAAAATTTAAGCTTGTGTACCAATTATTACCTCTGATAAAATAAAAATAAAAAATATATTGTAATGAAAACGTTTTTATGTTAATTTAAATCTATAAAAACGTTTTTATTCGTAAAGGAAGATTGAATCATTATGGAAAAGGTAACGATCAAAGATGTTGCCAGAGAGGCTGGAGTCTCCATTTCTACGGTTTCCAACGCGTTAAATGACGTAGATGTATTGAACCCGGAGACGAAATCACATGTTCTTAAGGTTGCGAAGCGATTAAACTATGTTCCTAACCTGAACGGTAAGCTCCTTAGGAACGGGAAAACCAAAATGCTGGGTTTTTTCACAACAAGTGTGTCGGGTCCATACTTCTATAAGCTGGTTGAGTCCATGTCGCGTGAATGTGATCGGCTAGGTTACGGGCTGAATGTATTTGTTACCAAGGATAAACAAGTGATTATGAGCAATATTCTAGGCCGGCGAGTGGATGGTGTCATTATCTACGAGGAGCTGAGAATAGACGAAGAAGAAATTGCTGCAATGGTGAAAGACAAGATCAAGGCTGTATTTTTGGATCGACCGCTTAAGAACGACACGATGGGAAGCGTGATTTTTGATTCCTTTGAAGCGGGGTTTGAAGCGACCAAATATTTAATCAGTCTAGGGCATAAAAAGATTGCTTACATATCTGGTGTGGATGAGATGTACGACAGTGTTCAGCGGAGAGAAGGATACTTAGCTGCTTTGCGTCAGTATCAGCTACCCACGCATGAAGAGTATATTATACAAGGGTATTTTGAGGAAGAAAGCACTTACAACGCTATAAAATCTTTTCTTCATTATAGTCCTGATAAAATACCTGATGCCTTCTTGGCAGGGAACGACTTGAGTGCGATTGGATGTATTCAAGCTTTGAAATCGCATGGATACGAAGTTCCGCTAGATGTTAGCGTTATGGGGTTTGATGATATTGATATTGCGCAGTATTTCTCACCACCTTTAACTACGGTAAGAAATCAAATTGCTAGACAAGGTATTTTGGCTATTAATCACCTAGTTCGCATGATCCAGAAGAAGGAACAGGGCGAGATGATGAAATTGGCGGGTGAATTAGTCGTAAGAGGTTCTAGTCAAGTAAAGATTGGTCGGTAAGAACACATATATGTAATAGGTTCAAGATTTTACCCGATCATTTTTTATAATTTTGTTGTTTTGGGAGGGTTTTTTTTTCAAAAAAATAAAAACGTTTTTATTGTGTGGGGATCATGATTTGGAGGGGAGAAGAAAAAGTGGATAAATTAGCCGTAGTGCCAGCAAACGGAAAGAATCCAATGAGCGGGAAAAAGCCTATGGGGCAGAGGGTCAAAGAATTTGTAATTGATTACAAGAGACAATGGGAAATTCAATCCATGGTCATCCCGGGAATTATTTTTATGATTATCTTTTGTTTTATTCCGATTTACGGATTGACGATTGCTTTTAAAAGCTACACCGTAATTGATACGCTCGATTCTGCACCTTGGGTAGGGCTCGATAATTTCAGAATTATTTTATCTGATAAATATTTTTGGGACGCTGTAGTCAATACATTAGGGATCAGCTTTCTGAAATTAGCCATAGGGTTTGTTATTCCTATTATTTTATCCGTTATGATTTACGAATTAAGTGGCGGACGCTTTAAAAAGATAGTGCAAACCATCTCTTATTTACCACACTTTTTGTCCTGGATCGTTCTCGGCGGGATGCTGATTGCCTGGTTTTCCTCATCGGGTATGTTTAATGAGATTATGCTCAGTTTGGGACTGATTTCGAAACCGGTAAATATTTTGCTTGATGCGAATAAATACTGGTGGATTGCAACGTTATCCGATATTTGGAAAGAGGCTGGTTGGGGAACGATTCTCTACTTAGCCATTATGTCGAAAATAGATCCTACTTATTATGAGGCTGCCAAAATAGATGGCGCAAGTCGTATGAGACAAATTTGGAATATTACGCTTCCTAATATGAAGCCGATTATCAGTTTAAATCTGATTCTCACTGTAAGCGGTTTATTAGGATCAAATCTGGATCAAACCCTGGTATTGATGAATTCTCAGAACCGCGTTAAGGCGGAGGTCATTAATTCTTATGTGTATCGTATGGGTATGACGCAAGGTGACTTCTCTTATGCTACTGCTGTTGGTTTAGGTGTCTCCATCGTTTCAGTCATCCTACTGATTAGCGCTAACAAAGTATCCAGTAAATTAAATGATAATCAATCAGTTCTGTAGAAGGAGGCATTTCTGTGAATCGTACGGTGGCTAAAGAAGATCTCGATAGTCGAATCTTTAATACCTTAAATATTATCCTGCTCTGTATTTGTACAATCATTATTGTCGTTCCTTTATGGAATGTAGTCATATCCTCTTTAAGCTCGGGCAAGGCGCTTGCGGAAGGCGGATTCATATTTTGGTCTCCAGAGTTCTCCTTGGAAAATTATCGTGCTGTATTTCAAGATGAGACCATTGGTTTAGCGTTCGTAGTATCGCTTGCCAAAACATTTATTGGTGTCATTACCCACGTATTCTTTTGTGCCATGATCGGTTATGGCTTGAGTAAGAAATACATACGTGGACGTAAGTTGTATGTTGCCATGGGTGTAATCACCATGTTTTTCTCAGGTGGAATGATCCCTACGTATTTATTGATTAAATCATTAGGCCTCTTAAACAGCTTCTGGGTTTATATTATCCCGGCCTTGTTCAGTTATTATGATGTAGTTATTCTAATGAACTTCTTCAGAAATGTACCGGATTCACTTGAAGAGTCAGCCAAAATTGATGGTGCAGGTGACTGGCGCATTTTCCTAAAAATCTTTATCCCTCTTTCCATGCCGGCTATGGCCACCATTGCGTTATTTAACGGGGTTGGGCAGTGGAACGACTTTATGACCACCAAGTTATATATTACCGATCAATCGCTCTACCCGCTGCAGATGAAGCTCTATGAAATCATTGTTCAGTCGCAAACACAATCCATGCAAAATGTGGGTGGATCTGCGATTATCGAAACTACGACTAAAGGGGTTCAACTAGCAACAATTGTCATTACAACTTTGCCGATTGTTGTGATGTATCCAATATTACAGAGGTACTTTATCTCAGGCATGATGATGGGGGCGGTGAAGGAATAGTAAGTAAATCTCCAAGTAGTGAATGCTTACAAAACTTTTTAGGGGGAATCAAAAGATGAACAAAGCATTTGGGAAAAAAGGACTCAAACTTTGTACGGCACTTATGGCTGTTGTATTAGTATTTACAGGTTGCGGATCGAAAGGTAATTCTGACAGCTCCAGTAAAGAGTTAAGCTCCATTGAAGGCCGTTATACTATAGATCCGGAAACACCGGCATGGAAGCTGGATACAAAAAAAGAGACAACAGATCTGACTTGGTACGTGAATGCAGACTGGTGGAATACTGATTTTGGAAAAGACCTTGTCACTAAGAAAATTAAAGAGGATTTAAACATCAACATTAAATTCATTACAGGCGATGACACTAAGCTAAATACGATTTTTGCCGGCGGTGAAATGCCAGACCTGTTGACTATTTTTGATTCCAACTCTCCAGTCGTACAAAAAGCTGCTACATGGGCATTGCCTTTGAATGATCTGGCAGATAAATATGATCCTTATTTCAATAAAGTTGCAGAAAAAGATACGATGAACTGGTTCCAGTTAGCTGATGGCAAGACCTATGGATACCCTAACTATTCCAATACGCAAAACGATTATGATAGCGGTAACATCCCTGCTAAAACAGCCTTTGTCATCCGCAAGGATGTTTACGAGGCCATTGGAAAACCAAGCTTTGGAACTCCTGAAGAATTCAAGAGCGTTATGCAACAAATCAAAAAACAATTCCCGGACATGATTCCTTTTGGTTTTAACTCCATTGGTTCAGGCACTGGTTCTTTGGGAGATGTATTGGAGGACTTCATCGGAGTGCCGATGGAAACTGAAAATGGCGAATTCTACAACCGTAACCTGGATGAGGATTACTTGACGTGGTTGAAAACGTTAAATGAAGTCTACAGAAATGGTGACATCAGTGATGACAGCTTTGCTGATGACGGTACTGCCTTTGAAGAAAAAGTGAAATCCGGTAAATATGCAACAATACTTTTGGATGGAACACCGCAACAAAGTGGTAACCTGCAAATCTTCATGACAGAAAATCCAGGCAAGGAATATATCGCTATTGATGGCCCACAAAGTACTGTTGGACATGAACCAACGTTGAATCAATCAGGAATTACAGGTTGGATGATTAGCTATGTTACTAAAAAGGCTAAGGACCCTGCCAAAGCGATTCAAATTTACACTTATTTGCTCAGCGACGAAGGACAAAAGCTCATGAACTACGGTATTGAAGGAGAAACCTATAAAGTTAACGACAGCGGTAAAATTGAATTCTTGCCTGAAATCAAAGACCTGCAATTAAATAATGCCGATAAATTCAAAAAGGATTACCGGATGGGTGAATTTATGTTTTTTGGACATGACCGTGATAAGGCGCTAAGTAACGACGCATTCGCAGATTCCATTAAACAAATGCAAGAGTGGGGCAAAGGAAAGCTGAAACCACACTTTATTCTTGAAAACATTAACCCGGCTCAAGGAACGCCTGAAGCTCGCAGTCTTACTGCAATTGACACTACTTGGAACACTACGCTTGTAAGTATGATCCGCGCTAAAGACGATGCTACATTCGACAGCACCTTAGCTGCTTACAAAACATTTTTAAATGATAACAACTGGGATAAGATTGTAGAAGTTCGTTCTGAAAAAATGAAAAACAACAAAGAAAAATTAGGCCTTAAATAAGTTAGAAAATAGAATGTGGCCCCTTCACTGGGGCCTCTTCATAGAAAGATGGAGGGAAACAACATGCCAGAGCTTAAAATTTATCAATCCACCGGGGAGAATACATTGTTTGTAGAGCAAAGTCTGCAACAATTAACTCCAATTGCTGACGCAGAGGCGACCACTACTGTAACTATTGACGAGAATCAAACCTTTCAGGAAATGGATGGCTTTGGAGCATCTTTTACGGATTCATCCGCTTATTTGATTAATCAAGTCCTGGACAACGAACAGAAAAAGGAAGTCATGAGCAAGCTTTTTGACGCACAAGATGGAATTGGTTTGTCCGTATTAAGAAATCCAATGGGGGCATCGGATTATGCTAGAGATATTTATAGCTATGATGATAGACCTGCACAGGAAACGGATACGGAATTAACCCACTTCTCTATCGCACATGATGAAGCAGACATTATCCCTTTGTTGCAACAAGCTCTGGAAATTAACCCTGAGATCAAACTGATGGCTTCTCCATGGAGTGCACCAGGTTGGATGAAGACTAGCGGATCGATGATTGCTGGAGAACTTAAACAAGAATATTATCAGGCTTATGCCGATTATTTTGTTCGATATATTCAAGCTTTTGAAGGGCACGGATTGCCAACTTATGCTGTAACACCACAGAACGAGCCTTTATTTGAACCAAAACACTACCCTAGTATGTTAATGTTGCCTGAGGCGCAAAAAGATTTCATTAAAAACTACCTGAAGCCTAGCTTTGTTAAGCACAACATCGCTACAAAAATTCTCTGCTACGACCACAACTGGGATCGTCCAGATTATCCGTTAACCGTGCTCGATTATGCAAAAGATGAAGTAGATGGTGTAGCTTGGCACTGGTATGGTGGCAATGCATCAGCGCAATCAGAGGTTCTGAAAGCTTTTGCTGATAAAGAAGTGCATTTTACAGAAGGTTCTGGTGGAGAATGGATTCCTCCGTTTGAACAAGCCTTCTCCAATGTAATGAGAACAGGGATTGATATTCTTAGAAATCATAGTAAATCCTTTGTGTTATGGAATATGGCCTTAGATGAAAAGAACGGCCCAACCGTACCGGGTTTTGGCAAAAGTACTTGTCGTGGTGTTGTGACAGTCAACCAAGAGACCAAGGAGCTTACGTATACGCTCGACTATTATGCGCTGGCCCATTTCAGTAAATTTATTCGTCCGAAGGCAGTGCGTATTGACGCTTCCACCAATCAAGAAGAGATTCGTTCCGTAGCTTTTAAGAATACAGATAACTCTATTGCAGTTGTTCTGTTCAACGATAGCGAAAAGGCTGAGAATGTTGCTTTGAACTTGCCGGGAGCGGATGAATTATCTTTCCGTTTGGCGTCAAAAAGTGCTTTATCCATTTTGATAAAATAATTAGAGGACGTAGCTCAGAAGCACTCGAATCTTGATTCGGGTGCTTTTTTTATGAAAATAATCGTATAAAAAATCTATGTTCGGTAAGCATAGTTTTGAATTTACGGATTTTCAATAATAGTAAATAAAAATGGCAGTCCAGAGCTGATGTTCAGCGTCTGGACTGCCATTTATTTTTCTGTGTAATTGGATTGCGAGTTCTAACGTTCTAAACGGTAACCACCGTGAAATACAGGACCCACATATTCATTAAACGCAAATCCATTACGAATGGCTGCGGAGACAAAATCTTTAGCTTTTGCAACAGCCTCATGAACCGTTAATCCATTAGCTAGACCGCCTGTAATTGCTGCGGCAAAAGTACATCCAGCCCCGTGATTGTGAGCGGGTTCGATTTTGGCTGTTTGGAATACAGTGTACTCAGAACCGTCGTAGAAGATATCAATCGCTTGATCGCCGCCGAGTGCTTTGCCGCCTTTAACCACGACATTACGTGCACCGAGCTTATGAATCAGACGTGCAGCTTCTTTCATTTCCTCAAGGGTAGTAAGTTTGCCAAGACCTGAAAGAACACCTGCTTCAAACAAGTTTGGGGTGACCACAGTTGCTAGTGGTAGCAATAAGTCACGAATAGCCTCAGCGCTGTCAGGGTTCAAGACTTCATCTTCACCCTTGCACACCATAACTGGATCAATAACTACATTAGTCTGAAGATTTTCTTTGATCGCTTGCTCAGCAACGCGCACAATTTCAACACTTCCAAGCATACCTGTCTTCATGGCATTAACCGGGCCACCAGCGAAAATAGTTTTTAACTGCTCAGCAACAATGGAGGCATCAATTGGATAAACATTATGGTGCCAGCCGTTGTCCGGGTCCATAGTAACGATAGTGGTCAAGGCACTAAAGCCGTAGGTACCATACTCTTCAAATGTTTTTAGATCCGCTTGGATGCCTGCGCCACCACTGGAGTCGCTGCCTGCAATAGTTAGAGTTTTAATAATTTGAGTCATGGTTACGTCCCCTTTATATATGTCTGAATTCATAAACAACGCATTGCATTGATTATAACAAAAAATAACACCTACGTCTTTCTAAAAGCAAGAGCAAGGTTGAAAATACATTCCTCTAAAAATTCCCACCCTTAGTCCAGCTTCTCTGCGTTTGGGTCAGCAATGAAGAGCGGTCCGTGATTATCTGTAAAGAACTTCATGAGGGTCTCCACTACTTCCTGCTGTGGGGATGTTTGAGCTTGATGTATTCCGATACTGCGGAATAAATAACCCCATTCTCTCTTATCGTAATAGGCAGCACCCTCATTCTGATAGCCATTCGCGTCTGCTTGAAGCGTATATCTGACCGTTCTTGCTTCAGCTCCTGCAGTACCTAAAATATGCTGTTCGCTAAACTTAAGCGGATTATTAATCGTAAATCCCAGCGCGTCAGCCCATTCGGCTTTTTCCGGGAAATAGGCTCCGATTGCAGTGATGGCACAGCCTGTGCAAGTCCAAGCCGTATCTGAATAGTTCATGTTTTGTTCCGGATGGTTCGGATCCTGAAAGGTAACTCCATAAGAACCGTTAGCGCCGACAACCGCCGTAGCCTGCCATCCGGCAGGAGCAAGTAGAAGATAACCTCCACCGATATCAGGGCGGTAGACCAGCGTTGCTTCTACTTGGTTTTTCATGTCTTGAGATAAAGCAAAGGTCATTTCAGGTATGGGGGGGATTTCTGTATTTATATATTCGCTGCCACTATCAATATTTAGCTGCGCGAGCGTGGTATGCAGTGGAATGATGACCTGCCCATTATCGGGATTACTGCTAGGAAATTCGAGCATTTTTTGAGTGGGGCTGGGTTCGTTATCTGCTTCCTTATTAGTTTGTGCGTTGGTGGACGTGGGTGGTGTGGTGGGCGTTCCCCAGTCGAGCCCTTTATATCCAATCAGCAGCACTAGTACAATTACGACGCACAATATTGAAGTTAAGATCCAGCCGTTTCTAACACCTCTTCGTTTGGATTTCATATATTTTGTACCTCCTTTGATCTTACTTATATAGACCTAAGAATGGAGTGGAAAGTTTCTTACATAACCTTTATATTTCTGAAGTTCTTCATGATCGGGCGGGATAGAGAGGGAGTCCGTTTCTTAAACCCTGCATATCAATATAGAAAGAATTTCAAACAAAGCGTGTAGGAGGGCGAGTATGGTTACGATTAGTTTATGTATGATAGTACGAAATGAAGAAAAAAGCTTGCACCGATGTTTATCTACCATTGCAAGTCTCGTAGATGAAATTGTTATCGTGGATACAGGCTCGACGGATAAAACAAAAGAGATTGCGTTGTCCTTCGGAGCTGTAATTTATGATTTTGAATGGATTGATAATTTTAGTGCCGCACGTAATTTTGCCTTTAGCAAAGCTACTCAGGAGTACATTTTGTGGCTTGATGCGGATGATTATATAAAGGAAGAGGATCAGATTCTTTTAAAAAAACTAAAAGAAATCCTGCCGGGACATATTCACAGTGTGAACATGCAATATAATCTGGCTTTTGACGAAGCGGGAAATGTCACAGCTAGTTTACGCCGCAACAGGCTGGTTCGGCGCAGCTGCAACTTTCAATGGATCGGGCCTGTTCATGAGTATTTAGAGGTAAGTGGTCCTTCTTTTAGTAGTGATGTCTGCATCACACATGAGAAAGATAAGGAATACACAGATCGTAATTTGCGGATTTATCAAAAACGTGTTGCACAGGGTGAAGTATTTTCGCCGAGAGACCAGTATTATTATGCGAATGAATTAAGAGATCATGCTATTAATGAAGAGGCTTGCAAATACTATGAGATTTTCTTAGCGGGTGGACAGGGCTGGATTGAAGATAATTTTCAGGCTTGCCTAAAGCTTGCCGAATGCCGGGAACGGCTGGGGGATAAAGAAGGTGCATTTGAAGCGTTATGTAAAACCTTGCAGTATGATAAACCACGTTCAGAGTTTTGTTGCCGACTGGGGTCACTTCTGCTGGATAAAGGCCAGTTGCATCCAGCCGCATACTGGTATGAGCTAGCGATTAAGCTACCGCGGGATAACGATTCGATGGGGATGAAGAATGGGATCTTTTATACCTGGCTGCCGCATCTTCAATTGGCACTTTGTTATGATCGTCTCGGCCAACACGAGAAGGCGAATCATCACAATGAAACGGCGTTGAGTTTTTATCCATCCCATCCTAGTATGTTATACAATCGCACCTATTTCAAAAATCTACTTGGTGATAAATATGTAGCGCTTCAGGCTTAATTTAGTAAAAGAGATGCCCCAGCCGTTCTGATTATGACTGCTGGGGTATTTATGTGTTTTTTGGAGCTTGCAAGATTACTGGCGGTGGGGAAGCTTCCCGTGATCCCCGGCAAGCTTCGCTGGTTCGAATAGATTTCCGCGTACAAAGCAGCTATCGGACCCAGCTGACCTTAAACGCTGCTTTATGCCACATTTGGAATTCTAACGGACCGCATAGTCGCTATTGACCAGAAACACACTCCATTTGGAGCAATATCTCAGGAATAGCTGCACTGGAGTCCGAAACTGTGATCAAAAGGCGATAAATGGGCAAATAGCGTCATCTGGGTCCGGAAGCACCTTGGGCGGGTGGTTACTGGATGGTTACTGGATGTAAGAGTAAGGTATGAGGTGTAAGTTTCCCGGTAGCGTAGGAGTAAAGGTGCGGTGGATGATTACTATGTGCAAGAGTGAAGCGGATAGTTACTGGCGGAGTTGTGCTGTCCCCTTGATCCCCGGCATACTTCGCTGATTGGCTACAGATTTCCGCGTACAAAGTAGCTATCGGACCCAGCTGACCTTAAACGCTGCTATATGGCACACTTGGAATTCTAACGGACCGCATAGTCGCTATTGACCTGAAACACACTCGGTTTGGAGCAATATCTCAGGAATAGTTGCACTGGAGTCCGTAACTGTGGTTAAAAGGCGATAAATGGGCAAATAGCGTCATCTGGGTCCGGAAGCACCTTGGGCGGTGGTTACTGGTGGTGTTGGGATTTTCTAAGATCCCCGGCATACTTCGCTGATTGGCTACAGATTTCCGCGTACAAAGCAGCTATCGGACACAGCTGACCTTAAACGCTGCTATATGGCACATTTGGAATTCTAACGGACCGCATAGTCGCTATTGACCAGAAACACACTCGATTTGGAGCAATATCTCAGGAATAGCTGCACTGGAGTCCGAAACTGTGCTCAAAAGGCGATAAATGGGCAAATAGCGTCATCTGGGTCCGGAAGCACCTTGGGCGGGTGGTTACTGGATGGTTACTGAGCGTAAAAGTAAGCTCGGAGTAAATGACTCCGGTAGCGTAGGAGTAAAGGTGCGGTGGATGATTACTGAGCGTAAAAGTAAGCTCGGCGTAAATGACTCCGGTAGCGTAGGTGTAAAGGTGTGGCGATGATTATTGAGCGGAAGAGTAAGCTCGGCGTAAATAACTCCGGTAGCGTAGGAGTAAAGGCGTGGCGTATGATTACTGGGCGCAAGAGTAAGCTCGTAGGTGGATCATTATCAGCAGCGTAGGAGTAAAGGTAGGCAGTAATTAATATGCAGAAGATATCCCAAAGAGGGTAACCCAGCATCCATGAACTAGATGCTGGGTTACCCTCTTTTAGTAAGCTGGATTGTATTGTTGTTCCTTTTTATAATCGTTTGGAGGGAGACCTACCTCTTGTTTGAAAAGCTTGGAGAAATAGGAGTAGTTGCTATAGCCAACTTTGTTCGCGACGGTATATACAGACATATTTGTGGTTTCCAATAAATGTTTCGCAGCCGCGATTCGGACGTGGATGACATAACTGCCTAATGAAACCCCAGTTTCTCGTTTGAATATCCTTGCCAGGTAATCAGGATTGAGATAGACAATTTCAGCCAAATCATTTCGGGTCAGGTCATCGCCGTAATGTGAATGAATGTATTGTTTGATTTCTTCTGCGACGGACTTAGGCTGGGCAGCAAAGTCACGATATTTCATGGCTGTAGTGACAAGGTATTTAAGATATTCTTCCATATCCTCGATTGAATCCAAAGAGTGCATAGATAATTTATCATTAGTTTTGCCAGAGTATAATTTGTGTGATCTTATCCCTTTCAGGTTGAGAAATGAATAGACTAGCTGTACTACATCTAAACGGAACAAGCTAAGGACAGAGGTCTCAAGTGTTCTATTGTTAAGCATGACCTTTAAATATTGTGTAACTTCTTCAAGAAAAGCAGTGAATTTATTCTGATTCAGCAGTTCTTCCAAATAGGCAAGATCCGGTGGTGTATAGCCCGGTTTATTTTGATGCAGATAAGCCTCCACCAAAAAGGTCTGATTTCTGCATCTCGTAATTTCTTCATCCATAGTCAGGGATTGTTTTAGAACATTCCCCACATTACTCAGTTTATCGTTTAAACCAATATTGCAGCAGACATCACATTTTAAATAAGGATTCGCCTTTTGAATAAAAGAAGCACATAATGCTTCAAGCAGTTGCGTATCTGGAGCCTGGTTCCATTTTAATATGGCGATCCAGTTATAATCTTTGTATTCCAGAATGCTTTCGATGGTAAAACTAGGGTGCTGAAACAATTCGTACAATACATTTAGCAGGGCAAAATCAAACAGATCCTTTTCTTCTTTTCCCATACTGCCATTGTAAGGGAATAAGTTAAATATCAAAGGCTGTAGGGTATCACTCATTTGATAGGAGAGGTTTTGTTCTTCAATGGCATGTGTGATGTCTGACAATTTAATGGGAAATGATGTACTGCCACTAACTAGCTTCCGCCAAAAATGCTCAAGAATCTTCGCCTGATTTTTTTGCCAAAAGTAACCGCCCTGAATGGCTTTTTCGTTTTTTTGCTGCTCTTTTGCTTGGGTAACCGCCTTATGGATGATCAACATCAGCTTGTCAAATTCAATGGGCTTAAGGAAATATTCAAAGCTCTGCAATTCGATTGCTTTCTGCGCATAGTTAAAATCTGCATAATTGGTAAGAAGAATAGCCTGAATACTATAATTTCCCTCGCGAATCCATGCTAGTAATTCCAGTCCGCTGCCCTGTGGCATTTCAATATCTGAAATCAGAATTTGAACAGAATGCTTTTCTATTATTTCACGTGCTTGAGCGACAT
This sequence comes from Paenibacillus sp. FSL F4-0097, assembly GCF_038593125.1. Lineage (NCBI taxonomy): Bacteria > Bacillati > Bacillota > Bacilli > Caryophanales > Paenibacillaceae > Paenibacillus > Paenibacillus sp. FSL F4-0097. Next base: position 2,593,210 of record NZ_CP151965.1, read on the forward strand.
TATTAGCCGTATAAACAGTATCAATGTGTAGTGATTCCCAATCAATTTTCTTTTGCAATGCGGCAATAACATAAAAGTCATCATCAACAAGCAGTACATTCATAGTTTGCTCTCCATTCATTTAGATTTATTAGGAAGCTTCGGAAGATATAAGATTACACTAGCGCCGCCGCCCTCCAAATTGGAGAAGGTAACGGTTGCTCTTTTTAAATATAGGTACTCTAGTCTTTTAAGCGTATTCATAATGCCGATTTGTGTACCTTTACTTTGATCCAAAGGCTCTCCAAGATTAAGTTTCTCTAACACCTGAGATGGAAAACCGGGACCGGTGTCGGTGAGCTGGATAACGAGCATTTCTTCTTCCTGATCCATCTGTAATCGTTGTACTGTAAGCCTGATCTCGGCTTCATGTTCGCGTGAAATCGCATATTTAATTGAATTTTCGATAAAGGTTTGCAGCACTAACGGTGGAATTTCCACACTGCCTGCCTGATCCTCTTGTTCGATGTAATAAATAAATGCGTCCTGATAACGTTGCTTTTGAATCTCCAAGTAGGTTCGGACATGCTCGATTTCATCCTCCAACCGGACAAAATTCTCGCCATTCTGAAAAATGTAACGGAAATACTTAGAGGTAGACAACGTCATATTTTCAATTTCTTTATACATATGAATTTGCGCCATGCTATAGATGCTAGTCAGACAGTTTAAGAAAAAGTGTGGTTTAATCTGTAGCTTCATATAGTCCAGCTGTATTCTTTGTTTCTCCAGTTCCTGCTCGTACATAGCGATTTTAAAGGTTTTGATTTGTTCAACCAAGCCTTTAAACTGAGTGTTTGCCTGTTCCAGCTCTATAATCTCACTGCTTCTGAAATCTGCGGGTTGCCCAGACTCATTAATGAAAGCAAGGTTATCGGAGAAGCTTTGAATCGGACCTAACACTCTTTTTTTGAAAAAGAGCAGAACAATGCATAACGTGGAGGTCACAATGAAGAACAATAACATAATAAGCAGCTGGGCAATCATGATTTTTTCGAATATGCCATATTTAATGACCATTTTGGTGCTGAAGGTGGTGTCTGAGAATGCACTGTTGATTGTTGTACGCGATTGCAAAAGATTAGAGAATCCCCCATTTTCCGTTATTAGCTTTCCGCTATTGGAGATCGGACTAGTTAAAGGCTGTTCATTCTCATCTACTAGAGAAACATAACCATTGGCGCCAAGATTAATTTGGCGTAGCGGCCGGATCAGATTATCTGCGGAGATCAGTCCAATTAAATAGCGATTGTAATAGGGCACGATATTAATCACATAATAATGGTTGTTTACTAGAATAGGCGTCCATTTGGAATAAAACTTCTCGTACATCTCCTTATCATCAATATAAGAAATAATCTTTTTTTTCAGCTCCCTGTAATCCGTATAGGTTACGCTGATCGGTGCGCAATTCAAAAAATAGGTCTCATTTTTCAAATAGTAGAAGAAGTTATACTCATGCCCGTAGTTTTTTTGCAGCTCGGTAAAGCGTTTGAACAGATTATCATTTGCCTTTAAGAACTCGATACTGTTGACCCCGTAAGTATTCATCGTTAGTAAGCTCTCATCGTTCCCAAGCGTCCAGCCCATATAGTGATTAATGTAGGCAAAATCATGATTAATACGATTGATGTAAAGCGCCGCAGTATCCTGCAAATTTCGAGTGGACTGCTGCTTAACGATGGAAATGGAAGCGATGCTGATTCCTAAATCCAGAATAAGGACTGTGAATGAAACCAACATCATGACTTTTATATAATGGCGAATGGGGTAGGTTTTGTGGTTCGCTGTTTTTTTGATCATAAAGTCATTATAAAACCTCTGCGTGAAAAAAACATAAGAACTCGCTAGCGATTTCCCTCAAAGTCCGGATAGCACATACAGAAGTCGGGATACTGTTATTAAATCTCCCCAAGTAGAGCATTTAGCTTTTGCATTTTTTGTAAGCGAATTCAAAGGTCTGGATAACCGTCTTAATGTGTCCGGAATACGAAAAAATAAGAAGTTATTATAAAGCTATTCAGATGCATTTTGATAAATTGAAATGGGGGATTAAGAGATGAGTCAACACAGTAAGAAAAAAACTGCAAAGAAATGGACTGTGGGTCTGCTGGCGGCTGCGATGGTATTTGGAATTGCTGGCTGCGGCGGTAACAACGGGAATAATGCAGCGACAAATGAAACGAGCAGCTATAACAAAGAAGGTCTGCCGATTGTGAATGAGCCTGTGACACTTAAAGTGCTGACTGTCCGTTGGGGGAGTATGGGGGACACCTTTACGCAAAACCAATGGCTGAAGGATCTGGAGAAAAATACGAATGTCAAAATCGATTGGCAAGTAATGTCCTCCAATGACTGGGGTGAGCAGAAGTCGATTATGCTGGCAAGTGGCACGCTTCCGGATATCGTTTTGGGAGATCAAACCTTTGGGGATGCCGATATCGTAAATAATCTGAGCTTTTTCCGGCCGCTTGATGATTATATCGAGCAAAATATGCCTAATCTCAAAGCAGCTATGGAAGAAACCCCAGAAATGAAAAAAATCAGCACATTTCCTGACGGGAAAATCTACTCCCTGCCAACAAGACTTCCTGCACGTCCAAAAAGCTCACGTCAGCCTGTGATTAACAAGACCTGGCTGGACAAATTGGGCTTGAAGGTGCCTGAAACGCTTGATGAGCTTTATAACGTGCTCAAAGCTTTTAAAGAACAAGATCCGAATGGGAATGGAAAACCAGATGAGATTCCTTTTATTGAAATTGGTAATGACTTGATCAGTCCTTTCGGAATTGCCGATTTGAATAACAATAATATGATCATCAAGGACGGAAAAGCGATATATTTCCCTGTTTCAGAGGAGTTCAAAGAAGGTCTCAAATGGGAAAATAAATTGTATGCGGAAGGCTTGCTAGATAAAGAGGTATTCACTCAGGACGATACGATGAGATCGGCTAAGTTCCAGAATCCGGATGCTCCAATTGTAGGCTTTACGTACCAGTGGACTCCAGACGCCGTGTTTGGAAAATGGAGCGATCAATATGTGACGATTCCACCGATTGCCGGACCAGATGGTAAACGTTATACGATCGGGAATCCGATTGGGATGAATCTTAACCGTAATGAGCTGCTGATCACCACATCCTGCAAATATCCTGAGGTTGCTGCACGTTGGGCAGATCAGTTCTACACTGACGAAGCGAGCATTCAGAATTTCTGGGGTGCGATTGGAACGGTTATTAAGAAAAACGATGATAGCACTTATACATTGATGGATCCACCAGCTGGAACCAGCGCAGATGCTTGGTATTGGGATCAATCTCTACGTGATTTTGGACCGAAATATGTGAGCCCATCCTTTGAATCGAAAATCGTCCTGAACCCTGAAAGTGGAGATGGACTGAAGCTGCAACTGGATAAGCTGGGCAGTGAATATGTAACAACACCTTTCCCTAACGTAATGTACACTTCTGAGGAGTTCGAGGAGCTGCCAACCTTGACTACGGATATCGACAGCTATGTGAATACTATGCGGGCGCAATTTATTAGCAAAGGCGGAATTGACGAGGGCTGGGATGCTTATGTGAGCAAGCTTAATAAAATGGGACTTGAAAAGTTAGTTAAGATTCGCACGGATGCTTACACCCGTTATATGAACGTGAAATAACCTATTCGTCTTTCGAAAAAGGTGCTGCCCTACAGGATAGCTGTGGGGTAGCATTCTCTATTTTAAATAAGGAGGGGATGTCATGAAATCTGGTCCACTTCATTTCGGGCGGAAATTCGGACAAATCAAACAAAATTGGGGTCTCTATCTATTGCTTTTTCCTGCTGTAGTTCTGACGTTATTATTCGCGTACAAGCCAATGTACGGGGTGCTGATTGCCTTCAAGGATTATAGCCCGGCGTTGGGAATTGGGGGCAGCCCATGGGCTGGATTCAAATACTTCGAGAAATTCTTTCATTCCTATCAATTTTCATCAACGATTAAAAACACATTGATCATCAGTGTGTACAGTCTGATTACCTTTCCGATTCCAATTATACTGGCGTTGATGGTTAACCAGATGAGACCTAACCGGTTTAGACGTTTTTTCCAGACGGTGTCCTATATGCCGCACTTTATCTCCACGGTAGTAATGGTGGGTTTAATGATGATTTTGTTCTCACCTAGCACCGGACTGCTGGGCAATATATATAGTCTTTTTGGTAAAGAGGCTCCTGATCTGATTGGCTCCGCTGGATTATTCAGCAGTGTATATGTTTGGTCGGATGTGTGGCAGCATGTCGGCTGGGACAGCATTATCTTTATCGCTGCGCTCTCCGCAGTTGATCCTAGCTTGTACGAGGCGGCAACCGTAGACGGAGCAAGCCGGATGCATAAAATTCGTTATATCGATATTCCGATGCTGATGCCAACAGCGATAACCCTGCTTATTTTGCGGGTCGGAGGACTGCTTGGGGTTGGCTTTGAAAAAGTGTACCTAATGCAAAATGACTTGAACATCACTTCAAGTGAAATTCTTTCTACTTATGTCTACAAAATTGGCTTGCTCAGCAGTCAATACAGCTTTTCCTCGGCGATCAACCTATTCAACACCGTTATTAATTTTATTTTATTGATCATGGTCAATCAGATATCTAAAAAACTAAGCGAAAATAGCTTGTGGTAGAAGGGAGGAGAATTGAAATGGGAGGTTTAGAGACAGTTACTAAAGGGAATGTGGGGAAAATAAAGAAGAATCGTTCTTCGGATACTATAATGGAAATAGTGATGTATGTTATATCAGCAATTTTTCTAGTTATCTTAATCTATCCGCTGTATTTTATCGTCATTGCTTCGTTCAGTGATCCTTCCGCGGTGGCGGGGGGGCAGGTTTGGTTATTTCCTAAAGGGTTCACCTTCGATGGTTACAAAGAGCTGCTGCGTCATGAAAATATTTGGATCGGTTACTGGAATACCGTCATGTATACGGTGGTAGGGACGGCAATCGGTTTAATTGTAAATATTTCTGCGGCCTATGCGTTGTCCAGAAAGGATCTTGTGGGACGAAAATATCTTTCCCTGTTTTTCATCTTTACGATGTTTTTTAATGGGGGGTTAATTCCGACTTTTCTAACGATCCGTGATTTCCATCTGTACGATACATTTCTGGTGATGGTACTGCCTTTCTCCGTTGGGGTGTTTAACATAATCGTTGCCCGCACCTTTTTTCAGTCGAGTATTCCGGGAGATTTATGGGAAGCTGCACAGATCGATGGTTGTGGAAATCTTCGTTATTTTCTACAGATCGTTTTACCACTGTCGAAGGCGATTATTGCCGTGCTGGGTCTATGGATCGCCGTTGGTTACTGGAATTCATATTTTAATGCTTTGATCTATCTGAAAAATCCTAATATGTATCCTTTGCAGCTGATCCTGCGAAATATTTTGATCACCAATCAGATGCAGTCGGGGATGGGAACCGGGGAAGCTGCGCAAATCGCACTACGACTCGCCAATATGATGCGGTATTCTGTTATTATCGTGGCAACGGTTCCGATCATGTGCGTGTACCCTTTTGTACAAAAATACTTTAACCAAGGGGTAATGATCGGCGCAGTGAAGGAATAGTACATTCAGCTATTCTACTAACATTCGTAAGGGAGCAAGAACGTTATGAAAAAGCAACAAAAAAACAGGATATATAGAACAATCACCGTCATTCTTTTAGTGACAACGTTGCTTGCTAGCCTTACAGCTTGTAAAGGGAACAGTGGGATTAATTCTGTTGAAACTGAACCGGGTGAATTTAACAAAGAAGGATTGCCGATAGTGGATAAGCCTGTGACGCTGAAAGTACTCACTGTCCGGTGGGTCAGCATGGGAGATTCTTTTACCGAGAATCAATGGCTCAAGGATTTGGAGAAGAACACGAATGTCAAAATCGAGTGGCAGGTGATGTCCTCCAATGATTGGAGTGAACGGAAGTCTATTATGCTGGCCAGCGGCACACTTCCAGATATCATTTTAGGGAGTCAGACCTTCGGAGATGCGGATATCGTCAATAATTTAAGCTTATTTCGGCCGTTAGATGACTATATTGAGCACAACATGCCTAATCTCAAAGCAGCTATGGAAGAAACACCGGAAATGAAAAAAATCAGCACCTTTCCTGACGGGAAAATCTACTCGCTGCCTGCAAGATTACCCTCACGTCCTAAAAGCTCACGTCAGCCTGTGATTAACAAAACCTGGCTGAACAAATTGGGTTTGAAGGTACCGGATACGATAGACGATCTTTATAACGTGCTAAAAGCATTCAAAGAACAAGATCCGAATGGAAACGGAAAACAGGATGAGATTCCTTTTATCGAATTAAGTAATGATCTAATCAGTCCCTTCGGAATCGCAGATTTGAATAATAACTTCATGGTGGTCAAGGACGGAAATGCGGTTTATTACCCGATTTCAGAGGAGTACAAAGAAGGGCTCAAATGGGAGAGCAAATTGTTTAAAGACGGATTACTTGATAAAGAGGTATTCACTCAAGACGAAACGATGAGATCGGCAAAGTTTCTAAATCCGGATGCCCCAATCGTAGGCTTCTCTTATCAGTGGACGCCAGACGCTATGTTTGGCAAATGGAGTGATCAATATGTGACCATTCCGCCAATTGCTGGACCAGACGGGAAGCGCTACACCGTTGGGAACCCGTATGGGATGAATCTGGAACGCAACGAGCTGTTGATCACCACATCCTGCAAGTATCCAGAAATTGCTGCACGCTGGGCGGATCAGTTCTATACCAATGAAGCCAGCATTCAGAATTTCTGGGGTGCCATTGGAACGGTGATTAAGAAAAATGACAACGGTACGTATACATTGATGGACCCTCCAACCGGCACCAGTGCGGATGCTTGGTATTGGGAACAGTCACTCCGGGATTTCGGGCCGAAATATGTGAGCCCAGCTTTTGAAAAGACCATCTTTCTAAATCCTAAAACCGGAGATGGACTGAAGCTACAACTCGATAAGCTGGGAAGTGACTACACAACACCACCTTTCCCTAACGTAATGTACACTGCAGAAGAGTTTCAGGAGCTGCCGACCTTGACCACCGATATTGACAGTTACGTCAATACAATGCGTGCTCAATTTATAATCTCAGGTGATATTGACGAGCAGTGGGATGATTATGTGAAGCAGCTGCGGGGGATGGGCCTCGAAAAGATGGTGAAAATTCGGACAGATGCTTTCAGCCGTTATATGGGTGTTGAATAAAAAGAAATGAGGTTTTTACTTGATGGGAAATACGATGAAAGAGCCACCCCCTTTGGCGACCCAATTAAAGCTGCGTTCTGAACCAGGCAGTAATGCTGATGCGATTATTCAGGGGGAGTGCTATCGGTTCACTGTCTTAACTCCGGAGCTTATCCGGATGGAATATAGTGAGGAAGGTTATTTCGAAGATCGGGCGTCACAGACCGTTGTGAATCGCAATTTTCCGGTTCCAGAGTTCCGCGTAATTGATCTGGGGAATAAACTTGAGTTGATTACGAAGCGCCTGCATTTAACTTATGACAAACAGCCTTTCTCCCGGCATGGTCTCAGTATTCGGGTGAGAAACGAAGCGGGTCATTTAATGAGTGTCTGGAATTATGGAGATACAGTCCAAGATTTGGGAGGGACAGCACGTACACTGGATAATGCAGATGGTGCCATTCCGCTGGAGCACGGACTACTCTCACGTGCCGGGTATACGTTAGTTGATGATAGCACCTCCCTAGTACTGGAAGAGGATGGACGGGTAGAGCTACGGGCGTTGGCTGGCCTCGATGTTTATTTTTTTGGATACGGTCATGATTATTTGCACTGCTTGAAGGATTTCTATCACCTTTGCGGTCGTACGCCCCTATTGCCACGTTATGCACTTGGCAACTGGTGGAGCCGTTATTACCGATATTCAGAAGAAGAATACAAAGCGTTAATGGAGCGGTTTGAGCTCGAGCGAATTCCGTTTTCCGTCGCTGTTATAGATATGGATTGGCATCTCGTCGATATTGATCCGCAGTACGGCAGTGGTTGGACGGGTTATACCTGGAACCGGGAATTGTTCCCGGAGCCTCAAAGATTTTTGGCATGGCTGCATGAAAAAGGACTTCGAGTAACGCTCAACGTACATCCAGCAGACGGTGTACGGGCGTTTGAAGATCCTTATCTTGCCATTGCTGCGGAGATGGGTATGGACCCGGAAAAAGGGGATGCTGTGGAATTTGATATCACGGATCCGAATTTTTTGCGAGCATACTTTAAGTTTCTGCATCATCCGCTAGAAAATGAAGGTGTGGACTTCTGGTGGATTGATTGGCAGCAGGGTGGAGTGACTAAAGTACCGGGACTAGATCCGCTTTGGATGCTGAACCATTATCACTATCTGGATAGCGGCCGGCGAGGCAACCGGCAGATTACTTTTTCCCGTTATGCAGGTCTTGGCAGCCATCGTTATCCTGTGGGCTTCTCTGGAGATACCATTGTCACTTGGGAGTCGCTGGATTTCCAGCCATACTTCACAGCCAACGCCGCTAACGTGGGATATGGTTGGTGGAGCCATGATATCGGGGGCCATATGAATGGTTATTTAGACGATGAGTTGGCAATGCGCTGGGTGCAATTCGGTGTGTTTTCGCCTATTCTGCGGTTACATAGTTCTGCTAGTGCCTTTAACAGCAAGGAGCCATGGCGATTCAATAAGATTGCGGAAGATGTGATGAAAGATTGCCTGCGCTTGCGGCATAGTTTACTTCCCTATCTGTACACCATGAATCGCTACGCCAGCCGCGATAGTCTTCCGCTAATCCGACCGATGTATTATCATCATGCGTTGTCGAATGAAGCCTATGAAGTGCCCAATGAATATTATTTCGGAACGGAACTTATTGCCTGTCCGATTACACAGCCGGTCAACCCAAAGGTAGGCGTTGCCGAATTTAAGGCTTGGTTACCAGAAGGGGTTTGGATAGATTTTTTTAACGGAAGAGTGTACGACGGTGGCAGAAAGCTTTCTCTCTATCGCAATCTAGAAAATATCCCTGTATTAGCTAAAGCAGGTGCTATTGTTCCCATGGCAGATCTGACGCAATATACGTCTTCAGTGGATAATCCGAGGCATATGGAGGTCCGTGTGTTTGCGGGAGGAAGGGGTCATTTTCATCTCTGGGAGGATGAGGGGGATACTGCGGAGGATCAGGATGATCAATGGTGCGATACAGAAATGATCCTGGAAATGGGGGATAAAGCCAGCTTCAAGATTCTCTCTGCTCAGGGAAATACAAAGGTTGTGCCTGAGCGGCGATCATGGAAGTTGTCCTTTGTCGGTTTTGCTGATACGAAGGTACAGGTATTCGCTGGCGGCACAGAAATCGAAGCAAACATAGACTATGATGAGGCAACACATACGCTTACGATCATGATCTCGGATCAAGCGGTAGAGCATTCCTTGGAGGTAACGTTCACAGATGCCCGGATTGCGGTGAATTCTGTAGATGATGAGGTGTTCAGCCTTCTGAACCGTGCGCAAATTCTTTTCCAATTGAAAGAACAAATTTACCATGTAGTCAAAGCAGCAGTAACGCCGATGGCGGCCCTGGCTTCTCTTGCCTCGTTGGATCTTGAACATACACTGTATGGAGCGTTATGCGAAATACTATCAGCAAGGCTTTAAGCACTATTTCTTTTAATTTAATAAAAAAGGAGGTTCTCTCTGTGCGCTGGCATAAAGAGAACCTCTTTTTATTAGAAATGAACAGCTGCTACTTAATTAGCAGGGTTTGAATGGCATGAGCCGGAATCATGTTCTCAGCCAGTTCGTCATGGAAGCGCAAGGTGAATGGAAGCTCTTGCTCTGTGCGGTTCATAACGATAACAGCAATAGTGCCATCAGGGTTGCGGAAAGCTGTTGTTTCAAGCTTATCTGTATATTTAGAGAAACCAATACGTTTAGCACCCGGACGAATATATTTACTGAAGTGCCCGATGTAATAGAAAGAGCTCTCAAAAGTAATTTCATCGTTTTTGGTATCTCCGATAATTGGAGCGTCGCAGTAATTTCCTACATGGTTAGGTCCACCTTGCTCATCCAAGACAATGTTCCAGTCTGTCCAGCTCGACATCCAGTTGTTCAGATTGCCGATGATATCATGTCCGTAACGTTCACCGGTGTTCCATGAGCCGAGATGAACGCCACCTTCTTGGCAGCCTTCGCTGAAGAACAGCTTTTTATCTGGGAAACGATCATGAACGGCAGAGAGGGCTTCGAAGTGATCACCGGAATACCAGTGGAAGCAGATTCCCCATATGTATTTGGATGCAACTTGATCTTCAAAAGCAACCTTAGCACGGTCATACACCCGTTCTTTATTATGATCCCAGATCATAACCTTTACATGGCCCAAGCCCGCTTGTTCCAGAGCAGGTCCCAAGTAGTCACGCACAAAATCCTTTTCTTCTTCGGCGGTATACAGGCAGGAATCCCATCTTTGTACAGCTTTGGCTTCATTCTGAACACTGACAGCCCAGATATCAATCCCTTCTGCAGCGTACGCCTCAATATATTTAACGAACATGTTAGCCCAAGCCTCACGATATTCAGGCTTAAGAGCTCCGCCTCCGTTCATTTGCCCGTTAGTCTTCATGAACGCTGGAGGACTCCATGGGGAAGAGAACAGACGGAAATCTTCACCTACTGCTGCGGCAGCATTTTTTATGAGGGGGATAACCGACTCGTGATCTCTGGAAATATCGAACGAACGTAGCTCCGCATCGCCTTCCTCTACATAAGCATAGTTGCCCAGTGAGAAGTCGCAGCTTTGGATATGTGAGCGGCAAAGGGTATATCCAATGCCGTGCTCAGGATGAAAATAAGCGTCGATGATTTCTTTTTGTTTAGCTGCACTAAGTTTAGAGATAGTAACGGCAGAGGACTCCGTAAGAGCTCCACCAAAGCCTTCAATTTCTTGATACTCCAGATCATCATAGATATTGATTAGCTCTGATTCGACTCCTGACGTATCGGGAAGGAAAATCAGAGGGTCCTTTTCTGTTAAACGATCCGTGGTTTCTTTAGCGGTTTGAATGACGCGAATAGTTTTACTCATAATGGTTGATAACCTCCTACATATGAATTCTGTCTTTATTATAGAAGGAGATTCACTGCACTTTGAAGAAACTATATGGCTAAGAACCTCAACAATCTGGTCATCGACTACTATAGAATGAGGAGCATATGCGATGGAAACAAACAGCGTTCAAATTAGTCTGTGTGGATTTATCCGCCATACTCAGCCTTTTCGGCAACTATATCGCAGTGGGTTGGATACCTATATCATCAGGCTGCAAGCAGAAGGGGAATGTGAAGTCCTTATCGATGGAGAAATGACTGCCGTAGTGCCGGGGGATCTATTGTTATTTAAGCCCTACGATATATATGATCTGAGAATCGGTGAAAAGAAAAGTCCTTTGGGACATAGTGTGGACTATTTTGTAATGTGTACAGGGGAATGGGTGGACCACTGGTGGAACCTGCGTGAGCGACCCAAAAAGGGTAGAATTGCGGATGATGGTAAGCTGCAAAGTATATGGCAACAGCTTGATCTGGAGAATAGAAGACTAGACGGGGGTAGCCCTGAAATACTTGAAGCACTATTTAAAGCTTTATGTTTGTTGTTAGATCGGGCTATGGAAGAGGCACCTGCATCATCTTCGGCTTCGCTTCTACACGGACTTAAAATGAAGAGTTATGTGGAGGAGCATGCTACTTCAGAGATCAGACTAAAGGACGTAGCTGCTCATGCTGGAATTAGTGTGACAAGGGCCGTACATTTATTCAAGATCCAATTCGGTTATTCTATTATGCAATATGCGGGGCAAATCCGGCTTGCGATGGCACTGAGATTAATGGACAATACCAATTACACCTTAGAGCGTATAGCAGAGGAGACGGGGTTTGGAAGTTACACCTATTTTCACAGGGTGTTTCGGGAGCGTTATGGTGTCTCGCCAGGTATCTATCGAAAGAGAGAGTAGAAGGTTTATCAGTAAAAAGAAGCTGCCCCATAAATCACAGAGTAGGACTTCGGGGCAACTCTCGATTAGACGTTAATTATAGTAAGGCCAGCCAGCAGAATCCCATTCGAGATCACTGATTAACAATTTGGGTGCGCCATTCTCAGCGACACTGTAAGCATGGCGGACGATAACGTTGGTTCCGTATATATCCTGTCCACCAGGACCCGCCCAAAAACTGTTGCCGCTATCGATGACCGTAGCCCCGCCATTTTTCATATCGGTACCGTCCTTCGCATAGAAAGGCCCCAGTACGCTGGTTGAGCGTCCCACTGCAATTTTATAGGTGCTGTTTACGCCTGAGCAGCATTGGCCAATGGATACGAATAGATAATAATATCCGGTGTTTGGATTGTAAACCATGCTGGAGCCTTCGATCCCCCCGGATTTAGTCGCAATGCGATACGAGTTGCCCGTTGGCTTCATGGTTGTTTTGTTGATGGAGGTAATGTAAATCCCGTTGCTCCAGGAACCGAAGGTCATCCATAGGTTTCCGTTAGCATCTGCCGTAATGTTAGGATCAATGGCGTTATAATTGGAGGCGTCATTAGACGAGATAACGACACCTTGGTCCGTCCATTTTCCCCCGGAGATCGATTTAGTAGTTACTAAACCAATAGCAGACACTCTTGAGCCGAATGTGGAGATAGAATAATAGAGGTAATAGGTACCGTTATAGTAGAAAATTTCTGGGGCCCATACATCTAGCCCTTCTTGATTGGGAACGTAAGAGCTCCACCAGGAGGGTTTCGAGGTATAAATCGGGAGGGAGCGAATATAGTTAGTTCCATCGTTTGAGAACATCACTTGGAGACCTGATCCCGTGCTGAATACCCAATGTGTGTTCCCCTCTTTGATATATGAAGGGTCGTGTACGTTGGTATCTCCAGTCAGATTCCAGGTTGCTGCATAAGCTTGCGATCCTCCTGAGAAAACAGTTGTAAAAAGCATTAAAAAAGACAACAATAACAACCGATAACCTTGCCTACCTTTTTTCGCCATATTCCTTCTCCTTTTAGTTTAGATTTCCCTAAAGTGTTTCATTATTTTGCAATTGATAACGCTTACATAATATCTTGTATTATTTCTCTAGTCAATGATTCTTTTGGATCAATAAAAAAGCAAATCTCAGCCATTGGAGACTTGCTTTTTTATATTTTTATAATAAATCTGTGATCGCTTGTTCAAATAATCTGACACTATTTTCCCAAGTCCATTTGCGCGAATATCTTTCCCCCTGCTCCGCTAATTTAGTTCTTAAGTTGGGATCACGTATTAAGCGGATGACATCTTCACCGAGCCGGTTCTCATATCGATAAGAGAGCAAACAGTTTTTCTTGTGATGGGCGTATTCCATATTCCCACCCGAATATACACAGACTAACGCTGCTCCACAACGCATGGCCTCAAGTCCCGGTAAAGAACCTGTATCAAAAATACTTGAGCTAACAAAAATATCCGCACCGTTATAGTGATAGCAGAGCTCCTCATCATTTGCTGGCGTAAAGAACCGATATTTGCCAGTAGCTTTCATTCTTTGGAGAATTTCTGAGGTGTTGAACTCGTCAGGCGGACTGATGAAGTTAATATTTACATCGGGATATTGGCTTTTTACGTAATCCAGCTGTTCTATAAGGTAATCTTGCTCGCGGTGCCAGGAGAAACCGCGTTCTGTTTTTCTTAATATAGCTGTTATGTTTAAAGGCTCTTGAAGACTGTGACGGATATTCATATCTTTAAAAGAGGAGCTAATGCCAATGGGCACGATACTGCCGGTGATGCCATGATTTAAAAAGATCAGCTCCTGCTGCCAACGTGATAAAACGATTAGATGCTCAGTGATGTGATAGGAGGGGAAGGAGCGTCCGTTATCCGGTAAAAAAGGAGGCTCATAACATAAAGATAAACGTACATGAACCCCTTTTCCTTGTTTGCTTGCTGCTTGGGCGATGGGGACAGTTGTATAATAATTAGAAACTATGACGTCTCCGGGAGGAAAGTCATGCTCGTGAATATTCATATGTGAGGAGCGGATTACGTTTGCGCGCACATCATAAGAAATAGCGCCATCCACAGGCAAGAGGAGGTTGACCTGATGGCCCAAATCTGTCAGCCCATTGGTGAGCTCTACCAGCATACGTTGTGCTCCGCCATGAGATAAGGTCAGAATAGGGAATGTGAATCTCATTGATAATCCCGTCCCTTCCAAGTTAGAGCTGTAATAGTGAAACAATATGATTCAATCGTTATGTTTCTTATTTTATTCAGCTCCTATAGAAAAGTACCATTTAACAAGTTTACAAACAAAAGCAGAAGGAAGAGGGATTAGTATGAGTGAAATCATTATCGAATGTATGAGAAGGCTCGATCAATCCTTGGGGTATGTGGAGCAAATTTTTGACCAGAGGCGGTTATTCATCACAGGAATTATTGCAGTATATGCTGAAGGTCAGGGAAGAAAGCCGTGCGGTGGTGGGCAATTTGACGAAGGCTGATCTAGAACGGGAGGTCACCATTAGTTTCCCTGAGGGGGCTGGAATGGAGAATTATACTTGGAGTATTCAAAAGATTATGATCGGAGCGGTAGAACATTATTCCTATCATACAGGTCAAATCGTATATGCCTCCAAATTGCTGCAGGCAGAGGATGATCATCTGCTCAATAACTGGAAACACTATTTTTGAGCATAGATAAAGCTGGGATAGATGCGCAGCTGCTGCTAACACCTATCCTCAGAAGTGGGTTTTTATTGTGTTATAGGAGCAAGCTTCTTCAGTAAAGCAACGGTATCATTAACCTCCAGATCCTTGATATCTTCTAATGACACATCGATCATTGGCTTATATTCTTGGAGTTTGCGCAGGAAAGCTTCGGTATGGAATAATCCGCTGCCTGCTTTTCCGTGGTATGCTTTTTCACCATCTTGATAGATATCTTTTAAATGCGCCAGAATGATACGGTCGCCGAATAATCTGAAGGAATCATCGACAATTTGATCCTGCAAATGCGCAGCCGTGCCAATAAAATTACAAGGGTCCAATACAACACCTATACAGCTTGATGGGACTTCATCTAAGATGCGGCGCATCTTGTCTGGTGTAGAAAGTGTATGTGTGCAGACCCCCTCTAGTCCTAGAAAAACGCCCCATTTTTCAGCTTCCTCTGCAAGTTCTTCTATAGTTGCCCTTAACGTATCCCAGCCGATAGCTTCGTAATGGACCGGATCTTGTGCTTGAAAAGTAGTCAGCGCACCGGTCTCTGTTGCCACCATAGGTGCGCCGAATTGGCGGGCATAACGAAGATGCTCTTTAAAACGATTGATCTCAGCTCTCCGGATGACAGGATCCGGATGAACAGGGTTGATGTAACAGCCCAAAACACCGATACGTATTCCTGCTTTATCAAATTGTTCGCCAATATAGCTGGCAAGACCTGGACTTAGTTTACCGGTAGAAGTGTCGATGTCCTGAATGGCTTTGGATAATGCAAGCTGAACAAAATCGATATCATAATTCTGAAGGGTTGCAGTTAACGACTTGAGCGGCAGGCAGCCAAATGTGTGGGCTAGAGTTCCGTATCTGATGGGTAACCTCTCCTTTAATAGAGTAAGTATGAGTAATAACCTTCATAATAGTAACGCTTTCATAAGGATGCAAGTGATTTATCATTATCGCCGGTCAGGAAATTGATGATTTCAGTGTTGACTCTATCCGGTTGCTCATGATTAATGCCGTGTCCCGCACGGGGGATGACTTGGTAATGAAACTTTCCGTCCTCTAAAATATCTATGAAATCCTTTGATTGTTTTAATGCGTGTTCTCCTACTAAAAAATAGAGCTTATCTCTGACGGCAACTGCGGCGTTTCTATCGTATTTTTGAAGCTTATGAACAAACATAGCTTGTTGATTATGAGTGCGCATTAAAAGGATTAGATGAGCAGCTACTTCTGGGTGATTGTCAAATAAAGGGGAGTCAGGCGCACTTAACTTCTTCAGCACTTTCAGTAAATTGCGATCCGTGGGAACCAGAATCTCTGGGAACATCATCATTAGCGTTTGCAGCATGGCTTTGATTGGTGTGGTGACCATTCCGCCTTCCAAACAAATCACACGGTTCACTTTGTCCGGTTGCTTGGTCGCATAATTAAAAGCAATATAGGCGCCATTTGACACCCCTGCAATATTAAAGACGTCTATGCTCAGATGTTTGGCTATTTCATTAATCCATTCCACCTGCTCAAACTTTTGTTTATTAAAGTACGCATTAGGAATGCTTTTTCCGGGTCCGCCCAGAGTATCAATAGCGATGCAGTAAAAATGCCGCGATAATTCCTCGATGTTAAGGAGCCACATGACCGCCGAGTTATCACCAACGCCATGAAATAGAAATAAGGGGGGATTACTCTTTTGCCCGGTAAGGATACAATGCGTCAGCCCATATGTGGTTGGGAGATCGAGTTCTTCAAGAGGAATAGGCCACTGATCAACTAGCTGTTGGTAGGACTGCCACACTTGTTCTTTCGCCTTGGCATTCTTAAAGCTATTTACCATCACAAACCTCCTTAGTGAAAAATACAACATCTGTATCTTTTTCCAATAAGTATACTACGAGAGTGCGGAAGGAGGGGCGAGAAATAGAAACATTCCTGTGAAAAGAGGGGGAGCAGAAGGTGATTAGAGGGCGAGTAGATGGTGATTAGATTAGATTAGATTAGATTAGATAGATTAGATAGATTAGTTTAGATACCTGTTGCTTGATCACCTAGTAGTCACAAGGAGCCAGATAAGTGTATTTGGTACAACTAAATTGCTACTTTACTCTCACTTCGGTGATATAGATGTACTTTGTACAACTATATCTCTCGTAATTAGCTGATTTAGCTAAATTGGGCGAATTTAATTGCACAAAGTACACTTAATACATTAGGCGTGAGCATTGAAGTACATTTTAGTTGTAGATTGTGCAATTAAATAATGCATGCCGGTCTTGTTTGCGGTAAATTTTTGATAGGGAAGTTATTAATAACGTTCTAGGGGGGGATTATTATGCTTGTTGAGCTAAAGGAAGCTAGCATTTCAGATGGACGCGATATTTTTGAGATGATTGTGGAGATAGGTCCGGGGGAAAATGGATTCGTCAACAATGGATTTGATCTGGCTTTCAGTCAATTTCCTGATTTCATCCGGGAGAGGATAGCACTTTCACAAGGTGATAATCTTCCACCACAGTATGTAGCACAGACCAACTACTGGCTACTGATTGACTCCTATCCCGTTGGTGTCGGAAAATTAAGACATTCCTTAAATGATCAATTGAGGAAGTCAGGTGGACACATTGGCTATAGTATCAGACCCAGTGAGAGAGGAAGAGGTTATGGTACGATTTTTTTGGCAGAGCTGTTAAAAAAAGCTGCGGACATGGGGATTGATAAGGTCATGCTGACTTGTGAGCCGGACAATATATCTTCGAGAAAGGTTATTGAAGCGAACAAAGGAAAACTACATGGCATTAAGGATGAAAAATGTAACTACTGGATCACCCTTTAAGCTGGTTTGAAAAATAGTGGAGGAGTTGCCAAGAGGCAGCTCTTTTTTGTTATTCACGAGGTTATTGTAGTTCATCCAATGTAGATTCGTCTAAAATGTGAAAATAATTTAAAATTTTGTTGAAAGCGCTCTATTCAAACACAAACAAATAGTTTAAAATCAAAACAAACAAAAATAAACAAAAAAACAAACATTCAAAAACGGAGGTATTCACAAATGGTACAAAACTTATGGGATTCATCTCGGGAAACGAAATTAAACGGGGGATTGGATGCTTTAGTGTTCCGCTCTAATCTGCTTGGAGAAGATCGCCGAGTCTGTAACTTTGGCGGAGGGAATACCTCCAGCAAAACGATAGAATTGGATTTTCGCGGGCGTGAGGTAGAAGTAATGTGGGTGAAAGGCAGTGGTTCTGACCTTGCTACAATGAAAGCAGGCAATTTTACCGGACTAAGGCTTCAGGATATTGCCCCGTTATTTGAACGTGATGAAATGCCAGATGAAGAGATGGTAGCTTATCTCGCAAATTGTATGATTGACCCTAAACATCCTCGTGCTTCCATCGAGACGTTGCTGCATGCGTTTTTACCTTTCAAACATGTGGATCATACGCATCCAGATGCCATTATCAGCTTATGCTGTGCGCATAACGGTAAGGAAATTGCCCGTGAGATTTATGGGGATCGTTTCGTATGGGTGCCTTACATCCGTCCAGGCTTTACTTTATCCAAAATGATTGCCGAAGGTGTGCTCGCAAACCCGAAAGCTGAATTAGTGCTGATGGAGAAACACGGTCTTGTGACTTGGGGGGATACACCTGAATCTTGTTATGCCAAAACAATCTCCATAATTAACGAAGCGGAAAGTTATATTGAAGAAAGAATTGAAGATCAGAACCTATTTGGCGGCCGCAAATCAGAAGCACTTCCAGAAGCAGAGCGACGGGCTGTAGCGGCCGCAGTGATGCCACTGATCAGAGGCGCAGTTAGCGATGAGCGTAAAATGATTTTGACCTTCGACGATGCGGAGGATGTGCTGCGTTTCGTAGGAGGGGCTGACTCGGAGAAGTTATCTGATGTAGGCGCAGCTTGTCCGGATCATTTGGTACATACCAAAATGAAGCCGCTTTTTGTTGCGTGGGAGCCAAACACCAATGATATCAATGGCTTGAAGGCGAAGTTGAGCGAAGCGATTAGCGCTTATAAGGAGCAGTACAAAGCATACTTCGACCGTAATAAACATGAGGGCGATGTAATGTTCGAGGCTGCGCCACGTGTGATCCTGATTCCTGGCGTGGGCATGATCAACACAGGTAAAAGCTGGAGCAATTCTAAGATCAGCGGAGCCTTGTATCACCGGGCGATTGCTGTTATGCGCGGAGCTACTGCACTGGGAGATTTCGTCTCTCTTAGTGAGAATGAATCGTACAATGTGGAATATTGGCCCTTGGAATTATATAAATTATCACTGGCTCCGGCTGAAGCGGAGTTCTCCCGTAAAGTTGCCTTTATTACAGGTGGTGCCGGGGGAATTGGGAGTGAGACGGCTCGTCGTTTAGTATCAGAAGGGGCGCATGTTGTATTGGCAGACCTCAATCTGGAAGGTGCACAAAAAGTAGCGGAAGAGATTAACGCTAAGTATGGTGAAAATCGTGCATTCGCCGTTAAAATGGACGTAACTCAGGAAGAGCAGGTAACCGCAGCATATGCGGAGACAGCACTTTTTTATGGCGGGGTCGACATTATCGTTAATAATGCTGGGCTTGCAACCTCCAGTCCGTTTGATGAGACTTCATTAAAAGAGTGGAATTTGAATATTTCTGTACTGGGCACAGGATATTTTCTCGTTGCACGCGAAGCTTTTAAAGTGATGAAGGAGCAAAAAATCGGTGGCAGCATGGTGTTCATCGGCTCCAAAAATTCTATTTTTGCAGGAAAAAGCGTTTCGGCTTACAGTTCTGCCAAGGCGCTCGAAGCCCATCTGGCCCGCTGTATAGCAGCTGAAGGCGGAGAGTTTGGCATCCGTGCCAATACGATTCTGCCCGATGCAATTTTACAGGGATCAGCCATCTGGAATTCGAACTGGCGTAATGAACGGGCGGCTGCTTACGGGATTGAGCCGGATCAATTAGAGGAGCATTACCGTAAACGCACGACGCTGCTAGTTAATATTTATCCGCGTGATATTGCCGAAGGCGTTGCTTTTTTTGCTTCTTCCAAGTCAGAGAAAACTACGGGTTGTATGCTGACAATCGACGGTGGAGTGCCAGCAGCTTTTACTAGATAAGAGGTAGCTTGAATATAGATAGGGATAACGGAGGGAAATCATGCTGATTGCAGACAGATATGAACGAATCGTAGAACTAGTGAATGAACGCGGCAGCATCCGTGTCTCAGAATTGAGTACATTATGCCAAGTGACGGAAGAAACCATTCGCCGCGATCTGGATCGATTGGAAAAAGCGGGGCGGTTGCTGCGTTCGCATGGCGGAGCAGTTAGCCTGCGTGACCGGCAACCGGAGACCCCTTATGCCGAACGAGAAATCATGAATGCAGCGGAGAAACAGCGGATTGCCCGTGAGGCGGTAATGATGATTAAGCCGGGCGATCGAATTCTGCTGGATGCCAGTACAACGGCTTGGTATATGGCTTCGCATTTGCCGGATATGCCGCTTACTGTGTTGACCAATTCTACTAGAGTGGCAGCAGAGTTAAGCGGGAAGGAGCGGATCGAGGTCTTTTCTACAGGCGGACAGCTGAGCCGCAGATCAATGTCCTATGTTGGTCATTTAGCAGAACGTTCGCTTGAATTGTATCACGTGGATAAGATGTTTTTTTCCTGCAAAGGATTTCATCTCGAACGTGGCGCTAGTGAATCAAATGAGCTGCAAGCTATGGTGAAACGAAAGATGATTTCTATAGCGGAACAAGTGATCTTATTATGTGATTCCAGTAAATTTGGAATACAAGCGTTCACACATTTTGCGGCTCCTAGTGATGTGGATGTCCTAATAACGGATTACAACCCTGTTGGAGAACAAATGAAGCAGTTGCAGAATCTGAACATCGCAATAACGACGGTGTAGTAAATAGTTGTGCAGGAGGTGAAGGCATGAAGGTATCGATGTTTATAACTTGCGTCAGCGATGCCGTGTTCCCGAAGGTCGGGGAAGCCATGGCTCGTCTGCTAGCCAGGTATGGCGTACAGCTGGAGTTCCCGGAGGTGCAGACTTGCTGCGGACAGCCTGCGTACAACAGTGGATATTGGAATGAAGCGCGGCAAGCTGCACTTACGATTCTACAGGCTTTTGATGACAGTGATTTTGTCATTGCACCTTCCGGATCCTGTACGGGGATGCTTCATCATTACCCTAAGCTGTTTCAGGATGATCCGGTTAATCTGGTCAAGGCGCAGAATTTGCAACGCAAATCCTATGAATTTAGCCAGTTTATGGTGCAGGTACTTGGCGTAACTGATCTAGGAGCAGTCTTTCCGCATAAGGTTACCTATCATCCTTCCTGTCATGGCACAAGGATTCTAGGGATTCGCGACGAACCTATGCAGCTTATGCAAAATGTGAAGGCGATGGAGCTGGTGCCACTGCCTTTTGCTGAGGACTGCTGTGGGTTCGGTGGAACCTTTGCCGTGAAAATGTCTGATATCTCCGGGGCGATGGTCACTGAGAAATCAGATCATGTGCTGGAGACGGAAGCAGAAATCCTAACGGGTCTGGATATGGGTTGTCTGATGAATATTGCCGGGAATCTGCGTTACCGCCGCGAACCCGTTCGAGTTATGCATTTAGCAGAACTGCTGTATGAGGGGGTGACTGATAAATGAGCCAAGCTACCACCAATCCCAAGGCGGGTTCAGAGAATGGAAAGCCAGCTACAGTAAAAGAACGTG
This sequence comes from Paenibacillus sp. FSL F4-0097, assembly GCF_038593125.1. Taxonomy (NCBI): domain Bacteria; kingdom Bacillati; phylum Bacillota; class Bacilli; order Caryophanales; family Paenibacillaceae; genus Paenibacillus; species Paenibacillus sp. FSL F4-0097. The sequence goes on from NZ_CP151965.1 coordinate 2,614,803, forward strand.
CAGACTTGGCGCTGAATAATGACTTTTTACGCAAGGCTGTTCGTTTTACCACGGAGAGACTGCGTGATGGAAAACAAAAAGCAGCTAACGATCATGGCCACTGGGAAGAGTGGCGTGAACGTGGGCGGCAAATCCGTCTACACACGATCGCCCATCTTGATTACTATCTGAATCTTTTTGCAGACAAGGCAAGAGCAAACGGCACACATATTCATTTTGCAGCAACGGGTGAAGAGGCTGTGAAGATTGCCCTTGAAATCGCGCAGCGAAAACAGGCAGCTTCTGTGGTCAAATCCAAATCAATGGTTACAGAGGAGCTGCATTTAAATAAGGCGCTGGAATCCATTGGTGTGGAGACCATAGAGACGGATCTGGGGGAGTATATTATCCAGCTTGCCGGGGAAACCCCGTCACATATCATTATTCCGGCGATTCATAAGAACCGCTACCAGATTGCCGAGCTGTTGTCCAAAGAGGCAGGAGAGGAGCTTTTGCCCGAAACTACTATCCTTGCTGGATTTGTAAGGCGTAAGCTGAGAGAGAAGTTCCTTGATGCGGATATCGGAATGACTGGCTGTAACTTTGCTATTGCAGAGACGGGTTCGATGGTGCTGTTCGAGAATGAAGGTAACGCTCGTATGGTCACCACTTTACCGAAAACGCAAATTACCCTGATGGGGATGGAGCGGATTATTCCTTCGTGGAGTGATCTTGAAGTGATGGCTACATTATTGCCTCGTTCGGCAACAGGGCAGAAGTTAACGGTATATATGTCGGGTATTTCTGGTCCCCGCAGGGATAATGACGGTGATGGGCCGGAAGAGCAGCATATTATTATTCTTGATAATGGTCGATCTGAGCAGCTAGGCGATCCTGAGTTTCAGGAGCTGCTGAACTGCATCCGCTGTGGAGCTTGTCTGAATGCTTGTCCTGTCTACCGTCATATTGGCGGTCATGCATATGGAGGAACGTATAGCGGACCTATAGGAGCGGTGTTGACCCCGGCGCTGAATAAAAATGTAGATCAATGGGATGACATCGCCTCAGCCTCTAGCCTGTGCGGAGCATGTTATGAAGCCTGTCCGGTCAAAATTCCTCTGCATGATATGCTCATCTATTTACGGCGGCGGAAGGTAGAACGTGGTTATGGGGATAAGGCAGAAGGTCTCGGCATGAAGGGTTTTGGGGCGATCATGGCGAAGTCACAGCGATTTAGTAATGTGATGAAGGTAGGTAGAATCGGGCAAAAGCTGCTCGTACGAGACGGAGGAATTCCGTCGAAACTGGGGCCGCTGAAAGGTTGGAACAATTATCGGATCGCCCCGAAGCTGGCAGATCAATCCTTCCGTGAGAGCTGGAAGGGGCTGCAACAGGAGCTAGATAAGAACAGTCGCGAAATGGACCCGGTGATACAGAAGCGAATGGAAAATTTACTAGCGAAGCGGAAGCGGGAAGAGCTGAAAGGAGGGGCCGGACATGACTGAAGAGACGCACAGTAACTGGTTGGAACGTATGGAGCAGGATTCACGTGAACAGCAGCAGGCATTCATGAATGATATCGCTCGCCGCCTGAAGCGGCCGAGAATTACTGAAGCTCCTGCACATCCTTTTCGCGGCGCACCGCAGTACTGGCAGCAATTCCAGTGGAGTCCGGAGGAAAGGATTGAACAATTTACGGCGAATTTTCAAAGCGCCGGTGGTCATGTATTTCGTGTGCAGGATATGGATGAAGCCAAGGCTTTCATCGTCAGCAAAGTCAATGAGATGCTCGCACGGTATATTCTCCGGCAAAATGTCACCGAGCTAGCAGTACTTCGACTAGAGGAGGAACTCACAGATACACGGGTCACTGTCTGGAATACAGATGATCAGGAGGCATGGAAAGCTAGGGCGGCCGAGGCTGATATTGGAATTGTGATTGCGGATTATGCAGTTGCCTATACAGGCTCCATTACTGTGCTTTCCTCTGAGGATAAAGGCCGTTCAGTCAGCTTATTGCCTACCGCATTAATTGCCATCGTTCCATTGGAGCGGCTGAAGACTCGTCTCGGTGAGGTGCTTATTGATTTTGATGAAGCTGGGCCATCGGGGCTTCCGGCGGGCATCCATTTTATCTCCGGACCTAGCCGTTCAGCGGATATTGAGAATGATCTGACGATAGGCGTGCATGGTCCAGGAATCGTATTCGCTTTGCTAGTAGGCTGATAGGAGATAAGGAGTGTTGTATAGGGATGAATACACAAGCTCATAATCAAATTCAGAATCATATTGCTGTTGATATCGGAGCCTCTAGTGGGAGAGTGGTCTGTGGAACCTTGCAGCAGCCGGGAGGAACCCTGTCTATAGAAGAAATTCATCGCTTCAGTAATGGATTCGCTGAACAAAATGGTAATCTATATTGGAATATAGATTATTTAGTTGCTGAAATCGTCAAGGGCTTACAGCAGGCCAAGGCTAGAGGGATCGAGCGCTGCACCGTGGGCATCGATACTTGGGGTGTCGATTATGTACTTCTCGATCAGGAGGGGGCGCGGATCCATGAGGTTTTTTCTTATCGTGACTCCCGAACGGATGGAGCGATAGAGAGGCTGCATCGTAACATCTCAACTGAAAGCGTTTACGAAAAAGTGGGGATACAATATCTCCCGATAAATACGTTGTATCAGCTGTTTGTGCATGATCAGGCGGAGCTGGAAGCAGCACATTCCATCCTGCTGGTCCCTGATTATCTTTATTATCGGCTTACGGGTCGCAAGATTAGTGAAGTGACGATAGGTTCCACCTCTGGGATGCTGAATCTTCACACTCGTGATTACGATGAGGATCTTCTGTCGGTGCTTGGTCTTTCAAAAGAGCAATTCCCTCCCTTAACAGAACCTGGGGAACCCGTTGGGAGGTTGACGGAGGACTTGGCGGCTCGCGGTGATCTTCCAGATTGCGAGTTCATAGCAGTAGCCTCTCATGATACAGCATCAGCTGTATTAGGGGTTCCGGCAAACAGCGAGAAATGGGGATTTCTCAGTAGTGGTACTTGGTCACTCATCGGGGTGGAACGGGGTTCAGCCATCACAAGTCCAGAGGCAATGTTACGCAACTATACGAATGAATGGGGAGCCTACGGCTCATTCCGGTTTCTTAAGAATATTATGGGCATGTGGTTGATTCAAAAGGTTCGTGAGGAGTACGGCGGACAATACAGCTTCGGTGAGCTGGTAGAGCTGGCAGCACAAGAAATCCCTTTTAGATCGATCATTTATTGCAATGATGAACGATTCATGAATCCACAGAGCATGATTGACGAGATCCGCAGCTATTGTGTGGAAGCAGGACAGTTGGTTCCTCAAACGCCTGGGGAAATGGCTCGATGTGTATTTGATAGTCTTGCTTTATCTTATTATTTCTACATTCAGGATCTCCAGCAATTGACGGGTGACAACTTAGAGAGGCTGCATATCGTTGGCGGAGGTGCGAATAACGGTCTGTTGTGCCAGATTACGGCAGATCTGCTGGAGATGGAAATTCACGCCGGACCAACGGAATCTACGGCTTTAGGCAATCTGGTGGTGCAGATGATCAGCACGGGTGCTGTAAATGATCTTCAAGAGGCGAGAGAAATTATAAGTCGTTCATTCCAAGTTACATCTTATATACCGAAGGGGATGGACCCCACGACCAAAAAGGCGGCTTTGGCACAGTTCGCCCGGCTGCAGGCCGTTAATTAGTAGCTAAGTTAAGAGGCACGCGAGCCAAAGAGAGGCAAAAGTGCCTCACCTAAAACACACTAAGCTAAAAATCAGGAGGCTCAATCATGGAGCAGAGTAAAGAGAGCTTACAGAGCATTCAGAACAGCTACAATGAAGCGAAAAAGCTTTACGCACAGCATGGGATCGACGTAGATAAGGTGTTGCAGCAGCTAGCGGAAATTAAGATTTCTTTGCATTGTTGGCAAGGTGATGATGTGAAGGGATTTTTGAATAAGGAAAAAGAACTGAGCGGCGGGATCGCAGTCACTGGAAGTTACCCGGGGAGGGCCGGGAATCCGGAGGAGCTGCGCCGTGATTTGGAACAGGCCCTTGCACTCATCCCAGGCCAACATAAAATAAATTTACATGCTATTTATGCGGATACAGAAGAGACTGTAGATCTCGATGCTTTAGAGCCTAAGCATTTTGAGCGATGGGTGAGCTGGGCCAAAGAGCGGGGACTCGGATTGGATTTCAATCCTACCTGTTTTTCTCATGAAAAAGCAAACGATGGCTTCACACTGAGCCACCCAGATCCTGAAATCCGCAACTTCTGGATCGCTCATTGCAAGGCCTCACGTCGAATCGCCGAGTCCTTTGGCCAGGCATTAGGTCAGCCTTGTGTGACTAATTTTTGGGTTCCAGATGGTTATAAAGATACGCCGATCGACCGTTTGTCACCAAGGGTACGGCTTCAGCAGTCACTCGATGAAATCTTCAGCGAGGAAATCGATCAGCAATATAACATTGATGCTGTAGAAAGTAAGCTGTTTGGTATTGGTTCGGAAAGTTACGTGGTTGGCTCACATGAATTCTATATGGGTTATGCGCTAAGCCGGGGCAAGGCGGTGTGCTTCGATGCTGGGCATTTCCATCCAACCGAGACGATTTCGAATAAGCTGTCTTCCTGGCTGCTGTTTGGGGATCAATTGCTGTTGCATGTTAGCCGTCCAGTACGCTGGGATAGTGATCATGTGGTAACTATGGACGATGAGCTGCTCGAGATTGCCCGTGAACTGGTTCGTGGCCAGTTTCTGGACAGAACGCATATTGGGTTAGATTTTTTTGACGGAAGCATCAATCATCTTGCTGCTTGGGTGATCGGAACACGAAATACATTAAAAGCTTTGCTTCGTGCCATGCTGGAGCCAATCGAGCAATTGAAGCAAATTGAGCTGGATGGAGATTACACTTCAAGACTTGCCTTGGTCGAGGAATTTAAATCGTATCCGTTTGGAGCCATTTGGGATTATTATTGTGCGAAGAATGGCGTACCGGTCCGGGAAAGCTGGCTAAATGAAGTAAAACAGTATGAGGCAGAGGTTTTATCGAAAAGATAGAGGTAGAAGTAGAAGTAGAAGCAGAACGAGCTTTGACAATATAAGTAGATAATAGATAGGCGGTTACCAGCAGGTGGCCGCTTTTTTTGTTTATAAATCGTACATTATTTGAATTCAGCTCTGATCTCTGCTATGTTTTATCCAAAAGAGAGCGAGGCGTAAACTATGAAACAATATGGACCGAACCCGAATACGCTCTATCCCAATGAACAAATTAAAAGTATCTGCTATATAAAAAATGCGATTACAAGAGACAATATCATTGTTGGCGATTATACCTATTATGATGATATAAACGGTGCAGAGAAGTTTGAGGAACGTGTGACTCATCATTATGATTTTATTGGCGACAAGCTTATTATTGGAAAATTCTGCGCGATTGCCAAAGGCATTGAATTTGTCATGAATGGTGCCAACCATCGGATGAATTCGGTTTCGACCTATCCGTTTAATATTATGGCACATGGCTGGGAACAGGCGGTCCCGGATTTAAAAGATCTGCCGCTAAAAGGCGATACAGTCATCGGAAACGATGTTTGGATTGGACAAAATGTTACGGTTATGCCAGGTGTGCGTATTGGAAATGGAGCAGTTATCGCAGCCAATTCTACAGTTGTAAAGGATATTCCGGCGTATAGTGTAGCTGGAGGAAATCCCTGCAAAGTGATTAGACAACGTTTTGATGATGAAATGATCGAATATCTTGAAGCGCTGAAGTGGTGGGATTGGGATGCAGAGCGAATCTTTAATAATCTTGAAGTGTTATGCAGCAGCGATTTAACGAAAATCAAAGCAATCGATTAATCGTAAGTAGGTTCAGGATACGGACTTTAGTTTATCTTAAAGATATAAACCTCAATTGAGGGAATACTTTAGGTATGTACGTCATATGAACCTTTCGGAGGGAACCGGCAATGAAGAAAGATAAGGTCAAGAATAGCATGGAGCTCACTGCAGAGGAATTTCCATATAGCAAAGAAAATGAGGAAATGGTAACGCAAAATTTTTGGACGAAAACTAAAAAGTTTGCAGGCAAAATTCCATTTACTAAAGATGCTATCGCGATGTATTATTGTGCCGTCGACGCTAAGACACCTTTATGGGCGAAAGGAATTGCTTTCGGTGCATTGGCTTATTTTATTTCTCCTATAGATGCTATACCCGATGCGATTCTAGGCCTTGGATTTACAGATGATGCAGCGATTATCGCAGCAGGCATTAAAGCGATATCCGGTCAGGTAACCAACGAACATAAGGAAAAGGCGGAAGCGTTTTTTAATGGGGAAAAATAAAAGGTGCAGCATTAAGCTACACCGTTATATCTGTACTTTCAGGACAGCTTTCTGCGGAAAGCTGTTTTGTTTTGTACACCTCGCCCCAATCTTTCATGAGTTTAATAATAGGAATCAGTGTCTTGCCGAATTCAGTTAAAGAGTATTCGACTTTTGGGGGAACCTGATGGTAGACCTCACGGTGTACAACCCCATCCTCTTCCAACTCTCTTAGTTGCAGGGTCAGCATACGTTGGGTAATTCCCGGGCAGATCCGGCGGAATTCGTTAAAACGTTTCGTGCCATCAATCAAGTGATAGATGAGAATTCCTTTCCATTTGCCTCCTATAACGTCCAGTGTGAATTCTACAGGGCAAGCTTCTTTATTGCTTTCCGGGAAATTTCCGAAGCCACCTTTTCGGTCACGCATAGCTGTTCAACTCCCATGGTATCATTTTGTATACTACATAACATTATTGTGCGTACTTTTAAAGAAGTGATATATATACTAATATTAAGCATGTGATCGGCAAACAGTCAAATGCCCGTCGATTCTAATCAAGTAAAGGGAGTGTTACTCATGGATACTTTATCGTTAAACAAGAATGAAATCCTGTCTGCATATCAGTTCAGACATGCAACTAAAGAATTCGATAGCCATAAAAAAATTAGTGAATCGGACTTTCAATTTATATTGGAAACTGGACGATTGTCACCAAGTTCATTCGGATTCGAGCCTTGGCGTTTTGTGGTAGTGCAAAGTCCGGAAGTACGTGAGAAATTACGTCCTAATGCCTGGGGAGCACAAAAGCAATTGGCAACCGCAAGCCATTTTGTGCTTATTCTCTCACGTCTTCCTAAAGATATGGCTGCTGACTCCGATTATATTAAAGGGATCATGGAGAATGTGCAGGAGTTGCCTCCGCAAGTAATGGAAGGAAAACGTAAAGTTTTTGATAAGTTCTTGAAGGTTGATTTCGGACTGATGGCGAATGAGCGGGCGATGTTCGAATGGAGCTGCCGGCAGACTTATCTGGCACTTGGGAATATGCTGACATCAGCTGCGTTAATTGGGATCGACTCCTGCCCAATAGAAGGTTTCGATAAAGCAAAGGTTGAGCAGATATTGGCAGAAGAAGGTATTATGGACGCTGAGCATTTTGGAATCTCTTGTATGGCAGCTTTCGGATATCGCCTGAATGAACCACGTGGTAAGACGCGTCAAGGTGCAGAGCAAGTAATTCAGTGGGTTTAACGAAATTGAATTTTAATCTTTGAGCCTGTAAAGTCTCTATATTCTGGGGATTTTGCAGGTTTTTTTGCGATATTTCTTATAAGATTCAAAAAGTAATTGAAAGTTTCATGAAAACTCTGATACCCTTATGAAGGTGACTCAATATTAGCGCTATCGCTTTAACTTAATAATGAAGGGATCCTGCATCATGAAAATCATTCGCATTATTATCCAAGTGTTCCTGCTATATTTGTTCTACTTGGCTGGGGACTATCTGCAAAAGCAACTGCATCTCCCCGTGTCCGGGAGTATCGTAGGATTACTGTTACTTTTTGTTCTATTGCTATTCAGGGTCGTGCCTGTGAAGTGGATTGAAGAGGGTGCAACAACGATATTAGCTTATCTTCCGTTATTTTTTATTCCAGCGACAGCTGGGATCGTGAATCATATGGATATCTTTAGTGGTAGAGGTTTACTATTAATCCTAATCCTTATCGTTAGCAGTGTTCTCACGATTGCCGCAGCTGCACATTCTAGCCAATGGCTTACTAGTGTAAACAACAAGCTGAAAGCGGGTTGGAGCGGCAAGAGACTAAGCGAAAAGGGGAAGGAAATATAATGTTTTTTATCGCAACAGGTATTGTACTTCTTAACGTAGCTATTTATTTGATGATGTCAGTAGTATATAGACGATTTCGTATTCCTGTACTTATTCCCGCGCTTACAGCAACAGTGATTGTTGTAACTTTACTGCTATATTTTCATATTCCGTATGATACATATATGATAGGCGGCCAATGGATTAATCAGCTGCTCGGTCCTGCTGTAGTCTCGTTAGCCTACCCATTATATAAACAACGTAATGTGTTGATTGAGAATCTCCCGGCGATTCTGGGCGGAGCGATTGTGGGACTGCTTATAGGGATGTTTAGTGGACTGCTTTTGGCGGCAGGTCTAGGCTTCTCTAAATTATATGTTTTATCTTTATTACCTAAATCGATCACTACACCTGTAGCGATACAGATCTCGAACAGCTTAGGTGGGGACTCTTCTTTAACCTCCGTATTTGTTATGATTGCTGGATTTACTGGTGCGATTGGCGGACCTTTTATCATCAAGCTGTTTAGAATTCGTAGTGAGGTTGGAATCGGAATTGGTCTAGGAACCGCTTCTCATGCTCTAGGAACAGCAAAGGCCTTGGAATATGGTGAACAATCCGTTTCGATGAGCTCGGTTGCAATGACTGTTTGCGCCATAGTTGGCTCTTGTATCGGCCCACTTGTAGCGTGGATGATGTACCCTTAAATTATTCTTTTAATTGGACTATGTTTGCAAAACACTCCATCGGGTAACTATAACTAAGGAACAAAAAAAGCAAAGCACCTGAGGAGGATTTCACATGTCCGATCACACACAAGATGAAGCGGAAATCCGCAACAAGGAAAATAAAGAAGGCGATTCATTAGCTGAAATTAAGAAGATGGAGAACGGTGTAGACATCGAGCCAGAGGCAGATGAGTGGGTAGCCAAACCTGCTGAATCCTCACATCCAGATCCGCTTCCCGATAATTTGGAGTAAATGATTCGGAAGACAGGCTGTCCTTTAGGGGACAGTCTGTTTTTGTTGATGATTGTAGTAAGTATTGTATAATAAATAAAAGTACAACCTCATCAGAGTGTTTTCTCCAAGTTCGTCTTAGCTTTTCGCAAATTTCACAGATCTTTGCCAATGGGGAGGAAATGGAATGCGTAGTCGAAATGAGAACAGCCGTTACCGGCAAAAACGTGGTGAGGCTCTCGCAGGAAACTTTGAGAAAAAGTACGGTTCAAACTTTGGCGTACGCAGTGAGCTTAAGATGGATGCACTGAAGAAACAAAACGACGATCAGTTGCTGACGACACCTCATGAAGAAGAGCATAAATAATTAGAAAGTAACGAGTGGGAGACTTTTACTCCTGGAATTCTGGAATGAAGGCATAACCTTTTGGGTTATGTCTTTTTTGTGCGCATATTTCCTGAACGATCAAGACATAATAGGGCCGGATGGGCAACTAAGAAAATAATGACAACGAGAGGCGGGATTAGGTCATGATTATTCCTATATTTTCGTTAAGTGGAGATATAGCAGTTACTGTGGTGGGCCAATACTTTTTTTATTTTATGGTCTATTCCTTTTTAGGCTGGGTATTGGAAGGGACCTATAATCTATACAGTAATGGAAGCTTTCGCAAAGAAGGATTTCTAAAAGGTCCATTTAAGCCGATGTATGGCTTTGCTCCACTATTGCTATTGATTGCTAGAGATTTGACGCTGCCTCTTCCGCTTTTCCTATTTCTTGCGCTAATCATTCCTTCTGCTGTTGAATTTATAAGCGGTTGGCTGTTAAAAACGGTATTCCATAAGCAATGGTGGGATTACTCAGGAATGTCTTATCAACTGCAAGGGCATATTTGCCTGCGTTTTTCTCTATATTGGTGGGGGCTTTCAGTAGCTAGTGTGTATGTAATTCAGCCGCTTATGGAGCTTTTATATTCGGGTGTTCAGCCTATTTGGAAATTCGTGCTTCCGATCGTGGGGTTCTACTTTATGGCGGATTTATTATGGACCTGCTGGAGCCGATATCGGATGGAGAAAACCCCTCAATATCAGAAATAATGGTTTTCCATATGTATACAATGAGTCTTCTTTTGTGTATCAAGCACAAACATTTCGTGGACAGGCATTTCGGTATTGCATATCCGTTTCTAGTCATAAATAATATAGCAATATATTAAATACTAGACGGACTGGTGGCGATAACGATGACAGGGAAGATTCTAGTGAGCGCATGTCTGTTAGGGCATAAAGTACGTTATGATAATGGCGATGTTCCGTGTCTCGATGCCCGATTCCTAAAGTGGTATGAGGAAGGGCGTTTTGTCCATATTTGTCCAGAGGTAGTGGGCGGTTTGCCAACCCCTCGTCCTGACGCACAGCGGCAAGGAGATCGGGTAGTGACGGGGGCGGGCACGGATGTTACCGAGCCATTTATGAAGGGGGCTCAAGCCACACTAAAGCTGGCTAGGGAGCATCAGGTTGCATTAGCTATTTTAAAACAAGACAGTCCTTCATGCGGAAGCCTGTATATTTATGATGGAACCTTTAAAGATACGAAAGCACCGGGAGAGGGCACCACTACGGAGCTGTTGAGGAAAAATGGGTTTAAAGTATTTGGCGAAGATCAGCTGGATGAAGTCGAGCAGGAACTCGCACGTATGGACGGGCAGGTTATTCTTTAAGTAATAAATAGGTTGCAGGATACATAGTGTGTATAAGGGGAACGAAGCAGTGTCCTTGGGAGAGGAAATGCCGTCCGATGAGCCATCCTTCATTTGGGATAGGAGGCGGACGCAGATGAGTATTGATCAGCTCATTGCTTTGCTCGTTCTTGTCATTATGATCGTACAGCTTGCTGGCACAAAAGGTAAACACTAAGTCTCACCTCATTGTAACTGCTTCCGGAGCTCAGGATTTTTTGAGTTCGGAAGCTTTTTTTGTCCCTGGCTATGCATATTGTGAAATCTAAAGGATTCCTTCATAGTGATGTCTAATATACATATAGTGGGTTTTTGGGAAGTCCAAGGAAAGAAATTAGGGGGAACTATGAAATTTAGAACATGGATAATCATTGTTCAGTTGTTTATGATTGCTGTGCTTGTAGGCGTTTTGGCGGCCGATCTAGGTAAGCCAGGCTCAGATGAGTCTAAACATGATGATATTTTAATACATTTTGATCAAAAAGATTTAAACAGGATAAAAGAAACGGTTCAAAGGTTTAGTGAAGGTAAAGGGGATAACCTGATGTTGATTGAGCCAACCACGGATAGTGGACGGTTAATTCATGATTTCTATTCTAATGGTAAAGAGCTTCATTGGGTAAAGGATGATACAAGAGATGCATGGAGTAATAGTCCTGGGAAGATCGAATATGTATGCAAGGCGATTGAACTAATAGAGACAGGTGAGCGGTTTAATGTCGAGTTATCCCAATGTAATGTTCAGCCAGACGGTGAGAAAATAAATGTGATCAGCTTTTTAAAAGAAAGATTATAAACCCATTTACGGAGAGGATGGATGAACAATATGCCGATGTCTGAGTACTATCAAGGAATTCGTGGGAAAGTGGGCTCAGAATTATTAATGATGCCTTCCGTAGCTGCAGTAATAAGAAATAAAGAGGATGAGATTCTGTTCATCCGCAAGCCAGGAGAATCTTTGTGGGGATTGCCTGCGGGAGCGATTGAGCCAGGGGAGCGTCCTGGAAGAACCTTACGCAGAGAGGTATATGAAGAGACAGGGTTGATGGTTCATCCTATGTCTATTTTAGGTGTTTTTGGTGGAGCGAAATATAGATACGAATATAGTAATGGCGATCAGGTAGAATATACGGTTATTGTATTTGAGTGCTCTATCATCAGAGGAACGCTTAGAGCTATAGATGGGGAGATCGAAGAATTTAAATTTTTCAAAGAGAACGAGCTGCCAGAGATTGCAATTCTATATCCTAGAGAGATTTTTATAAAAGACCGAGAGAAGACTGCAACGATATTTGAGTGACTGAGAGGAGTGCCTCATGAAGACCTACATTTATATGGTTAGACATGCAGTGTCACCTTTTGTATTAGGGAATGAGCGGGAACGGGGATTATCCGAAAAAGGGCACGCAGACGCTTATAGAATCAAAGAGCTTTTGGCGGAGGAGAAAATTACACATTTTGTCTCCAGTCCATATAGACGAGCCGTAGAGACGATCAAGTATTTGGCAGAAGCTTCGAACCAAGAGATTGAACTGTATGAAGAACTCAGAGAACGAGCAATCGGAAGTGTCGAGATTGAAATTAGTGAAGATGACTTTCTGCAGGGCATTCGGACATCATTTAGCGACAAGCATTATAAAATGCCGGATGGAGAGAGTACTCAGGAAGCACAAGAGCGTGCAATTCCTGTTATCAAGCAATTAATTAAACAGCATAAAGGCGGCAAAATCGCTTTAGGTACGCACGGGAATATCATGACCATTATCCTGAATTACTTCGATAAGAAGTATGGATATGAGTTCTTTGAACAGACGTCCAAGCCGGATATTTATAAGCTGGAATTTGAAGAATTGGAGCTTACCCATGTGGAGCGGCTGTGGGACTCCGAAGTGCTGAACAGATGAAATGTTTTATAAAGTTGAATGCACTAAGCGTACTTTATGCCTTTATGTTATTTGTTGTAATAGAGCTGCCATTGAATATTTATCGAATCAGCAGAATTTCAGGCTTGTTGGTACCCAATCACAGAACCTGCAGATAAACCTGCACCGGTAACAGGACTGATCATAATAGGAGCCATGATTATTTATCCGTTTTATATCGCAATGATTAGTATTATCGCAAGCATCACTTTTAAGTCAGACGCTGGATAGAGGTTGGAAATGAGGATCAATGATTTGAAAGAAAGACTTTTTTATACTTGTATCTGCCTCGTTGTTATTGTATTGGGGTTAAGCTCTAGAGTATTCACGAATCAGCTGCCTTTGTTTGTATCTAGACATTTCGGAGATGCGCTTTGGGGCAGTATGGTTTATTTTATGTTTCGGGTCCTACTGGTAAATCAAAAGCTAAGGCTCGCCTTTGTATGGAGTTTGGTGTTTAGCTTCGGCATAGAATTTAGCCAGCTGTATCAAGCGGAGTGGATCAACAGCATCCGATCTACAGTATTGGGTGGTCTAATTCTCGGAAAAGGATTCCTATGGATCGACCTCGTTAGATATTTGGTTGGCATTACCCTTTGTTATGGATTGGATCAATACTTTCACCAAAAGGTGCACCGAAATGATAAATAGTGTTTATTGGAGAGGAACCTTTAAATGGTAAATAGTTTGATTGTGGTATGCTTGCTTACGATGATTATTCACACGGCAGAAACCTTATCGTATTCGGTACGATATGCCGGAGTGAAGCTGAACAAGATAGCCATTGCGTTATCTCTCACAGGCATTATTGTTCTCGTCTCAAGAACTGCAAATATGATCCAAGCTCCACTGACGGCTAAATTCGTAGATTATGCCAAAATACATTCTGATTTTCCGCTTCTAAATTACTTGAGAATTATATTATTGGCTTCTTCCTTAGGGACATTAATTGCCATTGCTGTGTTCCCTACCTTTGTCGGCTTGTTTGGGAGAATCATCTCTAAGCTTGAAATTGAGGGTTCTATCCCAAAACTGCTTACCAGTGTAACGATCGGGCAACTAAAGAACACAAGAAAATACATAAGAAAACCAAAAGTGAATCTATATAACTTCAGATACCTGGGAATTCCTAAACGATTTATTGTGATGAATGTTTTTGTTACAGCCTTTTACACCGTAGGTGTCATATCATCATTGTATGCTGCTCATCTAATGCCTCAATATAGCACGACTGCTTCTCAAGCTTCCGGACTGATTAACGGTATGGCGACTATTCTGCTGACCATATTTATCGACCCACAGCTTGGTCTAATTACCCATAAGGCTACTGAAAATGTAGAATACCGTGATCAGCTAGGAAAAATATATGTGGTATTGATGGGTTCTCGATTTGTAGGCACTATATTTGCTCAGCTCCTGATTGTGCCCGCAGCCCAGCTAATTAGTATGTTAGTGAAGCTGATTTGAGCCAGTGGGAGCTAATCATTAGCGAAGTTTAGATTCTGCTGCTCTTAGAGCTAGCGAGATCTTCTGCTCCCAGCTGTAAATATTCTGCTGCATGGAATGAATTCGTTTCATTTGCTCATAGGATGATTTCAATTCTGTAGCGGCTCTAACTGCATCACCTTGCTTAACAGCTGCTTTATATTGTTTGTCAGCATCCGCGCGTACTTTCTGCGTGACAGTGAGATTCTTACTTTCGGCAGTTATTTGCTTCTTTAAAGCAGTGATGGGTGCCAACGCATCTTTGACGGGTTTAAGCTTAGCAGCGGTTTGCTTGCGAGCGGCTGCCAAAGCGGTTGTCTTCGTTTTAATTTCGGCTCGAGCCAGGGTTACAGCAGCTTTTAATTTATTGCGCTTCAGGTCTAGCAATGTGACTGTTTTCAAGTCTTTAGCTTTCTTGGCTGCGGTAGACTGTTTACCGAGTGTGCTGTATTGTTCCAGAAGGGGAGCGTGTTTCTTCTGAACTGAGGTTGCTTCTGAAAATAAGCGGCTTAACAGTGCTTGATCTGTTGACTGTATGACGGAACGAATAGATTTCAGAGCGTCATTATTCTGCTTGCGTAACTTCTGAATTTCTGAGTTATCTGTCTTGAGGGTGGCTTGAAGCGCGGTATAATTACCATGAAGACTGTTAATGTCATCCAGCGCGGCATCCCAGCCAGTAGCAGCAGACACAAGTGTAAGGTTACAGGTTAGGAAAGCTGCTACCAGCACTAATTGAGCCACCCATTTTAAATCCCTAATTCTGAAAAGGTTCTTTCTACATCTGACGGTACCTTTTGGTTTAAACATTCATCTCAGCTCCTTAATGAATTAGTTAATATACGCAAAAAAGCACCTCCAAGATAGGCATTGACGCCTGTCTTGCGAGGTGCTTCTCCCGCACAGAAATATAAAAGATGCTCTTACTATAACTTGAAATTAATGGATAGTCAATGGACAATAGAACGTTTGTTTGCTTGTTTTTATAATTGTGAAATACAAAGGGGAGTAAATATGAGTTCACATCTAGAGTATGGGCACGATCGAGTGGCCCTGATTACCGGAACCTCCAGTGGATTTGGATTGCTGACAGCGCTCAAATTGGCTGGACAGGGGTTTAAGGTGATAGCAACCATGCGTGATTTAAGCCGTAAAGCCGAGCTGGTGCAGCAGGCAGAGCAGGCAGGAATTTTAAAGCAGCTTCATTTAATGACGATGGATGTCACCGACAGCGATTCTATAGAGACAGCAATATCTTCAGTACACGAAACATTTGGAAGAATTGATGTTCTAGTCAATAATGCAGGTTTTGCCATTGGCGGTTTCATAGAAGAAATATCTATGGAGGAATGGCGGCGGCAAATGGAGACGAACTTTTTTGGATTAGTGGCTGTGACAACAGCTGTGCTGCCCATTATGCGAGAACAGCAGAGCGGCACGATTATTAATGTGGGAAGTGTAAGCGGATTATCCGGATTTCCAGGTTATGCGCCTTATGCAGCTTCTAAATTTGCTGTTGAAGGTTTCAGCGAAAGCCTGCGTCATGAAATGTCCCCTTATGGAATACGGGTGGTATTAATTGAACCGGGCTCCTTCCGTACACCGATATGGGGAAAAGGCATGGAGCAAATTCGACGTAAGGAGGATTCTCCGTATAAAGAACGTCTTGACGCTGTGCTACGATATTCCAAACATACTGCTGAGACAGCGCCTGACCCTAGTCAAGTGGCTAATCTTATCGGTCGTATTACCGAAATGAAAGCACCACGGCTACGTTATCCTATCGGCAAAGGCACGCGAATCTTAATCTTAGGCAAAACGCTGCTTCCATGGAAATGGCTGGAGAGAATTATTGCGAAAGAATTGAGGGGATAGGATGGAGTCATCCATAAATTTAACAATCATTAAACTAATAGGTTATATGTCCAGTTTGATGACCGTTTTTTTATGGCTAATTTTTATATTCATCAATCCTTATGCTGAGATTACGAATCGCTCCACTCTTGTAATTAGTATAATTATGTTGTTATTACCGGCGGGGTTATTAGCAATAGGTGTCTTTTTAAACAGAAGTCGGCTAATGCTGCTTGCATTTATCTGGAGTTTTCCCTACAGTTTATATATGTTATTAACGCCCGGAATCTTTAGGTTGTTCGGGATTACGAGCCTAATGTATTTACTTTGTTTTGTGTTATTTAGAATGAACAAGATTAGATATTGAACAAGGATAGAGGTGTGCCGATGCTAGAATCGTCCGGAATCCATATCTGCTTCAACGCAGATGGCCGTGAAATAGAAATCCTCGATGTTACTCCATTTGGCAAAGATAAATTTCGAATTGAAGAGACACCGATTTTTAATCCGGCTGTTACAATGGGAGATATTATACAGGTGAAGGAAGAAAATGGAGTCTATTATTATCAAGAGACCGTCCAGAAATCTCCTTTCAAAAGATACGCTTGGCTGCTTAGTAAAGAGGCTGTTGATTCTACGGCCATTGCAGATTTTAAACATAGAATTATAGAGAATGAAGGCAAATGTGAGTTGATCTTTGGCGGTTTGTTCGTCATTCATATTCCTAAGAATACTTCGATTGATGTTGATGGGGAAATGAATCGAATTATTGAGCGGTTCGAGATTTGAATACTAAGAAAAAAATGCTGCGTCATGAAATGCAAGGAAACTTGCACACGATGACTGCAGCATGGAGAATAGAAGAAACGCTTTTTATTTTATTTCTTCCATAAATGTCTTGAAATTTTCAGTGATTTCTTTTGATTTGGTATGGTGCAGATAATGTCCTGCATCAAGTTTTACCAATTTTCCTTGTTTAGCATTTTTGACTTGCTCTTCATGCAATGATATCCAATCTTTTAAGAGAGTATCATCCCCTTGTACAAAGAGCAAAAGGGGAAGATCCTTTGGAAAAGTTGAATTTAGAGCCCCTTTATAATTAGAAGACATATGTTCCACTTCATTTAAGTGAGTGTAATTATAAGTGTTTCTAAGTGTAAATAATCTCAATTGTTCTTTAGTTTCATCATCAAACGGCAATCCAACATAGGGGTTTCCACTTGTTTTAAATAACAATCTGCCCAAGCCTGATTTTCTAAGTAGTTTTAATTTTCCTGTTGGTATTTTAACATTTGTTCTGTCTTCTGTTGCAATACTGTTATCAATCCCGACAAATACACTCACTTCGTTTGGATATTTGTTCACATAATTCAAACTGTACATACCGGAAATAGAGTGTGCCATTAGAATATAACGGTCAATATTAAGCTGCTTTACAGCTTCATGAATTTCACTTACAATATTTTCCGTGGTTCGTTCTTTTTCAGTTCTATCACTTAATCCATAACCGAAAGGCTCAATCGCGACAACTTTGTAAAATGGAGATAGTTCATCTATCAGCAGTTTAAAATCAAGTCCCGGTGCCACCGTTCCATAACCAGGTAAGAGTACGACCGTCTCTTCGCCATTTCCTTGAATCAAAACATTCATATTTTTACCGTCGACGCTTACAGACTGACCATAGGGTTTTATTTTAGCTTGGTCCGATTTATTAAGGAAAATATTAGCGACAAAAACAGTCACTAGAAAAAGTACTATTGCAGTAGCTAAAGCCCCTAAGGAAATAAGTATAATTTTCAGCGGTTTATTCATCCTTTTTTTAATAACCTCTTCTTCTGGTTTCACTCGCATCTTCTCCTGTTCTAATCGCTTTATTCTAGCTACCTTAACGAGTCGCTAAAGGAAGCTTACCCGATGAAGATGAACTATACATGACGACAATATGAACTGAATATGAACCAGCTGAAAAAGTTTGACTCATTAAAATGAATGGGAGGTGAGCAATAATGTTGAAATTTATGAAGCAATGGTTGCCGAGTATTATGATCGCAGTGGTTATTTCTTTGTTTGTTAGAACCTATGTTGCTGAAGCCATGCGAGTTCCAACGGGCTCTATGATCCCAACGATTCAAATCAATGATCGCTTAATTGTTGAGAAAATGTTATGGATGACCACACTGGAGCATGGAGATATTGTTGTATTTACGCCACCTGTAGCTGGTGATGAGAATAAAAGATATGTAAAAAGGCTAATGGGGCTGCCTGGAGATACCTTGGAAATTAAAGATGGCGAACTTTACCGAAACGGAGCGAAGGTTAACGAACCTTACCTCAATGAACAGATGGATTACACTTTTGGACCGGTTACGGTACCCGCCGATCATTATTTTTTTCTTGGAGATAACCGGAATATAAGCTATGATGCTCATCTGTGGGATACTCCATTTGTGTCGAAGGATAAGCTGATTGGGAAAGTGATCGCTGAATTTAGCAATCCCTTTTAGGTAGTGTGTAAGACGGATAAATGTAAGGCTTAATCTCTAAAAATAGATTTAGGGGTGCTGAAGTCGCGGGGGTCTTTTGAACTAACCGAGTGGTTTAATGAGACTTTAACCATATTGTTACTTTGGAAGAATTTAGCTATCCTTAAGGTAAAATATACCTACATATAGTAAGGGGTGCTGAATTTTGAAAGCTCATGTCACAGATCTCAAACATGGCGATTGTCTAATAGCAGATACATTCAATAGTGTTGGCCTACACGTGCTTCCGAAGGGGACAGTGGTCTACGGAGAAGAAATCACCATCCTGATGAGGCATCAGATTGATTATGTCGATATTGAACCACGCATGATGGCGCTGGATAATGAAGAAATGAATGTGGCACAAGGGATAGATGGTAATTTTGATCAAGCCATCCAAAACTATGAATCTATATTTCTGGAAGCACTCAGCAAGGGTAGCTTTACGCAGTCGGATGTTGATAATACGCTGCAGCCATTGCTGGAGAAATTGGATGAACAAAAGGATGTCGTTTCTTTATTATTGCTGCTTGAACGTGATGATATCAGTACATACAATCATTCATTGCAGGTCGGACTGTTATCCTTTTACATAGCGACTTGGTTAGGTCATACAAAAGCCGAAAGATTTGAGATTAGTAGAGCCGGTTATTTGCACGATATCGGAAAAAGCCAGATTGCTCCACATATCTTAAATAAGACGGATAACTTAACTCCTGAAGAATCAGAAGAACTAAAACGTCATACTACGTATGGATACGACATTATCCTTAAATCGATGAATGACGAAAAGACCGCACTAGTGGCGCTTCAGCATCATGAATTCGAGGATGGTACAGGTTATCCTAACAATCTCCGTAAACAGGACTTGCACCCGTATACGCAGATTGTTGCTGTCGCAAATACTTATGTAGGCATGACCTTAGGAAGAGCGAATCAACCGAAACAAGGCCTGATTAACGTTCTTCGCAAGGTACATGAACTTGGATTTGGCAAGCTGAATGGAAATGCGGTACAAGCTCTGATCGGACATTTATTGCCGAATTTTGTGGGTAAGAGCGTTCAGCTTAGCAATGGTGAGCAAGGTACGATTATTATGAATAATCCGTTGGATATTTTCAAACCTCTGGTAAAAATAAATGAGACTACGTTCAGAGACTTATCTAAAGAGCGTAATTTGACTGTTGAAGAAGTATTTATTTAACGAATATTTTTGTGGCGAAAAATAGTAAGGCTATCTCCTTGATCCGTAAAATCAGGGGATAGCTTTTTTGTGTTATAATCGGAATTGGGTTAAAAACCCTTCAATATGGAATAGGAGAGTGCTTATCGTGATTATCAAATTCATTCGTTTACGTTAATTTGAGGTGCAATTTAATGATGACATCATCCATTTTTTTGAAAATGTATTGAGTCTTATTTAACTGTGCATTCATTGATAAAATTCGAATGAAATGAGGAATGAACAATGAGCGAAAAAATAGTAAAAGTAAACGGAATTGATATATGCTCGGAAAGTTTTGGAGATCCTAACAATCCTGCGATATTGCTGATTATGGGTGCCACATGTTCTATGGTTTATTGGGATGAAGAGTTCTGTCAGCGATTAGCAGATACCGGACGTTACGTTATTCGTTATGATAACCGGGATGTCGGACGTTCCGTTGTTTATGAGCCTGGGAGTTCCAATTATACCGTGATAGATATGGCTAATGATGCCGCTGGGTTACTAGACGCCTATAATATTGAACAGGCAAATATCGTTGGGATGTCCTTAGGCGGAATGATTGCACAAGTCCTTGCTACACGTCATCCGCAAAAAGTTCTAACCTTAACCTTGATCGCATCAAGTTTTTTCGAATCTGATGATAATGATCGGAACTTGCCTCCTATGGATGAGCGGATCCTCACATTCCATGCAGATGGAGCAACACTGGATTGGTCTAATGAGGAAGCGGTAGCCCATTATTTGGTTTCAGGTTCCGGCATACTCTGTGGTTCAAAACATAAATTCGATGAGAAAAGAGCGTATAAACAAGTAAGGATGGAAATAAAACGTGCCAACAACTTGCTTAGCATGTTTAATCATTCTCTCCTTACAGGGGATGACGACTACGAGGGCAAGGCAAAAAATATCATGGTTCCTACCTTGGTTATCCACGGCACAGAAGACACGGTGCTTCCTATAGAGCATGGCTTGGCACTTGCTGCGGAAATTCCTAATGCGTCGCTTCTACCCCTGGAAGGAACGGGCCACGAAGTCCACCCGGATGATTGGGAAACAATAATCAAAGCGATTTCGAATCATACATTAGGCGGTAAAGCTTAACAGGGCTTAAAGAGTAAATTAAAGAAGGGCTACAATTCGGTGTTGCCGATTGTAGTCCTATTTTTTTCAGGATTACTTTGTCCCTAGGAATTAAACCGCTTCACTAATTTGTCTTTATGTGCAGTAAAAGCCTCTTCTAAAGTGATGCCATATAAGTCGGCTAACAATGCGATATTTCCGAGAACATCCCCGATTTCCTCAATCAAGTCGTTTTTCAGTTGCTCTGGAGTGCGAGTCGATTCATCCGGTCGATCTCTGCCGATTTCATAGGAGCGTACAGCTCGTGCTACTTCACCTGTCTCTTCCATTAAGAATCCCACTCTTATAAAAGGACCATAAGTAGTCCAGCCTCGTTCTCCATAAAAATGATTAATCCATTTCTGCACATCATTAATTTCCATATTATGTAGCACTCCTTAATCTTTCACATGATTTATACTCCAACATATAGTATATTAGATAGCGGACATTATCAATATATAGTTTGGAGATGGGATTTTGAAATCAATATGTGTTTTCGCAGGATCGAATTTAGGGGGACATGAGGATTATAAAGCTAAAGCTGTTGAACTTGGTAACTACATGGCTATGAATAATTATCGTTTAATTTACGGTGGCTCAAAAATCGGATTAATGGGTGAAGTCGCTAATGCTGTTTTGAATGGTGGAGGCGAGGTAATCGGGGTAATGCCTAGAGGATTATTTAATGGGGAAATGGTACATAGAGAATTAACGGAGTTGATAGAAGTAGAAGATATGCATGGCCGTAAAGCAAAAATGGGAGAATTGGCAGATGGCTTCATTGCTTTACCTGGAGGGTTTGGAACGTATGAGGAGCTTTTTGAGGTTTTGTGCTGGTCACAAATTGGCATACACAAGAAGCCGGTAGGGGTTCTAAATATCAGGAATTATTTTGATCCTCTGCTGAATCTGATTCATAACAGTATCCAAGAAGGCTTCTCTAATTCTTCGCATCTCAGTCTGCTAAACGTATCCAACGAGCCGTTGGAACTCTTAACTCTATTGAAGGAGTATGTTCCGCAAACGCTAGAGCAAAAGTGGAAACAGCTCAACTAGAAAAAGGAGAACTTACATGAATTCAGAATTTGCATTTACTGATTTCCCTGTGTTACAAACTGAACGATGTACACTACGTAAAGCAACAGAAAATGATCGCTATGATATATTTGAACTTTATTCCCAAGAAGCCGTTGTGAAATATATGCCATTTACACCCTTCATTTCGGTCGAGGATGCGATAGATGAAATGAAATGGTATGACAAAATTTTTAAGGAACAATCCGGTTTACGGTGGATGATTGAAGATCGTGAGACTCAAAAAGTGATTGGAACCTGCGGATTTCTGAATTATGAGCAAGATCATCATCGTGTGGAAATTGGGTATGACTTAATGCCTGCTTTTTGGGGAAAGGGGATTATGACAGAGGTAGTGAACCGTGTTATGCAGTTTGGCTTTTTGAACATGAAACTAAATAAAATTGAAGCGAGAGTGGAACCGAAAAATGAGGCGTCACTTATATTGATGAATAAGCTCGGCTTCTACAAAGAAGGGGTCTTAAGGCAACATGAGTTCGAAAAAGGTCGGTATGTGGATCTTGCTGTCTTCTCTAAATTGAAAAGTGAATACCGCTGAATTTGAATTTCACTAGTGGATTGGCTATGATAAATATAGAGAAACGCTACAAGAGGAGAAATGAGATAATGACCCCCGAGAATCAAATTGAACAATTTAAGAAGCTTAAGCACGATATCACTCGTTTCATGTTGATTTATAAATTTGCATTGGATGAGATGGAAACAAAGATTGAGATCCTAAAACAGGAGTTTCAGTCTCTGCATGATTACAGCCCAATTGAACATACCAAATCGCGTATTAAGTCACCAGAGAGTATCATGAACAAAATGCTGCGCAAAAATGGTGAATTATCGCTGAATTCAGTGAAAAATTGTATTAAAGACATCGCTGGTCTGCGGATCACCTGTTCTTTTATCTCTGATATCTATCATGTTAGTGAGATGCTTCAGAAGCAGGATGATCTAACGGTTCTTGAGGTAAAGGATTATATTAAGAATCCTAAACCTAACGGATATCAGAGTCTTCATTTGCTGATTCAAGTCCCTGTTTTTATGTCCGATCGCCAGGAGCTTGTCTGTGTAGAAGTTCAAATTCGTACCATTGCTATGGATTTCTGGGCAAGCCTCGAACATAAAATCTTTTATAAATATAATAAATCAGTACCTGAGAGCATGACTCGTGAGCTGAAAAATGCGGCGGATGCCGCCCATGCTCTTGATCTGCAAATGGAGCGTCTGCACCGAGATATAAAAGAAATTAAAGACGATGATGAAGATGATCTTAGCTCTTTCGAGGAGGAGCTTCGCCGTATAGTGGTTCATAATAAGCAGTTCACACTTCCAGCTAACTTTATTAAACTGCTTGACGATAAATAAGCTGTTTTGTCCGCCTAGAGTTATCCGTTTCGTTTCGGGTGACTCTAGGTTTTTTCTTGTATACATCATTGCCATAGATAACTAGAATAGAGTATTCTCAACTAGAAGAGAAAGGTTACTTCAGCTTCATCATTTTTACATAAAAGGAGAATGAAGATGAGCGAGCGTACACTTCGCGCCATTACTGTGAATCAAATCGGATATCCGCTGGATGGAGAAAAAATCGCAGTATTTACAGGTGCTGAGCATGATTTTCAGGTAGTTGATGTTGATAGCGGGACTATTGTGTTCAAAGGTAGTTCAGATGCTGGAAGATTTGATAAAGCCAGTGGAGTAACTTTGCACACAGGTGATTTCTCGGAGGTCAAGGCTGAGGGAAGATATCGGATTGAGCAGGGCGAGGGTGTAGCTTCGGCATCCTTTACAATCTCAGATCAGCCTTATCATGAGCTTCAACAGGGCTTGCTGAAAGCTTTCTATTATTATCGCTGTGGCGTTGGATTGACTGAAGAATATGCTGGAGATTGGAAGCACAAGGCGTGTCATACCGCAAAAGGGATTGTATATGGGCAACCGGATCTTCAACTAGACTGTTCGGGTGGCTGGCATGATGCAGGTGATTATGGAAAATATAGCGGTCCCGGAGCGAAAGCTATCGCGGATATGCTGCTTGCATATGAATTATATCCCTCGGCTTTTGTAAGCGCTATCCCATTGCCTGAAAGTGATGGATCTACGCCAGATGTGCTGCTGGAATGCAAGGTGGAGCTCGATTGGTTGTTTAAAATGCAAGACTCCGCAACAGGTGGTGTATACCATAAACTGACTACGCTAAGCTTTCCTGGACTGGATGTTATGCCTGAGGACGATACAGCGGATCTGTACTTCTCACCAATATCTGCTACTGCTACTGGAGATTTTGCTGGGGTTATGGCTATGGCTGCAAGAGTGTACGAGTCTTTTGATGCTGCTTATGCGCGGAAATGTCTGGATGCTGCAGGGGCAGCATGGGAATGGCTTGTTCAGCATCCAGATGTACCCGGTTTTACGAATCCGCCTGAGATTAGCACTGGAGAATACGGGGATGGAGTCGATAAGGACGAGCGGTATTGGGCAGCGGCGGAGCTGTATCGTACGACAGGGAAAGAGGAGTATCATCAAGCTGTTCTCCAGCTAGTGCAGCTGGCTTTTCCAAAATACAGTTTAGGCTGGGGTGATATGGGGGGCTATGGCACTATTGCTTATCTGTTAAATGGTGAGGAGCAAGCAGAACGTGCTTTATATGTCTCGTTAAAAGAAGGGCTTGTTGCTGAGGCGCAACGATTAGTGGAACAGAGTCGTGAGGAGGGCTATAGGATCTCTTTAAAAGAGGAGGACTATATCTGGGGCAGCAATATGCTTGTAATGAACAATGCAATGCTGCTGCTGGTGGCTGAATATTTTAGTGGAGACTCCGGTTTTGCGGACTGTGCCATAGATCATCTACATTATCTGATGGGGCGTAACGTATTGGATATCAGCTATGTTACCGGATTTGGGGATCATGCCGTGATGAATCCGCATCATCGCCCTTCTGTAGGTGACCAAGTGGCTGATCCGGTGCCAGGATTGGTGTCAGGGGGGCCAGATCGTGGGCTGCATGATGAATATGTAGTTGAGCATTTACAGGGAAAACCAGCTGCGCAGTGCTTTGTCGATCATGAGCTTAGCTATTCTACGAATGAAGTGACGATCTATTGGAATTCACCTGCGGTGTTTGTTGTGGCCCGGTTTAATCAATAAAAAGCAATAGTTCGAATAGGGAAAGGCGTCCTGGATCTGGATGTCTTTCTCTTTTTTATAGTTGAAATGCTATAATACTAGACGGTATGCTATTTTAGCGGATGGTATTAGGAGGTAGGGGATTGAGTAGTATTTTTGAGATTCAGAGACTTGCAAAACTTAACTGGAAAAGTAACGACCAAACTTCAAAATATCTTTTCTCGGAGATCTCCGCAGACATAGCTGAATCGGACCGCATCGCATTGATTGGTGCCTCTGGCCAAGGGAAAAGTACACTCCTTAGAATCCTGGCTCTCTTGGATGCTCCGGATGAGGGAGATATGTTGGTAAAGGGGACTTCATATAAAATTATGAATGCGAGATTATGGAGGATGAAAATAGGATTTGTAGCACAACAAGCGGTCATGCTGTCTGGCAGTGTGGAGGATAATCTAAGAACTGTCAGCAGACTGCATGACAAACCTTATGATCTTAAACTAGTGCAGCGACTAATTGGGCAATTGGGGCTGGAGCATTTGGATTTAAGCAAAAAAGCGGCAGATTGTTCGGGTGGTGAAAAGCAGCGGATTTCTTTAATTCGATCCTTGCTGCTCCGACCTACGGTATTATTGCTCGATGAAATCACCGCTTCGCTCGATGTCAACAGCACTCAAATGGTTGAGAAGCTACTAGAGGATTGGCATAAGGAAGAAGGCACTTCGATGATTTGGGTCACTCATGATCTTAAGCAGGCGAGCAGAATAAGCACAACTACATGGTTTATGGGAAAAGGCAGGTTGGAACAGCATGTGAGCGAGTCTTTTTTTGCTGAATCTGCGGAAGAATTGGCTAAAAGGTTCGTTCGGCCTTCGGAAGGAGCGTCGTTGTTATGAGTTATACAGCACTAAGTTTCACGCTTCTGTTTGTATTAGGGACAATGTTGGTCTCCGTGTGGCAAAAGCTCGGACTGGAAAAAGATATCATTGTAGGCACAGTGCGGTCGGCCATTCAATTGCTTGCGGTGGGGTATGTGCTGCAATTTATTTTTAAATCGGAGCAGGTCATTTATGTAATTGTGATAATACTCTTTATGATCAGTGTAGCCGCATGGAATGCAGCCAAAAGAGGCAAAGGCTTGCGCGGATTAGTCTGGAGAATTGGACTGGCGATTGCTACTATGGAACTGCTCATGATGGGCATTCTGCTCAGCTTACATATCATTGAGGCTACGCCACAATATATCATTCCGATTAGCGGCATGACCATTGGCAGTGCTATGGTGGTTTCAGGGTTGTTCATTAACCATATCAAGCATGAAATTCAGCAGAGCAAAGGGGAGATTGAAACGTTGTTGTCTCTTGGCGCAACGGTCCCACAGGCGATCCAGGAAGTTAGAAAAAGATCTGTAAAATTCAGCATGATTCCTACCATCGACGGTATGAAGACGGTTGGGCTTGTTCAACTCCCTGGAATGATGACCGGAATGATCATCGCGGGTGCTGATCCTGTAGTAGCTGTTCGTTATCAGATATTAATTGTGTTCTCGTTCACTGCCTCTGCTGCCGTAACGAGTATGCTGCTCAGTGTACTGAGCTACAGACTCTTTTTCACGCCGGATCTAAGGCTCAAGCAAATAGTGGAGCAAGGCTAAGCCTATTTCTCACAAGCAATTCCGTCTTTGTCACGGTCGCTTTTTTTATTGGCAGTATAGAGTTCTTTCGATACGTAGGGTTTGTATTTCGTTTTGCCGCCTTTGTTCTTGGTTGAGCTGGAAATGGCTACTCCACCTTTGTAATCTTTGTTTAGCTCCGTGCAGTTTTTGTAGGTTTTGGCCTTGGATTCTGCGCTAGCTGTATTCAAGGTAGCGACGGATAGAGTGAGTAGCAGGCCTGCTACTAGACAGATGTTTAAGATTTTTTTCATGGGAACACTCCTATAAAAATCTAATGGAATTAATGATTGTGTAGTATCGTTGTATTTTATATTACCAGTTTAATTCATTGAGGTATACATTATTGGTGGATTTGGAAACCGTGTACATATTTATAAGTGAAGTGGGGGAATAATTAGATTCAATTCACATGTAGTGAACAGGCTACGAATGAGGTGATTCTAATTAGCAAAATGAAAATGGCGACTGCCTTAATTGCGGGATTGTTGCTTCTGCCGGGAATGGCTATGGGTGCATCAGCCCCCGTTACTATGACTCACGTTAATGGAGAACTGCTATCGGCTATGCCCAAGCCAGCTCCGGAGTCTAGGCGCATTATATTACCTTCTGCAATTCAAGCATCAGAGCTATACGGGTTCGGATTACAACATCGGAATGCCTCGATTCAATATTCGATCTTCTCCA
The DNA here is from genome assembly GCF_038593125.1 of Paenibacillus sp. FSL F4-0097. Classification (NCBI taxonomy): domain Bacteria; kingdom Bacillati; phylum Bacillota; class Bacilli; order Caryophanales; family Paenibacillaceae; genus Paenibacillus; species Paenibacillus sp. FSL F4-0097. The sequence continues at coordinate 2,642,389 of NZ_CP151965.1, forward strand.
AAGATTTCAAAAAGATTATGTATCCGCGGTTTGTTGAACTAAACTGGGTGACGGGTGTCTCCAGCCCTTGGATCACGAACTACGAGGTCACTAAAGAAACGATAATTAACAAGAATTCAGAGGTCATTGAAATGCGTCTGGATACTGCGACTTCAAGTGGACCAGCACCTTCTATACTTTTGACAATCTCACTTGTGCAAGAGAAGAATAGCTGGGTGATTACCGGAGTGACATCGGACCCCGAGCTGCCGCGTGGCGGATTGCCTAGGAAGTAGGTTGGTTATGGATAGGAAAAAGAGCAAGCGTAGTAGGGGGTTCCCATACGCTTGCTCTTTTTTTGATTCGAAAGCACATCGATCAGTCCACGTGGTCTGTTTCTCCACAAATCATCAGCCTACGTTGGTGATTAATTAAGAGACCTCGCGTCAGACATCGTTACGGACCGTATTGCAGCTATTTTGGCATTATGATCGTTCTGGCGAGAGTTTCGGACTGTATGGCTCTTATTCCCCTGAAATCACGCATTATAGGAGTACTTTTGGGTGAATAGCTGCATCTGAGTCCGATAGCATGGCTAAATCGCCGAAATTATGAAAATAAGGGCTCCCCGGTCCGATCCCCGCCAAGCTCTAGTGGATTTGGAGTCGCAATGTTCAGCTCAGAGTGGAAGGCCAACTCAGCATCACAAAGCCCAGCTTGCATTATAGAGTATAGCATACGTCACCAGCCCAGCTCATATCATACAGCGCAACTGACGTCGCATAGCCCAGCTCGCATTACACAGCGCAACTCACATCGCATAGCTCAGCTCACATCACAAAGCGCAGCTCGAGCCACCAGCCCAGCTCACGTCACCAGCCCAGCTCGCGAACCCCAGCTCAAGCCACAACAGCTACTAGACTATCCAGCTGTTAGGCGACTAATCTCTTCCCGCCTTCACCATCAATTCCGCCAGCATTTTGGGTTCGGTTCGAACGGTGGTCATGTGATCTCCTTTGCCCTCGATGAAGCGGAAGACGCCTAAATGACTGGATTGTGTAGGATGGAATCCGTATGGACCTTGCGGTATCGCGGTGTCCTCCGTTAGATAAAGATAACTTTTGGGGATCTGGAGACTGTAAAATTTCTTGAGATCAAGCTTTTCGAAAAGTGGACTTGCTGGCTCAGGAGGAGCTTGTTTATAAAAAGCTTGCGCTTCCGCAAGACTGGCGGTGTTGACGAATGTATCCCGGAAAAGAGGGAAAGGGAGCGTTATGGTATTATTGCCGGAATTATCTCTCAGCTGTTCAAAGTACTTCAGCGAATCAGCTGGAAATTGGTCCGCCACACTTTGCCCATCCAGCGGTACGAAGGCATCGAAGAATACCAGACGTTTGATCCGATCCGGTACTTGCTGAGAGACGGTTTGGATCACCGATCCACCAAAGCTATGTCCGAGCAGAATGATATCCTTTAAGTCTTTTTGCTTGATAAAGTCGACAACAGACTGTGTAATTTGCGCATGCGTTACATTATTGTTTTTGTCCCCGCCATGACCGGCATATTCCGGAGTATAGACGGTGTGTCCTAAGCTGCGAAGTGCGGCGGCCGTTTGATCCCAAAAACCAGCAGTAGCCCAAGACCCATGAACTAGAACAAATGTAAGAGGCGCCTGTTTCGATGATGTTTTGTTATTGGCGGCCTCAACCGTGGAGCTGAGATTCATAGGCTGGAAACCCATAATTGTAAAGAGAGTGATACATAACGCTAACAATATTTTTGTGTGAATGGATTTCATACTATGCCTCCTATGTGGGGTGAGAGTGTAATACTTAGAGGATGCCCCGTTTAGAAAAGAAAGATGAATTTTTATCAGGAGTAGTGAATCTCCGCACCTAGGCATAGGCAAACGCATATCTTGTGTTTAGGGAAAGCAAAAATTTATAGCAACAGAAAGGCAGGAAAAAAAGTGACTTCATACATGGACTATACGTCCCCCAATACAGAGTTTACTTTTGATGTGAACACCAATACACTTTTTAAAAAAGATGCCAACAACTTCATTAACTTGCTGTCGATTAAACAATTGAACACGCTTGAGAACATATCGCTGCTGGATATTTTTCTTAGCAAATCAAATGTTGTGGAACCTCATTATCATCAAAATGCTGCAGAGCTTGTGTATTGTATCTGCGGTTCAGCGGTAGTGTCTTTAATCAATCCGTTCACAAATGAACTTCTGCATTTTCCGATTTGTCCGGGTCAAGTGGCAAACGTGCCGCAAGGCTGGTGGCATTATGAGGTAGCTACTGTGGATAATACACATCTGCTCGCGATTTTTGACGCACCTATTCCTGAGGTCATTTTAGGTTCGGATATTCTTAGCAAAACCCCAGCAAATGTATTAGCCCATACTTACTGCTTAAATGAAGCTAAGGTAAAAGAAGCTCTTGCTCCAATCAAGCTGGGAACCTTCATCGGCCCTCCTGCTGACTGCTGCGAAGAAGATAAAGTAATGGGCAGCAGCAATATGGCTCCTAATATGGCCCCTAACATGGCCCCAAATATGCAAGCCAATGTTAAACCAAATATGCATCCTAATATGCAGCCAAATATGAATCCATACGCTCATATGCAGGCACAACCCATCCCGATATCTTCACAAATGCCTCCAGCTACACAAGCCTTTAATTATCAGCCATACCCGATGCAAGGGTACTATACGCAGGGTTATGATCAGCATTATCGCCAACAACCCTATGTACAGCAGCAGCCGCATTACCAGTATCCAAATAACCAAGAGTAAACTAAAAAAACCTCCCGGAACTCTAGATTCCGGGAGGTTTCGTTGTTAAACCTAGGATAAACGGACAAGTACTCTTCCTCTAAGGTTTCCTTGTAGAATATCTTCCAATGCTTGCGGTAGCTCGTTTAACGTGACTTCACGATCCACGAGGTTCTCCAGCTGACTTGGCTTCAGATCGCTCGCCATCCGTTTCCAAGCCTTCTGGCGAAGGTCTGCAGGACATTCAACGGAATCTATGCCGAGAAGGTTAACACCCCGAAGAATAAACGGAAGTACTGTAGTTGGAACTGAAGTGCCTCCGGTTAAGCCACTTGCAGCTACAGAACCTCTGTAGGTGATTTTACTCAAAACTGCGGCAAGGGTGTCACCACCCACCGAATCTACTGCGCCTTGCCATAATTGTTTGTCCAAGGGTTTGCTGGCGCCGCCAATGACCTCTTCACGTGAGATCACGTCTTCGGCTCCTATACCTCTAAGGTAATCGGTAGCTTTGGCGTTACCTGTGCTTGCCACTACGCTATACCCTTTTGCGCCAAGCATGGCAATAGCAGATCCACCTACACCGCCGGTAGCGCCTGTTACAAGTACTTTGCCTTTGTCCGGGGAAACGTCATGATCTTCCAGGGCTAGTATGGACAAGGCAGCTGTCAGTCCTGCAGTACCGTAGATCATAGCTTCTTTAAGCGTCAGGCCTTCGGGAAGGGGAGTGATCCAACCTGCTGGAATCCGAGCGTATTTGCTAAAGCCGCCAAAGTGTGATACGCCAACACCATATCCTGTCGCAATGACTTGCTGCCCTTTATGAAACCGCTCATCTGTGGAAGATACCACAACACCGGATAAATCTATCCCTGGAATAAAGGGATATGTTCTTAGAATTTTACCGTTTGGAATACTGGCTAAACCGTCTTTATAGTTTACACTGGAGTAAGCAACCTTAATTACAACCTCTCCAGCTGGCAGATCCTCTAGGGTAACCGGTTTAACAGCTACGGAGAAGGAAGATTCTGTTTTGTCGACAACTAACGCTTGAAATGATTCTGTCATAAGTGTGAGCTCCTTCAACTACGTTATAGGTAAGACATGTATATAATATTTATTCTGCCCGGTCAACTTGTGATTGTCTATGATATAGCGCAATTGTTTATTAAGGTTCCGTTAAATCTTGTGATAGAGGGTGAAGCTTATGAAATGGAAAAATTTAATGGGTACAGTCTTAGCGGGTATCACATTAGTCTCACTTGGCTTTAATGGATATTCTTTTTATAACAAGCCACCAAAAGAGACTAACCAAACTACCAAGGAGCTTGTTCAAACTATAGGCGAGATTTCAATCCAATCTAACTCTGAGAGTGGAGTGCAGGGTGAAAGCGTGGAGGAACTGAAAAAAATTATTTATAACTTACCTCAAGTGGAGAAAAAATTAGCTTTTATAAAGGGAGTAATCACAGAAGGGAACTCGGTTTATCTGGATCTGGATGAGGTGGAATGGTTCGGTGGAGAGGCGGCAGAAATTGCGGCTAAAGAAGATGGTATACAAGAACCCGAATCATTGCCTAATGGATTCTATATCCGAAATGCAAGCGATGAAATCGAACGACTTAAGCTTGAGACTGATGTAACTATAGCTGAACTAAATGGGGCGAGACCTCAGCAAGTTGACTATACGAATTTTATTAGCGAAGAGCTTGTGGACAGATTATTCCATCTGACATTTGTAGAAGGTAAGGCTGTTTTGCTAGAAGAGCAGTACAGACCTTAGTGAGGGAGAGCAACTGAAAGTGCCAGCGGAGAAAAGAATCGGCGGGATGCTCTACAGCATGCAGAGAAGGTAATGAAGAGTAGAAGAGCTTACTGTTTGTTTATGCTTACATACACTTAAGATTATGATGAAATTTATTTTCACGGGAAAAATGGCTCTGTGTCCGTAGCTGCCATACCTGATGTATTTGGACCGGGTGCGGATGGGAATACTGTATGAAGAAAAATTTTTCGTTGATCTAGTTAATAGGCGGAAGATATGTTTAAATGGGAAAGTATAGTATTTTTTAAATAATAGGATTGAAGAAAGAGAGGCTAATTCATGTCGATTGCGACTACAATGATTATCAGGCTCGAAATTCGGAAATCGGTTGCATCTTTTGGCGATGTTGCTTCAGGAATTGCCGCAGCTGGCGGAGATATTGTTGCTATTGACGTGATACGTGCAGGGAAGGATGTCACTACCCGAGATATAACAGTGAATGTGCAAGACGCAGCTAATGGAGAAATTATCTCAATATTATCGAAGATGCCGGGAATTAAAATAATCAACGTGTCGGATCGGACGTTTCTGGCTCATCTTGGCGGAAAAATCGAAATCACACCTAAAATGCCGATTAAAAATCGGGAGGATTTATCCTTAGTGTATACGCCGGGGGTAGCCCGAGTGTGTACGGCGATTGCCGAAGATCCCAGAAAAGCTTATTCTCTGACGATGAAAAGAAATACAGTTGCAGTCGTTTCGGACGGCACTGCTGTACTTGGACTAGGGGATATCGGTCCGGAAGCAGCGATGCCTGTCATGGAAGGTAAGGCGATGCTGTTTAAGCAATTGGCGAACATTGATGCTTTTCCGCTGTGCTTAAATACCAAAGATCCGGATGAAATTATCAATATCGTAAAAGCAGTTTCTCCTGGCTTTGGAGGGATAAACTTAGAGGATATAAGTTCACCACGCTGCTTTGAAATCGAACGCCGGCTTGCGGAAGAGCTGGACATTCCGGTATTTCATGATGATCAGCATGGAACATCCGTGGTGGCTTTTGCAGGACTTTTGAATGCGCTTAAAGTTGTTAATAAATCTATTGAAAATGCGCGGATTGTTGTTGTGGGTATAGGGGCGGCTGGGGTGTCCATATGTAATCTGCTGCTGGCAGCGGGCGCGCGTTATATTTATGCGGTTGATCGTGAAGGCGTTCTCAGAAAAGATCTCCAGTATGATAATCCGGAATGGCAGAAGCTTGCTGCCGCAACCAATCCTGAGGGAATTGAGGGTGGAATAACGGAGGTTATACAAGGGGCAGATGTCTTTATTGGGGTGTCCCGTGGGGGGATTCTGACCGTGGAGCATCTTAAAAGCATGGCCAGTGATAACATCGTTTTTGCGATGGCTAATCCTACACCGGAGATTGAACCGGATTTGGCAGAACCTTTTGTTCGCGTTCTAGCGACAGGCAGAAGTGATTATCCGAACCAGATCAACAATGTGTTATGTTTTCCGGGTATTTTCCGTGGCGCACTTGATTGCCGGGCTAGAACTGTGAATCTGGAAATGAAGCTGGCTGCGGCAAAAGCCATTGCATCGGTCGTTCATCCGGATGAACTCAATGAGCAATATATCATCCCAAGTATTTTTAACGAAAAAGTAGTTGAACAGGTGCGCCTGGCAGTAATCCAAGCGGCTATATCCACGGATGCAGCACGCCGGATTCCTAAAGACGTAGCAGCTATAACTGAATAAGAGCTATATGATAAATGGACTGCTTTGCTTCATTAGAGAGCAGTCTATTTGTTTTTATATTTGGAGGGAAATTGCCTTAATTGCAACTTTAAATCCACTTAAAGGTGAGGGAATGTATGAGAAGAATTCATATTATGGGAGCCTCAGGCGTAGGAACGAGTACATTAGGTTACGAATTAGCTAAAGTGTTGCCACATGTCCAGTTGGACAGTGACGACTATTTTTGGGAGCATAAATTCACTAAGCAACGTGAGGTCAATGCGCGATTAGCGAAACTTACAAACGATTTGACCCATATGGAGCCTTGGATTCTAAGTGGTGCGGTATGTGGCTGGGGAGATGGCCTTCGACCATTATTCGATTTGGTTATTTTTCTAGGACTTCCACCGGAAATTCGTTTAGATAGATTAAGAGCCAGAGAGTACGAGAGATATGGTGATCATATTTTGCCTGGAGGAAGTAAATACGAAGCGTATCAGACCTTTATGGAGTGGGCGGCATTATATGATGTTGCTGGAGTTGAAGTCAGGAGCAAAGTGCTGCATGAGGAATGGATGTCCGCACTGGAATGTCCTATTTTACGAATAGAGGAAGATTTATCGGTTGGAGAGCGTGTTGAGATCGTGCTCAGATATTTACAAATGGCATAGGAGGAACTTTTGGTCGGCGGAATATATTCAACAGGCTACAGAAGAATTCAGCAATAATGTTGAGGGAGTCAAAGGTGAGTTAAAGTCCGTACATTCTGGGATTGGTGCGTAGAGTGGGATGGACAGATGGATGAATTCGAGTTGATAGTTCGTAAATAATGGGGCTATGAAGAAGATTAAGCTGCATCCATTTTATGTGGCTAGTGCTGGGGCGGATGGCTTGGTATTATGGGCATTCTTCTTTTATGAAGATGTTGGCACAGCAGTTGGTCCAAAGAGGTTATAATTGAAAGCGTATATCTCATCCACGGAATGGTGGACTGTATGTGTATGAGCAGGGCTGTTAATTTAAAAGAAAGCAGGATGAACAATCATGGTTGATATTAAAGAAATAGAAATGGAATCTCTTCCTGAACTGGGGAATTTATATCAAGAGCTGATGAATAAACCGTCTGACTTTAATAAGCTTGAAGAAGTGTTTAAAGTGGTTAAGGCGGATAACCGGTACATTCTATTGGGTGCTTTTGTAGAGGGGGAGTTACTAGGGTCTTTGATGGGCATCGTGTGTCAGGACTTAGTGGGGGACTGCAAACCGTTTATGGTGATTGAGAATGTGGTCGTTTCAGCGCGGGCACGTCGTCAAGGCGTCGGCAAAAAACTTATGAACGCCATTGAACAAGCGGCCCGGGAAAGAGACTGCTATTATATTATTTTAGTCTCCGGTGAGCAGCGGAAGGAAGCGCATGTGTTCTATGAATCGTTAGGTTATAGAGATGAAAAGGTAGAAGGATACCGAAAACATTTAAGTTCCCATTAAAAAGTACAACAACTTTCTAGGAGGTTTTTATTTGCAGACATTTTTTCAATATAACTGGATGGTCCGCGAACAATGGTATGAGTGGTGTGCAAATATTTCTGAGGAGGAGCTGCTTGCAATACGTATAGGTGGTGTAGGCAGTATACTCAAGACGCTTTTTCACATTGTGGATGTGGAGTGGAGCTGGATTCAAGTATTGCAAGGAAAACCGGATTTCCAAGAGGATTTTGAGCAGTACAAGACTTTGCAGCAAGTACGAGAATTGGATGCAAAATTCCACACAGAGGTGGAACCCTTTGTAACGGCTTGGCATGAGGGGCTGGAGCAGAGGATTTTTGAGGATCACCTTCCGGATGGCAGGATCGTGACCGATGCCTGGGGTGAGGTAATGCGCCATGTGATTGCTCATGAGATTCATCATGTCGGGCAATTATCGGTCTGGGCCAGAGAGATCGGAAAACCGCCGGTTTCAGCTAATCTGATTGGCAAAGGGCTGATAAACAGCCTGCCTGGCAAAGCTTAGACAAGCTATTCAGCGTATATTCAGATTCATATTTTACAATCTCCTTGAACTGCGAAAACATAAATCTGTACTTCAAGGAGGATTACACATGGTGAAGAAGAAAAATTTGCTGAGAAAGTTCATGGCAGTTACACTAAGTCTTGCTATCGTCTCAACAGCGTTTGGAGTTGCTGGAAACACGCCCGTAGTTAGTGCGGCGGATGCAGGTGTAACGAAAGCGTATGAATCCCTGTTCGCGGGTGACAGAATCATTGATGTTAAAGTAACGATTGATGATGCGGATTGGAAAAGTATATTAGCAAGTCCCCTCGAAAAAGAATACAAAAAAGTTAAGGTTGAAGTTGACGGGAATGTTGTTGAAAATGTTGGATTTTCTACTAAAGGGAATCTGACGTTAAAATCGGTAGCCAGTATGACAGACTCGGACAGATACAGCTTCCGGCTGAAATTTGATAAATATGATAAGAAGCAAACGTTACTTGGTCTTGATAAAATGGTACTGAACAACAATTTTTCGGACCCTTCGTATATTCGTGAATATTTACATTACGAAGCGCTCCGTTCTGTTGGTGTGGATGCACCTTTGACTGTGTTCACCAACCTGTATATCAACGGAGAATTATATGGGTTTTATGTAGGTGTGGAAGCGATAGATGACAGCTATCTAGAACGTACCTATGGAGAAACTTATGACGAAGGTGTTCTGTATGATACAGAAGAAAAAAGTTATCTGCAGTACAAAGAAGACAGTGACTACGAAACGATAACTTATGATACAGGTAAAGAAGATGATAAAGCTTCGTTAAAGAACTTCATCAAGGTACTGAATGAGATGCCTGCCGGTGAGAAGGGTTCTATTGAAAGTGTGCTAGATGTGGATTCGGCCCTGAAGTATATCGCCGTTAATGCTGTATTGGGTAACTATGACAGCTATAACGGGGATAAAGGTCATAATTATATGTTGTACGGGGATGCATCCGGTAAATTTAGTGTACTTCCATGGGATATGAACATGTCCTTTAACGGGTATTCTGGTGGCGGAGGCGGCAGAGCAGGTACAACAGCTGCTGCGGGCACAACTTCTACATCGGCAACAACCATTGCAGCCAATAGCAACGCAGTAACTGCATCGATTGATAATCCTACACTTGGGATAAGTTTAGATCAGGTCCCAATGATTGCTAATCTGTTGGAAGTGCCTGAATATAAGACTAAATACCTGAAATATGTATCTGAGCTGGTTGATTATTTGGAAGGAATTCAGAGCAGAATTACTGAATTGGCTACCTTAATTAAACCTTACGTTCAAGCAGACCCAACCAAATTTTATACCATGGAACAATTTGAAAGTAATGTTACTTATTCAGCAACAGGTGAGATGGGTGGTAGTGGAGGAATGACTCCACCAGCTGGGATGGAAGGCATGACACCTCCTGAAGGGATGGAGGGCATGACACCTCCGGATGGAACGACACCGCCAGCACGTCCTGATAATACAGGGACTGCGACTGATGGTAATCCTACACCTCCAACAGGTAACGCTGGAGGCGGGGGACAAGGTATGGGCACAATGGCTGCAGGTTCGATTATGACCTTTGCGCTGAACAGACTTGCTAATCTGCAAGGCCAGCTAGGACTTAACGTCACACCTCTACCCTCTGTAACTACAACACCATCAACAACTAATCCGAACACGACGGGCACTAACGGAATATCCGTACTTTTAAACGGAACAGCGGTCAGCTTTGTAGATCAGCTTCCTGTGAATAAGGATGGCCGGGTGCTTGTGCCAGTGAATGCAATCTTTAATGCTCTGGGTGCTACAGTAACCATGGATCAAACGACTAAGAAAATCACTGCAGTAAAAGACAATACAACGATCGTAATGGCCATTGGCAGCAAGACTGCTTACATCAATGGAAAAGCGCTCACACTCGACGTTCCTCCGCAAATTATCGGAAATCGGACATTAGTTCCGGTTAGATTTATTTCCGAGGGATTGAATATGGATGTGAAGTGGGATGCGGGGACTTCTACAGTTACAGCTACGACTAAAACAGCAGCTTAATAATTAGCTTTATCGCGTATGCGGAAATCCGGGGCAAGCTCTGGATTTCCGCATTTTTTAATTCAAGCAGATCAACTCGTGCTGCTGCTAGAGAGCAGTGGCGGAAACCAGACATGACGAAGATCGACCCAACCCTGGCTATTGAAGCTAACCCCGCGGACAGAGGGGAGATAAGCTGTCTGAGTGGGCTTTTCATACAAAATATGTAGGTGGTGTTCTTTAATCAGACGGTTCTCGATGATACTGAAACTTTCCGCTCGGGCCACCGGATTAGGTTCGCGCGCGATGGTATACAGCCAGCCTTCTATATCCGCCCGGGTATACGGTTCAATATGCTGGGAGAGCGTAAGGTATAGATCAAATAAACGAAGTTGTTCATCCTCATCACGGAATAGTGAGAAAACAATCAGGTCAGATTCCAGCCGAATCGGACCTTTAAATTCCTCTGGAGACACGGAAATGACATTGCATTTATAACCTTGTTGCTCTAGTCTAGTGGCAATAAAATCAGCATCGCCAGCATATTGTGGAATCGTAGAGATTTGCAACGTGATTTCTTGATCTTTTATCGCTTCTTGCTCGATGGACGCTGAATCGTCTTTTAAACAGGAGACTATTTTTGCCCGAAGCAGGGGATCGCTTAGCGGTCCCTTTTTTTGCGTATTGCAGGTGACGAATTTCCGAATGGAAGACTCCGAATGAATTCGGCTCCAGGTCGAAGAACTGGCGGATGAGGGGTTTTGAATCACGTGAAAAGCAGAACCCGTATCAGAGGATGACGTTTCGGTATCCCACGGGACATAAAGGATTTCAACCCGATCTAAATGAGCCCGTCCTTGAAAATAATAAGGAAAAACCTCCAGCACACAAGTGTCCTCGGTCATGTCCACAACCTTAAAGGGGCCAGTCCCCACGGGTCTACGGCCAAAGCTCTGCTCATCTATTCCTTCTAAATCACGCGGTACAATTGCGGCTCTGCTCGTGCACAAAAATGGCAGAAATAGTTCATTAGGCTGCTTAAGCGTAATTTGAACGGTAGATGGATTTAATGCGGTGACCCGCTGGATTTCTTTGAAAATATAGCTATAGAGTGTCCGTTTAGAGGTTCGCATCAACCGTCCCAGGGAATAGACTACATCCTTGGCTGTAAGCACTTTTCCATGATGGAATAACACCTCTTTGCGCAGAAAAAAAGTCCAGAGCGTCCGGCTCTCATCGACTTCCCAGGCGTGAGCCAGACAGGGAACAATTTTGTCCCGTTCACCGCTTCTTTTCACTAACCCGTCGAAAACATGGCTGGAAACAAATGACTCTGCCAGCAAATTCATATATAACGGATCGAAGGTATGTAGCTGCTGGGTAATGGGCAGGCGGAGAGTATCAATTTGTTTGTCACTACGAATTTCAGAATGATGCCCAAAATAGGTCAGCAGCCAACCCTGTAGTGTATCCTGCAGTGAGGTGGAGCTGGCATGGGTTTTGATGCCTTCTATAGCGTGGTGGACATCTTTGCGGCTAATCGCCTGCATCATGGATTGAAGGGCAATTTCTTCGGAGGGAACAAGAAATTGCAGCAAAGAGCGGCTTCCTCGCCCACGCTTAGGCGTCCATTTGATCCATTCCTGCAACATCATTTTATTCACAATATGCATGGCATTGCGGTGTGTACAGCCGAAAATCAATGCCAACTCATCCATCGTCACTGAGATTTCTGTGGCTCCCCCAAAATGAGATTGCAGCTTTAAAAATTGGCTATGCAGCTTCATTGTTTTGGTTCCTTTCGGAAAATAGGAAATTATAAATAAATTCTTTCTCTTTTTTTTCTTATTTTATCACGTAAAATAAGGATGAGAAAGTAAGAAAATGGGGGTAATTACCATGACCGAGGAAATGGAAACGGGAACGGGACTTAGGCTTAATCGATCGCTTGCTGCTTTGCTTGCTGCGTTCTTACTGGCAATAGTTCATCAGTATTTATTTTATGGAAAGCTGGCGGGCCTATCGTATCCAATCTTTGTGTGTCTGTTCTATGCGTTCATGCTTTATTATGCCAAGGCTAAAATCCGCAAGCTCAACAAATTCTGTTACTTCTGGTTTGGAGCGATTTTTCTACTTTCATTAACCTATTTATTCTTTCATAATTTTTTCTTCTTTGGGCTGAACCTGCTGGTGATCCCGGTGTTGATTTTATTACATATGACTTATTTGCTTAGTGATAAACGGCCGGCTTGGAGCCGGCTTGGATTAGTGGGGAACACGCTGGAGCATGTGCTTCCACAGAATTTCCGCCATTGGAGCACTGTGTTTACGATCATTAAAAGGACTGGCGGCAGTAAAATGAAGGACGAGCGTAAGCAGGTCATGGGGAAAGTGCTGATAGGACTTGCGATCTCTTTTCCAATATTGCTGGTTGTGGTTACTTTGCTGTCCTCAGCGGACGGAGTGTTTCATCATGTACTGCTGGAGCTGCCGAATGTGCTGGATCGGATTTCATTTGGGGAAGGTTTTGTGCGGGTGCTGTGGATTATCCTGCTGGGCATGGGCTTGTTCGGCTTAGTGTGGGGGTATGTGGATTCGAAAATCTATGACTGGAATATGCAGCCTAAGGAATATGGTCCAGTGCTGGCGCCTGTAAGCTTTAAAATGGATCCGATAATTATGACGACGATTCTTATAGCCATTAACACGGTATATGTATTGTTTGTTTTCGTACAGTTTTCTTACTTGTTTGGAGCATGGGAAGGGATTTTACCAGAGGGCAGCTCATATGCTGATTACGCACGTAGTGGATTTTTTGAGCTGATTATGGTGGCTGCGATTAATTTCGTGATTTTGCTGCTGGCTTTGGTATCGGAAGGAAAAAGAAGTGGAGGGCTGCAAAAATTTATTAATGTCCTGCTCTACATTCTGGTTGGTTGCTCGACAGTGATGCTATATTCCGCCTATACCCGTCTGACTCTATATGAAGAGGTGTACGGCTATACCACGACTCGGTTTTTAGTGCATGCATTTATGATATTTATGGGCTTATTGTTGGTGGTTGCAGCCTTACGGATAGCTGTTCAGCGTGTGCCATTGGCGAAATGTTATATTGTGCTGGGCTTGATCTCCTACGTCGTCATGAACTATATCGGGATGGATGTTATTATCGCTAATAAAAATATGGATCGTTATGCGGCAAGTGGTAAATTGGACGCCAATTATTTGGTCCGTTTATCTCCGGAGGTCATCCCTTCTCTGATAAGGTTTAGTGAACAGGAAGATGGGATGCTGGATGATTTTTTAAAGAATGAATGGAGAGAACTCAATAAGCGTGAGCGGGCCTGGCAGTCGTTCAATTTCCCGCAATATCTGGCGCAGCGTGAGCTGGCTGAATATTTTGCACAGTAAAGGTAAGAAGAAGGTGTGAGGTCAGTGAGGAAGAAGCCATTTAAAAGAGGCTGGTCATTTATCATCATTTTTATTACGGTAGGTTTAAGTTACGGGATCTATCATATCTATTTATACAATGCGCCCAAACAAAATCATTACTCGCGTGTTTCCAGCACCAATCTTGAACAGGAAAGTCTGGGCGGCATTCAGCTGCTTCAAAGCCTTGATTCAATTGCTAGGGAACCTAAGCCAAATAATGATATAGAGCGGTATCAGTATTATGATCTGGGTAACGAGACAACAATAGCCACAGCGCGTGGTGATGATAAAATAATTCTAATCAGCGTCTATTCCGATCATACGATGAGTACGGCAAGAGATATTCATGTTGGAGCTTCAGCAGACGAAGTGATCAAGGCTTATGGCACTTCTTATTATAAAAGAGGGGAGCAAGGGGCTGAGATTATCGGATACGTGGATAAAATCAACCATCGGAGTATTGAATTTTGGCTGCAGGATCAGAAGGTAGAGATGATTCGTTATTGTGTGGATTCTGTTGTAATGTAAAGTGTCATAGGAAAACCTCATTAAAAAGGACATATGTCCTTTTTTTGTGGGGTATTCTAAATTACACTGGAGCAAACAATAGAGGGGGCACAACATGCAGACGATAAATGACCGTGAGGCTGTCCGTGCCTTGGCAGTGAAGAACGGTCTGGACGGAATATTTAGCCCGCTGGTAACGCATAAAATGGAGTTGAGACGTTACGCGGATGAAGAAAAGCTGTGTTTGGTTGGCGATCAATTGGATGGAATGTTCATATTGGTTGAGGGCAAGCTCAAAATTCAGACCTTGCTGCCAAATGGCAAATCTATGCTGGTGCGGTTTACAAATCCGATATCTGTGATTGGGGATGTAGAGCTGCTTCACCGGTTCCCTGTTAAGAATCAAGTGGAGTCTGTGGGTGAGAGCTTGATTCTTTTTGCAGGGAGAAGACTACTCCTGAGAGAGCTTGAGGAAAATACAGCGTTGTTACGTTTTCTCGTCGGAGAACTTAGTCACAAATTGCATACGCTCGGTCAAGCCTCCGCACTTAACCTGTTGTATCCTGTGGAGAATCGATTTGCCAGTTATTTAATGTCTTTGTTCGCAGATAAAAACGGTGACCGGCGAGTGGAGGAGATTCGGACCTCAAGTCTTATTGAAACAGCAGAATTGCTTGGCACAAGCTATCGGCATCTTAATCGAATCGTGCGTCGTTTTATTGATGAAGGAATCATTACACGAAATCGTGGACGCTTAAGTGTACTGGATGAATCGAAGCTGGCAGAGCTGGCTAACGGAAATTTATACGAATAAAAAGATCTCAAAAGACCATTAGTTCCTGCCCTCGGCCGGAAATAGGGGTCTTTTTGTTTTTTTAAGCAAACATTCAGTTCAAATTCAGAGAGGCTTAAGGGAGAGCTAGTAGGATAAAAGTACCAAATAGACCTACATACATATAGAGATGAGGAAAAACGATGGTGAAAAGTATCCGTGGGAAAATAGTCTTAGGATTTACTGCTGTGATTATAGTCTTTCTAGTGGCGATAGCCGGAAACACATTGTTTCAGGGGAAGGTTACCCAATTGACAGATCAGGTTAATCGTAACTGGGACAAGCTGTCACTTGTTCAAGGCTTAACGGATAAGATTCGTACCGCAGATGAGCTGGGTGCTCGTTATGTGATGAGCAACACAGATGATGAGCGGAATTCCTATCTGGCGCAGTATGAAGAAATGCTCCCATTGATTGAAAATGCTATTACAGAGCTGGAGAGTGCCCGATTAAGTGAAGCTGAGTTAAAGGGTGTAACTGAGCTGAAGAGCAAATGGAATGATTATTTGATCGTTCTGAAGGAAGCTTTTGCTTTAGCTAAGGAAGGCAACTTCCCGGAAGCGCAAAAGAAATTCACGGACCTATCATTAGACGCTATGATAGAATCTCAGATTGTGTTTCAGAACATGCTCATGGAGGAAATAGAGAATGGACAAAGCCTGGCAAATTCGCATCGTAATAACGCTTTGATTACTAGCTTTGGTGTGACCGGATTGTCGGTAGTGCTCGCGGTGATCCTTGCGCTGCTAATTTCTGGACGAATTATTAAACCGCTTCGTGATGTGAACACTCAGTTGAAGGAAATTGCAGATGGGGATGCCGATCTTACGCGCAAGTTAAGTGTTCGTTCTAAAGATGAGATTGGTGAACTGGCGTTTAACTTTAATAAAATGACAGATAATCTGGGCACGATGATTGAACAGGTGAAGTTATCAGCGAATAGTCTCGCGAGTTCCTCTACAAAGCTTCGGTCAGATAGTGGAGTGACGGCAGGGGCCACAGAACGAATAACGGATATTATGGGTGAAGTCGCTTCCGGAACAGCCAAACAGATGAATGATTTGCAGACCAATACAATTACAATCTCAGAAATATCACTAGGAATCGGCCAAATTGCTGCCAGTGTCCAGGACATCTCGGAAGCCTCCCATCGCTCTGCGGCATTTGCCATTACAGGAGATGAATCCCTTCAGGCCGCTGGGCAGCAAATGGAATCGATTAATCACTCCATACAATCTTTATCACAGCAAGTCCAAGGTTTTGTGAATCGATCTCAGGAGATTGGCAGTATTGTAGGAGTCATAAAAGGAATCGCTTCGCAGACGAATATGCTGGCCCTAAATGCGACGATTGAGGCAGCTCGTGCTGGTGAGCAAGGTAGAGGTTTTGCTGTGGTTGCCGATCAGGTCCGTAAGCTGGCAGAGCAGTCCGCGGAATCCGCCAATCAAATTGCAGAAATGGCGACTGGGATCCAAAGTGAAGCAGATGATGCCATGAAGGTGATGATGAGCAGCATGCGTGAAGTAAAGGGAGGTACGGAGATTATCGAGGAAGCGGGACGTTCCTTCGGTGAGATTCGATTATCTATAGATTCACTCGCCGAACAGGTTCAGGAAGTATCTGGAGCCGTGGAGGAGATTACGGCGGCTGCGGATGAGATTGTAGAGTCAATTCGTAACGTTACGCAAATCTCGGAAACAACCGCTGCGAGTACTCAGCATGTGTCAGCAGCCTCACAAGAGCAAATGGCTTCGGTCGAACAAATTGCATCCTCTGCAAGTGAATTAAGTACAATGGCGCATGGACTGCAAGGGTTGGTAGCTAGATTTAATGTATAACATGAAGCTTCGGAGAGTTAAGGGGCAATATAGTCCCCTTGTCCTCTCCGGGGCTTTTTTTTGTTGAACGTAATATCCCACATACAAAGCATAGAAATTGCCATCGACGGCCATCTACGTATAACTTATATTATTAGCGTTATTAGTTAGCTTGTATCCGTAATTCATCACTTCAAATGTAGGAGGCGAATGTCTATAAAACTACTATTTTGAAAGCGCATCCTTTCTGCTGTATAGCTCCACAAAATTTTGGAAGGTGGTTATTCAATGATAGCAGCTTCTAAAAGATTTACCGGGAAGACGGCAGTACTTTATTGTTTGATTGTTATATTATTTGTAGGTCAGTTAGGATTATATCCCTCGGTGAGTTTAGCTGCGGGGAATTTAGCCCAAGGGAAGACTATTACTTCAAGCTCGTTCGGTGATGTATACGTAGCAGCCAATGCTAATGACGGCAGCCAAGGAACGTATTGGGAGAGCGCAAGCGGTGTTTTTCCGCAATGGATTAAAGTGGATTTAGGGGCAGCAAGCAGCGTGAATCAGGTTGTGTTAAAGCTGCCTACGAATTGGGAAACAAGAACTCAAACGTTAGCGGTGCAAGGGAGTACAGATGATGCAGCTTACAATAACTTAGTAGATTCCGCCAATTATACATTTAATCCAACGAGTGATTCCAATACAGTGACCATCAGCTTTACAGCTGCGAATGTCAGATATGTTAAACTGAATTTCACATCCAATACGGTCTGGCCAGCAGCACAGTTAGCGGAATTTGAGGTTCATGGTAATACAACTACAACTCCATCCTCAGGATATGAAGCGGAGAATGCCGCATTATCCGGTGGTGCCAAGGTTAACACGGATCATACAGGTTATACAGGTACAGGATTTGTTGATGGTTACCTAAATCAAGGTGCTGCGACTGCATTTAGCGTTAATGTGGCTTCTGCTGGTAACTATGATGCTACATTAAGATTTTCAAATGCATCAGGCAGTACAAAAACCATTAGTGTTTATGTGAATGGAACTAAAATTAAGCAAACCTCACTTGCGAATCTGGCCAATTGGAATACGTGGTCAACAAAGATTGAGACGCTGGCTCTGAATGCTGGCGCTAACACGATTACTTATAAGTACGATACAGGAGACACTGGAAATGTGAATCTAGATAATTTGAACGTCACTCCAGCTTCTGCGACAACACCAACGCCGACGGCAACTCCAACACCAACGGCAACACCTACCTCAACTCCAACGGTAACACCAACACCGACACCGACGGTAACTCCTACGCCAACACCGACAGTAACACCTACACCAACTCCAACGGTAACACCGACCCCGACACCAACAGTTACACCAACGCCTGGGGCGGGTTCCAATCTGGCTTTGAACAAAAGCATCAACGCTTCCTCTTCCGTCTTTACCTTTGTTCCTGCAAATGCGAATGACGGTGATGTAACTACTTACTGGGAAGGAGCAGGAGGAAGTTATCCCAATACATTATCTGTAAACCTGGGGAGTAATGCCGATATTACATCCATTGTCCTCAAACTGAATCCATCATCGGCCTGGTCCACACGTACTCAGACTATTCAAGTGCTTGGGCATAATCAGAATACAACAGCCTTTACTAGTCTTGTGCCAGCAACCGTGTATACTTTTAATCCGGCAACCGGCAATACGGTCACTATTCCGGTAACGGCCACGGCTAGTGAAGTACAGTTGAAGATTACCACCAATACTGGTTCAACCGCTGGACAAATCGCTGAATTCCAAGTGATGGGTGCACCAGCTGCTAATCCGGATTTGGCGATAACCGGTCTTACATGGTCACCTTCAGCTCCAGTAGAGACCAATGCCATTACTTTAAATGCAACGGTAAAAAATATTGGAACATTAGCTTCCACAGCGACTAATGTAAATTTCTACTTGGGCAGCACACTTGTAGGTACTAGCCCAGTGGGGGCATTAGCGGCTGGCGCATCTACGAACGTCACTTTAAATATGGGCGTAAAGGATGCAGCTACCTATACTTTAACTGCAAAGGTTGACGAGAATAATACGGTTATTGAATTGAACGAAGGCAATAACAGCTTCACTAGTCCAAATTCTCTTATTATTGCTCCCGTATCCAGTTCTGATCTAGTAGCTTCCCCAGTTAGCTGGACACCAAGCAATCCAGCAGGCGGCAATGTGGTCAGCTTCTCGGTGGCAATTAAGAATCAAGGGACGGCAGCATCCGCAGGGGGTGCGCATAACATAACCTTGAAGGTTCTGGATGCTACTACGAATGCTGTACTCCAAACCTTAACTGGAACCTATAACGGCGTGATTGGCAGTGGAGTAACAGCGCCTCCTGTTAGCCTTGGCACTTGGACAGCAGCTAATGGCAAATATACTGTGAAGACCGAAATTGCCGTAGACACTAATGAGCTGCCAGTTAAACAAGCCAACAATATTCAAACACAGTCTCTTTTTGTAGGTCGTGGAGCCAATATGCCTTACGACATGTATGAGGCTGAGGAGGGCGTGATTGGTGGCGGGGCTGTGAAGCTTACTGCTAATCGGACCATTGGAGATCTTGCGGGTGAGGCTTCAGGCAGAAGAGCAGTTACACTGAATACTACAGGCAGTTATGTAGAATTCACTACTAAGGCTGACACTAATACACTGGTCACCCGCTTCTCGATTCCAGATTCGGCGAGTGGAGACGGTACGAATGCTACACTGAACATCTATGTGAACGGAGTTTATACCAAGGCGATTAATCTGACCTCTAAATATGCATGGCTGTACGGTTCAGAGATAAGTCCCGGCAATTCACCAAGCGCGGGCTCTCCGCGGCATATTTATGATGAAGCCAACATTATGTTCGACAGCACGATTCCGAAAGGTAGTACGATTCGACTGCAAAAGGATGTGGCAAATACCTCGCAGTATGCCATTGATTTCATCAGTCTGGAGCAGGTTTCACCGATTGCCAATCCAGATCCGGCCAAATATACGGTCCCAGCCGGCTTTACACATCAGGATGTGCAAAATGCGCTAGATAAAGTACGCATGGATACGACCGGAAATCTCGTAGGTGTGTATTTGCCAGCAGGTAACTATCAGACCTCCAGTAAATTTCAAGTCTATGGAAAAGCAGTGAAGATCATTGGTGCAGGCCCATGGTATACGAGATTCTACGCTCCAACGAATCAGGAGAATACGGATATCGGTTTCCGGGCAAGCGATACTGCTAATGGCTCTACTTTTGCGAATTTTGCTTACTTTGGGAACTACACATCACGTATTGATGGTCCGGGTAAAGTATTTGATTTCTCCAATGTGGCAAATATTACGATCGATAACATCTGGACCGAACATCAGGTGTGTATGTACTGGGGAGCTAATACGGATTACATGGTGATCAAAAACTCCCGTATCCGCAACACCTTCGCTGACGGCATCAATATGACGAATGGCAGCACGAATAATCTCGTATCCAATATTGAGGCACGGGCTACAGGGGATGATAGCTTTGCATTGTTTTCGGCTATTGATTCCGGTGGTGCAGATATGAAGGATAATATTTATGAGAATCTCACTTCAATCTTAACCTGGCGGGCAGCAGGTGTAGCCGTCTATGGCGGATATGCCAATACCTTCCGCAACATTTATATTGCCGACACGCTTTGCTATTCTGGAATTACGATCAGCTCACTTGACTTCGGGTATCCAATGAACGGCTTTGGCGCTTCACCGACAACGAATTTTGAGAATATTTCCATTGTTCGTGCAGGTGGACATTTCTGGGGGGCACAGACCTTCCCGGCAATCTGGGTATTCTCAGCCTCTAAGGTATTCCAAGGCATTCGTGTCAGTGATGTGGATATCATTGATCCAACCTATCATGGTATCATGTTCCAGAGCAACTATGTCGGCTCCGCGCCGCAGTTCCCAGTGACAGATACCATCTTCACGAATGTCACAATTTCCGGTGCGCAAAAGAGTGGAGATGCTTTTGACAGCAAATCCGGAGTGGGCATCTGGGTAAATGAAGCGGCTGAGGCTGGGCAAGGTCCTGCCAGAGGGTCAGCCACCTTTAACAATCTGAAAATTACCAACACGGTAACGAATATTAAAAATAATACGTCTACTTTTACGATTAACGTTAATCCGTAAAAATAAAGCTGCCAATACTGAACAGCCGTCTCCCGCTTTCGTGGGGGGCGGTTGTTTTCAGGTTGCAGAAACCAAGGGTTCTGAATCGACAGGAGGTGCTGCTCACGTTACAATAATGGAAGGTACAGAAATGAAGGAGGCTCTAAAATGACATCCTTAGTGGTTAACAATATAACAGAGCTGATTGGGAATACACCGGTTGTAAGATTAAATCGGCTGACTAGCCCCCAAGATGCAGAACTATATGTGAAGCTGGAGCTTTTTAATCCAAGTGGCAGTGTAAAAGACCGGGCAGCTTATAATCTAATCCTGCAAGCCGAGCTAGCAGGTTTGTTGAAGCCGGGGGGGACGATCATTGAGCCGACTAGTGGAAATACAGGGATAGGATTAGCGATGAATGCCGCGGCAAAAGGGTATAAAGCGATTCTTGTCATGCCTGATAATATGACCAAGGAACGAATCAATATTCTAAAAGCTTATGGTGCGGATGTTGTGCTGACGCCGGCAGCAGAACGGATGCCGGGAGCTATAGCAAAAGCGATTGAGCTGGGAAAAGAAGTGGAGAACAGTTTTATTCCACAGCAATTCGAGAACAAAGCCAACCCTGATATTCACCGGACAACGACCGCTCTGGAAATCCTGGAGCAAATGGAAGGTAAGCTGGATGTGTTTGTTGCTTCATCAGGAACTGGGGGCACGATAACTGGAACCGGTGAGGTTTTGCGTGAGCATCTACCTGATATCCGGGTTCTTGTGGTTGAGCCGCAAGGCTCGCCCGTATTATCTGGAGGAAAGCCAGGACCACATAAGCTGGTAGGAACGAGTCCGGGCTTTGTGCCCGCAATTTTGAATACACAGGTCTACGATGACATCGTTCAGGTCGCGGATGAAGCTGCCTTGGAGACGGTAAGAAGGCTGGCTGCAAAAGAAGGAATTCTGCTGGGTCCATCCGGTGGTGCCACTGTATGGGCGGCGTTGCAGGAAGCGCGTCGTCTTGGGGCTGGCAAACGCGTGCTTTGCATTGCACCTGACACAGGGGAACGGTATCTTAGTATGGGAATATTTTAGTTTCGTCTGGAGGAATGGGAATGAATAAGCTCAGTGTGAGTTTCCTTATTGTTCTACTGCTGGCGGGCTGCTCAGGCTCTAACAAGCCAACCCCTTCTCCAAGTGCAGAGCCAACACCAACGGCAAGCATGCAGCAGCCAGCAGCTTATCTGGAAGCTGGAAAGCTGAAGGCGAATTTTGGTTTTGCAGATGAGTCTGGCAAGAGCATCTTAGTCACCGGGCAGGAAAAAGGGCTGGATGCGCAAATGCAACAATTGAATGAGGCGATCGGCGATCATGGGCAAGTGCTAAAAGTGAAATTGAATAAATGGCAGGAGGGTACGGAGAACAGTAATGGCCGGGAGATGGCTCACAATTTTGTGAATCTGCCAGGGTATCTTTATACGGTTGAAGAGGGGAATGCGACTCCTGATGAGACCTATTACCTGACGGATCAGGCAGAGTTTAATACGAATGCGCTAATCTCTGTTAAGCCTACGGAGGTTAAGCAAGCCTCGCTAAATGTTGCAGAAAATGTGCGGCAGAATATTGTTTCTGCAAAAAATCGTGAAGTAGAGCATATTTGGAAACTTGCTGACCTGTCTGGTGAACGGCAGCTGTATCTCGTTCAATTCATTAGGCAGGATCAGGATATGTTATTCAGTCTCGTGCTGGAAGACAAGGTCGGGCTTACCTTTATGGATTATCCGGCTGTCATTCAAGGCGATGAATTTTCCGTCTGGAGAGTGGATGATGGTGGGGAAGTCATACCAGAGATGTTCTCTATTCTTTTTGCGGCGGAAACCGCTGAAGGTCCATTACTCGGTATGGAGTGGTGGGGAGCGGAAGGCGTAAATACATTTTTCCTGAAAAAAGAGGGAGATGTTTTTAAAGAAATGGACATTCAATACGGACGCTACACATCACCACTATAACTGGGATGCAGATACATCGAAGGATGTATCTTTTTTTTGCTACAATATAAGAAAGTATAAATTTTCACTATATATTGCTTATAATATTATGAAGGATAGCATTAATTTTTTAAAATACTTAAATTTGTAACAATAAGAACTTTAAATAGCCCGATCGAGTCATGTAGCAGAATTGTGACGGTGATATTGTTAATCATAAGATGTACGGGAGGGGACAGCAACGTATAACCGAATCAAGTACATGATCCTGTTACTGCCAACGCTAATGGTAGGGATCTGGGAGGTCGTGCGCCATCAGTTTCTAATGCCTTATATTTCGATGGATCTGGGGAATTATTTGACACCTGTCCTCGTATTTTTGTTCACTCTTGTATTGCTCGTCCCTATGTTTTCGCTTATGGAGCGGAATCAGCGGGAGCTGGAGCAGGAACGTGCGCTCAAAGAGGCAATGAAAGCCCGGGAAGGGCTAGCTAAGGAACTGCATGATGGGATGGCGCAATCTTTATTTCTTTTATCTGTCAAAATAGATCGTCTGGAAGCAAGCCGCAGGAATGGGGAAGTCAGCGAAGAAAATGTGGATCAGATCAAAAAGACCGTCCACGAGGTGAACCGTTATGTTCGGCAGGCGATCGCTAATCTGAAGGTACCAGTGTCTGAGCAGCACTCTTTTTCATTGGAACAGTCGGTTAAAGATCAGCTTGCTCAAATGGCTAACGAGATTATGATTGAAGTTTCCTTGGATTGGAGTCTACAGGATGAAGCCCTCTCTCCTTCGGAAAAAGCAGAGCTGCTATCTTGTATCCGAGAGGCTATTATTAATGTGCGTAAGCATACAAGAGCGGCGAAGGTTTCTATCACGGGTGCAGGCACTGAGAAAAACTGGAGCGTGGCGATTGTCGACAATGGCGAAGGATTTCAGCATGACCCTTTTGAGGTAAACGGAAGTTACGGCCTTCAGATCATGAAGGAACGTGTCGAAGGAATGGGTTGGAAGCTTCAGGTGAGCTCCGGCAATACGGGGACAAATGTGGAAATTACGAAAGGAGGGGGAAGTTTATGAGCCGGTACCGGGTTTTGGTTGTGGATGATCATGCGCATGCGCGTGAGGCGATGTGTGAGATTTTGTCCATGGATGATAGTTTTGAGGTCATTGGTGTAGTGGAGAGTGGTCCTGAGGCGATCGCGTTCACGGCCCAGTGGATGCCTGATCTCATTCTTATCGACATTCAGATGCCGGAGATGGACGGGCTGGAGACTACTCGCCGGATCAAGCAGGAATATCCCTATGTCAAAATCGTTATCGTTACGGTATCGGACGAAATTTCCCACCTCCTCGAAGCGCTGAAGCAAGGTGCACAAGGGTACTTATTGAAGAATCTGGCACCTTCCACCTGGATTGAATATTTGCAAGCCATTGTGAATGAAGAAGCACCGCTAAGCCGGGAGCTGGCTTTTCAAATCCTGAAAGAATTTACCGTTCCTTCAGTAACGGACGAAGGAGAGTCATTGACGGCAAGGGAGAAGGAGATTTTAAGCTGTGTGTCATCCGGATCGACGAATAAAGAGATTGCCATAAGCCTGTCGATTTCGGAGCATACCGTAAAAAACCATCTGAAAAACATCCTTCAAAAGCTTCAACTCCAAAATCGTACGCAGCTGACGCGTTATGCTCTGGAGCAGGGGCTTGCTTCACGTAAACGTGATTTTCCGCGGTAATTATGAGGATAGAGATGAAAGTGAAAAATGATAAAATTACTTAAGGAAAGAGGCACTCTAACTATGAACAGATTATCTCGCAAAATAATGACACTATTCGCACCAGCCGCTGCAACACTTCTGTTGTTCGCAGCCGTGGCAAGCGCACACGTAACCGTGGCACCAGCACAATCCAGTACCGGAGCATGGGAGACTTACACACTTAAAGTCCCTTCAGAAAAAGATGTAGCGACTGTACAAGTTGATCTACGTATCCCGGCAGGTGCCGAGTTCAAGCAATATGAGGCTACACCGGGCTGGGATGTTACCAT
This sequence comes from Paenibacillus sp. FSL F4-0097, assembly GCF_038593125.1. Taxonomy (NCBI): domain Bacteria; kingdom Bacillati; phylum Bacillota; class Bacilli; order Caryophanales; family Paenibacillaceae; genus Paenibacillus; species Paenibacillus sp. FSL F4-0097. Next base: position 2,667,501 of record NZ_CP151965.1, read on the forward strand.
TGAGGGGAACAAAGTTAGCTGGATAGCTAATGGAGAGGGAATTAAAGCAGGACAATTCCAACGTTTCTATTTCACAGCGAAGAACCCTGATACTGCAGGTGACATTGCTTGGGATGCTTATCAGCATTATGCCGATGGCAGCTTGGTGCAGTGGTCTGGTGAGGCAGGAACAGAAAGTCCGCATTCTATTACTTCGATTGTGCAAGCCTCCGGTGGGAATGAACATTCTCACGGTTCCAGTGACAATGGCATGAGTATGGAAGAACATAATGCCATCATGGAAAGCGAGAACAACTCAACCAGTGTCAACCCAATGGTCTATATCGCATTAGGGATCTCTTTACTAGCCTTTTTAATAGCAACCATAAGTATATTGCGCGGGCGGAAAGAGTAAGCGGGAACTAGTTGTGATACAAGAATATAGTGTTCATGCAAGAAGCCTCCGTCAATAAACGACGGAGGCTTCTTGCATGAATTATTTGTTGATGAGGATACTTTTTACTGCTCTACAGCCGTTTGCGTTTGTAGTGGGTTATGAAAGCAGCAGTGAGTATTAGGAGAAGGATGGCGACGCCAGTGGTGATGGCTTCACTTGTGCTGCCTTTCTGCTGCATAGTACCAGCACCACCAAAGTCGCCACCGCCCATACCACCAGGCATACCGCCACCAAATCCACCGCCGCCCATGCCGCCACCGCCAGGGCCATTTCCGCCGCCTTCAGGGAAAGCGGGTCCGCCCATAGCTCCAGGCTCACCACCCGCGCCGCCGTCAAATCCACCTTGAGCAGCTTGCCCGTTGGTGTTGGTTTGTCCGTCTTGAGCAGTTTGGCCGTTAGTGTTGTTTTGTCCGTCTTGAGCAGTTTGCCCTGTTTGTGTAGTCTGCCCACCCGCAGCTGCTTGTGAGTTACTGCCAGGACCATCGCCGGCATTAGGGATAGCCGGTCCGCCTATGGCACCAGGCTCACCACCTGCACCACCCTGAGCAGTCTGTCCATCCGTAGCCGCTTGCCCTCCGGTATTTGGTGCAGCTGCGTTTGCGCCAGTATTACCAGTAGCGCCATCCGCACCTGTGGCCTGCCCAGCACCCGCAGCGCCTTGAGCTGCACCATTTTTAGCGCCGCCACCAAAGCCACCGCCGCCCATGCCACCACCCATGCCGCCACCACTTCCTGATCCGTCACCGGATGAAGGAATGGTGCCGTCGAGCTGCTGCTGGATACTTGTGGCCATGTTCGACATGAAGGTCTCAACAGCCTTTATCCCATTTTCATACTGTTCGAAAGTGTAGAAGGCGGATGGATCCGCTTTGACATAGCTGGAAATCATCGTGTTCAGCTCATCAATCCGAGCCTGGAACGTATCGTCCGCTAGATAGCCAGTAATCATCTCACTAACAATTTCGTGATATTTCGTTTTGTATTCTTCATTAGCGAGTAGTTTCGCAATCAGCGGGCGTTCTGCCAACGCACCTTGGGTAGGCTCGTCAATTAACACATCTGCGCTTCCCATGCCGCCAAAAGCCATATTATAATCCCACGGCAGAATCGAGAAGACTCCATCGTCTTCATATAAGTAATAATTCTGCTTATTCCCACCTAAATAACTGTCCATATTACCCGTGACCGCATTTAGAGCGATATACTTCAGCGATTCCTCTACGTCGATGTATTTTTCATAATCGGTGCCGTTATTTAGCTCATTCAGCATGTCGACAAGAATATCATCGTTGGACTTATCGGATTTCATTTCTAGTCCAGTATAGAGGGCTGGATCATCGCCCAGCCAAGTCAAATCACTGCCCTGACCGGTCATTACACCTTTATAAAGTGCACCATAAGCGTTGCCGAAATTGCGTTCCAGATAAGCATCACCGATCTGTTCTACTGCAAGATAGAAACCCTTCAGTTCATCGTTTACATACACATTGACGAAGGAATATTTCGGCGTCGGGAGGCCGACACTTTCAGCGAGCTCATAGGTTAGAAATTCACGCATATAAGAAGCATCGCTGTAATTATTATTAAGATTGATTTTAGTAATGCCGAATAAATTCTGGTTAACATACTCATCAAAAGAAATTTTGAAGCTGTAGCGGTCAGAGTCTGTCATCTGTACTACGCTTCTGAGACTGAGATTTCCTTTGGTCCGTACAGCTACATTATCGTATTTCATACCGTTGTACTCTACGGAAGCCATTTTATATTCTTCTGCACTGGCATTATCCAGCATATCCTGAAAATCGTCCGGGTCCAAAGTGATTTTGACATCCACGACCTTATCTTTTGGAAAGACCTGCTCGTCTAGCTTTTTCTCATCGCTCGAAATGACCTTGTCTTGAGCATCAGACGTTGGATTATTTGTTGCAGACGGACTTGCGTTCTGACACCCGGCTACGGCGATGACCAGCAGCAGGCAGCAAAAACTCAGCAGGATTGACTTACCTCTGGTTTTCATCTGGGGCACCGCCTTTCATCTCGTTGTAATTAAGATACATAGTCACCGCTATAGCTGATCAAGAGTGCATTTTTGACACCTTTTAGGTCAGAGACTGTGTTGACAAAGCCGCCTACTTTATCATCCAGACGAAGCTCCAGCGTCAATTCAATATTGTTTGCGGAGACTGTTTTTTGCTTCACATTGTAACGTTTTACGGATTTGGTGATATGGCTGTGTACTTCACGTTCACTTTCATCACTGTCGCAGTTAATGACCAGTAAGTATGGCGTTTCGATAGAAGAGTGTTTGATGAACAGGAACAAAATGAGGCCGATAATGATCGAACCGATAATAGCCAAGGTGAAAAATCCTGCGCCTGTTACAATCCCTGCTACAGCTGCCCAGAACAAGAAGATCAGATCAGTTGGATCTTTGATTGGTGTTCTGAAACGAACGATGGACAATGCGCCGACCATACCGAGGGACAGCACAAGGTTAGAGTTAATCGCAATAATGACAGTAGCTGTAATCATGGTCATGCCCATAAGTGAGACGTTAAAGCTTTTGGAATATAAAACACCGCTAAAGACACGTTTGTAGAGCAGGTAAATGAAGTATCCGATCAGAAAAGCTACGCCCAAGGTAATCAGCATCTTGGAGATACTAATATCAGATACAAAATTGTCGATCACCGAGTTTTTAATAATGTCCGAAAAATTATTTGTAGTATCTGTAGTCGTTGTTGTAGCTGCTAGCGGTGCTAGTGATGCATTCATAATCAATAATCCTCCCAAGTGTTAGTTTTTAAGAATTTGCGGCAGATCACGTATTTCGAAGCGGACTGCCTATTCAGTCCCTCAAGCTGCAACGCGATTTTAATGTACTCCGGAATGTACTCATCAAATTTCACTTCAAAAATTATGAAGTTCTCATCAATCGCCCGAATCGGATGCAAATCCTTATCGAAAATATCCGTAGAATGCAGGCCCGTACGTAATTCTTTATCGAACGTTATTCGCACATTGCCGTTGTGGCAAACATAAGGCTCGCGAACATAATCCACGATGACCTTGGGTCGCAGCAGGTTATGGCGCATCTGATCGTATAACTCCATGAACAGCGGACTGTCCGGGACGTTCAGCACTTCGTAGTTGCCCGCCATAATCTCGTCGTACATTTGCCGTGTTAGCGGTTCTTTGATTTTGGCGATATAATCGTCCATTTTAATTTTTTTCTCAAAGTGAATGATGTTGTCTTGGATGTTGTAAATGCGAATCCGGTATTTGGCCCGCTCTCTGAGACCGCCGAGCTTGTCTGCAAGTGCCGTGTTGTTGATATCGTCAAAATACAAACTCCGAATGTGGTATTCTCCACTCTCATTAGCGTGTTGATCTTTATCAATCAAGCTTTGCAATCGCTGGCGTAATATAAGGTATTGATGATAGTTAATGAAAAATTTAAGTTCATGCCGGAATTGAAGCTTCTTATTCATTTTCACACCTCGTTTCTCTCTCTATCTCTGGCTAACCTTCCTGCTTGACTAATTCTAGGAGACAGACCTTATGCTTAACTTAAAATAGACTGAATGTTTGCTGAATGTTTTACACTGCGTTAACAAAAGTCTGTATAAAGAATCGTGTGCAGATTTGACTTCTGACTTTGTAGGGGGCTATCTTATTTAGAAGGCTAGAGAGAAATTTTCATAAGGAGGTACCGTGATGAGAGACTATAAATTTGCCATAATCCTAGGAGTGCTTGTGATTGTGGTTATTTTAGTGGCTTATGGGTTGGAACGATCGAAAAGCGGAAGTGATGCAAATTCACCAGCACCGTATGATCTCGTGACTACCTTTAAGGGAGCCGCGAGCACAAGCCGCGCGTTTACTTGGTATACAAGTGATTCTAGTGCAGCAGGCATTCTGGAGATTGTAAAGGGACAGGTGTCCTCTTTTGCAAATACGGATGTACAAAGGGTAGAAGCGAAAAGCAGTTCCATCAAAACAGACAATGGCACCAAAGGTGTTCATAAAGTGGAAGCTACGGGTCTTGAACCCGGGACGTTATATACTTATAGAGTGGGTAGTGGCATTGAAGGGGAATGGAGTCCGGCAGAGGAATTTACAACGGAAGAAGATGGACTGGACAGTGTGTCTTTTATCAACGTAACGGATTCTCAAGGGGAAACGGCAGAGGATTTTAAGCTGTGGGGGAATACACTGAACAAGGCTTTTCAGACATTTCCTGAAGCCAAATTTATTGTGCATAACGGGGATTTGACGGAGGATCCGGAGGATTCGGCAGGCTGGGATGATTTTTTTGGCAATGTGCAGGGCTGGATTTCAGGGATTCCGTTAATGCCGGTAACAGGCAATCATGATGAGGTGGATGAGGATGCAACGTATTATACTTCACACTTCAACCTGCCGGATAATGGGGCGAAGGGTTCAATTACTGGCACCTCGTATTCCTTCGATTATGGACCTGTGCATGTAACGGTACTGAATACAGAGAGCAATCTAAAAAAGCAAACGGAATGGCTGAAGGAAGATCTGAAGAACACAGACAATAAATGGAAAATCGTTGCGATGCACCGTCCGGCTTACGGGGGGAACTCCTATAAGAAAGTTGAAGATTGGACGGATATTTTTGATACGTATCAGGTTGACTTAGTGCTGCAGGGTCATAATCATGAATATTCCAGATCCTACCCGTTACGTGGCGGAAAAATAGTTCTAGAAGGTGAGATTTCCAAAGGTGCTAAACGAGGGACAGTCTATGTTGTGACTAACGCTTCTGGAGGGAAATTTAACGAGAAAAAAGAAGATCAGTTCTATCATGCGGTGCATTTTCAGAACAATAAGCAAATGTTTGCCGGCATTAACGTTACCGGGGATACATTAACCTATCAGGCCTATGACGTGGATGGAAAGCTGCTGGATGAGTTTGTGTTGACACATTGAGCTAAGGGAATTGGTAATATTACTAAAATACCTTCTCTGCTGTAAAGGCGGGGGAGGTATTTTTTTGATTTGCATCAAACCACCAAACCCGGCGCAACTGTACACCATAAGACGCTTTTTCACATGTCTACCTTTTCCGTCATATAAGCTGTTAGCTTTATAATGATAAAATAGATTTAGTTATATTTGGATTTCATTTGAAGTGAAGGGGAAGTAATATGTTTATCAGAAAAGCGGTTTTTATCGGTATCATTTGTATGTTAGGTTTGACAGGTTGTGCAACGAACACTAAATCGGGTGCTGAAGGAGGGGGAGATAAGCGTGCAGAGGAGCTGCTCAGCATGTCTCGGAGTGAACTGGCTAAGCAGGAGAGCTACACTATAGAAATGGAGAAACAAGAAGAAACATCAAGCAAATCGGAAAAAAGTGAAGATAAACATTGGTCGAGCGCTGTCTCATTTCATGTCGACTATGTTAGAAATCCTTATACCGTATATCTAAAATCGGAGACTGCGGAAGGGAAGGAACGAGAAGAGTACATATCGGATACTGAATATCATACAAAGGTAATGGATGATTTATTTATCAAGCAAGACGATTATATTCCAGTGAAAGAAAAACAAATGGTACAAAGATTTATTGATCCGTACGATTATATAGACACGTACCAGATAGATTCTCAGGAGATCGTTGTTACTGAAGAGGAACAAGAATACATGCTTTCGATGGAGATATCGTCTAATGATGCGAGTAAGGAAACACTCAAATTGATGAAACAGAATTTAACAGACAAAATTAAACTAAGATATACGCTGGATAAAACTACACATTTGCCGCAAAAAGTGGAAGCGGAAATATTCACTTCATTAAAATCAGAAAACTTAGATTCAGAATCAGTGCTCACTTTGCAAACAAATATCAGCCATTTTAATGGTATAAAAGAGATTGTTATGCCTGCAGATACTAGTGAAGAATAGTTATATTAGAAAGCCTCTGGGATTTATTCCGGAGGTTTTCTTTATCAATAGAATTATTTTTGATCAAAATTTAGTGAAATTGTATCCTGAAGTGTGAAAATGGTACGATTTTTAGAGACAATCTTCTGCAAAATATAACCATTTTCTCTCGATAATGAAAAACCTTACCATTATAATGAAAGCGTTATCAGAAAATGGATTCTAAGTTCTAAAGGTATGGATTAAGGGGGAGGGAGGAGCAGGGATATAGAGTAAGAAGAAGGCATAAACAAACCAATTATATCGTAGGAGGCGTAAAACGTGATTCGTAACCGTATCCGGAAAACAGGACTTTTGGTCCTGCTTGGCGCGATGGTAGGCTCTTTATTCTCTGCATTCCCAGCTACTACCCATGCAGCCTCAAGTGAACCTTACACCTGGAAAAGCGTTGTAACGGGAGCTGGCGGGGGCTTTGTACCCGGAATTATTTTTAATCAAACTGAACCGAATCTGATTTATGCCAGAACAGATATTGGCGGTGCCTATCGCTGGAATCAAGCTACATCCAGTTGGGTCTCAATTAGTGACTCGGTAGGCTGGGTGGATTGGAACAAGAATGGCGTAGATGCTCTGGCTACAGACCCAATTGATCCTAATAAAGTCTACATGGCAACGGGTACGTATACTAATCATTGGGATAATAATGGCCAGATTATGCGCTCTAATGACCGGGGGAACACCTGGCAAACTACTCCACTGCCTTTTAAAGTAGGTGGCAATATGCCGGGCCGTTCCGCTGGTGAACGCCTAGTCATCGACCCAAATAAGAACAACATTCTCTACTTTGGAGCTAGAAGTGGTAATGGCCTCTGGAAAAGTATTGACTCAGGTGTAACTTGGTCAAAGGTAACCTCTTTTCCAAACGTAGGCACGTATATTCAGAATCCGACACTTGATTATGGGAATGATCTCGTCGGATTGTCTTGGATCACTTTCGATAAGAGTACAGGTACACTTGGCAACGCTACTCAAACGATCTATGTCGGTGTAGCCGACACGGCTAGCAGCGTATATCGGAGTACAGATGGTGGAGTAACCTGGACAGCTCTGGCTGGACAACCTACGGGTTTCTTGCCACATCACGGCGAGCTGTCATCCACAGGCGACCTCTATATTACTTATAGTAATGGTGTAGGACCGTATGATGGTAGTAAGGGTGAAGTATGGAAATACAACAAAACTAGTGGGGCTTGGACCAATATCAGTCCTACGACTGGTACAGATAATTGGTACGGCTTTGGTGGATTGGCGCTGGATGCTCAGCACCCTAACACATTGATGGTATCCAGCTTAAACGCCTGGTGGCCTGATGAAGTCATTTTCCGCAGTACCAACGGTGGCGCTACTTGGAGTCGCATTTGGGATTGGGGCAATTATCCAGAACGGACTTATAAGTTCAGTATGGATATCACCGCCGCTCCATGGCTCGATCATGGAACCACTTCTACATCCCTGGATCCTTCACCGAAGTTAGGCTGGATGATGGGTGATTTGGAAATTGATCCATTTAACTCGAATCGAATGATGTACGGCACTGGAGCAACAATTTATGGCTCGAACAATTTGACCTCATGGGATACCGGAGGCAAGGTAAATATCTCAGTCATGGCAAAAGGTGTGGAGGAAACTGCAGTGCTGGGTCTAATTAGCCCGCCAACTGGAACTTCGCATTTGATCACTGCACTTGGTGACGTTTCTGGTTTCCGTCATGAGGATTTGTCGGTAGCACCAACCAAATTCCAGACCAGTCCTTCATGGGCAACAACGATGAGTATTGACTACGCTGAATTGAGTCCGTCCTATATGGTGCGGGTAGGCAGTGCAGATAAAGAAAAAACGCCAAGCATGAAGTCCAGTGGTATCTCTACCGATGGTGGAGTGAACTGGTACATGCCAAACTCCGAGCCTTCCAATGGAACCAAAACAACGGTGGGCCATGGACAAGTAGCTGTATCTGCAAGCGGCAATTCCATTCTGTGGAGCACCTCAGATATCGGGGTGTATTATTCCAAAACCTCAGGCAATTCTTGGACAGCAAGTGCAGGATTACCGGCTGGAGCGAAGATAGCGTCTGATCGCGTGAATCCTAACAAATATTATGGATTCTATGCAGGAACTTTCTATGTAAGTGTGGATGGTGGAGCTACATTTACTGCCACCGCAGCTTCGGGCTTCCCGACCAATAATGTGGCTGGATTACAGCCGAATGAAGCCCAAATCAGTATGAAGGCAGTTCCAGGTATTGAAGGCGACATTTGGTTCGCCGGAGGGAATACGGTTGAGAATAAATATGGTCTATGGCACTCCACTAATTCAGGTGCGAGCTTCACGAAGTTAACGAATGTAGAAGAAGCTGATCTTATTGGTTATGGTAAGGCTGCTCCGGGCCAAACTTATATGGCATTGTACACCGTAGCGAAGATTGATGGTGTAAGGGGCGTTTTCCGTTCCGATGATGTTGGCGCAACTTGGGTACGTATTAATGACGATGCTCACCAATACGCTAAGATCAATATGGCGATTACTGGGGATCCAAGAATCTATGGACGTGTATATCTCGGTACGAATGGCCGAGGCACCTTGTATGCTGATCCTGTAAATCCACCAGCTACAGGCTCGACCATAACGCCAATAACTGCAAGCTTTGATAAGAAAACAGCGAATCAGGCAGACGTCGCAGTAACTATGACGTTGAACGGAAATACACTGAGCACGATCAAGAACGGAACGGCAACCCTCGTAGCCGGAACGGATTATACGGTAAGTGGACCAACAGTAACGATTAAAAAAGCGTATTTAGCGACGCAAGCGGTAGGAACGACTACGCTGACGTTTAGCTTTAGCGCTGGAGCTACACAATCTTTGGCGGTAGCGGTAACGGATACTACAACACCAGTATCTAACTCGACCATCACCCCAAGCAGCGCAGGTTTTGATAAGAAAACAGCAAATCAAGCAGACGTTGCAGTAACTATGACGTTGAACGGAAATACACTGAGCACGATCAAGAACGGAACGGCAACCCTTGTAGCCGGAACGGATTATACGGTAAGTGGATCAACAGTGACGATTAAAAAAGCGTATTTAGCGACACAAGCGGTAGGAACGACTACGCTGACGTTTAGCTTTAGCGCTGGAGCTACACAATCTTTGGCGGTAGCGGTAACGGATACTACAACACCAGTATCCAACTCGACCATCACCCCAAGCAGCGCAGGTTTTGATAAGAAAACAGCAAATCAAGCAGACGTTGCAGTAACTATGACGTTGAACGGAAATACACTGAGCACGATCAAGAACGGAACGGCAACCCTCGTAGCCGGAACGGATTATACGGTAAGTGGATCAACAGTCACTCTCAAGAAGGAGTATCTGGCAACTCAAGGCGTAGGAACGACAACGCTGACCTTTGAGTTTAGTGCAGGAGCCGCACAATCCTTGGTTGTCACCATCTCAGATACGTCAGTAGCTCCTACAGTAGCACTGAAAGTGCAGATGTATAACGGTACAGTGTCTGCTTCCGGAAATACACTAAATCCAAAGTTTAAGCTGGTGAATACAAGCACAAGTGCTGTTGCACTTTCTGATGTGAAATTAAGATATTATTACACAATTGACGGTGAGCAGGCACAAAGCTTCTTCTGCGATTGGTCACAGGCTGGAAGTGCGAATGTAACGGGCACGTTTGTGAAGCTGCCAACGGCTAAAGCTGATGCGGATTATTATCTGGAGCTTGGATTCTCGAGTGCAGCAGGTTCACTTGCTGCGGGTGCGAGCATCGATATCCAAGTGCGAGTAGCTAAAGAGGATTGGTCAAATTACACTCAAACCGGAGATTACTCCTTTAATGCGGTTGATACCAATTTTGTAGACTGGACAAAAGCGCCACTACGTTCTATGAGTCATGCGATATGTGGTATGTCGGATGGCTACGTTCTATGAATCATGTGGTATGTGGTATGTGCTATGAGGAGGCGTGGGTATACGTTATGTGGTATGTCAGATGCATTTATGGTTCGTGCGGTGTGGGCTAGAGAGTAATTAGGGAAAACCTCCCTGAAAATAGCCGATATTTGCTTTAAATGAACGAAATCAGGGAATACCTCCCTAAAAATCAGGCGAATTCGTTATTTGCCAGTAAATTAGCTAATAATTAGGGAGGTTTTCCCTAATTATTGGTTGGATGACCAGAAAACTCAGAATTTTAGGGAGAAATTCCCCAATTATTCTATCAACGCTTCACTTCGTCCTGTACGGTACGTAAGAACCAGCTAATGATACTTAAAAGTAGTTCTGACATACCATTAGCTGTTTTGGCTGTTACAATGTTTGTCCGCTATCTATGGTAATGATCTGTCCAGTCATTGCTTCCTGTTCTAGCGCAGCGCAGACGAACTGGGCGATATCTTCGGGGGTTGAAATATGCTGAAGCAGCAGATTAGGGGCTAGTTTATACATCTGTTCTTCTCGTCCAGCCCACCATCTAGTAGCAACGGCGCCCGGTGCTACACAGTTAACTCTAATATTTGGAGCCAGCGCGTGTGCCAGCGATTTCGTAAGACCGTGGACAGCCGCTTTGGAGACGGCATAAGGAAGGGAGGAGCCTAAGCCTGTCTGTCCAGCGATGCTGCCGAGATTGATGATGGCTCCTGAATTTTTATGATTCATATATGGTGCAACCGCTCTGGCGCAGAAAAACATTCCTTTCACATTTACATCATATAGCTCATCCCATACTTCCTCGGTTGCCTTTTCCAGATCTCCGAGAGCAATATGTTTAGTTATACTGGCATTATTCACTAGCAGATCTATTGTCCCGAAATGCTGAATAATCGAATCCACCATACTCTGCACTTCTTGATCTTTAGAAACGTTGGCTTGTATTGCTATAGCCTGCCCTCCTTGATTCAGAATCGTCTTTAAGGTTTCGTTAGCTTCATCCTCAGATCTAGAATAGTTCACTACGACGTGAGCCCCGCGTTTGGATAGTTCCAAGCTTACAGCTTTGCCAATTCCAGTCCCTCCACCAGTTACTAATGCGACTTTATTGTTGAGATCCATCCTCATGCACTCCTTAAGTTGGCGTATGTTGTTGATATAAAGTATTCTATAGAGAAAAGTGGATTTCGTATAATTGAATATAATGAATGTTTGGTTCAATTTATTTGAATTGAACACTGGAGGACACTAGGATGGATCTAAAAACAATAAAAACCTTTCAAACAATCGTAACTTCCGGAAGCTTTAATCGTGCCGCAGAAGAATTGAACTATGCCCAATCTACAGTTACGATGCAGATGCAAAGGCTTGAATCTGATCTGGGATGTCAATTGCTTGAGCGGGGTAAGCAAATCAGCTTAACAGAAGCAGGCAGATTGTTTTATGAAGAGAGCTTACATATCGTTAAAGATATGGAACGACTAGAGAGCCGTTTGGCTGATTTAAAAATAGGGGAAGCTGGCAACGTGCGATTAGGGGTAACGGACCCGACGGCGAGCTATCGTTTGCCGCAGCTTTTAAATGAGTTTATGGCACAGTTTCCTAAAGTGAAAGTCTCCGTGGATATTGCGGGAACCGCAGCACTTAGTGAACTACTCCTGCGTGGTGAAATTGATATGGCTGTGTGTTCGGCGCCAGAGCTCGGCAAGGAGCTTTATTTTGAACCCTTATTTGCAGAGGAATTCTTGTTACTTTTGCCAGAAGAGCATCCGCTAGCATCCAAGGAGAGTATCACCCCAGAGGATCTACAGGCTCATCGCTTATTGATTACGGCAGCGAATTGTCCTTATCGCAAAAAATTAGAAAGTGTGCTGCAGGAATCAGGTGGGCCGCCACTAGATACAATGGAGATTGGGAGCATGACAGCGCTGAAATATTTTGTGGGAAGTGGTTTAGGAGTGGCTCTTGTGCCTGAGATTGTGCTGAATCCAGCCCCAGCAGGAACTATAGTACGGAAGCTGGAGGGAAAGGTTATTGATATGACCTGTGGGATCCTATGTAAACTTTCAGATTATCCGCTTAAGCTAGCGAGCTCCAGATTGTATCATTTTTTAAAACAGGAACTAACCGTGACAAGGATATTTTGAATTTTAAACGAATTGTTAAGAAATAGAAAAAATAGAAAGGGCGGTGTTTGATGTTTTTTAGGAGGAAATTCAGTTTCTGGCTTTCGATTATAAGTATCATCATCTGTCTGAGTGACTATCTGGGGGTGGGGATCGCGAATATTATTCTTGTACGTTTGAACCCTATTATAGATACACTGATCTTTACAGAACCTTTTGAAAGCTTCATGGTTGATGTAAATAATCCGAGATGGGGAACCAATAGTGCGTTAATCAGCGTCAGATTCCCAACTTATATTATTCATTTTGGAACGTTTTTGATTTTGGGGATTCTAATCGATTACCTTATTCGTATATTAAAACAGAAGTAGAAGTGTAAATGAGCCTAGAAGAGGAAAGGTGAGCTGAGATGAGCGGAGCAAAGGGAAAGCTTGATTTGGAGAGAATTGTTTTTATTGGCAGGACCTATGAGGAATATTTACGTATGTTTGATTTGCTGGAATCAGATCTCATCGGCCAGAGAATTCTGGATTGTCCTGCGGGTGCTTGTTCTTTTACAGCAATAGCGAATCAGTTGGGTGGTGATGTAACGGCTGCCGATATTGCTTACTATTACTCTGAAGATGAGCTGGCAGACAAAGGGGTTCAAGATATTGCGCATGCGATGTCCGGAATGGAAAAAGTACAGGATAACTTCGTTTGGAACTACTTTAAATCAATCGAGGGCCTGACCGAAGCTAGGAACGCAGCTTTAACCGCCAGCACTAAAGATCGAAGACAAACCCCGGAGCGTTATGTTCCTGTGGTACTTCCGGATCTGCCATTTGCGGATGAAGCATTTGATCTGACATTATCTGCTCACTTTCTATTTATGTACAGCGATCGGCTGGACTATGAATTTCATCTAAAGGCTGTTAAGGAACTAATGCGGGTGACGAGAGGCGAGCTTCGAATCTTTCCACTAGTCGACCTTTCTTGTAAAAGGTATGAGTATTTAGACCGCCTTATTGATGATTTGGTGAGGCAAGGATTTACTGCAGAGGAACTAGAGGTTCCTTATGAATTTCAAAAAGGTGCAAAGCAGATGTTGAAGATTAGAAGAGCAGAATTGTTCCTCTGAAATATAAAACGAGGGTGCCTCAAGCCATGATGACTTTGGGAGCGCCCTCGTTTTTTGTATAAATATCTATAAAGCTTACGCCACAGTTTCTTTCCGTTCTGCTACAAAACAAGCTATGCCTAATACCAGACCAAGGCCCACTAGAACCGCACCGACCCAAGGAAGCGAAGTGATCGCTAAATGAGAAATGACCCAACCGCCAATAAAGGCACCCGTTGCGTTACCGAGATTCCCGGCGGAGTGGCTGGTCGTTGAGGCAAGTGCAGGGGCTGCCTGAGCCAGACTCATAATCCGTATTTGCAGACCCGGCATGACCGCAAAGGACACCATACCCCAGAAAAATATTGTGATTACCGCAGCTATTGGGCTATGCATCGTGAAGGAAAAGATCGTTAGAATCATACTGACTGCAAAATAAAGTCCCACGATAGAAGGCATCAGCTTCCAATCCGCAAGCTTTCCGCCAACGATGTTCCCGATGGTCACCCCACAGCCGAATAAGACTAGAATCCAAGTCACACTATGTTCAGCAAAACCAGTCACTTCTTCAAGCAGTGGAGTAATATATGTGAACACGGTGAACAAGCTGGCGTTCCCTAACGCCCCGATCAATAAGAATAGTAGCAGCTTTGGATTAGCCAGCGCAGCAATCTGCTGGAGAACACTCGCTGGTTTCTCTTGTTTAAGCTTTGGAATAAAAATGAGAATACCGATCAGCGCGGCGACTCCCATGACAGCAATCGCTGCAAATGAGGCCCGCCAGCCCATACTTTGTCCAATAAATGTCCCTAGAGGAACTCCGACAATATTGGCTATCGTTAAACCTGCCATCATAATAGATACGGCTCCGGCCCGCTTATTGGGTTGTACAAGATTGGATGCAATGACTGCGCCAACCCCAAAAAAAGTACCATGAGTTAAAGCTGTAATTATACGAGCTACCATGAGAACGGTATAGTTGGGTGCAAACACAGAGATTCCGTTGCCCAGTATAAAAAGAATCATGAGAAGACATAACAGTTTCTTTTGTGGAATGCGTTGCGTGAGAATGGTCAGGATGGGTGCGCCAACGGCCACTCCAAGTGCGTACATTGTAATGAGTTGGCCAGCAGTCGAAATACTAACCTGTAAATCGTTGGCCACATTTGGTAAAATACCCATAATAACAAACTCAGTCATACCAATCGCAAAAGCGCCTGCCGTAAGAGAAAGTATAGAGATGGGAAAGGGCTCTTTCCCTGCTCGTTCTTTGCGTGTTTGTGCCTTGTTGAGGTTTGGAATTGCGTTCATGATGCCGATGTTCAACCTTTCTTCTGCCTGTAATGAAGCTCCACCTTGGTTAAGATGATAGATCCGACATGTAAGTATTGCTTTTCTATTATTTAGTTTTCTGAAAATATTTTCAAGATAAATATTTTTTCAGATAGTTTTCATTTTTATAGATCATTGAAGGGATGGTTATATATGAATGTTGAAGGCCAAGTCCAAGTGCTTGAATTGCCGGAAATGAAGCGAGAATTTAATAACAGTTTGCAGAGTAATGATCTTGGATTGGATATAGAATTCTATCAAATTGCGAACCCTTCCTGGCCCGATGAGGCTGAAGTGTTCCTTCCTTTGCGATGAGAAAAAATTATAAGCAGGCAGCTTTAATGGCGCTTCAGAACTTTGACCTGGATTGGACGCAGATTCGTTTTAACCAGCTATCGGATACCTGTACCTTTGTAATCGAAACTAATAAAGAGGGAACTTTTTTACTGCGCCTTCATTCGGGGAGATCTAAAGAGGAAATCAACTCCGAAATCGCGTGGCTGGAGCTTTTGAAGAGCAAAATTGATGTCCCCCTGCCAAAAGGTATTCACGATCGCACAGGTGCTGTAACGTTCAGAGTGGAACAGGGAAATGGAGAAGGTGTGTATGCCTCTTTGATGCGTTGGGTTGAAGGGGAACATGCGAATGAAAGACTTACCGAAGAACAAATTTACAAAGAAGGCGTTCTATTAGCCAAGCTGCATAAGGCGGCACAGGAGCTGGAGTTACCCTCTGGCTTTAATCGTCCTGTTTGGGATGAGCATAGCTTTCGAAAAGCAATGCTTCGTTTAAAGCTGCATTATCATTGTTTTCTTACGGATGATGAGTTTGTGCTGTATCAGTCGGCAGCTGAAAAATTATACAACTGGTTAAGCAAGCAGCATAAAAATAAGAACAGAAGGTCTTATGGCGTTATCCATGGAGATTTACATCAAGGCAACATCATATTTAAAGAGGGCGAACCTCGGCCGATTGATTTTGGAAGATGTGGTTGGGGTTATTATCTTTATGACGTGGCACATACTCTTCTTGGACTGTATCCATTGCAAAGAGAAGGGGTCATTAAGGGGTACGAAAGTATCGCCAAGCTCGATGGGGAGTGGGTTCAGACTTTAGAGAATTTTACGGTCATGGTTATGATCGAAAATTATTGCCATCACGTATCCGATCCTAGGGAAACTGAGGGTCTAAAAGCAGAACAGCCCTATGCGCTAGCGATCCTGAAAAATTATCTTAAGGGAGAACCCTTTCTTTTTGACAGGATTGAGATTTAACGTATAAAAATAGGGTCTCTTTGGGGAATTTATATAAAGTTCCCTAAGGAGGCTATTGTGATGAAAAAAAGCTGGATTGCTCCCCTTCTTGTCGCAGTGATGCTTGTTCTGACGCCACAACCTTGCTCCGCTAATAGGTTAATTCAACCTCAATCTATAACGCCCTCCAGGTCTGATTCGGGACTTCAACTGCCAGATCAAGATTCTCGCGAACTTAAGTTTCAAGACATTCTGATGTTATTACTTTTACCCCATATTGAGAAAAAAATTGCAGATATTTATTCACCGCTTCTGCGAGAATCGCCAATGGTTTATCCTTACTTTGTGGATGTGACTGAGGTGAAGCGGCTCAATGGTTTCCGTGGGTTTGATTTCTTGATTACACTTAACGTATATCCTACAGTAGGTCCACATATTTCAGTTGGAGAAGATACCATGACTTTTAGGATCTCTCCTGGTCCTAAGGTGAAGCTTGAATCGTTCAAGCATCTAAAAGACCCCAAAAAGTCAGACTTCCCACCAAATTATCAGAACATCCTGAGATAGTGTAGTTTCGGTAAGGCAGGCGGAAGAGTAGATGTTAATATGTGCCGCGTGTTGAGTTATGAGGCGAGCTATTTTTACATGAGTAGGGAGTTCTGCGGTAAAGGTGATGGGTTGAGTAGGGAAGGGAGTCTTAGGAGATGGTGAGTGAGAGGGGAGGAAGGTTGGGCTAGTGGCGTGATGAGGGTGAGTGGAGGGGAGGAAGGTTGGGCTAGTGGCATGATGAGGGTGAGTGAGAGGGGAGGAAGATTGGGTTAGTGGCATGATGAGGGTGTGCGTGAGGGGATAGAGGTTGGGTTAGTGGCGTGATGAGGGTGTGTGAGAGGGAATGAAGGTTGGGCTAGTGGCGTGATGAGGGTGAGTGCGTGTGTCCGGGAGTGGGTAAACGGGATAGTTGCAGTTTATACACTTATTTGCAGGAGATAAGAAGCTTAGTCACTTTTAGTTGCATTTGGTGCAGTTAAAAGAAGTCTTTTCACACTAATTTGTTAATATCGATGAATTTAGTTGCAGAGAATACACTTATTTCGCTCGGGCAGCACTATGTATTGTTTATAGTTGTATAAAGTGCAATTAACTCATACATTCACAAACGATTTTAAGCAAAATAAAAAAGACATGGGTCAATGTGGCAATACCAAACTCATACCCAACGCATACCAAACTCATGCCTAGCCCACCACACACACTCCGATCTTTGGGGTGTTTTTTTTTGTGGTTAGACTTGTGGTGGATTAATGGCGATTATGGTATTATGAAATTAGTGAATGCATTGATTTAAGTTACTAAATTCAAATACGGAGGTGCGAGGGATTGGGTGATCATAAATTCGAAGGCGTACACAAGAGGAGCAATTTTAACGAAATTAAAGATAAAGTCACTAGCGATAGCGCAAGTAACAACGAGGATAAAGTTAAAGTAGGTGTAGCTACTAAAGACGGGCAGTTGGGGTTTCTTTTTACAAGGGGAGGTCTTCGGGAGGGTGCGGGTAGAAAAAGCACTGGTGTAACTAAAAAGGTATCTTTGACGTTATCTGAGGACGTTTGGCAGGAGATAGAGCAGGCTTGTGCGGATCAGAACGCATCTCGCTCTCAAGTATTTCGGAACATTATTGAGGCGCATTTTGTAAAGGAATCTAAGGAGAGTTAGGTGAAGTCTTTGCTAATCCATGTATCAAAAGATTCTCTTAGTACCGCATTACAGGCAGCATTAAAAGCCATATCCGCGAATAGTTCCTCACGTGTTCTGTCAGGAATACTTATTCAGGCGCAAACTCAGGGTCTGATATTAACAGCCAGCAATATAAGAATGACCATTGAATATAAGCTCCCTGTGAAGATGGATTCGATGGTTGTGCACAACACAGGTGAGATCGTAGTTCCCGCGCGTTATTTTTATGAGATCATTCGTAAGCTTGATCCTGGACTAATTAGGCTGGAAATCGAAGAGGCATTGATTCTAAACATTCAATCAGGGAACACTCAATTTCGTTTATGTGGAATGGATGAGGCAGAGTTTCCAAGAATCCAATACATAGATCATCCAAACATTCAAAAGATAAGCATGAAGAACACTCTCCTGAAGCAAATATTTAAAAGAGTGGTTTTTGCGGTCTCTTCATCGGAAACCAGACCTGTGCTCACAGGAGTTTTGCTTCAAATAGATAAGCGAAATATTCGTGTAGTCGCCACTGATGGCATCCGCTTCGCCCAGCATATTGTTGAAAGCGTAGAAGATTACGGTGCAATTCCTTTAGATGTTGTAATCCCGGGCAGCAGCCTGGAGGATCTTTTAAAAATATTAAGCGATGATGCAGACAGCAGCACCGATTTAGAAATAGGCCCCAAGCAGATCAGATTTATTTCTAATGGATTGAGGGTTCAGTCTGCCCTTCTAGAAGGAACTTATCCCTCTGTCAATAATTTAATCCCAAAAGCGTATCTCTCCGAAGTGATTGTTAAGACAGACCGTTTGTTACATGTGGTTGAACGTATTTCTATATTGGCTGGTGAGAGTGTTATGCTCAGCGTACTTCCTTCTAACACGCTAAGTTTAGTGTCCAAGACTGCAGAAATTGGGGATGTAAAAGAAGAGATTCCTTTGGAGCATCTAGAGGGTGATCATTTTCGAGTAGCCTTTAATGGAAAATATTTCAGGGACATCCTTCGGGCGATAGATAGTGAGACGCTTAGAATCAGGTTCGCGGGAAAAGAAAGGCCGCTGGTGATCCTGCCTGTAGACGCATCTTCGTCCACACTTTTTTTAATTACTCCTGTGAGGACGCATGATTGAGGATATGTTAATTGCAGTATTTGAGTACATTTGAGCGAATAGCTGCAACTGAGTCCGAGCAATTGCTGAAAAGAACGCCACCTGCCAAATCTGCTCCTAAACGTGCTAACCAGTGCTTAAACTAACTGTCTATGACTCAACTTATCTACTCCGTGCGCGGAATTAGCTGCCTATTGCTCAACCTATCTACACCGTGCGGAATTAGCTACCTATAGCTCAACCTATCTACTCCGTGCACGAAATTAGTTACCTATAGCACAATCTATCCGCCTACGTCTCGAAACCAGTTACCTTTTGCTCGATCTAGATCGTAGCGGACCGTACTGCAGCTATTTCAGCATATGGGTTCATTTTGCGAAGGTTTCGGACTGTATAGCACCTATTGCCCTTGATTTACTCAGAAAAGGAGTACATTTGAGCGAATAGCTGCAACTGAGTCCGATAGTGTGGCAAAACGAGCGAAATTATGGAAATAAGAGCAACTGAGTCCGAAATAGCCCAAACCCACTTCAGCATCACAGCTTTCCCAGACGGGAATGAGGTATATTTGATCTGGGAGGGGATGGAATGCATAATGCAAAGACGGCCATATTTTATTTCTCAGGTACTGGCAATACGGAGATTATTGCTAAGCAATTTGCTGAAAGGCTAAGAAGTAAAGGGCAAGACGTAGATTTGTTTAGAGTGGAAGATATTATTAAAGGCACTCGTTCTGTAGAATATGAAGCTTATGATCTTATAGGTATTGGTCATCCGGTTCTAGGCTTTGGCGCTTCCGGTTTTGTTGAACATTTTGCAGATCAGCTGCCTGAATGTAATGGAACCCCGGCATTTGTATTCAAAACGGCATCCTCTCCACACTATATCAATAACGGTGCTTCGAATACGGTTCTTCGTTCTTTGCGTGGGAAGGGATATATCCCTTTTCACAATTCCATTTTGGCGATGCCATGTAATTTTTATATCAAATATGATGACAGGTTGAATAAGCAGTTGTACCAAGCCGCACAGCGTAAGGTGGAATTGTTTGCAGAGGAAATCGTAAACCGAACACCACGAAATCTGCCGATTCACCCTGTGTTGGAGCGGGTTCTGAGAACAGTATATTATTGTGAGGAACACCAAGGGGGAAAATACTTCGCCAAAGGATTGAGTACAACGGACGCTTGCACACTATGTTTAAAATGTGTCAGCAACTGTCCAACATCCAATATTAGTAGCGGCGGAGAAGGAATTGTTTTCAGTCAAAATTGTTTATTATGTATGCGTTGTGTTTATTCTTGTCCTCAGAAGGCAATCCAAGCGACACGACTGAAGGCTAGCGTAGTAGATCCCTATACTGGAGGTCCGAATCTTCATAAACTAATGAAGGATTCTGCGAATGATGGACGGTTTGTTACTCCCAAATCCAAGGGCTACTATAAGCATTTTATTAAGTATTTGGAGGAATGACATATGAATCTGTTTCGGATGGGATCTAAGCCACTGGGGATTGAGCGGATCAGCACATTTTTGGAGGATAATTATGTGAGTATCGGCTACCCCGGAATAGGGGATCTGGAGAATCTAAGCATAGAGGAACTTCGTGATCGATTAATCGGTACTTACCAATATAGTGAGCCGGAGCTTATGCAACATCTGCAAGCCCTTCAGCTATTTGTACATACGATGCAAGATGGAGATTATGTGCTGGTGGCCGATGGAGATTGGGTACATCTCGGAGACCTCGGAGATTATTTTTACAACGAGTTAAATGATAATGTTGACGAGGGTACATGCCATCGGCGTGGTGTAACGTGGTTGAAAAGTCTGCCGATTTCTGAACTAAACGCAGGCGTGCGGGAGTTATTTAACCAAAGTGCACCGGTTGTACAATTTAAGGGTCCAAAACCAAGTGCTCGCTTGGATCTGTGGATTACAGGTGTTTCTGCTAATGAACAAGAAGTGAATAGTCCGCTGGAATTGGATGAGGAGACGCTCTCTAAGGCGCTTAATATTTTGAAAGAAGCTTTGATTTGTGATGACTCCGAACGACGGGAACGAGCAGCGATTGCGATTTTACAATATGCGAAGTAGAGCACCTCTTCTATATCGGGCACACGGTTCATTATCTTCATGATGAGTTCCAATTAAAAAAACGTTCCACCCGTTACTTGCCTCGGATGGAACGTTTTGCTGTATCTATAATCAGATGAACTCAACGAATTCGTTGACTGGCTTACGGTAGCCGCGGGGTCTGATTTTATGTTTTTTGTCTTTGCCGATCGTGATCAGCATAACAGGTACCATATGATCCGGCAGATTCAAGGTGGATTGGATAACATCAGCATCGAAGCCGATCATCGGGCAGGTATCCCAGCCTTTATCTTTGGCGATCAGCATAAAGTGCATGGCCGAGAGAGAGGCATTACGTATTGCTTCATCTCTTTGAAAAGCATCCTTATCAATGTAAGCATTGTTAATCATCTCTATTTGCTCATCATATTCCTCTTGTGACATCGCTCCTAAAGCTTTAAGCCCGCCATAGATTTCTGGAGCCTGCTGATAAGCATGCTTATCTCCTAGCACTACAATAACTGCTGAAGCAGTATGGATTTTATATTGGCCGTAAGCCGCTTCGCGAATTTCTTCTTTTAAGCTCTCGTTAGATATCACTTTGTAATTTGTATGCTGTAGATTATAGGCCGATGGTGCCAATCTGGCGTAAGAGAACATTTCCTCTAATTCATTCTGAGGGATGGTGACCCCTTCCACAAAATTCATAGCGGATCTGCGGGACTGAATCAAGTCTGTAAAAGCGCTCATAAGTATTCCTCCGTTGTGTATGTATTCGGTTGTAAAATATAAACACCTGATATTTGTAAATGTACTAACTAAATGTTACTAACTCAAAATAACACAGCCTATAAAATTCGTCAATGATAAAATTTATTGAAGTTAATCTTGAATACCCTGTTGTCAAAAAATAGGACATAAATTAGGATATTGGGATATGTAAAAACACGGTGAATGAAAGGGTGGATAAATTGATTAATAGTAGAGAACGATTGATGATAGATTTACAAAGAATCGAAGAGAATGACTACGAGCTTAGAAGTGGACAGGACATAAAGGATTATGTGAAGTTGATGCTTGAGCATTTAGGAGATCCCGAGCCTGTGCTGCGTGATGAATTGATTTATTACACATTCTACAAATGGATTAATGAGAAACATTGGTTTAATGATGCGGAGCTTCGTGAACTGTTGTGGATACTCCTTGACGAGCAGCATCTGTTTTATCACATTGGGAACAAAGAAGATCAGACGGTGTATACAAGAACATTTTCTGTATTGGTTGTTGCTCTTATTCTCCAGCGGCATAGGGAAAAGGCTATATTGGATAGCTCTGAATTTACAAAGGTGAAGCAGGGTTTAATTCGTTATTATAAGGAAGAACGGGATTTAAGAGGTTATATGGAAAAAGAAGGCTGGGCACACGCAGCAGCCCATGGCGCAGACGCCTTGGATGAGCTGGTTTTATGCTCGGAGAGTGATGCCGAGGTGCGGGAAGAGGTTCTGACAGTTGTTCAAAAGATGCTTTATAACGATCAATACATATTCAGGGAGGAAGAAGATGAACGGATTGCTACTATTATAGTTACAATCATCGATCATCAATTACTTCCACAGCAGTCTATAACCGATTGGATTCTCAACTTGGCGCAATGTGGCAGTTGGCCTAGAAGCCACAGCCAGTACGTTACTCGAATAAATACAAAGAACTTCCTGCGTTCTCTTTATTTCAGGTTACTTCTAACAGAGAAGAATATGGACATTGTGGATGTTTTGTTGAAAACTGAGAAGAATTTGAATGAATTTGTACATTAATTCACTCAAACGGTTTTAATTAACACTGGTAATTTAAATAATTTATTATAATGTAATAAAAATCACAAAATTTTATGGAAATTCAAAAACTTTGTGACATTTATAACTTGATAAGTGCTATAATAGAAATATGGCGTTAAAAGTTCTTATGTTTTTCATTACTATTAAGCAGCAAAGCTTATTGCAGAGGAGATTTGGATATGTCAGAATCAATCACTCAAACACAACCTGAACAAGAATCACCAAAAGTAGCTGTTAGCAAGGAACAAATGGATGTTCTAGAGCAGCTCTTGAAACCAGAAGTTCAGGAATCATTAACAGTCTTGGTGGAACAGCTGCCAAAATTAACTGAGCTTGTTGGCGTGCTTACAAAGTCCTATGACTTTGTGCAAACTGTCGCAGCGGATGATGTCTTGAAAAGTGATACGGTAAGTGCAATTAAAGAACTTGCTGAACCTGTAGTGCATTCCGCGAAGAATATGGCAGCTACAGTGATCGAAGCAAAAGATCGTGCGAATGAAAGTAACGAAGTTATTGGTCTTTTTGGTCTTATGAAGTTGTTGAAAGATCCACAAGCACAAAAGCTTTTCCGTTTCGTAAATGCATACCTTCAAGTTGCTGGAGAACGCAGTAAGCAGGAATAATCATTTTCATATCTTATTCGTAAGGGACGGAGGAAACATCATGTCTAAACATATTGTCATTCTAGGAGCAGGTTATGGTGGTCTACTAAGCGCCTTAACCGTACGCAAGTATCTCAAAAAAGATGAAGCTAAAATTACTGTAGTTAATCAGTATCCTACCCACCAAATCATCACAGAATTGCATCGTCTTGCAGCAGGTAGTGTTGCAGAGGGGGCTGTTGCTATGCCTCTAACTAAGCTTTTCGCAGGTAAAGATATTGACCTGAAAATCGCGAAGGTTAATTCATTTTCTGTGGAGAACAAACAAATTGTTCTTTCTGATGGTGTGACACTAACTTATGACGCGCTTGTTGTAGGTCTTGGCAGCACTACAGCTTATTTTGGCATTCCAGGGCTTGAACAATACAGTATGGTATTGAAATCAGCTGCAGATGCTAACAAAATTCATCAACATATTGAGGATCGTATTCGTGAATATGCGAAATCGAAAAATGAAGCAGATGCAAACATCCTGATCGGTGGCGGCGGCTTAACAGGTGTTGAGCTTGTTGGTGAAATCGCGGATGTATTGCCTACACTTACTAAAAAGTATGGCGTTGATCCTAAAGAAATTAAGCTTATGCTCGTTGAAGCAGGTCCTAAAATCCTTCCAGTATTGCCAGATGCATTGATCGAACGTGCTGTAGCAAGCTTGGAAAAACGTGGTGTTCAATTCTTGACAGGTCTTCCTGTTACGAATGTAGAAGGCAATGCGATTGACTTGAAAGACGGTCAAAAAATTATTGCTAACACGTTTGTATGGACTGGTGGCGTACAAGGAAATCCACTCATCGGCGAATCCGGTCTTGAAGTTAACCGCGGTCGTGCAACGGTGAATGAGTTCTTGCAATCCACTTCCCACAAAGATGTATTCGTTGCTGGTGACAGCGCTGTGGTCTTTGCAGAAGATGGACGTCCATACCCTCCAACTGCTCAAATCGCTTGGCAAATGGGTGAATTGATCGGATACAATCTGTATGCCTTCTTGAAAAATAAATCGTTTGAAAGCTTTAGCCCAATCAACTCTGGTACGCTTGCTAGCTTAGGCCGTAAAGACGGTGTAGCCATCGTTGGTGCAAGTTCTACTCCGTTAAAAGGCTTGCCTGCAACTCTGATGAAGGAAGCAAGTAATATTCGTTACTTGTCCCACATTAAAGGATTGTTCAGCCTAGCTTACTAATATAGTTTAACCCTAAACCCTGCTCGAATCTGAGCGGGGTTTTTGTTATTGTTTTTTTAGTGAAATGTTTGCATTATTGATGTTTCGTAGTAGGCTGTATTCATTGTATTTGATATAATAGATTGGGTTATATTAACAGAGGTAGTTAGAGGAGGATTTCATTTATGTTATTCCAACAAAACGATGTCATTCTGTTTCAAGGTGACAGCATAACAGACTGGGGACGTAATCATGAAGACGCTTCATCGCTTGGAGTGGGTTATGCAATGATGGTCGCCGCTCGTCTGGGGTATTTATACCCAGAGAAGAATCTTACTTTTATTAACCGTGGCATTGGTGGCAACCGTATTGTTGATTTACAGGGGCGTTGGGATAAGGATTGCCTGGAGTTGAAGCCGACTTGGGTGTCCATTTATATTGGAATTAACGACACTTGGCGCCGTTTTGATTCTGGTGAAGAAACCACTCCCGAGCAGTTTGAAGCTTCATATCGGGATCTGATTAAACGCACTCAGAAATCTTTGGATGCTAAATTAGTTCTTATAGAGCCTTTTGTTTTGCCTGTACCGGAAGATCGTAGAACTTGGCGTCAGGATCTTGATCCTAAAATTCATATTGTCCGCGAGCTGGCACGTGAATATGGGGCGCCGCTGGTTCCGCTAGATGGACTTTTTGCAGCGGCCTCCGTAAAAGCAGAACCGGCTTACTGGGCATATGATGGAGTACATCCTACTCCTGCAGGTCATGCACTTATTGCGGATGCTTGGCTCAAAACGATGGGAGCAATCTAATCAATTGTCATTTTAAGACTAGAACCACGCTTTAATAAGCAGGTTGTAGTCTTTTTTAATCGCGTGTTCGTAAAGTCGTTTTTATATATTTATAGACACTGTTATAATTGGAATATGCTTATGTATTGGAGGCGATTCGCATTAGGCGGTTAATATGGATAGCACCTTTGTTATTGGTCGTAGTGTTAAGCGGATGTAAAAGTGATTTGGGCTTCATCAATGCCAGATGGATCGAAGGCGTGTCGTTGACACCCGTCGCAACTAGTGATCAGAAACAAGCGGATCGTCCTATGCACTCAGAGAGCTTAACGCTAAAGGATTCTGTTTTGATCAAGACGCTAGCGGAGGCTATGAACAAGAGTAAGAAATTTTCTGATGATCTGGATTGGGGTCCGGAATTTGAAATGAAGCTTGTTTATGGGGACGGCTATTCGGAAGACTATTACATAGCGCTTGGAGATCAACTTGGACATGAAGGGATGTTTACTACAGCGGAGAACAGCAGTCAGGGCTACACGATTCCTGTAAAAAACTCTGACCAGTTAAGAAAGCTCATTTATGGAACAATCGATACGGAGAACATTGAACAGGCAGACCCTGTGGAGACTTCTGTCGAGGTAACAGGTCCAGTAACCCTATCACATAATGAACTGTCTCCGGTCACAGGCAGAGCGGGATTTTTAAATCTGCAACTGCTAGAGGGGACATATAGCGAAGATTGGACTACACCCAGTCCGTTAACGGGAAGAAACTGGAGTGGCCGATTTAGGCTAGTAGTGACTGATGAGCATGGAAAAACGCTGAGTAGCTATTCGTTAAATGATCAATTTGCCCAGACCTTTAATGATTTTTTCCAGCTTCAGTTTGAGGATTATAATGGAGATGGTGATCCCGATTTTACGATCGGACAATATGGAACGAGTAACGGTTATTTCTACAAGCTTTTTACACTCAGAAGAAATAACGTGATAGAAGAACTGCCTATTAAACCTGAAAATCAGCTGTTTATCAGCAGTCCTGAGCGGTATTCCATAAAACTGGATAAAGTTGATGAGCATAGCTTCAAGAGAAGTTACTACGATAACGCAGCAGGCAAACAAGTGGAAGATACTTTTCAGTGGGTAGGGAGTGCATTTCAGAGGCTAAACAAATGATTAATTCATGAAGTGAGAGGAATGTGTGTTGGATGACAAGTGATACGGTACAAGATTTAGAAGGGTTAAAAGCTATTGGGAAAGTGGTGGGCCACACCATCGCCGAGATGAAAAAGAAAGTAACCCCTGGGATGACGACTGCGGAGTTGGATCTTATTGGAGCTGAGATTCTGGAAAGCTTCGGAGCATCCTCAGCCCCGAAGATAACTTATAATTTCCCGGGCAGTACCTGCATCAGTGTGAACGAAGAGGTTGCTCATGGTATTCCGGGTCCGAGAGTGATTAATGCTGGCGATTTGATCAACATTGATGTCTCTGCTGAGCTGAATGGGTATTATGGGGATGCTGGCGTTTCTTTTCAACTGCCGCCCTATAACGATGATATTCTGCGTTTATGCCGGAGTACAGAGGAAACTATGATGAGTGTGATCAATCATCTGCGGGCAGGAATGAAGGTTAACGAGATCGGCAGAATGATGGAACTTGAAGCTCGCAAACGCGGTTATAGAGTGGTGCGTAATCTGTGCAGCCATGGAATTGGCAAATCACTGCATGAGAAGCCTTTTGAAATTCTACCCTTCTATAATCCAAGAGTGACCACGGTGCTGAAGGAAGGACAAGTAATTACAATAGAGCCCTTCCTCTCGACTGGTGCGGACTATGTGGAGCAGCAATCGGATGGCTGGACGCTAAGTGTTGTAGATAACGGTCGGGTAGCGCAGTTTGAACATACGATTATCGTGACTAAAGGTGAGCCTGTTATTCTGACTAGTGTGTAAGCTCGAATAGCGACTTAAAGGGGTGGAGGATGGAGGGGGATATGAGCAAAAGCCCTTACCCGGACCCTCCGTTCCTTCCATGTCGTTAGCGAAGTTGTTATTAGCCGTGATAAGTGGCAATGCGGTAAATACTTTAAAGAGACCTGTCTATTTGACAAGTCTCTTTTTTTCTAGGATGAGGCGTTACGCTTATATCCTATATTTGGCATAAGTTATCGATGTTTTTTTCAATGGAATGATAAAACAGGTCTTCCGCATGAAGGACATAGGCCATGTATTCTTCCATCTGGTCAGTAAGTGTAAATTCATTCATGATATACTGCCTGGTCATAACATTCCTTAAAAGTTCCCATTGTTCGATGCTTTGCCGAGCACAATGAATGACATCGCTGAGAGCATTAGGATTTGCTAAGGAATTCAGCAGCAACAGCAATACTTTTTTCCTATCTGAATGACGGGTGAGCGTCGTCCGGGTTAAAGAGTAAAGGTCATGGGGGCGGTTTGAAATCTTTGTATTGAGGATGAAACGTCCACTTGCAAACAGATTGTTCAGTTCCTGGATGGCTGATCGTCCGATATATTCCAGGCGTCCTTCGGTACAAGAGGGCGGCTTATAATAATTCGATAGTGCGGTTCTTAAAATGAGCGAGGCTCGGGCTGGCAATTCAGCAAGCTCATCTTGATTAGGATGTACTGTGAAACAGGAAAACTGACGATTGTAGGCATCCATAAACGAAGTTTTGGCATCTTGACCGATATTTTTGTTATGCGGATAAGGCTTGAAATACTCTTTGTTGTAATTTATATAATTGTCCAAGAAATAAAAATCAGTTGCCGTCTGCCCTAGGATCAAAAATATATGCCCATCCACAATATGATCTGTTTCTAGAGCCGGGTTTAATTCAAATGTTCTATAAAAGGGGACTCGTTTCATTAACGTATTGACAAATACGACTTCGTTATTTGCTAACAGTGTCTCTATCGTCTGGATGGCTGCCTCTGCATTGTTGCTAAAAGTATGTTTATTAGCGACTGTTATATAATCCTCGGGATCTTTGATCTCGTTCAAGCTTAATTCAAACTGGTCACTGTCAGTATGGGTAACTAATTTCAGATTAAAATCATCTAAAAACATCTTGTACAATACGCTAGAGTCATTGACATACCTCTTTAGCATGAAAAAAATATTACGGGTATAGCAGTTTCCCAGTGACTGTACCTCTGCAATAGGCTCCCCTGCAGAATTATAGTAATATTCCATTTCTAACGTCTGCAACGTCTGCATAATTGTCCCTCCAACTGCTACTAATTCTCCAATTCATCCCTTGGAGCCGAGCGCGCTTATTATTTCGCCCAATAATTTGGTTTCGTCTGTTTGTATGGTCAACAGAGAATGTTTGAGTGCGTCTAGCACCTTGGGGTCCATGGACAGATTATACCGAAGCACCATATTTCTATTCAGAAGAGAGCGTTCTTCAAGCTCAGTACAACGCTCAATCCATCGGTCGCTTTGCAGCAGGAGTTTTATTTGTTGGAGATATTTAAGTCTTAAAACCATAAGCTTCTTATGCTCCCACAGCAAATGATAGGCTCTAATGTCAAGCTCAGGGTCATCTTCTTTAGGATGCTCCATTTGATAAATGAGGTGTTGGTACACACTTTGTCCATAGATGCTGGTAGTGGTATGGTTAATAAAATCGAATGAGCGCTTGGAGGATAGATATCGCTGCAAGCTGTCGACAATCTGTTCGACGTTTAAATCAAATTCTGCATCGATTTTGCTAAGCAAAGTTACACGCGTAATAAAATTTTCTTCCCCGGACAGATAGTCAAAGGCGGATTCCAGTTCGGAAAAGGTGCATTGAGCGGTCATAAATTTACCGCCCGTAATATTGTCCCGAATGCAGACTGTTTGGCGATCAAGATCGTAGCCGTAAATTAATGTCTCGTGAAAACGGTGTTCTTTGCCGAACTCCTGATATGCAGATATAAAGTACCGGTCGAGATGGCACCATACATAGCAATCGCCGTTGATAGAGTCTACTACAAAATCCGTAAAGGAAGACCACTTGGAAATGATGGTTCTAGGCAATATGAACTTATTGAGAAATGGGCAATAATCAACAAGAAGCTCATGATTGTCAAAAAAGTAAGTTTCCCAATCCGTTACATATCTCAGCTGAATGAAGTTGGAATAAACCCAGGGCCATATGCGGTTATCCGAGGAAATAATAGAAAACAAAGTCCCATAGGCGTTGGAAGTATTTATTAGTGGATCGGAAACGGGTAAAGTAATTTTACTCAATTTACACCTCCATATTCCCCTTATATGTAAATGAAAATGAAATAAATGACATTATTATACTATAATAATTGTTCATTCCAATTATGTGATGATAATCATATTATGATAATAAAGGGAAATGTTAATCTGGCGAAGAATAGTACTTTTGGAAACATTTTGACATACGTTTCTCTGATAAAAAAGCAGCAGAATGTGATGGGAGGAGCGATATATTGCGAATAGTGGTTTGTTTAAAGTTTATTGCACACGTGAACAAAGGCGATGTGCGTGGCATTGCTGATGGCCGTAAGATCTCGGCCTCACCGCCACCGAAGGCAACCTTTGAGCTAAACTATCCGGACCGGCAAGCCATCCATGTGGCATTGGAGCTGAAGAATAGCTGTAATGCTAATGTAACTCTTATTTCCATGGCCCCTCCCGGTTGTAAAACGGCTCTGCAGGAGTTTATGGGTTATGGAATCGATGAGGCAGTCCTGCTCAGCGACGCTTCTTTTGCCGGTTCGGATACATTGGCGACATCGCTGGTACTGGCTCGTGCTGTTGAGAAGCTTGGTGGATGTGATCTGGTTCTGACCGGCAGCCATTCAACCGACAGTGATACCGGTCAGGTAGGTCCGGGAATCGGCGAGTATCTAGATATCCCCCACGCGATAAATGTAACACGGTTTGAGGATATTTCGACCGATGAGGTATTGTTCCACCGCCAGCATGACGAAGGGGTAACAACCAGACAGTCTTGCCGGCTTCCGGCAGTATTGAGTATTGGTGGAATGACAGCCGTCTCTGAGTTGAAACCGCTAACAATTGCTGCCAAATTGCATGCCAGAACCAAGGATATTCTGGTATGGTCCTGTCATGACCTTGGCCTTGACCCACAGACGGTTGGTTTGGCAGGCTCGGCTACTGAAGTAGTTTCAGTGTACGAACAGCACTCCGAAAGAAAGGGGATTTTGCTAGAAAGCGATGAATATCTACGGGTATTGGAGCCGATAATCAGCAAAATCAGCGAGGTTAGAAATGGATGATTAGGATTGATCAGGAACAATGCACATATTGCCTCCTGTGTTTAAAACGCTGTCCCGCCGCTGCAATCAAGGATGAGGATGAGGGCTTGCGTATCGACGTTGCGGCATGTACTTATTGCTCAGTCTGCACGTCTTGCTGTCCTAACCAAGCCATTATAATGAAAGACAGGGCACAGGAGACCAGACAACCGTACCCTGAGCATGAGGGTATTTGCCTTGTTGTGGAACATGCTGAAGGCGCTCTCTCTTCATATTTTCCGGAACTGGTTACCGCAGCAAAACAGCTGCAGGCTATGAGAGCCCAGCGCATTTACGCTTTGGTGGTCGGAGAGCGTATAGAAGACCTAGCCCAGCGTCTGCTTCAGTGGGGAGTAGATGAGGTGTGGATGGTGAACAAACCGGGAATACAGCGTTACGCCGAAGATATTCATTATAATTTGATTTCTGCGGTGCTCCGGGATCAAAGACCGTCTGTCGTACTAGGTATGGCTACCGCATGGGGGAGGTCTATTTTCCCCAGAGTCGCAGTTCGCCTGCGGACGGGGCTATGCGCCGATTGCATCGATTTGAAGATGGGACCGAATCACGGGGATTTTATTATTACCAGACCGACGCAAATGGGCGAGCAATTCGCTGAGATAAAAATACCGGCAAGACGGCCGCAAATGGCAACTGTAAAAACCAATTTTTATTCCGCTGCTGAGACCGCACACGTCGCGCAGGGCAAGATTGTTGATTTAAGCTCCCTGTATTCTTGCTCTTCCTCAGTCCTGCAGTTTATGGGAGTAATTGAAGAAGCCGCGGGCAAGGAGAACATCGAGACTACAGAAATTATTGTTGCTGCCGGGAGAGGCATTCAAAACGCAGACAATCTTCGTTTAATCTATGCGCTCGCCGATGCGCTTGGGGGGAAAGTAGCGGTTACCAGACCGCTTGTAGAATGTGGATGGATGGATAGTATGCATCAAGTCGGACTGACAGGTAAAATGGTCAAGCCCAAACTGTACATCGCCTGCGGAGTGTCTGGGGCAGTGCAGCATAAGGTTGGGATGCATCATTCGGAGACGATAATTGCAATAAATACGGATCGCAATGCACCTATCTTTGATTACTCCACATATGGGATCGTAGGCGATCTTTTTACAGTCATACCTGAAATATTGTCGGCATTGAACACAGTACAGGAGGTTGGGCGATGATTGAGAAGGAGCTATTAAGACAACAAACGCTGCATACGATTGGCGTCATGCTCGATGAGCACTTGCTTCAGAAGGAGGATATGTTCAGGTTTCAAAGCGATGTCCACGACACATATTCTCCGGAATACATCCGGAGCGAGATGGAGAATTGGTACAGAACATTAGGAATCGAATATATCATCCAGCGAAAATTTTCACTTCGGATGCCGCAGTTTACGAGAGAAGAATTAGAAGAAGCGGACCGAAGAAACGAGATCATTTTATGTGTTCCCCAAGGCGTCAGTCGCAAGCAATTAGGCTGCTTGTTTAATATCCGCAATTGGGCGCTGGAGAGTGAACTGGTCGCAGCAACTCCGGAAATTGAGGATTTCTGGTTCACCGTTCCGCGGACAACCGAACCGGATATGCTGGATCGGACGGCTGTGGAAATACAGCGTACATACAAGAAAACCGGAAAATTGGGAATGAGTCTGGAGCGGTATCTGGTATTTGTCGCCCGCATGAGGCATCTGACAGGACAAACACCGGATATAAGGACAAAGATGTGGATTACCAACGGCAAATATGAAGGAAAGGCGATGCTTGTGGTTGGTTTCGACTCGGCTGGCGAGTTTACAGCACATGGCTGGATGCCGAATTTCCACTCGCCTATGGTGGGCGGACGTTATACCTGGATACCTGACCATATATAAACAGTAAGGAGACGGTTATTTCGGCTATGTACAATAAGTTCACTGAATCGGGGCCTCAGCCTAGTGTACACTTCACCGCTGCTCGCAAGGCAGAACCGGGTCCTAATGAATTGTTCATTACCAACCGTTTTACTTTAACGGGAACGGTAAAGGACCCATCCTGCTTGCAGCTTTTTCATGGGGCATGCCATTTACCAGGGCATTATCCTTACTCCAGTGTCGGAGTAGTGACTAAAGCGGGGCTTGGAGCAGAGCATCGCGTAGGCCAAGCTCTTGTGTTTTCTCCTCATTATACAAAGGATGTATGTGTCCCTCTGCACAGTGGGGTGGATGGTCAGATCTTTATTTCCAACGACTTAGACCCTGTGACAGCTGCGTTTGTTCCTATGTTTTGTGTGGCACTAAATGTGTGTGAAGAGCTGGCAGATGAAGGCATTAAAACGGTGGAACTGTGGGGAATGGGACTGCTAGGAAAGCTTTTATTAAGGTTGCTGGAGCAGGATGAAGATTTGAGCTTCAGTGTTGAAAAGAAGGAGGCCAAGGATGAGATTTGGGCCGGGTTAAACAGCGGTGTGTGGGACTGCGAGGAGAGAGCCATTGTTGCACTTGATTCGGACCTGCTCTCGCAGGTTCAACGGCATTCGGCTTTAAAAAACCATCCACCAGACCAGCACATACAATTTATTGATCTGACAAGACCTGGAATACTTAAGGAATCCATAACGCATGACCGTATTCAGGAAATCTCTCGCAGAATTGGGAAGCAAGAGCTTGAAGTAACCAGCCTAATTGCCCAACATATTCATGCGGAACATATGGAGCAATTTATCAGGCAAGCGGCGGAAGGCTTTTTTGAAGGGAAAACTGTAGTCTATGACTGGTAGAGGAGGTTCGTCATGCAGTTGACACAAGGTGTTATGGATGTACCCGCACTCGATATTGCATTTTCTGAGCAGGAGCGGCGTATCATTATGGAGCGAATTGATGATTGTCTGTCGAGAGGAGCGTTGAGTCAGGGTAGGTATGTACAGGAGCTGGAGGAACGTTTTGCCCGGTATGTAGGAGTTACTCATGCCATTGCGGTTAATTCGGGTACAAGTGCGATTGAAGCGGTAATGAGAGTGCTCGAAGTAAAGGGGCAGGAAGTGCTGGTTCCGGCAAATACGTTTATTGCCACGGCTTCCAGTGTCCTGTTTGCCGGAGGGCATGTTCGCCTTGTTGATATTGATCCCCGTACATTTTCGGTGTCGCTGGCTGAAATAAAGAAGCAGGCCACGAGTCGTACCCGAGGGGTTATTATCGTACATATTGGCGGAATTGTTACACCGGAGATTGAAGAAATCAGGCAATGGTGCGATGAGCAGGGGCTCTGGTTATTTGAAGATGCCGCTCATGCACATGGCAGCAGGATGGCCGGAAAAGGTGCGGGAGCTTTCGGAATTGCCGGAAGTTATTCCTTTTTTGCCACGAAAATCATTACCTCGGGGGAAGGAGGGATCATTGTCACAAACGATCATTCAATGGCTGAGAAGCTAAGAATGTTCCGCAATCATGGCAAGCCCCAGCCTTGGGAGACTTACCACACCTCGCTTGGCAATAATTATCGAATGAGTGATATCACAGCAACGATAGCGCTTACCCAGTTTGAGCGGCTCGACGCGATCATTGAACAACGGGAAGCGATCGCCAACCGTTATACTTCCTTCTTTACGAAAAATCTTCCTGATTTCGAGATTGTGATGCCGCAGGACAGATGCAGTTGGTATAAGTACATTGTTATAGTGCCTTTAGACGTTGACAGTTCCGATTTGAAGGACAGACTCAAGGAGAAAGGCGTTTCGCTCCAAGGGGAGGTATATGCAACGCCGCTTCATAGGCAGCCGATCGCTGCTTCCCTACAGTTCAGTGGGGAATATCCGCTAGCGGATGATTATTGTCGGCGTCATATCTGCTTGCCGATTTATCCCAATTTGACTGATCAGCAGATCGATTATGTTTTGGCTGTATTCTTAAGTGTGGTCGCAGAGTTAAGGGGGCAGCAATGAACGAGGGCATTATTATTGATAATCTGAGAAAGGTCTATCGCGTCCCTGTAAGAGAACATGGGTTAAAGCATGCGTTCAAAAGTCTGATCAAAATGGAATACAACGAAGTTGAGGCGGTAAAAGGTATCGACCTCAGGGTTGAGCCGGGAGAAATTGTCGGGTTCATCGGACCTAACGGCGCGGGAAAGACAACCACGCTGAAGATGCTCTCCGGTATCCTGTATCCGACATCAGGCAACATTTCCGTCTATGGCTTCAAACCGTGGGAACGCCAACATAAGTTTCTGCGCAACATCAGTATGGTAATGGGGAACAAATCGACGTTAACCTGGGATATTACGGTCGAGGACTCTTTCTTTGTGATGAAGGAAATATACGGAGTCTCTGATGCTGATTTTAAACAAAGACTCAACGAGCTAAAAGAACTACTGGATATAGGGCATCTGCTTAAGAATCAGGCACGGAATCTCTCTTTGGGAGAACGCTCCAAGTGTGAATTAACAGCAGCGTTGTTACATCAGCCACGTGTATTGTTTTTGGATGAGCCTACTTTGGGGCTGGATGTTAGCATGCAGCTGCGGCTTCGCAGTTTTATCAAGGAGTATAACCAAAAACATGAGACAACCATCCTGCTTACCAGTCACTATATGGAGGATATTTCTTCCCTTTGTAAACGGGTTGTGCTGATCAATCAAGGCAAGCTGTTATACGACGGATCTCTGGAGCAGCTGAGCGGTAAAATAGCTCCCTACCGCATTCTCAAAGTCAGTTTTATGGATGAAGACGTAACGGGCACAATTGAAGAGCTAAAGGAGAAGTTTACTGACAGCTTGCAGGTCATGGAGCTTGCGGAAAGCTACGTATTGTTTAAGATTCAGAAGGAAGCTGTACCTGAGATTGTTTCAGAAATCTTTAATAGCTATTGCATTGGAAATGTAACAATCAATGATGCTCCAATCGATTCGGTAATTGATGAAGTGTATCGAGAGGGGAGGCTCCTTTGAATTTTCGCGGAGGCTTTGCGCTGATACGTAGGACTATGTTCGGGTTTATGGCTGAGAAAGGTTTTTTCTGGACATTGACGCTTGGTTGGATGATGGGACCTATCATCTATATGTTTGTTTGGACCGTTGCTGCGGGAGATGGAAGCATAACCGGGTTCACTCAGCAGGATTTTGTGAGGTATTATATTCTGTTAATTCTTGTGAACCAGCTGACCTACCCTACATCACACTGGACGGTCGGCGATCAAATCTATGGCGGCAAGATGTCGATTGTATTATTGAGGCCGATATCGCCTTTTTACGATGTGGTTGCATCAGATTTGGCTGTCAAAATCGTCTGTATGCCTTTTGTTATATTTGTTGCCGGTGTGGCTGCCATTTTTTTGAACTTCAGACTGGCTATATCCGGTCTGGACTTGCTGGTGGCCGTTTATCTTCTTCTCATGGCTCAAATAATCAGATTTATGCTGGCCTATACACTTTCCCTGTTTGCATTTTTCACCAATAAAATCAAGTCCTTGCTTTCTATTAATGACACCCTGGTATTTTTGCTGGCCGGACAGGTAGCGCCTTCGTCGTTGCTTCCGGGATTTATGCAGGATATCTCGGATTATTTACCTTTTCAATATATGATCAGCTTTCCGATAGAGTTTTCCCTTGGAAAGTTGGATCATTCACAGCTTGTTTTTGGCATAATTGTTCAATTCGTTTGGGCGGTCGTTATCATATTATGTAACCGTTTAGTGTGGAAAAAAGGGATTCGTGCATACATGGCCGTGGGAGGGTAGGGAACATGCTGAGATATATGCGTTTGCTGAGATTGTTTTTCTCTACAGCGCTTCTAAAGGAAGCGTCATTCCGCGGTGACTTTCTAATCAAAATTTTGTATACCGCAATTAATTTAACCGGGACGATTGGGGGGATCGCGATCCTCTTTTCCAACACAAATTCGCTTAACAGTTGGACTTTTGCGGATACGCTGGCATTATCGGGCGTGTACTATTTTATTTTGGCAATGAAAAATCTATTTGTTGGTCCAAGCCTTGGCTCATTAGCCGGGATGGAAGGGGAGCTATGGACTGGAGGATTTGATTTAACGCTGCTCAAACCGATTGAGACCCAGTTTTATGTGAGCACGAGATACTGGTCTCCGCTTAATCTGTTTGATGTTATGGTGGGAGTAGCGGTGATGGTGCTGGGCGTTTCTCAAATGCAAGAAGCGATAGGAATATCCACTTGTCTGATGTTTGTATGGGCCATTTGCAATGCTTTACTGCTGTTGTACTCAATACTGCTGTTATTAAGCTCTTTGGCGTTTTGGTATGCCGGAAGTCCGATGTTGAGTATATTCGACAGTATCATGCAGATGGGTAGATTTCCGGTCAATGTATATCAGAAACCAATCCAATTGGCGCTTACCTGGATCGTTCCTGTCGCCTTTATCGTTTCCATTCCTGCAGAAGCATTAGTGGGCAGGGTAAGCCTGTCCTATTTATTCGGAGGCAGCTTGCTAGCTGCGGTTTTGCTAATGTTAGCCAGTGCGTTTTTTAAACGAGCAGTGAAAAAATATGCAAGTGCTTCTAGCTGAGGAGGATTCTAAGTGAACACTTCTTCCATATTGGATTTGATTTATTTCAATTGCTCGAATAATCCAGGGCTTACGGCCATTGATTATGAAGGAACAACGATCACTTATGAAGAGCTACGGCAGGAACTGGAGCACAGTAGTGAGAAGCTGGATCTCGCGGGGATCCGGCCCGGGCACAGAGTTGCCTTAGCCGTTGCAGACAAATCTGCTTTTATCATGCTGTGGCTTGCATGCTGGCATACGGGAGCCGTTCCGATCCCATTTGAACCTGTGAAGAACTTACCGGAACTGGAGAGAATGCACTCGTCAAGCCATTGTCAGTATTTAATTTGCGATCCAATTGATTCGGAGGGCAGCAGTCAGCTTGAGCTCGTACTCAGAGTACCGATGTTTATTTTTAGGACTGCAACGCTTTTTTTACAGGCAGATAAGCAGTCTGATGAAGATATTGCTTTGAATTTTTATACCTCAGGAACGACTGGACCGCCTAAATGCGTACAGTTTAGCCATCGGGCCATCTACAATAATGTAATGGCCATCTGTAGAGGGCTTGAAATTACTGCAAACGACAAGCTGTTCACACCGATTTCGCCGTGGCTGCCCGCGACGCTAACCACTGTAGTCCTACCGGCCCTCTGTGCCGGTGCTACATTAATCATGTCGAAGGGAACAATGCCTGCTAGAATTTGCGAGCAGATCAATCGCAAAGAGGTAACGATTCTTTTTGCGGTTCCCTATATGTATGCCTTGCTTAATGAGTCAGTCGTGTCATCGTCAAGTGTAGCTTGGGATAAAGTGAGACTGTGCATCAGCTGCTCTGCTCATCTGGACGCAGCGACTTTTAAGGACTTTTATAAGCTGTCGGGCAAGTCTATCCGTTCATTGTTCTGTTCATCCGAAGGTGGGGCAATTGCCTATAATCCTTCAAATGAGCAAGAACTGATCAGAGATTCGGTGGGACAGCCACATCTGGGAGTTTCTATTCGGCTGCTTGACCCGGAGGGGCACGAGGTTGCTCATGGAGAGGAAGGAGAGATATGGGTCAGCGGCGCTCATATATCGTGCGGGTATTACGGGCAACCCGAGTTGCAGGCAGAGGTCTTTCAACAGGGTTGGGTACGTACGGGTGATCTGGGAAGGTTGGATGAGGCTGGGTATCTGTATTTGTCGGGGCGGCTTTCTGATAACATCAATGTCGGCGGACATTTGGTAAATCCGGCAGAGATTGAACAAGTCCTGCTGCTCCATAACGGCATTAAAGAAGCACTTGTATATGGTGTTTCCGATAAATACTATGGCAGCAAGCTGATTGCGGAGATCGTGCCGCTGGATGCCCAGGTATCAGCCGATGATATTATCAGATTCTGTTCAGCGAGACTTGCGGCATATAAGGTGCCGAGAGTAATCAAGTGGACGGATAACATTCCCAAGGGTCGCTATGGGAAGAAGCTGAGAAATCAGAATCAAGCAGCCAGTCACATCCTGACGCCATGAGGTTTCTTGTGACAGGTTGCAGCGGTTTTATCGGGAGCAGGTTAACAAGCAGTTTACTGGAACAGGGACATGCTGTCAGAGGGCTTGTATTGCCGAAGGAAAAAGGCGTTGGCGAAACACTTGCAGAATTGGGTATGGAACTGTGGGTAGGCGACGTTCTGAACCCTGAAACGATGGATGGCATAGGGGAGGATATTGATGTCGTCTATCATCTTGCCGGCAAACATTCTGGTTCTGTGTCCCGGATGAGGCAGCTGTATGTAGAGGGGACGCGGAATCTGCTGGACCAACTTTTGCGCAGCGGAACGTATGGCAAGTTCATTGTGGCAAGCAATGGGGCTGTATATGGAAGCGACAACGTTTGTGTGGCCGATGAATCTGCACTGTGCCATCCCGTTCATCCATTTGGAAGAATTACACTCGAAATGGAGCGGCTGGTCCAGCAATACTGCACCCATGCGAAATTTTCTTATATCATTCTCAGGATCGCTGAAGTGTACGGCCCGCTTGAGCATAATTATATCCGGCAATTAATGCGCTGCACTCAGATGCTGGGGAACGGGCGCAGTTATTCATCTAAAGTGCATATTGATGATGTTATTTCAATGATGCAGTTGGCCTGGAGTAATCTTGCTGTTCAAGAGATTTATAACGTGAGTGATGATCTTCCTCTAACACAGGAGGAATTGATAAAAGAGGTTCGGAAATATGCTCAACTGTCTGAAATACAATGGATTTCTCCTGAGGCTGTCACTGATCGTATCAGACTAAGTATACATGGTTTACGCGCCCTTTCCGTACGTATGGGAAACGAAAAGATAAAAAAGAATGCCGATGTACGGCTGGCATACCCTACTTACGCCCATGCGATTCCTTATTTAATCGAAGAAATGTCCAATAGAAGCGAGGTGAATAGTTTGTGAGTCCGCCAAGAATTATGCTTCTTCCAAGCCCCCCTAGCTCCGGTTCTGTAGGATCAGTGAGCAAAACGCTGGGCATTGCCAAGGTTCTGCAAAGCCAAGGTTGCACGGTCAGCTTTGTGATTGGCGGCAAGCTTGCTGACTTTGTCCGAGCCAACGGCTTTCAGGTTTATGACTATCCGATTCCGCTTCCTTCAGGGAATTCCGGAGATGTTCGCAGTGCTGCCGATTATGTAGAGTGGACAGGGATGGCAGAATCGGGCTTTATTCGTCAAGCGGTTGAGGCTGAACTGAAGGCGATACAGGCTTTTAAACCCAACGCCATATTTGCCGAGTCTCGTCCGAGTGCTTCCATTTCAGCTGCCGTGGCCCAGATTCCCGCTTTGATGATTGCGAGCTGGCCAAGCCATCCAGCCTTCCCAGCCAACCTACAGTATCCGGGATCTGCCAAAGCTATCGCCGCTTTTAATGAGGTGTTGGCGGATTATTCACTGGATTCTGTTTCCAATCTGGCTGAATTATTATTTTCAAGAGCAACAATTAAAATGGCACCGACACTACCGGAACTGGAGCCGGAGCTGGCTGCGTTGAAGGAGTGCGATTTCGCCGGTTACATTCTGGATTTGGAGGCAAGACAATCTTCAAATCTGCAGTGGCATCCGGACTGGCAGGGCAAGCCGCTAATTTTTATTTATTTAAGCGTTAGTGCCATTCCCCCTTTAATTTATATTGAGCTGGTCAAAGAGATCTTTGACAAGCAACCCTACCGTGTTGCCTGTTTATGCGGATTTCATTATGAGCTTAAGGTGCTTCCTGACCATACCGACAATATTCAATTCCATTGGTTTATCCCGGCTGCTGAAATTATGCCGGAAGCAGCTCTGGTAATCTTTCATGGCGGACAAGATACTATGCTTACGACAATGCTTCATGGACTTCCGAGCATAACCGTTCCCGGTCAACATTTTGAACGGGACTATAATTGTACGCAGCTCCAAAATCTTGGTCTCACTTATAAGCTACCCGTTCAAGCATTCAGACCAAGCCGTATCCGTAAGATTGTTGAGACAGCGTTGAACGATAATTTGGCTGAGCTTCGCGGGCATTATAGGTCCAAGCTGAGGACTTTAAGCGGAACTGAGAATTGCTGTGCTGCATTGATCGCACTGGCACAAAAAAATAGCTGGCAGGTGTAATTTATGAAGATATCTGTTCCATATAACGGCGATATCCAGCTTATTGACGAGCTGGGCGGATACGAATATATCAGCTGCTTCTTCGGTGGTTCTTCTCAGGAGGGCTGTGGAAGCGGAAGATCGGCTGCGGCAATGCCGATAAGTACGCGGAGCGATATTGAACAAGCGGTTAAGCGGGCCCATATGTACAACAAAGAGTTTAACTATTTGATGAACAGTTCCTGTCTCGGCAACAGGGAATATGAGGATGAAGGCTACCGACAAATTGTAGATCAAATGGATTGGGCCGCTGAAATAGGTGTGGACTGGATCACCTTAGCCAATCAGCTGCTTGTGGACATTTGCAGGAGAAGACATCCTGAGATCAAAGTGAGCTTGTCCTCCTTTGCGGTGGTCGAAAGTGTGGAACGGGCAAAATACTTTGATTCAATGGGCGTCAAAGAGATCACAGTAAGAGAAAACATAGCCAGAGATTTCAGGCTGCTTGAACGTATACAGAACAGCGTTGAATGTGAAATCCAGGTCATTGTCAATCAGACCTGTCTCTATGAATGTCCAATGCAGGTCTATCATGACAATGTAATGAGCCATGGCTCATCCAACCGTGGAACGGATAACCAAAGCTTTATGGATTATTGCTCCGTCAAATGCACTTACGAGAAATTTAATGATCCAGGGAATATCATGAAGGCGCGCTGGATCAGGCCGGAGGATTTGGCGGAATATGAGAAGATAGGCATACACCGTTTTAAGCTGACGGACCGGTCAAAATCTACTGTCTGGCTGTTGCAGGCGGCAAAAGCCTATCATGATAGGCAGTATCCGGGGAACTTGGCTGATATTTTGAACATCGTTCACACCAACCATCGCAGAACGGCCGGTGCGGTTACACGAGAAAAGGCGGTTTTTTCCCGGCAAACGCAGCAGAGCCGCCAGAGCATCCGTGCCCTGACCTTATTGGATGTTTATATTGACAATTCTAAGCTGCAAGGTTTTATTGATTTTTTCAAAGAAGTCGATTGCCGGTCACTGGATTGTGCGGTATGCGGGTATTGTGATCAATTTGCCGTTGAAGCCCTTTCGTTTCCTGATCCTTCCGCCCGGACCAAGAGCTTAAACATGCTGCAGCAGCTGGTACAAGATACGGCAGAGCGGCAACCAAAGGTTTTCTGAGAGGAGATATAAGCATGCAGAACAAGGAGATTCTGGGTAAGCTGGCCGCTATTTTTTCAGAGGTCTTGAGCAAGGAGGTTACAATGGAGGAACTGGATGCGCAAGCGGATTTACTTGAAGCGTTCCATATGGATTCACTGATTGCTTTGCAGATTATCGTTAAGATTGAACAACAGCTTGGAATCGTCATTGAAGATGATGACCTGGCACTGGAACTATTAAATGATACCGGAAAATTGACGGCATATATTGAGGGACAGTCGGAAAGGGTGAGCAGCTGACGATGAATCTTTTGTTTCTTTCTGAAGGTGCTTATTTTGCCTATTATCAAGGGGCCGTCAAGGCTAACCGTGCAGTATTCGAGTCCCTGGCTGCCAGGGGACATCAATGTAGAGTAGTCCATCTGGTAGACCAGGAAGATTCTCTGTTACAGGTGGAGGAACAGCTGCAGGAGCATGGGGTAAACAATATTATTCGTTCCGCGCATAGTCTTCAGGGGACAGTAAATGGTGTAGAATGCCATTTCACCACGAGTGTTATGCTGTTATACAGAACAGCAGGGGATTTGATGAAAAAAGGCAATCCGGACGTGGTTCTTGTGAATATGGCTTACCACACCATGGTTGCTGCGGGAATAAAGCTCGTGGCTGGAAGCGCAACAAAATTGGTTGTGATTTGTCATGATGTGATCACTCTCCCTTTTGGGCCGCATAGCTGGATCGAAAATCCGCTGCTCCGACAGGAACTTGCCCAGGTCTCCGGCTTTATTGGTGACAGTGATTTCGTAGCTCATAATATCACCGA
The DNA here is from genome assembly GCF_038593125.1 of Paenibacillus sp. FSL F4-0097. Lineage (NCBI taxonomy): Bacteria > Bacillati > Bacillota > Bacilli > Caryophanales > Paenibacillaceae > Paenibacillus > Paenibacillus sp. FSL F4-0097. The sequence continues at coordinate 2,710,418 of NZ_CP151965.1, forward strand.
ATGGGGTGGTTATACCAATGCTGTTTCGCTACGTTTCTCAATTTATGGGGATGGTATTTTTCCAACCTTTCATAATTTCAACAGAGGATACATCGCGATATGCAACCCTACAGAGATAAAGGGTTTATCCATTTTTCTGAAGCTGGCTCAAGCTTTTCCGGACTATCCTTTTGCTGCGGTAATTACATGGGGCGATTTGAAGCAGGAGGAACAATCCGCTTTACGTGCTCTGCCTAATGTGACACTGCTTGAACCGGAGCGCGAGATGAATTTGATTTTTGAACAGGTACGAGTGTGGCTTCATCCTTCCATCTGCGCTGAAGCTTTTGGGCAGACAGTAATTGAAGCGATGCTAAGAGGTATTCCTGTTATTGCAAGCGACCAAGGCGGCCTCATGCAATCGAAATGCAAGGTTGACTATAATCTTCCGGTGACGCCGATTACGGAAACTTACAAGGATGAAGCAACAGGACATACAATGCCGGTTATTCCCGAACAGGATACTGCCATATGGGTGGAGACTTTGCAACGGCTGCTGACGGACAGGACACTCTACGAATCCATTTCTGCAGCCTCTAAAGCTGCCGCGCAGGAATTTATAACGGAGGCCCAGCCTGAAAAATTCGAACTGTATCTGGAGAATATGCTGCAATCCGAAATGTCAGCAAGGTGAGGTGAAGAGTGTGGAAAAGACATTGGATACATCCGCCATTTCCGTTACATTGCTCGACTGTCTTCATCGTGCTTTAACAACAGGAGATATTGAACTTTGGCTGGAGACCCAGTATTTCGAAGATGAAATGGAAGCTGAATCACAGCGGGCATGGTTCCATGGGTATTTACAAAAAACAGTTCCGACTTGCATAGAATTTAACGTACGAAATGTCAGAATAAGTCTTGCTGAAATTGTTGCTGCTTGTACTTTGACCTTTACTTATGAACAGTTTGACCAGCTAAAGGATGAGCATATTTATACTATGCGCTATGTTGAAGACAAAAAAGAATGGAAGGTTGTAACGATCGAGAAAAGCTGGCTACCGTTTGGTTCGGCCGAAGCCGATCTAATTCATTACGATACTTATTCCATGACTGATCTCTTCTGGTGGACCAATGAAGCGGAATTGGAGATTGTTAGAAACAGCAACGATCCTCTGCCGGCGAATTTATACGCTCGGGCAATTCCACGAAATATACGTTCCCGGGAAGTGCACTCTGAATTGGAATGTGCGGCCATTCTATCCAATATGCTGTCTTTGCGCGTAGCTGATCTGGCAGCATTGCTGTTTCAGCCAACCGCTCTAGGGACGCTGAAGTCCTTATATCATTTTGCAAGTGAAAATATCAATTTCCAGATTGAGCGGCCTGATCGTAACAGCAGCTGGTCAAGCAAATTTACTGCTCCAACGTTTAGTTATGATGAACTGTTGACCTTGGCTGAAGATCACTTTCCATTAACCGCTAATTGTACGCCGCTTATGTCATTTTATTTTGCGGTGCTCCGATTATGCGGCTTGGCGGCTTCGGATATCGTCCAGCTCCGTTTAGTTAATTACGATTGTTTGCTCGTCTCCATCACTGGAGAGGCATACCTGTTTTTCACAGACCGGATTGTTAAATTAAATGCAGGTACTTACTATTATCAGACCGAAATCAGCAAGCTGTTCAATGAGAGGGAGTATTGGTCTGCTGCCGGAAGTTCGAATTTATCAGGCCGGACGGTGGAGCGATTAAATAACTGGTTCAAGGATGGCATTGTGTTTAAATTCTCACGTCCGCTAACAACGGGAATTAGCTATATGGATGAATGCCCAATGCCCAGTTTAAAAGAATGCGCTGACCCGCTGCAACTTCATCGGTTGCTGCGTCAAACGATGCTGAGATACAGCTGCAATCTGCCGGATTCTGTATATACGTACGCCAAATATGCTTATCAGACACTATTAGTAACAAAACCGCAGGCTTATGTTCTGGCATCTATGAATAGTCCGCTTATTCGTCAGTTTCTGAGCGATTATAATACGAAACAGCATTTTTTTGAGTATGTGGATTTATTGAAGAAGAAATCCATATTTCGGGAACACGACCGACTGATGACTGCAGACCAAGTAATACGTCACGGTACCGCCGATCCGGCTTCCCTTACAGTGTTGGTGTATGTCTGGTTAAATCAAAGCCACCAGTCTCAAGGCGGGGTTTGTATAACTGATGAAGATAGCTATTGTTTTTTTGAAGGAGAAATATGGAGCGGCAAAAAACGAAAACCAGCATCAAAGATGCAAGGAAATCTGTTAGTAGCTTTTAACCATGAATCATGCTTCAGTGAGCTGATGAACATTTCTGAAGCGAAGACCGAATGGATAACATTCATACGGCAGCATATGACGATGTCTCATGAAGGAGCCGATCACATTGAATGACTGGATTAAAATTCAAGGTGCGAGAGAAAACAATCTGAAAAATATATCTCTGTCTATCCCCCGAAACAAACTAGTGGTGTTAACTGGATTGTCTGGTTCCGGCAAATCAACGCTTGCCATGAATACCTTGCAGCAGGAATGTCAGAGGCAATACATGGATTCGCTCGGTATGATAAGTGATTTTATCCACAAACCTAAGGTTGATTCTATTGAAGGGTTGTCGCCTTCCATCTGTATTGACCAGCGCCACACTAACCGAAATCCCCGGTCAACCGTTGGAACTACAACGGATTTGTACACCTTGCTTCGTATATTGTTTACCAAAAGCGGAGAAAGAGCTTGTCCTAATTGCGGAAGCCAAGTCAAGGGTTCAAGTAGTGCTGACATCTGGCAGGAAAACTATGAGTCGATCGAAACAGAGATTCAAGATCTTCCTATGTCCTATTCCGATGAGGGCAAAGCCGTGTGCCCAGAGTGCAGCCATGAGCTTAGAGCATTGACCATGTCCCATTTCTCTTTCAATAAACCTGAAGGCGCATGTCCGGTTTGTATGGGCTTGGGGGTTGAACGAAAACCGAATTTACAAGAAATTTTCGATGACAGCCTCAGCTTGAAGCAGTGTGCACTTAAGGGGAGCAATCCTCATGGAGCACAGTTAATGGCCGATAATTTGGTTGCAGCCGGTAACTATTACGGATTTGTGTTTGATCCTGATAAACCCTTGAGAGATTTGGGCACGGTCGAACGGGATCTGCTGTATTTCGGTGTATACAGCCAGCGATTTATCAGGCATTTTTCTGGGAAGACCCCTCCAACTTATGCTGCAGAGGGAAGATTCGAGGGGATTCTGACCAACCTGGAACGCAGATACAAGGAACGTGGACACGAATCGGACTATCGAGAGAAGATTGAAAAATTCTTTCATCTGCAAGAGTGTTCGGATTGTCACGGTACGAAGCTGAACGCAGACAGTCGAGCGGTTACGCTAGCCGGGAAAAGTATCACCGAAGCATCTGCAATGCCGCTCTTCCATTTGCTTGGCTGGTTGCGTAAAGTGTCCGCTCAACAGCTAGGGGGAAGTCAGGATCCGCTTATGAACATCGTTTCCGAAATGGAAAAAAAGCTGGCTCGCTTGATTGAAGTGGGTGTCGGCTACTTAAGCTTGGACCGCTCCACCGTTTCTTTATCTCTGGGAGAAATGCAGAGGCTTAAGCTCGTCTCATTAATCGGAGCTAGCTTAACAGGAGTTTTGTATATTCTCGATGAACCGACAATTGGCCTTCACCCGATAGATACCGAAGGTCTGCTCCGGGTGCTCCGGCAGTTGCGTGATCTTGGAAATACGGTTCTAGTTATCGAGCATGACCCGGATGTTATGCGGGCGGCCGATTACCTTATTGATATCGGACCGGGTGCGGGCAAGCAAGGGGGAGAAGTGGTTGCGGCTGGCTCCGTGCAGCAGCTGATTCAGTGCAGCAGATCATGGACCGGGCAGTATTTCGCTGGTAAAGATACGGTGGTTCTTCCTGAACAGCGCCGCAGAGGGAACGGGAAATGCATTGAGATTACAAATGCGAATCGCCATAACCTTAAGGATGTAAGTGTGAATATCCCGTTGGGCAAGCTCGTTGTGCTGACCGGGGTATCAGGGTCGGGGAAATCGACTCTTATGTTCGACGTCCTGGCTCGATCCGCACAGCTTCATTTTACCCAAAGCACCGAGACTGATGCCTATGCAGATGTTAAGGGCTGGGAGAATGTGCATAAGGTCATTAGCTTCGATCAATCCCCTATCGGTCAGACTGCAAGATCAAACGCGGCAACTTACACAGATGTGTACACGGCGATAAGGAATATTTTTGCTGCGCTGCCTGAAGCGAAAATGCGTAATCTCCAGGCCAAACACTTTTCTTGCAACGTCCCCGGCGGCCGATGCGAACGCTGTCAGGGAGCAGGGCTTGTGCAAGTGAATTTGCAATTCCTACCGTCGGTTGAGACCCCATGTCCTGTATGCCGGACCAAACGATTTAAGCCGGAGATTCTGGATGTAAAGTATAAAAACCATAGCATTTCAGATGTATTGGCTTGCTCTGTAAAAGAAGGGATGGAACTGTTCGCGGATGAACCATCCGTATATAACAAGCTGGATGTGATGTGCCGTATTGGACTGGATTATTTAATTCTGGGCCAGCCGGCAACCACTTTGTCTGGCGGGGAGGCACAACGGGTAAAGTTGGCCAGAGAGCTCTCCAAAAGCAGTAGACACCACACCTTGTACTTGCTTGATGAACCAACAACAGGCCTGCATCCGCATGATGTGATTAAGCTGATTGATATGCTTGGGCAGTTGGTCGACTCGGGTAATTCTGTCGTTGTGATAGAACATAATACCGATGTCTTAGTCATGGCGGACTGGATTATTGACATGGGGCCGGAGGGAGGCCTGGAGGGGGGACAAGTCTTGGGTGAAAGCACACCAGAGAACATCGCGGAAATCAAGAATTCCAAAACAGGTCGAATTGTAAATCAGCTTCTCAATCAATATCAACAAAACTTAGAGGGGGAGTATACGTGTTAATTCTTGGTTTAAGCGGTGGGCTAGGACATGATTCAGCGGCATGTTTGGTTCATGATGGCGTTTTGGTGGCCTATGCTGAGGAGGAGCGTTTTTGCCGAAAAAAACATGCTTACGGAGAGCCCCCGGTTTTGTCGCTCCTCAATTGTCTGTCACAAGCGGGCGTTGCTTTTGAAGATATCGATCTGATTGCTTTATCATGGGACCCGCAAAAAGCGGAAGAATTGGGGATATTGGAGAAATTCAAGAAGCACCCGGTATTATCAGGCAAAAAAATGCCCACTATCATTTCGGTCAGCCACCATTTATGCCATGCGGCAAGTGCCTACTATTTATCCGGGTTCGATGATGCGGTGATTTTGGTTATGGACGGACAAGGTGACGATATTTCAACCACAGTAGCCTATGGGAAGAATGAGCATATTGAGGTTAAGCAAGAATACGGGATTTCACAATCGCTTGGATTTTTTTATTCCATCGTCAGTGATTATTTACAGCTTGGAGCATCGGGAGAAGGAAAGCTGATGGGATTAGCCTCTTATGGAGAGTCAGTCTATGACTTTTCTGTACGGTTGACGGAAGACGGGTACGAGATTCCTATCGGAGAACCTGATAGTTCGCTTGGTTTGGAGGATAAGTATAACAAGCTGACCCGAATATGGATGAAGGAAATGTACCGTAAATTCGGTGATCCTCCAAAGCGTATCTATAGCAATAATACACTGTATGGCGGGCTCAATTATACGGTCGAATACAGCAAGAAGCACAAAGATATTGCCGCATCGGCGCAGCAGGCGCTGGAAGACACTATTGTGCATCTTTGCCAGCAGACCATCCGGCAAGGCAACAGTAAAAATTTGGTGATAGGCGGAGGTGTTGCTCTCAATTGTACGACGAATGGAAGGCTGGAACGCCTCGGAATTTTCGATGAAATCTTCGTATTACCGGCAACCAATGATGCTGGGGGCTGTATCGGAGCTGCCATGATTGCCTCTAAAGAACGTTCCGTTCTCCCTGTAAAGGGCAGACTGAAGACTCCTTACTGGGGAATTTCCTATGATGACAACCATATATCGGAGGTATTAAACAAGCTTGGTTTGAAGTATAACTATTCATCCGATATTTGCCGGCAGACGGCAGAACTGATTGATAGAGGTAAAGTCATTGGCTGGTTCCAAGGCGCAGCCGAGATGGGGCCAAGGGCATTGGGCAATCGTTCCATAACAGCCAGTCCTGCAAGTTATGATTCATATGTAAAAGTCAATCAAAAAATCAAATTCAGAGAATCCTGGAGACCGCTGGCGCCAAGTATTATGGATGAACATGCGGATTGGTTGGTGGAGGAGGCGCAGTATTCGCCGTATATGCTGAAAGCCTACACAGTCAAAGAAGAGAGAAGGCAGGCTGTTCCTGCCATCGTGCATGTAGATGGATCTACCAGACCGCAAACGGTTCGAAGCGAGGTGAATCCGGTCTGGCATCAGCTTATTGCCGAGCATTATAAGTTGTCTGGAATTCCGCTGATAATGAACACATCGCTTAACACACGAGGAGAACCGGTGTGTGAGACTCCATACGACGCCATCAAAACCTTCTATACCTCCGCTATGGATGCGCTGGCGGTCGGCAATTTCTTAATCGAAAAATAATACGGGAAACGAGGGGATTTGACCGTTATGAACAGAGAAGAGGAATATATCCAAGCGACAGTGATGGAACTAATCCGCAAAAATGGAGCCTTACCCTCAGTAGAGCAGAAAGAGACGCTGCAGGCTGCTGATTTGAACAGAACTTTAACCGAATGGGGAGTTAATTCGTTCCGGGCTTTATATCTTCTGTACGATTTGGAGGAGGTCTTCCGGGTTCAGATTCCAGACAACTGTCTCACTCCAGAGACCTTTGAGTCTCCCTTGACGATTATTAACTGTCTTAAAGTGTTGCTCAATGATAAGGCAATTTCCTGATGCATGATTTTTAATTCCAAGAATCGGGAGGATGAAGTATGACTCGAGGTTTATCAAATTGGGAAGCGCTGCTGCAGGCCGAGCGAATGCATAGAAGTCTCCCTCCTATCCGTGCTGATTCCGATTTAACCGATATTCCGCTGAGCGGCGCTCAGCGCAGATTATGGTTTTTGCATCAATTGAACCCTGCCAGCTCCGCTTACAATATGACGATACAATACCGCTTGAAGGGTTGTCTGAATTATAAACACTTGACTGAATGTCTGGGTATATTGAAGGAAAGGCATCGAATTTTAGACACTGTATTTTACGAAAAAGACGGGGAGCCTTACCAAAAGACGGTTCCACAGCCCGCAGCGGTCAGGATTGAGCGGTTGGATTGTCTTGAGTCAGAGATGGAGAAACAGGCGTTGGATTGGTTGGCAATGGAGATTAATAAACCGTTCGAATTAAATGGAGGCTCTTTATTTGAGACGGTACTGGTGCAGATGAGCCCAACCGAGCATTTACTGATATTTCGTTTCCATCACAGCATTTCAGATGCGTTGTCTCTGGATATTTTTACAAATGAATTCAGGGAGATCTACAACGCTTTGGAAGAAGGCAGGGTGGCACGCTTGCCTGAATTGCCGGTGCAGTATTCTGCTTATGCTGTCTGGGAACAAAAATATATTGCAAATGCCGGCAATCCAACACTAATGGATTATTGGAGCAACAAGTTAGCTTCGGCAGATACACGGTTTGATTTAAACCTTGCGGCAATGCCTGAAGCTGCTGGGCCAACCGATTCGGAGTGCAATTATGGGGGAGAGTTGCCGCAGGATGCCTATAATGAAATGCTGGATTTTATAAAACGTCACCCCGAATTCACGGTCTATAACGTTATGCTCGCAGCCTACCGGGTCCTGATGTTTAGATATACCGGTCAGTCTAACCTGATTATCGGCTCAACCATGGCTAACCGTAACCGCATTGAAGTAAGGAATCTTATCGGTTTTTTTGCCAATACTTTGCCACTCACCACCAATGTGCAGACTGAAGACAGCTTCTTTGAAGTATTGAATAAAGAGAAAGAAACAATTAATGAGGGCATTGCCTATCAACAAGTCTCTTTCGACAAGCTGGTCAGTATTATGCATCCAGATCGCAGGCCAGGGGAAAATCCGCTGTTTCAAACGATGTTTACTTATGTGCAGAGCGGCAAAACGGATTTGGAGTTATCCAACCTAACTGTTGAAGCGTTAAAGGCAGATAAAAGCTCTTCGGCCTTTGACCTGACGATTGGGCTTAATGATACCGGAAGCGGAGTGCAATTATTTTACGAATACAACAATGATAAATGGTACGCGGCCTCATTGAGGCAATTCCATTACCACTACATTAACATTCTCCAGCAGCTGCTGCAGCGACCGGAGGCTACGGTTAGCAGCCACATGTTTTTGACCGCGGAAGAAATCAATAAAGTGATCTACGAATGGAATGATACTTGTACGGATTTCGGCTGTCTGGACAGCCGAAGGTTCATAAGCCAGATCAAAAAACAAGCTGCGAAGCATAGTCATCTGCGGGCTGTATTTTTGAGCGAAGAAGACAACATGAGTTATGAGGAGCTTGATCTGGCCTCAGATATGCTTGCTTCGAGGCTGATACAATTGGGGATCGGGCGTGGCAGCCTTGTTGGGTTGGGCTTGGAGAGATCTGTTGAGCTAGTCACCTCAATTCTGGCGGTAATTAAATGCGGCGGGGCATTTATGCCGCTTGATCCACAGCTACCCTCCAAACGTCTGGCCCATATGATTTGTGAGTCGTCGTGTGCACTGATCATCACCCAGGAACAATATGCGGCTCTGTTTAAACCGATGCATAAGGTGGTCCTCGTCGGGATTAGCTCTTATTCAGCTGACTTAAGGTGTGAAATTGTGCACAATGAGCCGGTCGAACCCAGCGATTTAGCCTATGTTATCTATACTTCCGGTTCAACCGGAACCCCGAAGGGCGCGATGAACAGCTATGAGGGATTATACAACCGGCTTCTTTGGATGCAGCAGCAGTTTGGTTTGGATGAGACCGATAAAGTGCTGCAGAAGACACCGCTCACTTTTGATGTGGCAGTATGGGAGCTGCTGTGGCCATTACTGCATGGAGCGGAATTGGTATTAGCCCGACCGGATAAACCGCATGATCCTGAATATATTGGGAATGTGATTGTCGAGAGGCATATTACGACGATTCATTTTGTTCCGGCGTTACTGCAGCAGTTTATGGACTCCTTTCCAATAGAAAGCTGCATTTCACTTAAAAATGTCATTTGCAGTGGAGAAGAGCTGAGTACCACATTACGTGATTCTTTTTTCTCAAAATCCGCTGCGCATTTGTTCAACTTGTACGGGCCCGCTGAGGCGGCCATTGATGTAACCTGCTGGGACTGTGCGGAGAGCCGAGGCCATTCAAGTGTTCCGATCGGCAAACCGATTTCCAATCTCCGAATTTACATTCTGGATAAATATCTCCTGCCGGTTCCCGTTGGGGTTTACGGAGAAATATGCATTGGTGGAATAGGAGTGGGCCTAGGATACATCGGAAATGAAGAGCTGACCAACCGCAGTTTTGTACCCAATCCTTACTCCAGACATCCTGCTGCTGAACGTCTGTACCGCACAGGAGACATGGGCAAATTCCTCGAAGACGGCACGATTATTTATGGGGGAAGAACAGATCAACAAATCAAGCTCAACGGTGCGCGGATAGAGCTGGGTGAAATCGAGGCCGTATTTCGCCGTTACAACCGGATCAAAGAGACTCTTGTCCATCCGCTCAAGCAGAATAACGGGGGGCAGCTTATGATTGCCTATTATGTGAGCGATGAAGAGATTGCCGCTGCGGAGCTGCGAAACTATGCGAGAGCTTATTTGCCGGCCTATATGATTCCTGGCATCTTTATGAGACTTGAGAGATTTCCGTTAAATCGAAATGGTAAGGTTGATCGCCAGGCGCTTCCGCTGCCTGATGTTAGATTTAAAGAAGCGAGCAGCGCTCTACTTCCTAAAAATGAGTTTCAGGCAGAGATAGAATCTATCTGGCAAGAGTTGTTGAGTTTGGAGGGCCGTGCGATCGGCATTGCCGAGAATTTTTTTGATCTGGGCGGCCATTCGTTATTAGCTCTAAAGCTAGTTAGTATTGTCAACAAAAGATTCAATACAAACATAACTATTATGGAGTTGTACCTAGGCGAATTTACGATTGCAAGAATGGCGGACATGCTTGCTGAACCGTCCTCTGCTGCAGCCCAGGGACAGCTGACGAAATCAGTGTTATCTCAATTAGGAATGTCATTGGAAGAAATTTTGCAAGTAGGCGAAGGAACATTAGGCCAGAGATAAATGATGGACAGGGAGGATATGATGGACCAAATACAACAGCGGGTGGAGGTATTGCTGCGCCTATTTGTAAAGTGTGATATTTCCTTGGAGCCCGAAAGTGTGTTCACAGATCTGGAAATGGATTCGCTTACTTACATCAAATTTATTGTTGAAGTTGAGCGGGCGTTGCAATTGGACTTTGATCCTTACCTTTTGGTAGCAGGACATTTTCCTACGGTTGGAGATTTAACGGCATATCTCTGGAGTAAAAATGGTGAAGGATGTGCCACAGATGCCTAACCTGCCGATCAAGTACCCTATGGTGAACAGCAGCATGAACAGCTCTCATCTGCTCAGTGTAGTGGAAGTCTGCTCTAGAAAGATGGATTGGCTGCATAACCATTATATTCATTTATATCTTGGAGCGAATATGGATGTGATGGATCTTGAATTTCTGTCACCCGAGCAATCTTTGGGGCATTTCCCCTATCTGAATTTGAAAGAGATCAGGCTTGGTCCTGAACGTGTTGCTGTAAAACAGATCTTGGATTGTCTGGCCGAGAAGGAGTATGTCGAAGTAAGCTTGGATGAATTTTATATAGAAGGTAAGCACTATTTTAATAAGGTTCATTTCGAAAGGAATTTTATGATTTACGGCTATGATGATCTTAGTCATACATTTAGTATTGCTGGCTCGGATTACGATAAAATCTTCGAGTTTCATGAGCTTCCCGCCGATCAGATCATATCATCGCTGCGCGCTCATGCATTCGAACGGCGTTCGATTCGCTCTGTCCGGCTAAATGAAGCTGATAAGATGCATTTTGAGCCAACTACACTGATCGCAAGCCTAGCGGATTATTACTATTCACGCCAGCCAGAAACCATGGTAACCTGCCCGGGAACAGATGGAGGTTCGTGTTGGGGAATGAAGGTGTATGGAGCGCTGCTAGACTATTTAGATAGGTTGGCGCGTCACGAAATTTTCTATTGTGTTCGTCCGTTTCATTTACTCTGGGAGCACAAAAAATGCATGGTTAACAGGCTTGGATATTTATCTCAATGTGGATATAACCTTTCTGATTTCATTATGAAAGGCTATGAGGATATATACGAAACCACTCTTATTCTCAGAAACATTTTGGTGAAATATCATCTTGAGCCTGACCTTAACCTGTTGCGGATCGCTGCACGCACAGTGGAGAGTATCGATGTGCAAGAGCGCGCGCTTCTGTCAGCGCTTTTGAAAGAGTTTAGTACTGTAATCAGCAAAATAGAAGAAAAGGAGAATTCTCGGTGATACCCGATAAATGTGAAGTTGTTATTATTGGATCTGGGGCAGTCGGGGCGTGTACAGCCTACTATTTAGCCAAAAAAGGAATAACCGATGTGGTAGTGCTTGAGAAAAGCGAAAGTTTAGGCGGAGCAACCACATCTATCTGCGCAGGCGGGATGCGAAGTCAGTTTACAACGGAGATAAATATTGAATTGTCCAAGTTAAGTTTTCGATTGCTGGAGCAGCTTGATTCGTATAACCTTGTTCAGGATGAAATGGACCAGTGCGGATATATGTTTATTTTCACGGCACAAGATAATCTTTCTGAGTTTTATGATGCGATGCTTTTGCAGCAAAGGTTGGGTGTGCAAACGGAATGGATGGAGCCTAAGCAGATTCAAAAGAAGCTGCCGATGCTGGTACTAGAGGATGTAACCGGTGCAACTTACAATAAGCAGGATGGATTGATCGATCCCAATAAGATTACAAGCACGTATATTCGGCTCTCCAGAGATCTGGGTGTCAAATATTATCCTGGAGTCGCTGTAACGGACTTTATTACTGACGGTTCCGCGATACAGCAAGTGGTAACGTCAGAAGGAGCGATAACTTCGCGAGTTGTTGTAAATGCTACGGGCCCCTGGTCCAAATTTGTGGCTGCTAAAGCCGGAATTGAGTTGCCGGTAATCCCCTGCCATCAGCAGTTGTTGGTTACAGATGTGCTCCCATGGCTGCCCGCCGATTTTCCCGTTATTGTGTTCCCCGGGGAAGGTCTGGGCTTACATAAGGAGACAGGCGGTCTGTTAACGGGCTTAAATAAGCCCTTTGTTGCAGGGGGATGCGAAGATCCGGATTATAGCTACTCAGACCCGGAATGGGAATATAAACATCTGGAAGCTGCTCTTCGTCGGCTGCCTCGTCTCCAGGAAGCAACCATCAAATCCTGCTGGGGAGGGTATTATGATGACACGCCGGACTCCCATCCGGTGCTGGGCGCTGATAACAAAATCCAAGGGTTTTACCATGCGTCAGGATTCAGCGGACATGGTTTTATGCACAGCCCGGCCGCCGGACTCCTAATCAGTGAAGAAATAGCCGGGAATTCGGCACAAACATTAGACATATCATCATTGCGGTCCAATCGCTGGCTAACTGCAGCAGGCAGAAAAATTAATGAATACTACAAGATTTAGAAGTATAGGAGGTTTATTGAAATGGAGAACTCTAAGAACCAAATGTTAAGGCTTATAGATAATATGCTAAACGCAAATGTGCTTCAGCGGACGGATCTCAAACGGTTTACCGCAAACCTTGAGCATTCACCGGATGATCCCGAAATGCTGCGTCTGGAGCTTGAATCCTGGTATCGTGGGATGGGGGTAGATCAGATCATTGGCAGAAAATTCGAACTATCGCCTTGTCCTTTTACAAGCGAAGAGATTCGTTCATCGAGAGAAAATGGAGAAATTATTTTGTGCTTTCCCAAGGGAATTACACGGGAACAGATTGGTGAGCTTACAAGAATTTCAAGCTGGGCCTTAAAAGATCCACTTGTGACAGCCGCAACGGAGCAGGAAGATTGCTGGATTCGAACAGCGGCTGCGCTGTCGCCTTCATTAATGAAACACACAGGGCTAGAGGTTGCACACTTAGTGGAAGACAGCGGGCATCTTAACTTTAGTTTGGAAAGGTATCTTCTTTTCGTGGCTAGAGTGAGATTCTTGACAGGTAATACCCCGGATTCGGAATACTGGATTTGGCTTCCAAGAGGGAGATACGACCGTTCGGGAATGTTAATTGCCGGTTTTGACCGAAATGGCTGCTTTAATGTGCATGGCTGGATGCCCCAATTCTCTGCCAGTTTTTTGGGTGCCAGATTTGGAACACTTCCCGGTTCCGCTGCCAAAGTCGGTTCTTCCATCGTCTCAGATTCAGACCTCAGTTTCACTAAAATTTAACAATGGAGGCCGAAATCAATGGCGGATCGTCAGAGTAAAAGAGTAGCCTGTGTTATTCCCCCGTTTTACCGGCTTATTGAGTCGAAAAACAATAGGATCAGTCCTGCTATGCATTACATAGCGGAGATATTGCATCGTAGGGGTCATGCAGTCACGTTAATTAATGGCGATAATGCTCCAGATGATCATGATTATACAGAGCGGTACAGTATGACTATGAACAGCTGGCTTATGCAGGAACGTTGTACTCGGGGGCATGAAAGCTTTGATATGGTCATAAATGAGCTAGAGCGCTTTCAGCCTGATTATGTGTTTATTGGTGTTGGCGATGTTCTGATGCCTACTGTCGAACTTGGAAGTACTCAGTCCTGTGCATACCTTGCAAAAGAGATAAAGAAGAGATGGGGAGATAAGGTTACCTGTATTGGTTATGGACATTTGCTTAAACATGCCAAGCTGAAGGACACGGCTGATTTGGATACGATCATTGTTGGAGAAGGCGAGGATCTTGCGGTTTCTGTAGTAGAGGGGAATGCAAGGGGAATGCTGCCTGTTAAATGGGCCCAGCAATTAAACGATCTTCCGATACTGACAGATTCATATTTAGCGCAGAAAAATAAGCCGGAAGACTGGGACTACATTATGTCTATGCGCGGGTGCCCCAAACGCTGTACATTCTGTTATCAGCCCTCGCTGCGCGGCTGCAATGTCTCCTTTATGTCTCCCGAACGTTTTGTTAGCGAAATCCGCTACCGCATTGAACGTATGCATGTATTTGGATTTTATTTCTCAGATATGATCTTTCTGCCGGGCTTAGGCAAACGCACTTCAGAAATGCTTAGATTGCTGATTGAACTAAAAGAGGAGTACCCTGAGTTTCACTGGTGGGCAGAGGCGCGCGTGGACATTTGTGTGAGACAGAATATCCTTGATAAGATGAAGCAGTCGGGGTGCGTGCATTTGAAATTTGGTGTGGAAATGGCCAACCAAAGGATGCTGCAAGTGGTGAATAAAGGAATTAGATTGACGGAAGTCGAGGAAGCTTTCCGCATGTCAGCGGAGGCGGGAATCAAACGGACAGCCTATATTTTGCTGGGATGCCCTGGATTCAATGACCAAGATTATATAGAGATGTTACCTTTTTTTAAAGCCTTAAAGGCTGATAATTATGTGATAAATATCAATGTTCCTTATGTTGGCACACAGCTATATGAACAGGTGAAGGAACAGCTTTTTGATTTTGGAATTTATAAAGATGGTGAAGAAAGCTACATGCATACTTCCTTGGTGATGCAAAAATTCTGGGGAATTTCTGATGAAACACGGGATAGTTTTTTTGCACTTCAAGGAGAGAAAGATGATGCAAAAGTAAGGAATTATAAGCGGAAAATTGTAGAGAAAGCTGCTTTTATAGAGAATGACGTGTTGTCCTTTCATGAATAGGATTCGCAAGTACTTATGAGCTGAAGGAGTAGCGATGAGCGATGGAGATTTTCGGGGTGAAGGTGGCTGAGCTAATATCTGAACCTGCGTTAGAAACATTAATGTGGCGCATCCCCCAACAAAAGAGAGAGCGGCTTAAACGCTTTAAAAGAGTGGAAGCGTTGCAGCATTCTCTTATTGCTGAATTGCTGGTTCGTGTAAGCTTAAATAAACGGTTAAAAGTGAACAACCGCGATATCGAGTTTGTTACAAATGTCTACGGAAAACCCTCCCTAAAAAAAAGGGGGGGTACTGTAGAGTTTAACATTTCGCATTCAGGAGAATGGGTGGTTTGCGCATTGGATGAATTGCCGATCGGTATTGACATTGAGCAGATTCAGCAAGCCGATCTTAATATTGCTAAGCGTTTTTTTTCGCAAGATGAATATGTCCAATTGACGGAATGTGAAGAGATGGGCCGGATGAGTCTGTTCTTTGACCTTTGGACACTTAAAGAAAGCTATATCAAAGCGATAGGGAAGGGATTATCTCTTCCATTGAACTCGTTTTCGTTTCGTTTAAACAACGGAATTCAATTGGAGAACCATGACGCAATCGGATTGTATCACTTTAAGCAGTATCATATTGATGAGAAATATAAATTAGCCGTATGTGCGCAAAACCCCTTATTTCCCGGGGAGGTTTCAGTGGTAAACCAATGCCAATTTCACCAGGATTGCATGCAACTATTGGATGCTTTTTAACGATCTAAGCCTAGGTGATATTGAACTTGTTACAGAGAAGCGGCTTATCTACAGATAAGTTGCTTTTTGTCTTGCACGTTTTCGCTTTATCTAGATTTGAAGTTTTCTGCCAAGGTGTTAATATTCCCTCATCGGTTATATGCATAAGCCATTGATGTGATGTAAAATGTCCATGAGTGATTAATGCTGGAGATTTGATCAAATATTGATGGAACAGGAAACTCGCATACGCGATGCAAGGAATCGTTCGAATCTGAAGATAACTATCGGAGGGACCAGAGATGGCTGAGCAAAAGATGATTGAAGTGCCGTTTCAGCAATGGGTAAACGATAAGGAGCTGTGGGTACAGCTTAATGATTTGATGATGCAGGAGAGTAAACTCCCAGGACCACGAGTGAATTTGGAGCTCTCAGACCATTTCGCCAAACAATTCGCGCATCCTAATCTAACAGATACAGGCTGGGAGCTGCTCGTCTCTTGGACTAATATTACTGAAGCTGAAGCTGGGGTGAATGATCCCCGTGAGTTTCTGCCGTTTTGTGCGATTAGGGCGTTCGGTGCTTATTACAGTTACGGTGGAGAAGAGCAGCAAGTAGTGATTCAAAACATCATTAAGACAGCTATGAATGACTCGCGATGGAGGGTACGTGAAGCATCTGCTATGGCGCTGCAAAGTATAGGGGAGGATGATTTCACCCTACTTAGACAGCTGATCGACATGTGGGAGAAAGGTGCGAACAGGCTTGAACAACGGGCTTTTGTAGCGGCATTAGCGCATCCTCCTCTTTTAAAAAAGAAAGAAAATACGCTATATTGTCTTCAGTTGGCTGCCCGAATCATGGAGAGTATAGATGGTGGGGGAGCGCAACATGAGGACGCTGAGCATTTTCGTGTATTATCTAAGGGACTTGAATACAGCTTGAGTGTATTTGTGGCGAATGAGCCTGAAGAAGGCTTTGTTATGCTGGAGAGATTTGCAAAGAGCCGAGATGCCCGAATCATTAAGATTGTGAAGAGTAATCTTGGCAAATCGCGTCTGAGTAAAAAATATGCTGCCCAGGTGGCTGAGATTCTAAAGGAATTCGATCACATAGGAAAAGATACTTAGGATACGAGTGCCATTTGGCAGTTGTATTTAATCATTTTTTTGTTTTTACTTATATTAGACTTAACAATTAAAGAAACAAAGAGAATTAATATAATCAAAGAAAACCATTCTATGGATTGTTCGAATATTAAACTGTAAGTTATATTAATAAATTCAAAGACAACTGTTATTATTAAAAATATTGCCCAGCGATCTTTTTTCATGAAAATATACCATCCTAATCTATATGGAGAATATTGATAGATTTTAAGTTGTTCATATCCTCAAAAGTTTGACAAACGCATGAAATGTAACTATTATAGTTGCATCTGAATGATGTTTTGCAGCAAGGCAGAAGGAGAGATTTCTATGAATATTAGCACCCGATTTGCGGTAGCCATTCATATATTAACGTTGATTGACAGCAATAAAGAAGGCAAAAGCACTTCGGAGTGGATAGCTGGTAGCGTAAACACAAACCCTGTAGTTATCCGTCGGCTTACGAGTATGCTGCAAAAAGCAGGACTAGTAAATGCCCGCCCCGGAGTCGCAGGCGCTTCGCTTACACGTAGCGCATCCGAGATTACGCTGCTGGAGATTTATAAGGCAGTTAATGCGGTGGAAGAGGACTCGTTGTTTTCTGTCCATGAGCATCCTAATCCCGATTGTCCTGTTGGTAAGAATATAGCCAGTGCAATTGTACCTGTGTTCTCACTCGCCCAAAAAGCAATGGAGAATGTTCTCCAGGAGGTTACATTGGAGCAGATTGTGAATGAAATGCCTGAATTATGATTACTCCATATCATAGCTTAGAAGGAAGGCCAGAACATGTGAAAACGTGATTCTGGTCTTTTTTTGCTTAATTAGGTTTATGGACAAAGAAGGGAAGTAAGAGGGAATATAGAATCTGTATTTAGAAGCCGGATTAAAGATAATATACATACATACATTGAGGGAGAGCTAAAGAATGTTAAAGAAATTACTGCCTATACTACTAATTATGGTAATGATTACCGGATGTAATGAATCAAGGGATACCACTAAATACGAGGATGCGAATTTTGGAATCACCTTTAACTATCCGGATCATTGGGTTGTAACTGAGAAGTATGGAGCGCCATTATGGTTGATAGTCTCTACGACTGATTATAAACCTGCTGAGGGACTTAAAGGTCCAGGAGTAATGCTCTTTGGATTTAAGCCTAAGGATATGGAGCTTGTCAACAAATGGCTCGGGGATGCCCAAACGAATTACAACAACGGGGCGGAGCTGACAAAAAGTAAAGCTAGTTTAGGCGAGTTAGAGTCCATAAAGTACGAAACTGAAGTATTCGAAGAGGAAGGGAGTAAAGGGAAAGCTATCTATTACGTTATTGAGGAACCGGAAATGTCATTTATGGTGCAGTTCCCTTACAGTGTGGATGAAGTACATAAAGAAGACATGAAGAGGATAGAGGATATTTTACAATCCATAAAGTTTACAAAAGATTAAGTGGGACTAGAACAAGATAGCTGGAATGGTGAAATGTACGGTATAAATGCCTTTGAAATGGGCTGAAGTGGCTGGACTCGTGAAATGTACGGTATAAATGCCGTTGAAATGGGCTGAAGTAGCTGAAATGGTGAAATGTACGGTATAAATGCCGTTGAAATGTGCGGAAGTGGCTGGAATGGTGGAATGTACGGTATAAATGCCGTTGAAATGGGCTGAAGTGGCTGGAATGGTGGAATGTACGGTATAAATGCCGTAGAAATGGGCTGAAGTGGCTGGAATGATTAAATGTACGGTATAAATGCCGTTGAAATGTGCGGAAGTGGCTGGAATGGTGGAATGTACGGTATAAATGCCGCAGAAATGGGCTGAAGTGGCTGGAATGATGAAATGTACGGTATAAATGCCTCAGATTTGGCTGAAATCATCCAAAGTAGCAAAATGAGAAGCAAAAAAGCCCTATAAATGAGCCACAGTCGCTGATGCAGTACAATTAGAATTAGGATAAGTAACTTTTTTAAAGATCAATATATACGGAGGTTCTACAGTGGAGCAAATTGCAATAATCTCAGACATTCATGGAAATATACCGGCCCTTACGGCCGTTTTAGATGACATCCAGCAGCGGGGAATCAGCAGAGTCTTTTGTTTAGGCGATATTGTTGGAAAAGGACCGAACTCAGATCTAGCCGTTGATATCATAAAAAAGAATTGTGAAATCAGTGTTATGGGGAACTGGGATGATTTAATGAATCAGGATGTTGATTTTGAGATGGCTCGGTGGTGCCGCGGGTTATTAGGTCAAGAACGTCTTGATTATTTAAGCACGTTGCCGTTTTCGATTGAGTTTATGATAAGTGGTAAATTTGTGCGATTATTTCATGCTTCGCCACGAAGCCTGTATGAACGTGTTCAACCTTGGGATGATTATGAAAAGCGATTATCTTTGTTTGATTATTCTGATCTCTGCCAGGAGAAACGACAAGCGGATATCGTAGGTTACGGGGATATTCATAATGCTTTTATTCAACATCTAGAAGGCAAGACTTTATTTAATGTAGGCAGTGTGGGGAATCCGCTTGATTTAACCCAGGCATCTTATGTGATTATGGAGGGAGAATACATGGGAGGGTCAGCAGCTCCTTTAAATATGCAATTTGTAAGAGTGCCTTATGACATCGAGTTAGCCGTTCAACAGGCCGTTGAGGCAGATATGCCAGCTGCTGAGCCTTATATTCGTGAGCTTAGAACCGCGCAGTACAGGGGAAGTGTCCGGGGATAATAAAGGAAAGGATAATAAAGGAAACAAAAAATCAAACTGCAACCTTAATCCAAGCCATCAAAAAGTAATGGAGGGAACAAATTGAAGCTTAGTCACGTATTTGAGCAATTCCCTACTTTGGAATCCGAGCAATTATTACTGAAAAAGATTGAAGTCAGCAACCTTAATGAGGTATTTGGGATATATAGCAATGATCAAGTGTTTGAGTACTGTGGGATTATTCCGAAACATAATAAAGATACAGTCAAAAATATGATTGGTCATTTCGAACGTGATTTTACCAAAGGGGTAAGAGTGAAATGGGGGATTTTCCTCAAAAATAACCCTTACATACTGCTAGGTATCATCGAAGTTATGGATTTTAATCAAAAGGTGGATATGGTGACGATCGGTTACTTTTTGGCGGAACCTTATTGGGGCAAAGGGATTGCAGCTCAGGCCATTCAGTTAGTGGTGAAATATTTATTTGAGACTGCAGAAGTCAATCGAATTCAAGCTGAGGTTATGCCCTTTAATGAACGATCGAAGCGGGTGCTTTTGAAAAATGGTTTTACGAAAGAAGGCACGTTAAGGCAGGCGCATGTATGGTCAGGTAAAGGGCTGGTGGATCTGGAGATTTACAGCATTTTGGCAGAGGAATATTTTGCAAGCATCGGTAAGCCAAGAGTAAGCAATAGGATGTAATCCTGGTGAAAGAAGGGGAAAACATGGGCACTATCGTAGTTATTGGCGGGGGAGAGTTAATCGAGCTTGAAACGCTGGAAATTGATCGTGAAGTTGTGCAGCTAACTCAAAAGGTTAAGCCGAAGGCGTTATTTATTCCAACAGCCAGTAGTGATGCGCCGGGGTATTGTGATACTTTTAGCAAAGTATATGGCGATATTCTCGGATGTGAAACAAGTCACTTATTGCTTGTGAGCCAAACCTACACTCAGGATGAGATTACAGATTTAATTACAGCTGCTGATTTGATTTATGTTGGTGGAGGCAATACCCGAAAGATGCTGGAGATTTGGAAAAATACAGGGGTAGATACGCTTTTGAAAGAAGCTTATTCCTCTGGAACCGTATTGGCCGGGCTTAGCGCAGGTTCCATCTGTTGGTTTGAATATGGGCATAGTGACTCTGAAGCGTTCGACGACCAGGGGGAATGGCAGTATATCAAGCTTGCAGCCATGGGGATTCTGCCGGGCATTCATTGTCCGCATTATAATGAGGATATTCGGGTTGAAGATTTTACACGCATGGTTAAAGGTGGAGGTCTGCCGGGAATCGCGGTGGATAACAATTGTGCAATCATCTATAAAGATAATGAATATAAAGTGATGTCGACCAGAGAAGTAGCTAAAGCCTACCGTGTGATTGACTCCGAGCAAGGTGTTGTCGTAACGGAAATAGAAGAACATCCAAACTACAGACCTCTTTATGAACTGTATGGCGCGTTATGATTATTTTTGAAAAGCAAGAGATCAGACTGAGAACACTTGAGTTAAACGATGCCGCATTACTTGTGAAATGGCTCTCAGATCCCGTTGTACTGGAGTTCTATGAAGGCCGTGATCGCCCGCATGATTTGGAGCTGGTGAGGGAGCATTTTTACGACGAGCAAGCAGAAGTCACGCGGTGTATAGTGCAATACAAGGAGCGGGATATAGGTTATCTTCAGTTCTATCTTATAGATGATGAAGAATTAGAAGTGTACGGCTACGTGGGATTCAAAGGTCAAATCTTTGGGATGGACCAGTTCATTGGCGAGCCTGTTTTATGGAATCAAGGAATTGGTTCACGGCTCATTAAAGAAACGGTTAAGTATCTTATCGAAATAAAACAAGCGGACAAAATTGTCATGGACCCGCAAGCCTGGAATAAGAGAGCCCTTAGAGTATATGAGAAGATTGGCTTTGTGAAGAAGAAATACCTTGAACAGCACGAGCAACATGAAGGAGAGCTAAGAGATTGTTGGTTGATTGAATACACGAAGCAGGCGAGACAATAAATATCTTTTTAACAATCGGATAAGGAAGGTGCACTTATTAAACTACTGTTTGTCTGCAGCCAGAATCGCTGGCGGAGTCTAACTGCGGAGAAGATCTTTCAAGGAATTGATGGTCATGAAGTGAGATCTGCAGGGACTGAAGATCATGCCAGAATCAAAATTTCTGAAGGGCATTTGGGTTGGGCGGATGTGATTTTTGTGATGGAGAAGAAACATGTTCGAAGAATTCAAGATAAATTTAGAGGTTGTGTAATTGGCAAAAAAATAATTTGCCTGAACATAGCTGATGACTATAAGTATATGGATGAAGATTTGATCGGCCTTCTGGAATCCAGTGTATCCGAATATTTTCTGGAATGGAGCAACAAAAATGAGAATTAGAACAGAAACTGTGGCAGACTATAATGGAGTATTTCAAGTGAATGTTAAGGCTTTTGGTGATCGGGAAGATGAAGCGCGGTTGGTCGAAAACATTAGAAATTCGCAGGGGTTTATCCCGGAGCTCTCGATTGTAGCGGAAAAGGATAATGAGATTGTAGGACATCTACTGTTAAGTAAGGCTGTAGTTCAAGATGGGGAGAAGTTATCTGATGTGATTGCGTTAGCCCCATTAGCTGTTCTGCCGAACGTTCAGAAGCAAGGAATCGGCAAGGCGCTGATCCAAGAAGGGTTAGAAAGATGTAGAACGCTTGGATATGAGCTTGTTTTTTTGATCGGGCATCCCGAATATTACCCAAGATTCGGATTTCAACCCGCAGGGCCACATGGGCTCGAGTTGAAGCAGTTTGAGGTACCGGAGAGAGTCTTTATGGTCTGTGAGCTGAAGGAAGGCGTATTGCAGAGGATTAAGGGAGAGTTGAAATACCCGGAAACCTTTTTTTGAATTACTTCTTATATGTTCTTGTGAATCATGTTTGGCTGTGAACCAGTCGACATGATTTTTTTATAGGTAATTGACAAACATATAGAAGGTAACTATACTAAAGATAGTTAATTTGTAACTATAACAGTTACAGCGCGATTAGGAGGAATTTATAATGAAGACTAAAACAATACTTCAACCAGACACTCAGATCGGTCTGGTGCAGATTAGAGTAAGCAATTTGGAGCGTTCGCTCACCTTTTATCAGAATGTTGTGGGATTAAGCGTTTTACGGCAGACTGGCCGCGAAGTTGAAATGACCGCTGACGGTCAGAATGTGTTATTGATTTTGCGGGAGATTGAAAATGCGCGGGTGATCCGTCCTAATTCTGTGGCTGGGTTGTATCATTTTGCTATCCTTGTTCCAGATCGTCCCAGCCTTGGATTGGTTGTGCGTAATTTGATCTCTTCGGGGATTGAGGTGGGGCAGGGCGATCATCTGGTCAGTGAAGCACTGTATATTCAGGACCCAGACAATAATGGGATTGAAATTTATCGAGATCGACCTAAGAGTGAATGGAAATATGATGCGGAAGGGCATGTAATGATGTCCACTGATCCAGTGGATGTAGATGGACTACTGGCAGCTTCTGAAGGTTTATCATGGAACGGGCTGCCAGCAGGAACAGTGATAGGGCATGTACACTTTCATGTGGGGAATTTAAATAAGGCGAAAGCCTTCTACGTCGATTTGCTTGGTTTTGAACTAACAGCCAATTATGGAAGTGCTGCTATGTTTATCTCTGCTGGTGGCTATCATCACCATATCGGGCTGAATGTTTGGGCCGGACAGGGCGCACCTGCGGCTCCAGCTGATACTGTAGGGATTGATTATTTCACATTAATTCTTGCGAATGAAGAGGAACGTAACGCTGTGGTGGAGCGAGTTCGGCAGGCTGGTTACGCAGTTACAGAAGAGAATGGAAATCCTACATTCCAAGATCCATGGAACATTGGAATCAGACTTGTTTTAGAAAGATAAATCTATATCCATTTTCGTCCATTTATTTTATAATATTGGAAATAGGTGGGCGGAAGGGTGAAGTTTGTTGGAAGCATTCAAAATGGCGTATATAATTCTCTGTCATAAAAATCCGGAGCAGATCAATATGCTAATCAATAGTTTAACTAACGAGTCCGTAGAGTTTTTCCTGCATGTCGATCAGAAAAGTAATATTGAGGCTGATATTATTCATCGTAACGATATTCATTTTGTGGAAAAGCCTATTGATGTACAGTGGGGGCATTACAGTCAAATTGAATGTATTTTGAAGTGCTTTTCGCTGATCAAAGAACATGGGGATTTCAATTATATTCACATCTTAAGCGGTCAGGATCTGCCTCTAGCTTCAAATGAAGTGATTCTAGATTTCTTTAAGATGAATGAGGGTAAGGAATTTGTGAAGTATTTGCAGCTGCCTAATGCAGCGGAAACTTGGGGATGTTACGAGCGGGTCTCAGTTTATTATCCTAGGTTCCTCATCTCAAGGACCCGGCGTATGACAGCGATCAGAATGAGGTACATTAAACTAATTATGAGCGTTCCGTTTCTGCAAAGAAAATTAGGTGCTTTGCCGAAAGGTTTATATAAAGGCTCGAACTGGATGTCAATTACAGGTGAATGTATGGAATACATCTTGGATTTTACAAAAAGCTCTCCGGAATACGTCAGATTTTTTAGGAACACTTTATGTGGAGATGAAATCTTTTTCCATACGATAATTTTGAATAGCGTTTATAAGATGCATGTACTGAATGAAATTAAGCGGTATACAGATTGGGAAACAGGACCGGATTATCCTAGAACACTAACGATAGAAGACTATGATCGGATCACTCAACGGGGCACGGAATGCTTTTGGGGGAGAAAATTTGATCTCGATATCGATAGAACCATCGTTCAGGAGCTTCTTGATATAAATACTAAAGCGAAAACATCGTAAACTCAGGAGGACAATCATATGAAAATCGCAGTTGTTGGAGCAAGTGGAAAAGCTGGAAGTCGAATTACGCAGGAAGCGTTGGATAGAGGTCATGAAGTTACAGCGATTGTACGGGATGCATCTAAAGTAACAAATAGGAAAGCGAATGTCATCGAAAAGGATGTATTTGCGCTTACCACTGAAGATTTGCAGGGGTTCGACGTGGTTGTGAATGCTTTTGGTGCGCCGTTTGGACAAGAACATCTGCATGTGGATGCCGGGAATGTGCTTATTGAAGCTTTGAAGGCTTCACCCGATACAAGATTGATTGTAGTTGGCGGTGCAGGAAGTCTTTATGTAGATGAAGCCAAAACGCTTAAAGTAGCGGATACGAATGACTTTCCTGACTTTATTAAGCCAACAGCGACGAATCAAGCTAAGAATTTGGAGATACTACAAGGAACAGATTCACTCTCTTGGACCTTTGTTAGTCCATCTGCTAATTTTGCCATTGGCACAAGAACGGGCTCTTATGTAAAAGGTAAGGATAATCTTCTGGTGAACTCCAAAGGTGAGAGTTATGTCAGCTACGAAGACTATGCCGTTGCTATTGTTGATGAAATCGAACAGCCGCAGCATATTCGTGAACGGTTTACGGTGGGTTCAGAGTCTTAAGTGATAATTAAGAATAGCGATCATATATGAAAAAAGAAGACAGAGCCGGATTTCAGGCTCTGTCTTCTTTTGTACAATTACAGCTTTCCTTTTCCTTCTGCTAGTTCAGCAATACGTCTGTTTGCATCTCCGCGGTAGCGTCCGCCGTGATAACAAATGACCGTATCGATCTCATACTCAGAGAACTTGGTCAGAGAGGACAAAGCCAGCTCCATGTCAGGTGTGGCGGAAGGAGTGGGACCCTGTAGCTCGCCATTCTGAACGGTCAAGGCATCGGCAGCAATAAGTGTACGGCTATCATGATGGTAAAGACTGAGATGCCCTGGGCTATGGCCTGGGGTATGGATCACCGTAATTCCACCGGCAAAAGGTAACTTTTCTCCATCCACAAGTGTTTGATCCACTTTTCCTTTAGGAGGATGGGCTAATACAGAGAGGAAGGCACGCCGCCACTCCTCAGGTACATGAGCTGGGATCATAGCCGCTGCCACCGCTAATGCTTCGGGAGTGTGCTTAAGGAGCATTCGCTCTCCTTGAATATAGGGCTGCTCAATTTCATGAGCCAGAACAGTAAGCTCTAGATCTTCTTCAGCCAATAGGGCAGGGAGGCAACCAATATGGTCTAAATCCTGATGCGTGATAATAAGGGTGCGGAGCTTCTGCCAAGGCACATCCGCTTCTTTTAGAGCCTCTTTGAAATTAGAGAGTAGACCCGGGAATCCGGTATCGACGAGTACGGCGGCATGTCCATCCCAGAGTAGCGTGGGGTAAATCGTGTCTTTTCCACCCATAACCTGCGCTGTAATCTCGAGCATTTCTATTCCTTGAGCAATGTACATAATATCCCTCCGTGATTGATAATAAGAGCGACGCCGTGAGGCTAATGCATATATTACCCAAAACTAGAAACGAACACAATAGGTAAATATTTTATTATAACACAAATAAATATTTATGTCAATATATATCTGATGGAATTTTTGTGGAATTTGTAGGGGATTTTATTATTGAGAATCTTTTGCTAGATTTTGCCCTTGCCTAAAGCTTTGCGATATAATAATCAAATAAAAAAAGGGAGTTGATGTGGTTTGGAGACATTTCTTGTTGTACTCGTCCTACTTGGGCTTATCGCAATATCCAACATCATAAACCGATTCATTCCCTTCGTGCCGATACCCTTAATACAAATTGGCTTGGGTGTAGTGGTCGTACTACTGCCTTTGGGAATACATATGTCACTGGAGCCAGAGTTGTTTTTCGTGTTATTTATTGCGCCGCTTTTGTTCAATGACGGAAAGCGAACACCAAGAAATGAGTTATGGAACCTGCGGGCTCCAATCTTAATGCTGGCACTAGGCTTGGTATTTGCTACAGTGCTTATCGCTGGATATTCCATTAACTGGATGATCCCCACCATTCCACTCGCAGCTGCTTTTGCGCTGGCAGCGATCTTATCGCCGACAGATGCTGTGGCGGTAAGCGCAATCGCTGGGAGAGTACATCTTCCCAAGAGTATTCATCGTATTCTAGAGGGTGAATCATTGATGAATGATGCCTCTGGTCTTGTTGCGTTTAACTTCGCTATTGCAGCAGCTGTTACAGGCATATTTTCTTTGCCGAAAGCCTCCATTAGCTTTGTGATTATTGCTCTAGGTGGACTAATTGTCGGAGCAATACTCGCGTTCCTCCTGATTCGGTTCAGCGTATTTATTCGCAGACTGGGGATGGAGGACATCACAGTGCATGTGCTGCTGCAAATCCTGACTCCTTTCATTGTGTATCTGATTAGTGAAGAAATAGGGGTATCCGGTATTTTAGCTGTGGTTGCAGCAGGCATAATTCATGCGGTCGAGAAGGACCGTGCAGTTTCGCCACAGTATAAGCTACAGCTGGTGTCCGCCAGCACATGGTCTGTGCTGCTCTACATCTTGAATGGCTTGGTCTTCCTTATTCTCGGGTTGTCGATTCCAGATGTTATTGAAGTGATCTACCGGGATACAACTGTGGACAATCTTATGGTGATTGGTTATGTATTAGCGATAACGTTGCTGCTTTTTGTGCTGCGTTTTATATGGGTGTATGTGTTCTCCCTGGCTGGCGCCGGCCTGCAAAAAATGGAAAAGTCGTCTATTAAGTCTATGCTAATCCTGACAATTTCAGGAGTGCGAGGCGCGGTTACTTTAGCCGGTGCCTTCTCGATTCCTTTTGTGTTAGGGGATGGCTCACCTTTTCCTGAACGTGATCTAATTATCTTTATCGCTGCGGGTGTGATTCTGATGTCACTGCTGATCGCTAGTATCTTTTTGCCAATTCTCGCAGGTAAAGAAGAGCCGGTTGCTGAACCGGGTGATACTGAGGTTGAGCAGGCGGCCAAATCTAAGGTTGTTGCCGCCGGGATAACCTTGCTTCAAAGTATGATGACAGAAGAGAGCAAGGAATCTGCATTGCCAGCTTTGAGTGAGTTTAAAGAAAAAGTTTATAGTCTTAACCGCGAAGATCAGGCGAATGACCCCGCATTAGAGAACTTCCGCCGACTTGGGGTTGAAGCAAGGATTGTGGGTCTGCATGCCGAACGCAAAGAGCTGAGCCAATTGCTGGCCAACAATGAGATTCCTGCCTCAGTGGCGCTGAAGATGGAAGAATTCTTGGATCATAGTGAAGTCTTTCTAGCCAGAAGTCTAAACTCTCAGATCAGAATCTCCATTACAGAGATTAGACGGCTGTTTGCGGGGATGTTCTCTGGCCAGAATGAAGGGGAAGCTAGTCAACTGATGCTGCAACAGGCTGAGTGTGCCAGAAAAGCTAAGATCTCTATGTCCCATGCAGCGATTGCTGCTATTAATGCAAGTAAGAATGAGAACAACCGTAAAGCAGCTGAGAAGGTCGCAGACAGTTACGAGAAGCTGATCTCACGCCTCCAGCAGGGACAAGGCTGGACTAAAGATGGTCTTGTTGATGATCAAAAGCTTGAATTGAAACTGAAAGCTATTCAGGAGCAACGGGATAAGGTCCAGCAAATGTACCAGGATGGAACCATTAACCGCAAGCTAGCCGGTAAATTACGCAAGTTCGTCGATCATTTGGAAACATCCATTTGGGAGGATTAGCTGTGTTGAACAAAGTAATGGGAGAAAGTTTGTTATTCACTGAAATTCGCGAAGAGCATCTGTCGGATGTACTCGATATTTATAACTATTACGTGCTGAACACTACGGTTTCTTTTCATACCGAGCCTTTAAGTTTGGACGAAATGCGGCAATCAGTGATGAATGATGATCCGCGGTTCAAATCATACGTTATATTATCCTGGGACAATGTTATTCAGGGCTATGTTCTGATTGCTAGACATAAGAGTAAGCCGGCTTATGATAGCTCTGGGGAGATTAGTGTGTATTTGAAACCGGCTTGTGTGGGTAAAAGAATAGGACAGCATGCCTTACGCTTTATTGAAGAGAGAGCTGCCGAACTGGATTTCCATGTGTTAGTAGCTACCGTTTGCGCAGAGAATGAACGCAGTCGCCAGCTTTTCTCAAAGAATGGATATGAACAATGCGCCTACTTCAAGGAGATTGGCTGTAAATTTGGTCGAAGACTGGATATCGCCAGCTATCAGAAAATCTTAGGGGGAACTCAAATATGAAACTTGCGGAAGCATTAGTGAACCGAAGTGATCTTACTCGTAAAATCGCGCAGCTAAAGCAGCGGCTCGATCGGGTCGTTAAGGTGCAGGAAGGGGAAGAACCGGCAGAACAGCCGGAGGCTCTTTTGCGTGAGCTGGAAATAGCTGTTAACGAGCAGACGATTTTGATTCGAGCAATTAATCGAACGAATTCATCTGTGGCCTTCAATGAGAAGTGGAGTATTGCCGATGCCCTAGCCGAACGGGATAAAATGCTTCAGCTGCGGAAGCTTTTTAGCGATTTGCTTGAGCAAGCATCGATCACTCAGGATCGGTACAGCCGCTCTGAGGTTCGTTTCCAGAGAACGGTGGATGTCGCCCAGATTCAGAAGCAGATTGATGAGCTGTCTAAGTCTTATCGGGAGTTGGATTTTAAAATTCAGGAGAAAAACTGGACGGTAGACTTACTTACACCGTAATAAGCTAAGCTTTATCACAGCAGAAGGTAACTGATCTTCATAAAGGCGAGCGCAACCCGCCAACAGGGAAAGTTGGACAAATTGACAGATGCCGGGCCAAATCTGACCAAATCATAACTTAGCCCCGTACTGTAACAACTGTAAAGAGTACCTATTAATGTAACTACCAAGCGCTGATTTATGCAAGAACGGTGAGGGCGGGGACGGGGATATTTTTGCTGTGGTTAGGCTTTTACATAACATGAAGTGGCTCTATTAGGATAGGTATATTCGTCATACATAATGTGAAATAATGTCGAATAAAGTTGAAAAAAGATGAATAAAATTTGCATTATCGTCCTGTTTTGCCTATCTTATCGCTCGTTATCTTGTATAATTTACGAATACGCACGAGGACTTCCTAAACCGCTGGTCTATTCGTATGTTGATTGTACAGGATGAGAGAGTGATTCATTGGCCGAGAAGGTTTAGTGGCCCTTGTCTCTTCAAACATTCTACTATTCCTTTCATGAAAGAGAGAAGTGACAAGTGACCATGAAATCAATTGCCTGGGTAACCGACAGTACATGTACAATCGATCCTGAGTTCGCCAAGAACAACCATGTGTATATTGTTCCTTTACGTCTGATTATTAACAACGAGTGTTATAAAGAAAATATAGATATTACGATCGATGAGTTCTATGAGAAAATGCGTCAGCATGATCAAGTAGGCAGCTCACAGCCGCCAATCGGTGAGTTTATCGAGTTATACGAACGGTTGAAGGAAGAATATGATGAGATTATTGCTGTGCATCTTTCGACAGGGCTTAGCGGAACATACAATGCTTCCATGCAAGGTGCTGAAATAGCGGAAGCTAATGTTATTGGAATTGATTCCAAGGTTGGCGCTTATCCGATTCGGGAAATGATCACGCGAGGTATTCATTGGCACAAGATGGGCTTTACTGCCCTAGAAATTAAAGAAAAGATAGAGAATATCATTCAAAATATGTCCTTCTACTTAATTCCTGCAAGCTTGTCCCAGCTTCACCGTAGTGGGCGTGTTTCTGGTACACAAGTAGTGCTTAGTCAATTATTGCGGATAAATTTGCTGCTGCGTTTTGACGAGGGTAAGGTCATTGTTGTGGAAAAAATCCGTACGATGAAGAAGACGAAGCAGGCGCTGTTAGATATCTTTAAACAGGATGCTGGACTTGTTAGCGATGTGTGCATCATGCATTCCAATAATTTAGAAATGGCGCTGAAGCTAGAAGAAGACATCAAAGAGATGGCACCTGATTTACGTACGGAGATTATGACTTACATTCCTGCCGTGGCTGTTCATGCGGGTGAGGGTACCGTAGGACTTTCTTGGATTAAAAATAACCGGATCAATAGTATTGATTCGGAGGTCGAACCTGTAGCAGTACTTGTATAGATAGGACAGTAAACAAAGAAATCGCTTCTTGGAAGAGGGTTGGATGATCCTCATTATACCAAGAGACGATTTCTTTTTTTTTTGAATCTATGAGATGACGTTGTAAGAAGGTTAGGCTTTGCTTGCACGACGGCGGAACATTTGTCCGATAACTTCACTCAGTACCAGTCCAGCCGCAATTGCTCCAGAGAGCATTAATGCCCGAACAGCGATTTCTACAGCCAGATTATAGTTCTCTTCCACAAATCTGCGCATAGCATCGTAAGCAAGGCCACCCGGAACAAGTGGGATAATACCGCCTACACTAAAAATAATAACCGGCATTTTGAAGGATCGTGCAAACAACTGGCTGACGATGCCCACCACTACAGTAGCCGCAAACGTAGCAACAACAGGCCCACACTCTACATCAAGGATTACATACACCATCCAGCCTACCATTCCAGCAAAACCACACTGCAGTAGAGCGCGCTTAGGCGCATTAAATAAAATACAGAAGGTTGCCGCGGCGATAAAACTGGTTATAAGTTGCAAAATCATGAAGGGCTAACCTCTTTCACATGGAGAATTAAAATAGTGATAGTACAAGCCCAATGCCTGTACCGATCGCAAAAGCAGTTAGAAAGGCATCGGCTCCTTTGGATATGCCTGAGACCAGATGACCGGCCATCAGATCACGAACGGCATTTGTAATGAGTAGACCGGGTACTAGAGGCATCACGGAGCCGATGATGATTTTGTCCATTTCTTGACCTATACCCAGCTTTACAGAATAGAAGGCTAGAAGTCCGATCAGGAAGGAAGCAGAGAACTCTGCAAAAAATCTAGTCTGCACAAGACGATGCAGGTAGATAACCGCAGCATAACCTAACCCGGAAATCGGCAATGCGGGGAGAGCATCCCACAAGCTGCCTTTAAACATAACGGTGAAGCAAGCGCCGGTAAGTGCCGCAGCTATGATTTGCAGCCATACCGGATACGCATGTGCGGCATCATCGACCTCTCCTAATCGTGTCCGAGCTTCCTCGGCTGTAATCTGACGCTCGTTCAGACGCCGCGAGATATCATTAACCTCCGAGACTTTCTGCAGATCTGTGGTTCGCTCGGCAATCCGATATAACTTAACGGGTTCCGTTCTATTTGTGGTGAACATAATAACGGTTGGCGTCACATAACTGTGTGCCCCTGGAAAACCGAGAGAAGCAGCCATACGTGTCATTGTATCTTCTACTCTGTAGGTTTCTGCACCGTTTTGCAGCATGATCTTGCCAGCAAGAAGACAGAGATCAACGATTTCATAATAGGTAGTGTTAGTGTTGCTCGTGCTTTCCAACTTCTCCGGTCCTCCCCTGGAATGTTACATATCTATGTGTATATACTTATGATTGTCGCTTCATTGTGTGAAAATAACAACCTCAATATAGCATTATAAACGATATGGGATATATTTTAATATAGTTTAAGAAATAAAATGTATAAAGATGCACTGTTTATTTATAGTGCCCGCCAATTTTTCCGGATCTGTCCTTAAGTTGTCCGGCATCTGTGAACGATGCGGCGCGTCCAATGATCGATTCTCCGTATTTATTCTTCAGCGCATCAGTGGCCCGTTCGAGCTCGCGGTAGCGGGGGCGCGACTCAAATAAGGTTAGCTGATATTGGCTTTCGTCAGACAGATTGGACAGGCTCAGATGAATTCGGCGCACAGGCTGACCTTCCCAATGCTGTTTGAAAAGAGCGAGGGCGGCCTCGTATACCAGCTGGGTTGCATTCGTAGGATCGCTCATCGTAGTCTGCCTCGAGAAGCCGCTGGGGTCATCAAAGCTGGCGCCTTGGCAGCCAACAGACACGACTGCACCATGCACCTTCAGTTTGCGGCTGCGCCTGCACACCAGCTCTGAGAGCTCCAGAATGATGGTCTTGATCTCTTGCAGTGTATAGTAATCCCGTGGCAGTGTCATTTGGTGCCCGACGCTCTTGGGTGCTACTTCATAGGTAGCGGGACTTACAGGGCTATCGTCGATGCCATTGGCAATTCGCCAATATAGCTCGGCATCGATATCGCATTTTTTATGGAATTTCTCCCGCATGCGCCATTTCAGCTCGCTTAGCGGCATCTGTGCCAAATGGCCTATCGTTGTGAGGCCCATGCTTTGGAAGTGCGCGGACATGCGGCGGCCTACCATAAACAACTCACTAATGGGCAGCGGCCAAAGTACATCTGGAAGCTCTTCCTGAGTGAGAGTAAATAGACCTTCCGGGTTCTTCTTGGCCCACAGGTCGCAAGCCATTTTGGCGGTAACCTTGGAATAACCTATACCGATACGTGCGCGCACACCTGTATTTCTGCGGATTAAGTCCTGAATGGTCGCAGCGATCTGTCTTGGGCTTCCGAATAAGCTGAGGCTGCCGGTGATATCAATAAACTGCTCATCGATGGAATAAGGTTCTACGAGGTCACTGAATTTGCGTAGAATGTCCGTGATTTGGGAGGAAACATCGATATATTGCTGCATATGTGGTCTGACGACGATTACTTCGGGGCATTTCGCGAGTGCTTCCTTCAAGGTCTCGGCGGTAGTAATGCCAAAAGATTTGGCTAACGGACAAGCTGCAAGCACAATCCCGCTTCGTCTAGCCGGATCTCCGGCGACAATAAGCGGTTTGTTGCTGTATTGCGGATTAGAGGCCTTCTCCACGGAGGCGTAAAAGCTCTGACAATCGGATAACAAAATAACACGCTCTTTATTCATAGATTCACACTCTCCAGGTGAGGTAGAGATACGGTAGATGATTTTCTTATTATTATAATACGAACATATGATCGTGTATATTCATATTTTTTTCCATTTCTCTTCAGTCTCCAAGGTGCAGAGACCTGTGGCCACACCCCCAGCGATAATCGTGAGGATGGAGTGGAAGAAGGTTTCTTTGGAAATCAGGAGTCCCCCCGCGCCGATAATTATGAAATCCGTCAAAAAAATGATGAGTCCAAGATTAAGCGGGAGATACCTTTTGATATATTGAGCCAGCAGATCCGTTCCGCCTGTACTGGCTTTGAACCGCAGCATAAGCCCAAGACCCGTTCCCATTAAAAAACCGCCAATAATGGCGCTGGAAATGGAGCCGAACTCAAAATAATACAGAAAGTGGTACTGCAAAGGACCGAGAAGCTCAATGAGAAACGATGAGGTCAATAAGCCTAATATACTGTTGAAAAAGATATCGCGTTCCTTCAGCCAGGCTAACAGGAATATCGGAAAGCTGCAGAGAAGGACAGCTATACCGATTTTGGCATCGGATAAATAATTGATGATGAGGGCTATTCCTATTATTCCCCCATCTAGGATTTTATATGGGACTAGAAAAAAATTAGTTGCTGCTGCAATAAGCAAACTTCCGATCAGGATGATCGCGTATCTTAATAATGACTGCATATTTAACATCTCCACATTAAAGGCATGTCTTATAAATATGCTTGTCACTTCCAAAAAATTGCAGTGAAGCAAAAAAACTGATTTCGGGCCTAATCATGCGGACCCAGCAGACCCTATTAGGCAGATATAAGGCATTTTTTCGAGCTAACGGACCCAGTTGCAGCTATTCCCTCAAATATGGTCCGATTGCGGGCAAATTATGGGCAATAAGAGCTATACAGTCCGAAACTGCCGCAAAATGGGCCGAAAATCACAAATAGGTGCAATACGGTCCGATACGATCAAGATCGAGCAAAGGTAGCTGATTTCGAGACGTAGACAGCTAGGTTATGCAACAGGTAACAAATTCTGCGCACGGAGTAGCTAGGTTAAGCCATAGGTAACTAATTCCGCACGGAGTAGATAGGTTGAGCCCTAGACAGCTAGTTTAAGCACTGGGCAGCACGTTTAGGAGCAAATTTGGCAGGCGGCGTTCTTTTCAGCAACTGTTCGGACTCAGTTGCTCTTATTTCCATGATTCCGCTCATTTTGTCACACTATCGGACTCGGTTGCAGCTATTCGCTCAAATGCGCTCCTTCTCTGCGCAAATCAAGGGCAATAAGAACTATACAGTCCGAAACTGCCGCAAAATGGGCCGAAAATCACAAATAGGTGCAATAGGGTCCGATAGGATCAAGATCGAGCAAAAGGTAGCTGATTTCGAGATGTAGACAGCTAGGTTGTGCAACAGGTAACAAATTCTGCGCACGGAGTAGCTAGATTAAGCCATAGGTAGCTAATTCCGCACGGTGTAGATAGGTTGAGCTCCAGACAGCTAGTTTAAACAATGGCTAGCACGTTTAGGAGCAAATTTGGCAGGCGGCGTTCTTTTCAGCAACTGTTCGGACTCAGTTGCTCTTATTTCCATGATTCCGCTCGTTTTGTCACACTATCGGACTCAGTTGCAGCTATTCCCACAAATATGGTCCAATTGTGGGCAAATTGTGGGCAATAAGAGCTATACAGTCCGAAACTGTCGCAAAATGGACGGAAAATCACAAATAGGTGCAATCCGGTCCGCAACGGGGAATGCTATGAATGAATGATTAAGCTGACGCGTCTCCGGGGGATACAGAGAGTAGTGTGATGGCTGTGCGGTGAGTTACTTGCTGATAAGCTTTGGAGGGTCAAGCCGCATGATCACCGTTGATCTATGGCAAGTATGAGTGCGCCACGCCTAGGAAGGTAAACTGGTAAAATTATTGCAAGAAGTAAGAAGTAAGAAGCAAGAAGCAAGAAGCAAGAAGCAAGAAGCAAGAAGTAAGAAGTAAGAGCAGCAGAAGGATTTAGGACGGATCACGGGTACACAATAAATGTGCCAATCGGAGTACTGCTCCATCACAATAGTTACCTAAGTTTCTCCGAGCTAGAGGAGCATCTCGCGTCCAATTAATCCAAAGCTGATCACGTAAGCCAGCAGCACAGAAGAAAGCCAGCCTCCCACAAGAAAGCTACAGCATCGCATTAACAACGAAAACAGCACGCCTCCAATTATGAGACATGCTGTTTTTGCCGTTATCGGGAATACCGCTTGCGGAAGCGAAGCGGAGAGATTCCGATCTGCTGAGTAAAGCGACGCGAGAAGTAGGCGGTGCTCTCGAAACCGATACGTTCTGCGATCGCAGCTATAGGCATCTCTGTCTTAAGCAGAAGCAGCTTGGCCTGTTCCAAACGGTAATCCGTTAAATACTCCATCGGAGTCAGTCCATATACGCGTTTCATGCAGCGGGCAAGGTAGTTATAATGAAAATGCAGCGCATCCGCCAGAGAGGCATTGGAGAGAGGCTCCGTGTAATGATTGCGGATATAAGTCTCTGTCCTCTCGGCGATCTCTACCGCATGACTTTCTGAAGTATCATGCTGCGCTAGATCCATCATCCGCAGCATTTCTTCAAAAATCCTTTGCTGCTCCCAAACTGCACTGGAACGTCTTCCAGTGGACAGCTGTAAAAGCTTCTCAGCTTGTCCACTCCGTTTAAAGGGATCAGGAAGGGGACCAAACTGCGGGATGCGAATGGTATATGGATGAGTAAGAAACTGCCGGAAATGTGTCTCTCGGTTGATATACACAGGCTCGCCTTCAGAGCTTGACCAATCTGCGAGGGTATGAAAATGAATCCAAATAAACGAAGTCAGCTCCTCGCAAGACTTAACGGAATAATGATAGCGGTCAGGCAGCAGAAGCAGCGTATGCCCAGCCGCAACCTCCCATTGATTATGCTCTTCACCGATAAATAGGCAACCTTGCTCTACAATAATCAGATCAAATAAGCCGATATGGCTTCTATTTGGATGCTGCTCTCCGGGTTGATAAACAGTGTGATTGCATTCCAGAAAATATGGAAAAGGCGGCGCTGCGAAATGTACATAGGAAGGACTCACTGTGTTCTACCTCTCTTTTTATCGTAGTCCGAGCTCAAATTGTCCTTGGAAATAGGAGTGTGAAATAGTACAAAAAAGGGGTTGCTTCTGATTATAGTTTTTATCTATTGTACGCTCTATAATTGTAATTAGCGAGTATAAAATAAGGCTAAGGGGAAGATGATGATGAATAAAACGATCCAGGATCAGCAAGTTGTAAAAGATCAATCCGTTAGCATTAAAGATGATTTCTGGGGAAGTTATATAAAGCTGGTACAGGATGTTGTAATCCCGTATCAATATGAGGCATTGCACGACAAAGCAGCGGGAGCTGAGCCCAGTCATGCCATTGCTAACTTTGAGATTGCCGCGGGCCGGAAAAGCGGCGAATTTTACGGCTGGGTTTTTCAAGACAGTGATGTAGCCAAGTGGCTGGAGGCCGTAGGTTATTCCTTAAGCATCAAACGTGATCCCGAGCTGGAGCGTCAAGCGGATGAAGTGATTGGCCTCGTTGGAGAAGCGCAGCAGGAAGACGGGTACTTAAATACTTATTTTACGATAAAAGAACCCGGCAAACGCTGGACCAATCTGAACGATTGCCACGAGCTGTACTGTGCTGGGCATTTCATTGAGGCAGCCGTTTCTTATTATGAGGCTACAGGCAAAAGAAAACTGCTCGACATCATGTGCCGAATGGTTGATCATATCGATTCTGTGTTTGGTCCGGAAGAAGGAAAAATGCGGGGATATGATGGCCATCAGGAGATTGAGCTTGCGCTCGTTAAGCTGTATCGGCTCACAGGTGAGGAGCGGTATTTGAAGCTCAGCAGCTTTTTTATTAATGAGCGAGGTCAACAGCCGAATTTCTTAAAGCAACAATGGGATAATCTGGGGAGTATCAATTTTTTCACAGGTCAGAAGGAGAATTTAGATTTAAAATACTACCAAAGTCATCTTCCGGTAAGAGAACAGGAAGTGGCTGTAGGACATGCTGTGCGTGCGGTTTATATGTATACTGCTATGGCTGATCTAGCTGCACTTACGGGAGATGATACCCTTCGCGAAGCATGCGAGAGACTGTGGAATAACATCACTACTAAGCAAATGTACATTACTGGTGGGATCGGATCTACGCATCGGGGTGAAGCGTTCACCTTCGATTATGATCTGCCTAACGATTCGGTGTACGCAGAGACTTGTGCATCTATTGGGTTGATCTTTTTTGCACAACGGATGCTGAGAATATCGCCGGATGCACGTTATGCCGATGTCATGGAGCGGGCGCTTTATAACAATGTGTTGGGTTCGATGGCACAGGATGGTAAGCACTATTTTTATGTAAATCCACTGGAAGTATGGCCTAAGGCATGCAGCTGCAACCCAGATAAACATCATGTGAAGTCCGAGCGTCAAGGCTGGTTTGGCTGCGCTTGCTGTCCTCCGAATGTGGCGCGTCTGCTGACTTCGCTTAATCAATATATCTATACGATCCATGGTGATACGCTCTATACGAATTTGTATATTGGCAGTGAGCTGACAACAAAGCTGGGTGGAACAGATGTTGCGATACAGCAAGAGAGTAACTATCCATGGGAAGGTACAGTCTCGATGAAGATTAATCCCGCAGTGGAAGCAGAGTTTGGAATTGCCTTGCGGATTCCATCTTGGAGCCAAGGAATGGAGATCAGAGTCAACGGTGAAGTAATGAATACTGCTGAGAACATCGAGCAGGGATACCTCGTTATCCGGAGACTGTGGAGAGCAGGAGATGTAATCGAAGTGCATGACCCTATGGAGGCACATCGTATCTACGCACATCCGAATTTGCGTGCAGATGCTCAAAAAGTAACGATTCAGCGTGGACCTCTTGTGTATTGCCTTGAAAGTATAGATAATGGTGAGCCTTTAAGCTCAATTTCTTTAAAAGAAGGCAGTGAACTTACTGCGGCTTTTGATGAGACATTGCTCGGCGGCGCTGTTGTTGTCGAGGCAGAGGGGCTGCGTGTAGATAAAGAGGGCTGGAGTGGTGGACTTTACAGTAGAGTAAAAGCACCAGTTCAAACTGTTAAGGTTAAGGCAGTTCCGTATTACTTATGGGGAAATCGTGGCAGTGGTGAAATGAAGGTATGGATTCCGGAAGCCAGCGTTTAAGTTATCGGTAGACATAGATCTCGGGAATGACTGTGTTTTATCAGTATTTTCCAAGGGGGACAGCTGTAATTTACAGTCTGTCCTTTTCTTTTTGCAAAAAGGAGAACACACGCGAAATGGCGAAATTAG
Source organism: Paenibacillus sp. FSL F4-0097 (assembly GCF_038593125.1). NCBI lineage: Bacteria > Bacillati > Bacillota > Bacilli > Caryophanales > Paenibacillaceae > Paenibacillus > Paenibacillus sp. FSL F4-0097. The sequence goes on from NZ_CP151965.1 coordinate 2,749,165, forward strand.
AAGAAACATAGAAATATTCTTAAATCCTATAAAAGTGGAGGCGGGCTATATTTATAATCATGCTCCAGAGGGTTATACTTGTCCCTTTTGTTTGTTGGTTTCGGGCATTGAAAATGAACATGTGCGTTCTAAGCAACGGATATTATTTATAAAGATCATTACATAACGGCTTTTATTGCTTCTCATTGGTATCCGAATAATGAAGGGCATGTTCTAATCATCCCTAATCAGCATATCGAGAACATTTATACATTGGATGTTGAAATTTCAAACCGGATACATGAGCTGGAGATTGAAGTTGCTAGAGGACTTAAAGAAGTTTATAAATGTGATGGCGTTTCTTCTAGACAACATAATGAGCCGGATGGCAGCCAAGATGTATGGCATTATCATCTACATGTGTTTCCAAGATATCATGCGGATAATCTGTATGGCACTTATGGGAAGTTATCGGATGAGACAGCAAGAAAAAATTTCGCCCAATTATTAAGCGGATATTTGAGCAACAATAAGAACATTGGGGCTTATTAAGTTGAGAGGGGGAGAAGTATGAAGCCAAACTTTTTCGAAAAAGTTATAGAGTCAGAAGAAGAGTTAAGGTCTTTATTTGGGTACCCAAGCGAATTGGTTAACAACAAAACCATAACTTTTATAGATCATCATTGCCGTGATTATATCTCAAAATCCCCAATGCTTTTTATGGCTACAAGCGGTTCGTCCGGTGCTTGTGATGTCTCTCCGCGCGGGGACGCAGAAGGTTTTGTTCACGTGTTGGATGATAAACATTTAGTGATCCCTGAACGCCCTGGGAACAGACGGTTTGATTCTTTGCGGAATATACTTGAGAACCCAAAAGTCGGTTTGATATTCATCATTCCCGGACTTGAAGAAACATTAAGAATAAATGGGCACGCGAGTATAGTTAAGGATGAAGAAATATTGAAACCTATGGAAGCGCATGGTAAAGTCCCGGTCATTGGAATAGGCGTGGAAGTTGAAGAATGTTATATGCATTGTGCAAAAGCCTTTAAGCGGTCACATTTGTGGGATGACGATTATTGGCTTGCGAAAGAAGTATTGCCTAATCCATCAAAAATACTGGCGCAGCATGCCCGCAAACTTGGAGTTACTCCAGAGGATATCTCGAAATCACTAAAAGAAAGCTATGAAAAACGGCTATATTAACATTTTTGACTTAGAAATGGAATGGGATTTGCCCTTCATTGTATGCTATATTTGATCTGGATAAGGCAACTGATCATTTTACAGATAATATTGGAGGCATCACAATGAGTAAACGTTATCGAATGACAAGAGCAATGCAGAATGATGGAGATTCAGCACCAACCCTATCTTTAGAAGAGTGTAAGCAATATTTCGCATCCAAACCTGATTTCACCTATACATCAGTTTTTACAGTAACAGGTGCCACTACCATGTCCATTGAGGGAGATTTCTTTATGTGGAGCTATGGTGATATAACAATCCCATTTAGACATTATCAGGGCGATATTTATGTTTCTGGCGCCAATGAAGCCGTGATTCCTAGAATGCTTGAGGTTGCGAGTGATTTAAGAGCAGATATTGTGGAAGGGTAAAAAAAGATGCCCCCTGAATCCTTCAGGGGGCATCTACTGTTAATTTTTGATGCGCTCAATCGTTCAAACGAACGGTTGAGCGGATTTTTTTGTATTAACCCAGTTCTACAACTACTTGGTGTACAGCACCGTCTCCAACAGGAGTGATGATGTTACCTTCTACAGCTGCGCCATCCAAGGTAAGACTAGCTACACCTTTGGATACATGGTTCGGGTTCTTGATTTGAATCACATAAGTATCTCCACGGAAGACACGGGTGATTTCAAAGCTGTCCCACTCTGTAGGAATACAAGGATCGATCTTCAGACCATTGAAGTCCGCTTGAATACCAAGGATAGATTGTGTAATCGCTACATAGTTCCAAGCAGCAGTACCAGTCAACCAGGAGTTTTTAGCTTCCCCGTGGCGAACGGCATCTTTACCTGCGATCATTTGCGAGTATACATAAGGTTCAGTACGGTGAATTTCGCTGATATCCTCCAAGTAAGCAGGAGCAATTTTAGCGTAAATTTCAAACGCTCTGTCGCCATGTCCAAGTACAGTTTCAGCGATCATGATCCAAGGGTTATTGTGGCAGAAAATACCAGCATTTTCTTTGTAGCCCGGAGGGTACGTAGAAATTTCACCCAGGTTCAGATAGTACTTGGAATATGGTGGCTGTTGCAATACGATACCGTATTTAGTATCCAAATGCTCTTGCACGGAAGTCAGAGCTTTTTCAGCTTGACCATCTTCCACACCGATACCGGCCATAACACAGATACCTTGTGGTTCGATGAAGATTTTACCTTCTTCGTTTTCTTTGGAACCGATCTTGTCGCCATAGTGGTCATAAGCGCGCAGGAACCAGTCACCATCGAAACCGTGAGTCAGTGTGATTTCACGCATGTTGTCAATCTTAGCTTCTGCATCCGTAGCTACATCATTAAGTCCGCGCATCCGGCAGATTTCTGCATAGTCCGGTCCAACGAAGACGAACAGACCCGCGATAAATACGGATTCCGCTACGCGGCCTTCGATGTTGGCAGTAGTTTGGAAAGATTCGCCCGGCTCTGTAGAGAAGCAGTTCAGGTTCAAGCAGTCATTCCAGTCTGCACGGCCGATCAGCGGCAAGCCGTGAGGTCCGAGATTGTTAGTTACATGCTCGAAGGAGCGTTTCAAGTGCTCAAACAGAGTAGCTGTGTTATCCGGATTGCTGTCAAAAGGAACCTGCTCATCAAGAATCGAGGTGTCGCCAGTTTCTTTGATGTAAGCAGCTGTGCCAAGGATCAACCAAAGCGGGTCATCATTAAAGCCGGTACCGACTTCATTGTTACCTTTTTTAGTGAGTGGTTGGTATTGGTGATAGGCACTGCCGTCTTCAAATTGTGTAGCGGCAATATCGAGAATACGTTCTTTAGCACGTTCAGGGATTTGGTGCACAAATCCGAGCAAGTCTTGGTTAGAATCCCGGAAGCCCATACCACGGCCAATACCGGATTCAAAGTAAGAAGCGGAGCGGGACATGTTGAAGGTAACCATACATTGATATGGATTCCAGATGTTAACCATACGGTTCAACTTGTCGTCGCCACTTTGGATTTGATATTTGGACAACAGGTTATCCCAGTGTGCAGCCAGTGCAGCCAAAGCGGCGTCCACTTGAGCGTCTGTAGCAAATTGCTCGATCATAGCCTCTGCTGGTTTTTTGTTGATTACGTTCAGAGATTCCCATTTGTCTTCTTCTGGGTTTTCAATGTAACCAAGGACAAAGATGAAGCTTTGCTCTTCTCCTGGCTCCAGAGTAATGTTCAGGGCGTGCGATCCGATAGGGGACCAGCCGCTCGCTACGGAGTTAGTTGGTTCACCTGCAGCAACAGCTTGCGGGCTTTCCAGACCATTGTACATCCCTACGAAAGCTTCGCGGTCAGTATCAAAGCCGGCGATTTCTTTGTTAACAGAGTAGAAAGCGTAGTGGTTTCTGCGCTCACGGTATTCTGTTTTGTGATAGATAACAGAACCCTTCACTTCAACCTCACCAGTGCTGAGATTGCGTTGGAAGTTAGTCATATCATCTTGTGCATTCCAAAGACAGAATTCTGCAAAAGAGAATAGCTTAACGGATTTCTTCGCGGAACCCGTGTTTTTCACTACAAGACGATGTACCTCAGCATTATGACCCATAGGTACAAAAGCAAGCTGGTTTACAGAGATGCCGTTGCGTTCACCAGTAATGGAAGTGTAGCCAAGACCGTGACGGCATTCGTAGAAGTCCAGATCACGTTTTACTGGCATCCAGCCTGGAGTCCAGAAATCACCATCATCATAAAGATAGTAGTAACGGCCGCCAGCATCCATTGGGATATTGTTGTAACGGTAACGGGTCAATCTTCTGAGACGAGCGTCTCTATAGAAGGTATAGCCACCAGCAGTATTAGAAATAAGTCCGAAAAATTGTTCATTACCAAGGTAGTTAATCCAAGGGTAAGGTGTTTTTGGTGTGTTAATTACATACTCTTTACGAGTGTCGTCAAAGGTACCGAATTTCATGTGAGAAAGTCTCCTTTCGATTGTGAACGCGCGTTTATAAGTTTCAGGAAAAATTCCCTCGAGGGAAGAGATTCTTTCCGTTGTTTCTAAAAGATAGTATTAGGCAGTGATTTCGAGAACCAATGATAGCAGCTTCACAGAAAAATATGTATTCTTCAGTGAATGATGAATCTGTGCTACTTCTTCGGCGGTTGACAGGAATCTCTCTCCACTAAACGAGCTGGAAAGCTGATCGTGCTGAAAGTCGGCTGCTGCGAATCACACAGCTCGATTACTTTTTCCACTGCAGCCTTGGACATTTCATAAATCGGCAAGCGTACAGAGGTCAGCTTAGGCTGAATACGGGATGCCAGCTGAATGTCATCAAAACCAGCAATGGAGATATCCTCAGGGACAATGATTCCGTGTTCGGAGAACGCTTCCATCGCTGAAATAGCCATGTCATCGTTGGAAGAGAAGAAGGCAGTCGGCAAAGGTTCACCAGAAGCAAGCAGCTTCTTGACCTCTTCATAAGCCGTCTCTTTCAGAAAATCACCCTTTAGGATAAACTTCTCATTCATTGGCAGACCATGTTTTTTTAGCGTATCCTCATAGGCCGTGTAGCGTTCTCGACCAGAGTACGTATTCATTTGCCCGCAGATGATGCCGATCTCTTGATGGCCTAGGGAGATTAAATGTTCAATCACTTCTGTGGTGCCCTCGTAATCTTTGGAGTTCACAATGGCCAGATGATTGCGGTCAAGATGCTCCGACATAATCTCTGAGATATCATAATCAATCAGTACAAGCGGAGAATCCAGTCCCACCATTTCGCGGACGATATTAATATCCTTCTGAGTGCCGACAATTATACCACCGTCAATCCGTTTTTGCAGAAAAGCTTGTTTTACCTTCAGAAAATCGTCCGGAGAGTATACCGTATGAATCAGAACGTAACATCCGCGGGCATTCGACGTGTCGACTACGGCATCGACGAATGGTGCAAAGTAATTGTTCTGATAAATTCGGGTAGTGTTCTCTTTCTCGTTCATACTGATGGCGAACAATCCGATGGTATCGGTTTTCTTACCGGCCAGAGCCCGTGCAAAGCTGTTCGGTTCGTACTGATGTTGCTCAATCACCCGCAGCACCTTAGCCCGGGTTTCTTCAGGAACATTGGAATAGTTGTTGATCACGCGGGATACCGTACTTCGGGAAACCCCGGCCAACTTAGCAATATCTTCGCTGCGCATGTTTCCCCTCTTTTCATAAACGCGCGTTTATGAGTTTATTGTAAGCGAAAGCATCGTATAAATCAATCGTAAAAAAAGAAATTTTGCGATCAAGTTAATAAAGGGTGACCTATTTTAAATAGAAGAAGAATCCTACCAAATAATGATAGAGCAGAATAACTAGAAATAGTTTGTATAAGTTTTTTGCGGAGAAAGTGCATTGAAAGCTATGAAAGTCATGCTACTATTGTGATAAAGGTTATTGAGAATGATAATCAATGACAATAAAGCATAGGAGTGAAGGGATCAATGGCAAGATGGGGTCAGAAGTTTTTGTGGGCAGCGGTACTTATAATGGCAATCACCGCGCTGGCAGCATGCGGAACGAATAACAATACTGCGAAAGAAAACGTTGCTAAGACAGAGAATGCAGAGGAATCTACCTCAGCGAGCACTAGCGCACCAACTGAAGGAAGTGGAAATGCCGCAGAAGAGGGTGCAACCCGGACGATTGCCGGGGAATTCGGGGATGTTGAAATTCCAGTTAAACCGCAACGGGTAGCCGGGATCTATGTAGAAGATTATTTGAAGGCATTGGGCATTACCCCGGTGGTTCAGTGGTATCATCCAAGCTGGGGCAAACAGGATTATTTAAATCTGGATGTGCCAGAATTCGATATCACGGGTAGCGTGGAGGCATTATTGGAAAAAGACCCCGATTTGATTATTGTGGACGGAGGCGCTGATGCGGCGAGGTATGAACTATATTCCAAGATAGCACCAACTTATCGTCTACCTGAGTCGGTGTTGCAAGACTCAAGACAAATGCTTACAGCTATTGCAGATGCCCTTGGTATTCCGGAGAAGGCGGAATCCGTCCTTGCAGCGTATGATCAGAAGGTGGCAGAGGGGAAAGCTAAGCTGCAACAGGCCCTGGGTCAGGAAAAAGTAGCGGTGATCCGGCTTAACGTAGCGGATAAAACCTTTGCTCTATTTGGTGTTAAAAACCGCTATACCGGTGTGATTTATGATCAATTTGGGCTGACACCCGTGCCTATGGCGGCAGAAATGACCGAATTTCAATCTGTTATTTCTGAAGAGCTTATTCCTCAGCTCGACGCGGATCATATTATTGTGTTCCCTGATAATGGGGGCTGGGATACTGAAGGGAATCAGGAAGCGATTCAAATACTTGAGGGTCCATTGTGGAAGAGTCTGCTTGCGGTGAAGAACGGGAATGTCTATAGAATGGAACGTTCCCACTGGCAGTCCGGTGCCATCACAGCCAATTCGATGAAGCTTGATGACTTGCTGAAAGCTATGGTGAAATAAAACGGTAGCCGTCGTAAGGAATAGCATAAAGAAGGTCTATCAGCATAGTTGATAGACCTTCTTTTTTATTCTAAACTATAGTAAAGTGAATGAAAATGGTTCTCAATTGGAGGGCGCTAGAATGGCAGAAGATTTACAAGACAGCAATAAAAAGAGGCTATTCTATAGCTTGATTAACATAGAAGCCCAATCCTTATCGGTGAACGGACAGACCTTAGTGTTTCAAGATCATACCCTGATCATTGTATCGGAAGGACAGGGATGGTTAGAAGCCGAGGAGAAGCGTTTTCCCCTGGAAAAAGGTGTCGGGTTCTTGTTCGAACCGGGGCTTATAAGCAGAATCAATGCCGAGGAGCGAGGACTTAGCTTTTATAGGCTTACTTTTGAAGTAATCGAAACCGGGGGAAGTAAGCAGAGTGGAATGGAAAAGGGGACTAGAGAAGGAATTCTCCGGTCTGGTCCGCTAAGCTGCAGACCTTTTTCACAATGTGCACTACTGCTTGAGGCTATCTATCATAGTCGCAGAAGTACGGAAGAGATTGAATGGTTCGCAGGCCATACCCGCTTTCAAGAGTTACTGCTGCTGATCATGCGGGCAAATTCCTCTGTCATCCAGATGAAAGGAGCCCATGAGGCGGTGCAGCGTTCCATCCGCTATATGCAGGAACATTATAATCACGCCATAACCGTCGATCAATTGGCTGAAGTGGCAGGCGTTACACGTGCACGCTACACACAGATTTTTAAAGAAGTGACAGGGCGGATTCCCTTAGAGCATTTGAACGGACTTCGTATTGAAAGGGCCCAGCAGCAGTTGCTGCTTACGAATGACCGTATGCATGATATCGCGTTATCCGTAGGATATAGCAATGAGTATTATTTTAACCGGCGTTTCAAAAGATCGGTGGGCGTTACGCCCGGCCAATACAGAAGCTTCCATCAGGAAGGGCTGCGGGTGTTCGCTCCTTTTCTGGAAGACTATCTGCTGGCTCTGGATATTACACCGGTGGCGCAATATTCTCATGCTCAGTGGGGGAAGCAGGAGTATCTGTCCCTCAACGATGTGCCTGCGGTTGATATTTCAACTGGCGATTGGCAGGAGCTCTCCCAGTACATGCCCGAACTGATCCTGCTGGATGATGGCTTTCAGCGTTGGCACCTGGATGAGTGCAGCCAAATTGCTCCGTTGTTCAAGCTGCCTTTTCATCAGGAGGATTGGCGTGCCACGTTATTTTCTGCAGCAGCCGTCTTTGGCAGAACGGACCGTGTCCAGGAAGTGATCGGCAATTATGAGCATCGGGCGCAGCAAGCTAAACGAGTGCTAAACCGTTCTGTCCAAGGGCAGACTGTAGCATGCTTAAGAATATCTTCCTACGGAATCAATCTCTATGGATGCGGGCAATTGGGTTATACAGGTAGCGTACTCCATCATGATTTAGGTTTGCAGCCCCATGAATTGGTTCCGAAGTTGACCCGTGGACAGAAGCGGGTGAGCCTAACAAGAGAAGAGCTTGCGAGCCTGACTGCAGATCATTTGTTCATTACCTTTGATCGACAGGAAGGAGAAGGACGGGAACTGCTGGATACACCGCTTTGGCGCAGTCTGCCCGCTGTGCGTAGTCGCTGTGTATATGAGGTGGATTTTATGGCCTGGATGAATTACGGGGTATTGTCGCATCAGCGCAAGATTGAAGATGTGCTAAGAGCGTTAGGGTAAGTCAGAAACTAGTCCAGATAAAAACGAGGATAATAAGTGCCACTATACTGCTGAGGCGAGTCATTAATAAATAGGCATCACTGGGCTCAACATCGCCTTTCATCATCCAGCCATAGCGCATGTACCATCCCAAATGAGGAAAGAAGATATTAAGCAATGCTAACAGTACAAAGAGGAATATAAAAATGCCCATGATTTATCACTCCTTTATCTAATGTATACGCCAGACTATACGGAGCGTTCCCCAACTAACGAGTGAGCTTCCATATATTTATTTAAGCTATCGTAATGAGAACAACGGGATTCTTTTTAGGCGGGGGATACCCTAGCCACCTTGACAGGTGGTTGGGGTATTTTTGCGGCACTATTTAAGGCTGTGTTATCGAAGGTGAATGTTTAGAGGCGTGCTTGTTGTGTTTACATAACAAAGAGTTCGGAAAATATAAAAATGTATTTCTAAAAATAAAGGAGGAATTGATCGATGTCTAACCAATATACGATGCAAGATCCTACCACTCAGTACACTAAGGCTGGACCGGAATTTCAGCAGCAACAAGAGGAGCCGGGTTTGCAGAAGAAAATGAATCCAGTACCTGATACAGGAGAAGATACCTATAAAGGAACCGGGCGTCTGACCGGACGTAAAGCGTTAGTTACGGGAGCGGACAGCGGTATAGGTCGTGCTGTTGCTATTGCTTTTGCGCGCGAAGGTGCAGATGTTGTTCTATCTTATATGCCTGAGGAAGAGGAAGATGCAAAGCAGGTGCTCAAGCTAGTGCAGGAAGCGGGTCGTACTGCAATCGCCATTCCAGGTGATCTGAAGGATGAGGCATACTGTGAACAACTCGTCGATACTACGGTTAAGGAGCTAGGTGGAATTGATATTTTAGCCAATATCGCGGGCAAACAGCAATTCGTCCCAGACATCGCTGATCTCACTACGAAGCATTTTGACGACACATTTAAGACGAACGTGTATGCCATGTTCTGGCTGTGCAAAGCTGCAGTGAAGCATATGCAACCGGGCAGCACCATTATTAACACTTCTTCTATTCAAGCTTATAATCCCTCGCCGATCCTTTTGGACTACGCGACTACCAAGGCGGCTATTAATACATTCAGTAAGTCTCTCGCTCAGCAAGTAGCTGATAAGGGAATTCGCGTCAATGTAGTGGCGCCAGGTCCTGTATGGACACCTCTTCAAGTTGTGGGTGGGCAACCGGAGGAAGTGCTGAAGGAGTTCGGTGCGAGCACACCACTAGGTCGTCCGGGACAGCCTGCGGAGATGGCTCCGGCATATGTATTCCTGGCTAGCCAGGAATCTAGCTATATCAGTGGCGAAACACTGAATGCGAACGGCGGAACACCAACTCCATAAGCCGCTCAGCGGAATGTTGATATTGTAAATACGGCGAATCATTCAAAAGTACCCTGCTAATTTTAGTGCGGGGTGCTTTTGTTTTTATATATAGAAAGGAGTATTATCGAATTCGAGGCTTTTTCTCCCATTATTTTCATAGAATATGATCTATACTGATCAAGATTGTCGAATACATAGGTTTCCTGCGATTACCCAAGAAATAATTTGAACGGCTCTAAGTTTTAGGGGAGACCACAGAAAGAATTAGGAGATGTATGATGCGAAAAAAGAAACTAGCAATCCTCACAATTTGCTGTGTCTTATTCATGGCGTGTTTTCAATCGGGATCTGTCCTTGCGGATAAAGGAAACGGAACAGTAGTAGATAGTGGAACCAAGGAAAGGCTGATGGAGAAGTATGATCTTGTAGAGCCTGAACCCGCAAATCCAGCAGCGCATGGGAGTCAATACGATTTTGGAATCAGTAACCCTATTTCTTTATTGGTCAGCATCAGTAGGCTGTATTTGTATCCATATGTTTTTGCAGCACAGGAAATAATTAATCATTTGATCGATCAAAGCGAAATTAGTTATTAGTTACTTGTATGTCCTTCAAAATATAATCCCAGCTATCATAATCGTTCATATCCTCAGGAACTTCTAACACACAAATATTATTAATATTCCAACTTAATTCTTGTACCGAGGTTGCTTCACGAACGGGATTAAGAATAAGAATAATAAATTCGTTCGGTTTTAATAAACCAGATAAAATCGATTGTAGCTCTACAGCCTGTTCATATGAGGCGGACCATCTAATGAATAAAGTTTTTTTACTGGTGATTAACTTGTCCCAAAATCTATTAATTCGTAATTCCAGCTTCGCTTTATACGAAGGATAGGTTGTAGACCAGTGTTTACCTTGGTGGATTGGAAAATCATGAACGGAGATAATGTTATATAAAGTATCCTGAATAAAATAGGATTTCACTAATGCATTTTTGTTCCAATTAGGATAGACTGGTATTCCATCCTCCAGAAAAAAATGTGTTTCATCAAGGATTTGCAGATTTATTAATTCCATGAAATTTTGAAATCTATTCTTATACAGTCTATTTACATCAGCCAATGAATAAGAAACCATCCAGTCGAGTGGCATGGAGAATTTCCTCAAGCTATTTCTTTGCAGATTTATAGCAGGAGCACAAGACATCCCTAAGCTTACTATTAAATCATAGCTTTTTTTCACAGCTTGTAATTTCATGGACGCACCCATTTTCAATCAGATTCAATTCCTAATAAATTATATACACCATTTTCTAGGAATGATTGGACTTTAAGTGTAATGAGAAACACAGAAAAAAGAGAGCAGCAATTTCACTGCCCCCTAAACCTATTAGTTACGTTGTAACAAAATATATCCGCTAATGTTTGAAGTCTTTTTACGAAAGACTACTTTAAAACCAACATCGTTGTCTAATAAGCAAGCCAAAGCGGTGTTAAGCAATCCATTGGGTCTCAAGCTAGGTCTGCAAGGCACGGCATTTCCAATAACACGGGCGGCAATAATCCTACGTGCTGATCCAGCAACCAAAGGATTTCTGCTCCAACTGATCAACACTAAATCAGGCTGACGAGTAGCCATGGAAGATCTACCCCTTTCTATTAAGTTTCTTTATATAAAATGCACCATAGATTTTAATGTGCTAAACCATAGCGGAGTAAGGAATACATAGGATCGAGTAGGGAGAGGGGCGAATAATATGGACAAGGTGTTACATAAGATAGCTAATTTGATTAGCGGTGAGGCTAATAGAATCATCATTGGGATTTCGGGTCATGGTGCATCTGGAAAAACAACGTTTGCTCATAATCTTTTAAAGCTTTTGCAGCAGGATGATGTGAATTATATTAATACAGACCCCTATATTGTTGAATCTAGTCTTAGAAAATACACTTCTATCGACTATGAATATAAGAATGAACATTACCACGATAAAGTGACAGCTTGTCATCCTGCTGCTCATTATATATCTGCTTTAGAGAGAGATATTCATATGTTGAGGGATGGGTTGGATTTTTACACCATTGGCACGGACTATACAAAAAGTATGTTCATATCTTCACAAAACAAGATAAATATTGTAGAAGGCATGAGCGTTGCTTTTACTGACCCAAATTTGTATGATCTGAAAATCTACTTATATACGGATGGAGAAACCGAGTTGGTGAGAAGGAGTATACGTGATGTTTCTGAAAGAGGAACGGATATAAATTATTTAAGAAAATCCCATGAACAGCGCAGGATGCAATATGAGTTGTTTATGCATTCTTATCATCATAAATTTGATATCGTTTTAAAAAACTCCAATGAAGAGTATGTTCTTGAAAAGGGAACGTTGTAAAGTCAACTTCATTCTCGTGGAGTAAAAACAGTGAACAGCGAATCAGGCAATATATTGTGTTGGTCCAGTCGGATATCAATAAAAACACGGAAGCCGCTTTACTGGCTTCCGTGTTTTTGGAACTGTGTAGATGAACAGACGCTATTTATTTACCGCTGAGTCACCTATTGGAGTGAATGTATTCTCCACAGTAATGTTAGAGAACTTAGCATAGTTCAGTTGTTCAATCTTATTGGCAACATCATTACTGTCAACGGCAAATCCGACATATACCGAACCATCCATAGCAATAGTTCGCTCGCCAATTAGCTTCCAGTCTTTTCCGTCCGTTGATCCGTAAGCATAAAAAACATCTCCCTTACGGCCAAGTTTGAGCCAATACCCTTGCTCCACACCATTTATTTTGAACGGAATATCTGGAACAAGTTGAATGCCAGCTTTTTCAGCAGCTGATACGCTGTCTAAAGTTTCAGTTAATTCATCAAATCCTCCGCTCTTAATGTTTCTGCCCGTCAGATAAGATGACCAGCTGGTTTCTTTGGACAACTTCACATAGGAGATACCAAGGGCCGCCGCGGCACTGTCTTTATTCAAGTCATCGCGGATCATTAGCCCGGTGAAGGCATGGTTGTCAACGGCCCCGATTTCTTCGAGCTTCGCGGTAAATTCCATATCTCCGTTCATTTCTTTATACACGAAGTGGAAGTCATCTTTGGTTGCATTGTTCGCTTCAGAACGTTCTGTGCCACCTTCACTTTTTCCAAGCTTTCCGTTGCCTTTAACGGTAAGCACATCATTTGTCATACTTCCGGAACCCTTAATGTACGGATCACCGATATCTGCTGTAGTCCAACTCTTTCCAGCCAGGGAAGAGGTAGCGGTATTGACATGAATGTTAGCAGCTGTGGTCTGCGTCTCATTTCCTTGGGTATCGGTCACTCTTGCAGAGATATAGTATGAAGCATCCGTTAAATTCTTGAGGGTATACGTATATGTGTTGCCTTTTTTGACTGCTTCCCCAAGATATTTAGAGCCATTATATACAGCAACTTTTTTTATTTTGTTTCCGGATTTAGGGGAAGCGTTAATTTTAACTTCGACCTCTTTCCCGGTAACAAATTGTGCATTGTTTTCTGGCGCCAAAAGCTTAGCAGCGGGGTTGTCGGCGACGTGTTTCATATCAACTAGACCGTTAATATAAAGCTCAAGCCAGGTGTAACCATTTTTAGTAACCGTTTTGTATGCATCCTTGATGCCCCAGATTTTATTTTTCTTTTCCCACTTGTCGTCTATTCCGTTTTGATTAGTGTCAAATTGCTTATCATATTGTGCCTCAATGACGCCAAAGTCTGAAATGTAACCCCCGACTTCATGTTCAGTGTTGATATATCTTCCCGAGTTCTGCTCGACTTCTGCCACAATTCTTGCATCGATAGCATCGCGACGCGGATAGGTAGCTCCCGCTTGTTGCAGAATGCTTTTTAATAGTGATTCATTCGCTTGCTTTACGCCGGACTTAACATAATTATCAAATGCTTTATTGGTAATACCATGGTTAACTCCAGTACTGTCCGCGGAAAGATATGGTGTGGCTGCAAGGGTCGTCTTTTGTTCACCACTCTGTACACCGGAAAATTTCACATAATCTGAAGAATCATTCAGTAAGCCTGTGAGCTTGCCGTTAATTCTGTTTCCAGCGATGTAGAAACCGCCCAGCTTGGTAGCTTCACCGGCATCAATGACTCTGTTAGTTACATTATCTCTTGTACCTGGACCGGCAATTTCGATATTGTTCATAAAGTTAGTAAAAGTAAAACCTCCGCCATAAGTGCCGTTAAAGCCCCAATTGTAAATTACATTGTTCGAGAACTGAACAACCGCCACATGATCAGCATCTGCAGCACCTGCGTAACCGCCGCCTAGTCTTGGGTTTCGCGAGGTATGGTTCGCATACAGATTGTGATGGAATGTTGTTTTGTCTCCGCCTGAAATACCACCGTAGCCATGTCTTCCTTTGGAATGCCCGGATAGAGTCAGACTTTCGGAAATAATGGACCACTGGATCGTGCCATTTTCGCCTCTATATAAAGATAGAGTTTCATCTGTGTTCCAACTGAAGGAACAATGGTCAATGAGGAAGTAGCTGTTGTCTCTCCCCCAAAGCGCATCCATTGAATCGCTGCCATTATACACATTAGTGGCACCCGGACGGAAAGAGGTGTAGCGTATGATGATATTCTCTGAATTGCTGATATTGGTATCCCAACCTGCAATGGTAATTCCGTTGCCTGGAGCGGTTTGCCCAGCGATGGTCAGGTTTTTAATATTATTGAGACTTAACGTGCTCTTCAGTTCAATCGTTCCGGAAACATGAAAAACAATTGTACGACCCTCTTTAGGAGTAGATAAAATCCCATAGCGAAGGGAGCCTGCAATCGGTTTGTCTTTTACAGCGTAATCTTCAAGGGTAGTTACGATGTATACATCGCCTCCTCGACCACCGCTCGTATAGGCGCCGCCACCTTCCGCGCCAGGAAAAGCAAGAATAGAGGCACCCGCAAAACTTTTGTCTCCGTCTGTCTGCCCTGAAGCTGCAAGTGTGTGACCTCCTAAAAATGAAAACGCTACCGAAAAACTCAATAAGACACCCATAACCTTACCTGATTTTTTACTCTTCCATTTCATCTTTTTGACGTATAACATGGATACAGTCTTATCGCTGAATGCTGTTCCTGTTATACTTCCTCCTCTCAGTGAAATGTTACTGGTCTGCGACAAGCAGCTTACTGGTAATACTTTAAAACTTTTAGGGCGTATTTACCTGCCAAAAAAATCTTTTTTTGTGCCAACTATTGCTCTTTGGTTCTTGCGCAAACGAACAAATTCATATTATGTTCTTAGTATTACAGCAGCTATAGTGCTTGGCATTCCATGACGATAGGGAGAAAAACATGAATATTAAATATCAGCATCGTGACCAGGCGTTTCACTCCTTTATTTCTACCAATAACACTTATCCTCTTCATCTACACAAAAATGTAGAGATAACAATGGTTTTGTCCGGCAAAATCAATATCAACATCAATGGAAAAGAGTATGATTTGTCTGAAGGAGACATAGCGATTATTTTTTCCAATCAACCTCACAGCTACAAAACCATAGAGAAAAGCCAGATCCTGCTGTTCTTTTTTGACGCCACGTTTCCGGGGGATTTTGCGGGGGATTTGCTTAATCATGTTCCGGATAACCCTATAGTTTCGAAACAAAAGGTGCTTCAAGATCTGCTGGCAACCTTGTATAAACTATATAAAGAACAATGTGATGTTCGTCTGCTCAAGGCTTATACCTCTGTAGTATTAGGGCACGCTCTGCCGTTACTGCTAATGAAAAAAGTAGACTACAAAAAAGAAATGGATCTCGTCCCCAAAATCCTTGCTTACATCGACATGCATTTTTTAGATCACATAAATCTGGATACGCTTTCAAGAGAGCTTGGCATTAGTAAATTTATCATTTCCCGAATCTTTTCGGAGCAGTTTCATATTTCATTTCGTGATTACATCAATGGCCAACGGGTAGCCTTTGCTCATATGCTGCTGTTATCCACTACCCATCCGGTCACGGATATTGCGTTTGATTCCGGATTCAACAGTTTGCGCTCTTTCTATCGTGTTTTTAAAAATGAATACGGGATAACCCCCAATGAATTTCGCCGAAAAGTATCGAAGGAGTGTGTAGAATGAAAATGCTGAAGATGGCTTATATTCTATTTGACGGAATGACTACGTTAGATTTTGTTGGTTTTTACGATGCGGTTACCCGGATGGGAGTTCTAAAGGCGATAGAAAATGTATCGTGGGATTTTTGTTCCAACAAGGAAGAAGTCACGGATGATCGAGGATTGACGTTGAAAATAAACCAGGTTTCCCCTGATCTGTCAGCCTATGATTTGATATTTATCCCTGGAGGGTTATCCACTCGACAACTTAGATTCGATACTGATTTTATAACATGGATTCAGACTGCTCGAGAGGTTGAATACAAGGTGTCAGTGTGTACAGGGGCTTTGATTTTGGGAGCTGCCGGTTTCTTAAATCAGAAGAAGGCGACTACCAACCCTTCTGCATATGAACTATTAGCACCTTATTGTTCCGAAGTAGTTAAGGAACGGTTCGTAAGGGATGGAAATGTTTTTACTGGGGGAGGAGTAGCAGCTTCGATTGATCTGGGTTTATATTTCATAGAATCGCTTACTAATGAAAATGTAGTTCGAGAAATTCAAGAGAAGATGGATTACCCATATTACAAGCCAATTAACCCTTCCAAAGGGAAATCATAACTATAATATATGGGAATTAATGATATAATATCCATATGGTACTTTTTGATGGCAGGGACTTCAGCTGTTGTTAATGTAGTGTCAGTAAATAAAAGAGAAATAGTAATACAAAATATGAGCGGTGATCAAAATACAGTCACAATCCCAAAAGGAATATATAAGTTAATAGATGTAAATGAGGAGTACTTTATTTCATATAATAGTAGAATAGGGCAAAAGCCATTCTTAACCTCAATAGAACCAAGTGCGAAATGATAATTTGAAAAATCGGCTGTAAGTATAAAAAGCATAAAGATGGTGGGATTGTTTTGCGTGCAGTTAAGCCTATAATGTTATGGTTTATTTCGACGATTTTATTCACCCTGGCAGCCTTTGGATTGGAGCTTTGGGAAGGAAATAAAATAAGTACAACAGAATATTACGGTTTTCAAAACATTGGGTTTGCTTTTATTTTTCTGATGTTCCTTTTTTCAGTTCTTCTTTACCCGGTTATACTGCTTCCTTTATCATGGGTTATTCGAAAGATAGTTAATCCTTTAATAAGCCGCATAATGATATTCTTATTGAGTGGTATTGCGGGATATGGTTTCTTTTACGAGGTGTACGATGAACGCTTTATACGGGAATACCATTTGAATAGTAGTACAGCTATTGTTTTTTTCGGAATTGCTGGTTTCATTTATGTTCTGGTGGATTACTATTTTGAGTCGCAAGCCATTAAAGCCGAACAAAATCCCTGCTAACCGTGGCGGCCGGCAGGGATTTTATTTTTAATCTAAGAATTGGGTAATTTGTCAACCTCATCAGTAAAGGCTTCCAAGTACTGGGTGAATATTCCTGTATCTATTTTGGTGGTTGCATCATTTGCAATAGGAGGCGTATCTTGGATTTGTTTGTACATACGATCCATCTCACCCGTGAGCTTAGCCCAGATGCTTTTAACTGAATCATATTTTGCATCAAGGTTGTTGATATAATTATCATACTCCATTTTTTGGGTCATTGCTTTTGCTAATTGCTCGATTGTAAAATCTATATCTATTGTTTGACCCGTAGAGCCAGTTCCTGAACCTGCATACCAGCTGATATCAACAAATCCATCATTCCAAATATCTGAAACGACAAAATTACTGATTTCTTTAAGCGTCGCTTCAGGAGACTGTTCAGTTGTACCTGCATTACCTGAAGCTGAAGTATTAATTACAGGTTCCTTAAAGAGTTTCCTCACTTCGTTAAATGCATCCTTGTCCTTGTCATTAGACGAATATCCCCAACCAACTTTATCATCCTTAATAAAAATGATAAGTTCGCTATTGGAGGAAGACTTCTCACCTTGGATAAGCACGAGTTTATCTTTTCCGCCATCTTTGTCCGTATAATCAGCTGTTTCAATTACTGTAGGATTCTTAAGTTTATTATTCTCGGGTGTCTCAGTAGATTCAGCCATTTGGAAAATGGGTTGTACATCTGGAAGTATATTTTCGGATACGAATTTCTTTTTCGCTTCGATATCTGAACCATTGAGGAAAATCTCCACATAGTTGAGAGCCAGTTTCTCGGAAGCTGTAAGTTTCTTTTTTGGCTCAGGAGTGGGCTCTGAAGGGCTGGCTGTTGCTTCGGACGGTGTAACTCCTGTAGACGTTGTATTTTTTTTCTCTGAATTTGTTGTGGAACTACCACATCCTGAAAGGATTACAATAGTTGCCACGATACATAAAAAAGCTTTTTTGTTCAATCTTATATCCCCCTAAATCTGCTAATAATTGCTAGTTGATTCTACCAGATATAGGAATAGTAATCTATGAATTTTAATTTATGACGGAACCAATATATTAGATTAGCGTGTTTTATTTTTCGGAGGTGAACATTTTGCTGAAAGTACTAAGGGTGTGCGGTATTTTATTCAGTGCAGCAACAATCATTCTGGGAATCACATTTTTCCGCGGTCAGGATCAAGTGATAATCTCTTGGACTATGCTGGGGATGTGCGGAGCTTTAATATTTAATGGAGCGGCATTGTATTTGAAAACTAAAGATAAAATGGCTGTGCTATCCTCGATTGTTGGGATTGTACTGTTAATAGTCTCGCTTACTCAGTTTCCTTTTTGAAAATTAAAAACAACCTCGTCAACCTTAATGGGTCGATGGGGCTTTTTTACGTTATTTTCCTTTATATTTATTTCTTTTTCTTCTTTGTGGGTCCGATCTGGCGTCTTACCTTATCGTTCTCATCTACCTCAATAATATAAATCTCCTTCACTGTACCGGAGAGAGTAAACCATTCACGCATAGCTTCAACCTCAGTCATCGGTCCTAATATTCGTTTCCCCCTATAACATATAAAAAACACTCATACTCCTTAGTTTGTTTGCGGAAATGCAATAAATGCTTATAAAACAAATTATAAACCTGAGCGATGACTTTGTATGTAATAATTCATGCCTGGCGGGATATTTTTACATTGATTAACGAACGTACGTTTGGTTATAATACAAACAAATGTTCTTATCCTTGGAAGGTGAGTAATTATGCAAATAAGAATCGGTCAAACCATTGAAATAGTGTACCAAGATAAATCAGGTAAGATATCTCAACGTAAAATTGAAGTGAAAGGGATTCGTGGAGAATATATTCGCGCAACTTGCTTATCAACCGGAGCTCCGCGCGTATTTCTGGAGGCTAATATTCTTGCTTGGCAGCCTGTGCAAATGAAGCGACATGCTTAGTGACACCGCCCGAAAGCTACTAATGATCATGCGCCACTCTGCCGTGCATCATGCTCATATGCCAACTTTACAGGAGTTAGAAATCAAGAGTGGACGGACACCAAGTAAGATCATTAGTGGGCTTAGGGAATTAGTTAACGAAAAATATATAGAATGGACCCCGCACACTCCACCAGAGAGCGCCCGAATTATTGAAGGCTGGGAAAGGATTGACCCTAGGTTTAAAAAGAAAAAGTCAGAGCCACAAGAGCTCCAGTGGGGGATAGATGGTAGCAAAACGAATTACTGGACGGATTATTAGGAGGGCAACTTCATGATGAAAAAATTAGAGAACGTATGGGAGTGTAGCAGAATGATATTGCCCGAACATAAAAACCGGATTATAGATGACAATAATGAGCAGGAACGTCGTGAAAAACCCACTCTAGATCTACAGGAGATAGAGCGCTTTGAAAAATTGTTATATCGTTCGATGGAAGAGCACAGCCCGATTACACTCACTCTGTTTGATCCCATGGAGAATATATTAAAACGAGGTATCGTGATGAAACTGGATAAACAACAGGGAATTAAACTCCGCTGGTCGGAGGATGAGTGGGATTGGTTCAAGATGGAGGATGTTATTGCAATAACTACATAATTCACTTAATAAAAAACAGGTTAGGAGCAATCTCCTAACCCGCGCTGTACTTCTGATATTAATGTTCTGCTCCGTGGAATAAGACCACTGGTGAGGTACTTGGCAGTGCTGGCGCAATGCTGACGATAGTGAGGACCAACAATAAAGATACAGCAAATTTCTTCACAGAGACTCAACCCTTTCTTTGAAATTTATTATTTTCTCTTCAAAATCTTTAATTTGAGTAGTATCAGCACATGAACGTAATGATTCGAAGTATACTACTGCTTGTTTAAAGATTTTATCAGAGTTTGTGACCTCTGCAGAATCTAATAATTTCATGCTATATTTGATAGCTGTATTATAATCTTGAATTTTTGTTTTATATCTGATCATATTAATAAAAAAAGTTTCTTGGTAGGAATTTATTATAATTTCATCAGCAGCGGTATCCTCAAATTTTGAAATTCTATTAGAGAAAAGAGCTAAATGAGATTCAATGTTTAAATCAAAATTAGTAGCTGCCTTTAACAAAGTTATTAGTCCTGGTAGAACTTCTTTAGAGTTGGATAAAAGGAACGAAACATAGCGATCTATGAATTGAATATTTCCAGAAAGCACTTCTACTTCTAAAAGATTTGGTTCTGATATGTACTTATAATAGGCTACCTCATTTAATCCTTCAGCATCTAATCCCTTGAACCAACTCAAATCGCTATAAGCTTTAATGTAAGTTCGAGCTTTATCATAATTTTCAATTTCTTTGTGGGCTAGTCCCAACATAAGCAAGCTGTATCCATAATAATAAATTAAAGGTCGTTGGTGTTTTAGTTCCAGTTCATTATTGTGTGTGTAATTATTATAAATTTGAGTTATTCGGTTGAAAAAGGTATCTGCTAGTTTTAGAAGATTGGGCCAGCTTTCAAAAGAATATATCATTTTAAGAACTTTTACGGCTGGATCAAGATCTAGAAGATTTATATCTAAATCTAAATCGATATTTCCATCCAACAGCCTCACCTGCCTTTATTTTACATAATATACCTGTATTATACAATGTAATCAATAGATGGTCAATTAAGTGCTCCATATAAAAAATAGATGATTAATAGGGACCAATAAAGTAAATCTATCCATTGTTGCGCCATGATGTGTGCCTGGGTAAGCTTTGGCCCGATGGCACTGACACGTACTGCGTATGGCCAAAGTTTATTAAAAGAAAGTGAGGCGATCGGTGGAAATCAACTGTCTAGCGAACATATCGTCAGTTTGGGAGAGCCCGCGACTCATGCGGTCGCGCTCCCGTATTTCCGAGTTATTTTCGTCGAGGTATTGAAGTAACGGAAACGGAACGCTGGGCTGGTGAGGTTTGGTAGTAGTAGAATTACCGCTCTAGATGACCACATAAAAAGTCATATAGATTATGTAATGCTTCAAGAATAGCAGCAGCTACGACATAAACTAAAAGGTTGCTATTGATTAAATCATTTACCGTATTATGTTTTGTGAGTACAAACTGGAAGAATGTGTACATCGCAATTGTTGCATATGCAGCAACCTTGGAAATATTAAATAACTTATCAAAGATCATTAACAGTGCGTCCACCTCCTTAAGGAATAAATATTATCAATAAATACCTAATTTGAATATCTGTAAACAGAAGCTCAGAGCTGCTGGCAGAAGGCGGTTAAGCTCGATCCGGAATCGGCTGAGGCTAGGAGAGACTGTCTAGCCCTCTACGTTTGGAAGATGTGACAACAGTTGCTCTACTTAATACACAGTACGAAGATACAGATCATTAAACGAGTAGGAGTATCCCTCCTCTCCCAAAGGCTATGACGAAGTAGACGCAAACTATTCATTTAGTTGAGCAACGTGAAAATATAGTAAATAAAAAGCCTACACCATAAAAATGTAGGCCCACCCATTAAAAGTTACTCTGTTACTAATTTTGAGAAAATGCTTAAATCAATAAACTTTCCTTTGGACTTTTCGCACTTTCTCATTGTTCCTTCGAATGTATAGTTTAACTTTTGCAAAACTCTTATGGAATTATTGTTTTCGGGTTCGACTTTTGCTTCTATCCTGTTGAAATTTAAAGTGTTGAACGCATAATCCATCAGAGATTGAATGGCCTCAGGAGCATATCCCTTGCCCCAATAATCTTTACTAATATCGTATCCAATCTCTGCTTTAGCGTTTGAAGAATCTATAGAATTATAACCGCAGGAACCAATTATGCGATTTGATTCTAACTCGATTATGGAATAACGAATAGCTTTGCTTTTCAAAGACAGGTTATTAAGAATTTTAATCATTTCTACTGCTTGGCTTTCCTCAGTGAAACTATTGATATTCATAAACTTTGTAACCTCAGGATCAGACCAAATGTTAAACAAACTAGCAGAGTCAGATAATTTCATTTTTCTTAATTTTAGTCTTTTGGTTTGTATTTCTGTAATCAATATATTACCTCCATTATCTATTTATTTTGGGGTTAAGATATCGATATCTGCGCATAGTTCAGTCCCTTCAATATTTAATTCAACACTATTATAACGTAAGAGTTTTTTTATGTCACAGTACGAAGATACAGATCATTAAAGGAGTAGGAGTATCCCTCCAAAGGTTATGACGAAGTAGAAGCCTATTGCGCATCAGGGAAGAGAAGGTCGTCGTTTTGATAACGAAATGATGTTTTTATCCTTATCATCACCATGGTCCGCATTTTCTTCTATCTCTTTTTTCTCATCGTGAAACTCAACAGGAGATTGGGCCGTGATGTAGTCAAATGGAGTGTAATTATTATTTGGTAATTTTCTTGTAAGGATTACCTTTACAATAATGATTCCTAATGAGAGATAGAAAATCGCGCCTACTCCAGCCAACATGAATAGTACTAATCTCATTGTTAACACCGCCTTTGTTTGATTTTATAATCAAATGTTAATATTTACAAGAATCAGGCTGCTGAGTACTATTCATTCGACTGAGATTTGATGCACAGTAGGAAATGCTTGGGCCACTAGATTTTACAAATGGTGGAACCTTCGAACATACGGATGAAGTGTAGCACAATAGTCATACCTACATTACTTTAAAGCATCACAGAAAGGTTGTTTTACAGACACCATACTCATATGGATATCCGATCTCATCTTTAAATGTAACCTCTGCACCATATCGACAGATACTGCTCTTAGAGACAGAACCTTTAATGTTGTATATTTCATCTACTGTGCTTCTTGGTAATAAGATAGGTTTTTAGATATATCTGTTTCTAACGGTAAGACCAATTTTTATGTAGTTACTACATTGAATGATAATGGAAAGTTAAGTTTCAAACGAAGCATCAGCTACCCCTCAGAAGGCAGATCAACCTGAACCAGAACCATCTGGTGTTCGCGCAATACTCACAATTACATTAATAACTGGTCTTGAAAAAGTTAGTGTGGCGGCGGTGCCCCGACTGCTGTATTTCTGTAACGTTTCCGCTTAATTGGCTTTGTCAGAAGCTTCATAGATTAGGCAACGAAGGGTCTGATCGGGATAGCGGAACTCCGCGATATAGCTACTTCCATCTTCCAACAACAGTTTAACATCCACCATTCCGCGTTTGTTGTTAAACTCGGTGTCGGTTAGATAAGCTTTGACAATGGTTCTTGTTTCTCCCTGCTTGTCCGTGATGACCTGCACGGCTTTATGAATCCAACTGGCATCCTTCTGGATGGTGCCGGCTGCGTCGTCGTCGATGGGAGTTCTCTTCAGTGCCAAATTAATGGCTGTCGTATCCTCTACGGCACCGGTTGTTGCATTAATCAACACATCATATTCCCAGAATACCTCGCCTGATCCGAGCAGGGTAAGATTCTTGTAAGGAGCAAAATGAACTGTCCAGGTTGGACGTTTGTTTAGTCCCAGCTCAATCAGCATTCTCGATGTTTTTAGCTTGGACACGTCGGCATCGAACAGCTTGCGCACACTGTCAGAGGCCAGTGCCTCAGCTTCAACCTGGCTGATTTTCTGAGGCTGAAGCTGAGGCACAGTCGGATTTCGTTTGGACACGAAGTAATTCAGCCGGTAGTACCAGTCAATCAGCTGTAACAGTTCCTCATCAGTCATACTCCTCTCCGGGTAGGTGTACGTATTGGTTTCTAAATCTAGATACATATCTGCTTGTCCAGCCTTTAACGGCAGCTGCTGCTTGGGGCGGAGGCCGTCATACACATACTTATCGTCCAACACTTGTCTGCGGTTGATTTCGGATTCGGTTTGTTCCCGACCTGAAATATGGGGATCTTCTGCCTTGTCTATAAAGTCATAGATTTGCTGGATTTGCGCCGCTGTCATCTGTTGATACAGGTCTTGTTGTATGGTGGATACCGGCGCCGGCGCCTCCACCTTTAGCACGGGTATCGTGCTTTCGCTCAAAGCCAGTCGGTTACTGCCCTGAATTGACGAACTGTTCTTGGCGAAAACTACGGAATTCATCAGGCTGGGGACGATCAGAGCACTGGCTGCAAGCACACCAGCTGAAAACAGGATAACAACTAATGTAGCGAACCGCTTTTTCTTGTTCAATCGGATTACCTCCATTGGGATCTAAGATGATGAATCTTTATACATCTTAACACCAAGTTATTATAGAATTAGGAGGATAGTTGTTATGGAGTTGTAAAAAGATCGGATACTTCCCCTTCACCAAGGACAGTCAGGAGTTAATCTCAATTTTGTCCACGTTCTCCTTCAAGAGCCATAGCTACAATGCAAGAAGTGTCTTTACAATAAAAATGTGCCAGAAGCGGGAAGTGTTTACTTAGTGTCGTATTTACATCGATGTGATTAGTCATAACTTTTCACCTAATTGTAAGTATGATTCGTGGGATAATTACATGAACAACAATAAAGTTATTAAGAAGGACTTTAAAGCAGAAAAACGATTGGTTGCGAAGAAATAGATAGTTCGGAGAACAAGGAGTTTTTGTACTGATGAACAATAAAGATTTTCAATACAGAGAGACATACTTTATTGTGGGGAATCCAGCAACTCTATGGATACTCATACTTGGATTGGTTTCGTTTGGAACCAGATCCAATAGGTCATCTTATGGATTATGGTGGGATTGTAGAGGGGGATACACCGGATCTATTAAACTTGCTGGATCCCATTTGGTTTGGGAGTGATTTGAATTTAGAGCATGCATTAAATAACCTACGATATCACACTTCTTTAATTCGTTTGATCGCCCAAGAAGGAAAAGAAAATAAACCACTCTTAGTTCTTATTGTGAAGTAACCTGAAGAGTCGCTCTCCTGACAAAAACCAACATATGTCTCTCCACTGACTAAATGTATTTGTAGTTGTAATTCTGTTTCAATTGCGTGAAAAATCAGTGTGAGATTCATATTAAAGCCCCCTTGCATAAGATGATTATATTCATAAAATACCCACTTCATTGTTAATGAACGCAAAATAGTTGACAATTGACAATGTTGTAATATTTTAAGCGTGATTTTGGCATAAGCATGTCTATAACAAATACCCCGTCAATCACTTAAGGTTGATGGGGTATTTGTTATATTGATGAAAACTAACGATCCTTACCAGTGTTATAGAGCAGCATATATACTTCCCAATGAATTATATTAAGTTTATACAGTAAATTTTAATTCCTTTAGAATGATATTCAGGTGATTCCTAACGGATTTGTTTAATGGTTGTAAAGGCAAGGGAAGACTAGGACTTTTATTAAGCCAATTATTTCAGCAGCTGCTGAAATCACTCGAAGGCTACCGTAGCGATCGGTTCTAGTAATGTTGAAAGGTGTGGTGCTTCTTCTAAATGGCCACTTTGAGTCATTCTTGTGATATCTAGACATAACCTCGGAAATAAACCACCTAGCACTGAGTACCATAAGTCACAACCTGCACTCAAGCCTGGATATGCGGATGGATTCCCGCTTATTCCAAACGTAACATGGAGTGGAATAACAGCTCTGAGTTTTTCTACACGTAACTTGGCTTTATCAGATTCTGATGGTATGCCGGGAATCTTAATGGAACAAACATTAGGTAACCTAGCAATTCTGCTGTGCAGCTCATCACTGAAATGGAAATGTGAAGTGCCGGGATTATCATAAACACAAAGTGGAATGGAGAGTGAACTTGTCACCTGCTCGTATAGAAAAAACACCTCTTCATCTGTTAGTGCCTGATAGGAGATAGGAGCCAAGAGTACTGCACTTGCCCCAGCTTGTTGTGCATCTTCCGCTAATCGAAGTACTTCTGAAGTTCGAATCGCACTTATGCTTGTCATCACGGGAATCCCTTCAGCAGAACTAACAGCAAGCTCAAGGACACGCAAACGCTCCCCTCTACTAAGAGATACGCATAGTTACCAGTTGATTCCAGTACACCAATTGAGTCTACTCCTGCCTTTACCAATTCTTTAATAAAAAAAGGGACCAATTTTAGAGGCTAGGTGTTGTTAGAAATTATGAGTTGCCACGTTTGTCCCGTAGCGATTTAGATTCAGAACAAACATAAAATAACCTGTCAAGCTTATGCCTGAAGGGTCTATTAGTGCTTATACGATAAACTCTGTAAATACTGGGCTTCGAAGCATGCCAGATTTGGTCCAGTTCCTCATTCTTACCTTTGCTTGTAGCCGGGACTCCAGATGTACAAACTCCGTATCCTTACCTTTGTATATCAAGATATCAAAGATGGCGTAATACGCTGGGAGTGTCCCAGTGAGTTGAGTTATTTTATCAGTTCGTCTCGCTTGAAATCGGCTCATAACAGATTCAAAATCGGATACTCACAGTACGAAGATACATGGACAGAGAGGGTTAATAGCCCTCCTCTCACAAAGGTTATGACGTAGTAGATACATATTGCGACATGAAAAAAGATAAAAATGCTTATGCATCCTTATCTTTTTCAAGTAATTCTATTATTCTGTCTAATTTTTTCTCTATGCTACTAGTTTTATCTGAAACCTTGTTTTTGGTTCCATAATCACCTTTTAACAGTAAAACCAAGGGAATTGCCAAAACAAATGCCAACGGTATTAAAAAAAATATTGCAAGATAACACCTCATTAAAAGTTTTTATTTAATTATAACAAATTTCAAAAAAAAAGACTCTCTCCCACAAGGAGGATATAAGAGATAGTTTGGCTGTACTGAACTTATAAAGGGGATGGATAATCTTCATTTCTTACCCATTAAAGATATACCATAGTAATCCATAAGCTATTCCGAAGTAAGCAATCACACCCAGTAAAGAGATGGATAAAAGAATAGTGATAACTTTCTTACCGTTCATAAAATTCACCTCTTATTTAATACATCACGGAATGAGGGAGGAACTGACGTCAACGTGGATTGAAATTATTTTTGCTTTTATCGCTATCCTATCTTTTATTTCAGCAGCTGACAAAGAATCTATTCTTTACAAGCAACGTGGCATGCACATGGCAGCAATATGTGTTGCTTCAATTATCGCACTAGCTGCAGACGTTATTTTTTCATAAAACCCAAATTTGAGAGGAGTAATTATAAATGAAAGTTCTGATAGCAGCACATTTCAATAAGCAAACGAAGGATTCCAAAAAGGAACTTTTATAGTTCCACGTAAAGGGTGATAAATCCTCTGAAAACTCTTATGAATTCTACCGGAAGGCTGGATCTGATGTAGTCTTGGAAATCGCTGAATCTCAAATGAGCATCGAGGAGTTCCGAGGTGATGACGATGAAGAGGATCGTGAGGAGTCAAGAGAAGGCGTACGAGGAAAGGTTAATCCAGACGGTACGATTGAATTGGAAGACAAGGATCAACTCACTCTGGAGGAGGTAGCTGCTGCAGGAGATAAGAATGATCCGGTAATCCTTGAAAATGATGATAATCTGCCGTTTTAAGATGCTACACGCTCCGGCTTCGGTCGGGGGATTCTTTTACAGTGAGGTGATAGCAGGTGCAACAAAGCTTCCTGCCAGAGATAGATAGAGAACGGACGCAAGCTGCGGTTGAAGCGGCTTTTGATAAGTATCGAGAGAATAAATTCCTAACTTTTGAGGAACGCGAAGCAGCCACGACAGCAGCATGGTCAACTACTCCGAGAAGCGACACGGGAACAACTTCGGACCAAACCGCGAATATTGCCATACACAATGTTGATAGTTTAGCAGCACGTAAGGAGTACTGTGAGAGAATTGAAAGGATTGTAAATAGGCTTCCACGAATGGAATCATTTTTGATTAAAGAAAGATATATAATAACCGAATTTGATTACATCACGGATCAGAAGATATAGGCAAAGCTTCCCGATGACACTCCGCCCAAAGCATGTAAAGGAAATAATGAAATTGAGTCAAGCTAAGTTATATGAGTTTTTAGGGGACGCACCATTTCATGTTGCAAAAGCAGGAAGGGAATTATATATCAATAAAGCGGTATTTAGGAATTGGCTAGAGGGTAGAAGTGATGATATTTTCCCGGAGGACCTAGCGAACTGATATGAAAAGCAAATAACGATTCGTATCAAATTCGTATCATGAAGGATTTCAATAGAATGATAAGTGAATAGAAAACAAAAAAAGCCTTGAATATCAAGGCTTTCACGTATAGGACGGATGGGGTTCGAACCCATGACCCCTACCCTGTCAAGATAGTGCTCTCCCGCTGAGCTACCGTCCTGCGACGAAATTTATAATACCATATGAGAGAGTAGGATGGCAATTCTTTTTTATAATCAATATAGATGTAGAGTGGTGTTTTCTCTTATCTCCTCCGACTAAGTAGTTAATAGCTAGAAAGGGGATGACCCATCATCCCCCTGCACCGAGTCAGATAAAAAACGGGAGTAGAAATAGACTGCTTATTCCGAAAAAAGGGATACGGCGTGGATAGAAGCGGCGTCTTGGGTAAAAGCCGGGCTGGAACCCGAATTGTCTATAGTTCGACTGCTCGGCAGGCATTCCGTTCATACGATCGACCATTTCATTGCTGGGAACCGCAAGGGTGATATAGTTCTGGTCCACGTGAGCGATGAAGCCGTCAAAGGATTGACCATCAGTCGTTACTATACCTACATATTTATTCATGCAATTCCAAGCGACCTGTTGATGAAAATTTGTATTTGATTCCATGGATATCCTCCTCGAATGTTTCAATCCTGATAACAGTCTATGGTCCTTAGCCTACAACGTTCACGGCGTTTGCCTATATGTAGGAAGGTTAATTTTCAGGGATAATCCCTGAGGAGGATTCGATTAGTTCTTTAATCAATACACATGCTTGTACTGTACTTTCTAATCAGTATTATTCTTGGAGTTATTGGAATGAGCTTCAATGGAGTAGATAACTTCTTTTTTGCCAGTAAGAGGGGAGTCATTTATAAAATACAGTTTGTCACCGCTCCGCTTTATGAATTTCAAAGTATCTCCTTTAAAAGGAACATCGTTATTTTCCGCGTATTCCTGATCCTTTGCTGTGAGTAGCTCCTTATACAAAAGGGTTCGCTCGCCTGTTTGGCGGTCGATTAAGGTAAGCAATCCATTCTGATTTCCACGAAGCAGTATGATTTCTTTATCAATGCCTTCTACATAGTAAGCATCTTCCTCGCCACCCAGCTTTACAAGATCAAGAGTATCTATTACATTGCCCGTGCCGTCTTGGATGAAACGTAAGGTATTACCATCATGCAAGATTAGGTTGCCATCATAAGGTTTGAAATCCGCATCTCCTCTGAACTGGTAGGCGAATGTGGCCTTGCGTAGTAATGCACCATTTTTGAATATGAGTGTGATTTCGCGTGTATTAATATGAGGCTCTCCATAGGAATCAATAATCTTAATGACTAGCAGCCCCCCCGCCGTTTTCTCGATCTTCATTCCTGCCCAGTCAAAGTTTGTTTGGAGTGAAGTGAGTTTTATCACCGTATCCTTGCCTTGTGAGACATATAAATCACCATTAGCTTTGACCAACGTATAGGTGCGCCCTCCAGAGGATTCTGTGAAAACATTGAAGGTTTTCAGATCATCTGCTAAAAGTGTGTTCGTTGTGGAGTCCAGACGGAGATGGCTGCCTTCGAAAGCCTTAACGATAAAACGCGCCGGCACATATATCCCATCTTCTTTGGATTTAAAAGGTATTCCTCCTAGATCTACCGCTTTCCCGTCAAGGACTCCAGTTTGACTCCCGATTCGAACAGCAAAACTTTTAGTCCAGCCTTTGAACAGAGCACGTTTGCCGGATTTATCCCAGTCCATTTTTAAGCCAGCTTGCTCAGCGATCCCCCGAACATCTACGTAGATTACACCATTTTTGAGCAGCGCAGGTCCGCCAATGTTTCCGCCTGGAACGCCAAATTGGTAGTATACTTGCGAAGTATTAGCAAAGGAAGCTTGGGCGAGCGCAGGCGACTCCGATACAGTTAATGAAGAGCTTGCTGACACGGTGGCAGGGAGTAGAAGTGTTGAGAGCATTAAGACGGATAACCAAGCTTTGGAGTGAAAAGAGAGCATATGAACCAACCCTTTCTTTATCTGGCAGTAAAATTTATCCAAGATAGTTGGTTTGACGCTGAAACGTTTCTAAAAGTTGCATCGTATACATTCGGAAGGACTCTTTGTTGAAATACTAGTAGTTTTTTTAAAATTGAAAGATAAAGGAGCTTGTGATCTTGCCGCAAATGCAAAATGAGCAGAAAAAGAATACTTCTACTCCGCTGAAATGGTTGGGGGGCGGAGCCGCTATGCTCCTGTTAAAAGGAAAGGCGATTTTGTCTCTGCTGAAAATAGGTAAAATTGCCGGGCCGTTAATTTCCATGATGGTTTCGATAGGGGCATATGCTTTAATTTATCCGTGGGGGTTTGCCATAGGTATCGTCCTGCTTTTGCTTGTTCATGAATTGGGACATGTTATAGCCGCTAAGCGCATCGGGCTACCCGTCAGCGCTCCGCTATTTATTCCTTTTTTAGGCGCGTTAATTACTATGAAAAAACATCCGCTGGATGCGAAGACAGAAGCGTATGTAGCTTTTGGCGGACCGATTCTGGGTACTATTGGGTCTACTGCTGTTTTTGGAGCGGCATATTATATGGATAGTCCGCTTCTTTATTCCCTGGCTTATATAGGCTTTTTGCTTAATTTGATTAACCTGCTGCCAATCCATCCGCTAGACGGTGGACGTATCGCTACCGCGGTTACGCGCTGGCTGTGGCTTGTGGGTCTGGTCGGTGGCTTAGCTATAATCGTTTACTTGCGTTCGATTTTGTTCTTTATCATCTGGGCAATGTTTGCTTACGATCTGTATAACAAATTTGTGAAAAGACGTAACAACAACCGGCCGCAGTCTGTGACTAAGGGTTTCTTAATTCCAGTGGAGCCCTTGAGAGAGGCGGGTTACATGATTCCAGGAGCTGAGCATCGCCGGGATTTACCTTTTACCACCTACAGTGATCTAGAGAGACAGCAGTATGTTGTGGTGAGATGGGATCAGCTGAATTATTATGGCAAAGCTACACTGCCACAGCAATGTATTATTGAAAAGGTAAGAATTTCGCAGCTGGAGCAAGTAACGTTAGAGAATGGTCTTCATTTAAAAATGCATTGTGACATCAGCTATACAGTCCATGATAATGATAAGTATTACGATGTACCAGCCAGTACACGTTGGAAATATGGGACAGCTTATTTTGTTTTAGCAGGCTTTCTGGTTGGGATGATGTATTTAGTCCATTTGGTTGGAAACGTCAATCTCTAAGAGGGCAACTGGAATGAATAGCTCCTATTGTTTATAAAGCTCCTGAATCGTCAAAGCTGTAGTGAGTATAACTGCAGCTGCGGTGAAAGGAGCTTTTTTAATGTCTAAAATTGTGAAATGGGAAGTCGGCGTTTGCCTAGTGTTACTACTGGGTGTAGTGGGTTGTTCTACGGCGAAACCCACAAAAGTTATGGAAATCAATGAGATGACCAATCTGGATGGCAAATCTAAAAGTCAGTATCCTCCGTTATCACCTGTGATGAAAGACGTATATAACCGTTCGATCCCTGAAGAAGTATATTCTGTGGATTAGTCTACTGAGAGGTTACGGATTCCATATGTAGGCTTTTCTTTCTAGTCATTATTTTATATAATAGACAACTATCGTTGGCTACATAGAGAGAGGAGTTTGCAACTAACATGGCGGCAGAAATCTTACGGGTAACTACAGAGGAACAGCTTCAGATGGGGCTGGATATCCGCACTAAAGTATTTGTTGAGGAACAAAAGGTACCGGCCGAGGAAGAAATTGACGAATACGATGCCATCAGTCCGAATGCGCACCATATTCTGATTATAGATGAAGGGGTACCTGTAGCAACGGGGAGATTGATCTATTACAAAGCAGGTACTGCTAAAATGCAGCGCATCGCCGTATTGAAAGACTATCGGGTCAAAGGATACGGACGTGTCTTGTTGCTGGCTATGGAAGAGCTTGCTCGGGAGCTTGGACTGGAAGCTTCAATTTTAGATGCTCAGTGTCAGGCAGAGAATTTCTATAAGAAACTCGGCTATGAAGTTATTTCTACGGAGCCATTCTATGATGCAGGTATATTACATGTACGGATGCAAAAAATGCTTTAAAGATTGGCGCACATAATTATTGGACTCTTTACGCAAGCTAGGATGTGCCGAATGATGGCAAATCCAAGTGCAAGGGGCGAGCTAAAGTGCCAAATAACGAACGAGAATCTTTCGTAGCTGTTCAAAAAAATGGGGATGGCGATTTGACAAGCTTCCAGACCTCTACAGGACGTGTGCTGGCGTATGACCAAGCCCTGCAAGAAGTACAGGCCGGAAATATTGCCGGAGTGAACGCTTTTAAAGGTAAGGATGGAGAAACTTATATCCGCGGAGATGCGGATGGAGATCCGACTAACAATCTGGATAATTTGCCGACATTTTCATAGTTCAACACGAAAAGCCGTACATACGTCAACAGACGTTTATGTACGGCTTTTTTTATATGCAAAGATCAGAACTTATAATTCACATGCTGCTCTAAAAATTCCATCTCCCCTGTAAGTCCGACGAAATCTGGTTGTTCATCGCTATAATGCATGAGCTTGATCCGTTCGCGAACATCTTTAGGCAGAGACATCAGCTCTTCCAGCGTAGTGTGAACAACGCCTGTTCCGCCTAATTGGCAGTCATGCAGGATGATCCGGATCCCGCGCTCCCGCACAAGGCTAATCAGTAGATCCGGCTGAAAGGTCATGTCCGCACTATAAAAAATCTCGTTATTTATTAGAAGGGAATAACTATTTTTGCCGGGAATATGCGGTGTTTGTACGATCTCTATTGAAAGAGTAGGAGAGAGGTTGTAGGTAATTTCAGGCTGCAAGGGCTTAACTTCGAAGATATCAGATAAGGAAGATACAGCATCTTCTTGGTACAAGCCTCCCTTTAATGTATTGTTCCACAAGGGCTCTATAAGTGTCTCAGGAAGCAGCAAGGTCATTTTTTTACCGTGCACATGCTTTAAGGTTAGCGCAAGCTCTTCCAGCCCTCCAACGTGATCCGCATGAATATGTGTAATGAGCGTAGCATTTACGTCATTGAAGGATTTTCCAAGTCTATGCATGGCAAGCGGGGCTGTTATCCCGCAATCAATCAGCAGGGTGTAATTTTCATCTAGCAGCAAGCCATTGTTGTTAAAATATTTTTTCGCAAAAGCATTGCCTGTTCCTAGCATTTGTAGGCTTAGACTCATAAGAAAGAACCCTCCTGAAATCGGTTATAGCTAATGTTTCTGCTTCGAATAAGACCATAATATCATTTTTCGCAAGATCAATGAAATATTTACCTAAAATTAGCGCAACTTGCTGAAACAAAGTAAGTATATATTAACAGCATGAATTATCTGGAGGGTCTCAAATGAATAGATGGAAAAAAATCACTTTGTGCGTGTTTGCTTTTTCCTTAATGGGTGGCTCATTATTATTCGCCGATTCCGTTAATCAGAAAATTAGAGTATGGAGCAACGGAAAAGAAATTGTAGACGGCGGTTATCTAATTGATGGAAAAACGTACATTCCTGCTAGAGAAACAGGCGGGGTTGTTACTTGGGACGGTTCTGGGAAAGTTACGATTCTTAAACCTAATGTCCATATTGTACTTTTTAAAGGGGATACGGTTTTTGGCAATGTCAACGTAGGCAAGCTGAAAATTAAGATATTAACACAGGTAGATAGCCTGACTGAAGAGATTTCAGCTGTGAAAGTAGCCATGACAGATCCGTCTGGTAACGTTAAGGATATTCAGTCGCAGGTGCTTGAAGGCTCACAGAAGGATAATTTCTGGTTTCCAACCTCTGAGTTTACTTATGACTTTAAAGAAGCGGGCAAATATCGGGTAGGCTTCTATATTAAGCCATCCAAAAATGCAGATTACGTACTTGTGTCGGAGAAGGTAATTACAGCGTTAAATTAGGTGTTCTAAATTGACCTGAACTAATCTAACGTGGTACGATACCAGATGTAGGATAATACAATTCAAAGTGAGGTATTACAATGAGCGATCACAAACATGAGCATGGTGAAGCATGCGGTTGCGGGCATGATCACGACCATGAGCACGAGGAGTTTGTGCTGACCTTGACGAACGAGCAGGGCGAAGATGTGGAAATGGTGCTTGTAGAAACGTTCGACATAGGCGAGAAATTATATGCTCTGTTGTTAGAGCGCGAGAATCCAGAAGCAGACGGCATTATTCTGCGTATGGAAGAAGAAGACGAAGAAATGGTATTGTATAATATCGAAGATGAAGAAGAATGGAAAGCTGTTGAAGAAGCTTACAACAATCTGCTTGCTCAGCAAGAATAGATTCTAGCGACTAAACTTAAGCTGTTCTATGTGAATGGGACAGTTGATGCTTATATACAGAAACCCGATACTCATTATGGTATCGGGTTTTTGTATAAATGATTGAAGTTTTTTAGGAAAAGATGGATCTTAGGATATAGGATCGGCTTCAACAATCACCTTAACATTAGTGATGCTGCGGTCCTCAGGACCTTTAACCGGCAGACCGATTTCGACGTGGTCGATAATGTAGTCGATATTATCCTGAGTAATGACTTCGCCAGGGAGGAGAATCGGTATCCCCGGTGGATATACATAGATAAACTCTGCAATGATGTACCCGGCAGATTCGCGGAACGGAACTAACTGAGTGTCAGCATAAAAAGCATCTCTTGGAATCAAAGCAAGCTGCGGGATTTCTGGAACCTGAACCTTCAGTTCATAGATTTCACCCTTGCTATAATGGATGGCGGACAACACCCGCAAAGCAGCTAATAATTTATCTACTGATTCTTGAGTATCACCTGGGGTAATAAGGCAAAGAATATTATACATGTCACTCAGTTCAACTTCGATGTTGTATTTCTCACGCAGCCAGTTTTCGGTTTCGTAACCTGTGATCCCTAAATGGCGAACATGAATGTTAAGTTTGGTTGGATCTAGATCGAAAGTTGCTTCAGTTCCAAGTATTTCTTTACCAAAGCTGTACAAGCCTTCGATAGTGTTAATGGTCTCGCGTGCGTAGTTGGACAATTGGATCGTTCTTTCCGCCATTTCATGTCCGTTCAGCGCGAGATTACGTCTAGATGTATCGAGAGACGCCAATAAAATATATGAGGTTGATGTTGTTGTCAGCATGCTCATAATGGTCTGCACCCGTTGTGGGTTAATCAGCCCAGTCTTCGCATTTAGATTCAGTACCGAGCTTTGCGTCATGGAACCACCAAGCTTATGCACACTAGTGGCAGCTATGTCCGCACCGGCCTGCATGGCCGATACCGGCAGATCCTCATGAAAATGAATCAGTACTCCATGTGCCTCGTCCACCAGTACGGGTACCCCGTAACGGTGAGCCAGGTCGACAATCGAACGCAGGTCGGCACATACGCCGAAGTACGTTGGATTGATAACTAGAACTCCTTTAGCGTCTGGATGACGCTTTAACGCTCGTTCCAGCGCACTGGTGGTTATGCCGTGATCTATCCCGAGATTCTCATCCTGTACAGGCGAGACGAACACAGGCTTGGCTCCGGAGAAGATAATGGCCGACATTACGGATTTATGAATGTTACGCGGCACAATTATTTTTTCACCCGGTGAGCAGACAGAGAGGATCATCGTCATGATGGCATTGCTCGTGCCCTGTACGCTAAAATACGTATAGTCGGCGCCGAAAGCCTTCGCAGCCAGCTTTTGAGCCTCCTGGATTACGCCAGTTGGCTGATGTAGATCATCAAGCGGTGCGATGTTGATTAGATCTATGGATAGAGCGTTATCGCCGATAAACTCACGGAATTCGGCATCGGTTCCTAGCCCCTTCTTATGCCCGGGAATATGAAATTGAACTGGATTGCCGGCGGCATGCTTTTTTAGAGCTGTGAAGAGGGGAGTACGGTGTTGATTCATTTAATGCTGTCACAACCTTTCGCGAATAGTTAATTTTTAAGGCAAGCATCAGTATAACAAAACAATCTTCAGAATACTAGGATTTGGATGTGATAGAATGTCCACGAAAGCTGAACAACGGATGAATATTAGTTTAGCATCACCATTTATTGTGGAGATGTGGGTAATTATTTTTTTAGTTGAATTTGTTAAAGGTTCGCTGCTTGTTGCCTTGTTGCCAGTGTATATGGAGAATATACTGGGCCTGTCGGTGACAGTAGTGGGATTCGCTTTTGCCCTACAGTATTTGGGGGACAACGTCTTCCGCAGCCCTTCAGGCTGGGTTATGGAGCGCATAGGGTTCCGCTGGACGATGACAGGTGCATTGTTGCTGATTCTAGTAGCCATTGGCTTGATAATCTATGCCAAAACGGCCGTTGCGTTATCCATCGCCTGTCTCATTCTTGGGATCGGGACATCTCCGCTTTGGCCATGTGTGATGACCGGAATTACCGAACTCGCCGGATCAACCAAAAGCGGCAGCAGTGGTGCGGCCATGGGCGCTGTTGAGATGGCCTCTCTCGCAGGAACAGGAATCGGTCCAATTGTTGTGAATTTTTTAATGGATCAGGGTGGACAGAGTTATCATGTGGCTTTTCTGGTCTTGTTAGGTTGTGCTGCCGCTGTAGTTGTAGTAGCCCTTTTCTTACCTAAACGAATCTCTTCCAGCGGGTCTCATGCTGTCGTGAGGGACATGCATGGACTTGGCGGAGCAATGGATCGTAAAAAGCTTAGTCCGATAGAAAGTATAAAAAGAACGCTGCATCAGGTGAGAACTACCCTGAAAGTCAGCAGATGGCTGTACCCGGCGTTGTTCCTACAAGCCTTCGCCATTGGCTTGATGACGCCTGTAGTTACCTTGTTTGCACGTACAGAGCTGCATGTTAGTCCCAATCAATTCAGTTTGCTCCTCATCGCAGGGGGAGGGATTACAGTTCTTGCACTTATTCCCGCAGGCAAGCTGGTGGACCGCATAGGGACAACGGTGTTTCTGAATATAGGTTTTTTGTTAGCTGCCTTTTCACTGGCCTTTTTCTCTCAGGTTCGCTGGCTGCCACTTGCCTTTATCGCGGTGGCACTGGTCGGTATAAGCTACGCGCTTATCCTCCCGGCATGGAATGCCTTTCTGGCTAAGCAAGTACCTAAGGGAGAACGAGGGACGGTCTGGGGGTTGTTCCTGACACTCCAAGGATCAGGAATGGTAGCGGGGCCAGTTTTGTCAGGAAGATTATGGGATCATGTAGGACATGGTGTCCCATTCCTGGCAAGTGCCATTGTAATGCTGCTGCTCTTCGGGCTGCATCTGCTTATTGTGCATAGAACGAAACAGAAATTTAAGACTAGCTGAGGAAAATAAAGAGCCGCTGATAACCGAAGAATGATCCGGTATATCAGCGGTTTTTTTAGAAAATTAGAAGGATATAAGATATAACGGAAGTAAGTTTCGAAGGTCTTCTGTATGACACTGTGCAGCTGAAGGACTAGAACGTCTATGCTCCAAAAGGACTAAAAGGCATTAAAATTCTCGCTCAGCGTTTGGAGAAAGGCTGTTGCGGGTAAAAATAGTCAATAAACCAAGTTACCGCTACATAAACTGAAGTATAAAATAAGATTAAGACGAACGCAAAAAGGAAGTTAACTCAAGAAGAGGTCCGGCAGCCATGATTACTCTGGAATTGAACTAATGAAGGCTGGCTTTACAGATGTGAAGCTGTTAGGGGGGAGTGCCGTGAACAAAAACGACGAGGTGGAATATTGTAACCTGGAACTGCGGTTCGACAGACAGCATATCCAGGACCTGATCAAGGATTTGATTCAAGAAGGTTATTCCCTATATTGGAGCGAGAATGAACAGGTCTTTGTGATTTCGGTCCGTACGGGTCGTAAGTTAGTGAAATTGCGGTTTCAAAGGATTAAGGACGGCTATAAGCTTGTGGGCGATTATATGATCCGTGATGCTCGCTTGTCAGAGTGGATGGAGAAATTAATTGGGGATATGCGCGGGCATGCTATCGTTAAGCGTTTCCGGGATCGGCAGATTATTATTGAAAATATTCTGTTTGGCGAAGTGATTCGCCTGGTTGAAATTTCTGGTTATCAGCAGCGTGTGTTATATCAGAAGGGACCTATGCTCACAGATGAGGAGCTGACAAGACTCTTTTATTCTATTGAAGGGGAAGAACGGGTTCGCCAGCGGAGAATTGAAGTTGATGAACAGTTGGATCGGTTAAATGATGCATTAAAGGCTGGAGATACGGTTCGCGCGGACAAATGTCGAGCTGAGCTTGCCTTTTTGACCAAGGAATTGTTTATGTTAGAATGGTAAGCAAGTGCCGGGCAAATGTTCTTTCAAGGCACCCTGTTCATCGGGGTGTCTTATATTTGTATTGGAACTTGCAGACAGGGGTTCACTTCTTGCGTTAAAAACGTTAAAATAGTCATTGTGATCATTTCTTGGTCTGAATTTGTCAATGAAATTGATCTCTATTCGCAGGGCAGGCTTTGCTGTCTCTGATAAAGGGTGGTATTCTTATACTGCGAGAAATGGATTTCACAAAAATATAGGGTGCAAAGGGTGGAGGACCAGATGGCAAAACAACAAATCGGCGTTATTGGCTTGGCGGTAATGGGCAAGAATTTGGCTCAAAATATCGAAAGCAAAGGTTTTTCCGTATCCGTATTCAACCGCTCCCCGGAGAAGACACATGATCTTCTTGCTGAAGCGGAAGGTAAAAACCTCGTAGGCACATTTTCTGTTGAAGAATTTGTAGCTTCGCTGGAAACACCGCGCAAAATTCTGATCATGGTTCAAGCTGGTAAAGCTACTGATGCTACCATCGAGCAACTGCTGCCGCATCTTGATCAAGGCGACATCATTATCGACGGAGGGAATGCTTACTTCCCTGATACAGTTCGTCGTAGTAAAGAGCTGGAAGAAAAAGGTTTCCGCTTTATCGGTACTGGAGTTTCCGGTGGTGAAGAAGGTGCTCTTAAAGGTCCTTCGATTATGCCAGGTGGTCAAGAAAGTGCGTATAAACTTGTAGAGCCTATCCTAACGGCAATCTCAGCCAAAGTGGACGGAGAGCCTTGCTGTACATATATCGGACCTGACGGTGCAGGACACTATGTTAAAATGGTGCACAACGGTATCGAATATGGTGATATGCAATTGATCTGTGAAGCTTATCAGTTGTTGAAAGATGTTCTAGGTCTGGATGCAAAAGAACTTCACAATATTTTCAAAGAGTGGAACAGCGGCGAGCTCGACAGCTACCTGATCGAGATCACTACTGATATCTTTGCTCAATATGACGAAGAAACCGGCAAACCTATGGTTGACGTTATCCTTGATTCCGCTGGCCAAAAGGGTACTGGTAAATGGACAAGCCAAAGCTCACTAGATCTTGGTGTACCTCTGTCCATGATTACCGAATCCGTATTCTCCCGCTTCCTGTCTGCTATGAAGGATGAGCGCGTAGAAGCAAGCAAAGTGCTTAACGGACCAGAAGCAATAACATTTGAAGGCGACAAAGCCGAATTCATCGAGAACGTGCGTAAAGCATTGTTCGCGAGCAAAATCGTATCCTACGCGCAAGGTTTCGCTCAACTTCGCGTAGCTTCCGACGAATATGGTTGGGATCTGAAATATGGCGAGCTGGCTAAAATCTGGCGCGGCGGCTGCATTATCCGTTCCCGTTTCCTACAAAACATCACAGATGCTTATGAGAACAATGCAGAGCTTAAGAATCTGCTTCTTGATCCTTTCTTCAAG
Source organism: Paenibacillus sp. FSL F4-0097 (assembly GCF_038593125.1). Lineage (NCBI taxonomy): Bacteria > Bacillati > Bacillota > Bacilli > Caryophanales > Paenibacillaceae > Paenibacillus > Paenibacillus sp. FSL F4-0097. Next base: position 2,789,292 of record NZ_CP151965.1, read on the forward strand.
AATGTTATGGATAATTACCAATCTGCATGGCGTAAAGTCATTGCTTCTGCGGTAACTTTGGGTGTTCCAGTCCCTGGATTCTCCAGCGCATTGGCTTACTATGACAGCTACCGTACAGAACGTTTGCCTGCTAACTTGCTTCAGGCTCAACGTGATTACTTTGGCGCTCACACCTTCAAACGTGTGGACAAAGAAGGCGTCTTCCACCACAACTGGATGGCAGCAGAATAATCTAATTGACTGAATGACAAGCGGCCCGGACGGCTTCACCAGAAATGGGGAGCCTTTCGGGTCTTTTTTTACTGGAAGAAGCGGATTGTCTAATGTTTTGACCCTGTGTTATGATATGACAAATATCGCGGTTGGAGGATAGTCATGGCTGGGGATACAGAAGAACTAAAAACGATGAGTCAGGAAGATAAGAACAAAAACATTATTTTAGTAGGGATGATGGCGACTGGTAAGTCAACTGTTGGTGCTATTTTGGCCGAGGAGCTGGGCTATGAGCTGGTTGATTTGGATCATGTCATTATTGAGACTGAAGGCAGAAGCATTGCAGAAATCTTCGCAGAAGATGGTGAGGAATACTTTCGAAGCGTGGAAACTGCGGTTCTTAAGCAAATGCTAGAGTCTGAGAATAAATTAATATCCACTGGTGGTGGCGCGGTATTGGCGCCGGGGAATACAGCCTTAATGCTGAGTAAAGGGCATGTGGTTGCGCTAACGGCAACTGAGGAAGAGATTATTGCACGTGTTAGCGGGGATCAGAATCGTCCGCTGCTCGCCGGCAATGCAGAAGAACGGGTCAGACGAATCATGGAAGATCGCCAGGATGCATACCTATTCGCGCATTACACGGTCGATACAACGGGACTGACTGCGGCAGAAGTGTCGCAACATATTTTAATGCATTACCGCGGTTGAGCTTTTAAGAGAGTGTCTCATTCCATTCAATCATACCACCGCTAAGGTTCGCAGCGTTATAACCAAACTGCTGTAGATATTCGCAGACACGTTGGCTGCGGGCACCGGAACGGCAAATGAAGATCACTTTGGCGTCGCTTGGAATATCCTCAGTACGGTGTGGAATTTCTCCCATAGGGATATGTTGTGCACCTGGAATCATCCCAGAGGCCACCTCTTCGTCTTCGCGAACATCGATGAGTACAAGGTCTTCACCTGTCTCTATACACTGCCGTAATTCTTGCGGTGTGATTTGTGGTACATTATGCATGGGTTTGGCCTCTTTTCATCAGAAGAATGGTTTAATGATAACACAAGAACAGAATACCCTGTCAAACGAGCATTACATACCCACTACATCTACTAAGGAGAGTTTATATTATGGACGTTATTGTTAGGCCAACGCCATCTCTGCAAGGAGAATTTGGAGCCCTCTCTTCCAAAAACTATACGACACGTTATCTGCTGGTTGCGGCATTGTCTGAAGGAGTAAGTACGATTTATCATCCTGCACATAGTGAGGATAGCGACGCGATCCGTCGCTGCATAGCAGATTTGGGTGCTGTGCTTACAGAGGATGAGGAAAAGATTGTGATTCAAGGCTTCGGACGTCATCCAAAAGACGTTAAAGAACTTAATGTAGGAAATGCCGGAGCGGTGCTGCGTTTTCTTATGGCTGTGGCCGCGTTAAGTCCTGAGGTTACTTTTGTAAATACGTATCCAGACTCATTGGGCAAACGTCCGCATGACGACTTGATTGTGGCGCTGGAACAGCTAGGTGTTCAGGTGGAGCATAATGAAGGGAAATTGCCAATCACGATCCGTGGGGGTAAACCGGTTGGAGGCAGAATTACTGTCTCTGGTGCAGTAAGCTCCCAGTTCTTAAGTGCTCTATTATTCCTGACACCATTGCTTGAAGAAGATAGTGAAATTATTGTCCTCGATGATTTGAAATCGAAGGTTGTCGTGGGCCAGACCTTGGAAGTGTTGGAGCAGGCAGGTATTGTGGTGCACGCTGCGGATGATTACATGTCCTTTAAAGTTCCAGGTCGTCAAGCTTATGCAGCTAAGTCATATACTGTTCAAGGTGACTACCCAGGCTCTGCGGCAATCCTTGCGGCGGCTGCCGTTACAAAGTCGGATGTGAAAATCCACCGTCTTGCAGAACAAAGTAAACAAGGTGAAAGAGCCATTGTTGATGTGCTGCGGATGATGGAAGTTCCTCTTACTCATGAAGAGGGCACAGTACATGTCCAAGGGAACGGTATCCTAAAAGCTGTTGAATTTGATGGAGATGCTGCAACCGATGCGGTATTGGCCATGGTGGCTGCCGCAGTATTTGCAGAAGGCACCTCCCGATTCTATAATGTTGAGAATTTGCGTTATAAGGAATGCGATCGCATTACCGATTACTTAGCAGAATTAACCCGTGCCGGAGCTAAGGTAGAAGAACGCCGCGATGAGATAATTGTTCACGGTATGCCTGAAGGTGTCGAAGGCGGAGTCACCATTAATGCGCATTATGATCACCGCGTAATTATGGCACTATCCGTAGTGGGCTTGCGTGCGCGTAAACCTCTTTTGATTAAGGATGCACATCATGTGGCAAAATCTTATCCGCAATATTTTGATCACTTGCGTGCGCTTGGTGCGAATGTGGAGTGGGTACAATAGGAATGAGGGAGCTAGCGTATCTAGCTTCAGTTAAACAAGGATCATTAAGTGTAACTATGGAAAGGGGCACTACTTATGAGCTTTGAGAATCCAAGTCGGGAGCAGATCGGAGATATCCTTGCTTCCGCAGGTAACATTGCTGTTGTCGGCTTGTCAGACAAAACAGACCGTACCTCTTATATGGTCGCGGGCGCCATGCAAAGCCGGGGATATCGGATCATTCCCGTTAACCCAACGGTGGATGGTGAGATCCTGGGAGAAAAGTGTTATCACACTTTAGCAGAAATTCCGGAGCCAGTGGACATCGTCAATGTATTCCGTCGAAGCGAACACTGCGCAAAGGTCGCGCAGGAGGCTGCTGACATTGGCGCACGTGTGCTGTGGCTCCAGCAGGGTATAGTTAGCGCGGAAGCCGGTGAAATCGCCGCTGAGCACGGTATGATCGCCATTATGGACCGCTGCATCAAGGTCGAAGAAGCGATCACTATGCATGGGCGTAGCCGGCAGTAGGGTTGGTCATATACTGTTGAACTGAACACTGAGTTAAGTGTGTGGTGATTACAGTTATCGTTGACCAACGGACGTAACAAGGAACTGACGAATAACGAACTAGCTGGTGAAGAATGAACTAGCTGATGAAGAACGAGCTAGCTGGTGAAGAATGAACTAATTGGCGAAGAACGAACTAGCTGGTGAAGAATGAACTAGCTGGTGAAGAACGAACTAACTGGCGAAGAATGAACTAGCTGGCGAAGAATGAGCAAACTGGCGAGAACGAGCAAAAGTGGAATAAACTAACTAGGTTTAAATTTATGACGCTGAGGTTATAGCAAACTTAGATGATGGAGATCAGCCAAAGTAAGAGGTATTGTGTAACACAAGGTGCGATTTTTAATGTAACTCGCCTGTTGAGCTAGTTATAATGAGATTAGACGAAGAACGTCCTTTAACCGCTTTTTGCGGTGAAGGGCGTTTTTTTATTTTGTAGGGGAGGCTATAGGTTATGGAGTTTGAAGAAGCGCATGGTTTGTTTATCGACCAACATATGAAATCAAGAACAGGTGAAAAAAGAGGGAGGCTGGTTAGAGGCAATAATTTTGCGGAAAAGCTATTTTTGCAGAATGTATGGTGGCCTATGTTTGAGTCCCTAGACGATTTGCATCCAGAATACGAAGTATATGACTGGAATCGCAAATCACAATTTTTGGACTTTGCTTTTCTTCCGCAGACGGGCAGCAGCTTTGGGATCGAGTGTGATGGATATCAAAGCCATGTGAAAGATATGGACCGCGAAAAATTCAACTATTCAGTAAATCGGGACACTTTTTTGACTGGGATGGGCTGGAGGATGATTCATTTTTCTTTTGATGATATCCAGCAACGTCCCGAGGTCTGCCGGATGCTGTTGCAACTGGTGCTGGCGCCTTACTTGGCTCGTAATTCTGCTAGCGTAGCTATTTTGTCTGAGGAAAAAGAGGTTCTGCGTTTCGCTTGGCGTCTCGGTAGACCGGTTCGTCCAAAGGATGTGGCCACGCATTTCTGCATTAATTTCCGTACGGCGCGTCGATTGCTGCAATCATTAAGTGAGAAGGGGTTGCTGAAGCCGGTTAATCAGGGAGAAAGAATTCGGTATTATGAGGTGAAGGCTCTCAGACCAGATCAATTGTGGTAAGAGGATCTTTAGAGTCTGCGCAAGGGAATAATTGCACTTTATACAGCTAAATCGCCGAAATAGTTATCTAAATGCGAAATAGTTGTACTTTGTACACTTAAAGTACATCAAAGATTAGATTAGGTGGGAAATCATTAAAAATAGTTGTATGAAGTGCAGTTAAAAAAGTGCTCAGAGTAACGTCGATATGAATAGTTGTACAAAGTACACTTAAACTCAGGTGGAATTCCTAACTGTGAGTTTAGGGTGTTGGAGCTAGTTAGTGGGGGAGAAAAGTTCGATGTTATGAATCGAATGCTCTGGGATCAGATCAGTTCAGACCAGACCAGATCAAATCCAATCCAATCCAATCCAATCAATCAAATCAGGTATGCGAGGGATATCTATACGATAGCTGCGCAAGGGAATAAGTGCACTTTGTACAACTAAATCGCCGAAATAGTTATCTAAATGCGAAATAGTTGTACTTTGTACACTTAGAACGCATCAAAGATTAGGTTAAGTGGGAAATCACTAAAAATAGTTGTATGAAGTGCAGTTAAAAAGGTGCTTAGAGTAACGACGATATGGATAGTTGCACAAAGTACACTTAAACTCAGGTGGAATTCCTAACTGTGAGTTTAGGGTGTTGGAGCTAGTTAGTGGGGGAGAAAAGTTCGATGTTATGAAGCGAATGCTCTGGGATCAGATCAGTTCAGACCAGACCAGATCAAATCCAATCCAATCAATCAAATCAGGTATGCGAGGGATATCTATACGATAGCTGCGCAAGGGAATAATTGCACTTTATACAACTAAAACGCTAAAATAGCTATCTAAATGCGAAATAGTTGCACTTTGTACACTTAGAACGCATCAAAGATTAGATGAAGTGGAAAATCACTAAAAATAGTTGTATAAAGTGCAGTTAAAAAGGTGCTCAGAGTAACGCCGATATGAATAGTTGCACAAAGTACACTTAAACTCGATTCTGACTCTGTAGTATTAATAGCTCCACGTAAATACCAGCCGTTCTATGGATACTAATGAATAAATGTTTAGTGGAATGTGAGAATATTTGTTTTAAAAATGTAACGTGAAGATCTCATGAGTTTCTTTTGACAAAAATCCCCGCAGCGCTTACCATTCAATATAGAAAGAAAGGAGAGGGTAGCCTTGAATTGGCTCGGATCATTGCAGCAATTGGGCAGAGCCATAATGCTTCCTACCATGGTACTGCCGGCGGCAGCCATTTTGCTGAGTTTGGGCAGCTTACCTTGGTCTGCATGGGGACTTTCTTCGGTGTCTGAAGTGGCTACTTACGCGGGGCAGGCAATATTTTATTATATGCCTTATTTGTTCGCTGTAGGTGTAGCATGGGGGTTATCCAATCAAGCCGGAACAGCGGGTCTTGCAGCGCTGGCTGGGATGTTCACTTACGACCGAATTGTCACCCAAATGGGAGACGGGCTTGTACAACCTGCAACACTAATCGGAATTTTGCTGGGGATCGTTGCCGGTGTCGCGCAAAACCGGTTTAAAAATATTAAGCTTCCAGAGGCGATCCAGTTTTTTGGAGGGTCGCGTTTTGTTTTGCTGTTCATGGGCTTATTTTCTGCCGGGTTCGCGTGGGTAATGTTAGGAATATCTCCGCTGCTGCAGATTGGGCTGGATAATCTTTTTCAGGGAATATTGCAGACGGGCGGGTTTGGCGTTTTTATCTATGGGGTCCTATATAGGGTTCTGACCGCTTTTGGACTACATCATATTCTTAATAATGTGTTTTGGTTTCAATTTGGGAATTTTACGACTCCTGATGGCAGTGCTGTGGTTCAGGGGGATTTGCCGCGTTTTTTTGCAGGCGATCCTACGGCGGGGATTTTTATGGCGGGGTTGTTTCCGATTATGATGTTTGCGCTGCCTGCCATTGCTTTTGCAATTATTCAGGAAGCGCGCGAGGATTTGAAGCCCAAGATTAAAAAGACTTTTGTGCGTGCGGCGTTGGTTTGTTTTCTGACCGGGGTTTCGGAGCAGATCGAATTTGCATTTTTATTTGCTTCTCCGTATTTGTTCGCGGTACATACTGTAATGTCCGGTCTCGCAATGGTACTGACCTACATGCTGGGAATCCATCACGGGTTCTCCTATTCGGCTGGAGCCATTGATTTCTTCTTGAACATGCATTTGTCACAGAGGGCTTGGCTGCTGATTCCGATTGGTATCGGCTATGGGATTGTATACTATAATTTATTTCGCTGGGCGATTCGCCGTTTTCAGATCCCGACACCGGGGCGTGAAGAAGGTTCAGAGCTTGGGGATTGGGCCGGCAATATCCCTTATCAGGCACCGCTAATCTTAGAGGCGCTTGGGGGCAAGGAGAATATTGTACAAGTGCAGTCCTGTATCACCCGTCTGCGGCTTACGGTTCATAATGACCGATATATAGATACTGGAGCGCTTAAAGGTTTGGGTTCCGCAGGGATTATCAAGCTGGGCGGCGGAAATGTCCAGGTAGTATTTGGCACGTATTCTGAACTGATCCGCGAGGAGATTAACAAGCTTATGCTTCGTGATTTGCCGCAGGTGCTGTTCAGTTCGCCAATGCAGGGCAGAATGATGCCTATCGAGGAAGTGCCTGATCACATTTTTGCAGCTAAGCTAGTGGGCGATGGGGTTGCATTTTTGCCGGAAAAAGGGGAACTTACTTCACCCGTATTCGGGAAAGTTATGCACGTCTATCCTACAATGCATGCCGTGGGTATTTCGACGCCGGAAGGGCTGGAAGTACTCATGCATATAGGGATCGACACTTCACAGCTCAAGGGACCCTTTGAGGCGGTTGTAAAAGAAGGCGACAGCGTGGAGCCAGGTCAATTGCTTGTTAAATTCGACCTCGCTTATTTGCGTGAACATGCGGCCTCATTGGCTACACCGATGGTGATCACGAATCCTGATCGGGTCAAATCATGGAGCTATGCTCCATTTAAAAATGTTAAAAAGGGGCAATCATCAGTAATGTCCGTAGTCTTACACGAAAGTAACGTTGGAGGGATTGAAGGATGATACAAGGCATAGGCGCAGCAGCAGGTGTAGCTATCGGGAAGGCCTTTGTCTTGCCGAACTGGGAATGGAGCTTACCGGATACACAAGTGAACCCAGTGGATCTAGCTAAGGAGTTTGAGCGTTTATACGAAGGTATCCGTACCTCTAAGGACGAGATTGAATTCATCAAAAAAGAGTTCAGAGAAGTGGTAGGTCCGGAGGAATCGAGTATTTTTGATGCTCATCTGGCGATCTTAGATGATCCTGTGTTCATGAGTGAAATCCGCGGGATCATTGAACGCCAGTACAAAGCGGCAGAAGTAGCTGTGAAAGAAGCGATTGATCATTTTGTAGCGATGTTTGATCTGCTAGACGATGAGTACATGAAGGAGCGGGCGGTTGATATCAAGGATGTCGGAAACCGTCTTTTAAAACATCTTTTAGGCGCTCCAGAGGTTACGTTACCATCGGATACACAGCCATATATTCTTGTTGCGAAGGAGTTGTCTCCTTCCCAGCTAGCTCACTTGAATCCAACTTATGTTCTAGGTATTGTCACCATGATGGGCGGTAAAACCTCACATTCCTCCATTATGGCTCGTGCGCTAGGCATTCCGCTTGTAGCGGGCTTGGAGAATAATCTGTCTAATCCTATTCAGACCGGGGACATGCTTGTGATCGACGGCGATACCGGATCTGTACAAATCCATCCAGATGAACTTACGATAAATGAATATGTAGCGATTCGGGATAAACAGCATAAAAAGAAAGAGCAGCTGGAACTGCTCGCCACCGTGGAGGCTGTCACCAAGGATGGTGTGAACCTGCGACTTGCCGGCAATATCAGTTCAGTTAAAGAACTCAACATAGCACTTAAGTATGGTGCTGAAGGTGTAGGCCTGTTCCGTACAGAGTTTCTTTATATGGACCGCAGATCTTTCCCAACTGAGGATGAACAATTTGAAGTGTATAAACAGGTTGTCGAGAAGGTGGGCAATAACACTGTAGTGATTCGTACGCTGGATATTGGCGGGGACAAGCAGTTGGATTATATCCAGCTGCCTGAAGAACAGAATCCTTTCCTTGGTTATCGGGCGATTCGCATCAGCTTGGATCGATTGGATATGTTCAAAACCCAGCTAAGTGCCATTTTGCGGGCAAGTGCATACGGGAATGTAAAGTTAATGTTTCCGATGATTTCTTCCGTAGAGGAAGTGCAGGCGGCAAAAGCTGTTTTAGAAGAAGTGAAAGCTGAGCTGGAGCAACGAGATATCCCTTTTAACCGGAATCTTCCCGTGGGTATTATGATTGAAGTTCCGGCGGCGGTTATGATTGCGGATTTATTGGCTGAGGAAGTTGACTTTTTCAGTATCGGCACTAATGATTTGGTTCAATATGTGTTAGCGGTAGACCGTATGAATGAACAAATTGCTCATATGTATCATCCGTACCATCCAGCGGTTCTGCGAATGATCCGTATGACGGTAGAAGCGGCACGTAATGCCAAGATTGATATCAGTGTATGTGGTGAAATGGCGGCGGATGAGCGTTCTTTGCCTCTTTGGCTGGAGCTGGGAATTAGAGATCTCAGCATGTCGCCGCAGGCGCTGCTGAAGGTTAAACACCGCACACTGAACACATTGGCCAAGGATGCCAAAAGAATTGCCAAAGCGTGTTTCCATCATCGTACAAGCTCAGAGACGGAAGAAATGTTAACTGCGTTTGCGCAAAAAAGTGGCCTTACGCTTGGATCAAGCGGAGAACTACAGGAGAAAGCCTCATCCTAAAGTTACTGTAACTTTTATTCAATTCATATCAAGGTTCGGCATTCTTGCCGAGCCTTTTTCTATATTTATGACATACTTTTAAAAAAACAAAACCGTTTACCCTGCAGCGCAGTCAATACATAGAGAGAGTTACACAGAACCGATTTAGGAATAAAGGCAAGGGGGGAGGCAGGCCGAAAATGGATCACATTATAAATGATGAAATGGAAATGGCCGCTACGGACGAAGAGCTGTTTTATGAGCAAGTGGCTGGACAGAAAAGAAAACTTTATAGCATTGCCTACAGCTATTTGCGAAATGAAGCGGATTCGCTGGAGGTTTTGCAGGAGGCAACCTGCCGCGCATGGATTAAACGAAAGAGCTTAAAAGACGCGGAGCGGTTCGCTCCTTGGTTAACACGTATTTTGATTAATTGCTGTAATGATGAGCTGAAGCGCCGAAAGAGGAATACAGTCGCAGAAGCTGCTCGAAGTGATGAGGGAATCATGGAGATGAAAAGTGACCGCAGACTGGACATGGAACAAGCGCTGGATGGAGTGAAACCCAAATATCGCCAAGTGCTGGTGCTCAAATATTACAAGGATATGACCCTTGCCGAAATTGCAGAGGTGCTGGATAAACCAGAGGGCACAGTGAAGACATGGCTGAATAAAGGATTAAAACAATTGCGTGACAAAATGAAGCGGAAGGGGGAGCTATTTTATGGCTGAGTCTGAAGAAAAGCTGCTTAAGGATTATTTTCAGAAAATCGATGCGGAGGCAGAAGAAATTTTGGATGTAAAACTGGACACTGCGATCCGCAGGGGGATGCAGCAAGGGAACCGTACACGTTTGTCTTTTAGTAAAAGGTACGCTGTTGTTGTATTGGTGGTCTTGGCATTCGCCTTACTTATAATTGTGCCTTGGGCAAATCAGATGATAAATCCCGTACGTGCGCAATTACCTCCAAAAAGCTGGGGCCAGCTTGAAGTGTTTAGACCCGTTATTGCTAATAATCTGACGATTAAATCAGCACTTGATGCGGGAATGATGAAGGAGGTAAGTATCTCTTCTTCTGAGGTGGATGGGATAACATGGACTGTTAACGGAATCATTGCAGATCGAAGAGGCATTGCAGTGCTTTATACAATCCAGAACAATACGGATCAGAAGATGCGTCTTTTTGGCTTGTCTTTGAAAAAGACTCCAGAGGATAAATACCACCTTAGTGGATACAGCGGGTTTAGCACTTCTAATGCACAAGAGGTTGGGTCCCCTGGGACGACTCGTATGTATGAGCAAATCGTCTGGGATAAATATCAGGATGAGATACCAGAGGAGTTGAATATCACATTATCGCTTTTTCCAGATGCTCTTAGTCAAGTTTTTAATAACAAGGATATAAAAGAAATGGGTGTCAAAATTCCACTGGAAGCCGATAACAATTATTTTCAAGGAGAACTTGTTGATTTGAAGGATAGTCTGTCTATCGGTGGACAGAAAATTATAATGGACCAGGTTTATATTGGACCTACGGGTATTTATATGCGGGAAACCTTTGGCAGAGAGAATACAATGAGGATTTTTAGTTTGCTATCACCTAAGCTTGTCCTCGGAAAAGGGGATCATCAAGAGGAACTAATGCGGGCAAGTGGATCGAATATTTACCACAATGACAATATGAGACCTAATGATCCAATCAAACTTGAAGTTGAAGGAATCTCTGCTCTAGATCAATCAGAGGTCGAGCTTGTGATTAACACGGAAACGCAGCAGATTTTAAAGGCACCGGATAACTCTCTCTCGATTTCCAAACGGACCGCGGACGAAGAGCAGGGGATTATAGTATTGGATTTATTGATTCCCAAAAAAGTTGAGGAGTTGCATGAAGCAACCGGTTTTGGGATAGACGATAATTTTGTGGATAGCACTGGAAGCGGACATTGGCTTGTACATGATAATTACTCCGGATATAGAGAGTATAGAGAGGATGCAAAAGGAACTACAATAACTTATTTTCTTAACGTGGGTCAAGAAAAGCTGCCTCAACCTTTGACCTTTAGGTTTACAAATTATCCAAATATGATCATGGAGACGGATTCTATGCGGATCAGGTAATAATTGGAATTTTAAACGCCTCAAATCAAAAGCCCTGCTCCTCAAATTGTGAGAAACAGGGCTTGTTTGATTTTAAACTATATACCTATGTTTATTCCCCAGCAAGTGCATCGCAAAAGGCTTTGCCGTATGGCGGAAGATCTGGCGGGCGGCGAGCGGAAATGATATGTCCATCCGTAACTACAGCCTCATCCTTCCAGATGGCTCCGGCATTCTCCATGTCATCACGGATGCCCGGCGTGGAGGTGACGGTTACACCTTCCAGAATTTTAGCAGAAATTAATACCCAGCCTGCATGGCAGATCTGCCCAATTGGTTTTTTAGCCGCATTAAAATCCTGTACTAGCTTTAGAACGGCACTGTATCTACGGATTTTATCAGGAGCCCAGCCGCCTGGAACCAAAATCCCATCATAATCTGCGGCATTAAGCTCGTCCCAGGAGTATTCTGCTTTAGCAGGTACGCCATATTTACCGACGTACGTCTTATTTTTTTCCAGACCTGCCAAGTGAACCTCGGCACCTTCTTCTCTCACCCGATACACGGGATACCAGAGCTCCAAATCTTCAAATTCATCGTCTACGAGTGCTATGACCTTTTTACCGGCTAGTCTCATTTAGTTAAGCTCCTTTCTATTCCCATGATTCTTTCATTATTCTATCAAATTTAAAATATGAAGTCATCTTTAGGGATGTAAAATATAGACAAATTGCCAATTTAATCATTATATGCAATAAAGGAGGGTTTTAATCGAGTGGAGTCGAATATAGAAGTTGAAAAGTCAAACTTTGTGCTTTATTAATTTTGTGCAAGAGGTGTAGAAGATGTATAAAGATAATTTGATGGAGAAGTTGTGCAGTTGTGGTGGCCTCATGAACTTACATATGCATTCTTTGATTTTTAATACGAAGATGAAGATTACGCATGTTCCTGTCTATACCTGCCCAAAATGCGCTAGTTATGAACCTTTGCAGTTTATTAAAGCAGATCTAGGCAAATTAGTAAAAGAACTCAGTGGAGATGATCCGGGAAAAGATTTTTTGTTTACGGAGAGAAATGAATTGGCCAGTGTATTAAAAGAATCCTTGTCAGAAACTATAATAGGGGGAATATTAGAACTAGAGGCGATAATCCGAGAGAGGATTCAGACCCGAGTCGATATGCTTCTCGATATCTATCGTTTAGCTGAGAAGCTGTCAGACCAGCATTGGATGGAAGAAACTAGTCGAAGATTGTCTCAATTAACCTTCCAAATGACTGAAAATGAAGATTATAAAAAAATTGTGTGAAAATAATGAAAATTTTTCACGGAATGTTGGATTTTTCACTCACTTTTTGTTACGATAGATAGAAGTTACATTATTGATGCTCTTGGACAGGTTAACCAGCACTGGTCACAATTTTAATCCAGGGTGACGTTTTCAGCCTTGAAAGAAATTTTGAAAGGAAAATGAAGCGTTATCATTGCACAAATGTACAAAGTGTCGTATCATATTTTTAATTAGTCGAACGATAAAATTTATCGCAATGGAGAGAGTAATTTGACGGTAACCATTTACGATGTAGCTCGAGAAGCAGGCGTATCTATGGCTACGGTATCACGGGTTGTGAATAATAACCCTAACGTGAAACCGCAGACCCGGAAGAAAGTTTTTGAAGCGATTGAACGTTTGGGATATCGTCCCAATGCCGTGGCAAGAGGTCTTGCCAGTAAGAAAACGACAACCGTTGGGGTTGTCATCCCTGATATTTCAAACTCGATTTTTGCAGAAATTGCACGCGGGATTGAAGATATCGCGAACATGTATCATTACAATATCATATTGTGTAACGCGGATAAGCGTAAAGAGAAAGAAATTCGTGTCATTAATACCCTTTTGGAGAAACAGGTCGATGGTCTGCTCTTCATGGGGGGTACAGTAACTGACGAACATATTCAAGCTTTCCAGACTTCTGCAGTTCCGATTGTTCTATGTGCTACACGGGATGAGAAGGGAACTTATCCTTCCGTTGACATCGATCATGAAACCGCTGCTTTTGATGCTGTGAACACATTGATTCGTCACGGTCATCGTGAGATTGCTATGATCAGTGGCACACTGCAGGATCCTGCAAATGGATATGCACGTTTCCATGGTTACAAGAAAGCACTGGAACAGGCAGGAATCGAGTACCAAGAGGATTTGGTACGCATCGGTAACTACCGCTATGAATCTGGTGTAGAAGCAATGAAGTATTTCCTTGGACTCAAGAAGAAACCAACCGCTATTTTTGCGGCAACGGATGAAATGGCTATTGGCGCCATTCACAGTATTCAAGATGAAGGTCTGAAGGTACCGGATGATTTCTCCATTATTAGTGTGGATAACATTCGTATGGCTTCGATGGTTCGTCCTTTGCTGACAACCGTAGCTCAGCCTATGTACGATTTGGGCGCGGTTGCGATGAGACTTTTGACCAAGCTTATGAAGAAAGAAACCGTTGAGAATCCGCGGGTTATCCTGCCTCATGAAACGATTCTCCGCTTGTCGGTTAATCATCTGAATAAGTAATTTAAGAACTGAACAGTTATTCCGTAAAAAGCTCCTTATGGAGCTTTTTATGTTTTTATTTATTAAACAAATCATCAAAGGAGGCATTTGCTGTGAGTGAAATCATCGGATTAATCGGAGCGATGGATGAAGAAATTAAGCTGCTTCTAGAAGGCATGGAGGACAAGCGGACAAAAGTTAAAGCAGGTATACAATATTACATAGGAAATATATTAGGCAAATCCGTAGTGCTCTGTAAATCTGGGGTGGGTAAAGTAAATGCAGCAGTTACGACTCAGCTTCTAATTGATAATTTTGGCGTATCCCGTGTGCTGTTTACGGGGGTTGCTGGTGCTGTACATCCTGAATTGAATATTGGAGATATTGTTATATCGTCTACATGTGTACAACATGACATGGATGCTACGGGGCTTGGGTTCGCAAGAGGCGAAATTCCTTATCAGGAGACTTCCGTCTTCCAGGCAGACCCTGCGTTAGTACAGCTTGCTGAGAAGGCATGCAATGAGTTAGGTCAAAAGTACTTGATAGGCAAAGTGTTATCTGGTGATCAATTCATTTCTAATGCGGAGATGGTAGCTGAATTAAGAGAGCAAATGGATGGAGCTTGTGTGGAAATGGAAGGGGCGGCGGTTGCCCAAGTCTGTCATATGAACGCCACGCCCTTTGTCATCATTCGCTCGATGTCAGATAAGTCTGATGGATCAGCTGAGGTGAATTTCAGAGAATTTACAGTACAATCTTCACAACGCTCGCATTCCATATTAGAATTTATGCTGCAGCATATTTAATGCTCAATACATGAAACGTTGTCTAAAACGTACTCTGTCAAAGGTCTCCTGGGAGGACATGGGCACCTCTTGTCCAATGCGAACCATTAGGCAGTTAGCGGGATGTGAACAAATTTCTGGATCATCCGTAGCATACCAAACCATATTAACCGTCTTCATCAGCCGTTCCATCATTTGGCGATAGGCCCATACGTCCAGCCCACTGCCTTTTAAATCCCAGTGCCAGTAATACTCTGTTGTAAAAACAATACAATTCTCCAATTGCTCCCGCTCAAAAGCAGTAGAAATCAGCAGCCGGCCTAGTCCGGCCCCTCTATAATCATTACTAACCTCTATCGCTCCAAGCTCAATAAGATCCTCCATCCCACCCTGTGACCATAACTCCATTTCATCTGGATAATGGAAGGTCACATAGCCTACTATAACGTCATTCTCTACTGCGGTAATTACACGGCCCTCTGGCAAGCTGGCGATCTCTACGAGCGCCTCTTGCTGCTCTAATGGCCTGCGGAAAGCATCAAGGTCCTGATGCATATGCAGGGCTTCAAGGTCCTCAGGAGATCGGGGTCCGCTCACAGTTATCGTTCTACCCATATAGGAGAGAGTATGGGAAATAGGGATTTTGCGATGCTCCATGACAGTGCTCCTTTCAGATCAAAAAAATGGTATGTAAACGCTTGCTATGGTATACTAATTCAGACATAAAAAATTCACATTCACTGCATTGACATCATTATTTAAAACATGAGTCTTACCCTTAAAGCTTAAATCAAACGAGTGAGGGAGGCAAGAGTGATGGGTCAAGTCCATAGCGAAATTTTGCCGGGTCGTGTGCAGAGCTCCAATATGTCTGATTATGCGGAGGCAGTAGCCAATTTTGAGTGGGAGGATGTTGAACGTAATTTCTCATGGTATGAAACCGGCAAGGTTAATATGGCCTATGAAGCCGTTGATCGCCATGTTGATGAAGGGCGGGGAGCGGCAACGGCCCTACTCTACAGTGACACTGTACGGGAAGAATCCTATACATTTACCGATCTGCAGGAACGGTCGAATCGGTTCGGAAATGTATTGCGTAAATATGGCATCGGTAAAGGAGATAGGGTATTTATTTTTATGCCTCGCCAACCGGAACTGTATTTCAGTCTGCTAGGTATTCTCAAAATCGGAGCCATAGCAGGACCCTTGTTCGAAGCCTTCATGGAAACAGCAGTTAAGGATCGTTTGGAGGATAGTGGAGCCGTTGCGCTGGTAACTACGCCTGAATTGCTGCATCGGGTCAAGCGAGAAGAGCTTCCGGAGCTTCGTCATATTTTTCTAGTAGGTGGAGCAACAGATATTGAGCAAGGAAACTTAGGATTCGCAGAAGAGATGGCTAACGTTTCAGCTGATCTTAATTTAGAATGGCTTGATTTGGACGATGGCCTTATTATGCATTATACATCTGGTTCTACAGGAAAGCCCAAAGGCGTTTATCATGTGCATAGAGCAATGATTCAACATTATTATACAGGCAGAGTAGTGCTAGATCTACGTCAAGACGATATATACTGGTGTACGGCAGATCCTGGCTGGGTGACAGGAACTTCATATGGGATATTTGCCCCTTGGTTAAACGGGGTAACGAATGTAGTCAGAGGCGGCCGCTTTAGTCCTCAGGATTGGTATAAGACAATCGAACGGAATAAGGTATCTGTATGGTACAGCGCACCTACAGCTTTTCGTATGTTGATGGGTGCAGGGGAGCACTCTTTACAGGGGATTGATTTAAGCAGTTTGCGCCATGTTCTATCGGTTGGTGAACCGTTAAATCCGGAAGTGGTGCGTTGGGGAGATAAATTTTACAATCAGCGTATACATGATACTTGGTGGATGACTGAAACAGGGGCACAATTGATTTGTAATTATCCGGCAATGGATATCAAACCAGGCTCAATGGGCCGTCCGTTACCGGGGATTGAAGCAGCGATTCTGGATGATCGGGGAAATGTTCTTCCACCGTTCTCTATGGGGAATCTTGCGATAAAAACTCCGTGGCCGTCCATGATGAAAACGATCTGGAACAATCAGACGAAGTATGAGGAATATTTCCGGATTCCTGGCTGGTACATTTCTGGCGATTCCGCTTATATGGATGACGAAGGATATTTCTGGTTTCAGGGACGAATTGATGATGTTATCAACTCTTCTGGTGAGCGTATTGGGCCATTTGAAGTGGAGAGCAAATTAGTGGAACATCCGGCAGTGGCAGAAGCGGGTGTAATCGGCAAACCGGATCTTGTGCGGGGTGAGATTATTAAGGCTTTTATCTCGCTTAGAGAAGGTTATACTCCAACTGCTGCTCTGAAAGAGGAGATCGCCGCTTTTGTCAAAGCGGGCCTGTCTGCACATGCTGCGCCGCGAGAAATCGAGTTTAAGGATAAACTACCGAAGACACGATCAGGTAAAATCATGCGGCGTGTACTGAAGGCATGGGAGCTGCATCTTCCGACAGGAGATCTATCCACGATTGAGGATTAGAATGAATTGTAAAAAACACCGTTCCCGGATGAATCCATGGGAACGGTGTTTTGCTGTGTAAAGTTATTTATTAATCTTTGGGCTAACGTGTCCCTGCATTATTACCTGCTGTGGGATTATTACTGCCCCCAGTACTGTTACCTCCACCGGCTGGTGTTTCCGTCGGTAGCGGGAGAATGTTACCTGGATCCTCAATAATGTCTCCTGGTGTCGTCTCAGGCTCTGTAGGCGGCTCTGTGCCAGGTTGTTGATCAGGTGTAGGAGTTGCTTCTGGTGTTGGTGTAATCCCTCCAGCAACGCTGCCAGAAGCCGTCTCATTACCTGCAACATCCACGGCGGTTACATAGAAGGTTGCATTAGCACTTGCCGGTGTACCCGGCGTGAATACCTTGTTCTCATCTGCCATGAGTATAGATTGCTTTTGGAAAGAACCTCCATTTAATGAACGATATAAGCGGTATCCCACAACATCTGCCGAGCTGCTAGCGGAGAAGCTGATGACCGCTTTACCAGTGCTATAAGAGACGTTAACATTTCCAGGAGCAGCAGGGGAAGCCCCGTCGTCCACTCGTGGATCAACTTCTGTTGGGAAATCCGTCTTGGCATCGGCTGGCATATAATACTCCAGTGATTTATGATCCTTCATCTTAGGGAAGGCAGCCAGGAGTTCTTTGACGAGTTCCTGTATCGGCTTCTCACGTTTAACGACGATTTTTTCCTTTAGGAACTCCTCTGGAGTACCTTCCAACGGGATATAATTGACGCCTTTGTAAGTAATATACTTGGCTTTGGAAATCCCGTCGTCGCTCTCTTTTGGCACATATTTTGTATTAAATATATCCGTTGTGAATTTATCAGTCAGAGATGTTGGCAGTTTGCCGCTATATGCTGAAACTGTCTTTTTGATAATTCCTTCAGGCTGTGCAAATTTGTCTGTGACGAATAGTTCCGGCTGCTTATCAATGACAGCATTCAATACTTTTGCCCATAATGTTTGGGCTTGACGTTTTTGTGTATCTCCCGTAAGGGTGTTGATTTGCTCTTTGTAACCGACCCACATTCCCAATGTGACATCAGGAGTGTAGCCCATAAACCATACGTCCCCATAATTCTGGGTAGATCCAGTCTTACCGACAATCGGAATTTCTTTAGAGTGTTTGTATGCTCTTTTTACGGTGCTGGCTGTACCCTCTGTAATTACAGTTCGCAGCATATCTGTCATTAGGTAAGCTGTTTGCTTAGAGAATACTTGCTCAGGATTAACCTTGTGCTGATAGATAATTTTGCCCTCTGAATTGACGATTTTCTCAATCATGTAGGCATCATTAAAGGCTCCCTGGTTGCCGATAGCGGAATAGGCATTGGTTAACTCTTCTACGGATACACCGTATTTGAGACCGCCTATAACCCCAGTCTGCGCGCTGTAATCATCATCTGTGAGGGTGGTGATCCCCAGCTTTTTAGTAAAGGCCCAAGATTTCTCTATTCCGACCTTTTCATTAAACAGCTTAAGCGCAGGCAAGTTGAGCGATTTGTTAAGTGCGTAACGGGCAGTGACCAGACCTTGATAGCGGTTATTGGCATTCTTGGGAATATGGAATCCTTTTCCGCCGTCTTTTAGAATAATTGGCGCGTCATCCACAATCCCGGCAGGCTGAATCAGCCCTGCATCTAAGGCTGGTAAATAAGCTGAAATTGGCTTCATAGTCGATCCGGGCTGACGGATCATTTGGGTAGCATAATTCATCTGCTCAATATTGAAGTCGCGGCCCTCAATCATGCCGAGAATGGCTCCCGTTTTGTTATCAATTAACATGCCAGCCGTCTGTTCCATACCTTTGGTTTTGCTGTCTTTAGTAAAATTATTGCTGTCTTCTGAGACACTATGCATTGCATTGTAAACTTTTTTATCAATAGTTGTGTAGACTCGATAACCGCCGGTCATGAGCTGCTGTCTTGCTTCTTCAAGTAACACGGCATTGTCAGTAGTGCTATTGGCATCCGTTGTGCCATTTTTCTCTTCATTCAATGATAGAAGGATCTCGGATGCTTTACGCTCAGTCTCCATCATCAGGTATGGATATGTAGCATAGGCTTTTTTGGTATGTGGCGCCAGAGAACTCTTGATATCAAATTTAAGGGCTTCATCATATTGAGAGGTAGTGATCTTATTCTCCTCAAGCATACGACGAAGTACAAGATGTTGACGGTCCATAGCTCTGTTGAAAGCTTTTTCGTTGAATTCACCTATGCCATTAAATGCAGAATAAGCAGAAGGGAGCTGCGGAAGACCAGCCAAATACGCTGCTTGAGCGACATTCAATTTGTCCAGATCGTCTAGACCGAATATCCCCTTGGCTGCTGCTTTAATCCCGAAAACATTGTAGCCATTCGAACCATTGCCGAAAGGAACCTTATTTAGATAAGCCGTTAATATTTCTTGCTTGGTCAAGAAGCGTTCCAATCTAAGAGAAAGTAGAATTTCTTTTACTTTACGATCTTCTGTCCGATCCAGATTCAGGAATACACGTCTTGCGAGCTGCTGGGTGAGTGTACTGCCTCCGGTCTGAACGGATTCGTTGAGAAGCTTTTGTTTGACGGCACGCAGGGTGCCTTTGAAATCCACGCCATTATGCTCATTAAAATTATTGTCCTCTATTGCGAGAACTGCATCGATAATAAGCTGGGGGATATCGTTGAATTCAATGAGCCTTCGGTCTTCTTCTGTCCGAAGCTGGCCGATCGGTGCGCCGTCTCGGAAATAAGCGAATCCGGTGATCGCATTTTGACTGACCTGCTGCTGAATCATTTCTTCGGAGCGAACAGGTTCATCCTTCACAATGGAAGCGACATAGCCTGCTACAGCACCACCGGCAAATAGAACGCCTATTATTCCAAGAATAAACATCCACTTAACTACAGAACCGAACCTGCTTAGGGCGGATCTGCGGGGTGAAGGCTTCTTAGCGTTTTTTTTCTTGTTCTCTTGAGCCATCGACGATAATTCCTCCTTTTAACGGAATTATTATAGCATAAATTGGCGTTTTTGAATGCGCTTCTACCTGATTCTCATGGTCTTAAGATTCGACTTTTGTGCAAAAATTATAAATAAAGTAATTTAGGGTATGATTTGCGAAAGCGTAATAGGCAACAAACGGCTTGGAATTTAGAATATAGACATAACAAAAAGCCCCCGGATTAATCCGGAGGCTTCGGTCATACCCGCTAAAAGCGAGATATTAACGGTTGTAGAACTCGACGATTTGTTTCTCATCGATATCCTGGGAAAGCTCGGAACGTTCTGGCAAACGGATATATTTACCTTCGAAAGATCCTTCAGCATATTCCAGGTAAGCTGGAAGGTGGTTACGGTTAGCAAGAGCTTCTTTGATGGAAGCCATGCCTTGGCTCTTCTCGCGAAGACCGATAACGTCGCCCAAGCTTACACGGTAAGAAGCGATGTCGACTTTTTTGCCGTTTACAGTTACGTGTCCGTGGGATACCAACTGACGTGCTCCAGCACGGGAGTTAGCAAATCCAAGACGGTAAACTAGGTTGTCCAAGCGGCTTTCAAGCAAGAACATGAAGTTTTCGCCCGCAAGACCTGGAAGTTTTTGTGCTTTAGCGAAGAGAGTACGGAATTGTTTCTCTCCCAAGCCGTACATGTGACGCAGTTTTTGTTTTTCCAAAAGCTGCATTCCGTAGTTACTTACTTTTCTGCGTTGGTTAGCGCCGTGTTGTCCTGGTGGGAAAGGGCGTTTCAGGTCTTTGCCTGTACCGCTAAGGGAAATGCCCAGACGGCGGCTGAGTTTGAATTTAGGTCCGGTGTAACGTGCCATGTTATAGTAGACTCCTTTATATTTGAAATTTCAGGTTAGGGCTCTATTTGCGCCGCATTTCGTATCCGTGATTAGCATTAATGGCTTCCACACTACCAGGGAAGTTCAGCCGCTGCCCTGGCAGTAACGAAATGCGTGAGGGTGACACAACGTTACGCCCAAGTAAGACTTGTTACAGTCTTGTTCAACAATAAATATTATATGAAAGTAGTATATAAAGTCAAGCGCATATTAAAAGAGTTTTTGTCATTCTTTGTCGTTAGTTCTTTGGTCCTAAAAAAAATCCCGGAAATAAGGAAAATATAATGCAATACACAAAGAAAGAGAGTAAAATATAGTTAATTAGATGTTAATTGGGAAGGTTTTTTTTCTTAAATGAGAAGCAAAGGGGATCTTCGTTATGTCAGAACAGAAAGCATACGCTTCTCAAGACAGTCGTATGCTGATACAGGACAAATTGCACACTAGTAGAGATTCCGAAGATCCCACCGCCTGGCTTAGGGAAACGGAAATAGTGTCCCATGACTTCCCATATTTGGCCAATCTGATTGCAGACAGCTTCGAGGAATGGATCGATGGGCTAGAGGCTCTACCATTCGCTAAATCATGGGATTGGTGTGTGCTGAATTTTGAAGGCAGATATTTTGCTAATATTGCCGATCAGCAAGAACGATGGAGGCACCAATGGGAGCAAGCGGCTGCAGCTAGTTTACTTTCTGGCGCAACCTCATCTGTTCAACTTACGGTGCAGGGTCAGGCTATGAGCTTTTTTACTATACCGCTCATCACTCGCGTTGACAAAGAAATTTTTGCCTTCCTGGGCTGTGCTATGCCGACACAACAATATTTAATGGGTGGACGAGATACTGCTGAGGCTATATCTTTGCAGTACCGGACCATATTCTATCATAAGTTTGAACATATTTTTGTAACTGATCTTGCGAGTGTTCATCAACATGCTGAACGTGAGAGCAATCGCCGCTCCTTGTTATTTCAGATCGTTCAGCGGATGCATGACAATATTGATGTGAACGCTGTGCTTACGGAGGTTATAGATAGCATTTCTGCAATGTACCCTGGTGCCAGGCTTGAGCTGTTTATGTCGCAAGATCACCGCAGCACTCATCCGCAGGTCAAACCTTTACCGTTTCAGATGTCCAGTGATGATGTCTGCGCTAGAGCATTTAAAGACGGCCGTGTTGCTCTGAACACCAACACTGAAGATCAACACATTGTAGAGATTGGTCTTCCGCTAGGCGGGAAGCAAGGGGTTTATGGCGTATTCCACATGGTGATGGATAACTCGATCTTTATGGATGTAGATTTACGGTTTCTCTCGATGGTGGCGGATACCGCAGGTACTGCTTTTGAGAATGCCAAGCTGTATGAACGCTCCAATCAGCTCATTCGTGAGCTGCGTATGAGTAACGAACTTACACAACGGCTGAATCAGAGCTTGCGTTTAGGGGATATTTTTCAATTTGCGTTTGAAGAGCTGCTTGAGATGTTTGGCGCTGACTACTGCTGTATTTTACATATGAACGAAGAAAAGGGCGGGCTAGAGGTTATTGCTTGCAATCATTCCTCCTTGCAAAATGAAATTTTAGAAGTAGGACAAGGTTTAGGCGGGAAGGTCTATACTACTGGGGAATCATTAATCATGTCTAACTACATAGATAATCCTAATACTACTTCTCGTTTAATGAATGCTACCGGGTCGCAGTCGCTGATTGCCACACCTTTAAGTGTAGGTGGTGAAGTGCGTGGTGCCATCATGTTGGCGCATCGCGATGCCCATTATTTTTCTTATGACAATTACAGATTGCTTCAAGCGATGGCGGGGCATATTGGACTAGCTGTAGGGAACGCAAGGCTGCATGCCGAAGTTAGACGTCTAGCGAACAGAGATAGCCTAACTGGACTTTATGCTCGTCATTATCTGGACGAAGAAATAAAGGAACGGCAGTCTACAGATTTTTGCGGTTGCTTAATCGTTGTGGATATCGATCAGTTCAAGATGGTGAATGATACCTATGGTCATCAAAAGGGCGACAAGATCTTAAAAGAGGTCAGTGAAATTGTGAAGTCCTCCATCCGTCAAGGGGATATTGCTGCGAGGTGGGGTGGAGAAGAACTGTCGGTCTATTTACCATTAATGGGAGTAGAACAGGCAGTAAATGTGGCTGAACGTATTCGTAAGCGAGTGATGAATGAAACCGAACCTAATGTAACAGTGTCCTGCGGTATAGCAGAATGGAGCTGGATGGACGAACGTGTAAGCGTCGAATCCCTGTTCTATCAAGCGGATATGGCACTGTATAAAGCTAAGAACAATGGGCGTAACCAGGTGATCGTTGACACTAAAGAGAATGGCAGCGGTGTGAAGGAATTGCCTCATAAGTAAAAGAGATAGCAGAGCAGCGGTTCTCCCGTATTTGGAGAGTCGCTGCTTTTTGTTTTGGCAGATGGCTGGCTGCTTCGACTGTGTATCTATCATCCTGCTGCGATGCATCGGACTCAGATGACGTTATTTGCGTGATTTTAGCTTTTTAAGCATGTTTTCGGACTCCGGAGACGCTATTCCTTAATAAGAGGGGCATATCGGGCGCATTTCGGATCAATAGCTGCAATGGAGTCCGTTGGCATACGAAATATCGCAAAATACTGTAATTAAGGTCAGCTGTGTCCGAAAGCGACAACGGTGCGGCGACTGGCAGCGGTAACTTCGTGAGTCTGAAGGTGGTATGTACTGACATTCGAAAGCAAGCGACGAACGCGCATAAGTTAGAGCAATGTATGGAAAACGATAGCAGCAACGTATTTGCATCTGTATAAGGCGCGCAGGAAGGGAGAACCCTATAGTGGGCTGTAAAGTAAATACTCCAAGAAAGGCCTGATGACCGTGAGAAAGTCATTGTTACTAAAGGGGTTAGTTCTTATGATTTTTACCTTGTCCTGCGTGTTCAACAGCGGTTGCAGCGTTATTAGAGACAAACCAGCCAAGAAAGATCTAAGTTTGGTGTTAGCGGGTATAACGGGCAGCGATGGGGTTACTTTTAAAGGGTCAACCATGCTTACAAAAGGTGGAAAGACCGTTCCGGAATCCATGATATTTTACGAAGGCACAGTACAGGACCATAAGAAGGTCAATCTGTATACACTGCTTCCTGATAAATCCTCATCCACAAAGAAAGCAGCTAATAGCGCTAAAGATTTAAAAAGCGGCATCACTTCTATGAAAGCTTTCCATAGTCAGCTAGAGAAAAAAGAGGGGGAATGGGTAGCGTTGACCACTGAAGGTTCATCTGAGGACGGAAATCCGCTTGCTTTGCTTAATCCGTTAAAACAGCTGGAGGAGCTGCAATCCATGGAGGCTAATGTGACTGAAGATGCGGGTGCAGGCAGAGGGACAAATGTGCTGCGGATCGAGCTGACGCCTGCTGAGGCCAGAAAGCAGCTGACTGCTGAATTAGAAAAAGAGATGCAAGACCTTCGACCTGAAACACCTGATTCGGCTGGAAAAATAACAAAGAACGATCAGGCGGTTACGCAAGCTTTAGTGGAGCTGTGGGAGAAGAAAAATAATGAATTACAGCAAAAGCTGAAACAAGCTAATGTTGAGACTGTCTACCATTTAACCGTTGATACAAAACATAATCTGCCGAGAAAGCTCACCTTAAATCGTAAGGTTACCTACTCGGAAGCGGGGAATAAATCTGATAATGAAACTTATGTATCACAGGTGAATTTTTCAGGCTTTCGTTGATTTTCACATTATCCTACAGGTCTTGCGCTCCATACAGGGCGTGCTACAATAGAAAAGCTTGCTTATTTTTTAGACAGAGGAAGGAAGAATACACAATGAAAGATCCCAGAATTCAAAAGCTGGCGGCTAACCTAGTCGGTTATTCCGTAAATGTCCAGCCAGGCGAGAACGTGCTCGTCGAAATGATTGGCAATGAAAGAGATTTAATTAAAGCAGTTGTAGAGGAAATCGGCAAAGCCGGCGGTCATGCTTTTGTACAATTAACAGATCGTACAGTCCTGCGCAGCATGCTTAAATACGCAACTCGTGAGAGTCTTCAGACATGGGCTGAAATTGACTTGAACCGGATGAAGCAAATGGATTGTTATATCGGGATTCGTGCAGGTGAGAATGTGAATGACCTGTCTGATGTTCCTGAAGAAAATATGAAATTGTATAACTCGTTGTACTCCCATCCAGTGCACAGTGAACAACGTGTGAAGCACACGAAGTGGGTAGTGCTGCGTTATCCGAATGCGAGCATGGCTCAGCTTGCGAATATTAGCACTGAAGCGTTTGAAGACTTTTATTTCGAAGTGTGTAATTTGGATTACGCCAAGATGGACAAGGCTCAGGATGCTTTAGCTGATCTCATGCGCAGAACGGATAAGGTACATATTTTGAGTGCTGGAACAGATCTTAAGTTCTCGATTAAAGGAATCGGTGCAGAGAAATGCTCCGGGCAAAAAAATATTCCGGATGGCGAGGTTTACAGCGCCCCAGTTCGCGATTCTGTAAATGGAACGATCAGCTATAATGCACCGTCAGTATATAATGGAGTGACCTTTGAAAATATCAAATTCAAATTCGAGAACGGAAAAATTGTTGAAGCCACCAGCAATGACTCCGCCCGTTTGAACGAGATTTTGAATTCAGATGACGGCGCACGTCATATTGGCGAATTCGCTATCGGGTTTAACCCTTACATTCTTCACCCGATGAATGATATTCTTTTTGACGAAAAAATCGCAGGCAGCCTGCACTTTACGCCAGGACAAGCATATGATGTTACAGATAACGGTAACCGCTCCTCCATTCACTGGGATCTTGTGTTGATCCAACGTCCCGATTATGGCGGCGGTGAAATTTATTTTGACGATGTATTGATCCGTAAGGATGGAATTTTTGTGTTGCCGGAACTCGAAGGTCTGAATCCTGAAAACTTGAAATAAAATGTAATAACAAGAAAACTCCTTGCACAAGTAAGCGGATTCAATGTATCATAAGAAATGATAACAAAAGACTAAAGTTTTATAATCAAGTTGCGGAGGGATTTCTATGTCCAGTAACAATGCGGCAATTGTCGATATTGCCCAAACGGCAGGCCAGTTCAACTCTTCAATCGTTCTTCAAGCGGACAACAAGTACATTGATGTTAAAAGTATCCTTGGTTTGTTCACTACTTTGGTATCCAGCCAAAGCTATGAGCTTCATGTTCATGGGGCAGATGCTGAAGAAGCTAAGAAGGCAATGACTGAAGTGTTTGCAAAACACGGTTTGAAATTCACAGTTGTTGCTGAGTAATAGTCGTGCTAAAAACGTCCTACCGGTTTTCGGTGGGGCGTTTTTTCTAGAAGTAGATACGAAACTTGATAGGATAACGCAGCAGGTTCTTTTAAATATATGGTTAGTATAAACTGAATTGTTGTATTGATACCGGATTTCGTCTAATATTAAGTAAAATAGTAAAAGCAGCTTAACTTTTGGACATGGGGGGGATAGAGGCATGACTTCATCGGAATTACAGGAACAGTATAATCTTAAAGCAATCAATCTTCTACAAGAAGATGCCGATAAAATTCAGCAACTTATAGAAGTGCAGATGGAGAATCTGGCAACACGCTACTGCCCTCTCTATGAGGAAGTGCTGGATACCCAGATGTACGGTTTCTCCAGAGAAGTGGATTTTGCGGTTAGAGCAGGTTTGGTCCCAGAGATTACTGGTAAGATGGTACTAAGTAAGCTGGAGCGTAACTTAGCAGTACTCTACGAGGCT
Organism: Paenibacillus sp. FSL F4-0097; assembly: GCF_038593125.1. Lineage (NCBI taxonomy): Bacteria > Bacillati > Bacillota > Bacilli > Caryophanales > Paenibacillaceae > Paenibacillus > Paenibacillus sp. FSL F4-0097. The sequence continues at coordinate 2,816,006 of NZ_CP151965.1, forward strand.
TTGAACAACAAAGCGAAGGAAGAATAAATATCGGTTTCTTAAGTATTTATAGAAGCGCACATGAGGACGAATCGCTCATGTGCGCTTTTTGTTGTGTACAATGGTTAATAATGATTATACGAGATAGAAGGAGACTCCTAAAATCAGGTAGACCGTTAATAACAAGAGACCCTCATACCAGTTAGTTGAGCCGTCCTGAGTAATTGATTTGGCAATAAAGACGGCTACACCGATGGCGACAATTTCGATGGTCGTAAAAACTATGTCCATTGTATCACCCATGAAATAACTGGCGAAGATTAGGACAGGTGCTACGAACAGGGCGATTTGCAGACTGCTTCCAACCGCAATTTCTACTGCCGCACCGATTTTGTTCTTCATGGCCAGCATAATGGCTGCACTATGCTCTGCGGCATTACCGATGATGGCTACGAGGAACGCACCTACAAACAGCTCGCTGAATCCGAAACGCTCTGTCAAAGTCTCTAACGTTCCTACCAGCCACTCACTCACGAAGGCTACCATTACAGTGGCAAGCACGAGATAAAGGATGGATTTGTTTTTGGACCAAGCAGGGGCATGTTCATGAGCTAATTCTTCTTTACCCTCTTCTGTAACGTCCTCTAGATGTTTCTTATGCGTGATCATGGAGAAGATTAGCCAAGCTATGTACGAAGCGATGAGCAGCCCGGCAACGATTAAACTGAGCACATCGGTATCCTTCTCCGTAATAGAGTGGGTGGTAAAGAACATAGCGGGAACAAATAAGGCAATGACGGCAACGATCATCAGGGAGCCATTCATTCCGGCAAGGGTTACGTTGAAGTTCTGAACTTTGAACTTCATCCCGCCGGCGAAAATACTCAATCCTAGAACAAGCAACAGGTTGCCGATAATAGAACCGGTAAGACTGGCTTTGACCATGTCGAACAATCCTTCCTTAACCAGGAAGAAGGCAATGATTAGCTCAGCAGCATTGCCGAAGGTGGCGTTTAGGAAGCCGCCCAGTCGTTGTCCGGCATAATGAGCTACACTTTCAGTGGCCCGGCCGAGAAAACCAGCCACAAACACCACAGCGATTGCTGATAGAATGAACTGCAGGGTATGATCCCAATCGGCATAATGGCCGATCGCACTAAGGATAAAGGCGATACCCATCAGTGATGGTGAAATCCATTTTTTCAATGTGAAGGCACTCCTATCTATGTATTTAGATTGAATTCATAATCAATATACCCAAATTGTTCCTAGGTGTAAACGAGAAAGCGATAAAGTGATTTGCTTTTTAGCCTGTTTTGGAATTACAATAATTGATAATGAGTGTAGGGGGGATATGGCATGGCAGAACAACTTCAACTGGAAATGGGAAATATACGAATTTCAAATGACGTCGTCTCAAAAATTGCCGGTTTGGCTGCCTTGGAGACTCCGGGAATTGCAGCCATGTCTGGTGGCCTGTCAGAAGGCTGGGCGAAACGTCTAAGCGGTAAGAACGTTCAGAAGGGCGTTACCGTTGAAGTAGGACAACTGGAAGCAGCAGTAGATCTACGAATTATCGTTCTCTATGAAACACCGATCCACGAAGTGTGCCGGATGCTTCAGCAGAACGTACGTGAAGCTGTGGAGAGCATGACTGGACTTCATATTGTTGAGGTAAATGTCAAAGTTGAAGGCGTAGCTTTCAAGAATGATGAAATCTCTTAAAAAACTTGTACACAAAAAAGCAGTCCAAGGTTAATTCCCTGGGCTGCTTTTTTATGTGTAAATTCCCTAACCTCCGGCTTTATAAAGCTTACCGGGAACGAACCTGTCTAACCGTTGTTACAGATTTCGTTACTTCCTCTTTGGCAGGAAGGTTGGTTTCTCTTGAGATGCTTAGCATAATTCCCATGCACAGCATGCTGACAAGGAGTGAAGAGCCCCCGTAGCTGATAAACGGCAAGGTAACGCCGGTAAGAGGGATTGTATTGGTTACACCGCCGATATTGACAAAGGCCTGAATGGCTATGAGGCCCATAATCCCAATTCCGACGAGCGTACCAAAGGGATCCTTACACCTTAAAGCGATTAGAATACCTCGCCAGATAAAATACAGATATAACATCAAAAATATGGAGGTCCCAAGAAAGCCGAACTCTTCACCAATTACGGGGAAGATAAAGTCCGTATAAGGGTATTTTAGATAGTCCAGCTTTTGAATGCTTTTGCCGAAGCCGGAACCACTTACTCCACCTTGGCCAAGAGCGGTTAAGGATTGAATAATGTTATAACCATCACCCTCAGCAACCTGATAAGGATCTAAAAAGGCAACGATACGACCTTTTCTATAATCCTGAGTGTCAGTGGCTTTATCGGATGGAGATAAGGAATCAATCGCTGCTTTGGCGCCTATAACTAGTCCTACACCCAGCACTAGCAGTGCTATAGAGCCCAGAATATGCTTCATGCTGGCACCACCGGCATAAATAACAAGTCCGCTGGTAGCTACGAGAATAAGGCAAGAACCTAAATCCGGCTGCATCATTATAAGTCCGGCAACAATACCCACGATGACCATTACAGGGATATATCCTGTACGGAAATCTCTAAACCGTTCACCTTTTTTGGTGATGAGTGCTGAGATATACAGGATAATCGATATTTTGGCTAATTCGGTGGGTTGAATTCCAAGTGTTCCGATACTAAGCCAGCTCTTGGCACCATTAATTTTTTCAGAGAAGGCTACCACGAGCAGAAGTATAACGGTGATGATAAAAATAGGTACATACCACTTCTTAAACTTACTGTAGTGAATGTTCATAGCTATAAACATAACAATGGTTCCGAGTACGATCCAGATCACTTGGCGTTTAATGAAAAATAGAGGGTCATTACCGAACTTCGAGCTTGCTAAGGTTAAGCTTGAGCTAGCACTGAAGACCATGACTAGACCGAAACCCACAAGTAGTAGTGTTAAGATAAGTAGTTGGAAATCGGGTGTTCCTCTTTTGGGCAGGCTGACATTTTGTTTCGTCGTTCCCTTTCTGTTACTCAAGCCTCTAACAGCTGCTTTAATTCAAGAATCCGCTTAGCAGCAGTGTCCAATACTGGTTTTGGCACCGGAGATTCATATTCCAGGCCATGAGGGAAGGTTGCTTTTCCTAAGTATACGGCTTCAATTGCAAGTACGGCATCAGACTTCTCTAGTTTTCCCTCGACAGCGCGAGTGTTAATGCGTAGGAAGTATTCGCCACCATCCTGTGGGTCTTCAATTTTGCAGTCGTAAGTGGCACGATAGTATTCCCATTGCCAGCGGATGAAGCCAGCTTTTGTGGCACTCTCGTCCAGATAGAGAAGATCACTCTTCAATCCTACGAGGCCCGTGTTCTCAAAAATCATAGCACGCATATCCCCCTTATGAAGTATAATGATGAATTTCTGATCCGATTGCTGATGTTCTACCTCATGATAGTATGTTTCTAAAGGTTGTGCAAGAGTAGGCAGTGCCTAACAATACCCAGTTTTTTGCGTTTCTGCTACAATAAAAGAATTATAGTCGTTCGCGGCTGGAACAAAGTGAACAGGACTGCTATCGCTTGCTATGGATGCGGGTTTATCGAGAAGGGGATGGAGAACTTATGAAGAGCTTAGCGGTTGATTCGCTCATGCCGGAGATCGTGGAATGGAGACGCCATTTGCATCGTCATCCGGAGTTGTCTTTTCATGAAAAGGAAACGTCAGCGTTTATAGCAGATAAGTTAGCCAAATTCGGAATTGAAGTCAGAAAAAGCGGGACAGGGTATGGTGTGCTTGGCATACTACGGGGAAAGCGGCCGGGGAAAACTGTGGTTCTTCGTGCGGACATGGATGCCCTACCTATTAAAGAGGAGAACAAGAAGGATTACGTTTCGCAAAATGAAGGGGTAATGCATGCTTGTGGACATGATGGCCACACTTCTATACTGCTCGGTGTAGCCTCTTACTACAGCAGCCGGCTTGAGGAGCTGGAAGGGGAGCTGCGTTTTCTTTTTCAGCCCGCAGAGGAAGTATGCCCAGGAGGGGCGCAGGGAATGATTGCCGAAGGCATGTTAGAAGGAGCGGATGCGGTGTATGGTCTGCATCTGTGGACTCCATTGCCTATGGGAACTGTAGGGAGTGCTCCGGGACCGTTGATGGCGTCTGCGGACGAGTTTTTTATAGATATCATTGGCAAAGGCGGACACGGCGGCATGCCGAACCGTACCATTGATAGCATCGTGGCGGGAGCGGCGCTGGTGACCCAGCTCCAGAGCATTGTAAGCCGCTCTGTGAACCCGCTGGAGCCTGCTGTACTCAGTGTAGGAACCATTCAAGGGGGATTCGCCCAGAATGTCATTGCCGAGCAATGCCGGATCACAGGGACAGTGCGGGCATTCGACGAGGAGACACGGCATTTGATACGCCAGCGAATCGAAGAAATGACCGTTTCTATTGCCAGCGCTTACGGGGCAGAAGCTAAGATAGATTACGTAATGGGATATCCTCCCCTCGTAAATCACGATGGTGAAGTTCAGCGGTTTTTCGAGGTGGCCCCAGCGGCTTTAGGAGAATCTGTTGAGGTGATTCGGATGGAAAAGCTGATGCCAGCTGAGGATTTTGCCTATTATGTTAAGGAGATTCCGGGCTGCTTTATGTTTGTGGGTGCAGGAAATCCGGATAAAGAGGCTGACTATCCACATCATCATAGCAAATTTGATTTTGACGAAGATGCCATGCTGCACGGAATGAAGCTGCTCATTGCTATGGCGAATTCCTGTATGCGTGAGAACACAATCGTATAATTTCGTTTCATAGAGGAGAACCTATTCCCATAACATGGAGATCATGATTAGGAGGGTTCATTCTTGAAGACAGTGAAAGAGGTTATGACGAAGGAGCCTGCAACGGTTACGCTGCAAGATAATGTGTATGAAGTTGCCGTGAAAATGCGAGATTATGACACTGGATTTATACCTGTTGTTGATAATGAAGAACATAAGACACTGATCGGCGTAATTACTGACCGCGATCTCGTGATTAGAGGTTATGCGGCTAAACATCCTGGTTCAACCTCAGTGGAAACTGTAATGAGTAAAGAGATTCAGACCGTCTCGGAGAATACTTCAGTAGATGAGGCTGCAGAGTTAATGGCTGGCTGGCAAATCCGCAGGCTGGCGGTGACACGTGACCAGAAGCTGGTGGGCGTAGTGTCGATTGGAGATCTGGCTGTGCGCGACATTTTTGCGGATGAAGCTGGTGAAGCACTCCATGATATTTCGCAGCAGCATTTACATTAAATAGTCAGATAGGGAAGCTCATGACCGTTATGCGGGGATGGGCTTTTTCCTGTTATATGAAAATAAACAAAATTACATAGCGCAAGCTTAAATTACAAGAACACTAGGGAGGAAAAACTATGAATGGATCAGGAGCTTGCATCGTGCGCAGGGACCGGACAATTTTACTGGAATGTGCTCATCCGGATTTTGAGGTGGCAAGGAAAAAGCTAGGGACCTTCGCGGAGCTGATAAAAAGTCCTCCTGCTTACCATACCTACCGAATTACCCCGTTATCTCTTTGGAATGCGGCTGCGCTTAATTATACTGCTGAGGAGATTATCACTAACCTGCATCACCTTGCACGCTGGGGTGTTCCCACAGGACTGGAGGAGGAAATCGAAACTCTTTTGTCCAGATATGGAAAGCTGACTCTTCATGGCCAAGAGACTCGGAATGAGGTCGTTATGTTAAGAGCGGATGCTCCTGAGCTTTTGGATGAATTGAGTGATGAACAAGGTCTAAAAGCGTTGGGTCTACTGAGAATAAATCCTCTGGAATGCTCGTGTCCTGCGGAGAATAGAGGGCTTTTGAAACAAGAGCTGATGAGATTGGGTTATCCAGTTCTCGACTACGCCGGATATCATGAAGGGCAAGCGCTTAGCTTGACCTGGAAGGAGAATTTCGATACCTGCAAGGCTGATACGGCAAACGATTCATTTGGCTTACGTGAATACCAGCAGGAGGCCGTTCAGTTGTTTCAAGGGACAGAAGGACAAGGGGGAAGCGGTGTGGTGGTGCTGCCTTGTGGCGCAGGGAAGACAATTGTAGGAGTAGCAGTACTTGAAAGTCTCCAATGTGAAACTCTGATTTTAACTTCAAATACAACGTCCGTAAGGCAATGGATGGATGAATTGCTGGAGCGAACAGATTTGGCCGGGGAAGCAGTGGGTGAATATTCCGGTGAAAAAAGAGAAGTGCGGCCAGTTACCATTGCCACCTATCAAATATTAACCCATCGTTCGTCCAAAGACGGTCCGTTTCTCCATATGAAGCTGTTTAACGAACGCAATTGGGGCTTGATTATATATGATGAGGTTCACCTGCTTCCAGCGCCTGTATTTCGGGCTACAGCAGACATTCAGGCTACACGTCGACTGGGGCTTACAGCCACTTTGGTTAGAGAAGACGGGAAGGAAGGGGATGTGTTCTCTTTAATCGGACCGAAACGCTACGATCTGCCTTGGAAGGAGCTGGAGCAGCAGGGCTGGATCGCTGAAGTGGAATGTGTAGAGATCATTGTGCCCATGAATCCGGAGCTTAAACAAGAATATATGTACGCGGCGGCAAAAGAAAAATTTCGTATGGCTTCATGCAATCCTGCCAAAGCTGAGATTGTAGCCAAGCTTCTAAAGGTCCATGCAGGCTCTTCGGTACTGGTTATTGGACAATATCTCGACCAGTTAAGTGAACTGGCTAACAGGATCGGGGCACCTTTAATTACCGGCAAAACGAAGCAGCGTGAAAGAGACGAGCTATATGCGGCTTTTAACGAGGGAGATATACAGGTACTGGTGGTGTCGAAAGTAGCGAATTTCGCGGTGAATTTACCTGACGCGTCGATTGCTATTGAAGTCTCGGGAGCTTATGGATCACGGCAGGAGGAAGCTCAGCGACTAGGTCGAATCCTCCGTCCAAAAGCGGGAGAGAATAAAGCCTATTTTTATACACTGGTATCTGAAGATAGCCGGGAACAGGATTTCGCTTTGCGCCGCCGGATGTTTTTGACTGAGCAGGGTTATGAATATGTCGTTAAAAAGATGCCGAGTGGAGAGGAGCGAACCATTCATTGAACCAGCTATCAACAGAAGCATTAGAGGTCTTAAAGCGGTTATGTGCAGCTTATGCTGCCCAGCCGTTTGAAGAAGGGAAAGAAGAACGATTGCGCCCTGTGGCGCTTTGTCGTGCTGAGCAAAAGCTTGCAATGAACGAATTGCGCCGCGAGGGGCTGTTAACTGCAAGGCATAAAATTTTGGGCGAAAAGCTGTATCAGATTCCTGTTGATCAGCTGCCGGCAATTGAACAAGAATTTTTCCCGTATCAGCCGCAATTCGTTGCCGGGCATTTAGTGAGTCTTACCATGGAGGCGGGGGCCGGACTGGCGATAGATCTGTTTCGGGCTTTGCTGTTCACCGCTTGGGAAGGATTGCCGCTGACAGCCAAGGGGATTATTCATAAAAAGCACCTAAACCGCTTAGCGGCGCAGCTCTCTTTTGGCAAGGAGCATTTGCAATGGCTCTCCGTGGGTTCTCTTTTAGAGGAACAGAAAACTCTTTCTGTCATTGCGACGGTGGATATCCTGCTGTTTCTTGGACTTATTCGCAGGCAGAGCGCCGGGTACACGCTTGATATGGAGCTATTGGATCGTTGGCTGCAGCTTCCTGAAGCGACGATGAGTGACATTCTCTATGGAATTGTAATTAATCGCTGCGGATGCGTGGGACCTGCCGATCAACATTTTCGTTATATAATCTCAAATGCAGATTTTATCCCCGGGAAATGGATAATGCTGCCCGCGCTATTAGACTGGATGATGGATGCTAATCTCACAGGTACCGTTGCCCGTAATGAGCTTGAACAATCAAGTTTGAACTGGTTACGTTGTTTAACAGGTTTTGGCTGGTGTGAGCTGGGAGAAACCGCTGAGGGTATGTTGTGTTTTTGCTGGACCGCTGCTAAGCCAATGTTATCTGCTGAGAGGGGATCATTCGCTGCTGTTGGGTCTGGAGATACACAGGAACAGTTTATTGTGCAGCCGGATTTCGAGGTGCTGGTTCCACCGGAGGTCCCTTATACTGTTCGATGGACACTGGCTGGCTGCGCTGAGCTCCAGCATAGTGATACGATATGGAGCTTCCGGCTGACGAAAGAGAGGTTGGAACTTGCAGCTGAGCGTGGAATGTCACCGAATGACATCATCTCATGGGTAAGTGAGCATGCACTAGGCGGGCTTCCTTCGGTGGTTCAAATGTCTCTTGAGCAATGGGCAAAAAGCATTGGCCGTACCTCACTCACCCAAGTAATTATTTTGACCTGTCAGACGGAAGCAGATGGAGCTGCTATCGCAGCTCACCCGCGTTTACAGGAGAACCTTGAACGTATCGGTCCTTTACATTTCATAGTGGACCCGCAATGTATGGAACAGATACGAAAAGAGCTGTACTCCGCGGGGTTAGCGCCTTCCAGAATCATTGGAGGACAGGTAGAGGAAACAAACCTAGGGTGGTGTTTGTTTCCTCATGAAACAGGAAACCCCGAAGCAATGTATGTTCTTCCAGAGCTGAATGTAGAACTAGGATTGCTGTCCAAAGGGAATCCTTTTCTTAACCTGCCGGTTATTGCTCCTGAACAGGAGGAAGAGATTCTATTCGGTGGAGAAAATGTACCGCAGATCTGGAGCAAAGAATGGCGGCATTATCATAGCTCGACTGCACAAAAGGTGATGGAGCAAGGGTTAAGATGGGGAGTCAAGGTGCGTTTTGCACTAAAGGATCAGATGTTAGATTTTATCCCTTCACGCATAAGTGGGAATCCATGGAGAGTTTCCGGACAACTGCTCTTTCATGATGGTGAAACGGTTGAAGATATAGAGCTCACTCCGGAAGACTGGAAGGAAATGAAGTTAGTTATTCCCAAAGGACGAAGAAATTCCTCTTCTGCTCAAGCGAGTGATTATGGTATGATAGAAAAGTCTACTGAATCGGTAGATCATTAACGAAGAAAAGAGCTGAGTTCATGAGCGTAGCTGAAATAAATACGGTCGATATGGCTGAAGTACTGACATACGCCTATGAATTAGGCGATATGATTAATCAATCCGCCGAGGTGTCGGATTACTTATACTGGAAAGGGCGGGTTGATACGAACCCCGAAATTCAGGCCATGGTCAAACGACTTCAGACTAAGAAGGAGCTGTTTGAAGAAACACAGCGTTTCGGACATTTCCACCCGAATTATCATTCAGCAAAGGATGAGGTTTCGGCAGTAGAAGCGGAACTGGAGCAGTTCGAAGAAGTTGTTCGTTTCAAGCTGGCAGAGAAGACCCTTGACGACATTCTGCATTCCATGTCGGAAGCGATTGCTTTTTCAGTATCAGATAGCATTAAAGTACCAAGTAATGATCCTTCCCCTAAAGGTGGATGCGGCAGCGGGGGAAAATGCTCCTGCGGATAAGCTTCCCTTAGGATTTAGAGAGAGAAAGGCGGTTTAGCTTATGTTTGCGGAACGGACAGGATACATCATTTGGGTAAGTGACGTTAAAGCGGCACGTAACCTTGAGAAATACGGAACATTACATTATGTTTCTCGGAAAATGCATTATGCAGTTATGTATGTAAATGCAGAACGGGCCGAGGAAGTTATGAAGAATGTCCGCAGACTCTCCTATGTACGAAAGATTGAAAGATCTTATCGTAACGAAATTAAGACAGAGTATACTAGTAATGGACCGGACAAGTCCCGTAATTACAGTATGTGATTCCAGGAGATAAACAGGCGCTTAAACAGCGCCTGTTTTTTTTATGCTTATTTACAAAAAAAGCCATTACTCTCAAGGGGAGAAACTTGTACAACTTTCGGCAATGAGGTAAGATGACAACATTAAGTGCATACTAAGACCCTTATGGTGGAGTGTGATGATGATGCGCAACAAGGGGATGGATTGGCCCAGCACTTATGAGCCCTTCCACATCATGCTGAACGATTACAGGGTCGCCGACATCGTTATAACAAATCATGCGAAGAGCCGTTATATGGACCGCATCAGCAATGGTGCAAGCAATGCCGAAGAGGTCGCTGCATGGATGTGGCAGTGCCTAATGCAGAATCGGATCAAGCCCTTTTCAAGCAGTGATTATAACGCATATTTAATTGACGATGACTCTGTAGTAATCGCTGAGTTTACGGAATTGACAGGTGAGAGAGATCTCTCAGGCCAGCCATTATATTCTATGATCATCGTTTCGTTTCTTGGTAGAATCTCGGTGATGCCACAGCTGAGAGATTTAAAGACCTATTTTTCACTGCTGCGTAATTCTCACCGTACAAAGCTGTCGAAGAAGAAGCGAAGACGCAAATAGTCTATAAAGAAACGGGCAAGAGGCATGCGGCGAGTCTGCATGTCCTTTTTGAAAATATAAGAATTTATATACTGCACAATTATAATATTCTTAGATTTCTACGGGAAACGATTGTCGTCTTTAAAGGACGGCAACGACGTTTCTTCTTGTAATATAAGGAGTTGCGAAGCATGAACTTTCACCAGCTGCATATTTTTTATACGGTCTCCGAGCGGGGAAGCTTCTCGGCGGCGGCGCAGACTTTACATATGACTCAACCAGCTGTGACCATGCAGGTACAGGCGCTGGAGGATTATTTTGGCACCAAATTGTTTAATCGTTCCACCAAAAAAATCGTACTCTCTGAGGCAGGGCACACTCTAATGCCATACGCGCTACGCAGTATTCAGCTGATGCGAGAGACGGATCAAGCCATGTCAGCATTCACACATATGCTGGAAGGGAGATTGCAGCTTGGGGCGAGTCTTACGATAGGAGAATACGTGCTGCCACGGCTGTTAGGCCCTTTCGGAAAGCAATATCCTAATATTTCAATTATGATGAAAGTGATGAACACCTCGCAAATTATGGAGGAAATCCTCAAGCATCAACTGAATTTTGGTTTAATTGAAGCCCCGGTCACACATCCGGACATGGAGATCGAGCCCGTGATGGGGGATGAGCTGAAGTTGATCGTGCCATATGATCATCCACTTGCGGAGCAGCAAGAGGTTACCTTGGAGCAAGTGCTTCAGCATCCTTTTGTATTGCGTGAGCAGGGCTCAGGAACACGGCGTGTGATGGAAGAGCAGCTGTTCTCCAAGGGACTTGATCCGGGAACAATGAAGATCGTGATGGAGCTTGGAAGTACGGGAGCTGTGAAATCAGCGGTGGAAGCAGGTCTTGGCATAACGATCATATCGACCTCTTCGGTTAAGCATGAAGTTGCGCTTGGACTGTTGAAAATTGTGAATATCTCCGATGCCTCTTTTAAAAGACAATTCTACGCCATTCATTTAAAATCAACATTGCTGCCAATTTCTGCAGTAACCTTCCTGACTTATTTGCGTGAGCATTCGAATGAAATCTGATAGTTAAAGCGGGGGATATCACAATGTCAATTGTTCTACGTGGAGAAAAGCTAGTATTGCGCGATATTACAGAGGCTGATTTTCAGAAGCTTTATTATCACTATCATGAAGCTGAAGACCGTGAACACTTGAAATGGGATGGTCCTTATAAATCTTTGGCACATCAAAGATTCGAAAAGTTTACCGAGGACTACATAGGTCATTTGGCGTTAGTTGAGACGGAAACCCCGCGTAACCTGTTGATCATAGAAATAGACGGCAAGGTAAAGGGGAAAGTAGGACGCTACTGGATATCGCAAGAAACCAACTGGATGGAGATTGGTATAGTAATCTTTGATTCTAGTTATTGGTCAGGTGGTTACGGTACGGAAGCGTTTAAGATGTGGATAGATTATTTATTTAATTCTCTTGATACAGTCCGTCTTGGAATAGGCACCTGGTCAGGGAATAAAAGAATGATCGGGTTGGCAGCGAAATGTGGCATGGTGGAGGAAGCTCGCGTCCGTAAAGCACGAATCGTGCGAGGAGAATACTACGATGCCATAAAAATGGGGATTCTGCGGGAAGAGTGGGAGAATGCAGGCAACCTACCTGCGAAGGATGTATGCGACCTCCATACCCATACTCAAGCCTCTGACGGCATGCAGCCACCAGCGGAGAATGTACGACTTGCTAAGGAGAAGGGGCTAAGCGCTGTTGCCATTACGGATCATGATACAGTGGCTGGCGTGAAGGAAGCCTGTGAAGCAGGGGATAAGTACGGAATAACCGTTGTGCCTGGTGTAGAGATCAGTACGCGTGCTGGTGGCAAAGACATTCATGTGCTGGGCTATTATGTTGATCCTGAGAATGAACAATTTCTCTCACGTTTGGAAGGGCTAAGAGATACCCGGGCACTTAGAAATGAAGCGATAATTACCAAGCTGCAAGACCTTGGTATTGCGATTACCTTGGAACAGGTTATAGCGGGGATCGGGCGGGAATTGAAGCCTGATGAAAGCATCGGCCGGCCACATATTGCCGACGAGCTGGTTCGGCTTGGGGCAGCTACCGATATGAGAGATGCCTTCAACAAGTATTTGGCCGAGGGTGCAGCGGCCTATGTGTCACCTCCTAGAATCACACCGGAGGAAGCTTGCGAGTGGATCATTGAGGCAGGAGGGTCTCCAGTATTAGCCCATCCGGGTTTGTACGGGAATGACCTTCTGGTGCGAGATATTCTGGAGCAAGGCGCTTTTAAAGGGATTGAGGTCTATCACTCTGATCATGGACCTGCGGAAGAAGAACGTTACCAAGTTATGGCTGAGGATTATAATCTGTTAATAACCGGAGGTTCTGACTTTCATGGTGCCCGTCAAAGCGTGATTTTTCACGGGGATATCGGCAGTGTTACGGTTTCTACAGAAGTACTGAAGTTTTTAAACAAAAAGGCATGAAATTAGTGCGGAGCGAATTATAAAAAACCTCCAGCTTTAGATGTTCAACATCTGCAGCTGGAGGTTTCTTTATATCTAGTATTTAGCTTCTCAAAGTATTTGGAAGACTCTTAATTCTTTCCTCATTGGGTGTGACGAACAGTGTCTTTTGATGATCATAGATTACAAATCCCGGCTTGGAACCGCTTGGTTTACGTACATAGCGGATCAATGTACAGTCCACAGGCACACTGCTGGACTGTTTGGCTTGGCTGAAATAAGCGGCAAGCTGAGCGGCTTCTTCCAGCGTTGCATCTCCAAATTGCTCACTTCGGATGACCACGTGTGATCCGGGGATGTCCTTGGTATGCAGCCAAGTATCATTCGGAGAAGCCAGTCGATTGGTGACGTATTCGTTCTGCAAATTATTTTTGCCGACATAAATATCGATTCCTTCTGAAGAGGTGAAGACCTGTAATGTGGGTCTGGTGGCCTTTTTCTTCTTTTTGCCCTTTTTGCTCCGGTCTCGCAGATAACCTTGGCTTACAAGCTCGTCGCGGATCTCCTCAATATCGTTGAGGGAAGCGTGGGCAAGTTGCTGCAGCAGACTCTCCATATACAGAATTTCCTCATGCGTCTTCAAAAGCTGTTCATTAATGACAAGCAGGCTGTTTTTATATTTGTTGTATTTTTTGAAATAACGTTGTGCATTGTCCGAAGGATTTAATAACGGATCGAGCGGAACCACCATTTCCGCCTGATTTTCATCATAATAATTGACCAAGGAGGCTTCTTTATCCCCTTTGGATACCGCGTGTAATGAAGCGAAAAGCAACTCACCCCAAATGCGGTAACGATCAGCATCCTGAGCTTCGTCGAGATCCTTCTGCAAATTAGCGAGTTTCTTAACGTTTTTGCTCCGTTCATTGCTGAGGAAGCGGATCAAATCACTCACCCGTTGCTTTACAGTATCGCGCTCGGCTTTATCCCCGTAATAATCCTCCATACATTCACTGATGGAGTTGTAATGTTTCGCACTCTCACCCAGAAGTGTTAAGGGGATCGCAGAAAAAATCATCTTACCTTTTGCGTTTGCACCTGCAACAGGAGAAAATTCGTTATCGCGTACGGATCCCATTACGGAATGGAAGGCAACCCATAATTGTGTCGGAAATGCTGCTTCGGATTCTGTAACGCCTTTATCCAGGGTGTTTCTCAGACGAAGAGCAATTTCACCAGCAATCAGTGGGCTCATTCCGCTGAAAGCATGTACCATCCAGCCCACGGGGTCAGCTGAGGGAGAAGGACCGCCAGAGCCGTCAGGTTTTTGCTCTACTGCTTCTTTTGTGATCAGATTAGCAAGCTCACCCTCAATGATTTCTTCTGGCTCAGCCTCCTCATCATCCTCTATCAGTGCAGCTTCTTCAGCAGCCGAGATTAAATTGAGAAATTGCTCCTGACCAATCTCCAAAGGGTTCAGCTTATGTTGCTGTGGCGGTTCTGTGTATGCGATACCGGGCATCACAATCCGATAGCTGCTGATCGATGGAGTTACATGATGAATGCCGTCTATGATCGTTCCAGAACTGAGATCAGTAAGAATGATGTTACTGTGTCGACCCATGAGTTCTATGATGATCTTTTTGGCAAAGACGTCACCAAGCTCATCTCTAGTCTTGACGTTTATGTGAATAATTCGTTCCATACCTACCTGCGTAATACTTTCAATGGTCCCTCCCTCACAATGCTTCCGCATAAGCATGCAGAACATGGGTGCTTCCGAAGGATTAATGCTGTTTCTTTCGGTAAAATGCACCCGAGGATACGTTGGATTAGCAGAGAGCAGCAGCTTGCCGCCGCCACCTGCGCCGCGCAGGTTAAAAATTAAATCGTGATTGTTCGGTTGATATATTTTTCCTATACGTGCACCTATGAATGATTGCAATTCGTGCACGATAGCTCGGGTAACAATGCCGTCTAATGCCATGATAAAGCTCTCCTGTCGCCGTGAAATGAATTTCTTAAATATAAGAAAGTAAAAGTTTCACACAATACTTATATCTTATATTTCTCGCTCAAACGCTTACCTGTCCTTATAAGGACGCCGAAGACGTCTATGCTCACCTCTCTATGATGCCATACTTTAGGACATTCGCGCAAAAGGGGAATTGGATAGGGGTGATATTATTGGACGACCTTGAATACATTTGTCATGAACAGGTGGAAAAGCTGTGCGCCGCCGGAAGTAAAGAAACGACCGGGAGGGAAAGAAAAGTCATGGAACAAAACAGTTGGCACCGTCTCGGTGCAGAAGAGCTGCAGAAAATGTTCAATGTCCAGCCAAGGACGGGCCTCAGTGATGAGGAAGCCGCGGAGAGACGAAAGGAGAACGGGTACAACGAGCTGTCGGAAGGAAAGACAGTATCTCCGTTTACCCTGCTGTTGAACCAGTTCAAGGATTTCATGGTGCTTGTGCTCATGGGTGCAACGCTTGTATCCGGGTTGCTAGGCGAATACTTGGATGCCATCACGATCATCGCGATTATCCTACTGAATGGAGCGCTTGGATTTGTTCAGGAGTTTCGCGCCGAACGTTCGCTAAGAGCTTTAAAGCAACTCTCCGCACCTTCTGCCAAAGTGCTACGTGGAGGGAATAGCGAGATTATCCCAGCCAAGATGTTGGTGCCAGGTGATATTGTCTTGCTGGAGAGTGGAGATCGGATTCCTGCCGATGTACGTTGGTTGGAATGCAGTGCTCTATATGTGGAAGAATCCGCACTTACTGGGGAATCATTGCCTGTCTCGAAGCATTCGGAAGCGATCCGTGCAGAAGAGATTCCGCTTGGTGATCAGAAGAATTTAGGCTTCATGGGCACTATGGTGACCAGAGGAACAGGGCGAGCTGTTGTAATCCGTACCGGTATGAACACGGAAATGGGTAAGATAGCGGATCTAATCCAAAATACGGATTCTCAGGAAACACCTTTACAGCATCGGCTTGAGCAGCTAGGAAAGATTCTGATCTACGTATCTCTGGGATTGACAATTGTAGTTGTGGTAGCAGGTATTCTGCATGGACAGCCTGCCACCTCCATGTTCTTAGCTGGTGTGAGCTTGGCAGTTGCCGCGATTCCGGAAGGTCTCCCCGCTATTGTAACTATTGCGCTTGCGCTAGGCGTGCAGCGGATGATCAAACGCAAGGCTATCGTTCGTAAATTGCCGTCAGTGGAAACGTTGGGCTGTGCCTCGGTAATCTGTTCAGACAAGACAGGAACATTAACGCAAAATAAAATGACGGTGACCCGATTATGGACGGGTGGACGTGGTCTTGAGGTAACAGGTGAAGGGTATGCTCCAAATGGACAGGTTCTGGAGAAAGGCAAAGCAGTGGATCTAAAACATGATCAAAGCTTACGGCGGATGTTGCAGGTTGGCGCATTATGCAGCAACGCGGAAATTATTGAGACCTTCCAGTCTGAAGTGCGAGGCAAACGAAAAGGGAAGGATAAGGATGCTGTTCTTGAAAAGTCTGCAGACAACACTTCCGTTTGGGAACTGAAGGGCGACCCGACAGAAGGAGCGCTCGTGGCACTGTCAGGAAAGATGGGACTGACCGCTCAGACGCTTGCCGTAACCTACACTCGTGAACAGGAATTTCCGTTTGATTCTGAGCGGAAGCTGATGTCTGTGATCGTAGGCCATCCGGGAGGACGGATGGTATGTACCAAAGGTGCGCCCGATGTATTGCTGAATCGCTGCGCATATATGCTTTGGGAGGGCGGTGTTGTGCCTTGTACGCCAACTTTGCGGCAGAAGGTGCTTGATGCCAATGAGCAAATGGCTTCAGGAGCCCTTCGTGTGCTAGGTATGGCTTACCGGGATATGCGTCCAAATGAACATGTGAATAGTGAAAAGGATGCGGAGAATCAATTAGTCTTTATTGGCTTGGCAGGAATGATCGATCCGCCACGTCGTGAAGTCCGCGATGCCATCAGTGTCACACGCCGGGCAGGGATTAAGACGGTTATGATTACTGGTGATCATGGAACAACTGCCGAGGCAATTGCTCACCAGCTGGGAATTCTGCAGCGTGGTGGAACGGTGCTGACAGGCGCTCAGTTAACCCGGATGGATGATGATGAGCTGGATAAGATATCGGACAATGTGTTTGTATTCGCCCGCGTATCTCCAGAACATAAGCTTCGGATCGTTAAATCTCTACAACGTCACGGTCACGTAGTGGCTATGACCGGAGATGGAGTGAACGACGCTCCAGCCATTAAGGCTGCAGATATCGGGATATCCATGGGGATCACAGGTACAGATGTGACCAAGGAAGCATCGTCACTTGTTCTCGGGGATGATAACTTCTCAACGATTGTTGCTGCCATCGAAGAAGGCAGAAATATCTATGAGAATATTCGTAAATTCATTCGTTATCTGTTGGCATCCAATGTGGGAGAGATTCTGACTATGTTTTTTGCCATGATGCTGGGTCTGCCTTTACCACTCGTTCCGATCCAAATTCTTTGGGTCAATCTAGTGACAGACGGACTGCCAGCGATGGCACTTGGCGTGGATCAGCCCGAGAAGGATTTGATGGAGCATAAACCTCGTGGTGCGAAAGAAAATATTTTTGCCCGCCGCTTAGGCTGGAAAATTATAAGCCGTGGATTCTTGATTGGTTTATGTACGCTAGGAGCATTTTGGCTAACCTTACGTATAGCACCAGAGAATCCTGCACAATTGATTCGGGCACAGTCCGTTGCTTTTGCAACACTAGTTATGGCACAGTTGATCCATGTTTTCGATTGCCGCAGTTCGCGTTCAGTGTTCCACCGCAATCCGTTCCAGAATAAGTATCTAGTGCTTGCCGTGTTGTCATCAGTCTTACTGATGCTGGCCGTAATGTACGTGCCTGTGCTCCAGCCTGTCTTCAAAACAGTGCCGCTCAATTTCCGCGAATGGTGTCTGGTGTTTGTAACAGCGGGGATCCCGACCTTCTTGATGGGTGCCGGCAGTGTTTGGGGTGGCAAACGTAATCGTGGACGCAGCGGCAGTAATCCGATGATAAAAAGTACAAAAATTTCAGCATAAAGTCAATACTAATGCTCCATTCCTAAAGGTATACTTGTTGCAGTTAACCGCTCATATGCTTGCGAAATGCTCAATTACACAGAACTTTAAGCTTAAGCGAATGCTAACATAACATAACCTTTAGGAGTGGACTTTTAATGGAATTCACAAAAATGCACGGCCTCGGTAATGACTTCATCGTTGTTTTCGGCGAGCAAGAGCTGCCAAGTAATGCAGCGGAGCTTGCTGTAACCCTATGCAACCGGTTCTTTGGAATCGGTGCTGACGGACTGGTATATATCCTGCCTTCTGAGCGTGGCGATTTCAAGATGCGTATTATGAATTCTGATGGTTCGGAGGCGGAGCAGTGCGGAAATGCCATTCGCTGTGTCTCTAAATATGTATATGACCACGGACTGGTAAGCTCAGAGCAGATTGTAATAGAAACGATTGGTGCCGGTGAACAAAAGGTTACTTTAAACGTGAAAGACGGTGTTGTGGAGACTGTAACCGTAGATATGGGCGAACCTGTATTGTCCGGTCTGCAAATTCCAGTATCTATTGATGCAGAGCCAGTGCTCGCTCAGCCGATTGAAGCGGAAGGAACCGAATTTAAGTTCACAGCGGTATCCATGGGAAATCCTCATTGCGTGATTTACGTAGAAGATGCAGTGAATTTTGATCTTGCCACATGGGGACCTAAGCTTGAGGTACATCCTTTATTCCCGAGAAAAGTAAACGTTGAATTCGCAACGGTACTGGATCGGGGCAGAGTGGATATGCGTGTCTGGGAACGTGGGGCAGGACCTACGCTTGCCTGTGGCACTGGAGCCTGCGCAACCCTTGTCTCCTCTGTGCTGAATGATCTTACAGACCGGGCAGCTTGGATTAGTCTAAAGGGCGGCGATCTCTATATTGAATGGAATGAAGAGGATAATCATGTGTATATGACTGGACCTGCTGAGGTCGTATTCACGGGCAGTGTAGCAATATAGAAAAATAATAAAAAGGCAGTCCAAGAGCGCATTCTTGGACTGCCTTTTTTGTGTTTCTAACCTGAGGTGACTTTAAGCAGCCGAATAATGGAAGGAGTAACCGAGAATAATACTACAAAGTTTATGAAAAAAAGGAGGGGAGCTTGTTGAACATCAACGGGTTAACTAAAAAAAATAAATCCGGTAAGGGACAGCAAGCTGACCCGGCAGGTCCAGGTTCTGGAGTGAGATTAACCATTTATCTGGAGCAGACGCTAAACAATATCATAACCGAGCTGGGAGATAGTCCGGATCTTAGAATCCGCCAGGTAAAGCTTGGTGAGGAATCCGTTGTTGAGGCTGCTGCGGTACATCTTAATGGTCTAGCTAAGACAGAAACCGTTAATCAATTTGTAATGGGTTCATTGCTCTCCATTACGGATGAGATGCTCAAGGAAAGCAATACTGCAGCAAATAATCTGAATGACCTCATCTTAAACCGTGCCCTGGAAATAGGTGAAGCGCAGCTGCAGGAGGATTGGAACGAGGTGCTGCTCGGAATTCTTTCTGGGAAGACACTGATTCTCATTGAAGGTTATGACAGTGGCATCATGTGTGAGACTGAAGGAGGGGAAGCACGTTCTGTCACTGAACCCTCCACTCAGCTAGTTGTGCGTGGTCCAAAGGATAGCTTTGTTGAATCTTTGGCTACGAATGTCTCATTAATACGCAGAAGAATAAGATCACCCAAACTAAGACTCGAGCATGTGAAGATCGGGTCGGTAACTCAGACCGATGTGGCTTTAATGTACATCAAGGATACTGCGGACGAGAAGCTGGTTGAAGAAGTTAGAAAACGGCTGCAGCAGATTAATGTAGATGCCATCATGGAATCCGGTTATATCGAAGAGCTGATTCAGGATAAGACCTTTACCCCTTTTCCAACCATCAATAACAGCGAGCGGCCAGACGTTGCTGCAACGAATCTGTTAGAAGGGAGGGTAGTGATTGTCGTAGATGGCACCCCCTTTGTATTGATTTTGCCTGCGGTTTTCACTCTTTTTTTTCAGTCAGCTTCGGATTATGCGCAAAGGTTCGATATTGCTATTCTGATGCGAATTATTCGGTATATCAGTTTTATCGTGCTTATTCTAGGGCCTTCCGTGTATATAGCTTTGACGACGTTTCATTATGAGATGATCCCTACGACTTTGCTGATCAACCTTTTATCGCAACGGGAAAATGTGCCTTTCCCCGCTTTTGTCGAAGCTATTCTAATGGAAGGTGCGTTTGAGATCATCCGGGAAGCGGGAGTAAGAATGCCGCGTGCAGTTGGGCAGACCGTATCTGTAGTAGGTGCTCTGATTCTTGGTCAGGCCGTGGTAGAGGCTGGAATTATTACGCCCGTTATGGTGATTGTGGTCGCGTTGACCGGGATTGCGAGCTTTGCCATTCCAGCGTATAACATGGCGATTGCGGGCAGAATTATCCGTTTTGGTTTTTTGATATTGGCCGGTATGTTTGGTTTTTACGGGATTACTTTAGGTTTAATCGTACTGGTTGCACATATGAACAGTCTGCGTTCTTTTGGCGTTCCTTATTTGTCTCCAATAGTGCCTTTGTCATCCAGAGGTCAGAAGGATGCCGTCTTAAGGCTGCCTTTGTGGGCGCTTGGCACAGCAGAACCAGCTCCTGCTACTGCGCAGCAAGGGAACATTTCAGAAGGGAAGGAGATCACAACCGGACATGAACAGAACCTATCTCCAAAAATTCTTGATAAGACTAAAGGGACACAGCCGCATAAGAAAGGAAAGCAAGATTCTGAGTAAATGCAATTTTTTCTTAGCAGGACTTTTACCTTGCGTATTGATCTGTCTTAGTCTCACAGGCTGCTGGGATAGTGTGGAATTAAACAGAAGAGCCATCGTTTCCGGTGTGTCCATAGATAGAGGACCTACAGAAGAAGAGAAATATGTATTATCCTTTCAGGTTATCGTTGCTGACGAAATCTCTGGGAAGAACGCTAGAGGAACTTCACCTGTTTCGGTTTATAAAGGTAGCGGCCGCACTATGTTTGAAGCATTAGCTAATGCCTCGCGTCAGACTGCACGTTTTTTGTCTTTAGGACATATTAGGGTGGTCATCATTTCCGAGAAGTTCGCTCAAGAAGGCATCAAGGATATCATGGATGTGCTGGAAAGGGAAAGCGAAACCCGGCTGACAAGCCTGATTTTTATTTCCAAGGGACAGCCTGCAAGTGAATGTATGACGACTATGACCGTGTTCGGAAGGATTCCAGCCAATGATTTGGTGGAGAAGCTGCAGACAACCTCTAAACAATTCGGATATAACTATCGGATGGAAGTGGATGATATTATCCGGGGGATTCAGGTTCCGGGTGGGGGGCCTGTGATCAATGGCGTGCTAGTGACTGGAGATTTGGACCAGAGGGAGAGCAACGATAATTTAAAGAACTTAAGTCCGAAGACCATAATAAAGGTTACCGGTCTTGCAGCTTTTAAAGAAGACAAGCTTAAAGGATGGCTGCTCGGCGAAGAGGCGATCGGTACCGTTCTACTTAAGAATAAAATATCTCAGATGCCGGTATTGGTCTCGATAGGGGAGAAGGACTATATATCGTTTAATGTGTATTTATCACAGGTACATATCCATGCGGATGCGAAAGATATAGAGCATCCTATCTTCACGGTTAATGTCACTCAGCAGGCTGGATTAAAGGAATCGCCCAATGGCTTGGATCTAACAGATCCAACAGTGTTAAACGATCTTTCGAAGCTTTTGGAAAAGAATATTCAAGAACAGATCCGCGCTGCCATAGCAACTGCCCGTTCATTAAAAAGTGATTATCTAGGTTTCGGTGAAGCAGTAGAAAGAGCTAATCCACGTGGCTGGAAACAAGTAAAAGATCATTGGGAGAGTATATTTGAAACCTGCCAGATTAATATCGAGGCTGATGCTGTGATCAGGCATACGGATATGCGAAGTGATTCCTTTCAATCCAAGAATAAGTAATGACAATAAAGGAGGGACAGCTATGGGAAAGATAAAAATAGGACTACTCCAATTTTTCACGTTGACTTTGTTGTTTGAGCTGGGAACAGCGCTGGTAGTGAATCTTGGGATGGAGTCTGGTAAAGATGCGTGGATTTCCATACTCCTCGGAAATTTGATCGGTTTGATTGTATTTTCGGGGTACACTTATTTGTACAGAAAGTTTCCGGATCTCCCCTTAACGGCTTATACCCGCAAGCTATTGGGAAAATCCTTAGGTACGGTGATTTCCGTTCTCTACATTACCCTATTCCTCAATTTAGCGGGTCGTGATTTACGGGATGGCAGTTCCATGCTGGTTATGGCTACTATGCACCGCACACCTTTGTTTATTATTTCAACGTTGATGATCTTATCTTCTGCGTATGTTTTGCATAAAGGAGTAGAGGTATTATCCCGAACTTCATTGGTATTCGCAACTCTTGTAATGCTGATAGGAATATTTTGCTCGATCATGCTGATGTTATCGGGCTCAATTAATTTGAATCGATTACTTCCTATTTTTGAGAATGGGTTCCAGCCTGTGATTGATTCTGTTATTCGCCAGAACTATATGTTCCCTTTTGGTGAAATGATTTGTTTTACCATGCTGATGCCCTATCTGAACAATGTTAAAAAAGGTCCTTGGGTCATCGCCGCGGGGATATTTGTTTCAGGTTTGCTCTTAAGTCTGACTATGATGCTGAATATTTCCGTGCTTGGCACAGATATAGTGAAACGGTCACCCCTCCCTCTGATGCCCACGATTAGCAAGATTTCAATCTCCGATTTTATTCAACGTGTGGATATTCTAATTGTTATGGTGCTGATTATCGGCGTTTTTTTCAAAATGTCTGTGTTTTTTGCGGCCGCACTTATAGGAATTTCGGAATTGTTCAAGATTCCTTACCGGAGAATGGTCTATCCCTGTGCTCTGATCATTCTGTTCAGCTCGATGTTGAATGCGCGGAGCTTTACTGAACATATTAATGAGGGGGGGAGATTGTTATATACGATTTTCCCCTTCTTTATGGTGTTGATCCCTGTAATTCTTATCATCGTTGCGGCGATAAGAAGTCATCTTTCCCCGCCACGTTCTGGTTGATGTCCTGTTTTCCAGTAATAGATATCGGGGATGAACAAGCAGAGCAGCAAAATACAAGCAGTAGCTTTCTCAGAGGCGGTATAGAATAGATAGTTAAGGATATACCCGACGTTACCCAGCCCATAGCCATACAGCCAATCTAGCAAATAAATATACAGCAAGCAGAGAGTGGCTAGCAGTAAAGTTACAGCGTATTTTCGGATCAGAAACTTTCTTGTTTTTTTCTTCAAAGTATTCTCTCCTTTATGGAAATAACGGCATTAACGTTAGTATGAAGCTTTTTACATATGAACATGCATGGTGATATTTTGGTCTAAATGCTTTTCTTTTGTAAAGCTTATCATCCATACCGATTTATGTTACATTAGTATGAAACTAAAGTTAGAAACTAATGTGGCAGGGGAGGATCTTGTTGTGAAGCCGGATTTACGTTCCGCATGGGGAAATAAAGTATTAGTCGGAGACGGAGCGATGGGGACCTACTTATATCAGAAGGGTTTCCCGGTCGGCATTTCCTATGAAGAATTAAATTTGACCTCTCCGGGGGTAATCGAAGATGTTCATCGCAGCTATATTGAGGCAGGGGCAGTGCTGCTGGAAAGCAACACCTTCTCGGCGAACTATGACAGGCTGTCCAAATATGGTCTAGAATCCAAGGTTGAGGAAATAAATCGAGCCGGGGTTAGAATCGCTCGCCAGGCTGCTGGAGATCATGGGTATGTATTAGGAGCTGTAGGATCTATTCGTGCGGGCAAACGTGCGAATCTCTCTTCCACAGAGCTGAAAAAATATTTTACACAGCAGATTGCTGCATTGCTAGAAGAGGACGTAGATGGCATTATGCTGGAAACCTTTTACGATGTTGAGGAACTGCATTTAGCTCTAAGAACGCTCCGCAAGATCAGCTCGCTTCCTGTAGTTTGCCAATTAGCTGTCGATGAAACGGCACGCACATTAGATGGATTAACTTTGCCAGAAGCCTTTCGTATTCTGGAAGGCGATGGCGCTGATGTTATCGGATTTAACTGTAACACAGGCCCGAACGGAATGAAGCGAGCGCTCAAAGCTGTACAAGGGAATCTGGTTCTGCCAGCCTCTGTGTATCCAAATGCGGGTGTGGCGGATTATGTAGACGGAGAATACCGGTACGGGGCTTCACCAGAATATTTTGGCCAAATGGCACAGACTTTCGCGGAGATGGGCTGCCGGATAATCGGTGGTTGCTGTGGTACAACTCCGCAGCATATCGCAGAAATCTCCTCTGCACTGAAGAATTATGTACCGCAACCGCTTCCTAAACCGTTGCCACCTGCAGTGGAGCGTGTATCGCTGCAAGAGAATTTTGGCGATGAGGATAGAGAGGGTAGAGAGCCGAACCTGGTTGATCTGGTAAAGGAACGACATACGGTTATTGTTGAGCTTGATCCACCTCGTGAATTGGATATTGCAAAGTTTATGCAGGGCGCAGAAGTTTTGAGAAGAGCAGGCGCGGATGCGCTGACACTCGCCGACAACTCCCTGGCTGTCACACGGATGAGCAACATGGCTTTGGGACATTTGGTGCACGCTAAAACTGGACTTCGTCCGCTAGTGCATATTGCTTGCCGGGATCGTAATTTGATTGGTACTCAATCCCATTTGATGGGTTTTGATGCGCTTGGAATTGATCATGTGCTGGCTGTAACAGGTGATCCTGCGAAATTTGGAGATCTTCCCGGCTCAAGCTCGGTTTATGATTTAACCTCTTTTGAGATTATTAGAATGATCAAGCAGCTGAATGACGGGATTTCCTTCTCAGGTAAACCTTTGAAACAGAAAGCGAATTTTGTAATCGGAGCTGCATTTAACCCGAATGTTAAACATTTGGATAAGGCAGTGCAACGTCTGGAGAAGAAAATTGCCTCTGGTGCCGACTATATTATGACCCAGCCTGTCTATGATCAGGAACTTATCGTGAAGATAGCTGAGGCAACAGCACATCTGGAAATCCCCGTATTCATTGGTGTTATGCCACTGGCAAGCGGACGTAATGCAGAGTTTCTACATAATGAGGTTCCCGGTATTCAGCTTACGGACGATGTCCGCAACCGCATGAAGGGACTTGAAGGGGAAGCTGGAAGAGCAGAAGGTGTCGCTATCGCTAAGGAACTGTTAGATGTTGCTACTGCCCATTTTAATGGAATCTATCTGATGACTCCGT
The DNA here is from genome assembly GCF_038593125.1 of Paenibacillus sp. FSL F4-0097. Classification (NCBI taxonomy): domain Bacteria; kingdom Bacillati; phylum Bacillota; class Bacilli; order Caryophanales; family Paenibacillaceae; genus Paenibacillus; species Paenibacillus sp. FSL F4-0097. The sequence goes on from NZ_CP151965.1 coordinate 2,841,308, forward strand.
TCATGTTCTATGATATGAGCGCACAGCTAATGGAGTATGTGTGGGAGAAATCAGGACGCAAATTGTCCCCCTTGTTTCGCTAGTAATAATCAATTACAATAGTGTAATGGATGTGATTCCGTTGTCATTTAGCATGACCGGATACGGTCAATCGTCCCTGCAATTCGGCGGCTACAAGATTATGTTCGAAGTGAAATCGGTGAATCACCGGTACTGCGAAGTTGTACTGCGGATGCCCCGGGATTGGACGGGTTATGAGGATGTGTTGAGAAGAAAGGTTCAACAGCACATCAAACGGGGAAGAATAGATGTTACCATCAATAGAGAGCACGATGAGTCGACAGTTAGACCGGTTCTGAATCACTCTGCTGTAATGACCTATCTAAAGGCAGCAGAGCAGCTTAAGAACGAATATGGTTTGACTGGTGAGTTGACTTTACGTGATATACTTTCTATACCCGGTATTATGGACAGCAAAGACGAGGCTGCGGGTGCCGTGTCTGCGACATTAGAAGACTACTCCGAAGTATTGGAGGCGGGACTTGAGCAGTGTTTGCAGTCTCTGCTGGAGATGCGCGCCCGTGAAGGCAGTTATCTAGCCGCAGATATTGAACAGCGCCTGAACCATCTTGAGAACATGCATGCTGAAATGGTTGAACTTGCACCTGTCGTAATCATTGAATATCGTGAGAAACTTCGACATCGATTGAATGAACTAAATGATGGGACGTTCGCTTTTGATGAGCATAAATTCGGGATGGAGATCGCTATTTTTGCAGATCGCTGTAATATTGATGAAGAGTTGACCCGGTTGTATAGTCATTTCGAGCAATGCAGAGCCCTCCTGAAGGGGAAAGGACCGGTAGGACGCAAACTGGATTTTCTCATTCAGGAGATGAACCGTGAGACGAATACAATCGGATCGAAATGCAATCATCTAACTCTCGTGGGTCTTGTGCTAGATATGAAAGCAGAACTGGAGAAGATTCGAGAACAAGCTGCGAACATAGAGTAATCGGGAATAGGTAATAGCATAGAACTTTATGGGGGGAACTACCGGAACATGGCAATCAAACTTATTAACATTGGCTTTGGAAATATTGTGTCTGCCAACCGCATTATTTCTATCGTCAGTCCGGAATCTGCACCAATCAAACGTATTATCCAGGAGGCACGTGATCGGCATATGTTGATCGACGCCACCTATGGCCGACGGACTCGTGCCGTAATCATTACAGATAGTGATCATGTCATCCTATCGGCTGTACAGCCGGAGACTGTGGCGCATCGCTTATCCAGTAAAGATGACGACAACGACGAATAACAACTAAATGGAGTGTATTATGTCAAAAGGATTGCTCATCATATTATCCGGACCTTCCGGCGTGGGTAAAGGTACTGTTTGTACTGCACTACGTCCGAAGATGCCCGAACTTGTCTACTCAGTTTCTGCTACTACTCGCAGTCCGCGTGCGGGTGAGGAAGATGGCGTCAACTATTTTTTCAAAAGCAAAGAGGAATTTATGACAATGATCGAAGCCGATCAATTGCTTGAATACGCGGAGTACGTAGGTAATTATTACGGTACTCCCCGTGATTTTGTAGAGAGAACTCTCAATAGCGGCAAAGACATTATTCTCGAAATTGAGGTTCAAGGAGCTCTCAAAGTCAAAGAGAAATTTCCTGAAGGGATTTTTGTGTTCCTTCTTCCTCCATCCATGGACGAGTTGAAGGACCGCATTCGCGGACGGGGTACTGAGCATCCAGATGTGATCGATCACCGCATGACTGTAGCGGAAGATGAGATCAACTTAATGCAGCATTATGATTATGCTGTAGTGAATGATGAGATTGATCTGGCTTGTAAGAGAATAGAAAGCATTATTATCGCCGAACATTGTAAAGTCAGATAATTTATGCTGAAGGTCAAATGGTATTAACAGTAAACTATGAAGAGGTGTCCCAGTGCTATATCCATCCATTGATGAAATGATGACTAAGGTTGACAGTAAGTATTCGCTCGTTGTCGCTGCTGCACGTCGTGCTAGACAATTGCGTGAGGGTGGCAAGACAGATGTGAAGAATCCTAGATCGCATAAATTTGTTGGTGTTGCTCTTGAGGAAATTTACGAAGATCGCATTACTCTAACCCGCGGTGAAGAGTAGTCTCAAGTATAAGTAATAATGACCTATTGTAGAAACGGATGCCGCCTATTTGTTTTGAGGCGCTGCCGTTTCTTCTTGGGTTATGGAGCAATTACGGGTCTTAAATTTATGATGAAAGCCCAGAACCGGGCTCTTTATGACAACCGGAAGGTTGTTATTTTTTTCTCGTCGTAAAGATAGCCATTCGTTGTAAGAGTAGGGAACAGGGGGGAGATCATGTTGAAGAGCTTGAAGGGGAAGACTATTTTACTTGGGATCACAGGAGGAATTGCTGCTTATAAAGCGGCGTCCTTGACCAGTAAGCTTGTCCAAAAAGGAGCCGAGGTTCATGTCATTATGACAGCTTCGGCGAAGCAGTTCATTACAGAATTAACTCTACAGTCACTATCGAAGCAACGAGTATATAGCGATACATTCCAGGAGAGAGATCCATCCTCCATTTCACATATTGATCTGGCAGATGCTGCGGATCTTGTGCTGGTAGCACCCGCAACCGCAAATATAATTGCCAAAATGGCACACGGGATCGCCGATGATATGTTATCTACTACACTGCTTGCTACTACGGCTCCTATTATGGTTGCACCAGCTATGAATGTTCATATGTATCAGCATCCAGCTGTACTTAATAATTTGAATATTCTCGCTAGCCGGGGCATTCAGTTTATTGAGCCTGGTGAAGGACTGCTGGCATGTGGATACGTTGGCAAAGGTCGGCTAGAAGAGCCAGAGGCTATTGTGAGTGTGGTTGAGAATTTTTTTGCACACCAAGCAAGCGTCGCATCCAAACCTCTTGCGGGTAAAAAAATCGTCATCACAGCGGGTGGAACGGTAGAACGGATTGATCCAGTGCGTTATATCTCCAATGATTCATCCGGTAAAATGGGCTTCGCGCTAGCACGTGCTGCACGTGCAATGGGTGCTGAGGTAACGTTGATTGCTGCGCGTACAGATGAGGCTCCTCCACAGGAACCAGAGATTTCAGTCATTCGTGTTCAATCTGCACAGGAAATGTATGAAGCAGTTACCGCACTGTGGGACAGCTGCGACATTATGATCAAGGCGGCTGCTGTATCGGATTACCGTCCGAAGCATAGTGAGCCTTCCAAGATTAAAAAAAGCGGAGAGACGATGACGCTTGAGCTTGTGAAGACAACGGATATTCTGGAAACACTCGGTAAGACCAAAAACAAGCAGTTTTTGGTCGGCTTTGCTGCGGAAACGGGCAATACGGAATTTTATGCTAAGGACAAGCTGGTCCGCAAAAACTGCGATCTCATCGTTGCTAACAATGTAGCGGCTGCAGGAGCCGGATTTGGAGCGGATACGAATATCGTTTCGATATATGATGTGAATGGATTGGTGCTTGAATTGCCACAATTGTCGAAGGATGAGGTTGCTCGTCATTTGCTGACGCTCGTGGCAGAGCGGATTACTGGAGCTTCATTATAATGGATATCGCCAAGGTCATTGTGGATGTGCCTGTACGCAGCACTGACCGGCCATTTGATTATAGTATTCCAGAATCCCTGAAGTTATGGATTGAAGTGGGCAGTCGGGTAGCCGTTCCGTTTGGGCACCGGACAGTCCAAGGTTTTGTAGTATCTCTAGAATCAGGCGAGACCCTAGTGAGTCCTAGCCTGAAGCCTATTCAAGAAGTGTTGGATTTGCTTCCGCCTTTATCTCCTGAATTAGTTGAGCTTGCGGACTGGATGAGTAAAAGATATGCATGTAGACGAATTTCAGCACTGCAAGCGATGTTGCCCACCGCTCTAAAAGGGAAGGCAGAACGGCTGATTTCACTTGGAGATGTGCAGGAAGAGACAGCATTTCCAGAGGATGAATTGTTCCCAATGTTTGCCGACACAGGGGATGAGGAACGACTAATCACAGAATTTATTGGACGTAGTGGCGAAGTTTCCATGAAGCAGCTTACTCGTGCATTTCCTGAGGCTGCTGAGACGGTGAAGTTCATGCTGCGGCGTGGAGTACTTATAGAGAGTCAATCCATTAAGGATAAAATGGGCAAGAAAAAGCTCAAGGCAGTCGATCTGGCGATAGGTGTCACTGCTGCCCGTGAGGCTTTGAACAAATTCCCAAAAAAATCCGCACGCCAGAAGGAAGTTCTGAGCTTTTTAGTTGATATGGAAGCTACACTCCCCATGGCTCTTAAAGAAGTTTTGTCTGCACTCCAAGTAACGGCAAGTACTGTAAAGGCCTTGGAGGAAAAAGGTTTTATCGAGATCAGTGAAATTGAAGTCTATCGCGATCCTTATCAAGGGCGAGATTTTAAACCTACCACACCTCTACCGCTTACTGCGGAACAAGAGGTCGTATATACAAGAATTTCTCGAACCTTAGAGGAGCAGCTTCACGAAGTATTTCTGCTTCATGGAGTTACGGGTAGTGGTAAGACAGAGATCTATTTGCAATGTATTAAACGCTGTTTAGATCAGGGCAGACAGGCTGTTGTTCTTGTGCCAGAGATTGCTTTAACACCACAAATGGTGGAGCGGTTTAAGGGGCGGTTCGGCAGCGGGGTCGCGGTTATGCATAGCCGGCTGTCTGTTGGTGAGCGATACGATGAGTGGCGTAAAATCCGTGAAGGAAAGGCCACAGTCGCTGTAGGCGCAAGATCGGCCGTGTTTGCTCCTTTCTCCAACCTAGGGTTGATTATTATGGATGAAGAACATGAGACCTCTTATAAACAGGAGGAGAATCCGAAATATCATGCCCGTGATGCTGCTATTCGTAGAGCGGAACAGTGTGGGGCAGCTGTGATTCTAGGTTCTGCTACGCCTTCGCTGGAAAGCTATCATGCTGCAAGATCGCAGAGTGATATTCACTTTTCACCGGTACTGCTAGAAATGCCTACCCGTGCGCTTGGAAATGAACTTCCAAAGGTGAACGTAGTAGACATGCGGGAAGAGCTTAAAGAAGGCAACCGTTCGATGTTCAGCCGAAAGCTTCATTCAGCACTGGAAGAGAGGCTGGAACGCGGAGAACAGACGGTGCTGCTGCTTAACCGTAGAGGTTTCTCAACCTTTGTCATGTGTCGTAGCTGTGGTTACGTAGCCGGTTGTCCAGAATGTGATATCTCACTAACGTATCATAGCCGTAGTGACAATTTGCGTTGTCATTATTGCGGACATGCTGAACCAGCACCTAAGCTTTGTCCGGAGTGTGGTAGTGAGCATATCCGGTTTTTCGGAACGGGTACACAGCGGGTGGAGGAAGAGCTTGGTAAGCTATTCCCAGGCATACGAGTGATTCGTATGGATGTGGACACAACAACAGAAAAGGGCTCGCATGAGAAGCTGCTGAACCAATTTAGAGACAAAAAAGCGGATGTTCTCCTGGGCACTCAGATGGTAGCAAAGGGACTGGATTTTCCAGATGTCACTCTTGTTGGTGTAATCACAGCAGATTCAGCTTTGAACCTGCCCGATTTTCGCGCAGCAGAGAAGACATTCCAATTGCTTACACAAGTTGCAGGCAGAGCAGGCCGGCACCAGCTTCCAGGCGAAGTGGTCGTTCAGTCCTATACGCCAGAGCATTATTCTATTATTCATGCCAGCGGACATGACTATCTCTCTTTTGTACGTGAAGAGCTGAAGCATCGCAGAGGTCTCCATTATCCGCCATATTGCAGACTCATCCTGGTCACATTGTCTCATGAACAGCTGCCGCTTCTACTGCGGATGGCAGAGAATTATGCTCTGAATCTTCAGGGAAAGGCCAGACAGCTAAGGTGGTATGGAAGTCTCGATAAGCTAACCAGCGATGTGTTAGATCTGTTGGGTCCTGTGGCATCACCTATCCCTCGATTAAAGGGTAGATATAGATTCCAGTGTATGATAAAATGGCGCGGCGCCATCGATGTGATTGGACTTGTCCGCCAAGTGGCTGAAGAGTTAGAGGATTCTGTGCGGGATACCGGTCTTCAGATCAGCATTGATGTGGATCCGCAGATGTTGATGTAAATCCGTATCATGTTACAATGTAAAAAAAGAGCTTTATCAATTGACTTTAAATATAGAAATGTTCAGAACGGGAAGGTGTTTTGTAATGGCTATACGTTTGATCGTTAAAGAACCAGATGAAGTATTGCACAAAAAAGCTAAAGAAGTAGCTGTAGTTACTCCTAATGTTAAAAAATTGCTGGATGATATGGCACATACGATGTATGACGCTGAAGGAGTAGGGCTGGCGGCACCCCAAGTCGGAATTTTGAAACGTCTAATTGTGGTGGATGCGGATGAAGAGCATGGATTGATCAAAATGATTAACCCTGAAATCATCAGCATGGAAGGTGAACAGCTAGGACCAGAAGGATGTCTTAGTATTCCTGGCTTGAATGGTGATGTTCGCCGTGCGGAGACTGTAACTGTACGTGGCCTTAACCGTGAGGGAAAAGAGATTACGATAACCGGCAGTGGTTTACTTGCCCGGGCTTTTCAGCATGAGATTGACCATTTGAATGGAGTTCTATTTACAGATATCGCTGAAAAAGTATACGAGATGACTGCTAACGAGACTGAGGAGTGAGGAATATGAAGATTGTATTCATGGGAACTCCAGCTTTTGCGGTGCCAAGCTTGCAAATGCTGGTAGATGAAGGCTATGAAGTTGTAGCTGTCATCACCCAACCAGATCGTCCGCAGGGGAGAAAAAAGATCTTGGCTCCTTCACCAGTTAAGGAAGCCGCATTAGCTCTCGGATTACCTGTGCTTCAGCCAGAACGCATGCGTCGTCCTGAGGCAGTCGCCGAGCTGGCAGCATATGAGCCGGATTTGATCGTCACGGCTGCTTATGGTCAAATTTTGCCTAAAGCTGTGTTGGACTTACCGCGGAATGGTTGTGTGAATGTACACGGTTCGTTGCTTCCTAAATATCGGGGAGGTGCTCCGATTCAGCGCAGTATCATCAATGGTGAGAAAGTGACCGGCGTTACTTTGATGTATATGGCTGAGGGGCTGGATACCGGTGACATGATCTCTCGTGTCGAAGTGGCTATTGAGGATGGGGATACCTCTGGAACTCTTTTTGAGAAGCTGAGCCTGGCTGGACGAGATCTGTTAAAGTCTGAAATGCCACGTTTAGTAAGCGGAAAAGTTCAAGCTGTTCAGCAAGACGATAGTGAGGCAACTTATGCCCCTAACCTTAATCGCGAGGATGAACGCTTGGATTGGAACGCTAGCTCACGTGACAACTATAATCGAATTCGTGGATTAGTTCCTTTTTCCGGCGCATTTACGCTCTGGAATGGTGAGACCTTTAAAGCTTGGGCTTCTAAGCTGCCTGAAGCGCAGAAAGCAAGTGATAGTGCTCCAGGAACGGTGCTTTCTGTAACTGAACGAGGTGTCGAAGTGAAGACAGGTGACGGAAGTCTGCTGCTGACAACGGTTCAACCTGCTGGCAAAAAAGCAATGAGTGCGGCCGATTTTAGCCGTGGTGCTGTTATGAAGCCAGGGACGGTGTTAGGTTGAGCGGCGGTGGAAATGGTGTTGGCCGATCAGCAGTAAATCCTAGCGCTGGTAAGAGACAGGGGAATAACTCTAAAGCAGTTGGCAACAACGGCAGAGCTGGCAACAAGGGTAAGGTTACCCCTGCTTCTGCCCGGGAAATCGCGCTTGATATAATGGTTAAAGTTGAGCAGCAAGGTGCATATAGCAATTTGCTGCTCAACAGCAGTCTACAGAAGGCAACGCTTAGCAGAGAAGATGCCGGACTGGTCACAGAACTTGTCTATGGCTCTATTTCGCGGATGAACACCCTGGATTATGTGCTTGAAGGATTTGTTAGTAAAGGGATAGCCAAACTACAGCCATGGGTCCGTAATTTACTGCGGTTTAGTTTATATCAAATTATGTATCTCGATCGTATACCGTCCCATGCAGCTGTAAATGAGGCTGTTAATATAGCGAAGAAAAAAGGCCACCAGGGAATCTCAGGGATGGTTAACGGCGTGCTGCGCAGTGTATTGCGTGCTGGTGATCTGCCAGTTCTGCCTGAGGGGCTAAGTCAAGCGCAGCGGATATCGATATTATATTCACATCCGTTGTGGTTAGTGGAACGTTGGATTACCGAGTACGGTGTCGACACGGCGGAAGCGATTTGTGCATCTAATAATGAGCCGCCTGCGGTCAGCGTACGTGTGAATACAACGATGATCAGTCGTGAAGCTCTGCTGAACCAGATGATTGAACAAGGTCTGCAAGCTTCAGCATCTGAGGTTAGTCCTTATGGCATTGTTGTGAAAGGCGGCGGAAACCTGGCGCTCACCTCCTGGTATCGTGATGGATATCTCTCCGTTCAGGATGAGAGTTCTATGCTAGTAGCTGAAGCGGTAGCTCCGGAGCCTGGCATGAGGGTGCTTGACTGCTGCGCTGCTCCTGGGGGCAAAACAGCACATATGGGCGAGCTCATGAAAGATGAAGGATCGATTTACGCTAATGATCTGCATTTGCATAAAGCGAAATTGATCTCAGATCAAGCAGAACGTTTAGGTCTTGATTGTGTATCTACAGGTAGTGCAGACGCGCTGGAGCTGGAGCAAACGTTAGAGCATCAATCCTTTGATAGAATTCTTCTCGACGCACCTTGCTCTGGACTCGGCGTAATTCGCCGTAAGCCAGACCTCAAATGGCGTAAGCAGCCGGAAGATGTGGCTAGTGTAGCATCATTGCAGCGGGAGTTGCTGCAGTCGGTCTCTAAACTGTTGAAACCGGGTGGCATTCTGGTATATAGTACCTGTACGACTGAACAAGCGGAAAATAGTGAAGTAGTAGCTGACTTTTTGAAGCAGAATCCTGATTTCACCGCAGTGACCTTTGCTTCACCGTTGTGGGACAGGCTGGAGGGTACCGCGCTGGCTGAGGGTGATGGAATTCAACTGCTGCCCCATCATTATGGGAGCGACGGGTTCTATATTTCCAAGCTCCAGAGAGTCTTGTAATATAGCAAATTTTCTGACAATTGTAGTATCCTCCGCCCGCCGGGCTACCGTACGGCGGGCGTTTTCTTTTACCGTCTCTGAAATTTGTGTTAAAATAGGAAGAATGAGAAATAATACGCATATCCTTATGAAAGAACAGGTGTAGATAATAATGAAACCTTTAATATATGATTTTTCTTTAGAAGAGTTACAACAGTGGGCGAAAGACAATGGTGAGCCTGCTTTTCGTGGTGGACAAATTTTTGATTGGCTGTATGTAAAACGTGTGAATGACTTCGAAGCAATGAGCAATTTGTCCAAAGGGCTTCGCCAGAAGCTGAATGAACAATTCTCTATTGCAGCACTAACTGAAATTACTAAAATGGAATCTAAAGATGGAACTGTAAAATTCCTGTTTGGATTGCATGACGATCATGCTATCGAAACAGTTATCATGAAACATAATTATGGCAATAGCGTTTGCGTAACAACCCAAGTAGGATGCCGAATCGGCTGTACTTTCTGTGCTTCCACACTCGGTGGATTAAAACGGGATTTGACAGCGGGAGAAATTGTAGCTCAGGTTGTACGTTCCCAACAAATCCTGGATGCGCGCGGCGAACGTGTCAGCAGCATTGTTATCATGGGTACTGGTGAACCGTTTGAGAACTATGATGCAACAATGAGATTCCTGCGTCTTATGATTCATGAGAAGGGCTTAAATATCGGACAACGGCATATTACTGTTTCCACCAGCGGTATTGTACCGAGCATTTATAAATTTGCAGAAGAAGATACCCAGATTAATCTGGCGATTTCGATTCATGCGCCTAACGACGCCTTGCGTTCAAAGCTAATGCCTGTTAACCGCCGTTTTCCGTTTGATGATGTAATTGAATCATTGCGTTATTATCAAGCTAAGACGGGACGACGTGTCAGCTTTGAGTATGCCTTGATCGGCGGGGTAAATGACCAACCGGAGCATGCTGAGGAATTGGCTGGGGTGCTTAAGAGCATGCTGTGCCACGTCAATTTGATTCCGGTAAACCATGTGCCTGAGCGAAAATATGTACGTACTTCACGCAATGATATCTTTGAGTTTCAACGTATTTTGGCTGATAACGGGGTGAATGTTACTATTCGCCGTGAGCAAGGCCATGATATCGCGGCCGCATGCGGACAGCTGCGTGCCAAACATATGGAGTTGGGGTGAGGATATTTGATCAGAACAGTTCATGCCAGCGATATTGGCCGAGTGCGCGCTGTCAATGAGGATTCGGTCTGGATCGGCGCGACGCGCCACGGTTATACACTCGGTATTATTGCCGATGGGATGGGTGGACATCAGGCTGGTGAAACCGCAAGCAGGCTCGCTTTGGAGACAATGAGGAATAACCTAGACGGGTTAGAGTCTGGCCTTCAAGACGAAGCTCTGCGTGATGCGTTGTCAGCTGCTATTTTGGAAGCTAACAGCACTGTGTTCAGGGAGGCTTCCGGTGACGATAAGTATCATAATATGGGTACTACTGTCGTTGCTGTTCTTTTGAATGGATCAAACGGATATATTGGCCATATCGGAGACAGCAGAGCCTATTTAATAAAAGACAGTGCGGCAGTTCAACTAACCGAGGATCATACGCTAGTCAATGAGCTGTTCAAGAACGGTCAGATCAGTGTGGAGGAATTGGATAATCATCCGCGTCGTAATGTGCTGACGAGGGCACTTGGAACAGATGCTGAGGTTGAAGTTGATATGGCGCCTATAGCTCTGCTACCTGGGGAAATTTTGCTTCTATGCAGCGATGGTTTAAGCAACTTTGTCACAAATGAGCATTTAGGCAAAGTAGCAGGTATACATGAGATATCGTTAGAGGAAAGAGCGGACCGTTTACTTCAGCTGGCACTGCTCGCCGGCGGTGGCGATAATATTAGCGTCGCTTTGTTAGAACATCATGGAGAGGCCGCTGTGCCCGAAACAAAGGAGTGGGATTGATGATCGGTCACGAATTGGGCGGCCGTTACCAAGTCATCGAACGGATCGGCGGAGGTGGAATGGCGCTCGTCTATAGAGCACATGACATTCTTTTAAACCGAAATGTCGCCATCAAAGTATTGCGCAATCAGTTTGTGCATGACGAGGAATTTATTCGCCGTTTTAGGCGTGAGGCGCAATCTGCCGCATCTTTGTCTCATCCGAATGTCGTCAGCATATACGATGTAGGACAAGAAGACGAAATTCATTACATTGTCATGGAGTATATTGAGGGTCAGAATCTTAATGAAATTATAAAAGAACGAGCGCCATTACAGGTTGATGAATCCGTACGGATCGCTTCACAAATCTGTGATGCCCTAGATCATGCGCATCAGAATCAAATTATTCATCGTGATATAAAACCACATAATATCCTGATCGGACGCAACGGCCGGGTGAAAGTAACCGACTTTGGGATTGCCCGCGCAGTTACGTCAACAACCATTACACAGACTGGTTCTGTAGTTGGTTCAGTACATTATTTCTCGCCAGAGCATGCCAAAGGTGTCTCTACAGGAGAAAAGTCTGACTTGTATTCATTAGGTATTGTACTTTATCAAATGCTTACCGGAAGCCTACCCTTCTTGGGAGAGAGTCCGATTAGTGTAGCTTTAAAACATCTGCAAGAAGAGTTTGAAGAGCCAAAACTTCTGAATCCACTCATTCCGCAAAGCGTTGAGAATGTAATTCTGAGATCAATGCGTAAAAATCCGGAAGAGCGGTACGACTCTGCCAAAGAAATGTTGCAGGATTTGGAAACATGCTTATTGCCGGAGCGCCGCAGTGAGGCGAAGATTCTGTTCAACGATGAAGAAGATGAGGATCGTACGCGGGTTATCCCGGCGATAAAACCGATTCAAAGAAGCAATGGTAATCGTAATCATCGTGAGGAACGGATGGTTCGTGATGAAGATGATGAACCGGTGCCTTCAAGCAAAGGTAAAAAACAATGGGCAAAACCCACATTATGGATTGGGCTAACCTTGCTGTTGCTGTTGGCTATGGCCAGTCTCGTATGGTACGTTAAATCACAGCTAGTTGTTCCTGAGGTTTCCGTTCCTTATGTAGTAGGTAAACAGATAGAACAAGCACAAACTGAGCTTGAGGATTTGGGGCTTGAGGTTGCTGATCCTATTCTGTATGACTACAGTCCGAATTTTGAAGAGAATGTGGTCATTAAGCAAAGTAGGGAAAAGGATGCCAAAGTGAAAAAAGGAGCGTCCCTAATACTCACTGTGAATACGGCTAAGCCACTACCCAAGATGCCAGATGTAGTTAACAAGAGCTTTGATGATGCGGTTAAAGCATTGATGGCGCTGGGTGTAGCCCAGGACCGGATTGATAATAAACCTCTCTATGACGAAAATACAGATGAAGGTCTCATTGTAAAATCTGACCCTGCATTAAATACAGAATTCGATCCTGAGACGGTTCAAATCACCCTTTACGTTAGTAAAGGAGAAGAAAGTGTACTGTTGCCAGATCTCATCGGTAAGACGGAGAGTGAGGCAAAGGCGCTGCTGGAAGGTGCCAAGCTTGTTCTTGGAGAAGTTAAACAAGAATCCAGCTTCAGCATTGAAGAAGGTAAAGTAACAAAGACTTGGGCATTTGATAAGGGGACAGGTACTTCTGTTCCACCTGGAACAGCGATTACGATTTACTTAAGTACAGGTTATCCACCTGAAGCCCTGAATTATACCTTTAATGTGCCAGTCGCTCCTGCTCAGGATGGGAAAAAGAGCAAGATTCGTATCGAATTCGTGGATGCGCGCAATAATGGAGAGAAGCAGGATTGGGGAACACGTACCATTGGAAAGAGCCAAGTGTTATCTGTGAATCTAGTATTGGCTCCTAATAAAGATGGTTCAGTTATTGTTACCCGTGACGGTGTACTTTTGGATACTTATGTAATTCCTTATATCGATGCTAAGAACGGAACCGTTCAGGAGCCTGAACCACCAGTTATAGCAACACCACAGCCAACTCCAACACCTTCTGCTGAACCTACGCCTACAATTGAACCTACGATTGAACCGGAGATCTTGCCAGGTTCAGGTTCAGAGAATGACGGAGGGAATAACGGGGCGGTGAATCAGACAGGGTTCGTAAACAATAGTTCTATAAATAGTGAATCGACTAATAATGGCAATAATAAGCACAACAATAAAGGCAAGGATAAATCTAAAGATAAAAACAACAACTAAACAGGGTTTAACCTGAACGGTTGGCGTAGCGAAATGACCCGGGGATATCAGACTTGGGTCATTTTCGCAAAATCAGGAGAGGAAGGCTCACTATGTATGCCTGAAGGTATAATTGTTAAGGCGTTAAGCGGTTATTATTATGTGAAACCGCTCCGCGAAGGATTAATTGCGACTGAAGAGCATTCTGTTCAATGCAGAGGCCGAGGAATTCTCAAGAAAAAAGGGATCGCTCCGCTAGTTGGAGATCGGGTTATTTATATACTTACTGAGCATGGAGAAGGAATGGTGGATGAACTTCTACCTAGAGAATCTGAACTGATTCGTCCACCTGTAGCGAATGTTAAGCTCGCAGTCCTTTTATTCTCCGTTCGAGAGCCCGATATGAACCTGAATCTGTTGGACAAGTTTCTAGTTCATATTGAGCATTCGGGTCTGGAACCCCTAATTGTTCTGACTAAACAGGATTTGGCGGATGATGATGGTGAAGCTACTCGTTATGTTAAAGAACTTTATGAGGATATCGGATATGAAGTGATGGTCACAAGTTCACTTACTGGTGCCGGAAGCGATGAGCTAAGACAACGGCTTACTGGTGGTATTAGTGTTTTTGCGGGTCAATCGGGGGTTGGTAAGTCCACCTTGTTGAATCGTATTGTTCCAGGGCTTAAACTGGAGACTGGAGAGATCAGTTTACGATTGGGACGTGGTCGCCATACGACCCGTCATGTGGAGCTGATGGATATTGGTGGTGGAGGTTTTGTTGCAGATACCCCAGGTTTTAGTCAGCTTGATTTCTTAGAGCTTGGTGTAGAAGAGCTGTCCACTTGTTTTCGTGAATTTGCTCAATATGCATCCGATTGTAAGTTCCGGGGCTGCAGTCATCAGCATGAACCAGGCTGCCGTGTAATAGAGGCTTGGAAAGCAGGGAAAATTGCGGATAGTCGCTATGATCATTACAAACTGTTTTTTAATGAAATGAAAGATAAAAAGCGGAGGTACTAACATCATGATACGAATAGCACCATCTTTATTGTCGGCGGATTTCGCGCGTTTAGGTCCAGAAGTAGCAGAGGCGGAAGCCAGTGGTGGAGATTGGATACATGTGGATGTAATGGACGGTCATTTTGTGCCGAATATCACATTGGGTCCACCTATTGTAAAAGCTGTATCGTTACATACCAAGCTGCCACTTGATGTTCACTTGATGATTGAGTCGCCAGAACGTTATATCCCTGATTTTGCTGCAGCAGGTGCAAGTGTGATCACCGTTCACGCTGAGGCATGCGTACATTTGCATCGTGTGGTTCATCAGATCAAGGAGCTGGGGCTGAAGGCAAGTGTAGCAATTAATCCGGGTACTCCGGCTTCAGCGGTGCGTGAGGTGCTGGAGGATGTGGATATGATTCTGGTGATGACCGTTAATCCAGGCTTTGGTGGTCAAGCATTCATTCCTAACACTTTGCGCAAAATCATTCAAATTCGAGAATGGGCGAATGAAGTGAATCCAGATTTATTGATCGAAGTAGATGGTGGAGTCTCGGAAGAGACAGCACCCTTAGTTGTGGCAGCTGGAGCCGATGTTTTGGTAGCGGGGAATGCAGTTTTTGGCCGGAGTGATCGTGCTGCGGCGATCCGCGGAATTCGAGAAGCAGCCGAATCTGCACTGCGTTAAAAAAATAGGCTATTGAGACTAGAGGTATAGGCCAAGTCCTCGGTGCATAAATATGGTTACATGAGCAGAAATCTCATGTAGCCTTTTTTGTTTTGGCAGGGAGGACTGCAGTTCGTTTCCGTTATTGACAAGAGGAAAGTCTCCTGCGTACGGCATGAATTGATGGGAGGGTAAATCATGAAATTTTACACGTTTAAGCTGCCAAGGTTTTTGGGAGGTTTTGTTAAAGC
Organism: Paenibacillus sp. FSL F4-0097; assembly: GCF_038593125.1. Classification (NCBI taxonomy): domain Bacteria; kingdom Bacillati; phylum Bacillota; class Bacilli; order Caryophanales; family Paenibacillaceae; genus Paenibacillus; species Paenibacillus sp. FSL F4-0097. The sequence continues at coordinate 2,856,552 of NZ_CP151965.1, forward strand.
AATATTGAACACATTTCAGAAGAGTTAAGCCGCTAACAGAAAAGAAAACATGAAAAAAAGCACCTTACAAATGTAAAGGGTGCTTTTTGCTTCATATAAGTTATCGTTCGGTCTTAAAATTGCTAAAGACTAAACGCGTTCAACTTTACCGGCTTTCAAAGCACGGGTGCTGACGTACACGCGTTTTGGTTTACCGTTCACGAGGATACGGACCTTCTGAACGTTAACTCCCCAAGAACGACGGTTGCGGTTATTAGCGTGAGACACGTGGTTGCCGCTGCTCGGTTTCTTGCCTGTTACTGCACATTTGCGGGACATAGATTACACCTCCTTATTCCTAACACCTGCATAAACAATACTTATCTATAATATCACAGCAAATTTTGCTACGTCAACCGATTCAAAAACATTTATTTCTTTTAATACTTATAGTACAATGTAAATTAGTGCATTATGTCCTGTTAATCATAGAATGATTAGGCATGAAGTTAGGAAGGGGAATTCTCAATTGAGTAAGCGTTCTATAAACGGAACAGATTTTACCGCTATGGTATTGGCTGGAGCGGATAAGCTGCAACAGCATGCAGAACACGTCAATTCCCTAAATGTTTTTCCGGTCCCAGATGGAGATACCGGCACAAACATGAATTTGACGATGACCGCAGGTGCGAATGAATTAAAGAAAAATAACACCACTTCTGTGGGACAATGTGCAGGTGTACTCTCCAAGGGCTTATTAATGGGAGCTCGTGGGAATTCCGGCGTCATTTTGTCCCAGTTATTCAGAGGGTTTAGCAGGTATGCGGCTCAACATGATGAGCTTAATACACAGCAGTTCGCTGCTGCGCTGCAAACCGGAGTGGACGCTGCGTATAAAGCAGTTGTAAAGCCCGTAGAGGGAACTATTCTTACTGTAGCTAAAGAGGCTGCAAGACATGCTGTTTATTATGCCCGCCGTACTACTGACGTTGTGGAGCTGATGACAGAGGTATTAGCCAAAGCAAAAGAAGCCTTAGCTTATACGCCTGAGCAATTGCCTGTATTGAAGCAAGTCGGTGTTGTAGATTCTGGCGGCCAAGGTTTGGTCTACATTTATGAAGGGTTTCACCAGCATCTGACGAATGGAAGTACTACCGGTCTGTCTGAATCTGTGCAAGGACAAACCCACACACCAGTTGCACCAGCGCCTAAACCCGTATTAACGAAACCTGAAAGTGAACTGTTTTCTGTACAGTCTTCTGCGCAGTCACAGCTATCTACTGAAGATATAGAATTTCTATATGATATGGAGTTTTTCATTAATCGCCAGTTAGGCGTTAACGTGAGAACCAATTTTGATGAGGAAGCTTTTAGGAAAGCGTTGTCAGTTAATGGCGACTCCATTATTGTTATTTCGGATGATGAGACGATTAAAGTGCATGTGCACTCTAAGGCTCCAGGTGAAGTGATGAACTTGGCTCTTCTTTATGGGGAGATCACGCAGATTCACATTCTTAATATGCGAGAGCAGCATCGTGATCTGCTGACTGCGGGCATGGATATTGCACCAATGCCTGATGTATTCGCTGATATGCCGAATGAGAAGAGCGCAGTGCAAATGTCTCCTGCTGAACCACCGGCCGATGATTTGGCACCTTACGGCTTCATCGCGGTATCTTCTGGCGCAGGTATTGCTGACATTTTCAAAAGCCTTGGAGTGGACGTAGTCCTAGCTGGTGGTCAGACAATGAATCCTAGCACTGAGGATTTCGTGAACGCGATTTCTTCCATATCTGCGAAGCATGTTTATATTTTGCCAAATAACTCGAACATTGTTCTTGCCGCTCAACAAGCTAAAGATCTTCTAGAGGGCGAACGTGAGATTACGGTGATTCCAAGTAAAAGTATTCCGCAGGGAATAGCAGCAGCTTTTGCATTCCAAGAGGAAGATGCAGTGGAGACTAATTCTGAGAATATGCTGGAAGCAATCTCTCATGTGAAGTCCGGACAAGTAACGAACGCTGTGCGTGATACAAGCTTTGATGAGCTGGAGATTAAATCGGGCCAATTTATTGGGATTTCTAATTCCAAAATTGTTGCTGCTGCAGATGATCTTTTGGCTGCAAGTCAGGCGCTGTTATCCAATATGCTGGAGAATGGCGACGAAATCGTTACGATCCTTATTGGTGCAGAAACAGAATCCGAGGCTACTGATTCTTTGAGTGAGTGGCTGGAAGAGACTTATCCGAATGTGGAAGTTGAGATTCATGAGGGTGGCCAACCCCTGTATTATTATCTGTTCTCTGTAGAGCCATAGGTAGGAATTAATGGTTCTTTAACAATGGAGTAGAAATTTGTTATTGCGTAGTTGGCAAAATTATAGCTTGGGGGAGAAAATCCATGAATCGTACCATTATCGTCACCGACAGCACTTCAGATATCCCGCCAGCAATGGCGGAAACGTACGGAATTGAGGTAGTACCGTTGACCTTAATGTTCGGCGAAGAGGCTTTTAGGGACAATCTGGATATGACTCCGGAGCAGTTCTATGAGCGTCTTCCCCGTACCTCACAGCTGCCGACTACTTCTCAACCCTCACCGGTTGAATATATGAATGTGTACCGCAGTATTCTGGAGCGTAACCCGGGCTGTTCTATCCTTTCCTTTCATATTTCTTCTGGACTGAGCGGGACTTATCAATCTGCATTGCTGGCTAAATCGATGCTGGAGGAAGAGGGAGAAGGGATCACTGTTGTGGATTCTCTCTCCGCTTCTTATGGTTTTGGATTTATGGTAGTGGAAGCTGCCAGAATGTCTGCTGAAGGCAAAGGACCTGAAGAGATACTTGAGGCTGTAGAAAGCCTACGTCAATCGCGTAAGCTTTACTTCTTAGTAGATACACTTGAATATTTACAAAAAGGCGGGAGAATTGGAAAAGCCTCCGCTATTCTGGGGACACTTCTGAATATTAAGCCGATATTGTCCATTGATGCAGAAGGTATTATTTATGCGGTGGAGAAAGTTAGAGGCCGTAAGAAGGCTGTCGCCCGTATGATTGAACTGTTCAAGCGGGATCTGCAGGGTGTAAACAAAATCAATGTGGCCGTGGGTCATACGGCTGAACCGGCTTCCGGCGAAGAATTCTTGAATGAGCTTGCGGGACACTTCACCTTGGAAGAAAAAGTGCTGACGAACGTCGGCCCTGTCGTGGGCAGCCATGTCGGTAACGGTACATTAGCTGTGTTCATTTGGCCTGCAAAATGAGGGATAAATATGACACTGGCATTAAATCAAATTGAAGTAAAAAACATAACTGGCGTGAGTGCTCAAAAGCAAAGCGAGCTTCACGCCTTTGGCGTCTTTACAGTAAAGGATTTATTAGAGTATTATCCGTTCCGCTACGAGGATTATCGGCCCCGCTCGCTGAGTGAGACTAAACACGGGGATAAAGTGACCGTTGAGGCAAAAGTAATCGGTATCCCTGTACTGCAGCGTTTTGGCGGCAAGTCACGTCTTAGCTGTAAGATGGTTGCAGAGCCATGGATGTTCACAGCAACCTGGTTTAACCGCCATTATGTAAGAGAGCAACTCACTGTGGGACGGGAAATTGTGCTGACCGGGAAATGGGATCAGAAGCGCAATCAGATTACAGTGACTGATTATGAATTTCCGGATCGTGGTGAAGGGAAGACGGGAACACTGCAGCCAGTCTATTCGGTAGGTGGTAAGATCACTCAGTCCTGGATCAGGAAGGTTATTAATCAGGGACTTCAGCAGTATGGGGATCTGATTCCAGAGATTTTACCGCATTCTATTATGAGGGAATATGACTTCATGCCGCGTAAACGGGCCATTGCCACTATCCATAGGCCTGAGGACACTCGTGAGGGGCAGCAGGGGCGCCGTAGGATGGTATATGAGGAACTATTCCTGTTCCAGTTGAAGATGCAAGCGTTCAGGGTTCTGAACCGCGGGCGGATGGATGGGGTAGTCCACACAGTGGATAACGCGACGGTACGCCAGTTCGTGCGCAGTCTGCCCTTTGAGCTTACAGATGCACAGAAACGTGTAGAGCTGGAGATTTTACATGATCTGCGTTCACCATATTGCATGAATCGTCTGCTGCAAGGAGATGTTGGCTCGGGTAAAACAGTGCTTGCGGCTGTGGCGCTTTTTGCTACGGTAAGATCTGGTTTTCAGGGCGCACTAATGGTGCCCACAGAGATTTTAGCAGAACAGCATATGCGTTCACTTACCAGGATGTTTGAGCCGTTTGGGATTACTGTAGGACTCCTGACGGGCAGTGTGACTGGCCGAAAACGTAAAGAGTTATTGGCCTCGTTGCAAATGGGGATGCTTGATATCGTGGTAGGAACACATGCTTTGATTCAGGAGGATGTATTTTTCCGTGATCTGGGTCTTGTGGTAACTGATGAGCAGCATCGTTTTGGTGTGAATCAGCGTGGTGTATTGCGGCGAAAAGGATATAATCCGGATGTACTGACGATGACTGCGACGCCTATTCCACGTACACTTGCGATCTCTGTTTTTGGCGATATGGATGTATCTACTTTATCTGAAAGGCCGAAAGGCCGAGTTCCTATAACTAGTTATTGGGTAAAACATGATCTCATGGATCGTGTGCTGAATCTGATTAAGCGTGAAATTGATCTGGGTCGTCAGGCTTATTTGATCTGTCCGCTCATTGAAGAGTCAGAGAAGCTGGATGTGCAGAATGCTATTGATTTGCATATTCAGATGAGCCAAGCTTTCCCTAGCTATAAAGTTGGGCTTTTGCATGGGAAAATGACTCCCGCTGAAAAAGATGAAGTGATGCGGGCGTTTTATAACAATGAGCTGCAGCTGCTTGTGTCCACTACGGTGGTGGAGGTTGGTGTAGACGTTCCTAATGCTACATTGATGATCATTATGGATGCGGATCGTTTTGGTCTGTCACAGCTGCATCAGTTACGTGGACGGGTAGGAAGAGGGCAGCATGCCTCTTTTTGTGTGTTGGTAGCTGATCCAAAATCTGAAATCGGACGTGAGCGAATGACTGCCATGACCGATACGGATGACGGATTTGAGATTTCCCGAAGGGATTTGGAGCTGCGTGGACCGGGGGATTTTTTTGGGACAAAGCAGAGTGGATTACCGGAGTTTCGGCTGGCAGATATGACGGCTGACTTTGAAATTCTGGAGCAGGCGCGGGATGATGTCGCAGAGCTGCTTAAGGATGAAGCTTTTTGGACATCACCTGAATATGCATCTCTTCGGCATTATTTACAGAGTGAACAGATCTTCCAAGGAGAATTAATTGACTAACTAGGCACATGTAGCACCGAAGGCTCATATACTGTGAAAGATTGGATATGACGGGAGGTGCTACACTTGGGTTATCAACAATTCGGAATTAGCCCTCAGTTGGTGGATCGCATCAAGCTGAAGATGAAAAACTCGACTGTGAAGGATCGTATCAAAAGTATGATTGAGGGCATCTCGAAACAGGAGCTGCAGGATCCTGCGGTTGTTCGCAGATTGGTACGGAAAGCGTCAGGTGTATTGAACGAGAAACTGACCTCGACACAGGAAGAACAAATTGTAAAGTTTATCATCGCGCAGAAAATCGATCCGAACAACACCTTTCATTTAATCCGCTTGTGGGGAATGTTCCGTTAAGTAGCGGATTAAATGAAAGTAGGGGTTGTCCATGGGTGTTTTTTTCATCGTATGTGACAGTCTGCAAGCAGCGATCCTCCTATTACTGGAGGATCGCTGCTTTGCGTTTTTGGCCGTAGTTACGGCATGCTGCAATATGTCTCTAATCCGGATAAACCGATGCCACCGAATCATAGTCGTCCGTCGTCCGGTAACGCCTAATCATAGTCAACCGCCGTCTGATGTCACTGAATCATAGCTCCGCTTATCCGATACCGCTGAATCACATTCAACCATCTTCGGACGCTACCGAATCATGGTCATCTGTCGTCCGATCCCGGCGAATCACATCCATCCATCGTCGATGCCCCCGAATTACATCGCTCCATCGTCCGATACCACGGAATCATGTTCATCCACTGTCCGATACCGCCGAATCACATTTACCCATCGTCCGATCCCACCGAATCATGTACATCCGCTGAAGCTTTCGGACTCCAATGACGTTATTCGCAAATATATCGCCTTTGGAGCAAGGTTTCGGACCCCAGTGCAGCTATTCATAAGAAATAGGCTCGTAGTTGGCGTTTTTTGTGCCAATAGGGGCTATGCGGTCCGAATGCATTCAGAATTCCGGGAAATTCTGCATATAAGGTCCGCTGTGTCCGATACCACCGAATCATAGTCAACCGCCGTCTGATGCCACCGAATCATAGCTCTCCGCTTATTCGATACCGCTGAATCACTTTCATCCATCGTCCGATGTCACCGAATCACATTCATCCGCCGTCCGATGACGCCGAAATATGATCATCCGCTGAGGTATTCGGACTCCAATGACGTTATTCGCAAATATATCGCCTTTGGAGCAAGGTTTCGGACCCCAGTGCAGCTATTCATAAGAAATAGGCTCGTAGTTGGTGTTTTTTGTGCCAATAGGGGCTATGCGGTCCGATGTCATCCAAAATTCGGGATAATTCCGCATTTAAGGTCCGCTGTGTCCGATAGCTGTCTCATGCGCGTAAACGTCTTCGAATAATGCGAAATTTGAGTTCTCGCAAGAAGTTTGGGGTCTCGAACAAGAAGTTTGAGGCCTCGCTCAGAAAAATTGGTTGCGATCAAAGGCTAAATTCAAAAAGAAGGGAGCGCTCCAGCCATTTTCATGGCTTAAGGGCGCTCCCTTTTTTTATTCGTGTAAGCGTGTTTGTCTATGATCTTTAGTGGCTGATCTGAACACGATTTGGCTCTCTGAATCACACTGTAGAACGATTGCCCGAAGATGATCTTCTTCCATTCTGTTTGTCAGACAAAACAACGTGCTAACCTCTCCATCTTGCCCTGAACCTTCGGCAATCGCAGCTTCTCGGTTTAGAGAGGTTGCGATTGCTTGCTGAATGTCCAAACATCGGCTGCTGGTAATCCAAGCAGTGCGGGAGTGGGATAATCCCCGTAGTGAGATACGAACACCTTCGAAAGCCAGCAGGTAGGCAATAATAGAATACATTGCTTGCTCCCAACCGAACAATGTACCTGCAAAAAGCAGAATTGCACAGTTCAGGATCATAATCACGACTTCCGTTGATTTTGGAGGTCCGCCGCTCAGCAGAGAATACCCCTGGTCACTGGCTTGTTTATTTACACCGCCGAATCTCACAGATATTCCAATACCTACTCCAAGACAGATGCCTCCTGCCATTGCGGCAGGTAAAGGATCGCTAATCACAGCAGGAAAACGATGCAGCGCAAGAGACGCGATGGTTAGGCAGGTTAATCCCAAAACAGTGTAAAGAGCAAAGCGGAGATTTACTTGTTTTCGCGACATAAATATAAAGGGCAGATTGAATAGAAATAGAAACAATCCAAGCTGCATTTCAGTAGTATGAGCGAATAATGCGGATAAGCCTGTAATCCCGCCGACAACAAGGCCATGTGGCATTAAAAATAATTCCAATCCTACAGCAGCAAGCAATGCGCCGGCAATGACGGTAAGAACTCGGAAGGTAGAGCTTCTTTGTAGCTGTTGACGTTGATTTATTTTGTTCTGCATAGTTTTTCCTCCTTCAACAGGGGAAACGACCTTACTCATTTTCAGTGGCTATGGCAGATTTTTTGGATATTCGTGCATCATGTCGTTTCTCAAAGTTGAATACTTTATCCATTATTTATAAATCTATTTAGATTCCTTCGTCAGACAATGTCCAAGGAGAACAAGGATCAGCACGTAAATGGCTGCAAATATCTGCAAATGTCTGCGAAAGGCTGAAAATGGCTGCAAATAGCTGTAAAGGGCCGCAAATGGTTGCAAATGACGGAGAATGTTGCAAAGGCTCCAAGAGGCTGCGAATGGCTACAAATAGTGAAGAATAGCCAGCACTCCGCAATGCTTTACCCAAATTGGCCATAATTATTGAAAATTCATCCCGCGCGGCTATGGGCATCCAATGTTGGATGAAGCATGAAGGCTGTGACCAACGCTACGTCCGGCCAGCAAGCCTGCAATAAAGTTGCCATTTAGCGTAACGATAACTGCTGCAAGGGAGTACCAGAGCGCCTCACTGCCTAAGGTGAGTGGATCTATGTCAGTCCGAAGCTGAAGCAGAAGATGACACTGAAGAAATCACGAAATGGGATCACAAGCTGTTCAATCGGTTTCACATGTTCGGTTTCAGCGAGGACAAGTCCACTAGTAGTGCGCCAATAACTTCTGTCTGCTAGATGAATGGTGTCGGTGAATCCAGCAATCAGGAATAGTGCTGCGAATATTACTAATGTAAAAGCGCACCTGAACGGATATCCAGAACACGGTTGAGCCAAGATACTTGCTTTATTCCGGTGGATGATGAGCAATGCGAGCATGTATACCTACCGGTAAATCCGCATCTCTATAATTCATGATACATAAGATTTTTATCAATTGAAGTTCTAAATTCCCTTCAGCCGACATTCATTTAGGGCAGAGGTGAACTTCGCTAAGGTAGTGATATTAGAAAATGAGACGTGAATTTTAACAGGTACAGCCGTAGTCGAAGCAGGAATTTATAAATCACTGGACGGAACAGTAAAGAAAGTACAGGGAGTATTGCAACGACCGCAAGTGACTTCGTTCCCCACTGTTCAGTTATTTTGATGGCTCCTACCTGAGGGGTTATTTGAGGTGCAATCCTTACGGGAGGTGTAAACTTTCGCTCGTAGCGTTCAATTTCGGATGTCGTTGATTCTTGCTCCGTAGTGAATAATCCTCCAGACCAGGCAGGTGGAAAAGAGAACATCATTCCCAGAATTAGGACTATACGAAGAAACCAATGTAGTGATAAACGCGCTATATATTGCACCGAAATAACACCTCCCAACTGTATGTAGTATAAAAAGCATACCATACCTTTTCCTTTGAATCCAAATTGTTTTGTGAAAAAAATTCATATATAGATGATGAAAACATGAAACCGAACGGGAAAAATGACGTATTTCGCAGCATAGATAACTTTTATTATCTTGTTTCAGTCAGGAGGGATAAATTTGAGCGAATGGCAGGATTTTAACGGTTTTGATGAGCGCAGCTTTTTCGGAAGTTTCATTCATGAGATGCCACTGTTTTTTAAATTATTTGCTTTGCTTTTTCTTGGCTTTTTCGTTTTTATAATTGTTAAATCAGTGAGAATCTGGATGTCCAATAACGCAAGTCCCTTGATAAAAGCAAACTGCACAGCGGTCACCAAACGAACCGAGGTATGGGGTGGATCCGGTGAATCGAGAGCAAATACTAGTTATTATGTTACCTTTGAGTTTGCCGATGGCTCTCGTTTAGAGTTGCAGGTAAGAGATCAGGATTTTGGCCTGATTGTAGAAGGTGACCGAGGTGAACTCCTGTATCAAGGGACTAGGTTTAAAAGCTTCAATCGCGATTTGAAGAAAGAACATCTAAATTTCTAAAAAAGTACATACCATTCAAGAATCACCATGCCTGTTTTGGGTAAAACTCATATGAGAGGTTTTACCAGATCTCAATTCTGGAAGGAGGCTATGGTTTGAATTCAAATAATCCACAATCGCAAGGGCTGGAACCCTTCCATACACTGAGCGAGGAAGAAGTGCTGAATAGGCTGGAAACTCGGAAAGAGGGTTTATCTTCCGATGAAGCGACTAAACTTGTGGAGCGATATGGGAAGAACGTACTTCAAGAAGCGAAGACCAAATCGCTATTAGGAAAGTTTATCGAACAATTTAAAAATGTAATGATCTTTATTTTGCTAGTAGCAGCTGTATTGTCAGGAGTCTTGGGGGAATGGACGGATACGATCATTATTTTGCTTGTAGTCATTTTGAACGCGGTGCTTGGAGTTATTCAGGAAAATAAGGCTGAGCAAGCACTCGATGCGCTAAAAAGTATGTCCTCTCCACACGCCAGAGTAAGACGTTCCGGCCAGGTTACTGAGATAAAAAGTGAAGATCTTGTGCCCGGGGATATCGTATTGCTGGAAGCTGGAAATGTAGTTCCGGCGGATATAAGACTTTTGGAAGCCGCTTCGTTGAAGACGGAGGAAGCCGCGCTTACCGGAGAATCATTGCCCTCTGAAAAGCGGGCCGGTGTGCTTGAGGGTAGCGACATTGTAATCGGCGACCGCACCAATATGGCTTATATGAGCAGCAGTGTAACTTATGGCCGAGCAATTGGTGTAGTTACAGCTACAGGAATGCAGACGGAGGTCGGTAGAATTGCCGGTTATATCTCGGAAGAAGATACAGATGTAACACCGCTGCAAAAAAAGCTGGATGAGCTAGGTAAATATTTTACCTTTATTATTCTTGGCGTCTGCGTGATTATCTTTGCCGTTGGGATCTTCGAAGGAAGAGAGCTGCTGGATATGCTACTTACCTCGATCTCACTCGCGGTAGCGGCTATCCCGGAAGGGCTGCCAGCAATTGTTACGATCATTCTCGCGCTTGGTGTGCAGCGAATGGCGGGACGAAAAGCGATTATTCGCAAGCTTCCCGCCGTGGAGACACTTGGAAGTACAGAGATTATATGCTCCGATAAGACAGGTACTTTAACATTAAATAAAATGACTGTCGAAAAAGTGCATGTCAACGGAAAGACCACTGATTCCAGTGCAGGGCTTGAAGGGATTCCTGGTGGCGAGTTATTGCTTCAAGCTATGACGCTTTGTAATGACTCCAGTATTGACGAAGGAAAGACTCCTAGTGAACCTGAAGCAAAAGCTGGAGCTAAGGACCCACAAACCAAGAGCGGAAAAGCAATCATCGGCGATCCGACGGAGACTGCGTTAGTCGATTATGCGCTTAGTATAGGCACTGACAAAAGGGAGCTGGAAAAGAAATACCCACGTAAAAATGAGCTGCCTTTTGACTCCGATCGCAAGCTGATGACAACGGTTCATGAGGTCGAAGCTGGACGTTATCGTGTGCTGACAAAGGGTGCACCAGATGTACTTTTGTCCAAATGCAGCCATATCTATGTGGATGGAGAAATTGTAACTCTACAAGACGAACATAAGCGGAATATCATGGAAAGTAATAAATTACTTGCGAATGATGCACTTCGAGTCTTGGCATTTGCTTTCCGAGATGAGGAGCAGCTGCCGACCGATCTCTCACCAGATACCACGGAGAAAGAGTTAATATTTATTGGTTTGGTCGGTATGATTGACCCGCCGCGTGAGGAAGTACGGGATGCGGTAGCTATCTGCCGTAAAGCGGGAATTAGACCTGTAATGATTACAGGCGATCATCGTGATACAGCAGCGGCTATTGCCAAAAGATTAGGGATTATTGAAGATGAATCAGGTGTATTAACGGGTAGTGAGCTGGATAAATTCAGCGAAGAGGAATTTGCGGAGAAGGTTACCGATTATTCGGTTTATGCACGCGTCTCTCCTGAACACAAGGTTCGTATCGTTAAGGCTTGGCGACAAAAAGGAAAAATTGTGGCGATGACCGGAGATGGTGTAAATGATGCTCCTGCACTTAAATCATCCGATATCGGCGTGGGCATGGGAATAACCGGAACGGATGTTGCCAAGGGTGTATCAGATATGGTGCTTGCCGACGATAACTTTACGACTATAGTTGTTGCCGTAGAAGAAGGACGGAAGGTTTACAGCAATATCCGCAAGGCTATCCAGTTCCTTCTCTCCGCTAATCTTGGGGAAGTGCTGACATTATTTATTGCCACTATGATTGGCTGGCGTATTCTAGAGCCGATCCATATTCTGTGGATTAATCTCGTTACGGATACCTTACCTGCACTTGCCCTCGGACTTGAGAAAGCCGGCGAGGATGTAATGGCGAAGAAGCCGCGTAAAGCAAGCAGTAGCATCTTTGCGGGCGGCGTGGGGATCGGGATTATATATCAAGGGATTATAGAAGCGGCGCTTACGTTGATCGTGTATCAATGGGCGCATACGCATTACAATGAAGGTATTGCGGTTACAATGGCCTTTGGTACATTAGGATTACTGCAAATCGCTCATGCTTTTAACGTCAGATCCAATAAAAAATCGCTATTCCAGATCGGTTGGTTCAGCAATCGCTATATGTTATGGGCTTCGCTGATCTCTATACTAATGCTTGTGCTTGTGATCATCATCCCGGGCTTAAACGACTGGTTTGGTGTTTCACATTTAAGTGGATTACAGTGGGGAATAGTATGTGCAGCGGCCGTAGCGATTATTGTTATAGTTGAACTTGTAAAGCTGTTTGTCCGGATGAGCGGAAGGGGCAAGAGCTGGGATTAAGAAACTGGATAAAAGTTATAGTCAAAAAGCCTGAACCCCATCAATAGGGATTCAGGCTTTTTGAATGATTTCTTTTAAAGCATGGGAAGCTTATAAAACACGTTGCATATGGAGGATTACATTACTCCAATAACCTGAGTCGAGGTCACTGATCTGAACTCCGGGTTCACCCCAGGTGTGGATAAACTTTCCGTCTCCAATGTAAATACCGACATGACCAGGTATAGCATCACTTTCAAATCGACCGGGAACGGTAAAGAAGATAAGATCTCCTACATCCAGTTCGCTTCGACTTACACGGGTACCTAAATTGTCCTGATCTTTAGCTAAACGAGGTAAGCTGACTCCGAATTTTTTGAATACATGCCTTGTAAAAGAAGAGCAATCAAATTTTTTGGTTTCTTCATAAGATCCAGCGCCAAAGTCGTAGGGAACACCCAAGAAATTTTTGGCAAAAGAGATTAACTCCTGTTTATCCGCTTCAGAAATACTTTGAATGCGTAAAGATTTAGATTCACTCGTGGATTCGACCGTCGATAATTTTTCGATAGTCTTACGTTCGGACGGTGTAGCAATGTTTATCTCACCCGACTGGGGATTCCAGCCTACTTCTGTTTGCAAAAATTTGGACAAGGCTAAAGGGGTGATATAGATTTGCCCTTCTTGCCGTCTAGGGGCTTGTGGCAGTGTGATTTTTTCCCCAAGTGAGAATACCTGTGGAGAGCCAGGGCGCAGCATATACATAACATCGCTATAACCGATTTTAGTGTATCCATCACTAGAACCATCATCCTTCATCCGATATCCGAGCGAAGTAACCGCAGGCTTGAGTGGAATCCAGTACTTTCCCTGAGCGTCAGTAATTGCAGATTGTTCATAATAACTGGAGGCATTTTTACCATCAGGAGTTAGCGCGTTAACCTTAGGTTTTTGCGATTGAGAAGAATAACCGCAGGATGAACTCGTTAAAGCGACAGCAAGCAATACAGTAGCGGTGGTTAGTAGTCTTTTGTGATTATTAGCCATTTAACACGCTCCATCTTCAAACTGTAAATTAAGTTTGTGCAGGGCGATTTTTTTTATGTAAAAGAAACGAAGGCAATCGCTGTAAGAGACAACCAAGCATTACCTCTTTTGATGTCATATATTCTTCAGAATTTGAAATCTATGGAAATATGATAAGTGATTGACGGATAAACAACCTCCATATAATATAGGTTTAATAGATTTCTATCATTAATGTGAGGTACGTGTAAGCTTATGCTTTAATGCTTTTATCGATAAAAGTGATAATGCTGAGTCGCTCACCTTGATGTATGCGTTAATAAACTAATGAAATGGGGTACTTTGATGAAAAAGAGAAACATTTTGGCGGGATTAAGCTTATGCTTCATGCTCGTAGCAGCTGGTTGTGGCAACAATAACACCGCTGAAAACTCAGGAAATGCAGCGAATTCCGGTAATTCCCCTACGAATGCAGGAGCAGCAGATTCAAAAACGTACAAAATTGCGATCTCACAATATGTGGAACACCCCTCACTCGATGCTACACGCGAAGGAATTCTCGCTGCTTTGAAGGATGCGGGAATCGTTGAAGGCGAGAACCTGAAGGTTGACCTTGAAAATGCTCAGGCTGACCAAGCGAATAACTTGTCCATTGCTCAAAAGATTGCCGCTGACTCAAATGATTTGGTATTGGCAATTGCAACGCCTTCCGCTCAATCAATTGTTCAAGCACTCAGCAAAGTAAGTAAGGATACACCGATTTTGTTCGCAGCAGTAACTGACCCACTCGACGCAAAGATTGTCACGGATCTGGAGCATCCAGGTGGAAATGTATCAGGTGTATCGGACACCAATCCCGAAGCGATTAACAGATTAATGCAATTTATAGCTACCCAATTTCCTAACGTGAAAAAGCTGGGCATCGTTATTAATGAAGGTGAACCCAATGCAGTAATTATGGCTGAGATTGCTAAAAAAGAATTGGATAAGCATGGAATCGAGCTAGTGAAGGCTGCCATCACGAATACCTCTGAAGTCAAACAAGCTGCGGAATCACTTGTGGGTCGTGTAGATGCATTCTACATTACTTTGGATAACACAGTCGTAAGTGCAGTGGATACCATTATTCAAACGGCTAATGACAAGAAAATCCCGTTCTTCTCCAGTGACCGTGATACGGTTGAAAAGGGCGCTTTTGCCACCGTTGGTTTTAAATATTTCGATCATGGTTATCAAGTGGGTCAAATGGCCGTGGATATCTTGAAAAATGGTAAAAAGCCAGCTGATATGAAAGTAACCATGCAAGAAAAACTTGATCTCATTCTTAACCTGAAATCTGCAGCAGCACAAGGCATAGAAGTGACTGATGCAATGAAGGCAGAAGTTGCCGATCAAGCTAACAATATTATTCAATAAGCCATTATATAGGGGCGATTTCGTGAGAACGCCCCTTTCCGCTCGAAGGAGGAAGTCATCTATGTTAAATTCGATGCTCGGGGCCGTTGAAATGGGTTTGCTTTACGCATTTATGGCTTTAGGTGTATACATTACCTTTCGTATTCTTGATTTCCCTGATTTGACTGTAGATGGGAGCTTTACCACTGGTGGCGCCATTGCCGCTGTTATGATTACTAACGGTTATGCACCATGGCTTGCTACCTTGGCCGCTATTGCTGGTGGAATGCTGGCAGGAATGTGCACGGGCCTATTACATACGAAAGGCAAGATTAATGGACTGTTATCCGGTATTTTGATGATGATTGCACTTTATTCCATTAATCTGCGGATATTTGGTGGCAAACCCAACTGGTCTTTAATGGGCGACACTACCTTGTTCACTTCCATTGATCCTCTGCTCGTACTGCCGTTTGTAGTTATTTTTGTGAAAATAGTAATGGATTTATTCCTGCGTACGGATCTTGGACTTGCGCTGCGGGCTACCGGAGATAATGCAAGAATGATCCGTAGTCTGGGTGTAAACACGGATAATACCACTATTCTTGGTGTCAGTTTATCCAATGGAATGGTGGCGCTCTCGGGAGCGTTAATTACTCAGTATTCTACTTTTGCGGATTCCTCCATGGGTATTGGGATGATTGTAATCGGGTTAGCTTCGGTGATCATCGGTGAAGCCATATTTGGTGCCAAAAATGTATTTCGGGCCACACTGGCTGTTGTGCTCGGATCCATAGTTTACCGGATCGTAGTTGCACTTGCCTTGCGGGTACCGTGGCTTAAAGCTTCGGATCTTAAGCTGATCACAGCAATTATCGTTATTTTCGCTCTTGTATTCCCGTCGATTCAGCGTTTCCTGAAGCAGAAGAATATGGCGCGGAGGCGTTCCGTTGAATTAGCTGAGCAAGCGCTAAGCAGCAAGAGAGGAGGCACCATCGATGCTTAAACTGGAGAACGTATCTAAGCTGTTCAATCCCGGAACACCAGATGAGAAAATAGCGCTGCTCGGCATTGACTTGGAGCTTCTTCCCGGTGATTTTGTCACCATCATTGGAAGTAATGGAGCTGGTAAATCTACGTTGATGAACATTATTTCCGGTGTCATGAAGCCGGATCTGGGTACAGCCAGCATTGAAGGAAATTCAATCAGCCATTTGGCGGAATTTCAACGGAGTCGCTGGATCGGCCGGGTCTTTCAGGACCCAATGGCGGGTACGGCTCCACATATGACGATTGAAGAAAATTTAGCTATGGCTTATAAAAGAGGCAAAAGCAGAGGGTTAACCTTTGGAGTAAATAAAGCAAAAAGAGCTTTATTTCGCGACGAGCTAAGCCGTCTGGGGATTGGGCTGGAGGATCGCCTGCGGGCAAAAGTAGGGTTGTTGTCAGGTGGAGAGAGACAAGCGCTAAGTCTGCTAATGGCGACCTTTACTCAACCGCAAATTTTACTTTTAGATGAACATACAGCAGCCCTTGACCCTTCTCGTGCGGAGCTGATTACTAAACTGACAGAGTCCATTGTCCGTGAGATGAAGTTAACCACCCTAATGGTTACCCATAACATGGAGCAAGCCATTCGTCTTGGCAATCGTCTGATCATGATGGATAAGGGCCGTATTATTTTGGATATCGACGAGGTTCGTAAAAAAGATCTTACCGTAGAACGGCTGCTCGGAGAATTCGAGACAATCAGCGGACATAAATTGGCAGATGACCGAATGATGCTTGGTTAGTCTGTTGTAGGTGTGAAGGTAGCTCAATATAAGGGCTTGAAGTGAACTCTGATTCTGGATTTCATTTCGAGCCCTTTTTTACATAGGATTTTTTTCGCCGAGCCATTATACTATCCTTAGCTTTCAGTTCACGTAAATTTACCCAAATGGAACATTATGGTTTATAATGGAATTATAGTGATAATAAATGAAAATTATCATATTTAGGGAGCGGAGAAAACAGATGATTTGGAAAAATGTTAGCGCTTACAGAAGTTCGGGCATTTTCAACAAAATGATACTGATTATTTCCTTTTTGCTTCTACTTTCCTTTTTATTCTCGTTGACCGTTTTGCAATATGTGTATCGTATCTATGACAAGCAAATTTATGAAAAGGCCTCTGAGGTATTGGGGATGTCCTCCATTAGCATCGAGAATGCCCTAAGAGAATTGGATCAGCTTTCTTTTACAGTGGTGTCTGATGAGCAAATCCAAGAATGCCTGCGCCAATTGCAGAATGATCCACAGCCTTATGAAAGACAAGTTCTACATAACAAGATCATAAACAGGCTGGTTGCTTTTGCAGGGGCAGAGAAATACGTTTATTCCATGATGCTGATGGATACGAGTGGCGGAGTAATGACTGCGGGCAATCGTGAAGGGGTATCACAGGATCTGCAGGATCAGTTAAAGCCGTTAGCTGCGGAAGCTAGCGGGAGTATAGTGTGGTATCCGCAAGGAAACAGAAATTCACTTTTGGCGGTTCGGCAGATTAAATCTTATACAGGGTCAACGTTTACGCTGGATGATCTGGGAACACTCGTGATCCGTATTCGGATCGATCTAATCATTGCGGATAGTACGAGCGATACCGACCAATTAATAGCTGTTGATGCCACGACGGGACAGGCGATCTATCCTGAAGTACCGATTCTTTTGCCAGAAGAGCTTAAAGAAGAGACAGAACGTCCGGAGCTATATCGCACGGCCAAATATCAAGAAGGTACTTATTTTATAACCAAGACGAAATCATCTTATATAGATTGGATCTACATCAATGCAACTCCATTTAATGAGATGTTCAAACATATTACTTTTGTCAAAAAACTGGTCGTCATCATATTCGCACTAATCTTATTAATTGGTCTCCTTTTAGGCTACAGGCTTGCTCGTAGTATTGTACGTCCGATCTCTAAGCTGACCAAAAAAATGAAGCAAATCGAGAAGGGCGATCTGGACAATCTGGAGGAACAGTCATTAGGTGTGGTTTCACAGACTGCGCAGGACGAGGTTAGTCAGCTAAACCGGACTTTTAAAATGATGATCCGCAGGATCAGAGAGCTTATTGATGAGAACTATGCGAAGCAGCTGATTATTAGAGAGACCGAGCTGAAAGCATTACAGGCACAGATTAATCCGCATTTTTTGTACAATACACTGGAATCGATCAATTGGTTAGCCAAAATGAACAAACAAGCCAAAATCTCAGAAATGGTAGAAGCGCTCGGTTACTTGTTCCGCAGCTCTATTGGTCTCAAGGATCCGCTAATTACACTTGAAAAAGAGATCACTATCGTGCGAAATTATGTCATTATCCAGAAAACACGGTTTGATGAGAGGCTTGATTTCCGGATGGATGTACCTGAAAATCTGCATGATGCATTAATTCCGAAGCTGACCTTGCAGCCTTTAATCGAAAATGCTATTCGCTATGCGCTAGAGCCTAATATTGAGCCGTGCACCATTTCTATAACAGTTAGTGAAGAAGATCAGGGCCTCGATATCAAAGTCAGTGATAATGGACCGGGGATGAGCGCTGAATTTATCAAAGATTTACAGATGGGGAGAGTTAAGACACGTGGAGAAGGCATCGGCTTAGCTAACATCGCGGAGCGTATTCAAATCGTCTTCGGCCCTGAATGGGGCACAGTCATAGAAAGTGAGCCGGGTCAAGGAACAACTATACATGTGCGTATACCTTACTTAAAAGGAGTGCTAGAGAATGTATAAACTGCTGCTGGTGGATGATGAACGCTTGATTCTGGAAGGGATATCGCAGGTTGTGGACTGGGGACGAGCGGGAACAGAGCTTGTAGGCACGGCACGGAACGGGATTGAAGCTTTGGTGAAAATTGAGGAGCTTAACCCTGAAATTGTGATCACGGATATTTCTATGCCTGGTCTAGATGGCCTGGGACTGGTGCAAAAATGCAGTGAACGATTTCCAGACGTGAAATTCGTTATGCTGACTGGTTATAAGGATTTTGATTATGCTTGTATTGCTATGCAGAACGGGGTCAAACATTATCTTTTAAAGCCGTGCAATGAGAATCAGATCCATGAAGCACTGATTGAGCTGGTAGCGGAACTCGATGAGCAGAAGAGCAGAGGCGAATTCGTAAATCGTATGAAACAACGTCTTCAGAAGGTATTGCCCCATGTGAAAGAACAATTTTTGAAGGAATGGATCTCTAATAAAACTTATGGAAGTCAGGATCTAGAGTATTATCAGGAACTATTCGGCATTGAACTTAATGACAAAACGGTGCGCTTGCTCCTGTTCCGACTAGAAGGTTCTTACGAATATGAGCAATTGTTCGCTCTGCAAAATATTGCCCAGGACGTACTTCAGGAAACACTCCTGAGTGCGACGATAGGTGGTCATTTATTAATATTACTGGAAGATGAAGGGAATACGGTGCAGAATAGCTCCCTGCTTAAACGTATCGCTGAAGTAAGAGAGGTATTCTGCAAGTTTTATAAAATGGATGTGACAATCGCGATTAGTGATGCTGACCTTATGATTCATTCCCGGAGATTGTATCGTCAGACCTTGCAGTGCCTGAACCATCGTTTTTATTTGGAGGCGGGCGGTTTGATTACCGGGAGTGATATCCCAAGTGATGAGCTAAGTGGAAGAAATGATATCGAGCTAGATGAAGAGCATATTTGTCTACTTATAAAAGCAGGCGATCAAAATACGGTTGAGCTGGAATTGGAACGATTATTCAACTTGCTCGCTGATGAGCGGTTAGATATTAACGTGACGCGTTCTTATGTTTTACAGTTATATTCCGCTATGATTCGTTTAGCAGTCCCTGATGAAAGAAATAGCTTCACATCGGGCTTGGCGGAGCTTGCCGAAATTAGAACCTTGGGAGGTTTAAAAGCATACGTCAAAGAGGCAGCGGTTCGCTTAACAGCGATGTATGACCGACATTTTAGTTCCCGGCAATCACTTATTGTAGACAAAATGTTCAAAATTATCGCAGAGGATTACAAGAATGCAGAGCTGTCGCTTAGCTCGGTCGCTGCTGAAATGTTATATATGAATCCCGACTATCTCGGCAAAATTTTCAAGAAAATTACCGGGGAGAAATTCTCGAATTATGTAACCAATTACCGGATTGCTAAAGCATCGGAGCATATTTTGAGAAGTGGGGATGTAAGAGTATTTGAGCTGGCTGAAATGTTCGGATTCGGTGGAAATGCACAATATTTCAGTCAGGTATTTAAAAAAGTAACCGGCCAGACCCCTACAGATTTCATGAAACCCCCTCAAGCGAACTGATTATTGAACAAACAAGACGGTTTTTTGTATTCAATAATCACGGAATATTTGAGAAAATTTAACCAATGAAAGCGCTACCTAAAGGGATCAGAGCCTTTACACTATCATAGGAAAAGGGGACATGAAATTGAAAAAGAGATTCGCTTTACTAGCCGTACCATTATTGCTGTCGTCGATGTTAGCTGGTTGTGGTGGAGGTAACAACAATAACAATGCTGCCGCTACGGATTCCGCTACAAATACTCCTTCAGAGACGAAACCTGCGGCTACGACCTCAGCAGAACCAGTAACCTTGCGAATCGCATGGTGGGGTGGAGATACAAGACATTCTTATACACAACAAGTTATCGATATGTATGAAGCCAAATACCCGAATGTAACCATTGAGCCTGAATATGCATCCTTTGATGATTACTGGAAAAAGCTTGCTCCGCAAGCCGCTGCAAATAGGCTTCCTGATATCGTTCAAATGGATATTTCTTATATCAATCAATATGGATCTAACGGACAGCTCGAAGACTTGAAACCTTATTTGAACTCTCAGATTCAAGTCGGCGATGTGAATGAGAACGTGCTGAGTACTGGAGTGATCGGTGAGAAGCAATACGGAATTCCGTTAGGGGTTAACGTACTTGGTTTTCAATATGATCCAGAATTGCTGAAAAAGGCAGGTGTTGATTCTATCCCAGAGAACTGGACTTGGGATCAATACAAGGAAATCGCCGCGAAAGCTAAGTCGGCTGGACTGTATATGGATGGTTCCATGGCAGCAGACGTGTTCTTCAACTATTATCTGCGTACAAAAGGGCTGGCACTCTATAACAATGATGGTTCCGCACTTGGTTATGAGGACGATGCGTTGTTCACTGACTTTTTCGGAATGTTGTCTGGTTTGATTAAAGATGGAGCGGTCCCATCACAAGACAAACTGAGCCAAAATAAAGGGGTTATTGAAGAGTCGGATATTGTTAAAGGGACAGGTATCGGTGTATGGCAATGGTCGAACCAATACGTTGCTTTGCAAATCGCTGTAAATCGTCCTATGGAGCTGGCACAAATGCCTGGTCCAGATATGGATAAAGGGCTTTACATGCAGCCAAGTATGTACTGGTCAATTACTTCTAACTCTAAAGTGAAGGAAGAAGCAGCGAAGTTCGTTGATTTCTGGATTAATGATGTGGAAGCTAACAACCTGATCAAAGGCGAACGCGGAGTACCAATTTCAAGCAAAATCAAAGAATCTGTAGCTACACAATTAACTGATTCCGGTAAGCAAGTATTTAAGTTTGTTGCTGACATGGAGCCTACTACTTCACCTATGAGTCCACCGGTAGGATCCCCAGAGGTTGTAGCACTGCTTACAGACCTCGCTGAACAAATGAACTTCGGAAAAATCGACCCAGCAGCAGCAGCGGCACAGTTCCGAAAAGAGGCGAACTCTATTCTCTCCAGCCGTTAAACGTAGGGTAACAGATAACTATACTGCGTCTCACATGGGAAACGGCATGCCATTTCGCTAGGCGGCATCCCGTTTCCCATATTATTCACATAAAAAGGAGTTGGAGACCCTTGGCCTTAACGAATCCCCTACCTTCGAATCCATTGGCTGTTAAGAAAAATAAGTTGACCGGCCGGCGGTTACGAAGCAACCTTACAGGATATGCCTTCATCAGTCCGTTCGTCATTGGCTTCCTTTGCTTCACACTGATCCCAATGATCATTTCGCTGTATCTCTCTTTTACTAAATACAATTTATTCGCTCCACCTAAGTGGATTGGATTTGATAATTACATCAAAATGTTCTCCAATGACCCGAAATATTTGCATTCACTAAAGGTAACCCTGCTTTACGTATTTATCGGTGTGCCTTTACGTCTAACCTTCGCATTATTTGTGGCTATGATTTTAAATACGAAATCGCGTATGGTAGGAGCTTATCGGACAACTTATTATTTACCTTCTATTATAGGTGGCAGTGTGGCGGTCTCCATCATGTGGCGTAATATTTTTAGTGATACTGGAATTATTAACGGTATGCTTGGCTTTTTCGGGATTGGTCCGGTAAGTTGGTTTGGCAATCCGAACGCTGCGCTTATTATGTTGATAACTTTATCTGTGTGGCAGTTTGGCTCATCCATGTTAATCTTTCTGGCAGGTCTCAAAAATATTCCTGGTGAAATGTATGAGGCAGCTAGTGTAGATGGAGCCGGATTCTTCAGAAAGTTCTTTAAGATTACTATGCCACTCTTAAGTTCTGTAATTCTGTTTAACCTCGTTATGCAGACGATCAGCGCATTTATGACCTTTGTTCCAGCTTATATTATCTCTAAAGGTGAAGGCGGACCTATGGACGGCACTATGTTGTATTCTCTCTATTTATTCCGTCAGGCTTTTATGTTTAATAATATGGGTTATGCTTCGGCTATGGCTTGGGTGATGTTGTTGCTTGTCGGCATCATGACCGGAATCTTGTTCAAGACATCCAAATCGTGGGTCTTCTACGAGTCGGAAGGAGGAAAATAATCCATGGCGAAAATTAAACTGAAATGGCCGCTTTATCACATCCTTATAGGTGGCCTCGCTATCGTTATGCTGTATCCGATTCTGTGGATGATCATGAGTTCTTTTAAAGAGAGCCGGCTTGTGTTTGTTACAGCGCAGCACCTTATACCTGATCCATGGGAATGGGGGAACTATGCTAAAGGCTGGGAAGGTATTGCAGGTTACTCCTTTGGTGTCTTCATCAAGAACTCTTTCGTAATTGTCATTGTCGCAACACTGGGCGCAGTCATTTCATCTTCACTGGTTGCCTTTGGTTTTGCCCGCAATAAATTTGTAGGCCATGGCTTATGGTTCGGAATCATGATGATGACCCTGATGCTTCCTTCCGATGTGGTGCTCGTCCCTCAATACATTATCTATGCCAAATTGGAATGGCTCGACAGTATCAAACCGATCGTTGTTCCACAGTTCTTCGGTGTCCCGTTTTTCATTTTCCTAATGCTGCAGTTTATTCGGACCATTCCTGTTGAACTTGATGAAGCGGCTACCATCGATGGTTGTGGGAAATTTGGACTTTATTTCAGAATTATACTTCCGCTTATCCGTCCTTCTATGGCTACTGCGGCAATCTTTTCCTTCTATTGGCGTTGGGAAGACTTGCTTGGACCGGTATTGTACTTGAACTCACCTTCTAAATATACAGTTTCGATGGGGCTGAAAATGTTCCTGGACAGTGAGTCCGTATCCAACTGGGGTCCAATGTTCGCCATGTCTGTTCTAAGTTTGGCACCAGTCATGATTATCTTCTTTATCTTCCAAAAGCAGATTGTAGAAGGAATCAGCACCAGTGGTTTGAAAGGTTGATTTCAGCAAATGAATATAAATGTTTTGAATCTCTAATTAAGAAAGGTGCGGCTGAATTTGGATAGCTATCGTTTTGATTTTGGGATTAAGGAAGCTGAGCCTGGCTACACCAAAATTCGGCCGGACACATCTTATTCTAAGGAAATAGGGTATGGTTTCACTTCTGATTCCACCGTCTTTGGTCGTTTCAGAGGGGGAACAGATATACTGCGAAGTGATTGCTGCATCCCACAGAAAGCAGTTTTTCTTCTGGATCTCCCGAATGGGATCTACCGTGTTACGCTGCTGTTGGGTGATGCTCTGGCAGAGACCAGCACATTTATCAAAGCTGGAGAAGGCAAGTTCGTATTGGACACTCTAAATGTGCCTGCGGGCCAATATTTACGCGAATCCTTTGCAATTAGAATTAAGGATGGGCAGCTAAAGCTATCGTTCTCGGGTGCGGCACCGCGTATTAACGCCTTGGACATTCAGATGGACAATGAAGCGCTAGTCTTGTTTCTGGCGGGAGATTCCACGGTGACCGATCAAGGGGAAGAAGGTTATCCCTATGCGGGGTGGGGTCAACTGCTGCCACGCTGCTTCAAAGCGGGAATAGTTGTTGATAACCGAGCACTTTCTGGACGCAGTTCCAAGAGTTTTATTGAGGAAGGGCATTTGGAGGGCATTGCCGCAGATATCAGACCCAGAGATTATCTGTTCATCCAGTTTGGACATAATGATTCCAAAACTGATGATTTAAGACATACCGAGCCCTTTACTACATATAAGGAACATTTGCTCCGGTTGATTACAGTCGCCCGAGAAGCGGGGGCCTATCCGGTTCTTGTGAGCTCTGTACATCGGCGAAGATTTGATAGTGAAGAAGCAATTGTAGACACGCATGGAGATTATTTAATCGCCATACGGGAACTCGCAGATACCGAGCAGGTTTCACTGATTGATTTAGCCGAGAAGAGCCGCAAGCTCTTTGAAGCTTATGGCTCAGAGGGCTCAAAAGATTTATTCATGTGGAGCTATCCAGGAGAATTTATTGCGCATCCAGGTGGCGTGCAGGATAATACACATTTTCAGATTTTAGGGGCTCGTCTTCTAGCTGAACTTATAGTGGAAGGGATCCGGGAAGCCGGATTAAACGATCTCATCATTCATCTTCGTCAGGGAGAATAATAATCCTAAAGGAAAAGTAAATATCTGTCGGTTCAACTTCTGTATGCAAGGTTAAGGTTAAGGAAAGAACTTAACTGGAAGACTTGCATGATAAGAAGGAGGATATCACGATATGGCAGATAAAAAGCTTGTAGGTAAGGTTGCAGTTGTAACCGGAGGCGGCTCAGGAATTGGCCGGGCAACCGTGCTTGAGTTCGCACGTAACGGAGCCAAAGTTGTATTATTGGACAGAACTGTGGAGAACGCTGAAAAAGTTAGACAGCAAGTGGAGAAAGAGGGCGGAGAAGCCCTAGTTATCGAATGTGATGTTGCTGAACCACCACAAGTGGAAGCGGCGATAAACAAGGCGGCCGCGAAATGGGGTCGTCTTGATGTTGTTTTTGCCAACGCAGGGATTAATGGGGCGATGACGCCTATTGAAACGATGGATATTGAATCTTGGGATCAGACCATTCATATTAACCTGCGTGGAACCTTCGCGACTGTAAAATATGCGATACCGCATCTAAAAGAAAGCGGAGGCAGCATCCTGATCAACAGCTCCATTAACGGAAATCGTGTGTTTTCCAATGTTGGTTTTTCTGCTTACAGCACGACTAAGGCAGGACAGGTTGCTTTTATGAAAATGGCGGCACTGGAACTGGCTCAATTTCAAATCCGCGTAAATGCGATCTGTCCTGGGGCTATAAAGACCAATATAGATGACAACACTTTTCCATCAGAGGATCTGAAAGAAGTGAAAATCCCAGTAGAATTTCCTGAGGGAGATCAACCGCTGGAAGAAGGTCCGGGGCGACCTGATCAAGTAGCGAAGCTGGCTCTGTTTCTGGCGTCGGAAGATTCAGATCATATTACGGGGACGGAAATTTATTGTGACGGTGCAGAGTCGCTTCTGCATGGTTAATTTTCCAACATAATCTTGACCTCTCATAACGGATTCCATCCTCGTCGCTATGCCGGACCACACGGGTCGAAAGAGCATATGCGCTGAGGATGGTTATACCGTTTTTTGTTGTAAAATAAAGCTAATCATTATCTCCAATTTCCGTTATAATGGAGTATCTCTGGAGAAAGGAGATTGCGATATGGATTTTCAATTGGAATCATTAATGAAGTTACTAGTGGCCATGCTGTTCGGGCTGTTCATCGGGATTGACCGACAGATCAAGCAGAAACCGCTGGGGATACGGACCAGTATGGTCATAAGCATTGCGAGCTGTCTTGTCACAGTGGTGTCTATCCATGCCTTTGACAAGTTCGCAGGGCCAGAGCATCCAAACATGGACCCAATGCGGCTTGCGGCTCAGATTGTCAGCGGGATTGGTTTTTTGGGTGCGGGTGTTATTCTGCGTAGAGGCGGAGATGCCATTTCGGGCCTTACTTCGGCAGCACTCATCTGGACAGCTTCTGGAATTGGTATAGCTGTGGGTGCGGGATTCTATATTGAAGCAGCATATGCGGTTATTCTGCTGATGTTTGCTGTGAATTTAGTTCCTCATTTAATCCGCTCGCTAGGACCAGAAGTACTGAATAAACATGAAGTTTCAGTGAGGATCATTATGGAAGCTAATTTTGTGCTTACAGAAGTGATCCAAAAAATCGAGCGGCCTCAGGTCAGCTCGCAGCGTAGTACTAGAGGTCCATCCCGAGCGATTCGAAGAATGAAAATTAAAGATTTGGAAGATGGCAGACAAATGATCGATATGGTGATCTCAGCCCCGGATCGAGATTACGCAACAGAAATTTATTACGATGTGAAGAAAATTGAACATGTAATGAGCGTAGAAGTGGAGCAATTGTAAAAAGAGCATGTCACCTCATGACTAGATGTGGTAATCTATCAAGTGGAGACAATTATCAGACACTGGAAGGGAGAACAATATATTATGTCAATCACAGCGTATGAAGGACAATATGAAGGAGAAGCAGCTATCTGGTTGAAAGCCGGTCGTTATGAGGCAGCTATTCTGCCAGGCATTGGCGGCAACCTGATCTGTTTTCGTGATACCGAAAACGGATATCGCTTCCTGCATGAGCCTGGAGCTGAAGAAATGGAAGCCTTCAAGGCAAGTCCGGGGATTCACGGAATTCCTGTATTATTTCCTCCAAATCGTTATGAGGATGGTAAATTTCCATGGAATGGTCAAACTTATCAATTCCCCGTAAATGAAGTTGCAACGGGCAACCATTTACACGGATTTTTACATACTGCAGCTTGGGAAGTCGAAGAATTTGGCAGCGGTAAGACTGAAAGCTTCGTAACCGTATTCATCAAGGTGGATGAGAATCATCCTTCTTATCAATATTTGCCACATAAGTATACGATCAAATTGCGTTATACCCTCGGCGAAGGAGGATTATCTCAACAGGTGCTGGTACACAATGATGGAGATGACGTGATGCCTTGCTTGCTGGCATTCCACACTGCCATTAACGCACCATTCGCACCAGGAAGCTCGGCACAAGATTACCGCGTAAAAGCTACTATTGGCGAGCGCTGGGAGCTTAACGACCGCATGCTGCCAACAGGCAAATTCCAGGCGTTGGAGCCAGGAGAAGTTCAGCTTCGTGAAGAAGGTGTGAATCCATATTTTGCATCGATGGACAATCACTACACGGCTGTACCTCAGAACGGACGCAACCGGATGGAGCTTACCGATAGCAAAGCTGGAGTAACCTTGGTGTACGATGTAGGGACTTCGTACAAACAATGGATGATCTGGAATAACGGTGCTACAGAACAGTTCTTCTGCCCTGAGCCACAAATTAACTTGGTGAATGCGCCAATGGTAGACCTTCCTGCTGATGATATTGGCTTGTTCAGCCTGAAACCAGGCGAATATTGGGAAGAAAGCAGTCGCCTGTACGTAAAATAGAGTTCATGTGAATATGAATAGGTTATAAAGAAGGGGCTGTCTCAAACGTAGTTTTTCTACGATTAGACAGCCCCTTAAATTTATCTCTTACTAATAATCTCTTCATTAATCTGTTTAATGATGTCTTGGATACTCTTCGAACCAAGATCACCTTCACCACGTTTTCTTACAGAGACAGTGTCGGAATTTTTTTCGTTCTCCCCCAGTACGAGCATGTAAGGTGCTTTTTCAAGCTGAGCTTCACGAATTTTGTAGCCTAACTTCTCATTTCGAATATCTACTTCGACACGAATGCCAGCCTTCTCCAGTTGATGCTTCACTTGCAGTGCATAGTCAACATAGTTCTCAGAGACTGGCAATAACTTCGCATGAACAGGTGCGAGCCACAGTGGGAAAGCTCCAGCGAAATGCTCAGTAATAATCCCCATAAAACGATCGATCGATCCATACACAGCGCGATGGATTACGACCGGGCGATGTTTAAGATTATCTTCCCCGATGTAAGTAAGATCGAATTTCTCTGGCATTTGCCAATCTAGTTGGATTGTTCCACATTGCCAGCTTCGTTTTAGCGCATCTAAGATATGGAAATCAATCTTAGGTCCATAGAACGCGCCATCCCCTTCATTCACTCGATATTCGATCCCGAGATTGTCTAATACATTTTGTAAAGATTGTTCAGCCTGATCCCATAATTCTTCAGATCCCATATAATCTGCCGGCCGAGTAGATAATTCAATCTTATACTCAAAGCCGAACACTTGATAAATATGGTCAATCAGTGAGATTACCCGTCTTATTTCATCCTCGATTTGCTCTGGCAAAACGAAGAGGTGAGCATCATCCTGGCAGAAAGTGCGGACTCTCATCATCCCGTTAAGTGCTCCAGAATATTCATGGCGATGCACTTGACCGAATTCCGAGATACGGATAGGCAGTTCCCGGTAGGAATGCAGATTGTTTTTGAAAATTAGCATATGCCCAGGGCAGTTCATCGGCTTAAGGGCAAATTTTGTTTCATCTACATTTGTGAAATACATATTGTCCTTGTAGTGATCCCAGTGCCCCGACTGCTCCCAAAGCCGATTGTTCATCATCAGCGGTGTACGAACTTCATCGTAATCTCTCTGTCTTTGTAATTCCCGGGCAAAGTTCTCAAGCTCTGTACGGATTGTCATTCCCTTGGGAAGATAGAAGGGCATGCCTGGCGCTTCTTCAGAGAACATGAACAACTCAAGTTCTTTGCCGAGCTTACGGTGGTCACGTTTTTTAGCTTCTTCAAGAAACAGTAAATGTTCCTCTAACTGCGCTTTTTTAGGAAAGGCAGTTCCATAAATACGTTGCAGCATTTTGTTATTGGAATCTCCACGCCAGTAGGCACCCGCTACATTCAACAGCTTAAAGGCTTTGACCAAGCCAGTTGAGGGAAGATGTGGTCCACGGCAAAGATCGGAGAATTCACCTTGATCATAAATAGTTAATACTGTGTCTGCCGGCAGATCATGAATAAGCTCCAGCTTTAAAGGCTCATTCAACTCTTCAAAAAGTTTAATGGCCTCTGCGCGGCTCACCACACGGCGGACAATCTGGTGATTCTCTTGGATGATTTTCGCCATTTCTTGTTCGATTGCAGCAAGATCATCAGTGGATAGAGGTTTCTCAATATCAATGTCATAATAGAAGCCGTCTTCGATAACAGGACCTATGCCTAGCTGGACAGCTTTATCTCCATATATACGTTTTATGGCCTGCGCCATGATATGTGCAGTACTGTGTCTATAAACCTCAAGACCGTCTTTGCTATCCAACGTAACAATATCGAGCCGGCAATCATGTTCGATCGCTTGGTTTAGATCAACAGATTTTCCATCAATTTTTCCAGCTACAGCATTTTTTTTCAGACTGGTACTTATGGCACCTGCTGCTTCTTTAATCGTTGTTCCTTGCAGTACCTCTCTAATTGTTCCATCTTGCAGTGTTACCTTGATCTTCATGATTTTAGCCTCCGTTTCTCAAATATTGTTAGTTGTGAACGCAAAAAAACGCATCTCTCCCAGAAAGGGACGAGTGCGTTCAGCTCGTGGTTCCACCCTAATTCGACCTGTCACATGGACAGGACCTCATTGGTATCCGATATCGGGGATAAATCGGTGCCGCATACTACCGAAAAACAAAGTTCTACGGATTCAGCGTCACGGCTACAAAGGGGTAACTTCACAACCGGTAACTGGAGAAGCTTGCAGCCTGGACTTCTCTCTCTGGACAGTTCGTGTAGGAAATCATGTCTTTGATCATTGCCATATTCTGTTGCTAGTTAATATTACTCAATAGTATTCGATAAAGTCAAGGGGGGAGGTGCACAGAAAGCGGATGATCGTTTCTCCGCGTTCTTCATTTGCTTATTGGTAAAGGAAATGAGGAAGGGCTTGGCGAATTTATATTTCAATATGCTTAAGGAGGATTGTAATGCAGATTATTGCCATGCTGACGATGCTAATCGACCATATTGGCTATATCTTTTTCCCGGAGAATCTTGCTTGGAGATATGTAGGGAGAATAGCTTTTCCGATTTATTGTTATGGGCTTGTGCAGGGACATATCCATACTTCATCCAGACCTAAATATTTATTACGGTTGCTCTTGATAGCGATTGTTGCTCAGATTCCCTATAATTTAGCGCTAAATTCTGGTGGCTGGAACGTGGTGTTTACGTTATTGCTGTCGGCAATCGTACTGGTTATTTTGGACAAACTGCCTTCACTATGGCTAGGTATACCTGTGGTAATTGCTGCTATAGTGTTAATGGATTATTACCCTATAGATTATAACGCGTACGGTTTGCTCTTAGTATTGATTTTTCGTTATACGAAATCGTACTGGCTTGTTGGAGCCCATTTGGCACTGAATCTATTCTATATGTTTTATAATTATTGGGTTGTACAGATGCTAAGTATTTTACCTACCTTGCTGATTGCTTTTACGCCTTTGATTTGGAATCGCTTGGAGCGGCATCGGGTTCCGCGCTGGGTGTGGTGGTCATTTTATCCTGCACATTTACTGATGTTGGCAATAGTTAAGGCTGTAATTTACAAGGAATGGGCTCAGATCGAATGGCGAAGTTTGTTGAATATTTAAACATTTTACAATAAAAGGAACTTTGATTTACAAAACTTACCTTAGCTGAGATAATGGATTGATTTCACAAAATAATATGAAGGAGACATGCTATGAGTAGAGTTAAAGCAAAAATGAAGTGGTTTTTGCCTTTTGTCGCACTGATGCTAGTTCTTGCCGGCTGTCAGTCGGTAGGGGGGTTCGATGTTAATAAGGCGTTGATTGGGGATGTTGATGTTAAATCATCAGAATCCAGTATGACTTTTTCCATGAATGCTGAGCCCATAGAGGGAATTAGCGCGGAAGATAAGGAAATGGTTGATCTTATTAATTCTTTTTCCTTGAATATTAGTAAAGCTAAGTTACAAGATAATGGGAGTTTATCGGCCCAAGGAACTGTTGGTTATAAACAATTGGATATTCCATTCACCTTGTTTATGGACAAACAAACACTTGCTTTTACAGTTGAAGGAGCAAAACAACCGTTCTACTTCCCTGTACAAGGATACGATGAAATCTTAGGTGAAGTAGGCTTGGATACGGCAAAAGCTGAAGATGTCAGTAAGCTGTTGACGAAATTCGTTGTTAAGAATCTTCCTAATCCTGGCGTAATCAACATTACACCGGTTAGTGATGCTGTGTATGGCGAGCAGTTGAACATGACGAAGCTGCATGCAGAAGTGACGGGTGATGAGCTTCCTGCACTGTTAAAAGGCTTCCTGAAGTCTGTCTCCAAAGACACAGAAGGTTTTACTGAATTGGTAGGTGGTCTTTACGACTATCTGTACCCTGTGATCAAAGCTATGGATGAAGACGGTTCTGGCGATATTTTCAATCTTGGATTCGGAGATATTCCACTGGATGATAAAGAAGCTGTCGTAACTGTATTGCATGATGCTGCCAAATTGGCTGTTGATGCATTGCTGCTAGTATATGACAATCAAGTGGACAGTCTTTACAAATCAACTCCTGAGATTAAGACTGTGTTGAGTAAGGATACGAAGTTATCTGTTGATATTTTCGTTGATAGTGCTCTGCATGTGCGTAAACAGAATGTTGATCTGAAAGTGGCGCTTCCGGGTACCGAGGATTTCCCACTGAAGAGTCTCTCGCTTAAAGCTTCCAGTCAGGTTTGGAACATTGGCGGTGCTGTAACTGCTGATCCAATCAGCACTGAAGGTGCACTTGATATTTCTTCCGGGCTTACACCTGGAGAGACTTTGAGAAACTTTGCCCCAGATTCTGATGTATATCGTATATTGAAGGATGATCTGGGCATTACGAAGAGAACCATTGTTATCGAACCTGATGACGAATATTATTACCCGATTGTAGACAAGAACACTACTTATATCCCACTGCGTTATTTGGCAGAAGATTTAGATGCTACTGTAGAATGGGATACTGTCAATCGTGCAATTAACGTTACTGATGGTGTGTACGGAGATAAACTGGTGTTCAAAATCGGTTCTTCCGAAGCCTTGATTAACGGCACGGCTGTAAAGCTTGCCCAACCTGTATTTGTTGACGAGTATGGCGATGCATATGTATCCTTGCGTCTGCTTGCTGAAGCGCTTCATGCTACTGTGTCGGTAGATGAAGATGGTTGGATTACTATTGTACGGAACTAGTTGCATCTTAACGATCAATTAACACAATAAACCCAGCCTCCATCTGACGCATAAATGCGAGTGGAGGCTGGGTTTTTATATGAAATACATAAACCAGTTATTGCTTCGTTAATACCACCTCTAAAGCTATATTACTAAGCTCTTTATCCTCTGTCATACTTTGGATGTATCCACCTAAGAAACCTTCTTGTAGGCCTTCCCAAAGCTTGTAACCTGGCATCGCTTTAATATCTTCTGAGGAGCTGCCGGCTGTCCCCGCGAAGTATCTTACATTTAGCTTGGCCATTACCTCTGCCATCGATGCCTTTTCAGACTGCGTAAAGGAACTCTCCTTTAGACCATCCATAGCTTTGTTATAAGAGTTTGTAGCAAAAATATCCTCAGCATAGGTCTTAAAGTTTAAAAGATTCTGATCTGTAATGCCATTAGCTTTAGCCCATCCTTCTACATTTAAGGGCATTGCTTCATAATTGACGGTTCTGCTCAGAGGATCGAAGGTCATCGCTCCATATTGATGTGGATAAACAGCCATTGCACTTGTTGCGATATCATATATTGGCATTACTTCCGAAGAAGTTGCCGGGTCTACCCGGATGTCCTGCATATGGATATGGCCTGACAAGACTAAATTAAGTTCATTTTCACGAAGTAACTTTATTGTTTCCTGACTGTTGTTAAGTTTAAAGCCTGAAACAGACATAGAGGTGTGGCTTAGTAGGTTGTGGTGCATAACCGTGAGGACAGAAGCATGCTCCTTGGCAGCTAGTTTAACAGAATTATCTATCCATGATAGGGTAGAGGCGGTCAGGCGTCCGTCCGTTTGGGGGAAACCGTATTTCTGATTGTTATGATATTGGCTGCTGTCAATCATAAGGAGCCATAAATTTGGAGCTGCTTTAACGATGTAACTTAGCGATTCTTTATCACGTGATACAGCCTCTTTGTAGCCGAAATTCTCATACATCTTGGTAAAGTCTTTGTCTGTAATAGAATCCGTAACGAGCTGCTTATCCCCGCTGAAGGATCTGGCCCAAGGATTAAATAAATCATGGTTGCCTGGAATGACATAAACAGAGGTTCCCTGCGCTTCAATTCGCTTTAGTTTTTGGGTTAGCTCCTGATGGCTGCTGCGTTCTCCGTTATTTGTTAAATCTCCACTGAGGATGAGAAAATCAGGCTTCTGCTGCTCAGTATCATAAACCAGGGTTTCAAGGATTTCATCACTGTAAGGCAGCATTTTTCCATCACCGCCAGTTACATATTTCTGAAAAGCTGTACCGCCATCCTGAAGCTTCTTATCTAAGAAGTGAGTATCCGTTGCCACCCAGAAAGTGAGGGGGTGAAGATCAGTCGGATCTAGTTCTGTAAAGGTCAAATTAGACGAATTTGTGTCTTTACAGCTAGTTAGAGCCAAGCTCAGGAAAAGGAGCAGCAACAAAGAGGTAGAGACTGATTTTTTATGTCGAACAAGGGCTTTCTTGCTCAGAAAAATCATGATTATAACCTTCCTTCTATACATTTGCTGCACTATTGTAGCGCATTTTAGCTCGTAGTGTATATCGGAAAAGGAAGAGGGCAGTTTCTAGCCCGCATGAATTGATTAATGATTAATAGATCAGGTGCATAATTAAGCCCATAAATGCGACAATAAGAGTTGGCAACGAATATATCCGACAAAATAAGTTGTGAATAACTGTTGTGTTTTCAGAAAAAAGGTGCTAAGATATACAAAAGTAAGTTACTAAAATTAATGGAGGTAGTTATTTTATGTCTAACAATTTCTTTGAAGCAGTAAAAGGAAGACGTTCCATATATGCCATCAGTAAAGAAACTACGATTTCGGATGCACAAATTGTAGAAATCGTTGAACAAGCGGTGCTACATAGCCCAACTTCATTCAACTCTCAAAGCTCAAGAGCCGTTGTTCTTCTTGGTGAACAACATGATAAGCTATGGGATATCACTACAGAAACATTGCGTAAAATCGTTCCTGCCGAACAATTTGAAGGAACAGCGCAAAAATTAGCGTCTTTCAAAGCAGGTTACGGTTCCGTACTATTCTTCGAAGATCAAACGGTAGTGAAGAGCCTGCAAGAGAACTTCGCTCTATATGCTGAGAACTTCCCAATTTGGGCTAACCAATCCTCTGGTATTCTGCAATTTGTAGTATGGACAGCACTTTCTGAAGCAGGTGTAGGTGCATCCTTGCAGCATTATAATCCACTGATTGATGATGAAGTAAAAGAAGCATGGGGGATCCCGCAAGAATGGAAATTGATTGCTCAATTGCCATTTGGTAAAACCGTTACTCCTGCTGGTGAGAAACAATTCCAACCGGTTGAAGATCGTGTTAAAGTCTTTAAATAAGTGAGATAAGCGTTTGAAACCTCCTTAACCAGGCTAAGTATGTATATAGACTGGTTAAGGAGGTTTTTTGTATGCCATGGAACAAAGAGGATTATCCAGAATCATTAAAGAACTTCACAGCACCTGTTCGCAATAAGGCAATCGATATTGCGAATGCGCTCCTCGAAGATGGTTATGAGGAGGGGCGGGCGATTTCAATTGCCACAGCGCAGGCGAAAGAGTGGGGGGAGAACCACGATAAACAAATCCGTAAAAAAGGCCATTAAGGCTTAATCAAAGGCCTGAGCATAGAAATAAAAAAAGCAGGACAGCGTTTATTAACGCTTGTCCTGCTTTTTGACGGGCACAATTATTTAGTAGATTCATTTCCTGCTGCTGCGCTTGCAGTTGGCTCAGCTGTTGCAGCTGCATCTTCTTTAGCGTCAGTAAGTGTGTTCGTAATTTTTGCTTTTTCAGTTGTTTCTGACAACCAAGTGGAGGACAGAGTGGAAACCTTTTGCGAAACTAGAGTTTTACGAATTTCATCTTTCTTTTCTTCCAGTGTATAGTCTTTAGCATCTTTATGGTCGGTTACTTTAATGATGTGATAACCATAATCGGATTTCACAGCATCACTGGTTTCACCAACTTTTAGCTTAAAGGCTACATCAGAGAATTCAGCTACCATATCGCCACGTTTGAAGAAGTCTAGATCTCCGCCATTATCCTTGGAACCCGTATCAGAGGATTTTTCCTTGGCAAGAGTAGCGAAATCTGCGCCTTCTTTCAATTGTTTCAGAATTGCATCTGCTTCTTCTTTAGTCTCAACGAGAATGTGGGAAGCGCGAACTTGTTCTTCTTCACTGAAAGTAGCTTTATTTGTGTCATAGTATTCTTTGATTTCATCATCCGTTACAGTGACTTGTGGCTCAAGGATTTTACGCAGCTTTACTTGCAGCGGCATTTGCTTTTTCAAGTCGTCTACAGTCATTGAGCTTTGGGACAAAGCAGCATTAAAGGCAGCCTCTCCGCCGAATTGTGCTTTAAGATCTTCAAGTTCAGTGTTGATGTCTTCATCTGTAACAGTTACGTTGGCTTTTTTAGCCTCTTGATCAACAAGCTCAGTAGTAATCATAGATTGCAGCGTGCTTTCTCCGCCTGCTTCGATCAATTTATCATAAAGTTGTTCTTTTGTAATTTTTGTTCCGTTTACTGTTGCAACAGCTTTTTTGCTGTCGTCTTTTTGGACGACCAGAACAATGATTAGTGCTGCAGCTAATACGATAGAGGCAATCATCCAAGCTTTATTGCTTCTAGGAGCAGTCGGAGGTGTAGGAGGCGTAGCGTTGTTCGCACCGACTTTGTTCATTACTGGAATACTGTCTGCTTTTGTTGTATTCACAGGTTCCTCAGCAGCTGCTTGCGCTACTTCAACCTCTTCATTGATAATCTCGGAAGTGTTCAAATCTTCTTCCGTGGTTCCGTTGTTTTCTAAGTTCTCATTTCCATTCAGATCTTTTTTGTCCATTATTAGTAATGACTCCCTTCAATATAGGTGTTGCTTGTCTATTTACAACTTTAACAGAAATCCTAATCCTAAACCTTAAGAAAGTATAAAAAAAGGCAGGATCTTTTTAAGTTTCTATTAATAAAAAGCAAAAAGCCGGAAATGGCATCAGTAACATGCCCTTCCGGCTAATGGGAATAAGATGTCTACTTCAGTCCTTTCAGAAGATGACGAATGCTTTCTTGTTTTCGTCTTGGGACACGTACGTTTTTAGCATACAGGCCCATTTCACCGAAATAAATGCAGTCATCTGCGATAGAGCTGATCTTGTTCAGGTTGACATAACAGCCACCGTACACATGATAATAACTTGAATTGGACAACAATCGATTTAATTGCTCGGCAGTCATTCTCTTTTTTATGTTATAGTTTCTGCCGTGAAAAATGACCAAATCATGATCCCCGACCTTAAAGAACAGAATGTCTGTCTCCACCTCGAAGTCCTCGTACACATTTCTGGCTTCCAGCAGGATGCTACTCATTCATGTTCCCCCTTTATACGGAATAAAAGACTAATGTTAGCGCTTTCATTATATCACAACAGTTAATCGTTGGAAAGACCCATTTTTGAATTGTTTCGTACATTTCTAACTTTATCGTTTGTAATTAACGTTTAAAAATTGTAGATTATATAGATGATCACATCTAATGAGTGTGAAGTAGCAATACTTTGAGGAGGAATATAGAGATGAATGAGCAGAATAAGTTATTGCTGTTTACAGGTTCTTATGCAAGTGCCGCAGAAAGCGGAGTGCAGGTGTTTGAATTCGATGGAGCTGCAGGTGGTACGCTAAAGCTGCTGGATTCGGTGCAGGGCTTAACTAATCCTACCTTTGTTAATGTAGATGCCGCAGAGAAACGTCTATACGCTATAGGAGAAAAACCGAATGGTGAGGGTGGAAAAGAAGGCGAGGTTATTTCCTTTGCTATTGATCTAAAGGACGGGAAATTGAGTGAACTGAAACGCATTCCCTCCATGCCTGCCTCTGGCAACCGTCAAACAACCACCTGCCATATCAATAGAGATTTGAATGATGAATACGTGGTTGTATGTAGTTATCATGGTGGAAGTGTTGGCTTGATCAAATTAAATGAAGATAAAGCTGCAGATCAATTAGTTGATGTGGCCGTACATTCAGGTCATGGCCAACATCCTGAACGGCAGGACCGCCCTCATCCCCATTCCGCTATTTTCAGTCCGGACGGGCAGTATGTGTTTGTATCTGATCTTGGGCTTGATTTAATTCGGGCCTATAGAATCAATAGAGAAACCAACAAACTAGAGGTACATGGTGATACGGCGTTGCATCCAGGAGCGGGACCACGCCACTTCACTTTCCATCCAGACGGAAAGTCTGCTTATGTAATTAACGAGGTGGATTCCACCATTACATCGTTTACATATGACAGTGCCGCAGGCACTCTGCACACTGTAGATACAGTGCCGACACTGCCTGATGATTTTGACGAAGAAAATACATGCGCTGAAATCGCTATTTCCAAGGATGGGAAATATCTGTACGCTTCAAACCGTGGGGCTGATAATATTGCCGTGTATGCGGTGGATAATGCTTCTGCTAAGCTTACACATCTTGAATATGTATCTACTCGTGGAGGACATCCGCGTCACTTCGCATTGACACCAGATGGAGCTTATCTTATAGTAGCGAATCGTGATGCGAATAACCTGGTTGTATTTTCAATAGAAGCGGCTAGTGGCCGACTCGAATTTACTGGAAATACAGCTGAAGTATCCAAACCGGTATGTGTGAAGCCCGTAATTGTTCCTGCATAAAGTTACTCCGCTTGAAGAGTGAATAAGTGATCTTGGGAAATGCTAAAGGGAACACCGGATATAAAGTCCGGTGTTCCCTTTTTTTGAAAATAAAAGCCTGTGATTATCTGGTTGATGAGGTGAATGAGGGAGAAGACTATTTGAGCGAAACGGGCTTAAGAGGTACAATAGTGGATACTGCAGATTTGAATAGCACATTTTGCCTGCCATCACCTTGACCTTGTAAAGTGATTGTGAAAGCATCGTACGAGGTTACGAGCCCTTGCATTTTCACACCATTCGTCGTAAAAATCGTCACAGGCACCTTTGTGGAAATGAACTGGTTCAACAATCGTTCTTGCAATTTTAAACTCTCCACTTTGGCAGCACTCCATCTTCTGTGAATTTTTTTCTCTCAATAATTATAACATGGGTTAGTCCCTCACTGGAAATGAGATCAACAGTCACCAGAATAGACATGGAGGTATTTATGCTTTATTATCAGAACTGGTCTAGAGCTTTTCGCTTTTTTTTAGGTTTTGCTGCGTGTTTCGCCGTTATAGCTGTCCTTGTAAGTATGAATAAGGTATCAACCTTTGATAACTATATTATTGATTGGGTACAATCAGCGGAATCACCGGGGTTGACCTCATTCGCCAAAGGTTTATCTCTAATTGGTTCCTCTAAGATCGCTATTGGCATATCTATCGTTACCATGGCACTGCTCTATTTTTTGCTGAAACACCGGTTTGAATTAATCTTGTTCCTATGGGTTGGATTAGGCTCGCAGCTCTTGAATACAATAATGAAGTTATGTTTTCACAGAGAACGTCCGAATTTACATCGTATTGTCGAAGAGATTGGTTATAGTTTTCCGAGCGGGCACTCAATGGCAGCCTTCTCTTTGTACGGCGTTATTGCCTTTATACTGTGGCGTCATCTGCGGCGGAGGCATGAACGGGTCTTATTAATAATGTTCGCTGTATTCATGACCGTGGGGATTGGCTGGAGTCGTATCTATTTGGGTGTTCATTATCCGAGTGACGTTATTGGGGGATATATGGCTAGTGGCGCTTGGCTGATGTTGTCCATTTGTTTATTTCAAATCTACAAGAGCTCGCGTACGAATTAGGATAGATACAAAAACGGATATCTTTCATAGCGCATGAAGATATCCGTCTTTATGTGGAAGAAGATTGGTTAAGGGGTCGTCACATGTTGTTCAGATGTTTTGCGATCCTGGAATTGTCCCATTTTGCTTATTTTTTGCTTCAGCATCGCAGGAAGTCCTGCTTTAAGCCTTTGGGCTTCGTCTTTTGTCAGACGTCCTTCGGTGATGGCTTGATCCAGCCGTTGGTTTGCCGATTCGCAGAGCTTCTGAATATATTGATCTTCCGTCCAGCCTTTTTTCTCAAGAGCAAGCTGCGGGAGCGTTTTGCCTGCTTTCAGGCTATTGATTAGCTCTGTACGATCCATTTCCAGCAGTTTAGCCGTTTCAAAAATAATGAAATGTCCACCAGCCCTAACCTTTCCGTCTTTTCCTGGATGGTGACCGTGACCTTTCTCTGAAGGGTGGGCACCAGGTGCGGTGGCTGTGGGGGTTACTTTCTCAGCAGAAGCACTTCCAATTGGCGCAAGAGCTGGAGACAGGCTGAGAAAAATAACGGTTGTGAAAGTCATTAATCTTTTGATATGGTTATTCATTCACTCACCTCGTATGTTATGTGATAGGCACTACTCGGATTAGTATTCCCTTAAAGCTGAAAGAAACATGAGTGAGAGCTTAAATGTTCTTAAAATTCATCATCTCCAGGCTGGGGTAATTAGAAGTACGCGGGTTCGCTGATGTTCATATTGTAGCGTGGGCTAATTTTTAGGAGGGATAGGTTTGGCTTTAGGAGCTCGCATATTTAAAACAGGTTTGGCCGTTACGCTAGCCCTGTATTTAGCTGTAATGCTTCAATTTCCTTCTGCCGTGGGTGCAGGGATTGCAGCGATTTTCGCTATGCAGCCCTCTATTTATCGCTCTTGGCGTTATTTTCTTGACCAGCTCACGACTAGTACAATGGGGGCCGTTCTGGCTTTACTCGGAGGGATGCTGTTATCCAATAGCCCAATAGCAGTCGGTTTGGTCTGTATTCTAGTCATTATGATCAGTATGAAAATCAACCGGGCGGATACGATAAGTCTTACGTTAGTTACTGTAATAACAGTGATGGAGGCTTCGGGTGAATGGCAATTCGCACTTAATCGCTTTTTATTAACTTTGACAGGTATTGTTTCTGCATTTCTAATCAATATTATTGTCGTTCCTCCAAAACCTCGTAAGCAATACATTAAGCAAATTGAGAATGTTTTTTCAAGCCTCTCTTTATTGCTGAGAACAGCGGTTTCTCATGAGATGAAGGAAAGTGTATTTCGTGATGAAAAAAATGCCTTACATTCATCCATAAAATCGTTGGCGGATAAGTATGCATTGTTTGAGGAGGAGCAGAAGCAGTTAAAACGGGCCAAGTATAGCCAGACTAGACAAATGGTTGTGTATAAGAACCTGTTAGCTTCTTTGCAAAAAGGTTACGATGTTCTCGAGGCTGTAGATCGGCATTATTTCCAGGCGGATCGGACCGAACATACAGATGCTCTATTTGATAATCATTTGGAACATTTAATCAAATATCATCAGCACATCTTACTTAAGTTTGAAGACAAATTAAAGCCCAATGCCAATGATTCCGAACCCTTGGGAGAAGACAATGATGATTTTCTGAATACCGCGATTTTGGGGTATAATGCAGAGAAAATAGGTCAGCTGCGTTTATATGTTGTGGCAGCGGCGATTTATGATTACGGATATCAATTGGAGCGCTTAGATAAAGTGGCCGATC
The DNA here is from genome assembly GCF_038593125.1 of Paenibacillus sp. FSL F4-0097. Classification (NCBI taxonomy): domain Bacteria; kingdom Bacillati; phylum Bacillota; class Bacilli; order Caryophanales; family Paenibacillaceae; genus Paenibacillus; species Paenibacillus sp. FSL F4-0097. Next base: position 2,897,414 of record NZ_CP151965.1, read on the forward strand.
AGATGAATCGTATAGCAGAGGAGAAAGAATCTGTGCACGAAGCCTAAACATAACCTTGTGAAGAGCAACATATAAGCTTTGTAACAGTAAAAAAATCCGGTTCCTTAGGGACCGGATCATCTATTTAAGAGAATACTTGAAATCTCAACTTGTAATTGCTAAAATGAGAAGATATCGAATAAACATGCATTTAAAAACATAAATATGCAAATTTATCATATCACGATTCAAATGGAATGTCAACCTTCCAAAAGGGGATGAAATGTAGTGGATAACAATGAAAGTCAGTGGAAAGAGGAACAGCAACGGGTTGACGGAGTAACCAAACTTCTGTCAGCCCATATTCGCCATTTATCAGAGGAGCTTGGACTTCATCGCAGTGATGTAGTGGATATGCGGAAAGACTTCTGGGAAGAGGTAACCGTAAACTTCAGTAGCCCGGATGATTTGGGAGAAACCTCAACAAGTCTTCGCCAACAGTCCCAAATCCTAAATGAACGGGAACGTCATCATTTGCAATCAAGCAAAGCGCTGAAAAAATATAAAAAGCTGGTTGTCTCTCCTTACTTTGGCCGAATTGATTTCACCGAGGAACCAACTGGCGGGCTGGAAAAGATTTATCTAGGAATTGGATCATTGATGGAGGATGATGGTACCTTTTTGATTTATGACTGGCGCGCGCCTATTTCCAGTCTGTATTATGACGGAGCTCCTGGTCCCGCTGCTTATGAAACACCTGGAGGATTAGTCTCCGGAACAATGAACCTTAAACGCCAGTTTGTTATTGCTGACGGTGTAATTGAAGTTATGTTTGACACTGGGGTTACGATCGGGGATGAGCTGCTGCAGCAGGTGCTAAGTCATAGCGCTGACGATCGGATGAAAAGTATTGTTGCTACAATTCAGAAAGAGCAAAATGCGATTATCCGCAACGACAAAAGCAGGATGCTAGTTGTGCAAGGAGCAGCGGGAAGCGGGAAAACGTCTGCTGCATTGCAGCGGGTAGCTTATCTTCTATATAAATACCGTGAAGTATTATCAGCAGATCAAATGCTGCTGTTCTCACCGAATCCGCTGTTTAACAGCTATGTATCTACAGTGCTCCCGGAGCTAGGCGAAGAAAATATGCAGCAAACAACGTTTCAAATGTATTTGGAACATCGTCTTGGCCATGAATTCCAGCTCGAAGATGTCTTTAGTCAGACCGAAAGTCTACTAAATGCTCCTGATGGTCCTGAGGTGGCTATACGCAGAGAAGGCATTGCCTATAAATCGTCTGTACCTTTCCTAGATGTGATTCGGCGATATGCTACGTTGCTGGAACAGGAGGGCATGCTTTTTAAACCTTTAATGTTTCAAGGGAAAGCAGTGGTCAGTAAAGAAGAAATGGAACGCCAATTCTACGCGTACGATCCTGCCATAAAGCTTGCGAATCGTGTGGATTTGATGATCCGCTGGCTGCTTAAGAAGATCGCAGATTTTACCCATGAGGAAAGAAATGCACAGTGGGTTGAAGATCAGATCGAGCTGCTGGATTCCAGCGATTATCACCGTGCGTATCAGATGTTGCGCCGGAAGAAGAAAGCTTCGCAGGATAGCTTTGACGATTTTGATACCGAAAAAGAAGTGTTATCTCGTTATGTAGTCAGCCAGCGGCTCAAACCACTGCGTGGTTGGACTAAACGGGGTCGATTTGTGGACGTTAAGGGCTTGTACAGCACGTTATTTACAGATCGCGAACTTATGGAGCGCCTCAATGGTGATTATCCTTTACCAGAGGTGTGGGATGATATCTGTGAGCAGACATTGGAATCTATTGGAGTGAACGAGCTTGCTTATGAAGACGCTACGCCATTCCTTTATCTGAAGGAGTTAAGCCAAGGCTTCCGGACCAACACACTGATCCGCCATGTGATTGTAGATGAAGTACAAGACTACTCTCCATTCCAATTAGAGTTCATGCGCCGTTTATTTCCAAGAGCAAAAATGACCGTATTAGGCGACCTGAACCAGGCCATTTATGCACAAGGTGAGGTACTGGGGGATTTGTCTAGTCTCGTAAGTATATATGGTGAAGAAAACACAGAAGTGATCTCGTTAACCCAAAGCTACCGTTCAACTTATGAGATCGTGGAGTTTACGCGGTCAATGATCCCTGGAGGAGAACGAATCGTACCGTTTAATCGGCGGGGAGAAGAACCCCAGCTAAGTGTGGTATCCAGCGAGAAGGAGCTTCTGAATGCTGTAGAACAGGATATCCGGAAGCTGCATTCTGAGGGATATCATTATGTAGCTGTCATCTGCAAAACAGCGGAGGAAAGCGCAAGGGTTCATGCTGAACTGAATCGTAGCCTGCCGGTAAGACTTGTTACAAAGGAAACGCCGAATTTTCAGAAGGGGACACTGGTTCTGCCTGCTTATTTAGCAAAAGGTGTGGAGTTTGATGCGGTCGTCATCTTTGATGGCTCGGCTGAACAATATGGCAGAGAAAGTGAACGCAAATTGTTTTATACGGCTTGCACTCGGGCTATGCACTTACTGCATATTTTTAGCCTGGGTGAACCTAGTCATTTTATTCCGTCCGCTAATGTGGCATCTTTAAGCGCCGGATCGCTGTAACCATAGATCTCTTCATTTTAAGATCGTCCTTTTCGCAGCAGCGGAGGGACGGTTTTTTTGTTTTCATGAATAAAGAAGAGCGAACAAACCACAATAAAGAATGTTGTACACAATGACAAAGGTGGTCAGTTCATGAAGGAAAGAAAATGGGATCTGCTTGCCTTAGCATCAATCCCACTAATAATGACCCTCGGTAACTCCATGCTGCTGCCTATTCTGCCGCAGATCTCCAAAGAACTAGGCATTAGTGCTTTTCAAGTCAGTATGCTGATTACCGTGTATGGATTGATGGCAATTGTAATGATCCCTATTGCAGGTTATCTGTCAGACCGTTTTGGGCGAAAGAAGGTTATTCTTCCTAGTTTAATCATTGCCGCAATTGGTGGTGCCGTCTGCGTGGTAGCTGCTTGGTTTATGAAGGGGGTTAGCGCTTATTGGGTGATCTTAGCGGGGCGTCTGTTGCAAGGAATTGGTGCAGCGGGTGCTTTTCCAATTGTAATACCCTTTGTAGGCGATTTGTTCAAGGAAGAAGAGGATGTGAGCAAAAGTCTGGGAATCATTGAGACCTCCAATACGTTTGGTAAAGTTCTCAGTCCAATTCTTGGTGCCTATCTTGGGATATGGCTCTGGTTTGCTCCTTTTATTGCAATTCCCATTCTATGTCTAATTTCATTTTTTTTAGTTTTATTTCTCGTCCGAAAGCCCGAAGCGAAGGATGAACCTGAGAAACAGGAAATCCGAGCGTTTTTAGCTGGAATTGTGAGTGTTTTACGTAAAAAAGGGCGTTGGCTGTATGCTATTTTTGCCATAGGCGGCATTTGTATGTTTGTGACCTTTGGTGTTCAATTCTATTTATCAGAAATGCTGGAAACTAAATATAAAATGCACGGGGCGACGAAGGGGTTTGTGCTGGCGATACCGCTTGCCCTCTTATGTCTGTCCTCCTATGGCACAGGAAAGATCATTGGTCAGAATAAAACGCTAATGAAATGGCTGGGCTTTGGAGGAATGGTGTTACTGACTGCGGCCATGATTTGTGCGGGATTCAACAAAGGCATTTATTTTTTAGTAGGATTTATGGGTTTAGGCTGTGTTGGAATCGGGATTGTACTTCCTTGTATGGACGCTTTAATCACGGAGGGGATTGAGAAGGAGAACAGCGGCACGATAACCGCTCTTTATAGTAGTATGAGGTTTATAGGGGTAGCGTTGGGACCGCCGGTGGTATCGCTGCTGTTAAGCAGTGGGCATTGGGTATTGTTCGCGTTGATGGCTACAGTAGGGGCAATTGGTGGATTGCTGACCTTATTTGCGGTAACTCCGAGTAAGGGGGAAAAGGGAGAACCAGGCGTTAAAGATACAGAGAAGATAATTCCTCCGATCTGGCCGAAACGTGTTCGCCAAACCTCTGCAATGTCTCTGGATGGAAAAAAGGGCTATCCCTAAGCTGCGTTGCCGCAGCTTGTGGGATAGCCCTCTTGATAAAAGAATAAAAGATATTCTTAGGCTTGTGGAACGGATTCCCAATCCTTCAAGAAACGTTCAATACCGTTATCTGTCAGCGGGTGCTTCCAGAGGGTTGGCAGAAGTGAGCCTGGGATTGTAGCGATGTGAGCACCAGCAATAGCTGCTTGCTCAACATGTGCAATGTTGCGGATACTTGCTGCAATGATCTCGGATTTCAAGTTGTAGTTAGTCAGGATAGTCTTCAGATCCTTGATCAGCTTCATTCCATCAACACCGATATCATCCAGACGACCTACGAAAGGAGAGATATAAGTTGCGCCTGCTTTAGCAGCCATCAAACCTTGAGCCGCGGAGAATACTAGTGTAACGTTAGTTTTGATGCCTTTTTTAGTAAGCTCATAACAAGCTTCCAAGCCATCTTCAGTCATAGGGAGTTTAATTACAACGTTTGGAGCCCATTCAGCAATTTCGTATGCTTCTTTGAGCATTTCTTCTGCTGTAAGTCCGATTACTTCTGCGCTTACAGGTCCTGGAACGATTGCAACGATTTCTTTGATAACATCCTTGAACAATCTTCCTTCTTTAGCGATCAGCGAAGGGTTAGTCGTTACGCCATCCACTAGTCCCAGGCGAGTAATACGTTTGATTTCTTCAATGTTTCCGGTATCCAAGAAAAACTTCATTTTAAATTTCCTCCCTTGATTTCCATATGGATTGACAAGCAACATTCATATTTACATTATGAGACATGCAAATCAAAGTTTCAACTGTTATTTTGAATATTTCAAAATAACTTTATAGAACCAGTATTACCTGTATGCGCTGAATTTCAGATAATATAAGATTGGCTTAGGCCTCCCTCCATGATAATATATAACCGGAATTGTTATTTTGGAGTGGGGGGTGGGGATGGGATGATGTATGCGATATTGCTTATTTTACTTGTGCTTGTGCTGGCAGCAGCGGGATTCCTTGCCTACCAGAACAGCAAGTTGGTGTCTAATCAGAAGAAACTCGGTACTGCATCAAGTGATCCTTCCCTTATGTATTCTATCTTTGACCAATCTAGTGCAGCTGGTGTTGAAGAACCTGAGGCCATTCCGTTATTTCAATACACTGTATTTGCGCGGTCGAATGGAGCGGTTGTTGTGAACAAGCCTGTAGCTATGATTATTCTGTGCAGAGTTGCTGCGGGTAAAGGTGATTACTTACTGGCCGATGTCGAGCGTAATATGCTTGACAAGATTAGTAGGCCAATGCCTTTGAATGCGTATTCTGAGCATAAAGCCTACTTACACAGGACGGCTAATCACACAGAAAAAGAGATGGTTCTCAATCTAGAGGATGCAGTGAATTTACAATATACATAGAGTAGGGTGAAAGATATTGATTTTTTGCTCTGCGCAAAGCATAATACAAATTTGGATATAAAAAAGAATCAAACAGCCGGAAGCAATCGCGTTTTATGTTAAACACAGCTACCGCGGCACATTGATTGGTAAAATAATGGATGCCAGTCAGCACTTAGGCATGATATCTCCCTACGGGTGCATTAAGCACCCATTCCAGCATCATGATCATATCTTCTACTCTAGTGAGCTGAGTTTGTAGGTTATCTTGCTGTGGACTGTCTTCTGTTAATGAAGCTAATCTTGATTCCAGAGATCTGCGCTGCAGTGTCAATTCGTTGATTTTAGATTGAATTTGGTTTTCGGTTCTCATCCGGAATCCTCCTGAACAATAGGTGATTTCAACATCATCATAGATCATTATAACGGATAACATGGGGGTAATAAAATGAGTATCAATGTTAAACAATTAGCCGCGGAAAAAGCAGTGGAATTTGTAAAAGATGGCATGAAGATCGGCCTTGGCACTGGATCTACTGCCTATTGGGCGATCAACAAGCTTGGTGAGCGCGTCAGTGAAGGTCTAAAGATTACCGCTGTAGCAACCTCCCGTGCTTCCGAAGAACAGGCGCGTGAACTTGGGATTCCAATCGTAGCTTTTGGAGATATTGATAGTCTGGACCTGACCATTGACGGAGCGGACGAGCTGGATAGTAGTCTACAGCTTATTAAAGGCGGCGGCGGCGCGCTGCTTCGGGAGAAGATTGTTGCGAGTAACAGTACTCGTATGATCGTTATCGCCGATGAGAGTAAAGTGGTAAATACACTCGGCAAATTCCCGCTGCCTGTAGAAATTGTTCCTTTTGCATGGGAATGGACTGTGGCTGAACTTGCCAAGCTGGGTTGCAATCCTGAATTGCGTCGTAGTGGAGAAGAGCTGTACAAGACAGATAACGGCAATTACATCGCAAACTGCCGGTTCGAAGCGATTGAGTCCGCACCGAAGCTGGCACTGGCCATCCAAAGTATTCCGGGAGTTGTAGAACACGGCCTATTTATCGAAATTGCAGCTATGGCTATTGTGGGTAAAAAAGATGGAAGCATTGAAATTATAGAAGTTAAACCGGGCAATTGATCGTTCGTAGATCTAGAGAATCTAGCAGTTTACGGAAGCTGAGAGCATTGACACGGATAGGGCTGACTCTGTATAGTGCTACTGTTATCTATTGGATGTTCATCGGTTTTGGGCGTGAGATTCATACAGGTGGCCCGCTTCAGTACAATTTGATCCCATTACGTACGGTGTCACTTTATTTCGACATGAATAACGGGTTATCGCTGATCAGCCGGTTTGTGAATCTGCTTGGAAATGTTGTTGTGTTTATTCCATTTGGTATACTAATTCCACTTGCAAAGACACGGCCAATTTCTTGGATAAGAATCTCTTTATATGCTGTTCCTTGCATCCTGCTTTTGGAGTCTCTGCAAATGCTGCTGCATGTGGGAAGCTTTGATATTGATGATTTATTGTTAAACATGTTAGGGATATGGACAGGTTACGGTATGTTTCGAATCGGGTACAGAAGCAACAGAGAAGGAGGAATGTGAACAATGTTGGTAGATCTTAAATCCCTTATTGGTTCGCCTGAGGTGAACGAGCTGTTGACGTATGCGGTCATTGATGACCCCAACGCTTTGGAGCAGACTTCGTCTGAGTACAACGAACAAGCCGGGCTGAAGTTATATGGCTGGGAAGAAGAAGAACTCCTGCTTGGTCTTGTAGGCTTCGAAGAAACCGAAGACGGTTCTTTGGACATTCGGCATATTGCCGTCTTGCCAGAGAATAGAGGGAAAGGTTATGCACGGGGGATGATTCTGGAGCTGCTCGCTACTCGTCAGCCGCGTTATCTGGTAGCTGAGACTGAGGATGAAATCGCCGCAGATTTTTATCGCAGTCTAGGGTTCATGGTGTACAGCTTAGGAGAGAATGAAGCCGGAATTGAAATGTTAAGATGTGTATACGAAGTTGAAGAGACCGAGGATGAGGACTAAAAAGTCTTTGGAGGTCATAAAATGGCAGGTCGAGAGAAATCTCGGCCTGTTTTTTTGTGCATTTCGCCTTTAAATGCCCGAAAAAAAGCCAATTGACTTTTATAAAAGCAGGCATTATAGTTTGACAATGAAACTGTTCGACAGTTGAACTATATTTTGGAGGTAGGAAGCTTTGGATAACGAAGTGCAACATTGGATCAATCGCTACATGGATGCTTATTTGATTGTGACCAGACAAGTAGCAGCAAGAATTAAAGATAGTATTGCTGCGGAGACAACGAATGATCAGTATCAAATTCTTCGGTTGATTAATGCTCAGGAACAATGTACGTCTACATATCTTGCTGAATCTTTTTGCGTGGGTAAAAGCTCCATTACAGCAATCATCAACAGATTGGTGCATGCGGGTATTATCGAGCGAACTCGTGACGAGAATGATCGCCGCCAGGTGTATTTATCGATGTCTGAGCACGGGAAAAGAGTTTTTGAAGCAGCGGAGACGCAGGTACATGAAGTGATTTCCCCGTATTTGTTTCATTTTGAAGAGAAGGATATTGAAATGTTCGTCATGATGTTCGAGAAGCTGGCGAATTTAATTCAGAATGATGATGGAGGGAAGAATCCATGAAGACGATTCTAAAAGCAAGATGGGCGGTTATCGCAATCTGGCTCGCTGTGGCCGTAGTTTTGGTCATGACGGCCCCTTCGTTCTCTGATCTTGTACGTGAGAAGGGGCAGGTTACTGTACCTGATGGCTATTCCTCTTCTAGAGCGGCAGAGATCTTAAAGGAAGCGGCGAATGACAAGGGCGGAGAGACACTGCATCAGGTAGCTCTTGTATTCAATAATCCTGAGGGAATCGGAGCCGATGAAACAGCCAGTATCCAGCAGGGTGTTGAGAAGTTGGCTGCGAATAAGGAGACGCTGCAGATTGGTTCCATCACCGATCCTTTTTCACAAAGTGAACTTAAGGATACGTTGATTGCCAAGGATGGCAAGACGATAATGGTGGCGTTGTCTATAAAGGGCGGAGGAGAGTCTGTCACCGCACTTCCTGATAAAGTGGATGAATTACTCTCAGATGTTAAGGCGGATCATTATTTAACCAGTGAGGGTCTGATTACTGAGGATATGATTGCTAGCTCGGAAGCCGGGCTTAAGAAATCGGAATATATTACGGTAGTATTTATTTTACTTATCCTGTTCGTGGTGTTCCGTTCGTTCGTGGCACCGTTTGTTCCGCTACTGACCGTAGGACTCAGCTATATTGTTTCTCAGTCTGTTGTGGCTTTTTTAGTAGACCGTTATGATTTTCCATTATCTACGTTTACTCAAATCTTTATGGTTGCGGTCATGTTCGGGATTGGTACGGATTATTGTATCCTGTTGATCAGTCGTTTTAAAGAAGAAATGATGACAGCAGAAGATACCAAAAGTGCTATTATTGCAACCTATCGTAAGGCTGGTGGGACGGTGTTCTATTCCGGACTTGCGGTATTCGTAGGTTTTGTAGCGATTGGATTATCCAAATTCATTCTGTATCGCTCGGCGGTAGCCGTTGCCGTGGGGATTGCGGTTATGCTGCTGGCGCTTGTAACCATTGTTCCATTCTTTATGGCGGTACTTGGCAAAAAGCTCTTCTGGCCTTCACGCGGCAAGCTGGAGCACAGTGAGAGCCGTATTTGGGGAGCAGCAGGTTCTTTTTCCTTAAAAGGACCATGGGCCGCGCTGCTAATTGTTGCAGTAATCGTAGCTCCGTTCCTTGTTACCTATAGCGGAAAGCTGTCCTTCAACAGCTTGGAGGAAATTGGCTCAGAATATGCCTCGGTAAAAGGATTTAACATCATTTCGGATAGTTTCGGGCCGGGTGAATCCATGCCTGGCAAGATCGTAATCAAAAATGATGACCGGATGGATACTTCAGAATATCTTGGACTTGCAGAAAAAATCAGCCGCGAGCTGGAAAAAGTGGACAGCGTAAAATCGGTGCGCAGCATGTCTCGTCCAACGGGAGAGCTGATCAGTGATTTTTTAATCCCGAATCAGGTGGGGACTTTATCTGAAGGTCTGGATCAGACCAGTGAGGGACTGACCAAGATTCAAACGGGATTGTCTGAAGCAAGTAAACAGCTGAGTGAAAATGCACCTAAGCTTACAGAGGCTGCTCAAGGCAGCGCTAAGCTGACGGAAGGCACAGCAGAGCTGAAAGATGGTATCGTCGCGTTAGGTGATGGGCTGGCACGTATTGAGAACGGAATAAAAACCGGCTCAGCAGGTGCAGGAGAGATCAAAGCAGGACTTCAACAGGCAGCTGCTAGTGCTAAGCAGCTTGCGGATGCCAATACGAAGCTGCTGGAGGGCTATAAAAAAATCGGCAGCGGTTTAACTGCGTTGGATCAAGGGCTTGGGCAGCTTCCGCAGCAGCTGCAAGGTGTGGCAGAAGCATTGAAGGGACTGGATGGTTCTTTTACGGGTCTTGAGAGCAGTTATCCGGAAATTCTGCAGGATGTTAATTACCTGACGATTAAAGGCACCGTAACGCAGAGTGGTACTGGGGCAGCGCAGCTGGCGGCGGGTCTCGGACAGATCTCAGAGCAGCTTAAAGGAGCAGCAGCAGGCTTAAACGAGGCGAATGCTGGTTATGCCAAAGCTTCGGCAGGGCAAAGCGCACTCGCACAAGGTTTAGCTAAGCTCGTTGCGGGCATCGGTCAGCTGCAATCTGGGCTGGAGCAGGCCGCAACAGGCCAAGGACAGATCGTAGATAAAATTCCATCCATTACTAGTGGCCTAGATCAATTGCAAGGTGGACAGCAGCAGCTTGCGGATGGTTTTGGTCAATTAACAGGGCAGATAGGAGCCTTAACTACTGGATTAAGCGACAGTGCAAACGGCTTGAAACAAATTACCAGTGGGCTGGTTTCCGCACAAGATTATTTGAATCAGATTCAAGCGGCTAAGGATGATGAGCTGAGTGGATTCTTTGTACCGGCTGAGGCTCTTGAAGCTGAAGGTATAGAGCAGGTATTCGATACCTACTTGTCTGATGACCGTAAGGTGATGACGCTGGATGTGGTATTCACTGAGAATCCATATAGTTCAGAAGCTATCGACAGTGTTGATGATATTCAAGCAGCAGTAGATCGTGCAGTGAAAGGAACGAAGCTGGAAAATGCGGAGTCTGCAATCAGCGGGGTTACAAGCAGTCAGAACGATTTGCGTAATATTTCCAACGAAGACTACACACGTACAGTAATCTTAATGCTGGGTGGGATCTTCATCATCTTGGTGTTGCTGCTTCGTTCAATCGTAATGCCGATTTACCTTATTATTTCTCTTTTGATTACTTATTTTTCGGCATTGGGTGTTACAGAGGCTATATTCGTTCACCTTCTGCACTTTGAAGGGATTACCTGGACAACGCCATTCTTCAGCTTTGTTATGCTGATTGCGCTTGGTGTAGATTATAGTATTTTCTTAATGGCCCGCTTTAACGAATATAAAACATGGGATGTTCGAGAAGCGATCCTGCATGCCATGCGCAATATGGGAACAGTCATTCTTTCAGCGGTAGTTATTTTGGGCGGCACCTTCGCATCGATGTATCCTTCAGGCGTATTGTCGATGATGCAGATTGCAACAGTGGTGCTCGTAGGGTTGGCCTTGTATGCGCTAATCTTCTTGCCATTTTTTGTCCCTGTTATGGTACGGATCTTCGGCCGTGGGAACTGGTGGCCATTTGCGGTCAAACAAAGTGGAGAACCCACTAAACAAGATGTAAACATGTAATCACTCTACACAGCAAAAAACCTCTAGTGTTCGCCTAAATAAATAGGCGGCTAGAGGTTTTTTGGTTGAAATATAAGTGCAAAGGTTATTTCATCTTGGCAAAAAAGCTACGTAACGCCCAGCCGCGTTCTTGCCGTTTTTTATATTTGGGTAGCGAACGGTAGATGGCGGTGGATTCGTCGAAAGCACGTTTAGCATCCTCGGTTCTGCCCAATGCTTTGTACATGGAGCCGGCTAAATAATAGGCTTCACTAGAGGAAGACTGAATCTCTTGAAATTGAGTAACGTAATGCAACGCTTTATCGTGATCTGTATGGCGAAAGGTTTCCGCTAACCGAAGATATGGCTGACCATATTGGGCCTTTCGGTTGATTTCTAGACCACGAAGCATCTGATCTTCGCCTTCTTCAAAAGCGCCCAGCTTAAGATTCACATGACCCAGCTCTACCCAATATTCGGCAGACTGTTCGTAACGGTCTTCGATCTGTAGCAGAATATCTTTGGCTTCCTTATACTTTTTACGTTCTGACAGATTCCGGGCTAAATCAAATTTAGCAGAAACATCATTTGGATTCAAAGATACCGTTGTGCGCAGCTTGGAGATTTGCCGTACTCGTTTGAAGGGCTTTGTAATACTAGGGAAGATCCCCACGTATCGCCGATCTAAGAAATACAAGATAACAAGCAGGATGAATAAAGCCAGAAAAGGGTTGCCCACTAATCTGAAAAGCATCATAATACCTATAAATTTAAGCATGATTTCCCTCCATGATCATTTGGTTCCGGTATTGCGGTTGAATAAGAGCAGATCTAAGGCAGCGTAATTATATCATAATTCAAACCAATCTGAATCCCGGGATTTAAGATAAAGTACAACTTTTGTCAGCTTTATAGCGTCTTAGTGTAATAGAAATAATAATTACAATAATATCATAAGAAGGGAAAATCAAGATGCACTTATTTGCAAGGAAGCTAAGGCTGCTTAGTTTGTTGGTTTGTTCAACTCTGGTGACTGCATTGTCTGTCCCTCAAGTTATAAGTGCAGCTCCATCACCTGCGAAGTTGAGTGGGATTAAGGAGATTGTTGCTTCGCCAGGTTTCTGGGGTGGAAGCTCCTTCGCAGTGAGAACTGATGGAACTGTTTGGTCATGGGGGAGTAATGTTTTTGGTCAATTTGCTAATGGTGCCGCCGGGCCTGAGGGTTGGACGATTACTCCCCATAAAATAGCTGGGCTTGAACACACGAAACAGCTGGCGATCGGCGAAGCGTACTATGTAGCGCTGAACGAAGACGGCACGGTTAAGGCTTGGGGAGATTATCGGGATAAGAGTGTTGCAGAAGCTGGCAATGGGGCAAGTGCTAAACAACACAAGGTTCTGCTTCCTCAAGGGATCTCTGGAATGACAGATGTGGTTAGTATAACGTCAGGATTGCATAGTGCATTAGCTTTGAGAAACGATGGAAGCCTTCTCCAGTGGAATCCTCCAGAAGCTTCAGATGTGGGCTATACAGAGCTGCCTGCTGCCACTAAGGTACAGGGTTTAAGCGAAGTGAAGTGGATCGGAAGCAGTATTTATCATGCCGCCATTCGAACTAACGGTACCCTGTGGATTTGGAGTGCTATCCCGCAAACAGAGAACACGAACGTGATGAAGAAACCGACCCCAGTTAAGGATTTATACCATGTGAAGTCTGTTTCCATGAGCGATCGCAGTATACTGGCTTTAACCGAGAGCGGGAGCGTCTGGGGAACAATTGACAGCAATAATTATAACGAAGTCACGATGAGCAAGATGCCAGGTCTTACGGATATTGTATCTGTCCAGACGAAAAACGGCTTCAACCTTGTTGCCAATAAAAAAGGAGAATACTGGGTATGGAAAGCTGGTACCTCACTACAAGGTCTGCAAAAGATTACAGCCGTAAAATCGATCTCGAAACTTACGCTGGATTTAGGCAACTTTGTAGCTGTTAAAAAAGATGGCACCGTGTGGACTTGGAGTACCCAACCTACAACCGACAACCGTTTGGTTTTTACGCAGCCTAAGTTAATAAAAGGACTAAGTGATCCTGTTTCTTTTGCCAAGGGTGAGAATAGTAAGTATGCAGTCCTGAAGGATGGTACAGCTGTGGCTTGGGGAACGAATATGTTTGGTCAACTCGGAATTAGTGCTGTTGATTCACGTCCTTTTGCTATATCTCCTATTTTAAAGCCTGTTACTGTAATTGTAGATGGTCAAAAAATTGACTCCGTACAGTCCGCTATTTTTAAGGATGGTAGTGTAAAAGTACCGATTAGGGATGTAACAGAAAGTCTGGGATATACCCTCTCTTTGGAGGGGGAACTGACGTTGACGAAAGCTGGAAAGAAAATTTCATTACCGTCAGCAGAATCCATTAAAGTAAGCTATACTTCGCTAGTTCCAGCAGCAGCTTTGGCTAAAGCTCTAGGTCTTTCTGCGGATTGGAATAGTACGCTGTACCAATTAACATTACAGACAAAAAGATGATTTTCATTTAACACTTATATTAATATTCTGAGGTACAATAAGTGAATTAATCTCAATTGCACCATAATAACCAGTCTGGAGTGATAGGAATGGCTTTTACAATATGTGTGTTTGCCGGATCGAATCCAGGTCTTAACTCTGAATATACGGAAATGGCTAGGGAATTAGGTTATCATATAGCGGCACAAGGCTGTAGGTTGGTCTATGGAGGTTCGCGGAATGGCCTTATGGGACAGGTTGCGGACGGGGTACTTGCGAATGGCGGCGAAGCTGTAGGAATTATGCCAGTGGATCTTTTTCAAGATGAAATCAGACACTCCGGATTGACGAATTTGATTGAGGTCTCCAGTATGCATGAACGTAAGGCGGTAATGAGCGGTATGGCGGATGCTTTTATTGCTTTGCCGGGAGGTCTTGGAACCTTTGATGAGCTGTTTGAAATTCTGTGCTGGATGCAGATTGGTATTCATCAGAAGCCTATAGGGCTGCTGAATGTTCGAGGTTATTTTAATCCACTGCAAGCCTTGATTTCACATAGTGTGGCTGAAGGTTTTGCACCAAAAACTGCACTCCAAATGCTGCATACGAACTCAGATCCCGAATATTTGCTTGAACTGATGCGCGGTCGGATTGATCATAGTAATGAAACGAAGGGGAAAGCAAGGTCCCGTCTCAGCGCTAGATTCAAGGTTTCCACTGCTCTAAGGTGCGAATAATTGGTTTAACACACTATTCACAATAAGGACGCAAACACTTCACGGTGTCTACGTCCTTATTTTTTATTTTCTTTTTGTTAAATCATTCAGTAATAGGGGGAAGGTTTATGATTCGAAAATTAGGCTTTGCGGCTGACGACCGTCTGTTAATAATTAATGCCGACGATTTCGGAATAACTAAAGGAACTAATGAAGCTATTGTTAACTTATTTGAAGGAAAAGCTATAACATCTACATCTATTATGATGCCTTGCACAGAATCAAGTGACGCTATGAAGATAATTAATTGGAAAGGAATAAAGAATATTGGAATTCATCTAACGCTAACGAGCGGCGAGAAATATCCGTATCAACCAGTATTCAAAGAAAAAATCTTGAGTAGCTTAATTACTGATGAAGGGTATTTTCATCAAGATGCCACTCTTCTGGAAAGAAACGCTGCTGATGACGAGATTAGAATAGAGTTAGAATCGCAAATCCAAAGTGCAATCGTACAAGACATTGATCCAACTCATCTGGATAGTCATGGGGGGAGTATTATGGGGTTATACACTGGGCGAGATTTTTTAGAAATAATATTTGATTTGTGTGAAAAGTACCGCTTACCCTTTAATTTACCTATTAGGATATTAGAACAACCCTTTTTTAATAATGATCAGTTGAGATTGTTTCAAAAAAGAATTTTTTCAGCAAAAGAAAGGGGGATTTTCTTAATCGATGATATAATTTCTCTTCCTTACTGTTTTTACCCTGCTGCGGAATATAGCAAAATGAAAATGAGATTAACTGAATTGTTAAAGAATTTAAAACCTGGAATAACACAGTTAACTATACATCCATCTAAAATAACAGATCAATTAATAGCAATGACGAAATGTTATACAGAAAGAGAATTGGAATATCGTCTTCTAAATGATATTGAAATTAAGCAATTGATTATCAATGAGGAGATTAAACTTATTTCGTGGAAAGACATACGTGATTTACAAAGATGTATTTAGCATATTGTAAAGAGTGCACTTTTTCATTTTTTAATATGAATCTGATAAAACTGTTTAAATTTTGGCGAAGCTGGGTAAATAAGCCGTAAGTAATTAAGCAGAAATGCAAAATTCAGGAACATCACGGAAGGAGGTTGAAATCCAATGAATGTGATCGTACATAATCTTATGGCTTACAATCATCAGTTTTTTAGACCTCAACCCGTGGTCAATCCCAAGCAAGGGAAAGCAGACAAGAAGAGAATGAGTTTCCAGGAAGTTCTGAATGAGAAAATGAAAGTGTACAGCACCTACAACAAAAATTAAGTATGAAAGCTATAACCTATGTTTGTTAAAGAAAGCCGGAATGCGATGATCTTAGAGATCATTGCATTCCGGCTTTCTTTAGGGTCTGACCTCAAAAAATTCGCAGCTCTTGCGAGAGTAGTAAGTCAGATCACTAACTCTAGATTGAATAACAACATCAAAATCAGTGAAGCGGACAACGGTAGCTCCTGAATTTACTAAATGATCGTCCTGAAATACACGAACAGGTAATTTGCGGTCAACGGCTTCTTGGAAATCGCTGTCGGTTAGCAGCGGGCGATTAATTGGCATGGGGAATAACTCCTTTGATCATGTAATGAAGTAAGAAATAAAAATAGTATACCTGCGGAAGCACAAGAAATCCAATTTAAGATGAAGTACATGTATCCTGTGAGGAACATAATTGGACAAAATTCTATACTCCCTCCTTAGCAGGTATAGGCCTGTACGAAATATTTGTTTGAGCTTTTCCGCGTTTCGTAATTATTTCCACCATAAATCGGAAGTTTACCTCCTCAAAAAAAGAATTTAAACCCTGTACACTAATTCTTGTAAGAGAAACCTTTGAAAGGGGTACAGGGGAATGAATAAAGTAAAACACTTGGCGCTATCGTTAGTCGCTATCATGCTCGTAGGTTCACTGGCAGCATGCGGAGGCAACAACGCCGAGAACAACAACACATCGAACAAAAATACAGGTAACAACGCAGCAAGCACTAGTGAACCCACTAAAGATGAGGGAACAGAACCGGCTGAGAAAATCGAACTTTCTTTCTGGACGCTGGGCAACGTGAACTACGAGGATTTAGCGAAGGAGTACACTAAGGAACATCCAAACATTACGATCAAAGTGCAAAATACCGGTGACCAAACCGCTCACCATAATAATTTGACCACTGCTTTGTCGGCAGGATCGGGTGCACCTGATATTTTCCAACTTGAAATCGGTTTCATGGAACGTTTCATCAACGCTCAGGACAAGTTCTATAACCTGAATGATCTGGGTGCCAAAGATATTCAAGCCAACTATCTGGATTGGAAATGGAAACAAGCATCTTCCGTAGATGGCAGCTTCCAGCTGGGTCTTCCAACAGATATCGGCCCAACGGTCGTATATTACCGCACAGATTTGGCTGAAGAGGCTGGACTGCCAAGTGATTCCGAAGGATTCGGCGCTGCTATTGATACTTGGGATAAGTTCGCAGCTGTTGCCAAAGCTTTCAAAGAAAAAACAGGCAAACCATTTGTAGACCTTACGGATCTTACCTTTAATGCTTTGCGTGACCAATCTGCTGATGAAATCTATTTCAGCAAAGCTGATGGCAGCTTTATTGGAGATACCAATCCGCAAGTCAAAAAAGCTTATGATTTCACGGTTAAAGGTATTCAAGAAGGCTGGATCAGCAATGTTATGCTCTGGTCTCCTGAATGGGGTCAAGGCATGAACGACGGTTCATTTGCAGTAGTTATGGGACCAGCTTGGATGGCAGGAAATGTTAAGAGTAATGCTCCAGACTCCTCTGGGAAATGGAAAATTGCTCAGCTCCCTGAAGGTGCTGGTAACTGGGGTGGCTCGTTCCTGACGCTGCCAAAAGAAGGCAAACACTCGAAAGAAGCTTATGACTTTATCGCATGGATGGATAACAAGGAAAACCAACTGGAATCTTTCAAAACCAAAGGACTTATGCCTTCTATTCCTGCACTGTATGAAGATCCTGCATTCGTAGATTTCAAAGATGATTTCTTCGGTGGACAACAAACCGCTGTAGAATTCGGTAAAGCAGCAAACCGGGTAAAACCTGTATACTACGGTCCGCTTCATGACCAAACCGATACTTTCTTCAAAAACGCCTTGAAAAATGTGTTGGAGAAAAAAGCAGATCCGACCAAAGAATGGAACGAAGCAGTAAAACAAGCGAAAACATTGGCTGAACGCAGCTAAGATTTCAAGCTTATGAAATTTAATTTCTAGAAGGTCCGGATTCATAGAGTGAAACATTCTCTGTGAATTCGGATTTACACGTTAGATTACCTGGAGGTGTGACATGGCACAACCTGTTATTTCAAGTCCGCATGCCGAGAGCAAGCGCCGCTTTTTAACTGAACAAAGAAGGAGCCGCATCACTGCGTACACATTTATTTCGCCCTTTTTTATTCTGTTCTCGATATTTGGACTATATCCGATCTTTTTCACGATCTATCTCTCGTTCTTTAAATGGGATGCCCTGAATCCTATGAAATTTGTAGGGTGGAAAAACTATGATCTGGTCACAAGTGATCCGACTTTCTGGATTTCTTTTAGCAACACTTTAATTATGGGGCTTATGGGTACTGTTCCACAGATATTACTAGCTCTATTGATTGCTGTTTTGCTGAATTCAGCGATGACTCGCTTTAAGAAGACGTTCCGGGTTTTATTTTTTATGCCTAATATTACGTCTATCGTTGCGGTTACGCTCGTGTTCAGTACACTGTTTGGCAACAACGGAATGATCAACTGGATTCTAAACGGCTTGGGATTAGATAGTATGGCCTTCAACTCTGGTTGGTGGGGTGTTAAAATCGCAATTTCTACGATGGTAATGTGGCGCTGGACGGGGTATAATGCCATTATTTTTCTATCAGGCTTGCAAAGCATCCCTACGGATCTATATGAAGCGGCTCGTATTGATGGTGCGAACAGAAGACAACAGCTAACCTTTATAACGTTACCACTATTGAAGCCATTCATTGTATTTGTTACCTTGCTTTCTACTATAGGTGCCTTGCAGCTGTTCACTGAGCCTTATGTATTTTTGGGCCAAGCGGGAACTGGATCTACACGTCAGGAAGGAATCACTATGGTTACTTATTTGTATAGCGAAGCATTCCGCAACGGATTTTTTGGTACGGCAGCAGCTACGGCAGTCTTGCTGTTCCTGGTCACGATTATTTTCTCTGTCCTCAATATGCTGGTCTCAAATCGCATGGGTGGAGATACGGGAGGGGGTAAAGCGTGAGTACGCTGCGTGTATTTAAAAAAGATCCGGATGATATAGGGATCATGGGCAAGTTAGGATTTTATCTGCTGCTGATTGTTGGTGCGCTCGTGTCCATCTTTCCTTTTTATTGGATGTTTGTAGTTGGCACTAATGACAGAGGCGCAGTATTCCATGTGCCACCTTTGCTTACGGTTGGAGACCAGTTTTTTGAGAATTTCCAGCGGGTACTGGACAAAACAGACTTCTTTCAAGCCTTGGGCAACTCTTTATTTGTCTCATCTATGGTTACAATATCAGTCGTGTTTTTCTGTACACTGGCAGGTTATGCCTTTGCCAAATATGAATTTCCGTTTAAAAATTTTCTGTTCTACTTTGTAATTGCTACATTATTTGTGCCACAGCAGCTTGGTGTATTACCTACTTACGTAATTATGGCCAAGCTCCACTGGATAGACTCCTTCAAGGCACTTATTGTTCCGGCGATGGTTAATGCTTTCGGGATCTTCTGGATGCGGCAGTATATCACTACAGCTGTACATACGGAATTGATTGAAGCAGGTCGGATCGATGGCGGCGGACATTTCCGGATCTTCTGGAACATCGCTATCCCGGTCATTACTCCAGCTATGGCAACACTAGGTATCCTGAACTTTATGACCGTTTGGAATGACTTCTTCTGGCCTTTAGTGGTACTGAAGAATCAAGAGCATTTCACAATTCAAATTGCGCTCCAGCAGCTGTTCTCCAATCGCGATGGTCTAGACTACGGAATGATCATGTCAGCAACATTTACGGCAACCTTGCCACTGCTGATTGTATTCCTGTTATTTAGCCGCTGGGTGATTGCTGGACTTACTTCTGGAGCTATTAAGAGCTGATCTTACTTTTTGATCTTTACAGGGAATAGGCGGTTTTGTGAAGAATACTAGAGGACAGAGACAGCAGGGGGAAGGGGAATATCATGAAACTCCGCCGTAAAATCTTGTTCGCTATTATTCTTCTCGTCTTTATTCCGGTTATCCTGATGGGGATCGTCACTTACGTTAATTTTTCTAATGCAATGGAGAAAAAATCAAGCAACTTCTACTGGATTTCACTGCTTGAAACGGATCGAAAGCTTAAATTCGCGCTTAGTGAAATCACCTCGATCACGAATTCAAAAATTACGCAGCCGGTTGTTCAGCAATCACTGAAGCAGAAGAACTTTGTAATCACTTATGATCGAAAGCAGGAGCTTAGCAGTTATCTTATTGATCATCCGATGATTACTTCATTTAGTTTTTATAGTAAAGATCGTTTAATTTATCAATACAATGCATCGATGTCCTTTGAGGACTTGAAGAGACAAAGCTGGTTTGACGCGATGGAAGGCGCCGAAGGGCGGCCCGTGTGGTCAGGACCGGGAGAAAATGGCTCGGAGATCTCCGGCAATCCGGTACTTGTACAAGCAAGAGTAATCAAAGATTCATATTCTCTCGAAGATATCGGATATCTGGTTGTTAATGTAAAACCTGATTTATTGGATCAGATTTTCTGGGAAGCAGCAACCCTCAAGAAGGGAGATATTTTGCTGGTCAACAAGCTAGGAAATATTGTTTTTAATAAATCCGGTGAACATATTGGACAACGCACAGATTTCCCCTTTTTACAAAATGATTATGCTAAAGAACATGACTATTACATCGACAACTATCAGGGGGAAAAATCACTTATAACCTTCCTACCTTCTCATAATGCAGCCTGGTATTTAGTAGCCATTACACCTATGAATCTAATCTCGTCAGAATCTGTATCCATCCGAAATATTGCGATTATTTTAAGTACTGTTTCGCTGTTGTCCGCCATTTTGTTCGACCGCTATTTCGTACGGAGGCTCGTTCATAGTATTAATAGTGCGGTTAACGGGATGAAGCGGGTGAAGCAGGGGATATTTACGCCGATCACTACACCCTATCGGGCTGATGATGAAAGTGATTTGCTGATTGATGGCTTTAATCGGATGAGCACGCAGATCAATGAGCTGCTTGTGCAGGTGGAGACTGAGCAGGGACGTAAGAAGGAAGCAGAAATGCAAGCGCTAATGGCGCAGATTAACCCTCATTTTATTTATAATTCACTTGAATCGATTAATTCGATGGCAGTGCTGCAAGGCAATAAAGATATTAGCAAAATGGTCATCTCACTCGGCAAGCTGCTGCGAATCAGCATCAGTCAGAATCAGGAGCTGATTCCGCTGCATATGGAGTTCGAACATGTCCGTCATTATTTGGATATCCAGAAGTTTCGTTTTGAAGATAAATTCTCGTATATCATAGATCTTTCGGATGGTCTTAAGACGTTCATGACACAAAAGCTGATCGTTCAGCCGATTGTAGAGAATGCGCTGTATCATGCGATTGAGCAGATGGAGGACCCAGGGATCATTGAGATTACGGCCTATGAAATGGGCACGGATATGATCATTATCGTAAAAGATAACGGCCCCGGCTTTGACCTTGCCAAGATGATGAGTCTTTGGGATAACGAGGGAAGTGCTCAGAAGAAATACAGTGATAGCGGCGTGGGGCTTAAAAATGTGCATGAACGCTTGAATATTCGATTCGGCAGTCCATACGGCATACTAGTGTGTTCTTCCCCCGGCTTTGGTTCAACCATCCGAATCCGAATACCAAAAATACTGCCGTAATCGACCGTGCGGAAAGAAGGGGGAGATTGTTATCAAAAAATGGTTATTGAAATGGGGCTGGATGTGGTTATATCTAGTGCTGATTTCGGGTGCTGTTTTATTTATAACTTTAGGAAAGCAAGAACCCATTGAAGATGATTCACCAGAAAAAATCACATTAACTTTCCGTCATTTCTGGATTAAAGAGCATGATCGGCCATTGTTGACTATTTATGAAGATATCGTGGACAAATATCAGTCAGAACATCCAAATGTGAAAGTTAACTTTGAAGGTTTAGATCAGACGTTGCACCGTGATCAAAAGCTGAAGAACGAGATGGTTACTGGCACCCCGCCAGATATGTTTGTTTTGTTCGGTGGAGCGGAAATTGAGCCATATGTGCGCTCTAAGCGCCTGATTGATCTGACTGATTTCGTCAGGGAGAATGCGCTGACCAATCAATTCAAGGATCTGGATCTCTGGACCTTTGACAACCATATTTATGGCTTGCCTATTGAAGGGAATGCTGAACCCTTATATTTTAATAAAACCATATTCGAAAAGCTGGGTTTGAAGCCGCCAGAAACGCTGCAAGAGCTTGATGCTGCCATACTAAAGCTGAAGTCGGCAGGGTATATTCCATTTGCACTTGGCAACGAGGATCGTTGGCCCGCAGGAATTTTTGCACATTATTTAATGGATCGTTATGCCGGCGCCGAGTTGATCGAGAAGCTGATCACTGGTGAAGATCAAGCCAGCTTTCAGAATGAGGCCTATTTAAAGGCTTTTCAGCACTTGGAGCAATGGATTAAAGAAGGTGCCTTCAGCACGAAATCGAATGTGTTATCCACAGAAAATGCGGTGGGACTATTTACGAGCGGCAAGGCTGCGATGTATCTAAACGGAAACTGGGATATCAATTTATTTGCCGGCGCAGCTGCTCCTACGGATTTTCAAAATGAGGTAGGTGTTATTCCGTTTCCCACATTGAAGAAGGGGGAACAACCTTCGATAGCCGGCGGTTATACATTTGGCATCGGCCTTTCCTCCGAACTAAGCGGAGCGAAGCGGGAGGCTGCGCTCGATCTCATGAAAGCTTTTTACACCCAGGAGGTTCAGACACGGATTGTATATGAAGGGTTGAGAATTCCGTCCATGCGCATCGCCTTTGATCCTGAGAAGACAGGACCCGTATTCGCGCAAGTCATGAATATGATGGAAGTTAACCGCAAGAGCTTTGTCCCTTATGATAATGTATTGTCACCAGAAGTGAAAAAAACGTTCCTGAGTGTTATAGAACAGATGATTAACGGAGAAATGTCTGCTGAGCAAGCGTTAAAGCAGGTGCAGGCATCCTCCATTCAATATTGGAATTTGATCCAAAGCTCAAGTGTACAATGATCCTGGAGGTGCAGGGAATGGATGAGTTACAAGAGAAATATAAAGTAATAATCGTGGATGATGAGCCGATTATTCTTCGTAGCTTAAAAGCAGCCATTCCATGGAATGATCTTCAGATGGAGATTGTAGGAGAGGCTCGAAATGGAGAATTAGCTCTTCGTTTAATAGAAGACACTTCGCCACAAATCGTAATTAGTGATATTCGCATGCCCGTAATTGACGGGATTACTTTGATGAAGGAAGTATTGTCTAAAAACCCGAAGCTGGTGTTTATTTTTATAAGCGGGTACGGAGAGTTCGAATATGCAAGAGAAGCATTACGTCAAGGCGCATTTGATTATTTATTGAAGCCGATCGATCATGATGAACTGGTTGAAATGTTAACCCGCGCGAGAACCAAGCTGGATGAACAGAAGCAAAATGATCAGCTGATTCATTCTGTGCAGATGCTGTCACTGCTTGCACGTGAACGTCTGTTTGCAGAAATCACTTTGGGAAATGCAAGGCCGCTTGAGCATCTGAAATGGCTGGAGAACAGTGAACTGGAGAGCGGATATTTCATGGCTGTTGTCCAGTTAGATGATTACTCCACACTGAGCAATCAATGGAGTGTAGAAGAAAAACGGCTATGGCTGTTTGCAATCCGCAATATTGTGGAAGAATGGTCACTGGAACATGGAGTGCTGACGGTTTTCCCGTTTCATAATGGAGAGTGGATACTACTGTTCCCTGGATCTTTAAGCGCCAGCAGAAGAGAACTTGGTGAACATTTGATAGCGGGGATCAAGAGATACTCTAAGCAGTCTTGTTCCGTAGGCATCAGCCGCACCACACAAGGCATTGATCAATTAAGTACGGTTTACCCTCTGGCTGCGAAGGCCTTATATCAACGGTTCTATTCGGGTCTTGCCGGGGTCTTTATTGATGAAGAGATATCGTTCCCTAGCAGTAAAGAGGTGAAATACCCAAAAGAGCTGGAAACCGCGCTGATTGAAAGTATACGTACCTTAAATAGAGACCGGATGTGGTCTTTATTTGATGAGCTTGCTTTATTTATTGAGTCACAAGCTGTTCCTAAGGATATGGCTGAACGTCTTCTTGTTGAAATGATCGTTGTTTTGTACAGAAATTATGAGTATTTGAATATAAATTCAGATTGGTCTTTACATGGATTGCTTAGCAAGATGCACAATCTTGGCACTTTAAATGAAGTGATCTCTGCTCTGAAAGAAGAGTTTGGTGTGCGATTGGAGCAAGGGAACAAGCCTGTGAATCGCGAGGATACGCGTAGCGCCATCGAGAAAGCGAAACGTTATATTGAGAGTAATTACCATAAAGATTTGAGTATTGAGGAAGTAGCGGAGCTGGCTGATCTCAGTATCAGTCATTTCTGTACTTTATATAAACAAATAACGGGCTATACCTTTTTGGAGTATGTTACACACTGCCGGATGGAGAGGGCGAAGTATATTTTGCAGAGCAGCAACGTAAAAGTGTATCAGATAGCTCCTCTCGTCGGTTATCAGGACCCGCGTTATTTTACACAGGTTTTTAAAAAGGCTAGTGGTCAAACACCAACAGAATACCGAGAAGAGCATACTAAGCAGATCCATTAACAAGGAGGTAAGGGATGGAATTTCATTTGGAGATGATTGTTAAGTGTTTAACGAACCATAAGCTGCAGAAATATTGGAAAGGATTCGAGGCTGTTTCTTTTGCATTTTATAATAAGGATAACGTGTATCTGTACAATCATCCCAAATTTAAAACGGTAGGATATCATCCACATTTGCTTCCTTGGAGTAATGAATTCTCAGGAGATACAATCATTTTATATGAGGATCACCCTACAGCCATCGTTAATCTGGAATTACATGAAGAATTCGAAGACTTGTACGCCATTTGTGTACACGAATTATTTCACGGTTATCAATTCCTGATGGGAGATGAACGTTATGCAGATGAATTATTGATGATTACCTACCCTTTATCCCTCGAAAATATGGAATTGCGGATTCAAGAAAGACATCATTTATATCTTAGTGTAATGGCAGCTACTATTGAAGAGCGTAATCACGCAATGTACAGATTTATTGCCATCCGTCAACAAAGAGAACAACTGCTTGGGGAGTACGTGCTAAATGAATATCTTATTGAAACGCTGGAAGGACCCGCTTGGTATGTTGAATTAAATGCCTATGCCGAGAAATCCACACTTCCTAATGAGGAGGTATTGCAGAAGTTCAGTTCGTATTTAATAGATGAACTTGAATCATCGGCAAATATTAGAAGAAGCTGCTATGGTTCTGGACTGTTTATATGTTTGCTGCTGGATGAGCTTCGCACCGATTGGAAAGAAGAGTTTATGAAGTCGGAGTTAAGTTTATATGCGTTTTTTAAGCAATTTGTGGATCAAGTCATCATTCCCTTCGAGGAGATATCCATCAGCAAAGAAACGGAAGATATTATGCAATCGGTCAAAACAATCAGGGAGAAGGAATTCATTGATTTTATCAGCCTTGAAGGGTACCACCTGTATATTGAAGGAGATATAAAATCTACGGGTTTTAATCCTATGGGTATTATTGGTGGAGATGAGAAATGTATTCATAAGAATAATTTACGAATCCAAATCAATGATGCGGAGTATTTTCTGGAAAAGCCAGTGATTAGCTACTATAAAGCTGACCTTCGAAATATTAATAAACTGCACTTAGTATTAGATGAACCTCCAACTTTTAATAAAGATTCGTTAATCCTTAATGGAATTGGTGAGATCAAAGGTCAATATGAAGTGAAGGAAGATGGATGTTGGCTGCAATGCTGACGGAAATTGATTAGAATGAGAGTATGACATTTGTCATACTCTCTACTTGATGTTTATGACTTATAGGATGATACTTCATCGCCTATACTTAGAGTAGATGAAAAGATCCTTAGTCGGACACATCAAGGAGGAAACGATA
Organism: Paenibacillus sp. FSL F4-0097; assembly: GCF_038593125.1. NCBI lineage: Bacteria > Bacillati > Bacillota > Bacilli > Caryophanales > Paenibacillaceae > Paenibacillus > Paenibacillus sp. FSL F4-0097. The sequence goes on from NZ_CP151965.1 coordinate 2,923,235, forward strand.
TAGATGACTACAAAACAGACATCACAGCTCTCCAGCCTTAAAAAGAGTGTAGCCCCTTACGAGAAAAATGACCGCAACGCAAGTATAAGACAGCTCATCAATACTTTAGGACCACTTGTGCTGTTATGGGGCGGAGCTTATTTCTCTTTATCCGTTTCCTATTGGCTCACCCTTCTGTTAGCTATTCCTGCAGCAGGGTTTGTAATTCGAACTTTTATTATTTTTCATGATTGCACACATGGATCGTTTTTTAAGAATCGTAAAGCGAATGATATTATCGGAACGATCACAGGTGTACTGACACTGGTTCCTTATCGGCAGTGGAAACATAGTCATTCCATTCACCACGCCAGCTCCAGTAATCTCGATAAAAGAGGGATCGGCGATATTTGGATTATGACGGTCGATGAATACGCAGCAGCTTCCTTCTGGAAACGTCTATATTACCGGATTTACCGCAATCCCATCGTGATGTTTGGTCTTGGACCGATTGCTGTTTTTATGATTCAGTATCGTTTTAATGTTAAAGGTGCTAGACGCAAAGAGCGGATGAATACCTATTTGACGAATATTTCAATTGCAGCCCTTTATGGCTTGCTGATATGGGCTATTGGCTGGCAGGCATTTCTTATGGTGCAGCTGCCTGTAGCATTTGTATCAGGGTTTCTCGGCATATGGTTGTTCTACGTCCAACATCAGTTTGAAGACTCTTATTTCGAGAATGAATCCGAATGGAGTTATGTGATGGCCGCGGTTGAAGGTAGCTCATATTATAAGCTGCCGAAGGTGCTGCAATGGATTACGGGCAACATCGGCTTCCACCATGTGCATCATTTAAGTCCAAAGGTGCCAAACTATAATTTGGAAAAAGCGCATAACGCGACTCCACCGCTACAAAAAGCAACAACGATTACGATTGGTACCAGCTTGAAGGCTCTTCACTTCCGTCTTTGGGATGAGGAAAATAAACGTTTCATCAGCTTCAAAGAGATGAAGTCCATATTAAATAAACCTAAAACAGCAGGCGAGGTCCTGCAAGTTCATAAGCCCAGACTCCAGGGAGAATAATGGTCCACATTGTAATCAAATAGCAGCAAAATGGAAGGTTAGAGCCGGAGAACTCATTCGCGCTCTAATCTTTTTTCTCTTTATCGTTGTGGTTCACCGGATTTTACCGGATTTATGCTAGAATAGGGTGAGTGGCATATGGCAAAAAGGAGAGCGAACATGCAGAAGTGGCATCATATTTTTCATAAAAGTACAGGTCTTAGCCCTTATGTATGGGTCGTATTTTATATTCTACCGTTTTATTTCATCTTTCGGTCCTCCTCTCCCTACCAGGTAGTTTCGGGAATCTTGATGATCGCTGTGTTTTTTGTTTGTTATGTGCTTTCTTTTGTCTCCAAGGGTTGGTTAGTTTATTTTTGGACGAGCGTGCAGATACTTGTCTCTATAACGATGACGTTGTTGTTTGGATATATGTATTTTGCGCTTTTTTTAGCCTTTTTTATTGGGAATATCCAGAATCGAGTAGGGTTTTTCACCCTATACTCCATTCATTTGCTGACTACGATTATTACGATCAATTATGAGCTGCTGTCGCGTAATCCCGTATTTATCAGCCAGCTTCCCTTTGTGCTTGTCAGTATGATTGCAGTGATCCTGCTGCCAATCAGTACCTATAACCGTAATAATCAAGGGAAGCTGCAAGACCAATTGGAGGATGCTAATAAGCGAATCTCTGAATTGGTTAAACTCGAGGAACGCCAGCGGATTTCACGTGATCTACACGATACATTAGGTCAGAAGCTTTCGTTAATTGGTCTGAAAAGTGATTTGGCAGGAAAGCTTATCGACAGTAATCCGACGCAAGCAAAAGCCGAGATCAATGATGTACGTCAGACGGCAAGAAGTGCACTGAAAGAGGTCCGGGAGATGATTACGCGAATGCGTGGCATTCGCCTTGAAGACGAGCTCGTTCATATTCAGCAGTTTCTTGCGGCTGCGGAGATCGATTATGTTTTGCAAGGCAATCCTAAACTTTCTAACACTTCATTGATTACGGAGAATGTGCTCAGCATGTGTATTAAGGAAGCTGTCACAAATGTTGTGAAGCATAGTAATGCACAGTCCTGCTCAATTATCATCGAACCTACGCGTACAGATCTGATCATTAAAGTGAAAGATGATGGAACCGGCATCCCGGGCAATGATCTTTATTTTAAAGGACATGGGCTGCAAGGCATGCGGGAACGTCTTGAATTTGTGAATGGCTGTATGGATATCGTGCAAGATGGGGGAACTACGATCGTGATTAAGGTCCCTAATGCATTTAAGCATCCGGAACAGGAGGTAACCTTATAATGATTAAGATTGTAATCGCTGAGGATCAGCGGATGCTCCTTGGAGCGCTGGCATCTTTGTTGGATTTAGAAGAGGATATGAAGGTAGTGGGCCGGGCAAGCAACGGGGAAGAAGCTGTAGCGATGGTTCAGCAGCATAAGCCGGATATCTGTATTATGGATATTGAAATGCCAGCGATGAGTGGTCTCGACGCTGCGGAAGCGCTGAAGAATAGCGGCTGCAAAACGATGATATTAACCACCTTTGCCCGTGCGGGATATTTCGAACGTGCGCTCAAGGCGGGAGTTCATGCTTATTTGCTGAAAGACAGTCCTAGCGAAGAACTGGCACTTTCGATACGTAATGTGATGGCAGGCCGACGCATGTATGCACCGGAGCTAATGGATGAAGCCTACAGCGGTGAAGTGAATCCTCTGACTCAGCGGGAGAAGGAAGTACTTGGACTCATTGCCGACGGTAAAAATACAAAAGAGATCGCCAGCCAATTGTACATTACCACGGGAACAGTCCGGAATTACATCTCTGTTATACTAGATAAGCTGGATGTAGGTAACCGCATCGAGGCAATCACTCGATTTAAGGAAAAAGGTTGGTTTAAATGAGCGTGGGTAAGAAACGATTAGTTGGCTGAAGCAACTTGTAAACGTGAATAGCTAATCGCTGATTGCTAATCGCCAATCGCTGTTTATACTCACCAATCGCAAATAGATGTATTTCCTACAACTATATGCTATAAAATGCTCTGCAGATGCGATTTAGTTGCATTTCTTACATCTAAAAGTTCGCTTAGAGGGCATTTCCATTATTTTTCGGGGAAATAGTTGTAGAGAATGCAGTTAAAGAGTTGTCTAAGCAGAAAATATACTTATAATTGTACTGAGTGCAGCTATTTCTTTTATTAGCATTAGTGAAATTCAATATAATCCCCTAAAAATAAAATTTTTAATGTTATTTTGATGTTAACACTCGCCAAATGTTCCCGCGCCGTATATCATTAATTATCGGCCTATTATTCACAATAGGACAGTTAATCAAAAGGAAGTGTATTTTCTGATGTCAAGAAAGCTAAGAGCCGGCATAGTTGGCGGCACAGGTATGGTAGGACAACGTTTTATTGCCCTTCTAGAGAATCATCCTTGGTTTGAAGTAACTGCGATTGCTGCCAGTGCTAGATCTGCTGGAAAAACGTATGAAGAATCGGCCAAGGGCAGATGGAAGTTATCTACTCCAATGCCTGAGAACGTAAAGAATATTATGGTCCAAGACGCTTCTAAGGTAGAGGAAGTAGCTGCGGATGTAGATTTGATCTTTTGTGCTGTAGACATGAAAAAAGATGAGATTAAAGCGCTCGAAGAGGCTTATGCTCGCACCGGAACGCCAGTAATCTCCAATAACTCAGCGCATCGCTGGACGCCTGACGTGCCTATGGTCATTCCTGAGATTAATCCGGAGCATCTTGAGGTTATTGCACAGCAAAGAAAACGTCTGGGAACAGAGACAGGGTTCATTGCAGTTAAACCTAACTGCTCCATTCAAAGTTATGTGCCTGCACTTCATGCGCTCAAAGACTTCAATCCATCTAAAGTGGTGGTCACTACCTACCAAGCTATTTCTGGTGCAGGAAAGACTTTTGCGGACTGGCCAGAAATGCTGGATAACGTGATTCCTTACATCGGTGGCGAAGAAGAGAAGAGTGAGCAAGAGCCTTTGCGGATCTGGGGAAGTGTTGAAGAAGAGGGTATCGTAAAGAGTGAAGCGCCAACGATTACTTCGCAGTGTATCCGTGTGCCTGTAGCGGATGGACATATGGCTGCTGTATTTGTTTCTTTTGAGAAGAAACCGTCCAAAGAAGAGATTCTGAATCTCTGGAAGAGCTTTAAAGGACGTCCTCAGGAGCTTGAACTGCCTAGCGCACCTAAACAGTTCATTACCTATTTTGAAGAGGATAATCGTCCACAGACCAAATTGGATCGTGATATTGAGAACGGAATGGGCGTATCGACAGGCAGACTTCGCGAAGATGCCCTCTATGATTACAAATTCGTAGGTCTATCTCATAACACCCTGCGCGGAGCGGCTGGCGGTGCTGTGTTGATCGCTGAGCTTCTGAAAGCAGAAGGTTATATTCAACCGAAATAAGTCCATGCATGAGCTGCACAGCTGATGTGAATAGACACCTCATCAAAGCTTAGTCTTTGGTGGGGTGTTTTTATTTTAATTTTACATTTGGTAAAATAAGTTATGGAAGGAGAGGATACCTTTGAATAAATATTTATTAGCTTTTATTTGGTTACCATTAATCCTGTTTACAAGCGGTTGTACATCGTCAGCTCAAGAGGAACAAGAGTATGGAGTGTCATCTATAAATGCTGAAATTCCAATTCCGAAGAATGCCAAAGAAATCGAAGTGATAACAAATTCAAATAACCCTAATATAAAAATTGGAGCAAAGTACGAGTTGGATAATATAGGGGGAGAACAAGGTCTTTATCGGCCTGACAGCTATTTTAATAAATTAAGCGATGATGGATGGATAGAGCTGGAGGACAAGCGGTTAGGGCATGTGCAATTTTTTGAAAAAAAGGACACCGTCATCGCCATCGAAATACATGAGGATAGCTTTGATATTCATGAAATGAATAAAGATGCTAAATTCTAAACAGTGGCTAGTTAGATGAAGCATTTGTTATTACTTAAACAGAAAGGTTGAGAGTGTGGTAAGATAGGTAAAGTGTATAAACTATACGAATTCTGAATGACTGACGGAGTGATATAATGGGTGCAAAAAGTAAAGGTGGCGGCACAGGCAGAGGTACGGGGAGTAAAGGCTGGACACGCTGGAACAAAACAGCAAAACCAGTTAAACCTGCTAAAGGTGACCCAACGACGGGGCCAGGTGCTAAAGGTGCAAGTGGAAGCAAGGGCAGTAACGTGAAAAAAAGCGGAAGCACCAAATAGCTCCCTTAAACTGGGTTATTCCTGAAGGTTAACATCTGATTTTGATCGTTAAAATCAGGTGTTTTTTTATGACCAGATGTAAGTATATAGAGAGAAAGTAGGATCAGCAGTGAGAATCGATAAATATATAAGCGAAACAGGCTTTTGTTCCAGAAGGGAAACCAAACGATTAATTGCTGCAGGTCGAATCGCTGTGAATGGTATCGTCTGTGATGCGAACATTCTTATAGAGCCAGAGGATATCGTATGGATCGATGGGGAGCCGATAACAAGCAGTAAAGGGGAGCCAGTGTATCTCGCTTTGAATAAGCCGATAGGCATTACCTGTACAGCAGCCCCACATGTAGCTGGGAACATTATTGATTTTGTAGGGTATCCTTCAAGGATCTTTGCGATCGGCAGATTAGATAAAAACTCGGAAGGCCTCATTTTGTTAACCAACGATGGAGAGATCGTAAATAAAATGATGCGGTCCGAGAATGGGCATGAAAAAGAATATGTAGTTAATGTAGACAAACCGGTTACATCAGAATTCTTACAAGCGATGTCTAGCGGCGTGAACATTCTTGGAATCACAACGAAACCTTGTGAGGTCTATCGGATCACAGAATGTCAGTTTAGAATTATCCTAACTCAAGGTCTTAATCTGCAAATACGCAGAATGAGCAAGGAGTTAGGATATAGAGTACTAAAGCTGGAGCGCATAAGAATTATGAATATTACATTAGACGGCTTGGAGCTAGGACAATGGCGGCATTTAAGCAGTGAAGAGCTGAATGAGCTTATGTCCCGCTTAAACTAACTTTGTCAACAAAGCCTCTGGCAGTTGGGGTAATGTCTACAGCTCCGGTAATCGCTGAGATAACAGAGATCCCATCCGCACCGGCTGCTAATACAGGTGCAACATTTTGCAGCGTGATTCCCCCAATGCCAACCAAAGGGATGGTAATGCCTTTATTTCTTAGTTCTTCAATAATCGCAGTGCCTTGAACAGCTTTGGCATCCTCCTTGGATGACGTAGGATAAATGGGACCCACGCCCAGATAGTCGGCTCCATCGGCAATCGCTTGCTGAGCTTCAACGAAAGAGTGAGCGGATACACCAATGATTTTATTCTCTCCAAGTAGCTGGCGGATTGCCAATGCAGGTGTATCCTCCTGTCCTACATGAATTCCGTCCGCATCAAGCGCGATCGCTAAATCAATGTCGTCATTCACGATAAAGGGCACGCCATTGGCATGACAAATCTTTTGAAGTCGTCTCCCAAGATTAAGTCGAGCCTTATCGCTTAAGGAACCGGTACCCTTTTCACGGAATTGAAACATGGTTATGCCCCCAGCAACCGCTTCCTGCAGCACCTTAACTGGAGCTTTACGGCAATTTACGCTGCCCATAATGAAATAGACTTTTAATAGATCTCGCAGATGTTCACTGTTCATTCGTTGCACTGTTTATCCCTCGCAGTCTGTTCTGATAAGCAAAATGATTGGTTGGTCCATGCCCAGCCCCTATGCTCAGCTCGTCCTCGATCGCCGCTTGTATAAATGCTTTGGCAGTTTGAATGGCCTCTGCTACGGATTTGCCTTTGGCTAGCTCGGCGGTGACTGCTGCTGAATAGGTGCAGCCTGTACCATGCGTATGTCTGGTCTGAATCCGGCTACTCTCCAATAAGGTATATTCGTCGCCATCATATAGAAGATCGGTTACGGCTGTGGTCGAGGTATCATGTCCCCCTTTTAGCACTACATATTTGGAGCCCATGCCATGAATGATTTTGGCTGCTTTTTTGCGTTCTTCGATGGTGGAGATCGTCATCTTTGTGATCATTTCGGCTTCGGGAATATTGGGTGTCGTCACCAATGCTAAGGGCAGCAGATGGCTGATTAAGGATTGAACCGCCTCCTGCAGCAGCAGTGTGGACCCTCCTTTAGCGACCATCACAGGATCAATTACAAGATTAGACCAGCCGTAATACTTAATTTTATCTGCCACAATGCGGATGATGTCACTGTTAAATAACATCCCGGTCTTTACGGCATCTGGTTGCAGGTCAAGTCCTATAGAATCAAGCTGCTGAATTATGGCGTCCAGAGTCACTGGATAAACCCCTTGGACACCAAGCGTATTCTGCGCTGTCACAGCTGTGAGGACGGACATGCCGTAGACAGAAAGCTCCTGAAAGGTTTTTAGATCGGCCTGAATGCCAGCACCACCGCCGCTATCGGAGCCGGCAATGGTTAGAGCTTTGGATATAATCATCGAATTCACTCCTTTGAGGGTCATTAACTGAGCTGTTTGATGCTGGATCTTTCTAGGAAGACTTCTGGTGTGACCCATGTCAGTTGATTTAGAAACTCAACCTGAAAGCTTCCCGGCCCTTGACCAGTTGTTAGTTCAGCGGCGATTTCAGCTGCTACTCCATAGAAGGAGAGGGCTTCCACTGCGGCCTCCAACGAGTCACCGCCACTTACCGCGAGAAATGCCCCCACAACAGCGCTGAGCAAGCAGCCAGTTCCTGTAACCTTCGTGAGAATAGGGTGACCGTTGCTAGCAATATAGGTGTTTTTTCCATTCGTGATCACATCGTCTTTTCCAGTTATGATGACCACACAGCTTAACTTCCTCGCAGCAGCTTCAGCCAAAAGGACTACATCGCCTTCACCTTCGCCAGCATCCACCCCTTTAATGGACCAACTCTCTCCAATGACATTAGCGACTTCAGCCACATTCCCCCGCAGTGCGGTGATTTGCATCTCATTCACTAGCTTTTGAGTGACAGCGGTCCGATAAGAAGTTGCGCCTGCACCTACCGGGTCAAGCACTAGGGGAACCCTGTGTTTATTAGCGGATTTACCAGCAAGCAACATAGATTGAATGGCGTAATCATTGAGTGTGCCGATATTTAGAACTACAGCAGACGACATAGCGGCGATGTCGATCACTTCTTCGTGGGCATCCGCCATAAAGGGAGAGGCGCCAAGCGCCAACAGACCGTTGGCTGAGAAATTGGCTACCACAATATTAGTGATGTTGTGGATCAACGGGTTGGATTCCCGTACTTTGGCTAAATAACTCATCATAATTCCTCCTCAAGCTTGTATGAACAACTAACTAAACATTACAGATTGATAAAAGCTTCCTGTGCTTTAATATCCTCTGGTAGAAGATTGTTGGTGGATAACCACTGCTGAACCTTTTCCCAAGATGTCGGGTCTTGATATCCAAAAGATTGATCGCCAGCATTCATCAGCGGCAGCAGAATCTCAAGACTTTTTTTCTCAATCTCCTTGTCGAGCGGTGAAGTTGCATCTTCATGTGCAACCAGTAAATCCAGGGCTTGTTCAGGATTCTGCTCCACAAATTCCTGTCCTTTTGTAATGGCATTTAGAAATTTTTTAAAGTAGGCTTCAGAATTTTGCAATCCTTGTTCGCTGGCCACCAGCACAAGCTCATAATAGTCAGGCACTCCGTAATCCGTTGGATTAAGCGAAGTGACCGGATGTCCCTCTTTTTCAAGGATTAGTTGTTCATGGTTGATGAACCCGCCCATTATTGCGTCTACTTGTCCAGTAGAGATCGCAGGGATGAGGTCAAAACCTACGTCAATCAGCTTGGCGGATGAAGGATCGCCTCCATCACTCTGGATCATTGTCCGAATCATCGCTTCATAGAGCGGAATGGAGGAATAGCCGATTTGTTTTCCCGCGAGCTCTTTTGGACTATGAATACTGCCAGCCTGAGGAACCATCAGATGATTCAGTGGATGCCGCACGATTGCTGCAATCGAACGTACAGGGATTTTCTCGCCGCGTGCCATAAGTACCTGAGGCTGATAACTGAGCGCTAGATCAATTTGATTCGCTGCAACAAGCTTTAGGGAATCATTGCTGTCTGCAGGCATTTTGATCTCGACATCCAAACCTTCCTCTTGGAAAAAACCTTGCTGTTGCGCAGCGTATAGAAAGGAATGAACGGCATTGGGATACCAATCAAGCATAATCGTCAGCTTGTGTGACTGCTTATTTTCGGTATTGGAGGGATCGGTTTGGGAGTTGTTATTTATCTTGTCTGCCTTCCCGCAGCTGCTTAAGAGCAAAAGTGTGCATACTAGAAATACAGAAATAAGTCCTCGTTGTGGGGATTTTAAATGATTCATTGGTTTGATCCTCTTTTCTTTAAAAATAATTGTTCGAGTAAAGCTATCGCCAGAAAAAGCACCACACCAAGCGCGGACAGCAGAAATACAGCCGCGAACATTTCATCGCTCTGCATATTTCCGGCCATTCTGCGGCTGAAGTAACCGAGTCCTTTACTGCCGCCGAGCCATTCCCCGATAGTAGCTCCGATGACGCAGTATACAATGGACAGCTTTAAGCCAGAGAAAAAAGCAGGCAACGCCAGTGGAATTTGGGTTTTGACAAGCAGCTGCCAGCGGTTTGCACCAAATGTTAATAATAAGTCCTTGTAAGTCTGGCCACTTGTACGAAGTCCATCATATGTACTCACTACGACTGGAAAAAAAGCCGTCAAAAACACCACAGCCACTTTGCTCCACAGCGAATATCCGAACCACATAATAAAAATGGGGGATAGCGCAATTAATGGGATCGTCTGGCTAATGATAAGAAAGGGATAGATGGCCTTTTCTATGGGGCGATACAGGAACATTCCAGTGCCCAGCAATACACCACAAATAACAGAAAGGACAAAACCCACCAGTATCTCCTGTAACGTCGCCAATAAATGCTGTCCAAATAATAATTGCCTGTGCTCGATCAATGCGATTCCAATAGAGGAAGGTGCAGGGAGAATAAAGGCTGGAATCATGTGAAGGCGAACAGCTGACTCCCAGATTACAAGAATGAGCAGTACCAGAAGAAGGAAGGGACCATAGTTGTCTAGATGTTTTTTAAAAGGTATAGGTCGCATGTAATCTCCGCTCCAGCTCTGCACGCAGTGCTATAAACCGGGGTTCGTAGTTCATCTTATAATGTCTTGGCCTTGGTAAATCCACAACGATCTCCTGTAATTCGCTGTGCGCACCGCCAGATAATAAATAAATCCGGTCACTGAGCAATAGTGCTTCCTCCAGATCATGAGTGATGAGCATAATCGTCTGATTCAATTCACCCCATAACTCCAACAGCCAACGGTGTATCTCGCGTTTGGTCATGGCATCGAGAGCGCCAAAGGGCTCATCCAGCAGCATAAGACCACTTCCGCCTCCAGCCACTAAGGTGCGCAGAAATGCGACTCGCTGTTTCATTCCACCCGAAAGTTCATGGGGATAAGCCTTCTCTACATCTGCTAAGCCGAAGCGGGTCAACATTTCCCGAATCTGAGTGATCGTTTCTTGTTTATTGAATCTGGGCTTGATCTCCCAAGGCAAAAGGCAGTTGTCGAGCACTGTCCTCCAAGGCAGCAATAAATCCTGCTGAGGCATATAAGCGATCTGGCCTAAACGACTAGCGGTTGACGGGTGCGTAGAGAGTTTTATTTTTCCGTGAGTAGGTTCGAGTAAACCGGCAATCGTTTTGAAAAATGTACTTTTCCCGCATCCGCTAGCACCTACTACGGAGACGAATTCCCCTTGCCTGATATCCATGGATAGATCTGCGAATACAGGGGGTTGCTCAGATTCCGGAAAAGAGTAGGTTAGGCCTTGAATAGATAAAATGGTCGTGATGATCAAACCTCCTAAAATTTTTGTGGAGCGCCTAAACAAATAAAAACCCATCCATTTCCAGAGGAAATGAATGGGTCAAAAAGTTCATTCTGCATAATAACACTTAACATGCTTGATGAAAATTCTGCTCCACTTCCCTCCGCTGGTATGATCCAGATCAGGTTCCAAGGGTCCGGAGCTTGAAGCTCCGTCTCAGTCGGCCGACTCCCCTAGTGAAATAACAGGTCCATATTAATTTGTTAATAAATATACCATATCTTTCTGAGAAGTAAAGAGAGAAAGAAGTGAAGGATTAATCCAAGATTGGGTAAGATATAGGTAGGAATCTAGTTAATATTATAATTCCGATGTATATAATCGGAAAAAAGTATTGACGATCATGTGATGGCAGTGTACTATTCAATTTACCGGAAAAAATCCGGGTAGAGAGAGGGGATTTAATAATGAAAAAATGGAGTTTAACTATTATATTGGCGTTAACCGTGGTCCTTATAGCGGCTTGCGGCAATAATTCGAATACCAATACGGCTGCTGAACCTACAGCTGGAACGAATGGTGGAGCAGCATCTTCAGCGCAAAACAGTTTGGAGGCTGTGAAAGCCAGCGGCAAATTGCGGATAGGTACAGAAGGGACTTATGCGCCTTTTACTTATCATGACACTGCGGGGAAATTGACTGGTTTTGACGTGGAAATTGCTGAAGAAGTAGCAAAACGTTTAGGTGTTAAAGCTGAATTTTTTGAAACTCAGTGGGATGGTATTTTCGCTGGAATGGATGCGAAACGGTTTGATGTAATCTTTAATGAAGTTTCCATTAACGAAGATCGCAAAGTGAAATATGATTTCTCTGAACCCTATATCGTATCCAAAGCAGTATTGATCGTGAGCGAAGACAATGAGGATATTAAGACCTTTGCCGATCTTAAGGGTAAAAAAGCCGGACAATCCCTGACAAGTAACTTATCCGACATCGCTCGTGAGAACGGTGCTGAAATCGTAGCTACGGACGGTTTCAATCAAGCGATGGATCTGCTGACTTCGGGACGTATTGATGCAACTGTGAATGATGGCTTGTCTTATCTGGATCTAAAAAAACAAAAACCAGATGCAAAAATTAAAGTGGTTGATGAGATTCCTGAAGGATCACAAAGTGCCGCAGTATTCCTGAAAGGCAATGATGAGCTGGTGAAAGCGGTCAGTGATGCGATTACAGAGATGAAGAGTGATGGAACGTACTTGAAAATTTCCGAGAAATACTTTGGAGCTGACGTTTCAAAATAATACAAGGCTAGCAAGGCTAATTAAGCCTGGAAGCTAAAAAGGATGTCTGAATAATGGATGACCGCAAAATACAAATTTTCTTAGACACACTGCTACCCCTGCTAAAAGCCGGGGTGGCTTTTACCATTCCGTTGGCGCTACTTTCCTTTGTGCTTGGATTGATTTTGGCGATCCTAACCGCGCTGGCACGTCTTTCACCGTGGGTAATTCCGAAGCTAATCGCCCGTTTTTATGTGTGGGTTATTCGAGGAACCCCATTGTTAGTGCAGCTATTTATTATATTTTATGGTTTGCCGGCTGTTGGTATTGTACTCGACCCCTTCATTGCCGCCACCATTGGATTTACTCTTAGCGTAGGGGCTTATTCATCGGAAATCGTACGCGCTGCTATCCTGTCGATACATAAAGGCCAATGGGAAGCTGCCTTCTCAGTCGGGATGACTCGTGGGCAGGCTCTGCGCCGCGTAATTCTGCCACAAGCTGCGCGCGTTTCTGTACCGCCGTTATCCAATTCCTTTATTAGCTTGGTTAAAGATACTTCGCTTGCAGCGATCATCACCTATACGGAGATGTTTAGAACCGCACAGCAGGTAGCCTCTACCACTTATGAGCCTCTGCTGGTATACTCCGAAGCAGGATTGTTTTATTTAGTGTTCTGTTCTGTGCTGTCGGCGCTGCAAAATTACTTGGAGAAACGACTCGATCGTTACTCTGCGACCTAAAGGAGAGATACTTGTGATTGAAATCATTAATTTGCATAAATCCTTCGGCGCACTCCAAGTGTTAAAGGGTATTGATCTGAAAATGGAGCATGGAAAGGTACTTGTCATTATTGGGCCATCTGGCTCCGGGAAGACTACACTGCTGCGCTGTTTTAATCTGTTGGAAATCCCGGATCAAGGCAGCCTGTCGCTCAGTGATATCACCATCAATTTTACAGATCATAAGAAAATTCCTCAGAATTCCGTATTGGCCCTTCGTCAGAAAACAGGGATGGTCTTTCAATCGTATAATTTATTTCCGCATATGACTGCGCTTGGCAATGTGATGGAGGGACAGGTAACTGTCCTGAAACGATCCAAGGAAGAAGCGCGCAAGCGGGGGCTTCAGCTGCTGGCTAAGGTGGGTTTGGCAGATAAAGCTGATAACTATCCACATCAGCTGTCAGGTGGACAGCAGCAGAGAGTGGCCATCGCCCGGGCTATGGCAGTAGATCCAGAAGTGTTATTGTTTGATGAGCCCACTTCGGCGCTCGATCCTGAGCTGGTAGGGGAAGTGCTTAAGGTTATCAAACAATTAGCGGCAGAAGGTATGACTATGGTGATTGTGACCCACGAGATGAAATTTGCCGCCGATGTAGCGGACCGGATCATTTTGATGGATGGTGGTCATATCTTAGAGCAAGGGACTCCGCAAGAAGTGCTGGAGCATCCGAAGAATCCCCGGGCTCTGCAATTTCTGAACAGACTGAATGGTGAAGAAGAGTAGAAAGACAATATACACGAAAAAGCGGCTCGGGAATCATCCGGAGCTGCTTTTTCATGTGTAGATTATTCAAATGAGAAGAGTATCTGAAATTTGGCTTATACTCCAGTTTTCAGAAATTCCAAAGCGTTGTAGAGCATAATCGCTGCTTCGGCGCGGGTGAGTTCGCTTTTTGGATTAAACTTTCCGTTAGCATCCAGGCTATTGATCTTGTATTTCAGGGAGCGCTGAATACTGCCTTGATACGCAGGAGTCAGAGAAGCTTCATCAGCGATATCTACTGGAACGATATTGATCATCGGCAGATTGCCAACGCCTTCGATCGCTTGCACTAGATAGTTAGTGAATTGCTCTTTGGTCATAATGAGGTTAGGATCAATGTCTTTAGGAAGCTTAACTTCATTGTAATAAGCATTGATAAAGGCTTCAGCGTACCAGGCTTTGTCTTTTACTTTTGTGAACAAGCCGCTGGCAACAGGAGCTTTGTTAAAATCAATGGCCGCGAGGCTAAGCTGGAGACCGCCGGAGATAAACTGAATCCCTTGGGCTGTAGTTACCTTAGAGCCAGGGAGAAATTGAGATTCGCTGACACCTTTAATTAACCCTTGATTTTTTAAAGAAATGATTTTTTCTTTGCCGTTTATGTTATCAATATCCTTAAAGGTGTTCCCAGCTGCAAACATCTGACCACCCAAAGAAAAGGAGAAAATGGCTACGGTTGTGATCGCTGCTAGTGTGCTTTTTTTCATGTTCATGTCTTTTCACCTCGTTGTATGGATAGGCTCCTTAGCCTTTGTCACTCCTTTAACGTTGTAAATTATGGAAAGGTTGCGGTCTAATCTGTATTATTTCACGAAAAAGTAGATTTTAATAGAAATATGGGCCAGATTGGGGTGTAGTACTTTGGATAAGTGGCATGAAATGATATAATGATGTCAGGCTCTTTTCATTCGTGGTTAATTTTGTTATGATTATATCGTAACGATTACTATTTATGTATTGTCCAAACTGCATAAATAGGAGCGTCTCAGAGGGTACGGATGTTAAATCGTTCCGGGAAGGTAGGAGACCAAATGGATCAAATATCAAATATCAGTCAATTGTTTGCGGCGCAAAAATATAAATTAACGCCTCAGCGTGAAGCTATAGTGAACGTTCTGCTCGACAATGAGAAGGATCATCTAAGCGTAGAAGAAGTATATATGCTTGTTAAGAACAGCTATCCACATCTGGGCCTGGCAACGGTATACCGTACACTTGAGCTTTTATGTGAGCTACACATTGTAGAGAAGATGAACTTCGGAGACGGAGTTGCCCGTTACGATTTGCGCGGGAACGATCATTCGCATATGCATCATCATTTGATATGCAGCGTATGCGGTCGGTTGGAGGAAATTAAGGACGACTGGCTTGTGGAGCTGGAGAGAAGAGTGGAACGTGAATATGGCTTTAACGTCACGGATCACCGCCTTGATTTCAAGGGTACTTATGGAACATGTAAACGTACAGGCTGCAAAAAAGCAAAAGCAGAAGCAGATAAAGCAGTCTCGTAAGATCGCTTTCTAACCTAAAGACACAGGCTTTCTCCAAGCCTGTGTCTTTTTTGATTACTGCGTTTTTGGAAGTCTAGCTTCGAGTAGGTACAAAGGATTTGATCCACGTTCCGAAACTGCCAGGGTTACGGCTCTGAACGAGAATTACACCTTCTCCACGGAAGCGGCAGACAAGTGCTTCACCACTGGTTATGCTGTTTAGCCAGCCAGAGGCTGCCTTTTCTACCTTATAGTCCATATAATCTGGCCATGCTACGAGGTGTCCGTTATCGATAATCATTTCTTCACCAGGTCCTAAATTAATCGCATGGATAGCACCGAAGGAAGACAGGAACACCGTTCCTCTGCCACTGATTTCTACAATGAAGAAGCCCTCACCGGAGAAGAGCCCTCTGGTTAAATTCTGCATTTTGGTATTTACTTGAATGCCTTCAGTTCCGGCGAGAAATCCGTCTTTTTGAACTAACAGTTTATACGATCCGTCTAATTCTATCGCCTGAATATCGCCGAGTGAGCCAGGTGACAGCAATACCTCACTTTGACCACGGGTCGCTCTAAGTTCTTGAAAGAAGAATTTCTCACCGCTCAGCATTCGCCCGAGACCGCGCATTAAACCACCATCCACGGTTCCTTTTAATTCTACGTTAGGTGACATCGCGACCATTGCGCCCATTTCAGCCTTTACGCTTTCACCGGGATTTAGTTGGACCTTTAACATAGCAAAAGCACCTTCATACAAAACCTGGTAATTCATCCTTTAAACCTCCGCATCTATTTAGATAAGATAGAATACTAGCTTTGCTCTAAGTGTAACGGAATTCTTGCTTCGCTCATAGTCTGGAATATGTTAAAATGAAGTTGTCTTATAGATGTAAGATCAATAATCATTCACCCATGAATAGGAGAGTGGTGTCACATGGCACGAACCAAGACACAAAAAGCCTTGCGTAAGGCAGAGCGCTCCGGAGCCTGGTGCGCAGCACAAAGTCGTAGATCGAATAGTGATTATGGAGCCATTTCACAGCATGTACGGTTAACACCAAGCAAGCAGGAACAATTGAATAAGAATAGATATAAGGGGCAGATCTTCCAAGATGATGCTCCTTTTTTATTGGCTATTTGATAAGAGGACGTCGCTCAGCGTATAGTAATTGAAGAAATAATATATAGGAGATGTATCCCAGATGAAACAAAATAAATATGACGATTCGAATTTCTTCTCAGCTTACCAACAAATGCCTCGATCTATCGGAGGGCTTGCAGCAGCAGGAGAATGGCATGTATTAAAGGCGCTTCTTCCAGACTTACATAATAAAAGTGTGCTTGATCTAGGCTGCGGCTTCGGTTGGCATTGCCTATATGCCCGTGAGCAGCAGGCGAGTTCAGTTATAGGTGTGGATATCTCTGAAAAAATGCTGCAACAGGCGCGTGATAAAACGAACGATCCTGCTATAACTTATATCCAGCTGCCGATTGAGGACATTGATTTTACGAGCGAGCAATTTGATGTGGTCCTCAGTTCATTGGCTTTCCACTATATTGAATCTTTTGCAGCCATCTGCCGAAAGGTGCATGCGTTTCTTAAGCCTGGCGGAAGTTTTATTTTTTCAGTGGAGCATCCAATCTTTACCTCACGGGAAGAGCAAGACTGGTATTCCGATGAGCAAGGAAAACGTCTGCATTGGCCCGTAGATCATTATCAATCAGAAGGACTTCGTGAAACTAAATTCTTAACAGAAAATGTGATTAAATACCATCGCACGATTTCCACTTACTTCAATGACCTGATTGAAGCTGGCTTTACTATTAAAGCGGTTAAAGAACCAAAGCCTTCTGAAGAAATGAGTAATGATCCATGGATGAAGGATGAGGAGCGTAGACCGATGTTCCTGATCATTTCGGCTGTAAAAGAATAATTTCATTCTCATGTTTCTTCATTTACACCTGTTCTCTGCTGTGCACACGATATTCTCTTGGTGACATACCAAAACGGCTTCGGAAGACGCGGTGAAAATAGGTATAGTTCGCAAAACCACAAGTTTCTGCTACTTGCTCCAGCGGCATGGGACTGAAGGTTATCCGTTCTCTGGCCATTTCCAGTCGGACATCGTTTACATATTTAATAATACTGGTCCCAAAGGCTTCTTTAAATAAATGAACGGCTCGCGAGACGGATATACCCACAAAACCTGCTACATCCTCCAATAGAAAGGGTACGGTTGCGTGCTCCTCAACATATTGCTTCATTCGGTATGCCAAATAACCTTTTGGAGTAATTGCTGGCTGGTCTGTAATTAGCCGGTCGATTTCCATACATAGAATTTGCAGATAGCAGGCAGATATTTCTGGAGAGAAGTCGGAAAGTCGACGGTGCTCCAGAATTAACTGGCGAAACAAGCCAAGAAAATTCTCACTAAGCGGCACACTTAGGCGAGTGGGTCTTTGTGAACGTTGCCACCATTCATCAATCCATGTTCCCCCACAAAAAATATGATAATCTCCGCTTTCAATTCGTGGCTTGCCTACAGGGTACTCTTCTTTATCTATGATCAAATAGTAAGGATCATTTGGAGCGAATAACATAATATCCCCGCTTTCCACAGGTGACATCACACCATCGATCAATGCACGGCTTCTTCCTTCCGTTTGCAGACGTATAAGAAAGTTCTGGTTCCCTTGACTTTGAGACATATGAAAAGGCTTGCGATGAAAAGAAAATCCGGCTGATAATACGTGACAGGTAGCAGAATGAGTCATAGGTCCTCCTAGGTGTATTGAAATGATAAGCAGATTGTTCATGTTTTAATCATATTCTTCATTTTAATATATACGCTTTCATATTACTATGTAGCTAAGCAATAAAGAAAGAAATCGACCATCAACGCTAGAAACAGTCGGTATTAGCTGTGCTTACAAGAATGACAGTTTAAGGAAACTGATGAGAATCAGATTAGTCAATTCTGTTACAGCATTATTGTTCAAGTGATTATCACTACAGAAAGCTAACTTTAAATCCAATTGGAGTGATTCGAAAATGCTGAAGATAGGCCTGCAATTGTATACGCTCAGAGAAGAACTGGAACAGGATTTTGAAGGGACACTGCGTAAAGTGGCAGCCCTTGGTTATAAAGGCGTGGAGTTTTTCCATTACTTCGGCCGTAGCGCAGCAGAAGTCAAACAACTGCTTGATGAACTAGGATTAGTTGCGCTGGGCGCACACCGTCCCTATGACGCGTTGTTAAATGATACAGAGGCAGAGATTGCGTACAACCTAGAGATTGGAAATCATAATCTGATTGTGCCGTATCTGTCAGAAGAACAACGTAACTATGAAGAAGTTGCTGCGAATCTGAAGATCATTGGAGAAAAGTGCAAGGCGCGTGGAGCGGTTCTTTTGTACCATAATCATGACTTTGAGTTAACTGATCGATATGGTAACCGTACAGCGTTTGACGGTTTGTTTGAAGAAGTGCCAGCTGATTTGCTGCAAGTTGAAATGGATACATGCTGGGTACATCACGCAGGTTATGATGCCGTAGAATATATCAACAAATACGCTGGCCGGTTGCCGATCATCCATCTGAAAGATTTGAAGAAACATGAGGATGGTTCACCGGAAACGGTTGTTCTAGGCGAAGGAGAAGTAAACCTTACAGCAATTCTTGATGCGGCTGTACAGGCAAAGGTAGAGTGGGCGGTAGTGGAGCAGGATTATTGCAGCCGTTCACCATTAGAAAGTGTAGAAGATAGTTTGAAATGGGTAAAAGCATACGCTAATCAAGGGGGAAATGTTCATGTCTAAAAAGTTGAGAATTGCTATTGTCGGTTGCGGTGGAATTGCTAATGGAAAACATATGCCAAGTTTGTCACGTCAAGCAGATGCTGAAATGGTAGCCTTCTGTGATATCGTCGAAGAACGTGCACAGGAAGCAGCAAAAACCTATGGTGCTGAAGGCGCGGCTGTATATACAGATTATCAAGAGCTTTTGAAAGCCGGAGGATTCGATATCGTGCATGTATGTACACCGAATGACAGTCACTCCGTGATCACAATCGCAGCATTGGAAGCTGGCAATCATGTAATGTGTGAGAAGCCTATGGCGAAGACTACAGCTCAAGCACAGGAAATGTTAGAGGCTGCTAAACGTACAGGCATGAAATTGTCTGTAGCTTATCAAAACCGTTATCGTGCGGATAGTGAATACCTTAAAGACGTTTGCGAAAACGGTGAGCTTGGTGAAATCTATTATGCAAAAGCGATCGCAGTACGTCGTCGTGCGGTTCCTACATGGGGCGTATTCCTGGATGAAGAAAAGCAAGGTGGGGGTCCACTGATCGATATCGGTACGCA
Source organism: Paenibacillus sp. FSL F4-0097 (assembly GCF_038593125.1). Classification (NCBI taxonomy): domain Bacteria; kingdom Bacillati; phylum Bacillota; class Bacilli; order Caryophanales; family Paenibacillaceae; genus Paenibacillus; species Paenibacillus sp. FSL F4-0097. The sequence continues at coordinate 2,942,912 of NZ_CP151965.1, forward strand.
TGCGCTTGATCTAACATTATGGATGATGGACAATTATAAACCGCGTAGTGTTATGGGCTCGACTTTTCATAAGTTAGGTAACCGTAAAAACGGCGGAAATGCCTTTGGTCCATGGGACCCTGAACAATTTAAAGTAGAAGATTCAGCATTTGGATTTATTACCATGGAAAATGGTGCTACAATTGTACTGGAATCAAGCTGGGCTCTTAATGTATCGGAATTTGGAGAAGCGAAGACGCTCCTCGCAGGTACAGAGGGTGGCGCAGATATGAAGGACGGGTTACGCTTAAATGGTGACCGTGGTGGCCGTCTATACGAGACTAAAATTGACTTGTCCGCAGGGGGAGTAGCTTTCTTTAACGGAGGACAAGAGAGTGAATCCGATCGTGAAGCTCGCTTGTGGCTTGAGGCAGTTAGGGAAGATAAAGAACCAGTAGTTAAACCTGAACAAGCCCTTGTCGTTACCCAAATTTTGGAGGCTATTTACGAATCTTCCCGTACAGGTCGTGCTGTGTATTTTGACGGAACATCAGATAACTAAACGAGAAGCAGGTGTGAAGTTCATGAGTTCAAACAGACATTCTGTAGTCATTGTTGGTTTTGGAGGAATGGGAAGTTATCACGCAGGATTGATAAAAGAGACCTCTACCTTAATCGTAGTTGGAACGTACGATGTGCTTGAAGCACGTCGTACCAATTCCAACGACGCTGGCTACAAGGCGTACCAAAGTTATGAAGAAGTATTGGCAGATTCTTCGGTCGAAATTATTCTAATTGCCACACCGAACGATGTGCACAAAGAAATTGCGATTCGTGCATTACAAGCTGGCAAACATGTCATTTGTGAGAAGCCAGTTACTCTATCGAAGGTTGAATTTCAAGAAATACTGGCAGCCGCTGATGAAGCTGGACGTGTGTTTATGGTGCATCAGAACAGACGTTGGGATGAAGATTTTTTAACCATCAAAAAAATGTACGATGAGGAGACGATTGGGTCCCTATTCCAGATCGAATCCCGCGTGCACGGAGCGAACGGAATTCCTGGAGACTGGCGTCATGTTAAGGCACAAGGCGGAGGGATGCTGCTGGATTGGGGCGTTCACTTATTGGACCAGCTATTATTCATGATTGACAGCAAAATTACCAGTGTGAGCAGTAGTCTAAGCTTTATTTTAGGAAACGATGTCGATGACGGTTTTGAAGCTATTCTGCAATTTGAGAATGGAATTAAAGCGATTGTAGAGGTTGGGACGACTAACTTTATTACATTGCCAAGATGGTATGTGAAGGGTATCGAAGGCACTGGAATTATTGAAGACTGGTCTTTAACTGGAAGATTGGTGACAAGAAATAACGCAGGCGAAAAAATCGAACCGAAGCCGATTCGTGCAGGTGTAGGACTAACTAAAACTATGGCACCTCCATCGGAGGGGGCAACGATCACTGAGGAATTACCTCAGCCGTCGGAGTTAAGCTCTAGCTTTTATGATAATTTCGCTGCTGTCATTGAGGGAACAGCAGAACCTATCGTTAAGAACGCCGAAGTTATGCGGGTGCAGAATTTGATTGAAGTTATTTTTGAAGCTGCTGAGAGTAATCAAGTGGTGAAGAATTTTGATATCTACGGTAAATAATAAGTAAACTATTTCCAAGAGGAGGTGGCCTACAATGAAACTTGGAGTATTTATGGTCTTGTTTGGAGGTCGTAAGCTGGAGGATGCTCTTGATTATGTAGTATCCAAAGGGCTAAAGGCGGTAGAAATCGGTACGGGAGGCAATCCTGGCAATAGCCACTGCGACCCTAAAATGCTGCTGGAGAATGAAACAGCCTTACAAGAATTCAAACATGCTGTGGAATCTCGCGGACTTACAATCAGTGCTTTGAGCTGCCACGGTAACCCATTGCACCCGCAAAAAGAACTTGCTCAAAAGGATCATGAGGATTTCGTAAACTCGGTCAAATTGGCGCAGAAGCTAGGGGTTCCGGTTGTGAATACCTTCTCTGGATGTCCTGGAGATCATGAGGGTGCTAAATATCCGAATTGGCCTGTAGCTCCATGGCCAAATGATTATCAAGAAATTCTGGACTGGCAATGGGAGAACAAGGTTATTCCTTATTGGAAAGAATGGGGTGCCTTTGCCGCTCAGCATGATGTAAAGGTAGGTCTTGAGCTGCATGGCGGATTCTCTGTACACACACCAGGTACTTTGCTGCGGCTGAGAGAAGCAGCAGGTGAAGTGATCGGTGCGAACCTTGATCCGAGTCACATGTGGTGGCAAGGAATTGATCCTGTGCAAGCGATTCATATTTTGGGACGCCAAGGTGCAATCCATCACTTCCATGCGAAGGATACCGTTATTGATCCTGTGAATGTCAACATGCACGGATTAACTGATATGCAGTCGTATACCAAGATGCTTGACCGTGCTTGGCAGTTCCGTTCTGTCGGTTTTGGACATGATCTTAAGACTTGGGCTGACATTATTAGTGCACTTCGTTTGGTTGGGTATGACTATGTGGTTAGTATCGAGCATGAAGATGGGCTGATGTCTATTGAAGAAGGTTTCTCTAAAGCTGTAAGTAATCTTCAACAAGTATTGATTGAGGAGCCACTGACAGAAATGTGGTGGGTTTAAACGAAATGGAGAGCTTCACGAAAGTTAAATTAAATGATGAACAGCTGGATATTTTGGTGAAAGCGGTTTTCGGTTCAGAAACTGTGATTAACCTAAGTTCAGAGCTTACGGGAGGCTTTTTTAATACAGCCTATGATTTGGAACTCAGCACTGGGAAATCTGTCATTCTAAAGGTTGCCCCTGCTGTAGAGACAGATACGTTAAGTTACGAGAAGAACATTATGCGAACTGAAGTGGAAGCTCTCCGAATGGTTGCAGATAAGGGTGTCGTGCCCGTGCCTGCCGTCTACCATTATGATGAAAGTCTGCTGCTCATTCCTATTCCGTATTTCTTTATGGAGAAGGTGGAGGGCCAGCCCTACAGTGATGTGAAGGAGAGTCTTTCACTTCCGGAGAGAGAGGCTATCGAAACTGAGCTGGGGCGTTACAATTGCATAATCAATGAGATACGCGGAGAACGTTTTGGCATTTTTGGAACGGATTCAGAGGAGCCAAGAGCCTCGTGGAGAGAGACCTTTTCATGCCTGATGGAAAGTGTACTTGCTGATGCCAAGAGGCTGAATGCACAGCTCCCTGCGTCCTATGAAGAGATTATGCAGGAGGTTTCCAAGTATCTCCCTGCATTAGATGCTGTAACCGAGCCACGACTGGTGCATTGGGATTTATGGAATGGGAATGTATTTGTGAAGGATGGAGTCATCGTATCGCTGATTGACTGGGAGAGAGCCCTGTGGGGCGATGTGCTGATGGAGTATTATTTTAGGCATTTTGAGAATTCTGCCAGTTTCTATAAGGGGTACGGAACAACCTACGACAGTCCAAACGAGATTCAGCGGAAGAAGCTTTATGATCTTTATCTTGATCTTATTCTTGCTATTGAATGTTATTCACGCAAATATGCAGACGAAGGTTATGTCCGTTGGACGCACGATAACTTGACTGAGGGTTGGAACCGTTTCAAAGGCAGCAGTGAATGAAGGTTATAGGTGTAAAAAATGACGTGCGAAAGCACGTCATTTTCCTGTATCTAATTAGATTGGAGGATTACCATGCAGCCGTTAAAAATACCGAGAGAACATAAGCTTCAGATTACAGCCAGTATTCAAGAATATTTTGATACAGAGCTGTCCAGTGAAATTGGGCAATTAGCCAGCGAGAACCTTCTCGATTTTATGCTCAAAGAACTTTCGCCTTATATTTACAATCAAGCGTTGGCAGATGCACGTAAAATGATTGAGCAAAAGATGATTTCTCTGGAAGAGGAAATGTATGCTCTCGAACAACCCTTATCCTCAGGCAGAAGATAATCTAAAAACACGATAATTTTTAGCGCAGATTTATAACAGTTACATCTGGATCAGTATCAGCTTCGTAATCTACACCTTCTGTCTCGAATCCAAATAGCTGGAAGAATTCCTGTTTATAGCTATGCAGATCCGTTAGGGCGTAGATATTGTCTGAAGTGAGCTGGTCCCAGATTTCGATAACTTCTTGCTGGACTGCCGGAGACAATTCCCAATCATCTATACGGATACGTTCTTCTTCATCCACAGGAGTTCCTTTTGCTGCATAAAGATGTTCAGCAAACAACCGATAGGTTTGCTCAATACAACCTTCATGAAGACCGTGCTCTTTCATAACTTTGTAAAGGGCGGAAATATAGAGGGGTACGACAGGGATCGCCGAGCTGGACTGTGTGACAAGACCTTTTGTGACCGCTACATAAGCTCTACCGTGAGTAACAGATAACGCTTCGTTAAGTGTTCTCGCCGTAGCTTCGAGATGGTCTTTAGCAAGTCCAATCGTTCCCTGGCGATATACGGCTTGAGTAAGCTCTGATCCGATATACGAATAGGCAATAGTGGTTGCGTGATCTGCTAATACTCCGGCTTGCTGGAGTGCTTCTATCCATAGCTGCCAATCATCACCGCCCATCACCCGTACGGTATCATGAACTTCCTTATCGGTCGCGGGTTCAATGGAGATTAGACTTACCTCACCGGTGTGAAAATTTACAGTTTTGTTGGTAAAGGTGTCGCCAATAGGTTTGAGAACAGAGTTATATACTTCACCTGTCTCCGGATCTGTACGGCGCCCAGAAGCAACACTGTAGATGACCAAATCGACTTGTCCTAATTCGCTGCGGATCAGCTGAATCGTTTTTTCTTTGGTCTCTTTGGAGTATGCATCTCCGGTAACGCTGTAGGATTGCAGGCCTGCAGACTCCGCAAGTTGTTCGAAGGCTGCAGAATTGTACCACCCAGCAGAGGCTGTACGGGTTCCATTGCTGCTGCTCGGCCGATATACGCCTACTGTGCTGGCTCCAGCCCCAAAGGCGGCTGTAATCCGTGAGGCGAGGCCGTAGCCTGTGGATGCGCCAATGACTAGCACCTTCTGTGGTCCTTTGATCTCGGGTTGTGCCTTAATATACTCAATTTGCCGCTCGACTTGACGAGCGCAGCCTTGCGGATGTGCGGTTGTACATATAAAGCCACGTGTTCTAGGTTTTATGATCATAATAATAGTTTCCTCTCTTTCATGAAAAGCAGCTAATGATACGTGTTATTTCTAATTTTAACAATTTTCATTCCAATGGAGAAGGATTGTTTATCTTTCTTGTATCCAATACAATGAATCCTGGGCTTTTAAAAGGTTGGATTTTTGCATTTTTACTTAACTCTGTATGGTGGTGAAGTCTTGGAAAGTCAGACTAAAACAAAATTGACGGTTGAGCAGCAGGACATCCTGGTGGGTGCTGCTTTTGGAAGCCATGTGAAAATCATTCAAAGTACGGAATTGACGGGAGGTTATTTCAACGCAGCTTATGACCTTCTATTGTCAGATGGCAGGGCTACGATTCTTAAGATATCGCCATCTGATGAGACAGACACGCTAAGTTACGAGCACGATATCATGGCTACAGAGGTTGCGGCAATGCAGCTAATGAAGTCTAAAGGAACGGTACCTGTGCCTGAGGTATACGCTTATGATAACAGCAGAAATTTAATATCGAGTGACTTTTTTTTCATGGAGAAAATAATCGGCCAGCCCTATAATGAAATTAAGGAAGAGCTTAGTCCGCAGCAAAGAAGTTGTATTGAGGAAGAATTAGGTCGTTATAGCCGGATTATTAATGAAATTCAAGGGGATCATTTTGGATTATTTAATGTATCCTCGAAGATAAAGGGGACTTCTTGGCGGGAAACCTTTCAAAATTTAATTGGCAACCTCCTTGATGATGCTCGGCGATTAGATGCAAAGATGCCCATTCCTTTAGAAACGATTGAGGCGGAGATCAACAGCCGTATACATGTGATGGATGTGGTGACTGAGCCACGTTTAGTTCACTGGGATCTATGGGATGGGAATGTGTTTGTACGAGAGGGAAGCATTGTTGCTTTAATCGATTGGGAACGGGCGTTATGGGGCGATCACCTTATGGAATATTATTTTCGCTATATTGAGAATTCTGAGTATTTCTGTAGAGGTTATGGGGACAGCTTTGATAGCCCTAATGAATGTGCACGCAAAAAGCTCTACGACTTATATATCGATTTAATTTATTTCATTGAGTGTTATTCGCGTAAATACGATAGCCAAGGCCATTTCCAGTGGGCACATGATAATCTGCTGGAAGGTTGGGACCGTTTCATGGGTTAGGACATTTTCAGCAAGATCACAACATAAGAAGGTAAGGAGGCTGAGTAGGAGAAGGGAGAGGATTCACATGTTTGAGTGGCTAAGTGTACATATAGATATCGTAAGTTTGCTGTGGCTGTTGCCGATCCTATTTATGTTTCATGATTTTGAAGAAATATTAACGATTGAAGCATGGGGTGCAAAGTATAGAACCAGGTTAGAGGCTGCAATTCCTTCGTTTATGCGCAAGACATATCATTCGATGTTACAAATGACTACACGTAATTTTGCAATGGACGTATTATTCGTGTATATTTTGATAGTGACGGTAACTTGTATTGCAGTTTTCTTTTCTAATTATTTATTGTACCTGGCAGTGCTTGCGGTATTTTTCTTACATGTATTTACTCATCTAGGACAGACGATATATTTAAAGGTATATGCACCAGGGGTAGTTACAGCAGTACTAGTAGTTCTTCCCTATTCTCTTTATGCGTATTATCGACTATTGAATGACAACTTGGTATCCCTTGGAGATATCGGATGGTCTCTACTGTTAGTTCTTTTGCTGCTTCCGCCAATATTGTGGTTGTTAGTGAAGAATAGAGCTCGCATTAAACAGAACTAGTACATAAGGCTGCTGCTGGCCATATCTTTTTCAGAAAAATCTTGACTAGAACCCTTAGAACTAGATAAAATAATACTTATTGCTTACAACTTGGTGAGAATCATTATCATAATTGACGAGGAAATGAGAGGGTGACAAGATGGAGCGCCTTTTAGAGGTAAAAGATCTAGCGATATCATTCAAAACACACGGTGGAGAAGTACAAGCGATCCGTGGTGTTAGCTTCCATGTAGATAAAGGTGAAACTCTAGCGATAGTTGGGGAATCCGGTTCCGGTAAAAGTGTAACTTCACAAGCGGTAATGAAGCTAGTTCCAACGCCGCCAGGAGAATATAAACGTGGACAAATTTTATTTGATGGACAAGATTTGATCGGTAAGACTGAAAAGCAAATGCAGAAGATTCGTGGTAAAGAGATCGGTATGATTTTTCAGGATCCGATGACTTCCTTGAACCCGATGATGAAGGTCGGCAGACAAATAACTGAAGTACTGCACAAACATGAGAAAATCTCCAAAGAAGCTGCAAATAAACGTGGGATTGAGCTGCTTACGCTAGTAGGTATTCCTTCACCAGAGCGCCGCTTCAATCAATATCCACATGAGTTCAGTGGCGGTATGCGTCAACGTGTCGTTATCGCAATGGCACTTGCAGCAAACCCAAAGCTTCTGATTGCGGATGAGCCAACTACAGCGCTCGACGTAACCATTCAGGCACAGATTCTTGACCTGATGAAGGAATTACAGAAGAAGATTGATACGGCGATTATTTTTATCACCCATGATCTTGGTGTTGTAGCAAGAATGGCGGATCGTGTAGCGGTAATGTATGCCGGACAAATTGTTGAAATGGGAACTGCAGAAGAGATCTTTTACGATCCAAGACATCCTTACACTTGGGGATTACTTGCATCCATGCCAAGTCTTGAGAGCAAAGGTTCTTTGCTTACCGCGATTCCTGGTACACCTCCAGATTTGATCAAACCGCCTAAGGGTGATGCCTTCGCACTTCGCAGCACCTATGCTATGCAAATCGATATGGAGAAAGAGCCTCCAATGTATAAGGTTTCGGATACCCATATGGTGAAATCTTGGCTAATGCATCCGATGGCTCCTAAGGTGGAACCACCAACAGTTGTTAAGAATAGACAACGTGTGCTTAAGAACGCTTATCCAGAGCCTGTTTTAGTGCAAGAAGGCGCTAAGTAAGCAACTTGTTTTAACTAAATAATAAGAGGAAACGTTAGGCCATTTAGTTGGCTTAGCGTTTTTTTTATTTTCTAAAATGTTCACTATTATTTAAATAAGTATGAATTAATACGAACTTAATTAAATAAAAGGGTTGACTATTTATCGTTTTCATCTCAAAATGAAAAGGCATACATAGGGGGTATAACGATGAAGAAGATAATTATTACTACTTTACTTAGTGTTTCATTATTAGCTGTAACCGCATGTAACAACGACACGGCTAACTCTGGTAACACAAACAGCGGACCTGAACCTGTTCAGCCTGTCTTCAAGAATGTTTCTGTACATGATCCATCCATTATTTTGGCTGATAATAAGTACTATGTGTTTGGCTCGCATTTGGCTTCTGCTAAATCCGACGACCTGATGTCCTGGACTCAATTGTCCTCTGGAGTTGTTGATGGAAACGTACTCATCCCGAATGTCAAAGAGGAATTAAATGAGGCCTTGACCTGGGGAAAGACGGACACTTTATGGGCACCGGATGTCATTCAATTGGCGGATGGAAAATATTATATGTATTACAACGCCTGTAAAGGTGATTCCCCATTATCAGCACTCGGTATAGCCGTGTCAGACCATATTGAAGGACCTTATAAGAACAAAGGGATCTTTCTGAAGTCCGGTATGGTGGGCGCAGGGGATGACGGAGAAACTTATGATGCCACACAAAAGCCGAATGTTGTAGATCCGGATGTGTTCTTTGATAAAGAAGGCAGATTGTGGATGGTGTATGGTTCTTATTCTGGTGGTATTTTTATTATGGAACTGGATACAAGCACAGGATTCCCACTGCCAGACCAAGGTTATGGCAAAAAGCTTCTAGGCGCAAATCATGCGCGGATAGAAGCTCCCTATATGCTGTACAGTCCTGAGACGGATTACTACTATCTGTTCTTATCCTACGGAGGTCTGGCTGCAGATGGCGGATATAACATCCGTGTAGCTCGCTCGAAGACACCTGATGGACCTTTTGAAGATTCTGAGGGCCAGGATATGATCCATTCACAGGGCACAGCTGGCGTATTGTTTGATGATCCTGCTTATGCTCCTTACGGAGTTAAACTCATGGGGAATTTCGAATTCCTGAATAATGACGATGAGCTCCCAGTAAGTGGGGAAGGATATGTATCACCAGGACATAACTCCGCATTTTACGATGAAGAGACTGGCAAGTATTATTTGATCTTCCATACACGGTTCCCGAATCGTGGTGAAAAGCATGAGGTTAGAGTACATCAAATGTTCATGAACGCTGATGGCTGGCCGGTGGTCGCACCACACCGTTATGGCGGCGAGAGCATTGATAAATATACGAAAGAGCAAATCGCAGGCGAATACAAATATGTGAATCATAATAAAGAAATTACGGCAGATATCGTGCAATCGGAGCTAATTCAATTGACGAAGAGTGGTAAAATCAAAGGCGCAGTAAAGGGCAAGTGGAAGCTTATCGACGATCATACTGCAGAGTTAACGATAGGTGGTTCTACTTATAAGGGTGTGTTCCTGAAAGAGTGGAATGAAGCTACAGCCAGTAATGTTATGACGTTCACCGCGGTTTCTAATGAAGGGATCTCTATCTGGGGAAGTCATGTATCACCTTCGGAATAAGATAGTTTAAAAGGATTAACAGCAGAAGGGGTTTCAACTAGTCATGTGTAATGGCTAAGTTGAAACCCCTTTTATAATGTAAGATTAGTCTACGAACTTTCGGATCACAATAACAGCATTATGGCCGCCGAAGCCAAATGAATTGGAGATGCCTATTTCGAGATTAGCTTTTCGTGCATTGTTAGGTACGTAATCCAAATCACAGATGGAATCAGGCATGTCCTGATTGATGGTAGGAGGAATGATCCCTTCTTGGATACTCTTAACTAACGCAATGGCTTCTAAGCCGCCAGCGGCCCCCAAAGCATGTCCAGTCATGGACTTATTAGCGGTTACGGGGATGTGGTACGCATGCTCGCCAAATAATTTTTTAATCGCTAGTGTTTCAGAGTGGTCTCCTACTACTGTACTTGTCGCGTGTGCGCTGATTACATCTACATTGTGAGGCTGGAGATTAGCTTCATTTAGCGCTAACTTCATAGCTTGATAGGCACCAATTCCTTCCGGATGAGTGGCAACCATATGATAAGCATCAGAGCTAGCACCATACCCGATCACTTCGCCGTGAATCTTGGCGTTTCTACGCTGAGCATGGGAGAGTGACTCTAGAATGACTATGCCGCCGCCTTCACCGATTACAAAGCCATCCCGTTCTCCATCGAAAGGACGACTCGCTTTCGTAGGCTCCTCATTTCGTGTAGATAAAGAGGTGGCATTCCCAAAGCTGGCCAGCGAGATGCCAGTAATAGCAGCTTCAGAACCCCCGGCTATAACGATGTCCGCACCGCCATAACGAATTAAACGGAAAGCCTCGCCAATCGCAGTATTGCCAATAGAACAAGCTGTTACTGGAGACATGGTCGGGCCGAGAGCTCCAAATTTAATGCTGATCATTGCCGCAGCCATATTGGAGATCATCATGGGAATTAAGGTAGGGCTAACTCGATCAGGACCACGATCCTTCAGGACCGTACCTTGATCCATCAAGGTCTGAATTCCTCCAACGCCAGATCCTACATAAACGCCAAGTCTCTCCTTGTCAATCTTATCAAGCTGGAGACCAGAATGTTTCCAAGCCTCTTCAGTAGCTGCGAGGGCAAACTGACTGAATCTGTCCATTCGGCGTGCCTCTTTACGGCCAAATCTGCCCTCGGCATCGAAATCACGTACTTCGCCAGCAATCCTCGTCTTAAAACCTGTTGTATCAAATGAAGTGATCGGGGATATACCCGACTCACCAGAAATTAGCCGATCCCAAAATTGCCCGATTGTATTCCCAAGTGGTGAGATTAAGCCCATGCCTGTAATCACTACGCGTTCCATAATGAACCTCCTCAGCTAGTGTATACTAGTATTTTTTCATTTTATTTATCCTATTACAAGTTATCGTTTATCCTAGTATAATTTGTACTATACTAAAGGAACAGGAATCCCAAAGTGGAGGTAGCCTATGGCTAATCAAACAAGATTACAAGCATTATCCGATTTTTTGAAAGCACGTCGTGCGGCCATTTCACCAAGCTCTGTAGGCTTGCCGGAAGGCACACGCAGAAGAACGCCAGGACTCCGCAGGGAAGAGGTTGCACAGCTTGCAGGGGTAAGCAGCACCTGGTATACGTGGCTTGAACAAGGCAGAGATATAAAAGTCTCGTCATCTGTTTTGGACTGTATTGCCACTGCACTTAGGCTGACTAAAGATGAGCGGAAGTATCTTTTTGCACTGGCTTTAGAAACTGGAACCGGCACCACACCCTATCCGCAAGATGAATCTTCTGTAATTAGTCCTTCGCTGCAGAAAATTTTACAGGAACTCAAATATTGTCCTACGATAATTTCTGATAGACGTTGCGGGATCGTCGGTTGGAATGATGCTGCCGCGCATGTTTTTCTTGATTTCTCAAAGCTGCCCATCGAAGAGCGGAATATGATCCGATTGTTATTTGTTCGTAAGGAGTTCAGACGCTTAGCGGTGAATTGGGAACAGTTCGTCAGCGGTTATCTTTCTATCTTCAGAGCGTATTACGGACAGTATGTAGAGGATTATTGGTATGATGAATTTATAGAGGAATTGAAAGAATTGCATCCGGCTTTTAATGAGATGTGGGAGCAAAGTCGGGTTAGTTCGGCCCCGGATGTGTTACTAGAATTCAGACATGCCAAGGCGGGGAAAATGTTATTTCATCTTACCTCTTTGCAGGTTCATGGCAGTGCCGATTTACGATGCAGCATCTATACTCCTGCGGGAGATTCGAATACTGAAACCAAGCTAAAGCAGCTTATGGAGCAGCATACAATAGAAGGATTAAGCTAGATTCACATAGAGAAGCATCCCTAGCTGAACTTTCAGCTAGAGATGCTTAATACTACACTATTAGAAATCTGATGTTGAAATTTCAATAGTTCCGAATGTGGTGCCAGCAGGAGTGCTTAAGAGTGCAGCTACCAAAAGGGCATGAACTGCAAGCGTAAGGCTATTGAACGCTGGAATCGTGTATGTGATAACTGGAGCATTCACACGAGTGATTACTAAATCTACTGAAAAGTTGGAGTTATTGTTCACAGTAACAGCAGCGTTAATACCACCTGCAAGGTTTTCATAATAAGATTTACCAATGACAGGGGCTAAATTGAAATATTGAATCGGTAATACGATGGCCATAGTAACGACCTCCTTTTCGTTTGATAGGATATTCTATGTTGAAAATCTATTAATGCTAGAGCGAATGCCATGGTGAATTAGCACTTTTTGATAGAAAAAACCGGGGATGTCCTATAGCCATTTAGAAAGTGGCTGGGACAACCCCGGTTTATTTTGGTACACTTAATTCGTTTTTTTTCGATAAATCAGATACAGTATCAATCCGAACAGCATGCCGACAAACGACATCGCGGAGATCGTTAAGTAAAGAGCTTTACCCCCAAAGGCATCATATAATGCCCCGCCAGCATAAGAAGCCAGGATACCTGATACACCGAAGAACAACAGTGCAAGTACGGTCTGGCCTGTAGCACGCCATTCCTCGGGTACAATACTGTACAGGTATTGAATAGCAGCCGAGTAGAACACAGGGAAGGTAAGAATTTGTAGAATCTGCAAATAGGCTAATAAGTGTGGATCAGTGATCCAAGCTGAAATAAAGAAACGAAGGAAATAGAAGCCTCCGGAAATCGATATGATGATCAGTTCTTTTCCTTTACGCAACCACCAGAAGCTTAATGCAAAGACAATGATTTCACTTATTGCCGCGAGGAAAAACGATTGGCCTACCAATTGAGGACTGCCACCAAGCTCACGAATATAAACTCCAATAAATGTATCGTTCATTCGTGCGGGTACAGAGCTAATAAATATGAGCACCAGAAACATCAATGTCTTTTTGTTGCCAAAAAAGTGCTTGAGACTATCCAGCGTGACCGGTTTACCTGTGACGGGGGCATCTGGCATGTTCCAGCTTACTATAAAGCTTATAAGGCAAATGGCAACAAACAGAAGAGCTATACCATGAGAGCCGAAAAAGCCGAGCACATAGCCAGTAATCAAAGCCATTACACCATAACCTAGCGCACCATATGTACGGATAGAACCATAGCTAATTCCAGCCGCCTCAGAGACTCGGAAATTCAAGCTTTCTGTCAGCGGATCAATGGGCATCAAGAAGAAATACAGCAGCATAGCAAAAAGAATGAGAACAGCATAACTGCTGGAATCGAACAAAAAGTATCCGGTCACCGCTGAGCATAACAGCAGAGCTAACAGCACTTTGCGGATGGTTTTTGTTTTATCACTAATCATCCCCCATAAAGGTTGAGCAATGATGGTAACAAAACCACCAGTTCCAATAATGAAGCCGATTTGTGATGGGCTTAGACCTTGTTCACTTAGATAGACTGGCAGAAAGGGAATAAACATGGCCAGCAGAGCAAAATACAAAAAGTTAAACCCTCGTAAAAGATTTGGTGCATTCATAAGTTTTTTTACCTCACGTGTTAGAAAATTTGTATAGAGTCAATTTTGCTATTGTATCATGGATAGTAAATGATTAGGATATAAATCTATTCGCGGAATTGCTCAAGATGACCCTAATCCTCTATAAATTTCTGGTCGTTATATGATAAACTGGTTACTATCAAAGCAAAATGCAAGGAGAAACGTTAATGATAAATTTGGTATCATGGAATGTGAATGGCCTTCGGGCCTGTGTGAAAAAAGGGTTTGATGAATATTTTAAGGAAGTAGAAGCAGATATTTTCTGTGTTCAGGAGACAAAGCTGCAAGAAGGGCAGATTGTTCTGGAACAGGGTGAAGAATACAATCAATATTGGAATTATGCAGTGAAAAAAGGGTATTCAGGCACAGCTATATTCACCAAAATCAAGCCGATCTCTGCGAGATACGGAATGGAAGAGGATGAAGAAGCGGAAGGCCGGATTATTACGCTGGAGTTCGAACATTTTTATCTAGTGAATGTGTATACACCAAATGCCAAACGAGATCTGGCTAGATTGGATTACAGAATGGAATGGGAGGACCGCTTCCGCAATTACCTTCTGGAACTGGACAAGCTAAAACCAGTCGTTGTATGCGGCGATATGAACGTAGCCCATCAGGATATTGATATCAAAAATGCTAAAGCTAACCGCGGAAACTCTGGCTTTACCGATGAAGAAAGAGGAAAAATGAGTACGCTGCTGGAGTCCGGCTTCATAGATACCTTTAGATATTTTCATCCAGAGCTTGAAGGCGTTTATTCATGGTGGTCTTATATGCCGAAGGTGAGAGAACGGAATGTAGGCTGGCGGATTGATTATTTCCTAGCTTCTTCTAGACTTGCACCTAATCTGCTGGATGCCCAAATTGATTGCCACATTATGGGGAGCGATCATTGCCCGGTCATCCTCAAGCTTGCTGATTTCACTGACTAGGATCGAATATTTAAAAGGCCGCTAAGTCTCTTTAAAGGACGAAGCGGCCTTTTTTATTCATTAAGAATTATAGTCTGCCAATGATCTCAGGGAATTCAGTCGGTCCCATATTCACATTAAACTTTTGTTTAAGAATTAGCTGCTTCTCTAGTAAGATTATTTCAAGAGTTATGCAAAAAGGCATTTCAATAAACAATAAAGTGAGCTGCAGCTGATCATCAGCAACCCAAGTAAAGCTGGACATGATTCGGTTCAAGGAAGCATCAATGATCTGTGCGAAGCTTTCGAGCCATTCCCCTCGACCAAGACAGATCACAGAATCCTCTCCAGTCTTAAATTGTAAAGTAACTGCAGCTTCGTTGTTATTGAAAGAGATAGAGAAGGTGTCCAAGGCAAATTGGTTGTCATCGAGCTTATAGGTTAAGCTGTTTATTCGTTCTTCTTGTGATGAAGATGGCTGCAGTTGTGGCGGTTGGATAGATAAATACTTTAATTGTTCAACCAAGTGGGCAGAAGCAGCAGGCTCTAATGGCAAGGGTGCTTGCTCCATCGCGGGAAGCAGATGTTCCCACACAGCATTCAACATTCCTTGTATACTGTCTGATGCAGCAGTAGTAATAATTACGGCATCTTGCTCCGGAAGCACGACACAGAGTTGACCGAAGGCGCCATCTGCCCGGTAGGCACCGTGCTGGCATTGCCAGAACTGATACCCATATCCCATTGCCCAGTCATGATCGCCTTCGCCATTGGAAATATGTTTGGAAGTAGCCTCATTAATCCACTTTTCAGGCAGAACCCGTTGATTATTCCAGATTCCTTTTTGTAAGTATAGCTGGCCGAATTTAGCGATATCCTCGGTTGTAATGTTTAAGCCAAATCCCCCTGTGTTAATTCCGCGTGGACAAGACTCCCACGTTGCGCCGTGAATGCCCAGAGGAACGAAGAGGCGTGGTTCTAAATATTCTAGCAGTGTTTGGCCAGTAACCCGTTGAAGGATCGCGGCCAGCATGTAAGTAGCACCGGTATTATATAGGAAATGTGTACCTGGTTGTTTCTCGACCGGGACGGAGAAGAAAGCCTTCACCCAATTCCCGTCTGCACTTTTGCGAAGTGTGTCCATAGTATCCACGACATGTCCGGTACCCATCATCAATAGATGTCTGATTGTCATATTGGTTAGATTGTCTGTGATTGGATCAGGAGCATCTTCAGGGAAAAAGGATAGGACAGAATCATCGAGGGTGACGAGTTTCTCTGTAACAGCAAACCCGATTGCGGTTGAGGTGAAACTTTTGCTAAGTGAAAATAACATATGCGGAAGATCGGACCTGTAAGGGGCCCACCAGCCTTCAGAGACCACATAACCATGTCGAAGTAGCATAAAGCTGTGCAGGCCTAAATTTTGTTCCTCTACTGCACTAATAAAGCTGGATATTGCGGTTGATGAAATGCCCTGTTCTTCTGGAAGACTTCTAGATAACCGCAAGCTGCTTGTAGTTTCCATACGCTCATCTCCTAAATTTTGAGAATGCTCACCTCCTAATTCTATAATAATTTCCAATGTTAAAATACCCTTTAAAAAATAACTAGTTTAGCTTTCTACAGGGCTGTTGCTGGATACATCAGATTGGAGCCGTTTCTCTGGCCAAGAAATAACATGAGAAGTTTGACTTAGTTTCTCATATATTAGCTGAGTTTCTTTTTTGAATATACTAATGACTAAATGAATAAAGAAAGCCAAGTCTATCAATAGAACAAACAGATGAATAAGCATATTCCATACGGAGGAAAGATGCCCTAGAAGGGCGGAATCAAGCAAAAGAGAGTGAATCCCAAGCAGCAACCAATATAGCAGGCCATATCTGAGCATCAGAGCCCAGAAAAAAGCATGATTCCCGCTGCTCTTCACCCGAATCCGCACCATCCATTTCCCTAAGGTCCGTCCGCCCGTGAGAGCCGGAACAAGCATGAAGTAAATACCAGTTACAATCCAGAAGGCAGCTTTTATATCGAATCCGAAGAGTACCCCAAACCCGATGCTCCACACCATACTATCGATTAGAAAAGCTATTCCTCTGCGGGTATAGGAGACTCTTTTGGCAGAGCGGTTAATGTTTGTATCCAGTTGTTCTATACGTGGCAATAGCCCGGAGATCCAAATGGAAATTCGAAATCCAAAGATTCCTCCGATTGTGTTGGTAATGAGATCATCGACATCAAAAAGACGGTAAGGATGATCGAAGAAACCGTAAATCCCTGTAATCTGCGTGATCTCAAAGGACAGGGAAAAGGCAAAGGATAGTAGAATGCACACGACCCAGCGTGTACGAAAATAATAGCCCAGAAACATTCCAAACGGTACGGTCAATGCAACGTTAAAAATGACCTGTAAAAATGCAGGCTCACGCAGTAATGACCAGTAGGTCGAGATTTGATCAGGGATGATCGACGATCCATCCACAATATCCTGAATAAACTGAAGGGGTATGAATTGGACGATACTCCCAGAAGGTGCAGCATTGTGCCGGGAGGATGGAAAAGGAAGCAAGACTAGAAAATAAGCGTTCATCAGATAGAGCAGCAGCAGATATAGGATTAAAGCTCTAAGCTTATGTATATAGCCATGTCTACGGTATTGTACGATAAGAAAAGGAAGTGTGAAGACCAGCGCTGCTATTGGAAACATCATGAACGCATACGAAATTGGAAATAAGTACGAATGAAACATAGGTCACCTGCCGTGGTATTGTTTTTATAAGAAATTTGACTCTACTTGGAAATAAGCTATCCCCGGCTCATTATAAGTTTTTATGATAGGGAACTCAACTAATTTATCCAACGTTTCCGGCATACATATGTCTATGAAGGAGCGTGAAGTGGATGGAGAAAAAGGTTCAGCAGTATTATCGGCTCAAGCAAAAGCAAAAAGATATTGAAAAAGAATTGGCCGAGCTTCGTCAGGATATTTTAAATTATTGTAGTGAGCAGGAAACCACCGAGACTGAAATTGGCAGCTATAAGGTGAAGCTGGTCGTGCAAAACCGCAAAGAATATGATGATGCAAAGTTATATGAAACCTTATCAGACCCCGAAGTGTGGCGTTTGCTGTCCAAATCAGATCCGGCAAAGGTGGCAAGCTTGACCAAGTTGAATGTAATTTCAGAGGATAAAATCATGCATACTTATGCTTTGAAGACCGTAACACTGCTACAGGTGGATAAAAAATAGTGATTCAAGTGAGCGGTTCCTTGTGGGAGCCGCTTTATTTGGCTGATAACTGTCCAGATTAAGGAAATATGTTACAGTATTAGGGTAGAAGGGAGGTTGAATAGTGAAAAAAATAATCATCGGAGGCGTCATGGGCTTAACGATTTTACTTTTTTTCTTCTTTATTTTGCAGCATAATAATCAATCACTTGAGGTGAAACCGGAAGTTCTGTTCCCAACAGCGGAATACAGGGTGACTGATAGTAGTGCTCCAGGATTACCTATGCTTATAACTGCTGAAGGGGCGAATGTTATTAAGATACAGGCTACGTCCGGCAATTTATTGTTATGGAACCCCCCTGACTACAAGGTGCATAACAAAGGTCTTGAGCTGAAAATCAAATCTGGAGATCAAATTTATTGGAGTCCAATGGATGGAAAGAATAAACAAATAGATGAGCCTCAGGATACCAAGATCATAGTGATTGCTTACCATAATGATAAGCAGATCGGAACGTCCATTGTAGAGATTCATAAGAATGCTCTAGGTGTCTATACAGGGGAAATACCTGAAGTGAAGTAACTGAGAATCTAAATCGAATCGCAACTATCCTCGTTTTGCGTTAAAATAAGAAGTGAAGCTGACCGAGTGCTTATAGCAACCCTAGAGATGGAGGAAGAGAATTCATGAAAGATTTTGAAGTAATGCTGGAGAAATACGCGAACCTAGTTGTAAAAGTAGGAGTAAATGTACAGCCTGGACAAGTCCTTATGGTACATGCACCGATAGAAACCGCAGAACTTACTCGCTTGATTGTAGCGAAAGCCTATGAAGCGGGAGCAAAATATGTAATTGTTGACTGGGACGATGAAGCAACTACACGGATCCGTTATGAAAAAGCCCCAGAGGATTCTTTCGATTACTATCCACAGTGGCAGGCTGAGATGATGGAGAAATTCGCGGAAGAAAATGGTGCCATCTTACATATTAAAGTACCTGATCCGGAACTGTTTAATGGCATTGATTCTTCTAAGGTATCTAGAGCAGTCAAAGCAGCAGCTGTTGCTCGCAAGAACTACTCCAAATATACTCGGAACAGCAAAATCAGCTGGTCTCTGGTCAAAGCGCCAACACGTGCTTGGGCGAACAAGGTTTTTGCCGATCTTCCTGAAGAAGAGCGGGTAGAGGCGATGTGGGAAGCTGTATTCCAGATGAATCGTGTGGGCAGCGATGATCCGGTAGCTGCTTGGAGAGAGCATATTGGTCAGTTGAAAGAAAGTCAGGATAGAATGAACGCTAAACGTTATAAAAGCCTGCATTACCGTGCTCCGGGAACGGATCTGCATGTAGAGCTTCCGGAAGGCCATTTATGGCGCGGGGGTGGCGGTGAGAATGATAAAGGTGTTTATTTTGTTGCTAATATGCCAACGGAAGAGATTTATTCCATGCCCCATCGTACTGGAGTGAATGGCACAGTTAGAAGCACGCTCCCTCTTAATTTGAATGGACGTTTAGTTGAAGGACTTTCATTCACTTTTGAAAAGGGGAAAGTCGTAGCTTATGAAGCTGAATCCGGACGTGAGCATTTAACCTCACTGCTGGCAACGGATGAAGGTGCATCTTATCTAGGAGAAGTAGCCTTAGTGCAGCATGATTCTCCAATCTCTCGCTTGAACCGCATTTTTTACAATACAGGGATTGATGAGAATGCCTCCTGCCATTTCGCGCTAGGAAGTGCTTATCCTGTAAATATTGAAGGCGGCACAAAGCTTACGAACGAAGAGCTTGTGGCTAGAGGAGCTAATGTCAGCTTAACTCATGTCGATTTTATGATCGGTTCAGCAGAGCTGGATATTGACGGAGAGCTGGCGGACGGCACGATTGAACCCGTATTCCGTAAGGGAAATTGGGTGTTGTAAGGAGAAGAAAAAAGCCGGATCTCTTCCAATGAGCTTCCGGCTTTTTTGAGTACCTATAAATATCATTTTTAGATTGAAAAATAGTTAAGACTCATAGCCTCACGTACTTCGGCCATTGTTTCCTGAGCAATGCTGCGGGCATGCTGTGTTCCAGAGATTAAGATTTCCTGCACAAGCTTGGGCTTAGTAGCATAATAGGAACGCCGCTCTCGCATCGGTTCTATAAGCTGATCTAGAGCTGTCGAAATCAACTGTTTGCAAGCAGAACAACCCATGGTACCCCGCTCACAGCTTTCACGAATTTCGGTTACCCCCGCTGAGCGAAAAGCACCATGATAAGCAAAAATAGGACAGATATCTGGATGTCCGGGATCATTTTTATGCACACGCGCAGGATCGGTTGTGGCTTTTCTTATCTTGAAGGTGATTTCTTCCTTAGTGGAGTCCAGCTCGATGGCATTGCCAAGGCTTTTACTCATTTTAGCGTTGCCATCCGTACCCACAAGTCTCGGCGTCTCACTGATCAGCGCTTTGGGTTCCACCAGTATCGGGCTGTACAGCTCGTTGAATCTGCGGACGATTTTGCGGGTTAATTCCAGATGGGGGAGCTGGTCTTCTCCTACAGGAATGATCGTTGCTTTACAAAAAGTTATGTCAGCAGTCTGACTAACTGGATAACCTAGAAAACCGTAATACAATTCATCAAAGCTGGAATTTTTTGATTCGGCTTTAATCGTGGGATTATGCCGTAAAGAATTCACAGTAACAAACATAGAGAACAAGATGGTCAGCTCTGCGATTTCAGGGATCATCGATTGAATAAATATAGTTGTTTTCTCCGGATTTATACCCGCAGATAAATAGTCCAGTGTGATCTCATGCAGATGTTGACCCAGTAGCTGCGGACGATCAAAATGGGTCGTTAGGGCTTGAATATCCGCTAAAAACACAAAAGTTTCATATTGCTCCTGAAGGGCTACTCGGGTCTGCAAGCTGCCGGCGTAATGGCCAAGGTGAAGCTTTCCAGTCACTCGATCTCCAGTTAAGACACGTTCGTTCATCATATAAAAATTCCTCCTGTTATTTAGCATTTGGTTACACTCGAGTCGCCACCACCAGCCATCATCCATGGCCATCACCTCCTTTAAATGACAAAAAAACCTCATCCAATAAGGACGAAGTTGTCGTGGTACCACCTTAAATGATCGTGTCACCTTACGATTCTTGGCTTTCGATCTTCTCTTACCTGTACGGAGAGGTTGAATTAATTCTCGATACAGGTCCCTTGATAACGGCGGGAACCCCGGTTTTCCCTACTGCATCCATTAAGATAGTTCGGAAAAACAACTATAAAGGCCATTCGAGCATACGCTGGTCACCGGTTCGCACCTACCACCGGCTCTCTGAAGACCATGTTCGTCTGTCTACTTACCCTTTGTCATCGTTGTTCATGATATGTGAATTATTGTAATTCTGAACAGGGGTGTTGTCAATGAGTGGAAATCGTATGGTGATTGATGAGGTATCTAGGTTTATATGATCTAGCAAAGTATACCTTAAATGTATATAATCATCAGGAATTTAGTCCAATCTATCATTGCGGATTCACAATATACTACTCTATAACCTTGAAATGGAGTGATGATAAATGGCGACAATAATAAGTTATGGGTCACAGGCAAAAATCCCGTTAGATCCGTTTACTACAGCTATAACGGTTGCAGGGATTCCTGGAGCTGGAGCGGGTCTAGCCACAGCGCAAGTAAATATTAGTCCGGCTAATCCGGCTTCTTTCTCCAGTAGAGTCGAGTTAAATGGTAGTTTTAGTCTTACTGCACTTGCTAATAGCCAATTTCTTGTTATCATCCGACGAGCTGGAGTCGATATTTATAGATCCTTTTATCGTTTTACTACTATTACTGATATTCAATTAAGTGCTCAGTGGGTTGATGGTGCTTATATTGGAGTCCACAACTATGAATTGGTAATTCAGAATGATAGCAACTTGCCTATAAATCTATTTGGACCCATATCATTCACAGCAACTGCTATTGGAGGAGAGGGCGTAATTTAAGTTATGTTCCTATGCGCCATTCAAGGGACGGGTGAATCAAAGCTTTGGACAGTTGAATCGATCTGATTCAGCTGTCCTTTTTTCATGAACGTATAATTGAAGTACAACTCTAGCAGCATAAATATCCAACCATACCCTTGATAGAGCGGTTTATTTATTTAAAATGTTATCCTCTAAAACAGCGTATTTATCGCCGAATTGCTTAATGATATGTTGTTCTCCCCAATTACATAATGCAGTCAAAATATCGCTTAAACTATCACCATATTCACTAAGCTCGTATTCTACTTTTGGTGGAACCTGATTATAAACAATTCGGTTGATGATTCCATCTGCCTCAAGCTCGCGTAGCTGCTGGGTTAACATTTTTTGAGTAATGCCGGGCATCAACTGTTTTAACTCGGAGGTGCGTTTTTTGCCATGAGTTAAATGACATAGAATTACGCATTTCCATTTCCCTCCGATGACCTCTAGTGTGGCTTCAACAGAAATATTGTATTTTTTCTTGACAGTTGTTGTAGATGTTGTTGTCATGATAACCTCCAAGGTATGGGTACTTTTTAGCACCTATGGCACTTTTGAGTGCGTACTATTGATTATGTCCAATTTAACCTATCATAACATTTTTCGTTCAATTTTTATAGAATGCTATAATTTAGAGAGCTTTGGGCAAAAAAAGCAAAACGAAATAAAAACCGTTTCTATACCTCCCCCGTCTTAATCTATGAAAGGTTGAAGAGAGGAGGCTAAGGAAGGACATGACGATGACTAATGCAGAAATGAAAAAAGTAACGATTCTTGATACTCGGAGCGAGACAGATTTTTACGATTCGATATTGGTACATAGAGAACAACTGTACAGTATTGCTTATAGTTACTTGCGGAACCGAAACGATGCGCTGGAAGCGATGCAGGAAATGACTTGCCGGGCCTGGATTAAAAGAAAAACTTTAAAGGACCCCAAAGCATTCAAATCATGGATTATTCGCATTCTAATTTATGTCTGTATAGATGAACAAAGACGAAGAAAACGTTCCACGCCGCTGGTAGATGAAAGAATAGGAGAACAGGTCACACACATTGGCCATCATCGGATGGAAATGCTGTGGGCACTCGAGCAGGTTAAGCCCAAGTATCGCCATGTGCTGCTGCTAAAATACTACAACGATATGACCTTGACTGAGATCGCTAATATTATGAATAAACCCGAGGGGACGGTTAAGACTTGGCAGCATAAGGGGCTGAAGCAGTTGCGAACCATCATAAAGAATCGGGGTGAATGGAACCATGAGTAGTCAAGAGGAGCTTGCCATGTTAAGCGATGCCGAACGTATCCCACAAGAACAAAAAATAGAGAATGCAGCCGCTCAAATCTATGCGATCCAAGCAGGTTTGGAATTAGGCAAGAAACGTGGCAGAAGGTTAATGTTCACAAAAAGCGCGATGTCTGTGCTGGCGGCTGCAGTGATGATAGCGGGCCTGCTGTTCTTCAATCCAACCCAGCTGATGCCACAGCAAGGGACTTCGAGTGCTGAAACGTTCGATTGGGGCGTATTGGAGCCTTTTAAAACATTGGCTGCAGCTGATATTGATGCTCTTACTTTAGAGTCTGCAATCCGGAATGATTATTTACAAATCGTTAATAAGAGTGCTGAATCAAATGGATATAAAATTACTCTGAATGCTGTGCTTGCTGATGAAAATAAAATCATGCTGCTGTATACAGGGACAACAAGTGATGGTCAGGAAGTGTACAGTGTAAATAGTGTGAAGCTGACAGATGCTGAAACTGGACGAGACGTAATGGAGGAGAATGGGAATAGGGGCGGAATGGGAGCACACGCAGAGGGAACCATATATACTTGGCTCGGTAAAACTGTATTCTCACTGGACCGAAATAAACCAAGGCCAACAGACGTAGTGGCGGATTTCCAGATTGCCTCTGTAGACCCGGGAATGTTAAGTAAACCGAAAACAGGAACGGTTTTATCCGACATGCGGTATTCTGATCGTTTAAAAGTGAACTTCTCTATTGATCCTAAGTTTTGGGAGCAGAAGACGGAGACATTAGTTGTAGACCATCCCTTTATTATTGACGGACAGGAAGTAAAACTAGCCGAAGTCGAGCTTTCTCCGTTAAGCATAGCGCTCAAATATACGATAAATGAGGAATTGCAAACGGATTGGATCGTCCGAAATGAACTGTTTCAAAAGCTCCCCTATGAATTAACTGCGCAGGTTGGGAAGCACGACATTAAAATTAATCCGAATTCTGGTAGTGGAGCTGATGATGGATTTATAAGTTACTTCAGCAGTAATGTGTTGGATCACCCGAAGTCTCTACGACTGAAGCTTAATGCGGGGGCAGATCGAGAGAAAGAAGAGTATATTGATATTCTGAAAAAATGAGCGGTATACGATATTAGTGAATATGCGTTGGGAGTTGTAATATAGCAAAAAGGCCGCTGGTTGCGGCCTTTTTGTTATTGTTGGGACATTATACTAACTTTGTGAGTTACCATTAACACCAAACGCATCACTTGTTAATGAGAACAAACTCCTAATGCTCCTATCGGGACTATATGTGCTTAATGCTCCTCACGGGCTACAGGCTCTTAATGTTCCTCAGGCTTCTCACGTTTCACAGGCTTCTCACGTTTCACAGGCTCTTCATGTTCTCAGGCTCCACATGTTTCACAGGCTCTTCATGTTTCACAGGCTTCTCACGTTTCACAGGCTCTTCATGTTCTCAGGCTCCTCACTTTTCTCATGTTCCTCATGTTTCTCACGCGCGTAACACTCCTAACGGACTGTATTGCAACTATTTTGGCTTTTTTGACCATTTTGCTGAGTTTTCGGACTGCATAGCTCTTATTGGTCTAAATCCACACCAAAATTAAGCATATTGGGTTGAATAGCTGCATCTGAGTCCGATAGCACTGCGAAATGCCCGGATTTTTCGAAATAAGGGCTCCTGAGTCCGAACCATCTGGCCTCGTAAATACTGCACTGTAAACTGTAAACTCGCCATCTGACCTCGTAAATACTGCACAGTAAACTGTAAAACACCGTCTGAGCGTCTTAGATATTTCGGCGGAACAAAAGTGGCGTTAGTGCGGAACAAAAGTGGTGCTAATGTGGTGTTAATATGGCGCTAATATGGCGCTAATTTGGTGCAAAGGTGGCGCTAATGTGGCAACTAAGTTAGTAACTTTTCTCGTTGTAGTTATGGGAGTATGTGTTCAGTGATTAGTTAGTCGCATTAGTCGCATTAGTCGAATTAGTTACTGTAACTTGTTTTCAACCATTCCTCGTTTGACCAGGACAATTTGCCAGCCCCTGAACCGTCAACAGCGGTAAGTCTAGATTTTAGACTAACTGGGTCATCTGAAGTGTAGCTATAAGGTAGTGTTGTGAATCCGTTCCATGCAAATGCTTTAACGGCAGCGGGTGCAGGGGAGAGAGGGCTGTTCTTAGATGTACTGTCTCCTCTGAATGTTGCTCCATCTAGTGAATAGATCGTATCTAAAGCTGCGATTGCACCCGTATATTTGCTATTACTCGCATCCGCTTGATTGTTGCGAAGTGGATTCACTACATCAATGATTACAGAACTTTCAAGTAATACAGCTCCTCCTTCTGTCGAGATTGCTCCGTTACTTGTAACCCCGAAATGATACCCCTTGCTTGAGATCGCTTTTTCCATAGCGGAGGTTAGACGTTTTTTAGCCAATCTGGTATCTTCGTTGTCCATTACAATGTTATAGGCATGCGCATTACCACTACGAAGGCGGGGCATGCGGTCTTGTATATCTTTATAGTAGTTGTGATGGAGCGTCACAGAAAGAAGCGCATTATCAGCTGCAAATTCTGTTGCGCCTATTAAATGGCCCTTTTTTTGACTAGCGGCAATCGCAATGATGTCGTCTTTACTTAGGCCAACTGAGCTGCTTCTTAAATAAGCGTACATGGGATAAGCAGCCTTGTTGGCTTCCATAGCATTAATTTGCTGAGTAACCCAGCTGTTTGCGTTTCTATCATCCCCTAAGAAGGAAGACCATGAAATGGTGACGCCGTTGCTGCCTTTTTTAACATCGACAACTCCGTCATAAGATTTATTGAAGGTGCAGTGGTCGATCCATACGTTGTTGCTATTCTCAATGGTGATGTAGTCCCAGTCGTTTTTATCGTAATTTCCTTTGGTTGCTTCATCCCATTCCCACAGCTCATCAAATTCAAGGTTGCGGATGATGACGTTAGAGCTTCTTTTAAAAGTAAAAGCGGCATGTTTAAGGGTTGCACCCTTAGCAGAGAAAATGGTCAAACCGTCGAAGTTGTCTATAGACACTTTGCTGACACCAGTCTCTATTAATACGGGATGTGTTAAAGCACTGTTATGAGCGCTAAATGGGGAGATCTTTGCCGCATCAGAAATTTCATTCCATCCCAGATCCAAGTCGTTCATAATTTCAATAACCTTTATTTTGGATCCTTTTCTCAGTGCAGTGGCAAGATCTTCTGCGCTATATACCTTTTTATAGAGTGGACTGGTTTCTTGGATATTTCCACCACCTGTTGTTCCTGTGGCAAACCCAGCCAAATCATATTCACTAACCTGTACCGGTGTAGGCGTTGGTGAAACAGTTGGTATCGGCGTAGCAGTAGGTGTTGGTGTAGCAGTCGGAGTCGGTATTGCAGTCGGTATCGGCGTAGCAGTAGGTGTTGGTGTAGCAGTCGGAGTCGGTATTGCAGTCGGTATCGGTGCAGCAGTAGGTGTTGGTGTAGCAGTAGGTGTCGGTGAAGCAGTTGGTGTCTGTGAAGCAGTCGGAGTCGGTATTGTAGTTGGTGTTGGTATAGCAGTCGGAGTCGGTATAGCAGTTGGTGACGGCGTGACAGTCGGTGTCGGTGTAGTGCCATTGGTGTCAGAAACGGTCACGTTGTCGAACATCGTAATTGTCTTAAAGGTAACGAGCCCTGCTGTACCTTTTTTTAATTTGGAATCGGAAGCTGAGAGCTCCAGCGTATCATTTACATACATGTTGATGGTATTTCCGCTCATTTCGAGTTTTACATTATACCAAACTCCTGTTTGCAGAGTGTAGGGTTTGCTGGTCAAAGTTGTAGTAGATCCAGAAACCTTTTTTCTGATTTCCAGCATGCCATCATTATTATTATACAAAGAAGCTGCATAAAAATTATTTCCATCTATGTATCTGCCTGCAACATAAGTTCTGTTTGAGCCATTAAAATCAACTACTTTTACATCCGCTTCCACAGTGTAATCGCTCCAGGCTGAATCACCTGCAGAAGTACGTCCTTCTTTTGTGGCAGACTGGTAATATACGCTGTTGCCTTCGTCCTCAACAATAGTCCAATTCCCACTAGTGGATGTCCATAGATTATCGCCCTCTTCAAAGCGGTCTTGGAAGAAGGTAGAAGCACTTGCCGGATACACAATAAAAAGAGAAAAGAGCAGGGTTATGCACATAGTAACACTCACATTTTTCTTGATTGATTTTAGCAAACTCATTGTAATCCTCCTTATGTATTTATAAATTTATATTAATATAAATACATATATCGGAAATAAATATAAGTAATAATATGATTATAAAGTCCTTTTTTTAATTAGTGCTATAATAGCTTTTTGGGTATTCAACGATGAATTCTGATCTATACGAACTAGGAGTGATAGACTTGAGCGTAATCCGAATGGAGAACGTAACTAAGAAATATGAGAATACATTAATCTTTCGAGATATTTATTTTCGTGTGAGCAAGGGTGAACGTATTGGCTTAATCGGACGAAATGGAGCAGGGAAATCTACTGTTTTTAAGCTAATAATGGGAAAAGAGGAGCCAACGGCAGGAAAAGTAGAATTAGATCCCAATGTGAAGATCAGCTACTTCTCTCAATTCTCGGAGCTTTCCGGGTCTTTGTCTGTACAACAAGAGTTAGAACTTTGCTTCGAAGAGGTAGCACGCATTGAACAGGAGCTTAACCAAATAGGAGAACAGCTTGGGCAGGTGTCGGATGATGTCCAGATGAATGCACTTTTAGAGCGCCAAGCTGAGCTTTTTGAACAAATGGAGCATTTGGATGGCTGGAATGTATCTGTAGAAATCAATACGGTGCTGACTAAATTAGGATTTGATGAGAGATCGCGGCATCAACCTGTAGAGGAGTTATCCGGAGGCTGGAGGAACCGCGCGGCACTGGCTAAAGTCTTAATTGAAGCGCCCGATGTTGTATTGCTCGATGAGCCTACTAATTTTTTGGATATGGAAGGGATCGTATGGTTGGAGCAGTGGTTGCACCGTTTCAATGGGGCGATGCTTCTGGTTTCTCATGATCGGCAATTTATTGACAGAGTGGGCACGCGGACGATAGAAATCGAGAACTATCATTTTCAGGAATATGAAGGCAATTATACCGATTACGTTCGTAAAAAGAAGATGCGTAAAAAAGTGCTCGATCGGCAATTTGAGTGGGAAGAAGAACTTCTCCTTATGGAGTCCGAGGCCATTGAAAACCGTGGTAGTAAGAAGTCTTCTAAGGACCGTCTATCCCGTAAGCTAACGGATATGAAAAAACGAGTGGAACCTCATCCAGTTAACGTATTAATCACTGATATTTATAGTAATTTACGTTTTCCTGACAAGCTGGGGGAAGTGAAGCGGATTGGACAAAGTTATGATGGCCGCTCCATCTTCCAGAACATTAGCTTCGATATTCAAAAGGAAGACCGGATAGCAATCGTGGGTCCGAACGGCAGCGGAAAGTCGACACTCATCAAAGTATTGACTGGACAAGAAGCACCGGAATCGGGGGAAGTGACTTGGGAACGCGGGGTCAGCTATGCGTACTTTAATCAGATGTGGGATGAGCTGGATCATAAAGATACTGTCAGCCATGCCGTAAATGTTTATGGACTGGGACTGGACGCACCGCGGAAAAAGGTGAATAAATTTCTATCGATGCTGCAATTCTCGGAAATGGATCTGAGCAAAACGATTGGCAGCCTTTCAGGCGGACAGCAGGCCAGAGTGGCTTTAGCGAAATGCCTTCTCTCCGGAGCTGCTGTCATTATTTTAGATGAGCCCACTAACCATTTGGATTTAACTAGTATTCAGGTGATGGAGCAGGCGTTGATTCATTTTCCTGGCGCTGTAGTAACAGTTAGTCATGATCGGTTTTTTATTGATAAAATAGCGACGAAAATGCTCACCTTTGATCCTAAATTAGGCATTACTGAGCAAAATGTCTAGGATTACGCGGGAAGACGGATGATCACTGTCGTTCCTTCCCCTACGTGACTGGAAATTTCAATTCCATATTTTTCGCCAAAATGAAATTGAATACGATCATGAACATTTTTAATGCCAATATGTTCCTCATCTAAGGTATCTGAGGGTTGAGAGAGACGGAAACGAAGCTGTTTAAGTTTCTCTTCCTCGATGCCAATGCCGTTATCTTTAACGATAATCAGCATATCATCCCCCGATATCACCGAGGATACCTCAAGCAGACCTGGTTCACTGCGACTTTCTAGGCCGTGTACGATAGCATTCTCTACGATGGGCTGCAAGGAGAAGTGCATGACCTTAACGATCTCGCATTGCGGATCTAGCTGTTCCATATACTGTAATTTATCCCCAAAACGTAACTGCTGAATTTTCACATATAGCCGGACATGCTCAAGTTCTTCGCGCAAGGTAACGGTGATTTTCCCAGTCTGAATATGAATCCGAAACAATCTGCCCACGATTCCCACCATCTCGCCAATCTCTCTTTGCCCATTGATGATGGCTTTCATTTGAATTGATTCAAGGACATTTGCCAGAAAATGAGGATTGATTTGGCTTTTGAGCGCACCATACTGGGCTACCTTTTGTTGAGCCTTGGCCATCGATGATCGCTCAATATAGTTTTGCAAATCTTTTACCATTTTACGAATTCCATTATATAGAACCCCAAATTCATCTTGGCGGTTACTGTACAAATCCACATCGAAATTACCCATCCCCACCAGCTTCACCTTCCGGCTTAACAGAATAATAGGTTTGGTTACACGTTCCGAGAGGATATACATAAATAAGAGTGCAGTGACAAGCGATAAGAGCGCCAAAGTTAAAATGATTTTGCCAAGAAAAGAAGCCTGCTTAGTCATCTCTTTTTCATCAATATATTGAATGACCTTCCAGTTGGAGTAAGGAGAAGTAACAAAATTAATGTACGAATCCTTGTCATCAAAAGTACCATATAAGCTCCCGGCGTCATTGTTCATAAAAGTGTTAAGCGCCTGTTTGTCGATGGGGATAGGCTCTAAAGGACTCGTCTCCAATGAATCTGAGCTATAAACGTTGCCTCCTTTATCGTCTAAAATAATGAATTTCCGCTTGCTATTCTCGGACAGCTTTAAGATTTCACGTAATGAATCCAGCCGGATATCAATTAACATGACACCTAAGGGCTGCTTGCTTCCTTTTTTATTAATGACTCTGGCGATGGAGATGACGGATTGTTTAGAATTGGTGCGATAGAAGGGGAGATGACTTCCAAATAGGATTACACCACCCTTTTTTTGTTGCGTCTGTAAATACCAATCCTCTTGGGTGTAGTCCTTCACATCATAATCCGCACGATTGAAATTGGCGGAGTAGAATACACGTGACCCCGCGAAAATCTGCACACTGTCGACATTTTTAATCGTCATTTCAATCCCGCTGATGAACTGTTCAATCGTGTTTCCATACTGAATACTTAGATCATTCCCGATATTATCTTTGTTGATAGTCCAATGCTCGAGGGCGGTTTGTAATTGACTATCTACTTGGGCATTAAGGGTCCCTTTTTCAATACTTTGCAGATACTGGTCGATGTTGAAAGAAAGATTATTAAGGATGAGATTAGAGCTGCTTTGATATTCATTTTTGACGGCTTGATTTGAAAAAATATAGATAATCGCGGATATAATCAGCAAAGGAATGGTAATGGTCAGGATCATCAGCACAAAAATCTGCCTATTGACATGCCGCATCCGATAACGCTTTTTTGGCTGGTTTATTTGCATCATTTTGCTTACCACCCCGATTGTTTTCTATAGTCTGATGGGGTCATGTTGGTAAAAATCCGGAACGTTTTAACGAAATGCTTATAGCTTTTGTAACCACACATTGTGCAGACATCGGTCACTAGAATCTCCGGTTTTTTTAAGCATTCCTGCGCGTATTCCATACGGATTTCGGTTACAAATCGCATATAGTTCTTATCGAGTTTTCTTTTGAACAGACGACTTAAATAAGAAGGGTTATAGAAGAATCGATCCGCTACCATTTGTAGAGTAATATCTTGATCAATATTAGCTCTAATGAAGGATTTAATATGTTCAAAGATAATCACATCCTGCTGATGGTTATCCGTCAGACCTTCGGTATAAATGTTTCCCAAATGAACCATCCAATTCACCAGCCACTCGAACATGACCTCAAGGGAGTGGAAATCCTCTACAAAAGTGAGGTTTAAGAGTTTATCGCTGTACACACCATCCATATGAATCTGATTTTTATTAGCGAAGCGGATAATGACACTTATAATTTCTTGTAAATACGCAAGCCATAGATCAGTAGAAGAGCCATCTGTTTTATGCAAAATATCTTGTGCCAATCGTTGCGTTAATTGCAATATCTCTTGTTTATTGGCGTTTTCGATGCAGGAGATTATTCGTTTCTTATCGTTGTCATCTAGTTGAATAAGCGTTGGTTTAGTAGCTGTGGCGCCTGCCTTTATGGATGAGATATGGAATATATTGCGCTCTTTCTGATAGAAGCGCTGATATAACAGCTTTTCAGACTCGTGAAGTAATGAAGTGATTTGAGATAGTTCGTTCGTTACTGTGCCTATAGCAAGATAAAGGGCAAAATGATGTTCTAGTGTAAGCTTGTTCAAATGCTGATCGAGTTCAGTAAGTACTTGTGTCTCAAAAGGGATAGTGCTCGTTGCAGTCTGTGATCCCATGACTATTAGCCCGTATAGTTTGGATTTAGCGGAATATGTAAAAATAGATCGTGGCAGATCTGCCGGGAGATAGGCCTCCGTAGCAAGATGTATAAACTTAGTAGCCTGTTCTCTCATCCACAAGGTGGATTGTAAAGGAGTTTCTCTGATAAGGAAACCTGCCAAAACAAAAGGGAGATACAAATAATGTTTACTTTTGAAACTACATAATTCAGCGATTAAATTAGTGTCCATTGCAGGTTGTTCTTCTTCCAGTAGTAGCTTTATAAGTTGTGAGCCTTCCAGAGTAGAACGTTTTCTTTGTTCTTGTTGTTTAAGTTGCAGCTTGTTCATGCATTCTTGAATCACGGTTAGACTTTCTTCATATTCCAAAGGTTTGAGCAAAAAAGCATGTACACTCCCAAGTTTGATGGCTCGTTGAGCGTATTCGAAATCATTAAATCCCGTCAAAATGATAAACAAAGTATCAGGAAGGAATTGGCGAAGCTCTTCGATCATCTGAAGACCATCCATTTCGGGCATGCGAATATCAGTGATCACTAAATCTGGATGCTCACGCAGTGCGGTAACGAAGCCTTCTTTTCCATTCTCCGCTTCAACAATACTCTGAACACCAAGCTCCTGCCACGAAAAGTAATGTTTTAATCCCGTCCGTATTAACGGTTCATCCTCTACAATCATAAGCTTGTACATGAAATCCCTCCGGAAGACTAGATTTATAGTGGATTATTCAACATCGATACCATCAAATGTAAGTTATAAGCTAAAAATTAAAATAATTATAGGTGAATATGTAATGTATTATAACATTGAAGAGGGACTGAAAGAAGGTATAGGTCAGAATACGACCCTAAATGTAAAAGGAGTGGGATTCTCCTAAATTTATAATTGATTTATGATTAGCGCAAGGAATGATAAAGTATTTTATTCCACAAAAATAATAGGGGGTAGCACATGAGAGCAATGAAAAAAGGGCTAATGAGCATTGTTGGTGTCGCACTTTTAGGTACACAGTTAGTTGCATGCGGAAATACGAATACAGCGAATTCCGCCAATGAACCAAGTAATAATACTGATAAGAGTGAGCCCGCGGCCACTGAGACTGCTGCTAAACCAGCAGAAATAACATGGTGGAATTTTCCGAGCTTTCAAGCTTTAGATGGTGAAGTTGGCAAATATGAGAAGGAAATCATTGCAGCTTTTAATGAGAAGAATCCGGAAATTAAAGTCAACCTTGAGATGATCACCTTTGAAGGCGGCCCTGAAAAACTGAATGTGGCGATTGCTTCGAATACCGCACCTGATGTAATTTATGATGCTCCTGGACGGATTATTGACTGGGGTAAAAAGGACTTATTAGCACCTCTTAATGATATGGTGACCGATGAAGTGAAAAATGATATTTCGGAAGCCTTTTGGAAGCAGTCTAGTGTTGGAGATGAGATCTTTATGTACCCGATCAATACAGCTCCTTTTATGATGGCGGTAAACAAGACCGTTTTTGAGAAGATTGGCGCGCTAGATTTGCTTCCTCTGGATAAGGAAGACCGAACTTGGACTTTTGAAGAATATAAGAAAGCGCTGGAAGCTGTTAAAGAAAAAGCACCTGATGTTATCCCTACCGGATTCTTCGCGAAGAGCCAAGCTGGAGATCAAGGAACTCGCGCATATCTTGCTAACTTAGGTGTATCCAGATTTCTAAATGAAGATAATTCCGCAGTCGCGATCAATACTGATAATGCTGCGAAAGCGTTGGATTGGATCGTTCAAGCTACAAAAGATAAACTTAGCGTTTCTGGTGCGGCTTCCCTTGCGGCTGCTGACGTGAATGACTTATTTTTGCAAGGAAAATTAGCCTTTACACTTAACTATTCTGCAGTACTTAAAGCTCAGAACGTATCTAAAAAAATGGTTGAATTCGAAGATGTTCTGCTTCCTTTCCCTACTTTAGATGGATCGGAACCTAAGCTTGAACCTTACCTCGGCGGTATGGCTGTATTCAATAATGGTGATGATGCCAAGATTGCAGCTTCTAAGAAGCTGATTGATTTTATCGCTAATGACCCTGTATGGGGTAAGAAAAACTTGATTCAAACAGGTGGTCTGTCTGTTCGTAATTCGATTACAGGCCTCTATGATGATGCAGAGTACAAATACGCTGAGTATGCTCGTAAATTCACAACAGATGCACCTACCATTGCCGATGGATATGCTGATATTCGTACTTTCTGGTTCCCTGAATTACAACGTGCTTTAACTGGAGGCGCAACCGGTAAAGAAGCTTTGGACAGCTTTGCTGCAAAAGCAAACGAAGCGATTACAAAAGCAAAGGCTGCAATGAAATAAAAAAAGTGAATGGTGTCCAAAAGAATAGAGTGCGGGAAGCACTCTTTTCTTTTTAAATCATCGAAGAAATGGGGAAGGACTGTGGGGACAACGGTTCGCAAAATAAAAGGTTATGTGATTCGCGACTGGATGATGAGTTATCTCTTTTTAGTGCCGGCATTTGGGTTTTTCCTGCTTTTTGTAGCTTATCCGATGGTGAAAGGGGTCTATATTAGTTTCTTCGATTATTCGTTGAGAGATTTTAGCTTTATTGGCCTCGATAATTATATCTCCTTAATAAAAGATGATAATTTCAGGAAGTCGATGGGAAATACATTATTGCTTGTACTCATCACCGTACCCATCGTTATTATTTTCTCGTTATTTATCTCTATGAATATTTATAAGAAAAAAGAGTTTGCCAGATCATTTTTCCGCGGAGTGTTCTATTTGCCGGCTGTATCCTCGGTTGTAAGCATCACAGTCGTTTGGGGCTGGATCTATCATCCGAACTATGGGATTCTAAATTATTTAACCAGCTTTTTGGGAATGGAGCCTATATCCTGGTTAGGAGATACGAGGACTGCACTGCTTGCAATTATCGTGGTTCTGATAACGACCTCTGTAGGGCAGCCGATCATTTTATATGTGGCATCTATTGGGAACATTCCTACTTCTTACATAGAAGCAGCTGAGATTGATCGAGCGACGCCTTGGCAGATTTTCCGAAAAATATTATGGCCAATGCTAATGCCAACGAACTTATATATTATCGTGATTACCACGATCAACACCTTTCAATGTTTTGCGCTAATTCAGCTGCTCACCTCGGGTGGACCTGTGTATTGCACATCGACTGTAATGTATGGCGTTTACGAACAAGCCTTTATGCTCGGTCATTTTGGATATGCCTCGGCGATGGGTGTCATCCTTGCGATTGTGATCGGGATCATTTCTATCATTCAATTCAAATACTTTGGCAGTGATGTTGAGTATTAAGGAGGGGACATCATGAATTCTACGAATCCGTTAGAACTGAGAGCACCTATTGGCCAATCTAAGAAAGTAAGCAAATGGAAAAAAGAATTGACGATTCCAAAAATATTAGCCACTATCCTGTTGATTCTGGCAACGTTGTTTTTTATCTTCCCTTTTTATTGGGTGGTTTCAGGGGCATTTAAGCTTCAGACTGTAGCAACAACGATCCCCCCGGAATGGTTTCCGGCTAAGCCGACTCTGCAAAACTGGACCGAGTTATTTAAGAATCCCGTTGAGCGCTGGATGTTTAATAGTTTCATCATTGCTTTTTGTGAAATGGCAGCGATTTGTATCGTTTCTTCCTGTGCTGGATATGTGCTTGCCAAAAAGTCTTTTCCTGGCCGAGGGATTATTTTTACGATGTTTGTTGCCGCAATGGCATTGCCTAAGCAAGTTATTCTTGTCCCGCTGTTTACGATGCTTGCAGATTTTGGTTGGGTCAATACGTATAAAGGGCTTATTTTACCGGCGATTGGCTGGCCATTTGGAGTCTTCCTAATGAAGCAGTTCGCGCAGACCATTCCAGGAGAATTGATTGAAGCAGCCAAAATAGATGGCAGCTCTGAGATTCGTTTGTTCGGAACCATCATTTTACCTTTGTTAAAACCTGCAATAGGGGCACTGGCCATCTTTACCTTCATCACTTCTTGGAATGATTATTTCAGTCAGCTGATCATGACCAGATCGACTTCAATGATGACATTGCCACTTGGGGTAGCGACTCTTCGGGGTGAATTCACAACAAACTATGGACTGCTTATGGCAGGTGCTGCGTTAGCCTCTATTCCTATGATTGCAATTTTTCTAATGTTCCAAAAAGCCTTTACCCAAGGGATTACTATGGGGGCTGTAAAAGGCTAATTATTCTTATAACAACGAAAATTAATACAATGAATTAAACGACGGAGGCTATAATTTATGAAATCATATGATCTTCAATCCTTTAAAGGCATTATTATTGCTATGTACTCCAGTTATGATGCTGAGGGGGAAATCGATAAAGAAGCAGCCCGGAAATTAGCTCGTCATTATGCTTCTACAGGAGTTAAAGGTCTTTATGTTGGCGGAAGCTCTGGCGAAGGTATGCTGCAATCTGTAGAAGAACGCAAACAAATGCTCGAGGCAGTTATAGCAGAGGTTGGAAAAGAGCTTACAATCATTGCTCACGTGGGTGCTCCATCTACAAGAGACAGTGTTGAACTTGCTATCCATGCTGAGAAAGTTGGCGCACACGCAGTATCGGCTGTTCCAGCGATTTATTATCGTCTGTCACCGGACAGTGTTGAAAGTCATTGGCAGGCGATTATTGATAGTACGGCGCTTCCATTTATTATCTATCACATCCCGCAAACTACAGGCTTTCAATTATCGAAAAGCTTGCTGATTAAGATGGCAGCTCAGGATAAAGTAATCGGGGTGAAAATTTCGGCGGAGAGCACGTTTGAGCTTCAGCAATTTAAAGCCGCAGGCGGGAAGGATTTTCTAGTCTTAAATGGACCTGATGAGCAGTATTTGGCGGGCCGCAGTATTGGGGCAGATGGCGGGATTGGTGGAACTTATGGGGTGATGCCCGAGTTATTCCTAAAAGTGGAACAATGTTATGTGCAAGGAGAGATGGCTGAGGCGCAGAAATGGCAGTTCATCATCAATGAGCTCATTGTTGAATTGCTATCCTTTCCTTCATTATATGGTGCGTGTAAAGCGATCCTTAGTGTGCGCGGATTTGAAACAGGTCAGCCAAGGATGCCACTTTTACCGATTAAGGATTCCGATCAGGAGCGGGTGGAAGCTCTGAACAATAGAATATTAGACTATATTCTTGAAGCGAAGGGATAGGGTTAATAATGACTCGAATAAGTGATATCTTTCCGGTGAAAGGTCTGATTGTTTCCTGTCAGGCACTTGAGCATGAGCCGCTTCATGGTGGGGATACAATGGCTAAAATGGCAAGAGCAGCGGTTCAATCAGGAGCTATAGGAATCCGGACAAATGGTGTTCCAGATATTGTAGCTATCAAAAAAGAAGTAAATGTACCGGTCATTGGACTTATTAAACGGGAGATTCCCGGATCAGCCATATTTATAACACCAACCTTAGATGAAGTGAAGGCGATTGTTTCTGCAAAAGCAGAGATTATTGCGCTTGATGTAACGAATCGGGAAGAACGCTTAGAGTCAGTAAAGCCATTAATAGAATATGCACATCTGAGAGGTGTGCTTGTTATGGCGGATATTTCTAC
This sequence comes from Paenibacillus sp. FSL F4-0097, assembly GCF_038593125.1. NCBI lineage: Bacteria > Bacillati > Bacillota > Bacilli > Caryophanales > Paenibacillaceae > Paenibacillus > Paenibacillus sp. FSL F4-0097. Next base: position 2,980,426 of record NZ_CP151965.1, read on the forward strand.
ATTTGAGGAAGGGCTTGCCGCTGAGAAATTAGGTGTGGATTTTATCGGTACCACGCTTTCAGGCTACACCCCATACAGTACACAGCAGGAAGGACCGGACCTTGTCTTAATTCAACAATTAAGCGGATCTGTGAACATTCCTGTTGTTGCGGAAGGACGTATATGGACACCGGAAGACGCAGCAAAAGCTAAGAATGCAGGGGCATCATATGTTGTTGTAGGAAGTGCAATTACTAGGCCACAATTAATCACTTCGAGATATGTTAAGGCCGTGAGCAATGTCGATGACTGACGGAGGTGAGTCCGCGGTGGAAGGATATGATCCTCATATAGAATATGCGATCGGAGTAGATATTGGCGGCACGAAAATTAATGCCGGACTCGTCTCTTCACAAGGGGGCGTTTTACATACTGTAAGCCTAAGCACATTGGCTGGACAGACGAAAACAATGGATCGCATTATACTAGCAATTCAGACATTAATGGATGAAATAACAGCACAACAAGCGGGAATTCAGCTCCAAGGAATTGGCGTAGGATCAGCAGGGCAAATGGATTGGGAGGCGGGGCGTGTCCGCTCCGCTTCGGAGCTTATCCCTGGCTATGCTGGCACAGCTTTGAAGGATTTGCTTCAGACACAGTTTCAACTTCCAGTAATCGTTGATAATGACGTGAATGTATTAGCATTAACAGAGAAATATTTAGGCTCAGGCAAAGAGGTAAAAGACTTTATCTGTCTTGCCCTTGGTACGGGCGTGGGTGGAGCGATAGTCGTAGACGGCCATCTTGTTCATGGTTCTTGGGGTGGGGCTGGAGAGTTAGGCCATATGTCCGTAGATTTCAAAGGTCCTGCATGCGTTTGTGGTGGAAAAGGCTGCTTGGAGCAGTATGCTTCAGGCACAAGCATCGCACGTCGCATGCGCGACAAGCTTTTATTACATAACCAGTCCCCAGAGAACGTAGACTCACGGGAAGTGTTAGCGAGATGGAGGGCGGGTGACTCTCTGGCTACAGAGTTAATGGAAGACACGATTGCTGCGCTCGGATCCGCGCTCGCTTCATTAATCCATATTTTTAACCCTAAAGTCATCGTCATTGGCGGTGGAGTGGCTGAAGCAGGCGAACTTTTATTTGAAGGCATTAGAAGAGAAGTAAAGAGCAGAGTAATGCCATCGATGCTGGAAAATGTTCGTATTGAAGCGGCCTATCATGGTAATTTATGTGGAATGATCGGAGCGGGGCTGCAGGTGTGGGAGTATAGCCCCAATAAAGTAAAGAGAGCAGAGCTATAAGGATCTATGCACAATCTATCTGTATAGAAAGTCACGGGGAGCAATACGTAGAAGCATTTAATTGTAATTCGTACAACTATATTTCTCGAATCCCTCAAGCCGATGGATATAAGTGTATTTTGTACAGCTATTTTCTTGATTTACAGCCTTAGTGGTGGCTTCTCGTGTTTTTAGTTGTATAAAATGCAACTAAAGTCAAAATGATTGCATTTGCCTACGAAATAACTGTATAGAATACATTTATTCCATTCCTCAGATTCCCCTGAGATCCGGTGTAATTGAGCCATTGAAGATTGATTAGTGTTTTGGGATTGATTAATTTTTTAAATAATTAAGTTAGAACCACATGTGAATAATACTCCATGTGGTTTCTTTTATTAGTTATAGCCCACCCCAGTACCCAATGCCGAATGAACCCTTCGTTCAACCATCAACACAACTAACCTATGTTATAGAGAGCAGTTTTTCGCTTTTTACGTTGAATTTATGATGGTGATTCATTAATGTGAGTATATCACACGATATCGCTACGACGAATTCAATGTGTCCAAAGACTCGGGGAAATTCGACCTTAACTGGTCCGGCTCGGATAAACTTGTTTGACCAAACCAGCCTAGCTAAGATTTTAATTAGGCTTAAGAAATACAAGATATCCAATTTGTATCCCTTAACTTATATAACAAAGGATGGGCAAACTATGGTCGATTATAATAACAACGAAGGAATAGGCGGTTTTCAACAAGGTAGCTATCGTCCATTAGCCATTCATCCCATTGATGCGAATTGGACCAGACAATCCCGATTCAGAGCTCCAACATCGCTTTCAGTTTTGAAGCGAGTTGTTGACTCGGGGCGGCCGGATTTTTCATATGGATTAAGCCCGTTTACAGTGGATGAACAAGGGAGAGCCATTTTAGCTGTGGGGCAGGGTGATTTCGAGCTTAATCATCAATACGGCAAACCATATTTACCTGTGTACATATGAAGATGAGTCACAAATTATTGGGAGACTCTATGCTTTTGACGCGGATGGAACCATAAGATGGGTTTACAAGTGCTCGTCCATATTTTGGTGCGATCCGGTTATTTCCCGTGAAGGAATCATATATGTTGGTCAAAATGTGAATTCCAAACTTTATGCTTTTAGTCCTGATGGAGAGTTGTTGTGGGAGAAACGGATGGGTCAAGGAGAAGGGCACCGTCCCCCTGTCATAGATCAGGATGGGGTTATGTATTGGTGTCTTTCTAGCCAGTTATATGCCATTGCTCCGGATGGCGAAGTGAAATGGATATACCAACCGGAGGAAAGTTACGTTGACACCAGCCCTTCCCTGGGCGCAGACGGTAATTTATACGTAAATTTGACCGGCGGGGAATTCATTTGTTAGGTGGTTGAATAATGGGAACTTCATTTGCTAATCTCCACGTGTTTACCAACGATAAGGAAGCCGTGCTGAAGAGCTTGAAACGGCTAAGACCTAAAGGAAGCTACTAAATCGGGCAGTCCCAAGGCTGGACAACAGTACTGGGGGAGAAATTCAACTGGGAAACGATTGGTGAAAGCGCCAGATCTTTGTCTAACTTGATCTCTTCCCTTGTACTTGCTATAGGATACTTTGATGATGAAGTGTTGGAAATATTCATTTATCAGAATGGGGAAATACTGGACAGATATGCTGGAGGTGATGTTCTAGAAGAATATGAAATGGAGCCGGAGACTTTTGACTACGCTGCAGTTGTCGAACGTTTGGGGTTGACCGTTTCGCCCGATTCTTTGGGTGTCATGTTCCAGAATGATGATGTCCGGGAGATTGTAGAGCAACTGGAGACTGTTGTGCCTGCTCCGCTTATTCTGAAATATGACTGGATAGAGGACGATGAGTCGCTTTGTCGGGAATTTGTTCACGTTCGCAGAGACCTTCAAACTATCAAATCCCAAGGGGATTTGCTCCGGCACAATGAATTATATAGTCCTAATTAGAAAAGTATTTTTTTTATAAAATGCTATAGATATGATAGGGAAAGCTAAATGAAAGGGAATTTTTCTTTTATAGTTCATGATGAAAATATAGATTTTGAGGAAATAAGTAAAAGGTTAGATCTATCACCAACTTCAATTATTAAAAAGGGGCAATACATTAGAGATGGTGGGAGAACAAAAGCGCTGTAGCTCAAATCATAATTCAATTTTGATGGAAGGAGCATTAATATTAAGAAAACCACCATGTTATCCATAATTCTTGCTGTAGTAATGTGTGCTGTAACAGCTTGTACTAACAAGGAGCCGACACTTGAAAACCACATAAACGAAACTAAGCTAATCGAAAATCAACACAGCATTTCTTATGAATTATCTCCGGAGTTATATACTTACAATGAACAAATTAATATTAACTATCCGCAAATATCTATTTTTGGAAAACCGAATGAACAAGAGAAGTTAAATGAAATGATCAAGGAACGTGCTTATAGTTATTTGGATAATTACTCTCCGGAGGAAAAAGAGACCTTTAGTTTAGATATGGATTATTCTGTATCTTTAGAAAATGAGGGCTTACTAAGTATTCAGTTTTCAGGATACAGTTATGTTGAAGGTGCTGCTCATCCTGTAGATATTTTTGATACTATAAATATTGATATGAAGAAATTTGAACCCCTACAATTAATTGATATCGTGACCATCGATGCGGAATTTTTGAAGGAGCTGAAGGAAAGTGAACTTCAATCCGATATTATTGAGCAAAAGAATATTCTTACTGAAAGATCAGATGAGGAATGGCTGACTTCACTTCAGCACGCAGATACTAGTGGAGCGGATATAAGATGGTACTTGACGGAGAATACGCTGGGGATAAGTGTGCAGATTTCTCATGCTATCGGAGATCATGCTGAGTTTGAAATCAAGTATGACAAACTGAAGCCTAAGCTGAATACTTTTTTCTTCCAGAAATAATAGAGCCTATTAAATTCCCTTGATTTAATAGAATAATTTACCGATAATGTTAATGGGGAACCCAGAATCAAATCCGTCATGAAGCAGGAGGCACTATCGGACAATGATGACTTTAATGAACATGGTGCGGGGAACGGAGAACGATCTTCCTGCTAAAGAAATGATTAAGTATTGGAATCATGAGCCTGGAACTTTAAAGATGGTAAGGGCCAGTAGCAATTTTATTTATACCTTTCAGTGGAATGGTAAACGCTTTTATTTAAGGTTTACTCATGAAGAGGATAATTCTGCAGACAATATCCAGGCAGAGCTGGATTTTATGATGTATTTATTAGAGCAAGGTTATGAGACCGTCGCTCCTGTGCGTTCTAAGTCTGGCAATTGGATTGAAACGTTGTTAACGAATCACGGGCGATACCACGGGGTAGTTTTTGAACAGGCCCAGGGTGAATATGTTTCACTTGATGAGATGAAGGAACCTCATTTTTATCAATGGGGCCAATCGCTTGCACGTCTGCATAATTTTTCGGAAACCTATGCACCGAGCACGCCTTATCGCAAAAGCTGGGTCGATTCATTGAATTTTATTTATTCCGTATTGAGCAGGCATCCTGAGGAGCATAAGGCGCTTAAGGAATATGAGCGGATTGAAGCTTGGTTATCAGAGCTCCCTTTTGGAGTGGGGCATACTGGGCTCGTACATTATGATTTTGAGATAGATAATATCTTTTATATGCAAGAAGAATCCCGCTACAGTGCCATCGATTTTGATGACTCTATGTATCACTGGTTTGCGATGGATATTACATCGGCGTTAAGAGACCTGACGGAATCGGATGATGATGAAAGTAGAAGAAACACTGATGTTTTTATTAGTGGATATAGATCGGTTAAGCAGCTAGATGATGAGTATATTAAGATGATACCTGAATTTCAAAGATTTGCAGACTTATACAGTTTTGCTAGATTACTTCGGTGTATGGAGAATTCGGATGATTCTATTTTCCCGGATTGGGCGCAACAGCTTAAACTGAAATTAGAAAGAATTTGTGACCGATTTCGAACCGGCTTTCAAGCACATATAGTGCTGAAGGATATCACGGAAAAAAACTGGTACGCTTGTACTCAATTAGAAGTATCGGATGCGCAAAAGTCTATTTTCCCCGTACCGGTGGTCTATTGGTTAGCAGAAGCAGCTTATTGTGGTATGACCCCGCTCGCTTTATATGCAGATGAGGAATTGGTAGGTTTCTCTGTGTATAGCGTAGATCCTGAGGATGGAAGTTATTGGATTATGGCTTTTATGATTGACCAGAAGTACCAAAACAGAGGTTTAGGCAGAACGGGTATGGATACCTTAATTCGTTATATTAAAGCAGAACATCATTGCGACAAAATCGTTATTGGCCATCGGATCGAGAACGAACGTGCTTCGAATTTATATACATCACTCGGGTTCGTTGAAGTCAGTAGGGACGAGGTTGAAGTTATACGAGGGTTGGTAGTGTAGAAAGGGAGAAGCCGCCAAAGGTTTGGCGGCTCTTTTTTTATATAAGGAAATAAAATTAATCTACAGAGCCGGTAGTCAGCAGCTGATCAAAAGAGACAGGGAATAGTGGCTCAATTAGCGATAAAATTGCTTTTGCATACTCCTGAATTTCTTTCTGAGCGTCATGCTCCAGTCTTTGATTTAAAAAATGAGCTACAGATTGAACTGAAGCTGTCCAGTACCAACGAACGAATAATCCATAAGCAGGTAGAAACAGTCTTGCTTGTTCAGCACATATGCCATCTGCTAAAGATGCTTCATACTTAGATAATCCTAACTCGGTGTATTCTTGAAGCTCGCGGGTGTATTTTTCACCAAGCTCCCATGCAATGATGTCGCCACTGCCTTGTTTGGAATTCTCTGGTTTGGATCTCCATTCTCCCGCAGCAGGTTGATAAAAGACGGGTTCTTCTGTAATGTATCTTCTGCTGGATTCGTTCCAGGCTTCCAAGCTATCCCCAGTACCTTCGTAATGAGCAGAACCGACTACGTATTTCCACCACTGTCTCGCAACCATTAATGGGGCATAAACCTCAAATTGAGTGATGGCATGGCGGAAAGGAGAGGTATGTCCTTCACGGGCAAGGAATTTTATTAGTTTAATATCCCGATCACTAAGCTCAAAGGATTGTTTAGCATAAGATACACGCGCAGCGTTAGCAACCGTTAAATCTGAGCCCATATGATCTACTAATCTTACATAACCTTCATTTAAAACTTTGATTGTTGTCAATTTAATGTAGCCTCCTTTTCCAAAGCAGAGTAAATGAGTTCGTCACACCATTGTTGATTGCAAAATCTAGTCTCTCTGAGGATTCCATCCCTAATCATTCCTGCTCTAATCATAACTTTTTCAGATTGAAGATTCTCTGCATTGGCATAGGCAACGACTCTATGGGCATTAAGAGAGCTAAAGGCGTAGCCTATCAGTGTTTTGACGGCTTCTGTCGCATAGCCCATTTTCCAGTATTCCGGCAGTAGGACCCAGCCAATCTCCCACTCTCTGATCTCTTCCCAATTTAACTTTATACTTACGTTACCTATGGGTGTTCTATTTTGCTTAGTACATACTGCTAAATCATAATGCTCACGGGGATCGCTGGTAGTATGAGTCAGAATCGAAAGGAAGTTCTCTCTAATTTGTTTTGCATCTGGTGCGGTATTTTCATATTTGTGAGACAAAGGATTAAGTTCCAGTTCTTCATAAAAAGAAAAATCATCGCTTGTATAATCTCTTAATATCAATCTGTCGGCTATTATCTCCACGGGCTAACACCTCCTAATCCATGATTATAATGGAAGACTCTGTAATTATCACGGAGTAAATTCACTAGAAATACAAAAAAATATTTCTGTAAATTTTTCTCTAGTAAAATTGTGGAATTGTGATACAGTAATTAAGGTTTATATATTTAGAGGGGGATCTAAGGAAAATGAAAGCTATTAAATGGAGCATCACTGCAGCATTAGCAGTATCTATGTTGGGTCCAATACATACAGTGAAGGCGGCAGATTCGCGTAACGTCGATTACGATCAAGGTAGTATTTTACGGAGTGCCAGTTCAGTTTCGTCATCATACAATGAAGGCAATCAGCAGGTTGAAGATTTGATATTTCAGATGGATGCTACGGAAATCACTGTTGGGGATAATGTTCCGGTACAAATCTATGCTAAAGATGCCGATGGCATATCCGAACGCGTCCCGTTAGCTCAAGCAAATGTCGTAATTGAAAAGCCTTATTTGCTGCAAAAGCAAGCCGATGGCACAATGAAAGCCTTAGCGGTAGGAGAAACGAACGTAACGGTCATTTCAGGATCAGATACCAAAACAATAAAAGTTTCGATCAGTGCGGACCATGATATTGATCAAGGTGCCTTTGTTAATGGAACAATGTATTTGCCGGTTCAATCGGTTTTTCAAACGTTGGGAGCAACAGTCCAAGTTAATACAGCAACTAAAACCTTTAGCATTCGTCTAGGTGATTTGCCAATACAGCTTCAACTCGGAAGCGATATTGCAATGGTGAATGGTGCGAAGGTCAAAATGAGTGGTAAAGTGCAAAAGATCGACGGATCTACAGTTTTTCCTGCCACGCTTTTAAAGACTGCACTGTCAGCAGAGTTAATTTGGGATGGAAATTATCAGACGATGGAGATCTACTTCGGCAAAGCAGAGTTGTTCGCCTATACGAAACAAACCGCGCAGATTTTTAAGAAGGAAGAACAAGGAAACCTCGTTAAGTTCATTGGAAAAACATATTGGCTCAATCAATTCGACTCCGATTATAAGTTCCAAAAAGTCACTATTGTAGATATTCTACCTGATTATGAAGGTGAATTCGCCATTTCATTTAAGATTTTATCGACGGGGCAAATTCTTAACTCTTATAAAATGTCGGGAGATGAGTTGATCCGTACATTAGGAAATAAAGAATATTTCTTAACAACGGATCCATTTAAGACCTATAAGTGGTCGGATGCGATTTGGACTAAGATTAAAAAGAGCATAGTTGCTACTGGGATGACCAAGCAGCAAGTGGAGTTTAGTTGGGGTAAGCCAATAAGTAAATCTACACTATCAGGTAGTGGCATTCAAGTGGAGACCTGGCAGTATGGTAATTATAACTATGTTACCTTTACGAACGGTGTTGTCTCCATGATCTATACGAATTAATTCTTCCTTATTTCTGCGTTACTTTAGTCATAGAGCCTGTCTTTGCGACATATCATTTTGGAGAAGCACTTTCAGAATTAAAGTGTTGACTATTGTTGTTCGAAATGAGGGGTTTATTCATGGCAAAGTCAAAACGTGGACATGCACTTTGGAATTTACCATCAAGGGGCAGAGGGACTTGTCCAATCTGTCAGAACACCCGTATTAAGCTGCTTTATCCCAAGAAAAAAACGGATGGAGCAGTCGTTAAGGTCTGTAAACGCTGTGACAAGGCTCCGCAGACAAAAGTAGATGCCGTGTTGATTTAAAAAGAGTACACAAAAAAGAGGCTGTCTCAAAAGTGGATTTTTCTACGTATGAGGCAGCCCTTCTCATGAATAAAACAAAGAAGCGCTTCTCTAATAAGAGAGGCGCTTCTTTTAAATTCTACAGAGATTTAGTACGTATATGATTATTTCGTTATCCGATTAATGACCTGTTCGCGTCTAGGACCCACGGAAATCGTAGTAATACGCGTGCCAATAGAGGTTTCAATAAAATCAATGTAAAGCTTAGCTTGTTCTGGCAGATCTTCGAAGTCGGTGATCTGAGAGATATCGCTGTTCCAGCCAGATAAATGCGTGAATATCGGTTTTGCAGAGTTCAGTTTATGGGTAGCCGGGAACTTGTCGGTAATCTCTCCATTTTCAAGCTCATAAGCCACACAAACCGGAATCTCATCCAAATAACCAAGCACGTCAAGATTAGTCAACACGACTTCAGTGGCACCCTGCATTTGGCAACCATAACGAGTAGCTACAGCATCAAACCAGCCCATACGTCTAGGACGGCCAGTCGTAGCCCCGAATTCCCCGGCATCGCCACCTCTTGTACGAAGTTCATCCGCTACGGGTTCTTCTAATTCCGTAACAAAAGGTCCAGCGCCGACACAACTGGAATAGGCCTTGGTTACAGCGATGACATTCGTGATAGCTGCTGCAGGAAGACCAGCACCGACAGGTGCAAACCCGGCAAGTGTTGAAGAGGAGGTGGAGTAAGGATAAATACCGTGATCAGGATCACGCAGAGCCCCAAGCTGACCTTCAAGTAAAATAGTCTCTCCCTTGGCATAAGCCTCTTGCAGTAAGTCTGTTGTATTGGCTACATAAGGCGCTAGCTGTGCAGCTTCTTCTTGCAGCTGAACCATTAATTCCGAGATTTGGATAGGCGTTTTCTTATATAAATGCTCAAGTAATATATTTTTGGAAGCGAGTAATTGTTCAAGACGTTTCTCAAGTCGAGCAGGATCAAATAAATCCGCTACCTGTATGCCTAGCTTTGCATATTTATCTGCGTAAAATGGTGCGATTCCTCGTTTTGTTGAACCGAATCCTTGAGATCCCAGACGTTCCTCTTCTAGTTCATCAAACAAACGATGGATTGGAAGCACGATTTGCGCCCGTTCGGATACGAATAACCTAGGTTTTGGCACGCCTCTATCCGTTAAAGCTTTCAGTTCTCTTATTAATACTTCTGTATCAAGTGCTGTTCCTGGTCCAATAATGTTTGTAACGGAAGGATAAAATACCCCAGATGGCAGCATATGCAATGAAAATTTTCCATATTGGTTTATGATGGTATGCCCAGCATTACTACCACCTTGAAAACGAACGACAAAGGAAGATTGTGCAGCTAGCACATCCGTCATTTTTCCTTTTCCTTCGTCGCCCCAGTTTGCTCCTACAATTGCAATTACGGTCACGCGTTTTCGCCTCCCAAGCTTGTTTTTGGCTACAGGACTAAGTATAATGCTAGTTAAATCATTAGAAAAATTGATATAAGTTATATCTATTATAAGGTGGAGTAATGACGTGGGGATGGACATTAATTTGGAGTGGTATCGCTCTTTTTATTGGGTAGCAAATACAGGGAGCTTAACTGCTGCGGCAGAACGACTCAATATTACACAACCGGCAGTAAGTCACACGATTAAACAATTAGAAGAGAAAATGGGCGGCCCGTTATTTTTTCGCACTTCTCGCGGGGTCGATCTAACAACAGAAGGAAAAGTACTGCTTAGCTTTATTGAGCAAGCCTTTCATCATGTAGACATGGGCGAAAGAGCGATCGCAGATATGAACAATCTGAACAGCGGCGAGATTCATATCGGAGCAAGTGACACCTTATGCAAATATTATCTGTTGCCTTTTTTGGAGCAATTTCACGAACAATTTCCCAATATCCGCATTCATATTACGAATCGTACGACACCAGAAACACTTACGCTTTTAAAAGAAGGGAAAATTGATTTTGGTATCGTCAGCTTGCCGACATCTGATAAACAGATTGATTTTCGCAAAAGTACTCAGCTTCAAGATTGCCTTGTAGGAGGCAAAGGTTTTCGTCATTTGGCGGACAAGACCATGCCGCTTGCAGACATTCAGCAGTATCCGTTGTTATGCTTAGAAGCGGGTGGGAGCACCAGAAAGTATATGGATCAGTTTTTAGCTTCTAATCATCTGACGATTACACCTGAATTTGAACTGGGAAGTGTGGATTTGCTTGTTCAGTTTGCGAAACGTGGTTTTGGCCTTGCTTTTGTTATTCGTGATTACGTAACCGAAGAATTGAAGAAAGGTGAGCTTGTCGAGATTCCTCTGGACCCACCTTTGCCAGAACGTAACATAGGAATTGCTACCCTGCGTGGAGTTCCTCTTACAGCTGCTTCAAAGTCTTTTCTAACATTATTAGAGTAGAATCAGGATAAAGAGCAATTTGAGCATACCTAGTGAAGAGGAGGAAAGGTAATGAATTCTTTACTGGCTCGGCTGCGCAAGGGATACGGGAAAAAGCTTCGGGCGCTTCATACCTGGAATGGCTGGCTGGTTGTGTTGCTCACGCTCACAGGACTTGTACTTGTAGGTGGCTTCTGGCGTGGCTTCTTAGGGGAAGGCAGAGTATGGATCAAAGGGCTTCATATCGTGGTCGGTGTTGTTTCGATTATTCCGGTTATTTATTATTTGCTGCTGGCAGGGAAACATTGGAAACAATTGAAGGAGCGGCCTTGGCAACGTTTTAATGTAATCGTTGTACTTTCATTGCTGCTAGGCTGGTTCGTTTCAGGAGTGCTACTTTGGCAATTCCGCGTGGTGGGTCCACATGTATCGAACGTTGCTCTGGTCGTCCATGACTTATTGACCTGGATAGGCCTTCCTTATATTATTTATCATTCTTTGACTCGGGTAAAATGGCTTAAAGAACCGAGCCGCCGGGTAGTGAAAAGCGGCATTGAGACAGGTAGCCCTTCGAATCATCGGGAAACCCCGCAGCCGGTTTATACACGTAGAGCTTTCATACGCGGATCGATTGGTGTTGGGCTTGCGGTAACTATAGGCCCATCGTTTATAAAATGGCTCAGCAGTTCAATTGGAAATATCGGGGGCAGCGAAACGATTGAAAAGCTGATCGAAAGTGATCGCAATCAGTTGTTGCCTGCACCCCAGCCACTGGCAGCATCCTCACCCCCTCTCGGAGGAGAGGCGCAAGGACAATTCCGTGTTTACACAGTCACTCCGATTCCGGAGTTTACGAACAACAATTGGTCTTTTACGATAGATGGGCTTGTGGAGCAGAATTTCAAGTGGAACTGGGAACAGTTCGTAAAGCTGAAGCGGACCGTTCAGGTGAGTGATTTTCACTGTGTGACAGGCTGGTCAGTCTATAAGAATACCTGGGAAGGCATCAAGCTAAAAGATCTTTTGAGTCAGGCCGGTGTGAAGCCCACAGCTAAGACTGTGAAATTCTATTCGGGTGATGGTGTATACACGGATACGCTCACATTGGAACAAGCCGACATGGATGATGTGCTGGTCGCGGTAATGCATGATGGAAGGCCGATTCCTAGCGATCTCGGCGGTCCTGTACGGTTAATCGTTCCGAAGATGTTCGCGTACAAGTCTGTGAAGTGGCTGAACCGGATTGAGCTGATCGAAGGCGATCATACGGGATATTGGGAGCAACGCGGGTATTCAAATGATGCGTGGGTATAAAATAGTGATCGTTAACCTTAATGGGCTTATTGCCTGTTAAGGTTTTTTTGTTGATTAATTCCTTATTTTTTTAACATATAGCAAAGGAAGAGACGTAATAACAGAAATTGCTCCATACAATAGAAGTGACTGGATGCAGGAGGTGGTTGTGATGAACGGGGTTAGAGCCATAAAGCTGTTGGGACTTATTCTCGGTGTGGTACTACTGAACATTATCGTGTTGTCACCAGGTTTATTAGGGGTGGAAATCGGAGGAACCAGTGTATTTGAAACCGCTTTGGGTGTGACATTGTTGTTTGTTAGTCTACTTGTTGTTCTTTATGGAAGTTATATTTTATTGTTTAAACCTTCATCTATCCCTGCTGTGAAAACACTGAAATCTTATGAGGATTATATAGCCGCGCTTACTCAATACAAAAATGTCAAAGTACTGAAAAAAGACATTGCGCTTGCTCTAGATCAGATATCCCGGATGGAAAAGAAGAGAAGTACCTTGTTAGATGTTTTAGGTCAGAGATTCGAATCCACTGAACTTAGCTTTAAAAAATTTAATGCAGTCAGTTATGAAGTAGCGAAGCTTTTTTACCTGAACATTCGAGGGATTCTGAATAAACTCAGTGTATTTGATGCCTCAGAGTTCACCCTTTTCTCCAGCCGGCATAGACCCTCGCAGTTCTCAGAAAAATTGGTGCAGAAAAAGACAGCTTTGTACAATGAATATTTGGCCTACGTAACAGGGTATCTTGGGGCAAATGAAGAGATTCTGCTGAAGCTGGATAAGCTGCTGCTGGAAATATCGCTACTCGACAGTACAGATTATACAGATGTTGAAGAGATGCCTTGTATGAAGGAAATCGATGAGTTGATCAAGCAGACGAAATTTTATAAGCAATGAAGGGGAGATGTGTATGGCTAATAAAGGAAAAACAGTAGCAGTTTTAGGGACCATTACGGTGGTAGTTTTTGCTCTCGTGTATTTTGGAATCACCTTAACCTCTAATATAGGAAAAACCGAAACCCAGATTTCTTCCGAAGATGCGGGGAAGCAGCTAGAGAAGCTATACAAGAACATAAACGTGACAACTGCTGAGCAAATCAAAGGCCAGATTGACCTGGATCCTGTTGCGATTGGGGATTCATTACCAGATATCTCAAAGTTTCCTGTATCCGTAGACAATACAACAGATAGCTTTGTAGAGATATTCTCTTCTACTGAAAAATCAGGAACAGGTAATGACGGGTGGCTGAATGAAGTTGCTACAGATTTTAACAACTCTAATATTAAGGTGAACGGGAGTCACGTTTCTGTGAAAATCCGTAATATTGCTTCAGGTACAGCGACAGATTACATAAGATCTGGGAAGTATGTGCCAGATGCCTTTACCCCTTCAAATGAGTTGTGGGGCGAAATGGTAAAAGCAAACGGGATGAACACTCAGCTAATCACTAAACGCCTTGTAGGAAATGTAGCTGGTATTGTTACCAGTAAGGCGAAATATGATGAACTAATAGAGAAATACGGTTCTTTAAACGTTAAGACGGTTACAGACGCCATAGCAAATAATGAATTATCAATGGGTTATACCGATCCTTTTGCCAGTTCTACGGGTTTAAACTTTCTGGTAACAGCGCTTGGGACGTTTGGCGGTGCAGATTTACTTGGAGAGCAAGCGGTGCAGGGCTTTGAGAAATTCCAAGCAAATGTACCCTTTATCGCCTCAACCACTTTACAGATGCGAGAGGCTGCAAAAACCGGTAAGCTTGATGCTTTTGTCTTAGAATACCAGATCTTTGTGAATGCAACAGATTTGAAGGGGGGGTATGTATTCACTCCTTTTGGTGTAAGACATGACAGCCCGCTTTATGCTTTGGGTGATCTTCCTCAGGAAAAACTCGATATTATTAAGAAGTTTGCTGAGTTTGTTGAACTGGATAAATACCAGGAGCTGGGTGAGAAAAAAGGCTTCAATGGTCTTAATGATTACCAATCAGAGCTTAGTACAGTGGATGGCAGTCTCATATCCTCAGCTCAGAAGCTGTGGAAAGAGAAGAAAAATGGCAATAAACCTATCGCCGCAGTATTTGTAGCAGATGTCTCAGGAAGTATGAACGGGGAACCCTTGAACCGTTTAAAGCAATCTTTATTAACAGGCCAGAAGTACTTGGGCAAGGATAACAGCATTGGTTTTGTCTCTTACTCTGATAACGTTACAATCAATCTTCCGATTGGAAAATATGACACGAACCAGCAGTCCATGTTTGTTGGTGCGATTGACAGCCTCCAAGCAAATGGGGGGACGGCTACTTTTGACGGAATCGCGGTAGCCATTCATATGCTTCAAACAGAATTACAGTTAAATCCGGATCTGAAGCCGTTGATCTTTGTATTAAGTGATGGGGAGACCAATGCAGGGCATTCCTTGAATGATATCAGAGGTCTGATTGAAACCTACAAAATCCCGATTTACACGATTGGATACAATGCGAATATCAAGGCGCTTGAGAGTATTTCGAGTATAAATGAAGCGGCCAACATCAATGCAGATACAGAGGATGTAGTCTATAAAATCGGCAACCTGCTCAATGTTCAAATGTAAGCTATATTTTATAGGAGGGGTTCTATGTCGTTTACTATGGAAGTCGTAAGTCAGGAAAAGCTGAAATCAGTAATTGAGGAGCAGGTCAAACCTGAGCCCGAGGAAGTATCACAACTCAAAGCACTGGCAGTAAACAATGTCTCCGCCATTCTGGATCTGAATTTAGAGTCACTGGATAAGCGAAAAGGGGTGCTGCAATCCATTGATAGCTTCGGTATGGAAACGATGAGATCCTCTTCGGACAAAAACTCCCTGTTGCAGATTTCTGTGGGGAATTTATCAAAAACAGGAGATGAAGGCGGCCAAGTAGCAAAAGGTTTGACGGAGCTTAATCTCCAGCTGAAGGATTTGGATCCCAGTGCAGTAGATTTTGCCAAGACGGGTTTTCTAGGTAAGTTCTTTAATCCATTACGTAGTTATTTTGCTAAATATCAAAAGGCGGATGCTGTGATTTCAGATATTATAATTTCTTTAGATAAGGGTAAGACCGTTTTGAAGAACGACAATACTACGCTGGAATTCGAGCAACAGGCCCTTCGGGAACTCACAAAAAAGCTACAAAAAGAGATTCAGCTCGGCATGTTGATGGATCAGGAGATAGAGACGCAACTGGAAGCGGCTAAGCTGCGTGATGAGGATGAGGAGAAAGTTCGGTTCATTACAGAAGAAGTGCTGTTTCCGTTGAGGCAGCGTGTTATGGATTTGCAACAGATGCTTGTAGTGAATCAACAAGGAATTATGGCCATAGAAGTAGTTATTCGAAATAATAAAGAGCTGATCAGAGGGGTGGACAGAGCTAGAAATGTTACCGTGTCTGCCTTGAAAATATCGGTTACGGTAGCTAGTGCGCTGTATAATCAAAGAATTGTTTTGAAAAAGATCGAACTTCTAAATCAAACCACCGATAGCCTGATCAGCGGTACCTCAAAAATGTTGAAAAACCAAGGGGCGGAAATCCATAAACAGTCGTTAGAATCAAGTATTTCAGTGGATACATTAAAGCAAGCTTTTACAGATGTGCTATCCGCTCTCGATTCCATCAGTACTTATAAGCAGGAAGCTCTCCCCAAAATGCGTGAAACTATTAATCAGTTCAGAGAGCTGGCGGATAATGGCGAACAGCAGATTGTACGGCTGGAAAAGGGAAATAACTTGGGATTGTAGCCTAGCAAAATCATAAAACCGATCAATTATGCGCCTTGAAGGAATAAATCCTAGCCTTTAGTCTGGTATGACTCCAGCCCCAAGACTGTTTTGAGCCTTCTCTTTCCCACGTATAATGAGATTAATTGAAAAACGTGAGAGGAAGGACAATAGAAATGAATGATAAGTTATACTCTATGCCGATGGGAGCTCTTGATTCCATGCATATTCCAGCAGAATCCCAACCCCAATCTAAAACGCGCAAACGTGGAGCAAGTCCAAAGACATATCGGAGTATTTTATACTTCTTAATCTCTTTGCCGCTTACGATTGTATATTTCGTGTTTATGGTGACAGGGCTGACGTTATCCATTGCGTTAACCCCAATATTCATCGGAATTCCTTTGTTTTTTGCAGTAGCTAAGGGATTGGATTACATCGTACAATTTGAGCAAGAGCTGGTCAGATCATTGTTAGATATTCCTAGACCTAGTGAAGAGGCCAGATCGGATATGCAGCTAGAGGGAGCGGGCTTCCTGCAACGAATGAAGTTAGGTTTTCATGGAGCGAAGTTTGCCCGTAACGTTATGCTGATTATGGGTCGATTCGTATCCAGCATTATATTCTTTTCAATAACAGTAACTGTAGTAGCGGCTGCACTGGGCCTGATTACACTACCTGTGCTGCACCAGATTTTCTTGCAAACCATGGATTTGAACATTTTAGAGAATAGTGTGTTTGCTTTGTTCCAGATCGACTGGACATTATCTCAACAATATATCTCCTATGTAGTAGCTGGATTTGTTGTTGCCTTGTTAGCAAGTTGGGTGATTCGTATGCTTATGGATGTGCAACGTAGAATGCTGTTCGTATCCTACGAGGAAAGACAACAGTACTAATTGGAAAGAAGAGATTGTCTCAAAACAACAACCCTTTCTGAATCTGAATAAAACACCAGACAGTGATCCTTCAGTTCGTGGAGAATCACTGTCTGGTGTTTTTGGTCTGCGGGGAGGTTTGCTTTTGCAAATGATGAGCTAGTGGAGGTTGTCTGATTGCTTCTTTGATTTTTTCGTCGGGTTGTTGGTGTGGGAAGTAGAAGGAATCTGCGAAATAGCTGTACTTTGTGCAGTTATTTCGAGTGCCAAAAGAATAATCCTGACTTTAACTGCACTTTATACAACTAAAAACTAGAGAATCCACTTATAAGGGAGTAATTTCAGAAAATAGCTGCACGAAATACACTTATATCCAGTGATCGAGCGTTCTGTTTGATTATAGTTGTATGAAATACAATTAAACTCGAACGCTTTTACACATTGCCCCCCCGTCAACTCAACTCTCCATGCATCACTTGTCGCTGGAGTGTAATCGCACAAATTATATAGATTTATATGTTCATTCATAAGCGCGTGTATCAGGTTAGAGATCAGTTAGTCTTCAACAATCATCTCTTTGGGAACTCCAAGCAGGCTTTTCCTATTCCTTTATGCCTTTGAATGATGTTATAAAAATATGCCCTATTCCTGCCTGCTATGGCAATGCTACAAATTGTAGCCCTCACGGAGCGATCCGTAAACCGTTCTTCGGGTTGTTTGGACGTTGTCGGAGTTGGTTTGTATGTCCCAGGATGTACTTGGTTTAGAGCTTACTATAATGCTCCTCCAACATGTGAAAAAATGTTCATTATCCCATATAAATCCTGTATAATGAGAGCTGTGAAAACGTTTGAACAAAAATCAGGAGGGGTTCTATGCATTCAAATGGATTATTTAGATGGAGGTTTTGGGGATTTGCAGTATTAGTTTTGTTAGCGCTTTCGGGATGTTCTAGTAATGGAAATGTAACTGAAAAAAATGCGGCATCATCAACTCCCAATCCAACTAAAAGTAATACTTCAAAAGCTTCGGAGAATCCAACCAATAAGGAGATAGCAAAAGGTACTGTGCACATAGAGAATCTAGGTGAGCGGAGAATATTTGTTTATTTACCTGCAGGGTATGAAGCTGACAGTGAGCGTTATCCTGTTGTGTATATGCACGATGGGCAGAATATTTTTAACACAAATACCAGCTCTTTAGGCAAAGAATGGAGAGTTGAGGAGATCATTGATCAGCTTGTTGCTGATGGAACCATGGAGAAGGTTATCGTGATAGGAGTCGCTTCAAGTGATGGATCAGAACGGGGAATGGAGTATGTTCCATTTCCGGATCAGTCTATTCCTTCGGATGGAGCGAGTGCAGCCGAATTTACCCAATATTTTATCAATACAGTTATTCCCTATGTGGATGGCGCTTACCGGACCATTCCCGATCGGGATCACCGGATGATCATGGGATCGTCATTCGGTGCTGTTCAGGCATTATGGATGGGGTATCAGCACCCGGAGACCTTCTCAGCGATAGGGGCTTTATCCCCTGCCACTTGGGTAAGCAATGGGCGTATATTGGAGGAGTTGGCGAAAGAGTCCGGGAAGCCTGCCTTAAAGATTTGGCTCGACATGGGTGTAACCGAAGGAATGCCAATTGATCCGCTTGTGACGGTACTAAAGTCGAAGGGATTTGTATTAGGGAAGGATCTATTCTTTCAGATGGACCCTTTGGGTACACATGAAGAGAAGTCATGGAATAGACGTGTACATAGTCCATTGATTATGTTCGCCGGGGAAGAGGCTGGACAAACGATCAAGCATGAAGTTAGCGACTATCTGACATTAATCGGACCAGAAGCTATCGATGTGCGTCTTAATTTACTAGTCACTATGGATAATGGGATGGATTATACAATCCTTGACGGAGTTGAATATCAAGTGTTGAATCCTGAAGTAGGGCAGGTAGACAAGGCAGGTAAGGTGAGCTTCCTGAAGCCGGAATCCTTGAAAGTAAATGTTTCATTTCAAGGTGTCACTGAAGAACATTTAGTTAACTATGAGCATTATGTAAAGGTATTTAAAGTTTATGTGAAATCTCTTGATGTTGACGAGAACGGGGATGAGTTCTCCATTAATCTGAAGCCCTCTGCTCGGAAATTAAATTCAACTCCTGAGTATATCTCAGCGCTAGTGAGCGCTGCTGAAAAAATCGGTATATATACAATTAAGGAGATTCAGGAGGATTCCATAAGTATAACCTTTAATACGAAGTAGTCATTGGAGTTCATAATCAAATGAGGTTATGCTCCTTATTTGAATTTACTATGATCTTAACTAAGGGAAACGGATCCCCTGGCTGATAATCAAGGAATTCTTCCCTAATTCTTTAAACTAAAAGAAGCTGACTCAATAAGTAGAAATTCTTACTTATTGAGTCAGCTGTTTTTTATCGCAAAATATATCCCCCATCCGGAAATAAAGTACTTCCTGTTGTATAGCCATTGGTCATCAAATAAATCGTTGTATGTGCTGCTTCGTCGGCATGGCCAACCCTGCCAAGGAGATTGATATTCGTATATTCGTCGTAAGCCTTGTCTCTAGTTTCCTGTTCTGCGCCTTCCCAATTAAAGTTGGTATGGATGGTTCCAGGGGAAATAACATTTACCCGAATCGGAGCCAATTCTACTGCTAATGCTTTTCCCAGACTTTCAATTGCGCCGTTACAAGCTGCATAGGAGGCACCGTCTGCAAGTGGACGTTGGCTGAATGCGCCGGACATAAGAACAATGGAGCCTGTAGGGTTGATAAAAGGGATAGCATGCTTTACAGCATTATATTGCGGCCAGAACTTTGCATTAAAGCAATTGTGAGCAACCTCTAAGCTCGAAGTAATCGGTCCTCTAACATAGGAGGCTCCCGGAGTGAACAAATGGTCAAATGCGCCGATTTTTTCAAAGAAAGCTTTCAAGTCCTGTTCATTTTGATTATCTAGTGAATGAATTTCAACAGAATCGAATCCCAGAAGCTGTTGAGCATTCTCTAATTTATCTTGTGAACGCCCAGCGATTATGACAGCTGCGCCTTGTTCAACCGCTTGTTTGGCAGTCGCAAGCCCTATTCCGGAGCTTCCTCCGATAATGACGATACGCTGGTTTTTTAATGAAATAGTGGACATATTTATCTTCTCCGTTCATAGTTAATTGGACTTATTAAGTTCTGTTTTTTATTATTAGCTATAAAATATAACCTGCACAGTACGCACTATTTTCGTACTAGGTACGATTTTTCGTACTAGCTGGTTCGAACATATAGTTATATAACTATCGAAAGAGGGGATCACATGGATTTGCTGGAGCCGAGATTGACTGGGGTTCTTACAACACTTGAAAAGATCGGTGGAAAGTGGAAGCCGCTCATTTTATTTATTTTATTGATAGATGGCACAAAAAGATTTGGGGAACTTAGACGGATCATCCCTGATGTTTCCCAAGGTACGTTAGCTAAACAATTACGTGAGCTTGAAGAGGATCAGCTTATCGACCGGGTGAGTTATCATGAGCTTCCTTTGAGGGTAGAATATAGTATTTCAGAACATGGAAAATCGCTAATTACAGTGTTGGATAGCATGTGTGGCTGGGGTAGGATGCATAAAGAATATTTGAATAATACAAATAAGTAGAGGGGGGACATTATTATTCATACTATTTTGCAGGAACCAACGGGTCAGACCTACAAGACGCTGGTACAGGTAGCTATGGAAGTATGTGATGAATTTATTCTAGTAAAACGTGATCAGATGGAGTTGGAGCCAGAAGGAGTTGAACTGCTTGAACAGCTGCAACCATTTCTCAAAAAGGTCATAAAAGATGACTATTGGCCGGGGACTCGGCTTATGGGGCATTATGCAGATGTTTATTTTTTTCATTGTTCACCTGAAGCGGTCGATATTCTTTTATCCTATTCCACCAGCTTGTACTCGTGGGTACAGACCAGGCTGCCTGATGATCTTTGTTTTCTAAAACAAGGACAACCGTGGCTAATCAATACAGCCCATGAGAGAGAAAGCAATTTGATCACTGATGTGAATGAGGAACTTAATAGACTAGAGGAGTGCGGATTGTTGTTCCGTGACTTATCTGAGTTTTATAACGTTGATTAAAAATTTAACTCATATTTAGTGCAGAAGAACCCGCATTTGGTGCGGGTTCTTCTGCATGCTCATTAATATTTCTACGCATCTGTTAAACTACAAGATTTCATATATTCAAAGAAAAGTATTGATAATTATTCTCATATGATTTAATATGATAACGATTCTCATTATCATTACTTTGGTTTGAAGAATGATAAATAAAATATAGATGGGGAGATTGAATATGAATCAGAAAAAATATTTATTAGCTGGGGTATCAGCAGTTTTAGCTTTGAGTTTGGCAGCTTGCGGTAACAATGAGAAGGATAAGACAGCTTCAGAAAAAAGCACAAATAATGCTGCAGTAGCAGCAGAAGGAACAGCAAATAACAAAGGAAATGCGGCTCAGGAGGCAGTTGCCACTGAACAAACCGTTACATATTTGGGCAAGGATTATGTCGTGCCTGCAGAGATTAATAATATTGTAGCAGCAAGTCTCGAATCTATGGAGGATGCTGCCATACTGGGAGTGAAACCTGTAGGTGTACTTGCAATAGCTGATGCTATTCCAGGTTATCTGTCAACTGAGCTAGCGGGTGCATCCTTAGTGGGGGATAAATTTGCTCCAAGTAATGAAGCGATTCTGCAGCTGGATCCAGATGTTATCTTAGGGTCTTCCAAGTTTGGGGAAGATGTAGCCGGCGCACTTAATAAAATTCAAACGATGATTCCTTATTCACATATTTCAACGAACTGGAAAGATAACTTGCTCTTATTAGGTCAATTATCCGGTAAGACGGCAGATGCGGAAAAGATTATTAGCGATTATGAATCTAAAGCCGCTGATGCTAAGGCTGAAATCGGAGAAAAGCTGAAAGATCAATCCATTCTAGTCATTCGTATTCGTCAAGGCAGTATGTGTGTATATCCTGCTGGCGTTTATTTGAATCCGGTTATTTATGAAGATCTGGGCGCTGCCATTCCTGAGGTGATCTCCTCTACAGAGGCACAAGCGGAGCTTTCATTAGAAGCTTTGGCGGATATTAATCCGGACTATATTTTCTTGCAGTTTGAGACTAGTGAGAATACTGATAATGCAACAGCACTTGATGATTTGCTCAAGAATCCGATCTTCAAAAGCGTTACTGCTGTCAAAAATAATCATGTGTTTGTAAATGCAATTGATCCGTTGGCACAAGGTGGAACGGCTTGGTCTAAAGTAAGATTCCTGGATTCAGCAATTGAAAACCTGTTGAAGTAAAACCAAAGGTGCGATGAATAAAATGAATACAAAAAATTGGAAAGTTATATTGATCCTATCAACTTCTCCATTATTCATCGTATTAGCAATTGTTGTATCCGTCTTATATGGTGTTAAAGATATTGGAATATTGACAATATGGCAGGCGATTACACACTTCGATGCTAATAATGTGGACCACAACATTATTATGACATCTAGATTTCCGCGTGTAATCGCCGCTTTATTAGTTGGAGCGGCTCTGTCTGTTTCAGGGGCGTTAATGCAGGGGGTTACACGTAACTATCTTGCATCACCATCGATTATGGGAGTAAATGACGGATCGGCATTTGTTATTACGTTGGCTATGGTGTTTTATCCGGGATTATCGAATGTTCAGATGATTATTTTATCCATGGTGGGTTCAGCCATCGGAGCGGGTTTGGTTTTCGGATTTGGTTCCTTGGTCAAAAACGGTTTATCACCAGTCAGGTTAGCTATTATTGGGACTGTAATTGGTACTTTTTTAAGTAGTATCGCCTCAGCAGTAGCGATGTTTTTTCAAGTCTCACAAAATGTTAGCGTTTGGTATAGCTCGAAAATACATACCGTTAATCCAGATATGCTAATATTATCGATTCCTTTTATAATCGTTGGACTGCTCTTGGCGGTTAGTATTTCTAAATCAGTAATGGTTGCTTCCCTAGGGGATGAAACGGCGATTAGCTTGGGTCAACGAACAAAATGGGTGAAAATTGTCAGTATTATATCTGTTATATGTCTGACCGGGACAGCAGTAGCTTTAGTTGGCAAGATAGCCTTTGTGGGCCTAATCATTCCTCATATTACACGTTTTATCGTAGGTATAGACTATCGCTTTATCATTCCTTGCTCAGCGGTGATTGGAGCTGTTTTTTTAGCGTTATGCGATGTCTTAAGCCGTTATATTAACTTTCCGTTTGAGACGCCAATCGGTGTTGTAACAGCCTTTATTGGAATCCCGTTCTTCCTTTATTTAATTCGGGTTAAAGGGGGAGAGCAGCGTGGATAGAAGTAAAATACAGTTTAGCCGCTATATGCTGACACTATTAGTTTTTATCCTGTTAACCCTTGTGGCGGGGTATTTTCATCTTACGAATGGCGTGTTTGATATGTCTGTAATGGATGTGATAAAAACGCTGCTGCGAATAGATCCTGACCCTAAATTTGATCTGGTTATTTTTCAGTTTCGGTTACCACGGATCATTATTGCTTCTTTAGTAGGAATAGGTCTGGGGATGGCGGGAACTGTCATTCAAGGAATTACCCGTAACGGGCTGGCTGATCCAGGGATCCTTGGGATTAATGCAGGCGCTGGAGCTGCCATCGTCGCGTTTATGTTTTTCTTTCAGATGTCGGGAGTTACTTTTTTCAAAGAAAGCTGGTTCTCGATACTAGCCATGCCGCTGTTTGGTTTTGTAGGTGGGCTTGCCGCAGTTGTGATTATCTTTATTTTCTCTTGGCGGAATGGTGCACTCGATATGCAACGCTTGATTTTGACAGGGATCGCGATTAGTAGTGGTTTTGGTGCGTTGTCGTTGTATATTTCTCTGAAAATGAATGCAAGTGATTATGAAATGGCTGCGGTTTGGAGTGTCGGAAGTATTTATAGCGCGAACTGGACTTATATCATTATGATCGCACCTTGGGTGCTTATTTTAGGATTTGTAATGTATCGAAAAAGCTATTTACTCAATTATTTTCAATTGGAGGATTCCAGTACAAAAAGCTTGGGGATCTCCGTAGAAAAAGAAAAGCTGATCTTTCTGTTATGCAGTGTGGGGATTATAAGTGTTTGTGTATCTGTATCCGGTTCTATAAGTTTTATAGGCTTGATGGCTCCTCATATCGCCAGACGATTAGTAGGAATTAATCACCGCTATATTATGTTATCCAGTGCAGTGGTTGGGATGTTTTTGCTGGTGATCTCAGATTATTTTGCCAAAACAATATTTCAGCCGGCAGAGTTACCCGTGGGTATAGTCGTTTCGATTATTGGTATTCCATATTTCTTATATTTATTAGCCAAGTCAAGAGTGTAGGGGAGAGTGTACAGAAAAAATGACAACACAAGTAGAGCTCGAACACACAGAATCATGGAAACTTGAATCTCAGTATATGGGTTACACGTACGATATAAAGGTTTCTCTTCCCAGAGAAGCAGCACCAGAAAAGGGCTTTCCAGTATATTACATGCTCGATGGTAATTCATATTTTCAATTAGGTCGGGATGTCGTAAAACTGCAGTCAAGAAATGCCCCAAAAACTTTTATTGCACCAGCAATTGTGATTGGAATTGGACATTATGGTACAGATGAAGAGGTCTCTAAAAGAAGATTTTATGATTTCACACCTCCTGCGAGGTTGTATGTATATCCGGATCGATTGAAAAATGCTGACATAGGACCACATGGTGGGGCTGAGAAGTTTTTAGCTTTTTTAGAATTAGAGTTAATGCCAGCAATCAACAAGAAATATAATGTGGATCAGCATAAACAAGCCTTGTTTGGTCACTCTCTCAGCGGTTTATTTGTCCTCTGGACGTTATTCACTCGTGCGAAGCTATTCCAGTATTATTTGGCCTCTAGTCCATCCATTTGGTGGAATGATCATGAAATCCTGACGTATGCGGAGCGGTTCTATAACAATGGTCAAGTGAAGATGACCGATAAACAAAAGTTATTGATTACCGTAGGGAGTGAAGAGTCGTTTATGGTCGATGACGCAGCATTATTATTTTCAAAAATGAATGAATATGCTCTGCGTAATTTAGAGGTTGAGCACTATGTCGCACCCAATGAAAATCACGCTTCTGTAGTGCCAACGATTATGAGTAGAGCGTTTCGAGTGCTGAACTGTTAAGGAGTGGGGATATGACGCAAATGAGGGCAGGCGAGCTTGTGCTTTTTGAACATATAGATCGTCAGATTACCGTGTATTTACCGAAAGAATATCATCTATTTCCGGAGCGGATATTTCCAGCGGTTTTCTTACAGGATGGAGATTTTTTGTTCAAAGAGGCGATTATAGCTATAGAGAAAGATGTGGAAGAGGGAGTAACAGAGCCGGTTATTTTTATCGGGATTGATTCTCAACTGCGGAATGATGAATATACACCTTGGGAAATGCCTGCTCTTTTTAAGGATTGGTCCTTTGGGGGCAAGGGCGATGATTATTTGAATTACGTCTATCAGGATCTTGTACCCTATATCAAAAGCTCCTATCGCATCTCTAACGAGCCGAAGAAATTGGCTTTGGGTGGTGTTTCACTAGGTGGATTAATAAGTCTGTACGCAATGTACAAGACTGAAGCTATTTTTGGAAATTTTATATTCATATCTGCGTCTGTATGGTTTAAAGATTTCATTCATTACATGGAAGCTTCAAGACTAGATAGGGAATGCAGAATTTATATGTATGTTGGTGAACAGGAAGGTATCCACAAGACAAATGTCCAGAAGGACATGGTGCCTAACAGCAAACGTGCTTATGATATTTTAAAAGAGAAGATTGATGAAGCTGATCAGCGTGTGAAGTTTGAGACGGATCCGCTGGGCACGCATAATGACATGTTTTTCCTGCAATATTTTCCGAATAGTATCAGGTTCTTATTTCCTGCAAAATAAACATAATAGGACGAGCGGGAGAGAGTAGCCTTGCTTCGTCCTATTTATCGATGAAAAGGGTCATGGCTAGCACATAGCTGCTCTAGTTATTCTTCTGTAAATTCTCGAGATGGGCATCCAAATTGTCGAAGGTTTGGGAAATCCCCTCTAACATCCCCATATCAATAACTTGTTGCAAGGCTTCCGGAGAAGAGTATTTACCGGTATTCACCAGCTTCGTTTGACCATCCAGGTCGATAAAATCTAGTTGGACAAGCGTCTCAGGCAAATCTTTTGAAATATTCCCCTCTGCATCTGAGAACCCATCTGTATAAATGACTTGTTCTGGGACTGTAATTTCCTTATACAATGCCTTGCCCCAAGACTCCATACCGTAGAAATCACCTTGATTCTTATCCTCGCACTTCATGCAATAATGCCAAGTACCCCCTGGACGGAAATCGACATTACATACGGGAAGCGTCCAACCTTTTGGACCCCACCAGTGCTTCAAATGCTCAGCCTCAGAAAAAGCTTTGAATACAAGTTCACGTGGAGCTTGGAATACGCGCTCTAATACTAATGTGTTGCCATCAACAATTTTGGATACCACTTGGTTGGACGGGTTAGAATTTGTCATGGGATAGATCCTCCTCAAATTTGTATGCTTCCTGCCAATTTCAGCCTGAGACTATGATTTTTTATTGTTTTCATTGCTCTGTAGCTTTTGCAAATAATCATCCAGTCGATCATATCGTTCTTCCCATATATGGCGGTAGGAGTCTAACCAATCGTCTATTTCCTTAAATGGATCAGGACGTAGCTTGCAAATGCGCTTGTTAGCAACAGCTTGAACTTCAATTAAGCCCGCTTCACTAAGGACGCGCAAATGCTTGGACGCTTGAGGCTGCCGTAGCTGAAGACTTTCTGCAATCTCCCCAACGGTTAAGGGATTAACCCGTAATAGTTCAACGATCTGCATGCGGTGGGGCTCAGCTAAGGCACTCATAACGTTAGTATTCATAAACGAGGATCACTTCGATTCATTAAATTCATTCGCTCTATTATGACGCACCATGGTTAAACGGCTCTATAGCGCCTCCTTTTTGTTATTTCCTGTTTGTAATAATAATTTTAATATACCATGACAGGAATATTCCTGTAAAGGAATGTATAAAATGCATTGAATGACACCTGCAAAAGAAGGGCATGATACAAGCATTAAAAAGAAATATGTTCCATGATAACCATCAAACTTTACAAAAAACATAGGAATAGATATAATTAAGTATAACTTATCGGGTTTTAGTAATACGCAAGGGGCCTAACGCCAGTGGGCTCCTTTTGTATTTCTTGGCCATGTTACAGGAGGGTGAAGGTCATACACAATGAAAAGATTATGGTTTGTGTTCATTATGGTCCGCATGGGGAGCGTTTAATCCGGCGTGGTGTCCAACTATCTGAAATTATAGGGGCGCCATTGTTTGTATTAAATGTCGATAGTTCGGATATTGATGAATATAATCAGAGCAAAGAAATGTATATGACGGTCTGGAAACGTCTTGCCGATGAAGCTGGCGCAGAGTTTATCATTCGGAAACGTGAAGGCCGAAAAACAACAGATATTATTGTAGAAGTTGCTGAAGAAAATGAGGTCACACAGATCGTCATTGGACAATCTGCTCAAACTCGGTGGCAGGAGCTTACCAAACGTAATTTCATCAATGAACTCATTGGTAAAATGAAAATGATGGATCTGCATGTCGTGGCTGTGCAGCGGATGCGCGCCGGGTTGGAAGAAACCCATGAGGAAGGCGTTATCGCCTACCTGGTCAAAAACGGGGCTGAATATCAGCTCAGTGATGAACCTCAGGGAGAGTATTCGCTTAAGGGAAAGTTCTTTCACGAACTACACACAGAATTTGAGAACGGTTTATTCAGAATTGAGCAGGAAGATGGAAAGGCTAGATATCTGCATATTTGTGATGGCACATTGACCGATTCTTTATAATTAGGCTTGCCCTTATCAACATTGGGGCCTTGTATATAAGGCCCTACCAATCATATGATCTTTGGCTTTTGGTAAAAAAGTAAGTACTAAAGTTCACAACTTAATAAGCTCAAGTGGAAAAGGAGGACTGCCTTTGCTGCATGTAATCATACTTGTTCCGTTTCTAATGGCCTTAGTAATCGCACTTTTGTCCAAGAGAGCACCCAACCTTCATAGAGGATGGCTTGTTTTCCCTGGTTCACTCGTTTTGTTTGTTTATTTCTTAACCCGGATTCCCGTTATTAAGGGTGGGGATTTGGGATATGAAACCATTTCATGGATTCCTTCACTAGGAATTGATTTGGTTTTCCATCTGGATGGATTAAGTTTGTTGTTTGCTTTGCTAATCACTGGGATGGGTAGTCTTGTAATTATCTATTCAATTTATTATCTTGACCGGCGAAAAGAAGCGTTAACCCCTTTTTATATTTATCTAATGTTGTTTATGGGGGCGATGCTTGGCGTTGTGCTCTCGGATAACTTGATGGTGTTATACGGCTTTTGGGAATTAACAAGTGTTTCGTCATTTCTGTTAATTGCCTTTTGGCATCGGCGGCAAAAATCGCGGTATGGTGCTCTCAAATCTATGTTGATTACCGTATTTGGTGGTTTAGCGATGTTTGCCGGCTTTTTAATGCTTTATGTAATGACAGGCACCTTTAGTATCCGGGAAATTTGGAGTGAGGTTGGCGATATTAGCGGGCATGCTTTATTTATTCCGGCGATGCTACTAATTCTTTTAGGCGCCTTCACCAAATCAGCGCAGTTCCCGTTTCATATCTGGCTGCCAGATGCCATGGAGGCACCTACACCCGTTAGCGCCTATCTTCACTCGGCAACGATGGTTAAAGCTGGATTGTATCTTGTCGCCCGTTTCAGCCCTGTTTTTGCGGGGCAATATGAGTGGTTCTGGGTTGTGTCAGGCGTCGGTTTGATCACCTTGATTTATGGCTCTATCCAGGCGATGAAGCAGACGGACCTGAAGGCTCTATTAGCCTATTCAACGATTAGTCAACTTGGACTGATTATGGGATTGCTGGGAATGGGATCGGCAGCGGCATTTTATGTAGGGGGAGATTCAGTCTTTTACACTGCTGCAACAACAGCGGCTATCTTTCACCTTATTAACCATGCCATCTTTAAAGGCTCTTTGTTTATGATGGTCGGTATAGTTGACCATGAGACGGGTACCCGCGACCTGCGGAAGTTGGGCGGACTGATTTCCATTATGCCGGTTACCTTTACGGTAGCGATGATCGGCAGTTTCTCGATGGCTGGTTTGCCGCCATTTTCCGGGTTTTTAAGTAAAGAAATGTTTTTTACAGCTGTTCTGAATATCCGAAACCTGGATATATTGTCTGTTCCCTCGTTGTTTACGCTCTTCCCGGTTTTGGCCTGGATTGCCAGCGTGTTTACTTTTGCATACAGTATGATTTTGGTTTTTCACACCTTTTTCGGAAAATATCAGCCTGAGAAGCTGGACAAAAAACCGCATGAAGCCCCATTTGGACTTCTGCTTGCCCCGTGCCTGCTAGCAGTGCTGTCTATATTTATCGGTTTTTTCCCGAATATATTATCCAATACACTTATTATCCCTGCAATGAATGCTATTCACCCAATCTTGCAGACCGGAGAACCCTTTGTTGTGAATATTCATTTCTGGCACGGCTTTACACCAGAAATATGGATGACACTTGGTGTTGTGATTCTTGGTATTATTGTATACCGAATCTATGGCCGCTGGAGTCTGGTCGATAAAGAATGGGGCAGTGGCTACACTTTAAATCAAGTCTATGACGGAGTAATCCGGCTGGTCGAGAAATCGTCTAGGGCGTTGACTGGCACCTATATGACAGGTTCTATGCGCCATTACTTGATGTATATCTTCGCTTTCCTGATCGTAGCCATTGGTGGAGCCGTGTGGTATACCGATGGAATTACGCTTGGGACAACTGAATATGCTCCGTTTTCGTTGTTTGAAGTTATTGTTGTTATGGTTATGCTTGCGGGCGCTTTGGCTATCCCATTTGTACGTTCCAGAATCACAGCCATTTTGTTAACAGGAATGGTTGGTTATATGGTTACTTTACTCTTTGTTCTGTTCCGGGCACCTGATCTGGCGCTTACGCAGATGATTGTCGAAGTAGTATCCGTTACATTGTTCCTGCTATGTTTTCGGCATTTGCCTAAGCTGGAGAAAGAACCGTTCAAACTTCGGTCCCGCTTGCCTAAGCTAATTATTTCCATCGGGATGGGAATAACCATGACATTGGTTGCACTTGCTGCTTTAGGCAGTAGTCCGTTCGAATCCATCTCGAAATATTATGTGGAGAATAGCTATACCTTGGGTGGCGGTAAAAATATTGTTAATGTTCTGCTCGTTGATTTCCGCGGCTTTGATACCATGTTTGAAATTACAGTGCTTGGCCTTGCCTCACTTGCTATTTATTCCATGATCAAACTGCAGTTGGATACGGATGGAACTATTGCCCCACTGAAGCGGGCTGTGAAGGATAATAAACCACGTTCTTCTGTAAGTGATGATGTGTTACTACAAGCGGTAGCTAAAGTAGCCTTCGTTATGATACTAATATTTTCACTTTATCTGTTTTTCGCCGGACATAATAATCCGGGAGGCGGATTTATTGGAGCATTGATGGCATCAGCCGCATTGGTACTGCTCGCCATTACTTTTGGGATTGATATGGTTGAGAAGGTATTGCCTATCGACTATCGTAAGTTAATCGCGATAGGGGTATCTGTAGCTTTTCTTACAGGAATAGGTTCGTTTTTATTCGATGTACCTTTTCTGAGCCAAGCGTTTGGCTATTTCCAACTGCCACTTATGGGCAAAACAGAACTGACCACAGCAATGTTCTTTGATCTCGGTGTTTTCTTAGCTGTTATTGGTGTCACTATGAATATCATATTTACGATCGGGAGGGATAGCTAATGGAGCTTATTATTGCCCTGGCGATCGGTGTACTGTTTTCCGTAGGTGTTTATCTAGTTCTTTCCAAAAGCTTGCTGCGTATCCTTCTGGGAACCACTTTAATAACGCACGGCGTTCATTTGTTGTTACTGACAATGTCTGGCCTCAAGACAGGTGCTGCACCATTGCTGGGTGAGGAAGCGGAAGCTTATGTCGATCCTTTGCCGCAGGCGCTCATTTTGACCTCTATTGTAATTAGCTTTGGAGTAACAGCATTTTTTATTGTTTTGGCATACCGGACTTACCGCTCGACGGGTACCGATGATGTGGAAGGAACCAAGGAGGAGAGACGATGAACAACTTGTTAGTGCTGCCTCTGCTGATTCCGGCCATTACGGCAGTTATACTCATTTTTCTGAAAGAACGAGTACGTCTGCAACGAATCATAAGTGCCGTCAGTGTGTTTTTAAATATCTTTGTTGCAGGATTCATTGTGTATCAGGTAAATACAAACGGTATCCAGACCTTATATATGGGGGGATGGCGTCCACCTTATGGCATTGTGTTTGTTGCCGATATGTTTTCGGCATTGCTCGTGTTGACAGCGGCCATTGTTGGTGCAGCTTGTCTGTTTTTTTCCTTCGCTAGCATTGGGGAAGACAGAGAACGGTTTTATTACTACCCGTTTTTCCATTTTTTATTAACCGGGGTTTTTGGCTCTTTCCTCACCGGGGACCTGTTTAACTTGTTTGTCTGCTTTGAGGTGCTGTTAGTTGCTTCTTACGCTTTGATCGTACTTGGTGGGTCCAAGGGTCAACTGCGAGAGACATTAAAGTATGTATTAATTAATGTGATTTCCTCTTCCTTGTTTGTGGCGACGATTGCTTATTTATATGCTGCGACAGGCACACTGAATATGGCGCATTTATCTATGCGTGTAGCAGAGGCGGGACAAGGCGGTGTAATGAACGTCATTGCGGTCCTGCTGCTAATTGTATTTTCGATTAAGGCAGGTTTGCTGCTCTTTTTCTGGCTTCCCGATTCCTATAGTGCACCGCCATTGGCTGTTAGAGCCCTGTTTGGGGCTTTGTTAACCAAGGTCGGATTGTATGCAATTACACGTACCTTTACTTTGATTTTTATTCAAGAACCGGGACTCACCCATACATTGATTGCCTGGATGGCGGGGGCGACAATGATACTTGGGGCAATCGGGGCATTGGCTTACAACGATCTGGGCCGAATATTTAATTATAATATCATCATCAGTGTAGGATTTATTGCTTTTGGGATCTCTGTCGCGACTCAGGATTCGTTAAATGGTGTAGTGTTTTATTTAATGCATGACATGGTTGCCAAAGCATTATTATTTTTCCTGGGTGGGATGATTATCTCAGCTTCGGGCACCGACCGATTAAAAGAAATGGGTGGTTTGATCCGACGTTATCCGTGGACCGGCTGGATGTTTTTTGTACTGACTTTGGCATTGGTTGGTGTTCCACCCCTTAGTGGTTTCGCTGGAAAAGTGATGATGGTGCGTAGTGGATTTGGAGAGAATCACGTGGCTCTGGCGCTGATTGCACTTGCATCCAGCTTTGTAGTGTTATATTCCTTGATCAAGGTATTCCAGCAAGTATTCTGGGGTGGCGAGAAAAGGGAAGAACAAGTCAAACCGCTTCATTATAAAGCCATGATGGCACCGGCGGCTGTTCTGTTCGTGATTGTAATTCTGATGGGTGTAGGTGCGGAGACGGTAAACGGTTTTGTGAGTCAAGCCGGAGCCGTACTGGCTGATCCAGCACTATACATTAACGCTGTCATGAAGGAGTGATACTATGGCTTTTCAACTATTATTGAATTTCATGATAGCATTCCTGTGGATGTTCCTGCACAATGACTGGACTGGGCCACGTTTCGTCATTGGTTTCTTGATCGGTATCCTCATTTTGCTCGGAATGCGACGTTTTTGGCCCAGATTATATCTAGGAAAAGTGTGGGCAATTATTAAGCTAATCCTTTTGCTGCTGCGGGAACTGGTCGTTTCAAGTTATGTAGTGGTAAAAGCCGTTCTGAGACCGGAGCTTAATATACGTCCAGCAATCTTGAAATATACTACAGAGCTGAAATCGGATTGGGAAGTGGCTACTTTGATCACATTGCTCTGCCTTACTCCCGGATCTGTGGTACTTGAAGTATCGGATGATAACCGGACTTTGTATATTCATGCCATGGATGTTGATGATCCCGCACAGTTCAGAGCGAATATCCGTGACACCTTTGAGCGTGCGATATTGGAGGTGACCCGTTAATGATCCATTTTATTCTTATGCTCTCGCTTACGATTATGGCGCTGGCGATTGGTGTATGCGCCTGGCGTTTGTTGAAGGGACCTTCTTTGCCTGACCGGGTAGCAGCACTGGATACGATTGGAATTAATCTGTTAGCCATGGTAGCCGTTCTTTCTGTTTTACTCCGAACGCAGGCTTTTATCGAAATTATTTTGTTAATAGGCATTCTTTCCTTTATCGGCACGACGGCATTTGCCAGATACATCGAAAGGGGAGTGGTGCTAGAACATGGAAACGATCAAGACAGTCGGTGAATTGCTGTTTGCTTTGTTAATTCTGATGGGGGCATTGCTTAGTGCTGTAAGTGCTTATGGACTGATTCGGCTGCCTGATGTTTATCTGAGATCGCATGCCGCTGCTAAAAGTGCAACCCTTGGTGTTTTATGTGTTCTGAGCGGGGCCTTTCTATATTTTGCATTTTTTCTAGATCATATAAGTGCTAAGCTGCTACTGGGGATTGTCTTTGTATTTATGACCTCACCTTTATCTGCGCATTTGACAGGTAGAGCTGCTTATCGCTCAGGGGTTCCCTTATGGAATCGCAGAATTCAGGATGATTTAAGAGAGGTACTGGAGAAAGAAAAAGCTGTAGCAGCATCCCCTGAACGGGATGTGCCTCAAGAATAAAATTCAGGAAATGTTAGTCTGTAATTTCGGATTACAACAATAAGTTTGGATCGCAATAGCTAAAAAGCAACAACCCTGCATGAAAACGCGGGGTTGTTGCTTTTTTAGATTAAAACTACTCTTTTTTTGTTATCTTAACGAACTAATATTTTGCCTTCTCCAGCAAGTATGCGAAGTACCCTTGGGAGTCGTTCACCGTCATTCTCAGGGATGTCCAACTGAATGCCGTAGTGGAAACTGCCTTGTTGTTCTTTGTTCCATTTCAATATTCCTTCTATGTACATAGATTCATCCGTAAGATTCATTTCCATGCCAATGCGTACTAGGTTATTTTCTGGGTTGATATTGAGGGGTAACGATAAGTGGCAACCCGATCGACTGATGTCGAACAATACAGCCCTTACAGGCTTGGAAGGAACCTGGATGCCGTTAATAGTAAGAATATGAAGATCAAATGTTACAGGTTCTTTAAGGGTATATCGAAAAGGTTCGGTTCTGCGATTAGTGTTCATATGCTCCTCCATACTTTTCCATGTAATATAAATTATCGACATAAAAGTAGGATTAGTGAAGAGTTGATTCTATTTTTGATTTATTTCACTACTTGAGCAGTCTCGTAGGTAAGGCAGCGCAGACTTTGATCAGGATAACGCATTTCTGCCGTGTAGCTGCTGCCATCTTCCAGCATCATCTGAACAGCGACCATGCCGCGTTTATCATTGGTTTCAGTGTTGATTAGTGTTGCTGCAACAATTTTTCGGCTTTCTTTTTGTTTATCTGTAAGGATAGTAATGGCCGTATTGATCCAACTAGCATCTTTATAGATGGCGCTGGCAGCAGAAGCGCTAATTGGTGTTCTTTTCAGAGAATTATTAATCGCGGTCGTATTCACTACCATACCGTTTATGGGATCAATTAGTACATCGTATTCCCAGAATTCCTTACCTTGCCCTTCTAGGGTCTTGGCGTTATATGGACTGAAATGTACAGCCCATGTCCACGGCAGCGAGGTTCGGGTATCACTCAGAATAACCCGCATCTGCAGCTTGGCAATGTCCACATCGAATAATTTGCGAACGCTTGAAGCAGCCAGAGCAACGGTATCGCTTTGACTCAAATGCCCTACAGCAGGCGGTGTAACAGTGTTCCGTTTGGATACAGAAGTCTCATTACCAGCCATGTCTATGAAATTGTTAATTTGTTGTATTTCTTTAGGGCTCGTCTGCTGTTGTAGATCGTCATTCTCTGTGGACACCTGCGTGGGTGCTTCCAACTTCACCCCTGGGGTTTTGATGCTGGTTAAAGCTAAATGGGTGGTGTTTTGAATGACTGCACTGACGATTAGCAGACTCCCTGAGAACAGGAGTACAGCTAAAGCAGTGGGGAATTTTTTGTTATTCACTTGAATAACCTCCATTTGCTTCGGATGATGCTGAATCTTCCTAACCTTAAACTATAGATGTTATAGAGTAGGTGAACAGATGTTATGGAGTTGTAAAAAGATGCGGATACTTGTTCCTTGACCTAAAGTAGAATTCAGTGAAATTCTGGCTTGATGTGCATCTGCGATTTGCTTGCATAAAGATAAACCAAGACCCGCACCCCCGTATTCGCGTGTGCGCGATTTTTCACCTCGATAAAAGGGTTCAAAAACACGCGCGCTCTGTTCCGGGGTCATCCCAAATCCCGAATCACATACTTCCAATATGGCTTCATTTTGCAATGCATAGGCAAGCAAGCGGATGGTGCTCCCTTGCGGAGATGCATGAATGGAATTTTCGACAAGGTTAACCAAGAAGGAAGTTAGCAGATCATGATCACCCCAAACCGCAGGGATCGAATAATCCATTTCTAGTTTGATGCCTGCTTCGTCCAATTTAAGCTGCACAATCTGTTTAACCGATTTGAACAAATCTGATATGTCTACTTGTTTCAGAGTCAGAGGATGATGCCGTAGGACGGACAAATCCAGCAGTTTGAAGGCTAAATTCTTCAGGCGTAAGGTTTCACTAAGGATATATTGACCTGCCATCTGCTGTTCTTCCTGGCCTATATTTGCGGAAGTCAGAAATTCAGCAAATCCCTGCATACTGGTTAAAGGTGTGCGCAGTTCGTGGGCGAGGTTATCTACCATTCTCTGCTTTTCATCGGCCATATTAGACAGTTCGATCACGTGCTGTTCCACTGCGTTTGCCATTCGGTTAAAGTTCAGGGCTAACTCACCAAACTCATCTTTGCTGCGCAACTGCACGCGCTCGGTATATTTGCCTTCAGCGATCGTTTTTGTAGTCTTCGAAAGCTGTTTAAGTGGTTTGGTCAACTGCCGGATCAGCAAGTAGAGTAATAGGAGCAGAATTGGACCGATAATCCAGTTAATCATTACAAAAAAACGGTTCAGCTCATGCTGCTTAGCATACAGGTCACTGATATCACGTTGATAAACGATCGTCAAAGCTTGATAGGGAGCAGGGAGCTCAGTAGAGAGTTGAATAGAATGTGATTCCGGCGTTGAGACGGATGGGACTCCGGCATTCGGATAAACCAGCTGGTCATTCTCCCAGAGCTGTAGTCCGATTCCCTGCTTATGATAAAATTCACCATAGGATTGAGCCACGCTGGAGATTAAAGTAGAGGTAAGTGTGGCCCCACGGGTCTGAATCGATTCAAGATTTTCATAAATGTTGTTTGCAATTAATAGCTGTTCGCTTGAAGCACGCTGCATTTCGCTGTCCATGTTCAGCTGCCAGCTTTTTTTCATAATCATTATTACACTCACATCTAGGGCGACGATGAAGAAGGCGAGGACTGACAGCAGAATTTTATGCCAGAATCTCATACTAGACCTGAACTTCCAAGCGGTAACCAAGCTTAAATACGGTTTTAATTCGTTCTTCCCAGCCTAGTTTTTTGCGCAGCTGCCTGATGTGGACATCTACGGTACGGGTATCTCCTTCAAAATCATAGCCCCAGGCTAATTCCAGCAACTTTTCCCTTGATAAAGCAATGTTTCTGTTGCGGATAAGGACTTCAAGAAGCTCAAATTCCCTAGCGGTTAAATCTACGGGTAGTTGATCCACCATGACAAGCCTCTCAAGATAACGTACCTCAACGTTTTCACAAAGAAAATTGGAAGTGCCTTTTTCGCTCCTGCGTAACACCACATTGATTCTTGCCAACAATTCAAGGATTTCAAAAGGTTTAATGATATAATCATCGGCGCCCAGCTCAAAGCCCTTGATGCGATCAGCCAGTGAATCTTTAGCGGTGATTAGAATCACCGGAATTTGTAAGTGAGCAATCCGCTGCATGATCTCAAAACCATCCAGTTCGGGCAGCATTATATCGAGCAGAATTAAATCGGCCTTTTCACGTTCCAGCAGTTCAATAACCTCCAGCCCGCGATAAGCCTTGCTATAGGTATGTCCGACTAATTTTAGATTCATAGTAATTAAGTCACTGATTGCACGTTCATCTTCTACGACTATGATATGGCCCATAGTTCATTGTTCCCTCCTAAGCTAGCAAATCACTTCCTAATGCTAATAAACTATAAACAACTTATTACAGAATTGTCCAGTGAAGGTATGAAAAAGCATCTAGTTCTTCATAATTTTGATTGTGAATAGAGCTCAAAAAGGACTGAAAGAGAACGAAAGCAGTCTCTTAATCAATCCTAAAACACATCATTATAAGCCTTTGCAACTCTTTATTAATTGGAAATTCCATCCGTTGTTGACTTAGGCAAGGGGGGATCGGGGGCAATAAAATCGTGAACGATTTGACGGAAATATTCGTGATTATCATAGCTGTTGTACATACGCCAGGCCACCGTTTGGGAGTTGCCGAAAAATAACCGCTCGAACTGGGTTTGACGACCTCCGAATGCACCCGCTCCTAGTTCCCACGCCAGCCGGAATAAGGCATTTCGATACCATGCATCCGAGACATTCCCCTTCAAATACTCATAAAGATAAGAACCAGCGCTTGATGTAAAGTCGGCTTCAGAGGGGATCATGATGAGACCGCTTGAACTGAGGTTTTGAACCATTTCAACCATTTCTGGATAAAACTCTGAAAAGTGAATGGTTGAAGCCAATAGTGGTCCCTTGTCTGGAACGAGATATCCAAATTTGTCGAGCGAAGCCCCTATTTCCGCTGCAAGTCTTAAGGCTTTGAATGTTTCTAAATAGGTTAATATTCTGGAAATAGGCAGAATCGTGTAGGACTCAAGGACAGCGTTTTGTTCTTCAGCCAAAGACTCTAGCATACCAAGAAAAAACTCGGTTTTTGCAATATAGCGGGTGACAATTTGGTGGGCCATATGCGTATGAAAATTACTCTCGCCGAATAATCGGGAACAGTACATCTCATCGCCATAATAAAATATACGATCATGAGGGATAAGTATACGGTCAAAGATAACAAGGGTATCCATTTCTTCATATCTTGAACTTAACGGATGGTCGTAAGTAGATGAGGCAGCGTAGCTTTCACGGCAAAAAAAAGTCATTCCAGGCAGATCATTAGGCACCGCAAAGGCAAACGCAAAGGGATTATCATCATCCACAAGTGAGGGTGAGGGAGTCGGGAATACAAGCATTTCATCGCAGGTAGCTCCCTGTGTTGCCATCATAAAAGCACCGGTAACAATCATCCCCTCATCATTGATTTCTACGACTTTAGCAGCGATAGAATCCTCTGTAGCATCAATCTGGCCGGATATTTTGCTGGCTTGAGGCTGGATGAAGGCATGGGATAAGGTAATGTCATAATCACGACAGTAGGCATAGTATTTTCTGAGGTTCTCAGCATATTTCGGATTAAGGTCCTCAAGGATATCAGCAGCTGTGAAGAGAGACATAATGGCTGTATTCATATAATCGGGGGAGCGTCCTAAAAATCCATGATGTCTATTGGACCAGAGTTCAATCATTTTTCTCCGGCGTTCTAAATCTTCAGCATTTTTGGGTGGAAGAAAAGATAAACCAACAGGATCTCCAGTATCAGGTGAAGGAAAGGTCATCTGCGCCAAATAACGTTCATCACACTGCATGTTATACATTTCAGCTTGTGTTTGTATGAGACCCTGAAAGGCAGGGTGTTTGGATAAAGGACCTTCAATACGTGTTCCTCTGTACCAGATATTGATCTTTTGCCGGTCGATTCGTTCGATGTATTGATTACCTGTTTTTATAGGCATAGGTTCCACCTCATTGAAGTCATCTTTGACTAATAAGCCGTATTATTGCTATTAATGTACGTGACCATGAATCTACGTGTACATTGTCCATATACCGTGTGTGAACAGGGAGTTTGGGGTTGACATAAACGAAGCTGACTTGTATATTTTGGATATTGGATTACAAATGTAGTCATGCCAGGAAAGAATGGTGGATAGTATTATGTCTAAGGAAACTCCAAGGATTTCGGATGCCGAGTGGGAAGTGATGAAGGTGCTGTGGGCAAGTGCCCCGCGCACTGCAGGTGAGATTGTTGAAGCACTAGAAGGCAGCAGGGACTGGAACCCAAAGACGGTACGGACGT
Source organism: Paenibacillus sp. FSL F4-0097 (assembly GCF_038593125.1). Taxonomy (NCBI): domain Bacteria; kingdom Bacillati; phylum Bacillota; class Bacilli; order Caryophanales; family Paenibacillaceae; genus Paenibacillus; species Paenibacillus sp. FSL F4-0097. The sequence continues at coordinate 3,020,051 of NZ_CP151965.1, forward strand.
TGATTAAGCGTCTGACAGAGAAGCGGGCTATTGGTTATAACCAGACAGGTAGGGTGTATTCATATTATCCGCTGGTGAGGGAAGAGGAATGTGTCCAATCGGAGACACGATCCTTTCTGAAGCGGATCTACGGTGGAACTCTGCGCCCGATGTTGGTCAATTTTTTGCAGGATGAAAAGTTGTCCCGGGAAGATATTGAAGAATTGAAGAGAATTTTGGATGAACGAAAGGACTGAGCCGCTTGCTGGAAGCTGCATACAATCTGTTCGTCAAGGTATTGTCGCTGTCTGCCATGGCGAGCGTGCTGGCTCTGCTGATCTTATTGACCCGGTTCCTGTTCAAGGATCGTCTAAAACCTACCTGGACGTATCTTCTGTGGATACCACTGATCGTGAGGCTGGCAATACCTTGGGCACCAGAAAGCACATTTAGTATTTTTAATCTGTTGCCGCTGGAGAAAGAAGCGGCGCAGAGTACCATTTTTCCGTCAGTACAGTCGGAAATCGGCTTTACTTATATGCCCGGGTTGACCGGAGAGGAAGAGGAAGCAGCGTCAGTTACTGGAATTGCAGAAACTGGACCTTTGCCGGGAGCATCAGCATCGGATGATGTGGCACAAGTCAATCCGCAAATAGACAGTTCTTCCAGGGCGACCGATTCAGGGTGGGAGCCTCTACATTTACTGGTTTTGGTGTGGCTTGGCGGAGCCGCGGTGGTACTGGGCTTGTCAGTTCGAGTACAACTTCGATTTACCGCACGGGTTCGAAGGGAACCAGAGATTCATTCCTTAGAAATCCAACGGTTGTTCCGAACCTGTCAGCAGGAGATGCAGGTACGGCGCCCAGTCAAGCTGATCGAGACGAAGCAGATTGCCGTACCGACACTACTTGGCGTTATAAGGCCCATGTTGCTGCTGCCCACCTCTACCTTACACACTCTGGAGACGAACGGGCTCCGTCATATATTCCTTCATGAGCTGGCGCATGTGAAGCGCCGTGATATTTTGCTAAATCTGCTGACAGGTCTGCTGCTGGCCATGCATTGGTTTAATCCTCTGTTGTGGTATGCCGTACGCCAAATGAAAGAGGATCAAGAGGTTGCCTGTGATGCTCTGGCCTTGAAGCATCTTGAACCAGCGTGCCACAGAAGTTATGCCCTGACACTTCTCAAATTGTTAGAAACCTTACCCGACCCGATCCGGTTGGCAGGTACAGCTGGCATTTCGAGCAGTAAAAAGGAAATGGAAAGAAGGATTATCATGATTACCAGACACAAAAAATTTACGGCAAAAAACTCACTGCTGGGCCTAGCTGTAATTATGATCTTAAGTGGCTGTACCCTGACAGGGGCAAAGCTGAATTCTGCATCAGCCCCGGCAAAGAGCGCTCCTGCTACTTTTCGGGCAGAAGCGCAGGACAAAGAGAGCACGGCTTCCAGCGTTAAAGGCACTCTATTGGCGGAAAAAAACGGAATCACGGTATCTGCTAATCCCACTGGGGAGAATGCACTTTTGCATAAAATCACGGTAGATGTGCGTGGTGAAGTAAGCCGTACGTTCTTGTGGAATGCCGGGGAAGATGAAACTCGGCCTCCATTGATTGAAGAAGCAGATGTGAACGGGGATGGGACTAAAGAAATCTTCATACGCATTACGACCGGCACGGGTACCGGACTCTCTATGAGTGAGATTCATGTGCTCCAGCCTGTTACCTTGGAAGAGCTTGTGGTCGAAGATCCGATCGAAACGTTGAATCAGAGGCTGAAATCCTCCATTATACACCGAAATAACCATACCTATGTATCTGCTGAACTGGACGGAAAGCATTTGACCAAAGTATATGATTACACTGAGGGAGCTTGGGGAGAGAAGGTCGGATTTGGCTCAATAGTTTCATACGAGCTGATAGATGACCAAATTATAGCCCACTTGGCTGGTGCAGCCTCTATGTCTGAGTTTCCGCTCGAAGTTATTGCCGTTTACGGGAAGAATCTGACCATTGAGAGCGCACAGATGTACTATGGTTCGTTTATATCTCCACCGCTCAGTGAACAGGACATCAAGTCCATGATGGAAAAACAGCTTCCGGCAAGCGGTTGGACCTTTAGCAAAGACGGAGATCAATATAGGGTGGATATAGATCCACTGAATGGCGTAGGGGAAGGCAACAGCTATAAAATTAATCCGCTTACCGGAACGGTTCATGACGTAACTTCTGGCAGTCCACTGAGAAGTCTTGTAAACCGAGAAGCGATAGATCTGTGGGATATCTCTAACGGTACAGAATACCAGAAGGAACTGTATAAGTTACTCCAACCTATCTTTGATACAGAGGGTTTCAAGCCAACAGGTACGGACTGGATTTCAGGGTTTATCGGGGATGGTTATTTGTTCAGTGATGTTAGGCAAGGAAGCAGGGAATTCACGATTAAAGTAGATGTCTTTACTGGTCAGTGGGAGGAAATTCCTGACCCGTATAAATAGTTAATTATCATAGGTCTGTACCGTACGATTGAAGAGACCATTACTAGCGAATTGAAACTAAAAGCAGCCAGTGCGCGCCGATGGATTATCGGCATGCACTGGCTGCTTAATTTTTCTAGAAGGGAGGATAGTCTCATGACTGCGTAACTTACGGATGACTAGAGGGCTATTCGACCTGGAACTGGTTTAATTCGTCCTGAAGCTTTTTGGACAACTGGTTGAGCTGCTGGGATAGCTCGGCAACCTGTTCAATGCTGTCCAATTGTTCCTGCGTGCTTGCGCTAACTTCTTCCGTCGAAGCGGAATTCTCTTCTGTAGTTGAAGAAATGATTTCGAGTGCCTGTAGGATCTCATCTTTGTGCTTATGGACTTTGGAGGTGTTGCTGCTGATTTGAATCATACGTAATCTCAAAGCCTCCAAATCGCTGTTGATGCTAAAGAATACCTGTTTCGTAGCCTCCACGGATTTTGCATTTTCTTCGGCAATTTCAAGTCCTTGGGCTGTGTATTCCACGGATGCTCTAGTTTTTTCCTCGATTTCATGAACCTTTCTGCCAATCTCCTGTGTGGCCTGTGCGGTCTGCTCCGCCAACTTGCGAACCTCTCCGGCAACAACGGCAAATCCGCGCCCCTGTTCTCCCGCACGTGCTGCTTCAATGGAAGCATTTAGCGCCAGCAGATTGGTTTGCGTAGCGATTTGATGTACCGTGTCCACGATACTTGAAATTTCATGACGGCTTTGATCAATATCATGAATGGCAGACGATATCGAATGAGTGGAGTTGTGATTTTCTTCTGCCCATTTCGATAACTGATTCAATACACCTAACCCCAGTTCGCTCTGGTCGGCAGAAGCCTGCACCATCGTCTCTATGGCTATAGCATCATTTGCGATTTCGTCAATTTGACCAGATAATGATCCGGTTTTTTGCAAAATCGTATCCGTTTCAATCGACTGGTAGTTGGTCGCATTCGCAATCTCATTAATGGCCGTTGCTGTATCGTTCATCGTTATAGCTGTACGGGAAGAAATGGATTGCAGATCTTTTGAGGACTGGTTTAATACCTGAGCGGAGGTACCCACTATTTGAAGCATCCCTTGAATTTTCTGGACCATGTTGAATATTCCGTTGGAGATTTGTCCAATTTCGTTGTTGGAATAGGCATCAAATTGAACAGTCAAATCCCCATTTTCCACCCGTTTGATTTTGGTGAGCAGCTTCGGTATGGATCTGAGCAGATAACGGAGTGTGATATACGAAAATAGAACGAGCAGAATCGCCGCTGCCACAAACCCGCCAATAGTAATCCAGGTGAACTTTTTTAATTCGGAGAGCACTTCACGCTCTGAAATAGTTAAACCTACGGACCAGCCGGTATCTTTACTTGTAGCATAGCCGATGTAACGGCGTTCTCCGTTGTCATTAATCAGATGTACGCCGGATTCACCAGCGATCATTTTCTTGCCGATCCCCCCAAGATCACCTGGCAGCTCATTAATCTTTTCCTTTGTGACCTTAGACTGGTCTGGGTGATACAGAATATCACCTGTTTTGGAGGCGAGAATGGAATAACCAGTGCTGCCTAGCTTATAGCTTTCCATTATCTCAGGGATATTTTTAGACGCTATATCAACCGCGACAAAACCGATTAATGTATTGTTGTCATTTTTTATCGGATAAAAAATACCCATCAGCATATCGCCTGTAGTGACGTCAATATAAGGATCGGAGTAGTATAGGCCGTCTGCTTCGATTGCTGGCTTATAATACGGCCGTTCTTTAATGTTAAAAGCAGCATCTGATGTCGTACCATTGTTGAGGATGTAAAAACCTTTGCCGGCAGTACTAGCAATCCATGCATCTGCAAAAGTGGGTTCCACCTTTACAATGGCAGCTAGTGTCTTTGCTACTTCAGCGGCATGCGGTGAAGTCTTGGCCATTTCTGGAGATTTGGTGGTTTCGATGTATTGTTTGAATAAGTTATTCGTTGACATTTGCTTGACCAGTGAACCCTTTTCCTTAAATAGTGCATCAATTTGACTGACAAGTGCCTGTGTTTTGGTCTGAAGCATAGATTCTTGTTGTTTCACAAGTATGCTGCGAGTGCTGGAAAACATAAAGGTTCCCAAGATTGAGAAGACGACAACAATAATAACTAAAAGTACAATGGACAAAGTATTTGCTATGCTTGATGAACCGAACCGCCTTTTTTTTAGTTGTTTTAACATGCTACCATCTCCCCCAAGTTGTCTCTGAGCAAATAGCTCATAAGAACATATCGGAAGATAGTGAGATTTTCGAAATAGTAATTTTGAGAATAAAAAAATTAAATTAAAATGGATAACGCACAGGATAAACACTTGACTGGTTCGGGATTTCAAGATGGTGGGGGGCGAGGGAGATCTTAACAATTAGTCTGTTCACTTGGGGATTTACTGATGGTTAGAAATACAAAAATGTCAATGGGAGCAGCGATGCTGTTATGTCTGGTTTTAATGCTTAGTGCTTGCTCTTCAGGGAACAGTCCTGTTAATTCTGCGAATGCTGGCCCTAGTCCGGTATCCTCTGTGCAAACAGAGACAAGTCCACCGGACTCAGCCACCAATTCAAAATCTACAAGAGTATATAAAGACAGTCAGGGGCATGAGGTTGATATTCCAGAGCGTCCACAGCGGATTGTGCTGCAGGGTAATTCGATCGGAGACCTGCTGGCACTCGGGATTCAGCCGGTCGGTGTCGACCGCCGGTTTATTGAAGAATCAGTCTATTTGGACAAGGAGATAACCCCGGCACAGGATATCGGATTTCCTACAAATCTGGAACTTGTTTTGGATCTGGAACCGGATTTAACAATGCTAGGTTATGTGATGGACAAACAATATGAAGAAGTGTCCAAAATATCACCTACTGTTGTATTTGACCAGAGTAAACCCTTGTCTGAGCGTCTGCCTGTCATTGGTGAGATAGTGGGTAAAAAGGCTGAAGCAGAGCAACTGTTGTCCGAATATAATCGCAAGGCCGAGAATATGTGGAGCGGATTGCGTCAGGAAGGCAAACTTGCCGAAGGAGAAACAGCGGTAGTGCTGATTTATTATTGGAACAAGACAATGTATTTGATGAAAACTGGTGGCATTCCTGCACTACTGTATCAGCCGCAGGGCTACAAAATGTCAGAAGCAGTGAAGGAAATTGAGCCGGCAGAAGGCGCGCCTTATATTGAGGTCTCCCCTGAGCTAATGCATAAGATGCTTATTGGTGACCATTTGTTTGTCATTTATCCGGCCAATGCTGATGCGGAAAATTCCTTTAATGAGTTAATGAAAACTGCGTTGTGGAGCTCGCTCCCTGCTGTTAAGAGCGGAAAAGTTACTTTTGTGGAGACCAAATGGAATTACGACGATATGCTGACCAGCAGCATGCTGCTGGATGAGTTCCCTAAACTGCTGACTAAATAAATGAGATCTCAGGTTAACCCTTGACGTGAAGTTTAATGACCGTTTTGAATGAGAGAAGTAAGATTCAACAAAGAAGCAGTGAAGTAACTCGCTGCTTCTTTGTTTTGCTTATAAAGTAGAGGGTGTTGAATATAGGAAAGTAATCGGCTCATTGATTTTTGTTGATTAGCTAGACGCTAAGAGTAGCATCGATTAATCTGAAGAAGTAGAATGCGGGTTATGCTTGAATCGTGCACACAGATAAACGGAGGCTGACTATGACTTACTCACAGATTTGGAACAACTCAGGAAATGAAGCCGATATTCTCTATTTGGAACAGCAGATTGAAACCGTTAAAAAAGAAATAAAACGAGCAGAAGCTGCAGAGCTTCAGGAAATATTGGAACAATCAAATCGTAAGCTGGCTGAACTGGAAGCGAAGCTGGACGAGCTAGAGGATTAGGGGCAAGCCGTCCATCGTACCGCCCATAGAGTGGCTTTTCTGCGCTAGTTTAGGAACAAAACAGCTTGGGGGCTGACTTGACTTAAGTATTTCCTTCTGACCCCTGGCTCGTGTGCTATGTAGAAGTTAAAATAAGCAGATTTGCACCGATGTCTTTATAGTTTTATAATTGTAGCTTACAGAATCGTATTACTGGGAGGAATGGGAAATGGATAAAAATAGAAAATACATGCTTGTCGGTGCGCTTCTGACAGGGGGAGGTGTCTCTTTGATGGCCTATACAGCAAGCCGCTATACTTCGTTTAAACGAATCGTAGCCAATACCATCCGATTGGAAGAAATCGCCTCTCTAGAAATCTCGCGATTGTCTTCAGTTCCCGGTGAAAAGAAAGACATCATTATTACTGATCCTGCTGTTATTGAGCGGATCTTTACTGATTTCTCTCATGTTCAATTAATGAAATCGGCCCGAAATGTCAGTTCTGACAAAAATTTCAGCTATTATATTACGATAGTTCAGGCTGATCGCAAGCAACGATTTGATATTATTCTAAAAAGCAGACAGCATATGATCATCTATGACAATGATTTAAGCAATCCTCACTTGAATGCATATAAAATTATCAGTCCTTATAATCCGCAAGCACTGGAACAGGTTTTTGACTGATCCGCAACCGTTAACTTCATACGCCTGAATTTATATAGAAGTGCGCAATGAAGTAATATCGTAGCCCATTTCCTGCATAGCATCCAATCCATATATGATCTCTATTGTCCGGGTGCCGTCCCAGCCTTTAGCCGTTCCATATTCGATCCATTCGCGGATACGCTGTGGATGGTTTAGATTATAGACAACATCAAACCCTTTTTTATGGTTTTGCAGCAGATAGCCTGTATTCAGCGGACATCCGGCAATCGGATCATCCCATGTTAGGATTTGGATGCGTAGCGGATGGAGCTTTACATTTTTATGATAAACCTTTAATTCAAGCAGACTCCGTTTGTCATGGATTCGCATGCCCAGTATGTAGCTGTATTCCAGTCCCCTGAGCGTGATAGAACGCAGCTTTTTTTTCATAATAATCGCCTCTCATCCCAATAATTTTGTTATCATAGCAAGCATAGGGATATTTTTCAAGCAATCAACAGGGAGGATGTTCATATGAAGTATGAATTTGGGATCATGGCATCCATTACAGAATTGGTGGAGTACCCGGATGAGCAGAATGATGCCTACATTGCGCACCCGAATTTTCAGATGATCATGGATCAATTGGGCATTACAGTACCCGTTGCGGAGATTTATGAACATTTTTTTGCCAACCCTGTTCACAACGGACATGTGCTTGTTTACAGTAATCCAGTGCAGCCAAACGCTTGTATTGTCCTCGACACTTACCGTGATCCGCTGGACCAGCTAGATATGATTTATTTCGGATGGCGCTGTTCGTCCGAGATAGACTTGATCCGCGAGCTGTCCCGGCGTTTTTATGATGAATGTGAATTTGCGGTCCGTTATGAAGAAGGTCAATCCGTACTTTACAAGTTGTTGAAGGAGGATGCCTATCCGCGAAAATTTTACTACAATACCGTGTTTGAGCAGCAGTTGAAGCGATACGCGGCAAAATAGGCGATAGAAATACATAACCGAATAACTTAGCAAAAAAGCGCGAGTTCAGGGCAGTGCTACCCGGGCTCGCGTTTTCTATATACTTGATTTTGAAATGTTCTGCTTCATTCAGGCAATTACTGCGCCGTCAGCAGCTGCTCCAGAATTTCGGAGGGAGCAGCGGATTTGGGCGAACTTTCATTTTTTTGTTGCGAACAGGCACTTAACACAGCAAACTGAGACACAAGGCATAAACAGATTTAGCTTTCATCGTGAGTTCCTTTCAAGCGGTTATTTTGACTTCTAGACGGTAATATCGATGAATTGTATTGATAATCATTCTCAACGTCAGCGGAAATAAAAACCTATCATAAGACATGATAGGCCTGCGCACAACTATTGTTTGCTGCTGCAAACGGCAATATAATTCAGATCTTTACCCGTCGTATTAAAAAAGGTATACATCTTTTTGAACTGTTCCCGGTTCTCTTTCTTGAGCCCGTTTTTCACAATACGCAGCGCCCCGATAACCCCTTCATCACGAATGAGTCCATTGATACTCATCAAGGACATGGGACCGGTAGCATTGTCTACTTGCTTAAAGCCTGCGGAGTGGAACAATCCCGCCCAATGCCCAACAGACAGTGGTTCGACATTGATGTGAATGGTGCGGCGCAGCTCGGCCAGACGTTCTTCCATATTTTCCTTGGCAAAGGTAATATCATGGGTAAGCAGAATGCCGCCAGGTTTCAGTACCCGATAGTATTCGGCGACTGCCTTTTCCTTCGCAGGCTGGTTAAGCATCGTGAGCATGGCTTCATTAATGACAACGTCAAAGCTCTCATTCTCAAAAGGTAGCTTCAGTGCATTTCCTTGCCGGACACGGATATAGTTTTCCAAGTTGGCATTTTTGATATTTCGGTTTGCTTTTTCCAGCGCCCGCGGGTCCATATCAATGCCGGTAATTTGACAGTGGTATTTCCCGGCCAGTTGAATGGAGGTGGTGCACATATTGCAGGCTACCTCCAATACCTGGTTGTCCGTACTCAGATTGGCTTGCTGGATCAGCCAGTTGGTTGCTGCAACGCCGCCGGGCCGCAAACGTTTTTTTCCCAGCCGCGCTAAAAAATTATGGCCTACTTCCTTTTTCATCGCATTCACCCCATTACTTATCCGGCTTGACTACAACCAGAAGCATCTGAAACGCCTCTGTTGCGTGTAGGGCATGCGGAATATTGGCCGGCATAACGAGGGTCTCCCCGGCATGAACAGTGTACTTGTCTTCTCCAATTGTAATTTCCGCTTGCCCGGACAAAATGTTGACCATGGCATCACCCGGGGAAGAATGTCCCCCAATCGACGAGCCTTTGTCCAGCGAAAGAAGTGTCATTGCCAGATTTGGCCGCTGTACAAGGGTCAGACTGGAAACCTGCTGTTCCTCTATTGTGATGATGTCCTTCAAATCAATGACTGCGGATTGCGGCAGTTTTTTAATGAATAAACCTGTTTCCATTTTGAATACCTCCGTTTTATATACTAATTTGCAGAAATTTGCAGCTGCTGCGGGCGGAATAATCATGCCAAGTGCCCGCTGGGACGATAACGGATGCGCCGGCTGTCAATTGATAGGGCTCTTCCGCCACCAGCAGATGAAGCTCGCCTTCCAGCACATGGATGATTTTAGATTTGGGGGAGGTCTCTGAACTGATGGTCTCCTCCTGATCCATGGCATACAATACCCATTCCGGTTGTGCCGCTGTTTCGGCTGCAGATACGGGCAATGCCAGCACTCGGCTCGCAATCCGGTGTGGCTTAACGCTGATCATATCTGTTAAAAAAAATACCTTGCCTGCTGTAATTCCACTCATACGATCCCCCCTGTTCAAAGTACAGCATTTTGTTTATTTCCAAATTGCTTGATTGAATGATTCCTGCAATTTGATATAATGAGAATGACCAATGAGAATTATTCTCATTTATTTTATTGTAGCAGAGTATTTATCATGACTCTGTTGCCATGGCAACAGGAGGCTGAGAAAATTGCAGAAATATCTGAGCAGGATACAGAGCACTATTTTGTTTAAGGGGTTCGCGGAGCGGGAGGTGCAGCAAGCGCTGAGCTGTTTGCAGGGCACAATCAAGGATTTTGCGCGGAAGGAGGTTATTTTTAGAAAAGACGATATTCTGGATTCGGCGGGCATTATTATCCATGGCAATGTTCTGCTGTGCAAAGATAATATCTCAGGCATGAGATTTATTTTCTCGGAGCTCGGGGATGGGGAAATCTTTGGCGAAACGGCGCTTCGCCTTGTCCAAGAACACAGCGGCTATGAAGCGGTGGCGGGTTCGGAATGCCGGATTCTGTTTGTCAAAATAAATAAAATTGTCCGGCCCGGCCAGGACACTTGCCATTTAAGGGGCCGGATCATTGAGAATATGCTGGCCCTGCTGCTTGAGAACAACCGGTCCATCTATCAAAAGCTGGATCTGGTCTCCCACAAATCGCTGCGGGACCGTATTCTGCATTATTTAGCCCTCCAGACCAAAAAAAACAATTCCGCCTGTTTTGAAATTCCGTTTACCCGCAGCGACCTGGCTGATTATTTGACTGTTGACCGCAGCGCCTTGTCCAGAGAGCTGCAGCGGATGGCGCAGGACGGGCTGATCCGGTTTAATCGAAATCAATTTGAGCTGTTGGACGCGGAGAATCAGCTGCGGATCAGCGATTTTTAGAATAATTCCTCCAAACCTTGAAAAGAGTACGCAGCTAGAAAATGCACTAGAAAAGTATTTGACCGATCTAAACAGCATAAAAGAGGTAGTTGAAGTTAGTTAACTGTTGACTTGAGTTTTGATTTGTTGATTTTAGCTATCTATCGGAGTTACTCATAAATACAAGAGCCCGCGTCGGACGCGGGCTTTTGTATGTTACTCTCCTCCAGTAGCCACCGGGTTCTCCTCATATGAAATCCAATTACTCCGACTACCCGCATACAACTTCCTTTATAGTCTTCCAATTGCCACGATCAACGCCAGAACTACAAAAAAGATATTTACGCCGAGCTCCCGGTACTCTTTTCGCCCAATATGAAACAGCATCCCGAGCAGTGCAACCGCAGCCAAAGCGATCGCGGCGATCAGCGTTAGCAACGGAGCTATGTTCAGTGCCCACGGCAAAACAAGGCCCAGCGCTCCGAGTAGCTCCGCGATTCCGATCAGAACAACTAGTCTTTTCGGCACATCATTTACCCAGGCCCATGTCTTTTTTGACGACTCAATACGAACGGTTTTCATCCATCCCGAATATACGAAGCCTGCCGCCAATACGATATGTACGATGCTGTACGGTGAAGAAGACGAAGCAGAGGCAAACGTATCCGACCTTCGGAAAATCGATTTCTTGCCGTAAACGTTTCGGTATATAGCGCAAGCTAAAAAAGCCCGCAAAGATTGCGGGCTTTTCCTTTTCTTAAATATACAAATAAAAACGAACGCTTAACCCTCTCCCGTAGCCACCGGATTCTCCTCATATGAAATCCAATCACTCCAGCTTCCCGCATACAGCTTAACATTCTTGTACCCGGCTTTGCCTAGCGCGAGCACATTAGGGCAAGCACTTACACCTGAACCGCAGTACACAATAACCTCTTGCTCAGGATCAATTCCTTCATAATGCTCTTTCAGCACCTCAGTTGATTTCCAGCGCCCTTGCTCATCGAGAACATCCTTCCAGAACTTATTGATCGCCCCAGGAATATGACCTGCCTTCGGATCAATCGGTTCTTCCAAACCTTCATAGCGACGGGACTCGCGGGAATCAATCAATAGTGCGCCACCGGCGTTAACTACATTTTGCACATCTTCCATGCTAGCAAGCATCTTCTTCTGAACATCTGCTTCATACTGGCTAGGAATCCGAACCGCTTGATGATCACTGACGGGGAAGGATGCTTTTTTCCAAGCAGAGTAGCCTTCATCCATTACAAACACACGTTCATGCCCCAAATATTTAAGCATCCACCACAGACGGGAAGCGTAGGCACCACCTTGATCATCATAAGCAACAACAATACTATCTCTGTTAATACCAACCTTACTAAGTGCGGCAGTTAGCTTTGAAATTTCTGGCAGTGGGTGGCGTCCCCCGTGTGAGCTTACAGGAGCGGAGAGTTGTTCTTCCAGATGTAGATAAACTGCGCCGGGAATATGATCTTCTGTATAGGCTTTACGTCCAGCTTCCGGGTCAGTAAGTAAAAAACGGCAATCAACTATAACAAGTTCAGGCTCGTATAACCGAGCAAGCAGCCATCGAGTAGAAACGATCGGTTCCATAAAGTAGCCTTCTTTCCTGTTTAATATGTATGGAGACATTATAGCGGAAAATAAAAGAGGGCGCACCTTAAGCTTATGGCTTAAACTGCGTCCTCTAAAAATTAGATCAAACGATATCCCGAAGGCAAGTTACCGCTGCTGCGGATATTACGGATTTGTTCGAGGGTTAAGCGTTGGTTAGTAGAAATAATGGACTCCACGTCATTACCTGAAATGAAATCATCCAGATCCCTAATGTTGCGGTTCCCGCGAAGTACACGGAAGTTCCCTCTAAACCGTGTTCTAGTGAAAAGTACCAGTGTAGCATTGCTGCTAGTAGAGAAGAACCGAAGGCTCTCAATACCATCGAGGATGTTGTCCGTATTACGAATACCCAGGTTGCCAGTATATATTCTACGGCGTCCATTGAAGTTTTCTTCATCGTACACGGTCAAGCGAGGGTAAGTCTGCGATACATGAACTTCTTTTTTCATTTGTAATTCCTCCTTTGTTATCTAATCTATGTTCATATAAATTTTTTGCTTGGCTAATAGTCTAATAGAAAGCCCTTATTTGCATTAACTTATCATTTTGGGCTTTACTTCAATAACATATTAGTGTACTATTCAACTATAACACTGACACAATAAAACGAATGAACAATACATTAGTTGGCAGGGAGGATCCGCATGAAACAGGGGAGTGGTGTAGAGATGAAAGATTCAGTCGTTCTGCAAATGAATGAGGTAAGTAAGATTATCAAAGGAAGACCGATTGTGGATAAGCTGACATTTGATATCCGTAAGGGTGAAATTGTTGGGTTGTTAGGTCCAAACGGTGCAGGTAAGACCACAACGATTCGAATGATGACGGGTTTAATACGGATGAGTGAAGGCGATGTGATTATCCAAGGTCACAGTGTAAGGAATGATTTTAAGCAGGCGATTGGCCATATCGGTGCGATAATTGAGAATCCAGAGTTTTATCCGTATATGACTGGACTTGATAATCTGAAGCAGTACCAAAGAATGACGGATAATATTGAGGCTGGCAGAATAGATGAGGTTGTAGAACTGGTAGGACTTCAAGAAGCGATGAATAAAAAAGTAAAGGCTTATTCGCTGGGCATGCGCCAACGTCTAGGGATTGCTCAGGCGCTACTCAATCGGCCCAAGTTATTGATTTTAGATGAGCCTACGAACGGACTTGATCCGGCTGGAATACGGGAAATGCGTGATTATATGCGTACCATCGCCGAAGTGGAAGGCATCTCTATTCTAATTTCCAGCCACTTGCTCACTGAAATTGAACAAATATGCCATCGGGCTATCGTAATCCAGAATGGTAAGCTGGTAACCGTAACTGCGATTGGTGAAGAGCAGGAAGCAACCGCACAAGTAAAGCTAACCATCCGTGTAGGATCGGTTGAAGCGGCGATAAACCTCTTGGAGCGTTTAGATTATGCGGAATTGGCCTCCATGGACAGCGCTCGTTCTGAAGTGATAGTAAGTCTGCTTGATAGCAGAGTACCGGAGCTTGTATCTGCTTTTAGTGATGAAGGTGTGGGAATTTTCCGGATTACGGAGAATAAACAGAGTCTTGAGGAAGATTTCTTGAAATGGACAGGAGGAAACCGCATTGCGTAACTTCAATAATCTTATTGTTAATGAATGGCTCAAGATCTCAAAGAAACGCACATTTATTGTGCCATATGTGATATTAATTCTATTATCCCTGCTATTAGGTTATATTGTTCATTCTGTTTCACCTGACATGTTTGAATCAGCTTATGATTTTTCAGCAATGATGCTGCTTTCCCAAGGGATTGGCCAAGTGATTACAATTCTTGCGATCATCGGAACAGCAGGTATTGTCTCAAAAGAGTATAGTCAAGGAACCATCAAGTTCTTGCTTATCCGCGCCAGAAGCCGTACAGCAATCCTCGCATCCAAATATGTGGTTGTACTGTTGTATGCTTTGACTTTGACCGTCATCGGAGGTATAGCCGTTTTTGGAACAGGAGCTTTGTGGTTTGGACTAAGTGGTGGAGAAGCGGGTATGAGTGAGATGCTTACAAACCTATTGTATAATCTCGTTAGTACGGTTGTGTATGGAACACTTGCTTTTATGCTGGGGGTATTAACCACTTCAACTGGGGTAACCATTGGGGCTACTATGTTTGCGCTAATGATAGACAAATTGATTATTTCCCGTGATTTTTACAAATATGTTCTGTTTCCTAACTTAAATTTATCTGCTTATGAAGGTGGAGGAGCACCTATGCCTGGAATGACACTGACCTTTTCCATCGTGATGCTTGTCTTATACACAGTTGTCTTTCTTCTCATAGGTTTCTCCGTCTTTAGACGAAGGGATGTTGCTTAATCATGACAATCGAATTCGATAACAACCTGCCGATTTATATACAGATCATGAATTACATCAAAGGTGAAATCGTCACAGGTAAGCTGAAACCAGGAGATAAAATCCTCTCGGTACGAGAACTTGCCAGTGAGCTGCAGATTAATCCGAATACGGTGCAAAGAACTTTTCAGGAACTGGAGCGTGAAGAAATCGTGGAAACCCGGCGTGGAATGGGAAGATACGTCACAAGTAATGAAGGTACTATCCTGACCATCAAAAAAGAAATGGCCAAAGATGTGCTGGATCGTTTCATTCGTGGTATGCAGGATCTTGGCTTTCAAGGCGAAGATATTTTAGCGGCGGTGGCGGAGAATATCCGCAATAAGGATGGAGAATAGGGGGATACGCAAGTTGGAAAATATACTTGAGGTTCATGAAGTTACAAAAAAATATAGTTCCAAGCATGCCCTCCGCGAGGTATCCTTTAATCTGAGTGCGGGTAAGATCACGGGACTGTTAGGCAGTAACGGCAGCGGCAAAAGTACACTTATGAAAATCATCGCCGGGCTGTCACAGCCTACGACCGGTCGTGTATCGGTCATTGGGGGTTCTGTAGGAACAGAAAGTAAAGCGGTGGTATCGTTTATGCCTGATAAGCCGCTTACAGAATCTTGGATGAGTGTTTCTGATGCTCTAAAGTTCCAAACTGACTTCTATCCTGATTTTGATCTGACTAAAGCCTCGCGAATGTTGGAGTTTATGAAGCTAAGTCCGCAAGATAAGGTAAAGGATCTGTCCAAAGGGATGAATGAACGTTTACAGCTTACACTTGCTCTATCACGCCGAGCTAGCCTTTATTTGTTGGATGAACCCATTGGTGGTGTAGATCCGGTAGCTAGAACAAAAATTCTTAATGCATTGGTAGAGTTTTATGAAGAGGATAGTACCATTCTCTTATCAACCCATTTAGTATCGGATATTGAGCGGATCTTTGATGATGTGATTTTTATAAAAGAGGGAGAAATTGTGATGCATACGGCGGTAGAGGATATCCGGCTTCGCCAAGGCAAAAGCATAGATGAACTGTTCAGAGAGGTGTACGCAGAATGCTAAAGCTAGTGAAGTACGATTTTAGACGAGATAGGGATAAGTTCCTTGCTGTTTTTGTAATCATAATTCTGGCGCAGATCGGGTTGGGGTTCACCAAATTGCATGACTATGAAAGGTTTATTTTAAACGGATTAATTTATGTCATCGCGGGGCTGATCTTTCTCGTCATGGCAGCACGAACCTTTTTTAACAATGTAAATTCCTATAATCGTCGCCTAGTGCCCGTAAGAACCCTGAACACAGTCCTTTCTCCGTTAGTACTTTTTTTAGCTCTGCTGCTGGGTATTATTTTAATAGCTTTGATGCATTTAAGCGTGTATCTCTCGATGTATTCCACATTAGTTCTTCCAGAGAATTTCTGGACAGTGGGATTGTTAGTTCTTTTGCAGGCATATTGGTTTGCCGGTTATATCATGCTTACCTTGATGGTCTCCATTACGGTTGCGCGAAGTATGAAATTTAAGGGGCGAGTATGGATTGGGCTGGCCACTGCGTATTTGTTACAGAATGGAATATCCTATTTGGAATATTTGATTTTCAATAGTAACTTCACTGCTTGGGAAAGTGTATTCCAGTTCGAGGTCATAGCTGAGACCGATACCCGAAGTGGGATACAGCTTACACAGGGTCATTTGAATCTAGCTCCTCTTCTATTTGAAGCGGTGATAGCAGTTCTCCTTATAGCAGTCATCATCAAGCTCGTTAAAAAAAGAGTGGACGCCTAACCACATGGCGGAATAGTTTTTAGAACGGAGGCAGAGCGATTTAGCTTTGTCTTCGTTTTTGTGCAAAAAAAAGACGTCCTTCTAAGTGAAGGGCATCTGTTATGGTAAGTTCTACAGACCTTCAACCCGAAGGGTGGCGGTCCATGTCTCAAGCTCTCTTATTAGGCGGTCTTCCTCATTTTCGTCCAAGCGGAATTTAACTCCATATTGATATTGGCCAAGTCCAAACATCCAACCCCAACGGGCGCTGCATAAGAGCTGAAGCTTCTCTTCATTTAATCGAAGATGAATAATAAGCCTGGTATCTCTTGCCGTGAATCGAAGATTCAAAGGGGTGCGTACTTTACAACCCGAACGGCTAAGATCGAGTAATACAGCCTCTGTTAACTTTCCAGCACCTGGACCGGAATTGTTAAGCGGAACTTCAATCCAGCATTCAAGCGGATGGTTCATAACATAACGGAATGGTTCTTTCCTGCTGGACACATCCATAATTTACCTCCCCATTGTTTATTTGCTATTATATCGAAAGGGAATGTTGAGAACAATCTACTAAAGTGCTATTTTTAATTAAGAATTAATTTTTTTAATACTGATGAAGGTGATGAGACTTATATGTACCAATACCTTAATGAAACGTTCCGTAATCACAATTTTGACCAAGGAAGCTTGCAGGATGGTGAGTTAAACAACTGCACATTCGAGCAATGCTCCTTCAAAGGCACTTCTATGGAAGAGATGAACTCTATTGGCTGTCGATTTATTGATTGTGATTTTACAGGAGCCATGCTTAATGCGTCTCACCATAAAGGTTCAGCTTTTACCAATTGTAAATTTACGGGAGCGAACCTGTTTGTATCTAAATTTGAAGATTGCAAGATGGTAGGATCGGATTTCTCAAACGCTTATTTGGACGGAATCTCGCTGCTTGGAGGGGACTGGTCGTACACGAACCTTAGACATACCAATCTAAGCAGACAGGATCTGCGGGGGATTCGATTTACAGAAGCGGATTTAATGGGCTGTAATTTGCAAAAAAGTGACTTGCGTGGAGCGGATTTGAGCCGTGTACAATTGTCTCAATGCAAGCTTAAGGGAGCGGATATGCGGGAAGCGATTGTTGAAGGCATTGATTTAAAGAGTCTGGATCTACAGGGAGTGCGGATGGATATGGAACAGGCGGTACTCTTGGCACGTTCATTTGGGGCAAAAGTAGGGAATTAGTAAATAGGGGCATCAGTTGCTAGTACTTTAGCGATGGGTGCTCTTTTTAATTGAATTTGAAGGATTTCATCAGGAAAGATGCCTAAAGACCTCCGCTAGCAAACCAATGCTTAGAGCGGAGGTGGTGGCAAACGCAGATTATTATAATTAACTCACTGCTGAACCTATGTATTATTGCATATGAAATATTATGCGTTAACGTAACCGTTTTCTGGGTTTTGCCCACCATTTGATCCATAAGAATCCATCATCATCACGAAAAAACTTTATACCTACCCAGCGTAAGGGTGTCCATACTTCTTTAAAATAATATGAAGGCATAGTCTGTTAGACCCTCCTATATAGTAAATTATTACTATATATTACGCTAATTCTACGGGATTCACAAGCTAGATTTACTAATAATTACATATTGTCCGGGTAAAATGAGGTGATAATGCATTATGCAGGACCTAAGGCACCGCTTGTGCTACCGAGAAGTGCACCCCTCCATTTCACATATACGCTCCAAGCTTCACCATTATCCAATAAGCTTTTGCAGGTATACAGCCCTTCCTCGATAGAGTTGACTTTTCCAGCTAGATGTAATCTTGCTGCACCGTTCAGCAGAGTTTGATTATAGAAAGCCATGTGACCGCCGCCCTGTAGAACTGCCTCAGCTGTCATTAGCTGTTGATGTGGTGTCCAATGGACTTCAGGAACAATTGTATCCAAACCAAATCCTTCCGGATCAATAATATCAAGAGCCGCCACACCGTTCTCGACAGTGTAAACGCGGGTAGGTCGGTCGATGAAAAGATCCTCGGAGCCTTCCACCCCTTGGACAATTAACGCCTTTTGATAACCAAGCTTTATGAGTAATCTAGATAATCGGTCAAAGACTGTATTATGGTATATCCCGAAGATAATAAAAGGAGAGCAGGCGTAGTCAATCAGCTTCTCGGCGGTGTTGAATAAGGTTCTCATACCAATTTCCTCACGGATGCTGCGAAGGTCGCCTAGAGGAGGGCACCATTCTTCAGCATCGGCAAATAGTACATTACTCTTGTTAGCAGCTGCAATGGCTTTTGTACGTTCTAGCGCAGTTTTCTCAATCCCAGATTGATAGATGATATCTTGTAAAGTGATTCCCCATTTAGGAGGCAGAGAAGCAGTACCGTGTAGTGTGACTGGCAGTCCGGCCGCGGACAATAGAAATGCAGTGGGAAAAGTTGCGATGAATGAGGATTTTCTACCATCATAGGGTCCGGCGCAATCAAGACCTTCCGCAAAAAGGGGTTCGCGATGCGCATATTTACGTAAAACGTAGACGAAAGCTTCAAGTTCTTCTACGCTTTCTAGCTTAATCCGCTCAGCAGCCAGAAAGGCTCCAATCTGAGCAGGAGATGCTGTTCGTCCGAGTATAGATTCTGCGGCATATGTAGACTCTTCATAATTTAAATCTCGGGCGCCTCTTTTGCCTCGGGCGACTTCTTTTAAAATGTTGATCATAGGTATATTCCCCCCTTAGGTTTGATCTTGCAGTAATTGATAGACTCTAACGATTGAAGTAGCTACATCAACCATACGTTTACGTTCATTCATTGCTTGTTTACGGAGAAGATCATAAGCTTCAGATTCGGAAATATTCTTGACCTTGGACAGGATACCTTTAGCCATATCAATCCATTTCCGTTCTTCGATTCGAGCATGCAGCTGTTCTCGCTCTTTACGCCATTGTTGTCTTTCGAAACATTGCTTGGCACTGAAATGAAGGATCCAATGGATCTCCTGTGAGAGCATGGAAGGCGATAATACACCATCCACCATGATATTATCTTCACATGCAGCAAGTGAAAGTGTGGCTGTTTCGTCAGTACACCACCAAAGGATTGGTGCAATCTTATGACTCATTAGTAAAGTACCCCAGCTATTGATCTCTGTGATGGGTAAATGGAGTATGGAAGCATCAGCGTCTTTGATCCGTGCCACAGCTTCTTCTTGTGTAACGGCTACTGTGACAATATATCCGGAGGAACGGAGAATGGCATCCGTTTTACTATTTGAGCGCTCGGCTGTGTCCTTCTCTGTCGTGCTATTCTGAATAATCAACAGGGAATGCATAGTTCGACGCCCTTTCTTAATCGTTATGTTATTTTATATAACACAGAAACGATGGGTTGTCGACGAATTTAAGATTTTTAAATTTTATATGTCATAATTGTTGACGTTCTCTGATTCCTGTTGTATAGTCGGTTTAACAAATTAATCATTCACGAATACAACGGTGTATTCGACTGAAGCGGCAATGGCGCCTGCTTTCACTTATCGCAATGGAAATGTAAGTTTCCGTGTGGAGTGGAGCGGGCTTTTTGGGTTTTCCAAACGGAGAGGAGAGATATAGATGATAGCTGCGCGCAAGAAACTGGTGTTAGTCGGCAATGGAATGGCGGGGGTTCGTACGATTGAACATTTGCTCAAATTAAATCCTGAGGGGTATGAGATTACCATCTTTGGCTCGGAACCTTATCCTAACTATAACCGGATCATGTTATCTTCCGTTCTTGCTGGTGGAGCGAATATGAGTGAGATCATCATCAATGATCTGGAGTGGTATCACAGCCAAGGTATTAAGTTGTATATGGGACATACGGTGACTTCAATAGACAGTGAGAGTCGAAAGGTATATTCCGATAAGGGGATCACTGCCGAATACGATGAGTTAATCCTAGCTACAGGATCGAATCCCTTTATGTTGCCGATACCGGGTGCGGATAAAGAAGGGGTCATTGCTTTTCGTGATATTAAGGATTGCCAGATCATGCAGGAGACTGCAGGATCTTATAAAAAGGCGATTGTCATCGGTGCAGGCCTGCTAGGGCTGGAAGCGGCTAGAGGTCTGTTACATCTGGGAATGGAAGTCACTGTAGTGCATATCCACGATTATATTATGGAGCGCCAGCTGGACGAAGCTGCATCAGTAATGCTCAGAAGAGAGCTGGAAGCTCAAGGAATGAGATTTCTGCTCCATAAGCAGTCCGAGGCGATTTTAGGTAAGAAGAGAGTAAGAGGTTTACTATTCACAGATGGTAGCACAGCCGATGCGGATCTTATTGTCATGGCAGTTGGGATTAAACCAAATGTTGAATTGGCAAAGAAAAGTGGTGTGCAGATCAACCGCGGAATTATCGTAAATGATTATATGGAGACGAATATCCCCGGTATCTTTGCTCTGGGGGAATGTGCCGAGCACCGAGGAATCGCTTATGGTCTGGTAGCTCCTTTATATGAACAAGGTGCCGTATTAGCAAAAAGGCTGGCTGGAGTTAAGGTTGAAGGATACATGGGTTCTGTAACTTCTACCAAGCTGAAAGTATCTGGTGTTGATGTATTCTCAGCAGGACAATTCACCGAGCCGGACGGGTCCAGGGCGCTGCGATATCAGGATGAAATAGAAGGAGTCTACAAAAAGCTAGTTATACAAGATGACATGTTAATCGGGGCAGTACTATTTGGTGATACCAGCGACGGTGCTCACTTGTTCTCGATAATTAAGAATAAAGAAAATATTAGTGGAAGAGAAAAGGAACTGTTATTAGGAATCTCAGCGGATGTGTTCTCATCGACGCAAGGGAATCGGTTGGAAGTTATGCCGGAAGATGAAATCATTTGTGGATGTAATGGTGTTTCGAAGGGGACTATTGCTGAAGCGATTGAGTCTGGAGGCTGTACCAGTGTAGGGCAAATTAAGGCGTGCACCAAAGCATCCGCTTCCTGTGGGGGCTGTAAACCACTTGTAGAAGGGTTATTGCAACTCTATGCAGGTGATGCGGTCACCGTAGTTAAAGAAGGAATATGTGGCTGTACAACGCTGAACCGTGATGAAATTGTTTCTGAGATAAAAAGAATGAAGCTAATGACAGTTAAAGAAGTGATGAATGTTCTGGAGTGGAGTCAGGAGGAAGGTTGTGCGAAATGCCGCCCGTCGCTGAACTATTATCTGGGCATGTTGTGGCCTGAGGAATATATAGACGAGAAAGAGTCTCGTTATACAAACGAGCGATATCACGCCAACATTCAGAAGGACGGGACTTACTCTGTGGTTCCGCGAATCTATGGGGGGGTAACTTCACCTGCAGAATTGAAGAAGATTGCAGAGGTTGCCGAGAAATTTGCTGTTCCTATGGTGAAGTTTACTGGAGGACAAAGACTAGATTTGCTTGGCGTTAAGAAGGAAGACTTGCCTAAGATGTGGGAGGAGCTGGATATGCCTTCCGGGCATGCTTATGGCAAAACGTTACGTACAGTGAAGACCTGTGTGGGGTCTACCTTCTGCCGATTTGGCACTCAGGATGCGATCAGTATGGGGATTACACTGGAAAAACAATTCGAACGCCTGAATGCGCCGGGTAAAGTGAAACTTGCGGTTTCCGGATGTCCTCGTAATTGTGCGGAAGCGACGATTAAAGATTTTGGTGTTGTGGCGATAGATGGTGGATGGGAACTGCATATTGGTGGGAATGGAGGGGTACATGTGCGGGCCACGGATCTTCTATGTGTGGTGAAGACTGAAGAAGAGGTAGTCGAATGGGCAAGTGCGTTCTTACAATATTACCGTGAGCAGGCCGGCTGGAATGAGAGAACTGCACACTGGGTTGAACGAGTAGGGGTAGACAATATAAAGAAAGCTCTTGAAAGTCAGGAGGAGCGCTTGGCGCTCAAAGAACGAATTGAGACAGTGCTGGGGCTCACTACTGATCCTTGGAAACAAATTGTGAATGAGCCAGAACTACGTAAGAATTTCGAAGCTATTGCACAAATAGAGAGTGTTTAAAGGGGGGCTAATGATGACTATAACCAAAATGCTCGTTGGTAAAGTAACTGATATTGATACAAGGGGTTCACGAACTTTTAGGGTCAATGACATGGAGATCGCGTTATTTCGACTTTCAGATGGTGAGGTTCTTGCGGTAGAGAATAAATGTCCTCATAAAGGTGGCGCATTATCCGAAGGGATGGTATGTGGTACGAAGGTTCACTGTCCTCTGCACGACTGGAAGATTGACCTGCATAGTGGAGTTGCTATGGAGCCAGATAAAGGCTGTGTTGTTACATTTGATGTAGAAATTGATCCTAATAGTGGTTCGATCTATGTAACCATTTAAAGAAAAGACCGTTGAAGGGGGATTAATCATGGATTATATCAAACCACGTGAAGTGCTGAACGCTATGATTGAAAGCGGCAAGAACAAAGCAGAGTTATCTATCCTGCAGTTATTGGTGAGAGGTAGTCTGGGTGGAGCGATTCTGGCTTGTGCTACTACACTTGCATTTACAGCTGCGGCGCAGACCGGGATTCCTATGGTAGGAGCTATTATTTTTCCGGTAGGGTTCGTAATGATTATTCTACTTGGTCTAGAGCTAGTGACAGGCAGTTTTGCGCTGATCCCTCTGGCGGTTCTGGAAAAGAAGACAACAACGAAGCGGATGTTGAACAACTATTTATGGGTTATATTCGGACATCTGCTCGGTTGTGCGGTATACGCTGTTCTTTATGGCCTTACGATTACAAAAATGGGCACAGATATGAGTCATCCAATGATTCAAACCCTCATTAATACAAGTGAGGCCAAGACCATTGCCTATAAAAATATGGGTGGAGACGGAATGCTGTTAGTTATTATTAAAGCCATGCTCTGTAACTGGATGGTTACCTTAGGGGCTGTTATGGCTATGACTTCGAGCTCTACCTCCGGTAAAATCATTGCCATGTGGCTGCCAATCCTAACTTTTTTTGGACAGGGGTTTGAGCACACCGTCGTAAATATGTTCGTGATCCCTGCAGGGATGATGCTGGGAGCGAGTGTTAGCTTTGGTGACTGGTGGTTATGGAACGGCATTCCTGTTCTCCTTGGAAATTTTATTGGAGGTGTTCTGTTTACTGGAATTCTATTCTATCTCTCTCAAAAAAGTTTCAAGGGCAGTCGCTTAACTCCTGCGTCTGATGTATCGACGGGTCGCGGAGATTCTGTTGTGCTGGAACAGGTTGTGTTGGAGAAAACGATATGAAGCCGGGATGCGTAGCTATAGTTGGAGCGGGACCGGGAGATCCAGAACTTATAACGATAAAAGCAATGCGGCGAATCCAAGAAGCAGACGTTATTTTATATGATCGCTTGGTAAATGAAGAATTGCTTAACTATGCCAAAGCCGGAGTAGTAGTAATCTATTGTGGTAAATCTCCAGGCCAGCATTCAATGTCACAGGAGAAAATTAACGGGCTGCTCATTCAATATGCTAGCGAAGGCCATAGAGTGGTCCGACTCAAGGGTGGAGACCCCTTCGTATTCGGCAGAGGCGGGGAAGAAGCACTGGCTGTCGTGCAAGCTGGTATTCCTTATGAAGTCATTCCGGGTATAACTTCCGCAATCGGTGTAGCCGCTTCCGCTGGAATTCCCCTGACACATCGTGGTATTGCAGCGTCTTTTGCCGTCGTCACGGGTAGTCGCTGCCCTGAGCATGTTGCTCCTATACAATGGAACCGGTTAGCGCATAGTGTAGATACTCTTGTTATTTATATGGGAGTTAGTCAATTAAGCCATATTCGTGAACAACTCTTAATACACGGAAAAGATGCCCAAACACCGATTGCGTTGATTGAGAATGGTACATTTGCTTGCCAACGAACAGTGACAGGCACGCTGGAGAATATCGATAAGCTGGCAGTGGCCACAAAGATTAAAAATCCTGCTCTTATTATAGTAGGGGAAGTTGTGAAGGTGAGAGAGCAACTGATACATTTACAGGGATTAGTGAGATCGGAAATTAGCTAAACACGGGAAAAGTGCTTGATCACAGTGGATAGCAGATGTCGATGTCATGAAAAGATAAAGGAGCAGCGGTTCTCCAATAATAGGAGAACCGCTGCTCCTTTTTTGGAGCGTTGTTTGGCTGCTTTTACACCGCCGAGTCATATTCAGTCTGCTTAAGCTTAAGGACCCGGATGACGTTATTAGCATGTATTTAACCATTTGAGCATGGTTTCGGACCCCAGTGACACTATTCCATATGAAGAGCATGATATTGAGTGATTTTGGTGCCAATTGCGGCTATGGAGTCCGTTAACATTCCAAATGTGAGCTAATGCTGCGTATAAGGTCAGCTGAGTCCTATAGCGGATACGAATCTAGTAAAAACACAATGTTAGTAGGGGATAAGCACAGTCATTTTATGATGCCTCGCATTTAATAAATGGAGAGGATGTGATGAGATGACAGAAGGCGAGTTTATAGCGAAGATTGCAAATTTTGCTGTAAAGGACATGCAGCTCACTAAGGTTCCCGCTTCGTTAACCATTGCTCAAGCGGCTCTGGAGTCAGGCTGGGGCAGCAGTGGATTGACTGTGAAAGCGAATAATTTGTTTGGGATCAAAGGAAGTGGACCTGCTGGCAGCATTACTGTACAAACTACTGAATATATTAACGGTAAAGCTGTTAAAGTTAATGCCCCTTTTCGAGCCTACAACAACTGGGGAGAATCTATCGCGGATCACTCCGAATTGATTGTGAATGGAGTCTCATGGAATCGCAACCTTTACAGCAAGGTTCTCGGTGCGAGTGGCAAGGCGGCCGCACAAGAGATTGCCGCAGCTGGCTACGCTACTGATCCGAACTATGCAGCTAAGCTGATTCAAATTATGAATACCTATAATCTGTATCAATATGACGACAAATCCATGGGAGGAGATGATGAGATGTCCGCAGAGGATAAGCAAAAGCTTGTTAGTCTAGAATCGGAAGTAAAGGAACTGCGTGCCCTTATTGCAGTTCTTACAGCTAGCAGGGATACGCTGAAAACAGGTGTGCAAGAACAGGGGCAGTCGATCACTAAGCTTAGAGATCGGGTGGCATTAATTGAAAATCGAGCAGTCATGAATGTCCCTGCATGGGCTGAGGCGGCTGTGAAAACAGCGACTGCGGCAGGACTTCTCGATACTCCATCGGGTGGCAGTTACGATTTCTATCGCATATTAACGGTTCTGAACCGTGCAGGTTTACTTGTAACAGAAAGTAAAAAATGAAATAAGGAGGATTAAAAAACATGTATAACGATGCTCTCAACAGTGTGCTTGCCTTTGCTTCAGTCCTAGCTGTTTTTGTAATGGCACTAGTACAACTTGTGAAGAATAGCATTGAACTTCCGCGGAACATTGTGCCAGTTGTGGGGTTGGGTATTGGCTTGCTGGTTGGAGCAGTTGCCTATCCGTTCACTGATATGAATCTGATTCTGCGACTCTGGGCGGGGGGGCTTGCGGGACTATCAGCGACCGGGTTGTTTGAACTGGCGTTTAATAAAAGGGATGGGACGAAAAAAGATGATAAATAGATTTTGCCTATGAGTTTTATAAAACAATCGTTTTACACTGGTAATGTGGCTATGCATTCTATCGAGAACACTAATATATTATGGTATGCCAATATATAAAGGGGGTGCAACGATGGGAACTTACCTTGATGCAAGAACATCTCAAAATGCCAGCCTCGCCAACTCTATATCTATTCCTATTACGGTACTTAACACGCCGCAGCTCTTTGGACAGATTGGGTTGTTAACGGCTGGAGTGACTACCAATCCACGCGTTCTTCTTAAAGGAACGATATCTGTAACGCTTCCGTTAGCTTTAGTAGGTATCACAATTACGATTGTAAGAGGAACCTTGGCTACTGATCCAAAAGTGTATTCTGCTACTTCTACTTTTTCTCTTAGTCTTCTGGCTCCGCAAGTAATAACCTTTTCAGCAGCGGATTTCTTACCAGCCATTACACCTCAGCTCACTTATACAGCATTTGTATCTTCTAATCTTCTCGGTACAGTACGTGTGGGTCCGGAAAGCTTTGATGGTATTTTAGTTTCTGATTAGATGTTGAGCTCATAACCTCGCTGGTAGCCCAGTGGAGGTCTTTTTTTTTAACCGTACGCCCAATCTTCTAGGGGGATAAATACATATTATATATTGTATTCTAAATACGGAGGAGGTCTTCTCATGGGTGCTGAATATGGTCAGGTTGGTGGCGCTTTTACTTCTACAGGCGCAATCTTAGTATTGTTCATCTTATTAGTAATTATTACAAGTGCATGTATGTTCTAAATTTCTAAAATAGCAGGGCTCCATGTTGGCATTTTGCCGACTTGGGGCTTTTTTTTGTAAATGTTGTGTCCATTAAAGCTATATAAATTAATGAATTAAAAGAATACTAATCACGTAGTGAATAACATGAGTTTACAATACTGTGATTTTGAATATTCAAATATACATGGTATCTTAGTCTGATAACATAGATTAATACTGTTAAATTTTATTTAGGAGAGAGCTAGTTTGAAGAAAAAAATGATGATCGGAATTTCTTCTGTTATTGTACTTTTAATCATTGTTGTGACTGTGGGAAGTTTTTATTTCTATCATGTTGCTATTGCACGTGCTTCAAAGGATTTCTTAAATGAAAGCCCTGACCTGCAGTCCAGTCCAGAGGTAGAACAATCTAAAGATACCTCGAAGGCAGACCAAGAGTGGTGGGATACCCAGAGCTTTGATAGATGGGAGATAGATTCTGATGACGGAATACAGCTTAAAGCGTACTATTTAGCTGCCCCTGAACATTCCGATAAGACAGTTATTGTTGCTCATGGGTATGCTGGAAATGCAACTCAAATGAGTGGATATGCCAGAATGTATTATGAGAGACTTGGATATAATATTTTGCTGCCGGATGCCAGAGGACATGGTGAAAGTGGCGGTGACTATATCGGATTTGGATGGCCTGAACGTAAGGATTACCTGAAGTGGATTCAGAGTGCCCTAAAAGCAAATGGTGAGGATACACAGATCATCCTGCACGGTGTTTCCATGGGGGGAGCTACCGTTATGATGACAAGCGGAGAGGATTTACCAGCTAATGTTAAAGCAATTGTGGAAGATTGCGGTTATACCTCAGTGAAGGACGAGCTTACCTTTCAATTAAAAAGAATGTACCATCTCCCCGCCTTTCCAATTGTAGATACGACCAGTATGCTAACAAAGATTCGGGCAGGTTATTCCTTTGGTGAAGCCTCAGCCTTAGAACAGGTGAAGAAATCTAAAACGCCAACCCTGTTTATTCATGGCGATAATGATACTTTTGTTCCTACGGAAATGGTTCATACGGTATATGAGAATAGTCCGGTCGAGAAGGAGCTTTACATCGTTCCTAATGCGGGTCACGGAGAAGCTTTCCGCATGGATCCGGTTAAGTATGAGAGCGTAGTTTCTGAGTTTATCGGAAGATTTGTGAAATAGTTGCTGCTGAAAAGGCTGCCGAAAGGGTAGTCTTTTTGTGTTTATAAAACCGTTAAACATAAATTCGGGGCCCTATCTCTAGGGCCCCTTTCATGGGAGAGGAGAAACCGGACGAAGAGCTTATGGGGAAACGTAAGCCTGCTCCGCGGTTGTCTACGACATTTGTGGTGTCGATAATTACATGATGTCCCTGGAAGTCCAATCTTATACATTAAGATGACTTATTTCTCTGAATAAGCTGTTTCGCCTTCTTATTTCATATCTAGACAAATTTTTTATTTCATCGCGCAAATGTGTTACGATAGGCGTGGACTTATGCCCTTTTGGGCATAACAAACAGAGATATAGAGCGGGTGAATAACAGTGAGAGTGGTATCGGGAAGTGCAAAAGGAAGGCCACTGAAGAGTGTTCCGGGAAGTGGGACAAGGCCTACGACCGATAAGGTGAAGGAAGCTGTATTTAGCATGGTAGGCCCATATTTCGAAGGTGGAGCGGTGCTGGATTTGTTCGCCGGTACTGGCGGTTTGGGGATCGAAGCCTTAAGCAGAGGGATGGAAAGCGGTGTATTTGTTGATATGGATCCTAAAAGTATCGACACGATCCGCGCCAATCTGAAGGCTACCAAGCTGGAAGAACAAGCGCAGGTGTACCGTAATGAAGCTGGAAGGGCGCTAGGTGCGCTGGAGAAGCGGGGAAAAGTTTTTGATTTGGTCTTTTTGGACCCTCCCTATCGCTTGAAGCACGGGGATGAGCTTATGCTTATGATGGTCGAAAAAGGAATGCTGCAAGAGGACGCGATTATTGTTCTGGAGCATGAATCAAGTTATGCCTATCCTGAAGATATTCCAGGATTTTATAGGCTGCGTCAGGCCGTATACGGAGAAACGACAATTTCTATTTACCAGTATGAAGCTAATCCTACAGAGGAAAGTGAAGCTGGTGAGGAGGTAGAGAATGAGTCAGCAAATTAGAAAAGAACGTGTTGCCATTTATCCAGGTACCTTTGATCCCGTGACTATGGGACATATGGATATTATTCGGCGCGCATCCAAGCAATTCGACCGTTTGATTGTAACGGTGCTTAATAATTTGAGTAAAAACCCGCTGTTTACTGTAGATGAACGGACAGAGCTATTAAGACAGGCAACCGCTGATATTCCCAATGTGGAAATTGACAGCTTCCGTGATCTGTTAGTGAATTATGTTCGTCAAAAAGATGCTCAGGTCATAGTTCGGGGTATCCGTACCGTTACTGACTTTGAATATGAGCTGCAAAACGCATCGATCAACCATAGCCTGGATCCCGATGCGGAAACGATTTTTATGATGACTAATCCGAAATATTCCTACTTAAGTTCCAGTGTTGTTAAAGAGATCGCCCATTTCGGCGGGAATGTGACTGATTTTGTGACGCCTGAGGTTGAACAAGCGATGAAGCGTAAATTTAACCGAGTCGATGGCGAATAGTACTTACCAGATAAGTTCCAGCAGATAATCCCAACAGTATGATGAGCAGAAGTGCTTGCAGACTTAGCAGCTGTGGAAAAGAGCTCCATATGTCCGTAACATTCATGGTGCCGGTTGGAGTCGGGCGTGAGTCTGCAAGTGCTGGTAAAGCAGCTTTACGGATAGCCAGCAATGGTTTCCAGAGCAATAAAGTTAACAGAAAAGCATAAAGTCCATGCATCAGACGAACCGTAGCGTAGGGTAGAAATCTGACTCTGGCTTGTTTGAGCATGGTCAGCACCTGTAGTTGTGCACATAGTCCGCTCCAGCCCAGTGCAGCAGACAGCAAAGCTATCCCGAGCATACTAGAGGGACCTGTTCCAATGCTTTCCAGCCCTTTGCTGATTGCGTCGGCGCCTAAATGAATTTCCAGTAGGCTTGCTGGCAGAGCAGCTGGCAATGCGGGAAGTACAGTAGTGATGATATTGATGACTACAGCGAACATAATCATGTAACCGCCCACGACCATCAGACTTTGCACGGCATTAGCTACGGACTCACCGAGAAGCTTGCCGAAGCTGCGACCGTCTTTTGCTCTGGCATCTGTTGCTGCAAGCTGAACACGACTATATAAAGAAGGACGTTTGGTGTCCGCAGAAATCTTATCAACTGGTTTCGTGTTCGCTGACCGTCCCTTTAACAGAGCATCGGTATAGCTGGCTAGAAGTCCAGAGATCCAATGGATGGCCAGCAGGAAATAACCTGCTGAATTACTGTGTAGAAAAGCTATGCCAATTACTATAAGCATGGTTACTGGGCTGGCGAAGTGTGTAAGTGCTGCAAGTCGAGCGGCTTCCTTGTCAGAGATGCTGTTCTGCTTGTGTAGCTGCATGACCCCTCCAGCTCCACCGGGGAATCCGGCTGTGATTCCGAGTGCCAAGGTCCAGCCGCTGGCACCGGGCAGACGAAAGACCTTTTTCATCAATGGCTCCAGAAGCACTCCAAAACCATGCACGAAACCCGAAGCGGTAAGCATCTCTGACAGCATCAGGAAGGGGAGCAGGGCAGGGAATACGAGTGTCCACCAAAGCTTCAATCCTTGGAGTGAAGCCTCAAAGGAGCTCTCTGGTGAGATAATAATTGCAATGGCTATCAGGATTGCCATAATCCCGGGTATAAATGGTGTGGAGCGTGTAGCTAGTCGGCGTATTTGAATATTTTTCATTTCTCAGATCACCTCTTCATAACTTAAGGCATGGACGATGTGTTATCAATTTATGCAGAGTAGACAACCATCATGCCAAACCACTAGTCGAAGCGGTAATGAAGTTCAATCATTCATATCCTAAATGTGCCGCGGGAAAGAAGGGAAGAGCAGTGAAGCAACTGAAGCATCGGCCGGGTTTCCGCGCCACAGCTTATCTGTTTACGTTTGTAGTTATCGTGTATGTATTTGTCTTTATGAACACCCCGTACATCGTATATCAGCCAGGCAGTGCATCTGAAGTTGCCCCTATGATTAAGGTGGAGAATGCCGATCCGGCTGAAGAAGGAACGTTTATGATGACTACGGTGTCTGCTAGTTATGCTAATGTGGCCTTATTGGTCGCCTCTGCTTTTAATTCCAATTCAGAGGTTGTGCGAAAAGAAACCCGGCTAGGGGATAAGTCAGAAGACGAATATGCTGCGGAGCAGGTTTTTTATATGAATAGCTCACAGTCTTATTCTGTTCAGGCCGCTTATCATGCAGCGGGAATTCCATATGAGGATGTAGTGGATTATCTCTACGTCTTTTCGGTTCCTGTAGAAAGTAATAAGGGACAATTTCTGCCGGGTGATAAAATCATTAGCGTAGAAGGACAAAAAGTGCCCGATCCTGAAGCACTGTCTAAACTGCTCTCCACTAAAAAAATCGGAGATCAAGTCGCTGTTGTTTTGCAAAGAAATGGCAAGGAAGTAAAAGAACAAGTGACGCTGGTGGAAATAAAGGATAAAGAGGGCGTTGCCGTTCGGCCTGGATTTGGAGTCACTATTGCCGCCGTTCAAAAAGTAAAACCAAAAGAAGCAGGGAAAGCTGTCAGTTTTGTAGATACAAATGTTGGCGGACCTTCGGCAGGGCTAATGTTCACTATGGAAATTTACAATCGCCTTACTTCTGGTGATTTAACTAAAGGCCATAGGGTTGCAGGGACGGGTACGATTAACGCTGAGGGTGTGGTAGGTGCTATCGGTGGAGTGAAACACAAGATCGTGGCTGCGGACCGAGAAGGGGCGGAGATTTTTTTCGTGCCTGTTAAGAATTATGACGAAGCCAAAGCAAAAGCTGATAAAATCGGCACATCTATGAAGCTGGTGCCTGTATCTACGCTGGATGAGGCGCTGAAGTATATGGAGGAACTGCCGGTCAAACCATGACCGGAGGTTCCAAATAATCGCGGTACATATCAATTCTGCGGGGTTCCTTAAAAGCTCCCGCGAAAGCGGAAGCGGCTTGAAGATCTCGCTCAAGCTGCGGATGGGAACAAAGGGACGGGCGCATGACGATGGGCAACGTAGCTTTTTGTTTCATCTCTTTAAGCAGTGCTCGTCCGCTTTCTCTAAAACCAAGAATGCGAATATATCCGGGCCCCTCTGCTAGTATGGAAGGGGTCATTTCTTTTTTAGAATGATTTAACAGAACATGTAGCAGCAGCCGTTGGAGCCGTGTATGCGTGTAGCGCTTACTCTTAAGGGTGTGAAGCAGGCCTGAAACAGAGAATTGCTCCAACTCAGGTAAAAGCCGCAGTATCCGGTTCTCCAAGCCTTCATTCATATCGTGGATTGCTTGTAACTCGGCAGCGGTATGGGTAGACAGCAGATGGCGGAGAGGGATATTGAAGCTCTCTAAGCTCAGAGGACCCCTTCCGGCTGCATGCTCTCTTTCCAAAATGGACACGCTATAATCCGGCATATAAGCAGCAGGAGAGCCACCTTCTTGCAGCAGCTTGCGGATGGCCGTCGCACTTGCAATAGAAGAGTCGGCTTGTAATGGATCATGGAAGCCTGCTGCCGTGCGCGGAACGGTTAGTGGCATTATCTTGCTGTGCAGCCGCTGCAAGGCGATAAGATAATGCAGGCCAAGGCTGTTATTCGGCTGGCGCAGCAGCTTGCCTGCATCTCCGGGACTCTCCGTTTCCGGGAGAGTCCCTTCAAAGGCCACCGCCGCCGCTGCGCTGTAGGCGGCGGGAAAGCTTGCTCCGAGCGCCATGCGGCGGCGGATCTCGCTCTGAAGCTCGCTACTTTCCTCAGCCAGATATCTGGCCAGCGGGAGCAGCGAGCCCAAAGTGCCGGCTTCGGAGCCGAAGCACAAGCTGTCCACGACCCCGGTCGCTTCCAGCAGTGCAACTGCTCCGAACGCGAACCACTCGGCTGGCTGGACGGCATAGGCCACCGGCAGCTCAATGACGAGGTCGGCGCCCATATGCAGCGCCATCTCTGTCCGGGCCTGCTTGCTAACCGCCGCCGGCTCGCCGCGCTGGGTAAAGGGACCACTCATGACGACGATGGTGCGCTCTGCGCCGGAGAGTCTTTTGGCTTCTGTGAAGTGATGCACGTGTCCGTTATGTAAAGGATTGTATTCTGCGATGATTCCAACCGTTGTCACTGTGGCTTCCCTCCGATAAGTAAGGTATATTTATTGAGTTTAGTAGGGTAGATTTCTAGAGATACTGTTAGCACAAGCTGATCTTTTGATTTACACTAATAGTTATATCATAATTCACCGCATTTTCTGAAACAATATAAAGGGAAAATGGTTGACAAAGGTATAGAATACTAGGTATAATAAATTTTGTTTGTTTGGGAGTGATAAGTATGCAGATTCACTTTCGCAAATTAGCGAATGCCGACGAACCGTTACATATTCACGATGTTGTGGATGTCAGCGAGGTAGTCAAAGGGCGCAAGGATATTCTAACTGTTGCTCCGCTCTCAGTAGACCTTAAAGCGCTGCCCGCGGGAACCGATTGTGTGAACGTGGTGGGGAAACTGAGTGGAGATGTGGACATGTTATGTTCACGTTGTCTCACGGAGGTCAAAAGTGATTTGAACATTCCTTTTGCTGAGACTTTCAAGTGGCTTAAGCAGCCAGTTCTTCCAGATGATGACGAAGATGAGGATCTCATTTACGTCAAGGATGAGGTTGTGGATCTTATCCCGTATGTGGAAGAAAATTTCGTACTGCACTTACCGGATTCGGTATTGTGCAAGGCAGACTGTCTTGGTCTTTGTCAGAAATGCGGACAGAACTTGAACGAAGGCACCTGCAGTTGCGACAACACAGTGATCGATCCTCGACTCGCTGGGTTGAAAGACTTTTTCAAATGAAACATTACAACAAAACACATCCTGCTCTGAGGAGCAGGCTGACAGAAATATCACGAGGAGGTGGAACACATGGCAGTACCACAACGTAGAACGTCTAAAACACGCCGTGACAAACGTCGCACCCACTTTAAGTTGGTTGTGCCGGGCATGGTGAAATGTGAACAATGCGGAGAGTTGAAACTAGCTCACCACGTATGCAAAGTTTGCGGAACTTACAAAGCAAGAGAAATCATCAAACAATAGTTTCAAAAATAAGTAGTACTTCACTTCGGTGAGGTACTATTTTTTTGTCCAAATCTAATAAAGATAGGGTTTGCACCTATACTTTATGTTCCGCTCAGAAGTCAATGCTTTATTTTTGGTGCGGCATGCTTTATACTACATATTAGTACCTGGTTCTAAATAATATTTATGATTGTTTGACCTAATATAACAGCGGCCATTCAAGAGGCCGGATGCTTTCTTTAAAATATAAGGAAGTATAAGTTATGCACCTATACTTTATGTCTTATATTTCTCGCTTAAACGCTTACCGTCCTTATTAGGACGCCGAAGGCGTTTACGCTTGGCATGTGCCAGGAGGTGAGCCGCTATCGAGCGGATGTCCAAGAAAGAACGTCAGCAACAGCTGCTACATATAATTGCAGGCAATCCTTTTGTGACTGATCGGGAGTTGACTCGTCAGCTGAAGGTGAGCATTCAGACGATTCGGTTAGACCGGATGGAGCTGGGAATACCAGAACTGCGTGAAAGAATGAAACAAATGGCAGAGCATTCCTATGATCAGGTGCGCTCTTTGCCTGCGGATGAAGTGATCGGAGATATTGTGGATTTACAGCTCGATAAGAGCGGGATTTCGATCTTTGAAATTCGTGAGGATCATGTCTTTTCCAGAAATGGGATCGCCCGTGGCCACTACGTGTTTGCTCAAGCCAACTCGCTTGCGGTTGCTGTGATTAACGATGAAATTGCCTTGACTGCTTCAGCCGACATACGCTTTGTTCGTATGGTTCTGCTTGGTGAGAAGTGCATTGCTAAAGCTCAAGTGCGGTCACTTGCAGGCAGAGGTGGCAAAGCAGAGGTGGACGTATTCACCTATGTCGGAGAAGAATTGGTATTTCAAGGCCACTTTATAGTGTATCGTTCCGCTAATGAAGAGTATAGTGAAGGGGGTAACCGTAGTGCTGATCGCCATTGATGCCATGGGCGGGGACAACGCTCCTGAATGTAATGTCGAGGGGGCGTTGTCCGCGGCCGCGGAATGGAAAGATACGCAGATTGTGCTCGTAGGTGACGAAGCCAGACTAGAGCCGCTGCTGAAGGACAAGCCGTCCAACCTGAGTGTGCGGCATGCAGGAGATGTTATTGGTTCTGATGAAGAGCCGGTTAAGGCGGTTCGCCGCAAAAAAGATTCATCCATGGTTGTAGCTGGACGTATGGTGCGTGAGGGCGAAGCAGATGCTATGATTTCGTCAGGTAACACAGGGGCGCTTATGACTACAGGGTTACTCGTAGTGGGCCGTATGCAGGGGATTGAACGTCCTGCGCTGGCACCTATGATTCCGACGCTGGATGATGTTGGCGTGCTTGCGCTTGACCTTGGTGCTAACATGGATGCGAAACCTGAACATCTGGTGCAATATGCGCTGATGGGCAGCATTTATCGGAATAAAGTGCACGGTATTGCTAAGCCGCGGGTTGGACTTCTAAATGTAGGAACGGAGCCTGGGAAAGGCAACGAGCTGACCAAAGAAGCCTATCCACTGCTGGAGAACTTGCCAGGCATTCATTTTATCGGTAATGTTGAGGCACGCGACGTACTGACAGGAAACTGCGATGTGCTTGTCTGCGATGGATTTGCTGGTAATATCCTATTGAAGTCGCTTGAGGGTACAGCAGGTGCATTGTTCTCTTTGCTGAAGGAGCAATTCAGTCGTTCTCTGAAAACTAAGCTTGGAGCGGCTATGCTGATGCCGGAGCTTAGAGCCCTGAAGGGCAAGATGGATTACAAAGAGCATGGTGGTGCACCGCTGCTTGGTCTTAGCGGATTGGTAGTTAAGGGGCACGGATCTTCAGACGGAAATGCGGTTAAAAATGCGGTAAGACAAGCGCGGATTGCTCTGCAAGCCGATCTTGTGCCAAGTATATCCAAGGAAATTAGCGGGAAGTGAGTGACGAAATGAAACAGTTGCGGCCGGTTGGGATTATCGGTACGGGTAAATATGTACCTGAGAAAATTTTAACAAACAGTGATCTAGAAAAAATAGTGGAGACTAACGATGAATGGATCGTCAGTCGGACAGGGATCCGTGAAAGACATATCGCTGCACCACATGAGGCAACTTCTGATTTAGCCTATGAAGCTGCACTTAAAGCTTTGGATTCTGCAGGCATGAAAGCCGAAGATCTGGATCTTATTATTATTGCAACGGTAACCCCTGATAGCTCCTTTCCTTCCACAGCCTGCATTTTGCAGGATAAACTTGGAGCAAAAGGTGCTGCGGCATTTGACTTGTCAGCAGCCTGCTCTGGTTTTGTATACAGCCTAGCTACTGCGGTTGGCTTTATTCAGAACGGAATGTACAATAATGCACTCATAATTGGTGCGGACACTTTATCCCGCATCACTGATTATACGGATCGTAACACCTGTGTACTGTTTGGCGATGGTGCAGGAGCAGTAATCATCGGTGAGGTTCCAGAGGGACGCGGTTTCCAATCCTTCGATCTGGGTGCTGAAGGTTCTGGAGGAAACTTGCTTAAGCTGGAAGCTGGGGGCTCGCGCTTGCCTGCATCTCAGCAGACGGTTGAAGACAAGAAACATTTTATCTATATGAATGGCCGTGAAGTGTTTAAGTTTGCCGTTCGTGTTATGGGCTCAGCTACAGAACGTGTGCTTACTAAAGCCGGATTAGGTAAAGAAGATATTGATTTGTTCGTACCGCACCAAGCGAATATTCGTATCATTCAATCCGCTATGCAGCGGCTTGACCTGCCACCGGAGAAATGTGTAATCAATGTTGATAAATATGCTAATACATCAGCAGCTTCTATTCCTTTAGCTCTAGTTGAAGCAGCGGAAGAAGGACGCATGAAGGAAGGCGACACGGTTCTGATGGTTGGATTCGGCGGTGGCTTGACTTGGGGCGCGTCCGTATTGATCTGGTAATAGAGGAAGGAGTTCTTACTTATGAGTAAAATCGCATTTGTCTTTCCCGGTCAGGGTGCACAGGCAGTTGGAATGGGTAGAGATGTATATGAAGCTCTTCCGCACAGCCGCGCGGTATTCGAAAAAGGTGATGAGGTGCTCGGATTTCCACTGAGCCAGCTGATTTTTGAAGGACCTGACAGTGATTTGAAACAGACCGTAAATACGCAACCAGCTCTGCTAACAGCAAGTGTGGCTTATCTGGAAGCATTACGTGATCAAGGGATGAAGCCGGATTATGTAGCTGGTCATAGCCTAGGAGAATACAGCGCACTGGTTGCGGCAGGCGTATTGTCCTATGAAGATGCTGTAAGATTTGTGCGTTTACGCGGTCGTTTTATGGAGGAAGCTGTTCCAGGTGGACAGGGAGCTATGGCTGCAGTGCTTGGTGCGGAGCGGGATGCTCTGGCAGAATTATGCCGGAGCGTATCCGAGGAGAGCGGCGTGGTAGAACTGGCGAATGTGAACTGCCCGGGACAGATTGTTGTTTCTGGTTCACAAGCCGGGGTTAACGGTGTTGTGCAGCGTGTTAAGGAAGCAGGCGGAAAGCGGGCTATTCCGCTGGAAGTAAGTGGACCTTTTCACTCTTCGATGATGAAGGCTGCGGCAGACCGCTTGGCAGACGAGCTGAAGAGTGTTACTTTTAATGCTCCGGCTGTACCTGTTATTGTCAATGTTACCGCAGCACCTGTAACGGATCCTGAAGAAATCCGTGAACTGCTTGTCCGCCAGGTGTACTCCCCTGTGCTCTGGCAAGACAGTATTGAATGGCTGATTGCTGATGGTGTGGATACTTTTGTGGAAATTGGTTCTGGCAGTGTTCTGGCAGGTCTGATCCGCAAAATAGACAAAACGGTCAAAGTAATCAACATTAACACGCTAGAAAGTGTGCAAGCTGTCTTGTAAGATACGTTCAAACATTGTTTATCAATAGCAATATGATCGAAGGGGGAATAAATGATGTTCTCAGCATTGCGGGGTCAAACGGCCCTTGTAACTGGTGGCTCTCGCGGCATCGGCCGCAGTATTGCACTTGCTCTCGCGGAACATGGCGTGAAGGTGGCCGTGAACTATGCGGGCAGTGAAGCAGCCGCACAAGAGACCGTAGCTCGGATTGTCGAGCTTGGCTCGGAGGGTATTGCCCTTCGTGGCGATGTCGGCAATAGTGAACAGGCCGAGAACCTTGTCAAAGAGGTTCTGAATACCTGGGGACGTATTGACATTGTTGTCAATAATGCCGGCATTACCAGAGACAACCTGATTATGCGCATGAAAGAAGAAGAGTTCGATCAAGTGATCGAAACGAATCTAAAAGGGGTGTTTAACTGCCTAAAGGCAGCTACACGCCCTATGATGAAGCAACGCTACGGGCGAATTATCAATATTTCTTCCGTAGTAGGTGTAACAGGAAATCCTGGACAAGCTAATTACTCCGCAGCTAAGGCAGGTGTCATCGGTTTAACGAAGGCATCGGCTCGTGAGCTTTCCTCACGGGGGATCACGGTGAACTGTATCGCTCCTGGCTTCATTGATACAGATATGACGCGTGAGCTCTCTGAGGAAGTGCGCAGTGAGCTTGAGAAGGGCATTCCACTTGCTCGTCTGGGGCGCCCTGAAGAGATTGCTATGGCTGTAGTCTTCCTGGCCTCTGAAGGCGCTGCGTATATGACCGGCCAGACACTACACGTGGATGGCGGGATGTATATGTAACTCTCCGTCAAGGAGAAATTACACTGTTTTAATGCTGAAATGTGAGGGATAAAGAAAGCGTTTTTGACGCTCTATGGTATTTTGAACTCATATCTCGTATAATACCAAAAGAGGAGGTGAACCGGATGTCCGATGTATTAGAGCGTGTAAAACGCATTGTCATCGACCGCTTAGGTGCCGATGAAGCTGAGGTAACATTAGAAGCGTCTTTCAAAGATGATTTAGGTGCTGATTCTCTTGATGTAGTAGAATTGGTTATGGAATTGGAAGATGAATTCGATATGGAAATCTCTGATGAAGATGCAGAGACGATTACGACCGTGGGTGAAGTTGTGAAGTACATACAATCTCATACCTAGAGTCATATGATTGAGAGTCCCGTTCCTGCTAGGGCGGGACTTCTCCTCATTTATAGAGCATTAAAGAGGAATCAAAGGTTGCCTTGAGCAACTATATAAGGGATATAACAGAACCGCAGGATGGTTATTGATGCGGTTATCGCTGTTCATATAGTAGCAACAGAAAGTATATAAGTTCTGAATATAATGTATACAACCTATAGATGGGGTGATTGTGTTTGAGTCATAGAGTGGTTGTTACCGGGATGGGCGTAGTTACATCATTGGGCAAAGATTTGGAGACGTTCTGGGATAATCTTATGAGCGGCAAATCCGGTGTATCACAGGTTGAGACCTTTGATGTCAGTGAGTATACTACGCAAATAGCATCCTCTGTTAAAGATTTTGATCCAGAGGCACTTTTTGGTCGTAAGGAAGCCCGCAAAATGGACCGTTTTGTACAATTTGCAGTGGCTGCCGGTGAGGATGCGTTGCGAGATAGCGGACTTAAGATCGGTGAAGATATTGATGCCGAAAGAATAGGTGTATCTGTAGGATCAGGTATTGGTGGTCTTGGAACTTGGGAAGACAATCATAACTTGTTGCTTGAAAAAGGACCGAAGCGGGTTAGTCCGTTCTTCATTCCGATGATGATCGCTAACATGGGTTCTGGACAGTTGTCCATTAACCTTGGAGCAAAGGGTCCTAATACGACGACAGTAACTGCTTGTGCTACAGGAAGTCACTCCATTGGGGAATCCTTCCGCTTGATTCAACGTGGAGACGCAGATGCAATGATCTGCGGTGGTTCCGAAGCGACCATTCGTCCAACAGGTATGGCTGGTTTTTGTGCAATGAGAGCAATGTCCACTCGCAATGATGAGCCTGAGAAGGCAAGTCGTCCGTTTGATGTGGATCGCGATGGTTTTGTTATGGGTGAAGGCGCCGGGATTCTTATTCTGGAATCACTCGAACATGCTGAAAAGCGCGGAGCGAAGATCTATGCTGAGGTTATCGGTTATGGTCTAAGCGCAGATGCTCATCATATGACTGAGCCTGATCCAGATGGTGCAGCTCGCTGCATGAAGATGGCAATCCGGGATGCTGGTATCTCTCCTGAAGATATTGATTATATCAATGCTCATGGTACTTCAACGCCTGTAGGAGATAGATCAGAAACTGCTGCTGTTAAGAAAGCATTGGGTGATCATGCATATAAAGTGGCAATCAGTTCAACGAAATCCATGACAGGTCACCTTCTGGGTGCCGCTGGTGGAGTAGAAGCTATTATTTGTGGCCTTTCCTTGCAAAAAGGGATGATTGCGCCAACGATTAATTTGGACAACCAAGACCCGGAATGTGATCTGGATTATGTACCAAATGTGCCACGTAAAGCTGATCTTGATATTGTAATGTCGAATTCGTTCGGCTTCGGGGGACATAACGCAACAGTTATTCTAAAAAAATATAATTAGTAAGGGGACAGTGCGGTGAAAGGAGAACTGAAGCAGTTACAACAGCAACTTCAAATCCAATTTCACGATTCTGTGCTTCTGAAGCAGGCCTTTACCCATGCATCCTATGTGAATGAACACCGTTTCAATCAGCATCAGGACAATGAGCGTCTCGAATTTCTTGGGGATGCAGTTCTGGAGTTAACGGTTTCTGAATATTTGTACAATCTATTGCCAGACCGACCTGAGGGAGAGTTGACCAAGCTGCGGGCCGCTATTGTATGCGAGCCTTCACTGGTCAAATTTGCGGAGAGTTTAGGTTTTGGCCGTTATGTACTGTTGGGCAAAGGGGAAGAACTTACGGGCGGACGTACTCGCCCGGCCCTGCTGGCTGATGTATTCGAATCCTTCGTGGGAGCGCTTTATCTCGACCAAGGACTGGAAACGGTGCGAAGTTTTCTTGATAATCACGTATTTCCTCTGGTGGAAACGGATGGGAAATTGCAAATGCAGATGACCGATTATAAGACGGAACTGCAAGAGCTAATTCAGCAGCACAATATGGGTACATTGGAATATCGAATTATAGAAGAACGGGGACCCGCACATGAGCGTGAATTCGTCTCAGAGGTGTATATGGCTAACCGTTCACTTGGTAAAGGAAGCGGCCGGTCCAAGAAGGAAGCAGAGCAGCAGGCAGCGGCAGCTGCACTCTTGCATCTGAAAGAGGACGGTGCCTGAGTTTTGCATCAAGGGGACAAGCGGAGGAGAGCAGCAAAGGTCTGAATACCGGCGTTTAGGCGGAGCTCAGACCGTTGCTGCTCTTTTTCGACAATATAAGAACTTATATGTCCACGTTATAAAGTAGCCTTCTATTTCTCGCTTAGACACTTGCCGTCCTTATAGGGAAGTTAAGCGAAAGCGTTTATGCTTGAAGGATAGAATAAGCTGCATCTTAATGGTTTTTTAGGGTACAAACGCTATGGTATAATGGGTCAGAGGTGATTGGCAAGTATGTTTTTGAAACGGATAGAATTAGCTGGTTTTAAATCATTTGCCGACAAAACAGAAATGGAGTTTGTGCGCGGTATAACGGCTGTAGTTGGCCCGAACGGAAGCGGCAAAAGCAATATTTCTGACGGCATACGCTGGGTACTCGGCGAACAGAGTGCTAAATCACTGCGTGGCGGCAAGATGGAGGATATCATTTTTGCTGGAAGTGATGCGCGTAAAGCCGTGAATTATGGCGAAGTATCACTTACGCTTGATAATGAAGATCACACACTTCCGCTGGATTTTAGCGAAGTTACAGTGACTCGGAGAGTTCATCGCAGTGGAGATAGTGAATATTTAATTAATAAGCAATCCTGCCGTTTGAAGGATATCACAGAGCTGTTTATGGATACCGGTATCGGACGTGAAGCCTATTCGATTATCGGGCAGGGTAGGATTGAAGAAATTCTAAGTACTCGTTCCGAAGATCGGCGAGGCATCTTTGAAGAAGCATCAGGTATTGTAAAATATAAATCGCGCAAGAAAGACGCAAGTCGAAAGCTGGATGATACCGAGCAAAACCTGCTTCGTATTCATGATTTGATCAGTGAGCTTGAGGATCAGATTGGGCCACTTAAGGATCAGTCCGAGAAAGCTATCCGCTTTAAGGAACTTCGCGAACAATTAAAACATCAGGAAATTTCAGTATACGTACACCAGATTGAAGGCATTCATACCGCTTGGCAGGAAGGTAACGCAAAGCTTGAAACGTTGAAGGACGAGCAGCTGGAGCTGTCTACCGTTGTTTCGGCTCATGATGCCAAGCTGGAGAGCGGACGCTCTGAACTGCGCACACTCGAAGCACAGATCGAGAAGCAGCAAGAGCAATTGCTGCGTTATAGCGAAGCATTTGAGAAGAGCGAAGGTTACGGTGAAGTGCTGAGGGAACGCAAGCGAAATCTGGAAAGCAATCGTGAGCAGTTAATGCTCACGTTAGGTTCGGTTGGCGAGCGTTCTGCAGATCGTCAGCGTGAAGTCGTGGATCTGGAGCTTAAGCTTGAGCAATCGCGGCTTAAGCTTGTGGATCTTCGGAAACAGATCGAAGATGAAGAGACAAGGCTTGAAGGTGTGGCAGACGGGATTAGCCAGAGCCAGGAAGAAAAGCTCAAAAGTGCTCTTTTGGAGTTAATGAACCTTATGGCGAATGCACGTAACGAAATTCGTTACGCGGATCAACAGAAGGAGAATCTGGAACGTCGTATGAGCCGCAGTGAAGAAGAAAGCGGCAAATGGACAGCCCGGCATGAAGAGTTG
Source organism: Paenibacillus sp. FSL F4-0097 (assembly GCF_038593125.1). Taxonomy (NCBI): domain Bacteria; kingdom Bacillati; phylum Bacillota; class Bacilli; order Caryophanales; family Paenibacillaceae; genus Paenibacillus; species Paenibacillus sp. FSL F4-0097. The sequence continues at coordinate 3,062,917 of NZ_CP151965.1, forward strand.
TCTGCCAACCAGAAAGGGCTGAAGGACAAGATTGCCCAGCTAGGGAAGGAACTTAGCAATCTTCGCGGGGCTTACATCACTGAAAGTGAACAGCTCAGTAAACGTCAGAAGCTGATTGAAGAAACACAGTCCGGTCTTCGGAAGTGGGAACAGAAGCGGGAAGCGCAAGTCTCTCGTCATGAGACCATGAAAGAGATGCAGGATGATTTCGATGGCTTCATGCTTGGGGTTAAAGAAGTGCTCAAGGGCGCCCGAAAAGGACAGCTCAACGGAGTGCATGGTGCGGTTGCAGAGCTGATCTCCGTTCCGGAGAAGCTGGAAATGGCGATTGAGACTGCTCTAGGTGCATCACTTCAGCATGTGGTCATGGATAATGAGACTGTGTCCCGCCAAGCGATATCATTTCTAAAGCAGCGTCAGCTGGGACGAGCTACCTTTCTTCCGCTAGATGTTATCCGGCCGCGCCAGATTTCTGGCAGTGACCGTGGTATGGTGGGTGATGCTGACGGATTTGTTGGAATTGGTTCCGAACTCGTTGGTTACGATGATAAATATACTAGCATTATCGGCAGTTTGCTCGGCAATGTGGTTATTGCGGAGAGCTTGGAGCAAGCGAACCGCATTGCCGCTAGATGCCAATATCGTTATCGGGTAGTTACACTGGAAGGCGATGTAGTTAATGCCGGCGGTTCGATGACCGGGGGTAGCCAGCATAAGAAGAACAATAGCTTGCTTAGCCGCAAACGTCAGCTGGATCAATTAAGCAGTGAAATTGAAGAAAGCGAACGTCAAATAGTGAAGCTGAAGCAAGGCATTGCCAGACTTCGTGAGGAGCAGGAGAACGCTAGCGTGAAGCTGGAGGACCTGCGCCGTGATGGTGACGAGAAGAGACTGGAAGAGCAAAGAGTCTCCGGTGATTTGAAGCAGCTCGAGCATGAGCTTCGGCATGTGCAGGAGCAAGTGGAGAGCACAGGTGCGGAACGCAGCGGCTTTGAGAGTGAAGTACGTGCGCTTGAAGAGACGCGGAAACAAGCCACTGCTGAGCTTGAACGCCTTGAAAAGGAAGAAAAGGAAGCCCATGAGGGTATCCGTAACGCTGAATCTGCGCGTAAAGCGAATGAATCAGCTAAGGAAGAGCTGCAAGGCAAGTTGACCAGTATGAAAGTCTCGGAAGGCAAGCTTGATCAGGAGATATTCTCCCTGGAGGAGCAGTTACGTCGCCTTAGACAAGATGTGGGTTCACAGGACAAGGAGCTGCGCCAGAATCGAAATCTGTTACATACGATAGAACAAGATCTGGCTAACAATGCTTTGGAAGCTGTGAAGCAGAAGGAAGATTTGAACAGTTACCGGTTGAAGAAGGAAGAGACGACTGGAACTTTGGATTTTGCCCGGGCTGAGCGTACAGCGTTAACCCGTAAGCTGGAACTTGAGGAAGGCAAGACTAAAGATCAACGTCAGGCCCTTAAAGTAGTCGAGGACAAGCTGCGTGCCACTGAAGTTTCTGTCGGTCGACTCGATGTGGAGCTGGATAATATTCTACGCAAGCTGAGTGATGACTACGAGCTAAGTTATGAATTAGCGAAACAGAGATATCCGGTGCCTGAAGATGTACCTGCCGCACAAGCCGATGTACAACGTTTGAAACGCAGTATTTCTGCGCTAGGTGAGGTTAACTTAGGGGCGATCGAAGAATATCAGCGGGTCCATGAACGGTATACGTTCCTCAGTGGACAAAAAGATGATCTAGTCGAAGCTAAGACTACTCTGTATCAGGTAATCCGTGAGATGGAAGATGAAATGTCTAAGCGTTTCAAACAGACCTTTGATGCGATCCGTAAACAGTTCGGGACCGTGTTCTCAAAGCTGTTCGGAGGCGGGCGAGCTGATCTTATGCTGCTGGATCCGGAACATATGCTGGAAACAGGTATAGATATCGTAGCCCAACCACCGGGTAAAAAATTGCAAAATCTGCAGCTCTTATCCGGCGGCGAACGCGCTCTAACTGCGATGGCGTTATTGTTTGCTATCCTGCAAGTGAAGCCAGTTCCGTTCTGCGTATTGGATGAGGTTGAGGCTGCACTCGACGAAGCAAACGTTGTTCGTTTTGCACAGTACTTACGCGAGTTCTCTGAACAAACTCAGTTCATCGTCGTTACCCACCGCAAAGGAACGATGGAAGAGGCGGACGTGTTATACGGAGTAACGATGGAAGAGGGCGGCGTCTCCAAGCTCGTCTCAGTACGTTTAGAGGATGAAGAAGCTGAGATTGCTTAAATTCATCAAAGAAGAGAAACTTTTAGGAGGAACCAAATGAGCTTTTTTAGAAAATTAAAAGAAAGCATTTCCGGCAAAACGGAAAGTGTAACGAAACAATTCCGCGACGGATTAGAGAAAACCCGTAAAGGTTTTGTAGAGAAGGTCTCCGACCTTATCATCCGCCGCAAAAAGATAGATGAAGAGTTCTACGAAGAGCTGGAAGAGATTTTAATTGGTGCAGACGTGGGTGTAAACACTGTTATGACCCTTGTCGAGGATTTGCGTGCCGAAGTGAAGCAAAATCGGATTGAAGATGCTGCCGAGCTGAAGCCGATTTTGTCCCGTAAGCTTATGGAGCTGCTGCGCGGAGATGATGATAACAGCCTGAAGGAAAATCCGAATGGAATTACAGTTATTTTGTTCGTTGGGGTTAATGGCGTGGGCAAGACGACTACCATCGGCAAGCTGGCTCATCGTTACAAACAAGAAGGTAAAAAAGTTCTTTTGGCTGCAGGGGATACGTTCCGTGCCGGAGCGATTGAGCAGCTTGAGGTTTGGGGCCAACGCGCAGGCGTAGATGTCATTAAACAACAAGCAGGCTCTGACCCGGCGGCTGTAATGTACGATGCGGTGCAAGCGGCTAAACAGCGCAACGTGGATATCTTAATCTGCGATACTGCTGGCAGACTGCAGAATAAAAGCAATCTGATGGAAGAGCTCAACAAAATCTTCCGCGTCATTCAAAGAGAAATTCCAAGTGCTCCACATGAGGTACTGATGGTGTTAGATGCTACGACGGGTCAAAATGCACTTACACAAGCCAAGTTATTTGGTGAAAAGAGTGGCGTCACCGGCTTGGTTTTGACGAAGCTGGACGGTACGGCTAAAGGCGGAATCGTTGTAGCGATTCGTCAGGAAATGAATTTACCGGTGAAGTTTGTAGGTCTTGGAGAAAAAATGGAAGACTTGCAGCCATTTGATTCGCAGCAGTTCGTACATGCTCTTTTTGCCGGATTAATTGCCGAGGAAGAAGAGTCAGAAGAATCGGAAGAGCAAGTGTAATCAACGGCACAATATAATCATAAAGAAGTCATATTTACAAGGAATGTCCTCGAAGCTATATTTAGTTTAGGAGGGCATTCCTTTTCTTTTTTATAAAGGGTTTGTCCGTCATTTTGTAGCAACTGCTAAGCGACTCTTAGAAAGTATAAATGCATCGCGTAAGGGATCCCTTTAAATAACAGCTTTCCCTCACTAACTAGCCTCCAGAAGCGATATTCTATGAATGAGGTACTGATATACAAATTCCATTGCCCTATAATTGCGCCTACAATCAGACCTGCATTTACGTAGCCTTCTCTTTCCTCACACTGTTGAAGTTGCAGAATTAAAGAAAGAATTTCTTCGTCATAGTAACTCTCGGGAACATTCATAAGCTGGCCATCAACCCAAACTCTAAGCATATCCTCGGTGTTGCTTATTTTTTGCCATTCTAGTTCATACTGTTTTCTTTGAGCGGAGGTGACAGGGGATGTGTTTTCGGTAATTTTTATAATTTTTTGCACAGCTTCGTTTGGGAGCTGACTAAGTGCTCTGGGATATAAGCCGGTTTCAAATGGAGCGGCAATCTCCCTATAAGCCTTGACGGGATCAATAACATGAATAGGTTGCGTCCTCTCATTAAGAATAGAAAGCGCAAATCGTAAACCTGTCTGATCATGGGAGTTGTCTCCGCACCAAATAGTGATTTTTTTGTCCTCGGGAATTTCTTTTAAGGTCTGTATCACGGCTTCCAGTTTGTGCTGGGGATTGAGATGATAACCATGATCCGGAAATCGTTCCTGAAACCATAACTCACGGGTATGATAGCCTTCATTATTATGTAATTCACGCAACGGTCCAGCAGAGAATGTCTCATTAAATGAAAGTACTCGTATTAAATGGCGATAACCTAAATGACTAAGGGCTACCTTCATTGACCCCGCTTCCGATAGACCAAATAACAGATAAATGTGATTCCGCCTAAGCTCTTCCTGCTCAATTGACATAGTATATTTGTGCTCCATAGGTCACTCTCCCATCGCAACAAATTATACCATACTCAATGAATCCACATCCTCAGGCAACTATATAAAAAATACATTATATGAAAAATTCATAATAGTAATGCTTGTCACACTTCCTGCATACAATTCAATGATGAATGTACATTTCATCTCCGGCAACCTATATAAGAGAGAAAGGAAGCGATTCCAAAAAATACAAATACCTCTGGAATCACATTTCTCTGTTATATATGTTGACATGAACAAGTGGATTTACGTATTATGAGAATATAAACCAATATTTTCATGGATGTTTTCTGAAATGAAAGTATAAGTTGTTAACAAAGATTACATCTATCGAAAGGAGTCGGGCTCATGTCCAAATTAGATCCTCTGCCAGGTCTGTCTCCGTATCCATTACAGCATTTTTTCGATGAAATGTATGCTGATAAGAGGAATGTCCGGCCGCACTACAGACATGTGAACCGCATGTTTTCCGGAATGAGCTCCGAAGAGCTGCAAGGGAAGCAAAATCTAATGCAGCGTAGGATGATGGAAGAAGGAATTACCTTTACGCTTTACAATCCGGCTCAAGATCATCCTATGGAGCGAACGATCCCCTTCGATATGATTCCACGTATAATCCCTAAGAATGAGTGGGAGAGGCTAGAAGCTGGAATAATTCAGCGTATCACAGCTTTGAATTTGTTCATTCATGACATCTACCATGAGCAATACATTGTTAAAGATGGCATCGTCCCTAGGCGTATGATTATTTCCAACTGTTACTTCCGGCCAGAAATGTCAGGTCTGCGAGTGCCCGGTGGAGCTTACATCACCACCTCAGGAATCGATCTGATCCGCCATCACGATGGGCATTATTATGTACTTGAAGACAACCTGCGAACTCCCTCCGGCTTTTCCTATCTTTTTAAAGGCAGAACACTTATGAATCAATTGTTTCCTGAATTGTCCTTTGCCAGCTCCATCCGAGATGTAGATCATAGCTTAAATCGCTTCTTATCCGTGCTTCGTAGTCTATCTCCATCAAGGAGGTCAGATCCGGTTATAGCACTCCTAACGCCTGGAGAATACAATTCTGCATATTATGAACATGCTTTTTTGGCACAGCAGATGGGTATACATTTGGTCGAAGGACGAGATTTGGTAACAAAGGATCACAAAATATATCTGAAAGAAATGAACGGATTACGTCGAGTGGATGTGCTGTATCGTCGGTTGGACGATGATTACATTGACCCGCTAGCCTTTCAACCTGATTCTTTACTGGGTGTAGCAGGACTTATGAATGCTTATAGGGCAGGCAACATAGCGATTGCTAATGCTCCGGGAACCGGTGTTGCAGATGATAAAGCGATGTATGTCTATGTACCGGATATGATTCGTTATTATCTGAATGAAGAGCCGATCCTTGGCAATGTGCCGACGTATTTGTTATCCAGACCCGATGAACGCCTGTATGTTCTTGAGAACCTATTCGAAATGGTTGTTAAGGAAACCTCATTATCCGGAGGATATGGGATGTTGATCGGAAGCGAGGCAACCAAAGAAGAATTAGCCGAGTTCCGAATGAAAATTATTGCTGATCCAGATCGTTATGTGGCACAGCCAATTATGTCCTTGTCTAGAGCACCTGTATTGTCGGGAGGCACTATGGCACCCCGGCATATCGACCTTAGGGCTTTTGTATTAATGGGTGCAGACCGGAAGCCGCATGTCATACCTGGCGGATTAACACGAGTGGCTATGAAAGAAGGTTCATTAGTTGTGAATTCCTCGCAAGGTGGTGGCGTAAAGGATACTTGGGTTATGGCTTGATCTATTATCTTGTAAGCCTTGATTGTGAATCAAAAATATGCAGCATCAATTTGGAGGATAAAGGAGTGGCTAAAGATGCTGAATCGAAATGCGGAGGCTTTATTCTGGATCGGCCGATATATTGAAAGGGCAGAGAATCATGCGCGGCTAATCAATGTACATTATCATATCCAGCAGGAAGAGGATTTTCAGGAAGAAGGACATAAATGGTCGAGGCTTATCGATGCATTAGGGGTTCGAAGTGAATATTTACAGCAGTTCGAAACCTTTTCTGAACAGGACGTGTTATCCTTTATTACACTTGATTTAGGCAATTCGAATTCATTATTCTCTTGCGTACATCATGCCAGAAATAATCTTCGCACACTGCGCCAGCATCTTCCAAGTGAGCTATGGGATGTCGTCAACAGCTTTAATCTATGGCTTGGTGAGCGGTCAGTTGCTGATATTATGAGTGGTCCACATCATTTCTACCAGCAGGTGAAGGAACGTGCAGCTATGTTTCTAGGAGCAGAACAATCCGTAATGCTTAGAGGGAATGAATGGCACTTTATAGAGAGCGGCCGTTTTTTGGAACGGGCCGAGAATACGACGCGTATTTTGCAGGCAGTTATAGCCTCTTGCCGTTTCAAAGAGCTTAATGCAATCTATATTCAGTTACAGGCTGTGCTGAAATCCGTAAGTGGGTATCAGGCGTTTCGCCGTTATTATGCAGATGCCATGTCACCGGAGAGCATTTTAGATTTTTTGATCGCGAATCCCAAATTTCCACGTTCGATCCGCTTTTCTTTTCACCAGCTGGAAGAACATTTAGCTAGACTTGAACTGGATTCCTCAGAAAAAGGCTCAGGTCATGAGAAGGTCATCCGTCAAGCAGGAAAGCTGAAGGCAGAGCTGGATTATATGGAAAAAGAAGAAATGTCCGGTGAGCTGGTGGAAGATGTACTGCAATCACTCGTAATATCTTGCCAGAGACTGGGCAAAACGATGGAGGGCGCCTTTTTTCGGCGAGAAGGAGTATCTGTATGAAGATTCAAATCAATCACACCACCACATACAGTTATCCAGAGCCGGTTACGGACAGTGTCAATGAAATCAGACTCACCCCTCGCACCAACTATCGGCAATCCTGTTATCACCACGAGGTTGAAGTATATCCGGCAGCTAATCTATTAACGTATGAGGATTTCTTTGGTAATCGGGTGCATGCCTATTCAGTTAATAAGCCACATACGGAAATGGTAATCCATACGAAAGCTACTGTAGTAACACTGGATAAATCTCAAGGTACCGATCTTCCGCGAACCAGCCTTGAAGAGCAAGTTAAACTGCTAAATGATGAGAAGTTTCAGAACCGGTACATTGAGTTTATTTTGCCGACCCGTTATACCGAGGTGACTCCTGAATTGGTAGAGTTCGCCTCACAGTACCCTTTTAGTGAAGCTGAAGATATGTATCAATGGATTCTGAGGTTATCTTCGACGATTTATGAACAGTTCACCTATGATCCTGAGGCAACAAGCGTAAATACAACGGTAAAAAAAGCCCTGAAGCTCAAGCGGGGTGTCTGTCAGGATTATGCTCATCTTATGATCGCTGTCTGCCGCAGTGTGGGTCTGCCTTCCAGATATGTTAGTGGATATCATTTTGTCGGTGATCTACAGAGCAGCAATGCCAATTTCGAGCAGGCTTCACATGCTTGGGTGGAGACCCATATTCCGGGTACGGGCTGGCTTGGTTTTGATCCGACGAATAATGTTGAAGTGAACTGGCGTTATATCAAGCTGGGTCATGGACGGGATTATAAAGATATAGTACCTGTAAAAGGGGTATATCGCGGCGGAGCAGGCACACTGACTGTAAAAGTGGACGTACGCAAGCTGGACAATTGAATTGAAATAATCGAAACATCGAACATCGAACATCGAAACAATCAAAAAAATCAAAATATTCGAAACAAACTCTCCGCTCATCTTATTGAATGGGGAGATTTTTTTGTGCGGCGTGCTTAAATTATGAAGATTTATGAACGAGATGATTCCATTACAGGTTTATTTGGGTAATCTTGATCCATAGTACTTATCTTACAGACATTAGAGGAGAGATTACATATGAGCCCAAACATATCTAAGAAACAAAGATTTATTGGAAAAACAGCGATTATAACCGGAGCGGGCTCGGGAATTGGCCGTGCTACCGCTATTAAGCTGGCGCGGGAAGGTGCAAATGTAGCATTGTTTGATTTAAATCTTGAAAGAACCTCTTCCTTGGCAGAAAAGCTTAATAAGCTTCGAAAAGATTGCGCGCTGGCCATAGAGGTAGATACTTCCGATGAGAAAAAGATAGAGGAAGCCGTACGTTGTACGGTGGAACAATTCGGAGGCGTGGATGTAGTATTCGCTAACGCGGGAATTAATGGCGCTGTAGGTCCGATAGAAGAACTGAGCTTGAGCGACTGGGAGCGTACGATGTCGGTGAATTTGACGGGGACTTTTTTGACCCTGAAATATACCATTCCTCATCTGAAAGATAAAGGGAAGGGCAGTATTATTATTACTAGTTCCATTAATGGGAACACTAGATTTGCCAGCTTTGGGTGGTCTACTTATAGCACTACCAAAGCTGGACAGGTGGCTTTTGCCAAAATGGCAGCTCTCGAGCTTGCTAAGTTTAAGATTCGTGTAAATGTGATCTGCCCTGGGGCTATTGCTACGAATATAGATGAAACCACTGAAATGAGCGAAGATGTTGAAGCGATCGTCATTCCGATTGAATTCCCTGATGGAGCGCAACCCTTGGCGGATGGACCGGGCAAGCCGGATAATGTCGCTGATCTCGTTGCTTTTCTGGCTTCGGATGAATCTATCCATATTACAGGTGCGCAAATCGTGATTGACGGCGCGGAGTCCTTGTTATCCTAATTTCGAGATGGCTTCCCGGTAATGCTCGTACAATTTGTTCCATTCGTCTTTCCGTGACTCCAGCGTCGTGCCTTCCAAAAGATGCTGGATCACTTCTAGACAAACATGCCAGCCAGCGAGATCTCGTGGTGTATGCGAGGTGAGCGTCTGTAGTGTTTCATTCAAGATGAGTAAACAGCCTTCTGAATTAGGGTATAACTCAAAACGAACAAGATCCTCAGCCCATGTAAACTCAAAAGTAGATTGATGCTGTAGCTCAGTAATTTTCATATCCACAAACGTTCCGTTTTGCATATCAAACTTTATAAGTCCGCCTTCACGCAGGTCCTCGATTTTTAATTCAGAGAACCATAAGGCAAGCTTCTCATTTTCGGTCAAATAGGACCAAATCTCAGTTGCGGAATGCTTTAACTGGCGTTCGAAACGAGCGACATAATGTTGATCTTCTTTTTGGATGTTAGCTAACATGAATATTCTCCTTTGGACTACTGTGGTAGTCCTTTTTTTATTGAGTTGAGTCTTGTTAGAAAGAGTATAGCAATCGCCTGTGTTAATTGCACGATCCGGCTGTGAGTTAGAAGACTATCTTATAGGGAATAGAGGGCAATAAAATAGCGGGAGAGATAAGGTCACAAGCAAGTCCACGAGCTCGATTTGCGTACGGCGCGGAGTTAGTGTTGGCGGAGATAAGGGAGTGATGAAGGTGATAAGTGAGTGATGAATGGCGGAAGTAAATAGTAGCATCTATGGTGGCGAGGATGCATCGGCGTTGCGGACTGTATTGCAGCTATTTGGCGTTTTTCGTGTGTTTATTAGCAGTATCGGACTGTATAGCTCTTATCGCCGCGACTTTGAACAAAAGTAGGGTGTGTTAGAGCGAATAGCTGCATCTGAGTCCGAAAGTAGAGCAAAAAGGCATGAATTTGCGAAATAAGGCCATCTGAGTCCGAACGTTACATGGTGGTGAGGAAACATCGGCGTTGCGGACTGTATTGCAGCTATTTGGAGTTTTTGGTTTGATTTTTGATCGTTTCAGACCTCATAGCTCTTATCGCGGTGATTTTGAACAAAAGTAGGGTGTGTTTGAGCGAATAGCTGCAACTGAGTCCGATAGCAGAGCAAAGAGACCTGAATTTGTGAAATAAGGTCATCTGAGTCCGAACGTTTCATGGTGATGAGGATGCATCAGAGTTGCGGACTGTATTGCAGCTATTTGGAGTTTTTGGTTTGATTTTTGATCGTATCGGACCGCATAGCACTTATCGCTGTGATTTTGAACAAAAGTAGGGTGTGCTTGAGCGAATAGCTGCAACTGAGTCCGAAAGCAGAGAAAAAAGGCTTGAATTTGTGAAATAAGGCCATCTGAGTCCGAACGTTACATGGTGGTGAGGAAACATCGGCGTTGCGGACTGTATTGCAGCTATTTGGAGTTTTTGGTGTGTTTATTCGAATTATCGGACCGCATAGCGCTTATTACCGCATTTTTGAACAAAAGTAGGGTGTGTTAGAGCGAATAGCTGCAACTGAGTCCGAAAGCAGAGAAAAAAGGCTTGAATTTGTGAAATAAGGCCATCTGAGTCCGAACGTTACATGGTGGTGAGGATGCATCGGCGTTGCGGACTGTATTGCAGCTATTTGGAGTTTTTGGTGTGTTTATTAGAAGTATCGGACCGCATAGCGCTTATTACCGCGTTTTTGAACAAAAGTAGGGTGTGTTAGAGCGAATAGCTGCACCTGAGTCCGAAAGCAGTGAAAAAAGACCTGAATTTGTGAAATAAGGTCATCTGAGTCCGAACGTTTCATGGTGATGAGGAAACATCGGCGTTGCGGACTGTATTACAGCTATTTGGAGTTTATGGTGTGTTTATTCGAATTATCGGACCGCATAGCGCTTATCGCTGTGATTTTGAACAAAAGTAGGGTGTGTTAGAGCGAATAGCTTCAAGTGAGTCCGACAGCAGAATAAATAGGCCTGAATTTGTGAAATAAGGGCTGCTGGGTCCGAACGATCTATGGCGACCAAGATGTAATGAAGATGTAATGAGGGTGTAAAAGATGTAGTATACGAGCAAGAGCTCATGGTTCCAAACGTTTCACGGTGGCCAGTGTGTGCTGACGTTGCGGTTATGGACTTAGAATATACATTGTATACGATAGGATAGTTACGGAGTCCGAGTTATTCAACTGTGTGACGTGGGACAAGGGGCATTTGAGTAAATAGCTCGCCATCCCTATAGTTAACAGCATAGGAAAGATCTGAGAAAGCATTCCGGCACCTTGATGCAAATCCTAATTCTTTTATGCTAAAATTAACGCAATTCCGTAAAATATACTTTTGATTAGGCAGGGTTGATAATAGTGTGGCATTGGTGAAGGAGGCTGCGTATATGGGGATGATGTCTTGGTTAGCTGAGCAGCGGATTCAGGAGTCTATGCGTAACGGGGAATTTCGAGATTTACCTGGGCATGGCAAGCCGCTGGAGCTTGAGGATTTATCAGGTGTGCCAGAAGAATTACGGATGTCTTTTAATATCATGAAGAACTCCGGACTTGTTCCTGAGGAAATCTCTCTGCGAGCTGAATGTGTTACGTTGGAAGGATTGCTAGCGGCGTGTCATAATAGCGGAGGTGCAGAAACCAGTGAGGGCAAGGCTCTGCGGTCAAAACTGTCTATGAAAAGACTGCGTCTACAGGAGTTATTACGTGAACGCGGCTTGGATAGTAACCCTGCTTTTATGCAATACAGTGCTCAAATACACGGACAGATGATAAAGGAAGAGGATTAATGCTGGTTAGGTTACTGCCTAAATACCTACGGTCATTTGGACATCAGAATAAATAGTGTAAAATAAAAAGGCATCTCTTGGTCGTTTTAGACAGAAGAGCTGCCTTTTTGCTTGTTGTGTGTAACTAATCATGTATGCTCATCTAATTTGTTTGAAATAAACCCATTCCGGGTCGCCATCATCTAAATTCTCAATGACTCCGCTTTTAACAAACCCTTGAGAAAGACATAGTTGCTGCATGATCGTATTGGATTCATTGGTAGAGGTGAAAAGCTTGGGGGTTGGGCATTGTTCCTCGATGTAGCTAAGGAGTGTTTTGGCTATGCCTAGGCGTCTGAACTCAGGATCCACAATGACCAGCTGAATAAAACAACATTCGAAAAAGGTGGTATCGTAGCAAGCAAATCCTACAAGCGTTCCATTATGCGATGCTACGTAACACTGCTCATGATTGATATATTTTTCAATCTTCGATTTGCGGCTTTCATTGCCAATGATCTTGCTGTCTACTTTGGTTAGCATGGGTAGATCTGAAATTGTAGCTTTTGTTACGAATATCATAGTAAGTCTCCTTATTAATATTATAGAGGGTATGAATGGTAAGTCTTGATCTTTAAGGTTTTTTCACACATGATGAAGATGATCTAAGATAACTTCTAGGAAAATTATAACATATGATTATAGACGATGGAGAGATAGAATGAAACAGCTTCCGATTATACAGGTGCTTCCTGACCTGAAAAACATACTTAACACTGCGCAGGCAGCAGTACTTATCGCTGAACCGGGTGCAGGCAAAACAACTGGAACGCCTCCGGCGTTTTTGGACGAACCCTGGATGGCGGGTAAAAGCATTTTAATGTTAGAGCCTAGAAGGCTTGCTGCTAGATCTGCCGCCACTTACATGGCATCCTGCCTTGGAGAAAGTGTTGGACAGACGGTAGGTTATCGGATGCGGAATGACACTAAAGTAGGCAAAAATACGCGGATTGTTGTAGTCACTGAAGGAGTATTAACGAGAATGCTGCAAAGCGATCCTTCTTTGGGTGATGTGGGTTTAGTTATTTTTGATGAGTTCCATGAGCGCAGTCTTCATGCGGATTTGGGACTTGCCCTTGCACTGGAAGCACAGGCTGTGTTGCGGGAGGATCTAAGGATTCTTATCATGTCAGCTACCTTGGACAGTGAGCGGGTGTCTGCTTTACTAGGGGATGCGCCTGTAGTAAATTGTCCGGGCAGAACCTATCCTGTAGAAACAATCTATGTGCCAACTACTGGGAATCTTCCACTGGAAAAAACTGCTGCAGCTGCTGTGAGACATGCGCTTGCTGAACAACCCGGAGATATTCTCGTCTTTTTACCGGGGGAAAGAGAAATACGCAGAACTCAAAGTGAGTTGGAAAATGGGAGCTTGCCAGTTCCGGCAATTATTCGCCCTTTATATGGTCAGCTGCCACAAAATATCCAAGATGCAGCCGTGGCTGCATCTGTTCAAGGTGAACGAAAAGTAGTGCTTGCGACTTCTATAGCTGAGACAAGTCTAACGATTGAAGGCGTGCGAACGGTGATTGATACAGGGCAACGCCGTACACAGGTATTCTCACCACGCACAGGAATGCCGAGTCTTACGACGGTCCCGGTATCAAAAGCCTCCGCGGATCAACGGCGGGGACGTGCCGGACGGACAGCCCCAGGCGTGTGCTACAGGCTGTGGAGTCAGGAGGAGCATAATCGACTTCCGGATGACAATGTGCCGGAGATTATGCAGACGGACCTTGCGCAGCTTGCTTTGGAGCTGGCGCTGTGGGGCGTGCGCGATCCTGCCGCGCTATCTTGGCTTGACGCGCCGCCCGCTGCGCCTTATGCGCAGGGCACCGCGTTGCTGCGCCAGCTCGGCGCGCTGGACGCCGGCGGCGCCATTACGCCGCACGGCCACAGCATGGCCGCGCTTGGCGCGCACCCGCGAGCCGCGCATATGCTGCTGCGCGCGGCAGAGCTTGGCGCAGCGCCGCTCGCCTGCCGGCTGGCGGCGCTGCTGCAAGAGCGGGACCTTTTCAAGGGTCCCTCGGCCCTAGATTGCGACCTCACGCTCCGCGTTGAGGCGCTGCTCCGGTTCGAGCGCTCCGCTGATAGCGGCGGAGCGGACCCGGCGGCTCTGCGCGCTGTGCAGCGCGAGAGCCGCCTTTTCCTGGCGCAGCTGCAAGCCGCGCCGGGCGAGAACGTGAACGACATCAGCCGCTGCGGGCTGCTTCTGTCGTTCGCCTATCCCGACCGGATCGGGCAGAAACGCGGCGATGGCGCGTTTCTGCTCTCCTCCGGTCGGGGGGCGGCCATGCGGGAAGGACAACCGCTGGCCCGGTCACCTTATATCGTAGCTGCTTCGATCGATGATCGCGCTACACAGGGCGCAATTATGCTGGCAGCTGAGATAGAAGAAGGACAACTGCTTACCTATCATGCAGACCGCATCACCGAGGAAGCGGATGTGTATTGGGATAAAGAAAGTGGGAGTGTGAAGAAACGTCGTCGCACAATGCTCGGCGCGTTGGTCTTAAAAGAAACTTCACATGAAAGACCCTCCGCGGAAGAAACGGCAAATGTACTGTTAAGTGTCATCGCTACTGATGGCATTGAAATACTACCGTGGGAGAAGGGAACCTTACAGCTTCGCGAACGTTTGATGTTTATGCATACCTTACGTTCAGATTGGCCGGATGTCTCAGATGTTGCTTTAATTGCTACGTTGGATGAATGGCTTTTGCCATATCTTCAGGGTATGAGGAACCTCCGCGACCTTCAGCGTGTACCGTTAGCACGGGCGCTTGAGGGGATGTTGGACTGGAATCAGCGGCAGATGCTGGAAAAGGAAGCACCTACACATATATCTGTTCCTAGTGGCTCGCGTGTGCCCGTAGATTATACTAATCCTGCTGCCCCGGTATTGGCAGTAAGATTGCAAGAGATGTTTGGACAGCTGGACACACCTCGAATTGGAGGGGGGAAGGTGCCGGTATTGCTGCATCTTTTGTCACCAGCTAGACGACCTGTGCAGGTAACCTCTGATCTAGCAAGTTTTTGGCGGGGGACCTATTTTGAGGTCAAAAAAGATTTGAAAGGACGGTACCCGAAGCACTATTGGCCAGATGACCCATTACAGGCCATTCCGACTAATCGTACACGTCCCGTAAAATAATTTATGGTACTTATGCTCTTGAAATTTTCCCTTAGATGTTTGGTCTCCCGTTTAAAGGGTAATTACTAGCGAAGACAATTACTAAGGAGGGCTTCAAGTGACTAAAAAAATCGTAGGTATTTTCGACACAGAACAAGAAGCAACCAGAGCAATTGAAGGACTTCACAATCAAGGATTTAGTAATGATGAAATATCAGTAATCACACGTGATCGTGATGAGCTTAGAAACATCTCAGAGGATACAGGCACAAAAGCTCCAGAAGGAGTGGCGACAGGCGCTGCTACAGGTGGTGTAGTTGGCGGCGTTGCCGGATTATTAGCAGGGATCGGAGCATTGGCGATTCCGGGGATTGGACCGATCCTGGCGGCAGGGCCAATAGTTGCTACCCTTACAGGTGCAGCAGTTGGTGCAGGCGCAGGTGGATTAGTCGGCGGCTTGATCGGACTCGGTATTCCTGAGGATGAGGCTAAAGAGTACGAAGGTTATGTGGAAAGCGGCAAAATCCTTGTACTAGTCGATGATAATGGACGCGGCTATCAAGCGCATGATGTGTTCCGCGGCAACCGTTCGCTGAATACTCAGCGTTACGAAGGCGTCTATAACGAAGACACTAGACTAGGAAATTCGATGGCTAACAGAGCGGATCGGACGGCTGAAGTCTACAACCGCGATAAAATATAATCATTATAATAACCTGCTTTAAAAGCGGTAAAAGGTTACAAGGAGCGATTCTCCGATTAATGGAGAATCGCTCCTTTGCGTTTTTAGTCCATCGCGTCTCATGGAATCACCCATAACTCATCCACTTTTGAGGCATAGGGACCCAGAGGACGCTATTGGCTAATTTTTAGCCTTTGCAGCAGGATTTCGGACTCCATGGACGCTATTCTATAGAATGAGGCTCTTATTTGCTGTTTTTTTTGCCAATAGCTGCAATGGGGTCCGATAGGGCTCCAAATATTGAATAATATTGCGTTTAAGGTCCCCTGTGTCCTTTGCTAATACGTACCTGCATCGTTTCGGAGTGTCCCTATGCTGCTACGCCACGTGCTGTCTTTGTACTGCTACGTACACGCCCGATCACTGTGTCCTTTCCCACTACGTACCTGCATCGTTTCGGAGTGTCCTTATGCTGCTACGCACGTGCTGTCCTTGTATTGCTACGTAAGCGCACCCGGTCACGTGTCCTTATGCTACAGAGTATTCGCATCGGATTGCAACTCCGAACGTGCCCCATTTCGCAGTGTCCCTATACTGCTACGCACGTGCTGTCATTGTACTGCTATGTATGCGTACCCGATCACTGTGTCCTTATGCTGGAGGTGCATCGTTCCGCTGTGTCCTAATGCTGTTACGTACATGCAGGGTTCCCTAGAGTCCTTATACTGCTACGCACGTGTTGTCTTTGTACTGCTATGTATGCTCACCCGATCACTGTGTCCTTTTGCTATACATACGTGCATCGTTCCACTGTGTCCTTATATTGCTATGTAAGCGCATCCGGACTCTGTGTCCTTATCCTACTGGGCATACGCCCCCGGTTTGCAGCTACGAAATCGCCCCGTTCCGCAGCGTCCTTATGGTTGCTAAGCATATGCCCCGTTCCGCAATGTCCGTATGTGCTGCTACGTGCACGATCTTAATCAAGGATACGAAGCATGCGGACGAAAGAATCAGCTGCTACGGATAACCTCATATCGCGATGGATTGCGAATCCTATATTCCGGGGTGGAGGCGGATCATCTAATTGCAGCTCGAAAAGTTCTCCTTTTTGAATCTCCTCAATTACAAAAGAACGGCTAATAAACGCTACCCCGTAACCAAGTCTTGCGAATTCAGAGAGTAAATCGATGCTGCCCAGCTCTATATCTGGTTTAACGGACAAACTCTTACCAGCAAACCAATGATCAACAAACAGTCTGGTGCTGCTTTCTGGGGATAATAAAATAAAAGGTAACTCTGCAAGTTCTTTTGCCGTAAGCGAACGGTTTGCCAGTTGCTGAAAGGCTCGTCCCACTACAAAACAATCTTCAAGGGTGGCAAGCGTCTGAATATTTAATTGTGGATCGTCAATAGGCATATGGACGAGCGCACAGTCTATTTCGCCTTCTTTCAAACGTTTGGTGATCTCATGCGTTTTTCCGTGTGATAGCCGAATTCGTATACCGGGATATTGTTTGTGGAATGCGTTCAATTGCGGAAGCAAAAGATTTTTAATAAGGGAATCACTCGCTCCAATCCGAACTTCTCCTTCGTTTAACTGCTTTAGATTGTGAAGATGCTTTTGTGCAGAATCCAGCATGACTAGTGAGGGCTCAACATATTCCAATAACGCCAGTCCTTCCTCAGTTAGCTCTACACCTTTAGATAAACGATGAAATAATTTGAGTCCTAAAGAATCCTCCATTTGTTTAATGGCATAACTTACGGATGGCTGTGTAATATGCAATTCATTTGCAGCCTTTGTTAGATTTTTGTAACGAGCCGTATATAAAAAAATGCGATACCATTCAAGATTAAAGAATTTGATATAGATCACCTCTATGACAGTCTATTGAAAATGTGATTTCATTAATTGCAACAATCTTATTATAATTTGGATAGATAAATAATAAAAGAGTCGGCAATGGAGGTTTGAATATTATGGCAGGTAACACATTTGGGGAAGTATTTAAAATTACTACCTTTGGAGAGTCACATGGTGCAGCGGTTGGGGTCATAGTGGATGGAGTTACACCTAATGTTGAAATTGATGAAGCATATATCCAGAAACAGATGGATAGAAGGAAACCAGGCCAGTCCTCAGTAACTTCACCGCGTAAGGAATATGATGTTGTGCAAATACAATCAGGAGTATTCGAAGGGAAAACAACCGGAACTCCACTCTTTGTGGTCCTGTACAACAAAGATATGAAACCGGAGGCCTATAACGATATTCAGCATTCATTTAGACCCGGCCATGCGGATTATACTTTTTTGCAGAAATACGGAATTCGCGATCATAGAGGCAGTGGGCGGGCATCAGGCAGGGAAACAGCGGCAAGAGTAGCTGGCGGAGCGATCGCTCGGAAACTGCTTGAAAGAAGAGGAGTTGAGGTACTGGCCTACACGCAAGAGGTCGGAGGGATTAAGTGCCAAACCTTTGATGAAGATGTCATTGAACAAAATGCAGTCCGCGCCTGTGATGCTAAGGCAGGAGCTGAAATGATTAAAAAAATTGAACACTTAGCTTCGATTGGAGACAGCTGTGGAGGTATCGTGGAGTGTCGGATTAGAGGGGTTATTCCGGGTCTTGGAGAACCCGTATTTGATAAATTGGATGCAGAGTTAGCTAAAGCGATGTTATCTATCGGTGCTGTAAAAGGAATAGAGTTTGGAGCTGGATTCGAAGCGGCCTCTATGCTTGGAAGTGAACATAATGACGCGATGAATAAGGATGGATTTCTTAGTAACCATTCCGGTGGGATTATAGGCGGAATTAGCACAGGAGAAGAAATTATTTTTCGAATAAGTGTAAAGCCTACATCATCGATTTCTGTTACTCAACAGACCATAAACACGAATGGTGAAGAAGTAGAGATTAAAACGGAGGGCAGACATGATCCATGTATCTGTCCGAGAATCGTGCCGGTTGTTGAAGCAATGGCTTGCTTGGTATTGGAAGATCTTTATAAAAGACAAGCTGCTATTTTTGGATAAAAACACTTTATGATAATGATTCAACTCAAAGATTGCACCTCTTAGCATGCTGTGAGGTGCAGTCTTTTTTGCATATGTGGTATCATATGGATAATCATTCAAATTATGCTTTAACTCTAGCTATGCCATAAGATACGGTACAGCAAAAAGGAGGGAATAGATGAAAATCTTTGTTGCAGGTGCTGCAGGTGTGATTGGACGGCTATTGCTTCCTAAGTTACTTCAAGCGGGGCATGAGGTTATCGGTCTGACCCATAAAGAAGAAAACAAAACAATCCTTGAGAGCATTGGGGCACAAGCGGTAATCGCGGATGTGTATGAGCGTGAGTCTATATTTGCGGCTATTCGCGCAGCTCAACCTGAAGTGGTGATTCATCAGCTGACTTCACTAAGTCAGCGGAATTTTGCAGATAATTCAAGGATAAGAATAGAAGGAACACGAAATATTGTCGATGCTTCATTGGCATCCGGGGTTGAACAGATCATTGCCCAAAGTATCTCTTGGGCATATGAAGCTGGTGAGGGACCTGCCACGGAGAATACTCCATTAGATACTAATGCTTCTGAATTACGGATGAGAACCATTGATGGTATCCGCTCCCTTGAAAAAGCAGTCGCTGAGATTCCTAATCATGTGATTTTGCGGTACGGAATGTTGTACGGCCAAGGGACTTGGTATAATTCTGCAGGATTAATGACAGAAGAAATTCGGCATGGAAGACTGACAGCAACAGAAGCAGTTACGTCATTCCTTCATGTGGAGGATGCAGCTAACGCGGCGGCGCTTGCTCTGAACTGGCCTTCTGGTCCAGTCAATATTGTGGACAATGAACCTGCGCGAGGAATAGATTGGATGCCTGTTTTTCAGAACTCTTGGGAGCTCCTGGACCTGCTTCGCAAATGGGCAGAGAAGGCTGGGAACGGGGGGCGTCCAATACAAAAGCTCGAATGGATTACGGATGGAGCCCATCTTACCCGTCATGGAGGTCAGGTTTTGCTCAGAGCTTGAAGGGTTAGAGAGATGAATCCTTACATGTAGAAGGAGAGATGACATGAGTAAATTAAAGAATTTTTCTTTAGTAGTCGTGAATTTAATTGCTGATCTATGGTTTGGAATTGTTCGAAAACCAGAGTTTTATGATAAGCACGCCGTTACTAGAACAAAGAAAGGGTATGTCCTGTTTGTAACTATGGCAGGCATTCTCGCAGTGGGTTCTGCTTTTTGGTTATGCTCGAGAATATATTAGAAAAAAGACTGCCAATTGGCGGTCTTTTTTTTAGATATTGGACGTCAGAAAGCTACAATGTTATGTTAGTATTTAATAGATGGTTAAAAATTGAATTTTTTAAAAA
Source organism: Paenibacillus sp. FSL F4-0097 (assembly GCF_038593125.1). Lineage (NCBI taxonomy): Bacteria > Bacillati > Bacillota > Bacilli > Caryophanales > Paenibacillaceae > Paenibacillus > Paenibacillus sp. FSL F4-0097. Next base: position 3,083,013 of record NZ_CP151965.1, read on the forward strand.
GAGGAAGGTTCCAATGAATTCTCCTACACCGAACCAACGTGCGCTCACTTATTCTCAACAATCTATAATTGCCTCACGAGTCACCATTCCAAAGCAGGCTCCTTATTATGTTCAGCGCATAAGATTAATGTCCAAACTCATGGATGAAAACCGTGCTAAAGTAACGCTTATTGCCGCCTCAGCTGGATTTGGAAAAACGACACTTGCGGCTGAATGGGCTCGCACTCATTCCGATGAGGTTGCATGGTTGTCACTGGAACTTGCAGATAACCATCTTGTACGGTTCTGGTTAAGTTTGCATAGCGCAATTGAGAGAATCTTTCAGCCCTATGCTAATCGTTGAGGTTAAAAACCGGGTACAAGCCGTTTCTATGATAAAAGAAAAGCATTTGCTTTAAATCGGCAAAAGATTAATATAACAGTTTATTACCAAACATTTACTTTAAGAAGTGATACTATGGAATACAGAAGGTGATAGGACTAGCGAGGAGGAAATGTAAATGCAATTAATGGCATGGTCTGAATACGAGATTTCATATGACTTAAATAATGATTATTCTATTCGTATGGCAGACTCGGAAGAATGGGGACTGTACTGTTCCATTTATTATAATATGCAATATAATGGTTTTTTTAAAGAAGAAGGGTTCAATTCTGCCCAAAGAAACGCTTTTTGGATCTATAGAGGGGAGTCAAAAATAGGTGGAGTAAGGATGTCGCCTAATCGGATATATCATTTATTTGTTATTCCACCTTTTAACGATACATTTGTGGTGCTGAAGCTATTAAAAAAGCTTTTGATTTATTGGTCAGATAGCACAAAACCTATAAAAACCTTCGAGGTTCTGCCAGACCAGGTTCAATTATTTGCGCGGGCAGGGTTTTGGCCTGATGAGTTCAGATGCCGTTGGATGCACCGTCCTACAGATCATTTTGAGGTCGAATGGAACGAAGAGTTAAGGATTGAAAGTCCTCAGATCGAAGATAATGGTATGGGCGCTAAACGATTTATTCTTGAAGAGCAGATCGCCGAATGTAACTATGCGAGCTTTGATGGAAGTCTTGAGGCAACAAGAAGAAAGAAATTCTCTTATGAAGATTTTATCCCAAGTGAAGAACCTAATTATACAAATGAAGTATTACTTACAGCGTCCACGCTTGTGTATGATAAGAAATCGGGACAGCTAATTGCGAATTGTCTCTTGGGTTTACAAGATGATTACGCAGCAGTTTACAGTATTGGTGTAATACCTGCTTACAGAGGAAAAGGGATTGCTACACGGATGTTGAAAAGAGGACTTAATCTCCTGAAAGATAAGTATCCGATCCTAAGGTTATATGTCATGGAAGGTAATGACGCGGAGTCTGTTTATTTAAATCTAGGATTTGTCCCTGGAGTACAAGAGATACAGAGTATGTATATTCCTATGCACGATTAAGAAAGGCTGCCATGTGGCAGCCTTTCTTTTCGTTAACTAGGCATGAGAGGTAATAGGAAACATGAAATGTTGAGGGAGTTCTTTTAATAGCGGACGTATAAATAAGGTATCTTCACTTTGGAAAATTAATTCTGCCTTAACTTGATCGATTGGATAATCTGGTGTGAAATAAAAATGTATAACCTCAGTTTCCGGAGAAATAATGCTTTTCAATACTGTGTTGATATCAAAACTTGTTGTACTGATAATATCAAAAATATGAAGCTGATGATCCTCATGTTTAAAGATCACAATAACGTCAGCCTCTTCAATATAATAAAAGGAATCATGAAAAGGAAGAATAAAATAAAACAGCAGCTGATGTTCATTATTTATCACACTTAGCGCGGAGGATACCGGTGTTCTTTTGACTGCAAAATTTTTGATCATGCTAAAATCAACGGGGTTACCTATAGATAAAGGCCGCACAGAGTAGGTTGTAGTTGGCTGATTGCTAAGATGAGCAACGTTAAGTGAAAAGCTGCTTTCTTGCATGCGTTCAAACCCGAATTTAGGATAAAAATCCAAAGCGCGCTCATTAGCAAATAAGTAGAGGAAGTCGTATTCATGTTCGTACTTAGCGATAATGTGGTCTATTAATTTTCTGGATAAACCTTGCATACGATAATCAGGATGTGTCATCACCGTCCCAATTTGGATGGCGTTGTATTCTTTTTTGTTGATGAGAATAGTCATTTTATTAATAGATGCATTCGCAATGACGTGATCTTCATCGATAAAGGAATAACAAATATATTTGTCATTCCAGCCCCCTTGTTCATACCAAGGTTTAAAATCAATACCAAAGATTGATTGGGCTAAAGAATTGAAGCTAAGCTTATATTTATCGATGTGTTTATAATCGCTAATCAATTGATATTCATTCATAGTATATACCTCTATTTCAGATGATTTCGGGAATCGCGTTTTATGAATATATAATACTATGCTTTTAAACCGTAAAGTTGATTTTAAAAATACTATACCAATATAATCCTGTAGATGTGTTATCATAATCTCTAAATTATTAAACTCGGAGGTACAAGATGAGAGAGGTAGATTACAGTCATTATTTTTGGCAGGATGAGAAAATAAGACTAAGATCCGTTCAGGAAGAGGATTGGGAAGGTCATTACATCAACCGTTTCGATACACCAGCGCGGCGACTTTTAGAGTGTACTGTTGAACTACCACCTACCATAGCTGAATCCCGAAAATTTGTAGATACATTTGCAGAATTCTCATCACAGCGGCTGATGTTTACGATCGAGAATCTAAATGGCGAATATGTGGGTGGAGTAAATCTTAATAGCATAGACGAGAAAAATGGTACGTTCAGTATAGGCGTGCAAGTGGATAGAGATCATCGAGGTAAGGGGTATGGGACAAGAGCTATCAACATCCTGTTGAAGTATGCTTTTTTGGAGCTAAGACTCAACAAGTTTAACGAATGTGCGCTCGAAGGTAACGAACCCTCAGCAGCTATGCTCAGAAAAGTGGGCTGTGTCCAAGAAGGCGTGCGCCGGAAAGTAATTTATACAAATGGACAGTATTTAGACTTACTGTTGTTTGGATTGACGAAGGATGAATTTATGGAGAAAAACGCTATGAAATAGTGATTAGGAGAGGCTACTTGGAATGCGATTCTTCAATAACTGGAGGATCGCTTTTTTGCGTTTCGTTTTGTGGATCGATGTTCTATTGAAGCTTGCGGACTCAGAAGACGCTATTTGCAAATATTAAGCTTTTACAGAGTAGTATCGGACTCCAGTGCAGCTATTCCTCTAGTTTAGCTGTATATATGTTACTTTTTATGCCAATAGTGCCCATGGGGTCCGATAACACACCAAAAGTGGGGAAAAGCAGCGAATAGAGTCAATGGGGTCCGATAGTAGCTCGAACGAGCAACTGATCAAACCAACAAAGAATGGGAGGGGGGGCGTGCTGAAGCATGTGGATTCAGATAGAGTTTGGTTCTCGCTGAAGCTTGCGGACTCAGAAGACGCTATTTGCAAATATTAAGCTTTTTCAGAGTAGTATCGGACACCAGTGCAGCTATTCCCCAAGAATAGCTGTATTAATGTTACTTTTTATGCCAATAGCGCCCATGGGGTCCGATAACACACCAAAAGTGGGGAAAAGCAGCGAATAGGGTCAACTGGGTCCGATAGTAGCTCGAACGAGCAAACTTGAACAAACTAAACTGATCAAACTAAACAAAGAATGGGAGGGGTGTGCAGAAGCATGCGGGTTCAGATGGAGTTTGTATCGTGCCGAAGCTGTGGACCTACTTCTTCGAGGAATCATTCAACGCAATCAACGATGTACAGCCATTTATTCCATACTTTCATCATATGAAAAATTCACAATAGAAGACCAGAAAAAACTACACTCTCCCTGCTCACATCCACATAAATCATCCTACATACCACCAAATCTCTATAAACAACGGAATAAGTGAACCCTCTATCAAATTTCAGGTTGTGAAAGTTGGAAAATAGTGCTTATACTAGAGTAATAGAAGGAAAGATTAGCCAACAACATTTACAACATGAGGAGGGTTTATATGGCGTTTATGATTGCTCAACGAGCGTTTATCAAGGTGTATCTTATAACAATGGTAGAACAACACCGCGGTTACGGATATCAAATGCTGGAGGATTTACGTCGGGATTTCAAAGCCCATGGTTATTCCCCTCCACAGAGTGAAATCTATCGCGCCCTGCATGAGCTGGTGCAGCAAGGGATTTTATATCGTACCAAGCAGCTGAAAGGCAATGACCCTAAAGTGGATTTTCAAGAAATCGTACTTTACCATTTCACTTCAGATGGAGAAGAGAAAGCAAAGTTATATAAAAAGCAGGTAAAGACAGATCTTGACCGCTGCTTAGGCATTTTGAATAAAGCTGTTGTGGACAACTATTAGAACTGCAACTATAGTAATATTTTCAGGATGCTCTCACCCTGTTATAATGGTTACTGCCGGATGATTGCAGTATATACTTGGAGGTAGCAAAAGATGGATGAACATATGAAACGTCGGTTAGACAAACAGCGGAAGCTGTTCAGTCAACTCGGCATCACATTAGACGCTCTAACCATACATGAAAAAGAATTCAGCATGAAGCTGCGTGGCTACGATGCGGAGGAAGTAGATACATTTCTGGACAGCGTAATCAAGGATTACGAACGTTTCTATGCGACGATCGCTGATCTGATGGATAAATGGCAAGAGCAGCAGCTGGAAATGCGGGAATTAAAGGCAGAAACCAAAACAGAGGTAATCCAGGTACCTGTTTCCCGAGGCATTGATCCAAAAGAATTGGAAGAGGTTATTCTGAGGCTTGAGACTAACGTCCGCCAGCTTAAAGATAAGCTTCCTCGCGTGGAAGAGTTTTTATAAGGAGTTGTTTGGTGTAAAGGGAGCTCCGCTTGACATTTCTAAATTTACCATTGACGAGTTAGCAGTTCATGAATTATGATATGTTCATAAATGATCATTTATATTTTAGTGGCGTGTTACCGTTAAGGGCATGAGCCAAGAATTGTCTTTATTACCATTAGACAATTCTTGGCTTTTTTTGTTCCGATTTGACGATAATTAGGGAGAGGAGTGATGAGCTTGTCGCGAGAGATCGAGCAATTTCAAGTACAGCGTGTAATAGGGAATAACGTTGTAATGGTTCAGGGAAGCAAAAACGGGAAGGAATATGTCATCATTGGCAAAGGTATTGGATTTGCAGTGAAGGGTTCTGGTGTGATCGAAGGAAATGATGCTCGGATTGAGAAATTGTTTCGTCTAGAAGATCGCGAAGCCTGGAGCCAATATCAAGTTTTGCTGGAAGATATAGATCCTAAGGTAATGAAAATAACTGATGAGATAATTGCAGATATCCAAAGTCAATTTCCTGACAAGTTAAACGACAAGATTTATCTGGCACTCCCGAGCCACATACAGTTCACCATCTACCGTCTGCGCAACGGGATGGATATTATTAATCCGTTTTTGCAAGAAACCAAAATGTCATTTCCGAAGGAATTTGAGATCGCTTACAAGGCATCGGAGAAAATCAATGCTGAATTTCAAGTGCAAATCCCCGAAGATGAGATTGGATTTCTTACTTATCATGTGTATTCAGCAGTCAATAATGTATCGGTTGGTCAGTTAGTCAAGGCCTCTAATATTGTCAATGAGCTTCTAGACATGATTCAGCAAGAACGAAAGATAACTTTTGAGCATGGCAGTATGAATCATATCCGATTAATGATCCACTTGCGTTTTTCGCTGGAACGTATTTTAAAAGGATCACTAATAGATAATCCCTTTGTGAAACATATTAAGAAAGAATACAAAGAGGAATACAAGCTGGCTCAAAAGCTCGGTAAAGTAATGCAAAGGTCGCTTGAAGTCGAAATCCCGGAAGAAGAACTATGTTTTCTAGCCATGCATTTGCACCGGTTATTTCAGACCTTAGTGAAATCAAATTAACATCTTAAGAGGAGTGGAGCATATGTTTTCCAAATGGAAATCAAAAAAAGAAGAGAAACATACTGAACATACCATCGAAATCATGGCACCAATCAGCGGGGAGTCAGTTCCACTAGCACAGGTTCCGGATGAAACCTTTGCTGGCGGTCATATGGGTAACGGAATTGCAATAAAACCATCTGAGGGAATTTTGAAAGCGCCTTTTGACGGTAAGGTTGCTCATATCGTGAAATCGAGTCATGCAGTCATTCTGGAACATTCCTCCGGTATGCAATTGCTATTACATATCGGAATCGATACTGTCAGCCTCAAGGGCAACGGTTTTGTCAGTCATATAACCTCTGGAGATCAAGTAAAAGCAGGTCAAACCCTAATCGAATTTGATCTGGACGTAATTCGCGCGGCAGGTTGTGACACAATTTCGCCTGTAATCGTGACCAGTACAGAGGAGAATCCACCTCAAGTAAGCGGACATTATGGTCAGGTTACAGCAGGACAGGATCTGATTCTTACCGTGGCTTCAAAGTAAATGGTTTATAGAGCACTACTACTATTGAACCGAAAGGATGATTTTTAATGTTGGCTTTTCTACAAAAACTAGGTAAGTCGTTAATGCTTCCTGTTGCAACCATGCCGGCGGCAGCTATTCTTCAAGGGTTTGGTTTGCTTAACTACGAAAAAGATATTCCGCTAGGAGCGACCATTGGTGGATTTCTGAATCAATACTTTGCTCCATTTCTAAACGCCGGAGCGAATGCGATCTTCGGTAACCTAGCCTTAATCTTCGCGGTAGGGGTTGCCATTGGATTTGCCGGTGACGCCGTAGCAGCTTTGTCAGCAGTAATTTCTTACATGGTACTGACTAAGATTCTGCTTATCGTACCGCTTCAATTCTCTTTCATCAATGATGATGTTGTATTGAACATGGGTGTGCTTGGTGGTATTTTTGCCGGTGCTTGGGCAGCGTTCTTATACAAGAGATATCACAATATAAAAATGCCTGATTGGCTCGGATTTTTTGCAGGTAAACGTTTTGTCCCAATCATTACGGCAGCTTCTATGATGGTTCTTGCTGTATTTGTGGGTATGATCTGGAGTCCGATACAAGATGTTATTAGTGACTTCGGGAACTGGGTTGTGTCACTGGGGGCTGTTGGAGCATTCATCTTCGGTACAGCTAACCGCTTGCTGATTCCGTTCGGTCTTCACCACGTGCTTAATACGATTGCTTGGTTCCAAATTGGTGATTTTACGAATGCAGCTGGTGAACTGGTGCATGGTGACTTGTACCGCTTCTTCGCTGGAGATAAAACTGCTGGGATGTTTATGACTGGATTCTTCCCAATTATGATGTTTGCGCTTCCAGGGGCAGCACTTGCATTTATTCATACAGCTAAACCGGAAAAACGTAAAATGGTTGCTTCCATCTTCATCGGTTCTGCCATTGCTTCTTTCTTAACAGGGATCACTGAACCACTTGAGTTCTCCTTTATGTTCGTAGCACCACTCTTGTACGGAGTTCATGCTTTATTAACAGGATTCTCCATGGCCTTGATGTACATTTTAGATGTTAAGCTTGGTTTTGGTTTCTCCGCAGGTTTGATCGATTATCTTGTAAACCTGAAACTGTCTACTAATGCATGGATACTTATTCCTGTGGGTCTTGGATTCTTCGTCTTGTATTATGTACTATTCCGCTTTATTATCTCATTGTTCAAGCTAAAAACACCTGGACGTGAAGATGATGATGAAGAAAGTCTGTTAGCACCACCTGGAGGTAATGGAACGCCTTCATCGTCTTCTAAAGCTGCTCAAATTCTTGAGAACATCGGCGGTCCATCGAACATCCGCAATATCGATGCATGTATCACACGCCTTCGTCTGATTGTTAATGACGAAAAAGCCGTTAAAGATTCCGCATTGAAACAGCTCGGAGCTTCCGGTGTCATGAGACTGGGTCAAGGAGCTGTGCAGATCGTATTTGGTCCAAAATCAGAGCAAATTAAAGATGATATTCAAAAGCTGTTATAACTAAATTGATCATGTTAAATTCATTAAACAGGGCTGGTTCTTATACCAGACCTGTTTTTTTGCTGTGTCCAGAGATAAAGGGTTGCTTTATAGATAATGCCTAGTATAATACTTGGTATAAGTAGGCAAAGGAGTCGGTACACATGTCAGTCGATGATTATTTGGATCTTTTAAATTACGCCAAGGCGATTAAAGATGGACAGTGGCAGGCTGACATCATTGAGCGCTTAAAGAATCTTAGTGCAGCAGAGGAAAGTCCTCAGATTCAAGAAGAAAGTGTAATAGAATTATGGTCAAGATTTGACGCCATTAACATAATGATCATGAAGCTGTTTGAGAAGCTACGTGAGAATGAACATTCAGAGCAACAGTTTCAGTGGAAAGAGCAGCTCTGGGAGCTTAGGCTGGAACGAAGTATTTTATCAAAAAAGATTCTTAATCGTTACATTCGAATTAGGTAAACACTAAAAGACAGTTTCCTTATTAATTTAGGGGCTGTCTTTTTTTACGTAATCTTGATACAAAAATGCATTGATAGTCGTCTTACTTATAGCTGCAGCTGATAAGGAGGATTTACAAGATGGAAATTCCGGAATCTGAAATTTTTAAAGCAATATTCTATGAACATTATCCTATTGTCAGACGTAAGCTGACCGCTTTGGTTCGTGATGAGTCGGCAGCAGATGATTTGGCACAAGAAGTTTTTCTGAGATTGTATCGTAACCCCCCAGATGATCCAGCAGCGCTGGGTGCCTGGCTTCATAGAGTCCTTACTCGTATTGGATATGATTATCTAGACAAAAAAGCAAGGGAACGGCGGCTGCAAAATAAACAAGAACAGTTATACGAAGTGGGGGAATCACCTCCTTCAGGAGAGGAAGTCTTAATCAGTAAGCTGGATCAGGAGGATGTTCATGAATGGTTGAACGAGCTGCCTGACAGGGATAGACAAGCGCTTCTGCTTAGATACTCTGGTTACAGTTATGCGGAAATAGCAGGCGAGCTTGGTCTAAGACCTCCCGTAGTAGGGACATTACTGCACCGTGCGACCCTGAGGTTAAGACAAAATGCAGCAAAATCACTATCTCAGTCAGATTAACAAACCGAGATAAACGAAGCTCCAAATTATTTAGGAGGGTTTACTAATGACTAAACAACCGCTAAATCAAGATCATAATAAACAATATACAGATGAAGCCTGGGCCAAATTGCAAAACAAGTTAGCGTCTGAGCATGCAAGTCCTAAATGGGCTGTGTGGAGTCAGCAGTTGGCAGTGGATGTTATGAAAGATGATGATAAACCACACCCAGAAATGGGCCAGCCTCAATCTACAGATGACAATCCGATAACTAATCGCCGATCCAAGCGACCTCGCATGAATCGTCGGCGTAAGTGGGGAGTAGCAGTGGCAGGTGCCGCGATCTTTGCGGTTATACTTGGAACTCCAGTAGGAAATACGGCTATGGCATCGCTGCTGAATCAGTTTCGGATGGAAGAAGTTACAGTTGTGAATGAAAATGATATTCGGGATATTTTTTATCAGGTAAATGAAAGTCAATCCATGAATGAAGCTATGAACAAATTTGGTGTGTTTACAAGTACCTTTGGTTCAAATAAAGGGATTATTCCGTTAGATCAGGTGGAAGAGACTCTAGGTTTTACACTTCCAAGCGGAACTTTGCTCGAGAATGTGAAGAGCGCATATATAACCAATTCACAAGAAATAACCTTGAAGCTTAATATTGAAGCGGTTAATAAAGCAATGAAAAGATTGGGTGCAAAACAGCTTCTTCCAGAGGCCATAGATGGGAAAGAAATTAAATTAGATCTTTCGGAGATCGTGAATTATGATCTTTCGATGGATAATGATAAATGGGCTAATCTTACACAGACGAAGACTCCTTTAATTACTGTAGATCCAACTATAAAGGTTGATGAAGCCTTGGAAGCTATAATCGATTTTCCATTGCTGCCAGATTATCTGAAATCCAGCTTAAAGCAGAGCCGCATTTTATCAGGTGAAATTCCTCTGCCACTGGTAAAAGGCCTGAATACCGATCAAATAAAGATTAAAGATACTACGGTTCTACTGAATCAGAATGAATATAGTCAAGGGATTGTATACTCGGCCATTTGGGTACAGAACGGGCAATTGTTCGATTTCAACGGGGGAAGCGTGTATACAGATAAAGCTGTATTCTTAGAGAAGCTAGAGGAGTTGATTGAATAATGACGGCTGCTGCAATAGAAGCGAAGTCTTTGACCAAAGAATATGATAACGGACGTGGTTGCCGTGATGTAACGATTACTGTTGGGAAAGGGGAAGCCTTTGGCTTCCTCGGCCCTAATGGTGCGGGGAAAAGTACCTTTGTCAAAATGTTGGTAGGTCTCATTCGTCCATCGAATGGTAGTGCTACTCTATTAGGCCATAAGATCGGTTCACTTGAAGCCAAGTCCCAAATCGGATATTTACCGGAATTATATCGCTATCAAGAATGGCTTACCGGGGAAGAAGTAGTAAGACTGCATGCCAAGCTGTGCCGTGTAGAGCGATCTGTAGCCGATAAAAGAATTCCAGAGCTTCTAGCGGAAGTTGGAATTGGAAACCGTGGACGGGATCGTGTGAAACATTATTCCAAAGGGATGCAGCAGAGATTAGGGCTTGCTTGTGCTCTTGTAAACAATCCGGCCATCGTTTTTCTGGATGAGCCCTCATCGGCGCTAGACCCGATTGGACGTCAGGAAGTTCGGAATATTTTGCAGAGGCTAAAAGAGAAGGGAGTTACGATATTTCTTAACTCTCACCTACTGGAGGATGTTGAACTCATCTGCGACCGTATGGCACTGCTGAATAACGGAGTTATACTGCGGCATGGGAAAGTATCTGAGATCTTAAATAAGCGAACAAGCTGGCATTTTAAAGTGGGCGGTTTTACGCCTATTTTGTTGTCTTGGCTACAGGATAGTACTGATCTTAAGATCAAAGTTTCAGCGGATATTGGATCTCAATCTGAAAAAGGAGCTTCAATCCCAGCTACATTGGAAAGTAGCACAGTTTGGCTGGAAGCGGAACTGGAGAATGAGGAGCAAGTAGGCTGGCTGAACACGTTAATTATTGAACAAGGAATGACCTTATATGAAGTCTCACGAAAGCAAGAACGTCTGGAAGACTGGTTTATGAGTGCTGTATCCGGCCTAAGTCACAGAGGTGAACACGAATGAGAATAATCATGGGAATGACCTGGAAGGAATTGCTGCGAAAACGAGTGATGATATTAACACTGCTTATGACCATTGTCTTTCTTATAGGATTTTGGTTTGTGGCAAATACGATCGGACAAAGTGGAATACCGAATAGAACAGATATTAGCAGTGGCGAGCATCTCTTAGCTAATTTTACAAATGGTGCTTTTATATTATCACTTGGATTCTTTTTTGGCGCTTTTGTAATCGCCTTTTTGGCGATCTTCAGTTCCTTCTCAGCTATTGCAGGTGAAGCAGAACAAGGGGTTATGCAGGCTTTACTGCCAAGACCGCTGCCGCGGTGGAAATGGTACATAGGTCGCTGGCTTGGATATGTGACGCTTGGGATTGGTTATGCCCTGATTTTATTTATTTCTATTTTATGGATTACTGAGATCCATGCAACTGTTCCTAGAGATGCCGTAGTCCTATTGAAATCATTTTTGTTGTTCTCCTCTATAGTGCCTTTGCTAATTACGATTTCTATGCTGGGTTCTGGATTCTTCTCAGCAGTGGGGAATGGCGTCTTTATGACAATGTTATATGGAGCGGGCTGGTTAGGTGGGATGATTGATAAGATCGGAGGATCGCTGAGATTAGAACCCGATGTTCTTGACACATTAAATAATCTGTCAGGAATGATGGCACTGCTTATGCCAGTGGATGGTTTACAGCGGAAAATGACCGCCGTCCTGTTCAGCGCTAATGAAATGAGTGGAATGATGGGATTGTTCGGCAGCATGAATGGATTGCTGGATTTTAATACGGTTCCGTCAAACATGTTTATTATTTATGCGATAGGATATACCCTGTTAGCTTTTGTTATAGGTCTACTTCGCTTCGAGCGAAAAGACTTATAAAGGGGATGTTAATCCAAAAAGAGCCCTCTTGTCTCATGATCGGGACAATTAGGGCTCTTTGTGTTGTGTAGCGGGAATCATTTCTTAATACCAAGCTCAATCCATTCGGTAGACCAGTTTCCAATTTCACCAAGTATAGGAGCAAGCGCTGTGCCTTTTGGAGTCAGAGAGTACTCAATACGTACTGGCATTTCAGGATATACAGTTCGCTCTATAATGCCTTCGGTTTCCATTTCCTTCAATCGGTCAGATAACACCTTGCCACTGAGATTGGACAGACAGCTCTCAATTTCACCAAAACGGCGTGGCCCTGGCATCAGCACGAAAACGATCAGCGCGACCCAACGTTTACTTAGCAAGTCTACCGCTTTTTCAAAGCGAGGACACATGTTGAAATCATTCATAATATCACCTCGACATTCATTATATCATAAACTTACATAAAGTAATTATAAATATTTAAAGATATATTATAACTTGACGAAGTTATATTACAATGATAAACTTACTTACAAATAGTTACTTATAATTTAACTAATATTTTATCCTTATGCTTAGCTCTATCAAAGCATTGATGAACAATGAGGAAGGTGTAATTATGATTAAACCAGAAATCACTTCTATTTTACAGAATAAAATCACGCGAATTCCTTTAGCAAATTCCACAAATATATTGGTTGGACCCATCACGTTACCGGTGAATTTAGACGGCGAGACCGTTGTTTTTAAATGGTACAACTGGCTGAATACAACGGATGCAGAGCTTCTTCAAGAGGATAGCAGTAAAGCAACGGCAGCTTTAATTTCACGTTTGCCATCCATGAACTTAGCAGAAGGACAACAATCCAGTGTGTTGGTATATGGCGATTTCGAAGGGTCTGAGGATGCATTGATCCGGATGCATAGCATCTGCCATACTGGCGATATTTTTGGCAGTAAACGTTGCGATTGCGGATTCCAGCTGCATCAATCCATGAAAATGATTGTTGAGCATGGCTCTGGGGCATTATTTTATCTCGCGAATCATGAAGGAAGAGGCATTGGCCTGTTCAGCAAATCTTTAGCGTATCTTTTACAGGAAGAAGGATACGATACAGTTGAGGCTAATTTAGAGTTGGGATTTGCTGATGATTCAAGAAACTACGAAGAAGCAATCAGTGTTCTGCAAACTTTACGTCACAAACCAGTGACGCTGATTACGAATAATCCGAAGAAATTGGATGCGCTCAAGGCTGCAGGGATGAATGCCGTAAAAAGAGTAGCGTTATGGGGAGATGTATCTTCTTTTAACGAGAAATATTTGCGGACTAAAGTCGCTCGCTCAGGGCATTTAGAAGCTGTGAAGGACACCCATTCGCTAAATGAAAGACTGGCTAAGTAAAGATTGAAGTAGTGCTTTTGCGCTTCTTCTATTATAATGGGGTACTGGGAACCAACTCTAAGCTTAGTGAGGTACAATATGACTGCTATTCAAGTACAAGACTTACGCAAAACATTTAAAGTACAAAAAAACCGCGAGGGTCTCAAAGGGGCCTTCGCTGATTTGTTTAAAAGGGAATATACGGAAGTGACTGCGGTGAAGGACATTTCCTTTTCCATTCCTGAAGGGGAGATCTGTGGTTATATCGGCGAGAACGGTGCTGGGAAATCGACCACGATCAAAATGCTCACAGGTATTCTCGTGCCGACTTCCGGAAACCTGACAGTAGGTGGGTATGTTCCGTATTTGGAGCGCGAGAAATTCGTGAAAAATATCGGCGTGGTATTCGGGCAACGCAGTCAGCTATGGTGGGACATTGGCGTGATTGAGTCTTTCCAGCTCCTGCGCAAGGTTTACCGGGTGTCTGAACAAGATTTCAAGAAACGGCTGGATGAATTGGTCGAACGACTGCAGCTGCAAGAACTGCTGAATCGTCCGGTTCGTAAGCTTAGTCTAGGTCAGCGGATGCGTTGTGAATTAGTGGCAGCATTGCTTCACAATCCATCGATTGTATTTCTGGATGAACCGACCATTGGCTTAGATATTGTGGTGAAGTCAGAGATCCGTGAATTCCTAAAAGATATGAACCGCGAGCATGGGACAACCATACTGCTGACTACACATGACCTGCAAGATATTGAGGCGCTTTGCTCCCGAGTGATAATGCTTGATGATGGCCGTATCATTTATGACGGAGGACTGGAAGACCTGAAGCAGCGTTGGGGAACCGGACGTGAGGTTCAATTTCAATTTGGAAATGCTACGAAACGTCAGCAACTTGAGTTATGGACAGAGGGGTTGCCTGTTACTTGGTCTGCGGAGAACGATCTAGGGGCATCTGTCTGGATACCGCTAGAGATAAATGTATCGGATGTATTAAGCAGAGTAGTGGGGAAAGCAGACATTACTGATATCAAAATCATTGAGACCAATACGGACGATATTGTTCGCAGTATTTATCAATCCGGGTCTGCAGACAAGCCTGATGAAATGGCTGCCGCTCTGAAGGATGAAAGAGAGGCTTTACATGTCTGATAAGCTTAATCCTGCAACGGCTATGTCTTCCTCCTCAGGAGGCGCGTCTTCTGGTGGTCCTCAGGAGAATAGCCGTAAATTACTTTTCGGGGCTTACTTAGATTTTATACGCATCCGTTTCCTTACCATGCTTGCTTATCGGATTAACTACTACTCAGGTATTCTTATCTATTCACTGAATATTGGGGTTAACTATTTCACTTGGATGGCCATTTATGGCAATGGGGATTCATTGGGTGGCTTTACTGCAACGCAAATGACATCATATGTTGCTGTGTCGTGGATGGCTAGAGCCTTTTATTTTAATAACCTAGACCGCGAGATCTCTACGGATATCCGTGATGGAAGTATCGCTATTCAGTTTATAAGGCCCTATAACTATGTCTTAGTCAAAATGATGCAAGGTCTTGGAGAGGGAATGTTCCGCTTCCTCTTATTTATGATTCCCGGCATGGCCATAGCGATGCTGCTGTTCCCGGTTCAATTGCCAACAGCGCCATCTGCTTGGGCAGGGTTCCTGGTGATGCTCTTTTTCAGCTTTTTAATTAATTCACAGATCAATATCATCACAGGGCTCTCGGCATTTTTCGTGGAAAATAATGAAGGCATGATGCGAATGAAGCGGGTGATTGTAGACTTATTCTCCGGCTTAATCGTACCGATCAGTCTGTTTCCTAACTGGTTATCTTCCGTACTTGAGGTGCTGCCGTTTCAGGCGATTACCTACTTGCCAGGTTCAGTGTTTACGGGACGGGTGCAAGGGGTTGGAATATGGAATGTATTAGGGATACAAATTATTTGGTTCCTGGTATTGCTGATTCCAATTGTCTGGTTATATCATGCGGCGCGGCAGCGTCTCTTCGTGCAGGGAGGTTGAGGAAACATGTATTACCTGGGATTATTAATTGAATATATCAAAAACTATATGAAGAGCCGGCTCACCTATCGCGCTGACTTTTGGGTAGAGGTCATTTCAGACTTACTTTTTCAAGCTACCAACTTTATCTTTATTCTCGTAATTTTTATGCATACAGATAGCCTGGGCGGTTGGAATCAGAATGAAGTAGTGTTCGTTTATGGATTCTTTATGGTGCCTTTTGGGGTGTTTAGTTGTTTTGTGAATCTATGGGGATTTAGTGAACGTTACATCGTTAAAGGTGAGATGGACCGTATTTTGACACGCCCAGCTCATAATTTGTTCCAGATCTTTTTGGAAAATGTTGATCCGCCAGCACTTATGGGCTCATTCATAGGTATTATTATTATGGCCATCAGTGGCAGCAATTTGGGTCTTCCCTTTGAATGGTGGACGATACCGGCTCTGATCATTCTAACGTTAAGTGCGGTCGCCATCTATACGGGGATTTATACAACGTTGACTTCATTGTCTTTCTATTCGGATGCTCCTACTGGGATTCTTCCGTTAATGTACAACATTCAGACTTATGGCCGTTACCCGGTAACGATTTACAATCGCGCTATACAGGTATTGCTTACTTGGATCATTCCATTTGCATTCGTCGGAGTGTATCCAGCCGCGCTTTTTCTGCAGCGGGAGGAGATGACCAGCCTTGCTCTGATGACACCTGTAGTAGGTGCTATATTTCTGGGGATTGGTTTGTTAGCCTGGAGTTATGGCGTTCGCAGATACAAAGGTGCGGGGTCTTAAGTTAAGCTAGTGTCTTGTTATGTTGGAAAGGCTACCTTCGGGTAGTCTTTTTTTTACCCGGAATTCATGAATATGCTAAAATCATTAATATCTACATTGGGGAGGAATCATAGATGAATGTGTTAGATATTTTACCAGCACCCGACAACTTAAAAAAACTTATGAAAATACTTGCTTCTCTAAATATTGTCCTATGTCCTGAGGAATGGCTTCGCTATCATAATTTTGATTCTAAATTTGATAAGAATGTTTCTCTAGCATCGATCGATAATGGCTCAGGTGATAATTTGTTTATTATTTTTACACCTCAAGGAACGATAATTAAAGGTTTTGATCATGAGTCTGAAGTAAGTCCATATGCGCGCGACGAACATGAAGTTTGGCCGGGAATCTATGAAGAAGTCCCAATCTCACTATTGTCTTTTATTGAAGATGAGGCGATAGCTAAGGATGATGTTACTTTTTGTTTTTGGCGTGAAAATAACGACTTGACGTGGCAGAAGGGGAAGGTAGAAATTCCAGCGGAGGTAGAAGATGGTTCGGATTTTTTGCTAGGGACTATTTTCCGCACAGCTGAGGATTTTGTGGAATTTGCCGAAGGTTATTTTGAACTCACACTCCCTTTAGAGGTCGTTGCACAAGTTTATGAGGGTGCAGTCATTACCAAAGAGATGATCAAAGCGTTAAATCCTGATGGTGATGTAGAGACAATTCTTCAGGAGTTAGCAAAGCTAGACTCTTAGGGAGTTATCGATTTTGAAAACAAAGGGGGATGCGAAATGGAACTTTACGTGGAAAAGCTGAATGCTGATGCTGCTAGGGATATTTTAAGCTGGCAATATGATCCACCCTATGATTTTTACAATAATGAAACAACTCCTGAAGCTATAAGTGAAATGCTAGAGGAAGCATTTTTTTCTGTACTTGATGCAAATAAACAATTGATCGGATTCTTCTGTGTAGGAAGTCCGGCACAGGTTCCAAATGATAAATATACATATTCTCAGGATTTTATAGATGTGGGTTTAGGAATGAAGCCAGAGTTAACCGGACAGGGGAATGGGACTCTATTTTTCACAACAGTCCTTAACTATATTAATGAGAGATTCGAGGAAAAACCAAAGCGGCTGACAGTGGCGAAGTTCAACGATAGAGCGATACGCTTGTATGAAAAACTAGGATTTAGCCGGGAAGCTGAAATCGTTAAAGGAACTACAGAATTTATTATTATGATTTGTAATGAAAATGATAATCTTACTCCCATGTATGAGCGGGCAAAACCCGGCGAAATAATTACTTTTGGCTCTTATCCGCAAATGGCGGACGGAGCAGAAAAAATGCCGATAAAGTGGCGGGTGCTGCAAAATTCAGGTAGAGAGCTGTTCATTTTAAGCGAGTACATTTTGGACTGCAGGCGGTATCACGGTGAATATGTTGATGTTACATGGCATGACTCCGATTTGCGAAAGTGGTTGAACGATGATTTTTATAATGCCGCTTTTAATGACTCCGAGCACAGGCTCATCAAGACTACACAATGCACAGATAACGGAGAGGGAAGTATAAACACGGAAGATAAGATTTTTCTGCTCAGTGTTTCGGAGGCGAATGAATTGACCTTTAAACTTGGTGAAGATACTTTACGTGCGAAGCGTAGGGCGATAGGAACAGGATTCTCCAAAGTGAAAAAGAACGATGGATGTAAATTGTATGTGTATGATAAAAAAGTCAAAGCTGATTATATCCTTGAGAAGGATGAAGAGTTTGGCTGCTCATGGTGGTGGCTGAGAACTCAACCTGCGATTTCTTCACGTGCGTATTTTGTAGGTACCCGTAGCAGTATTCGCAGTTACGGACATGTAAACTTAGCTTGTTACGGTGTGCGCCCCGCTATAATCCTTAATTATTAAGCTCTTTCTCCAACAGCGTTTCATGGGAAGCGAATCTTACCACAGAAACAAAACAGCCTGAACCCCTAGGAATACATGGCTCAGGCTGTTTATTATTGTTTCTATTTCATGGAATTAGATTTGTCTTTAGCATTGAGTGTAGCAATCAGTTTCTCGCCTTCGACATCCAGGTTTGGCAGAATACGGTCGAGCCATTTTGGAAGTGCCCAAGCTTTGTTGCCGAAAATAGACATTACAGCAGGAACTAATCCCATTCGAATAATGAAAGCATCGATTAAGATCCCTACGGCCAGTGTAAAGCCGATTTGTTTAATCATGACATCATCCGTAAAAATAAACCCTGCAAAAACGGAGATCATAATTATAGCAGCGCCTACTACGACACGACTCACCTGGTTGTATCCATGAACAACGGACTCTGATCCCTCATGACCATGAACGTACGATTCACGCATGGAACTGACAAGGAAAACCTGATAGTCCATCGCGAGCCCATATAGGATACCCGTAACGATGATTGGCATAAAGCTTAGCAATGGGCCACCGGTGTCGAAACCGAAGAGAGAATGGAGCCAGCCCCATTGGAACACGGCTGTGGTGATCCCGAAGGTAGCGAGTATGCTAAGCAGAAAGCCGATCGTAGCTTTGATAGGAACGATAATCGAACGAAATACCAACAGAAGAATAATGAGCGATAGGAGAATGATGATTCCTACATAAATGGGAAATACATCTGCCAGTTTGGCCGACATATCGATGTTAACAGCGGTAAAGCCGGTAACCCCGAGTTTAACATCATTACTTTGAGCGATACTAGATTCCGTAGCCCGTAAATCATTCACCAGATTTTTGGTTGTTATATCGCTAGGACCCGTTTCTGGAATCAGACTGAAGATAGCTAAATCCTTAGTCATGCCCAGAGGAGTGACCTGCGCGACATTCTTTTGAGCTTGGAGCTCTTTTACAAGATTTCCTAGGAGTTCCGGGGTGACTGGAGTGGAAGAATTCTTTGGTTCTGCAACCAGAATAAGCGGTCCGTTAAATCCCTCTCCAAAACCCTCGGATATAGCATCATAACTTTGTCTTGCTACCGTGTCCAAATTCGCTGAGGCAGCTCCGGGAATGCCCATTTCCATTTTCGCTATGGGGGTTGCTGCTACGCCAAGTACCACGACGATGGCAACAATAGTGACCCAACGATACTTGATGATAAATTTAACCCATCTATCAGCTATACCGCGGTTACCCGTTTTATGATGATCCTTGTTTTTCTTGCGAGCTTTAGGCGAACAGATGCGTTCACCCACCAATCCGAGCAATGCCGGCAATAGGGTTAAGGCAACAAATACGTTGATGAGGACGGTAGCTGCTGCTACTAACGCCATCGTAGATAAGAAAGTAAGCCCGATTACAAGCATACCGCAGAGAGCGATAATAACCGTCAAACCGGCGAAAAATACGGCGCTGCCGGATGTGCCAATTGCTCTAGCCGCAGCTTCTTGTGCGCTTAATCCTTGATCAATAATCATCCGGCGTTGGCGATTTACAATGAAAAGAGCATAATCGATTCCGACGGCTAATCCAATCATAAGCGCCAAGACGGAAGTGACACTAGGCATTTCAATGAATTTGGAAATAGAAAATGCTCCACCCACACCGATGCCGACTCCAAGCAGTGCAGTTATAAGGGGCAGCCCTGCTGCAACGACAGAGCCAAGCGTCACCAGCAAAACAATTGCAGCAATGACAAGTCCGACAATCTCAGCTGATCCTACACCGATAGATACTGATTTGAGTGTCTCACCCGGCAGTACAGTAATGTTGGTATCTTTCTCGACATTCATGACGGTATCAATTACAGAATCAAAAATATCTTGAGAGATAGCTGATTGCTCACTGGTAAACTGGAATTGGAACAATGCAATTCTACCGTCTGCGGAAAGAATAACACCAGGCACCGGAACACCATCTGCCATCAGAGGACCATAGGAAGGGGGTGCTGTGGCTGTTGCAGACTGATCCATACTGGCAGCCTGAGTTGCTTCAGTAGTTGAACTACTTGCTTCCGCTGCATAATCCGCAGGATTAATCACTTCGTTTATACCGTAAACCTCATTAATACCCTTAGTGATCGCTGCCAAACGTTCTGGCGTATCCAATCGCTCGCTTTGAGGTGCTTTGAACACGACACTTCCTTGTCCACCAGATGCAGCCGGAAGTTCTGTTGCTAATTGATCCAAAATCTTTTGCGATTCCGTGCCTTCAATCTTCATTTCCGAACTGATATGAATACCATTCATGCTGATCATAGAGATGACAATTCCTAAAATTAAAATCCAACCTAAAATGAAGTACCCAGGTTTACGATAAGCGGTTTTTCCCACTCTGTATAATAATGTTGACATGTATCTATTTTACACTCCCTCGATGATGAAAACTGATTGTTAGCCTATTAGAATCCGTTACGTAAATATCCGTAAATAGTTTCCAAAAATTGATCGAACGTAAGAGTTTCAGGACTTGGATCGTCGCTCGTCGTTTGTCCCGGAAGCAGCACATTAAGTTTTCCGTCAATTAAGGGAAGTACAGTTCCGTAAACCGAATTTATAAGCAGATAAGTATAAACCTCGTCATACTTACCATTTGACAAGTGCAACAATGTTTTTTGTGCTCCAGTTTGCGTAAGGTGTATTGCTCTTAAATAATGGGGCTCGAGGGCTGGGAATTTTCGGGAAAGTAATGAAAGCTCACGCAACCTCCCTATAAGCTCAGCTGTAAGTTGCATCTTAATTAGTTGATATAAGGTATCCAGCAGGGAGGCATTTTCAGGGATTTTGGTGAGCAATTCTTCATACTCATTCGTGTTCCGTACGGTAACTGCTCCCATCGCAACTGCCTCTTCCTTGCATGTGAAATAGTTTGCGAAAGTTCTTCTGGAGTAGCCGGCTTTTTGCACGATATCTTCAACAACAAAACCGTCCAACCCATGTTCAAGTGCAAGTTCGAATGCCGCTTCAGCTAGCGCTTTTTCAGTGGCTTCTTTTTTGAAATCTCTCAAAGTTTGTTTAATCATAACTTTATGTATACACCTCCCATACGGCTGTTTTTGTGGTGAAGATTAGGATTACTGACTATATACTAATGTAAACTTGCCCAAAGTGCAAACTTTCTCATTGGGCAAGTTTATGCTTTGGGATCTGCTTATAGAAAACTCTCAGCTGTTACACAGCAGAAAACAGGAAATAAAAATAGAATAATTTCTCTTTATCAACAGATGAAAAGAGTACATAATTACAGACGACCTCATTAACTCTAGAAATATTTTGTGAGTATTATAAATGATCTTTTCCAAAGAGGGGAGTTCGTTGTATGTATGGAATTCTGGCTGTTTCCGGCCTGTCTTTTCTTCTGGTGGCGGTATTTACACCTCTATTAATCTGGACGCTGCATAGACTGAGGTTAACGCAGCCGATTCGTGCCGAGCTTCCAGCAGATCATCAGGCCAAACGGGGTACACCACTAATGGCAGGGTTGATCCTGCTTATCGGGATAGCGATTTCGCTGCAGTTTCAACCTGGGCCTCTAATGTTACTCTTATGCGTTACGTTTTTGTTGTTTAGTTCAGTCGGATTTTTGGATGATTTCAAAAAGGCTTTTTGGCAAAATCCATCCGGCATCAGCGGCCGCTCAAAACTAGTGCTTCAATTTCTTTTTACTGGAATTATATTATATGTGTTGTTCCATTCGTTCGGCCTGACGAGTGATATCGAGTTATTTAAAGGGCAAAATCTGCAGTTGCCTGTGTACCTTTATGTGGCCATCATTTTGCTGTTTGTGGTCGGCTCCGCGAATGCCATCAATTTTACAGATGGTCTCGATGGGCTACTGATCAATGTTGCCATACCGTCGTATTTTTTCTTTTTTATGATTTCGGACAAACCTGAAGTGCAGACATTTTCACTTGTTATGATCGGTTGTCTGCTAGGGCTTTTGCTTTACAATATTTATCCTGCAAGAGCGTTTATGGGCGATACTGGATCACTGGCGATCGGGGGCTCCCTTTCCGTTCTGGCTGTCATTGAAAAGGTTGAGCTTTTGCTTCCAATTTTGTTTTTCGTTTATTTTGCGGAGCAGTTGTCGGTCATTTTACAAGTTTGGTACTACAAACGGACGAAGCTGCGGCTATTCCGGATGGCTCCGATCCATTACCATTTCAGCTTAAAATACGGATGGAGTGAGAACAAAATCGTGATGATTTTCGGTTTCATTTCGTGGGTATCCGTACTGCTTTGCTGGTTGATTTGGAAATATTTAATTCACTAAACGAACAATTCGATACGAAACATGAATCTACATAGTGTTATTGCAACAACGAGACATCGGCATCTTTTGTATTTACAAATCTATAAAAATAGATATAATGGAACACATGGAACCTTTAATGATATTCAAAGCGTTGTCTAACGAGACTCGTAGTCAAATTATGATGTGGCTAAAAACTCCCGAGGAGTTTTTTGATGAAAAGCCTTATTTACAACAAGGCCTAAATTTTCAAATCGGGATTTGCGTGGGCGATATTCAAGCTAAAGCGGGGCTTGCACAGTCGGTTATTTCGAGCTATCTATTGACCATGCAAAAAGCTGGTTTGCTGGAATCTGAGCGAATTGGGAAGTGGACGTATTATCGTCGAAACGAAAAGATAATTCAAGAATTTTCCGATTATATTAAAGAGAAACTATAGGAGAGAGGAGGAAGGGCTTTTTTTTGATAGTACATATCTACAAATCTAAATATGTAAATATAAATGGAGGATTATTTTAAAATGAAAAAGGTTAACCCTTTACTTATTATTATTTTGGCTTTAGGCGTATTTGGCATTATTACAACGGAAATGGGGATTATAGGTGTTCTGCCACAGGTAACTCAAAAATTTAATATATCAACTTCTCAGTCTGGATGGCTTGTAAGTATATTTGCTTTAGTTGTTGCTATTTCAGGTCCATTTCTGACCTTATTGGCTTCTGGAATTAATCGTAAAGTAATTCTATTAACTGCCGTACTTATTTTTGCAATTTCAAATATTGTTTATGCGTATACGACCATGTTTGAAGTAATGCTGATTTTTCGTATTATCCCTGCTATTTTTCATCCCGTATTTTTTTCAGTTGCACTTGTTACCGCTGCCCAACTTGTCCCTCCGGAAAAGAGCACCAAAGCAGTTACAAAGGTTTTCGCCGGAATAACGGTCGGGTTTGCTTTTGGTGTGCCTTTGACTTCTTATCTCGCGGACAAAATTTCTTTAGAAGTCGCTTTTCTCTTTGGAGCTGTCGTAAGTATAATTGCCTTTTTAGGAATACTAGCTTGGCTTCCTTCCATGCCAGTTAAAGAAAAAATGTCTTATGGTAAACAACTTGGTATTTTACGCAAACCCCTATTGTGGTTAAATATTGTGGCAGTTATTTTTATCTTTGCAGCTATGTTTTCTGTGTACAGTTACTTTGCTGAATATCTTGGGCAGGTAACACATATGAACGGGTCATGGATTAGTATCATGTTGATGGCCTTTGGGATAATCATGATTTTTGGGAATTTTTTATTTGGAAGCCTTTTGCATAAAGGCATTACAAAGACCGTTATCATGTTTCCATTGTTATATGCGGTAACTTATTTATTCGTATATTATCTAGGTTCTTATTTCCTTCCGATGGTTGTTATCATAATCATTTGGGGGGCAGTGCATTCCGGCGGACTGATTGTCAGTCAAGCATGGTTAACGACCGAAGCGAAAGAAGCTCCCGAATTCGGTAACAGCTTGTTTATCTCATTTTCTAACCTTGGAATTACTATAGGGACTGCTATCGGTGGTTGGTTTATTTCTCATGCAGGAATACATCAACTCATCTGGATCGGAATTATGTTTTCCCTGCTTGCTTTCTTATCGATCATAATCAAAATAAAGATTTCCAAATTAAACGTGGTGGAAGTAGAGTAAAGGCGAAACAGCGATAGCCAAGTATCTTTTTTCTGGTACATGGCTGTCGCTGTTTTCTATGATTAGTATTACAGTCTTGTGTTTTTAAGTTTTTTAATTTATTTTTATTAGACCCCATGAAATTACATACGTGTATAAGAAAGAGGTTATCAATGAATAAGATTTATCTATTAAAAAGCTTTCTAGCTATCACACTCTTACTTGGAACAACAACTGCCTGCAACTTAGCCGAGCAGATTACTTTAGAACCAGTTCCAACGATTACGTCCGATTCCAGTTCTGGATTAGATTCTACGCCAGACAATACAACAGAGGACAACAAACGTTTAATAGATGCAAAGGTAACACGAGTAGTCGATGGTGACACCATGAAGCTGACTATAGGCGGCAAAAAGGAAACCATTCGTTTATTGCTGGTCGATACTCCAGAGTCAGTGAATCCGAATATCCCCGAACCACAGCCATTTTCGCTAGAAGCTTCTGATTTCGCCAAAAAGATGCTTACGGATAAAGATGTACAAATTGAACTAGATGTATCGGAGCGGGACAAATATGGCCGCCTACTTTGTTACCTCTATATAGATGGGAAAATGTTCAATGAGATTCTGCTAGAGCAGGGTTATGCACGTGTAGCCTATGTATTTGCACCTAACACAAAATATGTTGATCAATTTAGAGCGATTCAGGATAAGGCGCGAGAGCGGGAAATAGGTATTTGGAGCATTGAAAATTACGCGCAAGACAAAGGTTTTCATGTGCAGAAAAAGAAATGAACTTCTATTAACGTAGGGTATTTGAGCCTATTAGAAGACAGGGGATAGTTTATTGAGCGATTATATTATGGAGTTAAGAAAGCTGGTAGGTACCAGACCGCTTATAATGGCAGGAGCCTGTGTTTT
The DNA here is from genome assembly GCF_038593125.1 of Paenibacillus sp. FSL F4-0097. Classification (NCBI taxonomy): domain Bacteria; kingdom Bacillati; phylum Bacillota; class Bacilli; order Caryophanales; family Paenibacillaceae; genus Paenibacillus; species Paenibacillus sp. FSL F4-0097. The sequence continues at coordinate 3,108,100 of NZ_CP151965.1, forward strand.
ATTGTGCAGCAATCATCAATTATTATTGCAACGTAGAACGGACAACGGGTGCTGGGGTTTGCCAGGTGGTTCAATGGAGCTTGGGGAGACTTTAGAAGAGGTCGCTAAGAGGGAGCTTTTTGAGGAAACAGGCTTAACAGCCAAAGTTCTTGATTTGTTCGACATGTTCTCTGGAAAAGATCTTTATTATAAATACCCGCACGGTGATGAAGTATATAATGTTGTGGCTGCGTATCTATGCACGGACTTTGATGGGGCGCTAAAAGTAGATGGAATTGAGGTGCAAGAATTGCGTTTTTTTAGTTATGAAGAATTGCCAAGCGAGCTGTCTCCTCCAGATGTTCCCGTCATTAAGAGGTTTATGGATCGTTTTGTTTGTAACTGAACCGGCTAACGAAACCACATCTCACTCAAAGCGTCACCTTTCCCTGGGTACATTAATAAGATGAACAATGAAACATGACATCAGCCCGGAAAGGTGTGCGATTATGGACGGAACAATCCTGAATTTCTTTGCTGGCGGCAACACAGCTCACGGCTTCTCTAACCTCTATGAGTCGTCATTGCAAGATTTAACGCGTTTGTTTGTTTTAAAAGGAGGCCCCGGTACGGGGAAAACTAGAATCATTCGAGAAATCGGAGATCTTCTGGCTCAACAAGGTTATGAGATCTGGTTAATTCACGCAGCGTCAGATAATGATTCACTCGACGGAGTGGTTATTCCTGAATTAAAAGTAGGAATTATAGATGGTACGGCTCCACGGGTCATTAAGCCAGAATTGCCTGAAGAGGCCATCGTACATGTGAATTTGGAGCAGGCCGTCGATACGCTCCAGTTAAGCCAGCATTGTGTTGAGATCGACAGCTTAGTTGATCAGTACACGGAAGAGCATGAACTCGCTTATTCAGGCTTTGCTGAAGCACTCCGCATTCATGACGAGTGGGAAGCGATTTATATTGCGACAATGAATTTCCAAGCCGCTGATGAGCTGACTCAGGAGTATATTCAACTTCTGTATGGTGATCAGAACTTCGAAAAAGTAAGCCGGGTGGATCACCGTTTTTTAGGTGCAGCTACGCCTAAGGGTGCAGTGGATTTTGTACCTAATTTAACCGCAGGACTAAAAAGATATCTTGTAAAAGGTCGCGCGGGATCCGGTAAATCTACACTTTTAAAAAAATTGGCAGCTGAAGGAATAAAACGTGGTGTCAATGTTGAGATTTACCACTGTGGTTTCGATCCGAACAGTCTTGATATGATTATCGTACGCGAGCTTGGGTTTGCTATTTTTGACAGCACAGCTCCGCATGAGTATTTCCCTGACCGTGCCACCGACGAGATTGTTGATATGTATTCACGGTGCATACAGCCAGGTACGGATGAAGCTTTTGCCGAAGCCATCGCAGGTATTAAAGAGCGATATTCCAGCACCATGAAACAATCCATTCAACATCTGACAGATGCCAAATTATTTTTGGATGAGTTAAAGACAATCTATGCCGCAGCTACAGATTTTGACCATGTAGATCAGATTAAATCCCAAATTCAACAAGAAATCAGCGGGATTGTGGAAAGTCCTCAGGAGGTTTAACCTTCATTAAAGATCGCTCTCTTAGCGGGCGGTCTTTTTTCTATGTCAAGAAATTGGTATGGTACATACGCACCCATGCGGTTATTTCCACCAGAATTGTATCCAAGTATGCTCTCTCTAGGGACAACGATAAGGGAGAGAGAAACTTATGAGTGATCAGAAAGTGATGTTTAGAACGGGTCTTAAGGATTCTGTAGCTATTGTTGCAGGATTTATTCCTGCTTGTTTTACGTTTGGATTGGTCGGTAAGGGATTAGGCCTGGGGAGTCTGGAAGTGTTCTTATTGTCAGCGCTCGTATTTGCGGGAGCCAGCCAATTTATTGGCGTGAAAATGCTTGCCGCTGGTGCCGCCGCTCCAATGATCCTGCTGCTTACGTTGATCATTAATTTAAGATATTTGTTTATCAGCCTATCTTTTGGGGGTCAGCTTGACCGTACAATCAATCCTCTGGCCAAAGTCTGGATTGGGTTCAGTTTAACAGAAGAAGTGTACGCTGTTAGTATGATCCCCCGCAATCATTCAAAAGAAAATATAACTCTTCCATATTTGCTGGGTCTACAAATTCCTCCGTATATAGCAAATTTGCTGGCAACAGCTGCAGGAATATCGCTGGCATCCTACATTCCGGCTATATACTTACCTGCTTTGAACACCTCATTATATGCCTTACTGATAGCACTAATAGTGCCACAACTAAAGGGAAGCATTCGGAATTTGGCCATATGTTTAGCAGCGGCGGGTTCTTCATGGCTTCTACATCCCGTACTTGGAAACTCCTCGATACTTGCAGCTATGTTAATTGGTATGGCAGTAGGCTCCTTATTTCCAGAGCAAGCTGAAGTAGAAAAGGAGGTATCCGTATGACTATTCTGATCATTATCGGGATGGCAATCCTTACATTTTCATTTCGTTTTGTACCTTTGCTGCTGACAAAGCATACGAATGGCTCTTCCAAAGTCCAAGCTTTGTTGGAATATTTGCCTATCGCGGTTCTTAGTGCTTTAACGGTTCCTGGGATATTTCAGGTGGACGCAGATGACAATCTTGTAGGTATCGCTTCGGGTATAGTCGCTGTTATACTGGTATTAATTAGGAAAATCCCGCTGTTACTCGTGATCTTAGGTGCTGTTTCTGCAGCAATAATTGTAAAAATCCTTACTATGAACCATTAAGAAAACCCGGATTAGAAGGGTAGGAAATCTTATGAAGCATGAATTGCTGATTACTCTCGATAAACAAAGACCCATTCCATTAAGCCGTCAAATTTATGAGCAGGTTCGTAATGCTATCCATTCAGGAGCTTTAAGTGGGGGGGATTCACTGCCTCCATCAAGGACTTTGGCTAATCAACTGGAAGTATCCAGAAGTGTAATTCTTCAATCCTACGAGCTACTTCAAGCAGAGGGTTATCTGGAGATGAGAAAAGGGGCAGGAACCTATATAGCGGGGCTGCCGGTGGAGGAGAAGAACCTCCAGGATTCTGAGAACCCTTACAATTTTATAACGAAAGGTCCTGATTTCCTTACACTCAATCCTTCTTCTATTATAGAAAACGACTTGAACACAGTATTATGTAATTTTCGGCACGGTGTACCTGCATGGGACGCATTTCCAATGGATCAGTGGCAAAAAGCATTAATGAATGCCTGTCGTCGTGCATCTCCTGATACTTTGGGTTACGGCCCGGTCGAGGGCTCTTTGGGACTACGCCAAGAGATTGCACGTTTATTACGGTCCACACGTTCGATGCCCGTGGTTCCGGAGCAAATTGTGATTACATCCGGGGCAACGCAGGCATTGGATATATTATCGAGAATTTTTGTTTCAAAAGGTGATCATGTTGTTGTTGAAGATCCATCACATAACGTTGTGCGGGAGATTTTTTCGTTCGCTGGAGCGGTGGTTACACCCATCAGAGTTGACCTAGAGGGTATCTCCGTAGATGAGCTCCAAGCAAGCTGTGATCACATCAAAGAAGGTCCTCATAAAAAACCAAAACTAGCTTATGTCACTCCTTCGCATCAGTTTCCTTTCGGGGTGACCCTGTCGATGAAACGAAGAGTGCAGTTACTGGAATGGGCCAAAGCCAATCAAGCTTTTATTATTGAAGATGATTATGACAGTGAATACAGGTACGAGGGTCCGAAGCTATCATCGCTTGCTGGACTAGATGTTGACGGTAGAGTAATTTATGTAGGCAGTTTTAGTAAAGTGTTATTTCCTTCTCTGCGCATAGGTTATGTTGTATTGCCTCCGACTTTGATTCAACCTTTTTTGGCGGTCAAATGGATAACAGATCGTATGTCTTCTGCTTTGGATCAGGAAGCGTTGGCGGAATTTATTCAGAATGGACATTATGCGAGGCATGTTACGCAGATGGGGAAACTTTATGCTGCCCGCAGGGCTTGTCTAGTAAAAAGTTTGAATGCTGAATTTGGCAGTCGTGTCCGCTATTATGGGGAAGAGGCGGGTCTTCATTTATTAATTGAGCTGGAATCTGGTGCCGATGAGCATCGTATAGCTGAATTGGCGTTACGATATGGAGTTCGGGTCTATCCTGCGTCTTCTTATTTTGTGGGCAGTAAACCTCAAGGTCCTGTCTTTCTACTTGGTTATTCTAATCTCACCGAGAATCAGATTAAGATGGGTGTGAACCGCTTGATGTTAGCTGAAACGGAAGCGGCAGTTAGTACTAGAACTTAATCGAAAGCGATAGAATATCTAATTCTGGAGGTTTTTATGAAACGGTATATGATAGGGATTGATCTTGGCGGAACCAATATTAAAGCAGGGATTTACGATACTGATTTTATAGCTGTTAAAGAAAGATCTATACCAACAGAGGCTGCTAAGGGCCCAGCCCATGTGTTGGGACGGATTAGAGAAGCCGTACGTTTAATCACGGATGAAGCGAATATTCCATTAGATTTGGTAGAAGGAATGGGAATCGGAGTGCCAGGATTACTTGATCCGGTAGCGGGAATTTCTTTTTTTTCACCGAATTTTCCGGATTGGGAGCATGTGCATGTTGTAGATGAGATGAAAAAATTCTATGACTTTCCTACTTTTATTGATAATGATGTTAGGGTTAATCTTTATGGTGAATGGCAACAAGGTGCAGGAAGAGGGTATAACAATCTGGTTCTGATTACATTGGGAACGGGATTAGGGTCAGGTATCGTGAATGACGGAAAAGTGATCTACGGTACGTCTTATAGCGCTGGTGAAATTGGGCATATGAATATGTACAGGAACGGACGTCCCTGCAAATGTGGAAGCTCCGGTTGTTTAGGGCGATATGTGTCCGCGATTGGCATGGTGAATACTTTTAAAGAGAAGCTGAAAGAAGGACGAACAAGTATTATTCAGACTTGGACTAATGATCAAGATGAGCAAATTACCGCGTTAATGATATCTGAGGCTTACGAACTTGGAGACGCTCTCTCTATGGAAGTAATGCAGGAGACTGGAGCTATACTTGGATTTGGATTAGCGAATGTTGTGAATATCCTCAACCCGGATCTTATTATTGTAGGTGGGGGAATGGCAGCGGCGGGAGATAAATTGCTCCAACCCGTAAGAGAGACTGTGCATCAGCATGCGTTGAAGCTATCAAGCAGGAAGTGTGAAATTGTTCAAGCAGAGCTTGGGAGTCGGGCAGGAACAATAGGTGCGGCCTCTTATGCGTATAATAAGCTGCAAGATGCAGGAAAATTAAACTTTGCTTAGTGTTATTTGTTTTTTTTACATGAAATGGAACCAGATTGAGCCGCCCGGAATACAACTGTATAAAATCCGTGGAGGTGCTCTTATGTTTGCAATCATGCAATTAATAGGTGGAGTGATTCTTTCTTTGGGATGGATCCCGCAGATTGTTCAAATCCTCAAATCAAAATCCGTAGCCGATTTAAATCTAAAATCGTATTTACTTATGCTGCTCGGGATTAGTCTAATGGAAGCTTATGCGATTAGTTTGGCGGTTACGGGGGTTGGATTAGCTTTTTTGATTACAAATACGATGTCTTTATGTGTTGTATTGCTGGTTATTATTCTAGTGATTAAATATCGAACAAGACAATGAATGAAGCTTATAAATTTAATCTAGATAGTGAATGCAGGAGGTTAATTTGCGCGAAAAAAATTATACATATGAAATCGATGCGGTAACTTTTCAATTACAGGAAGCCTGTGATTTTGCTTGGTTAACTAAGCTGGGAAAAGTGTTTAAAGTGTTCGATCAGCAAGACTCCGGAAATCTTTCTTTTGGTGTGGAGCAGGATGGAAAGAAGTTTTTTGTGAAATTTGCTGGAGCGAGACCTTTGACTTATGCCGGCAATCCTCAGGATGCTGTTAACCGATTAATTGAAGCTATTCCGTTATATAAAGAACTTAGATCTGATGCACTGATCACGCTACTGACGCATTATGAGGTTGAGTCAGGGTATGTAGCAGTCTTTGATTGGTTTGCAGGTGAATGTTTACATTCGCATTGGCTATTTGCGGGAGAAGCGAAGCTGAGTCATCCGGAGTCGCCTTTTTTTCGTTATAAGCAATTATCCGTTGAAAAACGTCTGTCTTCATTAGATGTAATCTTTTCGTTTCATGAACATGTTGAGTGTCGAGGGTATGCAGCTGTGGATTTTTATGACGGAAGTATTTTATATGATTTTGTAAACGATGAAACTAAAATTTGTGATATTGATTATTATAGACGTAAGCCTACTGTAAATGATCTGGGAGAGAACTTCTGGGGTTCATCCAGATTCAAGTCACCGGAAGAGTTTATCTTGGATGCGCCGATTGATGAAGTTACGAATGTATTTAATATGGGCGCTACAGCATTTGTTTTATTAGGAGGAGCATCCGATCGATCGTTTGCAAAATGGGAATCCAGCCAAGCCCTCTACGAGGTTGCTTTACGGGCTGTCAGTGCGGTGAGGGAGCAGCGGTATCGGAATGTAGCAGAATTTAAATTGGCTTGGGATGCGGCAAAAAATGTTTGAGGCTGGTGGGAAGGCGAGGGATATAATTGCAGGTAAACTTTTTTGAGTTGGATAAGGAAAAAGAAGTTGAGCTGAAGTACGTTGTTATTATGGTTAAACATGGTGAAGAATGGATCTTAGCGAGGCACCAGGACCGTTCGACGTGGGAGTTTGCCGGAGGACATATAGAGGTTGGGGAAACCCCGGAGCAGGCTGCTGCCAGAGAGTTATATGAAGAAACTGGAGCGGAACGATTTTCTATTTTTCCAATAGCTCTTTATAGGGTAACTAGTGTCGATGCTCCAGAAAACTATGGTAAGTTATATTTAGCAAATGTGGAACAGTTCGCTGAACTTCCTCCTTATGAGATGGCTGAGATCAGAGGATTTACTGAGATACCAAAAGAGCTGACGTATCCCTTGATATACCCAGCTTTGATATCAAAAGTTCAGGATTTCATTAACCATACATCTTCAGCTGAAAGATAAGAATGATAGCCCTGCTGTTGTCACATGATATGATTAATAAATAGAACAAGCAGGAGGGATTTCATTGAAAAGAGACATTCAGCATGTACCCTATGGCTATGAGCCACCAGTTGAGCAACGTAAAGGGACTTTAGTGTTTTACGATTCTTTTGAACATATAACAGATCAAGAGCTTGAAGTGGCGGCAAAAACTGCAGCAGACCGGCGTTTCACTAAACTGGTGTTATATCCACTTCATGAGGAAACGGTGCGACGGATGACCAAAGAGCCGGTGAGCGCTTATTATAAGCGAGAGGACCGGCTGCATGAATGGAAAAGAGAGCAAGGACGTAGCTTTATCACGGTAGAGAGTTTGGAAGGAAGCGAAAAAAGTATACTCCGCTTGATACTGCGCTGCGGCATCTTTTGGAGATCTATTCTTCGCCGATTTTTCTGTATTTAACGCCTGAGGTGGCGAATCAGTTTGCGTCTTATTCTTCTTTTGAAGAGTGGATTGTAAAAATTCGGTTATTGTTGCCAGCTGCACCTTCCTCACTGCATCCACGGTTACTAAAATTTCGCCATCGTTGGGATGTTATTGGAGAAGAGAGAGATTAAGATTAACAAATTTAATTTGGGCTGCTTTGTTTACGTCTGTAATTGTACATTCTCCATTGATAATGGATAAAACATCCGATACAAAAACCTAGGATTGCCACAGTGGCGGCCACCGCAACGAGCGCTGTGAAAATGTAAGCTGCGATCGTCCAGCCAACGATGAAGCTGATCAGACCCCCTGCGAGGCAGAAGACAGCTATGCTTTGATTAAACTGTTGTTGTGACCAGTCTTCGAGTACATAGTGGGAACGCTCTTTTGTCAGAAACCTGGCAGCCAGCTTAATGATGGGATTATAACCGAACAAAAGACCGAGCAATCCGGCAAACAAGGGCAGCGCTAGTATCCAGTGTTGTCCTGTTAGCCATGTTAATATTACAGAAATGACGATAAACGCCTGATTAGTTTTTACTAATGGTCGGGCGATTCCTTTGGGCACATTTTGCATTTTATTCACACCTTTCTCATTGGAATAATTATAGTATACGCTGGGATTGGGGGAATGGGAAGTAGATAATTTCGTGCGAGAGTGGATTAGTGAGGGATGGAGAAGGTATGGAGATGGCTGGAAGCGGATGGGGAAGATGGGGCGGATGGAGGTGGGTGGAGCCGATGGAGCGAATGGGGGCAGATGGAGCTGATGGAGCAGATGGAGCTGATGGAGCAGATGGAGCAGATGGAGCAGATGGAGTAAATGGGCTGGATGGAGGCAGGTGGTAATTTATTGAGAAAATACAGATGGACATTAATAGCATCCCACCCACCTAGCATGTTACGTCCTCATCTCCTCTCGACAGCACATTGGGCCTTCTCTCCTTTACCGCATCTGGTTCACTCCATTTCCTTCAGTCCAACTGATCCACTCTATCTCCTTCACTCCATCTGATCCACTCCATCTCCTTCACTCCATCGGACTCCAGAGTCCTTATTTGCTCGAAAAGTAACCTTCTGAATGATTAACGGACCCCAATGCAGCTATGAGCACAAAAAGGAATGAAAACAGCCCGGTTTGAGTGGAATAGCGACGGTGAGGTCCGAAAATGTGTCCAAAAGCCTGATTTAGCGCAAATAGCTGCATCTGAGTCCGATAGAAATGTTAGCTTGAGAGCAAAGTGTAGTACATGGAAAACAAAAGTGTGGGAGTAAGTGCGAAGCAAGGGAGTACACGGACAAATGCATGCGCGGAAATAGTGTGGGACAAGTGTAAGAACTAACGAAGCTAATAGCTCGATGAGAAGTAAATGTTGTAAAAGGATGCTCGAAGCTAGGAGCTATCGGACCCCAGAGTCCTTATTTGCTCGAAAAGTAACCTTTTGAAAGATTAACGGACCCCAATGCAACTATGAGCACAAAAAGGGAGGAAATCAGCTCCCTATGAGCGGAATAGCGTCGCTCAGGTCCGGAAATGTGTCCAAAAGCCCGTTTTAGCACGAATAGCTGCATCTGAGTCCGATAGGGAGGATGGAGCTAAACCAACCCAACCCAACCCAACCCAACCCAACCCAACCCAACCCAACCCAACCCAACCCAACCCAACCCAACCCAACCCAACCCAACCCAACCCAACCCAACCCAACCCAACCCCCACGATCTTCCACCAAAATTACTTTGAATTTAAGTGATTTATGTGTTGACATATCTCTTTAAAATATGGTTTTATTATGTAGACCAATTGTTATAATGCAAAGGAAGTGTCAGCTTGTCGAACAAGCCGAATACGCGTGAGGCGATTTTGGACACCGCTTCGAAATTGTTTTTTTCTCAGGGATATCATGCAACAGGACTGAATCAGATTATTAAAGACAGCGACTCGCCGAAGGGATCTCTTTATTACTACTTTCCCCACGGCAAAGAAGAACTGGCTTTAACATGTATTAACCGGACTAGTGAAGTTGTCGCACAGAAGCTTAGACATCATATGGAGAACAGCAAGAGTGCGTCTGAGGCAATGGAGGATTTCATTCTAGGAATGGCTAAAGATGCAGTGGAATCCTCATACGAGGGGATAGTTCCGTTTAGTTTTTGGTTAGCGGCGGAAACATCCTGTATTAGTGAAGAGCTGCGGACAGCATGTAAATCTGTGTTTATGGACTTGCAGGATGTGATCAAGAAACGTCTTTTGGATGAAGGCGTAGAGAACAAGCCCGCGGCCGATAAGGCTTCAGTGGTAATCTCTTTATTTGAAGGGGCGCTTCTCCAGACGCTGACTTTTCGGGATGAACAACCGCTTCTCGCGGCGGCAAAGATTATCCCAGCAATACTTGGTTAGATACAGACAAATAGACAAGATTATCAGGAGGATTAAGGGTGGAAGCAACTATGCAAGGGAATCAACAAAAAGAGGTCAAGAAGTTTAAGACTATTCCGATTCTTGTCTCTTTATTACTAGCAGGTTTTATCGGAATGTTCAGTGAAACGGCATTAAATGTTGCTTTAAGCGATCTAATGAATGTCCTACAAATTACCCCAGCAACAGCACAATGGTTGACAACAGCTTATCTGCTTACACTGGGTATATTAGTACCAATTTCGGGGATGCTGCTTCAATGGTTCTCGACGAGACAGCTGTTTATAGCGGCTTTATGTTTTTCAATCCTAGGAACATTCCTAGCAGCAGTCTCACCTAACTTTGAGTTCTTACTTACAGCAAGAGTGGTTCAAGCTATGGGAACAGCGCTTCTGTTGCCACTGATGTTTAATACAATCCTTATCATCATTGCTCCTGAAAAACGGGGGGCTGCAATGGGGATGATCGGACTGGTTATCATGGTTGCTCCGGCGATTGGACCTACCATTGCTGGACTTCTAATTGAAAGCCTCAGCTGGCACTGGATTTTCTGGTTGTCATTGCCATTCTTGGTGATTGCATTGATATTCGGGATTCTGTTCATGCAGAATGTAACAAAGGTGACGAAACCGAAAATTGATATCCTCTCCATTGTGTTATCTTCACTCGGGTTTGGCGGTATCGTGTTTGGTTTCAGCAGCGCGGGTGAAGAAGCGGGCTGGGGAAGTCCGAAAGTGATCATTGCGATCATCGTAGGTGTAGTAGCATTGTTATTGTTTGGACTTCGTCAAATGAAGATGAAGGAGCCAATGATTAATCTGCGTGCTTTTAAATATCCAATGTTCGCTATTGGTGTAGCTATGGTATTTATCTGTATGATGGTTATTCTGTCCTCCATGCTGATTCTTCCGATGTACCTTCAACAAGGACAAGGTTATACAGCTTTCAAAGCGGGTCTGTTGCTGCTTCCAGGCGGAATTATAAACGGATTGATGTCCCCAATTATGGGTCGTATGTTTGATAAATACGGTCCGAAATGGCTCGTTATTCCAGGCCTGATTATTGCAGCGGTAGCCTTGTGGTTCTTCTCCAGTATTAGTGTAGCTTCTACGGTTGTGTTCGTAATCGTACTTCACAGTACGCTTATGATTGGTATTTCGATGGTATTTATGCCGGCACAAACAAATGGTATTAACCAGTTACCACTAGAGCTATATCCAGATGGTACAGCTATCATGAATACACTGCAGCAGGTTGCTGGTGCAATTGGTACTGCATTAGCAGTCAGCATTATGTCCGCGGGTTCAAAAAGCTATATGAAAACTGTAGAGAACCCAGCAGATCCAGCTAATATGTTACCTGCGTTTACGAACGGTGTACAAAATGCTTTTATTTTCGGAATGAGTATGGCGATTGTAGGACTAATTCTTGCTTTCTTCATAAAAAGAGTAGTTGTTAATCATAAAATGAATACTCCAATGCATTAATAATTAGAGGAATTCGATTAAAAGGAGTGCTAACTGGCAACAGTTCTAGCACTCCTTTTTTGTCGTCAATCATTGTGTCCATTCCATCATATATACTCGTTTTAATTCCACGTTAAGGATCACGATACAGTAGCTATCATCATCTTTTTCTTATAGTAATATAATCCACTTTCTTCGAGTTCTATAAGGTTCGCCCAAAATAATTTTTCGTATTTGGCTTTTTCATTTGGATAAATGGCCATCACGGAATCTTTGAAGCTTGATATTCTCTCTTTTAAGGGGTCAATGGATTCAACATTGAGGGGATGCCAAAATGCTGCGTCTTTGATTTCTATGAATTGCTTTTCGTTGTAATTTAATACGTAATAGCTTTCGCCATCCCCATGGAAACTGGGTGGACTTTCAAATATCACTTTTGACTCTGTAGGTTTAGAGATCGCTATTCCCCAATTTATCTTCCACGCCTCATAATAGGTCAAAGAATTGTTATGGAGCATATATCCAACGAAAATAACTATGAAAAGAACGAAAAACTCCAGATGGCTATTGTTGTTTTTTGCATGGTAGATCTCCTCAAAATGTCGCTTGTATTACCATTATTATACATGGGAGAGTGGGGAATAGGGATGGAATAAGGGGGGGGGAATAAGAGGAACTTTACATACATAGATTTACGATGTATAGTTGTCCTAGGTATAAAAGGATAAATAATATTCATGTATACAGATATTAGTCATTGGACGAAGAAGCAAATCAACGGTATAAATCCCGTAGAATGAGCCGAATCCGGACGGAGGAAGCAAATCAACGGTATAAATCCCGTAGAATGAGCCGAATCCGGACCGAGGAAGCAAATCAACGGTATAAATCCCGTAGATTAAGTCCACGCCGGCCCGGGGGTGCAAATCAACGGTATAAATCCCGTAGATTAAGCCCACGCCGGCCCAGGGGTGCAAATCAACGGTATAAATCCCGTAGATTAAGCCCACGCCGGCCCAGGGGTGCAAATCAACGGTATAAATCCCGTAGAATGAGCCGAATTCGGACCGAGGAAGCAAATCAACGGTATAAATCCCGTAGATTAAGCCCACGCCGGCCCGGGGGTGCAAATCAACGGTATAAATCCCGTAGAATGAGCCGAATCCGGTCCAAGGATGAAGATCAACTACTATGATGAGTGAAATTTGTTTAGTGGATCAGATACATCCACGCCAATTGTAAAGTTTAGAATTTAGGAGGTGTTAGCCGTTGAAAGTAAGTAAAGAGATGCTGAAGGGCAGTACGGGTACTTTGATTCTGACTCTTTTACTGGAGAAGCCATTATATGGTTATGAGTTAATCAAAGAGCTGGAGCTGAGATCTCAGGGTGTTTTTTCATTAAAAGAAGGAACCTTGTATCCGATTCTGCATGCGATGGAAAGTGAGCGCTGGGTGGAGGCTTACTGGATGGAGGTAGAAGGAAGGAAGCGTAAGTACTATAGAATCCTGGATGAAGGTAAAGAGAAACTCAAGGAGAAAAAAGCAGAATGGGTTATGTTCAAAGGTGCAGTTGACTCCGTTCTGGGAGAGGGTGGTGTATGATGAAAGAGAGGCAGCAGCAATTTTTGGATGTAGTGTGTGCAGAGATTAAAGCGAAAAAAACTCATCCAGAGATACGTCAAGAATTAGCTAGTCATCTAGAAGATTTAATTTGTGAAAAAGAAGCCGACGGTGTATCACGGGAAGAAGCCATAGCTTGGGCGATCGAACAAATGGGGAGCCCGCAAACGTTAGGGAAGGAACTTCATCTAATACATAAACCACATGTACCTTGGGGATTGTTTGGAGTTGTAGCTTTGTTATCCGCGATCAGTCTGATCGGAATGAGTTCTGTGGATGTAGGCTACAGTGATATCGTTAAGGGTTCTTTTTTGGATAATGCGTTTAGACGCCAAGCGATAAATATACTCATTGGAATTGTATTGATGTTTGGATTGTATTTTATCGATTTCAGAAAGCTGAAAAGTTTCTCGTGGGTATTATACGGAACATCAATAGCCGGAATTCTGTCGAGTATATTCTGGGGGATAACAATAAATGGAGTGAATTATGGTCCTAGGATTTTTTTGATCTTACCTGATATGACATCCTATCGTCCTTATGTATTGATAGTCGCGTTAGCAGGGATTTTAGTGAATCGTAAGGAATCGGCTAAAAAGAAAACTTGGCGGAGTGGTTTGTTCAACATAAGCATTCTCTTAGCACCTGCCTTGCTTCTTATCTCTTTAAACTCTCTTCCAGAGCTTGTGGTGTATCTAATTTCTTCATTAGTATTATATGTATGGATTACTCGCGATTGGATAAAGAGTGTAGTATTATTAGGGTTCTTTGTAATAGTTGGACTAATGTTCATCTTCAATAGCGACTACCTGATGGTCAGAATCATTAGTGCTATAAATCCCTCTTTAGATCCAGACGGTTATGGCTATATATACCAAGTAATGCGTGAAGTTATTAGTTCAGCGGGTTGGTGGGGGCACGGATTCGGAGCAGTAGAACAAAAGCTGCCGTATGTCTACTCAGATATGTTGCCTGTCTATCTTATTCATTGTTTTGGTTGGGCGGGGGCACTGCTTTTGCTGGCAGTTATCTCCTGGTTCTTCATCAAGCTTCTATCTACGATACGAGCGATTCGTGAGCCCTATGGACAAGCTCTAGTGTTGGGTTTGGCATTTTTGCTAGCGATAAGACTAACCTATGGTCTTGCTATTTTGAGCGGTGGAATGATGCTGACTTCTATCCCGTTCCCTTTCCTGAGCTATGGGAGTCATGTGTGGTTTGAATATGCGGCTATTGGACTTCTGATGGGTATTTATCGTAGGAAGGACATTGGAGGCGTCCAGAATAATACCGTACTAAGTTAGATTCAGGATCCTCTCGTATGTCTAATTATTAAGTATGAATACTTAAGGGAGGTCTTTTAATGGGATGGAAAAAAACAGGCTTGTTAAGTGTTGCCTTTGCCCTAGGCTCTATGGGAGGGTTTGGGAGTATACATACAACAGATACTGTAGCTGCCGCAACTGTGAAAGAATCTGCAAAAGTCTATAATCAATTCCAGCAATATGTACAGAAGCCGGCATCTCTGGCTAACGCCCGGAATTATTTGATTAACCATATCAAAGAAGTGGATACCTGGACAGCAACTCAGATGACACTCCAGCTCGAAAATGCACAGAAGGCATATTTACCTGTGTACTCTGAGAAGGTTTTTCCGGAGAATGTTCAGAAAGAGATAAATAATGCTTTTTCCAAAAGCAAAAATCTAACCTACAGCACACTCCTTAATGCGATCAAAGATGCTAATGTGCGCAATATGTTAATTGAAGGACGGGATAAGGGATATAAGCTGGAGACTAGTGAGGGCATGTACTATCCAGTGATGCATTATGAGGGCTTCAAAAGCTTTAAGCCGTATGTCACGAAGGACATCGCAGCTTACATTGACATCATGGCCACTGAATCGAATCAACCAAGTGTATTTGATGCAGCTATTGTGATTAGTTGGACAGAGTTAACGAACAGGGCGCTAGCACTGGAGGATTTTGTGACGAAATATCCAGCTTCCAATCGGTCAACCGTTCTTCAAAAAGAGCTGCTTAATGCAACTTCACGCTTATTATATGGGTCAAGCAACACACCAGCTTATGACTATGATGAGCAAATAATCAAACCTGAAGTGAAAAAGGCGTATGAGAATGCATTAAAAGGAAACAAAGGCGACACCAGAATCCTAATGATTTTAGAAAAATTACTGCAGTTACTTGATTCCACGAATAATAAACTCACACCTGAAGTGGAAAAATTTCTGAATCAAACGGTTAATTCGAAATGAAGAGGCGGGATCTATTGAGAACCGGATTTAGAGGAACAAAAATCATAGTTTTCGCATTTGTGCTGTTGTTATGGACAAACACTATTGTTATGGGCAGCGCAGATGCAGCTTACGTTGGATCATCTACAGACAATGTACTGCAGCAAATGCAGCTGGAGAAGAAACACCGTCTGCCGCAAGGATTTGTCTATTTGGATGAAGTGATTCCTACTGCCCATTTTGAAATTCGTTATTACGGAGACAATAATTTTGTAGGGGAGCGGATTGATGGATATAAAGCGCCTTTAGCGATCTTTTCAAGGACTGCGGCTACAGCCTTGAAGGCAGTAAGTGAGGATTTAGCCAAAAAAGGATATATCCTAAAAATCTATGATGCTTATCGTCCGCAGACCGCGGTGAATCATTTTGTAAGATGGTCACAGAATTCCGCGGATACTAAGATGAAGCAGCAATATTACCCGCTACTGGATAAACGTAATTTATTCAAACTCGGATTTATAGCGAAAAAATCAGGACATTCCCGTGGCAGTACCATCGATTTAACGATCGTCAATAAAGAGACCGGTGTAGATGTAGATATGGGCAGCCCGTTTGATTTTTTCGGAGATATCTCTTTTTATGATACATCGTTAATCACCAAGACTCAGAAAGCAAATCGCGCAATTCTCAAAGAGGTTATGGTGAAGCAAGGCTTTAAACCTTATAGTAAGGAATGGTGGCATTTTACGCTGATAAAAGAACCTTTTCCTAAGCAGTATTTTGACTTCAAAGTGGAATAGTTATTTAAAAGAAGCGGCCCAACATAATGTTGAACGGCTTCTTTTTTTTGCTTGTCTTGATTATCATTAGGATTAGCACATGCTGGAAACGCACATAATACTTGTAATAACTAAAAGGGAGGTTTCGAACGGATGATCAAAATGGCAGCGGTTGTTGTGTTAGGTGTTCTATTTTTAACTAATGGATTTGGTGGATTTGCCGCTCCAACAGTATGGGCAGACTCCGGCCAGGTTAGCGTAATTTTGAATGGGAAAGTACTGGATACTGATCCCCATTCAGCCTTCAACAAGGGTTCCACAGTCATGATTCCGCTCAGAGAGGCTTCTAATGCATTGAAATATAAAACAACATATCAAAAAAGTTCGGAAACTATAACACTAACAAGGATAAATGAAATAATTAAATGGAAGCTTAACGAACATTTGGTTAGCATCAATGATGCACAAGAGTTGTTTTTTAAAGATGATATCGAATTCAGAGAGGATCATATCTACGTTCCAATCTCTTTTTTTAAGACTATTGGTTTAGTAACCATATATGATGGTGATTCCAATCAAGTTGAAGTGTATACCCCTGAAGTGACAGCGAGCGTTATAGCGGGGTTACTGGTCGGCGGTAAATATAATGAATTATCGGAGCGATATCATTATGATGTGGTCGTAAATAAGCCGAGCTCAAATGGATTACTGGAAGACTGGAAGCAAATTACGGTAAAAGCCGGGAATTATCATGGGATTAAATCTACAAAAAGTAGCTATAACGAGGATCAATTTTCTATTCGCTGTGTATTGGATTTTGCAGAGATAGAGATTCCACTTGAAATTATATTGAACACATCGGGCAAAATTATAGAATTAAGAGAAACGCTCTAATCGGAAAATGATTCCATGATGACTATGCACATTTCCCAAGCGAGAAGATTTAAGGGGATTATGCATAGTCTTTTTGCTGTTCTAATATACATTTCAAGATAATTTCTGAAGGGTATCGTAAACTCGATGTGTTTTTAATGGAAAAAATGGTTTTATTTGTTGACTTCCAGATTCATCGAATGTAAATTAAAATTTGAAATAATCAATAAAGCATTTAATTAAATTAGAGAAATGAGTGGAGTACTGGATGACAAAAACTATGACTGGAATGAGTACTGCAGAAGATCAACCCTTTTCGTTAAAAGCAATCATCCCCCCGCTTCTTGCTATTATTGTCGGTATGATTATGGTTATTCTGGATGGTACTGTTGTGAATGTGGCCGTTCCCAAGCTGGTTAATTATTTTGCTTCCGATCTCAAAACGATTCAGTGGGCGATTACGGGTTATACTTTAGCTTTAGCGGCTGTAATCCCACTCGCGGGCTGGATGACCGATCGTTTTGGATCGAAACAAGTTTTTCTGACAACTCTTACGATGTTTATTCTTGGCTCTATGTTATGTTCGGTTGCACAAAGCTCATCTCAGCTCATTATTTTTCGAGTCATTCAAGGTCTTGGCGGGGGGATGGTTGCTCCCATTGGGATGGCGATGGTTTTTAAATTAGCTCCAGTAGAACGTCGAGGTTCTATTATGGGGATGCTTGGTATTCCAATGCTCTTAGCTCCGGCACTCGGTCCAGTCTTATCCGGTTGGCTGGTGGAGTACGTAAGCTGGCACTGGATCTTTCTGATTAATGTCCCTATTGGAATCGTTGGCATTATTCTTGGTGTTAAATATTTGCCGAAGTCTGAAAAAAAGAGCAAAGGTAGACTCGATATCCTAGGCATTATCCTTGCCCCAATTGCCTTCTCTATGTTGGCTTATGGGGTGAATGAAGGCGGTGGAACAAGCTGGTCGTCTACTCCCGCTATTGTTGGCTTATCTGTTGGAGGGGTTGCATTGATCCTTCTTGTCATTGTGGAGCTGCTTCACAAAAATCCGCTTTTACAACTGCGAGTTTTCCGTTCGTCGGATTTCACTCGGGGTATTATTTTAACTTGGGTTATGCAAGCCGCTTTGTTTGGGTCCATGTTATTTGTGCCCCTTTATCTGCAGCAGATTAGAAGCTATACCCCGCTGGAGACCGGCCTGATTCTACTTCCGCAGGCTTTAGCTTCAGCAATCGGAATGCCGATTGGCGGCAGGTTGTTTGATAAGATCGGGGCTCGTCCGCTGGCGTTTGTTGGACTTAGTATCATTACGGTCACCTTGTTCCTGTTATCCGGAATTAGTGTTACAACAAATTTATCGTTAATTATGACATACCTGGGTTTCTTAGGTTTTGGTATGGGTCTAACGATGATGCCTTTGAATACTCATGTCTTGAATGCTGCTCCACGTGAATGGGTGGGAAGTGTAACTTCACTTACTGCTGCTGCTCAACAAGTCGTTGTTTCATTTGCTATAGCTGGAATGACAGGTTACCTGACTAGTCAGATCGCTGTTCATATGGGAGCACTGAAAGCGGGAAGTAATCCTTTGACAGCCGCAGTTAGTGGTTTTGATGATGTGTTCTTCCTGTCTGGCTGCATAGGTGTGGTAGGTATATTAATGAGTATTATTTTGCGCAAGCCTAAGCTTTCCGCTGGCGATCCTTCCTCTGGAGAGGGACAGAAGGCAGATGCGGCGATGATGATGGGGCATTAATTGAACCAATAAACATAGAAAAGGCGTCGTTCAGCTTGTATAGTTGAACGACGCCTTTATTGTTATAAATGCTCTGGTTTCTTCTGAGCCCACGATGCGGGGAGTGTTGCTTTACCAAGCAATTCAGAAGCCACGATTCCGAGCAGAACAAGCGCTGCGCCAGCATAACCCTGCATCGATAACTTCTCAGCAGCGAACCAATAACCAAACATCGCAGCGAAGACCGGCTCAAGGGAGAAGATTAGTCCGGTGCGGGTCGGTGATGTATATTTTTGAGCAATAGGTTGCAGGATGAAGCCACAGGCACTGCATAAGATACCAAGCGCAAGAATTGCAGTCCAACCTGGCAAAGTAGACGGTAGCGCAGGTGTCTCGAAGAGTGCGGACAACACTAAGGCCAACCCTCCGGCAAATCCTAACTGCAAGATTCCGATATTCAGGGAATCACATTCTTTTACCGCCTTGCCTGTAAATAAGATCTGTACCGCGTAGAACACTGCCGAAAGGATACACAGGAAATCACCCGGCTGAATAGTTAAGGTTGCATTTAAGGTAAGGAGTCCAATCCCGGCTATGGCGAGGATGGAGCCGAACACTTGTGGAGGTGCAACTCTTTTTTTGAAAATAACTCGATCCAAGATCGGTACAAAAATAACCGTCAACGCAACTAGGAATCCTGCGTTTGAGGTGGTGGTTGTTTGAAGTCCGAAGGTTATACATGTGAATACGCCGAGCAGGAGGAATCCGAGTAGGGCGCCATATTTTAATGTTTTGATGTCTACTCGTCTTAATCGTTTGTGGAATATCATAACGGCTAATATAAAAGCAAGTCCGAAGCGCAGTGCAATCAGATTGAATTCGCCTAACGTACCTAACCCCATTTTCATAAATATGTAGGAGGAGCCCCAAAATAATGTTACAACTAACAGCAGCAGCTCAGCTTTGAGCGGTTTCATCTCTTCATCCATCCTTCTTCAATTTCAACTCAATATAGTATAATACGGCTCTATACATAAGGTAACTGAATGTTTATCATAGAATACATGAGTAAAACTTATGCAATTTATAAGGGTGGGAACAGAGGTTGAGCATTAATAAATATGAGATTTTTCTGAAAGTTGTGGAGCTAGGCAGCTTAACAAAAGCAGCAGATGTACTGGGTTTTACGCAATCCGGAATTAGTCACACCATTAGCAGCTTGGAGATGGAGTTTGGGTTCGCGTTATTAATTAGAAATAGATCCGGTGTGAAATTGACGGTAAACGGAGAACAAGTTCTGCAGCCTATCCGTGAAATCTTGAAGTGGAACGAGAAATTGAAGCAGGAGGTAGCGGACATCCACGGGCTAGAGATTGGCACGATTACCATCGGTACGTTCACCAGTGTGTCTGTGCATTGGCTGCCAGGGATGATTAAGCAATTTCGCAGTGAATACCCTTATATAGAAATCAAGCTGATGGAAGGCGGTTATTTGGAGGTTGAGCAATGGATAGAGGCTGGAGTCGTAGACTGCGGTTTTATTTCACTGCCTACACGTGAGAAGTTTGACGTAATTCCTTTAAAAAAAGACCGGATGTTAGGGATTGTATCTAAAGAGAATCCGCTAAGCACGGAGCCCTTTCTTTCCTTATCGCAAATTGCTAAAGAGGATTTCATTATCCCGAAAGCAGGTTCGGATTATGATGTTAGACGTGTGCTGGATAAGGCGGGTATTAAACCTAATGTTAAATTCTCAGCAGGTGATGACTATGCCATTATGTCTATGGTGGAGAAGGGGCTTGGGATTAGTATTTTGCCAGAGCTTGTCTTAACCCGGCAAAATTATAATGTAGCCATGTTAGAATTAGAGGAACGAAGTTTCAGATCGTTAGGAATTGCTGTCCACTCTATGAAATACGCTTCTCCCGTCACCAAAAAATTTCTAAAGCATGTGCAAGTGTGGCTGAAAGATAACGCCTAAATAAATACGTCAAAAAATAAGAAACTGATACCTCATCAACGTTAGGGGAATCAGTTTTTTTTTAGATACTTAGTTGTTTTTTAGAAAAAGGGAAATACACACTGGCCTCTGTAATCGATTTTAAAGGTTTTTCATTAAATATATGTATATATCCATTATTGTGTAGTTATAACGGCAATGTGATGGATTCTATGGATGTTAAAATGCGCGTTTGTTCTCTAACGATATCTGTTTTTTAGCGAATGATATGTTATAATTAGAAGAGTGGGAAAAAGAAATGTATTCCAGATGATCTGTCTATGTGATGATTTTATACACAATTACGGATGGATGAGATTAGGAGGGGGATAAACGATTGCGTTACAATTATTACACTAGTCGTATTAGCAGTATTTATAGGTGCCTTGATGAGAACCATGTTTGGTTTTGGTGAAGCGATTGTGAGCATGCCACTGCTTGCACTGCTCCCGATTCCTATACATACCTCAGTTTCTTTGATTGGATTGGCAGGCCTCACGGTTGCCTCACTTACAGTTGTGAGTGGGTGGCGGCATATAGAACGACCTATTCTGATTCGATTAGCACTCTCAACAGTGATAGGAATTCCTGTAGGACTAGTCATGCTTTATTTAGCACCTGCAAGTGTAATGATGACTGGACTTGGTATATTTTTGATTGTTTATGGAGTTTATTCAGTGATTAAGAAGAGAATAGTTAAGACGATCGATCATCCCTTGCTTAAGGCAAAAGGCTGGGTGTATCCCTTCGGATTCGCTTCGGGTGTACTTGGCGGTGCTTATAACTTTAATGGTGTCCCGGTCGTGATCTATGGTACTTTACGACAGTGGAATCCTGATCGCTTTCGGGGTACGTTGCAAGCTCATTTTCTTATTTCTGGTGTACTTGTTGTAACTGGTCATGCTATCGGGGGATTGTGGACTGCGGATGCTCTTGTTCTTTATGGATATTCTATTCCAGCAATTATCTTAGCTACAGTGCTTGGTGTATATGTGAATAAACGTATTCCTGCTAAGAAATTTGAGAGTTACTTATTTCTGATTATCATTTTACTTGGTGTCCTATTGCTAGTACCTCGCGGATAGTTGAAAAGAAATAGAAAGACGTTCTTCTTCTTAGTGTATATGAACGTCTTTTGAATTTATCCAATCTTAGGGTTGACGAAGAGCCTTGTTCATGAGAAAATGTACGCGCGTACATTAAATGAATGCGTTTTCGAATAGTATATTGAACGAGGCTAAATGTCACTGTTCATAACCTATGAGAAGGAGGAATTTATATCGCCAGCCGTAAAGAGGTTGCCGAGCTTGCAGGTGTCTCAGAAGCCACAGTATCTCGCGTGTTAAATAACGTTGGTCCGATTAAGGAAGAAACGAAGGAACGTGTGTTGGCAGCTGCACTGAAGCTAGGCTATACCCCTAGTTCACTCGCACAGAGCTTTGCACGTAGACGGAGCGGGAACTTGGGTGTAGTGATGCCTTATTTGCCTAAAGCCCGCTTGTTCTCCACTTATTATTTTTCAGAAATATTAAGTGGAATAGGGAGCAAGGCGCGAGAAGAGGGTTATGATCTGTTAATGCTGTTTCGAAATGCCGAAGAGCCAATGGATTATAGCGGGTTGTTTAAGATGCGGAAGATCGATGCTTGCATTGTGCTTGGCGCTAAAGAAGAGCCAGGTGAGCTAGCCTCACTCCGCCGTTTGAAGGAAGAAAACCATCCTTTTTGTCTGATTAATCAGCATTTTGCAGGGGAAGCTTTTCACGAGGTGGATGCCGATCATGTCGAAGGAAGCTGGCAAGCGGCTAAACACTTACTGGAACAAGGTTTTACGAGGATTGCTTTTCTAAATGGGCCTGAATCTTATTCCAACAGCCGAGATCGTCTAACGGGGTATGCCCGCGCTTTGGCAGAGGTGAATCTTTCTGTAGATTCTTCACTTTTGTTCGAAGGTAACTTCAGCCGGAAAAGCGGGATTATAGCTGCCAAAGAAATGTTGCCTCTGCTGGATGAGATTGATGCGATTATGGTCGCCAATGATCGGATGGCCATTGGTTTGCAGCAAGGGCTGCAGGAGCTAGGAATACCAAGGGATCGCCTGCCAGCTATTGTGGGTTATGATGATTCGGAAGCTGCGGAGCTTACCACACCTGCATTAAGCAGTGTGCGGGTTCCCTTTTACGAACTAGGTGAACTTGCCGCAGCCCAAATCATTGAATTGCTGGGAAACAATCTGGCAGATATACCCGCACCAGCCGTACAGATCAAATTACCGACAGAACTAGTTATACGAGCTTCATCTAAATCTATCAACACTTAGGAGGAATAAGATGAAACAGCTTCGCATTGGAATGATCGGTTATAAATTTATGGGTAAAGCCCACAGTAATGCTTATCGCAGTTTGCCTATGTTTTTCCCGAAGGCGCTTAAACCGGAAATGTCTGTAATCTGTGGACGTAATAGTGAAGCGCTTGAAGAAGCTGCATCGCAGTTAGGCTGGGCGGATTGTGTTACGGATTGGAAGGATCTGATCGCTCGAGAGGATATTGATCTTATAGATATTAATGCTCCCAGCAACGCGCACAAGGAGATAGCTTTGGCAGCAGCCAAAGCAGGTAAACATATTTTTTGTGAAAAACCACTTGCGCTGACCTTGGCAGATTCCCGTGAAATGCTGCAAGCTGCTGAAGACGCGGGAGTTACACATATGGTTGGTTTTAATTATCGCTTTTCTCCGGCAGTTCGACTGGCTAAGAAGCTCATAGAGAGTGGGCGTCTGGGAAAGATTTATCATTTTCGGGCTTGGTTTCTACAAGATTGGATAATAGATCCGGATTTCCCTTTAGTATGGAGACTGCAGAAGGATATCGCCGGTTCAGGTTCGCATGGAGATTTGGGGGCGCATCTTATAGATTTGGCTCATTTCTTAGTAGGCGATATGAAGGAAGTAATCGGCATGAGCGAGACCTTCATAAAAGAGCGTCCGCTTGCCGCTGAAATGACTGGTTTAAGCGCTAAAGGAGATAAAGATGCACCCAAGGGTAAGGTTACCGTTGACGATGCCACCTTGTTTTTAGCCCGTTTTGATAATGGTGCTCTGGGCAACTTTGAAGCTACAAGATTCGCAGCGGGTCATCGCTCTACCAATTCTTTTGAGATCAATGGGAGTCTTGGTAGTGTGAAATTCGACTTCGAACGTATGAATGAATTAGAAGTTTATTTGACCTCGGATGCCGAGGATGTACAAGGTTTTCGTCGTGTGTTGGCGACCGATCCTGCTCATGAGTATGCAGAGGCTTGGTGGCCGCCTGGTCATACGATTGGTTTTGAACATACGTTTATTCACGAAATGCTGGAGCTTTCTAACGCAATTGAAGAAGGTCGTCAGCCAGAACCAAATTTCAATGATGGAGTGAAATGCCAAGCGGTGTTAGAGGCTGTAGAACGTTCTATTGATGAACGCCGTTGGGTCGATTTATCCGAAATGTAATCTAACCTTAGAAGGAGTGCTGAAAATGAGAAAAGCATTGATTGTTTGGGGCGGTTGGGATGGTCATGAGCCTGAGCAGGTAGCTGATATAATCGCTAAAATGTTGCAAGAGGAACAGTTTGAAGTTGAAGTATCAAATACTCTGGAGGCTTTTGCTGATGCAGATAAGCTTCTTGGACTAGATTTGATCGTGCCGGTATGGACAATGGGCACAATCGAGCAGGAACTTGTGAATAATGTCTCAGCAGCTGTACAGCATGGAACAGGTCTTGCCGGTTGCCATGGCGGGATGTGTGATTCTTTTCGTAATAATGTAGATTGGCAGTTTATGACGGGTGGACAATGGGTAGCTCATCCTGGTAATGACGGCGTTAACTATACCGTAGAGATTTGTCAAAGCTCAACTCCTCTGGTAGAAGGATTAGAAGATTTCAGCGTTTGCTCAGAGCAATATTATCTGCATGTAGATCCAGCTGTTGAAGTTCTTGCTACGACTCGTTTTCCAGTAGTTGAAGGGCCTCATTCGTATAATAAGGCTGTTGATATGCCAGTAGCTTGGACAAAACGTTGGGGCTTGGGCAGAGTTTATTATAATTCACTGGGGCATCATGCGGACATTGTAGATCAGCCGCAAGTGCGTGAAATGATGCGCAGAGGATTAATATGGGCAGCTGAAGGTAAAGCGCAAGCATTATCCAATGTTTCGGGGGTTAGGAATAGCTATAGTGGAATGGCAGACAGTCAATAAATTCTGGGAGCGATCAGCGAATGGATAAAGTTAAAGTTGGTATTATCGGATGCGGTAAAATCAGTAGTATCTATATGGAGAACTGTAAAAAGTTCGAGATCCTTGATCTAGTTGCATGTGCGGATTTGGATTTGGTGAGAGCACAAGAACAAGCGGATAAATACAATATTCCAAACGTCTATACCACAGAACAATTACTGAACGATCCAGAGATAGAAATCGTAATCAACTTAACGATACCAGCTGTTCATGCGGAAGTATGCCTGAAAGCTATTGAAGCGGGTAAACATGTATACGTTGAGAAACCTCTAGCTGTGACGAGAGAAGAAGGACGCAAAGTTCTGACTGCGGCGCGGGAAAAGGGAGTACTTGTGGGCAGTGCACCGGAGACGTTCTTCGGAGCGGGAATTCAAACGGTATTGAAGCTGATAGATGAAGGAGTAATTGGCGCACCCGTTGCAGCTACTTCGTTTATGATGGGCCGTGGACATGAGCATTGGCATCCAGATCCGGAATTTTATTATGCCGCTGGTGGAGGTCCAATGTTCGATATGGGTCCTTACTATTTGACGGCTTTGGTGCAGCTGCTGGGTCCTATTCATACGGTTAGTGGAATGACTGGGAAAGCGCTGGAAGAACGTACGATTACAAGTGAGAAGAAATTTGGGAATATAATTCCTGTCCAAATTCCAACTCACGTAGCCGGAACCTTACGATTTGAAAATGGTGCCATTGCAACGTTGATTACAAGCTTTGATATCTTTGGCGGGAGCAACCTGCCGCATATAGAAATCTACGGAACGCTAGGAACGATTCAAGTTCCAGACCCGAATAACTTTGGGGGTCCCGTGAAACTCCGGCTTATGGGTGAGAATGAGTGGACGGAACAGCCGTTGTTGTCAGGGTATGATCAGAATACCCGCGGGATTGGACCAGCAGATATGGCTTACGCCATTCGGACGGGTAGAGGGCATCGTGCCAGTGGAGAACTGGCTTATCACGTATTAGAAGCAATGTGGGCTTTCCATGATTCTTCTGATGCTCATTCATTCTACGAAATGGAAAGCACCTGCACTCGTCCTGCGGCACTTCCAATCGGTCTTGCTCCTTACACTTTGGATTAGAGAATTCTTCCTGAATCTGCAACCTATCACTTCCGGTCTTCGTTTGAGAAGATGAAGAGTGGAGGTGTTAATAGGATGCGTAAGATAATTATTGGTTGGATATGGATTCCCGTTGTTATTTTGTTAATCAGTGGCTGTTCAGAGGCTCAACAAGCGAATAAGGAGCCGGTTCCAACTCCTGTGATTAGTTCAGAACCACAAATTTTAGCTTCTACGAACCCCGCAATGGATGATCCAGGCGCGGTTAAGACTTTCTTATCAGCTCAGAAGATTCCTAACGGAGATATTTATCTGCAAGATAACAAGGTTCATATTAATATTGTAGGTTTGAACTCGGAGATTGAGCAAAGCCTTGCTCAGACTTTCACTGCTGGTACTTATGAGCTTCATGATGTGAAATATACGATGCAAGAGTTATTAGCTGCTCAAGAATTGTTGCATGAACAAGAACTATACCAGAAACTGAATCTCTACGGCTCTGGTGTAGATACGATTGGTAATAAAGTAACTATTACCATTCCGTCTGATGATGCGGAAGCAGCTAAGCTTGAAATTGAGAAGTGGATCGATCCAAAGATGTTGACCTATGATATTTCAGAAATTGGTGATCCGCATGTAGTAGGTACAATCGTTGATATCGACACTAAACAGGCGAAGCGGATTCTAATCCTTGAACCTGGTAACGAAGATCCATCTTACTGGTTCACTTTCAATGCGAAATCTGAAATGTTTAATGAAGCTGGAGAGACCATCAGCTTTAAGGATTTGCAGGTTGGACAGCTGGTTAAGTTATGGAATACAGGGATGGTGCTGGAATCTTTTCCCGCGCTTGCGAGTGTGCGGAGAATGGAGCTAGCAGTTACTGAATAATCTAATAGACCCGTCAACAGGTAGCAAGTTCTCCACGCATTTGCAGTAGATGGAAAGTGAGGGTGCTCTAACCCTCACTTTTTCTTAATTAGGAATAGTATACTTTTTCTACTTTGTATAATGTATGCTCGATTGTTGGACAGAGATTGGCATCTACTTTGTAATACTTAACTCGAAAATATAAACTTTTCAAAAAATTCTTTATATTATTTTTTTGTTTAAAGGCAGGAAGAAATTCTGGAGTTTTCTCCACATCACCAAAACTTCGAATCCATTGCTCTACATAAGTCTGACTAAGCATTTTTCTATCTAAAACACTCATTAAGGATCTTACCATTCGCTCATCTTCCCCATCGGAGTATATTCGATCTGTTATGGTCATCTTTTCGTAAACCAAATCGAGGATAGTTATAAGGTCATTTTTATCCAGTTCGGAACATTGAGTCAATTCATCTAAAGTATCTGCTGCATGGGCTAGGGCATGAGCCCAGCCTTTTTCTTCGTCATACCCCCGGTAATCGCGCTCATTTTGCACACTGCAAAATACCTTCTCCTTTATCTGATGAATTTGCTCTCTTGAGAGAAATGGTGATTCTTTATGCCTCATGAAGAGGAGTGGGATGACTAGCATAGAGAAAGATCTAGTGAAGACAGAGTCTGTATTGGTTTCGCCAAGCTTAAAATGCAAATGGTTTTTATCCAAGATAACGGGTATAAGTTGTTCCAGTTCATTTGTAGTTAGAGAATTACCTGGGATCCAATGTGATAAGGTTGTATAAATTAGCTCATCCCGTAGTTGGGCATCTAAAGAACCAATGTTATTTATCATTTCTTGTACCAACTGGAAGGTATCGGGAGGTGCTTGGTAATCATTTTCTTTTATGCATATCAACGTTTCTTTTAAATTCATTTTATAATCTCCTATTTTCCAGTGTGAATTATTTTCTAATACCGGATGGTGTAGTTCCTTTATATTGCTTAAACAGCTTGGTAAAATAATTAGGATTGTCGCAGCCCACTCGTCCAGCAATCTCCGTTACAGTAAAATCTGTCTCCAGCAACAGTCGTTCTGCTTCATTTACGCGGCAAAGATTAACATAATCGATGAAGGTTCGGCCGGTGAGCTTCTTAAAGGTTTTGCAGAAATGGTATGGATTTAGATTAACGGATCTCGCGGCGCTTTCAATGGTCATTTTCTCATCAAAATGGTTCTCCATGTACTCCAGCAGTGGCTTAAAACGCTCACGATTGAAGGATTGACGTTCATTTGTTCTGCCAGAAACCTGTTCAGGCAAAAAGGTACGGGAGAGCAATACAAAAAGCAGATGGAGTTGATTTTTGATGATCAGCTGAAATGCAGGACCTTTCTGATGCACTTCATCCACGATAGAGTTCAGAAGAGAGTAATAAGTAGAACAGGTTGGAACTAGTGCTGCTGGTTTAACTGGTAGCTGATATCGATTCTCCAAATAGGGAGCTACGAATTGTTCATGTTGAGGATCTTGCTTCCAATCTTTAAATAAAGAACTATGAAATACGACGGATATAAATCGGACATGATCATCCCGCAGACTATATCCAACATGCAAACCTCCAGAAGGAACAAACAAAACCTCTCCGGGATGCAGTTCGTAGGGCTTGCTGTCGATGTGGAAAATGGCGCTGCCTGCTTGCATGATAATGATTTCGAAATGCTCATGCCAGTGTAGAAAAAGGATGTTCTGGCCGATTTTCGCATGTCTGCATTCATTAAAAAACAATCGAAACGGATAGGTGTTTCCTTCTAATTGAGGGTATTCTTTAAGATCATTAGGATAGCTCAATATTTATTCAACTCCCACAATATACGACTATATAAACACAATATAATAAGAGTTTTAAGCTCAAATGCAGTATATACTCGGGTTATAGAACTTACTATAAACCAATATTGGAGTGGTACACAAGATGAAGGATACAATGCGTATAGGCACATTAGTTGGAGGCGGAGATGCTGTTAGAGTGATTCCGCAAATCGTAGGTCATGGCTTCGAATCTTTTAGCTTAACCTTCTGGCAGACTACAGGTGAAACAGATCTTGTGGAAACTGGTAAGCGTGTGCAAGAACTTGCGGCAAAACATGATTTTGTGATTTCATCGGTTGGCATCTTTGGCAATCCTTTGACGAATACGGGTGACAATTCCGATGCATTAGCGAGCTGGGAACGGCTTATTGATCATGCTCATGTATTTGGTACTGATATGGTATCAGGATTCACGGGACGACTACCAGGAGTGTCCATTGATGAATCGATTCCGAAGTTTGCCGAGGTATTTGGTGAGCTGACAAAAAGAGCAGCAGATCGCGGAGTAAGAATTGCTTTTGAGAATTGTTCCATGGATGGCAATTGGACTTCTGGGGACTGGAATATCGCTCATCATCCAATAGCCTGGGAAAAGATGTTTAACGCTGTCCCTGCTGACAATATGGGACTCGAATGGGAGCCTTGCCATCAGATGGTGCAGTTGATTGACCCGATCCCACAGCTGCGCAAATGGACAGATAAGATTTTCCATGTACACGGTAAGGATGCCACCATCGCTTGGGATATTGTAAAAGAATATGGAATCCACGGCCCGAAACCTTATGTATGGCACCGTACTCCGGGTTTTGGTGATACGAACTGGACGGATGTGATCTCCATTTTGCGTCAGGCTGGTTATAAAGGCACCATTGATATTGAAGGTTGGCATGATCCTGTCTATCGGGATGAACTGGAAATGATGGGTCAAGTACATGCCTTGAATCATTTAAAACAATGCCGCGGAGGCAGCTTTGTGCCTAATCCGCTTTAATAAGTCAGGGGGAGAAATATGACAGCACAGTATCGGGTAGTAGTTGCAGGTTGCGGAGGAATGGCTAATGCATGGATTGAATACGCTTTATTGCGTCCAGATACTAAGATCGTTGCTCTAGTAGATATAAGGTTGGAGTCAGCTGAGGCGATGGCCGTGAAGCATGGGATTTCATGTCTGACGTTTACGGATATTAAGCAGGCGATACAGGAGACCGCAGCAAATCTCATCTTTGACGTTACTGTTCCAGGAAGTCATTTCAATATTTCTAGCACTGCATTGGAACTTGGATGTAATGTGTTTAGTGAGAAACCTTTAGCTGAGACTATGGAGGAATGTAATAAGATTGTTGAGATCTCGGAACGGACTGGAAACGCTCATGCTGTGATGCAGAACCGCCGTTATGATCCTCGTATTCGTTCTTTAAGAAAAATCATAGAATCAGGAACCATCGGAAGAACAGGATTTATCGGTGCAAGCTTTTTCCTTGGGGCTCATTTCGGGGGGTTCCGTGATGTGATGAAAAGTCCGTTGCTGCTGGATATGGCGATTCATACCTTCGACCAGGCCCGGTTTATTAGTGGCGCGAACCCTGTGTCCGTATACTGTCAGGAGTTTAATCCTCCCGGTTCATGGTATGAGGGGAATGCTTCGGCAGTGTGCATTTTCGAGATGTCCGACGGTTCAATATTTACCTATCAGGGATCTTGGTGTGCAGAAGGTGCATCCACGTCATGGGAAGCTTCTTGGCGGGTTAACGGGGAGAAAGGAACAGCAATCTGGGATGGTCATGAGCTGCCATATGCTGAGGTAGTTACTGCAGGAGATCAGAGCGATAAGTTCATTCGTGACGTAAAGCGTATAAATGGAGATAATGTTGAGATGAATAAAACATTCCATCACGGGTGTTTGGATGAGATGTTCTTGTCATTGGCAGAGCAACGTCCTGCAGAGACGAATTGTAGAGATAATCGGTATAGTATGGCAATGGTGTTCGGAGCGCTGGAAAGTGCTGAATCTGGCCGGAAAATCGATCTAGTGGAGTTCTGAGATTGACTTCTGTTACTACAATCGCCAGCAAGGAGATCAAAATGGATATTAGAGCTTACCGAGAATCGGATATTAGTCAAATTGTCTCATTGTTCTACGAAACAGTTCATTCCGTAAACAAACAAGACTATTCACAGGAACAGCTAGATGCTTGGGCACCTAAAGAGGAAGAGGTACTTAAGCATAATACTTGGAGAGCTTCTTTGCGTCAAAATATCACTTATGTAGCCGAAATTGATAATATTATTGTGGGCCTTTCTGATATGACAGCAGAGGGACATTTGGATCGATTATATGTTCACAAAGATTACCAAGGACTAGGTATAGCCTCTGCATTGGTGAGTAAGCTTGAATTGAAAGCGAAAGAACTGGGTCTTTATGAAATGGATGCCGAAGCAAGCATCACTGCAAAACCTTTTTTTGAACGACGGGGATACCAACTTATTGCGAAACAAAGTGTAGAACGAAAAGGTGTTCTGTTGGTCAATTATAGGATGAGTAAAAAAATAATGTAATTCAAAAAAGCAGGTTGCTCATTAGAGCAGTCTGCTTTTTGTGATAAGAAGGATATTCAAATTCACCCATCAATCAAGTTCATTAATGCTATAGTATCAAATCGATCCCCTTGCACTAACCATTTACCGTCCACATCAAAGAGAGTCAATATACCTTCCAAAGGCACACGTTTACTTTCTTTGTCATCCTTATCCAATAAAACAAGATCCACCGTATATTTTAACTCGACAATATCCTTTTTTTGTTCGGAAAGGTTGAATTTTAGGTTTTCCGGTTTTAAAGAAAGCTTTTGTGTATCAGCGATTTTAAATGGGATAGTTGTAATTCGGTTCGCTATAGCCTTTTCGGAAAAGTATTCTGTAAAATACGGTTTCATCTCTTCATTTCGCGCAAGAATGGATTCATCAGACATTAAATCCTCAGAAGCCTTGACGGTATATTCTACATTTTTATATTTCTCTGCGGCTTTAGTAGCATCATCTACTTCTGAACTACATCCCATAATTAACGCCAGGGATAATAATATCATACTCAATATCAACGGTGATTTACGCATTAGTACACCCCCAATGTATTTGATCTTGCATTATTATACTTATATTACCATGTTGTGGTTTCATAATTTCAAGAAGAAAATGATTCAACTCCCTAAATATGGTATGGTGTAAATATGATCGTAAATTTGCGGTGATTAAACTAAAAAGTAGCATCGAAAGGATTATTAAAATGAACACATCCTTAAAATTCACACACGGGAATAAAGTAGGACTGATTGCTTGTTCAGATGGTGTGAGAGTAGAGAACTTACCTAAAGTAGAGGAATTAAAAAAAGTTTTGCATTCATTTGGACTCCATGTAGTGGTGGCTAATACTTTGTTTAGAAAAGATGGTTATTCCAGTGGAAATCCAAAGGAAAGGGCAGCGGAGCTGAATCAACTATTTAAAAATACTGAAATTAGCGCGATATTCGATATTTCAGGTGGGGATTCTGCCAACCAAATCTTAGAGTACATAGACTACGAAAGTATCCGTATGAACCCCAAACCCTTTTTTGGAATGAGTGATTTGTCAGTTATTTTGAACGCTTTATTTACGCAAAATAATTCGAAATCCTATCATTATCAGTTGATGAATTTAGTGTCTTCTGATGGGGCAGAGCAGCAGAGGGCTTTTTATCGAACATTCTTCGAGGGGCAAAACGATCTTTACGATTTCCGGTATCATTGGGTTCGTGGTAACCAGATGAGCGGGATAGTAATCGGGGGGAATATTCGCTGCTTTTTGAAGCTGGCAGGGACAAGCTATTTTCCGGATCCTTCGGACAAAATTTTATTGTTGGAGAGTTTAAGTGGCAGAGCTAACAAAATAGTCTCCTTTTTTGCTCAGCTCCAGCAATTGAAATATTTTGATGCTTGTGCTGGATTGATTCTAGGGTCATTTTCAGAACTAGAGAACTTTAATGAATTTCCGATAGTAGAAGCGTATGTGAAGGAAATTAGCCATTCCACCTCCATTCCTATCATAAAGACAGCTGAGATTGGGCATGGCAGTAACAGTAAGTTTATTGTTGTGGGCGATAAAATCACTTTGTAAAAAAGGTGGAGTGTGCGATGGGCAAAATTCTTTGCTTCATATCTGATGATTTTGCGGATTTTGAGATTACCTTGGCACTACATAAGATTAGAAATGTTGGAAAAAAAGAAGTGTTATCCGTAGGATACAGTTATGAATCTGTAGTTAGCGAATCTGGTCTGACTTATCAACCTGATTTGGTCCTCAAAGAAGCAGTTAAGCTTAATGATATTGAAGGGCTAATTATTCCCGGAGGTCCGATTGTAAATCAAAAACAGGATTTAACTGATCTGATAAACCATCTTGATCGAGAAGAGAAGATGCTGGCAGCCATATGTCATGGACCACAGTATTTAGGACGAGCGGGCATTTTAGACCATTGTAAATTCACTACTTCGTGTTCAGTAGAAAGAATCAGTAAACTTAATGTAGAGGATCCATTTCCAAGAGACAATTATGTTGATAAGAGAGTAGTTAGAGATGAACATATCATTACTGCTAAAGGCCGTGCTTTTGTTGATTTTTCATTTGAAATCTTTGATTATTTAGGGATTTATCAGGATCTAGATGAAGAAAAAGAACAATTGTTTAGGGATATTATGGATAAATAGCAGTGATAGATGATAAACAGGGAGAGTTGACGTGGAAACTAATTTAAACGAAAAGAAAAATGATTATAAACCATTAGGGATATCAGGACTTGGGGGATGGTTGATTCTTGTACAAATCGGTCTTTATGGGACGATTATCATTCAGTTGATGCAGCTTTTTCAGGATTCTTTTACAGCATTTGATGCCGATATCTGGACTGCTTTTACTTCTAAAGGTTCGGATTTCTATCATCCCTTGTGGGGATTTATAATTGTTTTTGAAACCACTTTCAATATAGCTATATTAGCGTTTAGTGTATATATTCTAATTAATTTCTACAGAAAAAAAGCATTTTTACCACGGTTATTGATTATTTTCTATATTGCAATCCCTGTAGTAGGAATCATTGATGTTGTACTTCTTTATCAAATTCCTCTTGCCAGAGAACTTGGAAATGGAGATTCACTCAAAAGGATCATTAGGTCAGCGTTTACTTGTGCAATTTGGACTGCATATTTATTGAAATCAGAGCGAGTACATAATACATTTGTAAAGTAATTTAATAAAGTGATTTAAAGGAGGGGTATGATGTCAACTGATTATCTATCAAAAGAAGAATTGAAAGATGCGATTCATATTGCCTATCAGTCTCTTGATCAAGAATTTGACGGCATTGAGAACTCCCAAAGAGACAATCGTATGGAAGGGGTTGATCGAACCCCAGCAGAAATCATTGCTTATCAATTGGGCTGGTTGAATCTTGTTATGAAATGGGATAAGGATGAAAAAGCAGGGTTAACCGTTATTACACCTTCACCGGATTATAAATGGAATCAACTTGGCGGATTATATCAATC
Source organism: Paenibacillus sp. FSL F4-0097 (assembly GCF_038593125.1). Classification (NCBI taxonomy): domain Bacteria; kingdom Bacillati; phylum Bacillota; class Bacilli; order Caryophanales; family Paenibacillaceae; genus Paenibacillus; species Paenibacillus sp. FSL F4-0097. The sequence goes on from NZ_CP151965.1 coordinate 3,142,434, forward strand.
GTTTTATCATACATATGCTGCCTACTCATTAGACGAGTTAAGATCTTTATTTCAAGAGACAGAACATCAGTGGCAGAACTGGATTGATTCTTTAAGTGATGAAGAACTTTTTACGCAAGGCGTGCGGAAATGGACAGGAAACAATCCAAGATGGCCTATGGTCAAATGGATTCATATTAATTCAGTAGCACCGTTTAAGACTTTTCGTTCTAAGATTCGCAAATGGAAAAAGCTTAATGTAACTAAGGAAGTATAAAAGGACGGATTATTTTTGAAGAAAATATCTATTATTGTAAGTACATTTATATTTTTGATTGCATTAAGCTCGATTATATTTGTCGTGGTAAACAACTCTGCAAAACCCATTAAAAGTCCTGAGAACATTGAACTAAAAGAGTTGGCGAATGGAAACAAAATACAAGTGGACTTCTCGAAGAAACCCACTGTATTCGTATTTTTCACCTCATGGTGTCCATATTGTAATGACGATGCTCCTAAGATTGTCTCATTGTATGAGAAATATAAAAATAGAGTGAACATATACGGAATCAATTTGCTTTATCAAGATGATCTTTCTGATGTAGAACAATACGTGGCGAATTACAACATTAAGTATCCCGTTCTCCTAGATGAAACAGGTGATCTCCATAAACAATTTGGTGAACAAGCTTTTCCTGCGTTGTTTTTTATAAACTCTGATGGCAAGGTTATGGATCAAATTATTGGCTCGACTGATTTTGACGCAATTGAGAGCTCGTTTAAGATTTTCATTAAAAACTATGATTAAGGAGGTTGAAATGAATACGACTCATTTAGAGATTTTTGTAGCAAAAAATCAATCGGATGTGGATATATTTTGGGGACTCTTTAATAGTTACATAAATGAATTATCTCTCCATGTATCTATGGGCGATGATTTTGACCTGGGTTACTTTTATTCAGACGAGTATAGAGAGATCATTGAAGAGCTAAGAACAAGAGAAATAAATCCTTTAAATTTGTTTCTTATACATAAGGACGGTACTATGCTTGGATTTTTAATGTATGTTACTTATTTTAATGAGGGTGGAAAGTGTTTTTTAATGGAGTATTATATTGAACCTATGTATCGGAATTTAGGGTATGGTGAATTTACCTATTCAATGGTCGAAAAACATGTTTATGCAGACGGTGCAAAGTATATCGAGTTAACCCCGACTAATGATGCAAATGAAAGGTTTTGGCGCAGTGTGGGATATATGAAATCATCGGATATGGATGAGGATCATAAATATATTTATCGGAAATCTCTTTGTATCTAAACCGTAAGGAGTTAATCCCTATGATCAAAAGAAGAAAGAAACTCATAATCATCTCCGCATTTCTTTCATTTTTACTTCTGATGCTGATTGTAGTCTATATGATAAATCCTCAACCTGTTAATGCAATGATGGTAGACTTTTCTAGTATGGAGAAGCAAGGTGAGCATATTTATGTAGAACCAGATATTTCAGAGGTCACAACAACGATACTTTTGAACGATTTCGAACAATCGAGGGAGAGAGTTTCTGGGTTCTTCGAAGATTTACAAGACAATCCAACCCTTCTTTTTGTTCAATCTCCACACGCTCTTGAGAAGTATGCTCAGAAGAATCGAACGGGCCAGACTTATTATACTTATTGGGGAAATTACATTGTTATTGGTCCAGACGGATTTAACGCGGATGTAATCGCCCATGAATTGATGCATAGTGAGTTAAGAAAGAGGTTGAAGAATAAGGATGAGGTTCCGGTGTGGTTTGATGAAGGTTTGGCTACCTTAGTTGACTATAGATATAACAGCGATAAGTTTATAAGTTTTGACAAGATAAATGAGCTAAGTAGTAGAGATGTCTTTTATGAACCCTCACATGTAAAAGAAAATTATGAGATCGCCCATTCAGAAATTAATAGATGGTTTGGAATCGTTGGAAAGTCAGGTTTAGTAGAGCTTATTGATGGATTAAATAATGGAAAAGAGTTCAAAACAATCTATAAATCAATCGAATCCCAAAGCTAGGAGGTTGAGATGAAGAAATTCATTATTGTAATTCTAGCCATAATTGCTTTATCACCATTACATGCAGTCTCCGCGGATTGGGCCGGTTCGTTTGTTGTTTATTCAGGTGACATCTACGAAATATCAGACGATGAACTCATCCCCTCGGAAGAAATCAATAAGAAGATAGGGCATGTAACTAAATATTCCGATGAGGAAGGAACGTACAGGGGGAATTTCTCGAATATTTATCCTAAAGGTACGCCTTACTATTCGATTATCAATACCGATCCAAAAGATTTCATTGCTATTAAGACCCAAGAGGGTATCTTTGTAAAAGCTTATAACAAAGGCCATTATCCCAATGATGAATTGGTTAAAAAAACGATTTGGATGTATTTCTTATTGGGGACATCGATTATCGTCTTATTAATAATAATTTGGATAATAAAGCGGAGGAAAGGATGATCTATGACAACTAATACATCACAAAAGATAGAACAAGCCTTCAAAAAAACGATAAGCTCACGTCACATTCACGAAGGCGTCCTATACATTGAGAATACAGATGGCGACTACTCCTATAATATTGGATATGGGGAGAAGAATATAGACTCACCTTTGCTAATGGCCAGCATCACCAAGCTGTTTACCACCACCTGTATTTTGGCCCTACAAGAGCGAGGTAAACTGTCGTTGGATGACAAGGTTACACAGTATTTTGATAACGCTGTGTTAAGTGGTCTTCATGTCTTTGGTGGTAATGATTATTCGTTTGACCTGACAATATCCGATTTATTGTTTCAGGTTAGTGGCTTGCCAGATGTATTTGAAGAAGGAAAAGAGAATGACAAGCGTCGTGCGATTAAGGAGGATTATTATATTACCTTCGAGGAACAGATTGCATTAATTAAAAAATTGAAGCCTCATTTTATGCCTCGTACCAAACGAAAAGCATATTATGCGGATATAAATTTTGATTTACTAGGTGAAATCATTGAGAAGGTAGAGCAGTCAACATTAGCAGAAGTCTATAAGCGGTTCATATTTGATCCCCTGTCACTCGTAAGTACATATCTCCCTGAAGGTGACAACGATTTTGTACCGAATATCTTTTATCAAAATAAATCAATTAACCGTTCCAAATTTATTAGGAGTTGTCGTGCGAGTGGAGGATGTATCACCACAGCTCGTGAATTAATGATATTTATCAAAGCTTTCTTTGGTGGGATGCTATTTAAAAATGAGTTGTTTAAGATGCTATCGGCTTCTAATAAACTTCAATTATCGATGGGACCTATTTACTATAGCAGCGGCTATATGAGAATTCCTTTGGATGGCTTGTCCACGCTTTACATGGGGAAAGGTGAGTTACTAGGGCACTCCGGTTCAACAGGTTCGTTTGCCTTTTTTTATCCTATTAAAAATTTATTCATTGTGGGGGATCTAAACCAGATGGGTAATCCTGCACTCCCCATTAGGCTATCAATGAAACTTGCTATGATGATGAAATAAAAAATAGTGAACGCCAAGAGTTAGGATATTCACTGCTGAATTATTATACTCAGTCATCCAACCTTCATAAATCTTTAATAAAGGAGACGTACCAGTGAACAACATCAAAGTGCTTCATTATGATGCGTTTTCTCCTTATCCGAACAAAGGAAATCCAGCTGGTGTAGTATTAGATGCGGCTCATTTGAGCGAAAGTGACATGCAATCGATAGCTCATAAGGTCGGTTTTAATGAAACAGTTTTTGTAGTCTCATCGGATGTAGCTGATTTAAGGTTTAAGTATTTTACGCCAGGCCATGAGATCAATCTTTGTGGGCATGCAACTATGGCTTCTTTATTTGCTTTAAAAACAAAGGGTATCCTTGGAGAGGCAAGCTCGGTAAAGATCGAAACAAACGTGGGTGTGCTCCCCATTCAATTCAGTATGGACAACAATAATCACTTACTAATAAAAATGAAGCAAGATCATCCCGAGTTTATTGAATTTGACGGTGATAGAGCTAAGCTTGCCCATGCTTTAGGCTTAACAGTTGACGAATTTGATGAGGATATGCCGATTGTTTATGGCTGTACTGGCGCATGGACTCTATTAGTTCCAATTAAGAGTATAGATAGCTTTAATAAAATGAAACCGATAAACGAGTTGTTTCCGGAGATTTTAACGCAGCTTCCAAGAGCATCGATACACCCATTTTCACTCCACACGCTTGATCCGCACGCTTTAATGCACGCCAGACATTTCTCATCGCCTTTTTCGGGAACCGTTGAAGATCCAGTAACAGGTACAGCATCGGGAGTTATGGGGGCTTATTATTTAAAATATATTAATCCGCACATGGACTCAATCCAATTTGATGTAGAACAAGGACAAGAAATCGGTAGAGACGGGAAAGTAAATGTAGAAGTGTACCGACTAGATTCTGATAGAATGGATGGAACTGCGGTGTTTGTGGGGGAGGTAGATTTAGGGAAATGATAAAATATACTCAGCTTGGAGTGTACGGAGTCTTAGTGATACCCAGTTAGAAGCGTTACATCAACTCCTTTTGTGAAGAAAATAATGCTGGGTCATTATTAGAACTTTAATGATCTATGGAATGGAGGTAACCTCATGATTGAAATTGATTGTCTGGGAGAAATCTGCCCAGTACCAGTAATGATGTTAAAAAAACATCAAAAAGCCATTCAAAATGGCGAAAAAGTGATGCTGGTTACTGATCATAGCTGCGCGAAAGTTTCTATCACGGATTACTGTCGTGGTTCAAATCTAAAATGTTCCATTCAAGAAGTCATTAATGGGGTATGGGAGATTACGATTGAGCTATAAGTTCAACATAATGTATCAATCAATGTCTTTTCTATATAACGAATTAATTGTTTCGTATCATTGTCACAACGCTGATTGTGTTTTTTTACCATGTAGACATCGTTATTTACCTGGAACTGATCAATATGAATGATCTTGAGTTGTTTACTATACAACTCTTTTTTTATGGACATATAAGGGAGAAAGGCGACACCATGTCCTCTAATGGCAGCAAGCTTTACCGCCTCAATGGAGTCCAGATTAAACAGTATATTTAATTTAAGCTCCCCTGCAGATATGTTGTTCAAAGCCCTTTGCACACAATGAAGCTGTGAGGACCAGATTAAAGGATATTTAGGGAGCTCATTCAGTGTGATTTTATCAGGACATACAGTCGTACTGCTTGCCACTAACATAACTTGATCAGAAAACACCATATTGGAGCATAATTCAGATTTCGGGGAAGGCCCGGAAATAAAGCCAACATCACCTTCTTCAAGAAGTAAACGTTCCTCTACTAGTGACGATGCCCCTTCGTTTAGAGTGATATGGCAATTGGGAAAATGTTTTTTTACCTCATATAAGGTACAGGGCAGGGCATAATTACAGACTTCTGGAATCGCATAAATAGACAGCTCATGTTGTGTTGGCTGTAAATGATTGATTTCTGTGACCATATCATCATATAATTTACAGATTTGCTCCGCATACTTCTCCGCTATAATCCCTGCTTCTGTAAGGCTGGCCCCTTTATTACTTCTCACAAAAAGCTCAGAACCCAGGGTATTCTCCCAGGATTTCAACTGCTGACTAAGTGCGGATTGGGTGATATGAGATTTCTGAGCGGCTTTAGATATACTTTTTAACGAAGCAATATCTAAAAATAATTTAAGCGTTTCCATATTCATACTTATTCCTCCTGTTGCCCGCTGTTAGTGCACACTATAGCATACTTGATTACGCTCCATCTGTGCCATTAGTAACACTTATACAGCATAAAGAAAGCAGATAACCACAGCTCGAATAAGTATGTTACTATTTTCACATAGTCAATTACATAAAACGATGGAGGTGTTAGAATATGGGGCAAACCGTAAGTCCCGAAACGAAATCAACCCGAACCAGAGCTCCTAGAAAACCTAAAAAGAGTCAGTTGCCCATCGCGTTGCTGGTTACAGTTCTCATTATTGGGTTTGGTTTTTTCCTAGACCATTCCCACGATAAAATGGTTGTCTACCTGCTTTTCGGTATTTCGTTTGGCGTTATTTTGCAAAGATCACGATTCTGCTTTACTGCATCACTTAGAGATCCATGTATTACAGGCAGCACATCGGTAACAAGAGCTGTACTGATAGCATTTTCTCTCGCTACGATCGGATTTACAGCCATTAAGTATCCAGCGTTCCTGGAAGGTAAACCGATTCCTGGGATGGACAATGTGGGTCAAATCAGTTTTGCTTTGATAATTGGCGCTGTATTATTTGGAATTGGCATGGTTATTGCAGGTGGTTGCGCTTCGGGTACATTGATGCGTGTAGGTGAAGGGTTCACAATGCAGATGCTGTCGCTTGTATTTTTTATCATTGGTTCACTTTGGGGATCACATGATATGGGTTGGTGGAGAGCTAACGTTATAAAGGATGCACCAACAGTATTTTTACCAGACGTCTTTGGTTGGCTTGGAGCACTAGTTGTTCAGTTCCTGATCATTCTTCTGTTGTACATCGCTGCAGTTAAATGGCAAGAGAAAAAGATGGGAAGCGCAGATTAGTATAAGTTATTACGTGAATATTTTCACTATTGGTATTTCAAAAAAATATAAAGGTGGTTTTTAAGATGGCTGAATTTACACTTGATTGCATGGGAGAAGCTTGTCCGGTACCGTTAATGAGAACAGAAAAGAAGATGACTGAACTAAATGTTGGAGACGTTTTAGTTGTTGCTATTGATCATAGTTGCGCAATGAAAAACGTACCAGAATGGGCGAGAAAACAGGGACATAATGTGGAAATCGAAGAGGTCGATGATGGCGAGTGGGAAGTTGTTATTGAGAAGGTAAAATAGGATCGCTGAGTAGGAAAGGACGGTGAATGAAACGGTGAACGAATTCTGGTTGAAGATATCGTCTAACCGCTTTTACAAGCAATTGCTCAAAGAACCGTTTACTTATGTAACTGGAGCTGTACTTCTGGCTGTGTTCGCTACAGCACATCTGGCTGTTTTCTCAAAAGGATGGGGAGTAACCAGCGCCTTCGCGGACTGGGGAGCTTGGGCGTATCGACTGGTAGGAGGAAATGTAGATAACTGGGCTTACTTTAGTACGGAGAAAGCTCAAAAAACATTATCTTCCGGATTTTTAAATGATGGTGGGTCCATTCGAAATGTAGGGATTATCTTAGGTGCATTAGCAGCGACATTGTTTGCTTCCGAGTTCAAGCTTAAGAAAATTAAGTCCAAAAAGCAGGTAGTGGCGGCTGTACTTGGTGGGTTGCTCATGGGGTACGGAGCTAGACTGGCTAATGGATGTAATATAGGTGCATTATTTACGGCTATAGCTTCTTTATCGCTTTCAGGCTGGATTTTTGGATTGTTCCTGCTGGTTGGTGCATTTATAGGCAGTAAATTATTAGCCAAATTCTTTATGTAAAAGTGAAATAGGCTGAGCTTATAGTGCTGACGAGAGTCAGCCTATTTTATTGAAATCAAAATCTACACAGGAGGGACAATTGAAATGGAAAAGAAGACAGAACAGTATGATGTCGTCATTATCGGTGGCGGGGCTGCTGGATTAACAGCAGGGATCTATTGTGGACGAGCAAAATTGAAGACACTCCTTTTGGAAAAATCGCTGGTAGGCGGTCTTGCGACTTATACTAATGAAATAGAAAATTATCCTGGTTTTCCTGAAGGAACGACCGGAACAGTCCTTATGGGATTATTTCATAAACAAGCCAAAAAATTTGGTGTTGATTTCAAAATGACAGATGTCAAATCTGTCTCGGTAGTAGAAGACATTAAAGTAGTGGAGACCTTTCGGGTACGATATGAGTGTAAAGTCATTATCATAGCCAGTGGAGGAAAACCAAGAATTACAGGTGCAGCTAATGAAGATATGTTCTTATATGATAAAGGGATTTCCTTCTGTGCAACCTGTGACGCTGCGGCAAATACGGGGAAGACAGTTATGGTCGTTGGCAGTGGTGATGCAGCTATTGAGGAAGGGATGTTTCTAACTAAGTTTGCTGATAAAGTGATCGTATCTGTCATGCATGATCATGGGAAAATGGATTGTAATGAAATTGCCAAAACGCAGGCACTAGAAAACCCTAAAATGGAATTCATGTGGAATACGGTGGTAAGTTCTTTCGAAGGTGAGGAACGTTTGAATTCCGTCGTCCTGAAAAATTTAAAATCTAATGAACTGCAAAACGTAAAGGTCGATTCATGTTTCTTATTTATTGGATACACCCCGAACACAGAAATCTTATCAGGTGTAGTAGATTTGAATCGAAATGGTTATGTACTTATTAATGATAAAATGGAAACGAATATCCCTGGTGTTTTTGCAGCAGGAGATGTGTGCGATAAGTTTCTAAAACAAGTTGCTACCGCTGTTGGCGATGGTGCCATTGCAGGGTATGGTGCAGAGAAGTATATATCTGAATGTGAGGTGTATGAGCATCAAATTCTGAATCAAGGCAAAGCATCTGTTGTTTATTTATGGAATGCCACAGATCCTTCCTGTCGGGAGTTATTGCCTCTAATTGAAGGATTTGAGCAATCCCATTCGGATGTCAGGATCACAAAGGTAGATGTATATAAGTCACCCGGACTTGCCGCCAAGCTAGGAATAGATTCAGTTCCTTCTATTGTTTATCTGGATAATGGGAAGGTCCAAAAAGTAATTACTGAAAAGATAAATGAAGAAATACTGAGTACTCTTGCTAATTAAGGAGAAAGTCAAAGACACATGCAGATGTTATCTCTGTATGTGTCTTTTTTTATTCAAGCTTAAGGAATATGAGACGAGCTAATGCAAGAGAGTGTCAAAGTATCAATAATAGTTGTTTTGTCATATATTTTTGAAAGCGCTTAAACCTTATGATTATTTTATAAATGTTGCAACTTTAGCGGAGGGAGAAAGGACATCAATTATCTGTACATATCTTCAAAATCATCACAAGGAGGATTCACCTATGGCGAACGCAAGCGTCGCACCAGACAAGAGATCAGGACCGAATCTCAACAAGCAACGAACTAGCGGGATCAGACGCTTTTTTAAGCAAATAGATCTACAGCTTATGGTATTACCAGCACTTGTTCTAGTTTTTATTTTTGCCTATATCCCCATGTACGGGATTCTAATTGCATTCCAGGATTACAAGTTAGGGAATAGTTTTATTAGCAGTGACTGGGTTGGCTTTAAGCACTTTATTTACTTTTTTAATGCACCTGAATTTGAAGTGGTTATGAAAAATACAATCATCATCAGCTTACTGAAATTTTGTTTTGGATTTCCTGCACCGATTATTTTGGCGTTAATGCTGAACGAAGTTCGTAAGATGTTCTTTAAACGGGTTATTCAGACCGTTACATATTTGCCTCACTTCTTATCTTGGGTAGTTATCGGCTCAATGGTTACCTCGATGTTATCTGTAGATAACGGCAGTATAAATATGCTGCTTGAGAAATTGAAATTTATTGATGAACCGATCAACTTCCTTTCCATGACAGAATATTTCTGGGGCATTCTAGTTACAACCAATGTATGGAAAGAAATTGGATTTGCTTCAATCGTCTATTTAGCTGCCATTGCTGGTATTGACCCGCATTTATATGAAGCGGCTTCGATGGATGGTGCAAGTCGGTTTAAACAGATATATTTGATTACGTTGCCTTCAATTATGCCAGTTGTAATCATCTTTATGATTTTGGCAATCGGTAATCTGGTGAATGCAGGATTCGAAGATATTTTGATCCTAGCTTCTAATCCAGCACTACGAGAAGTGTCAGATTCAGTTGATGTATATGTTGTACGTGTCGGTATAGACAATTTCAGGTACTCCTATGCGACTGCTATCGGATTGTTCAAGGCCGTGATCAGCGTGACATTACTTACCTTTGCCAACTTCATTGCCAGAAGAGCAGGGAACAGCTTGTGGTAATGAATTACTCAATATAGGGGGACCAAACTATGAAACGTATTAATATAGGAGATCGAATATTTATAGGATTCATATATGTATTCTTGACTTTACTGGCATTTTCCGCCTTTTATCCATTTTGGAATTCACTTGTTATTTCCTTTAATGAGGGGATGGATACTTCGAAAGGCGGAGTTACTTTCTGGGTCCGTGAGTTCACGCTTGAGAATTATAAGATCGTTTTTGAAGATTCCCGTCTAATGGGTGGATTCGTCATTGCTACATTGCGGACGGTAATCGGTACAGTAACAGCGATACTGGCCACTTCGATATTCGCTTATGGAATGTCGAAGCGTGAACTGATGGGTCGCAAATACTACATGATTATGTGTATCATTACTATGTATTTCGGTGGGGGACTGATACCGTCATACATGCTTATCAGAAGTTTAGGTCTCTTCAACTCATTTTGGGTGTTTATTATTCCTGCACTGGTCAGCGTATGGAATATGATCATATTCCGGACCTTCTTTCAAGGTCTTCCACAAGGTTTAGAGGAGTCAGCAAAGATTGACGGTTGCGGGTATTGGGGGACTTTTGTCCGCATCGTACTTCCTTTGTCGGGGCCAGTTATAGCAACATTGTCTTTGTTCACAGCAGTAAATCACTGGAATGAGTGGTTCGTAGCGAGTATTTACATTACGAAAGAGGAGTTAATGCCGATTCAGACCATCTTAAGACAGATACTGTTCTCTAATATTGCTTCAGAACAGCTGTCTAATGTAGATGCAAGCTCCATTGCTCATATTAACTCGGCTAAGAAAATAACCTCGAAGTCATTAACGATGGCTACGATCATGGTTGCAACCATTCCGATTGTATGTGTGTATCCATTCCTACAAAGATTCTTCGTTAAAGGGGTCTTGGTCGGATCATTAAAAGAGTAGGATGATAGAATGAGATTGGGTTTAGAGCGTATTGCTTTGAACATAGATTACAAATTGAAAGGGGAAAATACATTGAAGACTAAGAGAAAGATGCTTCTCGGTATGATGTCTACCTTGCTATTAACGACTTTGGTGGCGGGTTGTAGTGGCAACAATTCAAGCGCTCCAGCGGCAACTGCTGAACCAGAGAAAGAAGGAGGAACAGCGGTCAACACAGCAACTGAAGCTCCCGCGGCTGATTTGTATGAATTAGGGAAAGAACCGCTTGAAGTCTCATTCTACGGAAATTACGGCTGGTATCAAATGCCGAAATGGGGCAAAGATGCTGCTTCTAAATGGATTTTAGATAATCTGAAGATTAATGTCACAGGAATTAGCTCTGGTGGTAATAACGCTCAAAAGCTACAAACGATGATCGTTGGTAACGAGCTGCCGGATATTGTGTGGACCGAGAAAGGTGCTGACGTAGAACGTCTTCGCCAAGCGGATATGCTAGTTCCTTTAGATGAATATATTGATAAATATCCAAACTTTAAGAAATACCTAACATCTGGACATTTGGAATTACTTCGTTCCCCTGATGGGAAGATTTATCAGCTGCCGAATTATTATACAACTCAACCAAACGGAAATGCCGGTTATGCTATTAATAAGAAGATTTACAAAGAGCTTGGTTCTCCTAAGCTAGAAACGACAGATGATTTGTATGCATATTTAAATGCTGTTAAGGCGAAGTTCCCTGACGTTATTCCGTTCGAGACAGGCTTAGCGAGAGATGGTAACGGAATTGACCAGTTATTTTCCTCTTTTAAAGAGAATAATCTGTCGTATACTAGAATATACGCCGTACCTGATGGCGACAAAATGGGTTCGATATACAAGGATGAAGGATTCCGTGAGTCTGTTGTATTTGCTGCTAAATTAATGCGTGAGAAGCTAATGACGCAGGATGCGAATACACAAACAGAAGATCAAATTAGAGAGAAAGCGATGAATGGCAAGTTTGCTGTTATTGCGACTTTTGATCCAATGAAATTGCTCGCCACTGCTGATGAAGAGATGAAGAAGACGGATCCAGAAGCTGGTTATATGTTTATTAAACCGATTTACAAAGCTGGTTTGGATCAAAGTAAGATTACTCCAGGAACGTACAATCAGTTAGGTTGGAACGTTGCTACAATCACTAAAAACGCTAAAAATCCAGAGGCTGTATTCGCTATGCTTGACTGGATGACAGGACCAGAAGGTTCTATGGTTCTTAACTGGGGTCCTCCAGGACCAGATGGTTATTGGGATGGATTTGAAGCAGATGGACTTACTCCTAAATTTAATAAAGATAAGTATCTGAATGAGCCAGAAGCTCTGTCCGAAATTAGCGGAAAAGCCGGTGACTTGGTATGGGTAGGTAATACAGTTTTCTTGGATAATACAAAGAAAATGATGTTGCAAACCCTTCCAGCTGACAAGATTGACTTTAGTAACCGTTGGCAGATGGAAGTTACTTGGGCTTCACAAGGTGACTTTACGGAGTTCCTGAATTGGGATCCGGCTCCAGACAGTGAAGAAGGTATTATTAGACAAAGTGTCAGAGATATCTGGTTAACAGCAAGAGCAAAATCTATGTATGCGAAGACTGATGCAGAAGCATTAGCAATTCTTGATAAAGCACATGAAGATTCTATCAAGGTTGGCTATGAGAAATTCCTCGATTATGTAACAAAAGTATGGACAGAAAATAAGAAAGCTTTAGGTAAATAATAATTTGTAATACGAAGGTTTGCTATTTAGCGAGCCTTCGTTTTTACGTCCCATTTCTAGTGCTCATTGCTTTATAAGCTGTTAGGTAAGAGAATGAATGGTATACTGAAAAAGATTGGTTAGTAGAATTCAGCAGGTTGGTTTAAAAACATTTCAAAGGAGGATTGTGTTGATGTACAACGTATTATTAGTAGACGATGAGATGCTTGATCTTGAAGGCATGAGACAATTCATTCCTTGGAATGAACTGGGGATGCAGGTCGTGGAGGCAGCGAATAACGCGTTTACCGCATGCGATATTTTAGAACAGCATGTTATTGATATTATTGTTAGTGATGTGAATATGCCGAATATGTCGGGTCTAGAGCTGGCTCGGATTGCCATAGAGAAAAAAAACGATATACGTGTGATTTTTGTAAGCGGTTACCAGGATTTCAGTTATGTGAAACAGGCGCTTTCGCTAAAAGCGTATAGCTATGTCCTTAAACCAATGGATGACAAGGAACTTATTGCTGCACTTCAGAAAGTTAAGCAGGATTTAGATGATGAAAGTAAACGGCGTGACGTTGAAGAAGCTTATCAGCATATGATTCCTATGGCCAAAAATGATTTGTTGATCCGCTTGTTTGAAGGGGAATGGGAGGGGGATACTCAAGCTGGAATGTTGAAGCTTATGAAATCCTACGGTCTGGATAAGCTGGAATGGCCTATACGTGTGGCGGTCTTGGAGCTGGACTATTTCAACTGGTTTCAAGAACAAGATAATCTAACTAAACATCTAATGTCCAAGGACTTTCTATATGAAGTGAATACAATTGCTCAGAAGCACGGGATGCCTCATTGCTATAAGGTATCGTCTTATCGAATCGCGTTGTTGATTAACGAACAGGAGATGGAGAGGTTTATTGAAGAAATTTATGACTCGATTCGTACAAAATTTCCTGTCACTATGACCGTAGGTGTAGGGAAGCCTACATTTGCTATGGAACAGGTCCACACCTCCTATCGGCAAGCTATGGAAGCCGTTGACGGAAAGATGTTTCTTGGCAAAGGCAAACTTATTATGTATGAAACGGTTAGCAGCGAACCTGGAATGATTGATGCCCGTACGTTGGATACCCGTATGGATACGCTTTTTAAAGCGATGAAAGAATATGAGTTAGTCCTTATTTATGATGAGATCGATAAGCTGTTCAGATCCGTGAGTAGTCTAAGATCTAAATTTACGATTCATAATCTAGCCATGTATATTATATGGAAGCTGGATCAGCAGTTGAAGGAGGTTAGCGAGGATTTATTTGAAATCTTAGGTATGGAGTTACATAGTTTAGATATTTTGCTTCAATTCGATACGATCAGTGATATACGCTCTTGGCTTGTACTCAAAACGTTTGAAATATCCGAGTACCTACGAAGCAAAACAGAGTCAGTGAACAATAAACTGATTAGAGAAATTATGCAAATGATGAAGGATAAGATGAGCGAGAATTTTACGTTAAAGGATATTGCACAGCAGTTCTCTTTCTCACCCAACTATTTGGGATATCTATTTAAAGAGGAAACTGGGAAAACGTTCAGCGAAGTACTCATTCAGCTGCGAATGGAACAAGCAGGCAAGCTTTTGAAAGATCCGAAGTGTAAAATCTATGAAATCGCGAGCCAGGTAGGTTACCGTTATCTTCCTTACTTCAGCAGACAGTTCAAAGAAGCCTATGGTATGACACCTATGGAGTATCGTAAGCGGGAGAAGTGATGGGGGATGATGTTGCATGAAACAACCAAGAAGAAAACATAAGTATGTGCCGATAGGGTATAAATTAATGCTGACCTATATTTTTTTCATTATTATCCCTGTATCCGTGATCGGTTTTGTCTCTCACTCTATGTACAATGATTCATTACGCGAGCATACAAGTTCGAATATTAAAGGTACGTTGTTGCAGATTCGCGATAATATTGATTATAAAATGGGGGAAGTTATTCGGATATCAACGCAATTATATAGTGATTATGATTTCTATCGGAATTTGCGAAGTTATGAAGAAGGCTGGGAAAATTATGATAGGATGTCTATGAAGGTACTTCCAAAGCTGGACGTAGCTATTCAATCAACGGGTATGAGGATTGGGATGTCGCTATTTTTAAAGAATGAATCCATTCCTGAGATCTATTCGAATTCACTTGAGGGCTATCTGGATAATAGTAGCTTCTATCATCTTTACCATATGAAACGGATTGAAGGGAAATCCTGGTATTATGATTTTCCAACCGAGAAATACGCGGAGACTATGAAATGGTGGCAGATCGAGCGCGATGTAGAAAATAATCGGATCTCGTTGCTCCGTAGATTAATAGATACATACGACCCTCTCGTGCCTAAGGAGATTGGCTTCTTGCGGATTAATGTAGGCATTCCAGATCTGTTTAATAGTGTGAATTATACGAAGATAGGAAAAGGAAGTATTCTAATTTTAAAAAACGAGTTCGGAAGAACGATGTACCAATCGGGAGAACTACCAGAGCACTATACCAATGAAGCCGAACTTAATAAGGATTACCTGACGATTAGTGAAACAGTTACGGTTTCTAACCAAGCTTGGCAATTAAACGCGCTAGTTCCAATTACGATACTTGAACAGGATGCAGTGAAGGTACGACTGTTTATTATTTTAATGTGTCTCATCTGTTGTGTTGTTTTTAGTTTTGTCGGCATATTTATATCCCGATATTTTTCAATTCGGATTAATAAGTTCGTGTACGTGCTGAATGCCTATCGGGAAGGTGATCTTCACAAGCGTATTTCCTATCGAGGCAAGGATGAATTCTCTCAGATTGCAACCGCGTTAAATGATATGGGCGAGAATATCGATATGTTGATTAAAGAAGTATATTTGACGCAGCTCCAGAAGAAGGAAGCAGAGCTTGAAATTCTACAATCACAAATCAATCCTCATTTCCTATATAATACGTTGTCATCTATTATTCAATTAGCCAAGTTTGGTCAAAATGAAAAGCTGCAGCAGATGGTGCTGGAATTAGCGAAGTTTTATCGCCTGACGCTTAATGAAGGACGTACCATGATTCCGGTCCCCACTGAAATTGAACAAGCAAACGCTTATTTAGAAATTCAGAAAATTAAATACGGTGATCGTCTGGAAGTTATGTTTGATTTTGATACAGAAATCTGGCCTTATGAGACCATAAAACTGATTCTACAACCATTTATCGAGAACGTGCTGAAGCACGCCTGGTGTGGTGACCACATTCATTTACGCATTGTTGGGCGTAAAGAGGGCAATGATATTCTGTTCCGCATCATTGATGATGGAATCGGCATGAGACAGGAACGTATTGATCAAATTTTTGATCCAAAGGGCCATACGAATACAGGTTATGGGGTCCGTAATGTGGATCAGCGGATTAAACTGCAATATGGATCTGAGTATGGCGTAACCATTTTTAGTCGTGTCGGAATTGGCACTTCTGTTCAGATACTTATTCCGGCTAATAAGGGCAAGCGTGGCATTCGTTCGAATATTGTACATGATGAAAAGGGGTCTTAAAGCTAGTTTTTCTAGCCAAGACCCCTTTAGCTTTAATTAGAACCCTTTATATTGAGGCTCTTCGGACTCTAATTCGGTTACCCGGTTCTCTACTTGAGTTACGATTTGTTGTGTTTGCTCAGCTGCGTTTGTGAACAAGGTTTTTGCACTCTCGTTTTGTGTTTCTAGTGCAAATTGTTCAAGACTGGCTTGAGCACCTTTTAAAGAAGATAAACATGTTTTTACTTGTGAGGCTACTGTCATTGAGTTTCTCTCCTCTGTGTTGGATTATTAGCATGACGATTGCTATTGTCCTCAAATGCATCTATCGTTATGCAGGAAAAAAATTCATGTTTGTAGTAATAGAGGATTTTCCATAAATAAGTAGTGAAATTCCGGAGTGAATGCGGCTTTGTTGACAAATAATGAGTGTTAGTAAACAAGCTTTGATTCAAAAAGGAGGGTATTTGTAATGCCGGAGTGGTTGGAGGTTATAGTTCGAACGCTCTTTGCTGTGGTTGTACTTTTCTTTTTAACAAAATTACTGGGAAAGAGACAAGTATCGCAGCTCTCGTTCTTCGAGTATATTACGGGGATAACCGTCGGCAGCTTAGCCGCTTACATTTCTTTGGATACGGATAAGTTATGGCATTTAGGGCTCATTGCACTGATTGTATGGGTAGCTTGTTCTTTAGGGATCGAATACCTTCAGATGAAGAGTAAAAAAGCAAGAGACTTTATTGATTTCAAGTCTACCGTACTAATTAAGGACGGGAAAATTCTCGAAGATCACATGAAAAAAGAACGTTTAACCACAGATGAACTGCTGGAGGAGTTACGCAAAAAAGACGTTTTCAATATATCGGAAGTGGAATTTGCGATTATGGAATCTGATGGAGCCATAAATGTTTTACTTAAGAGTGAAAATCAGCCGCTAACCCCTAAGCAATTGGGTATAAAGGTTGCTCCAGAGAAAGAGTCACAAGTTGTCATTATGGATGGTAAAGTGCTCGACAAACCATTAGATACTCTAAATCTAACGCGAAGCTGGCTTGATGGTGCCCTTGAAAAAATGGGTCTGACTGTTGAAAATGTGTTTCTTGGACAAGTAGATTCTTATGGTGAGCTGACAGTCGATTTGTATGCCGATAACTTTAAAGTCCCACAGCCGCAGGATAAGCCACAATTATATGCTTTGCTGAAAAAGTGTGAAGCTGATTTAGAGATGTTCAGTTTATCAACAGATAACGAAAAAGCTAAAAAAATGTATGAACAATGTTCGGAGCAATTGCAAGCTTCACTGAAGGTTTTGAAACCGTTAATTCAAAACTAAGGGTATAGATAAGGCACTCTCGAGTGAGATCGAGGGTGTTTTTTTATATTAATTTAAATAAATGTAATAATATGGGCACAAAGTAGCTGTACAACTTCAAAATATTAATTATAGTTGAGATTAGGCTGGAGTTATAGATGACACAGGATTGGAGGAATGTCCTCGCTTTTTATTTAAATCACAAAAACAAGGAGGAAGATGTTCACGTGAAACTAAAAGGACAATTTTCATTCGGAATTATGGTTACGCTTACAACTTCGCTGGTTCTAGGTAATTTGGTATGGAGTAACCCTACCGCACAGGCAGCAAATATTTTTAGCAATGATTTTGAGAATGGAAATGCCGACAATTGGACGAGTACAACAGGAACTTGGTCTGTAGTTGAAGAGAGTGGCAATCATATGTATTATCAATCCAGTCAAAACGAAGGACGTTCGTTCTCCGGTAGCAACACGTGGACAGATTACAGTGTTCAAGCCGATGTGAAGATTGATAATTTCAATGGAACTAATCGAACTTATGTGTGCGGGCGCTATGTTGACGGAAATAACTATTATGCTGCATCTCTGTCTAACAGTAATGGTGGGACGCTTGAAATACGAAAAAAGGTGAATGGTTCAAGTTCAACACTGGCTAGTAAAACTGATTTTCCTATAACCACTGGAACTGCCTATACAGTTAGGCTGGAGCTTAGTGGAGATTCGCTTAAAATGTATGTAAATGATGTTTTGCAGTTAAATGCACACGATAACAATTTGACAGCAGGAGGTATTGGACTTGTAGCTTATAAGACAGCAGCGAAGTTCGACAATATCAATGTCTCCGATATCACAACGGGCACTCCGACATCTACGCCTACCGTAGCACCAACAATTGCACCAACGGTAGCTCCTACGGCTACTCCAACAGCAAGCGCAACCCCCACTGCGACAGTAGCTCCAACCACCACTCCAACTGCAACACCAATTGCAGGCTCGATTTATGTAGCCCCTAATGGTCTGGACAGCAACGCAGGAACAATTGGTAGTCCAACCACACTGGCCTCAGCGATTACGAAGGTAGCCCCCGGGGAAACCATCTATATGTGTGGAGGGGTTTACACGTATTCTTCAACAATAATTGTTGGACAAGATAATAACGGAAGCTCTAACTTACGAAAGAACATCGCTGCATATGGGACTGAGAAGCCTATACTGGATTTTTACGCCCAGCCATTTGACCCAGCTCAACGTGGTTTGCAGATATACGGTAACTACTGGAAGGTAAAAGGATTAGAGATAAGAGGCTCAGGAGACAATGGGCTCTTTATTGGCGGGAACTATAACATTATTGAGAATGTTGAAACCCATCATAACCGGGATTCGGGACTGCAAATCAGCCGTTATGCTTCATCTCTGACCAGCATGAGTCAATGGCCGAGCTATAATCAAATCATTGGAGTATACTCTCATGATAATTATGATCCAGATAATGGAGAAGACGCTGATGGTTTTGCTGCTAAGCTGACTATAGGTCCTGGTAACGTATTTGATAAATGTATAGCTGCATGGAATACAGATGACGGCTGGGATCTTTACAGTAAATCAGAAACAGGCCCCATCGGAGTGGTGACGATCAAGAATAGTATCTCCTATAAGAACGGACAGACCTCAGATGGAAATTCAACGGCAAACAGCGATGGGAATGGATTCAAACTAGGTGGTGAAAAGATTGCAGTAAACCACATTGTACTGAATAGCATCGCATTTCAAAATAAAAAACACGGATTCACTTACAACAGTAATCCAGGTTCCATCCAGTTAACAAATAATACTTCTTGGAGTAACGGACAGAGTAACTTTGCTTTTGATACCGGTACTCACCAATTTACGAACAACTTGTCTTTTGCAGGAGGATCGAGCGATAAAACAAG
Source organism: Paenibacillus sp. FSL F4-0097 (assembly GCF_038593125.1). Lineage (NCBI taxonomy): Bacteria > Bacillati > Bacillota > Bacilli > Caryophanales > Paenibacillaceae > Paenibacillus > Paenibacillus sp. FSL F4-0097. Next base: position 3,161,908 of record NZ_CP151965.1, read on the forward strand.
TGGCACCGATATTCTAAGTACTAATGTGTGGTGGAAGAGTAATGCAAGTACCAATGCCAAGGGTTTGGTAGCCAGTGCCGCTGATTTTGTAAGTCTTACGCCTTCAGTGGTGCGAAATGCTGATGGATCTTTTAGTCTGGGCAGTTTCCTCAAATTAACTGGGGGTAGCGACCTAATCGGATCTGGAACACCTAGCGGAACTAATATTGGTGCTACATTTCCTTGATTTGAAATCTAGGGGTTTGATGGGCATGAGTTCGGTACTATACCGGACTCATGCCTTTTTGCTCTGATATAAGAATAAACCTTCCATTTCATTGGCAAACTAAGCCAGATTAACAAGTCACAATCTTGGAGGTATGCCGCAGATGTCTGGAATTATTGAAACAATTAAAGAACAACTAGAGGGATCTAGTGATGCAGTTTTTCAATCCATTCGCCTTCACGGGCATTCCTGCCACTTGATCTATATCCCATTCATTGTGAATTCCCTGAGTCTTCATAAGGATATTGCATTGCCGCTAAGAAATGAAGCAAATTCAGAGCACAAATGGTCTGATTTTTTAGAACGACTGGATCGAGGAGCTGTTTTTCCAATCCCGTATCTTAAGGAGTTTGACTTAAACAAGGCTGTAGATCTGATCGTCGCTGGAAAAGTAGTGCTTTGTTTTGAAGAGCTTCCTTATGTTTATTATTTTGAGATCACGCAATATCAGAAAAGATCGGTCACGGAATCACAAAATGAACTTGTGGTGATTGGACCTCAAGAGGCATTTATTGAAGATATTGAAACGAATCTGTCCCTGCTCCGACACAAAATTAAACATCCGGATCTAAAGACTATTCATTATACGATTGGTAAATATACAAAAACCGATGTGTATGTTGTATACATTGAAGGTCTTTATAAAAAAGAAGTTCTTGCTGAAATTGAAAAGCAAATAAATGAAATAGAAATTGACGGAATATTGGGCATTAGTTATATATCGGAACAATTGCGGAAGGGGAACTTGACACCATTTCCGGTATTTCAATATACAGAACGCCCCGACTCGGTGGCAGCTTCTTTAATGGAAGGCCGGATTGGAATATTACAGGATGGCACACCCACTGCAATGATTGCACCTACATCTTTTTTTACAATGCTACAATCCTCTGAGGATTATTATCAAAGCTTCTATGCAGCAAGCTGGATTCGAATCGTTCGATTTGTGTTCTCCATCATATCCATGATTCTTCCATCGCTTTATGTTGCGATTACAACCTTTCATCCTCAGATCATTCCCTCAAACCTGTTAATTACGATAGCATCTGCCAGAGAGAATATTCCTTTCTCAGCCTTGACTGAGGCTTTAATCATGGAGCTTACCTTCGAGGCCCTTAGAGAAGCTGGAACCCGAATACCAAAGCCTGTGGGCCAGACCGTTTCTATTATTGGGGGTATAGTCATCGGTCAAGCTGCGGTACAAGCAGGAATTGTATCTGCTCCAATGGTCATTGTGGTTTCTATTACCGGAATTGCCACCTACATCATTCCCCATTATGAGCTGGGTTTGACTTTTCGTTTACTTCGTTTCCCTTTATTGATTATGGGGGGGACGATGGGATTACTCGGGGTATATATTACAGCCTTTTTGATTTACGGGCATCTGGCTAATCTTAGGCCGTTAGGTTCACCGTATTTACAACCCGTTGCTCCTTTGGTGTTACAAGACTGGAAGGACACATTATCTCGTTTTCCCTCTAACTATATGAAGAAACGAAGCAACATTTATAGCAACAGGAATCTAAGGAGACAGAAACAAAAATGAGAACTCTAAAAATTGGAGTTGTTATACTTCTACTCCTAAATGTAACAGGCTGCTGGTCGTCCAAGGTGGAACTAGACGAATTAACCTTTGTATACGGCTTGTTTATAGATGTAGGCAAAGAAGCAGGCACCGTTGAAATTACGATTAACTCTCCTTTGCCCAATCGTCTTAACTCATCAAGCCAACCCGCTAGTGGTGGCGGCGATGGAAATAGTTATTCTACAGTTTCCAAGACCGCAGATACGATAGCAGATGCCATGTTACTAGTCCAAAAAGACCTAACACGTCAGCTTAGTCTTTCCCAATTAAAAATAATCGTCTTAGGGAAAGCTTATGCAGAACAAGGAATCGGTGAACTTCTGTTATGGATTAGACGAGAGCCAGCCCTTCCCCTTGGAACCTATGTCATGGCGAGTCCCGGCAGTGCCAAAGAGATGAATACATTAACACCTATCTACGAACAATTGCCTTCTGATGTACTAATGAGCTTTGGAACAGAAAAATATATGTTTTCAACTACAATCAAGGACTGCTTGTTCGCCGAGGCATCTGGAGTTGGGTTTGCTATAAATAATCTTTCATTTGGTAAAAAAGAGGAAACTACAAAAGAAGGTAAACCACAATATTGGGCAGGCATTCAAGGGGCCATGTTGTTTCAGAATGAGAAAATGAAGGGAATACTAAAGCTTAAAGAAGGTAGGGCATTGGCATGGGCCGCAGGCAAGCTTAAGCTGTCGGTTTATTCTGTTACCTGGGATGGAGGAGAAAGTGCGGCAAGTGTTGTATTTGTTAGCACCAAAGCTTCAAAGAAAGTAAAACTAACGGATAAAGGCCCAGTGTTCACAGTGAAATTAAAAGGAAAAGCTAGTGTGATTTATTTAAGGGACCCTAAGAAAAGAAATCTAGAAGAGATCAGTAATATCATTACAGAGAAACTAAGCGATAAAATTACTGCTAATCTGACCGAAGCTATACGTTTATCCCAAGAAGCAGGTGCGGATGTTCTACAACTCGGCATGTTACTGGAATGGAATGATCCGAAACTTTGGAAGGAAGTAAGAGAACGTTGGGATAATTACTACACTCACGAGGCAGATATTAAGGTGGCAACGGACTTTCGCATTGTAGATTTTGGAACAGCAAAATAAAGAACTGAGGAATGAAAAGTTATGCGTACAACAAAGTGGCAGCTGTTCCGGTTTATCACTATTTTTTTCAGCTCACAAACCACCATTTTTTTGATTCCAACTATTATTGCTAGTTCCTCCTATCAAGGCTGGATTGCATTAATAGTTGGCTCTTTATTAGGCTTGATTTTATTATGGTTTACAATCTATGTTGGTAAGCTGCGACCTAATCAAGCTTGGGTTCACTTTGGAAAAGAGATCATTGGCAAATGGCCACATAAATTTATGCTACTGGTCCTACTATGCTGGTGTGTTTATTATGTTTCTTACGATATAGAGAACTTTGTACTATTCTTTGGTTCAAATTATTTAAGAGGAACTCCGCCGCTGTTTATTCAGCTTGTAATTGGTTTGGTGATTATGTACACAGCAAGTCTAGGTTTTGTAACGATTACATATATGGCCGACGGATTATTTATTATTTTTCTAATAACCACGATCATTTTATTTAATTTGTTCCTTTCGAACGCGGATTTTAATATGTTACCAGCTTTTATTCATTATCATGATCCTGGAATCGCCATGAAAGACTCTATTGTGGTTATGTCATGGTTTGGAGAATGGATTGTTCTCTTGTTCGTTGCACCTGATTTAAAAATTGAAGCAAAGATGTTAAAAAGATTGGTATTTGCACAGCTCTATGTATCAATCACTGTCTTAATTGGATGGATATTGACGATGCTGAGTTTTGGTCCACATCTTGGTCAGCAGCTCCAATATCCTTTTCTTGAGATGGTGCGTAGTTCGAAAGAAGAGAATTTATTAGGGAATACTGACCCGCTTTTGATTGGAATATGGTCGTCATCTATGTTTATTCACAGCTCTTTCCTTATCTACATAGCTTCAAAATGTCTATCGAGTTTGTTCAATACTAATAGTAAAAAAATTTACGTTCCTCTTTTAACACTGGCTTCAGTGACAATAGCATACTTATATTCACGAAACGTCGGCAGATATTACGAACACTATAAAAGCTTTGCAATTGTGATCATTTGGCTAATCGTAGAAAGCATACCTATCTTTTATGGGATTGTAGCTTTCATTCGATATCGGCATAAGACTGTGAAATGAAAATCGAAAGGATGACGGGGGCTGTCTAATTATGGACAGTGCCTTTTTTGTGTGAATTATAAATTGGGTACGCTTTCTGTTATGATTAAAGCACTTATTACATAATTATCCTCAGATTGGATGGTGCATTCACATGAATCTTCAAGAAGTTACTGAACTTATCAAATCTATTAGGGCCAATCTTGCCAAAGTCATTGTAGGAAAAGAGGATGGAGTAGACTTGCTGCTGACCGCATTACTTGCGAATGGACATGTTCTGCTGGAAGATGTACCAGGAACGGGTAAAACCTTGCTCGCAAAGGTTCTTGCCAAATCATTAGATTGTTCATTTAAGCGCATTCAATTTACACCGGATTTATTGCCTTCTGATTTAAGCGGGATCAACTATTACAATCAGAAGACGGGAGAGTTTCAGTTCAGACCGGGTCCGGTATTTGCTAATATACTGCTGGCTGACGAAATTAATCGTGCAACACCTAGAACTCAATCCAGCCTATTAGAGTGTATGGAGGAACGGCAAATTACTATCGATGGCGTAACGCACGGATTAGAAGCACCATTTCTTGTCATTGCTACTCAGAATCCGATAGACAACCAGGGGACCTTCCCACTGCCTGAGGCTCAGTTAGATCGATTTTTGATGCGGATTACTACGGGTTATCCTACCTTCGATGAAGGGATACATATTTTACAGCGTTTTCGTGAGAATAATCCGCTCGAAGAGTCTTTTCCTGTAGCAACGGCACAAGATATTCAAGCCGCACAGCGTTTAGCCGCATCGGTAAGTATCAGTGATGATTTATTAGGTTATATCGTACGGATAACGGAAGCTACCCGCAAATCTACGGCAGTAAAACTGGGGGCGAGTCCACGTGCTAGTGGCGCGTTGCTTAGATCAGCTCAGGGATATGCACTTATTCAAGGCAGATCTTATGTAACACCGGATGATATCAAAGCCGTAGCTGTTTCCGTGCTTGCACATCGTCTGCTGCTTCATCGGGGATTAGGCTCAAGAGAGGGACAAGCCGCGGATATTGTATTGCAAGTGCTTCGTGAAGTTGAGGTGCCTGCTGAACCCGTGACGTCCTTAAGAGGCGGAAAGGTGGAATGACCTATGGCTTTGCCTTGGTTCATTTTCATTACAGTGGCGTTGGTGTTACTTCTTGCTGACATTTATAAACGGAATGGCCTGAAAGCGCTTAGTTATTCTCGCTATTTTTCACGCAAGACTGCATATGAAGGAGAACGTATTGAGATGATCGAGGAGATCGTTAATGCGAAGCTTCTTCCTTTGCCGTGGCTCCGATTGGAGTCTAGTATTGCGAGAGGTCTGGAATTTGGAAGTCAGGATAATCTTGGGATTAGTACAGGAGAAATCTCTCAGAATCATATTAGTTTATTCTATTTAAAATCTTATCGTCATATTAAAAGACGGCATCAGGTGACATGTGAGCGTCGTGGTTTATATCGTTTGGAATCCGTGACTATGACAACGGGAGATCCATTTGGTTTGACTCGAAAAAACAAAACGTATCCACTCGAGTTAGAGTTATTGATCTATCCCGTTCTGCTGAATCTAGACGAGCTTCCATTGCCCATTCATAGCTGGCTGGGTGAGCTTCCTGTGAAAAGATGGATCGTTGAAGACCCTTTTCTGACTGCTGGCATTCGTGAGTATAGCTCAGGAGATTCTATGGGATTGGTAAACTGGAAGGCTACAGCACGTACTGGTGTTATGCAGGTTCATAAAAAAGATTATACTGCTGACTCCCGGCTCGTCATCTGTCTGAATATAGAGGACAGTGATTCCATGTGGAGAACGGTGACTGATGTGGAACGAATCGAGCAAGGAATAAGATATGCAGCGACTATAGCTGAATACGCAATGCAGCATGGAATTGAGACCGGATTAATCTGTAATGGCAGATTGGACGATGCTGGCGAAAGAGATCCAATTGAAGCAGAGCCGATGGCTCAGCTCGAAGATATGTTAGAGCTGCTGGCAAGGCTGAAGCTGGATAGAACACTTCCTATGAGTCGACTATTGGAATTGCAGGTTGAGAGTGGAATTAGTGACACAGACTTTCTAATCATAAGCTGCCATAGAGGAGCAGAATTGCAAAAGGCGACGGATCTCCTAATGCAGCAAGGCAATGGTGTGGAATGGCTGGATATTCCGGAACAAGGGAGAGAGAGCGCATGAAGCTTACGTTGTCTGGCTATGTAAGGGAAACAGTCAAACTCTGGTTGTGGTCTGTTATTGAATTGTTGCTATTTCTACCGGTTTGGGTTCTATTTCAGATTTATTTGTTGCCCCAACAAGATGAACAAATATGGTTGATTGCGCTGCCTATACTAGCTTTAGCGGGCATTCTTTTGCGCAATTTTTGCAATGTAAGATGGAAGCAATTGCTTGCCGCCTTAATCCTCGGGGTATTATTAGGTGCGGTTTCAGGGAGTTTATCCATCGAAAGCCTTCCCTTAGGTGTGGCTGGATTTATATGTACATTTTTAGGGATGACGGTAGACTCTAGAAATAATAGATTCAGAATGTTTTGGATAGGTATAATAATCTATTTTGTAGCTACTATAGCGTTTCATAGAGTTCCTGAATTGGAGCCAAGTGTGCCGTTATTGACCTGGTGTGGCAGTCTGTATTTAATACTGACTTTACTTATTTCTAATAGCAGCTATATACGATACAGCGCACTTACTGAAGAGAATGAAACGCTGCCCAAAGGGATACAACGGAATAATCGTATATATGTCATTGTGATTGGAGTTATTGCAGCTGTACTAGCAGCAGGTGTCGGCAAAGCTATAGGAACACTGGTATGGAGACTCTTACGCTCATTTTTCAATTTTATTAATCAGTTATTTTCTGGCACAAAAGAACCAGAGCCTCCGCCAGCAGAATTGCCGCCAGCAACGCCGATGTTACCACCTGTTGGCGAGCAAAAGCGGGGCTGGCTAGCTATTATACTAGAGTACGGGTTCTATATTTTGGCAGCGGTATTATTGGGGTTTGTAGCCTATTATGCACTTCGCTGGTTGTACAGAAATGCTGGAGAAAAGTGGCGGAGAGCCATAGATGCATTGTTATCGATGTTACGTAGGGAACATGCCCCTAAGAATAATACAGCATATCTTGACGAAGAGAAAAGCGTCTTTACTTGGGAACAAACCGTTCGAGGGTTGAAGGATTTCTGGAGCTCACGTCTTCCTTCAAAACATCGAAAGGATCGCTGGGAACAGATGAATGGCGAGCAGGAACGTGTACGTTGGCTTTATCGGCGGTGGCTAAATATAAAGCGCGATAACGGTTATGAAATGAAAAGTTATCTTACGCCGCAGGAAACAAAAAGGGATGTTTTGCTATGGGGAGATCGTAACAAGCATAAACGTAAGGGAGATGAAGATTCTATAGCTGCGTCAGAACAATTGATTGAAATATATGAAAAAGTTAGATACGGAGAAGACCAGCCTGCGGCTTCTGATATTGCAGCCTTGAAAAATCAACTGAAATTATAGAATCGTTTTCAGAATATATGCAAATTGGAACAAATAGGTTACAAAAGGCCTGTAAGTGTTACAACATGGATACAATTGGATCTGCTCTAACCACTATAATAATTCTAGTAAAATACTCGTGGAGGGAAGTCAATGAGAAAGCATAGCAGTACATATGTTGTTTTACTCTTAAGCACCTTTGTCATAAGCCAGTTGACAGGGCATACCGCTTCGGCTGCATCAGTTAGTTCTGTTCAGCCAAAATCTGCGGTAGCTGCTGCAACTGTAGCAGCTCTTAGTAATCTGGGTTCCGTTTCTTTAGGAGCTAATATCAAAGCTACACTGGAAGATGTGAATATTTGGTCACAACCTGGAGGCAATATTTTAACTTATACAATTAACTATTCGAATGGCAGCAACAAAAGTGCTAGCCTATTGTATTATTTTTCGAGAGTTATGACCTCTGGCGGCTCTGTCATTCCAGGGAATCCACTAAGTGCTGACTCTACTAAGAAAAAAGTGGGTTCTAATGAAAGCTTGCGCGTTACATATTATGTTAATGTCGGCCAGGTAAACTCGTTAAAAGGTATCAAGATTCCAATGTACGTTTGGGATTCCAAAACCAAGGGGTATCTCAAGCAAGTAGGAACTTTTAATATACCCGCCAACTATTCGCCAACCGCTGTAAACGGTAAAACTGTAAGCACTACAATGAATGACATTCCGGTTGTTGCTAAAAGTGAATCCTTGGAGCTCTACAAATACAGCGGAAAGGTTTATGCCAAGGTCGGCATAAGCTTGACCAATAAAGGCAGCAAAGTATTAAGTGATCCTGGTTACGCAGCATATTTGGTCTCGGCAGGGGGAAGCTCGTATGAATTAGCCCTTGACCGTTCTCAGCTTAGTTATAAAATTCAGCCACAAGAGAAAAAGACCATTTATTATCTTACAGAAATTCCTTCGTATATGAAGACGGATAATATGAAACTGCAATTCACCCAAAAGGATGAGGCGCTGAAGCTGGAGATTGCCAAATCTTCGTACAAGCTGCCTGCGGCTACAACACCAAATTTGGTAGTTGGCAAAGGTGTAATCAAGAAAATTACCATCAATAACAATACGATTGAAACACAATTAAATAACGCAACCGTATACGCAGAGAACAATAAGGGATTCTGGACTTTTCAGCTGCGAGTGAAGAATACAGGGAAGACAGCCGTTACGTTACCTTCTTATGAGCTTGCCGTCAAATCCTCAACTGGGACAACCTTTCCGATCAATTCTAAGGGCTTGAGCGGATTAACCATAAAACCTCTGGAGGAAAAAATCATCCCGCTTACCGCACAAGTCCCCCTTGAAGTAGAACAGAATTCACTGCAATTGCAGATGATTGAGGCTGTTTCTGCTCCAGATAATAGTGAGACGGGAACTACCGGAGACGGAGCAGGAACTGGAAGCACTGGTGGAACCAATGTCGTTACGGGCAACACAGCTAAACTAACTGTTCCGGTTGCTTACTTTACAATCTCCTATACCTTGCGTCCAGAGATACAGAAAGGGCTCGAATATAGAGCTACAAATGAATATGGGACGTTTACTTACAGTTTAGTTTCCTTACAGCGTTTTCCATGGAAAGACGACGATATCGTAGTTGCCAGATTAAATATTACGAATACCCAATCGGTTGCCTTGTCTCTGCCGGAATTAAAGGGAGCTGTTCAGGTAGACAATGAGGACATGTCATCTTCAACGGAACTGTTTATGGATAAGGAAACTTCAACGATTGGACCAGGTAAAAACGCTGAAATCTATGTGTTTGCCAAAATTCCTTATACACAAGAGTTCGATAAACTAAAATTAAATCTTTATTCTATGGTAAAAGAAGAGAAGAGCTCGTTCCTATCAGTTACTACTAACAGCATGATGAACGCTGTAGCTTCTATTGAAACTGGAGGAAGTTATGTTATCTCTGGTAAAGGTAAGAACGCTAAAGTGCAAGAGAACAAAACCATTATTTATGAAGGACTTAACTCCAATCTCGTATACACAGAGCTCCTTTTGAGCAGTGAAGAGAAAAGACAAAGCAAAATGGCTCGCCTCCAAGCTTATTACAAAACGGGAGACGGTCAGCTATTCGAAGCTACAGCCAATCAACCAGATACTTCTGCTACTCCGGGCGGTAAGCAATTAATCACCTTCTGGGCGAAGGTTCCGAAGGCCGTTAATACTTCTGATGTTAGCCTGTTCCTAGGGCCAGGGATTACTGGGAATAAGCTGACGGAACCGGGTCAGGAATCCACTGGATTTATTAATATGGCTTCACTGTCATTAAATCCGGTTACCACTCCACCAGAGAAGAACTTGACGAAGGTGGCAATTTATCCGTATACCATGTCCGTTCTAAGTTCAGAAGGGCGCTCATTGCAAGGCAGTGACTCTATAAATATAGTTATGAATTACAATCTTCTTCGTGATAGCAGCTATGATATGGGTACCTTCACGCATAAACTGGTCCTGAAAATGACGGACCCATATGGTCTTTCTCAGGAACGAAGCTTGAACATCGGTACTGATATTCTTGAAGGGACCAACAACTCGTATACAGCAAGCTTTAGCAATAATATGTATAAGAATTTGTCAGGAGGTACCTACCGGATCACGCTGTACGATGAATTCCAAGGCGAACGGATCGAGCTGGCTAGTCAAGCTTATAACATCAAGATTGATAGAGCAGTTGTAACTGAGAAATAGCATTTCATATCTATTATTGTACGAAGAGGAGCAGCTCCAATGTTGCGAGTGGAAAATGTAACGCATTCTTATAAAAACGGTAATGAAACTACAGCAGTGCTTCATCAAATTGACTTTTCTGTGAAAGAGGGGGAGATGGTAGCACTGCTGGGGAGCTCGGGTTCCGGTAAGTCAACGATGCTGAATCTGATGGCAGGACTAATGAAGCCTACTGAAGGCCATATTTATATTGCCGATCAAGATATCGTGAAGATGAGTGAGAATAAGTTATCGGAATTTCGCAGAAAAAATATCGGGTTTATCTTTCAAGCGTATGAGCTGATTACTAGCATGACAGTCCGTGAAAATGTAGAGCTGCCGCTGGTTTTTCAATCCGTTGCACCCTCTATACGTAAACAAAAAGCTTTAGAATTGTTGGAAGGGGTCGGCATTCCTGATAAAGCCGACTTGTTCCCTTCCCAGCTGTCTGGCGGACAGCAGCAGCGTGTCAGTATTGCGCGCTCCTTAATTACGGAACCGTCTGTTATTTTTGCAGATGAACCAACCGGAAACCTAGATTCGAAGACAGAAGAAGAAATTATCAATATCCTGCTTAACCTGAACAAGAAGATGAAGACCACCTTCATAGTTGTAACTCACGAGCTAAAAGTCGCGGAGCAAATGCAGCGGATATTCACGCTTCGGGACGGATATATGATTACTGAAAACCAAACTTCTTCGGATACTGAACTCGAAGGGGGTATACTCATTGAGGATTAGTGATATTTCCCGCTTGGCTTGGGAACAGGTCAAACGGCGGAAAGTTGTCACAGGTCTTTGTATGGCTGGCATATCCATTGGATGTGCTGCAATCATAGTTGCATTAAGTATAGGAGACTCCGCACAGAGCTACACGGAGCGGGAAATCAACCGCAATTTCAAAATGGATGAAATTACGGTGTCGCCCAACGGAGGTATACCCTCCCAAGGAGGAGGCAGCGGTGGCAGCGGATCGTCTGCGGCCAATGAAAAGCTTGATCCCGGCAGGCTGACGGCGCAAAAGCTGGAGATTATTAAAGGCTTGCGGCATGTAACTGCAGCAGCTCCCTTTCAAGAGCTAGGGTACATACAGATGTTGACTATCGATAATAAAATAACAGATGTACAGCTTATTGGAACCGATCTACGCCTGTTAACGAAATATGATAAGAAATTCAAACAAGGCGGGGCTTCTGATTTAGTGGGAATGGCTGTACTGAACTATGGTGCAACCGTTGGACTGATTGATAACGAAACTCGGCAGCGGCTTTTTGAACAACTGAGTACAGATCCATATAACAATAAGTTGATGGAACAGTACAACAGCTTAAGTATGCTTCCAACAGATATGTACAAGCAACAGGTTCAATTACAATCTTTTGATCCCGCCTCTCAAACCGGAGGGATGTTAGTTAGCTCACCGATTCAAGTGGTGGGGATCCTCGACAACCCGAGTGGAACGAACGAGAATATGGCTATGTACGACAAGAAGATCTATGTGTCACTAGAGACTGGCGAGCGGCTTGTAGAACAAATGAAGCTATCGAGTGGAACCGCTGGGCAAAAGGGTGTCTATAACTCAGCGATTGTAAAGGTAGACAGCACTGAGAATATCGTGGAACTAGAGAAGCTTATTCAGAAACTTACACTAACGACAAGCACGAATTTGTATCAAAAAGAGGCACTCGCTGATACCTTCAGCATGGTCAAGAAAGCGGCTCTCGGTGTAGGTGTATTTATTCTAATTATTGCTTCGATCTCCATTATCGTTGCGATGACTATGTCCACTCATCAACGACGGCGGCAGATCGGTATCATGAAAGTGCTGGGCGCCAATATGGGCCAGATCCGCAATATGTTCATTACAGAAGCGGCATTGCTCGGGATGTTGGGCGGATTGCTTGGTATAGTCTTTTCATACTTGATTGTATTAGGAATTAATAAGCTCATCGGTACCTCTTCAGGAATGGGTGGAGGCGAGCCTTTGGTGATTTATATTCCTCTGATGACTCTCCCGGTAGGGATCGCATTTGCGGTAATGACAGGGGTATTATCAGGTATTTATCCGGCGATCAGTGCATCCAGAACGAATGCACTCACGGCGATTAAACGGGATTAGCTATTTTTAAGTTGAAAGGAAGCCAAAGAGATGAAGAGGAGAATCAAGTGGATAGTATTGGTACTGATTATAATTGCAGCAGGTTATTTTCTATACAATAAGATGTATAAGCCTGAAGCGCAGTTAGAGCCTGTTGAACCCCCACAAGCAATAACTTTTGAGGTCACACAGGAGACCATTACCAATTCCATACAGGTTAAAGGTAATTCTAATTATGAGAAAGAAACGCTTGTTTATGCTCCATATGCTTCAAAGGTGACAAAGTGGAAGGTTGAGAACGGTGGACAAGTCAAAAAAGGCGATTTACTGTTTACTCTCGATCAGGAAGCCTTAAAGAATGAGATTGCTACACAAGAGGCGACTATCCGAAAAGCAAAGCTGGAAGCAGAGCTGAATGAATTTGTGAGCCAGCAAGACGAGGAGAATGCAGCCCTTGGTGCGACTGAAGCAGAACGGATTAAAGCACTCACAGCCCAAGAAGCAACACGGCTAGGGGACGAGCTTAATCAGGTCAATGCCGAAATACAGGCACGCGAATTAACAGAGAAAAAAGCCAAACTCAAAACAGCACTTTATTATGCTCCGGCATCCGGCATTTTCTTATTTGACAGTGCAAGCGAAATTCCGCAAACAGTGACAGATAATCAATATATCGGAAAAATAGTAGATATGAACAAGCTTGAATTCATTGCTCTTGTAGGTGAACAAGACGTCTTCCGTATAAAGACAGGCATGAAGGTCGACGTAAAAATGACAGCTATAAAAGATTTGAAGTTATCTGGAGAAGTTACGAAGGTAGCGAAATTTGCAAAGACTGCTTCAGGTCAGAATGCCACTACCAGTTCAGTTCCTCAATTCGAAGTGGTGATCACGCTGCAGCCTGACGAGCATTTGATCGGTGGCTTAAGCTTAAACGGAGAAATTGAAACAGTTCGCAAAGAAAATGCCACCGTTGTATCCAGCATAGCTGTAATGCATGAAGGAGACCTCTCCTACGTTATGCTGGATAAAGGGGACGGGCAATATGAACGAAAAGATATCGAAGTGGGTCTGGAAACAACGGACAAAACAGAGGTTCTCTCTGGGTTGAAGGTTGGAGATGTTGTTGTTCTTCAGTAAAAATGACTAACGCTTGATTTACTTCTCAATCGTTTGACGCCAAACGTTAATATCTTTATTAAGATCGGTAAGATCAGGAACCGGGATTTGCTCATCGGAAAGGTTATATTTGGCTTTTAAGGCTAAGATCCGATAGACGCTTTCATCAATCCGTGTTTCTTGAATCTTACCGTTTTTTACGTTTTGCAGGAGGGAGTCCATGACCCGTTTTTCATTATCATAGCCATGAGCGACAAGGAGAATATCACTACCTGCATTCACAGTATCTACAGCTGCAGCAGCCAGATCGTAGTTCTTCATGATGGCTCCCATGGTTAGATCATCTGTAATTACGATTCCTTGGTAGCCCATTTCATCTCGAAGCTGTTCACCAATAATGGTACGCGATAAGGATGCGGGTTTGTCTGGATCTAATTTTGGAAACAAAATATGAGCGACCATTACGGCGTCCGTCCCCTCTTTAATGGCTGCTTGGAAGGGGAGCCATTCTAATTCGGCTAGCTGACCGGCTGTTTTATTCACAATCGGCAGAGCCAGATGGGAGTCGACAGAGGTATCTCCGTGTCCTGGGAAATGTTTGACAACAGGAACGACGCCTTCACTCTCAATTCCCTTCATTTCGGCAATCCCTAGTTGAATGACTTGGCCAGCAGCATTACCGAACGAACGATCTCCGATGACTGGATTATCTGGATTGCTATTGATATCGAGAACGGGAGCAAAGTTCATATTAAATCCGGCTGAACGTACTTCTCTTGCGAGCAGCTTTCCCATTTTCTCGGCAGCAGCAGCGTCATTACTTGCACCCACTGTTCCGTTAGAAGGGAATGTAGCATATTCTTTAGGCATCCGGCTGACTTTTCCACCCTCTTGATCCACACTCATGAATAGTGGGGCAGGGTTGCCAGTGTTACTCTTTTTCATAGAATTGATAAGACTGATCATCCCTTTCAGGCTTTTAATATTGTCCTTATAGAGGATGATTCCACCGATTTTGTCTTCGGTAATCATCTTTTTAGCTTGCTCATCAAGGACAGTTCCATCAATTCCAACTAGGAGCATTTGTCCGATTTTTTCTTCCAAAGTCATCCCAGCAACCTGAAGAGCAATTGGATCGCTGATTGCTGAGGGGGGGGGAGCCAAGCTAGCGGTTGGTGAAGGTGTGGATTGGGAGGTCGGTGTAGCGGTAGCTTCAGATTGTGAATTATTGCTGCTATTGGAACAGCCAGCTATGAGGAACAGTGACACCATAGCTGCAATAATGAAGAGTGTACCGGAAATCTTAGGCTTTAGGCTGTGACGGGTCAATCTAATCATCTGAATAGTCGTCCTTTCGTTAGCTAAATTAGATATTGGGAGAGGAATCCTTGCTGACTTAGAAGCACGGTGATAAGATAAACTTAAATATTTACATATTAAATTTGAATAATGAGGTGACGGTCCAATGAAAGATGGATTAGTACAAGCACTTAATGAACAGATGAATTTCGAGTTTTATTCCGCTCATGTTTATCTAGCGATGGCTGCTTATTGTTCCGGCGAAAGTCTGGATGGATTTGCAAACTTTTTTCTAATTCAAGCCGAAGAAGAACGGTTCCATGCCATGAAGATTTATAAGTTCCTTAACGATCGGGATAACCGTGCTACGCTAGAAGCACTACCAGAGCCGAAGAACGAATATAACTCGATGTTAGATGCTTTTGAACATGCCTTCGCGCATGAACAACAGAACACTAAACGGTTCTATCATTTGGCTGATCTTGCTCTGGATGAGCGTGAACATGCGACGATTTATTTCTTGAAATGGTTTATAGACGAGCAAGTAGAAGAAGAAGCACTCTTTAGCAACATCATCAGTAAACTGAAACGAATTGATAAAGATAGCAACGCCTTCTACATGCTGGATGCCGAGTTTGCTGCACGTACTTTTACAGCTCCGGCTGAATAAGTTATTGAAGCCCAAAAGCCTGAGAAATCAGGCTTTTTTATTTTATAGATGCAGGAAGTTTAATGGCGAGCAGCTTATTATCCGTTCGAATCATCAGCATCCCTCCAGTTTTAAGGGAAGGGGCAAAGTTACGAGAGCCTGTGTTCACAGTGAAAATAGGCTTCAGAGTTAACATGTCATAAGCGTGAAATAGGCCATCAGATTGTCCACTATAAACCACGTTTCCGAACAGATCCGTCTGTACCACTGGATTCTCTCCAATATTGAGGTCGACAAGCTGTCCAGTTCCTAGCTTAAGTGCGGATAAAGTACCTTTATCTTGATTTTGAAATAACATTCTTTGTTGATAAACTTGGTTCAGTGGAGAGTCTTTTTCTTTAACCATCGAGGTCCAGGTTTGCACCGGTTTACCCTCTGCAGAATAATTCCAGAAATCATATTTCACAAACTTACTACCCTGAAAGATATAAAAGTCTTTTCCATCCAAAAACGCGTTTCCATTCATCCCATTATAAGTGTACACACCATCCTTATTCTCGGTATCTGTCCATTTATATAAACGTTCTCCTTTTAATTCTCCCGTCTTTATGTTGAACACGGATACTTTGACTTTACGATTTACCGGGTCATCATCCATCATAAATGTATTCGTAATGGAGTAGAGAAGTCCATCCTTCACTGCTAACGGCATCCATTGCCGGGTCTGGTCCCATAGTTTTTTTCCTGTCAGACTGTCATAGGCGGCTAGTCCAGCAGTTGTTAAGGCCCCTTGAGACAGATAGCTGCGAATAACGACCCCATCTGTTTCCATGAGATCTGATAAGCCTGTAAAGTTATTACTTTTTTCTACAGCCTTCCATTTGATCTTTCCGGTTACGGCGTCAACTGCTGCTAATTGTTCCTCTTGTGTAACATAAATAGTAGATCCTAAACGCTGTATATTTGTAGCTTTGGGGAGTGTTATGGAAGCCGACCATGCTTTTTTACCTGCCTCACTAACGGCATATAGGGAGCCGCTTTGGGTCAGACCGTAGATAAATCCATTATTGTATGTGAATAGCGGCGCTAATCCACTTCCGAACTCCCATAATTTTTTGCCTGTTGCCGCATTCATTGCGGTTAATTTTTCATTGCGCTGCAACGCAAAGATCTTCCCGTTTTCCGCGAGTGCTGTAATGTCCTGTCCGGTGATTCTGTCTTTTTTTAAAATGGCGAGTTGTGCTGACCAAACAGGTTTTAGGATCGGGGCTGTGACTTCACTGTAATAAGTGTTACTTAGGCTTACAACTGCTTTTTCTGCGGAAATGACTGACGTTGATCCACTGTTTGTTACTGGAATTAAAATACTCCCTATAGCTAAACACGTAACAATTTTCTTCGGCAAAGACTGAATCATCACTCCACGCTCCTTTAAATTTGTCATTACTATAATTAGACAATAAAAATAGCAAAAAGTTACTATTCCAGAAGAATGGAAGCAAAGTTGAACGGGGGCAAACTATGTTACGTTCTGCAAAACAGTTACGACCTTGCAACTCTATTTGACAGAGGGAACTATTACGCCCCGTAGCAACACTGTTTCTCTAGACCCACCCGAATCTCAAAGTGTAGTATAGAACAATACTATTCTTTGGGGGTTCTTTTTTTGGAAACTTATAACGACATTAAACAAGGCGAAAAAGGAGCTTGGCTAAGCATCGTTGCTTATATCTTTTTATCAGCTATCAAGCTGTTCATAGGTACAGTCTCAGGATCTCAAGCGTTGCTTGCAGATGGATTGAATAACAGTACCGATATTATTGCTTCTATCGCGGTACTAATTGGCCTGAAGATTTCCAGAAGACCGCCGGATTCGAACCACAGCTACGGGCATTTTAGAGCGGAGACCGTGGCTTCATTAATTGCTTCATTCATTATGATTGCGGTAGGGCTTCAAGTTTTGTATCAAGCTGTGAACAAGTTTATTCAACCAGCACTGGAAAGTCCTGATCTTATAGCGGCGTGGACGGCAGTGGGGTGTGCTGTAGTTATGATGGCTGTCTATATGTATAATATTAGGCTGGCCCGCGCCATTAACAGTAACGCAATGCGGGCAGTAGCACTGGATAATCGATCAGATGCTATAGTTAGCGTGGGCGCTTTTATCGGAATTGTGGCTTCCTCCTTAGGCGTTCCTTGGCTTGACCCGCTTACAGCTATCATTGTCGGACTAATCATCTGTAAGACGGCATGGGATATCTTTAGCAAGGCTACGCATGATCTAACGGACGGATTTGATGCGGAAGAGCTTGAACAGATGAAAGAAACTGTGGCAGAAATTGATGGCGTACAATCCATAAAAGATATCAAAGCCCGTATCCATGGGAATAACGTATTAGTAGACACAACTGTACTAGTGGATTCTCAGCTAAGTGTGGTGCAGAGCCATGATATTACGGAAGAAATTGAAGAACAGTTAAAAGACCGGCACCAAGTTTCCAATGTACTTGTACATATCGAACCCGTGATGAAGTAGAGATTATTAAATAGGTACCAAATCAGTAGGTGCTATATGTACAGCTAAAGGTTGAATATAGACGCCTGTGATGTTGTTAATAGTTCTTTTATGGAGAAAGGTGGAAAATAAAATTGAAATGTAATTTTCAAGAAACGGAATGGTGATTTCATGATCGCTTGGAAAGATTCATATGATATCGGTGTAGAAAAAATTGACTGCCAGCACAGACAGTTGTTAGCGAAATTGAACGAGTTCTTTGAAGCATGCAGTAATCAGCAAGGAAAAGAAAAGATTGAGGAAACGCTGAAATTCTTGAAAGAATACACGATTGAACATTTCAGTAATGAAGAGCAGCTGATGGAGGAGATCAACTTCCCTGAACTAGCTGAACATCGTCAGACGCATGCTGATTTCGTGAAGGCAGTTCTCGAATTGGAAGAAACGGTCAAAACAAAGGGAGTGTCCGTACTCTCAACCATCAAGCTTAATCGAACGTTAACAGACTGGCTGATAAATCACATCAATAAATGCGATAAGCTGATTGGTCAATGTATGGCCACACGTGATAAAGCGATATAAGATAAACCTCCAAAGAAGATGCCGAAGGGCATTTTCTTTTTTTAGTTCCGATGTTTTCCGAACACCGCATTGCAGTTTATACTGGGTTAACGGTTTGTGTTATGATTTGAGATAAGAGGTAGAGAAGTAGTTAGGTAAAGGGGAGAGAAACGATGAAAACATTACGAATGTTAGCTTCAGGATTCGCTATGCTGCTCATTCTGGGTCTTGTTAATTTCTACATTGGCTATCACGGTTGGCTGCTTATTGATGAATGGTTTTCAGGTGTTTCGTCAGCAGTATTCTGGACATTATTTATACTCATCGCTTTTGCGTATGTCATTGGAATGATTCCATGGCCAAAATCGGTTAAACCGATCGCCAGATTCTTTAAAGTGATTGGATCGTATTATCTAGCCTGTATGGAATTTGCTATCATTACGTTACCTTTGGCAGACCTATTATACGTGATACTGGGATGGTCGGGAATCGATCGTACCTATTACATCGCAGAAGCGGGCGGGACAATTCTGATATTATTGGCAGTTTTTCTGGTCTGGGGTTCAATCAACGCCTGGAGTACCGTGATCCGCACACATTCCATTCCTATTGATAAATCTATTGGCACCAGCACGCCATTAACGATCGCGGTTGCTTCAGACCTGCACTTAGGGAATATCGTGGGCAATCGTCATCTCAAAAAAATGGTGTCACAAATGAACGCTATGCAACCCGATGTGATTTTGCTGGCTGGAGATGTCTTGGATGACAGCATTGAACCTTTTATCCGCAATAGTATGAGTGAACAGATTAAACAGTTAAAAGCTCGTTATGGTGTCTACGCAGTACTGGGCAATCACGAATATTATGGTGGATCAATTAAGGAATATACCGATTTGATGAGTAGTATTGGGATCAAGGTCCTGCAAGATGAGGTTGAAGAAGTCGCAGGAACCTATATTGTAGGCCGAAAAGATAAGACAGCCGAGGCGATGGAAGCCGGTGGCAGACAAAGTGTAAGCTCCTTGCTCGAAGGACTTGATCTTACACGTCCTGTGATTATGATGGATCATCAGCCTACAGGCTTCGACGTAGCCGCTCAAGCTGGGGTAGACGTTCTACTCTCTGGTCATACACACCGAGGACAGATTGCTCCAAATCACTGGATCACTAAACGTTTGTTCGAGCTGGACTGGGGATATCTTCGTAAGGACAATTTGCATGTAGTCGTGTCGTCAGGTTATGGAACATGGGGACCCCCAATTCGTTTAGCAAGCCGGTCGGAGATCATTAAGCTGGAGGTTATGCTGGAGGGTTCTAAAAAATACAGTGAAGAGCCTGTTTCCACAAAAACGGTGTTAATCTAAGGTGAGTTTATATTTAGAGGCTGTTTCATCAGCAGATTTATTCTGCTAGGTGAGGCAGCTTCTTTTTTTTGACAACGCATGGGGATTGTAGTATGTTTGAAAAAGGTTAAGGACTTAACTATATTGGAGCTGAATTATAGATTATGGATCATTTACAACAGTTTGTGCTGAATCAGCCATTGCATACCAAAGCATTTTTTACATTAGTTGAAGCTACTGCAAATTTAGTTTCTGTTTCTGAGAAATATTGGCAGTCGAAAGGATTGAACGGAGCAAGAATTCGTATCTTGGTGGAGATCTCTAAACAAGGAGGTGCGATTTTACCTTCTACATTGGCTCAAATTATTGGAGTTACCAAAGCTAATATAAGCATGCTGTTAACACCATTGGAGCGAGATGGATTAATAACCCGTTCGAATGATACCAAGGATGGCAGAAAAAGCGTCATTTCGATTACTAGTGAAGGCCAGCAATTACTTCTGGAGCATCTTCCAGAGAATCGTCAGGCTGTCGCAGAGAGAATGCAGAATCTGAATGATCAGGAGCTGCACCAACTTATCTTTTTATTACAAAAACTCAGTACATTCGAATAACAGAAAGGGTGTTATGTATGTCGATTATGGTTACAGGAGCCACAGGCCAATTAGGCAGCTTAATTATGGAGAACCTTGAGAAGTATGTTCCGGCTAGTCAAGTTATTGCTTGTCTTCGTCAGCGAGAGAAAGCTGCTAATTATTTAGAAAAAGGGTTCGAAGTCCGTTTTGGCGATTATGACCAGTTGGATTCGTTAATTGAAGCTTTTACAGGGGTCACAACATTACTTTTAATCTCCAGCTCTCATACCGATGATAAGATCAGATTAAATCAGCACGCTCAGGTCATTCATGCAGCAAAAAAAGCCGATGTGAAACATCTGCTTTATACTGGATTTGCCTTTCCCCCCAAAGGTCCGATTCCTTCTTATCATGTTCATTTACTAACTGATCAGATGATTCTTGAATCAGGGATAGATTATACGTTTCTGCGTAACGCTTTGTATATAGATTTTGTGGGTGTGCTTGGGTTGAAGGAAGCCATGGAAAGCGGCGAGCTAACCACTTATCCAGGGAACTGGCAGTTTAACTCAGTCACTCGTGAGGATCTCGCTTTAGCTACGGCAAAGGTTCTTACAACGAGTGGACATGAGAACCAAACCTACGAACTAGCCGCACCTAGCGTTTGGGACTTTAACGAATTAGTTGATGTATTATCAGAGTTATCAGGGAAAAGAATTACGTTTCGCGAGGATTCAAGCGTTCAACATTGGATATATTCGTTTCTTGCGAAGATAGACACTGCTTCTACATCAAAAGATCTGGAGAGACTGATGGAGCGGCCGGTTACCACACTTAGAGAGAGTATCAAGCCTTTTGTTTGATCTGACTTTAGTTGTTCTATCGTTATAAAGTTGTTACTATGAGTTCATCCATTATTCAGGGAGTGTAAATGATGAAGAAGATTTTAGTAGCAGATGACGATGTGAATATTCGAACATTATTAAAACATGTACTAACAAGGGAAGGATATCAGGTGATGGAGGCCAGTGATGGCCGAGATGCGATACATAAATTGCAGGACAGTATTGCGGATTTAGCGGTCGTAGATGTAATGATGCCACATGTAGATGGGTTAGAGCTATGTCAGCATATTAGAGAAACGTATGATATTCCGATCATTTTATTGACAGCACGCCAGCAGCTGAGTGATAAAGAGCAAGGTTATTTGCGGGGGACGGATGATTATGTAACGAAGCCTTTTGAGCCTGAAGAGTTGCTATTTCGGATCAAAGCTTTATTCCGCCGCTATTCCATTGCTTCAGATGATCGGATTCGATTAAATTCTCTAGTTATTGATCGCAAAAATTATGAAATAACCGATGGTGATGAGGTTCTGCTGCTGCCGGTAAAAGAGTTTGAGCTTCTGGCTCAATTGGCGCAATATCCAGGCAGGTTATATACACGTAGTGAGTTAATTGAACTGGTATGGGGCATGGATTATGAAGGTGATGAGCGAACAGTCGATGTACATATCAAACGTTTGCGTCAGCGCTTCGTAGATTATCAGGAAGATTTTGTGATCCGAACAGTACGAGGTATTGGCTATAAATTGGAGATGGTTAACGTATGAGATCCTTGTATGTCCGGATGTGTATTGTCTTCTGTTCAGTAATTGTGGTGAGTAGCCTTCTTGGATTTTTGGTGTCTAATATTTACTATCAAGCCCAGATTAAATCTCAGAACGATGCCAAACTTACCGGAATGGCTATCGAGGTTCAACAATTCGCAGAATCACATCCGGAAACGATGGAGGATTATTTGCGGAGTATAGCCAAGCTGGGTTATAAAATCTATTTAACTGATGCTGAAGGGGAATCAAGATTCTACGGTAAGCCCTTTAGAAAAGAAGATTTGGATGAGCAGCAACTAGAGAAGGTTCTGAATGGGCAAATTTATCATGGGGTCGCGGATTTCCCGGACAGTGCATTTATTACCGGATTTTTTGATAATCAACTGCGTAATTCAATTGGCGTTCCTGTAAAAGTAAACAATGAGACGTATGCTTTGTTTATGCGGCCGGATGCTGAAGTACAGTTCGGGGAGCTGCGCGTCTTTTTTGCTGTGATCATTGGGTTCACCGTGTTGTTTAGCTTAGGCTTTGTAATGATTAGCGTACTGCATGTGGTAAGACCTATTACACGTTTGACGACGGCCACTAAACGGATCTCAAAAGGCAGATACGATATCAAATTGAATACGTGGCGGCGTGATGAGATTGGTCAGCTAGCTTCCCATTTTATGATTATGAGCCGGGAGCTGGAACGAACAAATCGGGCACGACAGGAATTTGTGGCCAATGTATCGCATGAAATTGAGTCGCCATTAACATCTATTCAGGGATTTGCCCAAGCTTTAAAAGATTCTACCTTACCTGAGGATGAACGGTTACAGTATCTCAATATTATTGACCAAGAAAGCCATCGTCTTTCATTGCTTAGCAAACAGCTGCTTACCTTGTCTTCACTTGATTATGATCCTAATTCCATACAGAAAAAGTCGACAGACTTGCGTGCACAACTAAGACAGGTCGTACAAATCATGGAATGGAGATTAACGGAGAAACAACTGGCCGTGCGTTTGAATCTTGCTGACATCAGCGTTCTAGGTGATTCAAATCTATTGTTCCAGGTATGGATGAACCTGCTCTCCAACGCCATAAAATACACACCTGCTGAAGGTTCCATTATGATTTCCGCGAAGCTAGTGGAACAGAACTGTATTGTTTCTGTGTCGGATACTGGTGAAGGCATTTCAGCCGAGGAGTTACCATTAATCTTTGATCGTTTCTATAAAGTAGATCGAGCACGAACGCATGAAACACATAGCAGCGGACTTGGACTTGCGATTTCTCAAAAAATCGTAGAAGCGCATAACGGAACCATTGAAGTAACCAGTACTTTGGGTGAAGGGACTACCTTTACAGTTACACTTCCGCTTTTGTAATTCATTATTCATACTCCGTTCATTTTCATCTTCTAAACTGTGACTATACAGATTAGAAGGAGTGGTAATATGTTTTTAGCCTTAAGGGAAATGCGACATTCTAAAGCCAGATACCTATTAATTATGGTTATCATGTTATTGGTTTCCTTTCTTGTACTTTTCGTCACGGGACTAGCCAGAGGATTAGCGTATGCAAATATCTCTGCAGTAGAGAACATGCCGGCGAATTATTTTGTAGTACAAGGTGATGCGGATCAGACCTTTAGACGTTCTCAGTTAACAGATACGGAGCTCCAGAATGTACGTTCAGTAGTTGGAGACAATAATGCGTCTTCACTTGCAATGCAGATGAGCACTGTCACTGCTAATGATGCAGACGTTAAAGCAGATATTACTTTTTTTGCAGTAGATATGAATGGGTTATTAGCCCCTAAAGTAGCTGAAGGTGACAAGATTACTAATGAGACAAACGGTAAAGTCCTTGTTGATCGTGACCTCGAACAGTCAGGAATCAAACTTGGCAGTATTATTCGTGATCAGGCAACCGGGATGGAATTTACTGTTGCAGGTTTTGTTGAGGATAGCTCATACAGCCATACCCCAGTAGTTTATATCAACAATCAGGATTGGCAAGCTATGAAGCAGGGGGTTAACCAAGGAGAAGAAACCTCTTCGTCTGTACCGTTTAATGTGATTGCCCTGAATGCGAATGCTGATCAAGTAGATAAGATTTCAACGAATGTAAAAGATGTAGAGGTCATTACGCAAAAAGTAGCTATATCCAATATTCCGGGCTACTCGGCAGAGCAGGGTTCACTGCTAATGATGATTGTTTTCCTGTTTGTGATCGCAGCGTTTGTTCTGGCGGTATTCTTCTATGTCATTACGATTCAGAAAACAAGTCAGTTTGGTATTCTGAAGGCGATGGGTACTAAAATGTCTTACTTGGCTTGGAGCGTGGTAGGGCAGGTCATGATTTTAGCTATATCAAGTCTTTGCATTAGCTTACTGCTTACCTTTGGGATGAATAAGGTCCTGCCAGATTCGATGCCATTCCAACTGGAGCCTTCCACCATTCTTTTAACCAGCTGTTTATTCGTTGGGATGTCTCTTTTAGGATCACTAATTTCTGTCGCTAAAGTGGCAAAAGTAGATGCATTAGAAGCTATTGGGAGGGCTGGAGCATGAGTGCAAAACTAATTATGAAGCAAGTAACCAAAAACTACGGTGATGGCGACACAACGGTGTCTGTGCTGAACAATTTGAATCTGATCGTTAATGAAGGGGAATTCGTTGCTGTCCTTGGACCTTCGGGAACAGGGAAAAGTACATTCCTTTCAGCGGCTGGTGCGCTTCTAACACCTACTAGCGGTGAGATTTTTATAGATGGAGAATCACTTACAGATAAAAGTAAAAGTGAGCTGACAGAGCTCCGTTTAGAGAAGATAGGCTTTATGTTCCAAAGCGCTCAACTATTGCCTTATTTGAAGGTAGAGGAGCAACTCCTTTTTGTAGCTAAGCAGGGGAAAATGAGTGCTAAGGAAGCGAAGGAACGGGCTGCCGATTTGATGAAACGATTGGATATCTGGAAACGGCGTAATCACTATCCGGAGCAGCTATCCGGTGGGGAGAAGCAGCGTGTAGCTATCGCTAGAGCATGGATGAATAAACCAGCGATTCTCTTTGCAGATGAGCCGACAGCCAGTCTGGACTTCAAACGCGGAAGAGAAGTTGTACGCATGATCGCTGATGAGGTGAAGAGTGAGGGGAAAGCAGCGGTAATGGTCACTCATGATGAACGGATGCTCGAATGGTGTGACCGCGTTCTGCATCTGGAAGACGGGCATTTGGTTGAACATCAAGTATAATTTCATAGTGTGGAAGAAAAAAAGCTATTTGTCTTTTCTAAAGACAAGTAGCTTTTTTATAAAGACATCGGTAGCTAAGGAAGAAGAACATTCTTGATGTCGGATGATCGAGAATTGCCTTTCCAGATGATGTTGCCTGATTGGCAGCTCCTTGATCTCACCACTTTCCAGTTCCTTCCGTACAATCCATCTGGAGAGCATGGCGATTCCGAGACCGGAGGCCACAGCTTCTTTAACACCTTGAGAGCTGTTGAAGACATAGGATCTTTTAACAGAAATATCTTCCTCCTGTAGGAAATGATCGCTGAAAGCTCGTGTGCCCGAGCCATGCTCGCGAAGCACCCAAACCTGATCCTGCAACATGCTCTGCTCCACAGAAATCGCTTTTGACAGAGGGTGGGTAGCAGGGGCGACCATAATCATCTCGTCTTTCATATAAGGAGTGACGTTGAGATCATTCTCATGGACCTCGCCTTCAATAAACCCTATGTCCAGTTCGTTGGATTTAACGCCTCCAATAATCTCCTCAGTATTGCCTATCGTCACTTGCAGCTTGACCTGCGGATATTGATTGGCAAAATCAGCAAGTCTTGCCGGCAAAATATATTCACCAATAGTAAAACTAGCGCCGATATGTATACTCCCAGTGACTTCGTCCTGAAGCATATGGATTTCCTGACTTGCTTCATCGAAATGAGCCAATATTTGTTTGGCGTGTTTATAAAGAATACTACCGGCTTCTGTTAATCTAACCTGTTTAGAAGAACGATGCAGGAGTTTAGCACCGAGCTCATTCTCAAGATTCCGGATATGCAGACTGACACCGGGTTGAGATAAATTCAGCGCTTCTCCTGCTTTGGAAAAATGACTCAGTTCAGCTACAGTAACGAATACGCGTAATGGATCTACAATCATTTTAATCCCTCATTAGATTAGTCTATACTCCCGAATAAGCCAAGAATCCACCGTCAACGGGGACGGTAACTCCGGTCACAAAGCTGGACATTGCTTCATCTGCTAACCAGAGTAGTGTGCCAAGCAGATCCTCCGGCTGTCCAAAGCGGCGCATTGGAGTATGAGAGATGATTTTTTGGGAACGGTCTGTAAGCTCGCCATCTTCACGAACCAACAGCTTCTCATTTTGTTTAGTAAGGAAAAAGCCAGGGGCAATGGCATTCACACGTATACCAGACTCAGCGAAATGAACGGAGAGCCACTGGGTGAGATTATTAATTCCTGCTTTGGCAGCGCTGTAGGCAGGTACTTTGGTCATTGGAGAAGGTGCGCTCATGGATGAAATATTAATTATAGATGTGCCCGTTCTGCCGAGCATCTGCTTGGCAAAAACTTGGGTTGGGATCAATGTTCCAATCAGATTAAGGTCCATCACGTTGCGAAATCCATCTACACTAAGGTCAAAAAAAGTGAATATGTCCGGGTTCTCCAGGTCATCATTTTTGAAAATCTCTTGGGTCGTATTTGCTGAGGAATCATTTCCGCCAGCACCGTTAATTAATAGATCGCAAGGACCCCAGTGATTCTTAACAGCTTCTGCGGCTTTCATAACACTCTGTTGATCTGTAACATCACAGGAGAGTGAAATTGCTTGACCGCCTGCGGCAGTAATTTCAGCGGCAACCAAATCTCCCTTAGCTGCGGTACGATTTAGAATCGCGACTTTAGCTCCTTGTCGACCTAACTCTAGCGCCATAACCCGGCATAATACACCGGCTCCTCCGGTAATCACAGCGATTTTTCCTTCTAATGTTGGATGCAAAGTTAATTCTAGCATAACCATTGAGCCTCCCTAAAAGTCCTGAGTGTGATTAAAGTTCCTTATCAAGTACGAACTAATCCCTGTTTGGATTGCCCATCGTTCACAGGTTTCTACAAGCTGTCTGCCAATTCCTTCTCCGCGGCAAGTCTGATCAACAACAAGACCTCCGATTTCAACAAATGAAGGAGACTCAAGCAAAATTCGAACGGTCGCATGTATCCATCCTACCAATCGGTGATCTGATTCAGCTACATATACAGCATGATCTTTATGGGTTCCGATTTCTTGTAGTCGTTCCCTAATTGTTCCAACACATAGATCCGGACATTCCCTAATAAATTTACTTAGTGCTGTTACGATAGGCAGAAGGGGAGATTCCTATTGTCTTTTTGAAATATTTAGAGAAATGGGCTAATTCCATACTTACTTGCTCCGCGATATCTGAAATGCTGAAATTGCTATAAGAAAGCTGTCTTTTAGCATGCTCCATTCTTTTCAATTGTACATAATGCATGGGGGGAACCCCTATAAATTTCTTGAAGTAGGGGATGAAATAGTTCGGATGTAAGTGGACAATTTCTGCTAACTCTTCTATTTCTATGGGTTTATCCAGCCGCTCATCAATATATTGAAGAACATAGGCGAGCTTTCCTTGATCCCCCGTATGTATAAATTCTTGCATAAAGTCTGTTTTGATATTCTCGTTCGATTCAAGGCAAGTAGCAATTAGATTGAGGACGTTCGCCTGAGTACGCAGAATGGACAATACATCATCTTTTTGAAACTGTTCGATCATTTCTGTGAAAATAACCCGTACGGAATCTGGGTCGGGCGCATCACAGATAAACAGTTTGTTTGCCGAATGGAATAAGGGCCACTCCCCAATATCAGCATCAAAATGGCAGAAATAGCGTGTATAGGGATCATTCATTGACGTTTCTGTAGTTTGAGTGCTTCCTGCGGGCATGATCATTAGCTGACCTGCTCTCGGATAATAAGTAATACCGTTAATGATAACTTTTCCCTCACCGCGGTCAATAAAATACAGTCGATTAAATGTTGGGGTTTCCAGCGTACGATTCCACCCGCTATATCCGCTTCTAAGTTGGGCATGGGTCACTTTTACGGTAAGATTCTGGAGGAATCTGCCGGTAAGGTTACCTGGATTATTCATCATCTAGCTCCTCTATGACTTGATTATCCTTATTATAACGAATTTATTTAACTAAATCATCTTATTATTATGCAAATAATGCTTAATTTCGATCATGTTCATGTCTATTAATTAAGTATATTCTCATAACATAACCTCAAATAGGGAAGTGATCTGATTGAATAAAGTACGGTATGGCATTATTGGAATTGGGAATATGGGGAGTGCACATGCACAAAGTCTGTTGAATCATATTAAAGATGCTGAGCTTGCAGCTGTATGTGATGTAAGGGAAGAACGTTTGAAATGGGCAGAAGAGCATTTACCGGAAAGTGTACAGAAATTTGCAACACCCCAAGAGTTATATGAGTCTCATCTCATAGATGCAGTATTAATCTGTACTCCACATTATGATCATCCAACTTTAGCTATCGAGGCTTTTCAATATGGTTATCATGTATTGGTAGAGAAACCGGCTGGGGTCTATACCAAAGCTGTTAAGCAGATGAACGAAGCTGCAGCAAAGTCTGATCGCAAATTCGGAATCATGTATAACCAGCGGACGAATCCTTTATATCAAAAGCTTAGGGATCTCATAAAGTCTGGTGAACTAGGCGAAATCCGCCGCACAAATTGGATCATCACCAACTGGTACAGATCACAAAGTTACTATAATTCCGGTGGTTGGCGGGCTACATGGGCAGGCGAAGGTGGTGGGGTGCTGCTGAATCAAGATCCTCATCAACTAGATTTATGGCAGTGGACGACAGGTATGATGCCTAAGCGGATCAGAGCGTTTTGTCATTTTGGTAAATACCGCAATATTGAGGTTGAAGATGATGTAACCGCTTATGTGGAATATGAAAATGGTGCGACAGGGCTTTTTATCACCACAACAGGTGAAGCACCGGGAACTAACCGTTTCGAAATTACTGGCGATCAAGGAAAAATCGTAGTGGAAGACGGGAAGCTAACCTTTTGGCGTCTACGCACGCCGGAGCCGCAATTCAATGCAGAGTTTACGGGAGGATTCGGCAGCCCAGAGTGTTGGAAATGTGAGATTCCTGTAGAAGAAGGTGGCGGTGAACAGCATAAAGGAATTTTGCGGAACTTTACGAATGCCATTCTACACGATGAGAAATTGTTAGCTCCGGGTGAGGAAGGTATTCACGGTCTAACGTTATCTAATGGAATGTATTTATCGGCTTGGACCGACGATTGGGTGGAGTTACCGATTGATGAAGATTTATTTTATGAGAAGCTCATGGAAAAGGTAGAGAATTCTAACTTCAACAAAGAAACCACAGTCGCCCAAACCTTTGATGTTAAGGGAACTCATTAAATTCTAATCAGAGAGGAAAGATCCTATGAATCGTTCAACCATTGCTGCTCAAATGTACACATTACGTGATTTTACTAAAACTGCGGAGGATTTAAGATCCACTTTTCAAAAGGTATCTGCTATGGGTTATGAAGCTATTCAGATTTCAGCCATCGGGCCGATCGATCCGAAACTCGTAAAAGAGTATGCGGATGAATCAGGTCTGGCAATATGTGCAACCCATGTGTCATGGGATCGCCTAACGAACGATTTGGATGCTTTAGCCGCTGAACATAAGCTGTGGAACTGCAAAAATATTGGACTAGGAAGTTTACCGGAAATATTCCGTACGGGACAAGAAGGTTACCGTGAATTCGCAAAGCTGATGTCGGACATTGCAGTTACTTTAAAAGATCAACATGATCTGCAATTTGTTTATCATAATCACGATTTTGAATTTGAACGCTTTGATGGAATGACTGGCATGGAAATTCTGCTCACCGAGTCTGATCCTGCCGTTGGTTTTGAGCTGGATTTATATTGGGTTCAAGCAGGCGGAGGGAGTCCGGCTGAATGGATACGCAAAGTTGCAGGCAGAATGCAGGTAGTTCATTTAAAAAATATGGCGATCGTTAATAGAAAACAGATCTTTGCTGAAATCGGTGAAGGGAATATGAACTATAAAGAAATTATCAATGTTTGTCGCGAAACAGGTGTTGAATGGTTCGTAGTGGAGCAGGATGTTTGCCGTCGTGATCCTTTTGAAAGCTTGGAGATCAGTCTGCGTTATCTTCTTAATACGTTATAGAATGGAGTAATACTGATTAGGAGGGGTTTTATGAATCGGAAAAATGGGATGACCTATGCACCAACATATGAATCCAAACCAGTAGTGAAGCCGGGTGAATTCATCATTGCCGCTATTGCCCTAGATCACGGTCATATTTACGGGATGTGTAACGGACTGGTTGAAGCAGGGGCAGAGCTGAAATGGGTATATGATCCGGATGAGGAAAAGGTCAGAAATTTTATTAGTAAATATCCCGGTGTCAAAGCTGCTGGATCTGTGGAAGAAGTTCTGGAAGATCCCGAAGTGCGATTAATAGCAGCGGCAGCAATTCCATCTGAACGCGGACCTTTAGGCAATCGAGTAATGGCTCACGGGAAGGACTATTTTACGGATAAAGCACCCTTTACAACCCTGGAACAGCTTGAATCCGCTAGAGCAGTGGCAGCAGCAACTAATAAGAAATATATGGTCTACTACAGTGAACGCCTTCACGTTGAAAGCGCTATCTATGCTGGGCGGCTGATTCAGCAAGGAGCTATCGGCCGTGTCCTGCAAGTCATTGGATTAGGGCCACATCGTCTAAATGCTCCTAACCGGCCGGAATGGTTTTTCCAAAGGGAGAAATATGGTGGGATTTTGTGTGACATAGGCAGTCATCAAATAGAACAATTTTTGTATTATGCAGATTGTCAGGATGCTTCGGTTATTCATAGTAAAGTGGCCAATTACAACCATCCGACTTATCCCGAATTAGAGGATTTTGGTGATGCTACTCTTGTAGGTGACAATGGGGCAACACAATATTTTCGCGTGGATTGGTTTACGCCTGATGGGCTGGGCACATGGGGAGACGGGCGCACGATGATTATGGGTACTGAAGGATATATTGAACTGCGTAAATATACTGATATGGGTCGTTCAAATACACCGGATCATGTGTACTGGGTCAATGGGGAAGGGGAACATTATGAGCATGTAGCTGGGAAGGTTGGTTTTCCTTTCTTTGGTGAGCTAATCCTTGACTGTCTGAATCGGACAGAGCTGGCGATGACACAGAGCCATGTGTTCAAAGCTGCCGAGCTATGTCTGAAGGCTCAAGAACAAGCGATCAATCTAACCCCGGCAATACTCAGATAACGATTGAATGATGAACGGGGGTAATATAGATGAAAGAACTTGGAGCAGCCATTATTGGATGCGGAGCCATTTTCCCTCTACATGCAAAAACATTAACAGGCATCGATGGTGTGAGCCTACTTGCAGTTGCAGATATTGATGCTGACAAAGCATTACATGCGGCTAAAGAATATGACTGCCAAGCTACTAATGATTATAGAGAAATTTTAAAGGATGACCGTATTCATGTTGTACATCTCTGTACGCCTCATTATTTACATGCAGAAATGGCTACGGAGTTGTTACAAGCAGGAAAACATGTCCTTACCGAAAAGCCTATGGCGGCAGATCTTCCTTCAGCCAGACGAATACTTGAAGCCGCACAGCAAAGCACAGGTCAGCTTGGTGTGGTGTTTCAGAACCGTTATAATGATGCCTCCATATATATTAAGCAGGTCATTGATTCAGGAATATATGGGAAGCTGCACTGCATGAAAGGAATCGTGACCTGGCACCGCAGCGAAAGTTATTATAGCGATAGTGACTGGAGAGGACGCTGGTCTACGGAAGGTGGAGGCCTGCTAATTAACCAAACTATCCATACACTAGATTTACTTCAGTGGTTTGGTGGAGAGGTGGCATCGGTGAAAGGCAGTATTACCACGGATGTGCTAAATGGGGTCATAGAGGTAGAAGATACCGCCCACGCCTGCATCGATTTCACTAATAATGTCAGAGGGCTCTTTTATGGTACAAATACCTATCTGGAGAATTCTCCAGTGGAGCTGGAGCTAGTCTTTGAAGAAGGGACTATCAACCTCCGCAGAGATCATTTATATCTTTGGAAGGATGGAAAGGAAACCTTGCTGTGTGAGCCTAGATTTAGTGCTACGGAAGGTAAATCCTATTGGGGTACCGGGCATAAGAGACTGATTGAGGACTTCTATGAGCATGTCGCCAGGGGTCAAAAGTTTTGGTTGGATGGTGCTGAAGGGATAAAAGCGCTGGAGTTGGTGGCGGGGATTTATAGTTCATCGCAAAAGGCTGAATAAATAATAAATAAGCTGTATCAAAAGTAGATTACTCTACGAATGATACAGCTTATTGTATTTTTAATGTGAATCACTTATTCTCAATCCTCATCAACGGAACTCTAAATAATCTATAACCTACCTTTTTAGCTTGTCCATGGGGGTGATTTATGTAATTATGTTCATGGGTAAGTAATTCGTAGATTTACAATAAATATAAAATGATGATTAACGGCAGGTAGGAGGGGTTAGGAATGAGTGTTACATGGAAAAGAAGGATTCTGATCAATGATCCTATTTCACTAGATCCAGTTCAGATTCAGCAAGACTTGTACAGCGGCAACCAAGTGATTGTTCAGTTCTCTGATCCATCGACCTATGGCTCGATTCTGGATGAGGTAAATGAGCTTTGCGCGCGTTTTGATGAAAATTTTGGAGTGCGTTTTTATGGCCATTATTCTGTATCCTTTGATTGTGAGACACTCCTGCAGATTCCAAATGTTAAAATGCTGCTGCTGAATTGTCTTCGCCAGGCACATAACACGAACGTATTGGCTAAGCTGAATAACCTGTATAGTCTGAGCGTGGGTATTTATGAGCTTGAGAATTCGGAGATTCTGAGTATAGATACGTTGCGGTCTTTAAGCATTTTAAATATTAGTTCGGAGAAAAAGACGCTTAATCTGGAATACCTAAAAGAATTCTCTCGTCTAGAACAGTTGCATGTAATAGGAAAGGTTAAAAACCTTGATGCTATTGGAGATCTGGAGGATCTTACCTATCTCGCGCTGCACTCCATCAGCAACAAACCCTTACATTTTATTAATCGGCTAAAGAAATTGAAAGAACTTCGCATTTTACTTGGAGGCAGAGAACATATTAAGGACATCGAAGAGAATGAGATCGAAAGCCTGGAAATTTGTAGAGTCCGTGGCTTTCATGATCTGAGTAATATTTCGGTTTTTCGTGCGTTAAAAAAGCTTGTGATTGAAGATCAAATCCAGCTACGTGAGATTAACTTTGATCAGCAGATGAAGGCATTGGAAGAGCTAACGATTATGAATTGTAAAACATTGGCTCATTTAACGGGAATGGAGCAATTACCTTTTCTGCACAAGCTTCGTATTTTCAAAACGGCGATCGATTTTGATTCATTCATAGAACAAGAGCTTCCAATTGGCTTAACTACATTAGAGTTTGCAACTTTTAAAAGAAAAGTAGATCAGGAAATTCAAAAAACAATAGTAGGGTTGGGATATCAAAACGGAATTGTCTACAATGAGAACAGGGGATGATACAGCTTTTTTTATTCCATAAATCTTGAGGACTTATTTCTATCTTTTTTACAAGCTTTTAAATATTTTATTTTTTTCATATAATAGTAGATATTAAATTTATAAATAATTGTAATACACCATGATAAGGTTATAATTGATACAGAAAAGGTGTGACGCCTAAGAAGGAGCGCCCACATCCTTTCTGCAAAATTCAGGGGATAAGGATGGTAATAATGGGCAAAAGTGCAACTGATACAGACGTCATTTTAATTGGTGCCGGAATCATGAGTGCGACTTTAGGAACACTTTTGAAGGAATTAGTACCGGAATGGAAAATTAAAGTATTTGAAAAGCTTGAAAAAGCAGGGGAAGAAAGCTCTAATGAATGGAATAATGCAGGAACCGGGCATGCGGCGCTCTGTGAGCTTAATTATACTGTTGAAAAGCCAGACGGATCTATAGATATTAGCAAAGCTATTCAGATTAATGAACAGTTTCAGCTTTCGATGCAGTTTTGGTCTTATCTTGTAAATCGTAAGCTGATACATAATCCCCAGGACTTTATTATGCCGTTACCTCATATGAGTTTGGTGCAAGGGGAGAAGGATATAGCTTTTTTAAAGAAAAGATTTGAAGCGCTCTCAAAAAATCCATTATTCCAAGGTATGGAATTTTCTGCTGACTTTAAAAAACTGATGGAATGGATTCCGCTTATTATACAAAATCGTCCAGCGAACGAATCCATTGCGGCTACAAAAATTGACTCTGGAACGGATGTTAACTTTGGTGCTTTAACGCGTATCTTATTTGAGCATTTAAAGAGTAAAAACGTCGATCTCCACTACAAGCATAGTGTCAATAGTATGAAGCGTAACAGTGCTGGCTCATGGGATCTAAAAATCAGAAATGCCAGCGGTAACATTGAACAACATACAGCGAAATTTGTATTTATTGGTGGCGGGGGAGGAAGCCTGCACTTACTGCAGAAATCCGGTATTCCTGAAGGAAAACATATTGGAGGATTCCCAGTAAGCGGTATTTTTATGGTGTGTAATAATCCGGAAGTTATTGCGCAGCATCATGCCAAAGTATACGGCAAAGCTAAAGTTGGAGCCCCTCCAATGTCCGTACCGCACTTAGACACAAGATTTATCGACAATAAAAAATCACTGTTATTTGGGCCATTTGCCGGCTTCTCACCTAAATTCTTAAAAACGGGCTCAATGTTTGATTTAATAACTTCTGTGAAACCGGATAACCTCATAACAATGCTGTCGGCAGGTGCTAAAAACATGTCATTAACAAAATACCTGATCGAACAAGTGCTGTTATCGAAAGAAAAACGTCTGGAAGAACTGAAAGAGTTTATCCCCAATGCCAAAATTGAAGATTGGGATCTTGTTGTAGCTGGTCAGCGTGTGCAAGTTATCAAAGATACAGAAGCTGGCAAAGGCACACTTCAATTTGGTACCGAGGTTATTAGTGCCGCTGATGGTTCGGTCGCAGCACTGTTAGGGGCTTCCCCTGGAGCTTCTACGGCTGTTCACGTGATGCTTGAAGTGCTTAACAAATGTTTCCCTCAATATATAAAAGAATGGGAACCCAAAATAAAAGAAATGATTCCTTCTTATGGCTTGTCACTAATGGATAATCCCGTGCTTCTGCAGAAAATTCACACTACAACAGCAGCTGCACTGGGTTTAGGTGGAAAAGAACATGTTTTTAATCAAAAGGTGTTTTAGTAATAAGAGGGCTGCCGAAAGGCAGCTTTTTTTTCTGCTCAAACCTGAACTATTGACACAAAAGTGTATTACACGTATAGTACATAAATAAGATGTATGAACCACTTAGTACACACACTTAGTATATGGAGTTGGTTGTATGACAGAAGAACAGAAATCAGGCGTCAGCTTTAATATTCGTGAGCCGGTATATATTCAAGTTGTGCGTCATTTCAAGGAACAGATCGCCACAGGGCAAATCGGAGCGGGAGACAAAATTCCTTCACGGCGTGAACTTGCATCAGTAATGAAGATTAATGCGAACACGGCGCAGAAGGCATATAAGGAAATGGAGGAACAGGGTTTGATCGTAACAGAAGGGAATTCCCCGAGCCGAATTACACAGGATCAGCAAATACTTAACTCGATTCGAGCTGAATTAATCGAAAGTGCAGTGGATATATTCATCAGCTCCATTCAGAATATTCAAATTCCAGTTGAAGAACTGGTAGATATCATAAAGACAAAATATACATCCGAGCGAAAGTTATCTCCAGAGGATGGTGACACAAGATGATCCAAGTGAATCAGATGGTGAAGAATTATGGATTCAAGAAGGTACTTAATGGCGTTAGCTTCACTGCTGCCAAAGGAGAGATTACCTGCCTGATCGGAATCAATGGTGCCGGGAAGTCAACGGTGCTGAAGTCCATCATGGGACTGACACCATACAAAGGTGAAGTCTTAATCGATAATGTATCACTAACACCTGTGATGTATGAGAAAATCACTTTTATTCCAGATTCTTTAACGATGCCCTCCAATATGCGAATTGCTGATTGCTTGATCTTTATGGCTGACTTTTATCGGAATTGGAACGCTGAACGTGCAAAGGAATTGCTTAAGTTCTTCCAACTGAGCTCTTCGGATCGCGTATCCTCATTGTCGAAGGGGATGGCTGCGAAGGTAAATTTGTTGCTGGGACTAGCCTTGGATTGTGATTACATCCTAATGGACGAACCGTTCTCGGGGATTGATATGTTCAGCCGCGAGCAAATTACTGATGTGTTCACGAGTGAATTGATCGAGGACCGTGGTGTGATTATTACAACTCATGAAATTAACGATATTGAGCATTTAATTGATAAAGCGGTCTTGCTACAGCACGGGAAGGTAGAGCGTGAATTCTACTGTGAAGAAGTTCGCGAGCAGGAAGGTAAGTCCATTACGGACGTAATGAGAGAGGTGTACATGAAATGAGAGCTTTTGTGAAGCTATTGAATTTTGAAATGAACCGATTTGCCAAAATATATATTGGACTCATGGTGCTGACAGTTACCTTGCAGCTTGCAGCAGTCACCATCGGTGCTAATCATTGGCTGGATTCTGCGAATGAGGCAATGAGAGTGAATCAATGGACGCTTGAGCAATATCACAATGTGACTGGATATATTCAGCTAAACAGTATGATGTATGCTCGCTATAATGGACTTCTATATTTCGGACCCATATTCTTGAGCATAACAGTGTTACTAATATATAGCTGCTTCATCTGGTACCGTGACTGGAGAGGTAAAAATACGATAGTATATCGCCTGCTCACCTTGCCATCCAATCGGGCGAATTTGTATTTTGCCAAGCTGGTTACGATCTTGCTATTCGCATTTGGACTTGTTGCCCTGCAAATTGTGCTTGTGCCACTGGAGCGTTTGATAGCACAGTCGATTCTTCCTGCTGAACTATATCGGAACATCTCGGTATTTGATTATTTGAAGTATCCTACTGTGCTTAGAGTACTGGTTCCGCCCTACTTTTCTGAGTTTGTTCTATATTATGGACTGGGCATTACGGGCTTGATCGTCTTGTTCACAGCGATTCTAATGGAGCGGAGCTACAGACTGAAAGGGATCGGCTTTATCGTATTATACTTAGCGGTTCTAGCTGGATTAGCCTCAATACCCTATCTTATGGGTTATAGCAGATACGATAGCTACTTCTATCCCGGAGAAATCTTAGGTGCTTGTCTCGGATTAATAGTGATTATTGCTGGAGGTTCGCTTTGGTACAGCTTGTATCTATTGCGTAAGAAAATATCGGTATAATTGAAGGGGAATGGAGGTTAAGGAATGAGAAAATATATGGTTACCGCCGTTCTTGTAGTGTTCGCGGTTGTTACAATCGGGACGTATTATGTACAGGCTTCACAAGAGACACCACCTAATTATAAGCTGACGATGGTTCAAGGGGATGCTTCTCTCGTTGAAGATATAGCTTTATACGGAAATTATCTGACTAAGGATAGTGTTTTTGGCATCAAACGAGCTAATATCACTACAAATGGTACAGATTATCCAGATGAAAAGTTAACGATCAGCCAAAGCTTAAACCGAAGACCAGTGAACACACAATTGGATAAATGGAGGGATCAGCATCGTCAGTTCATGCGTGGAAAGAAGAACTTAGCTGGGTTTTATGAAAATCAGGATATGCTTGCTTACGTGAATTGGACCGTAGATAAGCAGCAATCCAATGATCCTTCAGCGAAGAAAAATGCTAAGCTCAGTATTTCTGTGCTTAACAAGCAGAAGAACAATACGCTGGAAATCACATCCGATATCAATGTAGATCATGATGTTTCAGATATGTATGTACAAAATGTACAGCTTGTTGATCAAGAGCTTGTTGCAATGGTGTTTTTGAATCACAGCGCCAAAGGTTATGTATCTGAACCGCAGATTATCCGTGTTAATCTAACAACAAAGGAGATTACAAATGAGCCGCTCGTGTTACCAGGAGCTAAATCTGAAGCAGCAAATGGGGATAATCAATTCGTTAGGTTAGCCAATCAAAATCTGGATCACACGGATCAATGGATTTTAACGGTTAGTAAAGATAATCATAAAAAGGCATATCAAGTAGATGTTGCAACAGGACAAATCTCGCCGCTCGCGTTCCAAGGGCATGAAATGTTATTGAATAATATTATGAATGCGTATGGACAGAAAATTTATTTCCTGCAAAAAGCTGTATCGGGTAAGGAGAATATAGGATTTACTGTTATTTCTTACGATCTCGTGAGTAAAGAATATGAGACTACTTTGAAGAATACAAATATAGATTTAAGTGAAAACATTACCTATGATTTTAAACAAAACTATCTCTATATTGTGGGTTATAAGAATTTCAAAGGTAATCGTCTATATGTATTCAATTTGACAAGCGGTAACCTTGAATACGAAGGAAAAGTAGTATCAACGGAGGCTGCAAATCAGGCTGAAGATGAAACTAACATGGATTTGAATTTTATCGATCTCGGTCAGTATTAGAATTACTTGTAGAATAGAAAAATAGAGATAAAGAGATATGAAAAGGTACCAAGGCCGAGCTAATGACTTCTAATAGTCAATTAGCTCGGCCTTTTAGTCGAAAATTATAAAACAGCCAATAATAACTGTATTTCGATTAAAATATATTGTAAAACGATAAATAATGTGATAAATTCAATTCACAATAAATCTGTGAGGTGTGTTTTTTATGGAAAGAGGATCAACACTTTTTTTAAGGGCAGCGGTTATTCTTATAGGTA
Source organism: Paenibacillus sp. FSL F4-0097 (assembly GCF_038593125.1). Lineage (NCBI taxonomy): Bacteria > Bacillati > Bacillota > Bacilli > Caryophanales > Paenibacillaceae > Paenibacillus > Paenibacillus sp. FSL F4-0097. The sequence goes on from NZ_CP151965.1 coordinate 3,201,043, forward strand.
TCCCGGTGCTTGCTTTGTGCATATTTGTGGTGCCGGAGATAGCGAGTTTCGCAGCAGAACTGTATCCGGATTATAGTTTATTGAAATATCTCCTTGCCATTGATTTGTATGCCTCGGCGATACCTTTTTACTTTGCACTGTATCAAGCTTTTAAACTGTTAGGCTATATTGACAAGAACAATGCTTTCTCGGAAATGTCTGTACAGGTTTTAAAGAAAATAAAATATTGTGCAATCATCATCAGTTGCTTATATGTAGTTGGTATGCCACTCTTTTACCTCATGGCGGAGAAAGATGATGCCCCCGGGATTATAGTCATCGGTTTGATTATCATTTTTGCCTCCATGGTGATTGCCGTTTTTGCTGCAGTTCTACAAAAGCTTTTAAAAGAAGCTATTGATATAAAATCAGAAAATGACTTAACTGTCTGAGGTGAAAACAATGGCGATTATAATTAATATCGACGTGATGCTGGCTAAAAGAAAAATGAGTGTTACTGAGCTTTCGGAGAGAGTTGGAATAACAATGGCTAACCTTTCTATATTGAAAAATGGAAAAGCAAAAGCGGTGCGATTATCAACGTTAGAGGCAGTTTGTAAGGCTTTGGAATGTCAGCCTGGAGATCTATTAGAATACAAAAATGATGAGGAAAGTTAAGAATGAAGTCAATAACACAATTGCTGCATTTTGGATATCATCAGGCGATGAGTTGCATATTTCCTATTGCGATTTTTGGGACTTTAGCTCTTTCTAACATAATAGAAATGCCTTTTCTTTACCGTTATGATGCCATTCTTCTAATACTGCTTACAGTGCAGTACCTCATGTACCGTACTGGATTAGAGACACTGGATGAAATAAAAGTAATCTGTGTGTTCCACGTTATTGGTTTATTGCTGGAAATCTATAAGGTAAAGATGGGTTCATGGGCATACCCTGAGCCAGGGTTTACGAAGGTGTTTGGTGTACCCCTCTATAGTGGATTTATGTATGCAAGTGTCGCAAGCTTTATGTGCCAGATATGGCGAAGATTGAAAATGGATATGACCGGTTGGCCGGGGCTTGCTTCAGCGGGATTGTTGGGAGGAGCCATCTATTTAAATTTTTTCACACATCATTTCATTCCTGATTTTCGTTGGTGGCTGACAGCGCTTGTGGTTGTTGTCTTCTGGAAAACATGGATCATTTATAGGGTACGGACGGTTACCTATCGAATGCCCTTGATACTGGCCTTTTTTATTGTGGGATTTTTTATCTGGTTAGCTGAAAATATCGCTACATTTTTTAATGCATGGAAATATCCTGATCAATATCAAACGTGGCAACTGGTTAGTTTCAGTAAGATCAGTTCGTGGTTCCTTCTAGTGATCATTAGCGTCATTATAGTTGCCCAGCTTAAACATGTTAAGGCTAGCCGTAATCAGATAAATTCATAATTGAGCTGAGTTCGGACAATAGGGTTGATTTGACGAACAAATCATCGTTTGTTACAATGACGGCATCAATTAGGAAAAGGATGAGGACGATGGTTCGTCGTTTGAAAAGGTTTAAGAATGTCGCTACTGCATCAAGCTTCTAAGTATAAATGAATTACATTACTTAGAAGCGAGGGAAAGAAAATGAAACAACATCAGTTCAGCCACTGGTCTGAAATTAAGTATTTAAAGGATATTGTCACCAACCCAATGATTGAGGTAGGAGAGTACTCTTACTACTCTGGTTATTACGATAATCTTGATTTTGAAGATGGGTGTGTTAGATACCTTTGGGGTGATGAACAATCAAGAAAGTTGTTTAATCCCAGTGAAGATTATGGTTGGCATTTAGATAAATTGATTATAGGAAATTATGTTTGTATTGCTAGTGGTGTAATTATTCTCATGGGTGGGAATCACAATCATCATCCTGAATGGATCACCGTGTATCCTTTTGTAGATCAGATTGCAAACTCTTACCAATCCAAAGGGGATACAATCATTGCAAGTGATGCCTGGATTGGGATGAATGCAATGATTATGCCCGGTGTGAAAATAGGCGAAGGTGCTATTGTTGCGGCAGGATCAGTTGTTGTAAAGGATGTCCCACCGTATACGATAGTGGGCGGCAATCCTGCTAAAGTGATCAAGCAACGGTTTACAGATCAAGAAATCGAAAAGTTAAAGGAAATGTGCTGGTTCGATTGGAAACGCGAGAAAATTGAACAAGCCACGTCTATCTTTTCAAGCTCATCTATTGATCAATTATATGACTTTTACCTTAAAGAAATAAAAAAATAACAAAATCAGAACAGGCTGCCGGTATATTCTGCAGCCTGTTCTTTTATCTGACAGGGTAGTTTAACAATAATCGTTTTTTACCAGATTAATCCTAATTAGTATGTTAATATAGGAATGGACTCATTTAATAAGTTAGGAGGAAATTATATTATGGCCTTACCTTTACAAATCCGTCGAATGACACAAAACGATATTGCTATTATACATACGGGGTTATCTGAGCATGACGTAAGCCAACCTCTTGATTATGTCCAGCGTTGTTGGCAAGAAAATCAAAATGAAAAGCGAGTTACAATTTTAGCTTTTTGTGAAAATGAGTTTGTTGGATGGGGACATGTGGTATACAGGTCGGAATATCCTTATTTTGCAGAGAATAATATACCTGAAATTCAAAACTTTGACGTCATCCCGCCATTTAGGAAACGTGGGGTAGGAAGTGTATTAATTGAAGCTCTTGAAAAAGATGCTTTTACTATATCTAATACTATTGGTATTGGATTTGGATTATACGCTGACTATGGAACCGCACAACGGATGTATATAAAGCGTGGTTTTATCCCTGATGGGCGGGGAATCATGTACGATAATAAGCCTGTTGAGCCTGGGGCACATGTTTGTGTGGACGATGATCTCTGCCTTTATCTAATAAAAACTATTGAGCAATAAAAGCAGCTCTTGTACGGGGGAGATAGATTCTGAAGTATATCGAATTTGGTCTTGGCAATACATGGCTTATTAGAACTGAAACGGAGTTAGAGGATGGAACGGAATATGAAGAAAAAGGCATAGTGAAACCGGTAAAGTTCCGCTCGTTATATTTTAGAGTTTGGATTGGCAAAACCGTAATCATTCTAGACTTAAGACAAGGCTTGAAAATAAGTAAGAAGAGTCGTAAAACGTTGAAGATTATTTTTGGTATAACAAGTCTTTAGGTTAAGTATGACAAGGTTGCCGTCTAAATGAACAAATGGAGGAGCAAGATGAACTCATTTTTAATACAAAAATATAGTCCGCAAAGAGATAAGGCGCAAATTGAACATATGTTACTTCACAATAAGGATTTATTAAAGAGTTTTTATCAAAATGAAGAAAGCAACAGAGAGAACATTGTGGTTGCCATTATGAATGATACATCCATAGGCTTTCTTTCATTTAACGGGTTTGGAAGAAAACCACAAGCAATCCTGTTTGTTAATAATGAGTATGACACAATGGAAGTCGGCTCCAAGCTTATAGAAGAATATGAAAACATGCTTATACATAATGAAACAGTAGAGCATACAGTACTCAATGTTCTTTCTAGCAATGCTCAATTAATCAGCGTTTTGGAAAAAAATAATTATCGCGTATACTTTGCCATCTATAATATGTAACGAACAGGCGCTCCCTTTCCTTCAGAGAATATCCTGGTTAGAAATTATGAGGAAAAGGATTACTTTGAATGGGACAGAGTTTGCGAATTAGCTTTTTATCATATGCGTCAACGTGTAGGTATGTATCCCTCATTTTTTTATAAACCTGTGGAATGGGAACGGGAACAGTATGCGGAGAATAAAGATAATATGTTTGTAATGATAGTTGATGAAACGATAGTAGCAGTAGGCAAGATAGCAGGAAATAAAATAAGTATGGTTGCTATTTCGATAGAACATCAATCACGAGGTTATGGAAGATCTTTTGTGAAATTTCTTATTAATGAAATCATTAGTAGAGGTGAAGATAAGGCCATACTTGAAGTAGTGAAGGGGAATTTTGCGAAAGCCTAATATGAGAGTCTTGGGTTTAAAGAAACGGAAATGTACCACAACTATATCAAGTATTTTAGACCTGACACGAGACTTAGCGCTCCACCTGAGAATTATTAAAAAACTCAAAAATATAACGACAAGCGAGGTTTAAATGGATAATCCAGAGAATTTGACCCAAGCGCTGTCTAAGTTTTATGAAGAACTTGAACGATCTGATTTACCGGTTAATACTTTTATGCTATTGCGTAAGGGAGAAGTTATTACCGAGTTTTATCGTCAACCGTACCGCAAAAACGTTCCCCAGGTTTTATTTTCTCTGAGTAAGAGCTTTACATCTATTGCAGCAGGCATAGCATGGGATAACGGTTATTTTGAATTAACGGATAAAGTGGTTTCTTTTTTCCCGGATCAGCTTCCTAGCTCAATTTCACCTAATTTAGATAAGATGACGATACATCATCTTCTTTCCATGAATACAGGACATAACAATAATATATATGGTGCGATAGCCAAGCAAAATGATTGGGTTCGTGCCTTTTTAGCTTTGGACGTAGAAGATGAACCGGGAAGTTATTACAATTACAATACACACGCCACTTATATGGTTTCGGCTATTATCGAAAAGACGACTGGAGAGAATCTTGTTGATTTTCTAATGCCAAGATTATTTGCCCCATTGGACATAGAAAGACCGGAATGGGAGACTTGCCCGTTAGGAATTGTTGCTGGTGGAATGGGACTAAGCATACCAACAGATGGAATTGCGAAATTTGGCCAGATGCTCCTCAATCAAGGAGTTTACAATAGCTGTAGAATTGTTTCTGAAGATTATTTAAAGCTGGCGCTAAATGAACAAAGCGATAATCGTTGGGGACAAAATAAGGCTGATTGGTCAAACGGATATGGTTATCAGTTCTTTATGTGCAGGAATGGATGTAAGATGGGGAATGGAGCTTTTGGTCAATTGTGTTTCATTGATCCGAGTCGAGAGATTGTGATTGCTGCAACTTCAAGTTTTACCGAGATGAAGAAGTTACAGGATTTTTTAGATATCATATATGCAAATTTACTGAACCATGATTGGTCAACGGATGTTTCTAACATTATTAAATCTCCTACATTTATCTCCTTAGTAGACAGGATAGTTAGAGTAGATTATAGATCGTACAGTGGAATTTATATCTTTGAAGATAATAAGCATAAAATTAAAGAATTAATACTGAAGTTTGAAGAAGATCACCTTAGTTTTTCTTTACTTTACGACGATCATTTAGATGAATTTAACTTCAATTTTTTAAAGCCTGCCAATGCAAAATGTTTATTTATTAAAGACTTATCCCTTAGTGAGCAGGAAGTTTGTACATCTGCAAGCTGGCAATATGCTGATTCTAAATTAATCCTCACGGTATATTACATTGAAACCCCTTACGTAGTTGATTACACCTTGAGTTTTAGCGGTAAAAAAATTGAATTGCATATGCATAGGAATCTTTCCTTGGAGGATAGAGAAGACATAACTGTTATTGGTTGGGAGGGATGAAATGATCAAGGGTAAAGGATGGATGGCTGTTTTATTTTTGCTGTTTTCTTTAGTTTTTGTGGGAATCACACATCAGGGGACTATGTTTGGGGATTACCTCTTCAGAACCATTGGAATTCCGCCTTGGAGCGAGCCTGCGACAAACCATGGTTTACATTACTCAGCGATATTCGGGATCATTATGTTAATCGTCAGTGGGAGTTTAACTATAAAGCACTTTAGACAGCGTTATAAAAAATATGTAGGTAGAACCGTTTTGCTTGCTATCATCATTTTCATTACGTTATATCCATTTCTAACAGAACGATTGTATTATCTTGTGAATATGAACAATGAAGGAATTGAAGTTGTGGATTTTCTGGAAAAAGATTCGCACTGTATGTACGGTACTCAAGAGGATATAGTGAAGGTTCAATGTACAATCAGGCTAATCAACTATGGCGGGCAAAATGAAACCGTTATGATTCGTCCAATCTTTCGAGAGTATGGTAATTCTCAAGGGATTTGGTCATTCGCAGAGGTTCAGCCGCAAGAGATTACATTGTTACCAAGATCTAATATTAAACATAACATTCACTTTGAGAGTAAGCCTGATGCTCGGATCGCTGAATTCGGGGCGAACGGTAATACCGATTATTTTGGTGTGGAATTCGTCAAGGATGGACAGAAAAAGGTAGTCTTTAGGGACTGAATTGATAAAAAAATTTATGTCAGTTTTAGCTTTGGTATTATTACAGCTGAGCAGTAACGGAGGGGAAGGTTTCCAGTGACTCAACGACTGATAACAAAAGTGAACCAGCGCCTCGATAGTGTGCGTGTGCTGGTTCAAGAAATGATCATGTCTTTAGGTAGCGAACAACGGAAACAGGAAGCGTGTGTTCACCTGTACGGAGTGTCTAGCTTCGCTTCATTGCTTGCCATGAAAAGAGAACAAAATCAGGAATTGGCAGCCATTATAGGACTGCTTCATAATTATTATTTCTTCAAAACCGGAGTCAAGGATTTTCCAGGTCCCAACAGTGCAGATACCGTAAGGCCTTTATTAAGAGACTTGAATATGTTCACCAATGAAGAGCTGACTCAAATTCTAAAGGCGATCTTCCATCAAGGGGATAGGAATAAAGTTAAGGGTCCCTATGAAGAGATTCTAAAGGATGCTCAAGTTCTACAATTACATTTGCAGAATAGGGACTGTAATGTAACACAACAGGACACGAATAGGCTTCGGAATGTACTTCGTGAAATGACGATTCCAGAGGATTTTTTGGAAGAGATAGATTACAGTAGCGGGGCTGAAGTTCACCAGCCTACGGATAAACGAGGCAAGTTGGCTAATATTGCTGAAGCATTTGGAAAAGAAAACATTGTTGGAATACCAGGAAACGAACGATATCGAGAAATCTGTAAATATTGGCCTGACCAAGGGATTTATAAAGTATTACAAAACAATTGGTGCGCAGCATTTGTATATTACTGCTGTATGCAAGCTGGCTTTCTGCTGCCGATTCGATATCCGAATGCTGATTTTCGATTAGCTGGCGTAGGGGCATGGTTAGAGTGGGCGCAACTACCTGAGACCGCATTTTTTTATTTTGACGGGCAAGAGGGGTTTACTCCTCAACGTGGTGATATTGTGATTTATGAAAAATTGCTAACTAATGACCCTCACGATCATACAGGTATTGTTTTAGCATGCGATGACAAAGAGATCTTAGTTGCTGAAGGAAATAGGGATAATCAGAATTATTCCAGTGTTTTCTACAGAGATCGCTGGCATTGCGTATATGGCTATATCCGTATCGCTAATGACTATGAATTTGAGTTTAATGGAGAGTATACTCCAATTAGTTGAGGATGAAGAAGATTGCTTAATGGGCGAGTGTAGGAATTATATACTTGCCTTTTAAAAATGTTAGAGTTATCATAGATTTCTAAAGTCGTTAATGGAGGTGCTGAATGAAATATTCCCAAGCGACAGATTATGCACTTCATGCAATGCTCTATATGGTGACGGTGGCGTCTGATAAGCCGGTGGGTGTTCAATTGCTTGCTGAGAAGCTGGGTGTTTCCCAAACCTATCTGTCCAAAATGATGACTAAGCTAGTGAAGGCTGGATTAATTCAATCTGCGCCTGGCGCTAATGGTGGGTATCGTCTCAGACGCAAGTCGGAGGAAATCTCTTTTCTGGATATTATTCATGCGATTGAAGGAACTGCTTCCTTTTTTGAATGCAGTCTAGATCACGGAAGTGAATGTCTGATTCAACAGGTTGTGATTGACGCTGAACGACAGATGGAGCAGTACTTAGAGAACACGAAAATTGCAGATTTGGCAAAAACGATGAAGACGGAGTAAAGATCCGTTCTTTTTTCGGGCTTATTAGAGATAATATAAATCCGTAATAACTTTAATGTGGGTTTTGATACTAAAATGTGAAGTTTAAAACAATGGAGGATGATTACAATGACTGATGAGCAAAAATTAAATGCCAAGAGGGCGACCTATGAAAAAACAACTCGTATTTCGATTCCCTCTTATGATTCATTATTTTCGATGATCCAATCTTATTTTCGCTTCGAATTAGGTGACATCCCTGTATCTTTGCTCGTGGTCGGTGCGGGGGGAGGAAATGAATTTTCGGCATGGGGTCCATCTAACCCAAACTGGACATTTACTGGAGTGGATCCTTCGGAAGATATGCTTAAGATCGCGAAGTTAAAGATAGATGAACTGGGCTTAGAGAGCCGTGTCAGTCTGATTCCTGGGACAATCGATGATCTTCCTCAGCAGGACTCAAAGTTCGATGTGGCAAGTTGTATTTTGGTCCTTCACTTCATTCATGATGTTCAAGAAAAATTGAAATTGCTTCGCTCCATAAAGGATAATCTGAAACCGGGTGCTCCATTTGTTCTCGTAAGTGCATATGGAGATTTGGATGATCCTGAACTCCACGACAGAATAAATGTATGGAAAAGCTTTTGGGTTGCAGGGTATGAATCTCCCGAAGCGTTTGATAATGTAAGTAGCAATATTACGAAAATTTCTTTTCTTCCTGAAAAACAAATTGAAGAGTTATTGAAAGAATCAGGCTTCACGAGAATCACTCGATTTTATTCTACTGGAATTATGGCAGGCTGGATGTGTCACGCGGGGTGACTTGAATACTTTCGGACTCAGATGACGTTATTTGCATATATTTAGCCTTTGGGGCATGATTTCGGACTCCAGTGCTGCTATTCCTTAAATAGAGGATGATATATGGTGATTATCAAGCTCATAGCGGCTATGGAGTCCGCGAGCACCCTTAATATAGTAAAAAGTAGCGCATAAGGTCAACTGTGTCCTATAGCGGCTTCGTTCGTGTGAATAATATCTAATCAAACCAAGTTTAAGGATTAGATCAGCGATCAGTTAGATTCAAAAAGTAAGGGTGCCCAACAGCCATTGTATGGCTATGGACACCCCATTGTTTTTAACGAAAGTGACTAATCTATACATGAAGCTTGTAACGATTTGCTTTGCTCATCTGCTGAATGTCTGCAAGTTCCTCCGAAGTGAGTGGAGCTACATCAGCAGCCATTACATTGCTTTTTAATTGCTCCAGACTGCTTGCCCCAGGAATAATAACGGCTACAGATGGATTAGCTAGTGGATAATGCAGCGCTGTTTGCGCAAGATTGCGCGAGTCACTAGTTTCCTGCGAAAGTTGATCATGTAAATTCAGAAGTTCCTCACTACTGTAATCTAAGTAATTCTTTTCCGCCTTGCTGCGGCCACGCTCTGATAGAATGCCCCCTGCTAAAGGTCCGCGTGCGATCATGCTAATTCCATGCTTAGCTAGCAGAGGAAGGATTTCTTCCTCAGGACGTCGATCTAAAATGCTATATTGGCTCATAATACTTACAATATTTGATTTTTTCACATATTCTCTAATTACATTAGGACGAATAGAAGAGATCCCATAATAGCGGATAAGACCCTCTTGCTTAAGTTCTTCAAAAGCTTCAATCGTTTCGTCAATTGGATCTTCAATAGTGCCGCCATGCAGCTGGTATAGATCGATGTAATCCGTTTGCAGCCGTTTGAGACTATCTTTGACTGCATTTTTAATATAGGCTTTTGAAGGGTCCCAGCTCCAGCCTTCTTGACCGGGAATTCTGCGGTTGCCAACTTTTGTTGTTAGGATTACATCCTGACGACGTTGACGAATGGCTTTGCCAATAATCTCTTCATTACGGCCCTCATCATAAAGATCTGCTGTATCAACAAAATTGATTCCTTGATCGAGTGCTTCATGAACAATGGAAATGGCTTTCGCCTCATCCGTACCCAAAGACATACAGCCAAGTCCTATTTCACTTACATACAAATCGGATTGTCCTAAACGATTTTTTCTCATAGCGCATTCCTTTCTACTTCTGTTGTTGTTATATTATAACGTTTTGGAGATTTGAATTCTAATGGTGCTGCTGACTTCCATTGACTTTATGATCTTTTGGCTTTATCGTCATAGCATATATTATTTATTAGATGAAGATAGATAGGGAGAGATTTGATCATATGGAACAAGCGATGTTTGCAGGCGGATGTTTTTGGTGCATGGTGACACCGTTTGAGGAATTACCAGGCATTCATGGAATTGTATCGGGATATGCGGGAGGGTTAACTGAGAATCCAACCTACGAAGAAGTCAAAACCGGAACAACGGGGCATTACGAGGTTGTGCAGATTACGTTTGATCCAGCGCTTTTTTCATACGAGAAGCTGCTTGAATTATATTGGCCTCAGATTGACCCTACCGATGATGGTGGACAATTCCAGGATCGAGGGACTCAGTACCGGACAGCTATCTTCTATTATAATGAAGAACAGCGGTTAGCGGCTCTTGCCTCGAAAGAACAGGTTGCGGGCAGCGGCAGATTCTCCGGTCCAGTCGTTACGGAAATTCTTCCGGCGCCAACTTTTTATCGTGCAGAAGAGTATCATCAGGATTATCATCATAAGAATCCTAAGCACTACAAAGAAGATCGGGAGCAATCCGGTCGGGATACTTTTATCGCAAAACACTGGTAAGCATTGAAAAATCTAGACCAAGAGCATCCTGAGTCATACATGGCTTACGGGATGCTCTTTTTGCATTATATACAAATTTTATTTATTTTAAATTCTACATACTTTCCACACATTTGTAGACTAAACTACTCTAAATCAAGCGAGAACATCACACAGGAGGGTTTAGGATGAAAAAAATCATACCATTTGTTGCCGTTAGTTTGCTTTTGAGTACAGTGATAACAAGCTGCCAATCAGGCAATAATGTTCCATCTAAGGTTAATTCGCATGCTAGTTCTGCAACGGTGGAGCCACCTTGGATAGCTACGAAGAATACTACTCGCATTAACACTTCAGATCCGATTCAAGCCGCAGTGTTAGTTTCTCAGACTTTATGGACTGCGCAAACAAAGAATAATAGACCCTCAAGTGTAGTTTTGACGGATGTGAGTAATTGGCAGATTGCCGCAGTTAGTGCAGATTTGATTCATCATCCCAGTAACGGCCCCGTCCTGTATACCACAAAAGATGGGGTTCCTGAGGTTACCCTCGCAGAACTTAAGCGACTGAATCCAATAGGTGCTGATGGCAATAATGGGGTTCAGGTAGTGCTTGTTGGGCCTATGGCATCTAATGTAGAACAACAATTAAAGGCCATTGATTTAAAAGTAGACCGGATAGAAGGGGATGAGCCAGCGGCTGTAGCTCAGGCTATAGATACTTATTACGCTAAAGCAGCCGGCGAACTTCCAAAGTCGGTCATAATTGGTTCTATGGATAGCCCTGAGTACACGCTGCCAGCAGTGAATTGGATCGCACATATGCCGGAACCTCTACTCTATGTAACCAAAGACGAAATTCCTAACTCAACGGTCGAGGCTTTAAAAGAACGTGGAGGTAGTGCAACTATTTATATCCTAGGACCAGAAGACATTGTCTCAGCAGATGTAGAAAAGCAATTAAAAGAATACGGAACAGTTACCCGTATAGCTGGACAAGATGTTTTTAAGAACGCTATAGCTTTTGCAAGTTTTAAGGATGCCAATAACGGATTCGGCTGGGGAATCACTACACCCGGTCATAACCTGTCTTTGTTAACCACGGATTCAACGATGCTCGCTATCGCCGCTGCGCCGTTTTCCCATTTGGGGAAACATGCGCCGCTTATTTTTACAGAAAAAGACGGGCTGCCAGATTCAGTAATGGAGTATATGATGGAGCTTCAACCTAAATTTCAAGATTCACCAGCGGAAGGTCCTTACAATCATGCTTGGATAACTGGAGATAACCTTGCAATAAATGAGCGAGCACAAAGTGAAATTGATGATATGCTAGAAATCTCACCTACTGCAGGAGGCAATCCGCATTCCGGCCACTAACCATAATCACAGGCTGGCATCATTTAGGGATGATGTCGGCTTGTTCTGTGTTTTTTTGTATAATGAGAAGAACTAGGTCATAAAGAGGGTGAACGGCTTGAATAAACTACAGATACTGATCGTAGATGATGAATGGAACATGCGGAATTTATTGCGGATTTATTTAAGTAAAGAAGGGATGTCTACAAAAGAGGCGTCAACGGGTCATGAGGCACTCCAACTGTTGAAACGACACAGCTTTGACCTAATCTTGCTGGATGTGATGATGCCGGATATGGATGGCTGGCAGGTCTGCAAGCTGGTGAGAGAGACAAGCTCTATCCCAATTCTAATGCTAACCGCACGTTCTGAAACCAAGGATAAGGTACGTGGTCTCGGTATAGGTGCAGATGATTATCTTACTAAACCGTTTGAGCCGGAAGAATTAGTGGCTAGGATTTATTCTCTGCTGCGGCGTTCAACACTTACATTTGCCCACCAACCTCAGGATAAGGTGCTCACATACCCTGATTTTAAAATATACCCAGAAGCTAGGGAGGTACATATTCAGGATACATCCATTGAATTCACTCTCAAGGAGTTTGATTTACTGGCTACTTTGGCGCAAAACACTACCCGGGTTTTTACGAGAGAAGAACTGGTGGAACGATTATGGGGGAATAATTATGAGGGGGAGAATCGTGTTATCGACACCCATATTAAGAATATCCGTGAGAAATTGCATAAGGCAGGCCTCTCCTATAATCCGGTTCAAACAGTGTGGGGGTTAGGTTATAAATTTCACGCTCCAGGTAATCTGGTATGAAAAATAACATCATCGGACTTAAGCTTGGTTATATTATAATGTCTGTTTTTTTAGTAGTTTTGCTTGTCCTTGGAATTACTATAGACCGGATGTTTACAAGCTTCTATTACAACGAGATGCAAAAAGAGACGGAGGAACTCACCTCACATTTTATCGGAATGGCGGAATCGCAGGATAGTTCAAATGAGCAGATGATGAGTACCTTTGCAGAATTTTCGGATGTCAGTATCTTTAATATCTCGAAGGATGGCAATGTGATACTCCACTCGGGTGTACATGATCGTTCGGATCGTTCATTCATCCAAGCTTCGGATGTTAGCCGGATTTTCGCTGGGAAAAGTGTTGATTTTGAGTATAAAGATCCTGCTGGACATTCTTATTTTATCATTGGAAAACCAATAATGGAGGGGGATACAACTCAGTCTGCACTTTATGTAATGTCCTCTACAGAGAGTATGAAGCAATCTTTGGCTTCCATCCGGAATCTGCTGCTGATTGCAGGAATAGGGGCTTTTATATTGGCTATAGGGATCACTGGTGTGATCGCCATGATTTTGTCCAGACCTCTGATCAAGATGCAAAAGGCAACCCGGAAAATCGCGGCTGGCGAGCTGGAAACGAGACTTTCTATACGTAGCAACGATGAGATTGGTTTTTTGGCAGAGGCTATAAATGATCTGGCTGTCGATCTGCAACGATACAGGGATACACGTCAGGAATTTCTGGCAAATATCTCACATGAGCTGAGAACGCCCATTACATATTTGGAGGGGTATACCAAGGTAATAAAAGATGGACTTTACGAGACCGAAGGGGAAAGAGATCTATACTTGGATATCATTCATCAGGAAGCACATCGGCTCCAGCATCTTGTGGATGATTTATTTGAACTGGCAAAGATGGAGGAAGGAAAGGTTACTCTTACCCAAGAGTGGATCGATCTCAGTCAGCTAGCGGAACAAGCCGTGCGCAGAGTTGAACTGAAAGCAAAGGAGAAGGGGTTACTGCTGAAGCTTCAGCTTAGCGGAGATGCGTATATGATCCGTGGAGATCAAAAACGTATGGAACAGATTATTATGAACCTTCTGGAAAATGCAATTCGTTATACGGATGAAGGTGAGATTATTGTTCATATGGAATTTGCAGCGGATGCTGCAACTCTAATTGTTGAAGATACAGGAATAGGTATTCCTGAGGAAGAGCTTCCCTATATCTTCGAGCGTTTCTACCGGGTAGAGAAATCACGTTCAAGACAATACGGCGGTTCAGGTCTGGGACTTTCCATTGTTAAAAAGCTGGTGGAATTGCATGGAGGCAAGATTCGAATGATAAGTCAGCCTGGAGCGGGTACTCGTTGCGAGGTGCAACTATTGAATCTATCTAAATCCGAATAAATGTAAGTAAAAAGAGACTTCAGATACAAAATGAGGTCTCTTTTTTGCTTGTTTATAATGTTATTGATTCGACTCAAGCTCTTCAAGTGCCCATTCGCAAAATTGTATAGAGCTCTCCATATCAAGCACACGTTTGCGGATCAGTAAATAACGTCCAAAAGTTGTGGCTTTTAACTCACGAGTCTCACCGCGTTCATCACGCAAGACTTCGTTTGCTTTGAGCAAAACCTTGTATCGCTCCAACTCACTCTTACAAAACTCTGCACGTTTTAGTAATAGGTCCTTGGCTTCTGCGGGGTTGGATAGCCATAAGCTATACAGCTTAAAATGCAGTTCATCCCGTAGCACCGGAGGCTCTGCAGTAGTTTCCACCCATTGCCGCAATTGCTCCAGTCCTGCTTCCGTAATGGAGTATTCTTTTTTATCCGGTTTGTCGGTCTGTTCAATGAGCTTAAAGGTGATATAACCTTGTTGCTCCATGCTCATTAATAGAGGGTAGATTTGACTATGTCCAGCACGCCAGAGCGGCTTGATATTCTGAGTTAATTCATATCCAGACAATGAGTTAGCGCTAAGTAAAGCTAGAAGTCCATAAGACAGTGTATTCATTACTATAAAGCCCTCCAGTTATTATAAATCCGTTTTCATTGAATTTTTCGGGGATATGTCATCATTGACATATTGATCATACGATTATAACATTATTCAAGTCACCTTATATATGTAAAAGTAGACATATAAAAAATAATGAGGAGGGGAAGCATGGAAGAAAATCAAGCAAGCAAAATACATTTTTGGCCGATCATGATTGCCATATTCTTCGGAAATTTCGTCTCTGTCTTAAGTACAACGACGATCAACATTGCTGTTCCTCTTTTAATGGATCATTTCAATACGAGTCTGAACACCATGCAATGGATGGTCACGGGCTTTATGCTGGCGACAGGAGTAACCGCACCACTCGCCGGATATCTCGGAGGAAGATTCAGCTACAAAAGGCTTTATCTTTTCGCCTTGATGGGATTCACCATGTTCTCTTTGCTTTGTGCTTTGGCATGGGATCCAACATCATTAATTGTATTTCGGATGCTTCAGGGTTCGTGCAGCGGTCTCATTATGGCTTGTACGATGACCATCATATTTCAAGTAATTCCGGGAGAACGCAGACCGTTTGCTGTAAGCCTCTGGTCGCTATCCGCGATGGTCGCGCCAGCCATAGGTCCGACGTTTAGCGGTTGGCTGCTCCAATATGCCAGCTGGCATTGGTTATTCTTAATTAACATTCCTATTGGAATTATAGCTGTTATTCTAACCCTAACGTTAATCCCATATTATCGAATGAATATTCCGAAGTCATTTGATATTCCTGGTTTCCTCACCGTTGTCCTCGGTAGTTTATCGTTATTAACCGCATTTAGCCAAGGCAACAGCTGGGGATGGACTTCATGGAAAACTTTATCGTTAATCCTTTTGGGGGTTGTGTTGTTAATTTTGTTTGTTTTGCGCGAGCTGAAGGCGGAGGTGCCTCTGCTGAATTTGCGTGTATTCCGTAATCGCCGTTTTACCGCCATGCTTAGTATCTATAGTTTGGTTACGATTGCGATGTATGCCGGAACCTATTTAACCCCTTTGTTCTTACAAACGGTAGAAGGGGCTACAACGCTTAAAACAGGGCTGATTTTATTGCCGTCCTCGATCCTCCTTGCCTTACTGAGTCCAATCGTAGGTAAGCTGTATCCAAAGTTCGGACCTGTGAAGTTGATTTCTGCGGGTATTTTATTTATATTCATCGGTTTATTCATGCTTAGTCGGCTGCAAACGAACATATCTTATAGCTTTATTATGTGGGCGATGGTCGTTCGTAATCTCGGCATTGGACTAGCCAATGTTCCAAGCAGTACAGCCTCAATGGAGGAAATTCCCGTCGAATGGTCTGGGCATGCTACGTCGATCAACAACTGGGTCCGCAATGTGTTAAGCTCACTTGGGATTGCAGTATTCACCTCCCTGTTGTCGAGTAGATCTTTACTCCACTCTAAAGAGTTGATCAGCTCCGGTGCAAGTAATACAGATTCGATACGTTTACTATCGTTCACGATGGGTGTGAATGATGTTTTTGTGGTAGGTTCCATTATCGTGTTGTTTGGATTTCCGCTGATGTTTTTATTACGCAAGAAGCGTACTGTGGTAACTGTACAAAGCGCGGGATAACCGGTACGAGACAAAAAGCAGATCAAGGTTTTATCCTTGATCTGCTTTTTGACTTAGATTACGTTATGTTAATAAACTTTAATGCATCATATCGCCCATTCCACCCATACTGCCCACAATTTCCGGATTAATCATCCCAAATATCATCGCTATATGCGCCACGACCAAGAAGCCACTAATTAGCAGAAAATGCAGCTTCATCTTGTGCTCTTCCGATCGTTTACGGGCAATCAGATCAAGATCTAACAAAGCCAGTGGCAATAAGAAGAGTACTCCGCTTAAATAGAAGCCCACGGCTACGATATCTACCCATGTGTGCCATTCACCATTCACAGACAAAGGAATAAACGCAGTTGGGAACAAGTAAAGGAATACCCCTGTGAAATATAACCCTGCGAGTATGCTGCAGACTTTGTTGAAGGATCGTAGTGGGCCTTTTAGGTTCTTGGTGAATAAAATAATAAACTCTGTAATGGTAATCGTCTCAGCGAAAATCACGGGGATTGCCATGAATATAATCAAGTTCCAAGGCTGGTTGTCCGCTAGCAAAGACATGTAATGCGTCATGTTCATAAGATACTCCTCCGATAATATGTAATAGCTTCGGTTACTTATCGTATTCGAGAAGTATGTGGAAAGTATGTGGAAACGAAGGTATGATAAATATATGCAATAATAACAGTCGAGGGGAGCAAGACAACCGTGGGAAGAGGATTACAAAACATTTTATTTGATTTAGATGGTACTTTAACAGACCCCAAAGAAGGCATCACCAAAAGCGTAGAATACGCTTTGAACAAATTTGATATACAGATCGAACATTTGGATGAGCTTCTTCCTTACATAGGTCCTCCGTTATATGATTCATTTATCGAGCTGCACCATTTCACTGAGGAACAAGCGCTTCAAGCGGTTGCTTTTTACCGGGAGCGTTACAGTGCCACTGGATTATTTGAGAATATGGTGATTGAAGGTATACCCCAATTGCTGGAGGGACTTAAGACGAATGGATACTCATTGTATGTAGCAACCTCCAAACCGACTGTTTTTGCAGCACAGATTCTTGAGCATTATAAGCTCGATCATTATTTCAAACATATCGGAGGAAGTAATCTGGACGGTACCCGTTCTAAGAAGCAAGCGGTTATTCAGTACGTGCTTGATGAGAATGACATACATCCAGAGGAAGCGGTAATGATAGGGGATCGTAAGCATGATATCATCGGTGCTATTGGCTGTGGTGTCGAATCCATTGGAGTGACTTTTGGTTATGGTCCCAAGGAAGAACTTGAACAAGCCGGAGTGGATCATATCGCCTTTCGTGTGGAAGAAATTGCAGATATCATTCAGCATATTTCATTGAGAGAACGGTGCACCAAATGAGTGTTATGAATACTGAAATACTTGACGGGAAATCGATTAAGCTGGTTCCAATAGATGAAAGTCATGCAGAAGGATTGGCGAGAGTGTTAAGAAATCCAGACATCTGGGAATTTACCTGGCGAAAAATAACGTCGGACGAGCAGGTGCAAGGATTAATCTCAACAGCTTTAGCGAATCAAAAGAACGGTTCACAAATTACCTTTACTATCATTGATAAAGCAACGGAGCGAATTATCGGAACCACAAGGATT
This sequence comes from Paenibacillus sp. FSL F4-0097, assembly GCF_038593125.1. Classification (NCBI taxonomy): domain Bacteria; kingdom Bacillati; phylum Bacillota; class Bacilli; order Caryophanales; family Paenibacillaceae; genus Paenibacillus; species Paenibacillus sp. FSL F4-0097. The sequence goes on from NZ_CP151965.1 coordinate 3,219,082, forward strand.
ATGCATCCGGATTTGGTTCATCGCAATGCGGAAATCGGATGTACCTGGATCTCGCCTGATTATTGGAGAACTAGTGTGAACACAGAGGGCAAGTCGCTGCTGCTACACTATTGTTTTGAAGAACTAAAGCTGATCCGTGTAGAATTTACAGTGGTCGCGAACAACTTGAGGTCACAAAGAGCAGTAGAACGAATTGGGGCGGTTAAAGAAGGAGTTCTGCGCAAGCATAGAATCAAGTCTGACGGATCGATTCATGATAATGTGGTCTTTAGCATATTGGATACCGAATGGCCTGCTGTAAAAGAGAATCTGCATTATTTGATAAATGACAAATACGCATAAATATAGATAGAAGCAAACAAACGGGCTAGGGGTTGTTCCATAGGGAGCTAGACTTCATCTAGAATAGATGAATCAGAGTGGCGATGGAAGCAATTTGTTGAAGCAGAGCGAGCGTTTAATTGTATTTTGTACAACTATAATTCCTTAATTGGTTGGGTCATAGATATAACTGTATTTAGTACATCTATATTCCTCATTTACTCCCTTATAGGTAGATTTTTAGGTTTTTAATTGTACAGAATACAATTAAAACAAGTATAGTTGCTTTTTCATCCGGAATAAGTGCACAGAATGCAGTTATTTCACATTTACCCTATATCACTCTCCATTATCTCATTCGAATCCTTTAAATTAGGTGCTAGAAGTGTACTAAGAGGGGATACAACGGAAGCTACGGACGGTCCGAAAGGATCCCTCAAGAGCATCAGACTTGGCAACTCCTGCATAGTGTGTGGACAATTATACTTTGGTGGATCAGCGGATGTTTAAGCGGGTTAAATCAGAGTGTATAAGGATTTGCCCATAAATTTGCTTAAGCCCCGCTACAGATCAAAAACACCAGGCAGCGATACTCCAATTCCCGGAGTATCGCTGCCTGGTTGTTTTTTAATAACAGAGACCGCTACAAATTCTAGAAAGAGCTGCTTGGGGCAGCGCCTTCTTTTATGATTCAGCCAATAGGCTGCTTATGGTTATTGTTTAGGACTTACAAGGATTTTCACTTGATTTTTTTCTTTCAAAAGTGCCTCAAACCCGTGATCAATCACTTCATTCAGTTTAATTCTCTTAGTAACAAGCTTCTCAGCAGGGAAGTACCCTTGTTCCATCAAGCTAATTACAGCTGGGAAAACATCACGGTATCCGATGATACCAGTTAAGTTGCGTTCTTTAAGTACGATATTGTTTGGAGTAATCGTAGCATCTTTTTCGAAAATACTAACGATCATGATTTGTCCACTCAATTTAGTGGAATTAATGGCTTGGGTTAGAACGGGAGGGACGCCAGTGACTTCAAAAGCAACATCTACGCCACCATCGGTACGTTTTTGAATTTCTTCGACCACATCATATTGTTTAGGATCGATTACAATACCACCGAGTTCTTCAGCTTTACTCTTACGTTCTTCAGAAAGTTCTACAACATAGATTTCCGCTGCACCGGATGCTTTCAAAGCTTCAATGACCAGCAAACCGATTGGGCCAGCACCGAATACTACAGCTTTATCTCCAACCTTTAGTTGACTGGAACGAACAGCGTGTAGAGCAACGGCAGAAGGTTCCACGAGAGCACCTTGTTCATAGGATAAGCTGTCTGGAATTTTGTGCACCATATGTTGGTCTGCTGCGACGTATTCTGAGAATCCACCGCCACCACCAGCCAAACCTAGGAAGCCCATTTTTTCACAAAGATTATATTTACCTTGTCGACAAGCCACACATTCACCACATGCAAAAACAGGCTCGACGACGACGCGATCACCAACATTAAACTTGCTAACGCCTTTACCTACTTCTACGATTTGTCCAGAAAATTCATGTCCCATTACGACTGGAGCTTTTTCACCAGTAAGGGGATGATCAGTACCTTGGGGGATGAAAATAGGGCCGGCTACATATTCATGAAGATCGCTGCCACAAATTCCGCACCATTCGATTTTGATTTTCACTTTTCCTTCAAGGGCTGCTGGTTCTTCAATCGTTTCTAACCGTAGATCTTTGACGTTATGCCATCTTAATGCTTGCATATCATTCATCTCCTAGATTAATAATTGATAATAAATAGTGTTTTATTTCTGGAAAAGAGGAAACGTTTCCGAGAACAAATATGTCACATAATTTTCATATTGTCAAATTTAAATAATGAAAATATTAATATCAAAAATTAGTGAAATATTTCACTAAAACGGAGCTATATCAAGCGTTAAGGCACATGACGGTAGCTGAGATATGTATTTTTCTATGAAGTATTATGTTATAATCTTTACATTGGAATTTTGATTTTAGATGAGCGGAATAGAGATAAATACGAAAACGATTCCGGAAATAAGGGGACTATCAGAGTGGCTAATAAAAACAAAGTAACCATAGAGGATGTAGCGAAACGGGCGGGGGTAGGTATTGCTACTGTCTCAAGAGCCATTAATAATTCAGAGGGAATTAGTTCCAAGACCAAGGCGCTGGTACTTCAAGTGATTGAGGAGATGGGTTTCACTCCGAACACCTCTGCGCAAAGCCTCAAAATCCGCCAAACGAAGCAAATTGCTCTGGCCGTTCCTGACATCCGCAACGCAATTATTCCGGATATCGCCTGGTCCGTAGAGCAAGCCGCTAAACAACATAGCTATCGGGTAATTCAAATTAATACTTCTGGCAACCCGCGCACTGAGCTCGAAACGATTCGTGAGGTCAAAAAATTACATGTAGATGGACTCATTATCATGCCTCTTGCTTATCCAAAGACCATGGTAGAGTTAATTAATAAATCGAGTGTTCCGGTCTCCATCATTAACTACGGGAAAAGAATCACAGAAAATGTGAAAGCAGACATCGTCAGCTTGTCACGTTTTGAAGGTCAATTAGTGATGGAGCATTTAATCAATATCGGTCGAACTAGAATTGCATATGCAGGAGCTCAAAAAGATCTTATTGAAGATCGTTATCTTGCCTATCAGCAAGCTTTAAAACAAGTGGATATTTCGCTTGTTTATTTTGGCGAAGACTTTTCCTTGCAAACGGGGTTACAAGCTGCTGATTATTTCTACAGCCTGACACATATGCCAGACGCTATTTATGCAGTGAATGACATGGTGGCGATAGGTATTGTAAATCGTTTTAAAGAATTAGGCGTTCGTGTTCCGGAAGATGTGGCGGTGGTTGGGGTGGATAATAACTCATGGACAACTATTACAACGCCTCAGATTAGTTCGGTTTCCATCATGGGGAATGAAGTGGCGCGTTTAGCCACACAGCTTCTTTTACAACGTATTCAGGATAATATTACCGGGGAGTATCAAAGGGTGCAGCTTGATCCACGATTAATCGTGCGAGAGTCGAGTGTTTCGGTTAGACGTAGTACGAATTAACGGCCTCAATTTGCGACTAATAAGAATCAATAGGTTGTAAATCCTTTAAATCCTGCTAGACTTAATACAGAGTAATTTGATTGGAAATTAAGAAATGAGGTGCGGATCATTATGGCTAATATTTACAAGAGCTTAACCGATCTGATCGGAAATACACCGTTATTAGAGATTTCAAAGTATAGTAAAACCCAAAACGTAGAAGCAAGGGTTCTTGCCAAGCTGGAATCTTTTAATCCTGCAGGTAGTGTTAAGGATCGTATTGGGTATGCATTGATCAAAGATGCGGAAGAGAGAGGTCTCATCAATAAAGATTCTGTCATTATTGAGCCTACCAGTGGAAACACTGGGATTGGACTTGCTTTTGCAGCTGCTAGCTTGGGGTATTCACTGATCATCGTCCTACCAGATACATTTAGTGTTGAACGCCGTAAATTAATGCTGGCACTAGGTGCTGAGCTTGTGTTAACACCGGGAACTGAAGGGATGAGCGGAGCTGTAAGAAAGGCAGAACAATTAGCTGCGGAAATTCCAAATTCATTTATTCCCCAACAATTCAGCAATCCTGCGAACCCGGAAATACACAGAACGACTACAGCTGAGGAAATTTGGCGGGATACCGATGGAGATGTAGATATTTTTATAGCGGGTGTTGGTTCTGGAGGCACTATCTCGGGTGTTGGAAAAGCGTTGAAAGAAAAGAACCCCGCAGTCCAAATCGTTGCCATCGAGCCGTTTGACTCCCCTGTTTTATCAGGAGGCCGTCCTAAGGGACATGGGATTCAGGGCATTGGAGCTAACTTTATTCCGGAGAATTACGATAATGAGGTAGTGGATGAGATTTTTCAGGTGAAAAATGATGATGCCTATAGCGTATCACGTGCACTTGCGAGAACAGAGGGTTTGCTGGTGGGTATCTCCTCCGGAGCAGCTGTTTACGCAGCTACACAAATCGCTAAGCGTCCTGAGAATAAAGACAAGACCATCGTGGTAATTCTGCCGGATACCGGTGAGCGTTACTTAACAACTACTCTGTTTGATTTTTAACGGAACATGAGCTCGAGATCCAACTAATTGGCTTTAAAATCATGAGGCTCAGCAATATGCTGAGTCTTTTTGTTGTTGGAGTATTGGCTGGGTATCTCAAGATAACGGGTACTCAAGTAACTAAGAAGTTTAAGAGGGATCCCAAATCTCCAATGATCCTCGAGTAGCTAAGAGAGTTTAGTGTGTTACGGACCGTATAGCATCTATTTCGCCTTTTAAGCTCATTTTGCTGCGTTATCGGACTGTATAGCACTTATTGGCCAACATTTATGGATAAGTGGTGTGGTTTTAAGTAAATAGCTGCAACTGAGTCCGATAGACTGCCACAAACCCGCAAATGAACAAAATAACGTCTCCTGAGTCCGATGCATCGGCGAAAAGTATGTTATCCAGTAGGAGGATTCCAAAACTCCAATGTTCCTCAAGTAGCTTAGGAAGTTTAGGGGGATTCCAAACCTCCCATTATCTCAAGTAACTAAGAAGTTTAAGAGGGATTCCAAAACTTCCATTATTACAAGTAGCTAAGAGAGTTTAGTGTGTTACGGACCGTATAGCATCTATTTCGCCTTTAAGCTCATTTTGCCGAGGTATCGGACTGTATAGCACTTATTGGCCAACATTTGCGGATAAGTGGTGTGGTTTTGAGTAAATAGCTGCAACTGAGTCCGATAGCTTACAGTAAACCCGCAAATGAACTAAATAACGTCTCCTGCGTCCGATGCATCGGCGAAAAGTATGTTATCCAGTAGGAGGATTCCAAAACTCCAATGTTCTTGAGTTTGATCCCTCAACACAACACGATGATTGCCCCTAAAGCGACTCGCACGCCTTAAATCACCTGCCTCACAAATTCTAATCGTTTTTTCCTGTTGTGTAATTTCCAGTTTAGAATAAAATGGAACTATTCCGCTAACCGCGCGTAACCGATAAATAAGAGAGATAATGATAGATCAGGAGGTACATATGAACACGAGAACTCTAAAAATACTGCTACGTACCACACTTGCTGCCTTATTGTTAAGTGTATTGCTTTTGCCGGCTGTAAGTTTAGCCAAAACTGCTGTACCTAAGCATACGGGTTCATTTTATGTGAATGATTTTGCGAATGTGATTGACGAGAAAGCAGAGAATTACATGGTGAACTACGGTATTCGATTACATCAGGCTACTGGAGCTCAAGTTGTGCTTGTAACTGTCGACTCTACTGAAGGGGTTTCGATGGAAGAGTATGCAAAATCGCTTTTCAATAGCTGGGGTGTGGGGGCTGCGGATAAAAATAACGGTCTGCTGCTGCTCCTTTCTATAAAAGATGATGATTATTGGGCGGTACAAGGTAAAGGTATAGAGGAATCATTGCCTAACAGTAAGATTAAAGAGATTCTTTCACAATATCTTGAGCCGGATTTCGCAGCTAAAACATACAGTAATGGTGCTAGGAAGACGTATGGAGCTTTTATTCAAGCTATGGGCGGTACTTGGGCAGAAAATGTTGGCACCAAAAATTACGTATCCGATAATGCGGGTGTGCTCAAAAAAGTAACTAAAGACTATCTGAACGATTCCAGCAACAGATATAAAACAACAACCGGAAGTGGAATTTATGTGGTTACCGTAAAAAATGCTGGAGATAAAACATTGCAGGACTATACCTATATGAAGTTTGCTTCGGTAGGTGCTGGTCCTAAGGATGTTATGCTTGTATTGGACATAGGCGGAGACAACTATCATGTTCTACAAGGCAAGGATATCGACAAGATTTTAACCAATGAGGCTATTAGTAATATTTTAAATACCGTGCTTGAACCCCAATTTGTGAAAAAAGATTACGGAACGGGAGCTACAACGACAGTTAATTCGTTCTACAGTTTCTTGTTAGCGAGAGCGGATCATCCGCAAGGAGTCACTGGAAACAACGGAAACAATGTTAATCCTGGAACTACAACGAATTCTGGTACTTCCTCTACTACAGCTACAAGTGGAGGTGAGGCGGTTAGTAAAAGCAAGGCTTTTCTAATCTTCTCAGCGATTTTTGGTTCGCTCATCTTATTTGGATTTACTGCTTCACGACGCAATAGATATATAGAAATGTATGGTTTGCCATTTAATCCATATAGTCAAAGGAATATACGCCGTTATGGTCCTTGGCATGGTCAAGCGGATTACGGTTATGGCAGACGATGGCACAGACGTTATTATCATCACCATCATAATCATCATAGAAATACACCATCCAATAACTCACAGTCAAGCTTCTGGGGAAACAGTGGTGGCGGAGGCTCTACTAACGGTGGCGGTGCAGGAAGGTATTCCTCAAGCAACGAGAACCATGGTGGTGGAGGTTCCAGCAGTGGTGGAGGAGCAGGAAGACATTCTTCCAGCTCTTCAAGCAGCAGCAGATCTAAGAATGATAGTGGCTCTTCCGGTGGAGGAGGTTATTCCGGCGGTGGTGGCTCATCAGGTGGCGGCGGTAGCGCTAGCGGCGGCGGTGGAGTAGGAAGACATTAGAATTTGATTAGCTATATGTGAGCAGGTAGCCAAAACTTTGGAAACCTGCTCTTTTTTGTTTTTGAAATGATGACTATTACTCAAATAGAAACTTTTAACGAAAATCATCGTCTATGATAAGGACGAGTTGTACATATTATCAAATTAGTAATATTTAGGGAGGAATACTTAGAAGTGAGCACTTCATCATTACCTCAACGTTCCAATGCACGCAATAAGAAACCTGTTAAGAAACCAATAAAAAAGCGTAAGAAACGGAGTTTTTTTCGCACCTTATCCAAAGTTTTTTTATTCTGCTTATTCTTAATGATCGCTGCTGGTGGATGGCTTTATTTTGCACCCTCGGCTCAGAACTTACGTTATACGATCGCAGATACGCTAATTACAACACAACATCGCTATATGGCTAAATATATTATAGGTGAAGATCAACTGAAGGACCGGGTAACCGAGTATACCGCCCGCTTTGAAGAGATGGGGGACGAAATAGATACACATACGATCGCTCCCGAACCTGAGGTGGTAGAGAAGCCACTTGTCGAGATTGAGAATGTCTCAGGCAGTGGTTATACCGGATATGTAATGATTGTTAATGATCCAACCAAAGTCCGGCTAGGAATACCTAATAAGATTGGTTCAGGTGAAAAAGTAACCAGTATGGTGAAGCGTACAGGCGCTATCGCCGGAGTTAACGGTGGTGGATTCGCTGATCCGAACTGGAAAGGTAACGGTTTTAAACCTATAGGAATTGTAGTCTCTCAAGGTAAATTATATTACAACGGTCTAGGCGGTAAAAAATCTACACAGATTGTTGGTCTTGATAAACAAGGAAAAATGGTTGCCGGGAATTATACGCTAGATGAGATTAGTAAAATGGGGGTTCAGGAGGCAGTTACTTTTAGCCCGCGGCTAATCGTCAATGGCAAAGGATTGATTAAGAATGCAGCGGAAGGTTGGGGGATTGCACCTAGAACAGCAATGGGTCAGCGGGCAGATGGCGCTATTATTTTTGTGGTAATTGACGGTCGACAGCCTACTTATAGTATTGGAGCAAATCTCTATGATGTGCAGCAAATTTTGCTTAAGCATGGAGCCGTGATAGCGGCTAATCTTGATGGTGGATCTTCTACGGTACTTGTAAAAGACAATGAGATTATGAATAAACCTTCATCCCAATATGGTGAGCGGTATTTGCCTACAGCCTTTTTAGTTTTTAAGTATCCAGAACAGGTTGATATGCCAAATATTTGGAAAGGACTAGATCCTGCCAAGATTGATGCTGGGAAAAAGAGAACACAATAAGTACGCGTTATTGGGCACCTGAAAAGGATTATCTTGGAATGAGAGATGTATTTATGCTACGATATCAGCTAGTATGAAACAGAATGCAGTACGAATAGGTCTGGAACAGGGGGAATAGGAGTGACGTTGCAGCAGCTCCGCTACGCTATCGAAATTGCAAATAGTGGCTCCATGAATGAGGCGGCAAAGAAGCTCTTTGTTTCTCAACCGAGCCTGTCCAACGCTATTAAAGAGCTTGAAAATGAACTTGGGATTACCATCTTTGAACGGACGAACCGTGGAATCAGCATTTCTGTAGAAGGAATGGAATTTCTCGGATATGCCCGTCAAATCATTGAACAAACAGAGCTTATGGAGAATCGTTATACTGGGAAAAAGCGTAGCCCAATCTATTTTTCCATTTCGACTCAGCATTATGCTTTTGTGGTAGATGCTTTTGTGAGTCTCATGAAGCAAAGTGATGTCTCAGAGTACAACTTCAGCTTGAGAGAGACGCAAACCTACGATATCATCGAAGATGTGCGTACCCTCCGTAGCGATTTAGGGATTCTTTATATTAACGAGAGCAACTATAAGCATATGAATAAGCTGTTCAGTGATGGTAATCTGAAATTCACGCCACTCTTTAATACCGACCCACATCTTTATGTCAGAACTGGACATCCGCTTGCCCAGAAGGAAAGGATTTCGCAGGACGATATTTTACCTTTTCCGTATATTACTTTTGAACAAGGTGAGAACAATTCACTTCACTTCTCGGAGGAAATGTTAAGTTTTTCTCAGATTGAGAAGAATATTAAAGTGAATGACCGGGCAACCTTGACCAATTTATTAATGGGCACGGACGGTTATACGGTGGGTACAGGAATCATGGCATCCGATCTGAACGGTAATGGACTGAAGACGATTCCATTTGAGAGTAATGAAGTATTCACGGTTGGTTGGATTGCACATAAAGATCGCAGACCTAGTGTGATGGCATCCAAGTATATAGAAATCTTAAATGACTTGGTTTCCGGAAGTTATTTTGATCTAAATCATTTTTTACTATAGCTGTAGGAGGATCGGTATGATTAGACCCGTAACTGGCACCCAGAGAAATGCTCCACCCTTTCGCTATGATATCGTCGGCAGCTTCTTGCGTACGGAAGAAATTAAAGCAGCCCGCCTCCAATATGAGAATGGTGAAATCACAGGAAGTGAGCTTTATGAAATAGAGAATATTGAGATTGCTAAACTACTGGAACTAGAAAAGGAAGTAGGATTATTAGCAGTTACAGATGGTGAATTTCGCCGTTCCTGGTGGCATCTTGATTTCTTTGTTGGAATTAAAGGAACTGAAAAAATTAACTTAAACCAAGGGAGTGGAAGAGCGGAAACGGTTCAGCGCGCGGAATCATTCCGAATTGTTGACCGAATTTCCTTTGAAGATCATCCGATGCTCCAGCAATTTATCAAGCTCAAGCAAATGGCGGGAGACCGAATACCCAAAATGACGATTCCTTCACCTGCATTATTTCACTTTGTGGAGGAGTTTAATGGAAATGAAGTTTACCCTGATAAGGAAACTTTATTTCAAGATATCATAGCGGTTTACCAAACTGCGATTCAAGCATTTTACGATGCAGGCTGCCGTTACCTCCAGTTAGACGATACAACTTGGGGAACGCTGAGCAGTGGTAGACATCGCGCACATTTACGCAGTAGAGGTACAGATCCAGATCAGTTAGCAAAGGATTATGTTAGGCTGATTAATGAGAGTATTGCGAAGCGTCCGCATGATATGACCATCGCTCTGCACGTATGCCGAGGTAATTTTCGCTCCACTTGGTTCGCTGCTGGTGGTTATGAGCCTGTTGCCGAGGTGCTTTTTTCCAATACAAAAGTTGATGCCTTTTTCTTGGAATATGATAATGAACGAGCTGGTGATTTCGAGCCTTTACGATTTATTAAAGACCAATTTGTAGTGTTGGGATTAGTGACAACCAAACATGGGGGTCTGGAGAGTAAAGAGCAGCTTAAGGCAAGGATCGAAGAAGCCGCGCAATATGTAGATATTGAGAAGCTGTGCCTAAGTCCCCAGTGTGGATTTGCTTCTACGGAGGAAGGAAATATTCTAACCGAAGAAGAGCAGTGGGATAAAGTACGCCTTGTGATCGAAACCGCCCGAGAGGTCTGGTTATAATTAAATAAGCTAATTTGGTGGCCTGCTATAGCGTAAGCTTATGGTAGGCCATAGTTTTTAGGAGTTACCCTGTCCTGATTGTACAGTGCTATAGTGAATTCAACAGAAAAGCACAGACAATGAAGGAGGACGAACCCCTATGAGTACCATCCAAAAAGGAAATCAAAGAACTGAAGTGCCATTCAGAGTAGATATCGTGGGCAGCTTCTTACGTCCGGAAACGATTAAGAGAGCTCGTGTCCAATATCAAAATAATGAAATCTCCTCTGATGAATTGCGCAAGGTTGAAGATACAGAGATTACCAGAGTCGTGAAAAGACAAAAAGCGGTCGGATTAAAAGGTGTAACGGATGGAGAGTTCCGCCGCTCTTGGTGGCATTTAGATTTTATGTGGGGCCTTGAAGGGGTAACAAAGAAAGTCAGCCCAGTGGGCTACCTGTTTAATGGTGTAGAGACTAGAGCGGAAACTGCAGAATTATCCGGAAAAATCCGTGGGACTAACCATCCGATGATCGCTGACTACAGACAATTGGTTAGCATAGCGGGAAATGATGTAGTAGCTCGCCAAACGATTCCTTCGCCAGCGCAGTTCCTTGCTGAACTTCAGCGCAATCAAAAGACTACTGTAGCGGTTTACAACAACCAGGATGAACTAGTGGCTGATATTGCTGCAGCTTATCGTGAAGTTATTCGCGACTTCTATGAGGCAGGTTGCCGTAATCTGCAATTGGACGACTGCACATGGGGGATGCTCTGTGATAAAGGATATTGGGAAGCTCGTCAAAAAGAGGGTGTAGATGTTAACGAAATCGCTAAGCTATACGCATTTGTAAATAACGAAGCGATAAAAGATCATCCAGCAGATATGGTAATTACGATGCATGTATGCCGTGGGAACTATGCGTCCACTTGGGCAGCATCCGGCGGATACGAGCCTATCGCAGAAGTGTTATTCGGAACGGTGGATGTAGATGGTTTCTATCTGGAGTTCGATACGGATCGGGCCGGAGATTTTGCACCCCTTAGATTTATTAAAGATCAACAAGTGGTTTTAGGTTTGTTCAGTTCGAAGTCAGGTGAGCTTGAGAATAAAGAAGAAATCATAGGACGGATTAAAGAAGCTTCGCAATATGTGGATATCAATCAGTTGTGCCTGAGCCCACAATGTGGTTTTGCCTCTACGGAAGAAGGAAACCATCTGACAGATCAACAACAATGGGACAAACTGCAGTTTATTAAAGGGATTGCAGATGAAATATGGCAGTAATCTATAAAAAATTAGCAGGCTCCTGATTGAATCAGAAGCCTTTTTCTATGCGTATTGTGACAGCTTAGAGGATTAACCTACTACTGCACTTTACTAGAGCTATCGAAGAAGGGTATAATAAGTAACAATTGTTTTTAATTCATGTTGAAAGAGAGCGGGAACAATATGGGTCGTAAGTGGAATAATATTAAAGAAAAGAAAGCTTCCAAAGATGCAAACACAAGTCGTGTTTATGCAAAGTTTGGTGTTGAGATTTATGTAGCAGCAAAGAAGGGTGAACCCGATCCAGAAGCGAACCGGGCTCTGAAAGTTGTATTAGAACGTGCAAAAACTTACAATGTACCAAAAGCGATCATTGACCGTGCGCTTGATAAAGCTAAAGGCAGCGCTGAAGAAAATTATGAAGAGCTTCGTTATGAAGGATTTGGACCTAGCGGTTCAATGATCATCGTTGATGCGCTCACAAATAACGTTAATCGGACAGCTCCATTGATCCGTTCAACCTTCAGTAAGAATGGCGGAAATATGGGTGTCAGCGGATCAGTAGCTTACATGTTTGACTCTACGGCCGTTATAGGTGTGGAAGGTAAAACTGCTGATGAAGTAATTGAAATGATGTTTGATGCAGAACTTGATGTGCGCGATGTGCTGGAAGAGGATGATGCAGTTATTGTTTATGCAGAGCCTGATCAGTTCAATGCAGTGCAAGAAGTATTCAAAAATGCAGGCATCACTGAATTTACTGTTGCTGAGTTAAACATGCTTCCACAAAACTATGTGGCACTCCCAGAAGATGCTCAAGCTCAATTCGAGAAATTGATTGATGCTTTGGAAGACCTGGAAGATGTTCAACAAGTGTATCATAACGTAGATTCAGAAGAAGAATAATTTAAGTTTTATAAAGGGCGATGGAGTTCGCCATAACTGTCTCTCTGAGACTAATGACTCCTACCAGTGTGAGCTTCCCTGGTAGGGGTCTGTTTTATTGTTGAGACTAATTTATTTTGTCCTTAGGAGCTGTCGAGATGAATCCATGGTCTACCCGATGGTTTGAAATCACTAAGAAGCGAAGTTATTTTGCACTTTGGAGTACTTTTATCAAATGGATTGTGCTTGGTAGTGTGGTTGGCATTTTATCCGGCACCGCCTCTGCTTTTTTTCTGAAAAGCTTGGATTACGTTACAGATGTACGTTTAGAGCATCCGTGGCTACTTTATTTGTTGCCTCTTGGGGGAGTACTTGTTAGTTTCTTATATATGCGATATGGCAAGAACAGTTCTAAAGGCAATAACCTCATTCTAGAACAAATTCAGGACGGACAAGAAACCATACCTTTGCGAATGGCTCCATTGGTGTTGTTCGGAACATTAGTAACCCACTTATTCGGTGGATCCGCTGGGCGTGAAGGGACAGCTGTTCAAATGGGCGGAAGCCTTGCGGAATGGTTCGGAAAGCTGATTAAAATCAGTCCTATGGATCGCAAAATATTGTTAATGTGCGGAATTAGCGGTGGTTTTGGATCTATATTCGGCACTCCACTAGCAGGAACTTTGTTTGGTCTAGAGGTAGTAACCATTGGACTTATTAGTCAACAGGCATTACTTCCATGTTTTGTGGCTAGCTTTGTTGGTGATCTGGTCACCACTCGATTGTGGGGCGTTCATCATACACACTATGTAGTGAATGAATTTCCAGCCTTAAGTTTAATGATTATTCTAAAAGTGGTATTGGCCTCTGTAATTTTTGGTCTCGTGAGTATGCTTTTCAGTGAACTGACTCATTTTCTAAAAAGAACCTTCACCGCCATGATAAGCAATCCAATGATAAAAGGTGCAGTAGGTGGATTAATTATCATTGCCTTAGTATTCCTTGTAGGGTCTCGTGATTACTTAGGCCTCGGAATTCCATTAATCAAGGATTCTTTTGAGGGAGATATCTCACCGTTCGCTTTTTTATGGAAGCTGATCTTTACTGCCTTTACCTTAGGAACAGGATTTCAGGGTGGTGAGGTTACTCCGTTATTTGTGATTGGTGCCACACTAGGCAATGCTTTGGCTGAAATATTACATGTGTATGGACCCTTTTTAGGTGCCCTCGGTTTTATTGCTGTCTTCTGTGGAGCTACTAGCACGCCTATCGCTTGCTTTTTAATGGGGATCGAGCTGTTTGGTTCGGAAGGAGCCATATACATGTTTATCGCTTGTGTGGTGAGTTATTTATTCTCCGGACATAGTAGTATTTATACTTCACAGCTTATCGGTGTATCGAAGAGCCAGTTCATTACAATTCCTCAAGGGACTAGGATCGGTACGGTCAAACGCACCCGCAAAAAATAAGAGGACCTCTCGGATGATGGTTGACAAGTAACGGCATGCGTTTTAAACTGTTACCAAACGAAGGGATGGTTCAACATGATTCATGTGGAAACTGAAAAATTATATACCAGAAGCTGCTCCGAACAATCGGATACAAACGATGAAACGTTGTCCGGAGCTTAATCAAAAAGCGAATCGCTTTTTATATCATCGAAAGATAGCTAGGTCATTTTAGTGTGATTATTCATGCTTATTTGATTACGCCATCTTCCGATGTTAATGATTAAGAGGCTGTAGACAATTTTCGTCTACAGCCTTTTGTGTTTATAATGTTCAGTTTCCAAACTGACAATTATCTATTTGTGCCGTCTATTCGTGCACGGATAAGCAGAAGGCTTGCGCCCAAGGGCGCGGTGTCTTCTGCTTTTTTTGTGCTTAAAAACAATTATAGAAAAGAGGAAAGTAAATGAGTTTACTTGAGGTTTCTAATTTATCACATACTTTTGGAGATAAAGTGCTGTATAAACAGGTTTCTTTGGAAGTCTACAAAGGGGAGCATGTAGGTGTGGTGGGTCAGAATGGAACAGGGAAAAGCACATTAATTGGTATTCTGACGGGCGAGGTGATTCCTGATGGTGGAACGATTAAATGGCAGCCCAATATCAAAATAGGCCATCTTGATCAATACGCGGTTATTGATGGGTCAAGTACAGTTCAAAGTTATTTAAGGCGAGCGTTCACTGAATTATACAAAATGGAAGAAAAGATGAATGCACTTTATGCGGAATGTGCAGTTACTGGCAATGAAGTGCTTTTGCAGAAGGCAGCAGACCTTCAACAACGACTCGAGGCGCTCAACTATTATTCTATCGAGAGCAATATCAGTAAAGTGGTTACGGGGCTAGGATTAAACGCAATGGGGATGGACCGTCCTATTGATCAGCTTAGTGGGGGGCAGCGAACCAAAGTTATATTGGCAAAGCTGTTGCTTGAACAACCTGATGTGTTATTGCTCGACGAGCCCACCAATTATCTTGACACCACGCATATTAACTGGCTTGCTGAATATCTGATAGCGTTCGATCAAGCCTTCATTGTGGTCTCTCATAACTATGCTTTTCTCGATAAAATATCAACAAGCATTTGCGATATTGAAGGGGAAACGATTAAGAAATATCATGGCAAATATGCTGATTTTTTGAGACAGAAGGAGCATTTTCGCGAGAGCCATATCCGGCAGTACCATGCACAGCAGAAGAAAATTGAAGCCACTGAGCAATATATCCGGAAAAATGGTGCTGGTGTTAATTCTAGAATTGCCCGTGGCCGTCAGAAGCAGCTGGATCGTATGGAGAGAGTCGCTGCACCGACGTTTGTCACTAAAGCATCTATCCGTTTTCAAGAGCTTCCTGCTAATGCACAAGTAGCGCTTAGAGTAGACCATCTTGTGGTTGGTTACGAGAAGCCGCTGCTGCCAAAATTAAAATTCTCGATTCGAGGAGGACAAAAGATAGTCATTACAGGCTTTAACGGCATCGGAAAATCAACATTGCTGAAAACATTAGTTGGTCAAATCCCCTGTGTTGCCGGGGCTTTCCGCTTTGCCGAACAAGTCTCTATTGGTTACTACGAGCAAGATTTAATTTGGGAAAACGATAACATGACACCTATTGAAATCGTCTCATCGTTTTATCCAAAATTGACTATTAAGGAAATACGTCGTCATCTAGCATTATGTGTTGTAAAAGATAGTCACGTTACACAGCCTATCCGTACACTCAGCGGTGGCGAACAATCTAAAGTTAAGCTGTGTCTTTTATTGCTTACAGCATGTAATTTCTTAATCTTAGATGAGCCCACCAATCACTTAGATGCCGAAACGAAAGATGCTTTACAGAAAGCTTTAATCCAATTTAAAGGTACAGTGATTCTGGTTTCTCATGAGGAGCAATTTTATCAAGGGTGGGTGGATCGTGTAATCAATATTGTGGATGAAAATAGAAATAGAGAACTAAAGTATAGCCATAGATAAGGTTAACTAGTAACATGAAGCTGTTCCAAATTAATACAATCGTCTTCAAATGGCTTCCTGGTTTAAGTGAATATTAAGGAGGGTTCCAATCAGACATGTACATTAATAAATCTTCGTTAGCTCAGTTTGCTCAGGGCAATAAGACCTCAGATGTAACCATGGATAGATATCTTACACAATATTTAGATCTTTACGATAAGGTAGAACCACACGTGCGTGCTTTTGTGCTAGAGGAGAACCGAGCAGATAGAATAAAAAATGAAGTGGCTGGGGTAAGAGAGAAGTATTCAGAAATTCCTAAACCATCGCTATATGGAATACCTGCTGGAATCAAAGATTTAATTCACTTAGATGGGTTGCCTACCCGTGCAGGGTCGAACCTCCCCCCACAAGCTTTGACGAAGTCTGAAGGCAGTTTTATTCAAAAGCTTCGGCAAAAAGGGGTTTGGTTCACCGGCAAAACAGTGACGGAGGAATTTGCTTATGCCGGACCTATCACAACCCGCAATCCTTATCAGCTGGAACATACGCCTGGCGGTTCTAGTGCAGGCTCTGCTGCTGCGGTTGCCGCGGGCATCTGTCCATTTGCGATAGGTACACAAACCTTGCGTTCTGTTATGGCACCTGCTTCATTTTGCGGAGTGGTCGGCTTTAAACCTAGTTATGCGCGTATCCCTATAGATGGTGTCCAATTGATGTCGCCATCTTTTGATACGTTTGGATTTTTCACTCAGGATATGGAGGGTATGGACTTTCTCGCCGCTGAGCTTGTAACGGGATGGAGACCTTTTAAAGAAGCTCGTAAACCTGTACTGGGGATACCCGAAGGTGTATACATGACATTATTGGAGGATGACACCAAGATAACCTTTCAGAAGCAGCTTAAGAAGCTTGAGGAAGCAGGGTTCAGCATAAAAAAAGTTGCGATGCCGTGGGAAGATAGCTTTATCTACGGAGATGCCATGGTGCGGTTTGTACATGGAGAAATGGCGCAAGTCCATGATCCACTATTTGATGTTTATAAAGATCTTTATGATGATACCGTACGGCAGGCTATTTTATCTGGACGAACCATTACTGAGGAAGAACTGGAAGGATATCGTAGCGGACAACTCAAGCTCAGAAATGATCTATTAGATGTGCAGAATTCACAGGGGATTGATCTGTGGGTTTCGCCGGCTCAGGCAGGAACAGCTCCGCTGTGGGGAACACGAACCGGATGGACCGGAATGACGGCCATTTGGTCATATGCTGGAGCGCCTGCGGTGAGTATTCCAGCTGCCACTATAAATAACATGCCATTAGGGTTTCAATGTATCGGGGCATATGGTAGGGATGAAGAGTTAATTTATTGGAGTAAAGATGTTTCTTTAGCGCTTCAGTGATTTTATTGCTGTAGAAATGGAAGGTGTTAAGTTGAACAGTCAAAGTGTTGTGTTTCCTGCGTTGCATACAGAAAGAATTGAATTGCGGATTTTAAATCTAGAGGATGCAAATGTAGTCTTTAGACATTTTTCTGATGAAGAAGTAACTAGATATATGGACATTGAGCCCTGCAAAGATCTAAAAGAAGCTGAAGAGATCATTCAGTATCATTTGGACGATTTGGGTTGTAGATGGGGAATGTTCGAAAAAGCGAATAATGAGTTTATCGGCACCTGCGGATATCATTATTTAAGAAGAGTAGGCAATGAATTTACAGCAGAGGTAGGCTATGATTTATCCAGAGCGTTCTGGGGCAAAGGCTACATGTACGAAGTGATGAAAGAGATTATTGATTTGGGATTCTTGAAATTGGGGTTTACTAGTATTGACGCTACAGTTGAGCCAGAGAATGTTAGATCCTTAATGCTGCTAGAGCGATTAGGGTTTGAGCAGGACGCTGAACTTCGTGATCAATTGTTGTATTTTGTTCTAAAACGTAATCGGTAGATTACACAGTAGGTCTTCGTTTTATTTGAAGATCTACTTTTTTTTGTATAAAGTGAGAGTTTTTTAAATAGGGATCGTCTATAAAGTATCGTGCTTCAAGGAGGCTTCAGGGTGAAGGGACATGTATCGAAAGTTGAAAAAGAGGATGAGAGGCTATGGATCCAAAATATTCTCGATGGACATAAAGAAGACTATTCGTATCTTGTAAATCGATATAAGAATAAAATTTATGGGCTTATGCGAGGAATGGGAGCCAATCATCAAGATGCACAAGACATAACGCAGGAGACGTTTATTAAAGCTTACCGCAAGCTGGCCTCACATGATTTGGATAAGAATTTTGCGGCGTGGCTATATGCTATCGCGACTAATTTACTGAAGGATTTGTGGAAAAAAGACCGACCGACAGCGTGTTTGCCGGACGACAATGCCGAACATTCTCTTTCGGATAATCCAGAAGAAGAATTAATGCGATCTGAGCATCGCACAGAGCTGCTTCACCTGATGCAGAAGCTCCCGTCTAATTATCGTACGGCTTTATTGCTTCGTTATACCAATGATTTAAGCTATGAAGAAATGTGTATGGTTCTAGATGTTCCATTAAGCAAGATTCAAAATGATTTATACCGGGCTAAACAGCGTTTGAAGCAGCTAATTACACTCCAGGAGGTGAAGACCGATGAGGTGCTTAAATTCCTATGAGATCGAAGAATATATTTTAAGCAAATCTATCTTACGAGATCAAGCCGTAGCTGAACATATGGCAACTTGTACGCAATGTAATATGATCTACGAAGCAGAGCTTGAAGAACAAGCAGAATGGTCGCAGGCTATGTATGAAGAGCGCTTACCAGATTCATTTACTGCTCAAGTAATGGCTTCTTTGGAACAAGTAGAGCTAGAGGAATTTACTCCAACACAAAGGAATCGCAAGCATCCGAAGCGCAATAAGTTGCTGAGATTATTTATGGGTGCGGCGTTGTTACTGGTTGTGCTAAGTGCCGTGATCTTATATTCCGTTCCTACACTGGCAGAGACTTTACGTTCTCTTTTTGTAAAAAACAACATGGACATTGGCCTTCTACGAGCACAAGAATTTGGGTTAGTAGAACATCCTAATATTAAGGTGAAGGATAAGGGCTACACTATCAAAATAGATGAAGCGGTGGCAGATCCTACACGGGTAATTGTTGCGTTACAGTTGTTTGGACCGGATGGAAAGCATGATAAAAAACGCTTGGTCCTTAATGATGGGAACAGTATTGCGATTAAGGATGATCAAGGGAAGGTTGTTGGGGAGTTATACGATATAGGATTTACCAGTGACTTTTACTATTTGATCGCTAATTTCACAGAACCTCTGCAAACTGATCGAATTACGGTCGAAGGTCATATTACTGAACTGGGAATTGAACACAAGAACATTCCTACTCTTAAAGGGGATTGGAATTTCAATTTTTCTATGGATATGACAGAAGCGAATAAACAAACGACCTCCATGCCACTAACGGGTAGCTACACCTCCCCGGACGGTTTAACTGTGACCTTGAAAAAATTAACTCATATGGTGCAAGGTGTTCGTTTTGAGTTCGATACTCAATTGAGTGAAGAGGCGTTGACCCGTTCTCCAGGCGAACTATGGAAGCAACAAGGTTTGAAATTCCATTTTGAGGATACAGCAGGAGAAGAGATTCACAGTGTTAATGCTAGAAAGTTTCCTAATAAGAATAGCGTGATGTCCTACTCTAATGTTCCCGGGGAAACAAAGGGACTTATGCACTGGAGCTATACGTTTAAATATTTACCACAGGATACGCCTTATACTTTCGTATTGGATGGATATTTCATCCCAGAGAAGGATGGTTCTAGTGTGCAATTTGAGCCTGCCAAGTTGAAAGAACAGCCGATTCCCTTTGCATTTGACGGGGATGAACTGATGTTAAATGATTTTACAGTGGAATCGTCTCCCGATAACAATGTATCAGCGAAGGAAGGAGTATTACATTTTAGCGGAAGATTGAGAAATGAATTTATAAATAGTGAATGGATATTTAAGACACTAGATGGCAAGGAGTACAAACTCACTGAACAAGGAGCTTTTACTACCAAAGGGGGAGGATGGAAAGATGGTTATATTGAATTTATCGAGTCTCAGTCAAATAATCAAAAGAAATATTTCCAATTCCGTGCCGATGGCCTTACACAAATTCCCGAGCAGCTTCAATTAGTACGCACGATAAACAATCGAATGTATACTAATGTAGACTGGTCCGTTCCTATCATGGAAGCTAGCAAAAAAGAGTAAATATAGTTATTTGGTTTCCGGATTGTACAAGCAAATAAGGGGGAATAAGCATCTCATATACTATCACAATCGAAAAGAGGTGGTAGTTTATGACTGCTGCAGAGAAGAGAAAAATTCAAAGAGCTTTGAACGCATTGCGTAAGCAAAGAGTGATTCTGAAAGAAAGTCTTAAAAGAATTGAAGCCATTCTTTGCAGGTTGCCTATTGGCAGTCGTGAAAGATTTGAATTGTTAGCAGTAAGAGACTCAATAGTAGAAGCGCTTCGACTAAATGCAATTGCCATTAGAAATTTAAAAGATGCTACTTGTTCTTGTTAATTACCCTTATACCAGTTCTACGCAGTTTTTGCGTGGAGCTGGTTTTTTTGAAATAATAAGATTCACACTATCCGTTATGATACTATAAACTTAATATGTCGATAACGTAAAAAAGAGAGGAAACCATTTATGACCAACAAACTATACTACAATTCTACATACCTGACTGATTGGCAAACCCGTGTGACTGAAACCATAGAACGAGAAGATGGTCTTTATGTTCTTTTAGAGGAGACGGCTTTTTATCCGCATGGTGGTGGACAACCCTGTGATCTTGGAGCTATTCAGGGAATTCCTGTACTTGATGTAATCAGTGAGGAAGAGCTTGTACTGCATAAGCTGGAACGTTTACCTAATGAGGAATCGGTAACTTGTCAGATCGATTGGAATAGAAGATTTGACCATATGCAGCAGCATAGTGGCCAGCATTTGCTCTCAGCGGTTTGTCTAGAAAAACATAACTTTATGACCTTAAGCTTTCATTTAGGTGAGGACTATTGCACTATTGATATAGAAGTGCCAGAACTGTCTGCTGATCAACTGTACTCCATAGAGAGAGAAGTTAATCGGCAGATTTACTTAAATCACAATATTCTCAGCTATTTCGTAACAGGGGAAGAGGCTTCACAGCTTAAATTGGTTAAACAGCCAAAAGTGACAGAGAACATCCGGATTGTTGAGATCAAAGATGTTGAATACAACGCTTGTGGGGGGACACATGTGTCCTCAACGGGTGAAATTGGAATGATTAAGCTTTTGAAAGCTGAGAAAATAAAAGCGAACACGCGGATTTATTTTAAATGTGGATATCGTGCTTTAGAGGAATTTAATACCAGTCAGCAAATCCTTGATACACTGTCTTCCAAATTCAAGACAGGCAAAGATGAGATTATTGATCGAATTGAAAAATGGGAAAATGAACAAAAGCTGCTGCAAGCTGAAATTAATCTGCTTAAAGAAAAAAATGATGATTATGTCTTGCAAGAGCTTTTAAATGAGCAAACCGGAAAGATGATCGCACAAGTATTTGAGGATAAATCGCTAAAAGATCTACAGAGCTTAGCTAATAAGCTGACTTCGAAATGTGATCTTCCTGTATTATTAGCTACTTCTGCGGAGAATAAGGTTGTGTTTGCGCAGAATGGGAGCACGGAGATTTCCTGTGGAGCTTTTTTCAAAGCTCATCTAGGCAGCTATAATGGTAAAGGCGGGGGCAGCGATAAACTGGCGCAAGCAGGATTCCCAACTTGGGAGGATGCTTTGGCATTTTATGAGTTTGCTAGAGGGTGAGAAGAAACTTTTTCCATTATCTTCCGTCTAATAACATATGATTATAATGTCGAAGGAGACGGATAGAAATGAATAAATGGAAGGTAACACTAGGGATCTTTGCCGTTTTGATTTTAAGTACTGGATATGGACCGGTATCTGCGCAAGCAGACAAGCAAATTCAATTTAACTATAAAGAAATTGGAATCAGCAGTAAACAATTCATCGCGGAGAATACAACTTTTGTACCCTTGAAATCACTTGCAGATGCTATGGGTTATACGTTATCGTGGGATCAAAAGTCCAAAATGGCCAAGCTGGTACGTCCAGAGCGTGAAGTCATCTTCACCGCGGGTGCTGCAACGTCAAAAGTGAACGGGGCAGCGATGGCATTAACAAAATCTCCGCGTATCATAAAAGGTTCGTTGTACATGCCCTTGGTCTCTGCAGTCAGTGTACTTGGGGGTAAAACCGCGTTTAATAAAACGGATGGGGTTATCCAAATCGTAGATGAACCTAGATTTGTTGCTGCTTCTGTAGAAGGTAGATCCTATTGGATATCTCAAAAAAACGCAAATTTATATTACCGGGCTACGGCAGCTGGGAAACCAGTAATTATTGGCCAACTGCCACTTAAGGAGTCAGCTTACAATCATGGATTTGAGATTAAAAAACTTGGAAATGGCACGGACTTACTTCAATTAACGGACAATCATTATGCAATGTTTTATGATTTCAACAGCATCTATCAGGTACTAGTTCAAGCAGGTACAATAATTAAGCAAATGGATTATCAATATATGATTCCGGCTTATCCACACGCGCCTCAAGTGCCTTCCACTCAGGTGTATATGACCGATGGGAAGAACGTTCAGTATATTACTAAGGATGGCGGTTTGGGCAAGTTGTTTGAGATGGAGAAATTAACCGGGGCAACCGGTGATTTCATAGTGGAGTACGCCGCGGAGGATGTGGCACTCGTTCGCTTATTAGATACAACTCAATTATATATTGTCTACAGCAGTACAGGAGAAATCGTCAATCTCAGTGAACAACTGATTACTAGTGAGGATCGTAAAGAATGGGATAAAGTAAATGATGGCAGAGATCAATACATTCTGAGCAGAATGTTAGGGATGAAAAGCCGTAAGGGGAATGTACTGACATTCACCTATACGCCAATCCTTGAAGAAAAAGCAAAAACAGTGACATATACACTTCAAGCGAAATAATTCGGAAGCACATCAATATAATTAGTACAAAAAAAGAGCGATGTTGAACATCGCTCTTTTTTATGTATTTATGATTATTTCGTTGTCATCATACTTCCACCCTTAATCTGAACGGGTTGATCATTTATAGATACCCAAACATCTATGGCAGAATTGTTGCGGATAATCGTTTTGTCGGCACTTAATTTCAGTGAATACAGGGCAGTGACATAATCATAAATCTCAATATTAGTAGCGTACCAAATATCTGAATGTCCACCTGCTTGTTGGCAAAAAGTTTCGATTAGCTCCCAATTGTTCTGCTGTGCGAACTCATAGCTATGGCCCCAAACATAGCAGAGTCTTAGTTTCTGGGAGGGTCCTTCCATTGTGAATCGCTCCCAAACCTGATGCAGATCTTCAATATGGTGGCAGGTTGGATGCCATTCCATGAAATTAAGAGGCATATCAAATTGTTTAGTAGAGTGAACAGTGCGGCTGTATTCAATTCCAACGGACTGAAGTGGTGCAATTATCTCCTGAAAGTATGTACCGTAGGGGTAGGACATGCCTCGCACTGGATAATCCACCAGCTTTTCCAATCGTTTACGGTCTTCGAACAGCTCTTCAATTACCATCGGTAAAGGAAGACGCTCTAGATGTGGGTGAGTAACGGAATGGGCGGACACTTCATGATTCCTGAGCGAATGCTTAACATCAGCGGGCGATAAGAACCCAGGTGCATTGATCATTGCACTATTTAAATGGAAGGTCCCTTTGATTCCATATTGATCAAAAATACCAGCCAAGCGGATATCGTGTTTCTGGCCGTCATCATAGCTCATAGTGAGCGCCTTAGATAATCCGCCTGGGAATAAGTTGAATTGAAGTTTCATGAATTCACACTCCTATAATTTGGTAATCTCGAAATTACTTCTTCCAATTATAAACAATTAACGTTATAATCAGATTCCACGTTTAAAAATGAAAGAGTTTTCAGTGAAAAATATACACTTAAGGAGAGATGCTATCTGCCTGACTTTCTCTACGTTGTAAAACTACTCTATGTAAAAGACAAAAGAAACTCACTTTTATATTTTATCACTAACCTGCTGAGCCCACCAATTCTATTTGCAGAGCTGTTCATAACGAAATATGTGGTTGACCTCATTCAGAACTTCACGACTAACGCCTACCTACATATCTTACTATTGGTAAGTTCACTGATGTTAATTTTATATCTGGCTGGCATCAATGGTTCTCTTCGAGCCATTTCTGTAACCAATTTAACGGCAACCAGTATTTATGAACTGGAACATAGTATTTTGGCTAAGACCTCTAAATTATCGACGGCTTTATTGGAAGACCCCGCAACAAAAACGATTAGAGAAAAAGCAAAACGGCTTTCCCTGATCGATTTATTAGATCAATGGACCGGAGTGACAATCCACTTTATAACATTAATCGCACTAATCGTAGTTCTATCCTGTTATGGCTTTTATATCCTGGCAGTGTTCATTTTAGTTGTACAAATTCTGCAGCTTTACCTCATGAGATGGATGTCTCGGAAAGTAGAGGCCATTTCAGCGAATCAAACCTCCTCTATACGAATGATTAATTATATCGTTGATTTGCTGGTTAGTAGAAATACCCTCCCGGAAGTAAGAATGTACGGAATGTCCTCCTACTTGGTTACCACAATGAAAGAGCTCTTCAATGGAAATTTCAAACAAATGCACCGAAAAGTTATTTTATCTGAGACCTTAAGCTTCTCCCAAAGTATAATAATGACTTTATTAAACGGGCTTACGATTGCTATTTTAGCAATTACGCTTGGAGGTAGCGGGCAGAGCGCCGGACTTTTCGTATTATTACTTCAGATATCTAGTCAATTATTTATTGTCATTCCTGCACTATCAAGGATGTATTCTGATCTGACCAAAAGTCGCTTGCGCTTCAATGAGTATAGTGCGTATTTGGAACTTGAAGAGCAAGTTCAAAGAGATCCGGAAGATTCCATAAGGAATACCGATGCGATGCAGATCACAATTCAGCAGTTGAATTATCGTTATGCAACCAATGCACAGGACACGCTTAAAAATATAAACATGACCCTCAAACCTGGTGAACGAGTTGCTTTTGTAGGTGAGAATGGTTCAGGAAAATCCACGCTCATCAAGCTAATAGCAGGGTTATATCATCCAACAGCGGGAAACATCCAGTGGTTTAATGGAGAGCAGGAAGTTTTGGCTCATAACGTCACAAAGGGTGTGAGAGTTGTATTTCAGGACTTCACTAAATTACATAGACCAATTCGAGAAAACATAGCCATGGGGAATATTGCTGCCATGTATAACGATTCAAGATTATTAGCTGCGATGAGAAAAGCAGAAGCCGATTCTTATGGTGTTGCGTTGGACACTTTAGTAGGTCCACAGTTTGGGGGGATCGATCTGTCTGGTGGACAATGGCAAAGACTTGCGATTGCACGTGCTTATCTCAACAACGGCTCGCTTACGATTTTTGATGAACCTACTGCAGCCCTCGATCCTTACGCGGAACAGCAGGCGTTTGAAACCTTTATGAAATTAGGAGAGCAGCAGACCTCCATTATTGTGACACATCGGCTATATATGTCCAAATTTGTTGATAGAATTTTTCTGTTTGAGCATGGAGAAATCGTTGAAAGTGGAACACATGAAGAATTAATGAAGTTGGATGGTAAGTACAGGGGAATGTTTAACCGCCAGTCCTCTTTATATGGCTGAGAAAGGAGAGATTCTGCTGAGAAGAGACCTTAAGAATATTTTAACGATACTGGCACGGATGATTGGAAAAAGTCCCGTAATCTCAACAATAACGATCATAGTTCCTATAATCAGTGGATTATTAACTTTTTACTCGTATTCTGTTCAAGTTCATATCATTAATGCAGTAGCTGCTGGTGCGATAACCTTTCTTCCGATTCTATGGTTTGTTTTAATTCATGGGGTACAAGCCTGTTCAGTGAGTATAACCAACATAATGAAAAGTCGAATGAATGCGGAACTAACTCTCGCTTTCCAATCCGAGCTGATAGATATTGCAAACCAAGTTGACTTTGAGGATTTTGATGATGAAGAGTTTGGGAACAAGCTGCAAAGAGCTAAAACAATAGTTGGAGAAGATTTAGAGGGAATTACTGGTTTTTTGCTGTCCAGTGTAGGGAATGTCTCAGGACTTATAAGTATCATCTGGTTATCGGCTACAAGTGGATATTTTTTAGTCACACTGGTGGTGGGTTTAATGATCGTATCTACTTTATCTTTTCGAATGTTTACAGAGATTAAAGTTAGAAGAACAGGGCGAGAGCTTACTTTTGACGGAAGAATGGGAGATTATCTAGCTGTAACTTTGGAAGATCCTAATGCGATTAGGGAAATGCGAATCTATAACTCTATCTCCTATTTTACGGATCTCTGGGCAAAGCTTATGAAAAAGCAGCATGATAAAAGGTATAGTGCCAGGAAATTCGAGATCAAAACAGGGATGATTGTGGCTATGGTTCAGACGAGTGCTATTTTTATCGTATTGATCTATCTGTTAAGTAAAATGGGGGAGTCAAATACAGTTACTGTGGGGACAATCTCAGTGTTATTTCTGGCTTTGTTAACCTGTGGTGGTAAAATCATGAGTTTGACCTGGCCGCTAAGCAAGCTTTACATCAGCAGCAGTAAATTATATGACTTAAATGAAGTGCTTACCTATAAAAATAGAGATTTCCGAAAAAATAATATCAATAACAGCTCTGAAGCTATGCTTCCTATTACCGTTTCAAATGTCTATTTTAAATACGCCAAATCCAGTAAGTATGTTTTATCTAACATCAATATGGTCATAAAGCCCGGTGAGAAAATAGCCATCGTTGGAGAAAATGGAGCAGGAAAGTCTACCTTGATCAAATTGTTATTAGGGCAGTACACTGCTAGTTCTGGATCTATTTACTGGAAAGACCGTCCAGAACCTCAAGGTAAAGTATCCGTCGTTTACCAGCATTCTATTAAATTCGAAATGACACTAAGAGAAAACATCCTGTTGGGTGATGCCAAATCTTCGCCGGACGATGTGAAAATACTAAGTATTCTGGAAAAATGTGAGCTGATGGATTTGTTTTACGAATTAGGGGGACTAGATGTTAGGTTAGGTCAAATGCTTGAAGGAAGCAGGCAGCTATCAGGCGGACAGTGGCAAAAGCTGGCGATTGCGCGTGCGTTATATAATGATGCGGATCTTCTAGTGTTTGACGAACCTACTTCTGCGATTGATCCGAATGCTGAGATGCAGATCTATACACAATTATTAGATATCTGCCAAGATAAAGCTGCCATCTTCATTTCACATAGACTGGGCTGGGCGAAAAATGTTGATACGATCTATGTTATTGATAATGGAAGTATAGCTGAAGTGGGGCAGCATCAAGACTTAATAAATAATAAAGGGATTTATGCAGATATGTACGCTTTGCAATCATCTTGGTATAACTAAAAATGCTTAGCATAGTAGTTTTCACGTTAATTATATTCATGAGGTTTACTAAAAAAATCCACAGCAAATTTCCGGAAATGTATAGCTGCTTGCGATAAAAAGTGCTTTCTGCTCCATGCGATGCCAAAAGAGCGTTGACATAGTGGTTCTGTTATTTTTAATTGAACAATTTCTGTATTTTGACTTCTTCTGCCTAAGGAGAGAGGGAGGGTGAAGGTGATTCCTAGTCCCAGTTCTACTAGGGTTTGAATGGCGCTTACTTCTTCAAGCTCGAACGTAATTTGAGGTTCAAATCCAGCTTGTCGGCAAAATTCATCTGAAATTTCACGGAAATTATATCTAGAAGATAAAGAAATGAAATTCTCACCTGCAGCTTCTATCAAAGAAATACTCTTTCGATTAGCAAAGCGATGATTCTTGGGCACAGTTAAACATAATTCTTCTTCTGCTAAGGTATGCCACTCGATATCTGGTCCAGTAACAGGTGTAGATGATATGCAAAAATCAATCGCTGCACTCTCTAAATCATTTCTCATTTCTAACGCAGAGCCAAGCTGGCGTTGGATAATCCGTACATGCGGATGAAGGGTAAGAAATTCTTTTAGTAAAGTGGGCAATACATACGGGAGTGTGGCCGCAATAGAAATTACACCATGTTCAAGTCCAGCCATATCTGTGAGCTCACGCTGTCCTTCTTCAAGTTCCATAAAAGCTTGCTCGACACGTTGCAGATAGGTTTTGCCGAATTCGTTCAATTTTATATTTCTGCCTTGTCGCTCGAATAAGGGAACACCTAAGTTTTTCTCTAAACGCTGTATGGAATTACTAAGGGAGGGCTGAGATACATTTAATTCTTTTGCGGCCTTAGTCATGTGTTCATGGCGTGCAACTGCCTGGAAATATTGAAGCTGAAGGAATTCCATAACAAAAACCTCACTTTACTTATAACTCTAATGTGATCTATCGATCATATAATATGTATTTTACTTAATTAATTTTCAGTCCTATACTATTGTAACATATAAAAAGTTATAGGTAGGATGGAGAGAGTCTGTTGTGATTAGAGAGAAAATATGGACCCGGAATTTTATTGTTGTTTGCTTAAGTAGTTTTTTTATGTTCCTGACCTTTTACATTCTGGCAACTGCATTCCCGTTATACGTTAAGGAAAGCTTACACGGGAATCAGCAGCAAATGGGGTTAGCGATTACTATCTATGTAATAGGGGGAGTATTGATCCGTCCTTTTTCGGGACAATGGGTCGATAAATTCGGCAAAAAGAAAATGGCGGTTATTGGGCTAACCATATTTCTAATCGCCTGTATTGGTTACTTCGGATCTAATGGAATTGTATTATTCCTGGTAATTCGTTTCCTTCACGGAATGAGTTATGCTGTTGCCTCGACAGCTACTAGTACAATAGCCTCGACGCTAATTCCTTATTCACGTCAAGGAGAAGGCATCGGTTATTTTAGCATGTTTATGAGCATTGCTATGGTCATTGGACCCGCATTGGGTCTTTTTCTCTGGAAAGATGAGAATATTAATGTACTACTGTTAGGCGTGTGTGTGATTGCCGCTCTTTCGCTGTTATTCACGTTAGGTGTTCGGATGCCAAAAGAAGATAAGGCTAACGTTATTGAAGCTGTTAAGGAACCTGCTAAGACGCGAAAAGGGCTTCGCTGGAGAGACGTAATCGAGCCGAAAGCCTTGCCGATATCACTTGTCGGATTTACGCTTGCTTTTTCCTACAGCTCCTTGTCTGGATTTATAGCTTCTTTTACGAAAGAAATTCATCAATCACAGCTTACTGGTTATTTTTTTGTGGCTTTTGCAATTATGATTGTATTGTTTCGCCCGGTTATAGGTAAAGTATTCGATAAATATAATGAGCATATTCTCATCTATCCCGGAATTCTAATCTTCGCAGTTGGATTGCTTAGTTTAAGTCAAGCTCGGTCTGGTTTGATGTTAATGATGTCTGGTGTCATTATGGGAATTGGATATGGTGCACTTATGCCATGTTTCCAGACTCTTGCGCTTAAATTAGCGGCTAAAGATCGTAGAGGTAGTGCGAATGGGACCTTTTTCTTGTTATTTGATTTGGGTTATGGAGCGGGCTCGTATTTCATGGGTTTAATTGCTTCTTATACGGATTACCGAATGATGTATGAGGTTGCGGGGGGAGTAACACTTCTTTCTCTTGCTGCGTACTATTTGCTTCATCATGTACCTCAGGCCAAAGCTAAGCTGCACATACAAAAATCAAATATAGACGTTGTATAAATAGATGGTCTTGGCTGTATGATATAATTATCAGAAAAAATATGGGGAGAACTGTATGACTACTATCATTGATAAAATTGCATGGATTCATATTCAGAATGGACAAGTTTTGTGTGCGCGTTCCACAGGGAAAGATACCTATTATTTGCCTGGAGGAAAAAGAGAAGCTGGAGAAACAGACGAGGAGACGCTCGTGCGCGAAATCGAGGAAGAGATCTCTGTTCGTATTAAACCAGAAACCATCTCCTATTTTGGAACCTTTGAAGCGGAAGCTCACGGTAAAGAGGAAGGCGTAATAGTTAAAATGACATGTTATATCGCGGATTTTGAAGGTTCACTTAGTCCTGCGTCGGAAATTGATGAGTTATCCTGGTTATCTTATAAGGATCGAAATCGTGTTTCAGTCGTTACACAGATCATTTTTGATCAATTGCATGAGCATAAATTACTTTCCTAATCTACAATTTAAAGTTCTGAAAGCCCGTTTTAAGCCTAAGAGATGGCTTGAGGCGGTCTTTTTTTTGAAAACAGACGAAAGGCTTATAGGGTCAACAACATTGTTTATTTTGGTTTAGGACAGATGTCCTTTTTTAAAGGCCTGAATTGCTTTTTAATATGTAAGAGATCGAAGTTGAGGAGAGAGAGAAATGAGAGGAATTATATTTGCGTTTTTAGCGGGGGCTTGTATCACTCTGCAAGGAGTATCTAATGCTCGAATTAGTCAAGATATTGGGACTTGGCAAGCTGCGACAATTACACAGCTAACTGGGTTTATAATGTCCTTATTAATCCTGCTGTTCGTCCGAGATGGCAAATCACAGGGCTTTAAACAGGTAAAACCTTTATATTTGATTGGCGGCGCCTTTGCCGCAGTCATTATTTTCAGTGAGGTAACAGCTATTCAGCAGATTGGTGTAACGTTTACGATATCCACATTGCTGATTGCTCAGCTATGCTTGACCTTCATCATCGATATTAAAGGCTGGTTCGGGATGGAAAAACGAAAGATGAGACTGCCACAATTTATCGGTATCGCGTTAATGATTGCTGGCGTCGTGATCCTGAAATTCTAAATGATCCTGATGGACAATCGATAAATGGAGGAGTGAAGTTATGATTATAGGTTTGATATTAGCGCTTATCGCGGGCTCACTAGTGAGCCTGCAAAATATATTTAATACGAAGGTTAATGAGAAGGTTGGATCTTGGGCTACAACGACATTAGTGTTAGGCATGGGATTTCTGGCTTCTTTTATCATGAGTCTTATCTTTGAAGGCAACCGTATATTTACTTTGCGAAACATGGAGCCCTGGTATTGGATCAGCGGATTGATCGGAGTGGGAGTTGTAATCTGTCTCGTGCAAGGGACCAAGCGGCTTGGACCAACCTATGCGATCTCTATCGTGTTAATCTCTCAGCTTGGATTCGCTTTATTGTGGGATTCCCTCGGCTGGTTAGGGCTTGAGAAGGTTCCTTTCACTTGGAAGCAGTTGGTCGGAGTACTTGTGATTGTTGGCGGTATTCTAGTGTTTAAGCTAGGCGGTGCCCGGGAGACTCAAAAGTCGGCTTAAATCAATCCTCTAAATAGAGCTAATAAATTTGTAAGCGTGGACCCATAGGGTTCATGCTTTTTTTTGTTATGAATAACCTATTCTCGGACGCATGACTGTCAAATTAGAAGTGATGGCAGTCACACGAGAGGAGAAGAAAATCGATTTATACTTTGCCAAAGCAGTAAATCTGGAGCATAGAAGGAAAGGAGAAATTATCTAATGTCGGGAGCAGAATTGTTAGTAGACTTGTTATTGAGGAAGGGTATTTCAACGATTTTTGGTTACCCCGGTGGGGCTGTACTGCCTGTATATGATGCATTGTTCGATTGTGAAGGATTAGAGCATATTTTAGTACGGCATGAACAGGCTGCAGTACATGCCGCAGATGGTTACGCGAGAGCGACAGGAAGTGTAGGCGTTACACTCGTAACTAGTGGTCCTGGAGCCACCAATGCTATAACTGGGATAGCGACAGCTTTTATGGACTCCATTCCACTGATTGTACTAACTGGTCAGGTCCCCACGGATATGATTGGATTAGACAGCTTTCAGGAGGTTGATATTTATGGCATGACCATGTCCATCACGAAGCATAATTACATAGTAATGAATAAGAGTGATCTCCCACGCATCATTGATGAAGCTTTTTATTTGGCAACTACAGGACGTCCTGGCCCAGTTCTTATTGATCTGCCTAAAAATGTTATGATGGACACAACTCCAATAATATACGAAATTCCCGAACAACAATCATTTGTTTCTATTCGTGGATATTCAGTTGCTAATCAGTCTAATGGGAATGACTTGGATACGATGGCGGAGAAACTTCGGAATGCTGCCAGACCCTTACTATTGATCGGCGGGGGATGTGTAGCAGGTGAAACCCCTTCCTTATTGCTTAATTTGGCAGAACGCCTCGATCTTCCAGTTGCTTCTACTCTGATGGGTATAGGGGCGTTTCCATCTGATCATCCATTGCACTTAGGAATGGTAGGTATGCATGGAACGGTGGCCGCGAACCGCGCTATACAAGCAGCTGATGTTCTAGTTTGTCTCGGCGTCAGATTTAGTGATCGTGTAACAGGAAAACGCAGAGCGTTCTCTCCTCATTCGTATAAAATCCAAGTGGACATAGATGAAGCTGAATTTGATAAAAATATAGAGATGGATCTAGCTCTTTGTGATTCTATAACAAACGTATTACAGGAAATGCTTAATCGCTTATCAGATAGAAAGATTCCTGAATGGCATGACCAGATCAATAAATGGAGCAGATGTCCAATTCAACCATTTAGAGATCATCATGAATCGAGATTGACACCTCAAGACGTTATTCGGTACGTTGATCATGCAACTGTCTCCGATGCTATTATTTCCACGGATGTAGGACAACATCAAATCTGGACAGCACATCACTATAATTTTAAAAAGCCGCGTACCTTTCTAACCTCTGGAGGATTGGGTACTATGGGTTACGGGTTTCCTGCAGCTATTGGAGCAGCAGTTGCTTTTCCGGAACGGCAGGTTGTATGTATAAGTGGGGATGGAAGCTTTCAAATGAATATGCAGGAAATCATGACAGCTGTAGATTTGCAGCTCAATGTAAAAGTAGTTATTTTGAAAAATGGTTATTTAGGAATGGTGCGTCAGTGGCAGGAACTATTCTTGAACAAAAGATACTCAGCCGTACAGATTAGTTCACCTGACTTTGCCGCACTCGCTAAATCCTTTGGTGCACAAGGTTATCAAGCCAGCACTAAAGAAGAGGCTAAAGCCATAATCCAACATGCTATGAATACCGAAGGTCCTGCTATTATGGAATTTGATGTCATCGAAGAAACAAATGTCTATCCAATTGTCCCGCCTGGGGCAAGCAACGATGAATCGATTGAAGGGTAGTCTAAATTACAAAATAAGGAGTAGAGTATCTTATGCACATAGAACTAAACGCACTAACAGTAGATAAGTTAAAAGAGAACCTTGGGGAACGGCCAGGTGATTTTAAATTGTTCTTCGATACAGAGGGTTGTGGTTGTAATGGCGTGATCGTAATTCAGATCATTAGTGAACCCTATGCTACAGATATTGAAATTCAGAAAGAGCCTTTTACATTTTTTGTTGATCGTCAACAGGAATCTTTATTTGATGAACAGATGCGACTTGAAGCAGATGCAAATTACCCTACATTTAAATTAAGTAGTGATGCCAGTCTGTTAGGAAATAATATTCGAGTAAAAGATATTCGCTGAGTATAGCACTGCTACACTAAAAAACCAGAGCATTTGAGATCATCTCTCAATGCTCTGGTTTCTTGAATTTTTGTTTCCGTATTAGCTGCTTGCGTTTCGTTTCTTATCCATTTGATTTTTTCATAAACGCTATATGGTCTATTTTGCTGTTAACCAGTGTAATTAACTGTTCTGCCATATAGCTCGCCGAATATTTGAAATTGACTTCAGCCCAGTGCATAATGACACCTACTGTAGCAGACATTTGGTAACTCAACATAATTTCATAATCCACGGGAGCAGCATCAGCTTCTATCTCAATACGCATATCCTCACGCATGGATTCCCGTAAACGGTCGAACAGTTCAACAGTCATTTTCCCTCGTTCCACTGCGGATAAGGCCAAAAACTCAGCTTTATGCCCCTCAATATATTCGAACAATTGCAAAATGGAAGGGAAAACCTCTGTTGCCTCAATACGATCCAATCCCTCATAAGGGTCTATTAGCGCTTCACCTATGCCCTGTAGAAATTCATCATGTATTTCCTTAAGCAAAGCCTCTTTACTCTCAAAATGCTTATAAAAAGTCCCTCGATTGTAATCCGCTCGATTAGTCACGTCCAATATCGTAACTGAATCATAACTATTTTCCAATATTAGTTCAACGAATGCAGATTTCAGAGCTTGGCGTGTTCTTCTGGTTCTTCTGTCTTCATGCTCTTCCTGTATCAAAAAAAACTACCCCCAGCTATGATCTTTTTATCGTTCATTTATAATTCTTACTTTAAAAGTAACAAAAGATCAGCCAATGTTCAAGATTTAGACATAAGTAAACACAGAGATCAGTTCTGTTGGTTAGGCGACATTGATTAAAATTCTGATTATTGAACAGATTAACTAATGGGGTGTACTCTAGTAATAGAGATAGGTTATCTCATCTCCTAAGACTATAATATATAGCCAATTCATAACAAAGGATGCGAATATACAATGAGTGAATCATATGTAAAAACTGCTGTAATTACTGGAGCTGCAGGAGGAATCGGTAAGGAGCTTGCCCGTCGATTGTCTGATCGTAAACTGAATCTTGTACTTGTCGATCTGAATGAAGAAGCGATAAAAAATGTTATCCAAGATTTAGGCTTAAATGAATCTAACTCTTTAGCTGTAGCTGCGGATGTCTCTAATGAAGAAGACGTTCAGAATTATGTTAATAAAGCGGTAGAAAAATTTGGTGCCATTGATTATTTTGCAAACAATGCCGGAATTGAAGGTCCAGCAGGTCAAATCGAAGAGCTTAACGTCAAAGCACTTGATCTTGTATACAACGTCAATGTACGTGGTGTATTTCTTGGACTACACTATGTAATTCCTGTGATGAAAAAACAAAACTCAGGTGCTATTCTGAACACTTCTTCTCTGGCAGGACTCATGGGCGCACCAGGCATGGCCCCTTACATTATGTCTAAGCATGCTGTAATTGGTCTGACTCGCGTAGCTGCAAATGAGCTTGCACCACTTGGCATTCGTGTTAATGCGGTACTGCCAGGAACGATCAATACACAAATGATGCGTAAAATTGAGAATAATTTCAGAAGTGCAGAAGAATACAAGGCAGCTAACGAAGCTGCAACACCAATGGGTCGCTACGGTGAACCGCAAGAAGTTGCCGCTGTGATGAACTTCCTTCTGTCGGATGAGGCTTCATTCGTAACGGGTTCTCTATATACAGTCGACGGTGGTATGATAGGTCAATAATGCAAGCTGATTTCGGTCATTATGGATACTCCAAATAAAGGATTGGGCCTGTGCGTTAAGCATTGGGTTCAATTCTTTTTTATTTAGGATACCCCGATCGGATTTAATAATAAGCAATCTGTTGAATTATCTTATAGAATATACAAAGGGGAATTATTCTTTTAAGTATTGCTCAGTTATTTAGATAAATTGTTGTCGAGGAGTGTTCATATGCTTGAATTATCTCAACAGGATTTTATTGAAGTGAAACCGTTACTTACAGGTGCTCCTATTCATCCTGAAATTCTCTCCATCATCGAGGGAAATAATCCGGGCTGGATTTTTGTAGATCAACTTGTAACACCGAAAAGCGCGTTGGTATGGAGTAAGGGGATGCAAGGATTTTATATTATAGGCGATCACACCAATGAGATATTTATCAAAAGCTTAGATAGTTATGTATCCAGTCATATTGCACCGAGGATGAAAAAGCTTGGGCTGGAGTATTTTGAAGTCTCAGGTCAACACGATGAATGGAATCTGGCATTGATGTTTCCTTCTAGGAAGCTATATCCTTTTGAACAAATGGTGTTCAAGTTATTCCACAAGCCCGCTGAGTCCCTTAATAATGGGATTAGAACTATAAATCTTAAAATACAGGATTGGGAGAACTTAGATTTAAAGCACATGGAATTTGTACATGAGAATATTGATTTATTCTGGTCATCGAAAAAAGGCTTTAAGGCAACAGGCTATGGATATGCTGCTATTGAGGGAGCTGAGATCATTGGTGTATGTTATTCTAGTTTCGTTACTGTGGATACTCATGCTATCGGAATTGAAACCCTCTCCAAGTATCAGAATAGAGGAGTGGGGACCCATTTAGCGGCTTTAGTAGCGGGAGATATACTTGCAAATGGTTTTACACCTTATTGGGACTGTTCATTAGATAATGAAGCTTCCCAAAAGCTAGCTCTTCGTTTAGGATTTCAGCAAATTCATCAATATAAGTGTAGCGCTTTTTCAATATGACGGTTTCGCAAATTATTAGGTTAGGATGAACATATATGAAAATATTGCTCGTAGAGGACGATAGAACCATTGCGTCAGGACTTGAATATTCCTTGCAGCAGGATCATTTTGAAACTATTTTATGTTATGATGCAACCTCTGCTAGGAGGGTGTTGGCGGAGCAGATATCTGAAGTAACACTTTGCATTTTTGATCTCTCTCTACCGGATGGCAGCGGATATGATCTGTGTAAGATCGTGAAGGAGCGGAGCGATATTCCGGTCATCTTTTTAACTGCGATTGATGATGAGGTCAATGTAGTGATGGGACTTGATATGGGAGCAGACGATTACATAACTAAGCCATTTCGGATTCGTGAGCTGTTATCACGCATTAAATCGGTGTTAAGGAGATATAACAAGCAGGCTCAGACCCCGTCTAATTTTGAACTAGAGAATGTACGGATTAATACGCTAGAAGGAAAAGTGTATAAGAACGGCAATGAAGTTCTGCTAACAGCATTAGAATATCGTCTGCTTCTGATATTTGCTAATCATGTGGGACAAGTCCTTTCCAGAAATCAATTGTTAGAGCGGATTTGGGATGTCGCCGGAGAATTTGTAAATGATAATACATTGTCTGTGTATATTAAACGCTTACGGGAAAAGTTAGAGGATAACCCGCAAGAGCCCACCTTAATCAAAACAGTACGCGGTTTAGGGTATAAGGTTGGTGATTAGGATGTTACGTAACAAAGAATTTAGATGGTTATTACTAACGATGTCTACGATCAGCCTTCTGGCGATTATAGTAACGGCATTTATTTCATCAGGGGCGATGGGGATCACGGCGGTAACTTCAGTTCTGCTTATAGGTTGTTGTTTATTATTTACCCGCTGGAGATACCGCGAAATTGAGAAGCTTTCAGGGTATCTACGTCAAATTAGCAGCGGTAATTATTCGCTCGATGTTCGTGATAATCAGGAAGGCGAGCTTAGTATTCTGAAAAATGATATTTATAAGGTGACGTTGATGTTATCGGAGCAGCGTTTGCTGTTGCAAGAGGATAAAATAAAGCTTACCAATGCGATCTCCGACATCTCCCATCAGCTCAAAACACCACTTACCTCCATGACCGTGATGGCAGATTTATTAAGCGACCCTGAACTGAACGTTGAGAAAAGAATGGAATTTACGCGGAAAATCAGTCTTCAGCTCGATCGGATTGGCTGGCTGGTTTCTTCATTATTAAAGTTCTCAAAGATCGATGCCGGAACCATTCAATTTAAAAAAGATTCAATAAAAGTAAAGAGGCTTGTTCAGAAATCTATGGAGCCCATACTGATTCCAATGGATATTAAGGAGCAACGGATCCAAATCGAAGGAGAAGACGCTACCTCATTCATAGGCGATTACAATTGGACAACTGAGGCGATGATTAATATTCTGAAAAACTGTGTAGAGCATACACCTGCTGGGGGAGTGATCACGATTTCTTTTGCAGAAAACACGCTGTTCACGGAAATTGTCATTACTGATAATGGCAAAGGAATTCCTAAGGCAGAGATCCCCTATATTTTCAAACGATTCTACAAGGGGACAAATGCAAACGAAGACAGCATTGGAATTGGACTTGCCTTGGCGCAAAGTATTATCACTGAACAAAACGGAACGATTGATGTGATGAGTGAAGTAGGGAAGGGTACACAATTTCAGATCAAATTTTACAAGCAAGTGATTTAACACTTATAGCTTAGTGACTAGAATGTCACTTAAGAGTCACTGGAGAGTCATTGTAGACAGATATACTGATCTCATCAACAAATGGAGGTCTAACAATGGATATTTTAAAGATTGAACATCTGTCTAAAACATATGGTAAAGGCGAGACTGCAGTAAAGGCTCTGGATGACGTATCGTTTTCAATTAAAAAAGGTGAATTCGTAGCGATTATCGGACCATCCGGCTCAGGAAAATCAACCATTTTGCATTTATTAGGTGGAGTGGATAGACCGACAAGCGGCAAAGTATTTGTAGATAACACGGATATTTACGATTTGAATGAAACACAACTGGCGATCTTTAGACGCAGACAAATTGGTCTGATTTATCAGTTCTATAATCTCATACCGGTGTTGACGGTCGAAGAGAATATCACACTACCGTTACTGCTCGATCAGCATAAGGTGGATAAGAAACAGTTTGCGGATACCGTGAAGGCGTTGAATCTGGACAATCGTTTAAAACATCTGCCGAATCAGCTATCAGGCGGACAGCAGCAGCGGGTATCCATAGGCAGAGCGTTAATTAGTAATCCTGCAATTATGCTGGCAGATGAGCCAACTGGTAATCTAGATAGCAAGAATAGTAGTGAAATTATTGAATTATTAAAAATGTTTAATAAAACGTATAATCAAACACTTATTGTTATTACTCACGATGAACGTATTGCCTTGCAAGCAGATCGGGTCATTACTATTGAAGATGGAAGGATCGCTAAAGATGAGGTGATTCGTCCGTGAATATCGTAAACAAATTAACTATAAGACATTTGAAACAGAATAAGCGAAGAACATTGGTTACTATCATTGGAGTCATTATTTCTGTAGCTATGGTAACGGCTGTCGCGACCTTAGGTTTTTCTTTTATGGAATTAATGAAGAAGCAAAGTATCTCGACAAATGGAGAATGGCATGTCCAATATAGAAATGTTACTAAAGCTCAGCTCAAAGCGATAGAAACAGATGATGCGACAAAAGCACTAGTGATCTCCAACGATCGTGGTTACGCCCCTTTAGAGGGTGGGAAGAATGAGAATAAACCTTATTGGTATATCAAGGAATATAATGCAGCTGGTTTTAAACAATTTCCGATTGAACTGCTGGAAGGTAGACTCCCGAAGACAAACCACGAAGTAGTCATTTCTGAGGAGATTGCAAAGAATGCAAAAGTCACTTACAAGATGGGGGAAACTTTAACGCTTGATGTTGGTGAACGTGTCACTAGCGATGATGAAAATAGTGGCCAACCCCTATCTCAGAATGAACGATTACGGACTGAAGAGGACACCCTGCTTGAAAAGATTATTCATAAAAAAACAATGAACTATACGATTGTGGGAGTGATAAAGCGTCCTACTTGGGAACCAACATGGTCTCCGGGCTATACTGCCTTAAGTTATGTGGATGAAAGCTTGATTGGAGCAGCCGAAAAAACCACAGCGACGGTAGTATTAAACAAGGTGGATAGCTCCATATACAAGCATGCAGAGGAATTGGCAAAAGAAAACAATATCGAGTCGATCTCTTATAATAATAGTCTGCTCCGCTACTATGGTGTGACGAATAACGATGGCTTACGTAACACACTTCTTTCATTGTCAGTGATCATTATGGTTGTGATTATCATTGGTTCCGTTTCATTAATCTATAATGCTTTTGCGATCTCTGTCTCGGAGCGTGCACGTCATTTAGGGATGCTCTCCAGCGTAGGGGCTACAAAGTGGCAGAAGCAGAATTCAGTGTTTTTTGAAGGAATGATTATCGGTTTAATTAGTATCCCCATTGGGATCATTTGCGGAATAGCAGGCATCGGGATCACTTTTATGTTTATCAATTCAATGATTCAAGATGTATTAGGCATAACAGAAAAATTAACGTTAGTTGTTACACCTCTGTCTCTACTAACCGCTTGTTTAGTTTCAATACTGACAATTTTTATATCCACTTATCTTCCAGCCAGAAAGGCTTCAAAGATCTCGGCTATTGATGCGATCAGACAAACAACCGATGTTAGGCTCTCTGGTAAAGCTGTGAAAACATCCAAGTTCGTGCGCAGATTGTTTGGTATTGAAGCAGAAATTGGTTTGAAGAATTTAAAGAGAAATAAACGCAGGTACCAAGCAACCGTGTTCTCACTTGTCATTAGTATCGTTTTGTTTTTATCTGTATCAGCGTTCACTTCTAATATGACAAGGTCGGTAGAACTCTCACAGGATGGGTTGAACTATGATATCCAAGTATATATGGGGACTGAGGACGCTCAAAAAGTGGATCGGTTGACGAAATCGATATCCAAATTACCTAATATAACGGAATATAATGTGACTAGGGAACTTAGTGTGAGTTCATGGATTGATGAAAAAAATATGGCGAAAGAATTGCAAGAGATTGTGCAGGCGGATAAGAGTGTTCTAAAGAACGGGAAATATCCTTACTACATTCAGATTTATGCACTAAATGAACAGAGTTTGAAAACCTATGCAGAAACGGTCGGCACAAATTATGAACAACTAACGAAGCTTGATCAGATGACTGCTATTGTGAATGATACGGTTACTTTTGAGGATGAGAAAGCCAAAAAAATTGTCGAGACCAAAGCTTTTCACTCTGAAGTCGGCCAAAAGCTTGATCTTTTTTATACGGATTGGGATACAAAAAAAGAGACGGATTTATTACCCGTAAAAATTGCCGCTCTAACTGATAAACGTCCCATGGGTGTACATTCAGCAATGGTTGGTGGAATAAACATCATCGTCTCTGAACAAGTCTTCGATAAACTAACAAATGATACGATGAGTAAAGATATTCAAAGTCGGCTTAACTTGAACAGCACAGACCCATTAGCGACACAGCAAGCCATAGAGGAAATGAAAGAGCGTAATATCTATGTTCAAAATGTGTATCAAAATAGACAAAATAGTGAGCAGATGATCATGTTAATGTCTATTTTCACCTATGGTTTTATTGCTTTAATTACTTTAATATCGATTGCGAACATTTTCAATACGATATCAACTAGCATATCCCTTCGAAAAAGAGAGTTTGCGATGCTGAAGTCTGTAGGGATGACGCCAAATGGTTTTAATAAAATGATTAATTACGAAAGTGTT
Source organism: Paenibacillus sp. FSL F4-0097 (assembly GCF_038593125.1). Classification (NCBI taxonomy): domain Bacteria; kingdom Bacillati; phylum Bacillota; class Bacilli; order Caryophanales; family Paenibacillaceae; genus Paenibacillus; species Paenibacillus sp. FSL F4-0097. Next base: position 3,260,423 of record NZ_CP151965.1, read on the forward strand.
TTTTATGGAATAAAGTCATTACTTTATGGGCTTCCGATTAGTATAGTTATTATGTACTTGATCTATAGATCAATGATGAATAGCTTCTCTTATGGATTCACACTTCCGTGGATGAGTATCTTGTGTGTCATAGCGGCTGTATTTATCATCGTTAGCGCAGCCATGTTATATTCAAGCTCAAAAGTGAAAAAAGAGAACATTATTGATGCATTAAAACAGGAAAATATATAATTATTAGCCCATCATTGCCGCGTTTAACGCGGCTTTTTTGTGTCATATCTGACACGTTGGGATGTAAATTCTTATAAATTCCTATGATATAATGTACACAATTGAATTGATACAGATTATAACCACGAGGTAGGTGTCAACGAATTGAGAACAGTTGTCGTGATTGGCGGGGGAATTACTGGATTGTCTACCGCTTACTATTTACAGAAATCTATAGAGCATAACAAGCTAGATGTAAAAATCATTTTGGTTGAAGCCAGCGATAGACTGGGAGGCAAAATCAGAACACTAAAACAAGAAGACTTCATTATGGAGTCTGGGGCAGATTCTATTGTCACCCGTAAAACGAATGTTGCACCTCTGATTGAAGAGTTGGGTATACAAAATGAGGTTGTATATAACGCGACAGGAATATCCTTTATTTATACAGAAGGTAAACTGAAGCAAATTCCTAAAGATGCAGTCTTTGGCATTCCGCTCAGTATGGAGTCGCTTGCTACAACAGAACTGATCTCAGCTGAAGGAAAGGTTGAAGCACTCAAAGATTTCTACACTCCCAATAATAAGTTTACGAAAAACGATTCCGTGGGTGATTTTCTAGAAGCATTCTTTGGAAAAGAACTTGTCGAGAAGCAAATTTCACCGGTTCTTTCAGGTGTATATTCCGGGAAGCTAAGCGAACTTACAATAGCCTCAACGCTGCCTTATTTGATTGATTATAAGAATGAATACGGCAGTATTATTCAGGGTTTATCCGCTAATAAAGCCAAATTTCAAGGAAATGGCGATAAGAAGTTCATGTCATTCAAGGGAGGTGTATCTGCCTTGATCGATTCTATGGAAGAACATCTTTCTAATTCGGAGATCATCAAAGGGATTCGTGCCGAGAGAATTGAGAAACGTGGAGAGCAGTACCGGGTAACTTTGGCAGATGGACGAATCATAGACTCCGATGTTGTCGTACTTGGAACGATGCATTCTACTGCACAAGCGCTACTTCAAGACGAAGAACTAAATGAAGATTTCAATCAGTTATATAATAGTTCAATGATTAGTGTATATTTAGGATTTAATATCCCTGATAGTCAGTTGCCTGCGAATGGCACAGGGTTCATCACTGCCAACAGCGATGATGTTCTATGTAATGCGTGTACGTGGACAAGTCGCAAGTGGGAGCATACGTCAGGACAACAGCGTTTGCTTGTCAGACTCTTTTATAAGAGCTCAAACCCTCATTATGATTCGTTGATCAAGCTATCTGAAGAGGAACTATTGAAGGTGGCTTTGAAAGATATACAGACCAGTCTCGGGATAACAGGACAGCCAGCTACCTATGATGTGACCAAATGGCATGATGTAATGCCAAATTACCATAAACTTCATCATCAAATTGTAGTATCCTTAGAGAAGAAGATGACAGATAGGTATCCTAATGTTATCCTTGCCGGATGCTCTTATTATGGAGTTGGTATTCCGGATTGTATTGCGAATGGAGAAAAGACAGCTGAGCGTATTTTGGAACAAGTAACTACACAATAAAAAGGAGGGTGTACAATCGTGAGAAGATTAGCGATCAGCTCTATGCAAAGTCTAGACTTATAAACAACGGCGGTTGTTTGTATAGAGCGAAAAATTGAGTTTACCGCTAGTGCAGTGTGCATGGGTTGTTTACAGAATAGACTTTGCTACCTTCAAACTCATTAAAAAGTTTAAGGAGCAGAGCGATTATGAAATATGTAAATGCAGATACGATTTTCCCAAAAGAATTATTAGAGGAAATTCAGAAATATATCAACGGTGGTATGGTTTATATCCCTAAGCCTGAAGAATCACATGTAAAGTGGGGCGAAAAATCAGGGAGCAGAAAATACTTAAGATCTAGAAATATCGAAATCTGTCTAAGATTTGCTGTTGGTGCAACGGTTGACCAGCTTTCAGATGAATATTGCCTTTCTAGAGATAGTATCAAGAAAATTGTTTATTCAAAAAAATAGCTTATCATCCAAAAAAACCACGTTAGAGGAAACTCTGACGTGGTTTTTGGAATTTGATTATAATTTAATCTTAAATACCATAATAGAGCAATAACCATAGTGCATAGTATCAAATATCGACCAAACCTTTTCATTTTCAATCATCCTTATCTATTGATTTTGTATTTACTGGTAGCAATCCCGTATTCCATAAACTTACTATTCCTCCCTGAGTTTTACTATAAAGTGTTTTTTCTCAAATACCAACTACTTTTTGTGCTTAAATCTCTATACATCGATTGGGAATGGATTACTGAATTAAATGAAGTCAAATATAAAGATAGATAGGGCGACAACCTGTATTTTTTGATACAAGTTGTCGCCCTATCCATTAAATATGTAATGCTATACGATTTGTTTATTCATATTCAAAGAGGCTTCAAATGCATCAATTATATACAGGAATCGTTCTGCTTCTCGGAATACATGATCCGCAAGCAATGGATGGATGATGCTCTTTATTCGACATTCCTCAATAAGATCTCGTGCCGTTTTCTTAAAGTCACGGAGAGATTTAACTGAGACTTTATTCTCGTCAAGTTGCTGACTGAGCAGGGGTTTGGTTTGGGATTGAGGACGCATGGAGCTAAGATCAATAGCTTGATACAGCAAAACATCAAAGTCATGGCTGAAATTTCTTGCTTGTTCAACAAGTTGACGTTCAGAGGGGTCCAATAAATGACCAATGAATTTAGCATGGTCTGCCATTATACGTAGGAAGAATACATTTTCATTAATAATTGCGTCTGGTAAAGGATCTAACCTACCCTGATTCAGTTCTTCCAGTCGATTTCGAAAATAGTTGGCTTCCCTACTGACATGATCCACTAATAAGGGGAAGTTCGTTCCGCCTGGAAGCTTACATTGTAGAATTAGACCTAGTATTTTTCTTTTGAACGCCCAGATATGTGAAGCTGCACTATGAACTTCCTCATTAAACTTCCGTATTACTGCTGGATCAGAATCCACAGTAAATCCGAGTGATCTATTCTCTATGGCTTCGAATGTGGCATAGAAATGGTTTGCTTCATTAATTAGTTGCGTGTCTTCACAACGAAACCCTAATTTAAGAAAAAAAGAGTGTTCTTTCATGATTCGTGACCAGAATCGTATTTCATCTAGAGATCTCGAAACAAAAGGATCCGGCATATCTGAGCACACCTCCCATTTTTATACAATTATAATATGCTAGAGGTTTGTACTATATCCGCAGAAGTTAAGGCGAGTCGAGTATATAGAAGTACAGGTACGCTTAACTTAATTATCAAATATAAATGGTGACATTATATAAAAATTAATTCTAATCGAATATGGCATATAACTAGAGCGAGGTCGTAATTATACTGAGAAAAGAAGTAATTATTGAGAAGAAATTGTGGGGGATGATGGAGATTAAGTTTGTTCCTGAACCGTTGAAGATAAAAAGTTATTCTGCCATAATATTTTAACGGAAAGTACTTACAGAGTATACAAAAGATAATGATACAGAATGTTATTTGAGTGATCTCCATTAATATATTCGAAAATTCGATAGAAGGTAGGAAGGTAACGATATGAATATCACAATAACCTTAACTGATAGTGCCTCGAAGTTTATTATTAACAACCTCTACCCACTATACTTACACGATCTATCAGAAATATGGGGGACGATTCCTAATCAATACGGGGTATTCGAGGAGGACGAGACACAGACACTGAAGGAACAGAATAAAGTCTTCGACATTTGGTGGGAGAAAGCTGGCGTTTTGTATCCTTATTTAATAAAAGAAAATGATATTCCAGTAGGGTTTGCATTAGTTGCTACACCGCCTTACACACCGTCTGCTTGTGAATTCTATTTGAATGAATTTTTTATTCTACGGCCCTTCCGTGGTAAGGGAATTGCTGAATATGCAGCTAAGGAAGTCTTTAAGCTTCATTTGGGTAACTGGGAGTTGCAAACAAATCCCACGGGCACAAATGGGAGAGCACAGCATTTTTGGAGGAAAACTTTAAAAGAATACACTGGTGATAGTTATTTAGAGGAATGCGGGAAGTCATATGATGATGAATTAAAGATGATTTTTACATTTAGTAACCAATCAAAATTATCGAATCCATAAAAGGGGATTATTTCGAAGTTATGTTTAAGAATTCATTCCTAAAAGCGAAAGCTTATAAGTATAGTTCTTTGCAATATTTGGATGTTGAAGAGCTGGAACTACAGGCGCCTGAGGATATTCTTATTGATGAACCTGGTGTGTTTATATTATGTAAATCGGTTGATGAGGGTCATAATATTCACTGGGCTGCCGAGTCTACAGAATTATTTAGGACTGCACTAATAGATCTGACCAGTAAGTTTATTCAATTACCTGTGGGTGGAACTCATAGAATGTATATCGAATTTATACATCCAGATCTCATGCCAGTTATGGAGTCTTTGGGGTTCAAGGTAGTTAGTCAATTTATTGATTTCTGGAATGAGGATATCTCAAAGAAGATCACCGATCAAGCAGAATCACCATTCATAAGAAACATTGAGCCTAAAGACTATTTACAGGTTAGTATGATCACCAAAGCATGTATAAATCTTTCAAGAGGTTTCTATGGTGAAGAGTTGGATTTCATACAAACATGGAATGAATCGGATCATTCTTGTATTCTTGTAGCAGAATTGAATAAAAGCATTGTTGGAGTATGTTTATTGAACATCTACGGATTTGAAAATGAAATGGGACCTGTGTTATGGATTAGAGAATTAGCTGTAGATCCGAAATATCATAACCAAGGTATCGGACATAAGTTAGCTGTTGAAGGTATACGCTGGGGGAATAACAATGGTGCTAAGCGGAGTTTTCTAGCAGCAGATAAAGAAAATCGAAATGCGATCAGAATCTATAATAAATTGGGGTATAACCATAAGGACGAAGTAGGGCAGATTAATATGGCTTTAGTGCTTGGAATTGAAGAGCCGATCTAACTATCATAGTTAGATCGGCTTTTGTTGATCTTAGCTATTTGATGCGTTTAACTTGCAAATATATGCTTACCAATTTTTAAGTTTTGCGGACGTGACCAGATCCATGCACTTGTTGCTGTATCCGGATTGAAATAATAGATTGAATGGTTTGTGGGATCCCAACCCCGAACAGCATCAAGAGCAGCTAAATAAGCTGTCTGATTTGGTGTAAGCCAATACTGACCGTCAGATACGGCTGTGAAAGCTCCTTTTTGGAATACAACTTCTTTAATATTATTTGGAAATTGACTTGATTGTATACGATTCATGACTACTGCACCCACTGCAACTTGTCCAACATAAGGCTCACCGCGAGACTCACTGTAGATAACTTTAGCCAAAATATCCATTTCATTAATATTAAGCGTGTGTTTTTTTAAAATATTCCAAGTTTTTGTCCCCGAAATTCCATCAGCGCTTATTCCATAGGCCTTTTGAAATCTAGCAACCGCTGCTTTCGTTTGTGATCCGTATACCCCATCTAAGGGCTCAGTGTAGAAATCAAGGGTTTTTAATCTATATTGTAGATCCCATACATCTCCTGAAGAACTTCCTATGGTTAATACCGGAGCTGCATTAGCAGAACCGATCATAGTAGCCATGCTCACCAGACCCAAAAGAAGCAACAAAGTGAATATTTTAGTCTTCATTATAGTAGCCTCCTTTCAGAAAACATTATAAATATAGTTTAATCATTGAGACAACACTCATTTAATGGAAAATAAATTACTGTTTTACAAACTGTGAATCCTTAGTTCCGTTTGTGATTTTCTGAAATGGGTAAAATAATACTTATAGGCAGATAAAATTTCGGAGGTCTTTTATATGAAAAAGCAATTATTTCTACTAGTCGTCGCAGTTGCTTTCAGCTTAAGTGCTTGTAGTAATGACAATAGCTATGGCAATCAAATGTCTTCTAACGATACACAAATGGAACATAACTCACATTCAAGTTCAGGTGAAGTTCCAAAAGATCTGCGGGTAGCGGAGAATCCTACTTACAAAGTAGGAAGTGAAGCTGTGATCCAAACTGACCATATGGAAGGGATGAAGGGAGCCATTGCGACAATTGTGGGAGCTTATGAGACGACAGCATATAATGTTTCCTATAGACCTACTACAGGAGGTCAGCCGGTCACAAATCATAAGTGGATTATTCATGAAGAAATAAAAGAAGCAGATGATATATCCTATCAACCAGGCTCAGAGGTTATTATGGAATCTGATCATATGAAGGATATGAAGGGTGCAACGGCTCAGATTAACTCCGCAGAAAAAACCATTGTCTATATGATTAATTACAAACCTACTACGGGTGGAGATGAAGTGAAAAATCATAAGTGGGTAACAGAAGATGAGCTTTCACCTGTAAAATAATAGATCAACACAAAAACTGCAACTTACTCAGTTACGCATGAGTACGTTGCAGTTTTTGTTGTTTTATAGTCAGCTTCAAAGTAATTTGCGGTTAGGTTTTATCCACTGCAAGTTTTGAAGATTTCATGTTTGACGGGTCCTGTTCAGCTTCTTCAGGAACTGGCATTTGGTTAGAAGTACGAAGTGGAAGCTCCTTCAGGAAGAAGACAAGCACGAAAGCTACAACAAGCACAATGGTCCCGGTTAAGAACACGGATGACAATGTCTGTCCTAAAGCGTCACGGATCCCCTCAATCATTTGTAAGAAGATAGGCTGTACATCGGTTGGCAGACTAGCTTGAGTCTGTTCAAGCAATGGTTTGTTCATTAATGCCTGTGGATTAGCGAAGGAGAGCATTTGCTCAGCAAGTTTTGGATCTATCTGTGTGAAATCCGGTGCTGATGACGATTGCAGAGCTTCCTTCAAGTTTTTGGTAAGACTATTTGACATAACGGTACCCATGACTGCGATACCGATCGTACCGCCTAAATTACGGAATAATTGTGAGGAGGCCGTTACTACACCCAGTTCGGTGTGTGAAACCGCATTTTGAGTAGCTAGTGAGAATACTGGCATTCCCAATCCTAACCCAAGACCAAACACAATCATACTTAGGACAGCCATCGGTACATTATTCATAAATACCATAATTGTCATACCAGCAATCATAATGGGTATTCCAATTAATGCGTAACGTTTATACTTCCCTTTTTTCGCCATCTTTTGTCCGGTAAGGGCACTGGCTACAACCATAACGATCGACATTGGCATAGTAACATACCCTGCATATGTCGCGGAGATCCCCAGAACACCTTGTACGAAGAAGGAAAGATAGATCATAGCTCCCATCATACCGAAGTTCATAATAAAACCAATAATATTAGATATGGTAACTACGCTATTCTTAAATAGATGAAGCGGAAGAATTGGATTTTTAGCTTTGGATTCGACCAAAATAAAGAGAAGTGCCGAAACGACCGTTCCCGCCAACAGGCCGAGAATTTGCGAAGAACCCCAATCATATTCTGTACCTGCCCAGGTGAAGGCAAGCAGTAGAGGCACTATGGTAGTTGTCATTAGCAAGGAACCTAAATAGTCGATGCTGGTTGACTCCCCGCGTTTGCCTTTAGGAAATAAGGTAAGAATCATCACGAAGGCTACTACACCAAGCGGTAGGAAGATCCAGAACAGCCAATGCCAATCCATATTGTCAATCAAAAAGCCTCCAAGCGTTGGTCCAAGCACACTGGAGAAGCCGAATACTGCCATCATCAACCCCATCCATTTACCACGTTCACGCGGAGGGAATAAGTCACCTACGGCAGTAAATGCGGTGGATTGAATAATACCTGCACCTACCCCTTGAATCCCACGGTAAATGATAAATTGATAAACATCGGAAGATGTACCTGTCAGAAAAGCCCCAACCATAAATAAGAGAATACCTGCTAATAGAAAGGGTTTACGTCCGAACATATCAGATAACTTACCGACAAGAACGGTTGCTATTGTTGATGTTAATAAATAAATGTTAATAGTCCAAGTATAGTAATCCATGCCATCAAGAATTGCGATTATACGCGGCATAGCAGTACTTGTAATTGTCTGATTAATCGCTGCGAACAGCATTGCAGCCATTATTGCTATCATAATACTAAGTTTTCGTTTGCTGGATAAATGTTCCATTCGATTGTTTCCCCGCCACTTTTTAAATTTTATCTCTTGTCTAAATCAGAAATTATTACTGCGAAAATTCTTCTTAAATGCTCAATATCCTCATCGGGCAGTATCTTAAAGTAAGATTCCATAAGTTCTTGATGGCGTTCCTGCACCTCTTTAATCGTTGCTTCTCCTTTCTGCGTAATGGTGATGTGGACAACCCTTCGATCATCTTTGGCGCGTTCCTTATTTACGTAATCTTCAGCGATTAATTGGTCTGTTACGCCTGTAATTGCTGCTGAGGTAATACCCAGAGCTGCAGCAATCTGTGATACGTTTTGTGGACCGTTCTTAGATAAAGTCCTGAGGGTTTTGAACTGTGTAATATTTAAGGGGTAGTCTTGTTTGTTCCAATCTTGGGAGATTCCTTTTAAAAAGGATTTGAACATAGTAGAAATCTGAAGAAAATCTTCATTATTAGCCAAATCACGCCTCCTAAAGTTATGAAATAGGGCGGAATAAGTAATTCCATTAAATTTTAGATAACAACTAAATGATTAACTACTTAATTATTAAAGCGTGAAACAATATATCATCCTTTTTTATATCTCGTCAAGAAAAGGTTTGTTTTTTTCGAATGAAATAGAGTGTTGTTGTTGAAGTTCGTTCCTGAGCTAATGAATTATTTGTTATACTGTGTATAGTTATCTTTATTATTATTTCATTAAAAAGGAGCATTTATTTGAATCTAGCAACTCCTGTAACACCTATTCAACTTATGCAAGTACTTCTAAACGTTTCTGTGATTCGCCCTGTTTTTATCTGGGGGGCGCCTGGTATTGGGAAATCTTCGCTAGTAGAAGCTTTTGCTGATCAGGTGGGTCTTCCTTGTGTGTCACTATTAGGTTCTCAATTAGCACCTGAAGACATCATTGGAGTCCCGCAAATCGTTAACGGTAAGAGCCAATTCTGTCCTCCAAAAATGATTGCTCGGGATGAACCATATTGTTTGTTCCTAGACGAGCTTAATGCCTGTTCTCAAGAGGTGCAAAAAGCTTTTTATAGTCTCATCCACGAACGCCGCATCGGCGATTATCACCTACCTGAGGGCTCTATAGTAATAGGAGCTGGTAACCGTGCACAAGATAGTGCAATTGTTAAACCTATGTCCTCCGCGCTTATCAATCGGATGTTCCATATACAGTTAAATGTATCGTTTCAGAATTGGATCTCTTGGGCATATGAGCATAGCATTCATCCTATGGTTATTGAATATCTGGAATTGCGTCCCGATCATTTGTGGAGTGCACCTCCAAAGACTGAAGAGCCTTTCTCCACGCCACGCTCTTGGCATATGCTTAGTGATGCACTACATGAGTTTGGCGATGATATAAATGTGGATACCGTGGGGATTTTAGCGAATGGTTCACTGACACCTTCTCACGCCACACAATTCAGGGCTTTTTATAAAAATCTAACTGGAAAATATGAACTTAATCAAATTATAGATGGTAAATCCTCATTTCCAACGGCTCCAGAAGATCGGGATCTCCTGTATTTTCTGGCGCAATCCTTGCGTGCCCAGATTATCAAAGAACTCCCTCCGATTAAAGATAACGTACGAGATGGACATCGCCAATTTGCACATACGGTTAAAAAGCTGATTAAAGACCTGTCCGTCATTAGCTTTGAAATTGCACAGCTAGTAGTTGCTAAGCAGGAGCAAAGTGATAATATTCCAGATTGGTTAATGGTTGAAATTGTACGTGATTTACCACGTCTTGCAATAAAAGAGCGGGGGTAAATATGGCTAAAAAAACAACTCCAGATAATCCCGCTTTGAAAAATTTTAATGAAGCATGTTCGTTAATCGCGGATCATCCTATTTTTGCGCCGTTATCTGTTCGAGCTTCGATTATCCATAATGAAAATAGTCCCTATCCTGAAGACGGCTGGGCAATTGTCACTAATAACGGTTATATTTACACTCATCCTAAACGGCGTGGCGAGGTTGCTGAATGGATGTACGTTTTGGCACATTGTTTTCTTCATTTAGGTCTTGGACATTTAAAGATTAAAGAGAATCAAGTGGCGTGGAACGTTGCATGTGATGTGTACATAGCAAAGTTTTTAAATGACTTGAAGCTTGGGAAAATACCCGCAGATATGGAGTCGCGAATTGATCTTACAATTAAAGATGAACAACAGCTTTACGAGCAGTTTATGATAAAAGGAATTCCGGACAACTCCAGATATTTTGGGACTGCGGGTGTTTCAAAACTGGATATGAATGTTAGAGATGCCACCAAAAGATACTGGGGAAAAGCACCGGATTGGGAAGCCTATTTTACTTATGGGTTATCTAATGCTGTGACGAATGCAGTAAGTGTTGCTGGAGGACATGCTAATACTATTAGTGACCCTGCACTTTCTTTAACAGCTCCACAACGGGCAAAACGATGGTTTATGGACAGATATCCTTTATTAGGAGCGCTTGCCGCCGGCTTTGAGATTATAGAAGATCCAGCGATATGTCGGCGATTAGATATTTCCATAGCTGCCATTGACGTTATTGATCGCAAAATATTCATGAACCCTGCAGCTGGACTAAACGATGAGGAGTGTATTTTCGTGATGGCGCATGAGCTTCTGCATGCGGGGCTTCAGCATCACGAGCGATGTCTTGGCCGGGATCATTATCTTTGGAATGTGGCTTGTGACTACGTTATAAATTTATGGCTAGTGGAAATGAGTGTAGGGGAGTATCCGCGAATTGGACTCTTATTAGATCCTGAGCTTAAAGGTTTATCTGCTGAAACGATTTATGATCGTATGGTCGGAGATATCCGCACTTATAAGAAACTGGCAACCTTGAGAGGGAATGGACTCGGTGACATTTTAGATAACGGTTCATCAAGTTTTTGGGATGCGAGAGAAGGACAAACGTTAGATGATTTCTGTAAAAATGCTATGCAACAGGGACTTATGTATCATGAAGAGCAAAGTCGCGGTCTTTTGCCATCAGGCCTAGTTGAAGAGATTAGAGCGCTGGGCCAGCCACCTATTAAATGGGATGTAGAGCTTGCACGGTGGTTTGATCATTATTTTTCACCGCTTGAGAAGACCAGATCTTATTCACGAATTAGCAGACGTCAATCTTCTACGCCTGATATCCCTCGACCACAGTGGGTTCATAGCGGTGCTGCAGATGATGGCCGTACTTTTGGAGTTATTTTAGATACCTCAGGCTCAATGGATAAAAAACTTCTGGCCAAAGCATTAGGGGCTATTTCAAGTTATGCGCAGGCTCGTGATGTTCCTTTTGCACGGATTATCTTTTGTGATGCTTGTCCTTATGATGCAGGTTACATGCCCCCCGAGGCTATCGCGGATCGGGTACAAGTGAAGGGAAGAGGGGGAACGATCTTACAACCAGCTATTGATTTGATTCAACAAGCTGAGGATTTCCCGAAAAAAGGACCGCTTCTAATTATTACAGATGGTTATTGTGACAAGCTGATCCTTAAAAGAGACCATGCTTATATTTTGCCCAAGGGTAATGACTTGCCTTTCTCACCCAAAGGACCTGTATTCAGAATTAATTAGGGCTTAGAATAAATTTAGAGCGAGGTAACAATGGATATGAATCCCCCCCAAACATATTCTTTCAGCAGCTACAGTTGTATTCAATGATCAAGAAGAAATCTTATTAATAAAAGGTCCACGCAGAGGCTGGGAGATGCCAGGCGGACAGGTTGAAGAGGAGGAGTCCCTTATAGAAGCAGCAATCAGGGAAGCCAAAGAAGAATCGGGCATTGATATAGAGATTAATAAGTTCTGCGGAGTTTTTCAAAATGTTGATCGATCTATTTGTACTAACCTATTTCTAGGGAATGCCATCGGCGGCGAACCTGCTACTAGTTCCGAGAGCTTAGAAGTTGGGTTTTTCTCGATAGAACAAGCATTAGAAATGGTCACATGGAAAAACCTCAGACTGCGGCTGGAGTATTGTCTAAATGATGAGGTACAGCCTTTTTACGTAGAGTTACGGGGTACAGAAGTTGAAGAAATTATATTTAAATTAGAAAACCAGCAAACTTTTTAGAGGTCCTCCTGCGTCCTAGCTAATGAGTGTCATCGGAAGGCACTTATAAATAGAGATGGAGGATGACGAGATATGAACAAAAGAACAAAAAATCTATTTAAAATGAGTGCAGTGGGATGTGTAGCCATTATGGGAGTGAGTGCAGCTTCTTTACCGGTTCATGCTATGGTTTCCACACAAGTAACAGCTAATGTTTCTGCGGCTTTACCGTCCAAGATACCAGCCCTTGCTGGCATTAAAGTACAAGAAAAAGTACTTAACACAACAAGTAAATACCTGATTGCAGATTTAAAAGTACCTCAGCTAACAGGAATGCTGGATACTCATTATCAAGATGAACTGAACGATATTATCCTCTCTCATGCTGAAAAGGATCTGGCACAGTGGGAGAAAGACGCTGCAGAAATGGGCAAAAAAGCACAGGCTGATCAAATGGAATTTCATCCTTATACTCTTTACATTACTTATGATCTGAAATCAGATGGAACAGGTTCTCCAGCAGGCGTTATCTCCTTGACTGTTACTACTGAAGGTTCTGAAGGTGGAACAAGCATGCCGCGGATCGATACTTATAATGTGAAAAATATAGCTGAGGCAGAACCTGTTACACTAACGGATCTACTGGGCGCTAACTACAAAGAGAAGCTCGATGCAGACATTCTGGCAGAAATTAAAAAGGATTCAGATAAGTATTTCTTAGAAGAGTACACAGGAACTTCAACTGAGCAGTCGTTCTATATCGATAAAGGTAACTTAGTAATCGTATTCCCTAAATACAGCATTGCACCAGGTTATGTAGGTTCACCAGAGTTTCGGTTCAGCTTAAATCATAGTTCAACGGATACAACCAAGCTAGATTTGAAAAAAGTAGCTACTTTCACGAATAAGAAAGGCGTGCTCATGGTATCGCTTCGTGATGTGGCCAGTCAACTAAACTATGAATTGAAATGGAATCAGTCTACCAAAACCGCTGAATTGATGAAAGGTGCACAGTGGACAAGTGTTACGCTTAACAAAGATTCATACTTCTTCGCAAAAATGACTCCTAAAGCTTTAGGTGCTGCACCTGTTCTACAAGATAACAAAACCTATGTACCTGTTCAATTCGTATCAGAAATTCTACAGGTTGAAGTTCAGAAATAACCTTTTAGAAGTTTGTGAAAGTAGTTAGATTTTTTAAAAACATCCCGCAGGGTAATTCTTGCGCGGGTGTTTTTTTACTTTTGATAACAGAATAGCCAGTTAAAAGAACTTTTTGTGCTACTCCTGCGTCCTGCCTATGAACAACAAATTAAGGGTAAGGACTGAAACAGAATGAATGACAACAAGCGTTATATGCCTGGAATTGATGGACTAAGAGCTTTTTCTGTACTCGCTGTTATAGCCTATCATTTGAATTTGAAATGGGCTGGGGGTGGACTGCTGGGAGTGGGAATCTTTTTTGTGATCTCGGGTTATCTCATCACAGACCAAATCATTAACCAATGGGAGCGTCATCGAAGATTGGACCTTCTGGACTTTTGGATACGTAGAGCACGGAGGTTGCTGCCGGCGACGATAGTCATGCTGATCGTTGTCACCTTATGGCTCTTAATCATAGATCCCACGAGATTAAATGGGCTGACAGGAGATTTCATGTCATCACTATTTTACGTTAATAACTGGTGGTTAATATTTCATGATGTTTCGTACTTCGAAAGCTTTGGACCTCCTTCACCGATCGGACATTTATGGTCACTTTCTATTGAAGAACAGTTTTATATTCTATGGCCGCTGCTGCTCGTATTAGGACTAAAGATCATACCTCGTCGAGGTAAACTTACTGCCTGGATTCTGGCTTGTGCTGCTGTCTCAGCTTTAGCCATGGCTATGTTCTATGTACCGGGCACAGATCCAAGCAGGGTCTATTATGGAACAGATACTCGCATATTTGCACTTCTAGTTGGAGCGGCGCTTGCCGTTGCATGGCCTAGTCAGAAACTTAAAAATACAGTCACAGAAAGATCTCGTTATATGTTTGATATCATTGGTGCTCTGGGACTGCTGGTATTAATGGTGCTAGTTTACCGGATTAACGAATTTGATGAATCACTATATCGTGGTGGATTTTTGATCATCTCTATCATTACTGCAGTAGTGATTGCCGTGCTTGCTCATCCTGCCAGTTCTCTTGGCCGGAAAATAGGCTGCAAACCTTTGCGATGGATAGGTGTACGTTCATATAGCTTATACCTTTGGCATTATCCCGTAATTATTCTTACCAGCCCTAATGGGAATCCAGATGAGAGCGGCGTGCTTCGTATTATCCTTCAGTTAGCAGGAAGTTTTCTACTGGCAGCCTTATCATACAAATATGTGGAGGAGCCGCTCCGGCGGAAATCATTAAGAAACATTTGGAACCATTGGAGTGCGAAACAACGCCGCAGCTACCGCCCAGTCTTTCTTATGACCATGATCTTTTTGATTCTTATTCCGATTGCCTGCAATGGATATTTATCCAATGCTGAATCTGACACGCCTACAATCGAAGTTGCAGATAAGCAGAATGTACAGCAAGAGGGAACAGCGCAAGATCCAATAGATCACAACTCATTGGCACCACCCGTAGAAAAAGATACGACGGATGTTGAGAAGCAAAAACCTGACACTGAAGAGAAACAAGCTGAACCAGAAAGAAACATAGCGGTAACCGAAAAAAATCAAACCGGAAAGAATATTACGGCCATTGGCGATTCTGTCATTTTGGATGCGGCACCATTTTTGGTAGAAAGTCTCCCTGGTATTGTTATCGATGGAAAGGTCGGCAGACAGATGATGCAGGCACAGGAGGTGGTTGATCAGCTTAGAGCACAAGGACGGTTAGGGAAGCGGATGATCATAGAGCTGGGGACGAATGGAGCTTTTAACTCCAAGCAATTACGTAAACTATTAAACTCGTTAAGCGATGCGGAGCAGATTATTTTGGTCAATACACGTGTGCCGAGAAAGTGGGAGCAGACTGTGAATTCCACCCTTTCAAAAGTTTCCAGTGAATTCAGGAATACGACCATAGTAGACTGGTACTCAGCTAGTGAAGGAAAAGACGACTACTTCTACAAAGATGGTGTTCATCTGAAACGTGAGGGTGCCAAGTATTATGCATCAATTCTAATTAAAGCTTTGGAAAAAGAAAATAAATAATTTATTTGGAATCTCCAAACTTTTTTATACTCACCAAACGTCTTACTCCTGTTACAACACCAGATCACAAACAGAGAAGGATAATCGACCATGTTGAATAGGAAAACCGAGAAAATATTGACGCGATGTATCAAAGAAAACAAAGAAAATGTATACCGGCTTGCTTACAGTTATGTGAAAAACAAAGAGGATGCCCTCGACATTGTGCAGGATTCTATTTATAAAGCGATGACACGAATGGATTTGCTAAAGGATCACGATGCCGTGAAAAGCTGGTTTTACAGGATTGTCGTGAATACCTCTTTAGACTTTTTGCGCAGAAACAAGAAGGTTCAGACGATGGAGCCAGAGATAATAGAAACCTATAGTCCGGCTGTTGAGGATAACTATACAGATATGGATTTGAAAAGAACACTGGAAGAGCTGCCGGCGAAATACCGAAGTGTGATCGTGCTTAGATATTTTGAGGATATGAAGATTAATGAAGTGGCTGAAGTTCTTAATGAGAACACCAATACAATAAAGACAAGGCTGTATCAGGCCCTTCAGTTATTGCGAGTGAAGCTGAATGATGAAGCCTTAAAGGAGATAAAGTAAGATGGACGAAAGAATACAAGAATTACATAAAGAGTATACCGATATTCCCATTCCGGATGAACTTGATTTGATTGTAAACCGCTCTATAAAGCAGTCACTTAAAGCCAATAGAAAAAAACACACAACAACTAAGTGGGTGGCTAGTGTTGGCGCGGCCGCAGTTATTTTTCTAGTAGCCATAAACACCAGTACAACCGTAGCTAGTGCATTATCTTCCATCCCAGGCGTTGATCGGATAATAAAAGTGCTAACTATTAAAGAATATGTTGTAGAAGAAGAGAACTACGATGCTAATATCAAAGTTCCAGCCGTTACGGATATGGAGAACAAAGAACTGGAGCTTGGATTGAACAGCAAATATTTAAGTGAGAACAAAGCACTATACGAAAAGTTCCAAGCGGAGATCGAAGCGTTGAAGGAACAAGGTGGGGGCCATTTGGGGCTGGATGTTGGTTATGAAGTGAAAACGGATAATGAGCATATTTTCTCCATTGGCAGATATGTTGAGGAAACCGCTGGTTCATCTTCAATGGAAGTTACTTTTGATACGATAGACAAAGAAAATCAGATCATTATTACATTACCAATGTTATTTAAAGATGATCAATACATTGAGCGCATCAGCGAAAATATTAAAGAACAGATGATTGCTCAAATGAAAGCAGACTCTGAGAAAGTTTACTGGATCCCTGAGTATGGCGATGATGTGCCAACGGATCAGTTTACATCCATTACGAAGGATCAAAGCTTTTATATCAATACCGAAGGTAAGCTTGTGATTGTGTTTAATAAATACGATGTCGCACCGGGTTATATGGGCTCCGTTGAATTTGTGATACCAACCGCGGTGCTTGCTGATGATTTGGTCAGTCAGAAGTATATTCAATAAAGAATTTTGGGAATAACGTCATCTGCGGTCCGAAACTCTGCGCAAAAGTTGATAAATGTGGAACTAGCGTCATCTGAGTCCAAAAGTTTAGCCAAAACTCTTTGTCAAAGCCTTAAACATCGTTTGATGTCATTATTTTACGGGGGACGCAGCAGCTATCGGACTCAGCTGACCCTAAACGCAGCATTATCGCACTTTTGCAATCCTAACGGACCGCATCGTCGCTATTGGCACGAAAAACACTCCCCAAGCACTCTTTTCTAACGAATAGCTGCACTGGGGTCCGAAACTCTGCGCAAAAGCTGATAAAAGCGGAAATAACGTCATCTGGGTCCGAAAGTTTAGACGTAAATAAATCGCTCTACTGCCGCAACGGTAGCATTAATATTCGGGTTAGAATTATCGATCAACGCAATATTTTCAGCCGGGAGCGGCCATGCTACCGTACGGTTGCCAAGAGAAGTGCGGAATTCATTCCAATGCTGGAACTTCCATTCATCTAGTGGTGATTGTCTGTCTTGAATTCGTTCCCGGTACAATTCCTCGTTGGCTAAACCTACCAAGACAACCTTGACTTCAACATCAAGGAGGGAACGTCCGATCCGAACTAACTCATTGCTGATCCAGTCAGGATTGGCCGCCTCTTTGGTGAAGGGACCAACCACAAAAGCATCGACGTCCAAGCCTATATTATCCAGCGCAGCATCCATAGTGATTCGATAACCTAAATCGCGGCATAACCTTTTGTACTCTGCTGAGTCTCTATCTGCCGGATCCAGTCCGTGTAAAGTCATTATGGCGTCGGCAGCAGGCCGTAGCAGAATATCCATATCGAAAAATGGTATTTTGCGCCGCGAAGCAATCGCTTTAGCTAACGTTGTTTTGCCTGCTCCAGCTGGACCAAGAAAAAATACAAGTTTATTCATTTCTAATTCTCCTTAGTTCTCAAGTCAACTCCAAAGTGTATCTATGCATACTATCATATAAAAGATGACGAGCGATCGCCAGCGCAAACCTAATCTCGGCAAGTGACGGTCCACAAAAACTAAAATTGTTCGCAAATTAGCCTGAAAAATGATAATTTTTTGCTTCTCCATTGAGTTTTTAGTTAATCCTGCTTATAATATAGCGAGAAAAATAAGAAAAAGGTGTCCATAAATGAGCATATTAAATGTTGAAGGATTAAGTCATGGCTTTGGGGATCGTGCGATTTTTAAGGATGTTTCATTCCGTCTCCTAAAAGGCGAGCATATCGGATTATTCGGCGCTAACGGCGAAGGAAAATCCACTTTTATGAATATTGTTACAGGCAAACTGCAACCTGATGAGGGTAAAGTCGAATGGTCCAAGCGGGTGCGTGTTGGCTACCTCGATCAGCATGCTGTGTTAACCAAAGGAATGACGATTCAAGACGTACTCAGAAGTGCCTTTCAATACCTGTTTGATCTGGAGCAAGAGATGAATGATATGTACGGCAGAATGGGTGACGTTTCACCTGAAGAGCTGGAAAAGCTGCTTGAAGAAGTAGGTACCATCCAAGATACACTTACAAATCAAGATTTTTACATGATTGATGCGAAAGTACAAGAAACTGCGCGTGGACTAGGGATCACTGACATTGGATTGGATCGTGATGTAGCCGATCTTAGTGGTGGTCAACGTACCAAAATCTTGCTTGCGAAGCTATTGCTTGAAAAACCAGATATTTTGCTCCTCGATGAGCCTACCAACTATCTGGATGAGCAGCATATTGAGTGGCTGAGACGTTATCTTCAAGAGTATGATAATGCCTTTATTCTGATCTCTCACGATATGCCATTCTTGAACAGCGTTATTAACCTGATCTACCATATGGAAAATCAAAAGCTGACCCGCTATGTGGGTGATTATGAGCAATTCCAACAAGTCTACGAAATGAGAAAACAACAGCTTGAATCTGCTTATAATCGTCAAAAGCAAGAAATAGCAGAGCTGAAGGATTTCGTAGCTCGTAATAAAGCCAGCGTGGCAACCCGTAATATGGCAATGTCCAGACAGAAGAAGCTCGACAAGATGGAGATCATCGAGATTGCCAAGGAGAAACCGAAACCACAGTTTAACTTTAAAGAAGGTAAAACTGCGGGCAAGATGATTTTCGAAGCAAAAGAATTGGTTATCGGCTACGATTCTCCATTGTCCAGACCGCTTAATTTGCTGATGGAGCGTGGACAGAAGATCGCGTTGGTTGGGGCAAACGGAATTGGTAAAACAACTTTGCTGCGCAGCATTTTAGGTGAAATCTCTGCATTGTCCGGTTCGGTAGAACGTGGATACCATCAGGAGATTGGCTATTTTGAGCAAGAGATGAAGGAAGGCAATTACAAGACTTGTATTGAGGAAATCTGGGACACGTTCCCGTCTCTGTCACAATTCGAAGTACGTGCTGCCCTTGCTAAATGCGGATTAACTACGAAGCATATTGAGAGTAAGATTGCTGTTCTAAGTGGTGGGGAAAAAGCCAAAGTGCGTCTATGTAAGCTCATTAATAGCGAAACCAATATTCTCGTATTAGATGAGCCGACAAACCACTTGGATATCGATGCCAAAGATGAACTGAAACGCGCTCTAAAAGCATACAAAGGAAGCATTCTTATGATTTCTCACGAACCCGATTTTTATCAGGACATCGTAACAGATATCTGGAATTGCGAAGATTGGACGACGAAAGTATTCTAATTATACGAGTTCAATTAACGAATCTTAAATAGGATACCTTACTTCGATTCTCCGAAGGGTATCCTGTTTTTTTATCCCGAGGCACCATCTGCATTAACTGTGACGATTAAAATTGGCGTCTGAGGCAATGATTCCATCTCTCTGAGAAATCTTGAACAGTAACGCAAAAACACCACTGAGGATGGATAATGTAACTACACAAGGTTACTAGGATACCGATGATCCAGCCTGCAAGATGGGAGACACTTTCAATGCAGATGCCTTTTATAAAATCGACTGATTTATATTTCATCCGTACCTCAAGATAGGCGTAGATGATTACAAATAGCATAAATAGACCACACCAGAGGTAAAAGTATTTTGGCAGATTCCCAGATAACAAATCCGTCAAAAATTGAATGGCCGTCTTCATGATTTCCATAATTAACACAAACAATAGATCACTCCTCAAAACTTTCCGCCGGTAAGCAAACTTTAGGCTTCAAACTTCAGATTCTGCGGTTCCGTCGGAAATTCTTCTGTCCGTGCACGGGAATCAGTGACGGGAACGTCCAGGCCTACTTCTTCAAAGGTGCAGTCATCCAGCCAAATCTTTCCGGATCCGGATAGGAGAATACCTATGTTGATACAATCCGCCTCTGCCGGGATATCCAGCACACAAGCGTAAAAATTCCAGGAAGCAGTTCCTTTAATACTTCTGTACTGCATGTTGTCAAAACCCAGCATATTCTGGAGCTTGTCATCAATACGCATCCATAAGCCGCACCAGTCGCTTACTTCTTCGGTCCGGATAAAGCCGGCAAACCGCATCCGTTTCCCAAGATAATTTTTTGCGTCAAACTGCTGCATTAGAGTACCGAATTCGTTCCCTTCGAGTGGTTCAGTTTCTGCGCATTCCAGTGATACAGAGTTCCTTCCCTTATGGTAAATCTGCATATCTAATGATGCCTTATATTTGCTGGGAGATGTTCCGGTGATGAACCAACCTTTAATTTCGGACATGGTAAATTCCTCTCTTTCCTGAATCAATAGTTTTATCTGTGACCTGTATTGGGCTGGGGGGAGAACATAATGTCCTTTAAAAGCTCTTGTAAAAGCCTCTTGACTATCAAAACCATAAAGAAGTGCAATATCTAGAATGCGTTCTTCGGAATAGAGCAGCAGTTGGGCAGCAGAACTCAACCTACGGGAACGAATGTATTCAGCTACACTTTTGCCGACATATTTCTGAAAGAGCCGATGGAAATGATATTTGGAGAATCCAGCCTCTTTCGCAATTCTGTCCAGATTCAATTCTTCTTCTTCCAAATGGTTCTCAATAAATTCAATACTATTGTGAATCATCTTGTAATACAGCCTGATCACCTCCTTGTTCTGGTCTTAATATACCTCATCTATTTAAAGGGATTTTGATAATTCTTGCTTAGTTGTACTTCAGTATGTAGAAATTTGCACCTGAATCTAATACTATCAGCAGAATATATAAAAGAAGAGTATTAAAACTATAAAACACAAAAAGGCGAATTCTTACTCATAATGGAGTGAGAATCCGCCAATATCTATTTGGATGCATTCCTACATTAAACCTCAATGATGATTGGAAGGATCATTGGACGCCGTTTCGTTTTCTCGTATAGGAACTTACTTAATGATTCTTTGATGGTCTGCTTGATGATATTCCATTGGCCGAGATCAGTTTCGTTCATCTTTTTAAGGGTCGATGTTACATGCTGGTTGATCTCGTCCATTAAATTATCGGAGTTACGGACATAAACGAATCCCCTGGAAATGGTGTCCGGCTCATTTAATAGACGTCCATCGGTTTGGCTCAGTGTAATCACCGTAATCAGTATGCCGTCTGCTGACAGCTGGCGACGATCGCGAAGCACAACATTTCCAATATCACCGATCCCAAGGCCATCCACTAGAATTTGCCCAGCAGTCACTCGACCGGATTGGCGGACAACACCAGACGATGACTCGACGATGTCCCCATTTTTTAGAATAAAGATATTTTCTGGTTTGACGCCTACCGCCTCCGCTAACAAGCTGTGATGATGCAGCATGCGGTATTCACCATGGATCGGAATAAAGTATTCAGGTTTCATTAGAGTCAGCATTAGCTTAAGTTCCTCTTGGCTACCATGCCCTGAGACGTGAAGCTCACTGCGTGAACCATAGATGACTTTAGCACCCAGCATATATAAATTATCGACAATCCTTGAAACATTTCTTTCATTTCCTGGGATGGGATTGGCTGCGAGCAGAACCGTGTCCCCAGCCTGGATCTCCATCAATCGATGGCTTGAGTTCGCTAAGCGTGAGAGGGCGGCCATGGGCTCTCCTTGACTGCCTGTACATAAAACAGTTACCTGAGCCGGAGGAAGCTTAGCAGCTTCTGCAGGTTCGATCAGCATATTGTCCGGAATGTTTAAGTAACCGAGCTCTTGGGCTACTCCGACTACATTAACCATACT
Source organism: Paenibacillus sp. FSL F4-0097 (assembly GCF_038593125.1). NCBI lineage: Bacteria > Bacillati > Bacillota > Bacilli > Caryophanales > Paenibacillaceae > Paenibacillus > Paenibacillus sp. FSL F4-0097. The sequence goes on from NZ_CP151965.1 coordinate 3,282,730, forward strand.
TCTGCCGAGTAAGGTCAATTTACGTTCAGTTAAATGAGAAGCATCAATGATCTGCTGTAGACGATGTACATTTGAGGCGAAGGTAGAAATAAAAATTCTACGTTCTGCTTTTAAAAAGGCTTCTTCTATGTGAGCGCCAACAAGCTTCTCAGAAGGGGTGAAGCCAGGGCGCTCAGCATTGGTGCTTTCTGAAAGCAGGATCTTTACACCCTTTTTACCGATATCGGCCATTTTATGTATATCTGGATACTGCTTGTTGACGGGCGTCATGTCAAATTTGAAGTCTCCCGTATGAACTACGGTACCTTCAGGTGTATCGAATACTACGCCAAGGCAATCTGGAATGCTATGATTTGTATTAAAAAATGTTGTAGTAATGGCACCCAGGGTTAAAGTAGATTCTGAATCAATACAATTGAGTTTCGTTTGTCGTAAAATCCCATGTTCCCTAAGTTTATTTTCGATTAATCCTAGGGTTAAACGGGAAGCATATATCGGGATATTCAACTGTTTAAGCAGGTAAGGAATCCCACCGATATGATCCTCATGTCCATGAGTAACCACCAATGCTTGTACCTTATCAATATTATTTAATAAATACGAAACATCAGGAATAATTAGGTCAATTCCTAAAAGACTTTCATCTGGAAATTTAGAGCCGCAATCAATAACGACAATGTCATCTGCGTATTGCAGGATATACATATTTTTACCGATTTCATGAACCCCGCCTAATGCTGCAATCGAGAGCTGCTTAGCTGCCATTTTCATTGAAGCCCCTCCTAAATAAATTTCTCTATATTATGTTTGATTCCCATTATAATTATCCATTCTGAAGGCTGATACAATATAATAACTGAAGAAAGCTAATCGAAAGATAGGAGAACGTTACTCATGAATATCCGACTATTACAAATGAAAGATAATAGCTCCATTGAAAAGGTCATCAGGGACTGCCTAATTGAGTTTGGCGGGAATCGCGCGGGTCTCGCCTGGGAGGATGACAGCCTGCATCATTTATCAGATTATTATAATCATAGTGAGAATCGGGCTTATTGGGTTGTTGAAGAGGGAGGGGAAGTATTGGGAGGTTGTGGAATTGCTCCTTTCGGGAATGATGACAAGATATGTGAGTTGCAAAAAATGTATTTATCTCAGTCGATTAGAGGTAACGGGATAGCCAACGAACTTTTAAATACAGCGCTGGACTTTGCCAAGCTTCATTACAACCAATGTTATTTGGAGACACTGCAAAACATGCACGCAGCCAACCGTTTCTACACAAAAAATGGATTTGAGCTTTTAGAAAAACCACTTGCTGGGTCGGAGCATTTTGCTTGTGATGCTTGGTATATTAAAAATTTAATGTAATTGATTTAAAAATGTTGGAGGCCTGGATTACCAGGCTTTTTTTGCTCTAAGATAATGATTTTTTATTTGACAATAAAACCGTCCAGACGGTATAGTAAATAACAGAGGTGATTATCGTGAACAGTAATTCAAAACGAAGTAGTATTTTATTAGCAGCTTCTATTGTTGTTAAAAATAATGGGGTGGAGAAGCTTACGCTTGAAGCTGTTGCCAAAGAAGCCGGGGTCAGTAAAGGTGGACTGCTGCACCATTTTCCGAATAAGGAAGCTTTAATAAAAAGTATGGTGGAAGAGTTAACAAGCGATTTTTTCAGTAATGTTCAAGAAAGAGTAGCGAATGCATCTAGAGAAACGGGGAAGTGGGGACGAGCGTTTGTTCAGGCGATTGACGACGATCTTAAGGAAGAGCAGGAGATTAGCACAGCGCTTTCGGCTGCTCTTTTTACGAATCCGGATATCCTTAAGAAATTTCAAGATCAATACTCAGTATGGCAAAACAATATAGAGAACGATGGAATAGATCCTGTACGTTCAACGATTGTCAGGCTGGCAGCGGACGGTTTATGGTATTCAGAAATGTTCGGATTAGGAGTTTTAGATAAGGAGTTACGCAGTAAAGTGATTCAAGAATTAATAAACATGACGGAGTAAGGAGGGGCTATTGTTGAATTCATATCTGTTACTGGCAACAGCGATTATCTGCGAGGTATTTGGTAGCTCCATGCTTAAGGTTTCTAACGGGTTTAAAAAGATTTTACCTTCAATAGGAGTCGTACTCGGCATGGGTTCAGCCTTTTATTGTCTTTCTTTAGCGCTTTCAACGATTCCTCTAGGGACGGCTTATGCTATTTGGTCGGGGGTAGGTACGGCTTTAACTGCGTTAATAGGAGTAATCATTTATAAAGAAAAATTCAATCTGAAGAAATTACTCGGTCTGATTCTTATCATTGGTGGAGTAGTCATTATGAAACTTTCTGGTGGATCTCATTAGAGCTTGGAGGAATTATTATGAACAAGAATAAGGGTTTTTTGGTACTAGGGGTAGCTATTATAAGCGAAGTAATAGGTACAACTATGCTGAAAATGTCAGAAGGGTTCACACAAATATTGCCTACTATAGGTGTTATTATTGGTTTTATAATCGCATTTTATAGTTTGTCTATAAGTCTCAGAGTTTTACCTTTAAGCTTAGCTTATGCGATTTGGGCAGGTGTAGGTACAGTTCTAACCGCTATCGTTGGCATAGTAATATGGGGGGATCCATTTAGTGTGCTTACACTTGCAGGCATAGTATTAATAGTTGGAGGTGTAGTTTTATTAAACTCTCCAGATTCAGCTGATGAAAAAGAACTTAAAACCACAAGCTAATCTTTATAAAAAACAAGGGCCTGAGAAATCAGGCCTATATTTGATTGGCGTGATGTTGATAGATTCCATATTTAGGGTAGTTTGGCGATATTGGTATCACATATCTTTTCCGTAGAATTACATCTTATAGCTTGAACTGTTCTTTCTCTATAATGAAAGTGTCTCACATTGAAAGGAGGATCGGTTGTTATTTAATGTGCTCTGAGATGAATTTGAATGTAAACGCTATCATTTGAGCACTCAGATAGGGTGACACGTTAGTGATAATCTACATTAAGAGGAGGATTATAATGCGCAACAAGTATGTCGTATGGTCGCTTGTAGTAACCCTGTTGATTTCAAGTTTATACCTGGCAGCGGGTCCGTTCACATTTGTTAGTGCCTCTGGTGGCGCGAATTTGACGCTGGGCAAAACTGTAACGGCTAGCGGTCAATCACAAACGTACAGTCCAAACAATGTGAAAGACAGCAATCAAGAGACGTATTGGGAAAGCAGCAATAATGCATTTCCGCAATGGATCCAAGTTGATCTCGGTACAGAGACAAGTATTGACCAAATCGTATTGAAGCTGCCAACGGGCTGGGAGACGCGTACGCAAACACTCGCCGTTCAAGGCAGCACAAATGGATCTACATTCACTGACATTGTTGGTTCAGCTGATTATGTGTTCAATCCTTCAGCAGGAGGGAACACCGTTAAGATTGATTTTTCAGCAACCAGCACTCGTTATGTACGCCTGAATGTAACAGGCAATACGGGTTGGCCGGCAGCGCAAGTATCTGAATTCGAAATTTATGGAGCTAGCACACCAACACCGACGCCAACAGCCACACCGACAGCCACACCAAGTCCAACAGCCACACCAACGCCAACTGTCACACCAACGCCAACAGCCATACCGACAGCAACGCCAACGGCTACGCCTGTTGCGGGCAGTAATATCGCGGTTGGCAAATCGATTACCGCATCCTCTAATACGCAATCATTTGTGGCAGCAAATGCTAATGACAACAACACCAACACATACTGGGAAGGTGGCAGTAATCCTAGTTCATTGATACTTGACCTGGGGTCAAACTACAATGTTTCCTCAATCGTTCTAAAGTTAAATCCAACCGCTGCATGGGGAGCACGTACCCAAACGATTCAAGTGCTCGGTCACAATCAAAACACAACGACATTTGGGAATCTGGTGTCAGCACAATCGTATTCGTTTAATCCAGCTTCAGGAAATACAGTAACCATTCCTGTTACCGCAACTGTCAAACGTCTACAGCTTAATATTACTGCCAACTCGGGTGCTCCAGCTGGACAGATCGCCGAATTTGAAGTGTACGGTACTCCAGCTCCGAATCCGGATTTGGTGATTGCTGGCATGTCCTGGTCACCAACGAATCCGGTTGAGTCTAATGCGATTACGCTGAATGCAATCGTAAAGAATATCGGCAATGCCAACTCATCAGCTACTACTGTTAATTTCTATTTGAATAATGAGCTTGTAGGCTCAGCTCCGGTAGGTGTACTAGCAACTGGAGCATCGACAACAGCATCGATGACACTTACCGCAGGAGTTAAGCCTGCCGCAACGTATTCAGTTAGTGCCAAAGTTGATGAAGACAACCTAGTTATCGAACAAAATGAAGCGAATAACAGCTACACGAACCCAGCCTCACTTATTATCGCTCCAGTGTCCAGCTCTGACTTAGTGGGAACTGTTACATGGACGCCAAGTAATCCTGTTGCTAATAACAATGTAACGTTCAATGTAAATCTTAAGAATCAAGGAACCATCACCACTGCAAGTGGTTCACATGGTCTAAGCGTTGTTCTTAAAAACTCTGCGGGTTCCACTATTCAAACCTTTAATGGATCTTATAACGGTGCCTTAGCAGCGGGGGCATCAGTTAATGTTGCGATTCCAGGGACTTGGACAGCGATTAATGGTAACTACACAGTCACCACTACTGTTGAAGTGGATGCTACTGAGATAGCTGCCAAGCAAGCGAATAATGTAAGTGTTTCTAATCTCGTTGTCTATGCTGCGCGTGGTGCAAGCATGCCGTATAGTCGATATGATACCGAGGATGCTACTCTCGGGGGTGGCGCGACATTGAAATCGGCGCCAACCTTTGATCAAGCATTAATCGCTTCTGAAGCTTCTGGCCAGCGTTATATAGCTCTTCCTTCGAATGGTTCGAACTTAGAGTGGACGGTCAGACAGGGTCAAGGCGGCGCAGGTGTAACGATGAGATTTACAATGCCTGACTCTGCAGATGGGATGGGATTGAATGGTTCACTGGATGTGTATGTGAATGGAGCGAAAGTAAAAACAGTTTCCTTAACCTCATACTACAGCTGGCAGTATTTCTCAGGTGATATGCCTGGCGATACACCTAGTGCAGGACGTCCACTATTCCGTTTTGATGAAGTTCACTGGAAGATGGATACACCCCTCCAACCTGGGGACAAGATTCGAATCCAGAAGAACAATGGAGATAGCTTGGAATATGGTGTGGATTTCATTGAAATTGAATCTGTTCCAACAGCAATTGCCCGCCCAGCTAACTCCGTATCTGTAACAGATTACGGTGCTGTGGCAAACGACGGACAAGATGATCTGGCAGCTTTTAAAGCTACTGTAAATGCAGCCGTGGCAAGCGGAAAGTCTATTTATATTCCAGCAGGAACCTTTAATCTTAGCAGTATGTGGGAGATTGGTTCTGCTAGTAATATGATCAATAACCTCACTATTACTGGTGCTGGTCTCTGGCACACCAATATTCAGTTCACCAATCCTAATGCTGCGGGCGGTGGTATTTCACTCCGTATTTCAGGTAGGCTAGATTTCAGTAATGTATATATGAATTCTAATTTGCGCTCACGTTATGGGCAAAATGCAATTTACAAAGGTTTTATGGATAACTTTGGAACCAACTCTATTATCCATGATGTCTGGGTAGAGCATTTTGAATGCGGAATGTGGGTAGGCGACTACGCTCATACACCTGCGATTTATGCTAACGGGCTGGTAGTTGAAAACAGTCGGATTCGGAACAATCTTGCAGACGGCATCAACTTCTCGCAAGGTACTAGCAATTCAATTGTACGCAATAGCAGTGTGCGAAATAATGGTGACGATGGTCTTGCAGTATGGACCAGTAACACAAATGGTGCACCTGCTGGTGTGAATAATACCTTCTCGTATAACACCATTGAGAATAACTGGCGTGCGGCAGCGATTGCTTTCTTTGGAGGAAGTGGTCATAAGGCTGATCATAACTATATCATTGATACAGTTGGTGGTTCCGGCATACGTATGAATACCGTTTTTCCAGGTTATCATTTCCAGAATAATACGGGTGTAGTTTTCTCAGATACAACCATTATTAACAGTGGCACGAGTAAAGATCTTTATGGGGGTGAACGTGGCGCAATTGATCTTGAAGCATCAAATGATGCTATCAAGAACGTTACATTTAACAACATAGACATCATTAATACCCAGCGTGATGCGATTCAATTTGGATATGGTGGTGGATTCGAGAACATCGTGTTCAACAACATCAATATTAACGGTACAGGACTTGATGGAATAACAACTTCACGGTTCTCAGGTCCACATAAAGGTGCAGCTATTTACACCTATACAGGCAATGGTGCGGCAACCTTTAATAACCTGACAACTTCCAACATTGCTTATCCGAATCTGAATTATATTCAGAGCGGTTTTAATCTAACGATTCATTAATTTTATGTACGAGGTTAAGGGAGAAGCTCTTAGGAGCTTTTCCCTTTTTAGCTTGTAACGAGCTGGATATCTCTAATTTGCCAGAAGGATAATGACTACATGAACAAGAAATTAATATATGGGGAATTTAAACTATTAAATTTTTGAAATTCTTTTGCAGATGTGTTGATTTCATCATCTTATGTTCGTCATAGCAGATGCGTCGGATCTCAAAGGACCTCCTGATTTTGTTAAACAACTTACTGCGCTTATTCAGGCAAACCATTTAATTACTTAAAGGGAGAGATGAAAAATGAATCAGGAAGTAATCGATTTTATTGAAGCGCTAAAAGAATCATGGCAGGTGGAGTTGTCCACCTCACTACGTGAGGTTGTTCATCAGGCTATACCGGATGTGCAGGAACGTATTCAGTATAAGAAACCTCATTTTTTGAAAAATGGAAAATACGCTGCGGCCATCTCGACATCAAAAGACGCAGTCAGCTTTGTAATCTTTAATACAACCGAGCTAACGCTTCCAGAGGGAGCATTTGAGGGACCACCTGAAAGGAAAACCTTAAAGCTTCGAAAAGGAGACACATTTGATTCTGCACAGTTGGTCTCTTTAGTTGCTCAAGCTTCAGCTTCTCTTTGATCCATACTTATATTAAAAGGACGATATCTCAAAGTCATTTGACTTCATGGGATATCGTCCTTTTTTGATGATTATACAGTTTTAGTTACTAGTTGTAGTGCTGAGATAATGAATCTGCTCTTCCAGGATGGTACTTGCTTTGCCTAAAAATGTTGTTATCAACTCAAGCTCCTGCTCAGTAAAGGAAGACGCCAGTTTAACCATCTTAGTGTGCAAAGGAAGGTAGGCATTTCCAACCTCGTTATTCTCATATAAAGGGACAATGATCACCTTACGACGGTCATTTGGGTCATGTTCTCTGCGAACAAAGCCGTTTTTTTCAAGTCGATCAACTAATGTGGTAATGCTGCCTGTAGTAAGTCCAGTTAATTTGGATAGCTCGCCGGCGGTGATAGGACCTTTTTCCTGAAGGATATCTATAGATAGAAAATCGTTATTGTATAACCCCAAAGAAGTTGCTACTTTTTGCTGATACAAAACCGTTCGGCTGCCTAGGCCCCGCATGCGTAAAGTTAAGTCTTCCTGCTGAATTGTAACTTGATTGTGTCGATCTCTTGACAAAAGAGGACCCTCCTTTTAAAATGTTTATATCTTGATAGTCAAGATAATTAATAAACAAGATGCTTGATGAACATCTAATTAATTGTCTTGATTTTATCGAATTATTCACTAATTTGCAAAGGGTATAACATCACGTGGTTTGGAATGAAGCCTGTGCACAATCCTTTAACAATTAGAGCAGAACTAAACATTTGGGAAAAGTGGAGGAGAAAAAGGAGCATGGAAAAGAAAAATAAAGTTGGGGTTATTATAGTAGCTCTATTGTTGGCCACCCTTATGGCATCAATGGATAATACTATACTTGCAACCGCAATGGGAACCATTGTAGGTGACCTTGGCGGTTTTGACAAATTGATGTGGGTTACGTCCGCTTATATGATAGCTGAGATGGCGGGTATGCCGATTTTCGGTAAATTATCGGATATGTATGGACGTAAGCGATTTTTTATTTTCGGTATTATTGTCTTTATGATTGGTTCAGCTTTATGTGGTACGGCAAATTCTATTGTCCAGCTTAGTATTTATCGGGCGATTCAGGGTATTGGTGGAGGGGCACTCGTTCCTATCGCATTCACGATTATGTTCGATGTAGTGGCCCCGGAGAAACGGGGGAAAATCGGTGGGTTATTCGGTGCTGCCTATGGTATTTCCAGTATTTTCGGTCCCCTTATTGGCGCTTATATAGCGGATTATATTCATTGGTCTTGGGTCTTTTATATCAATTTACCCATTGGTGTTATTGCATTCTTTATGATCGCTTTCTTCTACAAAGAATCTGTTGAGCATTCCAAAGAGAAAATTGATTATCTTGGGGCTTTTACACTAGTAGCTTCAATTCTTTGTCTCATGTTTGCGATTGAGCTCGGGGGTAAGAAATACGCTTGGGACTCGCCAATGATTCTGGGATTGTTTATGGCTTTTGTTGTGTTTTTAATTGGTTTTATTGTTATCGAACGTCGTGCAGAAGAGCCTATCATTACCTTTGGCATGTTCAAGAATCGTCTCTATTCTACGAGTAATGTTATGGCGATATTTAGCGGAGCGGCATTTATTACAGCCTCGGTGTACATTCCAATTTATATTCAAGGGGTTCTTGGCGGGTCTGCCACAAATTCGGGGCTTGTTCTACTTCCGATGATGATTGGTTCTGTTATCACTGCTGCTGGCGGAGGATTCTTGCTCTCTAAATTTAATTATCGCACGATCATGATTTCTACGTTAGTACTCCTTGTTGCAGGTATTGCTCTGCTTACCACACTAACACCAGACTCCTCCCGGTTTATGGTCACTATTTTTATGTTTCTGGTGGGTCTTGGCATAGGTTCATCATTTTCTGTTCTAAGCAATGCAGCGATTCATGGATTTACAGCAAGACAACGGGGTTCTGCAAGTTCGACACTTAGCTTCACACGGGAGCTGGGAATGACACTTGGTATTACGGTATTTGGTATTATTCAAAGTCACATTTTTTCGAATAAATTAACTTCCATGTTCAGTAAAGGAGGCGCGGCACCAGAAGGTGTTAATCTAAGTGATCCAAGTACAATTTTGACTCCCGACACACGGGCCAAAATTCCCTCTGAGGTTCTTGATAAAATCACCGAAGGATTATCTTCTTCTCTTGTTCATACCTTTGCTTGGGCGATTATTCCATCAGTTATAGCTCTAATGGCAGCATTTGTGATGAGCAGGGAGAAGTTTGATCCTGCTTCTGAGCTGGAAGAATTTACGGCATCGCATTAAGGAAATAAAAGATAAAATAAAAGCCTAAGTCCTTTGTTAATAAAGGCTTGGGCTTTTTTGATAAGAAGCTCGGCGATCCTATTTCTCTGAAATGCTATATCGAGAATGTAAATGCCAGATAAGCTCTCTACGGCTGCTGACACCTGCTTTAGCGAAAATGGATTTTAAATGATCCTGAACCGTGTAAGCAGAAATATGTAACTCAGCAGCCAATTCTTTAGTAGATAATCCACGAATTACTCCTTCAAGTAAATGCTGTTCCCGTTTCGTCAGATCATACGCTTCTGCAATGATAGGAAGCATATCTGCTGGACGTGCAGGCTCGAATGAAATAGCGATTTGCGTCTGACCGTCGTATGCATGAAGCCGGCTAGCCCGGATCACTAGATAAGGTCCTTCTGACATCCGGATACAGGACTTAGCCATCCCCGAAGATTCAGAGGGACTATTGATTGCTTGTGTGCTCACCGCCCGAATTGGACGTGGCAGGATATGGTGATCAATTTTTTCTAATGAACGAAGTTTCTCTAACCAGCGGTCTGCTGTAGGATTGGAGGAGAGGAGCACTAGTTGATCAGAAAGGACAGCAATTCCGGAACCGTAATCTTCTTCCAGCCAAGTCTGATTTCTCTCAGGCAACTCAAGACTGAAAGCCCGCATTCTTGCGGCAATCTCAGGAAGCATTAAGGCTATCCACTCACAATCCTCCCGCGAAAATACAGGCTGACCCGACTTTCTGTAAAGTGTCAGATACCCCCAACACGCATCTCCATGAACAAGTACAGCGCGTAATTCATCCTCAAATCCTGCCGGAGATAGTACCTTTTGATAGCGAGCACTCAAATCTGGCTGCCCTTCGGTTGCTTCATATAAAGTAGCTACGTGCATTTTACTATGAACCATTTGCTCATAGGGATTAATATCGTCTTCACCGTATTCGATCTGGAACAAGTGATGGTGAATGGATTCCACGTTATCTTCTGTAACTGCACCTGTCGAGAGTAGTGTACGTGGATCAACATGGGTACAGCAGGCAGCATCAAAGGGTACAGCATCGCGTAAAATCGACAGTAATGAAGTACGGTAGCTATGTGAAGAATCAGAAACAGCACCTAACCTTATGATTTGTTGTTTAATATGATTAAGTTGTCTTATGGTTTTCATAGGTCAGCCCTCTAGTCATGGAGTATAAAAACAGGTATCCCACATTTATGGGATAGTGAATGTAAACCATATCCGTATAATTGAGAATGGTTCTTAATTATTTCTATTATATAGGATGCGGTGATAAAATGCAGAGAAAAGAAGATATTGTAGTCGTCGGCGGATATGGCCATGTAGGGCGTACCATTTGTGAAATCTTAGAGAAAAAATATCCTGGAAAAGTATATGCTGCAGGGCGAAGCCTTGTAAAAGCAAAGCAATTCAGTCAAACAACTGATGGGAAAATTAAGCCGATGCAGGTGGATATTAATAAACCTTTACCTACTGATAAGTTAGAACGAGTGAAATTAATCATTATGTGCTTAGATCAAACGGATACGGATTTTATAAGAGCTGTGTTTCGAAGCGGTATTCATTATGTGGATGTATCTGCGAACGGTTTGTTTTTGAATGAAATTGAGAAATTCAAGAGAGAGGCTGAAGACAATGGGTCAAGTGCTGTCTTAAGTGTAGGACTTGCTCCCGGCATCACTAATCTCCTGGCCCTTGAAGCAGAGCGGCAGATGGATCAGATCGAGGAGATAGAAATTGCCATTATGCTCGGATTAGGTGATTCTCATGGCAAAGCGGCGCTAGAATGGACAGTCGACAGTTTAGCAGCTAAGTTCGAAGTGAAGCAGGATAATCAACAGGTTGAGGTGGAGAGCTTTACAGACAGAAGGTTGTATCATTTTGGTGATGAGATGGGTAACCGATATGCTTACCGTTTTCCATTCTCAGATCAACAGACACTGAGCAGAACACTGAAATCATCGTCTATCTCTACACGATTTTGTCTTGATTCAGCTGTAGTTACTAAAATACTGGCAATAACGAAAAGAACTGGAGCCGTTCGCTTACTGCAAATAGGCTGGCTGAAGAATTCAATTGTTCGTGTTATGGGGCGGCTGCATTTGGGGGATGATGGGTTCGCTATTAAGGTTGAGGCACGTGGAAGAAATTCAGAAGGTAAATTACTTCATGCGGATTTTTTATTACAAGGAAAGAATCAATCTATCATTACGGCAAAAGTAACAGCGGCAGTAGCAAAACATCTATATGATTCACCACCCCCAGGCGGAGTTTACCATATTGAGCAGATGACTGATATGACGTATATACAGAAGGAATTAGGATCAGCCATTTCTCTCAAGACTGCGGTAAACTAGTATAATATTAATCATATAGAAAGGGGCGTCTTAGAATGAATAGAAAAGATTGGGAGCTGTTGAACGGTCATAAAGCGGGCGTGTTTTGGTTCACAGGATTATCAGGTTCAGGAAAAAGTACACTAGCACAACAAGCTGAAAAAGAATTGTTTAAGCAAGGCATCCGATGTGCTGTGATCGACGGCGACCAGCTAAGAAAAGGTTTGAATATTGATTTAGGCTTTTCAGAAGAGGATCGTAAAGAAAATATGCGGCGCGCAGCCGAAGTAGCATCTATGTTTTTGGATCTAGGCTTTATAGTGCTTGTCCCGATGATTTCACCTTCTTCAGCTGCAAGAGAAGCGATTAGATATCGTTTTCAGTCTGGCGAGTTTGCAGAGATTTATGTGCAATGTTCATTAGAAACCTGCGAACAACGTGATCCTAAAGGGCTGTATAAGAAAGCTAGAAAAGGTGAAATTCGTGAGTTTACAGGTATTGATGCTATTTATGAAGCCCCTGAACTTGCCGAATTGACAGTTAACACAGAGATTTACGATATGGAGAGCAGTGTGAATCTGCTAGTTGATTTTGTTACACATAATTACGCTAAAAAGATATAGAGGGAAGTTAACAGAAGCCTGCTCAAGTAGGGCTTCTTTTTTTTGCATTCTCAAATGGAATTTTATCGCATAAAAGGGATCAAGGTGCTACAATATGAATGAACATAAATAAATTCATTCATATTTATCGGGATTATTCAAAATATGCGATATATGGAGGAGTCCAAATGAAAAAAGTTACTGCATTTATTGGGAATCAGCAAAAGCATGCGACCTTCGAAGCGGTTTGTGAATTTGGTAATAATTTAAAGGCATATGGTGATATTGAATTTGAGTATATTTTTTTAAAAGATTATCGGCTTGAATATTGCCGGGGCTGTAAGCTGTGTTTCAATAAAGGTGAGGAATATTGTCCTTTAAAGGATGAACGCGATGTATTGATGGAGAAAATGATTCATTCTGACGGGGTTATTTTCGCTACCCCTAATTATGCATTTCATGTATCGGCACCGATGAAGAACCTCTTGGATCGGCTTGCCTTTGTATTTCATAGACCTCGTTTCTTCGGAAAAACCTTCACGGCTATTGTCAATCAGGGGATCTTTGGAGGCAACAAAATTGAAAAATATCTTAGTAATATGGGCGAGAATTTCGGATTTCAAGTCACAAAAGGCTGTGTCTTGACTACTTTGGAACCAAGAACAGAAGTTGCGCAGAAAAAAATGACGAGAAAAATTAAGAAAGCCTCCGAAAGATTCTATAAGGACCTCATGTCACCTAAGACTCCGGTTCCTTCATTTTTCAGGTTAATGCTGTTTCGAATGTCACGTACAAGTATAAAAACAATGCTTGATGATCATTCCAGGGATTACCGGTATTACAAAGAACAAGGCTGGTTTGAGTCTGGTTATTATTATCCTGTTTCATTGGGTCCTATAAAAAGGACAGCGGGTCTGATCTTTGACTTTATTGGGAAACGTATGGCGAAGAATTCGTAACCATAAAGACACTTCCCCGTATAAGATATGAACATGACCGACAATTAACCAAAAGAGAAGTTGAGGTAATCCACCTATGAATGTAAATTTAACCGATCATGCCGATTCAGCCTATTCGCTAGCCGAGCAGAGGGCGGCTCAGTATTTTGTTTCACTGCATATGCAGTTCAAAGAAAAAACGTATGTATCTACTCTGACTGAAGATATTCAATTATGGAAAAAACATCATATTCATCGCCGCTCATGGTTGTCCTTTTTCTCTAGAGGGAAGAGGAAACCTGATTCTCAGGATTATCATAAGTATATAGGGTGGCTGAATCTTTCCGGTAAATTGGATGATTATTTAGATCGCAGCGTTTCCTATTTATATATGAGAGATCTGGGCAAAGCCTTGGATTCTCCTGACACACAAAACAGGATTAAGCGAATGGTTGCTGACATTAGATCTCAATTGATCCCAGACGGTTCAACAATGATAAGAGAACAATCGGAATTTATGAGCTTGGCAGGAGTATATCGCTGGGCGCAAAAAGAAGGCGTCGAGACCGCCACCATCTGGGTGATCGACAAGCTAAAGAACGTATCAACCCATATTCCGCAGGAAATGAATGCCGAACAAGCGCAGCGTAAGTTAATTAAGATCATTATCGGGGTCATTCTGCATGTAATGGAGGAAATGGGGGAGAGTACCCCACCTTTGGAACGTTCTAAGAAGCTTAGTGAAGCCATTAGACTTGGTTATTCTTATGGGCTGACTTACCCTTTTATTGATGATCTTCTCGATTCCAGTGTCTTAACGCTTCAAGAAAAAGAGCAATATTCCCTCATGATACGCGACGCTATCCTTACTAGATCTGTGCCTGAGCTTGGAGAATGGACCGGAGAGAACATGGAATTCATTCGATACGTACATTCGGAGCTTAGTGAAGCTTTCCAATATATTAAAAGCTATCAACGTCCAGAAATGCAGAACATATTTTTCGAGCAATCCTTTGTGTTTTTTCAATCTCAGGAGCTGGACCGTGTTAAGGAACTTTCCAACGCTAAATACACCAATGAAGAGCTTTATATCCCCATTATCTTAAAATCCTCTTCTTCCCGTTTAATTGTCCGATCCGTTATTAGTGCTCCTACAGATGATGGATTTGATCAACGTACTTTTTATTATGGTCTTTACAATCAACTGGCTGATGATTTTGCGGATATGTTTGACGATATGAAAGAGGGAGCGGTAACGCCGTATACCTATTTTCTGAAATACCGTGATCAACGTTCAGATTTGATAAACCCTTTTGAATTATACTGGACCGTCATCTCTCATCTAATCCATACCGTATATCACTCCGATGCCAAAACCCGTGAAGTGATTCTAGATCGAGCAATTAACGGTTTGAAGCGTTGTAAAGAACGTGTGGGTACTGAAAAGTATAAAGAGATTATGGAGATCTTTGCTTGGGGTCAACCCGAATTTAATCGTCTCGTGCAGCAAATGGTGTTAAAAGCTGATGATGTGGATTTTTTTGACAAACTACTAAGAGATCAACTGCTTACGAATTTAAAAAACAACAAGCAGGAAAAGGTGGATTTTCACAATACGATTCAAAAGGTTCGTGGTGAAATCAACAATCAATTGCCGATTAATAAACCTGTTGGGACACCAGCTATGAAAGAAATGTTAATTGATGCAGCCAATTATAGTTTAGAGGGTGATGGCAAGCGAATACGACCTATCCTGACTTGGGTTATGGGTGTGAACGAATACGGATTAGACAGCGCAGCAATTGTGCCGCTTTTGAGGTCTTTGGAATATATGCATACTGCATCCTTAATTTTCGATGATCTGCCCTCTCAGGATAATGCCCCCACTCGAAGAGGCCGTTCAACTCTACATGAGGTGTATAATAGCGCTACGGCGGAATTGACAGGACTCTTTCTAATTCAGAAGTCGATTGAGGAACAGGCATCCCTTCATACATTCGATGCTAAATCCGTAATTGCTTTAATGCAATATTCAGCTCAAAAGGCGGAAGATACCTGCATGGGGCAAGCGATGGATTTGAATTCTAAAGGAAAAGCATTGACGCTAGAGCAATTAAATATGATTTGTTTCTATAAGACGGGCATTGCGTTCGAAGCTTCACTAGTTATGCCAGCGATTCTTGCACAGGTTAAGGAGACAGAAATAGAAGCTTTGAAGAAATTCGCTTATCATGCGGGGATTGCTTTTCAGATTAAAGATGATTTACTCGACTTGGAAGGGGATTTACAATTACTAGGTAAGCCGACAGGGCAGGATGTTGAGAATAACAATGCAACGTTTGTATCCATTCTGGGTTCAGAAGGTGCTAGAAAAGAGATGTGGGAGCACTATTGTCTTGCCATGGAGGCGTTAAAAGAGATCCCCCGCAATATCAATTTTTTAAAACATCTATTGAATTATATGGTTAATCGTGATCGATAAATATGAAAATGGAGTGTTGGCATCTTTGCCAGCACTTTTTTATGAAAAAAATCAATCGTTTTTACGTTCAGCTCCGTCTTACTTATAAGAACATCAGAACGATGACTTTATCCTAATACCGACACTGACAAAAAAAGAGGGGGTGTAGTGAGTGGTGGATAGGACGATGGACGAGGTCAGAATGGTTGATTTTGCCCGTATGGATGAGGAAGTTTTCTTTAAACGCCTGTATGTGGAGCATCGGAAAATGTACACCGTCGCTTATAGTTATCTACGAACAGAAGCGGACGCGTTAGAAGTTGTACAAGAGGCTTCATGTCGGGCCTGGATGAAACGTAAGAAGCTTAAAGATGAACAGTCATTTACACCTTGGTTGATTCGAATTACGATCAATTGCTGTATGGATGAACTACGACGAAAAAAACGAGTGATTCCTACGGAGAAGCTAGCAGAGGTTGCAACTCAGGAAATGAAAAGCAACGACCGGATTGATCTGGAACGCGCTATGAACAGGTTAAAGCCCAAATATCGGCATGTGGTACTTCTTAAATATTACAATGACATGACTACAATCGAAATCGCAAAAGTGCTAAAAAAACCAGAAGGTACAATCAAAACCTGGTTACGTGAGGGACTTAAACAGCTTCGTAATGTGCTGAAGTGATATGGGAGGTGAACAGAGTGACAGATAAAGAAGATCGTATTTTGCAGAAAAATGTTGATGAAATGAATCAGAATACTGAAACTTTACAGGAAATGAAAATATATAACGCGATGCGAAAGGGAATTATGGAAGGAAAAAAACGTGAGAAACGCCGTGTTTATACCGCAGGTTTGGGTGTGATTGCAGCTGCAGCCGTAGCCCTATTATTTACATACTCTTCAATCGGATTACCGGCCAAGGAAGTGGCCCAACCTTCAGTTCAAACCGCCAGCCCTAAAAATACAGATGATTTTGCAGCTTATCGCTCATTTTCAAGGTTAGAACCAGCACTTGCAAGTGCTCTGGAACAGAATCTCGTGATGCCGGTGGATCAGAGCGCGGAAAACAAGGGGTACCGAGTGGATGTAACTGGTGCAGTAACAGATGGAAGGAAGGTGTATATTCTATACAGTGTTCAGAACAATACAGACAAAGAAGTTATACATGCGGATTTTGCGCTTCAATATGAAGGCATACAGGAGTCGAATCTACATAAAGGTGCTGCACTAAGTATGCTTGCCAGCGATAACCGAATTCAACCAGGCCAGTCTAAGGATTTTATATACACCACTAGTCTTTCACCAACGATTAAATATCCAAAGGAAGTAAACTATAATGTCATTCTCACTGAAACTTCAGATAAGGCGCTACAATCCAGTAGTAATAAATACCGGACTAATCTGGATGTTGCTTTCGAACTTAATCCTGATATGCTCAAAGCACAGGAAAAAATTCTAAAAACGGATAAAGCGCTGACAGTTGACGGGCAAAAGATTAAAGTGAATCTAGTGCAATATACACCGCTTAGTACCTATGCAGATTTGGAGTATGATCTGAACAATGATAAACAAATTTTCCAATTGATTAATCCAGTTCTGATTAGTACAAATGGGGGTGCTACCGAAAAATTATTTTACCCCGACATCGTCAACTCTGACAATTCTGAAGTCTATTCGGACAACACCAAGTTTACGCTGGTGTTCAGGAACAGCCAGAGCGGCCTAAAGCATCAGCCAGACACCGTTTCATTAAAAACCTTTGGTATCTCGGCAGTCGAAAAAAATAAAATGAAAATTGTTGTCGATCTCAATAAGCAGCAAATCATTGAAGCACCGGGAAGCGGCCTTGAGCTTGTTGCTCCAACGCAAGAGAATTATGCAGATGAAGGAGAGATCTTGTTGCGGCATACAATTACTGATGCCGAATATTTAAAATACTACACTAGACTTGCTGAGACTTTTACTGATGCGGAAGGAAATGTGCATAAAAGAGCAATCAAAACAACTTCGGCAGGAAACTTCGGTGGCTACATGACTTCAAAGGATGGCACAGCCGTGGATGAAATGCGTTATACTTTTGGAAAGGGAGCGAAAGATTATCCTCAACCACTAACGATTACGCTAGAGAAATATATCAATCCGATTATGGATACGCAAGCCGTAGAGTTATTTTCTAAGTAATAGATTAAGCTTAACGATTAATAATCTTGTATTTGTTGTAATCCTATAGGAGGTAGTTATGCGTAAATATAACACTGTAATCTTTGATGTGGATGGAACCTTAATTGATACAGAAATTGCTGTTTTGAGTTCTCTGCAAAAGATGTTAAAGGTGGATCACAACAAAGAGTATGAATTGTCAGAGCTTAATTTTGTGTTAGGTATTCCAGGTTCAGCTTCATTACCGCAACTTGGGATCGAAGATATTCATGAGGGCAATGAGAGATGGAATGTTTTCATGAAAGATTTCTATAATACTATTAACATCTTTGACGGAATTGTAGATGTAATGAGTTCATTACAGTCAAAAGAGATCGTTCAAGGAATTGTGACTTCCAAGACAAGAGATGAGCTAAATGACGATTTCGTTCCATTTGGCTTAACTAAATATTTATCATATACCGTTATCGCAGAAGATACAGCAAAGCATAAGCCACATCCAGACCCCTTGCTAGAATTTATTAGAGTATCAAAAGCAAACCCTGAATCATCTATTTACATAGGGGACACGATTTATGATTATGAATGTGCACGAGATGCTGGTGTCGATTTTGGATTAGCTTTATGGGGATGCAAGCAGCATGAGCATATTCCCGCGAAATATAAATTTGAAACTCCGCAGGATATTTTAAAGCTGCAATTGTAAAGTGAATAGGATGAATATAAAGCAGAGCGGCATTTTGCCCTCTGTTTTTTAATGGAAAAACCTTCATTGTATGTTCTTAACATTGACTCTTCTCTATCTTATCGTTAATATTACCTCTGTGCTTCATTGCCCAAAAGCCTAAAAGCTTAAAAGCTTAAAAGTAAGGAAGCGCCGCATTCTTCGGATTTTATCCCAATCACAATGTTAAGGAGCACTATCGTTATGGACCGTCAGCTTAGTTTTTCAAAAAGTATGATTATCATCGCCTTTATTCTTGCATTTCTTTTTGTATCTATTTTCCTATTAAAAGCAGAACCTCATATCCCGCTTCTCGCAACCACAGTTGGCACAGCAGTCTTATTGGGTTTATTTGGTGTGTCATGGAAAGATATTGAGGCAGCTATCATCAAAGGCATACAAACAGCTATAATGCCCATTCTTATTCTCATGCTAATCGGAATATTGATCGCTGTATGGATGATGAGTGGTACGGTGCCTACACTTTTATTTTATGGTATGGATTATATTAATCCGAACTACTTTGCAGTAAGCGCGTTATATGTCACAATTGTCGTCTCTATGTTTACTGGAAGCTCATTCACCACCGTTAGCACGATTGGTGTAGCTTTGATGGGTATTGCTTTGACGACAGGGATTTCTCCAACACTTGCTGCTGGAGCGATTATTTGTGGAGCTTGTTTTGGTGATAAAATGTCACCTTTATCTGATACTACAAATTTCGCACCTGCAGTGGTAGGTATATCCTTGTTCACACATATTCGTAATATGATGTACACAACGATTCCAGCGCTTATTATAACTACTGTCTTTTTCTTGTTCGCACCAAAAGCCGATGCGATTGATTTATCGTCGATTCAGGGGATTAAGTTTGCTCTACAGGATGGATTTAGTATTCACTGGTTAACGTTGATCTCACCACTTGCCGTTATTATTTGCTCAATCAAACGAATCCCAATCCTTCCTACACTGATGGTTGGCATTGTCACTGGTCTTCTGGTGACCGCTATTATTCAGCAGCAGGCAGAAATCGGTGTCTGGTTCAGTGTGATGCAGAATGGATACGAAAGTACTATTGCCAATGAAACCGTTGCTTCTATCGTTAACCGAGGTGGAATGCAATCAATGATGAGTTCCGTTTCACTTATCTTGATTGCTTTATCATTAGGCGGACTAATACAACATTGTGGTGTCATAGAGGCTTTTTTTCGCAAAATCATTCAACCCCTCAAACGTAAAAGCAGTATCGTGCTTATGAGCGGCGCATCATCCATTGCGGTTAATGGGATGACTGGTGAACAGTATCTTTCTATTTTGTTGCCCGGTCAAATGTTCAAAGATGAATATAATCGCCGAGGCATTCCAGCAAAGACACTATCCCGTACGTTAGAGGATTGTGGAACCCTTGTTAATCCTTTAATTCCTTGGGGAGTTAGCGGTGCTTTTTTCGCTGCTACACTAGGTGTACCGGTAATTGAATATATACCTTATGCCACCCTTCTGTGGTTAAGCCCATTCATCACGTTTGCGTATGCTTTGATCCCGAAGCTGCAAAAGAACTCGTTAGGCTAACCTTCTCTGAAAGAATGTATTTATTGAACGGATATAAAGAATAATAAGAGTGATTTCTGATTTATATCTGGGTAATTCAGCGGGGGTATTGATAGTGAGTCGCAATAAGTTGCAGGATAGAATCAGGTTAGCAAATGTCGAGACTAAACATGCAGAGCAATTTAATAATTTATTACGTTATGTATTTCAAGTGACGAATCGTGATTTACAAATCTTTGGTTGGGAAAATCGTGAAATCACCCAAGCGAAGCTGCCAGTTCTAAAGTATGCTGATGTAGTCGGTTGGTTTGATGGTGATAAATTGATTTCACAGTTAGCAGTATACCCATTTCAAGTAAATATTTTTGGGCGAATTTATGAGATGGGTGGCCTGACGGGTGTTGGAACCTATCCGGAATATGCTAATTTAGGTTTAATGAATAAACTAATGCTGCATGCATTAACTAAAATGCGGGACCGCAAACAATCAATTTCTTATCTATTTCCGTATTCTATTCCGTATTATAGGCGGAAAGGCTGGGAGATCATTACCGATAAAATCTCATTTGAAGTTCCGGATACCCAGCTGCCGAAAACTAAAAAAGTTCCTGGGAACGTGGAGCGGGTAACTATTGAACATCCGGATATCAAGGAGATATATGATCAGTTCTCCATGCAGCATCATGGAGCAATGCTTCGAAATAAGTTGGCTTGGGAAGAATATTTACGCTGGGATCTGGATGAAATGACGGTAGGCATCTATTATAACAATGATGATTTGCCCACAGGGTATCTGTTGTATTGGGTTGCTGAGGAGATCTTTTATATCAAAGAAATGGTTTATATCAACGAAGAAGCTCGGGTGGGATTATGGAACTTTATAAGTGCACATTTTTCGATGATTACTCTTGTCAAAGGGGATATTTATAAAGGGGAGCCGCTTTCCTTCGTTTTAGATGATGGTGACATCAAGGAAACCATTGCTCCTTATTTTATGGCCCGGATAGTGGATGTGCAATTATTTATCGAACAGTATCCGTTTAAAAAACAGGATAAAGAGGGTTGCCTTATCTTCACCTTGAGTGATCCGATGCTGGAATGGAACCGGGGTACATTTACACTTAATGTGGATAAAGATGGAACAGGTGTTTTGCACGCAGGAGGGACTAACCCTTCCTTGTTGATTGACATTCCTACTTTAACCACGATGTTAATGGGCTATAAGCGACCTACCTATTTGGCTAGGATCGGTCGGATCCAGGCAGATGAAGCAACAGTTCAGTTCTTGGAAGGGTTAATCAGGCCAGAACATCCTTATTTCTCTGATTATTTTTAAAAAGCATACTCTAATGAGTGTGCTTTTTTGTTCTTTTATAGTAGAATTGATTCTCGGCAACACTAAATGATATGGGGTGTAAGAATGGCGATTAATTTCACCAAACCAATGATCCAAAGGTTAGAACAAGAAATCATAGAGGTAGAGAGCAAGCTCAAAAACGTGAAGAACAAAAAGGAAAAATCCAAATTCAAAATTAATCAATTAGAACAGGATATGAAATTTAGCAAGTCTCACACAGATTTGAGCAGTAAAATGACGCGAATCAAAAAGCTTAACGATGAAATTAAAAACATGAATCGCCTGCAAGCTGATCTTTCCAAAGAATTAACAGCAAAGAAAAACTCGTTAAAAAAACTCCAGGTAAATGGAACCGCGCCTACTACAATTGATTCCACAAAAGGATAATCGATGATGGTTGCACAGATAAAAAACCGCGTAACTGGCGGTTTTTATTTTTTTACCAGCTCATCTGTATCTCCCCTTAACAAGGAAATCTCATGCTTATAGGGTGCGTTTACATATTTCTTTTCACCGATGGAGGGAGTCTCTAAGAGTTTGGGAATAGCTGGAAGTTATTCAAAAGAGACTCCACATTCACTACCTTTTCCAGCCATAGTTTCTAATGAAACCTGAACATTTCGTTTATCTGTTAGCACTTCGTTTAAGCCTTCCGCGATCCGAGAGATGCCGGCTTGAGAGCCAGGATGTAGGACGATTTGGGTTGAACCCAAAGCTTCTGTTCTTATGATTTCTGATTGAAGAAACTCTATACTATGCTCAAAGACCTGTGCCGAAAGTGTATTTCCTAAGTTAACAATAAATGGAGCGTGTACAATAATATTAGAAATACCGTTATCTCTCATATGAGCATGTCCTGCTTCAATATTCAAAGCTTCAATGGGTTTGCGGCGTGTATTTTGTGGGGCTCCGGTATAAAAAAGGAAGGTGGCCGCTCCATAAGAAGCTGCCTCTTCACTAGCTCGAAGGAGCATTTTTGTTCCGGTCATAGACACATGAGAGCCTAGGAGTAAAGACATCGGGGTTGACACTTCCTTTCCTCAGAATACAGGAAGTTTTTTAGGGAAGATCAAGGTTGTCTTATCTGATCTATTATTTATGAGAGACAACCTTAGCGACCCGGAATTTAGCGCTAATTAGCGGCGAAAATAGTCTCGCCTTGAATTGGTTTTAAATCTTGCTCCCATTTAACTCTGATTGCCCGGGAAGTGAATAGATCAGCTCCATCTGAGATTTGGAAGTGTAGATGGGCCTCGCTCGTATTACCAGAATTACCTGTTAAGCCAATAACCTCCCCTTTTTCGACTTTATCCCCCGGTTTTACAGTAACTGACCCTTGTTTGAGATGCGCCAAATGACTATATTCCCCGCCATGATCAATGACAACTATATTCCCGGTAGCTTGATTCGGATTCATGACCCCAACTGGCTCATTGTCTTTAATGTCATTCACAACCGATACAACGGTGCCGTCCGCTGGAGCGAGAATGTTTTTGCCAAAGGCATAATAGCTTTCATTTCTTAGTGGGTCTCCTTTATAGGAATAGTTATCTTTGGTTTGGATAAAATCGTAAGCGTAACGCTGGATTTCTAACTCATAATGATAATTCACAAGCACATTCTCACCACCCCAAAACACATACCAATCTCCCTCAAACGGCAGTGCGTATTCATGTTTACTTAGTACATTGTCGGTTTCAGGAGAAGGGGTAAGCTCTTGAACTTGAATTAATGTAATCATCCCATCCGGATCAAACATCCCGACAAGCCCCTTATTGCCAGCATCACTAACCCATGTGCGTCGATCAAATCCATTAAGCTGCATGGTCGATGCCTTTTCCAATGTATGGATACCCTTAGTGAATTCTTTTCCTGTCTCTGCTAATTCTGTTTCACTTATTTCATCTTTTAAAGGCTGGTTAAAGCGGGCATACAACTCCTTGTACTTCCCGTCCAGTAGAATCTTTGATAGTTCATCTGGAGCAAATCCACTCAGAATGGCAGCTGTGGCCGGGTTTGTTGTCTGCTCCGCCTTTTCATTAGTGGGCACATCAGCATTCTCTCCTCCACAGGCAGCCATTAATAAAGACAGTGACCCTACAGCCAAGGCAGTTCTTGTATTCAAAATAACTTTATGAATGATTTTTTCAGGTTTTTTGTTCATATATTTCGCCTCCCAGTATTACGATTGTAGCAGTCTAGCCTTAGCTCTTCTGAAATTCTATATTAACACTTACATAATTTACTAGCTATTTAATGAATACGAATTAAGCTTCCGTTAAGATTAGTAAGATTGCTAGCCAAAAAAATCATGCTATGATGATAAAAACGTCTATTGTGAAAGGGAAAATTTATATGAATGAGGCTTCAATTTTATTGGTTGATGATGAGGTATCACTTTTAGACATTATGGAGACAGTGCTGCGTAAGGAAGGCTACGTCAATATAGATACAGTGCAAACAGGTGAAGAAGCAGTAAGTGCCTGTGAATCCAAAAAATATGATTTAATTGTGCTGGATGTAATGCTGCCCGGACGAAGTGGCATCGAAATCTGCCCTTTTATCCGGCAGACGACGGATGCTCCTATTCTTTTTCTGACTGCTCGGACGTCTGATTTCGATAAATTAACGGGCTTTGCTATAGGTGGAGATGATTATATCACTAAGCCCTTTAACCCGCTTGAAGTGGTGGCTCGTATAAGAGCACAGCTGCGGAGATATTTTGCTTCTGCTAACCAACAGGCTACTGGCAAGAGTGTAGAAATAGTCCCCCATAAATCTGCAAATGTATATGATTACGGAAGGTTTAAGCTAGATGAGACAGCGGGAGAACTCCTGGTAGAGGATCAGTCTGTTGCTTGTCCGGCACTTGTATTTCAACTGCTGGTCTTCCTATGCAAACATCCCAATCAGATTTTCAGCAAAAGTGATTTATATGAGAAAGTATGGGGCGATGAAGCACTGAGTGATGATAATACGGTCATGGTTCATATTCATCGAATTAGAGAACGTATCGAAGCAGACCCGTCCGATCCAAAATTTATTGTTAACGTTAGGGGCCTTGGTTATAAGCTGGTGAAGGTAGACCGCCAGGAGTTGTCCATGCCATGAATATCAAACGCCGGTTAACGTTAAGGTTCGTTCTACAGCTAGCTATTACGGGAATGGTTGTTCTCGCTATTGCAGCAGTAACGTTTACTTGGATGCTGTTGCGTTTTCTCGATATCAGTATTACGCGTGATTTTGCGAATGTTGGCTTAGAGCAACTGGTTGAATCCTCCAAAATTGATGAGAAGGGCATTCAATTTTCCCCGAGCTTGCTGGAGCAAGTGAAGAAGAATAAGGGCTGGCTGCAAAACATCGATGAAAATGGAAAAGTTGAAAGTGCCTACAACACTCCAAAAGATGTCCCAATTCAATATGGACCGGGTGAAGTAGTCGCCTATTGGACAGGGACTCAGCCTTTTCCGTATACTCTGGCTGTATGGATTCAAGAGAAAAATGGGAGACAATTCACGCTTCTTTATGGCGCGCCAAATATACTAGATCCTCTGTTAAAAAAAATGAGCGAAGGTACATTTGATGCAGTAGATGGAGATCTGGTTCTGCCTGATTCGATTGAAAGAGAAATTAAATCATCACAGGCTTTTGTTCAACTCATTGATTCATCGGGTACGGAGCTGCTCTCCTATAATAGGCCAAAGATGATTCCCACCAAGTACTCAGTGCCAGAGCTAGCACTACGCACTCTCTACAGTGAACGTTACGGCTATCATGTCCGATCTTCTTTTGATAAACAAACCGGCCAAACATGGATCGTTGGACAACCAAACGTAAAGGGAGCAGATATAGGCCAAAAGGTATGGGTACCTGAAGAGGTTAAAATTGTTATTAAAGGCTCATTTGCAATGCTCGCGGCTTTATTGCTTGCATTTATATTGCTTTCTTTATGGCAAGCTCATAGGTTTGGAGCGCCAATGCTGCATATGCTTGTATGGCTCGATTCCATTGGAAATGCCATATATACAGAGCCTATGGACCGTAAAGGAAATCGTCGTAGTCGAACACACGTAGGTAAATGGAGACGGAGATACCGGGTTTTTTCTGATGTTATGGTATCCATAGAGAAATTATCTGCTAATTTGCAGAGAGATCAAGCGTTGCGGCAACAAACAGAGAATTTGAGGGAAGAATGGATCGCAGGTGTTACACATGATTTAAAAACTCCTTTATCTTCTATAACTGGTTATGCCCATTTACTGGCGGAGCCTTCGTATGATTGGTCGAAAGAGGAAGTTCGCAAGTTTACAAGGACGATGCTGGATAAATCAGCCCATATGGACATGCTTATTAGTGATCTTGCCATGACCTATCGGCTAAAAACAGGGATCAAGCCACCAGAGCTGATGGAGGTGGAATTGAACTTTTGGCTACATCAAGCCCTTGATCAAGCTGCTGCAAATCCCGAATACGGGAAGCAACGAATTATATTTGTGCCGGCACCAAACGAAGTGAGAGCTCGATTGTATACTCCATGGCTAGAGCGGGTGGTCAACAATTTGACTGCGAATGCTTTACTTCATAACCCCTCAGATACGATTTTAACGGTTTCGCTTACTATGAATGATGAGGACAGTGGATTTACTATTCAATTTTCCGATGATGGCGATGGAATGGATGAAGTCACACTTAACCGTCTATTTGAACGTTATTATCGAGGAACGGACACCGTATCTAGCTCCAACGGATCCGGCCTTGGCATGGCGATCTCCAAGGGATTAATCGAATGTATGGAGGGCAGGATTGCTGTTGAGAGTAGCCCTGGACAAGGGACCATTATTAAGTTGATATGGAGCTGATCATAGAACCAGCGTTTTTCCTAACGGAAATGACGGTGGTTTTTTTGTTGTGAATATAGTTTTTTAATTCTTCTGTTTATTATCCAGCCAGAGTTGGGATCATAAATAAGTTGACATCTAAACTGATTGTAACTACAATAGTTACAGGTAGTGATTAAAAATAAATTTATCATCCTAATTTGAGGAGGAAGTAAAAATGAAAATAGCAATAACAGGAGCAACAGGTCAATTCGGATCATTGGTGATAGAAGCTTTACTTAAAACTGTACCCGCAGGTGATCTTGTAGTTAGTGTGCGGAACCCAGAAAAAGCAAGTGATCTTCA
Organism: Paenibacillus sp. FSL F4-0097; assembly: GCF_038593125.1. Classification (NCBI taxonomy): domain Bacteria; kingdom Bacillati; phylum Bacillota; class Bacilli; order Caryophanales; family Paenibacillaceae; genus Paenibacillus; species Paenibacillus sp. FSL F4-0097. The sequence continues at coordinate 3,309,485 of NZ_CP151965.1, forward strand.
GGCGCGTGGAGTAGAAGTCCGTCATGGTGATTTTGATCAACCTGAGACGCTGGAATCAGCATTTGCCGGTGTGGATCGACTATTAATTGTATCCGCAGATGGTGATAATGAAACCCGGATTCGTCAACATAAAGCAGCTGTTGTTGCTGCGGAAAAAGCAGGCGTTGGCTTCATTGCCTACACAAGTGTAGGACAAGCAGACAAGAGTGAACTATTTCTTGCTGAAGTTCACCGCATCACCGAAGAAGCTATTCGCGCAACAGGCATTCCTTACAGCTTCCTCCGTAATAACTGGTATTTGGAGAATGAGATCGGCTCCATTCAAGGCGCTCTAGCAGGTGCCCCATGGGTGACTTCAGCAGGGAACGGTAAAGTTGGCTGGGCTACACGCGGAGATTATGCAGAAGCTGCAGCTAATGTACTGACAGGTGACGGACATGAGAACACAGTGTATGAATTGTCTGGCAAACCTTTAACACAAGAGGAATTGACTGAGATCATAGGCACTGTAATCGGTAAAGAAATCAAAGTAATCCAGGTTGACGACGAGGCTTATGCCAAGACCATGTCGGAGGTGGGTGTCCCAGAAGCTGCGCTTCCAATAGTTGTAGCTATACAACGTGGTATTCGTGAAGGTTGGCTTAATATTGAAAGTAGCGATTTAGAGAAACTGCTGAAACGTTCAGCTACTCCTCTTGCGGATGTCATTCGTGTTATGGTCGGTAATTTACAAGCATAATAATATAAAAGATAAAAGGCTTCCTCGAGGTTGAAAAACCAGTGAGGAGGCCTTTTTTGTGTTGATAGAGGATGAATCAAATACATAACTTTTCACTATTTTGCCTTGTTCATAATTGTGTTAGTTTAGTTTAACTAGTTATACTAAAAGAAATGGAAGATACTCTGAGAGAGTACATAATCTGGCGAATAAGCGAAGGAGATGATTACAAATGAAAAGAAATATCTTGCTGGTATCTGGAGCGGCGGTTGTTGCATTAGGTGCGTATTTGTTATTGGGAGGTATCGACAAGGATACGCCCTCAGCACAAGATACAACCGACATTAAGCAATTAGTGCAAGAATATAGTTCAAGCAGTATGGAAAACCTGTCCGCTTCTATCACTTCTGAGCAACTTATTGTAACCGATAGTAACAATAAAGAGAAAACTTACGACTTGCCTAAAGATGAGTTTTTTGTTTCTATAGCTCCATATGTGGAGAATACGCATCCTTGCGCTACACATAGCTTGACCGGCTGCCAAGGGGAATTAACGGATGATGAGTTTAAAGTATATATCGAAGACAGCGAAGGCAATGTGATTGTGGATAAAGAAATGAAATCGCTATCTAACGGATTTATTGATCTTTGGTTGCCCCGGGACAAAAAATATAACGTAACCATTGAGCAGGACGGAAAAGCAGCAAAATCTGAACTTTCCACTTTTAAGAGTGATAATACATGTGTTACCACTATGCAATTGGCAGAAAGTATCTAAAAAGTTGTAGAGAGAAGACTTGGAAAGCGAATGCTCAGGAGGATGTTTCTTAAGCGATGTCGAATTCGTTATTCATAGTCCAATCTGATCTTCCTTCTGATGTATTCTGTGTCGGACTTTCGCCAAATGTCCATCGTATCGGACTCTATTGCAGCTATTTTAGATTTTCGCAGCATTTTTCAAGCTTATCGGACTGCATAGCTCTTATTGGCTTATAATGGCACAGAATCGGAGTGTTTTTAGGGAAATAGCTGCATCTGGGTCCGATAACCTGGTGAAATGCCATAAATCTTCGAAATAAGAGCCCCACGGTCCGATCCAGCGGAGAGTTAGAAACTGTTTGGGAAAAGGAACAAAAGTATCACACGAATGATCAAAAGAAATTGCTTTACAGAAGAGAGGAGAGAGATGAATGGTTAAAGAGCTGATCATTGGGGATGTTTTGCAGGAGTTGGCTGGTACGCGTCGGATACTGGAGAAGCTGCCTCAGGAGCATATGACATGGAAACCACACTCTAAGTCAATGAGCCTGGGTGGGCTGGCCACACATCTCGTTAACCTTCTGAGCTGGCAATCCGCAATTCTTCTTTACTCGGAGTTTGATTTGGCATCCGTGGCATACCGACGAGAAGCACTGGAGAGTCCCGATGCGGTTCTACAAGAGTTCGACCTGAAAGCTCGTGAAATTGAGGAATTAATTACTGCAAGCAATGTGGAGATGCTCGGCGCCGAGTGGACCTTGCGGAACGGGGAGCAGATCATCCGTCGTCAGACCCGGGCTGCTGCGCTTCGTACCATCGGATTGAATCACATGGTTCACCACCGGGCACAGCTTGGAGTATATTTGCGGCTGCTTGACGTGCCGGTACCTGGTCTTTATGGACCCTCGGCTGATGAATTAGAATTAGCAAACGGGGAAGTTTGATTAGTGAGGAAGCCCTACACTGCCAAGTAAGTTCAAGATATAGCTCTTACCTTATATATTGGAGTATTAAGTTACTTCCAAACATACGGTAATGGGCTTATTTGCTTTTTTCTAGCACTACACTAAATAAAACTCATGGAGGATCGGGAGGTTTGGGTTGACACTTTAGTTAATTTGGAGATATTATAGATTCATTAAATCTATGATGTAACAGATATTTTTTTGATTTAATAATAGATAAAAAGAGTCTTTAATATCTGCATATAGGAGATGATTCATATGATTTACGATTGCATTATTGTTGGTGGTGGACCCGCAGGCTTGAACGCAGCCCTTGTTCTTGGTAGGGCAAGACGAAAAGTAGCTTTAATTGATAATAATCAGCCAAGAAATGCTGTTACCCATGCGTCACATGGTTTTATTACAAGAGACGGGGTTACACCAGCCGAGTTTCGTCGTATTGCGTATGAGGAGGTACTACGTTATCCGTCAGTTGAGCATATCCAGACTGAGATTATTTCGATTAACAAAAATGATTCTGGATTTGCAGTACTTGATTCGTTTGGTCGTCACATTGAAGCTCGCAGATTGATTTTGGCGACTGGGTTAAAGGAGGTCCTTCCTGAGATAGAGGGCCTACGTCCATTATACGGAAAAAGTCTGTTTAATTGCCCGTATTGTGACGGCTGGGAATTACGAGATCAACCCCTTGTCGTTGTTTCCGAAAATCCACATGTTTTTCATATGGCAAAAATGCTGCTCAATTGGAGTAAAGATTTGGTTATCTGCACGAACGGCCAGACATTCCTTTCAGATGAACAGAAAAAAAGTCTTGAGGCCAAGGGGGTTGTAGTCAAAGAATCATTAGTTTCCTCTTTTATGGGTCATGACGGGCAACTTCAGGCGGTTCGTTTTGCGGATGATACTGAGATCATAAGAACGGGAGGGTTTATTGCTCCGAATTTGATCCAAATGGCATCAATCGTAGATCATTTGGCTGTAGAGCGGAATGATTCTGGTGGGTTTAGCACAGATGGTGCGGGGAGAACCTCGATTCCAGGATTATATTCGGCTGGAGATGTTTCTTATTTTATGCCTTCTCAGCTAGTGTTTGCCGCGGCTGACGGGAGTCGGACAGCTATGAGTGTAAATATGGATCTTACAGAAGAAGAATTTGAACTTTTTTAACGAATTATGGGTAGGAAGTTGAAAATAATAAGTATGCATGATAACATAATTACAAATTAATGATCGGAGTTGAAAAGTATAGTGTAGTAATTATTCTTGCGTCCTATGATGAATAAAACAACAACAATGGTTTATTTCGTTTGTTTTATTCTTTGTATGCAAGAAAGTTACTACTTCTTTTCACTCGAAAATATATCCATATCTAACTCCATTTGGGGCTGGATTTGCTGTATTTATTTGAGTCACAAGAAAGTAACTTTCTTGTGGCTTTTATTTTTTAAAATACAGGAGGATTATTTTATGTCATTAATAAATGTCACAAATCTAACCTTTGCCTATGAAGGCAGCTACGATAACATATTTGAGAACGTAAACTTTCAAATCGATACCGATTGGAAATTAGGTTTCACAGGGAGAAATGGTCGAGGAAAGACTACATTTCTTAGCTTATTGCTTGGAAAGCATGAATACAGCGGTAATATTTCTGCTCATGTCAGCTTTGAATATTTCCCTTTTCAGGTGAATAACAAGGAGCTTAACACCATAGATGTGATCAGCGAGATTTTTCCGGATTATATTCATTGGAAGTTAATGCGTGAGCTTTCTTTGCTAAAGGTTTCTGAGGATGTGTTATATCGTCCCTTTGATTCATTGTCTAACGGAGAGCAGACGAAAGTGCTGTTAGCCACATTATTCATTAAGGAAAATAGCTTCCTGTTGATTGATGAACCTACAAATCATTTGGATATGACGGCAAGAAAGCTTGTCAGTGATTACCTCAATTCAAAAAGTGGATATATTCTGGTCTCTCACGACAGATCCTTTCTAGATAATTGTGTGGATCACATCTTATCGATTAATAAAACTAATATAGAGATTCAAAAGGGCAATTTTTCTAGCTGGTGGGAGAATAAAGTCAGACAAGATAACTTTGAGTTAGCAGAAGACGAAAAACTTAGAAGAGATATCAAACGCTTGTCAGCATCATCTAAACGGACAGGTAACTGGTCACATGAGGTGGAAAAAACTAAAAACGGAACTAGAAATTCTGGATCTAAGTTAGATAAAGGTTATGTTGGGCACAAGGCCGCTAAAATGATGAAACGCTCTAAAGCCATCGAGCAAAGACAGCAATCTGCCATCAACGAAAAGTCTAAGCTTCTTAAAAATATTGAAAATTCTGAGAACTTAGAGATTACGCAGCTTGCTTATCATAAACGTCATCTTGCGGAGCTGGACAATGTTTCGGTTTTTTACGGAGAGAAAAGGGTATGTTCAGAAGTAAGCTTTACCATTGAGCAGGGGGAGAGAATAACACTCTCGGGTAAAAATGGTTCCGGGAAATCAAGTATCATCAAATTGATCTGCGGCGAGGATATAGATTATACCGGCACCTTCACTAAGGATAGCCAGCTTATCATTTCCTACGTATCGCAAGACACTTCTGATCTACGGGGCGATTTAACAGATTATGCTAGAGAGAATGGGATAGATGAAAGTCTTTTTAAATCTATTCTGCGAAAGCTTGATTTCTCCAGAATTCAATTTGATAAGGATATTTCCACATACAGTGGCGGCCAAAAGAAAAAAGTCCTGATCGCCAAAAGTCTTAGTGAAAAAGCTCATTTGTATATTTGGGATGAACCGCTTAATTTTATTGATGTTATTTCACGTATGCAAATTGAAGAGCTATTGCTTGAATATACACCAACACTCGTTTTTGTGGAGCATGATCGCGAATTTTGCCATAATGTTGCCACGAAGATCATTGAACTTAGCTGATATTTTTAACATCGATTGAAAATTTCCAACTCTAACAGACCAATATTATTATATTAATAAAGATAATTATTATATATATTACAGTTATCCAATGTACTATAATGGTATAGTTAAACTTTATGATATGTAATTGATGCCTAAAGAAACAACCTATAGAATTGAACAACAGGAGGAAACAAGTTGAGTACACAGAGTGTGGGAATTCCATTAGAAGGTTTTGCAGAATTTAGCCGAACGGTAGCAGCAGAAGGTGCGGTACTGTTGAAAAATGATCATCAGGTGCTTCCGCTTGGTAAAGGTGATAATGTTGCTGTTTTTGGCAGAACTCAAGTGAATTATTATCGCAGTGGTACTGGTTCGGGCGGTAGTGTTCATGTTACTTATACGACCAACCTGCTAGGCGGTCTTCGCAGTAAAAAGAACCTTACGGTCAACGAAGATTTGGCAGCAGTATATGAGAAGTGGATTGCGCAAAATCCATTTGATAATGGTGGCGGCGTTTGGGCTGCAGAGCCATGGAACCAGAAGGAAATGCTTTTATCCGACGAATTGGTAGCAGAGGCTAGAAGAAAATCGAACAAAGCAATCATTGTAATCGGACGTACAGCAGGAGAAGATCAGGATAATGTCGATGGTTCAGGGAGCTACCAACTAACAGCTGATGAAAAGGCGATGCTGAAGCAGGTAACTACATATTTTGAGCAAACGATTGTTGTACTGAACGTCTCTAATATTATTGATATGAGCTGGCTGAACGATGAAAGCTATAAAAATCCGATTTCGTCTGTCATCTACTCTTGGCAGGGGGGAATGGAAGGTGGTAATGCAATTGCGGACGTGCTGGCCGGAGAAGTGACTCCAAGCGGTAAATTAACAGACACGATCGCATATTCCATCAACGATTACCCGTCAACACATAACTACGGCAATGAATTTACAAACCTTTATCAGGAAGATATCTATGTTGGTTATCGCTATTTCGAGACATTTTGCCCAGAAAAGGTTCAATATGAGTTTGGTTATGGAATATCGTATACCAAGTTTAAGCTCGAGCCAGAAGAAGCAAAACTTATTAACAAAGCTGGCGAACTAAATGTTGAAGTCGGCGTAACCGTAACCAATATAGGAACTACCTTTGCTGGAAAAGAGGTCGTTCAGGTCTATTATGAAGCTCCACAAGGAAAATTGGGACAGCCTGCTAAAGCTTTGGCAGCATTCGCAAAAACAAAAGTCCTTCAGCCAGGCGAAGCTCAACGTCTTACTGTGAGTTTTCCTGTTCATTCTATGGCTTCCTATGATGACGCTGGTGTGACAGGGCATGCTTCTGCTTATGTGCTAGAAGAAGGCACGTACCGCGTGTTTGCGGGAACGAGTGTTAAAAAAGTGGAGGAAGTCAAGGTTGAAGGGAATAGCGGCTATGTCGTGGAAACTCTTCAAGTTGTGGAACAGTTACAAGAAGCTCTTGCACCAACGCAAAGCTTTACAAGAATGCAACCTGGCGTTCAAAATGCAGACGGTTCGTATGAACTTCTGTATGTAGAGGTTCCAACACGCAAGATTTCGTTAGCAGAACGGATCGAGAGCAATCTACCAACAACGATCTCCCAGACAGGCAATCAAGGGCATAAATTAAGAGATGTATTTGAACAAAAAGTTAGTATGGAAGCTTTTATTGCCCAGCTTAGTGACGATGACTTGGCTGCCATTGTCCGGGGTGAAGGCATGAGCAGTCCTTTAGTTACACCGGGTACAGCTTCTGCATTTGGAGGAGTAAGTGATAGTCTATATAACTTAGGAATCCCTGTTGCATGTACGGCAGATGGTCCTTCAGGAATTCGTATGGATAGTGGAGCAAAAGCGACTCAGGTTGCGATCGGAACGCTTCTTGCAGCTACTTGGAATGCCGAATTAGTCGAAGAGCTGTATGTGTTAGAAGGACAAGAGTTGGTAAGAAACAACATAGACACCTTGCTTGGACCAGGTCTGAATATTCGTCGCAGCCCGCTTAATGGCCGCAACTTTGAATATTTTTCTGAAGATCCTTTGATCTCTGGGGTGTTTGCCGCTGCATGTACACGTGGGATTATGAAAGGTGGCTCTAATGCCACACTGAAGCATTTTGCCTGCAATAATCAGGAGAAACATCGCAGTAAGGTTGACGCTGTTGTGTCGGAACGTGCGCTTCGCGAGATTTATTTGAAAGGTTTCGAAATTGCTGTGAAGCAGGGTGGGGCAAATTCAATTATGACCTCTTATAACCCTGTTAATGGACATTGGGCCGCTTCAAATTACGATTTGAACACTACAATTCTCCGCGGAGAATGGGGCTTCAAAGGTATTGTCATGACAGACTGGTGGGCCATCATGAATGATGTCGTTAATGGTGGAGCTGCAGACCGGAAATTTACAAATTGGATGGTCCGTGCACAAAATGACCTGTACATGGTTGTAGCTAACTATGGCGCCGAAATTAATGGATGGAATGACAACACCATTGAATCCTTGGAAAATGGATCTTTGACTAGAGGAGAGCTACAACGTTCTGCAATGAATATTTGTGAGTTCATCATACATGCTCCAGTATTCTCGAGAAAACAGCAAATTGTTGAAACGGTTGAGTTCTTTAAGGCTAATCCTTCACTTACTGCAGAACAAGTACAATCCTTATCTCAAAATCCACAGGTTAAGCCAGCCGTTGAAGGATCGACTTTCTTTGAAGTTGGCCAAGCTGGTCAATATCGGATCCTCGTGCATATCATGTCAACAGAGCCTGAGCTGGCTCAAAGTGCATGCAATGTTAATTTGAATGGTCAATTGATGACAACCATTCAAACCAATGGTACAGAAGGTCAATGGATTAGACAAAAGCTTGTGAAAGTAGAACTCGAAGCAGGTCTTTATGAAATGAAACTGGAGTTCATTAAACCAGGTTTACAGATCGACTGGATCGAATTTAATAAAGTCGACTAAGTAGCTCTAAATATAAGTTAAGGAAAAACCCTGTGCTAATGCGCAGGGTTTTCCTTTTGCTAAGCGATTAGTTTAAAGTTGAAACTACCTTATTCTGCTTGGAACTGGAACCACTTAAAGTCAAACTGGCTCCCCGGTAGAAATATAAAGGTGACGGTTTGTGGACCGGTTACTCGCTCCAACACAAATTCTCTTTCGCAATAATCACTTGACTGTGTAAACTCCACAAGCTGTCTCTTTTCACCCTCTGGTCCGCTAAATAGAATATGCAGAGTATTTTTATCGATAGGCGAATGCCCGCATAAGGTTAGTTTAGTGCTTCCAGTCTCACCGAAGTCCATATCTTTAAAGATGAGAGAGACGTTGTTACCAATATTTTTGATTTGTCCATCTGCCAGTGTAAAGGAATCCCCATAAATCTGATTGTATTCCAGAACGTTAAGTTGTTCGTACGCTTTTAAAGGTTTGTTAAACTGAAAGCCCTTGAGATGAATCTTTTTATGAAGAACAATACAAAGGGTGGTGACACCTTTTATTCGCTCAGGTAATGAGTAGGTTTCCTCTTGATATACATTCCATATAGAAGGTTTTTGATAGGTTACCTGTGTCAGCAGAGCTGCGTTTGGAGCATCCGGAGTACCTTTCCATATATCAATCGTATATTTATCGTTATCTAGCGCGAAGATAGGAAGGGTAAGTTCAGTAGCTCCATAATCACCGAAATCGATGTTGTCGAAACAGATCCAGCTTTCACCTTCTCTTGCAGTAGCCACTCCGCGTTCATTCCCATTTGTTAAGTTCCGGCTCGTATTGCTATGATAACCAGCGGAAACAAACTCATAAGGATTCAAAAAGGCAGCTCCCATATCTCGAATATGGAATTCCATAAGCGAGTACAGGCGCACTTGATCTGCACCGTTTTTCGTTGCACACCGTACATAGACGTCTCCGTCTCCCAAAGCCGATATTACTGCTTCATGCCCATTTGCCTCAAGAACGGCTATATTGGCGTCAATGCCGGCAGCATTCGTAACTCGCCATTCAATTTCCTGATAGGTTGCGTTCTCTGGATGAATTTGCACACGAACCGGAAGTGCTCGGGTGTCCTTCGTTAGTTGATTTCCTTGTGGGCATATGATTTCCAGCTTGCGAACGGGAATTTCATCTGATAAATAGTCTTGGGATAACTCGCTCACATCCGATAGTGATTGTGACGAATGCTGATAAAGTACAAGCTCTTCGTCCTTAGAATGATCTAGCTCTCGTGCTTCGGCAGTCAGTGTAAGCTCAGCGGACTGTAAGCCTTGGGAAGATGCACGTACAACGATTTTACCTGGCTCCAATGAAGAGGCAATGACTGCAAGCAATTTTCCACTGAACATCCGGCGACTTGTTCCTTTATATGAATCGTAGTCAGTGCTGTCACCATTATCCAAACCAACAAGACGCCCCGGTCCTTCTACAGAGATTTGGATACGATTATTGGCGTTCTCCACGGGACGTCCTTCTAGATCGAGGGTCGAGATCTCAACAAATACCAAGTCCGATCCGTCAGCAGTGATCTGAGTTTTATCAGGCTTCATGACCACAGTAGTTGAATCTCCGAAAGAAGTTACCGTATCTTCAGCGATCTGTACTCCGTGTTCATCATAAGCGACTGCTCGTAGAGTACCTTCGCTAAATGGGAGCTGCCATTCCCCAAGCAGCTTTTTACCATGTTTATGGTCAATGTTAACCGTGCCCATGGATTGATCATTAAAGAACAATTCGATTTGTGGTGCGTTGGAGCATACTCGCACATCAATAAGCTGCCCTTCAGAGAAATCCCAGTATGGAAAAATATGAATCATCGGGGCGACCTTGTAATCCGTCCATTCTGCTTGATAAATATAATAGGAATCCTTTTTGAATCCCGCGGTATCCAGTTGACCGAAATACGAGTTTTTAGTGAAGTACGGGGTCGGCTCCCCGATATAGTCAAATCCAGTCCAAATAAATTGTCCCGGTGAGTAGGTCGCATCACGATCTGCAATGATGCAAGCTTCTGTGTTCTTGGCACCCCAGCTAGTGGAGCTATTTCCTAAAGCTGAGCATTGTTCATCATCGTCAGACAATACAGACTGAGCAAAAGGGAAGTGATAGATGCCTCTGCTCTGTACAGTAGACGATGTTTCACTGCCATAAATAATCCAGTCTGGATGTTCCTCATGATGCTGATCATAGTATTTTTCGGCATAGTTATACCCTGCGAACTTCACTAGATCTGCGCATTTCTGTGCATTCTCCCAAGGCATATAGTTGGAACCGATAGTAACCACTGCATTTCCTTTAGGGTCATGAACCTGCACCAGATCTCGTAATTCTATGGTTAACTCTTGGCCGCGTTCATCGGCATGGGTGTCGTATATTTCATTTCCGATACTCCACATGAGCATGGAGGGGCGATTTCTATCCCGGCGTACCCAACTGGTAATATCTTGTTTCCACCAATCCGGATAAAATCTGGCGTAGTCAAAAGGAGTTTTACTGCGTTCCCACATATCGAATGCTTCGGAAACTATGAGCACGCCCATCTCATCGGCTAGTTCCATCAATTCAACGGCTGGCATATTGTGGGCCGTACGAATAGCGTTTACGCCCATCTCCTGCAGGAGGATAATCTGTCTTTTTAGAGCTACCTTATTCACCGCAGCCCCCAAACATCCCAAATCATGATGTTGGCATACGCCATGAATCTTCACCTTTCGGCCATTCAAAAAGAAACCTTGTTGGCTGTCAAACTCCATCGTACGGAATCCGAAGGTTTGGACTTCTTCCTCGATCACTTGTTCGTTCTCTAACAGCTCCGTTTTTAGGTTATAACAGTAAGGCTGGTTAATATCCCAGAGCATTGGATTATTGATGGATAAGAGGGCAGAGCTGGATACAGCAGACCCGACTTGTACTGGGATTTCATTTTCTACATGAGAGATACAAGTTCCTGAAGCATCTAGTATACTGTGACGAATTATGTAGTGCTTTGCGCTTTGCAATAGATCATTGCACAATACTTCGGTATCTACCTCAACATTCCAGGCATCCTCTTTTTTGAGAGTAGAGATATAAATACCATCAGGCACAATCTGTGTCCCTGGATACGTCTTCAGCCATACACTCCGATAGATGCCCGCACCGGAATACCAGCGTGAGTTAGGAGACTCATGAACCACTTGAACATAGATTTCGTTGATACCTTCAATAATGTATGGCGTGATATCTAATTCAAAAGTGGAGTATCCATTTTTCCAGACGCCTGCGATATGGCCGTTCACATAGAGAGTGGAGTCCATGTATACGCCTTCAAAACGAAGCGACACACGGCTATTTGGCACGTGCTCATCTATAACTATGCTTTTACGGTACCAGCCTTCTCCGCTTTCATATAGATTATGTGTATCAAAAATTAGCCAGTCATGGGGTAAGGTTACGTCGATCCACTCCGAATCAGCTGCTATCACCGATTCTAAAGTAGACTTAAGCGGCTGTTTGCTGAATAACCAGTCATTATTTAATCTTGTTTTCTGACTCATGAATGAAGTTCTCCTTTATCTTTGAAAAATTTAGAAGTGGTTATTATCGATGTGAATGATTTCCGTAAAGCCTTTTCTATTCTTTTTTATCATATCAAAGATTTTGCAAAAAGACATTCACGATGAAGAGTAAAAAAACCGTTATAACAAAGCTATTGAAATCGCATTCAAAATGATAACATGCCATTGGTAAATTATCTATTTATTTCTTAATATATCTTTTATTGCGGAGGATGAAATTTATACAAAAACAGTACTAATGAGCGATACAGAGGAGTATCTCTGGTCTATGAAAAATGTTTTTGCTACAGAAGATAATGAAAGTGAGGGAAATTGCCTGGTATACCAATCAAGATGTGGCGGCTTATTGCTGATTAAATACTTTACAAATACTTGTCTGCATGTACTTGTGTTTGTTCGAATAAGTTAGAAAGAAGGACAGGACAAACCATAGGTGGAGATGCGTATAAATGGGGATGCGTAAACAAAGTTTTATTCGTGGCACGTTCATATTAACCGTGTCGTCATTTTTCACAAAAGGGCTTGGTTTTTTGAACGGAGTCTTGCTGGCACGTTTTTTGGGAGCAGAGGGAGTAGGGCTGCTTATGATTGCTCATCCACTGCTTCCTTTATTTATTACGCTGACAGAGCTGGGGCTTCCTGTTGCGATTTCAAAGCTTGTATCGGAAGCTGAGGTTAAGCAGGATGAAGCGCGAGTAAAGCGTATTCTCACTGTATCCTTAAGCATTACGGGTACGTTGAGTATTATATTAACTTTAGTGGCTCTATTTGGCTCCAAATGGATCGCATCGATTTTTTTGGCCGATCAGCGGGCGTATTATGCTATGGTTGCTATTACGCCGATCATTCCAATTATTGCGATGTCTGCTGTACTGAAAGGTTATTTTCGTGGAAAACAGAACATGAACCCACTTGCCTTTTCCGATATTATTGAGAATCTGGCGCAAATCATTGTTATTATCGGTGTTGTCAACGTTTTGCTGCCCTACGGTATTGCTTATGCAGCTGCTGGCGCAATGGCTGCCTCCGTTGTTGGAGAAGGTTTTGGTTTGCTCTACTTGTTTGCAGTTTTCAAATGGGCTAATCGAGGTAAGATCAAAACCTCTCCACCACCACCGTCAAGAATTTCACTTAAAGGAGATAGTACGTTAAGAGATTTGCTGCGCATCGGCTTACCGATGACAGGCAGCGGTTTTATTCATTCGCTCTATCATGCCTTTCTACCACTGCTGATTACGAAAAGTCTAGTACTGTTTGGTGTAGGTGTTGAGATGGCAACCAAGCAATTCGGACTTCTGGCGGGTTATGCTCTTCCCATGTTGTTTCTCCCCAGCTTCTTCACACAATCGCTGTCGACTGCATTAATTCCGGCGATCAGCGAAGCAAGTGTGAGCAACAATAGCAAGCTTATGCATAATCGGATGGATATGGCTATGCGATCCGCGCTTATAGTAGGTTTTCCATGTACAATCATCCTGTACCTATGGGCTGTACCCTTAACGACTATGATCTACCATTCGCCAGAAGCGGGCGAGCTGCTAAGGTTAATTGCACCCTTATTTTTTCTTTATTATTTTGGAGCGCCACTGCAAGCAATTTTGCTTGGTTTGGGGAAAGCATCAACCGTTATGTGGAACCATATTCTTACGAATATTTTCGAAGTGATTGCGATCTTTGTTCTTGGTTCTAATATTGGAATCGAAGGGGTGGCCATGGGATTCGGACTGGGACTCTTGCTGCTGACACTGTTGAATTTTTTATCTGTGGCAGGAACGATCGGATTTTATTTTGACTTTCGTATTGTATTTAAGGTGGGAGCAGGAGGAATTGTCATGGCGCTTAGCGGGCTGGCGGCTCACGGAATTCTGGAACGATTGGACCTGGGGCAGATCATTGAACTGTTCGGAGCGTTGCTCGTTTCGTTAATCACCTATGCAGCAACATTGCAGGTAACCCGTGCTTGGGAAAGAGCACCGAAACCACCAACGATTACGCCTGTTTCTTGAATGGTGATCTTTCGGTACCGTGCTCCAAAAAGTAAATCGAGCAATGATGCAACCCTCTGTGTGCCAGTATGGAGGCGGATGAAGGAAATGGGAAGCAGCAATGTGTTTAACTGTATTTTGTACAGCTATAATCGTTCAAAGCAGTTGCGCATTGAAAATAGCTGTATTTCTTACATCTATTCTCATGAGATTAAGGCTTCTAGGTGATTTCTCTTGATTTTAATTGTATAGAATGCAGTTAAAGTCGGAGTTTTTCCCTAGCAATACGGATTAAGTGTATAAAATGCAGTTACTTAATAGCTTCCGTTAAAATCTTGCGCTACAAATATACGGAGTGGGGATATCAGAAGTTACAGTCATAATTTGCTGAGTCAAACCGCCAGTGATCCAAAATATCAGGCAGCGATCCTTGATTATCGGAGATCGCTGCCTGATTCTAATTAGCTTTATGCTAACTATCCTCGATTGACTCAAATGCAAAAATGGAGCTAGCTCATAAGTAATTTAAGTAATTCCTATAGGGCTGATCCAAATGGCAAGTTGGCTTGATAGGTAACATTTTGCGCACACGTATTTGCTATCGGACTCAGCTGACCTTAAGAGCAGATTTAGCTTACAATTGGAATTTTAACGGACACTATCGCAGTTATTACTATGAAAAACACCCGAAATGACTCTCTTTTTAAGGAATAGTTGCACTGGAGTCCTTAATCTAACTCAAAAGCCTACGCAAATAGCGTCTTCTGAGTCCGAAAAGCTCTAAGCTTGATCAAGACTGGGTGATTTAGGTAGGTGCAACGGACAAAAGCATTCATCTCTCGATTCATAACATCAGAGCAACGAGATTCTCCAGTAACGGACGATTGCTGCTCTGGCGATCCAAGCTTTTTCGAGACAGTTAAGAAGTGGAGCAGGACAACGCTAGTTATTACCGAGTATTACCGAGTATTATCCTTGACCGTATTTTTTTCTGTAATGACTCAATGTGAGTAGTGGCCAGATATAGCGGTAACTATGATAATTGGAATAGAAATTACCGGGGAGTCCAGCGCCAGTTGGATAAGAAGTTTTCCAATCCTCTTCATGAATAGACGTGATTAGTCTTTGAATCCCTTTTTCCACCGCTACTGTTGGCTCCGGCTGAACAGCGATGAGTGCATCAAGTGCCCAGGCGGTTTGAGAAGGTGTGCTTTCTCCTAAAGGAACATATTGTAGAAGCCGATCACTGTGACAAGACTCCCCCCAGCCGCCGTCCGAGTTCTGAATGCTTAGGAGCCACTTCACTCCTTTTTGCAACGTATCATGATTTATAGGGAGCCCAACAGCCTGCAGGCCTGTTAATGATGCCCAAGTGCCATAAATATAACAAACACCCCATCTTCCATACCACGAACCATCCTTCTCCTGATGTTGAATCAGCCATTTCGTACCCCGTTTAATGAACTCGTGTTGTGTATTTAAACCAGCGAAGTTTCCGAGAAACTCCAAAGTTCGTCCGGTAAGATCTGCTTCCGAAGGATCAATAGCTGCAGATTTAGCACCATCGATTGCGAGCCATGTGAGCATTTCTTTATTGGTGTTTTTTTCGAATGCCGGCCAGCCACCGTCGTTATTTTGCATCGATAGGACCCAATTCAGTCCACGATTCCATGATTCCAGATATGAAGGGTGAATTGTTGATAAGCTTCGGATGGCTCGCAAGGCTGCCGTTGTATCATCTACGTCCGGATTGATTGTATTAGACTCAGAGAATCCCCATCCACCGGGAACTGTATCCGGATTATGGATGCTCCAATCAGCAGTTTGATGATGCTGTTTATCCAGAAGATAAGCTGCAGCGTGTTTTATTCCTTTGTGATCAACCGGAATTTGAGCCTCTTGTAAAGCATAGGAGATTAACGCTGTATCCCATATTGTAGATGGAGAGTTTTGAATTGTAGTTTTATGATCTGATTGGCATTGCAGCGCGGTGAGACCTTGAATGGCCTTTGTAATTATTGGATGCTGCCGATCATAATCGAGAGCAAGCAGGGCAAAAACCATAAGAATTGTACTGCTGGCATAGCTGTAAAAGGTACCGTCGGATTCGATTCGCTGGAGCATATATTGCTCTGCTTTGTTTTTGGCAGCTTCATGTATGTAGTGTGGACTCCCGAGTAATCTGCTCAAACCCATTTGAATAACATCCTGCAGCTCCTGATATCCACGAGTAGGCGATTCATCTGCATCCAACCGTGTCTCCATAAGATCTGACAGATCAGGAGCATGGGCTGTAGTGATCGAAAATCGCCGATCGGCCATAATGAGCATAGGAGTGAGGTGTACCCTAGAGTAGCCAGAGAATTCGAAATAGTTAATAGGGAAGTAAGACGGAAACAAAAGCACCTCCAGTGGAATCGAAGAAATTGCTAAAGGCCACTTGCTTTGACCCGTTGCGGCGAGAATGACTCTAGTTAAGATACTTGTGACTTTGCCTAATCCACCTTTAGACAGTATATAACGCTTAGCCCGCAGTATTGGCTCGTCTGTTATCTTACTGTACCCAGAGTAGAGCAGGGCATAATAAGCTTCGACCGATGTGGATAAGTTCCCAGCTTCTTCGTCCTTATATAACTGCCAGAAACCCTCTCGCTGTTGTGCGTCAAGAATGCGTTCATGTAGCTGCCGAATGAGGGTTTCATTCTGTCGGTTCAACACCCTAAAGAGAATGATCATATAAGCATCGATCACAATCCCGTTCTCAAAACAAAAATGCCATGAGCCGTCATCCTTCTGCTGTTGTAGCAAGAACGTTGTCAAACGTTCGATTTCTTTATCTACTTTTCTTAGTATATCCGTCATTTTTTGGGTTCCTCCGAAGGCATCATTTTTAACATTATATGAAGTCGGAGAACAGGTCATGAAAAAGAGCTGCTTAGTCGCTTTTACGCAACTTTGCAGCTCTCTTTGCATTATAAAACGGTTAATTTTCAATCACAATACGATGTAGCTTGAGATTAACCGGAGCAGCAATGGTGTCACCTACAGGGCATTTGCTCTCCAGAAATTGTACGAACTGTTCGACCTTCTCAGCAGGGGATGGAGTCTTTATGTAGAATGTATACCGAATATCGGAATAGCCAGGACGTACTTCAGAGCGGTTGAAGAATCCGTCGAGATCCATGTCACCTTCCACATCTACTCTGAAATCTTCTAGCTCCACCTCAAATTTAGAGGCGTAGACCCGAGCTACAATGGATTGGCAGGCACCCAAAGAAGCGAGCAAAGCTTCAACAGGATTCATTCCTGTATCCGTACCCCCTAGACTTGTCGGTTCGTCGATGACCAGCTCGAATTGTCTTACATTAGTAACGACCCTAACGCCGTCTTGCAAATGAGCAGTTGCTTTGAAAGTTTGAACATTTGGCATGTGTTTACACTCCTTCTTGTGGACAAACTAAGGATGATTTAATGTTTCTTATTTTTTATAATTCATAGTATGTTTCTAGGAATTGTATAGATTATAGTTCTATTCTGTATACCCGTCAATACATGATTAAAATAATAGATAGGAGGCAGCTAGAGTGTCAATCGAAATTGAGAGCTATTTGGACTATCCTATGGTTGCAATTCCAGGGGGAGAAATAGAATTAAGAGACGATCGGATAAAGCGTAGATGGAAAGCAGAAATCAAACCGTTTCTTCTTGCACCTTATCCTGTAACTGTGGATCTATACAATGCTATAATTAATAACTCATCTCATGGAGATCTAAAACCGGTTGTGAATATTTCATGGTTTGAAGCCATCTCTTTTTGCAATCTGCTTTCCCAGAAAGCTGGATTTATAGAAGCTTATACTATAGGTGAAGATGGTAAACTCATTACTTGGGATAAGGAATCAAACGGATATCGACTTTCAACAGAAGCAGAGTGGCAATATGCATGTAAAGCAGGAACTTCCGGTTATCAATATGGAGAACTGGATAAAATTGCTTGGTATAATGAAAATTCAGGTGGCGAACTCCACGAAATAGGACAAAAGGAACCCAATGCTTGGGGACTTTATGATATGTTAGGAAATGTATGGGAATGGTGCTGGGATTTATATGATGAACAAGTGTATGGCTCCTATCGAATTTTTCGGGGAGGCAGCTGGGCAGAAGAGGACAGAGGATGTGGAGCCACATGCCGCCGTCGTAGTCATCCAACATTTAGCGTAGATGATCTTGGCTTCCGTCTTGCCCGGTCTTATTAATGGGCCATACATTTGTAATCGGAGTTAGAGGAGGAAATAACATGCGCGAAGGACACATAGATAAGCATGGTTATAACGAGCATCGAGAATACGGAGAGCATGGAGAAATGAATATAAATGGAGTCAAGGTGGGTTCGGAGCATCCTCACAAAAGCGCTCAGACCTTTCGTCGTGCTAGGGCTATCGCATTTTTGGACAAGCTAATGATTAATCGTTCGGCGTTGCAGCAGCAGCTAAAAGAGTCAGAGATTGAATCGGCAAAACAAGTCATTAGTGGTGAACTAAAAGCTACAGAAGCGATCATCGATGAGTTCATTCATATGTTTCAGATTCATGAGATAACTTCTGATAATAGAGAAGATAGAACCTAAGCCACTCAGCTATATAGAGGTGTTCATGCCCTAGGTTTTGATATGAATGAAAAAAGAAGACTTCTGAAGAAATCAGAGGTCTTCTTTATGTGTAGTTAATAAAGAAAAATGTCTAATGTAAAGAGAATACATCATAAAGTAAAACGCTTTCATGTTCACTTGATAAATTGATTTATATAATTAGTCCTGTAAGCAATATAAAAATGGGGGGCGAAAAAGAATGAAAAAAGTCAACAAAAAAAGGATGAACCTAACTCTAACAGTGTTGATGGCTATGTCCATGCTTATCACTGCTTGTGGTGGGAACAACGGGAATAACGTGAATTCCGAGGCTAATGCAAACGCAGGCAATACGGGAAAAACAACTGCGGCGGAAGAGAAGCTCAAGATTACCATGTGGTCTCAATTCGCGGATCCAAATTCTAAAGATGGCGGGTTTGTTGGTTTTTATAAAGCACTTGAGGCAACCAAGGCTAAATTCCCTAATGTAGAAATCGAGCATGTAGGTGTTGGGGGCGAATCTTATAAAACAAAAGTGAAAGCGGCTTCAGCAGCCAATGAACTGCCCGACATTTTTTACACCTGGGGTGGCGGATTCTCTGAGCCATTTATAGCGGGGAACCGGATTCTGTCCATTGATGATCTCGCAAAAGATGGAACGCTGGACCAAATCGTACCAGGTACGACAGACAATTTCGTCTTCGATAGCAAGCTTTACGGTCTGCCGATCAATATAGCTACTGCTCAAATGTACGTTAATAAAGAACTATTTGAGCAAGCAGGAGCAAAAATTCCGGAAACATGGGATGAGCTTGTTGCTGCGATTGAAGCACTAAAAGCAAAAGGTATTCAGCCGATTGCACTTGGGGCTAAAGACAGATGGCCAGCCATGCAATGGAACGCGATTCTAGCCATCCGGATGGCAGGCGTGGATGCTGTAAATGCCGCTTTAACGAAAACAGGATCATTCGACACACCTGAATTCACAGAAGCTGCTGCGAAATACAAACAATTGATTGATGCGGACTCCTTCGGCAAACATTTTGTTGGAACTTCTTATGATGACGCGACAAATATGTTCCTATCAGGCAAAGCAGCTATGATGTTCATGGGTGCTTGGGTCAACGGACAGATTGAAGATGATAACTCTTTGGTCAAAGGTAAAGTGGTACCGATTAAATTTCCAACCATTCCAGGGGGGAAAGGAAATGCTGACGAGTGGTTCGGAGGTTCGGGTGAAACATTCGTGCTCAATGCCGATCTGAAAAACAAGGAAAGAATATGGGAAGTATACAAGTTCTTTATTGAGACCATGTCTAAAGAAGTATTTCTGGCTGGTTCAGGCTCCTCAGCATGGAAAGTTGATGTAGGTGACACTTCTCAAATGAATCCACTGGCTCTGCAAATTGGTGAATTGTCTTCTTCAGCAACAGGTTTCTCCTACTGGTGGGATCAAATGCTGAATGGTAATGACACTGAATCTATGTTCGGCTCGCTGATGAAATTCGTTGCCGGAAAAACAACAGCTGAAGACTACACGAAAGAATTACAGAGCAAGGTCAATCAAGGACAATAATCTGCGTCAGGCGGCGAGAATTGTTCGCCGCCTGATCGATTTAAAGGTGGAGTGAAGCATGCATCAAGTATTCGGAAACAAAAAGGCTATCGCCGTATTTGTTGTTCCTGCTTTGATTTTATACATTCTTGTTGGTTTTTTACCGATCCTTCAGTCCATGTATTACAGTCTGCTGGACTGGGATGGGATTCAACCGGCTAAATTTATCGGTTTAGCTTCTTATAAGGATTTATTTTTTACAGATACGTACGGCATGGATTTTAATCATTCGATACTTAATACGTTGTATCTGGCAGTTCTTTCTGTTTTCATGCAACTTCCGATAGCTCTGGTGCTCGCTCTGGTTCTTGCCAGAGGGGTCTGGGGTGAAAAGCTGTATCGTACTTTGTATTTCATTCCAGTCTTGGTATCCTCCTCTGTCATCGGGGTTATGTTTCTGAAAATCTATCAGCCTGAATATGGCTTGCTGAATACGATACTCAATCAACTAGGCTTGTCCTCCTGGACACATGATTGGTTAACGGAAAGCGGAACAGCACTAATAAGTGTTATGATTCCAATCGTTTGGCAATATATCGGCTACCATATGCTTCTAATGTACGCTGCCATCAAAGGGATACCTGAAGATTTGTACGAGGCTGCAAAAATTGACGGAGCATCAAGTATAAGAACCGCCTTCTCTATTACCATTCCACTTATCTCACCGATCCTGAAGGTATGCGTCATATTTGCTGTTTTGGGATCATTAAAGTTTTTCGATTTAGTCTTCATTATGACCAATGGCTACCCTACACCGGAAACTAGTGTTCCAAGTACATTGATGTATTCATCGATTTTTAATCGCAATATGTATGGGTACGGCAGCGCGATGGCCGTGTTTATGGTTGTGGAATGTCTCTTTTTCTACTTAGTTCTACAAAAACTGATCAGAACCTACGATGATAAGGAGGAGAGCTAATGACAACAACACATAACCGCCGCTGGCCAAAGGTTGTTTTGCAGCTTGCGTTTCTAATCTTCGCCGTTATTCAATTGTATCCGCTCGTGTGGCTTGTATTTTCATCCTTTAAAACAAACATAGAAATTACAGGCTCAAATGTGATGGGCTTGCCTAATGAGTGGCGGTGGGCGAATTACGACTACGCACTTTTTAAGGCGAATATCGCACGTAACTTTTTGAACAGCCTTATGTATACAACGGTAACTGTCATTATTTCTGCTCTGTTATCGGCAATGGTTTCTTTTGCTGTCGCAAGAATGAAGTGGAAGCTTAATAATGTGGTGCTTACTTTCTTTATGCTGGGATTGATGATCCCCGTACATGCTACGCTGCTACCTGTCTTTCAGATGTTAAAAATGACAAGTTTGCTGAATACACCGTGGGCTTTAATCATTCCTTATACCGTTAGTGCACTTCCTACTACAATCTTTATCATGATTGGTTTTTTTAGAGCGCTGCCAGGGGAGTTGGAAGAAGCCAGCGTTGTAGACGGCTGCAATATTTATCAGGTTTTTTTCCGTATTATGCTTCCGCTTGTAAAGCCGGCTATCGTAACCACTTCCATCTTTACTTTTTTATCCGCTTGGAACGAACTGATGTTTGCTAATACGTTCATTAATGATCCTGACTTAGCAACAATTACCGTCGCCATCAATTCGTTTAAAAGTGCCTATGCCACAGAATTCGGACCTATGTTCGCTGGAATGGTTGTGGCTACACTACCCATGATCATTATCTACTTGTTCCTAAGTAACCAAGTCCAAAAAAGCATTATTGCCGGGGCAGTTAAGGGCTAAAGCAATGGGATAGGAATCCTTCGAAAAATGCTATACTAGTATCGTATTGAAGTAGCTATAAATAAAGGTCCGTATTCGCTTAATTGTCGGCCAGGAGGTTACCGATGAGGTTTGCACGTATCCGATCACAAATCGTTTTTTACTACTTGGCCTTATTAGTGGTTTCCATGATTGCAAGCGGTATTATGTACCAACGAATCAATGAGAAATTCACCGAGGAAAAGGTAGGTGAGGTATCGCTTCAAACCTTAAACGCCATGAATTCCGGAATTGAATCACTTCTTGACAGCACGAATAATTATTCCAAGATGATCGTGTCGAACAACACAGTTCAGGAAATTTTGGGCAGTGATCTGGCGGGTAACGACATCGGGATTTTAACTTACAAGCTAGAGGTGGCTCTGTCAGATTTTATGCTCGCAGAGCCCTCTATCTCTTCTGTTTATCTATTCGATAATGCAGGACGTAAGTTTGCGATTGATTTGCAGTCTGCAAAACCGATCAGAACGGATGGGATCGAGTCAGCGGAATGGTACTCCGAGGCGGTCGCCTTGGACGGAAAAGCAATTTGGAGGAAAAATGCCGGAGGTATCTTCAATTTTGAGACGAAGGAACCCCAGCAGGATCCACAATATATTTCTCTGATTCGCATCGTAAACGACATGAACACTTCCAAGAAAATAGGAGTATTAGTCGTGAACATTACCGTTCAGGAGCTGAAAAAAAGCTATGAACGTTCGATCAACGATAATAAACCTGATTTAATGATCGAAACTGGATATGAGACACTCCTTGATTTTACAAGGCCTGAATTATTGACTTATACAAACTCTTCTATGCTTGATGTGCCGCTCGGCAGTAGCAAAATCGTAAAGATCAAAGATCATAATTATCTGATCTCTTCTCTGGTTTCAATGGATCGTGGTTGGAAGTTTACTAGCGCTCAGCCTCTGGGGGAATGGGAAAGCCCCTATCGTCAATTTAATCTAATGCTGTTAATGATTATGTTGTTTAATTTCATTTCTATATTTTTAGGTTCCGTCTGGATTTCTAGATTCATTACAACACCTATTTTACATATGCTGCGATCCATGAAAAAAGTGGAGATTGGAGAGTTCAGTTTGGTTCGGTACGAGGCGAGAACTGATGAACTGAACCAGTTGAAAGATAGGTATAACAATATGATTATGACCATTGAGCAAGCGCTGAAGCGGGAGAAAGAAGAACAGAAATTGATTCGGAAACTCGAATTGGATATTTTGCAGCAGCAAATTAAACCACATTTTTTATATAACACGTTAGAATCAGCTGGCTATTTAACTTTGTCAGGAAATAATAATGAGGCGTACCAGATTATTTCTGAGCTTGCAGCCTTCTATCGTCAGAGTCTTAGTAGGGGCAGTGATGTAGTAACGTTAAGAGAAGAAGTAGAGATCACTAAAAGTTATTTGAGTATACAAAATATTCGCTATCCAGAAATTTTCACAAGTGAAATTGAGGTGCCGGAAGAAGCTGAGTATGTTCGGATACCCAAATTGACGCTTCAGCCGCTTGTAGAAAATGCGCTTTATCATGGTATTCGCCCTTTAGGGGAGTGTGGTAAGATTCGCATCCTTGCCCGAATTCAGGGGAATCGACTGAAGTTAATCGTGGAAGACGATGGTGTGGGCATGAATGAAGACAAACGTCGGGAAATGCAAGCTGAGCCCTATGGGCAAAATGAGTCCAGTTTTGGATTGCGCGGTACTTTGATGCGTCTGAAGCTGTACTATGGGGCGGACATGAATTGTAGTTTGGTCAGTGCACCGGGAGAAGGAACTCGGATTGAATTGGAACTACCGCTTGAGGAGGGGAATAGTCTTGGAGCTTGAACTGCTCAGAGCCATTATTGTGGATGATGAAATTAATGCGAGAAAAATTGTTCCCATTATTATAGATTGGCAAGCGGTTGGTTACAGATTCGTAGGTGAGGCCTCGAATGGAAGCGAAGCGTTAGATCTGATCGAAACGATGAAACCGGATGTAGTATTTACAGATATCAGTATGCCTTTTATGGATGGACTGGAATTAAGCCGGTTGATAAAAGAAAGGTATCCGCTAGTCAAAATTGTGATCATCACTGCACATCCCGAATTCGAATATGCAAAGAGAAGCCTGGACATTGGAGTACAAAATTTTATCTTGAAGCCGCTTCAAGCCGAGGAAGTACGAAGAGTTGCGGTAGATCTTCATGGGAAAATCCGGGAAGAGACAGAGCGGTGGAACGAATATCAGGAACTGAATCGACAGTTAAAAGAAAACGCCGTTCAACTAAAAGAAAAATTTCTAAATGATTTGCTATCAGGCCTCTGGGACCCCGATCAGCTGGACAGCCGGTTCCATTACTTTTTTCCTGACTCAGCGAACAGCCTGTTTTCAATCATGCTCATTGAACTTCAAATTTCCTTAGAAGAAGGGGAGGAACAACGAATCCTGCAGTCTTTGCGTTGTAAGAGGTTTATTGATTATGCGCTTGAAGAGTATGAGGGAATCGAAGTTTTTTTTGATAACAGTCAACGCATTGTCCTTCTTAATAGAAAAGATAATCAGAATCTTACGAAGATTGGAGAGTGGCTTGCCCAATCGCTCCATGAAAAGCTTGAATGCAAAGCTTGCATTGGCGTAGGTAGTACCTGTACGGATTTCAATAGGATCAAAGAATCCTATAAAGAGGCGCTGGAGGCAGTTAGATATGGTAAGTTAAAGGGCAGTAACGCCATCTATTTTTTTAATGATGAAATTCATTTCGGAGGCCGATCCTGGGAAGTTAAGACGAATGAAATTGAGGAAATTTTATTTTTTGTAAAAGCTGGTGTCTTAGACAAGGCTATGCAATCCATCGAGAAAATGTTTCAGGATTTGGAGAAGTCCAAGGCTTTTTCTGTGGAACGAGCTAGGTTGGTTTCCGCCCAATTTGTCTCCACATTAATCAATTCACTCGCTGAAATGGGAGTTATACTAGATAATAATCTTTCTTTCGATATTTCGCCATATAAAAGGATTTTTGAGCTCGATAGCCTGCCAGACATGCAACAGACATTACTTGAACTCACAGAGAAGGTAACCTCTCAAGTAACCCGGGCACGTAGCAAAAAAACCAATAATATTATCCATGAAGTTAAAGAATTTATTCAACAGGAGATGCACATTCCGGAGATGTCTTTATCCTATGTATCGAATAAATTCCACATGAATTCCAGTTACTTTAGCCGGATCTTTAAGCAGGACATAGGGATTAGCTTTACGGATTATCTTCTCAAGTGCAGAATGGAAAAAGCGGTGAAGCTTCTGAATGAAACGGATTGGAAAGCTTATCAAATTGCTGAAAAGGTAGGCATTAAAGATCCATTTTACTTCAGTAACTGTTTTAAAAAAGTAATGGGAGTATCCGTTCAGGAGTATAAGAAAAATAGTTTTTCCCTATAAATCACTCCGTTGAATTTGATAATTTTTCTCTTTAAGCCCGCACTTTATGCGGGTTTTTATTGTTTTTTCAGATATAAAATGAGCAATTATGATGTTACAAAATGGAAAAAGGATCTTGACAGAAATGGATTCTATCGTATACATTTGTATACATGAAGAACGCGTATACAATTGTATACACTACTGCAAAAGGAGGAAATAAAATGCGTGAAGGACATATCGGCAAACGTGGCGGTCATAGGGAGCATGGAGAACACAGAGATCGAGGCTTTATGAAACATGGGATGACAGAACAAATGGATCAACATCCTAAAAGTGCTCAAACTTTTCGCCGTGGCAGAGCCATCGCTTTTTTAGATAAGCTTATGGTTAACCGGGCTACATTACAGCGGCAGTTAAATCAGCCTGAGCTTGAATCGATTAAACAAGTGGTTAGCGGTGAATTAAAAGCAACGGAAGCGATCATTGAAGAGTTTAAACAAATCTTTCAGATTCATGAGATCGCTCCAGAAGATACAACATCAAATGTTAAAAAAGAGGAGAGTAAAGAAAAAGATGAAAATAACTGAGCTCATTAAAACCCGTAGAAGTATAAAACAATTCAAACAGACTCCAATAGGTGAAGAGGAGTTACATTCATGGCTGGAGGCTGCAAGTTACGCTCCTAATCATCGTATGACCGAACCTTGGGAGCTTCTTTTCATCGGACCCAATACTAGAGCGAAATTAAAACATAAGACGGATTTTGGCAACGCACCTGTTGTTTTTGCAGTTCTGTCTAAGCCTGCCGCAACTGCGTTTGAACGCGATGAGAATGTTATGGCTGCTGCTTGTTTCGTACAAAATTTCCTATTAGCTGCACATGAAGCAGGTGTAGGTACGTATTGGGCTTCGCTGGGGGCTTTGCCTCATAATCGTGAGATTCTTAATGTTCAAGAAAATTACGATGTTATTGGGATATTTGGAATGGGTTATCCGGAGGAAATGCCGAATGCGAAACCCAGAACACCGATTAGTTCTAAAATCACGTATTTATCTTAAACAATTGAAGGTGGCGGAATGTGGAAGCTTAAGCATTATTTGAGGCCATATTGGGTGTGGTGTGTGTTGGCACCATTGCTGATGTTGGTCGAAGTGACTATGGATTTACTGCAGCCCACGCTCATGGCGAGCATTGTGGATAAGGGTGTTATGACAAAAGATTTGTCTCATATTTTCTCGACCGGACTGATTATGCTTGGTGTAGCGTTTATCGGTCTAATTGGTGGGGTGGGCTGCACTATTTTTTCGAGTATTGCTTCTCAAAACTTCGGTAATGATTTGCGGATTAGCTTGTTTGAACATATTCAGAAATTTTCTAACAAGAACCTGGATCAATTGAAGACGGGCTCACTGATTACGCGATTAACAAATGATGTGGTGCAGCTGCAAACCTTTGTGCAAATGATTTTGAGGAGTATTCGATCTCCATTGCTATTAGTCGGAAGCTTGGTGATGGCCATCCGGATTAGTCCTATGCTGACCCTCATCCTAGCCGTTGCCGTGCCACTCTTGAGTTTAATATTGTATGGGTTAATCCGACTTTCTTTTCCTTTGTTTCAAAAAATGCAGGTCAAATTAGACGGTGTGAACATAGTGTTGCAGGAAAATTTATCCGGCATCCGTGTAGTCAAAGCATTCGTCCGCGCTAATCATGAACAGAAACGCTTTAATACAGCTAACAAGGATTATACAGAAATTGCGATAAGAGCGGTACGGTTAATGTCATTAAATATGCCGCTAATGATGCTTGTACTAAATGCCAGTATTGTTGCTGTACTATGGTTTGGGGGAGTGCAAAGCTGGAACGGTGGGCTGCCAGTTGGTCAGCTGATCGCTTTTATTAACTATATAACCCAATTGTTGATGTCAATGCTGATGTTAAGCAATATGTTGACCTTCTTCTCACGAGCCAAGGTTTCTGCCGATCGGGAGAATGAAGTATTTTCCACCATTAGTGAGATTACAGAAGTTGCCAACGCTAAAAAAGATGCCATACACAACGGTCGGATCGTATTTGACAATGTATCTTTTGCTTATGATCCTACGGATGAAAATCTAGTGTTAGACGGTATTAATTTCACTGCGGAGCCAGGAGAAACAGTCGCCATTCTTGGTGCCACCGGTACTGGTAAATCATCATTGGTCAGCCTTATTCCCCGGTTTTACGAAGTGTCCTCTGGCGCAATCACAATTGACGGCTCCGACACTCGTATGATTGCTCTGGAAGATTTGCGCAGCAGAATCGGATATGTTATGCAGCAGGCTATTCTGTTCAGCGGTACTATCCGCGATAATATCCGATATGGCAGACCGGATGCCACAGATGAGGATGTGGAAGAAGCAGCAATAGCCGCTGAAGCTCACAATTTCATTTTAGAACTTCCACAGGGTTACGATACAGAGCTCGGCCAGCGTGGCATTAACCTGTCCGGTGGGCAAAAGCAGCGGCTTTCGATTGCACGGGCACTTTTAATTCAGCCAACAATCCTCATTATGGATGACAGCACTAGTGCGCTCGATGCAGCGACAGAGTCACGAATCCGGCAGATGTTAAAAACACGGTTGCGCAGCAGCACGAATATTTTGATAGCTCAGCGTGTCACCTCTGTAATTGACGCTGATCGTATTCTGGTATTAGAAAACGGCCGAATTGCTGTACAAGGTACACATGATGGTCTTATGAATAGCAGTGAAATATACAGAGATATTTGGAGATCACAGATGAAGGGAGAGGAGGTGCCTTATGTCAAAGCTTAATAACGGCATGAACACCACTCCTTTTAATCGATCAGGAGGATTCGGACCGGGACCTGGATCTGGACCGGGATCTGCTCCCGGGCGCGGCGGAGCCGTGCCAATCGTACGCGCTAAGAATCAAGCGAGCACACTCAAACGCATCTGGACTTATTTGAACCGCCAGCGGTTCGGGTTAATCATTGTATATGTATTTACTGTGTTGAATGCAATCCTTTCGTTGATTGGGCCTTATCTAATCGGTAAAGCCATTGACACTGCCGTAATTCCCCACGATTATCAGGGTCTAATTCGCTTTTGTCTACTCCTAATTGGTATTTATGGGCTAAGCAGTGTGGTTGCTTGGGTGCAAGCCTATGTTATGACATCCGTTTCACAAAATACCGTATTCGAGCTGCGTCGTGATTTGTTCAGCAAATATCAACAGCTACCGATTAAGTTTTTTGACACGCAAGCTAACGGAGAACTAATGAGCCGGGCAACCAAC
This sequence comes from Paenibacillus sp. FSL F4-0097, assembly GCF_038593125.1. Lineage (NCBI taxonomy): Bacteria > Bacillati > Bacillota > Bacilli > Caryophanales > Paenibacillaceae > Paenibacillus > Paenibacillus sp. FSL F4-0097. The sequence continues at coordinate 3,338,169 of NZ_CP151965.1, forward strand.
GACATAGAGAGCGTATCCAGTACACTTAATCAGAGTGTGACCCAGTTATTAAACAGTTTGATCACACTAAGCGGTTCACTAGTGATCATGTTAATGATGAACGTTCCGTTGACCGTAGTTTCACTGATAACGATCCCTCTTGTGTTATTGTCCAGCCGTAAAATCATAGGTTTAAGTCGAACTTATTTTAAAAATCAGCAACGCCATTTAGGTGAGTTGGGTGGATTTATCGAAGAAACCATCAGCGGACAAAAAGTGGTCAAACAATACAGCAGGGAAGAGACAGAAGTGAAACGGTTCCGCAAAATCAGCGGAGAGCTGAATAAAGTCGGCGTTAAGGCACAAATTGTTTCCGGATTAGTGGGACCGGTTATGAACATGATTAATAACCTTGGATTTGCAATCATTGCCGGGGTGGGTGGCTGGATGGCTTTTCATAACATGGCTACGGTTGGTGTAATCGTTAGCTTCCTTACGTATTCCAAACAGTTCGGACGACCGATCTCCGATCTTGCTAACCAGTACAATCTAATTCAGTCGGCAATTGCTGGTGCGGAGCGAGTGTTTGAAGTCATGGATATGCCATCCGAATACGGTGACGGTGATGAACAAAGTGACGATCTGCCGAGGTTAAAAGGGAATGTTGTTTTCAAAGACGTTTTATTTGCTTACAAGCCGGATTCACCAATTCTGAGTGGGGTTACGTTTGAAGCAAAACCCGGAGAGAAAATTGCGCTTGTTGGCCCAACGGGTGCTGGGAAAACGACCATTGTGAACTTGCTGATCAGATTCTATGATTTGAGCGGCGGCTCCATATTCATTGATGGGCGCGAGATTGGAGAGCTGGATAAAAACGCACTTCGTAGTCAATTGGGAATGGTATTGCAAGACGCGCATGTATTCTCGGGTACGATTCGGGAAAATATTCGTTTTGGCCGTCTTGATGCGACAGACCAAGAGGTAGAGGAAGCGGCAAGATTGGCCAATGCAGATGCCTTTATCAATAGACTGCCGCATGGATATGAGACTATTCTCCATGCGGAAGGCAGTAATTTGAGCCACGGCCAGCGCCAGCTTTTAACGATTGCCCGCGCCATTCTAGCTGATCCAGCTATTTTGATCCTAGATGAGGCAACCAGCAGTGTGGATACGCGTACGGAAATGCATATTCAACAGGCGATGGAAAAGCTAATGAAGGGACGAACAAGCTTTGTGATCGCCCATAGGCTTAGTACCATCCAGGATGCTGATCGTATACTCGTTATTCAGGGTGGCGGAATTGCCGAGCAAGGCAGTCATAAAGAGCTTCTTGCGCTGCAAGGTGTTTATTACGAGCTGTACAATACCCAGTTCAAACGAGCGATTTAAAAGAATCTTTACTTGAACCGATAACATTTGTAAGTAGATGCTTTTATCGGACTCATCTGACCTTAAAGGCGAGATTTTCTGATTTTCAGAATGTTAAAGGACCCCACTGCAGCTATTGGGGTGAAGGAATAGCATCCCAGGGTCCGAAGTCCTTAAAAAGATGTGTAATCTATTGCGTAATTAATGCCCGATAAAAAAGAGCGACGATTCACCTATTATAGGAGAATCGCCGCTCTTTTTATAAATTCCTCTCTAATAACGTTCCGAGTTGTTCAGCCAAGACTTGATGTGCTACAGGTCTTTCATTCTTGAACCACCATTCCACTACCCCTGCATAAGCCGATGCAACAAAACTAATAATAACCTCTTCATTTAACCCTTGGTTTATTCCTGCGGTGACATTTACTTCATGCCGAAACTCATCGAGAAGAAAGCTTAAGAAACGATTTCGAAAATAAGGAGCACCTTTACTCGCTAACATCATAGAGAAGAAAGAAAAATTTTTATCGAAGTATTCCGTCCAGATCAACGTTGCCTCGATAAAATCCAATTCAGACGCCGATTCACAAAGTGCTCTTAGGACCTCTATATGTTCTTCGATAAGTTTATCTAACAAATCATATTTATCCAGATAATGAAGGTAGATCGTTCCCCGGCTTACATTTGCTGTGTCGGAGAGATCCTGTATGGTAATGTCGTCAAAATTTTTCTTAGTCATCAGTTCAATGACGGCCTTTTTAAGCGCATCTTGAGATTTGAGTATTCTTCTATCCACTTTAGACATTCGGGGTTCACCTTACTTTCTAAAAATAATAAACACATTTATAGGATCTGTTTAGTATTGAACAAAACAGACTCATCGTACAATTGAATGTATTCTGTAACTGTTTATAATAATAGATTATAGTCTATTAATAAATCAATATACAATATCGAAAGGGTGTTTTTTTACATGTCAAATATCAAAGATAAAGTCGTAATTATTACAGGTGCTTCTAGTGGGATTGGGGAAGCCGCCGCGAAAGAACTAGCCTCTAAAGGTGCTAAGCTTGTTCTAGCCGCTCGTCGTGAGGAACGTCTTCAAAAGCTTCAAGGAGAAATTGAACAAAGTGGTGGAACAGCCATCTACAAAGTGACAGATGTGACTTCCCAAGCACAAATGGAAGAACTGGCAGCTTATGCACTTAAAGAGTTTGGCAAAATTGATGTATTAGTTAATAATGCGGGAATCATGCCACAAGCTTTTCTTTTTAAGAAAATGGTGGATGAATGGGATCAAATGATTGACGTAAATATCAAAGGGGTTTTATATGCGATTGCAGCTGTTCTCCCATCAATGAGAGAGCAAAAATCTGGTCATATTATTAACTTATCATCGGTTGCTGGCCATAACATTTACCCAGGGGGTACAGTATATTGTGGCACCAAGCATGCGGTTAGAGCAATTTCTGAAGGGCTTCGTCAAGAAGAAGCGATGAGTGGAACCAATATTCGTGTTACCAATGTTTCTCCAGGAGCCGTCAGCAGCGAATTGTTAGATACTACCTCAGATGCAGAGTCAAAAGCTGGCTTGAATGAATTTTACAAAATAGCCATTGATGCAGACAGCATCGCTCGTGCCATCACATTTGCCATTGAGCAACCTTCAGATTTGGCTATCAATGAAATGATTATTCGCCCAACAGTTCAAGTAGGTTAAAAGGGGATCGTTATGGACAGGCCCTATATTATTTGCCATATGCTTATCTCATTGGATGGTAAAACCATCGGAGATTACTTGGATGAAGAACGGACTGCCTATTTTATTGATGAGTACGAAAACATTCATGATCGGTATGGATGTAAAGCTTGGATATGTGGCAGGATTACCATGGAGGAAAATTTTACGTTAGGCAATAAATTAGAATTAGAGCAGAGTAACACTTCAAGCATTCCTAGAACAGAATTTATCGCTCAAAATGATGCCTCAACATATGCAGTAGCTGTAGATCCCTCGGGAAAACTGGGCTGGACCAAAAACTACATTTCAGAAGGAAGTCACAATAGAACAGAGCATCATATCATTGAAGTGCTTACAGAACAGGTATCTGATGCTTATCTAGCTTATCTGAAAAATCTAGGAATCTCATATATATTCGGTGGAAAAGAACGATTGAATTTTTCTGTAGTCGTGAGAAAGCTGAAACAATTATTCTCAATCGATGAATTGATGCTGGAGGGTGGGGGCGTTTTAAACGGCTCTTTCCTGAATGAAGATTTAATTGATGAGTTGAGCTTGGTTATAGTTCCCATCGTAGATGGAGCCTCTAATTCTGTGACCTTATTTGAAATGGATTCATCTATGAAACAACAGCCCTCAGCAAATTTCAGCTTAAAAAGTGTAGAAAAACTTGCGGATGATGGGCTATGGTTGAAGTATGTAACACGGCGTGATTAAATCTATGTTTCTTAAAAAGCGCAAAGCAAAATATGCTTTGCGCTTTTTGAATTCGAGAAAGTAGTAAGCAAGCTTCTCATTCCAAGCCTGCCAGATGCATCGTTTGTTTCAGACGATCTACGTTCACATAGATGTCTTCCAGTCCTGGAAAACGAATCGCAGGATCTGCTACACCTTGCCCGTACACCATATAATATTCGAGATTATTATGGTTGCTGATCATCCAATAGGTTGGAACAACATGCTGGGCATGGAAAATTTCAATGACCTGTGTTCCAGGCTGGCAAAAAGCCAGATTAGCGAGTCCAGCACCATGCGGACCTACGATTACTTTCGCTGAGGCGAATAATTGGATTTGCTGGGCAACCGTCCAGTCTTCTAGACAAATCGGTACGATATTAAATTTCTCTAGGCAGCGGATGACATCATCTTCATTAACCAACCTTCTTGAGCTTGCTTTTTTTCGTGAGATATAAATTCGTTCTGGAGTGACTAGTGTTGTTTCTCTATGCGGTAACAAAAATCTCCGCAGTGTATCCGTGGTCCAAGGAGGATAATGTGAATTCATCATTAAGGAAGGGACAAGTAGCTGGTCAGCCTGAACATATGCTTCTGAATTCGTCCGGATCACCAATGACTCGGATATCCCAAGCATGGCCCACGTTTGTTCGACAAAGGGTCCATACGGATTTGGATTCATGATAATAGAGGAGTAAGTAATTCCACTCGATCGAAGCATCGCTAGCCTAGGGAGCACATCATACATCCAATGAAAATAGTTATGGGCTCCGCAAAATGTTAACACCGCCGCGGTCCCGGCAAAATGTTGAAGCTGAGGATCGTTCCACCGGTGAAACACTGGGTGCTCATCTGCTTCAAGCATCCTGTATTGTTCGGCATCATATTCTTGGGAAAGATCAAAGATCAATTTCCCTTCTGGTGTTAGAAGGGCACCAGATTCTCCCCATACCTTCCCTCTGGAAATGGTGGCTACGTATACGCCAAAGGGCTCTAAACAATAAGGTGTTAGTGCTGGAGCAATACTCGTTTCAATGCTTTTGGGCGCTCTGAACTCAGCCGCCCGTCCGAAGTCAAAAGGAACGACATTCCCAGCTTCCTTTGTACTGTTTTCGTTGTGGGAAGTAAAGTCCCAGATGCTTTGGTAATATCCTTGGGGTGGTACCCCTTGTGCAGAAAATAACATCATGTCACCTCATATTCCCAAGTAGAAGCGCAGAAACCTTATTAAGCTATTTTATGAAATGAAGATTCTTTGGACACAGGCTTACTCGGAAAGAGGTGGATGAACAAAGAAGACTTACGTGAGACTGAGCAGAAACAACTCATCGCACAGAAACAGATCAGATCCAAAAATCTAAATATGTGCGTTAACCTATGAAGAAATTGCGTTTCTGAAAAAGACATATGTTCCATTGTTGGTATGAATTAACTTATTAACTAATAAGCGACGAGCACGCTAACGCTGAATAGATAGTCGATGGATGCGATGTGTACCAACGTTTAACTGCATTTCGTACAACTATATTCCTTCAAATCACTCAGCTCGGGGATATAAGTGTACTTCGTACATCTATTTCCTTGATTTTCTACCCAATAGGTGGATTTGATCGTTTTTAGTTGTATAGAATGCAGTTAAAGTATGAAGGTTCTTTTTGCGTACGGAATAAGTGTATAGAATGCAGTTATCTCCCAGATTCGATTAAGACACAGAACTAAGAGAATACGGAGAGGGCATTCCGATCGGTTACATTCCAAGGTTTGCTATAAGCGATATGCGGACCATTAGTTTGTTTATATTCACTTGCCCATAATCTGATCAGGTAAGCTGGTTAATCCAAAAACACCAGACAGTAATTTTCCAACAATAGGAGAATCGCTGCCTGGTGTTCTTTTTTTACCCTCAAAGCTTGTTCCTATAGACCTTAGGTGACATCCCATAGATTTTGGTGAATTGGCGGGTAAAATAATTGCTATCACTAAACCCGCATTCATGTGAGATTTGGGTGATACTGAGGTTAGAATGCTTTAATAGTCCGCAAGCCCGTTCCAGACGTAAACGATGAAGATAAGCGATCGGGGTTGTCTGATAGTAGGAGCGAAAGATCCTGTTTAAGTGTCTGACTGAAATGTCCGAATGTTTGGCGATCTGATCCAGTGTTAAGGGCTCAAGATAACGATCTTCCATATATGAGAGTGCATTCGCCAAATGCATCAGATGGTTCCCTTGAATCCCTTTTTCCTGTTGGTCATAATGTCTGGACAAATAGACAACCAGTTCCATAAACTTGGAGCCCAGCATGGTCTGATAACCCTGTAGCTTGTTGTGATATTCTTCAATCATGCCCGCTATGAGAAAAGAGACATACTCCAGGTTAGGAATCGGCAAGCTGAGTTTGCTTGTGTAGGAATGTTTATGACGATACAGGGGTTCCAACACAAATAATGCTTGAAAGCCGTTGGATGTCCGCAAATCTGGCCCATCTGTCGATAGCATTTCAGGCTGAAACATAATATTGCAGATCTTGAAATCCTGAGGATCTTTAAAAGCATGCGGGGTCGAACCATTAATTACAAACACATTTCCCTTTTTGATAAAAGACTCCTCAGTATTAACAATATGTGTAGCTGTGCCACTCAATACAATTACGAGCTCTGAAAAGTCCGCATGTCTATGTAAATCGGTGTCTTTGTCGTGATAGCCGTATTGAATAAAAAATGGAAATTGACGATCAGATGTAAACCATTTTAAATAAAATTCACTCAACTCGTTACCCTCCAAAAGCTTGTCTAGATGAATGTCTATATCATGCTATTTTAGGACCGAATAATCAAGGCTTTCTATCCAGCTGAAGCAGTATAATCCTTGACATAGGTTTCAGTGATTAAGATAGAGAAGGAGAATACTACATGAAATATAACAATCCGATTATCCCGGGGTTTTATCCAGATCCAAGCATTTGCAGAGTAGACGAGGATTATTATCTGGTAAACAGTTCATTTGCCTATTCTCCGGGAATACCTATTTGGCACAGCAAGGATTTGGTGCATTGGAAGCAGCTTGGGTATTGTTTGACTCGTGAGAATCAGCTTCAATTTGATGAATCAGTGGTTTCCGGAGGTGTGTGGGCGCCGACTCTTCGATATTATAACGGTCGTTTTTATATGGTTACGACAAATCAGGATAGCGGAGGTCATTTCTACGTTTGGGCGGATGACCCGGCAGGTGAATGGTCGGATCCACTTTATGTGGAGCAGGAAGGTATTGATCCCTCCTTGTTTTTTGATGATGGAAAGGTTTATTTCACAAGCACAGGCTCCGAGCAAGGGATGGGGATCTACCAATGTGAGATTGATATTGAAACGGGCCATAAGCTTAGCGATACACGCTTGATCTGGACTGGCAGCGGAGGGAAATTCCCGGAGGGTCCACATCTTTACAAAATAAACGATTACTATTATTTGATGTGTGCAGAAGGTGGGACAGAATATGGACATATGGAGACTATTGCAAGAAGTAAATCGCCATATGGGCCTTATGAATCGTCTCCTCACAATCCGATTTTGACTCATCGAAGTTCAGATTACCCCATTAAAGCTACAGGACATGCCGATTTAGTTGAAGCACAGGATGGTAGCTGGTGGGCGGTATTTCTGGGGATTCGACCAGTAGGTTATCCTTACCGTCATCATCTTGGCAGAGAGACATATTTGGCTCCGGTTCAGTGGACGGAGGAGGGTTGGCCAATGATTGGGGATAACGGAGTGGTTGGATTAGAAATGGAAGCTGACCTGCCTTCACCAATGCCGTGGGAAGAAGAGCCTGAAACCGACGATTTTAATCAATCTGACCTAAGAATGAGCTGGAATTTCATTCGTAATGCTAATAAGGTGGATTGGTCATTGCAGGAACGGGGAGGGTGGCTAGCTTTACGTGGATCAGATGTGAGATTAAATGAGAAGGGAACGCCTGCTTTTATTGGCTGTAGACAGCGGCATTTGAATTGTGAAATTACCACCAAAATGGAATTTAGCCCTCTTGATGGTGACGAAGCTGGTCTTGTAGTTTTTATGGATCAGAAGTATCACTACGCAATTGGACTAACGCAGATGGAAGGTGAAAATGTTATTGCACTGCGCAGACAGGTAGGGAGCATAAGTGTTGCGGCATATTCTTCGCCTTTCGAAGGCGCAGGGGTAGAATTGAGAATCCAGGCATTACCTGAAAAATATATATTTTACTATCGAGGTGTGGATCAAATATGGCATCTGCTTGGCGAAGCCGAGACACACTTGATATCTACTGAAGTCGCAGGCGGATTTACTGGAGTATTTTTTGGTATGTATAACTACTCTCCTAATCAAACAACTGCTTATTATGATTGGTTTAGCTATCAAAAGAAATAAAAAGCGGTCGGCTACGTGTTCGTCAGAAAAAGCAGTGTTAGCTTGTGGAAAACACAAAGCAGCGATTCTCCAAGTATGGATGAATCGCTGCTTTGTGTTTTTTGGTTGTCGTTGGTTGTTTGCCTCAGCTTGTATTTATAAACCTCTTGGGCTTAAGGACTCAGAGGACGTTATTTGCGTATTTATCCCTTTTTGAGCTTAGTTTCGGACCCCATTGCAGCTATTACTTCGAAAGCGATTCAGATTGAGCGTTTTTTGAGCCAATAGCAGCTATGCGGTCCTTTAGCATCCCAAATGTGAGATATTACTGCGTTTAAGGTCCTCTGGGTCCGATAGTAATAAGCTCATTAGCGATAAACCCGATAGAATCAGCGTGTGCGCAAAGGTTACCTATACATGTTGGTGTTTAGCGGATAGTTCCCTATTATGAATGAAGCACGCTTTTATCCAATGAGCATATCTTCCTTCAAACGCTTGATGTCTGCTCTAGGTGGTGAACCGAACATCCGTGAATATTCGCGGCTGAATTGTGATGCACTTTCATAGCCAACGCGAAACGCGACATCCGCTGCATCCGCTGATTCAGATAATAAAAGGCGGCGAGCTTCCTGTAAGCGCAGATGCTTTTGAAACTGTATAGGACTCATGGCAGTTACCTCTTTGAAGTGTCTATGGAACGAAGAAATGCTCATACTGGCTGTTTCAGCAAGCTCTTCAATGCGCAAAGGTTTATCACAGTTCTCGATAATCTGTTCGATGGCCTCCCGAATGCGGTAGGTGCTGCTTCCTTCCATCGCAATCTGTGCGAGTGTAACTCCATATGGTCCCTGCAGAAGGCGGTATAGAATTTCATCAGTATAAATCGGAGCCAAAAACGGAATGTCCTTGGCATCATCCAGCAAACGTACCAATCTCAGGATCGCATCCAATAGTGATAACTCTATCTGCCCGACATACATAGCTCGCTTAGCATTTTCTTTCGGAGCGAGTTTAAATTCGGAATCATTTAGTACCTTCAATATCTGACTCTGCGTAAATTCTAGCTTAAAGCTTAAATAGGGTGCATTGGGAGAAGCTTTTATAATCTGACCGATAACCGGTAAATTCATTGATGATATTAGATAATTTGCGGGACCATACTCAAAACGGTCCTTGGCCAGTATGATCTCCTTTGTTCCTTGCGCAATGAAACATAAAGAAGGTTTGTATACTCTGTATACTGGCTCGGTCACGTTGGAGTTACGAATCACAAACAATGAGGGGATAGCGGTCTCATATACTCCATCCTGGCACGAATGATGTTCAATCAATCTGGCGAGTTCTTCTTTCCGCTCTAGTAATTCTTCAGACATGTGCTCCTCCTAATGTTTTATTCTTACTCAATTATAAAGTAAAAGCATCTTTTGTGTTAGTGCTAGTGAGAGGAATAGGCAATCATTTAAGATAATTGAGATAACGGTGTCAACTTCATACATCGCATAATTAGAACTAAGAAAGGGGTTTTGAAATTGAGCAATGTTTTGATCTTAGGCGCTAACGGTGGAATTGCTCGTCATGCGATTGATTTATTCTTGAACGAAACCGATGCTCAGTTAACTCTATATCTTCGCAACTCGGACAGATTAAGCTATATAACATCCAGCCGTGCTCGAGTAGTTGAAGGGGACGTTATGGATAGTGAGCAATTAAAAGAAGCGATGATCGGGCAAGATGTTGTTTATGCCAATCTGGCTGGTAATTTGGAAGGAATGTCTAGATCTATCGTAGAGGCAATGAATACAACTGGTCTTAAACGTTTGATTTTTATAAGCTCAATGGGCATTTACGATGAAGTTCCCGGAGAGAAGTACAGCAGTATATTGGATCCATATCGAAAATCAGTAGAAATCATTTGACTACGAAACAACTCAGAAAGGTGAACCTTTTAAAGGGAGAGAAGTGTCGCGAAAAAGTGTGGCTGCGTTAGTTGTTAAATTGGCCGAATCACCAGATATGGAAATTTGCCGCAGTTTAGGAGTTAACAAACCCAAAATCTAAAGGAGGCACAAGCTAATGGAATATATAAAACTTGGACGTACTGGTTTGGACGTATCTAGAATTTGTCTTGGCTGTATGAGTTACGGAGTACCTGAACGTGGAATGGCTCCGTGGTCGCTGAATGAGGAGCAGAGCAGACCTTTTATTAAAAGAGCACTGGAGCTTGGGATCAACTTCTTTGATACGGCTAATGTATACTCTGACGGAACTAGCGAAGAAATTGTCGGACGTGCCTTAAAAGAATTCTCTCGCCGGGATGAGGTAGTCATTGCGACAAAGGTGTTTTTCCGGATGCATCAGGGACCAAATGGGGCAGGACTTTCACGCAAAGCGATTATGACCGAAATAGACAACAGTCTAAGACGGCTGGGCACGGATTATGTGGACCTATACCAGATTCATCGTTGGGATAATGACACTCCTATCGAAGAGACCATGGAGGCACTCCATGACGTAGTAAAGGCAGGGAAAGTTAGATATATAGGAGCGTCCTCTATGTATGCATGGCAGTTCTTGCAGGCGCAGCATGTTGCTGAGCGAAATGGTTGGACTAAATTTGTCTCTATGCAAAATTACTTGAATCTACTCTACAGGGAAGAAGAACGGGAAATGTTGCCTCTTTGCCGGGAAGAAGGAATCGGTGTGATCCCATGGAGTCCGCTTGCTAAAGGCCGACTAACCCGTGATTGGAATGAACAAACAGCTCGTTCAGAGATAGACGAAGTCGGAAAGGCATTTTATGCAAAAATGGCTGAAGCTGACCGCAAGGTTGTTGAGGTAGTTGCCGAAATTGCGGCTAAGCGGGGGATTCCACGTGCACAAGTAGCGCTTGCTTGGGTTCTGCAAAAAAAGCCAGTAACATCGCCTATCATTGGTGCAACCAAACCTAATCATCTGGAGGACGCCGTTGCAGCGTTATTAGTGACGCTGGAGCCAAGTGATATAGCGAGACTAGAAGAGCCTTATGTGCCACACCCAGTTATAGGAAATCTAAGCTAGATAAAAAAGCGTGATGCCCTTTGGGATCGCGCCTTTTTTTATCTAAGTTAACTTTCATCTCTTATTTAGTGCCTTTAGAATCTTATCTTTAGTTTGGCTTAATCGTTGCTCAGCATCATGCGGGTGCAAGGGTTTGCTTAAATAGGTGAATAAGAAAACACATTCCAATCAATAAAAATGACATGTTAATTCTTCTTTAGCCAAGGTAATATGTATCCGACATGTGAGAGTGAATATAGAAAAGGAGGTGAACTCTTTATTATTAATTCCACGTTAAAGCATACGCACATGACTACTGAAATTGGTCAACCAGCTATCCTCAAGCCTAGGGAGGGTTATCCGACGGTTTCCTTCACATCGTGTGTTGACGGAAGGGTTGCCGGTGAATTGATTTTTGATAGAACGAAGCTGGTTGATAGTTTGCCTGAGACTCCTATGGTCAAAGACTCGTTAATGGAATGGACACCGTTAGGCACGGCAGAACAACTGGGTACTTATGAACTGCGAATGACCCTCAAGCAGGACGGAAAAGCTCCTCAGTATGACTCATATTATTTTACCGTGCTGGATCCAAAGAGCATCCCCGCGGGACAGAGCCCAATTGCTTTCCTTGGTAACGATGGAATGATGATGTATATCGGTGATTATCGAGGTAATCGGATCTTAGATTTTTCCAATGCGGGTTATAGGGGTGGCGGTGTTGAAATCCCGAATATCCCCGTTAAGTCGACCGTTCTACCCTTAGACGGAGACGCGACGGAACGTATTCAGGTTGCGATTGACCAGTTGGCCAAGCTCCCGCTCGATAAGAACGGATTCCGCGGAGCGATCCTGTTGAAAAAAGGCAGATATGAAATCGGAGGCACGTTATTCATTAAAGCAAGCGGGATCGTCCTTCGCGGCGAAGGTCAGGACAAAGAGGGCACAATTATCTATGGTACCGGAGCGAAACCACGAAATTTAATTGAAATTGGTGAAAATGCAGATCTTATGCTGGACAGCAACTCGAAACGGATGATTTCAGATTTGTATGTACCCTCAGGCTCGTGCACTTTCCATGTAGAAGACGGGAATGCTTATCGTGTAGGCGATCAGATCATAGTCCGCAGAATAGGTGATAAAAACTGGATTCACGAAATTGGCATGGATAACATATATAAGCGCCCGGGTGGAACCGTAACCCAATGGTCACCGTTCAATCTGGATTTTGACCGAGTCATCACTGCTATTGTAGGTAATGCGATTACGGTCGATGCCCCACTAGCGAATGCTATCGAACTTCAGTGGGGCGGCGGAGAGATCTATAAATATACAGACCATGCCCGCATTCAGCAGGTGGGGGTAGAGAATATGAGGGTAGAGTCCGATTTTGACCCGAGCATTATAGATATTAAGATGGATAACGATACAACGGATCCTTATTATGCGGACGAAAAGCATGCTGAGCGTTTTGTCGTATTCAACAGTGTGAAGAATGGCTGGGTTCGAGATGTGACGGGTTACCATCTGTCCTATTCTCTCGTTCAAATGAAGCGTTATTCCAAATGGATTACGGTTCAGGATTGTCAAATGTACGATATGATCAGTATGGTTACTGGGGGTCGCCGTTATGTCATACATCAGATGGGCCAGCTAAATCTCGCTCAACGTATTTATACAGAAACGGCGCGGCATGCTTTCACCGTCGATAGCTGGGTACCGGGGCCAAATGTATTTCTGGATGGGGAAGCTGTTAACAATTATAACACCAGTGAGCCTCATCATCGCTGGTCAGTCGGAGGCCTGTTCGATAATATCAAAGCTCCCATCTCTATTCGGGATAGGGCGTGGTTAGGCAGCGGACATGGCTGGGCAGGCGCGAATTATGTAACCTGGAATACGCAAGGAGAACTCACTTTACAGCGGCCACCAACCGCTCAAAACTACGCCATTGGCCATGTTGGTAGCAAGGTACCCGGACTGGTTCCTAACGATTATGATCCCCGGCCCCGTGAAGATGGATATTGGTGCAGTTGCGGTCAACATGTCGTCATTAATAGTCTCTACAAGCAGCAGCTGATGGAACGTTTAGGTCGAAATGCGCTCAGTAATATAAAAAAATAATTTACAGTAGGGTGCGGAATCTTCCGCATCCTTTTTAGTTTGGATCATAAAAAAACACAACCCCTAACAATCTATGCCATGGAGAGACATCAGAATCAAGAGTAGCATAAGAAGCGGAGTTACTGACGAATGATATGACCTGAAAATAGGAAAGGCCAGGTGAACAAGAGTTGAGTGAAAGAAGACGAGCGAAACAAGAGGTGGCATTACCGGCAACCATGCGGGAATCAGAACGTCTTCGATTATGGTATACAAGCCCGGCGTCAAATTGGAATGAGGCTCTTCCCATAGGAAACGGGCGCCTTGGGGCGATGGTGTCTGGTATGATCGGCCAAGATAAAATCCAGCTTAACGAAGATTCAATCTGGTACGGCGGCCCTGGACGCGCAGCTAATCCTGCAGCTCAGCCGTATTTGACGGAGATTCGGCAAATGCTGAAAGACGGCAGGCAGGCGGAGGCAGAACATTTGGCTCGAATGGCTATGACTGCTTCACCAAAATATGAACAGCCGTACCAGCCACTTGGCGATTTGATTTTGAAGTTTCTGGATTCCAGTGAGGTTATTGAAGAATACGAGCGGGAGCTCGATTTGGAGCAAGCGGTTGTTACGGTGTCGTACCGTTGTGGCGGGGTTCGCTATTACAGGCAATATTTTGTAAGTGAACCGGACGGTGTATTAGTAGTCCGATTGACAGCTGACAGACTTGGCAAGATCACGTTGGCTGCGAATCTTATGCGTCGTCCGTTCGATACCGGCTGTAGTACTGGTCCTGCAAACACAGTTCTAATGAATGGGGAATGCGGAGCGGATGGTGTTCGCTTTTGCACAGCACTAAGGGCAGTTCAACAAGGAGGCCGCCAGAGGCTCATAGGGGATTTCATCTCTATTGAGGGAGCAGACTCCGTCACCCTTATGCTGGCAGCGCAGAGTACCTTTCGTGTGGATCAACCTGAAAAAGCCTGTCTGGAGCAATTGGATCAAGCCACGGCTCAGTCTTTTGCAACTCTAATAAAGCGGCATAAGGAGGAATACAAGTCCCGGTTTGCTCGATTTTCAATCGATTTAACAAGGGATGGCGACCCGTACGCCGAGCTTCCTACCGATAAACGATTACTGCGGTTACAGCAAGCAAAAGATGAAAGAAGCAATTCCAATGAGTTTGGTGATCCAGGACTAGTTGCACTATATGTGCAGTATGGGCGCTACCTATTGCTTTCCAGTTCTCGACCAGGTACGTTGCCTGCTAATCTGCAAGGCATATGGAATGATAGCTTTACCCCGCCATGGGAATCAAAATATACAATTAATATTAACCTCCAGATGAATTACTGGCCTGCCGAAGTCCTAAATATGGCTGAATGCCATGAACCGCTGTTTGATCTGATCGAACGGATGCAGTTGAACGGTCAAGAAACGGCAAAAGAAATGTATGGCTGTCGCGGTTTTGTTGCTCATCATAACACTAACTTATGGGCGGAAACCCGACCTGAAGGCATCCTAATTACCTGTACGGTCTGGCCAATGGGTGCTGCTTGGTTATGCCTTCATTTGTGGGAACACTACCGGTTTGGACTGAACCTGTCTTTTCTCAAGGAAAGGGCCTATCCAGTGATGAAGGAAGCAGCGATTTTTCTGCTTGATTACATGGTAGAGGAGGGTGGTGTACGGATTACTGGGCCTTCGGTCTCCCCTGAAAACCGCTTCCTTCTTTCGGACGGAAGCAGCGGCAGCCTCTGTATGGGACCATCTATGGAT
Source organism: Paenibacillus sp. FSL F4-0097 (assembly GCF_038593125.1). Taxonomy (NCBI): domain Bacteria; kingdom Bacillati; phylum Bacillota; class Bacilli; order Caryophanales; family Paenibacillaceae; genus Paenibacillus; species Paenibacillus sp. FSL F4-0097. The sequence continues at coordinate 3,353,295 of NZ_CP151965.1, forward strand.
TTGCAAATCGCATATGCAATGCTTTCCGCCTGTTCGGAAGCGGCATCAATAATTGGAGAAGCAGATACAATGTTTCTCTTTGAACTACATGAGACGCTTGAACACATTCCACAGCCGAGTGTGGGCAGTCATGGACAGATTAAGGAATGGCTGTTTGACTACGAAGAGCAAGACGCAGGTCACCGGCATATTTCTCAGTTGTTCGCATTACATCCGGGTGAACAGATTGACATGAGGCACACCCCTGAGCTTGCCGCAGCAGCCCGACGAACGCTTGAACGCCGTCTTGACGGAGGTGGAGGCCATACCGGCTGGAGCAGGGCATGGATCGTCAACTTTTATGCCCGTCTCGGTATGGGTGCGGAAGCCTACGAGCATTTACTTAATCTCTTAGCCTCCTCCACGTATTCGAATCTTTTAGACTGCCATCCACCCTTTCAAATAGACGGAAACTTTGGTGGAGCAGCAGGCGTAGCAGAAATGCTGCTGCAATCCCACCGAGGAGAACTTCGACTATTACCTGCCCTTCCTAAGGAGTGGGCTTCAGGCAGCATAAGGGGAATGAGAGCAAGAGGTGGTTTTACCGTTGATCTTTCTTGGAGCCAAGGAAAGCTTGATGAAGCGACGATTCACTCTACGTTAACCGCTGAATATCGAATTTGGTCTGCTGTTCCGCTTGATCTGCCAGAACAATCTCTTATTAGCGATGGTCAGGGATTTGAATATACTTTTTCTTCAGTTGCAGGGAAGTCCCGCAAGATTTGTGCACAATAGTCAATCGTAATAAAACACAGGCAAGCCGAAAAATCTCCATTTTGAAGACCTGGATATTGGATTAACATTAGCCATACAACAAAATCCAAACTGCAACCAAAGGAGCGATATTTATGCCACAACAAGTGCCAGCCGCATTGCCAGCGAGCAGGCCAGATCTTTCCCCATTCCAAAGAAGAATGACCAATTTGCGCAAATATAAGGCGCTATATCTCATTTCACTGCCGGGCATTATTTTTTTTATCGTATTTAAATACTTACCCTTGGCGGGTTCCATCATGGCCTTTCAAAACTACAACATATTCAAAGGTTTTACAGGCAGTCCTTGGGTTGGCCTTGATCAGTTCCGGCGGATGTTCACCTATCCAGAGTTTTTGAGAATTCTTGAAAATACTATCCTGATCGGCCTATATGATATGGTCTTTGCGTTTCCGGTTCCCATAATATTCGCCCTCCTTCTTAATGAAGTGAGAAAAGCTTTCTATAAACGGATTTTGCAGACCGTCGTTTATTTGCCCCATTTTCTCTCATGGGTCATTATTGGGGGGATTATGATCGGCATTTTGTCCCCAACGACAGGTATCGTGAACCAGATCTTAAATGCTTTTGGGCTCGACTCCGTTTATTTTCTGGGCGAGGACTCGTATATTCGTACCATCCTGGTTGGAACAGGCATATGGAAAGACAGTGGATGGGGAACTATTGTTTATTTAGCCGCACTCGCAGCTGTGAATCCCGAGCTGTATGAGGCGGCCCGGATTGACGGAGCAAATCGGTGGAAACAAACCTTATCCATTACGATCCCGACGATTTTGCCCACCATCATGATTATGTTCCTGCTTCATATCGGTAACTTCCTTGATTTTGGCTTCGAGCGAGTGTTTGTATTTATCAATTCGCTTAATGAGACCAATGGAGATATTCTCGATACGTATATATACCGAGTGGGTCTTATTGATCAGCAATACAGCTATACAACAGCTATAGGCCTCTTTAAATCGGTCGTCGGACTGTTGCTAGTCATGATCGGGAATACGCTTAGCAAAAAAGCATCAGGGGATGGACTTTACTAGAAAGGAGTCGAAGAGTAAATGAAAAATAAAGGTCGCCTGTTTGACGTTTTTAACTATATATTTCTGATGCTGGTCGGGTGCTTGATGATCTTCCCTCTGCTGCATGTGCTCGCCAAATCATTTAGCAGCACTCATGCCATTAATGCAGGCGAGGTTAAGCTATTCCCTGTAGATTGGACGCTTATGAATTATCAAGTTATTCTTGGGGATACCTCCATCTGGAGAGCTTTCATGGTAAGTATATTTATTACAGTTGTCGGAACAGTTATTAATCTGATTTTAACTGCATCACTGGCCTATCCTTTATCCAGATCCGAATATTCGATGCGCAAAGGAGTTCTGATTTTAATCCTAATTACGATGATATTTCACGCTCCGCTCATACCGAACTATATGGTCATCAAAAACTTGCACTTGATCGACTCTTTATGGGTATTAATCATCCCATCGGCCATCAGTGCATATAACCTGTTCATCATGCGTTCTTTTTTCTCAGCCCTGCCTACTGAACTGATAGACAGCGCGCGAATGGATGGAGCGGGAGAGCTGCGCACGATGTGGAGCGTCATCCTTCCTTTGTCCAAACCTGTTATGGCAACTATGGGCTTGTTCTACGCGGTATCCCATTGGAATTCTTATTCATCGGCGTTGTATTTTATCAATACACGAGCGCTTTATCCACTTCAGCTGCGGCTTCGGGAAATCGTACTGAGTAACGACCTTGGGCAAGCGGGCAGCTTATTAGAAAACGTAAATGAAGTATCTCCGGCAGGTGTGCAAATGGCAGTTATTGTCGTCTCCGTCATACCGATTATTATCGTGTATCCGTTTCTGCAAAAGTATTTTATCAAAGGGATGTTAATCGGATCTATTAAGTCTTAAATCAACCAGCTTGCATCATCCTTTAAAAGAAACAGCCATCTGCTTATCAAAATATGGTAAGATATAATCCAAACTCAAAAATGGAAGCGTTGCCAATGATCGCAACTTCAAATCAATTTCATACCACAAGACAACTGATTCTGATTCCATTCCGGAAGGGATTTGATACAAGTGCGAGTATTGATTGTAGAAGATGAGCCTGTCATTCAAAAAGGATTGGTGAAGATGGTCCAGCGTTATCCGGTCTCATTCACCGCGATTTATACAGCCGACGATGGCGAAGCAGCCTTAGAAACTATCCAAAAGCTAGAACCGCATTTAGTACTGACAGATTTGCGCATGAAGCGGATGGATGGCCTTGATTTATGTGAACGAATTCACCGTGATTACAGTCATGTCCAGGTGGCAGTCATTTCCGGGTACAATGACTTTCAATATGCTCAACGAGCAATGGCATACGGCGTTAAGCGATATTTGTTAAAGCCGGTTCTCCAGCAGGATGTGCATGATATGCTGAGAGAACTTATATCCGGAATGACAGGCAACATTATTCCTGTTCATAAATACGTGGATTGGGCCGAACAGCTGGAACAACATATCTGGCTGCTGCAACGTGATGAGACAAACCGTCTGCTTGATGACAGAGAAACATCCGGTTTATTTGAAGGGTTGAACGTCTTTAGCATGGATGCAGTCCTGAATGATTGTCTACAAATGATCGTAGATCGCTTGGAACGCCGAGGCTGGAAGCCTCAGTCCCGGTGCTGTGGAGATGTGAAAGCCGCCAATACGAAAAAAGAAACGATGTTAGCATTTGTCGCAATAATAAACGGTATACTTGCGGAGCTGCAACTTACTCGCAAAGGCAACTATAAGGACCCGGTTGAAGAAGCAAAAGCTTTCATTGATAAACATTTGGCTGAGGATGTGTCGTTAGAAGAAGTAGCCAAACGGGTGGGACTTGCCCGCACCTACTTCAGCGCATTATTCAAAAAAATGACGGGGGAAACCTTCGTACACTACCGGATCCGAAGAAGAATGGAGGAAGCGCGCAGACTTCTTGCCGTACCTACCATGACAATCAGTGATATCTCGATTCATGTAGGTTACGAGGATTATCCCCATTTTACGAAGACGTTTAAAAATCTCGTGGGTGTGTCACCTTCGGAATACCGTGCTTCGTTTGGCATTGAATAATGAGAGCAACCCTCAGCCGGAAGCTGCTATTTTATTTTACCATTGTCATCTTACTTTCCCTGTCAGCGCTGGGGATTTCCTTCTACAGCATTTCTGCCAAGCAATTGCAGGCAAGCACTGAAAACCAAATGATTCAGATCGTAAATAATGCAGTTCATCATACCAATCTCTATATTTCATCCTATCAACGGTCGACCGTGGCGCTACTAACGGATTTGAGAGTTAAAAGATATATTGACCTATCATCAGACCGTGAGGAATATGAAAATTACCGCTACACGACCGATATTCGCGATGCAATTGTCGAACCAGTATGGATTCGCAATCCCGAGATTGAAGCCTTATATATTATCGGGTATTCCGGAAATGCGCTTTATTATTATAATGGCGGTTCAGCGCCATCTTTTACACAGGAAGACACCGCTAGACAGATCAGGTATTTCAAAGAACATACAGATGTCAGTGGACAGTTGAATGTAATCAATTACAGTATCCGTGGGGATCAAACGCCGATGTTGACCTTAATCCGCAGCATTCGTGGCCTTCAGTCACCAGAGATGAAAGGATTTGTAGGCATCGAAGTCAAAGCGCAGGAGCTCTCCACGTTATGGAAAGGGATCGATCTTGGTCCCGAAAGCTATTTTTTTATTGTAGATGGCGAAGGCAGGATTCAATATCATAACGATCAAAACAAAGTAGGGACGTTGATTCCCGATAGTCTTGGCAAGCAAATTGAGTTAGCAGGAGATGCGATGTTCCGCAGCTCGGCAGAGGGAGTGGAAAAATCTTATATCAGCCGTAATGCGGAATATTCCGGTTGGCATCTGGTTGTATCCATTCCAGACACTCAGCTGCAAAAGCCGCTAATTACCATCAGGAATTATATTATTGCTGTCGCGATTTTGACATTTATGATAGCGCTGTTTCTGGCAAGCCGATTTGGTAAGTCTGTTACTACACCAATCCGTACACTGATGAAAGGAATGAGCCAGACCGAAAAAGGAAATTGGGAATTAATCTCCCTTCCGAAAAGCCAGGATGAGGTCACTGGGCTTATCGTTCGTTACAATCTGATGGTAACGCGCCTGTCAGAGCTTGTGGACACCGTGTATCAATCAGAACTGAAGAACAAGGAAGTGGAAGCCGAGCGGCAGAAGGCCGAATTCCAATCCTTACAGTTACAGATCAACCCCCATTTTTTATATAATACGCTCGAAACGGTGGTCTGCTATGCAGTAATTCAGGATTCAGATGAAATATCAGAAATTGTCGGAGCCCTGTCCTACATGCTGCATTATTCGGTGCGCACCAATCTTGAAGAGATAACCGTGGCCAATGAGCTGAAGCATGTCATCCATTATATGGTCATTATCAATCACCGGATCGGAAGGCCGTTTGATATCGATGTGCGGATAAAGCCTGAAATGCTTCTGCGCAAAATGGTCCGCCTGACCTTACAGCCACTTGTGGAAAATGTGTTCCAGCACGCTTTTCGTTATGGTGTTGAAGATCATCACACGATTACGATTGATGCTGGAGAGGATGGCGATATCTTCTGGGTCAGCATTACGGATAATGGCAGCGGGATGACCCCGGAGCGGCTTGAAGAACTTCGCCTCAAACTGAGCGAAAATCGACTCGCCGATGTGGAGGAAGGTAAAGGAAGCCCAGGCGGCATCGGTGTGCAAAATGTTCACCGCCGGATACAACTTGTCTTCGGGGAAGAATGCGGTGTTGACGTAGAGAGCAGTCCAGAATGGGGAACACGCATGATCATGAGAATGCCGATTTCCGGAAGGAAGGAACATCAAGTGCTTAACGCATAGGCGCTACTCGCCGAAGAGAACGAGGATCAAAAGGCTGTCCTGAGGTCCGAGCCGCGGACTTTTTGGGATGGCCTTTTTTTATAACGGCAACCGATCACAAAAAAACACATCCCATAATAATCCACCCCATGGGAGTGCTGATGATACAGCTTTATGATGGGTACAGGTAAACCAAATACCTTTTTATACTAATAAGGGGGATTATCCAGATGAAAAAATGGGTTAGTCTGATCCTATCCACGGCGCTTGTATCAAGTCTCGTCGCAGGATGCGGAGGCAATGAAACATCGGACGGTAACGCCGATGCAGCAGGCGAATCAAAACCGCTTAAATTTAGTATTTCGTTAAACACAAGCGGAAACGCTTACACGGAAAGTTCTAAAGACATTAACACCGATAAGTGGGTCAAGGAGTTGGAAAAACGGGCGAATGTCGATTTAGACATTAAGTTAATTCCTTTGAAGGACTTTGATTCCAAAATGGCTGTTATGTTCGCAGGCGGTGATATTCCGGATGTGGTTCAAAATGTCGGAGGGGCTACAGATAAATCGATGGCTGGATCGGTTCAGGCTGGTGTTTTTATGCCGCTAGATGATCTGCTGAAGGAGAATGCGCCTAACTTGATGAAGGTTGTCCCGCAGGAAGCATGGGATGAAGTCAGCTACGACGGAAAAATATATGGCATTCCGACTTGGCTCAGCAATCCGTCTCGACGTGCCACCTTTATCCGAACAGATTTATTGGAGAAAACCGGTCTCCCGGTACCTGTAACGATTGAAGATTTCTTGAATGTGCTACGCGCTTTTAAGAAACTCGGTGTGAGCGCGCCTTATCAGATGCGTGAGAACTTCAAATATGCAGATATCGCATTCGGTGCATATGACGCGCTTGGCTATCAGTTTACAGAGGATAATGGAGAGATCGTACCCAAATTTTATAATTCCGAGAATATGGAAAAAGCACTGAACGTATACAAAACGATGTATGACGAAGGCCTCATTCAAAAGGATTTTGCAACAATTCAGACGGCGCAGTATGGCGAAAATATTGCTGCAGGCAATGCAGGAATCTGGACAGCTAACGCGCAGAATCTACTGGATTTCCGGACCCAAATCGCCGCATCCAATCCGGAAGCGAAAGTGGATATTATCTCGTCGCCAACCGGTGACAATGGACAAAAAGGATATGGCTTGTATAGTTCGGTCAATACCTCACTGTATATCAACAATAAGGTCAGTAAAGAAAAGGCTGCCCGGATTATTCAAATGTTTGAATGGATGCAGACCCCGGAAGCCAGTAATTTCTATAGCTTTGGGATTGAAGGCGAGAATTACACGGTAAAAGACGGAAAAGTTGATTATAAGCTGCCAGAGAACAAGGCTGCCCAAGATGAAGAGAAATTCCGCACACAGCTGCGCTGGGTAGGGGACGGAACGATCAACCGCGAACGAACTGAACTGCTTACGGGTGGTAAAGATGTTTTGAAAGCATTGGATGAAACTCTGAGTAAAGAAGGCTTAGGGGGCATCGGTTTTGTACCTGATCTGGAGTCATTCAGCAAATTTCCTGATCTTGCCTCCAAACGTCCCGATCAGGCACCAAAACTGATCATAGACCATATGGTCAAAATGATTTATGGCAAAGAACCGATTAGCGATTTCCCAAAAGTCATCGAGGAATATAAGCAAAAGGGCGGCGAAGAAATCTTAAAAGAAGCAACAGAACGCTACAAAAACAATGAGGGAATCCTTAATCAGCAAAGCCGGAAATAGATAGATTCTTAGGAAGCCTCTTCATTCGAAGGGCTTCCTGCCAGTTAGGAGGGAGAACGATGAGTCAAACTTCATTGTGTGATGAAATCATGCGTCTGCCTGTAATCGATACACATACCCATCTCGTCGGCGATAAGCTAAACGCGGCTGACTTCTGGGAAATAGCCGATTATTTCTGGTTGAACCAAGAGCTTCAGTCAGCAGGATATCCGGCGGATGCGGACCAACTTTCGAAAGAGAAACGGGCTGACTCTTTTGTTAGCGCCTACCACGCTTCCCGTAATACGATGATGAATCGTGCTTTTACAGCAACCATGAAAGATCTGTACGGTATCTCCATCACAGATTCAGAGTCGGTGTTCAAAGCGGATATAACGGTTAAACAGCAAAGTCACGATCCCGGCTGGGCGCAGAACGTAGCTGACCGTCTGCATGTGCAGCGGTTTATTGTAAACCGTCCGGAACATGCCAACTTTGCACACATGAGGGAAAATGCTCTACTGATTCCTCGAATTGACTCTTGGCTGCCTGAGCTGGCAAAGAATATTGCAGATTCCTATGATCCCAGCCGGGAGGCTGCTTATGCTCAAGCGAAAAAATTTATTAGCGAGCAGCTGCAGTCTTATCAGACTATGGGCTGTCCAGGAATCATGACTACGTTGCCAGCTTTTGAAGCCAAAGCTCATGATGTTTACAATCTTAGCAACGTAACTGGACCGGATGAAATCATGATGCTGCTCTTTCATCATATTTGTTCGGAACTGCAAGCAAGAGGAATGTTCTTGCAGTTGTTTCTCGGCGTCGAACGCAGATGGTGTAATACATCAGCTGCGCCAGTTAACGATTCGCTACGGATTGTTAAACTGTACGGTTTATTCGAACGGTATTCCATTCCGTTTGAGCTGGTGGTGGCTTCGGAATTAAATAACCTGGATGTTGTGCAGGCTGCATGGAATTTCCCTAACGTTCATGTAGGCGGGATGTGGTGGTATAACTTCAGACCCAGTACCTATTTGCAGAGCATGCAGTATCGGTTAGAGGCACTCGCCCCGCTCAAGTGTTCGCTCATTGTCTCGGATGCGCGCTGTATCGAATGGACATATGGCAAGCTGCTGATCGTTAAAAAAATACTTGCGCGCTTTTTGGAAAGTCAAATAGCGGAAGGCTGGATCAGCCGGGATGAGGCGCTGGATATTGCTGCGGAATGGCTGCATGGCAGTGCTGCTAAACGTTATAGACTAACGGATGTTAAGCAATAAGCCATGGAGGGAGAAAATGACTTTTTCATTAATGGACCGAATGTTGCCTGCTCCTTTGAACGGAGGATTCCGTATGGAGGATTGGTGGGTGTGGTGCGGATCAGCTGTGCGTGGCGAGGATGGGCGTTTTCATTTATTCGCATCCCGTTGGCCGAAATGGCTGCCGATGCATCCGGGATGGTTACTTCGCTCAGAAATTGTCCGCGCATCTGCCGATAACGCGGAAGGACCCTATACGTACGAAGAAACCGTACTACCCGCAAGGGGAGCGGAATACTGGGACGGACGAAGCACCCATAATCCGCATATCCTTCGGTATGGCGATAAGTTTCTGTTGTATTATATGGGCTCAACTCATCCATTCGCTGAGCCGCAACCTAATGAAACAGTGGAACTTGACGACTATCGGGTGATTGCCGCTCGTGCCAACAAACGTGTTGGCCTAGCTGTAGCCGACAGTGTATTCGGACCATGGACAAGGATGGATGCACCTATTCTGCCTACACGTCCGGGCAGGTTCGACAGCTTCCTCACATCCAATCCGGCTCCTTGTATCCGCGAAGATGGCTCCTTGCTATTGGTATATAAAGCCCGCAAATACGAAGGCAATTCCTATGGACAGATGACGCTTGGCATTGCCGGTTCATCTAAGGACGAAGGGCCATATAGAGTAATTAACAACGCACCTCTGTTTCCACCAGAGCGGTCCCATATTGAAGATCCATTTATCTGGCGGTCCGCGGACGGGTACCAAATGATCGCCAAGGATATGGATGGCCGGATATGTGGAGAAAAGCACGGTGGGATATTTGCATCATCTACGGATGGAACCGACTGGCAGCTGGCTGATTCAACGCAATCGTATTCCCGGCGGGTTCTCTGGGAGGACGGCACTGTGCAGTGGATGGGCAGCTTTGAACGTCCGTTCCTATTATTTCAGGAAGGGGTTCCTACCCATTTATTCGCTGCAGTAGCAGATGGACCGGGAGGGTTCCGAAATGCGAAGCACACTTGGAATATGGTCATTCCACTACGGACAACGTTTTAAGAAATTGAATTTCATAAATATCATCAGTGTTAACAGGAGGAACTAAAATGGGAGAAGTACTACCAACTCAACAAACTCGCGAACTGCTGATTTCGGAGTCTACTCTGGAATGGGCGGATAGCGCATGGCAACAAATTGTAAATAAAGTGGAAAAGAATAGTAAGCGAATTGGTGTTAGTTTTCCGCATGCTTCCGTGAGCGGAGTATACGATAACATGCGTCCATCGTGGTGGACAGCAGGGTTCTGGCCGGGTATTTTGTGGCAGATTGCCGCAGAAGGTAATCATCCGGCACTGCAAGAAATCGCCGAGCAAATTGAAGAGAAATTGGATGAACCTCTTTATGCCCTTACCGTACATCATGATGCTGGTTTTATATGGACACTCTCAGCTTTGGCCAATTACCGAGTGACTGGTAATGAACGCTCCAAGCAGCGCGGGTTGATGGCTGCCGCTCAACTGGCCAGCCGCTTTAACCTGAAAGGGTCATTTATCAGAGCCTGGCATGACACGGAGAAGATAAACCGGGCGGGATGGTCCATCATTGATACTGTAATGAATCTGCCCTTATTATACTGGGCATCGGAAGTTACAGAGGATCCGCGTTTCCGGCATATCGCCGCTGCGCATGCGGAAACGGTAGTGGAGCATTTTTTACGTCCGGATGGATCAAGTTATCATATTCTGCAGTTCAACCCGGAATCAGGAGAAAAAATCGGCGCTATGGCCGGTCAGGGTTACGCGGAAGAATCCGCTTGGGCACGGGGCAGCGCATGGATGATTTACGGCCTTGCTTTGTCTTACCATTATACCGGAGAGAACAAGTTTCTATCGGGAGCTAAAAGAGCTGCGCACTTCTTCTTGGCTAATCTTCCAGAGGATCATGTACCTCACTGGGACTTCAGGGCACCTGTTGCAGGCGAAAAGCCGCGTGATACCTCTGCTGGTGCATGTGCGGCATGTGGCTTGATCGAGCTGGCAAAGATCTTACCACAGGCGGAAGCCTCTTTTTACCTCCGAGCCGCAGAACAAATCGTTCGCTCACTTTATGAGAGTTATGGGACTTGGGACATTCCGGAAGAGGAGGGATTGATTCTTTCTGGAACATCCAATCTTCCAGGGGGTGTGCACATCGATACGCCACTGATCTATGGCGATTATTTCTTCGTCGAGGCTGTATCTAAACTCCGCGGAGCCGTTCTTCAGTTATGGTAAGGGACGAAAAAACAACAGAAAACCTTCTCGATGATCCGTATAGTATACAGTCGGTCGATACTCCGATAGATAACGAGCAGGCTCGGCGTATGGAATGGTGGCAGGAAGCCAGGCTCGGCTTGTTTATTCACTGGGGCCCTTATGCCCTGCCTGCGGGTGAATGGAAGGGAAAAGAAATACAAGCTTCTTACAGTGAGCATATTATGCTACGCGCGAAGATCCCAGTTGCTGAATATGAGGAAATGGCCGCGGCGTTCAATCCATCAGCTTTTGATGCAATGAAGTGGGTGCGGACTGCCAAGCGTGCTGGCCTAAAATATATCATCTTTACAGCTAAACATCACGACGGCTTCGCGATGTATGACTCGAGTGTATCCCAATATTCGATCAGTAAGCACACCTCATTGGGCCGTGACCCCCTTCGGGAACTAATGGAGGCATGTCGTGCGGAAGAAATGGTACTCGGAATTTACTACTCCCATGCGATGGATTGGCATGATCCAGACTCTCAAGGGAATACCTGGGATTATCCACTGAATATCGGCGCTTATGATGACGTTCAAACTTGGTTAAATGATACCGATAAACACACCCGCTTTGAACGATATTTGCACAGCAAATCAATCCCTCAAGTCCGTGAGCTGCTGACGGACTACGGAAAAGTTGGTTTAATGTGGTTTGATTGCGGGGGCAAACTGACCCGTGAGCAAGGAGAAGCGTTTTTGGCGGCGGTTCATGCAATTCAGCCAGATTGTTTGGTCAATAGCAGAGTATGGAAAGCACCACTTGGAGATTATTCAAATACATCTGATAATCAACTTACGACTCGTAACCTTGGTAAGTACTGGGAGAATATTATTACGTTAAATGACTCATGGGGGTATAAGAGATCCGATCACCATTGGAAATCCCCTGTAACTATCATCCGCCAGATCATCGATGTTGTAAGCAAAAATGGGAATCTGGTTATCAATATCGGCCCAACAGCGACAGGGGAATGGGATCCAGTATCCGAATCCATTTTGCTTGAAGTAGGAGATTGGTTAAATACCAATGGGGATAGCATTTACGGTGCTGGAGAATCGCCCACAGCCAAACCGTCTTGGGGTAGATGCACTTTGAAAGGAAACACATTATATCTGCATGTTTTCGATCTTAAGAAGAGAAATAAGCTAATCGTTCCCGGTCTGAAGACCGCTGTTCAAAAGGTATTTGCTTTAGATGGAGGGGAGGAGCTGTTTTTCACAAAGCTATCTGAGCAGGATCTGGAAGTCGAACTCCCCAGCTTACCGAACTTTGCCGAAAATTCTAACAACATGCCGCTGGTCATCGCAATTGTCTGTGCAGAACCTGTAGAAGGTAATTCAGTCAAATTATTGGACTTTGGAGAAGATACCTTACTAGAATTGGGGGTATTTGAAAGCGAGATCTTTGGTCCAACCCTCCGTTACGATACAGGAAAAAAAGACCATGATAATTTGTTGGACTGGAAGGATAGAGAGGATACCACAGTTTGGCATGTCCGGACATTAGGTCCGGTAAGATTTCAAGTTAGTATCGCATATCGCAGCGAAGAAGGAGAGAATGGGGGTGGCGGAGTCTACCTCATCAAGGCTGCGGATCAAATTTTGCAAGCTAAAGTTATTTCTACCGATGAGGTTAATAATTTTCAAAGCTTTCAAGTAGGTGAACTGTATCTCCCCACGGCAGGAGAATATACGATTCAATTGCAGGCAGAGCTTATTACAGGGGGTTATTTGATGCAGCCTAGATGTTTAAAACTACTGCAACTATGATATTTTTATATTGTAATAATGAAAAAGAACTCAAATCACTTGGGTTCTTTTTTTTGTTGATTTAAGGATTGTTGTTGACATATTGCCCTTGGGTAAATATATTGTATATAAGAATAAATGTTTACCGAGGGAAACAAATTGAATCAAAGGAATCATTGTTTCTATTAGGAAATAAATTAACCGGGTGAACAGAACAGTGCTACATATGAACTTAACAGAGATAAGGAGTTTTTTTTATGATTGAAATCAGAAACCTAAACGTAGATTATTTCGGTAATTCTGCACTAGAAAATGTAAATATTGATATTCCCTTTGGGTATGCAATCGGAATTATCGGACCAAATGGTGCCGGGAAATCTACATTTATCAAGTCTTTGTTAGAGGTGATAAAGAAGAGAACAGGATCAGTTATGGTGGAGGGAAAAGATATTTCAGAGTACAAACGGAAGATCGCATATGTGCCGCAAAAGAATGACATTGATCTTTCTTTTCCAATCACGGTGAGGGATACAGTGCTGACTGGAACTTACCCAAATTTGCGAATCTTCCAGCGTCCCGGAAAAACAGAGCGGCAAAAAGTCGAGGAATGTATGGCGATGGTGGATATAAGTGATCTTGCGAATAAACAAATTAGCAATCTGTCCGGGGGACAACTCCAAAGAGTTTTTATCGCCAGGGCGCTTGCACAACAAGCAAATGTATTTTTTTTAGATGAACCTTTTGTAGGCATAGATTTAGTCAGTGAGAAAATCATTGTAAAGCTGTTAAAACAACTTCGCGAAGAAGGAAAAACCATACTCATCGTTCATCACGATTTGCATGAGGTCGAAGAATATTTTGACAAAGTCATCATTCTCAATAAGAAATTAATTGCTTTTGGTGATGTTAAAGACACCTTTACGCCAGAGAATATCCTCAGCGCCTATGGTGCCTCCTTAGGTAATCTGGTGATCAAAGGGATGGGGGCGACAGATCATGATTGATTATTTCTCAGGGGTATTAAACATTCCAATATATGCACTTAACGCGGGATTATCTGCTATCATTCTTGGAATTGTATCAGGGGTTTTAGGAAGCTTTATTGTACTTAGAAAGATGTCATTAATGGGAGATGCGTTATCACATGCGGTGTTACCCGGGGTGGCGTTATCTTATATCCTAGGCATCAACATTCTTCTTGGAGCTTCACTATTTGGACTATTAGCAGCAGTTCTCATTCAATTTATTACAAGTCGCAGCAATATTAAAAGTGACACTTCTATTGGCATTATTCTTAGCTCATTTTTTGCGCTAGGCATTGTCCTAATTACTTTCGCCAAAAGCGGGCTTGATCTAACTCACATTCTATTTGGTAATATTCTTGCCGTCCCACAGTCGGAGTTAATGCAATCCTTTATTATTATGCTTGTTGTTATTGCCATCATTTCATTGCTGTATAAAGAGCTTTTAATGAGTTCGTTTGATCCGGTTGTTTCCAAAGCCTATGGGTTAAAAACAGGGTTCTATCATTATTTATTGATGATGCTCCTATCTGTAGTTACCGTATCTTCGTTATCTCAAGTAGGAATTGTGCTTGTGATTGCAATGCTGGTTATTCCGGCTGCTACATCCTATCTCTGGACGAATAAGCTGTTCCACATGATTATCCTAGCTTCTACAATCGGCGCTGTATCCGGGATTATAGGTGTAATTGTAAGCTTTAAATTCAATTTACCTACAAGTGCGACGATTGTTCTGGTCGGCGTAAGCATGTTCGGAATTTCATTTATAATCTCACCAAAAAATAATTTTTTCAGGAAAGGGTTGAAACAAGGATGAAGACCATAAAAATACTCTATTTGACAATGTTTATCGTACTTCTTACCGCATGCTCAAAGGTTAGTGAAGGAGATGCAGACCATGATAAGCTGCAGATTGTTGCAACATACTCCATTATCGCTGATATGACCGAAAACATTGTAGGGGAGAAAGCTGAAGTTTACAGTATGGTACCCATCGGAACAGATCCGCATATGTACGATCCATTACCCAAGGATACAAGTAAGGTTTCTAGCGCAGATTTAGTGTTTTATAACGGTTTGAACCTAGAAACAGGTAAGGGGTGGTTTCAAGATCTTCTAGATGTGACTAATAAAAAGGATGTTGCTTTTGCAGTCTCAGATGAAGTATCTCCAATGTACCTAACAGAAAAAGGAAAAGAAACTCAGGTTGACCCTCATGCCTGGCTGGATATTCAGAATTCAATAAAATATGTAGATATTATCACTAAACGTGTAATCGAAAAAGATCCCGACAACAAAGAATTTTATCTTAATAATCAATCAGAATATGTTAAGAAACTGAATGAATTGGATCAATATGCAAAAGAAGCAGTCGAAAAAATTCCACAAGAGAAACGTATCCTTGTTACCAGTGAAGGAGCATTCAAATATTTTTCTAAAGCTTACGGATTTGAATCGGCTTTTATCTGGGAGATCAATACGGATAGTCAAGGAACGCCAGAACAAATGAAAAACATAATTAAGATCATTGATGAAAATCAAGTGCCTGCATTATTTCTGGAAACTAGCGTAAATCCAAAAACAATGGAAACTATCGCAAATGAAACGGGAGTACCGATACATTCTAAGATTTTCACCGATTCTTTAGCTAAGAAAGGCGAAGAGGGCGACACATACATTAAGATGATCAAATGGAATATTGATAAAGTTATAGAAGGTTTATCTCAATCCTAAATGCCTGGCTCAAAGCTTATATCAACCGACAGAAGGTTCAGTTTACAGCTGATTCCTATGTCGGTTTTTTATTGTATAAATGCTTCTATGGAGCCTCAAAATATTACGTTTACGCCTTAGGATAACCTGCTACAGGAAATATCTTCTTGTCTACTTTTCAAAAAAATCTTGGTAAGGTAGAGGCTAACACTTAATAAGAGGTGAAAAGTTGTCATGATTAAGAAACACTGTTTGTTCTGTGATGAGATTGTTTCCATTGAACCAGAAGGCGATAACGATAGATATATAGGCTGTTCTTGTTCACCAGGCGGGTTTTATAGTCTACGTAGAGACAGCTACGAACCCATTAATTCACTCCCGCATCAAAAGAAACGCGATATGCTGCATGTAGTATCGGCTTACATACGTGAGCTGACTGATTGTGATGAAAAGGTCACTATATCTGCTGATGATTTAGAGTCCATTGTAAATTCACCCAAAATACCTGTGAGCATTGAAGATAAAGGAAACCGTCTACTGCAATATTTATATAGACATTCTGAAGGCCCGGGGGAAGCGGTTGTCATTCAACCCCTCTCTAGCAGCTATAACTTGACGTATTCTCCCAATCTGCAAGAGCTGGTATATATCATAGACAAGTTGATAAGTGATCAGCTTCTGATCAGGGAAGGCATGACCTTTAAGCTTACTGAAACCGGCTGGAATGAAGCTGCGGAAAGCGCTGGAGGTAAGAAACTAAAACCTTGTCTCGTGCTCGTGTCGGATGAAGAGAATTTGTCTACAACATGGCTGGAGAAGTTATTGCCCAAAATAGAGCAGTGTGGTTTTCTTCCGCGCTTATTAACACATACGAAAACTCAGAGTGGTGAAAAATACGAGTTGGAACAAATCGCAGATAGCAAACTGATTATCGCAGATTTAACGGGACAATCCCCAGAGGTGTATTTCTCAGCGGGATATGCACTTGGTTTAAACATACCCGTATTATGGACCGTAAACAGTATTGAGGCGGATAAACTTTTTGTACAGCTTAAGGATATTCGTCCTATTGTGTGGGATTCAGCAGAAGAACTAGCAATTATACTACAGCAGAAGTTGAGTTAACCGCAAAATCATTGCCTATGACTCGATAACCTAGCTGAAATTCAAACAGGTGTCTTCTTAAATGAGGACGCCTGTTTCGTTTGGTACTGTAAGAACACTATCTAATTTTCTTAGGAAGTGATATTGTAACCGATATAAAAAAATGAGCAAATGTATGTAAATGTATGCTTCAGTTAATATTAGCTCATATTCATACTCTGGATAAGAAAGAGGGATAGAATTGTTTTCAAAAAGGCAAAAAGAAATACTTTTATATTTAATTAATTCTAATCAACCTGTCACAGCTGCATGGATTTCTAAAGAACTGAATGTTAGCGATCGAACGATCCGTAATGATTTAAAGGAACTACAAAATATATCTTCCGTATTAGGCCTGAAAATAGAATTGATTCGTGGGAAAGGCTTCGCAGCAAAAATTACTGATATAAATCTAATTCATCAGGAATTTGGTGATTTAACAAGTGATAAGATCAGTTATACTACGATTGACTTTTCTGAACAAGACAATAGGGTCTTTTATTTGTTGAACCGTTTTTTGTTGAAAAATAACTATATCAAATTAGCGACGAAACTATATTTGTGCGTTGGAAAAACAAAGTGAAATATTGGGCCACTATTAATGAAGTGAATGTGCTTGGAGGCTATTGGACTTTGGGGTTAGCTTCAAATAATATCAAGGAAGGAACCCATTCTAATCAAGGCGAAACTCCCCTCGCTGATGCAGGTGACAAATTACAATCTATCCATCATCTTATGGTTGCTTCGGCTTTAGCTAATAAACTGGCACGAACGATTAATCCTGACTTTAAGATGGGAGCTATGTTGGCATTATCAGGGATCTATCCAGCAACATGTCATCCAGATGATGTATTTGGGGCCTATGAATTCAGAAGAAAAGCGTTAATTTTCTCAGATGTAATTTTACGAGGCTATTATCCAAATTATGCCCAAGCCATTTTTGATGAATATAATTTCGAGTTAAAAACAGAGTTTGGTGATGAAGAGATCCTAAGACAGTATACTTCCGATTTTCTAGCGTTTTCTTATTACCGTACAACTGTATTTGATCGTTTTTCACCTAACACAACAACAACTGGTGGACAACAAGGTTCGCCTAACCCGTATCTTAAAGCAACACCGTGGGGTTGGCCAATCGATGCAAAAGGTCTACGTTTTGTATTAAATGAGCTATATGATCGTTATCAAAAACCTCTGTTTATTGTTGAAAATGGAATGGGCAACATAGATAAGGTTGAAGAAGATGGTAGTATCAATGATGATGAACGTATCGACTACTTAAAAAATCATATCAAAGAAATAAAAAACGCTATCGAAATTGATCATGTGGATCTGATAGGTTACACACCTTGGGGCTGCATAGACATTGTTTCTGCTGGAACGGGTGAAATGAAAAAGCGTTATGGCTTTATTCACGTCGATCTGGATGATAAAGGAAACGGGTCGTTTAAACGTTCGAAGAAAAAATCATTTTATTGGTATAAAAATGTTATCGCTACTAATGGAGAACAATTAGATTAATTATTAAATCGTAAAACGAAATGATTCATCTGGAGGCATTATCAGGAGCAGTCCTAAGCGGGACTTGCTTTTGGTAATGCTTTTTTTCACTGGATTGTTGACATGTGATCATTTGGTGTCTTATAATCAATCAGACACCAAATGGTGTCCTATTAGGTAATATTGATGGATACTCGGTGACATTACAGGAAATATTACGGAAAAGGTGGGGGTGGTTGTGAGCGACAATAGTCAAGTGAGGGATGTTTATGACGCTGTTGCGGATCCAACAAGACGAAAACTTCTTCAAATTCTGGCTGATGTTGATGAATTACCTCTGTATGAGATAACGATTCATTTTGAAATGGGTCGTACAGCCGTTTCGAAGCATTTAAATATACTTAAAGATGCTGGTCTCGTAATTGCTCGAAAGGTTGGCAGAGAGACGAGGTATCGGTTGAATGCCAATCCTTTGAAAGAAATTCAAGATTGGGTATCTTTTTATGAAGGATTCTGGAAGCAAAGAATTGATAAATTAAAACTTATATTGGAGGAATAACTATGAAACCAGATGTATCATTAGATTTTCAATTTACAAGTTCGATCGAGAAGGTATGGAATGCTTTAACGGATTCGGATACGCTTGCGAAATGGATCTGGAGTAATGATTTTAAACCCGTCGTTGGTCATAAATTTCAATTCCGTGCTGAGCCAAATGAATGGTGGGATGGAATTGTAGATAGCGAAGTACTCGTCGTGGATGAGCCTCATACGTTATCCTATACTTGGAATAGTGCGGGAGAAAGTACTACTGTTACTTGGACTGTGAGTCAAGATTCAGAGGGGAAGGTTAATCTCCATCTAGATCAATCAGGATTTAGTGAAGAGACGAAAGCCCGCCAAGGAGCCATCGAAGGTGCTAAATATGCCTGGACAAATATGGGTGGTCAGCTCGAAAAGGTATTAGCAGAATTGTAATTCAAGAATAGGGCGCTTTTCTGGAACAGGGAAAGTGCCCTTTTTAATGGAATAAATCATGGCAATACTAGATGAAGAGAATGGAGATGAGATGAGCTTACTATGAAAATAAATCAATTAATTGCGAACAATATTAACAGATTAGAAACGGTACTGCCAGTGGATGAGTCGTTAGGAATTGCTGGTTTGTCTGGATCTGGTAAAACAACTTTTTGTCAAACGATTGGGGAAGAATCAAAAAAACGTCTCGTTTCCTTATTGCCAAAAGCTGAATACCAGTATTTATTCCCCAATATTATGGAGACTAATTTCAGTGCGATCAAAATGGAAGCAATGCCCCTTGTTCTTTTTCTTGGTAGGTCATCCATATCTTCAAATCCTCGGTCAACCATTGGCACACATACAGGTGTGTTTACTGAAATCCGTGTCACTCTTGCTGAACAATATAATCTCTCTCCAGAGGTTTTTTCATTTAATAATGAATTAGGTTGGTGTCCTGATTGTAAGGGGCGTGGAACTACAAAAAATATCGAGTGTAAAAAGTGTCAAGGAAAACGCTACAATCAAGCAGCTGAACAATATAAAATTGAATTATTGGATCAAGCACAGAGTATTTCCGATCTAAACGACTTTAGCATCGAAACCATTTTTAAACTAGCAGAAAAGCTTAAGATAAGTGAGGGTAAACAACAAATCCTGAAAAATATAATCAATATGAATATTGGTTATTTAACATTAAATCGTATTATGGGTACATTGTCAGGCGGAGAATTAACACGGCTTTACTTGGCAGAATTCATGGCAACAAGTGAAAATACCGTGATTATCATTGATGAAATCTCCGTGGGTCTCGATCACCAAACCCTATTGAAGATTTTAGCGGAGATTAAACAATTGGGATATAAAAATCAAATTTGGCTCATTGACCATTCTGACACGGTGCTGGACACAGCGGATAAACACTTGTTCTTTGGACCTGGCAGTGGCAAATACGGCGGGAAAATTGTTGAGGAATCACCACGTCCTGAGCCCATCAATAAAGAACTAAATCAGGCAGCACCTGCAGAATATTATCAATTTCATGATCTTTATTGTCGTAATATTCAAATGGCTGAGATTCAGATTCCCCAAAATAGACTGGTTACTTTTACAGGTGAGTCCGGATGTGGTAAATCTACGCTGGTTAATGAATGTATGGTCAAAGATTTTCTAAAGCGTTATTCCAAAGATAAGCTGGTGATCGTAGGGCAAGATCGAAATCAGTCGATTACCAGTCGCTCGACCGTTGCCACTTTTCTTGATATTAAAAGGAAACTGACAAAATACAGTGAGGATATTGATGATATTTTTGAACGCTCGATTGAAGATATTATTGTTGAACTGCCAAATGAGGACATTGCTCATAAAAGACTAAGCTTATTGATCAAGCTTGGCCTTGGTTATTTGACGTTGGAGCGAAAAACACAGTCCTTATCCACGGGTGAATTTCAATGTGTCCATTTAGTTTCTGAGCTGTTTGCGGGCTCAAGAAATCCACATACACTTTTTATTTTTGACGAGCCTTCCAAAGGTTTATCACAAAATATTTTAAATCAATTCATTGACAGCATTAGGGACATTTTGCAGGATGAATCTGTCTCCATAATCATGATTGAACATAATTCTTATATGTTAGATAACTCTGATTTTATCGTTGATTTTGGCAAAAGACAGCTTGCACCTGTGGAGCATCTTGATGTTCTCAGTCATGATGATTATTATCGTCAACAAAACAGTGCAGATAGCGTGGCGCCTGCGCACATTTCTTCAACACTCCAGCAACAAAATGGAATTGACTATTTAAAAGAAGATCAGATCGCCTATTTTAAAAATGCAGAGAACATCTATAAAGGTGGCATCTTAAAAAGCTTATCCTCCATGGCCCGCCTGATTTATGGTGAATATCAATCGGATACGATTGCACCTGTCATCGCCATTGATCTGGAACGACACTTGTATAGTCAGTTTACTTTCCTTTATGAAATGGGTGGACTGATCAACCATATTGTGGCAACGCATCCCACTAATAAGGATACAAAAAGCTTTGATCTCTATCAATCAGACAATCATTGTCCAAGCTGTAAGGGCCGCCGTGTGATTGAAGAATTTGATTTTGATATTGTACTTCAGGACAAGAACGTCCCCTTTTGGGACGGCTCATTACATCCAGATGCGATGGAGATTCTGAAATTCTATCAATTACCAAAAATAAAATTCATCTTTGATGAGTTAAAGAATGAGCTCGGACAAGATATTAGCAAAAGTTATAATGAGATGACAGAAGCTGAAAAACACACCTTTTTATACGGGTATTGGGAAAAGTCCTTCTATGATAAAGCAGCTAAAGCCTCGAGAACTTGGGAAGGCTTTAATACCATTATCGGGAACTATATGGTCATTTCGAAATCAATTATTAAAGAGCATATTAAAGCGTCCAAAAAAATGATTACTTGTCCAATCTGTCAAGGAACGGTGTTAAATCATCATAAAAAGCTTAAATTCGGCGACACTGATATTCGCGAGATTATTGGGATGCCCCTTGATCAAGTCATTAGCACCGTTGGTGAATTACAGGTACTAGAAAAAATGAAAGCCATCGTGGGCGGAGATATGGTTTTGACAGAAGAGGTCTCTCTATTACCCAGGGAAACACAAGTCGCTCTAAAAATGCTTGAACTAGAGTTAGGAAGTTTTGCGCAATATGAAATGGTGTTACAAAATGCCTTGCCATTCTGGGACAGCATTAGCAGCAGTATCGAATCCATCAGCAGGAAAAACCAGATTACGATCTGTGATTTTGCCAATATCCACGAAACAAGAGAAAATATCATAGATAAGTGTTTCACTAATGGAAAATATAAAAAGCTGACTTATGTCTATGAAGCGTTTGGTTACAAAAAAATCGTCACCTTAATTAATAAGATTAAAGCAAGCCATCCATGTCCATTCTGTAAAGGAAAAAAAGTTATTTCGGAAGATGGACTTCATGATGGCGTATATAAATTAACGATTCCTTGTGTTAGTTGTTATGCGAGTGGCATCAATGATGAAGGGCGTAAGGAAGTCGTTGAAGGTATAGATGTGCAAACTTGGCTAACGGGTAAAGTAAGTGACGTTGTTTCTAAAAGCTTAAACATTGAGGCTGTAGCTGATATTCCAATTTTCAATCGTATTCGTGAGTTGAATAAACAAGAGATGATGGCAGTTTACCAATTTCTTGAGCAATAGAGTTTAGTTTTCTCAAAAAGACGATATAGAAAAGTAACGCATCGAGTCCATAGACCCGATGCGTTTTTTTACAATTGATTATAAAGCTTACCATCAACAGGTTCTAACCATTCTGTTTCTCCGGGTGAAATGGCTAAGTGAACAAACCAGCTGTCTTTTGTAGCACCATGCCAATGTTTTACGTTCGCTGGAATATTCACAACATCCCCGGTTTGGAGGAATTGAGCTGGTTTGCCTTCTTCTTGATACCAACCCTCACCACCGGTAACTAATAATACTTGTCCGATTTTATGGGAGTGCCAGTTATTGCGAGCTCCCGGGGCAAAGGTTACGTTCCCAATAGGCGCATTCAAAGGTGTCGCGTCAGTATAAATCATCTGCAAGTATGCATCACCTATAAAATTAGCTTCAACCTTTTGTCCGAGTGGAAAGATAGTACTGTTGCTTAGTTGCTCATTAGCCATAATAAAAAACCTCTTTCGTTTAATTTTTATAAATTTCTTTGGCAATATTAAATGCCGACCAAGCTTTAGGCCACCCTACATAAAACGAAATTAACTGCTTCAAAATGAAGTATAGACCTTAAAGTACACTTTAAGGCAAGCCATAAAAATGGATTCATACTCCGACATTTGGTTTTTTATTAGTTTAAGTATATCCTTTGGATAGAAACAAAATTAGAAATGGAGGTGGGGATCATGCCTTATTCCATTGGAGAATTTGCAGAAATCGTCGGTGTTAACAAGAGCACGCTCAGATATTACGAAATGGAAGGATTACTTACTCCACATCGAAGTGACAATAATTTACGCGAATATACAGATCAGGATATAGGTTGGGTTCAATTTTTACTTCATTTAAAAGATTCAGGAATGACGATGGCAGAATTGAAGCAATATACCGAGTGGCGGGCTATGGGGGACGAGACAATTCCTGAACGGAAAAATTTACTTGAACAGCGTAAGCAACAAGTGGAACAAGAAATTAAGGCATTGCAACAAAACTTAGATATACTGAACCGTAAAATTGTATTTTATAATGATCAACTAACGGGGAATAAATACGAATTCGTCCTTTATCACAATGAATAGATATCACATCAAGAAGAAAAGTAGATTCCTAACAAGTTAAGAGGCAGATGAACAACCTTTGATAATCAAAAGTTGTTCATCTGCCTCTTGTTCATGATTTTGTCCATTTAGCTGGATTCGTGTCATCCGGGATTACCTGATTGATAATATCTAGATAATGATTGGCTTTGTCTTCCATATATTTGACTTTAAGTTTGGCCTCTTCCAACTGAGCTGCAGCAGCGGCTTTATACTCCATTATGATTTGATAACGATCGTGGATGGTAGAATCGCCTAGTAAACACAAGTCTACATAGCTTTTAATGTCTTCTACTGACATCCCACATTGTTTGAGATATTTTACACCTGTTAGCCAATTAATGGAGTCATCATCAAAAAGACGAATGTTATTTTTGTCCCGTTGTATCGTTGGAACTAAACCCTTATCCGTATAATAACGGATGGTATGTTCAGTCAAACCCAGTAGTTTGGCAACTTCCTTCACAGTATACATTGTAATTCCTCCTTGAAAATGGATGCGAAAAGAACTCAGCATCGCTTGACTTCGTGTTACTCGAACCTGTTAGGCTAATTATTGTAATCTTAATCACAGAACATGTAAATAGGAGGATTTCATATGCAAACAGTAACTCTGAACAATGGTGTAGTGATGCCTATCCTTGGTTTTGGTGTCTATCAAATGAATGATGCTAGCGAATGCGAGCAGAGCGTTTATGAAGCTATTATGGCAGGCTATCGCCTGATTGATACTGCAGCAGCTTACCAAAATGAAGAAGCCGTCGGTAGAGCCATCAAACGCAGTGGTGTACCAAGAGAAGAAATATTTATTACTACTAAACTTTGGATTCAGGATGCCGGTTATGAGCGTACTAAGAAAGCCTTTGCCAAATCGCTCGATCGATTACAAGTGGATTATTTAGATTTATATTTAATTCATCAGCCATTTGGTGATGTATATGGTTCCTGGCGTGCTATGGAGGAATTGTACCGTAAGGGTAAGATCAAGGCGATTGGAGTCAGCAATTTTCAAATGGATCGTCTAATTGATTTGATTAGCCACAATGAAATTACACCTGCAATCAACCAGATTGAAACACATCCTTTTCAGCAGCAAATCGAAAGTGCGAATTATATGAAAGAGAAGAATGTGCAGATCGAGTCATGGGGACCTTTTGCGGAAGGACGAAACAACCTTTTCAATAATGAAGTATTAGTTTCTATCGCTGAAAAATATCAGAAATCCGTTGCTCAGGTAGTTTTACGTTGGTTAACTCAAAGAGGCGTGATTGCTATTCCAAAGTCTACGCATAAAGAACGGATCATCGAAAATTTTAATATTTTTGACTTCGAATTAAACCAAGAAGATTTAGAGACAATAGCTAAATTAGATACGAAACAGAGTGTTTTCTTCTCGCATAATGATCCCCAAATCGTAGAAGGACTCGCTAAACATAAATTTGATATTTAACATTTGTATTGCACATCCAAGGGGTGCCCTAAAAGCCATGAAAAGGCTAAGGGGCACCCTTATTTTATAAACCAGATCTAACTCCAAAACTTTATTGAGGGGATGATAATCTACTTGAGTAATCATATTGCATGATCCGGTCGAGATATTACATTCTCATTTATCCGTTTATTAATTATATTGAAGCTGTATTCGTTTAAAAAATCCCAGAGTAAAGGAGAAATTACTTTTGAGAAGAGAACTGAGGAAGGTTTTGTCTTTTTTGTTGGTTTTAGTGACAGTGGTTGGCACAGGGATTAGCTTTGATGGTAATATTGTAAACGCTTTCGGACCTAATGTCTTATATGTACCACCAGCAGATTCACCATCCTATGGGGCTTTATCACCTAGGGCAATCCAGCTTAAATATAGTGGCATCAACAATAATAAAATGTATGCTACATTTGAACAAACCTCTAATACCACACCTGTTTTCCCTATTTATGAAAGCGTTGACAATGGTGTCACTTGGAATCAGGTTGGAGAAGTGGAGGATACTCAAAACGGTTGGGGAATGTTAAATTGCCCTGAATTGTTTGAACTCCCCCAATCTTTAGGTAACATGCCTGCGGGTACTATGCTTCTTGCAGGAAATTCTGTGCCAAGCAACAAAGCAGCTACCAAGTTGGAATTATATAAAAGCAATGATTTAGGTAGAACATGGACATATGTAAGCACCATTGCTGAAGGTGGACGAAACGATATTGG
Organism: Paenibacillus sp. FSL F4-0097; assembly: GCF_038593125.1. Lineage (NCBI taxonomy): Bacteria > Bacillati > Bacillota > Bacilli > Caryophanales > Paenibacillaceae > Paenibacillus > Paenibacillus sp. FSL F4-0097. The sequence goes on from NZ_CP151965.1 coordinate 3,379,044, forward strand.
TTACGATCCCATTTGGGAGCCTTTCTTTTTGGTTCACAACAACAAACTCATTGTTTATTATTCAGATGAACGTGATCCAGCCCATGCCCAGAAGTTAGTTCATCAGACTACGTTGGAGGGCACGAACTGGGGACCTGTGGTAGTTGATGTGGCATTTGCAGACAGTAAATTACGTCCAGGAATGCCTACAATCGCTAAGCTGGGCAATGGTAATTACGCAATGACCTATGAGATGGTCGGATACCCGGGCGTGCCCAATTATTTGAAAATTTCAGCAGATCCTGAGAGCTGGAATCCAACTGAAGTAGGAACTCTTGTAGGGTACGGAGGAAGTCCCTATATATCTGCTTTGGGAGATGGGAGACTCGTATTAAACGTTGCAGGAAAAAAAGAAGTGCTGATCAACTCTTCTAGAGTGGATGCATCCGGCAGCTGGGTTCCATATAATCCACCCGTAGACGCAGGGTATAACCGCCAACTACTGCCGCTTAGCAATGGCCGCTTATTTATCCCACAAGCCGGATTTTTTAGTGGGAAAAACACGGTGAAATACGGTGATATGTCCGTAGGTTACTACAAATTAATTAATGTGAAGAGTGGGAAGGCTTTAGGTGTATTGGAAGGCGGAACTGCGAATGGCAATCCGCTCGTGCAATGGAGCAGTGGGACTAATTCCTTGGATCAATATTGGCTCATTTCCACTGCGGAAAGTGGTTATGCTCCTAACGGTTACAAATCCATTGTGAATGCAAAGAGTGGTAAGGTCGCCGGAATATTAGAAGGATCAACAACAGAAGGAGCTAAAGCCGTTTTATGGACTGAAAACCATTCCGATGACCAGCAGTGGACTTTACAAGCCTCTGGTAACTACTACAAGATTGTTAACCGTAACAGTGGTCAGACGTTAGGTATAGCGCAGGGTTCTACTGAAGAGGGTACCCAAGTTATACAGCAGACTGATGCAGGCAGCACTGATCAGCTGTGGGAGTTGGTTCCAGATGAAGGACATATTATGGTGGACAGTTATCGATTAGTTAATGAGAACAGTGGTAAGGTGTTGGGTATCTATCAAGGTTCGATGGCGGATGAAGGGAAGGCGGTTCAGTGGACCAGCGGAATTTCATCCCATGACCAAAATTGGTTTGTAGTCAGCACAGCTGATGGCTATACGAAGCTGGTCAATACTAATAGTCGTAAAAACCTGGGCATTTTAGGAGGTTCATTAGCTAACGGTGCTCAAAGTGTACAATGGAATGATAACGGATCGAATGACCAGCAGTGGACTTTGGAGTCCTCAGGTGAATTTTACAATATTATTAATCGTAATAGTGGAAAAGTTCTGGCAGTAGATCAGGGTTCGACGACAGAGGGGGCAAATATTATTCAAACAAATAATACAGGTTCTGCTGGCCAGCACTGGAAACTAGTCTCGAATAGATAATTTATGTAACCAAAAGTCATCGACCTTAAATTAAGGGTGATGACTTTTTGTCGATATAAGCTTTGAATGACTAAATCGTCACCTTCAGTGTCACGGGAATGTCACTTTGGAGAGATATACTATTTCCATCGACATATGGAGGGAATTGTGAAGTTGTTATGGGAGTGAAATTACGAAAGATTCTTATTATAGGAACTATTTTGTATACACTGTTGATCTTATATTTTTTGTTTTTTGCTTTCAATAGAGTAGAGCATGCAACAAGCCAGTATGAATATACGTTTATGTTGATTCCAGAAAGTGTTCCGCTTCTTTTTCCTGATCTCTTTGACCTATCCTTTTCTTGGGTTTATGACTTTGGGAACATCGCTGCTTTTATTCCTTTTGGCGTATTATTCCCTTTGCTGTATCGTACACATTTTAAGAAGTTTATTTGTGTGTTTATCTTAACAATTTTTGTGCTGGAAAGTCTTCAAGCTTTAACTTTTTTGGGTTCCTTTGATGTAGCCGATGTCATCTCCAATACGTTAGGGGCAATGATCGGATTTTATGCATATAAGATTGGGTTTTCCCCGGAAATCACCAGGAGATCACTTTTTACTTCGGCATTATCTGTTGTTGTGCTATTGGTTGGAATCATGGGAATCTCTGAGATCATTGATTTAACTCTGAAGAAAAGTGAAAGACCTGTGCAGGGATTACAAACGTTGGAAAAGCTTACGGGAAGCATGCCTATCACGCATAATCTTCCCAGTTTCACTATCGCAGGTGAAAATATAATACCAAAAATGAATTTGTACAGCAGTGAAGGTGAAGATATTAAAAAATACACCTATACTTTGGGTGATAAAAAAGAGGTATGGTTATATTTCAGCTTTGGATTCCCGCAAAATGAAAATTCTAGCAGTGAACTAATGATTATAGCTGATGGTAACATGATCCTTCAATCCAGTGAACAATATAGTTCCCAAGCTGAACTCAACAATACGGCATTAGTTACCGTAAAAAAAATAACCTTTATCCTTAAAGGGAATGTGAAGTTATGGGATGTAGGATTTAGTGAAATGAAGCATTGGTGGGAATGAGGAACTAACCCTTCGTTAATTTTATTAACGGAGGGTTTCTTTTGCTGATCGCCTCATATACATATTCCGATATACAGCCGGGGTGAGGTTCTCGTATTTTTTGAAGGTTTTAATGAAATAGCCCGTGTCGCAAAAGCCCAAATCATCACTGACTTGATTGATCGGGGAATCCGTGGATTCCAGCAGTTGCTTAGCCCATTCAATCTTGAGTCTGGCAATGAAGATGGAGAAATTCTCTCCAGTTTCTTTAGTGAAAATACGGCTGAAATAACTGGGGCTGATATGACAAAGCTTAGCCATCTCTTTGAGGCTGAAATTCTCATTTTTGTGAGCATAAATGTAATTAAAAGCAGGCTGAAGCACAGAATTTACTGAGACGAACTTTTGTACACCATTCTTTAATTTGGTCTCGATCAAGGCCCCGGATAACTCCTGCTGTATGGATTGGATTTTTCGGTACGTACGGTCTGACTCGTCCATTGCTTCAGCAGAAGCGGGTTCTTCTATATTGGTGGTCAGAACCTTTTTGTACAAATCCACAGTAGTATGCTTTTGAATGGCTTCCTCCACGATATAGGTACTTAACTGCAGCAGCAGCTCAACACACTTTGTTACTTCATCGTAGGATAAAACAGGCAGTGCCTGGTAATCCTCTTTGAGTGCTTTAAATTTCATGTTCGTCTCCACATTCGGCGGGCGAGAGACAATTTGCTCCAGTTGTGGCACGTCAGGTTCACGAAGCTTGAGCTGTCCGGCCATAATTGCACCTAGATATTGATTATCTATAATGATCGGAATCGCGATATCTATAATATTGAAATGACATAAATAAATAAACGGTTTGTTCTGGCGAACCGCTTCAATCCCAGCGCGGGCATCACATTTTTGACAATATTGAGAGAGATGGGAGTCCTGGCGCACACCTTGACAGAATGGCTGGCAATAGCTGTGCTTGGTCACGGGAACACCCTTGTAATCAACAGTAAGAATAGCCATTTTGGTTACAAGAGATAAGGAATCCTGGAGCTTTTCCCATTTCTTCAAATCAATAATTTCTTCTAGATTGAACCGGGATTTTGACATCACAAAATTCTCCTAAGTAAGTTATAGAATCTTAATGAATATTATACAGAATAATTCAACACAATGACAAGAAAGTTCGATTTTTCACGATTATGACAAATAAATACGATAAGAAAACGCTTTAATAAGCTTTTATTGTTTCATGTTTCTTAAATTAGAGCAATCTATAATGATAACTATAAACAACTGAGGAGGAACGAAAAATGAGAAGAGCATTTATCAGTCCGACGAAATATGTACAAGGTGAGAATGAATTATTGAACTTAGGTTACTTCGTAAAAACCTTTGGTGATTCTGCTTTGTTAATTGCCCATCCAGATGATGTAACACGTGTGAAAGACAAACTGGAGTCAACTAAACAGAAATTTAATATAACTCTTGTTGAAAGCGGCTTCCACGGGGAATGCTCAAGACAAGAAGTCGCCAGATTACAAGCGCTAGCCAAGGAGCATCAATGTGCATGTACGATTGGCTTGGGTGGAGGTAAGGCGATTGATACGGCAAAATGTGTAGCTGAAGGAGAAGCACTGATTATCGTTCCAACGATAGCAGCAACTGATGCTCCGACAAGCCACTCAGCGGTGCTCTATACTCCGGAAGGTGAATTTGACGATTATGCTTATTTCAAGCAAAGCCCGAGTGTAGTCATGATTGATACAACAGTTATTGCCAATGCACCTACAAGATTTCTTGTGGCAGGCATGGGAGATGCACTTTCAACCTATTTTGAAGCAAGAGCTACTGCAAATTCGTATTCCAACGTGAATGCAGGTTTACCTTGCGGAGTTCGTGAAGGGGTTTGCGGTGAAGCTAAAGGGACAGTAACAGCGTTGGGACTTGCGAAGCTCTGCTATGAGACATTGCTTGAGAATGGATTCAAGGCGAAGCAAGCTTGCGATCTGAATATCGTAACCCCAGCTTTGGAGAATATAATTGAGACGAATATTCTTTTATCGGGTCTTGGCTTTGAAAGTGGTGGTTTGGCAGCGATTCATGCGATTCATAATGGTTTAACTGCTTTGGAAGGAACTCATCATTATTATCATGGTGAAAAGGTAGCCTTCAGCACGATTGCTCAACTGGTTCTTGAAAACGCAGACCGGACTGAATTAAAAGAAGTGTTGGACTTCTGTCTTTCGATTGGTCTCCCAGTATGCTTAGCGGATATTGGTGTTGAGCATGTAACCTATGAGGAACTGCTTGAGGTTGCTAAAAAAGCTTGTATTGCTGAGGAATCTATCCATTCGATGCCGTTCCCAATTACGGAGGATGCGGTTGCATCAGCAATTATGGCAGCCGATCAATTAGGCCGTCAATATAAATCAAGTAAGGAGCTTTAAAATGAAAAAAATCATAAACAAGCCGGAGACTCTGGTTAGAGAAATGTGTAACGGGCTTGTCTTGGCGCATCCCGAGCTGGATTTCGATCCTAAATTCAAAGTGATTTCTAAGAAAGAGATTAATCAAGATAAAGTTACCCTGATCAGTGGTGGCGGAAGCGGGCATGAGCCGGCTCATGCCGGGTTTGTAGGAACCGGGATGCTGGATGCAGCTGTATGCGGTGATGTGTTTGCTTCTCCATCCCAAATTCAGGTTTATCAAGCGATTCGCCGCACAGCCAGCACCAAAGGTTCGCTGCTTATTATCAAGAATTATAGCGGTGACATCATGAACTTTAAAAATGCGGCCCATCTAGCAACTGAAGACGGCATCGAAGTGGATTATGTCAAAGTAGACGACGACATTGCCGTTGAAGACAGCCTTTATACAGTAGGGAGAAGAGGCGTAGCCGGAACAGTGCTTGTTCATAAGGTAGCCGGAGCAGCAGCAGAAGCTGGATTGTCCTTAGCGGAAGTGAAAGAAGCGGCGCAACATACAATTGATCATGTGCGCAGCATAGGCTTCGCCTATACCTCTTGCACCGTGCCTGCCAAAGGTACTCCGACATTTCATATTGAAGAGAACGAGATGGAATACGGGGTTGGCATCCATGGAGAACCTGGAATACGCAGGGAGAAAATTGTACCCGCAGATGAATTAGCACAGCGAATGGTTACCTCTTTGCTAGACAACTTCCAAATGAATGATCAGAAGCAGGAGGAAGTAGCCGTATTAATTAATGGATTTGGCGGCACCCCGCTGCAAGAGTTATATTTGCTGAACAATTCTGTCATCCGCGAATTAACTGCTAAGAATAAACAAGTGTTTAAAGTGTTTGTTGGTAACTACATGACCAGCATTGACATGGCAGGTGCATCGGTGACGATAATGAAGCTGGATGAGACGCTGAAGAAATGGTTATCTGCGCCTTGTGATACACCAGCCTTGTCGATTAAAGGCCCCTTTGAGCCTGTGAACTATACTGAAGTAATCCAGGAAGAGAAAGCAGACAGCAATGTATCCTTTAAGAATAATACGGATGCTGCTGCAGCGGTGATTAAGAACAATCGGTTTACTTTGCAAAATATCGTCTATCTGCTCGATCAAATGAGCCAGGTTATTATTGAGAATGAAGTTCCGTTCTGTGAGCTTGACTCCCACGCTGGAGACGGAGATTTCGGGATGAGTGTAGCTAAGGGCTTTAAACAGCTGAAAGTCGAGTGGGAAGATATTTTAGCTCATCATCTCACTAATATCGGTGAGTTTCTTGACGCCTGCTCCATGGTCATTATGGAATATTGCGGCGGAGCATCCGGACCGATCTGGGGATCAGGCTTCCGCGCAGCGAGCAAAAATGTTCAACAGAAGGAAGAGCTGACCATTCAGGAGTTTGCTGATATGATGCAAGCTGTTGTCAAAGGGATTCAAGATACGGGTGAAAGATCTTTTGGCAGAGGGGCTGTTGTCGGAGACAAGACATTGATTGATGCGCTTGTACCGTTTGCAGATGCCTGGACCCAAAGTGCAGAACAAGGCGACGATATCAAAGTGGCGGCAAGTAAAGCAGCGGAAGCAGCTGTCCAAGGTTCTAAAAATACTATAGAAATCGTTGCCCGTATGGGAAGAGCCGGCACAGTAGGGGAACGCAGCATCGGTTATCCGGATGCGGGTGCTCATGCACTTGGGGTTATTTTCACAGAGCTTGCAAAAGCAATGAAATAAGAATCACACATAACCTGAATCCGAGGGATATCTACTCATGGGGTCTACTAATGAATTTTTCGGATTCAGGTTATTTTTTTTGCCCATTTTGTGTTACACATTTTGATTTGATACTTTTTTTGGGGGGGAGACCAGATGAAAAAGTTTCTGTCTACGAGATTAGCATTGAAATTTTTATGTGTCGCTTTATCCATGGTTTTGATCAGTTGTGTGGGAGCTTCTTTCTTGCAAACAGATTTCGGCAAGGTCCAGATTAGTAAGTTTAAGATTCCGTCCGATAATGGTACTTGGATTGAGGGAAATCTGTTCAGGCCTGTCTCAGCAAATGCAGAGCATAAAGTTCCACTCGTCATTACTAGTCACGGTTTTTTAAACAATAAAGAGATGCAGGATAGTACCGCAATCGAACTTTCCCGTCGGGGAATTGCTGTGATTGCAATGGATTTCTTATGGCATGGTGGCTCGAGCTCTCCTGATATGCCATTTTTCCCAACGATAATGTCAGAGAATAATGGGATGATTCCTTTAGTGGAATATGCATCATCCAGTCTTGATTATGTAGACTCTACAAAAATCGGCATTAGTGGTCATTCTATGGGTGGAATGATTACCTGGAGTACACTCCAGTATTATGGCCAACTTTATTTGGCGGAGCTCGAAGCGGCGAAAGATCCCTCTTCGGAAGACGGCGCAGTTATTACGGTAAGTGAACAAGCCAAGGCTGATGCTTCGAATAAAGTTGCATCCGCTTTCATTATTTCTCAGGTCGAACAGTCTACCGATGAGACTTTTCAAAACATCCATGCCAATGTAGGCATCAATGTTGGCAAATATGATGAAGGCGGCTCCGGATTTGCGAAGGGGAATGCCGATCTTTCGGGCGATGCCCCAGAATCACTAGCTGCTATAAATTCAGTAATGCCGGAGAATCAAAAAATAAACGCTGTGGAAATCGGCAAATATTACGGTAATGCAGCTGATCAAACCTTGCGCGTCGTGTACAATCCAGCGGAGATCCACCCTTGGCAACACTTTTCGGTGGCGAGCACTGGTTATTTAGCAGACTTTTTTACGAAAGCGTTTCAAATCAATAATCCGTTATCTGCCGGCAACCAATTATGGTTATGGAAAGAGATCTTTAACTTTATCGGCTTGTTAGGATCCTTTTTATTTATTGTCCCCTTTGCGGTATTGCTCCTCAAGCTTCCTTGTTTCAATAGTCTAATTCAACCTACTCCTGCCAAGTTACCGGAACCTAAGACCAGAAAAAGCAAAATTCTTTTTTGGGGCTCTTGGATAATGAGTTGGGTAATTTCCGCAATATCATACCTTCCGATCAGTCGCTGGAGTATTATAGCTGGACAGAATATCCTTCAGCCTCGTAGTTTATTTCCACAAACCGCCATGAACTTTATTTTAATCTGGGCGATCTTTAACGGCCTTGTGGGTCTATTGTTATTCTGGCTAACCACTCGTTTATCAGGAAAAAATTATAATGAGCACTCTGAAAGCTGGGGAATAAAAACAAATTTGAAAGAACTGCTGAAGACTTTTGCACTTGCGGTATGTATATTCACTGGATTCTATGCTTTGGTTGCATTTGCAGATTATTTCTTTCAGACAGACTTCCGCTTATGGGTACTGGCAATTAAAGTATTCACTCCGAATCAATTATTAATTGGCTTACGTTATATGCTTTTCTTCTTTATATTTTATGTTGCACAGTCAATTGCCGTGAACTCTACCACCCCAGTTGAAGGGCAGAAAGAATGGAGGGATCTGCTCATTAGCGGGACAGGCGGTGTACTTGGAATTCTAGTGCTCATTGGGGTACAATACGGAACGTTATTTTCAACAGGCGTAACTTTTTGGCAAAATCAAGATTGGCTCAGAATACTAGTCCTTTTCCCTCTCGTTTTCCAGCTTTTTATTGCAGCATATATTTCGCGTTACCTCTTTAAGTGCACAGGGAAAATATGGCTGGGAGCCATGGTGAATTGTATGATTATTGTGATGATGGGCGCAGCCAATACATTTACATTTTGAGAGATGCTTTAATCTATTCTTCTACAAAGAATATGCCTACGGCGTAAGAGGTTTAGATAGAAAAAACGTACTGCAGCTAATGCAGTACGTTTTTTGATTAAATAATAAATTCAACGATGTATTGTTGGCAAATGAGTTCATATCCCAGCGATTGATATAGAGAAATGGCTCCTACATTCTCCTCAAAAACATTCAAATATACGTTAGCTGAAATGGCATGTCCTTGGCGTGTTAGCTCTGCACAGACTTTTTTTCCATATCCATTTCTTCTCCAGGCCACATCCGTTCCGATATTTCCTAGTTCAACGTAATCCTCACTATATATGTGGTATCCTCCTACAGCAATCAGCTCGTCTTGTGCCATCACACCATAGAACGGATTCTGTAATTCTTCTTTTGAAAAAGCCATGGTTTGCAGCTCGTTCATCTTTGCTTCAATTCGCTGGAAATGAGCAGGTCCTAAGTGCATAACATGCTTGTCCGCTGTTGGTAGAACATCTTCATGAATATGTTTCATTAGAAGCAATTTTTGGGGAGGGCTGTAGAACTCAAGCTGAGAAGCAAAGACCTGCAGCTCTTGTTCGTTAATAATAAAGCTACCCACCGCATGGTTATGTAGATGTAATTCATCTTTCATGAACGCCAACATTGAGCTGAGACAAAAGGATTGCTGAACTGGATATACAGAAAAAGCATTAAACGGAAGGCCACTTAAAAAGGCTAATACTCCAAGCAACTCGCCCTGGTCAGAATACTGACCGTAATGCACTGTGTTTTGTCTGCGAAAAGTAAGGTATGAATAATATAAAAAATGCTGTTCCTTATTAATCGAGCTTAAAATAACATCCAACTCTGCTGCTGTTAATTTTCTATACATATACGACCTGCCTCCATTAACAATTGCTGTTGCTATTTCCTCTTGCCGAATTAGCACAACCTTTTCTAATATATCATAAATCAGAACTTTAATTGCTTTATTGCTGGGTTGAGCCAAGTATGATACTATTGTCCCCTTAGAAACATAAAATGAGATATGAAGGTTTTCTTGAGAGGATGATATATATTAAGGCAATCTTAGTTCGGTACTTCGGAAATCCGCAAGATCGAACCGCCATGTTCAACGCTGCTTCCTTAGTCATCGATGCTTTTATTGGTATAGGCAAGTTAATTCTTGGGTTATATCTATTGTCCGGATGGTTCATCACAAATGCACTTTATTATCTGATCCTTTGTATAGCCAAAGGACAGGTGCTTCATAAATATACATTAGCTAAAAAAGTCAGTTCAGCACAGCAAAGGTATTCACTGGAGCTTTACGTTTATAAGCGTGGCGGTGTTTTTCTTTGTCTTCTAGGGGTTTCTTATCTGTTGGTCTGCCTGCGGATTTATCTAGTCGGAGATGCTTTGGTTTATGAAGGTTACATTGTATATCTGGTAGCACTGATCGCTTTTACAAAACTTGGTTTTGCCATTCATGGAAATATTGTTAACCGTCATCTCAAAAATCCCATTATATCAACATTAAAAATGATTAGCTTTACTGATGCCTTAGTCTCCATTGTTGTCACTCAAATGGCTGTGCTTACAATGAAAGGCTCACCTCAGGCATTAAACGCCAGCGCGTTGTTTGGCATGGGATGTAGTGTTTTATTTTGTCTGGGGGGGATCTGGATGATGCTCCGTAAGACAAAGGTTCCAATGAAGGAAGTAGAATTAATTAAAAATTAGATGATATCATAACTTCCCCTTATCCCTTAGGATGAGGGGTTATTTGTATTTTTATGTCATATTATCAGCGTTGAATGCCGAAGCTTATAGAAAATTATATTTTTATGCAACCTAAACACTTCTTTTCCTACTTTATAAGTGAATGCTTAATCAAATCGAACGGAAGTGATGGAGTGGAAGATAGTGAAATCATACAATTGTATTTTGCACGTAATGAAAGGGCAGTAGAAGAAACATCGAAAAAATATAGAAATTATTGTACTCGGATCGCTCATAACATTTTGTCTAATGCTGAAGATTCGGAAGAATGTGTTAACGATACCTTTCTTGGTGCATGGGAAGCAATACCGCCGAAGTCTCCTGCAAAGCTGTCCTCTTTTCTGGGGAGAATCACACGAAATATTGCTTTGAACAAATACGATTATTACATGGCTAAAAAACGGAATAAAAAATTCGATACGATTCTTAATGAATTAAACGATTGTTTATCCTCTTCAGACAACGTTGAAACCCAATACGAGGAAGCACAAATAGCCGAATCTATAAGCAAATTTCTACACAACATTAAGGAAGATCAGCGGAATGTTTTTTTGAGGCGTTACTGGTATTCTGATTCTTTGGCCGATATTGCCGCACGCTTCTCAATCAGTGAAAGTAAAACCAAATCAATTCTTTTCAGAACACGCAAAAAACTCCAAATATATCTTCAGAAAGAGGGTTATTTCCTTTGAATAATAAAGAGCTCTTCAAAACAATCGGTTACATAGACGAAAATTTGATAGAAAAAGCCAACTCCGCGAGACGCACTAATAAAAAAACTTATGTAAAGTGGGGCTCATTCGCAGCTTGTGCTGCATTGGTGTTAGGTGTGGCCGTTTATAAATTTCCACAGACGCCGTTGCCTAATTCACCACAAATATCGCAGCAGACAGCAGTCTCGTCTCCCACAGGGGTTCGCAAAATTCTGAATTACAATGGATACCGTTATGCATTCGTAGCAGATGGCGCTCAGTTTAAGTTCACAGGTATGGAGCCTGACAAATCGCTTGGTGCATTAGAGTTTGATCTCAACCAAGAGCCCGGAAAGAAAGACGGGGATAAGAATGCGGAAAAGGATTATGCCGCTACGTTCGCAATTGGTGGAAAGCTGTATGAAATCCCAACATACCCATCCCATTTTCGTATTGCAGTTAAGGATGAGCAATATTTTTATCTAGCTGAAATTGTGGCGAAGGTAGACGATTCTGCAATGAGCGCGAAGGAGTATTTAGATCTGGCTAATCTGAAGGAGCATGCAAAAGATATCAATATTCTGAATCATGTGGGGAATGACGTGCAAAAGACTATCACTGATCATCCTATTGTTGTGTCCATTATCGAAGGTTTGTACAGCGCAAAAAAAACAGAGCTAAGCAATAAGGAATATGAAGCTCTTGCAGCGGCGCAATCCCAAGGGAAATCATATCAATTACAGTTCAACCTAAAAGACGGGACTTATATCGCCATGTATATCATTCCCGAATTAAAGGTGGTGTCTATGGGTGATGCTTATTATTATTTGCCTGATGCCTTTTTTGTTCAAACCAGCGACCTCTTTTCAGGGCTGACACAAGAGGTGCTACCGCTTTACTGAGGAGGCGGAGATAAGTGATCCTTACAAACTGTACATTGCAGGTTATCCAATATCTCGCATATAATGATCTAAATGATAATCGTTATCATTTAATAGAAGAGAAAAGGTGATCTGCTCATGATAAAACATAATATTGGGATTACGGAGTGCAGCTTACCTGCTGAGTGTATAACAGAATGACAAGTTCATCTATTCATAACATCTATAACGGGTATTTCGATGCTTTGTTTGAGGCTCCGTCTATGAGGGACACTACAGAGAGGAAACATTTTGCACAATCCAGTACCCAAGGATACGTCGATAGAGTGATCACACCCTCCGGGATCGAAATTGTTGATAGTGATTACCGTTTTGCTGATGATCGCCTAGTTCAGGTTCAATCCGAAGCAGCAATGATTGAGTTAAGCTTTTGTCTGCAGGGGAGCGGGGAAGTTCATGTTACAGATACTAGCCATGAGTTAATGCCCGATAGTTGTTCATTGCAGTTCATGCAGGATTTCCAGGCGGAATTTCACTATCGCAGTGCTGAACCTATCCGTTTATTGTCCATAGGTGTACCAGTTACACTATTTGATTCATGGATGGAGGATCAAGGCTTTTCACATGCTCGCAGCTTATCCGGACTGTTAGATTCACGTGCTTTTCGAATGTTCCGTATGCCTATTCTTCCAGAAACCACCCGATTATTGGTGCAATTGAGAGACTGTCCATATCATACCTCCATGCGCCGGTTGTACGTAGAGGGGAAGGCATTAGAACTCTTATCTGTATATTTTGACGTTTTTCTTTTTGAGCAAAAGCATATTAAACGCAGTTTGCATTTATCACGTAGTGACCGAGAAAACATTCGGAAAGCCAGGGATATCATCCTTGACCACATGGCAAACCCACCTTCGCTAATCGAATTGTCCAAGCTGGCAGGCATTAACGAATACAAATTAAAAGTTGGATTTAAGGAAGAGTACGGAACAACTGTATTTGCATATTTACGGAACAAACGTTTAGAAAAAGCATGGGAAATCATAAGTACCGGGGATATTAGTGTCAGCCAAACAGCGACGATGGTAGGTTACAACAACTTTAGTCATTTTGCCGAAGCTTTTCGGAAGCAATATGGAATTAATCCTTCAGAAGTAATTAAAAAACGATAAAAATTAAATAAATATCCGCCAAACCGTTATTCAATCCCTCTGCCGGTAGTTCTGTCCTATCAGCAGAGTGTATGATCGGACTTGCTAGAAGTGAGAATGATTATCAATAGATTGGAGAGGGTTGGAAAAAATGTTCAGTTTAAAACGGATCTCTTTTGTCGGAATCGCCTTAATCATGATGGTGATGCTGTACGGGTGTGGGAATTCAGGTCAGGAGGCTAAAGGAGATGTTGAATTACCGGTGAATCCGGTTAGAATTGCCGATGTATCCGGCTCAACGGAAGAACTTCTGGTGCTTGGATATAAACCTGTTATTACTGGGAATACAGATATGGCTAATTCATTAGAAATCACTCCTATTCTCAAAAAAGAACTGCCTGATGTAACTCCCGCTGGATGGTTTCAGACGGAAGTCAACTTAGAAGCGATCATTGCAGCAAGCCCTGATTTGATACTGGCAGGACCTACCCAAGAAAAAATCTATGATCAACTAAATATGATTGCTCCAACAGTGAGGGTGCCTTATGGCTTTAACGCTTTTAGAGAGCGATTTGCATTTGTTGCGGAGGTGCTTGATAAGAAAGCGGAAATGGAAGCGTGGTTGAAGGTCTATGATCAACGTGCTCTACTACTACATGATCAAATCACTGAGATAACCAAGGAAGAGACGTTTGCGGTAATCGAAGCTACAGAGAAAGAAATACGCATCTATTCCCGCACAGGTATTGCGGATATGATTTTTAATGATCTAGGATTACCCATCGCGCCAGGTACACCGAAGCCAGATCCATGGGGAGGGAAAGTGACAAGTCTAGAAGCACTGTCCACCTTTAATCCAGACCATATCATTTTATTATCCGATAATGACCAGAATGTTCTTGACCAAAGCAAGGTCTGGAGCAATCTGAAAGCTGTAAAATCGAATAATATATATCGTATGACAAGCAGACAAAATTATAATGAGGCTTTCTTTGCTTTAGGAAAAGAAGCATTGTTGGAGCAAATAGCCGAACAAATCAAGGAACATATCAAACAGTAAAGGATAATTTAATCTTTTCTCGAATAATCTCTGAGTTGCAATGATTATTATTTGAAGGGATGATTAAATTGAAGCAAGGGATATTAGTTTTTCTAAATGGAACTTCAAGTTCCGGAAAGACCTCCATATCGACTGAACTGATAAAACAGAAAGAGATTCCTTTTTATCATTTATCAATTGATGATTTTTTTAATAATTACAATGATTTTATTAATAATAAATTTCCAGATGAACCTACAAGAGAAATAGATCATCAAGTCGTTTCCCAAATATTGGATGATTCCATATTCTCAGTGTACCATTCGACAATTAAATTGTTATCAGAATTTGGTTTTAATGTAATAGTAGATACCGTAATCGACAACGATAAGAGGTTTAATGTGTTTCTTGATCAATTTTTCGATCACCCTACGTTATTTATAGGTGTAATATGCTCGAAAGAAGAACTCATAAGAAGAGAGCAAACAAGAGGAGATAGAATGATTGGACTAGCAGCTTCACAGTTTAGCAAAGTATATTGCTTTGAAGAATATGACCTCGAAGTAAATACGGAAGAGATGAATTCATTAGAATGTGCTGAAAAGATATTAAGTTTTATTAAGTCCAATAAGGAATACTCGGTATTTAAGAAATTAAGTAAAAGAAATGTTAGTGTTTCCTAGATGGTGTATCCAGATAACACCATATTCAAGCCTTGGGGCTATCACCCCTCGGGCTGCCGAGGGATTTCGGGATAAATACGGGATAAATCCCGGCAAGCTTGTGAAACAGTTTGCTTCTACTGTACTGTTGACTTCAAACCAAGAATCGAACCTTTAAAGAATACGGAGATAACAGTTGCAAATAACCCACCAGTCACGACTGGTGGGTTATTACATTTACATATGAAGATAAACGCAAATCCCTCAGAATTTATTCTATCTCTCGACTACTGTTTCTCCTTCAATCAACACAGGTTGATAATAAGTGTTGTTGGGAAGATCCTTTTTTCCTTGTAATTTTTTAATGACCCAATCCGCTGCATCACGGCCCATAGTTTCTTGGGGATGCGTCAAAGTGGTCAGTTTGATGTTCGCATTTTGGGCAATATAGGAGTTGTCCTGGCCAATAATTGATAATTCCTCTGGTATAGAAATGTTCAGCTGTCTGCAAGCATTGACCACTTCCAAACCAACCTCGTCGTTGTAGCAGACAATCGCAGAGAGGGTATCTCTATTTTTATTTAGGAAATCCTTCAAGTTCGTAGCTAAGGTTTGTTTGGTCTCGGTGTTGAACGAAAATATTTGCTCTGGATAGAACCGCAATTTAGCTTCTTCGAGGGCTTTGATATAACCCTTCATTCGATATTTGCCTTGTAAATCATCCATTTTTGCGATAAGTCCAATTTGAGAGTGGCCTTTGGAAATCAATTCTTTTGTTGCCAGATAACTGGACTGCACATCGTCAAGACAAAGGAAGGGGAGCTCTATTTCCTCATAAAAAGCATTAATCATAATGAGTGGAATATCTTGCTCCTTAAACGACAGATAATACGCAATATTGGGATTATACAGATTACTTTTCGTAGGTTCAATAATTAAACCATCTACACCGTAGGACAACATCATTTCGAGAGCTTTTTTTTCTTGCGCAACATCGTTATTGGTACTAGCCAATAATAGAGAATAGTTATCCTCATTCATTCGGCTTTCAATCCCCCGGATAATAGAAGGGAAGATGTAGTCAGAGATATACGTCGTAATTACACCGATCGTCTTCTTATGTGAACTCCCGCCGGTCTTTGTGCGATATTGGTTGCTGACATACGTGCCAGAACCTTTTTCGCTGCGGAGGAATCCTTCGTTGGATAGCTCTAAAATGGCTTTTCTAACAGTCTGTCTGCTAACCTCGTACAAGGACTGCAAGGCAGACTCCGTAGGAATTTGTTCGCCTACATTGTAATCTCCTGAAAGGATCTTGCTTTTTATATCCTCTATAATCACTTGATACTTTGGTTTCATGTAATTCCTCTTTCCATACTTGTTCGCTTTTTGATTCGTTCATTTCGTTAAGTTGTATGTACAAATTATAGCATGACTACGAATTAAATATAAAGGGGCTCTTTTTTTATGAAAAAATGTAAATATTTCGTACCTTTAGATCATCATAAACAAACTAAGTACGGAGTTAAATTATTATCATCTCCATATTTGTATGTATATATAACTATTTTATTGACAAATGTACGTACAAAAATTTATACTAAAGCTGTTAATTAAGAAAGCGAATTCTTTTATATTAAAAAAGCGCTGTCAGAGAGGTGACTAACGTGATATCGAATCGATTAAGCATCGAAGAAGCAATCAATAAGGGAGAAACTTCGCTAGGGATTGAATTTGGATCCACGCGTATTAAAGCAGTACTTATTGATCATAGTTTTCAAACGATCGCTTCTGGAAGTTATGAATGGGAAAATCAATTGAAAGACGGCTTTTGGACGTACAGCCTAGAAGATATTATCAAAGGTCTACAAGATGCTTATCGTGAGATGAAGCAAGAAGTTCAACAAAATTACGGAATCACCCTCCAAACCGTTGGTTCAATCGGGTTTTCTGCAATGATGCATGGATATATGGCTTTTGACGAACAGGATCAATTGCTCGTTCCGTTCCGGACTTGGCGTAATGCAACAACTGGTAAGGCAGCCAAAGAATTGACGGATGTATTTAAATTCAATATCCCGGAACGTTGGAGTATTGCTCATCTTTATCAGGCGATCTTAAACAAAGAAGAACATGTGCCGGAGATTCGGTTTGTTACGACGTTGGCAGGATACATTCATTGGTTATTGACCGGCAACAAAGCACTTGGTGTTGGGGATGCTTCAGGTATGTTCCCGATTGATGAATCCATAGGGAATTATAATGAATCCATGATACAACAGTTTGATGAGCTTATTGCTGGCAAAGGTTATTCGCTGAAGACCAGCGATCTTCTTCCTAAGGTGTATGTTGCCGGTGAGCAAGCGGGTCTATTAACCGAAGCAGGAGCCAAAATTCTGGATCCATCATTGCAATTACAAGCTGGGATTCCGCTTAGCCCTCCAGAAGGGGATGCGGGAACCGGTATGGTTGCTACCAATAGTGTAAGAAAACGTACCGGGAATGTCTCCGTAGGAACCTCTGTTTTTGCCATGATCGTATTGGAACAAGAACTTTCTAAGGTTTATCCGGAAATTGATATGGTGACTACACCAGACGGAAGTCCGGTAGGTATGGTTCATGCTAATAACTGTTCAAGTGACCTTAACGCCTGGCTCGGATTATTCCGTGAGTTCTATGAAGCAATGGGGCAAAACGTAGAAGCTGATAAATTGTACAGCGTATTGCTGAATAAGGCTTTGGAAGCAGACGCAGATGCGGGTGGATTGCTCAGTTACGGTTATTTCTCGGGTGAGAACATTACGGGGTTAGAAGAAGGCCGTCCGCTATTTGTACGTTCGCCTGAGAGCAAATTTAATCTGGCTAACTTTATGCGTGCACATTTGTTCAGCGCCTTTGGTGCTTTGAAAATTGGAATGGACATTTTGACGAAAGAAGAGAATGTAGCCATAGATAGTATTTTAGGACACGGCGGTATATTTAAGACTCCGGTTGTTGGCCAAAAAATGATGGCAGCTTCACTGAATGTTCCTGTTTCCGTAATGTCAACTGCTGGAGAAGGCGGCGCATGGGGAATGGCTATTCTTGCCTCCTACATGATGAACAAAAATCAGGAAAAAAGCTTGGAAGACTTCCTCGATCAAAAAGTGTTCAAAGATGTAAAGGGAGAAGAAATTCATCCCGATGCAACCGACATTAAAGGCTTTGAAACCTTTATCGAACGTTATAAAAAAGGTTTGGCGATTGAGCAATCCGCTGTTGATAATTTAGTCTGAAAATGGAGGGACCAAGATGTTAGAACAACTTAAAGAAGAGGTTTTTCAAGCCAATCTGGAATTGCCGAAACATGGACTTATCAAGTATACATGGGGAAATGTGAGTGCAATTGATCGCGAAAGTGGATTATTCGTAATCAAACCTAGTGGTGTAGATTATGAAACAATGAAAGCCAGCGATATGGTAGTTGTTGATCTGGATGGCAATGTGGTTGAAGGGGAGATGAGACCTTCCTCCGATACACCTACTCACGCAGTACTTTATAAACATTACTCCGAAATTGGCGGAATCGTGCATACACATTCCACTTGGGCAACTATTTGGGCACAAGCAGGACTTGACGTTCCTGTAATGGGAACTACGCACGCTGATACATTCTATGGCTCCATTCCTTGTGCGCGTTTCTTGACGCAAGAGGAAATCGATCGGGGTTACGAAGCGGAAACAGGTAATGTAATCATCGAAACCTTTGAACAACGCGGGATAGATATTATGGCGGTTCCCGGTGTTTTGCTTAAAGGCCACGGACCCTTTACTTGGGGGAAAAATGCAAAATCCGCTGTAATGAACAGCGTAGTGTTGGATGAAGTATCAAAAATGAATTTATTTGCTAGAGAGTTGAACCATTTTGCGGAAGAATTGCCACAACGTATTCTAGATAAACATTACTTGCGCAAACATGGGAAAGACGCTTATTACGGTCAAAAATAATCAAACTACAAAATGATGAAAAGAGGATGAATATGTCAACAGCAGTAGCAAAAGAATTTTGGTTTGTCGTAGGTTCGCAACATCTTTATGGGGAAGAAGCATTGGCTGAAGTTAAAGCGCACGCACAGACGATGACAGATGCTTTGAATAAAAGCGGAGTTTTGCCTTACCCACTAGTATTGCAGGATTTGGCTGTCAGCGCAGATAAAATCACCAACATTATGAAAGAAGTTAACTACCGTGACGAAGTTGCCGGTGTCATCACTTGGATGCATACTTTCTCACCTGCAAAAATGTGGATCCGCGGAACAAAAATGCTGCAAAAACCTTTGCTTCATCTAGCTACGCAATATAATGAAAGTATTCCATGGGCAACAATAGATATGGACTTCATGAATCTAAACCAAGCAGCTCATGGTGACCGTGAATATGGTTTTATTAACGCCCGTTTGAACAAACAAAACAAAGTGGTTGTAGGCTATTGGGAACGCCCTGAAGTTCAAAAGCAAATTGCAGAATGGATGGACGTAGCCGTTGCTTATAACGAAAGCTTCAATATCAAAGTTGCTCGTTTTGGTGACAACATGCGTAACGTTGGTGTAACTGAAGGAGATAAAGTTGAAGCCCAAATTCAATTTGGCTGGACGGTTGACTACTTTGGTATTGGTGACCTGGTTCAAGTCATTAATGAAGTTAAAGAAGAAGAAATCGATGGTTTGTTTGCTGAATATGCAGAGCTGTATGAATTCGACTATGGCACTAACAGCAAAGAAGCATGGGAAGCTAGCGTAAGAGTTCAAGCAAGCTATGAAATTGCTATCAAACGTTTCCTTGATCAAGGTGGCTACAATGCCTTCACCTCAAACTTCGAAGATTTACATGGAATGAAACAACTTCCAGGACTTGCTGTTCAACGTTTGATGGCACAAGGATATGGTTTTGCTGGAGAAGGAGACTGGAAGACTGCAGCTCTCGACCGCTTACTTAAAGTGATGAGCCATAACCAATCCACTGGCTTTATGGAAGATTACACCTATGAATTGACGGTTGGACAAGAATCTATTCTTCAATCCCATATGCTTGAAGTAGATCCAACTTTGGCAAGCAACAAACCAAAAATCATCGTGTCTCCACTAGGTATTGGTGGCAAAGACGATCCAGCCCGTTTAGTATTTGACGGTAAAGCAGGAGACGGTGTAGTGGTTTCCATGGCTGACTTCGGTACGCATTACAAACTTTTGATCAACGAAGTGACTGCTTTTGAACCAACTGTTCCAGCTCCAAACCTTCCAGTAGCTCGTGTGCTTTGGAATGTTAAACCAAACTTCCAAGACGGGGTAAAAGCTTGGATCGAAAATGGTGGCGGTCACCACACCGTTGTTTCTTTAACTCTTACAACAGACCAAATTATTGCTTACGCAAAACTTGTTAACTTGGAATATGTAGTAATTAAATAATAGCAAAGCTTTATTACGATTAATAGGACTCCATTCCTCGACCTTTTCGAGGAATGGAGTCCTATTGTTTTGTTCGATATACTTCAATAAATGCGATAGTTTCCACTTAGGGCTAGTAAACTAAAGAAGTACAGACAGTTATCATAATAACGACGTTGTCCAGTTCGCAAAGGTGTATCCCAAAACAAACGGACAAAATGCTCTGCCTCCGGGCCATCCGAAGCAAGCGAAGCCATGGCATTGGTCGCCAAAAGGCCTACTGGATGCAGCGCCGGTTCGTCGAATGCCTGTCCCTCAATGGTGTACCGCCGGTAATTGGAAACTTCGATATTCCTAAAAAAAGCTTGAATTCGGTTACATTGATTGACCTGCCAGCTGTCCTTTTGGAACCATACCCAGTCCAGACCGATATTAGCCGCAACCCGGTAAGCATCACTGAAAAAATGGCTGAAATCACCATGAGGCTGGGGTTCTGCCGGGGTGCCGTTAAAATTGGCATATTCGGGAGCGAGACCAGTTATAGGATGGCATGTAGTGTGTAGATATGTGCGGCTGGCTTCCGCCGCTTCTCGCCAAAATATATGGTCACCTTCATCAGCCCACAAAGCGAACAAATCATAGAAATGGGGGAGATGGTAAGATGGATCACTGAAGGTGGATTCCGGTACGAATTTAATCAGTTTCGTTTCCGCGTCCCACATTGAGTCACCAGCGCCTGTTTCAGTTTTATGTACACAAGCACGCAATATTATTCGAGCCTGCTCGGAATAATTATAAGGTGCCGGACCGTTCCCCCAACGTTTTGAGGCAAAAAACAAAGCCATGGCGAAAAACTCTTCCCCGTCCGGTGCGGGTCCTTGTGAAATTCTTGTACCGTCAGGCTTGCAGTGCCAAGCAAAGTAATCGGCATAACGGCCTTCTTTGTGCTGCATAAACGTCTTAGAGAAGTTCCATAAACGATCAAACTCATCTTTTTTATTCATTTGAACAGCCATCATCATCCCGTAGGACATTCCTTCAGACCTAACATCCAGATTACCTGTATCCAGAATATAGCTTTTATCCTCGTCCAGCGGATAGTAGATTCGTACGTTCGGATCTCCGTAAAACAAATCACTCCAAGTTTCTTCGAGTTTAGCGTTGATTTCATCTTCAGAAAAGCCAAACTCCTTAAATAAATTGCGATATTTCCCCGTATAAAAAGCACCTTGTTGTGTCATTGGCATGATATTTCCCCTCCTGTGCACTCCAGCATGCACTCCATTTCAATAAAAACTAAGGATGGATGGTTTGAATGGTGCCATCATCGTTGTATTTCAGCTCCGTATATTTTACAGATCGCTTGTTGTCAGCACCACCAGATAAAGAACTATCATGATAAAATAAATACCACTTCTCTTTAAACTGAACAATAGAATGGTGTGTTGTCCAGCCCAGGACGGGTGTAAGTATTTTTCCTTGATATACAAAAGGCCCAAGCGGATCTTTACTGATAGCGTATACAATATTATGGGTAGTTCCCGTGGAATAAGAAAGATAATAATAACCGTTATATTTATGAACCCATGGACCTTCAAAATATCTTCTCTCTTCATCTCCAGCAAGAATCGCATTTCCGTTCGTATCGATGATGGATATTTCTCTAGGCGCACCTTCAAAGCTCAGCATGTCCTCGCTCAGCTCCGCTACGATAGGTCCAAGAGCTGGTGCCGTTTCAGCCGGTCCCTCGGCATTCGCAACAAATGAGCCGGTTTGCCATTTTTCAAGTTGACCGCCCCAAAGACCCCCAAAGTATATATATGATTTGCCATTATCATCAACGAAAACAGCGGGATCAATGCTATAACTGCCGGGAATGTAGTTCGGTTCAGGTGTAAAGGGTCCGGAAGGTGAAGTTGAGGTGGCAACCCCGATTCGGAAAATATCATCATGGTCTCGGGCTGGGAAAAACAAATAGTAGGTATTGTTTTTGTATGCTGCATCCGGAGCCCACATTTGCTGTTTAGCCCATGAAACATCCTTCACATGAAGTACTTCACCGTGGTCGATACAAGGGGAGCCATCTCCATCAATAGACAGAACATGGTAATCCTCCATATTATATTGATCACCGTTGTCATTAGAGATCATATCGTGATCCAGGTCATGAGAGGGATAAATATAAATCTTGCCTTCAAATACATGAGCAGAAGGATCCGCAGTATAAATATGAGTTACGAGAGGTTCATTGGGTTGCACTGGCTTTGTCAAGTCATTTCCTCCTATAAAGTTAATCGCTTACAAAGTTAATGGTATAAGAACTTTAGGACTCTGTATATATAGCAACTATAGTTTATACCCCACAAAGTTTAGATGTTGCTTCTTGACCTTGCAGACCCTTTCCCATTTATGCTGCCTCGCAATATTTTCTCTAGATAATCTGGTACAATAGAAATCTCCAAGCTTTGACCTTACAAATACATTGAGGTGGGATTAACATAAGGGAATATAAATCATAATTTTACACAAGAATGAATGTTAGAGCGAAAGTCACCAAGTATTCTACATTATATTTATTAAAAGATGAGGTCAGCTTAATGCAAAAAATTCAAAATTCTAGAATCTACTTTATAGGTATACATGTGCTTTTGTTAATCTTATTGTTCACCTCTTTGTATGCTTATTCCCCCTGGATTCGCATTAAAGTAAAGGAAATTATCATGCCTGCGGATAAAGTATATACAATCGCTCACCGTGGTGCTTCAGGATATGCTCCTGAGAATACAATACCTGCATTCGAACTAGCTATTGATATGAAGACCGATTATATCGAGTTAGACATTCAGTTAACAAAAGATCATGTTCCTGTTGTTATTCATGATGGGACCGTAAATCGCACCACGAATGCTAAAGGGTATGTAAAGGATTTTACTTTAGAGCAGATCTCAAAATTAGACGCGGGATCATGGTTTAATGAACAATATCCCATGTTCGCTAGAGATAAATATGTAGATTTACGTATTCCGACACTAAAAGAGGTATTTGAAAGGTTCGGAAAAGAAGTGGACTATATGATTGAGATTAAAGATCCCACGTCGAATTCGAACATCGAGGCATTGTTAAATGAAGAAATCTTAAATTATGATCTGTCGGCTCATGTTGCTATACATTCATTTAGTGAAGCGAGTTTACGTAGATTCCATTCCATAAATCCAGCAGTCCCTCTTTATCAAATTGTATGGTATGATTTTCCTGTTTATAAAATATCAGAATCCTATGTGAATAGATTAAAAACTTATGCGGTAGGCATAAGTCCTAACTTTCAAAAAATAAATGCGGCATATGTCGCGCAGGCAAAAAATTCAGGGCTAAAGGTGTTTCCATATACTGTGAATTATCAAGTGAATATGGATAAAGCCGTAATTTGGGGTGTAGATGGTGTACATACAAATTTCCCTGACCGCTTTAGCGAAGTAATTAAGAATAATAAAAGGTAAAGGGATGTGAAATCACCCTTTTCTGGACATAAATAAAGCTGCCGAGACTTTCTCGACAGCCGAAGAACCTTTATCCGAAGGTTCTTTTTTTACGGAAAAATAAAATATTTTTGATTCTTCGTATTACTGAAGAAGTCTTTTCTCGTGAAATTGTAGATGAAGCTCCCGTACTTGTTCTGCAAGATCCGGTACAGGGCCA
This sequence comes from Paenibacillus sp. FSL F4-0097, assembly GCF_038593125.1. Classification (NCBI taxonomy): domain Bacteria; kingdom Bacillati; phylum Bacillota; class Bacilli; order Caryophanales; family Paenibacillaceae; genus Paenibacillus; species Paenibacillus sp. FSL F4-0097. The sequence goes on from NZ_CP151965.1 coordinate 3,403,112, forward strand.
TCTACGAACGCATCGTGAATAACCTCTTGAATCCTTAAATTACGGACGGGTGATGCTGCAATTCCCATATCATTTAACCACGCCGATAATTGCTTCGAGGAACTGGCATATACAATTCGTCCTAAACGAACCCAACCGTGTGCCGCTGCACACATAGGGCAATGTTCTCCGGAGGTATACACTGTTGCCTGCTTACGTTCTTCCAGTGTCATATTCTGAGCTGCCCAGCGGGCTAAAGCGAATTCGGGATGCTGAGTATGGTCACCGCTACCTACATGGTTGCGGTCTTCCGCCAGCACTTCTCCACTTGCTGATACAAGGACTGAACCAAAGGGTTCGTCCCCAGCTTCTAGTGCAATTCGGGCAAGTTCAATACAACGCTTGAGATGTTTGATATCCGTGTCGTTTATCATGATAGTAGAACCTCCTGGATTTTAATTTATAGATAAGTTTCATGAATAGTAGGCCTGAGCCTGTTTGTTCACCACATTCTTCTATGTTAGCATGTAAAGTATTCGATGAAAAATATATCATGCAATATCAAGCTAGGGAGGATATATAAAAATGAAGCACCCATTTGTATTGAACGCCGTATGGAACGGTGGCCGTAACAGTGACGGAACTATTGAAGCTGGACAGCTTAAGACTCAAATCTCCATTCCGAAGGAAATGGGAGGACCCGGTGTAGGAACGAATCCGGATGAGATGCTTTTGGGAGCAGCAGCAACCTGTTATCTCATTACACTTGCAGCAATGCTGGAGCGGGCAGGGCTTACGACTTCAGAGCTGACGTTAACCTCAGAGGCGACGGTCGATGTAACGAATAACATTTTTACATATGAAGCCATCAAACATTCACCCCTAATCACCCTTACCAAAGATGCGTCACAGGACGATATCGATAAAACCATCCGTATTGCCCATAAAGCAGAAGGCTCCTGCATGATCTCCAGAGCCGTTGCAGGAAATGTAGAAATCACGACAGAGCCAACGGTGCTGACTGCAAGCCTATAAAATTGAGTCCTAGGTAATCAGAGAGGAGACGTTAACTTTGAATGTTGAGTTATATAAGGATTTGATCAAGGATGATCGCGGAAATTATTACGTAGCTGTACAAAAAGAGGGCAATGAGCTGACTTTGGTAAACGCAATGCTAGAGCGGTCTTACCAAGAGCTGTGGGAGTTTAATGAAGCTTTCAAAAAGAAGTACGCGGAATACGAGCATCAGTTCATCGGCAAAATGATTATGGATAAGCTGCGGCACGATGTTGTTTTTGCCTCCAAAGAAGACGGCCATGGCCGAATGTATGATCTGGCCGCGGTTGCAGTTGATTACAAGCTTATTTTTATCGATATGATCGAATTTTACCGAAACCCTCGAGTAGGACTTAATCATGACAAGAACATCCATTAAGCTTAGTGTATTAGATCTCGTACCTGTTTTTAATACGGTGGATGCTATTACCGCATTGGGACAAGCAGTGAAGCTGGCTCAGACAGCAGAAAGACTGGGATATTCTCGTTATTGGGTTGCTGAACATCATGATATGCCGGGATTAGCATGTACCTCTACGGAGGTGCTTTTATCGCATATTGGAGCGAAAACAGCACACATTCGCCTTGGCTCAGGGGCTTTATTGCTGCCACATTATAAGCCGCTAAAGGTGGTGGAAGCATTTCATTTGCTGGCCAGTTTGTACCCGGGACGCATCGACCTTGGATTAGGCAGAGCTCCCGGCGGTACTGCTGAAGTAAGTTTAGCACTGAGTGGAAATTTTCTCGAAAATGTTTGGAAAATGCCAGAACTGCTTAAAGGCGTCACTGAATTATTACAGGGCAACTATTCCTATGAAGGACGTTCAATAACCGCCCGGCCGGTCCCACCCGTATCTCCAGAGCTATGGCTGCTGGGTACAAACAAGAAAAGCGCGGCATATGCTGCCGAGTTTGGAGCAGGTTATGTGTTCGGCCAGTTCATGAGCGATGTAGCAGGGGAGGAGGTTTTGCAAGCTTACCGTGAAACATTTACTCCTTCTTCACTTTCTCCTGAACCGCGGGCCATGGTTGCTGTTGGCGTCATTTGCGCCGAGACTGAGGAAGAGGCAGAGCGATTGGCCTCATCTGGTACGGCATTATTCCAACAAGAAGGTTCTGCCGAAGCGAAGTCTGAGCCCTTGGAACGCAAGCTGCTGGTAGGTACTCCGGAAAGTGTTAAAGGTAAGTTGGAACGGTTATCTCTTTTGTATGGAGTTAATGAATTCATTATCGTTACCATGATTCCAGATTATGAGAAACGATTGCATTCGTTCGAACTGCTTGCCCAAGCGTGCTGGAGTTCTTAATAAAGGAGGTCCATATGTATGAAGTCTCATACCTCTGATCAAATTAAAATCCCACCAGGATTTTGGGCTGGATTAAGTCAATTAGGGATAACTGCACAAGATGTAGCCAGCAAAGCAAATCTTCCACTTAGCCATCTCAGAGAGTCAGAAGTCACCACTGCTCAATATTTCGCAGTCTGGCAGGCATATAACGATCTCATTGGGGATACTGCCGAAGGAATCATTAAGCTTGCAACCGTCTTTGAAACCACACAATATCCGCCGACGGTTTTAGCAACATACCATGCTAAGGACTATCGCGATGCTCTTAACCGAATGGTACGATACAAACAAATGTGCCCTCCTAAAAGCTTGCGTATTACCGAGGAAGGCGAGCTATGTACAATCGAATTGGAATGGCAGCATCCCGGGCATTCTGGTCCACCGCTGCTGCTCGGCCTCACTTTGGCATTTCTTCTAGAACTCGGACGGCGAGGCACAGGTCTACCTTTGACAGCACAGCTTGTCGAGTTTTCACAGCCTATAGGAAATGTAAAGATTCTTGAAGCTTATTTCGGCTGCCGAATTCAGATAGATGCTCAATATAATCGTTTGACGTTGCGTCGAAATGATTTGAATCATCCTTTTATCTCGTACAACGAAGAGCTGCTGGAGATTCTGACTCCCGTTTTGGACCGGACGCTTGCTGAACAGAAGGGCACACGCTCTATAACCGAGAGGGTCAAATGGATCATGAAACGCAGCTTCAGCGGAGGACGCCCTGACATTCAAGCTGTTGCGAAGGTATTAAGTATGAGTGACCGTACCTTGCAACGCAGGCTTACTGAAGAAAACACAAGCTTCAAGCAATTGCTGACACAAGCTAGACATGAGCAAGCACGAGAGTATCTGGCAGATCCTTCGCTTGATATTAAAGAAGTGGCTTTCTTGATTGGATATGAAGACCAGAACTCGTTCTACCGTGCCTTTCGTCTTTGGGAAGGTGATACTCCTTCAAATTGGCGTAATGAACATTTAGGTTTAAACACGATACCCTCTTCATAAAGACAGTATTTTCAGAGTTTTATCATTGGCGTGTTAAACAAGAACTTTGGCGCAATCCGCTAGTTACTGAACAACCCCGGTACGATAATATAATCCTAGCCGGCACACAGGACTGTTCTTAAAATGACAACTACTCAGCACGCCGGGATAAAAGGAGAAATGTAATATGGATATGGGATTAAATAATAAAACAGCTTTAATTACAGGATCAACAAAAGGTATTGGTAAAGCAATCGCCATTGAACTCGCTAAAGAAGGAGTTAATGTACTAATTAATGGACGGAATTATGATCAGGTAGAACAGACTGTAAATGAAATAAAGTCGAATTTCCCGGCTACCTCTCCACAAAATGCTACAGCGGATATTGTGGATATTGCGCAAAGAGAAGCCTTATTCGAAAAATACCCTAATATAGATGTTTTAGTTAATAATATGGGTATCTATGAAATTATGAAATATGAGGACGTTGACGACGAAATATTTGAAAAATACATCCGTACTAATGTCCTTGCTGCGAATGGATTAACAAAATTCTATTTACCTAAAATGTTACAAAAAGATTATGGCCGAGTTCTCTTTATTGCTAGTGAAGAAGCCATTATGCCTTCAGGCCAAATGCCTCAATATGCAATGACCAAATCAATGTTATTATCATTGTCAAAAAGCTTATCTAAGTTAACGATAGGAACTGAAGTTACAGTCAATACAATCATGCCAGGACCAACACTTTCTGAAAATGTGCATCAAATTATTGATGGGATATACTCCAATGAAGATATGACTTTTTCAGAAAAAGAAAGAAAATTCATGACTACAAATCTTCCTCAATCTGAAATACAACGATTTACTAAACCTTTTGAAATAGGCAGACTAGCAGCATTTGTATGCAGTCCTTATGCCTCTGCATTTAAAGGTTCTCCAATTCGCATGGATGGGGGAATGGTGCCGACTATTTTTTAAGCTTACTCTAAAAGGATATAGATAACGATACAAAAAAGCCACTCCTTATGATAAGCTCCCATCATAGTAGACAGTAGAAAAAACAAAAACTTCTACTGCTACAATGATGGGAGTTTTTCTAATGTCTAATAGAAGTCCAACATCTTTAAAAGTAAAATTACATGTCGTAGGGCTGTGCCTTGAGCACAAGTCAAATCCAAACTATGAGGCAAAGCAGCTAGGTCTTAGTTCACACACAGTTAGAGAATGGATTAGGAAATATAAAGCAGATGGTTTGGACGGGTTGAGGGAATCGAGAACATGGAAATCATACCCAAAGGAATTGAAGCTTGCTGCTGTTAACGAAGTGTTGTCTGGTCGTTGCTCCGTTGAAGAGGTGACAAACAAGCATTATATTTCAAGCAGAAGTGTTTTGACAAAATGGATTACCAAGTATACTAATGAGATAGAATTGAAACCTACACATACAGGAAAAGGACTATCTCATATGAACCAAGGACGTAAAACAACTTTCGAAGAACGCATTGAAATTGCACAATATACCATCGCTAATGGATTGGATTATCAGAAAGCGATTGAAAAGTACGGAGTATCTTATCAGCAAGTTTACGCATGGGTTCGGAAATATCAAGTTGGCCGCGAGGAGGCTCTTCAGGACAATCGCGGTCGCAAAAAGCCTGTAGAAGAACTAGATGAGCATGACCGCCTTAAACTACGGATTAAAGAGCTAGAAGCGCGAAATGAATACCTAGAGATGGAGAATGACTTCGCAAAAAAGTTGGCGGAGATCAAGCGACGAAATACACGCTAACCCTCGTTCGACAAGTAAACTTGTATCAAGCGATTCAAGAACTGAACAAAGAAAAAGGTCACGCAATTACGAAGTTGTGTGCGTTAGCTGGGGTTGCTCGATCTGCCTATTACAAGTGGTTAAAATGGAAACCCTCTTGCATAGAACTTGAAACTCGTGCGTTAGCGAAAGAAGTAAAGCTACGATATGACAAGCGAAAAGGGATTCTTGGCTATCGTCAAATGCGCACGCAATTAAACCGAAAGCTCAAAAAGCAGTACAACAAAAAGCGTTATTACCGAATTATGTGTGCTCTTGGGCTTAAAGCAGTCATTCGCAGAAAACGAGCGAGTTATGTGAAAGCTACGGAGATCCATGTAGTTGAAAATGTAATGAACCGTAACTTTGATGCCAATTCTCCTAATTCAAAATGGTGTACAGATGTGACTGAACTGAAGTACGGGAATGGGCGCAAAGCCTATTTGAGCGCTATTATTGATGTATATGATAATTCCATTGTCTCATGGGTATTAAGCCATTCCAACAACAATAAACTCGTGATGGATACGTTGAAGAGGGCTTACGCGAAGAATCCTGGCGTATCCCCTCTTTTACAAAGCGACAGAGGCTTCCAGTACACGTCTCATGAGTACAACCGACTTCATGTAAAATACGGATTTAAGAAAAGCATGTCTCGTGTGAGTCGGTGTTTGGACAACCAACCTATTGAGCGTTTTTGGGGTACATACAAGTCAGAAAGCTATTATCTTACAAAGTATGACACCTATGATGATGTCCTCACAGAGGTTAGCAAATATATTCACTACTACAATAATTACCGCTACACAGAGTGTTTGGATGGCTTGTCACCTAGCGAATACCGACGAGCTGCATAACGAAGATACCTCAGTTCTGGCAATACGAACTGAGGTATCTAAACTAACTATTTTTGTTTTTTACACTGTCCACTTGACAGGGAGCACTTCATTATGGAGCGGCTTTTTTGCTTGAAAAGTTATCACTGTCCTCTGGTACAACAAAGGATACCAAGGTGCCTTCTCCAGGCTTACTCTGGATCGAGAGACCTTGACCATATAATTGACTTAACCTCCGATGGGTGTTGGCCAGCCCGATGCCACCTTTGCCTTCCATCATTGGCTTCAGCAGTAAAGAGAGGGTCCCGGAATCCATACCTTGCCCATTATCCTCCACCTCAATCTTTACAGCGTTGTGCAGACGGATAATACGTATTTCAACAGTCCCACCCTGTTGGCGCTTAAGTATACCGTGCTTAACAGCATTTTCTACCAACGGTTGGATGGATAGAGGAGGAATTAAGATGTCAATATTCGGATCTACCTTCCAGATAACAGATATCCTTTCTGCAAATCGAGTCTGTTCAATATAAAGATAAGATTCTACCAATTCCAGTTCATGGGAGAGGTTCACGAGCTCTCCGATATTTAAAAAGTCAAAACTGATTCTTAAGAAAGAAGTAAACGCACCAATGAGCTCCTGCATTTTTTTAGTATCCAAATCACTGAGTGCGGCAATAGAGTTCAACGTATTGAATAAAAAATGCGGTTGTATCTGTGCTTGTAGATAGGCTGCTTCTATCCGCACCCGTTCATTGAAGGATAGCTTCATTGCAGTTAAAGCCCGAATACGATATTTAAGCTCCACTGCGTCCACAGGTTTTGTGACATAATCATTGGCACCGGACAAAAATCCAGTATAAATATCCTCAGGCTGACTACGGGCAGTAAGCAGTAGAATCGGAAGCTCATATAAGGAGTAACGAGTACGAACCTTCTGTGTTAATTCGTATCCCGACATCTGTGGCATCATAACATCGCCAATAAGTAAGTCCCAGTTCCTTTTATCCAACAATTCCAATGCTTCATGGGCTGAGTTCACGGTAGTTATGATATAAGGTTCGGTTTCAAGAATACCCTTTAGTACATTCAGATTGACAGGATCATCATCTACCACCAGAATATTTACCTTAATCTCTGTAAAAAGCGGCGGAATTTTTTCAGAGTGATTACTTGGCTGATGTTCGGAAATTCCCCACTCAGCCATCTGTCTATGAATCTCATCTGCCATATACGAAACTGTAGGTTCCGTCTGTTTTATTATCTGTTCGCTGTAAGAATCGGCAAGAGAGAGTGTGAAACTAAAAGTTGAACCTTTACCAAGCTCTGATTGAATGCTTAGGCTGCTTCCATGCAGTTCTACCAGCTGCCGGCATATGCTTAATCCCAGCCCAATTCCACGCCCGTCATTTATTCCGTGAGGGCCTTGCTCATAGGGTAGAAATATCCGTGCCATAGTCTCTTCAGTCATGCCTACTCCGGTATCTGTCACATAGATAAGAACCTGTCCGTCCTGTTCCTCAGCCTTAACAGTTACAAGTCCTGCTTCGGTGTATTTGAGCGCGTTGTGCACCAGATTTAATAAAACCTGCACCAGTCTTTTCTCGTCCGCACGAACTGGCGGCATAGCTTCCGGGATATCCATAGATAGCTGTACTGGCTTACCTTCAATCATATATTGAAGCATACTAATCACACCGGGAACTACCGATTGAACCGAAATAGGTTCCTGTTGTAAAATAACACGATGCTCCTGAAGACGGACCACATCCAGTAGATCACCAAGCATATGAGACATACGGCGGCTGATTGTAATCAGCAGTTCCATATCTTGACGGCTACTTTCGTAAAGTCTGTCCTTTTCTTTTGTGACAATATTTTGCGCGATATTCATGATTCCGTGAAGCGGTGTACGCAGCTCATGTGAGGTATTAGCGAGAAACTGGTCCTTAAGTTTGTCTGCTTTTTTCAGCTGCTCATTTAGTTCCATGTTCTCTTTAGCATTTTGAAAATACTTTTTAAACCAATAAGCTGAGAAGCCCACGATGGCTGCGATAATATCCAAAGGATAATAGACAATTGAATAGTGTCCGTTACTATCCCACAAATTCCATAACAAATTAGAAACGATCGCCGCACCTGATAACAGCAGAAAAACAACATCTTTATCATCTTGCTTTTTGAACAATAAGCGCCCTAAGCTATAGAGCAACCAAATGAAGGGAATATACTGGAACACTTGAATGATTCCCAAATGAATGGATGTGCTGACTAAATAAGCAGGGACAATAAATATAAACAAGGTATAAAGGAAAAGACACCATGTGTAAGCACGTAACCACTTGTTGACTTTGGCACCTGAGGTGAATTTCCTGAAAACAAGCAGAATAAAAAGGTTTTGCCATAAGAAGGCGATCAAACGGATTTTTAAGGACCAAGTATAATTAATCGGCAGTAATGAAAGCACTAAGTTGTCATTTCGAGCTAAAAGGATTACAGCTACAGATAAGGTCATTAACCCTACAAGAAACAGAGCACGTTCTTTAGGATTAAATAAGTACAGAATACAGGCATAAAGCCCATGCAGTAGTAAGATAATTGCTGTAAGCATTTGAAATCCGACAGTGTAAAAGTATGTCCGGTCAATGAGTTCCTGAGAGCCAAAGAAAATAGGGCCTTTTATACCGCCCTTATAGGGGTGATCAAAGTTAGCTACGTGAATAAATACATCTATCACTGTGGTGTTTTTTGAAAAATAAGCTGCTGTATATGAGGTGGTTTTGGGTACATATGTATCGGCATCAAGAGCTATTACCCCATTATTGAGAATAGGAGTGCCGTTAATCTCCACACTGGAAGCGGAATAAATTTGTTTGATCCAGAAAGAGACAGGTTGCTGAAGCGGGTCTACCAAAATTCGCAGACGATACGTACCATAACCATAAGAAGAATTCTGATCGCTTCCCATAACATGGCTCCAATTTCCAGGAACTTGAAGCGAGTGGGATAGCTTTGGTATAGTAGAAGTCTTCGATGAAACGAATTGCGAAGGATAGAAGCTCCATTCACCATCCAGCCTGAATAAGTTAGCCTGCTCCAGATCCTGGCCGCGTAAATCCAGTACCCCATTGTTAATCACAGGTACAGTGTCGGAAACCTTAAATATACTCAACCAAATGCAGCGTAGGCCAAAGAGAATGCTTATAAAAAGTAGAATGATAGCTAATTTGTTTAGGATAGTTTTATTTTTCATGAGAACATTATAGCAAATAATTCTAATCTAGAATCTAAAATGAAGATTATTTACATAAGAAGGAGAAGTAGTGAGCAACGGACACTGCGTGGGGCTAAGAGGAATGTTCTCCACATGGAAGAAGCATGATGTATCTCCTTGAACATTTGCGTACTCGAATACACGAACACTCGAACACACGAACATACGAACACACGAACACACGAACACACGAACACACGAACACTCGGATACTTGATTGGTGCTTCTCTGTTGGGCGTCTGGATTACCGAATGTGCTATTTGGCTGCTGGTTTGGCGTTTGTGTTACCTAATTTGTGACTATGCTGCTGGTTTGGCGTTTGTGATACCGGATGTGCGACTATGCTGCTTGTTGTGCGTATTGTATTCCCACACGCTATCTTCACCATGAGCGATCGGACTCAGATGCAGCTATTCGGCTGAATTTTGACTTTTAAGAAGTGTTTCGGACCCCAGAGGCGTTATTTGTTCCAAACATGCGTGATATGAGGGCTTTTCGAGCCAATAGCGACTATAGAGTCCGATAGGTTCTCAAATGAGCCGAATTATGGTTAATAGCGACTATAGGGTCCGATAGACTTCACTCCTGCTTCTAATGCCATTTGTTATATGCTTGGCTTCTCGTTTATTGTGAATGTGATTTTGAATACCCCGTTAGTACTAACCTTCGGTGTAATGACTGGAGGTTAACGGTGGATTCTCCTTAATCCTAAAGGGTATATTATTAGAAAATTCAATGCAGACAGGAATGTAGATACGATGATTAAAGGTTTCGGAGGAATATTCTGGAGAACTAAGAATCTTGAAGCTACAAAAAAATGGTACAGTGAGGTGTTGAAGCTTGACATTGAGAATTGGAATGGGACTGTGATAAAACCTCAAGTGGGAAATGAGACTATTTTTTCTTTCTTTACCGAGGATGACAGTTATTTTCCAATAGAACAACAAGTGATGTTGAATTTCCAAGTGCATGATCTAAACGAGACGATTAAGCATTTTGAACAGATTGGTGTACCTCTTGCAAAGAAAATAGAGATTAGTGAATTTGGAAAGTTTATTTGGATTGAAGACCCAGAAGGTCGACTGATCGAGCTTTGGGAGAAATAAGGAGTTGCAGGTTATTATTAAGCTACCGGTGCGTTAATTTAATAATATAGCTAATTAACTTCTATCATCTTAGGTGCGGCGCTTGCGCTGCATGCATGGCTAACAGAATACTATTCTCACCCAAATAGGGAGCATACCATCTAGGTGTACTCCCTGTTTCATTGAAGGAACTGGAAAATTAGTGCAACATTTCACCTATTAATAAAGTCAATAAAGATGTTATGAAATAAAATCATAAGAGCAGGTGGTAAATTGAATCTTCGTTTAATCACGTTAATATGTTTATTTACATTCGCGTTCTTTATTGCAAATGGACAAGATGCTAAAGCTTTATCCTGTGTCGAGATAGGAAGTCCCCAAGAAGCCCTAGAGGTCTACGGTGGAGCTATTTATGGTGAAGTAAAACAAATAAAGGTTGATTTGAAACAAGAAGGATTTGCGGGGCCAAAAGAGAAAATCAGATATATATTAGTGGATGTTGAACGAAGTTGGAATACTGAAGTTGACTCTCAAATTATTGTGGGAACAGACTACACTTGGGGTTTTGATTTTAAGGAAGGTAATAAATACTTAATATACATTAGCGAAGTGGATGGCGTAACAAGCAGTAGTCCATGCAGTTCAACCATTGAAATGAATAACCTTAACCAAGCAACAGAACTATTCGGTGAAGGACTTCGACCCAAACAGCAAGTACACATAGAATACAAGATGTGGTTAATGTTTGAGCAGGATACTGATTTGTATATCGTAATTGCAATAGTACTAGTAGTGATTTCAGTCATTTACCTGAGAGCTATTGCACTAACGGTTAGGATAGTTCAAATAAAATTAAGAAAAAGATAGCTGAACTAATTACTATTTCATTCATAACATGTGAGGTGCGAGTTGAACTTAGTAGAAATGATCATAAAAAGATTTAACCTTAATGTATTAAGTATAGATAATGTTCCTGAGTCCTTTAGTTCACAAGTATACAAGCTGAATCTTACTAATGGAGAAACGGTGTATGCGAAGATCCCTTATAACAGGGATAAGCTATATCGCGAATATCGTATGCTTGAAATGTTGAGAGAGGTATTACCGGTTCCAAAAGTGTTAGACTTCTGGAGTGGGGATGACTTAATCTCTGGTGCATTACTTTTATCTGAGATTAAAGGTATACCATGTACAGGTGCTATTGACGATGAATTAGCATTTCAAATTGGGTTACTTCACGCAAACCTGCATGAAGTTAAAATGCCGGGATATGGTGTGGAAGGATTAGACGGTTTTCAATTTTCTAATCAGAACAATTGGAGACTTTATATAAGAAATAGCTTTGAAAAATTTATAGAACCTTGCAAGGAAGTCCTTGAGAGAGGACTTTTCGAAAAATGTATTAATTACTTTGAGGGTGCTTTCTCAGTTTTACCTCCTCCTGATGGCCCGTGTGTTGTTCATATGGATTTTCGACAAGGTAATATACTAACAAATAATAATATGGTTGTTGGAATTATTGATTTTGAGAGTGCACGGGGTGGATCCTCTGAAATTGATTTCACAAAAATTAACCGATATGTTTGGGAAGTGAATCCTCAAAGTAGAATTTCGTATAAAAAGGGATATTCAACAATTCGTCCTCTAATGGATTTGGAAACAATACTACCCTTTTATAATTTTTACGATGCTTTTAGTGCTGTTGTCTGGTGTAAAAATAGAGGGATTGAAAAGAACAGGGCGTTCCTAAAGGAAAGTATTTCTGTATTGCAGAAATCCGTAGGTTGTTGAAATTACGGGACACGTTAGTTTGCGAAGGATATTCCTTGTTTTACGGAGGAGATGATAATCTGAAACTATTTATTGATTGGCTAAACCGCAATCGAATACGTCGATGCGAAGCCTGCAACACTGAGCTTAATATTTATTCATATTTCTCCGATGAATCGCAGATTTTGTACTGTGTTGCATGCAATAAGTATTATATTAGGGCGGACAAAAGCTCTCCCATATTTAAGTATGAAGTTTCCGAGGGGCTTTTAAAGATATGGGAAATGGACCCTTATCATAGTTATTATACAGGGATTCCAATTAGCGAAGCATACGAGCCGAAGTGGATTAAATTTCTCCGTAAAATATTAAGATAACAGGAAACGATAGTTAAATAACGAGTTAAGACGACGAGCTACCTGCATTATGGGTAACTTTGTTACGTTAGCGGACATGATAGTGAATAAAGGATAGAATGATAGAGAAGGGCGAAGATTAGATTGGTAGTAGCTGTCGAATTGTAATGTTGCAACGATGAATATAATAGCCCAAGAAGATTTTCGTCCAGCTGGTTGAACTTACTCCAGCTGGTGCAGAAATATTGGGTGCTATCTACGAACAATATCCTGAGTGGAACCAGCATCTAATAACTAAACTTGTACTTGTACCAGAGCAATGGGATAAGATAGCAGACTCTATTGACAATTTCATGCTAACTTTTGAAAAAAACAGAAAATCGAAATGGGGAGTGTGTTTATGGAAAATATATACAACAAATTACATACCGCAGAAATACTGAGCCGTATCGAGAATTTAAGTCCAAATTCTAAACCGCAATGGGGAAAAATGAATGTTGCTCAAATGTTGGCTCACTGTTCTGCATTTCAAGACATCGCAATTGGAAACTCCTTTCCCCCTAGAAATTGGCTAGGAATGCTAATAGGAAGTTTTATAAAATCTATTTTTTATAATGACAAGCCGGTACCACACAATATGTCAACAATTCCGACCATACTTATTTTAGATGACAGAGATTTTGGGAAAGAAAAAGAAATACTGAAACAAAAGATTTTAATTTTTCAAAGTAACGGTCCGGAAAAATGTTCATCCCATCCACATCCTTTTTTCGGAAAATTCACTCCGGAGCAATGGGGTAAAGGGATTTATAAACATCTAGACCATCATTTAAGACAATTTGGTGGTTAGTATTTTTGCGCAATGAACAATAATATATTATTGACATAAAATCCCTATTACTTTATATTGTATCTAATTACATTGCAATCAAATGCGACGAAGAGGACAAGTAAATCCGGAAATGTCGATCAGAGAACTGCCGGTTGGTGCGAGGCAGTGGACACCCGAATCGAACAATCGCCTCAGAGCTGGCTCCCGAAATCATAGTAGGCGGGCCCGGGATTCTGCCGTTACAAAGAAGCATCGTTGTTGGACGATGGCAGAGAGGGTGTATTCACGAATACACTAATCAGGGTGGTAACGCGGAATCTACTCCGTCCCTAATGGGACGGAGTTTTTTGCGTTCATATAAATAAATAAGGAGGAGTAACGATGTTCCAAAAAATCAATGTTTCCGATCGCATACTAAGCCAGGATATGTTTATTGCTGATGAGGTTCAATACAACCTGATTCACCTTATTTGCGAGTCGAAGAGTTCTAGATGCTTAAAAGATTCTGGTGAAACAATGATCTATGCCCAGTCAACGGGACATAACGCATGGCTTTGGAGTTCTAAGGAGATTGCCGAGGATAAGAAGATCGTTCTCTACGAAGAACTTATAGAATTCCTTAAAGGGACAACATTATCGGGAGTATCTGGAGAACCAAAAACAACAGAACGTTTTGCACAGCTGTATTCTCAGGCAAATAATCTTCAATATGAGTCCACGATGACTATAGAATCTTATTTCTGTACAGATCCAAAGAAACCTTTGAACGTAAAGGGCATAATGCAACAAGCAACGAGAAAAAATGTGGCCATTGTAGCAGAATTTTTGGCGGGTTTCTCAGAGGGGGCTTATGGGATTACGGTGAACCCAGAAACTAAAATTCTAGATGCCAAGAGGATGATTGAGACAGGTGACTTGTATTTATGGTTTGTAGACGATAAACCTGTATCGATGGCGTACATTGCACATCGGTCGGCAAGATATTCTAGATTAAATGCGGTATACACACCTCCGTCTTGCCGGAAAAAAGGTTATGCAAGTGCACTAGTAGCAGAGTTATGTTCTGTTCTTTTATCGGAGGATTTAGTGCCCATGCTTTATGCTGATTTAAAGAATCCTGACTCCAATAAGGTTTATCGAAATATTGGTTTTGTGGAAAGCGGAAAGATTGTTGACATCAAGTTCAAATAGGCACGAAAGGGCTACCGCAAGGTAGTCCTTTTTCTATGATCAATATGTTACTTGGCATTACTTTTATACAATTTAACATAGTTTGTAAGTTCAGCTATCGCGAAAAATTGCTTCGTTAATTGAGAATTCAATTTTTGTAAGGCAAGCTGAAAGGATACCTCCACTTTTTTGTAGTTATGTGTTTCTATTTCATTCAAAAGCTGTTTCATATTCTCGATATAATAAACAGTTTTCCTTAAACTGCTGATAAGAATAATTTTTCTTAATTCCGTTAAAGTGAAGACTCTGTAGCCATTATCTTTGTTCCTATTCGAAGAGATTAGCCCTTCTTGTTCCCAATGCCGAATAGCTGATGGATTAACTCCTGCCATTTGTGCAACTTCACCAATCGTCATTGAATCTGTTACAGTTAAATCTTTGTATTTTGATAAATCAACATCCCGAAACATGCGTAAAACTTCCTCTAACCTTTCTTTTTCCACTTGGGTCTTATGTTGCTCTTGATTGATTGCCCAAAGAGCAGACTCCATCTGCTGGCCTTTAATCTTCCTCATCACATCGTACACAACCGGAATTTCATATCCCTGCAATAATGCCCGAATGGTAATAAAAGCTTGCACATGGATGGAAGTGTAACATCTGCGGTTGCTGGCGGTCCTTGGTACATCTGGAATTAAACCTTGATCTTCGTATCTCCTTAAAGTAGTGGTACTCACATTTAATTGCTTAGCTATCAGTGTAGGTGTATATATCTCTTCCATAATCATCATCGCCCCAAAACATTAAAGTTGAACCTTCAAGTGCTACAACAATATTAAATCGAATTTAGGCAGATATATCAAGGGAGGTAGAGGGATAAACCGAAAGATTGCATGAATGTTATATGATACTTTTATAGAACACAAAGGAGTGAGTTCATTGAAAAAGATAATACAATTAGCAAACCAATCAGAAATAGAAGTAGGTATGGCAGGGCTTCCAGATCGTCCAACCATCATGTTACCCATCGCTAAAAAATCTGTGTACAATCAAGAAGCAGAAAACTTAAAGCTATGGGGAGTAGATCCCGAATTAGGTAAACATTTTGTTGAAGGATTAGCGGACACTTTTCAAGTGCTTTATTTCGATTATGAAGGTCATCTATTTCAACATCCAGTGGAAAATCTAACAGCAGATCATATTGTGAAGGATCTACTCCACATTGCGGATGAAATGAATGTTACAAGCTTTAGTTACTACGGTTATTCCTGGCTTGCGTTGATTGGATTGCAAATGGCTATAAGAACAGATCGCTTGGAGAGTTTGGTAATGGGAGGTTTTCCACCCTGTAATGGCCCCTATCAAGAAATGAGGGTTGTGACCCATAAAACACATACACAAGCTTTGAGTAACCAAAATGAATCTGTAGAAAGCCCAACAGGATCGGAGAATCCAAACGAAATGGATTGGGACAATATAAAGGTTACCATAGATACCCATGTTGCAGCACAATTTGTCTCTCTATACCAGAGCCTCACAGCCTTTGATGATCGCAGTATTCAACATTTGCTTAATCTCCCAAAACTAGCTTTTGCAGGTGGAAATGATACGATCGTTTACGGTGAAAATTTCGGGAGCGTTACCGTTGACATCGTCGGGTTGTTAAAAAAGAATAAGGAGCAGTTGGCGGATTTAGGCTGGGATGTTGAAATCCTTTCGGGAGCCCAGATGGACCATACAAAAGCTATGCAGCCAGCAGTAGTTGTACCACTGATTAAGCCATGGTATATGAACGTGTTACTAAAAAATACTGGATTGTAATTGTGGCAGATACAAAAATCCAGTGAATTAGGTATCCCAAAAGAACAATACTTTTTAGGGTAAAATCTTTAATTTGAAGAGATTAAATAGTAAACGATCTATGATAAGATTCCATATGTAATCGCTTACATTAATATATATGGAAGGAAGTGGTGTTGCGAATCTGCCCCAACAAGAAATTGCTCGACTACTAGAAATACAGACAAGCAGTATGTAGGTATGTAGTGACAAAAAAATTTCAGGAGGTAGATTATGTTTAAATTTAACAAGAAAATCGTGACTGTAATTATGGCCGCTTCAATGAGTTTCAGCTTGTTTGCAGCAACCTCAAGTGCAGCGACAGACTATTGGCAAAATTGGACCGATGGTGGCGGGACAGTAAATGCTACTAATGGATCTGGTGGGAATTACAGTGTTACATGGTCAAATACTGGTAACTTTGTTGTTGGTAAAGGTTGGAATACTGGATCCCCATCTAGAACAATAAACTACAATGCAGGCGTCTGGGCACCATCCGGCAATGGGTATTTAACTCTTTATGGGTGGACGAGAAACTCCCTCATAGAATATTACGTCGTTGATAGTTGGGGCACTTATAGACCTACTGGAACTTATAAAGGTACCGTGACCAGTGATGGAGGCACATACGATATATATACGACTACGAGAACGAACGCCCCTTCTATTGATGGTACGGCAACCTTCACACAGTTTTGGAGTGTAAGACAATCCAAGCGAGCAACGGGAAGCAATGTCGCGATCACTTTTGCCAACCATGTTAATGCTTGGAAAAGTTACGGAATGAATCTGGGCAGCAGTTGGTCTTACCAGGTATTAGCGACAGAAGGATATCAAAGTAGCGGTAGCTCAAACGTAACAGTCTGGTAATAACAGGTTTTCTATAAGTAATCACTATCATTGCTAAGGTTGTCGGTCCACAGCCGGCAGCCTTAGATCATTCAGCAAATGATACTTAACTACATACCAGTGGTTGGAAAGGAGATATATCCATGAGAAAACTATTAATCTCTCTTTTAATAGTAGTTGCTATCAGCGCTTGTTCGCAAGAAAAGCCTGAACAGAAGGATACTTATGTATTGGTTAAAGGTGGAAATTTTATTAACACAAATTCCAACTACAAAAGTACAACTATATCAAATTTCTATATCGGCCAATATGAAGTTACTCAAAAAGAGTGGGTTGAAATAATGGGAAGTAACCCTTCAGCATTCAAAGGCGACAACTTGCCAGTAGAAATGGTTAACTGGTATGACGTAATAGATTACTGTAATAAAAGAAGTATAAAAGAGGGGTTCAAACCCTATTACAATATAGATAAAAATAAAAAAGATCCGAATAATAAGAGTGATAACGATACTTTAAAATGGACAGTAACGCTCAATGTTGGAGCTAATGGTTACCGATTGCCTACTGAAGCAGAGTGGGAATATGCTGCAAGTGGAGGACAGTTTAGCAAAAGTTACACCTACAGTGGAAGCAATAAAGCAGATGAAGTAGCATGGTATTGGCAAAACGCTGGAGACAAATACTTATCAGGAGATTGGAACTGGCCGATCATAGATAACAACCACAACAAAACAAAATCTATTGGTGGCAAAAAACCTAATGAGCTAGGTCTTTACGATATGTCAGGGAATGTTAGGGAATGGTGTTGGAACTGGTACGGAGATATAGATAGTAAGAGCGGTTCTTTCCGGGTTGTAAAGGGTGGCGGGTGGATCGGCGGCATTAACAACAACGAGATTTCATTTCGGGGAAAGTTCGAAGCGAATTGTATGGGTCCTGATCAAGGTTTTCGAGTGATTCGTGGTAAGTAGATGGGAACAAGACATACCAAGTCTAATCGAAAAAAGCTGAAAAGGGGTTGATTAATAAACAAGCTTTGCGCTCGAATATAATCAAACCCCAATATGTATGTTGCTACATTTCTTCGATCATTTGGATTAATTTTGACAACGCACTAGAAAAAACCGCGTTCCGGCGATACACAAACCATACCTGCAAATCTCGATATCCTTCAGGCAGACGGTGGGAAGTAATTACTCCCGCCTCTTCGGCCTTAGAGATCGAAGATTGGGGTAGCATAGACACGCCGAGTCCAGCGGAAACCCCACTTAGAATTACATCTAACGTTCCGTATTCCATAATCTTATAAGAGCTCATTCCGCTTTCATTTAGGAAACTCTCAGCTTTGGCACGATGTGTACATCCGACGTCGAAAAACAACATTGGCTTTGTAAGCAATTCGCGCATATCGCTCTTACCTGGTTGTGAGATAAGCACCAGCTCCTCTTCGAAAGCAACTACATGTTCTATATCAGGCTGGTCAATGGGTCCATAAACAAAGGCTCCATCTAGTTGGTAATCAAGCACTTTTTGTAAGAGTTTATGCGTTTCTCCCGTTATAAGCGATAGATTAACATCGGGATATCGTAAGTGATATTCGGTTAGCAGAGGCGTTAGATGAGTAGCCGCTGTTGTTTCGATGGAACCTAAACGGAGCGGACCAGTAGGGTGCTCAGAGTACTGTGTGGTTATTACAGCCTCGTCCATTAGTAATAATATTTTGTCTGTATATGCCAGTAAGTTCTCACCTGCCGGCGTTAACGTCATCCCTCGATTGGATCGGCGAAATAGGGGGATTTTCAGCTGAGCTTCTAGATACTGAATCCGGTTTGTCACATTTGACTGGACATAATTTAAGACTTGAGCAGCCTTCGTTATACTACCCTCGCGAGCAACCGCTTGAAATATTCTCAAATCTCCACTTTCCATTTCCTTTGCACCTTCTTGGTATGATGATTTATGATAGTCACCTTCAGTTTTGATCATTTTACTGGATTACACCCACTATGTAAAATTTATTATAGATTCATTAATAACAACTTGAGGAAGGGGCTTGGATGATGAAAGCCATTGTACATGCTGGAGAAGGTGGCCTGAAGGGCTTGAACTATAAAGAGATTATGGATAAAAGACCGGGGATTGGAGAAGTGAAGGTTAGGTTAAAGGCTGCAGGGCTGAACCACAGGGACTTGTTTATCATGGATGACAGAACAAAACAGGATACTCCTTTGATTATCGGCTCTGATGGCGCGGGGAGAATTGAAGCAATAGGTGAAGGTGTACTTGATCATAATGTTGGTGAAGATGTCATCATTAATCCGTGCATCGGATGGGAATATGCCGACAATGTTCCTAACGTTCCAGCCATTGTAGGGGGACCTTCAGAGGGTACATTCGCTGAGTCAATCATCATTCCAGCGCAAAATGCCGTCAGCAAGCCAGCTTACCTGTCATGGGAAGAAGCCGGCGTGCTGCCCTTATCAGCCTTAACAGCCTATCGGGCGCTGTTTACTAGAGGCCGCTTAAAGAAAGGTGAACACGTTCTTATACCTGGCATTGGTGGTGGGGTTGCGACATATGCCATGATGATGGCTTCAGCGGTGGGTGCACGTATCAGTGTCACTTCACGCAGTGAATCGAAAAGACTAGCTGCACTCGCTCATGGAGCTGACCATGCTTTTGACAGTCATAGCAATTGGAAGGAAAGCATGAATGGAGACACCGTTCATCTCATCCTCGACAGCATTGGGCCTGCGACGTTCCCGCATTACTTTGATATTATTAAACCCAATGGACGTATTGTCACATTTGGTGCAAGCTCAGGAGAACGAATGGAAATCCCGACGCGAGCCATATTTTTCCCGCAAATTAGTATTATAGGTACCTCAATGGGAAGTAGTGAAGAGTTTGCGGATATGCTTCAGTTTATGGAACATCATTCGATTCGACCTATCATTGATCGAGTGTATCCTTTACAAGACACAGTTCAGGCATTTCACCGAATGCAGCAGGGAGAACAATTTGGTAATATTGCGATAAGAATAGAATGAGCTGAGTCCCTTATAACTGGAATTCAAATGCCAAATATATCGATTTCGGAGACAGGAAACCACTTCTTCGAAGCCACATCTTTAAAAAACACTTGAATAGTGTAGGTGCCCTTTGTATTAAAGGAATATGTATACTCGTTGGTTTTGAACCAAAAGTTTTCTTCGCTGTTCTTAATTTGTTGAGCATCAATGGTTTCTGTTTTGTCCGCAGGATCGGTGATCACAACCTTAATATCTGAAATTTCTGCTTTTAAATGATCCACCTGTAATAGAGTAGAAAATGCAAAACGTGACGGGCTTTTTACTTTACCAAAAATCTCTCCATTATTATCGAGCATAACCATGTTTATATTAGGCTTGTAGATTCGAACCGTTTTACCTGATTCATCCAAGGCGAATAGTGCAAATAAATCTTTAGACAACTGTTCAGTCGTCAAGGAAATCGAACCTTCGGACAATATTGCGGGCTGTTTTTGAAGCACATTATTCAAATATAATGATACTTCAGATGAGCCAGCTGCAGCATAAATCACGGTTCCCGGTAAAATCATGATGCAAAATCCTAAAAGAATCAGCTTCCTTATTTTTCTCAATGATTTTCCCTCCTATAGAGCTTTATGTTAATTATACCCATAAGATGGAAGATAGTTTCTTTTACACCATTAATAAAATATAAGAAGGTCAGTAGAGGGAACTACCCTAACCTGATCTTCTTGGTGTTAAATGAAAGAGTTATTTTTTCTCAGGAGCCAGGATAAGAATGTAACAAAACATTGTGGCATAAAAATAGCATTGGGACTAGATTTCATTTGACAGAGGAGATGTGTTTGGTAAAATTATACATAGGTTTTATTAATAGGAGGTTAGCAATGGATATCGCCATTGAGTTAATTGAAAGTATGTTAGTCAAATTTAGATCGGAAAAGAAATGGACGCTCCAAGCAATCGAGCAATGTACCCAAGAGGATATTACATGGTCCCCAACCGTGGAAAGTAACAGTATTGCAAATTTGGTTGCTCATATTAGCGGGGCAGTACATTCACGAATTGAAACTATCCTTTTAGATATTCCGGATACTAGAGATAGGGAGAGGGAGTTTGAAAGAGGCCTAGAAATGACAAAAGAACAAGCCATAACCATGACCAGGGATGCTTTTGATATTATCATCCAATATCTTGAACGGCTCCAATCTAACCCGGAGTTATTGATGTCACAACCCTTTCTTAATTTACCACCACTTACATATAGCCAAGTAAATAACGAGACTACTGCTCTTAATCTCATGATAGCGATGGTGAGAGAAGTCCATTATCATACAGGCCAAATCATTTATGCAGCAAAAATAAGAAAGGGACAGCTTGTATGGCAATGATAGTTTAACTAGAGGAACGATACATACAATAACAAAGGACTGCCAAGAGGCAGTCCTTTGTTCACTCTAACTAGAATCCCCTTACACTGCTAGGTGTTACTTTTTTATGCTTTTTGAAGGTTCGGCTGAAATAGTAGATATCGCTGAAGCCAGTAGTGGTAGCGATTTCAGAAATCGTTAGCTGGGTATGGCGGAGCAAATAATCTGCACGGTCTAAACGGACAGCATTTACATATTCCGATATCGTATGCCCAGTGAGTTCCTTAAAGAGACGACTGAAATGGAAGCGGCTTAGCCCCGTTAGCGCCGCAAGTTCGTCAACTTGAATCGGTTCTTGGTAATGGGTATCGATATATCGCAAAACAGGTGCGAAGCGTTCAACGGTCTGAATACGCCTCTCTTGCTCAGCTTGTGAGAGTACGGTGACGATATGTCTGCGCAACAACAGCGTTAACAGGCGGTATAGCTCGGACTTGACGGCCAGCTCGTAACCAAATTCGCGACGTTCCAGTTCCCGAATAATCGCCAAAGCACAGTCAGTAATATGCTGATCCCCCCGGATATGGTTACGTAACAGCAGCTGGTTCCGCTGAATCGGGGCGATGAACTTGGTTTCGGCAGCGTCGCTTACCGCACTATGCAGCAAAGAAGTATCTGCAATAATCGCATAATACAATAAATCAGAAGAAGCGCTTACCCCATAATGCAGCTCGTTGCTGTTCACAGCAACTAAATCGCCAGCCCGAACGTTGATCGGTGTTCGTCCGCACTCAAAAACAGCCTCACCACTTTCAATAAATATAAACTCAAGATGCTCATGCCAATGATGTGGGAACAACATAACTCCTTCTTGGTGGAAACGCTGGGTATGTACTTTAATCGGAAACTCGGGATCCGGCATGTCCATGGGTTCCTGTAGATGTTTATCATAGTCCAACATTTATAGACTGCACCTCCTATAGCACAATTGTACAAATGAAACCGCAAGGCTCTGCATGGTGTTTAGGGTTGAAATCATTATAATACGAATCATAACCTATGCAAAATAAAGGAGAGAGTGTTAATGGATAAGATCAAAATTGGCGTAATAGGTACGGGCTCTATCTCCGGCATGCACTTAAGTGCTTATCGGAATAATCCGCAGACAACCATATATGCGGTATGTGATCTGAATGAAGAGCGTGCACGCGAAGTTGCTACAGAATATAACGTCGAGAAGGTATACACGGATTATCGTGAATTACTGGCCAATTCTGAAATAGATGCAGTCAGCATCTGCACATGGAACAACTCTCATGCCGAGATCAGTATCGCGGCGCTTGAGGCAGGCAAGCATGTGCTTGTGGAAAAGCCGCTTTGCCGTACGGTTGAAGAAGCGCTTCAGGTACAGCAAGCAGTGGAAAAGAGCGGCAAGATTTTGCAAGTAGGCTTTGTACGACGTTATGACTCCAATGCCCAGCTCCTTCAGACGTTGGTGGAACAAGGAGAATTCGGCGAAATCTATTATGCAAAAGCAACGACGTTCCGGAGACTAGGCAATCCCGGCGGCTGGTTCAGTGATATTGAACGCTCCGGCGGCGGACCGCTGATCGATATTGGTGTCCATGTGATTGATCTATGCTGGTATTTGATGGGCCGTCCGAATCCAGTATCGGTAAGTGCTAATACCTACCGGAAGCTCGGCAATCGTTCTAATATTAAGAATCTCTCATTCTATAAAGCCGCCGATTACGACGCAGCGAACAATACGGTGGAAGATTTAGCGAATGCACTGATTCGCTTTGAGAATGGAGCTTCGCTAATGGTCGATGTCAGCTTTACACTGCATGCCAAAGAAGACGAGCGTTCGGTACGCCTGTATGGTGACAAGGGTGGTTTTGAAATTGATCCTGAGATAGTCATTGTTAAAGAACAGGCGGATACGATCGTCAATACCTATCCGCAGACCGATAATAAGGGGTTTGAGTTCAACAGTGCATTCCAGAATGAAATTAATCATTTTGCTAGCAACATCAGTACCGGCTCTACACCAATTAGTCCTGTGCAAGACGGCGTTACAATCATGAAGATACTCGGCGCGATCTATGAATCCGCAGCCAAAGGTGAAGAGGTGAAACTATGAAGTTAGGAATTAGCACTTACAGTCTGCATTCGGCTTTTTCAACGGGTGAGCTCACGCTTGAAGGAGTCATTGAGACGATCGCCGATCTGGGCGCAGAACATGCGGAGATTGTACCTTTGGGTATCAATTTGGTTGAAAATCCTGAGCTAATTGATCAGATTGTACGAACAGCAGCGGGTCGTGGACTAGAGTTATCCAATTATGCTATCGGGGCGAACTTTGCCGGGCTGGAGACAGCGGAAATGCAGCGGGAAGTCGAGCGGGTAAAGCGGGAAGTAGACGTGTGCGCGGCATTAGGCATTCAGCGGATGCGGCATGATGTAGCCTCCTCAAACGATCTATCCATCACGCATTTTTTGGAAGAGCTTCCACGTTTGGCTGAAGCCTGCCGAGAAATTGCTGATTATGCCGCAGGTTTAGGCATTACGACCAGTGTGGAGAATCATGGATACTTTATTCAGCACAGCGATCGTGTACAGGCGCTGGTTCATGCGGTGGGTAGAGACAACTTCCGTACAACACTCGACATTGGGAACTTCCTGTGCGCAGATGAGAACCCGCTAATAGCTGTACCTAACAACATCAAGCTTGCTTCAATGGTGCATTTCAAAGATTTCTATATTCGTCCGCAAGACCGCCAGCCTGGCGAAGGTTGGTTCCAATCCTCCGGTGGGAACTGGTTGAGAGGTGCCATCGTTGGTCAAGGAGACATCGATATGCCGAGTGTAATTCGAATCGTTAAGGAAAGCGGTTACGATGGATATATCTCTGTAGAATTTGAGGGAATGGAAGAGTGCCGTAAGGGAACAAGACTGGGGCTGGAATACATCAAGCGGGTTTGGAACCAAATCTAATTCATTATACTGGAGGATTATGCCATGGTTAAACCAATTATCACTAATAAAATCGGTGTTATCGTAGACAGCTTTCAGGTTGGAGTGAAAGAGGGATTGCGCAAGGCAAAAGAAGCTGGGGCAGATGGAGTTCAGATTTATGCGGTACAAGGCGAATTTGATCCCGCTACTCTCTCTCAGTCAGCACGCCGTGAATGGAAGGATTACATTGCTTCGCTAGGTTTAGAAATCTCTGCCATCGTTGGAGATTTAGGCGGACATGGCTTTCAGGACCCTGCCCAGAACCGTGCCAAAATTGAAAAGTCCAAGCGCATTATGGAGCTGGCCAAGGAGCTAGGTACAGATATCGTAACTACACATATCGGTATTGTTCCTTCTAACCCTGCCAGTAAAATCTATGAAACCATGCACATTGCCTGTGAGGAACTTAGCAGATATGCACATGAGATGAATTCTTATTTTGCGATTGAGACTGGGCCAGAACCCGCTGCACGTCTGAAGACGTTCCTCGACGGTCTGGGTTCCAGAGGGGTTTCCGTTAATTTTGATCCGGCCAATATGGTCATGGTGACTGGTGATGATCCGGTGCAAGGTGTTCATACTCTAAAAGACTACATTGTACACACCCATGCTAAAGATGGTCTCAAGCTTGCCGATATCGATCCACGCGATGTTTACGGTCAATATGGTTATGAAGCACCAGCATTAGACCATGAGAAAATCGCTGAAATGGCCGAGACCGGCTCGGCATTCCGTGAAGTTCCGCTCGGAGCGGGTTCTGTTGATTGGAACAACTATCTGCAAGCACTGAACGACATCGGTTATACAGGATTCCTGACCATAGAACGGGAAGTTGGCACTAATCCGGAGGAAGATATCCGCCAGGCTGTGAATTTTTTAAAGGGTTTTCGGGTCTGAACACGGTAGTGATAAAGAATAAATAGTTCATCCAAACAGTCCCTGTGAAAAAAGATCCTACATCCATTGGGACTGTTTGTGTTATAGATTGTGCGGGAAAGACCTAGGACGGTAATGTTCTGAATTTGGAAAGAAGGTGTGACGATGACAGCAGAACGTTTGCTCCTCCGCCGGGCGAAAGTCCTGAATGGAGCGGAAGTGGACATTGTCATAGCTGATGGCAACGTAGTCCAGATTGTTCCCCGAGGCACCGCCGAAGACCATGGTTTCAAGGTCGTGGAAGCCAATGGGGCGTATGTCTCTAGCGGCTGGATCGACTTGCATGTACATGCGTTTGCAGAATTGAATCCGTATGGAGACGAGATCGATGAAATCGGAATCAAATGTGGCGTGACTACGCTCGTGGACGCAGGTAGCTGCGGAGCGGAGCGTATTGGTGAGCTGGCAGAGGCGGGGAAAAAGTCGGCAACGCAACTGCTTGCTTTTCTTAACATTTCAAAGATTGGCCTGATGCGAATTGACGAGTTGTCCCAACTAGAGTGGATTGATCATGAAAAGGTGCTTCAGGCGGTAGTTGCTTATCCTGAATTTATCGTAGGCTTGAAGGCCAGAATCAGCAAAAGCGTAGTGGGTGACAATGGCATTCAACCGCTTCAACATGCACTGGAGCTTTCGGAAAAGACCGGGCTGCCGCTGATGGTACATATAGGCTCCGCACCGCCGGATATCCGTGAGGTTTTACCGCTACTTCAACGCAACGACGTGATAACCCATTATCTAAATGGTAAAAGCAACAATTTGTTCGATAAGGAGAATCGACCGCTCCAAGTGCTGAGAGATGCTATTGAGCGTGGAGTTCACTTGGATGTGGGACATGGTACGGCTAGCTTCTCGTTCGCTGTGGCCGAGGCGGCCAAACAAAACGGTATTGATCCGGATACGATCAGCACAGACATATACAGAGGCAACCGTATCAATGGTCCCGTCTACTCCATGGCGAATCTGTTGAACAAATTCCTTGCACTGGGATATTCCCTTGAAGATACAATTGCACGGGTGACAAGCAGAGCAGCCCAGTGGCTGGGACGCCCGGAACTTGGGGAGATTCGGATCAATAACAAGGCGAATCTGACCCTTTTTCGTGTGACGGATAAGAAGATTGAACTGGTAGATTCTGAGGGGGAACGCCGGGTAGCACAGCAAACCATTCAAGCAATAGGAGTGATCATAGGTGACAAATACATGGAATGCGAAATACGGCCTGAAAAGAGTTATTAATGCAAGCGGCCGGATGAGCATCCTCGGGGTATCGGCACCGACCGATACGGTGATGGAAGCTATGCGTCAAGGCGGACAGAGTTATGTGGAAATCGCCGATTTGGTGGATAAAGCGGGGGATTATGTTGCACGTCATACAGGTTCTGAAGCAGCGGTGATCGTGAACTCGGCTTCCAGTGGAATTGCTTTATCCGTGGCGGCGCTGGTAACCCGCGGTAATATTCGTACAAGTCTACGGCTCCATCAGGATAGCATTTTTAGAAATGAAATTGTGATGTTAAAAGGTCATAACGTACAATACGGTGCACCAGTGGAAACCATGGTTTATCTCGGCGGCGGTAAAGTGGTGGAAGCAGGTTATGCCAATGAAGGACGGGCGGAGCATTTGGCTGCTGCGATCTCGGATCAGACTGCGGCTATCTTGTATGTCAAATCTCATCATGCCGTTCAGAAGAATATGATCTCTGTAGAGGAAGCTTGGGCTGTGGCTCAAACTCATAACGTCCCGCTTATTGTAGATGCTGCAGCGGAAGAGGATCTGCAGAAATACGTGCAAATATCCGATCTGGTCATTTATAGTGGCTCCAAAGCCATAGAAGGTCCAACATCCGGACTTGTGGCGGGAAAACGTCTTTATATTGAATGGCTAAAAGTGCAGCTTCACGGCATTGGACGCAGCATGAAGGTTGGTAAGGAAACATCCTTCGGCCTGATGCAAGCGTTGGATGAATATGCTCACAAACAGGATACAAGCGAAAAGGAAAAAGCTACGCTCCAATTGCTGATGCCGCTCGATGGGCTTCCCGGAATTCGGGTAACTATCGTGCAGGATGAAGCAGGCCGGGCGATTTACCGTGGACGCATCCATGTGGACCCGAATCAGTGCGCAATAACAGCACTTGAGCTGTCCCAGCAGCTTCAACAAGGTGAAGTGGCTATTTACACTAGAGACTATGGGGTAAGGCAAGGTTATTTTGATATTGACCCGCGTCCGCTAATGGGTGATGACATAGAAATGATTACAGCGAGGATAAGGGAATTGACAGGAGGGGCAAGCAATGTCTGAAATTAACAAGCGGTTCTATAAAGGTCGGGTGGCCTTAAACGTATTGGCTAAGGATATAGAAAATGCCAAAGAGGTGTTTGCTGCTGCCGAAGGTTATGTACTGGTCGGTGTATTGTCCAAAGACTATGCAACGGTAGAAGAAGCCGTGCAGGCGATGGAGGCATATGGGCGGGAAATTGACGGTGCGGTATCAATAGGACTAGGTGCGGGTGATAATCGGCAAGCTGCTGTTGTTGCAGAGATTGTCAAATCCTATGCTGGCAGCCACATTAATCAGGTATTCCCAGCAGTTGGTGCGACCCGTGCTAACCTTGGAGCGAAAGATAGTTGGATTAACAGCATGATCGCACCAACGGGACAACCTGGTTTTGTGAATATCTCCACCGGCCCGGCCAGTGCGGCACAATCTGTACCCGCTGTAATTCCCGTAAATGCGGCGATTGCATTGGTTCGGGATATGGGCGGAAATGCTTTAAAGTATTTTCCGATGCAGGGGCTGAGCCGTAAAGCGGAGCTAATCGCTGTGGCCAAAGCCTGTGCGGAAGAGGGTTTTGCGCTGGAGCCGACCGGCGGTATCGATCTGGACAACTTTGAAGAGATCTTGTCTATTATATTGGAAGCGGGAGTGCCGCAGGTGATTCCCCATGTCTATACATCGATCATCGATCCGCAGAGCGGAAGAACGAGAGTGGCGGACATACAACAGCTGTATCGGACGATGAAAAAGCTGGCAGATCAATATGCCTAAACATATCGCCGCTTTTGGTGAAATAATGATGCGGCTACAGGTACCGGGCTTTGAACTGTTATCTCAGGGTAACCTGCTGAAGTATTCGTTCTCCGGCACCGGAGTCAATGTACTGTCCGCATTGTCCCGATACGGACATCGGGGGACTTTGGTGTCCAGACTGCCTGCGAATCCTATTGGTGACGCAGCAACAGCCTATCTTCGGCGACTGGGCATCCAGCCGGAGCATATCCAACGCGGGGGCTCAAGTATAGGGATGTACTTTCTTGAAAACGGATTCGGGGCTCGCCCCTCCCGAGTGACTTATTCCGGTCGCCCGGAGAGCAGCTTCAATACTGCTCCTCCGGGTACTTATCCATTCGCAGAGCTGGCAGACCTCGCGGATGCTGTTCATTTCTGCGGGATAACACTGGCAATGAACGATGATGTGCGAAAAGCGATGAAAACTTATGCAAAAACGGTTAAGCAACACGGTGGCCTTGTCGTTTTTGACTGCAATTACCGCCCATCGCTTTGGGGAGAGAGAGGCTATGAGCTGGCGCGTTTCCATTACGAAGACATGCTGCATTTGGCCGACATCGTGCTGATGAATGAAAAAGACGCAATGCTTATCCTTGGTATGAAGCCCGAGGGAACTTCAAGGGAAGAACAACTCCAGGAGCTAATTCCCGCAGTAGCTTCACGTTACAGTCTATGTACGATAGCAGGAACGCATCGGTCCATCCATGAAGATAACCGCCATTCGTTGCGCGGTTATATCTTCAAATCCGGTCGCTTCGCATATTCCGAGACCTTAAGCTTTCCGGTGCTTGATAGAGTCGGGGCTGGAGATGCATATGCCAGTGGTATAATTCACGGAGAGCTGGAAGGTTTTGATCCTCAGCATACTGTAGCCTTTGCGGCCATGGCCGGTATGCTAGCCCACACAGTAGAAGGAGATTCTCCGCTGGCCACCGAGCAAGAAGTTATTGGTGTGCTGACAGGTGCTGTAAGAGATATATTGAGATAAAGAAGAAGCTGCCTTACAGGAGAACATGCCTGTGCGGTGGCTTTTTTTATCGCTACAGACACTGTAACTTTGCTCAGATCAAGAATCTGATCCAATGGCTACAGGCTAGATTTGGCTTATTTAGGTCTTTTTAAATAGGTGTAAAATCTCATTTTTTGCAACTTTATCCTCTAACCGGCGTCAAAGAAGAGAGAATAAGAAGGGGGAGCCTATATGAAAAAGTTAAATCTACTAGCCCTTTTAGCAGTTATTTCAATAATCTTTGTTGGATGTGTCAATACAGGGGATAAAGATAAAGCGAATCAAACGCTAATCGATCTGAGTTCTGTGGACTCCATTACAATCCATGATGATATCGGCGGATTAATAACCATAAAGGACCAAAAGCTAATAGAACGTTTCAATAAAGCTATACATACTGCTGAGTATGACAACGCGAAGCTTGATATTGCAGCACCTGAATATGAGGCTACTGTTGAATTGAAGAATAAAGAAAACGAAAAGTTCTCATTCTGGATTATGGGCAAGAATAATGGTCTTTTCACCAAATCAGGACAAAATGGGCATTACAAGTTATCCGAAACGGATAAGGCTGCTTTGCTTAACTTATTTGAATCAAATGATCAGCATGTAGAATCCGATAATCTAAAGATCGATGAGACCAT
Source organism: Paenibacillus sp. FSL F4-0097 (assembly GCF_038593125.1). NCBI lineage: Bacteria > Bacillati > Bacillota > Bacilli > Caryophanales > Paenibacillaceae > Paenibacillus > Paenibacillus sp. FSL F4-0097. The sequence goes on from NZ_CP151965.1 coordinate 3,433,382, forward strand.
CAAGCGAATCACATTAGCAAACTCTCTAGCACATGGTTCAGTGAATGCTAACATAAAGGATGAATACACAGATCATGAAACCATAGATACTTTCGTCCGAGCCATCCGTACCGCTGAACAAATACCAGGGAATTTAAATACCGCAACGCCTAACTACGATATCGTTCTAATTTCAGATAATAATAAATATGCCTTTCATTTATGGATTAACGAGACAAGCGAGCAAGGCATGTTAATGAATGTGAACGAAACGGATACAGGCTACACAATTACTAAGGAATCAACTGCTGAGTTAAAAAAAATTCTGTTCTCGGAAGCAAAATTTAATGGTTTGGAGTTTAATACAGAACGGAACTCTATTGGAGATCTGGTGGCCAAACCGATGGACCTATCCGAAAATAACTATCTATTAAATGGTGGAGCAGTAGTTGAACTGCAAGGGATCTCTTATCATACCATTCATCTTTTCTATGGCGACCACAATGCTGTCAACGCTTTGTTAGCCCATGATCCTGCTACGGATGAGGTGAAGGTGAAATGGAGCGACGAACTCAACGATTCCAATAATCGATGGAATAACGCTTTTATGAGCAACTATAATATGCTAATCCCGCTGGATGAGGATCATCTATTATTTCTGGAATCGGATGTGACGAAAAAAGCCGGGCAATATCATTTGTCCTCATATAATGTTGTTACAGGAAAGATTGAACGACTTCGGGAAAACTTCTGGCCGCTTTCTGATGATTATGATTACATTTATAAATTTCAATGGAAAGCTGATGAGCAAAAATTGTTTATGCAGAGTTATCTCGGCAATGTATGGATCTTTGATCTGAAAACAGGAAAGGACGATGTCCATCTTCTGAAATATCGCGTAATCCCACATTCGACGACCGGGGCGCCATCCCTGTTCCTCTCACCAACTTTTAAGAGATTTGTACATGATGATGAGAGCGGCGAATTAACCTTTTACGATAATAAAGGAGTTTCGCTACGTACTGTACCGTTACCACAAGAGCAATATGTACCTTCTGAGAAAATAAAGTGGAACCCGGCGGGCACGATTGCCTGGATGGATACAGCAGAAATCAACGAAAACCGAATTCTTGACATCGATATCGATTATCTGAAAATAGCTGCACAAAAAATTAATTTTTATAATCAGGATGGTCTTTCCATCGGATCCATTAAGACTGAAGGCAATCATGAAGATACGGCTATTGAAGTTGTGGGGTGGATGGACGCTAATGTAGCCGTGATAAAATCCTATACTGTAGAACTTATGCACAAGGATAATATAGGGCTTAATGTTAAGGGTGTTTCTTATTATCTCTATGATGTAAAAAAGAAGCAGAAGGGGGCAAGCTTTTCGTCCATCCCTTCCAGTGCTACCGTTACTACAGATCTTCGAATGGGCGATGCCGATAATACGGGCGAAATCACTGTGAGTTTTAAAGAAATTACTTATAAAAAAGAAAAATAAATAAGCCTCGGGAGTTCGCCGTAACGATCACACAAGATCATTGGGTAAGCTTTCCGAGGCTTCTTTTTATATTAAAAGACAAATATTTAAGAATTCTCGAATTCTATATTTGTCCCGCTGTAGAACGGACGGAGGACAGCAGGTCTAGTCGGAAGCTTTGTACCAAGGTGTCACCGTTCATAAGATCGGTCTCATACGCACGATTAAAGCCTAAGCGCTGGTACAGTTTGATGGCTGAAGACATCATTTCCGAGGTGTGCAGGTTCAAGGTGGTGGCACCCAACTGTAGTGATCTCCGTGCAGCATCGCGAATCAGAAGGGTTGCAACGCCAAGACCACGAGCGGATGGAGATACGGCTAGCAGACGTAGGATAGGGGAGTGAATCCCGAGCTCCGGTTTCCCGTAAGCCGTTTCCGAGGAACTGAACAAGAGTGCGCTACCAACGATTTTCTTGTCGATTTCAGCGATGATCCGAACGAGCGGGGTATCACCATGAACGGAATCAAGAAGCGATTTCCGATACTCCAGCCACAACGGCTCAGGCATGATCTCCGAATATTGGTGGTATGCATCTAACAGCAAATCGGCGATAGCATTTCGATCTTTATTCTCAGCTTCACGGATAATGATCTTTTGTGACATGTTTTCGCTATCCCCTTTCAGACAAATGTAATGTTCATTCGAATGAAATTATTATACATGATAAATCCTAGTGGAATAAGAGGGGTTTCATAATTCTGATTTAGGAATAGAAAAGTTCTATATGAAATAAACATGACTTTCAGTTCAAAATCCGATTGATTTACACGGAATTAATTGTTGACAAAAAATAGGGTGATGACTAAGATATAAACAAAATCTATAGGGTAGCATCGCTTTAATTCATTGTTTTTACATCGGAATAGTAAAATTAATAAAAGCATAGGGGGATTAGGGATGAACATTGAAAATATTGAGGCTTTTGTCTACATCAACCATTATGGAAGCTTCAATAAAGCGGCCGAAGTTCTATATATCTCACAGCCGACAGTAACGGCCCGGATTCAATCGCTAGAAAGGGAACTGGATTGCAAAGTGTTTGATCGGTTGGGCAAGCAGATTAACCTTACGGATAAAGGTAAACAGTTTCTTCCCTATGCCCAGCAGATTCTCCAGATCTATCAGAACGGTAAATATCAGGTTCAGGCTAAGGGACACATTCCAAATGAACTGAGAATCGGCAGTACGGTCTCGGTTTCCAATTATTTAATGCCCCATCTGATGCTCCATTTAAAGCGCAGGTATCCTCATATCACGATCAAGCTGATAACAGCTTCTACGGAAGTATTGACTGAAAAGTTGAAATCGAAAGAGCTTGATTTGGCTTTTATACGTAAGGTCGTAAATCCGGCAATTCAAACCTTTCCTTTCTGTGAGGACCCCATCTCACTGTATGTACATGAGGGACACCGCTTTGCTAAAGCACAGCGGGCTTCACTGGAGGATATCCGCCAGGAGACGTTGGTTTTTTTTGAATGTGGCTCTTTAGATTGGATGCGGCTGCATCGTGTATTTGAGAGCATGGAACAGCCACCGAAGATTGAATATCAGGTAGATAACCTGGAGACAGCCAAAAAGCTGGTATTGAAAAAAGCAGGCATCTGTTTCCTTCCCGCCCTCAGTGTGCAAGAGGAAGTGGCGACGGGGTCGCTGATCCGGGTGGATATTGCGGAGACGGAAGGCATCTCCTTACGAACCAGCTTGATTTCGCTAAATGGAGAGAACGCAGAATTCATCGAAACCTTGCTTGAACTGGGGATTGGTAAAGTCGGAGATCGACTAATTGTATAGATGTATTAAAAAACTCTATTAGCGCATGGACACATGCAGTGATAAAGTTAATTGCATATAATCACGACTAATTCGATAGGGATTATAAAATTAATTTTCGAAAGGCTGGAGGGCATGTGATGAGTGAGGTATACAGGCTGGCAGAACTGAAGGATGCGGAGCAATTGCTGGATGTTACATATCGTGCTTATCAGCTGATTCGTGAACTTGGGCTGCATTGGCCGGCGGCCACAGCCGACTTGGCGCTTATTGAAGACAATATAGCTACGAATGAGTGTTATGTGCTTGAAGTTGACGGAACGATAGTTGCGACCATAACCCTTTCAAAGGAAGAAGAGATTAAGAAGATTAGCCCACTGCCTTTTATTAAATGGTTTGCTGCTCATCCAGATTACAGTAACAGAGGTTATGGTGGAAAACTTTTGGATTGGGTGGAAGAGAACATTATTGCTGGACAGTTAGGTTCGGCTGCAGTCACGCTGGCAACGGCGAAGAAACATCCGTGGTTGGTTCAAATGTATGAACGCCGGGGGTACGAACGGTTTTTAGAACTGGATCAGCAGAACGGTGACGGCATTATGTATCTGCTGAAAAAAACACTTACAGACAAACCACAGTTCATTCAAAGGGGATAAAACAATGAAAAAGTCCATTTCACTAGTATTTGCTTCGATATTGACACTGGCGATTGCCGGCTGCGGAAACAACAGTAACAGTGCTAGCAGCAATCAGAATGGAAATACAGCAGAAGCTGCGGCACCGGCAAAGGATTCGGCTAAGGTAACTAAGATCATTGTGGGCACGGGTACTGCTTTTCCGAAAGTCTGCTTCATAGATGAGAACGGCAAACTCACCGGATTTGATGTGGAACTGCTCAAAGAAATCGATAAGCAGCTTCCAGAATATGAATTCGAATTTCAAACCATGGATTTCAGCAATCTGCTGCTGAGCCTGGAAACCAAAAAAATCGATTTGGTCGCCCATGTCATGGAGAAAAATCCGGAACGGGAGCTGAAATACTCTTTTAACAAAGAAGCCTATGCCCACTGGAGAAACCGCATTGTAGTGGCAAAGGATAATAATTCAATCCAATCGCTTGATGATCTCAAAGGGAAAAAGGTGCTTGTAGGTGCAACGAGTGCACAAGCACAAATACTCGAGAACTACAATAAAGAGAATGACAATGCGATTGATATCGTGTATCAGAATGGTGCAGCGAATGATACCGTCGCACAGATTAGTACTGGTCGTGTGGACGCAACGCTGGCTGCAGATTTTGTCCTGCCGATCATTGATCCGCAGAATCAGCTAAAAGCAACGGGCGACGAGCTGTCCTCCGCGGACATTCTCTATGTTTTCCGTAAGGATGATGCCGATTCACAAAAGCTGTCAGATGCGATTGACAGTGCGATTAAAGAGCTGAAGACAGACGGCACACTAGGCAAGCTTAGTACGGAATGGTTGGGTGCGGATGTTACAGCGGATTCGGTTAAATGATTGAGCCGGTGAGCACGGGAAGGGAGGGAATATATGGGCGCACAGTTTGATATCAGCTTTGTATTTTCGTTTTTGCCTAAGTTACTAGAGACTTTAAGCACCACGCTTCTGATTGTCGCCTGTTCTCTACTGACAGGAATTCTTGTCGGCTTTCTCGTAGCTCTGCCAAGACTTTATAAAGTGCCTGTGTTAAAAACCATCTCCGAAATCTATATTTCTTTTTTTCGGGGAACTCCGATTCTTATCCAGCTCTTCTTGTTTTATTATGGTCTGCCCGAAATTATGAAGCTGGTTCATGTCGATATGACCCGGACTCCCGTGCTTGTTTTTGTGATACTTACTTACGGGCTGCATACGGGGGCATACATGTCCGAAATGATCCGGGCTTCTGTAATGGCGGTGGATAAGGGGCAGGTAGAGGCTGCTTATGCTACAGGAATGACGGGGGTTCAAGCCTTTACGCGAATCGTGCTGCCGCAGGCGCTCGGAATCGCAGTTCCGGTATTCTCCAATCTGGTGATTGCTCTACTGAAAGATACGTCATTGGCCTTTACTCTTGGGGTGATGGAAATGTCAGGTAAAGCACAGACGCTAGGCAGCTTAACTCAGCATTTTATTGAAACGTATATCGCGCTTGCGCTAATCTATCTGGTCATCAGCTTTACAATCGAGAAACTGCTGCTTATAGCAGAACGCCGGCTGCTGCGGCATGAGAAACGGAATACACCGGAGAAAAAATCGTTCAAAATCAACAAAAGCTGGTCCTACCGCCGCATCATTGCTGAACTTGGACCGGGTAAAGGAGGTAGCGGATTATGAAGCTGGACCCATCTTTTATCTGGACTGCTCTGGTGCAAATTTTAAGTGCAATTCCTGTGACCTTATCTATTACTGTTGTCTCAGTACTCATTGGATTTGTGATTGGTGTGGCTGTAGCGTTGATCCGGATATACAGAATTCCGCTGCTGTATCCGCTGGCTGTCGGTTATGTTACGTTCATCCGCGGGACACCGATGCTGACACATCTTTTGCTCATCTATTTTGGGCTTCCCGTATTAATCGATGGTCTGGCGGTACAGTTCGGCTGGAGCTTCAGGTCGGTATCGATTCCCATGATCGGTTTTGCCTATATTTCGTTCTCAATTACAGCGGGAGCCTATATGTCCGAAGTCGTCCGTTCAGGTCTGCTTGCGGTGGATCGCGGTCAGCTGGAAGCGGCCCATTCTATCGGCATGACCACGCCCCAGGCACTGCGGCGGATTGTTTTTCCTCAGGCGCTGGCGGCGAGTCTGCCCAATCTGTCAAATTCGGTAATTGGTATGCTGCATGGATCTACCCTTGCTTTTACCGTTTCGGTGGTGGATATCAATGCTAAGGCGCAAATTGTTGCTTCAACGAACTGGAAGTTTTTTGAGGCTTATCTGGCGGCAGCACTGATTTTCTGGGGACTTACGTTCCTGATCGAACGCGTGACGTCGCTGATTGAAAAAAGAATTAATCTGTACAATCGAGGTGGAGTAGCATGATCAAGCTTGCGCAAATTTCGAAGTCATTCGGTCGGAATCAGGTGCTCAACAATATAGATTTAACGGTGACGAAGGGCGAGGTTGTCGTCATTCTCGGTCCCAGCGGCTCAGGCAAAACGACACTTTTACGCTGTGTGAATTATCTGGAGAAGCCAAGCAGCGGAGAGATCGCCATCGGCGATTTCAAAGTGAACTGCAAGCACGCCCGTAAAAAGGAGATTCATCTGCTCCGGCAAAAAACGGCAATGGTGTTCCAGCAGTACAATTTATTCCGCCATAAAACCGCGCTGGAGAACGTGATGGAGGGACTGTTGATTGTCAAAAAGCTTCTGAAGGAAGAAGCGAAAAAGCGGAGTATTGCTCTACTTGAAAAGGTTGGTCTTGGCAGCAAGCTGGACGCCTATCCAAGTCAGCTGTCCGGAGGCCAGCAGCAGCGGGTTGGCATTGCCCGTGCCTTGGCACTCGAGCCGGAGGTTATATTGTTCGACGAACCCACATCGGCGTTGGACCCAGATTTAGTGGGTGAGGTGCTGGCCGTCATCCGTAAAATTGCCAAGGAAGGCATCACAATGATTGTGGTGACTCATGAAATGGGCTTTGCTCGTGATGTGGCGAATCATGTGGTTTTTATGGACGGAGGCGTCATTGTTGAAGAAGGGACTCCGGCAGAGCTGTTTAACCATCCGCGCGAAGAAAGAACGAGGCAGTTCCTGAAGCGGATCACACCTGAATTTAACTATTCCATATAGGAGGAAAAACAATGGCTATTACAATCAGCGTACTTGATCAAAGTCCGATCTATCCGGGAGAAACGCCGGAGGAAGCATTCCAGCATACAGTCAAGCTGGCACAACTGTCCGAAGAGCTTGGATTCCACCGGTTCTGGGTTTCAGAGCATCATGACTCCGAGCAGGTAGCCGGCTCTTCCCCGGAAGTACTTATCTCACATCTTCTGGCTAAAACAGAGCGAATCCGCATTGGCTCCGGTGGCATCATGCTCCAGCATTACAGCCCGTATAAGGTAGCGGAGAACTTCAATGTGCTGTCTACACTGGCTCCTGGACGAGTGGATCTCGGTGTGGGACGTGCTCCCGGTGGACTCCCGCGCAGCACACAGGCACTGCAGCAGGGAAAAGCTGAAACCCCAGACCTGACGGGCAAAATCATCGAGCTGGAAAAGTATGTACATAACCGCCTCGAAGAAAACCATCCGCTGGCAGGGTTGAAGGCAGGTCCCCTTCCTGGTATTCCTCCCGAGTTGTATGTCCTTGGTGCGAGTGTAAGCAGCGCGGAAATTGCCGCTGAACTGGGGTTACCGTACGTATTCTCCCTGTTTATTAACAGCGATAAGGCGGTAGCGCTGGATGCCATTCGTGCTTACCGCAGCGGTTTTGCTTCTTCACAGGGCAGACAACCGCAAGCGATTATCGCTTTATCGTTAGTGGTGGCTGAGACTGAGGAGGGAGCGAAAGAACTGGCAGGTGCGCATAAGCTGATCCGGATTCAACTGGCGAGCGGGAAGAAGCTGACAGTAGGGACCTTGGAACAGGCGGGAGAATTTGCCCGCCAGAGCAATGAAGCCTACACGATTGAAGAGCTGGAACCGGAGATTACCAAAGGAACTAAATCATCTGTCCGTGAACAGTTGTTGGAACTTTCAGAGGCATCCGGTGTCGAGGAGTTCATCATAACGACGAATGTACAGCCCTTTGACAAACGGCTCCGATCCTTTGAGCTATTGAGCGAAGCAATCGCTGAAGTGGCGGCAGAGGCATAAAGCGGGCGGGCTCGGTATCACACAGGAAATCGTGTAAAGGAGGGTGACTGTATATGACAAGTAAAGCTAAAGAGTTAAGTGCGGAAGCGCTTGAAGAAGAATTAATCGGGATACGCCGTCATCTGCACCGGCACCCGGAACTGTCCAATGAAGAATATGGCACAACAGAATATATCATTTCCCTGCTGGAGCGGGCAGGAGTCAGGATCGTAGAATACGGTCTGTCTACCGGCGTGATCGCAGAGATTGGCGGCAAAAAGCCTGGTTTGGTCATCGCACTGCGCGCAGATATTGATGCCTTGCCAATCCAGGAGGAAAGCGGAGTATCCTTTGCTTCATTATATCCCGGCAAAATGCATGCCTGCGGGCATGATTTCCATACGGCTGCCTTGATTGGTGCCGCCTTTCAATTGAAACAGCGAGAGCAGCAATTACAGGGAACGGTGCGCCTGTTATTCCAACCAGCGGAGGAGAAGGCGCAGGGTGCACAGCGAATCATTGCTAGCGGGGCACTAGAAGACGTCCGGGCAGTGATCGGGCTGCATAACAAGCCAGACCTGCCAGTCGGAACCATCGGTATTAAGGGTGGTCCTTTAATGGCAGCAGCTGACGGGTTTGTGATTGAAGTGCAGGGTGGCAGTTCTCATGCTGCCGTTCCGGAAGCTGGCATAGACCCGATTGTAGCGGCTTCGCATATTGTGACGGCATTCCAGTCCATTGTAAGTCGCAATGTCAGTCCACTGCAGAGTGCGGTGGTCAGTGTGACGCAGATTCACAGCGGCAATTCATGGAACATTATCCCCGAAAAAGCCGTGCTTGAAGGGACGATCCGCACCTTTGATGAAACGGTGCGCAGCAAAGTGCTGAACCGGTTTCAGGAAGTGGCGGTCGGTGTAGCAGCGGCTCTTGGAGCAGAAGCTACCGTTCGCTGGATAGAAGGGCCACCTCCGGTTATCAACGACCCCTCCCTAGCAGCGCTTGGAGTTGAATCGGTCGAAGCTCTTGGTTACCGAGAGATTCAGCCAGAGCTTTCTCTGGCTGGAGAGGATTTCGCCTTCTATCAGCGCGTGGTACCCGGACTGTTCGTTTTTGTTGGTACTGAAGGAAGCCAGGAATGGCATCATCCGGCCTTCAATCTGGATGAACGTGCACTCCCTGTGGCAGCACGTTTCCTTGCGGATGTAGCTGTTCGTTCCCTAGTGCAGTACAGTCCCGATGGAGGTGCAGAATTATAGCTGAATATAACAGTTACGATGTAATTATCGTCGGCGCAGGCTCGATGGGCATGAGCGCCGGTTACTATCTTGCGAGGCGCGGAGTGAAGACGCTGCTAATTGATGCCTTTGATCCTCCACATACACAGGGAAGCCATCACGGGGAAACCCGGCTGATCCGGCACGCTTACAGTGGTGATCCCGCTTACATTGATTTGGCTCTGCGGGCAGATCGTTTATGGAAAGAAGCCGAGCAGTTGAGCGGAATAGAACTGCTTGTCCGCTCGGGCGTATTGAATCTAGCAGATAGTGCAGTGTATTCCTTCAGCGGTCGTCTCGCGGAAGCGAAGAAACGGAAGGTGCAGGTTCAGCATCTGGATGCCGGAGAGATCCGGCGGCGCTGGCCGGGATTGAACATTCCAGAAACATTCGCAGCAATGTATGAACCAGATGCCGGGTATTTGTACAGCGAGCGCTGTATCTCCGCCTACCGCCAGCTTGCCCTTGGACAGGGTGCGGAGCTGTTGACGAACACTTCGGTAGTAAACATCACCGCCCGCGAAGGCAGTGTGACAGTTCATACAACAAACGGCGATTATCACGGAGCGTCAGCTATCCTTAGTGCCGGAGCCTGGTTTGGTGCGTTGGCGCCTTTTGTGCATTTGCCAATCAAGGCGATCCGCAAAGTTGTGGGCTGGTTTGAGAGCTCACCTGCTTTTGCAGCCGGTAACTTCCCTGGCTTCACGCTAGGGGCTGAGGAAGGTGGCTATTATGGCTTTCCCAGCATTGATGGAACCGGTCTGAAGATCGGCCGGCACGATACGGGGCTGGAATGGAAACCAGGCACACTACTTGCTCCCTTTGGCAGTGAAGCCAGCGATGAGCAAGACCTTCGTAGAGTACTGGAGTCTTATATGCCGGGTGCAGCTGGCCGATTACTTAAAGGTTCTGTATGCAAATATGAGCATACGCCTGATGAAGATTTCATTATTGACCGCCATCCGCTCCACTCCAATGTGCTGGTAGCCGGAGGGTTCTCAGGGCATGGTTTTAAATTTTCTAGTGTTGTAGGTGAAATACTTGCTGATATGGCGACAAGTGGAGCTACCAACCACAACATCCAACCTTTTTCGTTATCACGTTTTGCACCTGATCATTCGCAAGCAGGCTTTATATTGGAGGGGATTTAATGAGCAAAGTTCAAATCAGTAATTTTTTAAGTACTTACAACCAGCTGGTGCATGCAACTGCAGGGTTAACAGAGGAACAGCTGAAATGGAAGGCGGAACCAACAAGTTGGAGTGTCACTGAGGTGCTGGCTCATCTAGCTGATCACAGCATTGTGGTTTCGTTCCGCATCCGTGATATTCTCGCTGCTACAACTGCGCAGCTGCCAGTCTTCAATCAGGACGCTTGGGTCAGCGGCCAGTACGCCAACAGTGGTTATGCTTCCGATAGCCTGGAGTTGTTCCGCAGCCTGCTTTATTATAACAGTCTATTGTTTGAACGGCTCAGCGCAGAGGATTGGGAGAAAAGCGGGATTAACTTCAAGGGGGAGATCGTGAAAATTTTCGATATCGTCCATAGCTTCACCGCACATGTGGAAAGGCATCTTGGCCAGATCGAGCGAATCAAGCAGGGCGTTGCCAATGCATCGTTCGTGCAATAAATGCTTATAAAGTGAGTTTTGCACAAAGTAAAACCTGGGAATCGTATGCTCACAAAACTTTTAGGAGGAATGAACATGACCAAACCAAAACAACTGAAGCTAGGCGCACTGCTGCATGGAGTAGGAGGCAGCACGTCGATGTGGCGCCATCCTGATGCTAAGCCGGATGCAAGTGTAAACTTTGAATTATACAAAGCGTGGGTACAGAAGGCAGAAGAAGGCAAGCTGGATCTGATCTTCATCGCAGACGGTTTGTACATTAATGAAAAGTCTATTCCGCATTTCCTTAACCGGTTTGAGCCGCTGACCATCCTTAGCGCACTCGCCGCCGTCAGCACCAACATCGGTCTGGTTGGTACCCTGTCCACCTCCTACAGTGAACCGTTTACTGTCGCGCGTCAATTCGGCTCACTGGATGTAATCAGCGGAGGCCGGGCCGGCTGGAATGTGGTGACTTCACCGCTGGAAGGCTCTGCCTCTAATTACAGCAAAAAAGAGCATCCTGACCATGGCAAGCGCTACCGCATTGCTACCGAATATTTGCAGGTGACGCGCGGATTATGGGATTCCTGGGAAGATGATGCGTTTGTCCGAGACAAGGAATCAGGTGTATTCTTTGATCCGCAAAAAATGCATACCCTGGACCATCAAGGTGAGTTCTTCTCCGTGAAGGGACCGCTCAATATTGCTCGTTCGAAGCAGGGGCAGCCAGTCGTGTTTCAGGCAGGTTCCTCAGAAGTTGGTAAAAATTACGCCTCAAAGGAAGCGGATGCTATCTTCACTGGCCACGAAACGCTAGAAGATGCCCAGGCATTCTATAGCGATGTTAAGACACGGGTAGCTTCATTTGACCGGGATCCGAATGAGGTGCTGATCTTTCCTGGCATTGCACCAATCATTGGCGACACACCAGAGGAAGCAGAGCGCAAATATCAGGAGGTTGCTGGTCTCGTGACGATTGAGAATGCACTGAACTATTTGGGCAGATTCTTCGAGCATCATGATTTCTCGCAATATCCGCTGGATGCACCGTTCCCTGAGCTTGGCGAGTTGGGGCGCAATAGTTTTCAGAGCGGCACGGATAAAATCAAAAAGGACGCGAAGGAGAGAGGCTTAACACTAAGACAGGTCGCCTTACAATCCGCTACCCCGCGTAGCAGCTTTATTGGCACACCTGAGCAAGTGGCGGATCAGATTCAAACCTGGTTTGAGGGTGGAGGAGCAGACGGATTTATGATCACAGCTGCTGTTCCTAACGGACTGGAGGAATTCGTCGATCGGGTAGTGCCGATTCTGCAAGAGCGGGGTCTGTTCCGCACTGAATACGAAAGTAGCACCCTGCGTGGAAATCTCGGTATTCCATTGCCTGAGAACCGCTATTCCAAGGCATCTCAACCGGCAGGGCATAAAGCCATACATTAACAATAATATTAATTTGAATTTCAATATTTAGCTTTCGTCATAAAAAATGTAACGCAGCCGTTTAAGGCTGCGTTTATTTGCGTGCGCGCGGAGCTTGTCTATCAACGTAAGCGCTTTAAATATCCAATCAGAGCAATAGATAACCAATCACTGTTATATAGGCAGGGTTCCCGCTGCAGCTTATGATAGAAATATCAAGGAGGGATGTAAATTGTACGCTAAGTTCTACAAGTACCGATGGCAATATTTAATGATTCTTCCGGGAGTTCTGTTGCTATTTCTGTTCAGCTATATTCCGATGGCAGGGATTCAGGTCGCCTTCCGCGACTTTCAGATTGGCACCTCGATCTGGAATAGCGTATGGGTGGGATTAGACAACTTTTCTTTCCTGCAAGATCCCCAGTTTTTAACTGTTGTCAAAAACACGTTATATATATCCGTGCTTAAGTTCATCTTCGGATTCCCGGCACCGATTCTGCTGGCGCTGGTGATTAACGAGGTAACCCGGCCTGTATTTAAACGATTCGTGCAATCGGTCAGCTATTTGCCACATTTTTTCTCATGGATTGTAGTCGCTTACATCCTGCAGTCTTTTCTGACTTTGGATGGTGGGCTGGTCAATCAGTTCATCGAGAAAGCAGGTGGTGATCCCGTATTTTTTCTAGGTTCCACGGAGTGGTTCCGGCCCATGGTTATATTAAGCGGCTTGTGGAAAGAGACCGGCTGGAACACGATTCTCTATCTGGCTGCGATCACAACGATTGATCCGCAATTGTATGAGTCCGCCAAAGTAGAGGGTGCAGGAAAGCTAGCCCAGATTCGGCATATCACCTTCCCGGGTATTCTACCGACAATATCGATTGTGCTAATTCTGAGTATCCCAAGCCTGATTTCAGTAGGGATGGATCAGATTTATCCGCTGATGAATTCTGCTAATCAAGGGGTCGCGGATGTACTGGATACGTATATCATCCGCAACGGATTGCAGCAGGGATATTTTGGGATGGCGACCGCAGTAGGACTGTTATCCTCAGTGATCAGCTTGATATTGGTTGTTTCGACTAATCAGTTATCCAGAAAAATAAATGGTGAAGGATTATGGTGATGGCATATGAAGCTCAGCAGAGGTGAAAAAATAGCTCAATACGTCATCGTCATAGTACTGGCCGGTCTGTGCTTGTCTGTACTATATCCATTCCTGTACATGCTGGCAATCTCACTGAATGACGGTGCAAGTGCAGCCAAAGGTGGCGTGTATCTATGGCCCAAGAATTTCACATTAATAAATTATGAGATCGTATTAGGAAATGAAATTATCCGGCAGTCTTATCTAATTACAATCGCTAGGACAGTCATTGGCACATTCGCAGGACTTATCGTCACACTTCTGGTGGCATTTGGCTTGTCCTACCGCGGTCTTCCCTTAAGAAGCACGATACTAGGCTATATTCTTTTAACCATGTTATTCAGTGGAGGACTGGTTCCTTTCTATATTCAGCTTAATAATCTCGGGCTTATCAACACGTTCTGGGTGTATATTTTCCCCGGGCTGTTCTCGGTCTGGAACATGTTTGTCATGCTGAAGTTTATACAGGGAATCCCTGAAGCTCTGGTAGAATCCGCTGAACTAGATGGAGCCGGTCCTGTTCGTACTCTGATTCAGATTATTATTCCACTCTCTCAACCTATGCTTGCAGCGCTGGGACTGTTTACCGCAGTGGGACACTGGAATGATTGGTTCGCCGGTGCTTTCTTCGTCACGAAGCAGAATCTGATTCCGGTGCAGACCTTCCTGCAGCAATTGCTCGCTGCTCAGGATTTATCCGCTGTCCTTGGCTCGAATACCAACCAGGAAGCTTTGGCGAGGAGCTCACAAATGCAGAATATTACGCTGATGTCGATTAAGATGGCAGTCGTTATGGTGAGTGCAATCCCCATCCTGTGCGTGTATCCGTTCCTGCAGAAATATTTTGTGAAAGGAGTTCTTGTAGGGTCAGTAAAAGGTTGATCTACAATAATAGAACAGGGGGAATTAAACAATGATGATCAAAAAAACGGGTCTAGTCGCCTTGGCTGCAGCAACCTTACTGATGTCTATTGCCGGATGCTCCGGATCAGGTGGGAATACTGCGAACAAGCCTGGAAGTGACAATGAAACGTCAAATAACCAGCCCGCCAGTGGCTCGACTTCCTTTAATCTCTGGCTCGGATGGACGGCAACCATCAATAATGATAGTTTGGTCCAGAAATATTGGCGTGAACAGGAGCCTGGAGTAAATGTGAAGCTGGAAACCACTCAAGGCGACGCGATGACTGCACTTAATTTGAAGATAAACACTGGCGGCTTTGAGGATGCAGCTATCTTCAGCCGAAACGAAACGGTCAAAAGCGCGATGAACCGGTCGAAACAGCTTATGCCGCTAGAGCAGTATTTCGACATGCCTGACAAATATCCAGGACTTGCGTCTATTCCAAAGCAGTATCTGGAACTTATGAAGGATAATGAGGGCCATATCTGGTCCATACCTACCTGGTTTGACCAAAACCCGGAAGATCCGTGGCCAGGTTGGGCATCTCAAGCCTGGATTGTCAGAAGTGATGTGCTGGAGAAAACAGGTATGACCAAAGAGGACTTAGCAACGTTAGAAGGAGTTGAGACCTTCCTTCGGAAAGCTGCAGAAGAGAAGGATGCTTCCGGCAAATCGCTGATTCCTCTATCATTCCTGATGGACACTAGTGATAATCTGGGCTGGAGCGATGAAAACGCAATTTTGACAGCATTTGGGGTGACTACAGCAGGTAATGGCGTTGACAAACGCGGCGATGATTTTGTATTCGCTTACGACGATCCCAATTATAAAGCAGCTTATCAATGGATGAACAAGATGTACCAGGAGAAGTTGATCGATCCAGAGGTCGTTACCAGCAAAAAAGAACAGTATACAGAAAAGAACAAATCAGGTCGTATTGCCTTCAATGTCGGCAGCTTCTGGAACATTCCTGCCTCAGCCTGGGAGACATTGGACGGCCCAACAGAGCCAGGGTGGTTTTACGAAGCGATCCCTTTTCCTAAAGTGGATGGTGTAGAGAAAGTCGGAATTAATCAGGTTACCAATCCGAATCCAGGCTATGATGTCTATGTTAGTGAAAAAACTAAAAATCTGGAAGCTATTCTGAAATTCTTCGATTATACCTTGCAGCCGAAACCCGAACAGCAGCAGGTCATTAATGAAGGACCGGCGGGATTATACTGGGATTGGATTGATCAACCGTTGGGCAAATGGAAATTCACAGACGAAACCTACAAGACGAGCCGCAATTCCGGAGACACCGCACAAAAAGCTAAAGTCACCCCGGAGCTTTACATGACTGCCTCTTACAGCAATGAATGGTACCCATGGTGGAACACAGAGGATGCAGGAAAAGCCGGAGCTGCTAAGACAATTAAGTTCACAGAAGCTATCGGCAAAATGGGAACGATCCGCGTGGCAGAGCCTTATGATCTATTCCAGATGAAACAGGGCGGCGCATGGGAGAAATATTCACCGGAGATCGAAAATATCCGCAAGGAATATCGAGCCAAGCTTTTAATGGCCAAAGACGAGGGGCAATTCGAGAAGAATTGGAGCGATTTCCAAGCAGCACTAGAGAAGCGTGGGCACTGGAGTGAAGTCAAGCAGGAGTGGCTGGATACGTACAAGGAGGAAGTAACCGCCTTGCAATAGACAACCGTGATGCTCTTTCAGTCACGGATCTTAAACGATAAAAAAATTAATGGAGCACCTCTCACTTGGAGGGGGCTCCCTTTGCACTTCATGGGGGGAATCTATGATTAAACAACAAATAGAGAAATGGATCATCCGTATGACCCGTTCTATGAACCTGAGGAGTAAGATTGTATTATTCTACGGACTAATTGTATTTCTCCCCACCGTACTGCTGGCTGCAGGTGCAGGGTACATGATGCTACATACGGTGCGGGCCAATTATATGCTGACGATCAGGGAAGCCGTTCGGCAAAGTGCGCAGAGTATTGAATTCAGGAAGCAAAGCTATGATCTGCTGGCTACCCGGACGGCTACGGATGGTGAGCTGATCTCTAGATTAGCCAGGGACTATGCGGATATCGATGAACAATTGGGTACGGTCAATTATGTGGACCGTTCCTTCCTGCTCACCAGTAAATACTTGCCAGGTATTGAGAATTTCCGGATCTATCATACCAACGATACACTAGTGCAAGATGGAGGGCTTCTGTGGAAGCCGGAAAAACGGAGCCTTTCGGGAATTCGAGAGCGGGAATGGTATACGAAAATGCTTCGCACAACAGACAATCTGGTATGGACTAATGCAGCGGACGACAGGACTAAGCTAGTAGTATCCCATAAAATTCTGAACGCATATGGAGATGTTTACGGGATTGTGTACCTGTTACTGAACTATAACGGTGTCTTCATGGAATCGTTCGAGCATCCTTTTGAAGGGGCCGGAGAATTGTATATTGTTGACGACAACGAACGAATTATTGCATCCTCGGAGCCCTCTGAAATTGGCAGCCGGTTATCCTCATCCTCCTTAGGTCAGTACTGGAATAACTCGTTGGAAACATCGGCTACAAAAAGCGGGATGATGCTGATCACTCAGGAGATTAAGTCTGGCTGGACGGTTGCCGCGCTTGTGCATCTTGACAGACTGGAGGAGCAGTCTACGCGGATTATGTACTATATCGGAGCAGGTATTGCATTTTTCCTGCTGTTGTCCATCTTTCTAATCATGATTGTACTTAAAAATGTGATTTGGCGGATCCGCAAGCTGGGCACCCGAATGACAGATATCTCACAGGGCTATTTCGAAGTTACAGTGAGAAACCGTGACAACGATGAGCTGGGTGAGCTTGAGGTATTGTTCAATTCCATGTCTGGCCGTTTGAGAAAACTGGTCGAAGAACATACAGAGGCCATGCTCAAAGAGCGGGAGCAATCATTCAGGGCGTTGCAGGCACAGATTAACCCTCATTTCATTTATAATTCGCTAAGTCTGATCCGTTGGCGGGCATTAGATCAGCAGGACGAATTGCAAATCCGAACCATAGATGCGCTGACGACATTCTATCGGCTGGCACTCAATAACCGGGTTAATGTGACGCTGATCCGTGACGAAATTGAGCATCTTAAGGCGTATATCGAAATTCAGCAGCTGCGTTATCCCGGTCAGGTATCCGTAGAGTGGCTGGTAGAGCCTGACGTTCTTGACTTGTACAGCATTAAGCTGATCCTACAGCCTACGGTCGAGAACTGTTATCTGCACGGGGGCATCACAACTAGAACTCATGCTTTTATACAAATTACGATCAAACGAGTGGAGAATACGGTGCAGTTTCAGATTTTTGATAATGGAAAAGGGATTGGCAGTGAGAAGCTGGAACAGATCCGTACCGGCAGCTACACGGGTACGCAAAACGGATTCGGGATGAACAATATCCGTGAACGTCTTGCATTGTATTTTGGCACAGAGGGCGGCTTTGAGATTGACAGTGTAGAAGACGAATGGACTTGTGTAACCATTGATATCCCTGTTTGCAAGGAAAGTCCTGAGATAAAAAAGGGGGATGGAGCTTAATGCGGGCATTAATTGTCGACGACGAGCCTATGCAGATTCAAGGGCTTCTTCGTCATATTGGCTGGAAAGCTCTGGGGTATGAGGAACCGTTAACTGCATTATCTGGTGAAGAAGCACTAACAATCCTAGGAGAAACTCTTGTGGATGTGCTGATCGCTGACGTCTCGATGCCCGGTATGACAGGGATCGAACTGCTCGCAAGATGCAGAGCGGATTATCCGTTACTCCAGTCTTTACAGACTGTGATGATCAGTGGATATGACGAGTTTGAATTTGTGCAGGAGGCTATACATCTGGGAGCTAAAGCTTACGTTCTGAAGCCCATCAAGACGGAAGAACTCGAAATGAAACTGGCTGCGTTCAGAGAAGTAGTTGAGAAGAAAAAACAGATTGAACAGGAAACCACTGTACTTAGGGAGAAAGTAACAGAGAGCTATGAGGTGCTGCAGGAACGTTTCGTCAAAGATATGGTCGAAGGCTGGATCCACAGTGATGAGCTGCTCGAATCCTGGCGGCGTCTGCTGGATCTGCCTAATGGGGAATGGCAGGCAACATTATTCCTGTTCGGATATGACCGCAGGTTTCTAGATAATCCGCATGATGCCAAGGATCGGATCCTGCTTAGCGAAGGGCTATTGAACTGCGTTAAGACTGGTCTATCTGGCTTCTCCGGTACCTATATAGGGAAGACAGGAGCGGATGAATTGGCCGTCATTGTGCTGAACGCAACGCCATTGATGCGGGCAAGACTTGAGAAGCAGCTTGCGTTTATCCAAGATATCCTAAGAGAGCAGTATAAAGCCTCCGTCTCGGTCGGAATCAGCAGAGAGTGTTTGTTCTGGACGGAAATACCGTTGCTGTATAAGGAAGTAAGGCATATGATGACCGGTGCCAGGCTGGCCGGCTACGGACAAATCCTCTATTTCAACCGGAACTTGATGAATGAATATCATGATTTCCGGTTGCGTGAAGAATACATTCCGGAAATCGTTAAGCTACTGGACAGAGGAGAGAGCGATAAAGCTTCCGCATATTTCAATCATGCTTTCGAAGTGTTACTTGCGCGAGAGCCTGTATCCTTTTCCTATGTGCAGGCTTTCGGAATGGGTTTGCTTAGCGAACTAGCCAGAAAACTGAAGCGTATACATGAAAAGGATACAGAGATGAACATCCTCATGTGGCAGCGGCTGATCGACTGTACAGGCGTAGATGAAGTCAGGAAGGTCGTACTGGAATATTTGGCGCAATATGCTAAGCTTAATCAAAGAGAGCAGGTCGCTCAGCAGCATAACCTTATCCAGCGGGTCGCCCGCCAACTGGAGGAGCATCTGCATGAGAACATGACTGTAAAGCAGCTTGCTGAGCAGTTTCACTTGAATCACAGCTATTTAAGTGTTCTCTTCAAGAAAGAAATGGGCCGTACGATTTCCGACTTCGTGCAGGAAGCGCGTATGAACAAAGCCAAGGAACTACTTCGTGACCCCAATATTAAGGTCTACGAGGTTGCCGAGCAAGTGGGCTTTCAAACCGCGGCTTATTTTACCTTCCTTTTTAAGAAAACAACCGGCACTACACCTCAGGAGTTCAGAGATTATCATTATTAGGAGTGATATTTTGCAGACAAAGATCAGCCTGAAAGGCGAATGGAAGTTGCAATTGGATGAGGGAAATCAAGGACTGACATTGCCTTTTACAGATGTTATCACACTGCCGGGAACAACGTCCTACGCACGCAAAGGTTCGAAGAACGAGGATGTTTTAGTAAGCGCATTAACGGATGAGTATTTGTTTGAAGGGCAAGTCTGGTATTCAAAAGAGGTCGTCATTCCGGAAGAACTAGCCGGCAAAGTCTGCTTCCTATATTTGGAACGCACGAGGCTGACGACTCTATGGCTGGACAATCAGGAAATAGGCAGCCGTAACAGTCTGAACACCCCACATATATACGAGTTGCCGCAGCTTCAACCTGGGAATCATACGCTCACCATCCGTGTGGACAATACGGGTTACCCAACCAAAGGTGGACATTTAACGTCGCAGGATACCCAGACTAACTGGAATGGGATTACCGGACGTATGGAGCTTCAGTTCTACGGTGAGTCACGGCTCAGCGGCATCCGGCTCGATCCGGATCTCTCAGCCCGCTCAGTCCGAATCACGGCAACCTTGGACAGCAGGAACGAATCTATATTTACAGTGTCTGCGCAGAGCTTCAACAGCGACAATACACATGCTGTGGACGAGCGGGAGTACCCAGTCTCACCGGGTCGTTTTTCCGTCAACTATGAGCTTGGTCAAGACGCGCTGCTCTGGAGTGAAGGCGCTCCCAATCTTTATAACATAAACCTTGTTTTGAAAGACAGCGATGGATATATAATGGACCGACAGGAGCTCGTTTTTGGATTGAAGGAATTCCGGGCAGAGGGCGATAAGTTTACAATCAACGGAGAAAAAACCTTCCTCCGCGGCAAACATGACGGCCTGATCTTCCCGCTAACCGGTTATGCCCCGACTGACGTCGAGGAATGGGTAAGAATCCTGGGCATCTCCAAGTCTTACGGCATCAATCATTATCGCTTTCATACCTGCTGTCCGCCGGAAGCTGCTTTCACCGCAGCGGATATGCTCGGTATCTACATGCAACCAGAGCTTCCATTCTGGGGAACAATCACAGAAGAAACCGACGAGGGACATAATCAAGCGGAGCAGGACTATCTGATCAGCGAAGGCTATGCCATACTTCAGGCTTTTGGCAATCACCCCTCCTTCGTGATGATGTCGCTTGGCAACGAGCTATGGGGCAGCAAAGCCAAGATTGATTCCTTCCTAAAGGACTATAAAGCATTTGATAACCGGATTCTCTATACACAGGGGTCCAATAACCACCAATGGGTGCCAGAAATTCTGGAACATGACGATTTCTTCAGCGGCGTGCGCTTCTCCAGAGATCGGCTGTTCAGAGGTTCCTATGCGATGTGTGATGCTCCATTAGGTCATGTCCAGATCGATCTGCCAGGCACGATGAAAGACTATGACGATCAGATCGTCCCTCAGGATTTCTTCAACGGAGAGGGGATGGAAGCTGCCGCTGGCGGAGAGATTCAGATCCAGTATGGTACGGAAGCCAAGACGGTGAAGGCTGGAGACGCTTCCGCAGAATGGATACCGCACATTCCGGTAATCTCGCATGAGATCGGACAGTATGCTACCTATCCTAATTATGAGGAAATCGATAAATACAACGGTCCGCTCAAAGCTGAGAATTTCAAAATTTTCCGTGAACGACTGGAAAGTAAAGGGTTGGGTCATTTGGCCGCCAAATATTTTGAATCCTCGGGGCAACTGGCAGTAGCTTGCTACAAAGAGGAACTTGAGGCGGCATTCCGCTCCCGGCGGCTTGCGGGCTTCCAACTGCTTGATTTGCAGGATTTCAGTGGCCAGGGAACGGCGCTGGTGGGTGTCCTCGACGCCTTTATGGATTCCAAAGGAGTGATAAGTCCTGAGGACTGGCGAACTTTTTGTAATGATGCCGTTCTGTTGGCAAGATTCCCTAAGTATAACTATGTCTCTGGTGAATCGTTCGATGCCCATGTTGAACTGAGCTGTTTCCGCAGTGGTATGCCGAGTGCATTTGAATTGCATTGGGAGCTTACCGCGGATAATGGTATTCTCGCCGCAGGTTCAACCGAGGTGGACGTACCTGCAGGAACGAATTATATCGATATCTGCGATCTGGCAATAAAACTACCTGAAGTTGACCGTATGAGTACTATCGTATTGTCCCTCTCCATACAGGGAACAGATATCCGTAAGAGTTACAACCTGTGGATTTATCCAGTGAAGAGTGGCAACATGCTGGAAGGTGTCCATGTCTTCGACAAGCTGTCTGATGATGCGCTTGCATTGCTGGAGCAAGGTGAGAATGTGCTGCTTATGCCGAAACCGGAATCTCTCCAAAATGCCGTTGAAGGTTATTACTGCACAGATTTCTGGTGTTATCCAATGTTCCGCTCGATCTCAGAGAGCATGAACCGGCCAGTACCCATTGGTACTATGGGGCTGTTGATTGATAACAAGCACCCGGTGCTTCGTGAGTTCCCGAGCGAGGAATATTCTACCTATCCCTGGTGGAGTATTGTTGAGAATTCGAAATCGCTCATCATGGATGCAGCTGACCGCGATTGGAATCCCGTTGTGCAGACTATCGATAATTTTGAACGCAATCATAAGCTGAGTTTCCTAGTGGAATGCAGTGTAGGAGCAGGCAACCTGCTGATATGCGCATTGGATGCTGATAAGGTTAGCGATACGCCGGAAGGCAGACAGTTCTTATTCAGTCTTGCGGGTTATATGAAATCAGATGATTTCAAGCCACAGTACAAGGCGAATGTTGCAGAACTTCTTGAGCTGATCCAATAGGCAGAGGCAGGCGATTGCTAAGGTTACCTGTCAAATTTCATATGGATGAATAGTCCAATGGGGCTACAGTGAAAACTACGTTCTCCACTTGAGTAAAACAGACTGTCGCATCGTAAAAAACTGAAGAGCAGCGATTCTCTTAATGAAGAGAGATTCGCTGCTCTTAGTTTTTTGCTGCTTTTAGTTTATTGGTAGCCGCCAGCTTCAACAGTGTCATCGTTATCTGAGCCTCTGAGGGTTTCGGACTCAGATGACACTATTTTCTGATTTTCAGCCTTGTGAACAACATTTCGGACTCCAGTGACGCTATTGCTTATAAAGAGGTTCATATGTGGTATATTTCATGCAAATAGTGGCTATGAAGACCGTTAGCCTACCAAAAGTGCAATAATACTGCATTTAGCGTCATCTATGTCCGATAGGTGGTGCTACATTGTTGCAATAGTTCTTAAAACTTCTATCGAACAAAAAGTAAAGGAGTTCACCAAGCAGCCTTTCGCGGCTGAAGGGAACTCCTTTTTTCGCGTTCGACGTATTACACGTATTGGTAAAGCACGGGAGTCAGAGGCTCCGAAACAAAACAAGCCTTAAAAAGTCACCTCTATAGATGATTGCTGATAACCCTCACTCCAGCCTAGAGGGGTTGTTTGTGTTTATCAGCAACTGAGCAGTTTTACAAACGATTTCACAGGGTTGGAGACCTTTGAAAACATTAACCCGGTGCTATCATTGGTAATGAAGCTGCACACCTAAAGTTGTAAGCGCATTAACGAATGGCGCCAGAGCCGCTCATCGTCAGGAACAGCGCCAAATTTAGCAGGGTTTGGGGGAACGGGAGAAGACATGAATGAAATTCTATTGAACGATTTGAAGTGGGAAGTCAAAGGGTATTGGCCCTGGGTTCCGCTAAAGGGCACCAGTATGGAGCTGGGACAGGAATTGATGGGGGTTACGGACTGGATGCCTGCCACTGTGCCGGGTGGAGTTCACTATGATCTCTTCAGACAGGGCTGGATTACCAACCCTTATCAAGAGTTAAATAGCCTGAGTTGTGAATGGGTGGAGAACCGCTGGTGGGTTTACCGTACGACCTTGAAGCAGCCTGAGCTGAGAGCAGCCAGAGTTGAACTGGTCTTTCAGGGACTGGACTATGAAGCCTCGGTATACGCTGATCATTTACTGCTGGGTGAACATAAAGGTATGTTCGAGCCGGCTGTATTTGATGTTACAGACCTGCTCTCCGGGCGGGAAAGCCTTGAAATTTCAGTGCTGTTGAAGCAGGCGCCAGATGAAATGGGGCAAATCGGCAAAACCTCGGCTACCTTCACGCAGAAGAGCCGTTTTAATTATAAATGGGATTTCTCTACCCGGTTGGTCAATGTCGGAATCTGGGATGATGTGGTATTGAGGGTACATCAACAGTGCTCTTGGGATGATGTGTCGATCACTACAGATGCGGAGTTTGGCGAGAACGATAGAAATCAGATCTCGTCTGGTCGAATCACCATTCAAGCAGGAATCAAGCGAATGGCTGGCTCTGAAGATGATGGGACACTGACAGCGAGCATCACCTGTACTGATCCGGAGGGGAATCTGCTGCTGGTTCAATCGCGACCAGTTCGAGCTGGAGAGCTTCTGAACGCGGAGCTGGAAATACCCGAACCTGAGCTATGGTACCCAAACGGTTATGGAAAGCAGCCACTGTACAATCTTGAACTAAAGCTACTGGATGAAGCTGGAACGGAATTGGATACCCAGAGCTTTCAAACGGGCATTCGCAAGCTCGATTATATCCACAATGTAGACAGTCCAGACAACGCCCTACCATATACAGTGGTGATTAACGGAAGCAAGATCTATATGAAAGGGGTAAATATGACCCCTCTGGACCATCTCTACGGGAATGTAACGGTTGAACAATATCAACTGATGATTCGTCTGATGAAAGCAGCTCATATTAATCTCGTTCGGGTATGGGGCGGTGGAATCATTGAGAAAAAGGCTTTTTACGACTTATGTGATGTAAACGGCATTATGGTCTGGCAGGAGTTCATTCAGTCCAGTTCAGGTATTGACAATATCCCTTCGAAGCAGCCGGAGTTTTTGGAGCTGCTTCACAAGACTGCCTGCACAGCGCTCTGTGACAAACGCAATCATGTATCGCTAACGGTATGGAGCGGCGGCAATGAATTAATGAGTGAGCCAAATAAGCCTTCCGACAGCAGCGATTCCAATCTGGCGATGTTGAAAGAACTGGTAGAACAGTATGATCCGCAGCGACTCTTCCTACCGACCTCAGCTTCCGGCCCGGTAGAATATATTACGGATGCAAAAGGTCAGGGGCATGATGTGCACGGTTACTGGAAGTATATGGGAAACCCTTATCACTACGAGTTATATGGCAGCAACGATAATCTGCTGCACAGCGAATTTGGGGTGGACGGTCTGAGTTCTCTCAAAAGTCTGGAGAAATTTCTGAGTGAGACCAACCGGCGACCGGTTTCTATGGAGAACAACGCGATATGGAGACATCACGGGGAGTGGTGGGATACGCTGAGCCGTGAAGAAGAAATGTTCGGCAGCATGACAGATTTGGAGCAGTTCTCTGCCTGCAGCCAGTGGATACAGGCGGAAGGAATCCGGTTCGTGCTGGAGGCTAACCGCCGCCGTAAGTTCCGAAACAGCGGCAGCATTGTCTGGCAATTCAACGAGCCGTGGCCGAATGTGTCCTGCACTAACCTTGTCGATTATTACGGTGAAACGAAGATGGCCTACCATTGGGTGAAATCTGCCTTCCGTCCGCTACATGTTTCGCTGGACTACCGCAGTCTACTGCTTACACCAAGCACCGGATTTCAGGGAGATGTATACGTGCATGGAGGAAATGGACACAGGGTAGAAGTCGACGCGGAAGTCTTCGATGCAGTCGGACGGTGCATCTATCAGCAATCATTTGAGGCAGAGGGAAACAAAGATCAGGCTGTCGGCGCTGGGGTGCTGAATTTCAACGTGCCAGAGCATGACGATGCTTTATATTTCGTCAGATTGTCCTACCAGGACGGCGATGAAGCACCACAGCAGAATTTATATGTATTCTCTACCAATAAAAAGCATCCATATGCTCCCGCGCTTGCACTTATAGGAGGCAATCTTGAGGTGCGTCAGGAGAGTTTATGGCAGCCGACGGGTGCTCAGGAGAAGAGCCAGCAGGCCCGTTTTACAGTCCGAAATACCGGTAGTGAAGTTTTGCTGCATGTACATGCAGAGGAAAGGGGAGACCGCTACTGGATGGAAGCGGATGAGCAGTTCCATACCCTCTTTCCGGGTGAGACCAAAACAGTAACGGTTACTTGCACTCCTAAACTCTCAGGAGGATTCCTGTCTGGGGAAAATTATAGGATCACAGATGGCTTGCCAGAAATTAGATTCATGTCGTTCCTAACAGCACAGAGCAGAATGATACAGGTTGGAGGAGAAAAAAATCGTGAGTAAAACATTGTGTTTTGTACCGGAGGCATATGTTCCGCTAAGTCGGTTTATTCAAGCCGAGGGATCTACACCTGTCGCTATACCTGTTAGCAGAGCAGTGGCTGATTACTTAAGGCTGCACAACGCTCCACTGCTGCTTGCTTGCTTGCGAGGCGGCGAAGTAGCTTATCAGAAAGCGAATTGGTCAACCCTCCATGAAGACATTGTTGAAGCTGAAGCAGCAGAAGAGATCTCCGAGAAAGAGGAGGGGGTATTTGTATTAGTCAGTCCTTTGCTGACCAATATGCTTCCTGTAGTGTCTCACTGGGATAATAGCGTTGCTGAGGGAAAAGGAGGCTTCCGTTATGGCGGAACAGATGGCATAGGGACATTGCGGATGGACGAAGCCGGGGAAAAGGTTGTTTCCGAGCATGCGCGGCTCTACAATAGCGACCCAGATAGCCCTTATGTATACAATACGGAAGATCATCAGCTGTTCGGAGGCAACGAGGGGAATAAGAATCTTAAAACTCCGCAATTCGAGCATTATATCGGTGACCGCTACAGTCTCTATGCTGTAGATGATCTAGTTGCAGTTTCCCTGAGCGACCGCATCCTTAAGACCTTCGGATTTCCGGTGGTTTTCCGCAATGCATCCACAGACAATGCTGCACTTTTAAGCAATGCGCCTGTATTTCAGCTCATCAGCGGCAGTCTGCTAGTTATAGAGAATGACCAGCATAGCCTTGCTTCCTATATTCTGCCGCCCTTCTGGAGTGCGGCAAATGTTAAGGGATATCCACTGTTGTTCAATGGTTATTATGATGCCAATGAGAATACCTTCAGCACGGTAGGTCCCTCATTTCTGGAAATCATCGGCAAGACTCTGGCCAGCACCGGCAAAGGCGTTGTCGGCATTCTGTGGAACGGAGGAGGATATATCGGCAGCCGTTCCTTGCAAGGCTCCATCTATGCTGGCATTGGGGCGGCAATTACCAGAGGTCAAGAAAGTTATGGCGGTGATGCAGAGCAGGTAGTGGCTGTAGGTGGTTCGCGCGGCGGCTTAACTGCGCTGCTGGCTGGAGGCAATCCGCTTTGCTTACCCTATCGGGTGCGCTACACACTGTGTTATGCACCGCCGTTGATTCTGAACGGGCTCACCCGTGAGTTTGCCGAAGGAGCTTGCCCACTGATCTGGCATGTGGCGGAAGTAGACACCGGTTACCGGGAAATCTGGAAGAAAGATTGGCAGCATCCACAGAACGGCAGCACGGGAATCGAGACTCTGCTACAGACTCTGACGGGAACTATTGACTCTGCAAGTCTAAAGGAAACGACCGGACTGGAATCCGAATTTTTTCTGGAGGGTCTTAAAGCGAGTGGCACAAAGCTGCTGATTAACCATGGCACGCATGATGCCTTTACCCTTAGCCGCTTCAGCTTTTCCTTCGCGGCTTTGGTTCGGAGTCGCGGGATACCGCTTCGCCATGAGATCGGATACCGCTTCGGCCATAACAACTGCACGGATCTTTACGAGCAAGCTACTCTATGTCTAATAGCTCTGCTACAGGAACAGGAGCTCGAATTCACGGGCACGGTGCATTATCGCAGACGCAGTCCGGCTGCGGGAGAGTGGGAGCAGACCGAACGTTTTGTCCCAACTCATCAACCCGTTTTTCTGGAAGCACCTAAGTTCGTAGCGGTGGGTAGCCCTGTGGCTTGGACTCTTTATGGAGAGCCGGGAATGGAATACCGCCTGGATCTGGGAATCCTAGATCAGCAGGCTTGGGAACAGAAGCAGCAGGTAGTTCGAAATGAGCGCATCACACTGGCGTCCGGTGTATTGCCGGACAAACAACATCCGCTTGAACTCTGCTCGTGGCAGGATGGCGTAAGCCAGCTCACTGACGGACAACATGCGGGCTTTTATCTTTATGAGCTGTCATACAGGCTCAAGGGTGAGCAGAAGTGGAGCGTAGTTTCTCCCTCCCGTGTGCCACAGCCCGGCGTAGAGCCTCAGTCGGTGCTTCGTATTTTGGAGGAGCAGCCCAATCCGGCGAGCGAAGCGTTTCGGGCGGAAGCGGCCGTCCTCTGCATCAGCGCAGGGTTAAGTGAGGCCTAAACGATTCACCATAACATGAACATAAGCGGTGTGCGGCCATTCCGGTGCGTGCACTGCTTTTTTTTGCCAACAAATAAGTAGCTTTACAAACGCTTTCGCAGGGTTACCGGATTTCGGCGCTCAGTAGGAAGCGCTATCATTTAGGTATAACAACTATACAACGCCTGACCGGATTAAAGCTTGATTCCGGGAGGAAGGAAGGACAGGAGCATGATTGGAAAAACCAGTGAACTAAATCCTTTAATGACAGAGAAAAAGAAAGGTTATCCTGTACGGCGTTTATTCAAAGATTGGTCATCCTGGATATTAATTGTACCCACACTGTTTGCCTTTTTCTTTTTTTCCTGGCAGCCGCTCGTGAAGGGCATTGTGCTCTCTTTTTTCAATACTGAGGGTTATAATGCCGTAAGCTTCGCCGGACTGCAGAATTACAAGGATGTTATACAGAACTCGGCGTTTCAACAGACATTGACCAACTCTTTTGTGTATGTGTTCTGGTCACTACTGATCGGTTTTGCCGTACCCATTATTGTCGCTGTCGTGATTAATGAATTGAGACATGGGAAGTCATTTTTTCGCTTTTCGGTCTTTTTTCCGAGTATGGTTCCCGGCATTGCCGCTTCGATGTTATGGATGTTTTTGTTTGAGCCCGGAAAGGGTGGCGTGCTGAATATTATGCTGAGTGCCATGGGATTTCCGGTGCAGCAATGGCTTCAGGATCCGCAAATGACGATAATGCTGATTATCTTCACGATTACCTGGCGAAATTTCGGGGGAACAGTGCTGCTTTATCTGGCAAGTCTACAGAGTATTAATCATGATCTGTACGAAGCAGCCTCGATTGACGGTGCGAATGTATGGCGGAGATTCAAAAGTATCACCATTCCGCAAATCTCTAGCATGATCGGACTGATGATGATTTTGCAGATCAGCGGTGTATTCCAGATCTTCAATGAACCCCTAGTAATGACTGAGGGTGGACCGAACAATGCCTCAATGACCTTGATGCTGCAAAGCTATTATTATGCGTTCCGGAGTTTTGAAGCAGGCCATTCAATGGCGCTCGGGGTTATTACTTTTCTAGTCCTGATGGTGCTTACCATTATTTATTTCCGGCTGGATAAGAAATTGAACAGGGAGTAGAAGCTATGAAAACTAAAGAAGCATATGGCATTATCGGCAATATAGAATACAGATCACCTTGGGTGCGCCTGCTGTATTGGTGCATGTTCATTCTGATGATTGTGCTGGCCGCTGTCTGTATTTTGCCTCCGGTCTGGATTATGGTCTCAAGTCTGAAGGACATCAAAGAGTTTTATGCAATCCCGCCCACCCTGATCCCCCGCTCGTTCAATGTTGGCAAGCTATGGGAGACCTGGCAGGAGTTTAACTTCCTCAGTTATTATCTGAATACGGCTTATCTGGCCGCAGGTTCTGTACTGTTCTGCCTTACTTTTAACGGACTGGCCGGATATTTCTTCTCCAAGCTAAAGCCGCGGGGCAGTGCCCTGCTGTTTGCACTGATCGTGTGGACCATGATGGTGCCGAATACAGTGGGCATGGTGCCGCTGTTTAAGAATCTGATTGATTTTCCGCTGTTGCACTTGAACCTGACCAATACTTACTGGCCGATGTGGTTTATGGCTGCTGTGAATCCGGTGGTAATTCTGATCTTCAAAAACTTTTTCGATACCATCCCACAAGCGCTGCTGGAAGCCGCCAAAATTGACGGAGCGAGCACAATCGGTATTTTTATTCGAGTCATTCTCCCGCTCAGCGGACCAGTTATGGCTACAATTACAATCCTTACGATGAACAGTGTCTGGCAGGACTTCTTCTGGCCCTTTATGGTGCTGAAGGATAAATCGACCTGGTCGGTCATTGTGGCTATTTACAATCTGAAGGCGACATTGCCGCAGGACATACAGTTTATTGCGTTGACTTTTGCGATTCTGCCGCCGATTATCCTGTTTATTTTTTTCCAAAAGTACATTATGAACGGGCAATCCTTCGGCGGCAGTATTAAAGGGTAACATCACCCGATCACAAACCATTTCACAGTTTTGCCCCGTAGGGTGCTGCAGAAGGTGCATGTTAAGATGATTTCAGATTCAAAAAGAAAGCGCTTTACATGTTGCGAAGAATGCTTTAACAATAAGACTAGGGGGAATTACATTGAAAAAAGGACACACCAAGAACCTGACAGCTACACTGGCACTTACGCTGCTTTTTTCTGCCGGACTGGCTGGCTGTGGAGGCGGCTCCAATGAGAAGAATGCCGGAGGAAAGACGGAGACAGCGGGCAATCAACAGGTGACGATCAAGGTCAGTAACTGGCCAAAGCCGAATGAGGAAGCCAAAATCGCCCAGTATGAGCAGGTCATGGCGAAGATGAAAGCCAATTATCCGGAAATTATTGTGGACAAA
Source organism: Paenibacillus sp. FSL F4-0097 (assembly GCF_038593125.1). NCBI lineage: Bacteria > Bacillati > Bacillota > Bacilli > Caryophanales > Paenibacillaceae > Paenibacillus > Paenibacillus sp. FSL F4-0097. The sequence continues at coordinate 3,463,859 of NZ_CP151965.1, forward strand.
GATGAATGGGGTTATGATGTCAGCTCATTCCTGCCAAAAGCGGCCAGCGGCCAGCTTCCGACGGTATACGAAACCTTTTTTACAGAAACAAGCAAAATCATCAAGGCAAATTACGCGGCTGACATAACGGATACGATGAAAAAATATGGCTACGACAAGGCGATCAATCCAGATCTGCTGAAAATGGTTACCAAGGACGACAAGTATTATGGGATTCCGAAGGACGGATACGTCATCGGTATGCTCTACAATATGAATCTTTTCAAGGAGGCTGGACTGCTGGACGACAAGGGGATTCCTAAATTTCCTAAAACATATGAAGAGCTAGCAGAAACTGCGCAGATTATTAAACAAAAGACCGGTAAAGCCGGAATGTTCTTGCCTACAAAAAGTGGTCAAGGCGGTTGGATGTTCATGAACATTGCCTGGGCATACGGAGCAGAATTTGAAAAACAAGTGGACGGGAAATGGCAGGCGGTGTTCAATTCGCCGGAAGCAGCAGCGGCCCTGCAATATGTGAAGGACTTAAAATGGAAATATGATGTACTGCCCGACAACAATCTGGTCGATGTTACGAACGATATGTTCCGCTTGTTCGGAACCGATCAGGTCGCTATGAGCTTCGGCACGAATGACTGGTCACCGGTCATCCAGCAACAGACTAAGATGTCCAAGGACAATGTGGCAATGTCCGCGCTTCCAGTAGGACCGATCGGGAAACCTGTAACCCTGCTCGGTGGCGGCCTATATATGTTCTCGCCTAATGTAACACCTGAGCAGATTGATGCCGGATTCAAATGGCTAAAAACCTACGGATTTACACCAGAGTCCTCTGAAGAGGCACTGACCGGTTGGGATATTGAGAAGAAGACACTGAGCGATCAAGGGCTGATCGTAGGGCCTTACGGGTTGCGGATTTGGACTGATGAGAAACGGATTGGAGAAGAACAAAAGATTCTCGACAAATACAACAACGTCAATCTGGATTTGTTCCGTGATTATATGGACAATGGCAGCAAAGGCATGCGGGCGGAAGAACCAGTCAACGCACAGGAATTGTACCAAAAGCTGGATATCGTACTGCAAACCGTACTGACGGACAAGAACGCAGATCCGCAACAGATCTTGGATAGGGCTGCCGAAGAATTCCAACGTGATTATCTCGATAAGGTTAAATAAAACGCAGACCAACGGCGACGTCGTCCTTCTGAAGGGCGGCGATGCCGTTTCTGCGTAGATTGCCTTAACTACTTAAATGAGATAAAGGAGATATGCATAACATGGCAGCAAAAGAATGGGGAGACTGGGGAGCACGCTGGATCTGGCCGCAGGAGGAGCAAGGATCAGCGGATAGGGAACAGCAGCACGAGCGTGCGTACTTTCGCAGAGTGTTCGAACTGCCAGCTGGTATCGGAAAGACCTGCACCCTGGATTTGGCCATTACCGCAGACAGCCGCTACAGGCTGTTCGTCAATGGGCAGCGTTTATGGGCCGGTCCTTGTAAAGGACATGGTCATATACAGTATTATGAAGAATTCAGTCTGGACAATGTTCTACAACCAGGTTTAAATGTGCTTGCTGTTATGGTCGTTCATTATGCAGGGACTACGCCCTTTGAACTGGGTGAAGACGGACCTTTGTCCGTCTGGCGCTCGCAAAAAGGCGGTCTGCTTGTGGAAGCGGCAGTTACACAAGGCGGGCAGCTAGTACAGGAGCTAAATACGGATAGCTCATGGAAAAGTATTAAGGATCGCAGCTATAAGCTCCAGCAGTTTCCGATCATACGCTGGATGGGTGGACTGGAAGAAGTGGAGGGTGACGCAGCGCTGCTGGATTGGACACTGCCCGAATATGATGACAGTGCCTGGCTTGCTACCGGAATTGTGCAACCGGTGCGGGATGAATATGGCCAATTAACCCCTTGGCAGCTGGCCCGGCGTCCGATTCCGCTGTTGTATGAGCGGGAGCAATTTTTTCTGAAGCTAATGCGCAGCAGTAGCGGGGTAGGGCAAGCCTTTTTTGAGGAAGGGCATAGTCTGGAGCTGCGAAATGGAGATGGCGGCGCTTCACCCAACGCAGTACTGCCTTCCGCTGGAATAACAATAGAAGCAGGGCAACATTTTTGGTTGGAGTTGGATGCTGGCGAGCTAACCACAGGGTATTTGCAGCTTAGACTTCTTGGAGGCAAAGGTAGCCGGATTACCCTACTATGCGCTGAGTGTTATGAAGAAGAAACGGGGGATGATTAGATTCGCCGCAAAGCTGTCCGCGATAATACGAAGGAACATGTATTAAGAGGGGGCTACGATAGCTATCACCCGGCAGGTTACGGCATCTCTGCGCGGATGGAAATCTACGAACCGTTCTGGTTCCGTACTTTCCGCTATGTACGGCTGGAAGTGCAGGCTGGTGTCGAGCCTCTAACGATTTCCAGCTTTAGCTATAGGGAGACCGGATATCCACTGCAGCCGGAAGGAAACTTTCACTGCTCCGATGAACAATATAACCAACTATGGGAGCTCAGTGTACGAACACTTCAGCGCTGCATGCATGAGACCTACGAGGATACTCCGTATTATGAACAGCTGCAGTATACCATGGATACCAAACTGATGATGGAGTTTACGTACCTATTATCAGGGGACGACCGGTTAGCGCGGAGAGCTATGGAAGATTATAAGGCCTCTCAGCTACCAAACGGGATGCTGCAAAGTCGCTATCCCTCTGTGCTGCCGCAGGTCATTCCTTCCTTCTCCCTATATTGGATCGGAATGATTCATGACCACTACAGATCCTTCGGGGATATGGCCTTGGTGAATCAGTACCGGTTAGCGCTGTTATCTGTGCTGGACTGGTTCGATCAACATCTGACTCCGGAGGGTCTGGTGGACAGAACGCCCCGCCAATATTGGAATTACTTCGATTGGGTGGAGGAATGGCCGCTCGGCGCACCGGATTGTACGGATGATGCACCCGCAACCGTACTGAGCCTGATGTATGCGGCCGCGCTGGAGCAAGCGGCTGAATTGCTTGCAGCCAGCGGTTGGACACAGATTGCTGGTGAACTGCGTCAACGCAAAGCGGCGGTCAACGCTGCGGTAATGGATTGCTGCCGGCTAACGAACAGTCTGCTGTTCCGCGACAGTCCGGAGGCAACTGCGGGAACGCAGCATAGCCAGCACACGCAGGTCTGGGCGGTTTTGGCGGGCACAGTGGATGTTGTAGAAGGGGCGGCACTGCTGGAGTCAACGTTAACAGACACATCACTGGCTAAGCTTTCGTTGCCGATGAGCTACTATCTATTCCGCGCGCTAGAGAAATGCGGAATGTATGACCGCTCGTTCGGACTATGGACACGGTGGTTGAAGCAGTTGGAGCTTAATCTCACTACACTTCCAGAAATAGATTCAACCGGCACCAGAAGTGACTGCCACGCATGGAGCGCACTGCCGATCACTGAGTTCACCAGAGGGATATTGGGTGTCCAACAAGGAATAGAGGGAATAACTATAAAGCCCCACTATGGAGAACTGCGGCAGGCCAGCGGAACCGTAAATACAAGTATCGGCCCAATAAACATCAAATGGGAGATCCGTTCAGTAACAGGACAGGAGATCTTCCACATGAAAGCTTCCTGGCAAACCGGATCGGCAATTACAATAATTCTGCCTAATCATGAAGTGCATGAGACAGATGAGGGTTCCTTTTACAAGGAGATCGACATTAGTCACCTTAGCTGTTAGTCTGATTTCAGTTGATTTTGTTTTCATGATTCATACACCGGAGGGGGATGGGGAAGTCATATGTTCAGATCGTTCGGCCGCAATATCCGCCTAGTCCTGGTGTTGTTCATTACTGTCTATATTGTCGCTTCGAGCTTCATTCTGTACCGTACTATGGAGCATAGAAGCCTTGACATGCTGCGGCAGCTATCCGTTCAGTACACTGGCCAGCAGCATAAGAACACACTTCTGTTCATGAACTGGCTGGAGGAGACCTCGAAGCTTATATCCAACAACCAGGTGGTGCAGAATGCGCTGAAAAAACCAACATATGACGGGGCAATCTCTCCGATACTTGAGGGCATACGTTCTTCCAGTAGTGACATTCTCGGCATTTACATTTGGGGAGAAGCAGGGGGAACTTACTCCTCGAGCAATGTTTCCGGGTTGCTGCCCTTTGCAGAGATCAAAAAAAAACCAGGGATGGAACAATTTCTAAATAACCGAGAGCAGGCTTTGCGCTGGACGGTGCTGAACCGGGAGCATCTAATGAATGCACCTTCGGATCTGCGCGACCGTCTGTTGCTTGAAGTAAAAATTAAGGGTTCGATGGGAGACGTCCTCGGTCTGCTCTCGCTCGAAGTGGAGATTGACAAGCTTTACAGCTTCTACCTATCTGGCGAGAATACAATCTACGGGGAAAATGAAGTTTACCTACTGACCGGAAACGGGAAGCTATTGAGTGCTGCCGATGTCCCGAAGGAGCGACTGCAGGAGATCAAAGCAGCACTAGTTACTTCGGAAAAAGCTACCTTGGCTGAGCCAGTGACACAGGGTATCGATCAAAATAGTACAGGCAGAGGTGATGCAGATCTGCTGGAGCGGGAAACGGCTGACGGCCTGATTTTGCTCTATCCACTACCGGAATCGGCAGAGCGGATTGTCACCTATATCTCAGCAGATGGCATGAATGCAGAGCTGCGAACGTTTAAGTATTTAATGCTCGCCCTGAACATCGTAGTGTTCATAGTGTTCTGGCTGCTGATCTCAGTGCTTAGCGGCAGTATAGTTAATCCACTGAAGCAGTTGTACCTGAAGATTAATTCAACAATGAAAGACTAAGATAAGATGGAGTCTGAATCATGAAAATCGCTAACCGAAGTGTATTTCATACATCTAGCGTGGGCAATAAACGGATGAAGTAAGATATAGTTGTATTCAGTACACTTATTATTCGGAAAGTTAGTTGCTGCCAACAGAATTGGAACGTATAGATGTACCAAATACACTTAAACTTCTGCTCGCTGCAAAAAAGGGTGCTTTAGCTGTATTAAATACAACTAAAGCACCTATAATTCTCGAAAGTATCTTTAATTTTCCACTACTCAATCGTCTTTTTAAGCAAAGTAGAAGTCCCGCCTACCCACTCAAAAAGGATCGATTTCTTTGTTGTGTCCGCATTTATAAACTAAATTCGCTAATTGGGCAGTTCCTTCTTCAAGTTGATCGTAACTGTGGTGCCTTGCCCCGGTGTGCTGGAGATACTTAAACCATATTGAGGACCATATTCCAGTTTAATTCGTTCGTCCACATTTCTTAGTCCATACCCGCTCTGAAACAACACATCTTCCTTGGCTTGGCTAAGCGTCGCACCGTTGGAAAATCCCACCCCGTCATCAGTCACTGTGAAGCGAATCTCATCTGCCACTAATTCGCCTTTAATCCAGATTCGGCCCATCCCGCGTTTCTCGCTGATGCCGTGTTTGATCGCATTCTCTGCAATAGGCTGAAGAATCAGCTTCAGAATGCGAACCTTGCGCAGCGATTCCTCAATCTCGTATTCAATCTCGAACTTATCCGGAAACCTCATTTGCTCAACTGTCACAAAACTCTGCACCAAGCGGATTTCTTCGTCCACGGTCACGAACTTGTCGCCTTTATGCAGGCTGATTCGAAAAAAGGTAGCTAATGAAGAAATCAGTCGTTCTATATCGGGCTGCTTCTTCAGTCGGGCAATCCAGGCAATTGCATCCAGTGTGTTGTAGAGAAAATGGGGATTGATCTGTGATTGAAGTGCGGTCAGCTCAGCTTTCCGTTGCTTTTCTTTCTCCTCATCTTTCTCCAGCATTAATTGGCTGATCCGCTCCACCATCTGATAGTAGCTGTTCTCAAGCTGAAAAATCTCATCAACCTGACCGCGCTGTTCATAAACAGCGGCCAGATCTTTTTTGCCAAACAGGCTCAGCTTCTTCTTCAAGTTCAGCAGTGGACGGGTGATTTTGGCTGCCAGATAGAAGGAAAAAATCAGCAGCACAATAAAGGTAACGCTGGCGAACAGAAGCGCATTTTGATTGCCTTTGGCGATTCCCGAGAGCAGTTTGTGATTGGAAATCACGCTGGTGAATTCCCAGCTGACCCCAAGTGTCTCCAACCGGGGATTCAAAGGATAAGTAGCAATGATGTAGGAATTTCCGTTATCTGACCAGGTACGATAGCCTTCTTTTTTACCTGGGCGAAGAGGGGCGTTTTCCTCCAAAAAATTGCCCAAGAGCCGTTTGTCGGGGTGAGAAATAATCCGATTGTCGGAAGTCAGGAAGGAGTAGCCGATGCCAGTGAAGCTGGAGGAATACAGGTCCGCCAAAGCAGCCTCCCTGACATAAATGATCACGACCCCGATATTTTGCCCTGTATTGAAATTGCGGAACTGCTGGCCGAATGGAATATACGCATTGCCTTCTCCATCCCGTTTGATCTCACCGACAACAGGCATGCTGCTCTCCTGAATGCGTTTGATGAACAGGGCTTCAGGCACCTCCAGCATCTGCTCCTTAGACTGGTAAGAATAAAGCATATTATCGTTGGTGCTGATAATCACGTTACCCACCAGGTCGTTCTGGGCCAGCATACCGTCGATGATAGCTCCGATTCGCGATTCCTTATCAGCTGACGGCAGGGAATCATTATTGATGATTTGGTAGATATCACTGTTCACCAGAAACCGCAGAAACAACATTTGAATGTCATCGACCATGAGCTCCACGCTAAGCCCAATTTGGCGCTGAGTCTGAACGACATGGCGGTACAGATCCTTTTGCAGGTAGGTATAGGAATAAAAATTGAAAATAACGAGCATCAGCACCAGATGCAGAGACAGTCCTGCTAACAGAACAACAACAATCCGGCTTTTGATCTTGAACCGCCTCATCCAGGAATCCATCCGGTTGGCTAGTCTCCGCTTACCCATAGGTTTTTGCATATTCACTCGGCGGGATGCCCGTCATTTTTTTGAAGATCTGGCTAAAGTATTTGGAGTCGGTGAAGCCGACCTGATTGCCAACCTCGTACACCCGATACTTCGGATTGCGCAGCATACGTTTGGCTTCCTCGATACGGTATTCCGTCAGACATTCGTAAAAGGTTTTGTTCAGATCTTTACGGAATAGATGCATCAAATGGGTTGGACTGACGAAGACCGCCGCAGCAACCATCTCAACGGTAATGTTTCCGGCATAGTGCTCCCGGATAAAAGCGAGTGCGTCCCTGATTTCACGCCGGCACCGAGCCCCAGCCTCTTCTTCAGCATACAGCACACGTTCAATGCCAGAAAGGGCACGCTGCGCAGCAAGTACAGCCTGCCGGTATGAATCTACGATCCCGTTCCATTCTCCCGCAGGTTTACCTATGCCGACGCTTAAGGCCTGGCCGAAGTGCTGTTGGCTCCATTCAGATAGTTGTTTGCCCAATTTTCGTGCAGAATCTCCGGCCAGCTCTGGTTCCCCGGTCCGAAGGATCATAACCCACTCCAGATGGCTGTCCCGGAATAGACACAGTTGCTCAAAAGAATGCGCTTCCAGAATAGTCGCCGCTGCATCCTCCAGCGCTTTGCCTACAGTATTTCCTTGAAGGCCGTTATCAGGAGGAAAGGTAATGGACAGCGGTAGGATAGCTTTTCCAGGTTCCAATTGCAGTTCCAGTAATTTTATCTTATTTGAAATAAACTCTTCGTTATGCAGTTGGTCATGCAGCAAATCCTGCCAGAACTGCTTGGAGATCGAGGCCAATTCCTCATTAAGCTGTGAATACCGCTTGGAGAGTTGCTTTTTGCCAAGGATTTCATCCCCGACGCTTCGAACTGTATTTGCAAGTTCTTCTATATTAATGGGCTTTAGCAAATAGGTGGAGGCGCCATAACGCAAAGCAGCCTGCGCATATTGAAATTCGTCATAACCGCTGAGCACGACAATCCCTACGAGCATGTCCTGTTCCCGTATTTTTTCGATGAGCTCAAGACCGTTCATATACGGCATACGAATATCGGTAATGATCACATCTGGACGGTGCACTAGGGCAAGCTCCAATCCTTCCTCGCCATTGCTGGCTTCTCCTATGATCTCGACGTTGTATTCTGCCCAGTCTATGGTCTGGGTGATGCCCATGCGGACCAGATATTCGTCATCCACTACAAGCGCTTTCAACATTGGCTTCACCTCGAAGTAGTTTCTAATATGTCTTACAGCCATTATAAACATGAAACCTCTTAAAGAGGAGGTATAATTTCTGAGGTTGTCAGGATCGCAAACGATTTCGCAGTATATTCCCCGGTGACTCTGCGCAGTGACTGCCACGTAGCGTAAGGATCAAACATTTCAACAGCTTCGCAAACCGTTTCATAGGATTCCATCCTAACTTTTGCAAAATCCACTGTGATAGACTTTAAGCGTAAAAGAGCAGTAAGCGCTTTTATAAACATAGAGAGATCGAAATTGAACGTTGTAGGAGGAGTACACTAGATGCAAGATTCATTTATTCCATTTGGGTTTCAATATTACCGTTCCCCGACCCCCTTCCGTGATCAATGGGAACAAGACCTAAGCAATATTGCCGGACAGGGCTTCAATTGTGTGAAATATTGGGTACAATGGCGCGCGAGTGTGTCCAAAGAAGGGACCTATCATTTCGATGATATTCAGGAGCTAATGGATATTGCGCAGAGGAATGGTTTGAAGGTCATTTTGAATGTAATCTTCGACGTGGCGCCGGCCTGGTTCTATAAAAAATATCCTGATTCCAAAATGGTTACAGCGGACGGTTCCATTCTGGAACCAAGGGCGATTAACTGCCGCCAGATCGGCGGAGCGCCGGGGCCCTGTTATCATCATCCAGCTGCCGCCGAAGAAAAGGCAAAGTTTCTGGCGGAGACGGTGAAGACTTTTAAGGATCATCCGGCGCTCTGGGTCTGGGATTTATGGAATGAGCCTGAACTAACCACAGGAATCAAGCGCAAGTTGTCTTTTGACAACCAGGTGTGTTATTGCGAGCAATCGCTGTGGGTGTTCCAAGAATGGCTGAAAAATAAATATGTTACTTTGGAAGCTCTCAATGAATCATGGCAGCGGACTTACGGGAGCTGGGAGGAAGTAGAGGCACCGCGTGGACAAGGCGTATTTAATGATCTGGTGGACTGGCGCCTGTTCATGTCCGGTACTTTAACGGATGAGCTGCGGAGCCGGGTAGATATAGTGAAGTCACTGGATCTTTTGCATCCTGTTATGGCCCACACTGTGCCCGCCCCTATCTTTAATATGATTACAGCGGGTTCGGACGACTTCAAGCTGGCTGAGCCCTGTGACTTGACAGGCAATAGCCTTGGGTCCTCGGCCTGGTCTGCTGATCTACTGATCTCTGCCGCCAAAGGTAAACCCATTATCAATTCGGAGATTCATGCTTTGCCAGGCAATACTGCAATGAAGCCGCGTCAGCCGGACCTGCGGGAAATGAAACGGCATATTCTGACCCCGCTCGCTCGTGGCATCACGGGATATTTGTTCTGGCAGTACAGACCAGAGATATTGGGACAGGAGGCCCCTGCATGGGGCAGTGTATATTTGGACGGAAGTCCAACCCCATGGTACAAGGATATGGCTCATCTAAATAAGCTGGTGCAAAACAATAAGCAAGAGCTGATGCATGCAAAACGGCGCGGAGACGGGATTGCCATTCTGTTCAGTCCGCAGAACCAGGTTGCTAACTTTGCGGCACATGATCATCTGGACACCTACAACGATTCCTTACAAGGCGCCCATAAACTACTGCATGAGCTCAATTATAAAGTTGAATTTCTGCATGAGACGGATGTTAACGAGAAGACACTGGAGCAATACCACTGCTTGTGGATGCCTTATCCTCTATATTTGAACCGCAAACTGTGTGACATCCTACGCCAGTGGGTGGAAAAGGGCGGGATCTTGATTTCGGAATGCTCGTTCGGTGCACTTCAGGCAGAGAATGGCTGCCACAGCTATACGGTGCCCGGTTATGGATTTGACCAGGTGTTCGGGGTCCGTGAGACTTGGATTCATTCCGCTGAGAACCTGGATCACAGCTATCATCAGGTTGCGTTCGAATCACGGACAGCGATTCCGTTGCGGAATGTTATGGAGCACAGCAAGGCGGAGGAATCGGCAGCAGACGATACGGCGCACGGATCCTATTACAAATCGGATATCGAGCTGGAAAGCCATGTGAAGGTACTGGCTGAATTTGCCGAGGACCGCATGCCTGTGTTGACTACCGCCGCTTATGGCAACGGGCGTGCCGTATGGTTCGGTACCTTGCTTGCGGCTGCCTACTGGCAGGATGGACATCCCGGAACGCTTCAGCTGGTGCGGGATCTATTACAGAAGGAACTAAAGCTGCAGCCGTATGTACAAGCAAGCGGCGGTGTCCGCGCGGATCTCTCCGAGTGGGAAGGTGAGCAGGACCGAGGGGCATTTCTTTATGTTCATAATGAAGGGGATATGGCGGTTAAGGCTGACGTTACGCTGGGTATCATTTATACTTCAGTTGAACCGTGGTTTGATGACGGCAGCGCTGAAATTCAACCAATGAATCTATTGAAACCCACAACTACAAAACTGACTGTGCTTGTGGAAGCTGGAGATGTTCAAGTATTCCGATTATCTTAACCGGTGTCAATAAAGAACGGAGAATATAGAGTCGGTGAAAACTGGCCAAAGGAGTGTATCTATTTGGGTTGGTTAGATTATGTAAATCCATTACAGGGGACGGAGTCAGATTTCCGGTATTCACATGGCAATACACTGCCACTTACAGCGATGCCATTTGGTATGGCGGCTTGGTGCCCGCAAACCTATGAAGCAGGTGGAACCTGGTTCTTCCACCCGCGCCATCGCCACCTAGAGGGCATCCGGCTGACCCATCAGCCCAGCCCGTGGATCGGAGATTATGGGCATCTGACCCTGTTGCCGCAGACAGGTCCACTGCTCCTCAGTCCCGGTTCACGTTCTTCTTCCTTCAAAACGGAAGAGATGCAAGTGTCCCCTCACTATTTCGATGTGTTTCTTCAACGTTACCGCACCCGGCTGGAGCTGACTCCAACCGAACGTTGTGCAGCGATAAGAATAACTTTCGCTGAGAGGCAGCAGAACAGGCTTATTATAGCACCCCTGAAAGGTGAGTCACATATCACCTTCCAGCCGGATAAACGTAGAATTACCGGCTACACAAGAGGCCATACCGCCGGGGTTCCCGATAATTTCGCGATGTATTTCGTGTTCCAGTTCGACAGGGATTTTCACATGGAGGAGTCGGGAATCTTTAACGGAGATTATCAGCCACTGGAGACCCATGAAGGGACTGGCGAACGACTGGGCGCTTACGTAGGAATAGCTGCACCGGAATCTGGCATAGTGGGAGTGAAGTGCGGGACTTCCTTTATTAACGGAGAGCAGGCGCTGCTTAATCTGAACCGAGAGATTGGGGAAGACAGCTTCGGAGAGATCTTGAATAGAGCAGAGGCAAGCTGGGAAGAACGGTTGGGGCGCATTGTTGCTGAAAGCGCAGATGAAGAGAACCTCCGCACCTTTTACAGCTGCATGTACCGAATCTGCCTGTTCCCGAGAACGTGGCATGAATATAACGAGCAGAACGAGAAAATCCATTACAGCCCTTTTAATGGCAGCATCTGCCAGGGTCCAATGTATTCGGATATCGGGCTGTGGGATGTATACCGAACCAGCTTTCCTTTATACAGTATCTTATTCCCATCTTTATTGGGTGAGATAATGCAGGCGTGGACATTGGCATACAAGGAGAGCGGCTGGCTGCCAAAGTGGCTGTCACCAGGGGAGCGCAGTGCCATGCCCGGCACACTGATTGATGCCGCAGCTGTGGATGCCGTGGTTAAAGGCATCGGCGGATTTGATACAGAGGTACTGTATGAAGGTCTTCTGAAGCATGCAGATCGTCCATCAGTGGACGAGAAGCTGGGCAGAAGGGGCCTTGAATTGTACTTGCAGCATGGTTATCTGCCGCATGACCGTTTCCATGAAAGTGTAAGCAACACGTTGGATTATGTATACGGAGATTTCTGTATTGCGCAGATTGCCAAAACACTTGGCAAAATGGATGATTATGAGCGTTTTATGGCTCGGGCACAGAATTATAAGCTGCTGTTTGATCCAACAGTTGGGTTTATGAGAGGTCGCAATGAGGACGGTACTTGGCAGGAAGCATTTGATCCTCTGGAGTGGGGTAATCCGTTTTGTGAAGGCGGGGCTTGGCAGGGGAGCTGGGCTGTGCCCCACGACTTCCCGGGACTAGCCGGGCTGATGGGCGGTGAAGAGGCTTTTGTCCAGCGTCTGGATCAGTTGATGGCTGAGGAACCTGTATTTAAAGTGGGATCCTATGGTTTGGAAATACACGAAATGTCGGAAATGGCCTCCGCCGATCTGGGGCAGTTTGCCATCAGCAATCAGCCGAGCTTCCACATTCCTTATATATTTGCCAGACTCGGTGTGCTGTGCAAAACGCAGTATTGGGTCCGCAAAACCATGACCGAACTGTTCAGCAGCCAGATGGATGGTTTACCCGGCGACGAAGATAACGGCAGCATGGGTGCTTGGTTTATTTGGAGCGCCATCGGCCTGTACCCTTTAAGTCCTGGAATTCCTGAATATGTGCTCGGCAGCCCGCTTTTTGATAAGGTAACTATTCAGCTTGAAAATGGGCAGCAATGGATCATTGAAGCAGAGAACAACAGCCCCGCCAATGTGTACAGTAAATCCGTCCACTGGAACGGATCGCTATGGCAGCACCACTCTCTGTCACATGATGAGATTGCCAAAGGTGGAGTCTTGAATTTCTGTATGTTTTCGGGCACAGATCAGTCTTAAGAACAATGCAAGGCAGTCTGGAAAATTCCGGACTGCCTTTGTTTTTATTAGATGATTTTACAATCAAAAAAAATTGAGGAACACACTGAATCAGTGATGAATGCAAATCGACTTTTCTATAAATCACTCCGATCCCGTAATTGCATGGAAATCATGCTTGATATACAACAAGCTGCTGCTCACTCCCGACAAACGCGCTGAATTCCTGCACATTGTACAACATTCCACGTTCGAATACGTAACTTCTCTATTCTCCGACAGCATTTTTTTATAGGGCGAAAACTGGGCTTTACGGTCAAATCGTGAAATGGCAAACCATTTCGCAGCTTTCCCGCCTGTTATTTCAACGTAAACATGTCTAATATCGAAGAGAATGAAAGCGCTTAACATCGAGGATGAGAGAGGAGGAAATAACTTATGACTCTAAAACTTCATTCCAAAAGAAATCAGCTAATCGTTATTCTGACCGCTCTGTTAGCAGGAAGCCTGCTGCTGATTGGTGCGAAGAATATGCAAGCTCCACAAGCAGAAGAAATGCTTCTGACCCTTAACGGGCAGGAGGCCACAGCAGCGGAGTTCAACTGGCATCTTCAAATGAATCGGGCACTGATTGTTGATTATTTTAAACAAACTTACAACGCCGACTATTCAATAGACTTCTGGTCTGCCTACTATTCCGGCGAAAATCCAATGCAGAAATGGATCAATACAGCTCAAACTCAGCTTTTGACGAAGCGGATGGAGCTACAGCTTGCTCAAGAAGCAGGAGTCGTAACGGATATCAGTTTTGAAGGTTTTCTCAAGGAGATGGAGCGCGAGAATAATCGGCGGAGTCAGGCAGCAGCGAATAAGGAGGTGGTATATGGTCCTCTTCATCTGGAGACGCAGGCCTATTTCAGTTATTACATGAGCAACCTTGAGGATGCCACGATTGAGGCCATGCGCAGTAACGGAAGTATCGTGATTTCAGACGAACAGGTGAAATTGGAATATGAAGCAAATCTAATTGCGAAATATTCTCTGCCGGGAACGATTCGTCTGGAATGGGCAACGCTTCCCTTTGGCCCAGAAACAGAGTACAAAGATCAGCAAAAAGCCTTAGAAAGAATGGAAAAGCTCCATGCAATAGCAACAGCGACAGCAGCAACAGATTCTTCAGGCACAGGCTTCCAAGGCCAGGCAAAGGAGTTTGGCGTAAACGTTGGCGAGGTGAAAATAACAAGTGCTTCACGTCGAACAGCAGCTCTGGAAAATCCAAAGGTATTGCTTACCGCAGAGCAACTGGTGCCGGGAGAGTTTAGCGGTTTGATTACTGAAAATGGGGCTATCCACCTACTTTACTGCCTGTCGGCAGATGATGCAGCTATTCAGCCGTTCGATCATGTGAAGGATGCCATCGCACTGAATTTGGCGCAGCAGAAGTATAGATCCATTGTGGACGAAAAGCTGTCCGAAGCTGTCGTGGAATGGAATTACCCGATGGCTGAAGATCTCGCAAACCATACCATCCAATAAATGTTCAAGGGGGAATAATACAATAATGTTCAAAAAACTCGCAAAATCACTGCTTATAATGGTGCTGATCTTCACAGCGGTGCTTCCTGTAATGGGCGTTTCTGCCCATGCTGAAGAGACGAATGCCGATGATTTCTCAACCCTTCCGGCAGCGGAACACAGGTCCGAGAACTGGCTAATTGACAGTAGTAATCCTCAGTTTTTCGAAGGAGATGCAGCCCGGCTGGTCAGAACCTCCACGGAGACTGGCTATGCCATTTACCCTTTGACTGGAGTTCAGTCGTTTACGCTTCAAGCGTATTATTTCTCTGGTTCCACGGCTGTTATCAAGTTCTACGGATCGCCAGATGCAGATATCTGGACGGAGCTTCCAGCCATCAACGACAGTCCCACGGCAACCGGTTCTGGCTGGTACGGAACAGTATATACACCCTCGGGGGCGCTGCCGGATGGTGTCAATTATCTCAAAATTGAAGTCAGTGGTGACCTCGATACCTGGCTGATGCAGCTTGGGCACCTTACGCTCTCCAATGTGTCGCTTGCACCACAAACGATTGTTGATGAGCTTGACGACATTGCACAGCTTTATGCACACAGTACAAATTGGTCTTTAGATACAAGCAATCCCGCTTTTTTTGGTGGAGATCATTCTCGTGCGGTGAGAACAGCAGACTCAGCAGAATCACTCGTGTACCATTTGCATAATCTGCAACATTTCACAACCCGCATGCATTCCTTTGCCGGGTCTAGCGGGACTATCAAGTTCTATGGTTCGGCGGATGCATCCACTTGGACAGAACTTTCTGCTGTTCATGAACCTCCACAGGCCACTGGTGATGCGGCTTGGACTGGGATGAATTATAGTCCGGCACAAGGGATTCCTTCCGGCATTCATTATTTAAAAATCGAGCTTAGCGGTGATTCCGCACCCTGGCTGATGCAACTAGGATCGGTCACCTTATCCAACCGCTTGCCTGGAGATGGAGGGAGCAGCGGTGGAGACGGAGAATATTATGTGGATTCATTTGCAGGCAGCGACAACAACGATGGAAAAACACCGGAGACTGCCTGGAAGACCTTCTCTGTAGTGAATCAGACTACCTTTGAAGCTGGGGATCGTATTTTGTTAAAGAAGGGTGGAATCTGGAACGAACAATTATATCCTAAGGGCAGCGGCACAGATGAAGAACCGATTACAATATCTGCCTATGGGAATGGAAGCAAACCGATTATCAACGGTGGAGGCATGGCCGGAGCAGCTGTATACCTACGTAACGCCTCGAACTGGGTGATTCGGGATCTTGAGGTCACTAATTATGCTTCCGAGAGGGGAACTGTTTACCGGGAAGGTATTATGGTGGAGAATGCTAATGGAGGAACATTAAGTAATATCCGCATTCAGGATAACTATGTCCATGATGTATCAAGCAGTTTCCGTTATCCGACGGTTTCCGGAGCCGAAGGTGGCCCGCATGCGTTTGGAGGTATCTCCGTATATGTGGGCGGAACGACGGGCACGGACAAGTTCGATGGGGTATGGATCGAGGGCAATACAGTGGAACGGATAGGCCGGACCGGTATTGTGGTATGGGATCAGCGTTTTAACGGAGCAGACTATGCTACGGTCAATGTTACGATCCGTGGAAATTATGTCAAACAAGCCGACAGCGACGGTATTCTCACCTTCGGTGCGGATGGAGCGGTGATTGAGCATAACATAGCGGAGGAAGGCGGAAATTATTCCGAAGAAGGCGAGTTTAACGGCTCTGCCGCAATTTGGCCGACTCGCGGCAAGAATAATATCGTCCAGTTCAATGAGTCTTTTAACACGAACAAACCAGAGGGAGATGGTCAGGGCTTCAATCTGGATATCGATACGATGGACAGTGTGGTTCAATATAATTACAGCCATGGCAACAAAGGCGGATTCATGCTTTTTGTCGATGCCCGTTTGACTCCGGGAGTGCTGACAGGCTCCTCTAACAATGTAGTCAGATACAACATCAGCCAGAATGATCTAACGCATACGTTTAATTTTGCAGGCGGGGTTACGCCAGATACACAAATCTATAACAATACTATCTATATCGGAGCTGGGCAAAACACCAAAATTATCGATCATGAATGGGATGACGCAGGAAATATTAACGCTCCATATTCTTTTAGAAACAATCTGGTCTACAACCTTGGTCAAGGAGGTTATAATCTGCCAGGGGTGAACGGTAGCTTCGATCATAATCTATTATATGGCAACCATCCAGTAAGCGAGCCGGAAAATACCAATCCTATCACAGCAAATCCACTCTTAGTTGCTCAGGGCACCGGCGGAATTGGCTGGAATACAGTGGACGGTTACAAGCTGAGGGAGGGGTCTCCTGCTCTTGGGGCCGGTACCATCATTGCAGACAACGGGGGACGGGACTACTGGGGCAATCCCGTTTCAGCAGCAACTCCACCGAATATTGGAGCTTATAATGGACCCGGACTTGATCCTGCTACGCTTCCAGAAGCCCCTGTAGATGATCTGCGACTATATTTTCAAGGTTTAAAAATTGCTCCTCATATTACAGATGGTAATAACGGCGGCATGTCGCTGCAACTTCAATTTACGAACAGTTCCAGTGTGGATCCTCTGAGAATTAAAAAGATTTCCTGGACCCTAGGGGAAGAGACTGGTCAGATCAGCGGTAGTGAATCGCAATTGTCTGAAATTGCCCCAAATAGTGGATTTACTTATTCAATTCCACTGCCGGGATTCTCTGAAGGGGTTAAATATCCTCTTGAGTTGACAGTTGACCTTGAAGGTTATGAGACAGTTCACCTCAAGCAAAACATAGATATTAACCGGATGCAGCATCAGTCCGATACACGAAGTCCCGCTCTGATTGATCTTGCGGACGGAACCCCTTTGCTCAACGGATATAAGGGTGCGGATGATCTTAGTGGAACAGCGCAGCTACGCTGGGATGAAGAACACATTTATTTGACCGCCGATATCCGCGATGATGTATTCAGCCATAATGCTGCCGGGATTAATATTTGGCAAAATGACAGTATTCAGTTCAGTCTTGCTCCCGGTGTCCCGGGCGATAGTCAATCCTGGTATGAATACGGAATCTCGCAAACACCAGAGGGGCCGCAAATATATCGCTGGCTGTCCATGAAAGGTGCAGCTACCGGAGTGTTGACTAAGGGAACTTTAAGTGTGGCCAGAGATGAGGCGACCAAGGTTACATCATATGCTCTGGCACTACCTTGGAGCGAAATAAGCCCGATCCGTCCAGCGGCGAGCGATATCTTAAGCTTCTCCATGCTGGTTAACGATAATGATGGCGCGGGTCGAAAAGGATATATTGAATGGGGATCAGGCATTGGCGCTGCGAAGGACGCCTCACTTTTCCGCACCTTCCAGTTTATGAACGTAGAAGGTGAAGAAGAGACACCGCTGAGTGATAATGCCGATTTGAGCGTTTTGAGAATGGACGGTACAGACATCCCTGAGTTTGACCGTAAGAAACTGAACTATAAAATAAATGTGCCCTTTTCCAAGACAGCGGTGGCTGTAACTGGGACACCTTCAGATGCAGAAGCCAAATTGACGGTAACAGGTGGAAGTGAGCTTAAGGTAGGAGATAACAGAATCGATGTTAAAGTTACCGCTGCGAACGGCATAACAACTAAGACCTACACTTTGAATGTAGTGCGGAGTGAAGAAGGTGGGGGAACAGATACGACCGGCAATTCGTCCGGCAGCAATAATAGTGGCAACACAAATGAAAGTAGTGGAGGAAAAATAGTTAATCCAGTGAATATAATTTCAGCGGGCCGTATTCGCATTCAGGGTTCACCCGGTGCTGAAGGAATGAAAATTGCACAGCTTCCCACAGGAGAACTCCAAAAAGCGATGAAGGGAGTGCAAGATGGAGCTTTAGTACTTGAGCTTGCTGAAGAGGATGCGACTGCCAGCGGTGTGGCTTTTCAAGTGCCCATTCCCGAACTAAAAGATAATGTTACTTCCCTAACTGTAAAAGCAGGTGCTGCCACAATAACACTTCCAATTAACACTTTAGGTGAGAATATTCCAGAGGGTGCCCGGCAGTTGGAGCTATCTATCCATTTTGTTGATGCGTCAACCCTTCCAGTTGCCTTAAAAGAGAAATGGAAAACGCATGCTTTGTTCCGGATCTCAATGACGGTAGACGGCAAGTCCAAAGAAACATTAAGCCCTTCTGCGGCAATGAAGGTATCATTTGGATATAAATTAACCCCTGACGAGGTCGCACATCAAGCCATCGTCTACTCTGTTACCGGAGAGGGAGTGGCCAAAGTGGTCAAAAACTCCAAATACGTATCAGGTACTGGAAAAATTACGTTTACATCAAGTGATTTTGGACTCTATGCTGCAGCTAATGCAAATATCCACTTCTCTGATGTTGATTCAGGCTCCACAGTCATCTTGGAAGCTTTGGCTTCCCGTGATCTTATTCATGGCACAGGCGGGGGCAAATTCGAGCCTGCCCGGCAAATTACAAGAGCGGAATTTGTTCAGCTGTTAGTATCAGCGCTAGAACTTCAAGCCGAGAGTAGCAGTACTTTCAAAGATGTGAGTTCAAATGCTTGGTATTACCAAGCTGTCTCAACAGCTCAGGCGCTAAAGCTTGTTAACGGACGTAGCGAAGGCGTATTTGCCGCAAAAGAACCTATCTCCCGCCAAGAAATGGCTGTTATTCTGTTTCGCGCTCTGAGCTTAACTGCTCTCCAGTCGGATATCTCCGGCAAGGCAGCAACTTTTGCCGATGAGAATCAAATCGGTTCTTACGCGATGGATGCGGTTGAGTACATGCGGGAGACAGGAATTGTCAACGGTTATACCGACGGTACCTTCAGACCACTGAGCCTGACCACACGTGCAGAAGCCGCTGCTTTAATTTACAGAGTAATGGAATTGTAAGCACCAGAGAAGAGCTGGAGCCAAGTTCACTTGGCTCCAGCTCTTTTTGCTTACAAAGTGTTTATTAATAGGTGGCGAAAGATCTAATAATTAAAAATGTTGTTTCCTTTCACATGTATCCATTAACAGCTACAATTATTAATAAATATCTTTTGAAGTAAGGAGTGGTAAACATGGAAGAATAGCATTTATCACACTAATCACAGGACGCTATTCAGCCACTTATTTCTGTTATTAAGGATCGTTGGGTTGGACGAACCAGCCCTTTGGTCGAGTCTTTGGATGGAGGCAGTGTTACTAGTGAATTTATTGTGATGCTGAGGTTGCTTCTTACTTGGATGCTACAGTCATAGAGTACGATAACTTCTTCGAAGCGAATATCACTAATGATGAATGTGACTCCTATACAACGGAGCAAAAATATAATCTGGTAATAAATGGAAGATTGTGAACTGAGACACTATAATATAATTAATGATTAGTGGTAAAACACAGAATAAAACCATTTTCGTTTTTCGTCTGTGAATGGTATTAAAGCGTATCTATTACAAAATTCCCTTCAAAGGTAATTATTCTGAAGGGAATTGTAGCTCGCTAACTGAACTATCCGATGTTGTTGACCTTACAATTCTAGTGGATAAATTACCCGAGCCGCGCAGCTAGTGTAGCCACACTTTTCTGTGAAATTGCTAGGTATTGTTTATCCATGATCTTAATTTATATTGAAAAAGCGAGACCGTACTCTCTATATTGAAGTACGGTCTCGCTTTAATTTTTGACTTTGGTAGCTCGTGCATCTTAAGGTTTTTTTAGCTCATTTATCATTTTTCAGAAAATTATATTCGTGCAGATAATCTAATTCCGCTTAATTTCTTTTTTACTAATGATCTTCCCCGTAGTTCTATTAAATACGATTTCATACCATTTACCGTCAATAAGTACTATCTTATTTTCCAGTACGTCTGCAAATATTTTAAAGTCACTTTGTTCGAGTGGTGTTGTATATGAACTAGCTTCTATATGTACACTCAAAAAATTACTAAAAAAAGCAATGATTATAATACTTCCAATGATCCTCTTGAAAATCTTCTGGTTCTTCATTTAATATCGTCCTCTTTCATTTTTATGATAGGTAACTTATCGTAAAACGGATTAATCTCTTGTATGGTAATGAAGTAACCTAATTTATTGAGATAAATATCAAAAGTACCATCCTTGTTTTTTATTATGTAAGCTGTATCAGGCGTTATATCAATAGCTGTGCTAGCGTAATTATCTGGAAAAGAATATCGTGGTTGTACAACAAAAAATAATGTAGACACAAAGCATGATAAGGCTAATATACTCGTGGTTGAAAACCTTAACCATGATTCTTTAGGTTTATTGTTTGATAACAGTAGCTCAAAGCGGTTCATGAAAGTAGATCTGTTTTTATCAATAAGGTCCATAGTAAAGGGCATATATTTAGATTTTATAGAGTTTTTATAGGTATTCACAAGAAATTCGAGGTAATTAAGCCGTTTATATTCCTCCCAATTTTTTGTTATGGTAAGATCATTTTTTATTTCCAAAATTCTATCCACTTGGTTACGCAATTGATATACAAAAGGATTCCACCAATAAAAAGCACATAACAGTTCAATGATAGTTTTAATCCAATTATCTTTATTAAAATAGTGATGCAATTCATGCCGAATAATAAAATATTCCTCTTGATCAGTAAAATTATGTACTGGAAAAACAATTGTGGGTCTAAAAAAACCATACATCATGGGAACTGAAGTCAATGAGGTTTCAATTAACTTTAAATTTTTAGGTATTTTAATTTCCTTCTGGAGGACACTTAAAAGTTCAGAGTTTATATTTTTCTTGATAGAACACGTCATTATTAATTTACACAAATTAGAGTACCTTTGAAAAATCCGACTAATACTTATGAGTGTTCCCGATAACCAAATAACACCCAAAAAAAGATATAAGTTAATCTTTATTTGATCGCTGAATGAATAAATAGAAAAATTAAAAAAATCATTTATTATGGGTAGGAATTTTGGTAATTCGATAGTATGAGCAAAAGGTATTTCTATTGGAACAAGTAATCTGATTGTAATAAGTAACAGCAATAGGGATAAAACCGGAACACCAACTTTACTAATAGTAGATGATTTTTTAGTTATAAGGCAATATAAGCAAATAAACAAACTACTTACTAATAGAGTAGTTTGTATACTCCAAATGGTTATCATCTATCGACCTCCCCATTTTTTTGCGTCAGTTTCGTTTGTTCAAGCTCTGTTTTTTTCGCTTTTATTAACTTTTCTAATCTATCAATCGTGTGTATATCAATATTTTCATCCTCGAACTTAAATAATGTTGAGATTAATTCTGTAATACCAGTTTGAGCATCATCCGTTGAGTAATATTGAGCAAATTGCATAACTGCATAATCATTTGTAGTGATAATAGGTCTGTACTTTCTTGCAGTTGTTTTAAAAACCTTTGTATAAGCTGCAACTTCAATTGCATTTTTAGTAAGTAACGATTGTAAGGCGTTTTGTATGCTGTATATACTAAATTTCTCCTCGATTTTCTCAAAAATATTTGTCGCGGTAAGAGGGTGGGGTTCCTTCCATAAAATATGCATGATTTCTAATTCCCGATTAGTCAATTTTGTATAGGACATAAAGGTTCCCCCAGTATAATATAGTATCTTAAAATTATAGATCGATTTTCACGTTATATCAACCGTTGATTTTTACTTTATATTAATAATTAAGAGAATAATGGTATCTATTAAATTATCGTTGACAAAATAATGATTTAAATGGTAATTTATCCATACACATTAAATGTTAAGCGTTAATGTTAAAAGTACATACATGTCTTTATTTTTATTCATATGAAGGTGGGTGGTCATATTGATTTATTAATAAGTACAATTGTTGTTACTTTTTTCTTGTGAAATTTTTTGAAACTAAATTGTTGATGATGTAAATAACTATTATTTGGATAACACATTTTAACGAAAAATTCCATAAATTCGAAAGGGTGACTTTGATGCGATATGAAAAAAACTGTACTAAGATAGGTGGTTTAAAAAAAAGGGGTGGAGCTGTAAGAACACAAAAAACTAGGAAAGTTTTTACAATGCTGCTTGCATGCTCTTTTTGTTTTGGTCTAAGCACAACCGCTTTTGCAGCATCAGAATATCAGGATACAATTACTGTAAATGAAGCCGGCGCAACTGAAACTTATATCGGTGACTATGCATCCGAGAGTATCTTTAAATCCGAACAGGATACAATTACTTTAAATGAACCAGGTGCAATTGAAACATATATCGGTGACTATTCAACCAAGCGCAGCTTTACACCAGAACTGGAAACAATTACGCCGAATGAACCCGATGCAACAAATTATTTGGCAAGAGCGACATACACACTTTCTAATGTAAGTAAGCCTATAAGTTATAATTTATTTAAGCCAGTCTCAGATTACGTTGCTTATCCTGGTACTGTTTCAGTTTCGAAAGGAGTAACCACAACTGTCACTGCTTCAGTTACGGGTGGTGGTGGAGTGGACGTAGCGTTTTTAAAAACCAATATTTCAGGAACGATCGGTTCAAGTGCTGCATTCACAACGACACAGACTATTTCGTACCCAACTACTAAAGGATACAAAGGTAGGATTATTTTAAGATATTACCAAGAACAGTATACTTATGATGTTACTAAGTTAGGTGTTAAATATGCAGGCAGCGCTTTTACTGAAGCACATGACCAATATTACGCATTACAGCAGGTTGCTCTATAGATTTGATATTAAAGATGAGTTATAACAGCAGAAATAGGTTTGAGAGTTTAAGAGTTTAGTTAATGTAAAAAAGGAGTGGATACATACTATTCACTCCTTTTTTATATCTGTATAACTGGAAGGGAATTGACACTATTTGAAAAAAATAATGTTTTTGATTGAAGTAGCTCTTCTATTAATAGTATTTGGGTGTGAATCTAATAGCATTAGTAATATACTAAATAAGCTAGAATTCAACCAAGCAGTTGGGATATATACGATCAATATAAAACATTCAGAAAATAATGGTTCGTCATTGCTGCTATTTGGATCAACATCAAATTTAAAAAAAGATACTTTTGAAAAATTAAATAAATCGGATATAACAATAACTTTATCCAATGAAAAAAAGGATGAAATTGAATTTAGCCCAGACGATATAGAATGGGAATTGACTGACCAGAATTTTTTAGTAGAAGGATTTTCTATAAGGTTAAATTCTGATAGGATATTAGGTTTAGAAAAATTGGGTTTTGATAAAATCAAAATAAAACTAGGAAGTAAAACCTTTAAAAAAAATATTAGTCCAGTATATTTACAATTTTATTCTGGTGAGGAAAATGGAATTTCCGTAATGGAATCTCCGATATCCCCTAAAAATGTAACAGCACTAAATAAAGAGTATTCATACTCGTATAAGATATTAGATTCAAATCATATTATTACTAGTGATATAAAAGCAGAATTAATTTATCCGAAAGAAGTAAAGAGTTTTATTGAAATTGTTACTGTAGAAGTTAATCCAGATATATATGCAGAGGAAGAAATTAAGGAAGAATTCAGAAATAAAGTTGATAAAAAAATTTTAAAAGAACTGAAAGTTTATGAAATTAAATGTAATTATATTATTAAGAAAAAGGAGAATATAGTTTTTCAACCAGAAATAAAACTTCTTTATAATAATAAAGAACAAAGTTTAGCACCATTTACACCAATAAGTTTTTTTAATTTTTAGAAAAATATATTATTAATATAAAAATAGGAGATAAGTAATTATTTCATGAAGATGATTTGTAATAGTTGCTTATACTAAAAGTATTAAATGCTAATATAGAATCTAAAAGAAAAGAAACAATGAATAGTAATATGCACATTTTTCGTTTAATCCAGAGTGTTTTACGATGGAAGTATGATAAGCGGCACTTCTCTCCAGATGCAACTTTGTAACGATCGCGTTCCCTTTGCTTGACTTTTATCACAATCTTCATGGGTCTAATGATTTGCTGAACGTTTTAGTTATTTCACTTTAAAATGAGAGCAGCTGAAAATATGTGGTGTGTCGAATAAAATTGAGGAGTAATATGTAACTAAGTACAACACTCATCTTTTCCTGATGTATTACAATAAGAATTAGAAATGGTGCTTTATTGAAAAAACGAACAAGTTTCTATTAAAGGTAGCAAACTAAATAAAATTAAGAAGTTTATTAGCTGCAAAAATTACAAGAACTAAATAAGCGGGGGAATATCTATGAAAAATCTTAGTAACGTTATTAGTTCAATAATTTTAGGAATTGCAATCATTACTGGTTGTTTTATTATCAAAGGCAGTCAGTCATCTATAAGTCCAACAATTAACAATGAATATTCAAATAAACCATTAATGACACTTAAAGAAACTGCTAAATATTTAAACATCACTGAATCTCAAGTGCGCAAGATTATTACTACAGAAGAAACAATGTTGAAAACACAAGGTGCATATACCGGTGTGTTGTTTCCCATTATTAAAATCGGAGATGAAATTTTTGTTAGTACATCCGTTTTAAATGATTGGATAAAAGAATCTATCCAACAAAGGAAAGAATTTTAAAGGATATTGCACCGATAACAGATGTAGCTCAAGTTTTAGCCATCATCAGTGGAATGATGTATCTGGACTAGTCATCAAATCCTAAATTGCAAATATCCACAAAAACTAACGCTTCGGACCATTCCGAAGCGTTAGTTTTTGTATGCACAAGTTATGTTTAGTCATCTAACGCATGCCTAAATCCAGAAAATAATAATTCTCAAATTAGCTATTTTAAATTTGATGAAAATGATATAAGATAATGTAACAGTGGAACGATACGTATCGTTCTATAATTACATACTTTTAATAAATAACATCTAGGAGGTGAAATGAATATGAAAGGGAAAAACAAAGAACCTCGAAGTAAAAAGGAGATTCTTACTGCAACCATTGAAATGTTAGAATCCAACAGTTATTCATCATTAACGATTGAGGCGATTGCAGCACAAGCTGGAGTAGGTAAAACAACCATCTATAGATGGTGGGAAAATAAAGCACGTCTTGTATTGGACGCTTTTCTAATGACCGTAGAATCAGAGTTTGAATTTGATAGCAATAAATCCATTGAGGTTAACTTTAAACAACAGCTTGAAGCTTTAGCTCGTATCCTCAATAGCAAAATCGGGAAATCCACTTTAACTATAGTTACAGAGAGCGAAGAAATCGCGAAAGATTTTTACGTATTGTTTTTAATGACTAAAAGAAATGAAGCCAAACAATTACTCCAAGCAGACATAGATAAGGGAGAATTGAAGTCAACAATTAACCTGGATATAACTTTAGATCTGCTTTATGGTCCCATTTACTTTCAAATTCTCATCTATAAAAAAATTCCGGATGCGGATTACATAAACGATTTGTTGATCCATGTCTTGGAAGGCATCACTGTTGCAAATTAATAGTAAACCGGGGGATATTCACTTTATGAATCAGACGATAGACGTTCAGAATTACAATAAGAACTATTCATTAATGACGATTATTTTATTTTGGTGTGGTTTAGTTATTCTAACTAGCATGTATATTACAATTCCATTATCCGAAGTGTTTTCGCATGCCTTCCAGATTAGCCCGAGTGAGGCGGCTTGGATTGGGAGTTCATTTTCTCTTTGTTATGCGCTGGGCTGTCTTTTGTATGGACCTTTCTCAGACAGGTATGGACGTAAAGTATTTTTAGTAGCCAGCATTATTGGGTTAACCGTAGTTACGCTTGCGCTAGGATTTGTGGATAGTTTTTACGGGCTTATTATGCTCAGAGGAGTGCAAGGCCTAGTGGCTGCTGCATTTGCACCTATTGCGCTAGTGTATGCAGGGGAAATGTTTCCGCCTCATAAAAGATTAACAGCCGTTGGATTTATAAGCTCAGGACTGTTAATGGCAGGCATAGTAGGCCAGGTTTTTAGTGGGATTGTTAACGAAGCTCTTGGCTGGCGTGCTATTTTCTTTATTTTGGGGATTGTGTATGGTATTACTTCAGTGATTGTAATAAGGTTCCTTCCTAAAGATGAAATGCTAAGACCGAAAGAAAATGTTCTGCGGAAGTTTAAACAAATGACAATTCTGCTAAAACAATCACAATTGCTTTTGGCTTTTGCGATAACCTTTATGCTTCTATTAACTTTAGTTGGCATGTACACTGTTTTGGGAAGTTATTTAAGCTCAGCTAAGTTTGGACTTTCCTCACAGGATATCCTTTATATTCGTGCATTTGGAATCGCGGGGATGCTTTTAGCACCCTTTTCCGGAAGAATTGCTCAAAAACTTGGAATGGCCGCTGTTCTAAGGGGAGGCTTAGCTTTAGCTGCAATTGGGTTGCTTGCTCTAGGTTTTAGCACGAACCTGCCACTTCTTGTCCTAATGAGCGTTGTATTTGTGGCTGGTATCGCGCTGGTAACTCCCGTTATCATCTCAATTGTCAGTCAATTAGGGGGAAATGCAAGAGGGTCTGCTATTTCATTCAATGCATTTATTCTATTCCTAGGCGCTAGCACAGGCCCGATATTAGCTTTGAAATTATTAAAAACAGAAAATTATTCGTTATCCTTTACTATATTAGGTTCTATTCTTTTATTAGGTTTTTTAATCTCTCTTTTTCTTAGATTATCGGCTAGGGAACCCGCAGTAAAAAATGAACGGGCTGCTTCTTTACCCACAGAGTGATAGGAATGATTAAAGAAACGGAGATTTGCATTGTTGGTGGTGGACCTTCTGGCCTCTTTCTAGGGCTGCTGTTAGCCAAAAACGGAATTAGAGTTACCGTACTGGAAAGTCAAACAAGCTTTAATCGCAAGTTTAGAGGAGAAGTTCTCCAGCCTCGATTTGTAAGGCTCATGAAAGAGCTGAACCTGGAACAGTGTCTTGAAAAGTATGAGCATATAAAATTATTTAATTCCGAAATATGGAATAATAAGAAATATATCACTCAAATTGATTATGAAAAAGAAATGCCGGAGGCACCTTACGCAATTAAAATAAAACAATCCGTCCTGTTAACTTTTCTTTACGATCTAGCAAAGGATTATACTAATTTTGAGCTCATTTTTAACGCTAAGGTCACTTCAACTATTAAAAGTACAAATCGAACAGTCGGGGTAAACGCCTTAGTAGATGGACAAATGACTGAGATCCAT
Source organism: Paenibacillus sp. FSL F4-0097 (assembly GCF_038593125.1). Classification (NCBI taxonomy): domain Bacteria; kingdom Bacillati; phylum Bacillota; class Bacilli; order Caryophanales; family Paenibacillaceae; genus Paenibacillus; species Paenibacillus sp. FSL F4-0097. The sequence continues at coordinate 3,491,517 of NZ_CP151965.1, forward strand.
GCTTCTTTAGTAGTCGGAGCGGATGGACGGATGTCCACGGTTAGGAAGACAAGCGATTTTTCTTTTAAGTATAAAAAAGAAGATTTTGATTTAATCTGGTGCAAAATATCGACTAATGAGTTCAAGCTAAATCAAAAACTCCTTTTCAGATTGTCTGATTTTAGTAACTTCATAGGGCTTCCTTATTCCTCTGATTGTGTGCAAATAGGTTTTACAATGAAGAAAGACCAATGGAATACCATAAAAAGAAAAGGCATCGAACCATTAAAGCTTGAATTCATAAAGGCCTTTCCTGAGCTTGAAGAAGACATTGAAAAAATCAGTGATTTCAAATCGTTCGTTTCTATCCAATCAGAGACTTTTATGGTGGACAATTGGCATGATAAGGGTTGTATTCTAATCGGTGATGCTGCACATTGTTCTTCTCCACTCGGAGCTATCGGATTGTCCTTGGCTTTTGAAACAGCGCTGGTCACAGCTGAACTTATTGTTACATCAAAATTAGAGCCAAATCATGAATACAAGCGTTTAGATCGTTTGCAGCCCATTCGTAATCGGGAAATTCGTTTAGTGCATTTTGCTCAACAGTTGATAATCAGCATGATCGTTAAATCCCCTAAAGGGATTAAAAACTTCTCGCTAGCGTGCATGAAACTGATGGGAAATAGCAGGATCGCTAGATATTTAATGCGGAGATTCTTTTTGGGGAGTCCTAAAATAACGATTGATAATGCCTTTAAATTTTAACGAAGCCTCATTCCTAAGTAGAGTTCATTGGGAATGAGGTTATTTTAATTTGTTGAAACGCAAAGAATTTGTATAGAAAACGCTTTCTATCCATTGTAAAATACAGGTTGAGGTGTAATTACAAAACAAGGATGGAAATCCCATGCGGATCAAATTTAATATTTTTCAGAAAATGTTAGTGTTATTGCTGATTCTGCTAACTCCGGTTGTAGCGCTGTACTATTATTCTACCTCTAAGAGCATCAACGTCATACAGGAGGAGCTTATCAAAGCCAGCCTGAACCGGATGGAGCTTTTCGTGGCACAACTGGATGCCAGCATTGAGAAGTTCGACTTAGTCTCCGCACCTATGCTCGTTGACACGAACGTGCTGGAGTACCTTTACAACCTCAACATGAGCGATTATTCCCTAATGAAAACAAGGCTGCTGATCCAAGAGAAGCTGTCGCTGGCCAGCGCATCGGGCAACTGGCGCAATGACGTAACCGTCTATTTCCCGCAACGAGACGATAGTATTTCTTCTTCCCCCTCCTATGAATATGACCTTAAAAAGTTTGAAAGCCGATTTTCGCTAGGGTGGAGCTACAGCGAAGATTTGGAGATTGGCTCCGGTTTTACTCGAACTTATGTCACTACGGGTTACAAACCAGCCCGTCCGGACGATCTGGATGTTGCCGTTCGCATTAACCTCTACAAGTGGAGCTTCGAAAATTTGCTTGATACCTACAAATCTGGTCACTCTGACAACCCGTTTTTTTACAAAGAAGGACATGCCATCATCGCCAGCCGGTCCGCAGATGGGCCCAAGATGGACCAAATTATCACGGAATTAGGCGACAGGATCAATAGCCGGGATTCAAGTTTTTTAATTCATTCCTTCGACGGCAGGCCTTATCTGATTACCTATTATTATTCCAATATTCTTGAGTGGCATCTCGTCGATTCTGTTCCACTTAACCAGATTATCGGACCTATCAAGCAACAGCGGTTATTGTTTGGAGCTTCTTCGATTATTTTGCTCCTATCCTGTATTACCGCCGCGTCTGCCTTGTACTGGAACGTACATCGGCCTATCTTTCAACTTGTGCGTGCGGTGCAGCGGATTAAGGAAGGCGATTACGCCTACCGCCTGCCGAAGAAATCAAACAATGAATTCACGTTCCTGATGCAGAACTTTAACGAGATGGCGACGCAGATCCAAGATCTCATCGAGAATGTCCTACAATCGCGTATCCTTGCGCGCGATGCTACGCTAAAACAACTACAAGCACAGATTCATCCTCATTTTCTGTACAATTGTTTAGGTTTCATCATTAATATGACCAAGATGGGAAAGAATCGGGCTGTCATAGACATGGCGTATCATCTGGCCGACTATTACCGGTATACGACGCGAATGGATAATCAAGGAGTCAGCCTGGGGGAAGAACTGGCGTTCGTGCGCATTCACCTCGAGATTCTTCGGCTTCGCAATGAGACGCTGTCCTACAGCATCGAACTGCCTGAAGAGTTGGCGGAGCTGCGAATTCCCCGGCTTCTTATCCAACCGATCGTGGAGAATGCGATCGTGCATGGACTTGAGAACGTCGAATATCCAGGCCGGGTTGAAATTAGAGTTTACGTCAATGAAGACCAATTGCACTTGGAAGTGGAGGATAACGGAAAAGGATTAAATAAAGAACGGATGGACCAACTGCAAATGGAGCTTCATATTCCGGCCAGCGAATATGCAGGCTGCGGTCTTTGGAACGTATATCAAAGACTGCAAGGCAACTTCGGTTCAGACGCTCAAATTGAGTTTTGCCCGTCCAGACTGGGGGGTCTAAACGTGAGGCTGATTTGGAGTATGGGGATAAATGACGAAACGAAGGAGGAAGAGCAATGAATAGCCTGCTTGTAGTTGATGATGAGAAACATTATGCGGACAGTCTGGCAGATACGATTCCATGGGCGACACTTGGTATCTCCCGCGTTTGGAAGGCTTACAGCGCGAGCGAGGCACTTGCTCTGATAGACACCTTCCCCATTGACATCCTTATGACGGATATCCGTATGCCGCGCATGAACGGCCTGGAACTGATCGAACAGGCCAGGCTTCGTATTCCAGGGCTGAAGTGCCTGCTGCTCACAGGTTATGCGGACTTCGATTACGCCCGAAAAGCGATTGAGCTGCAAGCGCTCGATTACCTGATGAAGCCCGCGAAGGACGAGCAGCTACTTACGGCAATGGGCCGGATCATTAAGCAGCTTGAGCAGGAGCGATCAATCGAACAGGGCTTCCGTATCTACCGAGACAATAGTGCAGAACTGAAAGCAGGGTTGTTGCTCAAAGTGCTCAGCGGAAATCTGAATAGCAAGGCGCTTGCAGAGAAGTTAAAGCTGTTTGACCTCCCTCTTCCGATACCAGGTCATGTCTCGATGTGCCTGGTCCGATTGGGTTCCCCCTTCGATGGACAAGACCTCTATTCGCAGTCACTGATCCGGTTCGCGGTAACAAACATGCTGGAAGAATTGCTGATGGACCGCTATGACTGCTGGTCGGCGGCGGATGATGAAGGAAACCTGCTCGCTTTGGTATACGACCTGTCAGGAGCACCACCCGATCCGGAATGGGTGCTTGAGCGGATAGAGCGATTAAAGCAAGAAGTACAGAGTTTGCTTAAAGGTAAAATTTCTGTAGGGGAAACCGACTGTCTATTCCCGGAAGGACTGCAAGCTAGTTATATGACAGCTAAATCGCGATTAGATAGTGACGGTTTTTCGGGTGGGCAGGTGCCAGAGCGGAATGAAGAGGAAGCGCGTCTTATGCGCAAGCTGTATGAAACGCCTCTGCTGACACATCTTTTGGAAACGGAGCAATGGGAAGCGGCGGAAGCTAAGATCCGAGCGTTCGTGTCACCGCTATTGCATACGGGTTCACCTAACCTCATGCGCGACGTCTTTTTCTTTCTCTCCAATGCCTTCCAGTATATCGCGAATCGCAGTGGCAGGACGCTGGCCCAAATGCTCACTCCTGAGCAATCGGCTTTCGTTAAAGGAAAAGCGATGCTGCACGCGTCGCAGCTGGAAAGCTGGGCGCTCGACTTACTACGCACACTTCGCGATAAGCTAGGGGAGGAGACCGAGGACCACAGCCAGGTGATCGTCCGGAAGACGCAACTCTACATCCAGAAAGAGCTGGACAAGGACTTATCACTTACTTTGCTGGCCAAACGCGTCTTCGTACATCCTAACCATCTGTCAAAAATCTTTAAGCAGTGTACAGGCACTACCGTATCCCAATATATTTACGAGCAGCGTATGCTCAAAGCCTGCGAGGTGCTCAAGCATACAAATAATAAAATCTACCATATTGGTGAAAGTATTGGCTATCCCAATACCAACTGGTTTATTCGGAAATTCCGTGACTATTATCAGGTGACACCGCAGGAATTCAGGGATAGATACCGATCGGGAATGGAGTGATTGGGCCGGTGAAGAAGCAAAAAAGAAAGGCCAGATTTCTATGGGCAGTTCTGAGCGGAGTACTGCTAGTTTCCGGCTGTTTAAGTAACACAGGGAAAACGGCACAGAACAGTACATCCAATGGGGAAACGAAGCCGGTATGGGACTTTAAATACGATCCGCCTATAACCATCACAACAGGAATCGTGGACGAGAATCGGCCTAACGCATTCAAGCCAGATGAGAGCCTTACAGACAACGTGCACACCCGCTGGATGGAAGATAATCTGGGAATCGTCACGAAGTTTGATTGGATTGTCAGCAAGTTCGAGGATGCAGATACCAAAATTCGGCTGGCGCTGGCTGTGAATGGCAAGCTGCCGGACACCCTTAGCGCTGAAGGAGACATCCTGAAGTATCTGCTGAAAGCCGACAAGCTGCTTCCGCTGGATGATGCCATCGAGAAGTATGCGCATCCTAAGCTAAAAGAAGCGCTCGAGAAGTACGCTTATACTATGGCAGAAGTGACCAAAGACGGCAAGATATATGGACTTCCCCGTTTTAGTGCAGGAGATGAGGGAACGGTCATGTGGATCCGTAAGGATTGGCTTGAGAAACTGTCGCTGAACCCGCCTACGACGATAAGTGAGTTGGAGAACGTGCTGAAGGCATTTTCTGAACAAGATCCTAATGGGAATGGTGAAGATGACGAAGTTGGTCTGGCGGTTCCGCTAAAGGAAGGTCCCTGGAGCTGGATGGGGCAGACAGATGCGATCGCCGGAGCTTTTTCAAGGCAGATGATTAGCACGTCTGACATCAAACTGTTCTGGAATGAGGACGAGAAGGGCAGCTTGATGTTTGGCGCCGTACATCCGGATGCTAAGAAATACCTGGAAACGATGGCGTCCTGGATGGCGAAGGGCTACATGGACAGAGATGCAGGCATGCAGGACCCGAGCCAAGCGTCCGAACTGGCGGTTAACGGAATGGCTGGTGTCATGTTCGGCCCGTTTTGGATGGGAGCCTGGCCGCTCGGCGATACAGTGAAGGTCGACCCGGAAGCGGATTGGGAGGCTTATTCCGTTCCTGCCGGACCGGATGGGTTAAAGGGCAAGGCACAAAAGCCGTTGTACGGTATCTATACGGTGTTCAGCAAGGATTTCACGAATATGGAAGCCTGGTTCGCTTATTATAACAAGTTGCTTGCCAAAAATTTCGGACCGGATGATCCGTACTTCGATCCCCGATTCGCACAAGGGTTTCACGAAGGTTACGATTATGTGATCATGAACGACAAGGTCATTACTGTCAATTTTGCGACTGAAGGCGTGCCGAATGATAAGTGGCCGCTTGCGGACGGGTCTTCAATGGATATGCGCTGGATGCTCTATCCGCTGACAGGTGGCGCTCCAGCCTTGCCTTATATGAATGCGGATGCAATCAGAAAATTATCTGAAAATTCGGAAGCCATAGTGACGACGCCGATCGAACAAGCCATTAAAGGTTTGAATTCGGCTCAACTTACGGCGGCTGGGGTAGCGATTGCCGAGCAGGGACTCGAAATCCCGAACCGGTACCACGGACCTTTAACGGACGGGATGGAGAAACACGGAGTGTTCCTGCAGAAACTCGCAACGGAGAGTTATCTGAGCATCATTTATAGCGAGAAGCCGCTCTCCTACTTTGATGAGTTCGTAGCCCAATTTTACAAGAATGGCGGCGACGTAATCACGAGAGAAGTAAATAATTGGTACATGGAAAACAAGCCATAATATTGTGGCTTGTTTTCTTCTATGTTCCTTTATTTCTTCTATATAACAGGATTAACTTATTGAATTAAAATGATTTTATTAGAAAGCGTTTTCAATAAAAAGAGGTGATGGTATACGAAGCTAATCATAGAGTAACTCTCACAACTAAGTGTAAACTTTCGAACTGAGTTTTGTTTGAAGCGGAGCGAAGCAGTTTATGCTCACAAAACTTTTTAGGAGGAGAGGTAATGAGGAAAAAAGTAAGCGTGTTTCTGGCATTAACTATGTTTGTGACTATCTTTTTTTCAAATCCGATCAAGACTAATGCGGCAACCCCCGAAGCGCCTGCAGGATGGAGAGACTTACTAGATTACCAAATATTCAGTAATATATCCGATGGCTGGGCAGGAGATAGCGGGTTTGGATTGGAGACGGAGAACAGCAAGCTGCCCATAGATTCTACAGCAATGTACAATGGATTGCCTTCATTATTGTTGAATGCGAAGACGCCTACCAGTCCTTCCTGGTACAACGCTTTAATTACGGTTGCCGGCTGGAAAGCGTATGACTTTACCTCTTATCATCCAAATGGATTCCTTGAGTTTAATATCAAAGGAAATGCGGGTGGAGAGTCCTTTTTACTGGGCTTCAAAGACCGGGTATTCGAAAGAGCTGCCGGCAATGAAATTACCACTACAGTAAACATTAACAACTACGTCAGCATTACTACAAGTTGGACCCATGTGAAGATCCCGTTAAAGGATCTAATTCAGGTCTCCCAAGGAATTGATGTATCTTCCATAGATGCATTATCCATCAAGAATAATGGTTTTCAACCTTTAAAAGTCTGGCTTAATGACATTAGGGTTACGTCTCCCGATAAGGAAAAAGAGTACGCACCCATCAAGGTCAATCAATTAGGTTATCCCGTAGATGGAGTAAAGCAAGCGCTCGTAACCGGTTTTGAGGATGTGCTCACGGTCGATGCAGGTACTCCGTTTAACGTTATTAACGCCACAAATAATTCCACAGCTTACTCCGGAACGCTTGTACTCACCAAGAATTATGATGCTATTGACAGCGGGGAGCGTATTTTTACCGCCGATTTCACAAATTTAACGATTCCGGGAAAATATTATGTTTCAGTTCAGGGTCTTCAGAATTCGCCCAAGTTCACTATCAGCGAAGCTAACGAAATCTATGAACCCTTTTTAAATGACGTAACGAGATACTTCTATTACCAGAGAACCGGGATTAATATTACCAGCCCATACACTCAAAATTATCAAAGAACAGATTTTACTCCTGACACCGCAGTGCCTTTAATGTCCAATCCTTCCATCAAAAAAGATGTTTCCAAGGGATGGTACGATGCGGGCGATAAAGGCAAGTACGTTAACGCAGGAGCCAAAGCCTTGTCGGATCTCTTCTGGGCCTATGAAATGATGCCGGAGAAATTTACGGACAATCAATTTAATATTCCTGAGAGCGGAAACGGCATTCCCGACATCCTGGATGAGGCAAGATGGGAACTGGAATGGATGCTCAAAATGCAGGATGCTGCAACTGGCGGTTTCTATGCGCGAGTGACCTTTCAGGATGACGACAATATGGTAGACAGAGAAATTATCGATAAGGATACGGTAAGCTCGCGTACTGATATCAAAACGACCGCCGATACAGCTACCGCAGCCGGTGTATTGGCACATGCCTACTTAATGTATCAGAATATTGATCCGGCTTTTGCCCAAAGTTGCTTGGATGCGGCAATAGACGCATGGGGGTACCTGGAAGCACATCCGGAAAATATTCGGACGCCTAACACGGGCAGATGGCCTTACGATGTGACGGATGACGCTTCGAATCGTCTGTGGGCTGCTGGCTCTCTGTACCGATCGACCGGCGATGCCGAATACAACGATTATTTTCTGGCGAATTACACTGATATGGGAATATTTTTTGAGGATACCCTTGATTTCGCCAGTGGTTGGGCAAACACCTGGAATACAGGCTTCTTCAGCTATCTGAAAGCCGCTAATCCGGACTCTGGAGTCTTAAGCTGGTATTCGGATAAATTCCAGCAATGGTTCAATGACAAAGTGAGCAGATACAACGACAGCCCTTGGAAAAGCATCATAAAAGATGGTAACTACTATTGGGGAATCACCATGCAGGTTGCGGACACACCGATGGAAATGATCATCGGTACGAAATTGCTGGGAACTTTTGAGAGCAACCGCGCTATCATTAATGAGATTAACAATAGCCAGTTAGACTGGATTCTGGGGCAGAACCCGGTAGGCGTATCTTTTGTATCAGGTTACGGCGATAACAGCGTGAAATATCCGTTCAGCATCATGTATAGAACGGATGGTTTACCTGGTGTACCTAAGGGATATCTGGTCGGAGGACCGAATAAATACTCCAACGACATAACTGTAGGAAACCAGATATCAAGATTTGCAGCCAAAAACTATACCGATAACTTCCAAGAATGGACTACAAATGAACATACCGTTTATTGGAATTCAGGGTTGGTATTCATTGCCGCATTCGCAACCGGAAATAGCAGCAACTCGACCATTAATCCAACGACTGCTGCCTTTGATAAGAAAACCGCAAATCAAGCTGATATTCCGGTGACCCTAACGTTGAACGGCAACACGCTCACCGACATTAAGAACGGTACGACATCTCTGGTTGTGGACACAGACTATACCGTTTCGGGTAACACGGTCACTCTACACAAGAGCTATCTCGCGCAGCAGCCAATCGGCACGGTCAACCTCACTTTCCTGTTTAACGCCGGTTCATCTGCTACGCTATCCGTTGCTGTGAACGATTCGTCGGTTATTAACTCGACGATCAGTCCGACGACCGCTGCCTTTGACAAGCAACCCGCGAATCAGACCGACATTCCGGTGACCTTGACGCTGAACGATAACACACTCATCGGCATTAATAATGGCACGACTGCCCTAGTTGCTGGTACGGACTACACCGTATCAGGCACGACAGTGACGATCCAGAAGGCTTATCTGGCTGCCCAACCGGTGGGAACAACGACACTGACTTTCAACTTTAGCACAGGAGCAAGTGCGAATCTTGCGGTCTCCGTGGTCGATACCTCCTCTACCGGAAGTGGTTCTATCACAGTGCAGCAGTACAATTCTCCTGTTACGGCAACGAGCAATTCGTTAAACCCACGGATAAAGCTGAAGAACACCGGTACCACTGCCATCAATCTGTCCGACGTGAAGCTTCATTATTATTACACGATCGATGGGGAGAAGGATCAGAATTTCTGGTGCGATTGGTCCACTGTCGGCAGTAGCAACGTAACTGGCGTCTTCGTCAAGTTGCCGGCTCCTTTGACAGGAGCTGATCATTATCTGGAAATCGGCTTTACGAGCGGAGCTGGAAGTTTGGCTGCTGGAGACAGCATTGAGCTTCAGATCCGCATGAACAAGACCGATTGGACGAACTACACGCAGACGGGCGATTACTCCTTCGATCCGACCGATTCGACTTACACCGATTGGAGTCATACAACTGGCTATGTCGCAGGCGCTCTTCAGTGGGGAACAGAACCTCAATAAGTAACGTCACAATTGCCATTACGGCTCAATAGCGAAAACCTGAACTCCCCATTACCGCCTAAACAACGGTGTGGGGAGTGTGTAAGACAGTGAAAGGAGTGCAACAACTCTATTGAAAGCTATGCCACTTCCTACAAATAGGAAACCGATACGTACTGTACGTAATTTTTCCATCGTGAAGAATCTTCGTACTTACTGGATGTTCTACGCAATGATGCTGCCGGGAATCGTTCTGCTTGTAATAAATAACTACATCCCTTTGTTCGGGATCGTAATTGCCTTTAAAACAATTAACTACCAGGACGGTATCCTTGGAAGCCCCTGGACAGGGATGAAAAATTTCGAATACCTGTTTGCCTCGAAGGATTCGTACATCATCATTCGCAACACATTGCTTTATAACTCGCTGTTTATTGTATTGAACATGGCGCTTCCACTGGGGTTCGCCTTGATGCTTAACGAGATGAAGAACCGCTTCCTCTCGAAGCTACACCAAACGATCATGTTCCTGCCATACTTCCTGTCGATGATCGTCATCTCGTACTTAGTGTATGGGTTCATGAGCGACGAACGAGGATACTTCAACGGCACATTGCTGCCGGCGCTTGGTCTTGATTCCGTACGCTGGTACTTCACGAAAGAAGTGTGGCCGATCGTCTTGCCGATCATTAACACGTGGAAAAACATGGGGTACTACACGGTTGTGTACATGGCAGCAATCATTGGTATCGACGAGGAGTACTACGAAGCCGCGACGATAGACGGGGCGAACAAGTGGCAACAGATCAAGAAAATCACGATTCCCTTGATCATGCCTGTCCTCACGATTATGACTTTGCTGCAGGTTGGCCGGATCTTCAATGCTGACTTTGGCCTATTCTTCCAAGTGCCGCGTGAATCGGGGGCATTGTTCCCTGTGACAAACGTTATCGATACCTATGTCTACCGCACCTTCCTGACCGTTGGGGATATCGGACTTTCCTCAGCAGCAGGCCTGTTCCAATCAGTAGTTGGTTTCATCTTGGTTTTTGTATCTAATTGGGTCGTTCGCCGCTTTAACCGCGAGAACGCGCTGTTCTAAGAGAGGAGCCCTTATGACCAATACAAAGAGTAAATCCTTATCTGGGTCCAATCCAAAGAATCAGCTGTCGGGATGGGCGTCAACCCTCATCAACATCTTCTTCGTCATCTATTCGGCGCTCTGTATCCTACCGCTTTTGCTGATTCTTTCGGTATCGTTCTCCGATGAGCAGTCCGTTATGACACACGGATATCGATTTATGCCCGAAAATTTCAATCTGGCAGCCTATCGATTCCTAATGAAAGATATCAGTCAAATCGTTCATTCCTATGGAATCTCACTAACTGTCACGGTGATCGGCACGATACTAAGCGTCATCATAATAGCACTGTATGCGTACCCCATTTCCCGGAATAATTTTCCACAGGCTAAGTATTTTACATTTTTTGTTTTTCTAACGATGCTGATATCCGGCGGTTTAGTCCCTTGGTACTTGGTTTACGTACAGATGCTGGAATTAAAAGATACACTTTGGGCACTGATCATGCCGCTGATCATGTCCGCATTCTGGGTACTGATCATGCGCACTTTCTTTAAGGAGACCGTACCTGAAGCTGTGCTGGAGTCAGCCAAAATAGATGGGGCAGGGGAGCTACGGATATTTATCCGAATTGTATTGCCCTTATCTCTGCCGGTTCTGGCAACCGTAGCACTGTTCCAAACACTGACATACTGGAACGACTGGTTCCTAAGCTTAATGTTTATTACAGACAACCACAATATATCCGTGCAGTACTTTCTTTACAAGATGATGGTCAACATCCAGTACTTATCCAGTAACCCGAACGCGATGGCTGAAATTACCCGAGCTGGCGGAATGATTAACTTCCCAAGTGAAACCGTGCGTATGGCGATGGTGGTTGTAGGTGTTGGACCTATTGTATTTGCTTACCCGTTCTTCCAGAAATACTTTATTAGAGGACTGACAGTAGGCTCCGTTAAAGGCTAAGATTGCTGATCACTTACGTGGGCACGGAAACGGCTAAAACCAGTATACGGTTTAGCATATCATTCTATTTTATGGGGGGATTACTTGAAAATGAAGGATACGAAAAGCAAGGCTTCACTGCTTCTCACACTGATGCTTATCTCAGCAGTAGCCACTACGGCTTGCGGCAATTCAAACAACTCGAACAACGCTAGACCGGATAATGCCGGAAAAGAAAGCGCCACACCGAGCTCATCAGCGAATTCAACCACCGATAACACATCCATTGAGCCCTCGAAGCTGGAACCCTACAAACTAAAGCTGGTCTACGAAGGAGCTCCACAGGCGGACGAGGCTATCGTCGAGGAAGCGCTGAACAAGATCTTGACCGAAAAAATCAACGCGACGGTAGATATCGCACCAATCGATTGGGGAGCATGGGATGATAAGACTAACCTCATCATCGCTTCTCGAGAGCCCGTAGACATTCTATTTACAGCCTCATGGAACGGGTATGCAAAGAACGTTGCCAAAGGTGCTTACTTAGATCTCGGTCCCTTGCTCGATCAGTATGGCCAGGGCATTAAGGATAGCTTGGATCCAGCTTTTCTCGATGGCTCCAAAATCGGCGGCAAAAATTATGCAGTCCCTACTAATAAAGAATTGGCATCGTCAGGGGGCATTGTGTACCGGAAGGACATTGCCGATGAACTCGGCATCGACATGAGTAAAGTGCAAAAAATCGAAGATTTAGATGCCGTTTATAAGATCGTTAAAGAGAAGAAGCCAACCATGTATCCGCTGTATACAACGGGTGGTACGTTCGCCTCTCACTCCTTTGTGGAATTGGATTTTTTAGGTGATACGACGATACCTGGCGCTATCGATAAGAATGGCACGGAGGCGACAGTCAAACCGGCCGAAGAGTATCCCCAATACTTAAATGCATTAAAAGTAACCCGTGATTTCTTCCAGAAGGGGTATCTAAACAAAGATGCGGCCACTTCCCAAACGTCATCCCTTGATGCTTATAAGACGGGCAACGTATTTTCCACTGTAGAGCCTCTCAAGCCAGGCAAAGCAGAGGAAATCGCATCCGCGACAGGACTTGATGGCAAGCTTGCACAAATTACTTTGACAGGTAAAACGGTCGCCACATCGGAGACTACCGGTGCCATGTTAGCCATCTCATCAACGTCCAAGAACCCGGAACGCGCCATGATGCTGATTAACCTGCTTCATACAGATCAAGAGATTATTAATCTGCTTAACTTCGGTATTGAAGGTACACATTTCACACTTAATGGTAATGTTATGACGCAGACGGAGAAGTCAGGACAGTACGCACCGGGCGTCGCTTGGGAGCTGGGAAATCAGTTCCTCAACTATGTCTGGAGCTCGGAAGCTCCGGACAAGTGGGAGCAGTTCAAAAAGTTCAACGAAGGGGCCAAATCGTCACCAGCGCTGGGCTTCACCTTTGACAGTGAGCCAGTCAAATCAGAAGTTGGAGCACTAGCAAACGTCCTAAGAGAATATCAGAAGATGCTTGAGACCGGCTCGGTTGATCTGGACAAAGAATTACCGAAATTTATCGCCGCCCAAAAATCGGCCGGCCTAGATAAAGTCATTGCTGAAAAGCAAAAACAGCTTGATGAATTCCTTGCCAGTAGGTAATATGCGTTCATAGCGAACAAAGGACCTGCTTATTGTTCTTATACTGAACAATAAGCAGGTCCTTTCGCTATATAATTCACAGTTCAACTAGGATTTAAGAGGCTTGATCAAATTGGCTATTATAAAGCTCCGCATAGAAACCATTTTTGGCAAGTAGTTCTTCGTGGCTGCCGCTTTCCAGAATATCGCCTTCCTTCAGAACCAGAATCACATCGGCGTTCTTAATGGTTGAGAGTCTATGCGCAATAACAAAGGAGGTTCTTCCTTCCATAAGCTTATCCATTGCCTGCTGAATCAAGAGCTCTGTTCTTGTATCGACTGAGCTTGTAGCTTCATCGAGGATGAGCATTGGAGCATTCTTGAGCATCGCGCGGGCGATGGTAAGCTGTTGCTTTTGGCCGGTGGATAAATTAACCTTGTCATTTAGTATGGTATTGTAACCGGCACTTAAGGTCTGAATGAAATGATGCAAGCCTACCGACTTACAAGCATCTTCAACTTCTTTATCGGTTACACCTGTTTTGTTGTACACCAGATTTTCCCTGATAGTGCCCTCAAAAAGCCAGGTGTCCTGCAAGACCATACAGAATAGATCATGGATGTTTTCTCTTGTTAAGCTGCTGATGGGGGTATCATCAATATAAATCTCTCCGCCCTTTAATTCATTAAACCGTATTAGAAGATTTATCAGTGTAGTTTTACCTGCGCCGGTAGGGCCGACTATAGCAATTTTTTGCCCAGGCTTAATCTCTGCAGAAAAATCTTTAATCACAAGTTTATCTGAATTTTCATAAGCAAATTGCACATGTTCAAAATCCACTTTGCCCGTTGCAGTTTTAAGATGTCTTTCTTTATGACTTTCATTGTCCATTTCATCAGCATCGAGGAACTCAAAGACACGTTTGCTTGCCGCGGAAGCCGATTGCAGACTTTGTGCGGCTTGAGCAATCTGAGAGAGCGGTTGTGTAAAGTAACGGACATACAGTATAAAGGCTACAATGACCCCAAAGGATATCGTTCCGTTCATAGCAAGTACAGCACCAACGACACAAACGGCCACAAAACCTAGATTGCCTATAAACATCATAATCGGCATCATAAGACCGGAGAGGAACTGCGCTTTAAATGCACTATCTTTAAGATTCATATTCAGGGATTCAAATGTATTGCGCATTTGTGATTCACCATTGTAAGCTTTCACTACAGTATGTCCTGTATATACTTCCTCCACATGACCATTGATTTTCCCTAAGTATTCTTGCTGACTTTGAAAATACTTTTGGGATTTTTTCATAATTGCCGCTATGAGGCCAAAGCCAATGATAGTTGCAACAACCGCCGTAATAGTCATGATCACATTTGTTTTGAACATCATGATGATGGATCCCGTAAAGAGGGCAAGGGCAGTTACCAGTGTGCCGACGCTTTGGTTTAAAGCTTGCCCGATCGTATCCACATCGTTGGTAACCCGGGACAGAATGTCACCGGTTGTAGAATTATTATAATAAGAAATTGGAAGTTTGTTCATTTTGCGTGAGAGATCGGCTCTTAAGTTTTTGGAGACCTTTTGCGTAACTGCGGACATAATTAATCCTTGTACCAAAGATAACACAGCGCTAAGGATATAGATAAATACAAGGAAAAGGCCGATAGAAGTTACTGCTTCCATATCAATTCCGGTGACGAGGCCCGCCGTGATCAAGTCTGTCATCTCCGAAAGCTTATCCGGTCCAAGCAAAGTCAGAACCGTACCGATTGCTGCACTAATAATAGCTATAAGGACTACAGGGATATATTTTCTGCAATAGTGGAGAAGTTTGCTCCACGTGTTGAGTTGCTCTTTGCTTTTGTTCATTAAGCTAGCTCCTCCTTTGAAAGTTGTGAGTAAGCAATCTCTTGGTAGACATCACAGGTCTGCATCAATTCATCATGTGTTCCCATGCCTGCCATTCGTCCGGCTTCCAGTACAATGATTTTATCTGCGTCTTTGATTGTACCGATCCGCTGCGCAACGATTAGTATCGTCGTACCGCTGGATTTCTTCTTCAATTCACTACGCAATTTGCGATCCGTCTTATAATCAAGTGCTGAGAAGGAATCGTCGAAGATCAATATTTCAGGACGACGGGCAATGGCTCGGGCAATGGAAAGACGTTGCTTTTGACCGCCAGACAAGTTCGTACCGCCTTGAGAGACATGAGCCTCGTAGCTTCCTTCCATCTTTTCAACAAAATCTGAAGCTTGAGAGGTGTAAATGGCATCTACAACATCAGAGGACAGATCACTGCCATTGTCGCCGAAAGCAACATTAGAGCTCACCGTGCCGCCAAACAAAATCGCTTTCTGAGATACATATCCCATTTTATTGCGCAGTGCAGTTTGCTCATATTGGTTAACATTAATACCATCCACCAACACTTCACCTGCTGTAGCATCATAAAAGCGAGGGATCAGGTTCACTACGGTACTTTTTCCGCATCCGGTTGAACCGATGAAGGCCACAGTTTCTCCTTTTTTCACCGTAAAGCTGATATCCTCAATAACGTATTCTTCTGCATCCGGATATTTAAAGCTGACTTTTTTGAATTCGACTTCACCCAACCGATTTGTCTTAGAGGAAGTAAGTGATCCGTTCTCTAAGCTTGGCTTAGTATCCAGCACTTCATTGATTCTTTTAGCGGATACATGGGCACGAGGCATCAGGATAAAAATCATGATCAGCATCATGAATGCCATAACCACCTGCATCGCATAGGATGAGAAGACAATCATATCTGAAAATAAGCCCATCTTCGCCGTACCATTGGCATTTTGAATCAAAATAGCACCAATCCAATATATTGCGAGACTTAAACCGCTCATAATGAGAGAAATACTTGGCATCATCATGGACAGTACATTGTTGGCAAATAAATTCGTTCGGGTAAGCTCGCTGTTGGCTACGCTAAATTTATCTTCCTGGTAACTTTCCGCATTATAAGCACGAATGACACGAAGGCCTGTAAGATTTTCTCTTGCAACACGATTAAGATTATCAGTCAGTTGCTGCAATTTTTGGAATTTCGGAAGCACAAGCACGATCACTATGCTGACAATAAGAATCAATACCCCAATTGCGACACCGGTAGCAAGCGACCACTGCCAACTCTTGCCTGTAATTTTGAGCATTGCCCAAACGGCAAGGATGGGAGCCTTCACCAGCAGTTGCAGACCAATGACAATTAGCATTTGCACTTGTGTAATGTCATTCGTTGAACGGGTAATTAAACTAGCTGTAGAGAAGTTGTTGATTTCTTCCATAGAAAAAGACTGTACCTTATCAAACAATTTGGAGCGTAATCTTGAAGAGAAGTTAGCGGCAATTTTAGCGGCGATCCCTGCCACTATGATTGATGTGGCTAAACTGCCGAGGGCACAGAGCAACATCCAGCCTCCGGCTGCAATGATTTCGCTCATTTCACTTCCTGGTATCTGTACAAGACGAGTAATCTCGCTCATATAACCGGGCAATTCCAGATCCAGCCATACCTGTGTGACAATGAACAGGATGCTGATACCGATTAGGGTCCATTCCTTCGGTTTTAAGTACTTAAGTATAGTTACCATACATCTGACTCCTTTATGTGGCGTTGCTTAAATGATAACGAAAGAAGATAAACTGAAAGTTAACTTTTCTGAAAAATGAAAAAACCCTGAAAGAACGATGAGGTTCTCCAGGGCTCGTACTACATTCCAATCGGAATCGTAACTGTAAATGTGGCTCCTTGTAATGGAATGCTTTCGCAAGAAATGGTTCCATTGTGTAGATGAATGATTTTTTTAACAATTGCTAATCCAAGTCCATTGCCCGCAGTCGAATGGGAAGTATCCTGCTGATAAAATTTATCGAATATCTTGGGAAGAGCCTCAGGATGAATACCGCTTCCGCAGTCACGAACTAGAATCACCACGTTATCTTCGTTTCTCTTCATGTTAACTTCAATTTCGCCATGTTCAGGAGTGAATTTGATCGCGTTATCCAATAAATTTAACCAAACTTGATTTAAAAGCTCTTTATTGCCGGAGAGTTCATAATCCTGAATATTAACGTTCAGCTTCAGGTGCTTCTTCTCAAATTTAGCAGCTAGCAAAAGCACAGATTGGCGAATTTGTTCCCCAACATTAAACCTCATTTTGTTTGTCAGAATCTTTTGCGTCTCAACTTGTGTCAGCTCCAGTACATTCGAAGCAAGGGAGGCAAGTCTGGTCGATTCCTCAATGACAATATCTAGATATTCATTCCGTTCTTCTTTGGTAAGATCATCGTTCTTTAAGACTTCGGCAAATCCCTTGATAGATACAATCGGTGTTTTGAATTCATGGGAAAAATTATTCACAAAATCGGTTCGCAGAATTTCAATACCCCCAAGCTCTTCAGCCATCCGGTTAAAGTTCTCTGATAGAATTTCAAACTCCGGCGGGCTTTTGAGCTGAAGCCGCATGGAGAAGTCACCGCTGGCAAGACGCTCTGTGGCCTCAATAAATAACCGGATGGATTTTACCATTTTCCGGCTTGTGATGGCTGATATCGTGGTACCGATAATTGTACAAGCGATTAATACCATTATGGGTAGTACGAATCCATCCTGGGCAAGCTCTTCGTTCAACAAACCAAAAACCTGTGCGAGAAAGAAGAGTAGTCCTGTAATCACAACGGTAATAAGAAAGATGAAAAATATGATAAGAGAAAAATAGATGGGAAGGCTGATTCTGTTGCTGAGCTTGTTACTTATTTTGCTCACTGGCTTCGCACCGCCTTGTATCCAAGACCTCTGACGGAAACCAGTTCAAACTCTGGATAAGCGTCAAACCGTTTCCGCAGGCGATTGATATGTACATTAACGGTTGTATCCGTACTTTCACTTTCCATGCCCCATATTTCGTCCATAAGCTGGATACGGGTGAATATCCGTTCCGGATAAGATAATAGCTTATACAACAAATAGAACTCTTTTTGCGGAAGCGTTTGTTTCTCGTCCTCCCGGGTTACTGTCAATGCGTCATAATCAAGGATCACTTTACCCACTACTAATTTACGGGCACTTGCGATTTGCGAACGGCGAAGCAGCGCTTGGATTCTGAGCAGCATTTCTTCGGTATCAATCGGTTTGGTCATATAATCATCGGTTCCAATCCGGAACCCCTTTTTCTTATCTTCAGGCAGCTGTTTTGCTGTAGCCATGAGAATAGGGATTAAGCTATCAGCAGCTCTTACTTCCTTGGCGAATTCATAACCATCCATATTAGGCATCATGATATCCAGAATGATTAGATCAATATGCTGTGAATCAAGGACCTCCAAAGCTTTAACTCCATCTTCGGCAGTTACAACATCATATCCTTCGCGTTTCAGAACAGCTTCAAGAAGTCTTCTTACATGCTTATCATCTTCAACTACGAGTATGTTAATCATTACTGTTCACTCCAATAGTAGGTTTGTATCCATTATTACCTGTGGGGAATTTGTTTTAAAGGGAGCAGAATCAATATTTATCTAATCTTAAGATTCGGTTTGAAATCCTTGTAGTCGCTATAAAGTGACTCATATATCTGTCTATTCGTTAAAATGAGAGGAATAGGCAATGATTTAATACTATTATGATATCTGTTTTGTGAAAAATTGTTGCATACTAAAATAGTACCCAAACTAATTTAGCTGAATTAACGTGCTGAAAATAATGCAGACTACGTTGAACGTTGAACTTTGACTGAACTTCATGCGAAAGGAAGATCTCAGATGCAAATGCGTAAATTAGGAAATAGTGGCTTGGAAGTTTCGGCAATAGGGCTTGGCTGTATGGGAATGGATCATGCCTATGGAAAGCCAGCAGATCGTAATGAAATGGTTAAATTAATTCGCAGAGCAGTTGAACTAGGATGTAATTTCTTTGATACTGCTGCTTTTTATGGACAATCCAATGAGGAATTAGTAGGCGAAGCTCTTGCACCACAAAGAGATCAAGTTGTGATTGCAACTAAATTTGGAATTTTAGGACAAGAAGCTGTAGACGGTCAACCTCAACTTATTTTAAATAGCACACCAGATTCTATTCGTGAGCAAATAGAAGGTTCATTAAACAGGCTGAGGGTCAATTGTATTGATTTATATTATCAGCACCGAGTGGATCCGAATGTCGAACCTGAAGCTGTCGCAGAAACAATGAAAGATTTAATAGCTGAAGGGAAGATTAAAACATGGGGTGTCTCAAATGCACCGATTGATTATATGAAACGAGCACATGCTGTTTGTTCGATTACTGCAACCCAAAATCAGTACTCCATGATGTGGCGTGAACCGGAAAAAGAGTTGTTTGAACTTTGTGAAGAGTTAGGAATTGCTTTTATCGCTTACAGTCCATTAGGAAATGGTTTCTTAAGTGGTAAATATACTAAGGAAACCAAATATGATGAAGATGACTATCGAAGTTTCATGGGAAGATTCAAACCTGATGTGATTGATCATAACCAAGTGTTATTAGATTTAATTACTCAAGTTGCAGAAAGTAAAAATGCAACACCGGCTCAAGTCGTATTAGCGTGGGAATTAGCTCAAAAACCATATATCATTCCAATTCCAGGCACTACAAAATTAAACAGATTAGAAGAAAACCTATATGGAGCTGATCTGAAATTAACAAAGGAAGATGTAGATAGACTAAATGAAGCTTTGTCTAAAATGGAAATTGATAGTACACACTTCTAACTAGAGGTGTATCATCAACTAATAGGAGGATTTTTTATGCAAAAAGTTATTTTGAACAATGGTGTTGAAATGCCGATACTTGGTTTTGGAGTTTTTCAAATTCAAGATGAAGCTGAATGTGAACAAGCTGTTTACGATGCGATCATGTCAGGTTATCGACTGATAGATACCGCAGCCTCTTACCTAAACGAAGAAGCGGTGGGAAGAGCCATCAAACGGAGTGGAGTACCAAGAGAGGATCTATTTATTACTACGAAATTATGGGTTCAAGATACCGGATACGAACGTACAAAGGAAGCATTTGAAAAATCCCTTTCAAGATTGCAACTTGATTATTTGGATTTGTATTTAATTCATCAGCCCTTTGGCGACGTGCATGGTTCTTGGCGGGCGCTGGAGGAATTGTACCGTGAAGGAAAAATCAGAGCGATTGGCGTAAGTAACTTCCAGAACGATCGTCTGATTGATTTGATTATTCATAATGAAGTAACGCCTGCCGTTAATCAAGTTGAAACACATCCATTCTGCCAACAAATTGAAAGTGCTGCATTCATGAAAGAAAACAATGTTCAGATCGAATCATGGGGTCCATTTGCTGAAGGTAAAAACAACATGTTCCAGAACGAAGTTTTAGTATCAATAGCTCGAAAATATAATAAATCTGTTGCCCAAGTGGTTTTACGCTGGTTGACGCAAAGAGGAGTTGTTGTGATTCCAAAGTCTGTCCGGAAAGAAAGAATAATTGAAAACTTTAATATCTTTGATTTTGAATTAAATTCAGAGGATATAGAACAAATTGCGCTGTTAGACACAAAAGAGAGTTTGTTCTTTTCACATAGAGATCCTGTAATGGTAAAAGCGTTAAGTACTAGGAAGCTGGATATCTAATTTTTCTTAGGATCTTATTGGTTTTGATAAAAGATGGGTTAACCATAATTAAGGGGTTAACCCATCTTTTATTTATAAGAACACCCTTAGCCTTGTACAGTTCATTCTAATTTGGAGGTTTAAGAATAAAGGCAGCTAAAATTTGTGAATATCGCATTATAATCTTGGTCTTCTCCAGTGGCGTACAAACCAATAAGCACACCTGTGAATCCTCCGGCTATTTCAGAGGATAAATATTTGGTTTGCGCAGCTCCGAGTAAGATCTCAGTACCGTCTACCTGGATATAAAAGTGATAATGCGTTGGACTGCTTTTGACAACTAATGAAGCATGGTTACATTGACCTATATGTTTTGTTTTTTCAATGGATTTGATATCTCCGATATTCAGCCGTTCGATAATCTCATAACCCTCTGGATGTTTACGCAAGGCCAAGTCATAATGGTGATTTTCGTCCATGTAAAGCGTAATTCCGGCTTCACCATTCGTAAGGCTGACTTCGCATGAAATAATCGCGTTAAAGTCTTTTTGACGAATACCAATAAATGTCGGGGTAGCCGGGATATCTAACGTTATTGGAGTTCCTTTAAGCTTTATTTTATCAGCTTCTAACCGATAATTTTCTGTAACCGGGTGACGCAGGTAACACCAGTCCAAATTCCAATCTGTGTTCTCGAACGTATAGACTTCTTTCTCCTGCTGAATGACTGTGTCCGCAATACGATCAGTCTCGAAACTTATTAGAGTGGTACCTTCATGACCTGCTGTAAACCATCCATCCTCGCCAAAGGTAATCGGAGTTAGAAAAACCTCACGCCCCAAATGGTGATAGGTAAGATACTGGCCAGTCTGCCGGAATCCAAGATGTAACAGCCACCAATCCCCCTCATGATCTTGTACCAAATCTCCGTGACCAACACCCTGAAGCTCGTAACCGCCTAAATTTCGATTAGTCAATACGGGGTTATGCGGATAGGCTTCGAATGGGCCAGCAGGAGAATTGCCCCTTGCATAAGTGACCATATGCCCATATTCGGTTCCGCCCTCAGCTGCTAGCAGATAGTATTGTTCATTAATTTTGTATAAATGAGGACTCTCCAAATAACGCCCACCGGATCCTTGCCAGATTGAACGGCTTGGCGACAGCTTCTGCCCAGTTTCAATTTCAATTTCACATTGGATTATACCATTAACTCCGTAATCGTCTGTCCCATTACTCATGAAATACGTTTTGCCGTCTTCAAAATACAAGTCCGGATCAATACCGCCTTGATCTACATTAATCGGATCAGACCATTCGCCGTAAATATTGTCAGTCCAGACATAGAAGTTCTGGCGCAAAGTGTCATTAGTGGTCGTCATGTAGAATCGTCCATTATTGTACCGCAGGGTGGGGGCGAATACACCACCGGAGCTGTCCACAGTATCCAGTTGAATCTGGTTCTTTCGGGTTAAGCAATGACCGATTTGGGTCCAATTAATTAAATCTTTGCTTTCAAAAATCGGAACACCGGGAAAATACTGAAAGGAACTGCAGACCAAATAATAAGTGTCTTCAACTTTACATGCGCTGGGATCAGGATAAAACCCTTTGATGACCGGATTATTGTATTTCATTTCTCCACCTCATTAATAAATTTATATAAATATGAATTCAATATATTTAACTACTAAGAAAATTAAACACTATTGTTTATAGGTTTTCAATGAATCGGGGTTGAAGATATACGTTATATTTATTAAATTAATATATATGTAATTTCAATAAGCACAGGTCAGGTGATTATGATGATGATCAAAGCAAACGGTGAAGCAAAATTCATGGCGTTGTATGAAGCGCTGGCAAGCGAAGTCAGATGGAGGATTATGAGCCTCATTGCAGATAATGAAATGAATGTGAAGGAGATCGCGGCTAAGTTAGAGCTTAGCCCTTCCATAGTTACTATGCATATCCGAAAGCTCGAACAAGCTGGACTTACAGGAAGCCACAGGGTACGCCTAAACGGAGGAACGCACAAAATGTGCTTCCTTAAACAAAAAAGAGTTGAGATCGAACTCCCCACTGCCACTCAAACCCCGAGGATCAGAGAGCAGACCATTTCAGTCGGTCATTATACTTCGTTTGATGTTCATCCTACATGTGGTCTTGGGACACAAGAGAAAGAAATTGGGGTTTGGGACGATCCCCGCTTTTTTCTGGATCCCGAGCGGGTCAACGCCGGCATTTTGTGGTTTGGGAGAGGTTACGTAGAGTACAAAACGCCTAACTACTTACTTCCCGGTCAAATGCCCGACGCCATCGAGATTTCAATGGAAATTGCTTCTGAAGCCCCGGGCTTGAGAGATCATTGGCCTTCGGATATTGAGTTCTTTTTTAACGGTGTGAAGCTTGGAACCTGGACCAGTCCGGCAGACTTTGGAAGAGCGGCACGAGGCATATATACTCCGGATTGGTGGCATCGGAATGTAAATCAATACGGGTTATTGAAGACGATCCGCATTGACACTTCGGGCACATTTATTGATGAAGAACGGATGTCGGACATTACTGTCGCAGATATTTTGCTGCGGGAACAATTCTGGACGCTTCGGTTCGCAGTTGACGAGAAGGCTGCTAATGTTGGTGGTTTGACACTTTATGGGGCTGGATTCGGCAACCATGACCAAGATATTTTAATTCGTGTGTACCTAGGAACGATGACCTAATGAAGCAGGATATTTCAGTTATAGTTGTTTTCTCCATCCAGTTTATCAGCTGGAACTGGTAAACTATCCATATATTGAAGAAGTGGAGAGGAGAGATATTCTGAATTATAACGAGGTTATTAAAATTGCTGATACACACATACTTCCATTAGTGATGGAATTGTACGGATTGGAAGGTTATGAAATCAGGCTTATCAATGCACATGAAGGAGGACGGAATGTTGCATATAACTGTGATAAAGCTGATTCTGAAGCAAAAATAATCAGAATTGCCTTCTTAAGTGACAGAAGCCGAGAAGATATTCTGGGTGAAGTGGAATATATCAGGTATTTGTACGAGCATGGCGGCAGTGTTTCGAATGTGGTCAACTCCCAGAAGGGGAATCTACTGGAAACGATAACCCTTAATAATCATACCTTTTTTGTCTGCTTGTTTGAAAAGGCCAAGGGGGGTATGCTCGTGGAAAATAATTATCAGTATCGGGAAGGCGTTCCTATTACGGAATACTATTATAACTGTGGCAAAGTTCTTGGGAAAATGCATCAATTATCGAAGGGATATACGCCTGTCCATTCTCGGTATGATTTTTTTGATAAATACAATGCCGATTATATAGATAAGCTAATACCTGACTCGTTATCTCTGCTGAAGGAGAAGCTGGTAGATCTCCTTACAACGTTAGAAGGGATGGACAGGGATCACGAGTCTTTTGGGATGGTCCATTTTGATTACTGCGATGGGAATTATATGATCGATTTTAATACAGGGCAAATAACTGTGTTTGATTTCGATAACTCCTGCTTTTGTTGGTATATGTATGACCTGGCAAATCTCTGGACACTTGGAGTGGGCTGGATACAATTTGAACAAGATACTGATAAACGCAAAAAGTTTATGGATGATTATTTTAAAACAGTCCTTGATGGCTACAGATCCGAGACCAGGATCGAAGATTCGATGTTAGATACATTACCATTATTTATCCAAGTAACCCTCATGGAAAACATCGTTGATGCATTCGAGGTAATGCGGAACAATGGTGAAGAGCCGGAATGCGATGAAGAGCTGTCATATCGTATAAAATGTATAGAAGACGATATCCCATATGTAGGATTTTTCCATGAAATTTACTCATGTGATGAACCCTTTGAGTATGAGGAACGAGATATTTAGGATAATGGTGTTTTTGATATGCTGCGGATAAATTCATAGTAGACTCAAATAAGCAGGAGTTGGAGTAAAAATGGCTTACGAAAAACCGGAATTGACCATGAGTGAAATTGAAAAAGTACTGTGGAATCATCTTGGACAGGGAGCGGCTGAGATTACACCGATGTCTGGCGGCAATATTAGCAACGTGTTTTCTTTTATTCTCGAAGGAAAAGACTATGTTGTTAAATTCAGCGATTTGGAACGAGCATATGAGACCGAACAATTTGTATCCAATTTGCTACTCGACCAAGGTATCCCTTTCCCAAAATGTTTGGGGTTAGGGAGGACTAATCAGTTAACCTATTTGATCATGGAGCGAATGGAAGGTCGCAATCTATCCGATTGTACAGCAGAGGAACAAACCCGGCTGATGCCTGAAATTATCGGCATTTTAACAAGAATGGCCGAAACGGATATTGGGGGAACTAACGGGTATGGTTGGATCGGTCCTAACGGCAATGGCTCCTATTCATCTTGGAAAGACTTCGTCATTGCCGTAAATGCGGAAGATCAGATGGGGACATTCTGGGAGAATTGGCATGAACTCTTCCGCACGTCTTGCTTGGAAAGAGACGTATACGAAGAAATCTATAGTCGTTTGATGACCTACGTACCCTATAATGAATCTAATAGAAGCTTTATACACGGAGATTTTCAACAGTGGAATATTTTGTCCAACGGAACAAGGATAACCAGCATTATTGATGGAAATTGCATGTATGGCGATTCTCTCATAGACCTTGCGATTCTCGACAAGCATATGCCTTGGTGTAATGTCATTAACGCGTATCAAAACTATCAAGAGAAAGCTAGAATAGTGACCCCGAATTTTGAGGAGCGGCTAATCGGTGCCTATTATTTTAAGGGACTCGATGGACTTCGATTCTATGCTAAGATGGGCTGGACAGATGCTTATCAGGACACACGGCATTTTCTTTTAAACCTGAAAGCGTAATAACTATACACTTTACCTTATCCTATACATTTACATTTACTAGCCGCATAATTGCGGCTTTTTGTATATAAATATCAAATTTATAGGAGCAAATTCCCCACTGAGATTATTGACCTTAGACTTACGACCTGTAATAATTGCACCTGAACTTGCCATTAATCCACTATCTATAGCTTTGTTCAACTTGATAAAATGTAAGCGCAATCATTTAATCTATCGATTGGAGGAGTATGGCATGAAAAAGATTGGGGCAGGTTTTATATTCTTACTTGTGATGTGCGCAGCCTTATCCACAACTGCGTTCGCGAAACAGCCTTATTCATCCTATTGGTTTCCGGAGCAATTGCTTCAGTGGAGTCCGGCATCCGACCCGGATGCGGCATTTAACCGGAGCACAGTCCCGCTGCAGGACCGTTTTGTAGCAGATGGAGTCAACGCTCATGCAACCAAAGCGCCAAAAGTCATGGCTTTATCAGCACTGAACCCGGGAACAAGCGGAGTTCCATCGCAGGGTTCAAGCAAATTCGAAGCTAACACATTTACCTATTGGCAATATGTTGACAAGCTGGTCTATTGGGGTGGTTCCGCGGGCGAAGGGATCATCGTACCTCCAAGCGCTGATACGATCGACGCGGCTCATAAAAATGGCGTGCCGATTATCGGAACGGTGTTCTTCCCACCAACCGTATATGGCGGGAAGTATGAATGGGTCAAGCAGATGCTTCAGCAGAATAGTGACGGCTCCTTTCCTGCTGCTGACAAGTTGATCCAGGTTGCGAGCCATTACGGATTTGACGGCTGGTTTATTAACCAGGAGACTGAGGGCGGAACGCCGGCCGACGCACAGCAAATGAAAGCTTTCCTAAGTTATCTGGAATCACACAAGTCAAATTCTATGCACATCGTATGGTATGATTCCATGACCAATGAGGGCAGTATCAGTTGGCAAAATGCACTTAACGACAAGAATGCGATGTTCCTGCAAGACAATAAAAAGCAAATTACAGACAATATGTTCCTGAACTTTTGGTGGAAGGATCTTAAAAGCTCGGCAGAGAAGGCTAGAAGCTTGGGCAGAAGTCCATATGACTTGTATGCAGGCATCGATGTCGAAGCCAAGGGTTACGATACAAAGGTGAACTGGAATCTGTTGTTTCCGGATAAAGATCCTGCCGTTACTTCCCTTGGTATTTACCGTCCGGATTGGGCTTTTAACAGCGCAGAGAGTATGGAAGATTTCTTTGTACGCGAGAACAAATTCTGGGTGGGTCCAAACGGGAATCCGAGTAACACCTCGAGCGATCAAGCCTGGAAAGGTATCGCAAACGATGTGATCGAATCATCACCAGTAAATGAGCTGCCTTTCACCACTAACTTCAACACGGGAAGCGGACAGAAATATTTTGTACGAGGGAAGCAGGTGCGGGATAAGGGCTGGAACAACCGGAGTCTGCAGGATATTCTTCCATCCTGGCGCTGGATCGCAGACAGCAAAGGTACCCCACTTACACCAGTGCTCGACTGGTCCAATGCATATTACGGTGGCAGTTCGCTGAAGGTATCAGGCGTGCTGAACCCTAACAATGCGACACATCTGAAACTCTACAAGACCGACCTTAAGATCGAAGCAAGTACAAAGCTGTCTATTACGTACAAAACACAAAATAAGCCAAGCCTGAAGGTTGGTCTCGCTTTCGCAGACCATCCCAACCAATATGTCTTCCTTAACGTGAAGGATAAGACATCGCCAGACTGGACTACTGAAACATTGAATTTGACCCCATACAAAGGGAAACGGATCGTAGAGTTGTCACTGTATTTTGACTCTAAGGATGCAATTAATAATTACAACATTCAAATTGGCCAGCTCTCTATTCAAAATGCTAATGACTCGATCAAACCATTGCCCGCGGTTCGCGATCTTAAGGTCACTCAATCCGATTTCCGCAATGGTATTTATGGAGACGCCCGATTACAGTGGAAACAGCTTGACCAGCAGGTCAAACAATACGAAATCTATCGTGTACTGCCAGATGGTAGTGAAATGTTCATAGGTGCAACACCAAATCATGTGTTTTACGTTCCTGAGATACGAAGAATAGACAAAGAAACGGTCACAGTATTGAAGGTTGTTGCCATCAATGGAAGATACGAGCAAGGTCAACCCTCTAGCGTGAAGATCAGCTGGCCGGATTATCCAAAGCCGATTGCGGAGTTCAAGGCTGATCGAACCCTAGTGGCTCCAGGCGAGAGCGTAAACTTCACCGACCTGTCGACTGAAGTGACAGAAGGATGGTCATGGACCTTCGAAAGCGGAAGCCCGGCGGTCAGCACATCGAAGAACCCAGTTGTGACATTCGCTCAGGAGGGCGTTTATAGCGTGACGCTAACTGCAACCAACAGCTCGGGCCAAGACACAATTACGAAAAAAGGGCTCATCACAGTGAGCAAGGAAGCTAGCGCAGTGAAAAATCTGGCACTTGGTAAAACTGCAACAGCCGATCACGCCTGCGGGGAAAAGGAAGGGGCACCTAACGCCGTAGATGGTAAAGTGACGGATAACAGTAAATGGTGCGCAATTGGCAATCTGCCCCATTGGCTTCAGGTTGACCTCGGCGCCGAACATCAACTCAGCACTTTTGTCATCAAGCATGCTGAGAGCGGAGGAGAGTGGTCCGGTTTTAATACCAGTGATTATACGATTCAGGTCAGCAGCGACGGAACGAACTGGACGGATGTTGTCAACGTCCAAGGAAACTCGGCTGCCGAGTCGACTGATTCAATTGCGTTAGTAAAAGCCCGCTATGTAAAATTATTGATTCTCAAACCTACGCAGGGAGCCGATACAGCAGCGCGGATCTATGAGTTTGAAGTGAAGGGATTATAATATACCCTATTACGACATTCTAATATTACAGCAAATAAACCGTAGGCCACTTGAGGGGCTGCGGTTTATTTGCTTTAACACTAATGATAGCTGAAATCAAAAAAAAAGAACCTGATTTATCTCATCAGATTCTTATATATTGCATATGAAAAGACACGATGATATAATCAACTCACGACTGATATTCAAAGGTTAGGCATAATAATTGCATCTTATATATTTATATTATCATGCCGTTAAATTCTTGTCAATTTTTTTCTCAATTTAATAGTTAGGAGCGATAATAAATGCGTTCTTTAGTTCTCGGTTTTCAGGAAGTGGACAATACACAGCTTTTGCTCGTTGGCGGAAAAGGGTTAAATTTAGGGAGATTATCAAAAATAGAAGGAATACAAGTACCAGAAGGATTCTGTATTACAACAGTAGGATATCACCAAGCCCTCGAACAGAACCAAACGTATCATGCTTTGTTGGATCAACTAACTATGCTAAAAGTAGAAGATCGGGATCAAATCGGTGAAATCAGTAGGAAGATTCGGCAAATCATTATGGAAGCAGAAATTCCTTCCGATGTTGTGAAGGCAGTTTCTCACTATCTCACCCAGCTTGGTGATGAACATGCTTATGCAGTGCGTTCTAGTGCCACCGCTGAAGATTTACCACATGCCTCTTTTGCAGGTCAACAAGATACCTATTTAAATATCATCGGCATAGAAGCAATCCTTCAGCATATCAGCAAATGTTGGGCTTCTCTATTTACGGATCGTGCCGTAATCTACCGTATGCAAAATGGATTTGACCACAGTCAAGTTTATTTATCCGTTATCGTTCAAAGGATGGTTTTTCCACAGGCTTCAGGGATTTTATTTACCGCTGATCCGATTACTTCTAACCGGAAACTGCTATCCATCGATGCTAGTTTTGGACTTGGCGAAGCACTGGTCTCTGGCTTGGTATCTGCCGATTGTTACAAAGTACAGCAAGAGAAAATTGTCGATAAGAGAATAGCAACCAAAAAATTGGCTATCTACGGACTAAAAGAAGGCGGAACAGAGACCCGGCAGATCGACCTCGAACAGCAAAAGACTCAAACACTTACTGAACAACAAATTTTAAAAATAGCAAGGATAGGCAGACAGATTGAAGCCTATTTTGGTTGCCCACAAGATATCGAATGGTGTTTGGACGAGGATACATTTTATATCGTCCAGAGTCGGCCAATCACAACTTTATTCCCCATCCCTGAAGCGAATGATCAAGAAAACCACGTTTATGTATCTGTTGGTCATCAACAAATGATGACAGATCCCATGAAACCGCTGGGATTGGCTTTTTACCTGTTAACGACTCCTGCACCTATGCGTACAGCTGGCGGAAGATTGTTTGTTGATGTCACATCAAGTCTTGCTTCACCTGGCAGCAGAGAAATGATCATAGAAGCCTTAGGTAAATCTGATCCCCTCATAAAAGACGCACTCATAACCATCGCAGAGCGAGAAGATTTTATAAAATTTTCGGCAGATAATGAAAAAGCTTCTACTCCGAGTAAAAGCAATACAAGCCTGCCACCTAGTGATTCTCAAGTACAACTCGAAAATGATCCGACAATCGTTTCTGACCTCATTAAGAGCAACCAAGCATCAATAGAAGAGTTGCAACAAAACATTCAAACCAAATCAGGGGCGGAGTTGTTTGATTTTATTCTGGAAGATATGCAGCAATTAAAGAAGATTCTATTCAACCCACAAAGTATGCGTGTGATTATGGCGGCTATGGATGCTTCAGCATGGATCAATGAAAAAATAAACGAATGGTTAGGTGAAAAAAACGTAGCAGATACGCTTTCTCAATCTGTACAGGGCAATATTACTTCGGAAATGGGTCTGGCGTTACTCAATCTCGCTGATGTGATTCGACCTTATCCGGAAGTCATTGATTATTTACAGCAGGTTAAAGACGATAATTTCTTAGATGAACTGGTTAGTTTTGAGGGTGGGCAGGAAACCCAAGAGGCTTTCTATGACTATCTCAGTAAATACGGAATGCGATGTACCGGAGAAATCGATCTTACAAGAACTCGTTGGAGCGAAAAACCAACTACACTTGTCCCCATGATTCTTAGTAATATCAAAAACTTTGAACCTAATGCTGGCCATCGGAAATTTGAGCAAGGTCGACAGGAAGCTTTGAAAAAAGAACAAGAGCTATTAGATCGATTGAAGCAATTACCCGATGGTGAACAAAAAGCTAAAGAAACAAAACGAATGATTGATCTCATCCGGAATTTCAGCGGGTTTAGGGAATACCCCAAATACGGTATGGTTAATCGCTACTTCGTTTATAAGCAAGCTTTATTAAAAGAAGCCGAACAACTCGTACAAGCAGGAGTTATTCCTGAAAAAGAAGATATATACTATTTAACGTTTGAAGAACTTCGCGAAGTCGTAAGTAGATGCAAACTGGATTACCAGATCATCAGCAAACGAAAAGAAGAGTACAAATTATATGAAAAACTAACTCCACCACGTGTTCTCACGTCTGATGGTGAAATTATTGCGGGTAAGTACAACCGAGAAAACCTCCCAACAGAAGCTATTGTAGGTCTAGCGGTTTCTTCCGGTGTTATAGAGGGACGAGCGCGTGTCATCTTAAACATGGAGGATGCTGATCTAGAAGATGGTGATATATTAGTTACCTTATTTACTGACCCTAGCTGGACTCCATTGTTTGTATCTGTAAAAGGTCTAGTTACTGAAGTTGGTGGACTAATGACCCATGGGGCAGTTATTGCGCGTGAATATGGCTTACCAGCAGTTGTCGGAGTGGAGAATGCTACCAAATTGATAAAAGATGGGCAACGAATTCGTGTGCATGGTACAGAAGGCTATATCGAAATATTGTAATGGTTGAATCACGAATGTAGTTTGACAAATCGAATCTTTTGAATTATTTTTAATAGTGAATCATTAATTCATTATTAAAGGTGAGGGGCAATATGCAGTCTAAAAAAGAAGAAGTAAAACAGGAAATTGAATCCGCCGCTTTAAAGGTATTTTTCCGAAAAGGCTTCTCTGATGCCAAAATGAATGATATTGCCGATGAAATTCAAATTTCTGTTGGCAATATTTATACTTATTTTAAAAATAAAAAAGATTTGTTCTATTCGGTTGTTCCCCCGTCTTTAGTGGACTATTTGAAGAATGTGCTAGTGGAAAATATTCGTATCGATAACCAGACTTTTTTTGATGATGTTAATAATGAGAAAAAATCAGCTATCGTTCAAGAGCAAATAAATATATTAACCCAGTACAGCAGGCAGATTGTCATTATTTTTGAAAAGAATAAAGGGACCGTATATAGCAATGCCAAAAACGAGCTGATCGATCTGATGATCGAAACTAAAAGACCCTATATAAAAGATCATTATAAAAGATACGAAATCGGAACCGAAGAAAATATGATTCTGCTGAAGATCATCGCGAACAATGTCATCAATATGATTCTGGATTTATTAAAGCACGAGATGAGCGCCGATAGCCGGAGAAGGATTTTTGAGGCATTAAGCTTATACTGGCTGCATGGACTAAAAAGCTTAAACGAATAACATCAATGCGCCGAATTTAGGTGTGGGGTAAAACTGGGGCGCAACGCAGCAATGAGGGACAACCAAGTGGATATGCACATTTAGCATCTACGAGGGTCCCTATTTTTTTAATCCAATAATGAATTAATTATTCATTTTTGGGCGGTGTAATCAAGAACGGGGGAAGTTACGATGAAGACAGGTTATGCGTTTATGGACTGTAATGTTATTTATGGAGATGCGAAAAAAGGGACTGATTCCCATATGACGATTTTGATTGATGAAAACGGCTTGATTCAGGAGATCGGGAAAGCAAGCGCTGTAACTGTCCCCACCCATTTCCAAACGATCGATTGTTCGGGGAAATATGTGATGCCCGGTCTCATCAACGCGCATGTTCATCTTTTTGCCGATGGGAAGCCATTTACGCTATCTGCCAGTGAAGGGCTGCTGAATTTTGCGTTTCATCATATTTTGGATACGAGACTGGGCAGAAACATGTTGAAGAGACGGATGAAAAAAAATGCCCTAACCGCACTGCATTCCGGAGTAACAACGATGCGTAGCGTAGGTGAATTTTTTTATACTGATGTTCAGTTGAGGGATGAGATTAAGGCAAATCAATCTATTGGACCTAATCTTTTGGTATCTGGGTATTTCCTGAGCGTAACGGATGGCCACGGTGCACCTTATTTGGCTTTGGTCGGTGATTCACCATGTGAAGGGAGAAGAAATGTAAGAATCAATGTAAAAAACGGAGTGGACCTAATCAAAATATGTGTAACTGGCGGGGTCACCGATGCCAAAAGGATCGGAGAAGCAGGCCGCTTGCAAATGACGGAAGAAGAGGTGGCTGCCATTTGCGAGGAAGCTCATAAAATTGGGATGTGTGTGGCGGCACATGCAGAAAGTACCGAAGGTGTAAGAGTTGCGTTAAAGGGTGGAGTGGATACTATTGAACACGGCGCGGAGATGGATGAGGATATGATCAGGCTGTACAAAAATAATCCCAGAGCCTTAAAGGGCTACACCGCTGTGATTCCTACTTTACAAGCAGCTTATCCCAGTGCGAAATTAGATCCGATCCTGACAAAGTTGAATACAACCATTAAGGAAAATGCCCGGCTTGTGTATGACTCTATGTTAACAGGGCTACAGCAGGCTATAGAACATGATATCAAAATCGGTGTGGGAACGGACGCTGCTATGTCCTATGTAACCCACTATGATCTTTGGCGTGAGCTTGATCATTTCATGCGACAAACAAAGCTGAACGCATGTGAGGTTATTGAACTAGTAACCAAATCAAATGCAGATATTTTGGGAATCGATCACCTGACAGGTTCTATAGATGTGGGCAAATATGCGGATTTAATCATGATGGAGCAAAACCCATTGGAGAACATAAAAGCTTTGTCTGATGTAGCTATGGTTATGGTCAGAGGGAATTTAATACAAACACCATCTGTGACCAGAATTCAAGCAGTGGACGAGCTGCTGGATACGGTTTGGATTTAGGAGTTACTCAGCTATTCCAAAACAAAAGAAAAACCCCCTCTTTACTATGGAGTAACTCCATACCTTATGATACCCTTTGTCAGGACAGATGACCTATGTAAGCCTGCAAATCATCAATCACTCAAAGGAGACAAGGATATGGATCAACAATTGAAGCAAAAGAATCAGTTAAAACAAATTAGCGAGATAATAATGAATTGGGTCGAACGTGATGAGGAGAAGATTGTTCAGTTCTTCTCAAGTCTAGTTAAATGTGAAACCCCTAGCCCTCCAGGTGATACGCGTGAGGCAATGGCGATGGTTCAGAGTTACCTCGACATCGAAGGACTTCCGTACAGGCAAGTCAACGCCAAAGATACCATGCCAAATATCATTTCTTCGGTGCAAATGCCAAGCGAGGGTAGGCATCTGATGTTCAACGGACATCTCGATGTACTGCCTGCTGGAGATGAACCCGGGTGGACTGACGATCCATGGAGCGGAAAGATTGTGAACGGTCGGGTATGGGGACGCGGGACGTCAGATATGAAGGCAGGCGTAACGGCGATGCTTTTCGCCTACACGTATCTATCACAATTACTCGATCAACTGAAGGGCAAACTATCGCTTACCATCGTCTCCGATGAAGAGACTGGATATGGACGGGGCACCGGCTTTATGTTCGAGCAGATCGAAAGCGAAATGGAAGCCGACTGCGTCCTCAGCGCCGAACCCTCTGGAACGGATGCGATTTCGTTCGCCTCGAAGGGTTACATGCAGTTTTCTGTACGAGTGGCGACACGGGGAGCTATATCCGGGTATCCTAACGAAAGCAAAAGCTCGATCCATATCGCCACCGATATCATCCGCGACCTTGACGAGTTGGAAGGTATCGAGGTAGACGTTCCCTCCTCGATTACGGATATACTCTCTAATCCGCAGCGGCGTGAACAGTACAACGAGTCCAGAGGAGAAGGTGCGGCTGAGATTCTGCCATTAATCACGGTTAATGTTGGTACGATCGAGGGCGGCAATTCACCTAGTGTCATTTCACCTGATTGTATATTCTCGGTATCCGTTGTTCTTCCAGTCAGAGCTGATCCGTATACGATTTTCTCGAAAGCCAGAGATATTGTTGCTCGCTATCCCGAAGCAGAAATCAAATTGGAAGGGGTCGATTCGGCGGATGTATCGGATCCAGACAGTGAGATGGCTAGGATCTTGCAGGAGACGGTAGAAGATTTGGGGTGGAAAAAACCGGTGCTGGTTCCTGATGTTGCAATTTCCGATTGTCGGTACTGGCGTTATCGTGGTACGCCTGCTTTCTGGTATGGTCCGGACGGAAGCAATTGCAGCGCGGCCAATGAGTCGGTATCGATCAAGGAATTGCTGCATCTGGTTCGCACCCATGCCTTAGCGGCAACGCAGTACCTCATGAATAATTATATAGAAGAAGACACAGAAGAAAAAAGTGTTGAAGGATCAGCAGTGTCTGAAGAAAAACCTAAGTTCGCTGCACACAAACCAGAGATCAAATCGCTGCCGGCTCTGCGCGTCGCCCGCATCATGGCAAAAGCGAAGAGCTTTAATCACATCAACCCTATCATTGGTCCAATGTTTAATCAGCTCTACCTCAGCCTTACCCAGGCAGGTGTGATTGTTGGTGCGGTATCGCTAGCCACCTTTGAGGAAGACGTGGACGGTAACGGGTTAATTGTGACTGCCGCATTTCCTGTCGGACCAGAGGTTGTCTCCGGAGACGGATTCGAGGTCGTAGTACTCTCTGGTGTTGAAGCGGCTGTAACGACGGTCCACCGTGGCTCAGAAAGCACTGCTGCCACCTGGAATAATCTCCGACGTTGGATTAGTAGAGAGGGGTATCGGCCTCAGGAAGTATACCGCGAGTTCTACATCGTGGCTCAACCGAATCCGCAAGGAGCTCTGGGCTACCGAGTTGCAGCAACTCGTCACACGACGCTAAGCTATAAATTAAATTTTCTACTTTATAGCAAGACTGATTTTCGTGACAAAGTCTTCTTCTCTATTGGTTGACAATGCATTGACCAAATATTCTTCATAAGCATTACCGGATACATGAAACCCTCTATCCCTAATTTCATTTAAC
Source organism: Paenibacillus sp. FSL F4-0097 (assembly GCF_038593125.1). Classification (NCBI taxonomy): domain Bacteria; kingdom Bacillati; phylum Bacillota; class Bacilli; order Caryophanales; family Paenibacillaceae; genus Paenibacillus; species Paenibacillus sp. FSL F4-0097. The sequence goes on from NZ_CP151965.1 coordinate 3,527,336, forward strand.
AGGAACGGATAAACTTCCGTTATGCTCTCATAGCTGCCTTTATGATAAAGAATGGCATAAAGACCTGCGGATTTTAATTCGGCATTCGGAGTTTCAGTGTGAACAAACAAACGTTCAACTCGGTTAAACCGACCATGCAAGATATCCTCTTTGCTAGTCACAGAACCAATGAAAGCTGGACCTTTCATTCCTGTTTGCTCTAAAAAAACTTCATAATCGTAATTCCATTCTTCGTTAGAGGTATCACCGGTACGTGGATTCGGGGCACTATATATCACGTGTTCCTCCGGTAATTCAACGATTGTAACTTCACCTAGTGTGGTATTTATTAATTCTTCTGATATGGATGTCAACTTCGAAAGGAACCAATAAATTTCTTGTAGCTTTTTAATTTCTTCTTCCACCTTTATGAGTTGTTCTTCAGCAAGCTTGGTCAATTTCTCCGAGGAAGGTGAACTGAAATAGCTCTTCAGATCTTTAATAGGAAAGTTCAACGATCGGAGTGATTGTATAGCCCAAAAGGTATCGAGCTGCTGTAAAGTGTAATATCGATATCCGTTATCGCTTATTCCTGCTGGTTGAAATAGCTTTATTTTGTCATAGTAGAACAATGTATCTTTTTTGATTCCGAATAGCTTAGCAAATTCACCAGTATAAAAATTCGTTAGATTTTTTCTAATCATGAGTAAATTATCCTTTACTATAGAGTAAGTCCATACCCAATAGTACCATTTGTACGGAAAGATATCATTTATACTGCGGTTTAGATGTAGTTACGATTGCCATTCCACAGATCACAGAACAAGAAACTTCCGTAAACATGCGAATCGATACAACGATTCCTACCACAAAAAAGCCATACTGATTAACCAGTCTTTTCTTCTTTATTGCATACTACCCGGTATGAATAACTATAAGCCTGTCAGCCTTTCTGGTCGGGAAGCTTATTTATTATGATTCCTGTAAATAACGTACCCGCCTGAAGGGAATTCTAGAGATGAGAGACATCTCAAATTCTAATCAGGATGAGGACGGAATTCATGAAGCAACCTTCCAGTAAAACTGAAGAAGACGATAAACTGAAATGGTGGCAACTAAGCTTGTTAGGCATAGCAGGCACTATAGGAACCGGGTACTTTCTTGGCTCAGGTCTAGCAATTTCCATGGGAGGGCCAGCAGTACTGCTAGCCTACATTTTAGCTGCTATTGGAACATATGTCGTATTTGATGCACTGGCTCAGATGACAGCGGAAGATCCGGAGCAGGGTTCATTTCGATCCTATGCAAAAAAAGCATTTGGAAATTGGGCAGGGTTCGGGAGCGGCTGGGTATATTGGTTTTCGGAACTGTTGATTATGGGAAGTCAGCTCACAGCATTGTCCATATTCTCGCGTTTTTGGTTCCCGGCCGTACCGATGTGGGTATTTGCTGCCAGCTTTGCTGCCGTGAGCCTATTGATTGTGTTTTTTGGTAATAAGGGCTTTGACAGGGTTGAAAATATACTGGCCATCATTAAAGTGGCGGCTATACTAATGTTCCTTGTTATTGCTGCCGTACTTCTGACGGGTTGGATCGGCGGTTCTAAGTTCTCACCGAAAGTTCCACTTGGGTTTAAAGCGTTGTTTCCATCTGGAGGTATTGGGTTGTGGTCTGCCTTTATTTTTGCTTTTTATGCCTATGGTGGCATTGAGGTGCTGGGAATTATGTCCTACAGGCTAAAGAAACCTGAGGAAGCTCCAAAAGCAGGAAAGGTGATGTTGCTGGGACTGGCTACAGTATACGTTCTCTCAATCGGGCTTGCAGTAATCATGGTGCCGCTTAGTGCTTTTAATCCAAAAGAAAGTCCTTTTGTGCTCGCGCTCAGCAGCGACCATCTGACCTTTATACCGCATTTGTTTAACGGGGTGTTGATCATAGCTGGGTTCTCCACGATGACAGCTTCGCTTTATGCCATTACCTCGATGATGATCACTCTTTCACAGGAAGGGGATGCACCCAAGGTTTTTTCGAAGAAATGGAAGGATAAATATCCGTTTTTTGCCCTTTGTTTAATAGCTGGAGGTTTAGGGGGTGCCATTATGATGTCATTGTGGTTGCCAGGAAAAGTATACGAATACATTACAACAGCTGCCGGACTGATGATCCTCTATAACTGGTCCTTTATATTGCTCTCCTCCCGCAAGCTGCTTAAGCCCAGTCTTCTAAACGGGGTGAAACGCTGGCTAGGCTTAGTGCTGATCGCTACTGCTGTAGCAGGTACGCTATTTCATGCGCTCAGTCGTCCAGGCTTCTACATCAGCCTGCTAATTGTTTCGCTGATTGCCTTGAGTGATTGGATCGTTCAACACATCCGTAATAAGAAGGACAGTTATGTTATGGGGCATGGGGCGGACGAACAGACCCATGAATATCATTCTTTACCGGGCGGTCCTGAATTTCGGATTAAGGGCATCAGGATGCGAAAAAACAAGGTTTAATGAAAAAAGAGAAGTCGGGCAGCCTGTACACCAAAATAAAAACCAAATCCAATCAGCGACAGACCTGACAGAACGGAGATCGCCTTCAATACCCGAACGGTTAGAAATTTACGAAAGAGGCTGGAGGCGGCAGCCATGGTTACATCCCAGAAAAGAATCCCTAGTACGATTGCTCCGCTATAGATCAATAATTGCTGCATCGGATACTCGCTGACCGCCTTGGCTAATATTGAGCCGTAAATACCCAACCAAAAAAGGATCGAGAGGGGATTGAACAAGGACATGAGAAATCCCGACAGATAAGATTTGGATAGTGAGGTATCGTTGCCCCTCAGCCCGTCAGCTGAAATGTCACCTGTATTTTTAATGCTGTCTACACCTGAATAGACGAGGACAAAGAATCCGAACAACCATAAAAACACTTTAACAAACGGAGCATCCAGCAGATGAATGAGGCCAAAATAAACAAGCAGCATGTAGATGATATCGGCACTAACCGCCCCTAAACCGACTATCCAGGCAGGCATAAATCCTCCGCGGAGTCCCTTGTCCAGCTGTGCTGCATTAATGGGTCCGAGAGGTGCCGAGAGGGATAATCCTATAATCATATAACCTATAAATACGTTAATGTTGTCCTCCTCCTTTATATAGTTAGCTTATTCTGATAAAGGCAGTGGTAGGACAACCAAAAAAAGGCCTGCGGAAGATCGCGGGCCTTCTTTTATAAGAAACTAAAGAGTGAGTAGAATTACGCCTTCACGGATTCAGGTCTTTTAACAAGAAGAGGTGGAGGAATCAACCAGCCCTTTTTCTTAGTCAAATGTAGAATTTTAAGGCCGATTGCTGCTTTGGTAAGGTGATATTTAGCAAACAAAGCCCCTATATCTTCTCTGATCGATTGTCCCATTGCCTGACTACATGCCACAAGTCCAACAGCATTATCAGCTGCAAGTTTGGCTGCAATTTCAGGATCTGTGAAACGTGCCCCTACAGGAATATCTTCAAGTTTAGCATCGGGCCGATTTGGCATTACTGGTGCAGATGCAATACCTTGCTCTGAGAGCAGTGTATCACACTCACTGATTTCAAGCTCCGCTTGATCAATTAAAGCTCCTAATATTTTTTTCAGGTCATTGTCGCCCGCGTGGTACATATAAGCTCTGTAACAAGAGAGGGCTCCCTTTGCGACCATTGAGGCTTGCCAAACCGTAAAAATCTCTCCATAATGCATCGGTTCTTCTTTGGGGTTACCGCCTAGAATCCCTGTCATAAATAGTCTCCTTTATTGTTGGATTTGAACAAACATTAGCATGCCCACAACAACAAGAAAATTGCAGCTTTTCACATAAAATAGGTATGTCAATTTGAGGCTTCGGCATCCGTGCAAGTTTAAGAATAAATAGCACTAATTTTCTCATAATAGGATAAATGTGAAAATAAGGAACGATAAAATTGAACACGAGTTGTGGAGGAATCAAATGTTTTTCATCGTGATGATTGGATAGATACTTCCATGGACGATGGCAGATACTATTTTAGAGAGGACTTATCAGTAATCGTTCTAACGGACCGCTTGCAAGTATAATTGCCTTTGCATTCAATGAAGTTGGTTATCACTGGAGAGAGTCGAGTGTATCTCCATCGAGGCAGGGATGGAATGGGAGTCATTGCTTCCAACACCTTTGGTAAAATGTTAAGCCCTGTCCTCGGCGCTTATTTAGGTACATTGTTATGGTTTGCACCCTTGAAAGAATTGAAAAAGAAATCGAGGCACGATCACTTCTTTATATAGCAGCCGTAGGGGCGGAACGTGACTGCTATCCTTATTCGCTGTTACTCCAAGCGAGGGAAAGACAGGAGGGAAGAACAATCAGAAGCAAAGCTATTCCTCAAAATTCTCGGATAGGAAGGATTAAATAGGGGAAAATAGCAATGGGTGCTGCCTGCCCAATATTGTTCTGGAGGGAAAAAAATGAAGAAGATTGCTACTTTTGCATCAGTTGCATGTCTTAGTTTACTTTTAAGTATTCCAGCATTTGCGAACCAAGATGAAGCAAACCTAGGGATACAAACACATTACTCGGCTAATCAAACAAATGATAACCTGAATGCAAGGAATGTTAATGCAACGGGTAATCATAATTCAACAGCGGTCGAGAATGGAAATTACCGAGCACAGGCAGTCGGGGATGAGAATCGAGGCACTAATTGGAGCTGGTTGGGTCTCTTAGGGTTGCTTGGACTTACAGGCTTGCGGAATAGAAGCCGAGAAAAAAGCTAAACTTTTTAGAGTTAAAGGGAACTATAGGGGCCATTTTTATGATTAGAACTTAGAACTGAGGACTGCATTAACAGACTCGGCAAAGAATTTATACCTTTAATTTGTTCTAAATAAAAAGCCGGTTTCAGGATGATCCTGAATAACCGGCTTTACATTTTTTTAGCAAACCATTTTTAGGAGAGATTTAAAGATAATCGCACTTGAATTTGCCATTCACCAGCCACAGGTTCCAGAGTCGTCCGTAACCCGCACATGTTGGCATGCTCAGTGAGGAGTTCCGCGTATTCCACCGAAGCAGGACTTCGCAATGATAATTTTACTCCGAGTTTACGAAAATTGGCGGAACCGGACAAAAGTGGGAGAACAACTACAGTACTTCAGAAGACAGAAGCTTCTGGACCATGTTTATGATTGAAGAATAATTTTTTTAAAACTAAGGGATTTGAATTCAAAGACCCTTATTAATTAAACTCCAGATGCGTTCAAACCTGTCTTGGTAGTCAGGTAAATTCCAGGATTCTTTGAAGGATGGGAGGCTAAATACTGCAAACGCAGAGAGAATCGCCTCAGCCCGTTCCAAGTGGGGATCGTGATAGTCCATGAGGCCGTCAATGATTTGGTAGGAATCCCAGAGAACATTGCGTAATACCAGTGGATTGCTATCCACGTATTGAGTATTCAAGGCAAACATCTTGGGATTCTCGTTATAAGCGCGTTTTTTTGCGTTAACAAATGCCCATAGCCAATCGTGAAGCAATTCTTGCGGTTTAGTTAAATTAGTCATATCTAATTTAATTTGTTCTGAAATCATCCGGTTGAACCAGCTCTTAGATACGGCTGCCCAGAGCTCTTGCTTATTTTTAAAGTGCTTATAGAGCGCTGCATGGGTGATACTTAATTCATCCGCAATTTGTGAGAGTGTCACTTCGGATTTTTCCGTGCGTTTAATTAATGCCTCAGCTGTTTCAATAACAAGCTCTTGAGTGATTTTAGCCACCGTACTGCCAACCCTTCTTTCTTCAATAAATTCCTTTTTATCGTTTATACACTTGCGAGTATTTTAACATATAAAATATCCAGTAACAATTGTTGACATTTGTAACTTATAGTTTTATGCTTATTGCACAAGTTACAAAAACAAATAAATGTTACTTTTTCAATGCATAGGAGGTCATTAATTATGAAAGCAGCACAGATCACCAAATATTCAAAAAAGTTCATAGTAAAAGTGAACGATATTCCAATCCCAGAAATAAGTGATAACGAAGTCTTGGTCCAGGTGAAAGCAGCAGCAGTTAATCATTTAGAATTGCTCATTGGTACCGGAAGTGTAAAGCTGATTCAGGATTATGAATTCCCATTAGTACTTGGTAACGAGCTGACGGGTGTTATTGAAAAAGTGGGTAAGAAGGTGCAAGGTTTCAAAGTTGGCGATGCAATTTATTCACGTCTGCCACTACAAAAAATCGGTGCCTTTGCGGAATACGCGGCAATTAATGCAGATGCCATCGGGTACTTACCCGCCAATCTGAATTTTGTGACTGGTGCAGCTGCGCCATTAACAGGATTGACAGCCTATCAAGGATTAAATGAAGAATTAAATGCTAAAGCTGGCGAAAGCGTGTTTATCCCTGGAGGGTCTGGTTCGTTTGGCCAAATGGCCATTCCTATCGCCAAAAGCATGGGGCTCAAGGTCATCATCAGTGGAAATCCAGAAGCACGTGAACGGACAATGGCCGCTGGTGCAGACCAATATATTGATTATACGACTACGAACTATTGGGAACAGCTTAGTGATGTAGATTATGTGATGGATACCTTGGGACCCAGCGAATTTGATCATGAGCTTTCAATTATTAAAGCAGGAGGCCGCCTTCTTTCTCTGCGGACTGGTCCTAACAAACGTTTTGCAGAAGATCTGGGCTTCTCTGGCTGGAAACAAAAGCTCTTCACCATCGCCGGGGCTAAGTATGATCATAAAGCGAAGAAAAAGAAGATTCAATATCATTTCATTTTTGTTCGCAGTGATGGCGAACAATTAAAGAAAATTACGAAGATTATTGAAGATAATGGAATTGTACCAGCAGTGGACCCTACAGAATTCCATATAGAAGATATTAACGAAGCACTGAATTTTGTTGCTGAAGGTCATCCTAAAGGGAAAGTTATGATCAGATTTTAAGGAGGGGCCTCAATTGTTGTCAAAAAATTCTTTACTGATCATTCTAGAATTGATATACTGATGCAAATTAGAGTTAATAGTGTAGTTTTTCGCCTTAACTAGAATGATCATTCTTGAATATTTTGAAGAAATTTATTAAGGGAGGGATGAATGAGATACAAGTCTAATCGTGAACAAAACTCTATTGAAATGTTGTTAAATGATCAAAAAACTTAAAAGGGAGAGAATAATATGAAATATACAGTGATTACAGGAGCAAGCTCAGGAATTGGGTATGAAACAGCATTAGCGTTTGCTGCACGCGGTAAAAATTTAATTTTGGTAGCTAGAAGATTAGATAAATTAGAAGAACTTAAATCAACAATTCAGAATATTGATCCTAATGTAAATGTTATTATTATTTCAAATGATCTGTCTATTACAGAGCAGGCTTACACACTGTATAACACTTTGAAGGAATACCAAATAGAAACCTGGATTAATAATGCAGGACTTGGTGAAGCTTCTTTTGTGGTAGAACAGAATTTAGATAAAGTTGAAATTATGTTACGTGTTAACATCGAATCCTTGACGATCCTTTCTACACTATTTGTGCGAGATTATGCTGATGTAGAAGGAACTCAGTTAATTAACGTATCATCCGCACTCGGATATGCCATTGCTGTTGGGAGCGTTGCTTATTCTGCATCTAAATATTATGTTAGTGCCTTCACCGAAGGGCTTGCAAAGGAACTAGAGCTTAAAGGCGCGAAATTAAAAGCAAAGGTTTTAGCACCAGCAATAACTGAAACGGAATTTGTGAAGAAATCTATAGATGCTGAAGAATTTGATTACAAAGCAAACATGCCTAAATACCACACTGCCAAACAAATGGCGAGTTTCATGGTAGAGCTTTATGATAGCAATGATATGATAGGAATTGTTGACCAGAACTATGACTTCAATCTGAGAGATCAAATCTATCCAATTATATCTGAGTTTTAAATCGAATTAGATATTAGTCACTAAAACGATCGTTGAAGAAACTGGAGCAAAAAGAACTGGCTTCCATATTCTTAAACGTGGGGTACAACTTTTTTGCAAACGCTGGAAAAAGATTGGACTCTGGATTGTTTATAAGCAGACAAAGTAAGAATTCTTCGGTAAGCATCAGTTAAGTTATCATGTTATGAATAAAATCAAGCATCTTGCTTGATTTTATTTACGTTTTATATATTAGTTTGCGGATCGTTTACTTAAATGTATAATGATTGCTTGAGGTGATTACAATGGCAAGAAGCAAAGAATTTGAAATTAATGAAGTACTAGATAAAGCGATACAACTATTTTGGATGCAAGGTTACGAGAAAACTTCAATGCAAGATTTGGTAGACTGTATGGGAATTCACAGAAGAAGTATCTATGATACATTTGGTGATAAGCACGCCTTATATTTGACGGCACTCCAACGGTACGAATCTACTCAAAACAAAAAAATGAGATTCTTGGTTGAGAAACAAGAACCCGTAAAGGAGATCATTCGACAATTTCTAGAATCTTCGATGAGGAGCGAAGGAGAACCTCAAGGATGTTTCATAGTTAATTCGGGTGTGGAGTTGGGAGTACTGGATCCGGAGGTTGCATCCTTTGTTGAGAATAGCTATTCAAAAACGGAGAAGTTGTTATATGACCTCGTTCAGACTGGCCAGCAAAGAGGTGAACTTAGAATTTCACTGGAGCCCGAGGCTATTTCCCATTATTTAATGAATGCCTGGTTAGGACTACGTACAATGGTAAAAACGGCAACGGATCATGGGAAATTAACAAGTATTATTCATACCATACTGATCACTCTAGATTAAAACTCCTTTATCTATCTGCAGTGTAAGAGGACAAGCACTTGTATCGAATGCCGAAAATAGACAATCAACTTACTGCTACCCGAGTACGCGAAGAATAGAACCGACTTAATACGCCCAGCTTAACTATATAAATATCGCGTCCGACACCAGCTGTAAGGAACTAAGAATGCAGACACTAAAAAAACCCATGTTGACGATGGGCTTCTTAGTCAATGTGGATATTAATCTGTCCAAGATTGATAGATACGGCGCACTTCACGGAAGGATTGTTTAGGTTTGCGGTATTCATTAACCAGACCCTTGTTGTTGAAGCCGCGGGCACGGTCGCGAAAGTTCTTGCTGCTGCTCTTCAGATCGCCGCGGATGTCTGCAAACTGCCAGATGTAAGTCCCGCCAATTTTCGAATCATTTTTGAAGATCGCCAGTGCTTCAGTTACAATATCTGCCTGATAATCCTCGCTGAACAATCTCTGCTCCCAGCCCACATCCCCAAATAGTCCAGCACCACCGAATTCGGTCATGAGCACTACCTTGTCACCGGCTCCCATCTGCTCCGCACGCACATGGAACTGTTCCAGCATGTCTTTAAAGCTGGCTGTATCGCCTTCGTACCAACCAAAATATTTATTAATACCGATAACATCGAATAAAGGAAGTAGAATATCTTCGAGTGGATGCATCGTAGCGTAGGTGACAAGCCTAGTACTGTCGAGTTTCTTCACCAATCCGACTAGAGCTTGTGTGAAAGCATATGCTTCTTGCGTCCGGGTATCAATCTCATTATGAACGGACCAAAAGATCACACTAGGGTGATGCATATGCAAGCTGATCATTTCTTCAATCATAGTCAGTGCACGCTCCTGGAAGAGCGTCTCACTTACTGTTTCGTTCGGCAGAAAGGCTCCCCATATCGGAATTTCGCTCCAGTATACAATCCCTTGCTCATCGAGTAGATCAAGCCAATATGGGCTTTGGGGATAATGAGAACCCCGGACGGAATTGCAACCTAACTCCAAAATGATACTGAGCTCCTTGTGCATCAGCTTCGGAGGGAAGGCGAAACCCCACTCAGGATGCTCTTCATGTCTATTCACACCCTTAAGATAAACGGGTGAACCGTTAATTAGAATCCGATGATCCTTTGTTTCAATATAGCGAAAACCGATCCGTTCAATCTTGTCGTCTTCCTCTGTCCGCAGTTGAAAGGTATACAGTTCTGGAAGACCTACGTTCCACAAACGTACTTCAGGCATAAGCAACTTGAACGTATGACTGAGGGTCTGGCCAGTCTCAATCTGTACTTCTTCCGAGTGCAATTCATGTCCGCTTTCGGAGAATGTGATCTTGGTAGTATGCTGCTCCTTATGGAAGGAATGGAGCTGCACCTGAACAGTAACATCTGCATCTGATCCATGCAGTGCATAATCAATCTTCAGCTGTTCGATGTAAATATCAGGCAAATATTGCAGCTCCACCGACCGTATGATTCCCCCATAATGAAACCAATCCACCTGCTCCGTAGGAATCGTAAGTCGGTCCAAGGTGCTGTCCGTCCGGACGATAATCTCATGTTCTCCTGCCCCTAAGGAAGGAACAATAAATTCAAAAGGTGTAAATCCTCCATAGTGATACCCAAGGTGCTGCCCGTCCAAATAGACGTCGGCGTGGCCCAGCACGGCATGAAAGATGAGTCTGACATGCTGCGAATTCACAGTCTGTATTTTTTTACGATACCAACCGACACCTTCATAATCGTACATTCCCAGTTCATTATTCCAGCACGAGGGCACATAAAGAGACTGCCAAGAATGTGGAAATCGCTCAAACCATTTTTCTTGAACACCCGTATTTAACGGATCCTTCATGAAATCCCAAGGCCCATCCAACAGCGCAGTTCTCCGAATTTGATACTCGCTAAAAGTCCTTAACAAGTGTGTTCCTCCTTTATTTCCTGTAATGTATTGTGAATTTCAGACATCTTGATAATATGGATAGTAACATTTGGAGTTTAAGCATTGAATAGAAAAAAACGTTACCGTCTTGTTTAAATCGCTCTTTTAGCAGCAGGAGGGGATTATTAATTGGAAGAAAATGATTACAAGCTGAATGACCTCACAGTGCATATCCATTTTGTACTCGACAAAGCTACTTATCCCGGCTGGGAGGACATCCGTAACATGGTAAATGTGCACAGCTTGTACTGGATTCATGAAGGTAAAGGGGTTTTCCTGACCAATGTTGAGCACAAAGTAGAGGCTGGAATGCTAATCTATTTAAAACCAGGCCTTAAACTGTCCATGTGCTCGCAGATGGATGCTCCACTTCGCATAACGATGTTGCTCTTCGATTGTGCAGAGCTTGGTTATGATGCGGTATGGAAGGAAGTCAAGCCAATCGTAAAACTGAGACTTCCCTTCTTAAGCCAATATAACCAACAGCAAGCTGAGGAAATTAGCCAGCTGGTCTGGGGGATTCACCAGGACTGGCTGCCCGGACTAACCGATGGCATAGCTGTATCCCGGGCTAAAATGCAGATCCTACTGCATATGCTGCACCAGACCGTACAACCGGACTGGAATCTGATGGAGTCTGGAGCTTTCGCCGCCTTCGAACAGATCAAGAAAACTCTCGAGAACGACTATAAGGATCATCACCGGATTGAGAAATTGGCGGAGAAATACGGCATTTCGCCATCTTACTTGCGGAAGATGTTCCTGAAATTTACGGGGATGGGGCCAAAGGAATACCATATGCACTTACAGAACCAGCAAGCTTGTCGTTATCTGGTTTTTACCGATTATCCAGTTAAGGAAATCGCCAAATTATGCGGGTACTACGAAGAATATCATTTCAGTAAGATTTTTAAACAGCTTAACGGGATCCCTCCGACAGTATACCGAAACAAACAGAGAATCAAAGATTAATTGTCCGTAGAACCGCTGGCGAGAAAATCTTGCGTTTATGTTTTTTTACGGGAAGGACTTTACCATGATAATATTGAACTCATTGAAGCATGTTTAAGGAGGGAAAATTGGGCATGATTATATCACTCAAAAATGTATCATGGCAACGTGATACGACAATGATCTTACGCGATATGAATTGGGAAGTGAAGCAGGGACAACACTGGTGTATCGTCGGTCTGAATGGATCAGGAAAAACGACGATGCTAAACGTCGTGAACGGCTATATCTGGCCGACAACAGGACAAGTCGAAGTGCTGGACCATCGCTTTGGCGATGTGGATTTGAGAGAGCTACGCAAACGAATCGGTTGGGTAAGCACCTCCTTGCAGCAGAAGCTGTACGGCCATCAGACTGCCCTGAACATCGTCCTAAGCGGAATATTCGCGACGATTGGTCTGTATGATAAGACGAATGAAGAGGATCAAAAGCAAGCCGAGGAGTTAATGGAGTTTCTAGACTGCTCTTCTTTGGCTGGTCGTACATATGATACCTTGTCGCAAGGACAGCGTCAGAAAGTCCTCATTGCACGCGCACTAATGGCCAATCCAGATCTACTAATCCTTGATGAGCCGTGCACGGGACTAGATATTTTTGCACGTGAACAGCTGCTGCAGATGATCGAGAAGATAACAAAGCAACCTGGTGGACCAACCTTGCTGTATGTAACCCATCATATCGAGGAGATAACACCATGCTTCACGCACACGCTGCTGGTAAAGAACGGTGAAATCTACAAAGGTGACGAGACAGTAAACTGCTTGCAGTCAGATGTTTTGAGTGATTTCTTCGATACCCCCGTTGAAGTACAGGAACATCATAACCGCAAGTGGCTTACACTTGCCGGTGATAAGTAGAATATCAAGGCACATCGAATAGGCGAGCAAACCGCTCTGAAGTGGTTTGAAGGATTGCTTGCAGATATATAAAATGAAAACTGATCACAATATAATTTTAAAATAACCCGCGCAATGCGCGGGTTTTGTATTTGTTTGCAAGCTTATAAGCCACGTCCATAAACAGTCAAACAACATATTAACGGTACCTGTAAAAAAACATTTTGACATATCTAACAGGTACCGTTATAATACAAATCAACAGGTACCGTTATAAAGTTAAACAGGTACCGTAAAAACTTAATGGAGGATTCATTATGGACATGAATACTGAATTGTACGAAAAACTCGCGAAACTGCAATGGCTGTTGCAAAGGCAACACTTGAAGTCTCATGCCGCGGTTGGTCCTATGGCCGACGCATCACGTGGGCAAGGGAGGATATTAGCGTTTCTTCGGATGAAAGACGGTATCAGCACCAAAGACTTATCCTATATGTTGGACATCCGTGTATCATCCCTCAATGAATTGCTTGGTAAACTGGAGAAAGCAGAATACATCACCCGTAAACCCTCAGAAACAGACAAACGTATCATGTTGATTTACCTAACGCAAAAAGGACAAGAGGAAGAGAAACAAGAGATAGACAGCGGCAACATATTTTCTCGCTTATCGCCAGAAGAGCAGATAGCTTTCGGGGATTACCTAACTCGCGTCATTACAGCTTTGGAGGAAGAACTTGGATCGGACGGAGAACGTGATTTGATGGCTATGTGGATGGAAGCTGCCAAGGCGCGTATGGGAACAGAGGAATTTGAAAAAATGATGGCTATGCGCGGACAAATGCACAGAATGTGGGGAAATTCTAGGGACGAACGCTTTAGCGGAAGGTTCCCTGGATTTGGCGGAGAAGGGCGTGGTGACATGCGCGGATTCGGCTGGCCTTCCAGCGATGACAGTAATTCGTCACCTGACAAGTCACATGGCCCAGACGATAAGTAATTAAAGTCTTTTAGCAAACAGTAGCTGAGGCGCTGCCTTTCCACCAGAGAAAGATGAACGGCAAAGGCAGCGTAATGTGAAACTGAAGAATAGTCAAATTTCGTACGCCAAATCTGAAAACTCGTCGTTAGGGTACAGGTTTGCTTGTTGCTGCGTCACGGATCATATTGGACCGATAGTTAGAATTCTAAGTAATTTCAAAAAACAAAATAAAGAAAGATAGTGGTGAACCTTATGGATGCAGAAAACCTCCATTACTTTGAAAAAGCACCTGTCGCAAAAGCCGTAGCTCACTTCGCAGTACCGATGATGCTAGGCATGTCGATGAGTGTCATATACTCCATTTTGAATGCCTATTTCCTTGGTACACTGGGCAATACTGCGATGTTAACCGCACTCGCACTAACTTTACCGTTATTCGCCGCCATTATGGCGCTAGGTAACTTGATTGGTATCGGTAGCAGTGCATTCATCTCCCGTTTGCTGGGAGAGAAAAAATATGATGATGTAAAGCATGTGTCTTCATTCGCCTTTTACAGCAGTTTAGCTCTCGGTCTTATTTTGATGGCTGCCGGCATCCCGTTGATCGATTCTATCGTTCATGGCTTGGGAGCGACGCCTGACTCCTTCGGGTTCACGAAGGACTATGTCACGATTATGCTTATTGGTTCACCTTTCGTCGTTCTATTCTTCACGCTGGAGAATATCGTGCGCTCGGAGGGGGCAGCGATCACTTCGATGATCGGCATGCTTCTCAGTGTTGTTGTGAATATTATTCTCGATGCGCTAGTCATTTTCGTCTTCCATTGGGACGTGATCGGGGTTGCATCTGCTACAGTCATTTCTAACTTGGTTGCAAGTGCATTCTACGCCTTCCACATGGGATATAAGAGCCAATTCTTAACCATCTCCGTAAAATGGTTCAAAGCTTCCAAAGACATTCTCAGCAATGTATTTAAAATTGGAGTTCCAGTCTTTGTTATGAGTCTCTTCATGGGTGCAATGTCACTCATCTTTAACCGTTTTCTGGTCGAATATGGGGAGCAGGCCATTGCGGCCTTCGGGATTTCATCACGTTTATTACAATTTCCAGAGGTTATCCTGATGGGCTTATGTGAGGGAGTCGTGCCGCTGATTGCCTTCTCTTTTACAGCTAACAAATTACGCATGAAGCACACCATTACTTTTACAATCAAAGTGACTGTGGCATTAGCAGCCGTGTTCGGCATTATTGTATATCTGATTTCAGACCACTTAATCGGTTTATTTACGAATGACCCTCAATTAATTGAACTGGGCAGCTACATTCTTCATGTAACGTTCTTATCCCTGTTCATTTCAGGAACGACCGCTTTGTTTACAGGGATCTTCCAAGCGACAGCACAAGGAACCGCCGCCTTTATTATGTCAATTATTCAAGGTATTACTCTGATTCCAGTATTGTATATCGCTAATCGAATGAACGGTTTCCACGGAGTAGTCTGGTCGCTCGTCATTTCGGATGCTGTTGCGTTCCTTGTGGGGGCCATCATGCTGTATGTTCTGCGGAACAAATTGCAGCCTGATTTAGATACTTTAGTACAGTAAAATCCTAAGCTTTAAGTTGATACTTTAAGTTCATCTAAAAAAACCTTGGATCAGCAAGGTTTTTTTGGCTCGTATGATGACGCAGCCTGCCATGAGGCAGCACATAGCTGCTTTGGAGGCGAAGCTCCAGTTAAATTTTAATGCTGACTTCTCCACTTGAAAGATACTCCTCGTCACCATTCTCATATCTGACTTTCAGATGGCAATCGTCATCGATATCAATGGCTGTTGCTTTACGTTGTTCATTATCCTTTATCACGGTCACAGGTTCTCCAAGTGAAATTAACCTTTTTTTGTATTCGGAAAGAAACAATCTGTCCGTTAAATGCTCATAATATCTCATGAAATTGTTTAGTACTTCTGCAACGAGACGGTTGCGGAGATCACCATAAGGATTGTTTTCGGAAATTACAGTTGTTGCAATCTCGGTAAGATCAGTGGGAAAGCCTTCGGAAGGGAGGACTACATTGATACCGATGCCGAGAACAGCATAATCAAGCCAGCCGTTTTCCAGTGACACGGATGCTTCGGTAAGAATCCCGCACACTTTTTTCCCTTCCATGAAAACGTCATTTACCCATTTAATCTGCGTTTCTTTACTGGATACGCTCTCGATAGAAAGGGCTACAGCTACTGCGGCGCAAGTGGTCAATAAAGCTGAGTCTGTTGCGGACAGCTTGGGACGCAGCAGGATGCTCATATAGATACCCGTTCCAGGTGGAGAAAAGAACTTCCGGCCCATTCGCCCGCGACCAGCTGTTTGTTCTTCCGAAAGAATCACCTTACCTTCAGCTTCTCCATTTGAGGCAAGGTTTTTTACGGCTTCATTCGTGGAAGATATGGTCTTAAAGACTTCAACTCGTAACTTTTGCCCCCGAGTATCCAGGTACTTTGAAATTGCACTGGCTGATAAGATATCCGTTTGTGGTGACATGGAATATCCTTTATTGGTTACAGCTTGTATGGAATAACCGTCTGTCTGTAAAGATTTTATGGCTTTCCAGACCGCGCTGCGCGTCACGGATAACTGAACGGCTATTTCCTCGCCGGAAAAATATTCACCCTTATTACTGTCGAGTAAGGCAAGAATATGTTCTTTTACTGTCATGAACTTAAACCTCCAAAAGTATAACTCTCCGACCAAAACCCATTGAATAGATTAACATCCAACGATTGCGACTGAATACTCTAATTCTATATAACAATAGGAAAAACTCAAGCATGGTATTTTATTCTATTGTAAACCATATAATATTTTATGGTTTACAATAAAGAATATCTCCATTATAATTCAGCTTACTGGACGTATTTACTAACCAGAATACAATCATTGATATCCAATGGAGGTCATTTTTTTGAAGACAAAAGAACTTATTTATGCTGCATTATTCGCAGCACTTATCGCGGTGTTGGGGATGATACCGCCCATCCCACTCGGCTTCATCCCCGTTCCGATCACTGCCCAGACACTTGGCGTCATGTTGGCTGGATGTTTTCTGGGGAAACGGATGGGCGCTCTCAGTCTAATTATTTTCATCATACTAGTAGCCATTGGGCTGCCTGTACTGACCGGCGGTCGCGGCGGAATCTCGGTGCTAGTTGGACCTTCTGCAGGATACATATTTAGCTTTCCAATTGCGGCCGGCCTTATTGGCTGGTATTCCGAAAAAATCTGGCCGAAGGTTCGAACTTGGAAGCTGGTAGCTATCAACATAATCTTCGGTGTATTACTAGTGAGTCTGATTGGTGCCCCTGTCATGGCATTGATAACCAATACTTCGATCTGGGCTGGTCTTGTCGGAGCGTTGGCCTTTCTTCCGGGAGACATCATCAAAGCCGTTATTGCAGCCGTCATAACGATGCAGCTGAAAGCAATTAGCCCTATTGAAGAAAAAACACAAATATAATGTGATGTGAAACTCGGGTAAATAAAACCCGGGTTTTTTTATTGAAAAATAATAGGGTTATGGTTGCGAATTTGTTTATACTATAAAAATTAAAACGAAATTGAAGTGGGTGTAGAAAAATGGATAAGGGATTTAATTTAGCTAGTCAACTATTAACGCTGCTTGATACGGAACATAGATGGTTTACCTTAGCGGAAATTGAAAAAAGTTTAGGGATCTCTGATAAGACCATCCGGAAGATGGTGGAGGAAATCAGCAAGCAATTACCATCTACTGTAACCATTGAGGTTTCTAGAGGAAAGGGAATAGTTCTTCAACGTGATGGGCGAAGTACGATTAGTGAAGTGATTTCTTCTATGTTCAGACAAACCATCTTTTATCGGCTGATGGATTTTTTGTTTACGAATGTAGGGCGACTGTCTGTGGAGGAGCTCTCCGAAGCCATGTTTATGAGTACCTCGTCTTTGAAGAAATTGATTGTGCAATTAAATAATGATGATCTAAAAGCTTATAAGCTACGCATTAGTTTTTCTACCCCCATGATCAAAGGGAATGAAATGAATATTCGATATTTTTATTGGAAGTTATATTGTGATGCGTATGAGTTTACAGGCTGGCCCTTTGCGAATGTTGATTTTGCTTATATTAATCAGTTAATCACAAATATAGAAAATGAGAATAACATTGTATATTTTATCAATTCCAAAAGGAGATTATCGTTTTTGTTGGCCATTGTTATAGAAAGAGTGGCTAAAGGAAAATGTGTGAAAATCGACGAAAATGCTTACCCTTGGGAAAAGGGGATGTTTTATTTTCCAGTGAAAACTATTGCAAAACGTCTTGAGGACAAGCTGTCCCTTAAATTTCCAAACAGTGAAATATTCTTTATGCAATCCATGGTTAGTCTCAGCCAATATCATTATTATGAAGGGTCAGAGATCACTCCGATGAAAGAAGTAGAATTACATAAGGATAAAGAAGAATATCAAATGGGGAATCTGCTTCTAATGTTATTAGCAAAGGTATACCCGAACTTGCATATGCAAGAACGGTTTATTTTGGAGATTTACGGGTTCTTTGACAAGCTATTAATCGAAAATGCCATTCCTGAATGGATGATGATTTCAACAAGTCATTTAACAACATATGTTCAAAAGGAGTGCCAGCAGATTTATCAAGAATTGCAAACCTGTATGCAAACGTGGAATAAAACTTACCCTTCTGTTTTGTTTAATCACTTTCATTTAACAAAGCTAACCTTAATTGTCCGCTCGAGTTTACGTTACAAAAGTAAGAGGGCTTTTTTAGTGATCGGGGAAGAATTTTCAATTCGTCATTACATAGCAGATTTGATAAAAAAAGAAATTGGGGATCAGTTGATCCTTAATACTTCCATAATGAAAGGCCTGACCGACGAGATCATGCAGCAAAATAATATCGATCTTGTCATTAGTAATATCCCGGTTGCATTAAAGACAGTGCCTGTTGTTATTATTTCTACGATCCCCTCTAAAAGAGACTTAGACAACATTCGTAAAGAACTGCTTTTATAATTTGACCAATTATTTTCCGTAAGCTCCGTAAGTTTTTGGTCTAGTTTGTAATGTTAAAAAACCTTATGCTCAATCTAGTTTCGAAACTGATTTTACTTGAAGGCAAGTGGAAAGCGATTTCGGTAAACCTCAGTTTACTATTAAAAGTTGGAGGAAGAACTATGAGTAGGCATTTAGGTGCAAATAAGGGAGAAATAGCAGAGCTCGTTTTGCTCCCAGGAGATCCCTTGCGTGCAAAGTTTGTGGCAGAACACTTTTTAGAGGAGGCTTATTGTTATAACGAAGTAAGAGGGATGTATGGATACACTGGATTATACAAGGGTGTGCCTGTGTCGGTTCAGGGGACAGGGATGGGAAATCCATCGATGAGTATCTACGCGACAGAATTGATCGTCGATTATGAAGTTAAGAAATTGATTCGCATTGGTACATGTGGCGCGATGCAGGAAGAAATCAATATCCGCGATATTATATTAGCCCAAGCAGTATCTTCAGACAGTAATATGACGGAAAAGATCTTTCATGGCTGTAATTTTGCACCAACGGCAGATTTCTCATTGCTAATGAAAGCATATCAACAAGCACAAGCTAAAAATGCCAATGTGTTTGTTGGTAACATCTATAATTCTGATGAATTTTATCGTGAAAATTTAGATCGGCTTCACAAGTTTATGGATTTCGGTGTATTAGCTGTAGAAATGGAAAGTACCGCCCTATACACTTTAGCCGCTAAATATGGTGTAAAAGCTTTATCGATTTTGACCGTCGGCAGTCAATTGTTAAGACAGGAACACCTAACTCATAAAGAAAGTGAACAATCCTTTTATGAAATGGTCGAAGTAGCTCTTAACACAGTCATTGAAGGCTGATTTATTGATAAGAGTGTAGTGTTGTTAGAAAAGAGAGTGAGAAAGAAATGAAGGTAATACTGTCAGGATTGCAGTGGATGATTTTTATGATCGCTGGTGCAATTGCTGCACCCATTGCTATCGCAGATTTATATAACTTAACACCCATAGAGACTTCCGGACTCATTCAGAGCACCATGATTACTTTAGCAATAGCTGGATTTTTACAAGGCCTGATGGGTCATAAATTCCCTATTCATGAAGGTCCGGCAGGGTTATGGTGGAGCATTTTTACCATTTACGCGAGTTTAGTGGGGGGACTTTATTCCTCTAACAACGGCGCTTTACAGGCTTTAAGTGGAGCGATGATCATTAGCGGAGTGTTGTTTATCCTAATTTCAGCATTTAAGCTAATGGATAAAATCGCTCGTCTATTTACTCCAACCATCACCTTTATTTATTTACTTTTATTGATCTTTCAATTAAGCGGATCTTTTATGAAAGGGATGATGGGGATTACCATATCCCACACCATGTTAGATGTTAAAGTGTTCATCCTTAGTGTGATTGTGGTCTGCATTACCTTTTGGTTAGGCAACAGCCGCTTTGTATTACTCAGCCAGTTTTCAATAATTTTCAGTATAGTGATAGGCTGCCTATTATTTATAATCTGCGGTAGTATGCCGGCGGTTTCTCGTGCGGATACTCTATTTAAGCTGCCGGAAATATTCCCATTTGGAAAACCCCGATTCGATGCCGGGACAATTACTACTGCATTTTTACTAACCCTATTATTAATAACCAATGCAGTGGCATCCATCCGTTTGATGGAGACCGTTATGAAACCCAAGCAAGGGGATCATCGTCGTTATTTGCGCGCCGGGTTTACTTCTGGAATTACGCATCTTATTAGTGGTGGTTTAGGAGCGATCGGCTCAGTCCCTATTTCGGGAGCGGCGGGATATGTTGAGCAAACAGGGATGAGGGAGCGCAGATCATTTTTAATAGGCTGCAGCTTAGTGATCTCAATATCCTTGTTTCCGCCTATGATGAATTTCATATCTGCGATTCCAGCTCCCATAGGCTATTCTGTTACCTTCGTCATTTTTGTGAAGATGGTCGGACTAGCGCTAAAGGAATTGAAAAAGGTTATTCATGAAGAGCGAACATTTATTGTCAGTGGGCTTTCCCTTTTAGTGGGTGTAGGTTTAATGTTTATTCCTGCATCAGCTACGGCCCATTTATCTCCGATCGTGATAGCCATTTTAAATAATGGATTAATATGCGGGAGCCTGTTAGCGATTATTTTGGAACAAGGGTTAATGTGGAAAGATGCATTTCGATATGAGGATTCCAAGAAAATTAACCGATAATTTGGAGGGCTAAAAATGCATTATCTAATTTCTATTGCTGGTCTGGTTATTGTTCTATTACTGGCATGGCTAGGAAGTAACAATAAGAAAAAGATTAAATATCGTCCAATCATTGTAATGATTGCTATTCAGATAGGTTTGGGATTAATTATCCTAAAAACGAGCATTGGAGAATTTTTGATTAAAGGGTTTGCTGATAGTTTTGCAAAATTACTTGGATACGCCAATGAAGGTACTGACTTTGTGTTTGGCGGCATTGCAAATGAAGGGGCGCATACATTTTTCCTTTATGTTTTGATGCCCATTGTTTTTATGTCAGCATTGATAGGGATTTTGCAACATTACAAAATACTGCCATTCATTATAAAGTATATTGGTTTGGTGCTAAGTAAAATAAATGGCATGGGTAAATTGGAATCTTATAATGCAGTTGCAGCCGCAATTGTCGGACAAAATGAAGTATTTATTTCGGTGAAAAACCAGCTTGGACTATTGCCAAAACATCGCTTGTATACATTATGTGCGTCTGCAATGTCTACGGTATCCATGTCAATCGTTGGTTCCTATATGACGATGCTAGAACCTCGGTATGTAGTAGCTGCATTGATATTAAACCTATTTGGCGGATTTATCATTTCATCCATCATTAATCCGTATGAAGTTACACCTGAAGAAGATATTGTTGAAGTTCAGGTAGAAGAAAAACAAACGTTTTTTGAAATGCTGGGCGAATATATTATGGATGGCTTTAAAGTAGCCATAGTAGTTGGGGTAATGTTAGTTGGTTTTGTAGGAATCATTGCTTTAATTAACGGAGTCTTCAGTGGCATATTCGGAATCTCGTTCCAAGGAGTGTTAGGCTACGTCTTTGCACCCATCGCCTTTCTTATCGGTGTGCCATGGCATGAAGCTGTTGAGGCCGGTAGTATTATGGCGACAAAGCTTGTTGCGAATGAATTCGTTGCTATGCTTGACTTTGTTAAGATTCAAGAAGGTTTAAGTGGCCGTACTACAGCCATTGTCTCCGTTTTTCTAATCTCATTTGCTAACTTTGGGTCGATTGGTACCATTGTGGGTGCAGTGAAGGGATTGAATGAAAAGCAAGGGAATATCGTCGCACGATTTGGATTAAAGCTGTTATTTGGCGCCACACTTGTAAGCGTTTTATCAGCTTTGATTATCGGTATCATATTCTAGTTGATGCAAGGAGTATTAACATGAAACAAACACCCCGGTTTAAGCGGATTTTCGTCATCGTTATGGATTCTGTAGGCATTGGTGAAGCTCCAGATGCTGACAAGTTTGGGGATGCAGGATCACATACATTACGGCATATTGCAGAAAAAATGAATGGGCTACATGTTCCTGCGTTATCCAAGCTAGGGTTAAGTCATATTGACCCAATACCCGGAGTTCCCAACGTAGAGCACCCTTTAGCTTATTGGACCAAAATGCAGGAAGCTTCTAATGGAAAGGATACGATGACAGGTCACTGGGAGATCATGGGCCTACGAATTGATGTTCCTTTCAAAGTGTTTCCTGAAGGGTTTCCTTATGAATTAATTAATGAATTAGAAGAAAGAACAGGACGAAAGGTGATTGGGAATAAACCCGCTAGTGGTACAGCTATTCTCGATGAGCTTGGACAAGAGCATATGAACACAGGTGCACTCATTGTCTATACTTCTGCAGATTCCGTGATTCAGATTGCGGCTCATGAAGAGGTTATTCCTTTGGAAGAACTGTATCAAATCTGTGAGATTGCCAGAGAGATTACTTTACGTGAGGAGTACATGCTAGGAAGAGTGATTGCTAGACCATTCCTCGGGCAGCCCGGAAATTACAAAAGAACATCGAACCGTCATGATTATGCCTTGAAGCCGTATGGAAGAACCGTGATGAATGAGCTCAAGGATGCCGGGTTCGATGTACTAGCGATTGGCAAGATCTCAGATATATACGATGGGGAAGGTGTCACCAAGTCTTTCAGAACAGTGTCTAACATGGATGGCATGGATAAACTCATGGAGACCCTTCATACTGATTTTACAGGACTTAGTTTCTTGAATCTTGTCGATTTTGATGCACTTTATGGCCATCGTAGAGATCCGATCGGGTATGGGAAAGCGCTAGAAGAATTTGATGATCGATTACATGAAGTTCTAGCGGAGCTATGTGAAGATGATCTTCTTATAATTACGGCAGACCATGGGAATGATCCCATTCATGCGGGCACGGATCACACCCGTGAATATGTTCCTTTACTCCTCTACAGTAAGAGTTTCAATCGACAAGGGGAGCTGCCTATATCGAGGACTTTTTCGGATATTGGAGCAACAGTTGCTGATAACTTTGTTGTGACCATGCCCCAATTTGGTAAGAGCCTCCTACAGGAGCTTAAATAAACTATAATTTGAATAGACACTTTGAATAGAAACAGGATACCTAACTTGTATTAGTAAAAGGTATCCTGTTTGTTTTTTTATCTACATATCTTTGTATCTAAAAAGCTGCCGAGAAAGCGGCTTTTTTTGTTATTACGGATCAAATACTAGGGTAATAATCAATTATTAAAGGGGTTAATTTTAGAGCCACCTGTCGTTAACCCTTTTTTCGATGAATCGCATTCTAATACAACGTTATAAATAATCTATTTTCTACTCATGCCACTCCTTCGATAGTAATAGTATTGACAACCTGTATATACAGGTTTAAACTGTGTGAAGTGTTTGAACTTGTATATACAGGTTTAATGGTTGAAATAAAGGAATTCTTTTTGGAGGTGTTCAACTTGAGTCAGTCCCAGTATTCGGAATGGTGGCGCCGCTCCACGGTGTATCAGGTGTACCCGAAAAGCTTTAAGGACACTACAGGCAACGGAACAGGAGATATTAAAGGACTTATTGAGAAATTAGATTATTTGCAGAAGCTTGGAATCGATATTGTTTGGTTACAGCCGGTTTATGTTTCGCCGCAACATGATAACGGTTACGATGTAGCAGATTATGAAAATATCAACCCGGATTTCGGTACGATGGAGGATTTTGACGAGCTAATACAGGAACTGCATAGACGCGAAATGAAGCTAATGATCGATATCGTGGTTAACCATACCTCGACTGAACATGAGTGGTTCAAACAGTCCATTTCAAGCAGGAACAACCCTTTCCGTGATTACTATATCTGGAAGGACCCGGCTCCGGACGGCGGCTTACCCAACAACTGGCAGTCGAAGTTCGGTGGGCCTGCCTGGCAGTTCGACGAAGCGTCGGGACAATATTATCTTACTCTCTTCGATAAAACCCAAGCGGATCTGAACTGGGAGAATGAGAAGGTACGTAGAGCAGTGAATGATATGATGTTATTCTGGGCTAAAAAGGGTGTCGACGGCTTCCGCATGGATGTAATTAATTTAATCTCCAAAGATCAGCGCTTCCCTAACGATGACGGGAGTGTTCCACCGGGGGATGGACGTAAATTCTATACTGACGGTCCACAGGTCCATGCATACATCAAAGTAATGTATGAAGAGGTGTTTGGTCCGTTTGAGATGGTGACTGTAGGAGAGATGTCCTCAACTACACTGGAGCATTGTATCCGGTACTCAAGTCCTGAAGAGCGGGAATTTTCCATGACCTTCAATTTTCATCATTTAAAAGTCGACTATCCGAATGGACAGAAGTGGGAACTGATGCCTTATGATTTCGAGGCAATGAAACGGTTGTTCGCGCAATGGCAGACCGGAATGCAGAAAGGCGGAGGCTGGAACGCACTATTTTTTAACAATCATGATCAACCGCGTGCTCTTTCCAGATTCACTGATGATAAGGTCTACCGTGTGGAAAGCGCCAAGCTGCTCGCGACAACTCTGCATGGCCTTCAGGGAACACCTTATGTATATCAAGGGGAAGAAATCGGTATGCCGAATCCGGTATGGAAAAGCATCGATGAGTTCCGCGACATTGAGTCACTAAATATGTACCGCATTCTGTGTGAACAGGGGAAAAGCCCGGAGGTTGCCCTCAGCATTCTACAGGAGCGTTCGCGGGACAATTCACGTACGCCGATGCAGTGGGATGACAGCCGGAATGCCGGATTTACCACTGGTACTCCATGGTTGAAGGTAGATGAGCGGTATCCAGACATCAATGTGCAGAAGGAACTGGAAAACCCTGATTCCATCTTCCACCATTACCGCAAACTAATTGCACTTCGCAAGGAGTATGGAGTATTCATAGAAGGTATTTTCAAGAGACTCGATGAAGGTCATCCTGAAGTCTTCGCTTACGCCAGAACAGGAGATGGAGAGACACTTGTTGTGGTCTCGAACTTCAGCAATAAAGAAATCTCTTTCCGCTTTAAAGACAATCACTGGACTGAATTGTCGCCAAGTGGTAAGGACGAGCTTCTGATTGGGAATACAGCAGATGCACCATCATTAACACAAGAGCTTCAGCTTAGTCCTTATGCTTCCTACATGTGGTTAGTCCGCTAACGAGGTGTACTTGAGAAGGAGCACACATCAATTTTGTAAGGAGTGAAGATATGGCTATAGACCGCAAAAATGTTGAAGATATTGTACGGGCGGTTGGGGGCAAGGAGAATATTGAGGTTGCGACGCATTGTGTAACCCGGCTGAGATTCTCGCTGTATGACGAGAGCAAGGTGGATTCGGAAGCCCTGGACCGTAACGAACTCGTAAAAGGACAATTCTCTACGCAAGGGCAGTTCCAGATCGTTATCGGACCAGGAACTGTAGATAAAGTATACGATGAAATGATTCAAATCACTGGTGGTGCCCGCTCTTCCAAGGATGACGTGAAATCAGCGGCAGCACGGAAACAGAATCCATTGCAGCGGGCGATCAAAACACTGGCTGATATTTTTATTCCGATTCTTCCGGCCATCGTAACCGCAGGTTTGCTGCTTGGGATTAATAATATTTTGTCCGGACCTGGTATCTTTTTTGATAGTAAGTCATTGGTAGATGTCTATCCTGCATGGAAAGACATTGCTGCGATTATTAAC
This sequence comes from Paenibacillus sp. FSL F4-0097, assembly GCF_038593125.1. Lineage (NCBI taxonomy): Bacteria > Bacillati > Bacillota > Bacilli > Caryophanales > Paenibacillaceae > Paenibacillus > Paenibacillus sp. FSL F4-0097. The sequence goes on from NZ_CP151965.1 coordinate 3,553,213, forward strand.
ACGATTGCCAGCACAGCCTTCACCTTTTTACCAGCCCTTATCGGTTGGGCAGCTGTTACACGTTTCGGGGGCAGTCCTCTGCTCGGAATCGTGCTGGGTCTCATTCTCGTACATCCGGATCTATTAAGTGCCTACAGTTATGCAAGTGCTTCAACTGAGGGAACCGTTCCGACCTGGAATTTGTTCGGCTGGCATTTGGAGAAGATCGGTTATCAGGGGCAAGTATTGCCTGTACTGGTTTCGGCCTATATTCTGGCTAGACTGGAGAAGTTCCTCAACCGCCGGGTGCTTGATTCCATTAAACTACTGGTCGTTGCTCCAGTGACCCTGCTGGTTACAGGTTTTCTGGCCTTCACCATTATCGGACCCGTTACGTTCGCCATTGCCAATGCTATCACCTCGGGTTTGATCTATGTATTTGATCATTTTGCGCTCCTTGGTGGTTTGATCTATGGTGGATTCTATGCACTTCTGGTCATCACTGGGATGCATCATACTTTCTTGGCAGTCGATGTTCAGCTCATCGGCAGTGAGGGAGGCACCTTCCTCTGGCCGATGCTGGCGCTCTCCAATATTGCGCAAGGCGCTGCGGCACTGGCGATGATGTTCGTTGTTAGAGAACAAAAGGCAAAAGGGTTGGCGGCTACATCTTCCGTCTCTGCATTCCTCGGCGTGACTGAACCGGCAATCTTTGGGGTGAATATCCGCTATCGCTATCCTTTCATCTTCGGGATGATCGGCTCAGCAATTGCCGGTATGCTCCTTACCGTTAACCAGGTTCGAGCTTCATCCATTGGCGTAGGGGGAATTCCCGGTTTCCTTTCGATTTTCCCGAATCAGTGGGGCGTTTTCTTTATTGGCATGGTTATTGTTCTCGTTGTGCCATTTGCCGCCACAGTATTGTACGGACGTTCTGTAGTGGGTCGTTCCGAAAAGAACACAGCTACAGAGGCTTCTAGTACTACGAGCGAACCAGAGGAATTGAGCGGCCGTCATTCAGTTCAAGGGTCACAGGAATCAGTTAATATTCTAGAGCTTGTCTCACCACTTAGTGGAACTGCTGTATCGCTGGAACAGGTGCCCGATCCTGCCTTTGCTGAAAAGCAAATGGGTGAGGGAATTGCAATCGAACCTTCTGAGGGGAAAGTATATGCTCCCTTTGATGCTACAGTAGCCCATGTGATTAAGAGCAAACATGCGCTTATACTGGAGCATGCCAGCGGTGTTCAGGTATTAATCCACGTTGGAATTAACACGGTGGCGCTTAAAGGTAGCGGTTTTACCAGCCTGAAGAATATTGGTGATAAGGTGCAAGCAGGAGAGCTTCTACTAGAATTTGATATGGAAGCTATCCGCGCAGCAGGTTACCCGGTGATTACTCCAATCATCATTCCTGCAGGTCAGGAGATGGTCGAGAAGATCGAGGAGAAGACCGGACCAGCTACGGCCAAACAAACAAGCATCTTGACTATTCATCTCAAGGGTTGATAAAGGCTATATTGGCAAAGACTTTATACTTTAGAAAGACAGCCCCTTGGGGGCTGTTTTTCTATAAATATAAGAATTTATATGTTCAACGCTATAAATTTCCCTCCAATTGAATCGATGCTTCCAAAGGCATGACGTGATACAATAAAGGGCGGTGATCAAAATTGAGAGAAAATAAATATTTGCAAATTTATAATGAATACAGCAACCAAATCCATTCTGGACAACTGCTGCCGGGAACCAAGCTGCCTTCCGAAAGTGAACTCGCCGAAGCTTACGCTACTTCACGAGAGACCGTGCGCAAAGCGCTGAATCTACTTTTCCGTGAAGGATATATTCACAAAATTAAGGGCAGAGGCTCCTTTGTGCTTGACATGACCCGAATGGATTTCCCTGTTACCGGTTTGATTTCATTTAAAGAGATGGCCGATACCCTGGGTACTGCCTCGCGGACACTGGTAGAGCGGACGATACAAGAGCCGGCAGGCTCCGCAATCGCCAGACATCTGCAGATTCCACCTGAAACTCTGATTTGGAAGGTTGTTCGTGCCAGAGAGATTGAAGGTGAACGGATCATTTTGGATAAGGATTATTTTCGTGCGGATATTGTTTCCTTTCTGAGTGAGGAAATCGCGGAAGGCTCAATCTATGAATATCTGGAGCTGGAATTGGGACTTAAGATCAGTTATGCGAAGAAGCTCATATCTGTTGAACCTTCCACCGAGGAGGATCATAGACTGCTCGATTTGAAGAATTTTACGCATATTGTAGTAGTACGAAACTATGTTTATTTGGAGAACACGGTGCTTTACCAATATACCGAGTCTAGACACCGGCTGGATAAATTCCAGTTTGTGGATTTTGCTCGGAGGGTGAGACGATAAGCTAATCAGAGGGTGTCCCAGTTTGGGATACCCTTTTTTTTATGAGAGTTTCCTGAGAAAAAAATACAATCCGATTGTGAAATATGAAATCTCTATCCATTTCAATCATTATCAGGTGTGTTGGAGTTATATAGCCAATACTGTGCAAATTTTCGATTCAAGAGCGCTTTAGAGGTTCATTCTCACCGTTCGCAAAAACGATATATTAAGAAAAAAACTGCCCTCAGAGGCAGTTTTTTTCTGTAAGACGATCGAATGTTGAATCTCAATAGGAACAGATAAATGATTAACGACCCTATCTTTTCATGTAAAACCCATTAAATACCATATTGTCATATGACAAAAGTGATGACAACCCACACTATTTAAATGTTCTTTATACATATATATTGTTGGAATATGGAAACAGCGATACCTTCGTTGCCAGTCGCAACAAATACGGTATACGTTGCATGCCAGAATTAGTAGGTGGAAATTTCCTGCATTCTGTAAAAATTATTTATTGCATTAATAGAGCAGAGTTGCATACCCGGCTGTCTTTTTAAGCTTATCATTATTTGTGAAACTGGCTAATAGCAACTTTGGTTGTCTTGAATGCAACGCTAATAGAATGGTAGATTTAGGGAAAATGTCGAATATAGGAGGAAAAGCGATTGAATATTAGCATTATATTGTTGGCTCAGCACTTTAACCTGACCGTACAATGTCTGGATCGGATTAAGAAATATACGTCTATGTCCTATGAGCTGATTGTCGTCTCGGATAACGAATCTGCCGAAGTGTCGAATTACCTTGCGTATGAATACGGCGTTCATGTCATTCATAGCCGGAGCAAAGGGGTTGCAGCAGCATTCAATCTGGGCGCGGTGTCATCTTCGGGAGATCATCTTGTATTCATCCGCGATCAGATTATGGTTAACGAGGGATGGTTAGAACAGTTGTCGGGCTGTCTGGACCATCATTCCAATGCTGCAATCGTGGGTCCGAGGATGAATGATGTTAGCGGCGCTCAACGGATTCCGATTGTATATCAGAACATGGAGCAACTCTATCAGTCGTCATCGATGCTTTCCATCGGGAAATCAATGTCTTGGACCCGGGTTCCTAGACTTGTCAGTTTACTAATGATGATACCCCGTCGCTACTTTGAGCAGATCGGGTCCTTTGATGAGCGATTTGAGGTCGAATCTTACGAGGATGACGATCTGTGTTATCGCACGTTATCTATGAACCTGGATATTTACATAGCCGAAGGATGCGTAGTCTTCCGGAAGGAACCTCCTTCAGTAGATCCTAATGATCCTGATTGGTACAATAACCGATTAATCTTAAATCGTGCTATGGCCCTAAGCAAGTGGGGATTCGATTTAACTTCTTCCTTGTATAGTGGCACAAGGAAAGTCACTGTCAGCCTATGCATGATTGTAAAAAACGAAGAGCACACCTTAGGACGTTGTTTATCCAGCGTGAGGGAGCTTGTCGATGAGATCATTATTGTTGATACAGGTTCGAGTGATGGGACCAAAGAGCTCGCGGCATCTTATGGAGCACGGGTTTATGATTTCGAATGGGTGAACGATTTCTCCAAGGCAAGAAATTATGCCTTCAGTCTCGCTACTCAAGAGTACCTGCTGTGGTTGGATGCGGACGATTATCTGCAGTTAGAGGATGCAAAGGCTCTCCAGTCCATCGTATCCGAACTACCATGGGATATCGATGCTGTATCGATGCATTATTATCTCGACTGTGACAAAGACGGAAGTGTAACTTCGAGCTTGAGACGTAATCGCCTTCTAAGACGAAATTGTGAATTCCGTTGGATTGGAGTCGTTCATGAGTACCTTGAGGTCGCAGGCAATGTGTTCTATGCCGAGTTAGGCATAACACATGATCGAAAGCATACGCAGTCCTCGCGTAATCTTCTCATCTATGAGGGGATGTTGAAAGCGCAAACGAGGTTCACTCCGCGGGATTTATTTTATTATGCCAACGAGCTATACGATCACGGCCAATGGCAGCGAGCGATAAAGCAATATGATGCCTTCATTGTCATGCCGAATGGCTGGTTGGAGGACAAGCTACTTGCGAGTCGGCGTGCCGGAGATGCATTGTCACAATTAGGTCTCTTTCAAGAAGCCAAGCTTAAAGTACTTCAAGCTTTTGCCTTGTCGCCTCCCCGAGCCGAAGCCTGTTGTCAATTAGGGTCTTATGAGCTAATCGAACAACGGTTCGAGAATGCTGCTTTTTGGTACAAGCTAGCCACGGAAGTACCAAAGCCGACTGAGCTTAACGCTAGAGTAGACCTTCCGGCATGGACGTGGCTGCCGCATTTGCAATTATGCGTCTGTTACGATCGCTTAGGACAATACGAACAAGCGCATTATCACAATGAGATAGCTGGGGGCTATGTACCGGATTATCCGAGCGTCATGGTTAATCGCGATTATTTGAAGCAATACATAACTTTATAAATTTGAGGGGGATTTAGTAATGGCAAGATTAAAGAGGACGAAGGCAAGTGGCAAGAAAAGTGGCAAGCAGTTAGCTTACAAGAGCTCAATGGCATTTATTCTGATGAGTCAGTTGATTGCACCCTTGAGCCCTGCTTATAGCAGTATTCTACCCCGGGCAAGTGCAGCAGCTTACAGTGATGTCGATTCTACCTCATGGGCATATCAGTATATCACTAAAGCTTCCACGCTTGGGGTAATCGAAGGAGACGGTACCGGCAACTTCAGTCCTAACCGTCCAGTCACGAATCAGGAAGCGGTTGTTATGGTGCTCAGGTTCATGGGATATGAACAGCCTAAGGTTACTAGTGGAAGTCTACCCTTCACCGTAGATTCTTGGGCTACTGCTTGGATACAACAAGCGATTGACATTGGCCTCGTGGTTCCAAGCGAGGAAGGGAGACCCAGCACCGTAATCTGGGGAAAAGAGCAAGCAAGTCGTGAGTGGATAACACGTTTAATTATTCGTGCCGCAGGCAAGGAATCCGAGGCTATCGAGTTTAGGGATAGCGACATAGGTTTCTCGGATGCATTAGACGCATCGGACTGGGCAGCAGGCTACATTAATGCCGCAGTTAACCGCAAGGTCATATCTGGCTTCCCTAATAATACTTTCAAGCCTAAGCAGACGGCTACTCGCGCCGAGTTTGCAGCTATCTTGTCTAAGACTGAAATATTTGCGAGCAAGGTATCCGATCGGATTATCCATGGCTCTGTCGTCTCGATGTCCAAAAATTCGATCGAACTCTTAAGCAGCAGCGGTCAGACAGAGAAGTTCGAAATCAATAGCAAATCTGTTCTGTTCGGGGACAATGGCAAGGGCGTGTTTCCTGCGGGGTCTTTGGTGACGCTTATTCATAATGGAGGAATGGCATCCTTCGTTGAAGTGTTGGGATTAGGGGCTGTAGGCCAGACTAGTTCGAAAGGGGAAAAAGGAGACACAGGTGCTACCGGCCCAGCGGGTCAAAATGGGGCATCTGGTTCAAGTGGACCGCAAGGTGTCACTGGTGCGACCGGAGCGACTGGTGCAACCGGAGCTGTCGGGGCAATTGGGGCTGTTGGAGCTACTGGCACAACCGGGGCTACTGGTGCTAATGGAGCGACTGGTGCTGTCGGAGCAACTGGTGCTGTCGGGGCTACTGGGGCTGTTGGAGCTACTGGCGCAACTGGAGCAACTGGTGCTGTCGGGGCTACTGGGGCTATTGGAGCTACTGGCGCAACTGGAGCAACTGGTGCTGTCGGGGCTACTGGAGCAGCCGGAGCAAATGGGGCAACAGGTGCCACGGGTGCTAACGGTGCAACTGGCGCTAATGGAGCGATGGGGTCAACTGGCGTAACGGGTGCACAGGGTATTCAAGGGATAACCGGTGCTACCGGATCGACTGGCGCAACTGGCATTGGTCTTGATAGCATTGCTCCGTTCAATTCAGCGACTTCCTATCATGCAGGACAAGTCGTTACTTATTTAGGAAGTATCTACATCGTTACTATAAACAACCCATCTGGAGTACCTTCTGATATAAATAACGACTTTACCCTGCTTGTCTCTAAAGGTGAAACCGGAGCTACCGGGGCACAAGGAGTTCAGGGAATTCAAGGCGTAACTGGCGATACAGGCGCACAAGGAGTTCAAGGGGTGACTGGAACTACCGGAGCTACAGGTGCAATAGGAGTTCAAGGAGTAACTGGCGCAACCGGAGCTACGGGAGTACAAGGAATTCAAGGGGTAACCGGAGCTACCGGGGCATCTGGCGCATCAACTATAATTCCATTCTCTTCCGGATCACCAATTACTGTAACAACAATCGTCGGGGGATTAAAAGGTACAGTTGCGATGCTTGGATTTGGCAGTTCGTACTCAGGAGCTAGTATAGTAGGTGGAAAAATAGATTTAACCAGAAGTAATGGTTCTGATCCTACAAAAGATCCGTACAACCAAGCTTTTATCGTTCCACGTAATGGTACGATCACTTCAATATATGCTTTTTTCAGCCCAACTTTAGCGTTTTCTTTAATAGGCACGACCATAAACGTTCAAGCAGAAATATATAAAGCGGATAGTAATAGCAACAGTTTTACACCTATTATTGGTTCAGCAGTATCCTTGGCGCCTAGTTTGACAGGAATAATTTCTATTGGATCTACTAGTGACGGATCAGTCAAAGGCATAAATACGGCTGTTCAGGCTGGCGATCGCTTAATGTTAGTGTTCTCTTCGACGGCTTCCGGTCTAAGCTTGATAAATACTGTAACAGGTTATGCCAGCGCCGGAATTGAGATTAAGTAATTCAAGATTTGAGGTAGGAACCATCCATTTTATTTGATAGGAAGTGATTAAAAATGGCAAGGAAGCTATTTCCGATAAAAAAATTGAGCTTAATGTTGGTGTTAGTTCTTATATTTCCATCCGTCATTCAATTCCCGTCTGTAGGAGATGCAAAAGGATGCTCTTTTGAACAAGTAAAGCTATTGGCTGCACCAGCGAATCTGGCAGTCAGCGATTCAACCTCCACAAGCATTCGCCTTACCTGGGATGCCGTAGAGGGAACCTCTAACACGGATGTGAGTTATAAGGTAAATCTAATGGAGTCTACCAATCCTAGCGTAACCGATGTGGTCTATACCTTCGATTCAGGCGAATTAACGGAGTATACGGTGAAGGGATTGGTTTCCGACCGGAGCTATACATTTACGGTCCAAGCCGTAAACATATCCGGACCCGTGTCAAAAACAAGTCCACCTTTAACCGCAAGTACGCTTCCAGCGGAAGCGTACCCACCAACAACGAAGGAAGAGGAACTCCCTCTAGCCGATCAAGAATCACCGAGTACGCCCGAGCTAACTCTTTTCAGTCGCACATCAGATAGCATTAGCTTGGCATGGACTTCATCCGAGGATAATGTCGGAGTTGCGGAATATGTTCTATATAAGGACTCTGATCTGTTGGCAGAAGTAACAGTTAGCACAACGGTCTACACGGCCGTCGACTTGAAGGCTGGACAGGAGTATACCTTTGTAGTACAAGCTATAGACGAAGCAGGGAACAAATCAGCAATTAGTAACGAGTTGAAGGTTAGTACACTTGATGTTGTAAGTAATGTTGGTCCCATTATGAGCATGGGCAACGGGAATTCCTTTCATACATTGACTGTACAGCCGGATGGTACCGTATGGGCTTGGGGCAATAATAGGATGGGCCAGCTCGGTGATAGCACAACCATTGCTCGTAATAAGCCTGTGCGAATTGTTGGCTTGCCGGAGATAAGCGCCACATCCGTTGGACAAGACCATTCCATCGCGCTCGCGACGGACGGAACGATTTGGACATGGGGAAGCAATAGCGTGGGCCAGCTGGGTAATGGTACGTCGGCGCCCCAGCTTGTGCCGCAGCAAGTGACTGGATTAGTGAATGTCATAGCGGTTCAAGCAGGTGAGCAGCATTCGCTAGCGTTGTTGTCCGATGGAACGGTGTGGGCATGGGGACTTAACACATATGGGCAGCTTGGAGATGGAACCACCGAGGATAGTGCATTACCGGTGCAGGTTGCAGGTTTGGACTCAATCGCATCGATCTCAGCCGGAGCCTTTCATAATCTAGCGGTTAGCCACGATGGTCAGGTTTATGCATGGGGGTTCAATGCCTACGGTCAGCTCGGAGATAACACAAAAATCGACCACGTGACCCCAGTGCAGGTTGCTGAGTTAAGCAGCGTTACTTCCGTATCTGCCGGCTTCTATCACAGCATGGCAGTGAAAAAGGACGGAACCGTATGGAGCTGGGGAACGAACGTTAAGGGAATCTTGGGGGATGGGACAACCGAAGATCATTATACTCCCGTTCAAGCCTTGGATCTTGGTTCAGTTATCAGTGTATCCGCTGGCGCCTTGCATAGCATGGCTCTGAAAAGCGATGGAAACGTATGGTTATGGGGAGCGAACAATGAGGGCCAGCTCGGTGGTAGTGCTGAGTCGGAGCGTTCCCTCGCTTCTAAGCTCAACATTGGCAGTCGTATCGTCGCTATTAGTGCAGGTTATATGAGCGGCGGTGCGGTTAGTGAGGAGGGGACCTTGCTGACCTGGGGGTATAATGGATTAGCCCAGCTTGGTGATGGCACTTATACTAATGTCATAGAACCTGTTGCAATTTCGCTTGTAGAAGAATCTTATTAGATTTGAAGAGTAGGGAATTTCAGGCCTAAATGGCAATGAATTCCCTATTTTTATAGGTGAGTCAAAAAGAGAAAACTCTTTTTATATTCATACTTTATCATTACAGCTATCCGTCTAGACTGTTAAAATGATGGAAGTATGGTAGACAAAGGAGATAAGCAATGAATAACGGTTTTCAGATCAATACTGAGGAGAATCGACTCCGAACTCTGAGACAAGTAAAGCAAGCGGCGTTTCATGCTTTGCAGGAATACGAAATAGACTGGAACTCCATTCACTTCATTCAAGTATCCGAACATGTCACCTTCCGCATTGTAAGCGAAGTGGGGGAACAGTTCTTGCTCCGTATTCACCCGAATAACAAACAACGCGAAGGAACCATTTCAGAAATAGAGTGGTTGTTCGCATTGAAGAGTAAGGGACTCATCTTGCCCGAAGCTGTAATCAATCGTGAAGGGGCCTTTATTACGGAAACGTCGGTGTGTGACGGACAACGGTTTTATTCGAGCTTAATGAGATGGGTCGCGGGAAAGCATGTAGACAAAAGCGAACTAACGGAGGAGGGCATCCGTAAAACAGGATCATTGATGGCAAAGCTTCATGAGGCCAGCTCTGATTTTAGTACTTCCAGCGGCTTTACTCGTCCTTCTTGGGGTGCACTGAGCTTTAAACGGGACTGGGATCACCTAAGTCTACATCGCAAACATTTCATATCGGATGAGGGTTTTAAGTTGTATTCCGTAGCTGCCACTAAAGTGGCGACATGTCTCGAAACGTTCACAAGACATGAACAAAATTACGGGATGATCCACGCGGACTTACATAATGGAAATGTCATTTTTCAGGATAATGAACCGTACCCTATTGATTTTGGCAGGTGTGGCTTCGGCTACCATCTTTACGATATAGCTCAGGCTATTATGGGATTATACCCAACACAAAGAGCTTATTTCGTCGAAGGATATCAGAGAATCAGAAAGCTGGAAGATGAACATATAATGAAGCTAGAGTGCTTCTTAGTCATGGCAATAATCGAAGCCTATAGCTTTCATGCAGAGAATCCGCTAGAGACCGAGGGTTTGATCGAAGAGCAGCCATATGCTCAAGCGATTTTGAGAGCTTATGTGAACGGGACAACCTTTTTATTTAATTCTCTGGATACTTCAATATAAAAGATTAGAAAATGATGTGCGTTATATTCTTCAAATGGTATTATTAGGATGAACTGCTGAAAACTATTTAAATTGTATTTGGAATCTTAGCAATGAAAATGGTTGACAAAACTTTATAAAAAGTGAGGAGTAGAGCAATGAACTTTAATAAAGAACAGCTTTTTTGGATAAATCCAATCAATGATTATTCTATTACAGAAAACAGGATTGAATTTGTAACGATGCCGAATACAGATTTTTGGCAACGAACCTATTATGGTTTTAGAAATGATAATTCACCTGCACTGTTAATGAAAACTGCTGAGAAGTATTTTTCATTTATAGTAAGAACAGATTATGATAGTGCAAATAGATACGAGCAGTGTGGGATAGTCATCTATCAGGACAGTGACAATTGGTTCAAAGCATCGGTAGAATATGAAAATGAGGAATTCCAAAGACTTGGAAGTGTGGTTACAAATCACGGATATTCAGATTGGGCAACAACAGATATCGATGCAAATATTAAAACAATGTATTATAGACTAAGTCGACGTGAAAGTGATTTCTGTATTGAAAGCTCTTTGGATGGAACTACATTTGAACAGATGCGTATTTTTCATTTGTTTGAAGGGAATGAGGAAATAAATTTTGGCTTATATGCTTGTAGCCCAGAGAATTCTTCATTTAAAGGTGTCTTCACGGAAATGGAAATTACTGAGTGTAAGTGGTTGGAGCATAAATAGTCGTTTACGCAGCTGAAAGTGAATATTACTCAATAATGGCCTTCCTATAAAGGAAAGGTCTTTTTTAGTGGAGCGGTTATAAAGTTGTCATCAGTTTCCGATTTCTACATTTACTCATGTGGTAAAATTAAGATAAGTGGATCTTGGGAGGAGAGGACATTGAGTCTTGTGATGATCATTTTGTTACTGTTCTTAAATATTCCAGTATATAGATTTTTGTTTCGCGTGTTCTTCGTGGATAATGATGATTATAACGAATCGATTAGGCATACTTTTACGCCTAACATCATTTCTTTATTCCGGGGAGAGTATTGGAAGGATAGAATGAATACGGCAAGACTTCAGTTTTTTATACTCATTTGCGGTGGGATTGTTGTTTTGGAATACCTTGTTTTGCATAAAATAATTGATATTTTTCGTTAAATAGAACTTCATTTAGAAACTTCTGCTTATGGTGAGCAGGAGTTTTTTTATCTTGCATAAGCACCGCTCTATTATGGAAAACTTATGTAGTGCGAATAAACAGCATGAATCCATTTTGCGAGGTGATAATGATGACAAATCAAGATCCGCAGGAGCTTCTTAAAAGTAAACATAAGCTAGATGAGCAGAAGAGGCAGTTCACAAATTTTGCCCGAAGTGCTTCCGGTCATGGTGAAGTAGAAGCAGGCCAGGAATTCAGTAATGACCGAGTGCCAGATGATCAAAACCGTATGAAACCTGTTGAGAACAGACAAGATTGATCTTAAAAAAGCTATCAAATAAGCCGATCCTTTTCTGGATCGGCTTAGAATAATAATTATTACGTTGTAAGGTTGTTCAATAGGTATCGGATGCTAGAGTTTTCTTGCTTTAATTACAAAAGTTACAGGAAGCATCTTTGCTTTTTTTGCAAAATCGCTTTTATCGTCCCGCGACTGCATAAGTTCATCATCAGATTGCTCAATCATTTGCTCAATAACAAATCCAGCTTTAGAGAGCGCATTCACATAGGTTGATAATTTACGATCCGATAAGGTTAGCGTACTTTCTTCAAGAGATACTGAATACCAAGATTCATCGAAATAACATTTTTTGAAAACAAGCATATCATTTTCTGCAACAACACATTTGTGTATAGGGTGAGACCAGCTGAAAATAAATGATCCATCTTTTTTAAGGTAAGAAGCAATCCGGCTAAAAGTACCCTCAAGGTCTGTTGTCCAGCCTATGGCATAAACCGAATAAACAAAGTCAAAATAATCCTCTGGCAGGCCACATTCTTCTTCCATGGGAGAACAGATCAAATTTGCTGAAAGTCCGTGCGCCGTCAAAAGTTGCCTAGTCTTTTCGATTTGATTCTCTGATATATCCGTACCCCATAGTTCAGATGCATTGCGTTCCCCCAAATATTGCAAAGATTGACCGCTTCCACAGCCTATCTCCAGCAACTTTTTCCCTGAGACATCACCAAAAAGTTGACATTGTTCTTCTGAGACAAATGCTCCATATAAAGGTAGTGCGGTAGCTCCTAAAACATCATTTCCTTTTGTATCCCAAAATAAGCTGTTTGTTTCATGAATAGCATTCGTATTCATATCGACCGAGATGGCGACGCCAACCTCACCCGCGCCTATAACGTTTGTTCTATGACCAGAATTTTTGTCCATGCAGACACCCGCCCCAAATATAGATTATATAAGCCTAAACATATCTCCCGACTTGCGCGTAATCCTAATAACATATATCGAACACGAACAAGCTGAAATATCAACCATAGAATAATCTACCATTTTCCCATGAACATAACCATCCATAATTTTCTATTAAAACTTCCATTTATGAAATAAAGCATGATATGACCATATCAGAAAAGGAAAGTTATGCCCCATGAATTTGTTACAATATGTAAAACCGCTGCAAGGTACCGCTTCAAATTATGAATATTTCAACGGGAACACCCTTCCCTTAGTGGCGCGGTCATTCAGCATGGCAGCTTGGAAACAGGAGCTTATTTTGTCTAACCGTATATACACAGTTTCTTCCTCCCGCTAATATGTACTCCCCCCGTTCAATATGAACATTATTACCTAGAACAGTTTTAAATAGATGTAACTCATTTTTGCATAACCCGGTACATACAGCAGCAGCTTCACAGATCGGGCAATGTTTCTCAATGAATAAAAGACTGCCATCATCCTGCTCCTTAACCTCGGCCATATAGCCTTCATTTGTTCGAATCTCGGCCAGTTTCTCCAGCTTCCCTCTAACGTCTGCTGTATCACCAAGTTGCTGAAGATATTGTTCTTGCATATTCTTATTCCGAACAGCCAGCAGCTTGTCCAGCCCCTCGTTTCCGAAAGCTTCTTTCATGGAATGGATCAGACTGACGGATAAATCCGAATATCCGCTTGGAAAAAACCGATCGGCCGCGGGGGTTAAGATCCATAGCTTGGTGGGCCGACCCATGGGACGGGCCTCTTCTTTATTAGTAACCAGCCCTTCTTCTTTCAGCGCATTCAAATGTTGACGAATAGCCATTCCAGATAGCGAAAACTGCGAGGAGAGTGCCATAACATCCATTCCCCCTTGCTGCTTTAACAGATCAATGATCGCTCTTCGGGTCTTGGTTGAGACATCCTTTTTGGTTTGATTTCGGCTCAAGGTGCACCTCCTTTTGAAGCAACTAAATCTACATCACAGACTACATTTTAAACAAAAATGTTGACAAAGTCAAAGCTGAACTGTAGCTTAGACATTATAAACAAAAATGTTTACTAAGTGTCCGGATACGATGTATACATACCAATTTTCTTGGAGGTCACATTTCATGTCGTCTAATCATCAAAGTATTTTCAGCCCACGTTATTTTGCACTATCCATAGGTATTATTCTGTCAGTGATGGCCGTTGGATTCGAAGGTCTGTCCGTAACCACCATTGCCCCTTCGATTGCTGGAGATTTGAACGGCCTTAGCCTGTTTGGCTGGATATTCAGCACGTATCTGCTTGCGCAGATTATCGGAACTCTGGTCGTCGGTCGAATCATAGATAGAAGAGGACCTGCAGTACCGTTCACTATCGCACTACTTTTGTTTATCGTTGGGTTGATCGCTGCCGCAACATCAGGCGATATGTATACCATGATAGGATCACGGGCCATGCAGGGTTTGGGTGCCGGAGCTATGATGACTTGTGTGTACACAGCAATATCCTTAAGCTACCCGGATGAATTACGCGCCAAAATACTAGGAGCGTTTGGTACGGCCTATGTTCTTCCGTCCATGCTCGGTCCATACGTTGCAGGTCTTATCGCAGATCAGTGGTCCTGTCGGTTTGTTTTCTGGGGAATATTACCGATCCTGATAATTTCAGCGCTGCTTAGTTTACCTGCGTTCACGAAATTAAAAACACCGAAGACACAAGGGGATATCGGAGCTTCATCGACTTGGATGGCTTTACTGTTAACGATGGGTACAGGGGTTTTCTTGGTTGGTCTAAGCATGCTTCCGAGTATTATGGGATTTGTTTTAGTCCTTATCGGCTTAGTACTGATGATATTTCCGCTCCGCAAACTGCTGCCGAAGGGAACTCTTACGCTTCGAAGAGGCATGCCAGCTATCCTGGCAACACGTGGGCTGTTCTTCGCTGCCTATACCAGCACACAGAATTTCTTGGTATTGGCTCTAATCGATGTGAAGGGAATAACGCCTTCTCAGGCCGGATTGATTGTAGCGAGTGCTGCGTTGAGTTGGTGCGTCATAGCGTATCTGCAAGGACGGTGGGATTCGGCAGATCAGGGGCGTGGACGGCATACGCGAATTATTCTGGGTGTATTGCTGCTTGCCATAGGGATTACTATCGTATTTTGGATACCCGTGGTGACCGTTACCGTTGCAGTTTTTGGACAGATCATCGCTGGAATCGGCATTGGATTGGCGCATCCGATTAGCGGTGTTGTGGCGTTTTCTCAGACAAGAGAAGGAGGTGTCGGCAACACCTCGGCAAATCTGCAATTTGCGGATTCTTTTACACCCGGTGTAGTTATCGGGATCGGCGGTTCCATTCTTGTGGTTTGTCAGGCTGGCGGAATGTCACTCCAATCCGGATTAATTGTAGCAATGGGTTTCCATCTCTTGTTGATTGTAATGAGTTTATTTGCGAGCACTCGGATCTCACCAGTAGCTGAACAGATAGGAACGGGTATCCAATCTTTAGGTTTGAAAAACAAATAAACGAAGGAGGAGTTCACAATGATCATCGAGGTCAGTGATAAGGCATCAGAAAAAATCGCCGAAATCTTATTAAGTGCGAATATCCGAAATCCATTCCTTAGAGTGGGTGTTGATGAAGGGGGATGCAGTGGATTATCCTATACCCTAGTCGTAGATGAACAGCAGGCAGAAGAGGATATTGTATTAAATAAAAAGGATTTTAGTATATTGGTTCACCCGAATAGTATTCCTTATATTGACGGTCTTGAAATTGACTATGAAGAGAGTGGAATGGTAGGCGGATTCACTATGAATAACTCTAATGCAAAAGCTTCATGTGGATGCGGAGCCAGTTTCAGAATGGCCAATTATCGTGGCGAAATAAAAAAATGTGATTGAACAGCAGAAAGGAGAGAAGAGGAATGATATCATTTGCAGTATCCGAAAAAGCATTGGATTCATTTAAGAATGAATGGGGTTTGGAAGAGGACCAATATGTAAGAATTTATGCAAAATATGCCAATGGAGGCTCAGATGCCTTCACTGTTGGAATTAATGCAAGTGCTACACCGATCGATCCCGCATGGGTTCAATCCATTGGCGGATTTCATTTCTTTGTTGAAAAAACTGATGTTTGGATTTTACAGGATGAACTTCTTCAAATTGATTGTAATGAAAACGGCATATTTTCAACCAAAATCTCCTGAGCATCTTCTTGGGTACAATGTACATTAGAATATCTACTACACTTCTAGCAATTTCGCACACTATTGTCTATACTGTTTTAAATAAATATCAGAATTGGATCTGATTTTAAAAGAAGCATGGTGCTAGGAAGCAGGTGCAGAACATTGATAAATTTGGACAAATTAGCAAAGGCATTTACTAAAGGTGTCTATGAAATAGAAGATAGAAGCCGCTTAGTCATCCAGCCCAAAAGCTTATTAAGTGAATTCACCACCGTTAAGCATGGATTTCTATTTATCATTCGCGGGGGAGCCAGAATACGTGTGAATGGAACGGTATATGAATTACGGCCAGGATCAGTTTTTCATGCTGCTCCGGGCATGCAGATGGATTCACAGGTTATAGGACAATCTGAGCTCGAGTATTACTCACTTTTTTATAAATTGGATATGCCGGAAGAAATGAATAGTACTCACGAATTTGACTCTCATTTCAAGCTGGAGCCGGGAGCGAATCTAAAGATTATTGAATTACTAATTATGCTCCATCAGAATGCCCATCCATCCGGAGAAATTGGTAAGCTGCGTATCAAGGAGTTGTTCTTAAGCCTGATGCACCAGGTTCTGATTGCGTGCAGTTACAGAGAGAACGATAGTTCTCCGAATCAAAGAATGGTAGACGAAGCTCTTGCGTATATTAAACTTCATTATATGAATTCACTTACACTCGGTGAGTTAGCGGAACAGCATGCAATGAGTGCCAACCGCTTCTCTTACCTCTTTCATAAATATACGGGACTACGACCAATCGACTATGTCGTTAATTATCGTTTGGAACGGGCCTGTGAATTACTCAAAGCAGGTAATTTTCCTATCCGCGAGATTGCTGACCGTGTTGGTTATGACAATCCACTATATTTCAGCCGATTATTCAAAAAGAAATTTGGTGTTTCTCCCTCTGCCTATAAGTAATGTACATAATGAGCTTCTTGTGCTTGAACTACGTCTGCAGCTACTGGTGATAAGCCAGAAGTGCAGACTTTTTTTTATTTAGATTAAATAATGATGCATGCTGGATTTGAGATTTGTACATTTGAATTTATTTAAATTTTTGATAAACTCACCTTTGTAACTGAGAATCATTATCAGTAAATTGATTTATAAATGAAAGGCTGGTAGATATGACAGAAAAAAGACCAAGACAATTATGTATTGGCCTGTCCTTAAATGCAACCTGGATGAAAGGAGACGGCTGGCGACACCCGGATAGCGGAGTAGAGAAGATGGAGTCTATTGATTACTATATTAATTTGGCAAAAATGGCTGAGAATTCAAAGCTCGATTTTCTTTTCAGGGCTGATTATCTGTATGTTAGCCCGCAGATGTTAGGAGACTCCTCAAATTTCGGCAGCCCCGACCCTGCATTGTTTTTTGCAGCGATAGCTCGTGAAACCGAGCGGATCGGACTGGTAACGACGATTTCCACTACTTTTAATCCGCCGTATGTTGTTGCAAGGCAATTGCAGTCCTTACACTGGCTGAGCAATGGACGCGCCGGCTGGAATATTGTCACTTCGATTGAAGGTGCCAATAATTTCAGCGATTCACCTATGCCGTCACCGGAAGAAAGATATGCCAAGGCTATGGAATTCACGGATGTTGTACGCAAGCTTTGGGAGAGTTTTCCGAATGAAGCGATTGTTATCGACCGTCAGTCAGGTATGTTTTCGGATAAGGATAAAGTGACTGCCATTAATCATTCCGGGGAATTTTTCAGTGTAAAAGGGCCGCTTACTTTGCCTGCTCACAAATCAGGAACACCGCCGCTATTTCAAGCTGGTGCTTCAGACATTGGACGGAATTTCGCCTCATCTGTAGCTGATGCTATTTTTGCGGCAATGCCGGATATCGAATCGGGAGTGGAACTAAGGAATGATCTGAGAAGAAGAGCGGCTGAGCAGGGCCGTGATCCGGATGCTATCAAAGTTTTGCCGGGCTTATATTTTTTCCTGGCCGATACGCGCGAAGAAGCACTTAAATTACATAAGGCTGCACATGCGAATTTAAGCCTTGAACGCAGACATGCTTCGCTCAAATCGGTGATGGGTCTTGATTTAAGCGGTTATCCCTTAGATAAGCGAGTAACTGACGATATATTACCCGATTCCAGTCAGGCCGTCCGCAGCCGGACTCATGCCGAATTGTTACGGCGGTATATTATCAAAAACCAGCCTACAGTGAAAGAAATCTTGGACAGGCCGGAGGTTGTCGGATCTGCACATTGGGTATCTGTCGGGACAGTAGAGGATGTGCTGAACGATATTATTGAACGGTTTGATGCGGAGGCTATGGATGGCTTCATCGCCTTGCCAGGCGGCTCGGAACAATCTATGGAGTTGTTTTTTGAGAAGTTGGTACCGGAGCTGGTTGAAAGAGGTTTATTCCGGAGTGAATATACTGGAAGCACTTTCCGTGAGCATTTAGGGATTTAAAAAAGAGAAATGAGGCGATTGAACGATGCATGAAGTGGAATTGTTTGATGTTACGATTATTGGCGGCGGTCCGGCTGGATTATTTGCTGCATTTTATAGCGGACTCCGTGAAATGAAAACCAAAATTATAGAATTCCAACCTGTACTTGGCGGCAAGGTGCATGTCTATCCGGAAAAGATGATCTGGGACGTAGGAGGCTTACAGCCTATTCTTGGCTCACAACTTATTGAACAAATGGTTGCTCAAGGGATGACTTTCCAACCGGAGGTTGCCTTTAATGAAAAGGTCACATCCATCTCGCAAGATGAAGCAGGTTACTTTATTTTACACACCGCCGCAAACCGGAAGCATTTCACTAAAACTGTGATATTGGCCATTGGAGGAGGCATTCTGAAGCCGGTCAAGCTCGAAATCGAGGGTGCCGAAAGATTCGAAATCACAAATTTGCATTATACGGTGAAGTCACTTGCCCGATTTAAAGAGAAGACTATCCTAATATCGGGAGGCGGCCATTCTGCTGTTGACTGGGCGAATGAACTGGCTCCGATTGCCAAAAAGGTGTTTCTGACGTACCGGAAAGAGAACTTAAAGGGGCATGAAGCCGATATTTCACGCTTGGCAAACAATGGCGTAGAGTGCTTGTTAAATACTTCAATCGAAAAGTTGATTGCCACACCGGATCACGAAAGAATAGGGACTGTACTGCTGAAAAGTAATGACAACGGAGAGGCATTTGAGCTGTCTGTCGATGAGGTCATCATTAATCACGGTTATGAGCGCGACAAAGAACTGCTGGTGAACAGTGAAATTAAAATGGATCTGTGGGAACATCAGATTTCAGGATCAGTAACGAGCGGGACATCCGTGCCGGGTATTTATGCGGCAGGTGATGTTCTACACCATGATGGGAAACTGCACCTGATCGCGGGGGCATTCCAGGATGCTGCCAATGCGGTAAACCAAGCCAAACAATACATCACACCGGAGGCAAATTCGTCCGGGATGGTGTCTTCACATAATGACCTGTTCACGCAGAAAAACCGTGATTTAATGAAGCATTTATACAGACAGTAATGATAACAACTCAAGGGGGAGCCAAATGAAAAGACTATATGGATGGATTGCATCCTTAATTATACTTGCAGGATTACTGGCTGGATGTTCCGAAACTTCAGTCACGCCTACACCGGAAGCCGGCAAGATCGATGAAGCGGGATGGCCTAGAACAATTGCGGATGCCAGCGACAATGGAGTGGTGCTTAAGACACGTCCTGAGCGTATAGCGGTTTTGCATCCCTTGTATTTAGATTACTTTTTTGCTCTAGATACTCCTCCAATCGCATCAACCAATGCAGCGGAAGCGATGAAGGATTTTGCTACTTTACAGCCTTATGCTGGAACTGCTGAAATTATTGATTTGGGCAGCAGCAATGCGAACCTGGAAATGATCATGGATGCAAAGCCAGATGTGATTGTAACCTTCAAGGGTTCTGTTGATAGCAATTATGAAGAGTTGAATAAGATTGCACCAGTCATCTTAATTGACTACACCGATACCTGGGAAAAAACGGCCATGCTGTGTGCTCAGATTGTTGGTAAAGAGACATTAGCGGAACAAGCCATTAAGGAAACCCAAGAAATGATTGCAAAAACAAAAGAACAGTTAAGTAGTCTTGAGAATAAAACATTTGCTTTACTACGGGTCGACGGAAAAGCCAATTTTAATGCTCAAGGCTCTAAAAACACGATGTACTACAATCAAACTGTAGGCTTTGGGTTGTTGCCACCAAAGGGATATCCTGAAGAGGGAGGGGCACTTTCTCTGGAGGGAATATACAGCATGAATCCAGATTATATTATTATCCAGCATGATATGGATATCGCAAAGGCAGCCATCAAGGACAAGGAAACTTCGAACGTGTGGAACTCACTGGAAGCAGTGAAAAACAATCATGTACTTATCTTTGATAACTCACTCAATAGCGCAAGTATCCTGGCTGTCCGTTTGGCTGCAGATCATTTTCTGCAATTGGCGTCTGAACAATAAAATTATATTACAAAATCCGATTGCACCTTTTAGGGCAATCGGATTTTTGTTATTAAGTTAAATATCTTGACTGTTATTGATAATGGTTATCATTTATGATGAGTATTAGACAGATAACGGAGGGGTAGTCATTATGCACAAAAGCAATCAAATATTGCTTTGGGACCAAGCGACGGTCAAGTTATTGGATGTGCGCCGTATTGAAAGGGTTCGGGGCGAAATTCTTCATAAATATAAGATTCCTGCCAGTATATTTTTACTTTCGGTACAAGGGAGCGCTCAAGTTCAATTAGATCAGTCTGAATTTTCTTTTACAGGATTTCAAGTCCTGCATAGCGGGAAAGGAGCGACCCTTAATATTGTTCCGACAAGCAAGAATTTTGTTTACTATATCATTTATTACCGTGCATGGATGCAAGAGGAGGATCTGTTCCAAACACAATATTGTTTTTCCCCAGATGCACCCATTTTACTTTATAACAAAATGCAATTGATGTATCAAAAATGGAACGAGCAAGAAGAGAGACTCAATGTAAAATCACTTTTTTATCAATTCATTCATCAGGTTTTAAAAGAATTACATAGAAAAGAGACTGAAGTGAAACAAACAAGTGTTGCAGTCCAGGTAATCACCTATATCCAGGAGTACTATGCGGAGCCAATTACATTAGATTCGCTTGCGGAAGTATTTAATTTCAGTGCTTATCATTTGTCATCCTTGTTTAAAGAGCACACAGGTATGAGTCCGATTGATTACTTAATTCGGTTTCGGCTTGAACTTGCAACGGAGCTTTTAATGACAACAGATGCTTCGGTCGGGGAAATATCAGCAAGTGTTGGTTATAAAGACGTATATTATTTCAGCCGAATTTTCAAGAAAAGAAAAGGTGTATCCCCTGCACATTTTAGAACAAGAGAGTTTCAGCGGCCTAAAGTTGCTGAAAGTCCATTAAACTTCCCCACATCCTCTATTTTTGAACCCATCGTTCAACAGTATATTAATAATGATAATCATTATCATAATAGGGAAAAAGGGGAATTACCTATGTTTAAAATGACAAAATCTCAGACGACGGCAGCTTTACTGCTTTGCAGTTCTCTATTATTAGGTGCTTGCTCAAGCGGGACGGGTACTGCTACGAAGGAACAAAGTAATGGGAATGGAACCGTAAATCAAGCAACATCAGAAGAAAGTACGAACACTCGAATAGTATCAACGCCTAAGGGAGATGTGGAACTACCAGCAGAGCCGAAAAGAGTGGCGGCTGACCAATATATGGGGCATTTATTGAAATTAGGAATTATACCCATCGGAGCAAGAACGTTTATGCTGGATGAAGGGTGGATGGAAAAAGCGGACATACCCAAAGAAACGATCGAGAAAATTGAGGATTTAGGGGATTTTCCTTTAAATTTGGAAAAATTAACGATGCTAGATCCGGACTTAATTATCGGTTCGATCGATGAGAACATAGAACAATATGAGAAAATTGGGACCACTGTTTTTCTGCCTTATTGGGAGGGGTTAAAAACAGCAGGGCCGCTTGATAAATTTAGGAGTGTAAGCAAAATATTCGGAAAAGAAAAAGAAGCAGAAGAATGGATTACGGAATATGAACTGAAAGTAGCTGAAGCAAAGTCGAAACTTGCCGGGGTTATCAAGGAAGGGGAAACCGTTTCGATTGTTCAGTTTTCACAAAAGGCCGTGTACGTCTTAGCGGCAAAGGGAGGAAATTATGGTTCTTCCACTATATACAATATGCTGAAGCTACCTCCAACAGAAAGTGCCAAAAATATGGCGGAGGGGTTTGAATCCATTTCACTTGAAGTGCTTCCAGAATACTTAGGTGATTATGTTTTTGTATATAATGGCGATGCGGATGCAACCAATAAAGCAATGGAAAGTAACATATGGAAAGGCATCCCTGCAGTGAAAAATGGCAAAGTTTATTTGTATGGCGATAATTATCATGATGAATTCGTAATGGAGGACCCTTTTTCATTAGAGCTTCAGCTTGATACGATTGTGAATTTGTTACTTGGTTATCAGTAACTTAGGAGAGAGCGAAACGGAGCATTTATCCGTTTCGCTTTTTTTTGTACTAATATCCCGATAGCCCAATCCTTCATCATGAGCCTCAGCAACTGTGACTTTTTTCATAATACCCTTTCTATATTCGACCCGTTTTATAGGCCAAAAGTATAATTTTTACAGCAGTTTACATAAATCTATCTTTTTTTTAATTGTTTTGAGATAGGATAGTAGATGTCAAGCAGGAAGTATTTATGGTAATTACTCACCGGACTATTTCTTGAGGAGGAAGGGTATGAAGGAGAAGAATTCAGTTTGGAAAAAGAGGCTGATGAACAGCACTCTAGCTGTGGCGGTGGCCGTACCACTTCAGCTGTTCACGTTCGGAGCCGGTTCGGCGGTATTCGCAGAAGGACCAAACGATCCTGCACCGTACATTGAGGCCAAAGTGGTCAATGAGCATGCAGGCCAGAAGATCCTGTTTGACAATACCCATGAGCAGACTGCGGGAGCAGCCGATTGGGTGATTGACGGCGCTTTTTCAGACTTTGGGAATGCCCTTGCCCAGGAAGGCTATTATGTCAAAGAACTCCGCAAGACGACTCCAATTACTTTGAGTGATCTTTCCGATTATGATGTCTACATCGTCGCCGAATCCAACGTGCCCTACAAAGCAAGCGAGCAGCTTGCGATGGCGGAATATGTGGAGGATGGCGGCAGTATTTTCTTCATCGGCGACCATTATAATGCCGACCGCAACAAAAACCGCTGGGATGGTTCTGAAGCTTTCAACGGCTACCGCCGTGGAGCGTGGGACAATCCAGCCAAAGGCATGAATGCCGATGAGGTCGCTTCTTCAGCCATGCAGGGTGTGGTTAGCTCTGACTGGCTGGCGGACGAGTTCGGTGTCCGTTTCCGCTACAATGCGCTTGGCGACATTAACGCAACCAACATCGTGGCTCCCGATCAAGCCTTCGGCATTACAACGGGCGTATCGGCGGTAGCTATGCATGCCGGTTCCACGCTGGCCATTCTAGACCCAGCCCGTGCGAAAGGTATCGTCTACCTGCCGCAAACCAATGCTGCCTGGGCCAATGCCGTAGACCAGGGGGTCTATAACGGCGGCGGTGTGGCAGAAGGTCCTTATGTGGCAGTTGCGAAAAAAGGCGCCGGCAAGGCAGCCTTCATCGGTGACTCATCTCCTGTAGAAGATGCAACACCGAAATACCTGCGCGAAGATACCGGCGCCAAGAAAACAACTTACGATGGCTTCAAGGAAGTGGACGATGCCACACTGCTGGTTAACACCGTCAACTGGCTCGCTGAGCAGGAGAGCTATACGGATTTCACCCAGGTGAATGGCCTGATGCTAGATCAGCCGACAGCACTGCTGCCATTCGAGGAGCCAGCGCTGTCCACTGAGCCGCAACCGGAGCCTTGGGCTCAACCAAATGCTGGCTACAAATGGTATGATCGCAGCACCTTCAAAGCAGGCTCCTACGGCGGACCAGCAGCCACTGCAAGTGCGGTTTATAACTTCACGCACCAGGCTGTGCTGCCAAATGCACAGAATTTTCAGATTCGGGTGAGTGCAGATAATCTTCCAGCAGGCACAAGCGTTTCCGGCTTCCAGGTAGGTGTCTACCAGGTAAGCAGCGGCGCCCAAATCGCCAAGATTCAGAACAGCGACGGCACCTGGCCAAGCAGCTACGGCTATAGCTCCTCATTCAATCTGACGGCTGATCTGAACGGTCATGCCTACAAGGACCTGACGATCCAGATCAAGCCGGGCACCACAGCTGCATCCAATCTGCGCCTCCGTCAGAACAGTACAAACCTCAAGACTGAATCGGTGACGCTGGGCAATGTTCCTGCTGAACCGCTTCCGGCTGAGGAAGATCCCATTCCGGCTACAATCTCTATCGGCAATTCCCGGGCTAAGGCAGCCGGATCACTGGTAACGGTGGAGGGGACCGTGACGACCGAGCCGGGTATCTTTGGCGGACAGTCCTTCTATCTCCAAGATGGAACCGGTGGGGTTTATGTCTTCCAGAGTCAGAGCGGCTTCCACGTGGGCGATAAGGTCAAGGTAACAGCGTCCACCGCACTGTACAACACAGAGCTGGAGCTGACCGAAGCAGTACAAATTGCGAAGACGGGCACGGCGGCACTGCCGCAGCCGATTGCGGCGAACATGGTGAATGATGCCAACCAAGGCCAATTGGTTCAACTGAACGGTGTGACAGTGGCGAACATTATCAACGCTACGCCAAGCGGCTCCTTTGAATTCGACGCAGTCAACGCCGACGGGACAAGCAATCATGTGCGCGTGGATGCCCGGACAGGCATTACTAAGGATATCTTCCCTTATACTGAGGGACAAAAACTTAATATCACAGGTGTTGCCGCAATTTTTAAAGGCATCTACCAGCTCAAGCCGAGAAGCCTCGATGACTTCGCCGCAGCAGAAGAAGAGGGGGCTCCGGTGACAACGGCGACGCTGTCTGCCGAGCCTAATGCTTCCGGCTGGTTTAACCAGCCGGTCACCGTTACCCTGAAGGCGAATACAGATACAGCTAATGTTTATTACTCGCTTAACGGCAACAATGAAGCTGAGTACAGTACACCTGTGGACCTGAAGGAAGACGGGCGGCATACATTGACATACCATGCTGTGCCGGGAAAAGGCAAATCGGAAGATCCCAAGACGTTGAACCTCAATATTGATACGGCTCCACCGGTTGCCGAACTGAAGGAATCCGGCCATGAGGTGAGAGATGTAGAAGAAGGAGCGCAGCTTTACTTTGAATTGACTGCTGACGATATATTGTCAGGTGTCACCTCGAAACAGCTTCTATTAGATGGGAAAACGATTGCCGAGGGCCAGACCCTGAGCGCCGCCGATTTAGGCGCCGGCTCCCACACCGTGAAATACACCGTGCAGGATGCGGCCAGCAATACGACTGAAAAGAGCTATACTTTCCAGGTTATTGGCGGCCAGGTGATTGCGACTGGTAAGCCAGGACAGGCTGATCTTTCCTCCAACAGCAGCTATGCTAATGGACTTAGTGATGGTAACTATACGGTCACCATGAACCTATGGTGGGGTAATAACGGCACGAGCTACAAACTCTATGAGAACGGCACACTGATTGATTCTAAGACACTGAAGGATGTATCGCCGGCTGCCCAGACGGCAAGCACAGAGCTTCATGGCAAGGTGAACGGCACTTATGTATACACTGCGGAGTTAACCAACAAATATGGCACGACCAAGATCGATTCGCTTACGGTCACCATAAGTGACTCTGCGCCGGGCAAGCCGATTCTGTCCGAAGATAACTGGGACGGAGATGGCACCTATAAGGTGTCGATGAATCTTTGGTGGGGAACTAACGCTACAGAGTACCGACTGTATGAAAACGGGGAGCTCATCGACTCACAGCCGCTGAATGCCCATACACCTTCGGCGCAAAGTGCAGCAACCACCATCAGCGGACGCTCTGCCGGTGTGTACGAATATCGGGCGGAGCTGGTCAACGCGGCGGGAGTAACTGCCAGTGATACGATCAAGGTAACGGTCATCCGCTAAACTGAATGGCAGTAACAATAACAGTAAAAAACGAAGAGCGCCGGATTCCAGGCCGCTCTTCGTTTTTTACATTACCATTAGTTCATTGTGCCTCGCAAAAAGCCCTGGTTCGCACCAGGGCTGCAAATCATATGGATTATAGGCCGCTATCATCGGTAGTTTCGTAACCATAGTCGAAGGTCTCGATAGTACCATCATCATATTGAAGTGTGAGCTGGTCAATAATAATCGTATGTATTGTATTCTGATATGTAAAATCACTGAAAATAAATAAAGTATCATTGGGCTCAACCGGCCCCACATATTTAAGCGAAAAGCTGCTCTTGCCGTTCAGCTGATCATTGGAAGGATCGCCTACTGGATTAAACGTGCTGATGTGGGCTGTGTAATAATTGATCCTTTTACCGGTTAAGTTGTCAGCTTCCCAGGTCAGCTTAACAGCATCGGCAGAGTTCGTACTATACTTGAATTCTAATGGCGCACCAATCCCTTGCCCGGATGGGGTATCTGCTGCTGGCAGATCTTCAGCTTCATCACCGGCGGGTCCGGTATCATCGTCCGAAGGCATATCTTCCAAGACAACGGCTTCCGGGGAAGGTGAAGATTCAGTAGGATCTGATTCAATAGAATTGGACCCAGTAGTGTTGGATTCAGCAGCAATAGCAGCTTTATCTGCGGTACTAGGTGGTATTTCTTCGATAACGGGATTACTTGCCACATTCTGCCCATTCAAGCGTGTTTCAACGCTAGGGGCCACGTAAATTCCTAAAAGAAAAGCTATCATGATGGATAAAACATAGATGAGGACTAAATTGAACCGATTCAAATACACACTTCCTTTATTGTTATTTTTAATATGAACCTACTTATAATGACATGATTATTAAGGATTTGACAATATTATTGCAAAAAAAAGTTGCGACTGTGCAGAGGCCAAATGTTTAAAGATCAACTCATTTAATATGGGTTGATTTTTTTATGTCCTACATGAAATAAATCAAATTAAGACTATTAATTTAAAAAGATTATGCTATAATCGTAATTATTACGATTAAGATCTTGGAGTTGAATGCCATCAATCGATACTTGTTGCAACGCTTATTGCAGCTCATCCCCGTGCTGCTCGGTATCTCTTGCATTACCTTTGCGCTGATGCACTTAACGCCAGGTGATCCAGTGGAGATCATGCTGCGTGCTGACGGCATTAAACCCACGCAGGAAGCTGTTGAGGTGACCAGACTTGCACTTGGTCTGGATGGTCCTGTACATAAGCAATATTTTCATTGGTTGAACCGGGTGTCCCATCTCGATTTAGGCCTATCTTACAGCAGCGGTCGTCCAGTATTCACAGAGCTAATGAGTCGCTTTCCGGCAACTATACTGCTCAGTGCCTGTTCCGTATTGTCCGCTATTCTTATTGCCTTGCCTATAGGAGTGGGATCTGCACTAAATCCGGGTAAATTGCTTGATCGACTGGGAAGAGTATGTGCACTGCTCAGTGTTTCAATGCCGGGATACTGGCTAAGTCTGCTCCTAATTTATTATGGTGCGGTGAAGTTTAAGCTATTTCCTGTGATGGGAATGGATGGGGTATCCAGTGTCATTCTACCTGCCCTCACACTAGGATTTGGAATGGCAGGAGTCTACATCCGCTTGATTCGTTCCAGTCTTCTAGACGTTTTGGGCAAGCGGTACATCACAGCAGCTAGAGCTAAGGGGCTGCAGGAATGGAGAATAATCATTCGGCATGCACTTCGTAATGCGCTTCTTCCGAGTCTTACCCTCCTTGGAGTTAACATAGCGGGGCTATTGGGCGGTTCCGTTATTGTTGAAACTATATTTTCTTGGCCGGGAATCGGTAAGTATGCCATTGAGGCGATTTTTGCGAAAGACTATATTGTCATTCAGGGTTACGTATTATGGATGGCTGTTGTCGTTGTCCTGATTAACTTGACAGTGGATTTATTACATCTGCTGCTGGATCCGCGAATCAGGCTGCGGTGACGATTTAGAAGGAGCGGATTGTCATATTTCGTATTAGCTTATTTAAGAATAAGGGATCAAGGTTAGGAGCGGGCATAGTACTTTTGTTCATATGCGTTGGAGTCTTTGCCCCATGGCTTTCACCTTCCGATCCGCTGCAGATTCACATGGAACACAAACTGGCTATGCCTTCCTGGCAATACCCGCTTGGTACGGATCATCTGGGACGCTGTGTCTTATCCCGATTAATCTATGGGACCCGAACCACCCTGAATTATTCGTTTATGGTGTTGATCGTTGTTTTTGCGATTAGCATCCCTGTTGGTTTACTGGCTGGTTACGCTGGCGGCAAGATCGATCATTTGATTATGCGGATCATAGATATATTGCTTGCCTTTCCCAGCTTAATCCTATCCCTTGCGATTACAGCCATGCTAGGTCCCAGTATGAAGAATCTGCTAATCGCATTTGCTGCTGTCTGGTGGACGGGGTATGCCAGAGTGATACGCAGCATGGTCCTTCAAATCAAGGAAAGTGAATATATTACAGCGGCCAAAGCGTCAGGCACTTCTCATTTACAAATTATTTTCAGGCATATTCTGCTGAACGCAGCCCGGCCTATTCTGGTTCTTGCTTCTATGGAAGTGGGTACGATTATGCTCTCCATTGCGGGTTTGTCCTTTCTGGGTTTGGGAGCTCAGCCGCCTACACCGGAATGGGGAGTAATGCTGAACGACAGCCGTGCCTATATTCAAACGGAGCCACGGTTGATGCTATTTCCGGGAATGATGATCATGCTGGCGGTTCTGGGCTTTAATCTGTTGGGAGATGGCTTGCGACAACCAGAGCGTGTTTTCGATTCTGCAGTGAAGTGGGGGGCCAGAACATGATGGCAGAGTCTCCACTGCTGAAGGTCAGTCATTTACGCACCTGCTTTCACACAGGCAGTTATAAAGTTACGGCAGTTGATGATGTCAGTATCGAGGTGAAATCCCGGCAGATTGTCGCACTTG
Source organism: Paenibacillus sp. FSL F4-0097 (assembly GCF_038593125.1). Classification (NCBI taxonomy): domain Bacteria; kingdom Bacillati; phylum Bacillota; class Bacilli; order Caryophanales; family Paenibacillaceae; genus Paenibacillus; species Paenibacillus sp. FSL F4-0097. Next base: position 3,582,200 of record NZ_CP151965.1, read on the forward strand.
TAGGCGAGAGCGGCAGCGGTAAAAGTGTTACGGCAATGTCCATATTAGGATTATTAGATTCTCCAGGCTTAGTTGAGAGTGGAGAAATCTGGCTTAAGGGTAACAATCTTCGTGAGTGCTCCAGCCGTCAGTTACGGAAGCTTCGGGGAACAGAAATGGCCGTAATCTTTCAAGATCCTATGAACGCGCTGAATCCGGTACTTACTATTGGCAGGCAGATCACGGAGACGATTAAACTGCATAAGCGGGTGTCGGGAAAAGAAGCAAGATTACTTGCCATGAAGCAGATGGAGCAAGCAGGGCTCAGCGATCCTGAATTACTTTTCAATAAATATCCTTTTCAAATTAGCGGTGGTATGTGTCAAAGAGTAATGATTGCCATCGCACTGGTATCCGGTGCAAAATTATTAATTGCAGATGAGCCTACAACGGCATTGGATGTAACCATTCAAGCCCAGATTCTTAAAGAGCTGGACCGAATCAGATGGACGAACAATGTCGGCATCCTATTAATTACCCATGATCTAGGCGTTGTTGCGGAGCTTGCAGATTATGTATATGTGATGAAGTCCGGGAAGATCGTGGAATCAGGCAATGTGTTTGAACTCTTTTCTAATCCCGTGCATCCCTATACTCAATACTTAATGGAGTGCAGATAACAACGGTAATATTACATTTTTCAGGGACGTGGTGATCTTGAAGTTATTGGAAGCGGTAAGCCTGAACAAGAAATATGGGATGGAAAGGGGGTGGTTCACACGTAATGCCAGAAGTGTTCATGCCGTCAACAACCTGTCTCTCAGTCTGGAGAGCGGCGAAACCCTTGGATTAGTGGGGGAAAGTGGCTGTGGTAAGAGCACTTTGGCCAGACTTCTTCTGGGACTGGAGAAACCATCCTCCGGAAGAGTTATGTACCGGAACGAGGATTATACGGACTGGAGCTTCAGCGAAATGCGCATGATCCGCAGGAAGATGCAGATGGTGTTTCAGAACAGTCTGGCTTCATTTAATCCGTTGTTTACGGTAGAGCAGATTATCGGGGAGCCTCTTCGAAACTATGGAGAGAGGAAGGCTGGAGCCCGCAGGGTTACGGTAGCAGACACACTTGAGCTTGTGGGACTTGAACGGCAGCATATTCACCGCTATCCGCATGAACTCAGCGGTGGACAGCAGCAAAGGGTCGGAATTGCACGAGCGATCACCTTGCGGCCGGAGCTGATTATCTGTGATGAACCTTTCTCGAGTCTCGATGTCACCCTGCGAAAGCAAATGATGGATCTGCTGCAGGAGTTGAAGCATGAGCTGGGATTATCCTATGTATTCATTACACATGACTTGTCAGTTGTAAATCGTTTTTGCGACAGTGTGGCAGTGATGTGTCAAGGGGAAATAGTAGAGAAGCAATCAGGTGCAACTATGTTGCAGCAAGCAGACCACCCTTATACAAGAACATTACTCTCTTCGGTACCCGTGCAGGACCCCCGCTTAAGGAAGAAGAGACTGGGCACAGAGTGGCAACCCAGCCATTCCTATGATGTTAAGTAGAGAAAGGATGTACCAAGAATGAGAACGAACCTTAAGACAAAAAGCCTATTATCAAAATCGTTATTCTTTATGCTTCTTGTGGTAGTTATGGTGATATCAGGTTGCGGTAACAGTAATAACAGCAATTCTACGGCTAGAGCCAATAATACCGCCAATAATGAAGCTGCACAAGGATCTGAAGCTCAGGACAAGACAGTCACTGTTGCTATATCGTCCGATGCCGGTATAGACCGATTGGATGCCGGTGCCTATGATGGTTCGATGAATGTGCACGCGATGATATATGAGGGATTAGTGGAGTATAGTGAAAAAGGCGAAATACTGCCGTCGCTTGCGGAGTCTTGGGATATTTCAGAAGATGGGAAAGTATATACGTTCCATCTTCGCCATGACGTCAAATTCTCTGACGGTACGGAGTTTAATGCTGATGCGGTTAAATTCTCCTTCGAACGCTGGATTAAGGATCCAGCCAATTCGTTAAATGTGGCGACTGCGATGCAATCCCTTGTTGTTGTGGACGAACATACGATTACAATGACATTCAACAAAGCGTATTATCCCTTCTTAACCGAGTTATCCTTTGCAAGACCGGTCCGAATTATCAGCCCTTCCGCTGTGGAACCCACAGGAGATATTACGGGTAAATTCATCAAAGCGATTGGAACTGGCGCATGGATGGCTGAGAGCTACAAAACAGATCAGGAAGCCGTACTCGTCAGAAATCCGAATTATTGGGGAGAAATGCCGAAGCTGTCGAAAATTATTTTAAAGGTAATCCCTGATCCACAGTCCAGAGTACTAGCGCTGCAAGCGGGAGATGTTGACATTGCCGGGGGACAAATGGGAAAGATTCCGGTCGAAAGCGTGCCAGTGATTGAAGCGGATTCTTCGCTGACCTTGCAAAAAGCACAAGGAACAAACTCTCATTTCATGATCTTTAACTACAAAACGCCCGCACTTCAAGATCTGAATGTGCGCAAAGCTATCAATTTGGCAATTAATAAAAAAAGCATTGTCGATGATCTTATGGACGGTATCGGCAGTGAAGCCCAAGGTCTGTTCCCGTTGACGGTTCCTTATGTGACGGAATCCAATAATACCTGGTACGGCTTCGATCCGCTGGAAGCGAAGCAGCTGCTAGCAACTGCCGGTTACACGGATTCGGACGGAGATGGAATGGTACAGAAGGACGGAGCGCAGCTTGAGCTTAATTTCGTGCTGCAGCAGGCTGAGTATCCCGAATGGAAGTCCATCAGTGAACTGGTTCAGTCTGAGTTAAAGGAGATTGGCATTAGAGTGAATCTTCAGGTTCTTGAACCGAATGCCTATTACGATGCCTTATGGACAAGCAAAGCCTATGATCTAATTATGTACCGGACTTATGACGATGCCTATAATCCGCATGCATTCTTGCTCTCCTTATTTCATAAAACAGCTGATGCATCTGCTGTGGTATGGTCTGATCCTGCACTAGAATCTCAAATTGACACAGCAGTAGGAACAACCGATATTCAGGAACGTCAGACCGCATATGACTCCATTTTTTCCAAATTGTATCAGGAGGCTATGTTTGCAGCTATTTATTTCCCTGACGATATCTTGGCAGTAAATAATAGAGTGACTGGATTTAAACCGGGGTACTCCACCTTTATGCCGGTCTTCTGGAATCTACTCGACATAGGAGAAAAATGATGTTAAAAGAGATTTCGAAATACTGGACATCAAGCTCGGAGAGTTATGACAAAGTCATACAGACTCAATTCCGCAGTAAAAAAACTATAAACCTCTGGAAACAACTGCTTATTAAAGGGTTGGGAACAACTCCCCAGCAAAAGGTGCTGGATGTGGGAACAGGACCTGGCTTTTTCTCCATACTCTTATCACAGATGGGTCATCTGCCTACAGCGGTGGATGCCTCTCAGGGAATGATAGATAGAGCTTCACGAAATTTTGAGAGTTATGGATACAAAGTTCCAGCTTATGTCGCTGATGCTGCCGACTTGCATATGGAGCTAGAGAATAGCTTTGATGCAGTGGTCTGCAGGGATGTAGTATGGACGCTGCCTGATCCACAGAGGGCTTATGCTGAATGGTACCGGATTCTAAAACCGGGCGGGACTCTGATTATTTTTGACGGCAACTATTTATATAAAGAGAGCAAGACTGTATTCCGTAAACTTTGGTATGCTTTGTCCTGGACGCTGATTCTGCTCACAGAACAAAGAATCCGCCAGCGAAGCAGTCAAGATAAAAGCCTGCTAAGCGAGTTGCCATTTGTTAATGTATTACGGCCTGAAGCTGACGAGACAGCGCTGAAACAGGCCGGGTTCCGAACCATAGATGTTCACCGAAACTTTATCCCTGCCCGTGCGATGCCGCTAGATTATTTGAAATACGGTTACCAGAATGTAAACCGGTTCATGATACTTGCCAAGAAGGAGTGAATGATAAATGGGTATACAACAAGAGGTGGAAATGTATTGGGAAGGCGAAGCTGAGCTGTACAGCGAAGGCATTCAGAAGGAACTGAACGGATTCCAGCGGGAGGCCTGGCTGAAGCTTATCCTCGCTAACGCACCACAGAAGGAAAGATTGCAGGTTCTAGATATTGGCTGCGGGCCTGGCTTCTTCTCTGTGATTCTCTCAAGTGCCGGGCATCTGGTTACTGCGATCGATTGTACCGACAATATGCTGGAAGAAGCACGTTCCCACTCCAGTCGGGAAGGTGTCACCGTTACTTTCCGCAAGATGGATTCGCACAAGCTTGACTTTGCTGCGGAGAATTTCGATCTGATCGTGTGCCGCAATGTTACCTGGAGCCTTACCGATCCGCAGTCAGCTTACAAAGAGTGGAAAAGAGTACTTAAGCCTGGGGGACGGCTACTGGTTTTTGATGCCAACTGGAATCGCCATCTCTGGGACGAAGAGATGCAGCAAAAGCGAGTAGAGGATCAGAAAGTCTATGTAGATAAGGGCTTTGGTGAGCTCCCGCATCATAAGGACATAGAGGAGACAGACCGTCTGAGTCTTGTATTGCCACTGACCAGAGAGTGGCGTCCCGAATGGGATATACGGACTCTCAAGGAAGAAGGATTCACCACTATTTTTGCTGAAGAGAATTTGAACGCCAAAGTACTGGATGAGAAACAGCAAGTCTTAAACCGGTCAACACCGATGTTCATGATTTGTGCTGAAAAATAATATAATAGTGAGAACCTACACATAATTAAATGAAGTAACAATAAAAAGCAGCGATCCTCTAAATGAGAGGCGCTGCTTTTTGAGTAAAGGACAAGAACATTATTTCATTTCCGATTTGATGTTGATCTAAAACCTCTTTTTTGGCTTGTTCATATTCCGTTCATATTGTCGTCACGAAGAGTACATCTTGATTGATTACACTTTGAATATGTCGTCAAGGCGGCACTTCAGATACAGGGACAAGGAAGGGAAGAGATCAACGTGGCAAATAAGGTGGAAATAAAAACAACTGGGACTAAGAGCCACAAGAAACGGAACCTATGGTTAAAAATAATCGGAGGTATTGTAGGGGCGCTAGTGTTGTTCATGGGCATCGTTTTTATCGTTGATGCAATCAGCGACGGGGTAGAGAAAAAGAAAATCGAATCGTATGGCCAGTATGTCAATGTGGATGGGAAAAAGATGAATGTGCTTATTCAAGGCAGCGGAGAACAAACGGTTGTACTCCTACCAGGACAAGGAACCCCGACACCTGCACTTGATTTCAAATTGCTGATCGATGAGATTACCCCTAATTACAAAGTCGTGGTGGTCGAGCCTTTCGGTTATGGTTTGAGCGATGAAACCGAGAAGGAAAGAACGACTGAGAATATAGTAAGTGAGGTTCACGAAGCTTTGCAGCAACTGGGTGTAGACCGTTACATTCTAATGGGACATTCCATCGCGGGACTATACGGAGCGACCTATGTGAACACATATCCGGATGAAGTTCTTGCTTTTGTCGGCATCGATAGCAGCGTTCCCAATCAACCCGGAATGGATGTCAAATTACCTTTGAAAGCCATGCAATTTCTTCAAAAATCAGGTCTAATGAGATTGGTCCAAAAAGTGAGCGGAGATCCGTATGAATCGCTTGCATTCGATGAGCATACCAAAGAACAAATGCGTTTGATTTCGAATCAAGTCGCGACCAATCCAACGTTGATGAATGAACTGAGCCACCTCGGTTCCAATTTCAAAAATGGAGAAAAAATCACAATGCCAAATGACTTGCCGTTGCTTCTCTTCGTTCAATCGAATAACGAGCACAATAAACAGTGGATTCCGCTGCATGAGGAGCAAGTCAAACAATCCGCACAGGGCAAAATGATCCCAATGGAAGGTTCACATTATCTGCATCATACAAAATATAAAGAAATCGCTGAGGCATTCAAAGAGTACATGAAACAAATTCAAATTCAATAGTAGGGTTGATAATTAAACTGCGGAGCCGAACTTGGTTCCGTGGTTTCTTTGTTTTTTCATTTATAAACACGATTTTTAAACCTTATTCCTGGGACATTGGAGTATGGTATACCTCAAGACAAATTTTGGTCATTTCGTCAATGGATTTTGCAAAGTCTGATTGTATCCATTTAAGGAGAACATTATAGAGGGCCCCTGCTTTAAAGTATATTCGGTACACATTCTCGTCGCTTTTGTCATGAGCAGTAGAAAGCATCATTTCATTCAAGCAATCCAGAATTACATGATCAAATTTTGCACTTTGAAGTGCTTTGTAGATGTTCCGCTGCTGAAAAATAACTTCAAAAAGCACTTTGATAAATTTTTGAGGTTCTTTAGCTTTGCCTGTTAATTCATTGGTGTAAGGTAAGAGTTTTTGATTAATTTCGAAAATAAGCGAATCGACCAAATCCACCAGGATCTCTTGCTTGGAGGAATAGTTGTTGTAATAGGCCGTTCGAGAAACCCCTGCGCGTTTCACAATATCGGTGATGGTGATTTTACTAAAAGACTGTTCCTGGATCAAGAAGACTAATGCCGTGCAGATGGCTTCTCTTGTCAAACGGTTAGTTTCTTTATTGGAACGATGCTGAGAGGTATTTGGACTGTATAATTCATGATTTGAGATGACATTTCCCCTCCGTTTGTACATTCTGATGTTCGTTTCATTGTTTTTCATGAGTCTTTTCAATATGCTAAAACCATAAGGCATTACAAATGTAATGTCAAAATAATCGTTAGTTAAAATGGGAGGGCGTCATGTTAGAAATCTTATATAGACGATTGTCAGCGGTGCTGCTTTTGATCCTAGCACTCTGTGCTACGGTATTCATTGGCAAAGAAATGGTAATCTCGATCGTGACCATTATCTTTTTGTTAGCAGATTTAGGCATTTCTTTTTTACTCTTAAAGAAACGTGAGAAGGTACATGTGGTTTTTATTAGTGTGATGGTGGCAGAAGGGCTATTCTTACTAACAAGAGAATTTTGGCTGCTTGCGCTTTCTATCCTGCTGCTGATCGTAGCGGGCATATGTAGAGGACTCTTTGGGCAATCGGGGAGCAAAAGAGTCACTCCGTTTCTAGCCGTTCGTAAAGTGTTATTCAGCATTACTGCACTTATCGTTACTGCACTTTGGGGGATTGGAATCTATGCAAAACCTATTACAACACCTGTGGCATTATCAGCTGATGCGGCTATGACGATCGATGAACGTAAATTGGATTCTGCAGCAATGATGCTGAAAGATATTGAAGTAATGAATTCTTTTGGAAGCCGTACAACCGGCTCTGAGGGTCACAATCAGTTTATTGCTTGGCTGGAGCAGCAGGTAACGGATATGGGGCTGCAAGTACATCGTGATCGCTATACTTTTGACAGATGGGAAGAAAAGAACAGTGCTTTAATGATTGATCAGCAGGCAATTCATGTCTCTTCAGCTTTTCCCTATTCCGGGGAAACTGACGAAAAAGGTGTGACAGGGGAGCTGGTGTATACGAAGCGTGGTGAATATGGCCAGGCCAGTGGAAAAATTGCTGTCATTGAAATTGAGAATTTTAGAAATTTTCCAAGTGGGATCGTTATGAATATGCGGGATTCATCTCCAATGGACAACCAAATTGCCCCAAATGAAGGCGATCTGGTCCTCACTACAGCTTTAAAAGAAGCTAAATTGGAGCAAGCGACGGAAATGGGCGTAAAAGCTGTTGTTTTAGTCTGGAAAGGGGTATCTGACGATAAGGTTGAAGAGCAATATGTGCCTTTTACCACCGATTATGCAGGAATCCCTGCAATCTGGGTTAATGAAACGGAAGGGAAAAAGGTGATCAGCGCAGCTCAGGAGCATAAAGAAGGTACGGTTATTTTAGAAGCGGAAATTCAAAAAGATGCCCCAACAGAATCCTTTTATGTGAAAATTGACGGTAAGAATAAAGACGAAGCGATTATCGTAAATACCCATACGGATGGGATAAATGTAGTGGAGGAGAATGGCGCTGTGGGCATGCTGTCTATGATTCGTTACTTACAGCAGGAGCAGCCGGAACGTACGATGATTTTCGCTTTTGTGACAGGACATTTTAGATTACCGGAGTTCAAAGGGTCCTCTCAGGCAACTTCCACCTGGATGGAGGGGCATCGAGAGCTGTGGGATGGCAAGAATGGTCATTTAAAAGCTGTAGCTGGAATTACGGTTGAGCATTTAGGCAGCATGGAGTGGAAGGACGATGATACGGGTCATTATGGTCCAACTGGACAAATAAGTACAGAATATACGTATGCAGGCAATGAAATGATGGCAGCCATTTGGCTGAAGGCTATTGAAAAGACAGATAGCACACGTACTGTATTATTGCGTGGACATAACAAGTTTGAGTTTGGAGAGAGTCAGCCCTTATTTGAAGCAGGGATACCGGTGATTGGATTCATTCCAATGCCCGACTATCTGCTCGTGGATAGTGACAACAGAGAGATGGACAAATTTGATGCAAAGCTAATGCATACGCAAATTGTATCGTTGCTGAAAGCGGTCAAGCTAGTGGACGGAACGGAGACAACTAAGCTTGGGAAGTCAGATGGGTATTCTTTTTTCTACGGTCGTACTAAATGATAGTGGCAGTTCAAGATTTGTCATGACGAAGATGACATTAGCTTGAATTCAAAAACACTGATGATTTAAGTCAGTGTTTTTTTGTTGCAAAAAGGGGGTATATTACGGCTTAAAATCAGAAAATTTCGTTTTTTTGTTAGCATCGAAGTAGGAGGAAACTTGTGACATCACATATACGCTAATCAATCAATAGCTCCTTCGGGTGCTTTTTGTGTTATTCACTGAGTTGTTAGAAAGATTTGTCCCTTTCTTGAACGTTTAGGGATTAAGAGATGTCGATGATTGAAATACTTAAAATTTAAGATAAGATAACTTTAATTATTAGGCCACGTTATTAATTTGACTGCTCAGTAACAGGTAAATCAGGTTCGCCAACTCTTGCTTTGTGAAATATTTCTCTTTTTACATAGCAAAGAACGAGGAATGTCATACTAAAACGAACAGGAAACGATGTCGCTGAGCCTTGCTAAACCTGATATTGAATGCAGCCTACAGTTAGCGGGCCTAATCATAAGTATCAACTTAAGACGAAAAATGAACAGAGTTTTGAAGGGAGCAGTAAAGAATGGCAATTGATACGGTGCTATGGAGCAGGCTAGTGACAGGCTTGACTCTCGGATTCCACGTTATTTTTGCGACGATTGGCGTCGGTATACCGCTAATGATCGCTATAGCAGAGTTCATCGGGATCCGGAAGAAAGACCCCCATTATACACTTATGGCAAAGAGGTGGTCTCGAGGATTTGTCATTTCTGTGGCGGTTGGTGTTGTGACCGGTACAGCGATTTCACTACAGCTGGCCCTGGTATGGCCGAATTTTATGAAACTGGCTGGGAATGTCATTGCACTTCCGTTATTCATGGAGGTGTTCGCGTTCTTTTTCGAGGCTATCTTCCTGGGCATTTATTTGTATACGTGGGATCGGTTCAAAAATCCATATACCCATTGGCTGCTGACGATACCGATTGTCGCCGGGGCAGGCATGTCTGCCGTTTTTATTACGACGGTGAACGGATTCATGAACCAGCCTGAAGGCTTTGTCATGGAAGCAGGCCAATTCACAGCGATTAACCCGGTGCAAGCGATGCTGAATACGGCGACGTTCTCCAAAGTGTTCCATGTATTAAGCTCGGCCTATTTAACAGGAGCTGCCTTGTTAGCCGGGATTGCAGCCTTCGCGATGCTGAGAAAAGGTGTGTCCGCATACCACAAAAAATCTTTAAATCTCATGATGGCGGTCGTTTTACTATTCGGTTTGCTGAACACGTTAGCCGGTGATGTGTCCGCCAAGTTTTTGGCCGAGCATCAACCAGAGAAGCTTGCAGCGGCAGAGTGGCATTTTGAGACGAGTAGCAGTGTGGATTTGGTTCTATTGGGATGGCTGAATGCAGAGCATGAAGTTCTAGGGGCTCTTCATCTTCCGAAGCTGCTCAGCTTCCTGGCCTTTGGAGACTTTAATGCAGAGGTGACGGGGCTCGAGGAATTCCCCAAGGAAGAATGGCCACCACTTCTCGTTCATTATCTGTTTGATTTAATGGTCGGAATCGGATTTACTCTGCTCGCGATTTCGTTCCTATATTTTCTGTTTGTGTTCTGGAAAAAGCGTAATGAGCTTAACAAGTGGATGCTTCGCATCATCGCACTGAGCGCCCCCCTCGCTTTTCTGGCTGTTGAGCTGGGCTGGTTTTATGCAGAGGTTGGCCGACAGCCGTGGATTATCCGTGGATATATGCGTGTTGAGGAGGCGGCCACGTCTTCACCGAATGTAAGAATTATATTCTTCGCCTTATTGCTCTTGTACATCGTTCTCGGCAGTATGTGTGTAATCGTGCTAAGACGCTTGTTCAACAATAATCCGGCAGAAGCTGAGATGGAGAAATGGATGAAGGATCATCCTAATCAATCTACGGAAAAGGGGGGCACTGAATGATGAGTTACGAATTGATTGGCATCTCGGTGCTCTGGCTGTTTTTGTACGGCTATTTAATTATAGCTTCCATTGATTTCGGAGCGGGCTTCTTCGCCTTTTATGCCCGTTTAACGAAGCAGGATCATCTCATTAATCGTCTGATTTCGCGTTATTTATCACCCGTTTGGGAAATTACAAATGTATTTTTTATCTTTTTCTACATTGGCATCGTCGGTTTTTTTCCGGACACAGCCTATTATTATGGCTCCGCGCTACTTGTTCCGGGAAGCATTGCATTGATTCTTCTTGCGATTCGCGGTTCATTCTATGCTTTTGAAAATTACGGTTCCAAGAAAAACATAGTATATCTTTTTTTGTACGGAGCTACAGGTTTGCTTATTCCAGCATCGTTGTCAGTGGCGCTAACTTTGTCTGAAGGCAGCTTTATCGTGAAGCAGGGGGAGACGGTTTCTCTGGATTACTGGGCGCTGTTCACCAATCCGTTATCGTGGAGTATCGTTGGACTGGCAATTGTGTCCGTTTTGTTCATTAGCGGCTCATTTCTGACATTTTACGCTTCTCGGGCAGAGGATCATTCCGCGTTGAAGCTGATGCGCAACTACGCCCTGTTTTGGAGCACACCGACGATAATCCTCGCACTTACAGCATTTATCTATTTGGGTCAACACAATGAGCGGCATTTTCAAAATATGATGGATTTATGGTGGTTGCTGGCACTTTCCGTTGCTTTCTTCATGATCGCGATGTGGCTATTATATAACGGACGCCGTTACGGATTAGCTTTTATATGCGTCATGTTGCAATTTTTCTGTGCCTTTTTCGCTTATGGAATTGGGCAATACCCTTATATTCTTGATCCGTATATCACGATTCAGAGCAGTGCAACTTCACCGGCAATGGGCTTAGCATTAGTTATTGTGTTTATCGGCGGTCTATGCCTGTTGATCCCATCCCTTATTCTGGTCTTCAGACTCTTCCTGTTTGATGCGGATTATGTAAAAGGGAAAAAATAAAGCTGATTAATCCATTACGGCATGTTTGAGGTTTCCCTACAAGCCTATATATAAAGGAGGTGTGATCTGTGAAGAGGAAATCCAGTTTGATTTCTCAACAAATGTCTTCACAAAGGAAAAACATGGCTCTCCTCGCAATCATTTCGCTCGGGCTTGGTATAGCTATTGTGAGTCAGGCTGGACTGCTTGCTGAAGCAGTCCAACGGATTTTTGTGGAGAGAGCTTCATTTTCATCGGTTATCCTGTTGCTCGGTATACTTCTGGCTATTATGGCTGTACGCACACTATTGTCTTATGGAAACGGTATTGTTGGCTTGCATATGGCAGCTGCTGCCAAGACAAATATGCGCGCAGCCGTGCTGCAAAACTTGACCCATGCTTCAATGCCTTCAACCCTTAGTGGACAGACGGGAGGGAAGGTCAGTATTGCTCTGGATGCTGTGGATGAGGCTGATAGTTATTTCAGTCAATACATGCCGCGTATGATGGAAGCTGCTATCATCCCGGTTCTGATTTTGGTCGTTACATTTATCCAACATGCCAACACGGGGTTCATTCTATTGTTTACTGCTCCGTTCATCCCGCTGTTCATGATTTTGGTAGGGCTGAAAACGAAGAACAAATCCGAAGAAAAATATGCGCAACTCGCTGAGTTTTCAGGGACGTTTCTGGACTCTCTTCAAGGACTGGTGACATTGAAAATATTTGGACGGGCTCACCGTCAGCAACAGGAGATTGAACGCAGTAGCTTGGGTTATCGTGATGCCACGATGGGTATTTTGAAGATTGCGTTTACGAATACCTTCATGCTGGAATCAATCGTGATGCTAAGCATTGGTATTGTGGCTCTCGAACTGGCCATCCAGTTGCTTGTTTTCAAAGCTATGACGTTCCACACTGCCTTTTTCGTTTTGCTGCTCGTTCCCGAGTTTTACAACCTGTTAAAGAATACGGGAACAGCCTTTCACAGCGGCCGGACAAGTATGGGTGCGGTTCGTAAGGTGGAACAGATGCTTGAGGAAACGGCAGGGGAGAGCAGGGACGCTAATGGCATTGAAGGAGCATTAACAACCGATGGAATCGACGAGATCGACAGCATAGATAAGGTCGGGGATAGGACCGACAGAATAAGCAAACTGGAACTTGCCCATTCTGGAGACCTTTTAATACCACCGTCTATCGTAATTGACCAACTTCGGTTTCAGTATGCTCCAGATTCTTTCGAGCTTAAGACGGGGCGGATCAAGCTTAGCCCAGGAGAACACATTGCGATTGTTGGCAAAAGCGGTTCCGGCAAAACGACTTTGCTACATCTCATTGCCGGTCTGCTGAAACCAGAATCGGGTACGCTTCTGGTGAATGGAAGTCCACTCTCGCAATACGATGAAACCGAATGGTTCGAACATGTTAGCTACATTACACAGCATCCGTATATTTTTGCAGGCACATTTTCTGAAAATATTGCGATTGGTGCTGGTGGAAACATCTCCAGAGCTGAAATTGAGCGGGCGGGGGAGGAAGCCGGACTCGCTGCGCTTACAGCCCAATTAGAGCATGGATTTGATACCTTTGTTGGTGAAGGAGGCCGGGGACTGTCTGGTGGGGAAAAGCAGCGGCTTGCCTTAGCACGCGCTTTTTTGAAGCGTCCTGCTATCATTTTGTTTGATGAACCCACAGTTGGACTGGATTTGCACACCGAGCGGGTACTGCAACGCTCCATAGCCAAACTGGCAAAAACGGCTACGATGATTACGGTGGCTCACCGATTATATACGATTCAACAAGCCGACAAGATTTTGTTTATGGACAATGGAGTGTTGGTGGACTCGGGACGACATGACGAGCTTCTGGAGCGCCTGCCTCAGTATGCCGAGATGATTGATGTAGAGCGGAAAGGGGGGATATCCTCATGAATGAACTGGCTGTTCTGTCAAAGGCGATGATTCAGGAGCGCAAGGATATCATTCTTTCGATTTTGGGTGGATTTATTGCCGGCATAGCCGGTGTGGCACTCTTTTCTGCGAGCGGGTATCTGATTTCACAAACGGTATTTGCGCCACCGCTTTATACTTTAATTGTACTCACCTCCATGGTCAAACTGCTGGGTCTGCTTCGGGCGGCGAGTCGTTATGGAGAACGCTTGTATTCTCACCGGGCGACTTTCTCCATGCTTAGCCGTTTACGTACATCCTTTTTCGCCAAGCTTATTCCTTTAACGCCTGGTATATTGAACAAAAATCGAAGCGGGGATCTGCTTGCGCGGATCGTTGGGGATGTGGAAAGTTTGCAAAATTATTTTTTGCGAGTCGCTTATCCTCCGATCATGGTCGTCATGGTATTTTTGGCTACGGTGCTGTTTACTTCTACCTTTTCGATCTGGATTGCCGTTTTGTTTGTAATAGGTATGCTGGTAACGGCATTCGTTGTACCGGGAATTGTGTTACTCGGGCAGCGGAGAACACATGGACGCGTTCGTGAGCAGAGGGCGCAGCTGTCCACGGAAGTTACCGAAGTGTTGTACGGTTTCCGGGATTTGAAAGTATATGGTCAATTGGCACAGCGGGAGGAGCAGCTTCAGCATGCTTCCGCTGTATTGGCAACTGAACAGCAACGAGCAGCCGGGCACTTGCTGCGCGGGCAATCGATGCATACTTTTGTTACATTTCTCGTTTCCTGGGGAGTGCTGACGCTCGGCTCCTGTTTAATTATGGAAGGAGCGCTTGCAGGCGTATTTCTTGCCATGTTGGTTATGGCATCACAAACCGTATTTGAAGAAGCGACGGCTATGGCCACATTACCCGCGTATAAAGTGGATAGCGAACACGCAGCCAAACGACTGACGGAAACAGTTCAGACTTTTGATGAGCAGTCTTCGCAACCAAGTGGCACATTGCCTGTTAATCATGCTGTTACGATGGAACTATCCAATGTTACATTTCAATATGAAGGGGAGTGGAGACCGGCACTCAGGGATATGTCCCTGCACATTTTACCTGGCTCCAAAACGGCAATAGTCGGGCCGAGTGGGTCAGGAAAATCAACAATTATCGAATTGCTGCTCAAACTGCGAACACCAACGGCTGGCGAGATACGATTAAACGGTATTTCGGTGAAGGAACTGGACGAGACGAGCATTTGGCAAACGGCTAATGTGGTATTTCAGCAAAGTCATTTCTTCCGGGGAACGATTCGGGACAACCTGCTGCTGAATGGAGAAGAACACGGTGACGAACAATTGTTGGATGTGCTAGCTAAAATGCAGCTGCCCGATACATCGTTGACCGATATGGTGTATGAAAAAGGGGAGAATCTGTCAGACGGCGAGAAGCAGAGGTTGGCTATGGCGCGAGCGATGCTCCGCAAAGGACGGGTATGGCTTCTGGACGAACCAACTTCATCGCTGGATTATGTGACAGAGCATCACGTATTGAAGCATCTCTACGCACAGGCGGCTAATGATACGCTTCTCCTGATTTGTCATCGGCTAACCGGATTGGAAGAGATGGACCAGATTGTGGTCATGGACCAAGGCAGGGTAGTCGAAACGGGGTCCTATTCGGAGTTGATGGGGCAAAAAGGCTATTTTTATGAGATGAAACAAATCGAACAGCAAATGATCGGAGAAGTTGAAGTGTAAATATAGACCAAACACATCAACTTGTTGCAAATGTCACTTCTCAGATTCCGATGGTTTATGCACGATTGATTCAAAAAATGGTTAAGATAAAAACTAAAGGTTGATCTTGTTTGGTATTATCCCCTTCAAGTAGACACTCGAAAAAACCTGCATGTTATCATGGAGGTTCGAGTGACACTTGGAGGGGATATTTTTATGGCGAAAAAAGGACAAACATTCCAACGGAAAAGGGCCACACAAGCTCCTTGCGAAGCTCGATTTAGATTGTAATGATCTTTATTGCTGTCACATTTTGGGTCGAGCTCTTCGTTGTATAGAGCGTAAAAACAGAATCGAAAGATGAGGCAGATCGTTTCAAGGCATTTTTTGAACTTAAGGAAAAGGTGCTAAAGAACGGGGAAGCAGGGCTGTTTTATATGGTTGCCAATAACCCGAATCATCAAACAGATCTTGGAACAAAGTTGACTATCTTCTACAATCCATCTCAATTGCGCGATAAGATTACGGATAAATCCATTAAGATCGCAGACAACATCAATGGAAATTATACTTTCCAAAAGGCGGACGTAATCTTTAAAAATGCTCAGGAAGTGAATCCTCCTTCTTCGGAAGAAAAAAAGAAAATGGCAGAAAAGCTGAGAAAACAGGCGGAAGAGTCCAATAAGGGCTATGCAATGATGTCTGTTGAAATGACAGATCAGTTTTCTCTTCTCAATGTTACGTATCAAAATGGCGAAGATAAAATCGGGGTTATGATCAATAATCTGAGCGGGAAAAGCGACCCAACATCGTATATTGACGAGAAAGTTGAATTTAAGCAGGAGAAGGTTCAAGTGAAGGGTGTAGAAATGCTGCATACAGAATTTGGTCCTTCGCAGTGGCACGAGCTGAAATGGGTATACGAGAGCCCAGACAAAAAGGTGAAATACGCCTATACTATACAAGGGGACTTGAATAAGGTAAGCAAAGAAACCTTGATGAAACTTGCCGAAGGTTATTTGGAATAATAAGTCCAACAACAACGGGAATCTTCTCCAATCCAAATGAGGGGATACCCTCTAGTAAGTCATAGTCCTTCTCCATTTTTTATCATAATCGTTTCTAAGCACCGTTTTTAATTTCGTGGAACAATTCAAAAGAACGGCCGCTGTTCGCATCATTTGCGACAGGGCGGTTCTTTTGTTTTCATAGGTTAGCTGTAAATTGCTATTCTTGCCAAACACTCATAGGGTCCCATGGCTTGATCTGATTGTCATATTTTCCAGCCAAAAAAGCTTTCATGTCTTCCAGCTTAGCAGGCACCTCGTTCCAAATTGGAAGGGGTGGTAACCCTCGTTTGCTTTTCAATAGGATATCCACTGTAACATACAATCGTTCTGGCTGAATCCAATGAAGGAAGAGGGAAATATCCATTTGCTTGGTCAGGGACAAGGAATCGATTTCGTCATTGTAATGCTTGTTGAACTCGCTGATCAGGTTCAAGAGGTAGTCTCGCTGTTCCTTCACGAAATCCAAGCCGCAAATGGCGCCATGCCCTGGAACAACGATTTCGGGTTTAATTTCATCAATAATGCGATCAAGCACTTTAACCCAATTGAGAGTTCCCTCTTCGCTGTATGCCGTACAACCATTAAACACGACATCGCCAGCGAACAGCACTTTTTCTTTTGGCATCCACAACAGTAAGTCACTATCAGAATGGGCTGGAGCTACGTTGTGAATCATAACTTCTGTATCGCCAAGACGGATGTTGATATCGTCCTTTATCTCAATACTCGGGAGCACCCATTCTACGCCTTCCAGGTCGAATCCTTCAAATTCCGCTGCAAAAAACCGCTCACCCGGAGTCGATTCCGGAGAATTCTTTCCTCTTCTGATGACGCTGTCCATCCAAGCGATATTTTCGGTGAGACGCTCTCTGGAGGCTTCCTTGTGCATAATAATACAAGCATCTTCAAACACTTTGTTTCCCCAGGCGTGGTCGCTGTTATAGTGCGAGTTCACCACATATGCGGGAGAGCCGCCGTTGCTTACTTCCATAAAAACCTCCCGCATTTCCCGCGCATGGAACAAATCGAAGAACGTGTCATACACCAACCCATCACCCTTGTTGATGAATCCGGCATTGGCCCAACTGATCCCACGATACGGCGAAATACCAGCAAAGACGCCATCTGCGACTTCAAAAAATTTAACGCGAGGTTTTTGGATAATACGTCCATACTTCATAAAAATTCTCCTTTACGTATATGTTTTTAGGATAAGGCATACTGACTAAGTCATTATTATAGAGAATGAAAAGAATAAATGCAAGCGAGTACTTGCTTGCATTTATTCTATGCGATATGATAGTAAAAGAGCATGCTCACGCAAGTGGTACCTGACTGCAAAACTTGTAGTAGAATAGGATTAACATATGCAAAAGGAGAACTACAATGCAAACTTCAGACAGAATCATTGAAGCCGCGACACGTCTCATCAAAAAGAATGGCTATCGGGGTGTAAGCACCAAAGCCATTGCAACGGAAGCTAAAGTAAATGAATCTACGATTTTCCGGCAATTCGGAAGCAAGCAAGGGATATTGGAAGCCATCATTCAAAGACATTCGGATATTCCGCAATTTGAGAAGCTGTTAAAAGAGGAAGCGACCGATAATCCGGAAGTCGATCTGCTGAATGTAAGTCAGCAGTACCGTTTATTTTTCCATAAAAATGCGGACATCATTTTGATTGGCATCCGCGACAAAGGAATGCTTCCCGAATTAGACAGAGTGCTGGCCGATCCGCCGGCGAAACTTCACTCCTTGCTGGTTGAATATTTTGAACGCTTGCAGAAGAAAAAAGTTATCGCCAGGCAGGATGAGCGTCTTGTCGCAATGTCTTTTCTCTCGATGTGTTACGGATTTCAGATGAGCGAGCTGATTCATCGGCAATATCAATCCCAATTCGTCACCGAGGAAGAGTTCTACAAGCATAGTGTCTCATTGTTTGTTAAAGGAATTTTGGCCTAGTCATAAGCATTATTGATTTATATATTGAGAACTCTAAACTTACGCTGGAGGATGACTTTTGTTCATGAATGTAGTTTTTATTAATGGAAAATAAAATACGTGGATGCATTATATAAAAACAGACTCATTAAATTAAGCCCATTTTTTTCTAGGGCTTTTTTTGTTTGGGACCTCAGGATTGTATTTGGTCTATACTCAAACTTTCGTGTCAGAGTTATTGTACGAGCTTTAATGCAAGACAATCATGCCTATTGTATTCGAATTATCCGAGGCTGTACTTACTTAATATCTTATAAGAAATTCTTGAAATTACAGAAATTTATCCAATAACGAGATGCTATTATACAAATACAAATAAAGACGAGGTGATGATATGCAAGCAAAATTGGCAGCGGACGCCATTCCCCTCCCCAAAAAGCGGAACTCATGGATAAGGACGATAAAAAAGTATAAAGTGATGTACGCTCTCTTGTTCCCGGCATTAGTTTACTTTGCCGTATTCAAATACATTCCTATGGCGGGAATCATTATTGCCTTTAAAAACTATAACCTAGCTTTGGGACTATGGGATAGCCCATGGGTGGGATTTAGAAATTTCACAGATTTTATGAACGGCGTTTATTTCTGGGACATCATGAGAAATACGATTATCATATCCCTGTATAAGCTGTTGTTCGGTTTCTCAGCTCCTATCATACTTGCTTTGCTGCTCAATGAAGTTTATACCCAATGGTTTAAGAAAATCGTACAAACGATCACTTATTTACCCCACTTTCTATCATGGGTCATTGTTTATGGAATGATGGTGGCATTACTAGCCCCAGGGGATGGTCTTTTTAACATGATTTTGAAGGAAACTGGAGTTGAACCCATCTCATTCCTAACGGAACCTGCCTGGGGCAGACTGCTGATCATCTTATCTGAAATATGGAAGGATATTGGATGGGGAGCGATATTGTACCTTGCAGCATTAGCAGGAATCGATCCAAGCTTATATGAAGCGGCTAGAATTGATGGCGCTTCCAAGTGGAGACAGCTATGGCATGTAACACTTCCCGGCATTCGAGGCGTTATGATTCTGATGCTGATCCTTAAATTAAGCCATATTCTGGATGCTGGTTTTGACCAAATATTCATGTTTGCCAACAGCTTTAATCAGGAGAAGATCGACATTATCGACACATGGGTATACCGTGAAGGGCTCGAGCGACTTAAGATTGGCTTGGCTACTGCTGTGGGATTATTTAAAGCGGTCATCGGATTTGTTTTAGTGTTGGCAGCGAATAAGCTCGCCAAAAAATTCGATGGGCAAATTTGGTGAGGTGGTTATCAAAATGATCAATTTGACAATCGGAGAAAAGGTCTGGCAAGCATTCGTTTATTTTATTCTTATTTTGCTAGCTCTACTTTGCTTACTACCCTTTCTATATGTGGTTGCTGTTTCAGTAACACCAGAATCGGAAGTGCTAAGAAGAGGAATTGTTATTATACCAGAAACCTTTACCTTTCTAGCCTATAAAGAAGTATTTATTTCTCATGGTATTGGGCAGGCGTATAAAATTACATTGTTTCGAACGATTGTGGGCACTGCTCTCAATGTGTTCTTTACGGTAATCGCGGCATATCCGTTATCCAAAAAATATTTGCCAGGTCGCAGCCCATTTTTACTATTCATTGTCTTTACGATGATGTTTGGGGGAGGATTAATTCCGACTTATTTACTAGTCCGCTCTCTGGGATTGCTAAACAGCCCGTGGGTATTGATTATTCCAAATCTCATTAGTGCATTTAATCTGGTAATCATTAAAGGCTTTTTCGAGCAATTGCCTGCTGAAATCGAGGAATCAGCGAGGGTAGACGGTGCAAGTGAACTTCAGTCGCTATGGCGGATCATCTTACCTCTGTCCTTGCCCGTCCTATCCACAATTTCTTTATTTTACGCAGTCGGGCATTGGAACAGTTACTTCGATGCTATTGTTTATATCAATGATTCCAACTTAATGCCGCTTCAAGTGATCTTGCGCAACATCCTGCTTAACGTCGCAACACAAAGTGCTGATTCGCTTGCCAATACCGGAGCTGTTAGTACGTTCGCTATACAAATGGCAGCAGTTGTCGTGACTACAGTTCCGATTTTGATCGTTTACCCATTTATGCAAAAGCATTTTACCAAAGGTGTGCTCTTGGGATCGGTTAAAGGTTAAAAAGATATTCCAACCTGAGTTGTTACGGGGAAACCGTGATAATATAGAAGCAAAGGAGAGGTCATTATGCAACGTAAAGCGATTACATTTGCTATTCTGACAGCAATGGTCGGTGTGGGAACAGTATTGTCAGGCTGTGGGGAACAAAAAGAGGTTACATCGACAGCTTCGGGTAATTCACAAGGCCAGTCTAGTCCCTTTGAAACCAAATTGAAAATTTCGATGTTTAACCAAGGAACTTTCAATGCTGCTGCTCCGATTCCTCCCCGTGAAGAAGATATCCAACGCCAAATGTTGGAGAAAGCAGTAAATATCGACTTGGAAATGCTGATTCCTCAATCAGGGCAAGCAACGACTAAATTAAATACGCTCATTGCTGGCGGAGATATTCCAGATTTGATCTTCTTAAAGAGCCGGGCTGATCTCGCACAATATTATGACCAAGGCGTTCTTGCGGATTTGACACCGTATCTGGATCAATTTCCTGAATTGCAGAAACGTTTTAGCAACGACTCCTGGGAGGCGATGTCCTATCAGGGAAAAACCATTGGGGTTCCAGGTTATGATAACGTAAACGGTATTAGTCGAAGCTTCTTTATCCGTAATGATTGGCTGAAAAAGCTGAATATGGAAGTGCCAACAACACCTGACGAGCTATTTGAAGTTATGAAAGCCTTTACAGAGAAAGACCCTGACGGCAATGGCAAAAATGATACGTACGGATTCATAGGTGGAATGAATAAAGAAGGTAATCTGCAAACCTACGGCTTCGATAGTTTGATGTGGATGTTTGGTGTCAATCCTCCCTCAGCCATTGATGTGAAAGACAATGAACCAGTGTTCCTGTTTACCGACCCAAAAATGAAAGAAGCACTCGCTTATATCAATAAAATGATGGAAGCTAAAGTTGTAGATCCAGACTGGGTGACGATGAATACTCCCGATTTATTGGACCAAAAGTTATTTAAGGGTAAAGTTGGCTTCATGATAAGGGATGCCCGCAGGCTGGAACCAGATTATCAGCAAAAAATGAAAGAAATCAGTGGAGAGGTGCCGGAATGGATCGTTATTCCTCCAATGACAGGTCCTTATGGTGATCAAATTGTAGAGAGAAAATCGTTCCAAGGCAATTCATGGGCCATATCCAAGAAAGCGGATAAGGACAAAATCATTCGGATCTTGTCCATGCTGAATTATCTCTTTACGGACAAAGAAGCTTATCCGAATTTTGCATACGGAATTAAAGGGATTCATTGGGATTTGGTAGACGGCAAGATCAAAAATAAAACCTCCGAATTATCAAAGGAAATGAAAGAAAAGTACTTATGGGTCGATCATTATAGAATGCCGCGTCGTGGTGATGATGCTGAGTACTTCAGCTTCCAGAATCCTAAGACGGCAGAAGCTTTTGAGAACAACCAGAAATACGTGGCGGCTACGTTGCCCGGGAATTTATTGACTGAAGACCCGAACGATTCATTGGCAGCTGACCGCCAACGTTACATTAATGAAAGCTTGGTCAAATTTATGACTGGCAAAGAACCTCTTTCGAACTGGGACAATTTCCTCAATACATTGGAAACTAAGTTTGACATGCAGAAGTATAAAGACTCAGTAATCAAGCAATTTAAAGAAGCAGGCTTAATCAAGTAAATCAAGTAGAAACGGCTTCGCCGTCCTTTTAAAGGGCGGTACCGTTTCAGCGAGAAAGATAAGGAACATTTATGCGCGAAGCATATAAATTCTTATCTTTTAAACGAAGAGAGCGGCTATAATTAGCCCCTCTCTTTATTGAAATATAAGAAGGTTAAGTTTTACTTTTTACTTTATACTTTATCCTTCTATTTTTCGAAGAAACGCTTATCGTCCTTAAAAAGGACGCCGAAGGCGTTTCTTCTTATCATATGCTATTATTTGTTTATTACAGATTTAAAAGGAAGATGATCGATGCGAAGAAGAATCAGCTTGCCTTTAAAACTATTTTTTATCGTGTTTGCATTTGTATTAAGCTGCATAATCTTGATAAGCCAATTGTCTTATCGCTATGTCCAAAAGGAAATAAGAACCTCTGACATTTATTACACCAACCAAATACTTGATAAGATTGATCAGTATTTCACAGTTAATTTTTCCTCCTTCCAGACGATGTTGTTCTCGGTCGAGTCATCGGTGAAAGCCAACATTGACAATCCGGACGTGATTAAAAAGCAATTAAGAGAGCTGTATGAACTCAACAGTAATTACGTCAGTAATATTTATTTGATCAAAAGCGATTTATCCATTCTAGGCGGAAGTACACCTACCCGAATATTTGATGAACCTTTAGCTGAAAGAGAACCATTGTTTGAGGCAGCTGACAAGAACAGAAGGATTACATTTGTCAGTGATCCTTACAAATCTAAATATTCCGGCTGGACAGTTACGATGGTCCGATATCTGAACAGTGCTCCGTTTCCTATGGCCATTGCGGTAGACTTAGATCTAAATGCCATTGAAGAAACCTTGTTCAAGATTAATAAAAAAGAACAAATGAATTTGGCTCTAATCACCGCATCGGGAAAAATCATTGCCGGGTTTTCGGAAAATAAAGGCCCCCTGAATGTTCAAGATCATACTTTTTCAATCGGTGAAACGTCAGCGGAACAAATTCTGGATACTACAGAAACAAACCTTCAACTGCACACCAAGGAGGGGATTCAGGTCTCCCTTCTGAAAAAACCGACTGAAAAATTTAACTGGACCATCATCTCAATCAACGATGAATCACGCTTGAAAGCTGCTTTATCCAGATTGGAAACCTATTATATAGAGCTTCTAGCTGCAGGTTTTCTCTTAAGTCTGTTCGTTTCCTTCTTTATTGCCAAATATATAAGGACTCCGCTCTATGCACTCAAAACAAAAATGAAGCGGGTGGAGCAAGGCTCCCTCACAACTACAATATCGATTAACCGAAACGATGAGTTTGGAGATCTTTCCCGAGCATTCGATCGTATGCTGCAGCAAATTGTGGAACTGATTCGGGGAGCAGAGCTTCATAATGAACTTGAACGCAAGCTGGAAATTCAAGTACTGCAGTCTCAAATAAACCCTCATTTTCTGTATAACACGCTTGGTTCTATCAGCAATGTCATACGACTCGGACAAATAGAGAAAGTAGATGTGGTGATTGAGTCTCTTATTTCAATATTGGAATATGGGATAGCCGACGCTTCGGAGAAGGTATCACTGCGTCAGGAATTGCAAAATGTATCGGACTATATCGCGATCCAGAACATCCGCTATAACAGAAACTTCCACTTAATCGAAAATATCGAAGCAGGGCTAATAGATTTTCCGGTTTTTAGAATGCTGCTGCAGCCCCTTGTGGAGAATAGTATCTTCCATGGTTATAACGGTGGGGGGATCGAAGGCCCTATTACTATTCATGCGTACAGGGAGGGCGGCAATGTCATCATAGAAGTAGTTGATCAGGGCGAGGGAATTCCAACTTATAAAATAAAGCATATTTTAATTTCAGAACCGGGGGATGTGGAATTGAAAAGAAAAAGAATCGGGTTAAACAATATTCATGACCGAATCAGACTTCACTACGGAGAACAATTCGGGCTCCAAATCATAAGCATACCTAAGGAAATAACCCGGGTTCGCGCCTTATTCCCAGCAGGCTTGTTTAAAGGAGATGCATGATGATGAGAGACTACACCTGCTTCATTGTTGACGATGAAGATCTAATCATTCAGAGATTGGAATTGTTTTTTCACGAGCTCTCCCTTAGGGATATGCGATTTCATTTAGTGGGAAAAGCGAATAATGGGCTGAAGGGGTTAGAGGAGATCGTAAAGCTTAAGCCGGATATCGTAATATCTGATATCGTCATGCCGCGAATGGATGGGATTTCCATGATTGAGCAGCTAAAGCCAAAGCTTCCCCATACCCAATTCATTCTTTTGACCGCTTATTCATCCTTTGAATACGCCCAGAGAGCTATTCAAGCCAACGTATTGGAGTACATTGTTAAGGTTCCGCTCAGGGATGCGGATTTGGATCGAGCTTTAGATAAGGCAGCCGGGATTTTAAATGAGGTAAAGAAAAAAGAAGCGGAATTTCAATCGTTAAACGTATCCGTGCTTGAAAATAAATATAGAGTCCGCAAGCAATTTTTTAACGAGCTTATCAGAGGCGAAATTCCTTCTCATCGGGCATCGGATTTTGCCAATCGCATGCAGTTCCATTTTTTTCAAGCCAACTATCGCTGCTTCATTGTCGAAATGAATATGTATGAAAGTTTCCGAAATGATTATTCAGCGTCTGATCAAAACATCTTGCGGTATGCGATTACAAATATAATCGAAGAAACGGTGATGAATGGCGGCAGTGGTGTAGCTGCGGATCTATCCGATAATCGTTTTATTGGCTTTCTTTCCTGGGAAAATAATCGTAGTGATCTGGAAACGGAATATGATTGCCAGACACTGGGGGGGCAGATCGTCTCCCATTTGCATCAATATTTGAATCAAAGGGTATCTGTCGCTTTTGGAGGTCAGCACCGAGGCTGGGAATCCATCAAACAAGCTTACACGGAAGCACAAAATGTGAGTGATGATTTCTATTATCATACAGAGAAAGTAGTAAAAACACCCATGCATCGGTTCCATTACCATAATGACAGAAAAGAAGAATTTCAGCAGAAACTGGCTGATTTTCTTGCTGGGGTGAAAAGAAAGGTTTCCAAGGAAGAGCTGGAGAAAGCGTTTGCTGATCTGAACCAATTTGTTACGGACCATAAAATCCATAAGTCCATCATGGCGCCTATGCTACGAGACTTGTACAGAGACATTATTGTGAAGTTTAAATCGGGGAACAAGTTGGCCACGGAAGTAGCAGAGTTTCCCATAGAATTTTTAGCTTTTCGGGAGCAGCTTGCCTATATTGGCGACTTTACCTTCGAATATGTACACGCTGGCCAACTTTTACATCGTATAGAAATCATGAGTGCTATGCGGTTTATAGAGAAAAACCTGAAACAGCGATTAACGCTCGAGGCGATTGCCGAGGAAGTGAATTTAGCTCCATCGTATTTTAGCAGCTTATTCAAAAAAACAATGAACGAGGGCGTTATCAGCTACATCAATCGTAAAAAAATCCAATTAGCTCTCGAGCTGTTAAATGTTCAGGATTATTCTATATTGGAATTGTGCGAGGAAGTAGGAATTGTGAATGAAGGTTATTTTTGCAAATTATTTAAAGAATATACGGGTGATACTCCTAAGCAATATCGGATAAAAATGACACGGTATGAATCCAATTAAGGTTGCAAAAAATGTGTGATTTTTTCGCGAAATCATGTAAAAAAAAAGGGATCAAAAGGATTACCATGATAGAAGGATCTAATCATGGAGGTTATCAAAATGGAGCTTATTAAAGCAGATGTAACCGTCGTCGGCGGAGGTATTGCTGGGATATGCGCTGCCATTGCTGCCGCACGCCAAGGGCTGCAAGTGTCACTTATTAATGATCGACCGGTTCTTGGGGGAAATGCGAGCAGCGAGGTCAGGGTTCATATCAACGGGTCGGCATATCTCGGAAACAGTCCATCCTATTATGCACGCGAAGGAGGGTTGGTGGAAGAACTCAAGTTGAAGATTTTCCACTATAATCCGTTATACAACAAGAAGCTGATGCTTTCGCTTTCGGATACGGTCTTGTTGGATATGGTCTATGCTGAGCCTAACATTTCTCTATTTCTGAATACATGCGTGCATGAAACGGGCATGGAGAACGGCAGAATTAAATGGGTGGAGGGCCTTCAATTGGCTTCCGAAAGGAAATTTCGTTTTGAAAGCCGAACCTATATCGATTGCTCCGGAGATGGAGTTGTCGGATATCAGGCAGGTGCTCTCTTCCGATGGGGGAGAGAAGCGAAACATGAATACAAGGAAGAATTGGCTCCTGAAGTGGCGGACCATTACACCATGGGCGATACGATCCTGTTTCAAGCCCGTGACGTAGGATATTCCGTTCCATACAAAAGACCTGGCTTTGCGTATGATATTACGAAGTTAGCCTTTTTCGATAGTATCAGAAAAGGCTTGAACCATCGGGCTTTTCCAAGAAAAATCAACGGGCTTGGCGGATTGTGGTGGCTGGAATACGGCGGACATATGGATATTATCAAAAATAATGAAGACATCGCGTTGGAACTGCGGAAATTGGTGTACGGGATTTGGGATTATCTCAAAAATAGCGGTGAATTTGATGATGTAGACAATCTCATCTTGGATTATGTATGCCCGATCCCGGGAAAGCGGGAGTCGAGGAGGTTTATTGGGGATCACATGTTGTCTCAGAACGATCTCACAGCAAAGCCGCATTTCGAAGATGCTGTATCCGTCGGTGGATGGTATATGGATTTACATGCTAATAAGGGCATCTACGATGAGGGGCCGGCTACAGCTTGGAATTTCGTGCCCGGATTGTACAATATCCCTTTCCGCAGTTTATATTCACGAAATATTCCTAATCTCTTGTTCGCTGGTCGCAATATAAGTGCTACCCATGTGGCTTTCGGATCTACAAGGGTTATGGCAACCTGCGGTTGTATGGGGCAGGCGGTTGGAACAGCTGCTTCTTTGTGCTCGAAATATGAGGTAGACCCCGCGGCCATAGTCGAAGCTCATATGGGGGAGCTGCAGGCGCTACTGCTTCGAGACGGGCAAACCATTGTAGGCCTTCAAGAAGAATTGGATCCTTACTTCGCTGACGGATTAACTATTCGTGCCTCGTCTCAGCGCAGTTATGACAATCTTCATCCAACCGAAGAGATTTCCTTGGAGAAAGGGTTATGTTTGGTCTTGCCGATTCAGACATCCGTGGCTGAAAGCGTACGGATCAAAATTAAAAATAGGTCCAAGCATTCGGAAACTCTACATGTGAAGCTGTTTGGCGGGGAACGGAAGGAAAACTACATTCCAACCAGCGAGTTGAGAGACTACCACTTGGTTATTACAGCCGGTCATGACGACTGGATTACGCTAGACTTGGACTGCAAGAAACCGGCTGACGACAAAATCTACATCATATTGGAGGGCACGGCGAGCCTTGCCATATACGGTAATGAAGAGAAATTGACAGGTGCGGTCAGCTTCCATTATAGGCCGGAAGAGCCGTCCAGGCTGAAGAAATTCAATAAGAGCATTTGCTTTAAGGACCTGATGCCAGCTCAGAATATGTATAGTCCTGAGAATGTTGTCAATGGCTACTCCAGACCTTATGGCCAACCGAACGGCTGGATTTCTGAACATTCGAAAGGACAGGAATGGTTGGAATTCTGTTTTACAAGCCCCAAAAATCTGGACGAAATCCATCTTGTTTTTAATTCGCAGCTGGATTTGGAGCATTTCAACGATCCGATCGAGTCCCTTATTCAAGATTATGATATGACCTTGACCTTAGAAGACGGAACCGATAGGACAATCATAACTCGTGGGAATTATCTCACCTTGAATAAACATAAGGTGGATGAGAAACGTGTATCCCGAATCCGGATTAATTTCTGCGCAACTTATGGTTCGCCTTATTTCGAAGTGTTTGCTGTAAAATTGTTTGCTCCTAAAATCGATAAATGAGGTCAGGTGAAGTCACGATGAAGGAATTATTCCCTCGTAAAGGGCTCCCCAATATAATTCAAAAATTGGAAAATGGGGATACCGTAACAATCGTCTATTTCGGCGGCAGTAATACACGTTCTGAAGGCTACAGGGTCATGACGGCGGATTGGCTTCGTAAGCAATATCCTAAGGCGGATATCCGCTCTGTGAATGCAGGCATTGATGGGACAGGATCGGATTTGGGCTGTGCCCGTTTGGAGACAGATGTACTGCGTCATCGGCCTGATCTAGTATTTGTTGAATTTGTCGGTAACGATGGCGGAGATCCCGAATCCAAGGCGCGTATCGAAGGGATTGTCCGTCAGATCCGCAAGCGGAACCGGTTTACCGATATCCTGTTCGTTTATACGCTGAAGGAGCGGGATGTGGCCTTATTTCAGTCTGGGGAATACCAGAAGGGGGCTATAATGCAAGAGGAAGTGGCCGACTATTACGGCATTCCTTCGATTCATCTAGGCGTAGAGGTCAGTCACTTGGTGTCGGAGGGAAAACTCGTTTTTACCTCAAGGGAAGACGTGTCCATTTCCGGAGCCGTTGTTTTTACGCATGATTCGATCCATCCGACTATTCCCGAAGGACACCAGATTTACACGGATACGATCACCCGGTCATTTGAGAAAATTAGAGAACTTCAAGATCATCCGGGAAGGTCAGTACATCACTTACCTCAGAATCCGTTGGTTCCGGCTAATCCTTGGGAGTATGCGACCATGCTGTCACTGGATAGTCTTACTGATTTTTCCGCAGGATGGTCTTACATGACTCCGGATGATTGTGCTTTAGTGCGCGAGTACAATTGGTTGTTCCCCGGCCTATGGCGAGCAGTCGATCCTGGAGAGGCTATCACGGTGCAGTTCGAGGGAACCCATATCGGGTTATTCGATATCGGGGGGCCTGATTCTGGCAGATTGAAGGTGTCGGTGGATGGTGGAGAACCCTTTATTGTCGATCGATTCACACTACACAACGATCATAATCGTAATCAGTATGTATTCTTGCCAGAGCTCCCGAATGGGAAACATACAGTTCGCTTCGAAGTCGATACCGAAAAGACAGACAAAGCTGCTGTGTTTGAGACATCTGGAAATGAACGAAGTATTGAGCATGTTCGGCAGCATCCAGATTGGTATGATCAAACGGTGATCCAGCTTGGGAAGTTGTTATTGGTGCAGCCGCCATTATAATTAATCATTAGGTTTTGTCCAATTGGAAGACCTACATCATAACTGTCTGCAGTTGACTGGCCAGTTATGATGTAGGTCTCTTTTTTTATATATAAGAATTTATAGGTTACATGCTATAAATTATCCTTATATTTCTACGAGTAACGGACTTCGTCTTTAAAGGAAGACAAAGTCGTTTCTTCTTGCTTAAAATCTTATAAGAAATTCTTGAAATCAAAGAAATTTCACAGTTCTGTGACATGCTATGATAAAAACGACGGAGCGGGATTAGCCAGAAGGATACGGTTGATCGCTTCTTTATGATCTTCGAACAAAGGAGGGTTTTATTATTTTGAAAGCGTTATCAACTTAAGGGAGGCTGTGAGTTGTATGATAAAAAGGAAGCTGTTTTTCTTAATCGTTTTCATCGTGACGATATTAGTTCCTTTCAGCCTAGACGGAATAAGGACCGCTTATGCAGAGACCTTACCGTATAAGACGATTATCATCGATGACGGGAGCATCACGATCAATGATGTTGTGACACCTGATGTGGGTAACGAGAACAACGGATATTTGGCACCGAATTGGACCACAAGTACAGGGGTGAAGGGGTATGATAACTCCAGTTCCAAATATACGAGTACAGCAGGCAGAACGATATCATGGAATCCACGATTGGAAGCGGGAACGGCGAGAATTTCGTTATACAAGCTTAACTGGGAAGATAAAGCAGATAGCAATGTAAAAATTGAAATCGTCCACAATGGAACGACGGATGTTCTTTTTATGGATTTGAGACCTTCATTTGGCGCTTCTGTGGGATGGGTTGATTTGGGAGAGTACTATTTTTCCGGAGTGGGTAACGAATTCGTTAGATTAACTCGGTCTACCAGCACAACCAGTACGATACTTACTCGTGCAGATGCGGTCAAGTTCGAAGGTAATATTCAGCAAAAAGAACCTCATAAGACGATCATCATTGATGATGGAAGCATCACGATTGATGATGTCGTCACCACTGATGTAAATAACGCAAATAACGGATTCTCCGCTCCTGATTGGACTACAAGTACGGGAGTGAAGGGATATAATAATTCCAGTTCCAAATTTACCGATGCAGTAGGAAGAAGCATCACATGGAATCCGCGATTAGAAGCAGGGACGGCGAAAATTTCATTCAACAAGCTTGATTGGGCGGACAAAGCAGACAGTAATGTTAAAATCGAAATTGTTCACAATGGGATTACGGATGTCATGTTTATGGATCTGAGACCCTCGTCGGGACCATCGGCCGGATGGGTTGATTTGGGGTCATATTATTTCAGTGGTGATGATAGCGAATTTGTCAGACTGACTCGAACACAACCTACGACCGGAAAGATCATTACGCGGGCCGATGCGGTCAAATTTGAAGGGAATATCCGGCAGCAGGCTCCCCCGTTGCCTCCGCTGCGCAGCCGTACATTGGCGAATCTCAGTTACACGGAAAAAGGCAGCATCGAGAATGACGGCTATAAAGCAACCTTCTATGAAGCAGCTTGGGATGGTGGCAAATCCATCGTTCGTGATTTGTTCTACAAGGACGCGGATACGGAGAACTGGGTACCTGTCAATAATGTATCAGAAAGACTTGAAGAACAATGGGTCTTATTGGATGGGAATGCGGGGAGTCGTACCAATTACTACGATACGATGAACAAACACTGGATTACATTCGACGAGATCGACTTCCCCGACAGCCACACGGCGATATTAACCGATTCATCACATGAAAGCGATTACGATTTACAAGTGAACTGGTCTATGTCAGGGGACAAACCTGATGTTTCCTTCGCCTTTACACCTCGCAGGGATGGCAATTATGTAATCGGTTATCAGTCCTTCACAACAGAGCAAATCTCAGGTGTCAATGAAGTGTTAAATGGTTTCAGATCACACGCCAAAATGGTAGGTTCAGTGGAATCAACAAGCTTAAGGGAACTGAGCGCTCCGATGAGTCTGGTTGAGAAGAATGACGGTTCGGGGAATCCATTGACGTATGGGGTATTTGTACCGTCGGATGAGCTTCCGGTTGAATTTGAACCGACGGGAGGTGTTACGAAGCAAAGGCTCGGCATGAGCCTTGTCAACAACGAAGGCAGCGTGCAGCCAATCTTGTATGCTCCTCAATTAGGGACCTATTCGCAAATGAACGCAGAAAGCACTTATCAATTTCATATGGGACTAATCGCTCAAAAAAGCAATTTGTATGAGTCCTACGCGGATATTCTTCGCAAAGAGTACGGTTATTCTGCATACCGTGAGAATGTATCAGATCAGTCGCTTACTGACGCGATGTTCAATATGATCGATTTACTTAAGATAGAGCCGCAAGGAGATGACTCTGTTGATTATGTCCCGTCACCCAGCGGGTGGTGGAGCCGTGCCAAGGGCTTCATTGACATCGAAAACGAGGATAGCGTTCGAACAAGCTCGAATGCGGTTCTTTTGGGGGCTTACTATTTGACTGGGGATGACCAGCTTTACGATACGAGAGCATTGCCGTCCGTCCAGTATGGCTTATCGCGAAATGGCATAGGTTGGTCGCCGACGCAGAAGCCAGTATACGGTGTGCCGTCGTTATGGAAAATGGCAACCTTGCCGTTTGATTTTTCAAGCGTAGCCGCTGTCAATCAGATGATGGGTACTTCGGCAGGAATTGGGGCGCTAGCACAGGAAGAGTACCTCGTGCGTGATCCTGACCAGAAAGACCGCGGTCCTGTCATTCAGCCCCTGATGATGTATCGTATGACGGGAGATGCGCAGTATTTACAGGCTGCCAAGGATGCAGCCGACAGCTATATCATGCAGCATATTGATACGCCTGCATCTGTTAATGTGAGTAAAAATGAGTTCATTTATTATTATAGCAAGCTGTGGATGGAGATATTGGAGCTTTACGAGGAAACTCAGGATCCCAAATACTTGAATGCTGCTTATAAGGAAGCCAAACGGTATGCAACGATGTTCGTTGCTCGTCCGGTTCCTGAAGGTGCCGTTACGATTCCGCAGCCTGAGACGTATAATTACGCGGAGTCGTTCCATTGGCCGGAAAGTGGTAAATATCAATATCCTCGGATCAAGCTCCCAGAAGATGTAGCCGGAGGCGTACAAGCGGATAGTGAGCTTGTTTCTCCCAATGGATTGACGTTTGAAGCGGGAAGTACAACTGGCTATTATCGGATGAATGCTCAGGAAGCTCCATTCATGCTGAGATTGTCGCTCTATACAGGTGATAAACTGCTGCAGGATATTGCTCATAATGCGGTTATTGGTCGGTATTCCAGTTATCCAGGTTATTACTATAAGGGCTTCGCCGTTAGCCAACTTGAACCAGAGTTTCCTCTGGAAGGCCCAAGCGGGGCTACATCTATCTATTATCACCATATACCGGGACAACTCGGGCAAACGATGGATTATTTGATCAGCGAACAATCGTTGAAATCGAATGGTAGTATTACATTCCCTACTGTATTTGAAACTAATTTTTTATGGTTCAAATATCACCTCTATGGAAATAAACCAGGTCATTTTTACGGTAATTCCGACGTTTGGCTCTGGATGCCCAAGGGGATTATTAAGACCAACCATCCTCAATTGAACTGGATAACGGGAGAGAGCGGGAATAAATTCTACATCGGGTTAAGCAACGAATCGTCAGCTGAAGTCCAGACTCCTATCGAATTGAATGCGCAAATCATTGGGTTCAACCCGGCACAAGATTATACCGTAACCATCATCCGCGACAATGGCACACCAGAGCAAACGGTTATGAGTGGCGGAATCATTCAAGCCACGGTTTCAAGCAAGGGAATAACCGCTATCATTGTAGAAGGACTCAACATTGATGTGCCGCTGCACCAGGTCAGAACTGCTGATACATCGGAGGCAAGCTATTTCTTCGATATCCACAGCCCTATAGATGCGGTTAAAGGTATGCTGATCGTCAAGCCCGACGAAACGGCCTATGATGCTTATGTGCAGGCAAAAACGACAAAACCAGCGACGATCCATTATTCCTTGGATGGCGGGGCGACGTATACGACGATTCCAGATACGATTTATCCGATGGAATGGTCGATACGGGTAAACGATTTATCCCAAACCTTCACTTATTATGTGGAATCGGACGGGAAACAGACTCGCAAGCGGACACTCTATTTGCCTGATCAGGTACAAGAAACTCCGGTTCAACCGGATTGGCAGAAGGGTTCATCGATCATTGTGGATAATACGGAGGCGGAGACAGAAGGCGTCTGGATACGGGATACAACCGCTAACGACTATTACTATGATAACTATGTGTACGCCAAATCGGCTGCCGGCACAGCGACAAGCAGAATTAAATGGCAGCCTGAGCTGCCGGAAAGTGTTACTTACAGTGTGTATTACAAGCTTCCGCAAATAACCGCTACAAGTGAAAATTGGGCAACGAATGCCTCATTTACCGTTTATTATAGTGGAGGCTCCGAGACGGTTACCGTTGATGAGACAACGGCCAATGGGACTTGGGTGCACCTGGGAGATTATCCTTTTGCAGCAGGCGATAGCGGATATGTCGAGTTAACCAATAAGGCCAACAAGTCACGGGTAGTTGCCGATGCGATGATGTGGGTCGATCCAAACAGTATGCCGCAATTGGAGTCTGTGGTGATCCTGTCGGATCGGAGTGAACTGCAAATGACTCAAACCGCACAACTAAGCGTGACCGGCTATTTGGATAACGGTCTGATTGGTGATCTATCACAGGCAAATGTGCAATATTTCGTTGATCGAACCGATCTGGCTGAAGTGGACAGTAGCGGTATGTTGACCCTTCTAAGTCTCGACGGAGAAACGGATCATATTGAGGTATGGGCCACTGTAACGATTGACGGGGTGACCTTAACAACGCCGTCTTTGACAATTGCGATCAGGGACTTAACGGTTATTGTTGACAGCACGAATACGACTGGGTTATACACGACAGAAGGATCTTGGAGCCAAAGCAATTTAGCCGGATACAAAATTGGGGTTAAGTCCCGTTACTCTACCGTGCAAGGATCATCAGCGACGTGGAAAGGCCAGTTCCCAGAGGGGAAATATACGGTCTCCATCTACAAGCTCGTCCATACGACGGCAAACGATAATTATGTCAAAGTAGAAGTGAAGCATCAGTCGGTTACCGAGGTCACGTATATTGATGCAACCGTCGGCTCCTCAGGTTGGGTTAATCTAGGAACGTTCGACTTTACTGGAGACGGCAGCGAGTATGTTCGTCTAACCAGGGTTACTCCGACAACGGTAGATCCGCCAACTCTACCTGCCGATATGATTTATACGAGGGCTGATGCAGTCAAGTTCGAACGGCATTCCGTTAGCCCGGAATTGCTTGCAAATGGGGTGCCAGGTAAACCGGCACTTTCGAATAATAGCGGTGTTGCCACAGGCATAAATGATGGCAATTACGAAGTTACGATGAATATGTGGTGGGGAAACAATGGCTCACTGTATAAGTTGTACGAGAATAGCCAATTGATCCAAACGAAGTCACTGGCCGATGTTTCGCCTGCTGCCCAGACTTCCATTATTCCTATTCAAGGAAAGCCGAATGGAACCTATGTGTATACATGTGAGTTATCGAATTTGTATGGAACGACTTCATGTGATCCACACACCGTCACCGTGACTAAGGCGAATCCCGGCAAACCTGTGTTGTCTAGTGACAACTGGGATCAAGATGGGGACTATAACATTACTGCTAATATGTGGTGGGGCACGAACGCAGCACAATATCGATTATATGAAAATGGCGAACTCATTGAAACGCAATCTTTATCTTCACAAACACCAAGTGCTCAATCGGCCATTACACAAATCTCAGGGAAAACTCCTGGCATTTATCAATATCACTGTGAGTTTATGAATGGAAGTGGAACTACGGAAAGTGATACTATACAGATTATTGTAAAATAAACCTATGAGCTGAGTGGATGAGAACGATCCATTCGGCTTTTTATTTCTAGGAATTTAGTATTGAATTATGCAAATCACTTGTAAAACGATGATGTAAGAAGACAGTACATTTTTGGAACATATGCCGGAGCATCCGATCGTATTTAATCTAATCTTTCAAAGCTCACAACTGGGTGATATTTACACGATACTGCTCATGCTAGATCAGCAGGGCGATTTCAGCCAACCGTATTATTTTGAACGTGAGATGTGCCAGATTAAAAAATATAACTATGTGCATCCTTGAAAAATCAATTACGGCTTTGATCGGCCCCTCCGGTTGCTGGAAATCAACCTTGTTGCGAACGATAAATCGAATAAATGATCAAGATCAGGATATGAGAGTGGAGGGAGGCGTCCAGATTTCGGGATATTCAATCTTTAATAAAGAGATACGAGCAAATGTCGCAATGGAAATGGTTCTTATTCTCCTATATTCGAAGTGAAGTCCATATAGCTGCACATCCAGTGATAATACGGTTTATAGAACCGTCGCTGGCCTAAGCAAAAGTAACAAAGCCTGACGGATTCATATCCGCCAGGCTTTATTCAATTAAGAGCCGTAAACCTCGAAATCGAATATTGAATATCCGTATACGGTCCCTCTAGCAGTACACAGCACTCTGACGTAACGTCCGCTATTTGCGGTAAATGTAATATCGTCAATAGAACCATTACCGGTCGTTGTTACGTAAGTATCCGTCCATGTTGTTGCGTCGTTAGACACCTGAACTTTGTAGCCTTTAGCGTAAGCATCTTCCCAATTCAACTTGACGCGGTTCACACTTTGGGTTGCACCCAGATCGACGTAAATCCATTCATTGTTGCTTCCTTCCATGCTCGCCCAACGGGTAGTGGAGTTGCCGTCTGTTGCTTTGGAAGCTTCAAATCCTGCACCTTCGATAGAGCTGGCTACCGCTGTCTTACCTAGCGCAAGGTTGGTGTTGTCAGGAGAAGTTGCACTTGTAGTTTCTGTTGCGGTATTGCTGTTAGCAGACAGGTTGCCTGCAGCATCGACAGCTTTCACCGTATAGCTGTAAGCTGTCGATGCGGTAAGTCCGGTATCGCTGAAGGATGTGTCTGTAGGTGCGCCTACTTCCACGCCGCCACGGAAAACCCGATAGCCTGTTACACCGACATTATCTGTGGAAGCAGTCCAACTCAGATTAATTTGGCTGCTTGAAACTGCTGTTGCGGTCAGATTCGTTGGATCCGAGGGAGCTTGTGCATCCGCTGCACTGTAGGTAGGCTTCCACCAGTTCCCCGAGATGAACAGTAGGTTCAGCATGTTAAAGGAGTCGCTGAAGTAACTTTCCTTTTTGTTCTTCATCCAGTCCCAACCGGCATTGACCCAAGCTTGATGCGTGCTGGTAGTCGTCGCTGCGGAGATGAAAGGCGCTACGAATACCGCTGTTGCATAAGTACCGCGATTCGAACCGTTCAGTTGGTAACCGTCCTTCACATTGTTCGGATTGTTGCCTGTTTTTCCTTTGATCCATACCACCATTTTATTAGCGATATCCTTACCGCGGGTATCTCCGTACAAGGCGTAATCCATTACGATCCGAAGTGGTACACGGCTTGCATTGTAGTTGTATTCATTTGTTTCAGGGAACTCTTCCAAATAGTTTGGGGGAGCCGGCTTAGGCGGGTTGCCTACCACGAAGTCCGATATCAGACCTGTGCTAGACGAATAAGCTGCTGTAAATTGGCTGTATACGTTATACAGATTGTTGATGACATTTAGCCAAGTTGAATCTCCAGTTACTTCATTGAAAGCCCGTAGATGGCTGAGCATCCAGTCGGAGGGACGGGTATTCAAGGCGCTCTTCGTATCCCAGTCACCAAGGTTCAGCCTGTTGTTAGTTGTCACATTGCTAAGCTTAATAGCGCCAATCATCTTTTTGGCTTCAGCCAAATAATTGATCGTTCCGGTCGAGCCCCATTGGCGATCAGCTAGAATAAGGGAGTAAGCGATATCGAGGTCCCCGTCTGTTGCCGAACCGAAGTGCCCTTGAGCCCCAGTACTATCTGCTACTACCCATCCCATCAGGTTCGGGTTGTTAGAGCTCTTGAACGCTCTAGCCGTTTTGAACAAACCGTCATAGATTGTTCTGGAATTCGTATCGTAACCGGCCATAAGCACGGTAATGACCATACCGTATCCTTGGCCTTCCGATGTGCCTAGCGGATCGAAGCCGTCCGCTTCGCCAGTAATGTCACCTTTTACATAGTATCCTCCAGGCAGCGAGGACAGGTTGTTTTTAAGATAAGTAGCCTTCCAGTAGTCATAGTAGGAAGCTACAGAACTATTCAACGAGGATTGACTGACGTGGTTTGGTTTAATGATACCCGGATAGCTGACTTGTTGAGGAAACGGTTTCAATTCACCCGCTCCATGAGCTTTTGGTTGAAGCGGTGCAGGTGCGGCTAATGTCGATAGAAGCATAACCGCCGAAAGCATAACAAGTAACATCACTTTCATTGTGCCTGAGGTCGATTTCAATGAGTACATAAAAATTCCTCCTTAAGTGATGGTTAGTTTAATTAACGTCAATGAATTCTCCTTCCCTATAGAATGATCTCCAAAGTAAAACGCTTAACAATAAGTGCTACACACGCTTATAATGTTTAAGCGCTTTAACTTTAGGGCGGAAGTGACATTTACTTATATGCTGAAAAAGATATGGAGATACGTGCTTCATTAGGGAATCATCGCATCCTCAACGTTACTATTAACACTTTCATTGTGCCCGAGGTCGATTTCAATGAGTGCACAAAAATTTCTCCTTAAGTGACGGTTTTTAATTAACGTCAATGAATCCTCCTTCCCTATAGTCTGATCTCCAAAGTAACACGCTTAACAATAGATGTTATTTAAGCCTATAAAGTTTAAGCGCTTTAACTTTAGGGCGAAAGTGACATTTGACTTATATGCTGAAGAGATTTGAAGATATGCGCTTCAATAGGAAATCATCGCATCCTCAACGTCACTTTTCACCTATAGGTAGAAATTGCTAACCCAGCAGCATTACTTATGCTCAAATGTATCACAACTATTTTCGCCGTGTCTAGGTGTTTGTGAATAAAATTTAAAAATTAATATCCATAAATAAAAGCGTTTACACCAAACGACAGTTCCTTTTTAAGATATTGATCCCCTAGTACACACAAAGTTGCGAACTAGGACTGTTTTTTTATAAGTCAAATTTGTTCTAATTTAGTCTAAATAAGCGCTTACATTAGGGGGTGGCTAAACTTACAATAATGTCTAACCATTTAAATTTGGGAACTTCTCCTGCAACGGGGAAGAATTTCACTGTCATGGCTTTCATGCAAAGCTAGGTTGAATATTGGAAAGGGGGCTGTCATGGGGATTACAAGACGAAAACCAACAGTGATTATCTTGTTTACCGCTCTGATTGTTCTTGCTTTACTCATGTTGGGCTTAACTAACAAAAAGGCGGAGCTGCCTGAAAACTGGATATTTACCGTAGATGGATATGCAGTAACAGAGGAAGAATTTCATTTCTATGTAACAGAGCAAAGAGCTGTAACAGCAGACTATTTCTTCAGAACTTATGGGGCTCAAGTAGATGAGGGCTTCTGGACACGTAAATACGGCAAAAATCATGAAACCCCCTCTGAATACGCCAAAAATTCTGCGATGACTGCATTGCTAAAAACCAAGCAGGAGCAATTTATTGCAGATGAGCGGGGGGTCGCCCCTTATAAAAGCTTTGATGAGCTAGAATCCGACATGGATGATGAAAATGTTAAGCGAGCTAAGATGGATGATTCAGGAGAGACATACTATGGGCTGCCTCAGTTTGATTTATATCAATACATGCAATATTTAAGTGGCGCCCGTTGGCCGGATTTGGTAGAAACCCAGGTTAAGAAAACGAAAATGAGCAACGCGGAGTTACAAGTTGAGTATGCATCAAAAAGTGCGGAATATACTCGTGTTGCTGATAAATTAACGGCTGCGTTAGCGACAACGGGGCAGGCCAAGGAAGAGAAAGTGCTAAATCGTTTGGATATATCCAAAGAAGATACCGAGTCTCTTAAGTTCTGGGAGTCATTAGCTGCTGCTACTGTAGGTGAGACAGTAATCGGTAAATATATGGACGAGGATGTCATTGCCACATTAATCACAAAACCGGAAATCACCAAGCTTAAACTGGAAGAAGTGAAAGATTCCATTATATACGAATGGGCGGAATCTGACTTGCGAGCGTTAATTACAAATACGAATAAATTGAAGATCGTGTATAACGGTAATCGATTCAGTGAATTAGTAGTGAACTAGAATAGTTAGTTTTTAAGTTTATAAAAATCTATGTCTATTGAGATTTCCACAGATACAGATTTTTTATAA
Organism: Paenibacillus sp. FSL F4-0097; assembly: GCF_038593125.1. NCBI lineage: Bacteria > Bacillati > Bacillota > Bacilli > Caryophanales > Paenibacillaceae > Paenibacillus > Paenibacillus sp. FSL F4-0097. The sequence continues at coordinate 3,621,879 of NZ_CP151965.1, forward strand.
AGTATAAATTTATTAATTTCAAAGGGAGGAAATTTTGGAATGATACGATCGAAATGGATGCAAAAAGCTTTGTCGATAGTTACGGCAACAACGTTGGCATTCCCTGGTCTGTTCGGCTTGGCGCCTTCATCTGAAGTATCAGCTGCGGGAGGGGGCGAATCTTTTGACTCCGTTGTACTAGAATTGACACAAGCCGCAGGTCAGGCAGGCAGGATAAATCTTTCCTATAAAGGTTCGCCTTTAAGCAGTCTGGTTAAAGGACCGGTTATTGACGAGGTAAGTTATGATTCCAGCAATTCGCATCTTTTAACTGTTAATAATCAGGGTAACATTACTTTATCTAACGGTTATACATTTGCGTCGCCAGGTGCCCCGGGCGTCCCGGTGACAATCACGGCAACGGCAGGTTATTACCCTGACTCAGAAGTGTTATTCATGGAGGACTTCGAGAACAACAATGGTCCGATGACATCTATGAGCAAATTAGGCTCGTCCTTCACGCTGTCCGATGCACAGTCCCGCTCTGGATTGAAAGCGATTACACCTTCGGATGATACGAATAATGAAAAGGTAGCCCAAGACGTGGCATTGCCGGCTGGCAGCAATTATAAGATGACGGCATGGTATTTTGACCCGTATCCTAATGAGGAGAAGACTGCGACGGATAGAACGCAATTTGCTATTGTAGATGGCAAAAATGCCACCTTTGCCGGGACATTCTATCAAAGTTCAGAGGCTGATGTTATTCATAACCCGACGAAATATACTTGGGCTTATGCACCATCATCAGCGGGTACAGCAGGCAACCGTTGGAAAGATAGCGGGGCTTTACGTTCCACAGGCTGGCATAAATTCGAGTGGCTTATTACACCGAATGGTGCGACGTTACAAATAGACGGAACATTAATATCCGATTCAGCGCAAAGTGATATTTACAAAGCTATGAAAAGCGGTACAACCATTCAGCCTAAAATAGCTGGAGGATGGAATAGCCAGTCAGGGAACAAAGCTTATATTAAAAATAAACATCTAATTGACGATTTTTATGTTGTAAAAGATGTGGCTACAACAACAGGTACCAGAACATTAACAGTGAATTTGGTACCTCCCGGCGGATTGCCAAATTTAGAAATAATCACTCAGCCAACAAGGGCAGAAGTGAAACAAAGTGAGACAGCAACATTTAGCATTACGGCATCAGCCGCTGCTACTGCTTATCAATGGTATGTATCTGATGACGAGACTGGCTTGAGCGGGACAAAAGTCAGCGGAGCTGATAAGGCAGTATTAACACTTTCCAATGTGGACGCAGCTTCACAACAAGGCAATTTTTATTATTGCGAAGTCTCCTCGGCAGAGGGAGTTGTGGTGAAATCCCATGCTGTACCGTTGTTGATAACCACCAATACGCAGGTAAATGCACCAATTAATCCAACGCTTGACTCGGATACGGGTATTTATAATGGCGCTTCCAATTACGGCGATACCCTTGTAACGCTGTTCAAAGACGGTGGACCTGTTGGTTATTATTTATCGAAAAATGGGGGGCCCGACCAGCCTAACAATCATGAAAGGCATCATGTTCTGCCCTATGCAAGGGCACTGGGAGTGGGCAACTACACTGTTACAGCTATTGTCATAAATAATGCGGGAGATATCAGTGAAGAAGTTGCAGCATCCGGAATATTGAAAATCGAGAAATTGCCTACACCGGCAAATGCCAGATGGAACGGCACATACGCTACATGGGATCGCGTCGCTAACGCATCTGCCTATTCGGTTCAACTCTTCAGTAATGGAGTGGTTAATGGAAGCCCGATTGCAGCGACAAGCAATGATACGGCTTTGTCTCCGACTTTAAACGATACCTTTAAAGTAAAGGCAAACGGCAACGCAACGTCACGATTCTTGGACTCTGATGAATCAGGGGAGAGTGCACAATATTCAGCGAACATTGCGCTAATTCGCCAGAACGATACATTACGGGCAGGAGATAGAACGCGGTTAATGGTTGACACAGCTGATGTGTTCGTTGCTGATAACATCAGCTTCAGTCCGGCGGATCAAGACAAGAATAAGATTGAAGTTGATGATGCCGGATTCGTGACGGTTAAGAAAGGTTATATTCCGACAGGGAACGAAGAAGTTACTGTACATGTGAGCGTTGATTACTTCAATAAGGCTGACACTAAATTTTACGATGGATTTGAAGGGGAGAAGAAATTTTCAAATGGTGCGAACGGATATATTCACAGCGATGTGATGTCCCGTACCGGAGGAAAGGCCGCGACATCAAGCGGCGCCGGTCAGGTGGCGACTGTTCCAGGTACCTATAATTACGCCCCTGCAACCGGTAAGACAACAATCGTTACTGCTTGGTACTATGATGATGGCAGAGCGGCTTCCAATGACCACGCTGTCTTTGGCTTAACCCCATCGTCCAATGAACATATCGCAATAAATTATGGCAATGGAGATGGTGACTGGACGGCAAATCTGACCAATTACGCAGTCAGACCCGGTTCATCCGGGAGATTCTATCCTGTAGATGTCAAGCGAAGTGAAGGCTGGCATAAATTTCAATGGTTCGTTACATCAACAGGAACAACCTATAAAATTGACGGACAAGACATTCAAAGGCAATCAACAGCTGGCGGAAATTTTGATACCCTAGTTAAGAACAATATTTCCAAGATCGATGCATTGCAGCTTGCTACGAACTGGGGCAACAAGGCTGGAACGGTTAAGGATATACAGAACAGGCACTTTATCGATGACGTATATGTTATCGATAGTGGAATAACAGCCCAAACCGGAACATCTTCTATTACGCTAAAGCTTTTGCCCAAAGAGTATAGCCACTTGGAAGACAGCACATATGTTATGGGTCTGGACGACTATAATATCACCGTAAATCCTGATTTAGCAGATCTAGCTGGAGTGGAGATCGGCGCTGTAACACTGCAGCGGGATGTGGATTATACGGTTAGCGGTAATGTATTGAAAATTAACAAAGAATCATTCGCAAGAAATAATATCGTGCCGGGGAAATATACCGTTAGACTTGATCTGTATCCTGCCGAAATCACATTCGAGTTGAACATTGTACCCCTTGAAGTCCGTGATTATTATTTCTCCAATAACGGTGACGATCATGCAGATGGACGCACACCGGCTACAGCATGGAAATCAATCTCCAAAATTAATGAATATGTATTTATGCCAGGTTCAACCATTTATCTGGATGCGAATAGCGTATGGAATGAACAAATCAGACTGCGTGGCAATGGTGAGGAAGGAAATCCGATTACGCTTACAAAATATAATACGACCGACCCTAATCAACGCCCGGTAATTAATGGTGGAGGAACAGCGTCGAGCCCATCTGGCATTTCCTTAAACGGTACCATTGAGTTATATGACGTTAACTATTGGATTGTCAGTGGAATTGAAGTAACGAACATCGGCAATGCGGCAGGTGACGGCCGTTCCGGTATCGCTGTAATGTCACGGATTTCCAAGCTGGGACAAGGACAGTTTAATATTCAAGATTATGCTGATGCTCGTATGCAAGGAATCGTCATTCGAGATAACTATGTTCATGATGTTAATGGGCTGCACCAAGCAAATGGAGCAAGTAAGGTATCCGGCGGCATCATTATTAATGGTTATGTAGATATATTGGTTGAAAGCAACAAAACCCTTCGTTGTGATAACGAAGGTATTCGCAATAATGCCTACGGGCCAAGCAATCCAGGGACTAATAACACAGGCATTACTTGGAGTAACTCAAGCTACCCTTGGGCATCCAACGCTGTGTTTAGAAACAACTGGGTTTCTAGTTCGGTTGGAGATGGCATTGTCATGTCCGGCGGGAACAACTCCCTTGTGGAACGAAATGTGGTCACAGACAACGGTTATAGCTATTTAAGCGATAAGAGCGGCAATCTGGTTACGAACTGGGGTCCAAATAATACAACACCAACATATCTAGGTTCGCAAAACTATGCAGCAGCGTGGATTATGGCAAGTAAAGGCACCATCTTCCGCTATAATGAAGCTGTGGATAACCCTTATCATGCAAGTAATGACGGTATGGCTTGGGACATTGACAACTATTGTCAGGACAATGTGTATGAATACAATTACAGCCGAAATAACTATGGTGGTTGGTACTTACAGATGAACGCTGCCAAGGGCAATATCGTTCGCTATAATATTAGCGTGAACGACGGCCGCAGCCCGGATTTTAACAAGAGTTTTAACAGTCTAATATTGCTTGCAGGAGGTTCTTCAACGAGCGAGGAATTAAGTGGCTTATACTATAACAATGTTATCGTCACACCATTGAAGAATAGCAGTTCGTTAGTATTTGACCCAACAGCCTCCAACTTGCACATTTATTTCCAAAATAATATATTTGCCTACACTGGGGCAAACAACCAGGTTGGTCTGAAAGGCGGGGGAACATCAGCTCCATTTGCAACCGGACGGTTTACAAACAACATTGTATATCCGGCTAATCTTTTTGGCAGCATGAACGCAGGTGGAGGCGGATATCTAGGTGCAGGCGTAACAGCAACAGACAACCGCTATGTAACGGAAGAGGAACTAAATTCTATATTAAATGATTATAAATCTGCGCCGGAACATTGGATTACCAACAGCGGAACAGTGGATGCCAAACTTGATTACAGTGCGATGAACGGGTTCCGTCTTGCTGACGGTAATAACCTGGCCTATGGTGCAGGTGCTGAGATTGTAAGCCCATATGTGGATCGCGCGAACGCTCTGCCTCATATGACGGAGAGAACAGACTTCTTTGGCAATCCACTTAGCGGCAGAACGCCTTCCATCGGCGCACACAACCCTTATGCGGTAACTTTTGATTCCAATGGTGGCAGCGAAGTTGCGATGAAGTTCGCTGATCTGGGCGAGACAATTACCGAGCCAACAGCGCCGACAAAAGAAGAAACTGTTTTCGGCGGTTGGTATCAAGATGCAGGATTAAACGATGCCTGGGATTTCGTTGCTGATCCTGTTACAAGGGATATTGGATTATATGCGAAATGGGTTGAAGACGCAGGTACGGCACCAACGATTACGACGAATTCGCTTGCGGATGGCAAGGTCGGACAACCTTATTCGGCAGTTCTTACGACTGAAGGCGATAAGCCTATCAAATGGGCCGTTGTAGAGGGACAATTACCATCAGGATTGAGCTTGGATGAAGGTGCAGGTGTTATCTCTGGTACACCGGATCAGTGGGGTCAATTTACGTTCAAAGTTCAAGCAAATAATGACGCAGGCAGTGACACAAAACCGTTCAATATAGTGATCACTAAAGATGTCTCAGTTGACACAGCTCCGGGGATTATCACTAAGAATTTGCCAAGCGGAAAAGTTGGACAACCGTATACGGTAACACTAGCGGTATATGGCAGCGAACCGATTACTTGGAAGGTCCAGGGAGGAGATTTGCCAGTAGATTTGAACCTAGATGAAGCAACAGGCGTTATTTCGGGTACACCTCAAGAGACAGGATATTACGAATTCACGGTTGCAGCAACGAATGACTTTGGTATAGATGAGCGAGTATTGAGCATCGAGATTAAAGAGGATAAGCCAGTTGTTACAGCTCCGGAGATTATCACTAAGAATTTGCCAAACGGCAAAGTTGGACAACCGTATACGGTAACATTAGCAGTATACGGCGACGAACCGATTACTTGGACAGTAAGCGATAATTATTTACCTTTTGGGTTGAATTTAGAAGGAGCTACGGGTGTTATTTCAGGCGTGCCTACTGAAGCGGGAACTTACAAATTCAATATTACGGCTTCCAATCATGCTGGCATGGATACGATAGAGTTAACTATTGTAATTACTACAAATGACAGTGGTGGCAATAATGGCAATAACAATGGCGGCAATTCAAATGGCCACAGCAGTACGCCGACTCCTTCGCCAGAGTTATCAGTAGCGGAGCGTATTGATGCTACAATCAAAGAGAAGCTGAAGAAGGGCAATTCCATTGAATTGACGATGTCAGCCGGAAAAGATGAGCTTGAGATTCAAAGCGATACGATCGGTGCGATTATTAAAGCTGACAAACCGCTAATCGTTACGAATGACACCTTATCTGTTGAATTGTCCGCTGAATTGTTGAAGCAATTGAATACAGGAAAGCGGATGAAGGTTGTTATTAAACCTGTAGATGAAAGAGACGGAGCTATAGGGCGGGGATATGAATTGAAGATCTTCGCGGATGGCCGGGAAGTAACGGATTATACAGGGCTTATACCCGTAATCTTCGATCTGTCAAAAGAGAAGTTGTCGACGAACGATCTTAGCATGTTATGCGGTGTCATGCTTCGATTGAACGGTAATATGGAACGTTTAGGCGGCAACTATGACCATGAGACAGGTAAATTTACCTTCAAGGCAAAAGGACTAGGCTATATCTTCGTTACAACCAAGCCTGAACCTGTGAAATTGGAATTCACTTTAGGGAAGACAGGGTATAAATTAAACGGAATCGAAATGAGTATGGATGTTGCTTCGATGGTAGTTAAAGGCAGAACGTTAGTGCCACTGCGCTTCGTTGCTGAGAGCTTAGGAGCAAATGTAAGCTGGGATAACGTTATGAAAACCGTAATGATTACCTTGAAAGGTCAGACTTTGTCGATTAAGATCGGTGAACTTGCACCAGGAATGGATGTAGCAGCTGAACTTGTAAACGGTCGTACTATGATCCCATTACGTTTCATTGCTGAGTATTTTGGTGCAAATATATTCTTCGATAATACTTCGAAATCTATTAGTATCATGAAGTAGTATTCCTAAAATTAGCAGCTACGCACGAAACCCTCTAACATGCACTGTATGTTAGAGGGTTTTCTAGTGTGCGCCAGGCATGGACGATAACTTGGCAGTGAAAGTCCGCACGAACTATATAATTGTCTTAACTGGAAACAATTCTTTAGATTGTGTTAATCTGTCTAATAGTGAACTCGATTTAGAGAGAGGGAAGTTACTTGAAAAGAAACGTGTTATATATTGAAGATAATGAGAAGATAGGCAGTTGGGTAAAGGAAGAATTGGAACAACGAGGATTTTCAGTACAATGGCTCCTTTCTGGTGAAGGAGCTGAAAAAGAAGTGAATCAGCATGAAATCGTTATTTTGGATATCATGTTACCCGGTTTAGATGGATTTACTGTGGGAAAACGATTAAAAAAGGCAGCTCCTGCTGTTCCTATTTTGCTGTTAACTGCTCGAACATCGATAGATGATAAGGTAGAAGGGTTACAATTTGCTGATGACTATTTAACGAAACCATTCCATACGGATGAATTAGTTGCTAGATTAGAAGTACTAATCCGTCGAAAGGGCGGAACACATTCCGAACGTATTTCATTAGGGAAATATATTGAAGTAGATCCAGAAGTTCAAATGGTATTTGACAAACACACAGGAGAAGAAATTATATTGACAGGGAAACAACATCATATTTTGATGTACTTCTTACGCCACCCTAATCAAGTTTTACCAAAAGAACAAATTTATGAAGCCATTTGGGAAGAAGCTTATATCACAGGTGATAAAACATTAATGGTACATATTCATCGACTGCGTCAAAAGCTGGAACGTCATCCAGACTCCCCAGAGATTATTGAAACGTTGAAGGGAATAGGCTATCGGGTGAAACTATGAAACAGACTAAATCATTATTTCGTCGTTTTCTAAAAGGACATTTTCTATTTATCTTTTTACCTCCGATCATACTTATTTTCTTATCTGCGTTCATTGAGTCTCCTTTTAATGAAGAAGAGCTGAATAAGTTAAATTATTTTTACGTTGTACTTCTTTTGTTTGGTTTTATTATTGTCGCATTTGTGGTAATCTCTTGGATTTTCTTCTTGAGACTTCGTAAACGTCTTAACCGCTTACAGGATGTCATGTCATTTTCCGCTAATCATAATTCATTTCCTAAACCAATAGTTGTTCAAAGTGATCGTATGGATGAAATAGACCAGTTAGGCAGTTCTTTTAATTGGATGATTCAACAGCTTGAAGACAGTCGCAAGCGAGAACATGAAGAGGAATTGTTACGACATCGACTCATCGCGAATTTATCTCACGACTTACGAACACCGCTTACCATTTTGAGAGGACATGTCACCCGATTAAATAAAGAATCATTGAGTCTAGAAGGACAAAACTCATTATCAGAGATGAACCATACGATTACTAGAGTCGGAGATCTAATGGATGATTTACTTTCCTATACATTGCTTACATCAGGAAAACATCCTTTTGAGCCCATTTCAACAGATATTGGACGTTTAGTAAGAGCATCTGTTGCTGCGTGGTATCCTGTATTTGAAGAAAAAGAAATCCAGATCGAGGTTGATTTACCGACAGAGGCGACTTTTTATTGGGAAGTAGATCCTAAATGGATGACACGGGTTCTTGATAATTTATTTCAGAATATTCTTCGACATGCAGCAGAGGGGAAATATGTAAGCATTGGGGTTGATGTAGAAAAAGAACAGATCATTGTTGCAGACAGAGGTCCAGGTATGGATAACTCATCCTATGAGCGTGGGGCGGGGATTGGTTTATCGACTTCAAATTATATGTTAAAAAAAATGAAACTGAAAGCTGACTTTACATCAAATGAAAATGGCACAAGAGTAGCTATTGGTAGAGAGAGCTTAACCTAAAGTTAACCCAGAAGTAAATAGCAGGATAACCGAGATGTAACTTTGCTTCTTTATAATTAGAACCATAACAGAAGGGAAGTGTTATGGTTGCTTACAATTAATAACTTAGTCAAACATCGCGGAACTGGGGAAATCTTATCAGGTATCAGTTTTAAAGCTAGACCTGGTAGAGTAACTGGTTTTTTAGGTCCAAATGGGGCAGGTAAAAGCTCTACGCTTCGTATCCTGCTTGGGTTAGATCGTGCCACCTCAGGGAGTGCGCTAATCAATGGAAAGCCATTCGCAGAACTACATAATCCTCTAGCAACAGTAGGTGCCGCACTTGATGGATTTGGAGCTCATCGTATGCGAACAGGACGGGCACACTTGCGTTGGATTGCTCGTGCCGCAGGATTGTCTAACTCACGTGTCGAGGAAGTTTTGGAAATAGTAGGTCTTACTAATGCCGCTGGAAAAAGAGTTGGGAAGTATTCTCTTGGTATGGGGAGAAGACTTGGAATTGCAGCTGCGCTGCTTGGTGATCCAAAAATATTGATTTTAGATGAGCCCGTAAACGGGCTCGACCCAGAAGGAATTCGTTGGATTCGGACATTTTTACGTGAACGTGCTAAGTCTGGAAATACGGTGTTATTATCCAGTCATCTAATGGGAGAGCTTGCAGAGACCGTTGATGATGTGGTGATTATTAAGCATGGAACCATCGTTGCAGATGGAACTTTGGAAGAAGTAATAGGTAACTATTCCACGCTGGAGGAAGCCTTTTTTGCCCTGACATCTGAAAATGCAGGTGATGTTGTATGAGGGCATTCAACGCGGAACTATCTAAATTGATCTCCCTGCCAGGCATTTGGCTAGCCTTACTTATTGGAGCATTTGCTCCAGCGGCCATTGCTGCTTTGGACAGCATAGCACAAAAAGAGGAGATTATAGCTGGAATTAGCACACGGCTATCGGAAGTTGGCTATATCGGGTTAGCTCTTGGTGTGCAAGGTGTTATTATTCTTGGTGTGCTTGCTGTCAGCAGTGAGTATTTGACAGAGAGCAGTGAATCAGGTGGAGGACAACAGATTACAACGAGTTTAACAGTTGTTTCATCCCGTCTTCATTTTTTGCTGGCAAAAGCAGGCGCTGTGACTGTGATCAGCATACTGCTTTGTATTGTTGCTATTATGACAACTGTGTCTGTAACGCATCTTATTCTTGGTGAATATGCCCCTGCATTTGAATGGTCCAGACTTATCGGTGCCATTTGTTACTGGACATTCACTGCTCTTTTAGCACTTGGAATTACTTTGCTAACTAAGAATGGCATCATCCCGCTTGCAGTGCTCATAATAAATTCATCCGTTGTATCATTTAGTGTCCTGTTATATAGGGTTACAAAGTTGGCGTTTTACTTACCAGATAGGGCTGGCGCTGAAATGTTTATGTTTACGGACAACACGTCAACAGGCAGTTTATTCGACAGGTTTCACACCCCCTTCACAGGCGGTTTAGTCATGTTTGCCTGGGTAGTCGTTGTTTTCATTGTTGCAGCTATTGTATTCCATAGGAGGGACGTTGCAGCATGAGTGTCTCATCTAGTAGAAAGATAACACAAATCCTTGGTGCTGAACTGGATAAATTAGTTACATTACCATTGATAGGGCTCACTCTTATGGTTACATTCATACTTAATTTAGGTTTAGCCGCAGCTTTTACTTCTGTTGATCTACAAGAGGCAGCAGGAACGCAAAATATACTGAATACAGGACTTTCTTCTATGGGATATCTTCAAGCAGGGTTTATTATTCTTGGTATATTAACTACTTGTTCGGAGTATACAGGGGGACAGATTCGAACTACTTTAACTACGATACCTTGGCGAGGGTTTCAATTATCCACGAAGTATTTGGCCTTGGCCATTATAACCATTCCTGCGGCGTCTATTACTACTGCATCAGGTGTGCTATATACCTTTATCATGATGAAAGACACAGCAGTAGTGATTGAAATAGACGAAATGATAAAATCATTAGCAGGTGCAACAGGCTATCTAACTTTAACCACACTTCTCAGTGCAGCTATAGGTGCTTTATTAAGACGAACTACTCCTGCTTTAGTGGTACTGCTTGGCTATTACTTCATTGTCAGTCCATTGTCGAAAGATTTTCTACACAATACTAAATATTTTTTTCCAGATACAGCAGGTTATTATATGTTTATGCCGCCTTCCTCCGATGAAATAAATGTCCTTACACCAATGGAAGGGACAGGTATTTCCATGTTATGGACACTGGTCTTTATTACAGCAGCCATTGTACTTTACCGTAAACGAGATGCCTAACTCTGAACTAGCTGATATGATCATTTAACTAGATCAATATGCAACAAACATTAATGTTTGAATAAAAGATGTTTTTGAGCAATTCAATGAATAAGTATTTCATCTAAGAACGGACACCAATATGAGTGTCCGTTTATTTTATAAATCAAAAGAATAGTCTGGATTAATGACATAGTCTAGGATTTTAATAATAGAAAATAAATGTACAAATATCGCAAAGAATCATGAGCGAAAGTTCTGCTCACTTTTTTCTGGACTGATCAGTTCAGATATGTTATATTTCAATGACGGGAGGTGTTACTTATCGCTAGGACAAAAGAATTTAACAAAGATCAAGCGCTGCATCAAGCCATGCTATTGTTTTGGAAAAAAGGATACGAAGCGGCTAGCATACCAGATTTACTAGAAGTGATGGGCATTAGCAGATCCAGCCTTTACGATACGTTTTCCGACAAGCAAACCTTGTATACAGATGCCCTTGAGCATTATAAAAAGGGGAATTTCAATAAGCAGGCTATTCTTGAACAGGCATCAAGCGTTAGAGATGGAATTCTTCAATTTTTTGAGTATCACATTGCTTCAGCATACGATACCAGCCTGCCGGGCGGATGTTTTGTTACGAATGTAGCTACAACATTGGAGTCGCCAGATGAAAAAATTAATGAGTTGATAAAGACTAGTTTTTTGGAATTAGAGCAAGCTTTTTGTGACCTTTTAGAAAAGGGCCAGCAACGGGGAGAAATTGATAAAACGACTGATATCAAAGTGTTATCTTATTTATTGCTGAATTTACATCAAAGCATAAATATTATGGCCAAAGCAGATCAGCACCCGGAACGTGCAAAAGAGATGATTAGCTTTGTAATTGCAGGAATCTAATTTTTTTTAATTATTTCGGAACGATCGTTCCGTTATCGTGTTTCCCATATTATGAAGGTGATAATTGAAGAGTATATGTTAGACTATATTTTTTTTGATTATTTCGGAACGATCATTCCGTTATTGAGAAGCCCATCAAAATAAGGAGAGGTGTCTAATGAAAGTATCGTTTATTGGGCTTGGAAATATGGGGCTACCAATGGCCCAAAATCTATTGAAAGCGGGTTATGAATTAGTCATCTTTAATCGGACCCCTGAAAAAGTTGAACCCTTAATGAAACAGGGAGCACGATATGCCAAAACACCGCTAGAGGCAGTGAAAGAAGGCAATCTTGTAATTACCATGCTTTCTGATGATGCTGCTTTGAAGGAGGTCGTCGAGGGACCGAATGGTGTTCTGAATGGATTATCGGAAAATGGAATTCACATCTCTGCCAGTACAATCAGCGTAGATCTGGCTCGAAAATTATCCGTCTCGCATGCGGAGCGAAAGCAACACTTTGTGTCTGCCACGGTGATGGGGCGCCCAGATGCCGCTAAAGAAGCTAAATTGCGTATTATTTTAGCTGGTCCGGAACAAGCAAGACAACGGGTACTTCCCGTTTTAACAGCAATGAGTCAAGAGATAGTAGAGATTGGGGATCACGGCGAAGAAGGGAACGTTGTAAAAATTGGCGTTAACTTTCTAATTGCTTCAATGCTGGAAGCTTTGTCAGAAGTGCAGCTAATGGTAGAAAAGCACGGTATTGATTCGTCCCAATTTATGAATGTTGTAAATGCTCTTTTTCAGTCTCCAATATATCAGAACTATGGAGCGATCATGAGCGAACAGCGCTTTGAACCGGCCGGTTTTAAAATGAAGCTTGGGTTAAAAGATGTTGCATTGGCTATTGAGGCAGCGAAGTCCGTTCAAACTCCTCTACCTTTAGGTCAGCTTATCCACCATCACTTGTCTGAGGGAATTGCCAATGGTTATGGTGAGTTGGATTGGACGGCTTTAATCCGTTGTCTTGAGCATTCTTCTTAAGAAATTGGGTTGTCACCGATGATGTCGGACAAATCGCAAGAGAAAATATAAGGAGAGATTAACTATGGAAATAGGTGTTACTTCGTTCATAGAAACAAAGCCAGATACTGAGACCGGAGTGGTGATGAGTCACGCACAACGATTACGTGAAGTCGTCGAAGAAATCGTCCTTGCGGATCAGGTAGGACTAGATGTGTTTGGCATAGGTGAACATCATCGTGAAGATTATGCAGCTTCATCACCAGCAGTGGTGTTATCTGCTGCGGCCCCCCTAACAAAGCGGATTCGATTGACGAGTGCTGTGACGGTCCTTTCATCAGCTGATCCTGTCCGTGTGTTTCAGGATTTTGCCACGCTGGACGGCTTATCCAATGGACGTGCCGAGATTATAGCGGGCCGGGGTTCCTTTGTTGAATCTTTTCCGCTTTTTGGTTATGACCTGCATGACTATGAGGATTTATTTAATGAAAACATTGAGCTGCTTCTGAAAATACGGGAATCTGAGAAAGTAACATGGAGTGGAGGACATCGATCAGCGATAAATAATCTGGGTGTATACCCGCGCCCTGTTCAGCACTCTTTACCCGTATGGATTGGTAGCGGCGGTACTCAGGAGTCTGCCGTACGTGCAGGACTTCTGGGTCTGCCATTAGTCCTGGCGATTATCGGTGGAAATCCAACCAATTTTGCGCCGCTTGTACAACTGTATAAAAAGGCGGCAGCTCATGCCGGACATGATGTTTCGCGGCTTCAGGTAGGTTCACATTCCATTGGATTTGTTGCAGAAGATACGGAACAGGCGGCAGAACTCTTTTTTCCGTCTACCCAGTACGGTATGAATAAGCTCGGTAAAGAACGGGGGTGGGCGTACTATGATCGTTCCAGCTATGATGCTGCCCGACGCTTTGATGGTGCGCTGTATGTAGGGGATCCGGAAACAGTCGCCCAAAAAATTATCCATCTGCGTAAGCATGTAGGGATTACACGATTCATGATGTATGTTCCCTTAAGTACGATGCCGCATGAGTTGGTTATGCGGGCTATAGAACTGCTCGGTACAGAGGTTGCGCCGCGAGTACGAGAGGAAATTGCCAAGTGGGAAGCTCAAATGGGATAAGGATTATCTATGAATAAAACGTAAACGAACGAATTCATTATTTTATTTGGAGGGATTATCATGAGTAATGAAACACGTATACTACCAGAATTAAGAGAGGTTTATTCACAATTTCCTGGGTTTGAATTGGAGAAGAATTTAGAGTGGAGCAGGAGCTTAGTGTCAGCTGCATCCGTGAAAGGATCAGAGCATGTAAACACAACCAGTCGCAAAATCCCGAGGGATGGAGGCGAGATGCTGGTGAAAATTTATGAACCTGCCGGGCGAACGAATGACTTGTTACCTGCCATGCTATGGATTCACGGGGGCGGATACGTGTTAGGACATCCGGATATGGACGACGAATTATGCGAACGTTTTGTTCAGACAGCTGAATGTATTGTCGTATCGGTTGATTATAGGCTTGCTCCCGAGCATCCTTATCCGGCGGCGATCGAAGATTGTTATGCTGGATTGGTATGGATGACGGAGGAGGCAGCCTTGCTTGGCATTGATGTGAATCGGGTTGCAATTGCCGGTGCTAGCGGTGGTGGCGGACTGACAGCAGCACTCGCGCTGATGGCGCGTGATAAAGGAGGACCCTCTCTTATTTTCCAAATGCCATTATACCCGATGCTTGACAACCGTAACATCACACCGTCCAGTCATGAGATTACAGAAGCAGGCGCAATCTGGAACCGAACAGACAACATAGCAGCTTGGAACATGTACCTGGGCGAGGAGAGCGTTGGCAGAGGAGAATCTACTTATGCAGTACCCTCGAGAGCGGAGAACTTGGCAGGTTTGCCGCCAGCCTATACTTGTATAGGTCAGCTCGATCTATTCCGAGACGAGACAATGGAGTATGTGGCACGACTTGCACAAGCAGGTGTAGATGTTGAATTCCACCTGTATCCCGGTTGTTTTCACCTTTTCGAAATTTTCGCTCCAGAAACAGAAGTGAGTCAGCGCGCTGTTCAGAGCTATATGGATGCGATGGCCCGGGCACTTCACCCTAACTAATTACTGAGACTAAAGTAAACAGCGAATACGCAGAAAAACTTGATTGGTTATTTAAGTAGAGACACGTAATTATTCGGGAAAGATTCATAAAAAAGATGAGGTTGTTGATTTTTAAAAACAGCCTCATCTTTTGTTATATATTATTGATTTTAAAAAAGGCTTAGATTACTATCGTATTGTTCATTGGAAGCTTATTTTTTCAATTTTTATTTAGATGATGCAAAACAGTTTAAATATTGATAGGGTAGGCTTATATATTTGTAGGCTACTTGATCCAAATTATATCTAGTGATAAGGAGAATACAACATGTGGGATAAAATTAAGGGTGGGCTTTACGGCTTATTGATTGGAGATGCTCTTGGTGTCCCCTATGAATTCAGATCAGCGGAGCAGCTCCCACCTCTGAAGCATATTGAGTTTACTCCTCCTGTGGGCTTTCAGCCCACCTACCGAGATGTCCCTGCAGGCACCTGGTCGGATGATGGTGCGCAGGCACTATGTCTGCTGGAGAGTCTGATCGATAAAGGTACACTGGAGCTAACTGATTTTGCAGACAAATTGGTCGATTGGTATCACGAAGGTAGATGGGCAGTAGCCCAACAAGTTTTTGATATTGGGATACAAACCAGTCGTACGCTGACTACTTATTACCATGGAATGTCCCCTTACGAGAGTGGCAATACGGTTCCTGATGGGAAAGGGAATGGAGCGCTGATGCGCGTGCTACCACTTGCCTTGTGGCATAAAGGAACAGACGAGCAGCTCGTTCAAAACGCACATACTCAATGCCTTGTAACTCATGGACATATCTGTAATCAGGTATGTTGTGCCTTGTATGTGTTAATTGCACGTGAACTGTTGCAAAAGCAAGACTTCAATCTGTGCTACCGAACTGCTCTTAGCAAGCTTCGAAAGATCTACCAGCAGATGCCTGAGCATGAACGGGAGCTTGAAGAGAACATTCAGCCTGATAAAGTATTCTATGGCGAAGGATCTGGTTATGTCGTGGATTCCTTGTTCAGTGCATGTATGATCCTCCAAACCTGCACTTCCTACGAAAATGCCGTCAAACGAGCAGTTGCCTTAGGCAACGACACGGATACAACGGCCTGTATCACAGGCGGTCTTGCCGGAATCCGATATGGCTATGAGCATATCCCTCAGCGCTGGATCAACCAGCTGCGAGAGACAGATCTGGTTGATCAACTGCTGCTCCGTCTTCAATCTGCATGAGGAGTACTAAGTTCTATTAGCATTAACTATGAGGAGGAGTGGGAATGAACGCAGCAGTACAGAGGTTTTTAAACGATGTGTGGAGCGAGATGATGACCATATATAACAAAGAGACTATAAGAATAAATGAATTCATAGGCAATCGTCAGCTTCAGGCTGGGATAAAGGATTATCTCCAAGTAGCTTGGCGTGAAGGAAAAATACATATTGATGTTGAAGAACCGCTTGATTGGACGGACAGCTCTTATGAAATCGAAGCAGGTCCTTATATCGCCGAGCTCACGGATGAATTAATTAGATCTGAACTTTACCCGGCATTATGCAAGAGAGTGGAGGAGCTTTTTTTATCAGATAAACTAGGTCCTCGTTTTTTTGATTACCGATTCCAGATCGTACTTTCCTTTGAAATGGAAGACGAAGACTTAACGCTTTGCGTGCATCTGGTAAACGAAGAGAAGCTGAACGAACTCCGCCAATCATTACAGAAGTTTATAACATCCAAAATCATGTCTGATCTTCCGGTATTGCCGAGTGTTGATGACCAGTTTTTCTTTTCTCATCACTTGATGAATCCTGATCTTTTGAAGCAGGAAGAGAATGCGGTTGGCCCATTAATAGAGCGTTTGTCCGACAAGCTCAGAAGTAATAGGGGACGCTTAGACGAATGGACTGGCCAGTATACTTCGGCTATGGATGATTGGATTCAGAATGTTTTTCTTCCTCGCCATTTTGTGCGTACAGGCAGCTTTAGAATGGATTGGATACCTAAAGAGAATATGGCGCTTATGGATCCGAATGCAGATCAACTTTCCTTTTTTGTATATGCCGCTCTGCAAATTGGAAAAACGAAACCGGACATCCGGGAACAATATTTGAAACTTGCTGTCCAGCTTGGTTCAAAACGCGCAGCGGAGTATATTCAGGGGGGAAGCGGGAAATTCACTCCAGTATATAAAGGAACCCGTGTTGAAGTTGATAATAATGATGTAACCCAGAGCATTGAAATCCGGATTTTGACCGAGGAGGAAACAGCTTATGGAGAAGCATTAGATCACATTAACGAATTGCTGCAGCAAGGATTTCCGAAGGAATATTACCTGAAGCTTAAAAGCACACAAAAGAACTATCTTCCTCTAAAAAAAATGGCTAAATCAGGTCTTCATCAGTTTTTTGCTGGTGCACTCGCATATCCGGCTCTATATCCTAAGCTAGCTGCGTATGCGAATATCGCTATGGAGCCCTATGCGTGGTACAAGGACACAAATCCGGGTGAAAAGTCGGTCATGCCTGGTACCTATGCTGTACTCGGATTAGGATTATATAGCAAGGAATATTTTTCACTCATCTCTCGTTATATGGAGATGGTAGATACGGAGCACCAAATGATACAGGATGGTTATGCGGAGGCCTTTATTGATGCGCACGGTGTAGAGGCTGAGCTTATACCAGTCCTAGTAGACATTCTGCTAGCAGGAAATGAGGAAGCAAGATCTGTCAAAAACTTCGTGATCGATCGGGCCGAGCTAGCAGAAGTGCTGCTTCGAGAGGTGTCTCCTAAAGAAATATATGAACGGGAGCAGGTTCTATACCGGATATTCGGAAGTCGAGCAAAGCTGGAAAAAGCCGTGAAGTCAGAGCAGACGGAGCATGAGCTTAGAGTTATTCTATCAGAGCTGCTGACTCTTATAAGTTGCTGATGCTATATAGAGATAAGTGAAGCTAGGATCTGAAATAGATCTTGGCTAAAGGAGGGACACAAATGAGTAACCTAACCTCTCAAAATTGCAATCTAAATATATGGTATTACCTATCAGATGAAGTCTGGGATAAAGTAACTAATATATATGAGAGTATGCCAGGTTGGATAGGATATAAAAATGGAATTCCCTATTGGTTCGGGCAGGAAGATGATGATATTTTTATTGTGGCCTCAGTAGAGCCAAGTGGATTATCATTTTATGCACAGATGAGTAATGGTGATTGGAATTCTTGGATAGAGAGATTTAAATTGGAAGCGACAAAAGTATTAGGATTTGATGTTGGTGAACCCGAAGACGGGTTTATCTGATGTAGTGCACAATTTAATTGTGGAGATGATTTCGTGTTTCAATATAATGTGTGTTTTTTAAAGAGTGACGACCGTATCTTAATGTTGAATCGTGAAAAACCACCAATTATGGGCGTGTGGAACGGTGTTGGCGGTAAAAATGAAGTAGGCGAAAATGCTGATGATGGTGCAAAACGTGAAGTATTAGAAGAAACGGGTATTAAAGTAAGCAAATACTATTCAAAAGGTATCATTACCTGGGATAAAAATGGCGAGGAAAAAGATGGATTGTATCTGTACTTATTCGAAGTAGATAAGAATTTAGGAAATCAGCCCATACAAATAACGAGAGAAGGTATTCTCGATTGGAAACAAATTGATTGGATATTGAACCCAAGTAATTTAGGAATTGCTGAAATGGTAGCTCAATATTTACCTGTTCTCTTAGAAAAAGAGGGTGATTATTTATTTAAGTATAAAGACGGAATAGTAAACCTTATAGAGTGAGAATTATAAAATACATACCTAAAAAAACAGTTCACCTATTGGTACGTTAGTTGAACAAGATTGGAGGAAACCCCTTTTATTAGGGGTTTTCTTTTATTTTCACACAATTAAAGTTAGTTCTGTTGAGAAGCCTTCTGGACTTCCAAACGCATACCTTACTGGCGAGGAGTTCAATTATCCCTAGAGCAAAGGGCTTATGCTTGATCCTATAACGAACCATTACAAATGAATAAGTACCTGTCTGTAGAAATAGGAAGAATTTACTTGCCCTTCACAGGATTTTCTGTTATTTTTGATAGTAACAATATGTTATTAACAAAATGATACTAAGTAAAACTTATGTTTTTCACTCTATGAATGAGTCGAAAAAGCGGAGGGATGCAAGATGAAAAAGGTGGCGGGTAGCTGGAATCTGTTCGAAATTACGTGGTTGGTACTGTTTACCTCAATCGCTGTCGGGTTTACGGTGATAACAAAGGACTCTTTATTCGGATTTACGGTTTTTATTACTGGGGTGTTATGCGTGGTGCTTGCGGCGAAGGGCAACCTGATGAGCTATGTTTTCGGCATGTACAATACAGTCGGTTACGCTTATTTGGCCTATATTAACGGTTTGTTTGGAGAGGTTATGCTCAATCTGTTATTCTTCGTTCCAATGAATGTCATTGGCTTCTACATGTGGAAAAGTAATCGGCAAGAAGACGGTAGGCTGACCATGAGGCAGATGGATCTTAGAAGACTGCTCCTCGTTGGGATGGTCTGTGTAATCGGCTGCTTGCTCCTCGGATTTGGTCTTTCGTTCATTCCGGGACAGAACTCGCCTTACATCGATGCTACTACGACGGTGCTGTCTGTTGGGGCGACCTTCTTAATGGTTAGAAGATTCAAGGAACAATGGCTGGTCTATATCGTGCTAAATCTCTTTACGGTGCTATTGTGGGTGATTCGTATGCTGGAGGGTAGCGGAGAAGGCCTGCTGATGATCGTGATGTGGAGCGCGTATCTGGTCAACGCAGTATACGGGTACTATATTTGGAATAAAGGGGCTAAGGAGGTGGCGGCGTGAAAACGCTTGGACTAACACTGGGGAAGTTTGCCCCGCTGCATAAAGGCCATCAGTTCATGATCGAGACGGCACTACAAGAAGTCGATGAATTGATCTTGGTCATTTACGAAACGACGGTCACCCCGATCCCGCTTCATGTCCGGGCAAATTGGATTCGCAGGCTCTATCCGGAAGTCCGGGTAATCGAGGCTTGGGACGGTCCGGACGGGTATTCGGATGACAGGGAGCATGAGATTCGGGAAGAACAGTATATACTCGGTTTGCTGAACGGAGAGCAAGTAACGCATTTTTACTCGAGCGAGTTCTACGGCAAACATATGAGTCTCTCTTTGGGTGCAATAGACCGGCGGGTGGATGAAGCCCGAGAGCGGGTTCCGATCTCAGCGACGATGGTCCGTTCCAATCCATATAAGTACAGGGAGTTCGTAAGTGATATCGTGTACCGGGATTTGATCACGAAAGTGGTGTTCGTTGGAGCGATGTCGACGGGGAAGTCGACGATCACCGAAGCGCTGGCACGGCGATATTGCACGACGTTCGCGAACGAATACGGACGCGATTATTGGACCGAACATCAGGTGGACCGCCGAATCGGCTTGGAAGCGTTCGATGAAATCGCGGTGGGTCATATCGAGCGCGAAGAACAGGCAATACTTGAGGCGAACCGGGTTCTGTTCGTCGATACCAATGCGATCACGACGTATATGTTCGCCCTGGATTACCACGGCCGGGCCCCAGAGCTGTTAACCCGGATCGCTCTTGAGAACGCGCAACGTTATGATCTGTTCTTCCTATGCGCTGACGATATTCCTTACGACGATACTTGGGACCGCAGTGGGGATCAGAAGCGGCATGTGTTTCATAAACAGATTATCGCGGATTTGAAGGAGCGGCGGATCCCCTATATTACGCTGCGGGGGAGCCTGGAGGAACGTATTCGCAAGGTTGATGAAATGTTGGCAAAGTTCGAGCCCTACGGAAACTATTTCGGAGAGCTGAACGGTTAAATCAAATATAAAGGAGGCGTACCCACTTGGATTTGTTGGATAAGGATGGACTTATGGAACGCGAATTTTTGGAGCAATACAGAGCAGGGGATTACGAGCGGCCTTCAGTGACAACGGATATGGTTATTTTCACTGTGACGGAAGAGGATGCTGACAGTTATCGCAAACTGCCGGAAAAAGAGCTACGCGTCCTCCTTATTCGCCGGGGGGCTCACCCCTTCTTGGGCAAATGGGCTCTGCCTGGCGGTTTTGTCCGGCCGAATGAGACGACTGAGCAGGCAGCAGTAAGGGAACTATGCGAGGAAACCGGTGTGGAAGACATTTATCTGGAACAGCTGTATACGTTCAGTGATATCGGGCGCGACCCACGAACCTGGGTGATCAGCTGCAGCTATATGGCTCTGATCAACAGCGACAAGTTGGAGCTTAAGGCAGGAGATGATGCAGCAGACGCCGCCTGGTTCAAGGTATCCTATCGGCCGCTGCGGGAGCAAAAAGAGCTGATTGAGGACGGATACATCAAGACGCTGGAGTACGAACTCAAACTAAGCAGTGAAGAAGAAGAACTTTCGGCGGTCGTGGCAAGGACTATGACAGCGAAGACTACATCGACTGGCACGGATTATGAGATCGTATCGAATGACGGATTGGCCTTCGACCATGCGAAGATCATAGCATGCGCGATTGATCGGTTGCGGGGAAAAGTGAATTATACCGATATTGCACTGCACTTGATGCCGATGCTTTTTACCTTGACGGAACTGCAGCAGGTGTATGAGGTAATTATGGATAAAGAGCTGTTGAAGGCGGCCTTCCGGCGTAAAGTTGTAGATCTTGTAGTGGAGACCGATCATTATACCGAAAATGCGGGGCATAGGCCATCCCGCTTATATCGGAGAAATTTGGAGGGTTAACGATGATTTACAATATCGATGAGTTAAGAAAAGTATATAACGAAGGAAAAAAGTTCAAATTCGTATTTTTTTGGGGACATACACCGCCTAAGGACGGGAGCGTCGATAAAAGCTGCTTCAGCCAATGGTGGATGTGCCCGTTCACGGTAGAGGGAACGCAGTACTCCTGCGCCGAGCAGTTTATGATGGCCGAAAAGGCAAGGTTGTTCGGCGATGACGAAATGCTGAAGTCCATCCTTAAAGCTAAGCACCCAAAAGAGATGAAGGCTTTTGGACGTGCGGTCCAAAACTTTGACAAAGATATTTGGGATAAGGAATGTTACGGTATCGTCAAAAGAGTCAGCTTGGCCAAATTTTCGCAGAATCCGAAGCTTAACGATTATCTTAACTCGACGAAGAACCGCATCCTTGTGGAGGCTAGCCCGCGGGACCGTATTTGGGGGATCGGCATGGGCCAGTCCAATCCAGATGCGGAGAATCCCGTGAAATGGCGGGGTAGAAATCTGCTGGGGTTCGCACTGACGGAAGCGCGGGACGAGTTGCTGCGGAGTTAGATTTATACAAGATTAAGAAAATAGACATGATGAAATCAATGAAAGGATGAGGGAAGACCGTGAGATATACCGATTATATCCGCCTGAAAACAGGTAGATACCAATCTGTAGGAAAGTTTGGTGACAATATTTATGCATATGAGGTCCTAACGGGGGTAACCGACTCCCCGGAGTACCATCAAATATCTATGGCGGAATTCGATTCGTTTGAAACTTGGAGCCAAGAGTACATTTCCGATCTTAAAAAAATGTATGAAATCATTAACCGCCCCGTTATCTGCAGCGGCTACTTGGGGAGAGCGGAGCTTAATACTTCACTGCTTCGTGATATTTAGCTGTAAACTATATCTTCTGCTGAGATTGAGAAACGATTCTCCGGTCAGAGGACAAGAACATAGTCTCACTGGAATCCGCGCTGGGCGCGGTTTTTTTTATTGGAACAAGTTCTTGTCTTTTGTTCAGGGCAAGAACTTGTGATTGCCGATTCGATGTTCTTCTAAATTTCTCGAAGCGGAAGCCCGCTGAAACGTTCATTTTTACGATATCTGTGTTTAAAGGTGGGGTTGATGCAACGATGACCGTTCATGAAAGCATCCTAGATAAGGATTCTATACATTTATTCGGCCCCTGTCCCCAATGTCACTTAATGATGATATACTTACCTCATGAATTATGATATTGATAATCAATATCAATTGATAGGTGATATATAAAATGGAAAAAGTGAGATGAGGGAGCGCAGATAGATGCAAGACGAAGCAGCAGCAAGCCAGGTATTTACACCGGAGATGATCGATACGATGGCCCATATTTGGACACGTTCGATCATTACATTAATAGACGTGCGTTTTCAGAATGTAGCGTCCCAATACCCGTTGGAGCAGTATAAAATGCCTAGTAGCATGTTTATCTATGCATGTGGAGGAGAAGCACAAATTCAACTGAATGAAACCACATTTGGAATGGAACGCTTTGGTTTAGTTCACGGAGGGAAGGGGAGCCTGCTCAGTATTTCACCTATAGGGGAGAATGTGAAGACCTTTATGGTGTTTTATAAAGCAGAATTACCTCTTTTTTTCAAGAGGCACCTGCAGCAATTACTGGAGGAAGTGAACCCATTTGTTCAACAGTTTGGTTATACACCAAGTAATCCTATCTTGCTACTCGATTGGTTTCAACAGATGATGAATGGCTGGAACCGCGGCAAGGCGATGGATCAGCTGCAGGCCAAAAGTTTTCTATATCAATTGATTCATGGGGTCTACAGAGATTTTGAGAGTGGTGAGATTCGGTATCTCCAGCCAGATCCGGCTTGTTCTGCCAAGATATACCTCGATAAACATTACATGCAGCCGATTATGTTTCAAGAAATTGCCGATATGTTTGGGATCAGTGGCGGGCAATTGACGCGGCTGTTCAAAAAGAAGGAAGGCATGAGCTTACAGGAGTACCTCATTCAGAGAAGGATTGAAGCTGCCTGCCATGACTTGAAGCATACAGAAGCAACCATTAAAGAGATCGCAACAGGATCTGGTTTTGCAGATGAGAAAAATCTGTTTCGGATGTTTAAGAAGTATTACAAGATGACACCAAGTGATTATCGGAAAATAAACGCACTATCCATGCAGGTTGATGGTATTGATAATGATTCTCATTTTCTTTACTATGAGAGGGAACTAGCAGGTCTAGTCCAGTCTTATAGAGAAGGGGAATCAACCATGTTTGGAAAAGTAAGAAGTAAAGAAATGATCTTGGCGGCGGCGATGAGCTTGATGCTGTTATTGTCGGCATGTGCGTCGGGAACGCCATCGAATAACGGGGGAATGGTAAATCCAAACCCTGCACAGACACAACCGGAAGTATCAGAGACGACTGCTTCAGAAGCAGTCTCGCAGACGAGAACGATATCCACAGTAAAGGGTGACGTTAAGGTGCCTAACAACCCTCAGCGTGTTGTAGTCGATTACTTAGTGGGTGATGTGGTAGCCCTGGGTGTAACTCCTCTAGGTGTGGCGAGAGCAGCAAGGGACGGGAAAGAGGCTGTTTTTGCTAACCAGATTACAGACTCCATTAAAATAGCTATGGAGCCGGAAGATGTCATGACTCTTGAGCCTGATCTGATCATTTTAGCATGGGGTGATGAAAATTATGAAGATTTATCCAAAATTGCCCCAACAATTTATGTCCCTTATGGTGATATGACTACAGAAGAGCGTATACATTTTATTGGCGATGTTTTGAACAAGCAGGAAGAGGCTAAGGCTGTTTTGAGTGCTTATGCCGGAAAAATCGAAGAAGCGAAGTTAGCCCTTCAGAATGCAGGTCTTTCAGACGTGACGATTACTATGGGGGAATTCAGTGATAAAAGTAACTACATCGCTGGAGCCAAGCATGCGGTTGGCGAGCTTGTTTATAATGAACTTAAAATGAAAGCACCATCAAAAGTTCAAACTGATATTATTGACGCAGATAAATATTGGGGAGATATCTCTATGGAGGTCTTGGCTGCTTACATAGGGGATTATCTAATCGCTATAGGGGATACGGAAGTTCCTACTGATAATGCGGTCTGGAAATCACTACCTGCTGTGCAACATAACCGGATCATATCGGTGGGTACATCGCTATCTTGGTCCACGGATATAATGACTTCCAGTGCATTAATTGATCATATTGTAAATCATTTGCTGGCAATGGCTAAATAAGGATTTTGACGAGGTTAAAAGAAGTACTTTGCAAATATGACTATCAGTAGGTAAGGAAAGGAAAGCGTAATGAAAAACAAGCCTGAACAAAAACGCCGTGGGGCGGTGAACTTCACCATGTACATGGTGGTAGGGCTTGGATTAACGGTTCTCATGTCGGCGGCGTCGATTAGCTTCGGCGCCGCCGACATGAGGTTAGCGACTGCATGGGAGGCTATTTTCCGATTTGATCCAACGCTCACTGAGCATCAAATTATACAAACCCTACGTCTTCCGCGTACCGTAGCCGATCTGATCGTCGGGTGCAGCCTTGCGGTATGTGGGGCTATTATGCAGGGAACAACGCGCAATCCGCTGGCTGACTCCGGACTGATGGGGATCAGCTCTGGGGCAGCATTCGCGATTGCTCTTTGCCTGGCCTTTCTGCCAGGTTATTCGTATGGGCATATGATGCTGTTTGCTTGTCTGGGGGCAGCGCTCGCGACCGGGATCACTTACTTCATCGCGTCACTGGGCAAGCGCGGGATGACGCCTCAGCGGCTGGTATTAGCAGGACTGTCCATCTCCATGCTATTTGGCGCACTCAGTCAGTATTTAGCGATCAATTATAATCTGGGTCGAGCATTGGCATTCTGGACGGCAGGCAGTACAGCGGGGGTCAAGTGGGGGGAATTGCTGATTATCTCACCGCTATTTATTGGTGGTGTACTGCTGGCGCTGGCGTTATCTCCTTCTGTTACACTGCTCAGTTTGGGGGATGATGTGGCAAGTGGACTCGGTATTCGTAGCGGACTGGTCAAAGGGTTATCGACGATTATCGTGCTCGTGCTGACTGGATTGGCTGTTGTCTTAGTTGGCCCGATCGGTTTTGTTGGCCTGATTACCCCACATATTGTGCGATACATGGTCGGTGTCGACTATCGTTACATTATTCCGGTAGTTGCACTATATGGTGCGTTGCTGACCGTGTCGGCCGATCTGGCTGGACGTTTGATCAATAAGCCGTTCGAAACACCGATTGGCATTATATTTTCTATCATTGGTGTGCCGTACTTTCTCTTCCTGGCTCGCAAGCAAAGGAGGGAATCTGAATGATCAAGCAGCGTTATACGGTGCAAAGGGGCATAATCGTCAATATAGTGCTTATGGTGCTCATCCTTATGTTTGCTGTCATTAGCATGAATTCTGGCAAAATGAATCTTTCACCGCTAGAAGTGCTGAATGTTCTCCTGGGAAACGGTACAGACAAGCAAAATCTGATCGTGTTCGATTTTCGCCTGCCACGAATCACACTGTCCATCTTGGTAGGCCTGGGAATGGGAGCGGCTGGGGTCGTGATGCAGAGTTTGCTGCGTAATGACATGGCTAGTCCGGGGACGCTGGGGATTAGTTCGGGATCGGGTTTGTTTGTCCTGTTCTTCGTAGTATTCATCGCATCGACAGGAAAGGGCTCCTTTATAGCCCTGCCACTACTGGCCTTTGTTGGCGGATTATTGGCGGCGGGATTGATCTTCTTATTATCGTATCGCCGTGGGCGAGATATTTCGCCAATCGGTTTGATCTTAACCGGGGTCGCACTCGGAAGCGGGTATGAAGCGCTGACCACCTTCCTGACTCTCAAGCTGAATGATTCGCAGATGGATTTCATGCTGCACTGGCTGGCGGGAAGCTTGTGGGGCGCTGATTGGCGTTATATTTCCGTACTGGCACCATGGGTCTTGATTTTACTCGGCTATATTTTCTACAAGTCTCGCATACTCAACACCCTCCATCTGGGCAATCAGACGGCAGAAGGGCTGGGTCTTGCCGTGAAGCGGCAGTTTTTGGGGTTGTCGATCGCTGCGGTTGCTTTATCCTCTGGCAGTGTGGCCGTGGGCGGAAGCTTCTTTTTCGTTGGCTTGATCGCTCCGCATATGGCAAGAAAACTAGTCGGGCCCGATCACAAATTGCTCGTTCCCGCTGCCAGCCTGACCGGGGGATTAGTCGTGGTACTTGCTGACACGATTACGCGCACGGTTAGCCTGGGGGGAGATGTGCCGACGGGAATTGTCATTACGGTCATCAGTGTTCCGTACTTTCTTTATTTACTATCGAAGGCCAATTAGGAGGACGTCATGGAAAGTATTACAGCGCAACAAATCGATATTGCCTATAATGACACGCTTATCGTACAAGAACTGGACTTGCAGATTCCGCGTGGACAGATTACCTCGATTATTGGTCCCAATGGATGCGGTAAATCAACCGTACTAAAGGCAGTTGGTCGGCTGCTTAAGACGAATAATGGTACGGTTTATCTGAATGGTTCAGATATCCGCACGCTGTCCACCAAGGAAGTGGCCAAGCAGATGGCGATTCTGCCGCAGACGCCGACCGCACCAAGCGGTTTGACGGTCGGTCAATTAGTCGCCTATGGGCGTTTTCCACATCAACGGGGCTTCGGCAAGCTCTCCAAAGAGGATAAGCAAGTAGTAGCCTGGGCTCTATCGGTTACACAGCTTACAGCGTTTGAGCATCGTGAGGTCGATACGCTATCTGGCGGTCAGCGTCAGCGCGTATGGATTGCGATGGCGCTCGCCCAGCAAACCGATCTGATCCTGCTGGATGAACCCACCACCTATCTGGACCTGGCGCATCAGCTTGAAGTGCTGGAACTGCTCTATGAACTGAATCGCAGTCAACAGGTGACGATTGTGATGGTGTTGCATGACCTGAATCTGGCAGCACGCTTCTCCGACTATATGGTGGCGATTCGTGAGGGCCAGGTGGTGGAGCATGGATCACCAGAGCGTGTAATGACGGTACGGACGCTACGTGAGGTGTTTGCCATTGATGCCGAGATTATGCTGGAACCACGAACAGGGCGACCGGTTTATGTGACGTACGAGCTCTTGCGTGATAGTCGTAGAGAACAAGGAGTAGATCAAGGATTCCCAAAAGCTAAGGAACAGAAAGAGGCGATTGCCACTTGAAAATCGCATAGCGTGTCCTCCTAGGAGCACGGAAATACTGGTGCAGTTAGGCATTGGATTTGCCGGGGTCGTGATAGCCACGATTCAACGCGTATAGCCTTTGCTGTAGCTTCCACAAGCAACTCCATAAAAGGGGGCTATGGCTTTGTTGGGGAGGGGAGAGATAATAATAAATTACAACATATCCTAAATAAAATTCAAAGCCGCAGGTACCTAGCTTGCGGGCTTTTTTTATTATTCGGAACACTAGATTACGTGATTAATTTGAGAAAACCAGTATATATAACTCTAAATGAAGCAAGGAGGACTATTGAAGGTATCAGAGGAATGCGCAACAAGCAGATTGCCCGGAAACTGCAGATGGGGACCGCAACACAGCAGTTGAGAAGATCAGCTGGTTCAGACTCAGGGCGCACAATCACAATAGAATCTAAACGTGGCTGAAAGCTTGGAACAGATGTATCCCGCGGTGAGGACAAATCGGGCTGAACCGTACCATAAATAGGGTGAAAAATTAGTTGTGATTGAAGTTTATATAGAGATAAAATCAACCCCTAAGATGACTCTTAGGTTTTTGTATATGACTTAATACAACAATATTTACAAATTCATGATACGATATTGCTAAATTGGGAAATAGATGCTCCATATGTAAGATAGAATTAATTATTGATAGAACTGTTGAAGATGAATCATAACAAAATGATTGATGATCAACCAAGGATGTTTACTGAAACTATTATGACTCTGTAGAATGGGGGCCACTATATGTCGTTAGCTAATAAAAAAGAAGAGTGTTTACTTATTGAGACATTAAAATCGCATATACCAAATGTAGAGGAATTACTGAATCCAGCACTTGAGGAATCAGAAATAGATCTTTTCGAGAGCATGATGAACTGCAAATTTCCAGAAGATTTCAGAAAGTTATACATGAATTCTAATGGAGAAGGAGAGCAGATTTTTGGTGTTATGGCTGGTCTTGGTTGGATGAACATTGAATCGATAGTAAGCAACTGGAAGTCCCTTTTGGAATCAGCATACGATATTATATCCAGCAAATCAGATGTAATAAAAGATGGGAACTACAGAGAAGGCTGGATTCCTTTTGCTGAAGATGGTGGTGGCTCATTTTTGGCAATAGATTTAGACCCCGGAGAAAAGGGCATTTATGGGCAAATTATTACTATAGATCACAATTCTAATTTTTCCTATGTTATTGCGGAAAGTTTGGGGCATTTCTTTGAATTTATCAATTCGAGCCTCAGAAATAGTAGTATTGGTATTCGTGAAGAAGATGATGTAATCATATTATCTCGTGAAAATGGAAGTTTGTTAGATGATATTTTGGCTTTGACTAATTGGAATATCGAAGAGAAAAGCCTTATCCCTGTAAGCGGATTTTGGGAAGAGTATTTTAAAGACGATGTTGAGAGTGGTTTTGTATCTTCAAAAACATTGAAAAAAAAGAGAATGGTATTTATTAGAGCTGATCAAGCTCAAAAATACGGAGCAATATCTTTGGATATTTTAACCCATATGGTTAATCTTAAAGAACTTATTATACATGCGGATGAAATTACTAATTTTGATGTACTTCAACGGTTGACTTCTTTAGCAGAACTTGTGATAGGATCAGAAGCTTTTAAAGAGTCTGATTTGAAGTACTTGGTTTCTTTAGATGGGTTAAGGAAGCTAACATTAATAGGACTTCCATTAAAAGATATACATAAACTGAAAGATATAAAGAAATTAAAGAGTTTGAGATTATGTAGAATGAACTCAATTGAAATGGAATTAATAGGAACTATAAAAAATTTGAAGGAACTAAGCTTAGAAGAAATGGATGTTGGCGACCTGCTTTATATTTCAAACCTTAGTAAGTTAATAAAACTAGAGCTCAAACAAGTGACAATACCACATTTATCATTCTTAAAAGCTTTAAAGAATCTAACGGTTTTTGAGACAGATAGCTGTGCAATAGATGAATCACATATTGAGGTTATAGGAGAATTGAAGAAATTAAAGCAGTTCACTTATCCGGTTGGAGATTTAACAATACTCAAAAATTGTATGAGTCTAAAGCAGATTGGAGTAGATGCATCAAGACTTAAAGGTTTGGAGGAAATTTCAGACTGTAATATAGTCGATATAACTATATTTCATGCAACATCGAAAGAGAATGCGAAGTCCGTAGTCGCGGAGTTTAGTAAATACTTTAAACTTCAGTCATATGGATGGCAGGTAACATGGAAAGATTAATGAAACTTGCCTACGCTGAGCTTTATCATAATAGGGTGGAATTTTTATAAAAGAAAGGAGTCTAGCCATATTGGTTAGTCTCCTTTCTTTTTGCCGTTAGACCAACTTGACAGAGGTCTATATTTCGCTTTGAAAAATTTTAAGGGCTTTGGAAATCTACAGATACTTCATTTAATAAAAGTCGCGCTGATACCTAATAAAATACCCTCATTAGAAATGATTAGCTCCAGGAGCGGGTCTTTCGCTAATCAAATAGCTAAGTTGTTGATAAATTGTAAACATGAGATTTAAGCCATTGACCTTTCCGCTAACCAAATCAGAGGGGTCTTTCTTGCGAAACAAGAAATAATATACATGGGTCTGTGAAGTTTACAATAGTAATCTAATTATTGAACGTTTAGCATTAAGTAAAATGGAACGACGCATTAGGCGGATAAGGCGTACTACGGGTTGTTTATATTATCCTCGCATAATTTTTTCGATATGGAGAGTTTATGAAAAAGACTATTGTTTGTGTGATAACGATACTTATATTAATCTCAGGATTCGCAACACAAAGTTATGCGTCGTTGTCAGATACGCAATCTGCGGCAATACACGCGTTGCTGGATGATGCCCGTCGTATATCAGGTGTGCCGGGAATGTCAATCTCGATACTTGCTGATGATGAAATGTTCTACTTTTCTTCCGGGTATGCAGACCGTGAAAGTGGGTTGTCTGCAAGTGAAAATACACTATATGAGTTGGCCTCGGTCAGTAAAGCTTTTACCGGCATGGGCATTCTGCTGTTGGAGGAGCAAGGGCTGCTGTCAATGACTGACACTGTCCAAAAATATTTACCTTGGTTTACGTTAAAGTATCAAGGGAAACCTGTTGATATGACAAGCCTTACACTCAATAACTTTCTTCACCATACTAGCGGCCTAACAAATAGTAGGCATTCTCAAAATATTCCACAAGGCAATACACCAGATTTGCTGCAAAAGACTGTGGAAAATCTGGTAGATGCTGGGTTGGTGTTCCCTCCCGGTGAACAGTATAGCTATGGAACCGTTAATTATGACGTATTGGGTTTGGTTATTGAGAATGTGTCGGGACAAAGCTATGAAGACTTTATGAGGGAACAGGTATTTCAGCCGTTAGGTCTTCACCAGACGTATGTTTATAAAGAAGAGGCTCAAGCCACCGGACAGTTGGCACAGGGCTACCGTTCTTCCTTTTTTATGACAACTCCATATAACGCGCCGGATTATTCCGGGAATAAACCCGCAGGCTACATCATTTCTTCTACAAAAGATATGGCGCGTTGGATGGGCATACAGATGGGTATTGTGAAGGACATACCCGAAATATTCCATACGGTTATCGAAAAATCACATCAGGGGGATATGTCTGTTCCGGATGTCAACGAAATGTATTATGCGGCGGGCTGGACGGTAAACGCCAACCAAACGATTATAGAGCACCCCGGGGGAAATCCCAATTTTGGAACCGAAGTGATCATACTGCCAAATGAACGAACAGCCGTCTGCTTGCTGACCAACGGCGCCAATATCAACAGAAGCATGGTACTAAAAATCAAAGATATATTAGACGGCAATCTAACGCAGTCATATGAAATAAGCGGCACACAGCTTTTGGACATCATTTTATCGTCTACCACAATTATTTTTTGCCTATTGGCCGTTCTGTTCTTTCTCTTAGGATTACGCAGAAGAAAAATGAATGGGCGGCAGCCAATGACAAAAAAGCGAATAATCGTAACAGCTATTTTGCTGATTGCTACGATTGCCCTGTGTATAATGTGCTGTGTATTAGATTGGTCAACGATACTTATTTGGCAAACATATAGTGTTCTTACAGCCTTGATTTCGTCAGCATTATTAACAGCAAGCATTACATGGTTTGTATACACTCACCGATATAATAGTCTCATAAGAGGCGGGGCAGAGCGAGGTTTTTTTGATTTATGAATACATGTTCTTGTCGCGATCAAAGGACAAGAACATGCAACCATTTCCAAAAATGGACAAGAACATGTATCTATTTCCGCTAGAAGCAGAGGGGGAAGGTACATAAAAGGATATTTTTGATTTTAGAAATTTATTTTACAACCCGATTGCACCTATTGAACTTCCATATCACTTAGTTAGTATATTTATCAACATTGTCTAATCCCCATCCTTAGCTGGCCCTCGCTCTGCGACCCTTCCTTACGACAAATCCTTTTTATACTGGATGGCCATGTAAATTCCACCAGCTAAAAATGCTAGCGCATATTTGAACAAGAAAAAGATGTTCCACATATACTCTTTAGGAAAAATCATGTCACATAGAATAATTGTCAACAGCATAAAGTAACTGCTTTTCAAAAAGATTTTATTTGTCCGTTCATCGTCTTGCCCAATCTTCTTATAAAATACATAGGTAAAAATCGCACTACCCATGAGCAGTAAAAAACCGACTCCAATGAGAATATTCCAATTTCCCGTAGATTGCTCAGCCCAGGACTTTAAAGGGTGAAAAATTGCGTTATGGATATCAGAAATAGACTTAATTTTCATTTTGATCATTTCCTTTCAAATAAGTAAAAACATCGTTTACATCAACATTAAAAAAATCGGCAATTCGAAAAGCCAATAGAAGAGTTGGAACATAATTCCCTTTTTCCATTACAAAAATGGTTTGTTTGGAAACCCCGACTTTCTCTGCTAATTCTTGCTGAGACATTCTGGCAAGTACACGATATTCATAAACCTTATTGGATATTGAATCACCAAAATCTTTCTTCATGACCATCACCTCTTGAAGCAAATTATAAACTTATTTTTAACAAAAGTAAAGTATACTTATACTAAGTAATATAAAACCTTTATGTTTACTTAGATTGCTTTGATTTACAAGACTAGACTACAAAAAGAACCTGACGAAATTCATGATTCCGCCTGGTTCACATATCGATCTGATATAATTTATGGTTTTTGGTGGTGCATTTTATGATTTTCAGTGGCGCAAATAGATGAATGATTGCCACGATCGTGCAAGAACAATTCACAGTCAATAGCAGACGGATGGCAATCGGATTACTTAACGGATCTGGGATGGACGAAACCCATGCCTTTTAGCACGCCAGGCAACAAACAGAGCAAGAAGCAAGAGAAGCAGGAGTGCCCAAGGAAAGGAGAGATATAGGTGTACAAAATATTATGAGCCAGCATCCAGGCAAGAACCACAACCAAGATAGGAATCACCCCAGGTGTGAGTAAACTTTGAATACTGAAATGCGTTTATCAGCTGACTGTCCCGGATAATAAAGCAGCGACAGAAAAAGACTTGATAAATAAAGTCTTAGATTGCCGCTGTTGTTGTTCAATTATCGTTTCCCGTTAGTTTAGTCAAGGATGTTACGAAAAAACTATATATTTCGATTTTCATATTTAGATCAACCCCAATTGAAGGATTTAATGAAAATAAATTAAAAATCACCATACTATTTTAACAAAAAATTACTGAACATGTATTTCCGATTTGATATCATTTTGACTTAAAAATTTCATTAAATCATTACTCAGCTGCACAATCTCATTGTTAGCATTATTCGCATAATCCGGCAACATCATATCCCTAACCATTTTAGTTCTTAGCCATGTCATAAAGAAAAGATCCAAAAATAAGTTTGGAAATTTCAGCACCAATTTAAGCATTGATGGATCAATTGAAACGCCAGCTTTTTGTATTGCCCTTAGATACGCTTTTAAAGTGACTGTTATTTTGCGTGCCGTCTTTCTGGTTCTGGCTGTTTTTTTGTCAATAATCTTATTCTCAGAATGCAAAAAACTCAACATGGCAATGTCTGATACGGAATGTGTGATTAGATACGCTTGCATATCTTTTTTAATAACGTAGGGAAGCTTTGCAGTTTTAAATAATTTTGCAAGGTTTTCTATGCGTTCTGTCGCTACACCACTAATTTCTCCAAATGCAGTTGCCGCTATGAACTTTGGTAGAAATCGAGCATGCAATACTCCATCTTTAATCTGTCCGCCGAAGCCAGGAAAAGCTGGTAAAAGTCTATCTCCTATGATATCCAGCCACGAAGAAAATCCAATTGAATTACTAATCATCGTAACTATATTTTTGCTTTGATTATCTTTTAGCGCTAACAACGCTGATTCGGATCGATCATAACGAACGGTAACGAAAATAAAATCGTATACATCGTCATTTTCGAGCGTATCAATGACATTCACTTGTATCGATCTAACTGTACCTTTTTCTGTATATTGCAGGCCATTTTCTCTTAATGATTTAAATCTATTCGATTGTGCAAACAGGCTAACGTCAAACCCTGCTTCAATAAGCTTAATTGCGTACATGCTCCCGATGACACCTGCACCAAAAATTAAAATTTTATCTTGTTTTGCTGACAATTAAACCACCCCTACTTATTAGCATTTTCTTTTGATTATCCGACAACATGTTGTATGATGTGATTATAAATCTTCATTATTCCTTGATCAACCATCAGTTTTTTATGATTTGTCGGATGATATTCTTATTCGCTAGTAGGAGGGAAACATGAAAAAGCAACCCCAAATAACGGAGAAAACAAGACAAAAGTTTGTAGAAGTTTTTTGTGAGTTATATAGCCAAAAGCCGATTGAAAAAATTTCGATTCAGGAAATCTCGAATAAGTCAGGATATAACCGCAGCACCTTTTATCAATACTTTACTGACATTTACGAATTGTTAGACTCTGTTGAAAATGACTTATTGAATGACATGAAAAAAGAATTGGCGAATAATGAGCTATCGATGGATACGGTTCAAGATACGCTCAATTGTCTGGATAAAAAAGAACATCTCCTGGTTCTTAATGCCCTTTTGGGTGATTATGGAAGTGCCCGTTTTTTAAAACGCTTAAAGAAAGAAATCACTTTGGATCAATTAGGATTAAACGTTCCGCAAAACCAATCCTTAACGCCATACTTCATTGAGTTTTACCTGACAACTGCTCTTTCTTTGTTTCGTCTTTGGCTCCAGCGTCAAAAGGATTTATCGTCTGAAGAATTTTTCAAGTTAGTGGAGAACCTATATTCAAGAGGGATTACGCCCTATTTTAAAGAATGAGTTTGTCATTCAAACCAAACCCATATGTTGTATAACAATAAAAAAGTGTGCATAAGCATGTTTACCCAATAGACTCCAAAAGACTGGCCTAACCTACTCTTAAGATGGACGATGTTTTAGAGCACGAGATAGGGCGTTATTGCTTATATATGTACGGAGCGACATTCCATACGATCAGTTTCTGTTATATTGAAATATCAACGAAATTGTTTGTAACCTTTTGCAAATTCGTATCTAACAATTGATTCAACGGTGTAATCATAATTATTAGGGCAAAGGAGAATCATCTGGGAAGAAACTTATATAACTGGCGATAAAAGTACCTAATTATCAGTATTTGATCCAAATTACTTGACTATGACGTTAGGTCATAGTGCATAATTCTCACTATAGACGACTAGGAGTGAGAGATATGAACATAAAAACATTGCGTTCAGACCACATTTATCAAAAAGTTGCCCAAGCTTCGCCCGAGGAAAAACTTGAATTATTCAGAAATGAAATGATGGCTCCCTTTATGAAACAATGGCAAATTCAACAGATCCCTTTTAGAGCTGAGGAGGGGAATGGTTTTGACGTTGTTACGTTTAATAGTATAATGCATCGATCCCCTGATCAGATTACCCAGCAGATTTCATCTGAGGTAGAGTTGATTTCATCAGATTCTTTTTGGTTAGAGTGTGAGCACGCGGTAAGGAAAAGCCTCCGTCTATTTATAGAGCATGAAATAAGTCTCCCCGTATCCGAATATTTGTTTACCATTCAACTAGGGAATCCTGAAAGCAGTGCCTTAACAATAAACGAAGGATATAGTGGCTTTGGGGGCATTCCCGGGTTTATCTGGGGTACACTCTTGCCAAATGAGTACACGATTTCTCGAATGAAGGCTGCGCTGGCGCACGAGTGCAACCATAATGTGCGATATCAATTTATTCAGTGGGATCACACCGTTAATTTGGGCGAGCTCATTGTAAGTGAAGGATTAGCTGAAAACTATGCTATGTTCATGTTTGGCGAAGAATTGCTCGGCCCTTGGGTAACGAAAACAAACGCAGACACACTTAACAGGCGCATAAAGCCTGTCCTTAGAGAGCAATTGCAATTAACAGGGTTTGATAAATTTGCTCCGTATCTTTACGGTGACGAGATCGCCAAACTTCAAAACTTTGAACCGGTCAATATGCCTTATAGTGCTGGCTACGCTTGCGGATATTATTTAATCCAATATTATTTAAGAAAAACAGGAAGAACAATCTTTGAGGCCACAATAACACCTGCTGCTCAAATACTAGACGAAGTAAAAGGATTTTGGGATGAAGAAACCATTATTAGCTGTTAAAGATATTGTTCAGATTACAGGCATTACAAGCCGGACCTTGCATTATTACGATAGGATTGATTTATTTAAACCGACACATCTGACGGAAAAAGGGTATCGCTTATATGATCGAAGCAGTTTGGAAAAACTTCAAACTATTTTGTTCTTAAAGGAATTGGATTTTTCCTTGAAAGAAATTGCGGACATTTTAAAGCTGACCAGGCAAGAACAGAATCAAATATTAAAGAAGCAGAGACAAACCTTATTTTCGAGAAAACAAAGACTAGAAACCATCATGGTTGCTCTCGAAGAATACGTTTCGGGGAATGATATTAGTAATTTGCAAATTTTCAACAATTCTTCCGTTTTGCCATTAAAAGAACAATATGCAAATGAGGCGAGATTCATCTATGGTGAAACAGAAGCGTATAATGTGTTTAATGAAACGTTGGATAAACTATCACAAGATGAAAAAGATGAACGTTTTCAATCGATGGAGGAAGTATTCAAGCAAATTGCGTCTTGTGTCGATCAGCATCCTTCCTCCGATGAAGTTCAGCGATTAATCGAGGAGTGGAAAAAAAATCTAATGCAATTCATGCCATGTGATAAAGAGCTACTGGCTTGCATTGCCGATACTTATAAATTCGATGTACGATTCAATAACTACTTTAATCAATATAGCAATGAGGATTTTGCAGATTTTCTACACAGTGCTATTATGCATCATATATCTCAATCGTGAACAGGAAAATTCGTTTGAAACTTCGGTTGATAAGCGGAGTGTGCAGATAGAAGAAAGGAACAATATAGAAAAGACAGCCAAGATAAATAATTTGAAAGCCACAGATAATGCAGTTTTTATAATAAAAAATGAGGAACAGATAGAGAACGCCATACCATATAAATCGAAAACATTTTGGTATGAGTCTTGGCTGAAGATAAAAGAGTTCTTCGGAGTCTAACACGGTTGAACTAACGGGAAACGAAGGCCCGCGATGGAACTCGCCCAACAATTGGGCAGACGCATGGGGAACTTCATCGTTATAGGACTCTTTATGAAGTATATTCATGCTGGCAATGGACAACGCTTAAGGTTAAGTATTATCTTATACGGGAGGTCATCGCTTCTTGAAATTTGAAATAGGACGTTGCTTACTGAATGAACGATTGATGGAATCCGGAAAGTCAGCGGAATGGCTGGCAAAAGACTTGCTTTTTAAACCAGAACGAGTTTACGACTTTATTGAAAACAAAAGAGTGATGCCACTCAAAATTGCCATATCGATCGCCGATTCCATCGGTTGTGATGTTCGTGCCTTGTATGAATTAATTCCGAACGATAATGAAGTAAAGGGAGATTAATGGAATAAGTGGTAGGTTGCATTAAAACTACAAATGTGATCCATTAAGCTAGTTAATGATAAACGATAGCTCAATCAAAATAAGAAGGCAGCCGGTCAAATGATCGGCTGCCTTTTCATTAGCTAATAAGCAGTTTACAGTAACGAAACTGATACATTTTGGATTGAGAAACCGTCTTTATATTGAAGCAGCAAAAGGAGGGGAGGTTAGGCTAGCTAGGCAGGAATGATTGGAACAAATGAAAATGAAATTTTTTTAAAGGAGACTTGAGATGAGATTGTTTGAATTATTGCTATATTTGTCAAACATCAGTTTGTTTGTATTAACAGTTGTATTAAAAAAAGGTCAGCGTATAATTCCAGTATTCGTTGCAAGCGGGATCGCCGCAGTTTTACTGGTCATTCATTGGACGGTGGAAGGATACCGAGTGCAGCTGTTTTTATCATATTGCATAACGGTCTTTTTTTTAGCCATTTCAAGTTATAGTTATTTAAAAAAAATCAGTTTCCAAAAAATCCCTCGATTCCTGTTGGGTTCAGCTTATACCGCTATAGCGATCATGCTGGTCGGAACAGCGGTCCTCATGTATGCTTTTCCTGTATTTAAACTCCCTGAACTGACAGGCAAATTTAAGGTAGGAACTCAAACGTTTCATTTTGTGGATACCAATAGGGAAGAGATTTTTGATAAAGCAAGAGAGGGTAAAAGAGAATTGATGGTTCAGGTATGGTATCCGACTCAAGCTGGTAGTGGCAAGCGAACTGCTTTTATTCCCGATACGCGGATTTTAAGTTATATGGCCGCGAACTATGGTCTTCCCGGGTTTACTTTTCAACACCTGAAGTACGTATCCAGTCATGCATATTCGGAGGCGGAAATCTCTACGGCACAGACTTCATACCCACTGATCCTTGGGAATCCCGGCAACGGCTCTTCTAGGTTCCTCCACACGTCGCAAGTCGAATATCTCGCGAGTCACGGATATATCGTGGCAATGATAGACCACACCTACAACACATCTGCAACCGAGTTTCCGGACGGTCGAATCACGACCAGCACAACCAACGACTTATTCTCGCCTGACCATGATTATCGGACGGAAAGCGGAAATCGCGACAAGTTAGGGAAAGTTTTAACCGACGATGTGGTGTTTGTGCTGGACCAATTCGAACTTATCCAATCGGGGCAGATTCCAAGTCATCTAAAAGGCTGGATTGATCTCGACCATGTCGGGGTGTTCGGTCATTCTATCGGTGGAGCAACGGCTTATGACGCTTCTTACGATCCGCGAATCGCGGTTGGCATAGACCTGGATGGAGGGCTTTATCGTCTGCGTGAAAGAGAGGGACTGCAAAAGCCGTTTTTATTCCTCAACTCGGAAAGCTATTTTGAAAAATTAAAAATGGTGATGGATAACCGGGTCTACACGGATGCAGAAATTAACCGTATGGGCTCAACCAGAGAGTGGGAGGATCAAGTAACGGAAGATAAAAAGTTAGAGCTAGAACGAATGCGCAAAGCGGTCGACGAAGGGGGACAAGTCCTCTATATCGAAAATACGGAGCATTTGAATTTTACCGACGTACAGTTCATTTCTCCGATTTTCAAAATGCTGGGCATTACAGGAAAGATTAAGCCCGATAGAGCGGACTCCGTTACCAATACCTATATGCTGAATTTCTTCGATATGTATCTGAAAAATCAAGACGGAATCTTAATGAAAGGACCGGATAGCCGTTTTCCGGAGGTGAAGTTCGTAACCTCGCTATAAATTACGGAGCAGGTTAATATGATTGCAGTTATTTTAGACTGAAGCAACATCATTACGCTTACGGGGAATGATCGATCAATCCATACACGATAGCAGCCGTCTAGATGATCGGCTGTCTTTTTATTAAGCTAACGGCCACCCGTTAACTTTACCCTTTTAAGTACCGTAGCCGAAGTAGAATATTGTTACGCCATCCCGATCATACGATCGAGGAAGAAAGTGCTCCAATTTTCAGCCATTCTGAAAGAAACCAAAAGAATGAGCAACATGGTAGACGGCCTACTTCTTCTGGCAAGAGGCGTTCACATGAGGAAGTTATCTCATGCACACCTGTTAGTATTGACGGGATCATTAAAGAGATCGCCAAAAAAATGGAGCCAATAATGGATTACAAGCAGTTGCGGGTACAGCTTCATGTCGAAGGCTCGGAATTGCTCATGAATGGAGATGAGAATCGTCTCATACAGTTGTTCATGATTTTGTTGGACAATGCCATTAAATTTACGCAGGCGGATGGGCAAATCGATCTTGAGTGTCTTAGGCAGGGGAAATCAGTTCTTGTAACCGTCAAGGATAACGGAGTGGGTATTTCGGAACATGAATTACCACTCGTATTTAATCGCTTTTATAAGGGAGATTCCTCTAGAAGTAGAGGGGATCATGGAGCAGGTCTAGGGCTATCGATCGCACGTTGGATCGTCGATCAACATCAAGGTACTGTCCACATTAGCAGCGGGGTAGGGTGTGGTACGACAGTTATGATTCGTTTTCCGGTGATTAGTTAAATAATAATAGTACTCTTCAAAAGAGACTTACAATTGTTGTCGGGACTTTTGGGGATATCTATAGAACGCAGCAAAGTTCTTTATTATCTAATCTTTTCAAAAAAGAAGAAATTAGTACATCCTGTGCAATAAGCGAAGAAGATTATATGGCTTCGCTACCGGTTATTAGCGCATATAAACAAAGGGTGATTATCGCTCAATGTTTAACTTGGATGTGATGCCTTGTAGGAATTTCAAAAAAACCGTTGAATCAGCTCAACAGTTTTTTTGAATGCATTTGTGTGTCGTCCTATAAGTGGTTGATGAAACTCTGAGCAATTGATATGGCCAGTCGAAATCGCAAGGCTCTAATTAATGATGTGGTTATTGCTCGGAACTCGAAAGAGGAAGTGATAAATAGATCAAATAATATAAACCCCTAGATTGTGACACAATCCATATAGATCTATGTATAGTCTAAGTAGAATGCATCTTAGTGACATATGTACAAAATACGGGTTTTGTGAGGAAGTAGTATATAAATTAAAGGAACCAACCAATTTGATCCAAATTATTGCCTATTTACTGTCTATTAATGATTATCTAATCAATGTTCAAACCTGTTCAAAATAGCTGCCCTTTCATAAGCAATTGATTCTTATTTAGTAATCGATTTATCTTAAACGATTATTAAGCTTTAAAGCTCATCAGAGTGTCGCATAAAACTTTAAGTGCTGATAATGTTTTTATTGTTGCATTAGATTAAATAACTCTCGATTATAAAAAGTTAATTATTACCAGTATTTAACTTTTAGAATCATCCTCATACATGTTCATCTTTAAAGCTTTAATTTCAAAGCAACTCTTCAGCTATCCTTAATTGTCTTTCCCGTTCTTTAGTAGCTGCCTCTGCAACTGAAGAATGTTCTGATATGTAATTCACTAGTTTAACTGCATAGTCACTGCAAACCATAGCATGTCCTCTCATATGTCCAGTTGCAATGGCTTGTGCAAAAGAACGGGCAGCATACTTACTAACCTCGGTTGTGGACTCTTTGGCCAATTCATTGACTATGAATCCAACTTTTCTTAAATCAAAGGCTCTAATCTCACCAGTTATACGCTTTTCTAGCGTTTTTATACCTAAATCAATCCGCGGGTCATTTACAAGCTGCTGGTCCAGATGATCCAGGTGCTCAACTGCTACTTTCAAAGCCCATTTGGCCAGAAACTTCTGCGGCAGCTCTTCAAGCGTTTCTTCAAGCCAATTTCTTAATTCATGGTTATCTATAATCTTTATCTTTGGACTAGTATAAGTAAACATGTTAGTTTCTCTTAATTGCTGTTCATGTTTATTCCATGCATATTCCTCAATATTCAACGAATCACTCCCCCATTACAATACGGCACTATTTAATTGCTTCAGATCTTCTTTTATAAAAAGAGTGTACCATACTGAAAAAATGTAAATTAGCCATATTCTACGCGAATAGTCGCCTTTATTACTCCGATGCTGGGTAAACATCTCTTCGATGATATTCATATTGAATATTTCTTCAATGCCACTATATCGTATTTGTTCGAACATTATATCTGAAGTTGGAGTTTTGAGCCAATCACGAATGGGTACGGGAAATCCTAGTTTCGGGCGATTCACAATAGCTTCCGGAACGATTCCTTCCATAGCTTTACGCAAAGCAAGTTTTGTTGTTTTTTGCCCAATCCGATTGGATACAGGTATTTTACTAGCCGTTTCGAAAACCTCTTTATCTAAAAATGGGACTCTTAATTCTAATGAATGTGCCATGGATAGCTTATCTGCTTTTGATAAAATATCTCCAGGTAACCAAAAATTCATATCAATAAACTGCATTCTTGTCGTAGGGTCTAGGTGAGCTGTCTTATCATAAAAAGGCTTAACGATATCCGCGGGATGTAAAAAGCTATGCTGAGCGTGTACCGATTCGTGGAGCAAATTCATCTTACCGGTTTTGTTGAAGATGTTCGCATTACCGAAAAAACGTTCTTCTAAAGGTGTCAGACCCCGAAGCAAATAATTTTTTCCATAAAAATGATAGGGATATACGGATAATGATTTTCGTAACGAATCCTTTATAAAGTTAGGCATCCAGGTTATCGGTCTTAAAGCATTTGGCTCTCTATAGATTCTGTATCCTCCGAATAATTCGTCAGCACCTTCCCCTGATAAGACAACCGTAACATGTTCTTTGGCAAGCTGGTTTAGATGATAGAGTGCAATGGCAGAAGGATCCGCTACAGGTTCATCTAGATGCCAGACCGTTTTCGGGATACTTTCAAAAAAGTCTTTTTGCGATAAGATGTGAAAATAATGATCTGTCCCCAGTTTGGCTGCTGTTTGATTTGCAATGATTGTTTCATTGTTCAACCCTTCAAATCCAATTGAAAAGGTTTTGGTGGATTCTTCTGTTCTCATCATTGCAGCTATAGCTGTAGAGTCAATTCCACTGGACAAAAAACATCCTCTATTCACATCACTTTGTAAATGAAGGTTTACAGACTCTTTCAATTTCCACTGAATTTCTTCTGCGTAGTCTGCTAAAGATCGTACTACCGGTTGAAAATGGGGTTCCCAATATTTCTCGATCTTCATTTCACCTTCCGAGTTAACAAATACTCGCTCTGCAGGTCCTAATTTATGAATGTGTTCAAACATCGTATCAGGATGCGGGACATACTGAAAAGTTAAGTAGCTGAATAAACTTTGATACTGAAGCTTTCTGGGTACCCCTTGCACTGCAAGTATGCTTTTAATTTCCGAAGCAAATAAAAGATTATTTTCGTCTTTGTAATAATAAAAAGGCTTGATCCCGAAATGATCTCTAGCAGCAAAAAGAGATTGTTCCTTAAGATCCCAAATCGCAAAACTAAACATTCCACGTAAATGATGGACACAGTCCTTGCCGTATTCCTCAAATAAATGC
This sequence comes from Paenibacillus sp. FSL F4-0097, assembly GCF_038593125.1. Classification (NCBI taxonomy): domain Bacteria; kingdom Bacillati; phylum Bacillota; class Bacilli; order Caryophanales; family Paenibacillaceae; genus Paenibacillus; species Paenibacillus sp. FSL F4-0097. Next base: position 3,665,537 of record NZ_CP151965.1, read on the forward strand.
ACAATGACCTCTGTATCTGATTGCGTCTGAAAGTGATGTCCCTTTAGCTTAAGTTGATCTCGTAGTGTTTTATAATTATAGATTTCACCATTAAAAATAATCCAAAGAGTACGATCTTCATTCGTCATCGGTTGATTGCCATCACGTAAATCAATTACAGACAATCTGCGAAAACCAAGTCCAATGCGAGAATCGAGCCATACTCCCTCATGATTGGGACCTCGGTGATTCATAACCCCTGTCATTTGTTTTAAGGTTTCTTCATGTGGTGGCTGTCCATTATATTTTAATATTCCTGCTATTCCGCACATACTCTGGCAGTCCTTCCTATTATAAAGATTAGGATATAGAGTGCCCATAATTGCTTTGATAAATTTATCATTTTTTTCTAAAGGATTCACTTATTTGAAAATATAAAAAAAGAAAAGCCTGTATTAGCAGGCTTTTCTCATTCATTTTTACTTTATCTCTCCCAGAAAGCTTCTAAAGTTCTCGACAATGTCTTTAGATCGGGTATGGTGCAAATAATGCTCCCCATCAAGCAACATCAATTTCCCGTGTAAGGAGTCTTTAATCTGTTCTTTATGCAGGGATTCCCAGCCTGGAACATCCGTATTGTCTTTCACTAGGAAGAAAATAACAGGAAGATCTTTAGGGAAATTTAATGTTTCCGTGGCTTTGAAATTGCTTTTAAAATGCTCTGCTTCGCTGATGATATTAGGATTCATCATGTTTTTAAGTGAAATCATTCTATTTTGTTCTTTAGTTTCCTCATCATCACTTGGTGTAACGATTTGATCCGGGTTGAGTTTTACTAGCAATCGCATAAATCCTGATTTTTTAAGCAGCTTATAGGTTCCTGATGGAAATTCTTCATCGTTGCCCCCTTGTGTGGGTACGCTGCTGTCGATGCCTACGAATGCACTAACTTCGTTTTCGTATTTGTTCACATAGTCCAGTCCGTAAATTCCTGCTATAGAGTGTCCCATCAGAATATAACGATCTATCTTTAATTCTTGTAAAGCTTCATGAAGCTCACTCACTATATTGTCGACCGTTCGTTCTTTTGTGGTGACATCACTTAGTCCATAACCAAACGGCTCAACTACTACAACTTTATAGAAAGGAGTCAGTTCATCTACAAGTGGTTTGAAATCAATTACGGGTGATGCGGTTCCAAACCCTGGGAGTAACACGACCGTTTCCTTGCCTTGCCCTTGTATGGTTACATTCATCTTTTTCCCGTCGACAGGTACAAGCTGACCATAGGGTTCTATTTTTCCTTTCTCCACTTTATTGCTGATCACATTGACTGTAAAAACGATGACCAGAAAAAGTGCTAGGAGGATGACTATAGCGACTATTACTTTAAGTAAAATTAATAATGTTTTCTTCATACTTTCATTTCCTTCCTTGATGTTTCTTTTAGTTTCTCCAACTTCTGCACCCCTTCTTGTTATCCCTTATCTTTTGTCTATTCCATTCTATCAATCCAGTCTTAGATCCTGTGTAACGCAAGTTTAATTGATTCTTAACTTTCAACAGCCCCTAATGATAACGATTTAAGCTTCTGTTAAGATTGGAATAACAAAAAAACACCTTTAGTTATCCGTCGATTAACCATAGGCCAATTCAACGTTTTCTAAAGGTGTAGTTTCCACTTATTAGTTCATTGATTATTTACGCGCTGCACGAAGCTTCTCAGGAGTTACATCATTTCCATCCGGATCTAAAATTGTCACTCCAGAAAGACTGTTACGAACTTGTCCACGAATTTCACGCAGGTAGTCTTCACGCAATGCGATCTGTTCAACCCATTCGCCTTGTGTCAGACCTACTTCACGTTCTTTCTTAGCTAATTCATTGATGCGAGTCAAACTTGTAATCATCTATGTTCCTCTTTTCTTAGTTTTAATTAGCTTACTAACGGTTATGGCGATTAGTTCCAGATTCAAGCTAAATTATCAGCCATTTGTTTCATAAGTCTTCTTAATAATAAACGTTCTTCAGGTATAATTCCGGCTAGTAATTTATCCAGCTGTTTGTTCCAGATCTGTTCCACAGGTTCGCAGAGATTACGTCCGGCTGGGGTTAGATACACTCGGCTAACTCTGCCATCTTCAGGATCTCTTTTTCGAACAACAAACCCATGATTTTCAAGAGATTTCACCATATTTGTTATGGTTGGAGGCTCACAATTCAAGCGTTCACTTAGCTGTATCTGTGTCATTCCATCTGTTCTCCATAACCGGCATAATAACTGTTCTTGACCCACATGAAGATTAAGTTCTCTAAGCAGCTCTGCATAATCTCTACGCATTTCCGCTGATATTCTATCCAGTAGTTCCCTTATCTCATCTTCTATCACAGATATTTCCTCCGTACTGCCTTACAAATTACTTAGCAAGCTAATAATATCACGATTTATTAAAAATTTCAAATAAATGTCCGTAACGTTCATCCTGTTTGCTGACCAAACCATTAAAAAAGGAGTAAAACCACAAGATCACGTAGATCTTATTTTTTTACTCCTGCCCAGTCAACACTTGACTTCGTTCTCAATTATTTTGTGGAAGCCGCACTTCAAACATCGTCCGCACTACACTGCTTTGTGCAGAAACTGTTCCAGCATGTTGTTCCACAATGTTTTTAGTGATAAATAAGCCCAGTCCCGTACTCCCTGTGGGATGCGTTCGCGCTCGATCCCCGGTGTAGAACATATCAAAAATACGCGGCAGCTCTTCCGGATCAATACAATCTCCATAGTTAATAATCTCAATAACGACTTCGTTTTCTTCTAAATACCCATGAATATCAATAAATTGACCGTCGCTTCCGTATCGCGCTGCGTTAGTGAGAAGATTCTCAAATACACGTGCCAGCAGCTCACCGTCACCCTCTATCTTCAGAGGTTGGGTTACATCCAAACGGGAAGTAAGACCATTTTTCTCAAAAACGGGATATAACTCTTCATTTAATTGTAAAAGAAGCTCACTAAGGTCGATCGAGGTTTTCTCAAGCGTAAGCTTACCATAGTTCATTCTTGTGATTTCAAATAGCTCATCAATTAATTTTTCCAAACGTTGAGATTTAGTATAAGCAATCGTTGTGTAATGTCTGGTCTGTTCTGGCGTTAATTCATTGTCCTTAAGGATAAAATCCAAATAACCTATAACTGAGGTAAGTGGAGTACGCAGATCATGTGCCAGATTTAACACAAGTTGATCTTTACTGCTCTCCGCAAAGTCTCCCCGCTCAATAGCTTCCTGAAGATGATCAATAGCCAGATTGATATCATGGCCAATAAGGCCGAATTCATCTTTAGAAGGGATATCCACCCGCTCCGAGAAATCACCCGACGCCAGCTGATGGATCCCTTTCGAGATTTCCTTGAAATAATTTGCATATGGTTTAGTAAATATAAAAAAGAATAAGATGGCCAAAGGAATGAAGATAATCAAAAACGCATTAACATCACCGATATCCCGCATCAAGTAGCGAACTTTAGTCAATGGATTTTCTAATAAGACCTCTGATCGATAATATCTCTGCAGAATTTTATAGATTGAAAAGGTAATTCCACCGGATACAAGCATACTGGCCATCAGCAGCATAATCATTTTTGTACGAAAGCTATAAATCATTTTAGGCATTGGTTGTATACCCTTCCCCTACTATTTATCTTTGTAGTGACAATGGTATATGAATTCATTCAAAATCTCAAATCCTTCGAATTAAAGATCTTTCCGCACAAAAATCCGCAGAGAAATGATATATGAACAGCTAAGCAAGAATATATAAGCCAGCCCTAGGATTATAAAGGGAATGACCGTACCTTTCACTCCAAAACTTAGCCATCTGTTCACATCAGGTATCCACTGGATCAAAAAGCTAAACACGTTCGGGCCAAACATAACAATCATCATAAATACAAGATTAACCACTTGTGCCCCCTTTGCCCCTAACCAGTAATGAATCGGTAAATAAAGCATCGCAAGGAGAGGGAAAATGGATATCGTAATACCAACCTCTTGCCAAAAATGAGGGGTTACGGCTTTACCTGTCACAACAATCAGGAGATAGGTAAAGGCCGTTGCTGCCAGCCCGACAAGAGCAAACGGAAGGATCGAAAAATATTTGGCACGGACAAGCTCTTGTCTCCGTACAGGGAGATTAACGAGAAACCGTTGCGTCATCTGCTGAGTATCCATTGAACAGGAGCTTATCAATAACAGCATAGGTGGCATTACCGTAAATAAACTGAAGCTATGATAGTTTGAGTATGCTATGAAAATAAAGAAAGGGATTAGCAGCATCAGAAATTTACGCAAAAGAATGAAGTCTTTTTGAATTAAAAAAAATGATTTATACACTTTACGTCCTCCTTAGCTTATAACTCTTCCTTGCTAAACAATCGTAGTGAAATTCTATACGAGCAGTACAATATAGATAGATAAACAATCCCTGTCAAACCAACCGGCACCAGATGATCTTGCAGCTTTAAATGGGTAATCGTTAAGAAAAAGGATGAATTTGAGAGTGAAGATCCAGTGTTTAGGGTGGTTATCGTTATTACTACATTAAAAAGGATATTGAAGTAATAGTTTTTGGAACCAAGCCAATAATGAATCGGCAGATAAATAGACGCAGTCAAAGGAATCATCAGTAATGTTAAAGATACCCCTATCCAATAAAACGGGCTTATGGAATATCCAAATGAAAAGGAAATTAGTAACAAAGCTAAAGAGCAAACCAAACCGATGAAACAATAAGGAACAAGTGATAAGTATTTAGCCAAGATAATCTCTTGCCGTCTTACTGGCAACCCTATAACAAACTTTGTGTTGTTATTCTGTGCATCCATAGAACAGGAGTATACGAGCAACAGTAAAGATTGAAATGTAGCAAACATGCTGGAGTTATCCAGTTGAACATATGCGATAAACAAGATACTCAAGAGAAATATAGGGATAAAATTCCGCAGGAGAATAAAGTCTTTTCGAATCAGCAAAAAGAGATTAAACATACAAAGTGTTTCCCTTTACCGTAAAATACATGATTTCTTCCAGAGTAGGTGTTTCGCATATGGCATGACCTTTAAAGAAGTGTTCCCCCTCAGAGCGATTGTTCAGAAGACCCTCGAAACCAACTTCCGTCTCTCTAAGCCCGATGAACCATTTTCGTACATCCCGATCAAGCAACTCTTTTTTGCCTTTAACCAGCATATATTTGTTGGCTAGAGATTCTTTCATTTCATTAAATACTAGGCGCCCTTCATTCACAAAAACAATATAGTCTGCGATCCGGTCCAAATCAGTCGTATTATGCGTTGAAAAAAGAATAGACTTCTTCTCATCCTGGATATGCTCACTAAGCAAATCAAGCAACTCTCTTCGGAATATAGGATCAAGTCCTGCAGTAGGTTCATCCATAATGAGCAGATCTGCACCATGTGATAAGGCAATAGCGAGCGAATACTTCATTTTCATTCCTTTGGAGAGCTCCTTAATCTTTTTCCGCGGGGAAAGCTTGAACATCTCTATGTATTTCCTATACGTTTCTTGATCCCAACGACTATAAAAAGGAGCAATAATCTTACTCATCTGATCGATGGTTAATTGATCGTAAAAGTAATTTTCATCGGAGACATAGCCAATCCGATCCTTATTCTCTGCTTCATGAATAGACATCTCTTGGTCAAAAATCTTGACGCTGCCGCGATCAGGAAACACCATCCCCATCATCATTTTAATTATTGTTGTTTTCCCTGCCCCATTCGGCCCAATTAGCCCCGTGATATACCCTTCTTTGATACCGAACGTAAGTTCGCATAGGCTAAAATGGCCATATTTTTTAGAAATTTGGTCCAATTGAATGACTTCTTTCATTCTGTCTCCTCCTCATAAAGCAATTTCAACATCTCACTAAACTCAGCAAAATTAATCCCCAGCATTTTACTCTCGTCGATAATCTCCTTCATTTTTTGCTCCATAATCCGTAGCCGTTGTTCCCGAATAAACTCCTGATCTGCACCAGAAACAAAGGAACCTTTCCCCACAATTGAATTGATAAGCCCTTCTCTCTCCAGTTCTTCATAGGCTCGTTTCGTTGTAATTACGCTAATCTGCAGCTCTTTGGCTAATAGCCGGATAGAAGGTAATGGGGTACCAGACACTAATTCTCCTTGCAGAATCATCTGGCGGATCTGGCTGACAATCTGTGCATAGATGGGTTCACCGGAAGTGTTGGATATCAATATGTTCATGGAATCGTGCCCTCACTCCTAGTTTATGTGTTATCAATGTATATATGTAATATATACACTATACTCAATGTTGTCAATTACCTTTCTTGTATCGGCAAAAAAGCTGATTCCTAGGATCTAAGAACCAGCTTACACAGTTATCAGATATTTTCTCCATCACAATAATCCAGCACTTTTTAAAAAACGGCTAACAATATCTATCTGATAGCGAATCCGTAGCTCACGATCAAGGCTCCAGCAGGTTTCCACAGTAAATACTTTAGCCCCTAATATACGGGTAACGGCTGCCCTTGAGGAGCCGGGGCGCTCCCGTAAACGGATATTAAAATGATAAGCGGTTTTGGGAATCGTTCGATTAATGCCTTTGATGACACGTTTTGCTGTACCTATTCCTCGGCTTCCCGGAGTGACGATGATCGACTGGCCAAGTCGCTTCGGATTTTTTTGTGACAACCCATTTGCTTCATGAAGATCCAGAAACCAGGTGGGACGATATCTTAGTACTAGCTGTAGCAAAGCTGAAGCTAATGGATGTTTTGCCACTACTTTGTTAGAACGTGGAAAGGTGCGATTTAAATCGGGTACACCTCTGATCCGTTTGCGGTAAGCTTTTTGATTCAATAGAGGAACTACAATGATCGTGCCCCGGTGTATATACAACCTTCTCTGGTTAAAACGTTCTACAATGATCTGTGCGGCACGAATACTTCCTGTCTCATTCCCATGTATCCCCGACACCACCATAAAGACAGGACCAGGAAGCTCACCTCTAATCACATAATAAGGGGTAGCAAAAGCTGTGGACGATGCTAAGGTATAGCTTTCAACGATCATAAAGGATCACCTCCACATTTAGATAATCCATATATGTGTATTCCGATATACCCCAGTTGTCCTAGACAGATAAGCAAGAAGAAACGACGTTGTCTTTTTTTAAAGATAACAATCGTTTCTCGTAGAAATATATTCAAAAAAAGCCTGATTTCTCAGGCTTCCTTAGTCCTAACTAGTTAATTTATTTATACGCCGGGAGCCAGTCTCCATGGGCTGTGATCAGCTCGTCGCACATATTTGTAATGTCATCCATCGACAATTCAGCTGCTGTATGTGGATCAAGCATTGCGGCGTGATAGATATGCTCTTTCTTATGGGTAATGGCCGCTTCGATCGTTAACAGCTGTGTATTGATGTTTGTACGATTTAGTGCGGCGCACTGCGGAGGCAGATCTCCCACGTAGGTCGGAGTTACTCCGCTTCTATCTACTAAACAAGGGACCTCTACACATGCTTCATTTGGCAAATTGGTGATAAGACCTGTGTTCATAACATTGCCACCTATTTTGAAAGGCACATTAGTTTCGATGGCTTCCATGATATAAGACGCATATTCATGCGAACGTTCATGTTTAAGTTCTTTGTTATTAACCAATTCTTCCCGCATTTGTTGCCAACGTTCAATTTGATCTACACAGCGGCGTGGATACTCGTCGAGTGGAATTTGAAACCGTTCGATAAGCTCAGGGTAATTACGTTTGATAAAATAAGGATGATACTCTGCGTTATGTTCCGAAGATTCCGTAATGTAGTAACCGAATTTAAGCATCATTTCATAACGGACCATGTCTCCGTGATGTTCTTTTTGCTTCTCAGCTGCACGGCGTTTAATTTCCGGATACAAATCCTCGCCGTCTTTAGTAACCTCCAATAACCAAGCCATATGGTTAATCCCAGCGATCTTAGCCTGAACACCTGTCTGATCCATACCCAGATGCTCGAACAAGCCCGGAATACAATGCTGCACACTATGACATAATCCCACCGTCTTTACACCGCCATAGGTATTCATCACATTGGTCAGAACTGCCATAGGATTCGTATAGTTCATAAAGAGTGCGTCCGGACAAACCTCCCGTACATCCGCAGCAAAGTCCAGCATCACTGGAATAGTACGCAGGTTACGGAATATCCCACCTATGCCAACTGTGTCCGCAATCGTTTGCCGCAAGCCATATTTCTTCGGAATTTCAAAATCTGTGATGGTGCAAGGATCGTAACCTCCCACTTGGATTGCATTAATGACATATTTAGCTCCACGCAAAGCTTCTTTACGATCCGTATAGGATTTCACAACACAAGTGCTGCCGCTGCTCTCTTTTATATTATTAAGCATATTCTCGGAATCTTTAAGGCGTTGCAGATCAATATCATACAGGGCAAGTTCAAACCCTTGCAGGGCTGGCGTTCTCATACAATCTCCCAACACGTTTTTGGCGAATACGGTGCTGCCCGCTCCGATAAATGTAATTTTAGACATATGAAATATTCCTCCTTATAGGTGAGGTGAACGGTGTTAACATCGCAGTTTTATGGAGTAGAGTAAACTATAATTCCCTTATAAACACTAGGATGTTAGATCATAACCGTCTGCTCTCTTCACTAATCACTATAAATGAGAGCGGTCCCAATGAGTATGGAGAAATACAAGAGAAATATGGACGTTTGTTGCATTTGTATATTCAATCCTATACTCTAAATGTATTATAAAAGCAATCTTGGGGAGGTCCTAAGTGAATGGCTTCAGAGCATTATCATTTTACAGCAGGGTTTAATCTGGCTCCCGATGATCATGACCTATCTGTATTATTCAGCGGAGAAGGCAAGCCTGTTCCTGGCCATAAAATGGGCCCCTCTGTTCATGATTACTATCTCATTCATACAGTAATTGATGGTAAAGGTGTTTTTCAAAGTGGCAGTAATTCACAGGGATGTAGTAAGGGGGATACCTTTGTAATTTTTCCGGGTGCGTTATTTAGCTATCAGGCAGACATGGATCGTCCGTGGACATATGTATGGGTGGCCTTACAAGGGGAAGCGGTTGAACAGCTACTACACGAAGTGGGAATTACAAGGGACAAGCCAATAATCCACTTAGATAACCTAATAGAGATACATAAAATATATGAACATATTCGTTTATCCTTTCAGCAATCTGCTTATCCTCGACTGGAGAGCTTAGAAGCTTCGGGTTGGCTGCGGCTGCTAGTGCACAAATTCGGTGTTGCGAACATAAGTTCGCTTTCCTCTCAATCGATAGAATTACCGGATGTTATCGACCGCCAGATCGATCAAGCGATCCGTTGGATTTCTCTGCAGTTTCATCAACAGATCAGTATCGACCATATGGCATCGTCTCTAGGCTATCATAGAGCGCATCTCTCTAAAGTCTTTAAACAAAAGATCGGCATGTCTCCCAAACAATATTTATTAAAGGTTCGTATGGATAACGCAAAAAAACTGCTAGGAGGAACGCTGACCATCGACCAGATCTCTTCCTCGGTCGGTTTCAATGACGCGTTATACTTCTCCAAGCAGTTTCGTAAGTGGAGCGGCATGTCTCCAAGTGAATTTCGAAATCATCTTCGAACGGGCAAATGATTGATCTTTCTTACGTTTCTTTCATGGCTTTAGATAAAATAGAGGTAACAAACGTTGTCTTTCCTTCACAATAAGCATCAATGTCATAACGATGTTGTTCTGCCAGGCGCTGTTTGACCTCTGCATACGCTTGACGCGCTGCTGTATTCGATCGCAGATAGTCTCTGAAAGCGATATGCTCCAAGTAGCCTTTTCCATCCTTAGGGCAAACATACAGATGATATTTCATAAACCCGTCATCCTGAAGTCTTTGAAAAGCTTCTCTGCCCTCTATTCCCAAGTTCCCTTGGTGTTCATAACCACGCTGTTGTAAACGTTCGATGATTTGTGGGAGTACATCGTAGCTTTCCATCACAAGATCTAGGTCGATGATAGGTTTAGCAGCCAGCCCTTCAATGGAAGTACTGCCCACATGCTCGATAGAAATAATAAGATCTCCGACATAAGATAAGAGCTGTTCTTTTAATCTATTGAATTCTGCCTTCCACTCTGGGTTATACGGGACAACCTCTATAACTTTCGTCTTCTCAGCGATGATCAAACACCTCCCGGGTATAATAAAAGGTAATATAATACGTTTCTAGCTAATCTCCGGTATATCCTCTTTCTCGATCACTCTATAGACTATCCATATACATAGAGCGGCTACAACAAGCGTTCCCCCCATTAAGCAGACGCCACTCCAGCCCCAATGCTGCCATGCAAAACTTCCCAGCGTGGATCCAATCGCTCCACCTGTAAAAGTGCTGACCATAAAAACAGTATTTATACGACTTCGAGCCGCTGGTTCAAGTGCATATATCCGTGTTTGGTTACTGACCTGTGATCCCTGTACCCCAAGATCCAGAATAATAACTCCTGCAATCAAACTCCAGATTGTAAATCCGGCTAAACCAAAAAATCCGTAAGCAATCAATGTAATTAACAGTAGGATTCCTACAATCTTTTTGGGAGCAATTCTGTCTGCTAACCTCCCGATAAATGGAGCACCAGCAGCACCTGCTACACCAATAAGACCAAACAATCCTGTGATTGAGCTACTGTAGTGATAAGGTTCTCCTTCCAGAAAGAAAGCTAGAGAAGTCCAGAACACACTGAAGCCGCCAAACATGCAAGCCCCAATTAAAGATGACTCACGAAGCGTCGAATATCTGAGAATCAGTTGCCCCATTGATTTCAGCAGATCGGAGTACGAAGAATTATTGTCTGGTTTCGTTGCCGGGATTAGCCGATAAAGAATAAGGGATAGCAATAACATGACTACTGCGGCAATCCAGTACATCGCCCTCCAGCCGAACATATCCCCTATAATTCCGGATATTGTTCTTGCTAGCAGAATACCAAAAAACAATCCACTCATTACTGTACCTATAACCTTCCCCCGTTCCTCCGGTAAAGCTAACTCAGCCGAGAGAGGAATGATGACCTGCGGCACCACCGTAGTTATGCCGATAGCAAAGCTCGCGATATACATCCAAGTGAGGTTTTGTGCGGTAGCGAAACCAATTAGGGACAGTGATACAGCAATAAGAAGTCCGGATATCAGTGTTCTGCGTTCACGAATGTCACCTAGTGGAACAAAAAATAACATTCCCAGCGCGTAGCCGATTTGAGTAAGCATCGATACATATCCCACTGAGTTAGAGGAAGCATTAAAGGTGCGTCCTATCTCAGCTAGGAGCGGCTGATTATAATACATATTTGCCACGCTTAGTCCTGATGCAATGGCTAGAATTAGGATGAATTGCTTAGATAGACCTTCTCCTACACGAACAGCAGCGCCTGTGATAGATTGTGTCATGAAATTATGTGCCTCCGTTCACGTATGCTGCTTCAAACAGCGAGCTTTATTTTCCCTAATATATTATATCAGTCACTGTCAACCTTCTTTTTTCAATAGATTAATGATTAGTAAAAGCAAAAATATAAATATCTGCATAAGTACAATTTATAGTAAAATATATAAATCTGAGCTAGGAGTGGATGGGTGTGCACCAGAACGAACAAATCATAAACAAACTACAAAAGAACCCCTTAAAGAATGTTAGCTTGTTAAAAATGTTAACCTCCTTCCACGAAGTCATGAAAACACATCTAGTAGAGCAAGGTGAGCAGTGGGGTGTTGTTTTACTTCTTCCAGCCACAGCATACGCATATGATCATAGGGTATATCCTCAAGCGGATTACATCGTATTTTTGGATTACAGCTGCCCCGATATATTTCCAGCATTACTAACGCTGCTCCCCACAGAGGCGAAGCTTGTTTTTAAACTGCAGGATGTGAAGTACCAAGAGGCACTGTCTGCGCATTTTTCTTTAGAAAAAGTTCGGGGGTTTTTCTCTTACAGCACAACTGAGGGGTTAAGGTATGTTAAGGACAAAGAGGTAACAATCAATCATTCATTTGACGACAGACTACTTCCACTTTGGGCTGCTAACCATTACAATAAGGAAGAAATTGAGGAATATTTCCAAAAAGGAGCGTTTTCCGTTTCAATCTTTCAGGGCGACAATCCGGTTAGTACCTGCCTAGCGTTCCGCAATGAAGAGCAGATTTGGGAAATCGGCGCTGTACATACTTTAGAAGCATTTCAAAGATACGGATACGCGAAAATGGTAGTTCGCACAGCCATACAAGAAACGTTAGAACGAGGCTTTATTCCACGCTATCACGTCCTTGAAAGAAATCAAGCGTCCATTCGTCTAGCTGAATCTATTGGACTTGTCCCTTGTGTGCAGCTAGAGCACTGGATTAACTACATTCAATAACAATTTCTATTGGAGGTGATTTTAATGAGCTATCCACCAAACGACAATTTGAACTATTATCAGCCTCCACCCCCTCCGGCACCAACGAATGGCAAATCAATCGCTGGTTTTGTCTTGGGAATCCTCTCCATTGTTGTGCCTTATATTGGTTTTCTGTTAGGAATTATTGCGATTATTCTATCCGCCTTATCGCTGAAGGAAATCCGTAATCGTTATGAACAAGGCAAAGGCTTAGCGATTGCAGGTCTGGTATGTGGAATTGTGGGCACGCTGATGTACGCAATTATTATATTATTCGTCGTTGTGTTTGTTTTTGCAGCTTCTACTTACTAACCACGAAAAGGATCTCAATAGCCATCATCGGCTGCTGAGATCCTTTTTGAGTTAACACGTTTATCAAGTGAACCCTTCATTCAGTCGTGGAACCAAAATCGGTGATTTTAAGCTTTACATCAAAGGTTAATGGCATCCGAATAAATTCCTCGTCCCAATGATCCTTGACCTTTTTCCAAACCTGCGGTTTTTCTATGCTGAACCAATTTCCGAACCCTGCCACATCTACTTTATAGGTGGAATGCATTTTGTGAATAAGAGCATTAATTTTTTCGGTCAATCTCTCCTCGAATATCTTCTCCAATTCTTTGAAATAGGCAACTTCCGCGGAATGCTCATTATCATCCCAATGCTCAATAAGACGTCCATCAGACTCAATCGCAACATGAAAGGAAAACTTCTCATCAGCAGTCTCCTTCAGTGTAATCTTGCTCTTGACTGATTTAATCTCATAAGTAATTGCTTCGTTTGACTGATCATATGTTTTGATGCTCCCGCCTTTAACATCGCCTTTGATCCAGGCAATACTCTCCACATCCTGTTGGTTCAGATTGCCGATCCAATATCCTGTGTCTCCCTTGATAATACCGGCACCGGAAAACTCCACCTCACCATTTGCCTCAATAACGTTCTGCAAAACAAAGCTTTGCTTCGAATACATCAATGCATCTAGATTCGACAATGTTATGCCCTTCATAACTTTACTAGTCCTGAAGTGGTTATGGACCATGTCCTCCAGACGAAAAGAAGGAACCTCCTCTGCTGTCGTGTTTAGCGTATCAGACGCACGTCCTTGGCTAAGAAAGATGAGGCAGCTAGGGCGAATATCGTTATCACGCAACAGAAAGTCCATTAGCCGTCGGATTTTCTCCTCTTGTATCAATTTCTCGGATATGACAACAACCTTGAGGTGATGGCCTATAATCGGACGGTTCTTGCGGATCGAAATCTGGCGGAATACTTCAAGCAGGGAATCTCCAGACTCTGAAATATTATGGAAATGAGTTTTGGGTGTTTCACCTTCTTTGCCGGAGTTTCCAATTACATTTTCAGGCACAATTTGTACCGTAGCCGTCAATTTATTATGCTTAAGGTAACTTCCTCCGAGTTCCTCAAATTTCTTTTCGACTGTTTGAGGTTCCCCCTTGTCAAGCGCCAATCCCGTATAAACACTCAAGTCTTCAATTTCCTTACTGCTCCAGCAGCCGGACTGCGTAAGCAGAATCATAAATACCAATAGTAAGCGAATAACCTGCTGTCTAAACATTCTGCTTGAGTCCTTTCTTCCTAATGATTAATACAATCGACAATAACAGTGGCAGCAATATAAAGATCAGCACACCCATATAGCCAATCGCATCACCAAGACTGAAGACATCATTGATGCGTTGAGGGATCATCGTGCAGATGAAGATGATGGGCATTAAAGCGAACATAACCGGATGGATCTTTAGGTGAAACACCTGGGAGATTCCGAGTGACGCATTAAAGAAAAAGCTGCAAAAATTGCAGAACATCTGCATCAGCCAGATAACCAGCAACGGAAATTCAAATCGTTCAAAAAAGAACCCTGAAATTTCAAAGCTCCGCACCAAATCTATCGTCGGCCAGGTGCTGGAGATTACAGAATTAATAGATAAGCCGCCGATAACCATTACAACAGTAACCAAATATAATACAAATGGTATGCTTAAACCAACCAACATTCCCTTGACTGCTTGCTGTGGATGCTCCATAAAGGCCGTCATTGTCATCACAACCTCACAACCGGTAAAGATCAGGATGCTCGACTTCATGCCTCGGATCACCGGGATCATACCTTCACTCAGAAAAGGACGCAAATGCTGGATATCAAATATTCTGGTACTTAAGATATAACAAATTATCAGGATAAAAATACTGATCGGAAATACAATCTGAAACACGCGGGCCATGGAATTAATCCCACCATACACCAAATAAGTGCCCACCCAGATGAACGGCATCACAATCGCCCAGATCGGTGTCCCTTCCAGAAGAAAAAACAATGTTACTTCCGCCAAAACGCGGATTTCGAAACCCGCTATCACAATAAAGTACAGAATCAATATTGTACTCATTACACTGCCTGGAATATTCCCAACAATTCTTTTAGAATACTGAAAGACAGTCTTCCCTGGAAATTGCTGGCTAAGCTTCACCATAACCAATATCACCAAAGATACGGTGATACCTCCCAGCACTACTGAAATCCAGGCATCGGGAGTCTGTACAGCCTTAACAACATTTCTGGGCAAAGTCAAAATTCCCGCACCTAGCATTGAATTGGTCAAGATTATGGAAGCCTGCGAGGTTGTGATCTTGTCATCAGTTCGTTTGAACACTGTGGTCTCCCCTCTGCTCCTGCTAAGAATACATTCTCTAGGACCTGCGCTTTTTCTTCTGGGTCTTCAGCATCTCCGGTCTTCGCTTCATGATTGATAACGGTGCACGGACGAACAAATCCTTCCAGTCACTTAACCGGAAAGGGGAAATAGGAGTGACGTAAGGAACTCCAAAGCTTGAAAGCCGAGTCAGATGACTGCAAATAAGCAGGAAGAAAAGGATGGTTCCGAACATGCCCAGGACCGCCGCAAATAACATGCCTGCGAATCGTAAGATCCGGAGAGTAATCCCCGCACTGTACATCGGTATGGAAAACGAAGAGATCGCTGTCACGGCTACAACAATTACCAGAAACGGACTCACAATACCAGCCTGTACCGCGGCATCTCCAATGATCAGACCTCCGACAATCCCCATTGCCGGACCTATGGGCTTCGGCAGCCGGATTCCAGCTTCACGCAAGATTTCAATGGAAATTTCCAGAATCAACACTTCAATTAATGCAGGAAAGGGTACACCTTGGCGTGTTTCGATAATGGAGATCGCCAGTTGTGTAGGAATCAGTCCCGGATGAAAGGAGATAAAGGAAATATACAGCGCCGGAGCCAACAGAGCCAGAAATGATGCGCAAAACCGGAGTATCCGCAAAAGTGTACCCGGAATCCAGCGCTCATAATAATCCTCAGGAGACTGCAAAAGCATACTGAACGTCACTGGAACAACGAGTGCAAACGGTGTGCCATCCAGCAAAATAGCGACTCTTCCCTCTAACAAGGAAGCAATTACCCGATCGGGTCTTTCCGTATTCTGTGTCTGCTGAAACGGGCTTAAATAATCATCCTCGATCAACTGTTCCACATAGCCGGATTCCAGAATAAAGTCCATATCAATTTTGGAGATACGTTCCTTCACTTCCTGGAGCAGATCAGGATTTACAATGTTTTTCATATAAGCGATAACCAGGTTCTTCTTGATTTCGCTGCCTACTTCAACCATTTTCATTTCCAGATTCTTATTAAGCCCTTGGCGCCGCAGCATAGAGGTATTCTCACTGAGCACCTCGGTAAAGCCAATCCGAGGCCCCCGCAGCAAAGCCTCTGAGGTCGGCTCAGTAATCGAGCGCACTGCTCCATGCGGAGAACCCACCAGCAACATCTCACACATGCCTTCGACAATCAGCGCAGTGTATCCGAATAGGACAAACTCCTGCAGCTGGTCTAAATCCTTGGCTTCACTGAGCTGAGCTAGCGGGAGCATATTCTGTTTCAAGTAGTTGTATATTCCTTCTGAAGCTTGCGTTTCGCCGGCAAACATCAAATTCTGCAGCACCTGCTGATTGATCAGTTCTTCGTGCTGCATCCCCTCTACATAGACTAATGCGGCACGTGCCTGAATACCTTTAACTGAGAATTCACGAAAATGTACATCACTGTTCTCCCCCAATGCCGTTTTTATCGCTGTCAGATCGGCATCATAGTCCTGAGTAAAAGCAGTAGACACAGGAGGCTGCGGATTTACTTCCCGATTGTCATTCTTCTTCAGTTCCGCATCCTGTGATTTGGCCTCTGTTTCCTTAGAGCGTCCGCTTCCAACATAAAAATACAAATGCCTGTAAAGATAAAAAATCCCTACGGGAAAGAGCAGCGTAATCGCCGCCTGCATAAAAATTGTCCAGTCCGGAATATAAGAGACTATTTTAGGCCACATCGCAATCATCCTCTATAGGAATCTGTTAGTACTATTCTCCTTCCACCCTATTCTTATGCAACATTTGAAACTTAAGGAAAGTTCATATATCACCATGGATCCGGACATAACAAAACGCCCGCTTATGCGGGCGTCTGCAATTTAGAGTATTTTCGGTGTTTACTGCTCAAGGTTAATTAGGTTGCTGCCACTGCTTTAAAACTTCAATCAGACCCGGGACATCTAATCCATCCAAGGAAAAAGCTTTGCGCAGCAGCTCATGCGGGATGAACTCATCGTATTTTCCGAGGTAGGGCGCTTCATCTGGTGATAACAATGATAATGGATCTGTGGCAGCCATACTTTCGGCAATGATCTCTGCTTCCAGCGTTTCTGCATCAGTTTTACCCGCAACAACCATATAATAAGGTTCCATCGGAACGATAGAACGCAGTCCCAGAGGGCTCTTCAGATTGTTCTTCAGAAGGCGCTCCAGCGTGCGGAATTGTCGACTGCCCGCCCAGGGCAGAATGAACATAGAATCTCCACCCGCCGGCATAACGGATCGCACAAGCATTCCGCTTTCCTTCGCTAAACGACGAGCTCGTTCGAGCCGCGCAGCCGCACTCGGAGCTAAATACGGATACAATGAAGTGGCTCCTAAGATTTCACGGATCTTGTTCATGATGCGTGTATGTACATCCCCACCCGCACCAAGCCACAACGTATCTACTTTGCCGCGTGAGGTTTTCACATAAACGGCTTTATGGCGATTATCCACCTCTTCTACCTTCCAAAGCTTACCTGCTAGAGTAAAACAGTAGCCTGGTGGTGGAACCGTTGTGATCGATCCGATTTCCTCAGTTCCGTTATAGACCACATGCTCTTCATCATCTTTGAAGACCGCGTAGAAGCGGAAGTTATTCACGATCTTCTCTCCCGCCATCCCGATGATCAAGCTGCCTTCGTCCATCTTCTCAATTTGTCCCATGCCTAACATATAGGTCATGAAAATATCATAATCAGTAGGATCTATGGTTTTAAACGAAGGCAAACTCAGAACCGCTTCTTTTAAATCATCCGGTTCGGCCTCACCCATACTTTTCAAAATGCTCATCGTCTGATGGTATAGCAGTCCAACTGGCAGCTGACGCACGACCAGGGGTTCAACCCATTTCTCGCGCACATATAGCTCAATAACCGCTATCGCTCGAAGCAGTGTCCACGGCATCCGCGCCGGAAGCTGAGCTTCCTCGTCCTCTTCCTCGGGCGTGACAAAGATCATCTCGGATGCAGCGTCTCCACGCCTGCCCGAGCGGCCTAACCGCTGCACAAAGCTAGCACAGCTATAGGGAGCGCCGACCTGTAGCACTCGCTCCAGCTCGCCCAGATCAATGCCCAGCTCCAGCGTCAACGTCGCTGCGGCAACAGCCGGTCCGGTGCCTTGCCGCAGCGCGGCTTCCGTCTCTTCACGCAGCATCGCGGAGATGCTGCCGTGGTGAACGTGAAACACATCCCGTTCACCACGCTTCGCGGCCGTTCTCCGCATCTCTAGGGTCGCCGTCTCCGCATCTGAGCGGCTGTTGGTGAAGATCAACGCCTTCTTCAGATGCGTATGATCATAAATAAAATCGTAATAAGACTGCTTCGCACGTTCTAAATGCTCCGCCTGCACCTCATCCCGTGCATCCGGGAAAGAGAAATGCTCCACACTTAACCTGAGCTTACGCCCGCCTTGTGGAGCGGACACTTCAACGCTCTCCCGTGTGCCTGCCGCTAGCCACTCCGTGACAGAAGCGTAGTCGCTCAGCGTAGCAGATAGACCGATTCTGCGAGGATGGCATCCCGCCATTCGTGAAATTCTCGCCAGCTGGCTTAACACCTGGATCCCCCGGTCAGCTCCCATAAAGGCATGCACCTCGTCAATGACAATAAAACGTAGATCATGGAACAACGCTGGAATAGCATTCGGGCGGTTCATCAACAATCCTTCAAGCGATTCAGGGGTGATTTGCAGCACGCCTGAAGGATTCTGCACCAGTTTTGTTTTATCAGCTTGTGGTACATCTCCATGCCAGTGCCACACCGGAATGTTGCCTTCGCGAAGCAAATCATTCAAACGTGTAAATTGATCGTTGATCAAAGCTTTCAAAGGGGCGATATACAAAATGCCAACCGAACCGGAAGGACGTTCATACAGCTCAGTAAGCGCAGGGAAAAAAGCTGCCTCTGTCTTACCTGAAGCGGTACCTGAGGCAATCAGCAGATGATGCGGGGTATCAAAAAGCACACGGCAGGCATCCACCTGTGCCTCACGCAAAGTCTCCCAGCGGTTCTTATAAATAAACTCTTTAATGAAGGGTGCCAGCCTATAGAACGGATTATCACTCATAATTCAAACTCCGCTAAGAACCCATCCAGTTCATTTTGCTCGGTCTCAGCTGGCTTAGCTGTTTTTTCGCCCACTAGCTGTTCAAAAGTAATCTCCGGATGCTGGTGGAGCGTATGCAGCAGATCCATGAAATCACGAACTACCTCCCGTGGAGTCAAGAGTTCCTCAGCCCCTAATCTTCCAACCGCTTCCTCCATAAAATGAACCAATTGTTCCTGTGATAAACGCGCTTCATAACCATAATGTAGGGCGTGAATCCCTTTAAGCTTTTGCAGCAGTACCAGAATTTCCTCGTGTGATAACATGTCCAGTGCAATGATAGGTCCAGTATAATTGTTCAGACCCGCCGCCCCGTACCGGCCTGCAACCAATCTCGATCGCAGTGCCTCATAACTAAATAATCCGCGCCGTCCATCTTCCACAAATTGCGGTGTTCCCCCTATAAAAATCCCAAGGTTCTCTGCCTTCCCCTGCATCGTATCATTGAACATGGTAAGCAGCTTTTCATAGTTGCTCTGGCGGGAAATACTGTTCGTAATTTTATAGAGATTGACACCTTCATCAATAAACAGCAGCAGACCTTTATAGCCAATAGCCGCGGTAAATTCCGCCCAAAGCTTCATATAGTCATACCAATTATCATCATCAATAATCACGCCAACTCCAAGCGCTTTGCGGGCTTCTGTCCGAGTTGCAAATTCTCCACGCAACCAGCGAAGCGAATCCTGTTTCTGGTCATCATCAGCCAGCTTGTGTGCATTCCAATAAGAGGCGAGTACTTTGGCAAAATCAAAACCATGCACCAAACCACGCATTTCAGAGGCTACAGCGTAAATTCGCTTCTCTACTTCTTCACCAAGCTGAGGGTGATCAGGTCCATATTCCTTCTCCTGCATCACGGACTGCTGTAGCGTAATAATCCATTTCTGCAGGATGATCTCCAACGCTCCACCATCTGGACGTGTGCGGGTCGATAAATGGCTCATTAACTCCCGGTAAGTCGCTAGGCCTTGTCCTTTGGTTCCCACTAATCTGCGCTCAGGGGAGAGGTCAGCATCTGCTACTACAAAATCACGATCCATCGCGTAATTACGGATCATCTGAAGCAGAAAGCTTTTGCCGCTGCCGAATTTGCCTGTAATCAGCTTAAAAGCTGCCCCACCCTCTGCAATGTTCTCCATATCTCTTAATATGGCTTCAATCTCCGGCCGGCGGCCAACGGCTATATGCTCTAGTCCGATACGCGGAACAACACCAGCCGTCAACGAATTGACTAGCGCAGTTGTCATTCGTTTAGGTATTTTTAATTCACTCATCCAAAGTTCACCTCATTAAATATTGCGCAGCATAGAGATATATTCCTCAACAATATCTTCACCCTCAATGATCAGATCACCGAGAATATCCATTGCGATTTCATTAATCTCATCAATTAAAAGCTCTGACATCGTGCCATTGGCAGCAGCCAGCTTCAGCATAGATTGACTTCCATCCTCATCCAAAAGAGCAAACAGTGCTTCCCGTTGTAGTGGACTTAAAGCATTGGCAAACTGTTCTGCCTCCGACCCTATGTTAACCACTTGAGCTTCTTCCATCACATCTACAGGCAACAATTCTTCCTTGCTGTCTTTTATTGGACCGATTTCATCGATAGTTACATCGATCTCGCTATCCTCGTAATCTTCCTGCTCGTCCATATTCTCAACCGTAAGCATCGTCCGTACAATTTCAGAATCACTTTGCAGGCGTTCTAGCTTCTCCGGATCTATGACGACTGCCGGCCCCTTGTCTTCCTGCGTCTCTTTAAGGTACTCACGCTTTAGAAAACGAGTGATCAAATCGTCCATATCGGCATCCACATTAACACCTTTAAGTCGTCCGCGGTAGCCCATCAGTTCCCGTAGTTTATTCTCAGTCAGACGAAATAGCCTGGTAATCAGACTGCGAAGTGGTGGAGATTTACTAATACGTACAACCGGTATAAGAACAGAATAGCCATATAATGAAATGTCATATACGGCACTTCGGAATAAATAACGCTCCCGCATCACCGCTGGTCCAGGTGGAAACATTTCAACTAGATTGGAGCCGTGTTTTCGGGTGACATAAGCATTGATTAACGCCACGACCTGCGGAATGTATTGTTCAAGAGCTTCTTTGCCTTCTCCGATGTAGAACTTGGATTTACTAATATCATAGTCCGACATTGCCGTTAATACTGCAAAGGTTAGTTGCTCAGGCGCTGCGGTCAAGCCTCTCATTAATTCAAGTTCCGCCAGATCTCCTGCAAGACCACGTGAACGAGCCACAATGATAGAAAGCGGGACATCCAAGTGATGTACAAAAGAGAAGTCCGCGATCCAGCCGCCAAGATATTGATCCAAGCGTTTATAACTTTCCCGGTAAGCTTCCCACATCTGATTTAGCTGCCTATAGCCATCATAAGGATCAGTCCACCCCACGCCATTAATAAGCTCATATACATGCAGAAAAATATAAGAAAGATCTGTTTTCAGATATCTGCCTTGTCTAACTTCATTCCGCCAATAAAAATACCATCTGCTTTGCGTGCCTGTCATATGGCCATATGTAGGCCAGTAACTCTTAAAAGGAACAAATAGCGCTGAATCCTCAGTTTTATCAACCAATTCCTTCGCTCTTGTTACGAACTGCCCTTCGGTGGTAGTCACAGGCTCCGGCGTTTCCATCTCTGTATCCCAAAGCTGCAGCTGTAATGAAGGTTCAGGGGTGGAATTTGTTTTGCCATTATTCTTAGAAGATGACTTAGGCAGCGCAGGTTCAGGGGAATTTCGCGGCGGAATCGGTACATTTTGTTCCGTACTTTCCCAGACTAATTCTGTGAAATGCGGCTGCTTCCTATCATTACTCATGTGCGATCGCTCCGTCCTTATAACTAAGGATTAATGTAAAAAAACGGTCCTGTTCACAACTGTGAAGGAACCGTTTTGTTCTTACGTAATAGTAGTGGTCGTCCATACAGGACGACAACATCGTTTCTTCTTGATATTTTAGCACTGTTGATAGATTAACATCAAGTATGTAATGCAGAATCACACTTTAGAGAAGCTCGGTACCCTTTGTTTCTTTGCCAAGGAACAATACCGCTAATGCACCGATAATAATTGTTACAAAAAATAACATAAAGATCGAGCCAATCGCCATAGATTTACCTACTAGAACCCCTACCAGCAAAGGTGCGATAATGCCCCCAATCCGGCCAAAGGACGTTGCTAAACCAGCACCTGTGGAACGAATAGCCGTTGGGTACAGCTCTGGCGTATAAGCGTACATGCCACCCCAAGCGCCAAGATTGAAGAAGGATAAACAAATTCCGGCAGCCATCAGCATACCTTCAGTAGTCGCATTTCCGAACCATGCAGCGCTAACCGCAGTGAACAGCATATAGATGACTAGGACAAATTTACGTCCGAACTTTTCAATAAAGTAAGCGGCAGTAAAATACCCAGGCAGCTGAGCGAGCGTCATAATAAGCACATACTCGAAGCTTTTGACCAAGCTGAAGCCTTTAAGTACCATAACTGTAGGCAGCCATAGAAACATGCCATAATACGAGAACACCACCGTAAACCATAAAATCCACAACATAATTGTAGAACGGCGATATTCTGGCGACCATACGGTAGCGATTCGTTTCTTTAAGGAAACGGGTGCCTTTTTAATCTCAGCAAATTTCGGTGAATCATCAATCGCCCGTCTTAGATATAAAGCGTAGAGTGCAGGTACAGCCCCAATTCCGAAAGCTATACGCCAGCCATAATCAGGGATAATGAAGAACGCGATTAATGCAGATGCAATCCAACCGACTGCCCAAAAGCTCTCCAAAAGCACAACCGCACGGCCTCTCTCCTGAGCAGGCATGCTCTCTGAGACCAAGGTAGAAGCGACAGGCAGCTCTCCGCCAAGGCCAAACCCAGCAATAAAACGAAGCACACAGAGGATCGCAAAGCCTGTTGCAAATGCAGATAATCCGCTTGCCGCCGAGAAAATAAGGAGTGTCCACAGCAATACCGGTTTACGACCAAAGCGGTCTGCTAATATTCCTGCCGCTGCAGCACCTACTGCCATACCGACGGAATTAATACTAGTCAATATACCGATCTGCTCCGGTCCCAGATTCCAATCCTTAGCTAAAGCTGCTACAACAAAAGAAATCATTCCGACGTCCATCGCATCGAACATCCAGCTCAAGCCAGCGCTGAAGAGTAATTTCCTTTGTTTCGGATTCCGCAGCAGTGTCATTTGATTCACTTCGAAGCCCCCTTATTTCAACCTGCTAACTAATAAAACTTACTTTTGATTGTTTCACTTATACATTTTAAAATTGAAGTGCTCAAAAATCAAGAAATAAAGCAGCATTAAAGTATTGCCTAGCCAGCGATTGAAAATAACAGGTCTGCACAGAAATTGTGGCGATAAGCAGCATATTACGAACGGATTCTCTCTGCGCTCTCGACAAATGTGTCAGCCGGTTAATTACACGATCTATAGAGCTTTTTAACGAGGTATCTTCTTTCCAAGAGAACTCCTTGTGCAACACTTGATCTACTTTACATTGCGTCTGAATCGATGGATTGCTTTTGATCTCCTCAAAAAGCCCTGCATATGCGTAATACAGCTTGGCCGGTTCAATTAGATCATCATCATCGCGATCCGGCTTTAGGAACATTAGCTGGAACAATTGGCGAATACTTTCAAAGTTAAGGGCTGATTTGAGATCATCAATAATAAACAAAAGCGCCGCCTGATTAACCGAATATTTCTTTCCTTCTTTAGGCGAACCGAGATATTCCTTGAAGTCGCGCTTGACCCAATTTTGCATAGCTGTGACGGTCAATGTGGAATACTCTATAAGATGGCCCAATGAAGCAATTTCACCAAGTGAAAAGCCTTTTACATGGCCGCCTTTAATGATCTTTTGTAATATGGGTGGAACATTGGTTGATAAAAAAGCGGGTAACGAAGTCCCCTTTTGTAATTCTTCACGGTGAAACTTTGCCCATGCCTCTTGGAGGATATTCAGCGGTTTCCGGTCTGACAATCCGGTCAATGAGAGCAGTAGACTGGACATCTCCACACGAGTCAATGCAAATGATTCCATATCTGTTTCCCTCCACCATTTGATATTTTACTGAAAAGTTCGTAGAATAGTTCATAAGAACTCATAATAATGAGTATAACCTATTTTAGGAACGAAAGGGATGGTAAAGATTATATGGGTATAGGACTTAGTTTGACGTTGGTGGTTATTTTGATTATTTTAACCGCTTTTTTTGTAGCAACAGAATTTGCATTGGTGAGACTTAGAGGTAGCCAGATCAGTCAAATGGTGCTTGACGGAAAGAAGAATGCCTTAGCAGTACAGAAGGTATCCGCTAATCTCGATGGCTATTTATCCGCTTGTCAGCTCGGGATTACAATCACTGCGCTGGGTATTGGTGCACTGGCAGAACCTGCATTCGAACAGTTATTGCTTCCGATTTTCGACTGGGCCAATATCAGTTCTAGTGTGAGTCACCCTCTTGCGTTTTTACTCGCATTCATCATTGCAACATTCTTACACGTTGTTGTCGGAGAACTTGCTCCGAAGACGGCAGCTATAAACATTCCGGAAAAAATCGGTCAAATTACTTCACCGCTGATTATTTGGTTCTACAGAATTTTGTACCCTCTCATTTGGTTCATGAACGGTTCCGCTAATATGCTTGTTCGTCTTTTCGGGATGAAACCAGCTAGTGAGCATGGAGACGCGCATAGTGAAGATGAGATTCGTTTGATCTTGTCCGAGAGTTACGAAAGCGGGAAAATCAATAAAGCCGAATATGGCTATGTTAACCGAATCTTTACTTTTGATGAGATGCTCGCCAAAGAAATCATGGTTCCGCGAACCGATATGGTATGTCTTTTTACCAATCATTCGTTGAAAGAAAATTTCGAAATTATCCGCAAGGAGCAATATACTCGTTTCCCTGTGGCACAAGGCAGCAAGGATAATATTATCGGGATGATCAATACAAAACAGCTCTATTTGCAGTATGATAACAATCCTGATTTTGATTTCCAAAGTTTGATTCAACCCGTCCTGACAGTATCTGAGGTTACACCAGTCAAGAATCTTCTAACTCGTATGCAGTTGGAACGTGTGCATATTGCCTTGCTGCTTGATGAATATGGTGGAACATCCGGTCTCATCACGATTGAAGATATTTTGGAAGAAATCGTTGGTGAAATCCGTGACGAGTTTGACGGTGATGAACGCAGAGAAGTCGAAAAAATAAGCGATACTAACTATCTGTTCGATGGTAAAGTATCTCTGTTAGAGGTCAAGGAACTTACAGGGCTTGATTTCGAAGATGAAGAAGTGACTACAGTTGGAGGTTGGGTATATAGTCATATTACAGATCCAGCCATTGGCAAAAGTATTGTTCGTGACCATGTAACATTGACCATCCGCGAGATGAACAGATACCGTGTCCGCAAGGTTGAAGTTGTTATCGAACAATCAAGCAACACTGAATCATCATAAATTACGAAATCATAACCTTTATTCATAAAAAAAAGGATAGAGTCATCAGATTAAATCTGATCCTCTATCCTTTTTTCTTTTGGGAGAATTTTGCTCATATAATATTCGTCCACCCACTCACCATCGATAATAAGAGATTTCCGCTTCGTCCCTTCGATTTCAAACCCGTTCTTGATATATAGCGCCAAAGCAGCTTGATTATGGGTCATGACGGATAACTCAAGACGAACAATCCCATTGTTCATAGCCCAGATGTCCATCTCACGGAACAGGCCAGCTCCAATCCCATTCCCCTGATATTGTTTCTGAATCCCAATCACTATGTACGCGCTATGTCTATTGCGTCTAACACTTCCACCTCTAACAGACAAGTAACCTGCCAAATGATTGTCAACCTCTGCCCCTATAAGAATTGAAGTTTTCCCTGCCAGAAAGCTTTCGAGCATTTCTTTGACCTGACAAAGACTAGCTTGTCTTTCATCCGGTTCCAATAACATAAATTTGGACTCCTGGTCTAACTGATGCTGAAGTCGAAGCAATTCACCTGCATCCTCCGGCACCAGCTCTCTAAGTGTGACCATCATATCATCACTTCCAATCGTAAATAACTATAAATACTTCTTGAACAACTTGCTGGAGCTGCCATCATAACCTAGATGCTCGTAAAAACGATGCGCTTCTTCTCTCTTTGCAGCACTTGATAACATAATCTTAAGGGCTCCCTTGAAGATTGCTACATTCTCGGCATGTCTCATTAGCATTGCGCCATACCCTTTTCCTCGTACTTTTTCAGCCACAATAACTCTTTCTATAACAGCAAAGGGCCTATCGTCACACAAAGCATCCATACAAAAATGAAGATGTAACGACCCGACAATTATTCCTTGTTCTTCGTACACATAAAGAAAACTATCCGGATGATCTGCTATCTGCTTCAGTCGCTCAGGGGATACATGAATAGCTGGATGCTCAGGTAGCAAAATCCGGTATAGTTCTTCAATATTGATAGCGTCTTTGGGCACAGCTTCTCTTATCATTCGTCTACTCCCTTCTATATAACGCTTAACAACGACAGACCATAATCACATTTCCATCGGGATCTTTAAAATTAAACCAATGATCATGTTCGATATCCGTCAGAATCTCTCCTCCGTTGGCCTTTACATAATCATAAGCAGCATCAATGTCCTCGGTGTTTAGATGAAACGAAGGGATGTTTAGAACAGATTCAGCGGTGTAAATCTTACTGTCCAAAACGATGCCCGGTCCCTGCATAGGGACTACATATAAATGGCCGAATAATACCTCTCCATCTAGTGGCAGTCCAAGCAATTGGCAATACCATTGTTTAGATTTCTCAATATCCTTTACCGGAATAAAAACAGCACCAATCTGATTCAGAATCGGACTTATCATCATTAAGAAAGCCTCCTCTTTAAAGTTGACGGATAGGGTGTTATTCTAGAATAATTCGATAAAATATGTCAATTACCTCCCTCCATTTAGGGAAGGGCTGGTAAGTTGTGTTATAATTCTGTGAGCATTACTCCAATATCACGTACGTCAGGAGAATTACATTGGCTAACCTGAACTTCGGTGGTTTTAAAATGACCCCGCCCAAAGTTTTATCACTAGGATTCTTAATCCTTATCACTGCCGGGACTTTTCTGCTTAGTCTCCCGGTCTCCTCAACATCCGGACAAATATCCTTTATCGATGCCTTGTTTATGGCGACTTCAGCCACATGTGTTACAGGTCTTGCAGTCATTGATACGGGAACTCAGCTAACTACCTTCGGACAAGTTGTTCTACTCATTTTATTTCAAATCGGAGGATTAGGCTTTGTAACGATGGCTACTTTGATTACCTTGGTCCTTAATAAACGGATATCCTTGAAAGAGCGAATCCTTTTGCAAGAATCTATGAACCAAAATTCGATGCAGGGAATTGTACTCTTAATCCGTAGAGTCCTGATCTATTCTCTTGTTATTCAGCTGTCGGGTGCCGTGTTGTTTGCTGGAAGGTTTATGATGGATATGCCCTTTGGGAAAGCAGCATATTATGGGATTTTTCATAGTATATCTATCTTTAATAATGCAGGCTTTGATCTCTTCGGTGATATTCATGGACCCTTTAGCGGACTTACTCGTTTTGTAAATGATCCCATTGTTAACTTCACCTCAATGAGCCTCATATTTCTTGGAGGGATTGGTTTTATCGTTCTGTCTGATCTTATGGACTTTCCTAAACGCAGAAGACTCACTCTTCATTCAAAGGTTGTTCTTTGGACTTCTCTTATATTGATTATTATTGGTGCGGGGCTGTTTTTCTTACTGGAGTATAATTCTACGCTGAAGCCCTTGAGTGCAAGCGGAAAGTTTTGGGCGACCTTTTTACAAGCGGTAACTCCGCGATCTGGTGGTGTCACCACCATTGAAGTTCCACTTTTACGGCAATCCACACAATTTCTGATGATTCTATTGATGTTTATCGGAGCTGCACCTGGGTCGACGGGTGGAGGAATTAAGATCACTACATTCGCCGTACTGGTTACTGCGGTAGCTGCACGATTACGGGGGAAAGAAGATATTGTAATGTTTCGCCACCGGATCGCTAAAGAAAATGTATATAGAGCCCTTACCATCACATTAATGTCTCTCATGCTGCTTGTCATCGCTACGATGTTATTATCCTTGACCGAGAGCGCTGAATTTCTAACTGTACTTTTTGAAGCTGTATCTGCTTTTGGAACCTCAGGCTTATCTATGGGCCTTACTCCGGAACTGACTACGGCAGGAAAGGTTCTAGTGATTATCCTGATGTTTATGGGCCGGACCGGACCACTTACACTTGCTTATGCTTTGAAACCAAAAGGTAGTAAAGAACTGTATCGTTACCCAGAAGGTAAGATAACGATTGGATAGTCATGATATGGCCAGCGGCTACCAGATAATGCCGCTGGCGTCATATCAATAATAGTATTATTCTTCCACGATTTCTTGTTGATCAAGTGCCGCATCCAGCAACTGATTGTACACATCATCGTCATTCTCCAGCAATGCATCCGTTTCTAAGAACTGTTCCTCGCTCCCAGGCTCACCCGCAAAGCTTAGACTGTAATCCCATTCCGTTCCTCTTGTACTGAAGAAAGTAATTTCATATGGAGCCTTATGATTTTCGAGAGTGAATACAGTCCTCCCTACATAACTTTTATCTTCTTTACGGCTCATTTCAGCACTTACGATCTCTAAATTCATCCACTTATCTTCCTTCCTATCATCAAATCAGCTACCCTTTCAGTATATCATTGAAATGATTGTAATTCCTTCTCTTTGCTCTGTAAATTCCACGTAATTGACTTTTTTCATCCGGCGGTTAATAATTTAGTACAATGCTTGTAAAGTACTAAACTATTAGTAAATGGAGGAAATTACAATGACTGATTTTCAGGCTAAGCTTAGTAAATATGCAGATTTAGCTGTACAAATAGGTGTTAATGTTCAACCCGGGCAAATTCTAGTGGTGAATGCACCGATTCTTGCCGCTGATTTCGTACGTCTAATTACCGCTAAGGCATATGCCATCGGAGCAAGTTTAGTTAAGGTGAACTGGAGTGATGCGAGCATTACACGCCAACAGTTTGAACACGCTGCGCCAGAGGTATTCACTCAGCCTCCTACTTGGTACGCAGGTGAAATGACTGAATTCGCCGAAAAAGGTGCGGCTATCCTTAACGTGATCGCTGAAGATCCTGATGCACTTAAAGGTATTGATCCAGTACGTATCTCCAATTTTCAAAAAGTACGTGGAGCTGCCCTCACCAAATATCGTGAAATGCAAATGTCCGACAAAGTTAGCTGGAGTATTGTAGCTGTTCCTTGTCAAGCTTGGGCGGATAAAGTGTTCCCTGAGGTTCCAGCCGAAGAACGTGTAGATAAACTCTGGGAAGCCATTTTCCACACCGTGCGTCTTGACCGTGAAGATCCAGTAGCTGCATGGCAGGAGCATCTCGACACCTTAGAACAAAAAGCAAATGTACTCAATGCAAAAAAATATAAAAAGCTGCATTACATAGCACCTGGCACTGACCTTAGCATCGAGCTTCCTGAAGGCCATATCTGGGCACAAGGAGACAGCATTAATGCAAAAGGTCATTCTTTTGTAGCCAATATGCCTACCGAAGAAGTCTTCACTGCACCACTAAAAACTGGTGTTAATGGCACTGTAAGAAGCACAAAGCCACTTAGTCATGGCGGCAACATCATCGATGGCTTCTCTATTAGCTTTGAGAACGGCCGTATTGTAAGTGTTACTGCTGAGCAAGGTCAAGAAGCGCTAGAGCACCTCATTAGTATGGATGAAGGAGCGAAATACTTAGGGGAAGTTGCCTTGGTTCCTCATAAATCCCCTATTTCTGAATCCAACATTCTTTATTACAACACATTGTTTGACGAAAATGCTTCTAATCACCTTGCTATAGGTATGGCTTATGCCTTCTGTTTAGAAGGCGGTAAAGACATGAATCCAGAGCAGTTAATTGAGCATGGCCTCAACAATAGTGTAACCCATGTGGATTTCATGATCGGGTCAGCTGAGATGAACATTTACGGGATAACTGCTGATGGAACTGAAGAACCTGTCTTCCTGAATGGAAACTGGGCGTTCTAATTTAAGCACACAAGAGATACAGGATATTGGGAGGAATAGAAACTATGTTGGATTTCAAGCAAAAGCTGGAGAATTACGCATTGCTGGCCGTGAAGATTGGCGTTAATATTCAACCGGGTCAGACACTCGTTGTGAATGCAGATATTGTATCCGCAGAGCTTGTGCGACTTGTGGTTCGTAAAGCCTATGAAGCCGGCGCGAGACTTGTAAAGGTGAATTATAGTGATGAAGTTGTATTACGTACACGATATGATCTTGCTCCATCCGATTCCTTCCTGGAGCCGCCGCAGTGGCAAGCCGATGAATTAGAGGATCTTGCTAAAAAGGGAGCGGCATTTCTAACCATTATCTCTGCTGACCCGGATCTTTTAAAAGGCGTTGAACCTGGAAGAATTGCCGATAATCAGCGTATCTCTGGGCAGACCCTAGCGCCATATCGTGAGTACTTAATGGGAAATCATGCGAGCTGGAGCGGTCTTGCCTTCCCATCAGCCTCTTGGGCTGCAAAAGTGTTCCCTGACGCTCCATCCGAGCAGCAGGTTGAACTGTTATGGGATGCCATCTTTAAAGCCACACGTGCGGATCAGGACGATCCTATTGAAGCATGGAGCCGCCATTTAGATGGACTCAAAACTCGTTGCGCTTCCTTGAATGAAAGTAAGTTTCGCAAGCTGCACTATACAGCACCTGGTACAGATTTAACTATTGAGTTGCCAGAAGGACACATCTGGTGTCAGGCAGGAGCTGTGAACGGTAAGGGCGTCCCTTTCTTAGCCAATATTCCTACGGAAGAAGTGTTTACTGCCCCTTTGAAGTCTGGTATTAATGGTAAAGTGAGCAGCACTAAGCCACTTAGCTACGGCGGCAATCTAATCAATAACTTCACGCTGACCTTTGAGAACGGTAAAGTGATTGATTTTACTGCTGAAGAAGGCGCTGAAACTTTGGCATCACTAATCGCGCTGGATGAAGGCTCTTCCTATCTTGGCGAAGTTGCTTTGGTACCTTTCCACTCTCCGATTTCTGAGAGCGGTATTCTTTATTACACTACGTTGTATGATGAGAATGCCTCCTGTCATTTGGCTTTAGGTGCAGCTTATGCCTTCACAATTCAAGAAGGAATTACGATGACTAAGGAACAGCTGTTGGAAAAAGGAATGAATCAAAGCCATACCCATGTTGACTTTATGATGGGCTCTCCTGAAATGAATATTGACGGAATTAACGATGATGGAACAACAGTACCTATCTTCCGTAATGGGGATTGGGCTTAAGGCTTAAACAACACCCGTTAGATCCTAGATAGAACCAACTTCAAACAACCCGCTTAGCTCTCTAATTAGAGAGTAAGCGGGTTGTTTTTGTTTTAACAATAACATTTCAGGTGGTGAAATGCCCAAATTTGAATAAATGTTCAATATTTGTTCACACTATTGTTGATTTCCGTTCACAAATATGTCACAATACAATTAAGGATTGAATTTCCAAGGAGGGGATTATCATGTTGAGAGACCCAGTATCCAAAGAAGTTGACAGCATCGAAGAAGAACAGCTAGAAATTCAACCACCGGTAGATTCAAGAATTGTTGCATCTAATGCTATTAAATACACTGCCTATGTTATGCTGCTTTTTGGATTCTTGTATTTCCTGATTGCTTACTTGGCGCCTATGTTGGAACCTTAATGTGATGGATATAACTTTATTGGAAAACGCTTACGGTTAATCACTCTCTATGGAGTAGTGATTAACCGTTTTTATTAATTCCATGAGAATGCTTTGTTTGTCCAAGCTATTGCTGTAGGCGACCATACCCCGTTCATCTTCGATTGTATCCAAGCTATGGCCTCTTCTCTATCCCCTTCAAAAGCGGATAAACCGTTATCTGACATCCAGTGACTGACCGTCTCGAACGAGGTACTACTCCAACCATTTACTTCACCTTCATCATTCAGGCGTTGCTTGATGCCTGAGATCACCATATCTAAAGATCCTTGCAGCTCAGTAACCGCGTTATCGAAGGCTGTTTTCTTTTCTTTTGCCTTCATATCAGCCTCTGCCCGAAGTTTACGTGTATCAATACCTTCATGTTCACGAACAATCTGCAGCAAGGTCACAGCTTCTTTACTAGCCAACCCATCCTTATACCGCTCTTCAATAGATTTGGTACTGCCTGCTGCTGCTACAAATGCCGGGAACCACTCCCTTGAGACCAAAATAGCCTTTTTCTTAATAAACTTTCCGTATCCTGCAAGGCCCTCACCTGGAAACTGCGCACGCCATGACCACGGATCTAAATCTGTTCCAGTATGCCAATTCTCGGGCTTAGTTAAGCCGTTTAAAGACGGGTGCCCGGGGATGAGCGCAGCAAGCGGTAAAATCCCCAATTTCGCAATAACCTCTGCTGTTTCACCATAAGTGGTGACACTACCTTGTTCATATTCCTGACCCATTTGTTCATCATCTCCTAGATCTAATTTAATCAGATTTCATATTTCCAATTCCGGTTATAAAAGTGCTAATCAAGCGGGTTAGACTCTCGTTAGTATCGAGCGCCATACCGAATCCACCCTTTTGCTCCAATGAGGCGAATCCATGCAGGATACTCCGTAATCCCCTTACGGCATGAAGTTCTCCTTCTTCGCCTAATTGATAACTCTTCATCACCTGAATTATAAACTGCAAAATATGCTCACCAGCCGCTTCAAGCTCCGTGTTCTCCTGCTCAGGCGCTCGTAGTGTAGTCTCATACAGACCTGGTCTACTCCTAGCAAAATCCACATATGCCCGGCCCATCGCGTGTACAGCAGCATCTCCATTTAATCCTTCAGCTGCGTTCGACATGCTTGTAAATAATAACTCTAATCCGTAAATGGCGAGCCCAGTCCGCAAATCCTGCAGTCCATTTATATGGTTGTATAATGACGGGGAACGAACACCTAGTTTACCTGCTAATGCAGCCAAGGTAACCGCCTCTATACCTTCATCATCGGCAATATCTGCTGCTCTAATCACTAGTGTGTGACGATCTAATCCTGCTCTAGGTGACATTTAATTACTCCTATCCTGAATCATTTGTGCCTTACGTATGGCTTTCTCCATCTCCTGCTTTGGCGCTTTCAGTAAGTTGCCGTGACCAACAGCAAGTAAAGCTGGAGATAACTCTAGAAGCTTAATCGCACTATTCAGAGCTTGAGCTTTATTCCATGTAGCCATTGCTGGAAAAGGAAACAGGGGGATGATGGTTCCAGCCACCGCAGTTCCCCGGAAGGTCTGAAGAGCATCCCCAACGATTACAGCACCGCTGCGTGAATCAAGGAAAGACATAGAGCCGGGGGTATGTCCTGGAGTGTGAATCGCTGTTAATGATCCAATGGTATCCCCTTCGTGGAGAAGGACATCTGGTTTTGTAGCTATCTTCTTCGGAACGCCTCCCTTAATAGGGGTCTGAGGTTCTCCTTCCCGAAGTGAACGATCTCCACGAAGTAATGCCGAATCTCGCTCAGAGATGTACACCTGAGCCTCTGGACGTTGCTTTTTTAGTCCATCCAGTGCCCCAATATGATCATCATGCGCATGCGTTAAGATTATACGTGTAAGCTTCTTATTTAGCTTCGCTTCAGTCTTCATAATTCCTTTTAGACTAAATGGCATAGCGGCATCTATTAAAGTTAATCCATCCTTTTCCTCAATAATGTAACAATTCACTGGAAAAAAATTTGGCATCCAAGTCAACTGCAATAAATGACCTTCACGTGTTACTCTCATCCTTACCCCTCCGATAAACTAATGATATTAGCTTAAATATAAACTAATGATATTAGTTTTGCAAGAGATTGTTATCTTTAATATTTAATATTTAATATTTAACTCTCAATGTTCTTGTCAGCATTTTTGTTGGATTTATTAATTATGTACCACATCGCCCAAGTGATCCCTATGAAAAAAACAACCGCCCCCACGAGAGTACTCGATATATTTTTTCTAATATCCACTTCTCCCGCTTCTCTAAAATCAAGCAAAAATGTTAGCGTGGCCCAAATAATCGTGCTGATAACACCCGATATTAAATGAATCTTCTTAAACCGTCTGAGTTCTCCTTCCTTACTCGGCAGCAGGTATATCCCATC
Organism: Paenibacillus sp. FSL F4-0097; assembly: GCF_038593125.1. Classification (NCBI taxonomy): domain Bacteria; kingdom Bacillati; phylum Bacillota; class Bacilli; order Caryophanales; family Paenibacillaceae; genus Paenibacillus; species Paenibacillus sp. FSL F4-0097. Next base: position 3,700,142 of record NZ_CP151965.1, read on the forward strand.
TTTGACACAACAAACGGTAACATACAAGCAACCTAACAGCATAATCCCAAAAGTATCTACCCAATATTTGATGTCCCATTCCAGGATAAATACTTTTACCAAAAGGCTGATCATAAATCCCACTAACACAATCAATAATCCGTGCGTACTAAACTTCTGAATTTCTGTGATAATTCGTTCGTCTTTAATCTTTGGCCCTTTCACAACTAATCCTCCCAAAAAATATCGTTTAATGACGTATCTAACGCCTTGCAGATGGCTATGCACAGCTTAATCGTCGGGTTATAGTTACCAGCTTCAATCAGGCCGATCGTCTGCCGTGTAACCCCTACAACTTCCGCTAACTGTTCTTGGGAAAGATTCTTTTGGATCCTTGCCAGCTTTAACTTGATGTTTTTGTTCTCTCCCACTCCATAACCTCCCTTTAATGTTTGTGATGCATTCCATTTTCCATCATTGTAATCTATATCGGTCATTATGTACATTATATATTACATTTGTTTATTGGGATCAACATTTCACTTTAGGATCGACGTGTCATTTTAGGATCCAGACTTCATTTTCCATTCCCTCTCCGTCAGGAATACTTTCTCCCCACCGTTGGATCAAATGGTGAAGAGTGATTGTAACTGAGTCCATAGCCAGTCAGCTGCGATGCCTAACTCGCCGCCTTGGCTAGTATGTAAGCACACTTTTGCCAATAGTTCGGACTCAGATGACCTTATAATGCAAATTCGAGTGTTTTCTACGGGTTATCGGACTCAATTGCAGCTATTTACTCAAAACCACACCAATTCTGCGCCTTTACAAGGTAATAAGAGCTATGGGGTCCGATACTTCTACAAAATGACTCAAAAAGCTCAAATAGCTGCAATACAGTCCCCAACATGAGGTTCTTTAGTTAGTTTAGGTTAGTTTGGGGTTAGTTCGCTTATTCGCCGTTGCATCGGACTGAGGAGTCCTTATTTCGTATATTTGCAGCTAATTGACGTGCTATCGGACCCAGTTGCAGCTATTTACTCATAACCACACCAGTTCTGCACAGTTATATGGTTATAAGAGCTATGTGGTCCGATACTTCTGCAAAATGACTCCAAAAGCTCAAATAGTTGCAATACGGTCCGATGCGGAGATCAGTAGGAAACCCGCAGGAGGTTAGTAGGAGGTTAGTAGGAGGTCAGTAGGAGATCAGTAGGAGATCAGTAGGAGATCAGTAGGATATCACTAGGGAGCCTGTAGGAGGTCTGTATGAAGCCCGCTGGAGGTCAGCAAAGATCACTAGGAAGTAAGTAGAAGGTTGAGCCACATCAGCAGAGGAACCGGCAGCGACAAGTGATCAGCAGCCATCAGCCATCACCCTACTATCGCTAGTCAAAGTAACAAAAAAAAGCATCCCTAAGGATACTTTGAACTGTGACCGTATTTGTGGAAAGTTGAAAAAAGAAGACCTTAAAGAAGCAATTAATAGGTGACTCCTGAATTCATCGGGAGTCATCTTTTTTAATGTCCATTGATATCGCTCGGAGTTATAGTAGGCGATATAGTCATCAACCTTTGTTCGTAATTCCAAGAGAGTCATACATGTCTTGTACTCCAAATCATCCTTCAGATGGCCAAAAAAGCTCTCCATGGCGGCGTTATCCCAGCAGTTCCCTTTCCGTGACATGGACTGTGTAAACCCAGCTTCGCGTACGAGAAGGCGGAATCTAGGGTGAGTATAGTGCATTCCTTGATCCGAATGCAAAAGGGCTTCTGGATGAATATTGCCATCCAGTCGTTCAAGTAGTTTCTCCAGTGTTCGTTCTACAATTGGCATAGCCAATGAAGAAGAGAGGTAGTGAGCTAAAATTTGTCTCGTAGCCCCGTCTTTCACCACGGATAAATAAGCACATTGTCCATTACCATAATGCATATAGGTAATATCCGTCAGCAGCACTTTCTCAGGCTCTCCTTGGTCAAACTGGCGCTTGAGTAGGTTGGGACATGTTTGGTGCTCTTGTGTGGCTTTTGCCATCTTGCGATAGGGATTTGCTTGCCGGATCGTAGCAACAAGCTTATATTTTCGCATTAATCTTCGAATCTTTTTATGATTCATGATGATACCATTCTCCCGTTCCAGCCACATCTTCACGACCAATGCTCCAGCTTTACCATTCAAAGCGTCATAGTGTTTCTTGATAAGGAAAGCGTCTCGTTCGTCTGCCTTCTCTCGCAACTGTCTTGCTTCCTCAGCGACTTGCCAACGGTAATATCCGCTTAAGCTCACACAAGCTAGCTTACACAAATAACGCGTCATTCGCTGCAGACCGTGCTTACGTATCGTTTGGTTAATAATTTCGTAGCGCTCGGAGGGGGTCAACGTTTCCTCTGCATCTTCTGCTTTTCGAGCGCCTCCAGCTTTTTTAAGAAGTCGTTCTCCATCTCCAGAAGCTTGATTCGTGCTTCTGCACGTTTTAACTTTTCCTCGGTAGAAAGTTCCCCTGTCGGTCGTCTGCCCGGGGATCCTTTTCCTCGTTGTTCCTCTAGTAGTCCAGCCTCTCCCAGAGCATTATATGTATTACGCCAACGGGTTAGGCAATGCTTAGGCTTCTTGCGACCGATAATATCTAGGTTAAATCCTGCGCTAAGGAAGATCTCCATTGGGGCTTGGCCTTCCTTATAGGCCTTAACCGCAGCCAACTTAAACGTTGGTGAATAGGTAATACTCTTTTCCGTCACGTTCTCTACATTTGGATTGTTCTCTAGTTGTTTGATCTCATTTTCGTTGAATATCCTTGAGCTTCCTCTTGTTTTGTTATTCATGAAGGCTTCCTCCGTTATTTCGATATTTCGATTAAAACACAAAATGACCCGTAAGAGGGTCACTTTTTTCAAAGTTTCCATCTTACGGGTCACAGTTCACTTTTGATCTTTCGATACTTTTGATCTTTCGATGCTTTTGATCTTTCGATGCCTTTGATCTTTCGATCTTTTTGATATTTCGACGCTTTTTCGATGTTTATGATCTTTCCGCTTTTAATATACGAATGCCTTCGACTTTCCTTATTCCACTACGCCATTCTCTGGATAGAAGTCTACGATCTTCAGCAGCTCCGAAGCGTCTGTGCGTGGACGGCTGTCAGGTACAGTCTCCGGATATCCGGCATGGATCATGGCTACAATTTTTTCGCCGGGCTTCACACCAATTTTAGTGCGGAATTCAGGGTTGTTGATGTATGGATCTGTCTTCCAAATCGTTCCTACACCTTGTTCCCAAGCTGCGAGCTGGAAGTTCTGTACTAGTGCGGACGCTGCTGCAAAATCCTCGTCCCACTCTCTTTGCCGAGGATCTTCAGGCATCACTACGATTACTGTTAATGGAATATTCGAGATATATTCTTTACGTTTAGCAGCCACTTCTGGATCAGCTATAGCACGTTTTACAAAAGCAAATGCAGATTCAGCTAGGAATTTCGAACCTTCCCCTTGAAAAGCAATAAATCTCCACGGCTCACGCACACCATGATTCGGTGCCCATACCGCTACATTTAATAATTCCTCTAAAAGGCCTTGTGGAAGTGGATCTTTTTTAAAAAGCTTAATCGAGCGTCGTTCTTTTATTATTTCGGCCACACTATTCTGTTGAGTCTGTTGAGATTGCGTCATAAGATCCACTCCCTAATATAGTAATAATGATAATCATTATCACAAATGATACAGCATCTTTCTGCCTTTTGCAAATAATAGGCAACCATTCGAATCACAACTCTTGAATTCACAAAAAAACACCGTTCCCGAAAGAACGATGTTCACAGCTTCAGCCGAATCGGCCCATGATATATTCTTGCGTCATTTGATTCTCTGGATTGGTAAAGACTTTATCCGTCTTATCATATTCGACAAGGGAGCCTAGATAAAAGTATGCGGTATAATCAGAGATCCGAGCTGCCTGCTGCATATTATGTGTCACAATAACGATGCGAAGCTCTTCTTTCAACTCCTTGATTAGCTCCTCTACTTTACCTGTGGAGACCGGGTCTAGAGCTGATGCTGGTTCGTCCAAGAGCAGAATTTGCGGGTTAACCGACAACGCTCTAGCAATACAAAGGCGCTGCTGTTGTCCACCGGAAAGTGCAAGTGCTGAATCTTTTAAACGATCCTTTACCTCATCCCACAATGCTGCTTTGCGAAGACTGCTCTCAACAATCTCATCAAGAGCCTTTTTGCCTTTAATGCCGTGATACTTAGGTCCAAAAGCGATGTTATCGTAAATCGATTTATAGAACGGATTTGGCTTTTGCCATACCATCCCGATCTTCTGACGCAGCTTAATCACATCCGTACCCGGAGCATTAATATCCACTCCATCAATCCAGATGCTTCCTTTTGTTTTTGAGCCAGAAATTTCGTCATTCATCCGGTTCAAAGAACGAAGAAAGGTTGATTTACCGCAGCCGGATGGGCCGATCAGTGCAGTAACCGTATTTTCAGCAAATGGAAGGCTTATCCCCTTTACTGCCTCATATGTTCCGTAAAAAATACTCAGGTCTTCGGTTTGAAAAGATTCACGCACTGCTGTTGCCGACGTTCCCATCGATTACTCCTCCTACATCTCTACTTTAATTTGTATGATTAGTTCATTCTTTTTGAAGCTGTAAGCTTACGATAAATAAATCTTCCGAAATAACGTGCTGCCAGATTGAAGATTAACACCATAATTACAAGCACCGCCGAAGCTCCCGCAGCAATCTGTGCAGCATCTGGAGCTAGACCTTCACTGTTGACCTTCCAAATGTGGACAGCCAGCGTTTCCGCTGGACGGAAGGGATTCAGTGGCGAATTCGCACTAAGTGGATTCCAGTTGGTGAAATCCAATCTAGGGCTACTCATTCCTGCTGTGAACATCAACGCAGCTGCTTCCCCAAAGACACGGCCAGCGGACAGGATAGTACCTGTAATAATTGTAGGTAATGCTACCGGAAACAACACCGAGGTAACAATTTTCCACTTGGATAATCCTAGTGCAAAACCAGCCTCTTTTTGTTGTTTTGGAACACTACGAAAAGCTTGCTCCGTAATCCGCACCATCAGTGGTAGATTAAAGACCGTCAATGCCAATGCACCGGAGATTAAGGAGAAGCCTAGATTGAAATAGTTAACAATCAGCAATAGACCAAACAAGCCGACTACGATGGAAGGGAAAGATGACAATACTTCAACAATCAAGCGAATAAAGCCGGTAATCTTACCGGGACGAGCATATTCCGCCATATAAATACCGGCACCCAGTCCAAGCGGAACTGTAATAATAAGTGTCAGTACTAACAGGAATAAGGAGTTAAATAGCTGTGGTCCGATCCCTCCACCTGCACGAATCTTTTGCGGTGCGGAGAAAAGAAAATCCCAACTGATATGGCTTAAGCCTCTAAAGAGGATATATCCCAAAAGTCCAAGTAGAATGGCAACGATGAGCATCGCGAAAAATACAATAAGACTGGTGGCAATTTTATTTACGGTTCTCGGCTTCAAATTTTATTTCTCCTTTCAAGCATTCTCACAAAGAAGACAAATACGAAAGTCATCAGCATGAGAACCAGTGCCATACTCCACAGTGCATTATTGTGAGGTGAGCCCATGGTCGTGTTCCCCATACCGAGTGTGATCACACTGGTCAAGGTAGAAGCTGACTCAAAGAGTGATTTTGGTACGAATGGCGCGTTCCCGATAACCATTTGTACAGCGAGTGCTTCACCGAAAGCACGAGCCATTCCCAATACAATCCCTGTCATTATGGCAGGAAAGGTTGTTGGAATAATCACCCGCGAAATCGTCTGCCACCGGGTGGCACCAAGCGCATAGGAAGATTCTTTTAAGTTTTGCGGCAATGAAGCCAGCGCGTCTGCAGCCACGCTTGTAATCGTCGGAAGAATCATTACCGAGAGCACAAGCGCGCCTGCAGCTACCCCGATGCCTTGGCCCGGCAGGTTGTTGCGTAGAAACGGTACAATTACACTTAATCCGATGAAACCATATACTACCGAAGGAATCCCTGCCAAAAGCTCAATAACAGGTTGAAGTAATTTTTTGCCCCACCCTGGAACAATCTCAGTCATAAATAACGCAGCGCATAAGCTAAGTGGACTAGCAATCAATGCGGCAAGCAAAGTAACCAGAAAGGAACCCGAGATAAATGGAAAAGCTCCGAAGGAAGGCGTATCCGCTTCTGGCGACCACTTTGTACCGAATAGAAATTCAGAAACTGTAGCATTACCACTTGTGAAGGTTGAAATTCCTTTAGACGCTACAAAATATACCATCGATACAATGATTGTTATCAACAGTAATACACAGAAGGACATATAAGTACGTCCAACAAAATCTTCAATATGATGTTTTTCGAATCGTGAGTTCTTTAGTTTCACCCTCAATTGCTCCCTCTTTCTAAAGTGAAAAGAGAGGCAGATGTATCCGCCTCTAATCACTTGAGATTCTAATCAATAACATTGCCTAGAATTTAATTACTTAGCGGTAACAGTTCCTGCAACGTCGCGAACAACTTGCATTTTAACAGCTGGGATGTATCCAAGTTCAACAACTTCACCAGTTTGAACTTCGTCAGTTAAGAAAAAGTCGAGGAATGCTTTTACTGTCGCGTTAGGTTCACCATTTGTGTACATATGCTCGTAAGCCCACACTGGGTATTTACCAGAAACAACATTATCAACAGATGCTTCCACACCGTCAAGACTAAGTGTTTTAATGGAATCATCCAGGTAAGAAAGAGCAAGGTATCCGATTGCCCCTGGAGTTTCACCGATCATTTTCTTAACCGTACCGGAGGAATCTTCTTGAATCGAACCTGGGATATCTTCTGTTTTGGTTCCAAGTGCAAAGCTTTCAAAGGTTGCACGAGTACCGGAGCTGCCTGGACGGTTGATGATTTGGATTTTTTGATCCGCTCCGCCTACTTCAGACCAGTTAGTGATTTTACCAGTGAAAATGTCCACCAGTTGTTGTTTAGTTAAGCTATCCACACCAGCATCAGGATGAGCTACTGCTGCGATCGCTACTACTGCTACTTGATGATCTACGAGTGCTGCTGCTTTTTCTGCATCTGCATCTTTTAATTTTTCTTCTGCGAATACGTCAGAGTTTCCGATATCTACTTGTTTCTCAGCTACTTGAGTAAGACCAGTACCACTGCCACCGCCTTGAACTTGAATGTCCACGCCAGTGTTTTTATCCATGAAATTCTCTGCTACCAGCTCAACCAAGGGTTGTAATGCTGTTGAACCAGAAGCCAGAATCGAACCACTTATTTCAGCGCCGCCGCTTCCTTCGTTAGTTGCTGCAGCGTTTCCTCCTGTGTTGTTTGCCCCGCCGTTACCGCAAGCCGATAGTGCCAGTACGCTTGTTAAAGCCAAAGTCATGATCCATGATTTTTTGAATTGCATTGTTTTGTCTCCTCCTAAATGGTTTGTTAGCATGGCTCCCTGATCAGTTCATACCAAACTGGCTTCGAAAGCTTTAACATGGTGTTGTGGAGCTTGGCCCCCATATGCATGGTTACTGTAAAAGTTCATCAAACGCATATGTTATATGTTGTCCGGGACTTCTTGGCCCCTCTGACTCTTCTTATTCTAGAGCTCGTTCGTTAGAGAAACTTCTTATCTTTGTAAAGTGAACGAAAAAAATACCAATATAAAGTGTATATCTGTATAGATATAATCTATAATGGAGATATAATTTGTAATCCAACTTAGCATTATGTGGAGGAAAGTCATGAATATTATGAAATTGAACATCGTAGTTCTAATTGAAAAATATAAAAAGGTAACCGATGTAGCCGCAGAATTAGGCCTTAAACAGCCTACTGTTTCTTTTCATATGAAGAATCTGGAGGCTGAGCTCGGAACCCCTCTATTTCTTTACCGCAGCGGAAGAGTGCTGCTTACGGATGCTGGGCGAGCCCTTTATCAATACGCCCTCAAAATCGTTTCCCTCACAGCAGAAGCTGAGCGTACAGTCAAACAATTTTCTTCTCCCTCAAAAGGAACATTAGAGCTGGAAGCCAGTTTTATTCCTGCAACTTATATTTTACCTAATGTGTTAATCCAATTCATGAAACTCTATCCGGGGATTAACAACTCCTTGACTGTTCAAAGCGATGCTTTGTTACGTGAACGTCTCCGTAGTCGGGATATTCAGATGGCCATTTTACATACTTCGGATTGGCAGGACGAATCTTTTGATTTTCAGCTTATTGTCCGTGATGAACCTGTCCTAATTTTTGCACCTGGTCATCCATTTGAAGACCTAAAGAAATTAACACCTGAACTAATTGCCAATGAGCCGTGGATTCAGCATGAGCAAGGATCTTGTTTACGGGGGTATGCCGATCAATGGGCACAATTCAATCAAATCCGTTTATGGAACCGATCCGAGTTGAATTCTCCAGAAGTGATTAAGCAGCTAGTTAGCGGGAGTGACTGTGTTGGCATATGTTCTAAAGCGGCTGTTAAAGCTGAGATTGAGCTAGGCAAGCTTAGCTATGCCAACCTACCAGGGATTTTGCCTGAAAGCGGCGGGTTTGTGCTCGGCTGGCGTAAAGATCATATTTTAACACCGTTGCAGCAATCCTTTGTTGAAATAGTAACGACTCTTGATCTTTAAAAAAACAAGGAAGCTTCTAAAGCCGCAAACGGTTTTAGAAGCTTCCTTGTTCATTTATTCTATAAAAGGAAACATTAATTTCTCATTTTCACTTAAATACATATTCTCCTTCGTGATGACCACGGAGCCTGTGTCTATTATCTGTTCCACTTCCTCACCCTCAACAGCTTCAATCGCCGTCTTCACAGCTAAATACCCCATATTAAAGGGCTTCTGCATGACCGTGCCAAGCAAAATCCCTTTTTCGAGGAGCTTCACCTCATTGCTAGAATTGTCGAACCCAAACAATTTCACTTTGTCCTGAAATCCCATATCCATAATCGCCTCCCCAGCACCTAGTGTAGAAGGTTCATTAAGACCGATTATTCCCTTTAAATTTGGCTCGTCCTTTAGCAAATCAATAGTTAACTGATACGCTTTTCGCACGGAACCATCACTGTATAATGTAGGCTGCACATCATGAACTCCATTTTCTAAAAGGGCGTCACGAGCTCCTCTTTCCCTCTCTATTGCTGTCGCAGAGCCTTGTACAAAGTTAACGATGGCGACTTTATCCTCTGGATCGATATATTTTCTTAACTCCTGCCCTGCCTTACGTCCTGCTTCATAATTATCCGTAGCAATAAAACTCTCTGATACACCACCGCTCAAGCCCGAATCTACAGTAATAAGCGTAATGCCAGCTGATTTGATCTTTTCCGCGATTGGAATGAGGCGATAATAATCCGTAGCAGATAAAATAATGGCGTCAGGCTTCTCCTTAATTGCTTGCTCCAACAGTTCTATTTGTTGATCTACATCAAGCTCTGTATCCGTTCCAACCGTGCGAACCTCTGCACCGAACTCCTTAGCCGCTGTTGCCACACCTTGTTTCATCACTTCCCAGAATTCAATACTGCTGTCGATAGTCTTGGGCACATAAATAATGGTCCTAACCTTTGCGTCAAGCTCATTTGCAAACATACGATAGGCTAATGAACCCAAAGTAACAATGAAGAGCAGCAACAGAGTATACAGGCCAATTTTTGACCGTAATGCGCTCATTGACTCTCCTCCTCATAAATTACAGGTATTCGTAAAGTGGCCGTCGTTCCTTCCTCCATCTCGCTTGTAAAAGACAAACCGTATTTCACACCGAAATACAGCTGGACACGATGGTTCACATTTGCGACACCTACACCGCTGCCAGTCTTGAAATCTGACTTTTGCAGCAGTACCTTACCCATCTGCTCTTCATCCATCCCAATACCGTCATCAATGATCTGTACGATAATATCGTTCTGTTCTTGTCTTGCCCGGATCAGAATGTGCCCTTGCTCAGGATTATGTTTTATGCCGTGATAGATCGCATTTTCAACCAAAGGCTGAAGTACCATTTTTAAAATGCTGCAGGTTAGGATATCTTCTTGTACCTCTATGGAATAAGTGAATTTATTACGATAACGCATGTTCTGAATCGTTAAATAGTGCCGAATATGCTCTAATTCTTTGGCCAGCGGAATCAATTCCTCACCCTCACCAATTGTTGAACGGAGCAGCTTGGATAGAGATGAAGTCATCTCCACCACTTCCTCCATCTTTCCTGTCTCTGCCATCCAAATAATCGAATCAAGTGTATTGTACAAAAAGTGAGGTTTATTCTGCGCTTGCAGCGCCTTCAGTTCACTCACACGCTTCATCTCTTGCTCCAAGACGATCTGACCCATTAACTCTTTAATCTTCATGATCATAAGATTAAACGTACGAGCAAGCTTGCCGATTTCATTCGTGCTCTCAATCTCTACGCGTATGTCGAACTCTCCACGTTCCGCTTTTTTCATATTCAGCTCCAAATTCTTCAGCGGTTTGGTCAGTGCGTAAGAGAGAAAAATCGATATAGCCATAGCAAAAATCAAACTAATTGCTCCCCATAAGGCGGCGGTTCCTTGCATACGTTGCTTGTTCGCGACCAAATCATCTGGATAAGTGACTCCAACTATTTTCCAGCCAAAGCTGGTAGTGTCCACAGTGTACAGTTTCTGGTCATTCCCCGTGTTAACCGTAACAGATCCATTTTTGATCCCAAGGACCGTCTCCAATTGTTCGAACTTGAGCTGGGAGTAAATCAACTGCTGTTGTGGATGATAGACAAGGCTACCTGCGGGATCGACGATAAAAACATAACCGCGTTTTCCCAGTTCGATTTGTTTACATAGATTATTAATTACACTGTAATTGAGATCTACGAGCAGTACACCTTGTTGATCCGCTTCCGTCATAGCATTCGCATTCGAGAGCTTTCGGCTTATCGACACTACCCACCGGTATTCATCTTGAAAGATGTGCTGCACATGTGAGGAAGAAACTGCAACGTCTAGTTGATTCATAGCTTTTTGATACCAATCTTGAGCTATTAGTTCAGGAAGCGGTTTCAAAACAGCATGCTGTCGATCCGAAACGGTCATGCCATCTGAGCCTGCATATAATATAGAGGAAATATCCGAGCGGGATTGAACGACTGACCGGAGATAATGACTGGCAAGCAGTTTATTCTTAAGCGCTTCTTCTTTATCTAAATTCGAGCCTTTTATATATTTCTCTAGATCACTGCTAGTTAACACCAGAGCGGCTATGCTCTCCATATTGCCAATGTAATTCTCGATATTCAGTTTTACTTGTTCTATTAATTGTGAAGTGTAGGCAACAGAATTGCCCTTGACCGCGGCTGAGGACAGGCGATAGGAAGTATAACTCAGGACAATAGTTGTGCAGAGGATAAGAAGTGAAAAGGAGACAGCAATATTAGTATGAATGCTTCGGCTGCGGAAAAAGCGCTGTGCTCTCATAGAGAGAGATTCTCCTTCTGCCGGTGTCGATATTCCTTCGGTGTGCTTCCTACATTACGTTTGAAAATAACACTAAAATACTGTGGATCAGCATAACCAACTCTGGCAGCGATATCATATGTCTTCAACTGTGTGACCGTAAGGAGTTCTTTTGCTTTTTCCAAACGGAGTCGAGTCAGATATTCTATAAATGTTTCTCCGGTATGCTGTTTAAAAGTTGCACTGAAATAACTGATGCTCATAAAAATATGGCTACACAGCTCATTGAGTGAAAAGCTGTCATTACAATAATTCTCGCGAATATAAGCTTCTGCGGCTTGCATCTGAGAAGTCCGAACCGTTGTTCTCTGTTCCGATAGTTTAAGTATCAGCTCATGGCAAGTCCTCTCCAGATAATTTCTAGCTTCATCTAAAGTCTTAAGCGCAGCAACCTCTGCAAACATATTATGCGAAACAACTACTGTATTTGGGAAGCCGATGTCGACCACATAATTCATCAAAGAAACCAGCAGCTGATAGATGCTGCTACGGCAGCCTTCTATAGAGGAGGTATTACTTTTAAGCTCCTGAAACCACTTCAATAGAATTTCCGATACAGCAGAAGCTTTACCTGTCTTTAAAGCGGATATGAATTGCTTTTCCCATGAGGTGAAATGCGCCTGATCCAATCCCTTGCCAAACTCAAGATCCTGTATGGAGATAACTTTATCTATGCCTAAAAGGTAACGATATTCTATGGAGGAGACCGCTTCTTGGAAGGATAGTGGAATTTGTTGCAAAGTATTATATTTTCTACCGATGCCTATGGTTGATGACAGCTTCAAATATTTATTTAAGCTACTCTGGACTTGCTCTGCAAGAAGCTGCGTTGCTACTTCTAACGTCTCTGAACTGCCGGATCTTATCGCAGCGATTTTTCCATCTCTCGTCTGGAATACCACTCCGTCTTGCTCTTTCTCCAACTGCTCCTGAACAATGTTAAAGGCTCCGAAACGCAGTAGCTCTGCATCAAAAGCTAGGTCCTGGCTTCGTTTCTCAAGTTCTATATCTATAACGAGCGCAAGGTACACTTGACCCTGTAACTGAATATGAAAATAACTCAATTTATTCTCGATTTCTTCGCTTTTCATTCGAGTAGTTACCAGCTGCTCCAAAAATCGTTCCCGCAGCAATGGAAGACTCTGATTAAGTTGCATACGAAGCTTAACTAAATTCGCTTTTTGTAGATGCTCTTCATCTAAATCCTGCTTCATCTTACTTAGAAATTCAGCAAACTCACGTGCATTAATCGGTTTTAATAAGTACTCAGTCACCTTCAGTGTTATGGCCTGCTTCGCATATTCGAAGTCTTCATATCCAGTGACGATAATGACCTTCATATCCCGGTACCTATCCATCACAGCTTTGGCCAATCCCAGTCCATCCATAAAAGGCATACAAATATCAGTAATAATTACGTCAGGCCGATGCTGCTCGATTGCTTCCAGCGCATCTCGGCCATTATCGAAATCACCAACCAGCTCAAACCCATATTTACTCCATGTAATCTTCTGTTTGATCCCTTCACGAACCTCATCTTCATCATCAACCAGAATTATTTTGTACATCCAACACCTCCACAACTTTGAACTTATCAGCATAAGCATAATAGAGGCCGCCTGCGTGAGGCAACCTCTATTATTAAACTCTATTCGTATAGTAGAGGTTTGATCTCATCAGAATCTATATTGTTTTTATCATACCAGTGGAACCCCGTGTCGATGTTCTTTTCAACCGCTTCCCCTTTAATCGCTTGCACAGCTGCCTTCACAGCTTGATAGCCAATACCAATGGGGTCTTGTGTAACAGCGCCAGCCACAACACCACTGCGGATAGCATCCATCAACTGCTTGCCAGAGTCAAAGCCGACGACTACGATCTTACCATTCATTTGCAATTCATTTACTGCATTAGCCACACCTACAGCAGAACCTTCGTTAGAGCCATAGATTCCTTTCAGATCCGGATTTGCCTGCATCATCGCTTTCGCAAGGTCTGTGGACTTTAACTGATCTCCACCCCCATATTGCGGCTCTAACACTTGAATATCCGGATATTTTGCTTTCATTTGTTCCAAGAAGCCATTGCGACGCTGTTGCCCTGTGCTGCTCGTTTGGTCATGTATGACAAGGCCCACTTTACCTTTCTTGCCAATCAGTTCAGCCATTTTATCTGCGGCCAAAGCAGCTGCTGCTTTATTGTTAGTCGCTGCTGTTGCTACAGGGATATCACTGTCTACACCAGAGTCGAAGCCGATGATAGGAATCTTATTTTCCTTTGCCTTTTCTAGATAAGGAATCGCAGCCTTGCTGTCTAGTGCGGCTAGCGCAATTGCTGCTGGCTTCTTGTCGAGAGCTGTTTGCAGCATCTCAATTTGTTTATCCACCTGACTCTCATTTTCTGGACCTTCGAAGGTAATCTCAACATCAAATTCCTTAGCAGCTTTCTCCGCTCCTTGCTTCACCGCTTGCCAGAATTGATGCTGGAAACCTTTTGATATGACTGGAATGTACGGTTTGTCTGAACCGGATGCACTCTTGTTACTATCATTGTTGTTACATGCACTCAGCGATGTAGTGACTAATAACAGACAGGCAAGCATGATAAACCCTCTACGACGCAGTTTCATTTGAATCTTCCCCCTCGTCATTTGCTTTGTATATCACTCCGGATGGAGATCATACCAAGTTTATTGCTTACGGCGGCGTAGAATATCAGCGTAAACCGCAATGATGATTACAACACCGACAATGACCGTCCGCCATTCCTGAGCCACGGACATAATCTGCAAGCCATTCGTCAGCACACTCATAATCAGTGCGCCAATAATCGTGCCTAGAATAGAACCTACACCTCCACTTAAGGAAGTTCCGCCAATGACCACTGCCGCAATAGCCTCTAGTTCATAACCGGTGCCCAGTGATGGCTGTGCTGAATTCAAACGTGATGCCATCAGGATACCTGCGATTCCGCTAAAGATCCCTGTAATGGAATAGATAATAATCTTCCATTTGACTGTGTTCACACCTGATAAGCGAGTAGCTTCTTCATTACTGCCAAGCGCGAAGTTGTAACGCCCAATAATCGTCTTAGACAAGATTATGCTTGCGATCATACCGAGTAATAAGAAGATAACGATGGTATTGGGTATACCGGGGATCATTTTACCCATAGCGATCTTGGCGAAGATCGGATCATCGTTGAAATAAATGGGTTTGGCTCCTGTAATGACAAGCGACAAGCCTTTGGTGACCATCATAATCGCCAGAGTGGCGATGAAGGGTGGAATGTTCATCTTCGCCACCATCAAACCGCTGATAAAGCCGCACAGTGCTCCAGCCAGAATCCCACCTACAATACCTAACGGGACGGGCAGACCCCAGAAGGTAATAATGACTCCAACCATAACAGATGAGAATGTCATTACAGTACCCAGAGCGAGGTCGATGCCACCCGTAATAATAACAAAGGTAGCTCCAAGCGCTAATACTCCGATTACAGCTGTAGAAACTAGAATTCCGACAAGATTTGAGAATTGAAAAAAGTTACTGGAGGATAAAGAGAATACGATGACCAATATGATCAGACTGGCAAATGCCAATAATTTTTGTTTGAATCCGGATTGCCCTCCCGTTTGCTTCATACCCGCTGGCTGACTAATCTCTTTATCCGCGATCTTCATAGTCCTGACACCTCCGGTTAACTCTTGAACAGTTATGAACGTTTCGTCGCATATTTCATAATCGCCTCCTGCGATGCTTCTTCTGCGGGGAGTTCTCCTGTTATACGCCCTTCACACATAATGATAATCCGATGGCTCATTCTTAGAATCTCAGGAAGATCTGAAGAAATGATAATGATCGCCTTCCCTTGACTCGCAAGCTGATCCAGCAGCTTATAAATTTCACTTTTCGCGCCTACATCAATACCTCGTGTGGGCTCATCGAAGATGAGTACATCACAGTCTCTAGTCAACCACTTGCCGATGACCACTTTCTGTTGATTACCTCCGGACAGAAACTTAACCTTTTGACCTACACTTGGAGTTTTGGTGGCTAGCGCTTCAACATGCTGCTCCGCTGAGCTTCGCATCTCCCGCTCCTTCATCCAGCCAAATGAATTACGGAATTTATAAAAGGAGGCAATCGCATTATTCATGCTGATATCCATATCCACAAGCAGTCCGAAACGTTTACGGTCTTCGGACAAATACCCAATACCATGCTGTACCGCTTGATGTGGCTGACGTATACGAACCGATTTTCCATGGAGCATAATTTCACCCTCATCGATGGGATCGGCACCAAATACGGCACGAACAACCTCGGTACGTCCAGCTCCCATTAAACCAGCGAAGCCCAAAATCTCACCTTTATACAGATGAAAGCTAATATCCTTGAACGCATGCCCTCTAGAAAGATTCCGAACTTCTAAGACAACTTGCTGAGTCTGTTTCGCAATCGTTGGTTTCGACGTTTGATATAATTCACGTCCAACCATCATGCTGATGATCTGATCAATCGTTATTGAATCGGTACGAACGGTATCTACATAACAACCATCGCGCATAACTGTAATGCGGTCTGTAATTCGCTTCAATTCATCCATGCGGTGAGAGATATAAATAATTCCCACACCTTTATCTCGTAGCTGCTCAATCATTCGAAATAACTCGTTAATTTCTGTATCTGTTAACGCGGCGGTTGGTTCATCCATGATCAATACCTCGGCTTGGAAAGACAAGGCTTTAGCGATTTCAACCATTTGCTGATTAGCAACTGTCAGATCTGATACCAAAACTCTGGGATCCAGCTTCAGATTCATTTGATCAAACAAAACCTGAACTTTTCGGTTTATCTCTAAATCATCAACGAACCATTTCAGAGCTTTTCGCGGCTCTCGTCCAATGTAAATGTTCTGGGCGACCGTAAGATGAGGCATTAAATTCAATTCCTGATGGATGATACTAATTCCAAGCTCCTGTGCTTCACGGGTATTAACAATCTCCACTTCATTTCCCTTGTACCACATTTGACCAGCATCCTTGGAATAGACACCTGTCGCAATCTTCATAAGGGTAGACTTGCCAGCGCCATTTTCTCCTACTAACGCATGAACTTCCCCACGCTTCAGCTCAAATTGACATTCATTCAAAGCATGAACACCTGGGAAAAACTTGTTGATTCCCTCCATACGAAGCAACACTTCGTTCATTTTGATATCCACCTCAAATTCTTTGAGAATGCATTAACCCTTAAAGTAATCGCTTTCAATCCGGAATGTAAAATCATTGTATTCCCTATAAGTTGCCATTGTAATGGAATAATCTCCGTAAAAAAGTTTAAAATTTTATGTTTTACACAAAAAAAAGCTGAACCGAGAGCACCTCAGTTCAGCACAAATGTTATACCCTAAAAATCACATGTCAGCGATCCCTCTTACAGGCTTGCGCCATTTCCAGCCACCAATGTGAAGGTCTTAGGAATTCCCTTATCATACACGTCGGAAGATAGATTAGGTTCTTCTACTAATTGGCGGATCACTAGTCCGCTATTAGCTGCAGCGGTTACAATTTCTCCGAGTGTCCAGCGGCGCCAATACACAACACTATGCTCTTGTTCACCTGCTGGTGTACCTGTGGAAGGCAAATACTTGGAATAGGATACCTTCTTCTCTTCCAATGATGAGTCAAAATAATCTCCGTTTACTTTGTGTTTGCGTACCTTCGCAGTAGATCCCTTTGAGGAAATAAGCTTGGTCGTTACCGGATGAAAATCGCGGAGTACAAATACGCCTCCAGGAGAAAGCAATCGGCGAGCTGTTTCCATGAATAGTGTAAGGTTAGTAAAGTAATGAACAATTCCTAACTCCGCGAAGACGATGTCATATGAACCGTCAAGGACGTCTTCTGGTAGCTTAAGAATATCTGAGACGATATAGGTTAGTGGTACCCCTGCTTCTTGGGCAAGATCAGCCGCATATCGCGCATTGGCTTCCGAGAAGTCAGCAACCGTTACTTCCGCACCTAGTAATGAGAGTGCCACGGCCTTCATTCCGTTTGAGCCCATTAAATTCATCATTTTCTTCCCCTTCACCTCTCCAAAAAAAGAAAGGAGCGGGTAAAGCTTTGCACTTGGTTCCTTTATTAATTTTGCAGCTGCTTCTGACGGTGTACCAAACCGAGTTACCCAAGCGGTATAAGTATCTTCGTTCCAAAGCTCTTCGCTTGTTGGCACAGCGTTTTTTTCTGCCTGATTATTTGAATATTGATTCTGCTCTTCCATCCATTACTACCCCTTTATGTGTAAAATATCTGTTATGAAGCATTCTGAATGGCATCAGCCATCCGGATAGTTTTCCTTCTTCCCGCGTACAAATATACTGCGAGTCCAATCATAACGAGCAGCCCACCTGCCCATTGTAAGGTTGTTAGCTGTTCACCCAAGAGTAAATACGCTAAGATACTGGCACCCACTGGTTCTCCTAAAATGTTCATTGAAACCGTAGTCGCAGATACATATTGTAGTAACCAATTAAACAAAATATGGCCAAACACCGTTGGCACCACTGCTAACAATACAAAGATTCCCCATTCCTTGGCCGGATAATTAAAAAAGGAAATCCCCATGAACAGATTGTATACGGCGAACACGCCAGCGGCTGACAAGAAGACAATCAAGCTATATAAATAAGAGGGCATGCGCACCACTAGCTTTTGACCGATCAGCATATGTATAGCTACCGCCACAGTGCCTCCGACCGATAATAGATCACCTTTAAGATTATCTGCAGAGATTCCAATATCACCCCAGCCGATAAACACGACACCGCCAATTGCAATGCCAAGCCCTAGAATAGCAGACAGAGCTGTCTTTTCCTTATACAAAAAATAAACACCCAGCATAATAAATACAGGCTCCAGCGCCATGATCATTGTTGAACTAGCTACCGAAGTATACTTTAATGATCCCATCCATAGCAAAAAATGCAGCGCAAGCATTGCGCCTGAGAGGATGAGCATTAGCCAGTCTTTTTTACGAAGAGCAAAAGCAGCTCCACTATAGGGTCTTGCAAAAGGCAGCATCAGCAGTGAGGTAAATAATAATCTGTACATGCCTTGTATAGATGCAGGTGCATCAGACCATTTAATAAAAATGGCGGAAAAAGAGATGGCCACAATCCCTATCAACATTAATAGTGGAATCGGAAGTGGCGGTTTTTTAAGTTTCACATGTTACGCGTCCTTTCAATATCTTAAGTCACTTATGTTAATTTAACGCAGACCGTGAAAAAATGCATCTTTTTTCATAAGATTTCACTAAAAAAAGCACAAGCAATGTCATTTCTGACGAAAGCTCATGCTTCTTAAAAGGCTACGGCTTCAGAACAACCTTGATGCAATCTTCTTTTTTCTCACTAAAAACGTCATAGCCATGCTCCGCTTTACTAATTGGCAGGCGATGCGTAATGATATCTGTAGGATCAAATTTATTTTCTTTAATCATCTTATACAGCAACGGCATATAGTGAATCACCGGCGCTTGTCCCATCTTTAATGTGATGTTTCGTTCAAATAGCTGACCCAGCGGGAACATATTGTAATTAAGTCCATAGACCCCTACAAGCTGGATGGTTCCGAATTTACGTACGATATCCGCGGCCATTCTGAATGCACTGAGCGAGCCCCCTTGCAGCTTCAGAACCGTTTCCACTTTCTCCAAGGCAGATATTTTGGCATCTAGACCCACACAGTCAATAACCACATCTGCGCCCCCATGAGTGATCTCCTTCAAATGAGCCCCAATGTCCTTGATCTCTTCGAAGTTATAAACTTCAACATTATTGGTCAGCTTCGCATGTTGCAATCGGTAGCCGATATGGTCAACAGCAATGACTCTAGAGGCTCCTTTGATCCAGGCAAACTTTTGAGTTAGCAGTCCCACGGGCCCGCAGCCGAGAACAATGACCGTATCTCCCGGCTTCACTCCCCCGCTTTCTACTCCCCACCAAGCAGTAGGCACAATATCAGATAAGAAAAGAATTTTCTCATCTTCCATTTCTGCATCCTCCGGAACTACAAAAGGCCCAAAATTACCATAAGGTACCCGCAGCAATTCAGCTTGTCCGCCAGCAAAACCGCCATAAGTATCGGAATAACCAAGATAACCGCCTGTGTCCTTGGCGTCATTAGCATTGTCGCATTGGCTCTCCATCTCATGCTGGCAGAAAAAACACTGCCCACAGGCGACATTAAAGGGGATGATGACTCGGTCACCTTTTTTGACTCTAGTTACGTCAGGTCCCACTTCCTCAACAATCCCCATCGGCTCATGACCAATAACATAATCATCATGCATACCTGGAATTTCTCCGTTATAAATGTGCAGATCCGAGCCACAAATCGCCGTAGTGGTAATCCGAACAAGAATGTCATCTTTTTTCTCAAGCTTCGGATCAGCTACTTCTTTAACTTTCACTTTTTTCTTCCCTTGGTAGGTTAGTGCTTTCATGCTGTTAATCCGCTCCTTTGGAGATGGTCTAGAGATATAACGTTCATACCTTTCTATGTTATATCCCTAAGCCCTAACCTCTTATCCATGAAGAAGCGGAGAATACATCATCAGTGCGTAATTATCAGTTACAGCTTCATCTCCAATTAGATCTCCAGATCGGGTATATACTTTTCGACTGATCTTATTACTGCGTATATATCCGCCCCAAGGCTCTAGACTAATCCTATGATCACTTTCGTATACTTCATAATCATAAAGCGCCTGCTCATTGCATCTCCATTCCCCGTGTAAATGGCTATCGTCCAGCCAGAGCTTTAGTTGATACGTTTGAGCGGTGTTATTTTTCAATTGAAGATCCAAATAGTTATAAGAACAGGTCGCCCCGCTTCCAAAAGGTTGTGTACGTTGTTCATCTGGAAATACATCATAGCTGTGACGATGCCGTTCAATAACGGTAAGTGGTGTGTGCAGTGCCATCCAATAGATCAGATTAGACAACTGGCATAAGCCTCCTCCAACCCCGGAATGAAAACCACCATAATGCAGCACCATACCCTCCAGATACCCTTTTCGTTTAGTGGGCTTACCAATACTTCTCCAGTAGGAAAAAGTCTCCCCCGGCTGCACAACAAGTCCATCCAGCTTCGCAATTGCCAGCCGTAAGTTAGTAATTTTATTGTATTGAAGCAGCATATCTACATTCCGAAGACTTCTTAATAACGGGGTAGCATGAGTCATAGCTGCATAAGATAATGTTTCATCCGTACGCTGCTTCGCTATTTTGCTTCGTCCAGTGTACCATTTCAAATATCTTTTCCAAATAAAATATCGTTTGCCAGCAAACAATCTAAGGCGAGAACGCTGAATAGGCTTCATGGCAGCCTGGGGTGTATTCATCTAGAACTGAACCTCGCTTTCAGCTCGTAACTGGGCGAATCTACCTCCAATTATCGCATTATGATGCTTAACGATCTCCCTACTACTCAGAACCCCATTATCAAAGGTGCTATGAGCATCTGAAACCAGTACACTTTTATATCCCATGCTGTATGCGCGTCTTATTGTCGTATCCAGACAGAATTCACTTTGCATCCCACAGATCACCAGATTCGTGATCTCGAGCTTTTGGAGTTCATCTTGCAATTCCGTTCGGTGAAAAGCATCCCAAGTAGGCTTCTCAACGATAACTTCGCCTTCCTGCGGTGTGATGCGGTGACTGATCTGCCAAGTGGGTGTACCTTTTGTGTACTCCTCATCTTCGGTATGTTGAATATACACAATAGGAGTACCTGCTAATCGAGCTTTTTGCTGAAGGGAGACAATCCTGTCCATCACACCCTCTTCATCGTACAGCTTTAGTTCATAGGAGAACATGGCTTCTTGAACATCGATAATTAATAATGCTGTTGATTGTTCCAAATGAATAACCTCCAAGAGCTTTTTTCAAAATCATACCAGAAACTGGGACAGACTATCTACCTACTAGAAGTTACAAATGTTAAAAATAAAAAACGAGCATCTGTAAGCTGATACCCGGACGATTTCATCAATCTTTTATTTGCCACGCTTATTATGCCAGATCAATGCATGCAACTGTGGAAGTACACGAACCTTGTTCATATCCGAATCCACGATTACTTTATTAAACAACCACTCCAGCCTTCCCAGAAGTCGAGCAGAAATGTTGCCCTCTTCCGTGACATCATCATTACCAGGCTGCAGAAAGAGCTGCACATTCGGATATCGCTGGTGAACGTTTTTCGCATAATCAAAATCATTATCATCAAACACTACGACCTTCAAGCTATGCGTAGAACGACCCAGTTTCTCCATCTTACTCATGATGTTATCTAACATTTCCCAATTCGTTGTCATTCCTGAGCTTGGGGGTTTAGGGCTGATTGTCAGCACATCCACGTCATTGAACCAATCCTGCCATTTACTCCCCTGAGTTTCTATCGCTGCTTTTATTCCACGCTCATGAAGCAGACTGATGAAGGTACCCATTCCTTCACCAATCAAGGCAGGATTACCGCCTGAAATCGTAACACAGTCGAAATTATCTCCAGCTAACGCCAATAATTCATTTATGATTTCTTCTGCTTCCATCATGCGAACCTTATTCTTAGCCGTACCATCCCAAGTAAAAGCGGAGTCACACCAGCCGCAGCGATAATCGCAGCCATAGGTGCGGACAAACATCGTCTTCACTCCAATTACCGCACCTTCGCCTTGAATAGTTGGACCGAACATTTCAATTACAGGAATCTTACTCACAGTCACAGCCTCCATACAAACGGTAGGATGGCCCTTCATCCGGAACGTCTTCAGCCAGCACCTCTGCCCAAGAGGTTGGAGTCTCCCATAGCTTTACCGAGTATAAAGGCAACCCTGCTTGCTTAAGCTTGTAGGCAATATATGAAGACATATTCTCCACTGTGGTGCGGAAAGACAATAAGGCTACTTTGGAGCCCGTATTCGTTAACGTCTCTAACACAGGTTCATTTCCCATAGCAAGAAAAGCGTGATCTAAACGATCTACAAGGCTTTGTTGTACTGTCATTTTGATATCGCTAAAATCAATGACGAAGCCTTCATCCGAGTGGCCTTCCGCGGCCATAGGTTTGCCCTTAAGCACTACTTCGAGCTTATAAGTATGTCCGTGCAGATTGCTGCATTTCCCTTTGTGTCCCACTAACTGGTGTGCCGCATCGAACGTAAATATTTTGCAGACTGAAACCTCGTTAAGCATTAAGAACCGGCCTCCATTCTCTCCGCCTCATATTGCTCAAGACCACGCTGACGCAATAGACAGGCTGGACAAGTACCGCAGCCACTGCCAATAATACCGTTGTAACAGGTCAGTGTGTGTTCGCGAACATAATCAAAATACCCCAGTTGATCGGCCATTTTCCACGTTTCTTTTTTATCCAGCCACATTAGGGGAGTGTGGATCGCAAACTCATAGTCCATAGATAAGTTCAGCGTAACATTCAATGATTTCACAAAAACATCACGGCAGTCCGGATAACCGCTAAAGTCCGTTTGGCAAACCCCAGTGACGATATGGGAGTACCCCAGTTGTTTAGCTAATATAGCGGCAAAAGATAAAAACAACAAATTCCGTCCATCGACGAAAGTACTTGGAAGCTCATCCCCTTCCCCAGCCACGATATCTATATCCTGACGGGTAAGTGCATTGGGTGCCAGCTGATTAAGCAGCCCCAGATCAAGAATATGCTGTTTTACATTAAACTTAGCTGCTATCTCTGTTGCAACTTCGATTTCAGCCGCATGACGTTGATTATAGTTGAAGGTAACTACCTGCACTTCCTCATACTGCTGCAATGCCCAAACCAGGCAAGTGGTGCTATCTTGTCCGCCGCTGAATACGACGAGTGCTTTTTTGTTCATATGAATCTCTCCTTATCACAAGTTGGAATTTAGCGGTTGTCCACTTTTTCTGGATAGAGGTCGTGATTGATTAAGCGGTGTTCCGCCATCGCCTCATACTTCGTACCCGGTCTTCCATAGTTGCAATAAGGATCAATTGAAATGCCTCCGCGCGGAGTGAACTTGCCCCATACCTCAATGTAACGCGGATCCATCAGTGAGATCAGTTCATTCATAATAATGTTGACACAGTCCTCATGAAAGTCACCATGGTTGCGGAAGCTAAACAGATACAGCTTTAATGATTTGGATTCCACCATTTTTTGTTCAGGAATATACGAAATATACAGCGTGGCAAAATCCGGCTGACCCGTTACAGGACACAAGCTAGTGAACTCAGGGCAGTTGAATTTAACAAAATAATCACGTCCGGGATGTTTGTTATCAAACACCTCCAGAATGTCTGGATCATAACCAAACTTGTACTGTGTTCCCTGATTACCAAGCAAAGTAACTTCTTGCATTTCCTCTTTCAATCTTCCTTCTGACACGACAAAAAACCCCTCTCTTTTCCTTCGGCCTTGGCCGGTAATGGAAAGAAGAACGAGATTTCGAAAACTTGGCTCCACTAAGAAGAAACGGAAGCAACGTCCGGATAAAGGACAGCAACCGCTTGTACTGTTTAATATATTCTTAGTTTTTTATAGAGGGAGTTCGCGAACCTCTCCTGCACAACTTTAGTGCAGACTTCTTCTTAAAGCATAAAGCATATTGCGTCTTGAACTATACCATGGGTAGCCCGCTCCTGACAAGTTCTACTCTTTACTGTTACCTTATACAGATCAGCAAATCACTCCAGATTAACGTGGATAGACCTGCGTATGTAGAGATTAGGAAGCTCAAAACCAATGCCAATTTGATTGTGGATTTCTTTTTAATGACATGAATTATTCATATGGTTAATTAAGATGCGGCAAAAAAAAGGATTCAAATCCTAAGAAAAGGGTAACTTATTCATAATAATCTTCGAGCTAAGGGTGGGAGCATTTTATGGAACAAAGTATACAGCAGCTTATGGATTGGCTTAACAATCATTTGAATGAAACAATCGCTATTGAAAAGAAAGAACTTCGTGATTTGGATAAAGTTCATTTCAATTTAGAGTCCGTAGATTTCCGGAGTGCAGACGATGTTATTGATGAATATCTTGGAAGTGCACTGATATTAAGAGGTTTCGGCAGCACACTTAACGCCGATGGTGAACTGGTATCCCTGCCACAATCCACTTATGATTTAGCTGTTGAAGGTCTTCAAATCGTAGACTTAGCCGACCGCAAGGCAGAAATAACTACGGACAGAGCTAATTACACCCTTTCAGTAGATTAAACGAACATGATTATGATAAGCAAAAAGAGCCCACAGCGATTGCGGGCTCTTTTTGCTTATCATTTATTCTTCTCCAATGATCTCCACTTCAGTTTCCAGCTCTACACCGAATTTATCCTTCACAGTCGCTCTTACATGGTGGATTAGCCCGATGTAATCACTGGCTGTTGCATTATCTGCATTCACAATAAATCCCGCATGCTTCTTGGATACCTCAGCACCGCCGATTCTTGTACCCTGTAAGCCGCTCTCTTGAATTAACTGACCTGCAAAACGGCCTGGAGGCCGCTTAAATACACTCCCACAGGATGGATACTCAAGCGGTTGCTTCGATTCACGTAAATAAGTTAGTTCATCCATTTTTGCCTTGATCGTTAAAACATCACCGGAAGTCATAGCAAATTTGGCCTCAAGTACAATGTACTCACCGCTTGCGAACACGCTTTTTCTGTAACCCCATTGCAGCTCATCACCTTGCAGAGTTACCAATTGCCCGTTCTTATTTATAGCTAGTGCACTATGCAGGACATCTTTGATCTCACCGCCATAAGCACCTGCGTTCATATAGAGCGCTCCACCAACTGTTCCTGGAATGCCACAGGCGAACTCAAGACCCGTAAGCTCCTTATCAAGTGCATATCTGGAAACATCAATTATTTTGGCACCACATTGCGCATATAAGAGATTGTCGCGAATCCCCATTTCGGTCAGTCCTGCCGTTTGCAGAACGATCCCACGTACACCTCCATCACGGATAATCACATTGGAGCCATTCCCAAGTACCGTAAGGGTTATCCCATTTTGTTCTGCATATGTAACGATCTTTTGAATTTCATCATAAGTAGCTGGTGCAGCCAAAATATCAGCTTTGCCGCCCATTTTAGTGTACACGTGATCTTTTAAATTCTCATGACTTTTCACTTTTCCTGCAGTCATTAGCTGCTCTAGGTCATCTTGAATTTTGTCAATATTCATGTTTTCATGCTCCTTTAACCATGTATAAATGATGGTCCTTGATCTATTTTAAAGAGTTATTATGAAATTGTAGGCAACCACAACTGTAACAACGAACAGGCTCCCTTGTCAATGACGGGAGCCTGTTCGTTGTATGATTTTAGATGATAATTACACAGCTTTATAGGCAGCAAGCTCGTAAGGAAGACACAGTGGCACACCCGTACGTGGATCCGGAACGATATCCGCTTCAATTCCAAACACTTCCCGCAATACATCTGGTGTCATAACCTCAGTAGGTGAGCCTTCGCTAACCACAGTACCGGACTTAATCGCTACCATATGCTGCGCATAACGAGTAGCATGATTCAAATCATGCACGACCATGATGATGGTACGACCTTCTTCCTCATTCAGCTTTTGCAATAGCTGAAGAACTTCGAGCTGATGCGCCATATCTAGGAAGGTTGTAGGCTCGTCAAGGAATAAAATATCTGTTTCTTGAGCTAACGCCATAGCGATCCATGCGCGTTGACGTTGTCCACCTGAGAGACGGTCAATAGGGCGATCATGAAAAGATTCCATGCCCGTAACAGAGAGGGCGTTGGAGATGATGTTGCGATCCTCAGCGGTCATCGTGCCAAATCCCTTCTGATGAGGGAAACGACCGTAGCTGACCAGCTCAGATACCGTCAGACCGTCAGGAGCCGTTGGGTTCTGCGGTAGAATCGCTAGCTGCCTAGCAACCTCTTTAGTTGAAAAGTTATGGATCGATTTGCCGTCCAGCATTACGGTGCCACTCTTCGGCTTCATAATCCGGGCCATCGTTTTGAGGATTGTAGATTTACCGGAGCCGTTAGCGCCCACTAGTGCGGTGATTTTTCCCGTAGGGATAGACAAGTTCAATCCTTTAACTATAGTAGCCTCTGCATACCCAATACTTAATTCTTCTGTATTCAAACGTTCTGACATGATCTACAACTCCCTTAAAAGTTTTATGGAGCTTTGCTCCTAAGTATGAACTAATTTACGCTTTAGACTTGGCGAGTAAATATAAAAAGTAAGGTGCGCCAATAATCGCAACCACAATGCCAGTAGGAACTTCCGCAGGTTGCAACACCCATCTGCCGATGGTATCAGCGGTAATCATAAGAAGCGCCCCTGTCAAAGCACTAGCAGGTAATAACACCTGATGACGGGGTCCCACGAGCCTGCGAGCCAGGTGTGGTGCTATCAGGCCGACGAAGCCAATACCTCCGCTTACTGCGACGCAGGAGCCGGCAAGCGCTACGGCTGTTACCAGAAGGAGAATACGTTCCTTCTCCACACGCATTCCTAGACCTAATGAAGTATGGTCCCCTAGATTCAATACATTTAGAACCCGGGCTTTATAGAAGGCGAACGGTAACAGAATCGCGATCCAAGGCAGCAAAGCAAGGACGAATCTCCAATCCCCACCCCATATTTTCCCGGCGATCCAAGTAGCTACAAATTGATAATTATTAGGATCAAGCCTAAGTGCCAATACAAGCTGGCAAGCATTGATTCCTGCAGCGACCGCAATCCCGATAAGGATCAGCCTTGTAGGAGACAGACCATCTGCCTTCCGGTAGGCAAGAATATAGATTAAAGCTGCGGTCAGGCCAGCCCCACCAAGCGCTAGGAGAGGCAAGACAAATACCGGAGCTGCTGTTGTAGCCGGAAAGAACGAGATAAAAATGATTACAGCAAAACCTGCACCAGCACTTATGCCCAGCGTAGCCGGTTCGGCGAGTGCATTACGTGCGAGACTTTGTAGAATACAGCCTGATACTGCAAAGCCCGCTCCAACTAACAATGAAATTACGATGCGGGGTAATCTGAAATCAAATAAAATAAGCTTTTGCTGATGTGTTCCATCACCCAGCAGTGTATGTAATACCTCCAGTGGGGATAGACGCATAAACCCTGTATTCATACTGACTATAAACACCACGACGATCAGTATAGCAAGGAGCGATAACACCGTTAGGGCGCGTGTACGGCGTTCTTTTTCATCTGGAGTAAGGGTTATTTTGGGCATTACAGCTCCCCCTTCCGCTTACTCGCTAAATAAATAAAGAAAGGTACGCCGATGATGGCAATTAAGGCTCCTAGCGGTGTCTCATACGGTGCATTTATCATTCTTGCGGCAATATCTGCAAAGATAATCAATAAGCTCCCCAGAACAGCCGAGCAAGGTATAATCCAGCGGTAGTCCACTCCAACGAAATAACGTGTAACATGTGGAATAATTAGTCCTATAAAAGCAATCGGGCCAACCGTTGAAACCGCACTTCCAGCTAAGATAACCACAACAATCATACATGCCAACTGAACTAACCTTGTCCGCTGCCCCAGACCAACCGCAACTTCTCTTCCTAAGCTGAGCAATGTAACGGATCGTGATAACATCATCGCTGCAATTAAGGCTACGGCCACCCAAGGGAATATAATCTTGATCTGAGTCCAGCTAGCTCCCCCCATCCCACCGGCTAACCAGAAGGCTATATCCTGAGATAAGTTGAAAAGAATAGCTACTCCCTGACTAATAGCAACCAATAAAGCACTAACTGCCGAACCTGCTAGTGTCAATCGCAAGGGGGTCAGGCCATTAAAAGAAAGCGAACCGATTCCGAATACGATAAAAGAGGCCACAGCGGCACCGATAAAGCAATACAACATTAGTGAAGTGAATGAGAGTGAGGGTGCAAAAGCAAATACTATTGCCAGCGCTACTCCTGCTCCTGCATTCAAGCCTAACAGCCCTGAATCCGCAAGCGGGTTTCTTGTCATCCCCTGCATGATAGCCCCTGCTACTGCGAAGCAAGCACCGACTAAGGCGCCAGCAATAGCACGTGGAAATCGCAGTTCTCTAATCACCTGATGTTTTTGTAAATCTGGATTGAAATGAAATATTGCTTCCCATACCGTAGCTAACTTGATATCTGCCGCACCCACTGAGACCGAAAGTGCCAATCCGAAGGCAATGGCAGCAAGTCCAAAAATAAGAATACCAATGGCAGCTGCCGGTCGGGTATGTAGAGCTTTTTTGGGTTCATTGTTAATACGATTTGCGAAATCTGAGGGTGAAACCATGGGTTGTCTCCTTATTCAATAGTTACAATGGTTTATATGATAACAACAATCATTCTCATTATCGCAAAAATATTTATGTTGTACAATTGCAGGAACGATTTTTCCGTACTATGGGATTGGTTTATAAAAAAATGGTGCAGATCTTTGTATCACGAGATACTTGATCTGCACGCCCTTCCCCACCGAAATGATCAGTCTCATTCATGGTGAATTACGACTTTTATTTCACAAGACTTTTTAGCACATCGTCAATGATTTTGCTGCCAGCGTTCGCACCACTGTAAAGCCAGCTGCTTGTTGAGCTCATTTCATGCACATTTCCAGCTTTCACAGCTGGGATGCCCTTCCAAATTGCACTATCTAAGATCTCCGAACCCTCAGTCTTATCACTATTTACAAGGAAAATATGATCTGCAGTCAGCTCAGAAAGCTTCTCTAGCGAGATTGGATTCCAAGTTGCTCTTGTTCCTACTGGGATCTCTGTTACTAAGTTAGGAAGCTTTACGCCAAGGTCTGTATATAATACAGCACCACTGCTGCGGGTTTCGTCTACAATATAGAAGTTTTTTTGCACCAACCATAGAATAGCCGCGGACTCTTGTCCAATAGCTCCTGCAAGCTGTTCTTTCGCAGCCGCTGCTTTAACATCATAATCTTTAATGGCTTTTTCTGCTTCAGAGGTTTTGTTCAAAATCTCACCAATCTTGAGCAAAGATTTGCGCCAATCTTGATTTAGTTCATCCCCAATTACATAAGTGGGTGCAATCTTATTCAACTGATCGTAAATCCCGTTCTGAACAGAAGACTCCGATGGGATGATAATAAGATCCGGAGCAAAGCTGGTTACAGCCTCTAACGGAAGATCGTAACTAATTGTAGGAACATCCTTCAATTCAGTGGCCAGATAATCCTGAACGCCATTTGTAACTGACCATTGAGCTACTGGAGTCACACCCAGAGTTACCAATGAGTCTTCCAAATATGAACCCAGGACGCGCTGTGGATTAGCCGGAATCGTTACTTCATGGCCCATTGCATCTGTTAATGTCTTAGGAGCAGCAGGTGCCTCTGTAGATTCTGCTGTAGGAGCTGTTGTAGGCGCTGTTCCTGCATTTGATGAACTTTCAGCATTATTATTACCACAAGCGGAAAGTAATAGCGTCATCACTATTAGTCCGCTCATTGTCACTTTCATGCTTCCTGATCTTTTTCTGTTAAGCCAAAACATTAAAAACCCTCCTATATGTAACTGCTTTGATATTCAAAGGTGACCTTTACCTCTGCTTCACTTTTAAATGATATTGATTCTCATTCTCTGTGTCAACATATAAATTTCAAATTCTGTGGATTTGCAACAATTTCCTTCATATAAAATACAAAAGAGGTTATATTCCGAACGTTCCGGATATAACCTCATCTTTAATCTTCTACTTATTTATTTAAATGATAAGGGACAGTCGCTACTACAACGTCCTTTTGATTCATTAGATACGAGCGGATTAAAAAGCTGGTCTGATTATGAAGCACGGCTTGCCACCAATGTTTGGTAATAAACTGTGGAATCAGAATCGTGATGTGATCCGTCGCAGCTGTCTTCCACTCAACCGTATCGATAAACTTCACTAACGGACGAATGATACTACGATATCTGGAGCGAAGTACAATCAGGCGTACGCCTGGATTCCATTCCTCCCACCGTTGCTCCATCTTATGAATGTCTTCTTCATCAAAGCCTACATACACAGCAACAACATTATCTGTTAGAGACTTCGCATAGCTGATGGAATGTAATACAGCACGTGTAACCCCTGCAACAGGAACAACTACAGTACTTCCTTTAATTATAGGTTTATCAGTAGCCGGACATATACGCAGTTGATCCGCAGTGTTCAAATAGTGCTTATGAATACGGTGGAACACGAACATTACAGCAGGTAAGAAAATGAATGCCATCCATACGCTTGAGAATTTAGTAATAATAAATATAAGCGTAATCGTCAATGTAGTCAGCATACCGATGGTATTTACAACAAATCTTTTCACCCATCCAGCAGGTCTTGTTTTGATCCAATGCACCATCATCCCCAGTTGGGATAAGGTAAAAGGAATGAACACGCCTACCGCATAAAGTGGAATCAAACCTTCCGTATTCCCATGGAATGCAGCCACAAGTATGATAGACATAACTCCTAGAAAAATAATGCCGTTTGAGAAGCCCAGGCGGTCACCACGGACCATAAATGCGTGTGGCAGATATTTATCTTTTGCAAACATAAAGGCAAGCAGCGGAAACGCTGAATATGCTGTATTAGCTGCCAAGAACAAAATCACTGCTGTAATCCCTTGAATGAAAAAGTACAATCCGCCACGGCCAAAGGTCGATTCAGCGATCTGAGAGACAACCGTAGCCTTTTCATCTGGCACAATACCATACCAATACGCCAGCACAGTGATTCCGGTAAACATAAAGCCAAGGATAAGTCCCATGATCATTAGCGTCTTGGCTGCATTCTTCTCAGCCGGTGCTTTAAAGTTTGGGATCGCATTAGATACGGCCTCAACCCCCGTTAGGGCTGAACAACCAGAGCTAAACGCTTTTAATAGTAGAAACAAACTTACATTAGATACGGCGCTGCCTATTTCAGGAACATTCGCATGCGCGCCACCCATTGCATATTTAACGATACCGGAGATAATCAGAACAACAATCGAAACCACAAACAAATACACTGGAATTGCGATGAACGAAGCCGATTCAGTCACTCCGCGAAGATTAATGATTGTTAATAGAACGATAACAGATACAGCGATGAGAACAGTATGATTATGAAGACTTGGAAAAGCCGATGTGATCGCATCCGTCCCTGCCGAGGCACTAACCGCTACGGTAAGAATGTAATCCACCAATAATGAACCCCCAGCGAGCAGCCCTGTCGGAATACCAAGATTGCTCTTGGCTACGATATAAGCTCCGCCTCCTTGCGGATAAGCAAAAATCGTCTGCCGATAGGATAAAATCAGGATGGCCAGCAGGCCCAATACGGCTAATGCAATTGGCAGGGAATACCAGATGGCAGTAAACCCGGCAGCCACCAGTACAATCAGTATTTGTTCCGTTCCGTAGGCTACAGACGAGAGCGCATCAGAAGACAGGACAGCCAGTGCTTTAACCTTGGATAACTTTTCATGATCGAGTTCATTCGACTTCATCGGACGTCCGATCAATAGTCGTTTTACCTTGCTTACCATGGTGGATACAGTTCCTTTCTTTGGGAGCTGAAACGGAATTTCCGTGCGCTGTTTTCATCGGTGGATTTCATAAATGCAGACACAAAAATAAGCATACGGAAATGATCCGCATGCTTATGCATGGTCATTTTCCCACCTTGCTTACGAGGTTAGCTGGCGGATTCGGGCTGTGGTTATAGCCCTACGGTACAGGTCTGTTCGACCCGGTTCCGATTCACCCCATTGGCATGAATGCCAAGTTTGGTTCCCCCGTTTTTCCTAAGAAAATTCAGCGCATATTCAACTTCTCACAAGGTCTAATATTAGTCTACAAAGTGCCTACAGTAAAGCGTTGAAAAAAATGAAAAAAGAATGAAAAAACATCCAATAAGCTCAAATATAGCGTCTTATTGGATGCTCTCTTTCATTATCTTCAATTATCCCTCTAGCCCGTGATTTTAATACCTTTTCAGCTTTTTTGTAACTTCCAAAGCGAAAACTAAAATCCTAAGCTCTCCTCTGCATCTACTTCAATCATTTCTTCTTCCTTACGTCCATACCAAAGAAGGAGACTAATTAGAGCAAAAGCGATTAAAGCTAACAAAGGAATCGTAATAAATCCGAAGTAGTTCAAGTAATCTTTATTACAAGGAACACCAATTGTACAAGGTAGAACTTTACTTAACGCTGGAATCTTCTGTTCCGCATAATGATAGATTGAGATACTGCCACCAATCAAACTTAATGGAAGCACATAAGGAATGATGCGCTTATCTCCACGGAAAGTGGCAATTCCCAACAAAAATAACTGCGGATACATAAAAATCCGCTGAAACCAGCAAAGCTTACAAGGTTCATATTTCAAGACTTCACTTAAATACAAGCTACCAGCTACAGCAACCAAAGAGACAAACCAGGCCAGATAGAGGCAGTTACGCTTGCAAAAAGATAGGAATTTTGTCACTTTGCCTCCACTGCTTTTGCGGCGGTGTTAATTTCAGATGTAATCGCTTCAATATCGAAAGGTTCAGCCGTTTTCACCCCATTAATGTAGAGCGAAGGCGTAGTTGTCACGCCTGCGTCAGTTGCCAACTGAATGTCTTTCTTCAGCTCATCTGCATAAGTTTTCTCTTGGATGTCTTTACGCAACAGATCGTAATCGATCGCTAATTTCTCTTTTTCAGCAAGGCTTATCAAGAAATCCTCAGTGGCCCATTCGTCGCTCTCATCCCCTTGCTGCGCATATACAGCATCATAGAACTTCCAGAATTCATCCTTATTCTGATGGTATACAGACAATGCAGCTAGTGAAGCTGTCTCAGAGTCAGGACCAACGAAAGCCATATTTACAAAGTAAAGAGCTGCTTTTCCCTCGTTGACAAAATCTTGAACAATTTTCGGTTTCATGGAGCCAGCAAACTGGGAACAAGCTGGACATTTGAAATCGCCAAATTCAACAAGCTTAACAGGTGCATCCTCATTACCAATCCTAGGTAGCTCACTGTAATTGAATTCTACCGGTTCTCCTGTAGAGACATTCTTTGCTGCATCTTTCGAAGCTAACATAAACAATCCAACAAAAATGATAACTACTACAGCTATTGAACTAATAACTAAAATTCTCGTTTTCTGCTTCTGTTGCTCCTGTTCTACCCGTCGTTTCTCTTGTTTGCTCAACTGGGGAACATTTGGACTTTTTTTAGGTTTACTCAAGGAGAATTCCTTTCTGTCCTCTAGGGACTAATGTAGTTTTTATCATATACATTTAAAATTATATAATTATTAATCTCTTTTTGGCAAACAGTATAGTCAAAAAAAACAGCGTGACTCCAAAAGGAGAAACGCTGCTCTTATTTTAAAAATATATAATTCCATCAAGCTCCAGCTTCTTCATTCAATAACTGTAACCGCAATAGCTTAATTCGAGAAATTCGCTTATTCTCAGTCTCTTCTACAATAAATAGATGATCATCAAATTCTACGGATTGCCCTTTTTGAGGTGGATTAACCTCCAATTTAGAATACAGCCAGCCGCCTATCGTATCGTAATCCTCAGTCTCCATATGAAGACCCAAAAGATCATTAATCTCTTCAATAAGCATCAAACCGTCAATGGAGTGTTCATCCTCGCCAAGCTTCTCAACACCGGGACGTTCCTCATCAAATTCATCCTGAATTTCTCCAACAATTTCCTCCATGATATCTTCCAATGTCACCATTCCTGAAGTTCCACCATATTCATCGATCAATATGGCGATTTGTGTCTTCGCACGCTGCATAACTTTCAGCAAAGCGCTAATCTGAATGGATTCCGGCACGGTTAATATTGGACGAATTAATTTCTGATAACTTTGCGGGCGATCCTTAATTAAGTCCTTTATATGGATGAAGCCTAAAATATGATCCTTATCACCATCACAGACGGGATAACGTGTCCTCATGCCATCATAGGCAATCTCAAGGTTCTCCTCAGCAGAAACATGATTATTCAGACAGATCATCTCTGTCCGCGGAATCATGATCTCCCGAGCCATGGTATCCACAAATTCAAAAATATTGTCAACCAAAGCCATTTCAGTATTATCGATAAAGCCGCTTTTGTTACTTTCCTGCATGATAATACGAATTTCTTCTTCCGTATGCGCCGTTCCCAGCTCTGAAGCCGGGGCTAATCGGAAAATTTGCAGTAAACCACGCGCCAGCCCATTAACGATCCATATCACTGGATACATGATTTTGTAAAATACATTCATCGGTCCTGCTGTTAGTAAAAGGACAGATTCAGCCTTGTTAACAGCAATGGTCTTAGGTGCAAGCTCACCTAATACGATATGCAAGATAGTAATGAACATAAGAGCAATAACCAAAGATACAACATTAACAGCAGTTTCTCCTAAACCTATGCTTCCTAATAAAGGTCCTATAAGATTAGCTATAGCTGGTTGACCCAGCCACCCTAATGCAAGTGAAGCCAATGTAATGCCGAGCTGACAGGCTGAGAGATAGCCATCCAGGTTGCTGACAATGCTTTTTGCATTAAAAGCTTTTTTACTACCTTCTTCAATCAGGGTATCAATTCTACCACTTCGCACTTTCACCATTGCATATTCGACTGAAACAAAAAATCCATTTAACAATACCAACAAAATAATAAGACCAACATGTAATATACCGGGTAAAGGGTCGCTCAATTTATACTCCTATCCACCATTTTCCGTACATGGATGGATAGGCCCACCTCCTTCGTTTTTTCAGAGTATTGGCAAAATGCTCGCCGTTTGTTCCTTTCAGTATCAATTTCCCAATGGTTTCATCTCCAGTCTAGAATCACGTTTTTGAATATATACTTTATTATATTAATATATTGGGGCAAACCGCAAGCATGCGTGTCCTTTCGAAAAAAAATGGGCAGTGATTATCAAGATTATTCCATAAATTAATCACAAATAAAAAGAACTCCTAACCGTTTGGCGTTGGAGTTCTTCTCATCGAAGATGGATTACATTTAGCGACAATTTCTCATCGTTGGAGGATTGCCAATTACACCTGGGTATTGATAAGTAAGGGGCTCATCGAAGGTAGCATAATCAAAATAAATCATAAGTAAGACGGTGCGTTGGCCAGTCGCAGGGTCACTGATAATAATGTGGTCACGGCCTGCCGCTTCCAGCACACCCTTGTAAACTTTGGCATTCCAGTCTTTGTTGTTCTCATAAGTAAAATAAAACGTACCTACTTTTCCTAAATTCAGGCGGAAAATATTTTCGATGTAGGATTGTTCGAACGTTTGTGGTGGATTCTGAACTACTACTCCCCCTGGCGTCATTGGACTGCCACTGCTTACTTGAGGTGGCATGCTGCCCATGCCTTGCATTCCTGATGACATCGGCATTCCGGAAGACATTGGCATACCTGAAGAAGAGACACTACCGATGGTATAAGTTACGGGGCGGTAAGGTTGAACGATCATTTAATGAAACCTCCTAAATGTTTATCGGAGCATAAACTCCTTTGGACACAATTGAAATCACTCTTACTTTCTGTGAGAATTACTCATTTTATTGAGTAATTCTCTTTGCACAGTTACCATTCTAATTGCCGATAAATACAGTCGGGCAATCTTCTCCGGTCGGAGTAAAGAAGCAATGGGCTTTGAAGCGGCCTGTGTTTTGTTGGTTATACCAGGTTGCAGGACAATCACCTGCGGGTCTGAAGAACCACAAAGCATTGGTAGCTGGCCAGGTTCTTTCACCTGCAATTACACGTTTGGCTAGACGGATATCTGCTTCTCTGGCTCGCTGATAGAAGTATCCCTTCTGCGGCGCTTCGAAACCTCCTGGACTTTGATAGACCATGTCATTCACATTCCGAATGTTATTAAAGTCCAAGCAATTGCCAAGAATCCGGTTGACGCCAACATTGCCGACCATGAGCATACCGAGTTCTCCATCTTCCTCAGCTTCCGCTCTCATCAACCGCGCCAGCACCTTCACATCTTCCGAGTTCGTTTTGATGACGGCCACGCTGTCTCCTCCTTGGGGTCACTTCTTGTAGCAACCTCGTTCTTAACTGCATGCTGTATAGTATGTGCATTCGCCTAAGAGGTGACAGTTCCCGCCTATTTTTTAGAGTAGGGATTTTTCCTTTTAACCACTCAGCAAATCCCCTTTATCTACACTCTAAGCTGCGTTTGCCCAATTACATTCGCGTTACAGCGTAAGAGTCGGGGGCAGCTGCGGTGTTAGCGACAATGTCAGCGTCAGCATCGATGTCCTCGTTAACGACAGCGTTAGCGTCTGAGTCGGGGGGCGGTGTCGGTGTTAGCGACAATGTCAGCAGCGTTAGCATCGATGTCCTCGTTAACGACAGCGTTAGCGTCTGAGTCGATGTTGGTGGCAGCATCAGGGTCGGCGTCGGTGTTAGCGCGTCAGTACAGCATCAGAGTCGGCGTCGGTTTTAGCGTCGAATCGGTGCTGGAATCGTTGTCGGTGTTAGCCACAATGTCCACGTCAGCGTCGATGTCCTTGTTAGCAACAGCAATAGCTTCAACGTCAGCAACAGCATCCACGTCAACGTCCGCTCAGAAGGCGCTATCGGACACAGCTGACCTTATTCGCGATATTAATCCACTTTTGGGATTCTATCGGACCCCAAAGCCCCTATTGGCCCGCAAAGCACCGATTATAAGCATCTTTCTAATGAATAGCTGCATTGGAGTCCGAAACTAGGCTCAAAAGGCTGTGAAATTACAAATAACGTCATCTGGGTCCGTAAGGTAAGAGGGTAATGAATATCTGACACTTAATAGATGATCGCACCTACAGTGAGCTTTGAGAGCTATAGTATCAGTGAGCTTTGAGCGCTACGGGATCAGTGGGCTTTGAGAGCTACAGGATCAGTGGGCTTGAATGGTACATAACCAAAACGCAAAGCAGCGCTCCTCCATTAGCATGGGGATCGCTGCTTTGATTTTATATAACAAATGACTACTCCGCAGTTGAGTATTGTGGCTGTCGTTGGAATCCATGATATCTAGTTCCTTGATAAGTAAGCATTCCTCTATCGCCTTCTGCGCTCAAGCCATATTCATGGCCATCTACTTTAAATTCCATGCGACTGCCGCCTTCCAGCTCGTACGTTAAATAGTAAGTTGTACTCGTACGAGTTGAGCCATTCTCTTCCTGAAGCTGCTGCTGACGTACTTCAGTCCGTTTGCTAACGATATGTGCAGGGATTGTTAGTATGGGTGAGCCATTGTTCCTGCCCCATTGAAGCAAGCCCCTGCCTGCTGATATAGCAAGAATACCAATCATAACAACGATAAAGATCGGCATCACCGTTCCGGCAAAATCAAACATCCACGAAAGATCCGGGCCCATTCCCATGACAGTTTCCCCCTTCTTCCCCTTGTAATTCAGCCTAATTGCTGCGTTCTGGGTACTTCTGTACATGTATATGCCTCATCTAGTCCAGAAAGCATTAAATAAGTGAGACTAGATGCAAAAAGACCACTTCGTTTTCTTAAAAATCAAGAATTCGAGTGGTCTCTATACAGAGTTTTCAGTAATTAAATTAAGCATGAACTAGGTCTAGCAATTTCTTAGTTTCGTCTGTCTGATCATCTAACATTCCATTTTCAGCCCAGCAAGCTCTGCATTGTTCTTCAGTTTCACAAAGATGAGCGTCATCACAGTTGTAGCAAAGTTGCAAAAGGTTTCTTGTCATATAATCTGTTTCGAATGTTTTCATTGTAATCTCTCCTATTCGATGTCTGAGTTTGTGAAAATATGAACTTGTTTTCTATGTGTTAAATATATCACAGGATTCTTTAAATGTCATGTGATTTTTTTCACATTTATAAAGAAAATTTTAAATAAGTTTTTTCCTTATATTCAATCATTCACAAACAACAATAAACCCCCACTCTGCTAACAACAAAAGAACCTACCAACAGGCAGGTTCTTTTTCCTTATTACATTACGCGCCAGCTGATACCACCATTCGTAGTCTGTAACAGTATCGAGCGCTTGTCCTCTTTTTTCTCAATCAAAAGCCACCCCACCTCAGTGGAAAAAAACTGCAGCTTTACAATCTCCGGATATTCCAGAAGTTTAGATCGCAGTACACTGCTCTCTTTAAGGGGCAACCACGTAGCTCCTTGATCCACCGTATGGTAAAGGGTGTCGCCAAGTATGGTCCAACCGATCTGTGAGTTCAAAAACGTCGGAGCAATTTGACGATTGACACCAGCTTGTGCGTTCAATCCAAAGGATGCAAATTTCCAGTTTGCTCCACCGTTAGCCGTAAAATATCCATGGTAGGCGATTGTTTTTTCTTTATCCTTTTGGCAGCCAACAGACATCCAACCAGTAGACTTACTGGTATCAAAGAACTCCGGTTTGCCCGTAATTACTCGGTCACAATCCTCTAAACGTTCGTTAACCAGAAAAGCTGGCCCGAGGCTCCAGCTCTTACCGCCATCTTTTGTCATAAAGATTTTGGGAAGAGCACCTGTCTGCATTGTCACAAATCCATGTGTACTATTGCGAAAAATCATTCCAGTGGTGACGCCGGCAAACGGTATCGAATCATTAGGGAAATTCGGATTGTATTGCTCATTCTGCATCACTTCTTCCCAAGTGGCCCCACCGTCTGTCGTTGAAAAAAGTGCCTTGTTCTCTTTATTGGAAGAAGCGTTCCATGAGGTCATCAGCCAACCCCGTTTGGGTGAGTTGAAATATACAGAGGATACTGTATTCACATCTCCTAAAGATGAGATTTTCCAGCTTTGGCCACCATCTGTGGTTCGCAGCACAATCGTTTCTGTCGCTCCAAAAGCACTTCTTATAATCCAACCATGAGATGGATCCGTGAAGAAAATCCCCTTCCCATACACAGGGTTGGAGAGGAACTGCACATTTGGTGCTGGTGAAATATTAGCCCAAGTTGCTCCGTTATCCCGGGTTAAGTACAACCGGAGTTCGTTTTTGGTAACCCCCCAGGCCAGACCTTCACTTTCACTAAGCAGCTGAAAATCTGTAAGACGAGTCTGAATTTGATATTTCGGAGCACTATCATTGTCAACATGATTCGCGTCTGGAGTAATCAGGGTTATCGTCTGTCCTTCTTCAGGTGCCTCTGTCGGCTGGGGCTGCTGAGTAGGTTCCGGGGGAGGAGATGAACAAGCCGTGACCACCCACGCTAACAAAATCAGCATCAATATTAATCTTATTCCCTTCAATCCAGCAATCTTAGATGCCAATAACCTCTCTCCTCTCGGATGGATTGAATCTTATTTATGATTCAAATTACTATTACGATAGCCGTATAGTGCATAGATTAGAAGTCCAACAACTGTCCAAATTAGAAAACCAATCCATGTCTCACTTCCTAGATTATACATCAAAATACCACAAGTTGCCGCACTTAACAGCGGAATGAAAGGTACCCATGGAACTCTGAACCCTCTTTTTAAATCCGGATGAATATATCTAAGCGCGATTACCCCTAAAGACACTACAAAAAAGGCAAACAATGTTCCTATGCTTGTCAGATTTGCCAACCGGTCCAGTGGGATGAAACCCGTTAACACGGCTATTAAGATGCCTACCATCCATGTGCTTCGTACAGGTACCTGTGTTTTAGCATTAATCTTAGATAAACTTATTGGCAGTAGGCCATCACGTGAGATGGCAAATAACAGCCGGGTTTGACCGAATAACATCACGAGGAGTACTGTAGTCATTCCCGCGATGGCTCCAACAGAGATCAGACCGGCAATCATATCCTGATTTACAAAGCGAAGCGCATAAGATACAGGATCACTAACATTGAGATCAGTATATGGAACAATACCTGTTAATACGAGTGAGACAAGAACGTACAAGACAGTGCAGATAGCAAGGGATGAAATAATTCCAATCGGCAAATCGCGTTGGGGTCTTTTCACCTCTTCTGCAGCGGTTGCTAGCGCATCAAAACCTATGTAGGCAAAAAACACTGTGGCCGCGCCATTGATCACGCCATGGTACCCAAAGGGGAGAAATGGAGTCCAATTCTCTGGCTTCACATAGAAAAATCCAGTTACGATAAATAGAAGCACCACTGCTATTTTGATAAAGACCATGATGGCGTTAAAACGTGCCGTTTCTTTCGTTCCCCGAGTCAGTAAATAGGAAATTAACAAAATGATGATTACTGCAGGCAGATTTATTATTGTACCCGCTTCCGGATTATAAGCCCCCGATAGTGCGGTTGGGAGATGTATCCCAAAGCCCTCTAATAACCCCTGAAAATACCCTGACCAGCCACTGCTTACAGCCGCTGCGGCAACTCCGTATTCCAAGACGAGATCCCAGCCTAAGATCCAAGCTAATAGTTCTCCAAAGGCTACATAACTATAAGCATAAGCACTCCCGGAAACAGGAATGGTCGAAGCAAATTCCGAATAACATAATGCCGAGAGCACACAGGCAAACGCCGCCAGTAAAAAAGAAATTATAAGACCAGGACCTGCATGTTCTGCTGCGGCAACTCCTGTCATTACAAAAATACCTGTGCCGATAATGGCTCCTACCCCAAGCATTGTTAGATCCAGGGCACCCAACGTCTTGTTTAACTGCGTCCCCTCAGAACTTGTGGGTATGTTTAGAGCCTTTTTACGAAATAAATCCATCCTTACATTCTCTCCTGTCTAGTCTTGCTAAGATAATGAAATAAAAATCACATTTTAGTATGGCCTTAATTAGGGTAATGCATTAAATAAGATCAGCTTGAAAACACTACCGTTAACGATTATGATGGACAAGATTGAAACCAAAAATTTGAAATATTAAGGAGATGGAGACATGGCCCCCCCAAAACCCAATCGGGTCGTAGTTATCGGTACTGGAGCAGTTGGTACAACTACAGCCTATACTTTATTGTTACGTAGACGTATGCCCGAACTCGTACTTATTGACGTTAATCATCAGAAAGCACTTGGCGAAGCACTGGATATGAATCACGGCATGCCTTTTGTCGGTGGTGTGAAGTTATGGGCTGGTACTTATGAAGACTGCCGTGAAGCAGATATCATTATAGTAACTGCCGGTGCATCACAAAAACCGGGAGAAACCCGGATAGATCTGCTTCGTAAAAATATTTCAATTTTTAAAGATATCATTGAAAAAATTACAAAGTATAACCAACATGCCATTCTACTTATTGCGACTAACCCTGTAGATATTCTGTCTTACGCGACTTTGAAAATAAGCGGGTTTGACCGCAGACGTGTAATTGGTTCTGGTACGGTACTTGATAGTGCTCGTTTTCGCTATTTGATCGGTCTTCACAAAGAAATCGATCCTCGCAGTATTCACGGACAGATCATCGGTGAACATGGAGATTCAGAGCTTCCGGTTTGGAGTCTTGCGAATGTAGCTGGGATTGATCTTGGTTTTGACGAAGCAGAACGCGAAGAAATCTTCCAAGATACCAAGAATGCAGCCTATGAAATAATTGATGCCAAAGGCTCAACCTCTTATGCAATAGCGCTTGCACTGGACCGAATTGTAGTCTCCATTCTTCATAATGAAGGCGCCGTGTTGAATGTTTCTACTTTATTAAATAACTATAACGGGGTTTCGGATGTCTATCTCGGTGCACCTTGCGTAGTAGATCGCTCGGGTGTTCGACAGGTACTGGACCTCCCACTCAATGAAACCGAACAGGCTTTATTCCAGAAATCCGCTGAGAAGCTAAAAGCAGAAATAGCTAAGCTAGAATTGTAAGCGAATCTGGCTGGAAACAGCCCTTTTTGACTACAAAAGACACAAGAAACCGTCCTTTTTATATGTGGAGCGTTGCCTCCACTATGAAAAGGACGGTTTTTAATATAACACGAATTAACTTAGCCTGCCAATGACAAAAAGATCCTTTAGCAGGCCAGGCTCACCTGAAATTCCGGATCTTTTTTATCAATTTATTTAGTGATAGTTTGCTTATAGTATTCTTTGAGAACTTGTTCGGCTTTTTTGCCATAAATA
Organism: Paenibacillus sp. FSL F4-0097; assembly: GCF_038593125.1. Taxonomy (NCBI): domain Bacteria; kingdom Bacillati; phylum Bacillota; class Bacilli; order Caryophanales; family Paenibacillaceae; genus Paenibacillus; species Paenibacillus sp. FSL F4-0097. The sequence continues at coordinate 3,742,775 of NZ_CP151965.1, forward strand.
TCAAAACCACGGTCAATGGAAGCCTCTTCTAAGTCATACAATTTCGTGCTCCAATCCCACCAGAAGTAACCGGCAAACCAAGGTTCATTCCAGAATGCTTCCAGCGCTGAGCGATAGAAGTTGGCCTGTTCATCTTCTGAATATGGTAAGTCTGTGTATGTAAAGTCCCATGGCATGGTGGCACACCCATGAGCACTTCGGCAGCCAATCTCGATGAATACGAGAGGCTTGCCAAATCGCTCAGAGAGTGACTTAAGCCGCGGTTTCTGCCGCTCCCAACCAGCCAGCATATTCTCATAAGAATCTCCCGGCACTGAAGCTACCGGATAATAAGCGCTGGTTCCGATAAAATCCACCTCATCCAGCCACTCGATTCCTTCTTCTTTGCCATGATTGGCATTATAAATGATCGGCCCTGTATAAAGATTGGTGACCTCTTGAATCAATTGTCTCCATTCCGCAGTTCTAGACTCTGTGCCGACCATTTCGCAGCCGATACAGAACATCTCACATTCAAGTTCTTCCGCCAACTCTGCGTAGTGTTTAATGAAATTAGTATAAGAACGGAACCATGCTGCCCAATAAACATCTCCCTCTTCCGGAAATCCAATCCTAGCTCTCCAAATGCCATCCCTCGAATTCACTACAGGTTTAAGACAAACTTTAAGACCAAGCTGTTTTGCCAGTTGTACCGCATGTGTGAGATCACGATCAGTCACCGTGTAACCGTAATCATAATGAATTTCTGTTGAATGCACAGTGTCTTGCCATGTCCAAAAAGATAAGGCAATCCATTCACTACCTGTCTCTGCCAGCTTTCTCATCGAATCTTCTGCATATTCTGTACGGTATTCACCTCGTTTTGATCCCCAGCCATAAGTCATCCCTTTTAGAAAAACATTCTTCACGATTAGGACCTCCTATAAAACTCTTAATAACTGTTAGAATAAATCAATACCGTTATAATAACAAGTTATTTTTTGTTATCGATTTTCTAAGGAGGTTGCTTTCTTTTCAATCACAGCTGGATTTGTAATTTAGACATGGCCTCTTCCTTCTCACGACTCGTGATATGTGTGTATACGGTTGTAGTCTGGATCGAGGAGTGACCTAGCAGTTCCTGTACGGTACGCAGATCTGCCCCTTTTCTCAGCAGCATGGTTGCAAAAGAATGTCGGAGCTTATGGCTTGAATACGGGCGTCGCTGTGCTGCTGGCACATCCCTTTGGAAACGATCGAAGGTATCTGCTGCGATTTGCTGAATGCCTCGGATAGACAACCTGCGTCCTTTTTGTGAAATGAACATCGCTTCCTCTTTACTGCGCCAAGGGTCTAACCTTTCTGCTAACGCGGAGTCGAGAAAAGGCACTACATCCTCGGGAACCGGCACATTACGCCATTTACGCCCCTTCCCAAACACACGGAGGGAATGTCTTTCTACATTATAATCACTCAAATTCAGCGTGTGGACTTCCCCCACCCGAAGCCCCATATAGGACATCAACAAAAAAACTGCTAAATTACGCTTTTTGTATTTACCATCTATAGAAGATAAAAACCGCCCCAGATCACTTTCATCTAAGTAAACCGGCTCACGATTGATCTCAGTTTTGGATTTCTTAATTCCGGCTGCCGGGTTGTTCTGTAGTAGTTCCAGCTCGATCAATGACTTGAAAAAACAGTTAATCGCAGCATGCTTCCGGTTACGGGTGGCATCACTCACTCCACGTTCGCGGACAGAGGTCAAAAAGGAAATGACATGCAGCTTCTTCACTGTCTCAAGCTTTTTACCATTCAGACTGTCTAAAAACTGTTTCACATCTACTAAATAGGATTTTTGCGTATAGGGAGTGTACCCGGCATCCTTCATCCAGATGAGAAAGGCCTCCAGCCCTTCTTCGTAGTCTTCACACCACTCATTCATGCCTTAGAGCCTCCTTGTTAATGTTGATCTATATTAGACTTCTCCATTGCTCAGCATGTTTTTTTATTGCAAGTAAGAACTCCGTAAGCACGGGCGATTTCCATTTTTTATGATGATAGGCGATCTGCGTCGCCACACGCTGTGATTCATCATTCCAATTTAATCTGGCAAGTTTGCCTTCAGCCAGTTCATTTTTTACAGTAATTAATGGAAGAAAGGCAATGCCAAGATCAGCCATTACACATTGCTTTATCGCCTCGATACTCCAAAACTCTAACGTGGGGTCAGGAAATACACCGTAACTGTTCAAATGCCGTTCAAATAAAGTCCGGTAGGAACAGCCAGTTTCGGTATGAAGTATGGTCACTCCTTTTAAATGAAGGGGTTCTACCTCAGCGAGGTTTAATAAGGGATGATCTGGCGCTGCGATCAGCGTCATCGGCTCATGTACTAATGTTTCTATATTTAAATCTTTATCTTCCGTCTCAGGTTGCAATAAGAACGCTAAATCCAGTTCACCCGAACGGACAAAATCTGATAGTTCCCAGCAAGCTCCAGGCTTCAGAATAATTTGCACCTGCGGATATTTAGCACGAAACTCCTTAATAATGCCTGGTAAGCGAAAAGCAGCCAGAGATTCAGGAGCCCCAATCCGCAAAGAACCCGTTAGTTCACTATCCGAGCGTAACGCGTCCTGTGCTAAATTGTGCATTCTGGATATTTCCTGTGCGAACGGAAGCAAACGACGGCCTGCGTCGGTTAGAATAATCTTTTTACTGATCCGATCAAATAATGGCTGGCCAATTTCAGACTCTAGTGCTTGGATTTGTGCAGTAATACTGGACTGTGCATAATCAAGCTTCTGTGCTGCTCTAGTAAAACTGCCCGTCTCCACTACCACTAAAAAGGTAAAAAGATGACGTGACTCCATGAATTTCCCCCTAAATGAAAATGAACCATCGGAATATTGAATGGATACTATTCAAAAATTCTGTTTTTCCAATGGATCTATTATCTGCTACTCTAGAACAAAAGACAAGGAAAGCAGGATAAAAAAACATGAAGGAATCCGCTTCAAACACTTTACAAAAAAACATTGGCATGCCTCAGGCTATTGCCCTTTACATCGGGGCTGTGTTGGGTTCTGGGGTCTTAATTGTTCCTGGTTTGGCTGCAGAAATGGCGGGTCCCGCTTCATTACTGGCGTGGGGATTTATGTCGTTGCTGATTTTGCCGATGGCCTTATCAATGGGTCTGCTCTCTGCTAAATTCCCTAACGCTGGAGGCGTGTCCCATTTTGTAACGCTTGCTTTTGGTCCAAAAGCTGGCTCACTGGTGGGATGGTTTTTTCTGATGTCCGTTCCGATAGGTGCACCTGTTGCTGCACTGACTGGAGCGGGTTATATGACAGCCGCTATGGGCTGGGACGAATCTGCGAGAATTACTATCGCCGCTATTATGCTGGTCATTGGTCTGATTACGAACTGGATTGGCATGCAGGTCGCTGGAAAGGTACAGATAGCGGTAGTAATAGCGATTGTTGCTGTGCTGGTCTTCTCCTTTGCTACTGCACTGCCCCGCATGGAAGTCGAACACTTCACTCCCTTTGTCCCACATGGATGGATGAGCATTGGCCAGGCTGCTGCAATCTTATTCTGGTGTTTTATTGGCTGGGAAGCTGTCTCACACCTATCTGAGGAGTTCAAGGACCCACAGCGCGCCGCCGTTAAAGGAGTAACCATCGCCGCTATTATAGTAGGGATTCTATATTTTCTCTCCGCACTAGCAACTGTTGGTACACAAAGCTACCTCAAAGGTGGATCAAGTACTTCACTCGTGTGGATTATTAGTCAGCCTCTTGGGCGCTGGGGAGGGTTTATTGCCGGACTTACCGGTCTGTTCATCTGTACAGCCACGATTATTGCCTATGTAGGAGCTGCCTCACGTGTGGCTTATGCTTTATCCCGCCAAGGCTCTGCGCCGAAATGGATGGGTAAAATGTCCAAACAGTATCATACCCCTATCGGTGGCATAGCTTTTCTTCTGCTCTGTTTTGTATCGGTGATGACACTGTATGGCAGCGGATCCATCTCCATCACCACTCTGATTCAGTTTCCGAATGCTACTTTTATCCTGACTTATATCGGAGGGTGTGCCGCAGGGATACGCCTGCTCAAAGGAAGTCGCTTAGGTGTGACGATAAGCTGGATTTCTTTTTTAGCAACAGCTGCTGTGTTTCCTTTTACGGGTTGGGCGATAGGCTATCCGCTGCTCATCACTTTGGTGTTCGTTTGGATTATCGGTAATAAAAGTAAACAGAGGATAAGTGTCACTGAGGAAATTAGTCGTGGAATGCATGAGAAACAACAAAAGGTGTTGTAAGGCTCTAACTGCGTTTGAACCTCTCCCAAAGGAATAGTTACACTGGTGTCCGAAACCGTGCTCAATAGGCGATAAATGTGCAAATAGTGTCAAATCTCTAACTAGTCGTAAACTGGCATTCGTTTCAGCAGCTGCTTAGATGGTTATGGAATGAAGAGGGTATACTAGACTATGACCAGTCAAAGGAGACGATAAATCATGCCAAACAAAACTAAGATCATTCTTGAGCCAGCAGCTCAAAAATTTGCCGATGATAATGCGAAACCTCCCTTTCTACCTGCCCTTGGGCCAGAAAAAGGTCGTGAAACGGTAGATAGCGTACAATCCAGTGATATATATAAACCGGAAGTTGATATTGAAGATCTAATGGTGCCAGGTGGACCTAACGGTGATGTTTCCATACGAATCGTTCGCCCCCCTAGCTCCTCATCAGCATCGTTGCCTGTTATCCTGTACATTCATGGCGCAGGATGGGTGTTTGGGAATGCCCATACCCATGATCGCTTGATCCGTGAACTAGCTGTCGGAGCGGAGGCCGCTATTGTTTTCCCAAATTACAGCCTCTCCCCAGAAGCTAAATATCCTACAGCTATTGAAGAAATCTACGCAGTTCTCAAGTGGACATCTGAAAAAGGAAGCGAGCACGGATTAGATACTAGCAAGCTTTCTATAGCCGGAGACAGCGTCGGTGGGAATATGGCAGCTGCTATTACTCTCATGGCGAAAGAACGGAGTGGACCGAAGATAGCGAAACAACTACTATTCTATCCGGTAACGGATGCCTCGTTTGATACTGAATCCTATCATGAGTTCGCCGAAGGTTATTTCTTGCAGCGGGACGGCATGAAATGGTTCTGGGATCAGTATACCACTGACCCTGAGGAACGAAATCAGATCACTGCCTCTCCTCTTCGGGCTAACCTAGAGCAGCTACGGGATTTACCAGATGCACTGGTTATTACTGGTGAAGCAGATGTGCTACGGGATGAAGGTGAAGCTTATGCCGCCAAATTGCGGGAAGCTGGCGTGAATGTTACGGCTGTCCGCTTCCAAGGCATCATTCATGATTTTGTCATGCTGAATCCTTTAGCCGAGACTCATGCTAAAAAAGGAGCTATCAAGTTAGCGACTACATGGCTTCGTGAAGGTTTCTAAACAAATCAACTGTTGACATATTCTTTTACTAGGCGAATTGGTTCTCACAAGAATTTTGTGCGAAACTGATTCGTCTTTTCTTGTTAACATAATATTTATTATGTTAACAAGTGTATTTTTACAATTGAGAAACAAATATCCATTCCCTGCGTCAATATATTATAAATGATCTATAAGGAGCTAAAATCGTGAAATATGTACCGTTTATCCTAAAGACCGTTATAGCATCCTCCTTGCTCGTATCTGGAGCTGGTGTATATTTGCCTGGTGCTCAAGCAGCAGTAACAACCCCTGCCTCCTCTTCAACAACCGTCGACTCTATCACCACAATTAAACCCTTATGGCACGCCAAGGCAGATGGTCAAGGAATTTATAGCCAACAGGCCCCTATTGCAAATGGATTATTCTATTATTCATCAGGCGGGACGCTAAAGGCCGCCGATCTCAGTACAGGCAAAGTTAAATGGTCCTACAAAAACGGAACAAATCCTGAGATTATAACGAATAACTCGGTTTTCTTTATCACTTATGAGGGTTATCTTGTAAAAGTTAATGCCCAAACGGGGAAATTGCTTTGGAAGGTTAAGGCTGCCAAAGATCCGATTGAAATCGGTGCTTTCGCGGAGTTAGTTAACGGAGTGTTGTACTTCCGGAACGAGCATGGTGGAATTGCAGCTTATCACCCGGTTACTGGTAAAAAAATCTGGGAGAATAAAGACATCCCTATGTATGTAGGAAGTATCGACGGCCTATATAACGGGGTATTGGTAGTATCCAGTACTGTTGATAATAGGCGTACACAGTTTTTCGGGCTCGATCCGGCTACAGGCAAGAGGTTATGGAGAATTCAGGGATTTTATAGCTTTGTTGCTTACCGGGATGGTGAATTATTACTCCGCGAACAAGCAAATGCTGCAAATGATGCCTCTAACGAGCCTCTTAAAGGCTATCAGTTGACCTTGGTACATGTTGATGTTAAAACTGGAAAAGCGAAGACCAAAAAGAACTATAAACCGCTCGAAGATGTCAGTAGACTCGGTAATTATTTCACATCACTTCAAGGCTCGTATCTATATACAGTCGATGGAGGTTTAGACCAATGGGGGGGTCATCCCCTATACCGCTTTACCTTAGGTCAAGAAACAGCGAGTGAACCCAAAAGTTATGAGGAGTACGGAAATTGGGTGGCTGGTCCAGTAAATAACATGGCTTTTTTCCAAAAGGATGCACAGATCACTGCCGTTCAAATGAACGATAATCGCATTATAAGCTTCAACGGGCCGGACAGTCCTGCGTTAAGCATTCAATCTATGGGTAAGGGGCTATACGCCGGCTATGAGAACGGATATTTCCTTATCATAAATGCAGAAACAGGAAAAGCGCTTGGCAAAGTAAAAACTGGAGCACAACAATACGGCAAACTATTCAGTGCGAATGGTATTCTCTACATCCAGACGGAGCACAATATATTCGCGATTTCTCTGCCAAAAGAATTAAAATAGTTGTTGTTACTCCTTATCTTTCGCAGCCACTTCTCGTTTAAACTCAATGGTTCGACTCTCCAGATGAACTGACCCGCTGTTTCCAATCTGGAAGGTCGTGCCAGACCCAATCGACAGAATTTTGATATATTGTATATTAATTGTTGATTCCGCGGAATCCTTTAATATCACAAATTCATCCACTTCATTCCCTTGGTTTGTCCATACAGGGATAGGAATGTCTATGAGTGTAGTATCTTTCGTGCGATTATTAATCTCCTTTATGTTAAAAAGGTAATTCTCCTTGCTTCCCAGGAATTTAGATTGAACCCGGCCTACAGATCCACATATAAATATAGAACTGTCAGACAGATTGTTGATATAGACATCTTGTATGCGTGAGGTGTGCATAGGTTAACTGCCTTTTTTGACTTGATCTGGAGCGCTCTGAGTATATTCTATTACGCTGTCAAACGCCGAGGAGCAATGAATGGATTGAGTATCCCCTACTAAAAATACTGATGAACCCGATATCGAAACGACTTTCACTGCATTGACACTAATATCTCTATTGATCACCGTTATCTTCATTCGTCTCCCGCCTTCCGGTTATATTTATTTCCAAATGCCGCTCTACTGCCATAACGATATCTCGTTTCATTTGCTCTACAATAGAAGCGCATTCCTCATCAGTGTATCCACGCCCTTCTTCTGTGGCAGGGAGTTGGCTTACATACTCGTTAATCCGTCCATCCATCTGATTCAGCAGATCCTGAGTCACCATTTGGATATATTGCTCATCAATGCTTAAATTCTTCTCTTTTTCTAAACGTGAAAATTGCGAGGGAACCTCTTCTTGCACATACTTCAGAATCTGTGGGCGAATCTGATCCGATAAGGCAGTTGTACCTACCTCCTGCTCTCCAATAGGTTTACCGTTGATCATCGCTTCATCCAGATTGTTCCCCTCATTCGGTGTAATGCCTATATTTAAAGTGCCTTCCAGCTTTTCGATTTTTAATTGTTCAAAATGATAATTAATAGGTCCTATACTTGCAGATTTATTGTTCTTTATGCTGTCTACATCGCCTTGCAAATCTCGAAGCTGCTTCTCTAGCTGTTGAATCTTCTCCGCTTGCAATCTTAGTGTATTAAAAACCTGTTGAGCATAATACGGATGCATACAACCCCCTCCTATGGTTTATTGTATGCGGGGACAAAGAGCCTAATTCAGTTGTGCATATAGTTCTGCCGCTGGCGGTAAGGACACAAGGGGTGAATCCATTTTTTCCGCTGGAGGTGTTGGAGGCGATGATGGAGCTCCAGAGGTCTCATAATTATGAGACAAAGTATTGATTCGTCCCGATGTACCAATCTGAAGAACCGAGGAATTAGAGATAGTACCGATTTTTAGATTATAGATCGATATGCATTGATATACCGTAATGTTCATTTAAACCCCACCCTTAAGGAGGTGATACTTGATCCACCACATCTGAATCCATCGTATTTGTACTGCTGGCCGCATTATTCGTTATATTCGTACCTATGGAGTCACCTATGGAGAAGGAGTTGGCACCGGCATAAATTTTAGAGTTGCTGCTCAGGATAACGGATGCCGTATTTCCTACTAAGACTGTGGAGCTGGGGCCTACGCTATTGATTTTAATATTGCCGATGATTGAAACCACCAAACCACTCCTCCTTTCGGAATGATAAGCTATTCTATGTAGATATTCGCCCAGATGTCACTGAATAAGTCAAACGCCCATACAATGGATAAAAACCGTAGGAGGCGCAGAGCTATGAGTCCCAATAAGACGAACCCTTTAGATTGGATGAATGAAGATCCTTTTTTTAAGAAAAAGTTATCCTTGAAAGCTCTTGAAGAGCAGTGGAAGTTGGATCCTAACCAAATTGACGGGTATGTCGAAAAAGTCATCCGAGAAGCAACTGCAGCGACCTCCTCTTCATTTATGAACGAAACCTCAAGTTTAAGCTTTGAGCATATCGACACTCATAATCACCTGATTACCAAAATTCGTATTCCGAGCGGAATCCACCCCGAAAGTATATGGGCACAAATCAATCGCACACAAATTAAATTAACAGGTTTAGGAAAAGATCATAGCGAGATTATTCAGCTGCCAGTTCCCGTCATTCCAGATCAGAGCAGAGGCACTTATAAGCAAGGTTCCCTGCAATTCAGAATGGCTAAAATGTCAGCGGGAAGATTCAAAGATATCGACATCCGTTATTTATAAAATATCCCTTTAAAATCCACCTGTTTTACTCGTCCAAGTGCCCCATTCCCCCTAAAAAAACGCCTTAAAATCAAAACAGCGTATAATTTAAGTTATACGCTGTTTTTTAAAGGTGTTTTTTGGACCTTTTTCATCCCATTTTCTATTCTTTTCGCTCTTCGAACTTTAAGTTCCTCTTGGTCATAAGATGGAGTATCCAGAGTAAAGGTGGGGTCAAATCATGTCTAAAAACAAACGCGGCAAAGCACTTTGGCGCATTCCATCCCGGGCCAGAGGAACATGTCCGATCTGTGGCAGCACACGTATTAAGCTGCTGTACTTCGGGAAAGGCATTTCAGGTGAAAAGCTTAACGTATGTAAGAAATGTGATGGAAAGCAAAAGGCATGAAAGCATTTAGCAGTTGATTCACAGAAAGGGTTACCAAATAAAGTGCGACCTTAACCTCGAACCTAGGCTCGACAAAAAAGCTATCGCACTTGCTTGGTAATCCTTCACTCCAATAACTTTTATAGCTCAATCCGATATCTTCTTTCCTCATTTGTTAGAATAAATCCCACTGATTCATATAGCCGTAATGCTGAATCATTTTCCGTAAGCACCATCAGGCATGCCTCTTCCAGTCCGTGGGTTCTAAAATAGCTCAATGCTTGAAAAAGCATGTACTTAGCAATTCCGGATCTTCTCCATGGTTCAAGTACAAATACATTTTCGATATAGCCGCCCTTCTCTTCCTGCCAGACCATTAAGCTACCCGCAACCTTCTCCCCTTCTCGAACAACAAGTGATGTCCAGAGCGGATTTTGTTTGAATTCAGCTAACCGTTCTTTCCCTAGCGGAGTTTCCGGCCAAATCTCAGCTTCTAATTCCAAATAATGCTCGTCTTCTTCAGGCGTCTCCATATTCCAGGTTGCGAATTCAAGTTCCTTAGCCAGAGTGGGTTCGGACAAACCATCACTTAGATTGTGTTTCATCTTAAATAAGCTATTATAATGAGAGAAGCCCTTCACTTTTTCGAAAAATTGAGTATTCAAGACCTCTGCCGAATCGTTCCCTATACAAAGAGTGGTTTTGTAATCCTTTGATAAAGTTTCTTTTAATTCAAGGGCTCTTAATAAGAGTGACTGATACACTTTTTCTAATAAATCAAAATCACTTTCACGTTCTGGTATTGTTTTTAAGTTCAGGTAGATCGAATGTCTGCTATCCTTGGAACGGTCGGGCGGCACAATATTGATGATGCTCACTTGGCCTTTGGCCACCATTTTACCGTCCTCGAAAGCGCAATATACATTTTCCCAATTTTCCTCATTACCAACCCACCAAAAAACAACATTCCCCTTTGTAGATACCGAGTTATAAAGTTCCCCAAGTAATGGCATGTCACCTTGTTCAAAATGACGAATAGTAGTCAATGCAAAACCCCTTTTCAAATCATTAATATGGAATATATTTATAATAACATGCATGTCCACGCTACATTTGGTAATTAATTGTTATAAATAACTTCTCCTTGATGTAACATTTTTTAAGTAAACCCTGTCTTACTTATATAGGGGGACAAAAGATGAGAAAACGATTTTTTATAGGGATTACGATATTTCTGATTGCTTGTGGAGTTGTTCTTGGCGTAGGGACGATATCAAATCTTCTGAGTCCGTTTAAAAGCTTCTCAGTCATCGTAGATAATCAATCTGATGTTGATATTAGCTCTATCGAAGTAGGATTAATTCGTTCGGATTCAAAGAAATCGTATACAAGTCCAATAAAAGCAGGACAAAAGAAAAAATTCAAACCAAAATTGAGTCTAAATGGTGAAGGTGCTATATATCTTCGATACACCAAATCTAACGGACAGTCTAAAGAACAAACCGTGTGCGGTTATACCGAATATTTATCAGGTCATTCCAAAGTCACGATTACTAATGAAAGCACAACCGTTGTTCAGCAATGTAATTAAGTCCAATCTTCCAAAAAGAGGACGTAAACCCTTTCAGGTTCACTTCCTCTTTTCAGTTATGTACTTTTAGATTCGACTCCTAACCGGAAACCCTCGAGATCATATAATAGTCGTTGAATGACACCAGCGTATCGCCCTCAATTTTTGCATAACCACTATTTAATAGTGCTATAACTCTTTTCTCAGCGCTAGGAATCGCCTTCGTAATCATCGCATCAACCCCAAAACAATCATAGAACTCCTTCTCAATCAAAGAGAGGATCTCATTAAGGTTACCTTCATTCTCCAGCCTTGAGATCAGATCGATTCTTAGGACACCAACTACTCCTACCCCTTCAACGCCCTCATTTCTCGCAAAAAATTCAATAGTGCCAACAGCCTTACCACTATTCTTCTCTACGATACTAAAGCGAATGTAACCATGTCCTTCATATTCATCCAGCCAAAATCGAATACACCGATTCATCTCTTCTATCGTTTGAAAGTTAAAATCGTTATTACAGTTATCGCTATTGAACAACGGAATGGAATCAGCATCTGAATAGCATTCTAATAAATCAGCAGCATCTAATTCTTGAACCAGTCTATATACGAACCTTTCACTTTCAAACACTGGACATACTTGATATGGATTAAAGGACACCCTACATTCCTCCTTTACTCTAATGGGAGACAAGTATTCGAAAATAGATAACAAGCCGCCATTAAAGCGACTTGCTAATCAAATAAGATTTAGTTTTTAAGTTGCCGCAGCAGTTATATAGGGATGGTTGTCCCTCAATTGAAAGAGAAGATTATAAATGAGCTGAAGGTTCACTTATCTAGCGCTTTAGGAGATCTCTACCCAGATAACGTGAAAAGCTTTTATGTACCGATCATCGCACAAATGATCCATGAGGGTGTCTATCAATGGGTAACAGGAAATAATACTATAAATCAACAAGAAGTCGCCGAGAGAATTTCAACATTAGTCATAAGCGGGCTTCAATCGTGAGTTAAAATCAGAAGAGTCCTCAGACCTTTCCGCTGCCTGACACTAAGGGGCCGAGTTCGTCATTTATAGTCGACCTCGGCCCCTTGTGATACAGCGTATTATCTGTCTGTGCAACACATCAATCGTTTACACATTCCCCAGAAGATTTAATTGCCAAGACACGCCAAATTGATCCGCCACCCAGCCAAATTTCGAACTGAATGGATATTCACCTAGTGGCATGAGCACCTGTCCACCCTGGGATAATGCTTCATAAACGCGGTCAATTTCAGCTTCACTTTCACAATTCACATATAAGGATACCGCTGGAGTAAAGGTGAATCCATGCTTCACGTAGCTATCTATACACATAAAAACTTGTCCATGTAATGAAAAAGTAGCCTGCATGACACTCCCTTCAGGGCCTGCTTCATTTGCTCCATAACGTTTAATACTGATGATTTCGGAGTGATCAAATAAAGAAGTATAGAAATTCATAGCTTCTTCAGCCTTCCCTTCGAACATTAGAAAAGTCATTATCTTTTGATTCAGTTCCTTCATAATCGTCCAGCTCCTTACAGTCATTTTATAGAGATCATCTCATATCATTAACGCTTTCGTAAACTTTCAAACGGGCATATGCGGTTTCGAGAATGGGATACGCAACTTGACCAGGTACAGCCATCGCCAAAAGTGCACCATGCAGATGCTCAGCTTCCACTGGCAGATGTTTAAGCATATCCCTATGCATAGAGGAGGTGAATTCGGGCAGGACCGAATCCATCTTTTGCATCGTGACCGACACCATATCTGGTCCAACAGGCATACCTGCACTTTGCGCTATCCTCACGATCTCATTCAGAAGCTGCTCATAAATAGCACGAGCTGTAGGTGAGGCTAAAATAGGTCCAACCGAGCTATCCATTAAAGTTGTAATCCCGCTTAAACTAGCTACGAATATATATTTCTGCCACACTTCGCGTTGAATATCAGAACTTAATATCACAGTGAATCCTGCTTTATCCAAATGGCTGAGAAGTTTCTGCATCCGTTCTGACTCCCCACCCGCCCATTCACCAAACACAATACTATGGAAAGAACTACTTTGTATGATAGCTCCATTCGAATCTAACGTTGTTTCGATATAACAAAGACCACCCAATACCTTTTCTGCTCCAAAATGCTGCTGCAAAATACCAAAATGTTTATACCCATTAAGGAGCGGGAGAATCATAGTATGTTCACCGACGAAAGGGGTTAGATCCATCATCACCTGAGGCAAATGATAGGCCTTCACTGCAATAATAATACAGTCAAAAGGCTCTGCCTTCTCCCCGTATGTAATCGTACGAACGGGAGTCTGAAAGTCACCATGCACACTTTTTATTGCCAGACCCTCATCTTCTAACTGCTTTTGTTTAGTAGAACGGACTAGAAAAGTTACATCTTCCCCTTTTTGAACTAGACGCCCTCCAAAATAACCACCAATAGCTCCTGCACCCACGAATAGAAAACGCATGTAAGTCTCCCCTTTTTTCACCTTATTTTAAACAAATAAAAAGACCGCTTAGCTTATCCGCTAAACAGGTCCGAATGGCAAAAAAAGAGTCAAGTATCGACCGTTCTTTTGTCTCGGTCCATACGGATCTGAGTAAAATCCAACGAGTTCACCTCCATGGCTACAATTAAATTACTATTCATAAATCTGATCCAACTAGAGCACCATTCGATTCTATCGATACAGCCTCCCTGGAAAGTATAACAAAAGAAAACCTTAAAGCCTATTTTTAATCCATAACTTGGAGATGTCCAAAAACCCGAAGGAACCGGTGTGCAGACCAAACAAGCTTTGATTTAGCTGAGCTTTTTTATTCATATGACAGCCATGCAGCACCCAATAATTGTCTCGTAAAATTCCCTCCGTTTGATTCAGCAGCTTCACCCGTTCATCCTTTGGAGATTCTGTGAAAGGACCTAACACCTTTGAAAACAATGAAATCTGGTCCTCTCTAAGCAAAGAAAATAAATAATTAGATTTATTATTAAAGTAGTTAATCATTCCCCATTGCCAATCGTCTTCTAAAACCTCTTCAGCAAGCTGGATCTCGGCTGTTGTCTGTATATGATCTGCTTTAAACTCATTGAAAAAGTATAATTTAATTTGCAAACCAACGGAGGCAGCGCGTGTTTGGAGCCATAACGCTTCTTCTCGTTCTTCTTTTTTATCCTTAGTTGCTAAAGTAATGACTTCTCCCTGATACCCATTTTCCGCTAAAAGCGCTCGGGCATGTTCCAAAGTTGGATCTACAAGCTCTCTCTTACTGCTCTCCCATGGCAAAAAGCTATCTGCTGGAGTGATACGATTGCCACCCAACTCTTTTATTAAAGCCGTTCGACTGTAAAGGATACGGATCACTTGACGAAACCATAGCTGCTGATGAATTCCCTCTCTATGAAAATTAAACAGAATATATCTACAGCCTAAGGCCGGGTAATCTATACTGTGATTGCTGATGATATCAGGTAAAAGTTCTCCATGTTCAGGATCTGGCAGCTGGTATTGGCGTTCATTAGAAGCCTCTTTTGGCAAATACCAAATCTCAACACGATCCAGGAGCGGCCGAATTCCGAAATAAAAATCAAAAGCTGCGAGCACCAATACATCCTCATTCAGATCCATTAAACGGTAAGGACCTGTACCGATCACTTCACTAGTGATGTCTATATCGTATGGGAGTATGGACATGTGAATGCAACTAAACAGATGCAGAAAAAAGAGATTTGGACGAGACAGATCAAACCGGATTCGATGATCTCCTTCAACCTCTACTCGTTCGATATCCTTATAAAGGTTCACCGCAGGGCTATTCAAGTCAATAAGCCGTTGTAGCGTCTCTTTTACATCTCTCGAGGTCATAATTCTTCCGTGATGAAAGCGTACCCCCTTGCGGAGGTAAAAAATATAACTTGTATGCTCCTCATTAGCTTCCCACATATGGGCCAAACCAGGAAGAAAGGCATCGGTCGTTGCGTCATAAGTAACTAGTGTGCTATAGATCTGACCCAGCAAATAGGATTCAAAAGCGGTGTATACATAAGCAGGGTCCAGTACTTCCTTATGCCGGTTACGGGTAATCCGCAGGACGTCCAGCCCTGAGGTTGACTCTGCTTCACTACGAAAACCCATCTGTTTATTTAACATCGTTAACAATCGTTCCTTTAAGGGTCCGGTCACCTGATCGCTGCTCATTAATTCGATAGCTTCTTTTATCTTGCCTTTACTGACTAACTCCTGAAAGCTATCCTCGAACACCTCATCAATACTTTTTAAAAAAGTAAGTTGAGAGATATGCCCCCTGCCTCTCCCCGGCTGCCATAGAATATATTCCTGCTCTTCCAGTTTCCGCAGAACGAATTTAACATTGCGTGGAGTGCAAATTAGGATCGAAGCCAATAAATCTATCGTCACAGGAACAGGTTCATTCACTTTGAACGAACTAGTAACGCTTGCTGCTAAACATAAAAAATGATTACTTATCTGGTCCAAATGGTTCACTCCTTTAAAGGTGAAACGGTCAATGTATTTCTTACACTTTTCCTTCCCCCTTTTATCATTATAATTATACATAAATCAACAATGAATATGCAGCAACAATATTAGAGCAATAAGACTAGGAGATCGTAATCATTATGAAACAGCATCTAAGGCACATTCACCCTCTAGCCTGGACAATTATCATCGGCACTATGTTCGGACGTCTGGTGACCTCGATGAGCATCCCATTCTTATCCATCTATCTGACCCAAGTTCTCGGAGCTTCCCCGACACAAACAGGGATTACGGTCGCGGTTAGCTCGCTGGCAGGCGTATTGGCTAGTTTCTATGGCGGTTATATTTCTGATATTGTTGGCCGCAAAATCGTGATGTTAATCTCGGTATTTGGCTGGGCAGCCGTCTTCTTCGGATTCTCAGTGGCTCAGCATCTATGGGTATTTTTCTTGGTAAACACCCTAAATGGCTTATGTCGATCAGTATTCGAGCCTACTTCACGGGCACTTTTGTCCGATATTACACCACCCGAGAGCAAGCTGCTTGTCTTTAATCTTAGATATGCAGCAATTAATCTTGGTGTAGTATTTGGTCCGATCATTGGGCTACAGCTCGGCTCTGCGGAATCAACTTTTCCTTTTCTAATCGCCGGAATCGTATATGTTGCATACGGAATTGTATTATTCATGCAATTTAAGGCACATCGTTCAAGCATGCCCGCCCGTACACAAGCTCAAGCACCACGTTTACTCGAAGCTTTGACAATCACAGGAAAAGACCGTGTGTTCCTGCCAGTATTGCTGGGTACAATCTTTTGTGTGTTAGGATACGGTCACTTCGGCTCAACAATGGCTCAATATTTAGCGATGAACACGCATTTCACCAATGGGGGGCAATTGTTCTCCTATATGCTTTCACTGAATGCTATAACCGTGTTAGTAGTGCAGTATCCCATTGTACGTACGGCAAGTAAATTTCCACCGATTGTCCCTTTAATACTTGGGAATATCTGCGTTGCACTTAGTCTTCTCTTAGTGGGGCTTGCTGGTGGTGTGGCTCTACTAATGATCAGTGTAGTTCTGTTCACTATAGGGGAAGTCTTACTCTTTACGATGATGGATATGTTAATCGATCGGATTGCCAAACCTGAAATGAAAGGGACGTACTTTGGTACGATTGGCTTTAATAATTTAGGGAGTGTTATGGCACCTATCTTCGGTGGGGTGTTGTTAGACCATTATGGCGCTCAGAATGGCCTTGCGATCTTTGTGCCGTTGGCTTTAACAACAGCTTTTGGTCTTCCTTTTCTTCTCGTAGCGCACAAAAGACTTGTTGCCAGAGAGAAATTAACACTTGGTATTAAAAATAGAGCAATAAAAGGATGATTTTCCAATTCAATACGTTGTTTATTGGATCATCCTTATCTCGGTTAACATAATCATTATTATGTAAACCAATTATATGAATTAATTCTTTTATCAGAAAAGAGGGACCGTATCTTTGCAGAATATGCAATAGCTACGGTCTCTTTTACATAGAAAAAACGGTTAATCATATATTCCCTGAAGAAAACTCAGCTGGCCTTTTACATATTGCCTTAGCTCTAAGGGCTCCATGATTTCGGAATGACCCATTATGCACCAGACATTAGCACATGCACTTTCATAACCAAACATATTCACCTTTAAAATGAATGCATCCCCTTCTTCTCTCATTTCCATGATCTCTAGCTGAGATAAAGAAGACATTGTTCTCTTATCAGCTCTGATCACAACAGGATAGACCTCTTCTTCTTTACACGCTTGCTTAAAAACCTGTCCCTGCTGCTTCCAGTGCTCTTCTAATGAAAAATCCATAGGTATAGAGTACTCTTCTTCCACAAGCTGCGTAGAGACAATTCGCTCACATTTAAACGTTCGGATTTGATTAGCTTCTTCACAGTAGGCTATAAGATACCATTCCTCTTTTTTCACCACAAGACCATAGGGCTGTAATTTCCTGCACGATACTTCTCCGTTAACCTTTTGGTACTTAACCTGTAGTTTCTGAGATCGCCAAACGGCTGTCCGGATAGATTCCAGACAGGGGATTTCTATTCGTTCTGTCCACCATGGTGTGTCATCGAAATAAAAGCGCTTTTGCGCTTTCTGAATGTCAGGTTGATAGGATGCGGGCAATGTTTTTTCTAATTTCAACAGCGTCGTCTTCAGCTTAAGACCAGATTCAGAATGTCCCCCAGAATAGATGCCCATACCTGTTAAATATAGATTGATTACATCTTCACCATGTAACTGCTTCAGGTTAACTGTATATCCCTCCATTAAAGAGATACCACCATTCGGCCCCGACATAGACAACAAAGGAATTCCAGCTTCAGCTAGTACATCAATATCTCTATAGATTGAACGTACAGAAGTCTCCAAGGCTTGAGCTAGTTCATTGGCCTTCATTTTCCCTCTCGACTCCACTAATAATAAAATAGCAATCAAACGATGCAAGCGCATGGGAACCTCCGAGCTTTTCTTTTTTATCAAGTATACTTCAAAATTCTTGCCATGATGTTGTCAACAATAAGAGGTTATGATTAGTTCATTACATAAAGGGAGCTGAAACATATGAAAATTGCCGTTTTAGGAACAGGGTTCGGAGCTTATCATGCAGAATTATTGACGAAAAATGAGCGTGTAGACAAAGTTATTGTTTATGGTAGAAATGAAGCTAAGCTGCAAAATTTAAAACAAGCGTTAGGCGTTGAGATTACCACAAATATAGAGGATATCATGCTTGATACCACAATTGATGTGATCGATATCTGTCTGCCCGTAACTTTACATAGACAGTTTGCCGTTGAGGCGCTTAAGCATGGAAAACATGTATTCTGTGAAACTCCCGTATGCTTTACCATTGAAGATGCCCTTGCGATGAAGGAAGCAGAACAATTGTATGGCAGACGAATTCTCGTGAACCAATTTATTAAATTTGATCCTGCGTACAAATATTTATACGAAACCACTTCTAATGAGAAATATGGAAAGCTTTTAGCCTTCACCTTAAAAAGAGAAACGTCTCCTCTCTGGGGGGATCTCGGACTTCATTCTATCTCCACAAATCTGATGATTCACGAACTTGATTTTGTAACCTGGCTGCTTGGATCTTTAGAAGAATACTCTGTGTGGGGAACCGATGGTGGACGAAATGAACAAGCTTTAGTACGTACCCATTTTCAGAAAACGAATGTCTCCGCAGAGATCGTTGTATCCTCACAAATGCCAGCTGGTTATCCTTTTTCCGTAGGGTATGAAGCTTATTTTGAACAAGGAAAGCTTGTCTATCAAGAAAGTGACGACATGAACGGAAAGGTTGAAGGATCATTAATTGAATATACCTCTGCAGGTAAACAGCAACTATTGATAGAACAAGCTAATCCTTTTGAAAAGAGTATTACGCATGCTCTCCAATGCTTAGAGGATGGTACTTCATCCATAATCGAGTTAGACCATGCCCTACAAGCTATGGAACTAGCAATAAAAATAGGAAAAAAGCTTGTGTAAACATAGAGGTTGGTGTTAGGTATCCTTTTTCATGGTTTTGTTTGTGGGGGTGTAGAACTTATGGAATTAGTGGATTGTAGCTAGGGTGAGGAATAGGTTTTGATTTTTCTATTGTGAATTTTTCATATGTTGAAATTATAGAACAAAGTAGTAATTTTAGTCCTTTTTGGTAAGCTGTCCTTAGTTCTAGTTTATAAAATGCTGTTATTTCACAGCATTTTGGAGGGATTTCATCCTGGGATTAAGATAGTTCAATTAGAGGTTAAACTAGTCATACGATGGAAATTCTCAAAGATCGTGGTCCCTGCTGATATTGAGGAGGTAATGACCGAGGCAAATAGGGTTTTTAGAATGGCGCCTTATAAAACCAGCGGCAGTCTTGGACTGGAAAATAAAGTCCTATCTTTAATCCACCTCTATTACTCTTCTCATTTAAAGTACACACCTACATCACGTTATTCTGCCCGTTCGTATTATGAGGTCACCAGATCTTTCTGGTCGACCTTTTTTTTGTATGGTCGTAAGATAGCGGTAGCCGGGGATCGAACGTTTCTGCCCGTGGGACTTGGATCCCGAGAGCTATTCTGTTCATCCCCCCTACTTGTTCAACCATGGTTAGGCTGGTTGGGACGTTGATCCCGTATCACATGCGATAGTGTGGAAGACAAGAAGGTTAGGGGTTGCCGGTGAAAATACTACAGGAGTGATGTCATGAATCCAGTCATTGGTTTGGATGTGTCCAAGGGAGAGAGCCATGCACAAGCTTTTTTAGACCGTGGAGTACCTCATGGGAAGATCTTTAAATTTAATCATGATCTAGAGGGATTATCGTCTTTTCTTAATTATGTTAGAGCAGTGGAATCAGCTGCTGGGGTGAGCCCTTGCATTGTAATGGAGGCAACAGGTCATTATCATAGCCCTGTTGTTCAGTTTCTGGATGAGCACCAGTATCTATACATCGTCATTAATCCGTTAATCTCATATGAGGCCAAAAAAACTAATTTAAGACGGGTCAAGACGGATGCTGCTGATGCCTATCAACTTGGGGCACTGTTCTATAAAGAAGAGTTTGAACCCATCAAAAAACGGGGTCAGCATCTCATGAATTTACGCTATCTAACACGACAGTATGAATCCCTAACGGGTATGTATGTTCAAGCAAAACTACAATTCCAGGCCATTCTGGATCAAGTTTTTCCCGAATACCATGGCGTGTTTGGTGACCTTTATTCGAAAGTTTCACTTCGATTTCTAGCCTTACACCCGACGTCTAAAGAAGTCCTGGGTATGACTGTGGAAGAGATTACAACAACAATCCAACGTCTTACTGGACGCGGAAGATCCGTCTCATGGTGTTTGGAACGCGCTCAAATCCTAGCGGCTGCAGCAAGGCGAAATCCCTTTAAGGAGACGGCTTTTCCAAGTCATTTGATCTCCATGCAGCTGCTCATCAAATTACTTCTTCAATACCAGGACCATCTATCAGACCTTGATAAATCGATAGAGACCCTGGCTGAAGAGTTACTTGAATATGATTTAATCCAATCGATACCCGGTATCGGCACGAAAATTGCTGCAACAATTTTGGCTGAGATTGGAGAAATCGATCGGTTCGATCACGCAAAGAAGCTGGTGGCCTTTGCTGGTGTTGATCCCAGTGTATTTGCTTCAGGTAAGTTTGTGGCAACCCAAAATCGAATCACGAAACATGGCTCGAGAAGGCTTCGTACAGCCCTGTATCAAGCTGTGCGCTGTGGTATTCGTAGTAATAGAAACAAGAAATTAAGAGCTTACTACGATAAAAAGCGTGCGGAAGGAAAGCTGTTCAAAGTAGCGGTAATTGCTTGTGTAAACAAACTCATCCACTGGATTTTTGCCATCTTAACTTCAAAAGAAGCATTTCGTCTAGAATGAGCAGCATGAAATAGAAAAAGATGAAATATATTCCTGTGCCGAAGGGGACGGTTATTTGTCATATCTTTTTTTAAGTATACCACTTCAGGAATCGGCCATTAATAATTAAATATTGACAAGCTATTAGCTGGAATAGCTGAACAGGCTGCCTATGATCTCGGCAGCCTGTTGTCATTGTGCTATCGTGCCCCATTAGCGTAAATAGCGAGATTTATTAAATCTAACGATTAGTTTCAGAAAACTGAATCGATTGGATTGTATCAGTTGATGGGTCAAATTGGATTGATACAAAAACCCCAAACTCGTTACCTGCTTTGCTTCTAATCCATAGTTTGAATTTCTCTTCAGACTTTTTAGGTGTTAGTTCAGTACGACCAATGTGCTTATAATCAATTATGACTGCATTGTATCGTTTTTGTGTTTCCTCTACTGCAATTTTGCCCCATTTTGCGTATTCAGGCGCAGCCTCTACTGTAACAGTGGAAAAAATAAGTATCACCAAAAATGATATCAGTATTTTTTTCATAATAACCGCCCATCTGGAGAAGTTTTCAGTAATATCTCCCACTTTATCCAAATGTATTCTTAAACAACTTAATGCCAGCGTGCAGTCTACAACTTTGTTTTTTCAATTAATCAAGATCTAGATTTAGGAAAGTCAGATATAATAAAGGGTTCCACATATTATACATGACTAATATGTGGAACCCTTTATGCTTAACTATCGTACTCCATTAGGATTCCTATGGAAGGAATATTTTAAGTCGCATTGTTACTCATGTGGCATCTTGTCCATATCCATATATACAACACACTTTCACTTTTCCTTAAATGCTGATACCTTCATTGTATTGAATTCATCAACTCATAGTAATATTTAGAATCATTAGTCTTATTAAGGCTATACCAGGCGTCTAATGTTTTTGGAGAAAACACATCCAAAGCTTTCAAGATGTGTGCAGAAAATTCCAACGGAGCTATTCCAGATGCTGTGATCAGTTTTCCATCCGTTACAGCAGACTCCATTTTGTAATACTTTTCTCCTGTATAAGTGGGACAGATCATTTTAAGGTATTCCAGATCATTGCTTGTATGCCCACGTGAATTCAGCAATCCTGTCTGGGCAAGTCCCATTGTAGCACCACAAATCGCTGCAACCCATATACCTTCCCTTAAACACCTTTCAGCGATTTTTAAGAGGGGGTGGTGAATGGTTTCTGTCCATGTATCTCCACCGGGTAAAATCAATAGATCTGATCTTTCAATGCTGCACTCATCCAATTTGATGTCAGGCAGTATTTTCAATCCGCCCATTGTAGTTACTGGAGTCTTATCAATTCCCACGGTAACTATTTTTGACGGGACCAGCCCCTTTTTATAATATCTTCCCGATTTCAGTTCGGCAGTTACGTAGCCTATTTCCCAGTCTGCCATTGTGTCAAACACATAAAGATATACCGTATTATTCATTTGCAAGTTCTCCTTATTTTACAATTCATCTAGTGATACCAACCATCGGTAATCAATGATTATCGTCATTATAAAATGACTTCACTGACATCCGCTGTCAGTGAAGTTATTAAAGTTGATAATATTCCATTAACTCCGACACAACACCAACAAGTTTTTCCTTCAAACTCTGTGGTTCGATTACTTGAATGGATTTCCCGTAGGATAAGAGAAAATTAGGAACATAGGTATGAATTGATTTTTCCTCAAGTAAAAAGATTGCTTGATTTGATGTACGCTCTTTCAGATGATGCCCCAAAAACCAATGCAGGCATAAGTCATCCAACGCCTCTGATCTACCTTCGATAATTAAAGCAATCAACCCGTCCTTGCCGACTAAATCAGGTAATAGATTTCGCAAAAAAAATTCCCGAGCCAAAAAAGCTTCGGAACGTTTAAATATGTTTTGAGTACGCTTGATTTGTAAAATCCGTTCTACCCGAAAGCTGCGGATCTCATTTCTCAGATGGCAAAATGCAACAATATACCATTTATTGTTCCAGTAAACCATTCCATAGGGATCTATCACCCTAGTCTTGGGTTGATCATCACGGCGTGTGTGATAATCAATTTCTACAGAGAATTCGTTTGCTACAGCTTGCTCCAATTCCGCTAATACTGGCTGAATAGAAGGGTCTCCCCTACGGTTTATAACTTCAAATCCGGCTAAATGACGGCTGAGAACACTTTCCTGTTCCTGATTCGAATACATTTTCAATTTGGATGTCGCATTACCTAATGCCTCACTCAAAGGGTATCCGGCTTCTTTTGCAAAAACAGCAGCATGAAGAAGTGCTTTTTTTTCTTCAATATCAAATAGCAGAGGTGCTCTGATAAAATTATTCAGTAAGCTATACCCGCCATTATGACCAGTGTCGGATATTATAGGCACTCCACTGGCACTTAGCGCATCAATATACCGATAGACTGTCCTTATATTTATTTCTAACTTTTCGGATATTTGTTTTGCGGTCATTTTAACACCCGAATTCAGCATCCATAGGATTGCCAGCATATTATCGTTTTTTGGCATCACATATACCTCATCTTTTATTAGGATCGCTCAAAATTATTAGCTTTGCGAATCGCCTGCATCCCTTTATTCATCGATCTTCCAGCCTTTCAATCCTCACTTAGCAATCTATAAACAACAATCTGCAATTTTTAACATTGCTGCTCTTAGCTCAACCCAACAATCTACTTTACCACAACTTGTGATACAGTTCACCGCGCTGTTTGTAACGGTAAGTTTTTGGGTCATCCTTTGCAGGATGCTCTTTCTTTGATCCGCTAGGTTCCAATTGCCCTAACCGCCGTTCAGGGGACTAAAGAATATACTCAGCATATACATCACCTCGAAGAATGGATATTTCCAGTTCAATAAACTTGAGTGATGCGTATAGACTTTACCAAGTAGACAGTAATAACGCCTTTACACAAAAACAAACTTACCATGCGTCTGCTCATGAGCAGTAACGCACGGTAAGTTCCATCAATAATAACTCTTTATTTGGTAATATGTTGTATTTTTACGAAAATATCTTCCTTCTTCATTTATTTATGCCGTCATCAGTATTTAAGCTCAATATTCTTCCACATGGTATTCCCATCCTTGTCGAAGCCTGTCATCTCGGTAGCGCTCATCAATTCGCCTGTTTTGACATCAAAGAAAGCGCTCATTCTCAAACTGTCATTCTCACGATTAGGAGAATTCGGCGAGATACCCATAACTCTTAGCAGCAGACGTGTTTTGGAGGAGTTAGGATCAGTATTATACCTGCTGATAGTAAAATGATACCCCTTGATCCAGTCATCTGCTATAGCAGGATTTCCTGGTTTCATCCCCAGTCTCTCAACAGCTTGTTTAACTGCATCGGAAGAATCGATTTGAATATCAGATATCGCATACTGTCCTTTTACAAGTAAATTCTTATCGTGCTTTTTCACATCAGTCTTAATGGCCATTCCATTATCGATCTTGATATAAATAAAAACATTCCCTTTCTTGCTGCCAAATTCGGGATTCCAAGCATCTCTTGTTCCATCCGAACCATCGGTTCGTTCCTGGGAAACAGAAGTGTCATCCGTGCTTGTTATGTTAATAAGTAATGGCTCTTCTTCCGTAAGCTTATTCGCCTCTGAGTACCCAAGGCGCAGTGCCTCCATCGCGGTTACGCTCTTCTTTTCATTGGTTCCCTTATTCGTTATTGTGGCAGCTGGTTTCTCTGTCTCGTTAATCATCTCACTGGTTGTTGTGACGGCCTGTTCCTCTGATTTGTTAGAAGAGCCGTCGAAAAGAACATTTTTCATACTGAAGAATAGAACGACCATAATCACAATCAATGTAATTGAGGCTATGCTAACATATTTCTTCTTACGCAAGGCTGCTTCTCCTTAGTTAATAAGTATAAGAAACTTTGGTTACGCCATAATTAACTGCTGAAGTAGTATCCGTACTGTCCACACAATGACGATTAAATTTTCCAATTTTTAACACACCAAATCATACAATAATATTTCTTCAAATGCAATTTTTGTCGCATATTTAAAAATAATGGATATTATTCACATTAACTCGAAACGAAATTGATCCTAGCTCACTGGTTTCAAGGGTTAAACTTGCCCCTATTTATGATACAGTTCACCGAGTATGATCTTAAATTAAGCTGCCCGTAAGCTGGATAAGCTAACAGTCATTCCCTCAAATCCATTGATAGACCTCCGCATAGGAAAACTTAAGTTGTTCTCGCAACTTTTTATTTTCTTCTTCGAGCTTCTTCATCTTTCGTTTTAACGACGCAATGATGGCGTCCTTGTTGTTTTCATCCATCTCCCGCTTAATTTGTTTCGGTGTCGGCTCTTGAACTTGCTGCTGACGAAGCGATTCAATGCAAATTCGTATCTCAGGATTGTCTTACCCGGTAAGCACTTTATTATTCAGTCTAATACTTGTTTTCATCGAACGCCAACGGATAATTGCATTTCTCCGCCTCATGCGTTACACTCTTTATATTGACAAATTTGCAGGTCTATATAAAAAAAGGAGGTTAACGCGCCCATGTGCCCCCGTACCAAAGAACAAAATGAGCTCATACGTATGCAGCGCAGAGAACAGATCCTGGACTTCGCCGCGCATACCTACTTCCGTACGGGCGGAAGCTTTGATATTCGCGACGTCGCCCGCGAGGCTGGTCTCGGTTATGGCACGGTATACCATTATTACCCCAACCGGCATTTACTAATAGAAGATGTGCTGAGCAGCGGCTTCGAGCGATGTGAGCAAACCCTGACTCAATGGGCGAACATCAGCCGGGACAACCCTGACGACAGGCAGTTGTTAACGTATTGCAAGACGCTACTCCAGTTGTGGCAGTCAGATGCCCGCGCATATCTCGTCTACAAAATGGCAGCGGAACATTTTACAGGCTTGCCAGAGAAAGATCGGCACCCTGCCAAGAGACGATTCATGGAAAGGCTGTATGTTCCACTCCAATCGACTATGCAGCGTGAAGACGACAGCATCAACCTTATGCTTGCCGTGTTGGTCGGCTGCTGCGGGCTGCACTACTATGCGAGCAATTCCGAGCTGGACATCGATCGAATCGCCCAGCTCGCGATACAAGCCATTACAAAGGAGTCCTGAAACAAACATGGTCATCTTAAAAAGCAAGTATGAAATCGAAGCCATCCGCAAGGCATGCCAGGTTGTGGCCGAATGCCATCGCACAATTGCCCCGCTCATCAAACCGGGCATCACAACGAACGAGATTGAGCGCATATTCGAGGATATTATTTTGAAGCACGGCGCCAAACCATATACGAAGGGCTACAATGGTTATCAATATGCGACCTGTGCCTCCGTCAATGACGTAATTGCACATGGCTTCCCTACAAATAAGCCACTTGAGGAAGGCGATATCGTGACGATCGACACGGTAGCGGAGCTCGACGGCTGGCTCGGCGATTCAGCCTGGAGCTATGCGGTCGGGAAGATCTCACCGGCGGCTGAGAAGCTGATGCGCGTCACGAAGGAGTGCCTTGACCTCGGCATCGCGCAGGCACAGCCCGGCAATCGGCTCGGAGACGTGACGAGCGCAATCCAGCAGCATGCCGAATCGAACAACTTTGGCGTCGTGCGCGACCTTCTCGCTCATGGCATCGGTCGTGACCTGCATGAGGAGCCTACCTATATGCATGTCGGCAAGCCCGGCAAAGGCCCCCGCATCAAGGAAGGCATGGTATTCACGATCGAGCCCATGATCACTGAAGGCACCTACAACATGACAATTGATCAGGACGGCTGGACCGCCCGGACGCTGGACCGCAAACTCGCCGCCCAATACGAGCATACGATCGCCATCACCGCTGAAGGTCCACAAATCCTGACCGCGCAATAGAACAATTAGAAGCCGACCAACGAGAGGGTCGACTTCTTTTTTATTTATTGAGCAGAACTTCTTTCTTCATCCGATACATGTGTGATCTTCTCACATAGGTGGAGAAAACGAATGTCCCGAGGACCGATTGAATTCTTAATGCGAAAAGTATGCTAAACTTAGGAACAACAAAATCCCCCTCAATCTGAGGGGGAGTTCTATTGCAATGCATTACGTTTCTCCTAACATTTCCTACAAACGCTAATGATAGATGAAGATGACGGAGAAAACGGCGTTTTATTCCAGTCAGCATATAGATGTTCGACGCGAAAGCCGTGACGGGTTAATAAAGAATGCAGCGTATTCGGATCCGTGAACCGACAAGCAATCCGGGAAGTCGTTCGTTTATACCCCCAATCACGCATCGTGACCCAATGCATGATATGCTGGCCAGCATCGTAACATTGTGTGCCTGATACCTTGACGTTATTTCCATCCTTATCAATAAATGATCCCCATTCTGTCTCCTCTTGATCGGATAAATCCGTTCCCTCCGGATTACGGGTCTCAAATGCAAAGATTCCATGAGGTTGTAAATGTTTGTGAACGGTCGTGAGCAAATCGCTTTGATCTTGATCACTTAAAAATGCCTGAAATGCATTACCAGTCAAATAAATCATCGAAAATCGCTTGTCCGATTCGAAGGTACGGGCATCACCTTCCATAAAAGTAACAGTCAGCCCTTTCGCCTTCAACCGCGCATATGCAATCATTGCTGAAGAGATATCTACACCGGTCATTGTTATACCGGCTTTCGAGAGGGGGATCGTTGTTAAGCCTGTACCACAAGCAAGTTCTAACACTTCCCCAGGACTCGATCTAGCAAGCTCAAGATAGAACTGATATTTGTCCATTTCACCGTCAAATTCAAGATCGTAATTTACCGGATCTTGAAATTCTTCAAGATTGCTATGTTCAATCAACACCATTCCCCCTTTCATTCCTTGTTATAATATAATCGAAATAAATGCTCATCGACAGCCATCGCGCTTAACAGTATTATTTTACTATTTTTTTGATAACACGTTTGGTGATAAACGGATATAATCAATTTTTATCAAACCTACCACTCCTCGTTAGTTCAACCATGAACATTCCATTTCATATTTTATAAAATATACTTTCACCATTGAGGAAGGGGCGACAATACTCAGCGCATAATTTGGGCATTCTTTCACGCATCCAGGCATGAACATGTACATTCTCCATCTGGAAGACGTAATATCCAATAATAGCGACCAACATTAAACCTTCCAACTGAAGTAGATCATTCGCTGTATTTTCGTACTCTCTGTAGTAACCCTTTAGGAAAGTATCTCTTCGATCGGATGGCAGCATCATAGCTCCCATGGCTACATCAAGTAAGGCATAACCGTTACCGAAAAAGCCAAAATCGATGAAGCGCACCTCTCCTTCGGTTGTGATGATGATATTACCCATACACAAATCCCCATGAATAAGGTCAGGGCCAGCCTCCCCGCCACGGTCATCTAACCGGGAGTTGATCAATTGCAGCGTTTGTTCAATGACATTAGCATCAGAAGGCGTAAATAAATTCTTTTTCACACCCGAATGAATCACACGGATCATCCGTTCATTATAAGCTTTACCTTGACTCGGTCGAATCTCCATACCTGTATGTTCGTACTGCCGAAAAAAAGTATGCAGTTCTGCTATTTGCGATCCCAGTTCTTTTACCAGTTCAAGATTGTTAACATCATTCATATTCATGTCTCTTCCATCCAGCCAGGTGAGGACGGAGCAGTTTAGCAGTTCACCTTCGTATTCAATGATCGTAATAAGTTCACCCTCATTGTTTCTTACGGGAGTCTGTATTTCGTTGCTGCTCCAGCTTCCCAGCTTCTCAAGCATTTGCAATTCTCCAAGAATGCCGCCGTATGTATGTTGCAGACCTTTCATGTCATCTATAAAAGGGTCATGAATGCGGAGTAAATATGATTTTCCCGTTCTGTCATTAACACGATAGGTTCTGTTCTCGTTATGCCTTAAGAAAATAATCTCAGGCTGTTGGATATCGTAACTGCCTAGTAAGTCCAAAAGCTTCTCGTTCGTCATAAGGACTCCTTTAAAATAGAAGGATTCATTGATTCAATCTTCGTCTGAATCATAAAAATTGAAATCTACTACATTCCAAAAATCATTCGACTCACCAATTGTACTTCTACAACATTTTCGAAATATCCTGCCTATAGCTTGACGAAGCTGCCGGAATGTTTTTCGCGGCAGCTTCGTAGTGAAAGGATATTCAGCTCTCAGTCTCATTAATCCAACCAAACTCTTTTATTTCTTAGTGATAGGCACCCATATTTCGCTTTTAAAATTTGGCGATGTGATATCTTTGTGCTCATTCCAAAGAATTTCAGGCCCTTTAATTAGCTCATATCCCGATGACGGAGCCCATTCCGAATATATTCGCCCCCAGATCTCTTGTAGCGCACTCGGAAAAGAGCCGACGACTGTGAATACAGCCCACATGGAGGCCGCCACTTCCAGCTGATCCAAGCCATTCCATGCGTCTTTCGTAGTGGCAACGCCAATATAATGATCGAACTCTCCTTTTTCCTCCATACGCCCCTCAGAGAAATTTGTAGAGGCGCTTATAAACCCTGAGGGCTCAACATCGGAAAATCTCTTCATCTCATCAATCATTTCCGGCGTCAACCCTTCATACATCGACGCAATCTCCGGATTGACCCCTTGGAAAATGATTGGTACCCGTTTTTTTATGCCCACGATGTGAAAAGATTCTTTGATTTCAATACGGTAATTCATTTCATTTCCTCCTTTGATAGTCAGCTGAAACGACATCCGAGGGAACGCCTTAAGGGATTGTCCATGGACCCGAGCTTCCGAAGGATTTACCCCATGCATGCTATGGAAAGCCCTAGAAAAGGAATCAGGCGAATTATAACCATATTTCAGAGCGGCATCGATAATTTTGATATTACTTTGTGATAGCTCGAGTGCTGCCAAGGTTAGACGTCGACGCCGGATGTATTCCGACAGAGTAATGCCTGCTAGGAATGAGAACATGCGAGTAAAATGATATTCCGAACAACAGGCTATTTTCACAACCTCCTGATAATCAATTTGATTTGTTAGGTTCTCCTCAATATAGTTTATTGCTTTGTTCAGTTGTATCAGCGTATCCATGACGTTGCCTCCCCTCGTTAATTAAAGGTTATCAGAGAAGGTTTTTACCTTCCCGACTTTTCTGCACGATTCTGTAGGGTTTTCATGTTTCGATGAACAGAGACTCGATATGAGGAAGTAAAATTCTTCTCACAAGAAGGACTACTTTTTTTGAATGTCAAGATCATAGTTAACATAATCATAATTATGTTAACTATGACCTGAAGTACGTTCAGCAGTTCGTTTGTCCACTCACTTTCACTGCCTTTTCATAGTAAGCGCAAAACGCTCTATCGTCTCTTTTGACAACCCATTTACGTTCTTATTTTTTCCTTTTACCATCCGCAATACAAACCGATCTAGCAAAGTTAGCTTCTCTTCATAGATCTCATCTCCAAAAACTTCTTTCGTCACCGATTGGTTATATAACACTTCTGGAAACGCAGATTTCAATTCTTGTGAGGCCTCCTCACCTTTTGCTCCTGCACAAATAAACAATCCTACTCGTTTTTTCCCTAGTTCATGTTGATATTTTGCTGTAAAATCAGTCATTTGTTTTTGGATTTTCCCATAATAAATAGATCCTCCCAAGATGACCGTATCATATCGTTCCAGTGTCGGCTCTTTAGCATGCATCAAATTAACTACTTCGGTTTCTTCGCCCAGTTGAGATTTTAATAAATAAGCCGCTTTCTCCGCACACCCATATTTCGAGGTAAACATAATTATTGTCTTCATTCTAATCGCTCCCTTCCGCTCGCTGGTCACTTATTATCTTAAGGGTTCACGTACATGCTTTAACAAAATAACCATACAAGCAGCAATAGCTAAAGCCATCGTCGGAAAAATTACACACTCGGCTATAGACACAGCCACACCGCTATAGATCATTGCCGCCAGCATTGCCGTAATTGCTAGCAGTAATGTAACTCCTTTGAAAACAACGACAGTTGCCAGTAGGTACCCAAAAGGTTGTCTACGAATGACCATAATCCCCGTAACAATTGCTAATGGGACCAAGATCGCAAGATCCAAAACTTGAATTACCAACGTACTATAGTGCTCGAGCCCTTGTGGCGGTATTCCCCCCAGTAGTGAATTCAGTATTTTCCCTAGCCAGAGCAATAAAATCATAAAAGCAATAACCATTAGTGAAAAGCCGATTCCTTTAGAAGGTAAACTGTTTTTAAAGTAAGTATGTATGGATTCTTTATCGAAGGAAAATAAAGCTAGGATGAATGCGAAAAAACTTAAAGAAAACAACAGCACATAAACTAAAAACAATGAATTGTACATCGTCAGAAAGCTGTAGGATGCGTAAGTATATAAAAAGTACCCCAGAGTGCCCGTAAGGAGCATCCTCCCCTTTATCGAGCCTTTAATTGTCATGATGAGCGAACTGAGCAGTAAAGGTATGGCAAGAAATAATGTAACTCCATCCTGTGCTTTAGCTTGTGCCGCCGCAGAGACAGAATCATGGCTGTACACTCCTGACCCCTGAAGCTTTACATCCTCGCCCCATATTGACGTAAAAGTATATTTTGTTCCATCACTTATCCCATCTGAAAACAACCCAACCGCTGTTGCAAACACTGCAATAACCGAAATCAACACCGACAGCACTACGACTTTCCTTATATGTTTTATAACAACCTCCCCCTCCCTTCATGAAAATATTTAGATTTTACCTGGAGGCAATAGCAACCATTGAATCCAAATGACATGAAATCAGAGCTTCGACCTGATCATCAGGCAGATCTTTTTCGACAAGCAAACGCATAATTAAACCGAACGCTGCACTCCATATCACCTGAGCAGTGAGTTCTACGAAAGCTTCCTCACGGTTTTTCTGTGCTTCAAATCTGAACAGGCCCTGGCAGAGCATCCCAATCGCTTTACGCTCCTGGGCTGCTCCTCTAAATAGAACAGCTGTGTAACTAAGAACAGCCGGCGTATCGTTTAGCATGACATTCCGGTATTCTACACCCGTGGAAAGAGACATCCTGATGAACTTCTCCAATGATCGTTTTAAAAGTGTATCTGGAGGTAATTCCTGCTGTACCTCTTGTTGCACAGACTGAAGCTCAGTAAGCATATCCGTATATTTTTGTTGCAAATAGTTCTCGATAATCTCTTCTTTGCCTTTAAAATAATGATAAATAATTCCCGGTGAATATTCGATTTTCTCAGCGATTTTTCGGATAGAGAGCTTCTCTATTCCCACTTCAGCAATCAATAAAGCTGCATTTTGCAGGATCAGATTTCTCATTTCTTCACGCTCACGTACTTTTCGTTGTTCTTTAGTCATAAATTTGTCTCCTCATGAGTTGAACATTGTTTAATCATTGAACACTGTTTAATATATATTTCGGATTAGTTTTATGTCAATATCCTTAGTCACATGTATTCCCCTCCTCCAATGTACATATCTGGACATAAAAAATCCGCCAGTCATTTAGACTGACGGAACCTTTAATTTGTGAAGTTAAAGGATTACAGACAGAGGGTTTTAGTAATGATAACCAACAGGATAAACAGAACCAGAATAGCTCCTGTGGAAGTGAAACCACCGTATCCTCCTGCAAATTCGCCCATTGTTGACTCCTCCTTTGTAATTGAGTACATCATAAGATATGCAATATTGCCCTCACTGACTGGGTATTTTGAACACAAAAAATAAACCAACGACCCTTTTTATGGTGAATGGTTTAATTGGTTTACATAAATAATGTTATGTTAACTATAGTAGAGAGCATTAGATGCTCATTACTTTACAATTCGTATATGTTCTTAATAGCTAGCCAGTTATATAAAAAAATACAGTTTCCTGGCCGTCCGTCTTGACGCTCTCTTGGTCATCCTCCACTGTCTAGCGCTCACTCGCTTAGCACCACTTTTCCATTCCATTTGCTGTTAATAGTAAACTCCTTATTTAAGAAAAACCCGAAAACACACGGATTTTCATTTCTTAATTCGATTAATAGTTAATGTGTTGAAGTATTGGCTGGGGTTGCCTTGTTGTGGATTAAAGCGCTCTTGAAACTCTCCATGGGTATAGTCCCCGATCACTTTATGCCAGAAATCACGAGCGGGCGTATTCGCACGGACTTGTGAAACCTTCCATTCACCAGAGTACATATCAAATAGCTTATGCGCAGCCCATGTACCTACACCACTTCGGCGGTATTTTTGCATCACAAAAAACTCAGTCATATAAAACTGGCCTTCAGGATTACGCAATAACCTGTCCACCAAAGCAAAACCAGCAATATGCCCGTCCACCTTAAACAAATATGCGAATTTATTATTCCCGCTACTCCAATAAGCTTCTAGTCCCGGATAGGCCGGAAATACCCCGTCTTGATTGACATCAAATTCCAAATAACGGGTGAAATCATATAGGTAGAACTGCATTAATCTGCTTATAGTATGCTTACGTTCTTTAGGAACCAGCTCAATTTCAAGTTTCATTATTTGCACCTCTGATATTTATGTTTACTTCACATCATAAAGCTTAGCGGCATCAGGAGCAAGGCTCGTACCTAGTTTCCCCTTCATTCAAAGTCCAATATGGGACAAAACATGTTAAGATAGAAAGGAGAAATTTTATGCAATCTATGGAAAAAGGTGAATCACATGAGCGTTCAAAAGAACGATGACCGTAAAAAACTTGATCAAAAGCTACCCCTCATGCCCTGGTTCGTTCAGCAGTTTATTGACTATAAACGGCCTGATCTCTCCCCCTCCACACTGCTGGAGTATATCCGGGATTATGAATCTTTTTTCGGCTGGTTGCGGGCAGAGGGCTTATCCCAAGCCGGCTCAAATACCGAGATCACGCTTCTAGAATTGGAAACCCTACATATGGACAGTATTGTCGGATATCGGTTGCATCTAACTACCCGAGCCGAAGGTACGAACACTCGTGTTACTGTATCCCGTAAACTATCTGCATTACGCTCCTTATTTCATTATTTAAGTCAAATCGCTGAGGACGAGAACTTTTATCCATTGCTTAAGCGAAACATTATGGCTAAGGTTGAGGTCAAACGAACACATAAGCCAAAGGATACTGCCGCTAAATTAAAGGGTAAGATTTTGGAAGATGAGGAATTACTGGAGTTTGTGGGGTACATTTATGAAGGTTATGGACGGGATGTGGAGGGCAACAAACAGGCTTATTATTCGTTTCAATTAAATCACGAGCGCGACGCCTGTATTGCCAGCTTGATTCTGAACTCTGGCCTGCGTGTATCTGAGGTAGTCAATCTAAACGTAGACGATTTGGATATTAACAACAAGCTGCTCTATGTCACCCGCAAAGGGAATAATGACGAAACGTTTAAGACACCCGTCTATTTTAGAGAGCAAGCTAAAGATGATCTAGCTCTTTATCTTAGTCTGCGCCAATCTCGCTACAAAACACCCAAGAGAGAAAAGGCCTTGTTTATCTCCCTCCCTAACGGGCGTCAAGAAGGCAAACGTATGACCAAACGTGCAATTCAAGAAATGATTATTAAGTACGCTAAACGCTTTGGTAAACCGTTTCTTACGGTTCATAAGCTGCGTCATTCTTTTGCAACAGATTATTATCTGCAAAATGATATTTATAAAACGAAGGAACAGCTCGGGCACGCATCCACCGAAACAACTGAGATCTACGCTCATTTAACGGATAAAACGATGTCTGAGGCGATCGAGCGGCGTGTCGATAATTAATCATCACAAAAAGGGTGCTCCTACTTCGGTTGAGTAGTTGCTCTTCGCTAGTGCAGAGTTGTTATCGGACTCAGCTGACCTTAAACGCAAGATTATCTCATATTTGGGTGGCTAACGGACCTCAAGGTCGCTATTGGCCTGAAATACGCAAATATGAGCTCCATTCTATGAAATAGCGACGCTGAGGTCCGAAACCCCGCTTAAAAGGTGATAAATAAACAAATAAGATCATCTGGGTCCGTAAGCATCCGCGGGTGATTAATCTCGGCAGTGGCGCAGCCAATAACTCAAAACAATAGAGCAGTAACTCTTCCGATAGGAGATTTACTGCGATTTGTGTCGCCTACCCGGAAACTTTACTTTCGCTTTTCTTCAAATTTGAATTACATTCGGCGGGCACCCCTAACCCGATTATTGTTGCACTAAAAACCCACTTACGGTACGCAAGTGGGTTTTCTTATTCTAATTTCTGGGGTAACCCTCCCTTTAAAACCGGTTGTTAGCGACTATTGGGTTAGCAGGAACGCTGTTTTTTTGCTTATCTATTGTGAATTTTTCATATGTTGAAATGTTGGAAATAATACCGTTGACCTAGCAATTCTATGACGATTTCTGTGCGTGCGTGGATATCAAATACCTTTAATTACTCCAATACCTGCGGTGAAATTTTGTTCATCATCGATGGGCAGAGTACCCTCCACATCTAGCCCCGAATCTCTCCTGGCAGCTTGATCACCGTTACCTTATCTCCGGCAGATAGCCCCTTTTCTTCTGGGGGTACAACTATCAAACAGTCGCTATCCTTGATCGTGACGAATACGGAAGATTCATCAATGAGTGCCGGATAAGCAAACAAGCTGCCGTCTTTTATTTCTAAGCGAGCTCGCACAAATCTAGTAAAATTATTCACTCTTTTATAATCTGTACCGAGTGTAACGTTCCATTCCGGTAAAAAAGACTGAGAAGCACTTTGCATCAGTGAAATCACAGGCCGTGCAAACAGTTGAAACCCAACGAAACAAGCCCCCGGATTCCCGGATAAAGCTAACAGCAGCTTACCACCTCTAACCGCAGCAGTAGTTACGCTTCCTGGACGCATCGTCACTTTGTTGAACAACATATTACCACTTTGTTCACGAACCAAGTCGCCCATGATATCATAATCCCCCACAGAAACGCCACCCGTTGTGATCACAAAATCATAAGTTTCCAGCGCCATCTGTACTTTACTTCTAGCCAGCTCCAGATCATCCACAATAGCGCCTAACATTACTGGAACACCCCCTGTCTCTTTGACTAGAGCTTCGAGCATAGGGGAGTTACTATTGCGGATTTTGCCAGGCTCCAGCGGCTCATGCACTTCCAGCAGCTCTGTTCCTGTGGCAAAGATGGCTACCTTGGGACGACGATAGACTTTCACGGTATGTAATCCAAACGCTGCAAGAACAGCTATATCCCCCGCAGAGATTAACCTTCCTGTTGGCAATACAAGATCACCTTGGCTTAATTCGAAACCTTGAGGTGTGATATTGCTGTTTGCTTCTAGTTTTTTTCGAATTCCAACGTAAGTCTTTCCTTCCTCTTCACGTCTCTCCGTGACCTCCAGCATCACCACAGCATCAGCCCCAACCGGTACTTGTGCACCAGTCATAATTCTTGCGGCT
This sequence comes from Paenibacillus sp. FSL F4-0097, assembly GCF_038593125.1. Taxonomy (NCBI): domain Bacteria; kingdom Bacillati; phylum Bacillota; class Bacilli; order Caryophanales; family Paenibacillaceae; genus Paenibacillus; species Paenibacillus sp. FSL F4-0097. Next base: position 3,779,408 of record NZ_CP151965.1, read on the forward strand.
GTTCCCTGAGTTATATCTACCGCAGGCACTGCGCCACACGGAATATTATCCACAATTTCTAACCATACAACTTGTCCATTAACACAGTTATGGGTGTCCGACGCTATAATCGCATATCCATCCATACTAGATCGATTAAACGCAGGAAATGGGTGTGGAGCAATCACTTTTTCAGCCAAATAACGTCCACAACACTCATCTAGCGATACGTCTTCTGATTCTAGCGGATTGGCATATTTGATTATTTTGGCCTGAGCTTCTTTGACTTGCAGCGCTTCCCGCTGAAATTTATTATCCTTCATAAAGACCTCCGCTCTGAAACGTCGATTTTTGCTGTAATAGGTATTATTTTAACATGAGACCTCTTGAAGTAAAATTATAAACACAAAAGGCCACCATCCATGTTTATGGGCAGCAGCCTTTTCTACAATATTTTTTCCGGTATAGTGATCTATTACTTCTCTACTAGGCTAGGATGCTCTAATTACCTTTACATCCCCAGGGATTATTTTCTCCCCTTCATAAAGCATAAACCGTCCATGTTGCCACTCTACACGCAGTAGACGTGAATCATCTGATTGATATTGCCACACATGCTGCTCTCCACCATTCATAAATGGCGTCTGACCTGCAACAGCGACAAAACCTTCATATTCTTCCTCCAGGAAAAATGTATAGCCATCGAGCTCAAGAGTTGCTGGAACCTCAGCAGGATTATCTAACCGCCCATCGATAGGTCTGTACAATCCATATTGCAGCTGTTCCCGCTCTTCTATATGAAGATAAGCTATCTGGCTTCCATCTCTAAGGGTCAGAACTACAGCATTACGGCCCCGATTATGTGTCCGGCCAGTAACTTCATAGGTGACAAGCGATACTTCACAAATGTCTCCGGGAGACAAATTAAGCATACTTTTTTGAACTTCCTGAGGCGCTGGCTTAGAGAAAAGGTTACCTATACGTTTCCACATACTCAACTTGATCGTTCCTCCTACATAAAGGCAGTAATAATTAAAGCACCCGTAATTTGCAGTGAACCTGATAGCAGGCCATATCCGATTTTACCAAGCTGTGTACCATGATCCAGATCCAGCTTCCCCCAATTTGCTAGTAGAAGCCGAACCGTTCTTTCTAAAATTAACAAAAGCAAAAATGATACCAACGAAATCAGCAACGCATCTAACAAACTATTGGAAGCCGCTATCGATGAAGATAAAATGAAGGCCTGAGCTAAAAGCTTCATTACAAACCGTGTAGTCACCGCCATATTTCCAGCCTTTAACTCTTCAATATCGTTATAACGAGTAAAAAGTGAATCTATATACATCAGTACAAACAGCAACACAGCGCCGCTCACCGTCCACACGACCATGGACACCAGAATATGGAGATCCATTCTATAGCCCCCGCTTAATCATTTTGCATGCCTTTCATAAGCATAGATAAAGCGAAGAAGAAACGAATTTCTGTCTCCCCTTCGCCTGTGAACACCAGCCGTGAACCGGCTAAAGATCAAATGTTATTGCTTCTCGTATTGTTTCATCAGAGCCGCCAGTTCATCTTCAACCGCTTGATCTTTGTTCAGCTTCTCGAATTCATCATCCAGAGATTTATTGCCTGAACTCATCTCATTGCTGGCTTCAGCCTGAGCTTCTGCTTGCAGCATTTTATCTTCCATACGTTTGAGACCTGCAGACGCTGAATCGGAGCTAAATCCGCTCATTGCTTTGTTGATCTCGGTTTGAGCTTTGGCAGCGTTATAACGCGCAACCAATGTCTCACGTTTGTTCTTCATTTGGGTAAGCTGTTTGCGCATCTCTTCAAGCTTGCCACGAAGGTTATCCGCAGAGGCTTTGTTCTGATCAAAGCTGGCTTTGTATTCTACCAGTTTAGCTTCAGCAGCATTTTTCTCTTCCAGAGCGCGGCGAGCAAGGTCAACATTACCCGCTTGAGCTGCTGCATGAGCCTGTTGGGTACGTTTGTTAACAAGCGCTTCTTGTTCTTCATACAGCTGTTTGAATTTCTTCTCAATGGCGATTTGCGCCGCTACAGCTTTTTCTGCATCTTCTAAATCTTCGGTCATATCACGAATGTATTGATCTGTCATTTTAATCGGGTCTTCTGCTTTGTCAATAATCGCGTTCACATTAGACATGGTTAAATCGCGCAATCTTTTAAATATAGACATGGTTTCATTCCTCCAAAAGATAATTTAATTCCTCACATGCTATCTTTTACGTAGAATTGCCACTACCGTTTCATATTTGTTGCGCTAAATATTGATTTACTTTTAAATTCACAATTTCCACGACTTCCATAATACCTTCTTTCGTGAGATTGTCATAATGAATCCCCATCACTACTGTGACCGTCTTGTTCAGCGCTTCAGCTACTCTGATCGCAATGGGCTCGCTTATCGTGTGCTCTTTATGATGAGGAACCGCTGAAGTCAGTACTTTAACCTGCTCCCCCTCCAGATAAGCAGTACTCGTGGCACCAATATGCCGAACACCTCCACTAATTAAGAGCAAGAGATCACGTCCGACAGCCGTCGCCTTCAGCTCAATATCCTCAGGATCAATCTGGTTAGTAGTCAATAGTATTCCCCTCACTGCTTCACTTTATATAATGCCCCGTATTTCCTCTAGTGATTGAATATTTTCTTCAACCATAAATTGCTCAAGCTCTGCAACTAGCTGACTACCTGCACGCAAGTTCATGAAATTATAAGTTCCCACTTGGATAACTGCAGCACCTGCCATAATAAACTCGATGATATCCGTTGCTGAAGTGATGCCACCCATTCCGATCACGGGAATCGTTACGTTTTGTGCAACTTGATGCACCATACGAAGAGCGACAGGCTTAATCGCAGGTCCAGACAATCCAGCATATAAGTTATTGAATACACTGCTTCTGCGGCGGACATCAATCTTCATTCCTGAGATCGTGTTGATGAGTGAGACAGCGTCTGCTCCCTCCTCCTGACACATTTGTGCCATTTCAACGATATTTTCGGCTCCCGGCGACAGCTTTACAGCAAGGGGCAGTTTAGTTGCGCGTCTAACAGCCTGTACTACTTTTTGAGCTTCTGAAGTTTGGATCCCAAACGCAATGCCGCCCTCTTTAACATTTGGACAAGAAATATTCAATTCAATCATGTCCACTGCTGTCTTACCTGCACTCGCACGAGCATCTGCATCCCGCTGAATCATCTCAGCACCAAGAACATAATCTTCAAGTGTGCCTCCACCCAGGTTGACCAAACGAGCAGTATCGAGTGTTTCCCAATAAGGGCATTCTTTATCTATAAATGCAGCTACACCCGGATTCTCGAGTCCCACACTATTCAGCATACCAGAAGCTGTCTCATATACACGAGTGCCGGGATTCCCCGCTTTCGGATTGAGGGTTAACCCCTTGCCAGAGATTCCACCCAGCAGAGACACATCATACAGCTTGCCATATTCACGGCCAAAACCAAACGTTCCAGAGGCCATTATAATTGGATTTTTAAAATGAACGCCAGCAATTGTTGTGTTCAACTTAGTCATGGAAAATCACCTCCTCAGAAAGAAACACAGGTCCGTCTGCACAGGCCTTCTTTTGACCATCACGGCAGGATACACTGCAGACCAGACAGGCTCCAATCCCACAAGCCATTCGGTTCTCTAGAGAAAGGTATACTTTCGTTCTAATGCCTGCTTCTTCAGCAGCAATGCCTTTACGTTGAGCAGCTTTAAGCATAGGGTGTGGGCCGCAGACAAAGACATGATCATATTGGCTGAAATCCACACTATCCAAAATTAAACCGCCAACATCGACTACAAGCTCACTTGCAAGTGGGCGAAACGCTTCTGTCCGGTAAGCTTCACGGCTAAAGCCCAAAAAGATATCACTCCCCGGAAGCTGCTTCGCACAATAATAAAGCGGTGCAATTCCGATCCCACCGCCGATGAGCGCAACCTTCCCTTCGACCTGTGGAAATCCATTTCCAAAAGGGCCCTCAAGCTCTACCGAATCACCTGAACCCAGCCGTGAGAATATCTCCGTACCTTCCCCAACTACGTGATACAGAAATTCAACACTATCCTCGTGTACTTCATGTATACTTAAGGGTCTGGATAGGATGGGGTAAGCTCCCCATGCCCGTAACATGTAGAATTGACCCATTGCTCCGCCACTATTCGTCTCTACCTTAAGGTGATACACACCATCTGTCAGCCGTTCGTTACTTAGAACCGTCCCCACGTTATCAAGCTCCTTCAAATTTTATCTTTATTAAGATTGCCTTAGAAGGAGCATAAAATCTGTGACAAACTTCACATTGAAAACGGTCTAGCCTCTTTTCCAAATCCCACGTTCATAAGGTTTAGGTACATCATGTACGCCACCAAGCGCTTCTTCAGCATGTAAAGCCCAATAAGGATCACTTAACATCCCACGGCCAATAGCTACAAGCTCCGCCCTTTTTTCTGCAATGATGGACTGTGCCTCAGAATAGGCTTCAAGCCGTCCTACCGCAATTACTGGCACTTGTAATCCACTGCGAATATATTCTGCCAGATCTGCTTGGTAGGCTGGGCCCGCATTAGGTCCACCATTAGAGCCAATGGGCCCTTCACCACCTGAAGACACATGGAACATATCCACTCCAGCATCCTTATATCGGCGGCAAAACTCCAGGGCATAGGCAGCATCATATCCACCATCAACATATTCTTTCGCGGATACCCTCATGATCAAGGGCATATCTACTGGCACTACTTCTCGGATTGCTGCAACTACTTGTTCTCCAAAAAGTGCAGGATCTTGTCCATATTCATCCACTCTGAGGTTGGACAGAGGTGAATGAAACTGGTGAATTAAGTAACCATGCGCACCATGAATCTCCACAGTATCAAATCCTGCCTCCACAGCTCTACGAGCGGCATCACGAAAGGCTTCTATCATCTCAAGGATGCCTTCCTTAGAAAGCACCTGTGGCTGCTTAGAACGAGCATCAAAAGGAATTGCAGAAGGTGCAACCGGCGGCTCAGCATCGACCGCTTTACGTCCGGCATGCCCTAGTTGAATGGCTATTTTTGCTCCATAGGCATGTACACTATCTGTGAGCTTACGATACGCCTCTATATGCGTATCACTCCAAATCCCTGTATCCCGGTTCGTTATTCTACCGTCCGGATGTACTCCAGTCATCTCGACAATGATTAGACCAGTACCTCCAATAGCACGGCTTACATAATGAACAAAATGCCAATCATTGGGGATGCCATCCTCTTTATCCACCGAATACTGGCACATAGGTGGCATAACAATACGATTTTTCAGCGTTAAACCCTTCAATTCATAAGGTGCAAACAATTCTGACATCCTTGTCCCCATCCTTCCACCTGTCTATAATTGGCCCGGGAATAATCCCGTTCTATTTAGTATACACGCATTAGTGTGTGCAAGAAATCTTTACCAGAGACCTTGAAGAAACGGCATAAATTCATCCTTCAATGGAGATAACAATGAAGAATATGGTGATGATCAGGTAGTAAAGGAGGCATTTGGGGATGTATGATCAACGGAGAGTCCAGAAACTGCTAGTAGTATTAGGATCAATCATTGTCCTGCTATTTCCAACCTCTTCAGCAGAGGTTGCTTCAGCTCCAGCTCAGAATCAGAAGTCCTCACAGGATCAAATTAAAAGTACGCAGACCACTGACGAAGACAAGGCGATATCTGCGGGAACTTCTACTACAAATAATTCAACGAGCAGCAACAATAAGAACACTAAGGGCTTGTCTCTGAGTCAGCTATTACACAAATATCCCGAGACCTTTAAGACCAGCGGTCCTCGGAATAAAGTCATCGCCTTAACTTTTGACGATGTGCCTGACCCAAGGTTTACACCCCAATTGCTAGATGTTCTTAAAAAATATCATGTCAAAGCAACCTTCTTCGTGGTAGGAAGCCGAGCTGAGAAACATCCTGCTCTAGTGAAGCGGATGATTAGAGAAGGACATGCTATTGGAAATCACTCTTATGACCATCCTCAGTTTGTGAAGCTGAAGATGCATGATTTCAGATCACAGATCATTGAGACCGAGAACATTATTCAAACCTTGGCCGGATATAAACCACGCCTGATTCGTCCACCCTATGGAGATATCTCTGAGCAACAATTGAGATGGGCAAAAAATCATGGTTATAAGCTCGTAAATTGGAATGTGGATTCGTTGGACTGGAAGGGACTTTCCAAAACTCAAGTTAGAAATAACATCTTAGCTAATGCAGGAAAAGGAGCAATTATCCTTCAGCATGGTGGAGGTGGGCCGGGTAGTGATCTTAGTGGAACGATTCAGGCTTTACCTGAGGTAATCACGATTATGCGTAAACGCGGCTATTCTTTCGTTACCGTGCCTCAATTGCTGCAGGTCTCTAAAAATAAATAAATAAATAAATAAGAAACGGAGGCAGCCGCTAAGGACTCCCTCCGTTTCTTATTTAACCTATTTAAAACCATTCCATATCTCTGTATAAATCTCTATATTTTTATCTAGCTATTTAACAATGTATAATTGTACATATTGATAACCAAAATCCGCTACAAAGCTTTGGCTGCCTGGAATAAAGATATCGATGCGGTTACCTTTAATGGCACTTCCCATATCGGTTGCAGTAGCCAGAAAAGCTTCTTTAGGCAATCCTGAGTGTGAATGGCCGGTAACCAACACTTTTGTTCCAAGAGGAATTACACTTGGATCAACCGCAATGGTTCCTAGCTTAAGTGGGTTTCCAAAATAATCAACCGCACCCCAGCCTCCATTCTCACTAGCCGCTGAGGAATAAGCAGAAGCTTTAACTTGTATCGTTTTCTCATAGTTAAATGACTTGCCCCATGCTTCAACTGTTTTTGATTCTGGAGTAACATTCAGGCTTGGGGTAAGCACTGGAGTTTCTGTCGTAGCTACAGCTTCTGCTTGCATTTTACTAGGGATCGTTATTTTAAGTCCATCGTAAATATTAAGAGCTGCAACGTTTGGATTAGCTTTCATTAGATCATTAACACCGACATTGTATTGTTGAGAAAGAGTATAGAAAGTATTGCCTTCCTTTGCAATATGAACGCTGTCTGCAAAAGCAGGAGCGGTGTGCAGCAATGCACTAATTCCCATAACTGCAGCAAGGGTTTTAATGGTTCTGAACTTGTTCTTCATAAATGCCTCCTCTTTAGATGGGCGTAAGCGGTATGACTTCCGTATACGCTCGTGTACATTTCCTGTACTTATGTACATCTTGTGTGATGTCCTGATGTATTGTTGTCTTTTGTAAAACTGACAGGACTTAATATATCACAATTTTGTAACCTATGCGTATGTAATTGTTACCATTCTGAAATAACATGTTTAATTATTGTCTTTGATTCATTAAGAAGTTAACATAATTTTTATTATGTTAACTAATTAGCGACAATCATATCCTATTATATAAGATAATTAAATAATATTCTTTGAGATTTTACATAGATTTAACATTTCGTGCCTCATCCAATAGTAAAATGATAGAATATGATAAATAGATTTGAGATACAGACATCGAAGCATATTTGGAGGTCCCATGAATACAGAAGAGATTAAAAACAACCAAAGCAGTCCAGCCACTGCTTACCTCAATAGGGATTTGAGCTGGATCGAATTTAACCGCCGTGTACTCAAGGAGGCGCAGGACCCTGATAACCCTTTAATGGAACGTGCCAGATTTCTGGCAATCGTCTCGAGCAATCTGGATGAATTCATAAGCGTTCGCGTAGCGGGAATTCAAGATCAGATCCGGGCGGGTTATACTAAAAAAGATTTCACAGGCTACACCCCTTCCGGGCTGTATAAACGCCTCATCAAACGCGTAACCAAAATCATTGCCGATCAATACCGGACATTCCGTGATATTTCGCGGAGTTTGCATAAAGAAGGCATCGTATTTGTGGATTATAAGGATCTTACCCATGCCCAAGAGCAGTCCATAGAACAGTATTACCGAGATATCATCTATCCTGTACTTACGCCAATGGCTGTTGATCAGAGCCGGCCGTTTCCACTCGTGCACAGCCAGTTTATCTACCTAGCTGTTGTTCTTACTCGTAAGAATGGCCTTGAAGAGGAGCCTTATTTTGCTATCCTGCAAATTCCTTCGAATCTGCCAAGATGTATCCCTCTTCCACACCGCTCTAATAGTAAGAAAAGACAATTTGTATTTATTGAAGATGTGATCCGCCATCACATTCAAACCTTATTCAGCGGTTACGAACCTGTTGCGGTTAGTGAGTTTCGTTTGACTCGTAACTCAGATCTTACTATCGATGAGGAAGGTGCCGAGGATCTGCTGGAAGAGATCGAAAAAGAGCTGCGCAAGCGTCGTCGCGGGGTGCCTGCTCGTCTGGAGGTACAAAAAGGTATCCATCCCTATGCTCTTGAGCAGCTACAAGCTGAATTTGAGCTGGAGGACTTCGTATTTGAAATAGAAGGTCCGCTCGATCTGGGCTTTCTTCGTAATTTTGCCGGAAGCTTAAAAGGTTTTAGTTACTTGAACTATCCACCTATTGAGCCGGTCTACCCTGCTGAATTTCAAGAAAACGAGGATTTCTTCGAGGTGCTGCGTGAACGGGATGTATTAGTCTACCACCCTTACGAGTCTTTTGATGCGATGACAGACTTTATCATTCAAGCTTCAGAAGATGAGCAAGTGATGGCTATTAAAATGACCTTATACCGCGTCAGCGGAAATTCTCCACTTATCACTGCACTAGCCAATGCTGCGGAGTCTGGCAAGCAAGTTACAGTGGTTGTAGAGTTAAAAGCCCGATTTGATGAGGAACGGAACATCGCTTGGGCACGCCAGCTTGAAAAATCAGGCTGTCATGTCGTTTATGGTCTGATCGGACTCAAAACGCATGCCAAAGTGACCTTGATTGTCCGCCAGGAAGGCCCTGAACTGCGTCGTTACGTGCATGTAGGCACAGGAAACTATAATGACAGTACAGCCAAGGCTTACACGGATCTCAGTCTATTCACCGCCCAAAGCGATATCGGACTGGATGCTTCCGAGCTGTTTAATCAAATGACTGGATATTCGGCTAATTTTGACTGGCATTCCTTCATTGTAGCGCCAACGAATATGAGCTTATCCCTGCAAAAGCTAATGATGCGTGAAGCTGAACATGCGCGGGCAGGCAGACCCGCACGCATAATCGCCAAGATGAACTCACTCTCTAATCAGCAAGTGATCGACGATTTATATGGCGCAGCCCAAGCCGGTGTCTCCATTGACTTAATCGTGCGAGGGGTTTGCTGCCTACGTCCGGGAATAGAGGGCTTAAGTGAAAACATTACAGTACGCAGTATCGTAGACCGTTTTCTGGAGCACTCCCGGATCTATTATTTCGAAAATGGCGGCAAACCTGAGGTGTATTTATCCAGTGCCGACTGGATGACTAGAAACCTAACCCGCCGGATTGAGCTGATGTGTCCTGTCAGAGACAGCGGCATCCGTAAACAGATCGTCAAGATTCTAGAGTTGTCTCTACAAGATAATGTTAAAGCCAGCTTCTTGCAGGCTAATGGATATTACGAACAACCAGACGACAAAAAGGCCCCTTTCCGGAGCCAGTTTGCTGCAATGGATGTTACACGTTGGAAGGGAAGCCGAGTTTTACCTTCACCGCCCAAGCATTCTTAAACGCTTTTATCGCGTTCTCAATGTCCTCTAGGCCAATTAGCAGTGACGATGCGCCCTCTAAGTCCAGATGAAGCGTATTGCCGTGCAGATTGGCCTTCAGGCCGCTTACAATTCCAATCTCCGTGCTGTCCAGCGCAATGCTAAGCTGGACAAGCGATCCGAGCTTATGAATCCACTCTTCGTCGGATGGCAGCAAAATGTCCTTATGTTGTTGGGACAATTTCTGCTTCCGGCTTTTTGTGCTGTATGAGGCAATCATAGCGCAAAGAATAAGCTGACGGTGGGTAAGTCCACGAATCGGTGAATTCATCAACCAATACAAAGTATGTCGTTTGGATTGGTAATAGTTAATATTCGTTCCCGTACGATGCAGCATGATGGACACATAGATTAACATCTCGTGCTCTGCTCTATTCGATTCATCTTTAAATGCGTCAAACAGGCTGAGCGCTAGCTTGTTGATATGATCTAAATACCGTTTAGAGGTATGAATATCAAAACGAATAATCGTGTTTAAGCTATATTCTAAAGCACTATCACGCACTGGCTGCTCCGGCTCCAGCAGATCATGCAGCAAACCTTCTCTGAGTCCTTCCCCGCTGATCACCGCCTCACCCGCCCCAATATACTGATACACCGTATGGAAAATAATCAACCCTGATACAATGATATCCGCCCGACTCTTAGATAGTCCTTCTAAATCCTTACGTTTTTCGTAAGGCATTGAAGGTAGGGTGTTCATAAAGTGCTCGATCGTCTCACTGGTCATCGTATAGCCATGGGAGTTAGGCAATGAGTATGCTCGTGTCTTCTGATCCAGCTTCCCTAAAGAACGAACCGTCCCTCCTAAACCGAATAAAGGAAGACCAGCTTTGGCATTTAGCCAATCATGCTCAACCAGCCTGCCCAGAACAAAGGTCTGCAGCTTGTGAATCTGCTCATCGCTCCAATTCCCACCTTGACCAAACATTAGATTGGTATTTACTGCCCCAAACGGGAAAGAAATGCTGTGTTGATAACGCCGCTGACAAAAAAGAGTGATTTCAGTACTCCCGCCACCAATATCAATGACATAACCATCCTCTACATTAAAGGCATTAATAACACCCAAGAAGCCATAATATGCCTCCTGGTGGCCACTGATCACCTCAATCGGAATGGAAGAAGATTGTGACAAAAAGCTTATTATTTCGCTTGAGTTAGCTGCATTACGAATAGCTGCCGTTGCACCCGCCCGAATGGTTTCCACTGCAAAAGCATTGCAGATTTCCTTAAACTGCCGCAAGACCGGAACAATCGTTTCCATGTCCTTTTGTTCCAGTCTATTCTCCTTCGTAATCTTCTCACTAAGGCGAGCGGAGTACTTACACTCCTTGATGATCTTATAGCCTCCTTCGCGCGTTGTATCATAAATTACAAGACGAATGGAGTTCGAACCAATATCAATAATGCCTATCCGGCGTAGATCATCTCTCATTATGTATGTACTCCTTTTCCTGTTGATTGACTGACCATCTATTATACATGGTTTACATAAATAAATGAACTCAGTCCCAGCGATATATCCCCACATTACCCTCAGGACCCTATAACAAAACGGCCACCGGATACTTGTCCAGGGCCGTTTTGACGAATTCTTTATAATACTTTACTTAAAAAATCCTTAGTCCGAGCATGTGTAGGATTACCAAATACTTGTTCAGGAGTACCCTGTTCAACGATTACCCCGCCATCCATAAACAGAATGCGGTCACCCACTTCACGGGCAAAGCCCATCTCATGTGTAACTATAACCATTGTCATTCCGTCTTCGGCAAGCTTTTTCATAACCTCAAGTACCTCTCCTACCATTTCCGGATCAAGCGCTGAGGTAGGCTCATCAAAAAGCATCACATGCGGCTGCATGGCTAATGCACGAGCAATCGCAATCCGCTGCTTCTGTCCACCGGACAATTGAGCTGGATAAACATCCTTTTTATCTTCAAGCCCTACAGTCTTGAGGAGCTCCATTGCGAATTTATCGGCCACAGCCTGTTGCTGTTTTCTTACTTTAATCGGTGCGAGTGTAATGTTTTGCAGAACGGTTTTGTGCGGAAAAAGGTTGAACTGTTGAAAAACCATCCCCATCTTCTCACGCGTTGCATTGATATCATGCTTCTTTGAGGTGATCGATTCCCCTTCAAAAGTGATCTCTCCACCTGTAGGCTGCTCCAATAGATTCAAGCAACGCAGAAAGGTACTTTTTCCCGAACCACTGGGCCCGATTACAACGACAACCTCACCCTTTTTAATCTCCAAATCGATTCCCTTGAGAATCTCCAGCTTTCCATAATGCTTCTGCAGGTTCTTAACGGCGATCATCGGTATTCAGCCTCCTTTCGAGTCTACCTAGGATCTTGGAAAGCGTAAACGTTAGAACAAAATACATAAAGGCAGCAATCACGAGTGGTGTCATACCATCATACGAAATCGTTGTAACCGTACGAGCTTGAAACATCAAATCCGTTACTCCGATAAATGAAATAATTGATGATTCCTTGATAATGGTAATGAATTCATTACCGATTGCCGGAAGTACACTTTTAAGTGCCTGAGGAAGTACAATATGACGCATTGTCATCCCTTGTTTCATTCCAAGTGAACGTGCGGCCTCCGTTTGTCCACGATCGACACCCTGAATTCCGGCGCGAAATATTTCTGCCAGATAAGCAGAACTGTTAATGGAGAGTGTAATCGCCCCGGACTGAATCGGAGTAAACTCAATCCCAAACGTCGCCAGCCCGTAATGGATGAGAAACAGTTGCACAAGCATTGGAGTGCCCCGCAAAAATTCAACCCAAGCAGTGGCTAAGAAACGTAACACTCTCCATTTTGACATCCGTAGTAGAGAGACGATAATCCCAAGAATGAAGCCAAAAAAGACACCAAGAACAGCAAGAAGCAAGGTATATTGTAATCCAGTCAAGAAAAGATCACGATAATCATAAGCCATTCTAAATAAAGTAATATCCAATATCTTATCCCCCTATCTCCAAAAAAATAGAAAATAGCAAAGTTCCGCTATTTTCTGTAATACACATACAATTTACTTCAGCAGACCTAAAACAATATCCATTCCTTACTTCGTGCTTTCAGCAAGCTCACTGGCTGCCGCTACATATTCATCAATCTTACCTTCTGATTCTAGACGTTTAAGTGTAGCATTTACTTTATCCAGAAGCTCTGTATTGCCTTTTTTAATCCCAATTGCGTATCCATCATCTTCTACTTCAGGCTTAGCATCGGTAATTACAAGACCCGCTAAATTCTTAACAAAAGATTTGGCTACAGGTCCTTCAATAATTGCTGTATCGATACGGTTAGATTGCAATTGCAGAACGATCTCGGAAATTTTACCAAGAGAAGTGATTTTTGCGCCTTCAATCTCTTTGGCGATTTCTTCTTGAATAGAGCCTGTCTGTACACCAATTTTGGTACCCTTCACTGCGTCCATAGTAGCGTATTTATCTTTATCTGCTTCGCGTACTACAATAGCTTGTTCTGCTTTGTAATAAATATCTGAAAGTTCAACCGCTTTTTTGCGTTCTTCAGTCGGGCTAAGACCGGAGATCACCATATCTACGCGTCCACTGGACAATTCGTTAAGCAGTGAATCAAAAGGCAGATCCTTAACTTCAAGCTCAGCGCCCATGTCGGCAGCAATTTCCTTAGCGATGTCGATATCAAAACCTACGATAGTATCTTTTCCGTCCACTACTTTATGGAATTCGTACGGAGGAAAATCTGCACTTGTTCCCATAATCAGCTTTTTAGTAACTGCACCAGTATTTGCATTACCACTAGCAGCGGTATCATTATCATTTTTATTTTGACCGCAGCCTGAGAGCAGACCTACCGCTAATACCATTCCTAAACTAAGTTTACCCCATTTGTTCATTTCTATATCTCCCCTATTCATATGAAAAAATCTAAGTTGACCCAATGACTGACTTATTATAAATCAGAACGCATGAATATGCAAAGGCATAATTGTGACAATAACTTCCTTTTAATGGATTTCTATGAGGGGAATTCTATAATACGCAGCTAAAAAATCACTTTTATTCACGTTGAAGCTAAATTTATACATTTTTACTATCCCCTATACTGGCTAAATCATTCGACTGTTTATTCCTAATTTCATAAAAAAAGGACTGCTCCCAGAGTATTTACCATACTCCCGGGTGCAATCCCTTATTAACCCATTACAGAATTTGTTAAACTTTATCTGGTTATATCATCATAGATATCCATGTACTGCTGAGCGGATACATTCCAGCTATAATCTCCCGCGAATGCATTTTTTGTGATCTTTTTCCAATGTTCAGGCTGCTTGTAAAAAGAAAGCGCCCGGCGCAGCGTAAACATCATATCGTGTGCATTATAATTGCTGAACGTAAAGCCATTGCCTTCACCGGTTTCTTCATTATAAGCGTGCACAGTATCATTCAGGCCACCTGTCTCACGGACAACGGGTATGCTACCATACCGTAAAGCGAGCAGCTGACTGATGCCACAGGGCTCAAACTTAGACGGCATAAGGAAGATATCGCTGGCAGCATATATTTTTCGTGAGAGTGCATCATTAAATAAGATCTGTGAAGACAGCTTGGTCGGATACCGCCATGCCGCTTCCTTGAACCAACGCTCGTAGGATTCATCACCTGTTCCTAGAAGCACAAATTGAATATCATCGTGATATAGCAGCTCATCCAGCACTCGGGTAAGCAGATCTAAGCCTTTGGAGTCCACAAGACGCGTGACCATAGCTACCATTGGGATATTAGCATCTACGGGTAATCCCAGCTCTTCCTGCAAGGCTACTTTGTTTTCCGTCTTCTTGGTTAAATTGGAACGATAACGGGTGACAAGGCTGGAATCTGTCGCTGGATTATAACTTTTAGTATCAATGCCATTCACAATCCCACTTAAAACATCTGACCGTGCGTTCAACAAACCATCCAGGCCGTAACCATAATAAGGTGTGCGAATCTCTTCTGAATAGGTCGGACTAACGGTCGTGACCCGATCACTGAATACAATCCCGCCTTTTAAGAAATTCACATTACCATAGTACTCCACACTACCAAAATAACTGCTATCCAGACCTAACAGCTCTCCAAGTACCTCATAAGGAAACACTCCCTGATACAACAGGTTATGTATTGTAAATACACTCCGCATTTCACTGTAAAATGGATTGTGACGATAATGCCCCTGTAGGAGCGTTGGAATTACGGCC
Organism: Paenibacillus sp. FSL F4-0097; assembly: GCF_038593125.1. Classification (NCBI taxonomy): domain Bacteria; kingdom Bacillati; phylum Bacillota; class Bacilli; order Caryophanales; family Paenibacillaceae; genus Paenibacillus; species Paenibacillus sp. FSL F4-0097. The sequence goes on from NZ_CP151965.1 coordinate 3,794,412, forward strand.
GCGTGCCAATCATGGCAATGCAGAACATCAGGCTGGAAATCAATGGCCGGCAGACACTCCAGTACTGCACGATTATAGAACGCAAACCGTTCACCATCGTCCATATAACCATAAATTCCATCACGCCCAAAATAATACTCATTGTCGATAAAATAAACGGGGATACCCTCATAGATAATGCGTTCAATTCCACAGTATTGTTTTCGCCAGCCAATTGGGACATACACTTCCGTTAAATGCTCCATTTGAGCGGTGAACTTATCAGGAATCCCACGATATTTAGGCAAAATCACTCGTACATCTACCCCGGCAGCCTTCAGCGCTTTAGGTAGTGCTCCAATGACATCGGCCAAACCACCCGTTTTGACAAAAGGATGGGCTTCAGCTGCGGCAAATAAAACTTTCATGATTATTTCCCCCTTAAACTGTACGGATTCTCTATTCGTACTTAGATCTATAACTCTTTTGCCTCTTTATTCTTACCCATTCGTGACGTTTTTTTAAACACCAGGAAGCTAAGGGGCGGAAGAGTCAGCTCTATGCTGTTCACCTGATTGTGCCATTCCAGCTTAACGCTCTTTTGAGGGACATTGTGCAATCCGGAACCGCCGTACTCTACATTTTCGGAGCTAAAGAACTCTTCATATGTCCCAGCCCGTGGCACGCCTATACGATAATTGTGCCGTTCTACCGGTTGGAAATTGATGACAATAAGCAGCGTATCTCCTGGTTTCTTCCCTCGGCGTATATACGAAATCACACTTTGATCATTGTCATCTGCATCAATCCACTGATAACCTTCTTGAGCATGATCCAGCTCCCACAGCGCTTTTTCGGAGCGGTACAGCTTATTAAGTGCAGCCGTGTAGGCAAGCATCCGACGATGGCTCTCATAATCCAACAGCAGCCAGTCCAGCTGCTCCTGATCCTTCCATTCGATAAACTGACCGAACTCTCCACCCATAAACAGAAGCTTTTTACCGGGATGTGAGATCTGATATCCCAGCAGCTGTCTGAGCCCTGCAAACTTCTGTTCATAAGCACCCGGCATTTTGTCTAACAAAGACTTCTTGCCGTGGACAACCTCGTCATGCGATAGCGGCAATGCGTAATTTTCGGCATAAGCATAACATATTGGGAACGTAAGTAAATTATGATGATAAGGGCGCCCACCAAAATCATGTTCTATGTAGCCTAGCGTATCATTCATCCAACCCATATTCCATTTGTAATTGAAGCCAAGGCCTCCTTCATGCACTGGTGCAGTAACCCCCGGCCAAGCACTGGATTCCTCCGCCATCATCAATGCTTTTGGGAAATAATGAAAGATAGCCTTGTTCAGATTCTGGATAAATTTAATGGCTTCCAGATTCTCCAATCCACCGTTAACATTCCGCCGATATTGATGATCCCGCTTTTCGAAATCTAATCGAAGCATACTGGTAACCGCATCTACACGCATTCCGTCGATATGATAATACTCAAACCAAAACAGCGCATTAGAAATAAGAAAAGAAGAAATCTCCGGCTTACTGAAATCAAACGAAAGTGTCCCCCAGCCTGGTTTTTCAGCTAACATTGGATCGGCATATTCATAAAGTGGCGCTCCATCAAACATACGTAATCCGTGTGCGTCTTTGGCAAAGTGAGCTGGAACCCAATCTAAAATCACACCGATACCTGCCTGATGCAGCTGATCGATCAAATACATCAACTCATGGGGTTCGCCATAACGGCTGGTTGCCGCAAAATACCCCGTCCCTTGATAACCCCAGGATAGATCGTATGGATGTTCTGCCAGCGGCATAAATTCCACGTGTGTATAGTTCAGCTCCACCAAATAAGGAATTAAGAGCTCGCTCATTTCCCGATAGGTGTAGAACTCTCCATCTTCTTTTTGACGCCAGGTACCGAAGTGCATTTCATAAATGTTCATTGGTTGTTGATAAGGCGCTTTGCTTTTCCGACGCCATGCTGCATCTCCCCATCGGTAGCCATCCAGTTCTGCTACTACCGAAGCCGTTGCCGGTCGAACCTCGGCTTTGAAAGCAAAAGGATCCGCTTTTAGGAAACTTGATCCATCTGAGGCAAGAATCCTGTATTTGTAAAAAGTTCCCGGCTGTATTCCCGGAAAAAAACGACTCCAAAATCCTGAATCGGGTATCTTATATAACGAGTCCACGCCCTGTGTTCCGTCCCAATCATTATGATCACCAGCTAGTCCTACATATGTCGCATGAGGAGCCCACACGGTAAAGCGCACACCGGTAACGCCTTCTTCAGCGGCAGTGTGTGCACCCAGCATAGAATAGCTGCGATAATTGGTGCCCTCATGGAACAGATAGATATCAGCAGCTGACGGAAGGGTCTCGATTTTTGCTTTTTCAGCCAATTCTACACCACCTTTTTCAATGTGCTTGTACCTATTACCTTACCCGAATATTACCATTTTGAAAATGTTTTGATGTTAAAAGAAAAGATTTTCTGATAAAGAAATATTAATTGTAATTTTTCTGTTTACAAAGCAATATATTTCACCTATGTCGTTTCAAGCGCTTGTCGTAAGTTTATATTACAAGCATTGACAAAATAATGGGAGGGATAACAAATGAACAACAAAAAAGATTGTATCGCCATGTTATTGGCAGGAGGGGAAGGCCGCAGATTGGCTCCCTTGACTTCCAGTATGGCTAAGCCTGCAGTCCCTTTCGGTGGACAGTATAAAATTATTGATTTCCCGCTAAGTAACTGTGTAAATTCGAACATTGATACAGTAGGTGTTCTGACACAATACGAAGCTGACTCTTTGCATAATCATATCGGTGAAGGTGAGTCTTGGGGCTTAGTTAGTCAAAAGGATAAAGGTGTCACATTGCTTCCTTCAGGTGTTGAAGGCAGAGACAGTTATACAGGAACTGCTGATGCGATTTATAAAAACATTGACTTTATTGATAGCCGCAACCCAGAACATGTGCTCATTCTATCCGGTGATCATATTTACCATATGAATTACCGTAAGATGCTGAATTATCATATTGAAAAAGGAGCAAAAGCAACTATCTCCGTAATGGAGGTTCCTTGGGATGAGGCTAGTCGTTTTGGAGTAATGAACGTAAACGATGATCTGAAAATTTCCGAATTTGCGGAAAAACCTAAAGTACCAAAAAGTAATCTTGCTTCAATGGGTATCTACCTGTTCGAGTGGGCTTATCTGAAGGAGCACTTGTTGCGGGATGCAGCTAATCCTAATTCCAGCCATGACTTTGGTAAAGACGTTATTCCTACCATGCTGGATCAGAATGATGATTTATTCGCTTACCGTTTCAAGGGTTACTGGAGAGATGTAGGTACAGTCGGCAGTCTCTGGGAAGCACATATGGACCTTCTGCAAAAAGACAATGGCATGAAGTTAGACAAGACTCATTGGCCTATGTATAGTCGGGTTCGCCGGACTAAGCTTGCAGTTCATAAACCACGTGTACAGATCCCGTCAACGGACTCTCTCGTGAATGAATCCTGCTCCCAAGAAGGTAGTCTACAACGTTCTGTAGTCTTTAATGGGGTAGAAATCGGTAAGATGAGCCAGATCAAACAAAGTGTTATTATGCCTGGAGCTCGCATTGGTCGTGGAGTATTGATTGAGAATGCCATTATTGGTGAAGGGGCAATCATTAAGGATGGCGCAGTCATCAAGGGAAGCATAAATAATATCGTTGTCGTTGGACCACATGAGACTGTGGCTGCCAAGCCGGCGGTCCGAAACCAACCTTCCCGTCTGTTTCAGGATGTGTATGAGAAGACAGGACGTTTGCGTGAAGTTCTTCCTTCATAACAACCATTATATAGAAAAATACTTTATATAAAAAGGGGCTGTTGTCCTGGTCGATCATGACCAGAGCAACAGCCCCTTCGGTTGTAAAGAATTAATGATCTTATGAATTACGGCTAGCCGTCCATTCTCTGTCTAATATGCTCATTTCCACACAATCTACATAATGCTCTCCGAATAAAGCGGACTCACGTTGAACACCCTCCCGCTTAAAGCCAACAGCTTCATAAGCTTTCAGGGCAGCTGTATTGAAATCGAAAGCGCCTAGAGACAGACGATGCAGGTCCAGACCTTCAAATCCAATTCGAAGCATTTCTTGCATCACCCGTTTACCAATGCCTCTACCTTGAAACTCAGGGTCCACTACTACCCTCCCGATACGAGCAGAACGATTAACCCGGTCAATGGCTGAAAAGCTAATATGGCCCACTACCTGCTGCGTAGCTTCCTGAATTGCACAGAAGATAAGGCGATCGGATAAGCCTGGATGATTAGCATCCGTTAAGTATTTAACAAGCTGCTCATCGTCTAAAGGATAAGTAAGCGAAGGTCCTGCCCACTGCTTCAGATACTCTGGAGAAACACTCCAGCGCTTTAAGTGTTCAAAATCAGATTCTGATATAAACCTGAGGATCAGACGGTCTGACTCAGCACTCTCCTCAAAATGTTCATATAAGTTCACTAAACGACCATTTCCCATATCGTTAGTGCCCATGTAGTGAAAACCCATGCTCTGATAATAACGATTGAGCTTAATGTTATGTGCCACAGTGTCAAACCTAAGACTCTTACAGCCTAGATCTTTGGCTAGAACTACTGCATATTTAAGCATTTGCTGTCCAAGTCCTCGGCCGCGGTGGGAGTCTTTCACAGCCAATCGGTGCAAATAAGCGTAGGACTTATCATTTTTACTGCCCCAGTACTGTGGATCACTGAATTGCAACGTGAACATGCCAACTACAGCCCCATCGTCAAGGGCTAAATAAACATGTCTGTCAGCGAAATATCCTGCAATATCGGTCTCATTAAATTGTCCGGGTGTCCATTGGTTAATCCCGTTACGCTCCATCCATCCTGCCGCTTCTTGCAACAGCCTCAAGATGTCGTTAACCCGATCAGGCTCTCCACGAACTATACGGATCGAATTCTTCGTTATCCCCATTCCAGGTCACGTCTCCCAATCATCTAATTCAGGAAAGGTAGCTGTAATTTGAGTTACCTCATCTGAGTTAACTTCCGGCTGTGGTTCAGTAAGAGGCAAGATGACGGTTACTTCCGTTCCCTTTCCAAGCTCACTTGCCATATCAAGTGTCCCATTATGAAGTTCTACAATCTGCTGTGAGATCGCTAACCCCAAGCCTGTTCCTCCATTAAGTGCATCCACTTGAAAGAAACGGTCCTTAACTCTGGATATATGCGCTTCACTAATCCCTATCCCGCTGTCTCGTACCATAATCGCTGTTTCTGTAGCAGACAGCCTCTTTGCTGACAATTCAATACTGGAATCTTCATGTGAGAATTTCACTGCATTGTCTACCAAGTTCAAGAATACCTGTTTTAATCGATTGGCATCCCCTTTAACAAAGATCGCGTCTTCACATTCCAGCAGCAGATGAATTCGTTTCTTTTCCGCTTTAGCCCAAACATTCAGTATCGTCTCTTGTAGCAGTACCTTTACATCTACAACCCCAATCGACAGCTTCATTTGGTTCTGCTGCAGCTTAGAAAAGTCGAGAATTTCCTCCACCAGCCCAATCAGACGTTCACTTTCTTTGGAGATGATGCTGACTCCAAGTTTTGTCTCCTCCGGATCATACCCGCCGGAAACTAAAGTTTCACTCCAGCCCTTGATACTTGTAAGAGGTGTCCTCAGCTCGTGAGAAATGGACGAGATAAAATCATCCTTAATCTGATTGCTGCGCACAATTTCCTGAGCCATATAATTCAGCGTTGAAGCCAAATCACCAATCTCAAATTTATAGTCTCCCTTAATCCGTACGTTGAATCTCCCCTTGGCCATCTGGGCTGAAACTGCCGTAATATTATTCAGCGGCTTCACAATCGAATTGGCCAGTCCGAAGCTAAACCCAACAACTACAGCCATAACAGCTGCAGCAATAGCAGTAGACAATAAGGTAAGATTAAGCAAATCATTATTGATTTCTTCTAGTGAAGTAATATACCTTAGGACATACTTATCCTGTCCATGAATCTGCAGCATTTTGGAAACCGCCATTACGCTCTCATTCGTGCCTGCCTGACGCCCTACCCAGCGTCCAACGCTGCCGCCAACGGCTTCTGGTACATCACTGGTCGTAATGGTCCGATCCGGCTGAAAGCCAGTGGAACTAGTGATGATATCCCCATTTAGCGATAAGATTTCCAGCTCCGTCTTGCTCAATGAGAACCTCTCCAGTACTTCTTGTAGCAGATAGATGCTATTATCGCTTGGTATCATGTTCTTTTGAAAAAACGACTCTGAAACAGAAATGTGATTCTTAATCTTGCTGTATACACTGTCATAATAATATGTTCTGATGGCCAGCAGGAAGATAACTTCTACGAGGAGAAGCGCCAAAAAAACTACAAGAATGTAGTGCAGAACAATCTGTCTGCGCATCCCCTTCTTAATCATTGTCCTTGGCCTTTCCATCTATATCCGTGCCCCCATACAGTCTGCAAAAATTCCGGTTCCGAAGGATTGTTCTCAATCTTCTGGCGTAAGCGCCGGATATTTACATCTACAATTTTGGGATCACCCATATACTCCTTGCCCCACACATGATCCAACAGAAGATCGCGGCTAAGTGGAGTGTTTTCTTTTTCAAGAAAGAATTGAATCAGAGAGAACTCCGTAGGCGTCAGTTCAATGGCTACATTATCACGTTTGAATTGTTTAGTAATAAGATCCAAGCTGAAAGGCCCCGAATGAAAAGAAACCTTGGCCGACTGTTCACGATGCACATTTACTCGGCGCAGCAAAGATTGAATACGCGCAATTAGCTCCGTTGGGCTAAATGGCTTACTAACATGATCATCTGCACCTACGGACAAAGCGTAAACTTTATCCTGCTCCTGAACCTTGGCGGTAAGAAAAATAATTCCCAAGCGTTCATTAGTCTCCCTAATCCGTCTACAAACTTCAAATCCATCAATGCCGGGAACCATAACATCCAATAACGCAATATCAATATCAGGTATAGTGGTTAATTTATGCAATGCTTCATTTCCGTCAGCAGCCTCCAGCACTTCGAACCCATTACGCTTCAAATTAATGACTATGAAACTGCGAATGGACTCTTCATCTTCCAATATCAGAACTTTACTCATCTATTCCCTTCCTTTCAATAGGGGAGGCAATCTTATTGCTTCCTTCTTTTGTTGTACTTTGTTCTAGCTCACCACGGTAGCCGATGACTTTATCTGAATCCCGCCCAAGCAGCTCCCAGCCTTCATTCTTAGCCTTATCCCATTCCGAAGGAGAAAAGAAGGAAACCTCAGCAAACGTCTCTCCGGTGTCGGTCATGATGAACTTAAGGTTTTTATCCAGAACAGATTTCGTGTCAATACTTACCTTTCCATGCAGCTCTGGATCAAAATTAATAGTAAAGCGATCCGATGGATCACGATATAGCTGGACTGCAAAGGTTAGGCCATCTTTTCCATCCCATTTATAATAGGAGGTGAAATAAGGAATATCTGCGGGGTCGAAATACTCCCATCCTTTTGGTGCTTCAAGCAATCCAACTTCAATAATGCCATCATGATCAATATCTTCGCTTGCAATCAGACGATCTTTGTAAGTCCTCGTATCACCTGGCAAAACCACGCGCAGCTTGTTATGCTCCATAAGAACAATTAAACTGTAGGCGGATTGGAAATCCACCGAAGCGTCCAATACGATTCCTTCTTTATCTTTGGCAATCTTTCCTGCGACAATATTGTAATAATTAAAAAAATACGGATCGATATCCTCGATCTTATCGAGCACCTTAAAGCCATCATTGTACTGATAGATCGAAATGGTTGCAAATTCATTTCTTTTAAAATAAACAACGGTGATGTCTTCAATTCCATCCTTGTTAAGATCATCAATCATATATTTGGTGTAAGGAAGTGAAAGCACTTCTTCTAATGATCCACTGGAATAGCTATACACGACGAGGCCTTTTTCTTCCCCACGTGAATAACCTGTAATGATATTCAGCTTCCCGTCACCTGTCATATCTTTCAGATCGACGGACTCCAGCATAGTTCCATCCCCATCAAAAACAAGCTTTTTGACCCAGGCATCTCCTTGCTTCTCTAAGATCATCCCGTGAATCTCTACAGCTTCGCTTGGCGTTCTATAGAACACCAACGACTCCATAATTCCATCGTTATTGAGATCCTCTGTGAAAATTGAGCTCTCATCATTAACCGGACGGATCAACTCCGTACCCGCTGGAATATGTGAATTAATAGCAGCCATAAGTGTTGCTTTGTCAGCAGACAGCTGCGGAGCTTTCATCTTCGAAACGGGATCACTGATGAAAGTACAACCCGAAAGTACGGATAACGACAGTGTTGCAGCTGCCAGGCACCTAAGACTTTTTATACTCAACCTCATCACTCTTTTCCTTATCCGTGTCCGAACTTTACAAATTCGCGCGTTCCTGAGACGTTAATCTACGTCCCTTTATATCATGCTTAATTCGTCCATCTTCTAGTACCCATATACGTGAAGCGAAACGTTCAGCCAGTTCAATAGGCAGCACCGTCACTACGGTAAGCCCCGTCTCTTTACATAGTCTGCGCAAAGTTTCCAATACACTCTCTGCCGATTTGGGATCAAGACCCGTAACCGGTTCATCCGCTAGAATTACTTTGGCACCATGAGTTAATGCTCTAGCAATCGCTACACGCTGACGTTCACCACCGCTTAGCTGGCTAGTCTTCATCTTCGCTTTATCTAGAAGTCCAAGGGCATCTAATTCATCCATCGCACCCATATAATCATCTGAACGAACCATCCCTGTAACCATACGCCACATTGGCGTCTGTGCGGACTGGCCGATCAGCACGTTTTTCAGCGCTGTTCGGTTAGGATTGAGCTCAGCATTCTGCTCCAGGTAAGCCCACTCCCGGCGAATTTTTCTTTTTCCGGAAAAGGCACTCGCCATAATATCCGTACCGTCCACTCTAAAATTCCCTCTGTCCCACTTCTCTCGCAGCGCTAAACAGCGTAATAAAGTGGTCTTACCGCTCCCACTCGCTCCAAGTATGGCTACGAGCTCACCCGGCTCTAATTGAAATCCTATATCCTGCAGGACCGGATTTTTATCTTCCCCAACTGCCTTGGCTAAGTGTTCAACTGTGATCATAGTTCAGCCTCTCCCTGTCTTCATCTATAATCTATAGTGTACTCTGAATGTGAGTTCAATTTCCATGCGAGCACTCGTTCTTATCTTACCTCAATTTCTAGGTTGTGGCGAGAATAATAACCCAAGCAAGCCGAACACGATATATAAACCACCCATCAGGGCAAAAATACCGCCGCTTAAGCCCACTTGCAGCAACAAACCACCAATGCCGGGCCCAATAATACTGCCAATACTAAAATGGAAAGAAGCAACCACATTGGCAGCAGGCAGTAGATGTCGTGGCAAAATATCCGCGGCCAGACTTAGCCCTAATGAGAAAAAGGAGCCCACTAGTCCTCCTGCGATCATCAGAAGCACCATTGTCAACGTAAAATGGTCACCTGCCAGCGGCAACATAGTGAAGGCGATCCCGCCTCCGATCCCGGCAATAATCAGTACCCGCTTGCGGCCAAACCGGTCGCTCCACAGACCTAATGGAAACTGCAGAAGCAGTCCTCCGATCCCCGCAAAAGGCAATAACGCTGCAATTTGATCTGTGCTGTAACCGATACGCAGACCATATACCGGAAAGCTGCTATTTAAGCTGGCTTCCATAAAGCCATATAAAAGGGCTGGAATTAAAGCGAACCAGGCTAAGCTGTAACAACGACCGAAACGGCGAACCTGACTTTCACCACTCTCCGCTTTATCTGGCCGGGAATCCGGCAGAATTGTAGTCACAAGAATTAAGACTAATAAAAATAGAAATGCGAGAACAATAAAAGGCACTGCCTGTCCATAACGCAGCAGACTTATCCCAAGTGGACCCAAGCTGAAACCCAGACCATAGGACATGCCATATAGTGAAAGATTACGTCCGCGATGCTCGGCAGGTGTCATGAGCAGAACCCAAAGCTGGGCCCCGTAATTAATCGCAGCATCGCCCACACCCACAAGCAGACGCAATACAAACCATACCTTGATCCCTGTAAAAAAGGGAAACATGAGCAAGCTTACTAAGACTAAACTAATCCCACCAGCTATCAATTTTTTAAATCCAACCGCTCCAAGAACACGTTCAGCAATCAAGGTCATCCCAAATGATCCTATGTATAGGGCAGCAGCATTCAGTCCGTTCAGTGACGAGGAGACTCCTTTTTGCTCCAAAAGAATGGATAGAATGGGCAGCAACAGCCCTTGGCTAAGCCCCGCGGCTATAGTAGCTGTAATAAGAATCATGAAAGTCATTTTGCTATTACTTCGTATAGATACTTTAAACCGGTCTGACACGGATGATATCCCCCTATAATAAAAACAATGATGTAATGTAACGCCAATTGGCAAACACCGAACATTATAGTGGACAACCCTCTTCAAAACAAGAGATAATATGTAGAAGTTACGGATTTCTGGGGGTGCATGTTACATGGATTACGAATTAAAAATCGACGTATCGCCGGTTTATGAACTGCTGGACAGTTTTATGATATATGTAACCAGAAAATGGATCTCCAATTTAGACCTCGGTCCCCACTGGGTAAGTGATGTGGAAGATCGCATTACTCCTCATAAAGTAACAGCTCTCATGCAAGCTGCGGAGTGGCCATTTACAGATTATGATGTGTTATATGCTTGGGTTTACAGCCGAGGGCCCGCAACGTCAGTGCTGCATTTTCTGGATGATCTGGATTCAGCTTCTATAGAAGAGTGTTATCAGCAGATCGCACCGTTAATTCATGATTTCACCATAGATGAAGCTTCCCGGATCAAGAGCAGCTATAGTCCGCTTCTAAGACTCTGGTATGAGCAATATTTTCGTCATGTAGAACACAAGATTTTACCGTTATTAATTGAAGATGCCTCCGAGAAAAAAATGCTGGAAAGCAAAATGGACCCTATTTCTTTAATTGAATATGCATCCGGTGGTGTAGTTTTCGAGGATATACGGGATCTTAAGACTATAGTATTATTGCCTACCGTTCATAATCGACCAATTAACACCTACTGCTTCTACAAAACTATGGTGATTGTACAGTATCCTGTAGATGTGCCATTGGAAGATGAAAATGAGCCACCGATGGTGCTATTGCGCATGACCAAGGCGCTGTCAGATCCAACCAGACTCCGATTGCTTCGGTATGTCGCCCATGAACCCAAATCTCTATGGGAGATGCAGTCCGATCTAAATCAATCCAGAGAAATGCTTATGCATCACCTAATGATCCTACGCGTAGCCGGTTTACTCCGTATCCATCTTCGCGGGGAACAAGACGAGCGCTTCAGTATCCGTCCAGACGGCGCTTCTGAGCTTCAAATGTTTCTAGAATCTTATATTCACCTATAGAACACTATACAGATACAGATCCAAGGAGTGAGAGATATGAAATACACAACTCAACAGGTAATTTTCGATCTAGATGATACGCTGGTTCACTGCAACAAATATTTCGATTTAATTTTAGGGCAATATTTCGAGCTCATGACTGATTGGTTTAATGAATTTGGCCCAAGCACCAGTGAATTACGCAGCAAGCAAATAGAAATTGATGTTGATACCGTCAACACAAGTGGCCTGGCCAGCGACAACTTCCCTAAATCCTTAATCGCCACCTACCGTTATTTCTGCGCCAAATATAACCGTCCGACAGATCGCTTTCAAGAGCAGCAATTACACAAGCTCGGTCTAAGCGTCTATGACCAAGAAATTGAAGCTTACCCTGGCATGGTTGAAACACTCGATACGCTGAAGCAAGAGGGTCACCATTTATTCTTGTATACTGGCGGGGACGACACCATTCAGCAACGTAAAATTGAACAAATGAAGCTGGATGCTTATTTTGACGATCGTATCTATATTCGGAAGCATAAAAATGTTGAGGCACTTGAAAATATTTTGGCTACCCAAAGCTTTGACCGCAAACGTACCTGGATGATTGGCAACTCGTTACGTACAGATGTACTTCCCGCAGTTACCGCAGGCATTAACAGTATCTACCTGAAGCAACAAAATGAATGGAGCTATAACCTTATCGAGCTGGAGCAAGAGATGCAGCAAGCCGTGATGACTATTTCGTCCATCCACGAGGTGCCTCCTGTCATTCGCTCAGCCGCTAAATTCAAAAACTAATAATCTAGCTACAACGTTACGTAGCATTGTTACAAATGACATATCTACACTACCTACTGGATGATTATACTATTTTTATAGTATTCCTATATTGTCTAGGAGGTGAGATATGAATAAGAAAGTGTCAGCTAAACAATCTCAGACCAAAAGACCTTTGCTTCCCATGATATTAGGTGTCGTTGTTGTGATCCTTCTCGCTGTAATTGTTTTCATCTTAAGCAATAAGACTGATGATACAGCAGATCTACCCAACTACACCGACGTAAAGGGAAGCATTGTTGTTGATGGGCTGAAATATGAGAAGCAACCTCATCTTGGAAGTCCTGATGCCAAAGTTAAAGTTATCGAATTCGCAGATTTCAAATGTCCCGCCTGCAAAATGTGGACTGAAAAGTATCTGGATACTTTTATTAAAGACTACGTGGATACCGGAAAAGTGGAACTTTTCTTCATGAACTTTGCATTTTTGGACCGGGACTCTTATCTTGCTGCTAGCGCCGGCGAAGCCATCTACAAGCAAAGTAACGAGAAGTTCTGGGAATACCTTCATAAGCTGTACGCTAATCAAGGCGATGAGAGCGAAATTTGGGCCACTCAGAAATTCATTTTAAAATTCGTTAAGAATAACATCGAGGGCATTGATTACGCTCAATTTGAAACAGATCTCAAGAATCATACCTACATGTTCGATGTAAAAGAAGACTTTAAGATCGCTGGTTCCTACGGAGTGAACGGTACTCCTAAATTTATGGTGAACGGAGTGCTGCTTCAGGATTCTTCCTATGAAGGGTTAGCAGCAGCGATTGACAAGCAGTAAGCAGTCTTTAAACTGCGCCCTATAAGCTGTTCACTTTGAAAAAAGTGACCTTCTTACAGGGCTTTTTTGTGTGTATGAATTAAAAAAGATGACTTCTGTGATATACAGAAGTCATCTGCTGATTACTTAATTAAGCCTCTGCTTATTCTACCAAATGACACACGGCGCTATGGCCTTCTGACACGATTTTCCGTTCAGGCTTGACAGCCATACATACATCCGAGGCAAAAGAACACCGCGGATGAAAAGTGCAGCCACTTGGTGGATTGAGCGGTGATGGCACCTCGCCTTGAATCGATACCATCTGCTGCTTCTGCTCCACACTATCCGGAATCTTCAAAATCGAATTTAGCAGGACCTGCGTGTAAGGATGCGTAGGTTTCTTGAACAATTCATCCGCCGGAGCCTGCTCAACCACCTCTCCTAAATAAAGAACCGCGATATCATCACTCAAATACTCCACTACTGCCAAATTATGCGAAATAAAGATATAAGTCAGGTTAAATTCCTTCTGCAAATCCTTTAGTAGTTGAATGACTTGAACCTGAATAGATACATCCAATGCGGACACCGGTTCATCACAAATAAGCAATTTGGGATTCAGTGACAACGCTCTGGCAATTCCAACCCGCTGCAACTGTCCACCTGACAGTTCATGCGGATAAGCGTATTGGACTTCAGAAGGCAAACCGACCCGCTCAAGAAGTTCGAGCACACGCTCATGCCGGCTTACTTTAGTTCCAATTTTGTGGATAGCCATTGCATCTTCAATAGCGTCTCCTACCGTCATTCTCGGGCTAAGGCTCGCCTTGGGATCCTGGAAAATAATTTGCATATCACGGCGCATCGCCCGCAGCTTCTCTTTATTTGCCTTTGATAGTTCAACGTCCTCAAAAAATATTTTTCCTTTGTCAGATTCGAGTAGACGCAAAACCATTCTCCCCAAGGTTGATTTTCCTGAGCCACTTTCCCCAACAAGCCCCAATGTTTTCCCTGCTTCCAGAGTAAAAGAAACATTCTCGATGGCATGCAGCTTTTTTCCTTGTACCCGAAAAGTTTTTGAGACATTCTCTACGCGCAAGAGCGGATTATTGGGCATAGGAAGCGACCTCCTCAGCATGATGGCAGGCGATCTGATGATCGGTGCTAAAATCTCGAAGCTTGGGAACTTCATTCTGACACCGTTCAGTTGTATAGAAGCAACGATCGGCAAATGGGCAGCCGGTCAATGTCTGTGTAAGTGTCTTTGCCGTCTTTGGAATAGGCATTATTTCTTTTCCCTTGTGGCCCACTTCGATAATGGAGCGTTTCAATCCAAGTGAATAGGGATGCGCCGCCTCACTTATGAACTTGTCCGTAGTGGCTTTCTCCATGATTTGGCCCCCGTACATCACGATGATTTTGTCACAAAAGTTGGTCGCAAGGCCAAAATCATGCGTTACCATCACTACGCTCATCCCATGTTTTCTGCGCAATTCCTGCAATAGTGCAAGAATCTGCATCTGCACTGTGACATCAAGTGCGGTTGTTGGCTCATCGGCAATCAATAATTGCGGTTCACATGCCAAAGCAATAGCAATCATGATTCGTTGGCGCATTCCCCCGGAAAATTCGTGAGGATAACTTTTAAACCGTGATTTGGGATCCGGAATCCCCATTTCATGCAAGAGCTGAATAGTTCGGTCAAAAGCTTCCTTCCGGTTTGCATATTGATGCGTCAGCATGGCTTCCATTATTTGATCCCCGATACGCATGATCGGGTTCAAACTGGTCATCGGATCTTGAAAAACAACGCCGATGTCACGTCCACGAATATCTTCTAATTGTTTGGGACGCATTTTAAGTAAGTCCTTACCATTAAACTGAGCTGTCCCCGATGTTATTTTTCCATTTTCGCGAATGAGCCCAATTGATGACATCAATGTAACGGACTTGCCGGAGCCACTTTCACCAACAATCCCCAAGGATTCATTTTCATTGATTGAAAAACTAACGCCGTTTACGGCATAAACTTCATCTTCACTGCGGGAGAACTTCACATGAAGGTCATCAATAGAAAGTAGCGGTTCACCCATATTAATTGCCTCCTTTCGGACTGAATGCTTCCTGGAGACCGTCTGCTACAAACAGAAACGAAAGCAAGGTTATTGCAAAGATACCTGCCGGAAAATACAGCAGCCACGGAAAGCCGAGAATATTCTCACTGGCTTGAGCAATCATACTCCCAAATGAAGGGATTGGCGGCCGAAGCCCCATGCCAAAAATACTTAAGCCTGCAATCTGGATGAGATCACCGGGAATCCCGAAGGCAAGAGAGACACCCATACTGCCGATAACATTCGGCAACATATACCTTCTAGCAATATGCGCCTGAGATGCGCCTAACGCTCTTGCCGCTTCCACCATCTCCCCGTCCCGCATACTCAGGACCAGACTTCGGATCAAGCGCGCATACCCCGCCCAGCCCGGAATCCCAATCGCTAGAATCAAAGATAAATACCCACGTCCCAGCATAATGACTAATATCAAGGCGAACAAAAATCCCGGCAAGGTCATCATGAAATCCACAGCACGCATAATAATCATATCGGCAATTCCGCCGCGCAATCCGGCCCATAAGCCCAATATGATCCCGATGATGAAGCTGACCAAAGTCGCGCCAAAGGCAATAATCAAAGCGCTTCGAACACTGAACAAGATCTGGCTGAACATGTCATGCCCCACATTATCCGTGCCAAAAATATGCTGCCATGTCGGCCCTTGATTGATGGCCAAAAAATCTCCCGTGCGATAATCATACGGAGCCACCCAAGGTCCGATAATCCCCGCGATCAAAAAAAGGACAACCCAGACCAAACCAATAACGGCAAGACGATGTCTTTTAAATCGCTTCCAACCTTGATAAAACTGGGATCTCTGAAGATTCTTTTTTCTCTTCAAAGCTACATCCGATTGAGTTGCTGCAACTGTGCCAGCCAATTGCTCCCCCTCCTAGGTTCGTATAGTCTGTGCCGCTTATAATCTGACACGCGGATCAATAAAGGCATAAATAATGTCAACAAGTAAATTCATAATCATAATCATGGATCCCAGCAGAAATACAGATGTGATGGCGAGCGGATAGTCGAAACTGGTAAATGCCGTCTGCATCACCTGACCAAGCGCTGGAATGGCGAAAATTTGCTCCACCCAGATCGTGCCCATCACTGTAAAAGCAAATTGAGGTCCGATGACGGTTATCATCGCTGTCAGCGAATTTTTGACACCATGCTTAAAAATCATCGGCCAATATTTGACGCCCTTAGCTTTTGCGGTCCGCATAAAATCCGACCTCATGGTTTCGATCAGACTGCCCCGCATATATCTGGCCACAACACCGACATTTGCCGCAGATAAACAAATAATCGGCAAAATTGCTTGCCTCCAGTGACCCCATCCCGTTACAGGCAGAATCCCTTGAAACACAACACCAAATAACAAAACCATAATCACCGCGAGAACAAATGCCGGAATGGCCTGACCCGTCAATGAGATGGTGCTTACAACATAATCGATCCAAGTGTTACGTTTGAGTGCTGCAATAATGCCAAGCGGAACCCCGATAATTACCGAAAGAACAACAGAACCAAATGCCAAAAGTGTACTGATCGGCAAAGCCTGCTTCAGTTGAGTCGCAATTTGCAAAGACGGATTCTGCATCGAATTACCGAAATCGAAGGTTAATTGATGCCATATATACTTCATGATTTGCTGCCACAGCGGTAAATTTAAACCATACCGGCTTTGAAATTGGTCCATGACTTGCTGATAGAGAACAGGGTTTTGCCCTTGCAGCGGAGCCAGTGCCGTAGCCATGGTATTCGTATTCATGAAACCGCCAGGTGAATAATACATCATGGTATAGCTGACTGAAATGACCAAAATTAAAGTGATAATGATTTGTAAAATGCGCTTTGAAATAAATTTCAATATGGTCAAATCCGACCCTCCTTTACCGATTCACGGGCACCATAATTGGCGCCCGCGATTGGTAATTATTCAACCCATTTAGGATTATTCTACAGATAAAAGATGCAGCCCATAGAAGTTGCCCCATGCCCAAGGATTTGATTGCACTCCTGTAATGCCGGGTTTTACCAAGAAGTATTGCTGTTGATAATACAACGGAATAGCATAAGCTTCTTCTAGCAGGTTATTAACTACCTTAGCCGCGATAGGAGCAGCGTCTTCGACGGTCAGCGCATTTACGAATTGCGCTTGCCACATTCTCAAATCTCTTAAGGTATCGGATTGATAACCGTTGTAGTATACCTGTACATCAAGTGCATTTTGATTCAACTTGCCACCTGGCGCGTTTGGTGCTACGAAGGTCCAAGCGGTTACAAAGGCGGCATGTTTTTCATCGTTATTTTTAGCATTTTTCCAAAGATCTACAATCTGTTGCCATTGTTCAGCGGCCGTTGGAAGCCCCAGTTGTTTCAGATAAGGCTGCCAATCCGCAGGTTGCTCTGCTGTCCATTTATCCAAAAAGACGATATCCTCTTTGGCAGCTTTTTCTAATGCTGCCCAGTCGCTCCATTCCACACCGGCGTTCTTATTGTCCGGATCTCCATATTTTTTAATGGCCGGTTTATAATAAGTTTCCTTGGTCCAATCCACGAATTGTTTCGTAGCTTCTAATGGAGCATCCAGCGTTCCTATGGAATATAGTTGCTGCGTTGCACCCATGTCCAAACTTCCTGGTTCACTCCAGTTTGTTGCGCCCGACGCCAGAATAAAGCCTGGTTTTGCATCGCCCTGAGGTCCGCTGTACTGATAAGCGTTAAACTGCGCCTCATTGAGCTGAACTAGCTCTGTTTTGATACCAAGATTTTGTTGCAGTAATTGACCTAACGCCAAAGCGATTTGCTCACCCTGAGCATCTACTTGCTTGACCCCAACATACAGCGATAAGGTTGGCAGACCTTTACCGCCTTCATAACCGGCATCCTTCAATAATTGTTTGGCTGCCTCGAGATCTTCCGGAAGTCCTTGCTCCAGTTTTTCCGTTGGCCAACCTGGTGAAGCAAAGATATTGGTCGCCCCGCCCATGCCGTTCAGCACCGATTCTACGATCGGTTTACGTTGGATCGCTTTGGCGATAGCCTGGCGCACCTCTTTTTTGTCATATGGAGATTCCGTTGTCGGGTTGCTCCAGAGCAAATATTTGATCGCATAAGTCGCTGCAGTATACAACTGGGACTTTAGCTCATCCGTTTTCTTCACGTATTGTAAATCAGACGCGCTTTGGATTAGAACAACATCCGCATGGCCGGACATATAATCCTCCACCGGCACGGTTGTTGCCGGAAGAACATGGATGGTCTCTACATTGCCGTGATTAAGCTGGCCAGCTGCACCTACATAATTCGGATTGCTCACCATGACGAGTTCACCGTTTGGTGTAAAAGATTTAACCATGTAAGGGCCATTGCTCACAAAATTCCCCGGTTCAAACCACTTACCAGGGTTCGCTTCGACCGCTTTAGGATTCATAGGCATCGACCCGGAAAGAACCATATCACCCAGAATCGCGTGAGGCAGCGTGGTCGTAATTTCCAGCGTGTAATCATCAACTACTTTTAGACCAACTTCTTCTTTACTTACAGATCCGGCATGGTATGCATATCCGTTCTTCACAAAATTAAGCACGCTTAGCCAAAGTTGTGCGGTTGTGTTAGCTGGATCCAATTGATACATATAAGAAAAATAAAAATCATGGGCGGTCACAGGATCGCCGTTAGACCATTTGGCATCTTTACGGAGGGTAAATGTCCAAGTTTTTTTGTCGTCGGAGACGGTATAACCTGTCGCAATTTTCGGAACGATTTCATTATCCTGATTGTAGCCATAAAGCCCTTCGAGCAAAGTTCCTTGCCCTACCAGAATTTGTCCTTGCCATTGTGTAGGATCAAGCGTCGGGATCTTTGGATTGAAAACGGTTACCGAACTTCCCGCCTTAATTTCAAGATCAGCAGCACCTTCATTCTTAACTGCCGTTTGACCCACATCACTGGTTGCTTTTACCGAAGTATTGCTATTGCCTGCAGCATTTTTACCGTTCTCATTGGCACTATTAGAGGAATTACTGCAAGCAGTCACAGATAACAAAGAAAATGACAGAAGTAGAGCTAAGAACGCGTTCTTTTTTTTCATCCTCAAGTGAACCCCCTCGTACAAAGTCATGAATCTAAAAAATAACATTTTATTTTTTGTTATCTATGATGTTATCCTTCACCTTCTCATGTTTTGCCCCCCTAAATTTAAACTCAGATGTTTGTTTGTGAACTTTCGAATGTCTTCTTTTGAATTTCACTTAGAAAACTAAGAGTAATCGCTTACATTCTAAAATTTTCCACAAAGATTGTCAAGAAAAAATGTTACGTTAGTTAGCATAACTCGTTATTTTTAATATAACTTATTTGTTTAATATGAATTTTTCGTTAATATTTTATTAGCTTTTTTAGTGTTATTTCGTAAATAACACTAACTTATTGACGAATTTTAGCTTATTTCTTGTAATGCTGTTATAAACGCTATAGAAGAACAAGTTCTATGAGTTCCATAGAACATAATAAAAAGAGTGTATCCCAGCAGTCATTTTATGACCTTTGGGATACACTCTGAACCATTGAGATATGGGAATCGGAATAAAATACTGCTATCGATACAAATATCAGAATAGGTGGACTCCGCCTCTACCGGAAATTATCTATACACTCATGTAGAAAGGCGTCTAGTGTGCGTGGATCTCTGCCGAGCAAACGCTTCACAGTGTCATTTGGACTTTCTGGCACCATCCTAGACATGGTTTGAATTTCCACAACGTGGTTCGCGAGCCAAGGAGGCAGATTCCCATGCTCAATAAGATTACGGAGTAGTACTTGAGGTTCCATGTTGATGTAACTTATCGGCCGATTAAGCAGGGCAGATAGTCGACTCGCGATCTGGGGATAACTGAAAATCTCCGAACCAGTAAGCGTATATATATGGCCTGATACCTTGTGGTTGGTCAGAACTTCTGCGGCAACGTCTGCAATATCGCGACAGTCAATAAAGTTACACGGTGAAACGCCCATAGAGCCGAAGAAAACATTTTGGGTTGTGATCGTTGGTGCAAAGCGCATTAAATTTTGCATGAACGCATAAGGGCGCAATACGGTATGGGTGATACCCGATTCCCTCAACGTGTTCTCAATTTCTTGATGCCAGCCCGCCACTGCCACTGGAGAGCTCTGCTCAAAAGCTGGACTGGATATTTTTACGATGTGTTTGATTCCAGATTCGGTGGCAATCTGAATGATTGAGGTTTCCAATTCGATTTGTCTTGGACTGTTGGACATGGCAAGGAAGAGCTGGCTAGCACCTGTAAACACACGTCGCAGCGATTCAGGATCGGAAGCGTCTACCCTTGCGACCTCAGTAGTCGATCGGCCTTTCTCTCCGATTTGATCACGCAACTTCTCTGGCTCTCTGCTCAGCGCCCTGACAGGTACGCCAAGATCAACCAAACGTTCCAAAAGCGCACTTCCAATCGTACCTGTTGCTCCGATAATAACTATCATTTTTATCTTCTCCTTTTGGATGAAAAATTAGTTGTGAAGGCAAGTCGCCACCGCCATGTCACTATCGTGCTCGCTATGAATCCAGACAACGGGAAATCGATCCAGACACGATTTACCCAGGCCAAGTGATTACTCGGAATCATAATTTCTACTACAACAGATGTCACCCATGCAGCGTATAGCCCAAATGAGGACCCGGCCATTGCGAATACCCCTACCACAACCAAGTGAGGTGCACCGATGACCCATCGCAAACGGCCCACTCGGCTGTGCAACAAAAGTCCAATCATCAAGGCCATCAAGGTCGATGCACCGCCAATAGTAGTCAATGCCGCTATTTGAAGCCCCCTATCTACAGTAACCAATCCCCCGATACCTGCCATAATGGCAGGAGCAGCATAGGCCATTACAACTTCACGCCATAGTACAAAAGTCTTTTTCTTGGAACCAACAGCCTTGATGCTGTAAACATCTTCTGTCTGATTCGGGTATTTCATCTGGTTCATTTAGTTGCTCCCTTCTTCTTTGAAATAGTTCAACGATTGATTTCAGTAAATTATAATTAGGCACCTAACTATATAAGAGTAAAAAAAGGCTAGCTTCACTAGCCCAATTCTACTCATTACTGATGTTTCCCTTTGGTTTCGAGCCTAATTCGCCCGTAAGTGCTGAAATGCCCTGTGTAACTCGACCCAGCAAGTCGAGAAATACGCTGCGTTCTTCGATGTTGAGCAACCCCACCATCGCTTCCAACCGAGCGAAATGCTCAGGAGCCATTTCACGGAGCTTCTTCGCTCCTTCTTCCGTTAAAACGACTGATTTCTGACGGCCATCGTCTGAGCTTAATCGCCGAGATACTAGCCCATCTCGTTCAAGAATGTCGATAAGACCAGTCACTGTAGCACGTGTAACGCCTAGATGCTCCGCTAATTGCGAAGGCAACTCTTCTCCTTCGTTATCTTCAAGATCTGCCAATAAACGATAACGCCCTGTTGATAAACCGAATCTAGAGAAATGAATCTCAGAGGCGTGTCCAAGCATGGCTCCCGCTGCCATTAGCCTAGACGCGACGAGTATAGCCTGTGCGTCTATGTCTAGGTTATAACGATCAATCTGACGCTTGGATTGTACAAGCGAGGGAATAGCCTCAATGTCGTTTATTTTTTTATTATTGTTGTTCATATATGTAGTATGGTCCCTAACTACTTTTGTGTCAACTCATTTTTTTATAACTCGTCAACCCTGGAGTTATACAGTTGGATTTGGTTGTAACTCTATATTTCTCCCAAAGCTCGATCAATCGACCTTCAAGCTCTTCAATTCAAGAGGTCCTTTGCAACAAAATCTGTTGATGCTAGCTCATACCATGTGTGACGATAATTTTCCAGAGACTGCTTACTCCATCCTGTCTCTACGAGAATTCTTTTGGCACCTACAGCTGCAGCTGCAAGCATATCTGTTGAACCTACATCACCAAAACGCGCCGTCGTATAGTGAATATTGTGCTCTTATTTTCTAAAGTAGTAGAAGTTCTGTCCGCATCATTCTACTATTCAAATTTTAACTGAAGCGAATCACAAATTGGCATATAGCCTATCTTTTGATAGATGCTATTAGATGTGGGATTTGCTAAGTCCGTATATAAGACGCACTTAATAAACCCTTTATCCAATGCAAGTTGGCTTATTTGCGCCACAATTGAAGTAGCGTAACCCTTTCCGCGCTCATATGGAGGGGTATAAACAAATGCCACGCCAATTGCCGTCTGCATTTCCCTTGTATATCCTGCCATAGATACGGGTATCCCGTTGTCCTCTAAAATATAGAGTTTCTTCGATGCTATTCGGTAGAGGTAAGGGTCTGCATCTTGCGGGATGGACATTTCTGTTTTACCATAATTCCCCGCTGCATAAAATGCTTCAGCCCAGTATGGGAAAAAGTGAATATCCTTTTCATCTAGCAATCGAACGATACCAACCTTTTGAATGTCTGGATTTACTGCAGTAAGTTCATATATACGTTGGCTCATCATTGTTTTAAAGGATATTCCCTTGCGCAAGGTATATTCTTTGGCAAAATACTCTGCCAAGGTTTTTTCGGTCATCACACCTGGAATTTCACGGTCTTTCAGCCCATCTATCAGACAGTTTATAGCTTCTGGGTTTATTATGT
Organism: Paenibacillus sp. FSL F4-0097; assembly: GCF_038593125.1. Lineage (NCBI taxonomy): Bacteria > Bacillati > Bacillota > Bacilli > Caryophanales > Paenibacillaceae > Paenibacillus > Paenibacillus sp. FSL F4-0097. The sequence continues at coordinate 3,817,303 of NZ_CP151965.1, forward strand.
TGTCTGTTGCATAAAGCGTAATATTGTGTGGCGGTGTCATTATGGCGGTAAGTTGTATGCCACTAGAATCTGAAATAGTTACCATAAGCCAATTTACAGGGTCACGCCAGTCTGTTTTGTCTTTTCCTTCATGCCCAATTATGATATTGCCAAGAGGAATCAAATTTTGTGCTTCATGACGCATCAGCATACCATAGGTATCATTGTAAAACTCATGCACATCCGTATACAACTTGAATTGCATTGCAATATCACCCTTTCATCTGCTCAACGTTTTTCCAGATTTTTCGAACTAATCGTTCTTCTTACAGTTTGTTGATTTTTCGCCTGCCAATTTAATAATTAATTAATGAAGACGCAAAAAACCCCATCCCATTAGGGACGGAGTTGCTCCGCGTTACCACCCTGATTGACGTTTATAATAAACGCCCTCTTAGCCATCGTCCAACAACGATGCTTCTTTGTAACGGTAGAATCCCGGTCCCATCTACTATAATTCGGGGGACAGCTCTGAGGTGATTTTTTGATTCGGATATCCGCTGCCTCGCACCAACCGGCAGTTCTCTGAACGGCGTTTCCAGATCTAATTGTCCTCTTCATCGCATTTGGTAATTATTAATTAAGTTTAATATAAGATAATAGGAATATTCTGTCAATAACTCAAACAACAATAGGGATCTCTAAACTTATATTGCTTCTAAAGCAGATAATCCAACTAATCATGCGACTATATGATTGCGGAGACTACACTACAGTCTGCTTATTTTCTTCATCAACACATAGCACCTGCTTAATCTGTTTCGATTAGCTTGGAGGTCAACTTCACTACTGGCCTGATATACTTCAAAAACCGCTCCGGATCGTGATACACGTAATTGATTCTCCCAGGGGAAGTATCAAAGCAGTAACCAGTGTCTGCAAAATTAAAAGCTGCCATTGCCCTTTCCATCTTTTCCTCTACACTACGATTTTCCTGTTCATAATTGAATGGCCCATGTTCAAAAACAATATACTCGGCTTCGAGAACATCAATCATAAGCATTTGTGGAGGTACTTCACCTTTATAATCAAGAGGAAGACGTACACCAAAACACTCTGTACGTGGAATACCCCAATCGCAGAGTCTGCCATCCGGGTCATTAATGTAAGCCATAATCTGACCGCTGCCACCGTTAGATTCACTCCCACCATCGTCATCCAATTTGCCCTTGATACTATCGAGTAAGCCGCAAATAGTTTCGCAGTCCTGTCCTGTAATAAGGCTTTGCTTTTGCCAAAAATCCCAATACCCATTACTCTCATAGTTTTTAATGTGCAAAAATTTGTGAGTGGGGATGGTTACAAAATAAATGTTAAGATCATCTGTAGATTTCATCATACCAATCTCTCCAAATCCGAAAAAGTAGCGGTCGAAAGAGTTTATTTTTGTACGAAGGGCGACAGGCATAGGCTTTTTCCGGTATTCACTTGGAGTTACACCATATGTTCCCTTGAAAGCCCTGGTAAAAGCTTCATGTGATGAAAAACCATAATCAAAAGCAATATCCAAAATGCTCTTTTCACTATCCCGAACCTCTTTTAGTGCGAAGGCTAATTTTCTATGCCGTAGATAATCCCTAAATTGCATTCCCGATATTTCCTTAAATTTTCTCGTAGTATGAAATTCGGAATAACCTAACTTGTGAGAAAGAAATCGTAGCGTTATTGCTTCACTGTTACGATTCTTAATACACTCGTCAATTTCATTAACGATTATTTGGATTTGCTTGTGCCACTCGTACAATTGGTCTGTTCACCTCGTTTCAACCACTCTATAGTCATTGTAGAGTAATGGAATTTGCATTGCTTGATTCTACTTGCGGAAAAGAGAGGAGAGGATATATTTGTACCTTAAATCGCCTTGGAAAATATCAACGTTATCATTCAATGACAAATCAAACGTTTTGGTCCTACTATTTCGGAATCTCATCAGATTTCCTCTTTGCACTTAGTGGTCGGTGTATAACCCTATCGTTCTGTCAAAGTATTTCCGCAAGCAGCTTAAGCGTGTCATGCATTCGCAGGATGGACAAGAAGCACGGAGTACCGGGAGGCATTAAATAAAAGGGCTCGGACCCGTTGAGACATGGGAGTGAAAATCACATGCCCTTACAGTTGTTCCAAGCCACCGCCTCCTCAATTTCCTTCTTATCTCACATTTAGCTAAAGGTAAAATCCTACGAATTCATGAGCCTGCGTGAGTAAACTAGATCATATCGGAGAAGTTCAATGCCCATCTCATTCCGGGTAATGGTGATGATTAGGCCCTGTTAGAGTCTCGCGAACGTGATGTAATCGACTTGGACAGGCTCTGCCAATTCGATCCGCAGTGCCCGGTTGATTTGTCCCCGGTGATATTGCCCATGTAAAATGACCTGCGACAGGATGTCACGGACGGACGTTCGGAACGGGACTCCGTTCTGGTTCGCGTAGTCGATCATCACGTCCAAATCAAATTCCTCCAGCCCTTCGATATACACACGATATTGCTCGGCGTTTTCTTCGAACATCGTTCGGATCGCCGTCAGGTCTTCCGCTTCCTCCCATAACGAATATTGCGCACTGCCCTTGCCCTGCAATCGGGACAGCCAGACTCGTTCCGCAACCGCGACATGCCGAACCAGCTTCAGAAGGTCATTGTTCTTCATCTCACTCTCCTCGAGCGCTTCCAAGATTCGTGCGTCCGCCCAGTACAGGTGGTCCATCATGCGCTTGATCGTCTTCATTTCCGTTTCCCCCTCTTCGTCTCATCGATTACTTGAACCTACTGTTTCCCGCATTGGTCATTTATTTCTCTAATCGTCATAATCTTCAGCAGTCCAAGGTTCTTTTTTTATCGCGCTCATTGGAATCAGGAGACGTGTATCGCCTTTTGGTTAGAATCAGAAAATATAAAAGATGAGACCTTTGCCCTCGGCTACAGTTTGGCTGTAGAAGCGCCGGATATCGTTAAAATGCTGTAGCAGGTAGGCAAAGAACGCATCCTTATCCTCGTCTGAAACAATATCAGGTTCAAGAGGATATACTTCTTCCTTGACCATGGCCGGGAAATCATACCGCAAGCGGAGCTGCGCTTCATCCAGCTCAGAAATAGCCTGAAGCGCAATCATCTATTTTCAAGCTCTTCAATGCAATGTCGCCTGCAATAATTTGCTGCACTAGGTTGTCATCCATTGCGAAGTAATATCCACGCATTCCCATGATGTCATCCTTCCTTCCATTCTAGTAGTGACTATACTGCCCTATCAAAATGTAACCTTTGAATTTATCCCGTAGGATAAAAAAAGAGTGAAGATCAGCCCCCTACGTAATCATAATATCTTGTGCGCACAAGTTACTACATCCCGTTTAAGATAGGTATGTCCTACACTCTTTACTAATGAATTTTATGTGTAAAAGATATGGTCACCCACAGCTGTCACCGAAACCAAATCCCCTATACGGCGAGTCTGACTAATAGTCATGACTATGGACCCTGCTGACGCTATTGGCGAATTTATAGCCGTTGGAGCAAGTTTGCGGACTCCAGTGCTGTATTCTCCCGCAAGCGGTGCATCTATAGCCCTTTACGCCCATAACGACTATGGGGTCCGATAGCAGTCCAAAAAGGATGTATTCCCGCGCTTAAGATCAACTGTGTCCGATAGCGGCTTTGTACGTGCAAATTCGCTGTAATCATCCATGATCCATTCAAGCTTCCAGTTAGACTATGACTCCACTGTTAATTGACCCGTATCCATATTATTGAGCACAAGTTTGCCTTCCAGCGGGGTGCCGTCTTCGCTCGTAAGCTTCAGCTTTCCCGTACGGCCTTTTTCTATCAATGCCTTTACTTGTGTATCTGTAAGGGTACGTCCGTGGTTTTCTTTCCAGATCACGAACTTGCAGCCTTCTTTGTAATGAGAGCAGCCGTAGCCTTTTTTACCCATAAAAATCATCCCGCCACAGCCAGGACGCGGGCAGTTTCCGATAATTTTCGGACCGGAATTTGCTGATTCCTCTTCATTAGCTGGTTTACGTTTTCTTGGCGCGGCAGGTTTATCGCTGGTTTTACGAGATGTACCTCCACCACTCCGACCTTTAGCCCCTGTATTCACAGAAGGAGTTTCCCCTTCAAAAGAAGTTTTGGACGCCCGAGACTGCACACGAACCTTGTCCACGATCATGCAGGCGAATCTTTTTACATTCTCCATAAATTGTCCGTCCGACGCCGTTCCTCTGGATATCTCGTTCAAGCGACGTTCCCACTGGCCGGTCATTTCAGGTGAAGTCAACAGCTCGATGCCCGCTCCACGTATCAGTTCAATAGCCGTTCGTCCTTTTTGCGTGATGGCGATTTTTTTACCTTGCATTTCAATGTATCCGACATTCTTAAGCCGTTCAATGGTTGCAGCACGTGTGGCTGGAGTGCCTAACCCTGAATCCTTCATAGCATCCCGAAGCTCTTCGTCCTCAATCTGTTTTCCGGCACTTTCCATCGCTCTAAGCAGCGTGCCTTCTGTATAGTGTTTTGGCGGCTGTGTATCCTTCTCTTTAACAATCGCATCACTACAGATCACTTCATCTGCCGGAGCAATTGTGAACGGTTCATTCACTTCAATCTCTTCGTCTTCCTCATCATCCTTGTTTTTTCCCTTGGACGACTTCGCTTTATCTTTCTTCTGGTCCGCGTAAATGACCTTCCAGCCGAGACTTAATAATTCCTTAACAGTAGTTTTGAACTTTTCGTCCTCTACATCAGTCATAACCGTATGCACTTTATATTCCGCAGCCGGATAGAACTGTGATAAAAAGCGCCGCACAATCAAATCATACAGCTTTCCCTCATCCGCACTAAGCCCTGTTGCTTTTCTATATGTAGGCAAAATCGCATGGTGATCCTCGACCTTCGAGGGATTGCAGATAAATTTATTTCCTTTATAAACGAGATTACGATTCGCGCCTTTCACCCATTCATCATAAGCCGTCCCTTGGAGCGCAGATAAAGTCTTATGCATCTCCGGAATATTCTGTTCTGTAACATAGTTAGAATTTGTCCGCGGATAGGAAATCACCTTATGCTTTTCATATAACGCTTGTGCGATATCGAGTGTTTTTTTAGCGGAAAAAGCGTACTTCCCATTCGCCTCCCGCTGCAACAGCGTCAAATCATACAGTTTATTCGGATACTCTTTCGTTTCCTTAACCTCATAAGAGTCAATTCGTCCCGGTTTTCCTTTGACCTTGGCAGCCAGCGCCTCCGCCTTCTCACCATCGGTCAGCCGGTCACCCTGCCACATGCCTTTATAAGTCATTTCATTTTGTGTAAAATGGCCCTCTACCTCAAAAAACTTAAGGGATGAGAACGCCTCAATCGTCTTCTGGCGATCATAAATAAGTGCAAGTACTGGAGTTTGAACTCTCCCCACCGACAGCAGCACATTATGTTTCGTAGTAAATGCACGTGATCCGTTCATACCGATTAGCCAATCGGCTTCACTGCGCGCTTTTGCCGCTTTTGTTAGATTCTCGTACTCCGCCCCATCCTTTAGCTCTTGAAATCCTTTGCGGATTGTCTCTGGTGTCAAATCGGAAATCCACAGCCGTTTCACAGGATGTTCAAGCTTCAAATGCCGCTGAATGAGCGAAAATATATGCTGGCCTTCCCGCCCGGCGTCACAAGAATTTACTAGCAGATCGCTTCGTTTAGCCAGCTCTCCGATTACCTTCAGCTGATCAATGGTCCGTGCATTAGGAACCAGCTTGAATTGGTCCGGAATAATGGGAAGATCATTAATATTCCATTTTTTGTATTTTACATCATATGCATCCGGCTCAGCCAATCCGATTAGATGCCCTATTGCCCATGTAATAATGTACTGCTCCCCTTCAAGATAGGAACGGTAATTTTTAGCCTTTGGTTCTATTGCGGCGGCGATATTCCGCCCCATGTCCGGTTTCTCCGCAATAATAAGTGTCTTCAAAAACATTCGCTCCTTACCTTCTCGTTCTTAAGTCCAAAATAGGTCCAGTACTCTATTATAACATTAACCTCGGTTTTTTTTAATCGACCGGACTTTTCATAGTCTTTCGTTTGATTTAAAATAAGTTGGTATAAGCGTATTCATGTATCGGAGGGAAACAAACCTTGTATGAGAATCACAGATTTACAGAACCTTTTTCTGATCGAAGCCTCTCTGCCCTGAAGGCGGATTGTGAGCAGTGCTTCGGCTTATGTTGTGCCGCATTACCTTTTGCTGCTTCCGTAGATTTCGCTAGAGACAAAGACGCTGGACAGCCGTGTCACAATCTACAGTCGGACTTTCGCTGTGGTGTACATACAGAGCTAAGAGAATTAGGCTACCGTGGTTGTACGGTCTATGACTGTTTTGGAGCTGGGCAAAAGATTTCTCAAGTCACTTATGCTGGAGAAGACTGGAGGAAAAAGCCGAAAACTGCGAAGCAGATGTTCGAGGTATTTCCGATTATGTGGCATTTGCACGAGCTGCTTTGGTATTTACATGAATCTTTGAACCTAGAAATAACCCGTACAATCCATACTGAGCTGCAAACAGCTCTCGATGAAACAGAACAGCTCACCTTACTCAATCCTGAAGCTCTTATAAAGGTGGATGTTTCCGCTCATCGAGCAAAAATCAATATGTTACTGTTGCAGGTCAGTGAAATTGTAAGAACTGACGCTCGTCGTAAACTAAAAAAATCCACGAAGAATTTCAGTCGAGGTGCCGACCTTATGGGAGCAAAGCTCAAAGGAGCTGATCTTAGAGGTGCCAACTTGAGAGGAGCCTATTTAATAGCCGCAGACCTTAGGGATGCTGATCTCAGAGGTGCAGACCTTATTGGAGCAGACTTTCGCGATACTGACCTCAGAGGTGCTAATTTAGCAGAAGCTCTCTTTCTCACCCAGGCACAGATCAATGCGGCAAAAGGCAATACTCTCACGAAATTACCAGCAGCACTCTTGTGCCCTGATCATTGGCACTCTCATTAGATTAAAAAGATCATTTATATCAGCGGTGAATAGAATTTTTTGATCCGAGACACAGCTTCCATAATTTCTAAGACTTCTTTCTCCGCTGTGTTTCGTTCCAGATACTCTACTCTTCCCTGAGATGCTTCCTTGCCCACAACTATTGATAAAGGTATCCCGATCAAGCTTGAATCTTTAAATTTCACGCCAGCGCGTTCATCCCTATCATCGATCAGCGTCTCAATGCCAAGCTTGGTTAGTTGATCACAGAGACCTTCTGCAACCGTCCGCTGCTCACTATCCTTGACGGCCATTATCAAGATATGAACCTGATAAGGTGCCAATGCTGCTGGCCACATTAATCCATCCTCATCATGATGCTGTTCAGCAATAGCGGATAAAAGCCGTGAGATACCAATTCCGTAACAGCCCATAATCATAGGTTGACTTTTGCCTGAAGAATCTAAGTAAGAAGCGCCTAGCTTTTCACTGTATTTAGTACCTAATTTGAAAACATGACCCACTTCAATCCCTTGATGAAAATGCAGAATACCCTCCAAACAATGCGGACAAACTTCACCTTCTGCTACATTCCGTAGATCCCCCACATGCTCAAGCGCAAAATCTCTACCTGGAACTACGTTACGGAAGTGATAATCTTTTTCTCCCGCCCCTGTAATCCCTTGGGTCATATCTGCTACTGCTGCATCTACTAGGACAGTCAGCGTTAAACCCACAGGTCCTACAAATCCACTCTCTACACCGGCTAAGGATTTCACTGCCTCATAGTCAGCAAGCTTAATCTCATTCATTCCTAAATATTTACTTACCTTAATTTCATTGACTTCATGATCTCCCCGGACCAGAACAGCAAAAATCTGTCCGTCACCTTCATAGATTAATGTTTTAATAATCTGCTCTGGCCGGATATCCAGCTCCTGCTCTAGTTGCTCAATTGTGCGCAAATCAGGAGTGAGGAACTTCTCTATCTCCGGTACTTGCATGACAACTTCATTTTTTGCAGGCCGCACGGACTCTGCCTGTTCCAGATTGGCCGCATAATCACAAACGGAGCATGCAGCAATCGTATCCTCCCCAATCTCAGCCAGCGCCATAAATTCATGACTGCCGCCCTCGCCTCCAATCGCACCGGAATCCGCATGGACAGCACGGAATTTCAATCCAGATCGCTCAAATATCCGGTGATAAGCCTCGAACATTTGGATATATGATTTATCGAGACCTTCCATGTTTGTATCAAAAGAGTAAGCATCCTTCATCAAAAACTCTCTGCCTCTCAGCAGTCCAAAACGTGGTCGGCGTTCATCACGGAACTTGGTCTGAATCTGATATACGGTAATAGGAAGTTTACGATAAGAGCTGATCTCATTCCGTACGAGTGTGGTTACTACTTCCTCATGTGTAGGACCTAGTATGAATTCCCGCTCATGACGATCCCGAAGCGTCATCAACTCCTTACCGTATACCTCATATCGGCCTGATTCTTTCCAGAGCTCCGCAGGCTGCATAGATGGCATCAATACCTCCTGAGCCCCAGAGAAATCCATCTCATTCCGCACAATCGCTTCTATTTTCCGTAAAACACGTCTTCCAAGCGGTAAATAAGTGTACACACCCGCTGCTAATTGGCGAATATATCCCGCACGCAGCAGTAGCTGATGACTGCTTGTCTCCGCCTCTGAAGGTGCCTCACGCAGAGTTGTTAATAAAAGATTACTTTGACGCATATTTGTACCCTCCCTAAAAAATGAACGCTCTAAACGCAAAAAGACACATTCGTCAGGGACGAATGTGTCGTGATACCACCCTTATTTAACCGCCAGCCCATACATAGTCTACATGGCGATCCTCGATCGAATAACGGCCGATTCCGGCAGCGGTTGTACGCTGCAGCTACCCAGGCAGGATACCATCCACACGTATTTGAGGAACCTTTCAGCCGGTGAGTTCCCTCTCTGTTCTAACGCTTCTTGGACCGTAAGTCCTTGGTCAATGCTTTTGTCATTTAAATATTGTATTAAATCTATATGAAAATAATATTTCCGTCAAGCGTCGGCTCCAAAAAAAAGCCGCTTCTCCAGCAGGTAAACTGCTTTTGAAACGGCTTCTTAAATTAAAGCCTAGACAAGAACGCTTGAGCCCATCAGATATTTATCCACTTCACGTGCAGCTTCGCGACCTTCGTTGATGGCCCAGACCACCAAACTTTGACCACGACGCATATCCCCAGCAGCAAACACCTTATCCACGTTCGTGTTGAACTTGCCGTAACGTGCTTTCACATTGGTACGACGATCGGTCTCCAGTTTAAGCTCCTCAACAATATCTTGCTCTGGTCCATCGAAACCAATAGCGATAAGAGCGAGTTGAGCAGGATATACAGCTTCTGTTCCAGGAACGGGCTGATAGATTTTACGACCTGTCTCATCCACGATCCGGCGGATCTGCACGGTATGAAGCTCCTTCAAGTTCCCCTCTTCATCCCCAACAAATTTAGTGGTCATGATTGAGAATTCACGCGGATCATCACCAAAAATAGCTTTCGCCTCTTCTTGCGCATAATCCAAGCTGTACACATTCGGAAATTGCGGCCAAGGATTAGCAATCGGATCCCGTTGCAGAGGCGCTTTTTCATGTGTACCAAATTGAGTGATACTGCCGCAGCCATGACGAAGTGCTGTGGCAACACAGTCAGAACCTGTATCCCCTCCACCCAAGACGATTACATCTTTACCTTCAGCGGATACATAGTTACCATCCTCCAGATTCGAATTCAAGTAACTCTTGATCGTTCCATTTAAATAATCCATGGCATACATAACGCCCTTAAGCTCACTGCCTTCAATGTTGAAACGGCGTGCTTTAGTAGCTCCACCACACAGAACAACCGCATCATATTCATCAACAAGCTGCTGAGCCGGAATGTCTTTACCGATCTCAGTGTTCACCACGAAGTTAATTCCTTCAGCAGCCAGCAAATCCACACGACGTTGTACAACTTTTTTATCAAGCTTCATAGTAGGTATTCCATATGTCAGCAGTCCGCCAATGCGGTCACTGCGCTCAAATACAGTTACAGTGTGTCCAGCCTTGTTAAGCTGTGCTGCCGCGGCAAGTCCAGCAGGTCCAGAGCCTACAATTGCAATTTTTTTGCCAGTCCGTTTCTCAGGAGGATTAGGTACAACCCAGCCCTCTTCAAAACCCTTATCAACGATCGCAAGTTCAATTGTTTTGATGGTTACCGGCTGTCCGATCAGACCCACTGTGCAAGAGCCTTCACATGGGGCGGGACAAATACTGCCTGTGAATTCAGGAAAGTTGTTTGTCTTATGCAGACGTTCCAGTGCTTCTTTCCAGAGTCCACGATACACCAAGTTATTCCACTCCGGAATTAAATTGTGTACTGGACAACCTGAGGTCCCGCCAGCCATATCAATACCTGTATGGCAATAGGGGGTTCCGCAATCCATACAGCGTGCGCCCTGTGTCCGAAGCTCGTCCTCGGATAAATGATGGTGGAATTCTTCCCAGTCCTTTACCCGCTGCTCAGGATCCCGATCACCTGGGAGCTGCCGTTTATACTCCATAAAACCTGTAGGTGTAGACATGTTTACGTTTCCCCCATCCGTTCTCTTCGTGTTGAAGTATAGTACATTGTAGCATATTGCGGCTTCGTATGGTTGTCAGCAACGCAATGAAGTACCTGCACATTCTATTCTATACCTATACATAATCATTTCTAATTTTAATTATAGTAACATTCATCACTTTTGCACAGTAATGGATAAATCTACTGATTATTTGTACTATTTCACATGTTATGTCAGAGAAAACGTTTTATTGCTATTCCGTACGTTCATAAACAAGGAAACGGTAATCATACGGATTCTTCTCATCACGAATTCCCTTGATATTGGAGACCTCTTTCCACATCCTCCAGTCAATCTCAGGAAACCGGGTATCTCCTTCAAAATCCTGATCGATCTGCGTCAACATTAGCTTGTCAGCATACGGCAGCATCAAGCGATAAATTTCTGCACCACCGATCACCATCAGCTCATCTTCTTTTCTACCCTCGCTGAGAGCCTCTTCAAGCGTGTGTAGAACCACTGCACCTTCAGCTGAATAATCAGTATCCCTAGTTAGAATTAGGCTCGTTCTGCCCTTCAAGGGCTTGCCTCCGAGCGAATCCCATGTTTTGCGGCCCATTAGCATTCTTTTGCCCAATGTTTCTGCTTTGAAATAAGCAAAATCCAGAGGTAAATGCCAAGGCATATCGTTATCTTTTCCTATGACATGATTGGCACCCATTGCCCATATTAAGCTAATACTCATGAAGTTCCCTCCTTCCTTCATACTAAATTAAAAAACTACGCTGCCAGAAATTATATTTGCGAATCTTAATTTATAACAATTACGCTATACTGCGATCGGCGCTTTTATCGAAGGATGCGGATTGTACCCCTCAATGACCAGATCTTCCAGTTCAATATCAAAAATTGATTTCTTCTGTGAATTAATAACCAGTGTAGGCAATGCTCTTAATTCTCTTGATAATTGCTCTTTCACTTGCTCAACATGGTTTGAATAGATATGCGCATCACTAATGCTGTATACAAACTCACCTACTTCTAGACCACATTCATATGCAATTAAATGCGTAAGTAATGAGTAAGATGGAATATTGAAGTTTGCCCCGAGAAAGGAGTCAGCACTGCGTTGCAGCAAGTGGCAGCTTAGTTTACCATTTGCAACATAGAACTGGAACATAACGTGGCAGGGCGGTAACGCAGCTTTACTTCCTTTTGTTCCGGCATTTATAACATCTTCCGGGTTCCATGCGCTCACGATTAAACGCCGAGAATCAGGATTTGTTTTGATCTGATGAATAACGTCTTGTAATTGGTCAATTGATTCACCAGTAGAAGATGTCCAATTCCGCCATTGCTTACCGTAAACATTCCCTAGCTCACCATATTTCGCAGCAAACTCATCATCTTCTAAGACACGATCACAGAATGATTTCATCTCTGCTTGATACACTTGATTAAAATCTTCATCAACTAAACAACGATTCCCGAAGTCTGTCATATCCGGGCCAACATATTCGTCTGATTCAACCCATCTTTTAAAAGCCCATTCATCCCAAATATGATTATTATTTTTCAATAAATAACGAATGTTGGTATCGCCTTTAATAAACCACAATAACTCACTTGCAATTAAGCGAAACGGTGTACGTTTTGTTGTAAACAGCGGGAACCCTTTTGATAAATCAAATCGCATTTGATAACCAAAAACACTAATTGTACCAGTTCCTGTACGATCTTCTTTTTTTACACCATGATCTAAAATATATCGTAAAAAATTCAAATAGGTTTGTTCTAACTCATTCGTCAATGTACTGCACCTCCGTAATATTACACCTCATATATTATATCTGAAAAATCCGAATTTTGTAGAAGGTAAGATAATTTTTAAATATATTTAATAATCGGGTTACATATTCAATTATAAAGGATTGGTTCAGCAAGTGTATCTCTACTCCGCTATCCTAAGCTCCACTCTGGCCCCATAAGCACGAACGTTTGCTTGTCCACCCACAGGAAAGGTAATCATCGGCGATGTATGTCCAAAGTCCACGTCTGCGATCACAGGAATATCAGATAATTCTTCTTTTGAGCGGATAATTGTAGTTAGCAGCTTCTTTGACATACGCGATTCTTTTTGGAATCTGCCGATCACCAACCCTTTGACCTCTTCAAACTCAGGCTGATGAATTAGGGATTGCAGATCTCGATCAAAGGTTGCAGGTGCTGACTCATAATCATCCTCGATGAACAAAATAGAATTTTTTAAACTAGGCATATACTCTGTTCCCTGCAAAAGATTTAAAGTGCATAAATTGCCACCAATAATCGTTCCTTTCGCTTCCCCATCATTGATAATGAACGGACCTTCATTTTTAATAAATATCCTGTTTTCCTGATCCAGATACCACTCATCATCACTCCAATGCCTGGAAGGCTGCACGAGAATTTCTTTATTGTCCATCATCAGCCTGCGGAAATATTCGATGGTATATTCATTATCGTGGAGCATCGCAAATGTGGAAAAATGCGGCCCGGAGTATGTAACTAATCCTGTTTGAGCATAAATCGCATTACTTAGTGCAGTAATATCCGAATAACCACATAAGCGCTTTGGATTCTCCGCAATGATTGAATAATCTATATAACGCAGCAGCTGGTTACTATTGAAGCCTCCAATGGTCGTTAATATTCCTTTCACTTTGGGGTCTAAAAAGGCTTCGTGCAAATCCTCAATTCTCGAATCAATAGAAGAGGAAACAAAATCATCCGTCTCAAAAGAATTTGTTGAAATGGATATCCGAAAACCTAACCGTTCAAGCTGCTCTTTGGCAATTTTTCTTTGCTGAGCATCGATTAATGACAAACTTCTGGAAGGAGAGATAATACGCAGCTCATCTCCAGGCTTTAATTTATCAGCTCTCATCATTGAACCTCCCTATATTCATGAATTACAGATTAGGTAATTACTCTTCCTTCCAGTATATCTCTTTTCAAAAAAGTGGAAAACACAAAAAAAGGCGGAACGCATTTGCGTCCGCCTTTCTGTTGCCTGCTAGAGCAATTTTGGAGAAAAATTATTTCATTACATGAATAGGGTGACCTTCAACCAATTCAGCAGCTTCCATGACGATTTCGCCAAGGGTTGGATGCGCATGAATAGTCAAGGCGATATCTTCAAGCGTTGCGCCCATTTCGATTGCCAAACCAAGTTCAGCGATCAAATTGGATGCTTCGATACCAACGATTTGAGCTCCCAGTACCAAATTGTTCTCGGAGTTAGCAACAATTTTGATGAAGCCCTCTGGGCTGTTCAAAGATACTGCGCGACCATTTCCTGCGAATGGGAATTTGCCGCTTTTCACTTTGTAGCCTTTGTCTTTTGCTTCTTTCTCAGTCAAACCAACGCTTGAGCACTCAGGATCTGTAAATACAACAGCTGGGATGACTTTGTAGTCAACAACAGATGTAAGTCCTGCGATTGCTTCTGCAGCGATTTTACCTTCGTAAGAAGCTTTGTGAGCCAAAGCAAGACCTGGAACAACGTCGCCGATAGCGAAGATGGTAGGAATGCTTGTGCGTCCTTGGTGATCAACTTTGATCAATCCGCGCTCGTCGAGCTCAAGACCGATCAGGTCCAGACCAAGTTCACCGTCAGTGTTAGGACGACGACCTACAGTAACAAGCAAGTAATCTGCTGTAACTTCTTTGGACTCGCCACCAACAGAGTATTTCACGGTTACTTCTTTGTCGTTCTGAACAGCACTTTCAGCTTTAGCGTTAGTTACGATTTCGATGCCAGTTTTAGCCATGTTTTTCGCAACAAGACGAGTCATATCTTTATCGAAGCCTGGAAGTACAGTATCCAAACCTTCGATGATTGTTACTTTAGTGCCAAATTTAGAGTACATTTGACCAAGCTCGGCACCGATGTATCCACCACCGATTACGATCATGCTCTTCGGAATTTCTGGAAGTTCCAGAGCTTCAGTCGAAGACAGAATACGTCCGCCGAATGGGAAAGGTTTAAGTTCAATTGGACGGGAACCTGTAGCAATGATGCAGTGTTTGAAGCGGTAACGTGGAGATTCATGATCATTGAACACACGTGCTTCTGTGTCGCTGATAAACATGCACTCGCCGTTAAATACTTCAATTTTGTTGCCCTTCATCAAGCTAGTCACACCGCTAGTCATTTTTTTAACTACGCTGTTCTTGAATTCTTGAGTTTTGGCAAAATCCACTTTAACATTCTCAGCTGTAACGCCGAAAACTTCACCATGCTGTGCAGATTCAAATTGATGTGCAGCAGCGATCAAGGCTTTAGAAGGAATACATCCACGGTTCAAACATACACCGCCGAGTTCCGATTTATCCACGATGAGGACTTTTTGGCCGAGCTGGGCGGCACGAATTGCCGCCACATACCCACCAGGACCTGCACCAATGACCAATGTATCAATATCTAGTGAAGCGTCTCCTACTACCATAATTATACCTCCATAACCAGCAGCTCAGGATTATTGAGCAGCGATTTAATGTAGTTCATAAAGTTTTGAGCAGTCGCACCATCGATAATACGGTGGTCAAAGCTGAGTGACAACGCCATTACTGGAGCAACTACGATTTCACCATTTTTCACAACTGCTTTTTCACTGATACGGCCAGTTCCGAGGATAGCCACTTCAGGGAAGTTGATGATTGGAGTAAAGAACATACCGCCAGCAGAACCGATGTTACTGATGGAGATCGTGCTGCCCTTCATTTCGTTAGCAGACAATTTACCGTCACGGCCACGAACAGCCAAGTCAGTGATGCTGCTAGCGATCATCCAAATGCTCTTACGGTCAGCGTCTTTGATAACTGGAACGATCAAACCGTTTGGTGTATCAGTAGCGATACCGATATTGTAGTATTTCTTGTAGACAATTTCGCCTGCTTCTTCATCAATCATAGCATTAAGTGCTGGGAATTGACGGGAAGCTGCAACAAGAGCCTTAACGATGAATGGAAGGTAAGTAACCTTAACGCCTTTTTTCTCAGCAATAGGTTTCATACGCGTACGGAATGCTACCAGTTCAGTAACATCTACTTCATCCATGATGGTTACGTGCGGAGCAGTGTAAGCCGATTTAACCATTGCGTTGGAGATCGCCTTACGAATACCCTTGAATGGTACACGTTCTTCTTCAAGACTAACGTTACCGCTAGCTGCTGCAGGTGCTGCTTTAGCTTCGGTCTTAGCAGCCTTAGGAGCTTCAGACGCCGCTGCTGCTGCAGGAGCCGCAGGTGTAGAACCACCTTTCAAGAAGGCTTCTACGTCTTCACGAGTGATTTTGCCACCTTTTCCAGTTCCGTTCACTTTGGAAATATCCACTTTTTGCTCACGAGCAAATTTGCGAACGCTTGGTGTAGCCAATACATCGCGGTCAGGAGCTGGTGTTACACCTGCAGATCCGCCTTCTTTAGCATCAGCAGGGCTTGTTGCTGCAGGGGAAGAAGTAGTGTTTGCACTTCCTTTTGCTGCATCAGCTTCAGCAGATGCATGACCTTCTTGTTCAGGAACGTCGCCTTCAGCAGCGATAATAGCAACAACTTCGCCTACGCGGCAAACTTGGCCATCTTTAGTCAGAACTTCCAATACAGTACCATTCACTGGACATGGAACCTCAACTACCGCCTTGTCATTTTGAACTTCCATGATGATGTCATCATCAGTTACCTTGTCACCGGCTTTGATATGCATTTTGATGATTTCACCTTCATGCAGACCTTCACCCAGCTCAGGGAAGCGATATTCAAAATTCGATGCTTTGTTAGATGCTGGAGCAGCTGGTGCAGCTGGCGCTTGAGCAGCAGGAGCTTCAGTAGCAGCACCCTCTTGATCAGGCACGTCACCTTCTGCTTCGATAATAGCCACCACTTCACCGACACGGCATACTTGACCGTCTTTAGTCAGAACTTCCAATACAGTACCGTTTACTGGGCAAGGCACCTCAACTACCGCCTTGTCATTTTGAACTTCCATTACGATATCATCATCCGTTACCTTGTCACCGGCTTTGATATGCATTTTGATGATTTCACCTTCATGCAGACCTTCACCTAGTTCAGGAAATCGGTATTCAAACTTTGCCACTTTGAAAACCTCCTCGTGAAATTGGGACTAACCTTATGATTTAAACTTTATAAGATGAAACAACGTTGTCATCCATATGGATGACAACTGTTTCTCGTAAAAATATTTAGAATTCCAAAACTTTCTTCACGCCTGCAATAATACGCGCAGGGTTTGGAAGCCATGTATCTTCAATTTGTGCAAATGGATATACAGTGTCAGGACCTGCGATACGAAGCACAGGAGCTTCTAAGTGCAGTAGAGCTTTTTCATTGATTTGTGCGATAACTTCAGCAGCTACACCCGCACTCTTTTGTGCTTCTTGCACCACGATAGCACGGTTAGTCTTCTTCACAGACGCTACAATAGTGTCGATGTCGATCGGACTTACAGTACGAAGGTCGATAATTTCAACATTAACGCCTTCTTTTTCGAGTTGCTCGGCTGCTTTGGTAGCTGTATGTACCATCAGCCCGTAAGTAATGATCGAAACGTCAGAACCTTCACGTACTACGTTCGCTTTACCAAGTTCAACTGTATATTCACCTTCTGGCACTTCAGCACGGAATGCATGATAAAGGTTCAAGTGCTCCATGAAGAATACAGGGTCATTGTCGCGGATAGACGCGATTAAAAGTCCCTTAGCATCATATGGGTTTGAAGGAATTACAACTTTAATCCCTGGGCTTTGTGCAATCAAACCTTCGAGTGAGTCAGTATGAAGCTCAGCAGCCTTAACTCCGCCACCAAAAGGAGTACGGAATACTACTGGAGCATTATATTTACCGCCAGAACGCCAGCGCAGACGTGCCGCTTGAACAACGATCTGATCCAGAGCTTCAAAGATAAAACCTACGAATTGAATTTCTGCAATTGGGCGGAAGCCTTGTACACCAAGACCAAATGCCAGACCGCCGATAGCGGACTCAGCTAGTGGTGTATCAAAAATACGATCTTCGCCAAATTCCTTTTGCAGACCTTCTGTTACACGGAAAACGCCACCTACATTACCAACATCCTCTCCGAAGATAAGAACGTTAGGGTCACGATTCAGTTCAACGCGCATCGCGTCGCGGATCGCTTCTTTCATATTCATTTGTGCCATTGCCTGATATCCCCCTTATTCAAAATCGGCTTTTTGCTCTTCCAGATGTTTAGGTGTTACTTCGAACATGCTGTCGATCAAGCCAGGTATTGTCATTTTTTCGGTTTGTTCAGCTTTTTTGATCTGCTCGTTAACAGTAGCTTTCGCTTCATCTTTCACGCGCAGTGTATCTTCTTCAGTCCAAAGACCTTTCTTCTCCAAATACTTGGCAAGACGGGCGATTGGATCCTTTTCACTCCACTGTCCTTCTTCTTCTTTCGAACGATATTTACTTGCATCGTCAGAAAGGGAGTGTGGACGGAAACGGTAAGTTACAGCTTCGATCAATGTAGCACCTTCGCCGTTGCGTGCACGTTCAGCAGCATCGCGTACAGCACTGATTACTGCAAAGATGTCCATACCGTCAACCTTAATCCCTGGAATACCAGCTGCAACCGCTTTGTGAGCGATCGATTTGGAAGCCGTTTGTTTAGCGAACGGAGTCGTAATCGCGTAACCATTGTTTTGAACAAAGAAGATTACAGGCAGTTTAAAACGACCAGCAAAGTTCAAGCCTTCGTAGAAGTCACCTTCTGAAGAACCGCCATCACCAGTGTAAGTAATTGCAACACTCTTTTGTTTTTTCAATTTGAAGCCCATAGCAATACCAGTAGCGTGCAGGATTTGCGCACCAATGATAATTTGTGGCATCAATACATTAACACCATCAGGAATAGCTCCACCATGTTGGTGACCACGGGAATATAAGAAAGCTTGGTACAATGGAAGTCCGTGCCATACTAGCTGCGGAATATCACGGTAGCCTGGGCATAAGAAGTCTTCTTTCTCCAAAGCGAACTCACTACCAATCATGGTAGCTTCTTGACCGGATACCGGTGCGTAGAAACCAAGACGACCTTGACGGCCAAGGTTTACTGCACGATCATCCCAAGTACGGGTAAATACCATACGATACATAATTTCTTTCAGTTGATCGTCAGTTAAATCTGGCATCTTATCCTTATTGATAATTTCTCCATCCGGGGAAAGTACCGATAGAGCCTCGACGTCCTCTGTATACACTTCATAAGGAACTTTACTCATTATCTTCACCTCAATAAAAAAATTTGAATATCAGCTGCCTCTGTTATAATATTATTATACACCTGTTTAGTTACTTTCGTCAAAGAAATACTTATAAAATTTATATTTCTTTAAATTTTGTATGTATAACAGGTGAGATAATTTAATATAACAGTTTAACACTTTTCCAACAAGTAAATGATTAATAACACAGTTACACATTTAATAATTTTAGCGTAACCCTGTGTGTATTGCAAAATTCGACAAGAAAGGTGACGTGACAACGATGAGCGATTCTGTTTTTCTGAAACGCACAATTGTAAAAGAAACGCTTTGGAGTGAACATCTGCAGGAGGAACGTAAATTACGTATCTATCTGCCCCCAGGCTACAATGAAGTTCTCAGTTACCCCGTGGTGTACTGCCAAGACGGAGAAGAATTTTTCAACTTTGGACGCATTGCTACACTTGCTGGACAACTTATTATAGAAGAAGATGTCGAGCCCTTCATTATCGTCGGTGTAGAAGTTAACGTCGCTGTTCGGACTCAAGAATACGCTCCGTTCGGCAGCCGATTCAAGCAGTACCTATCTTGCTTTTCCGAAGAGATTATTCCCTTCATTGAAAAAAATTATCCCGTACGCCGTACACCCGAAGAACGAATCTTAGCCGGCGATTCCCTTGGAGGCAGCGTCTCCCTCCATCTCGCACTTGCTTATCCAGCTATCTTCACACGTATCATCAGCCTATCCGGTGCATTCTATCCCGAATCACAAGCCATGCTGGCAAAAGAAGAAGATCTCGCCTGGCTTAACATTAATATGGTCGTTGGACTGCAGGAAACAGATTACCAGACTGATACAGGGACCTATGATTTTGTTCAGATGAACAGAGAAACAAAAGCGTTGCTTGAAGCACGTGGAGCTACCGTATCCTACCGTGAGAAAGACGGTCGTCATCTCTGGGGCTTTTGGCAAAAGGAACTCCCTGAATCTCTACTCTATTTTTTAAACACATAATGCCTTATTGATAGAAGCAAAAAATGAACATCTAAAGAACGTATGTAGATTTCAGCCGTGTTTGCGCTTACAGTTTAATCCAGCGAATTTCCTTAATTTACTTTAATACTAATCAGAGAGGGCT
Organism: Paenibacillus sp. FSL F4-0097; assembly: GCF_038593125.1. NCBI lineage: Bacteria > Bacillati > Bacillota > Bacilli > Caryophanales > Paenibacillaceae > Paenibacillus > Paenibacillus sp. FSL F4-0097. The sequence goes on from NZ_CP151965.1 coordinate 3,837,350, forward strand.
GGAACCCAACCGGGTTACAGCTTTTCTCTTATCACCATTTCAAGCAAAACGTCACAGCCTGCATTGATTAAATCATATACCTGCTCAAAATTCCCTGTAAAATAAGGGTCTGGCACTTCTCTCAATTCTTCCTCAGGCAATAAATCCATGAAGAACAAAAGCTTAGCCTCTTCCCCACCAGGAACCTTTCGAACATTCTCTCCATTAGACTTGTCCATACAAACGATATAATCAAACTTCTGAAAATCCTCGCTACTGACCAAACGCGCTGCCATATTTGCATAACTAATCATGTTTTGATCAAGTATACGTCTAGTCCCTTCATGGGGTTCCTTACCAATATGCCAATCTCCAGTTCCCGCACTGTCAACCAGAATCTTATGTGAAAGCTCTTGTTCATCAATCTTATGGCGCAGAACTGCCTCCGCCATTGGTGAGCGACAAATATTACCCAGACATACAAATAGCACGTTTACGATTTCATTCACCTCCCAATTGTTAAAACATAAGTAAATATGAATTTATGCACATAAAAAATCGCACACTATCATTTTAGCGTTGTCTTGGTCAATTGTGCAACTTTTCAATCTGCATTATACTGGGACAGGATAACCAACTAGAGTTTTAGAGGAGGAATGGATGTTATGCCATCCAAACGTGTCGTTATTTTTGCCGGTGGAGAACTATCTCCGGATTATTTCGCTCTATTAGATGAAGAAGATTTTATTATCGGTGCGGACCGGGGTGCATTATTCCTAATCTCACATGGATATATACCAGATATTGCAGTAGGTGATTTTGATTCTGTATCGCCTGAAGCTTTTCAGGATATTCAATCCAAAAGTAAAAAAACCATCACTTGTGATGCCGTAAACAAGGATTTAACCGACAGTGAGATGGCGCTCGATATTGCGATGAATCAGCAACCTGATTCTATTTTACTATTAGGAGTTACAGGCACTCGAATTGACCACTCCTTAGCCAGCATTCAAATGATGACAAGGGCTCTGCAACGTCAAATCAATTGCTACGTCATGGATTCTAATAACTATGTGACACTTACCGGATCCCAAACAGTCATTGAAGATTTGGGCTACACCTATGTATCTTTGCTTCCATTAACTCCTGAAGTAACAGGGATTACATTAGAAGGATTTCAATATCCTTTGAATGACGCCACTTTAAAGCTAGGCCAATCTCTAGGTGTAAGCAACAAACTGATTTCCTCCACTGGAACAGTTAGAATACGTAGTGGATTATTGCTGATTATCCAGAGCAAAGACTAAATACATAGTGATATAGAAACATCCTTGTAACTTTTGTTTTAAAATCAAAAAGCCGATAAATCCCTTATATATCAAGGGGTTTACGGCTTATTTTATTGTCCAAAATATCAAGTTATTAATTTTTTGTAACTTTTAATGAATTTTTAATAAAACGTTTACAACCCAGGCCCAGCCTCACTTTATTGCTGCTCTACCAAATTTTATGACATAGATAACCTGCTATACTACGAATCAGGCAAGCAAGACAAGACACAGCAAGACAGATTGATATACTAACTTTGGAGGTACTTACAACATGAATAAACAACAATGGATAAAAAAAGCGATTGTCATAGGAATGGTTACTACGATGGGCTTAGGAACAATGATGGCAACAGGCGTAGGCGCAACTAAAGTCGAAGCCGCTACGGTGTCCAAAGGACAAAGCGTTGTCAATTTCGGGAAAAACTATATGGGAACTCCATACAAATTCGGAGCATCTACTTCTACTACTAAGGTTTTTGATTGCTCTTCATTTATGAAACATATCTTTAAAAAGTATAATGTATCATTACCCCGTACAGCTGCAGCTCAATCAAAAGTAGGAACTTCTGTTTCCAAAGCAAACCTTCGTGTGGGCGATCTTGTATTCTTCTCTAGCGGCAGCAGAGCAACTGGTAAAAATGTAACTCACGTAGCTGTTTACGCCGGAAACGGTAAAATTCTGCACACTTACGGTAAACCAGGTGTTACGGTTTCTGATCTTAATTCTGGTACATGGAAAAAGACTTATCTAAAGGCTCGCCGCGTACTGTAAACAACAGCTCTATAGTAGAGTCTTTTCTATAAAAGAGAATAAGTCTCAGGATGTGGTGCTGCCTTCGGGCACCCTCATTACATATCCTGTTCCGCGAACAGTGTGAATTAACTTGTTCCGGTACCCTTTATCAATCTTTAAGCGGATATGCCTGATGTATACATCTACAACATTGGTATCTGCATGGAATTGATATCCCCATACTTGTTTGAGTATTTCCTCGCGGGAACATATAATCCCTCGATTCGCAGCGAGATAATATAGAAGATCGAATTCTTTATGCGTCATCTTAAGCTCGATCCCTTCACGGGTGACCAGCCTGCGGCTGGGATCGAGCATTAAACCATCCACCTTTAACAGATGTTTTAAATTTCGACGCCGACCCGTGAGGGTTAATAAATTTAGAATTCTACATTTGAATTCACCGGTATGTAGTGGTTTTGACATAAAATCATTCCCCCCGGCTAAAAAGGCCGCAACCGCTCCGTTACCCGATAACTCTTCGGAAATCACCATGACCGGAAGAATCATTCCCTCATCTCTTACTGCGGAAATGATTTTCCATCCTTCCCATGTTCCCACCTCGCCTAAATCAGCAACCAGCAATACCGGTTCTACTTCAGAAATGGATAAGCGAAGATCTTCGGGATCTTCGCTTTTTGTTATTTGCAGACCGATATCATTAAACACTTTTTCTATAGCGATTCGCTCTTCTTCTCCTCTTTCGTTTCCCTCAGACATATACCATATCAGTTGCTCACTCACAAAGATCCCCCGTATCCATCAGGCATGCATCAGCATCCCATTAATAGATATAGAATCCCCGGAAAGCAAAGAGACCATTCCTAGGAAATGGTCTGAAGATCAGTTTATCTTGCTTTTTAACCGAAATATCGATGATAAAAGCTACGGGCGGCGGCAATATCCTTCGTCCCATGAATCAATGCCCGGCCATCTGCGAAGATCACCATCCGGTAAGGACCTTCTTTAAAGGAAATTAGATAAGGATTGCTCTCTACCTCACCGTCTCCTAAACGAGACAAGCGGCTGGCTGTTTCCTGCAGGTTAAGGCTCTGCGGCCGGGCAGGGCGGATTTGTACGGTATCCCTACCACAAAGCACATCACTTCGTTCCGTATTCAAGGCTGTTAGATAAGGGTAGATCGGATGAGTCCCACAAGAAGGGCAATTCTCCTTTTTGGCACTTTTCACTCCAATTTCTTGATGTTCATTACGCCATACATCGAAAGTGAGCAGTTTATTTCTTAATTGGTCCTTACGGTGACCGAGAAGCTTTAACGCCTCAGCTGTAGCATTTGCAGTAACCAATTGCACGGCCTGTGGAAGAATACCCGCTGTATCACAGGTATCTCCCCCTAGTGGGACTGTACCTAAAAGACAATGAAGACATGGCGTTTCTCCAGGCAAAATCGTATATGTAATTCCATAGCTTCCTACACAAGCTCCATAAATCCAAGGGATATTATTCTTTTGGGCAATATCATTAATGATGAGACGTGTATCGAAATTATCGGTCCCATCCATAATCAGATCCACCCCTGAGATGAGTCCTTCCAGTTCTTCCTTCCGCACATCCATAACATGCGCTTCTATGACAACCTCAGAATTAATCTGCTGCAGTCTGTTCTGGGCTGCTATGGCTTTCGGAGCTCGCTCCTGTGCATCCATCTCGGTATACAGCTGTTGCCGCTGCAGGTTACTCCACTCTACATAATCGCGATCAACGATAAGGACATGCCCAACACCACAACGGACCAATGTCTCTGCAATCCCTGTACCTAACGCACCCGCACCAACCACAAGCACTTTTGATTTTGCGAGCCCTTGCTGTCCTTCAGTACCAAATGGCGCGAAACGTATCTGTCGTGAGTATCGATCTTCTCGCCCGGCGTAATGAAACATACATTATCTCCTCCCCATATCCAAAAAGCGGAGAACAGCAGGATGTCTGCTATTCTCCGGATTTATGATTATTCTATACTTGTACAGCTGACCACTGCTCAACATCCCAAATTTTCGTAACCCAATCTTCATAGAAATCAGGTTCATGGGATACAAGCAGGACTGTGCCTTTATATTCTTGCAAAGCGCGCTTCAGCTCTGCTTTAGCAATAACGTCAAGGTGATTGGTAGGTTCATCGAATAGTACCCAGTTGCTTTCACGCATCAAAAGCTTACAAAGACGCACCTTCGCTTGCTCCCCACCGCTCAGCATACTAAGCGGACGTGTAATATGTTCATTTTTTAGACCACAGCGAGCCAGATGCCCACGAACTTCGTTCTGAGTTAAACTGGAGAATTCATTCCAGACATCCTCAATAGGCGTAAGACTAGCTGCTTTCACTTCTTGTTGGAAATATGCAGGGTTCAGATAATCCCCAAGATAGGTTTTGCCGCTGTATGTTGGGATCACTCCCAGAATAGTCTTCAGCAGTGTAGATTTACCTACACCATTGCAGCCAACAATAGCAATCTTCTCCCCACGTTCAATGACCATATTTAGCTGTGGCAGCAGCGGACGATCATAACCAATCTCGAAATCAATTCCTTCGAATACGGTTTTGCCGCTTGCCCGGCTCTCTTTAAACTTAAAGGTCGGCTTAGCAGCTTCTTCAGGACGATCAATTCGGTCCATACGATCAAGCTGCTTCTCACGGCTTTTTGCCCGGCCTGAGGTTGAAGCACGCGCTTTATTCCGTTGGATGAAGTCCTCTTGTTTTTTGATAAAATCTTGTTGTTTCTCATAGGCATCGATATGCTGGTTTTTGTTCATCTCCGCCATATCAAGGAATTTCTCATAGTTCGCCGTGTAACGGGTCAATTTACCAAACTCCAAGTGATAAACGACATTAACGACTTTATTCATGAACTCAGTGTCATGGGAAATCAATATAAATGCATATGGGTACTGTTTCAAATAGTTGGTCAGCCAATCGATATGCTCAACATCCAAATAGTTGGTAGGCTCATCAAGCAATAGTACATTGGGTTTCTCAAGCAAAAGCTTTGCCAGCAGTACTTTGGTTCTTTGACCACCGCTAAGAGAAGCTACATCCCGATCAAGCCCAATCACGGACAGGCCTAAACCATTTGCCATTTCCTCCACTTTTACATCAATCAGATAGAAATCTCCGATGTCCAGTTGTTCCTGAATGTCCCCCATCTGCTCCAATAGTACTTCTAGTTCCTCAGGCGAAGCATCACCCATCTGCTCTGTGATCTTCAGCATTTCCTGCTCTAACTCAAGCAGTGGCAGAAAAGCGTCCTTTAGAACATCGCGAATCGTTTTTCCTGGTGTAAGAATCGTATGTTGGTCCAAATAACCGTAACGCACCCGAGGGGTCCATTCTACTTTACCATTATCCTTCAAAAGCTTTCCTGTCAAAATATTCATTAGCGTCGATTTACCAACGCCATTTGCTCCAACAATTCCAACATGTTCTCCTGGTAACAACCGGAAAGACACGTTCTTGAACAACGTCCGATCCCCAAAATTGTGGGAAACGTCTTCTACAGTAAGTAAACTCATAAATTCTCCGCAAGCTCCTGTCTATACTTAAATAATGCGTAAATCAAATCACGTATAAATATATATTTTATCACACTTTAGCGGAACACTGAATTAAATGTTAGTCCCAATAGCCTATCTTAAGAAAAAACCACGGCGTTTTCCATCGTTTCGTTCGCCCTTAATGTCCCCTAACAGCTCAGCAATTACATCTGCCAACTTCCCTTTTTGTAAAAATGGATCTTGCTGACACGGTAAATTATAAACCCTATCTATACCTAAAGAATTTCGCAACAGTTCAACAGATTGCTGTTCAGCAAGTGGTAAACCCACTCTCCAATCCCGTTCAGGCTGCAGCCCCTTCCTCCTAATCCATAATAAAGTTTCCTCCAGTCGCCAATCTGCGCCAGAAGCAATTAGAATGGGAATATCGCTATGTTTGATTTCTTCCAGCGCTCCATCAAATCCACCCGTGCCCAGATCTAATACCACAAATTGATAAGCCCCTCTCATAAGCTCTGCTACATCCCCATGGTGAGGTCGCTTCCAGTAATGAACCTTCATCCAGGAAAATACAGACTCAGAGCTCTCAGCAGGAACTGAAGCGCTCTGCACATCAAGCAAATTGTGCATGCGATCATAAACCGATGAATCCGGTGATAGATCAACCCAAGCTGTTGAACCAATCTGTGCCAGATAACTGCTAATCGCAAATGAAGTATGTGTTGTTCCAAGTCCTGGCCCTACTCCAAGTAAGGCAATCACTTTAGCTTTCCGTTTGTCAACTGCTAGGGGTACAGACACTGCTGAATGATTACCTTCATCCATATCAGCCTCCACATGAACCAGTGCTTGAATAACAGCTGTTGCCTCCTGATATCTTTCCTCCGGATGTGGCCGTAATAAACGTCTAATTATCGGAATAAAAGCTGCGGGAACTTGGTCACGCAACTTATTTTCCATTCCTGACTCCCAGTGGCTGCATAATCCTCCGGTAGCCATATATAAAAGCAACGCACCAAGACCATATAAGTCAGAAACCGGTTGACTCTGCCCATTCCCATACTGCTCAGGAGCCGCGAATCCTACCGTACCAAGCTTCACCGTATCTTCAGCGATGCCTTTTCTAAAATTTCGAGCGATTCCGAAGTCGATTAACATTAATTCTTTTTGCTTAGTTAACATAAGATTGGAGGGCTTTAAATCACGATAAACAATGGGCGGATGATGACCATGCAAATATTGCAGGACTTCTAAAAGCTGTTTAGCAATTTGTAGGATGAATTCACAAGGCAAAGGTCCGGGATTATCCCTCATCAGCTGACTTAAAGTTATCCCTTCAATATAATCCATGACTAAATAAGAATACCCTTCTTTATCCGAAAGATAGTAATCAACAATACGTGGAAGCCGCGGGTGATCCAGCCCCATTAGCATCTCCGCTTCCGCTTCAATGTCCGAATGCAGCGTTGCTGAGCTAACACTTTCTTTTACAGCCCAACGTTTCCCCTTTAAACGCAGATCCTCCGCAAGATAAACAATACTCATTCCACCTGTTCCAATCTGGTCAATAATTCTGTATCTGGCGTCCATTATCTGCCCTACCCCAAGCTTCGATGCAAAATTCACTGAACTTCCCCCTTTTTCACATAAAAAAAAGAGAAAGCTTCCGCCATTAACGTTGTTACCGCAGATTACGATAACGTTAATAACGGGATGCTTTCCCTTAAGATTTTTAAATTAGGATCTTACCTAGTATTTAATCATATAAAGCGTGATCTCGTCACGATTATGAAACAGCTGCTTAGCCCGCTGAATCTGCATACGTTCGCCCTCAAACATTGCAATGATCTCTTTGATCATCGCTAGAGGTTTCTTATGCATCAGCTTTACGGTCACAATCGCTGTTCCGCCTGGTGACAGGCTGTGCAGCAGCCCGGTTACAAGCTTTGCCATCAGCTTAGGACTCCAGCTCATATCACATACAAGCAGATCAAATTCATTATCGCGGAATTTCACTTCTCCGGCATTTTTGCGCAAGATCTTCAGACCCGGGTAATTACGCAGCGATTCATGCATCAAAGCAGGGTCAACCGCTGTTACCTTCATTCCACGCTCCAGCAAGAAAGAAGTCCAGCCCCCTGGAGAGGCGCCAATATCAAGCGCATTACGGAAGCTGTAAAAAGGAATAGCGAACTCCTTCTCCGCTTCCATCAGCTTGAACTTAGCACGTGAGATTTGTCCGTCTTCTTTGCGGAAGCGGATTGCACCGCCATTCCAGCCGGATAGATTCTCTTCTGGTCTGGACACTCCTGCATATAAGGCATTCCCGTCTGCGTAGACAGAAATGACCCATGCCGGATCTTGTACTGTAAATTCTGCACCCAAGCTTTGTAATTGCTCCTGCAGCCATTCACGAAGTTCGCCCGGACTTTCCTGCCAGAAGGAAGGATCCCCTTTACGAACATTTAGGGATACTTTCTCCCCCTCTAGCTCACTGCGGCGGCTTAAATACACAGCCAAACGCTGTAGTGCTTCCATGGTTCCTTCATCCTGAAACTGCACAGGCTGTATATGACGAAGGAAAATGGGCAGATTCTGTGTGAGCAATCGTGATACTTCCTCGGGTTCAGACTGCAGGGTGGCGAGAAAGATTTCTCCCGGCAACAGCAGCGTACTCTTCACTGCGCCGAACAAGCGCCGAAGCTCTTCCTGAGCATAGGGCGCAAAGCCGTGATTAGCTGTACAAATATATCGGGAGTACACTATTTCTTCTGGAGCAGTGGTCTGCTCTTCGTTATCATGTCTTAATTCGTTCAAATCGTTTTGCCTCCAGGTCTAATTTTAATCCAGGGACGACCGCTATCCCATTCTACATCAACAGGAATATCATAGGTGGCCAAGATCATTTCTTTGGTTAATACTTCTTCTTTCGGTCCGGAACCAGCTAGCTTACCGTCGCGAATTAAAGCAACATGTGTAAAAAGCGGGACAATTTCTTCCACATGATGAGTTACATAAACAACGGAGACATTACGTTGTCTCAGCTTATCTACTTCAGCCAGCATTTTTTCTCTTTCGTACAGATCAAGACCTGCACAAGGCTCGTCCATAATCAGTAGTTTGGGGTCAGCCATAAGACATCTTGCCAGCATTGCTTTTTTTCGCTCTCCCTGTGACAAGGTTCCAAAAGGATGAAGTGCCATATTGCCCAGATTCATATCCTCTAGCAGGCGGATTGCCTTCTCCTTCACTTCGTGTGGAATGCTCTCGTAGAAACGCAAATAAGCGTAAGCTCCTGTAGCGACAACCTCCCACACCGGATCATTTAAAGACATCTTCTCCATTAAGGAAGGACCAATATAACCAATTTCTTTACGAACCTCGCGTAAATCACATTGACCATATTTATTCCCCAATACCTCAACAGTTCCTTTGCTAGGGAATAAATAACCTGTCATAATCTCCAAAATTGTTGTTTTGCCAGAACCATTCCGTCCCAAAATGACCCAGTTTTCGCCTTCCTTAACTTCTAAGGACACATCGTCCAAGATTAGGCTTTCTTCTCTGCGCAGAGATAAATGTTGTAATGAAATGATCATGATATAACACTCCTTATGTATTCCAGAATCCGCTCAACTGAAACCATTGAATAATAAATATGCGGATCCTCTATCCGGTCAGCAGAAGCCACTAGTAGAGCAGGAACACTGGTAATACGGTATTGTTGTACCAGATTAGGCAACATGTTCACATTTCCAGCAACCATTTGGAGTTCAGCAGGCAACAGATGTGCCGTCACTTCCAACATGCGTTCTGTAGCCTTACAGGTACCACACAGCGGAGTATGCAAAAACACTACCAGCGGTTCTCCCGGTCTCGTGAGTATCTCCAGTAAATCCGCTTCATTCATTTCCTTCATTTTAGTCCCGTCTCCCCAGCGATATCATGAAGCTTATCAGAACTCAGGGGACCATTAAACAAGCGCATCCCCTCAGGTTTAGCCGCGTATAAGATTTCATACATTTCTTTTCTCCCTAAAACGCTGGAGGTGTGTAGATAGATTTCACAGGGGTACAGTCCTTCCAGAACAATCCGTCTAGCCACTTCCCCACCTGAATAATCATCCGGTCCCATATCATAATCTAACGATAAAATACCGACCTCACACTCACGCAGCATCAGAAGACATTCTTCTGTTGTCCGGGCTAAAGCAAATCCAAGCGGACCTTTACGGAGATCGTCCATATAGATATGAATCACTTTCTAGCCCCCGCTTCAAACCAACTGCGAACAGTAGCTATTTCATTCCGATGACTGCCATCTGGACCCTTTTCAGTTTCCAAAACAACAGATGTTTTACGTAATGGATCAGAAGTTATTAAGCTTTCAAGACCCTTTTCGCCGATAAAACCTTTTCCTATTCCAGCATGCCGGTCCCGTCTTGAACCAAAGGGAAACTTAGAATCATTAAGATGAACAGCTACAAGATGCGGCCAAAATCCAAGCTGGTTTCCTCGTTCAAGCAAGTCTTCCGTATGCTCAGGATTCCAAATTCCTGCTGCAAAAGCATGACAGGTATCCAGACAAAATCCAATCTTCTCGGGAAACTGGCTAAGCTCACGAACCTTCACCAATTCTTCAAGTGTAATCCCTTCGGTACCATGGTTGCCCGCTTGATTCTCAATTAGCAGCTTGGCGTTACCTTCCCAGGACTGCAGCGTCTCATTCATACATTGTATAATATTTTGATAGCCTTGTAACGGCTCCATTCCAGCAAAATGTCCAAAATGAACAACAATACCTAAGGAACCGCAGGCTTCAGCAATTTCCAGATCATTAAGAAGGGAGTCTACATACACCTTTCGAGGGGTTGCGTCATCCCTATTCGCAGCCATATTGATTGCATAAGGGGTGTGGGCGATAGAGGTGATTCCTTTTTCTTGGCAAAAGAGTGCACAATCCCTTGTATCTCGAATATCAACCGTCTTTAGCTTCAGACTGCGCGGATTTTTCGGAAAATATTGAAAACTTGTTGCACCGCTCTCCCAAGCCAATCGGGCAGCTCTCCCATATCCACCACGAATGCTAACATGAGCCCCTATTTTGGGTTTAGGCTTCATGCTGACAGTCTGGACAATAAAATACTTTGCGTCCAGACAGCTCTGTTTTGATAATCGTTCCCCCATCGCGTAGGCAAGGCTCGCCCTCACGGTCATAGACTTTACATTGATCATTATAGGAACCCGTAACCATGTCACCTGTCATAAACGGCATTTCCATGTATCCGCCGATCTCTGTCGCATCAGTTAATACTTTTTGAATGCTTTGATACAGACGGGAGATGGCTTCAGGTGATAAATTTTGTACTAAAACTGAAGGCAGAAGCCCAGCGTCAAAAGCAATCTCATCCGCATAACAATTTCCAATACCCGCCATTACATGCTGATTCACTAACAGACTTTTTAACGCACCACGCCGCCCTTTTAATATTCCTGCAAAACGTTCCGGCGTCATCCGTCGATCCAGCAGTTCAGGTCCAAGCTTACCCATCGTTGCTTCGCTTTCCTTCACGGATACTAAATGTAAGAACCCTAACCGCAGGCCCATAAAATAAAGGATCTGATCACCAAATGCGATTTCTACTTGCGTATTACGATCCGGCCGCTCTTCTTCTGAACCATAAAAAAGCAATCCACCCAGCATTAAATGCAATAGTAATCTTCGTCCATCATGGAGATGAAACAAAATGTACTTGGCGCGCCGCTCTACAAAAACAACACGCGCACCGATCAAGGCATCAATGAAAGCTTCTGTTTCCATGTTAATTGTTTTTTCTCTGTTCACAATTACATTAGTTATCGGAACATTTATAATACGCTGGCTAAGCAGCTGTCTATAATTCTCCATTTCCGGCAATTCTGGCATACTCATCGTCCCCTCTAAGTTGGTGAAGTAATAAGACCCTAGCTATTATACACCGAGAAACATTTTAAGTTCAGCTAAATCGGCACATATTTCATCGGGAGTGATCCCTGTGATACTTTTATAGTGCTCCAGATTCTCTGTAGTGGTTAAACCGGTAAGAACAAGGATTGTACGACAGCCCGCATTAACACCGGCAGCGATATCCGTACGCATATTATCCCCAACAACAGCAGCATGTTCAGGTTGAATTTTCAGAAGATCTGTCGCATATTTGATCAGATGCGATTCAGGCTTACCGATCACTACTGGCTTCACACCACTGGCAGCCTCAATTGCTGCACCGATCGTACCCGCACCCGGCATAACCCCATTATCTGATGGTAACATTAAATCTGGATTGGTGAGCACAAACTTTGCCCCGCTCAAAATCCAACGCGAAGCTTGAGCTAACGAAGCATAATTAAAAGAACGATCGATACCTTGCACCACATAATCAGGGGATTCTGTGACGATTTGGAGCCCTGCCTCAATGCAAGCCATACGCAGTCCCTCTTCTCCAAGTATCGCCACTGTAGCCCCGGGTGATTCCTCAGCTATGTAACGTGCGGCTGCCATAGAAGAGGTACATACCTCCTCAGCTTTCGCCTCAATTCCCATTCCACTTAAGTGGGCAGCAACGTTAGCTGCCGTACGCGATGAGTTATTGGTAACAAATAAAAAAGGGATATCCGCTTCACGAAGAGCCTTTATCAGCAGATCAGCACCGGGAATCATTTTATGCCCATGGTACAATGTACCGTCTAGATCAATCAATAATCCTTCAATTTGTTCCATCACTAACCCCTCAGTTTCCATAATAAATTTAATTAATATAATAAATAAATAATAGTATTAACAAACTCGCAGCCTTTGCCCTGCTTGGATTTACAGGCATACTCAAGCCCTTTAGGTGGAAGATATCACCTACTGATTTTCGGCAATATGTCCAGCCATTCGTTCGTCTTTTACTCCGTGATTACTTTAAATCTAACACACTTCGTCGAATGAAATCGAACAAGCGTCCCATCCAGCATTTTTTAGCATAGCACTGTCATTTCCTGCGCTTTCCCGGAAAATAATCATTCCCCCTATTGCCCATTTAGTCTGCGAGGTACCGGATATGCATTAAATTCCTCAGCTAATAATGTCTCAGGGAATATGAGTTCAGCTTCCTCAAGCAAAGGAATTAACTCTTCATGCGAGCTGTAACGAGAACTGAAATGAGTCAGCAACAGCTGTCCTGCTTTGGCTTCTTTTGCTAACTCTGCAGCCTGACGCGCTGTACTGTGATGATATTGATACGCCATGTCAGCCAGATCATGGGCGAAGGTTGCTTCATGAACAACAAGGTCTGCATTAAGAGAGAGTTCTAAGGCTCCCGAACAAGGTCTTGTATCCCCAAGGATAGTAACAATACGTCCTCGTTTAGGTTCCCTGACAACATCAGCAGCACAGATTCGTACACCTTCATCCGTAACAACATCTTCACCTTTTTTTAATTTCCCATAAATCGGTCCCGGTTTTAAACCATAACTCTTAAGCAATTCCGTATTGAGGCTTCCGGGACTATCCTTTTCCGTTACCCGGTAGCCATAGCTGTCAATGCGGTGCTCAAGTAATGCAGCTTCAACTTTAAAGCCATCGTCCTCGAATATAGTTCCTCCTGTATGCTCCACAATCTCAATCTTATAAGGAATTCGGGATTGGCTCACAGCTAAGGAGATCTCTAGGTATGCTTTTAATCCAGGGGGGCCGTACACCGTTAACGGCGCTGTCCCTCCCTGATAACCACGACTTGATAATAGACCTGGAAGACCAAATAGGTGATCACCATGCAAGTGGGTAATGAATAGCTTTTCCAGCTTTCCTAGCCGAATCGGTGAACTAAGAACCTGATGTTGTGTACCTTCCCCACAATCGAACATCCAAATACTGCGACGTTCTTCCAGCAGTCTTAATGTAACGGACGTTACATTACGTTGTAGCGTTGGTACACCTGCATTAGTACCTAAAAAATATAAATCCATTCTTTTTCCTCCCTTCTACTTATTGGCTCAACCATCTCTTTTCAATTCTAAACGACCTTCTTCCAGCAAAAAACCCCCCAGTTACGGGAGGTTCCGCTGAAAGGGATACAATCCCCTACAGACCAGGTATATAAATGAAAGAATTACAGCTTCTCTACATTAAAATACTGCGCTTCTGGATGGGCAAATACCATAGCCGAAACGGAAGCTTCGGGCTCCATCATAAAGCCTTCTGTAAGGTGAACACCGATATCCTCCGGAGATAACAACTTAAACAGTGGACCTTGATCTTCTAAATCCGGGCATGCAGGATAACCAAATGAAACACGGATCCCTTGGTATCTTGCCCCATGTCTTTGCTTCATCGTCATATCCGCCGGATCTGGGAAACCCCAAGTATCGCGCATCATATGATGGACACGTTCTGCCAGTCCTTCTGCCACTTCAAGTGCAACCGACTGCAAGGCGTGTGAACGCAGATAATCTCCGCTTTCTTTCAGCTGAGTAGACAATTCACGTACACCGTGACCTGCTGTTACAACTAGGAATCCAACATAGTCCATAATACCACTGTCAACAGGTTTCAAGAAGTCCGCCAAGCACAGATGAGGCTCTACCCCTTGTCTTGGGAAAGTAAAGGTATGCAGGATCTCGGACGTATTCTGTGGATTATACACTATAATATCATTCCCTTGCGATTGTGCAGGGAAGAATTGATACATAGCATGTGGAGTAATGGTACCCTCTAGCATCGCTTGATGGAGAATATCGTCTACGGTACCCTTCAGTTCAACAGTCCGCTGATCTCCAGCAGCTAATTGGGCTTCTACAGAACCCCGTAACCCCAAATGATGACCCAGCAGCATTTGCATATTCACATAGGGAATAATATGCCCCAATGGATAGTTACGCAGTACGTGGCGTTCTAAATCCGGTGGAACAAAAACAGGTGCATCTGGAGATATTTTGGAACGCACTGCTCTGGTTAGTTTCGGCAGTTCTTGCTTAGGCGCAACCGCAACCGCTGCTTCTGCCTCCACACGAATTTCCTCGGCAATCTTCTCCCGTTCTTCAGGGTTCATAAGCCGATTGGCAATATCCAGCCCGTCCATAGCGTCCTTAGCATACAATACTAGGCCGTCATATTCTGGACGAATACGGGTCTTCGTAAATTTACGGGTCAAAGCTGCGCCGCCAACCATAATCGGAACATCGATCCCAGCTGTACGTAAATCCTGAGCGGTGAGCACCATCTGCTGAGCAGATTTTACAAGCAGCCCGGACAATCCTATCGCATCAGCTTTTTCTCGACGGAAGGCTTCGATAATGGTCTCTGGTGGTACTTTTATACCCAAATTAATGATCTGATAACCATTGTTGGAGAGGATGATCTCCACTAGATTCTTACCAATATCATGTACGTCCCCTTTTACGGTCGCCAGCATAATTTTTCCTTTAACCGCTGTCTCATCCTTCTGCATAAACTGCTCTAGGTGATTCACAGAAGCCTTCATCACTTCAGCGCTTTGTAGCACTTCAGCAACAATCAATTCATTATTATTAAATAACCGGCCGACTTCCGACATCCCTGCCATCAGCGGTCCATTGATGATCTCCAGCGGACCAGATTTAGTCAATGCTTCATTTAGATCAGGAATGAGTCCTTCCTTCGTACCTTCAACCACATAGGAGGCTAAACGTTCTTCAAGTGACAGGTTGGAAATCTTCTCTTTTTTCTCTACTTTTTTACCACGGAAAGCAGCTACAAAAGCAGAAAGCGTCTCATCATTCGTATTATAAATCAGTTCCTCAGCAAGATGACGTTCTACGGCAGGAATGGAAGCATACCGCTCCACTTTCTCTGTATTTACGATCGCATAATCTAATCCAGCTTTTGTACATTCATAAAGGAATACTGAGTTCAACACTTCACGTCCCGCTTCCGGCAATCCAAAGGAGACGTTGCTGATGCCCAAGATCGTATGAACACCTGGAAGTGCTTCCTTGATCAAACGAATGCCGTCAATCGTTTCTTTTGCTGAACCGATATATTGTTCATCTCCGGTTCCTACAGGGAACACCAGCGTGTCAAAAATAAGATCTTCTCCTGCTAAACCATACTTGTTCACTAGCAAGTCATAGGAGCGTTTAGCCACTTCCAGTTTATCTGTCGCCTTAATTGCTTGTCCCGTCTCATCGATGGTACCCACAACAATAGCTGCGCCATATTTATGAATGATCGGCGTCACCAGCTCGAATTTCTCTTCACCATCTTCAAGGTTAATAGAGTTAATTATCGCCTTACCTTGGCAGTACTGCAAAGCTAAATCAATAACCTTAGGATCGGTAGTATCGATCATCAGAGGTACTTTAACCTTTTTTACAACCAGTTCTAAGAAAAGCTTAATATCTTCAATCTCATCGCGGTCAGGGTCTTGTACACACACGTCAATAACCTGTGCCCCACTCTTTACCTGAGCTCGGGCAATTTCTGAGGCTTCCTCATATTTACCTTCGACGATAAGACGTTTGAATTTACGAGAGCCAAGTACATTCGTACGTTCACCAACCATGTAAGGACGGTTGTCGTTCTCAATATAGATTGGCTCAATACCTGAAAGTGCAGGTGGATGATTACCTGCCAGCGGGCGTGGAGGATATTCGGAAAGTGCTTCCTTCATCGCACGGATATGCTCTGGTGTCGTTCCACAGCAGCCCCCCGCAATATTCAGCCAGCCTTTTTCAGCAAAGGCTGCAATCTTGCGAGCTAAAGAATCTGGAGATTCATGATAATGTCCATTCTCATCCGGCAATCCTGCGTTTGGATAACAGCTCACGGCTGCCGAGGAGATCTCCGAAAGCGAACGAATATGATCCCGCATGAACTCTGGACCAGTCGCACAGTTGAGGCCCATAGAGATAGGCTTCAGATGTTCTAATGAGATATAAAATGCTTCAATATTCTGACCCGCCAGTGTAGTACCCATTGGTTCAATTGTTCCTGAAATCATAACCGGTAATGTGATGCCAGTCTTTTCAAAAGCATTACGAATACCAATACTTCCAGCTTTAACGTTAAGTGTATCTTGAGAGGTCTCCAGCAGCAAAACATCTACTTTACCGTCGATCAATGCCACTGCTTGTTCCTCATAGCTATCAACTAGCTCTTGGAAAGTAACGCCTCCAGTTACTGAGAGCGTTTTTGTTGTTGGACCCATAGCCCCCACGACGTATCGCGGACGGTCAGGTGTGTCATATTTGTCTACTGCTCTGCGGGCCAACTCTGCTGCCGCTAGATTGATCTCACGTGCGCGCTGAGGAATATCATATTCAGCTAGTACAACAGAGGTTGCACCAAATGTGTTAGTCTCAATGAGATCAGCCCCTGCTTCGAGATACTGCTCATGAATCGTCTGAATGACTTCTGGACGTGTTAATACCAGCATTTCATTACAGCCATCCAGCTCATCGCCACCAAAATCTTCTCCAGTAAGAGGCACCTGTTGGATCATTGTGCCCATTGCGCCATCAAGGATCAAAATCCTTTGTTGTAAGCTTTCCTCAAGTGTATATTTAGCCAACTAATAGTCCCCCCAGTAAAACATTAGAGTAAGTTTAGCAGAATAAAGGAATTTCGAAAAGCCTTCCTTTCCACTCTGCTTTATCTGTTATTGCTCAGCAACCGTTGTGAACCTTTGAATCATGGTTTCACAGACAGCTCTTTGCTAGGCATAGAGTGCTGTGTCCGGGCTGTCACATGTGAAGTGACATTATATTGTCCTTCCTTTTCAAGGGTCCCTTCAGCTTGATAGACTCCTTTACCTATTAGCTTTCCCTTAAGCTCTATTTTCTGTCCCTTATCATTTTTATTCACAATTTCGAACAGAACCTCTTTTGCATCATCTACTGCCTCGTTATCTTGGGTCACCACAGCTTCAAAGGTTACCTTTTGATTTACAACAACTTCTTCAGGACTCCATTGTAGTTCGACTTTGATAGGTTCCATAGACATGTTCATATTCATGTTATGTATTTCTGAATGCTTGGTTCCATTTGAAGAACATCCACCTAGTACTAAAAGTGTTGCACCTAATAATACAGCGACTAATTTCTTCGATCTCATCATTTGGAGCCCTCCCAATCATTATCGAATAATAAAAATCTACCAATTCATGTTATACATCTCCATCTATTATACACATTATTATTGGTTTTTCAGTATTTTGCATCAATTCCGCATTAGACTTGTGACTTAAATCATTTACTTAAAAAATCTAATGAAATCCTTATGTTAGTATGTATGTACAGAAAAGCAGCGAGTTTCTTAGGATCTTAGAAACTCGCTGCTTTTATAAAGTCTTTATGTTGGAGCTAATAGCTCTGTATATCTTACAAGGATTGAACTAGTGGAAGAAGCTCCTCAAGGTGATTGATTTCATGATCCGGATGAATATCAAGACTAGGTGCTCTACCTTTTCTATTAATCCAGACCGTGGTCAACCCTGCTGCCAGCCCCCCACGGATATCCGTTGTAAGCTTATCGCCGACCATAACCGCTTGCTCAGGAGTTACATCAAGAAGCTCTAAAGCATGCAGGAAAATTTCCTTATCCGGTTTGCCTTTACCAAAGCTTCCGGAAATCACAATATGATCAAAGAAAGGAATTAACTCTGGCACACCATCTAGTTTTTCTTGTTGCAGTGCAGGACAACCGTTCGTAAGTAGCAAAAGCTTCACTTGACCCCGTAACTGCTCCAGTACATGCATTGTTTCTTCATAGATGTATGGACGTTTTCTGCGCTCTGCTGCGAATTTAGTTGCCAAGGTCTCAGCTAGTGCTTCGTCTTCCACCCCTAAGGCTGCAAGTCCGCGACGCCAAGACTCTTTACGATAAACCGGTGCAAGCTGCTCCAATTGACGGAATTCTGGCTGTTCACCTGCCGTAAAGTTAGCCCAGAGTGCTTCATATGGATTAATTCCGATCATCTTTGTAAATGGGAACGTCTCATAAGATTCATACAAGCTACTTGCTTCCTTACGAACTGCAACTTCTAGTTCTTGTGGATCAATCGTATCCCCGGCGGCTTCACAAGCAGAACGAAATGCTTCTTCGACGCTCCGATCATCCCACAGCAATGTATCATCAAGGTCAAATAGTACAGCAGAAATTGGCATTACAGGTCTCCCTCTCCCTTTAACTGGTCTAGTTCTATTCGTGAACTACTTCAATGTTGTGAGCTTTAGCAAATGCTTCTAATCGTGTACTCATCGCATTAGTATCATAGCGATTCATAAGTCTTGTGAAAATCCATTTCGTACGTTTCCCTTTGTGCTTAATGACTACAGCTCCACGCGAAAGGGTGATTTTCTCAATATCTGCAGCTGGAAGCCCGCGTTCGCGATTGAATTTAATAGTAGACAGTCTTGCTTTTTCCACCTTCAAGTACGGACGACGGAAGAACAATAGCGCTGCCAGCAAATAGTACAGTACTACTCCCAACCAATTAGCCAGCATGCCATTTCCTTTGGCCTGATCAATAGAACCAACTACCCAAAACATAGTGCCAAGTATCACTAACACTACCGGAAATGCAATGTTGCGACCTTTAAAGACTTCGGCATTCTGGGTAGGAGATTTAGAGGCATAAATCGTATCCTTACCTTGTTTCTTTCTTTGCTTGTTGATTTGCTGTGTGTTGCGTTGAACCATTCTTTCCCAAGAACGGGCCATGTGCGTTCCCCCTAGTCATCCTGAAATATCTATGAAAAGGAACAGCGAGCTAATGTTTAAGCCCCTTGTTACCTTGTTCATGCTCATCGTTATCTACTACTTCAATAGTATTTAATTGTGCTCGGAAGTTATTGCGGATATTCCCCAGGTAAATTTCACGAAGCTTGGCGCGTTCCGCCACTTCCTCTTGATTAAGGCCTACGCTCTTCTGTTTGCGTGCCAATTCGTTAATTCGCGCGACCAACTCATCAATATTCAATACTTTCCCTCCCCCTATAAATTAATTCTAACTCTGCCATGAGAAAAAGAGCTTGTCAAGGTCTACTCCCTGCAAGCTCTACTGGTCATTCTATTATGTTCTCAGAAAATTAATAAATAGGTAAAGTAAGTATGTCTCCAGCGTTAATTTGACTACTCTTAATCCCACTTGAACGTTTAATTCCTTCTATATAAACAACTGTCTTCATATCAGCCGGTTTATTCTTAAGGGCAATACTCCATAGTGTATCTCCACGTTCAACCACAATCCGCTTCTCTTCCTTCATTATAGTCGTCGATCCTGCAAATACATTTCCCACTACTGTTAGGCCAGAAAATACTAGCACGATAATCAATATTAACTTAATAAAGAAGTCCTGACGGAACAACGAAATCATCCCTCCTAGCAAACGTTCCGTTATCTCTTTTACCTTAGCGGAATTACGGGCAACGTCATTATGTCCTAAAGATTCAACCACTGGGGCCTTATCGTAGATGCTGCGGTATGTACTGTATTTTAGCATAATTATCATCCTCCAAACACTTGTTCTTACTTTCGAATTCATAATAACACGAACATGTGTTTTGTTCAATACTATTTCAGAACAATTGTTCTCTTTTTTTTGAGAGACTCAAGTGGTACATTTTATTATCATTCGTCTACCATTTTTTAACTCTAGCAGATTAATATTTATAATAGTTAGAACTTATGTTTGTGCGAACGGTAGTTCTATGTTATAATTTTCCCAAACATTACTATATGGGGTTGATTCCAATGTCAAAGATTTCAAGTCGCCAGCTGGCGATCCTGGAATTTATACGAAGCGAAGTCCGCAGCAAGGGTTATCCACCTTCCGTCCGGGAAATTGGAGAAGCTGTTGGCCTTGCTTCCAGCTCCACAGTTCACGGTCATTTGGACCGGCTTGAGAAGAAGGGACTTATTCGTCGAGATCCAACGAAGCCACGTGCAATAGAATTACTAGGCCAAGAGGATTCAGAGAATGTTCACCAATTCGCCCAGACCATCTCACGGATTCCTGTCGTAGGTAAAGTTACCGCCGGGGTACCTATCACTGCTACAGAGAATATCGAGGATTACTTCCCACTTCCTACTCACTATGTAGGTGACAACAAAGTATTTATGCTGTCAGTTATGGGTGATAGTATGGTGGATGCTGGCATTATGAATGGTGATTATGTAATTGTTCGCCAACAACAAACAGCGGACAACGGAGATATCGTTGTAGCCATGACTGAAGAAGATGAAGCAACCGTTAAGACCTTTTACAAGGAACGTGATCATATACGGCTTCAGCCGGAGAATCCAGCTTATGAGCCTCTTCGCCTTAATCGCGTAACTATTCTCGGAAGAGTCATCGGATTGTTTCGAGATATCCACTAAGTATGCACTCCTACCATAAAAGGCTGTTCCGCAAATGCGGAACAGCCTTTTTTCTGTGTATTTTGCTTTCTCAACCACTAACGAACATTTGTTCTCGTTCGCTAAAATGGGCATTTTCTATGAATAACCGTTTAGGCGTTCTGCTCATATCCTAATTAGAAAGGAGTGTTGTGCATAATGCCAAATTACCGAATTATTGTAGATCTGACCCAAAGAATGTTATATCTTCTGGACAATGATATTGTGATTAGAGGTTTCCCTGTCGGCATTGGTAAGATGTTAACCCAATCCCCAGTGGGAGAATTCACGATTATTAACAAACAACCCAATCCAGGTGGTCCCTTTGGTGCCTTTTGGATGGGACTGTCTAAACCACACTACGGGATTCATGGAACGAATGATCCTTCCTCCATTGGGAAAGAGGTATCCCACGGCTGTATCCGGATGTACAACGAGGATGTGTTAACACTCGCAGCTATCGTCCCTATAGGAACACGAGTAACGATAAGGAATTGAATTCGCTGAGGACCTCACAACCCCCAAATCACCATATACAGAATGGGGGTCATTACATAAGTAAGTATTTTTTCATTAGCATACTAGGAGTTTGGTGATTATATGTCGAATATTGTTAACAGGATTGCAAATTGAAAAGGATGTGTTTAGTTTTGAATAACTCAAAAATTAGAACCCTCGTCGATTTTAAAGTCGATGCACTGGGTAAGCTGTCCGGTTTACTTTTAAATGATGAACAAGCTAGTGGAAAAAAAGTGAATTTGCTCACCTCTTTTGGCAGCATTCAGGGAATCGTCTCTCCAGCCGTCTCCAACAAAGAGGATGTATTTGATTTAAAATCTTTGATGGATGATGTAATAGTAGACGAATACATATCTTATTTGGGAGCAGAACACCCTGATAAAAATTTCAGCTATAACTTTGTTGTCCTCAATGACGTTACTGTAAGACCTTATGCTAGTTATGGGACTCCGATCGAGTACAAACAGCTGATTGTTTATACCGATCATATCACTGCCTTCAATTTTCTATAGGTTATATACTTACCTTAAAAAGCACCCTTGCAGCAACCCCCAATTTTGCGCCATTTGCAGAATCGGCAGGTTTCTCCGGGTGCTTTTTTTGGGCTAATTCCGAAGCCGATCCTATAATTCCACGAATTTCCCTTTTAAAAGATACTAGTGGGGATCATTCAGGCATATCTTTCAATAAGCAACAATTTGAGTCTAATGAGATAACTGGGAGGTGATTATATGCTGATTATCTTAGTGTACTTATTTGCTATTTTAGGAGTTGTTTTAATTCTAAGTGCCGCCATTATAAAATTGAAAACGCTATCCACTTCATCTGATATTTCTATGCTAGTTAATGCGGCTGCATCCTTTAACATCATTTTCACCAAAACATTCATTCCCCCCAATCAATCTCACTTGATCGCACTTAACGAACCTAATAAAAAATTAGCAATAGGCACCAGAAATCCGAAGAGCAACAAAAAAGCAGTAGCAAAGCTATACTCTTTCGATAATGTAATGGGATCCGAGATTGTGGTTAACGCACTTACCCTTTCAAAAGTCTCCAAAAGACAACAAAACAGCAAAACAACTGCAACTAGTGCAGATATTAACGTCCTTAAGGAAGCTGATGAAGAAGCTAATGTGATAGAAGAACTCACGCTTAAATTATATATGAACAGCAAAGAAACGCCTGTGTATTGTATTTCCTTCTTGCCGGGTTTATTGCCTATTCAACAATCCGACAACCAGTACAAGGAAGCTTACTCCCAAGTACAACAATTGCATGCACTCTTCAGGTCAATCGTATCTGAATAATTAAGTTGTTATCGCCATACCTCTCATTTGATTTCGAAATAGAAAGAACCTAAAATTGCACACTAAACCCATCAAACTGGTGAATACCCGTACCATGTGCCACTACCTTTTGCTCACGTAACTCACGAACTGCCTTTTTGACCTCTTGTAAAATAGATGGATCTAAACCCAGTGTATTATGAGAGCCATATACTTGGGTAACCCCTGGAATTTCTGTAATCTTCTCTAAGGATGCCACTAAATCAACCGGACTAGTCGAAGGGTAAAAGGCATAGATTGGCGTAACGTCATACAATAAATCACCTGTAAACAGATATCCGTTGGCATGATCAAAAAGGCTGATATGACCTGGCGAATGACCTGGTGTGTGGTAAATTTCTATTTTGCGCCCGCCTATGTCGAGCACATCCCCTTCTTGTAAAAGAGCTGTTGGTTTCCCTTGAAAAGGTATGTAGGTGTTAGGATCAAAGGTTTCAGGAACAGGAAGGGTGATGTCCCGGCTCATATCTTTTCGAATCTGGGCAAGGGACAAGCCTTTTATTCCGTTAATCAGCCAATCCTCATCCGCTTTATGAACATAGATTGTCTCGAATTGCCCATGACTGCCAATATGATCTGCATGCACATGCGTAGTTATGACAGCGATAGGTAAATCCGTTAACTGGTCCGTTATTCTTTTTATATTATCAATACCTAATCCCGTATCAATTAACGCGGCTTGTTTTTGCCCCAAGAGTAAAAAAGAATGCACCTTTTCCCAATGTCCATATTCACTGATTGCATAGGTGGTCGGATCAATTTCAGTTACTGTAAACCAACGATCTTTAATCAATTACACTCCCCCATTCCATTTTTCCCTTACATGCTCTTCTCCCTTACAATAATCCGCCTGTTCATCTGCTTGATAGATTTCTTGATAGGGCAAAATGTTGATTTTGCCTGAGTCTGGATATTCGCAAACATCTATTCCCTGATTCGTTCGGAGATCCAGATACCTGCATGGTGCATCGGAATGATTATAAAGCTGGTGCGCCCCTTCCGGTCCCATTTCAAAAAATATTACATCCCCTTCAGTAACCTCCGTAAAACCCTCGGGTGTTCTTAACATCGCTTTTCCCGCTAAAATCACAAATATTTCTTCAGCATTTCTATGAAAATGATAAGGAAAAGAATATTTATCAGGATCTAAAGATCTGATATCAAAAACTAAATGCTTGGAGCCCACCATTTCAGCTAACCTTTCACTCGTATGCCAAGCAAACTCTGGGATCGGGGACTGTTTTTGTGTAAAAGAGACCGTATTTTCATTAAAAATCTTCACCATCTGCAACACTCCTCCTTATGTTGTGCGTTCATTTACAACAAATAAAGAATCCCAGCTACAGCTAATGAAATAAGACCACCTAAAGCGGACCAATTCGCTACTTTTTTTTTAGCTTTACGGTCTTGCTTAGATTCCGAATAAAAGTTACCTCTTTGTTGTGTACCTGTCGTGAAGGCTCCAACACATATACCTGAAATTATAAAGAAGCCCAATCCTATGTAAATAAAAATTTGCATGAACTTACTCCTTCCCAGGAAAGAATTAGTTATCTATATATAAGATATTTTAACATTAAATCCCTCTACTACGTGCCCTGACTTTCGGACCCAGATGACGCTATTTGCTAATTTTCAGCCTTTGGAGCATGGTTTCGGACTCCAGTGACGTTATTCCTAAAAAAGAAGCTCATATTAGGTCTTTTTATTGCCAATTGCGACTATGGAGTCCTTTATTATCCCAAATGTAGGGTAAAGCTTCGTATAAGGTCTGCTGGATCCTATAGCAGGCTCATACGCGAAATTTGCAACCTCAGCAAACGAAAATTGGCGTTCGAATGAAGTAAGGTACCAAAAAGAAGAAGAAGTGTGCCAACAACCATTTTTTTGATTATGGTTATGGCACACCCCTTCTACTCCGCACAACTCCTTCGGCTCTGATCACACTTAATTCCTTTCAAGTTCAAGTGTTGCCAGTGAAACCATCACCCAAGGTGCAAACTTATTCGACGAATCCCCCTTAGGATTGTGTATCCGAAAAAGAAAAGCTTCCCCCGCCTGATTCTTCCAGACCATATAATCTTCTATCCCTTTATCACCGGTTGCCTGCAGATATAGTTCAGCAAAACCTAGAGGATGTTCAATTAGTTCCCCGCTATGGTCGTTGGCTTTGCCAATTGCAGAAAGCTCGGTTTGTCCCTGCTGCTTCAAAGCTGTGAGATCGTAATCGGCAGGTAAGTGTTTAATTTCGGCATAATAGGTTGGATCCTCAGTTAATGATAAACGACCAGACTGTGAGTCTAGTGTGAAACCCTGAAAAACATACAGGGAATATCCATCACCTTTCCCAAGTGTACCTTCTTGCCCTGAGACCCCTCCCTCCTGTTCACCAAATGCTTTGGTCTTTGGCCGATCGGATGTTAGAGGATCAGTGGCCTCCGGACTGGCGGACTCCTGCGCCTCCATAGAAGGAGTAGCAGAAGGTTCAGGAGTGCTTGTAGCTTCAACAACTGGCATTGTCGCTGCACTTGACGCTGTAGGTTTTGCCTCGTCTGTTGTTTTATTGTTACTACATGCACCGAGAATTGAGGAAGACAGAAGAATACTAGTAACTGTAGTTAATAATATTTTTTTCATTACGCACCTCCTTATTACTATATTAGTTATTACCCACATGAGTGACGTGTCCTCTTATTCTTCAAACCTTTTCTCAATTTTATTGCTACGGATTGAAAAATTTCAAACAATCGACTCGTTCTTATTTACAGCTATGGAGTTGTGCTCGAAATTCAAATTGTTCCCGGACGATTCGGGCACCAACTATCTTAATTAATGCCACCAGATTCCATAAAGTGACCCATGAGATCTTAGTTCTTCTCGGTTTCATAAGGTTAATTGGACTGAGCAAGAGCAAGGTAGACGATAAAACAATTAAAGTGAAAAAAAATTTACAATCACTTTTACTTTAACACTTTTAGAATATACAAAAATAATAAAATAGCGACTCACAGCCAACCGCGGGGGGGGTCTGTAAATCGCCATTCTTAATGGTCTGTAACTCAGGTCTTGTGTCAATACTCTTTGATAAATTCTTTTATAGTCACGATGCGGGAATATAACCAATGACTGACCATGACTATGTATAATCGTCTATAGAGTTATTTTTTTGATTTATAACTTCTTACTAATAAACTAATACCTTTAAAAATCAAAACCACTAATATCCCGAAAATTATCAAAGTTAATATTAAGTTTGACCAAACTATATCCAAATTCACTCCTCCGTCTCTGCATTTAATTCTTCTATATCCCATCATATCCCATTATTTATGATAAATGAACAGCTTCTTACACGTTAAAATTGTTAATCAACAATATGCCAATTTTGATATTCACCTGTAAAACATCCTCGAATAACCTTAACCTCAGCTATTTGTGGGCATTTCGCGGGCATTTTTCGTAGACATATCATTGATGGTTACAAAACCACTATTTTGCCCAAACAAAAAAACCCTCAACACCAAAGGTGTCAAGGGTTTAAAGGTTCTAGTACAAAGTCATGTATTGGTTTCTTTCCCACTCGTGAACCTGAGTACGATAGATATCCCATTCGATTTCTTTCAGCTCGTAGAAGTGAGCCAGCGCATGTTCGCCGAGAGCTTCGGTAATTACATGGCTGCGGATCATTTCGCTTAGCGCTTCTTTCAAATCGGATGGCAAGCTCGGGATGCCTTCTTCAATACGCTCTTCCTCAGACATCACATAGATGTTACGGTCAATTGGGGCTGGAAGATCAAGCTTACGCTTAATTCCGTCTAGCCCTGCTTTCAACATAACAGCAAGTGCGAGGTATGGGTTAGCTGCCGGGTCCGGATTACGAACTTCAACACGTGTGCTAAGCCCTCTCGAAGCCGGGATACGAATCATCGGGCTACGGTTACTTGCAGACCAAGCTACGTAACAAGGTGCTTCATAACCAGGAACAAGGCGTTTGTAAGAGTTCACTGTTGGGTTAGTAATCGCTGCAAAAGCACGAGCGTGCTTCAAAATACCAGCCATATAGTAACGTGCAGTTTTGCTCAGACCTAGCTTGTCACTTTCATCGTAGAACATGTTTTCTTTGCCATTAAACAAGGATTGGTGAGCGTGCATACCCGATCCGTTAATACCAAACAAAGGTTTAGGCATAAAAGTTGCATGCAAGCCGTGTTGACGGGCAACCGTCTTCACAACGAGCTTAAAGGTTTGAATTTGGTCAGCAGAAGTGATCGCGTCAGCATATTTGAAATCAATTTCATGCTGGCCGGAAGCCACTTCATGGTGGGATGCTTCGATTTCAAAGCCCATTTCTTCAAGGGTCAATACGATTTCACGACGGCAGTTTTCTCCTAAGTCCGTAGGAGCTAAGTCGAAATAACCACCTTGGTCGTTCAATTCTGTAGTTGGGTTACCTCTTTCGTCTGTTTTGAACAAGAAGAATTCAGGTTCAGGTCCAACATTCATCGCTGTAAAGCCCATTTCTTCGGCTTCCTTCAGACAACGCTTCAGGATACCACGTGGGTCTCCAGCAAATGGAGTACCATCAGGCATATACACGTCACAAATCAGACGTGCAACACGGCTATCAGTCACCCAAGGGAAGATTACCCAAGTATCAAGATCTGGGAAGAGATACATATCGGATTCTTCAATCCGTACATAACCTTCAATGGAGGAACCATCAAACATCATTTTGTTGTCGAGTGCTTTTTCCAATTGGCTAACCGGAATCTCTACATTCTTGATAGTACCTAACAGATCTGTAAATTGCAGACGAATGAAACGAACATTCTCTTCCTTGGCAATGCGTAAAATATCCTCTTTAGAAAAGCTCACGTGATCCTCTCCCTTTCAAAACTCTGTATATTATTATTTATTAAAAAACCGGGATAACTCACCTTGAATAAGCGATACCTGTCCCGGTCTTTTACCGGAAACTAGTTCTTGCTTCAGCAAACGGTGAAGCTGCGAATCTGATAGCTCTCTACGTCTAACCTCTGTGTCAGGGGTAATCACAGTAGCTTCTTCGGATTCCTTAGAGACTGGGTTCATTACTTGCTTGATGCCAGCAATGTTAACACCCTTTTCAATCAAGGCCTTAATTTCTAATAGGCGCTCAACATCATTAAAAGAGAACAAACGTTGATTCCCAGATGTACGTGCAGGTACGATTAGACTGTGCTGTTCATAATAACGAATTTGTCTTGCAGATAAATCAGTTAACTTCATTACAATTCCAATAGGAAATAATGCCATATTTCTGCGGATTTCATCACCCATGACTCATCCAACCTTCCAATGATCTTTTTCTGATCTCATTGTACATTTCCTAATACAGCGTGTCAATGGTGTGTAAGATTTTCTGACAGTAATTTTCGATCACGCATACTTTGGAGTGCCATCAAAACGCCATATTTGACATGGGAGTAGGTTAATCCCCCTTGCATATAGCCGATATAAGGCGCACGGATAGGCGCATCTGCCGATAACTCTAAGCTACCACCTTGTATAAACGTACCTGCCGCCATGATGACAGGATGTTCATATCCCGGCATATCCCATGGTTCTGGAACTACATGGCTGTCTACCGCCGCAGCACGTTGAATTCCCTGCACGAAGGCAATTAAGTGATCCGGTCCATCAAAGGAAACCGCCTGAATCAAATCTGTACGAGGTTCATTCCACGCTGGTTTCGTCTCAAACCCGCAGCGCTGAAATACAGCTGCCGCAAAAATACTGCCTTTAAGGGCTTGTCCAACTGTATGCGGAGCCATGAACAGTCCTTGGTATAACCCGCGGGTAGTTCCTAACATTGCACCTACTTCGCCGCCGATACCAGGAGCTGTAAGACGGTACGCTGTAAGCTCTACTAGATCTCTGCGCCCACAGATGTATCCACCCGTCTCAGCAATTCCACCACCAGGATTTTTAATTAATGAACCCGCTACTAGATCCACTCCAACCTGTGGAGGCTCAAGCTCTTCAGTAAACTCACCATAGCAATTATCAACGAACACAATAACATCCGGTTTCAATGACTTCACTCTCGCTGTCATGTCACCTATTTCGGCTACTGTGAAGGAAGCACGCCAATCATAACCACGCGATCTTTGAATTCCAATTACTTTAGTCTTCTCATTGATAGAGAGAGTTACCTCTTCCCAATCAATCTTACCCTCTGCGGTAAGGGCAACCTCCCGATATGTAATTCCGAAGTCTGCGAGTGAGCCTGTCCCATCTCCTGCTTGGCCAATCACCTTGTGTAAGGTATCGTACGGACGACCTGTGATGTATAAAAGCTCGTCTCCTGGTCGCAGCACACCAAAGAGGGCTGTTGAAATGGTATGTGTTCCTGAAGCAAAATGCGGACGCACCAAAGCTGATTCCGCACCAAAAACGTCAGCATAGACAAGATCCAGCACTTCGCGTCCACGGTCGTTGTAAGCATACCCCGTTGAACCCGCAAAATGATAATCACTGACCTGATGACGTTGAAACGCTTCAATAACCTTCCATTGATTCTTATCGACAATTCGATCGAGGGCTTTGACTGCACCTTCAATTTCAACTTCTGCGGACTCTGCCGCTCCTAAAATATCTTCTGCAAAAACTGCCATTAGTTCTTATTCGCTCCTTACATTTACTTGCCATCATAATGACAGAAAGCGACAGTTGCCTGACGCTTTTTGTCATTAGCTATTATTTTATACCTATACTACAAGCATTTCCACTTTAGGGGAACAAAGAAGATTACGGCTGGTCCACAAAATCAGCAAGCATGTAACCCCATTTATCATAATCCTCTTTATTAAGACGGACGTTATAGATAACATCGTTCTCGTCATAGGTGGTTTCCAGAACCTCACCTACTCTGTAAAGCAGGGAAGAAATATCGCCACGGTCTCCAGGAATTCGAAAATTCAGCGTATCTCCGGCCAATTCATCAGAGATAATTTCGATAATCCGGGTTAAATCCTCAGGGTTAAACGCACTGATCTTCAAAAACCCTGTGCCGGTTGGCAGCATTTCCAGTTGCTCAGGCTCACATAGATCGATTTTATTAAAAAGCACTATTTGCGGTTTGCTGGCTGCCCCTAAGTCCTGCAAAATAGTTTGCACAATCTCCATCTGCTCCTCACGCATTGGAGATGAGGCATCCACTACATGCAACACCAGATTGGCCTCATTGACTTCC
Organism: Paenibacillus sp. FSL F4-0097; assembly: GCF_038593125.1. Classification (NCBI taxonomy): domain Bacteria; kingdom Bacillati; phylum Bacillota; class Bacilli; order Caryophanales; family Paenibacillaceae; genus Paenibacillus; species Paenibacillus sp. FSL F4-0097. The sequence goes on from NZ_CP151965.1 coordinate 3,867,465, forward strand.
TCCAGCGTTGCGCGGAAAGATGCCACAAGATCATGCGGAAGATTCTGAATGAAGCCTACAGTATCCGTAAGCACTACCTCTTTGCCACCCGTTAGCTGAAGCACACGTGAAGTAGGGTCAAGCGTAGCAAACAATTGATTTTCAATATAAACATCCGCATCCGTAAGCTGCTTAAGCAGCGTCGATTTACCAGCATTTGTGTAGCCGACTAGAGCAACCTGCACTGCCCCTGCCTTACGACGGCGTTCACGGTGCAATTCACGGGTTTTAACTACCTCATCCAACTGGCGTTTCAACTCCGTAATCCGATTGCGAATATGCCGGCGATCGGTCTCAAGCTTACTTTCACCTGGACCTCTGGTTCCTATCCCCCCGCCTAATCTGGATAAGTTTTTGCCTTGACCGGATAACCGCGGCAAAAGATAGGACAGCTGTGCCAGCTCTACTTGAATAATACCCTCTCTCGTTTTGGCCCGCCCAGCAAAAATATCCAAAATGAGCTGCGTCCGATCAATAATCTTCAGATCCAAAGACTCTTCAAGGTTCCGTACCTGCGCTCCAGATAATTCCTGATCAAAAATAGCCGTATTAGCTCCAAGACCATCAGCGGCCATGCGGAGCTCTTCTACCTTACCTTTCCCGATAAACCATTTTGAATCCGGTGTTTCCTTATTCTGACGCAACACATCCAGGACTTCAACACCTGCTGTTTCTGCTAACTGTACTAATTCCTGCAGAGAAAGCTCTGGGTCAATACCGGTACGTTTAATTTTATCTGTGACGAGAGTGACCAATATCGCCCGATCTTGAATATCCGTTTCTGTATCATGCGTAGTTATTGCCATTTATTCATGCTCCTTATGACGGTAATAGAATCTTTGTGTACCATTTAATCAGTTTTTCACTTCTTGCTGATGTTATACAGATGAAACTGTTCATTCACAGCACTTCAAAACATTTTATCATAAGTTTCATTGGTAATATAGGCTGATAATGGAACGGCTCCCCATGCTGTCAGCATTTTCATTATGATAATCTTCAATCTTTTATAAAAGATAAACCGACTAAGCACGTATAAACTTAGCCGGTGTCAATTTATTTAAGAGATTATACTCTCCCCTTTTGGATAATCATCGACCGGAAGAACAAGGTCTCTCGGTAAGATCTCCATCAAAGATTGCTTGGATATTTTGACATGTCTGCTTATTAATCTAACCGCTTGATGGCGAATTGCCTGCTCGAGGATATTGCGTACATACCGCGCATTACTAAAATTTTCTTCAATAATTTTCTCATTAAGGATTAACTCTTTTAGTTTCCCGTTTGTTTCCGGAGTAATTATATAGTCTCTTTCAGCTGCCATTTTATGTGCAATCAATATCAGTTCATCTGTTGTGTAGTCCTGAAAATCAAGTTGAATTGGAAATCGTGAGGGAAGTCCGGTATTAGCCTCCATGAACATCTCCATTTCATTTGGATAACCCGCTAAGATAATGATGAGATCATCATTCCTGTCCTCCATAACCTTTACAAGACAGTCGATTGCCTCTTTCCCAAAATCTTTATCTCCGCCTCTAGCCAAGCTATAAGCCTCGTCAATGAATAATACGCCACCCATAGCCTTCTTAACAAGGTCTCTGGTCTTTTGAGCTGTATGCCCTATGTATTCCCCCACTAAATCCGCTCTCTCTACTTCGATTAATTGACCTTTACTTAATATGCCCATATTCTTTAACAGCTTGGCAACGATTCTTGCTACAGTTGTCTTTCCAGTCCCGGGGTTGCCTTTAAACAGCATATGATAAACCTGATTAACTACATTTAACCCCAGTTCTTGTCTCATTTTTTCCACTTGGATAAGCGCATGAATTTCATATATAAGATCCTTCACCTTTTCAAGACCAATAAGCTCATGAAGCTCTTGCAGGATTTCTTTTGTAGATTCTAAATGATTATTTTGAGCCAGCGCGCTCTCCAATGTTTCATTCGTAATATTTGTTGGGTCTTGATTTTTGAAAGTTATATTCATTCTGGAATCATTAATGGTTATCTTTCTTAAATTTTCTTCACCCATTGTAATCACCTCGTTAGAGCATTATATGCAATAACTGAATGACATCATGCACTTGTTTTAAAGAATGGGGTTTTGACATTGAATTCCCTGCTATCTCTCGCATCTTCTACGATGGTACACGAGGATAGAATGACCGAAATACATAAAAGCCATAAGCAAACGCTTATTTTTTTATCATTTTACACTCCCATTATTATTGATATACAAATAACAAATAGCCCCCAGTTAGAGTTTAATCCATTTGAGGGCTGGCTTTTCTAATCAAGTCTCTTCCGGAATAGGAGGCGTTATTAGAAGATTCTGTTATTCGGGAACAATTACAGGAACAACTGCTGGATTTTCCATTTCGTATAGGCTAGAATTTCACGCGACTTATGCCTTGTCATCGACAGAACAGTGGATTCTGTAAGTCCCAGTTCAGGATTCACATAACCGAGCTCGTCCGCGATTTCGTGTGAACGCCATCCATGATATGTATGCGTAATAATAATTGCTGAAGACAATCCCTCACTTGTCATAATGGCTTTGCTATACAGAAGATTCTCGTAAGTGCTGGTAGCTTTATTTTCAACAGAAATGGCGCTATCCGGAACTCCATGAGCTACTAAATAATTACGCATGCCTTGACCTTCGGTATATTTAAGATCAGGTTTATCCAAACCTCCAGAAACTATGAAATGCGAGAACATCCCCTCTTGATAAAGCTTAAGCCCGTAATCCAATCGTTCCTTCAATCCCGGGCTAGGTTCATCTCCCCACATCGACATGCCAAGAATGATCCCTGTATCGGCTTTGAGCATAGGATCTGTCGTTGCGGCTTTATTGATATTCCTCAATGCGTACGCACACCACAACAATCCAACTACAACAATAAGCATTAAAGCAATAAGCAACGTTCGTTTAGACCAAATCCGGCGTTTTTTGGGAACAATCCGAATCGGGGAAGAGTCTCTTCCATAAACGTACCATTCCATCTTTATTTCCTCCTGAATTCTCCATGATGAAATAATTCGGCACGATGTTTCAAAGAGAGAGAGAAATAAGGGAAAGCATGAGCATCGATGCCACGTAAAATAGTATGGGCAGTCTCCCAGGCTAGCTTATAATCGCTTTCTGAGATATCTTGCCTCTCCAGTGCTTCCTCCAGTTCATCCTCATCGAGCAAAAACACCTCGCCGTTCCAAAGTACTACCACGTCCAGATACAAATCGTCAAACCAAGGCACACCTTGGTCAGTGACGCCTTGCACCTTACAGGTGTCTATGTACCATTGAACAATATTTTGTTTTTCGTCGAACATAGCCGTCACAATATAGTGACTGTCTTTCGGAAAATATTGCAGCCAGGAATAACCTTTATCTGCAATACGATATGTATGTCGTCCATAGCTCTTCCACAGTGGTTCTTTCAGCCCGTAGATGGTATAAAGCGTAATATATCCGCTGAATTCCCGGCTCTCCACATAGCGGCAGGCAAAATGGCGACGCGTAATCCGGCGCCAGTTGGCCCGGTCTCCGAATTTACGTTTCATAGAAATTACCCTCTCCAGTATGGTCTATTCAGCTTAACACATTTAGAGGATACACTCAAAACATCCCGCAAAATACAAGAAATTTTTCTTCTAAACCTAACAAAAACGGCAGCCTAGCTTCGCTTTTTAAATAAAGCGAAGCTGGGCTGCCATGGATAAAGCTTATTATTTGAAATTCAAACTCGTTTATTGAGCGGAAGAATCTCCGTTCACAAACCCCGCCTCTGGATCAGGGTTTGTGGACACATTCCCGCTCTCATCGCCGGAACCCTCTCCACCGATAGTGGGTTCTGGAGTTGGAGTCGGCACTGGTGTTGGCGGTGGCGGGGTGATTTCAGGGATCGTCCCTGTACCTCCGTCATTTCCGCCACCCTCGTTGCCGCCTCCGTTATTGCCACCATTTCCATTCTCTCCGTTGTTGCCACCTTCCTCTGGGGTCGGGGTCGGAAGATTAGGATCTATGGTTGGTTCAGGGGTCGGCATTTCATCCTGCACGGATACACTAACCACATTTGATGGTTCGCTCTCCACTTTCAGCGCAGGGTCATAAGAAGTTACATAATACTCGTAAACCAAACCAGGCAGTGCACTAAAATCCCCTGCGCTGGTAGTCACTGTATTTAACAGTGAGCCAAACTCAGCTTCCGATGTCTCTCTACGATAAATACGATACTCAACTCCGGAAATAGGAACTGCCTCCCAATTGAGATTTACAGTCATCGTAGAAGGATCATATGCTGCTGATAGTCCAGTAACGGTCTGAGCTGTTTCTGGTGTTTCTGTAGGCTCAGGGGCAATCTCGTTATCGATCTGCGGGAAGGATTTCTTAGGAACATCCTTCAGCGCTTCCTCCATGACCTTACCCCAGAAAGCAGCGGCAAGCGGACTGCTGTTCTTAAGCAGATGCTTTTTACTTGGCTTGTCATAACCCATCCAGACTGCTGCTGTCCATTCCGGCGTGTAGCCTACAAACCACACATCACGGTTCGAGCTGATTCCAGAATATCCACTTTGCGTCGTACCGGTCTTACCGGCCACAGGACGGTCAATCCTAGCTTTTCTACCCGTACCGCTCTCCACGACCTTCTGCATCATCTCAGTCATTTGATAAGCCGTTTCCTTACTCATCACACGCTCAGGCGTTGTATTCGCTTTGTAGACCGTCTCACCACTGCTGTCAGAGATGGATTTAATGGAATAAGCCTCTCTTAGTTCGCCGCCATTTGCAAAAGCGCTGTAGGCTTGCGCCATTTCCAGCGTATTGGTTCCTTTGCTCATGCCTCCAAGAGCCAGCGAGAGGTTCTTATCCTCGTCTTCCAATCCAATGCCTAGTTTCTTGGCAAATTTAAATCCGGTATTCACACCAATTTCATTGAGCAGCCAAACAGCAGGAATATTCTCTGATTTCTGAATGGCATCACTCATGTTGATGCTCTTAGAATATCCGTGCAGGTTGGTTGGACAATAGTTCGCGAAACATTGCTTCTCATTGCTTAGCGTTGAATTCATGGTGAATTTCCCAGATTCCAGCGCTGGAGCATAAGAGACAATTGGTTTGAAAGCAGAACCTGGAGAACGACGGCTGCCAGTTACACGACTGTAGCCTTTTTTCTCATAATTCCGTCCGCCAAGGAGTGCGACAATGCTGCCATTCTCCTGATTCACAATCGTCATTGAGCCTTGTACCAGCTCTTCATCTACACTCTTTTCAAAATTATCACTATCTGCAAAAGCATCTTCAACCGTTTCTTGAGCATGCTTATCCATGGTAGTGTAAATTTTGTATCCGCCGATATTCAGATCATCTTCTGACAATCCAAATTTTTCTTCCGCCTCATCTACTGCAAAATCAATAAATGCTTGATAACGCTGTTTCTTTTCTGGCGGCTTATAGTTATAATCTACGGCTTTTGCTTCGTCTCTTTCCTGCTCCGTTATGTACCCTTGCTCATACATAAGCTGAAGCACTACTGCGCGCCGTTCCTTCGAAAGATCTGGGTTACGCAGCGGGTTGTAACGAGACGGGCCTTTTGGCATTGCCGCCAATGTCGCGATTTCCCAGACCTTAAGCTGACTCAAATCACTTTTACCAAAATATCTTACTGATGCTGCTTTAATTCCGTAAATTGTACCCCCGAAGTTAATCCGGTTCAGATACATCGTAATGATCTCTTCTTTAGATTTCTGATTCTCAAGGGCTACGGCAATAGACACTTCAGTTGCTTTACGGAAAAACGTCTTGTCCCGTGTCAGGAAGATGTTTTTGGCGAGCTGTTGAGTAATGGTACTACCGCCCTCTACCATACTTCGTGCGGCGATATCCTTTACTGCTGCCCGGCCAATCGACCATAAATCCACACCAGAATGTTCGAAGAAACGTTTATCCTCTGTGGCTACAAAAGCATTAACCAATAACGGTGGAATTTCTTCATACTCTACTGGATCACTTTTCTCCAGTGATAATTCGCCGATTAAATTAGCATTGCGGTCATATACCTTAGTAGTTTCATTCACTGTTAGCTTATCTTGGTTCTCAAGCAGAAGCTTTTGACCATTTAGCATAATGAACAGATATCCACCTAATGCACAAAAAATGGCTAATGCCGTAGCGAAGAACAAGCTCCACAGCACACGCTTCTTCGTCAAAAATTTCTTTTTCTTTTTTGGTTTTGATTTTGGTTTTGATTTGGAACTGGACGATCCTCTATCTCTATTGTGATTCGTCCTGGATGTATCGTCTCTAGACATAATGCCTCCTGACTCCCTTTCGGAAATAAACATAAATGGTCTGCCATGAATGAAAAGAACAACCTTCACAGGTTGCTCTCTCACACTCTATTCAAACGATTTATAAACAAGAAAGGTTTCAATTCATTTTTGATAAATATTATTCTTCACTACTGCTGTCTTGCATCAGTGATACACTACGCTGTGGTGTGAACGTGGAAATTGCGTGTTTATACACCATTTGCTGGCGTCCATCACTGTCAATGACGATTGTAAAATTGTCGAATGCTTTAATTATTCCCCGGATTTGAAAACCGTTGGTCAGATATACCGTAGCAGGGATATTTTCTTTGCGTAGTTGGTTCAAGAATGTATCTTGGATGTTAATGGACTTGTTCATATGACGTACCCCCAATGGTTCAATTAGATTGTTCAGAAGTATATTCAAGACCTGAGAGAAACTTTCCTGCTATTATACCACGTATTTTTGAGAAATTCTCAGAAAAGTTTTGTTCACCTTCGACATCGATCCACTCGATTTCCTTCATGTGGCGAAACCATGACAACTGTCTTTTGGCGAATCGGCGAGTATCGCGTTTAAGCAGTATCACAGCTTCTTCCAGCGTCAGTTCTCCCGCCAGGTAAGCGGCAATTTCCTTGTAACCCAATCCCTGCATGGACACAAGGCTTCTGCTGTAACCGTTATCTAGCAGTCCCTTCACCTCAGCAACGAGACCATCCGCCAGCATGCTATCAATTCGGTCCTCAATACGTTTATATAGTATTTTCCGGTCCATTGTCAAACCTATGAGACATAAGTCATAGGGTGATTCCTTCTTTTGAGCAGCATGAGAAGCGGAAAGTGTAGTGTTTGTCTGGTGTTGAATTTCCAGTGCACGGATAATTCTGCGACGGTCGTTAGGATGAAGTTTGGCTGCGCTGACTGGATCAACCGCCTCGAGTCTGGCATGCAGTGCAAGCGCTCCATATTCTTCCGCAAATTGATCCTGCTCTTTACGGAAAGCTTCATCAGCCACTGCTTCCGAGAACTGAAAGCCGTAACATAAAGACTCAATATACAGTCCAGTCCCCCCTACGATAAAGGGAAGCTTCCCTCTAGCGCTTATCTCCTCGATAAGTCTAGTGCCCTGCTCTTGAAATTCAGCGGCAGAATACGCATCCTGCGGATCATGAATATCGATCAGGTGATGGGGAATTCCCTTCATTTCAGCGGGTGTAATCTTAGCTGTACCAATATCCATACCACAATAAACCTGCATCGAATCGCCGGAAATAATCTCAGCGTTATAAGCTGCTGCCAGCTCCAGACTTAACCGGGTTTTGCCTACGGCAGTTGGTCCTAACAGCACTAGAACCTTATGCCTTTCTTTAGTTGTCAATGTGTATCACCCCGTACGATGTTTTGGAGTTGCTTCGGAGCAGCTCAGTAAACCCTAGGCGTTCAAATTCGCCACTCAAAGCCTTTTCTTTTAAAAGAACAGTCTTACGGGCGACCCTAACCGCCTCTGCTACACTCTCTGTCGATAAGGCTGCACGGTTAGCGAATTGCCGCAGCGGGGAAATCGAGGCAGAACCCGTCAGAGGCACGCGAAACATAGGATCGAAGTAGACAATATCCACACTTCGATCTGGTTGAGACCGTAAATAATCCAAATGTTCACTATGCACGACATTAACTCTGCGTAAAGCCTCATTGACCTTTACTTGCCCAGAGGTGTAATGAGACATCCCTTCACTGAGCAGTGCGTACAGCGGTAATGAGCTCTCCAAAGCGGTAACCTCCGAGGACTCACCACCATGCACAGCAAACAGTAAGGAGTCGGCTCCTAATCCGGCTGTACAATCCAATACGCTATCTCCGGGAAGCATTCGAGCAGCAACAAGCATCGGCTCGATCTCACCCTTTAGGATTCGTTTAGCGCGAACGAAGCCCATGCTTGGATGAAACTCCATAGGCTCCATTCCTAAGCGGTGTAGTCGAACAGCGTCCTGAGATAGAATCAGAATATCCTCATCTCCGTAATGTTCAACCATCCTTGTAATTGAGAGTTTCTCACGTGAAGCATAACTACAACCCGTTCTCTCCGCAAGGCTTTGCGCGCGTTCTACTATTTCCATTATCGGGCTATACCCCGTAGTTATAATCATGGTGCCTCCAGTCTTGCTCTCAACAAATTTCAAAAAAATGTATAATTACATAACCCGCTTGAACAATTTCTCTAAATCATAGGATGAAAAAGAGATCACAATCGGCCGTCCATGTGGGCAAGTATACGGTTGCTTGCACTCTGCAAGTCGGGATAACAGAGCTTCCACTTCCTGTTCTGTTAGTTTATGGTTGGCCTTAATCGAGGCTTTACATGAACACAGAATCGATGACTTTTCTCTTAGCTTCGCAAGATCAATCATACGCTCACTTAAGACCCACTCCGCCATTTCTTCAACGACCGCCTTCTCATCCCCTTCAGGAAACCAATAGGGCAAGGAACGAACGAGAAAGGTTTGTCCGCCAAAGTGCTCAAGGTATACCCCGGCCTGCTGAAACCAATGTAGACGTTCACTAAGCTGGCGACTTTCAGAAGGCGTGAACTCCAGCGTAATCGGCAGTAGCAGCTCCTGTGAGGCATCCTCCGGCCGACCAAATTTCTCATAGAAGTATTCGTAATTAATTCGTTCATGTGCCGCATGCTGATCGATTAAATAAAGCCCTCCATCATTCTGAGCAATAATATACGTCCCATGATGCTGACCTATATAATTAAGCTCAGGAAAGGCCGGAAGTCCAGGCTCTTCTTGTTGTGGTGGAGCCCATAGCTTCTCAACCGAAGGGAGCTGCTTCTGCGACATTGAGGTTTCTTGCGGGCGATAGCTATTGGAATAACTAGTATTCGCACTAGTTTGGCGCCCCTGCGAAGATGAAGACGGATAGCCTGACCCGTAAGCTGGAGCCACCTCGCGAGCCACCTGATGATCCGCCTGACCTTCCTTGCTAAAATCACGGGTATTACGGTCAAGGCTCGATGACTGTAGTCCACTTAAGAAGTTGGCAGATCCCGTGGGAGCTGTATCCTTCACATCACCAGTCGAAGATGACGGTGGAACGGCCCCTTTGGAAAAGGCAAATTGCTCCTGAATAAAGGAGCTGCTGCCCTTGGGTCCGATTGTTTCCTTGCTTGGACGTGGAATCAGACTTTGCCCCAGCAGTATTTTGCGGATCTCCTGCTCAACAAAGGTGTAAAGCTCATTCTCTTTACTAAATCGAACCTCCAGTTTTGCTGGATGTACATTGACATCTACCAAAGAGGGGTGCATATCCAGTTCAAGAACTAATAGCGGATAACGGTTAATCGGAAGCAAGGTATGATAAGCGCGCATGATTGCTGCGTTCAGACCATTACTGCGAATATAACGTCCACCGACAATAGTAGTGATTGCATTTCGATTGGAACGAGTCCATTCTGGACGACTAATATATCCGGAAATCCGGTAATCCAAGTCTTCTGCCGTAATCGGCAGCATTGCTTTGGCGGCATTGGTTCCGTAAACAGCTGCGATGACCTGCAGCAGATCACCATTTCCGAGCGTATGCAGCAGCTGATTGCCATTATGATGCAAGGTAAAAGAGATCCCCGGATGAGCGAGCGCCATGCGGTACATGGCATCTGAGATATGGCCCAGCTCCGTCTGAATACTCTTCATATATTTCAGCCTTGCCGGCGTATTAAAAAATAATTCACGAACGGCAAGATCACTTCCCCGGCCGGAAGGAGCGTCCTCATTTCGTATGAGATTGCCACCCTCAATGTCTACTAGGCGCCCTTTGCCGTCATCGGCAGTTGCAGTTAGAAGCGATACCTTGGATACCGCGGCAATACTGGGAAGTGCCTCTCCGCGGAAGCCTAAGCTTGTGATTTGAAATAGATCACGGCCATTCAGAATTTTACTTGTAGCATGCCGGTAAAAGGCGGTCTCACAATCTTCAGGATCAATCCCAGAGCCATTATCTTTAACGCGGATGCTCTGCAAGCCCCCCTCTTCTACCGATACCTCAATTCTTGTACTGCCAGCGTCAATCGCATTCTCGACAAGCTCCTTTACAACAGAAGCTGGCCGCTCTACTACTTCACCCGCAGCAATCTGGTTGGCAATATGCTCGTCCAATATATGAATTTTGGCCATTTCATTCACCTCTTATTTAGGCAATCAATTATTATAAAATCTTTATTGCAGATCCTTAACCTTCATCTTCAGCTCGTTCAACAGACTCATCGCCTGCAGCGGCGTCATATTCATAAGATCAGCGTCACGCACAGAAGAAATGAACTCTTTTAGCGCGGGATTCTCATGGATTTCAGTTACCGCTACTTGATGTGCACTACCTTTGCGGTTCTTGCGTGGTTCTTCCTCACCAAAGATAGACAACTGAACAACCTCATTTTCTACAGGTGCCTCAGTGATGACACTTACGGCTTGCGCCACGGAAGATGTGCTAGCAACTTCTCTTACAGCCGCCTGTCTTTCGAGGCTTCCCCCGTAATGAAGTTCAGTACCACCAGGATGGGCTGCCTGCTCAATGCTCTGTAAGAGACCATAAGCTCGGTCAATAATCCCTTCAGGAAGACCCGCAAGACGTGCACAATAGATCCCATAGCTGCTGTCAGCCGCTCCAGGAACTAGCTTGCGCAGGAAGTTTACTTTATCGCCGCTCTCTTGAACAGCCATAGAGTAATTCCGAAGTCCTTTAAGACTCCCTTCCAAATGAGCCAATTCATGAAAATGGGTCGAAACTAGAGCTTTGCAAGAAATAACATCATGTACATATTCAATAACCGCCTGAGCGATGGCCATACCTTCACTGGTCGAGGTACCTCTTCCCAGCTCATCAATAATAATCAAGCTGCGAGCTGTTGCTTTCTCTGTCATAACCTGGATGTCAGCCATTTCCACCATAAATGTACTTTGACCACCGATCAAATCATCAGCTGCTCCAATACGAGTAAAGATCCGGTCTATAAGCGGAACTTCAGCACTGTTTGCTGGAACAAAACATCCAATCTGAGCCATGATGCAGATCAGCGCCACCTGACGCATGTAGGTGCTTTTGCCCGCCATATTAGGACCTGTAATTAGAAGAATGTTACCTTCTTCCTTACTCAGCGTGCTTCCATTTGCAATAAACGCGGAATCTTTAAGCACCGCCTCCACAACAGGATGACGGCCCCCTTCAAGCCGAAGATCATAACCATCCGAAAGGACTGGCTTCACAAAACGATGTTCGGCACTAACTGCCGCCAAGCATTGATACACATCAATCTCGGCAACCTTTTCTGCAAGATTTTGCAGGCGGGGAATTTGCCCACTGATGCGATCACGCAGCTCGGTAAAGAGGCTGTATTCCAAATCCGTCATTTTATCCTGAGCTTCAAGGATGAGTGCTTCCTTCTCTTTAAGCTCAGGTGTGACAAAACGCTCTGCGTTGGCAAGCGTCTGCTTACGTTCATATCGTCCTTCCGGCAGTGCAGCCAGATTGGATTTGGTGATCTCTATGAAATAACCGAAGATTTTGTTATAGCCGATCTTCAGTGACTTAATGCCAGTGGCCTGTCTTTCCTTAGCTTCCAGTTCAGCGATCCACCGTTTACCGTTACTGCTAGCTTCCCTAAGCTCGTCCAAACGTTCATGATAACCGGAACGGATAATTCCACCGTCGCGCACAGACACCGGGGCATCCTCGACGATTGCGCGGTCAATATCCTCTCGCAGCTCAGCGCATTCATCCATACTTGCACCGATCTCTCGTAAAGTAGCTGAACCGGAGGTCATACATAATTCCTTCAATGCAGGAATTTGCGCCAGCGATAATTTCAGAGCATTCATATCACGTCCATTGGCGCTGCCAAAAGCAATACGACCCACCAAACGCTCCAAATCATAAATTTCTTTAAGCGCTAAACGCAGGTCCTCGCGAACGATAAACTGATTGTACAAATAATCGACAGCCTCTAGGCGCCGTTCGATCGGAGCTCGCTGCAATAGCGGCTTATCAATTCTGCGACGCAACAGACGGGCGCCCATCGAGGTTTCCGTTCGATCCAGCAGCCAAAGCAGGGATCCTTTTTTGGAGCGTTCACGAACCGTCTCGGTTAGTTCAAGATTCCGGCGTGTAAATGGATCTAGAATCATATAATTGCCTGGTTCATAAGGAGAAATCTGACTAAGCTGCCCTAACGAACGCCGCTGGGTCTCATTCAGATAAGAGATCAGAAGCGCCAGACATTGTCCACGTTCCTTCTCTAGACGTACCCATGCCGCTTCACCGAACTGACGACGTGCCAGCTCCTCCTCGCGTTTCTCCCAAGGGGTGTAAACTACAGGTTTGGCTAACAGCGGCGTTTCGCTTCGCAGGATCTCCAAAAGTGCAGCGTCTCCGATGATCTCAGCCGGTTCATAAATGCCAATCTCATCACGCAGCCATTCGGCTCCAGATAATACCGAAGTAACATACAGCTCACCAGTTGTTAAATCGCAGGCAGCTAATGCCATCATTCCGTCACTTTCGGTGACGCAAACGAGGTAGTTATTGCTCTTGTCAGCAATGATTTTTCCATCCATCACGGTTCCTGGTGTCACGACGCGTACAATATCCCGCTTCACCATGCCTTTAGTGACTGAAGCATCCTCTAACTGCTCACAAATGGCGACTTTATATCCTTTTTCTATCAGGCGTTGAATATACCCCTCGGCGGCGTGGTAAGGCACTCCACACATAGGGATTTTCTCCTCACCTCCGCCTTCGCGGCCTGTCAACGTAATCTCAAGCTCCTTGGAAGCCAAAATGGCATCTTCAAAGAACATTTCATAGAAATCGCCCAGTCTAAAAAATAGGAAGGCATCCTTAGCCCCTTCCTTTACCTTTAAATATTGCTCTATCATCGGCGTATATTGTGCCATGGTCAACCTCCATGCCTATTTAATGCTGTCCCCCATTATAACAGAAAATTGATGGACAAAGTTACCCTGAAACCTCACATTAGTACAACGAAAGACTAGAATACTTATCAGACAAACACTTACAGGAGGTATATTCTTCTGCTTTTAAATATTGTAAAATCTTAACACAGAGCGTCAGCCCATATAAAAATCAAAGGAGAATACAATATGATACGAAAGCTAACGAAGGATGATCAAGAGCTGCTGATGGCATTGCTGCGGAAAGAGCCGGCGCTTAATTTATTTATCATTGGCGATGTGGAGAATTTTGGGTTTGAACAGGATTTCATGGATTTATGGGGAGAGATTGATCCAGCCGACGGGCGGATAAAAGCCGTTCTGCTGCGCTTCTATAGAAGTTACCTTCCTTATGCAGATGGCCCTTTTGATGTCGAGGGGTTCGCTGAGATTATCCGAAAGGATAATGACATACATATGATCTCCGGAGCCTCAGAGGTGGTGAAGGCTTTTGACGGGGAAATTAATTTCAAACAAGTAAAACAGCTGTATTTTGCTGAATTAAAAGATATGAACAATAAAATAATTGAGTCCTTCTCTTCAGCTGAGCCTATCAAAAAAGCTACAGTTCAGGATGTAGAAGCGATTTGCGCACTCACCGATACCATTGAAGAATTTGAAAGCAGCCGGAATGGTTCAAGAACCAGCCTGCGTAAAACGCTGGAAAGCAACACCGGCCGCACGTATTATATGGAACGGGAAGATAAGGTCATTGTCACAGCTTCAACTTCAGCGGAAAATTCCATGTCAGCGATGATTGTCGGGGTTGCCACACATCAAGCATTCAGAGAGCAAGGCCTTGCTTCGCGCGTAATGGCACAGCTATGTGCAGACCTGCTTCATGAAGGAAAGTCATTATGCCTCTTTTATGACAACCCACATGCCGGAGTTATTTATAAACGACTTGGCTTTCAAGATATCGGTTCATGGACCCTCGTTAACATGTAGACCAAATAGTAAAATATCACATTTTTACTTTGCTGCACCATAACTCACGTATATCACGCGACTCATCCCACGTCCGCTCAGCGGCAATATATTCGAATAAAGGCTCGATATAGGGGGCGGCAATCTCGTAGCCGCCTAGGGAACGCAGCTGCGCCAGCAATGGGGGGATTGCGGCGCGCAGCGGAGGTTTATCGCCGCTGTAGTAGGCGATATGCAGGTCTTCCCGGTCGAGCGGGCGTTGCGTCAGGTCCTCATAATGGCTCACGATCAGATGAGCCAGATAGACCGCGCCTTTAGCGATGACCGGGGATACCAGGAAGCTCGGCAAGGTCCGGTACTCGAAGCCGCCATGCGGCTGAGTCCGGAAATCGCCGAGCACGCCGTATCGGGGACGACGCGCCCCTGCGCGGACGTCTTCGAGCAGAAGCATGGGCAGCGCGAGATAGTTATCGAGCGCGCGCAGCAGCGGCGCCGTCAGCGTCACGCCGCTGAAGTGCAGATGGCCGCCGAGGGCCCAGCCCGTCAGCGGCATGCCTCCCGCCCGCCAGCGCAGCGAGCGGTCGGCGATGAGCCGGTCCGCCAGCGCCGCGGCGGACATCAGCTGCGCCAGCAGTGCGCGCGGTTCCCCGCGCGGCTGAGGGCGCAGCTCGGCGACCGGGAACGCGCCGCGCGTTCCCGGAGGTCCGGCGTCGCAGCCAGCGACGCCGTCCGTGGGCAGGTACCGCGACGCAGGCACGACGCGGCCGGTGGATTCCCGGAGGATGATGAACTCCGGGTCCATACCCATCAGCAAGCCGCTGCGGCCCGGCTGCTCCAGAGCCTGCTTTCGTTCCAGCGCTAACGCTGCGGAACGATAAGGCTCGGGCAATCGTTGCCCGGAGGTCTTTACTAGTGGAGTGACTCCCTCCACCACATACCTCCGGTTCCCCATTGCCCTCAGCAGTACCTCACCGCTATCCAGCCCCAAGCTGTACAGCGTGCGGACAGCAATCCGCTGGAGCAATTTCATCACCCCGCGAAGCTCTCCCCGCACTCGGCCTCCCGTGGTATTGCTCTCGGCATTAGCAAAGCTCACAGCTTCGCTATAATTATCGGTGGCCGCACGCATTCCAAGACCCGCTCCAAGCAAAGAGATGTGGAGCACAGTCAAATGATAAACCAATATCTTATAACACTGCCTGTGCCCCTTCTCAGTAGCGTGTAAAGCATATGTATCGACAAAACGTTTTACAGATGGCGTCAGCGTTGCTTCAACTCCGCTTCTAAGCAATCTAGACTCTCTCTCTGCCACAGACAATTCTGAATACACCTTAAGACCTTCATTCATACTCTTTAGCGCCTCCATCCGAGCGTGAACCTTTTTTCATCCTAAAAATAAATAAAAAAAAGGAGGGCATTCGCCCTCTACGCCGCCGCACTCCCTACATATAATGGACCATAACCCATTGATACTCAGTTAACGGCGGCGTATCCTTCCTTACAGCTCATCATCCAGATTGTCAGGGTCCAGATCATCGTAATCGAAGCTATCACCTTCAAAATCATAATCCTTGTCTTCTGGATCATCACTTTGCTCAGTGACATACACACGGACTTTGGTCTCAGCCACCAACTCCACTTCGAATTCGCGCTCTACGCGAAGTGTCACACTGCCTCCGCCTGGCGATACGCCCGCTTCTACACAGTTGGGTTCCTGCGTTGCCTCCGCAGAGACCTCAACTGTTGAAGTGCGGTGTCTCGTGTCCAGGTAGGAAAGCGGGATGAGCTCCACATAAGAGACTGTTTCCTTTGCTACCTCGGTCTGCTTGTTCTTGTCGTACGAGTACCAGATGTTTACATCATAAGTACCAATTACTTCGATTCCGTTCCCGGCGGCAACCGCTTCGTATTGGTGGTTGATAATCCAAGCCCCCAAAATACTAGTCGGATGATGTGGCGGAGTCACGGTATGGGTTGCTGTAGAGAACTTACGACCTTTGCCGCAAATTGCCTTCGTAATGATCTCCCTTGTTTGACGTTTATGGCTTAATGACATCTTTGAACCTCCTCCATACAATCATTCACTATCAAGTGTATGCAGGTTCTAGGCATTTGTTGATTGTTAGACTATAAATAAATTTGAGTAAGCCCTCAAGAAGGCTTTTTCAGGAGACTCATAGTTCATTTTATTTCAAAATTTGTACATATATGAGTAGATTCCAAAAATGGTCCAACCTGTTCCAGAGCCATTCCTGACCCCTAAAAAAACCTTAAAACACCAGCTATTGCGGGATTACCCGCACAATTCCAAGCGATCTATGTTTGCTTAAGTCAATAAAATCCTCATCAATATTCACCAGTGGCCGCAAAGGGTCTGTAGCAAGAATCATAACAATTTTTCCTTTTCGCCCATCTGTCAATTCCACTTCGTTCCCTAGCATTGACTGCATTAACTTATTAATAAACACTCTGCAAATATAAGGGTCGAGCTTACCGAACACACTCTCCTCCATTTGCAGTAATACTTCGTATAAAGGAGCCGCTTTGCGATAAAAACGGTCGGAGGTCATCGCGTGAAACACATCAGCCACAGCAACGATTTTACTGAAATCAGTAATCCGGTTCCCAAGCACACCAAATGGATAACCACTGCCGTCCATTCTTTCATGATGCTGTAAGGCTACTAGCGCTTGGGTATGGTTTGTGCCTACCGTATCCCTGATCATCTCATACCCAAAGGTCGTATGCTTTTTCATCAGCTGAAACTCTTCGTCGGATAATGGACCGGGCTTGGTTAATATGTCATCCGGGATTCTCATTTTGCCGATATCATGAAGAGTCGCTGCAATGGTCAACATGCTCAAATCCTCAGACTTTAGCTTCAGCCATTTGCCTAGCAAGGTAGATATTATGCCCACGGCTACATTATGTCTGTATGTATAATCATCTTTGGTCTGCAAAGCAGCCAATACTCCGTAGAAGTCATTCTTTTCGCTTACCTGCTGGATAAACGGAATCACTTCATTTCTAACTTCCAGCATAGGAATTCTTTTATTTTTGTTATGACGAATCTGTTCAAAAATATTCTCAATCGCAGCTGTACAATCATCAATTGCAAGCTGGAAAAATTCCGCGCTATCCAGCTGGACGACGTCATGAGATTCCAGAGTGATCTTATGTTGTCGAATTAATCTAATATGTTCAGCACTCAATAAAGTCAATGCGGGTAAAACAAATACTCCTTTGTCATTAAAGAGGTTAGCTACAAGTTGTTTTCCGATAAATGATTCCATATCTTTGTCCATACGCCTCACCTGCCAATGCGGAAAATTCGTATATGAATTTCCTGCTTGAATTTGAACTCACCCTATAATTGTTAATCCCTTTCGGAGATCAACTTTTAGTTCATACATATTTTATCGTGATTTCAGGGGCGAATGTTAATACTTCACTTTATTAAAGCCTAATTTTAAGCTTTTTTCCGGGTGAGCAAACGTTTCTCAGGCTTATAGCTGACCGGTATTTTATGGCGTTTCGCAATTTTCAAATAAAGTGCCAATTCTCTGCAAAGCTGCAGAATCGCTGATCGCACTTCGAATTCCTCACGTGTCTCCGGCAAATCCATGCTTTCAAATTCTTGTTCAAGCTCTTCCAGCAAATGTTCCGTGCGGCCTGTATATTCTTCAGCCAAAACATCTCCGCTAAGCTGGTCGAACAATTCAGCTACCATCTCTCCATGCGGTAAATGGCGATATACTTGAGAAATCAGCTGCATCATGCTTTGAATCGATTCCAGCTGCTCCTTACGCATATAGAAATAGACATTCCAAGCTTCATCAGGATGAATCACATGATTCTCCATCTCACGAGTAGCGGCAGTCAGTCCCCGCTGCACTGCATTATCCGCATCAATTAATTCTTTGCCATCCCACATATACGCAGGTTCACGCAAAGTACGGGCCATCTGAGTAAAAATAACTGAAAAGTATCGATCCACTTCCTTGCGGATTCCATAAATAACTCCCCCGGTCTGTGGCATGTAAATCAAGTTAACCACCCCCGCTGAACCGAGACCTATGGCCAGAAGCTCTACTTGCTGCAACAACACATGAAGCGATAACTCAGCTTGTCCAAAAACACGAAACACAATAACAGAGCTAGTGACAATCCCTTCCTTGTAGCCAGACTTCACAATCATCGGAAAGCCAACCAGAACGTATAGTCCAAGCACCCAGTAATGAAACCCTAATATCCAAAATAAAATACACCCAAAAAAGAGTCCCACGAGCGAGGCCAAAAAACGCGCCGTTATCGTCCGGAAACTCCTTTTCAAGGTAACCTCCACACCCAAAATGGCTAAAAGCCCTGCACTTTGTGCATTGGGTATGCCTACTGCAGACGCGAGAAGAACGGACATTAACGTCGCAGCAGCTGTTTTAATCACACGAAATCCCATAACCCTATCTCTCCTTAAAAGCACTAACCGTTAATAGGTAAAGATATAGACATGTTACAAGATTTTGTGTACGGACACAACGTTACATTAGACTTACCGCCGGTATAACAAGCGCTTCTCCAGATACACTACCAGTTGATACATTGCCGTTGCTACGGCTGCGATAATCAGCAGACTGGACATCACAAGCGTGAAATTAAACACCTGGAATCCATATATGATCAGGTACCCAAGACCGGATTTTGCTACTAGAAACTCTCCCACGATAACCCCGACCCATGACATACCCACATTCACCTTTAGGGTAGAGACAACCGTTGGAAAAGATGCCGGAAGAATCACTTTAAAAAACACCTGAACTTTAGAAGCTCCAAAAGAACGAACCACCTTCACAAGATTAGGATCCACACTACAAAAGCTATTGTAAACAACAAGTGTAGTAATGATCACCGTAATCGATAAGGTTGTTACAACGATAGCGGTGAAACCCGCCCCGAACATTACGATAAAAATCGGCCCCAAGGCCACCTTCGGCATACTGTTAAAGACAACCATAAACGGATCAAGCACCGCTGATAAAAACGGAGACCACCAAATAATCACTGCCAGCAGCGTTCCTAACAAGGTTCCCAGAACAAACCCTACCGCAGTCTCTCCTACCGTCATCCCCAAATGAGGCCACAAGCTTCCACTGATCATATCCTGCCAAATCTGCTTGAAGATTTTTGTCGGGTAGCTGAACAATAACTCATCAATCCAGCCCATTCTTGCTCCCGCTTCCCACAGCACAAAGAACAGCAGCAACAGACTGCTTCTTACAGCAATTACCTGATTACGCTGGCGCTGCTTTCTTTTTTTGAAATCCACATGCATTTGCTGCAGCCACAGTTCACGGGAAGCTAAAACTCCCGCTTGCTCTGTTCGTTTCATTAGCTTTCCCTCCCTGCGATCTCCATCTCTGTCCATACTTCATGAAAAAGCTCCGCAAACCCTGGCTGATCACGCGCATACAGCGGTGGGGCTGAGCGGATTAGCTCCGGAACAGGAAACACTTTACGAATCTTCCCTGGATTTCGCTGCAATAAAATAACCCTACTGCTGACCGCAATCGCTTCTGACAGATCATGCGTGACCAAAATAGCCGTGGTTCCCCGGCTGCGTAAGGTCTCTGAGACTAAATCCTCCAGCTGAAGTTTGATCTGATAATCAAGTGCCGAGAACGGCTCGTCTAGCAGCAGCAGTCCTGGATTGGTAGCTAATGTTCGTACAAGAGCCACCCGTTGCCGCATCCCTCCGGATAGCTGAGAAGGATAGGCATGTTCTTTCCCTTCTAATCCCATCTCGCGAAGCAGCTCCAAAGTCCGTTTATGGCTCTCCTCGTTTATGCTTCCGGTCAGCTCCAGTCCAAGCACAGCATTGTCAAGAATACTCCGCCAAGGAAAAAGATAATCCTGCTGCAGCATATATCCAACCTCAGGTGAAGGGCCTAGAATGGGTTGGCCATTTACGAATACTTCACCCTCAGAGGGCTGCAGCAGTCCGGCAATAATCGATAGGAGAGTCGTCTTGCCACAGCCACTTGGACCTACTAAGCTGACGAACTCTCCCTGCTCGACATTAAGATTTAGATCCTCAACGGCCAGTGAAGCTTCCCGATCGCCGAGATAGGCATGCGTTACTCCCTTTAATTGCACTACTGGAAGCAAGGTCATCCCCTCCTTATAGTTAACAAAATCCATTTAGGATCTTATCTCTCTTATTTAGAGCCACTGCTCTTTATGGTCTTTTCAGCTTTTTCAGCAAAAGTATTGTTCACGATTTTTTCTGCTGGAACACGTTCTTTAAGTTCACCTGCGTTATCCATAACATCCAGCAGATTATTCCATTCTTCATTATCAACAACCGGATTAATGGCGTAGGTGTCCTGTTCCTTGTAGCGTTTTACAGCAGAAATCACAATGTCACGATCCGTTTTATCAAAATAAGTTATTATGGCATCCGTAATTTCTTCAGGACTATGTTCCTTCACCCAAAGCTGAGCACGCTGGATGGCATTAGTGAACTTTTGCACGGTGTCCCCATTTTTGCTTATATAGCTGTTCTTTGACATAAATACTGTGTAAGGTAAATAACCGCTCTCTACCCCAAACGATGCCACTACAGCTCCCCGGTCTTCTCGTTCGAAGATAGAGGCCTGCGGCTCAAACAGCTGCACATAATCACCAGTACCTGAAGCAAATGCACCGGCAATATTAGCAAAATCGATATTTTGGATCAAGGTAATATCCTTCGCAGGATCAATTCCTTTTTTAGATAAAGTAAACGCGCCTGCCATTTGTGGCATTCCGCCTTTTCTTTGACCAAGGAAGGTAGAGCCCTTCACTTTATCCCAATTAAAATCTCCATCAGCCTTCCGGGCGAACAGGAATGTTCCATCCCTTTGAGTCAGCTGTGCAAAATTAATGACCGGATCATCCGAGCCCTGCTGATACACGTAAATGGAGGTTTCTGAACCAACCAACGCCACATCAATAGCTCCTGAGAGCAATGCAGTCATCGTTTTATCGCCACCGGGAATCGTCTGCAGTTCTACATCCAGCCCTTCATCTTTGAAGAAACCTTGAGTCAAGGCAACATACTCGGGTGCATAAAAGACAGAGCGGGTAACCTCCCCAATCTTCACCTTTACCGTCTCTGACTTTCCGCCGCAACCGGCAAGTACTGAAAAGCATAAAGTAATGATCATGAGCGACAATGACAGCTTTTTCCGAATCTTCATTCTTCATTCTCCTTTCTTACCGGGTCCTTCGCCCTTGCTTAAAGCATATGCACATGCCTACTGAAAGGTTAAAATCCCGTATATCGTGGGGAATTAAAAGAATATCCATGATATCAGCAGTTTTTATTGAATTTATGGATAAATATCACTGGATTCGCTGTTTTTATATCTGTGCAAACGTTTTACCTGAGGATTTGATTACAGTACTATAAGAATTAAAGCGCTTACCATTTCCTTTATAGGAAAATTGCAGCAGAAGGGGTTATTTTATATGGATAAACGAGCAACACCTATCGCCAAAAAACACACAATAAACGGACTTTTGGGTCTTAGCTTAACTGCCTTTCTGCTCTCCGGGTGTTCAGGAAATAATAACAATATTTCTTCCTCTGCCTCCCCTTTTCCATCGCCAAAAGCAAATACTGTTCAGGATACTACAACACCTCCCGCTGCAAAAACGATAACTACTGACGAACAACCCTCAACGGTTTATTATGAGATTTTTGTTCGTTCATTCTATGACTCTGACGGGGATGGCATCGGTGACCTCAAAGGGATTACCAAAAAATTAGATTACTTAAATGACGGAAATCCTGACACTACAGACGATCTGGGGATCGGTGGGATTTGGCTTATGCCTATCAACCCTTCACCAAGCTATCATGGTTACGATGTGACTGATTATCGTGCAATCAATCCAGATTATGGGACGATTGAGGATTTACAGGAGCTCGTTACGGAGGCGCATAAACGTGGGATTAAAGTAATTATGGATTTGGTCGTGAATCACACCTCCAAAGAACATCCTTGGTTCGTAGATTCCGCTAAAAATAAGGACAGCAAATATCGCGACTGGTACATATGGGCTGAAGATCAAGGACGTCCGGCGAATGGAGCCAGTGCCGCTGGTAGTGGCAATGCATGGCACTCTTTACTGGGTAGTCATTATCTAGGTGGCTTTTGGGAAGGCATGCCTGATCTAAATTTTGATCATACGGAAGTTCGTAATGAAATGAAGGATATCGGCAAGTTTTGGCTGGAACAAGGGGTTGATGGATTCCGTTTAGACGCTGCTAAACATATTTACGAAGACCTTCTAACCGACAAAAGCCAAGCCACAACCCATAAAAATGTATTTTGGTGGCAGGATTTCCGCAAAGCGATGAATGAAGTGAATCCTCAAGCTTATATTGTTGGTGAAGTATGGGAGAATTCTGCAGTCACCGTAGGGGCTTATTTGGATCAAGCCTTTGACTCCAGCTTTAACTTTGGTTTAGCAGAGACTCTTATTAATTCCGTGAAAACTGAAAAAGACAGCGGGACTGCCTTTACGCTGGAACGTACGTATAATCTGTACTCCAAAATATCTGAGAGCCATTTTACCGATGCGATTTTTTTGACAAATCATGATCAAAACAGAGTCATGAGTCAATTAGACGGCAATCTGGATCATGCAAAAATGGCAGCAGCCCTGCTGTTAACCTTGCCTGGAAATCCTTTTATTTATTATGGTGAAGAAATAGGAATGCTTGGTGTAAAACCAGATGAAGGAATTCGTGAGCCCATGAGATGGATGACAGCGGATCAGGGTGAGGGGCAGACTACTTGGGAGGTCGGCAGCAATAACGCTGATGATGTTAGCATTAATGTCGAAAGCCAGACTAACGACAGCAGCTCACTGCTTAAAAGATACCGCGAACTCATTGCGTTAAGAAACGAAGTCCCAGCGCTCCGTGATGGCGGAATTCGAGACTACACTTCTGGCAATGCAGGGGTAATGGCCTACGAACGTATAACAACAGAGGATCAACTCCTCGTTGTTCATAACCTAACTGGAGATGAACAAATCATTACGCTTCATCCAAATGTTGAGGGTATCTCTTACACCAAGATCCAAAAGACAACTGCTGACAAAGTGACCTTAAATTCAGATCAGCTTACTCTTCCTCCCTATTCAACGGTTATTGTGGACTAGGAAAAGCGGAGGAATGAAACACCCACTCTGCCACAGAACCACATAATTGTGCTTTCGATATAGGAAGAGCTACAATCCAGTCTTGGGAAGGATCGCTGCTCATTCGCAGCAACCAGCCACTTGAATGATCGCTTATGAAGCTAGCATACTGAAACTTCCAGCCATTTTCACTAGAAATACAGAGTCGCAATTCTCCCTCTGCGTCGAAGCATTTCATCACTTGTGCAAGATGGTTGGAATGGACATCATCTCCTGTCTCTGCAGCTAAACACTCTGAGAGTCTGTGAACCGTAGAGGAATCAGAGCCTTTTTTCAGCTCCTCGAACCTTTTTTTTGACATTAGTAACGCCGGAATCCCGTGAGCAAAGGGCTCCATCGCTCTCTCACATTCGAACAACTCGAGACAAAAGCTCTCTGTTTCCTCTCTGTTCTTCAGCACACACGGAGGAGAGTCCGGTGTATTATTGCAGTAGGCTAGTATTTTATCCTTATGTATTTGTAAACACAGATCTTTAGTTTTCTCCTTCTCTCTATATTTGAATCTACCTATCCTTTCTGCTGTAGACGCAGTATTTAACAATTCATTTAATACTACTTGGTCGGTTACCCGATCTGGAAATAAAAATTCCGTTAAATCCGTTAAATCCGTTCGTTCTTTCTCATTCACATTATTGTATCCTTCCTGTATTACATATAAATGTATATTAAACTAGCAATCTTTATGTTATCATAAGCTAATTTTAAGGTAAAATTAAGAAACAAGGGGTATGATCATTAACATGAAATACTTGTAGCGAGGTGATTTCAAAATGAGAATGCTCATCACATTTCAGAACAAACTTGTACCTGTGTATTTCACAACAGAAAATAAACAGCCCACTCAAAAAGTACTTAGATTACTTAACAGTACGCTGGAGCTCAAAATTCAAAAGGGCAAAAGTGCCCTCCAGAAATGCCTCAATTCTCTGATTAGTATCGAAATTAAAGGCTCTGAAGCTATATTGCACAGTTACAGTGAAAATGATTCATTGGCGCTATCCCTCTATTAATGGAGGGGTAGTTTTTTTGTCACAACATTGCAGTCCTACGCTTCTAATAAAGAGCGTCCTAAGCAACTAAGAATTGCTGCTTAGACTCGTTTTCTTTTTGAAGCTAAACTTGATCCAAAATGACACTCCGTTTGATTTAGATACCATTTGCGCATACATAGCTTCTACTATCAAAATCAGCGACCTTGGTTCTGCTTGGTGCTATTTTGTACTGCTTTGTGCTATTTCATAGCACATTTTAGATTGCTGCTTGCCGGCCATCCCCATAGCCGACTGCTATCGGACCCAGAAGACCTTAATCGCAGCTTTTTGACTCATTTGGAATCCTATTGGACCCCAGAGTCGCTATTGGTACGAAAAACACTAATTATCGACCTCAAAAAGCTGAATAGCTGCGCTGGAGTCCGAAACTCTGCTCTAATGCCCATAATTTCGCATATAACGTCATCTGAGTCCGTTGCCTGCGATGGATGTTTATTACTCGGTGGTGCAGATGTATGTATAGCGGGTTACATGAAATTCCAGGGAGTTGTCACTTAACACTATAATAACCGCTGGGACCTCTTGACCATTTTGGAGCTCCCTCTAGCATCTTGATCTAAATCCGAGCCATCATTTGTATTAGATACCATTTACACATACATAGCTTCAACTATTAAAGTATGCGACCTTAGTTCTGTCTGGTTCTGCTTGAGTTCTGCATGGTTTGCTTTGGTTCGACTTGGGACTGCTATATAGCAAAATTGAATTGCTGTTTACTGACTAGTCACATAGCTGACTGCTATTGGACTCATTGTTGGATGCTTTCGGACTCAGTTGACCTTAATCGCAGCTTTTTGGCTCATTTAGAATCCTATCGGACCCCAGAGTCACTATTGGCACGAAAAACACTAATTAACGACCTCAAAAAGCTAAATAGCTGCGTTGGAGTCCGAAACTCTGCTCTAATGCCCATAATTTCGCATATAACGTCATCTGAGTCCGTTGGCCGCTGAGGATAACTTGGAAGGTCACTTAGTGTGTAACTCAACAAATGACTTTGCATGGGTCATCAGATTAGATGTAGCGGGTGGCCTGACCCTACTATGTCACCTGCCAAAAGTGACGTTTGTCGTAGGTTGGCTTTCATTTGCTGCCCCTTTATGCTGAAGCAATCTGCCAGAACTAAAAAACGCAGAGCAGTGATCCCCCCTTAACGGGAGGATCACTGCTCTGCTATATTTACGGACTTTTTTAACCCAAGGACTCTGTCTCATTCAGCGAAAAATCTACTATTAAGAAGAGCTCAGCAATTATCAGCTGATCTTGTAATTCTTCTGCTCTGCTTTTTCAGCTTTCTGGATTCGAAGTCTAAATAGCTTCACTAAATTCTGACGCGTATGCTCTTCGTGACAGCTGTCCAATTTTTTAATGATAAACCGATCGATGGACATGTCAATCGCTCCTTTTAGATCATTCTGGAACTTATAGAGACAGGAAATTATTTCCTGTTCTCTTGTATCACCTATTAACCTTGTTTTCATTTTTTCAAACTCCTTAAGCGCAAACAAATTTCAAGAACAAAAAAATAATTTACAAACAAAAGATTACATGCTATATTAAATATAGTTAATATTAAATACACACATGCAAGGGAGAAATCATAATGTCTAAAGTTCTATTTATTAAAGCAAACAACCGTCCAGCAGAACAATCCGTAAGTGTTAAGCTTTACAATGAATTCTTGGAGAGCTACAAACTCAACAACCCAGAAGATGAAATCACTGAGCTTGATCTGTTCGCAGAGCAACTTCCATACTACGACAATACCCTGATCACTGGTATGTATAAAGCCGCTCAAGGATACGAAGCAACACCTGAAGAAGCAGCTGGTGCCGCTATCGTTAATAAATATCTTAACCAGTTCATCGCTGCAGATAAGGTAGTATTCGGTTTCCCACTGTGGAATATGACTGTACCTGCTGTATTGCACACTTATGTAGATTACCTTTGCCAAGCTGGTAAAACATTCTCTTACACTGCTGAAGGTCCAGTTGGTCTTTTGACAGGTAAAAAAGCAATCGTTCTGAATGCAAGAGGCGGTATCTACTCTGAAGGTCCTGCAGCAAGTGCTGAAATGGCAGTAAACTTCATCGTTGGTAACCTTAACCTGTGGGGAATTAAAGATATTACACAAGTAATCATCGAAGGCCACAACCAACTTCCAGCACAATCTGCTGAAATCATTGAAAACGGATTGCAACTGGCTAAGGAAACTGCTGCATCCTTCTAAACCATAACCGTTTAGATTCAATTCAATAATTAAGGGCGCCCCTTAGCTGTCAAAAGCTAAGGGGCGCCCTTTTCCAATGTCTATGCCGTTATATCAATTCTTTTTAATATTCATCCAGCTCTTTACGCCATCCGTATCCTCTGGTTCTGGATGAACTCACTTTAGTGGAAGCTGCGCTTTTTCTCTTAAGCTTGGCTTCTTTATTATTTTGGTACAATACTTCTCGTTGTGTTTTTCGGTAGTTGAATAGTCTCTTCTCTTCCAGTTCACCTGTTTGGACTGCTTCAAGTACAGCACAGCCCTCTTCGCGTTCATGACTACAGTTACTAAACCGGCACTTAGTAGCTAGGCCGCTGATATCACTAAAGGCTAGATCAAGACCACCTTCATCTTCCCAGAGCTGCAGCTCCCGCATCCCCGGTGTATCTACGATAATCCCCCCATCCGGCAAAACAAACAGTTCACGGTGGGTAGTAGTATGACGTCCGCGGCTATCCCCTTCTCTAACATCCTGAGTAATCTGAAGGTTCTTCCCGCATAGCCAGTTGACCATTGTCGACTTCCCACAACCGGAGGAGCCCGTTAGAGCTACTGTTTGACCCTCACCAATGTAAGGCAGCAGCTTCTCGCGCCCTTCATCTTGTATTGCACTAACAGCATGTACTGATACTCCGGGAGCCGCGCTCTCCATTTCAGCGATTTTACTGTCTGCATCCGGACAAAGATCCGCTTTAGTGAGTAGAATAACTGGATTTGCCCCACTATTCCAAGCCATGATCAGATATCTCTCCATCCGGCGAACATTAAAATCATCATTCAACGCGCTGACCAGAAATAACGTGTCTACATTGGAGGCAACAATTTGCTCATCTTGTGTATTTCCTGCGACCTTGCGTGAGATCACACTCTGCCGGGGCAATACACCATGTATAATTCCATGCTCGCCGCCATCTTGCATTGCTAATGCTACCCAGTCTCCAATGGCAGGAAAATCACCCGAGGCTACAAATGTGTGTCTCAGCTTCCCGGCAAGCTCTCCCCACGTCTCTCCTACATCAGTTAACACTTTGTACTTACTGCCGAAATCACCAACGATTCTCCCGGGTATAAATTGTTTATCCTCTGCATGACTCCACTTTTCATTCCATTTTGTACTCCAGTTTTCATTCCAACCATATTGCTTTATGCTATTCATTCATTTCCTCCTAAAAGATATGTTTATGTTTTTTCTTGCCCCTTGGCGTTTTCCGAGAACACAAAAAGCCGCCGGAAATAAAGACTCCGGCGGCGGTATATAGACATGTGGATTTATTACACCAAATCCAATCTTTCTACACACGCAAAAAAGCCACCGGACCCTATACGGTTCCCGGCGGCTCTAATAAGCGTAATTGAGCTTACCTGCTAAACTGCACGAATCAATTATTCGGCAGCAGCTGTTCCCGGAAGACACGTATCCACAACAGTTGAGTTCATTACATTTAAAACTGTCATAAAACATCGTCTCCTTCCGAAATTTAAGATGCTGTTATCATAATTGGTGCAGCAGTAAAATGTCAACCCCAAATTTTCCAGATTACAAAATAGCCTTTAATTCTTTCAGCTCACGGATCATTTTCCAAGGTTGGATGTCCAGCTGATCGTCCCAAGGATGTTTCCTTTGCAGCCAAATTCCTTCAAGGCCAGCCTTACCTGCACCCCAGATATCATTTACCGGATGATCCCCTATAAACAAGGTTTGATCCGCAGAGGCACCCAGCTTGTCTAGTGCCAATTGATAAATCGCAGGATCAGGCTTCGCAATGCCAACTTCTCCAGATATAACTATAGCCTTGAAGTACTCTCGCAGGCCGAGAATATCGATTTTGGTGTTCTGGATTTCTTTTTTACCGTTGGTGACCAGCCCCAAAGTATATCCACGCTCCACGCAATACTCCAGAACCTCCAAAGCATGCTCCATGACTGCACCATGATTGATGTAGCTCGCATCATAATACGCCCGGATATGTTCAGCCGTCACAGGCTTTTCCCAAGGCAGGATCTCACTAAGTTCTAAGAAAAATCCGTCTTTATCACGATAGCCATCAGCGTCTCTGTGGATCATATCCTCAATCACGGCCTGCGCTTCCGCAGGTTTCAGATGCCCAAGAAAATCCTGCACGAACTGAGTGCTAAAGCTGCGAAATGTATAGTCGCGATCCATTAAAGTATTGTCCAGATCAAATAAAATAGCTTGTACTTCCTTCATCAAGCGATTCCCCTTACATGCTGTTAATTTTCAAACCTAACCTACAGAATGTAATTGTACTATGCCTTAAGAGACAAAGAAAAGACTATTCAACAAAAAGGATTTATGGCTTCCCTTTTACTGAACAGTCTTTATGAAGATTCGTATCTGCGTCATTCCTTTACTCGAAATGCTCTGCCCGATGGGTCAGCATCATTTCTTCATCCGTAATATACAGCGGAAAAGGAGGTGTTTCTTTTAGATAACTTTCTGTAGATAACAATCGATAATGAACCTCTGGCAACCAGGTGTCTTCAAGCAACGGTAGCTTGCCTGTATCACTAATATAACTGTCTACAGCAGCCTGAACTAAATCCAGATAATACGGCACTAACTTGTCTTCTTCCTCGAAAATTTCATAGGTCTCTCGTGACATATAGAAATTCCGTTCGGGTATTCCACCCAAATAACGTTTCAGGCGACTCATATCGATTCTTTTGTCCTCTAAGATTAATGCTGTTCTATTAATAGGTCCAGGCATATCTTCTTCGAACTTTCGAATCGCCTGTTTCACTTGGGGTAATGTGACGGTTACATGATCTGATTTGGGTTGCTTTTTTGTGCGTTTAAATAACATAACGAAAGTCTCCTTTCTAAATATGTCTCAGATAACGCTTACAATTCCATTTTATTCGAAATTCGAATAATTAATCAGTACATTTCAAATCGACACAGAATGTTAATATTTAAAAGATCATTATTTGACATATTCCCACCGAGTCCATACTTCTCGAGGATTTAGTTCATACTTGTCCTTCTCACGATACATAAACTGATGCATGATGAATTCACGACGAATAGTGGCGAAATCTTCATGAAACTGCTTAATAAACTCATTGATTTCCTTTTCCGTATAAACAACTCCTGGCTCCAGCTTCTCAACCATGTATTGAAGCGCTATCAATTTCTTCTTGTATTGTGCTGGAATTTGCCGCAGCCGGCCATCTTTAGAGAAAAAATTACGAATTACAGTATCCTGAAGACTATTCTCAGGCAATTGCCCTTCCATATTCTCAGCTCCTTTCGAAAAAATAAACTGCAGTGAAGCCTCAGCACCATTATTGATAAACTCCGGATTCAACTTAAAATAAACTGTATTTTTGTCGCGTCTTTCTTTTATTAGAGCCGCTTCACGTAATTTAGCCGCATGATGAGTGACTGTAGGCTGCGATAAATTCAACTTCTCAGCCAGCGCTTGCCCGTGCATTTCTCCTTGGGACAGAAGCAACAATAAGCGAAGACGCGTTGGATCAGCTAAAGCTTTATGATAACTCACGATTTTCTCCAACTGCACTGGGTTCACGCTCCTAGAATTTCACAATAAATTGAAACATTAGATATATATCTAATTATATAATAATCAACGTTATTCTTGCAATGGTTATTATACTCAATCTGCTCTTATGGAAAAATTCATGAATTTAGGGTAGGATTTAAAGAAAAGATAGTAACAATCAGGAGGTAACCCGCTTTATGAAAGATGTCATTATTATCGGTGCAGGTCCTTGCGGCCTCTCGGCAGCTATCGAATGCCAACGCCAAGGCCTGTCCAGCCTTATCATTGAAAAAAGCTTTATTGTACACTCCATTTATTTGTATCCAACAAATATGCAATTTTTCAGTACGGCTCAGTTATTAGAAATCGGGGATGTTCCGTTCACTTCGACCAACGACAAACCTTACCGTCACGAAGCGCTTGTCTATTATCGCCGAGCCGCTGAGCAATATGGTCTAGAGATCGCCGCTTATGAAGAAGCTTTATCCATTGAGCCGCTTGAAGATGGAACCTTTGCCGTACATACGTCAAATATGCGTGGTGAGCATCAGAAACGTATCACTGCTAATGTAGTTATAGCAACAGGTTATTTTGATCAGCCGAATATGATTGGCATTCCAGGTGAAGAACTACCTAAAGTTACTCATTATTTCGGTGAAGCTCATCCTTACACGGGAATGAAGGTAACTGTAATTGGCGGCAGTAATTCCGCAGTAGATGCAGCGCTGGAGCTTATGCGTGTAGGAGCTACGGTAGATATGGTATATCGTGGTGAAAGCATCTCAGAGAATATTAAACCTTGGGTTCGGCCAATCTTTGAAGGCATGGTGCAAAAAGGGAAAATCACTCTGCACTTAGGCTCGCGTGTCACTGAAATTACTGCAAGCTCAGTAATTGTTACGGATCATAAGGGGGACAAGAAAGCATTGGATAATGATTTCGTTCTTGCCTTGACTGGCTTCCGTCCTAGCCGTACCCTCCTCACTTCAGCGGGTGTGATCATGGATGACGACATGGATAAGCCTGCTTTTAACACCTCTACCATGGAAAGTAATGTTCCAGGGTTGTATGTTGCTGGAGTAATCGCCTCCGGCCGCAATGCTAACGAAGTGTTTATTGAGACCGGAAGAGGGCATGGTAAGCTTATCGCAGATCACATTGTGTCAAAACAAAGTTCTAATCCTAAGGAGTTGAAACATTAAGATGGACATGACCTCTTTGCTTTTGCTTGGACTTGCAGCGCTGGGAATTATCAGCAGCAATTCCCCTGTAACAATAGCAATGGTCGTCCTATTACTGCTAAGAGTACTTGGCCTGCAGCAAACCTTTCCTTGGCTAGAAAAATACGGTTTAACCATCGGGATTATCATCCTGACCATCGGGGTCATGACCCCATTAGCCAGCGGCAAAATATCGTTGCAGACAGTCGGTCAATCCTTCTTGCACTGGAAGTCCTTGCTTGCTATCGCTATCGGCATTCTCGTCGCTTTTCTTGGAGGCCGCGGTGCTACGCTCATGACCAACCAACCCACAGTTGTTGCGGGTCTGCTGATTGGCACGGTGATCGGGGTTGCGTTATTTAAAGGCGTTCCGGTCGGACCGCTGATCGCAGCCGGCATTTTATCACTTATGATCGGCAAAATGTAATAGAACAGCACAAAAAAGACCGCTTTTGGCGGTCTTTTTTATTGTGCCTTTTATACAACCATCTTCTTCACTATTCCTCCACCTGAGAAATGGACTGCGGAATTTGCTGCGCCGCTCTTTTTTCAACGACTAATAAATCTTCAACGCCATACTCTGTCTTAATTTTCTGCAACTGCTTCAAAGCCTCTTCTTCTGAATTAAAATATCCTGCTTCCACGAGATATAAGCCTTTCTGATCCTTTAACATCCGCACATCCTCTAACCCATATAACATTTCTTCAGCCATACCCAGCGCCTCACCAGAAGGCTGTGAGACCGTTCTTAAGGAATATACAGAGCCCCCTTTTGCTTCGTCTCCTTTCTCTTTTAACGTAATCACTACCTGTGCTGGCTCTTTATATTCTTTCACCTCATAAGCAACCGAGTCCGTAAGTGTGCCATTGAACCGAATGGCCGAATCATCTAGTGTAATTAGTGGATAAGCATCCTGAACATATCGGCTTTGTTTTAATGTCTCCAGATCTTTGACTGCTGAGAATTTTCTGGCCCCACTTACTGTAATCGTCATTGTTGCCGGATTTTCCGTAAACTTTACGTTATATGAGCTTGCCATCTGTTGAGTTTCATCCGGATTTGCAAAATTCAAAATCAATTGATCACTATTCTTCAGTTGTTTGACCGAAATAAAATTCACATCTACTCCATCCTGAATGGTTCCCCCTCCTGCGCTTCCCTCCGTAAATTGCAGAACACTGACCAGCTTACCTAGAACCGGTATTTGATCCATACTACTCGCAAAAGCAGGAACCGTATTTACACCCACCGTAAAAGAAATCAATACAGCAGCAGCTACTGATCCTGTCCATTTCAAGGCACGTTTTGAAGAACTGTTTTTCTGTTTATAGATTTTCCCTCTTTCAATTCCTTTACGAGAAGCGAATGATAGTTCTTTAGGAATTTCAATCTCATTATAGGCTTGTTGTAGACGTTCTAGTTGCTTATCCAAAGTTCTCACTCTCCTCCATACTTATTTTTAATTTTTCCAAACCTCTATAAATAACGGTTTTGACGCTGCTCAGGGGCATATCAAGAACCTCTGCAATTTCCTTTATGGGCAAGTCCTCCAAATATCTCATCACAATCACCATTCTTGATTTTTCATCAAGGCCGCTGAGCGCTTCATGCAAGTCCATAACTTCTTCCCTAGATTTCGGAGCATAGCTGCCTCCTAGCTCTTGATCTATATACACGATTTTTTTAGATTTACGGATAAAGTCCAGCGCACAGTTGACAGCGATCTTGGTGAGCCAAGTTTTAAAATATTGCGGTTGCTTCAATTTATGAATGGAGATATAGGCTTTGAAGACGGTCTCCTGCACAATCTCCAGCGCATCCTCTTGATTCCGCACATAGGAGTAGGCCATTCGGTATAAACGCTCCTGCATGCCGTCAATAAGAACAGTAAAGCTGTCTTCATCACCAGCTATCGCCTTTTCCTCAAGCGTGGTTTTATTCACGTTCCTCACTTCCTTTCATGATGTTTATAAGCTTTAGACGCACATGATCACCGAAAAGACTCAAGTCCCCTGTAGAATTTTTGCCATAGTATAAGTTACTGTGTGCCACAAGCCTGATTGGAATTCAAAAAAAGTGGCCTTCTCTTTCGAGAGGACCACTAAAGTGTTTAATTATTCAAAACATATTAAGCGTCTAAATGCTGTACGTTAAATAATCGCGCATAACTACCCTCTATCGACATCAGCTGTTCATGCGTACCCCGTTCAGTAATTTCACCATTCTCAAGTACGACAATCTGATCTGCATGAGTAATCGTTGACAGTCTATGCGCTACAATTAGTGTAGTACGTTGCGAAGAAAGGGACTGCAGCGCTTGTTGAATTAAATGCTCCGATTCCAGATCCAGCGCCGAAGTAGCCTCGTCTAATATAAGAACCTTCGGATCCTTGAGAAATACCCTTGCGATAGCAACCCGCTGCTTCTGTCCTCCGGATAGCTTAACACCACGTTCTCCCACTTCTGTCTCATAACCCAGTGGCAGCTGCTCAATAAAATCATGCGCATTGGCAGCTTTCGCTGCTGAAATGACCTCTTCTTCCGTGGCGTTAGGATTACCGAATAAAATATTCTCACGCACAGATCCGCTGAATAAGAAATTATCTTGTAAGACCATACCGACAGACCTGCGCAAGCTTTCCTGTGTTAATTCCTGTATATCATAACCATCCATTTGGAGGCTGCCTTTACTGATGTCATAGAATCTCGGGATCAAGCTTATAAGGGAGGACTTTCCTCCACCGCTCATTCCGACGAACGCAATGGTCTGTCCGGGCTGAATACTCAGATTAATATCTTTTAAGACCCAATCATTCTCTTCGTTATATTTAAACCATACATTCTGAAAAGCAATCTCACCACGTGCATCCTTTAGCACTTTTGCTCCCGGCTTGTCTACAATATCGTAAGGCTCATTCAGCAGCTCAAGCACCCGTTCAAGAGAAGCAGAGGCTTGTGTAAGCACCGTCGAGGAATTAATCAATCTTCGCAGCGGAGAATACATCCGGTCCAGATAGCCAAAGAAAGCTACAAAGGTACCTACTGTCAAATTGCCATGAATGACCTGATAACCACCATATCCGATGACCAAAAGAGGTGCTATATCCGTTAATGTATTAATAATTGCGAAGGTCATAGCGTTCCAGCGGGTTTGCGCCATCGCTTTTTTAAGAAAGTTACCGTTGATGTCTTCAAACTGCTTCTGATCCACTTTTTCCATCGTAAAGCTGCGGATAATTGATATCCCTTGAATCCGTTCATGGAGATAACCTTGAATGCCAGCCAGAGCTTGGGAACGATCTTTCGTTAACAGCTTAAGCCGCTTATACAATTTGTTAACTGCAATTGCGTAAAAAGGTAATACCGAGATAGACACGAGCGCCAGCACCGGATTTAAATAAAACATAAATCCCAAAGCAAAAACTAGTGTGAACGTGTCGAGCCATACATTCATCATGCCGACTTCGACCAAATTTTTGGTCTGCTCAACATCGTTAATAAATCTGGAAATGGCTTCTCCCACCTTGGTATTCTGATAATACCGCAGTGACAGCCGCTGTAAATGACTGTAAAGCTTATTTCGCATATCGAACAACACTTTACTTGTGATAAGCTGAGCAAAGTATTGGCGATAGTACTCTAC
Organism: Paenibacillus sp. FSL F4-0097; assembly: GCF_038593125.1. Taxonomy (NCBI): domain Bacteria; kingdom Bacillati; phylum Bacillota; class Bacilli; order Caryophanales; family Paenibacillaceae; genus Paenibacillus; species Paenibacillus sp. FSL F4-0097. The sequence goes on from NZ_CP151965.1 coordinate 3,902,711, forward strand.
GGGCCCTCTTACGATAACAAATAAAATTAAGGCACCACCCAGAATAAGCATCAAATGTGATACCCGTTCCTCAATCCCCATGCTCGGGTTCATTAGCAGGTCATCGACCACGTATTTCAGAATCATTGGCAGTGTTAGCGGAATACTGAATTTGATCATGCCGATAAACAGCGTAAACACAATCAATTTCATATAAGGTCGTACAAAAGTAAAATATGATTTCCATTGCTTCACAGGAATATTCTTTCCCTTCTCTTTAGTGAGTTGCTAAGTACAGTTGACTTTTGCTCTCTACAGTGTTTTTATAATTTTAGATCATAAGTACAATTGCAGTACCGAACTTCAGGAGGATAACGATGTCTAGACAATTTGTGACGGAAGCCGTCATGATGGCGATTTACGGCCAGCTTCTCGTATCGAGCAGCCCTGTAGAATATATAGTGCCTTATACTACTGTGATGGAACTATACGAACTGCGAGACAGCGATGATCCGTTGATGAACCGTCCGGACGACGACAAGCATGTTAAGTTGAAGATTAGTGAGCTCATTGCTTATTTTGAAGAACCGCTCAACGCGAAGAAGATCAACCGCTGTTTAGCAGTGCCATGGGCGAAAAGCTCAGGTATTCTCCTTGGCGGGCAATCCAAAATCACCATCATTAACAGTATGGATACCGCTGCCTACGGTGAGATGTTCGATCCCATCGAAACAGAGCTTCTGCTGTCCTCACAACGTGAGAAAGTACCTATCCTAACGGATCAATTTGAATTGATTCAACGGATCATCGAGGGTGGAGTTCCAGTTCAGGTGTACGATATTGACGACTTCGACTTCGCTCTGGAGGAAGAAACCTCTCGCAATTTGCACTGATAACACCTATGTATCTCCAACTGGAATACCCTCATTTTAAAGACAGCATTTGAAAAGCCCCTGCCTTTTGGCAAGGGCTTTTCCTGATTAAAATAAACAATCATTAAGACAACTATACCTGCACTTCACCGGATACCGGCTTTGGTTCGTACTTATATTCAATGTCATCCTCTGACTCAGAGTATACGATAGATAGGTCATAACCTTCCATATACCACAAGTCCTGCTCCTCCATGTAGAACACAATATCATCCTGTTTGACCTGAATAGCTGGACGCCCAGGTGCTTCTGTAGCAATGCCCAGCGAAAAACCGGGGTGAAGTCCACCTCCCGAGCTATAACGGGGAAATAAACGAATATAGTCTCCATTCTTAAGGTCCAATTCTCTCTTAAACCAAGCTGCCGCTGCTTGACTAATTTCCATGTTCATTTCTCTCAGCTCCTTTGTATATTCTAATCATAACGAAAATAAGTCGATATTCAAACAACTTTATGCAATTAATGATTTCCCAATCCATTTAAAATTAAGTTTGACAAATTCGCGAACCGGATGATAAACTCTGAACATAACTAAACGTCTTCTAGTTATTACCAAATTAATGAAAGGGGTGAGCGCGGTGTTTACGAAGTTACAGCCATATTATTTTACTATTGTTGGAATTTTTACTCAACCGAATACCGAAGCAGCCCAAGTGATTAAGCCATCCTGAAGTTTTTGCGAGTCTTATGGACCGTATAACTTTAGTTCTTGAAGGTCTCTAACATGCTTGGTGCTGTAACGCACCGTGCGCATGATAGCTGTAAATTACAGGCATATCGTCCGTTTTCGGATGATATGCCTTTTTTGTTTGCTGAAGAGATAATCACTTGCGCTTTTATCAGCATCACAAGCAATCATTACAACCTGAAAGGAAGGGATTTACTTGTTCTCTGTTCTTCGCGATCTCGGCTGGTTTTTTCGCCGAGAAAAAAGGCGTTACCTGATTGGACTCATATTACTCATAGGTGTGGGCGTTCTTGAATTACTCCCTCCACGTCTGCTAGGCAATGCCATTGACGACATAGTACGCGGTTCGATTACTACAGCTTCGCTTGCCAAATATATCGGCATGATATTCATTTTGCTGCTAGTTATTTATTGGATTACCTACATATGGATGCACAAACTTTTCGGAGGTTCCAACCTTGTTGAGCGCCTGCTGCGCTCCCGATTTATGAATCATCTTATGACTATGACACCTTCGTTCTTCGAAAAAAATAGAACTGGTGACCTCATGGCCCGGGCAACCAATGATATCAGAGCCGTCTCAGCTACCGTAGGATTCGGGATGCTTACACTGGTGGATTCTACAATCTACCTCACGGTTGTGCTGTTTGCGATGGGCTTTCTCGTGAGTTGGAAATTGACCCTTGCAGCAGTATTACCATTACCCCTAATTGCAATAGCTATGATTTTTTATGGTAAAGCTATTCATGATCGGTACAGCTTAGCGCAGGATGCATTCGGAGATATGAATGACCAAGTGCTCGAATCTGTCTCTGGTGTGCGCGTAATCCGTGCTTATGTCCAAGAGCGTCTTGATGAAAAACGTTTCTCGGATATTACTGAAGATGTTTACAACAAAAATATGGCCGTAGCTCGTGTCGATGCTTTCTTCGAACCAACCATCCGCTTCTGCGTCGGACTCAGCTACATTATTGGTCTTACTTATGGGATATACCTTGTATTCCGCAATCAGATCACACTGGGTGATCTAGTCTCCTTTAATATGTACCTCGGTATGATTGTATGGCCGATGTTCGCTATTGGAGAATTGATCAACATTATGCAGCGTGGCGGAGCTTCCCTCGAACGTATCGACGAGACGTTAAACTCCAAACCCGATGTTCAAAATGCTGCCCATCCTGTTCAAGTTCCCCATCCTACTCGAATCGAGCTTAACGATGTGACTTTCCGTTATCCTTCTTCGACGATTGACAATCTAAGCCATGTCAACTTAACCCTGAACCAAGGGCAGACATTAGGTGTAGTCGGGCGTACAGGAAGCGGGAAATCTACACTGCTCAAACAATTGCTCCGCGAATATCCGACAGGTAATGGAGAGATCCTTATCTCTGGCGTGCCTATTCAACAGATTTCCCTGGATCAGCTGCATAGCTGGATGGGTTATGTTCCGCAAGAGCAAATTCTTTTCTCCAAATCCGTTCGGCAAAACATTCAATTTGGTCTAGACAACGCCGATGACGATACGATTATGCAAGCCATTACAGCTGCCGCTTTCCAGAACGACCTGGGCACATTGTCCGATGGTCTGGATACTCTGGTGGGTGAACGTGGTGTATCTCTCTCCGGTGGACAAAAGCAACGTGTCTCTCTGTCCAGAGCTTTTATCGCTAATCCTGATATTCTTATTCTGGACGATGCCTTATCAGCCGTTGACGCTCGTACGGAAGCTCAGATTATCGACAATATCCGGAATGAACGTGCCGGAAAAACCACATTAATCTCTACTCACCGTCTCTCCGCCGTCCAACATGCCGATATGATTGTTGTACTGGATAACGGACAAATCGTTGAGCGAGGTACACATCAGGAGCTGTTGGATTTGAATGGCTGGTACCGTGAACAATATGATCGGCAGCAAGTCGAAAATAACTTGTCGAATGATTAAACTACAACCATAAATAAACGAGCTACGACTACGCAAAACATTTTAGGAGGTGTCACGGTTGACACAAAGTACAGGCAAACGCCTGCTGGAATATGCATTGACCGCAAAGAAAACCTTTATCGCAGCCCTTCTGCTGCTTTCAATCGGGGTAGCGGCAGAGCTGGCAGGTCCATTTATAGCCAAAAGCATGATCGACAATCACATGCTGGCCATCGAGAAGCCCTATTTCAGCACCACGTCTCCCGATAAGGCGGCTGAATATAACAATAGTTTATACAAACGCGGCGATCGCTTTGAGCCTGGTGAAACTAAAGGCCAAGAAATTCGTGTTCTTCAAGCAGGGAGAAGTTTTTATTTTATTAACGAAGCTGTAACACAGCCTGACGGTGAACGAAAGTTCATCGATGGAGAGATGCATATCACCCGTGGTGATAACGAAGTTATCTATCCGGCGGTTAAGCTATCGGCCGATGAGCTGTTCGCTTTTTACAAACCTGAGCTTCCTGGAATCTATCAGTTGGTCGGAATGTATGCTATTTTTCTTGTAATCTCCATCTTTGCTGAATTCGGAAAAACCTACTGGCTGCAATCTTCGGCGAATCAGGTAATCCGGAAGCTGCGGACAGATGTATACGCACATATCCAGCGACTACCCGTTCATTTTTTTGACAATTTGCCTGCTGGTAAGGTAGTGTCGCGGGTTACAAATGATACCGAGGCGATTAAGGATCTATTCATTGCCGTCCTTTCCAATTTCAGCACCGGTATTATCAATATAACTGGCGTATATATCGCTCTGTTCTTACTTGATGTCCGTCTGGGTCTGATCAGCTTGTTCATTGTACCTATTCTTGTGCTGTGGATCGTGCTCTATCGCAAAATTGCGACCAAATACAATACGATCATTCGCTCACGTCTAAGTGAAATTAACGCCATTATTAATGAATCGATTCAGGGGATGTCAATCGTCCGGATATTCCGCCGTCAGAAGCAGCTTAGTGCAGAATTTGAGAACCTGAACGATGATTACTTGAAATATCAGAATAAAATGTTAAATCTGAATGCTTTCACGTCCCACAATCTGGTGAACTCACTTCGTTCTCTCTCTTTTGTGATGGTGCTTTGGTATTTCGGACATGGCAGTATTACTGGTTCAACCTTTGTATCCTTAGGCGTTCTATATGCCTTTGTCGATGTGCTCGGACGTTTGTTCCAGCCTATCACGGGTATGGTGAACCAGTTGGCGAACCTGGATACTTCTATGGTATCTGCGGGACGTGTGTTTACGCTTATGGATGAACCTGGAGAGAATGTTACGGACGGCTCCATGCCACGCTACAAAGGAAAAGTGGAATTTAAGAATGTATCTTTTGCTTATAAAAAAGACTACGTCCTTCGCGATATCTCCTTTGAAGCACGCCCGGGTGAAACTGTCGCTCTTGTAGGTCATACGGGTTCCGGCAAAAGCTCAATCATCAATCTGCTGTTCCGGTTCTATGATCCACAAAAAGGCGATATTACGATTGACGGTCAAAAGGTTACGGATATTCCGAAGCAGTGGCTGCGGAATCACATGGGCATCGTGCTGCAGGATCCGTACCTCTTCACGGGCACCATTGCTTCGAACGTCAGCCTAGGGGATGAACGAATTTCACGTGAACGTGTAGAACGTGCATTGCGTGAGGTTGGTGCGGATAAGTTGCTCGCTCATCTTCCACAAGGATTTGATGAACCGGTAATTGAGAAAGGAAGTACTTTATCTGCGGGTCAGCGGCAATTGATTTCTTTTGCGAGAGCTCTCTCCTTTGACCCAGCTATTCTTATTCTAGATGAAGCTACCTCCAACATCGATACAGAAACGGAAAGCGTCATTCAGGATGCGCTGGAAGTTCTCAAAAAAGGACGCACCACTTTCATCATCGCTCACCGCTTATCCACGATTCGCAGTGCAGATCAGATTCTAGTCCTACATCACGGAGAGATCGTAGAACGCGGTAGCCACGATGAACTGATGGCGCTTGGCGGAAGATACTTCCGTATGTACCAGCTGCAAGTAGGTGCCGCTGCTAACAGCTCTGACGATAACGCTGGCGCAAGCAACCGTCCAGCACTCGGAAACTTGCAACCCTCTCTTGAGAAAATGTAATTTACAACCCTGAGTCACTTCATTGTGATTCAGGGTTTTTTCCTGCTTGATCTTAGAACAGATGTTCTGTATTATGGAAATTAATACATATCCTTGGAGGAGTAAACGATGCTTACTTATAATCTGACTAAGAAACAAGCCAGGCTTTTTCTGCTATCTCATCAAAAGTTAACTGCCGGAGCTATCCCTTCCGGAAAACTTAGTATTTATGACTATGTTCGTCACGTAGGCTGCATCCAATATGACCCCCTTAATATTGCCGGCCATAATCATGAGCTGGTCCTCCAAGCACGGATTCCGGGATTTACGCCAGAACTGGTCCAAGAGCTTCTGTATAAAGACAGGTTGCTCGTTGATGGCTGGGACAAGAACATGTCTATTTATTGTACAGAGGATTGGCCTTATTTTAAGCGGAGAAGAACAGCTGCTGCCTCCCACCATCAGGCTAATGAGCCTGTAATGGTCGCTGTAGCACAGGTTCGTGAAGAGCTTCAGAAGCGCGGTCCCCTCTCCTCTTTGGATTTAGACGGAAAGGAGAAAGTAGATTGGGCTTGGGCTCCGACAAGATTATCACGAGCTGCAATGGAAAGCATGTACTTTTGGGGAGAGATTGTTGTCCACCATCGTGTACATACTCGGCGATATTATGATTTCGCTGAACGTTTGTTACCCTCAGAGCTGCTGAGTTCAGCCGATCCAAATGTCACGGAAGAACAATTTCACGATTGGTATGTGATACGTAGAATAGGAAGTATCGGCTTGTTATGGAATAAATCTGGAGACGGATGGCTGGGCATATCCGGACTGAAGAGCAAAGAGCGTGCGGCGGCGATTCAGAGATTGCTGGAGAAGGATAGTCTCAGAGAAGTTTGGGTCGAGGGGATTAAGGTTCCGCTTTATATCCGCAGTATAGATGCTCCAACCTTGGAGTCTGTGATGCTGCAAGAATCTGAAGAGATTGGGCTTCAACCACGTGATTCATTTGCGGCTGTTTTGGCTCCGCTGGATAATTTGTTGTGGGAACGCGAGCTGGTTCGGCAATTATTCGGATTTCATTACCGCTGGGAGGTCTATAAGCCGGCAATAGAACGAGAATATGGTTACTATGTACTGCCAATATTATATAATGATCGTTTTGTTGGCAGATTTGAACCGGTGATGGATAAGAAGAACCAAACATTGAATATTAACAATTGGTGGTGGGAACCTGGAGAAAGCCTAACACCGGAGATGATTCCGGCATTAGGCGAAGCTTTAACTGCACTCTCTCGCTGTGTTAGAGCTTCTTCGGTTCATTTTAGACCAGAGGTTGTAACAGCTTGCGGCTTAGAAGGATTATTACAATAAGTTTTCCTCCTCTAATCCAAGCTTCGTGAACATTTCTGTGCAGTAGCCTTGCAGTTTAACTTCAAGTCTACTTGCTTTATTTTTAAAACGTTTCAGCTCCCGAATCATTTTAGCTCTTCCGGCAGGCGTAAAGGTTTCCTGTATACGCTCTTTAAAGTAATCATGAACGATGTAATTACGTTGTTTCCACACTTCCTCCAACTGAGCGGTTTCTTGCTCCGAGAAAGGAAAATGATGTTGGATTTCTTTGATGAGTTGGCCGAGTGAATTGCTGAGTTTTCGCTGATAAAGGTCTGTCAGATCTGCTTCTGTTGGCGTTTTTCCTTGTGATAGCTTAGTAAGCAATAGCAAGTTGGTAAGCTGCTGCTCGAGGGCCTGTCCATAATAAACTGCCAGTCCAAAATAGGCGAATAACTCTTTCGATTGTTCACTCTCAGCTACATATGTATCCTTCATCTTTTCCCCCACTTCTGTATCCTTGTTCCTTTTATCTATACAAGTTATGTTTTGTTGTAATCCCTCTGTCTTGATCTGTACAAATAAAAACCGATAAGCAGTGTTATATATACTAATGCTTGTGCAAATGAACCTAACAACTCCGCTAATGACAATGTATCAGCTTTCATCATGGCCTCCATTACAGGAGTTACTGGCGGCAACAACCAGATCAAAAAATGAAATATACCAGGCAAACTTTCGCTGATTTGTGCTCCACCCAGTGATAGTACAACGATAGCTAATAACATACCTGTTGCGTGACTGCCTTTTTGAATCCAAGAAGATTGAAAGAATAGGGCAATAGCCACACCAAGCATACCCAACAATCCATGTCCTATAAGCGCTAGAATTAACCGATATGCCCCAGGTGATTCTGCGAAATGACCTGTTACCCAAGGATAAAGGACAATCAATATATCTAGCAGCAACGTTAGAAAACAAAGCGTTAAGATACTACCTGCACTATGTTTTGCCGCACTTCGCATGTGAACAACTGCAATCTGCCGATGAACAGCGTGCTCATGATTCAAAAAACTAAGACTCATCCAAGCGCAGCTTATAAAGAGCATTACTGCTGTAGCGGCATAGCTATTCATAACTGGATTGGGCTTATAAGAATACAATATCAAGACTGCAATCACAATCCCCGCTAACGGGCCGAAATAACGCTGAGATCGAGTATAACTTCGCAGCATGTAAACGATAAACGGATACACGTTAGCCCCCCTTGGTTCAACTCCTAGGATTCATCCATTTTTCTAAGTCATGCGATCCTCCGCGAGGTTCTACCGATTGTATTGAACCACCCGACTCCAAGATAACCCGCAAAAAAGCATCTGATTCTGAACTTGTTACTGTCAACGCTGTACGTGCTATGTTACAACTATCCTTAAACGTATTTATTGCAATGAAACCTGCCATTTCCTTCAATTGCTGCAATTTCTGAATCGACAGATTAGACAATAGTATGTATGTAGAGGGTTTAAAGTTCAGCTTCTCTGACCCCTGAATTGACTTTACAATTTTCCCTTCATGTATGACATGAACCTGATCCGCAAGCAATTCAATCCATTGGGGTTCATGTACAGAGAAGACTATAGCAGTACCCTTATTTCTCAAACCAATAAGAAGCTCAGCTAACTTATTCATTGAGGGGAGATCAAGGCCCGACATAGGTTCATCAAGAAGCAGCAACGAGGGACTCCCCAGCAAGCTTTGAATCAAATTAATTTTTTGCAGCATTCCTTTGGAGAAGTTTAGCATAGACTGCTTGCGAAAGTGCTCCAGCTTAAAAAGTTGAAATAACGTTGTTAGCTCCTGCTCGATCAGGACTGGCGCAAGGCCGCTAATCTGTCCCATACTTCGCAAGTACTGTTCTGGGGTCAGCTTCAACCCTGGAAACATCTCAGGTGCATAACCAATTCTCAGATTTGAATCCTTACAACTCAGCTTTCCAGAGGAAATATGGACCAGTCCAGCTAAGATTGACAACAGCGTACTTTTGCCGGATCCGTTCCGTCCGATCAGAGCAGTTGCAGTCCCCTTTTCAATAGTAAACGATACATCTTCCAATACGGGTCGGCGTCCATACTGTTTACTGATCTGTTCTAATTCTATCAGGGGAATAGCAACATCTATACTACCGCTGGCAAAGTTACGATCTACTAAGTTCGCCACTTAACATTCTCCCTTCATATCTACTGTTAATTCTCCGGTTCCCTACGAATTTCCTCTTCTAGGAATCAAAAAAATGAAAGAACTGCCATAGCAGCCCTTTCTAAAACTTCCTTTCTATCCAGTATTCCTCCCCTTTTTTTCTACCAGTAGCATTAATCAAACAGACCTGGATATAAAAAACCAGACTATTGCTATATTTCTACAGCAACAGTCTGGCTATTAGTTCATATATGAGAGTTAAGCTATACGATCTTACGCATATACCTCAACAGCATCGCTAATCAAACGGCATGCCTCTGCAGCTTTACGGCAGGCATTAATACATTCTTGGCAGTGATTATGTATATGCTTGCTGCTCTCATCTGCGCATGCTTCACAAATCTCCGCACATAGTTTTAGAATTCCAGATACAAACGGACTTTGACGAGTCATTGCTTGAATGGCATAAGAACAAATATCCGCACATTCACGATCGAGTCGCATGCTCTCACGAAGTGATGCAAGATCATATTCTTTTAGGCTTGAGACATAGCTGTAGTTACAGGCATTCATACTTTCGAGACAAGCGTCAATGCACTCCTGATATTGAATTCGGGTCATAGCCTTCAACCTCCTGCATTTTTAATGGGTATGCCTTACTATTAACCTACAAGATTAGGAATGAACCACAGCTTCTTCTGAAGCAGAACGGATTACAGGCTTCTTTTGATCGTGCCAGGCCGAACTAAAATACGTCCTTCCATCGCCAGCAGCTTCGTGCGTAACTCACTGGATGAGAAGTGTTCCCCGATAAATACAGCTACGTCTGGGACTTCGCCTTGAGGTGTGATTTTCATAAAATCAGCTTCACGGTAAGCATATTGAAAAAGAAAACGACTGGAGGTGTCATTAAAGGTCACAATGCCTTTAGCCCTATAAACATCACGCGGAAGCTCCTTGACGAACTGTTCAAAGGTCTCGCTGTTGACAGGTCGTTTGAAGTAATGTGTGTATGCCATCACGTGATCATGAGAAGCATGGGTGCCTCCTAAAGGTAGTTGAGCTTCCTCATGCACTTGGCTTTCGCTGTCGCTCTCTTCAAGCTGTGTATCCGTAAGAACTCCACCTGCACTACGCAGGAGCTCCTCTGTGTCGATCTCACAACGCTCCGCTGGCATAATCGGTGCATAAGAATTCCATTTTCGCAGAACAGTTGTGATCTCTTCCGCTTCATCTGCTGAGACACGGTCAGTTTTATTCAGAATCAAAACAGATGCGCAGCGAATTTGCTCCTGCATCAGTCGATAGGTTGCCCCCTGCTGCGCACGGTACAATTCGAGCAGATGCGCGGCGTCAACGACGGTGATCAAGCTTTTTAGCTCGACTTTTTGATACAGTGAAGTTTCGGTTACACCATCTACAATTTCCAACGGGTTCGCCGCACCTGTGGCCTCAATAACAACCACATCAGGTGATTCCTTCTTGATAAGAGTAGTTAGCTCTGTGCTAAGATCCCCTCGGATAGAACAACAGATACAGCCGCCGAGCAGCTCTGCCATAGGAACGGTTTGCTCAACCAGCAGCCCATCCAGGTTCACTTCACCCAGCTCATTCATCACTACGGCCGGGCGCAAGCCCTGATCTTTCCAATGTTCCAGCAGGCGCTGCAGCAGGGTAGTTTTGCCGCTTCCCAGAAATCCTGACAATATATACACAGGTACAACCTGTTCCATGATTCATCGCTCCTTGCAAATTACGGGTATGGTAGCGAGTTTACTACATGATGCCAAAGCACGCAAGCGGCACACCTATAACCTCAAAAGAATAGCGATTGATAACAAAACTTGTCTTTGCCTTCCCCATACCCTATCATGAGAACATCTCTAATTTAGGAGCTGATCTCATTGTCATCCGTTGAAGAACATCGGAAGGAAGCACCACAATCCGTTTCCTGCTACATCATTACCGTCTCAGACACCAGAACTACTGAAACAGATACCGGTGGAGCATTAATCAAATCCATGCTCGAGGCTGCCGGGTATGAAGTTATTGGTCATACCATTATCAAAGACAACTATCAGGACATTCGTGAACTACTCTATAAAAACGCTGATCACACTGAAGTTGAGGCCGTGTTGCTGACAGGTGGAACAGGAATCTCTCCCCGTGACACCACCTACGAAGCAGTTTCATCCTTGCTTGATAAAACGCTACCGGGCTTCGGTGAGATTTTTCGAATGTTAAGCTACACAGAGGACATTGGTTCGGCGGCAATCCTTAGCCGGGCAATTGCAGGTACGATTGGCAACACAGCTGTTTTTTCTATGCCTGGCTCCACTGGAGCCGTTAAATTGGCTATGGAACGGCTCATTATCCCGGAGCTTCGTCATGTAATGCGAGAGATATACAAACAATAATCCCACCCATTTTTTTATAAACTAGACAAATAACCAAGCATGCCTTTGTTCTGTGCGTATAATACGGTAAGTTCACACACAAAGGAGCTGAAGGAAATGTCAGAAGGATGTCCAAAATGCCCGGCCCAAACTGTCACTGACCCACCTAAGGTGGTTTATCAAGATTACTACCACCCTCAAGTTGTGAATGTTATTCACCCGGTAGAAATCGTTAGACGCCATCACTGTGTCCCAGTTCCTCGTCATTGCTACACCTATTCTGTTAAAGATATCATGTGCGATAACTCCATGATGCCTAGAGGCAGAAGATAACTCTACTTCATAACTCTATCAAAAGAATCCTATAAGTGAGAGAAACATCATCCATGTCCATCGCATGGGGATGTGCTCTCGCTTTTTTCTGCATAAAAGATTTGACAATCCTGACCATTCCCCCTATAATTTTGAACACTTTACGCGAAAGTGGTTTTTGATTAACCAAACAGTTAATCGGAGAGGAAAGAGATGAGCTCACTCAAAACTTTAAATCGAAAGATCAAAACGGTCGTCAGTCCTTTTCATGAGTTATTATGCAGTCTGCATGTCTTCCATCAACCAGAACACCATCCAACAAGATTACAATGGGCTCTGGAGCTCAAGAAAAGGATGCCTCTTGCTCTACAGGAGAACATCCACACACTTGGGCAGTTGTCAGACCGTTGGATCGCTCTGCTAGATTTACCGGACCGTATGGGTGTCCCTATTTCTTGCAATCAAGGAATCACCCTACTCAAAAAACTTCCGGATGCAGAGCTAGTGTATCTATTTATGAATCAAGAAATTGCACTAAGTACCCTAGTCGAATGGCTGAATGAATCTGAAAGCAAGCGTTCGCTGATGAAGTTGAGTGGAAACGTGAAGTACCTGATAAACAATCTGGCTAGTGTTCGCAAGCTGTTAATCTCAACATTAATTACATACGAACATGATTATTTCGGGCAGGAATGGGACTATATTGAACCATTTATGAACATCTCAGCCGCTCAGTTTCAAGACTTAGCCAGTCGATCCCCGGAAAAGGCACTAAATACGCTCCACCCACGCCTCCTCGCAGAGAACGGGACTCTGACAGTACAAAAGTCTGTAACGTATTACTTTCCTTATGACCAGCTTGGACAAGTGTACGTTTTTCCTTCTACATTCATATTTCCGCATCTGCTTGTTGGCTGGTTCGAAGACACTTTATTTTTGCCACTCACGGTGGATGTTCCCGGTCTTGCCTTTAGTGAAGGACCGCCGAGTGACCTGTTGCGCCAACTCAAAGCTTTAAGTGATGATACGCGGATGCGAATTCTGAAACTACTGTGGAAAAGTCCACATTGTACCAAGCAGCTTGCGCCAATATTGGGTATTTCTGAAGCTGCGGTCTCTAAACAGCTAAAACAACTAAGTGAAGCAGGATTTACCCAATCACAGCGAAAAGGGAATTATTTATTTTATTCAGTGAACAAAGAAGTCTTTGATAATCTTCTCGTTCTGCAAAGGCAGTACCTTGAACAATAAGGTTAATGAAAGGTGTGAGTACAGTTGTGGCATATCGCTATCGCAACCCTAAAAAGAAACCAAAAATCTAATCTTAGAGCCTTTCCCTGGACCTTTACATTCGGGCACATTATTGATGGAGTTTATCTAGTCATCATCTCTTATTTTTCTTATGTGTATCTAATCAATGGGGATATAGATTCAAAATTCGCTATCTATAGTGGCAGTGATGACTATCTGACCTATGTAATTATTGGAGGTATGCTCAGTATATTTTCCGTCAGTATGATGATGAATGTATCCAGGGCACTTATTACCGAATGGAGAGAAGGTACACTTGAGGCACTGTTGCTCTCCCCTTCAAGCCGGAGCGGTTATTTTCTAGGAAACGCAGTCCAGCAGTTGTATCGAAGCGGGGCGGAATTGCTGGTGGTTCTCTTCTTTGGCCTTTTGGCAGGACTTCGGCTCCCCTCTGTTCACTTTATATCTCTCCTCGTGGGAATTTTGCTGTTTTTACTATCATGTTATGCGATGGCGCTGGTGCTAGGAAGCATTATGCTTTATACAAGGGACACCTTCATTGTTCAAAATACTCTATTTACGATAACTGCTCTACTATGTGGATTTCAGTTTCCAAGGCAATACTTGCCTGACTACTTGCAGGCTATAGGTGAGATTTTCCCATTGACCTATGCGCTACAACTGCTACGAGGCACGCTGCTAACTGGAGAATCAATACGATTAATTGATGCATTGCCTATCATACTACTTAGTGTTGTATACATAACGGTTGGTCAATGGACAAATCGGCGCATAGAGCGCGGGTTGTTCGAACGTTTCTAAAACCTTGGAGGGTGAAAACCATTGATAAACATGCATGAAGTTACTAAAATTTACGAAAGCAAACATAGACTGGGCTGGTTCCGTTCGGAAAAAAGATCAGTGACTGCAGTGAAATCACTATCTTTAGATATCGCTGCGGGGGAAATCGTAGGTCTTCTCGGTCTAAATGGCGCTGGAAAAACCACTACAATACGTATGCTCTCTACTCTCCTAGAGCCAACCTCAGGCAGTATTGAAGTCGATGGAATGTCACTGCACAAGAATCGAAAGGCCATTCAGCAAAAAGTAAATATGATCGCCGGAGGAGAACGAATGTTGTACTGGCGACTCACTGGTAGAGAAAATCTTCAATACTTCGGTAAACTCTATGGAATGAACAGCCCTCAAATCGCTAGAGAAGCAGAACGTCTTCTGGAGGAAGTAGGTTTGACCCAAGCTGCTGACCAACCCGTTGAACAATATTCTAAAGGGATGAAGCAACGGCTGCAAATCGCCCGCGGACTTATCAACGATCCACAATACTTATTTCTAGATGAGCCCACACTTGGCCTTGATGCCCCCATTTCCAGGCAGCTTCGCGGTACGATAAGAAAGCTTGCACTGGACAGTGGAAAGGGTATCCTTCTGACCAGCCATTATTTGCAGGAGGTCGAAGAACTCTGTGATCGGGTTTATGTACTGAATCGAGGCGAGCTTCTGCTCTGTGACAAACCTGAGCGGATTGTCCATCAGGTTGCAGGCTCGCAAACTGCTCATTTAGAGGTTACAGGCTGGCATGAATCACTTCGTCCCAAGCTACTAGAGCATCTACGAACATATACTCAGCCTGCGGAATTAATGGGTGTCTGCGCAACAGAAAAACTCGAACTTCGAAATGATGGACTGCAGCGCATTTCTGTAAAGACACCTTCGGCTGATAGGATCATTACAGAGCTGCTGCCATGGACTACGGAGCATGGGCTTAGCATTAAAAGCTTCGCATCCGAAAAACCTAATTTGGAGGATGCGATTATCCTCCTTTCGGAAGGAAGGGTATCATGAACTTACATAGCTTATGGTTTACCCTTAGCGCGGAGATCACTAAGCAGCATCGAAATAGAGTTAAAGGACGCGCAGTGTTTTTTTCACTTCTACTCTGGCCGGCGCTCACCTTTTTAACCACCTACTTTACTATGCAGCCCTTTAGAACAGGAGTAGGATCAGCACTCTCAAAAGTAATACCAGATGGACGGATTCCCCTTTTTCTGCTGAGCGGATATCTCGTCTTTCAGTTATACTGGACGGTTGTGCAAGCCGCATGGTTATTCGAACAAGAACGTAAAGGGGGCACACTTGAGGTAGTGTTCCTAACCCCAGCGTCAAAAATGACCTTCCTGTATGGACGTTCCATATATTCACTATTTCACGGAATATGGAGGTTCGCTTGTTTCTCCATCCTGACTTTCATTTTTCTTGCGGATGCAACGACTGTTAACTGGGGCGCCTTATTGCCTGTATTAGTACTTATCATGATATCAGCGGTTATATGGGGAGCTTTGCTGTGTGCGATATCTCTATTCTCAAGGGATTCAGGGCTACTCTATTACATCTTTCAAGCACCAATGGAGCTGTTTGGTGGGGTTCGTATTCCACCAGCGGTATTCCCAGCATGG
The DNA here is from genome assembly GCF_038593125.1 of Paenibacillus sp. FSL F4-0097. Lineage (NCBI taxonomy): Bacteria > Bacillati > Bacillota > Bacilli > Caryophanales > Paenibacillaceae > Paenibacillus > Paenibacillus sp. FSL F4-0097. Next base: position 3,918,335 of record NZ_CP151965.1, read on the forward strand.
GCAACGGGCCTATCCCTTCTGTTTCCACTCACATATAGTCTGATTCTCGTGCGCGGGGCGTTATACGATAATATCGGGATTAGCTGGTGGTGGGCTCTCGGCGCTTTAATCGTAGGTAGTTCTTGTCTTGTCATTTGTACCCGCTATCTTCTGGTTAGGGCAGAACAACATGCAAGAGTAAAAGGGAATTGGACTTTATTCTAATTGTAAATGACCAAGTCTTTAACACATAGGACCTAAATGACGTTATTTGCCGGTTCTTAGCTTTTTCAGAAGTTTCGCGGACTCCAGTGACACTATTCCTTCAAAAAGGGCTCATATTGGGAGTTTTTAGGGCCGATAACTGCTATGCAGTCCGTTAGAATTCCAAATGGGAAAGAAGACTGTGTTTAAGGTCAGTGGTGTCCGAAAACTGTTTCTTACGCGCAAATGCTCCCTAACCACAAAAAACCCGGCAGACAAATCTGCCGGGTTTTTTCATATTTTATATGCTGGAGATAAACACATCTTATAAGTCAGGATGTTCGTGTTTTGCCTTGAGACGATTCCAACGGCGCTCAACTTCTTCTTCGAAGCTGTGCAAAGCTGGCTCATTCTCAGGTTTCAACAAGTGACGAGTTTTACCCATTGTCTTCAGCCATGCTGAGAGCTCGACACGTTTGCCCTTGTCTTCGGGATTATATGTGATATTCGTAGAACCATGCTCTACTTCATATAACGGGAAGAAGCAAGACTCAACAGCTAATGAAACGATGTTAGTGCCTTCCTTATCATCAGACATCCAGTTTAGCGGACATGCGATCAGGATTTTACCATACACCAAACCTTCGTTTTGTGCGTACCACTGTGCTTTTGCCGCTTTTTTCACCAGATCCTGCGGATAAGCCTCCGAACCCGTGAAGACATAAGGAATGTTAGTAGCCGCCATAATTTGTGCTGTATCTTTATGCTGAGTCACTTTACCTTGCTGCTGCTTGCCGATACTGGAGGTTGATGTACGATGACCCAGTGGTGTCGAATAGGACTGCTGTGCTCCAGTATTCATGTAACCCTCGTTATCGTACTCTACAATAATCATTTTGTGACCACGCAGCGCAGCTCCAATTGCCGGTCCCATCCCGATGTCCATACCGCCATCTCCGGTTACCATAACAAACGTAAAGTCCTCTTTAAGCCCTAGTCCATCCAGCTCACCGCGACGTTTGCGTTCCCAGAACATCTCTACGACACCGGACAAGGTAGCCGCTCCATTTTGGAAAAGATTATGGATAAACGTTGATTTATGGGAGGAATACGGGTACCCCGTAGTCGTTACCATGGCACAGCCTGTATGATAAAGTGCGACGATATCCCCTTCAATCCCTTTGAAGAAAGTCTCTAGTCCTGAGAAAATCCCACAACCCGGACACGCACCATGACCTGGGGAGAGCCGTTTAGGTTTCTTCGTCAAGCTGCGCAGCGGCGGAATCCGTACGCTTAATTTGCCCGTTGCTTCATCCTGTTTCACAGTGATCAAGCCTGTCTTCAGTGAGTCAAAGTCCATTGGCTTCAGAAGACGTTGTGGAGCTTTTTCTGGTGTACCCGGATTGTGGCCGTAATAATCAAATGGTATGTCTACTCGATCTGCAGCAACAGCATCAATTGCTAATTGGAAAAATGCATGACCATCTTCTGCGTAGAAGTCCTTACCACCCAAACCGTAAATACGGCTTATTACTTTAGTCGTAGTGTTGCCATATGTGAACAGGGCTGCCTTAATTTCATTGACCATGTTACCACCGTGTCCGCCAACAGAATCTGCGCGGTCACCAACGGTGATTGCTTTAACGTTTTTCAGCGCTTCAGCAATTTGCTTCTGTGGGAAAGGACGGATCATATTCGGCGAGATTGCACCGGCTTTGATTCCTTGCAAACGAAGCTGATCTACAACATCCTTAATAATCTCAGAGGCAGAATTCATCAAGAATACGGCTACTTCAGCATCTTCCATCCGATATTCCTCGATCATTGGATAATAACGTCCGGTTAACTCAGCAAATTCCTTCGCGATTTCTTCAAAAACTTCACCCGCATTGTACATAGCTACGGACTGTTGATAACGGTTGTTAATATAGTCAGGTTCGTTCATATAAGGGCCAACGGTTACCGGATTATTGCGGTCTAAAGTATCGGTGAAACCTGTTGGAGGTTGTGCTCCAACAAATTTATGAACATCCTCCCGATGAGTAAAGGCCTGTACGCGGCGCTTCTGGTGGGAAGTGAAATATCCATCTGAGGCCACCATTACCGGAAGACGAACTTTAGCATGTTCAGCAAGCTTCAATGCCATTAGATTCATATCATAAACAGATTGTGGATCCCGGCACATTAAAATTGGCCAACCTGTATTCAGGGCAAAATACAAATCAGAATGATCCCCGTGAATATTCAGCGGTCCAGAGATCGAACGGCAGATTAGATTCATAACCATAGGCATACGCGTACCAGCTTGTACAGGCAATTGCTCAAGCATGAACATATAACCTTGGGCACTGGTAGCATTAAATACACGTCCGCCAGCCGTTGAAGCGCCATAACAGATTCCAGCAGAGCTATGCTCGCCATCTGACGGAATCAGCATAATATCATGCTGGCCGTTCGCTTTCATCGTATCAAGAAATTGCGCTACTTCTGTCGATGGAGAAATCGGAAAATACCCCATTACATGATAATTAATCTGATGAGCAGCATAAGCTGCCATTTCATTGCCGGATTCATATAGGAATTTCTGCTCTACTTTAGCAGAGCCTACTTCTTTTTCATAATCTATTGCCACGTGTATTCCACCTTTCCTCCGTTAATTAGGCCTCAGTAACGAGATCAAAAATATGCCGGACCGTATGACTCTCTGCGTAGCCTTCTTCCTCACGTTCGCCAGACAAGGCAGTTGTAGGACAAGCTTCTACACATTTTAAACAGCCTTTACAGTATTGGTAATCAATACCTTGCAGGAACATTTGTGGACGCCCCTTCTTATCAGGCTGCTCATCCCAAACAAAACAGAGATCAGGACACACCGTATCGCACTGCGCACAATGAATACAATCCTCCTGCTTAAAATGAGGCAGCAAACCGGAGCGAGAAATGCTCAAGTTCTTTAAAAAGCTACTGCCAGGATTCGTAATGGTACCGCCGATAGGCTGTGTTTCATAACCCAATGCGGAAATATCAGACCGCACGAATTCAGGCATTGTCACGCCCGCAGGCAGTGGAAAATGCATAAACTTAACTTCATTAAATCCACGGTCGAAAGTAGTCAGCGCTGACTGTACTGCCTGTGGATACTTTTTGCCTAGTGATTTCTCTATAACGCCTTTCATAATTTCAGGGTCCAAGAAATCACACATCCGGAACAACGCGCCCAGCATCGCCATATTAACACGGTTTTTCTCATCTAAGGCGATAGTTGTAGCATCAACGACTGCAATAGTTCCTGCCATCATATTCAGGGAGGATTTCAATTCCTCCGGCGATTTTGCTGAGTTTACCAATACTGTGCTATGTTCATAAATTCCGCTAATTACGTTAACTGTCTTTGCTAGTGCTTCGTGAAATACCCCAACAACATGCGGGCGCTCAACCGGAGACGTGTCACGAATAGGTGTGTTCAAATCACAAAACCGGATATGCGCTTTTACCGCTGATCCCTTCTTCTCCGAACCATATGACGAAAAGCTGACCCCATTCATTCCAGCACCGACAACACCTGCTTCCGCAAGCATTTTACCAGCCAGGTTCGCACCCAACCCTCCAATTGACTCCAGACGAATCTCAAAAAATCCGAGCTCGTTCACTTTTGGTAACTGTACCACCGACATAGCCCCTTTCAGAATGTCATCTAGTATAATATCCTTTTGACTTTTTCAACGATTGTAACTTGATTTCGCAAGACGCGAAGTGACAAATCTTGCATTTTCCAAGTGTTGCCTAAGCTTATTTATCTACTTTCATTTAGCAATAAAATTAAAAATTAAGATGTTAAATTCATCACATTGTTCATGATAAATATCACACACCGATGAAAAATCACCTCTATTTCTGCAAATGTGTATCATTTATACTTTTCAACTAGTCCATTTCAGGATAAACTGATTCTTGGTGTAATTTTTTGAACCTACTTAGGAGGCATTAAATGTGAAGTCAAACGAAGCATCATTACAGAAAAAATTGCTTCCACGGCATATCAGCTTTATGGCGATGGGCGGCGTAATCGGTACGGGGATTTTCAAAGGAAGCTCTGAGACGATAAGCATTGCTGGACCAGGGGTTGTTCTCTCCTATGTATTGGCAGGCTTGCTGCTACTAGTCGTTATGGGTGCAATTGCCGAAATGGCCACGGTATACCCGAACAAAAATATGAAGGAATTCATTCGCGAAGCTTTTGGAGAACGGCTTTCCTTTATCGTGGGTTGGCTCTATTGCTTCATGTGGTTGACTGTCTGCGTGATCGAAGTGCTGGCGGCAGGAAGCTTCTTGCAATACTGGTTACCGGATGTTCCGTTATGGCTACTGAGTCTAGCAAGTGGTGCTTTAATTATTGGCATCAATATGATGAGTGTAAGCGGTTATGGAGAGACGGAGTTTTGGTTAGCAGGAATCAAAATAGCTATGATTATCATCTTTATTATCCTGGGAGCTGCATTATTGTTTGGGCTATTGCCTATGTCTGAAGGGACTCCCTATTTAAGTAATTTTACGGATTATGGCGGATTATTCCCACAAGGCTGGACACCTATCTTCTCTGCCCTTCTGGTCGTCATGTTCTCCTACGGCGGATCTGAGCTGATTGGACTAACTTTAACAGAAACTCAAGATGCAGAAAAAGTGTTGCCTAGAGTTGTCAAAAGCTTCATTTTGCGCGTTATTCTGTTCTATACGATTCCAATTCTGATCATCTGTGGGTTAATTCCTTGGAATCAGCTTAACGAGCATACCAGCCCCTTTGTGCAGGTTTTAGCAGCTACAGGACTTAAGGGTGCTGACCATGTTATGAACTTCATACTGATTACAGCTGTGCTCTCTGCTGCTAACTCCGGTATCTATGGCGCCACACGGATGTTGCACTCTTTGGCTTCACAGGGTGAAGCTCCACGTAGCTTAGCAAAGACCTCAGCAAAAGGTGTGCCGATCAACAGTCTTAAACTTTGCGCTATAGTTCTTTTTGTTGGTTCTATGTTAGCGTACTTCGCACAGGATGGACTTTTCCGGCTGCTGATGGCTGTTCCCGGCTTCGTAGTAAGCTTGGTATGGATCAGCATCTGTCTATCACAGCTGAAGCTGCGGAAAACCTATCCTAAAGAGCCAAGCTTTAAAGTGTGGGGGTTCCCTTATATAACGATTTTGACGCTTATCTGTTTGTCGGTTATTACGATTTCCTTCCTTTTCGACACTCAGAACCGGATCAGCATAGGCACATGTCTGGGCTTCCTGCTGATGCTTACCATCTGGTCATTCGCGAAATTCCGGAAGAAGAACTAAATTAAATTGCTCGCATTGACATGTAAGAAGGTGTATCCATTGTTCCACGCGATAGCGTAGAACGGGGATACACCTTTTCTTATGGGACCGTTGATTTGCCTACTCGCACCGGATTCGCCCCATTCTGCGGGATTTATACCGTTGATTTGCCCACTCGCACCGGATTCGCCTCATTCTGCGGGATTTATACCGTTAATTTGCCTACTCACACCGGATTCGGCTCATTCTACGGGATCTAAACCGTACATTTGCCTACTCGCAACGGATTCGCCACATTCTGCGGGAGATATACCGTAGATTTGCCCACTCACACCGGATTCGCCTCATTCTACGGGATTTATACCTTTGATTTACCTCCTCCCACCGGATTCGCCACATTCTACGGGATTTATACCGTTGATTTGCCTACTCGCACCGGATTCGTCCCGTTCTACGGTATATATACCGTTGATATGCCCACTCACACCGGATTCGGCTCATTCTACGGGATTTATACCGTAGATTTGCCTACTCGCACCGGACGAGCCACATTCTACGGGATTTATACCGTTGATTTATCTACTCGCAACGGATTCACCACATTCTACGGGATTTATACCGTAGATTTGCCTACTCGCACCGGATTCGCCCCGTTCTACGGGATTTATACCGTTGATTTGCCTACTCGAACCGGATTCGGCTCATTCTACGGGATTTATACCGTTGATTTACCTACTCACACCGGATTCGCCACATTCTACGGGATTTATGCCGTTGATTTGCCTACTCACACCGGATTCGCCACATTCTACGGGATTTATACCGTTGATTTGCCTACTCGCAACGGATTCGCCACATTCTGCGGGAGATATACCGTTGATTCGCCTACTCGCACCGGATTCGCCTCATTCTACGGGATTTATACCGTAGATTTGCCTACTCGCACCGGACGAGCCACATTCTACGGGATTTATACCGTAGATTTGCTCACTCACACCGTCGCCTCATTCTACGGGATTTATACCGTTGATTCGCCTACTCGCACCGGATGCGCCTCATTCTGCGGGATTTATACCGTTGATTCGCCTACTCGCACCGGATGCGCCTCATTCTGCGGGATTTACTTATTCTTTTGGGTTTATGGTAATTTGTCGATATACTTTAACTAGTGTTCTGCTGCACAAAATGCAACGAAAGCCAAATCAGATATACGCAGACAAGCTGGCTTAATATACTTTCAGAAATAAACTCGCGGCGTTCGAAGTTAACAAACGCAAGCTTCATCCAAACGTCGGCTTCACCCAAACGCAAAAAAGCACGGGAATCTAATCCTCCCGTGCTTCTTTCCATCGAAACTACAAAATCTACTCGATCTCCGGCTGAATATGCTCCGCGATCAATTGTTGCTTGTTGGTCCAGACCTTCTCACTCAGATTCACCCGGTACACCTCAGGATTGAGCTTACGCAGATATTCCGGCCAGAACAGATCCTTCTGCTCCCGATGGTAACGGCGAACTTCATTCAGATCCGGCAAAGTATAGACCTGGAAGCCGTTCACATAGATCGGCTCAAGCATAGGCAGCGCTTCATAGCGCTCCACATACTTGTGCATGTATGGATGCAGCGGATTAAACAGCTTCACCCGACCGCCGTTGCGCGGAGCTTCCTCTTCCGGGAAGCAGATATAATCTGCTAGCGCTTTGCCATTTTTCCCGATAATCCGGAATACGTCCTTGCTGCCTGGCGTGGATACTTTTTCAGGGTTAGAAGAAATCTTGATCGTCGGTACCATTTCTCCCGTTGCGGACTCAATTTCTACCAGCTTATAGACCCCACCCAAAGAGGGTTGATCCGAAGCCGTAATCAATTGTGTGCCTACGCCCCACGTGTCGATGGCTGCACCTTGCAGCTTCAGATCCATGATTGTATTCTCATCCAAATCATTGGATGCCACAATCTTCACATAATCGAGCCCAGCTTCATCCAGCATGTTCCGCGCCTGCCGGGATAGATAGGCTAAGTCACCGCTGTCTAAGCGGATACCGATCATCTTTTTACCTTGAGCTTCAAGCTTTTTGGCGGTTCTAATCGCATTCGGCACACCACTGCGCAACGTATCGAAGGTATCAACTAATAGTGTAACTTCATCAGGCATCACCTTGGCATAAGCATCAAAAGCTTCCTGCTCGCTGCTGAAGCTCTGAACCCAAGAATGCGCATGTGTACCTTTGGTAGGGATGCCAAACATTTTACCTGCTAGCATGTTAGAGGTTGCATCAAAGCCGCCGATATAAGCCGCTCTAGCGCCCCAGACCGCCGCATCCGCTTCTTGTGCCCGTCGGGTACCAAACTCCAGCAGAATATCATTCGGAGCCACCTGCTTAATTCGGGAAGCCTTCGTAGCGATCAGCGTCTGGTAGTTCATGAAGTTCAGAATGGCGGTCTCCACCAGCTGCGCTTCCATGATCGTCCCTTCCACACGGATTAGTGGCTCATCCGGAAAAATCAACGCCCCTTCTTTCATCGAATAAACGTTGCCCTGAAAATGAAATTGCAGCAATTCTTCCAAAAAAGCGGGAGCGTAATTTTCTTCTTGCTCCGACAAGTAACGGATATCATCTTCGGTGAAACGCAAACCGCCGATGTACCCAACGATACGCTCTAATCCTGCGAACACGGCATAGCCGTTTCCGAAAGGTAACTTGCGGAAATAAGCTTCAAATACAGCTTTTCGCTTATGGCTTCCATTCACCCAGTGAGCATACATCATATTGATCTGATATTTATCTGTATGTAGCGCAAGTTCTCTCTTCAAGTCCTCATCTCCTAATATCCACGTTGCTGTATGTGTATGTTTTTTATAGTATTATGCCTTAACAACGTCTGCTCCTAAACTTCCCCGGAAATGATTTAGTGCCCATTTATGTCCATCCGCGTTGAAGCTGGCGACCGCATCTTCGTGCACAGTAATAATAAAACCTTTGTTATATGCATCCACCGCAGTGTGCAAAACACATATATCTGTACATACACCAATCAAATGAAGGTCAGTAATGCCACGTTCCCGCAGCTTGATCTCTAGATCGGTTCCACTAAAAGCGCTATATCGAGTTTTGTCCATCCAATAGATGGAATCCTGGTCAGCTTCATAAACAGTTTTCAGACTTCCATAAAGCTCCCGCCCCTCAGTCCCTCGTACATTGTGAGTTGGAAACAGTTTACTCTCAGGATGATAAGGATCATTGTCTTCATGTAAATCTACAGCCATTACAACATAATCGCCATTTTGGACAAACTCAGATGTTAATTGGCTGATTCTTGGCTCGATGTCGATTGCAGGCTGCCCAACCGGTAAATTCCCATTGACAAAATCATTGGTAAAGTCAATTACTATTAGTGCTCTCATGAGAATCGTCCCTCCCCTGATTTAAGACACTACGTATAAATGGACAACAATGGCTCGTGATCTGTAAACATATACAGCTGAGCCGGGCGTTGTGAGTATTGATTAGAGCTTAGTGCATTGCCCTCTTCATCTCTCACTTCTTTTAATATACCCTGACGGCTGCGTGTTGACGTGATTTTACGAATAAAATTTGGCTCTTTAAATTCCGGCACTACTGTCTGAATCACCTGATAAAGCTCACTTAGCGTAAAATGTCTAGGCAAAAACTGTCTTGCTATCGTTGTCTGCAGCATTTGCTGTTGGATACGTACGTATGCATCCTTGATAATTTCATGGTGGTCAAAAGCGAGCTCCAGTTCTTCTAACGCTTCCTGCAACGTAAATAAACCCACTTCACCCGCATCGTCGGAAGCTTGTCTTTGCTCCAGCATCCACTCTTCTACTAAGGCGAAAAAGGCATGGCTGATAATCCATCCCCGAGGGTCGCGGCCAGGTGTACTATAAACTCCAAGATATTCTAAGTGACCTCCATCGACACCGGTCTCTTCTTTCAGCTCACGAGTTGCAGCATCATAAATAGACTCATCTTCCTGACAGAATCCGCCTGGTAGAGCCCACATGCCTGCACATGGCCATTTTTTCCGTCTAATTAACATTACCTTCAATTCACGTAAAGGCAGCGTCTTAGTGACCGTCTTCCGTTCGCGTTTGGTCAGTGTAAACATTACAATGTCGGCCGGAACACCATCCGGTGTACGATATTTTTTGGCGTTATAGGTTAATTCCCCATTGTCGCTCATAATTGCCCCATCCTTTTCCGAAGCTGTAGTTTTACTTATTCGTATCTTTAAATGTACCAAACATGTTCTTCATAAATCAACAGCTAAATTCCATTATTTTACATTATCCTACAAAAAAGACTATATGAGAAACGACCTTGTCGTTGAATTATAAGGATTATGTATATTCTTGAATCTTACTTCTACCTCTTATATTGAAATAAAGGGACGGATCTGCATCCGCCCCCTGAACTGAGTGTGGGTTATCCGCATGTGGTCGGAGGCGCTTCGGTGCCGGCTTCCACATTTATTTTTTCCGAAACGGTATCTCTAATCACGGAAATTACTAGCTGGAGCAAATAATTAATATCGCTCTGGCTTTGCTGAAATTCATTGACGACAGGAATACCGTCGATCTCATCTTGCAGCACTTCAATTTCACGTTCAATTTTGGCGACCATATCTTTATTATTGAAGCTTTCGAAGGCCACGATTTCTTTTTGTTTTTTCTTAATGGTTGCAATCAGTCCTTGCACACGCTCGTGATTAAGAATTTTTTGCTCCGCCTGCTGAAAATGGCGAACCTCTTCGCTGGTTGAGATTAATGACGCTAATTCTTTAGCTTTGCCCATAATATCCTCGCGAACGATCAGATCACGGGTATTATAAGTCTTCATTCCATATTTATTCAACCGTTGTTCTTCTGTACTCATTAGTCATCTCCCCATTCGTATGTGATTAATGAACAGCTGCGGCCTCAACCACAATATCCCCTTTAATGTACCATGTTTTGGTATCTGTAATTCTCACGTTTACAAATGTGCCGATAAGCTCCTTCGGACCTTCAAAATGGACCAGCTTGTTAGCGCGGGAACGGCCAGAAAGGACTTCGGAGTTATTCTTACTCTCCCCTTCTACCAGCACCTCTACAACTTCACCCAGCATCCGGTCATTAATGATCCGGCTGTTCTCCTTGATGAGATCATTTAATCTTTGCAGACGTTCACTCTTCACCGACATCGGTACATTATCTTCCATAGCGGCTGCTGGTGTACCCTCCCGCGGAGAATAAATGAACGTATATGCCATATCATACCCAACCTCACGCACAAGCGATAGGGTATCTTCAAATTGCTCATCAGTCTCCCCAGGGAAACCAACGATAATATCGGTACTTAATACAGCATTCGGCACACTTATCTTAATCTTACGCACTAATTCCAGGTAAGCTTCCCGGGTATATTTACGGCTCATTTTCTTAAGAACGGCAGTACTTCCCGATTGTACCGGCAGATGGATATGCTCCACCAAGTTGCCGCCTTTGCCTAGAACCTCAATCAATTTATCGTCAAAATCCCGCGGATGCGATGTCATGAAGCGAATGCGTGGAATATCAATCAGACGCATATCATCCATCAGGTTACCGAAGGTGTAATCAATATCTGTAAAATCTTTACCGTAAGCATTTACGTTCTGCCCCAGTAGCGTTACTTCCTTGAAGCCTTGGCGCGCAAGCTCTCTCACCTCAGCGATGACGTCCTCTGGACGACGACTGCGTTCTTTACCGCGCGTAAACGGTACGATGCAATACGTGCAGAACTTATCACAACCATACATAATGTTCACCCAAGCGCGCATGCCTTCCCGCTTCTTCGGCAAGTTCTCAATAATGTCGCCTTCTTTAGACCATACCTCAACCACAAGCTCTTTACTAAATACCGCTTCTTTAATGAGGTGTGGCAATCTGTGAATATTATGCGTACCGAAGATCATATCCACGAAGCCATGCTTTGACATAATCCGGTTGACTACGCCTTCCTCTTGGGACATGCAACCGCATACCCCTAACAACAGACCCGGCTTCTCGATCTTCAGGTTCTTAAGATGTCCTAGCTCTCCAAATACCTTATCCTCGGCGTTCTCCCGAATCGCACAAGTATTCAGCAAAATGAGATCCGCGTCATTACGGTCAGTGACACTGCGGTAGCCCATCTGTTCCAATAGGCCCTTCATCGTTTCCGTGTCATGCTCATTCATTTGGCAGCCATAAGTCGTTATATGATAATATTTGCCCACTCCGAAATTCTGCATTTCTTCAGGAATTTCGAAATCATAATGCACTTCTATTTCTTCCTTGCCGCGCCGTTTTCCTTCTTTATAGTCAGGCTGGCTATTAATTTGCACATTTCTTCCTTTAATCCGGTAAGTAACCTTACCTTCTTCTTCACTAATTACCTTTGCATCACTAAAATCAAAATATTTCGAATAATCCTTAGAACCCTTGCCGGATTTTAAGTCCGGTGAGTTGTGGTTCCCCTTTGTCATGCTGTTTTCACGTCCTCTATTGTTCAACAATTATTTTTATACTTTGCTAATTTAAAATTATAACATAATGCTGGCCTAACATAGAAGTGCCCGATCTATTAATGATGTAAAGGAGCGTTGCATATCGACAAAAAAATACCCCGCCAACGTTTGGCAGGGTCAAGTTCTATCATATTAAGGGGGGTATGCTACTATTATAAGCAGATACACTACTCTTGAAACAGTTATACAACCTCTTACCTAAAAAAATAGTCATTGTATATTCTGCTAGTTTTAGTAAAGAGTATTCGTCGCTTCAGGAGTAAATGGGATGATTTCGTCTATCGCTCCACTTTGTACTTTAGCGGGCCAAGCCGGATCGCTAATAAGCGCTCTGCCCACTGCAACCAAATCAAACTCCTCCCGACCGAACCTTTCAGTTAACTCATCGATATTATCCGCAGGCTTCTGAGCTTTATCTTCTGCGAAGAAATCGCTTTGCAGGCCAATAGAGCCCACTGTAATACACGGCTTCCCGGTAAGTTTCTTAGTCCATCCAGCTAAATTAAGATCAGAGCCAGCAAATTCAGGTTGACTGAAGCGTCGGGTCGAGCAATGAAAAATATCTACACCCGCTTCGCTAAGCGGTGCCAAGAAACTCGCAAGTTCTTCTGAAGTCTTCGCCAGCTTCTCATCATACGCCCCCAACTTCCACTGGGAAAAGCGCAGCACGATTGGGAAGTCTGGTCCAACCGCTTGACGGCATGCTTTAATGATCTCGACAGCGAATGTTGTTCTTCCTACCAAATCGCCACCGTAACGATCGGTACGTTTATTCGTTCTATCCCAGAAGAACTGGTCTATCAGATACCCATGAGCGCCATGCAGCTCGATGCCATCAAAGCCAACGCTTTTGGCATTTGCCGCCGCTTGAGCGAAGGCTGTTACTAAGCTTTCAACCTCTTCTGTAGTCAGCGGCTCTGTCACCGGCTCACCTGCTAAATTCAGACCCGAAGGGCCTACAGGAAGGGCTTCAACGTTAGGATACTCGCCGATTGTACGCGCCATTCCCACATGCCAAAGCTGCGGGATGATCTTGCCCCCAGCTGCATGAACCTCTTCCACAACCTTCTTCCAGCCTTCTAAAGATGCTTCTTCATGTATATTAGGAATATCTTGGTGACTGACAGCCGCTGGATGATTTACCGCAGTACCCTCAGTAACAATTAATCCCACTCCACCCTCTGCACGTCTACGATAATAAGCGGCAACATTGCTTCCCGGCACACCATTCGGAGACTGCGCGCGTGTCATCGGCGCCATTACAAATCGGTTCGACAGCGAAAGATTCCCCACTTGAAAAGGTGAAAATAGTTGCTCTGTATTCATATGTTACCTCCAATTTATTAATTGATTACTTTAAGTAAGCTTATTATCTACCCAAAAGATGGGAAATGCAAATTTTAAGAAAAAGACAAAAAAAACCGGACCTCGCAGAATCTACGAATGCCCGGTTTTCACCAAATTATAATGACTCTCTAGACTTCAAGAATCCCCGCTTTAGGTGTAACTCCAAATGCTTTAGCTAAATCCCATAGCTGTTGGTCTGTGATCTTTTGTTTGATTTCTCTACCGCCAATCAAGTTGTAGATCGTTGCAGCCTTTTCAACCGTTTCTACTAGACCAAAGGTAGCATCCATGGTGGAGCCCGTGCCAAAAATCCCATGCTGCGGCCAGATGACTAAACGGTGATCCTTCATTTTCTTAGCGGTTTCGCGGCCGATCTCACTGCTGCCCGGAACAATCCACGGAATAACGCTGACCCCATCAGGGAAAACAACAAGGCACTCTGTGCACATTTCCCATAGTGTTTTGGTAAACTTCAGTTCGTCCAGATCATGCGTGAAGGTCATCGCGATAACATTTGTAGCATGTGTATGCAGCACGATACGGTGTGTGGGATCTACTTTCAAGCGTTCAATATGACTCATAAAATGCGAAGCGAGCTCACTCGTAGGAACTGCCCCATTCCGCAATCCCCACAATACTTCCACACTTTCGCCATTGCCGCTAACCCTTAACACACCCAGATTCGCTTCAGGGTCTTTAATCACATTTCTGAAATATTTGCCCGAACCTGTTACGATAAAATACTTGCCTGCTAATTCTTTTACCGGAAAGGTGAGTTTGATCGTGCGCAACGGCTCCAGTACATTAATATACTTAGCCACCTCATTCTCATCCAGCAAATAGCTGACATTCCCACCATTCAGTTCATCCCAGCCAAGCTCCCACATATGACGGGTGATCTCTGACATTTCCTGAATAAATGGAGCTTCACTGCTGGCAATATAACCTTTTGACTCTAACAAGGATGTACTCATAGTCTATTCTCTCCTTTGTATTTGCTGCTCTCCGTATCCACTTTTATCTTAAAGACAAAACGTCCTGTTCATAATTTTTCACTTCAGTAAGCCATTGCTCACGCACCGGTGTACCTTGTGATGCACAGTAGTAATCCCAGACCGCTCCAAACGGATACGATTTGAACTCTTCTACCAGAGCAAGACGTGAAGTATAATCCCCGGACTGCTCGATTTGCTTAAGTTCTTCCACGGGTTCCAGCATCGCACGCAGCAACGCCTTAATAGTGTTGCGGGTGCCAATGACCCATGCCGCGAGATGATTGATACTGCCATCAAAGAAATCCAATCCAATATTCGTACGAGGAAGTAAGTCCCCACGAACTAATTCACGGGCGATTTCCAGCAGCTCATCATCCATCGTTACCACATGGTCACTGTCCCAGCGGACAGGTCTGCTAACATGCAGCAGCAGCTGCTCACTGAACATCAGAATCGAAGATAATTTATTCGAAATCACTTCTGTAGGATGAAAATGTCCCGCATCCAGACAGATTGCTTTTCCATTTGTTAAACCATAACCCATATAGAATTCATGAGAGCCAACCACATAACTTTCAGAGCCAATTCCAAACAGTTTACTTTCCAAGGCATCCATATTATAAAGCGGATCTATTTCCTGACTAAAAATCTCATCCAGCGACTCTTTTAAACGTACTCTTGGAGCTAGCCGATCTACTGGCGTATCTTTATAACCATCTGGAATCCAAAAATTCGTCACACAAGGCTGACCCAGCTCCCGCCCAAAATGCTCAGCGATCGTACGTGAAGCTTTACAGTGTCTGATCCAGAAATCCCGAATCTCCGCGTCCGAATGACTGAGAGTGAATCCATCGGCTGCTTTCGGATGTGAGAAACAAGTAGGGTTAAAATCAAGCCCTAAGCCCTGCTCCTTCGCCCAATCCACCCAGGATTGAAAATGTCGTGGCTCTAGTTCATCCAAATCTACAGGTTCATCTGTATCTGCGTAAATAGCATGCAGGTTAACCTTATGTTTACCAGGAATAAGCGATAACGCCTTTTCTAAATCTTGACGTAGTTCATCTGGTGTACCCGCCCGGCCCGGATAACTTCCCGTTACCGCAATGCCCCCGCTTAGTTCTTTTCCCTTAAAAAGAAAACCTTTTACATCATCACCCTGCCAGCAATGTATGGAAATTTTTATTTGCGCGAGTCGCTCCAGCACTTTATCCACATCAATACCGTGGGCTGCGTATAGTTTTTTGGCTTCGTTATAGCTAGTGATAATGCTCTGATCCATGCTGTTTATCCTCCTAAAATAGTGCAATGTCTGTTTCGCTTAGATAAGCTCATTCACCTTGGACAGATGAAGACTTCTCCAGCGATTTAGAATGTTATCAAAATGCTTGATCGGCTGCGGAATGTAGGATGTTATTTCAAAAGATTGTTCGATAATAGCTCTTGCCTCAGTTATGTCTGCAATGGAATCTGCGCTAATCATCTGCACTACTATATTTCCTAGAGCAGTCGCTTCCGTTGGTCCAGCCTTTACTTCCCTGCCGATAACGTCAGCTGTTAGTTGGCATAAAAGCCGATTGTTCGCCCCTCCGCCGACAATTTGCAACCCCTCGATCCGACGTTCTGTCAGCTCCTCCAACTCTTCCAAATAAGTTAGATAGGATAACGCCAAGCTGTCAAAAACACAACGTGCTAACTGTCCAGGTGTCTCCGGAACGGGCTGCCCACTCTCCATACAGGCACTGCGGATTTCTTCTATCATGTTGGATGGATTTAGAAACCTTGGTGCATTACAAGGGATGAGGCTACGAAACCCCTCTTCTCCCTGCGCAAGCTCTGCAAGCTCCGCAAAACTATAACAATTGTTCAGTAATCTGCGAACCTCTTGAATAAGCCATAAGCCCATTACATTTTTGAGGAATCTATAAGTTCCGTAGGCTCCCCACTCATTGGTGTAGTTGGCCTGCATGGCTTGTAGAGAATTTAGAGGCTCCGTTCTTTCTACACCGAGTAAAGACCAAGTTCCACTGCTGATATAAGCTGAGCCTTCTTGAAGTGGAGCACCTAGCACTGCTGAGGCCGTATCATGGGAAGCCACACAGATCAGTTGGCATTCTGGCAGGTCATATTGTTGGATTAAAGCTTCGTCAAGAGGACCAACCACTACACCAGGCTCAGTTAATTTTGAAAATTGATCTTTCCTGATATTCAAGAATTCTAATAGGTCATCGTCAAAATCCCGGCTTTCCAGATTCAACAGCTGTGTTGTAGATGCAATAGTAACCTCATTGATCTTGCGGCCAGTCAGTCGGTAATATAGATAATCTGGTACAAGTAAAATTTGATCCGCTTGCGCTAACTCTTCTTCATTATGAACATATAACTGATTCAAGGTATTGATGGATAACTGCTGGATTCCTGTCTTTTCATAGACGGTTTGTGGTGAAAGCTGCTTTGCCACCAGATCCACAGCCAGATCCGTTCTGCGGTCCCGGTAGGCGTATACTTCCTGAACACGATTCCCGTCCGCATCTACCAGCACATAATCTACACCCCATGTATCAATACCGAGCGTACAGGTAGTAATTCCATCGGTTTTAGCCTTCTGAAGCCCGATCATAATCTGCTCTACTAAATAATCAATGTCCCAGAAACAGGAACCCTCTTGTTCCGTAAAGCTATTACTAAAGCGATGAAGCTCTTCTAAGGAAAGAATACCTTCTTGCAATATTCCGCGCACCAACCGCCCACTTGAGGCACCGATGTCAACGGCGATGTGATTATTCATAAACAATCTCCTATGATAAGGGGTGATTTATAATATTTTTTTGAACAGTGTAATAACTTCTTCTTTAGTAGGAATAAAAGGGTTACCTGGTGCACAAGCATCCTTCATCGAATTTTCAGCCAGAAGATCAAGATCTACTTCTTCTACACCAAGCTCGGATAATTTGGCTGGAATCCCTACTTCTTTAGACAACGCCTTGATCGACTCAATTACGAAATCCGCGCATTGTTTATCCGTTTGGTTCT
This sequence comes from Paenibacillus sp. FSL F4-0097, assembly GCF_038593125.1. Classification (NCBI taxonomy): domain Bacteria; kingdom Bacillati; phylum Bacillota; class Bacilli; order Caryophanales; family Paenibacillaceae; genus Paenibacillus; species Paenibacillus sp. FSL F4-0097. The sequence goes on from NZ_CP151965.1 coordinate 3,935,756, forward strand.
CTACATTAAGTCCAATCGCTTTAGCAATGGATCTGAATTTCTCAGGCACATATTTGGCATTTTCTTCTTCCACAAAAGGCAGCAGCATCGCGTTACATACGCCGTGCGGCAGATCGTATACGCCGCCCAGCTGATGCGCCATCGCATGCACATAACCAAGCCCCGCATTATTGAAAGCCAATCCGCCAAGGAATATCGCGTATACCATCTGTTCACGCGCTTCGATATCATGGCCATTCTTCACAGTACGAGCCATGTTAGCAAAAATTAGCTCCACTGCGGCTAGTGCCGTAGCATCAGTTACCGGATAAGCTCCTGGCGTCACCAACGCTTCAATCGCATGAGTCAGTGCATCCATACCCGTGGCCGCGGTAAGTGCAGCTGGTTTATCAACCATAAGCTCAGGATCGTTGACTGAAATCGTCGCAAGGCTGTTTTTATCTACCATAACCATCTTCACTTTGCGATCTTCGTCTGTGATTACATAGTTAATGGTCACTTCAGCCGAAGTACCAGCAGTGGTATTCACGGCGACAATCGGCAGTGATTTATGCTTAGACTTGTGTACACCTTCATATTCTTTGATATGACCGCCATTTGTGGCAATGATACCAATGGCTTTGGCAGTATCCTGTGGTGATCCACCGCCGATGGAAATCAGATAATCACAATTCTGCGACTTGAGATAATCAACGCCATCGTGGACATTTTTACAGGTCGGATTGGGTTTCACTTCATCATAGATGGCATATTCAATCCCCGCTTCGTCCAATACCGCCAGCAATTTACCAGCAATGCCACTTTTCATAAGGAATTTGTCCGTAACTACAAGTGCCTTTTTTAATTTAAGTTCTTGGATGTATGGACCAATCTCCTGCAAGCATCCCTTGCCCATAATATTGATCGATGGAACATAATACACATGCGTGCTCATTGCTTGACCAGCCTCCTAAAGTTAATTTATCAACACCAAAGTTTTACACACAACTCTGCAAGCTAGAGCGTAGTATTCCGGCTGCAGCGCCTCAGGCTGGCCTCTGAATCGCAACTGGGCCGGCTCTGGTATCTTTCAAATCTAATTACCACTACAGGACTTCTTTTCTCCTTCATCGTATGCCTGCGAATCTTTGTTGTCAACATTTTAAATATTATTTATGTTGTTTTTGTTTGTTTTATATCCGTTTTGTGAATATTATTGGAAAACAAACATGATTCTACGTTGATTTTATTGCAAAACACAGATATTTGGAGCTATGATTAAGGAATATACAGATTTCGGAAAGGTGATCCCTATGCTTGCAGCTGAAAGACGCAAAAAAATAATAGATCTTGTTCATCAGGATAAACGAGTATTAGTCTCTGATCTAAGCCGGATGTTTGAAGTTACAGAAGAGACGATACGCAGAGATTTGGAGAAGCTGGAGAAGGATGGCATTCTGAGCCGAACCTATGGCGGGGCCATGCTGAATCGTCACACGAACGAGGATTTGCCTTTTGTTACACGCAATGCGCTGAATACAGATATCAAACGGGGAATCGCCCTCAAGGCGCTCGATTTAATCAATGATGGAGATACGTTAATGGTGGATCCTAGCTCCACAGCCTTTGAGTTTCTAAAACTGCTTGGCAATAAAAACAATCTGACCATTATCACGAACTCGATTAATATTTTGCATGAGTTCTCGAATTCAGGGATGGATATCATCTCTACCGGTGGTTCTTTACGTTACCGATCCATGTCACTCGTGGGTCCTGTAGCACATGACACCATTCAAAGATACAATGTGGACACTGCGGTTATCAGTTGTAAAGGAATTGATATGGAGCGAGGCATCACAGATTCTAATGAACCGGAGTGTGAGCTCAAGAAATATATGCTACGTCAAGCTAACAAGGTCATACTCCTGGCCGATCACACCAAATTCGATAAGACCGCCTTTACGAAGCTGATCGAGCTTGGCCAAATCGACTTTTTGATCACAGACCGCCAGCCTTCTGAGGCTTGGTTGAAGCGCCTGAACAAAGAGAATATTGAGCTTCTCTATTGATCGGGCTCAAATGCCTTCGGTGCCCAATTAAAAATGCCGTTCCCCAATGAGTAATGGGTGACGGCATTTGTTGTATAAAGATGATTATCTTTTTGTATAAACCTGAGAGATTGGGACTACGTTGACTGTTGATTTGGGATTTTCGCGTTGCACTTGCGTTGTGGTTTTTTTCCTGCAAATATATACAAGCGCTGGCGGAAAATTCAGCAGCACCCACTTCGTGTGTAGGATCTCAAAATGCTGGCTCAACTCTGTTTTCATCCGCGGAAAATATTCATAGGTTATAAACCACCCTCCTTCTTTTAAAGAAGAAATGATCTGTTCCATAAACCTAGTGCGGTCTGGCTTCGAGAAATTCATCAAAGACAAACTACTCACGATACAATCCAGCTTCTCCAGACTGCTGTTATGAAGCGCAAGACGCAGCCGGAGACAATCGTTGTTGCAGAAACATCCGGGGAATTCCTCTCTTAATTGCCTGCGAAAATCAGGATCTATTTCAAACAGAAAAACATTCATACCGGTCTTTTCTCCACGCGGAATAAACCTTGTGATTGCACCAGTCCCCGCACCTAACTCAGCCATAGAATGCACTTGGTTCCAAGGCACTGGATCAAGCAACTTCTGGGCCAGCCAATGTGAACTGGGAGTCACACTACCATATTGTCGGGGCGCATGCAGAAATTTATTTAGAAAATGAAGTCGCTCACGAATTCCACTTTGCATGAAATCTCCCCCTTGCTTCCTAACTTCCCCTTCTACCCCTAAAATATGTAAACTGCATTAAATTCGTACTCCATCTATACTTCCCATTATCTATTCCCCCTAAAATAAAAAGCCCAAATTTCTCCGCAACATAAATTGCGAGAAATTCGAGCTTGTAAACACTCAATTCAGAGTCGGCCAATTTTATTTAGTTTCCACAGCATGTCCGCCGAACTCGTTCCGCAGTGCAGCAACTACTTTACCAGTGAATGTGTCGGTCTCAAGGGAACGGTAACGCATCAATAACGCCATTGCGATGACCGGAGTCGCTGCTTGTAAATCAAAGGCGGTTTCAAGCGTCCATCTGCCTTCACCAGACGAATGCATAATGCCCTTGATCTCATCTAGTTTAGCGTCTTTCGAGAAGGCACGTTCCACCAGTTCCATCAGCCACGAACGGATTACAGAGCCGTGATTCCACACCCGAGCTACTTCCTCAAAGTTGTAGTCAAATTCACTCTTTTCCAGAACCTCAAAACCTTCACCGATCGCAGCCATCATGCCGTATTCGATACCGTTATGCACCATTTTTAGAAAATGGCCGCTACCTGCTTTACCAGCATATAAAAAGCCGCTTTCTACAGCTGTATCACGGAAAATAGGCTCCACAACCTCCCAAGCTTCGGGATCTCCGCCAACCATGTAACAAGCGCCATTACGCGCCCCTTCCATACCACCAGAGGTACCTGCATCCATAAAGTGAATTCCGTGCTCCTTCAATTCCTCATACCGACGAATCGATTCCTTATAATGCGAGTTTCCTGCTTCAATAACGATATCACCTTTAGACAACTGTGGAGTGAGTTCAGCGATTACAGAATCAACGACCTGATGCGGAACCATGATCCAAATGATTCTTGGCGTTTCCAATTGCTGCACCAATTCAGGAAGCGTAACTGCTCCACTAGCGCCTTTAGCTTTCATTTCTTCTACAGCAGGTGCATTCAGATCAAAAGCAACAACCTCATGTCCATGATCCAGCAAATTTTGACCCAAATTAAAACCCATTTTTCCTAACCCAACTAATCCTACTTTCATGTAAATTCCCTCCGATTTATAGATTCTTATGATGTATTTTAGCTAAATTGGCAAAAAAAACAGGCAGGGGCTTAAGCCCCTGGCCGTATAGATTCCTGCGCTGCTGCAACTTCTGCTTGAGCGTCGAGAACATCTGACTCCTGATCTGCATCATCAAACCACCAGCGGTCTTCACCCAAAAGCTCCATAGCCGCATTTGGACCATAAGAACCTGAAGCATAGGTATGAAGTGGCATTAGCCCCTCCTCCATAGCTTCCTGGATTGGTGTAACCCATTGCCATGACAGCTCGACTTCTTTCCAGTGAGCGAAGAAAGTGGCGTCACCACGAAGCGCATCAAAGATCAGATTTTCGTAAGCTTCTGGTACGTCTGAAGTTCCGGCTTCATAAGTAGCGAGGACAGGTTCAAGTTTCCCTTTTTGCAGCTGATCCTTCGTATTCAACTGAAGCGTAATGGCTTCATTTGGACCGATCTCGATGATGAGTAGATTTGGAACGTCATTCCCTTTATTTTTGTTATTGTTATCATTAAACGGTTCTTTAAATTCTATAACAATTCTTGTTGATTTCTCTTTCATTCTCTTGCCGGTACGGATATAGAACGGAACTTCATTCCACAATGGATCATCTATAAACAAACGCGCTGCAATAAACGTCTCATTTTGTGAGGATTGGCTAATTCCTGGTTCATCTAAGTATCCTGCAACAGATTTACCTTTAATTTCACCTTCAGCATATTGTCCGCGGACAACGTATTGATTAACCTCGTCTTTACTTAACGGAATGAGGCGCTCCATGACATATCTTTTCTTCCCGCGGATCTCTTCAGGTGTACTGCCTTTTGGAAGCTGCATCGCCATCATCATGAGCAATTGCAGCATATGGTTCTGGAACATATCACGAAGTGCCCCAGCTTTATCATAATAGCCTGCCCGTTCTTCAACGCCAACAATCTCACTCGCCGTAATTTGCACATTTGCGATATAACGATTTTTCCACAGTGCTCTAAGTACAGGATTTGAATATTTTAGAACTTCCAGATTCTGAACCATTGGTTTACCCAAGAAATGGTCAATTCGGAAAATCTCTTCTTCTGCAAATACGGCATTCAAGCTGTCATTTAACTCTCTTGCTGTTTGCAAGTCTGTACCAAAAGGCTTCTCAATAATCAGACGCTTCCAGCCCTTCGTCGATCCCAGACCACTGGAGTGAATATTGGCGGCAATTTCCTTGAAAAACTCAGGACCCACCGATAAATAGAACATCCGATTCTCCGGAATGTTAAAAAATTGCTCACGACGTTTAACGTGCTCCAGTAGCTTAAAATAATCTTCTGTATTACCTACATCTAGAACGCTATATTCAAAAGCTTCTAAGAAAACCTGCAACTGTGGAGATTCTACTGCCGGTTGTCTAGAAAATGTCTGCAAAGATTGCAGGACTTGCTTACGGAAAGCTTCAGTTGAAACTTCTCTTCTTCCTAATCCAATCACTGAGAGAGGACCTGAAATTTGACCATCTAAAAAGAGGTTATATAGTGCAGGATAGATTTTACGTTTTGCTAAATCTCCTGTAGCGCCAAAAAGCACAAATGTTGATGATTCCACTTTCATTCCTCCCGCTATTATATATTATTTATTAACTTACTTTTAATTACTAGCATACTCAGTAGAATCAATCATACGACTGATATTTTTATTCGTCAACCTCATTTCGACATTTACGAAAAGTTATTATTTTCACAAAGCTTCAAATTGGTAATTATGATTAATGTCACACCAATTATCTTATTGGATTATTCATATTAAATTACTAGGAAATAATCCGCGAGCAAGTTAACAACCCGCTCCCAGCATGGGTTTAGGTGCTCTAACTTTACACACTCTGATTTAAAATTCTTCATACAAAGCTGTTTATAACATGATCAAAATTCCCAGTCGCCTAAATGTGATCATCCTTCCACTGTGTTTCAAACTAACTTTAAGTAATTGACTGGATTGGTCTGGCGCGCCTCGAAGAAGACTATGCGATTTGATTCCAAGTTTGGGAATTAAGCATAAAAAGTGACTACTTCGAGGAATATTATCAGAGAATACTTCGAAGGAATTTTCACTCAGCATTTCGGAATGACTTGGAGTCTCCCAAGAGGACAATATGTTGTAAAGAGTACCTTTGGGAACGAGTTGAGGTTTGCTAGGTGAACCCTGTGAATGTCTTGAAGTTTGCTAGGTGTGCGCTTTGGGGGATCACTTTAAAGTTCGCATAGAGCGTCTTTAGTTTCTGCTTGGAGTAACATTTATGTTTGCCCGCATCTCCGACTGCTGCGAGATCGGACCTAACAAGACCTTATTCGTCGATTCTCACTCGTCTGCGTTGGCTGCATGTCCACACCATGGAGGGGACGGACTCAGGTGGCCTCAAACGTCGATTCGTTCTCATCAACCGAGGCTGTATGCCCACACTAACTATGGGTTCGGACTCAGGTGACATTATACGTCGATGCTTACTCATCTGCCGAGGCTTTATCTCCACACCATGTATGGTCCGGACTCAGGAGACGCTATTTCGCAGATTTAGGTCATTTCGCCATACTATCGGACTCAGATGCAGCTATTCGACCAAATGTACGCCTCTTTGGAGCAAAAACTTGGCAATAAGAGCTATGCGGTCCGATACTCCTGAAAAATGCTCCAAAAACACCAAATAGCTGCAATACAGTCCGAACGATGATGTAGTATCGTCAATAGTGGCTAGTCGGACTTAGTTGACCTCAAACGTCGATTCGCACGCGTATGCCGAGGCTTTATCTCCACACCATGTATGGTCCGGACTCAGGAGACGCTATCTCGCAGATTTAGCCCATTTCGCCATGCTATCGGACTCAGATGCAGCTATCCGACCAAATGTACGCCTCTTTGGAGCAAGAACTTGCCAATAAGAGCTATGCGGTCCGAAACTTCTGAAAAATGTTCCAATAACACTAAATAGCTGCAATACAGTCCGTTACGGTGTGTATTATCGTCAATCTTGGCTAGTCCGGACTCAGGTGACCTCAGACGTCGATTCGTACTCGTCAGTTGAGGCTTTATGTCCACACTAACTATGGGTTCGGACTCAGATGACGCTATACGTCGATCTTAATCGTCTGCTGAGGCTACCGTCCTCGCCATCGAAAGTCCGGACTCAGGAGACGCTATTTCGCAGATTTAGCCCATTTCGCCATGCTATCGGACTCAGATGCAGCTATTCGACCAAATATACTCTTCTTTGGAGCAAAAACTTGGCAATAAGAGCTATGCGGTCCGATACTCCTGAAAAATGCTCCAAAAACACCAAATAGCTGCAATACAGTCCGAACGATGATGTAGTATCGTCTATCTTGGCTAATCCGGACTCAGATGACGCTATATGTCGATTCTTAATCGTCTGCTGAGGCTACTCGTCCTCGCCATCGACGGTCCGGACTCAGGAGACGCTATTTCGCAGATTTAGGCCATGTTGCCCTGCTATCGGACTCGGATGCAGCTATTCGACCAAATCCACTCTTCTTTGGAGCAAAAACTTGGCAATAAGAGCTTTGCGGTCCGATACTTCTGAATAATGCTCCAAAAACACCAAATAGCTGCAATACAGTCCGAACGATGATGTAGTATCGTCTATCTTGGCTAATCCGGACTCAGAAGACCACACACGTCGATACCACGTCATCCTCATAGAACAGCCGGACCCAGAAGTCCTTATATCGCAGATTCAAAACTACTCATGACGAACTAGTTACCTGCCAAGTTTACAATGCCATTTGTTTAGAGCCGGTACATTAAGTGTTATAGTTAATGAACATAAGAATTTTCATTCAGTTCACGAAAGGAAGGAGAATTTTCATGAATATGGAGCAATGGGAACGAATTCGGACGGGACAGGGATTTATAGCTGCCTTGGATCAAAGTGGTGGCAGTACACCAAAAGCGCTGCTGCAATATGGTGTTGCAGAGGACAGTTACTCTAATGAAGATCAAATGTATGGGTTGGTTCACGAGATGAGAACGCGCATTATCAAGAGCCCTGCATTTGATTCTAAGCATATACTGGGTGCAATCTTATTTGAGAACACAATGGATCGTTCTATAGACGGTCAATATACTGCCGATTTTCTATGGGAGAAAAAAGGGATTGTGCCTTTCCTGAAAATCGATAAAGGGCTTGCCGACCCTGAGGACGGAGTACAACTAATGAAGCCTATTCCCGGCTTGAATGATCTTCTGAAGCGGGCCAACGAACGTAACATCTTCGGTACAAAAATGCGCTCGGTGATTAAAGAGGCTAACCCTGCCGGTATAAAAAAGGTGGTAGAACAGCAGTTTGAAATCGGCAAGCAGATTTTAGCAGCGGGACTCGTTCCTATTATCGAACCGGAAGCTGATATCCACACTGCTGATAAAACAGCTTCAGAGAAGCTGCTAAAAGAAGAACTATCGGCCCAATTGTCTACGCTGGGCAAAGACGTGAAGGTCATGCTTAAGCTCTCCATTCCAACGGAGAATAATTTCTACCGCGAATTAATGGATGATCCTCACGTTTTGCGAATTGTCGCTTTATCAGGCGGTTACACACAAGCAGAAGCAAACGATAAGCTCGCCCATAATCAAGGGTTGATTGCCAGCTTCTCACGTGCGTTATCGCAGGGACTAAGCGCTGGACAATCAGAAGAAGAGTTTAACGCGCTCCTCTCCAAATCTGTAGAAGCGATTTATACAGCATCTATTAAATAAGATCCTCATTTAACCAGCACATAAAAAGAGCTGTTTCCCGACAGGTGATCCCTGCTGGGAAGCAGCTCTTTTTTATGATAAGGTTTTACTTTTAAAGTCTAGAACTTTCAGATTAAACGCCATTTCGTCTACTCTTTCAGCCCACACAAGCATGCAATAGGTTTGCTAAAGTCCCCCTTTCATCTTATCTAAAGGCCGCACCTTTACCTAAAACATATTAATCTACCACTTCTCTGTTGTTTCTCGGTACACCATCCATAATTCCTGTTTTTAATCCAGCATATTTCCTTACCCAATAATTTCTTGATCTTACGCAAAAAAGGCTTCCACCACGCATGTATGCGAGTAGAAACCCTACTAAAGTCCACTACTTCTATGTTATCTTAAATCGAAACCACGAAGATTAATGCAATTAAAGCTGGAAGACCTTGCATAAACAAAATAGACTTTTTCACCGTCAGTCCGCCATATAATGCCGCCACAATAACTGTTGCCAAGAAGAAGATTTCAATTTGATGGCCGAAATTTACATTCGGATGAACCAATCCCCAAATTAAACCTGCCGCCAAAAATCCATTGTATAACCCTTGATTCGCGGCCAGAGTTTTAGAAGCATCCGCAACTTCCTGTGTCATTCCAAAGACTCGAAGCCCTTTTGGCTTTGACCAAGCGAACATTTCTAAATAAACAATATAGATATGTATTAACGCAACAACACCGACCATAATATTAGCTACCCATACCATCAAAATAACCACCTTTATTTAATTTGTGTACAATTTAATTGTATCATACTAAAATTAAAAAGTGTATACAGAATCCCATAAACAATTCGAAACTAAAAAAGAATAGCCATAATCTTCAAAAAAAGACTATCGCTATTCCATACGTAATGTTTATGAAATTCTAAAATATTTTTGCAGCAATATAAACGGTCACGCTATTGTAAAAACCATAATGAGAGCCATTGCTCCAGACGAAATTGCTAGGATCTGAAATTGCTGTGTTTTGAGAAGGTTGATGTCCATGTTTCTCTGACCATAGACCTGAGCTATTTTGAAGCATGAAGTGGTAATCAACGTTATCCTCAGGAATATCGACTTTACCATTCCCATTTGAGTCGATCCACCCCACTCTAAGTGCAATACGATGTTCATCGGAATTAATCGCTGCAGTTCGGCCCGGAAGTATCCGCCAACCTGGCTTAAAATATAAAGGATTCGTATTGCCATCTTGAACCACAAGACCAGCAGTATAATACACATTAGTAAAATAGGCAGGATCTCTGACATTTGAGACCCCGTCTCCATCACCAGGGTTGATTGCCCCTGGAAATCTTAAGGCATAACCATAACAGTTAATTCCATAGCTATTTTCGGCTGTATACGGCCATGCATGACCATAAGCGGAAGATAGGGTTGCTTGCGGAGAATCAGGTTCAAAAGTAGGTGTTATTAGCTCCGGTGCCAACAATTCATTATTTATAAGGTTGTCATCTGCTGGGGGCACAAAGCTTGAAGACTCTTTGAGTTCTCCAACAGTAGTAACATTTCCTTGTGTGTCCACAATAATCGTATCGTCGCCTTTCCATTCTCCAACCCAAGCCTTTTCCGGTCCAGAAGTTTGGACTTCTTTCAAATTACTCACGTCGACGTCGATGGGTGCGGCCATTGCAGCAGAGGACAGGGCCAGATTCAGCAAGAGTGTGCAGGTTAATACGACTTTATAAGTCTTTTTCAAAATCACAAACATCCCTTTCTATGTAAGATAAGTAAAAATTAACATTTTATCCTAAAATAGAATATGAAGAATGTTATGGTTTTTTTGAACACCTATAAAGCTTTATATTCAAAATAGTCAAAATAAGCCGGCTTCGCTTGCTGATCCAAATCCTGAGCACATACCCCGACATAGGAACCGGTAAAGCCGAGCTTACCGCCATATTCATCCGAAAGCGTGCCAAAATCTAAGGGAGTACAGACAGCTGTCCAATTCACCCCATCTGGAGAGGCATAAAACAACAGATCACGTCCATGAATTTCCGCCTTTAGATAATAACGATCCCAATTCTTCACAGATAGCTGCATAGAGGAAATCTCATCGTATTTGCCACCTCTACACAGCACAACGCCCAAACTAGTTCCACGGATCTCATCTGCGGTAACACGCAAATAATAGTAATCACTGTCATCATAATAGAGGACTAGTCCAGCCATTTGCAGGAAGCTATCCGGCTCGAATTCCAGACAGGTTGTAGCTGAGCATTCAAAATGTTGAATCGGCCGGGCAATTAAGCTCTGATCATGCAGTGAAGCTAACGACTCTCTACCGCGCAGACGAAGAAACCCTGGGCGTTCCTTCAAGCTAACCCAAGATTCATCAAAGGGCACACGCAAGCTTTGGTATGGAAATCCAAGAACCTCTCCATCAAAATCATCTCTGTTTGGCAGCTCCTCAAAAGTGAATATAGGCAGTTCAGGAGCCATTGTCTCCAATGCAGGCAGCTTCCCTCCGTGAGCCAATCGCAACCAGCCATCCTCTGTCCATTCACAGCGTTGAATAGCAGTTTCCCGGCCTAACGGATTCATCGTTGACGTTCCCGGAATCGGACGTGTGCATAAATGTGCCATGTACCAGTCCCCATTCTGAGTCTCTACGAGCGATCCATGACCTGCTTGCTGAAACGGGTAGGTCAGATCATGCGCCGTGGTCATAATCGGGAAATCCGGATCAGTCTCATAAGGACCTGTGAGGCTTCGGCTTCTAGCTAAGGTAACCATATGGTTGATGCCGGTGCCCCCTTCAGCTGTCAGTAAGTAATAGTACCCATCCTTCTGGTACAATTGCGGACCTTCGGTCACTCCGATAGGTGTCCCTTTATAAATTTCATGGATAGGTCCCGTTAATTTGCCAGTCTCCGGGTCATATTCCTGCATAATGATGCCAGAGAAGTTATTGTGATTTTTACGGAAATCCCAACGCATATTAAGCAGCCATTTGGTCCCGTCCAGATCATGGAACAAAAATGGATCAAACCCGCTGCCATTAAGTCTAACCGGCTCACTCCACGGACCCATGATATCAGTCGCTGTAATTAAATAGTTATGCAGATCTTTATATACACTTTTGCGAGATTTCACATCTGTAAATAGCAGATAGAACACGCCTTGATCATAAGAAAGCGCTGGTGCCCAAATGGAACCAGAACTTACGTTACCACGCAGATCTACTTGTGAGGCTTCTGTCAGAACACGTGAAATGGAATACCAATGGACTAGATCCTTGGAATGATGGATTTCTACACCTGGAAACCATTCAAAAGTAGATGTTGCGATATAATAATCATCCCCTACTCTAATAAAAGACGGATCTGGATGAAAACCTGCCAACACCGGATTAACAATTTTTCGCTTCATAATGTTACCCTCCACTACCGGATTTTTCATAGTTTAACGTATTTATTGTATCGCTTTCATAATAATTAAAGTTATAATGGGATATAAGAAAATGTTTATATTTTGTCATCTTGGAGGGCCTATGAAGCAGTTGTTCGAACCTGTTGTTTTTGAAGAACACAAGACCTTGATTTGGGATTATAAAATATATACCGACGACTATTACAAAGGTTATTATCACTGGCATCAATGCTGCGAAGTCATGTTCGTGTATGGCGGACAGGGAAACGTTGTTGTGAATCAGCAGATGTACGATATTCGCAGGGGAATGTTATTCTTTTTCCAGCCCTATCAGCTGCACCGGATCTATTCTGAGGTTTCTCCCGAGTGTCCTTTTGAACGAACCATCTTCTACATTGATCCACATGTTGCTGAGCACCTGCTGGAGGGTTTTGCGAAAAGAAAGGCTTTATTCACAGCGCTTTGGCAAGGAAAAAATACACATTGTGCCTTTGATCTTAAGGACCACGTTGAGTCTGTGGAGTGGATTCTGGAGCATTATAATCACAATAAAAAAGTCAGTCTGACTGAGGATACCGAAGACATTTCACTGTTAATTCTTCAATTATTGAGCAGTATAGGAACTGAAGATCAGCATGTATTCCAATCAGGAGAACGGCGAACCTTGCGCTATTCTGAGAAAATCATGAGTTTTATCGAAGAGCATTATCATGAGGAGGTTAATCTGAATCAGTTGGCTGAGGAGATTCACTTGTCCAAATCCTATATCTCCAGAATCTTTCATCAGGAAACCGGAGGAAGGCTTGTTGATTATCTGACTGCCCGCCGGATCAAACAGGCCTGCCGCTTGTTAGGAACGACAGACCTGCCTGTGGAGCAAATCGGAATCACTGTTGGTTTTCCAAATGCCTCTTATTTCAATCAACTGTTCAAAAGAGTCCTAGGGACGACTCCATTAAAATATAGAAAAAGTAATTAGATCTAATCTACACAACCGTATTTTTTTCAGTAACGAAGAGTATATTTTTAGCAAAATGATTAATATCTATCAGCTCTGGGCGGGGGGCGTCCATCAGTTCACCATTGAACCTTAAATTGACAAAGGTCACATTTTCAACAGCTCTCTCTTCGTCATATCCATAAATTCGTGAAGGGTTGGCCGTCCCGCTATAGCTGATGTCTCGAAATGTAATGTCCCGGATGCTTGTCCCCGGCTCTGGATTGTAGTCCTTGTTATAGACCACTCGCACATCAATTAGCTGCCCCTGCTCAATACGTTCCACACGTATATTCTCATATAGAACATTACATACCTTATTTCGATCCCCGGCATTAATCGCCAGTGCCCCCCAATAATTCTCTTGCGGTTCGTGATGATTCAAGATATCAATATTCGCAAAAACAATAGACTCAATTACGTCACCATTCCGTTCATGGTCACCATGAGTGCCAATCATCAATGGATGAGCAACATCCGCCCACAGAATAGAATCACGAACGCTAATATTGCGGGTATCCCCATAAAAATCCCATCTTGAGCCATAGATAGCAATACAATCATCAGAATTACGCATAAAAACATCCCGGATTCTAATCTCAGAACTAGACATGATATCAATGCCATCAGACCAACCGCGAGTGCTAAACGATTTGAAATTATCAATCACAATCTGCTCAGACTGCCCGATGAAAATGCTATAATGTGGCGGATCAATCACGGTAATACCTTCCACATTTATAGATCGTGAAAAAACAATTCGTATCCCTCGAAAGGCCGAGAATCGATGAAAATCCGCAAGATAAATTACACCGCGACCACGAATGGATACATCATGAACTCCCTCGCATACCAAGGAACCTACAAGCACTGAACCTCCGGCAAGATACACCGTGGTTTCCGAAGGGACCGGCAATACTGTTTCTTCTATATAATGTGTGCCCGGAGCGAAATAAAGCACCTTCCTCTTTTCACGAGGATCAGCAGCGGTATTATCCAGCAGACGTAAAAGATCAGGTTTCCGGTGTATACCCGGTTGGACTACTAAGACATTAGCATCCTCTGGTTGAGGGGCATCCTTCTCCTTAGGGTTAGTAAATAAATGCAGATTCCGAAAAATATCACCGTTGATCTCAATCGATAACTTTTGCGGACCCGTTAGTTTAAACAAAATGGTATTTCCATGATGTTCGTAAGTGATCCCTCGCGAAGCCGGAGCAATGTTCACACAATCAATCTCCGTATAAAGACAGGTGACTTCAACTTCTACTGTACCTTCCAGATCAAAATAAGCCATGGATGCAGGACGTACCTCATGCATATCTACCTTAACCTCGTAAATAAACAAGCTATGCCATTCTCCTTCAGGCTGCCGTACTCTGACCTTATAATCCTCACGTCCCGGGAAATCTTTAGGTGCTTTATATACTTGTAAATCATCCACTTTACCATCCTCCTGTTCATTTAGATTGTATCGCTTCTAACACCGATAAAGTTTTAATGTGTTATGCAGAAATGTTTGTATTTTGTCAGTTATAGATTAAAAGCCTGTTACAACATGACAATAATCAAACATTTCCTTATATCAAAACACAACTTTCCTGAGCTTTAGAAAGCTATACTCATAACATCCTAAATACACTGGAGGCAGTAACAATGACAAACCCTTATTGGCAAGAGATCATGGGTAGACTCGATACAAAAGTAGAACGTATGATAGAGCAGATCGGTGATAAGTGCCCGCATTTCGCCGGAAAAGATGGCAAATTTGATGATATTGGTTCAGACTGGTGGACTACAGGGTTCTGGCCTGGACTCCTCTGGATCATGCATGATATGACCGGAAAAGACCTTTACAAGGAGGCCGCTTGGCATTGGGACGGTACCTTGGAGGAATGGTTTATTAAACCAACGGTTGAGATGCATCACGATGTGGGATTCCAATTCCTACCGACAGCTGTAATCAAACATACAATTACAGGTGACGAAGATGCCCTGCGCAGAGGAATTGAAGCGGCGAATTTCCTCGCTGCCCGCTATAATCCTGTAGGTAAATTCATCCGCGCATGGAATGAAGATAAATACGGCTGGGTAATTATCGACTGTATGTTAAATATCTCCCTGCTGTTCTGGGCCAGCAAAGTGACAGGTGATCCCCGCTATAAGCATATTGCAATTAACCACGCCGAGACGACGATGCAATATGGCATACGTGAGGATGGATCCACCAAACATATTATTTCTTTTGATGCAGAGACAGGTGCTTATATTGAGAATTTTGGCGGTCAAGGCTACTCGGCTGAATCCTCTTGGAGCCGTGGAACGGCTTGGGGACTGTACGGCTTCATCAATACTTATCGCCACACTGGAGATGAACGTTTCCTGAACACTGCTAAACGGATCGCACATTATTTCATCTCTGCTTTACCCGAGGATCAAGTCCCTTTTTGGGATTTCCGCCTAGAGGATGACACACGGATGTTTCGAGATAGCTCTGCAGCCTCTATAGCCGCTTCAGGATTATTAGAGCTTGCAGATATCGTACCATTAGGCGAAAAAAGTCTATATGCAAATGCAGCGGAGCGAATTCTGCGCTCACTGACTGAAAATTACGCAACCTGGGAGCAGCCGGAGCATGAAGCGATTTTATTGCACGGAACTGGCAGTGGCGATTCCTTCATTGATGTATCCCTGATCTATGGAGACTACTATTATATTGAGGCTATCGCTAAATTAAATGGCTGGAAGCATCGAATCTTCTAATTGTAGATAGTTATTCAAATCGAGTAGGAGGGGGCGGCTAGCCCCCGACCTCTCACACCACCGTACGTACCGTTCGATATACGGCGGTTCATGAAATATTCCGTAAGGAGTTGTATCTGTCCAATACACTCTTTAATCCATTGGCTTCCCAATATTGGTTATTCAATACATGTTGTAGAATTGGACTCCCTGCAATTCGCCAATACCCTTTTCGGGTATTTCCCCACTCATAGGCTTTATCCTTAGGTACCCCTAAGGATATAAGTCTTTTGACTTTGGTTCTAGGGGTCTTCCACTGCTTCCAGAGGCACATTCGTAGCCTTCTTCGTATCCATTTATCCATATCTCGAAAGGTACTTGGGGTATCCGCCAGCGAGAAATAACCGCACCATCCCATGAGGTAGTGGTTTAGTTCCTTGATTCGCTCTTCCATCTTCATCGATCTCTTTCGAGAGGATATCTCCTGTATTCGAACCTTGACTCTCTGTAAGGATTGCTTCGCAATTCTCACCTTTGGTTCTTTGTCCACACTAAAACTAAATCCTAGAAACTTTCGTTTCCAGGGACGGTCTACCGCGCTCTTTACTTGGTTCACCTTCAGCTTTAGCCTCGTCTCGATGAATCGGGTGACCGTTGTCTTGACTCTCTCTCCTGCTCTTAGCGTTTTCACGTAAATATTGCAATCATCCGCATAACGAACGAAGCGGTGCCCACGTTTCTCGAGTTCTTTGTCGAGCTCATCTAGGACAATGTTAGATAATAACGGACTCAGTGGACCGCCTTGCGGGGCACCTTCCGTTGTCGGGGTTACTAACCCGTTCTCCATCACACCTGACTGAAGATATTTGCGGATAAGCAGGAGAACTTTCTTGTCCTCCACTTTCTCCGAAATCTTCATCATCAGTCGGTCATGGTTGACGCGATCAAAGAATTTCTCCAAGTCTAGGTCGACTACGAATCGATAGCCTTCTTTCATAAAGGTTCGAGCTTTCCTCACCGCATCATGCCCTCGTCTTTTCGGACGGAATCCATAGCTATGGTCGGAAAACTCTGGATCAAACAATGGAGTTAACACCTGCGCGATTGCTTGTTGGATCATTCGATCTGTCACGGTAGGTATTCCTAGTAACCTAACACCTCCGCCACCGGGTTTCGGGATTTCGACTCGGCGCACGGGGCTCGGTTCATAGGTTCCTTCTTCTATGGCATGCCGCAAGGTCTGCCAGTTTTGTACGATGTGTTCTCGTAAGGATTTTACGGACATCCCATCTACGCCATGACTTCCTTTATTCGCTTCAACACGCTTTAAGGCTTGCAGAAGATTTTCCCGTGATAGCAGTTGCTCCAACATTTTTTTTTTAACCTCTCTTTACGTGATTTATACCTTCCATTTGTGCCAAAGATGAACTCCGCCCTGCTGAAGTCCCCCACGGGATTCACCGTTTCCTTCTTCAGTCAGGTCCTTTCGGATTTTTTTTTCTGCATTCATCGCTCATCTTGAACGCCTGGATGTATAAATCCTATTCCATGTTCAGCCCTTCCGCAGCTGTTGCAACAGCTTGCGTACTATGGCGTCTGCTGACTTCTGTGCACTCAGCCTACTCTCACAAGTAGGGTTACGAAGTATACTCGCCTATCACACAGATCTCCCCAGGTAAGAACGCTATCTTCCCCTCCATCTATCTGCTTCATTTACTCTCGTACGCCTTTGGCAGTATGGACTTTGGTTTGTTGTGCAACCTCATCCAGCCTACGTTAGCCTTGTATGAAGTTCGTATTCCTCAGACCGGAGATTTGCCGCTGGCTTCCTTCAGATTCCACCTCGCGGTGGACACCCTTGCCTTAAGCTAATGGCTACTACTGCCTTCGCCATTCGGGACTTCAACCCTATAGATAGCGCCCATGCTGGGCGCACACAACAAAAAGACACCTCTCTTGAGGTGTCTTTATATTTTATATGCTACTCGTTCGCCAGTGCCGCCGCACCCTCCAGCAGCATCAAGCCGCTGAGTTGAATGCTCAGCTGAACCGGAAGCTCCGGTTTCACTTCCCACGATGAACTGCACAGACCCAGTTGTTTATCCAGACCTTTTTCCCATAACTGCATTGCATTGGCCAATACGACCTCACGAATACGGATATTTTCAGGAGATTCTTTACAGAGCTGAACCAAATAACGAATCAGAATACCCTTGAACAAACCCGTATCATCAATGCCTTCATCAGGCAGTATCAGATTAACCGGATCACATAACCGATCAATACAAGTATTAGCCGTTCGATTCGCATCTTCTAAGTAATGAACATTACCCGTATTCTTGTAAAGCTCTAGGCCAGCGCCTAGAAACACTCCCTGACAGTACGTAAACTCCCAATCGTAATCGATCTGGCCATCCCCGCGTCTATTCATCCCATCCCACACAAAACCAGTCGCAGAATCCACTAAATATGTCTTGTTCCATTCATAGATACGGAGTGCCCACTCCAGATCCTCTTGCTTATGAAAAAGTTCATATAACCGGGCTGCAAGGATAACGGCAGGTGCATTGGCAGGAGTGTTTTTATAATCGAGCTGATCCTTCTTCCACGCCAGACCTCCACCCAACTGTTCATTCCAAGCCGTCTTAATATCCTCCCATAGATCAAGCACAGCACTTAAATAGGCTTCATGTCCTGTAACCCGATAAGCACGCAGCAACGCCAATGCTGTCCATTCCATATCATCATAGTAATTATGCCTGAAAGTCCCCCCGTTATAAGCTTGCAGACTTTGACTTAGCTCCTTAATTCTCAAGGAATACATAGGATCTCCACTACGCTCATAACCATCTACTAAAATATCAATGACATGAGCCTGCCACCAATAATAAAAGTTTTCCCCCGCAACGTTGTACTCTCTGGGATACCATTGGTTCATGATCCCAGTCTCAGCATTATAATAATTACGTAGTAGACATTGTTGGAACCACTCGGACTTTTCCTGCCAACTGACCGCTTCTATGGCTTCCTTTGCTTGTGTCATTAAGAACTCACCTCAAACCTGTTCCTTAGTTAATTCAGCCATCTTCTCCAGCAGCTTGATCGCACTAAGCTGGGAGCTGAGCTGAATTACAACAGCAGAGGACGAAGTCCAATCTGTGCCAAACAACACTGTGTCCTCTGACTTTCCTTGTTCCCAGAGACATTCTGCATTCGCACGCAGGAAATCAACAGCATCAACTGCTGCAGAATCAGCTTTAACCCATTCAGCTGTATAGCGAATCAGGATCCCTTTAAACAGTCCCGCATCACCATTCCCTTCATCTGGCAGCACACCTCCCTGAGAGTCAGCAAGTTCATGGGCTGCGGCGGCAAAGGTTAGGTGAGCATCCTCTAAATATTCTTGCTCTTTAGTAATACGGTACAGTTCAACTGCTGCGCCAATGAAGACGCCTTGATTGTAGGAGTATTTCCAATCCTTATCGATCTGGCCATTGCCAGTGCGATTCATGCCATCCCATACAAAACCCGTTGCCGGATCTACCAGATGCTCTTTTTGCCATCTGTATATTTTTAACGCCCATTCAAGATTGCTAGCTTCACCAAAAGCTTGATACAACCGTGCCGCAAGTATAGCTGCCGGTGCGTTGGCTGGTGTATTTTTATAATCCAACTGTGACTTCTGCCAAGCAATCCCACCGCCCATATGCTCGTTCCAGCCTGTCTGAATGTCATTCCATAAAAGAAGGGCTGTATCTTTATAACCTTCCACTCCTGTTGCTTGATATGCACGAAGCCACGCGAGAGCCATCCATTCCATATCATCATACAACTCATTTGGCCATACTCCACCATTTCGCTGAAGCAGACCTTCATGAAGTGCGGAAAGCCTTTCGGCATACCAGTTCTCTCTAGTCCGCTGTAGTCCATCTACCAATACATCCACAGCATGAGCCATCCACCAATAATGAAAAATCGTGTTGCATTCTCCATTTGGACAAGGTGTTTCTATATTGTACATTTTGATCGCTTCATTCCAGAATAATGAATCCAATGCAGCTTGTGCTTGATTCGCCCGTGCCTCCCAAATCCCTATCTCCAATTGGTTCATATAGACTCTCTCCCTGGTTCGATTTTTGTTGCATTAACCCTTAATACCACTAAAGGCTATTCCCTGTACAAAATAACGCTGAAGCGCTAAAAACAACACCAATATCGGCAAGATTGCTACTAGCGCACCAGCCATCATTGGACCGTAGTCTGTTTGAAAATTATAAGAAAAAGCTTGAAGTCCCATTTGAATCGTTGCTTTGTTGGGATCATTCAGCACAATCATTGGCCATAAGAAACTGTTCCAGCCCGCTTGGAAGGTAAAGATACTTAAAGTAGCCAACGCTGGTTTAGTCAACGGCAAATAAATCCGCCAAAATATTTTAAACTCTCCACAGCCTTCGATCCGGGCCATTTCCATCATGTCACTAGGCAAGGTGAGAAAGAATTGCCGCATAAAGAACACAGCAAAGGTTCCTGAAGCGCCCGGAAGAATAATCCCCCAGAATGAGTTCATCAGCCCGTTACCCCCGCTACCAAAAATATCATTGCCTCCAAAAAGAGGAATATGGCGCATAACATAAACCGTGGGGATCATCGTCACAATGCCTGGTATCATCATCGCCGCAAGCAGCACTCGGAATATTGGCTTATTGAGCTTAAAATTCAACTTTGCAAACGCGTATCCACTGATGGAACCAAAGAACAGATTCGCCAGCACACCCGCTACTGCAAGTACAAGCGAATTCCAGAAATAGAGCGCAAACGGAACCGTAGTAAATGCCTTACGATAGTGTTCTAAGGTCAAATGTGAAGGAAACCACCGGATGGGCATGGCGAATATCTCTTCGTCAGGCTTCAAGGATGTAAGAACACTCCAATAAAAAGGTAGAAACATTACGATGGCAATAACAATGCACACTATATAATAGATAGTTTTACTTAAGCTTCTTTTTAATAACGAACTTCCGCTAGTATCCATACCTCTATCCCCCTTCTGCATGGCAAGCCCGGCTTATACAATGGACTCCTCCGCCTTTGTGATCCGCATGTTTATAAGTGAGAATATGAGAATCGCCACAGCAAGCACAAATGCTTGTGCAGACGCATACCCCATTTGCAATTGATTAAAGCCCTGCTGATAGATCAGATAAACCGGGGTCTTTGTCATATTCGCCGGACCCCCCTGCGTCAGCACAAAAGCTTGGTCGAACAACTGCAACGCACCAATGATTGACATCGTACTGACAAGAAAGGTCGTTGGTCGCAGCTGCGGCCAAGTAATAAACCGGAAACAAGCCAGCTTATTAGCACCGTCCAGCCGTGCAGATTCGTACAAATAGTCAGGCACGCCTTGCAGACCTGCCAAGTAGATAATCATATTAGAACCTACTGACTGCCAGAGGGTAAGCATAATAATGGACAACATCGCTGTTCGTGTCTCGGATAACCAAGCCGGACCTGTAATCCCAACATAAGACAACAATCCGTTAACCAAACCAAATTCAGGATGCAAAAGCCAGATCCATACCGTAGCTGCAGCAACAGCGGATGTAAGGGTAGGCAGATAATTCAGTGTGCGGAACAACTTTACCCCACGCCAGGATCGACTAAGTAGAATCCCGAGGAGAAGCGAAATCAGAATATTAAATGGAACGAAAATGATGGAATACAGAAATACATTTCGGAATGTTTTCCATAACAAACTGTCCTCTATCAAACGGCGATAGTTATCAAAACCGATCCAATCGTTTCTACTAAGTACATCGTAGTTGGTAAAGCTTAAATATAGCGCCATTACCACGGGGATGACCGTGAAAACTGTAAACAGCAATACCGTGGGTGTAATAAACAGATAAGCCGTCCGCGCCTGATGTTTCTCTAGCTTTCTGATGGAAGCCATTTCAGCTACCCCCTCCTAAGCAAAAGGGAGGCGAAACCCCCCTTCACTTCAAATGTCTTACTTATTACTTCACTACTTCATTATCCTTCAGCATTTTGTCGCCCTCTTCTTGTGATTTCTTTAAGGTCTCATCAATGCTCATCTTGTTTTGCTGGTTAAGCTGCAAATTAGGGGCCAAAGCATCAGTCTCCATCACGGAATAACCAGGGTGGTTCGGACGAACCTTAGCGAACTCCAGCGTTTCCAGAAACGGCTGCCACTTTGGATCATCCTTGAAAAATGGATCTTCCATCGATGGCTTATAACCCGGCAGATTTAGACTCGTCTTAGCCCAGAGCAACGCGTTATCCTTGTTCGCTGTCCACCATTTGATGAACTCCCATGCCTCTTCTTTATGTTTGGAGCCTTCTGGAATCACTAGACCAAATCCACCCATGACACTGCCTTTATCACCATTTGGTCCGGCCGGAGGAGGAACGATCCCATAATCCAGATCTTTACCATATTTGTTATAGGTGCTGAGCATCCACGGACCGGAATACAGCATAGCCACTTTACCTGTGACAAAAGCATCTTGCCCTTCACCAAGTCCAAGTTCGAACCCTACTTTATATACCTTATCCTTGTTCATCAGACGATCCCAGAACTCAAGCACTTGCTTGCCCTGCTCATTATTAAAATTGGTCTTTCCATCTTCTGTAAGCATGGTGCCGCCAGCCTGTTGGAGATACATATTAAAAAGTCCCAAATCTCCCATAGAAAAACCTGCGGTCTCCAATTTATTTCCATTCCATTTGGTTAGCTTCGTAGCCGCTGCCTCTAGTTCATCCCAAGTTGTTGGAGGCTGAAGTCCAGCCTCTGCGAGCAGCTTCTTATTATAGAAAAGAGCACGTGCATCTACCGTAAGCGGCAGCCAATATAATTTGTCATCGTATGAAAGCTCCCGTAGCGATTCGCTGTAAAAATCATCTTCGGAAATGCCGTCACGCGTTAAGTATTCATCTACCGGATGCAGTACATTTTTCGGAGCATACAGCGAAGTTCTCCAACGGTCCCAAAACAGTACATCGGGAGTGCCACCATTGGTCGCAGAAGTTAGGAATTTGGTAATCATATCCTGTTGCAGCACATATTTTACGTGAATTTTATCCTGCGATTTATTAAAAGCATCCACCATGGTCTCGAATTGCTTCTGCCCCTCACCGCCCCAATCTCCCCAGAAGGTAAGCTCTGTCTTTTTCCCGGTACTGCTCCCAGCTTTGCTTGTGTTTCCGGTCTCTTTGTCCGCAGATCCGTTATTACCACCGCAGCCCGCAGCAAGTGTAGTAGTCATTACCAAAACAATGGAGGTAACCAGCCATTTTTTCATGTTCTCTATCCCCTTTAGAGTCGATTATAAAAACCTTGTTGGTCTCAACCGCGCTTAATTTGCCTACCACAGCGCATGAGTACAAGCTCACAGAACATCATGTTTGCCCAAGAGAACCATGGACGTGTAAATTCATCAGGATTATCCACATGAAACCCTTCATGCATAAATCCAGTTCCAGCATCCGTCTTCTCCAGCAGATGAAGTAAGACCTCCTGTTCCTCTATGCTGACAGATGTCATTCCCTGTATCGCTAAAGCTATGGGCCAGATATACCGATTTGGCGTATGCGGACTTCCAATGCCAGCAGCCTCTTTTCCTGCGAAAAAATAGGGATTAGTGCTACTTAAAATAAGTTCACGGGTATTCTTATAGATAGGATCATCAGCACTCACATAACCCAAATAGGGAATAGAGAGAAGACTCGGTACATTTGCATCATCCATAATATTCACCTGTCCCAGACCATCTACTTCATAGGCATAGACCGCCCCATACTCTGGATGTTCTACAATTCCATACTCACTTATTCCCTTATTAAGCTGGTCAGATAGTTTCCTAGCTTTCTTTTCCAACTCCTGATCACCTAAAATCTCACGGGCAATTTCACACACATATCGTAAAACAACCACAGCGAACATATTTGCTGGAACCAAATACCCATATTCACAGGCATCGTCACTAGGACGAAATCCAGACCAAGTCATTCCGGTATAAGCCGTCAACGTCCCTTTGCCTTCTCGAGCTAACGTATCCGTGGGCGGACAGTTCATCCGTTGAAAAAGATATTTTGAATCGCGCTCATGGTTCTGTTCGGTAGTCCATAATGTTATGATTCTTTCTACGCCCGTTACAAATGACTCATTAAACTGACTGGTGCGACCCGAATTCTTCCAGAGCAGATAACTCAGTTGGATTGGATAACATAACGAATCAATTTCATATTTTCTTTCCCAGACTCCCGGGCTCATCTCTGTCAGATCCTCTTGGTGACCATGCCCACTTTCTTCTTCATTGAATGCGTTAGCATAAGGATCAAGCTGGATGTAAGTAAATTGTCTACGTACAAGTCCCTCAATCATGTCTGCAATTTCTTCATCTTCGGAGGCAAGGATTAGGAAAGGTCTGACCTGTGCGGCGGAATCCCGTAGCCACATCGCTGGAATATCCCCGGTAATAACAAAAGTGCTTCCGTTTGGCATTCGTTTTAAGGTTGTGTTCCAGGTGTTAGCCATACATTTCTCGAACATGTCGGCTAATTTCGGACGATCACTCAGCTGTGCTTTTACGCTAGATGCCAGTTTTTGCATCGACTCGGGTATTTCTCTAGTTGCTTTCAGTTATAATACCCCCTTTTTCTTTTGAGCTTTGAAGCGCTTTCATTGATTAGTATATTGTCATGTAATTGGTATGTCAATATGTTTATTTATTATAATGATATATCAATACATCTATAAAGATAAATATATTTCTAAAATAAATAAAAAAACCCATCCATAAAGATAGGTTTTCATAACAACTAATATATGTTTAATTTGGATAATAACCCAAATTTCTATTTAGAGACGGATTGTTTAGCAGAGCTTGTTGATTCACCAGAAATC
Organism: Paenibacillus sp. FSL F4-0097; assembly: GCF_038593125.1. Classification (NCBI taxonomy): domain Bacteria; kingdom Bacillati; phylum Bacillota; class Bacilli; order Caryophanales; family Paenibacillaceae; genus Paenibacillus; species Paenibacillus sp. FSL F4-0097. The sequence continues at coordinate 3,960,457 of NZ_CP151965.1, forward strand.
AACTCAGCTTCCAGCATTATCTTATTGGACACACTTTGCCCGTTCATAATTCGCAATACATTTTCTACTGCGAGTCGCCCCATCTCTTCTTCATTTTGCCGTAAATGGGTAAATGCATAACCCGAACCGAGTGGAGTTGGCGGACTATCAAAGCAAATGATCGAAATATCTTCTGGAATCCGTAGCCCAAGTCGTTGGACCGCAGTTCTAGCCAGCAGCGCAATATTATATTCCACAGCAAAAAGCGCTGTTATTGTTGGATTCTTTTGCAAATGAGAAATAAGCCGTGAAATGTCATGTTCAATATTCTCATCGTTGAAGGAATCCGGTAGTGTTGAGGTCAAATCGCTGACCCACAATCCCTTGTCTACAGCTATCCCCCGCTCCGCATGCGCTTGAATAAATCCTTCTACCCGCTCTTCAAGAGCTGTGGTATCCGCTGGAGGTGGAGAGAGAAAGGAGATGTGAGTATGCCCGAGATCAAATAAATACTCCGTACCTTTGAGTGCAGCCTGCATATTATCAGTACTAATCGATGCTGCTGCCACTCCTTTTAAATGGCGATCTACCAGAACTAGCGGGAAGCGCCCTATCACCAATTTTAGAATCTCAGCATTAAAAAATTCGCCTTGAGCCGGAAAAATGATCAGACCATCTACACCTAAGCTGAGCAACTTCTGAATAGACTTCTCTTCGTTCTCCGGGACCCCAAAGGTTCTTCTTAAAACCAGAAAACAATCATTATCACGTGAAGCCTGCTCCATGCCATAAATCAAGCCTGTGCCATAGCTGTTGCCAAAGTCGGTAATAACCAGACCGATCGTCTTTTCCTCATGGTTAAAGGAATTGAAAACAGTTCCGTCGGAGACCGTCCCCGGAGATATCGCTGATTCCATGTAATCGACTGCTGGATCAGCCACAAATGAACCTCTCCCCGGTTTTCTCACAATTAATTGTTCCGCGGCGAGCATTTCCAGAGCTTTTTTACTCGTAATCCGACTAACATTATAGGCTTCAGCCAGTTCTTTCTCAGAGGGAACCCGTTCCCCTTGTCCATAGGATTTATTAACGATAAGCTGCTTCACTTCATCAAATATTTTTTCATACATCGGTTTGGATGATGTTGTCTCACTCATGACTTTCGTTATCTCCTGACTCTAATTTTTTCATCTTATACATAATAATATATCATGATATATTAAGTTTGTCGACATTTGTGCTGCTGCTGCAAAAAAAGAGGGAGGAAGGATGTATGGTGTAAAGTGGAAAAATACAAATATTCATATATAAACAGAGATAACCCGTATTCAGCGAATGCGGGTTAAATAAAGGCTAAGTAATAGATAAGCTGTTGAAAGGCAACTGCTCCATGTTCAAATTCGTTCCCAATGATCCCTTTGGTCGGGAATCCTAATCCATCCTTGTAAAAAATCAAAACCCTCTCCAGATCGTCCACACCTAGTGTTATTACTGTAATCCGGGGTTTCATCTATATCGAGCCTCCTATTTTCGCTTCATTACATTGTACGGATGCGCTCATAAATTGCATTTCTACTATATTCTTAGATAATATCAAACCGTATTTCATCTAACAAGTTTTTACACTTTTGTCCATTTGTTCTTTTTTTATTCAAAAACAGCTAACACAGGTCTATCGTAAATTGCTGTTCAGAATATATAATAGAGACTATCTGGTATAGAAAGGAAGTTGAATAGTTAATGAAATTTAATGATTATCGCTATGAGCGCCCGGATGTAGAGAAGTTCAAACTGGATTTTAACAACCTGCTTAAAGATCTCAATGACACCGAGCCATTAGAAGTGCAAAAGGCTTCCGTTACCGCTATTAACAAGCTTCGCAATGAGTTTGACACGCTGCAGACATTGGTTAGCGTTCGCCATTCGATCAATACAACAGATGAATTCTACAAGGCTGAACAGGAATTCATGGACGAAATTGGGCCTATCGTTCAGGAATACATAACGGACTATTACAAAGCACTCGTCAATTCCAAATACAGAGCCGAATTCGAACAAGAATGGGGCACACAGTTGCTTCAGCTTGCAGAAGTAGCTCTGCGTACTTTTAGTCCAGAAATCATCGAAGATTTACAATTGGAGAACAAACTCTCTACAGAATACGCTCAGCTTATCGCGTCCGCTAAGATTCCATTCGAAGGCGAAGAACGCACACTGACTCAGCTTACTCCTTTTGAATTGTCCACGGACCGTGATATGCGTAAACGTGCTTCACAAGCCAGATATGATTTTATGTCTGAACATGAAAGTGAATTTGATCGAATCTATGACGAGCTAGTTAAAGTCCGTGACCGCATTGCTAAAAAGCTTGGTTACAGCAACTTTGTGGAGCTAGGTTATGACCGGATGATGCGGACCGATTATAACGCCGACATGGTAGCCAACTTCCGCAAACAAGTTCTGGAGCATATCGTACCCGTCTCCCAACAGCTTAAGAAACGGCAGACTGAACGTCTAGGCCTGGATGCCTTGAAATTTTATGACGAGAACTTCAGCTTCAAGACTGGCAACGCCACTCCTAAAGGAGATCCTGACTGGATTGTAGCTAACGGATCAAAGATGTACAAAGAGCTCTCTCCGGAAACTGATGAATTCTTTACTTTTATGTTGGATAACAATCTAGTGGATTTAGTAAGTAAAAAAGGAAAGCAAGGCGGCGGCTATTGTACTTACTTCAGCCAATACCAGGCACCTTTTATTTTCTCGAATTTCAATGGAACCTCAGGGGATATTGATGTCTTGACCCATGAAGTGGGGCATGCCTTCCAGGTGTATGAAAGCCGAAATATTAATGTACCCGAATATGCTTTTCCTACTTATGAAGCCTGTGAGATCCATTCCATGAGCATGGAGTTTTTTGCTTGGCCATGGATGGAATTGTTCTTTGAAGAGGATGCAGACAAATACCGTTTCAATCATTTGGCAGATAGCCTTCAGTTTATTCCTTACGGAGTTACTGTAGATGAATTCCAGCATTTTGTTTACAGCAATCCTGAAGCAACCCCTGCTGAACGTAAGCAAGCATGGCGAGAAATCGAGAAAAAATATTTGCCGCACCGCAATTATGAAGGTAATACTTATCTGGAACAGGGTGGATTTTGGCATAAGCAAGGCCATATCTTCGCTTCCCCGTTCTATTACATTGACTATACACTAGCACAGCTATGTGCCTTCCAGTTCTGGAAACGCTCAAATGAAGATTTCAAATCCGCTTGGAGTGATTATTTGGAGTTATGTCAAGCCGGAGGAAGCAAATCCTTTATCAAGCTAGTTGAACTTGCGGGCCTGACTTCACCTTTTGAAGATGGCTGCATTAGCTCGGTCATTGGGGAGATTGAAAGCTGGTTAAACAGCATTAATGATAAAGAACTTTAATAATACCTTGCAGTACCGATAAAAAAGCAATCCCTGCTTCTTAGCTGGGATTGCTTTTTTTTGCACATCGAGGTTATTTAGCGATAACGAATCAACAAGTCCAGTGGATAACGACCTGCATTACGGCCATACAAAGCTAGCCCGCCGTCCTCTGCTTGCAGCTCCAAACGAAAAACACGATTGCGATCCAGCTTCGCTGCTAACTGCCCCGGTACACTTGCCTTGCATAGGTAGCCGTAAGATCCAGCCTCATCCAGCTTATTCGCTATTGGCTGATAATGCCAAGACAAAATCCCTCTGCTATCAGCCGGATCATCCGGTAAATAGAAAGAACCAATCCGCTGCCCATCCACCAGAACGTTCACTCGGGAAGGATGACGCTCTTCATCCGTCATATAATACGTATTCGGATTATATTCCACCCTCGCATCTGCCCCATGCATAAGATCAAGGCCCATATCATTAAGCTTCGTACCTTCAACATGCCGCGCCAGCAATCGTTTAGCACTTGCTTCGAACATGATCTCAATCTCACCAATCATCGATTTATCTGCTGCATCTGGCAGTGTAACCTCATATACATAATGACCTTGCCCAGCACCATTAATCTTAGATCCTTGGATAGCATCCCATTGATGCTTAAAGTTATGTTCGGTATAAGCTCCCACTGGAATTTTTATAAATTCTCCTTCACCTTTAAACAATACAGTGTTATTACCGCCTCTTACATCGAAAGTAATGAAATTCCGCGTGATCACTTCACCCTTCTCATTAATCAGAGAAACAGCAAGTATTGCAGCCGCCTCCTGACCAGGCATTGTAATGTTCAAAGAAGGAAGTATAGTGTTTCCAAAGTTATCCCATTTCACAGACATATGTCCACTTTGCGCAGTGACCCGAATCCCCAAATTGTCGTACCACAGTTCCCATTTCAGCTTCAAATTATGACCGTGATAGCTGTCCGCGAAGCTGGAACCTAGCAAAGGTACTTTAACACTCTGCCCTGCTTCTACTGTCTGGCATGGAGGAGCATCTATCACGATAAAATCTGGGGAATGCAGATCCGCAATCGTCATCCCGGGAACAAAATCCCCATATCCAAAATCCTTATCGCTCCCGTCTAGCCGGTAATAACCATTGAACTCATTCGTAACATCACGGAATTCTGTAAATACGAATCCACATAGCTTATCATGCCGCCGGAATTCATTCATCATATAGCGGTAATGCCATGCCAAATCACTGTCCCCTGCACCACCTTCGATCCCCCACACGTTGCCGCATTCGCTGTTCATTAGAGGTGCATCAGACTGTACGTTGCCGCCAATACAGTTAAACTCCGACCCTGGGAATGTTTTATCTACAACCTCATTCATGTGGGCTTGCAGCTGCTCGTAACCATTAATGTAAAAGTGCCATGTATTAATATCCGATTCCACATGATCATAATTACAAGGCGAGTTATCCTCAACAATTCTAGTCGGATCAAGCTGCTTCGCCCAGCGATATTTCTCCCGCACCCATTCCTGTGTCTCTTTAAGATAACTACTCTGCTGCTGTACATCACTTGTGAGGCCAGCCTTCTGAGCATCTGTCTTCAAACCCCAGGTCTCATTGAACATAACCCACGAAAAAATAGATGGATGATTATAATCTCGTTCAATCACCTCAAGGGCTTCACTCTCATAGGAGGCTCTGGCTTTGTCATCTGGATTACCCCAGAAACAAGGCATATCTTCCATAACAAGAATGCCAAGCTTATCCGCCCAATACAGCTTACGGGGTTCTTCGGGCTTGATATGAATTCGCACCATGTTTAGTCCCAAACGTTTCATTAGATAAATTTCATCCCGCATGTCTTCATCCGTTGGATAGGTGAAATAACCTGTCTTGTGATAGGACTGATCAAGAGTGCCGTTCAAATATATCGGCTTGCCATTTAAGGTGATCCACCGATAATCACGATCGTCAAAGCGGGCAGTCTGAATTTCGCGAATTCCGAAATAAGTGCTGACTGTATCTGTACCAAACGATCCACTAAGCTGCAGTTCACCTTCGTATAAATAAGGAGTTTCTGGACTCCACAAATGCGGATTGGGAATATCGATAGACAGCTTACATTCGTTCTCCCCTGCTATAAGCTGCAGCTTCTCTGTATGAACAACGGAATGATCAGCGAATTGCAGCGTAAAATCTGCCGAACCCGTTTCATGCGAATTTATTCTTGTAGTTATAATCACCTGTCCATCTATACTGGTCACAAACTTTGCATCTTTCATATAAGTTTCGGGGCGTGCTTCAAGCCATACTGGCTGCCAAATTCCACGGATTTCTCCATATCCTTGTTTGCCCCGCGCTTGATAAGCATGATCGGAATCCTCAGCTCTTACGACAATATTATTCTCACTGTTAGCTGCCCAGTAAGGTGTAACATCAAATTCAAATGAACCATATCCACCTTGATGTGAACCTACATGTTCTCCATTTATCCACACATCACATGAATAATCTACTGCCCCAAAACGTAAAAACAATCGTGTTTGTTGGTCGATAGCCTGCCCATTCACGGTGCGTCGATACCAGCCGATTCCTTGTTGATCGCAGCCAATTCCGGATAAGGGACTTACCCAAGAAAAAGGTACAGTGATCATTGAATCGTAAGCGATTTCAGGATTGGAGTACCATAACGCCTTCATACCTTCGTTGTTCGGATCAAAGTTAAATGACCATTGCCCATTCAAATTCATCCATTCCTGACGTTGCCAATGTGGATGAGGGTGTTCAGATCGAGGAATCTCAAGTGTCTCAGAAGCTAATATAGAAGTTGTCATTTGGCGAGCACAGCCTTTCAAAATAAGAAGTTGAGCCCATTTTAGCACCAGTATATGATTTTCGCAATGTTTATTATGATTTTACAATATCCATTCTTCATTGTACAATAACCTCAACCCATCCTAAACGAAAAGGAACAAATATGATGAATGATATTTCACAAGAAACGATACGTTATCCCGCGTCACGCATTTTAGATGTAGCTAAAGCACTGTCTGGTGACGTCCGCGTCCGCATTCTTGAAGCCCTTGGCGAAAAGCCTATGAGTGTCAGTCAATTAGCTGAGACGTTAGGTGTAGCTCAGCCAACCATATCTATCAATGTGCAGACATTAGAACAGGTTAATCTTATCTCGTCTACGCAAGGAGCAAATCGCGAAAAAATCTGTGCGGTTACCTGTCGCTCTATTCATCTCGATCTCCCTTCGAAACTAGGGGATGGCCTGCATCAAACCGAGGAAATACATATGCCCATCGGCATGTTCTCCCGCTGCTCCATACAACCGTCCTGTGGGATGGCCGGAAAAGATGGTGGCGTCATTGGCTCCCAGGATGATCCAAGAGCATTCTACATGCCTGAACGAGTCGATGCCTCACTCTTATGGTTCGCGGAAGCGGGTTATGTCGAATACTATTTTGCCAACCCCCTGCCTCCAGGCGTCGAGTTGGATGAAATCCGCATTTCGGCAGAAGTATGCTCAGAAGCCCCTTCGTTCCGAGAGGATTGGGCCAGTGATATCAGCTTATCCATCAATGACCAGTTAGTCGGGACTTGGACTTGCCCCTCCGATTTCGGTAACCGCAAAGGGAAGCTGACCCCTGAACGTTGGAGAAGTGGAACTGAATATGGAGCTCTTACTACATGGAGTGTCTCTAAATCGGGCAGCAGCTGTAATGGTTCTCTCTCATCTTCCACTACAATCAGCTCTTTAAAGCTGGCGTTTAATGAACCTATTCGTGTACGTTTTGAAATTCGGGAGGATGCACTCAATAAAAGAGGATTAAATCTGTTCGGAAGTGGGTTTGGGGACTATGCCCAGGATATTATACTGGCATTCGTACGACGTCCGCAATGAGGATAGAAAGGCAAGAAGTGCCTCGTAAGAGGATCCAAATGTTCACTAGCTTCAAGAAGAAGATCAACAATGGATACACACTTCCAGCCCTAGCCAGACGTACAACTCTATTTCATACCAGTAGACGCCTTATTTTGCTTCAACTTTTTTTAGATTCTCAGAGACTCTGAAGGTTACAATCTTGCTAATTAATTCATAAGGCATAGGCTTATCAATGGGGAATTGAACGGAACCTTTAGCACCTTTATAGCCTGATAATTCATCTTTAAAAGCATTAATTCCACTTGGTGTGGGGTAGAATCCAATATGCTTGGGATAAGCAGCGAAATGCACCAAATTTCCGTGTAATGCAAAAGTAGGCATCTGATAGCTTATTTTTTCCTCTGCTTCCGGTGCCGCCTCTTTTATCACCTTTCTTAACGTATTAAGGATTTCCTGAACCTCAAGCGAAAACCCGGAAATATAGGCATCGATCGATTCATATGTGATTTTACTTTCATCCATGATATAACTCCTCTCTGGATCATCTCCACGATTTGCATAAATGAAGGGCTGCTGAAGCCTCAGCTTCAGTACTTTTGAACAACATCTTATCGCCTTGATTGCATTCGTAAATAAAATCATTCAGACTTTTGCTGTTATAGCTTGTAAATTCTCCTACGATAGCAACTCTCATCTGATAGTTTGTATATTTTTGAGCAATCTCACCAGCAATTCCAGACTTTAGCTCGAAAAAATCATCCGTAATCTGTTCCTTCCTCAGAAGCATTTTATCGCATCCTTGGTATTTCACATTCATCATTAAGTCTAAGGCATCCCTTACATTATTGATAATGATCTCTTCCCCAGAGATTATAGCTACCGTTGAATCATTCTTATCATCCACTGTGATTTTCATTCAAGACTACTCCTTTTCCGCGGAGAAATTCTGCAACATTATGATTACTCTGCTTAATCGCAACCGACCATGCAGATTCACCACTTTTAATTTTAGCAGAAATGTCGGCGCCATGTTCGATTAACAACTCTATTAGTTCTACATTATCCGTATGAAAAGCAGCAGAATGTAAGGAAGTATATCCATCACTATCAAATATATTGGTCTTGGCCTGATGTTGCAAAAGAACCCGGATCACCTCCATATTTCGCTCACCAGCAATTGCCGCATGTAATGCTGTGTTGGATGGAATATAGCTGATTTGGGAATGTGACACTGCATCAATGTCAGCACCATAGTCTAACAAAACCTGAACAGCTTCCACTTTACCAAAATGCGCGGCATAACCAAGCGGTGTAAGACCTTCGTTATTCTCCATATTCGCAAGGTTCGAATGAGCTTCCAGGATTTCTTTCAGCCGTTCTACCTGGCCTGATTCTGCTGCCTGAAATACATCATTAATGATTGGATTTATTTCCATAGATTTCGCCTCTTTTCTAATTATCGTATAAACGATCTAAGTTATTTTTTCTGGATAACTATCCATTCTCCTGCTTGGCTAACCATAAAAAGAAAAGAGGACTCGTTCAATGTTCTTTGAACGAATCCTCTATCTTCATCACAATTCTGGAGCTTAGTAGATTAAATTAAATCCGACTTTTCAAGTAGCCGCTTCACGATCTCTGCAACCTCAGCTCTTGTCATATCATCTTTTGGAGCAAGCCCTTTACTGCTTCTTCCCATGATAATGCCTGCCTGCAAAGTGTCAGTAACTCCACTGATCGCCCAGTTAGAAACCTCACTACTATCTGTGAATGGAGCTAACAAAACGTCAGCCGATTGAACAGAAAGCTTAGTCTGTAGCGCTGTAATTTTCATCGCTTTGGCGATAATTAACATCGCTTGTTCGCGGGTAATATGTTCATCAGGGCGGAACATACTATCTTCAAAACCATTGATTAATTGATAAGCAAATGCTGTGTTGATCGCACTGTTATACCAATCCGTGGTCTTTACATCTGAGAATGGTGTTGCAGCTTGTTCCATCTCAAGTCCCAGACCGCGTACAACAATCGCCGCAAACTCTGCACGGGTAATGGCTTGATCCGGAGTAAATTGACCATTACCTGTTCCCTCAATGACTAATCGAGAGCCCATATCGTTCACTGCCTCTTTTGCCCAGTGATTAGCCACATCACTAAATTCAAGCGGATGCCAGATTACGGAGTAAGTACCTCCGCTTAAGCTGTTGATAGTAGCAAAATATTTGCCATCAATTACAACCACTTTAGTAGGTACATGGTGTACCGAACCTTCGGAATCAACATACACTCCAGTTGTAATCTTGTTCGGGTCCATCCCCTCAGGAATGGCTATGGTACGTTTAACATACGTATTGAATTGGGAAAGTTCAATACTCTTATCTCCGTAGATACCTCTGGCCGTAAAATTAACTGGCGCGGAAACTAATGAAAAGGATCCTTTTTGCGCAGCTGCTTCTAAAGCTTTAACTTTATCGGCTGTAGGGGCGCTAATTTCAATCTGTATCTTAATATCTTGCAAAGCTACCGACTTGCCGATTTGTTCGTTCAAAGCGTCAATATTAATTTGCTGAGCAGGCAGTGTAAATGTCGCATTTCCTGTTTTGATCTCAAGAATTGCCTGATTACCCTGCATATTTTTAACCATTTGTCCGTTTAGTTCGCCAACTATAACATCAGATTTACTATTTGCAGCGATAGAAACTACCGTACCTTTACCTTCAGTGGCGAGCTTGTCCTCTAGCTTCTTCTGATCTAACACAATGGTGGTTAACGTTTGCTCATTCCGTTTACCATTCGTTGCGGTTCCCACTGTTTCCGCTTTACCATTGATTAGGATGGAAGCATCATTTACCACAGGTGCCGGAGTTGCTGATGGGGTTGGTTGCCACGGAACAACAACATCACCACCAGATGAAGTGCTAGGAACAATTGCATTGGACTCAGCAGAGGATTCGCTGATGCCAGCTTTATTGATTGCCTGTATCGTGAAGGTATAGCTTGTTCCATTCGTCAAACCACTGATTGTCAGCGGACTTCCAGTTCCCGTAACCGTCAAACCTCCCGGATTAGCAGTTACAATATATCCTATGATTTCGCTGCCTCCATCGTTCACCGGCGGTATAAAGGTGATGATTGCTTGACCATTCTCTGCAGTTGCAGTTACAGATGTTGGAATTCCTGGTGCTGTAACTGGCTTAACAGGAGCCTTCACAGTGACGGTTGTAGAAGCCGTATAACTTCCATCTTTCGTCGTTACCGTAATGATGGCTGTTCCCTCACCAATCGGAGTTACTACTCCATAAACAACCTTAGCTACTGTCTCATCGCTGGAGCTCCAGATTACACCTTTATTTGTCGCATTAGCAGGTGCTACTGTAACTTGTAGATTCCCGTCGCCTTCACCCACCGTTAAGTTAAGTTCTGTCTGGTCTAAAGTCACCCCAGTTACGATAACGCTAGGTGGCTTAGGAGCGGCTACATTAACTGTGGTTGAAGCCTTAAAACTTCCATCTTTGGTCGTTACCGTAATAACTGCGGTACCCTCTCCAACCGGAGTTACCACTCCGTTTACTACGGTCGCAACTGTCTCATCGCTAGAGCTCCAGATCACGTCTTTATCCGTTGCATTGGCAGGCTCTATTGTTGCTTTTAGAATTCCATTAGCTTCACCAGCTGTTAAATTCAGTGTCTCCTGATCTAGCTTCACTCCAGTTACGTCCACAACGGGTGGGATTGGGGCACTCACATTTACTACAGACGAAGCAGTAAAACTTCCATCAGTAGTCGTTACCGTGATGATCGCTGTTCCAACGCCAATTGGAGTTACCACTCCGTTTACAACGGTCGCGACTGTTTCATCGCTAGAGCTCCAGATCACGTCTTTATCCGTTGCATTGGCAGGCTCTATTGTTGCTTTTAGGAGTCCATCAGCTTCTCCAGCTGTTAATTCCAGTGTCTCCTGATCTAGCTTCACTCCAGTTACGTCCACAACCGGCGGGATTGGAGCACTTACATTTACTACAGACGAAGCAGTAAAACTTCCATCAGTAGTCGTTACCGTGATGATCGCTGTTCCAACGCCAACTGGAGTTACCACTCCGTTTACAACGGTTGCAACAGTTTCATCACTAGAGCTCCAATTTACTGTTTTGTTCGTGGCATCAGCAGGTGTTACTACGGCACTAAGTGTGTCCCCTGCTTCTCCTTGCGTTAAACTCAGTGATGGTTTATCCAAAGACACTCCGGTTACGATTACATCCCCCGTATTGTTTACCGTCACATTAAAAGTGTAGGTGTTGTTTAATGTTCCATCACTTACTTTGACTGAAATCACACTGGTGCCAAAAGCATTCGCTGCGGGTGTTATTTCTAAAGTTCGTTGCTCACCACTTCCACTTATTTTCAGTCCATTATTCGGAATTAAGAGCGTATTCGAGGAAGTAGCTGATACTTGTAGGTCATCTCCATCCACATCGAGGACTTTAAAGGATCGTGAGACCGACTTGTTTTTATCGGTTGTAGTATTCCCCATAAAACCTGTGTCCTGCTTCCAGGTTGCCCCAGTAATTGTACCGTTCTTAAGGGGAAGACCAGAAGTATTAATAGCGACATTCCCATCATTGCTATTCGCTAATTTATAGTTTAAAGCCAGATTAGGCTCCGAGCCTGTCAAGTCGACATTCATTTCTCGAACAATATCACTTTGGGTCTTGGCTTTACTCCAGAACCTCACGTCTCTCATTCCACCGTTATAATCTCCGTCCTGTCTCCACGTGCTTTTTCCAAGCCAGTTATTCGGACGTGCAACGTTGCCTACAGTACTTAAATCCATAGCCCCTTCTGCCTTAAGTACACCATCCCAATAAATCCGTCCCTTTTTCTGACTGTGATCATAAACAATCGCGACATGAACCCATTTAGAAATCGGGAAATCCTCAGTGACATTAATATCTCCCTTATTAGTGTAGGCAGTGAAATTCATCCGTTTGCCGTTAAAACCCACAAAAATATTGTGGTTCTGCTCTGCGATCGATGATTCAAAAAATCTCATCCAGGTCTGAAAAGCATCTACCTTCAAAAATCCTTCAACTGTAAAAGAATTCCCATAAATCCGTTGATCCGGGAAGGTCACATAATCCCCGTTGCCGTCAAAACTAAGATAGTCCCCACCATTTAGTTCTGTCAGATAAGGTGCATCGTTCACTGGATTTACAGTAATTACGGCTATACCCGGATCTGAGCTGAACGCGGCAGATACTGTGGTATTCGCATTTTTTTGATAATTTTGATAACCTGATGCTGTCGTATCCCATAGCTTAAAGCTAATGGAAGCAGTTCCGTTCCAGTCTTTAGCCGGGACAAAACGGATTTTCTCCGATTTCAGCAGCAGAAAAGCATTACTGTTCGAAACCGGCTCGATATTATACCAAATTCTTCCCACCGTGTTGTAATACTGCCAGGCCCCTTTGGTATTATCTAAAGCTACTACAGCAATCCCCGTTAACTCTGGATCCGAAACTTTTCCTGACAAAAAGCTGGCTACCTCAACACCTGCGTTGGAATAGTCATCTTCATTGATGGACGTTATTATAGCTGGGCTATTCTCGATCCAACCGAAACTAGCTTTTGCACTTATGATTGGAGTTTGCATAGGACCCACCCCCTGCACCACAAGTCCAGTACATAAAGAAATACTAATGCCTATTTTCATAAATGATGGCTTCAAACTCTATTTCCCCCTCTAGCATAAATCATGTCATTAATTCGACAATAATCGAGAGTATTATACAAAATTAAGATAAACAAAAAATAAACAAAAAAAGAACCCTCGATAACCATCCATTCGAAGGTTCCTTCCATTACAATAACTTCTGTTTCATTAACGCTTTGAGTTTAGGATCGGGTGTTGTTCCGAGCTCTTGCTGCAACATCTCTTCCAATTGGCCAAATTTCCGCTGTGCTTCATTCATTCTCCCTAATTCAATTAATAAGTTGATGATTTCATGATAGATGTCCTCTCGCAAGGAATCTAATTTTAATATTTCTCCAAAATAATGCAGTGCTTGATGCTGCTGATTCTGCTCTAAATGAAATCTTGCAGCCAGCTCCAGCAATCCTATATATTCATGCTCGAGTCTCCGGGTCCTGCTACTAGCCCATTCATAAGCTTTTCCTTTGAGTAATGCTCCTGAGTATAAAACTTCTGCTTGAATCATCCATTCAACATGTCTTTCAGAGGTTTGCCTGATTTGCTTTAACAATCGCTCAAATTCATACAGATCACAATAAATGCTGCTCTCTACTACATGAATTTCGTTCCTGCTTGCTTTTATATAATTGGCGCCGATTGCTTTTCGAATATAATACAGCGTCGAGTTCAGATTCTTCCATGCTTTTTCAGGCTCCAATCCGCTCCACAACGTGTCGATAATTTCCTCCCGGCTAACCGTTCCTTTACTAACCAGAAAAGCAAATAATTCTTCTGTTTTTGGACTTCTCAGCTTGATTAGCTCTCTGTTCTGCGTTCTGCGATACACTTTTAAACCATTAAATAAAAAAACTTCTAACGTAGGCTCAGCCGTTGTATTTCGATTCATTTTTTTGAGTTTCTCTAACGTCTTAGACAACCGCTCCGCAGTTACAGGCTTCAAAAGATAATCCACTGCACTTAGGTCAAAAGCCTGCAGCGCATACTCATCAAATCCGGTTACAAAAACCACATCTATCGATTCATCCAATTCATGCAAAAGGCTAGAAAGCTTCATCCCATTCGTCTCAGGCATAGAAATATCCAAAAAAGCTACATCTATCGGATTGGCCTTCGCAAAAGCATAGGCTTCCGCTGGATCCAAAAACGTCTCATAGACTTCAATCTCTCCGCTCTGCGATAAGATCCGCTTCAGGCGTTTTACCGATAACTCCTCATCATCTACAATAATCGCTCGCAGCATGCCTTAACCTCCCATCCGCTTAAGCTGCTGTATTGGAATTTCAAAAGATACAGTTGTGCCTAATCCTTCAGCACTTTGAATATGAATATTTGTTCCATATAACAGCTTTATGCGCTGACTGATATTCCACAGCCCCACCCCTCTTTTATCTACATCTGACTTCATTACTTCTTTCAATTTATGCTCACTCATTCCAGATCCATTATCCTCCACAATAAAGCTAATCAGCGAATTCTCTAATTCTTTTACAGATATATTTACCGTGCCACCCCGCAAATTGGACATTAGGCCATGCCTTATTGCATTTTCGACCAAAGGCTGTAGAATCAGCGGAGGAATCCGGTAATCCGTATTAACTCTCACATCATATTCCACATTTAATCTGGCACCGAAGCGTGCTTTTTCAATATTGATATAAGCCTCTACCAGCTCAAGCTCATTCTCCAAACTCGTTAGTGAATCCAGTTGTTTGAAATCAAAGCTGCTTCGCAAATACTGTGACAGCTGCAGTGTCAACTCTTCGGCCTTCTCAGGTTCTTCCACACATAGTTCAGCAATTGAATTCAGAGCATTGTATAAGAAATGAGGTTTGATCTGGGATCGTAAAAAAGCAATTTCGGCGTCTTTGGCAGTCTTCACGGAAGCTCTCAATCGGGTCAGACTTTTAACACGTGCCATTAGCTCTTCAGCTTCAAAAGGTTTTCCCACATAGTCATTCGCGCCGTTATCCATGGACATCTTCATATCGCTCACCCTGTTCTTGGCCGTCAGCATTAACACAGGCAGCTCAAAAGGAGTAAATCTCTCTCTAATCTTTTGCAGAACCTCGTAACCCGAAATGTCCGGCATGGTAATATCCAGTACCACCAGAAAAAAATCTGTGTTTTTCGCTAGCTCCTCAAGTGCCATCTGCCCGCGATTAACAACCACAATAGAATATTTCTCTAGCTTAAACAGATTGATCATAGATTGCAGATTGGCAAAATCATCGTCCACTACTAAAATGGGCTCATCGATCTCGCCTTTGATATAAAGGGGATAACCACCATGGGAGAAACTTAATTCTTTATAAGAATGTGCCGCCTTAAGGGTAGGTCTCGTGATTGGCTTAACCGCTTTATCCCACCGTGGAAGTGTAAAAATAAACACCGAACCTTTTCCCACTGTAGATTCCACAGCTATGTTCCCGCCATGCAGTTCTACTAGCTTCTTAGTAATACTTAATCCGAGCCCTGTTCCACCATGACTATGAATCTCCGCCTCATCCACCTGCTCAAAAGCTTTGAAAATACGCTCCTGCATTTCCGGTGAGATTCCCAAACCTGTGTCTGCCACACGTACTTCCACCCACTCCTGAATAACTCTGGCACTAATCTCTATTTCACCCTGTTCCGTAAATTTAATCGCATTATCAACCAAGTTGTGGAAAATTTGAATCAGGCGATTGCCATCTGCATTCACCATAGGGAAATTCGAAGCGACTCTGTTAACGAGCAGGATCGACTTTTCTCCGAGCAGAAAAGAATGAATGCCAATGACGGAATCAACAACGGCTTTCAAATCCAGTTTGCTTTTGTATAATGTGATGTCTCCGTACTTCATTTTGGAATAATCGAGTAGTTCATTTACCATATGTGTTAATCTTCTGCCGCTCCCGATTACGATCGCTAGATTCTGCGCTTGTTTTTTATTAACTGGACCCTCAACCCCATCCAGCAGCGTAGCTGTAATGTTCACTATGGCATTTAGAGGTGTTTTTAGTTCATGTGAGGTGTTGGAAAGGAATTCATCTTTAATTTTATCCAGCCCAATCAACTGGTTTTTCATCTCGTCTATGGTATGGTAGGCTTCAAAAAAACGTAGAACAATCAGCACGATCATGATGATATTAAAAGCCACAATGTAAAACTGTCCGAGCCAAAGGTTCTCTTTTATAGATAGAGCAAACAGAATAATATCTATGGAATATAGATTAATAGCTAGAATCGCCATAAACATCAGCAGCAATTTGATTCTATTTACTTCTGCGCTTCTGATATACAGGGTGGCCACTCTACATAACATCCAAATTAACATCAGCTCATATAAAATAATCACATACGGATAAATGACCGTGTAAGAACGAATCGGCAGGATGGCGACCAGAATTATAAAGCTGCCTAAAACAATCGTTATGGCTTGAGTAAATTTTAAAGATATTATGCTTTTGTGCATTTGGTAAAAAAATATTGCGAGCACAATAAAGCAGGAGATGGAGCTTATATCCTTTACTTTGTAGAGCATTATGAACGAAAGTTTAGGGAAAAAGAGTAAGAGTGAACGCTCACCGATCAACCCATGATATATCGCAAACAGCAAACAAATAGTCGCAAACACAAGTAAAGAGTAATCCTGCTTACGGTATAAGGACGCTGCCCCAAAGCAGATAAAAAAGAAAAGGGCAAGTGTGCCTAAAATAGCAACGGTGCTAAATTCACGGGCCGTACTCTTCTGCTGAACCTCCATCATTACTGCTTCCTCACCAAAGGATAAAGAAACCGGAATGCCCCCATTTACATAATCGAAGTTGGAGACTTGAATTATGATTTCTACATCTCCCTTATCAGACGAAAAAAGCCCAATCTGCGGGATATTCCCTGACCGATAATCAGCTTCATTAGCAGCAGGATTACCATCCTCAATAACTGACTGTCCATTAACAAAAATCCTGCTTGAAAAGCGGATATTTGTTTTTTTCAAGGCGAATACCCCACTTACGGGCAGGTTTTTTAGAACCATCCGATAGGTGGCGGAACCGAAGGCGGGTAAAGGGCTTCCATTAACGATGTTGCCGTTCCACCGGGAGGGCACCTCCATCCAAGCTGAAGAAGCAGGTATATCTGCGCTACCCGCCCTAAAATGCTCAGGAGTTAATAAGTGATTCCAATAAAACTCCCATTCACCGTCTAACTTGATAATCTTATCCTGTTCGTAATCCCAATTTGCGAGATCCATGACTCCATGCTGCACTTGCAGGTGACTCCCTTGTTTATCGTGACCCATAAGAATGGATAGAGGAATCGCAGATAATAAAATTAAACCAATCAGATAGATAAGTAATGTCCTTTTGAGCATCGTATCGGCCCCTTTTATGGAAGAGTAAAGCTGCAGCAATCACCAGGGCCATCCTGCAACACGTGTTGAAGAGTAAAAAGTTTAGATGAACATAGATAATTCTATGAAATTTTCTGATTTCCTTCACAATTCGACAAAGTAATGGGCCTTTATTAGGATTTTTTTCTGAAAAAGCGGGACTTGTATGAAAAGATGGTCTGATATGAATGACCATGATGAGGATGATGACGATATGAGGATGATGACGATATGAGCATGATGAGTAGGACGACGAAATGAGCACGATGAGTAGGACGACGGTATGAGCTTGATGAGTTTAATGACGAAATGAAAGGACCAGTTGGGCGACTTATGCTACTTTGGCAACTCGAATGTATCTGCCGCGCGCATGCGGACTCAGGAGACCTTATTTGCTGAAAAATGAGGGTTTTGCCACGCTATCGGACTCAGTTGCAGCTATTTGCACATAACTACCCCATTTTGAGTCGATTTGCAGCTAATAAGAGCTATGCAGTCCGTAACTTTTGGAATACGAGCGAAAATGTACGAATAGCTGCAATACGGTCCGTTCATGCTGGAGTTACACGACTTTGGGACATGGAAGACATGGACACAATGATAATCTGACGACTTGGACTAGATAGACAATTCTGACGTCGTTGGGAACTCTGAATACTTACACCGCGCGCATGCGGACTCAGGAGACCTTATTTGCTGAAAAATGAGGTTTTTGCCACGCTATCGGACTCAGTTGCAACTATTCGCTCATAACTACCGCATTTTGAGTCGATTTGCAGCTAGTAAGAGCTATGCAGTCCGTAACTTTTGGAATACGAGCGAAAATGTACGAATAGCTGCAATACGGTCCGCAACGTTCGAAAATGAATAATGATATTGCGCAGAGCACGTAATCCATTTTTGCGGATCAGTAACCACATGATGATCGTCCTAGAAAAGCCATGCGGCCGCGCGGGGGAAGAATCCGCTTTTAGAGTAACTATTAACTTCAGCAAATTCAGCTCGTTCACCCTGCTAGCTTCCTTCAACTAAAACCTATTTGGATTCGTCATCCTTATACACAGTAACTCATTGAAGAAATCCTCAGCACTCGTTATAATAGCAACTATAGGTCGTGAAGAACACGCCGCTTTTATACAATCTCTATCCTGGGTAAGCTCAGGAGGAATTGTATGGGAGCGGCTTTTTCTTTTTTCAAAAAAAATTACTTAAGGAGGATACACAAAATGTCCAGATTCGAACAGCAACTAGAGGAATGGTTACAGGTCAACTTGGATAAGGAGAACAATCCCCGCAGACAGGAGCTTCTTGCAAAAGGGTTGGGCTATGGAACAGTCGAATTTCTACGTGCGGTATGGTTTCCTGCTGTAGGAAACTTCAACTACTTGTTCCCCGAATGGGAAGTGCGCGATTTCAACAATGGTTATCGTTATCTTGATCTGGCCTATATGCCAGGTGGAGCAAAGGGCGGAATTGAGATTCAAGGCTACGGTCCGCATGCTAGAGATCTTGATGTACGACGATTCAAAGATTTATGTAGACGCTATTCCTTATTATCGCTAGACGGTTGGACCTTCCTATCCATCGCCTATCCCTCAATCACGGACGAGCCTCAGCTATGTCAACAACTAGTACTCGCATTCATCGGCAAATTCATGGCTTCAGACGTGCCCTCTTCATTAACTTGGTTAGAAGCTGAAACACTTCGTTTCGCAAGACGTCTTCTGCGTCCTTTCACACCTGTTGAACTCACCCATCATCTTAGAGTCACTAATCGTCATGCCCGACGTGTTTTACATGAGTTAGTTGAACAGCAGCTACTAGAGATCGTCGGTGGAAAAGAACGGAATCGAAGCTATCAGCTTAGAATGTGATGATTTGATTTGATTAGTTTGTTTTGATTAGTTTGGTTTGATTAACAAAGTTACGTTCGGACCGTATAGCTCTTATTTCCCAATTATCTTCGTTTTCACCACGCTATCGGACTCAGTTGCAACTATATGCTCATAACCACCCCATTTTGAGTCGATTTGCAGCTAATAAGAGCTATGCAGTCCCTAACTTTTGGAATACGAGCGGAAATGTACGAATAGCTGCATTACGGTCCGTAATGGCAACTCTAAGGTCATACCAGCAAGGCTCATACAAAAAAATGATCATGAATCTAATCCGTTGCACCCCCGCATTGTCCTTCCAAAATCTAAGTCTTTTTCAATACCACCCATTACTATTACTAATCATTATTTAGAAAAAAAGTGCTCTGCTTATCCCGTATTTTAATCGACGCTTGACCTTAGGTCTGACCTAAGGTTTATAGTTATTTTTATCAAATAACTTACAGTTAGGAGCACCGCCCTTGAATCCGTACCTTACAATTGGAGAACTATCAAAACTTATGAATGTATCTATCCACCAGATTCGATATTTTGAAGAAAAAGAAATCCTGTTTCCATCCTATATAGACAATAATCAGTACCGGATGTACGGCATCGATGAGATCTATCAATTGGCACATATCCTGTTGCTCCGCAAATTAAACATCCCTGTCAGTACCATTAACCAAAGTATGAATAAATCCGCAACGAATGACTACCAACAGCTGTTAGAGAAATCGCTAAACAAAATCAACTCAGAAATAAACCAATTAATAATGCTGCAACAATTTATACAAAAGGTACTAAAAGAACATGCAGATTATGGCAACATGGAGGGGGATTATCAAATTAAACATGTGGACAATCGTTATCTGAAAAAGTGGTTGGTGCTAGAGGATAACGAAACACTAACTGCACGAAGTTTATATGAAAAAAGACCGCAGAACCATCATTTATTTGAAACAGATTTGCATTATGTATACGATTCTGAACAAGTAACCTTATGCTTTGAAACCATTGAAACCACTCCCGCCCCTGACATTTTTTTAGAAAAAGGGTGCTATCTCTATAAAGCATTTTTTGTAACAGACGATCAGGATGTAGATCATGAAATTGCCAAGCTGGAACACTTTTTAAATGGGCATCACTACATGGTATTGGGACCAATCATCATTCTGGAAAAATCGTACCTATCCATGTTTAACAACGACAAGCTTCATTATGAGCTTCAAATTCAAATCGAGCATGCCCTAGCTGATACTACTAAATGAGTACAAACGAGGTTATCATCGCCCATTACCAGGAACAAGATCGTGAGGCTGTAAGCAGGCTATTGGTAGATGCATTTCACGGGAAATTTCACTCTCTCCTCTCTCTCGAGGACAATGAAATTGCTGATCTACTTATAAGACTTTGGGAACAAGATTCTTCTTCCTTATCATCTAAACAAATAATCGCTTATGAAAACGGAGAAGTGGTTGGCACTATCTACTTAAAATGGCAGGATACGCTCTCCCTTAAAAAAGGATCAATTAAACCACTAAATCGGGCTCCCTTTTTGCAGCTATTCAAGAAATTTGGATACTTAAATGTTTGTAAGTTAATCCTTGGGTTATATTTTTTGGATTATCAACCTAGAGCAAAAGAGTGTTATGTGGCTCATTTGGCTGTTCGGTCCAGTCACCGCAATAAGGGAATTGGCAAAGAGTTGCTGGGTTGGGCGGCGGATTTTGTAAACAGTCATTCTAAGGTTGAAAAATTAACGCTACATGTTGCTAACAAGAATAAACGAGCCATTAATATGTACCAGCAGTTGAACTTTGAGATCCATAAATCTAACTATAGCGCGGTAAGACATTTACTTTTTAAAGAGCCTATTTGGCATTACATGACAAGAAAAACATCGCTACAATCTGGGGGATCAATGAATGAAAAAGAAAATTAAGCTAACTGTCTGGATGATTACCATTTCGTTGTTAATTGCAGCGGTCTTGTTCGTACTACAGCAACATTCTTTCTCAATGACTGAGCAAAAAATTGAAATTGATACGCCTCAAGGTCAACTAACAGGAACCTTAGTTCTGCCCGAAAGCTACTCTGGAACCGTCGGACTGGTAGTTTTTGTTCATGGGGATGGCCCAGTTAATGATACTTACGATGATGGATATAAACCTTTGTGGGAAAAGCTCGCCTCTGCCGGATATGCTTCCTTATCTCTTAACAAACCAGGTATTGGGGGTTCCTCAGGGAACTGGCTAGAGCAAAGCATGGAGGATAGAGCACAAGAAACTATATATGCGATTAACTGGGCTAAAGCCTTACCTATGATTGATGCTCAAGCTATTGGTTTGTGGGGAGCAAGTCAGGCGGGCTGGGTGATTCCCAAGATTGTTAAAAAAGTGCCTGATCTCGCCTTCAGTATTCTTGTATCCCCCGCCATTCAATGGATTTCTCAAGGACAATACAATACCAGACAAGAGATGATTTTAGAAGGTTTTTCGGAAAAGGAGATAAAAAAGAGAGAAGATTATAACGCGCAAATCCTACTGCTACTTAAGGAACAGGCGTCATATGAAAGTTACTTGCGAATTGCACAATCGGACGATTTAATTTCCAAAGAAAAATGGGGTTTTTTCTCTAAAAATTATCAGTCAGATGCGAGCGAGGATTTAAAAAACTTCACTACTCCTGTCCACTTAGTTCTTGGCGGGCAAGATATAAATGTAGATGTTGAGGAAACCGAACGTGTTTACCGTGAAAAAATTCCTAAAAACCTACTCTCCGTCTTCTATCTTCCTGATGCTGATCACTCTATGCTCTCAAAAAAGAATGCCTCATCACCATTAAGAACATATTTGACCGCAGTCTTTTTCCCACGACATATTGTTGTTGAGCAATATTTAGATGATTTGGTTCACTTTGTAAGCCAGTTTTAATCTGTTTGCCATCCATTAATGCACTCTCGCCAGTTGAACTCCCTACGTTCGGACCGTATAGCCCCTATCTGCCAATTTTCTTCGTTTTCACCACACTATCGGACTCAGTTGCAGCTATTTACTCAAAAGCACCCCTCAGATCCCCTTTTTCAGTTCATTAAGAGCTATGCAGTCCGAAACTCAGGGAAAATGAGCGAATTAGCTGAAATAGCTGCCTTACGGTCCGTAACGACAACCGCGGAAGGAATTACCGACAGCCCAAGCCCGTGTATTGGCTTTGATTTCCCCAGAATCTACGTATCTTATAGAATACCTACGACTATCACCAATGCACTCCCTACGTTCGGACCGTATAGCCCTTATTTGCTGAATTTCCTCGTTTTCGCCACGCTATCGGACTCCGTTGCAGCTATTTACTCAAAAACACTGCTCTGATCCACTTTTTCAGCTCATTAAGAGCTATGCAGTCCGAAACTCAGGGAAAATGAGCGAATTAGCTGAAATAGCTGCATTACGGTCCGTAACTCCAATGGCGGGCGTAATTTTCGCTCAAACGATCGCGGACTTCCACTGCGAACGTACTTATCGGCAGTTTCGGCGCCCGTAACCACCACGCCAGCGTGCTAACCACCAACACCAAGCTCCGAAAACTCCACATAAGTAGCAGAAGCAAAGGCATAAACCGGGTGTCATTAACTCAGATTCTCCCTCTCCTACTGCATAAACAGCGTTATATGGCGTATTGATTATAGCTGTACGCTTTAGTGATAACGTATAATTTCGGATGATCAAGCTTAGCTTTGGTCAAAATCGATCATATAAGGAGAGGTTTTAATCATTGAGAAAACAACAACGTTTGTTAGCCATGCTCGTAACCTTCCTGCTTTTGTGTTCCTCTTTTCCGTTATCGATATTTGCAGAGGAAGCACCTGATCCTTATGAAGGAATGATTAACATTCAAAGTGAATGGCAAGGCAGCGTATTTGGTGATGTTGGGGGGCAAGACAAGATTACTGCAGCCAACTTTGGCATTACGGAGAACACGGATGGATCAGCTACACTGCGAAGCTCGAACGATAGAGGCAAAGTATCGGGCAGCACGGAAGGTATCGCTTATTACTTTAAAGAGGTTGATCCAAGTGTTAATTTTGAGTTGAAGGCAACGGCTCACGTGGATGCTTGGACAGCCAATAACCAAGTTTCCTTCGGAATAATGCTGCGCGGCAATGTGTGGGATAACCAATTCGGAGCCTACTCTGGAGATTATGTCGCCGTGGGTGCTTTGGATCAAGAAATGAAAACGTTTCACAAATCGCAAAATACAAGCCTACAGAAACTTGGGTACGTGTTTGATAACGTTAATCGCCCTGCCCAAGGAGAGAATTACGAATTAAGCATCAAAAAGACCGGAAATCTGTATATTGTCCGCATCGGTAATGAAATCAAAACGATCGAAAGCTTTGACGGCTCCATTCAATATGCGGGCCTTTATACCGCTAGAAATACTACGGTTACGTTCCGTAATATTCAATTCAGTCAAGAAGGTCAAATCGAGTTAGGACCTTGGGGCTTCAGCGCCTTCGGAGGCAACACTAGTCCAACTAAGAACCCCGAGCCTATAATTGAAAGTCCAACCTCTGTAACGATGACGACCTACGGCGGCAAAATCTCCAGCAGCGATGAGGGATTATCTTTTTATTCGAAAGAGATTCCGGTGGATGCGAACTTTGAACTGAAAGCGACCGCTTCAGTGATTGCTTTTAATAGCAATAGCACTGTCAGCACACCTAACCAGAAATCCTTCGGTCTTATGCTCCGCGACAGTGTTGGGACGAACGGAGATACAAACACAACCACTTCTAACTATGCGGCGGTGGGTGCTTTGGATCAGGTAATGAAAGGTTTTTATAAAAAAGACACCCAAGTGAAGTTAAATCCTTTTAGCGATATCCAGGCCCCGTCCGCAGGAGCTGTATATTCGCTAAGTATTAAAAAAACAGGAGATACTTATCGATTAAGTGTGGGTGATCAGACCGAAATCATAACACTGGACGATACGTTCACAGATACTCTTTTTGCCGGAATCTATGTAGCTAGAGATGCAACTGTTACTTTCAGTGACATAGACATCCAGCTTGAATCCAAAATCGTAACCAGCTTAACCGCTGATACCAGCGCAATGACGAAAACCACTTATCTGGTTGGTGAATCCCTTGATTTGACTGGATTAGTCGTTAAGGCTATTTTTTCTGATGAGAGTGAGGCAGTTTTGTCTTCTACGGATTATATTGTTACAGGCTTTGATAGCAGCAAGGTTGGAGAAAATATCATAACCATTAACTACAACGGTGCTTTCGTGAGCATTCCTTTGCAAATCGTTCCATTATCTATGACCTCATTATCAGTGAAGTATTATCCAGCTAAAACCGTATATTATCCAGGGGATACGTTCGATCCAGAAGGTCTTGTTCTTGTTGCCAATTATAATGACGGCTTCTTGACCAAAGAACTGACCAGTGATCTTTATTCCCTCTCCATTAACGGACAACCGGTCAGCGATTTATTACCGTATCTATTTACGCAATCAGGCTCCACAGCGGTATCCGTTACTTCAACAGAGGCGCCGGCAATCACAACGACCTTTAATGTGGAAGTAAAAGCAGCGACGTTATCCGCTTTAGAAATTCGAAATGAACCTAAACAAACACTCTACTATATCGGTGACTCCCTCAAACTAGAAGGACTTGTGGTTTATGCTCATTACAGTGATGGTACACAGATTCGGCTGTTGAACAATGAATACAAAGTCTCTCCTCTCGACACCACGACATCTGGCGATAAAAAAATCACAATTGCGCATAAAGGCTTAATAACCTCTTTTCAAGTTAAGGTCAACGTTAAAAAACTAGTAGGCATCGAAGTCACCAGCTATCCTAAAACTACCTTTTTTATTAACGACAACTTTGACAGCAAAAATCTGCTCGTATCCAAAGTGTATGATAATTCAGATAGAGAGAAGCTAAACAGCTATACGCTCGACACTTCCAAGTTCGACAATCAGGCAGCTGGATTGTATGAAATTGGTATACTCCCTACCGATTCTTCTATTAAGCCCATTACGTATTCCGTTACAGTAAAAGAAAAGATGGATCCCATTTGGAAAAGCATTCAATTCGGTCAGTCCACTTCAGCTGCTAACAATCAGACGATTGTCAACGAGGATGGATCCGCCCAGCTGATCGCTTTGGAAGGCGGCGGTAAAGTCACCGAAGATCATGACGGCATTACCTTCTATTACACCGAGCTAGATGCTTCGGAAGATAATTTCGTGCTGTCTGCGGATGTCCAAGTGTTGGCTTTTGCAAAAAATCCATATGACGGGCAAGAATCTTTTGGCATTATGGCACGTGACGTCATCGGCACACAAGGAAATTCTAGCGTCTTTGCATCCAATATAGCTGCCCTCGGTGGTTATAGCGGTGGGACGAAAAGCGATCTGGGCACACAGCTTTTTGTCCGCACTGGAGTTGAAAAAACGGATGGGACTGGCAGTAAAGGGATTCAAACCATCATGCTTCAAAAAGAACGTCCGGCACCTGCCAATACTGTTCCTGCAGCACCTTACCATTTAACGTTAGCAAAGACGAATAGTGGTTTTACAGGACAGCTCAATAATGGCCAGCAAGCTATTCATTTCACACCAGACATTCTTAGCGTACAGGATTCAAAAATGTACGTCGGATTCTATGCCGCTCGTTTAGCCACAATTAATGTAAGCAATATTCAATTAACAGTCACTTCAGCAGCTACAGATTCTCCTAAAATAGAACCACCTGCGATTCCCGTCACACCTAGCTTAAATATTCTTTCACTAAGTAAAACTTCAGATCCAGCTTACCAAATGATTGTACGCTCTAATGTCAACGGAACGGTGACGTTGAAGCAAGGTTCTACGATCATCGCTCAGGATATCGAGGCAATAGCTGGTAAACGTCTTTCTATTCCCACGAGACTTCTTGATCAAGGAGATACGAACTTTAGTATTACTTTTTTACCAGATGATACTCAGTATTTGACCTCTTATGAGAAGATTATCAGCAACTTTACCGTCACCCTAAAAAGTTATAACGAAGATGATGAGATCTACGTATCGCCCACCGGATCAAGCTCCGGAGATGGAACGATCAATCTCCCACTTGATATCGATACTGCGATTGATTTCGTTAAACCAGGTCAGCATATTATTGTGCTTGAGGGTCGTTATGTGCGGAAATCACCACTTGAGATTAAAAAGTACAATGATGGTAAAGCCTCCGCCAAAAAGTATATAGAAGCAGCACCAGGAGCAAGACCTATCTTTGATTTTGACAAAAAAACAGAAGGCGTTCTCTTGAGCGGAAACTATTGGCATGTGAAGGGACTTGATTTCACTCGCTCAGCTGGGAATACCAAGGGCTTTACAGTGGGAGGCAATTATAACATCGTTGAAAATAGCCGTTTCTATGCGAATGGTGACACTGGTCTACAAATCAGCCGAACAGATGGTACCGCGATAGAACTCAGTGAATGGCCTTCCTACAACTTAATTCTCAACAGTACCTCTTTCGACAACCGTGATCCATCCGACAATAATGCCGATGGCTTTGCGGCAAAATTGACTGCGGGTGTTGGTAATATTTTTAGAGGTTGTCTGGCGCATAACAATATCGACGATGGCTGGGACTTATATACGAAAGCAGGCTCAGGAGCGATAGGTTCAGTGCTGATTGAGCACAGCGCCACCTTCAACAATGGGTTCTTAACAGACGGAACCGTAGGTGCCGGTGATAAAAATGGCTTCAAGCTTGGTGGCGAAGGCATTCATGTCACACATACCATTCGCGATTCAATCGCCTTTGGTAATGGCGCTTATGGTTTTACAAGCAATAGTAATCCAGGTGTGATCGCCATCAACAACATCGGATTTAACAATATGCGTGGTAATATAAGCTTCACCACTTATGATCACATTACTGCTGACTTTACGATTGACGGTTTCTTATCTTACCGAACTGCCAACATTGCAAAAGACCAATATCCAGCTTCTTTAGCTGCGGACAATAATTTCATGTTTGACGGTACGCGATCGGCGAATAAATCAGGTTTAGAACTGACCGATTCTAACTTTGTCAGCTTAAATCCTGTAGTCAATTACTCTCGGGATGCTGACGGGAATATAATCTGGGGCGATTTCTTGAAGTTCATTCCTTTTGATGGACCGGAACCAAGTCCGACGGCTTCTCCAAGTCCGACGGCTTCTCCGAGTCCGACGGCTTCTCCGAGCCCGACGGCTTCTCCGAGTCCGACGGCTTCTCCGAGCCCGGCGGCTTCTCCGAGTCCGACTGTTTCTCCGAGTCCGACGGCTTCTCCAAGTCCGACGGCTGCCCCGAGCTCAGGCAGTCCCGGATCATCGGTTGGAGATTCGGCCACTACTATACTCCATTTGGACGGTAGCGTAAGGATTGAGATACCTACTACTATGAATGGAGGAAAAACTAGTGCGATATTGACTGAATCTTCCTTACAAAAGATTATCGCTTTAGCCAAACCTAATTCTGCAGGCCATAATATCCTAAGAATTCAGCTTGCAGAGGAACAATCGTCAGATGATAGCTCATTTGAAGTCACTCTCCCTGCCGCTGCATTTCTTGTTGGAACTTCCACATTGCAGCTTGAGATCAATACAACACTAGCTACCTTTGTACTTCCGGATAATCTATTCCCGGCGAAGACACTGGACAATGTGAAGACAGTTACTTTGCTCCTCAAATCTGTCGATACAACAGGAAGTTTAAAGAAGCGATTGGGTGAACGTTTGCTTATTGATTACGAGCTACTTTTGGATGGTACAACAGTTCAATTAGAGAGCTTAAATTCAGCCATACAAATTGGGCTTCCTTATCTAGAAGCTGTACCTCCATTGAGCAACACCTTTATTGTAGTGTGGAACGTCAATGAGTACGGAGTCATCCAACCGGTATTAGGCGGGAATTATGATTCAGATAAGAAGCAAGCTATTTTCTCAACAACAAATTCATCTGGACAATACGCCGCCGTTTACAATCACAAAACGTTCAGGGATATAACAGATTCTCATTGGGCGAAGTTTATTGTAGAAGTACTAACATCAAAAGGTGTCATTAATGGTGTAACGGAAACAGAGTTTAGACCCGAACAGACTATTACACGTGCAGATTTCGCACTTTTATTAGTTAGAGCTATAGGTCTATCCGCAGCAGAAGGAAATAGCTTTGCTGATGTGTCACCTAACGATTATTTTTATGAGGGACTTATGACTGCTCAGAAATTAGGGGTCGTTACGGGCCAAACCGACGGTCTTTACCACCCTCATGATTCCATCTCCAGACAAGAGATGTTTGTTATGGCAGCTAGGGCATTGAAGGCTGCAGAGGTATGGAAATCGAATACGACCTCTTCCTCTGCATTAGACGGCTACACTGACCATAATCAAATTTCTAATTATGCGGCAAATGATATTGCGGCGCTGGTATCAGCAGGTCTCATTAAAGGAGACTCTCAGCAGCAGCTTACACCAACTGCCCATTCCACACGTGCCGAAGCAGCCATGCTGATTTACAGAATTATGATGCAACAATAAAAAAAGAAGAACTCCAAGACCACTATACTCGTGGTTTTGGAGTTCTTTTTATCCTCTTCCCTACCGTCTTAAAGTCTTCTAGTTCATTTTCTTATCAGGCGGATTGGAAACCCGATACCCTTTCGGCGATTGATGGGTGATTTTCTGAAAATTCCGATGAAATGACCGTAAGTTGCTATAGCCGCAAAGGTTGGCGACTTCACCAATAGTCACATTCGAGTTTTTTAATATATAACATGCGTGTGAGATCCGATAGTGATTCAAGTAATCTGTGAAGGGTATTTTCATCAGCTGGACAAACAGCTTTGATAAATACGGGTAATCATATTGCAGATGTTTTGCTACAGCTTTTAATGTGCAATCGGCAGAATAATTTTGTTCTACAAAAAGCAGGATTTTATAGAGCACCTTTGTTTGCGGGGACTGTTTGACCGGAGCAAATGATGTCTGACAGATCAACCCCGCGCATACACCATACAGGAAACTTTTCTGGCTATAAATCGAATCCAGCTTTGAACAATCAGGTTCATTCACAGCATGGAGGACATTGTCAGTTGGAATAAAGCTTTTATAATTCATGTGAAAATCACCTATCAATTCTGTGGAAAAAAGGATCACCATAATCTCCGAAAAATCAATCGTCTCAAATTCATGCATCTGATTAGGAAAAATAAAAACCAGATCATTTTTCTGCACCTGATAGCTTTTCCCATCAATGGTGATAGATAACTGCCCGTCGTTGACATAAATAATCTCAAATGCCCGATGAAAATGAAGTGGAAAATGATAGTTTTTCAAGGGAATGAGTTTAAAGTAATCTTTTTCGCTGACACCATGTTTTTCAAAAAAGGGCCACAAGTAGATTCTCCTTCACGAAAACACTAATTTTGTCTTAAAGTGTACTATATAAAGTATAGAACTAACAACGTTATTTCCTATAATATTGGATAAAGTCAACCAAGCGGAGGTTATAGGACAATGGAATATCACGTATCAAAAACTGGTGCAGATCAAGGTCAAGGTACTCAACATGATCCCTTTTTAACCATCAATAAAGCGGCTTCAGCAGCTGTGGCTGGGGACAAGATTATCGTTCATGAAGGGATATATCGCGAATGGGTAAAACCGAGATACAAAGGATTAAGCGAACAAAGAAGAATTATTTATCAAGCCGCTGAAGACGAGCAGGTTGTCATAAAAGGCTCTGAACATATACAAGATTGGCAGCAGGTTGAGAATCATATTTGGAAAGTGATCTTGCCGAACACGTTTTTTGGCAGCTTTAATCCGTATGTTGAGGAAGTGTCTGGCGATTGGCTCGTCACTATAGAGGAGACAAGACACTTAGGCGATGTATATCTAAATGGCATGTCTTTTTATGAGGTCAGTCAGTATGATCAACTGGCAGCTCCCGTCGAAAAGCTGGAGTTCAAGGATCTCTGGACACATGAGATGGTTCCGGTCCAAAATCCAAAACAGACAACCTATGTTTGGTTTGCCAAAGTAAGCCCTGACCACACCACGATTTACGCTAATTTCCAAGGTGCCAACCCGAACAAAGAACTGGTAGAAATCAATGTACGCAGATCTTGTTTCTACCCTGAAGAAACCGGGATTGATTATATTACTGTAAAAGGTTTTGAAATGGCGCATGCTGCAACACCTTGGGCACCTCCAACGGCAGACCAGCCCGGACTGCTAGGCACTAACTGGAGCAAAGGCTGGATTATTGAAAATAATATCATTCACGATGCCAAATGCAGCGCTATCAGTATCGGCAAAGAAGCTTCCACAGGCCATAATTACCGTACCATTCGAAAAGACAAACCCGGATATCAATATCAGCTTGAATCCGTCTTTACTGCTGAGCGTCAGGGCTGGAGCAAAGAATCGATCGGTTCACATCTTATCCGCCATAATACCATTTATGATTGCGGCCAAAATGCCATCGTCGGCCACTTAGGTTGTATTTTCAGCGAAATTCATCATAACCATATTTACAACATTGCGATAAAACGGGAATTCTGGGGCCACGAAATTGCCGGGATCAAGCTTCACGCACCGATCGATACTCACATCCACCATAACCGGATTCACGATTGTACTTTAGGTTTATGGCTGGATTGGCAGACCCAAGGGACAAGAATCAGTAAAAATCTGTTCTATCAAAATCACCGGGATTTGTTTATAGAAGTAAGCCATGGCCCTTACATTGTTGACCATAATATCTTGACAGCTAAACATGCTTTAGAGAATGTAGCCCAAGGTGGAGCC
This sequence comes from Paenibacillus sp. FSL F4-0097, assembly GCF_038593125.1. Lineage (NCBI taxonomy): Bacteria > Bacillati > Bacillota > Bacilli > Caryophanales > Paenibacillaceae > Paenibacillus > Paenibacillus sp. FSL F4-0097. The sequence goes on from NZ_CP151965.1 coordinate 3,991,584, forward strand.
TATATCAACAATCTGATCGGCGGCAGGATGGTTCATCGAAAGGTACTAAACCGGTCCACGCAATATCATCTTCCGCATAGTACAAAAATTGCCGGTTTCTCACTTATTTATGGTGGGGACGATCGATTCTATAACAATATCATTGTTGGAAAAGATGGATGGACAGGCGTGGGAACATCACATTTCAATAACTACACCACCTCTTTGGCGGAGTATATCGAGAATGTCCATAAGTTACACGGTGATCTTGAGGAGTTTGAACTCGTTGAACAGCCTATGTTCATTAATAACAACGCTTATTTAAACAGTGCTGAGCCTTTCGAAAGAGAGAATGTAAAGCTGGTTGAGGAAAGCTTTGATCCAGACTTCTTTATTGTAGATCAAGGAGATGAGGGACTCCTTTCCATTGATCTGCCTGAAAGCTTCGTTAACTTCTTAGGTGAGGTACATTCAACTGAGACTTTGCCGCGGGTGCGCATCGTGGATGCCGAGTTTGAGAATCCGGATGGCAGCAATATAATTCTGGATACAGATTTTCTGGATAACAAGAAAGAGAATAAAAGCACTTTAGGACCTCTTACACTTTTGAATAAGGGCAAAAATTATATTAAAGTGTGGTGATCGGTAAAGCAGGTGGCTAGTCCACCTGCTTTTTCATTGCTATAATTGAGTCTGCTATTTAATATCCTTAATCTTTTGAATAGATACTTCGTTTTGTTCTATTAGGATCTGATATTCAACAATCTCTCCTGCTTTAAATTCTTCCTTAAATTCTTTACTGACCGAGTAATTATCTTTCGGATTGAGTGTAACCTTAAATAAATGCTTTCCATTATCTATGGGGAACTTTGCTACCCCACCATGCTTAATATTACTGTCGATCAAAGAGTTAATTTGAACGTCATTTCCTTCATCAACGGTAACAACTACACTTTTTAAAAATAACGGACTGTTATTCGTAATCAGCAAGTTATATTCTTGATCATCAGTTACATCTACATCTGTATTATTGGATATATCGGCATTGTTTTTTTCGCAACCCGATAACAGGACGATAAACAAAACGAATAAAGATACGTATTTTTTTCTAGACAAAATGTTCTCCTCTCCATTCCTATAATCTTTTCTTGTGAAAATCTTAACATGTTCTAGAAGTTTTATGGGAAATATTTGAAGGCTTTAGCTAAAATGATACACTCTAATAAATAAGGGTAGCCCCGTTGGCTACTCCTTTCTGAATGGCCATTTACCTATATATTGTCGTAACCTTGGAATCGGTTCACTATTTTGCTGTTGACTTTGACCTTAGGGTAAGGTGTTAAGTAGAGCTAGAACCAAACATCGATGTTTTAGCTTGGAAGCTTAATTCAAACGAAAAAGGGAGATGACTTTTTGCTGTCGATTGGAGAATTCTCGAAGATATGCGAAGTTTCTACGAAGACGCTTCGATATTATGATGAGATCGGATTAATTCATCCCGATGAGATTAACCCTGAGAACGGTTATAGGTATTACTCCATCAAACAACTTAAAAAAATGCTTTTTATCAATCGTCTAAAAGCTTATTATTTCTCGCTGGAAGAAATCAGAGACATTTTGCAATGGGAACAGGATCATTCAGAAGAGAAGCTCTACTCAGCCCTTAATCTCAAGAAAAAAGAAATACAGGAGAAAATAAGTACTTATGAATACACCTTAAAACAAATCAATAGTGATGTATTAAATTTGGAGAAAGGTATCCCCATGATGTCCTACCTGAATGAGATAAAAGTAGAGCTTGTTGAAACTCAGCCTATGAATATTCTTTTTACGCGTCAGATGTTGAGCAGTGATGACTATGCGCTAGGTTATGGACATTATTTTAGCGGGCTATATGAAAAAATCGCCACTGAAAAACTCACTTTGCTCGGTACGCCAATAACAATTTATCACAGCCATGAATATAATCCAGCCGGAAATGATACAGAGTTTGCTCTCCCCATAAAAGAGGTTGTAAAAGGTACAAGAGATTTGCCTGATGCTCTTTGTGCGAGATCTGTTCTTAAAGGCGCCTATTCAGAATTGACCTCGGTCTATGCAAAGCTGAGAGAATGGATAGAAAATGAAGGTTATGAAATGGTGAATTCGCCCTATGAAATATATGTAACGGACCCGATACAAGCCGCTGTGCCTGAGGATCTGGTTACCCAGGTCTATTTTCCAGTAAAGAAAAAAAATTCATAAAGGAGATACTTTCATGCTCAAAAACAATTATCCAACTTCAGATTGGCAAATCTCAGCCCCCGCAAACTTGGGAATGGATGCTGATATGCTTTCAGAACTAGAATCAAGGATCAAATCCGAGTATAGCAATATCAACGGGATTGTTGTGATAAGAAGTGGAACTATCGCTTATGAAAAATATTATAATGGCGCTGGCCCGAATGACACACATCATGTGGCCTCTGTAACAAAAAGTATCATATCCGCGCTCATAGGCATTGCCATAGATGCTGGCTTTATTAACAATGCAGATCAAAAGGTACTGGAGTTTTTCCCGGACTATGTTCCAAACGCTGCTCAAGATCCGCAAAAACAAGAAATCACCTTGCACCATCTCCTTACGATGACCGCACCTTATGCTTTTGCAGATTGGCACGAACCGCTGGAGCAAATGTGTATGCAGCCTGACTGGGTAAAATATACGCTGGATATGCTAGGCCAACAAGGAACAATTGGGGATTTCAAATATTCTACCGCTGGAGCACATCTGCTTTCTGCCATCATCACGCGCAGCACTGGACAAAGTGCCCGTGAGTTCGCCAACGAACGTTTATTTAAACCTATCGGAATGAATGAAATCCCGGATTATGAGATGAGCTCATTTGGGTTCGATGATTTGTTTGGGGTAAATGTGAAGGGGTGGGTGGAAGACCCAAATCGTATCACCACAGGAGGATGGGGACTTACGTTGTCTCCACGCGATATGGCGCGTTTTGGTTTATTATATTTGAACCGTGGACAATGGGAGCAAAATCAGATCATTTCGGAGACATGGATTGAGGAATCAACAGCGATGAACCCTAATCATTACGGTTACTTGTGGTGGCTACGCGAAGAAGACGGGGTTTACACCTACTCAGCGTTAGGTGATGGTGGTAATGTCATTTGCTGCATTCCAGAAAAGGATCTTGTCGTAACCATCGCCTCAGAATTCACACTTCAGCCTCGTGACCGCTGGCCTCTGATTAAGGAGTGTATTATTCCGTCTGTAGTAGAGTAAAGAAGATAAAAAACATGCTGGTTGCCCCTTCATTCACAACTAGGAGAGCAACCAGCTGTCTACACTCTAAATCATATTGCTTCAAGGAAAAATAATATCACCTTCGTTGCTGCTTACATCAAAAAATCCAACTTTATGTTTTATAGCCAACTCCCGCATCGCCGTATAAGCTTCGTCAGCTACGGAATACGCAAAAGCCGCATAGATGACGGATGAGCCAAGCGAGTAGTCAGTTAACCGGTTATCCGTTCCGGCTTCCTCCATCGCCTCAAAAATCTCGTCCTCTACATTCATATTAGGAAATTGCTCAGACAACTCACTATAAAAGCGTTGCAGCGCCTCCGATAAAACCGATGGATCGTTATAGGCATGGTCTTCCGACCACTGCACTTGCTGCTCATACCACTCCATAAACGTTGCTCTCTCTTGCGGTGCTTTAGACGTCTCAAATGCCATCAAATCATAGCTCATTTAAAATCCTCCTCTAACCCACCCTAATCGTGCATTTTCAGTTCCTATAAATTGTTGGGCTGTCTTGATTATATATTAAAAATCATCAGACCCGTACTATAGAATCATGATACTTACTCAACCGTTAAATATCATGTGAGCTCCGGTGTATCTACAAAAGTAACCACTGGCTCCATTACGCCATGTAGTTCGAATAAGATAAGCTCGTTATCACCTTGACGCAGAAGCGGCGCTGGTAAGTATAGTGTTTTAGTTGGACCCTGCTCCCAGTAGCGCCCTAAATTAAAGCCGTTTATGAAAACCTGACCTTTACTCCATCCGTCCAGCCGCAAAAAAGTATCCTCAGACTTACTGACTTGAAAGCTCCCCCGGTAAAAAGTAGGCTGCTGACGTTGCTCGCAATCTATCGGTGTGAATGATAATCCCTTAAGATTGGTTAAAGGCAAAGAATGAATGGTCCAATCATGCAGGAATTGATAGCCGAGTCTAACGCCACAGGTTATGCCTTTTGGATCACAAAGCAGCGGGCCATAATTTACACGCCCCATATTCTCCACAAGGATGTCGATCTGCAGTCCCTCCGTTGGAACCTCTAATGGAATTCCTCGCGGATCCCAGCGTTCAACTGTACCGACAAAGGCCCCATTCGCGAATACAAGCGCACGATCACGTACTTCTTGAAGGACGAGCTCCATACTGCTGCGGGGTCCACTGATCCTCGTCGAATATAAGATGAACCCATGATTCTGACCCAGTTTCTCCATTGGCTCGGGACATGCTCTATGTTCTGGGGTAGACAAAACGTCTAACTGAGTGAACAGTGGTGCTGCTTCTGTCATCAACACTTTACCATAAGCTTGTGACTTTAATAACGGCGGTAATTCCAGTGGCGGTAACGTTACGTATTTCTCAATTATTTTTCGTGCTGCATAGAATTTTGCAGTTGGCTTACCGGATTCGTCCAGCAGCGTATCATAATCGTAGCTGGTTACGATGGGCTCATATTTGTCAAAAAGATTTGCCCCATTCATAAATCCAAAATTCGTCCCCCCATGGAACATATAGAAGTTAACAGAGGCTCCTAAAGCCAGCATTTCATCCAAAGTCTCCGCTACTTCAGATTCGGGGCGTGTATTATGCGGTTTCATCCAGTGGTCAAACCATCCATTCCAGAATTCCATACACATCAACGGTCCCGTAGGCTGATATTCACGTAGTTTAGCAAAGGCTTCCTTTGCCCGTGAACCAAAATTCACAGTGGCGAACACTCCGTCAATCATACCGCCTTGGAGCATATGATCTTCAGCTCCATCTGAAGTAAACAGCAGAACGTCCATGCCGCGGGCGATCATTCCTGCTTTTAGATCATTCAGGTAAGTCTTATCACTACCAAAGCTTCCATATTCGTTCTCTACTTGAAGGGCAAGCACAGGCCCACCGTTAGTGCTTAACAAGGGCCGCAGACGTGGAAGCAACTCATCGAAATAGGCATCCAACTTAGATAAATAGACGTTATCATTACAACGCAGTTGTATGTTATTGTCCGCAAGTAACCAAGCTGGCAATCCACCGAATTCCCATTCCGCACAAATATAAGGACTTGGCCGCAAAATCACGTGCAAACCAAGCTCTCCGGCAAGTCTAACGAAAGCCTCGATGTCAGCAAATCCAGCAAAATTGAAGTTCCCCTCCTCTGGTTCGTGTAAATTCCAAGGAATATAGGTTTCAACAGTATTCAATCCACAAGCCTTCAGCTTCAGCAAACGATCCTGCCAATATTCCGGAACGATCCGGAAATAATGAAGCGCACCAGAAAGCAACCGGATGGGTTGTTCGTCCAATATAAAATGATCCCCTGATATGGATAACTTCCGCATATAATTTCTCCTCCAACATTGAGATAGACTATTTAATTATAGGTAATAAAAATATCAACCCATATGGACGATTCTAATGAAATATATGGAGAATTCATTGGTTGCTAGGGGCTTTTGTGATGCTATACACTATATTCATAGGGGGTTATTACGGATGTCAAAAAGAACTCATATTTGGTTAATTACCACAGATCAAATGCGCGCGGACGCACTAGGTATCGAAAACGCTTCCGTACTGACACCTGAACTTGACCAGCTTGCTTCGGAAGGCACACTCTTCACTGGCGCTTACTGCGCTAGTCCCGTTTGCACGCCTTCACGTTCTTCCATTTTTACAGGCAGGTATCCGCATGTTCATGGTGCCTGGAACATCGGTACCACACTCAGAGAAGACGAACTTACCTTATGCGATCATTTAAAGAAAGCGGATTATAAAACCATCGGTATAGGAAAGATGCATTTCCGCCCTCAGATGAAGGGGAACTTTTCACAAGAATATGAAGAGCCTGCTTATCGTGACCGCGGAAGAGCTTCCGATGGAACGTACTACGGATTTGATGAACATCATATTACGGAAGACAATTGTATCGGGGAATATATGGAGTGGCTTAGACAGCGTAACCCTGAAGTGGCAGAGCGTTTCAGCAAGGATCATTACAGAGCTTCTAATGCTCAAAACGATGTGTGGGAGAGCGAACTCCCTCCGGAGCTGCATCAGACTTATTGGATTGCTGAACGGAGTATCGATGCTATCCTCGCCCACAAAACCGAGCAACCGCTATTTTTATGGACCAGTTTCGTCGATCCACATCACCCCTTTGACCCTCCAAAAGCTTACGCGGATATGTACGCTGACACTGACATTCCATCTCCAGCCAGAGAAGCAGATGACGTGCATCTTCGTCCTCCACATCTGCTGCGTCAGAGTCAGGGAGGATATTGGCCTGGTGGCGGTGAGGAGCATTCTCTTGATGAAGCGCATATGAAACGGCTCACCCGAAATTATTATGCGATGATTACCTTCATTGATGCGCAGATCGGACGTATTATAAAAGCTTGGCGTCAAAAAGAAATGTACGATGATGTAGTCATCCTCTTTACCAGCGATCATGGAGAACTGCTCGGTGACCATGGACTAATTTACAAGGGGCCGTGGTTTTATGAAGGGTTAACACGAATCCCGATGATCGTACGCGGTCCTGGGATTGCTTCCGGGCAACGGGTCCCTGCTTTGATGGAACATGTTGATATTGTCCCCACACTGCTTGCAGCCGCAGGTCTCAAAACTCCCTACGGAATTCAAGGTGTGTCACAGATGGAGGTGCTGGCTGGAAGAGAGTCCCATGTGCGCAATTCTGCCCTGACCGCTTATATTGCTCATGACCGCGGCATTAACGCTAAGTGTTTGCGTACAACACGTTATAAGCTGGTGATTTTCGCAGGTGAGACCTACGGCGAATTGTATGATTTGAAAGAGGATCCTCATGAAAACTCCAATCGTTTTGAAGATCCCGATTATAGTGATATTCGCCATTCGATGGTTGAATTGCTCGTCCATCGAATGATTCAAGATCAGGACCCTTTGCCTGAACGCCGGAGTAGCTGGTAAATTCACTAACCTTTCTTTATATCCGTAACAGACGTAGGGCAACCTGTGAGTTCTGGTTGCCCTATGTTATGATTATTTCCCCAATTGGGATGCCTTTAGAATATGAGATATTGGGCGTCCGGCAATCCATTCGCCGTTGTTTACAAACCCTTCCTCTCGTCCCTCCAGCTCGTGAATAAGACGCTCTCTCCACTCTTTTATACGCTCAAATTTATCAGTACAGCCTATCGCATTAATCTTCTCTGAGGGGTCTGCCGCTAGATCAAAATACTGCTCTTCCCCTGTCTGAGAATACCAAATAAATTTCTCTCTTCCATCCGTTAAGAAGTGGTGGGACTTTTCTCCATAGGCTTGTTCCCCATGAATATAAGATCGCCATAATGTCTGATCTCCCCTGCACAGCGGCAACACACTTTGCCCTTCTACTGGAACTGGTATTTGGACGCCAGCAGCTTCAAGAAATGTGGGCATAATATCGCGAAGCTCTACAATGGAATCAGGCCGGGAGCCTGCAAGAAGTCCAAGCGTTTCTCCCGGATCAAACACTATGAAAGGAATCTTAGCACTTCCTTCATAAGGAAGAGATTTGCGGAAGTAATGGTGATCCCCCATCATTTCACCATGATCAGAAGTAAATAGAATCAAAGTTTCATTTAAAACTCCATACTCCTGCAGCCCATTGATCAACCTCCCAATTTGGTCGTCAAGATGCGTAATTAGCGCGTAATACGCCGCACGGGCACGATCCAATCTGCGCTTTGGCAAATTAGTGAACGAAGAAGTTGGATCCTTAGCTCCGTTTAAGGCCGCACTCTCGTCCACCCAGTCTCCGATTGGAGGATCGGGAAATTCCAAGTCCTTGTACATATCTAGATAACATTGTGGCGGATCCAATGGGGAATGCGGGCGAACGAAGGAAGACCATAAGAAAAATGGTTTCCCAGGGTCCCTTCTTCGCAAAAAGTCTAGCGACTCGGTCACGCACCAATTCGTGGGATGCATCGCTTCCGGCAAGTGCCAGGGGCGGGCAACCGTTGAGGCGTTGCAATCAAGGCCTAAATCAGTGATATCCGAGTTAGCATTAGTTTGTCTTCGCAGCCACTGCAAATAATCATCCACTTGATCATAGTGTTCATCCTGTAACGTTTTGCTCTTATCCCGATTGTAGTGAAGATATCCATCATGAAGCACCACATTATGGAATCCACATAGATTACGTGCAGGATACACATGCATCTTGCCAACACACTGCGTATGATAACCAGCTTGAGCAAGCTCTCCGGCAATCGTATGGGCGTAATTCCATTCAACCTTATCCCGATAACCAACCCGCCCATGTGATCTTTGCCCCATTCCTGTCATGATAGCAGCCCTGGCGGGAATACAACTGGGGGTAGCCGAGTAAGCGTGCTCAAATAAGATCCCCCTTGATGCCAGAGCGTCCAGGTTGGGTGTCTCAACGACGGGATGTCCCATAATGCTCAGGCAATCAAAACGCATCTGATCTACGGTGATAAGCAAAAGGTTGGGCTGCTTTGTGCCCTTTTGATGGTCCAGATTAGTATCAATCATAACCTCACCCCCTCCTTAAACCCCAGCGATCACGGATGGTGTTGCAATCGTGTGCCATAAATTCGCACTTATCGTCCTGGGGTCGCCCTCGTCAACAAGACCGTCGAACGTCAGAAGCTCCTCTTCTAATTCAGCAATCTGCTCCACGTTCCCTTCGACATAACGATTGATTCGATGAATCGCCGTTCTGATTCTCTCAAGCATTCCTCCCATACGAAGATCAAAAACATCAAGACCAAATACCTTATTTTCCAGCTCCCATTGCACTCGATAGTCGTCCATGAATTGTCTGGCCAAATCAGATAATTGTGGCAAAGTCACCTTGGCAAAGTGAGCCAATTCCTCTAAATTCCCCCGATGATAAGCGTCGCGTATAGAAATCCCGATTTCGCTATTTATTTCGAGCAAGCGACACAAGCTGGCTTGTACAGAGAATAAGGATTGCCAAGGCGAATTGCGAGTGATCGCCTGTTCGAGCTTTTCTGCACTTTGCTGATAATGCTTCGAATACGCGTTAGGAATAACATGTCGATCAAACAAACCACACAAAATATCTTGATAAAGCAAGTATTTAGCCGGATTGATAGAACATCCCCCCGGAGCCGAATTACCCAGAACCAGGTTGGCCGCATCAAGTGCCATAAAGTCATCATAATTGCCTTGCACACAGCTGCTGAATCTTTCTTTGACATGGTTCTCCACGAAACATCCCGTGTAGCTCAGCTCCGCCCAAAGTTGAAGGGTAGGAAGAACCGAGAAAACGGAAGCTTCAGCGCCATTATCTCCCCATGCGGTAATCAACACTTCTTGAATTCCATGCTTAACACAGCTATCATGAGCCAGCAGACTGACATGGCGACTGAATTCATTGTTTGGAGCGAAGCCCATCCATTTCCAAGCACCACCTGCAAATCCAATATGATCATTCAGCTGCTTATGTTTGCTTAACATCCCGTCGTATTTCTCCTGCGTTTCCGAATAATAATCCCAGTAGATCAAGGTAACATCTTCAGGAATCAGCTTTACAATATCAGGGCTAATTGGACTTTCAGCATCGTAATATTCTCCGGAACTGGCCAGACGGAAAAACATGTCGCTCCACATCATCGTCTGGAAACCATATTTTCTGGCGATCTCCATAACAGTGCTAAAGTGTTTTAACATTAATGAAGATCGATCCTGATACCCATGCTTATCCAGGTATTTACCAAGTCCCATCATATGAGCTTCGTCCATCCCGATATTTATGCGGCGACTGCTTACATGAGCCGACATAAAAGCAAACATTCGATCAATTAACTTGTAAGTTCTGGAATCATCAATAAGGAGAATATCCTGGAAATCCACAAGCGGTGCATGTGCCTGCCATTTCAATGCTTGTCCGAGATGGGCCAGGGTCTGAATACAAGGAACCAGTTCTATGCCAAATAACGCGGCATACTGATCCAGCTCCCGAATTTGATCTCCTGTATATCGGCCTCGCAAATAGCCGAAATAAGGGTATCCCTCCAGTTCGTAGGTGTCTTCCGTATACAACTGAACCGTTGAATATCCCATAACCGCTAAACGCCGGATCAATTCCTTATATCCTTCATAGTTAAGAACCGCATTTCGCGAACAGTCTACCATGAAGCCTAACTGTTCATAAACCGGTCGTTCATTAATTTCAACTCGTTCTCCACGGCGTATGTTCTCAAGAAATCGGCTGAGTGCCCGGATCAACTGATGTTCCTCTTCATACACAATGGTGACCTGAGCCTCATCGTAAGATATTCGAATGCCCTTCCCTTGCTTCTTACAATTCACTGGTATCCCTGAGCGTTCCATTCGAATACTCAATATTCCCGCTACTTCTGAAACAGCTGCTAGCTGTTTCTCAGTTAACCCTGTCAAGTGAATGCTAAGGTTCATAAACTTTACCCTCCCAATCTTATAAGTATGCGGTCAGTAGCGCCGCACCGTCTAAGCCATACTTCAAATAATTAAACGGAAGATCCGGGCTACTTCCGCCCGGATCTTCTCTATTTATCCATTATTCAATACCTTGTTCCTTGGCCTTCTCATTTACTTCCTCAATCATTTTATCAAGGCCTTTTGCCTTATAATCGTTCACAATGCTATTCCAGTAACTCTCAACAGGTTCTTTGGAAAGCATGATCTTAAGCAAATCATCATGGTCAAGCACAGTAAATTTATCCTTTGTTGGGGTGGACATATAAGTTAACCGAATATCATATTCTGGAACCTTCGTATTATTCTGAATCCAGTCGATGTAATCGACAGCTTCTTTGCGGATTCCTTCGTTAGCAATCGTCGGGTTATCCATGTTATAGCTATCTGAAGTTTCATATGCCACCAAATTCTTCAGAAATCTGCTAGCTGGATACTTCTCATTTAACGAACCCTTTTCAATGACAACCTTCTGCCCATTTTCGAGCTTGTAATCTACACCTTCGATGCCATAAGTCAACAGATCCTTGCCTTCAGGAGACAACACATAATCATAGAGTGCCATGATGCGATCCATCTTTTTATCGTCAATCTTATTGCTGAAATAGCTTTCTGACCAGTATGTTTTAAAGATAGCATGTGAACGTTCACCATCAGGACCGATAAGCGGCTTGAGCGCCTTCACGCTCTCCGTCATATCCTTATCCGGATAAGCTGTTTTCCAGCGTTTTTCATACATATCGCTATTTAAATTTATGAAACCTCCACCGCTCAGGAGAGCAGCTGCTTTGCCTGCTACGAAATTGTCATAGGACTCTGCTGGTTTAACAAGCGCGATGTCTGGATCGATCAATCCTTTTTCGTACATATTCTTCATGTTTTGCAGCGCTGGCAGCGCATTTTTAGAGAATACAGCAGGGATAAATTTCCCATCCTCTTTGATCCATTTAAAATCACTGCCGCTTCCATCACTAGTAGCAACCGGGTTGCCATACAACCAGAAGAATCCGCCCAGCATCTTGGTAGTTGTCGTCGTAAGACCAGTAACATGCTTGCCTTCCGGATCCGACTTTACGACTGCATCAAGCATAGCTTCAAACTCTTCCCATGTCTCTGGTTCTTTGGTGATCCCAGCCTTTTGAGCAAGATCCCAACGATAGAAGACCATACGATCCAGTGCGCTCCAATCGACACTCGGGAACATCCGGCGAGGCACAGTATAATACTTTCCATCCACTCCTAATCCTTTAATATCTGGCGATTCGAAGTATTTTGCAAGATTTGGATACTTTGAAAGATCCGGGAGCGCTTTGACAACGCCTTGATTCACCCATTTGCGCTGATATTGTGTACCTACGGCGTCGATCGCGAAAATGTCTGGCAATTGGCCGGAAGCGGCCCACATTTGAATCTTCTGGGTATAGTCATCCCAAGACAAATTGACAGGTTTTAGTGTGATGTTAAATTTCTCCAATACTTGTTTAGCAATCGGGTCCTTTTCGATGTTAGCAATCTCGGCATCTGCATCCCAAAACCCAAGAGAAATAGTCATTGAATCCTTGTAAGGATTATCCGTAGAGTTAGAAGAATTCGGAGATGTTTCACCGTTTGAACCAGCCTGCCCTTTGCCGTTATTGCCTCCACCGCAAGCCGTGAGTACTGAAGCGAACAAAGTTATACATAATGCCAATGTCATTATTTTCTTTCTATGCATGCTTGAAACCTCCCTTTATACTATTTTAGGATAGAATCAATCTATTTAAAATCTTTCTTATCCTTTTATTGAACCCACCATAATGCCTTTATTAAAATGCTTCTGCAGGAACGGATAAACAACAATAATCGGAATACTCGAAACTACAATCGCTGCCATTTGAAGTGCAGGTGTGTAGACCTTTCCCGTCTGCTCCTGCTCGGCCATCGTTTGTGCCATTTGGCTTAGCAAGGAATTCGAGGTAATAAGTGTCTCCCGTAGATAAATCTGAAGGGGTGCTTTTGCCGCGTCACTGATAAAAATTAATGCATACCACCATTCATTCCATCTTTCCACAGCATAGAACAAAGCAAAAGTCGCCATGAATGGAGCAGAAATTGGAATAATGATTTTGAAAAGAATGTACAGATCATTCGCCCCATCCAGCTTAGCCGATTCTTCCAAGCTTTCTGGAATGGTATTGAAATAGTTTTTCATAATGATTAGATAAAACGTATTGAGACCCGCAGGGATGATCATGACGAGTATATTGTTTACGAATCCTAGATCTTTAACGACTAAGTAAAAAGGAATTAAACCGCCATTGAAAAACATAGTGAACAAGATCAAGCTAAGCATTATGTTTCTGCCGGGCATACCCCGCTTGGATAATGCGTAAGCTCCCGCCACAGAGATTGTCATGCTGAACAACACGCCAACCACTGTTACGATGACAGAATTAAAGATGGAAGTCCAAAACTTCATATCCTGAAGCAAAAGCTTGTAAGCGGACAGGTCAAACGAAAGCGGAAAAATATAAAAGTCGCTTTTACTAATCGCTTCGAACTTTGCCACAGAGATAATAAGAACATTATAGAAGGGAAAAAATGTTACTATTGCTAGGAGCCCCAGCACCACGAATGCGACGATATCGAAAACACTCCACTTTTTTCTCTTTTTAACCGTTATGTCGGTCACTTGCTTCTCCCCTTTTCCTGCAGATTAATACAGTCCTTCCTCGCCCATCTTCTTAGCGAACGTATTGGCCGCCCATAAAAGGATTAGGCTGATAATGGACTTGACGACACCCACAGCGGTCATATATCCAAAGTCTCCTCCAATCGTGAATGAAGTCCGATAAATGTAAGTATCGATCGTGTCGGCAACCGAATATACCGGCGAACTATACAGGTTGAAAATTTGCTCGAAGCTCGAACCTTGGGTTAGTAGTTGTCCAACTTGAAGGATTAGCAGGACTGCGACTGTACTCTTCAAACCCGGCCATGCGATGTTTAGCAAACGGCGAAACCGGTTCGCTCCGTCCACTTCAGCCGCTTCAAACAGCTCAGGATTGATCCCTGCCAGAGCCGCCAGGTAAATGATTGAATCCCAACCGATCTCTCGCCACACATGCGTGATATACAGAACGGGTCTGAATGCACTTTCATCGACAAGAGGAGAATTCGGATCTCCACCAAACAGCATGATGATCTGGTTATAAATCCCCTCCTTGCTTAAAATATTGATAATAATCCCCGACAGTACAACCCACGATATAAAATGCGGGAACGTCAGGATCGTCTGAAAAAAACGCTTCATTTTTGTCCTGGAAAACTCATATAAAACAATCGCCAGGATAATGGGCATCGGGAAATGAGTGACAAGCTTCATCAAGCTGATAATGACCGTATTCCAAAACGCCTTGCGAAAATCGGGGTCGGTCAGCAGCGTTTGAAAATTCTCCAAGCCAACCCAAGGACTTCCCAGAATCCCCTCACTGTAATTAAATGTTTTGAACGCTAGCGTTACACCGTACATGGGAGCATAGCTGAAGAGGGCATACCAGATTAACACCGGTAGAACCATGAGGTAAAAATACTTGTACTGTAAAATCGTTTTTCCTAAACTTTGCTTTGGAGCACGAGTTTTTAAGCTTCGTTTAGGCGTACGAGCGGTTACAGAATCAGCCAATCTTCTCCCCACCTTTCTGTATGAGATTGTTATGCTTGTAAGCGATTTATATGGTAAATTATATCGGGAGTGTAAATTCTCTTGTATAGAGAATACAACTCCGGTCATGTGGATTTTTCACACCTTTGCGGGAGACCTTCCTGTAGCACGTAATATCGGACATAGTGAGCGTAAGATAGTCCATACCCCCCATGGTCCACAATCGCTAGGATAAATCTAAGAGCTCTATAAAGAGAGGGGGATTCACTTATGCGTTCAGTAATTATTGCAGATGATGAGAAGTGGATTGTAGAAGGAATTAAAGCAGGAGTGAATTGGAAGAAATACGGCTTTGAAGTGATCGACGATGCCGAAAATGGGCAAGAAGCCCTTCAATTAATTCAATCGCTTCGCCCCACCCTTGTTCTAACAGATATCAAGATGCCTGTTATGAATGGACTAGAGCTCATTCAACGTGGCAAGGCCATCGCGCCTGATACGATCTTTATCGTACTCAGCGGACATGCCGAGTTCGCTTATGCACAAAAAGCAATGAATTATGGTACTTTCGGATATTGTCTCAAACCCTTTGAAATCGAAGAAATTGAAGGTATGCTCAACCGAATAGCCCAGCAACACGATTCCAAGACAGTTAAAGAACAACCTATCCACGACTTCGAACTTTATGAAGCGGTTTGTTCCGGAGATCTTGAACGAATTAACTTATGGTTGGATGAGAAGAAAATACCCTTGTCGAAAGATACCCCTCATATCCCCATTGTTATCCAAGGGTTAAGTTCACCTGTAGATGTCAGGCAGTTCTCTTCCCTGTGTTTCCCAATGAGCCGCCGTCGGTATGGTTACTTATTGGAAGAGTGCCAATACGAAGTCTTCCTCCAGGGTCTTGAACAAACAGAAGTTGTACAAGAATGCGGAGTCGGGATCGGTCCTCCTATTTCGGATATACACCAATTGGATGCGTCTTTAGAGTCCGCCTCTCATGCTGCTTTCAGTATGTTCGCAACGGGGATGCCCGGATGTTACCGGGTGAATCCACAGCAGGAAATAACGATCGACGAGAAACTCAAAGAGATTTCCCGGATTCTCCATAATAAAGACCGGCTCGGTTTCATAGCAGCCATGGAATCGATAAAGAAATTATTCAAAGAGGGAACGTTCACCATTAAAGAAGCCTATTTGCTCTATACATCGATCCTCTACTTATTTCCTCGGGAAGGGACTCGGGTTAGCGGCCGTTTTTTTGAAGGATATGAACAGCTCTATTATCGGTACGGCACGGCTGAAGCTATGATCGATGATCTGATTCTTATGACACTTGATATTTTTATGAACAGAAACGAATCTGATATTTCACGAATCTCAAACCACAAAGTCAAAGAAATCATGTTATACATCCGCAACCATTTCAATCAAGAAATTTCGATCCAGCATTTAGCCAATCAGTTTTTTTTAAGTCCAAATTATTTATGCCAATTATTCAAAAAAGAGGTCGGCGAGACCATCATCGAACATATCAGTCGTTTACGAATTGAATACGCTTGTAAAACGCTGATCGAAACCAACCTTTCCATTTACCAAATCGGTGAGAAATGCGGTTTTCAGGATTATTTCTATTTCACACGAATTTTTAAACGGCATCTCAAAATGACACCTACACAATATAGGGAACAAAACAATGAAGACATTTAAGAGACTATCCATCCGAACTCAGGTTTTGCTATTCGGGTTATTTATTGTTGCCATTATCCCAATCATCGTTTCACGAGTCTACCAACTATCAAGCGAAACTATCATTAATCAAAATACGCAATACAATACAGAGCTGGTCTCCCTCCTCAAGCAACGGATTTCTGACAACTATGCCAACGTTTCTTCCATGATGATGAATGTGGGTTACGATTCGACCGTCCAAAAGTTCCTAGTCGAGAATGATAAGCTTCGAGTCTACGATCTATCCCAAAAAGTTGAAGGATTGTTGAGCATCGCCCGAAATATGAACACGGATATCTTAGATATTATTGTTATCGGCAGCTCAAACACACGTATTTCCTTAGCAGGAAGAACAAAATATGCTATCGATCTTATGAAAACAGCTGAGGAGGATGGAATCGTTCATTATCGCGGATACAGTCCTCCAGACAAAGTCATCGACAAGAGAAAACTGCTTTTCGGGATGAACATCTTCGCTTCAGGTGACACGTCCCTATATGGTGAAAAAATTGGCTATCTCGCAGTTATTGTAGATATGAAGGCCATTCAAACTGAAATTTCTGAGTATCCCCGATTGGTCGGAACCAGCTTTTTTATGATGGATGATAAAGGCATGATCTACTCTAATAGCAATGAGCCGGAGGATATGCTCCAGCAGTTTCAAACTCGGGCAACTGGAAGGGATGGAGAGTCCATCGTCGAGACCGTTCATGGAAAGAAATATGCAATTCAGTCCTTTAGCTTACCGGAGATCTCTGGAAAAATCATAACCGCTGTTCCTGTCCATAATTTAATGAAAGAACTGGAGAAATTGAAGAAGGTCAGCTATGCTCTTCTAGCCTTAATCTTGCTGGTCGTCTCTATCCCCTATTCTGTGCTTATGATGAATCTCTTAAGACCGTTGTCTAGGCTTATGCGCTATATGAATCAATTAAAGGGCGGAAGTCTGGGGATATTGAACAACAAGGTCGATTTAAAGGGCTATGCTGAGATTGAAATCATCTCTCGACAGTTCAACGATATGACCACACGGATCCACGATTTGACGGACCAATTAATCGATGCTTCAACTCAACTTTATCTGACCGATCTGGAAAAGCAGCGGGCGGAATATTCGTATTTACAAAGTCAAATTAATCCGCATTTCTTAAGCAATACTTTAGATACAATCAAGGGCGTTGCGATCGTAAAAGGAAATCGGGATATCTTCGAGATGACTACCGCCTTAAGCACAATGCTCAAGTACAGCATCAAAGGCAAAGAGGAGGTAACTCTTGGGGAAGAGCTGAAAATCGCGGAATCTTGTGTGAGGATTTACCAAGGCCGTTTCCCGGACAAATTTACTTACAAGCTATTGTGTCCCCAGGAATGGTTACACATTCCCGTGCCTAAAATGATCCTTCAACCTATTGTTGAAAATGCGCTTGGTCATGGGCTTGAGGCACAAGGACAAGGAATTTTGCTGATCTCCGTAGAGAAAAACGAAGCGGGGCTACTTGAAATCGTGGTAGAAGATAATGGTGTAGGCATCGATACAACAAGACTGGAACAACTTACGGAGTTGCTGGCTGGTAAGAATATAGAATCAGGAGATCATATCGGTCTCCTAAATGTCAATAATCGTCTAAATCTTAAGTATGGCGATCCTTGCGGCGTTCTGCTGTATAGTAAGGAGGGTAGCGGGACGAAGACCGTTTTGAGGCTTCCCGGATCTTTAATAGATCCACAAAAAGCGAGAACATAAATAGGGAGGTTGCCCATTCAGGGCAACCTCCATTTCATATGTCTTTCATTCGCCGCATTTACTAGGATATTATTAAGCATCCTATAAGGATGAGCTCAGATACTCTTTGGCATGGTAGGGTCCACCTTCCATAAGTACCGTCCATAATGGATCGATATCACAATCCATGGAGCCCATCATATTATCATGCCATTCATTCAACAGATAGACAGCCTCCATACAAACGTCTTTACGCACTTCGGCAAGATTATGTTGTTCATAAGGATCATGCTTCAAATCAAACAGCATTTCTTGCGGGAATCCATGGTGTCCGTCATGATAGGTACGTATATATAACCAATCCGCAAACCGAACACTGCGTTGACACACATGCGCACATTGTGAGATTACGAGATACTCACGCCCTCCCAAATCCCCCTCCAGAATGGTACCTGCATAACTTTCACCATCCCAAGAAGCAGCCGCTTTCAAATTCAAAAGGCTTGCTAATGTAGGTCCTAGATCAAGGTGATAATGTAGCCCCTCCTCCACGATTCCCTTCTTGCCCCCTGGCCAGCGAACAATCATCGGAATACGGCAAGTCGCCTCGTCTGCTGTGCCATGTTCGGAGTAAATTCCTAGTTCACCCAGACTCTCTCCATGATCCGCAGAGATCAAGATAGCCGTATCTTCCATCACGCCAAGTTCTCTCAGCTTAGAAAAAACTTTTCCGAGATGCTCGTCCAGATACTTAACTCCAGCATCATAGTTGTCAAAGATAACACGCAGGTCATCACGGTTCTCTATCTCCTGCTGATGCCTGAAATGCAGCTGATAATGCGATTTCGCGAGCACATTCATATCTTCAATACTATGCTGCCCCTTCTTATTTCGGTGAAGCTCAAACACGTCTTCCGTGATCCAATCGGGTAAAGGCTCCTTCTCGAACGGATTACCGTAGCTCTCAGGTGTACGATAAGGTGTATGCGGATCCCAGAAATTCAGATGCAGAAACCAATTTTCGGACTCCCCATTATCCTCAAGCCATTTAAGTGCCACTGGAAGCACCTGCTCTGCCGTCTCATGCCCTCTGCCACCAACATTAAACACTTCTTGGAACCCGGCGTTAAAGGTCCAAGCCGAGTGTCGTTCGGAGAAGGTGCTGATCGATGCAGTTTTCATCGCAGCTTGCCTTAATATAGCCGGAAGGCTCTCCCTCCCCAACCGGTCATTGAATTCACGTTTTGCTCCTTCTCTACGCATATCAGCAGCGGTTCCGCCATGCCCTATAATCCCATTATGAATGCCAAATCGCCCCGACATTAAAGCAGAACGAGACGGCAGGCAAGGAGCATCTGAACAATAGTAGTTGGTAAAGGTGACACCTTCTTTTGCGATTGAATCGATATTCGGGGAGGTATTCCGATGATAGCCATAACATCCCAGATGGTCCGGGCGAAGCGAATCCAAATCCAAATACAAGATTCTCATGAGTTTATTCCCTGCCTTTCCTTTTCATCGAAATGGTTACGCTCGATTCGGGCAGCTTAGAATGATCTGCTCATGCTCATAAGAGTAAATGAATATGGAAAGCTCCGCTATGGAGTAGCGATGTTTGTTTTTGTAAATTCGATACTTTTCCGGTACTCTGCCGGCCCCTTGCCGTATTCGCCACGAAATACCTTGCTGAAGTGTGAAGCATCATAATAACCACATCTCTGGGAGATATGCTCGATTGTAAAATCCGTATATTCCAGCATTTGTTTAGCTTGCTGCAGCCGCAATTTTCGCAGCATTTGCATGGGTGTCAGTTTATATATTTTCTGAAATGCCCGGCTAAAATAAACAGGATTCATATGATAGAGCTTGGAAAGCTCCTCTCTACTAATCTCCTGATCAAGCCTCTCCTCCATATATTGCAACGCTTCATTAAAGCGGTCCGTGATAAAGGGATCTCGTGAAGAACGTCGCCCGCCAAGCTTGGTACTCTCCATAATTTCATAAAGAAGAAAAAATGCCAATGAACCGACCTGAACATTCCTGAAATCATCTTCCTCCTGCAACCACAGGCTTCGCAACTCGTCAAACCTCCGCTCATATTCGCTTCGATCCCGGACCCGAATCACCTTGCCTAAAGGGAATAACTTAAAGAAGTCATCTCCGTCTTTAACTTTAGCGTTAATATTAAACAGATAATGTACGCCATCCGTTTTGGAGATCACATTAAAAGGCTCGTTAGGACGGTGGATCATCACATCTCCGGCAGAAGCAACATATTCTCCTTCGGAGGATGTCGTCAATACCTCACCTTTTTGGATATAAGAGACGGTATAACAAGACTGGACATAATCGAACAGGATCCGCTTCTGATATTGAATCTTTAGGACGTCCAGCACGTTGATGTCAAACTGACTATGGATGATAGAGGACAAGGAAGTTCCTCCTTCTTATGTAGTAGTCGTAAAAGTGCTTTAACTTGTATAATCAGCCGTACATCGAAAGCCAATATTTCCGGCAGAGCTGTCTGGAGTATTTTTGCTTCTAGCCGCCACCCGATAACGGTTGCAGTAAGATTTATGGCACAAATATGATCCTCCGCGCATCGATCTTGCGACACCACTTACTGGACCTTTCGGATTCACGGATTCGGAAGATAAATGATAGTCCTTAGTAAACCAATCCGCGCACCATTCCCACACGTTTCCTGACATATTATAAAGACCATAGCCGTTAGGCAGATAGGAACTTACAGGTGCGGTACCTGCAAAACCATCACTGGCATGATTTTTATCGGGAAACTTTCCCTGCCATATATTACAGCGATGCTCTCCGCCTGGTTTTAATTCATCCCCCCAAGGATACCGTTTCTGAACCAGTCCTCCTCGTGCGGCATACTCCCACTCCGCTTCCGTAGGCAGACGTTTACCAGCCCAGCGACAATATGCATCCGCATCATGCCATGATAGGTGAATAGCCGGATGATCAAGTCGTTCATCTACATGGGAATCCGGACCTTCAGGATGACACCAATCCGCTCCCTCCACCACCCACCACCAGGGGGTTTGAGTGGCTACTTGGGTCACCTTTTTCCCAGTTTCCATGGATACAAAAGAATGAAACACGTAAGACCATCCAAAACGTTCCGCATCTGTAACGTAGTTTGTTTCCTGGATAAAAGCAGCAAACTGCTTGTTCGTAACCGCCGTTGCATCCATCAAAAAGGAAGATAAGGTAACCTTCCTAGTCGGCCCTTCTCCATCTGCGGGGAACCCTTCCTTATCATCCGTCCCCATAAGAAAAGTGCCTCCAGGGATAAGGATCATGTCCGAGAAATCTTTTTCCCCTGTTACTCCTTGAACCGTTGTGTTCTCCTTACAAACATCAATAGATTCTTGTTTCGCGACTTGATTTCGACTAGCTGAACAACATGCCCTTATATTCTCTGACATGATTTACCTCCAATCTGGGATCGTCCCGGCTCTGTCTAAAAAAAAGCTACCCCAAGAATGCCAGAAGCAACGATAATGGTGAGCGGATGCAGCTTATATTTCATTAAACCATAAAGTGCAGCGAATACAATGATCAACATGCCAAGGGTCTGCCAAGTAATAAAAGCATGTTCCACGCTATTTAAGCCAAAACGAATCACAGCATAGGCAATCAAGCCTGTAATCACTGGCCGCAAACCATAAAATAACGTTTTAATCCATTGACTATCCCTCACCCGATAAAAGAAGACAGAAATAACAATGATGATTAAAAATGAGGGCAGAACCATGCCTAATGTTGACACAATCGCTCCTTCCATTCCGGCTATACGATATCCGATTAAGGTTGCACTGTTCGTCGCAACAGGACCAGGTGACATCCCTGCGATGGAAACTACCTCTTGAAATTCCCCTTCGGATAACCAACCCCCAGCCATGGCTTCATGCTGAATCATCGGAATGATGGCGTACCCTCCTCCAAAAGACAGAAGACCTATTTTTATAAAAGTGAAAAATAAATTCCAAATCACATCGCTTCCCCCTAGATGTAATACTCCGGATAATTCGATTCTTCATCAGAAGCTTTCAAGGACTCCTTCTCCGTTCGAACTTGGAGCCCTAAGAGCTGTTTAATTTGCAGATATACAAACCCAATACATAAACCAACTGCAATCACGTAAATGGGATTAATTCCGAAAACCAGTAAAACAACCGGTATAACTAACGCCGTAACTGCGGTAGTCTTGTCAATTATAGCGTTCTTGGCCATTCGATATGCAGCTACTAGGATCAAAGCAATAACTGCACCATTAATCCCTTTCATAGCGGCAATGACTTTTGGTTGGTCGGCCAGTTGGGAGTACACGGCGCTAAGCAAACAAACAATGATAAAGGTCGGAATCGTTATCCCTGCGATTGCAGCAATCGCCCCCGTCACACCAGCAAGACGATAACCAATGAATGCCGCTGCATTTACACCTACACCACCAGGTGCAGCACCAGCTAAAGATAGAATTTCATCCATCTCTTCTTCACCCAGCCATTTTCGTTTAGCGGAAATTTCCCGTTCGATCATAGGGATCATCGCATAACCTCCCCCGAAGGTTACTGGACCAATTCGAACAAATACCCAAAACAACTGAAACAGTAGACTTATCCTCAGGTCTGTATTCGGTATCATATTTGTTTTCATAGTTGTTCTCATGGAATCCACCCTTTTATAATCTGTCGTAATTTCATTATATCACTTTTTCCCAAAATGGAATTAAGTTTTTTGAACGGTAAAATACAACCAAGGGTTTATGAGTTATACTATATTCATGTTAATAAATACAAACTATATAAAAAACGATCTTACAAGTTCATCCTATATATAGCTTGGAGGTATATCGTGGAAAAGCGCTCGACACAAATTCCATCACCAAAAAAACTTCTATACGACCGAATCGCCGAACAAGGCACTGTTTCCAAGTTGGATCTTCTACAGACATTTTCACTTACCAAAAGCACAATGACGCGGATATTGGATGAGATGACCGAAGAAAGCTTGCTGATAGAAAGCGGATTTGGAGAATCTAGCGGAGGCAGAAGACCTATTTTATACCAGATCAATCCTTTCTACGGTTATATAATCGGTTTAGAGATTTCCAGGGTGTATTCTTCTCTTGGTTTATTTGATATGCAAATGAACCCAAAATCAATTGTTCACTGGCGAATGGATCAGGCATTCACACCTGAAAGATTTATAGATCATATCAGTAATCAAATACGCGCTTTCCTTCGGGACCATCAGTTAGTGGACAGTCAAATCATCGGGATAGGAATAGGGGCTGTGGGGCCACTTGATCGGGAACATGGCTTGATCCTAAAGCCGCTGCACTTCCCTTCTTCGGGCTGGAACAATCTTCCGATTTGCAAATTGGTGGAGGAACGGACGGGGTTCAAAGCTTGGTTGGACAACGGTGCCAATTCCGCATTGCTTGGGGAACGATGGTCTATCCGTCACGCAAACATTCAGCATATGCTTTATGTACATGCTGGAGCAGGACTCCGCTATGCGATGATGTCGCATGGAAGTATTGTTCATGGCACAATGGATATGGAAGATGCCATTGGTCAAATGATCATCCAGACAGATGGACCCCGATTAAATCATGACGGGAACTACGGGGCTCTGGAAGCATTTGTATCTGTGCAGGCCATAGAACAAAGTGCACGCTCGGAGGCGAAAATGGACAACGATCTGATCCTCCAAAGATATAAAGTGGCGCCTGAGAAGCTGACTTATGATGTATTGGTACAAGCCTTTAGAGACGGTAATCCACATGCGCGTGAATTATTTACCCAAGCTGCCAGCCATTTCGGGATCGGGCTCGCTAACGTTATCAACCTGTTTCATCCAGAGACCATCATTCTAGGCGGTGCGCTCATTCACTCTCACGAGTTGTTTTTCCAAACAGCGGTGGAGGTGGCACAGAGAAACACTTACCGTTATCCTGAATACCAACCTCACTTCTCCCTAGGTATATTAAAAGAAGAAGCTGTGGTGACTGGTGCGGCAATAATGGCGAGAAATCATATGGTTCTATAGCATAACAAAAAGGTTGTTCCCAATCCTTTGCATGACTGTTGGGACAACCTTATCTAGTCAAAGCTATAATGCCTGACAGCAATTTTTGAATTTCTTCCCGCTTCCGCAGAGACATGGATCATTTCGACCTGGAAGTGGTTTTGCACTTTTCCTGTACTCCAGCATCCGCTCCGATCTAAGTCGGTTCGCCAGTAATAACATGCGTTCATAGGCGTGTGAGTAGAACATTTTGTAACTATGGCAGAAATAATCAACCTCAGTCCGATCATTAACATCAAGCCAATTCCGGTTGCGCGGACATCCCCCATTGCAAAAGCTAAGGTACTCACACTTATAGCATGATTCATTCATATTGGGCTTCATTAACAAAAAATCATCATATACTGGGCTGGTTAGCAGCGCTTTCAGGTCAGTTTGGCCGATATTTCCTAACCTATGCTCTTCATCAATAAAGAAATCGCAAGGGTAGGCATCCCCGTTCGTTTCAAGCACCATCATCTTCGGGCAACATGAGTTGTGAACGCATAACTCTGCCTCACGATGCATGAATACAAGAAGCATATTCTCAAAAATACGAATAGGAAGCTCTGGATACCCACCGTTGTACCAAAGGTCAAATGTACGGCATAAAAAGACTCCGTATTGTTCAGGTGTAATTCGGAAACGTCCCGCTACATCACTTTTCTGAGAAACAAAATCCATGCAGGGGATAAACTGAATATTCGGAAAGGTATGTTCTAGATAAAATGCCATCAACTCCTCTGGTTTCGTCACGTTATCTTCATGAATCACCGTCAGAATACTATACTCCACACCCTCATTCTGTAAATGACGAATCCCACGCATAACTAGACTATAACTGCCTTTCCCCGAACCCGTTACACGATGAGCATCATGAATAGGCTCTGGGCCATCCAGACTAATCCCAACCAAAAAGTTATACCGTTTAAAAAATTTCGCCCATTTCTCATGGATAAGCGTTCCATTGGTCTGCAGTGCATTACTGATCATCGTATGAGGCGGAGCGTACTTAGCTTGAAATGAAATCACTTGTTCAAAATACGAAAGTCCGGCCAATAATGGCTCCCCACCCTGCCAAGAGAAAGTCGCTATCCCTGATGATCTTTTCATGTACTGAGCGATAAACCGCTCCAGAAGCTCCGTATCCATCACCCGGATCGGTTGCTGAGGATGTCCCCCGGCTGTACTGTAATAGCAATAATCACAGGCTAGATTACAATCCTCTGAGACGGTTTTCCACATGACATGAAGGGTCTCCTGCTTAGAGGTTTGTATACATGCAGTCATACGATTCTGCCCCTCCTATGTAATACTATCTTTGTAGAACCTAATTCCTATTTGTTCAATTAAATCATAGATCTGCAAGTCAACGATGAGTAAAACATCATAGCTGGTCGAATAACTGGGCATAAAAAAGCTGCACTCCCCATTGTCCGTTGGAACAAAGCAATAAGGGTGTGCAGTTTCTTTGTGGATGAGTCTAACTAACGGTAGTTAGAGACTAAGTCTTATTAATTACGGACGTATTCTCTATTTGCTGTTTCCAACATGGATTTCCAATCCGCAAACTTCGTCTCCCTAACAACATGACGATCAAAGAGTTCATCAGGTATGTCAGCAACATCTTCTTCTGTCTTTACTTGAAAGTTCCCTTTGGTTACAAACTCATCGAAACTTTTGTAATTGGAATACTTACTCATAAACGCTTCATTAAACAATTTCTCGAAAGAGATGTGATTGGGATCTTCTTGATACGTTTTCTGTCCTTGTAACTCATTCATCAATTCTTCCATGGTCATTGGTTTTTGTCTTCTCAAATTACCACTCCTAATTTTCTGTTATAGTTGTAGAATATCATGTTAATCCATAAATCACACGAATCCTAAGCTTACCATAATTTTGACGATTTCACCTTTCAAATTTCACTTAATATGCAAATAGTCTGCCTCTATACTTAAAATACAACAAAAAACCTTCCTTATTCATAAGGAAGGCTTCTTATTATTAGGACAATTTCACCAGGCTGTAGTTTTTCTTACCCTTACGGATAATGATAAAACGTCCGCCGATGGCTTCGCTGGCTGTAACTTCAAATGCTACATCGCTAACTTTTTCACCGTTCATGGAAATTGCGCCTTTGGTGATGTCTTCACGCGCTTGACGTTTGGATGGCTCAATTCCTAGATCTACCAGCCACTCCACGATATTTTTGGACTCCAATGTCGTTTCGTAGGTCGGCATTTCCTTGAAGCCTTGCTCGATCTCGTCAGCGGTCAGAGATTTAATATCTCCACTGAACAGAGCGGCAGTAATGCGTTTAGCCTGCTCCAGCAATTCCTCACCATGCACGAATCTGGTCATTTCTTCAGCCAGTGTTATTTGCGCTTCACGTTTATGCGGTTCGGTTTGCACCTTTTCTGCTAGTGCATCAATTTGCTCTTTAGAGAGGAATGTAAAGTACTTCAGGTATTTCACAACATCACGGTCATCTGTATTTGCCCAGAACTGGTAGAATTCAAAAGCTGTCGTTTTGTTCGGATCCAACCAAATGGCTCCACCAGCTGTTTTACCGAATTTTGTACCATCGGCTTTCAGCATAAGCGGGATGGTAAGTCCGAATGCCACCGCTTCAGAACCTTCTTTTTTACGAATCAGATCTAAGCCACTTGTGATGTTCCCCCATTGGTCAGAACCACCGATTTGCAGCTGCACATCTTCATGCTGGAACAGGTGCAGGTAGTCCAGGGATTGCAGGATTTGGTAGGAGAATTCCGTAAAGGAAATTCCGCTGTCCAATCTGCTCGCTACAACATCCTTGGCAAGCATCGAATTGATACTGAAGTTTTTACCATAGTCACGCAAAAATTCGATAACATTGATTTTATGCGTCCAATCGTAGTTGTTCACCATGCGGATTTGATTGTCGCCATCAGTCACGAACAATTTTTTCATTTGTGCTGTAAGTGCATCAACGTTGGCTTGGACTTGCTCCAGCGTTTGCAAAGAGCGCTCGGATTGACGTCCACTTGGATCACCGATCGTTCCCGTAGCCCCACCAATTAGAATAACCGGACGATGTCCTGCCAGCTGGAATCTTTTGAGCACCATGAACGGAATCAAGTGGCCAATATGCATACTGTCACCAGTTGGATCTACACCGCAGTACAGGGATACCGATTTTTGATTGGTCAGTTCTCTAAGCCCTTCGGCATCTGTTTGTTGATTGATGGCATCGCGCCATTCTAGTTCGTCGATAATATTCATTGCCTTACACCCCTCAAAATTAGTAGTTATCCTATAATGAAACATCAGTCCGCCAAGCGGAAACGGCTTTGCCCTCCTGATTAGGACGGTACCGTTTCAGCGAGAAATATAAGGATCATTGATGAAGTGAACCCTATAAATCCTTATATTTAAAAACAAAAAAATCGTCCCCTTGTCTATTGTAGACATAGGGACGATTGAATAACCGTGTTACCACCCAGATTGCACCCATGAAACGCTTATGCTCAAGCATACCATTGATACCACTCTTGACGAGATATCGTTCGCCATTCCGCTCGGTGTTACCCGAGATACTCCAAAGTGTAATTCGCAAGCTTAGTGTGTACCGGGTTTCATCAACCCCCGGCTTTCTGGAACAGGGACTAAGTTACTACTGGGCTCCTTCAACGTATATCGTATATAAGATTACAGCCAGTATAGTGAAATAATTCTTTTATGTCAACTATCTTCAGCAGAGAATGCCGTCACACACTTCTACTGTAAAGCGCTACTAGGCATTTCCACTTTTTTTCTGATACAATTACGAAAAAAGAGGTGAACGAATCCGCATGCTAGATCCTATCGATAACCATATTTTGATGCGGCTGGCCCAAAACAGCAGAATTTCCTATACTGATCTAGCTAAAGAAGTCAGTTTATCAAGTGTCGCGGTGAAAGACCGTATTGATCGGCTAGTCAATCAAGGGATTATTGAACAGTTCTCGATTGTCATCAGTGCCGAAAAGTTAGGAAAGAAAATCTCCGCCTACCTGGAACTTGAAGTAGAACCTGCTCATTTGAATCATATCGTCGACGTATTAAAAGAAAACGAACGTGTAGCTGTATTATACGAAATGACAGGACCTTGTATTCTGCATATTCACATCTTAGTTGAGAATCTCGAAGAGATGGAACGGTTTATGCATGAATCAATCTATTGTCTGGATGGACTGGTACGTGTAGAAAACCAAATTTTATTGAAACGCCACAAAAATCAAGACGGCTTAAATATATAAGAAAAAGAACCGCCTATAAAGACGGTTCTTTTCTCATCTGGATTTTTATTAGAATTATCAAATAATTGCTATTTCGTCCTACTCTGTCTTAGCCAGCTTAGCTTTATAAAAGTTCACGAAATATTCGCTGACCACAACCTTCTCATTCACAACACTTAATGGGGCTACAAGCTTCACTGTCTCTCCGTTGTAAATTCCCGTTGTCGCTCCAACCTTCATCTCCAGTACATTGCCATTATAGCTCAGCGTAACTGTCTTAGTGGCTGGCTGCCAGCCAACCTTTGCTCCAAAGTTCTCAAAGCTGCTCCGTAAAACCACGGGCTTGCGCTCGGAATCGCCGAATTGACCTTTATCAATTAAGGCGTGAACGCCCCAGTTTCCATCCACCACTTGTGTAATTCCAAAATCAGCTGACACCGACATCAGAGAGTACGCTTCATCTTCGCTCAATTCCATTCCATCCATTAAAAAATCTTTTGTTTTATGAGCGGCATCCTTCATTGCTTTGTCGATGGACGAGTTGTTGAAGATATCCGTCTGAGCACTAGCCCCCAGCTCCTCCAAATAATTGGCGTAGCTGAATCCATGCACGACCCACTCGTTCTCATTTTCAAGTAATGGGAAGTTTAAACCTTTCAGCTTGTTGTTAAGCGATGCTTTTTTATGAAGAATAACTTGTATATCCCCAGTGACCGATGTCTCAATCGCAGTACCGTTAATCTCCGAATCGCCTTGACCGGCATGCGGGTCACCGATCGACAGTAGTGCACCAGCTACGGATACAGGATAATACATCGTTGCACCTTCGGTAATCCGCCAATCATCTACGTTACCGCCGTTGTAAGAAGGTGGAACGGAGTCAACAACATCTGCTTCTTTCGGCGCCACACCCATTGTACCAAAGTGGAGACGCACCGGAATTTTCACACCTTTTAGCACATCGAAATTCTTATCAATCGTTTTATGGTCAACGATAACACCCGGGTAGTCAATTGTCGGGTGCACTTGACCATCCGGATCGGTTTGCACAGACCATTTGTAGTTATATACAGCTGTTGCATAATCTGTTCCACCCTCCGTATCCATCTCATAGATGGTTACTACCTCACGCTTTTTCGGCTCCTCCACCATATCTCCGTATAGATAACCCCAGTTCGCCGCGGCATTCACGCCATATGTTTTTCCAGCGTATTGTTCATTTCCATTAGGTCTCAGCTTCATGTCCAGAATCTTCACTTCCAGCACATCCCCTGGTTCAGCACCTTCTACTGCGATGGGACCCGTCATAATATGTACGCCTGGCCCGCGGAGCGCTTCGTTCTTCTCCCCTTCAATCCAGTGGAAAATATCCTCCACTCCCGCATCTCCTTTAATCATCCGCTCGTAATCATCACCAGAGTGATGTGTAATAGCCTCAACCGTTACGATGTCTCCCGAATGTACAGTCAGAGCTGGATCTCCCTTACCAATATTCCCCCATCGAACAGTCTCCGAATTCGCCTTCAGAACATGGGTTTTTGGCTTATACGCATCATTCATTGTGTTAGCATACATGACACTGGATAACGAATTCACCACTAAAAACATGGATAACGTGACGCCTACATTACGAATTATTTGTTTTTTCATACGAAAATCCTCCATTCCTTTAATTAGTGTTAGTTTTTGTAACATTTGGTGTTTCTGAGTATAACAGATGACCTGAGGATTAACAATATAAATATTTTCACGAAGTTTGGTTTAAATAATAAATAGGAAGTAGTCTTTCTCTTGAATTATCCAAGTTAACTCCATAATAAAAAACGCCAACACATATTAGTCCATAGTGTTTGGCGTTTGAATATCCAGTCTAAAGTGATGCACTAATTTCATTTTTGATCAGTAATACTTCTTGTAGCCCGGGTTACAATCCGCTTTGTTTCCTTGGTATCTGATAGGTTCAACCATTCATCACAAATTTGCTGTACCCATGCCGGATTGCTTTTGCTAGCATCATTTAACCAATTGCTTACAGAATCCTGAACGTATTTTGCCGGATCAGAGTTAAGCGGTTCTAATAGCGGTAGGGCAATCGCTGGATTTTCTTTGAGCGCTGTAATATGCTTTGCCCATACCCCATGTGGGCGCGTCAATTCGACCGCAAATCTCCTAATATTCGCGTCCTGGTCATGAACCCAAACCTTTAACAATTCAATGGACGCTTCCAGCTCGGCAATGACTGATTCCCTCAAAGCCATCCAAGAAATCTCACGCACCCCAAAATGACCATCCGCTGCAAAAGGACGGATTGCTGTTAGTTTTTGAACTAGACTCCATTGATGATTCTGCCCCACGATATAAGCAGCCCAGCAGCGAACACTATCGGAGTTATGATGAGCTAACACAGCAAATAGTCGGGAACGTTCCAGCTCTGATTTACAGTCAAATAGAAGCTGCCACTCACGTGAAATCACCGGGATGAGCTTCATGATTTTCTTTTCCGATAACGCATTCA
Source organism: Paenibacillus sp. FSL F4-0097 (assembly GCF_038593125.1). Classification (NCBI taxonomy): domain Bacteria; kingdom Bacillati; phylum Bacillota; class Bacilli; order Caryophanales; family Paenibacillaceae; genus Paenibacillus; species Paenibacillus sp. FSL F4-0097. The sequence continues at coordinate 4,022,295 of NZ_CP151965.1, forward strand.
GCCTTTGTAAAATTGGTTTAGCTTCCTGTTCAAAACCTAGCTCATTCAGTACATTTTCCAGCAATATAAGATGATCCACAGCAAGCCATTCCGTTAAATTCACGCTCTGTAAATATCCTTTATTCAGCAGTTCTACAATCTCAACGGGAATTTCAGTAACCTTCCGAGCGCCCTTCCTGCGTTCCATGGAAATCGTCCCTTCACTATGATTTGAAAGCTTAAATCACCTTCATGTCATAGCTAGGATACCGTTGTTTCTAAAAATGAAGCTGTAATCTCGTTTACAACTCGATAGCTATGTTATATTTCTTTCCAAAATCTTGTCTCGCTGGATATAGATAGTTCTGAACCCTGTCCGAATAACTTCCGCTTTCACCAATTCTTGTAATGCCACTGTTACAGCTTCTCTGCTGGCTCCAATTAAATTAGCGATTTCTTGATGCGATAGAGGAACATTAATTTTGTAACAATTATCCTTATGCTCAACCCCATGCTGATCCGCCAGCTTTAAAAGAACACACAATATTTTATCATGCAGATTTCCAATGGCTAGATTTTGAGTTAACTGACTCATACTTTTTATGCGGTCGCTCAATACTTGCAATAATGACATCATAAACCTAGGCCGGTGAGAGATGAATTCTTCAAACCTTCCAGGATCAATTGTGCAGATATGGCTTTCCTCAATCGTTTCAATATAATGTTCCTTCGTTCCAAAAGAAATCACACCCATTTCACCAAAAACATTGCCTTCATTAAGGATATCCGATGTAAATTGCTTACCGTTTGCATTTAATTGGTATAAACGAACCTTCCCTTTTTTCACAAAAAACAGTCCTTCAGAAAAGGTTGACGGTGTTTGGATATATGTATTTTTGGGGACTACTGTTATTCGCGTTAATTCTTCCATTTCAATTAGATCTTCCAGTCCTAACGATTGAAGCAAATTGAATTGAGATAAATAATGAATTTTATCCATTGCCCCTCCTGTATAAAACGTTATTCATTTCTTCAGTATACCTTACAAAAAAAGCCACGTCCTAAGGACGCAGCTTACTAAATTACCGATTACTTGCTTCCCAGCGCGCTACTTCTTCCCGAACACGTGGGGCCACTTCGGTGCCCAGCAGTCTAATCGCCTGCATAACATCCTCATGCGGCATCGTGCCGTGCGGCACATGTAAAAAGAATCGCGTAATTCCCACATGCTTGCGCAGATGAATGATTTTATTAGCAACAGTTTCTGGATCACCTACGTAAAGGGCGCCATCTAAGCTGCACGCTGCATCATAATCTGCACGATGGTACGGAGGTGTTCCTTTTTCCTTCGCCCGCACATTGGTCCGGGCATGCGTTGAAGGGAAAAATTTCTCCAGCGCTAACTGATTAGTCTCCGCTATAAACCCGTGTGAATGCGAAGCGATTGGAAATTTTGAAATATCATGCCCGGCTTCAGCTGCTGCTTTTTTGTAAAGCTGTACATGTGACGCATAATCCAGCGGTAGAACATTCCCTATAATCGCTAAAACAAAAGGCAAACCTAGTGATCCTGTGCGGATCGCAGACTCTGGACTTCCTGCACTCCCGATCCAAATCGGTAAAGGATCTTGAACCGGACGCGGATAAATCCCCAAATTTTCTATAGCTGCTCGGTGTTTGCCTTTCCAGGTCACTTTTTCTGACTTTTGGATGGCTAATAACAATTCCAGCTTCTCATTAAACAGTTCTTCATAATCCTTCAGATCATATCCGAATAGAGGAAAAGACTCTGTAAACGAACCCCGGCCGATCATAATCTCCGCACGTCCGTTCGAAATTCCGTCCAGCGTTGCAAAGTCCTGAAACACACGCACCGGATCGGCTGAAGACAGGATCATTACAGCACTGCTCAACCGGATCTTAGTAGTCAACGAAGCAGCTGCAGCCAGTACAACCGCAGGTGAAGATGCCGCATAATCATGCCGATGATGCTCACCTACTCCGTATACATCTAATCCCACCTCTTCGGCAAGTACAATTTCCTCCACTACTTCACGTAGTCGTTCTGCATGACTTATTGTCTCACCCGTTTGGACATCAGGTGTGGTCTCGACAAATGTGCTTACTCCAAGTTCCACTATTCATTTCCTCCTAATATTCTGCACGATGCATTATTCTCTGGATGTAAAAAACCATAAAGGGACTACCTAATTATTCTAACTAATTTAGTTCCCTTCGACTATAATCGAAGTTCATCTAATTAGATCCCCCTCACTATAGATCGGACTGAGGAGCCGTTATTTTAATAATTTCATTCATTTTGCTAAATTATCGGACTTAGATGCAGCTATTCGTGTAAAGTAGCTTCCATAATGTGTGTTTTTATGGAAATAAGCGCAATACAGTCCGAAACTATCGTAAAATCAACTAAAAAGTGAAAATAGCTGCAATACGGTCCGAACAAACAAAACCTCGTGTGAACTGACTACAATACAACAATTATACTGGGACTTTGCCGCCAATGTGCAAGAGTGTAGCTAATGTTAGGTAACGACGAAGTTAGTTTAATTGCATCTACCGCAAACGCACAGTGTAGCTAATGCGAGGTTACGACGAAGTTTGTTTAATTGTATTTTGTGCAACTATATACGCTTTGAAGGTAGCCTTTGTGGATTTAGTTGCACTCTGTACACTTAAATACGAGCATTTGCCTCAATATGGCGGGATTCTAGAATAATAGTTGTAAAATATGCAATTAAACTGCCCCAAAGCTGCGAGCATAAGAGCTTAATTGTACTTTTTACAACTATTTTGCTTTTTTAATGAGAATTGAGAGGATGCTGCTAGTGCGATGTAATCGCGATGTAATAGCAATGTAATTAGCAATGTAATTAGCAATGTAATTAGCGAAGTAATCGCAATAAATGCAAAAACAAAAAAAAGACCACTAATCACCTAAACACAGACGATTAGCGGCCGGTCAAATCCAAGCTAGTTTGCATTCCCAATACTCGGAGTTATCGGCTTATCCAGCGATTTCGGTGGTTTGCTTGGGTTTATCCCTACGCCGATCCGACCGAATACATACGCTCCGCCAGGAATTCGATTCGCTAAATTCATTATAAGTGCCGAGCCTACCACACAACCGACAAATTGCAGCAGAACACTAAATAGTCCAAGGTTTTGCAACCCAAATGAAGCTGGAAGCTTGACGAATATAGCCAATAGCAAAGGATGAAGCAAGTATATGCCAAAAGAGTATCTGCTGCTCCATTCCAGTACACGTGGCACTTTCTTCATTTTCGATGCCACGGAGAAGAGCAGCAAAATCATGCTTAAGGCGAATAGAAGCATATCAATTCTTTTGGAGCTATGCGCCGTTATCCAGCCTTGACTATTCACGAACAGCACAAGCGCACCTGTCAGAACCGGGAGCGTGTATACCGCTATGCGGAACTTTTTTAATTTTTCCCGGAACCACAGCTCATTTCGTCCCAAGTAATAGGCTACTGTAAAGTAAAAAATCCAACCTGGTGCGAAAATCCAGTACATTTTATCCCAGAAATAATGGGCGGCAGCCGTATCTGCGGGCGTAGTAAAGTTGAAGAAACCCAAATAGATAACGTTAATAAGGAACGATACGATTAGAATAGTGCGGGGGTTAAGCCGCTTCGCATACGTCTGAAACCAGAGGAATAAAGCATAAAACTGAAAGATAATCAGTATAAAATAGCCATGGAAATCTCCAATCAGCAAATGACGCCAGAGGTAATACCAAAAAGCCTGCAGCAAAGGAATGCCGTCACTACCCGACATCTCCAATCCTTTTAGTCCTGCATACAAGGTCCCGAAAAAAAAGTAAGGCAATAAAATATACTTGATTCTTTTCTCCCAAAATCTCGCTGGAATTTCATTGGGATAGGCAAATGACAACACGAATTGAGAGATAAATACGAATACAGGTGTGCCAAACGTTAGCAGTAAACCCACCGACTCTACCCAGGGTGTATTTCCATCGTCATAAACCCGATAAAGAGCATGCAGCAGGGCTATACTTAAGCAGGCTACACTACGAAGAACGAACATTTCCGAGTTCATTTTGCGTTCCATGCGGAGTGCCCCCTTTCAATGGGTGCTTTTAATGATCTACTGCACTTCCTACACTTAAGCGGACAGTAATTGTTTTTTCGAGCCCGGTATGAAAGTTATGGTTAGGGAACCAAGACAATAATTCCTGGGCTTTTTGATTATTTAAATAGCTATGGAGAATATCCCCCGGACGAGGCTCCGCATAGGTTGTCAGGAAATCCCGACCTGTGATGTCCCCTAACATCCGAACCATCGTATTTATCGAGGTTGGTATTCCACAGCTAATATTCATCGTCTCATTATTCACTCTGCCGTCGGTCTGAACCGCATCAACGAACGCCTGCGCCACATCCTCCACATAGACGAAATCTCTTGTCTGCTCACCGTCCCCATAGATAACGAGATCCTTCCCTTGCTTTATACGATCCAGAAAAACGGAAACAACGCCAGCTTCTCCATGCGAACTTTGCCTTGGCCCATATACATTAGCGAGACGCAAAATCGTATATTTAAGCCCATGTAAGCTGGCAAACATCCGAATATATGACTCTGGTACACTTTTGGATAGACCATAGCAGGACTCGGGATTTATGGGATGCTGCTCATCAATGCTCAAATATTCCGGGTTCCCATAAACCGCTGCCGACGAGGCATAAACTAGCTTTTGAACCTGATGGATCTCGCACATGCGCAGTACATTCAGCGTGCCAACAATATTCACATTTGCATCAAATAACGGGTTCCGCTGTGATTCTCTGACGTCGATCTGTGCAGCCAGATGAATGACTGCATTTGGCTTTTCAAGGCTAAAAACCTCATGCAAAGTCTCATCCCGAATATCGTACTTATACAAAACCGCAGCAGGATTCATATAAGTCAGACCGGAGGCTCCGGATACATTATCAACAATCACAGTTTCTATGCCCTTTTTTATTAGCCGATCAACCACATGGGACCCAATAAAGCCTAACCCCCCAGTTACCAATACCTTCAAAATAAAAAACTCCTTTCGCCCGCTAAGAGTGATCTTTGTACCGTGCATTCCCCGAAAAATTCACATAAAATACAAAATCAAAGTATAAAGGAGTGAAGTATATGGCTACTGCCCCTATTCCAGACAGCTCGGTGACTACGTCCATCCTTTCTGACGGTGCGGTCACATCTATTAAATTAGACCCTGAGACTAACGGTTATGTGAACGTCCGATCGTACGGCGCTGTAGGAAACGGTATCAAGGACGATACAGTAGCGATTCAAAATGCTATCAATGCGGGAAACGCCAAAAACAAAGTAGTAATCTTTCCTCCTGGTATATATAAGGTATCTTCGGGACGCATGCGTAACCCCTCCGTCCTCGACTGGTGGTGTCTTCGAATTCCAGCCAAAACTAATTTAAGTTTTGAAGCCGGCTCCAAACTTGTGCTTGCCCCGAATCCACCCTCAGACACTAGGGTTCTAGTCATCTTAAATGCCTCAAATATCACAATCGCGGGCACCCTTGAAATTGATGGAAGTGCATCGACTGTTAAAACAGCCGTCAACGATCAGCTTCACGGCCTGTTCATTTCTTCTTCGCAAAATATAACGATAGAGTCAGTGTACTCTCACGATTGCTATGGGGATAATATCTTCATTGGAGGGACAGAAGAAATCCCCTCCGTTAATGTGCACATCGGATATGCCCGCTGTGAGACTGCTGGACGAAAGAACTTTGTGGTCCATTTTGTAGACCAGCTTCATGTCAACAGAGCGGTTCTGAATAATAGCCGCGGTGGCGCGCCTGGATTTACTGGTGCTAACTCTCTCGATCTTGAACCCGATGTCTTTAAAGGAACGCGCAGCTTTTATCAGCGATTCGACTCCTTGACAACCATTGGTTTCGGTAACGATCTATCAGCAGGGCTTACAGATGCTATCACTAGACTCTGGACACTCGACATCGGTTCACTAGATATGCGTGTAAGCGGATCGGTAAGTCCAGCCTTACTGTCCTATGGATTGACGCTGAAAATCAATCATTTGGCTATCCGCTCCACCGATCACAAAGCTAGCTTCGGCCTACAGACGATCTATTCACAATTTATTGATATCGCTAGCGCCAAGTTCGATGGCATCGGAGGCCCTGCGATCTATGCAGCGTTTAATGCTGCCGGAGGTAAACCAAGATTGCATATCGGTTCGTTAGGAATGTACGGCTCGGGTTCCACCTTAGCAAGTGGTGTCCGAATCGACGGAGGAGATCTTTATGTGGGGACGATAGATGCACAGGATTTAACGGGCAATACCTTGCATTTATTCACAACGGAGTCTGACGCAATGGCTACTGTCGACAATATGATCGTCCGCAATAGCGGAACCAATCAGGTAGTGCTAGTCTCTTCTTACGGTGCAGCTAAACCGTCTCTGCGCCTCAATAATGTAGCGGTGTTTGATACCCGAGCAGTGAAGGTAAAGCGAATTCTAGAATTCGAAACACTAATCGGCATGCAAGGCACATCACTAGGCACCTTGTATAATCCTTATTCGCTTCTTGAATGGTTCTCGACCTACGGTAACTTCAAACGGGCCATTCGCCTCACTGGCGGGGCAGTGTTGCCCGCAGTGTTCATAGTGGAAGGTTCGCCCGAGGGAGTCGTAACCGCCCCAGTTGGCAGTCTGGCTATGCGAACGGATGGCACCGCACAAGCCACTTTGTATGTGAAGGAAAGCGGATCAGCTGCGAGTGGATGGAAGGCTAAATAAGATGAATCAACGGTATTGGTTACATGTCTCTATCGCATAAATGACACGTTCCAAATCCTCATCCGATAAAGAGCTTCCAGAAGGCAGACAGACACCTGTTGAAAATAATTTATCCGATACACTGTATTCCTCACTGTAAGGATAGTAGTAATTGCTCTCGAACAACGGTTGTAAATGCAGCGGTTTCCATACAGGTCTAGCTTCTATATTGTGATGTTCCAGACATGACAGAAGTTGTTGTGAAGAGAACCCTGCCACTTCTTCATCAATGGTCAGCGCACTCAACCAGTGCGTGCTGCGACAATTGCGTGCTTCCGGCATAAAATGAAGACCCGGTATGGAACCTAAACGTTCCCTATATCGCCGGCCAATAGATCTGCGCCGTTCAACCCGCTCTTCAAGCAGTTCTAATTGACCGCGTCCTATAGCTGCCAACAGGTTGCTTAACCGATAGTTGTATCCCATTTCGGAATGTTGATAATGAGGGGCAGTGTCTCGGGCTTGCGTAGACCAGAAGCGCGCTTGCTCTAGGGCTTCGGTATCGTCGGATACGAGCATGCCCCCACCTGAGGTTGTAATAATCTTATTTCCGTTGAAAGAATAGATTCCGAATTGGCCCCAGGTTCCGCTGGCCTTGCCTTGATAGAAAGCACCTAATGATTCGGCAGCATCTTCAATCAAGGTAATTCCATATCGGTCAGCTATTTCTACAATGGGCTCCATATCTGCGCTTTGTCCGTATAAATTGACGACAACAGCCGCTTTTGGCAGCAGTCCTTTGTCATTCAAATCTTGGCAGGCCCGCTGAAAAGCTAGCGGACACATGTTCCAGGTCTCAGGCTCTGAATCGACAAATACGGGGGTGGCCCCCAAATATAAAATAGGATTGGCGCTAGCAACGAACGTGAGCGTTGAACAGATCACGTAATCTCCTTGTGTGACACCGGCTAGACGAAGTGCGAGATGAATCGCCGCCGTGCCAGAGCTTAACGCTAGTGCACCCTTTGATCCTGTGTAGGCGGCCATCTCCCGCTCGAACGCATCGACTTGCGGACCAATAGGAGCAATCCAACCAGAGTGTATCGCCTCCTCCATGTAGACCTGCTCACGTCCACTAATATGCGGCGGGGATAACAAGATTCGTGGCAGAATGCTTGTTTGACGAATGCTCATGCGAAGCTCCTTTCTCCATTTGGACCGATTTCTCCAGATGGAATACATATCATATCGAGATCTGGATGCCGATAGAGCGGAAAGTAACTTCCTGATACTCTAGTGTCACAAAAGGATATGATCCGCTCATACAACTCTGGAAAAAAAATTCGTTTACCTAAGTAATAGTCAAGGGGTTCCAGTTGTGTCGCGAATCTATGCTTGAATTGAAATAAGTCGTCATTCCCCTTATATCCCCCGCCAAGATGAAAACGTTCAAAGCCATTTTCCATCCCCCACTTGGCTGCTGCGTGAATTAGCAATTTGGTAGGTGACCACTGCAGATAGGCGCGATCCCAACCACATAGGTGATAATGCATCCACGGTCGTTCATGTAACACGATGCTGGTTGCCACCGTTTTCTCCCCAACCATAGCTTCGAATAGCTCTACTCTCCCTTCAAGTAGATAACTAGTATCTTCTATAAATTTTTTGGGGAAATAATAAAAAGAATCCGCCTGTAAATCATTTAGTGTTCCGTAATACAATTCACTGAAGGACTCAATACGATCTTTCAGATTGGAATTCCGAATTGTAAAGGGCGCAGACTTTATTTTGTGAATATTCCGTTTATGATTGCTGCCATAATGCCGGATGAGCTCTGCCTCCGAACCCACAGTCAAATCAATATATATTGTATTTCTATTCCACTCGGTGGTCAGACCGCTTTGATATTCCGTAGCGTTGCCAATCAAGGGATGAAATCTTACAAACTCGGTCATGATCTTTTTCTCTCTACAGTAATCCGTGAACGTTTCACTGAATTGCCGGTACAGCTCACTTCGTTCGGCTCCTGGAGGGAGATTCGATATCGGTCCCCCGTATCCATAAGGTGTACTAATATCGTACCAATCACCATCAAGCCCCAGTTGGATTACGGCAGGAAGATGGCTTATGGAGCGAAGCAAGTAAGGATACATTATGAGCTGGTCTCCTTGCTTGAATACAAACAGCTCTGCCTGCTGGTGCTCTCCGTCCTCAAACAGCCGAAAAAACGCTGAGGAGAAATAGATATCCTTCGTCTCTAACTGGTTCAAATAGGCATCCCATTCCTCTGAACTAGAGCTGCCTAGCACGATAAAGTTACTCATACAACACCTCTTGATTCTCCAATATTTTGATCATACGTATACTTTCAGTGCTTAAGATTAGCTCGGGGTCTCGCTCACGCAAATAAGCATCTGAAGAAAGCAACAGCAGCCTTTTCTCCCGGTCTAAATCCATTAATACGTCTGTCAAAAGATTGCAGCCACTCCACCCTCCATTTTGCAGTTGGATACGATAATACTGTTCACCTAGCCGGCCCACTACTGAAGTCTCTTTTTTTGTTCTAATCCTAAGAGCAGAGAATCCATACTTTTGATGATGTGCCTCTGCCATCGGGTAATCATCTATGATGTACGCCAATACTTCTCTATCCCTATCAATCGATGGAGCCAAATCTCTTACATACCAGTAAGTCCGGCCTTCCTCTGCAAAACCAAGCCGCAAATACCAAGCATGAGCTTGCTCATTCCACGAAAATACATCAAGTGCCAGCTTCGAAATGCCATCCTTTTGGGCTAACGTCTCCCCGTAGGCCATAAGCTTGCCGCCGATGCCGTCTTTTCGATAAGCTGCGTCCACATTCAAGTTATTCAGAACCAGCATCTGCTCCATTCTTCTCCATTCAGCGAATCCAATAAGAAGATCTTCAGAATAGGCACCAATCAGCAGTGTTGCTGAATGGCTTCCGCATTTACATGCTGCTTTCAAATATTCGGGATAACCGCCACAGGCGAATATGGTTTGATTGTAGACTGACTCTGGCAAGTTGCTCTGTAAGAGCCGGCATGCAAGGTGAATATCATCTTCCTGAAGCGGACTAAACCGCAAATTCATGCCGACCCCTCCTTTTGGTTCATTCTGTACTCATCGAGCGGCAGACTATGCTCACCCGGATTGGCCACAACGTCATCTTGGCGGATAACCTTCAGCACAGTTTTACATAAGATCAACGCATCTAATCTAAAGCTCAGCTTCTCAACATAGGTAACGTCATAGGAAAGCCGCTGTTTCCATTCCGAAGTATTACGTCCAGATACCTGCGCCAATCCCGTGATTCCGGGTCTTACAGTGAATCGCAGCCGCTCCCGTTCAGAGTAATGCGGGCTGTAACGGATGAGCAAAGGTCTTGGTCCGATCAGGCTCATTTCTCCCTTCACAACATTCACTAATTGCGGCAGCTCATCCAGACTCAGCTTTCGAATCAATCCGCCGAATTTGATATAACGCCGAGCATCCGATAACGGCTGGCCCTGCGCATCATACATTTCAGCCATGGTTCGAAACTTGTAGATGTAGAAGGGTCTTTCTCCCATGCCCGGCCGCTGCTGCTTGAACAAAATAGGACTTCCCAACTTTATCCGAATCAGCAACGCCACTACAGCCATGACCGGACTAAACACACCTAACATAAAGATCGCTCCCACCAAATCGAAGCCCCGCTTCATATGGCGATACATGGTAGTCATCCCCCCCGCCTTTCTCTTATTCCGTAAAAAGACGTTCTGTGAGTGACTTTACCTCTTCCGAATTAGCACTCCAGTAATACACTTTAGTTCGGACGAGCGGATCTAGAGCAGAGCTGTTATGGCCAGGAATCTGTTCGTAAGCAAAATCCGCGGAATCCATTCCCTTGAATAGCCAAGCTAAGCTCATCAAATCACTGTCACTAAAACTCGTATCAATAATGTCTTTCTTTTCACGCAGTAGCAGTCCAGCTAGATCAGGAATATGCTCCGGACTTAATAGCTTTTTGGCTACAGCCCGAACGATATTGAATTGCTCCCGTTGGCGGCTAAAGTCACCCTCCGGAGTCGAGTAGCGCTCCCTTGCTAAATAAAGCGTGTGGGCACCATCCAGATGCTGCTCACCTTTCTTGATGGTGATCTCCGGAGTGATGGTCACATCCTGATCAATTAGCATATCGATCCCGCCAATCGAATCGATGAAATCACGAACACCGGAGAAGTTCGTCTTGATGTAGTAATGAATAGGAATATTCATAAAATCACTAACGGCTTGAATCAGTGTCAGCGTACCCTGCTGATTCCCACCCTTTGTCTCACCAACGATATGTGCATGATTGATCTTGGTATAGCCGACATTCTGCACATAAACCCGCGTGTCCCGCGGCACAGATACGATATTCACCTTCCGTTGATCCGGCATCACATGGGCAACCATGATCGTATCTGCCCGCGAGCTTTCTCCGCCCCAAGTGTCTGTTCCAATTAGCACTACATTAAAGGATGAGCTTTTCTTGTCTGCTGGGGATATCGCCGCAGCTGGAGTTTGTGTAGGCGTTGTTAGGATAAGCTCATCCGTTTGCGCTTGTGGGGCTGGTGTGCTGAGCGACTGTACCATCTCTTCATTGTCCGTAACCACATTAGAGCTAGGGATCGTCAAGGGGTTAAGAATCGCCTTGTTAAAACGATGCTCTGGATTCAATATCCCTCCAATCCAGATCCCCCCAACTACAACCACAACAAGAATAACAATCAGGCTGTATCGTCCCACCCGCCGCATGCGTGAACGTTTACCTGTAATTGGCTTGTCGCGCTTGCCCCATAATCTTGTCATCCATGAATACTTAGTCGACTTCATAGGTCAGATTCCCGCATGAACTTCGGATTTAATGCGTTCAAGATCATGTGTGCCCACCTGCGTTTCTTCCTGAAAACCCGAATAGCTTGGAATTAGCTGCTTTAGCAGTTTTTTGATCTGATGACTGCTTGGCATCAGTTCATACCGTTTGCACAAGTTCTCCAGAACCCCCAACACCAAATTCAGTTCAGATCTGGAGACACTTTGCGGGCGGCTAATCATAATACGGTAGTTGTTAGTGACCAATAACCCTTCTTCTTCAGTCAAAAGCTCCTCAAACAATTTTTCTCCAGGACGAATGCCAGTGACCACAATGGGAATATCTTTGTCAGGCTCGAGACCCGACAAGCGGATTAAATCCCTCGCTAGATCGTATATACGAACTGGCTTACCCATATCCAGCACAAACACTTCTCCCCCTTGTGCCAGCACACTTGCTTGAATAACCAACTGTACCGCTTCGGGTATCGTCATGAAGTAACGCACCATATCCATATGTGTAACCGTCACCGGGCCGCCGTTTTCGATTTGTCTTTTGAATAACGGAATGACACTTCCCCTACTGCCCAGCACATTACCAAAACGTACAGCAGCAAAAACCGTCTTGCTTAAGGAATTCTGATCATTAATGATCATTTCCGCGGCTCGTTTCGTGGCACCCATAACACTGGTAGGATTAACCGCCTTATCCGATGAGATGAGGATGAACCGTTTAGCGCCATATTTAGCACTCGCTTCCGCTACATTCCTTGTGCCGATCACATTATTTTTAACTGCCTCTACTGGATTCATCTCCATAAGAGGAACATGCTTGTGAGCAGCGGCATGATACACAATGGAGGGGCGGAATTTTTGAAAAACGTTATCAATCCGCGATACATCCTGAATGTCCGCTATAATGGGATGAATGATCTGATCGGGATATAACTGCCGCAATTCTTGTTCAATAAGATAAATGCTATTTTCTCCATGCCCCAAAAGCAGCATTTCCTTCGGACGGTACGCAGCCAATTGCCGGCATAACTCCGAACCAATTGAACCGCCTGCACCGGTGATGAGAATACACTCGCTTCCCAAATTCTCACGAATCTCTTCCGTATTAATTTCTATTGGGCTTCTCCCCAGCAAATCATTTACGGATACTTCACGAATCATGTTAATGGCCATTTTCCCGTCCAAAATATCGGTCATACTGGGCATTAACTTGATCTGAGCTTTGGTAGATTTGCAGATTTCGATGATCTCCAGTAATTCCTTTTGTGGAGCCGTAGGCAAAGCGATGATAATGAACGAAATATCCAGCTGCTCGACTGCCTGGGGAATGAAGTTACGGTTACCGACAATCGGCAACCCCATAAGCTCCAGCTTGCGCTTTGAGATATCATCATCTATGAAGGCGACTGGGTTCATGAATTTAAATCTTGAATGCTTGATATCTTTGGTAACGAGGATGCCTGCTTTCCCTGCCCCTACGATTAGCAGATTGCCTTCGGATGAACCCTTTGCCCCCGCTGTTTCAAATCTATCGTTGATGAGACGGTTTACTAAACGTAAGCCAGCAATGCCGAGAAATACGTATCCCGCTGCAAAATAAATCGAAATCGGCAATCGATAAGAAGGGACGAATACATGCGTAGATACATTGACAGCGACCACTCCACAGAGTGTTAAAGCACTCACTTTTAGCAGCTGCAATAACTCACCTATACCGGTGTATCGCCAGATATTGTTATACACCTTGAATCCAAATGAGAACGTTGCGTATACCATAATGTGAATGAGTATCGCCCACGGAAGCATCCACATATACTGCTCAGGGATTTGAAAATCAAACCGAAGTAAAAACACAAGCCACACTGAAGCCGCTATAATTCCCGCATCCAACATGACTAAACGTACGATCCGCATTTTCATCACTTCTTTCTCCCTAATTAACTAATTATTCGTTTATTCGTATGTTGTCGTATATGCGAGAATGAATTATCTATCTGCTGTCAGACCCGGTTGCAATTCAGTCGGAAATGCCTTTATCCCTGGTTCTTTCAGCGCTTCTATATAAATCGAGTCCATTTCACAAAGCACCGCAGGCAATCCATAGCGAATAATCCTGTCCTTATTCGCTTTCCCCATTGCTGCGGTCAAAGCTGCGTCCGCTCGCAGTTGAACCAGTGCTTTTGCCGTAGCAGCAATATCATCTACTGGAACCAACATGCCCGTTGACTCATGCTCAATCAAATCGCGAATGCCCCGAATATGTGTGCCGATCACGGGATTACCTGCTGCCATCGCCTCCATAATCGCCCGGGGTAACCCCTCGCGATAGGACACGAGTGCCGCAACATCACACGCTTGTAGCAAATCCGGTATATCTCTTCGAAACCCCAGAAAATGCACCTGATCCCTAACCCCTAACCGAGTAGCAAGTTCTATAAGAGTTTGCTCGAAAGGACCTGTACCTGCGAATACTAGATGAATATCGCTTGCTTGATCACCCAAATGATGTAGTGCTTGGATCAACTGTTTTTGGTTCTTGTTAGCATTTAACTCAGCGACGCAGAGAACAACGAATGAAGGATTATCATTGTATCTCTTAGGTAAATCAAATAGCTGGCGACGACTTTCCCCCTTCATTTTTGCAACTTCATTATCCCTCTCACCGCTACCGTATACCTGAAGATCAAGCCCGACTCCACTCACATAAGTTACTTTTTTTCGCACAGGGAATTTCTGAGCACGCTCATAATCTTCTCTATTAATAGTGATCAGTACATCCGTCCAACGGGCCATTAAATACTCCAACGGATAATAAAGCATCCAGTTCAGAAAAGGAGCACCTTTAAAAAAATGAAAACCATGAGCTGTATACAATACGCTAGGGACACCTGCTCTATGGGCTGCAATCCGTCCGAGAATCGAAGCCACTGGTGTATGTACATGGACGAACTGAAATTTTTCCGCTTGGAAGCTTTTAGTTAAGATCCGCAGAGCCGTCCAATTCTTCAACTGTAAAGGACTTCGTTGTATAGGTACGTCGTGACATACAATTCCCCGCTGTTCCAAGCACTGTCTGGCTTCGCCCGGCTGAGCGTAAGCATGGACTTCACACCCTTTTTGCTGCAATAACGCCATGTAAGGTAAATGAAAACTCTCGAAATGCCCATATATGGAGGCTACAAAAGCAACCTTTGCTTGTAAGCCGCCCTCAGCTGGGATACTCCCGATGTCCTTACTTGAGCTTTTATTGAGGTTGCTCTGCTCGTTGTCGAAGCTTGCGCCCAGCTGACCTTTCAACGTGTTGGGTTCGATAGGGCATCTCTCCTTTCAGGTTTTTGTCTGTTAACCGGATGCAAGCTCCGTTCATCGCCATCATGAACCACCAATACCGCTGGAATAACGCCTCAATGCCCATCGATAACCCAATCATCGCCGCATGGGACAGCAGCAATGCCATAATAATTGGTCTATGAATCGGATCTGCTGCACGATAAGAACGGATACCAACAATAAAGAACCAAATCATAAATCCGCCATATACAATCAAGCCCAATAAGCCGAATTCAGTCAAAAACCATATAGGGGTGTTGTGGATAATAATGCGCAGTTCGTAATTATAGGAACCAAGCCCAATGCCTAATAACGGACTTTGTGCGATCCAATCCACCGCTTTGTCAATGATGTCAAGACGCGACTGGATCTGGGAAGGTCTGCTGGACATAGACTCCAGCACATTTAGATAAGCGGTGCCTTTATACAGCAGCAGAGCTATAAAAGCCACCCCAAACCCCATACCGATCTTGATCAGTCTGGACGGTTTGGTAATCAGAAGTGTAAGTAATACTAGGAACAGACCAATCCAAGACGAGCGCGAGAAGGTCATTATAATGCCCCCGGCTAAGCTTATCGTCGCTAGTACGCTGACCCATCCCCGCAGCAGCTTTATCTTCTCCCCACTCGTCATGATATGAATGGCAAAAGCCGTCACCAGCAATCCCCCGTATGCATTGGGATCAATTAACATGCCGGACAACCGCCCGTCTTGCACCATGAACGGAACCTTTACTCCGCTGAAAAAAGCGAATAGGGCAACACCATTTAAGAGCAGCACACTGATCAGGAAAAATCGGAGCATTTTATATAACCGTTCCCAGCTATCTGCTGCTTGCACAAGCATGATGTAGGTCAACAAAAGGAGAATAAATCCAATATCTTTTTGCAGCAGGGCGTATTGAGTAATGAAGCCGTTGCGCCAAATGGATACAAAGGAAGCTAAAACAAAAATGAACAGCATGCCCCAATGCCATGAACTGAATATCCTCCGGTCCAATTTGAGATGGAATCCAGCGGCAAATAAACCTAACATTAAGAAGAGATCCGACGGGGCGATACGGAAGGCTCCCCCAAAATCAATCTGCGCCGGAAGGCATATGATGTACCCCATGACCGCAAACAGAAATAAATTGTGCATGGTGTAGGGCTTCCCTACAACAGATACAGATGTCATACAAGTCCCTACTTTCCTACTTTCCTATAAAACAAGAACTTATGCTGCCGCTTCCGACTGTTCCCGATTTCTTGCCTTTCCGATGACACGATACAGCACAACTACACTGCCAATCATCTGTACAAATAACGACGAACTTGCCCCCATTGCAGCACCTACTACCCCGTAATGAGGTACGAAGATCAGACAACACAAGCCATTAGTGAATGCTGTGCACAGAAACAATGGAATCTGAGCTTTGTACCTTCCGGTAGCCGTTATGGCGTACCACAGGTAGGATGAAATAAATACCAGCATGGTGGACGCCAGCAGCCAATGAAACAACCCTAACTCTCCTGCCACGTCTGAACTGAATAATACGGTTAACAGCTTGTGGCCAAACAACCACCCTATCAAACAAGCGACCGCACTAAACCCCAAACCCATCGCTATCATTCGGCTGAGTAAAGTGACAAACTCCTTGTGTCTCCCGCCTGCGTGCCACCTGGCAAGACGTGGTGTTATGGCTTCACCAAGTGCGGTGACGACAACATTGCAGGCAACAATCATATATGAGAGTGAAGCATAAATACCTAAGTCATGCTCCCCTTTAAAATAGGAAATCGCATATAATGGGATATTCGTATTTAACGACATCAACGCCAATACCACGCCTAGCGGTGAACTGACGATCAGTAAACTCCATAGGCTTCTTTTGTTGAAGAGTGGCCTGAGAGAAGTGTAGATTCTCGCTTTACGAGCATCATATCCAATCGTTATCGCTAACCATCCGATTATCATGACTAACAAGGCAAGAACAAGGCTCTGTGTAGGGATAAATACGAGGATGAAGATTAGAATGGAGAATAACCCTTTTGCCATTCTGGAGATTGAGATTTGATCTAATCTCTCCTCCTTTTGAACGATGCCTAATAAAATATCACTGATTGATTCAACGATTCTATACAGACCGATGAAGAAAATAACCAATACTGTATTCCAATCCAAACCACTTATTATGCAAAAACCTGCGGTAATCGTAAACGCAAGGGCGGTTGTTATCAGCCGTAAGCCCAGAAAGTCTCCAAAACTGTATTTCCCCGATGAATCAACGATTAATACGGAACGAAGATGTAGATGCGACAGCATAAAGATCGGAGCAGTAACTGCAAGCCCTAGCGAATATTGCCCCACGATTGCCGATGACCCGAATTTATTCAGCAGGATCACAATCACAAACTGAGCACCAGCGTAAGTGATATTCCCGAGCAAATAACGAAGAGAAGCAAATGACATAGACGTCAGACCATTCCAGAAGAAGAGGCCCACTCGGCAAAATCTTCACCACGAATCTTGGAACGCCTGCTCTTTTTCCGATAATTCAATACGGCTCCCAGCAAATGTGCTCCCTGCTGCTCTAGCAAGTGCTTGGCAGAACTCGTGTGCTTTAAGAGCACTTTTCCGGATTTCACAACTAGCAATACCCCCTCAGTCATCGTTGCCAAAATAAGGGCATCCGAAAATGGCATTAATACAGAGGATGAGTCGATAACAATCGTATCAAAACGCACGCTCAGCTCTGCAAACAATCGCTTCATTCCTTCAGAGCCTAGTAATTCAGCGGGATTTGGTGAAATCGGACCAGAGGTCAATACAGACAAACCTTCTGCTTCCTCAATAGAAATAATGCAATCCTCTAAGCGGGTATGATCCACTAAGATACTGCTAAGCCCGATCCAATTAGGCAGATCAAATGCCTTATGCACCGTTGGCGTACGTAGATCCCCATCAATGAGTAGAACTGTCTTACCAGCTTCCGCCATGGCAATCGCCAGGTTTATGGCTACCGTTGATTTTCCTTCATCCGGAAGCGAGCTTGTGACTAATAAAGAGCGGATCTCTCCACCAACGCGGGTATAACGAATATTGGAGCGTATGCTTCGGAATTGATCTCCGCTAGATGACTTCGGTTGTTCCAGGCAATATAATTTTGGCGTTTTCTTCTTCATAACTGATGGCTCCTTCTGCTGATTTGGTTTTCGCTTTATTCCGCCGTTTGCGTGGCTTTAATTTGCCCACGGTTCCCAGAAGCGGAAGCTGCAAATCAAGCTGAATATCTTTGGCACTTCTCACGGGTTTCTCCATCAATTCCCGGAGGATAGAGATTGCAATCCCGGTAATCAGCGCCAATCCGAAGGCAACAGCCATATTGAAGACGGGCTTAGGTGAGACAGGATCAGAAGGAACCTTGGCACGGTCGAGAAATACAACATTCTCCACTCCCATAATCGATTGAATATTCGCATTAAAGGCCTCTCCGAAGCCATTCGCGATATCTGTTGCCCGTTGAGCTTTTGAATCAGTCACAATTACCGTTGTTACGAGTGACTCGCTATTGGTTCTTGTCTTAACATTTTTGAGTAACTCTTCTGCTGTCATTTTTAGCTGCAGCTTTCTGACGACCTCTTCCGCTATCCTGCTGCTTCGAATGATCTCCCCGTAAGTAGTGACCAGCTTTTGTCCGGCCATAATGTCATTAATTGCTTTCTGCTGCCTGTCCCCTTGAATAAGTATAGAAGCTGTCGCTTCGTATTTCGGCTGTAAAACGTAATAGCTAACACTACCAGCGAGCCCGACTGCAGCGATACATAATACAATTATGAACAGCAGCCTACGTTTTACTAGTTTCAAAATGCTGCCCAGTTCGAATTCCATCGATCATTTCTCCTAACTAGTTAATGTATTGTCGCCTCTTTAACAAGATTATTGTTGTATATTCATATTCTCTTTCTCTCAACATATGTCCAAGTCCGTACTTAAAATTTAAATGTCAAAATATTAAAGAGCTCATTTAGCTCACCTGTTAAAATCCAACAAAAAAAGGTATTCTCCAGCCAAATCTACTGGTAGAATACCTTACATATAATCTATCTAGTTCAGGAATGTACAAGTGTAGTCAACACCATCAGGAGATATCTTTACGGTTCAGAACATGATTAACATTGCTTAACATGCCGGACAGGATACCCGCAATTGGGAATACTGCCCAATTGATGTCCCAGCGACCATAGACAAAACCCGTGAACAGAAAAATCGCCGTCGCCAAAGGCCATAACACAGCCCCAACAACTCCAACAAATCGGTTCTCTTCCTGCTTCTCTGCAATGATATTCGGCTCCTCCAGCAACTTCGTATAAGTACCCTGGATATTCCCGTAATAGATGAACAGAAACACCGCTACAGCCGCAATAAACAGAAAAGCAGCGACTCCATAGGGAGCATAGTCATCGTTGACATAGCTAGTGGTGAAGATAAAAGCCGGCGACAGCACACACAGGCAGACTCCTGTAATCAGAGAAAGACGGTAAGTCGGAGCATAAAGACTTTGGCTCCGTTGAAGCGCCATCTTTAGAGCGTAAGGCAGCTGAAAACCTTGCTCCAGACTCTTAAAGCGATCAAGCTTCATTCCGCTGTGTATAAACATCCCGACCGCGATAGCGACCAGCACGAACATTCCGACCAGCCCCAGCATAGAACCTTTATCACTCATAACAGCCTTATTTTCAAATATTGTATCCAGGGTGATCAAAAACGCCACTCCGCATGCGCAGAGAAAAACGCCGATACCCGTCCATAATCCAGCGCTTCGTCTGGCCGCCGCATAAGCGTAAACCTCTTCTTCCGTCAGCACCGGAATAGCCTGTTCCGGCGCAACTGGATCGATGCCAAGCTCCGCTGTCAGCTCTTCAATATTGCCGAATTCCGATATGACGATACCAATCGCCTCATTCTCCGACTTGCCAGCAAGCTTCAGCTCTAGGTACTTCTCCTCCATCCCGGATAGCAGCTCTTGCTTCAGATGTTCCAGTTCCTGAGTCTTTGGCAGACCCGCAAACATATTATCCAGATATACTATGATCGTCTCCATGCTCTATCACCACTCCTTGATAAATTGGTTTACAACTTGCTGCGTAACCTTCCATTCCTCACATTTTTCTCGGTAATAGGCGAGACCCAACGAGGTAATCCGGTAATACGTACGCCGCTTGCCAAGACTCTCATCCAGATAAAAGGATTCTATATATCCGTTTTTCTCCAGTCGGGTGAAGGCAGAATATAACGTTGTCTCCTTCATGACATATTTCTCCTGCGTTAACTGCCTGATATTTTTGGAAATCTCGTACCCGTAAGATTCCCCGTCCAGCAGCATGTAGAGGATCATCGTATCATTGTAGCCGCGTATAACATCACTGCTGATCAAGAATATCCCCCCATGATTACTTCATCTGTCGTAGTAGTTGCAGTATAGCATAATTACTACGACAGATGAAGTAGTTAATGGAAAAATAGGCCAAAATAATTTGAGGACCGAACCTTCTTTGATTAAATCCAATTGCTTTCTGCGCATGACGTAGCTTCCAATACGGAGTTACGTGTACGAAGGTTCATGCCAGTAGTATTTGCGGGGACGATGGTGTTTACTAGTAGGTTGTTTGCGAGGACGGGGGTGTTTACTAGTAGGCTATTTGCGTAGACTTAGATAATTACTAGTAGGCTATTTGCGAGGGCGAGGGTGTTTACCTCCCCTTACTTTGGCGGACGAGGTACTATCGGACTCAGTTGACCTTATTCGTAGAACTTCCCCACTTTTCTGATCCTATCGGACCTCAATGCACCTATTGGCGCACAAATCACCATATTTAGAACCCTTTCTAGGGAATAGCTGCACTGGAGTCCGAAACTGCGCTGGAACTGCGAAAAATATGCTAATAACGTCATTGGGGTCCGTTAGCCAGCCTTGCTTGCCTAAATTTTTGTTGAAGCAACCAACGCTGGTTTTTTGTCCTTTTTATTGAACCTTAATACAATAAGGTTGACTGCAAGAACATAAGTGTTTACCTCGCCTTACTTTGACGAACGAGGTACAATCGGACTCAGTTGACCTTATTCGCAGAAATCCCCCACTTTTCTGATCCTATGGGACCTCAATGCACCTATTGGCGCACAAAACATCATATTTAGAACCCCTTCTAGGGAATAGCTGCACTGGAGTCCGAAACTACGCTGGAACTGCGAAAAACATACTAATAGCGTCATTGGGGTCCGTACCACAGTGGACGATTATGAGTCAGCGATGTGATTTAGATGTCGATTGGTAATTTTGTTGATGTTGTTGTTGTAGATGTTGGTGATGTTGGTGATGTTGGTGATGGTGATGGTGACGTTGATGGTGATGTTGATGTTGATGGTGATGGTGACGTTGATGTTGACGTTGACGTTGATGGTGATGGTGATGGTGACGTTGATGTTGACGTTGACGTTGATGTTGTTGTTGGTGTTGGTGATGTTGGTGATGTTACTGATGTTGATGTAAATTCAAGCGAACGGAGTCAAAGTCAGCAAGTCAAAACACAAAACAGCGGTTCTCCCATATTGGGGAGAACCGCTGTTTTGTTGTTTTTTTATAATTAAAATAGTTAATCATTGCTAAGGAATACACCAGCTTGAATACGTTGACCCATTAATGTCGCGTACGGAGCATGCGTCCAACAAAATAAAGCATTTGTTTACGTGTGAAAAAACGTGACATTTGAGCTGAAATATAGTTTGTAAATCCTGGGACAGCAAACACTTTTTTAGCTTGAAGCGAACGAATAGCCACTTGAACCACATTTTCTGGAGTATCTCGTTTCCCGACCGAAGCTTCATCGGCTCCTACAACATTAAAAAATTCTGTTTCCGTAGACCCCGGACATAACGCAAGAAATTGTACGCCCCGTTTCCGATTTTCCTCCCATAGCGCTTGTGTAAATGATAATACAAAAGCTTTTGTCGCTCCATATACAGCCATATTAGGAAGAGGTTGAAATGCTGCTGTTGATGCAACGTTTATAATCACTCCGCTTTTTCTTTTTAACATCTCTGGCAAAAACAAATGGGTCAGATCTACAACCGCCAATACATTTAGCATCACTTCTTCATGTTGTCTCGAACCAGATAGTTGTTCAAAAAGCCCATGCGTAGCAAAACCTGCATTATTAATAAGAATATCAACGTTCAAGCCACGTTCTACACATTGTTGATAGAGCCTCTCAGGGGAACCTTCTTGAGATAAATCAGCAACTAGAACCTCCGCTTGAATTTGAAATTCTCGTTGTAATTTTTCCGCTAAAGCAATCAATTTATCTTCAGAACGGGCGACTAAAATTAAGTGACTTCCTTTGGCTGCAAGTTCTCGAGCAAACGCTTCACCTATACCCGAAGAAGCTCCGGTAATCAACGTCCATTTATTTTGAATTGTAATCATTGTTATCATCTCTCCCTTTAATGACTATTCAGAAACAGTGTTTCAATATGAATCATTGTATCCAAGTGAGGTTTCGTTGTCAAATAAAGTTCTACACATTTAATTATTGGCTATTTCTCTTCTACATCAGTAAAATAAGGTTTAGAAATAACGGCTATCTAAAAAAAGCTAAAGTAAAGTTCTAAGGAAGTGAAACTACATGCAAAAATCGTCCGAAATATCTTCTATAGATGCTCAATCTGTTACAACCTACCCAAAAGCAAAACAACAGCATGCGGAAACATTAAGACTGAACATTATCGAAGCCGCTGCGGCCATCATGCATGAATCCGGACCCGAAGGTGTAACTATTCGCAAGGTTGCTGAAAAAATGGAATGTCCAACAAAGATCATTTATAACTTGTTTGGAAACAAGGAAGGTTTAGCGAAGGAGCTTTTTTTGCAAGGGTGTAAATTATTAGCTGCTGCCTTTCAAGCGGTTCCAAAACAAGATAATCTAAATTTATATCTTCGCGAGCTTGGACAAGCTTATTGGGATTTCTCACGGAATCATACCAGCTATTATATGGTTATGTTCGGAGGGGCCTTTAGTGAATTCAAACCGGAGGAGGAAAGCTTACATGCTATCTTTACGGCACTACAACAAGTGATAGCCCTTATTACAGAAGCGATCGAACAAGGGTTTATTAATGAGAAAGACCCTCTCCTTGTTGTTAACCTGGTATGGGCGTCATTGCATGGCGTCATTCATCTGCATTTGGGTGGACATATTCAAAATGAGGAAACTGCTAAAATATTGTATGATAGATCGGTCTCCAATTTAATTCATACCTTCTTTAAAAAAGATAAGTAATTCTAAAAAGCCTCTTTGCAAGTCCCTCCTCAACAAATTTAAGCCGTAATCTTGGGATATCCTTTGATCACGGCTTTTTCAACATAATAAAAAACACAAAAAAACGGCATTTCTGCCGTTTCTTCATCTCTAATTATGTCCGGCGCATATATGCACGCACAGTAATAGGTGCAAAAATCGCAACAATCACAGCGGCTCCGATAAGTGAGATAGCGAAATCCCAGCCTACGGTTCCAGAGTTAGCAAGCTGACGGACAGCTGACACAAGATGCGAGATTGGATTTACTTTGACAAACCATTGCAGCCAGTTAGGCATCGTATCTACAGGCACAAAGGCGTTGGATAGAAAAGTGAGTGGGAACAGCACAATCATTGATATCCCTTGTACGCTGGAAGCGGTTCGGGCAATCACACCAAAGAAAGCGAAAATCCAGCTAATCGACCAGGAGCAGACGATAACCAAAAGCGCAGCAATTGCGACATGCTCCAGACCGCCATCAGGTCGGTAACCCATAATATAGCCCATGACAAAAGTAAGCACAGTTGCGATCGTATATCGAATTGTATCTGCCAACAAAGCTCCGGCTAATGGGGCTATTCGGGCAATCGGCAATGACTTAAAGCGGTCAAACACCCCTTTATCCATGTCTTCCCGCAGTTGGACCCCAGTGACGATGGAGGTCGTGATTACAGTCTGCACTAGAATACCAGGAATAATAACGGGCAAATAGCTCACTACATCTCCTGATATGGCTCCACCAAAAATATAAGTAAACATTAGTGTGAAAATAATTGGCTGCAGCGTTACGTCGAACAATTGCTCGGGTGTGCGACGGATTTTCAATATCCCGCGATAAGCCATCGTTAACGAGTTACGAACAGATTGTTTGAAGCTCGTATGGTTTTTCAATTGTCGGGTCGCACCTGGACTAATAGTAGAAGTTCTCATACTCATGCTCTTGCTGCCTCCTTATTAATTGATTCTTGTGACGCTTGGGACGCCTCATCCGTAACTCCATGGCCAGTGATCGTCAAAAACACTTCATCAAGCGTCGGTTTCTGCACACTCATCTCCGCAAGTGGAATCCCCGCTTCGCGGAGTGCAATAAGCAAATCAGTGACTAAATCAGCGTTCGCCATCGGTGCAGTAATTTTCCCAGCCTCATTCGGCACAATAGACTGGATATGCAGCACATGTTCCACAATCCGGCGCGCTTGAGCGATATCTTTAAGATTTTGGACTTTTAAGTGCAGCGAGGTGGTGCCCACTGAAGCTTTTAGCTCATCCACGGTGCCTTCTGCAACGACATGGCCATGATCAATAACTGCAATGCGATCTGCCAGCTGATCGGCTTCTTCAAGATACTGTGTAGTTAACAGCACTGTTGATCCTGTGTTCACCAACCGACGAATGGTATCCCACATTTGCGAACGTGTCCGTGGGTCCAGGCCTGTTGTTGGTTCATCCAAAAAGATAAGCGGAGGCTGGGCAATCAGGCTCGCTGCAAGATCCAGACGTCGGCGCATACCGCCAGAGAAATTTCGAAGTGGCCGTTTCGCCGCCTCCGTCAGACCAAACTCTTCTAACAACTCCGCTGCCTTTTGCCGCGCCTCTACCCGCCCTAACCCTAAAAGACGTGAAAAGATAATCAGATTCTCTGTAGCACTAAGTGACTCATCCACAGAAGCATATTGTCCCGTAACCCCTATCAATTGCCGAACAATCTGCGACTCCTTTACCACATCATGCCCGAAGATTCGCGCCGACCCCGCATCCGGACGAAGTAACGTAGCCAGCATCCGAATTACCGTCGTCTTTCCAGCCCCATTGGGACCAAGAACACCGTAAATTGTGCCTGCCTTAACGTTTAGATTTACTTCATCAACTGCGCGATTGTCACCAAACGTTTTGACGAGCCCACGCGCTTCGACGGCCCAATCTCCAGGGTTGGGCTCAATTATTTTTTTGCGTTCATTTACCATTACAATTCCTCCAACGTTTTAGTTTGTATTGTGATGGTAACTCCCTTTTATAAACTGAATTTAAACAACACAAAAAACCGGGGAGCGCGATCTCACGCCTCCCGGTTTATTACTTCTCCTCTGAGTCAGCCTCAACATATTCTTTAAGCGCAAACAATTTATTAGCCCAATAACCTTCAAAAAAGGCAAGCCAATCTTGCAGCTCCAGCAAAGGTTCTGGCTGAAGCTTATACCGGGCCTCCCGTCCGACTTTCTGACTGCTAACAAGCTGCGCATCGGACAATACCTGTAAATGCTTATTAACAGCGGTTCGGCTGATCGGGTAGCAATCCGTAATAGATGCTATAGACATTTCCTTATTAGCGAGCAGCTTTAGCAGACTGCGGCGGGTAGGATCTGCTATCGCCTGAAATACATCATGTCCTGCTTCAGCAACCGGCATATTAAGCCTCGATATAAGCAGGAAGTTTTTCTTGGACGATTTTTTCCCAGCCGCTGTTCATAAAGCCGCGTACGATTGGATGTGGTTGTCCAAATTCAGTAACTTTTTCAGGGTCCCATCCAGAATGAATCAAGGTAAATTCAGTTTTCCCTTCGATTTCTTTCAGTTCAAAAGCAAGATGCCAATCCTTCCCCCAATTAAAACCAACACGATTCGGAGGATCAACTTCGGTTACTTTACAAGGAGAATCTCCGAATTGTCCAGCATGCAGGATGAATTCATGCCCAACAACAGGCTCGAATGTACTAGGCATCCACCAGGCTGCCATTCCTTCTGCCGTGGCAACAGCTTTCCAAACCTTTTCTATTGGCACATCTAGTAAAATCGTTTGACGAATTTCTTGTAAGGGTTCTTGAGTTTGCATAATAAATAGCCTCCAGCATTCAATTAATATAACACCTTTTGGGTTCACTTTTGATTATAACACCTATAGGTGTTATGTCAATTTACAGAATCCCCTAATTCTCCGTTCGTTATTCAACGTCTCAATCCCTCAATAGTATCCTTTACAGCTATAAAAAAGCCCCTCCCTCGGTCATCCCGAAGAAAGGGCCTTCCTATTTCATCAGCTCTATGATCAGTTTCTTGGCTTGACAGTTACTGTGATTTTCTCACTAGATGTCTCGCCTGATGCATTGACTAATACTGCGTAATATTCATATACACCTGGTGCTTTATCTTTAAGTTTCGTAACTGTCATCTGAGCCGCAGGGGTAGCCGTGTTTAGTGTCTGGGTGTCGATCACTTCTCCATTCTCATACAAACGGTACTCAGTACCATTGGTTCCCCACCACATATTCATCATAACGTCATAAGTTCCATCCCCGCTCCAGTTGTCGTGGGATACTATAGGCTTACCCGGTGTTGCATCGGTAACAGTAAGGATAAGCGGATCGCAGGTTGTCGAGCCGAAGCTGTTGACCAGCTCGCACGTGTACGTGTAGGTTCCATTTGATTTGCCCACAATATCCGTACTCATGGCTTGCGCATTCGGTGAGCTGTCCGTCAGCATCTGGTTACTGATCAGCACATCGTTTTCATAGAGCTTAAATTCGGTACCATTGTTCCCCCACCAAAGATTCATGGTGACGGTATATCTGCCATCTCGAAGCCCGGTGTCGTGCCCATTATTGTCAGACAACACTGGCTTTCCAGGGGCTCCACCAGCAAGCGGAGTTGTATTCTGGAGCCATTGTGACCAACGGACTAGAACCTCTGCCTGCTCAGAAGTGAACACCTGATTGCTCTGGAGGTTCACTTCACTATTAAAAGCTTCCAGCAAGCTGTGAACTTCTGCGCCAGCATACTGCTCAGCTTTTTCTTTTGCGTTATCCAGCTGCTGCAAAAGTGAGTTGGTTACGTTTTCTAAATCTGGAGCACCCGTCTCAGCTGCAAAAGTTTCGGTTAATGCCGACAAGCTGTCAAATGTCGCATATACACTAAACGAATGCTCTGCCAACCCGACATTGCCCGCCGCATCCTCGGCTTTCGCAGTTACACTATGAGTTCCCGGTTCCAGCGTATACGCCTTTACATCTGCGAGCGTTGAATCACATGGCGAATAAGTGATGCCTGATACAGTATCAGCTGCACTACAGGTGATGTTTAATGTCTGCTCTATGGTATAGGAAATCTCTCCGTTAATTACCACCTGTGGTGCGGTCCGATCAATCTTCACCACAGCAGTCTTCTGCGGCTGTTCCACATTACCCTCTCTATCAACGCTCCAATAAACTAACTTATGTGTTCCTTCATTGGACAAAATAACTGAATTCCCGGTTTGCTGTTCGCCATCGTTTACTGTGAAATAGGTTACCGCAACACCAGAGCCCGCATCTGTAGCTGTGAAGGTTACCAACGTATCCTTGTTAGTCCAACCTTGTGGCGCATCATCCATTGTCACCGGAGCTGTATGATCTGCCCCTTTTACTACACCATAAAAGCGTAATTCTGCCATGTTTCCAAACCAATTACTACTATTATAGATCCGGATATAACGATAGGCTTCTGCATTACTAATACTTAAGGTCTGCCAATCCATCGTTTTTCCTGCAGGAGAGGAGATTGTCGTCCAGCTTGTATTATCATTCGAACCCTGAACCACAGTCCCATTGATTCGTGTAAAATAATTATCTTGCCTGGAAAGCACCTCTGCCTTGGACAGCTGAACCCTATTCCCTTCTTTAAAATCAAACGTTATAAATCCTCCATATCCACTGCCATTTACCCGAAAATCCGTAATTGAGCCTGCATTTCCATCGAATAATGATCCCGCAACATTCCTGAGATCAGTGGATGTTCTCCCACTGGAATCACTTAAATTAGTAATCGCAAGCACATTACTAATCAACTCGGTCTCATCGGGAATGTACAGAGATGAACCATCTGTAGTTGATGTTTTTTCCGGCCCCTCGATTCCCTCCTTTGTCTTGTATTTAATACTAAAGTTCACAGGTCCAGGTTGTACGTTATTGCCCATCACCGCTTCAGCCGTCCAATTGATCTTATCGACAGTAGCAATGGTTGCGACTTGACCCTGAATATTGACATTCACTTGGTTTATTGCATCGCTTGCTTTAAAAGACAATTTCACCGTGTTCCCAGACACAATTCGTTTCTGGATACTTTGGTCGGAGCTAATGGACACCGCATCAAGCTTTGAATTGATTTTAACATCACCATACAAACGTAGTTCAGCCATGTTTCCATACCAGTTGTTTCCATTGGTGATGCGGATATAACGATAGGGTTCTGTGCTGTTAATCGTCAACGTCTGCCATTCCGGCGTATTCCAGGCTGCATTAGAGATCGTAGTCCACGTCACATTGTCGTTGGAGCCTTGCACCACTGTTCCATTAATTCTGCCCGCATAATTATCTTGCCTTCCGATTACTTCTACCCTAGACAGCAATGCCTGGCCACCTTCTTTAAAGTCAAAGGTTAGATAGGCACCATAACCACTGCCATTTAAACGAAAATCCGTGATAGAACCTAAATGATTATCAAATAAAACTTTTGCTGTTGCCAAAAGATCAGCCGGATTCCTTCCACTGGAATCGATTAGATTTGCTATCTCAAGCACATTAGCGACAAGCCCTGTCTGATCTGCAATGAATAAAGTAGAACCATCTGTTGTAAAAATAGTCTCTACAGCATCCTCTCCAGCTGCCGTTTTATAATTGATCTTAAATTTCACAGTACCTGATGGAACATTTTCATTCACCACAAGCTTAGCTGTCCAGTTGATATTGTCCACAGAACTGACTGCAACAGGTTGACCCTGTATATTGGCCGTGACATTATGGATCATTTCTGTAGACTTAATGGATAATTGAATCGTATCCCCTGGAATAATCCGATTTTTTAAGCTTTGATCTGAGTGAATGGACACGGACTCTAATTGATTTACTGTCTCATACCGCTGGCCAAAGATTCTAAATTCAGCAATTTCCAGCATAGTACTCGAAGGCTTTATCATTTCCATTTTCAAAAATCGGAATTTTTCATGCTCCAGGCCTGCTTGAACCTCTAGTCTCTGCATCTCTTCAGTAACTGTTGTCAAACCGGGAGTTAAGCGGGTCCAATTTTCTTTGTCATTCGATCCGAACATTGCAACGCCGCCAATTCTCTCCGGAAAACTAGCTCTTACCTGAAGCTCAAAGCTTTCTGCTGATATTTGAAAATCCGGTCCTAAATCCATGTAATGCGCCCGATCCTGCGCTGTATAATACCCCACAAAACTATCATTTGTGTTGTCCAGCAGGTTCGGGACTGCATTACCAAAGGTTGAGCTGACAAACATATTCGTAAAATTAACACTTCCATCTTTCATTAAAGGCGTCAATTCTTTAAGACTTTGCACTGCAAGATTCAGGTCAAATAACTTCTGATAGAAGACCTCGTCAGTGACATTAGTAATTACATCCATTACCTCAGCATGCACTTGCTTATAGTGAGCTAACGTTGCCGAAATGTAAGGCACATCAGCATGATAAGGAGAAATGACAGCGTTGACGGCAGATTGCCGATCATTCGCTACTACAACAGTAACATCCTTGGTTGTAACCGAAGTTCCGTCTGAGGCAATCACTACAAAGGAATACGTTCCCGCATGTGCTCCAGACCAAGAGAACACACCTGAAGTTTCATTGAACAGTGCGCCCTCAGGTAATTGATCCGCTTGATAGGCAACAACATCCGTTGCACCTGCGTCTGTCGCAGAGAAATCAAATTGAATTGCCGCTGTAGAACCCTCATAGGTAAATAAAGATACCGGTGCCTTCCCTGATGTAAATACTGGAGGGGTAAGCTGTGCCCCAGCTTTTAAATTAATATGGTCAATATCGACTGTTGTCCCATTTCCTTTCACATTAAAATAGACAAGATCGCTGAAGCCTTGGAACTCATTGAACGCATACTGAATATACCTCCATTGCCCCTTTGTATCAGGCAGCGTAACGGTATCGCCAAACACCTCCATGGTTGCTATGCCAGTAGTCCGAATCTTAAAAGCAATGGTTCGTTCGCCGCTGCTTGCACCCACATAAGCAATTTTACTGCCCTCATCTGTTGCGGTAATCTCAACGTAAGTAGTGTCTCCTTCTTGTTTTGTGGTGGAGTGACTATCAAGCTTCGTATACCGGTCTTCTAGTTCTCTCAAATCTGGATTCGTTATCCCCTTCGGCAGATTGAGCGTACCCTCGCCCTCTGCTTCTTTAGGGATGTACAGCCAATAATCCCCGCCTCCATCCGGAGACTCCCAATAGAAAGGCAATCTCTTAGTAAACATCTCGCTAAAGTAAGGAGCTTCAACCTCCATATTTATTCCAGCTGAATATTTATAATAATAATAAAGGTCATAGACATTACCGCCAATTCTCCCCCTGTAACCGCCAGCCAAGTGTTTATAGATAATCGTTGGATTTCCATTTACATCTGTATGTGCCGCCACTGGAAACCATGGTGTATCATAGCCAATCATATACTGCGCAAAGTAGTCGGCAGCTTTTAAAATCCGTTGATCTAGAAACTCATACGGACCCACCGCATTTGGCGTATTAGAAACAGTCCCCTCTACCGGATCTACCTTTGTTTCCTGAGCCAATAATAAACGTGATAAAATCTCTACATTCGTTATATCCCCAGCGCCATGCGCCTGATCTCTGCCCATTTCAACATGCTGAACTACGGGAGGATTAACTTTTTTCCCTGTTACAATATTTGTATCAACCCATCTGAATAATGCTTTTATCGCGCCATTTTGCCCCTGATCGACAGCAGTTTTATTGACGGTAAACCATTCAACTCCCTCATTGTACCTATCTTTATTTCCTGTAAAAATATAACCTGACATAGCTCCAAGCAGCGGATAAAGATGCTGGTTCATAAAACGATCATTGGTGTGTTGGAATGTTTCAATAACCGGATTAATAAGATTATTCGTAAAATCAGCGACATCTTGTTCCGTCCATTTCAGCTCTTCAGTTTGAGTACTTGTGTACCTTAAGATTTCCGCCGCAGTAACCATTCGATTAAGCGGAATTCCTGTATGAATATGTGCATCATTAAAATACACGTATTTCTCAGGGTCCATCTGTGACCAAATCCGGATAATATGCATGGCATTAGCTCTGTAAACCTCATCACCTGATATTACATACAATAGAGCTTGTGTATAAGCCTTCAACCCATCCGCTATAAATCTTGAATTAAAGCCTTGGCTATTAAAAGCATCGCTCGCTGGTTTCAACGGATTCGCACCACTCTGATTGTTGGAAGTGACCGTTCTTGAAGCTGCCGGAGAGAGAAGCATCTGATTATAATAAGTGATCCAGGGTTCTTTTTGCGCCCGTACCTGTGTCCTAATATTCTCAAGAATATCCTTGGTCAGGCCAACACCCGGATGTTTGAATCCGCTTTCATCTATAACCTCATTAATGGCAGGTTGGTAATCCGTAATTATCGACAGCTCTGTCGATTCTACTGCGGCTCCTTCTGCTGATAAAGGCACTAGCGTTACCAACAAACTTAAGGAAACTGTGATCCTAAAAATACGTTTAAGCGATTTTCCAAAGAGTAGCCCTCTAAGTGAATTCATTGTTCTCCTCCATTCATTTACATCCTCTGATTTAATGCAAATAAATACCGCTGGCAAATTCATTCACTACAAAATGTTTGTTATTCAGGTCGACAATAACCTCTCCATTAATCTGGAGATTATAAAAATAAATGTCCTTCACACCTCTTTCCTCGTCATAGCCGAATATACGGGAAGGATGGGTATTCTTCCCATTGTAGTGGATATCGCTAAATTCAATATTTTCGATACAGCGTCCTGGCACCGGATTATAGGTTTTATTCCACACCACGCGGACATCAAACAGCTGACCTAGTTCGAAATCCTCCACCCGGATATTTTTGAAAGTAACCTTACGAATGGTATTGTTGTCCCCTGCACAAATTGCCATAACGCCCCAATAATTTTCCTGCGGCTCGTGATGTTCAAGCACATCGATATTTTCGAACCAAATATTTTCTATAAAATCGCCATTATGTTGGTGATCACCATGAATACCGACATGTATGGCATGAGCGACGTCCGCCCAGAGTATGGAATCTTTAACCGTGATATGGCGTGAGTCTCCGTAATACTCTCCACGACTGCCGTAAATGGCAATGCAATCATCAGAAGTTCTCAAGAACACATCTTTAATATCCACATTTGAGCTAGCCATCATATCAATTCCATCACACCAGCCGCGTGTACTGAAAGCTTTGAAGTTATGAATGCGAATATGCTTAGACGCTCCGATATATATACTGTAATGCGGAGGATCAAGCGTGATGATCCCTTCGATCTCAATCTGTTCAGAATGCTGGATTTGAACGCCTCTTAAATAAGTCGTTTTCTCCATATCCGCCAAATACAGAACACCTCTGCCGCGAACAACAACATTCTCAGCATGGTCAATCATTATGGATCCACAAAGGATCGCGCCTCCGGCAATATAAACGGTGGTCCCAGAAGGGATATGCAGCATTGGATTCTCGAATTGATGAAGCCCGGGCATAAAATATATCGTCTGACGCTCCCCGTTAGCCCTTTCTGACAAACGCTGAACTTGTTCTGCGATAGCCGCAAATTGATGTATTCCTGGTTGGACAAGCACTACATTATCATCGTCATGTCTAGGAGGGGCTGTCTCCAAGGGGTTGGCAAAAAGATGCAAGTTACTAAAACGTTCTCCATTGATTTCAATGGAAAGCTTACACGGGTGCTCCAATGTGAACAAAAGGGTATTCTCTTCGATTTGAAAGGAGATTTGGGATGCCAAAGGGCGAATAACCGCTTGTTCAATCTGTTGTTTTTTACAATGAACAGAGACCTCCACCGTGCCATCCATATCAAAATAAACCATCGATGTCGACCGAACCTGATGCATATCCACCTTTGCTTCAAAAACAAACAGAGATTGCCATACCCCACCAGGCTCTCTTACGCTTACTGTAAAATCGTCTTTCCCCAGGGCTTCATTCGGCTGCTCATAAATAATTAATTCGCTCATTTCTACCTCCGTTATCTTAGAATCAACTCTCTTAAGGGTTTAATAAATAGGCTGGAGCAAGCTTTTGCTCCAGCCTATCATCCAGTACTAATCAGCGGACAACCGCTCTATTTACGATCCGCCAACACTTTATTTACTTCATCCGTTACTTCCTGACCTCCGGCTTTTAGCCAGCTATCCTTGAAATTATCAAAATCTTTACCCGTGTTCGCTTCTCCTGTAATCGCCTTGATAACAAACGTATCTTGTAACGTCTTCAGATTGCCCCAATACTTGGGTTTGCTTGTCAATACCGCTGGGCCTAGTACATCAAGCAATGGTGTAACACCTGGAGTGATCTTGTCTCTCAAATCTAGCAATTCTTGTTTTACCGTATGTTTTTCCATTGAAGTGTCTGTGGAGCTAAGTGGATTATAGAAATTGCCCGCTCCCATCTTCGGAGCACTAACCTCTTCATCCGCTTTTGGAATGGCAAGGTCCCCTTCCATATCATAGCTCACCCCCAATTGACCGAAACCTGTCAGCAGAAAACCTTCGGAATCCGTAGACACATATTCAAGAATTTCCATAATTTTATGGCGTTTTTTCTCATCCTTTTCGAGTTGAACACCGAACAATACTGGCGCCTGTCTTGCACCATACGCGAATGAATAAGCAACGCCATCTGGAGCTGTAAACGGCTTGCCAGGCACGAATATTTGACCTTTCTCTAGACCAGGTTTTGCGACAAACCCAGATTCTTTATAAAAATTGCCCCACTTCCCGTTATCCACCATACCCACTTTTTGATCAGCAAATTTAATATTGATTTCGTTATTATCACTAGTTATGAATTCAGGATCAATCAGACCCGCTTTGTACCATTTGCTCAATAACGCCAATGCTGATCGTGTCTCTTCTGTAACGCCTCCATAAACTACGTTCCCGGAAGCATCCTTCTTGAATTGATAAGGGGAAACAGCATAGGCTGAGAACACACTTGTGAACAATTGTTCTGGAAGCTTGCCGCGGCCGATTAAGCCGTAAGTATCTTTCTTCCCATTTTTGTCCGGATCTTCATTAACAAATTTGGTGAGTACATCTTCAAGCTCTTCCAATGTCTTGGGTGGTTCTGAGTAGCCAATATTTTTCAGCCAGGCTTCATTATAGCCCGGAATAAATCCATCAAGACCACCTGGCCAAATTTTCGGGATCCCCCAGTTTTTTTCGTTGTATAAGCCTACGCCCCATGCCCCGGAATCAACGGAATCCAATGCTGCTGCATATTTCGGCATCAGGGATTCAATTTCAGCCTTATCAATTGTCGCAATGATCCCTTGATCTGCCCATTGCACCATATCCGTTTCGTTTGCATCGACCGGGAAGATATCAGGAATATCTCCAGAAGCTAGAAGCACCGAAAATTGTTCTTTCCAAGTTCCACGTTCCAATTTAATATTTTTGATTTTTACATTAAATTTCTTCTCTAGCTCGGTTTGCACATAGTTACCGTCTTCTTCTGGCGTATTAAAGTTGTTCGCCCAAATAATTTCAATCGGAGCTTCAGCTGCTGATGTCCCCCCTTGACCTTGATTCGTCGGCTTAGCTTCGTTAGTGCTATTATTCGCCGCATTCCCGCCACAACCACTCATGACAAGTGAAGCCGATAGGGCTATCGCAGCAATTTCCAACCATTTCTTGGATGTATGCCTCATATTCTTTTATTTCCTCCCTTTTCTTGTTCATCTATATATTTAGACAGCTCGCGGATATAGCGGACTGTTTAAACCATTCTGAGTCTTCTAACCCTTAAGTGATCCAACCATAATTCCTTTGACGAAGAAACGTTGCAGGAATGGATAGATCATTAATATAGGCAGCGCTGTAAACATAATAATAGCTGCTTTGACCATTTCAGGAGCCTGCTCATTAGTAGGAAGTGGTAACATCGGATCTCCTTCGGCTGAAATAACAAGCCGTCTTAAGAAGAGCTGCAGTACAATCTTTGATTGATCCTGCATATATAACATTGCATCAAACCAAGCGTTCCAGTGCCCTACTGCAGTCCATAGGGCTAATGTTACTAGAACAGGCTTCGACAGCGGAATAACAATCGTAAATAAGATCCGCATATCATTAGCCCCATCTATTTTAGCTGAATCCTCCAGTTCCTCCGGTATACCCATAAAGAAATTTCGCAGGAGCAGAAGATTAAACGTGCTGAGCAGGCCGGGGACAATATAAACCCATAACGAATTTATAAGTCCCAGACTTTTGATTAGCAGATAGGTAGGGATAAGCCCGCCGCCAAAAAACATCGTTACAACAATGAACATTGTATAAAATCCCCGGTGCGGCAAATATTTGCGAGACAGCGGATATGCTCCCAGTGACAGAAACACCAGTGTCAGAGCCGTTCCTACAACTGTGCGAAAAACCGTATTTCCCATCGTTTGCCAGACCGTATCAGTTGTCAGTACACGCTTCCAAGCAAAGAAGGAAACTTCTTTAGGATAGAAATGAATTCCCGGCCGAAGGGCTTCCGCAGGTGTGCTAAATGATATAGAGAGCACATGCAAGAAGGGATAAATCATCGTAATACAAAGAATGATTACAAATAGGATTAGAAAGACTTGGAATACTTTTTCACCAGTGGATAGCTTCAATTGTAGTTACTCCTTCCTTACATTCATTCATTAATAAAGACCTTCCTGCCCCATTTTTTTCGTTATGAAGTTTGCAAATAACACCAGGATAAGACCCACCACATTTTTAAATAATCCAACAGCCGTCGTTAGACTGAACTGAAAGTTTTGCAGACCTATCCGGTACACATAAGTATCTAACGTATCCGCCACCCCATATACAGCTGGTGAATAAAGTGTTAAGACTTGATCGAAGCCAGCATCCAGCACACTCCCTACCCGAAGAATAAGCAGAATAGCAATCACCGGCAGGATCGAAGGAATGGTGATAAATAACGTTTGTTTCCAGCGATTGGCTCCGTCCAGAACTGCAGCTTCGTACATTTGGGAATCAATGCTTGCTAATGCAGCTAAGTATATAATCGTTCCCCAGCCGATTTCCTTCCATATTCCTGACATAACGAGCGTAAAGCGGAAATATTTCTCGCTGCCTAAAAAGTAAATGGGATCAAAGCCGAGCCACTGAATAATATAATTGACCACACCCGAATTCGGAGATAACAGAGTGATCAATATCCCCCCAATAACGATCCAGGATAAAA
The DNA here is from genome assembly GCF_038593125.1 of Paenibacillus sp. FSL F4-0097. Taxonomy (NCBI): domain Bacteria; kingdom Bacillati; phylum Bacillota; class Bacilli; order Caryophanales; family Paenibacillaceae; genus Paenibacillus; species Paenibacillus sp. FSL F4-0097. The sequence continues at coordinate 4,058,881 of NZ_CP151965.1, forward strand.
AATGGGGTAAATAGGAAATCGTCTGTGCAACCTTCTTGAAGAAGGAAAACCTAAGTTCGTTAAATAACAGCGCCAATATAATCGGTGCAGGAAAACCAAAGATGATATGGTAAAAACTGATAATAAGCGTGTTCTTAATAATTTTCCAAAAGTCGGGTGAAGCTGTGAACAAATATTCGAAATGCTTAAAGCCGACCCAAGGACTTCCCCAAATTCCATCACGAATAAAATAATCTTTAAAAGCCAGTTGAATGCCATACATCGGGCCATAAGCAAATACGGTATACCAGATGATCACGGGAGCTAGTAATAAGAATAAATATTTGTTTTTTTTGTATTGGCGCCAAGTATGTGTCCACCTCGAGACTTTCGGCTTAAGATTCTCTCCCTGTTTTTGAATGCCAGCAGTGCTTGCCGGGTTCATAGTTGTTTTCTCCTTCCGAATACGATTTTGCGTTAAGACTGTGTCTGAACACCCCTTACGTTAGGGTATTGTAAGCGCTTTTTCTATTGTAAATTCATTAAAATCAGTAAATTATCTTCGTATTGGGGCTATAATTTTTCAAACAAAAGAAAAGACAATCGCGAGACGATTGCCTTTTCCACATGGATTAGAGAATTATGCACTTGAATGGCTCGAATGGTTTGCATTGCCTGCATTCCTATACTGGACCGGTGTAACTCCGTAACGTGTTTTGAATTTGTTGTGAAAATATTGCGGGTTACGATAACCCACCTGAGCAGAAATCTCAGCCACGGACAGCTGCTTTTTTTCTCTTAATAAATCAGCCGCCTTCTCCAACCGCACTCGGGTTACATATTCAGTGAATGATTCATTCATAACGGTTCCGAACAAGGTAGAAATATACGATGGCGCCAACGAAGCAACCTCAGATAATTTATTTAGCGATAAATCCTCTTGAATATTATCATCGATAAAGATTTTTAATTTATGAATGATCTCCGTATGTGCGTGATTACCTGACTCTTGAATATAAGCTGTAATTTGTGCTGATAAATCACGAATGGAATCAAGTGTTTCGGCCAACGTTTCCTTTTTGAACTCATCGAACAGACTGGAAGGCGAAACGATTTGTTGCAGATCAAGCTCAATAATGGTCTGATACAGAACCGTAACCAACTGAAGCAAGCCTAACTCAACCGTCTCCAATTGGACATCACCTTTCTCCAGGACCCTCTGGAAATCGTCCATAAACCTATTCATCGTAACGTCATTGCCTGCCTTTAATGCATTTTTATAAAGATCAAAAGAGAATAAGTGTGGCGTAACATCGTTGAGCGGGATATGTGAATACCGCACAATAGCTTCCGAACCATAGATAAACCGATAACGATAGGCATGTAAGGCATTTTGATACGAAAAGGGGATTTCTTCAGGTGCCTGAACCTTCGATCCAAGCGCTGCTCCAAAGTGTAGTTGCTCGGGCAATCCATTTTTTATAAGCTCCAGCTCCTTCAATAATAAAAGCTCCAGCTCTTCGGGATCCTTATTCAACTCACTGAAATAGATAAGCGCCGCTTCCTGGGTATTCAAGCTGACGAATTTATAAAAGCTATAGGCAGCATGCTGTTCATAAAAAGCCCTGAATTCCTCGCAATCTCCCTTGGTTATACGAATATAGCTAGTCATGTAATAACATTGCAAAGGTAAATAATCGTAGTAATCCGAGCCAGCACCTGCACCTAATACCAGATTTTTTAGTTCATTCACTTTAGCTTTAGATTCTAAGGTTTCGATTTTTTGACCTAGCTTTGAGATTGTACTACCAATAATAGCAAACTCATTTTGCGAATAGTTTACGGTGCCTGGATGATAAAAGCTGCGAACATTGTTTACAAGCTTCTTCATAGGAACATATACACGTTTGGAGATCAAATAAGCGAATAGAAGCCCAATTAACAATACCAGGATACAGCTGACAAATATTTGACTCTTCAGCTGCTTTGATGAGGATACAAATGAATTCATAGGCCGTATTAATACGTATTTCCATTGATTATTCGAGGTTTGGTCATTTTTAAAAGACAGCACATATTTGTCGCGTTTATTATAATGAATTTCCTTATTATTCCCCGCTGACTCCATCCATTGCTTAGCAGTCTTAAGCCCCTCTTCGACGTTCGAGCCCGTATGGATAATAGGGCTGCCCTTTTCATCAAAAGCATATAGCTTTTCCATCGGCGAGCTCATCGTGCTGGAGATCATTTTATTGATGTATTCTAAGCTAACGTCAATATACATGGTTCCGGTTGATGTTTTTGATAAAGCACCGTAGGGAAGGGCGATTGCGTAAGTCAACACCTCTTCTTCATCCGATAACGTTCTATAAGTCCAGCGGTTTAAGGCTGGTGTAACTGATGTTTTTAAGAAGGAAGCATCTGGAGAATTGTCCAGCTTCGAATAAAACTGGCTGTTATCGATGATATAATTACCTTTCTCGAAGTATGTGGATATTTTGTAAACGCCTTCATTAGTAAGCTTGAAAATTTCGAGATCCTTGCGAAAAGCTAATATTCTGCTCGTATTACCTTCCCATTCACTGTCCAGTAAATAATTCAGCATAGATTGATTCTCTAACGACAAGGTAGACACTGCTCGGTTGCGGATACTGTTTTCGTATTTTTGCAGCAGTGTATTTTCCACAAAATCACTTGAAGTCATCAGTCGTTGCTTGCTGTCTCTGGCAATCTCATCCACCATTAAGCGATTAGCCTGAACATACAGATAACTGCCCACAAGTCCGATTAAAACAACGGCTAATAATGTGAATGAAAAAATCAGATGGGTAAACAATGTGCCTCCATTTCTTAGTCTGCCGCCGATCTTCATCACAAGCCCCCCTTTAGTTCATAACCCTATCTCTGTAACTTTCTAAATTGAAAGCATTTATAATTAAAGATACTAAAATGCACCAACTTTAGCCATTATAAAATCTTCTGTTTAAAGATAACGCATCTTTATAAAACCGAAAAAAACAGGCTTCCCCGAAATTAATCGCTGGAAACCTGTTTATTAACCTATACGAGATAAAAGTAACTTCAATGCCCCCGCTCCCTTTTTAAATATTCCTTCACCCATGCAATCCATTCTAACCTGTGCGTATACACAAGGATTACAAAGCTCCCAAGCCATACCCATAGGATAGGAGCAGACCACTTACTGATGCACAAATAGACAAAAAGGAGCAGCATTCCGCTAACCACTTGCACACCATCCGAGACAGGTGAATTTCCTCTGCTTTTGTACCCGCTGCCGAGCACTTTCAACACTGCCAGGATGACCGCTAACGCTAAAGAGGCTTTGAATCCTGTCAATGCACTCCATACCCCAAAGGTTACGGCAATCGCCTTCCCTCCTTTTCCTTTAAGAAATGGAGAGAAGGCATGACCGGCAATAGGAGCTAAGGCAAGCGGAATAATGAAATAACCCTGACTATAATGGCTTCCCATTACCCATAAAAGAGGCAGATATCCTTTTAAAAAATCCAACAACACCCCAAAAATTCCGAATTTATACCCAGATGACTTCCAGAGATTCAAAGCCCCCGGATTACCGTCGCCTATGACCTTTAAATTCTTTTTACGCGCCAGCCCAAGCCAATAGGAAAACATAAGAGATCCCGACAAAAATAAACCCGCAACCCACAATATGATCATTAGTCCCTATGGCCTCCCACCTGGATATGCCTTCCTTTCCAGCTTACATGCCTCAGAAAAACGACCTGATATATCGAATAAAGCATAATCAAGATAAAGAAAAGAGTAGCAACCACGTGAAATACTGGAATGACGATGCCAAAAACCCCTACATATTTAATAAAATAAAAGAGCTGGAACATATAAAGGAGATAACCAAAAAGTAACGGCAATCCCCAAGAAGTATTCGCAAAAATAAACACAGTTTCTGAGATGATGAGCCCGACCACCCAAAGTGCAATTGGAATAATCGTCCGCGGGCTTAACGTTGAGGTGCTTAAGACAGCCCCTTTACTGAAGCCTTCAATTTCACTTTTTATCCCCTTCGGATACATACGAAAAGATACTAAGCCATAACCGATAAAATTTCTAATGGGAACACCTGCCGCGATAAACTTCTCTCCTAAAGACAAATCATCCAGCACTTCAGATCTAATGCTTTGATGGCCATTAACCTTTTCATAATCCTGCCTTAAAGCTAGAATACACGAACCGTATAATCCTTTTTTGGCGTTATTCTTTTCAAAAACGGAGGTGAATGTGAAGATCCCCAGCATATTCATAATTAAGGCAAGTTTCTCAAACAGCTTTTCTGTATGATGAAAAGGAACTACCGAAATGACACCTTTCGATAGCTCCCTTGCTTTTAATAATGAGGCCAGAGCGTTAGGCTTTAACCGGATATCTGCATCCAGAAAAGCAAAAATATCGCCCGAGGCTTGCAAATATCCATTCCATACTGCCCAGCTCTTGCCCGTCCATCCCTCAGGGAGACTGCTATTTGCAATAACCTTAACTCCACAGCTTTCGGCAATTTCCTTGGTCCGATCCTCCGAGAAGTCATCCACAACAATAATTTCATAGGGGGTAATGGTTTGGAGCTGGAGTGAGTCGAGCAGAAGACGCAAATTATATTCTTCATTCCTTGCGGGGATGATGATGGACAATTTCTCCGGTCCTTGAAAATATTCTTGATCAGCGGCCAATATATTCTTTCTAAACAATATAAAACCGGAGAGACATCCAACACCTATAATAATTAACAACCACATGTACAGCTCCCCCCTCCTATAGCTATATATATGAAGGGTTAGTCCGTAATATATTCAATTCAAATTTAACCGACATTTACTTTTGCTGAGTAATGATTAAGCTTTTCTGTACACAAGAGCATAACGATGGCAAAAAAAACGATCATCGCAGGAAAAATACCCAGCGTGAATTTCGAAGCTAATAAGCCGATAAAAGGCGGCATCAGCGTGGTGCCGGTATAAGCTGTTGCCATCTGAAAGCCCATAATTGACTGAGCATGTCTCTTCCCGAATCGTTCAGGGGTTTCATGTAGCATACACGGAAAAATGGGGGCTAACCCTAAACCTATAATCATAAATCCTACAAGTGAAACTATAGTTGGAAGCGGCAATACTAACAGCACCGTACCGATTAAAGCAATGAGTTGACCATATCGAATAAGCTGTTTATTACTCATTTTAAAAGTAATGAAACCCGTCACCATTCTACCAAAAGTAATCCCTAGATAAAAAAACGATACCCATGTCGCTGCAGTTGATGCAGGAATATCTTTAATGTTTACAAGAAAGCTGCTCCCCCATAACCCCATACTCGTTTCTATGGCAGAATAAAATAAAAAGGTTAACATCGCTAGCTTCACCCCTCTTAATTTCCAAGGTTTTGTGTTCTCTCCGGCATGCTCTAGCTCCGGATGATTGAACTCGGGATCACTTTCAGCATTCGGGTGGTTATTACTCCCAGCCACTCTATCCCATAAAGGCAGTGTAACGAATAGAATAATGACTAAGCTCAATTGTATGTAAGCAACCGTAAGATAACCTTGCCGCCATAGACCTTCACCAGAGATAAAAGAGCCCATAATAATAGGACCCAGCGTGGCGCCCACTCCCCAGAAACAATGTAACCAACTCATATGATGGGCTTTATAGTGCGTAGCAACATAACTATTTAATCCGGCATCTACAGATCCCGCACCTAAACCGAGTGGAATCGCAGCAACAATTAACCACACTAACGAAGGTGACCATGCAAAACCAAGCAACGCTACAGCAGTCATGATGCAGCTAACAAGAGTCACTTTCCCCGTACCAAAACGTTTAAGGATAATGCCACTCATCAAACTGGACACTATTGTGCCTACTGCAATGACCATCGAAAGAATTCCAGCCGTACCTAATGAAGCATTTAAGTCCATTCTCATCACTGGCCAAGCGGATCCAAGCAATGAATCTGGCAAGCCTAAACTAATAAAGGCTAAATAAATAATAATAAGAAAAAAAGTTGCCATAGTTATCTCCTTAATTGTTCTCATCTATTTGTTGTGAAACTAATAATCCTAATCCAAGACTTTGTAATCCATTCAGATAATCACGCTTCAAGTTACTCACCGCTAACGCAGGAAGATGCTCCTTCGGAACGTATGTGGCACTTCGCTCAGCGATTTGATTAAGCATAGCTGGAGCTAATTCATCCTCACAAAAAATAATATAATGCGGATTCAAAATAGAAGTCATAGTAGCCACTAATCGACTAATCGCATCCACGCTTTGATTCGATTGCATATTTGATCCACCAGGATCTCCAGTTAATGCCTCTATGAAATTTCTATTGTCATACTGGGGCAAGAATTGAACTTCCCCTGAAAAAAACGTCTTTCCTCGCACAATTTCACCATTGACCGCGATCCCAGCTCCCGGACCATTTTTCCCTAAATACAGATACATTAGAGAAGTATTCTCTTTCAAATTTCGTTGCGTCATATAGCCGATTACAGCCGCATTCATATCATTTTCCACGATTGTCGGAATGGATAGTTGATCTTCTATGTGTTTTCTCAAATCTAAATTCTGATATTTCTCATAACCCGGAATCAGAAAAATCTGCCCATGATTCACCGCACCTGGAACTCCAATAGCCACAGAATGGATTTTAGGATTGGCCTTTTTTTCATCTTCAATAAGCGTGACCAGTTTACTAACATCTTCCTCAAGAATACTGGGCAAACTCCCTTCTTTGATTACCTCACCAATGCAATTATAGATGGTATAATTCGTTTCATTTTTTTCCAAAAAAATAGCCATACCTAACCGATAATTCGGATTGTAGGCATATCTTATTGCCCTTCTTCCACCACTTGACTCATCCAGACCGCTGATCGTTATTTCCCCTGCCTCTTCCATCTGCATTAGAAATTTACTTATCGTCGGGAAACTATATTGTAATTTATGGCTTAACTCTGCCTTCGTTGCTTTTCCTAGTTCTAATAATGCTGTTCGAATATTTCGGATAATTTCAGATTTCATTTGCAGTGAAGGAAGTCGTTTCTCACTCGCCATGGCTCTCCCACCTATAGTCATACTGACTTATTAAACGCATTTAATAAGTCAGTATGACTATAGCAGCAATTAGATCTATCGACAAGTTAATTCTTGAATGAAGACCCTTCAGTAGGGGGTAGATTGAATCAAGGAGGGAGCGTCGACACAGCAAAAAAGAGGGGTAGCCCCCTCTTAGTATTTTTGCATATTCCGTTTCTACTTATTGAAACTATCTACTCTTATTTCTCATCTAACCACAAAATCGCTGTAACGCCACGCGGATAATATTTACTGCCCGTGATCTCACCGGAAATAATCTGATCGCTCCAGCTCCAAATCGACAACTCCGGATGGGTAAGCCAAGCTACGTGAGCACGATCCGCTGCCGCTCCCCGTTCCTCCCATTCCAATCCCAGAATGCTGCGGGCGATGAACTGGGAGAGATAGATTTTGCTGAGCCAGCTATTGTTGCTAGTTGAGGAGATTTTCCAGCCTCCGTCTTCGAATAAGCATACTCCCGGCTGTAACACCGCATGCAGATGCTTGTCGAGTGCGCCAATATAGGCGGCGAACCGTCCATTACGATCAAGAGCTTCTTTGCAGCCTGTAAAGTAAGGGAACACAAGACCTTCGATAGCCGGAATGATCTTAGAGTCATTGCCTTCTCCAATGACAGCCGGAATATACCCGTCTGCTGTAACACTTGCCACCATTGTTGCGGCGCATTTTTCAGCCTGATCACCTGCTGTTTTGGACTGTTCCGCACGCCCATGCTCTGCAAATATTTTCTCCATAGCCAAGTAAGCAGCCCAGCATTTTCCTGCCAGATAAATATTGTTACGAGCCTGACCTAAAGACACATCCAGACTGTCATACGTAGTAATTTCTGCTCCGCCCATCGTACGTGAGCTATCAAGCCCCATGACACCATTTCTTTGTTCAGGATCTGGATGATCGCGATTTACCATGCTATTCAGGCATTTCTCCATAATACTGAGATTACGTTCCATCCAGCCCCGGTCGCCTGTATGCTCTACATAAGTTGCTGCACTCAGCACCCAGTTAACCAATTGTTCATGTGTCATATGTGAGAAACAACCATCAATGCCATAGACCTCATAAGCAGAATATCCCGGACGTGAAACTACGTTGGCTACACCCATATCATGTGTGAAGCTAATTCCACCTGGATACTCTGTATCCTCACCCGGGAAACGCACCGTATCTTCGTAGCTGAATCTTTCCACGAACATATCCAGTTCATTACGTACAGTCCAAGGATTCAAACGCAGCTCATAAAATAACTGATCGACGGTAAGATCAAAGGTATTCATCATCCGGTATTCGCCTTCGTTGACGATCCAAAATGGCTTATTCTTGTAGTCCAGCAATTGTGTGGAGCCATAATAACTACGTATCGCATGCGCTAACATAAAGGTTTGATCTGCGGATAGGTCATCATGAGTAAATCTATCGTTAGCTTGCTCCGCTTCTTGCTTAAGGATATCAAATCTAGCTAATGCATATGCAGCCACTGCCTCTATATTGTTGAAAAAATGATTATAATAATAGGAAGCATCAATTCCTGAGGTGACATAACCTGAACGGTGAAAACAGATAGCAAAGCGGTAAGTTTCTTTTACTCTGGCTGGAACATCCATGAGCAAAGCACCGACTCGTCCCAGCCCAAAGGTCCAATTCTCCTGCAGCTCCTCCGTTAGAATATCCTCCATTGTGAAGTGCAGTGCGGACTTTGCAGTTCCTTTTTCCGCAGCAATTGCAATAAATCTTCCTTGGCCAACGCCAGTAATCTCCGATGATACATCATCCAGTCTTCTCATTCCGCTATACACATCTGTTCCCTGAAAACCAAAGAATGCACGGCGCGAGGTTGCGGATGAGGTGTTGTCCACTTCGAGTTCAACCAGCACTGCAGGCAGCAGTACATCCTTCATTTCTTCTATAGAGGCAGTTTCTGGATCGGGTACAGAACGAACGGGGGACAGAATCCGGAAGGTCAAATCACCCGCACTCCAGCCGTCTGTGGCTACATGAAAATCTCTAGAAATCTCACGCTCTTGAAAAGGGAACAGAATATTCTCCTTGTCAGGATTAGGATCCGGATTCTCGATATCATAGCGTTTGCTCTCGTCCTCTCCTCCGATCTCATGAAATGGCAGTGTGTCATATCCCTTCCCATCAGCACGTTCTAATCCTATGAATATATTTTGTCTAGGTGGTTTTCCAATCTCCAGATCGAAACCTCCACTAGCTCCTTTGAATCCTAAAGTGAAACTCGCAAATGCACCGATCGGTGAATGATGGGCATTAAAAAATTGATTATGCGACATTAATAATAACACTCCTTCCAGCATGGTCCCGGATACTACCGGGCTATATCTCCATGTTATCGATCTTTCCGGAAGTGCAACAGGGTTAAAGCCTTCTATTATTTGGGCAAATCAAACATCAACAAAAACCTATGTTATAATGAAGCCAAACTTTACAGTAAAAGAGGATTGAAATGATCTCGAATGATCCCGCTTTTCATAATTCTATTGATGGCCAGATGGCTCCAGACATTCAAGCGGCTTTCCATATCTTCGCCGCGCATTGGAGAAAAGTAAATCCGGATTGGCAATATCCCGTACACACTCATCCCATGTTTGAGATTAACGTTGTACTGCAGGGTGAGCAACATATGACGGTCGGCAATAAATCTTTTATCCAGCAAAGCGGTGATATTTTATTCATTCGTCCCGGTGTAGAACATAGCAGCCTCGGTTCGAATGCTAGTCGTGACATGACTTATTACTGCCTGCATTTTGATATTGATGATCTGATTTTACGGCGAGCATTATTAACAGCAGACGCTGTTAGTCTAAGTGGGAATACCCCGGAGCTGCGAGCCATTCGTTCCGCTCTAGATGTGATCATTAATTCTTCCATTCTGTCAGAGTCAAAGGACACACACAGAAATCGTCTGATTACATTGCATGCTTCGCTGCAACTTCTAACCGCGCTCAGCGGCTGGGTACTTTCGGAAATGCCCCTTCTGACAGATACAGAGGCTACGGAAAATACCGTCGCTCTAGCTAACGCGATCGAAGGACTGCTGCAAGAATCTGTCTCCACCGCTGCAAGCACAGGCGAAAGAGGCGGCGGTATTGAGCACATTGCGGCAAAGCTTGGATACAGTACAACTCACTGCAATCGTGTTTTCCACCAAATTTATGGCATGTCGCCAAGACAATATTTATCCCGCTTGATCATTCGTCACGCCAAACTGCTGCTAATGGATAATAACCTATCTGTCGAATCGGTCGCCCACCGGCTGGGGTATCGGGATGTGTCCCATTTCAGCAAGCAATTCAAACGCTGGACAGGTCTCCCGCCAATGGGCTACCGCCGTTTAACCGCGAATCCAAATACGCTTTAGTGATTGTTTCGCTTACAAAAAAAGGGATGTACCCCGCAGCCCACTAAGTGGTTACAGGATATATCCCTTTTATGAATTAACCCTTCGTTGCACCAGACGCAATCCCCTTAACAAAATACTTCTGCAAGGCGATAAACACAATCAGCACAGGTACAACCGACATTGCTGTTCCTGCAAAAATCATATCCCAACGTGAGGAGAATTCTCCGATATAACGGTAAATTTCCACGACCATAGTTTTAGCCTGTCCTGAAGGCAATACCAGCATCGGCATCAGGAAATCATTCCAGATTCCAAGTCCGTTTAAGACCACCATACTGGCTGTGACGGGTCCTAGCAGCGGGAAAACAATTTTCCAGAATATCCCATAACGAGAACATCCGTCGATCTCCGCCGCTTCTTCAATTTCTCTAGGAATGCCTTTGACAAAGCTTGTATACAGCAGGCATCCAAAGCCCACCGCACCGGCTACATAAATTAGAATTGGGCCGGCAAGGCTGCCGTATAACCCCAGCATTCTAAGCTCTTTAAACAGAGGAATCATATACGCCTGAAAAGGGATCATCATTCCTGCTAAAAAGTAAACGAACATGAACCGAGTCCATCTGGCATTTCTGCGTTCAATTGCGTAGCCCGCCATCGGAATAATCAAGACCTGTGCCGCAATAGAAACTGCTGTCAAAATCAGACTATTCAGAATAGCCCGTGGAAACTCTGTTTCGGTTAACAGATATTTAAAGCTGTCCAGATAAAGGGTTTTCGGAAAAGCGATTGCATCCTTCATAATCTCTGCATTACTCTTGAAGGCTGACATTAAATTAAAGAAAATAGGAAAGAAAAAGATAATAGCCACTAATAATGTAACAATGAAAAGTGCGATTTGCCCAACTCTTTTGCGTGTCTGCATCGTCATCTTAGAGCTGCACCTCCCGCTTCTGGAGAACCTTCACTTGGAAGACTGTAATGATGAGTATGATTAAGAACAAGACCATCGCCAGTGCAGTACCAAAACCTTGTCTTAATTCACCAAACCCGACTTTATAAATAATATAAGTTAATGTCTCCGTCTCAAAGCCCGGACCACCATCGGTCATGACGGCAATCTGATCAAAAATCTTCAAGGCGCTGATCATCGATAATACCATACATACAGTCATTGACCCCGCAAGCAGCGGAAAGGTAATATGCCGGAACTGTTGCCAGCCCCCTGCCCCATCAATACTGGCCGCCTCATTTAATTCCTGCGGAATGCCTTGCAATCCAGCGAGGTAAATGATCATATAATAACCCGCGCCTTTCCAAACGGTAGACAAAATAATCGACAGCATCGCATATTTAGGATTGCCCAACCAATCCACAATCCAGCTTCCGAGTCCAACAGACTCCAGGATCTGATTAAATACACCAAAGTTGTAATTCAGGATCATCGCCCAGACGAAACCCATTACGATCCCACTAAGCAACGTAGGGAAATAAAATACACTTCTGAATAAATTCCGGAACCAGCGTACCTTATCGACCATCATAGCCATTGCAATTGCTGCAATATTCTCTAGAACAACAAGTGAAATGGTCATGATCATCGTATTTTTCAGTGCGTTATGCACCCTTGGACTATTCCAAATTTCCACAAAGTTAGCGAAGCCGATATACCTTACGTTGTCGCTAATGCCATCCCATGAGGTGAAGCTTAAATAGACACTCCCAACCGTTGGGACGATAACGAACAAGGTGTACAAAATAAATGATGGTAATATGAACAGCAGAGCGTAGGACTGCCATTTTTTCTTTTTCTTTTTCTGCTGCACAGTGCCTATCAATGACTTGTCAGCATTTACTGCGGATGTAGCCATGGCTACTCTCCCTCCCTTAAAGACCGTGCTTGTTAAAAAGAGAACCTCTGCAGCAGCAGAGGTTGCTCGATCAGGCGCTGCTCTTACATCTGATTAGCTTTCACTTGGTTGTCATACTCTGTATCCGCATCTTTCATGTACTTCGCTACATCTCCATCTTTTACCACGAGATCCTGCAACAGTTTGTAGTACCAGTTACGGAACTGTGGAGGGATTAGATTGTCTCCCCACCAGTTATTGATCGCCAAGGATTTCACTACATTCGGGTCAGCAATAAGATCCAAAGCCACTTGCATTTGTTCACTTGTGTCATAGGTTACTTTCTCTTTTGTTGAAGGAATCGCATTTATGGTTGCTAAATAGTTCGAATACTGTTCTGGGGCGAAGAAGAAACGGATAAAGTCTTTGATGGCTTCTGTTTTGTCTGCATCCTTAGCGGCTTCAGCCGATAAAGACCAGCCTGCAGGTGACGGAAGACCTATGACATTGATTTTCCCTTCACGGTCAGGAAGAGCATAGAAGCCAAATTCAAAGTTCGGGTCCGCTTCAGCGATTTGTGTAAACATCCACGTACCGGAGTACAATTGTGCTGCTTTGCCAGAAACAAGAATCGAAGCGGTCTGATTGTCGCCCGTGCTGAGCCAACCTTTATCTACATAATTCTTGAACAATTCTTTGAAGTCCGTTATGCCTTGAACTACATTAGCATCTGTGAAGCTGACCGTTTTAGCGGTACGTTTGGAATTCCAATCTGCATCTTTCGAGTAGACCTCATCAATCAGGAATTTGTTAACCCAGAAACCCATATGGAAAATATCTTTTCCACCTACTACAATCGGAGTAATGCCCGATGTTTTCAATTTTTCTTGGATGGCGATGAATTCGTCATAGGTTTTTGGAAGCTCGGTGATCCCTGCATCCGCATATGCTTTTTTGCTGTAGATAATCCCTTGGGGAGCGTTCACTTGCAGCGGTGCGTTCCACACCTTACCATCCACTTGTGGTGGGGCTTCGAACAAATCTAGCAGATCGGAAGGCAGCTCTACAATCTTACCCGCATCGGCAAAAACTTCTGTATCACGCATTTCCACCAGGTCCGGGAATTCACCCACAGCATCCTTTGTTTTAAGCCAATCAAGATAGGCAGCGGATGAAGTTTCGCTCAAATCTTTAATAGTGACATTCGGATTAGCTGTTGTAAACTTTTTGACCGTATCTGAGATAGCCTTTTTAGTGGCCGGATCTCCGGAGGCGTAACCTATCGTAAAGCTAACCTCTTTTTTGGTCTCTTGTGGTGTATTTGAAGGCGTTTCGGATGCTGGCGTATCGGTTGCCTTACTCCCTGCATTATTATTATTTCCACCGCAAGCAGTCAAAACTGTTGTAGTGGCGAGTAACAATACGGATAGTTTCATCATTGTTTTTTTGTACATATCATAATAGCCTCCCCTTTTAGTGAACCGTGGAAACTGAAGCAAGATGTGCGCATCATCTCTCGAAAGCGTTTCCGTTGCTAATAGAATAGCATTCCTTATAAATAGTTAGAATGAACTTTTTTAAGCGGGATATGCGGTGAATTTAAGAATAAGTAAAAAAAGAACGAAAGACCGCAGTCTTCCGTTCATCGTCCATCCTTTACGCATTCTCCGAATCTGAGATTTTATAAGGGTCCTCTACAATCGGAAGCAACAATAGAATCGATGTCCCAATATGCTCCCGGCTGCTGATGGATAATCCGTATTCTGCACCGTGCACTGTACGAATTCGTTCATGTACATTTTTTAGTCCAACATTTTTGCTAGGCGAACTAGGCTCTTCCAAGGTTTCAGCCAACTGCTGTACCTTTTCCTTGCTCATACCGATTCCATCATCATAGATCGTAACCAACAACATTTCATCTTTCTTTTCGATCGTCAATCCAACTGTCCCTCTGCCTTGACTGCGCAAGCCATGCTGGATAGCATTTTCAACTATCGGCTGAAGTGACAATTTCAGAATGTACCAGTTCAGATCCACTTCGGGTGAGAGATCGACTACAAGCTCAAATTTATTCTCATACCGCACAGAGATAATATAGAAATAATCCCGTAGATGCTCCAGCTCCTGTCGTATGCTTACCCTATCCTCTCCATAGTCGATTACATATTTCAACTGGTTAGAGAGCGATAAAATCATATCTGCGACCTCATCATTATCTTTATCCACCGCATTCATTCGAATGACTTCCAGGGTGTTGTATAAATAATGCGGACGAATCTGGCTTTTCAGAGCATTTAACTCCGTTTGCTTCTGCTTGATCTGGGCAACGTAAGCTTCATCGATATAGGCTTGTAAACGCTCGACCATTCGGTTAAAACCATGGCTAAGTCTACCCATTTCATCATTGCTGTTCACGACCATCTGGGTATCCAAATTACCGGATTCTACGATAGCCATTTGCTTAATTAAGTTCCGAATCGGAGCAGCCAGCCGCCTTGAGAACCAGACACCCATGATGATCATTGCAATCGCACAAATAAACATCGCTATAAACACCGTCGTACGGGCTGAAAAAAGCTGATCGAATAAATTCGCCCGATGAATTCTGGCAGTCACCGTGCCTTTAAGAAAAGGAATCTCTTCACTGAGAACGATCATCTCCTCGTCCTTTTTAGCCCGAAAAGCCTCTCCATTCGCTGACCTTGTCTCATTCGTGAAATATACATTTCCGTCGCCATCCAGCAGAAATAATTCATCCTGTCCCCCCAGATTTAATTCTCTGAAGAACTGATTAAATAACGAAACATCCACGTCCATAAATAAGGTCCCTACTATCTTGGGATCTTTGGTGACACGCCCAGAAATATCAATTAAAGTACGGCCGATAGTGAACACACTGCGCTTTGAACCTGTGTAATATTCTTCGGAATGGGTAGGGAAAATTGCCACTTGTGAAGGATTTGGAGCCATTTTAGTTAACCACTCTTGATAAGGCAGCAGATCAAAGTTGACCCCTCTGTTTTCTTTTTCCTGATAGTAGAGCTTATCGTCTGACTCCCTATGAAAATAAACACTGGTGATGTAGGAATCACTGTAGAGAACTGTTTTTAGAAAGGTTTCAATAGGAATCGTATTGATCTGCTCCAGCTCATTTACATTATAGGTTTGATTCTGTGAATAACTCTCGATAAAACCTTCATATCGTCCCGTATACATCAGCTTAGAGACCTCATTGTACTGATTGAAGGCAGAATTCAGATTATAGCTCATATATAGTACCATTTGCTGCAAATTACTTGTTGTGTAACGCTCGACATATCCGGAAAAAGTCTGCACAGAAATGTAACTAAGTGCAAAAAGCGGAATTAAGCCGACTAATAAAAAGGAAGCGGAGAATTTAACAAATATACTTTTGGATCTTCGGCCCCAGATAAACATGAATGAAGGCATCCCCTTTGCTATCCATCTGACTATTGGCTTTTGAAGGATTGCTTATATTCTTGTGGCAGCTTGCCATATTTCTTCTTAAACATATCGCTAAAATGCCGGGCATTGTTGTAGCCTACACTATCGGCAATCTCATAAACCATCATATCGCTTTGCAGCAATAAACGAAGGGCATGATTCATCCTCACCTCAGTGACATAATTCTTAAAGTTCTGTCCGGTATGTTTTTTGAAAAAGCTGCTGAAATAATAGGAATTCATAAACATCATCCCTGCCATAGATTCCAGTGTAATATTTTCTGGATAATGCTCCTCAATATAAGCCTTCACCTGGGAAAGCTGCTTCAGTTCCTTATTGCCCATGCGACTGGCAATTTGCCCAGACATTTTGCTCAAAAGCACACGGAAATCTTCCTCCACCTCTTGAAAGGTAGAATAATTAGCCAATCGTTCAAGAATCGGATTTGTATCCTGAAGTGAGGGCCCTGCCTCCACACCAAATTGAATAAGCTCCTGTTCAAGCTGCAAAAATGTATTGTATACGGTAGAAACGGCTTGGTTTCTATTTCCGTCTGCCATCTGCCGGATCGTCTGAAATAATCGCAGGCACTCCTGCTCAATTTGCTCTTTATGTTGTGATTTCATGGCAATCCCAAGGGCGGACTGGATTTCATGCAGCGGAGTTTGAATCAATGATTCACTCTCATACCTGCTCTCTTTAACAGAAATCACACGATTAGGCCCTGTAAAATATTTATAATTTAGCGCTTTCAAAGCTTGACGATAAGATTCATCAGCATCATCCATACCGTCAACAGGATTGCCTACTCCAAGGGTCACCTTTAATTTCAGAAAACTTGTGATTTTGTCATGGAGATCTAAGGCAATTCCCGCTGGTTCCTCAGCATGCTCATGCTGGAGCAGGATACAAAAACGTTCCCCTTTACGGAACATATAACTATTATCGCTTTGCTCCACGGTTTCTTTAATAATGTTAGACAGTGCAAAATCAATCAGCTTACGTTCGCGTTCTTCCCATCTGGAAGGCTGCCCCGACGATTCGTCCGTCTCTACCAAACAAATACTGACGTAGCGACTTAGCGCAATAATCTCCATATCAAGCAAGGTGTCTGCTGTCCCCTTATTGCCGTCCGTCAGCTTGTCGAGCAATTCTTCGATCGTTAATCTGCGGTTTCTCTGTTCATAATGGTTCAGCTTCTCTTTGTTGCGCTCGCCTTCTGTTTCTTGACGAATAAGGGAAACGGCTTTGCTCACAACCTGTTCCAGCTGGTTTTTGTTCACGGGCTTCACCAAATAATCCAGCGCACCATATTGCAGTGCTTGACGGGCATACGTAAACTCTTGATAAGCGCTTATAAAAATAACCTTCACTGCTCTGCCAGCTTCATGAATTTCACGGATAATATCAATCCCTGTATATCCTGGCATGCTTATATCACTAATAATCAGATCAGGATCACAATCCTCGATCTGTTGTTTCAGCTCGATTCCATCACTGGCCTCTCCAACAATGGTCAGTCCAAGCTTCTCCCATGAAATCAGTTTTTTTAGGCCTCGCAAAATCACCGGTTCATCATCTGCGAGCAGTACCCGGATACTCTTCATTATGCAGTCCTCCTACCTTCGAGAAATCATCCCACAGCTGTCCAATCATCTTAATCTTATGATAACAGACAAACAATCTTTGGTGCAGCTTCAAGCGGATGAACTTTCTTAAGAAGAAACCGCAGTTTCTTAAGATTAATTTATCTAAGCTTAAAAAGGTGGTGGGCGTAACTGCGGGGAATGTTTGAACTTCCTCCGTTACTGCTCACCTGTTATTTTTATCTAAAGTTCAATAAAACAAACTATCCTCTACTTTAATATTGTTGAAATAGAAACAAAAAATCAATATAATTTGTTAATGTAAGAGCGCTGGGAGGACAGGCCATGAACAAAGAAGATCAGGTCATGATGGGTTTCAGGGACGTATATAACAAGATGGTTTGGCTTAATAAGGATAAGATGGAAGACAGTCTTAAGGGTTATAAACCTTCTGAAGTACATTGCATCGAATACATTGAAAAAAATGCAGATTCCAACGTCACAAAACTTGCAGAGTCCTTTTATATGACTCGCGGTGCCATAAGTAAATTAACTAAGAAGCTCATCCAAAAGGGCCTCATCGAAAGCTACCAAAAATCGGATAACAAAAAAGAAATCTATTTTAAGCTTACTGAACAAGGGAAAGTAATTTATAACGTCCATGAGGACCTGCACAAAGAGTTCCAAGAGCGGGATAAAGCCGTATTTGAGCAGGTAACTGAGGAGCAATTTGACAGTATGCTTAGCTTCGTAGAAAAGTATAGTAGGCATTTGGATGCAGAAATAAAGAAACAGGGTATAGATTTTAATCCGAATAAATTCGAATAATGAAAATGAAACTCCATGCAGCCGGGCTCTTATGAGTAAGGCTGCATTTTTATGGTCATTATTTTGTTGACACGGAAACAAAGACGTGATAAAAATGGTGATGTACCAAATTTGTTTCCAAGGAATCAAAACATCAACTTTTGAGGAGAGAATTTAATGTTCAAATTCAGATCACATAATAAACAGAACATAGATCAATCCGTAGATAAACACGCTCTAATCTTCGGTTTGATCTCTGTGTTTCTGTGCGGAATAGGCTTCAGTATCATCATGCCCGTTGTCCCCTTTTTAGTGCAGCCTTATATAAGCAATCCGGGAGAACAGGCTATAGTTGTCACACTGCTGACCTCTGTTTATGCAGTCTGCGTATTTTTTGCAGCCCCTGCACTTGGAGCTTTGAGTGACAAATACGGGCGTCGTCCATTACTTTTGGTATGCCTTTTAGGTTCCGCAATTGGGTACTTTGTTTTTGGGATAGGAGGAGCGTTATGGGTACTTTTTGTTGGACGCATAATAGAAGGTATAACAGGCGGAAGCATAGGTACTATCTTCGCCTATTTTGCTGATATCATTCCTCCAGAACAGAGAACTAAATACTTTGGCTGGGTGAGTGCGGTAGTAGGTGTAGGTACCGTCATTGGTCCAACGCTAGGCGGATTACTTGCCAAGTTTGGTTATTCTGTACCCATGTATTTTGGAGCCATAATAACCTTATTGAATGTTCTTTACGGATTCTTTTTTATGCCTGAGAGCCTTGACAAGAACAATAGACTGAAAGAAATTACCTTGGTAAGACTGAATCCATTTACACAGCTTGCAAGCATATTGTCCATAAAAAACTTAAAAAGGCTACTGGTCTCAGCATTCTTACTTTGGATACCCAACGGATCTTTACAGGCTGTTTTTTCACAATTCACAATGGATACTTTCAGCTGGAAGCCTGCACTAATCGGACTGATGTTTTCAATTATGGGCTTCCAAGACATCCTTTCACAGGGTTTCATCATGCCTAAGCTTTTGCTGAAACTTAGTGATAAACAGATCGCAATTCTTGGAATGGTTTCGGAGATTATAGGCTACAGTCTCATTGCGCTATCTGCTTTGTTCTCATACTATCCGCTTTTTATCGCTGGAATGTTTATATTTGGTTTTGGGGATTCGATTTTTGGGCCTTCATTCAATGGGATGCTCTCCAAGTCTGTCGATTCTAGTGAACAAGGAAGGATTCAAGGAGGTAGCCAATCTATTCAGGCTTTAGCCAGAATGATTGGACCTGTCATTGGAGGTCAAATTTATGTATCACTTGGTCATGCCGCACCCGCTTTTATGGGGATGATCCTGATAGCTGCGGCAATATCCGTTTTGTATAAGGATACGCGTGTAAATATGTAATCTTGCAATCTCATGTTACAATACAACCTGAACTTATATTTTTAGAAGGCGGTTGATACTGTTGATTTACATCATCAAATTTGTATACAGCTTTGTGCTTCCTCCCGGTCTGTTTATCGTGCTTCTGCTAGGTCTAGTCATTTGGTTATGGAAAAAAAACCGCCGGCCAGCACTAGTTCTACTCGGGGTTACACTATTAATGTATTTCTCCATGACACCCTTAGTCAGCGATGCGCTGATCGGCAGTCTAGAACGGAAATATCCGCAGCCGGATACTTTGCAAGGAGATGTCATCGTCGTACTCGGCGGGGGCGCCAGCTCTGGCACACCGGATATAGATGGCGAGGGCAATTTATACGGATCAGCAGCAAATCGCCTGCTTACTGCTGTTCGCCTCCATCGGCAGACAGGTCTGCCAATCTTATTTTCTGGCGGACAAGTATTCTCCGACAGTGGTAATGAAGCGGATATCGCGCAAAGACAACTACTGGGTCTCGGCATACCCGAAGAGGATATCCTGATCGAGAATCAATCCCTCAACACGGAGCAAAACGCTATAAATACCGCAGCCATCCTGCAACAAACCGGACTTAAAAAGCCTATACTAGTTACTTCAGGTTTTCATATGTCCCGTGCGATGTTGCACTTTAAGAATGCGGGGCTAACAGCGCAAGCCTATCCTACGGATTATATCGCCAGCGCTGATATTGCACTGCAGCCCGCCAAGTTCAGTCCCTCCCCAGGAGCGATCTCCACAACAGGGTTAGCATTGAAGGAATATTTAGGCCAGCTTGCTGCTCGGCTATTTGATTAGTTCTGTAAACTTCGCATGCACAACCTCAGCGAGTAACTGTGGGGCTACGTCCATTTGCTGGCCAATCTTCCCAGCGCTGACAGCCATCGTGTCCAGCCCTTCTGCACTGCTGTCAATGAACGTGGGGTACAGCTTTTTCATTCCAACAGGTGAACAACCACCGCGGATATAGCCTGTCCATTTCTGCAGATCCTTCACTGGCAGCATCTCAATTTTTTTCTCTCCGGCGGCTTTGGCCGCCTTTTTGAGATCCAGCTCTTCGGCAACCGGGATAACAAATACATAAAGATTCGCACCGCTATGAGCGACCAACGTTTTAAAAACCGTCTCTGCCGCCTTTCCAATCTTCTCAGCCACAGCCGTGCCATGGATGAGTCCATCTTCATTGTCATAAGCGAACACTTTATAGCCGATTTTTTTGGCATCCAGCATTCGCATTGCGTTGGTTTTGGTTACTTGCATTGTTGACCTACCTTTCAATATCCTCTATTCGTTAACTTTATGATCAAAGAGGCCCCAAAGCTAATATAGCTTTCAGGACCTCCTGTTGCTGCCGTGCCCATTAATCTCTGGGATAATTAACCTGCATGATATCCATAAAAGGAACTTTTATGATTTCTTCATGATTACTGAGGTGTACTTTCCCGGTTCGCGAATCCATTTCCACGATCATGCCGCGTACCTCTTCTTCTTTTCCCCATACGGTCAATAAAATCTCAGAACCTTCTTGCTTAGCTTCAACTAACTGATTACCTAACTCCTCAAGCACAAATTCATCTCTTGTGGGCCGCTTGGCCACCTTTGCTTTTGCCACACTAATCCTCCAATAAGCTATTACGGATATTAAGTATATTAAATACTAAGTATGAATGCTCTCATTTATTATACCATGTTTCAGATTAAGGCTCGAACCCCTTCTGGCTCAAGAATAGCTCCTCTTCGGAAAAAACTTGCTGAAGTCCTTCATACACTCTGCGATATGCTGCAGGATCATACCAATCTTCCAGTTGCAGCTCTTCATATAGGGAATAAATCCCTAATCTCCGTGTGCGTTTGCCGCCGCTGCCGTCGCCCATAAAATAGTCATCCACACAGACTCTATCCACCAAAGCCCTTAAGGTCGCTGGAAAAGCTGGACTGCTTGGCAGTACTGGCGCTATAGTAGCTTGAACAGGGATGCCAGCTTCACGTAGAAGCTGTAACGTCTTCAGTCTTGCCGCAATGGGTGGAGCGCTTGGTGTGAATTTTTGCCGAATATCTTCACGGTCTGTTTCTACAGTTATACTTACTCGAACCTTATCCTCTAAACGTAATAATAAATCTATATCTCTGCGAACCAGCGGACTACGGGTCTGCACGAATAGGAAATCGGGCGGGTCTTGTACCATAACCTCCAGTAAAGATCTCGTCACCTGTTCCTTGTGCTCTACCGGTTGATAGGGATCTGTGCTTGACGACATAAAAATAGAGACGGGACCTTTCGCCTTCGCTTTGTGCAGTTCTTTTTGTAAAATCACAGCCGCTTCTTGTTTAACATCTACCCACGTCCCCCACTCCTCTTTGCGGAACAGCGAGACAGGCATCTGGCGCACATAACAATAGGAACAGCCGTAAGTGCAGCCCGTATATGGATTTAAGGAATGACTGTAGCCTGACAGATAACCTGTTCCTTTATTCAGCAAGGTTTTTGGGGAGGTGTAATTGGACTCTATTTTCATATATCTGCTGTATACTCTCCTCTCTCCAACTGAAGTAGTTTGGTCTTCATATCCAAACCACCCCGGTATCCTGTTAATGTCCCATTCTTACCAATAACCCGGTGGCAGGGCACCGTAATCAGAATCGGATTCGCACCAATGGCAGTCCCTACCGCGCGCACCGCAGCTGGTTTTTGTATATGTGTGGCAATATCCGAATAGGACCAGGTTTGCCCATATGGAATTTCACATAACGCCTTCCATACCGCAAGCTGAAAAGGAGTACCCTGATAATCAAAAGGAATGCCGAAGCTCTGCCGGTTCCCTTGCAAATATTCACTAAGCTCCCTCACATAAGGCGCCATCTTCTCATCGTCCTGCACCAGTTCACTCCCCGGAAAACGACGTCTAACCCATTCACTTAATTCCTCAAAGGGTTGCTGCTGCGAACCCACATAACTTAACCCATTCTCTGTGGCAGCAATATAAAAACTCCAGTCCTTATCGGTTAATAATGTCCAGTATAGAATAGCATTTGTTTTATTCTCCATGATTCGGTCCCTCCAAAATAAAATCAGAAGCCAACGTTACTTTCTGTTTGTTAAGCTGACGAAACTGTGTAGGCGTATACCCCGTTTTTTTCTTATATAAAGTAATAAAATATGACGTATTGGGCAGACCCACGCGTAATGCAATCTCAGCAACTGCCTGCTCTGTAGTAAGCAAATACTCAGATGCCTTAGCGATTCTCTTTTGCTGTATATAATCCACAGGAGTGATTCCCTTTACTTTCTTAAAGGTTCGATGTAAATGATAAGGACTGCCATGACATACCTCAGCTAACGTTTCAAGGGTGAGGGGGGCCATATAATTATGATCAATGTATTCAGTCATCAAAGCTACCCATTCCTTATCAGGAAGACGCTCACCTGTCGGTTTACATCTTTTACAAGGACGAAATCCGGCTGCCAGCGCTTGTTCAGCATTCTGAAAAATACACGCATTCTCCCGATTGGGTGCTTTGGATTTGCAGGAGGGTCGACAAAAAATTCCTGTAGTCTTCACCGCATAAAAAAATATGTCGTTATAAGCAACATCGTTTTGCAAAATAGCCTGCCATTGCTCCTCAGTCATTTGTTCCTCATCTTCAATCCTGTTCATCGCCTTCACCTCTAATGCAATTATACCCCTGAGCAGGCTCATCTGTACTCAATTTGGAATGGAAAAGCAAGATAGTGAAATTCAAAAGAGTGAGATTGCTCGTAATTACACTTTGTTTAGCGAATACGCACTACCTTTGTCAACCGTGCAGGGAGCCGCTGCTGGACAACGAATATTACTCATAACATGACTACGTGAACTGGAGGAATCGAAATGGATATTCTAAAAACAAAAGATGCCGCAGAGCTGATGTCAGTTAGTATAACCACAATTAAACGTTGGGCTGCCATGTTCCCTGATTTTTTTCCAAAAGACCGATTTGGCCATTATGTGTTCTCAGAGCAGCAAATCGGCCTGCTCAATCATATTAAAGACCGTATTAATCACGGAGAAGCCTTGGAATGTATACAACTCACACTCACGAATGAGCAGCAAATTTCCACATCACAACAGGAAAATCCACTACAGCACACAGATGCTGAGCCTATGAAGGATATCTTGTCTCGCATCAACAATGTTGAACGTGCACTCGATCAAAAAGCCGACGAAGTAGTATTGATACAACTGCTACAGCAGCGTGAGGAGCTTGAGGATCTACGAATAATGATCAAGCAAATAGCGGCATCCATAGAACCGTTGCAAGTGTCTAACGGCAAACCGCTCACCTCTTATGAAAATTCCCAGTCCACTGCCACTACCAGGCTAACGGCTCCGCCAAGAAAACGCGGTCTATTACGTTCTTTATTTTTCTTTTAAGCCTGAAATGTAAAAAAAAGAACCTACTTCAGACAATCGCGAAGTAGATTCATATAAGTATAAACATATTTAGGATCTCCCCCTGTCACCCTAAACGGTGGCGGGGGTTTGCTTTTTCCTAGCAAAAAGCTCGATCCTCCGGAACATTCTACTCTTTATGCAATAAAGCTGCTCCTGCAATTCCCGGATGTGTCATTTCGTAAGGGTCCAGAATCAGATTAAGCTCTTCTTCGGTTAGTACATTATATTTAATGCACAATTCCCGTACAGATTCCCCAGTCAAAATCGCCTCTCTAGCGATCCGCGATACCACTTCATACCCCAGATGCGGGTTCACAGCCGTAATGATTCCGACACTCCGCTCCACATCCCGCTCAAGCTTTTCCTTATTGGCTTCAATCCCAGCCAGACAGAAGTCTGTGAAGACTTGGAAGGAATTGTTCATGATGCTGATGGACTGAATGAGATTGAACACAAGCACAGGCTCCATAACATTCAGCTCCAGTTGACCCGCTTGGGAAGCCAGACAGATCGTATGATCGTTCCCTATGACTTGAAAAGCCACCTGATTGATGACCTCTGCCATAACCGGGTTAACTTTACCCGGCATAATTGAAGATCCAGGCTGGCGTGCAGGCAATGAAATCTCATTAAACCCAGTACGCGGACCGGAGGCCATCAATCGCAGATCATTAGCGATCTTGGACATGTTCATCATGCATACTTTTAGGGCAGCAGACACTTCTGTATAGGCGTCTGTATTTTGGGTGGCATCGACGAGATGATCTGCCGTTACGAGTGGCAATTCACTGATCTCAGCTAAGTGCTCTACCACCAATTCAATATAACGAGGATCAGCATTTAATCCTGTACCTACTGCTGTTGCCCCCATATTGACTTCATACAGATGATGGCGTGTATGTTCAATACGTTTGATATCTCTTTCCAGCACTCTGCGATAAGCCTCGAATTCTTGACCCAGACGAATCGGCACTGCATCTTGAAGATGTGTCCGACCCATTTTTATCACAGGATCGAATTCATCCGCTTTTACCGCAAACACATCATGCATTCTGTGCATCGTTACAAGCAGCTGCTCCAGCAGTGAAAGTGTGGCAATATGAATTGCCGTCGGGAACGCATCATTTGTAGACTGCGCCATATTTACATGTGAATTGGGGCTTAAGTGACGATAGTCTCCTTTTTCATGGCCAAGCAGTTCTAAAGCACGGTTAGCAATAACCTCATTCGCATTCATATTTAACGAGGTACCCGCACCACCCTGAATAGGATCTACAATAAATTGCTCATGCCATTGACCCTCGATGATTTCTTCTGCTGCTTTCACTACAACCTCTCCAAGCCCTCGATAGAGACGGCCAACTTCCATATTTGCAAGCGCAGCGGCTTTTTTTACAATCCCCATCGCTTTGATTAACTCTTTGTGAACCCGATAGCCCGTAATAGGAAAGTTCTCGACTGCGCGTAGTGTCTGAATCCCATAATAAGCGTTCTTATCTACCTGTTTACTGCCTAGAAAGTCATTTTCTACACGAAATTCAGTTTCAATCACTGTTATATCCCTCGCATTCATTATGATTAGGTTTATTAGAAAATAAGTAAGCGCAATCATTTCTATCTCACTTAGATATTAACCTTTATTGTGACAAATGTCTCTCAGAAAAATAGGGTTTAATGTAATTAATTACTATTTAGTAACCTAACACCGCTATTCTAAAGGGAAATGTGCTTAGGGAGGATTGAATTACCAAATCGTTAGGTCTAGTTTATCCAGATAAATTGTCGCTCACCCCAATTATAAGTATTTTGGACAAAATCACGTTTACGGATACTTAGGTATCTATTGCGGGCTGTGCAATGGGGCATCACATCCTTTCATGTACCTCCTTATTAAAGAAGCCGGCCAAAAAGGCCGACTTGGATTACTATTTATCACAGCAATTGTGTATTTTTTATACTGAATAATGATCTAATGAGATCTGGATTCCATTAAGCTGAGCTTGCGGTAATTCTGACTCCCTACTAATACTCAGAACTAAGCTTTCACCATCCATGTTGGTATAATTCGCTGCTAATCCCTCTCCCACTTCGAAATTCCTTTCTTTATGAGCCATAGCTGCGGCAAAAGCCTCTAAACCAATAATACCACATTCAGCCGCTTTCTTAATGCCCAATGCTTCAACGATCACACCACCCGGCATCCCTGCGACTGATACCTCTATGAATCTGGACCGTTCCTGCAGCTGATAAGAGTGAGATAAATAAATAACAACATACGTCTCACCAACCTGCCCGTACAATGTGTTAGGCTCTTGTTTCCATTCCCCTTGGGGAAGTACACCGATGATCGTATTCTTTTCACCCTGGGGGATTGGGAATAGAGAAATGATGACATTCTTGTGATAGAGAACCTCCATATAACGGCTTTGATGGCGGGGATCTCCCTCATTGTAGCCTTGTCCCGGGTGGAAGAAATACAGCTGATTTGCGCCTCCCTCTCCACTCACAGGTAACGAAAAAGCCCAGCGAAGCTGCTCATTATCGAATTCCTCAACCCGCTCCCACATCCCGCCTGCTGCAAACTCTTCTGTAATATAAGCATAGGAATGAAGCAAAGGCTGCGGCTGTGGATCCGTTGGGACAACCTTCTGAGTAATCTTCCTTACTTCCACTGGTGACTGGTGATTCATGGCTGCGGCTAATATTTCATCGGATGCTTGATAGAATAATAAACCGGCATACTCCGTGCGCGGCATCATCTCAGGCAGCTGGAAATCTCCAAACTGAACATAATCATGAAGCACATTAGCATCGCCGGGAACATCATGCGGCCAGCCTCTAGAATGCGCACCAACCCAAGCGCCACGCAGATAGAATTCAGCTCGTACATTCCATAAATGGTCAAGCATTTCTTTAATGCTTGTAGTAAGCTCCGTATCCTCAGGCGGGACAAGTTCCAACGCACAGGTGAATGCCTGCACCCAATGCCAAAACCACGGAAGACTGCCGTATTCCGGCATACCTTTAGTACGAATATAAGCCAGTGTATCCTTCAGACTCTGCCGGCCATCCTCAAGCAATATTTCATCCGCAAACATGGTGCCAAAAATCAGCTTAGCAGCTGTATATTTAGCTTCATGATGCCCAAAAGTAACCACCGGCTTACGGTAGAAATCACTGCGATAAATATGTCCAAACGCTGTATTCAGAACTATGCGAAGTTGAGCGTTTAATGCTCCTCCGTATCTTTTGCAAAAATACGCCAGCAGGTTGCCCATAAGCTCCACTGGTAACTCATGCGGTGACGCATCTCGCGGCACTGGATTTAATCCGAGTGGCCAATGGCCGTATAACTCCGTGCCAGGCTGCCGGTTCTGAAGCATTAAGATCTCCAGCAGCACATCCTGTGCTTTCTGTTTCGCTTGCTCACGATCAAAAGGCAGCTCAAAAGAATCATCAACAGCCGCTGCAAAAAGATACGAGGCATAATAAAAGTTATTTCGCACATCATCATGGAACCAGAGTCCACTTTCCAATAAAGAGCGTTGCTCCGCTTCCAGTGCTATATTAAAAATAATTTCTTGCTGACGTTCCTTATAAGTACTCTGGATATTTTTCAACCCCGGCATTACTTTTCAACCTCCATCATTTCAGTTTTATATCATCTTCCGGCATTCATGAAAATCGAGCATAATAGCTCTATTGTGCACACTTTCCGTTCATTTTGCAATTGGAAAAACCAATAAATAAACATAAATAAACGAAATAAAAAAGATTAGTACTTGTAAAATGAACCTAAATGGACTAAAGTGTACCTATACGAACGATAATATGTACACAAAGGAGATTGAACATTCAATGGAAAGACGTTTCGCATCCCATCCTAATGAAGTAAAACAATTTGACACTGAGCGCCTCCGTAAGGAATTCCACATTCCCGTTATTTTTGCACCTGATGAGCTAAAGCTTGTCCTAACTCATGAAGATCGTATGATCGTTGGTGGAGCTAATCCTGTAAAAGAAGAGGTTGCGCTAACTACTGACCTTAAAGAACTTGGGGTTACTTATTTCTTGGAACGCCGTGAACTGGGCATCATCAATGTCGGTGGTAAAGGCTCCGTGGTTGTAGATGGCACAGAATATGAAGTAGATTTCAAAGAATGTCTTTATGTAGGTCAAGGTTCTAAAGATGTAGTCTTCAAAAGTGCAGACGCTTCCAAGCCTGCTAAATTCTATTTGAATTCTGCTCCAGCTCATCAGTCCTACCCTACTACCAAAACCACACTGGCCGATTCTGAATCCGGTGCGATGGGTGGTCTGGAGAACTCTAACGAGCGGACAATCCACCGCTTCATTCACACAAATGGTGTGCAAAGTGCCCAACTGGTTATGGGTATGACCCAACTGAAACCAGGCAGCATGTGGAACACAATGCCAGCACATACCCATCCACGCCGGATGGAAGCCTATTTCTATTTTGATCTTCCGGACGATTCCGTTGTATTCCACTTGATGGGAGAACCTGACGAAACCCGCCATATCGTAATGCATAACGAACAAGCGGTTATTTCTCCAAGCTGGTCCATCCACAGTGGTGTCGGCACTCATAACTATACTTTTATCTGGAGTATGGCTGGCGATAATAAAAGATATGATGATATGGACCCCGTATCCATGAAAGAATTACAATAGAGATAAATCAATTACGGAAAGATGAGGCAGGCGGATGAACCCGATACGACGACACGAGATGATTATGGAAGTTATGCTGAACCAAAAAGATGTAACGGTGAATGAACTGAGCGATAAGCTTCAGGTTACTGGAAAAACAATACGCGAGGATTTAAGTAGGCTGGAGGAACAAGGACTGATCGTACGTGTACATGGCGGAGCTGTGCTGGCACAAAGCGACCAGTTTGGTATTTTGCCCTCCAAGGATCCGCTGGATAAATACTCTGACGAGAAGACGGAGATTGCCTTGCGTGCGCTTGCTCATATTGAACCGGACGATATTATCGCTCTTGATGGCGGTAGCACTACGCTTGAAATTGCTCGGCGTCTGGACAATATGCCACTAACGGTAGTCACCAATGATGTATACATCATCAGCGAACTGGTTCCCAAAGATAACATCCGTCTGGTCGTTCCCGGTGGTTATCGTGTCCGTAATATGTTGGCTGGTCCTGAAGCCGTCTCCTATGTACAAAAGCTTAATATTCAAAAAGCATTCCTTTCATCGACTGCTATTCATATAGAGCATGGGCTCTCCATTTATACCGGAGATTTAATTGAGTTCAAGCAAGCCCTTGTATCTACAGCCCGTAAGGTATTCGCGGTTGTAGATCATCATAAATTCGGCCATACTGCACTGCGTACCTTCGCTTCCCTACAAGAAGTTGACGTGATTCTGACGGACAAAGGGCTCTCCCCCGAAACGGCAGATCAGTTCCGCAGTGCAGGCGTTACCATTGAATGCGGGTAAACCCGGAATAACAATCCATTTACAATAAAGGGGCGTAATTTATATGTCATCATTATTCAGCTTGGCAGGTAAAACAGCTATTGTAACAGGCGCAGCTCAAGGTCTTGGACAAGGAATCGCGCTTGCATTTGCAGAAGCCGGTGCAGACGTTGCATCTGTCTCCCTTAATTCGAGTGAAGAAACTGTAAATGCAGCAAAAGCTTTTGGAGTAAAAGCAGTTAGTATCGAATCTGACTTAAGTGATCATAGCAAGCTGCAAAGCACTTTTGACCAAGCGTTAGAGCTGACCGGACATGTTGACATTCTCGTAAACTGCGCCGGAATGATCCGCCGTGCACCGGCAAAAGATCATAGTGAAAAAGACTGGTTTGATGTAATCAATTTGAACCTGAACACAGTGTTCCTTCTGTCGCAAATTGCAGGCCGCCACTTCCTGGAAAGAGGATCCGGCAAAATCATTAACATCGCCTCCATGCTCTCCTATCAAGGCGGAATCAATGTCCCTGGTTACACTGCGAGTAAACACGGGGTTGCTGGTCTTACTAAAGCTTTTGCCAATGAATGGGCAGGCTCCGGTCTGAACATCAATGCAATTGCTCCAGGTTATATGGCTACTGAAAATACCGCTCCAATCCGTGCCGACCAAAGTCGTTCGGACTCTATCTTAGACCGTATCCCTGCAGCACGTTGGGGAACGCCTGATGATGTTAAAGGTCCTGCCGTATTCTTGGCTTCCGCAGCATCTGACTACCTGAACGGTCACGTTCTTAATGTGGATGGCGGATGGATGGCTAGATAATCCATACAAAAATGGGTGTCCCATAGGGGCACCCATTTTTTGTGTGAGGATATGAAGCACTATCGGACTCCGCTGACCGATCTGCACAATGCAGCAGCTAAAGACTCAACTGAGCGATCTGCGTACGCAACAGCTTAAAGGATTCAACTAACCGATCTGCATACGCAGCAGCTAAAGACTCAACTGAGCGATCTGCACATGCAGCACCTAAAGGACTCAACTGAACAATCTGCACATGCAGAAGCTAAAGGACTCAGCTGACCTTATACACCGTTTTATCCGCTATTTGGATAGCTATCGGACCTCATAGCCGCTATTGGTGCAAAAAAAGCTAATTATAAGCTCCTTCCTGAGCTATAGCGACGCTGGAGTCCGAAAACCTGCTTAATAGGCGTTAAATTCGCAAATAGGGGCATCTGGGTCCGAAAATCTCAGTACCAGTGGTGGTTGATCCTTCTGCGTCATTTAAATAAGCTTGCAATGCAATTCACATCAAAATCACTAGTCATTCTAAAGTTTCCCGAACTGTATTTGTCCTTCTTATCAAGATCCGTCACATACAGGAAGTTAGTATCCGTAAGATTCATGCCAAACCTCAAGCTGTTATTCACAATAATACTTATCCAGTAGGTCTCCGTAGATTTGTCCAAAGCACTACTTCTTCTCAATTTTACATCTGAAAAAGCATAAATGATCTTTTCAATTTCCTTCGGATCTTCAATCACTACCTTTTCATCCACTGAGTATTTCTCAATCTCGATAGAGGTGATTTCTGTTTCGTCGATTTGATCCAACACTAAATTCTCAAATGAATTATAACTATGGTAGAGATTAATGATTACTGGGATTTCGATCAATAAAAAAATAAGTACGAGAAATACATAACGTTTCTTCATATTCATAATTATGAACACCCTATTTCTACAAACTCCTCTGGATGAGAGCGAATATATTCGCCAATTATTCTATGCGTATTTGGTGTCAGGTTCTTATATCGTTCGAATAACCCAGTAATTACTTCTAACAGCTGAGGGTCTCGATCCAAATCCGTGATGGCAGCATCCGCCCACTCTTTACCCAGTCGATGATTTCTTTCCTCGAGAAATGTCTTTGTTTCCTGAAGCAAAAGAATCATGGGTGAATCGTCAAAAAATCGTATGCCTCCTATCACCCCTGTCCAATACCCTGGCAGGTCTTGCATGTAGGAAATCCAAGCATAATACTCCCCTTCGGAATTACAGCTGTGACCATATAGCACTCTGAACATACATAATGCTTGTTGCCCCTCTGTGAGCTTCGAGATCACTTCTGATTTGGTCGATGGCGATTTTCCGCGAATCAGCTGAAAGGTAGGCTCCATACAGGCCCATCCTAACCTTTCATCACTTAAAGTGTCCAAGTCTTCCTGCTTCATGGCTACTAAATTCATTTAACTCCTCCTTTGATTAACATCCAAAAATATACATATCTTTCTTAACGATGTCAATAAAAATCGCTTGGGCACATGAAGCAATTCGATCGTTTTTATGATACGCTTTAGGCAGTAGATATTTTCACGAAGGAGCTTTTCTATGCATAATGAGATACTTACTATATTTGATGAAGGCGGTCACCGAATCGGTACAGCTCCACGGAAAGAAGTACACCGGTTAGGACATTGGCACGAGACCTTCCACTGCTGGTTTATAAGCAAAACCCAAGAAATCCCCTATATTTATTTACAGCTTCGTAGTGAGCAGAAACAAGAATATGCAGGATTGCTGGACATCACGGCCGCTGGACATTTGCTGACACACGAAACGGTAGAGGACGGGATTCGCGAGGTTCAAGAAGAACTCGGTTTGGAGCT
Organism: Paenibacillus sp. FSL F4-0097; assembly: GCF_038593125.1. Classification (NCBI taxonomy): domain Bacteria; kingdom Bacillati; phylum Bacillota; class Bacilli; order Caryophanales; family Paenibacillaceae; genus Paenibacillus; species Paenibacillus sp. FSL F4-0097. The sequence goes on from NZ_CP151965.1 coordinate 4,091,069, forward strand.
AGCTTTTGATGAGCTGATTCCCTTAGGTACAATTCCTTACTGTATGATCAAAGAAAATCTAATCGATAAAGAACGAGCGCATGTTTTTGTTTATAACAATCCTTATCCACTGGACGATTTTAAGCTGCAAGAAGAAGAGGTCGCAGGAATTGTTATCACAAAGTTTGCGGACTTCCGAAGCTTTTGGCAGGGAGAAATACATAGTCTACAAATCAATGGTTTCAAAGTCGATTCAAACGGGCAGAAAATCAACATTCAACAGAGTGTGGATCGGACTCATTTTGTGCCTCATGAAGCAGCTTATTTCACTCGGATCATTGAGGGCATCGAAGCAATAATTCTAACATCAACCATCGTCACGGAGGACATATGATCATTAATCCTCAAACATCTACAGTGAATGGAATCCAATACAGCATTAGATCTGCTGCCTCAAAAGACGCTAAGGTGTTGTCTGAATTAAGAGTACGTATCGATGGAGAGACTGAGAATTTAGATCGGGAACCAGGCGAAGCCTTTATTGACGAAGAAGGATTTGAACAGCTTATTCAAGCCGATTCAGAGAAAAATAATAACCTCTTTCTAGTCGCAGTAGTGGATGATCAAATCGTTGCGTTCTCCAGATGCGAAGGTTATCCCTTAAAAAGATTCGCTCATAAAGTAGAATTCGGAGTATGTGTGCTGCAGGAGTATTGGGGATATGGTATTGGAAAAAATCTTCTTGGCGAATCGATTGCCTGGGCTGACACTAACGGTATTCAAAAGATCACCCTAAATGTGCTGGAAACGAACACCAATGCTATTAAGCTTTATCAAAAGCTTGGCTTTGAAATCGAAGGGATTTTAAAGAAAGATAAACTTCTATCGGACGGCAAATTGTATAACACCATTATGATGGGAAGAGTTAAGAACTGATTCTATTCAAAAAAAAGGCAGAACCTGAATCTCAGGTCCTGCCTTTTTATTATACTAATGCTTTACGCTTCAACATCACGAGTCCATTCACCGCTAGATTCAATAGGACCGGAGCTGAAAGACCTGATTCCAAGTCTGTGTATTCCGCTCCATCCAGCTCTACCGTTTGCGGACTGCCGCTGAAATTTTGCACAAAAACATAATCACTTTCGCCATCTGTGCGAAGTTGTGCAGTCACACCTGCTGGAAGCTCACTATCCATCGCACGGGTAATTCCTGCCTTAGATGTGATCGCTGCGTATAGCTCAACATAGAATGAAGTCTCTTTCACCCGGGTAGCAAGATGGTACCCATTTCCTTCACCGAAACGATTGACTGTAAGCGCTGGACGGCCCGCATAGAAATCGTTGCGATAATGCCCCAAAGCCTCTGCACCTTCCAAATGAATCAGCTCGGCAATCTCATGCGCATCGTAGTCACCGCTTAGCTTAAGTTTATTACCTGCCTCCATTACTAACCCGTTCAGATCACGGCTGTGCAGCCCTTCTGTCTCCTCTGCCCAAATCCCCAGTGTTCTGCGCAGTGGACCAGGGAATCCTCCCAGATGACATAAATCCGTTTCGTTAACTACTCCTGACCAATAGGTTGCGAGGAAAGTGCCACCTTGCTCTACATATTTCTCGATATGCTTTCCATTCTCTTCACTAATCAGATATAACATAGGTGCAACAACCAGCTTGTAGGCAGACAAATCATCTCCAGAGCCTATAATGTCAACTGGAATGCCCAGCTCCCAAAGTGCACGATAATGCTGTAGCACCGTCTCCTCATAACGTAATCCGGAATTACGGATGCCTTGCGCATCCTTTATCGCCCAGCGGTTGTCCCAATCGAAAATAATCGCCGTCTGCGCCGGAGTGGACGTACCCACTACTTCCGTCATTCCCGCAAGCGTCTTCCCTACTTCCGCTACATCTTGGAATACTCGAGTCTCGGAATGGCCACTGTGGTCTACAACTGCACCGTGGAACTTCTCACTTGATCCGCGGCTTTTGCGCCATTGGAAATACTGCACGGAATCCGAACCATGCGCTACCGCTTGCAAGGAAGACAGCTTGTGCATTCCGGGACGTTTTAGCTTACTGACCGATTGCCAATTCGTAAGGGATGGCGTGCTTTCCATCAGCAAGAACGGTTTCTTTTTAAAAGAGCGCATTAAGTCGTAGTGCATCGCCGCCCATGCTGCCAATCTAGTATCGTCACCGTCTTCGGTATAATGCCAGTCTGGATAAGCGTCCCATGAGACCACATCCAAGATTTTGGCCAGCTCGCGGTAATCAATACCATCGATCATATGCATATTCGTCGTAATAGGCAGCTCTAGATTGTACGGACGAACCGTATTGATCTCGTGCTGGCAGAAGTCAATCGTCCGTTCACTAACAAAACGCCGCCAGTCAAGATTCAAGCCGTGTACTTGTGTCTCACCATGTGGAGCTGGGGATTCAATCTGTGACCATGAAGTATAGGTATGGCTCCAAAAAGTAGCCCACCAAGCATGATTCACCTCATCCAAACTGTTATTATATTTCACCTTCAGCCATTCTCTAAAAGCATCCTGGCAGAGCTCACAGTGACACTCCCCACCGAACTCATTCGAAATATGCCACCCGATAATGGCTGGATGCTGGCTGTACCGTTCCGCTAGCTTTGCATTTAGAATTGCAGTTTTCTCACGGTACACTGGTGAGGTATAGCAATGGTTATGACGGAAGCCATGCAAATTGTGAACACGGTTACGCTCCACTCTTAAGACTTCTGGATATTTTTGCGACATCCATGCTGGGCGGGCACCACTTGGCGTTGCCAAGATAGCGTAAATCCCATTCTCTGCAAAAGAATCAAGTACACCATCCAACCATTCGAAAGTGAACACACCCTCTTCTGGTTCAAGAGATACCCACGAGAAAATGCCTACGGACATGACATTGCAGCCCGCCAGCTTCATTAATCGGATATCCTCACGCAATACTTCCGGATATTTAAGCCATTGTTCAGGATTATAATCAGCACCGTGCAGCATGACACCAGCTTTACTGCTTATCGGGGAATGTTTTTTATTCATTGTGTACGATCATCCTCTCAATTCTGCCCATTTATGGAATGGGACTATTCTCTGATGACAGGCTAGAAGCGTAAGCTATCTAATTCAGGAATCATCATTTATACTATTTATAATATAAGAAAAGTCATTTCAATCAGTAGGAATATAGTCTCGAAGTGATAGCACAAAATGAAGATGAGGTGATAAACCTGCTGCCTTTTTCTCTGATTGAATTACCACGCGACTCTGGAACGTTACCCCTATCCCCCTACTCTGTAGGTCGTCATATCCAATTCCATCATGTGCGCCCAGCAGGATTTCCTGTGTATCAAATCTTTTTGATCCGGACCGGAACCGGTTTATTTCGTGATCTGGAAAATGGCACAGAAATCATACTGGAACCGGGGATGGCTTTTGCCTTCCCACCAGATCGAGGTCATGAATATTATCCTACCTCTCATGAACCGTGGCATGTTGGCTTTATCGGTTTTCAAGGCAGTCAAGCTCAAGGATTGCTGGAAGCGCTTGAACTGCTCCCTTCTGCTCCTTATCGACCGGAGCGTTTTGAACAATGCTGGGAAGAAATCGGCCAAATTTGGCATACGGTGAATTCTCCTGCCTCCAATCGGCAAGACGAGATGTGGATGCAGGAGTTGTCTATCACGCTCTATAGACTGCTCTTAATGCTGCGCCCTGCCAAGAGTTCACAAAGCTCCGCTAATCGTCTAGCCTTCGAGTCTGTCCGAAATGAAGCCCTAACTACAGCCGTCGGGCTGATCAACGAGCATTACACAGAACCGCTTCTGATCTCCAATCTTGCAGCAGCAGTCGGCTACTCCGTGCAGCATTTCCAGCGTTTATTCGTGCAGGAATACGGGGTCACTCCGCATAAGTATTTGCAGAATCTGCGGCTGGAGCGGGCGCTGCAATTAATGACGGAGGATGTGGAGATCCCCGTTCAAGATATTGCGCTTCAGCTGGGCATGGAGACTAATTATTTTATACGTGTCTTCCGAAAAAACTACGGCTGTACACCAGGAGTAATGAAAATACGTTTGCTACTAGGCGAGCAAATGAAGTAACGCTTCCAAGCCTAATGAAGATATTGTAAAATTAAGCAGATGATAGCTTGTGAATTGGGGGCACCACAGATGGCCTAACAGCTTGGAGTGGCACACCTCACGGCTTCGATGTATATATCAGCTCAGATCTTCAGGAATGGTCCGAACCCATTGCTGCCTTTCGTCCAGATCCTAATTTTTGGGCTGATCATCATTTCTGGGCACCAGAGGTTCACCGCTACAACGGAAAATATTATATGTTCGCTTCTTTTAAAAGACATGGGGTTCCACGGGGGACACAAATATTAAGCGCGGAAACACCTGAGGGTCCTTATCTCCCTATCAGCAATCATCCGATTACCCCTGCTTCTTGGGAGTGCCTTGACGGAACGTTATATGTAGATAAAGAAGACAAACCTTGGATGATCTTTTGCCGTGAATGGATTGAAGTGACGGATGGAGAAATGTATGCCGTTCGGCTGAAGGAGGATTTAAGCGCTAGTATTGGTGAACCCGTGCTGCTTTTCCAGGCTTCACAAGCTCCTTGGACGGTAGGTGGCAAAGAAGGGCAGTACGTAACTGACGGTCCTTTTATGCATCAGACTAGCAGTGGTGAGCTGCTTATGTTGTGGTCTAGCAGTGGAGCCGGTGGTTATGCCATGGGTTTAGCCCGATCCATCAGCGGTGACATTAGTGGACCTTGGCAACATGATCCTGAGCCTCTTTATGCCAAAGATGGCGGACCTGGGATGTTGTTTCGTGATTTGACGGGCAGACTTATGCTGGCTATTCATGCCCCAAATCTCAACCCACAAGAACGGCCGCTGCTTATTGAGATCCAGGAAAGCTCCAGAACGATTTCGATAAAATCATTGTAATGTAGAATGGAGTAGAACCCTTGGAACAAAAGATTAAGTCCTTATTTAATGACCAGATTGTAAGTGCCGCCTGTACGAAATATGGTATCCCCATAGATGAGCTAACGTTCATTGGCGGATTTCAAAATTTTGTTTATGAATACCAACTTAGCAACCATCAATATATTCTAAGATTTACTCATAGCTCGCTACGCAGTAAGGATTTGTTGGCGGCTGAACTTGAATGGATTCTATACATAGCAGATCATGGCGTTTCAGTATCAAGACCCGTAGGTTCTCTTCAGGGTAATTTAGTTGAGCAAATAGAGATCGGTGATTCGTGCTTTAGGGTATCTTCCTTTGAAAAAGCACAAGGGAAACGAATAGGTTACCCAGACTGCCTGAAAGATGTAGAGCTCTATGAGCAGTGTGGCATGATCACTGGACAAATGCACAGATTAGCAAAATCTTATAAACCACACACCAAAAGACATGCGTGGCATCAGAACTACTACCTGCAGAATGTAACCAGGTTTATTCCTTCATCCCAAAGTGGCGTTTTAGAAAGCTGTAAGGCGCTTATGGATCGGCTAAAGCATCTCGACGCTGATATAAATACCTATGGTCTCATCCATGGGGATATCAATGTAGGCAACTTTTTGGTCGACAATGGTAAGCTGACCTTGTTTGATTTTGATGAAGCTCAGTACAGCTGGTTTGTAGAAGATATCGCCATTCAACTGTATTATCTAGTCTACGTTTACGGGGATGATAGTATGGAGGACAGGCAGCTTCAATGTCAGCGTTTTATGGAGCACTTTCTAAAAGGCTACGTTAAAGAGAACAGTATTTCAGAAAATGAGCTGAAGCTAATTCCTCTTTTTCTTCGATTAAGAGAGATTATTGTTTATACAGGGATGTACCGGAGTTTTGATATGTCTAACCTAGATGATTGGACCAAAGATTATTTAACGCAGAGTAAGGCGAGAATTGAGAATGGTATTTCCATCATTGAGTCTTATTTCTGAACAAACATCCAAAGCGTTTCATATGATGTGTCTCTCTTACAAAACCCACAGCTATCACTGTGGGTTTTGTGTTCTCTAAACAAGTCCATTTTGCTTTTAAGAGGTTGATATGCCGTGACTCTATCCTAACTTGGACATATCGTATAAATGAGACTTTTCCCAAAAATGCATATGAGGGGTTGGTTATATGAGTGCTGTACCTCACTACAAGGCGAACCAACAAGGTATTTCCATTATTACCTGTACCAATCGCCATAATTATTTAAACAACCTATTTCAAAATTACAGCAGACAAAAATATGCAAATAAAGAACTTATCATTATTATCAATAATAATAAAATTCCACTATCCCCCTACCTAACCTTAGCTAAAAAACACAAAAATATTAAGATATTTCGTAAACCTGAACATCAATCTCTCGGTTCATGCTTAAACTATGCCGTAACAAAATGCAAATATCATACCATCGCCAAATTTGATGACGACGATTATTATGCCCCTCATTATTTGACGGAAAGTAATCTGACCTTACAAAGAACTAAAGCTGATATCCTTGGAAAACGGGCTCACTATATGTATTTACTAGGTTCAAAGACTTTGATTCTTCGTTTTGCAAATGATGAACACCGGACGGTTACCCATCTCCCTGGCGCTACGCTCGTCTTCAAACGAAAAGTATTCGATCATGTGAAATTTCCTAATAAAAACGTAGGTGAGGATGATCTCTTTTGCAGCAGAAGCAGAAAGAAAGGTTATAAGGTTTATTCTGCGAGTAAAAATAACTTCGTTGCCATACGTAGAAAAAACTCTTCAAAACATACATGGATTATCAGTGATAGTACGTTAATAGCTAACCATAAGATCATCCGGAATATTAAAAACTACAGGAATTTTGTTGGACGCAGTCCAAAGATTCCGTTATGAAGTTAACTGCTGAATCTACTTCATCTGCTGTGTCTATTCTAACTTGTACGAAACGACTTGATTGTATTAAAACCATGTTTGATAACTATCAACGACAGAATTTCAAATCTAAAGAACTTATCGTGATCATAAATAATGATAGCTTGAGAATTGAAGATTATATACATGCTGCAAAAAAACATAAAAACGTACGGATCTATAAACTACCAGAATATCGTTCACTCGGGTTTTGTCTGAATTTTGGTGTGCACTTAGCGAATTATAGTTGTATCGCTAAATTTGATGACGACGATTATTACTCTGCCAACTATTTAACGGATAGTATGAAAATCCTCCATAAAACTAAAGCTGATATCTTTGGAAAACGAGCTCACTATATGTATTTAAATGATAAGAAGCTACTCTTGCTTCGTTATCTTAATATGGAAAATAAACAGGTAACCAATGTTCAGGGTGCCACCCTACTCGTAAAACGAAATGTCTTCCAGCAGATTTCTTTTCCAGATTGGAATAAAGGTGAATGTGTTAAGTTTTGTGCGGATTGCGCTGCACAGGGCTTTAAGATTTATGCAGGAAATAAGTATAACTTCGCTGCGGTTCGTAGAAAAAACTCCAAAGATCACACATGGATCGTTAGTGACAAGAAACTTCTAGCTCAAAATGTTAAAGTTCTAAAGGTAAAAAACTTCAAAAAATACGTAACTCGAGGCTGATTTAATCAAACTCATTCTAGCAGTTGCGACTTAGTAACCCAATAAAAAGACTGGACAGCAATTAGCTAAGCGGCTATTCGCATCCAGTCTTTCATATTTTTAAAAAGTGTAATCGAAAAATTTCTCTGCATTCCTTAAACTAGCCCATATATCAGAGCTTTCTCCGCCTATATACCAATAAGCTACTCCAGCTAGTTTTTTAGTAACCGCTAAGTTGTATTTAGTTATTAATGAACGCCCATCCTCAATCCAAATCGTATGTTTTATAGCTTGTTTCGAGTAGCTCGCGACATATTGTCCCAGAGTAGAATTCCACACAGGTTTCGATGCATAGCTGCTGATGATCTGATTTTGCTCCGGAAGCGTAATATATTCAGAGGATAAAACCGTTCCCTTCTGGTTCAGTGTCCAATCCCGATTATATAAGGGCAATGCCAATATAACTTTTTGACTAGGTACAACTTTTAGGATTGTATTCACAGCCTTTTGATCATAAGAAAGCGAAGCATTGGACCCCGGAACTTGACTCCCGTCATAATGCTCATCATACCCCATCATCACCATGTAATTCACTTGCTTGCCTAGGGCAGCATAGTCAAAAGCTTCTGTCCAATCCGTTCCAAGATCAGGGGATACATCCATCGACAGAATAACATTGAGCGAATGCATTTTCTCGGCCAATAAAGTAATAAACGAAGTCAAATACACACGATCTTCGGCCGCTACATTTTCAAAATCTATATTTAGTCCATCTAATCCATATTTACTCACTAAAGCAGCTAATTGTTTGACTGCCGTATTCCTTGCGGTTGTACTCAACAGCATTTGATGCGTCGCTTCTTGATCCGATCGATTGCCAACCATCGCCCAGACTTGCCTTTTATTCTTTTTTGCCCAAGTTACCAGCGAGACATCTGTCGAATCCGTTACTGTCCCTGTTTTTCCAACATAATACCAACGTGGTGAGAGTGTGTTGACGTTCGATTGCAAAACATGATTCTCAAATTGTGACGTCGTGAGACCATACTGCCAGCCTATAACAATACGTTTGTCCGGATCACTTTCCAGCTCTGCCGCCCAGCTTGTATGTTGCAGCACCCGATCCATCAGCACTGCCGTCTCTTGCCTGGTTATCGGGTCCGTGGGTCGAAAATTTCCGCTATTATCGCCCTTCATTAATCCGCGATCATTAACCTTGGCTACAGCAGCACTTGCCCAGCTAGCAATTTGTTGCCGATCTTTAAAATTGGTTTGTGCGGTAGTTGCAGTGTTTGTTTGCTTTAGCGCTTTGGCTATCCACACAGCCGCTTCCTGCCGAGTAACTGCTTTTGCGGGTGCAAAAGTAGTTGCCGAAGTGCCGTTCGCCAGTTCAAGCTGAATTGCTGCCTGTATCCAGCCGTAATACCAAGCGCTTTTGGCTACGTCGGTATAAGGAGATACCGGACTCAACGCTGGATCAAGCTTCAACAGACGATCAAGAACTGTAATAAATTCAGCTCTAGTAATCGATTGAGTAGGTGAAAATTTAGTATTCGAGGTGCCAGTTAATATATTCCGGTTATATAAATCTATGATTTCTTTTTTTGCATAACTAGTGTTTATATCCTCAAAAGGAACCCCGTTATCGGCCGATATATGCTGAATAAATACTCCGGCGTATAGCACGACAGCGAGGGTCATTATAGTAAATCTAGCAAATATATTCTTCACGGGTTAAGAGATTCCCCCTTGGTTATCAATCTTTGAATTATACCAAGGATACAATCCATAAACATCGCTAAAATATTGGTAGAGTACGATAGGATCAGCTCTTCGGATTATGCAAAAAGAGACTAAGAACCACACCACACAGCACCAAGCCCAATGAAACTAGGAACGTGTCGTGGAATCCTGCAACCATAGCCTCTAAAGGTAGCTTCTGATTTCCTTGACTCATTTGAGTAGCTATATTCGAAGTCAATAAGCCCGACATTATAGCGACAGCAAAGGAACCCACAATTTGTTGTGCAGAGGCAGTAAGTGGGGTCACACGGCTGATCAAATCCTTCGGAGCGGCCTTAAGCACATGTGTACCGAGCTGCATAGTAGTTAATCCTTGGCCAAGTCCCATAATGGCAAAATAACTGATCATAACGTATACACTTGTATCATTTTGTAAACGTGACAAAAGAAAGAGTCCGGTGGACAGCAGCACAAGTCCAGAGAACACAACGGGCCGAGCTCCATACTTATCAAATAATTTTCCTCCAATAATCATGCCAGCAAAGGATATTAAAGCTTGAGGAATAACTAAAAGTCCCGATTCAAAGGAAGAAAAACCTCTGACCTGCTGCAAAAAAATTGGAATTAACAGAATCGAACCAAATAAGGCGAACTGATTAATCCAGGTCAAAATCATACCTTTACTAAATTCTAGAGATCGAAAAGAGCGAAGTTCCAATAACGGTTCTTTTTGGCGCAATTCCACGAAAATAAACAAGGCTAAAGCAATGAAGCTGAACGCAAGAGATATAATCGTTATACGATCCCCCCAGCCGTCCACTCCCCCTCTATGCACCCCAAATACCAAGCTGGAGAAAGCGAGTGGTGATAAAATCACACCCCAAATATCCAATTTAGCTTTATTCCCCTTCTCTATTACCGGAAGAAATTTCACTCCAACAATCATTGCAATAATACCAATGGGGACATTAATCAGAAAAATCCAGTGCCAGCTTGCATATTCCAACAGCCATCCTGACAGTACAGGACCAAGAACAGGCGCAATTAACATCGGTAGGCCAAGCAATCCCATGATTGAACCTCTTTTATCGGGAGGTGCGATTTTGAATGACATAGCCATACCAATTGGAGCAATCATCCCTCCGCCTAATCCCTGCAAAATACGAAAGATTATCAGCTCTGTTGTGGATTGTGCCATTGAGCATAATAAAGAACCTATGGTAAACAATACGATCGAAGCTAAAAAAACACGTTTGGCAGTAAACTTATCCGAGAACCATCCGGCCAATGGGATAATTACGGATAAAGCCAGCGTATAACCCGTGATGGCCCACTGTATTGTTTTTAGGCTGGCATCAAAGGTTTTTTCAAGCTGCGGGATCGCTACATTCATAATTGTACTGTCGAGCATAACCAGCAACATTCCTGTTATAAGTGCCAGTATTACGGGAAGTATTGCTTTTATAGAAAATTCTTTGGTGACTGGTTGGGATTGTTCCACTTGTAGATTACTCATGGGTCTATACACATCCTTTTTAATTTTTACTAATAAAATAGCTAACCGCTGCCTCCTTTTTAAAAAATCGCACCGTTAAACTAACAGTGTAAGATTAATATAGCACCCGTTTATTTGCTTGTAAATAAAAATATCTAACAGTGTAAGATAAACCGGTAATCTAACGATGGTAGACCAGCCATCCATCTTCGCTTATGATAAAAGAAGACAGTAACAGGAGGTCGTTTCGATGAGAATCAAAAATCTGCAAATCACTGAACAAGATATAATAAAAGCTTCTTGGGAGCTGCTAGATGATATCGGCATAGAGGCATTTAGTATGCGTAAATTAGCAGAACTATTAAATATACAAGCCGCCTCTCTCTATTGGCATTTTAAGAGTAAACAGAGTATTTTCCAGACACTGGCTAATGAGATCGCCAAAGAAGCCCTCGAAACTGCGAATCTCGAAGGTGATTGGCAAGAACAGCTTTTTCATTTTGCAGATCGAATCCGCGGGGTTTTACATAAGTATCCTTGCTCGGCTCAGCTGATGATGAGAACCTTGCCTTCTGAACCTAATTATCTATCTTTACTGAATACTTTGCTTCAGATCGTGGATCATCTTCCTTTAAGCGATAGTGACAAATTCTCCTTAATTGCTTGCGTGTTAAACTATGTAATCTCTTTCGAATTGGACAAATATGAGCAGGATCGAATTGACTTAGCCATGAAAAATGAACCTAATGGAGATGCTAGAGAGGTATTTAAACAATCGCTTGAGCACTTATCAGGGGATGGACCTAATGTTATAAAACGAATGTACGAAAACAATATCTTTAATGAAATTGGCTCCGATAAGATGTTCTATACAGGTCTAAAAATAATGGTGAGCGGAATTGAACAGTTAGCTAATGAGCGACAAGAGCGAGAAGAGCAAGAAGAATAACAAGAGCGACAGTAGAGCTTAGGGGATTTTTCACGACAATAAATCTTGGCACAAATAAAGGGCATCCCAGCAGCCGATTTCGGCTTTTGGAATGCCCTTTTTTAAAGAGCCCGAAATAAAAGTTCTCCTTTGGACTGAATGTATCTATACATCACTCCACATGCCACAAATATCACCACACCAATACCTAACATAACGAGATTACCATTTAGATCGGATAAAAGAAAACTCAAACCAAATGGAATCAGCAAGCTGATAAATCCTATAATCATCGCTACAAGGACCGAAGCACTTTGTTTAATTACAGAGACTTCATTGGTCCACTCCAGTTTAGGAAGCTTCAAGTTAACGATCACACCTACCATTGCGGTAAGACAAGCGTATAGGACGGGGATTATTAGCAATAACAAGCTCTCCATCCAGCCTGTGCCCAGAGAAATCATAAGAAGCACACTACTAACAATCACAATCGGTACTGTAATGGTGAGATTCACTGCGATTTTACTTAATAATATGGTTTTTGTCGGAACGGGGGCGCTTTTTAAAATCCAAATATGGTTACCTTCAAGCGAAATCGAACTCGATGTCGTGCAGCTTAATGCTACAAAGAGGGAAACAAATAGTGGCGCCAATCTGCTTAGATAGTTAGAGAGTTCAGGTATCTCAATAATTTGTCCTAATTGCTCTGAGCTAACAAACAGTAAGGTAATCGCCATGACAAGTAACATAACCATACCGATACTCGTATTTAGCACATATATAGAAGAACTGAAATAGCGGCGCAGCTCTTTTTTATACAATGTGTAAAGCGGTGAAGAGACTGCAAGTGACCTCATTTGATACTTATTCTTTGAGTAAGAAGTCGTAAGGCCTGTGTGTATTGCTTTATATTTGCTGCCAAGAATAAGGGTAAACGACATAAAAGAAAGTAACGAAATCCCTATAAATAATAGCAAAGGAGCTACCTGATACGAGCAGACAGCATCTACATACATAACCGTCAAAGGATATAAGTTGAAGATTTGATCGGCAATTTGTGTGCTCATATCCGCAAGTAACTGCGGGTCATTCCCATTCATTTGGCCTGAACCCAAAATAATAACAATGATTACGGCAAAAGTCAGAATGAGACTTATTAAACGACTTCCTTTAAAACGTGAGGAAATCCAACTAATCAATGCCCCTATAATTGTTGCAGCAATGATTGGCACTAATGGGATAAATAGCAGCGTTATCATGAAAAATAAATAATATACTACTGCCGGATTTACCTTTATAGCATAAACTACACCTGCTGGCACCATCACCATCAATGAGAACAGTATATTCAGCACATAGAGCTGAACTACACGGCTTGCTACGATATGGCTCGTTTTGATAGGCAACGACATTACGAGATCGTAATCTTTGGAGCCAAATAATACCCCACTCGCCTTATAGATCGTTGTAAAAAATCCAATCAAGCAAGTAACAGCCATCATAATCGCAAGCAGCAGCTCTGGCCGGCCTATCTGTTCAAGGGTCTCTGCTATCATGAAGCTATATCCAAATGAAACTACTGCCATCATGACAATCCCTATTAAGATACCGATGCTCAGCAAAAGCATTTTTCGTCTTTCTTTCATATCCCTTGTATGCAAAGCTTTATTTAACCCAAACGATGAGATCAGCTGAATTTTCGTCAATCGCCAGATATTAATCATGTTTAATCAACTCCAAAAACACATCTTCAAGGCTACTGTCACCTTTCACCTCTTCTGTTTTCCCATGAGTGATCAATTCACCCGCTTTGATAATGGCAATCTTATTACAGAGCTTCTCGGCCACATCCAGTACATGCGTCGAAAAAAAGATCGCACTGCCCTGGCTGCAAATCTCCGCCATGATTTTCTTGAGCGTGTGTGCCGCTTTTGGATCAAGTCCCACAAAGGGTTCATCCAGAACGAGTAGCTTCGGTTTATGAATAAGCGCGGAGATAATCGCGAGTTTCTGTTTCATACCATGAGAATATGCGGAGATTAAATCCCCCAGATTAGAGGTAATCTCAAATTCATCGCTATACTTCTTTATCAATAACTCCCGATCCGCTTTCGATACACTAAAAAGATCACCAATAAAATTCAAGTACTGAATGCCCGTCAGATGATCGTATAGATCCGGATTATCTGGAATATACGCAGTAATCGCTTTGCAGGCTAAGGGATCTTTTTTAATGGAGTACCCACCAATCTCGATATCTCCCTCCTCAAAATCTAAAACTCCGACCACTGCTCGGATAGTTGTTGTTTTCCCCGCACCGTTATGACCGATAAAGCCATAGATGTCACCTTTTTCGACCACCAAATTCAGATCATTTACCGCCTTCTTGCCACCCTTGTAGCTCTTGGTAAAATGTTTGATTGTCAACATCTTGCCACTCCCCTTCCAATCTCATAACACTCTCGAGAAGTCATATTTACTATAGCTTCGTCGTCTTCAATATACGTTTCTTATAATACGTTTAGCCCGTCCAGATAGTTCATTCGTTCACAAATATTTTTATCGGAAATTCCCACCCTATAGCGCGCGAGGTGAATAGTAACCGGGTCCGTAAGGGTAAGCAATTTACTTTTGAACGCTAAACAATCGACTTCGTTGGTGCCACGGTGTATAGGACCGAGGCGCCCTTATTTCACAAAATCATGCCTTTTTCCACTCCGTTCGGACTCAGATGCAGCTATTGTGCCATTTCTGCTCCTTTTTGCTGCAAAATCAGCCGAATAAGTGCTATGCAGTCCGTTACTTTGAAATAAGGCGCCAAAAACACTATTTAGCTGCAATACGGTCCGCAAGGGTAAACAAACTACTTTGCTGACGATGTGATAGCTACTTTGGAACGCTAAGCAAATTACTTTGGGGACGGTGAGATAACTAACTTTGGAACGCTATCCAAACTACTTTGGGGACGATGAGTTAGCTCCTTTGGAACGTTAAGCAAATTACTTTGGAGACGCTAAGCTAACTACTTTGGAACGCTAGGCAATCGAATTTCTAAGCATTCTACTCCGGAACAGAAGCAATCTACCTTTGGCGATGGCTGCCATTGCAACGTATTGGACCGAGGCGCCCTTATTTCGCAAAATCCCACCCTTTTCCACTCCGTTCGGACTCAGATGCAGCTATTGTGCCATATCCGCTCCTTTTTGCTGCAAAATCAGCCGAATAAGTGCTATGCAGTCCGTTACTTTGGGGAACGGCGCCAAAAACACTATTTAGCTGCAATACGGTCCGCAACAGTAAGGTAAGGTAAGGTAAGGTAAGCTAAGCTAAGCTTAGCCAAACTAACTATCCACCCGACAAAAAGAGCATTCACCCCCAAATTCGGGATTGAATGCTCTTTTTTCTAAATGCAAAGTCTACGCTGATGCGAACTGACTGTTATATAATCTGGCGTAATATCCACCGCTGGCTAGGAGTTGGTCATGCGTACCACTCTCCACAATGTCTCCGTCCTTCATGAAAAGAATGAGATCCGATTCTCGAATCGTTGACAAACGGTGGGCAATTACAAAGCTGGTCCGGCCTGCGATCATTTTTAGAAAAGCCTTCTGAATCCGTACCTCAGTCAGCGTATCAATACTGCTGGTGGCTTCATCCAAAATGAGCATAGGTGGATCTACGAGCATCACTCGTGCTATGGTTAGCAGCTGCTTTTGTCCTTGCGACAAATTATCTCCTGAGCCACTGATCTTCGTATCATATCCCTCAGGCAGGCGTTTAATGAAGCTATGAGCATTAGCAGCCTTTGCAGCAGCGATGACCTCTTCTTCGGTAGCCTCAGGTTTGCCGTAGGCAATATTTTCTCTAATTGTGCCGCCAAACAGCCAAGTGTCCTGCAACACCATCCCGAAATTACGCCGCAGACTGTCCCGGGTAATCGTCTTGATATCCACGCCGTCAATCTTGATGGAACCCCTATCCACATCATAAAAACGCATAAGCAGATTAACCAGTGTCGTCTTCCCCGCTCCCGTCTGCCCTACAATTGCAACCCGGGTACCTGGTTTCACTTCCAGACTGAAATCATTAATCAGAGGACGTTCAGGATTATAAGCAAAGGATACTTTTTCAAAAGTAATCGTTCCTTGACTTGTATTCATAATTTTGGCGTCTGTTGCATCAGCTGGTTCTGGCGATAGGTCTAGAATGGCGAAAATTCGCTGCGCTGATGCTGTTGCCGATTGAAGCTGCGTAATCACACCTGTAATTTCATTAAACGGCTTAGCAAACAAGTTGGAGAAGATCAAAAAGCTGGACAAATCCCCTACCGTCACAAACCCGCGAATCACCATAACACTTCCGATCATCGCGATAACAGAGAAGGTAATATTATTTACTAACCGTGTTGTCGGATTGGACAAGGAACCGTAAAATTGTGATTTCACACCAGTCTGGTACAAAGTCTCGTTTCGTTCTTCAAACTGGGTCAGTGCACGGTCTTCATAATGATAAGCTGTGACCACTTTTTGTCCGCCAATCATTTCCTCCACATATCCGTTGAGACCGCCCAGAATTTTAGCCTGCTCCTTAAACATCTTCTGGGAGCGCATCGTAATGAATCTTGCCACAAAAAATGTAACGGGTGCTGACAGAAGAACAACTAAGGTCATTAAAGGACTAATGTACAACATGAGTACAATCGCCCCCACGATGGTGATGATCCCCGTGAGCAGTGTTGAGAAGCCTTGCAGCAGTCCATCAGAGACCGCATCCATGTCATTAACAAACCGGCTGATGCTGTCCCCTTGCGGGTGGTTATCATGAAATTTCAGCGGCAAAACATTTAATTTATCAAAAAGCTCCCGCCGTAAGTCATATACAGTCCGGTAGGCAATTCGATTAGTCAGGTAGGTAAGAAGCCATCCGAAAAAGCTGCCGACGATATACACCCCTGCCAGAATCAAAAGCAGTCTAAGTACGGCGTCAAAATCAACCTCTCCCGGCCCGATCATAAAATCGATGGCGCTGCCGATAAGCAACGGGCCAATTAGACTGGCAATCACACTGAGTATTGCGCAGATTACTGCGCCTATAGCTATTTTTTTATAATGCCCTGTGTATACAATAAGTCTTTTCCAAATGTTGTTTTTGTTCATTGGCCCGACTCCTCACTTGATAGCTGGGACAGGCAGATTTCTTTATACTCTTCACAACCCCGCATCAGCTCCTCATGGGTTCCGACACCGGCGATCCGCCCTTCCTCAAATACCATTATTTTATCCGCTTGTCTTACAGTGCTTACCCTCTGCGAGACAAGGAGCACGGTCATTTCCTGGCTGCTCTCTTTAAGAGCCTTTCGAAGTGCCGCATCTGTGGAGAAATCCAGCGCACTGGAGGAGTCATCCAAAATAAGAATCGATGGCTTACCTACTACTGCACGAGCTATGGTTAAGCGCTGCTTTTGTCCACCGGATAAATTTAATCCACCACGAGATACTTGCGTATTCAAGCCTTCGGGTAATTTACGTATAAACTCCTCCGCTTGAGCGATAGAGGCTGCCTGCATGATTTCTTCCTCAGTTGCATCTTCCTTACCCCAACGTATATTCTCAGCGATTGTTCCTGTAAACAGCACAGCTTTTTGCGGTACAATCCCTATTTTCTCACGAAGCTGGTGCAGCTTGTAATCTCTGACATCCACACCATCCACTTTCACTTCACCTTGCACCACATCATAAAAACGAGGGATCAAATTCACAAAAGTAGACTTACCTGAACCCGTACTGCCAATCAGGCCCACGGTCTCTCCGCGATTAATTACTAAAGATATATCCTCTAATGCCGATTCACCTGTCGTATTATACCCAAAGGATACGTGATCGAATTGTATAGCAGGGGCAGCAGGGGCAGGTTCTGCAATCAATGCATTTCCTTCCTCGGACACGGATACCTTAACACCAAGCACTTCATTCACACGATTCGCTGAGGATGAGGCTTTTGTAAAAATAATAACCAAGTTGGAGACCACTATCAGCGCCAGCAAGATCTGAGTGATGTAATTGATGAAGGCAATGATCTCCCCTTGAGACAATCGGCCCCCATCGATATGAATTCCGCCTACCCACAAAATAGCTATGATCGCCGCATTTACTACAAGTGTAGTCATCGGCCCAAGCAAAGCAGAAATCCGCGAAACCCGGATCGCCGTAGTAGTCAAATCATCAGATGAGGCATCAAAACGTTCTTTTTCTGTACGTCTTTTGGCAAAAGCACGAATCACTCGAATCCCCGATAAATTCTCACTCAGTACGAGCGCAAGGGCATCCAGCTTCTGCTGGTATTTTCGGTACAAAGGAGCACTGCGGGTGATAATAAAATATAAAATAATGCCAAAAACCGGTGTTGCCGCTATTAGAATCAGCGATAATCTAAAATCCAAAATCATGGACATTAGGATAGCCCCGATGCAGATAAACGGTGCACGAATAACTAGACGAATCAGCATGGCCACAGCAATTTGCAGCTGGTTTACGTCATTGGTAATCCGATTAATCAGTGTAGGCGTACCTAAGGTATCCAGTTCAGCATACGACAAGGATGTAATATGTCTAAACATCTTATTGCGTAGTGTCGTACCGAATCCCTGTGAAGCCCGGGCTGCATAGTATTGGCATACCATGGAGCAGCCGAAGCCAAGCAGTGACATCAGAACCATTAGGCCACCCATGCGGTAAACATAGGCGCTGTCATG
Source organism: Paenibacillus sp. FSL F4-0097 (assembly GCF_038593125.1). NCBI lineage: Bacteria > Bacillati > Bacillota > Bacilli > Caryophanales > Paenibacillaceae > Paenibacillus > Paenibacillus sp. FSL F4-0097. The sequence continues at coordinate 4,109,568 of NZ_CP151965.1, forward strand.
ATTGCCAACCCCGTTGTTGATGATCAATGCGACAATGGTAGGCAAAATCAGCTCCAGAATCGCTTCCATCAGTTTGAAGATCGGTCCAATGATCGCTTCTTTTTTGTACGGCTTTAAATATACTGCAATTTTGAACAAATTTATCCACACCCAACATAAGAAGTATTTAACCACTTGAAATATGTATAAGAACAGTTATGATTATGGCATATCTACTCACATATTAATAATATTGGATTCGTATCGCTCCCATACGATTAGCATATCTCAAGTTCGGAGGATTTTTATATGGATATTAGACAGCTTAAATATTTTATGGCGATAGCTGAGGAAGGACAGATCACATCTGCAGCCAAAAAACTGCAAATGGCCCAGCCTCCACTGAGCCAGCAGCTAAAGCTCCTGGAGGAAGAACTCGGTGTAAAGCTAGTGGAACGAGGTCCACGCAGCGTGCAGCTCACTGAAGCTGGAGCCATTTTGCGGGACCGTGCCCAACAAATTCTGGAGCTGGCAGATTCCACTGCCCGTGAGCTCACTGATTTTGTCAAAGGTTTAAAAGGAACCCTAGCCATTGGTACAGTTTCTTCCTCTGGAGCTACGTTGCTTCAAGATCGGCTATGTGAATTTCACAAAACCTATAAAGGTGTGAAGTTTGAGATTCATGAAGGAAATACCTTTAGAATCATTGACCTCTTGAATAAAGGCATTGTCGAAGTCGGGATTGTTAGGACACCCTTTAATGGTACAAATTTAGAATGTCTTTACACACAAGCTGAACCTATGATTGCCGTAATGACACCTGAGTATGACTGGAAAACGGATGAAAACTTTATTGAGATCGGTGAGCTAAAGGATAAGCCGCTTATTATCTACCGCCGTTTTGAGCAGCTTATCCGGGAAACATGTCTTGAGAACGGCTTTGATCCGCTGATTTTCTGTATGAATGATGATGCTAGAACAACACTGCTCTGGGCAAACGCTGGTCTTGGCATCGGAATCATCCCCAAATCCGCTTTCGAATTAACGAGTAATAGTAATTTGATCTATAAAGAAATTAGTAGTGAATCACTACGCACGCGGGTCGCCGCCGTCTGGATTAAGGATAAATACTTGTCATCATTGGCTTCAAAGTTTATTGAGAGTTTCAAGAATGGATAATACCAGCTCTATTTATTCACTTGCTGTTGAACGAGCCTATCCTCTTCTTCTTTAATACGGTTAATATCAATTCGTTCAAACAATAATTGTAAATCAGTAACCTGTTGGTAAGGGGGTACCGAGCAAGGCTGCCAATTCGGTAGTTCTAACGACAGGAACCCCCTGATCTTGTCACAAGAGAACGGCAGAAACGGATGTAACAAATTCGCTAGGTTCGCAATAATCTGCACACATGTGTATATTGCAGAATCACAAGAAACCTGATCCTCTTTTATCTGTATCCATGGTTTTTGCAGGTCGAAATACTGGTTTGCCTTGCGCACATAAGAAAAAATATACTCCAGCGCATCTTTTAGATTCCCAGCCTCAATAAGCCGCCCTGATTCGAGATACAAGAGGTCAATGTTGTCATTCCACCCCTTATCCAATTGCCCATTCGGCACTTTCCCTTCATAAAACTTATCTACAAAAGCCAATGAACGGTTCACAAAGTTACCAAATGCTCCAAGCAGCTCTCCATTATGGCTATAAATAAACTCTCTCCAGGAAAAATCCGTGTCCCGCTTCTCGGGTCCATTAGCAATTAAGAAATAACGAATAGAATCTGGCTGATACCGCTCTAAAATATCAGGTACCCAGACCGCCCAGTTTCGGCTAGTGGAGAACTTCTGCCCTTCAAGGGTTAAATATTCGCTAGATATAATCCTGTCCGGTAAATGCAGACCTCCAGCTCCTAATAACACAGCCGGCCATATTAAAGTGTGAAAAGGAATATTGTCTTTACCATGCACATAATAAGCAGTAATCTCCCCTTTTTCCTCTAACCAAAAATCCTCCCAGCTTCCTCCGGACTGTGCAGCCCACTGCTTACTGGCTGATAAATAACCACTTACCGCCTCAATCCAAACATAAATCTTTTTATCTTCAAATCCAGCCACAGGAACATCTACACCCCAAGACAAGTCTCTTGTTACCGCGCGGTCCTGCAGCTCTTCTTGTAAATAACGTTTGGTCAGTTTTATAGCGTTATCTCTCCAAAATTGTGCTTCCTCTACATATTCCGTTAATTCAGACTGAAAATTAGATAAGCTAAGATAATAATGTTCTGTCGGCCTTTCTGATGGTGTATTACCACATAATTTGCAGACTCTGTCTAACAAATCGGCAGGATCTAGAATCGTAGAACAATAATCACATTGATCCCCTCGCGCCCGCTGGCCACATACCGGACAAGTCCCTTCCACATATCTGTCTGGCAAAAAGCGCTGATCCACCTCGCAGTAACATTGCGCAATGGTTTTTTTATGTAAATGACCATTCTCTAGTAGCTTTGTAAACAACTCTTGCACGACCTTATGATGCTGCGGTTGATCCGTTCGAGTATATAGATCATAACTAAATCCCAGCTGTTTAAAACACTTCAGAAACTCCTCATGATATCTGCTTGCAAAAGCTCCGGGTGTAATCCCTTCATTCGCAGCCTGAACCGCTACGGGTGTGCCATGGCAATCACTGCCTGATACATATAATACGTTATCCCCTTTGGAGCGAAAATATCGTGCCAGCACATCCCCAGGCAACACACTTGATAATCTCCCAAGATGTAAAGATCCATTCGCATACGGCCAAGCACCACCTATAAACACATTACTCATTAACCTTCTCCTCCTTTTTTTGACAACAAAAAAACTCCCATCCACAAAGGACGAGAGTTCTACTCACGTGTTACCACCTAATTTTATAAATGCCTCATGACATTTACCTCTTCAGGTACGACGTTAATTAACGTTTATACCCTAGCACTGTAACGGATGCAGGTTCCGGCGCAGCCTACAACCCATAAGGTTTCGATGCGCAGCTCTGAGACCATATTCCCAAGGGTTTTCTTTACTCCTTTTCAGCGACCGGAGCTCTCTGTTGAAAGAATTGCCGTGGTACTCTTTCTCTTCTTTGCTTTTACATATTCAAGTTAGAGAAAATAATAATCAATTTGTTGTTTATTGTCAATGTGAAAAATCAAGCTCACTGTAACTTTTCCAGTTAATCTCCGTCTTTTATATAAATACGTTACAAGGAGGTCCCTCAGTGAAAAAGGTAAATTTGCTTACACTCTCTGTTCTTTTACTAGCAGGGGTATGGGGTTGCTCCGATAATCAAGTCAATTCTGTACCTAAAAGTGAGCCCTATACTTCCAAAGAAGCCATCAGTAGAGGGGATATTGTTTCTTGGGAAAAAGTGTACAACCTCGATAAATTCGAGCAATTTATAACGAATCTCTCCAGCAAAAAAGCAGACAATATACGCGTTACAAGTTACACAGATGAAGGCGATCCTATATTTAAGGATTTGAAATTTGACGGTAACGTGATTAATTATAGCTATGATACCTCTAATGATGCATTCGGTGGAAGCAACACAGGAGTCAGAACCGATACCTGCTCCGAAGTGACGAGTAAAAAAAGCACACAAGGTGAAATTATCTATTCGATCAGCGGTTGCACAAATAATGACTCTGAAATTGATTACTACCTTTTTCGCACAACAAAATGAAATGCTGAAATAAAAAAGACCACCCAATCATAATACAATTGGATGGTCTCTGTACTTCATATTATTTCATGATTTTGCAAATATCATTGGTGAATTGAACAGGATCACTAACCTGTAGACCTTCGATCAACAGCGCTTGGTTGTACAGCAGGTTCGTGTATAAACCGAGCTTTTCTTTGTCGTTCTCTGCTGCCGCCTTCAAGGACTGGAATACTTCGTGATGGATGTTGATTTCAAGTACCTTATCCGCTTGCACCTCTTGGCCATTCGGCATCGATTTCAGAATTTTCTCCATCTCGATCGTCAGCTCACCTTCTGCAGAGAGACATACCGGATGAGTCTTTAAACGTTTGGAAGCTTTAACATTTTTCACTTTGCCGGACAGGATGTCCTTCATCGCTTCAAAAAGCTCCTTGTTTTCGTTCTCTTCCGCTTCCGTTGGCTTGTCCGCTTCGTCGGCTTCGATCCCCAGATCTCCGCTGGATACGGATTTAAATTCTTTTTCCTTATAAGACTGAATCATCTTGATCGCAAATTCATCAATATCATCAGTGAAGTAGAGAATTTCATACCCTTTATCCGATACAAGCTCGGTTTGCGGGAGCTTCTCGATTCTGTCGATCGACTCTCCGGAAGCATAGTAGATATACTTCTGATCTTCTGGCATTCTTGAGACGTATTCGTCCAGCGTAACCAGCTTCTTCTCCTTGGAGGAGTAGAACATCAGTAAATCTTGGAGGGTGTCTTTGTGCATCCCATAATCGTTATAAACACCAAACTTAAGCTGTCTGCCAAAAGCATTATAGAACTGCTCATATTTCTCTCTTTCATCCTTCAGCAGGCTTTGCAGTTGGCTTTTCACTTTATTCTTAATATTCTTAGCGATCAAAGTCAGCTGACGGTCATGCTGGAGCATCTCTCTGGAAATGTTCAAGGAAAGATCCTCTGAGTCCACCATACCTTTTACAAAACTGAAGTAATCAGGCAGCAGATCCGCACATTTGTTCATGATCAACACACCGTTGGAATAGAGCTCAAGACCTTTTTCATATTCCTTTGTGTAATAGTCAAACGGTGTATTTTCTGGGATGAACAAAATCGCATTGTACACTACAGCACCATCAGCACTGATATGAATATGTTTAAGCGGCTTATCGAAGCCGTAACGTTTCTCTGCATAGAAGTTATCGTAATCTTCTGTAGTCAGCTCGCTTTTGTTCTTGCGCCAGATTGGCACCATGCTGTTTACGGTTTGTTCTTGAACAACTTCTTCGAACTCATTCTCCGTGCCTTCTTTTGGCTTTTGTTCCTTCAAGTCCATTTTGATTGGGAAACGGATGAAGTCGGAGTATTTTTTAATGATGGATTTCAGGCGATATTCTTCCAAATATTCATCATATTGATCTTCTTCAGTATTCTCTTTAATCTTCAAAATCACATCAGTGCCGACAGAATCCTTCTCAACAGTCTCGATGGTATAGCCGTCAGCGCCCTTAGACTCCCATTTAAAGGCCTCGTCGCTTCCTAATGCCTTACTGATCACTATAACGTCATCAGCCACCATAAACGCAGCGTAGAAGCCCACCCCGAACTGTCCGATGATGTTGTGGCCATCTTTAGCTTCGTTCTCTTTCTTAAAAGCAAGAGATCCACTCTTCGCGATAATTCCTAAGTTATTCTCCAGCTCTTCTTGTGTCATCCCGATACCTGTATCGGAAATCGTCAAGGTTCTGTTCGCCTTATCGGCGGTCACTTTAATATAATAATCCTCTTTATTGAAGACCAGGCCTTCATCAGCTAAGGCTTTGTAATAGATCTTATCAATCGCATCACTTGCATTGGAAATCAGTTCACGCAGGAAAATTTCCCGTTGAGTATAAATGGAGTTAATCATCATTTCCAGCAATCTTTTCGATTCGGCTTTAAACTCTTTTTTGGCCATGAATAAATAAATCTCCTTTCAAAATAACCTTATTATTCATCATTCCGTGATTAGCACTCTTCTTAGATGAGTGCTAATTCTTCTTTTTATATAACATAAACTGATTTTCAATGTCAAATTTTTTGGCTACTTTCATATGAAAATATAACCATTTACAATTCCCTTGCAATCCTATTGATTGTATGATTTAAATAGATTAGATACATAATTTCCAAATAAAGGTTTATACATTTCGGATTTGGGAGGTCTTTAAATGAATGAACAAGCAATGTCCGCTTTAAATTCCACAATAAAAAGCCCCGTAAAGAACTTAATTGGCAGTGTATTCATTCCCGTACATGATATTGAAAAATCCCGTCGCTGGTATTGCCAAGTCCTGGGGCTTCCAGAGACAGATTGTAAGATCATGAACGGTCATTTATGCCCGCTGCCTATGCAGGGAAACACTGGAATCATCCTGGATACCATGCCGTTGTGGGGCGGCTTAGAACCTGAAGGAACACCGCCCATTACAACACCAGCTTTTTTGTTACTGACCGATGATTTGCAAGCCTCTTTCAATTATGTGAAGGCTCTCGGTGTAGAGCTAGTAACTGAAATTCAAGATGAGCATTGGTTTGTTGTGAAAGATCCTGATGGGAATAAATTAATGATTTGCAAGCAACATTTGGATTAAAAATTGCAGCGGTTGTGATTTCCACTTCTTAGGGTGCATCAGAAGCTGCAGATCAAAGTGAATTTCGGGATGAATAAAGGACAGCTCCGCCAAGCTTCCTCGTTCAATTTCTTCCTCTGCCACGATTTTTGGTAACAAAGCAATTCCAAGACCATTCATTACACAACGTTTGATGGCCTCCAGATTCGAAAGCTCAAAACCTATGCGGAATATGATCCCGTGCTCTTTTAACAAATTCTCGAACAGACTGCGGTAAATACAGCTTTCCTCCGAGACTATTAGCTCACAGTTATTCAGATCGTTTAGGGTTACCGTATCCATCTGGGCAAGCGGATGATGAATGGGGGCTATCAATACAAGCGGCTCATCTCTGACGATCGTACGCTCAAGGATGGAATCCGCAGTGGTGCGATCCAACATTAAGCCTAGATCTACTTCGCCATCTTTTATTTTGGCAAGAAGATTAGCTTCCTGCATCGTTTGCAGATGAATATCCAGCTTCGGAAATTTAGTCCTTAGCTGCTGCAGGTAAGGAGGTAAATAAAAGGCCGCTAAAGAATCTATCGTCCCAATAGTTATCGTTCCTCCGATTTGCTGGGCGATGGTTTCTTTTGAACGATCATACAAATCCAAAATCTCCACGAACAGCTTCAATAACTCTTCTCCTGGCGGGGTAAGCCGCAGCTGACGGCCATGCCTCTCTATTAAAGGTACTCCATATTCCTTCTCTATCTTCTGTATCTGCATCGTCACACTTGATTGTGCATATCCCAATTCTTCAGCAGCTCGCGTAAAGCTCTGACGTTTAGCCACCTCGCGGAAGGTTCGTAAATAGGTTAAATCCATTACCTCACCCTAACATCAATATTTTTGATGATCCATATCATTTATTATAGCTAACGACGATGCTACTTTCCATGGTAAAGTGTATGTAGAGGAATTAAAATATTTTGGAGGCCGATAATTTATGCTTACAGAACAACAGATTTATGGAGTTTATGTCCCCGTGGTCACCCCGTTCAATGCTGCTGGTGAAGTTGATTTGGATTCGTATCAGCGTTATGTAAAGAACATTATTAACAACAGCATACAAGGTCTGGTCGTTAATGGAACCACCGGAGAATCGCCCACTGTAACCGTAAATGAAATGCAGCTTCTAGTAAACACTTCCCGTGAGCTTCTACAATCCACATCAATCCCCTTAGTAGTTGGTACAGGTACCAATGATACAGCCTCTACGGTTGCACGCACGGAAATTGCTGCAAACCTTGGTGCTGATTGTGCACTAGTAGTCGTACCTTATTATAGTCGTCCTTCACAAGAGGGTATCATTGCCCATTTCCGCAAAGCTGCAGAAGTAGGCATACCAATCATGGCTTATGATATTCCAAGTCGTACAGGTACCGCCATGACGGTAGATACTGCACGTACAATCCTAGAAATGAATAATGTTGTCGGTTTAAAAGACTGCTCAGGCAGTACAAAAATGGTTACAGAGTTAGTCCGTACAGGTGCCAAACCTGTGCTTGGCGGCGATGATTCCCTCTTTTATGAAATGCTTAGCTGCGGAGCAGCTGGGGGTATGCTCGCTACTGCCAACGTTTATCCGGCAGAATGCCTTCGTATCTTTGAAGCCTTTACATCTGGTCAAGTGGACTTCGCTAAAGAAAGCTTTGAACAACTACTGCCGATCATCCGCCTATTGTTCAAGGAATCGAATCCCGCTCCAATTAAATGGATGCTTAACCAAAACGGCCTACTATCCTCGGATACGCTTCGCCTCCCTATGACTTCCATCAGCACAGGACTTCAGCAAGAACTGAGCCCCTATGTTCAGGACAATACAATTGAAGCAACCGCATAAATGAAATAACAACAGCCGTTGTACAGTGAGGAACTGTTTAGCGGCTGTTTTTTGTTGTAAATCATCAGGACATAAAACATAAAAAACTGCACCTCCAAATGTTAGTTGTGCTAACAATTGGGGTGCAGTTCAATTTACTCTGACGTTTTTTTATTTTGCTATAGAAACGATACGCATTCAAACTTACTTATCTGCTGCTCGTTTTTTGTCTTCCTTTTGTGAACCACTCGGACTTTGGCTTCAATGGAGGGTTAGACTTAGGTTTTGCTTTAGCTGGTTTGGATGCCGCTGATTTTGTTGCTGCCGGTTTTGTTGCCGCAGGTTTAGCAGTTGCTGGTTTGGAATTCGACGGTCTGGAAGACGATGGTCTCGAAGCTGCTGCTTTCGAACCTGACGGTTTCGCCGAACGATCTGTCTTCATTTGCGTTTTACGAGACATCGGATAAGGATGATCCTTAACTTCCGGAATCGATTTTCCAATCAATTTTTCAATATCTTTAAGGAAAGGAAGCTCTTCAGCTTCGCAAAAAGAAATTGCCGTTCCGCTCAATCCCGCTCTGCCTGTACGACCGATCCGGTGCACATAGGTTTCCGGAATGTTCGGTAAGTTGAAGTTAATTACGTGAGACAGCTCATCAATATCAATTCCCCGGGCAGCTATATCCGTAGCTACGAGAACACGAGTCGCACCGCTTTTAAAATTCCGCAAGGCGTTCTGGCGATCATTTTGTGATTTATTGCCGTGTATGGCTTGAGCAGAAATGTTCACTTTAGCCAGATCGCGGGTAACACGGTCCGCACCACGTTTGGTACGAGTAAACACCAAAGCTGAGACGATGGATTTATCCTGTAACAGCAGGTTCAATTGGTTTTGCTTATTTCCGTTCTCTAATAAATAGATCGATTGATTGATTCTATCCGCAGTAGATGACACGGGTGTGATCTCTACCTTCACTGGATTCACAAGCAATGTTTTGATCAATTTGGAGATTTCAGTTGGCATCGTTGCCGAGAAAAACAGAGTTTGCTTCTTCGTAGGCATTTTGGCGATGATTCGTTTCACATCATGGATAAAGCCCATATCCAGCATCCGGTCAGCTTCATCTAGAACTAAAATTTGTACATATTGCAGATCTACACGTTTCTGATTGATCAGGTCGATAAGTCTACCAGGGGTAGCAATAAGAATATCGGCACCTTGATTCAGTGCGCGCTCTTGCACTTTCTGTGACACACCGCCAACAATGGCAGCAGAGCGGATATCTGTATATTGGCTATACGCTTTTATGTTATCAGCAATTTGAATCGCTAGTTCTCTTGTCGGTGTTAAAATCAACGAGCGAATGCGTCGCACATTATTGGATTTGTTTGGGTTGGATTGTTCGCTTAACAATTGAATAATAGGCACGGAAAATGCAGCTGTTTTTCCTGTTCCCGTTTGCGCGCATCCAAGTAAATCTCTACCCGCTAATACAGCTGGAATCGACTGCTCCTGTATTGGTGTAGGTGATGTATAGTTTTCTTTGCTTAAAGCCTTCAAAATTGCAGGCACAATATTCAGTTCATTAAATGTCATTGGGTCTCCTTAATTTCTAATACATATATTCTTAACAATAAATCCTTTTGTCACGTCATAAACCATAATCATAACACAATAAGTTACATAATAATAGATTTTCTTTATCATTACACCAATTTTCATTAAAAATCCATTTCAGGATACTATTCGTTCTGCTCGTACAGAAATATTTTGCTAACCGTAAAATACTCCTCCTCAATTTATCCTGGGGCGTATCTTTTGTTGATCCTGTTGATCCTGTTGAGCAATCGGACTCAGACGCCCTTATTTTGAAGATTCATGGTTTTTGGCGATGCTATCGGACTCAGATGCAGTTATTCACACCTTCGAAGCCCAGTTCAGGACAAATATAAGGCAATAAGAGCTATGCGGTCCGATACCTTGGCAAAATAGATCAAAATGCTGAAATAGCTGCGATACAGTCCGATATGTACAAGCGGTCGGGTAAACCACGCAAACTTTACAGCACGCGGATCAGACACACAATCCTTACAGCACGCGGATCAGACACACAATCCTTACAGCACGCAGATCAGACACGCAATCCTTACAGCACGCGGATCAGACACGCAATCCTTACAGCACGCGGATCAGACACGCACAAAAAAGCGGAGGATTTCTCCCCCGCTTCTTATCTTTGCTATAACTATGATGACTATTCTACGATTTCAGCAGTATCGCCGTTGTTGGCACCTGCAGCGTTAGCTTCGTCAGTGTCAATATGCATATCCAGTTTAAAGCTGTCTGATACGCGTGCAATTACGTTCTCCAATACGAGACCACGATCGCCTCCGAGACGAACTTTAAGCAATTGCTTATCAGCAATGCCCCAAGCTTCAGCTTCAGAAGTATGGAAGTGAATGTGACGAGCGGCGATGATAACGCCTTGTTCCAATTCTACTTCGCCAGCAGGTCCTTTAAGCGTAATGCCAGGTGTTCCATCAATATTTCCAGATTCGCGAACTGGAGCTTTCACGCCAAGTGCGAAGGAGTCAGTACGGGAAATTTCTAATTGGGAAGCCGGACGAGCAGGTCCCAAAATTCTTACTTTGTCAAATTTACCTTTGCTGCCGATAACTGCTACTTGCTCATTTGCTGCAAACTGTCCTGGTTGAGAGAGGGGTTTGAACTCCGTTAGTTGATATCCTGGGCCAAACAAAGCCTCCACATGCTCTTGCGTAAGGTGAATATGTCTAGCCGACACACCTACGGGTACAGTCTTACTCATAGTAAAGTCACTCCTTGTATTTTCTCTAGTATCTGTACAAGCCATTAACCATTATACATCTTCTTAACCAAAAATAAAAAGCCCCACATCATAACGAGGGCCTTTTTTTCGACAATTCATACTTTTAGAACAGGATTGTCATGATTTAGACACCTGTGAAGGTAAGTTTGTACGCAAGTAGGAGACCGCATTCTCATATAACCAACCTTTAACGGAAGCTTCTGGATAGTAACGAAGCAGGTGCTCGGCAAGCTCAGGGTATTTTCCCGGATGCTCCATGTTCTCTACCCAAGTGTCAATGCCGTCAAAGTCCGAACCAAACATCATATGTTTCTCGCCACCCAGACTACATACATGATCAATATGCTTTAATAAATCATCCATACGAGCTTTTCCATCATCACATACAAACCACGGATAAAAGGTCAGGCCCATTCTTCCGTCCATTGCAATCAAAGCTTTAATCTGTTCATCATTTAAATTTCTAACATGCCCACAGATTGCTGCGGCGTTCGAATGGGAAGCTATAAACGGACGTGTGCTTAAGTCGGCTAGCTCCCAAAAACCTGCCTGAGACAAATGCGACACATCAAGCAGCATTCCACTGTCGTTGCACCATTCGATCAGCTTTCGCCCTTTTTCCGTAAATCCGCCGTTGCGCTGCTCCAATACTCCGTCCGCTGCCCAATTGGCATAATTCCAAGTGATCCCCAAAAACCGCACGCCAAGCTCAAAGCAGAGCTGTGCATAAAATAGGTTCCCTTCTAGACCGTCTACACCCTCCAGAGAGAGCATTCCCCATGGAGGTGCTCCAACTGCTCGTTTACCTACCTCCTCCTTCCAACGCAGCCACTGAAGGCTCTCTGCGCCTAATATTTTTTGCCGGAACAAATCAATTTGTCCTAAAACATTCTCAAAGCTAGGTCTACCTCTACTTGCCGAAAGGTATATCGCAAAAATCTGCAATTCTACACCGCCCGCTACCAACCTCTCTCCGGTGACATCCAACCGGGGATCATTCTTAAAATCCATATCCGGTGATGCTTGCATTTTACTCAGCACATCACAATGAAAATCCGCAACCTGTAGCTTATCGGTTCTCATCCCAAGCCCTCGCTTTCATGCAGCCCTATTCCAGATTCTATGCTTAAAAACGCCAGACTATATACCAAAAGCAAAAAACCTGTTTACATAAGTAAACAGGTTCATCGTTCTATGCTTCTATTATCTGGGTTCTACAATCAATTTAATCGCGGTTCGATCCTCTCCATCAATCACAATGTCTGTAAATGCCGGAATGCAGATCAAATCTACTCCGCTTGGTGCAACAAATCCCCGGGCAATGGCAACTGCTTTGACTGCTTGATTCAGTGCTCCAGCTCCAATAGCTTGTAATTCGGCCGATCCACGTTCACGAAGAACACCTGCTAAAGCGCCGGCGACGGAATTTGGATTGGATTTAGCTGATACTTTTAATACATCCATAGTAAGTACCTCCCCTGGGAAAATAATGGTGTTCTTCCACTACTTTAGATGTTATTCGCGAGAGAAGAAATAATTCCTTCTTTTTGCGGACTACTCTGGAGAAAATGGTACAATAGATACTCTTTTTCGATATAATAAATATCACACTTTACCCTTATTCGGCGAAATTACCCAGAAAATCACTTATCTTATCCTACTACTAGCTCATTACCCATTCATCTTCACGTAGCCGTATTTTCTCCAGACGGGTAGCCGCGCCAGTATTCTCGTCTAATTCTGCAAATAAACCGTGAAGCTGCCATTTGCCTTCATCAACAACAAATCGTGCTGGAAGCTGTGTAGTGAACTTATAAAGTACTGCATCTCTTTCCATACCCAGAATCCCTTCGCTTGAACCAACCATACCCGCATCGGTCAAGTAAGCCGTTCCACCTGGCAAAATCACATCATCATTCGTCTGCACGTGAGTGTGGGTCCCAACTACAATTGATGCGCGACCATCCATGAAATAGCCCATGGCGATTTTTTCGGAGGTAACCTCTGCATGGAAATCAACGAGAATGCATTTATGATCTCTACGTAGCTCTTCCACAATTTCTTCACCCACACGGAAAGGGCAATCAATCGCAGGCAAAAATGTACGGCCTTGCAGGTTAACTATAGCCAGCTCTTTCCCGTTACCTTTAACAACCGTATATCCTCTTCCTGGTGTTCCTGGAGGAAAATTAGCAGGACGGATAATCCGGGCCTCATCGTCGATAAACTCGAAGATATCCTTGTTGTCCCATGTGTGATTACCCATGGTGATTCCGTGAATGCCCCAGTTAAAAAATTCATTTGCGATCGCTTTAGTAATCCCTCTACCGGCAGCAGAATTTTCACCGTTAACTATGATTATATGTGGTTGATATTTGCTTTTTAATGAGGGCAACATCTCCCGAAGTGCCTTCCTACCTACACTACCTACGATATCTCCAATGAATAGTACTTTAATGTTTCTCTCCTCCTAATCTTAACCTCTTCATCTAACGGATAAGTCTTCATATTTAAAAGAAAAAAGGCCCCGCTTAGGGGCCAATTTTCATCAAATATAAGAAAGTATAAGTTATATCTTATCCTTTAACCTTATATTCCTAGCAGAAACATGTACCAGGAAACGATCATAAATATCGTTATTTCCGAAGCGTATGTTATCTACTTATTGCCTATTTAGCGTATTCAACAGCCCGTGTCTCACGAATAACGGTAACCTTGATATGTCCTGGATAATCCAGTTCACTTTCAATCATCTTCGTAATATCGCGAGCAAGACGGAATGCCTCTGCATCGTCAATCTTCTCTGGCTGTACCATCACGCGCACCTCACGGCCCGCTTGAATAGCAAATGATTTCTCAACGCCTTCGAACGACTCTGAGATTTCTTCCAGCTTCTCTAGACGTTTAATATACGTTTCCAGTGTTTCACGGCGAGCACCAGGTCTAGCAGCCGACAATGCGTCAGCGGCACCAACCAACATAGCAATAACCGAGGTAGCTTCGCAGTCTCCATGATGAGATGCGATACTGTTGATAACAACCGGATGTTCCTTATATTTCTTCGCTAGTTCAACGCCGATCTCAACGTGCGAACCTTCCACTTCATGATCCAGCGCTTTGCCGATATCATGAAGTAATCCTGCACGTTTTGCAAGCACGATGTCTTCCCCAAGCTCACCGGCCATCAGTCCTGTTAAATAAGCAACCTCCATGGAGTGCTTCAATACATTTTGACCATAGCTTGTACGGAATTTCAGACGCCCCAGAATCTTGATCAAATCTGGATGCAAACCGTGAACGCCCACTTCGAAAGTAGCTTGCTCACCATATTCCCGAATCCGTTCGTCCACTTCTTTGCGGGATTTCTCCACCATCTCTTCAATACGAGCGGGGTGAATACGTCCATCAGCCACCAATTTCTCAAGTGCCGTACGGGCCACTTCACGGCGGATTGGATCAAATCCCGACAAAATAACTGCTTCCGGCGTATCATCAATAATGAGGTCGATACCTGTAAGAGTTTCCAACGCACGAATATTACGGCCTTCACGACCGATAATCCGACCCTTCATCTCTTCATTCGGCAACGTAACAACTGAAACCGTTGTTTCCGCCACGTGATCAGCTGCACAGCGTTGGATAGCGAGTGTAATGATTTCACGGGATTTCTTATCCGCTTCTTCTTTCGCCTGCTGTTCAATTTCTTTGATCATTTGTGCCGTTTCATGGCGAACTTCTTGCTCAACATTGCTAAGAATGATACTTCTTGCATCTTCGATGCTTAAATTGGAGATACGTTCCAATTCAGTGACTTGGTTTTTGTAAATAACATCAATTTGCTGTTGGGTTTCATCAATTCGTTTCTCTTTGTTAGCTACTTGTTCTTCTTTTCTTTCAAGCGATTCCATTTTTTTATCCAGAGATTCTTCCTTTTGCAGCAAACGTCTCTCTTGCCGTTGGATTTCATTCCGACGTTCACGAGTTTCTTTCTCAGCTTCAGTACGGATTCTATGGACTTCGTCCTTAGCTTCCAATACTGTTTCTTTCTTCAGCGCCTCAGCGTCCTTCTTCGCATTCTCAACGATGACAACGGCTTCTCTTTCTGCGCTTTGGATTTTAGCTTCTGCAAGGGATTTACGAATAAAATAACCGAACCCAAAGAATATTGCAGCTACAACGAGAACGATAATGACCCAGATCCATGATTCCAGCATCTGTTCACCTCCTCGTTGGTTCCTCTCCAAGGTATATCCCTGGGAATTGTGCAGTTGTTTAACTATCCGTTCATCACCATACAAAAAACCGGTAAACAACCGATTGCCATACTGCACATGCTGCACATGCACACTGCCCGCCTTATCCGGCGATTACATTTCATATGAGTTGTACGTGAACCGTTTAAAACAGTCTCCTTTTTGGGAAGGAAAAAGGATTCTAATTTTATGCCGATTCATGTTATATTTTATTATTTATAAAAAGACATTGTCAAGAGAGTCGATATACGCATTAATGTCAAGAGAATCAGTGATTCTAGTAAAACTCCTCATCTTCACCTTCATAATTGTCTTCCGCAAGTAAAGTATTGATCACTTGGCGAACCATATCGCCCGAGAATCCACGGCGCATAAGGAAGGCTCCAGTCTTTCTTCGCTTATCTGAAGCGTCTCCACGGATGAGATTCCATTTCTTGCGCCCTGTTTCGAGTGCACTCTCCAGCTCTTGTTCAGGAGTAATATTCTCCAAAGCTTCCGATATAAGGGTTTTGTCAATCCCCTTCTCACGTAGCTCTTGTCGAATCCACATCTTCCCTTTCCGCTGGTTCGCTATTCGTTGCTCCGCCCATTGCTTAGCATATAAAGGGTCATCAAGAAATCTTTCCTGCTGTAGCCGCTGCACCACTTCCGCAATAATAGTCTCTCCTATTTCCTTCTGGCGTAAACGGCGAGTCATTTCCATAGCGGTGCGTGGTTTACGTTCAAGATAACGGAGGCCTTCCACATAAGCTCGTTGACGCTCATCAGCTACAACAATTTCTTCCAAATCAGCCTTCATAAAAGAATTACCAGTAATCATTCGATATTTAATCATGACGTCCTCGTGCACAGTCATGTTATATGCTCCGAAATGTATGATATAACGGTGGTCAGATTTCTTTTGACGTTCTACTTTAGTGATCTCTAAGAGTTCTCCTTCAGGAAAATCAGATAACACCTGCTCATCTTGTTCTTCTGCTTCAAAATCCAGTTGTATTACCATAGTTGTTTGTCACCTCATAGCAATAGATCAGTTATCGTCTTACTTTCAATACTTGTTAAGAAAAGACACCCTGCAACAATCAATCACAGGGCGTCCTATTGTTTAATATACTATTCGATTTCGAGGAGCAATTTTTCTTCTTCCTCTTGCTCTGCAACAATCTCATCATTATTCGGCGCAGCAACAATAGTGGATAAATTACTTGCTTCACGGATCTTATTCTCAATAATAAGGGCAATATCCTGATGTTCCTTCAAAAACTGCTTAGCATTCTCACGACCTTGGCCGAGACGCTCGCCTTCGTAGGAATACCATGCACCACTCTTATTCACGATATCCATTTCAGTACCGATATCTACAAGACTTCCCTCTTTGGAAATCCCTTCACCATACATGATATCAACATCAGCCTGTTTAAATGGAGGGGCTACTTTATTCTTCACAATCTTGATCTTAGTACGGTTACCAACCACATCGTTCCCCATCTTGATGCTCTCTACGCGACGTACATCTAAACGTACAGAGGAGTAGAATTTCAATGCACGACCACCCGGAGTTGTCTCAGGGTTACCGAACATAACACCGATCTTCTCACGAAGCTGGTTGATAAAGATAGCAATCGTATTCGATTTGCTAATGGCACCAGAAAGCTTACGAAGTGCTTGAGACATCAAGCGAGCTTGCAGTCCGACGTGGGAATCACCCATATCGCCTTCAATTTCAGCCTTAGGTACCAAAGCAGCAACGGAGTCAACGACAATAATGTCAACGGCTCCACTACGAACAAGTGCTTCGGCGATTTCCAGCGCTTGTTCACCCGTATCTGGCTGAGAAAGCAGCAATTCATCGATATTTACGCCCAAGTTACGTGCATATTTCGGATCAAGCGCATGCTCGGCATCGATAAAAGCAGCTTGTCCGCCTTGTCTTTGCACTTCTGCAATAGCATGAAGAGCAACTGTTGTTTTACCTGAAGATTCCGGTCCATATACTTCAATAATACGTCCCTTTGGAAGTCCGCCTATACCTAACGCAATATCAAGTGCCAAAGATCCGCTAGGTACAACTTCCACTTGCATATGCGTGGATTCTCCCAGTTTCATTACCGAACCTTTACCAAATTGTTTTTCTATTTGACGAAGCGCCATATCAAGCGCTGCACGACGATCTGACAATCAGACCACTTCCTTCACTGTTTATAGTAATATAATAACGTGTTTTTAAGGTCTTGCCAAGCTTTTTTTCGAACATACATTCGTTTTTTTTGTCTTGGGCGTTATTTATCCCTTTTATTGTAAGCCTCCCTCCGGAGATAGAAGTTAATTAAATTCTCCACTCCACCGGACATCAACGACTTATGATCATGAGAAAGCATCGTGATCAAAATCTCTGCAAATATACAAAAAACCGCAGCAAAGAAATCTCAGTGCCACGGTTCTTCCGTATGTGTTTATTATAACTGGGCTAATCTCCCATTACAAGTCTGAACCCTCAAGAGGTGTCTCCACCTTGCGTTCCTCAAGTCTCCGCCAGAGACGATACAGCAAAGCCTTAACTGTTCGTAAGCGGATATTTTCCCGCGTACCTTTAAGATTAAGCTCATAAACCTCTGTCTTACGTCCCCGTTCAGCCAAGCCGATAAATACAAGTCCAACAGGCTTTCGTTCAGAATAACCCGGTCCAGCTACACCTGTAACAGATAAGCCGAAATCGCTGTCTGCAATCATTCTCACTTGGTCAGCCAACACCTCGGCAACTTCTCGGCTTACGGCTCCAGGGGCATTGGGTCCCTCCAAATAAGCACTTGGCACATTCAGCAGCTTTTTCTTTAAGTCATTTGAATAGCAGACGATTCCGCCGGCAAACATCGAAGCACTGCCTGGAATATTTGTTATACTCTCCATCAGCAAACCTCCGGTGCAGCTCTCTGCCGCACTTAAGGTCAGGCCGGCATCCGCCATCCAATCCACTATCAATTGCTCTAGCGGCACATCAATGTTCGCATACAAATGTTCCGGCAAAATCTCCTTGATTTGTTGTTCCAGTATCTCCAGCTTTTTTGTAGCTTCATGCTCAGAAGGGGCCTTTGTCGAAATACGAACAGTTACCTCTCCCTCTTTGGCATACGGAGCAATCGTTGGATCAGTCTGACTGCGAATCAGCTCAATGAGCTTGTCCTCCAGCAGTGATTCTCCGATGCCGGCAAATTTGAGCATTTTTGAATAAAGCGGTGTTTCGTTCGTCAAGGCGTGCTGCTGTAGCCACGGTACTGCTTTATCTACGAACATCGGTTTCATCTCACGAGGTGGACCTGGAAGCACAATATAATATTTCTTCTCATGCTCAAAAGCAATCCCAACCGCAAGACCGATTTCATTCGGCAACGGTGTAGTTCCTTCAATTATAAGTGCCTGTTTGCGGTTATTTTCGGTCATAACGATCTTACGATCATCAAAGAAACGTTGTACATGATCCATCGCCAAACGATCAATGTGGAGCGTTCTACCTAGCGATGCAGCCAGTGCGTCTTTAGTCAGATCATCCTCAGTGGGGCCAATTCCGCCTGTAAAGATAATAACGTCGGCCCGACTCTGAGCGATCTCGATGGCTTGCTGCAGGCGGCTGCTGTTATCACCGACAACAGTTTGAAAGTATACATCGATCCCGATGGCAGCTAGCTCTATAGACAAAAACTGGGCATTACTATTCACGATTTGACCGAGCAAAAGCTCTGTCCCTACTGCAATAATCTCCGCTTTCATACCTGGCTTTCGCCTCCTAGTTATAATGTAGGTACACTGCTTTTAGATTTCAAAAAAGGTAATAGGTGCTTCACCTATTACCCTTCCTTGTATGTCCAGCTTACATGCTTACGCATTATGCAGCTGTAGCAGATCCTTATTCTTCACAAAATAATCAATTCCAGAATAAATAGTGATCAGCGCTGCGGCCCAAATAGCAATATCGTCTACAGGAATACTGACAAATTGAAATGGGAAATTATTCAACAACAGCAGTGAAATCGCAACAATTTGTACAACCGTCTTTATCTTGCCCCATTTGCTGGCGGCAACCACTTTTCCCTCTAGCAATGCAATCTGGCGAAGTCCGGTGACTGCAAACTCACGACTAATGATTACAATAGCAATCCATGAATCGCATCTGCCCAGTTCCACAAGTGAAATCAGAACTGCAGATACCAGCAGTTTGTCCGCAAGTGGATCAAGGAGTTTACCGAGATTGGTGACCATATTATATTTCCTAGCAATGTAGCCGTCTATTCCATCCGTGCTGGCCGCAAGCAAAAAGATTACAGCTGCTACCAAATGATTAACAGATAGCTGAAACGAGCCCCAATGTATCGGTTCTGGATAAAAACTGAAATCCACCAGTAAAAAAAACATCATAATCGGGATCAGGCAAATACGAGCTAGCGTGATGCGGTTGGGCAAATTCACTGAAGTTTTCCTCCCCTAAATCGTTCATACAAATTGCCTAAAACAGGCTAATCCATTTCTACTTAAGCAAGTATATTATAGCAATAAATAGGTGTCAAAAAAACAGAAAGCACCCCGCGTTGTTAGCGCTAATAAGCACTGCGGGGCACAAAATTCTATTTCATGTTCATGAATTGTAGATCCAGTGGCAAATCAGCTTTACGCAAAATCTGAATAATCTGCTGCAAATCATCGCGGCTCTTGCCGGTTACACGAATTTGATCCCCTTGGATCTGGCTCTTCACCTTTAATTTTGAATCACGGATCAGAATATTAATCTTTTTCGCATTCTCCTGATCAATGCCTTGCTTAAGCCCTAAACGTTGACGTACAGATCCCAGGGAAGCCGGTTCTACTTTACCGAAGTCCAGATTCTTTAGGGTAATGCCTCTTTTCACCATCTTTGATTGTAAAATATCAATAACAGCGTTTAGCTTATATTCGTCTTCAGAGGCGATTATAAGTGCGTCTTTCTCCATCTTCAGACTGCTTTTGCTGTTCTTAAAATCAAAGCGGTTGTCGATCTCTTTCTCTGTTTGGTGAATAGCATTCGTTAACTCCTGCATATCCATTTTGGATACAATATCAAATGAACATTCTGAACTCATTAAACTCCACGTCCTTTATACAATTAGTCTGCTACTATTATAAGAGAATGGTACTATTAAGTCTAATTTTGGATAAATCATTATGTAGCTCACCCGACATAGAAAACAGCCCCACTAAGTGGAGCTTTTCCTTCGAGTGAGTTTGGTTCAAAGGGTAGAAACACGTCTCCACCGGAAGTACGCCGTTGGAGACGTTCATTTCTACAGCTTCTATCTGCTTCGGACCGGATTACGAAACATATCCAGAATTCCTAGCACAATATGTGCAATACCGAATCCGAGAATTCCGTATCCCCAAGCACCTGGTGTCAAATAGTATCCGATGAGACTGACAACAACCCCAAGGCCAGCTACAATCCAGCTAACTGTCATAAGATGTACACCTCACTTTGGCTAAAACTGAAAACAGTCTTATGTTCTCCCTAAAGCCAAAGTCTATACATCCTATTTGTTATTCGCCTGTCCCTTCACTTTGGGTACCTTCACTTCCAGAACCGTCGTCAAGATTAAGCAGGAGACGTGAAGAAGTCTTCTCATCCGTGATTACTTGACCATTTACGGTAATCTCAGTTGCTGGGGAATACCCAGACTTAATATACATGCCCTCACTACCAAGAACGAAGCTCATAGTTTCTCCTGCAGCTGTATTTCCGAAGGAGAGTTTTTCACCTTTAGAGTTCTCGCCTTTGTAAACTTCAAGCCAGCTTACTCCGGATGCAACAATCTCAACCTTAACTTCGCTTCCGGCAGGAGCTGTGACCTTAAATTTCGTTGTTTTGCCTGACTTCCCATCTGGTGTAACCGTGATAGATTGAGGAGTCGGCGTTGGTGTCGGTGTTGGCGTAGGCTCCGTAGTTGGCTCTGTAGTTGCTTCAGCACCTGCCGAGGAAGTAGGCGCTACAACACCGCCTCCTGATGCGGGTGGAGAAGTTTGTGCTGTATTAGGATCCTGCACATTATTGGTGATATTTGTTTGATCAACTTGATCAGGGTCTGCTTTGTTTAAACTAGAAGCATAAATGTAAATCACTACAATAATCAATATAGGGAATGTCCACATTAGCACCGTTGGCAGCCATTTTGCATTCCGTTCGGTTTCGGGTCTACGGCTGCGCTTTTGAATCACCGTCTCCATGGTCGTGTCTGCGGGTGGTGCAGGTACGTTCCCATGCTCCTCGAGCAGTTCGTCAGGACTCATGCCTACTGCTTCTGCATACGTTTTGATAAACGCCCTCACATAAAAACTTCCTGGAAGCACCTTGTAGTCTCCAGACTCGATGGCTTCCAAATACTTTTTGCGAATTTTTGTTACTTCCTGGACATCGTCAAGACTCATCCCTTTTTGCAGACGTGCCTCTTTCAATTGCCGGCCCAGTTCCGACATACCATCACCTCCTGTAAGTTCTATGAATGTAAACTTCCTTAACCAGCTTTATAAATAAACATGCTCGGAAGTGTATTCTTCATTGTTTGTGTTCTATAAATCATCACTGTAGCTCGTCGTAAACGACTCGTACAAGATTTCTTCAGTTGGATTATTCCGCAGCTCAATAATAATATCAAAGTCATCATAACTGTACTCAGATTCGCGTACGAAAATATCTGGATGCTCTATAACCTTTGTGCTTGGCATGCTCATAACATTTTGTAATAAATTATAATGTTTCTCATTAGAGCGGATCGTACTAACTATACCATCAATAATAAATACATTATGTGGGTTCATCTCATCTTCAGCCAATTGACTCCGCACCGTCTGCCGCAACAGTGTGGACGAGACAAATGTCCAGCGTTTCATAGCACAGACACTGCCAGCTATAATGGATTCCGTCTTTCCTACACGGGGCATACCACGCAGTCCTATAACCTGATTCCCATCTTTTTTAAACAGCTCACCGAGAAAATCAACCAATAGACCTAACTCATCGCGGGTGAAACGAAACGTCTTCCGATCATCTGAATCCCGTTCAATATATCGCCCATGGCGCACAGCCAGCTTGTCCACGAGCCTAGGAGACCGCAGAGCTGAAACTGTAATATTATCAACTTTTTTGAGCATTTCGCCCATCAGCATAATTTTCTCATCATCATTGGTCTCCAGCAACATTCCGCGAGTTTTTCCTTCAACTCCATTAATCGTCAGAATGTTAACTTCCAGCATCCCTAACATTGAAGCGATATCACCAAGCAGACCGGGTCTGTTCTTGTGAATCTTGTATTCCATATACCACTGTTTATATTCCACTTGTACACCTCATAGATTCCTTTTCCCTACCCTTTGCCAATACAGCAAAAAAAGCTGCCCCGGCAAAGCGGTCTTTTACACGGGTCATGTTAATGATATATAAAATAAAAATGAAAGGCAAGGTCAGTCCTGTAATAATTGCAGAAAAGCTCCCACAGGGGGAGCTTTTCCGCAAGCTTAGGCGTTGTCTTTCGCCAACTTGACCATGAGTTTAGCAATCGTTTGCTTTTCTTCATCGTTGCCGACATCCCATAGCTCTTTGATCGCACGGTTTTGAGTGTTTGCTGGATCCACTTTTTCATCAAGGAATTCCCCGATTTCAAAAGCCAGCTTTGAGATTGTGTCTTGACTCATCCCAAGTTTCTCTGCCTGTACAACCCGTTTACCTAAGAATTTCTTCCAGGTGTCAAAATTTTTGATTACGCTATCGTCTTGTGTCATCTTAAATCCTCCTTCATGTTTACGGTCGAACACCTGCATACAGGCTGTAAGCCGCCTTACGAGAGATTAAAAAACAACACTTATAATATGTCTCAGACGATAGCTTCTTATGCTGGAGCTTTTCTCCAAGTTAAGCATTACGTAATCCAGCCACCGTTAGGGCTAATGATCTGCCCAGTAATATACCCGGATTCTGGCAGTGCCAAAAAGTAAATCAATGAGGAGATTTCGTTCGGAGTAGCCAAACGTCCCGCCGGAATCTCATCCTCCAGCATCCGGACCTCATCCTCCTGTAGGTTAGACAACATATTCGTATTAACCGCTCCTGGAGCTACCGCGTTCACAGTTACGCCAGAAGGTGCTAATTCTTTGGCTAACGCCTTAGTAAAAGCATTTACTCCGCCTTTACTAGCTGAATAAGCGACCTCACAAGAGGCTCCCGATATTCCCCACACGGAAGAAACGTTGATGATTCGACCATAACGCTGGGATACCATGTACGGCATAAAAATCTGGCTGCACATAAAGGTACCTTTCAAGTTAATGGCCATAATATCGTCCCATTCCTCTTCGCTCACATCAGCGAGCATCCCGTAATGAGATTTACCGGCATTGTTAACAAGGATATCCGGCTGCATTCCATTGCTTTCAAGCTTCTCCGCCATTCGTACAATCTGACTGCGATCCTTCATATCCGCATTTACAGTCATTACCTTTGCTCCAAGGGCCATACAACGCCGAGCGACATCATTAGCAGCTTCATGTGAGTGCTTGTAGTGTATAACAATATTCATGCCCACAGAGGCAAACCGTTCTGCAATGGCGCCACCGATTCCCCCGCTGCCCCCTGTCACCAGAACTGTCATTTCTCCTAATGGTTTGTTGCTCTCTCCCAAAAGCGCCATTTAAGGACTCACCACTAGTGAAACAGCGAGCTGCTCCCAATTTACATGGGCATGTAAACGCTCATTCACTTCAGCTAAAGTAATCGATTCGTAAATAGGCAGAACTTCAAACAGGTCACCACCGCGGAATTGGTAACGTGTAAATTCATGTGCGATACTTTCAGGGGAGTTCAGCATGCGCAAATATCCGCCTATTTTCTTTTTCCGTGCCCGCTCGAAATCCTTCTCAGCAAAGCCAGACTTTAAGATCTGATCCACTTCTTCTTTTATTCGTTTTAGAAGCAAATCAGGGTCCTTGGTATCTCCACCCATAGCTGAAAAAGCATATTGTTCTGAACTATTAAATTCATGACCAAAGCTGTCAGAGATCAGTTCTTCATCATAGAGCTTTTGGTACAACGCTGTGCTGCTGCCAACCAGCAAATCAAGCATAAGCTTAGTGGCCAGATCACGCTTAAGCGCAGCTTCACCTGTAAGACCATCAACTTTTTCCTTAAATCCAAACATAATCTTAGGCATCGAAACGGCGAGTTTACTTTCCAAGCGCTTCGTAGCGACTTGTTCCGGCTCCTCTTCAAAAATACGCTTAATCTCACCTTGTTTACCATAAGATTTCCCCTGCTGATTGCTGCGAATCAAGGAGAATACCTTCTCCGGATCCACACCACCTACTACGAACAACAGCATATTGCTGGGATGATAAAAAGAGTTGTAACAAGTGTACAGTGTTTCTTTCGTAATCGTACTAATTGATTCTATAGTTCCAGCAATATCAATCCGAACCGGATGTTTCGAATACATCGCCTCAATAAGGCCAAAGTACACACGCCAGTCTGGATTATCTGCATACATATTGATTTCTTGACCAATGATCCCTTTTTCCTTTTCTACATTCTCATCCGTAAAATAAGGTCGTTGCACAAAATCAACGAGTGTACTAAGGTTGGTCTCTATGTTTTCTGTTGCCGAGAAAAGATAAACCGTCTGATCGAAACTTGTAAAAGCGTTAGCTGAAGCTCCATTTGAGGCAAAAGTGGCAAAAATATCGCCTTCTGGCTCTTCAAACATTTTGTGCTCCAAAAAGTGAGCTATACCATCAGGAACAGTGGTCTCTTCTCCACCTGCGACATGAAAATGGTTATCTACAGAACCGTATTTAGTTGCAAATGTGGCGTAAGTTTTTTTGAATGTTGGTTTTGGCAATACATAAACCTGAAGCCCATTATCCATCACCTCATGATAAAGGGTCTCTTGAAGTCTGTCGTATTGAATCTGTTCCATCTCTATTCCTCCTTCCCTGTCAAGAAATAAATCGTATCCAGCTGAAAGGTCTCCGCTGCGGCTTTTACTTCCCCTGCACCGATTTGTTCCACCTCTTCTAGCAGCTGATCCGCTGTCCGTTCTTTTCCTGACAACTGGCGGTTGAAGTCGTAAGAGATCATCTCAAAAGCAGAATCCGGAATCTCGGAAAGCTGATTGCGGATCATGGCTTTGGTCTGGCTTAACTCCAGATCACTGATGTTGCCAGCTTTCATCTCTTCCAATTGTTTCTCTATAATTTCAACAGCTTTGTTGTAATTTTGCGTTTCGATGCCTGATTGTATCGTTCCAATCCCCTTGTGACCGTCATAGCGTGAAGATGCATAATATGCAAGACTGGCCTTCTCCCGTACATTGACGAAGAGTTTGGAGTGTGGATACCCTCCTAATATTCCGTTGTACATAAGTGCGGACGCATATGTATCGTCCTTATACGTAATTGATGTGCGCAGACCCATGTTCAACTTGCCCTGACTGACATCCAGCTTCTCCTCTACCGTCCTTACCTCGCTAACGGATACTGGGACAAACTTGGAGCTATATAAGCCCACCTCCGACTGAATGCGTCCGAAGTGATGCTGCACAAGCTTTTCAACTTCCTCAGTAGTCGTATCTCCCACTACATAGAGATCCAAAATAGCTCCATCCAGCCATGAATTATAGGATTCGTACAAACTTTTTGGGGTAATCCGGTCCAAATCCGCTCTTTGACCCAGTGGATGAAGACGATAGGGCTCGTTACGGCACATTTCTTCGATACAGCGCTCCGCTGCATAACGAATCTTATCATTTACGATAGATTCCAGCTTCTTGCGCACTGTTTCACGCTCTGTTGCAACATAGGAAGGACGGAAGCTTCCATCCTCGACCAATGGACGGGTCAGGACTTCTCCTAGAAAAGCAAAGGATTGTTCAAGCAAGCTCTCCTGACTCTGCACGAAGGAGTCATTAATGGTGTCCATGCGAAACTGAACAATCTGATAATCGCCTCTTTTATAAATATCAAAACCAAATCCAGCGCCATACAGCTCCTCCAAACGCTCGCGGAATTGAGTAGTCTCTGGATAAGAAGCGGTACCTCTGCGGAGCACAAATGGAGCAAGTGCTGTAGGGGTGACCATATCCTCATTAAGTGGGACGCCGGCATAAAGTGAGATGGCGTAGGTCTTGAACGCCTTGGTAGGCATCACGTGAATACGCATACCTGCAACGTTGCCATGCTGAAATACATTATTAGTCAAGTCCAAAACTCCTTTACCGCGTGGATAGTTGCTCATTAACATGTTTATGAATTAATAACCATTCTAAACCATTCCAAAGTAAGGAAGCAACCGGATGCCTCTTCCCGGTTGCTCTCTGGATTTACTTCTTTACTTATCTACATACAGAAAATATGCTGGCCGATAGTCTTGACCTGTGGACGAGTCCAAATCCATTTGGAGGTCGCCGTTTTAGGGTTGAAATAATACAAACATCCACCCGAAGGGTCCCAGCCATTCAGCGCTTGCTGCACTGCTTTTCGTGCCTGCTCATTTGGCTCTAAATAAATCTGCCCGTCAGCTACAGCTGTAAAAGCTCCCGGCTGAAAAATAACGCCAGACGGTGTATTAGGAAAGCTCGGAGATTTTACCCGGTTCAAGATTACTGCAGCAACAGCAACTTGACCTTCGAAAGGTTCACCTCTTGATTCACCATAGACGGCATTAGCCATAATTTTGAGATCATTTTCTGATAATCCCATCGTATTCCCTGAAGACAGAGACGCTGAATCCGAATTATTGGTTGTATTTGTTTTGTTACCGGTGTTGTTGTTTGCTGTATTATTTCCGGTTGCTGAAGCCGACTCTGTCGGCTTCCAGTTCTTAGTTGCGTTATACAATTTCAACTTAGTCTTAGCGCCTACGATGCCATCAGACTTCATTCCAAACTTCCATTGAAACCACGTTACTGAATTTTTCGTTTTCGGACCAAACTGACTGTCTATTTTCCCTTCATAAAAGCCCAGATGTTTTAAACGTCCTTGCAACTCATAAACATCCTGACCAGAAGAACCGAGTTTAATCGGAGTCGTGCTGAAGGCAGGCAAGGCCTCTTCTTCAGGATGATTTAGTTCATGGACAAATGACGCAGCAGCACTTTGCTTGGTCTGTACTATGCCATTACCCTGGAGCAACATTCCTGCAAACGGTGCGGCAGCAAGTGCAAGGGTTAAAGAAGCAAAGATCCACAACTTATGTTTCTTCATAGGGGTTCGCTCTACCTTTCTTTTGTGAGTTCTGCATGAATGGCTAAAGTTATTATGACGACTGTCAGGACATCCTATGCATTACTAAAAAAGAAGTAATAGCATTTCATTGTAATTGAGAATGATTATCAACTATAATCGAAATAAGAAAACGTTGGAGTTGATATTAATCATGAATTTAAAGGACCACATGTTATTGTGGAACCACGCATTAATAGAAATTATTGATATACGCCATACTTTTCAACGATCAGGTGATCTGAATTCACATTATCAGCTGCCCTCAAGTGCATTCTTGTTGATCATAAACGGCAAGGCCGAAATACTAATTGACGAGGTCCCGCACGAGATCAGCAACTTTCATATCCTTCATGGTGGAAAAGGAATGAACATTCAATTTTTACGCACGGAGGAACTACTGGAGTATTACTTAATTTTATATAAAGCAAACCTTTCACTCGCCTCACGCAACAATCTAAAAGCAATCATGGAACATAATAATCCCTTTAATCTCCAATATGGATTCACGCCTACTAGTCCACTGCCCTTATTTGATAAGATGGAGAACATGTTTACTGATTGGGGCAAAACAGGGCTTTTGGATCGGCTGCATGTCAAAACACTTTTTTATCAATGGATTTATGAGATGCTTAGGTAGCTGCATACGCTGGAAACACAGTTAATTCAACCTGATCCGCTAGATCAAGCAATTCGCTATATGCAGACTTATTATAAGGAAACCTTCTCTCTTGAAAAATTAGCTAAAGCGGTAAACAGCAGCCCTAGAACATTATCCAGATTATTCAGAACACAGCTGCAGACTAGCCCTGCTCAGTACTTAATCAACATCCGCATGGAAAAATCGAAAATATTGCTCCTGAACACAGAGGCTAGCTTGCATGACATCGCAATTGCAGTAGGTTATCCTGATGGCTATTATCTAGGAAAAATGTTTAAAAAATATTACGGAATCTCCCCTGTCCGATACAAAAATAAAGTTATCACCCACTCCAGTTGGCGTGATATGCCATCTCAAGGTGCACAAATTGACATTGCCCGAACACAACCTCTCCGTTATATTGATTATGATAATCATTATCAATATAACGGAGAAGGGGAATTACCAATGTTTAGAAATGCCAAACCATCATTACTGCTCACCCTGTTATTATGCTTTACCATAGTGTTAAGCGCTTGTTCCACGGGAACCACAAATTCAAATGCATCAAGCAATGGGAAACCCACCCCCTCAGCAGAAACAAGTACAGGGGCAAATACAGACAAAGCTGCTGTCGAAGCACAAACCCGGATAATTTCCACAGTTAAAGGAGACATTGCCGTTCCCGCTAGTCCACAAAGAGTTGTAGTTCTTTATTTGCTCGGTGATGTACTGGCTCTCGGCATTAAACCTATAGGTGTATCCGATGTATCCGAGGGTGCAGCATTTGAAGATGAGCTAAAAGATGTGCAAAAGCTTGGCACCTGGTTTGAGGCTAGCCCTGAAGCAATCCTTGCTCTTAATCCCGATCTTATCATTGTGCCGTCAGAGGAAACTTATGAAGCCCTTCACCAAATTGCGCCAACAGTCTTAGTTCCGTATGAAAAAATGTCAACAGAAGAACGGGTGTCCTTTATTGGACAAGTCGTAGGCAAAGAAGATCAAGCAAAAGAATTATTTACTGATTTCCATAAAAAAGTTGAGGACAGCAAACAAAAGCTGCAAGAAGCTGGTATTCTTGATCACACAATATCCATCATGGAAGGTGGAAAAGACAACAGCATGGCTGTTGTAGCGAGCAAACAATTCGGACGTGGTTCACAAATCATTTATGAATATTTAGGCATGAAGGCGCCGGACATCATTCAACAGGAAATAGATACGGCGACTGGTGCGGATGGGGAATCCGTATCCTTTGAAGTCCTTGGCAAATACAGTGGTGACTATATCTTCCGCTCCTCTTATGATGGTATGGCTGATCTGACCCAAAACCCAATTTGGAACAATATCCCTGCCGTGAAAGAAGGCCGTTTGATGGAGATCGATTTTGGCTTAGGTTATTACAGTGATATCTATTCTCTAAATGTGCAACTGGATTATATTGTTGAAGCTTTGCTTGCTGCGCCAAGAGTCAAATAAGTACTCAGGATACAAAAAAAGAGATGGTCCACTTCATAAAGTGGCCATCTCTTTTACTGTCTATTGAAGGTTTCAACGGGCTTCTACAGCTTAGGAGCTGATCTTGTTATGCTGATATTGCTCAAGTGACATCAGCACCTCACGCGGCTTGCTGCCCTCGTAAGGACCGATGACCCCACGAGCCTCCATAGAGTCAATCAACCGGGCTGCACGGGTATAACCGACCCGCATACGACGCTGCAGCAGCGACACTGAAGCCTGCTTAGCCTCTAGTACAATTTGTACGGCTTGCTCGTATAATTCATCCTGTGGCTCCTGATCCTCAGTGATTGTATCATCCACTTCAGGAACGATGGACTCATCGTATTCGGCTTCACCTTGACTGCTGACATATTGAACAATAGTCTCTACTTCTTGGTCACTCATAAAAGCTCCCTGTACACGAATAGGCTTAGATGCGCCCATTGGTAAGAACAACATATCACCTCGGCCTAACAACTTCTCTGCACCGGGCATATCCAGAATGGTACGTGAATCCACATTGGACGATACGCCAAAAGCGATCCGGGATGGAATATTAGCTTTAATTAAACCTGTGATGACATCTACTGAAGGACGTTGTGTAGCGATAATTAGATGAATCCCTGCCGCCCGCGCCATTTGTGCAAGTCGGCAAATCGCATCCTCAACATCATTGGCTGCAACCATCATCAAATCCGCAAGCTCGTCCACAATAACAACGATATACGGTAGAATAGCCGCTGGATTCTCAGCCATTAGCTTATTATAACCTTCCATATTCCGTGTTCCCGATTTGGAGAATAGCTCATAACGCTTCTCCATTTCGACTACGATCTTCTTCAAGGCTAGGCTTGCCCGCTTTGGATCTGTGACAACCGGAGCCAAAAGATGGGGAATTCCGTTATACACATTCAGCTCGACCATCTTAGGATCGACCATGAGGAATTTGACCTCATCAGGTTTAGCTTTGTATAAGATGCTTGTTATAATCCCGTTGATACAGACTGATTTACCGGAGCCAGTTGCACCGGCCACCAATAAATGGGGCATCTTAGCCAGATTGCCGATAATGGTCTGGCCGGAAATATCACGGCCAAAAGCAATCGATAATCTGGATTCAGCCTCCTGAAAAATCTGTGTTTCCATAACTTCGCGCATGGTAACAATAGACACTTCAGAGTTCGGAACTTCTATCCCGATCGCAGATTTACCCGGAATCGGTGCTTCCATCCGAATGTCTTTGGCTGCAAGTGCAAGGGCAATGTCATCCGTCAGATTTACAATACGGCTAACCTTAACCCCAATATCCGGTTGTATCTCATATCTTGTAACAGCTGGGCCTCTTACTACCTCCAGCACTTTAGCTCGTACCCCAAAGCTTTCAAGTGTTGCTTCTAATTTACGGGCTGTCTGCATATAATCATTCTGATCTCCAGCTTTGCCACCATTGTTAGGTTTGGCTAAAAGACGGAACGATGGCAGCTTATATGGCTTCGGTGGCGGTGGTGCTGGAGGAGCGGGAATAATCTCTCCATCTGGAGAAGCACCTAGCAGGCCTTCCAAGTCAATACTTACATTCTCCTCAGACTCATCCGTAGCCTGCTGCTTAACGGCATTAGCTCCGGCTACAGCAGGTTTAGCTGCTTCACCACGAGCTGCGGGTGAGAATTCACTCCACTCTTCCCGATCTTCTTCGTTTAAACCTTCTGAACGGATATGTTCAAAGAAATCTCGAATAATAGGCGTCACAGGTTCAATATCCAGATCCGCATCGTCAAAATCATGATCGATATCCTCTAATGGAATTACACGGCTATCTGGTGTTAATCCCGAAATAATCGGACCGCTCGAAGCACTTGTCACAATTGGACCCTGATCGTCATCCTCAGGATCTGCTTCCACCTGTGAACGCGTGGAGCCTGAGAACCAGCCAGATATTTTTTTCAAAAGGACGGGTTGTTTGCGATTAGGCAGATACCGATCGTCTTCGTCTTCTTCATCCTCGTCATCATAGACAGGCTGCTTCACCTGCCGAGCTTTAGCTGGAGCAGCGGCTCTAGATGGTCTCGCCGCTACTGGGACCGCCTTCGGGCGATTTGCAGCATGGAGACGAATCCCCTCCACAAACTTAACCGAGCGCACTCGCAAAAGCGTAAAAATCTCCACATATGACAAGTTGGTAATTAGCATAAAGCTGATCGCCAGCATGACGATCATAAGCAGCTTAGCGCCCAGACTGCCAAAAAGCCATAACAGCGCTGCATACTCCAACCCGCCGATGTAACCTCCGCTTATATCCTTACCCAGCATATAGACATTGCTGTCGTTCGAGCCAGGTGAAAGTGATCCCGAAAGATCATTATGTATTTGTGTCATTACATTGCCAGGATGTAACAAAGACAACGGGCCAAGCTTCTGCTCCATTGCAGATATTGTGCTCATAAGGCACATTGACAACAGAAGCAGAAGCACGCCAGTATGCCTGCTGTTCCACGAGGAAGGCCATCTTCGATGGATCATAACCATGAGTCCATAAAAAATGCCGACAAGCGGCAACACAAAATAAAATCTCCCTAATAAGTAACCCGCCATACTTGAAAGTGAGCGCCCTACGGCTGCTTCACCAGACAGTGCAATGACGGAAATAGTTATTAATAAAATTCCATATATTTCATATTTTAAAACGCTGCCGAGCAGCGCTTTTTTCTTCTTCTTTTTTCGTTTAGCCACGCCAGCCACCCCCGGAACAACATTATACCATATAATGGCGTGGCGTACCTATGTTCTCTTTTGTCAGAAATTGAATCTTTATGTTATTGTAATTATCGAACCTGGAGAGAACGCCGGATCTAGATAACGGTTCAGTGGACAATCCAATAATCTCACGATCCGCGCACGCCCTTCCTCCATCGGTTCAACCTGCATCAGCATGCCCTGCACACTCACTTCTCGGGTTGTTGCATAATTGTTAAATGCCCCCTCCCACACCTGTTCCATTGCAACTACTGTGTACAGTGTCATTGCGTAATCCCTCCTGGAGTCGATGCAGAGAAATCCCCGCCGATCATTCGGTTGAGATGCGCTAGAGCCGCTCCGATCCCGCCGACCTCATCCATAAGGCCATATTTAACGGCATCCAAGCCCCCCACAGCCGTCCCGATATCACGATTGAGCTCACCTGTCTTAAACATGAGATCACGGAACTGTTCTTCAGAAATACGCGAATGGGAAGTCACAAATTTAACGACACGTTCCTGCATTTTCTCCATATACTCGAACGTTTGCGGCACTCCGATCACTAAACCATTCATACGAATCGGATGAATCGTCATCGTTGCACTTTCGGCAATAATCGAATAAGTGGAGGAAACTGCAATCGGCACCCCGATACTATGCCCGCCTCCAATGACCACGGTTACCGTTGGCTTGGAGAGGGATGCAATCATTTCCGCGATTGCTAATCCCGCTTCTACATCTCCACCTACCGTATTTAAAATGATAAGCAGACCTTTGATGTTTTTATTCTGCTCAGCAGCCACCAGCTGTGGAATGATATGCTCATACTTTGTTGTTTTGTTCTGTGGAGGCATTACAATATGTCCTTCAATCTGACCAATAATCGTTAAGCAAAAAATATCAGGCTCTCCACTTGGGACTACCGTTTGTCCAAGCTCCTTAATCGCTCCCATTGCAGTGGGCGGCATATTTTCATTAGGATTCGGATTAGTTTCTCCTGGGACAACTTCCTCATTTTTTGCTCCATGTGATCCTTCGATGTAGTTCATCTTCGCAGCTCTCCCTTGTCATATGCAGCTCTAGTCTGCTGTTGCCTTACTAACAATCCTTAGTATGACATTTCAGGGTGCTGCCTTATGCAATTTTCAGCTTATGAAGTAATTATGACATGCAAAAACCCCTTCTCCCGAGGAAACCGTCCAATATTTCCGGGGAAAAGGGGCTCAGCCCTAGCTATATATTCTTTGAAGGAGAAACTCTCCTTACACTTCCATGATAATTGGCAAAATCATCGGTCTGCGGCGCGTTTGTTCATATAAGAAACGGCCCAGCGAATCTTTTACGCTTGTTTTAAGGGACGCCCACTCATTTACTTTTTCACTCATCAGGCGTTGCAATGTACTGGATACAATTCGGTTAGCTTCGTCGAGCAGTCCTTCGGACTCCCGAACATAAACGAAACCACGTGAAATGATGTCAGGTCCAGAAACAATGGCACCATTCTGTTTGCTAAGTGTAACCACGACAACCAAGATACCGTCTTGAGACAGCAGCTTACGGTCACGCAATACAATGTTACCCACATCGCCTACACCTAGTCCGTCAATCAATACGTTACCAGCCGTTACTTTACCAGCTTTACGAGCGGCACCGCCTTGGATCTCAACAATTTCACCGATTTCAGTGATGAAAATGTTCTGTGGATCTACGCCAACGGATTCTGCCAGCAAAGCATGTTTGCGTTGCATGCGGAATTCACCGTGGATCGGAATGAAGAATTTCGGCTTCATGAGGTTGAGCATAAGCTTAAGTTCTTCTTGGCTACCGTGACCGGATACGTGAACGCCGGAGTTGGAACCGCTGTAAATCACATCAGCGCCAAGACGGAACAATTCATCGATGGTACGGCCTACATATTTCTCATTACCTGGTACAGGTGTTGCCGCAATAATAACGGTATCGCCTGGCAGGATATCTACTTTACGATGACTGGAACGCGCCATACGTGTCAATGCAGACATTGGCTCGCCTTGGCTGCCTGTGCAAAGAACAACGACACGATTAGCTGCCATTCTATTCATTTCTTCTGGTTCGATCAGCATACCGTCAGGTACGTTCAGATACCCAAGCTCAGAAGCGATGGATACAACGTTAACCATACTACGGCCAATTACTGTAATCTTACGACCCGTGGATTCTGCTGCATTAACCACTTGCTGAATACGGTGCACATTGGAAGCAAAAGTTGCTACAACGACACGTTGCTCAGCTTTGCGGAAAATATCTTCCAGCACAATACCGACATTCTTCTCAGAAGGGGTAAAGCCTGGTTTCTCAGCATTCGTACTATCCGACAAAAGAGCAAGCACGCCCTTTTGGCCAATCTCTGCCATCCGATGCAGATTTGCAAATTGACCGTTGACTGGGGTGTGGTCAAATTTGAAATCGCCCGTATGAACAACATTTCCTTCCGGAGTCTCAATGCATACACCCACGGAATCAGGAATGCTGTGATTGGTTCTAAAGAAAGTTACCTTAAGTGAGTTCCCCAATTGAATTTCTGAATCTTCGTTGATCAGAATCCGTTTGGTGTCACCCAGCAGGTTCGCTTCCTTCAATTTGTTCTCTACAAGGCCTAAAGTTAATCTTGTTCCATAGACTGGAACATTCAAATTCTTCAGGACATAAGGCAGACCACCGATGTGATCCTCGTGTCCGTGAGTAAGCACAATACCTCTTACCTTGTCACGGTTCTCTGTCAAATACGAGATATCAGGAATTACGATGTCAATACCGAGCATATCCTCTTCCGGAAACTTGAGTCCCGAATCCACGACTACAATGTCAGCTCCGTATTGAATAACATACATGTTTTTCCCGATTTCTCCGACTCCGCCCAATGCGAAAATCGTCAATTTATCGTTGTTGTTTTTTTTGGACAAATGAATCTAACCCTCCTATGATGTTGGACGTCATACTTTTATTGGTAAATATCGAACTTCGATTATTTCAGCGGCGCTGAACACATTCTTCAAACAGCTAATAACTTCCAATCAACAAGGAAATTCCTGAAATCTGTAAAATGCGCAATGCGAAAGCTCCCGATTCCGGGCAGTAAAGTTCATATTGAAGCGGACAAACGCCGTCAAAATTCACCGTCGCGCCCCTCGCGCGAAGACATGTCATTTATTTAAACAGACTCATCTTGGGACCTATCCTGTCTCACAATGTATTACATTGACGGAAGATTACCGCATATTTAATTTTAACCGCACCCAGTCACTTAAGATCATTATACATGATTTTTTTGGCAAAAGACAAGTCATCCGCCTCGTATCCAAATTCTTTCCTTAAATTCGCCTCAATATTTCAGAAAAAAAATATAAATGCAAAAACCGGCTCCCCCAATAGAGTAGCCGGTTTAGAACGTTCATCATCAATGATTAATTCTTAGTGAAATAGACCTTCAATAAAAGCCGCTTCCGCTTCCGTTGGCGAAATAAGTGGCAATCTGACTCCGCCCACAGGGATCCCCTTGAGTCCTAAAGCATATTTTACTGCTGATGGATTGGGCAGCGGTTGTGGGCATTCAAACATTCCTTTAAAAATCGGGAACAGCTGGCGATGAATCTCTCCAGCAAGCTGAACATTGCCGGAGGAATAAGCGTAAATCATTTCTGACATCTGCGCACCAACCACATGGCTAGATACACTTATAATTCCGTATCCACCAACAGCCAGACTGGCAAGACCCGAGGCATCATCACCTGTATATACACGGAAATCATCTGAACAAGCAGAGGCAATAAGTGTTACCTGATCCACAGACGCGCATTCTTTCGTAGCAATGATGTTCGGAATCTCAGCAAGTCGCAGGGTAGTGGCCACGCTCATACTTACACCTGTTCGACCTGGAACATTATATAGAATCACTGGTAATGAAGTCTCTGAAGCAATCGTGGAAAAATGCTGATAAAGACCTTCCTGATTCGGTTTATTATAATAAGGAACGACCAAAAGCACTCCATCTACACCTATTTTCTCTGCTTCCTTCGTCAGATGAATGGAATGTTTCGTGTTATTGCTGCCAGTTCCAGCAATAACTTTACAACGTCCATTCGCCTTTTCCAGCACAAAAGAAAACAGCTGCAGCTTTTCCTCATCGCTTAACGTAGGCGATTCCCCTGTCGTTCCGCAGACAACCAAAGCCTCTGATTTCTGTACCTCAATTAAATAATCGACAAGCTGTGAAGTTACATCCCAGTTGATTTCTCCATCCCCATCAAAAGGGGTTACCATGGCTGTTATTAATCTTCCGAAATCCACTTTGAATTCCTCCCTGTCAGCGGTGCAATTCAAACATAGCATGCAGCGAACGCAAGGACTGCACCATATCTTCTTTTTTCACAAGCACCCATATCGTTGTATTCGAATCCGCGGATTGTAGAATTTGAATGTTTTGCGAGCTAAGCGCCTCAACGATGCGCGCCATAATACCAGGCACACCGTTAATTCCGCCCCCGATAACAGAAACTTTGGCACAACCCGATAAACTCTTAGGTCGCAAACCCAGCTGTTGCAGAGCAGAAATAGCCTTCTCTGATTTGTCATCAAAAACCGTATAAAGAGCTTCCGTAGGTGTTACATTAATAAAATCAACGCTTATCCCGTTATCTGCCATACTCTTAAAGATTTGCAATTGCACTCCGGTTCCGTTACCGTCCGGGCATTCTACAGAAATCTGTGTAACATTGCTGACATAAGCAATCCCTGTAACGAATCGATCCACAATACCCCCTGCTTGGATATCGTTAAATCCTTCTGGATTCGTAACCAGCGTACCTTCAGCTTCTGAAAAGGTTGAACGAACACGAACTGGAATCTGTGCCTGCATAGCAATCTCAACCGCACGTGGATGAATGACTTTTGCTCCCTGATGAGCCATATTGCAAATTTCAGTATAACTAACGTAAGTTAATGGCTTAGCATCTTCAACGATCCGTGGATCAGCTGTAAGTATCCCGTTAACATCCGTATAAATATCCACCATATCAGCATGAAGAGCAGCACCAAGTGCTGTAGCAGAGGTATCACTACCGCCACGGCCTAAAGTTGTTAAATCACCCGCTTCAGTCTGGCCCTGGAACCCGGTAACAATAACCACTTTATCCTCACGCAGCTCACGGAGAATGCGTTCCGGACGTACATCCAGAATTCTGGCATTGCCATAGTTGCTGTCTGTCAGAAATCCTGCCTGAGCTCCCGTTAATACTGTAGAAGCGATACCTTCATTCTCCAACAGCCCACATAGAGTAGTAGCTGAAATAATTTCACCGCAGCACATCAGGAGATCTTTTTCCCGGTCAGGAAGTGCATCTCCGTTCTGCACGGCCCAATCCAGCAAAGTGTCTGTTGCGTAAGGCTCTCCGCGACGGCCCATGGCCGATACAACAATAACAAGACTGTAGCCACTTGCCAGCTCTCTTTTGACATTGCGGATTACGTGTTCTCTAGCTTGCGGTGTGGATAGCGATGTTCCTCCGAATTTTTGTACCAGAATACCCATGTATAATTCCCCCATTATTATCAAAGCAAACACACTAATCATTCGTGAAAAGATTACGGTACGTGAGCTTATTCGTTAAGTAAGTTGTTAAATGGCTGTACCGCCCTCGAACCTGAGGACGGTAGCAATATTGCTTATATTTTTTTGATAGCAATGAACTTAGCTGTTTCCACTACGTTATCTTGGCACTTCTCATTGCTCATTTGGTGCATCTCCCCTTTTATTGTCCACAACAAAATCAGCCGAGCTCTGTTAATTTTCTATGCTGAATGAAACCGTTCGATGATCATCGGCTGTAGTTGTTTACCTTGCAAAGCGGCATAGCAAGCTTCCGGGATAAGATCCATGCGTGCCACGAGCGAGTTAGGTTTACCCTCAGGGTTATCTTGACCGAATGGTACAAAATAAATATGTTTAGCCACCAGAAGCTTAGCAATATTTGCGGCATTTAGGCCCAATCCATCATTTGTAGATATCGCTAGAACTAGTGGACGTCCGTTGCGCATCTGCGATTTAGCGGCCATTAGCACGGGACTATCCGTCATGGCATTAGCCAGTTTACTCGTTGTATTTCCTGTGCAAGGTGC
Source organism: Paenibacillus sp. FSL F4-0097 (assembly GCF_038593125.1). Taxonomy (NCBI): domain Bacteria; kingdom Bacillati; phylum Bacillota; class Bacilli; order Caryophanales; family Paenibacillaceae; genus Paenibacillus; species Paenibacillus sp. FSL F4-0097. The sequence goes on from NZ_CP151965.1 coordinate 4,148,150, forward strand.
TATTGTCAGCACATCCAGCAGCTTGGAAGGACCCAGCGGCTCCGCTTCAACAATTGTAGAAATGATATCATTCCCTGTTATATCTTTCAACTGTTTTAACCAATTTTGCGATGTCCCAAAGCGGGTGTCTGTTCCTAGTACAGATGCTGAAACTATAGGTACTACGTTTGCTCCCCCGTCTACGAAGCGCTGAATTTGTGGCATTACCTCAGCAAAAGTGCAATGAGATCCAGTGATCGCATACCCTACTGTTTTTCCGTGCCAATCCATTTTATTCGTCCCCCTTGATTAAAGCCTCGTCCGAAATCGACTGTACCAGCGCATTTGCCATAATAATCCCAGCGCTTTTTGGAGCTACAATGCCAGGGAGTCCTGGAGCCAGCATCGCCTTAATCCCACGTTTTTCAGCATAACGAAAGTCACAACCGCCTGGTGCAGATGCCAGATCAATAATTACGCAATGCGGCGCAAGCCGCGAGAGCACCTGAGCGGTGATGATCATACTTGGTATCGTATTAAATATAAGATCCACATCCGGTACGTGAAGCAGCAGCTCACTGGTCATAAAAGGCTTCCAGCCCATTTCCTCAGCACGTGCATAATGTTCTTGTTTTCTGACACCAACCTTTACACTAGCCCCCAGTCCCTGTAGACTTCGAGCCATTGTAAATCCAGTTCTACCTAAACCAAGCACCATTGATTTCGAGCTGTGAATCGTAAAATCCGTGTTCTGAATGGCCATTACCAGCGCTCCCTCCGCTGTCGGGATAGAGTTGTAAATAGCCACATCATCACGATTAAGCAGTTCGATTAACTTTAGTGAGTGCTTGGTACACATCCCGCGCAAGTAACTTTTAGCCATACCGGTATACACTAAACAATCGGATGGCAGCGCAGTGAAATGCTCCTCCAGAATCGTTAAACGCTCAGAAGAAAATAGAGCACTAATATTTCCTTCATCATCACAGCCTACCGTAGGCAACACTAATACATCTGCATTACTTAGCAGCTCTACCGTCAATTGTTCCAGGCTCACCCCTGGGCTAGGGGTCTCCCACTTATCGAACCCGGCAGCGCTTACCGTCGCATCCAATTCCACACATTTCCGAATCACTTCAAGCTGTCTCGCGTCCCCGCCCAGGAACACGATCCTGACGCCAGTAAGCATAGGGATGACGCTCCTTTCAACATACACTATCGACTATAAAGCATCTTATGCTGGGCATAGTTAATGGGTGAAGAGCGGAAATGAAATCCCCGGCACGCATGGCTGATGGCTGATGAGCAGATGGCTTACGGCTGATGAGTTACGGACCGAGATGCAACTATTTGTGTATTTTTTGTCTTTTAGGAGGAGTTTCGGACTGGAGAGCTCTTATTCGACATAAACAGGTTCGATATCAGGTGTTTTTGATCCAATAGTGACACTGGGGTCCGAAAACAGCCAAATTAAGAAGATTTGTTGTTAATAAGAGCGCTGAGGTCCGATAGGGGCTTCGTTTTTAATTTGACGGTAGGGTTAGAGTTGTGGCAGAGCGCCAATGAAAATGCTGAGTTTATTCGATGGGGAAATCGGATGTAGTTGGAGTAGCAGATAGCACTTTATAAAATGCTATCTGCATAACAATCGAAGAAAATAATGTTTTTGATAATTAACTCTGCATAACAAAAAAAGCTCACGAATCATGCCTTGGGCATGAATTCGTAAGCTTTTTAAATGAATTATATCAACAATCTTATTTGCCAGTATGACCAAAGCCTCCGGCTCCGCGTTGTGTTTCGGACAACTCTTCCACTTCCACCAAATTAACCACTGGAACAGCTTGAAATACCATTTGGGCAATCCGCTCATTGCGAGCGATAGCAAACGGCTCCTGCCCCAGATTGATCAAGAGTACTTTGATCTCTCCGCGGTAATCAGCGTCTATAGTTCCAGGTGTATTCAAGCAGGTAATCCCGTGCTTCAAGGCCAGTCCACTACGCGGACGGATCTGCGCTTCAAGCCCCTCTGGCATAGCCAGTGAAATCCCTGTTGGAATTAAAGCACGCTCTCCTGGTGCAAGTACAATTTCACCCGCAACTGCAGCATAAAGATCATAACCGGAAGCTTGCTCCGACATTTTACAAGGAAGATTTACATCCTCGTTTCCAGTAAGTTTATTGATTTGTACGTAATAAGACAAGATCATCTCTCCTAACATTTGCAATAGCTTTATCTGATGAGCCTACCATCGCTAAAGAAAGCGGCTCCGCGAACATATGGTCCAGCACACTGTTGATATTGTCCATCGTCACTAGCTGAATTTTGGCGATCATATCGTCCAATGTATTATGTCTTCCGAGCATAAGTTCATTTTTTCCGATACGGTTCATTCGGCTGCTAGTGCTTTCGAGACTAAGAATGAGACTGCCTTTAAGCTGCTCCTTGCCTTTTCTCAGCTCATCTTCACTGAGGCCGTTGGTAGCAAGTTCGTACATCATTTCCTTGATTAACTCCATGACATCTTTTGTTTGCTTGGGCGCTGTACCGGCATAGACCGTAAACAGACCAGAATCTGCCTGGGAGCTGTGATAGGAATACACCGAATAAGCTAATCCGCGTTTTTCACGAATTTCCTGGAACATACGGGAGCTCATCCCTCCGCCTACGGCATTATTGATCAGCACCATAGCATATTGCAAGGGATCGCCAGAACGTACGCCAGGCAAGGAAAGACAGATGTGATTCTGCTCTGTTTTCTTGCGGTGAAATAAGAGTTCTCCATAGTAATCTGGTGGAGTCAGCGGCGCACTTGTACCATGATTATCAAAAGAACCAAAATGCTGTTCCAGCAGTTCGATCAATCCATCACTAATGTTGCCGGCTACACTTATAACCGTATTCTCAATCGTGTATTGTTCCTTCATATACGCCCGAAGATCATCCGGCTTCATCTCCATCAGCCGTTCCTTCAAGCCAAGGATGGAATACGCTAGCGGATGGTCCTTGTAGGCAGCAGCACACATCAAATCATGTACAAGATCATCCGGCGTGTCTTCGCACATGGAGATTTCCTCAAGGATGACATTCTTTTCTTTCTCCAGCTCTTCAGCGTCCATCCGTGAACGGAAGAACATATCCGCTAATACATCTACAGCGATGGGCAGATGCTCATCCAGTACTTTAGCATAATAACATGTATATTCCTTTGAGGTAAACGCATTTACATTGCCCCCGATGGCGTCAAACTGCTCAGCAATATCCTTGGCGCTGTACCGATCCGTACCTTTAAAAAGCATATGTTCTACAAAATGGGATATCCCGTTGTTTCCAGGGTGTTCATTCCGAGAGCCTGTCTTTACCCAGATTCCGAAAGAAACGGACCGGCCAGTCGGGATTTTCTCCATTACCACTCGTAAACCATTGGATAACACTATTTTTTCCACTTCAAGTCCTCCTGGCAAATAGCCATGTTCTATCTAATTTAATTACACGTGCCTATAATCCTACCAGAAATACAGCTCTCACTCAACATTAGAGGGGATCAGCCGCTCTGCTGAGAGCGTTTGACTAACTGTACCTAACTGCAACCCTTTTGCTTTGATTCCACGTATCATGGCCCTCAGAGCTTTGGAGGATGAGGCTGTGGGATGCATTAAGACTAGAGTGCCTGGTTCCGCTTTGCTTGTGATTTTGGCAACTACAGATTCAGGAGAAGGATTACGCCAATCCACGGTATCCACGGTCCATAGTACGGTCTTGAGCCCTAAACTGCTGGCAATTTCTACTGTCTCCTGATCGAAATCACCAGAAGGGGGTGCGAACCATTTATTAGTGACTCCAAGCGATTCCTTTAACAGCTTTTGTGTCTTCTCAATTTCTACAGTAGCTCGCGCACGACTTAAAGTACTCATATTAGGGTGGGTATAAGCATGATTCTCCATCTCATGACCACGTTTTAGCATTTCTTTAGCCAGCTCCGGATTTTTACTCAGCCAGCTCCCATCCAGAAAAAACGTAACTTTAACGTTCTCTTCATCCAAAACATCCAACATTGGCACAATGTACTCATTTCCCCACGCCACATTAATCATCAACGATACCATCGGTTTGGCCGGATTCCCACGATATATGGGTTCAGCTCCCAGTTGATTCAGTGATATCTGTGGTTCAATCTGCCGATACATAAATTTTATAGGTTCTTTTGGCGCCAAAAGAGCATTCCGATATGTACTCTCTACATCAATCTCAAGTCCGTTATAACCCGGAATCGCCTTCCATACCCGATCAACCACGGCATTCACTGGAGGGGCATTAAGTTTGGCTGCGGCGGTCTCAATCCGTGTCCGAAGATCATTGTTCTCCGGCTTAGAAATATCCTTCCACACAGCTAGGTCATCCTGCGGCTTCAATTGCGCAAGCATGTCCTTTACCGGTCCCTGAGTGCTGCCAATTCCTATCACGATCGCAATACAAGCAATCACTAAAGCCACTTTTTCCGTCTTCATGACGACTTCCTCCCCGGCAGAAACGACTTGTAGTCCGTTCCACACGAATACAAAGACACTTTGTCCCAATCTATGAGACAAGAGAGGAATTTATGTCATAAGAACAGAGGCAAGAGGCGTGATAGTGATGCACTTTACTTTATTTCATATAAAAAAAGAGCCAGAACGCAATCGCTTCTGTCTCCTTTTATTATGCTATTAGGTACTTTAGAAAAGGTACCTCTACAATTGAAACTTAAGCTTTAGCTCCAGTTTCCGAAGTCAATACCGCTTTACGCGACAGGTTAACCCGGCCTTGTTGGTCGATTTCGGTAACTTTAACGGTAATTGTATCCCCGACAGCTACAACATCTTCAACCTTAGCTACGCGCTCAGTGGATAATTGGGAAATGTGTACCAATCCGTCTTTACCCGGAATTAGTTCAACAAATGCTCCGAATTTCTCAATACGTCTAACTGTACCCACATAGATTTCTCCGACTTGTACTTCACGCACTAGTCCTTCGATAATCGAACGTGCCTTTTGGATCATCTCTTCATCTGAAGAACCGATAAAGACACGGCCATCTTGTTCGATGTCGATTTTTACGCCGGTTTCTTCAATAATTTTATTGATAATCTTACCACCAGCACCGATAACATCACGGATTTTGTCCGGATTGATGTTGATAATAATAATTTTCGGAGCATATTTGGACAGATTAGGTCTTGGCGCAGAGATCGCTTCATTCATTTTGTCCAAGATGAACAGACGGCCTTCTTTAGCCTGCTGAAGTGCATCCTGAAGAATGTTGCGGTCGATACCGGCAATCTTAATGTCCATTTGAATAGCTGTAACACCTTCTGCTGTACCAGCTACCTTGAAGTCCATATCTCCGAGGTGATCTTCCATACCTTGAATATCCGTCAGGATGGAGACATGCTCTCCGTCTTTGATCAGACCCATTGCTACTCCGGCTACCGGTGCTTTGATTGGCACACCAGCGTCCATCATAGCCAGAATGCTGGCACAGATACTTGCCTGGGAAGTAGAACCGTTAGATTCAATCGCTTCTGATACTAGACGAATCGTGTACGGGAATTCAGTTTCACTAGGTATAACCTTGGATAATGCACGTTCTCCAAGTGCTCCATGACCGATTTCACGGCGTCCTGGTGCTCTAAGCGGACGAGCTTCCCCTACGCTGAACGGTGGGAAGTTGTAATGGTGCATGAAACGTTTCGTTTCAGTAGGATCGATTCCGTCGAGAATTTGCACATCACCTAGTGCTCCAAGGGTACAAACGCTAAGGATTTGTGTTTGTCCACGTGTAAACAGACCGGAACCGTGTGTACGCGGTAACAGACTTGTATCACATTCAATCGGACGGATTTCATCAAGTTTACGTCCATCTGGACGAACCTTATCATGTGTGATTAGACGTCTTACTTCATCCTTCACGATATCATGTAGGACTTCTTTAACATCTTTCAGAAGCTCCGGTGCTTCTATGTACTTCTCTACGAAATACGCAACCGCTTCATCATTAACGACATCAATCGCTTCCTGACGCGCATGTTTTTCAGCTATTTTAACGGCTTCCACCAGACGAGCCTCAGCAAATGCACGGACCTCAGTATTCACGTCAGCATTCACTGTATGCAGCTTCACAGCCATTTTTTCTTTACCAGCCACTTTAACCAGTTCTTCAATGGTTGCAACGATCTTGCGGATTTCATCATGACCGAACATAATCGCTTCGAGCATCACATCTTCCGTCACTTCGTTCGCTTCTGCTTCAACCATCATGATTGCATCCTTCGTTCCAGCAACCACTACATAAACATCACTGATTGCTTGCTGAGACATATCCGGATTGATCACAAACTCTCCATTAATCCGACCTACAGCAACGCCGCCGATTGGTCCATCAAAAGGCACATCGGAAATACTAAGTGCAGCTGAAGTACCGATCATAGCAGCAATATCTGGTGCGCAGTCCTGATCCACACTCATTACCATGTTCAACACCTGAACATCGTTACGAAATCCTTCAGGGAACAGTGGTCTGATTGGACGGTCTGTCAAACGGCTTGACAGAATCGCTTTCTCACTCGGTCTACCTTCCCGTTTAATAAATCCGCCAGGAATTTTACCTACCGCATATAATCTTTCCTCATAGTTGACTGTAAGCGGGAAAAAATCCAGATCCTTAGGCTCTTTCGAAGCCGTAACGGTACATAATACCGAAGTATCCCCGTAACGCACCATAACAGCTGCATTTGCTTGTTTAGCCAGGCGGCCCGTTTCCAGCACAAGGCGTCTTCCACCCAGCTGCATTTCTACACGTTTTTCCATAAATACCTCCTTGAATAGTAGTAGACCCGCAGTCTAAAATAGCAGGTTCACATATCGATCTAAATGAATTGGAAAGGCTTGTCCCAAAGGGAGGCTACCTATTCTGTATGCATATAAGAAGAAACGGCTGGGCCTTACTGAAAAGTAAAGCCGCCGTTTTTGCGAATAATCTCATCGATCCTAATATTAAGTTTTCCCTAAATTTTCAAAAAGCAACCCAGCTGTCCCGCTGTCGCTCCGAGAAGGACATACGGTATACAACCAGGCTGCTTTAAGAGTAATCTTATGGAAAATTAACGACGCAATCCCAGTCTTTCGATCAGGGCGCTGTAACGTCTGATGTCTTTGTTTTTCAAATACGCCAGAAGTTTACGACGTTGTCCAACCATTTTCAACAATCCGCGACGGGAGTGATGATCTTTCTTGTGCGTACGCAAGTGGTCAGTCAAATTAACGATGTTCTCCGTTAGGATAGCAACTTGCACCTCAGGGGATCCAGTATCGGATTCGTGAGTTTTGTGCTCGTCGATCAATTGATGTTTACGTTCTTGAGTTAATGCCATCCTGTTCACCTCCTTCAATATAATCGCCACTAGCCTCGTCACCGTCGGTGAGAACGTGCAACCAAGCTAAGGTTATGATGCTGTAAGCCAGCAACGTTACTTAGTATAGCATCTCCATTAACAAAAGTAAACGGCTTGTCCGGGATGACTATAAATTATACTCCAGAATCTTCTTCGCGGTTTCTGCATCCTCGCCAATCTGAGTAATCAATGCCCCAATGGAGTCAAACTTCCGTTCTGGACGAATGTAAGATACAAATTCTACCTTAAGCTCTTGATCATACAGGTCACCCTCGAAGTCAAACAGATGTACCTCAAAGCTCGGAGTCAACACACCCTCATGAAAGGTTGGTTTAACGCCCACATTCATAACCCCGTACAGAACTTTATCCTTATAAAAGACTCGAACCGCATATACACCTTTGGTCGGAATGACAAAATGATCACTGAGCTTCAAATTGGCAGTTGGAAAACCAATTGTGCGGCCTCTCTTCTCACCATGCCCCACTTCACCACGCAGATGATAGCAACGTCCGAACCAGGAGTTTGCCAGTCCCAGATCTCCATTTTGGAGACTTTTGCGAATGCCGGAGCTGCTAACCTTTTCGCCTTCAAGCAGAAAAGGAGGAGCAACTTCCACATTCATAACACCTTCACCCAGCTTACGAAGCATCTCAACATCGCCTTCACCTTGGTAGCCAAAGCGAAAGTCAAAGCCAACAACTGCAGTTACAATATGTAGCGGCAAAAGCATAACAGAGACAAAATTCTGTGGACTAACCCGGGAAAGCTGCTCATTAAATTCAATAACATACAGGATATCTACACCCATGCTGGCAAGAATCTCTTGCTTTTCAAAGGGTGGCGTCAAGTACCCTTCATAATCCCCCTTACCCATAACATCTTTGGGATGAGGATGAAATGTAAGGACTGCAGCCGGCACACCTTGTTTACGGGCTAAGGCCACAGCGGATGTAATGACACTGGCATGTCCACGATGCAGGCCGTCAAACTGCCCTAGAGCAGCCACTTGAGGTTGTGCCCATTCGGCAGCAGTCTCCGGCGACATCGGATAGGTTAACGTTACGGTTCTCACGCTGTTTCTCACCTACAATTCACTTGGTAAAATTGATTTAAGCTTGTGCAAACACTTTTACTGGGGCAATAGCACCTGTCTCTTCCAGCTCATAAATGCCAAGAAACAATCCCTGAAGATCGTATAGCCGAATTTGACCTGCTGTCTTCACTTCTGGAGCAATGAACCGCGAAGACAAACGTTGACCCTGCAGTGCTGCCTTCTTCTTCTCATCCATAACGGTATGCTTAGGCAAATGCGAAATTGCCTCATCAGCAGCGATTAAATGATCTTCTAATGTTCCGGCTTCCTTGTGCGCGGCAATATCCTCAAGGGATAAACAATGGCTGGCAGAAATTCCTGCCGACATTGTTCTCTCCAGCTTCACCATTACACCCGGCAGTCCAAGCGCACGACCGATATCAACACAAAGTGTTCGAATATACGTGCCTTTGGAGCATAATACCCGGAAAGTGATGTCGGGATGATTACCTTCCCAAGTCATATCCGTCATTTCGATTTCATAAATCTCTACTTCACGACTTTTTCGTTCAACGGTCTTGCCTTCTCTAGCCAATTCATAAAGACGTTTGCCATCCACTTTCACCGCAGAGTACATGGGAGGAACCTGAGAAATTACACCTTTGAAAGAGGCAAGCACTGCAAGAATCTCTTCCTCAGTTACATGAACCTCATCTACAGTTTCCGTAATGGTTCCAGTTAAGTCTTCAGTATCACTGGACATCCCCAGTCTCAGTGTTGCCACATATTCTTTGGGCAGCTCCTGAATATACTCCACAACGCGAGTCGCACGTCCCAGACAAAGCGGCAATACACCAGTCACTTGGGGATCTAGTGTCCCCGTATGACCAATCCGTTTCATGCCGAGAATACGACGTGCCTTGGCTACAACATCATGTGAAGTGAAGCCTGCCGGTTTATAAACCGCCAGAACACCTTCTAGTTCACTCATAAATGACGTCTTACCTCCTCAAGCACCTGAGCTATTGCCTCTTCAAGCGTAGCTTCTATACGCGCACCTGCAGCACGGGTATGACCGCCGCCTCCAAACGTTTGCGCCAATGCAGCCACGTCTACTTTACCTGCAGAACGTAGACTAACCTTGACCGCATGTTCGTGAATAACTTTAAAAAGAATGCCTACTTCCACGCCCCGAATATTACGAGGGTAGTTTACGATTCCTTCCAAATCTTCATTAGCAGCAGCACATTCGATCATATGCTCGGGTGTAACATATAGCCAGGCAATATCTCCTTCAGGAGATAATTCCAGCGTATTTAAGGCTTTATTTAATATTTTAACCTGTGGCAGCGTCATTTCTTCAAGCAATGTCTCAGCGAGTTCAGGACCGTTAACTCCAAGGGATAATAGCTCAGATACAGTTGCCATTACTTTTGGTGATGTGTTGGTATAACGAAAACCACCGGTATCTGTTAACAGACCCGTATATATAGCTGTGGCGATATCAATATCCCATTCGATCTCGAATGTCTTCAGCAGGTCGAACAATATTTCCGCTGTCGCAGCTGCATCCGGTTTGATTAAATTAACGAATCCATAACCGTTATTTGTTGGATGGTGATCAATGTTCAGGATAAGAGCCTCATTCGCAAAATAGCGGTTTGTCAGCCCTACTCGCTGAAAATCCGCACAATCCACACAGATGACGTTGCTGTATTGACGGGGCGGTTCACTAGAGGCCATATTGATGATTTCATCCGAATGCCATAGGTATTCCATTCGCTTCGGGATCGGTCCTTCATTCAGCATAGTGTATTTTTTGCCCAGACATGAGAGAAGCCAGCCCACCGCAAGGGTGGAGCTGACTGCATCTCCGTCCGGCTGAACATGCGACACTACAAGGTAATCGTCGTGTTCCAGCAGAAACTCACGGGTCTGCTGGAGACTTTGTTCATAGCTCTGCATTCGCCGTCTCCTTTTTAAAGGTTGTTCAAAATAGCATAACGCTATTTTGAACCCCACTTTAATCACTTATTTCTAATCGTTCTTATGAAGCTCTCCAAGAAGCTTCTCAATATGACTGCCATAAGCGACAGATTCGTCGATCTTGAAGATCAGCTCCGGTGTATGCCGAAGGCGAATGGCCTTGCCAAGCTCTGAGCGAAGAAAACCATTGGCTTTCTCAATCGCTTTAAGCGAGTCTGCCTTCTGCTCTTCATCCCCGAACACGCTTAAGTATACCTTGGCTTGCGATAGATCGTTAGTCACATCTACGCCAGTTACAGTTACAAAACCGATTCGAGGGTCTTTCAGACCGCTTTGGATAAGTTGACTAAGCTCTTTCTTGATCTGCTCGCCCACTCGTCCTGCTCTAATTTTAGACATCTATATTCACCTCTTCGCTTAGCGCTCTACAGTTTCCATAAGAAACGCTTCGATAATGTCGCCCTCTTGGACGTCATTATAGCGTTCCAAAGTTATGCCACATTCATAACCTTGCGCCACTTCTTTGGCATCATCTTTGAAACGTTTCAAAGTATCAACCTTACCTGTGAACACTACGATTCCGCTACGGATCAAGCGCATTTCAGCATTACGGGTAATTTTACCAGAAGTAACCATACATCCTGCAATGGTACCCACTTTGCTGATTTTGAACACGCTGCGAACTTCAGCGTGACCGATAACATTCTCTTTATAGATAGGATCGAGCATACCTTTCATGGCACTTTCGATTTCTTCAATTACGTTGTAGATAATGTTGTGCAGACGAACATCTACTTTTTCTTGCTCAGCAGCTGCTTTGGTCTGTGCGTCTGGACGAACGTTAAAGCCGATAACGATAGCATTAGATGCTGCTGCAAGCGTAATATCGGATTCAGTAATCGCACCAGCACCGCTGTGAATGATCTTCACTCGTACGCCTTCCACTTCGATCTTAGCCAAGGATCCTTTAAGCGCCTCGACTGAACCTTGTACGTCAGCTTTGATAATCACGTTAAGGTCTTTGATCTCGCCATCTTTAATGTGCTGGAACAGATCATCCAAAGTTACACGGGTGTTCGTATTCAGCTCAGATTGACGTTGGGAAGTAGAACGTCTATCAGCAATCGCACGGGCTTTACGCTCGTCTTCGAATGCCATAAACGGATCGCCAGCTTGTGGCACCTCAGTCAAACCAGTAATTTCTACTGGAGTAGATGGTCCAGCTTCTTTAATCTTACGACCTTTATCATTGACCATAGCACGTACACGTCCGAAGCAGTTACCTGCTACAAAGGCATCGCCGACTTTCAACGTACCGTTCTGAACGAGTATACGAGCAACTGGTCCACGGGATTTATCAAGCTCAGCTTCTATAACAGTACCGCGTGCCCGTTTGTCAGGGTTCGCTTTGTACTCATTAACTTCAGCTACGAGCAGGATCATTTCCAGCAGTTCTTCCAAGTTAATACGTTGTTTCGCAGAGAGGTTAACGAAGATGGTATCTCCACCCCACTCTTCAGGAACAAGTTCATAACTTGTAAGCTCTTGCTTCACCTTATCAGGATCTGCGCCCGGCTTGTCGATTTTATTAACAGCGACAATAATCGGAAGTCCAGCAGCCTTAGCGTGTGCAATAGCTTCAACGGTCTGAGGCATAACACCGTCATCAGCAGCAACTACGATAATTGTCATATCCGTAACCTGTGCACCACGAGCACGCATAGCAGTAAATGCTTCGTGACCAGGTGTATCAAGGAACGTGATTTTCTTTTGATTAATTTCGACTTGATAAGCACCGATGTGCTGAGTGATTCCGCCGGCTTCGCCTAGAGTCACATTTGTCGAACGAATAGCATCAAGCAGTGTAGTTTTACCATGGTCAACGTGACCCATAATAGTAACTACTGGAGGACGAGTCTGAAGATCCTCTTCATTGTCATTCTCTTCCACTGTTTCGAAGCTGTCCTCATCAACAGGAATCTTCACTTCTACTTCTACGCCAAATTCAGCAGCGAGTAGCAAAATGGTGTCGATATCAAGTTCTTGGTTGATGGTAGCCATAACACCCATTGAAATCAGCTTTTTGATTACTTCAGAAGCATCCTTGTGAAGCAATTTCGCTGTTTCACCAACGGTCATGCTGCCACGAACGATGATTTTCTTAGGTGTGTTATCGATCTTCTCGCGGTGTACCATTGGCTGGTTCTTGCCACGACCATTCTTACCACCACGACCGCGGTAGTTACCACCTTTACCATCATCAAAACGTCTTTGATTATTATTCGGTCTGCCACCAGTTGTGTTCTTTTTAGGACCTCTGTCATCACCGCGTGTGAAACCTCCGCCTGTGCCAGATTGACCTTGTGGACGGCTGTCAGTGCGTGGTGCACTGTTTTGTCCTTGCGGACGGCTGCCACTTGTGTTGCTTCCTTGTGGACGGCTTCCACCAGTGTTGCTGCCTTGTGGGCGGCTACCACCAGTATTGCTGCCTTGCGGACGGCTGCCACTTGTGTTGCTTCCTTGTGGACGGTTGCCGCCAGTATTACTGCCTTGCGGACGGCTGCCACCGGTATTGCTACCTTGTGGGCGATTGCCGCCGGTAGTGCTGCTTTGCGGGCGGCTGCTACTAGTACTGCTAGTACTGTTAGTACGTGGAGCACCGCTTTGTTGCGGACGTGCATTCTGCGTTGAACCTGTTTGTGTTCTGCGGGAATCTTGTCCGCTTTGGGGCCTTGGGGACGTCGTCGATTGGTTGTTGTTTTGGTTACTGTTCATACCTACCTGCTTTTCCTGTTGATTTTTGTTGGCATTCTGAGCACTTTGAGGTTCGGCTGTTACCGCACCGGTTGTTACCGGCCGGCTGCTGGTGCCGGTATCCCGCTTGGCTGCAGCGTTTGATTTGATATCCTTAAAGAACTGTTCAACTTTGTTCACGGATCCATTCTCCATGACACTCATATGATTATTCACGGGGACATTCAAACGCTTCAGAATAGTAATAATTTCTTTACTGCTCATGTTTAGTGACTTTGCGTATTCGTACACGCGCAATTTATCTTTGTTCTCTTCTTTAGTCAATAAATCCACCTCCGACAGTATCTCCGAGTTGCTTGGAGATCATTTCCGCGAATCCTTTATCCGTAATGGCCAGTACTACACGCTGGTCTTTACCAATACTTGCACCGAGTTCATCCCGGTGAAATGCGATTACTAGTGGAATATCGTAAGTTCCGCATTTATCACGGAACTTTTTTTGGGTATTATCTGAAGCGTCACCTGCCAGAACGACCAGCTTCGCCTCTGAAGACCGTACAGCTTTGAGTACAGCCTCGTCACCGGTGACTATCTTGCCTGCTCTCATGGCAAGCCCTAAATAAGAAAGCGCCTTACTCATTATCCTCACTATCCTTTGCTGCTAGAAACTGCTCTTCCACGGATGTAAACTCCCGGGCTAGCTGGGCGTAGATTTCAGGACTCACTTGACATTTCAATGCACGGTCAAGTGCTTTGTTCTTTTGTGCCAGCTGAAAGCATTCAAGCTTGCCGCATATGTAAGCACCACGGCCTGACTTCTTACCCGTCAGATCAATCAGCACTTCACCTTCAGGCGTTCTTACCACACGAATCAGCTCTTTTTTAGGCATCATCTCTTGGGTAGCAACGCATTTACGCAGCGGCACCTTTTTTTGTTTCATACCAAACGCCTCCCGTCAAGCAGGTTAATTAATCTATGGAGACGGAATCCTGATGCATTTCATCAATAGAAGATTTCGGTCTGCCGTATTCCTGCTCCGCTTGAGTTTCACTCTTGATATCAATCTTCCAGCCGGTAAGTTTAGCGGCAAGACGTGCATTTTGCCCTTTAATACCGATAGCCAGTGATAATTGATAGTCAGGAACGATAACTCTCGCCATCTTCTCCGCTTCAAAGACTTGAACTTCAAGAACCTTGGAAGGGCTTAGTGCATTCGCAACATATTCCTGCACCAGATCAGAATAACGGACGATATCGATCTTCTCACCGCGAAGCTCAGTAACGATGGTCTGAACGCGTGTGCCTCTTGGACCTACGCAAGAACCAACGGGATCTACTTCTGGATTGCGGGAATACACAGCAATCTTCGAGCGGAAGCCAGCTTCACGAGCTACAGAACGAATCTCAACTACACCGTCAAATATTTCAGGAACTTCAAGCTCGAACAGACGCTTCAGTAATCCAGGATGACTGCGGGAGAGCATAATCTGCGGACCTTTTGTTGTATTCTCAACTTTTGTGATATAAGCCTTGATGCGTTCGCTTTGTTTGAACTTTTCACCTGGCATCAATTCGCTAAGCGGAAGAACCGCTTCGATTTTACCAAGATCAATGTAAATGTTCCGCATATCTTGACGTTGAACTAGTCCAGTAACGATATCATCTTCTTTGTCGATAAAAGCATTATAGATAAGTCCACGCTCTGCTTCGCGAATCCGTTGAGTTACAACCTGCTTAGCAGTCTGTGCGGCAATACGTCCAAAATCACGTGGTGTCACTTCAAGCTCAGCGATATCTTCCAGCTGGAAATGCGGGTTAATTTCTCTGGCTGCCGGCAATGAGATTTCAGTCCTTGTATCCAGGACCTCCTCAACAATTAACTTGCGGGCAAACACTTTAATGACACCTGTATTGCGATTCATGTCAACACGCACGTTCTGTGCTGCATTGAAATTACGTTTATAACTAGAGATCAGCGCCGCTTCAATCGCTTCAAACAGCACATCTTTACTGATGCCTCTCTCCCTCTCCAGCTCATTCATTGCTTCAATAAACTCCATACTCATGAATTTCCGGCCCCCCTTTCAAGACGTTAAAAAATAATGGCCAATCTCGCACTTGCGACCTTGGCGTACGGTACTGCATGTTCTTTTTTGCCCGCGGAGATGAGCAGTTCCTCGTTCTCGAACGAGAGCAAACGACCTTCAAATTCTTTGAGTCCTTGAATCGGCTCATAAACAGTCACATACACGTCCTTACCTACCGCTTTAGCTACATCCGCAGCTTTTTTGAGAGGACGCTCTGCTCCCGGCGAGGAAACCTCAAGGAAATATGCCTCAGGAATAGGATCATTCTCATCTAACTTCTGACTGAAATATTCGCTAATGATCCCGCAGTCATCAATATCAATGCCGCCTTCTTTATCTACGAATATACGCAGAAACCAATTGGAGCCTTCCTTCACGTATTCAACGTCCACCAGTTCGAAACCATTGTCGTCGAGATAGGGCCCGAGCATCTGCTCTACCGTTTGTTTAATTTTAGATTTGGGTGTGCTCAAAAGAAAATTACCTCCACGAACTTGTCTTTTGCTATATACCAAAGATAAAGAGTGGGTTTCCCCACTCTTTACACAACGGACTTATCTCATTATTACCAAAGAAATTATACCATAGGGAAACTGGACTGACAAGTGCTAGCCCTTGACTCCCCCTTTGGAGCACTCTTTTCTAGCCATGAAATAAGTGTTGTTAAAGCCTTTAAAATAGGGAAAGTTGATTGCTTTCCGGTAAGCCGCGGAAGCAGCCCATGCCAGTCAGCAGCTCAATAACCGTCTTACTTGCCTTTGATTTCTGCTGGAAATCTTCAATAGACAGGAACTCTCCAGCATCTTTCGCAGCAGCTATGTTGATAGCAGCATTCTCACCAATTCCCGCTAATGCGGAAAACGGAGGAATCAAACTCTTGTCATCAACAATAAACTTATTCGCTTCTGAGCGGTAAAGATCAATGTTTTTGAATGTAAACCCACGTGCCGTCATCTCCAAAGCCATCTCAAGGACAGGCAACATAGCCTTTTCCTTAGGCAAAGCCTGAAATCCTTTTTGCTCGATTTCTACGATCTGACGGTTGATGGCTTCATACCCCTTACAGCACAATTCAATATCAAAATCTGCTGCACGTACAGAGAAATAAGTCGCATAATATTCAATAGGATGATACAGCTTGAAGTAGGCGGTACGTACTGCAGAAATTACGTATGCAGCAGCATGCGCCTTCGGGAACATGTATTGAATCTTCAGACAAGAATCAATATACCATTGTGGGACCTTGCACTTTTTCATTTCCTCGATCCATTCGTCAGACAAACCTTTACCTTTACGAACACTCTCGGTAATTTTAAAGGCCAAGCTCGCATCCATTCCCGCTTTATAAATTAAGAAGAGCATGATGTCATCACGACAACCGATAACGGTCTTAATGTTACACGTGTTATTCTTTATAAGCTCTTGAGCGTTACCAAGCCAAACTCCAGTACCATGAGACAAACCTGATATTTGCAGTAAGTCAGCAAAGCTGGACGGCTTCGACTCAATAAGCATTTGACGTACGAACTTGGTACCCATTTCGGGCACACCATAGGTCGCAACCGGTGATCTGATTTCGTCAGGTCTTACTCCAAGTGCATCTGTAGAGTTAAACATGCTCATTACTTTCGGATCATTCATCGGGATAGAAGTTGGATCAACACCTGTCAAATCCTGAAGCATCCGCATCATCGTCGGATCATCATGACCCAGAATATCAAGCTTCAGCAAATTCGCGTCAAAAGCGTGATAATCAAAGTGTGTGGTCTTCCATTCAGCATTGACATCATCTGCCGGGAATTGTACTGGCGTAATATCTTCTACCTCCATATAGTCTGGAACAACGACTATACCACCCGGATGCTGTCCCGTACTACGTTTAACGCCTGTACAGCCAGCCGCCAGACGGCCAACTTCAGCTCCACGCCAACGTTTCTGGTGCAGTTCTTCGTATTTTTTTGCAAATCCGAAGGCTGTCTTCTCAGCTACGGTACCAATCGTTCCGGCACGGAATACATTTTTCTCACCAAACATTTCTTTGGTAAAGTTATGTGCATTCGGCTGATATTCCCCTGAGAAGTTCAAGTCGATATCGGGGACTTTATCCCCTTTAAATCCAAGGAAGGTCTCGAACGGAATATCCTGGCCTTCACCTTTGAGCTTCTGACCGCAATCCGGGCAGACTTTATCTGGTAAATCGAATCCGCTCCGCACACTACCGTCCAGGAACCATTCACTATGGCGACACTCGGGATCTAGGCAAATATAATGCGCAGGCAAAGGATTAACTTCTGAAATCCCAAGAAATGTAGCGACTACAGAAGAACCTACGGAACCCCGCGAGCCTACGAGATACCCATCCTGATTTGATTTTTTTACGAGACGTTCAGAAATCAAATAGTTGGCAGAGAACCCGTATTTAATAATCGGTGCAAGCTCTTTCTCCAAACGGGCAATAACTACTTCAGGCAGCTCTTCACCGTAAATGGATTTGGCTGTATTGTAGCAGGTCTCGCGAATTTCTTCGTCCGCCCCGTCAATAATTGGTGTAAATAGCTTATCTGGAAATAGCTCCAGTTCTTCAAAACGCTCCGCCAGCTCAACTGTATTTGTGACAACGACTTCCATCGCTTTTTCAGCACCGAGAAATTCGAATTCAGACAGCATTTCATCCGTTGTGCGGAAGTGTGCATCCGGTTTGCGTTGGTCTTTAAGCGGACTAAAGCCTGTGATCCCATTAATCGTAATATCACGATACAGCTTGTCCCGGGGTTCAAGATAATGCACATTCCCCGTTGCGATAACAGGTTTATTTAACTGTTCCCCTATTTCGCAAACCTTGCGGACTACATCGCGAAGCTCATCAGGGCCTGCTACAAAACCCTTGTCCACCAAGTGCATGTACATGGTCAATGGCTGAATCTCCAGCACATCATAAAAATGAGCAACCTCCATGGCTTCCTCAGTCGTTTTGTTGAGTACTGCTTCAAAAAACTCTCCACGTTCACAACCGGAAATCACTAGCAGTCCATCTCTATGCTCTTCCAGCTTGGATTTTGGAATACAAGGTACACGTTTGAAATATTCCGTATGTGACATGGAAATGAGCTTATAAAGATTTTTTTTGCCTATTTGATTAAGTGCATAAATATTACAGTGGAACGGTCTTGTGTTCGAAAGATCATTACCCACATAATCGTTTAGTCGATCAAGGCGGGTCATGCCCTTCATCTTTTCAGCATCTGCGAGCAATCCTGTTAATATACCGCCGAGTGCTATGGTATCATCAATCGCACGGTGATGGCTTTCCAGAAGAACTTTATATTTATCGGCTAATGTGTTCAGCCTGTGATTCTTCATGCTTGGATATAGTAAGCGAGCGAGCTCAAGCGTATCAAGAGATGGATTCGGAAGATCAGGTTCACCTATTTTACGTAACGAGGCCTGAATAAAACCCATATCAAACCTGGCGTTATGAGCTACAAGGATACTGTCACCCACAAATTCAACAAACTTACGCAGTACTGGTTCAAGATCAGGAGCATCTTTTACCATTTCATCCGTAATATTGGTCAATTGCTGAATATGATAAGGGATTTTCTCATGCGGATTAACAAAAGTAGAATAACGGTCTACTTCTTTGCCTTCGCACATTTTAATGGCCGCCAGCTCCGTAATATTATTGCGGGTAATCGATAAACCCGTGGTTTCTATATCAAACACTACATAGGTAGCTGTCTTCAAGTCCAAAGGCTGAGCATTCTCGACAATATTCACAGAGTCATTCACAACATTAGCTTCCACACCATAAATCATTTTTATCTTATGCTTATGAGCTGCATGGTTTGCATCAGGAAAAGCCTGAACGCCACCATGATCAGAAATAGCAATCGCAGGATGACCCCACTGGGCAGCTGTTTTGACATAGGTAGTGATCGGAGTGACCGCATCCATCGTACTCATCGTAGTGTGAAGGTGGAATTCCACCCGTTTCTTAGGAGCAGTATCTTTACGTGCAGGCGGTGCCTTAACTTCCGTTAAATCCGAAGGGATCATCACGAGCTCAGGAATCTGCATAAAACGGTCATATTCTACTTTTCCGCGTGCTCTTACCCATTTGCCATTAGCTAGCTGACTCATAACCTTCAGATCATCTTTAGTCTTCGCGAACATCTTCATTTGTAGAGAATCCGTAAAATCGGTCAGACTGAAAGTGAACAAGGTACTGCCATTGCGAAGCTCCTTACGATCCAGACCAAAAATGGTACCCTGAATTGTAATTTTCTTCTCTTCATCTTGAATTTCAAGAATCGGCACAGCCTGTTCCTTAATTTCATACCCCACTTGAAGCTTAATTACTTCATTAGGATCGCTATCATCAGCAGGAGCTTCTGTTTCCACAGCAGTCATCATCTGCTCAACAATCTCGCGTTGTTCTTGCTGAAGCTTTTGCTGAAATTCTTCGAATGCTTCAACATTATTATTTTCGTTCTCCGCCATTAGTAATTTAACTTTTAAGGAGAGACCGAAATACTTATCATAAAATTTAATAATTGCTCCATCGATGCCTTTTTTGCGAGCCAGCTCCATCGAAGTGGAATCACTCATCGTTAACATTAAAGTATCCTCTTTAAGCTCCTGTGAGGAGCGGGTCAGCCAGCCGTTTACCGATGGAATCTCCCGATGCACCCACTCCAGAAACAGTCCCCAATATTCTTGGACAAGCTCCGCTCTACTAACCTTCTCATCATATAGGAACAAAAAGCTTACTTTAGCTATATGCTGTAGCTTCTCCCGCATTCTAAGGCTAAATGTCCGATATACCTGTGCTGGAACCAGACTTTCTTTCGTAATAACGATTTGCCAGTCCCGGTTGCCGCGACTGATCTCAACACGTTCTATATACCCGTCTAAAAAGTAGGGATCCATGATTGCAGGCGGAATTTCACCCTGCTTCATCAAGAGCTCGAACCTTTTTCTTCTCTCCTGGTTTTGTTCCATGCTTTCCTCCCACCTTTAATAACCCAGTTAAAACTATCCATGATATACAGTGAAAGTACAATATGATAAGAAGAAACGATGTTGTCGCCTTTTAAAGACGATAACTGTTTCTCGTAAAAATATAAGGATAATTTATAGCGAATTCCTATAAATTCTTATATTTTAAAAAGCTTCTGGTTTCAAAAAGCATTGGGTTCTTACGGCCCGCCGACTCCTCTCTCCAGAAGCTAAATTAAAATACTACAAGACTGTTGATCGGTGCCTAAAGATTAATATGCCTTTGCAAAAACCACAGTATGCTTGGCTGGTTGGCCACAGCAAATGCAGACTTGCTTAGTCTCCGCTGGATCAAAAGGAATATTGCGGCTACCCGCACCTGTCTCTTCCTTAACTTTGGACTCGCATTCTTCGGAACCACACCATCCAGCTAGAGCAAATCCACGTTTTTCATCCATCGAAGCCTTCATTTCCTCCAAGGAATCCACAGAATAGAAGTGGTCCTCGCGGAATTTCAGGGCACGTTCGAACATTTCGTTGTGAACCTGTTCAAGCATTGTTTGAACCTCTTCTACGAGGTTTTCCTGTTGAATAACCTTCTTCTCACCGGTGACACGTGAGACGAGAACGCAGACGCCATTCTCCATGTCGCGTGGTCCAAGCTCCAAACGTACTGGCACTCCACGCATTTCATATTCATTAAACTTCCAGCCTGGAGTAACATCTGAACGATCATCCACACGTACACGAACGCCAGCATTCTTCAATTCCTTGAACAGCTCGTCCGTCCGCCCAATCACAGCTTCGCGGGTCTTAGGAGGTCCGATAGGAATCATAATAACTTGCGTTGGAGCTACCTTAGGCGGCAGAACAAGACCGCGGTCATCTCCATGTACCATAATCAAGGAGCCAATCAAGCGAGTGGTTGAGCCCCATGAAGTAGTGTGTACATACTCCAAATTATTGTCACGGCTTAAATATTGAATCTCAAAAGCTGTGGCAAACTTGGTGCCGAGGTAATGTGAAGTAGCAGCCTGAACAGCGCGTCCATCCTTCATCATCGCTTCAATAGAATACGTATCTACCGCACCGGCAAAACGCTCGGAAGGTGTCTTTTGTCCAGTAATAACCGGAATGGCAAGATAGGTCTCGACAAAATCACGGTAGTTATCCAGCATCCGCATAGTTTCTTCGCGAGCTTCCGCTTCATTCTCATGCGCGGTATGCCCTTCTTGCCAAAGAAACTCAGTCGTGCGGATAAATGGTAATGTACGTTTCTCCCAACGAACCACGTTCGCCCATTGATTGATAAGTACAGGAAGGTCACGATAAGATTGAATCCATTTAGAGTACATGTGGCCGAACATGGTCTCTGAAGTAGGACGAACTGCGAGACGTTCCTCAAGTACGTCACCACCCGCTTCTGTTACCCATGGCAGCTCTGGATTAAAGCCTTCAATATGATCCTTTTCCTTCTGAAAGAAACTCTCTGGAATGAACACTGGAAAATAAGCGTTTCGATGCCCAGTTTCCTTGAGGCGACGGTTCATTTCCTCCTGAATATGCTCCCATATTTCATAGCCTTCTGGCTTAAATACAATACAGCCACGAACAGGAGAGTAATCCATCAAGTCTCCTTTTTTAATAACATCAATATACCAGCGTGAGAAATCCTCGCTTTGCGGCGTGATTTCCGTAACGAATTGTTTATCTTTAGCCATGTAATGGAATGCCTCCCGAAGAAAATTAGCCGCTGATCAAACGTAAAATATCATTATACGTAACAGCAATCATTAATAAAAATAGCAGTGCAAAACCTACAAAGTGAACCATGCCTTCATGACCCGGATCCACAGGTTTGCCACGCAGTGCCTCAACACCTAGGAATGCCAGACGGCTTCCATCGAGTGCCGGTATCGGCAAGAGGTTAAATATCCCCAGATATAGACTCAAAATAGCGGCCCAGTATGTAAGATACTGAATACCTTGTTGAGCAATTTGACCGGTTACCTCAAACGTACGAACCGGACCTCCAATATCATCCATATTGAATTTATTGATCAATTGTTTAAAGCCCAAAAAGATAGCTTCTGTCGTATCGACCATAGCTTTTCCTGAACCTGTTATCGTCTCGCCAAAACCAGCTTTACGAGTAGGTAGCTCAGGAGTGATGCCTATTTTACCGCCTTCTTGTCCTTCCATACTACGAGGAACTAGCTTAACGTTAAGGGTTTCTTCTCCCCGTTGCAGCGTCCAGTTCATTTCTTTACCTTTGGACTCCGAGGTCAAGCTAATCATTTTTTGGTAATCAGCACCGATTTTCTCACCATTGATGGAGACAATGATGTCGCCCTTTTGGAGTCCTGCTTCTTGCGCCGGCATTCCTTCGGAGACGTCGCCAATCTTAACAAAAGTAGGATTTTCAACTTGAATCCCGACCATTTGCAAATGAATGGCGAAGAGTACAAAAGCTAACAGAAAGTTCATCACAGGACCCGCAACGATAGCCAACGCACGCTGACCCACGGTCTTGCTGCCGAATTGACGATCTTTAGGTGCAATTTGTGTCTGTTGCGTCCCTTTAATCATCATCGCTTGCGGATGGACATCATAAGTAGTAACTTCTCCGTCCACATCTAAGGTAATCTGCAATTTATCTTCGAGATCGGTACTCAGCGCCTCACCACGGATAACATTTCTACGGGTATCTAGTGCATCCAGATAAATGTTTTTAACTTTATTGTCTTGTCCGAGCCTTACCGCAATGGTCTGTCCAGAACCAATCTCGACAATCTCAGGATCTTCACCAGCCATGCGGGCATAACCGCCAAAAGGCAGTAAGCGAAGAGTGAACTGAGTCTCATTCCGTTTATAAGAAAACAGTTTCGGACCGAAACCGATAGCAAATTCCCTCACGAGAATACCGGCGCGTTTGGCAAAATAATAGTGACCCCATTCGTGTACAGTCACAAGTACAAAAAACATGAGCACCGTTAAAAAAACGACCTGAACCATTTCCAAACGTATCATCCCCCTTTAGGTGTAAGACCGAAGTATGTCCTCTTAATTTATCATTATTCTCCGATCAGGCACAAGAGAATCAACTGTCCCAACCTATTTTTAGGGCAAAGTAAGTATTTCCAGTCAAGCAATAACGCCATCAGTGTTCCTTAAGGAGACGGTACGCGTTTACGCGAGAAATATAAGGATAATGTATAAAGTGAAACTTATACTTTCTTATATTTTTAAAAGGAGATCTTTCTACGTTCTACAGCGTAGCTGCCAGCTCTCGAACACGTCTATCACAGGATTCAATTTGTTCCAGATTCGGATTATGCTCGTTATTATGACAATCTAGCACTTCTCCGATAATCTCCTCAATACGCAGGAACGAGATCTCATGACTTAAGAATCGAGCAACTGCTATTTCGTTCGCAGCGTTGAAAGCAGTAGTCGCCGTTCCACCAGCTTTTCCGCAATCTATCGCTAGCTTCAGTGCAGGGTAACGTTCAAAGTCCATTTCACGGAAGGTCAAACGTCCTATCTCAGCTAACGACAAACGCTGTGCCGGAGATTCCCAACGATCTGGATAAGTAAGTGCATATTGAATCGGGACACGCATATCGGGATTGCCAAGCTGGGCAATAATACTGCTGTCACGGAATTCAACATAAGAGTGAATGATGCTCTCCGGGTGAAGCAGCACATTCACTTGTTCATACGGAAGACCGAATAACCAATGCGCTTCAATAACCTCTAAGCCCTTGTTCACCATTGTAGCAGAATCTATCGTTATTTTCGCGCCCATGCTCCAATTCGGATGACGAAGCGCATCTTCTACCGTCACATCCTTAAGCTGATCACGCGTAAAGTCACGGAATGAGCCGCCGGATGCTGTTAAAGTGATGTAGGCAATATCTGAGATATTCTCGCCATTGAGACATTGATATATAGCTGAATGCTCACTATCAATCGGCAACAGCTTAACTCCCTTACGATTAGCAAGATCAGTGACCAAATGTCCGGCCGTTACTAATGTCTCCTTATTGGCGAGTCCAATATGTTTGCCGGCTTCAATTGCCGCTAGTGTTGATTGAAGCCCTACGCTTCCCATAACAGCCGTTACGACCATTTCGGCATCGCCGCCAGCCGCCACTTCAACAAGCCCTTCATTCCCGCTGTAAAGCTCTATACCAGAAGGTAGGCTGGATCTAATCTCATCTGCCAGCTCTTTCGTTGCCACAGAGACTCTACGCGGGTTAAAACGACGAACTTGTTCCAGTAATAATGCTGTATTTGTTCCGGCCGCCAAGCCATCTACTTCAAAAGAGTCTGGGTGCATTGCGATGACATCTAGAGTCTGAGTGCCGATCGAACCCGTCGAACCTAGAACACTTATTTTTTTCATAGTTATACTCTCTCTCCCTTCGTTTAATAGTAAGGCATAAGCATTACAATATGTACGAATGGAAATACGATAATCCAGCTGTCACATCGATCAAGAATACCGCCATGCCCTGGCAAAAGTGTACCTGAGTCTTTAATGCCATACGCACGTTTATAAGCTGACTGCACAAGATCTCCAAGCTGTCCTAATATCGCACAAGAAAGCCCAATAAGCAATGCTCGTCCTATCGCCAAGTGTTCAGGAGCAAGCAGCGCAAACACGATAGAAATAAGCATCGAGATCAGTACCCCGCCAACAGCACCTTCCACCGTTTTGTTAGGACTGATGGCCGGCCAGAGCTTGTTCTTGCCAAAGCTTCTGCCTACAAAATATGCCCCCGCATCACTGCCCCAAATGCAGAACAGGAGCAAAAAAGTCCAGAACAAACCATGTCCGTCATCCGATGCACGAGCCTCGGCCATATAAGAGAAGCCCATTCCAATGTATACAATACCAGTAAACAGCAAGGCTGTTACTCGAATATCTAATTTATTTTTAGTGAAAACGGTGACCAGAAGGAACAATAACAGCAGAATCCAAATCCCTTGCTCCCAGGACAGCGGCTCAGAAACACCAAGCAAATTCCATGGGATCATGAAGCTTAGAATAGCTGCGTAACCCAGAAAAGTAGTACCGGAAAGCGTAGGAATACCTATCATTTTGACAAATTCATAAAAACCTATAAGAGCCATAGCAATAAGCAGAACCTGATACGGCCAGTTTCCCAGTACACATAACCCTAAAAATAATACTCCGGCAACAATTCCGGTAATCAATCGCTGCTTCAAAGGTTCCATCTCCTAACAAGCTACTTCAGTCCACCATAACGGCGTGTTCGTCGTTGATATTCAGCAACGGCCTGATGCAAATGCTCTTTGTCGAACTCAGGCCAGTACACATCAGTAAACCACAATTCACTATAGGCAATCTGCCATAACATAAAATTGCTAAGCCGAATTTCTCCACTTGTTCGTATCAACAAATCAGGATCGGGTAAACCAGCAGTTAATAGTCTGTTGTTAATCAACTCTGATGTAATTTCTTCTGGCGACAATATACCAGCTTGGATATCTTTCCCTAAACTGCGCATACAGCCTTCTATTTCATTGCGTCCACCATAGTTAAGAGCAAAATTTAAGATCAATCCAGTATTCTCTTTTGTTCGAGCTACCGCCTCTTCCATAGCCTTACGGGTATATGAAGGTAAAGCGTCAGCGTCACCCATCATGCGTACTTGAACATTCTTCTCGATTAGCTCATCAAGCTCAATCGCCAGAAACTCCCCAGGCAAACGCATCAAGTAATCGACTTCTTCTTTCGGGCGTATCCAGTTTTCTGTCGAGAACGCATACATCGTTAAGTATTTAATACCTAATTCGTCTGCAGCGATCGTAGCACGTTTGACAGCCTTCATGCCGTTTTGATGACCCATAACGCGCGGTAAGCCGCGCCGTTTAGCCCAGCGTCCATTACCATCCATAATCACAGCCACATGCCGGGGAATGTTATCCGGTGAAATCTCGACTGACTGTTGCCTGTCTTTACGGCTCAGCCACGCTTGAATCCGTTTGATCATTTCCGTTTCCTCCAAGCTCTTATCAGAAAGAGACAAACCCCACCATTAACGGAGGGGCCTTAAGTCTCTTGAATATCATTAAACTTCCATAATCTCTTTTTCTTTGGAGACAAGCACTTTGTCAACTTCGGCTATGAACTTATCCGTTGTTTTTTGAATGTCTTCCTGATGGCCACGGGACTCATCTTCAGAGATACCGTTTTTCTCCATCTTTTTAATATCATCGTTGGCATCACGGCGAATGTTGCGGATCGCTACTTTCGCTTCTTCACCAAACTTCTTAGTCAGCTTAACCAAGTCCGTCCGACGCTCTTCAGTCAGCGGAGGGATAGAAAGACGAATAATGGTGCCGTCATTGGCTGGCGTCAATCCGATATCGGATTTCATGATCGCCCGTTCAATATCAGACATCGATGTTTTGTCCCACGGCTGAATCAACAGTGTCCGGGAATCCGGAGTACTTATGTTGGCCAGCTGATTAATTGGAGTAGGTGCTCCGTAATATTCAACTTGAATACGATCGAGAAGCGATGTTGTTGCACGTCCTGCACGTAATGTTGCCAAGTCACGTTTCAGCGATGAAATCGCTTTGTCCATACGCTCTTCGGCATTTTTTTTGACCGATTGTGGCATTAATCTACACTCCCTTTAACAATCGTTCCGATCTTCTCACCGAGAACGACACGTTTGATATTGCCTTGTTCTGTAATGGCGAATACAATGAGCGGTATATTGTTATCCATGCATAAAGATGAAGCTGTTGAATCCATAACACCGAGGTTTTTATTCAGAACATCCATATAAGTAAGCTGTTCGAATTTCTCAGCTGTACTATCTTTGAACGGATCAGCAGAATATACTCCGTCAACCTTATTTTTCGCCATCAGAATAACTTCTGCTTCGATCTCTGCCGCTCTAAGTGCTGCAGTAGTATCTGTTGAGAAGAATGGGTTACCTGTGCCTGCTGCAAAAATAACAACCCGGCCCTTCTCCAAGTGGCGAATCGCACGACGACGAATATATGGTTCAGCAATTTGCTGCATCGAGATCGAAGTCTGCACTCTTGTTGGCACATCAATTTGCTCCAATGCGTCCTGAAGAGCAAGTGAGTTCATTACTGTTGCCAGCATGCCCATATAATCTGCAGTAGCGCGATCTATGCCGCTTGCGCTGCCCGCGATCCCGCGCCAAATGTTACCCCCGCCACAAACAATTGCAACCTGAACGCCAAGTTCTACAACTTCCTTGATCTGTTCAGCGATGGAAATAATCATGTCGGCATCAATACCATATCCGTTTTGTCCTGCCAAAGACTCTCCACTTACCTTAAGGACTACTCTCTTAAATACCGGCTGTTCCAAATGTATACCCTCACTTTCTGCAAAAGACGGAACACTACGTGTACGTGTTCCGCTCTTCTGATGCTTGCCTTTATTCAATTCTTCATATTTATGATGAAGCTATTATTGATTAACTTGTGCCATAACTTCTTCAACAAAGTTATCCACTTTCTTTTCCAAACCTTCGCCTAGTTCAAAACGAGCAAAACGACGGATCGAGATGTTTTCTCCGATGGTGCTGATTTTTTCATTCAACAATTGGGAGATTGTTTTGTCTGGGTCTTTAACGAAAGTTTGCTCAAGCAAGCAATATTCTTCGTAATATTTACCAATACGTCCTTCAACCATTTTTTCAATGATTTTCTCAGGCTTACCTTCGTTCAAAGCTTGAGCTTTCAGGATTTCTTTTTCTTTTTCAACATCTTCTTGTGGTACTTCTTCACGACGAACATAACGAGGGTTTGCTGCAGCGATTTGCATAGCGATATCGCGAGCAAATTCCTTGAAGGAATCTGTTTTACCAACAAAGTCAGTTTCGCAGTTGATTTCTACAAGTACACCAATGCGGCCGCCAGCGTGGATGTAAGATTCTACAACGCCTTCAGTAGCAATACGTCCTGCTTTGTTTGCTGCTGCGGACAGACCTTTTTCACGAAGCAATTCTGCTGCTTTAGTAATATCGTTATTAGCTTCTTCAAGCGCTTTTTTACAATCAAGCATACCAGCGCCTGTTCTTTCACGAAGTTCTTTTACTGCTTTTGCATCAACTGCCATTGTTTATTCCCTCCAGGTAATTGTCGTTTTCTTACATTATTCAAGGCCTTTATCCTAAAAAAAGGGCAGTGAGAGGTTATCCACCTGCCAACCACCCTTTTCATTTAAGTTCTTGTATGTGCTAGTCGCTACTTAAGCAGTAGTTGTGTCTTCGCCTTGGTGAGCTTCAACAACAGCGTCTGCCATTTTACCAGTCAACAATTTAACAGCGCGGATAGCGTCGTCGTTACCTGGAATTACGTAGTCGATTTCGTCTGGATCACAGTTAGTATCAACGATAGCTACGATTGGAATACCCAATTTGCGAGCTTCTGCAACTGCAATACGCTCTTTACGCGGGTCAATGATGAACAACGCGCTTGGAAGACCTTTCATGTTCTTGATACCGCCCAAGAATTTTTCAAGACGATCTTTCTCTTTGCGAAGAAGGATAACTTCTTTCTTAGGTAGTACTTCAAAAGTACCGTCTTCTTCCCAAGATTCCAATTTCTTCAAGCGATCAATACGCTTTTGAATAGTTTGGAAGTTAGTAAGCGTTCCGCCCAACCAACGTTGGTTAATGAAGAACATACCGGAACGTTCTGCTTCTTCTTTTACGGAATCTTGAGCTTGTTTCTTTGTTCCTACGAATAGGATTGTGCCGTTGTCACCAGCGACGCTTTTTACAAAGTTGTAAGCTTCCTCTACCTTTTTGACTGTTTTTTGCAAGTCAATAATGTAAATTCCGTTTCTTTCAGTGAAGATATAACGATCCATCTTTGGGTTCCAACGACGAGTCTGGTGACCGAAGTGTACCCCAGCTTCTAGAAGCTGTTTCATGGAGATTACTGCCATCTTCACACACCTCCTAAGTTTGGTTTATTGTGTGTCTCCTCCGCCATGCGTCATCTTTCAGCAAGACTTTCTTCAGAAGAAAGCACCCCTTGTCGAAATCAACCGGCGTGTGTTTTAACACCGTCAATTACTATACCATATTATCTCAGTGTATGCAACGATCACTTTAAAGTTATTAACTTCTCTATTATGGAGTCAATACTTTCTCCCTTATTAAAGCTATAAGAACCGGATTGAATTTTGGTATTAATCTTACGTTTGTTTGCAGCCTCTAGAAAAGTAGACTTATCTTTAATGACGCCAGCCTTCGCTAAAATATCTGTTGTTGCGGTCAATGTGCTGCCAGATGGAATTCGAACAGAAACACTAGCATTTGCTGTGACTTTAGGCGTTACAGGAGCTACAGCGGTTGGAGCGGCACTGGCCTTTGGAGTGACCTTTGGCTGCTCAACCTTGCCATTAGTAGGCGTAGATGGCTTGTTCGGCGCAATGGCTTTATCAGAGCTCTCAGGCGTTGTAGGTGACACTTCCGGCGTGGGGGAGGCTGCAGCTGCCGGCGCAGAGGGGCTGACATTCTCCTTGCTTTCTGCTGTCGGCCCCCCGGTCTCTGTGACTTCCTCTTTATTATCATTCTCAGTTTCCCCTGAGGAAAGTACTGCAGCTTCATCGATGACTTTCATATTCAGTTTCTCCGCACCCTGTAGAACTTGTTCTTTGGTAAGTGGAGCCGCTCCACCGGAGATCATTAATTGAAGTAATAAAGCGCCACTAATTAGTCCAGTGCCTAGCCCGAACAAGAATGAACGGTTCTTAATCATACCGATTCCTCCTGTTTGGCAAGTTGCAGAATCAGTTGCACTTCCCCTCGCTGAAGTCCAGCTGTCTTGGCAATGGAGTCTATCGATTTGCCCTGCTCATGCAGTTCAAACAATCTTGGGTAACGTAATTTTATCGAACTAATAGGTTTCGCTTTCACATCTGGCGACACTGAACTCATCTCTGCTTGGAGAGACGGATCTTCGTTAACACCAACTTTAACCTTCGAACCTTGTTCAACCGACACTGCAAGTTCTTTCAAACTCTTCTCTTCCTCGGCCACTCGTGCTTCTAGCTTTAAAGAGCTGTTCTGCAACTCTACCACTTGACTCTGTAATTCATTAACCTGTCCCTGCAGTACATTATGATTAGTTTGCGATTGTTGTTTAATACTACTAACTAATTGTACCAGTTCCTCATTCTCGCGCTCTATGTCTGCCATATATAGCTCAAGCGCAGCCTCTGTTTCCTTGAGGCTTTGCTGATTAGCTTTTCCTTCCTTTACACGTGCGGGAAGTAAAAGGGCATAAAGAATAGCAGCGACACCTACTAGCACAATATAAACCCATGGTTGCAAGTGCCTTATCTCCTTTTACATTTCAGATGTAGATTCATGTGGATTCTTATTAAAGACTTAGATCAATGCGTTGGCCTTTGTAAGGATGCTCGGCATCACGGGTTGCAGGCGAGTTCGAGTGTTTATCTGAAGAAGAATTTCCACCTGAATGAGGATTGCCTTTTCCACCGCCATCCCGTAAAGCTGATTCAGAAGACTCATCCACTTCAGTGCTCCGCATGGCCAATTCCTGACTTTGTTTTACATTTTGCCCAGCCAATTGATGTTGGTCGATAGCAGGACGTTGCTGAGATTCATTCTGAAGCTTGCCCGCCTCCGTGGTGCGAGGCAAAGCAATTTGCAGTTCCACCGGTTTTAGGCTCATCTTAACCCTTCTCTCACAAGTAATGGCCGGCCGCAAATGCTGCCCGCCCGATTAATTGTACGGCGTTAAAGATATATCCCCATCACTGTAAATAAACACAACCCGCTCCGTAGCATCCTTAACAAATCGGGTATATCTGCCGATCATGATCTTTGAACCGCCATAAATGGTTTTGATAACCTCAACTCTCGCTCTACCTGTATCTTCTAACATTCTTTCTATCTCTAGCACTCGTTCTTTAATTCTTTTTTCTTCACGTTGATGGGATTGTTTAGTAGCATTTAATTTGACGCGAAGCGCCACTTTATCCGCAGGGAGCTGACCGTTAGTAGCCAATTGATTTAATAGATACAAAGCTTTAGAGGTTTTATCCTCGTTCTCCAGCAGCTGCCGCAGCTCTTGACGAAGTTCGTTAATCTCATTTCTAAGCTCTGGAACCACGCCTACCTCAATCACAGTCGCAGTGGACATGGTGTTACCTATAGTTCTTGCTACAACTCTTTCTCCAGACTGAACGATTCCACCCACTATCAAACCTTTAGAGCCGTTACAGATAACATCTCTACCAGCACGTATATTGGAGTGCATAATACTCTGAGAAACAATTACATCTTCCCCAGCGGTTACGTTTCCATCTTGAATGAAAGAAACCTTCACACTTTTTCCAGCGGTAACTTGACCTTTGTTATATCCGATAATTCCACCAGTAATTTCAATGGAGCCCCCAGAGATTAACTCTGCACCTTCAACGCCGCCTACAACCCGAATATCACCGGCAGACTTTACCGTAAAGCCTGAAAGGACATTCCCACGTATGACGACTGTACCTACAAAATCAATATTTCCAGTGCCGTAATCGACATCACCATTCACTTCATATACAGGAAACACATTGATTTTCCCGTTATCAGTTAACGTGACCAGTCCATCAATCGCTGCGTACATCGAAGTGCCATCGTTATCAATGAGTACATTTTTCCCGATTTTAAAATGAGCTTCCTTTCCAGCCTTGAAAGCAAGCTCATCACCAGTTACAGTCATCCCTAGCTTTCCAGGCTGGGCAGGGATAATTTTAGCTATTAACTTTCCTTTAAGCACATTACGAAGCCGGACCAAGTCCTTGTAGTCGACCTTACCATCCGCTTTCTCAAGCGGTTTGCGGTCCTCTTCCAGATCAACTGTAAGCATAACTCGTCCATCCGTGCCATGCACAGCAGGATAACCTGCAGCAATCGGAACTTTACTCCAAAAAAACTCCTCAGGATGACTACTAATACGTTCGACAACATCACTCTTGATACCGTAGCGAATATTGTGACTGTGCAGGAAGGCTTCCAGTTCTGTAGATGAGCAGGAAAAATTCTCATCCTTTTTGGAGAACTGCAAATACGCGATTCCTTTGTCCTCCGAAAAAGTTATACTCAAGTACTGATTCAAAGCATATTGACCGATCAAATTTTGCTCCCCCTTGTCACCGCTAACGGTTAATCGTTCTGCATAAGGAGATCACGGTTCTTCTCGAGCGTTCCCCTCAGCCGCAAAATAGCTTTGGAATGCAACTGCGAAATTCTTGAAGGAGATAACGACATGACCTCAGCAATCTCACTTAAAGATAAATCTTCATAATATAAAAGGGACACAACGGTCCTTTCTTTCACCGTTAATTTCTCAATACCTTTGGTGAGCGCTTCGCGCAAGTAGAATTCATTTACCTTGCTATCCGGATTCTTAGCTTTATCGTCCACCAGTATGGACATTCGGGTCTCTGATTCCTCTTCACGAATCGGGTCTTCCAGTGAGCAAAGTGACATCACAGCCACATCCTGCAACATATTTTGAAATTCCAGTTCACTAATATTAAGGTATTGGCTCATTTCCTCGTCACTAACTGACCTTAAGTGCTTCTGCTCCAGCTGCTGATAAGCGTCCTCAATTTTTTTAGCTTTTTCCCTAACGGATCTAGGTACCCAATCACTTTGGCGTAATGAATCTAATATCGCACCACGCACACGCCAGGACGCATAGGTCTGAAATTGCAATCCTCGTTTGTAGTCGAATTTCTCAATCGCATCAATTAGTCCCATAACCCCATTGCTGGCTAAATCATCTTTGGATACATTTTTGGGTAATCCCACAGCCAAACGACTGGATACATAATCAACAATATGGAGATAACTCTCTATCAGCTTCTTTTTGGCTTCAGGGTCTCTGTGTTCTTTCCACTGTTCCCATAGCTCGTCAGTTTCCAATTGAGAAGCTTTACGCTCGTTCAATAGCTTTCACCCTTCCCAAAGTTTAGTCAGCGAGCATTCGCGGCGAAATGTACCTTCCAAAAGATCACCGATTCCGCCTCAGCCCTCACTTATTCTTCTTTCAGGTGACGAACGGCCTTGGCCAATTCTTCAGGATCCTTCATCGAAACTAGCTTAGGAGGTGTAAGAGGCTTAAATCCCTCGCTATTTTCGTTTCCTTGTCCTGGCTTCGGTTTTAGTAGATTGATTAATTCTTCATCCTCATTAGGGGTGCTGATGTCCAGCTTCGCCCCAAGTTCTTCACCGCCAGTGTCCACTTCATCCGGAGGCGATGTTTGAATCATAATAAAACCCAATACCCATCTTAAGAGAAAAGCAAGCAGAAACCAGATGATAAATGCAATTAGGCTTCTTAATAAACTAGTACCCAATACATTGTTACTGTAGGTTACAAAAAAGGTAAATATGAAACCTACCAAACCCGACACCAAGTTTATCAAAATGTTTCCAATCATATTCATAATTATAGTTCCTTAGCGCCTTTTTGCACACTGCGAATAAACAATATACCAGTGTTGCAGGCTATTTCTATCGTACGGCCATAATTGCCGCCTGTGTCTTCTGCGATTAACGGAATTTTTAAATTTTCAAGTGCTAGTTTACAAGATTCAACATTACGAGGCCCGATCCTCATGGTGTCGCTCCCCCCGGCAAAGGCAAACATTTGTGAACCTCCGGCCATCTTGGCTACGATCCGGCTCCGAACCGCCCCAAGCTCTAGCAGACGGGATAAGAGCTCCGGCACTGCGGTATCTGCAAACTTAGCGATGTTTAACTGCCCTTCCCTAGCAATCTCAGATGATGGGAGCATCACATGCGCCATCCCTGCGAGCTTTTTTCCAGGGTCAAACAATGTTAATCCCACGCAGGAGCCAAGACCTGTGGTACGAATTAAACTATCTTGGCTGCCAACGTTAAGATCCGCCATCCCTACTTTAATAATGCTTTGTTCTTCAATCATTTTCAAAAGGAACTCCTAGCGATTTGAAGATTTTCGGGAATGATTCCGGATCGGGAATAAGGAAAAATTGCCCTTCAATTTCGTTTTTCCCCTCAAAGAAGGTAGTGTCGATCAACAATGCATCGTCCCCCATCTGCCCGAATTGCAGCAGACCGTAGCTAAGGATGGCGCCAGCCATGTCCATAGCAAGGGCCGGAACCGTTGGATACATAGAAAGTGAGGTGAAGTCTGCTAGAGAAGAAAGATACGAACCTGCCAAAATATTGCCAATTTCGCTTAGCGCAGAAAGTTCCATTTCTCCAAGCTCTTCATCACTCGACAGCTCAATGCCTGCAATACGACTAAGCAAGTTCATTGCCGCTTCTGGTGACAGAATGAAAAACAGGTTACCTGGAGCTTCACCCTCCACACGTAGAAACACCGCATATACTAGTTCTTCGGCTCCGCCAACTTTATCAGTAATTTCTTCAAAGTTAAGGAGCTGTACCTTAGGAACAGCCATATCTATCGGCTTGTTCAAGAGCTGTGATAATGCGGTGGCTGCATTTCCAGCTCCAATGTTCCCAACTTCCTTAAGCACATCCATTTTGAAATCCTTATAGTGCTTAAATAGTTCCACAGGTTAGCCCTCTAGGCTTTCTAATTGAACGATTTCGCTTTTGTTAAGCACTTCTGACAAGTTGAGCATAATCAGTAAGCGCTCGTCTCCAATCTTGGCCACCCCATCCAAATACTTCGCCTTGATGCCGCCAACAACATCAGGAGGTGTATCAATAGAATCTCTGTTCAGATCTATAACATCATTTGCAGAGTCTACAATGAAGCCTACTTCCATTTCATTAACAGATACGATGATGATTCTTGTCTGATCGGTGTGTTCAGCCTCTTCGATGCCGAAACGGCCCCGTAAATCAATTACAGGAATAACAACACCACGTAAATTAATTACACCTTTGATAAATGAATAGGTCTTAGGTACACGAGTAATGGGCATCATGCGCTCAATAGTTTGTACCTTCTCAACTTCAATTCCATATTCCTCTACGCCTAATTTGAACACTATCACTTTAATATCTTCAGCCATGGAATGAACCTCCCTGTTCTATCCTAGTTATTTAATAAAAGCGTTGGGATCAATAATAAGTGCTACTTGACCATCACCAAGAATGGTTGCGCCAGATATTCCTTGTACATCAGGCAAATATTTACCCAGATTCTTAATCACAACCTCGTTCTGGCCAATAAAATCCTGTACTGCTAAGGCAACTAATCTTTCTCCCTTGCGCACAACTACGATTTCTGTTTCTTCTTCGGTACTCTCATCATAATCTGGTACTGAAAAGAGACGACTTAGCGAAACCAGAGGAATATGTGAATCACGGAATTCTACCATTTTATTGCCATGGATTGTACGGATCTGAGATTGCTTCACGATTCCGGTTTCCACTATAGAAGTCAAAGGAATGGCATACTTCTCAGAACCTAAACGGATAAGCATTGCAGCAATGATAGATAGAGTTAGAGGCAGTTGTACTGAGAAATTTGTTCCTTTACCTGGAGCAGAATAAATCGTTACATTGCCGCCCAAAGAAGAAATCTTAGATTTCACAACATCTAGCCCTACCCCGCGCCCTGAAACATCAGAAATGACCTCTGCTGTACTGAAGCCTGGGGCAAATAACAACTGAAAAGCTTCGTCGTCTGACATACTGGCTGCCTGCTCTTGTGTTATAACACCCTTCTTCACAGCAGATTTCAGAACCTTCTCCGGATAAATCCCTGTTCCATCTTCTTCGATCTCAATGAAGACGTGATTACCACTGTGGAAAGCCCGCAAATAGACCGTTCCGGTCTCCGGCTTACCAGCAGCAACACGATCCGCAATGGATTCGATACCATGGTCAACTGCATTACGCAATAAATGCACCAGCGGATCCCCGATTTCGTCAATGACCGTTCGGTCTAGCTCAGTTTCTGCTCCTGTGATGATAAGATCTACTTTTTTGTCTAGTGACTTGGCTAGATCACGAATCATACGTGGGAATCGGTTAAATACTGTATCTACTGGAACCATCCGCAGCTTCATTACAATATTCTGGAGATCTCCGCTTACCCGGCCCATATGCTCAACCGTTTCTGTAAGATCACCATTTTGAACCTCAGAAGCCAGCTGTTCCAATCGGACACGGTCGATAAGAAGTTCACTGAATAAATTCATCAACACGTCCAAACGTTCAATATCTACACGAATGGTACGTGATGGTGCACCACCTGTTTTGTGAGCTGCCGGTTTGTTGCCCTCTTCTTTGGTTGGCAGGGGTTTAGCGGCAGAAGCCGCAGGTGCAGCTGGAGCCTCAGTAGTCGTGGCTGCCACTTCAGAGGCTGCTGCTGCTTCCTGACCCAGCTGTTGCAGAGAATCTTGATCCAATGCTACTGCCGATACCTTGTCAATCTCAGACAGATTTAGAATCATAGCCTGAATTTGATCAGCACTTTTTTGAGTTATGTAATAGAGAGAGAAGCTTTGATCAAATTTCTCTTGTTCAATATCCTGAACGGATGGGAAGGATTTAACCACTTCACCTGAACGCTCCAAAAGATCAAACACCATATATGCACGTACTGCCTTAAGCTGACAATCCTTGCGAATGGTTACGTCCACATATAATACTTGATGTCCTTCTTGAATCGACTGTTCTAGAACAGAAAATTGAAACTCATCTAAATGAATCGGGGTTTCAACCGCTTGTGCAGCAGGTCCTGAGACAGAAGCTGCCTCACCACCCGCAACAGGAATCTCTCCCCGGACTATAGCCTGTAAGGAGGAGACGATAGACGAAACATCCGCTTTACCCTCGCCTCCTCCCGTAATATCCTCAACCATAGACTCCAAGGCATCCAAACTTTTGAACAACGTATCAAAAATGAAATCCTGCATGCGCAGTTTGTTGTTGCGTACCAAATCAAGAACATTTTCCATTTGGTGTGTGAGTGAAGCCAAATCTTCAAAGCCCATAGTTGCTGCCATACCTTTTAAGGTATGCGCAGAGCGGAATATTACCTGTACAATACTAATGTCCTCAGGATTCGCTTCCAGCCCCATCATGCTCTCGTTCAATGACTGCAGATGATCGTTCGACTCATCAATAAACATGGATAAATATTGGTTCATGTCCATCAGTGAGCACCTCCCCTTTGAGTTCGCTTTTCTGTTATTTAACAGCTTGCACCAGCCTTGGAGCAATTTCTTGCAAAGGCAGTACGTGCTGGACGCACTGTAATTCCACCGCAGATCGCGGCATTCCATATACGACACAAGTTTCTTCGCTTTCAGCAAAGGTTGAGGTTACCCCAGAGTCGTATAAGGATTTCATCATTCTTGCCCCATCACTACCCATCCCTGTCATTAGTAACAAATGACGTTCTAACGATGTGAGCGGCAGCAATGATTCAAATAAAACATCCACAGAAGGTCGATGGCCATTACGCGCCTCCTCCTTTGTGAGTACAACCACATATTGACCTCTAGAGGATGGGACAACTTGTAAATGATAGCCTCCAGGTGCTATATAAGCAGTTCCTTTTTGCAATATCATCCCCTGCTCAGCTTCAATCACTTCTAGCGGGCTAAAGGTATTCAGTCGCTGGGCTAGTGATTTGGTAAAGTTAGGCGGCATATGCTGCACGATAACAATAGGCGCTGGAAAATCCGCAGGAATCTTCTCCAGAAATACCTTTAGAGCACGTGGTCCACCTGTAGAGCACCCCACGGCAACCAACTTTTGCAGATCATTACTCCCATACTTCCGGACCTGAGGATTTGCAGGAGCGTCAGAAGACACTTCCACTTTAGGTTTAGGCAACGGTTTTGGTGGGGTAGCGTTATTCTCTACTCTTGACCTTGCATTACTCTTTTCTGATAAAGGTGGTGGAGTAGAGATTAATGGTTTGGCTGCTCTTTTAGGAACAGTATGATCTAACGGCTGCTTCACCCGCGGTTTTTTGATCACTTCATTTTTGAGTGAAGCTTTAGGTTCTACCTTGGGTTTGCCGGGCATCACTCTCGGTACAGTTGGCGGTGCGACTTCTACTGGCGGTATGTCTGGCAACTTAAATGCAGAAGCACGTGCTTCGCGCTGCTCCCGGGCCATCATAGCCTCTTTCATTTGTTCCCTTAAGGATTCTCCCACTCCCATGATATCCTGAGAGTTGGTAATCGAAGGTTTACGAATAAAGTCAAAAGCGCCCCATTCCAGTG
This sequence comes from Paenibacillus sp. FSL F4-0097, assembly GCF_038593125.1. Classification (NCBI taxonomy): domain Bacteria; kingdom Bacillati; phylum Bacillota; class Bacilli; order Caryophanales; family Paenibacillaceae; genus Paenibacillus; species Paenibacillus sp. FSL F4-0097. The sequence goes on from NZ_CP151965.1 coordinate 4,186,681, forward strand.
CAAGAATGGTTTCCTTCATACCCTCTTCATTGATCCCTGACAGCATAATCACTGGCAGAGGGTCTGAGGCCATTATTATTTTCAGCGCTTCCAGGCCGTTCATTTCTGGCATTTCTACATCCATAGTAACCAGATCTGGACGAAGCTCATTGATTTTTTCGATAGCCTCACGACCGTTTTTTGCTGTTGCCGTCACCTGAAAGTCAGCGTCATTTTCAATTAAATCGGAAATGATCTTGCGCATAAATGCCGAATCATCAACAACCAATACTTTATATGGCTTCATATCATTTCCACCTCTGTCCCAAATTCAGAACAACTATTTACTCCGCTTTAACCATTTATGGATAAAGCCTTTAATCCCTTGGACTTTTGTGCTCTTTTTAGAATCAATGGTCAAATAACTTAGGGCAAGCCGATGTATATCTTTTGCAGCAATACTGTTTGGAAAAGCCAATGTGAATGGCGTTTGCCTTTTGACAGCTTGCACTACATGGGCATCTGAGCTTATATGACCAAGATAAGAAATATCTAATTGCAAAAAACGACTGGCGGCCATTCGGATCTTGTCGCTTGTCGCTATGGCTTCCCTTTCATCACCTGCCTGGTTCACAATCAATTTAAAGGAAGTCTCAGGATAGGAACGATTCACAACCTTCATTAATGCGTATGCATCTGTGATAGCTGTTGGTTCTGGTGTAGTAACCACTAGGCAATCGTCGGCAGAAGTTATAAACTTCATCGTTTCCTTAGATAAACCAGCGCCTGTATCGAACAAAATAAAATCCATGCTGTCCGCGATAAGTGTTATCTGATTTGTGAAATAATCAAGATCAGACTCTGAAAGCGTGAATAGCTCATCCATTCCAGAGCCACCTGCTATAAAAGGGAGCGAATTCGGACCGTATTGAATAATCTGCTCGATATCCGCTTCTCTTTTTAACAAATGATAAAGATTATATCTCGCCGATACGCCCATCAACACGTCTATATTAGCCATGCCGATATCTGCATCGAACAGCAAAACCCGTTTGCCCATAGCCTTTAAAGTTAGAGCGAAGTTAAGTGTAAAATTCGACTTACCAACGCCCCCTTTACCACTACACACCGTAATGATCCTGGCGGATGATCCCCCTCTTACAGCTACTTTAGAATCCTGACTGGATACAAGCTGTCTTAAGGATTGTGCCTGATCCATCATGTTTCACCTGTTCCAAGAAGCAACTCACTCAGCTGTCCTTTGGTAGCCATAAGCAGGTCATCAGGAACATTTTGACCATCGGTCATATAAGACAAGGTAAGCGGGAAGTCATTCAGGACATTAAAGAGCGGGCCGTAACTCCCCGTCTCATCCAGCTTTGTGAAAATAACCTTATCCAGCCTATATCTGCCGAAATGCTCTGCAATAAGTTTCATATCACGGCTTTTCGAGGTCAAGCTAAGCACAAGATAAGTTTCACTTCTCAATTCCTTCGCAAGCAAGCTTTGCAGTTCGGCTACTAGCATATCATTACGATAATTTCGGCCAGCTGTATCCATTAATACTAGATCACAACTCTCCAAGCGAAAGAGTGCTCTTTGCAAATCTCCTGGCGATTGGACAACCTCCAATGGAACATTGAGAATAGCAGCGTAGGTTCGCAACTGTTCCACAGCTGAGATTCTATACGTATCGGAGGTGATAAAACCTACCTTGCGTCCGTGCTTAAATAGCTGTTCTGCCGCAAGCTTAGCTATGGTTGTGGTCTTTCCAACTCCAGTGGGTCCGGCAATATATACAATTTGAGTATCCCGGGCAATTCCATCAGCAATTCGTCCCGTCAGGAAACCATCAATCTGTTCTTTAAGAGATCCCATAAATTTCTCTGGTCCCCAAGTACGCCCTTCATCCACCCAACGTTCCGAGATGTTACTGATCCATTCCTCAACAAGCACAGCATCCATTTCTTGCTCTAATAAAAGATCCCGTAGCTCCTGCAGACTGTCTGGCAGTTCTCTTCCACCTGAGGATTGTCTGGCAATTCGCTCCATCCAGAGCTTCATATCTCTAATCTCACGAAGAACATCATTTTCGAGAGCAGTGGCAACCTCTGGCGATTGTTCTAATCCTAATGATTCATACAACGCTGATATAGAAGGTGCATCTTCCAGATTTAATTCAGGAAGTTTTTGCTCAGGTTCTGGCTCCGGATGCTTGGCTATCGATTCTTGTACATTGATAGCTTCCGATAAGGCTGCAGCAATCTCTGCAAACGTCCGTGACTCTTCTGGCTTTTCTAATGAAACAGAAGGTACGGAAGGTATAGAAGGTGTAGTGGAAGCAGATGAAGCTTTTTGATAAGCCTGTGGTACTGCACTCCGTGGAATGTTCATCGCTGGCGCAGCCGGCTTTTTTGGAACATTATTCTTCTCTGCCTTTTCTACTGCTGCTACAACTTCTATTTTTTTCTTCTTAAATAACCCTAAAAATCCGCCGATTTTGATTTCCTTTGTACTTAAAATGACGGCCTCGCTCCCAAGCTCGTTGCGAATGGAAAGCATGGCGTCAGGCATCGAATCGACCACGTAACGCTTCACTCTCATAAATTCACCACTCCGACGCTTTGTATTTCAATGTTAGGCTCTAGCTCGCTATAAGACAGTACAGGAATATCCTGCATCGTTCGTTCAATCACCTGCCGCAAATACATACGAATGGTTGGTGATGTGAGCACTATTGGCTGTTGCCCTGTCTGCAGCAATCGATTAATCTGTTCACTTAACCGCTGATAGATCGTTTGTGTCGAAGTTGGATCTAGTGCCAAATAACTTCCCTGTTCAGATTGCTGCACACTCTCGGAAATTTTCTTTTCAAGATTAGGCCCCACCGTGATGACTTTCAGCGTCTCTCCTACTTGTGAGAATTGCTGGGTAATCTGTCTGGACAAGGACTGACGAACATATTCAGTGAGAATATCAGGATCCTTGGTGTATGTCCCATAATCCGCCAATGTCTCAAAAATCGTAACCAAATCTCTGATCGATATTTTTTCACGAAGCAGCTTAGCAAGAACCTTCTGCACATCCCCAATCGCCAATACGGAAGGAATAAGATCGTCGACGAGCACTGGATAATTATCCCTAAGGTTGTCCACCAGCATCTTAGTTTCTTGTCTTCCTATCAGCTCATGTCCATGACGTTTGATTAACTCCGTCAGATGTGTTGCGACAACAGATGGAGGGTCTACTACAGTATAGCCGGACAATTCAGCCCGCTCTTTAACCGATTCATCAATCCATAATGCTGGAAGCCCAAAGGATGGTTCGATGGTCTCAATACCGTTTATAGATTCATCATCATATCCTGGACTCATTGCAAGGTAATGATTAAGTAATAATTCACCACCGCCAACTGTATTTCCTTTAATTTTTATGACATATTCATTCGGTTTTAGTTGAATATTGTCGCGAATGCGAATAACAGGTACTACAAGACCCATTTCTAGGGCACATTGCCGTCGAATCATGATGATACGATCTAGCAGATCGCCTCCCTGACCTGTATCCGCCAAAGGAATAAGACCATAACCAAACTCGAATTCAATGGGATCAACTGACAGCAAATTAATGACACTTTCCGGACTTCGTACCTCTTCAATCTGCTTCTCTTCAACAAGTTGCTCTTCGGCAATCTGTTTCTTATTTAAATTTTGTCCCATACGGTAGGCTGCAAAAGCCAGCAATCCGGCCAATGGGAGCGTTGTAATCATATGTATGGGTGTAAAGAGTCCAAGAAAAGCTACCGTAACTGCGACAATATACAACAATTTCGGATAGGACAACAACTGTCCTGTCAGCTCTTCTGCCAGATTACCTTCCGAAGAAGCTCTAGTAACAATCAAGCCGGCTGCTGTCGAAATAAGCAAAGCTGGAATTTGACTGACGAGACCGTCCCCGATGGTCAATACAGAATAAGTGGATAACGCAGTAGCAAAATCCATCCCGTGAACCATCATACCGATGATAAATCCACCGATCAGGTTGATCAGCAAGATGATAATACTCGCAATCGCGTCTCCTTTAACGAATTTACTTGCACCGTCCATGGCTCCGAAAAAATCCGCTTCGCGTTCTACGTTACGCCGGCGCTCACGTGCCTGGGTTTCGTTAATCATGCCTGCGTTAAGATCGGCATCAATACTCATTTGTTTACCGGGCATCGCATCCAAGGTAAATCTAGCGCCTACCTCAGCTACGCGCTCTGAACCTTTGGTAATAACAATAAACTGTACTACTACCAAAATCAGAAACACGATAAATCCAACCGCAATCTGTCCGCCAGCGATCCAGCTACCGAAAGTAGATACCACTGAACCGGCATCTCCGTAAGTCAGGATCAGTTTTGTAGTCGAGATGTTAAGTGACAGACGAAAAAGTGTGGTTACTAGGAGCAGTGAAGGAAAAATTGAAAATTCGAGTGCATTTTTCGTATTCATAGCAACCAGAATGATAATTAATGCGATTGAGATGTTAATAACAAGCAAAACGTCCAATAGCCAGGACGGGATAGGCAGAATCATCATAAGCACGATCCCGATGATGCCTAGCAAAACTGTTAAATCTTTAGCTTTCAATGTCCTAACCCCCCCGCCTTATCTCCTCTTACCTTTAAGCTTATATACATATGCCAGCACTTCAGCCACAGCCTGGAACAGATCATTTGGAACGACATCTCCAATCTCTGCCCTTTGGAATAATGCCCGTGCCAGCGGTTTGTTTTCCATAGTCACGACGCCGTGCTCTTTAGCCAGCTCCCGGATGCGAAGTGCTACATAATCCTGACCCTTTGCTATAATCTGCGGCGCTTCCATCTTGGTACCGTCATATTTAAGCGCAACAGCAAAGTGCGTAGGATTCGTAATGATTACATCCGCATTTGGAACTTCCTGCATCATACGCTGCATGGCCATTCTACGTTGGCGTTCCCTGATCTTACCTTTGATTAGAGGGTCACCCTCCATTTTTTTGTATTCATCCTTGATATCCTGCTTGGACATTTTCAGGCTTTTTTCATGCTCGTACTTCTGATACATGTAGTCCAGAAAAGCCATAGCCAATAGGGCAGCCCCGATTTTCAAACCAAGACTCATCGTCAGCTTGGCCGCAAATTTAAAAATCCCCTCCGCACTGATATGCGACAGGGATGCAAAGTTCTTCTTTTCTCCCCATAAAGTGCTATATACCAGATAAGCAATAATTAGAAGCTTAAATATGGATTTCAGGAACTCGACAAACGAACGCATGGAGAAAATATTTTTGAACCCTTTTATCGGATTAAGCTTGCTGAATTTAGGGGTGATCCCCTCTCCCGTGGTCATAAAGCCCACCTGCGCCAGATTGCTTACCAGCGCCATAACAAAAACTATTCCAAGTAATGGAGCTAGCAAAATCAGTATTTGTAGTCCATATTGATTAAATAGCAGCGTTATATTCTCAGGAGTAACCTCCAGTGTCATTTGATTCTGAAATACATCCATATATAGCTTCATGAAGCGTTCTTTCATAAAACCACCAAACATCATCAAGCTAACTACTGCTGATAACAATACAACTGCACCGGATAGCTCAGCACTTTTGGCTACTTGACCCTTTTTACGAGCATCTTGCCGTTTCTTCGGGGTTGCTTTTTCCGTCTTTTCACCGGCGAATTGTTGAAGATCCAGTCTATACCGCTTCGTCTTAGGCATAATACGCTCCCCTTACGGTCACCTACGGACTCTTCCCCATGAGATTCAATAAATTCTCCATGGATTCGAACATGATATCGAAGAGATTCTGAAACAGCACAGCCAGACCAGGCATCAGCACTAAAAGCAGTGCAAGACCTATAATGATTTTGAGCGGAACCCCAATAACAAATACATTATATTGCGGAGCCGTTCTCGCCAAGAAAGCAAGGCCAACATCAGTCAGAAACAGCGCAGTTACTAAAGGAGCCGACATTTGAAAAGCGAGTACAAAGGACTGAGCAAATGTTCGAACCAGAAACTCTGATAAACTACCGTCAATCATGCCTAGAAATAAATCGTTATTCATAGGAACCCATTTATAACTGTACACAATAGCATCTAGCAGATGGTGATGACCATTCATGCTCAGAAACATTAGCAGGGCTATCATATATTTGAAATTACCAAGAATTGGTGCAGACGTTCCAGTCATAGGGTCGATAACATTAGCAATACCGAAGCCAATCTGAATATCAATAAATGAACCTGCTGTCTGAATCGCCATAAACATCAAATATCCAACGAAACCTAGCAATAATCCTATTAATACCTCTCTGGCAATCAGCAAAATATAACTGAAATCCTGCGGGATCGTAAGCCCTGTTCCGTTAGCACTAAAGACAACCAATGCTACAAAAAAAGAAATGCCAATCTTAAAGGTTGTCGGGACTCCTTGTGAAGAAAATACAGGAACGACAACAAAAAAAGCGGTTATTCGACAAAAAATAAGCAAAAAGACGGGTAAACTTTGCAGTATGGTCTCCATGTTCATTGATTAACCAATATACATATAGAGATTACCCAAAATTTGGCTTGTAAAGTCAATCAGCTTCGTGATGATCCACGGACCAAATAGCAATAAAGCCAATAGCACTGCGACGATTTTGGGAACAAACGCTAGCGTCTGTTCCTGAATCTGTGTCGTAGCCTGAAAAATACTGATTATTAGCCCTACCACCAGACCAAGAATCAGCATGGGTGCGCTGACTTCCAGCACTAAATATACGGCTTGGCTTGCTAGCCCGATTATAAACTCCGTACTCATCCCTCATGCCTCCTCTTTAGGTCAGGTGTTAAAACTAAGAAGTAGTGATTTAATGACTAAGTACCAGCCGTCTACCAGTACGAAGAGCATTATTTTAAAAGGTAATGAAATCATAACCGGGGGAAGCATCATCATCCCCATGGCCATCAGTGTGCTCGCCACAACAATATCAATAATCAGGAATGGTATGAAAATTAAGAAGCCCATTGTAAAAGCCTTTTTCAATTCGCCAATTGCAAAAGCTGGCACCATCACCGTCAGTGGAATATCACTGTATGTAGCCGGTTTAGTAGATCCGGTATAACCGGTGTATTTCATAAATAACAGAAGATCTTTGGTGTTCGTCTGTTTAAACATAAATTCTTTCATCGGATCAGCAGCTTTATCAAAAGCCTCAGTTTGTGTGATTGTCCCCTTCATATACGGCTGCAACGCATTTTCATTCACTGTGGCCAGCGTTGGTGACATAATGAACAGGGTCAGAAACAGAGCAAGTCCTACCAGCACCTGGTTTGGAGGCATAGCCTGAGTACCCAGCGAGGTTCTCACAAAGCCTAATACGATTACAATTCTAGTAAAGCTAGTCATAAGAACCAGAAACGCCGGAGCAATACTCAGAACCGTTACAAGAAGAAGAATTGATATGGAACTGGTACCACTGCTTGAACCTTCATTACCGACCTGAATATTAACATTAGGTATAGGATCAGCATGTATCGGCGTCATCATAACCACACTGATAATACCGAACAGCAGAATAGCAAGAATTAGCTTCTTTTTCATATATTCCTCGACTCATCCTTAGTAACATCATCCCGAAGCAGCTCTTCCATTTTCTCTTTACGCTCTGGTGCAGAACGAAGCTTGGATTGCAGAGTCTCGTAAAAAGATGATGTTTCACTAAGTTCAATTTCCTGAGATGGAACCTCCCCACGCAGCTTTACCTTTACCTTGGCAATAAGCGGTGCGAGGAAATTATTCTGGTTAGAGGACTGATCCTCAAATGCCGCAATGATCAATGCTACCTCATCCGGATCGGTGACTTTATCCAAAATGGATATATTTTCACCAATCCCGATTAAGTAAAGACTGCTTCCCAGTTCGATAACCTGCATCGACTTATTAGGTCCAAGCCCTATTGCACCAAGCGTTCTTATAGAACGGTTGCTCATAAAGGTCTGATTACGTCGTCCAAGAAAACGAATCAGTACCACTATAAGTACAATGATTATCGCCAGGACAATAATAACTTTAAACAAATTCAGCAGGGTGTTACTGCTTCCGAGCGTTTCGGAATATAACATGACTTTATCCTACACGCCCAACGTTTTGTTAATAGCTTCGATAACCCGGTCAGCTTGGAAAGGCTTCACTATAAAGTCTTTAGCTCCTGCTTGGATTGCATCGATAACCATAGCCTGCTGGCCCATGGCTGAACACATAATAACCTTTGCAGCCGGATCTACTTTTTTGATTTCTTTCAGGGCGGCGATTCCGTCCATCTCAGGCATAGTAATATCCATCGTGATGAGGTCCGGACGCAGTTCCTTGAATTTTTCTATCGCTTGAGAACCGTCCTGAGCTTCGCCCACTACTTCAAATCCGTTTTTCGACAAAATGTCACGGATCATCATTCTCATAAATGCTGCATCGTCCACGATTAGAATTCGGTTAGCCATTTTTACAAAATCCTCCCTAAGTATGCTTATTGTAATTTCTGAATTCGGTCCCACTGGCTGACGATATCCGTAACGCGTACGCCAAAGTTTTCGTCGATAACAACGACTTCACCTTTGGCAATAAGCTTGTTGTTAACCAAAATATCTACAGGCTCACCTGCGAGCTTGTCCAGCTCAATAATTGAGCCTTGTGACATTTCTAAAATATCTTTGATCTGCTTCTGGGTCCTTCCTAATTCTACGGTTACTCTAAGCGGTATGTCCATCAATAAATTTAAATTATTTTCATCAATATGACCAAAGGCCCCACCATTCAGATTTGCAAATTGCACAGGCTGTACATTTACATTGCGATTTGCCTCAGAATTAAGCGGTGGTGTCTGTCCATATGGCATCCCTTGCGGTGGCATACCGTATGGTGGCATCCCAGGCATTCCGTACGCTGGCATACCCGCTGGAGGATAATAATACCCGCCTTCTGGCATCCCTGGATACGCTGGCATACCCTGCGGTGGATATGGTGGTTGCGTTCCTCCTGCGGGCTGTGAGGGCGCCTGTTGCACCGGAGGTGCTGGAGGTGGTGTCTCCGCAGAATTAGTCATAGCAGGTGTTTCAGCCATTGTGACCGCTGCCTCCTCCTCTGCCGGACTAACATCACCAAGTAGCATGGATACCATATCTTTTGCGAACTGAACAGGCAAGAGCTGCATAATAGTAGAATCTATCAAATCACCAATTTTAAGCCGGAACGAAATACGAATTAGGGTTTCATCGTCTGGCAGACTGCCTACTCCTTCTCCGCTGGACATATTCAAAATGTCGATACCCGGAGGCGAGATATTAACAAAACGATTAAAAATCGTAGACATCGATGTAGCAGAAGAACCCATCATTTGATTCATAGCTTCTTGCACAGCGCTAATATGAATTTCATTCAACTCTTCATCCTTAGGTTCGCCGGCACCGCCAAGCATCAGATCGGCAATGACCTGTGCATCCCTAATCTTAATAACAAGTGAGTTAATCCCTTGAAACCCATCCACATATTGAACGTGAACAGCTACATGCGGTTTAGGAAAAGCAATTTCAAACTCCCCGCGTGTAATGATCGAAACTTGAGGGGTTGTAATATCTACTTTTTTCCCTAGTAAAGTGGAAAGTGCTGTTGCTGCACTGCCAAACGTTATATTACCAATTTCGCCCAAAGCATCCTGTTCAAACGGTGTTAGATAGTCATCTACCGTTTTCTCCGTAGGAGCTAATGAGCCCTCCGCAGATTGTCTCAGAAGGGCGTCGATTTCTTCTTGGGATAAATAATCTTTACTCGTCAAATTCTTCAACTCCTTCATTGACAATTTCGTCTATTTGCACGGCTACCCGATCTTTAACCATTCCGGGACTTCCGATGAACTTAAGCTTCTCCCCTACCTTAATTGACAGTCCAGAATCTACGTTTCTGTTGAGAGAAATCACGTCACCGACACTAAGCCCTAGGAATTCAGATATGGATAAGCTCGATTCTCCAAGTTCAGCAACAATCGGCAGCTTCGCTTTATGAACTCTAGCTCTAATGGCCAGTAGCTCATCTTCATCCCGCGTCTTCTTCTCTGTCACAAACCATTGGTGAACAGAAAGTCTGGACATGATAGGCTCTAGAACGACATGCGGTATACAAAGATTGATCATGCCTGTTGTATCTCCAATTTTGGTACTTAGAGAGATTAATGCAATGGTCTCATTGGGCGATACAATCTGCATGAACTGCGGGTTCGTCTCAAGAGCTTCCATCCGCGGATGAATATCCAGCACCGTTTTCCAAGCCTCCTGCAGACTCTCAAAACATCTACTAAAGATACGCTCCATAATCGTTGTTTCGATCTCAGTTAGAGCATTAATCTTAGAAGGTGCAGTTCCAAAGCCCCCAAGCAACCTGTCCAGCATAGCAAAAGCAATGTTTGGATGAACTTCCATTACCATGCGGCCCTCTAAAGGTTCAGCTTCAAAAATGTTCAATATCGTCATTTTCGGTATGGAGCGAATAAATTCATCATAAGGGAGCTGCTCTACTTGAACGACATTAATCTGAACGAAGGTGCGCAATTGGGCTGAAAAATACGTTGTAAGATAACGGGCGAAATTGTCATGTATCCGTGTAAGACTGCGGATATGATCTTTGGAAAAGCGGACAGCCCGTTTAAAGTCATAAGAGCGGATTTTCTTCTGAGTTTCTTCCTTTTTAAGTTCATCGGCGTCCATCTCACCTGAAGAAAGTGCAGCAAGCAGAGCATCAATTTCGTTTTGTGATAGTACATCAACCAATTCAATCACCCCCCTATCAAAGAATTATCAGGAATAAAGCTACACAGAAGCCAAAAGGAATTTGGTGATTTCGATCTGAGTAATTTGGCCCTCAGTCAATGTCTTATTGATCAGATTAATAAGCTTACTGCTAAGCTGATCTTTTCCATTCGCTCCATTAAGGTCCTCAGGTTTGGTATCTGCAAGCGTCTTGATAATTATTGGTTTGATTTTGATCTCTTTTATTTTTTCGAATTCTTCCTTTGATTTCGCAGAACTCAGTTGGAAGGCGAAATCTACTTGAAGGATAAAATCGGGATCAGCAAGATTTGTTTTGATATCAATGATCTCTGCCGTCAATTCGACGATTTCATCTGCAGTTAAATGTTTTGTTTCCACATTTTGAACAGCAGCACTTACCTCGTTCGTATCTTTCGGAAAGATCCTGTCCAATAGTAAAAATGCGGCGACCACGATCAGAGTAATCGCTAGTAATATCGTGATGAGCCACGGCATCATCTTTTTCATGTTAGCTCCTCCATTGACTGGATTTTAATGGTGGCAGCATATGTGCCTATGTCCCTGTTATAATCCCGGATCTTCGTAATAACCTCATCGGCTTTTTCGAGAACGATCAGTCTTTTTCCGGTTACGAGCGTAATGTATGTATCCGGGCTTTCTTCTACCATTTCGACCAGTAGGGCATTGATCCACATCGGTGTTCCATTTAATCTTGTTACCGATATCATAACAGGCCTCCTAACAAAATAGGGGGAGGAGTAACTCCCCCACGACTCCGCATGAACCATTTAAGAAAATATAGAATTTATTGATTAAATTAACGCTTCAGGTTTACTACTTCCTGCAGCACTTCATCAGAAGTTGTGATGATACGGGAATTCGCCTGGAATCCACGCTGTGATACGATCATTTCTGTAAATTCATTGGTAAGATCCACATTGGACATTTCCAGCTGTCCAGAGATGATTGCCCCGGTGCCATCTTCTGTATTGTTCGCTGTAGTCGGAACTAGTTCGCCTTCTGCATTCGCATTAAGTGTCATACGATACAGATTGCCTCCGATTTTCTCCAGACCAGATGGGTTAGTAACCTTGGCTACACCAATCTTCACCCCAGCTCCAGTCGTTCCATCTTCCATGGTCTGAACAATTGTTCCATCATTAGAGATAGAAAACGCCGTTACATCGTCACCTAATTGAATGATCCCACCGTCGGAATCTAAAACATGAAGTCCGTCAGCGGTAACAAGATTACGCGCAGCGTCAATGTGGAAATCTCCGGCGCGGGTCAAAAATGCAGTATCTTGATCCTCAGTAAGCTTAACCAGAAAAAAACCATCTCCATCGATACGTAAATCTGTTGGGTTGTTGGTGGTTTGAGCACTACCAGCCAAATGTAGGGTATCTATAGAAGCAATACTAACACCTAGTCCAACTTGTTTCGCATTTACCCCACCTTGACCATCCTCACCCGGTGCAGTAACACCAGAAACGGTTTGGCTCATAATATCCTTGAACATAACACGTCCGGATTTAAACCCGATAGTGTTGACGTTAGCAATATTATTACCGATTACATCAAGCTTAGTTTGAAAGCCTCTCATTCCTGAAACCCCTGAATACATTGATCTTAACATGTTTAATGTCCTCCCAGATTATAGAGTCCTAATAACTTTCCAAGTGAATTGGGACCGCGTCAGTCGGTCAGCGGCCGCCTCGGCTTTCCGTTAGGACCAGCCTATTATGAAATCACTATTGCACTATCGATTTGTGTAAATACATTATCTTTGATCGAGTTACCATCCATAGCAGTAACTACTGTGCGATTAGGAACGCTAACGATAAACGCCAAATCCTTCATTAATATCAAGGATTCTTTACTTCCTTTAGCAGCAGCTTTGTCCACAGCAGATGAAATTTGATCCAGCTGACCGCTTCCAAGCTCTATCCCTCTTTGTTCTAGGCGCTTAGCAGCATGATTGCTGAATTTTAATAGTTTCTGTTGCAGCAAACTCTCAAAAGAAGCTTCCCCCGCCACAGACTGCTTAGGCAGCGAAGATCGTTGTAACGTTGTAGAATGCAGGGACGCAGGATACAGCTGGCCTATAGTAAGCCTGTCACTCATATGCTCGCCCCGCTTCCTCCGCTATTCTCCGGAGTATTACTATCTGTACCAGAACCGCTTTCTGGCGTTGCTGCGGCATTCTGAATTTGTGTAATATCGGTTAAAGCAATTCTGTCTTTTCCCACAACCGCATATTGAATACCATTGCTAACAACGATAGATTCAACATTACCTGTCTTAGGCAGCTTTGTGGCGGTGTCTGTCCAAGTAATATCTTTACCAATCAACCCGGATACAGATCCAAGGGACTGATTCATAGCATTAAGCTGAGTAGAGATATTCATCAATTGCTCCACGGATGTAAACTGGGCCATTTGCGCAATAAATTCTTTATCTTCCATCGGTTGCATCGGATCTTGATTTTGCAGCTGAGTAATCAAAATCTTCAAAAACTGATCCTTACCTAAAGTAGAATTACCCGTTGTCCGTGCACTAGAGTCGGGAGTTGTATAATTCCACTGATCTTTAGTAGAGACCGGAACTGTTGTCGCCATAACCACTCACCTCTCTTTCGTTTGTTATTAGAGTTAAGCCTTAGCAGAAAAAGATCCACCTTGGGACTGATCTTCTTGTCCCGCATTTGAAACCCAGTCCTTCCATTCACCATTCAGCTCTGCGGCAAGAACGGCATCACTGGCTTCCTCTCTGCTTTCTTTGGAACGTCTACCCTGCTGTCCACTTCCGGAATTAGGTTGGCGTCCTTCCTGCCCCCATTGCGAATTAAGTGGGGTATTATTTTGCGTAACTTCCAGCTTCTCCACTTGAAGACCCTGAGATTGCAATGCAGCGCGAAGCTGGTTCATTTGTTGCTCCAGCATATCTTTAGCACCGGTATGTTCAGTCATGAACTGGGCAACTAAATGACCATTTTGCATGGTGATCTTAACATCAACTTGTCCGAGATTTTCTGGAAAAAGGGATATAGTCGCTTCAGCGATCCCACCTTTTTGCACAACCTCTAATTTGCCTGTAATGAAACCTGTCATTTCTTGAGCAAATTGCTGAACCGGAACAGGCGCTGCTGGCACTTCAGCCTTCAGCGGTGCTGTAATTCCTCCGCGCAGAGATAACTGACCCGCAGTAACAACCTCATGATCCCCTTCGTTAGCTGTAATTCCTAGCGTGGAATCTAGAGTGGATTCTGTTGACTTCGTTTCCCCGGTTACACCTGTCTTGATTAACGGCGTGTTCGCAGTCTCTGCTTCAGCTTCTTGCACAGTTCCTGAGGTCACTGGCGAGCTGACAACCGTATCATTTTTCACTACAACAGCTTCTCCGGAACGATTGCTCACATTCTGAAGTGTTTTATCCGTTGGATTATTTTTGCTTTCAGTGATAGCGGGCTGTTCTACGGAAGAAACAGAAGCAACATTCACATTGCTCGTCTTTCCCTTCCCTTTATTAGTGTTAGAGGAGGACTCTTCTAAAAGCGCTGTGAAATTATTCAATAAACTGATTCCCTTAGTTGCTACTTCCTCATTGCCACTCACTGCAGCTTCCTGAATCATAGAAACTAAACTTTGCAGGTCGTCTTGAACTGCAAATCTCAATGTATCAGCATTCTGTGCCAATGGGGACAAGCTTCCAGCCACTTCTGCTTCCGTTGTAGCAGTGCCATCCTCTGCGGCATGGCTTCCAGATAAAAGTGCAGATACCTGAAGAATCCAAGCCTGTAAGGCTACCAACAGAGCAGGATCACTACTGATACTTTCATCCAGCTTCTCAACATCAGCAGCAAGTTTTTCAAGGAGATCACCCTTCTGAGTGTCTTGCCCTGCTTGCTCTTCTCCAGTCGGCTGCACTTCCTTTAACAGGCCTTGCAGCAAAGAAGCTAGATTTGCCAATAGGGGTTCAGCTGGAGTCGACGAGGTGTTGGCATTGCCTCCCATGGTTTGTACCAGGGTTTGAGCAAATGGTGCAGCTGTCGTTGTTGTGCCCGTTGTAGTCGATGTACTCCCATTTACTGCAGTTGTGTTTGCACTCACAAGCGATTGAACGACTAAACTCATTTATTTTTCACCTCCTTTCCCTATCTATTTAGCACCCATCAGACGATTAACAATTTTCGCAGTTTGCGCGCTATCATTTTTAGTCATTTCTCCCAAAATAGATGAACGAACACTATCACTTACGGTATTCATAATCGTCACAACCTTATCAGGGCTAATCTTGTACATTTCTCCTAGTAACGATGCTGCATTAGCAGGAGTCATTGAACTGAAGGTCTGATTCAACTTTTCCTTATCCAAATTCGTACTGGTTGTCGCAGTTGCTGTTGTACCGGCGTCTTTCTTCAATCTAGATTGAAGAGCTGCAATCGCCATGTCACTCGAAGATGTAGTTTCTTTTAACTTTATCGTTACATCTGCAGCTTTTTGCGGATCCATTTTTTCCAAAATCGCAGTTTTACTCGCTTTACTCATGACACTGAAGATCTGCACCATTTCTTCTGTAGTTAAATTCTCCATGATCGGTGCAGCCTTCGAAGCTTTCATGCCTGCATACAGCTTAGCCAAATCAGAAACTTGTTTCTGATAAGGATCCTCAGCTTCTTCTGTGCTTGCCTCTGCGGTTTCAGCTTCCTTCTTCATTCCTTCAATCTGTGACTCTAGCGCCTGAACCTTGGTATCCTGGGCTGTTTTTTCATCTGTAACCTTCTTCAGGTTTTCTTCCTGCTGGGCGAGCTGAGCTTTAAGCTCCTTTATCGTTGTCGCTGAGCTCACTTCCTGCTTTTTGCTTTCTTCCTTCGGTTTAGAAGGATCTGCAGGCGGATCAGGAACCCATTTTTCCAGGATAGGAATTTTATTCGCAACTTCAAGTACATTATTACGAATGTCCATATTAAAAAGCGTCAACAGTACTCCAAGCAGTACTAGCGTGAATATAATCGGTATCATTAAGAATAAGAACCGCTCAAATTTCCCCGCTGACCCTTCATTTTCAAGTTCCATATCATTATCAATATTAGCCACTAGCGGAAACCTCCCGGGTTAGAGGGATTTCATCGCGAAGCGGACGGTTGCCATCTCATCCAGTTCGTTTTGTTCCCGTAAAATCATACTTTGCTGAAACAGTGTCTCAGCCTTGTCTTTTGCCTTCAACCATACTTTTTCATCTAAAACCTTAGTGCTTAACTGATCTTGTTTCTTCTGGACTTCTTGATGTGCACGGCTAATGTCCGTATGCTTACGGGCAATGCATTTATCCAGATATTCCACATACTCCTGCATTTCACGAATCTTAATCATAGGTGTCTTTTGCTCTGCGGCATTTTGTAAGGATAGCATGATAGCACTCCGCTGAAAGATGAGTTCATCCAGGCTTCTTTCCTGTGCCTGCAATTCTCCAAGCGCGCTTGAGAGCATCCATTCTGCCTGTGTCTTCTCATTGCCCTTCAAGTCAACGACTTTTTGAAAAGTATAATGAAACCTCATAATACCGAATCAACTCCTTGAGAACTGTGAAATTAAAGACTGTTGAACTTCAGCCAGCGTAACTTTTTCATTCACCTTTTGTTTGGTGAAATCCCATATACTGTCGATAAATTCCATCGACTCGTCAATTTGAGCATTAGAGCCTCTTTGATAAGCTCCAATATTAATCAAATCCTCTGAATCTTTATAAACGGCCATAAGGCGTTTCACATTCTCCGCTGCTGCAATCTGTTCTTCTGGAGCAATATCCTTCATTACTCGACTTATGCTGGAAAGAACATCTATTGCTGGAAAGTGTCCTTTGTTAGCAATATTTCGATTGAGTACAATATGTCCGTCAAGTATTCCTCTGACTGCATCTGCGATTGGCTCGTTCATGTCATCACCATCAACCAGTACCGTATAGAAGGCTGTTATAGAGCCTGTAGGACCTGTACCGGCGCGTTCCAGCAGTTTGGGTAAGCTGGCAAACACCGAAGGTGTATATCCCCGCATGGCTGGCGGTTCTCCAACTGCAAGTCCAACTTCACGTTGGGCCATGGCATAACGGGTGACCGAATCCATCATCAGCATTACATTAAGGCCACGATCGCGGAAATACTCGGCAATCGTTGTAGCGATAAGCGCACCTTTTATGCGAATCAATGCAGGTTGGTCAGAGGTAGCAACAATTACTACGGATCGCTGCAAGCCCTCTGGTCCCAAATCACGTTCGATGAAATCCAATACTTCTCTGCCACGCTCACCAATCAGAGCAATAACATTTACGTCGGCCGATGTATTCCGGGCAATCATCCCCATCAAAGTACTCTTGCCGACCCCCGAGCCAGCAAAAATACCGACCCGTTGTCCCTTGCCAATCGTTAGCAAACCGTCAATCGCTCTCACACCAATACTGATGGGTTCCTGCACCCGCGGTCTATTAAGTGGATTGGAAGGAATATTAAAGGTAGAGCTATGTGGCATTCGTGCTGGAATGAGAGAGCCATCAAGCGGCTGCCCCAGACCATCCAGTACTTTTCCTAACAATTCAGAACCTACTTGCACGCTAAGCGGCTTACCAGTGCCCACTACATCACAACCAGGTCCAATCGCCTGCAGTTCACCAAGTGGCATCAATAGTACCTTGTTATCACGGAAACCAACGACCTCAGCTTGCAGCGGTTTGTTTCCTTTAGAAGGGTAGATGTAGCATACATCACCTATACTTGCGTCAGGACCTTCCGATTCAACCATTAGACCGATTACCTGCGTCACTTTCCCATTGATCCTCACCGGATCGAGATTACGAAGTTGCTCCTTATAACGGTTGCTATTAAGCATCGTCTTCCCCATTTCTCTGCTCATCGGTGTCCAGCGCAATTCTTACCAGCTCTTTCTTGATCTCTGCGAGCTGTGTGTCGATTCGAGCATCAATGCTGCCAAAGGAAGAGCGGATAACACATCCTTGGTCTTTTACCGTTGAGTCGGGTAAGATTTGCAGTTCGGCCTGTGAATCAACAGCTAGTGATAATTCTTCCCGAGCAGCATTCACAAAAGCGAACTGCGCTGGGGATACACAAAGTGAGATCAAACCCTGTTCTCGCTTACGAGCCAGATTTTTGCGAATTAAGTCCATTGCGAATTGTGGTTCTACCGTTAACTGCTTGTCCACAATTTTCTCTGCAATATCACAGCTTAACTCTACTAAAAAAGGCTCTGCTTCCTGAATAATCACTTCTCTTGCTTTATACGCCTCAGTCAAAACAGCACGCGCTTCTTCCATCATCTCTGCGATCTTATGCTTCATCTCTTCCTCAGCCTGAGAAACACCTTCCTCATAACCTTGCTGATGAGCTTCAGCTTTGATAGCTTCGATCAGATGTTCATCCTGCTCACGCCGTTGTTTCCACCACTCTTCAGCCTCCGCTTTCGAGGACTCTACAATCTGTTCCGCTTCAAGAGATGCATTCCGAACCTGCTCTTCAGCAAAATCCTGAGCGTCCTTAAGCATTTGCTTACGCGTCTCTTCTGCCTCTTCACGTGCGGGATCATGATAGTCAGTCTCGCTTAAAGTCTCCTCGGGAACGGGCTCCTCAGTTAGGCCCGCATATTGCCGGGCCTGTTCCAGTCTCTTAAAGACATCAACCGGAACATACTGGGAGTGTTTGATCAGCTTAGACAATGATGTCATCTCCTCCGCCACGAGCGATGATAATTTCACCAGACTCTTCGAGTCTGCGGATCGTGCCTACAATACGAGTCTGTGCTTCTTCAACATCACGCAGCCGCACAGGACCCATGTATTCCATTTCTTCTCGGAACGTTTCTGCCATACGCTTGGACATATTTCTGAAAATAACATCCCGTACTTCTTCGCTGGCAACCTTGAGTGCAAGCTGTAAATCCGCATTATCGATATCACGAACAATGCGCTGTATTGAACGATTGTCAACATTAACAATATCTTCGAATACGAACATCCGTTTTTTGATCTCTTCGGCAAGCTCTGGATCTTGAATTTCGAGAGAATCCAGAATCGTACGTTCTGTCCCCCGGTCAACCCCATTCAAGATTTGTACAATTGATTCGATACCACCGGCATTTGTATAATCCTGGGTTACTGTAGCGGAAAGCTTCTGCTCCAGCACACGTTCAATTTGCGTAATTACCTCTGGAGAGGTACTGTCCATCACAGCAATTCTTCTAGCCACCTCTGCCTGCTTCTCTTGAGGAAGCGAGGAAAGGATTGCAGCAGCTTGTTCAAATTGCAGATAAGACAATACAAGTGCAATAGTCTGTACATTTTCATTCTGGATAAAGTTGAGAATCTGATTAGGATCCGCTTTTCGTGCAAAATCGAAAGGTCTTACTTGCAATGTTGCAGTCAGACGATTAATGACCTCCATTGCTTTTGTTGACCCAAGCGCTTTCTCCAGAATTTCTTTAGCGTAGTTAATACCGCCTTGTGATATATATTCCTGGGCGAGGCATATCTGATGGAATTCAGACATGATCGACTCTTTTTCACCGCTGTCCACTTTGCGAACATTAGCAATTTCAAGAGTCAGCTGTTCAATCTCCTCGTCTCTTAAATGTTTGAAAATTTGCGCCGATACCTCGGGCCCTAGTGTGATAAGCAGGATCGCAGCTTTTTGACGGCCACTAAGTCCCTGCTGGCTAGCCTTTGCCATTAGTTCACCTCTGTTCGTCTGCAAGCCATGTACGCAGCAGATTTACGAATTCGTCTGGCTTCTTCTTGGCCAAACTTTCCAATTGCTTACGAACTTGACTTTCATTCGTCACGCTCTCCAAGTTAATAGAAGGAAATTCAGTAGGAACCTGCAATGGAATGTCTTCATCTTCCTCTTCCACAGTCTGTTTACGACTCCGGTAGATTAGATATCCTCCACCTGCTCCAACCAGCAATGCTGCTGCTCCGATAGCCCATATCATCCAAGAAGCGAGACCACCTTTAACGGTGTTGGCATCGGTGCCACCAAATTGTTGCGAGTAGACCGAAACCTTTTTGGTCAAATCAGCGTCTGTATATGTAGTACCTGAATCTGCAAGAGAAGCGCGAACAATATTCACCAAAATATTTTGAATTGCAGCTGATGTTGCATCATCTAAACTTTTTTCTCCTGAAGGTGGTTCAACTGCAACATTTATGGTTAAGTCTTTAACAGTATACGGACTAGCAATAACATCTTTAGTAATTCGGTTAACTTCGAAGTTCCTCGTTTCCGAAGATTCCTCCGAGGTAGAAGTATCCGCACCCGCATTAGAAGGATAGCCCGTAACATCTTGAGAACCAGTGCCAGCCACTCCGCCAGTCGTGTTACCTTGACCCGAATACGAATTACTAATTATTTGTGAACTGATCTCAATCCCCCTCATGTTCTCTGTATCCACAGGGGTAACAAGATCTTCCTTCCGGTTTTCCTTGTCAAAGTTCAACTTTGAGAACACAAGAACATCCACTTTATCAGGACCGGTAAGAGTGCTAAGGAATTGTTTCACATTTTTCTTTACTTCTTCTTCGAATTTCTTCTGAAGAGCGAAGTTTTCTTCAACTTGGTTTGTGACACCAGCCTGTCCACCTTTAGCTGTTGGCATTAATTCAATTTCATTATTTGCAATGGTAATGTTGTCAATTGGTAAATTAGGCACAGCAGTTTTCACAAGATTGAAATACCCGTCAATATTGTCTTGGGTAGGTCTAAATCCTGAATCAAATGAAAGCACAACGGATGCAGATGCCTGCTCCTGATCAGCCTGTGAGGCAAAAACTGTCTCTTTAGGCAAATTAATCAGCACTTTTGCATCTTTAATCCCTTGCATACGTCTCATTAACTGTTCAACTTCACCGTTTAATGCATTATTGTACTTCACGTTAAACTCGCTATCTGTTGTACCTATCATTGACGAATTTTCGTCAAAGACTTTATATCCGATAGAGCCACCTTGAACAATCCCCTGAGAACCGATATCCACCTTGACCCGAGCTGCTTCTGTACTAGGTACAGAAATACTCTTTCCATCTTGACTTAATCGGTATGAAACACCTGCTGAATCTAAGGCCTTCATTACTCCAGCCGAATCCGTACTGTCCAAATCTTGAAATGCTACTTCATATTCTGTTTTTGAAAGCTGCATGGTCATAACTACGATTATTATTAGAATGATAAACAATGTTGAAAAGAATAAAATCTTCTGTTTACCACTAAATCTGTTCCAATACAAGAGAACCTTCTCCCGATATTGGGCAAATCTTTCATTCACAGTGTCACCCCATCCGAAACTAAGCTAGGATTTATTATATTTGAGTTCTCATAATTTCTTGATAGGCTTCAATCACTTTGTTCCGGACTTGTGTAGTCAACTGTAAACTCAGTAGAGCCTGTTGGGAAGAAATCATCACTTCGTCAATGTTCACTTCTCCCAATACAAATTTATTACTCATATCCTTAGCTTGTTGTTCCTGATCAGCCACTTTATTGAGCGCATCCTCAAGATAAGAGCCAAAGCTCTCCATCGAATTAGCAGGAGTGGATGAAACTTCGGAAGATGTCGGTTTCATTGCAAGCTGCTGTACAGCCTGAACCCCATTAGATATATTCTGTATCAACTGTTTCCCCCCCTTAAGTTAATTAACATTCATTTATCTACCAATTTCGAGTGCCTTGCTTACCATAGCTTTGGATGCATTAAGCATCGTAACATTGGCATCATAAGAGCGTGATGCAGATAACATATCAACCATTTCTTTGGTAATGTCTACGTTTGGCATATAGACATATCCTTCAGCATCCGCATCGGGATGGCTCGGATTGTATACCGGCTTCAATGGTGAAGTGTCTTCTATGATCGACTGCACCTTAACCCCTTCATTGCTATTATTCATTTTCGAATTTAGTATATTCGAGAATTTATTACTTTCGTTCGTTTCCAAAACAACCAACTTACGTCGGTAAGGAACAGCCTTGCCATCCACCACGGATGCTCTTGTAGTTTCAGCATTGGCTACGTTGGAAGAAATTACATCCATCCGCAACCGTTGAGCCGTTAATGCAGATGCGCTGATCCCAAAACTACTTCCAAAGTTCATACTCTCTTATCCTCCTTGAATTACGGCTCGCATCATCGAAATCTGACTGTTAATCTGTTCAACATAAGAACTATACCTAAGCTGATTCTCTGCGCTTAACGCCATTTCGCGATCTACATCCACATTGTTGTCGTTATTGTTCATAGAGGTAGTTTCATCAGTATTTTCAACAGCAGCGGGAACAATTGTGTTGCTGCCAAATTGATAATGCCGGGTATCCGAAACTTTCGCTCTAAGTGTAGATTGGATTCCACTTTCCTGTTGTTGCAGGATACTTTCGAATGAAACATCAGAACGTTTGAAATTGGGCGTATCTTGATTAGCCACATTATTTGCTAGAGCATTTTGTCGTTTATAGGCAGCATCAATGCCTCCCTGCAATCGTTGAAAACTGACACTATTCAGCAATCCCAAGACAATTCCTCCTTTCAAAGCTATCATAATGAAAAGAATTCCACAACTTCCATCAAAAAACCTGCTTGCTTTCGACAAATAAAGAAAAAAATACTCTAAATTTACGGTATTCCGTCGAACGCTGTCGCAATGAATAACACTTAGCATTTTCACATACATTGATTTTCATTTAATTTGTATATTATTACAATAAGAAATAAGCCCTATCTTTTTAGAAAAGACAGGGCTTTTAGCACTTTATTACTATTTATTTACATTTTAAACTCATTTTTTTCTTTTTAATTGCATGTTTTGACATAATTTTACGTTTTCACGACACCAATTTGTAATTTATCTAATCCGTTATGCCCAAATTCAAAATACATAGATTTTTTGTTTTTTTGTCGCTTTAAAGAATATACTGACTTAAATCACGATCCTGAGCTATACTTGCCAATTTCTCGCGCACATACTCCGGGGTAATAACCATTTTTTCTAAAGTCAGCTCAGGTGCTTCAAAAGAAAGATCCTCTAACAGCTTCTCCAAAATAGTATGAAGACGCCGTGCACCTATATTCTCCATATTTTGATTCACTGAAGCCGCTATTTTGGCGATCTCATGTATAGCATCCTTCTGGAATTCCACTTCTAAATTTTCTGTTTTAAGCAGATTCACATATTGTTTAGTTAAAGCATTCTCTGGTTCCGTCAAAATAGAAACGAAATCCTCTAACGTTAGACTACTCAGCTCTACGCGAATCGGAAAACGACCTTGAAGTTCTGGAATCAAATCTGAAGGCTTAGCAATATGGAAAGCTCCGGCAGCCATAAAGAGTACATAGTCTGTCTTCACAGGACCGTATTTCGTCATAATGGTCGAGCCCTCTACAATCGGCAAAATATCCCGTTGCACGCCTTCACGCGACACATCCGGTCCAGACCCTTTTCCCTGACTCGCTACTTTATCGATTTCATCAATAAAAATAATGCCTGATTGTTCAGCCCGAGTCACGGATTCCTGGATCACATCATCCATATCTATCAGCTTGGCCGCCTCATCCTGAATGAGTACCTTGCGCGCTTCCCGAATAGGAAGCTTACGTTTCTTCGTCCGCTTAGGCAGCAAACTGCCGAACATCTCTTGCATATTCATACCCATCTGGTCATTTCCTTGACCTGCAAACATATCCATCATAGTTGGCGCTGTATCCTCAACATCAATTTCAATGATGTCATCTTCCAGCTGACCAGCTAACAGCTTAAATCTAACCCCACGGCGGCGTTCACTTAGGCTTCCATCCTGCTCAGCGTCTTCTTTAGAGTCCTCTTGGGCAGAATTCCCTCCAAAAATCATCTCGAAAGGATTCTTTTGTGATTTATTTTTGGAAGAGGAAGGGACTAAAATAGAAACAATCCGCTCATTAGCCAGTTCTTCCGCACGATCCTTAACCTTCTCCGTACGCTCAAGCTTCACCATACGAATAGAAGTCTCTACCAGATCACGAACCATAGATTCCACATCTCGACCTACATAACCGACTTCAGTAAATTTAGTGGCCTCCACTTTGATGAACGGTGCATTAACAAGCTTTGCTAGACGCCGGGCGATTTCTGTCTTTCCCACACCTGTAGGTCCGATCATCAAGATGTTCTTAGGAACGACTTCATCACGCAGTTCCTCTGCTAGCAGACTGCGCCGATACCGATTACGAAGCGCAACGGCTACCGATTTCTTGGCTTGCTTCTGACCTACGATATATTTATCCAATTCGGCTACAATTTGACGGGGTGTAAGCGATTGATTCACCATCGTGAATTCCTCCTTGTCTCTATGGCACTGAGTCTATAATTGTTCAACAATAATGTTGGAATTAGTGTACACACAAATTTCAGAAGCTACCTGAAGCGATTCTCTAGCAATATCCGCAGCGGAAAGATTGGGTGCATGACGTTTGAGTGCTCGACCTGAAGCCAGCGCAAAATTACCACCGGAACCAATCGCAAGAACGTCATCATCCGGTTCGATAATTTCACCATTTCCGGAGATCAGGAGCATTCCTTCCTTATCCATAACAATCATCAAAGCTTCAAGCTTCCGAAGAATACGATCTTGACGCCAATCCTTCGCTAATTCAACTGCAGCCCGCTGCAGGTTCCCATGATGCTCCTCCAGCTTGCCCTCGAATTTTTCGAATAGGGTAATAGCATCCGCAACGGATCCCGCAAAGCCTGCTATTACTTGTCCTCTGTACAGGCGACGGACTTTTCTGGCCGTCGTCTTCATAATAACACTCTCTCCGAATGTAACCTGTCCATCACCTGCTATAGCTGCCTGTCCGTTATGTCTTACCGCACAAATTGTAGTCGCATGAAAGCTGGGTACCATGATTGTAAGTTACCTCCTTAAGATGGGCTTTGTTCGCTATCGACAACCTCCGGCTCCGAATAAGCGAGTCCTGTACGGTTGGCATACTCGGCAAGACTGTCCAGAGCGCGATGAGCTAACATTTCATTCTTTTCCTTCTTATTGCGGATCTTCTTCTCTACCTTCGGCAACAGACCGAAATTGGCATTCATAGGCTGAAAATGCTCTGGATCGGCAGAAGTAATATAAGCTGGCATGCTGCCTAGAACAGTATCCTGCGGGAAGATCAGTCCTTCCTGACCGAGTGCTGCCCGTGCAGCATTAATACCAGCTATGAGCCCGGAAGCAGCTGATTCAACATAACCTTCTACACCTGTCATCTGTCCAGCAAAAAAGAGTCTTTCCTTGCCTTTCATCTGATAGGTAGGGTGCAGAAGCTTAGGAGAATTAATAAATGTATTTCTGTGCATCACACCATAACGAACATATTCAGCATTCTCAAGACCAGGGATCAGCGAGAATACACGCTTCTGCTCGCCCCATTTCAAATGGGTCTGAAAACCAACAAGATTGTAAAGTGTGCCGGCAGCGTTATCCTGACGGAGTTGCACAACCGCGTAAGGAAGTTTACCTGTATGCGGATTGATAAGTCCTACTGGCTTCATTGGACCAAATAACGCTGTTTGCTTGCCGCGTTTCATCATGATTTCAATAGGCATACAGCCCTCAAAGTATATCTCTTTCTCAAAATCCTTGAGTGCTGCTGTCTCAGCAGAAATCAACGCATCATAAAACACGTCGAACTCCTCTTCTGTCATCGGACAGTTCAGATAAGCCGCTTCTCCCTTATCATAACGGGAAGCCAAATACACCTTGTTCATATCAATGGTGTCTTTCTCAACAATCGGTGCTGCTGCATCATAGAAGTAGAAATACTCTTCACCCAGCAGCCCTTTTATTTCAGCAGATAATGCCGGTGAAGTTAGTGGGCCCGTTGCAATAACAACAATCCCTTCCTCCGGTATATGCGTAAGTTCTTCATTTATGACTTCCACGAGCGGATGATTATGCAAAGTATGGGTGATCTCACCTGAGAATCCGTCCCGATCTACGGCAAGTGCTCCTCCTGCGGGTACCGCGTGTCGGTCAGCAGCACCTAATACAAGAGAGTTCAAACGTCGCATTTCTTCCTTCAATACACCTACAGCATTTCCTAATCCATTCGCACGCAGGGAGTTACTGCATACCAGTTCAGCAAATTGATTCGTGTGATGGGCTGGCGTCTTTACTACAGGTCTCATCTCATATAATCTTACCGGAACTCCTAGTGATGCTATTTGCCAAGCGGCTTCGCTTCCTGCGAGACCCGCTCCAATTACTGTTACTTTTGCTGTATCTGACACTGTCTTTTTTCCTCCCATAGAGACTATTAATCTGCTAATTCTTCTTCGTTGTCTAGAACCGCCTCTGTATGATCACAAGATGTACATTGTAGCTTGGTTCCTTGCTTATTACGTTTCTCAATCATCCAAGATCCACATGATGGACATGGTTTTATAGAAGGTCTATCCCATGAAACGAAATCACAACCAGGGTACTGATCGCAGCCATAGAAAACACGCCCTTTTTTGCTGCGTCGCTCCACAACCTTACCTTCATGACATTTAGGGCAAGTTACGCCAATATCCTTGATAATCGGTTTCGTGTTTCGGCAATCCGGAAAGCCAGAGCATGCTAGGAATTTCCCAAAGCGACCCAGCTTATACACGAGAGGTTTGCCGCATTTCTCACAGATCTCATCAGAGACTTCATCTTCAATCTCAATTTCTTTCATCTCTTCTTCCGCGAATACCAAACGCTTCTCAAACGATTCGTAAAACTCTGCAAGAACCTTTACCCAGTCTTCTGAGCCCTCTTCCACATGGTCAAGATCCCCTTCCATGTTCGCGGTGAATTCAACGTTTAGGATTTCCGGAAAAAATTGCTCCATCTGCTCTATAACAAGCTCGCCAAGTTCGGTTGGCATGAATTTTTTCTCTTCAATAGCCACATAACCACGCTTCTGGATGGTTTCCAGCGTTGGGGCATATGTACTTGGACGGCCTATACCCAGCTCCTCAAGCGTCTTTACAAGTCTTGCTTCCGTATATCGTGGAGGCGGTTGTGTAAAGTGCTGTTTAGGCTCGATCTCCTGCTTATTTAAAGCATCTCCCGCTTGAAGCGGCGGCAAATACTTGTCTTCATCTGTAGTTCCGTCATCGTTGCCTTCTACGTAAACCTTCATGAACCCGGGGAATGAAACCTTCGAACCAACAGCTCTGAATGTAGCAGTACCTGCAGCAATATCGACCGAAAGCGTATCCAGCAGGGCAGAAGACATCTGACTTGATACGAATCGCTCCCACACTAGCTTGTAGAGACGGAATTGATCACGGCTCAAGAACTCTTTGACCATTTCAGGTTCGCGTAATGCCGAGGTAGGACGAATCGCTTCATGCGCTTCCTGTGCTCCAGCTGCCTTTTTAGAATACTGCCGTGGGGATTCTGGCAAGAACTTCTCACCATACTTAGCTGTTATAAGCTCTTTAGCTTCATCCTGAGCGGTGACAGAGAGACGCGTGGAGTCAGTACGCATATAAGTGATCAAACCTACGGTACCTTCTTTACCGAGTTCCACACCTTCGTATAGCTGCTGTGCAACAGACATTGTCTTAGCGGCACGGAATCCAAGCTTACGGGCTGCTTCCTGTTGTAGGGAGCTGGTGGTAAAAGGAGCCGAAGGATGACGTTGTCTTTCCTTCTCCTTCACATCACTCACCTTAAAAGATGCGTTCTTAATGGCTTCAAGAACCTCCTGAACATCACTTTCCTGGTTCAGTTCTTTTTTCACACCATTCAGCTTATGAAACTTAGCTTCAAAGACGGAATCCCGGATTCCAAGCTTCGCTGTTATGCTCCAATATTCGGTGGGTACAAAAGCGGAGATTTCATTCTCACGATCCATAATGATCTTCACGGCAACGGATTGTACACGTCCAGCAGATAAACCTTTTTTGACTTTCTTCCATAATAGAGGGCTAATCTTGTACCCTACCAGTCGATCCAAAATACGTCTAGCCTGCTGTGCATTCACGAGATCCATATTAATCTTACGCGGTGTCTTAAAAGCATCTTTTACCGCTTGTTTGGTGATCTCATTAAAAACAACTCTGCATTCTTGTGTATTATCTAAATCCAGCGCATGCGCCAAATGCCAAGCAATTGCTTCCCCTTCGCGGTCGGGGTCAGCTGCGAGATAAACTTTTTTAACTTTTTTACTAGCGTCTTTCAATTCCTTCAATATAGATCCCTTACCGCGGATAGTAATATATTTGGGACTGAAATCATTCTCCACCTCAACACCAATTTGACTCTTCGGTAGATCTCTAATATGTCCCATTGATGCCTTTACAATATATTTACTACCTAGATATTTGCCAATTGTCTTCGCTTTTGCAGGCGACTCGACAATAACTAATGCATCTGCCATAGACTCTTCCTCCTCGTTAACACTCGCACCTCTATATTAAATTACCTTATAAATAGCTCCTGGTAATTGTGTTACCGCTTTTTTTATGATTAAAGATAACAGAACTGAATGCAAATGTCCAAAATCCCATCCTGTTCTTACAAGCAGATCGTCCAATATAAAAGGGCCTTGATGCAGTATATGGTATAGGTGAGACTCCTCATTTGTCAATTTCTTTTCAATCATAAAGTCGTCTGCTGTCTGTTCGGTAGTGCTATTATTCCCTGTTTTTATTACGTTTGTCGGCAAATAAGAAGTATATTCTTCTATAATATCTAATCCACTGGTTACCAGCTTTGCCCCCTGCTTGATAAGCTCTAACGCCCCTCTGCTCTTAGGTGATGTAATAGGTCCGGGAACTGCGAAGACATCCCTCCCAGCTTCCAAGGCAGCATCGGCTGTAATAAGTGATCCACTGCGACTGTCAGCCTCCACGACCACTGTCCCCCGTGATAAACCTGCTATGATCCGATTACGCTGTGGAAATAATCCAGGATGACTTTTAGTTCCAAGAGGATACTCTGTAATGACAAGCCCTTCCTGAGAAATACGCCGCTCCAGTTCAATATTCTCAGTTGGATAGACTTTATCCAACCCTGTTGCCACTACCGCTATGGTCCCTCCACCGCTTCTTAGCGCCGCTTCATGACAAATGCTATCGATCCCCCTCGCAAGTCCGCTAACCACCGTTAGACCTGCTGCACTAAGCTCCTCCGCGAGAATCTCCCCTACCTTTCGTCCATAAGCTGTTGGCACACGAGTGCCAACCATCGCCACACTAGGAGTTGATAACAGTTCCAAACGCCCTCGATAATAAAGGATCCACGGTGGCTGTAACGTCTCCTTCAACAAAACAGGATAAGCCGCATCAAACACAGTTACCATCTTCACTGCACATTCTTCCATTAATAAGCGCCTTTTGGCAATCCATTCTAATGTATATATGGAAGCAAGATAATTCGACAGCTTTCCGTTCAATCCGATCGTTTCCCAATCTTTTGCACTACAGGAAAATGCTCGTTCTGACATTAAGCCGGCTCTGCGAATCTTGTCGATACTCTTCCAGCCAATCCCCTCCACTTCATTAAAACCAAACAGCAGATCTTTTTCTTCCATATAAGCTTACTCTCCTTTAATGGAAGGGTTAGCCTTCCCTATTTTGTAACATGAATTAGAGGAATGCAATATTTTCTTGTAATTCAATATTTTTCTATGTTAAAAAACAAAAAAGCAACCTTTTATCCCTTGGATAGGAACAAAAGGTTGCTTACCTCTGAAATAATTATACACGAAAGAAGCCCACTCGCGTAGAGTGAATTCCTTCAATTAAATAAAATAATTAATGCGTTGTAAAAGCGCTAAGAATACCGCGTTCTTCGAGCACACTTACTAGCGTTGAGCCCATTTCGGCAGGTGTAGGAGCAACCTTGATTCCGCACGATTCAAGTACGGCAATTTTCTCACTCGCTGTGCCCTTGCCTCCGGAAATAATAGCACCCGCATGCCCCATACGTTTGCCAGGAGGGGCAGTAGCACCGCCAATAAACCCTACAACAGGCTTAGTCATATGCTCACGAATCCACTCTGCTGCTTCTTCCTCTGCGGTTCCGCCAATTTCACCAATCATGATGACTGCCTTTGTACCCGGATCCTCATTAAAAAGCTTCAGAATATCAATAAACTCTGAGCCTTTAACAGGGTCTCCGCCAATACCTACAGCTGAAGATTGCCCGATTCCACGCGTGGTCAGCTGATGAACAGCCTCATAGGTTAGAGTTCCGCTGCGCGAGACAACACCTACATACCCTGGCATATGAATATAACCCGGCATAATTCCTATTTTGCACTCACCAGGAGTGATAACTCCCGGACAGTTGGGTCCGATCAATACAGTAGAGCGCCCCTCCATATAACGGGACACTTTTACCATATCAAGCACTGGAATCCCTTCGGTAATACAAATCACCAGGTCGAGTTCTGCGTCCACGGCTTCCATTATGGAGTCTGCTGCAAATGCTGGCGGTACATAGATTACACTAGCGGTTGCGCCTGTAGCCGCCTTAGCAGCTACAACAGTATCGAATACCGGAAGGCTAACCTCACTGCCATTTTCAAGCGTGATGTTGACAGATGTTCCACCTTTACCCGGTGTTACCCCTCCAACCATCTGTGTTCCATAATCCAGCGCACCTTTAGTATGGAACAAACCCGTTGATCCTGTAATTCCCTGCGTGATAACTTTCGTATTTTTATCTACAAGAATGCTCATGCCTTAAGTCACATCCCTACTTATATTGTCAAATACGATAACTGGCTTCCTAAATCAGGCCATTATTGCACAAGAGACACAATCTTACGGGCACCGTCCGCCATAGAATCAGCAGCAACAATATTAAGTCCCGATCCAGCCAAAATCTGCTTGCCCAATCCAACATTTGTTCCCTCAAGACGCACAACCAGCGGTTTAGTCAAACCCAGTTGACTAGCCGCTTCTACAACACCGTTAGCGATAACATCACAGCGCATAATACCACCGAAAATGTTAACAAAAATTCCGTTCACCTTTTCATCCGATAAAATGATTTTAAAGGCTTCTGTTACTTTCTCGGTCGTTGCACCGCCCCCTACATCCAGGAAGTTGGCGGGTTCGCCTCCATAATACTTAATAATATCCATAGTGGCCATCGCGAGACCTGCGCCGTTTACCATGCACCCAATATTGCCATCAAGTGCAATGTAACTAAGGTCATACTTCGAGGCTTCGATTTCCTTTAAATCCTCTTCATCCAAATCCCGCAGCTCTAGAATATCTTTATGACGGAACAAGGCGTTGGAATCAAAATTCAGTTTGGCATCCAGTGCCATCACATTCCCATCCGCAGTCACTACCAATGGGTTAATTTCGGCAATAGAGCAATCTTTATCCACGAAAGCTAAATATAGCGCTTGCATGAATTTCACAGTTTTGCCTACCAGCTCATAAGGAATAGAGATACTATAAGCCAGCTTACGCGCCTGGAAAGTCTGCAAACCCACTGCCGGATCAATGATCTCTTTAAAAATTTTCTCCGGATGTGTTGCAGCTACTTCTTCAATCTCAGTACCGCCTTCTTCAGAAGCCATCATGACCACTCGGCCAGTACCTCTGTCAACTACGATACCAATGTAATACTCCTTAACAATTTGACAACCCTCTTCAATGAGCAGTCTTTTTACTACCTTACCCTCCGGTCCAGTCTGGTGAGTTACTAGAGTCTTGCCCAGAATCTCAGTTGCGTAACTACGCACCTCATCGATATTCTTAGCAACCTTTACTCCTCCAGCTTTACCGCGTCCACCTGCGTGAATCTGAGCTTTAACTACAACAACTGGTGTGCTCAGTGACTCTGCGGCTTCTACCGCTTCCTCCACTGTATAAGCTACTTTTCCATTCGGTACGGCTACACCGTACTTCTTAAGCACTTCTTTTCCCTGATACTCGTGGATATTCATAGCGGTAGCCTCCTAAAGTAGCGTGGTGACTAAACAGGCAGCCTGTTGTCATCTCGCTTTCCGTTTTGATTGCCGCGGGGTTAGGGATAGGCTGATGTTATACATGCAGCACTATTCCGGAACCAGCAGAAACTGATCTACCACTCGTAAAAAGAATGGCATTATTTCTGCAAGAGACATTGTGTAAATCTATAAGACTAAGCTTATATTTACCTATACGCCATACAAAGGAACCCAGAATAGTGTAACATGTTTTTAAAACGCTTACCTTAAATATATTCATGATTTGTACACATTTTTTCGCTTGATTTCATGCCGGAATGCGAACGATCGCATTGACTCCTTACTACGCTTACTTTTTACTATCTTGGATATTAGCTTCGTGAACACGATTCAGTAAGTCTTTAAACTGATCAAGTAGCTCTATGGATTCATTATTTGTCAGTGTCGTTTCTTCCATCATTTTGCCGGGAATACACACGGCATCACTTTGAAGTGCCCAGCCTTGTTTCGTTAGTGAGATTAATACCTTTCGCTCATCCTGCATCGAGCGTTCACGTATAATTAGGCCTGCAGCTTGCAAGCGTTTCAATAGCGGAGTCAGCGTGCCTGAATCCAAAAATAACGCCTCACCAATCTCTTTCACTGTACATTGCTGCCGTTCCCATAACACAAGCATTACTAAGTATTGGGAGTAAGTTAAACCAATCTTATCCAAATACGGTTGGTACAGCTTTGTAATCTCACGCGAGCAAGCATAAATGGTAAAACAGAGCTGATTCTCGATCAGCAGCTCTGGGGTTGTAGTCATTTTCTGCATATCTTCTTCACTCATTTTCATATTTATTCACCCGCCTTATCTCTTTATTTTATCATAATTCCCTCATATATCATAATAATAGCAAAAAATTAATTTGACTTTTATATTAATTGTGATAAATTAGATTGTACACAA
Organism: Paenibacillus sp. FSL F4-0097; assembly: GCF_038593125.1. Lineage (NCBI taxonomy): Bacteria > Bacillati > Bacillota > Bacilli > Caryophanales > Paenibacillaceae > Paenibacillus > Paenibacillus sp. FSL F4-0097. The sequence goes on from NZ_CP151965.1 coordinate 4,219,413, forward strand.
ACTAATTTATGAATAGGAGAGATTTATTATGATGACAATTCAACAAAAGATGTATGAAACCACAGTTAAAGCCGTTGGGGGAAGAAACGGTTATATAGAATCAGAAAGCCCTAAACTCAACCTTACGATCAGTACACCACGTGAAATGGGGGGTGCCGGAGGTGAAGGCACTAATCCTGAACAATTATTCGCAGCTGGTTACTCCGCTTGTTTTGACAGTGCTCTGAACATGGTTGCTCGTCTTGGAAAAGTGAAGATTGAAGGCAGTGAAGTTACGGCTACTGTAAGCTTTGGTAAAGTTGAAGATGGCGGATTCGGCATTGCGGTTAAGCTTGACGTGCTGGTTAAAGGCGTTGACAGAGAAACCGCAGCATCTTTGGTAGAAGCTGCCCATGGCGCATGTCCTTACTCCCGTGCCACTCGTGGCAATATCGAAGTAGAACTGAATGTACTGTAAGAAATTATAGAGAAAAATGTATGTGAAATTTGCTAAACGATCTAACCTTCGTTTGAATACGTGGCATTTCACATTCGAAGTCGCTAACGGACACAGTTGATCTTAAACGCAACTTAATCCCATATTTGGGATGTTATCGGACCTCATAGCAGCTATTGGAAGGAAAACCACCCAATATAACCTTCTTCCGAAGGAATAGCGTCTCCAGCGTCCGAATCTACGCTCCAAGGGCTAAAAACTTGCAAACAACGTCCTCTAGGTCCGTTCCATAAGCATCAGAGCATAATAATGGTTCGGCGGTGCTCGTCACTACCGGTCCATAGTATAGAGCAGCGATTCTCATTAACGGGAATCGCTGCTCTTTTATCTTTATTCCTCCGCTAATACCTGTCGATCCAGATTACGGTATTGCACAGCTTCCGCGAGATGTGCAGAAGAAATATCCTGTGCACCCTCCAGATCAGCTATGGTACGGGATAGCTTAATAATCCGATCATGCGCTCGCATGCTTAGCCTAAATTCTCCAAAATATCATACAGCATTTGAGCACTCTCTCGGTTTAGGCTTGCATATTTCCGAAGGGAAGCACCGGAAAGTTCACTGTTCCATGAAATCGCCAGTCGTTTGTAACGTTTAGCTTGGATGGCCTGAGCAGCCAACACCTCCGCACGCATATCTGCTGACGATAAAACATGCCCCTGCCGATTCCATTCCTTCGGGCGGGGAACATCAACCTGTAAGTCGATCCGATCCAATAATGGACCGGATATTTTGGCTCGATATTGGGCAATCCTTGATGGACTACAGGTACAATTTTGCTGGGAGATACCGCTTCCAAAAAAGCCGCAGCTGCACGGATTCATCGATGCAGCGAGCATGAATTTGGCAGGAAAAGTAAAGGAAGCCCGGGCACGACTTATAGTAACCACCCCATCTTCGAGTGGCTGTCGCAGCACTTCAAGCACATTCCGGGAGAATTCAGGCAATTCATCCAGAAACAGAATACCTCGATGCGCAAGACTTACCTCACCTGGCTTGGGAATACCGCCCCCTCCAATTAATCCGGCAGAAGATATCGTGTGGTGTGGAGAACGAAATGGACGACTTCGCAGCAAACCGTTGTGTGCATCCTTCAAATTTCCAGCCGCACTAAAAATTTTGGTTACCTCAAGTGCCTCACTGTCCGACAATTGTGGAAGGATACTGGGAAGGCGTTTGATCAGCATCGTTTTGCCTGTGCCAGGTGGGCCGATGAGCATAATATTATGCATCCCTGCAGCCGCGATAGTTAGTGCTCTTTTCACATGTTGCTGTCCAAGCACATCACTGTAATCATCCATTATTTCATTCGCTTCGGAAGAAGCAGCCTCAGAATCAGAATATTTAGGGTTATATTTGAGATGCTCTACAGAAAGAACAAGCACCGGAGGTTGTTCTTTTGCCCCCGTCCCCATACTCACGGATACAGGAAAAGGAAGTGGTGATCCTTCAGATTCTACTAGAGGAACTAGCTTATCTATAATCGGACCAAAGCTAGCCACAGATTCAGCAGCATTCGCTAACGCTTGCAAATGGTCGATGGTATAAACATTCATGCCACTGATTAAAGCGGCTTCTGCCGCATTGCCTTGCGGGAGCAGAACGGCTTTAAACCCGCTTTTACGCGCTGCTTCAACCATCGGCAGCACACCCGAAACCGGACGCAGACTGCCGTCGAGCGCAAGCTCTCCAATCAAAAGCATCTCTTGAGCTGAAGGCATAATCAACTGGCCACTAGTTATCAGTATCCCTAAAGCAATCGCTAGATCAAAAGCGGAACCTTCTTTACGCAGGTCAGCTGGAGCAAGATTGATCGTAATACGCTGCTGTGGATAGCGGTAACCGCAATTTTTAACGGCAGCCCTAACTCGTTCAACAGCCTCGCGAATCGCTGAATCTGGTAAGCCAATGATATTCGTCTGCGGCAGTCCATTTGCAAGATCGATTTCCACACCGATCATTACCCCTTCAATCCCATACAGACACGCGCTAAACATTTTCCCATACATAATAAAAACACCTCATCTCCTGAATTACACCCTAATTTGGGGTGTCATAGCTTCAAGAAAAAAGGTGCTTCCTTATTTTCCAAATATATATATTAGCTGTTAAGTACATTATAGAAGTTGTGTCCTAACGCAATCTGTGAGCAATTTATCTTTAGAATAAGAAATTCAAGTTTTACATAAAAGCGAAAGCACATCTCTAAAGACCTACATCAATCCCCTTCTTTAACTACGACCGAGTCCCTAATCTGCTCAAAAGTCAACGGTTTATAGTTCCAATGCTCTACACAAATGTTAAAATGATTGTTTCCCTCATATTTTTGCCCATGAATATGGCCGTGCACATTTACGTAAGGCATATGTTTATTCATGTACATAGGCTCATGTGAGAGGAAAAAGAAATCCTTATAAATCAAAGGATATTCACTAACCTCATCAAAACCTGCCTCAAGCCACCAACTTCGGCTGCGGCCGCGATCATGATTGCCAAGGATCAGGATTTTGTATCCATGCAGTCTGGCCACAATCGCACGAGTTGCCTCCTTATTCAGAAAAGAAAAGTCTCCCAAATGAAATACTTTGTCGTCCGGATTCACTACCGAATTCCAACTTTCAATCATAACTTCATTCATTTGCTCTACATCGTTGAAGGGTCTGGATTCAAAATCAATGATCAACTTATGCCCAAAATGATGATCTGATGTGAAAAAAACCTTAGCCATGTGCACCCTCCTTTTGTTCCTATTCTAATGACAGTATGTATGAAAAAAGCTCCGACTACCCATAAACCCTAGGAAATTCGGAGCCCCGAGGACTTTTCCGCCTAATTTCTCACGAAATTATACGTATCATTCTATGTCATGAGGCGATGACGGAATACCTCTTTATTGTTAATGTTACTTTTCCCAGTCGCGCCGCTTACTCGAACGTTTATTAACATCACTCTGAATCAGTTCAGCTAAAGGAGGCGCCTCCTCATTGTCAATGAGCCAGCCACGCATCTCCTTGATCGCTTCCACCTGTCCATTGCCTTTGTCACGCCATGTAAGCAGTTCAATAACTCTAATTACAAGCGCTAAGAGACTGCTATTGCTGTTTTGCGACTTTTCAGCCCGGATTTTTTGAAATAACGCTTCATTTTCCCAATCTATTAATATTTCCTCCGCTATAGTGGGCCGCATTACCGTGAAGGTCTTATTGCAATTATCGCAACAGACGACAGATATTGGCTCTGCTTTAAATTTCACTTCAATCTTCTGCTGGCAATATTGGCATGTAAAACTAACCTGCATTTCAGAAGGTTTATTCTTCACTAGACAGCCCTCCTCATGATGACATTAAAAAGTTACTCCTAATGTTTACCCATTTCTTTTGAGAAATGACCCACAGTGCGGAAGGTATGTAAAGACTTTTTTATCAGAACAGCAGCAAATTCATAAAGAATCGCATGAGGAAATAGAGTTACTCTTAAAACGCCTCGCGAATATGACTAAGTGAAGCTAGGCTAAGATCGTCATTTAACAAGACGCTAATTACATCAAAAGAAACCCGCCGTTCCTCATAACCCTTCATATGCAAATAAACCTGTGTTGTACTCCGAACCTGGTTTATTTTGCGAGCATTCACCGATTCTTCTGGAGTTCCCTGAAGCAGCTCTCCACTGCGGCTACGAACTTCGACAACAACAATACAGTCTTCACGCTCCGCAATGATATCAAGCTCTCCAGTACGACAACGCCAATTCCGTTCCAATATCATATACCCGCTAGAAGATAGGTACTGCACAGCTCCGTTCTCTGCAGCAGCTCCTTTCTCTTTGCGGTTATAGTATTTTCTTGCATATGGCTCTTTCATTCTTGTCCCCGTTCACCAGCGGAACGATCGCTCTGATACACAAAGCTGAGGATTTCCGCCACCAGCTGATAGAGCTCAGACGGAATCTGTTGGTCCAGATCAAGCTTTGAAAGCACCTCCACGAGGGCTGCATCTTCCTGAACAGCAACCCCGCTCTCCTTAGCCTTTTGCAGAATAAGGTCTGCTATCGCGCCTTGTCCCTTGGCTACTACGACAGGAGCCTCGTTTTGTCCGGGACTATATTTGAGAGCGACCGCTTTTTTGAGCCCTTGTGAAATTGTCTGTACAGGCTCATTCATATACGGTAATCCACTCCTTTGTAAGCCTCAGGAACATAATCAACAAACTTATTAGTATTGGAGCCAGCAAGCTCTTTAGGCAAATTCAATTCTGGCAAGGGTTCGGTTCTTAAACCTGATAATTGATAACCGATGGATTCTACCGCAGTTTTTATATCTTCACGCCGCGTCTCCAGCAGCTCAAGCACCCACGGATGATCATTATGAAGCTTAAGACTAACGATTCGATCTACAACCTGCACATCTACCAATGTCTGCCCTAGCTGCTTCATGTCCAAATCGAACCACAATCGACAGTTAGCTGCATCCAACTCCCCTTTGCGGCCCCGCCTGGACTGGATATGAACCGATGCAGTTTCCTGCCCATCTGGACCTTGCAGCGGCAAGAACAATGTAACCTGCGCGAAGGGAGCAGTCCGATCTGTATTCAGCAGCAGCTGTTGGCCTGTCAGCTGCTGCACTAGCCCGCTCGCGGCATCTTTTACCGCGGGCGGCACCTCGCTGCTGCTCATAAGCTGCAGCAGCACGCCCTTCAACGTGTCCGCAGCTTGCTCCCCGCCGACACTGCCTAGCGCGGCTGCAGCTGTCCCCGCTGCCGCTCGCGCCGTCTCCGCGGCCGGCAAAGCGCCGCCGCGCACGGCCTGCTGCTCGTGCTCCGCACCGAGCAGCTTCAACACCCGCCCCACCCACGACTCCGCATCCGCGGGTGGGGCGGTGTCTGGCTGCACCGGCGAAGCCGCAGCAGCCGTGGTCTCCCCGCGCGGCGCTGCCGGCGCGGGGGCAGGTTCTTGTCCCGCCGCCTCAGCGGGCGGGACGTTCGCGAGCTGCGGCATGCTGCCGCGCAACTCGGTGAGCACGCCCTGCAGCTTCGCGAGCAGGGCAGCCCCGCTAGGCGCAGCAGCTTGGCTTGCTGCACCAGCTTGGCTTCCCGCAGCAGCTTGGCTATCTGCACCAGCTGATCCAGTGGCGCTTGTATTCGCGCCACTGATACTACCCTGCGCTCTATCTTTATTTAGACTCATTTCATTGCCATGAGTTTCGCTCTGATTAGAACTATTTTGATTGCTTACAATTCCGTCCCCTTGCGTGTTAGCAGCACTACTCTGAGTTCCTGAAGCAAGCGTAGAAGTTATTTTCCCAGTCAAAGGTTCACCAGTATTTCCACTCTTCGAGAGCTGAACTACCTCACCAGCCTCTTCGGGGACCACTGGCTTGGCAGTTACAATACCGGTTTCATTCTCAGGAGTTTCAGCTGTACTTGCAGCTGCACTTCCTGATATTTCTGATTTCACTAAATTCAAAGGAATTATTGGTTCATCAGAAATAACTCCGGCTCCCGTTGCCCCTCCTGTTGCAGCAGCACTTCCGCTTGTAGTAGTAACACCAGCACTACCTTCAGCAGGTTTACTTACAGGTTGTCCAGTTCCTTTAATCGATACCTGGTCCATTTCCGCATCAGCATCACCTGCTGATACCACTTCCCCGTTAATCACAGCGCCCGTACCTGTCGTTACAGGAGCATTCAGCTTTCCGGTCGGGGTACCCATTCCAGGTTTAGCTTCGGCTGTTGTTGTTTCTTCACCGGCGACTTGACCTGCCCAAATCGTAATCTGTTCTTCGAGCGCTGACAAAAGCTGATGAAGCTGCGGACCAAAAACCGCCTGCTGCAATCCTTTCACACTTTCAGGGGTAACCGGCAAGCCCCGCTTTACAGAAATGACAGCTGCATCAAGCCATTCTGAGGTCGGCACGCCCGCAGGTTTCGCACTCATTACAGCATCCAGAATCGCCGCTGTCTCTTTGGTAAGCGGAATACCACCCGACTGCATCGCCAACACAATTTCCCGACCCGCTTTGGAGTCAGTAAGCCCAAGCGATTCCAATGCCTCGCCCATGTTTTGCGGGGTGGCTAATACCGTTTCGCCGAGGGAGACCGGCTTCAATACGGGCAATCCGCCTTCTCCGGGTGCTCCAACCTGTAAGTTCAGGGTCTCTCCTGGCAGTAGTGGTGTTTCCAACTCCGCACGAACAGGTGTACCTTGAATCTGCACAACGGCTTCTTTTCCCGAATCCGATACAGACAATACAACACCACGTACAACCTGCCCTTCCTTCAATTCCAAAGACTTGGCTGCTCCCGGTTTATTATCCCCGAGCAATCCACGGATCAATGTTCCGATATTCATACCGTTTCTCCTCCCTCCATTTACTCTCTTCTTACTATATCGGTATTAATCCGACTTTTTTGAGCGGTGAATTTATCCAAGCTTAAACGCCTTTGGCGTCTTTTATATTCTGATATTTCTAAAAAAGGGTTTGCTGTTCAGCAAGAATCTTCCCAATAAAGCTGCGCCGATGCATAGGTGTCGGACCTAACGCCGTAATTTGTTCCCTGTGAAGCTTGGTCGCATAACCTTTATGTATCGCAATCCCATAATCAGGGTATAATTCCTCCCACACCCCTTCACACAGTCTATCTCTTGTTACTTTAGCTATAATCGAAGCTGCCGCAATAGACTGGCTGTTAGCATCCCCTTTTATGATCGCCTGCTGCGGCAACGGAAGATCAACTTTTTCAGCATCGATTAACATATAGTCCGGAGTATGACTAAGACCTTCTACCGCTTTTTTCATCGCCAGACGAGAAGCCTGTTTAATATTAATTTCATCAATCATGTGGGAATCCACATAACCTACACCAATAGCTATCGCCTGCTCCATAATAATCTCGAATAAGGCATCTCTTTTTTTCGCTGTAAGCTTTTTAGAGTCGTTGACGCCATCAATAATAAGCCCTTCCGGCAAAATCACCGCTGCTGCAACAACATCCCCAAACAAACAACCTCTGCCTACTTCATCTACGCCGGCTATACGGCGATAAGACTGTTCCCAGCCCTCTTTTTCATAACTCAACATATCTATCGTACTCACGAATCTGTCACCGCCAATTATAAATTATTCTATAAACTACATAAGTCAGCTTACCATAGTAAAGCCCACATGGTCATGTACAAATAACCATCCAAATCAGCAAAAAAAGAGCCCCCGAAAATTTCCGGATGGCTCTTCCATACCCATTCATTTAAACGCCTTTAAGGTGTTTCCAGCGTAAAACGACCAAGCTTACCTGCCCGCAGCTCATGCAGCAAAGCACGTGAAGCTTTTTCCAGATCAACACGTCCACCGCTAATCAGACAACCGCGTTTGCGACCCACGGCTTCCATAACTGCAACGATCTCATCAGGGTTCTCAAGATCCTCAGGAAGCTTCTCAATACCAAAACGCTCTTGAAATCTGGAACCATAATCCTTGACCAAATACTTCACTGCATAAAAAGCAATGTCCTCAATGTTCAGGATTTCTTCTTTGATCGCACCCGTCACGGCCAAGCGGTAACCCACGTCTTGATCCTCAAACTTCGGCCATAAGATACCAGGAGTATCCAGAAGCTCCAGATTACCTCCTGTTTTAATCCACTGCTGGCCCTTAGTAACCCCCGGGCGATCACCCGTAGCAGCGATACTCTTACCAGCCATTCGATTAATCAGCGTTGATTTACCGACGTTAGGAATACCGACGATCAATGCGCGCATAGCTCGTGGGTTCATTCCCCTTGCGATCTGCCGATCAATCTTTTCCTTCAACAGCAACTTGACCTGCTCCGGAATCTCCTTAACGCCTGTTCCAGTAGATGCGTCCACAGGATGGGCAACATGCCCTTGTTCCTTAAAGTACGCCAGCCACTTCCGAGTAATTTCCGGATCCGCCAGATCCGCTTTGTTCAAAATAATTAATCTCGGCTTGTCCCGCAAAATATCGTCAATCATCGGATTGCGGCTGGAAAGCGGCAGACGGGAATCGAGCAACTCTATAACAACATCAATCAGCTTCAGCTTATCCTCGATTTGCCGCCTAGCCTTCGTCATATGACCAGGAAACCAATGAATGGCCATTGCCGTCACCTCCTTTGACTTCTGTCAACTTAATGGTTAATCAGTGTAATATCTTTTATCGGCCAGAAGATTAAATCTGCACGACCCACAATATCACCCAGCGGCACATAGCCAATCATCCGGCTGTCTGTACTATCCGAGCGATTATCCCCCATAACGAAAATATGTCCTTCTGGTACAGTACCATCCGTGAATTTTTCATTTGGGAAATCTTTATTATTATACAGAGCGTTGTTACTATGCGCAGCATCAATAGCGCCTTGGATGTAAGTCTCGTTAACAACCTCACCGTTAACTGTAACTACATCTCCTTCTACTTTCACAGTATCTCCAGCCACACCAATTACACGTTTAATAAAATCTCTGCCTTCAGATGGCACGTGGAATACAATAACCTCACCCCGCTGCGGAGATCTTATATCGTATAAAATTTCATTAACGATAACACGTTCTCCCGTATGGAAATTAGGCTGCATGGAAGGTCCATCTACAATAAAAGGCTTGAATAAAAGCCAGCGAATCAGTATAACCAGAACTAAAGCAATCGCAATGGCCTTGACCCATTCCAGCACTTCATTTTTCTGTTTACGTGGGTTCTGCTCGCTTGATTCCAAAGTTTCGCTTTGTTCCTGCTGCATAGTTCACCGTCCTCTCTTAATACTACTCTTACTATACAACACAAAAAAACTCCTGCCAAAAACCCCTCCACAGATACTCCTTCAGGAGGCCTTTTCGGAGAAGCTTATCCCCAAGCGTATATGTCACACGCATTGTATACCAAGCTAAAACGCCCTCAGCGTCCTTTTAAGGACGGTATGCGTTTATGCGAGAAATATAAGAATACTGTATAACGTAAAACTTATGCTTTTCTTATATTTTCAAAAAAAAATAAAGCGAAAGGGGCTTGAACTCAAGCCCCTCTCCTCTGTCACTATTCTAGCGACGAATTTCTTTAATTCTCGCTGCTTTACCACGTAGTTCACGAAGGTAATAAAGCTTAGCACGACGCACTTTACCACGACGAGCCACTTCGATTTTTTCGAGTTTAGGCGAGTTGATTGGGAATGTTCTTTCCACACCAACACCGTAAGAAATTTTACGAACCGTAAAAGTCTCACTGATTCCACCGCCACGACGTTTGATTACAACGCCTTCGAACAACTGGATACGCTCACGAGTTCCCTCGATAACTTTTACATGCACCTTCAAAGTGTCACCCGGACGAAAACTAGGGATATCTTTACGAAGTTGCTCTTGCGTAATAGCTTGTAGGATATTCATTAAGGACTTCCTCCTTCCGTACAGGTGTTCTTGCCTCTTCCGGAGAGATCTGAGCTCTCCCTCATTATCCGCAGCGGACCACCGTATTCCACACAACAGAGTTAATAATATCATAAAGGACGGGCTAATACAACTTATTTTTCTATTTTATAACGGTAACATATCTCTTTTTTTTGCCTTAGACTGGCAGTCTTTACACAAGCCGACCACGGTTCCATTGTCTTGAGCATAGAAGATCAACTTCCCATTCTTCTTCTTGCAAGAAGAGCAAGGTTGCTCCCCTGGACTCTGTTTGGCTTTGCGATGACTATCCATTGAGATCACATTACTGCTAGTCGTGCGCAAAGGATCGCTTGAGCTGCTTGTTTTCTTTTTCTGAACGATATAATACCCAACACCCAGCGCTAGCAAGACAAGCAAAATAACTACATATTTCATCTGGCTCCCTCCGCTCTTCATGATTTACTTGAGGTAAGAAAATAAAAAGACCGCCCTGTGATGCAAGTAAGGCAACGGTCTATATCGTATTCGCAAACTAGCCTTAGCACATCTCACTATAAAAAGCGCTTTTCAGTAGCTGCTGAAGATTATATATGAGAGCATCTTCGCTCTTTTTATATGTACTCTTACCCATTTTAATGTGAGCGTAAGATCTATATTTCATTTTAGCACAATTGAAATTTGAAGTGTAGTGAACACTTTTTAAATACCTAGTCTTTGGTCCAGTATATTAACCCGCCTACAGCCGTTTTTACAATAAATCCCCATAGGCTATACTTACAGAAGTACGTACATAACGTAGCGCTTAGGGAAGAACACATATACCCAAAAATAAGGAGGATTTTATTCAATGAAAAAGAGTAATACAACTAGCGTAATGGCAGCTGTAGCCGTCTTGTCCGTCGTACTTCTGGCAGGATGCACAGAGTTACCGGGTAGGCAATCCGCTAATAATGAACTAGGAAAGAATATTACTGAAGATGTGCAGCAAAATATTGGTGAGGCTGTGAAGCAAGAGCTAGGTAAAGCCGCTGCAAGCGTGGAACAGGCCGTTCAGGATACAGCTACCAAGGTGGTCGACGAAGTTAAAGCAAACAGCATTAGCAAAGAACTATCCTTATCTAAAGAGATCGGCTCTGCTTCAGTGCTTAGCATGAACAATGCAGTGGGAGAAATAGAAGTTACATCAACTACGGGTGATCAAATTAATGTGAGTGCGACAATCTTAGCCCATAACGGCTCCGCTCATAAAGCTGACCGCCAGAAAATCTTGGATGACGCTGAGATTTCAATAGACGTTAGTGGCGATACTCTGAAGGTATCTACAAATTCCAAATCAAATCCGAAGAAGGACTTATGGACTTGGGCTCAAGACAAATACGGTTATTCAGATTTTAGCATTAACTATACCATTGAGATCCCCACCCGTATGGATGAATATCAAATCACCAATAATGTCGGGCAAATTCGTCTCCGCAATCTGGACGGAAATTACCGCGTCGTCAGCAACGTTGGAGCTATTGATATCGAAGGAGCTAACATCACCGGTAAGTCCACTCTAGAGTCTAATACAGGAAGCATACGCATGGATATAGCCGGAATGAAGAGTGATAGCCGTCTTAAAGCGACAACAAATGTAGGTAGCCTCAATGCTGTTCTAGCCGATGGCGTGAAATGTAGCTTGGTGGCTAAAAGTGATCTAGGCCAGATCACCGGGGTTGAGGGTGGCAAACGTGATGTTAACGGAGGAGGTCCTTTGTTGTCCTTAAGCTCTGATATAGGTGCAATTACAGTAGAGTAACCAACCACTAAAAACAGACCGTCCGGATTAGCGGACGGTCTGTTTTTGCATCATCATATCAGATTAATGCAATAGCCAACAGCGTGAACAAGCTGAGAGTTAAAATATTGTCAGCAGCATAAGGGTAACCAAAAAATGCAGAAGTCTGCACAGGTCCATTGGATCCTGTTCTTAAGTAAACATTATATCTGTCCACATCTGTAATCACACCTTCATGCTGTCTGCCATCAGTAGTCAGGATACGTACCCTTCTATTCTTACAACGTAAGCAATTATAATAAGCCTCCACTAGTGTACTCCTCCTCATTCGTAATGATATACTCTATGGTGAGGAGTACAGGTCGGTAACGGCTAAGTTACATAGGTCATTTGTTTGGATCGATATTTACTTTCCGTTCTCTGCATTTTTTGTATTCCCAAAGGTTATATATAAGGAAAGACATATTCTCGGCTTGTTATCCGTACCATCCTATCCATTCAAGGAGGCCAATCGAATGAATGTAGCACGTAAACAGTTTATTAAGGAAGGCGTACTGCGTATTACCATCTTTATTATTTTATCATCGCTTACCTATACCGTTCGCAACTATGCATGGGCAGTTACTGTTCTCGTATGTTTTGCGCTTTACGCTCTACTTACAGGAGTATATCGCCTCTTTCGCAAAGAGTAGAATGCGCCTCCACGAATTTTTATAGTTAACCAAACGCCCCCTTTCCAAAGAGTTTTTAATTCTCCTTGAAGAGGGGGCGTTTACATTCTGACCAGAATCACAGGGTTTGACCTCTTTGTAGAGCACAATAAAACCATTAGATGTAGTGAACTTTCGTTCGCTATACTCTAATGGTTTTATTGGACTTGCTTATTCATACTTAATTATTAATCTTATATGTTCAAGCTTTAAAGGGCGAATGGGAATTACGATTTGCGATTTGTATAATAATCGATAATATCATTCACGGTGCGGAGCGGCTCCGCATCTTTGTGGATCGTGTCCACGCTAGGCTTGAATTCTTCACGCGTCTTCGTAGTCACTTCAGTTCATTCCTTTCAATAGTTAAGCTTGCTGCATCGTAAGCTGCATATAGTATTACGCCACCTCTATCTATTACCCCAAATAGAAGAGTTCAACGCACCTATGCTCATTTGTTTTGGAAATTACGCAAAAAAATACGAGATTATAGCCCTTCTTATACTTAAGTAAACATAACAAAAACGCCTCCTTAACGTAAGATACGTTAAAAAGACGTAAAATATGCCTGTTTTATTAAAATTTTACTCCGGCTTGATTTCATTTTTCAGACGTTCCAGTGTTTTCTTGTCTTTCAATGTTAGTTCTGCACTTTCGAGCAAATCAGGTCTACGTTCAAGTGTACGCTGTAACGCTTGCTCTCTCCGCCATACTTCGATGTTGGCGTGATGGCCACTCAGCAACATATCTGGTACCTTCCAGCCGCGAAATTCAGCGGGTCGAGTGTAGTGAGGATATTCCAACAGCCCTGTACTGAACGAATCCGTGATCGCAGAGGTTTCATTTCCAAGCGCCCCTGGCTGTAGCCGAACTACTGAATCAATAACCGTCAGTGCTGGTAGTTCTCCACCCGTTAGCACATAATCGCCAATCGACAGTTCATCTGTAACCAGATGCTCCCGTATCCGCTCATCGTAGCCCTCATAATGACCACATATAAAGATTAGATGCTGCTCTTGTGCCAGTTCCTCAGCAATCTTCTGATTATAGGTCTTTCCTTGTGGGCACATAAGAATGATGCGTGGCTTCACAGAGGAAGGCGACGGGACTGCAGATTCAGAACCATTCTCCAAAGGACTAGCCTCGATCCCCAATACATGTTCTACCGCTGCAAAGATCGGGTCAGGCTTTAGTACCATACCCCCGCCCCCGCCATACGGTGTATCATCCACACTGTTGTGCTTATTTCCTGAGAAATCACGAAAGTTCACAGCATTCAAAGATACAATCCCTTTTTCGCGTGCCTTACCAAGAATACTTGTGCTAAATACGCCTTCGCACATCTCCGGAAAGAGCGTTAGCACATCAATTCTGATCATGGCAATAGTCCTTCCATTAAGTGAACCGTAATTCGTTTGGCCTCAATGTCCACGTTCAGCACTACATCGTTAATTACAGGGATAAGGATGTCTTGACCTTTAGCAGGCTTAACAACCCACACGTCATTTGCACCTGGCTGTAAAATTTCCGTAATTGTGCCAAGCGGTTCACTTCCAGCATCATCCGTATAAACTTCACAGCCAACGATTTGGTGGAAGTAATATTCATTCTCTGGCAGATCAACCAGATCATTACTTGGCACCTTAAGCAAACTTCCCTTATACTTTTCCACTTCGTTAATATTGGTATATCCCTTAAGCTTAACGATAAACATACCCTTATGCTCTCGAGCGGATTCTACAGTCACTTCGAATTTTGCACTGCCATCCGCAGGAATGACGAACAGCTTCTTGTCTTTAGCGAAACGAACCTCAGGAAAATCGGTATGGGATAATACTTTAATCTCCCCGCGAATTCCATGTGTATTCACAAGCCGGCCTACGGTTAATTCTTCCGTCATATAACCCTCTCCTCTACAAGCTTCATCTATATATTTGAACAAAAAGGAGCCGGGATATACTATCCCTAGCCCCTCATTGTACGCATTATTTAAGATAAAATATCTACAGTTACGCGTTTATCGCTCTTGACTGCTGCAGATGTGACTACTGTACGGAGCGCCTTGGCGATCCTGCCTTGCTTGCCGATGACCTTTCCTACATCATCTGGATGTACGGACAGCTCATAGACAATCAAATGCTCTTTCTCCACAGCCCGTACCGTCACATCTTCTGGATGATCCACTAAAGCCTTAGCAATTACTCCAACTAATTCTTCCATAGAGGACCCTCGCAATCAGTCATTATTTCTGTTGCTTAAGCTCATGAAACTTCTTCATCACGCCTGCTTTGGAAAGCAAGTTGCGGACGGTATCAGATGCTTGCGCACCTGTTTGAAGCCATTTAAGAGCTTTTTCCTCATCGATCTTAACTACTGCCGGTTGTTCAATCGGATTATAATAACCGATTTCCTCGATAAAACGACCGTCACGAGGGGACCGGGAATCGGAAACCACTACACGATAGAAAGGCGCTTTATGCGCTCCCATTCTTTTTAGACGAATACGTACTGCCACGAAAAATCACCTCCTTATAATAGTTTCCAACATTAGTTGGTCAGACATTCAAGATCATTTAAAAGGGAATTTCAGCCCTTTTCCACCACCAAGACCTTTAAGCTGCTTCATGGCATTTTTCTTGGAGGCTTTGCCGCCTCCGCCCATCATGCCGGAGAATTGCTTCATCATCTTACGCATCTCATCAAATTGTTTGATGAGGCGGTTGACCTCAGCGACTGAGGTTCCGCTGCCGGTTGCAATACGCTTGCGGCGGTTATGGTTAATGATCTCAGGCTGTTGCTTCTCCGCCTTAGTCATAGAATGAACTATGGCTTCAACGCGTCCCATTTGCTTATCGTCGACCTTTAAATCTTTAATGCCCTTGGCTTTGTTCATACCCGGAAGCATATCAAGAATTTGATCGATAGGGCCTAGCTTCTTCACCTGATCCATTTGCTCTAGGAAATCGTCGAACGTAAACTCTGCATTACGCATCTTACGTTCCATTTCTTTAGCCTTGTCAGTATCAATGTTCGCTTGGGCTTTCTCAATCAGCGACAGCATGTCGCCCATACCCAGAATCCGCGAAGCCATACGTTCCGGATGGAACGGCTCCAGCGCGTCGATCTTCTCCCCTAAAGCGGCGAATTTGATCGGGCAACCGGTAACAGCTTTTACTGACAGTGCAGCACCACCACGGCTGTCGCCGTCGAGTTTCGTCAATACGACCCCTGTAAGCTCAAGCTGCTTATTAAAGCTCTCGGCTACATTCACGGCGTCTTGACCCGTCATAGCATCTACTACAAGAAGTACTTCATCAGGATTTACAACATTGTGAATCTGCTTGAGTTCTTCCATTAGTTCTTCATCAATATGCAGGCGGCCTGCAGTATCGATAATAACATAATCAAGTCCGTTATCCTTCGCATGTTGTACAGCTTGTCTGGCAATTTCTACCGGACTAGTCTGATCACCAAGCGAGAATACAGGAACCTTAATCTGTTCTCCCAACACTTGCAGCTGCTTGATAGCAGCAGGCCGGTAAATATCTCCCGCAACCAGGAGCGGACGATGATTGCCCTTCTGTAACAGCTTAGCTAGCTTACCCGAAGTGGTTGTCTTACCAGCCCCTTGTAGACCCGCCATCATAATGACGGTCGGTGGCTTGTTCGACTTGGCCAGCTTCGCTTGGCTTCCGCCCATCAGCTCGGTTAGTTCCTTGTTGACGATGTCGATAATTACCATGCCAGGCGTAAAGCTGTCCATGACTTCCTTGCCGATGGACTTTTCTTTCACCTTAGCCACGAATTCTTTAACTACCTTGAAGTTAACATCGGCTTCCAGAAGGGCTAACCGCACTTCACGCATAGCTTCGTTTACGTCTTCTTCGGATACTTTACCTTTACCGCGTAGCTTGCTGAACACATTCTGCAATCTTCCGGTTAAACCTTCAAACGCCATATGCAGATTTCTCCCTTCATGCTACTCTAACCTCTGCAAGCGATCCACGATCTCCGCGAACCGAAGTTTATATTGCTCAGGCAGCATCCCATTCTCCGGCAGTCTGCGCAGCTCTTCTAAATATTTAGTACGACTCTCATGTTTCACTAATAGTCCAAGTTTTTCTTCATAATTCTCAAGGACTTGCTCAGCCCGCTTAATATGCTCATAAACAGCTTGGCGGCTGATTTCAAATTCAGCGGCAATCTCTCCCAAGGAAAAATCATCGTGAAAATAATATTTAAGAAACGTTTGCTGCTTATCTGTAAGCAGTCGTTCATAGAAGGCAAAAAGCAAATTGATACGATTCGTTTTCTCGAGCCTATTCTCCTGACTCATTAAGGACAACCCCTTCGTCAAGGAAAAACACTTTACACCTTCACAACGTCCCTTATGATACCTAAAAGAAAGAGAGATGTCAAGCACTTTTGCTTGTCATCTCTTTCTTTATTAAAAATCCATATTTTCCGCGATAAATCCGCTTGAAATTATTGGATTGGCAGTACATAAATCAATATGGCGAAGAAATGTGTGACACTGCCCGCAAGAACAAAAACATGCCAGATCGCGTGATGGAACGGAAACCCTCTCCATACATAAAAAACTGTACCTAGAGTATAAAGCACTCCTCCAGCCATCAACAGAATCATGCCACCATCCGCTACCACTGCTGAAAGAGGATTCCAGGCGATAACAATCAGCCAACCCATAGCAATGTAGAACACCGTAGACATGAACAAGAACTTTTTAACAAAAAACGCTTTGAAGAAAACGCCAAATACTGCGATTCCCCATATAACACCAAATAAACTCCAGCCAAGTGTTCCCCGAATAGCTACTAGCAAAAAGGGTGTATACGTGCCTGCGATAAACAGATAAATAGAGGAGTGATCGAAAAATTCGAACAAATCCTTCGCCTTACCCTCTTTGAGACTATGCACAAGTGTTGAATTGAGATACAGAAGCAGCATTGTCGTTCCATAAATGGAGAAGCTGACTACATGCCATGCCGTTCCTTTCAGACTTGCAAAAACAACAAGCAGGACAAGTGCAGCGACGCTTAATACAGCTCCGATCCCGTGCGTAATCGCATTCGCGACTTCTTCTCTCCGGGTGTAGGTGTGAGTATTTGCCATATCCATATCCTTCCGTCTAAGCTTTCTTTCTATTATACCACGCGGACCTCACTGGATTACAGTTTGTAAATCTCCGTGTATTTCTCCTCCAAATAATCAGCCAGATAATCTGGACTGAGCGGCTCACCTGTTACTTGTTCGATAATTTGCGAAGGGGTCAGACTTTTTCCGAAACGGTAGATTTTTTCTGTTAACCATTCTTTAATCGGCAAAAGATTTCCCGCAGCAATCAATTCATCGTAGTTCGGCAGCTCCTTGCGGAGTGTATTCAAGATTTGGGCAGCATACATATTTCCCAAAGAGTAGGATGCAAAATATCCGAAGTCTCCACCGGACCAGTGCACGTCCTGCAATACACCAAGCGCATCATTAGGCGGTGTAATACCTAAATATTCTTGATATTTAGCATTCCATACCTGAGGCAGATCTTTGACAGATAGTCCTTCATTAAAAATAAGCTTTTCGATCTCGTAACGCACAATAATGTGCAGATTGTATGTAAGCTCATCTGCTTCAATTCGGATGAATGAATTTTCCACACTGTTAATAGCCCGGTAGAAATCCTCTACATCTACATTAGCAAGCTGCTCTGGGAAATGCTGCTGCAGATCACCGTAATAACGTTGCCAGAACGCACGGCTGCGGCCAATCATATTCTCCCATAGTCTCGACTGAGATTCATGAATCCCCATCGATGCGCCTTGAGCCAGCGGTGTTCCCACTAAATCTTGGCTGATATTTTGTTCGTAAAGCGCATGTCCACCTTCATGCAGTGAGCTGAAGACGGCGCTAGTCACGTTATCAAGTAAATAAGCGGTCGTAATACGAACGTCACCTGGATTCAGCCCTGTAGCAAAAGGATGCACACTCTCATCCAAGCGGCCTGCGTCGAAGTCATAGCCCATTTGCTTCAGAATAAAGTTACCAAACTTTTGTTGCTGCTCTTTAGGGAAAATCTGCTGCAAGAAGCTGGTATCTGGTTTATTAGGTGAAGCAGCGATAGCTTCCACTAACGGAACCAAGCGGCTGCGGAGGCGACTGAACACTTCATCCACCTTTTCTACTGTGAGATCAGGCTCATACATATCTAGTAGCGTATCGTAACGTGTGCCATTAACACCCCAATAATCGATGAACTCTTGTTTCAGAGCTACGATTTTACTCAAATAAGGTTCAAATGTAGCAAAGTCATTGTTCTCCTTAGCTTCTTCCCAGATCGTTTGGGAATGAGCAGACAGGACAGCGTACTCTTCAAATCTTTTGGACGGAATACTCTTACTGCGCTCATACTCTTTGCGGCAATCGTTGACGATCTTTTGTTGATTAGCTGTAAGCTGGCTCAACACTTCTGGACGGCTGAAAAATGCTGTAAAGTCACCCATCTCCTGTGAAATCTCAAGTCTGAACAATTCTCCACTCAGCATCCCAATCGTACCGGAACGAACTTCTACTCCCTTACGTGGTGCACCTGTGCGCAAATCCCAGTGCATTAATTCTATGGCCTCTGAATATCCACTGATTTTTGCTAATAACTCGCTGAATTGTTCCCATCGTTCCTTTACTTGTTGTTCCATTCTACTCCACCTGCTTTCTCTGTTTTACAGACTCCTCTTGATGATACTTTTTTGAATGAGTATAATCAACTTCAGAGATACATCTCTAATTTTAAATATTTAATGAGTTACATAAGAAGCAGACCATGCTTCGAACAAAAATCAAGGAGCGTGAACAGGGCTATGATGATTCAAGTTACACCTCTCGCAGAAAGGAAGTTGAAGGAAAGGCTTGGAGATCAGCCAGGATTTTTCAAGCTCTTTTATGATACGGTAGGCTGCGGGTGTGACGGAATTAATGTGTTACTGATTGTTTCAGAAGTGGAGCAAGGCGATTCTAGGATAGAGACGAATTCTCTTCCCTTTATCGTAAGCCGGCAACAGGAAATCTTTTATGAAGACAAGATGCGACTCGATGCAGAGGAACGTTTCTCTTCCTATAAGCTGGTCAGTGATTCTCAGATTTATGGCAACAATATCATGGTAAGAGATATGCGCAACGTAAGTACAATTCAAGGAATTTAAGGGAGGAAGCTAATATGAGCCACGTATCAGAAATTATTAACTTTAATAAAAGTTTTGTAGAGAATAAGGACTATGAAGCTTATTTAACCAGTCGTTATCCTGACAAAAAAATGCTGATCATCACCTGTATGGACACTAGACTCGTTGAATTATTGCCGAAAGCCATGAATTTCAAAAATGGTGATGTCAAAATCATCAAAAATGCTGGTGCGGTTATTTCTCAACCTTTTGGTAGTGTTATGCGTAGTGTAATGGTAGCTCTATATGAACTAGATGCTGAAGAAGTAATCGTGGTTGGACACTATGAATGCGGTATGGCCTCCCTCAATGCGGACCATATGATCAATTCCATTAAAGAACGTGGAGTATCTGAAGAAGTGCTGTCTACACTGGAGAATTCCGGAATCAAACTTACAAAATGGCTGCGTGGGTTTGACAATGTCGAAGAAGGGGTAATTCAGACTGTGGACCTGATTAAACGTCATCCACTGCTTCCCCCTAATGTACCTATCCATGGCATGATCATCGATCCGGCAACCGGAGCGCTTGAGCTTGTCGCTGATGGGTATAAGTAACGAATGACGACTCTCTAACTGCTGTTTGCGTGGATCCTGGATCCACGCTTTTTTTGTGCATAAAAGTATAAATTATGATAAATAAAATTGAAACCTTGTGGGGCATGTCTGCGTATTACCGACCATACACAAAAATTCATGCTCACAGGAGGGTTTTCGTACTAAATGAAACCAATGAAACGCGTAATGATGATTCTAATGGCCTTCACTCTGTTTTTTGCAGTGGTTGCTCCAGACTTTGCCGATGCACGTCGAGGTGGCGGCGGATTCAAATCCGGCACTCGCAGCTATTCAACAACCCCAAAAAAATCAACAACAACAAATAACATCAAAAAAAGTGACAGCACTAAAAGCTCCACAGCAGGATCTGCTGCAAATACAAAACGTGGCTTCTTCAGCGGCGGCAGCTTAATGAAAGGCATGATGATCGGTGGTTTGGCCGGATTATTATTCGGTGGAATGTTTGGTGGAATGGGAGCTTTTGGTGACTTCTTAGGCTTTGCCGTTAATATGCTAGCTATCTATGTATTGGTTATGCTCGTGATGTCCTTCTTCCGTCGTAGAAAAGAACGTCGCCGCTTAGAAGAACAGGATGGTCGTTACTAATGTCTACAATTGTTCTAAGCATGGATGAGATCATCAATGCCCTCTGTCTGCACATGGCGGAACGAAAGGCTGTTCGCCCAGAGGATGTTCAGGTAGAACTGAGCTGGGAAGAAGATACCGGTTACTCTGCAGAGGTTTGGGTACAGGGCCGCAGTCAATTTCTAGTGGAGTCCAATATGATTGAAGCGATCTTGCGTTACATGCTCAGCGAATATGGTGTTCGCGCCTATCGTGAAGATGTAAGACTGGACCTGGATGAGGAAATCACAGCGATTGTAAATACAGGGAACTAATGATAGTAAAAGGGACAACCCGAGGGGTTGTCCTTTTTTGATATAACGCTATTCATAGAAATATTGCTTTACCGTCCCTACTCCGTCTGCCACTTCAATTTCTGCATAAGCTCCATTAATAAAAGTAACCTGCGGCGGGACATGACCACAATCGATATCATAAACGATCGGTACCTTAAGCTCTTCAAATAGTTCAGCATAGATATCCTCGGCAGTATAGTTATCCACAGGCCGATTAGCTGGACTTCTGCCAAACATAATCCCCGAACAATTCTCAAACCACCCTGCCAGCTTCATCTGCACTAAAGATCTGCGTAAATCCGCTGTGTTCAATTCACAATTTTCCAAATACCAAACTATAGGTTCGTCATGAATCATTTCTTGCTGAAAATGCTGGAGCTTTCCATAAGGTGTGCCGATCAAATGCCTAATTACATCTATACAACCACCCAACAGACGTCCTTTCATCGTTACAGCATCTGTAGTTAGAGACTTCCAATAAGTCTCCTCTGTCAAATGAAAAACGCATGGCGAAGGCACATCATGTTGCCATTCCCGCTGATATTTAAGAGATGAATGCTGCACAATGGACTCACCCACTGGTGTCTCTAGAACCGCATGCCAGAGGGCTGTAGTATCATCCGAATACTCTCCCCGTAAATCAATGAGATTCGCTCCGTGGGCAGTAGCCAACCCGGTTGTCAGCGTGACCGCAAGCAGTAAGACGCTTATATCTGAATATCCCACGATCCATTTGTCCTGCAAAGCATCAAAATCAATAAATTCCAGAGCTTCAATTAACAATTCCCCGCCCCAAGGCGGAATAAGGACATCGATTCCATCATCTTTGATCATCTCATTAAACTCATGACCACGAACATTGGCTGGTGCAGATTTAGCCTTATCTTGCTTCCATGCCGTTTCGCCGATAATGACATTAAATCCTTGCGACTTCAACCGGCTGGAGGCCAGTGTTAGTAGTTCTGCATTTTGAATGCCTACTCCAGATGAAGGTGCTGTAACGCCTATCGTCGCATTTTTTTTCAAAAAAGGGTATCTAATCATATGCCACCTCCCAGAGTTTGTACCCATTATATCCCTAAAGTGATAATGAGAACACCTTCTTCTAACACATACTTTACGCCTACAAAAAAAGGACCTGGCGGGATGCGTCAACGTATGACCGCAAATCCTGCACATGTCCTTCTTCAATTAAACCCAAACACTAGATTAAAGAGATAGCAAGCAGTTCAAACAACACAAGCGGTAAAATCACATTATTATTGTATGGGGGACCTGGATAAGGTCCTGGATATGGGCCAGGTCCCGGGCCCGGATGAGGATGATACGGCTGATGAGGGTTGTAAAACCCGCGGGGCATTTGCCCATTAGCTGCAACGTTCAGATACAAGTGTTTATTATCTACTCCGGCTATAACGCCTTCATGTACAAAGCCATCTATTGTCTGTACGTTCACCTTATGGTTAAGGTATGGCTTGCAAGATTGATGTAGGGAATCGCGGACACCGTGCAGGTGCCGGATCACAGCAGGATCAGCCTGATAAATCACATTCTGTTGCTGCCCAGTGTTAAATGTCGACATGGATGTTCTGACCTCCGTAAATGGATTTGCTCCATTCTATGCAGAAGCCTAGATTACGGTGCCTATTAAATGGGCTTTTCTTAGAATGGCAGAGCGACCTTCTCAACCTTAACATTTACAGAAACTAGAGACAGTCCCATCATATTCTCAACAGCATTTCTTACATTTTGCTGCAGCATATAGCAGACCTCTTGAATCACACATCCGTAATTAACTATGACCTGAAGATCGATGGCAACATCCACTTCTTTTACTTCAACGGACATTCCTTTTTTTACATTTTTACCGCTTAGACGTTTAGCCCAGTTGTCCGAGATACTGCTTCCTGACATGCCGGCAATACCCGGTGTGTCCAGAACCACTTGCCCGACGATCGAAGTCACCACATCATCTGAAATATGAATTAGTCCTTGCTCCGTTCCTTCATTCATAGAAATCCCTCCATAATGTTTTATTAACTTAAGAGATATCCGGACTCTCCTCTACCTCTACCTCTATCTCTACCCGGCGTTGCTTGACAAACAAATAATAGGCCTTGGTCAAGACGATTTTAACAATCATATACAGCGGAATAATCAGCAATATCGCAATGATCCCGCCTAAATCACCGCCAACTAATACCAGGATAATCGTTGTCAGTGGATGAATATCGAGCTTTTTCCCAAAGATGTAGGGAGCGATTAAATTATCCTGTATCTGCTGCGCTACCAGAACAATGATGATGGACCAGACGGCTATAGACGGCGATTGAATGAATCCGATGATGAAAATAGGGATACTAGACAGTATCGCACCAATAAAAGGCACGAAGTTCATCACAACTGCGATTACAGTCAACAGCAATGCATATTGCAGGCCGATAATAAGGAAACCAATATACATCAGAACGCCTAAGGCTAAATTAACAAGCACCCGGCCCACGATAAAGCCACTAAGCGCACTGTCGATTTCAGTCATCATTGTAGTTCCTTCTTCACGATACTTCTTTGGAAAGAAACTTACAATCTTACGTCCGAATTTCCCACCTTCCTTAAGCATGTAGAATAACATAATCGGAAAGGTGAATAAAATGATCGCGAAATTCGAAACAAAAGAGAACAATCCTGATACGTAATTCGTTAACAGCGTAAACCCTTTATTCAAATAATCCGTCAATGTGGAGGCTGGATTAGCATCAGCAGGGATCAACGCAGACAGAAATTCATTATCTTCTAGTTTCAATAGCTGTTGATTCAAGGAGGCAATGAGATTCGGCATATTATCGACGAAATTAACTAATTGTGTACGAAGTGAAGGCCAAACGCCGATAATAAAAGCAAACAGAAGCACTAAAATAACTACATATACGATGATAATCGCCAAAGAACGATTCAGCTTATATTTCTCCAAGGTATCGATCAGTGGCCGCAGCAGGTAATAAAAGAAACCCGCCAGCATTAAAGGCACTATAATGACACTGAACAAAGACAGGATCGGTGTGAATAAAAAATCTACGCGTGAGCCTAAAAATACAATGCCTAACACTAAAAGAATCGCTAGACAAACTCTGATGAAATTGTTCAGTTTAGCCATAGTTTCTCTCCCGTCTTCTGATTTGGATGTCTTCCAGCTCGTTATTTCGGAATCCGGATGGTGAATACCGTAGGTTCCTTCTTTCGTCGACTGAGATGAAGCGTACCCCCCATTTTCTCTGTATTTTTCATAGCTATCGAGAGACCTAGCCCTGTTCCTCCCGAAGCTGTCCGCGCTTTATCTCCCCGAACAAACGGATCAAACATTGTGGACCACAGCTCTTCTGGAATACCCACTCCAGTATCAGCGATTTCAATCGTGACTTCTTTCTCCAAAGGGATCACCTCCACACGCAAATGTGTACCTGGAGGATTATAGATCAGTGCATTGGAGATCAAATTATGAACCACACTCGAGAGCAGCTCCGCATCAAAGTTCAAGAACACATCCTCTTCGGGAACATTTAGATGCAAAACAAAATTCTTTTGTTCAATCTCTCCGTAGGTATCTGCAATGATTTCACGAATAAATTCGCCCAGTTCTTGATGCTCCATTCGTAGCAAGAAATCCGGTGAATCTATTTTTAACAGCTCCAGCATGTTCTGAATCAGCTTAGTAACCTGTGAGGATTTATTATAAATATAGCTTAAATATCTTTTTTGGCGTTCTTCATCCTCGCCTCTACCCTCTACAAGCGCCTGGGCAAAGCCCTGTATACTCGTTATCGGCGTCTTCAGATCATGAGATAGATCAACCATCATCCGTTTCTTACTTTCCTCTGCCTGGCGTTTTTCTTTGGTCGTCTTTTCAATTACGTCTGCCATATAATTAAAAGTCTCTCCAATTTGCGAAAATTCCTTCTCTGCATATAAAGCGATTCGAGTATCATAATTCCCCTGAATCATCTGCTTCAATCCAAGCGTGATGATACGCAGTGGTTTCCTGATTCGCCGCGCTACCCAATAGCTGTACACGATAATTAGCAAAAGAATCATTCCCACACCCAAAAAGACGTAGTATGAAAGCGAATGATTAAAGTAGGCCACGAAGGGATCACTATTAATGGTGATGGTGATAGCTTCCCGCGGCAGCTTCAAGAGCAGCCACTCCGATTCGCTCTGAGCATTTAGCGTGGTCAACGAATAAAAGTAAGCTTGATCTTCTCCATTTTCCAAACTTTTTAAAAGCTGGTTACTGGTATATTGGGTTACACCGTCTTTTTTTTCTCCAACAACCTTGGTGACCTTCATGTCTTGATCCAAGACCTCGATCCATCCCCCGCTCCGCAGAAGACGTTTGGTTTCTATCCCATGCTCCAGATTATCTCGATAAGCACTAGCCTCCACCTTCAAATCAGGATCAGCGATTTTATTTTTTTCAAAAATATGGGTCACATCAAGATTAATAAACAAATAATATACAATCACGAGAAAAAACAAAATACAGATAAACAACAAAAAATCCAGCGTCAGCGATGATTGTAAAGGTCGTTGATCTCTATTGCTCCATAGGCGCTTCAATTTTGTATCCCAGCCCTCTAATAGTCTTTAAATATACTGGCTTTTTGGAATCTTCCTCAATTTTTTCCCGGATATTGCTGATATGTACCATGATACTATTATCTTCGTACACATAGAAATCTTCCCACACGGCCTCATATATTTTTTTGCGTGTAAAGACTCGTCCAGGCTGCTTCATCATTAGTTCCAAAATTTTGTACTCGGTAGAAGTAAGCACCACAGGTTCACCAGAACGATAGAGCAGACACTGGCTTTGATCCAGCATTAATTCACCTAATACAATCTGCTCAGCTTCTTTTTCCTCAACAACTTGCGCATCGAAATGATGTACACGCCGCAGCAAAGCTCCAACACGGGCTACTATTTCTAATGGATTAAACGGTTTGGAAATATAATCGTCGGCTCCTAGTTCAAGACCCAGAATTTTGTCATGATGTTCGCTTTTGGCGGATAAAAATAACACTGGAAAATGATGAACCTCGCGGATCTTTTTCAATAATTGCAATCCATCCAGACCCGGCATCATAATATCCAGAATTGCCAAATCAACTTTATGGTTCTGTACCTGCGTTAAGGCTTCAGTACCACTGTTCGCTTCCAAAATGTTGTACTCTTTCTCTAAATATAATCTTAGCAATTCCACAATTTCTGCTTCATCATCAGCGATCAATATTGTATACATGATAATCCCCCCATCTAACTATATTCTGTGATTATTAACAGAGCCTAAACACAATCTAAAGAATAGCTAAATTATCACATAGGAATAAAATAAAAATCGCACACGGGAAACCGTCCCATGTACGATCGTAATTTGTCTGGATTGTGAGGATCACTACTTTAAAAAGCTACGCCAATTCCGCCTTCCCCAGCATAGGTTCCCATAACCGGACCCATGCTTGAGAGTAAGACTTCTTTAAAGGGATGCTTTAGTAAAATGCGTTCTTTAATCTCGAGTGCCAGCTTCTCACAATTACTGTGTACAATAGCGATAACCGCTTTCTCGTAATCATGCTGCTTCTCATCCAAATGCGCTAGCAGACGATTCAGTGCTTTTGGAAGACCCCGGGTCTTCTCCACTACTTCGACAGTGCCTTCTTCGCTGATTTTGAGCAGCAACTTTATATTGAGTACAGACGCTACGGCTCCCGAGAGCCGACTTAGACGTCCGCCTTTCATTACATTCTCCAGAGTGTCCAGCGTAAAATAAGCGTTAACTTCCTCTATCTGCTGAAGTACCTTTTCCTTGAGCTCTTGCAAGCTTGAACAAGTTAAAGACCACTGCGCCGCCAGTCCAACAATCAATGACAGCCCGCCTGAGAAGTTTTTGGAATCTATAACCTCTATTGCATTGGTATGTCCTTCATCCTTATACATTTCCATAGCAATCATAGCCGTCTGATAAGTGCTACTAATATTAGAGGACATACAAATGACCATAATGTCAGTTCCCTCCTCCACTTGCTTGAACTTCTCAAGGAATTCGTTGGGACTTGGACTAGCTGTGGTAGGCAGCTCCTTGGATTCGCGCATTTGAGCATAAAAGCTTTTCGTGTCCGTATCAGCCGGCATTAACTCATGCCCAAAATGAACCGGTAGGTGGATCACGGAAACATTATACTTCTCCATGTAGTCAAGGGGTAGGTCTGAACCGCTGTCTGTTATGATCTTGATTGCCATAATATAAGTACTCTCCTTTCAATATCAGTACTATTATAGCCACCATAAAATGAAATCTCCAGTAACCTTTATAACTTGAAAAATTCTTCGATCTGTGTTATGTCTTTCTTCCTTAACTTGTCCTTATATGATATGGTTTATGAATAAGCGTATAGAAATGGAGTGTATGTATGAGTAAGGGTAGAGTATGGAACAGAGGCAAACATGATGGTACAGGACTATCGAGGAAAAAAACCGGAGATCAAGAGGGTGCAGCTTCTACTGAAACTGAATCCACTGAACCTTCGAATGAACCTTCCAATTCAAGAATTGATACCGTAAAACCGATGAATCGCACGAATTGGGTGACCAGACCCACCCGAGTCAGCAATAAAGATTCGAAAGACAAACGATAATTCATACATTCTGAGATTTGAGGACCCAGATGACGTTATTGGCAAATTCCCAGCCTTTTGAGCAGAGTTTCGGACTCCAGAGACGTTATTCCGTAGAATGAGGTTCATATATGGTGTCTTTAGTGCCATTAGTGGCTATGCGGTCCGTTAGCATCCCAAATGTGGAGTAAAACTGCGTTTAAGGTCATCTGTGTCCGATAGTTATCTTTGTACATGCAAAAGTAATGAAATCCAGCGAACAACAAAAAGGGTTGTCCCAGTAGCCATTTCATCATTTCATGGCTTATGGAACAACCCTCTTCTATTTTCTACGCCATATATCCTAACTCCGCTTCATCTCTGGAGGGGGCTTCGCCAATTAACTGCTTCAATAGTTTTTTCATCATTACCGAAGCCTTTACTTTGGTATGAAGACACGGAGAAACCTCTATTTCATAGTTCCCTTGTTTGATAGCTTCCTTCAATTCTTCCACAGTTGAGCAGGAGTCTTGCAGACGATTCACAACACTGCCATACTGCAAACACTGATGACTGTCACTGCCAGCAATCACAGGCACACCCAGCTTCTCAGCAAAGGGCGTGATCAGGTTCTTATAAGTCTCCACCCCCTGCATGTAAATATCCTTAGCGTTGAAATCAAAAGCATCTAATCGCTGAAGCAATGCCGGATCCAGTTGATGTAAAGGCGTAGAAGTTCGGAAGGGGTGGGCTCCGATTTTCCAAAGATTATGTTCATCGGCCATATCAAGCAACTGCTTAAACGGTATGAAATTCCCCTCCTGAGTATGCTCATCTAGTAAAGCGCGGACAGCTAGAACATTCTCCTTCAGTCCGATCAACAGGATATGACCTGTCTCCGCGATATCCACTTCCATGCCTGGAAACAGTTTAAGTCCGTTCACATCGTAATAATGCCCGTTATAGGGATAAGTCTGATCCAGCGCATCATACATCGCAAAGAAATTAGAAGTATTAAAATGCTCGGTCAATGCTACAGCCTGTAATCCATTTGCCTTGGCCTCGAACATCATCTCCGCAAAATATTCGGGGGAAAACGTAGATTTTTTAGATAATTTACCATGGGTATGCAGATCAATATTCATCATGTCTAATTCGTCTCCTTTGAGCTTGTAAGTTATGTTAATACACCAGTTCAGGGTAGAGATAACCAATACAGAATATCAAGATGACATAAGCAGTGGATCCGGATAAAAAGTACCAGTCGGTCCGCTTCATTTTCAAATAAGATAACTTGATCTTCTTCACTTTCTTATTATTTAGGCCGTAGCTAAATCCCCGAGTCTCAAGTGCTTCAATCGTTGTTCGAGAACGTTTAGCTGTGTTCAACATGAGCGGGTAAAATGCCAGAATGACGATTCGCAAATAATACGTTATTGTTCGCCAATAGAAAATTCCATGTTGAAGCGGTCGTTGCCCTCTCAATCTAAAGGAAAGTAGGATCTGATGGAATTCCTCTAGTAAAGTAGGCAAAATACGATAACCATAAGATAAGCTGAATGCAAAAGTATCAGGGATTCCTAAGGACAGTAAGCCGTCACTAAGTCGTTCCGGATCAAGACTAGAGAAAACCGTAATACTCGCCAGCGAAATCACCGAAAGCTTAAGCGTCAGTGTCAGCATAGGCAGCAAGGATTCAATCCCCCCGCCGAAAAAGAGCGACAATATAAACATCCAGCCAATCTGGCTGATCAAGCCGAGACATAATATAAAAATAATATAGGGGCTGACCCGGGAGAGGACGGTTGTTAAAACCATAAGCACGAACATCCCTAACAGGATTGTCCGGTTATGTACAAACCAAGGCACGATGGCAAAAAAGAGATACCAGAGCAGCAGGGTTCGCGGGTCCAGCCTGCCCAGAAAAGTGCTGCTGCTGTTATATGCGGTCCCGAGTAACTCCAATTTGATTTGTTCTACAGATATACGGTCAAGTGCCCGTTTAACGGCTTCCATGGATTGCAGCTACCTCCTTCTTTTCCACTAAACTCACAAACTCTTCTAAGCTACTGCAAATTCTAGGGAAACCGAGCATACGACTTAGCTCCATCAATTGGGTCTGGGCCAGACCCGCACGCCGTAAAAGAAGGCCGTCAGCGAAAATTTCATCCTTCGTCCCATCCGCAATTATCCGCCCTTGATGCATTACAATTATTCTGCTGGCCCATTCAGAGACAAGCTGCATATCATGAGTTGCGATGACGACCGTCTTCACATGATTACGAAGCGTCTCCAGCACATGTACCATTTCTTGTTTGGTCGAAATGTCCAGATTAGCTGTCGGTTCATCAAGCAACATGATAGCAGGCCTAACCGCGGCACCAATCGCCAAGGATACCCGGCGCTGCTGCCCTCCACTTAGCAGTCGGGCATCCCGTTCAGCCAGCTCGCTTAAGCGAAATGCCTTTAGCATCTCATCCACTCTTCCATCCGTATCTGGTAGTTTCCGCGTCTTCAGATAATAAGCAATTTCCTTACGCACAGAATCCTCGATAAACATTTCCTCCGGATTCTGGAATACGTAAGCTACCGTACCGGAGAGACGTTCAGGCGGTAGCCCGTTCACCGTCATTTCTTTAACCTTTACGGTTCCAGCTATAGGTCTGACAATACCAGCAATCAGCTTCATTAATGAAGATTTACCTGCTCCGTTGTTGCCAATAAGAGCAATGGACTCTTCCTGCCCCAGTTCTAGCTGAATTCCATTCAGTACAGGATGCAGCACCTTATGAATCGTACGGTAAGAGAGGTGAACATTCTCCAGCTGAACGATAGAATTTTTTTCTTTTGCAGCTATGGGGAGCTGCTCTTGCATACGTCCGATTGGAAGTGTCTCCTTGGCATCCTGACGAAGCGTCATACGGGTACTGCCTTCCTCAGCATTTAAGGGAAGCAGCTTTGTCTTCTGATCATCGGGCTGTAGCAGCCAAGCCGCCCGGGTCACATCCGGTGGGTATATGCCCAGCTCTAGCAATTCTTGTACAGATGACAAAGCTTCACGCACAGGCTTCTGCCAGCGCATTTTACCTTGATCCATCAGGACAACATTTTTGCAATAATCCGCAATAAATTCCGCATGATGCTCAATCACTACAATGGTCTTTCCATGCTCCTCATTCAAACGCTGCAAAATATCATAGATATGACGGGCATGCTGCGGATCCAGCTGGGCTACGGGTTCGTCGATCACCAGAATTTCCGGATCCATAGCTAGTGCTCCGGCCAGAGCGAGCAGATGTTTTTGCCCACCACTTAACTGCCAAATAAATTCGTGCCTCAAGTCACTAAGTCCGGTTAACGCCAGCGCACGCTCTCCCCGTTCCTTGTAATCCGTAAATCCATAATTCAGAGGTGTAAAAGACACATCATCAAGCACCGTCGGCCGTACCAATTGATTCTCGAAATCCTGATAAACATAACCGATACGCTTGGACAGCTCTGCTACACTTTTTCCATCCGCAGATTGGCCGCAAACTGTCACCTCTCCACTGAAATCACCAGTGTAATAATGTGGAATTAAGCCGTTAAAGCATTTGCAGAGAGTAGATTTCCCGGAGCCATTACTGCCGATGATCGCAATAAAATCCCCTTCTCCCAGTCGTAAGTCTACGTCTTGCAGTACTGGTTGTTCAGCTCCCGGATACGTAAAGTTAATTTTGTTCAATTCAAGAATTGTATTACGCATCTGCTTGACCCGCTTCCTGTCTTTTTCGTGCCGAACGCCGAAGCAGTGCAATAATCGCCGTTGCCGCTACAACAGCCGCTACCAACATACTGAGCCAAATCAAGGTCTTTTCATTCGATTCCGCGCCTGCAAGCTCAAAATCACCGAAGTTCCAGCCCGATTCCGATAACAATTCCGAACCCACCGCTACCATCACTAGAAAGGTTC
Organism: Paenibacillus sp. FSL F4-0097; assembly: GCF_038593125.1. NCBI lineage: Bacteria > Bacillati > Bacillota > Bacilli > Caryophanales > Paenibacillaceae > Paenibacillus > Paenibacillus sp. FSL F4-0097. Next base: position 4,251,097 of record NZ_CP151965.1, read on the forward strand.
CGGCAATGACCAACTTAGGAGATAGCCATGCTCCTGTTGCATATTTCATATTCCGCTCACGTGGCTTCATGCCGAGCAATGGTTCAATTTTTCCATATAAACGCGGAACCAGATACATAGTAGGAATTAGCGCGAACAAAATACCGGAGAAGAGGACATCATTCAAGAACCCTACTCCCTCAATTACAACGATACTTTCTGCCAGTCCTTTAACAGCCTCTAGCTCTTCTACCCCTACCCATACCTTCACAATATCTATAACGGAGCTAAAAAACTGGTGAATCGCCACGCCGGTAATCGCAGCCACTCCAACCTGTCTACGATTCTTCGGATCAGACACCATGCGGCCTGCGGTATACATCGCCAGTGAGAAGGTAATGAATTTCTCCAGCTCCCCTAAACCTCCAAATTGGCCTAACATCAATTCCCCGAAGATTACCTCACCAACAGCTGCTCCGACCGCCGCATATAAGGGGTGAAACAACATACATAATGTCAAAGGAATGAAGGCGAAATATTCAATGGATAATTCAATCGGGCCCAGTTTGATCCCAGGCACTAGCTCGGTAAACATATTGGACAACCCGTAAAGCGACATCGACAGTACAAAAATCATCATTTTTTGTGACTGAGTCAGTGTGTAACGCGTTTTTATCGTGCTCATGAAATATTTGGCCTCCCAATAAGAATTTATCTTCATTATAAGAAGGCCATGTCATCACAGCTTTTTTCATTTGTTAAATGAGAGTAATATTTTTTTCAATATTTTTAACGTTGTAAAAATATTTACAACATATTCACACGTTATATTCTATCTATCGCATCATCATAGGAGGATTGAGAGATTGTATAAAGATTGGAACCACCGCGCTTTTTCGCCTAATCAACGGATAATTGCCGACTTTATTCAAAAAAATGAGCAACGTGTGGTCTATATGACCGAACAAGAAATGGCAGACGAGCTGCATTTGAGCATCGCCTCCGTTTCACGGTTCTGGAAAGCTGCGGGATACAAACATGCCAAAGATTTTAAAAACCGGCTCCGTTTCCGCTTTGAATCCACACCTTCTGTAAAAATGCGTGATGCCATGCAGCGATCAGACGATACCTCACTCCCTCAACTGCTGCTGGACAATTGTTCACATCATTTGCAAGAAACACGCCGCTATTTAAGCGACGATGTACTAAAGCGTGCAGTAGATGCGATATCTACAGCTCGGATTATTTATGTATACAGCCCTGGCCCTTGCGCCGGATTAGCAGAGCTAATGATCTATCGAATGGCGCGTTTTGGTCTTCAAATGAAAAAAATGGCCCCCAGCGGCCATGAGCTGCTAGAGACCTTAATGCATGCTGACAAACAAGATGTCTTGCTTGTCTTTGGATTTGTGCAAATACTGCCTGAGATTGAAGTCATACTGAACCATGCACGTGAAGCAAATTACCAGGTCATCCTGATCACAGATAGACTTGTCTACCCGCGATCCCAAGATGCAGATATCGTGCTTTATGCGGGGAGAGGTGAGGTTTGGGAGTTCCATTCCATGGTAGGCCCCACTTATATTATTGAGAATTTGATCCTTGGAGTGGGATTAGCGAATAGGGACAGTAGTCTAAGCAAGCTGGATAAATTGCAGCAATTGCGCGCGCAGTATGGGGGGAAGCTCCCACGGAGTTAGGTTGACTGCAAGGATAAGGGGAATTTAATTCATTCCTAAAGCTTCTTTAATTTGTGGGATAGATAAACCGTTTGCTTTCATTTCTTTGATCCAAAGAATGCGCGCGACGGTTTCTTCTCTTTTATATCTGCGTGTTAAATTCTCCTCTGCCTGTTCAAAGGGCAGCATGCCTTCTTCTGTATAATGTTTGAGTGTACTATAACGAGCATTTGTGATTCTTACTAATTCCCCTATCGATACATATTCTGACGCCATAATATTCTCCATGGATCGTTGTCTAGACATTGATAACCAACTCCTTTACAGCGGGCGCTTCGGAATAAGACGCACACCTTGAATTGGCACTTTCATCATTACAAAATGTGGGATCGCATCGTAGAGCAAATTATCAATTTTAAGAGTCGCAATCGATCCTCTCTCCAGCACCTTAACTTCATGTCCATAGGACATTAATCTTGTAATAACTGCGTCTAACCTTTGATTAGAATTATCAAACCAGGACTCTGTTTCTATAAAGACAGCTCGTGATCGCTCTAGGGCAGGGAAGATAAGATTGATACTACTGCCGATAAAGGTCTTCGCAAACTTTGTCTTCAATGCTAAAAAACGTTTGATACCTAACTCAACTCCCTGGCGAATTTGTATAGGAAACAGCGCCTTTGCCCATAAGTTACTTTGGTATAGATCATGTAATTTGATATTCACCTCTTCTAATTCGTTCAGCGAGAAGAAATCATGCATACATCCACATTCACGAAGTAGCCATAGCATACAAATGACCTCATCTGTTACTGGGCCCTCTTCCAAAATCTCTGCCCGCATATTCTCTGTAATGCTCGTGTACGCCTCCATATTACTGCGATAGGCTCTAATTTCAACTTCAGCAGAATCAAAATACATGTCGCTCCCTATCAGGCTTGGTATATCTTCAAGCAAATTCATTGCTTGAAGATAATCTGAAATCGCGGTTTCGAACTTTTTTAATTGATGGTTAGACTTCCTCGAAGCCTTCTTTAACCACCAATTTAGATCACCCTTCACCTCAGCACTATTATGAAGTAAGGATTGTAGAACAGTTTCTCTATAGAGTGTTGAATGAGATTGATCAAGTGCTTCCTTGTGCAAAGTTAACTTGTTCTCAGATTGTGTAAAACATCCCTCTAAGTAAAGCTCCAATATAACCGCTGCTGCCATGCAGCGCAAAGACACTTTCTTGACAGTAGTCATCTGAAGACTTCTCTGTGCATTAAGCGCGATCAATGAAAAACTTGGTGCTAATTTAAGATCCATCATAACCATCCACCCCTATCCATTAATTCGTATTTACAGGATGATATTTATTCCGTATGGTGAGCGTTTGATTAACTTACTACTTACTACTTACTACTTACTACTTATCACTTACAATACACCATCTTTACAATAATTGTCAATGGTCTGGAATAACGTAAAGAAGGCCCTGCCCTTAATGGTCAAGCCCCGATTTTACAGGCACCAAAAAAAAAGATCCTAGGCTATAAGCTGCTTCCGGTAATCAACCAGGGTATCTTAGAAATAGGAGGATCAGTTCTAACGGGAATTTATGTAGCCAATGAAGCAATTGGAGCATCCGGCTGGTCACAAAAAAGAAGTCGCCTTGTAAAGCTAAATAAAGAAGGCTGGCCATGTGAGCCTGCCTTCTTTATTCACTCAGATCAATAAGTAATTTGGTTAACTCTAGATTTTCAACCTTGTCTTCTTTGACGACAAAGGCAAGGGAAGGATGATAGAATCCTTCGTCAAGCTTGATAACGTTCACCAATAGTTAACAACACCATCTACTTTCTTTTCGCTGCGGGATGCCTCAGGGATAGCTGCAATGATATCCTTTTCACTGCTTCTGATACCGATATTTTTATCCGTCCTAAGCGAAGAAAGAGAGTTAATCGGTATATCAACTACGCCTCCGACTGGCTTAGTTTCTCACTACGGTAAAACTGATCGTCAAATTATCTTTTTCATATAACCAGCGCATGTTAAGAGGTTCCCCCACTGGGTCATCCGTTTCGAATGAATTCCCGCTCCGCTTTTTTCAAATGCTTTAATGAATTTTCGAAAGAATATGGAATCTTAGTCCTAAGTTTAGAGAGTTTTTCAACATCTCCCATAGCGATAGCTTCCTTAATAGCAGGAACCAACTTCGCTTGAATAATGCCCCAACTTTCTGCCTGAAGAAGTTCGTCTATCAACATATGCGGTTTGGAATATTGTTCAATTTTTGTTCTCCTCTTCTCGATTTCTACCCTCTAATAGCTCTATCTTTATTTTTTCAAGACATAGCTTCTCCCTTAGAGTGTATAAGTTCATCCTTATGTTCTAATACTTCTATTATCATAGCAGCCCCCATTCTGAATCCGAGAGTATAGGCGGAAGCGGATGAGATAGAGTTCTGCATGCCACTCAGATCCAAGGCTTGTTCAATCATAGTAAAGTCTTCTATAGATAACTTTGCTTTTAGGATGTCCATAAACTCTGAGATTAGCTTGGAGTTCTGTATATACTCGGGATCGCGTAAACACAAAAGTTCACTTGGACAGATTTTCCCGTAATATAAATCCTCCAAAAGACTCACCAGTCATCCCTCCCAAATCATCTCTTCAATCATCTTAGCGAATTTATCGCTAAAAATCAATAGCGAATAATTCGCTAAGATATGCTTGCCTTGGAGGTGTTTAGTATGTATCAACGTATCCGAGATTTGCGTGAAGATAAAGATTTAACTCAAACCCAAATGGCAGAGTATTTGCAATGCAGCCAGAGGATTTATAGTAATTATGAACGCGGTGATGTTGATATTCCCACGGCCATTCTGATTAAGCTAGCAGATTATCATAAGACGAGTACTGACTATTTACTAAACAGAACGAACCAAAAAACTCCTTACTCTAAAAGTTAAATTTAAAGAATGAGTAGATATCGCAGTTTTCAAAGGATTTCATTCTTATGCTGATGAGCATTGTACACAGGAATCCGTGATTTACGCGAAGACAAAGATCTGACACAGCAACAAATAGAGGAGCTTTTACATATTACACAAGCCACCTACTCCCGCTATGAAAATGGAAATTTGGATGTTCCGAGCGCCGTTTTAATTACGCTAGCTAATTTCTATAAAGTAAGCATCGACTATATTTTAGGTCAGACAGATAATTCTAAATGCTATCCCAACAAAAAATAATCCGCAGCACAAACAAGCTCCTGTGATAATCACAGGAGCTGTTCACGTTTAGGCTAAAAATAGCCTGAAATTAGGGGATTCTCTTAGATACGCTCAGGCCAGCAAGGTACGGGCTACCTGATCCACAATGTAATTGATACCTGTCGGTCCGTAGCAGCCGATCCATGTAGCGGCATCTACCGGGTATATATACGGCCGCTCATCGGAATCCAACATCCCTCGGACGCGTTGCTCTGTCGCAGATACCCCCTCCTGCATCATCTCGTTACTAAGTAAAAAATAATGGCTGGCATGCACAGCCGGCAGTCTATCAACTGTAATATGATAAGCCGTGTCGGAAGTGTCTGCGACAAATAGAGGAGCTGGCAGACCAAGATCCCGGTACAGCACGGCACCTGTGCGATGGGAGGCAGTATGCACCCGTACCAGCGACTCACGCGGACGGATCAAGGCCACGCTCTGACCCGCCAGCGCCGTTGCAAGCTGCTCAGACAGCAATGCTGTTCGGCGCAGGTAATCCGCAATAATACGCTCCACCTCTGTCCGCTTGTCCGTCAATTCACCGAACAGGTCCAGAATCGTCTGCCAGCTCTCATTCCGTTGAAACATTAGGGTTGGCGCAATCCGGCTTAACCGTTCATAATGCTGAGCATGCACCTCAGTACAGACAATCAAATCCGGCCGCAGCCGTTCGACAGCTTGCAGGTCCGGGTACTCATAAGTTCCGAGCATTTCCGTTGTCTTAAGCCTTTCCCTGATATATTGGGGGAATTTTAACGCTGCACTGCCCGTTCCTACACTCCCTGCCGGAGATATCCCAAGCGCAAGCAAATGGTCTGCATATTGAACGTCGAGTACGGCGATACGCCCCGGAGAAGCGGTGACGCAATATTCGCCTCGCATATGACAAATTACCGGGCCTTGCAGCGTCTCGTACGATGAGGCCAGGCGATCCGGCAGCCCAGAATATGCTGAGAGAACACCGATCCCTGAAGCGGCAGTGCGCCTGTAGATCTGCGGGGGAACTCCATGATATTTCTTAAATGCCCTGCTAAAGTAATACATGTCGCGATAGCCCGTTTTTTCTGCAATTTCGCCGATGGGAGCATCCGTATGACGCAACATCCGCTCGGCACTCTCCATCCGCAGCTGGATTACATATTCCATCGGTCCTAGTAACTTCTCCTGTTTGAATCGCCGCTGTAACTGTCTTGTACTGCATCCGGCAAGCGCTGCCAGCTCCTTAAGCTCCAGCTCCTGACGATAATGCCCCGCTATATAGGCAACGACAACATCCACCATATCCGCCTCTGTGCCTTTCTGACCACATTCATACTCCATAATAAGCTCGTAAAGCATTCCTTGCAGTAGCGCATTCGCATGGAAACGCTCCAGCCCTTCGCCCCGGCTCCATTTGGCTTCGATTTGTTCCGCAGTCTGATGCAGTTCAGCCAGGAGCACAGGACGGTGAACAAATGAAGTTCGTAATGGGTGATTGCGCTGCGGAAACAGAACATGGGCAGCCCCCAACATTGGAAAAGCCTTGTATATAATAACAGTATAATGAATGGTTTCTGATCCAGCAGTCAAAGTAAATGCTGATCCCTTGACTGCGTGACAAGCGAAATAGGCCTGGATATGGCAAATTTCGCCATTCATCACAAGCCTACCTTCCCCGCCGCCTGCCAGCAGCAACACATTGGCTGTTAATCCGGTTTCGCTCATAACGCCGCCGGGTGGCAAAGTACCGCTACGCACATCAAGCATCTTGATCGTTGTATCACTCCATAAACTTGCCTGTTCTTTGAGCGGCATTTCTCTCATCTCCTGACAATAGCATCCTCTGTTTAACGGGCGCACTTGAATAGGATTAAATGCTTTAGTGAAAGCGCGTCCGCAACATAAGTGAGTGCGTTACTGTTGTCATTTTAATTGAGATTCATTCTCATTGTCAATTTTCGGACATTTTCCGCAATATTCCGCCGACATCCTGTAATAAAAACAGCAGGTGATACGCTTGTTTTTTGCAACCGGAGCTAGGTCATTGTTCTCTGTGAACCTGGTAAACGGATTGCGTCTTACGCCGAACAATTGTCCGGGAGCTATCCGGGTTAGGAAAGCAAAATCGGCTTGCATTCGTTGCCTTTCTTGCCCAAATTCATCTGTTCCAGGAGAATACAACGGGGCAATGCGTACCATAATATTCTCCCAAAGTACTGCCATGGAGACGGGACCAATTGCAGCAAGTGTGTGCAGCAGCGGCGCAAGACGTACCGCGAAAATTTCCTCTACGATCTCTTCTCGCCAGGCTTCCCTGTCTTCGGGTGCCGCCGTCGCTCGAAGCCCGTTTAGCGCAAGGAAAGGAAAACGCGTATCCCCTTTAAAAGCTGGGGAAGCCGGATGATAGAGGAAGCAGTTCTCCAGCGGGATGGAGACTTCCCGGTTATGAAGGGTCATAGCGGTCAGCATCGGCGCGATCCACAGATAACCGATCCGCTTGGCCAGCATGGAAGCGGCAACCTGCATATCAGGCGCACCGATATAACCCTTAAGCCAGCTTACATACTCGCGGCATGCAGCTTCTTCGTGCAACTGGCTAAGAGCAATTGTACGAACGTTGCCTTCAGGCGGTTCACCTACCCACAGACGATATTCCTCCGCCATTTGCTTCCAAGAGGCAGACGACAGATAGTTGTCCATTTTAATGTGATCCCAACAGCGCTTCCGCCGTTTGATCTACAATAATGTTGAGGGCAATTGGCCCATAATAAGCGATCCAGAGCGTTGAATTCACATTGTATACGCGGTTATTTTTAACGGCATCATGAGATTTCCAGACCGGACTGTTCGCCATTGCCTCTGCCTCTTTGGCAAACAATTCATCCGATAACAGGAAATAGTGATCTGCTCCAATATCAGCGATGGTCTCCATCGAAATTTCAACGGAGGTATCATCTTTGATCTCCTGAACGAATGCAGGGATATTCAATCCCAAATCCTCATAAAGAATGCTTCCGGTCCGATGTTCGGGACCGTGTACGCGAATACCTTCCGGTCTTGGGCGAATCAGAGCTACCGTTTCGTCGCCCAGCTTCGCCGACAGCTGCTCCCGCAGTCCGACGATTTTGTCCTCGTAGGCTTGACGCACTACCTTCGCCTCCGCCTGCTTGCCCGTTATCATACCGATGATAGCCGATGTATCCCGCCAATCTTCATAGAAGTCGAGTACTATTGTGGGCGCAATTTTACTGACGCTGTCATACACCTGCTCCTGAAAATCGGTCATCAATATAAGATCCGGATTCATCGCTACAATAGCTTCAAGATTGGGCTCATCGCGTGTGCCCAGGACCTTCACATCACCCAATTGTTCACTTAAATATTCTGGAAACTTTGCATCTTTCGCTCCAGCCACAACGCTGCCTGCCGGATGCTCGCCTATCGCTAACAATTGATCGACGAATTTCACATCAAGCGCGGCGATGACCTTCGGCTTCTCAGTCAGCGTATATTCACCCTTCATATGCGAGATGGTAACCGGGAAGGCTGTAGTCTGAGCCTGTGTCTCAGATGTAGGTGACGGCTCGGCTGAAGCAGATGGCAGTGCGGCAGTGCCCGCATTTGCTCCACCTCCAGTACCGCAAGCCGTTAGCACAAGTACCAGTGCCATCATCCATATCATTAATAGTCCTGCTTTTTGGGCAGCATCTACCTTTCTACCGGTTGCTTGCCTCTTCTTTGTTCTTTTCATGCTGACTCCCCCTTATGTATGATAATGATTTTCATTATCAGATCAATAAAGCGAGTATAATCTATTTTCATACTCTATTTCCATGTACTTTTGCGACATTGCAGCCGGATTAATGCGACATCGCACACCATAGGAACGACTCAGGAGAACCGCAACTGACTACAAAAATTCCACACAAGCAGCTAAATCCCTAATTTTAACAAAAATTCCTTTGCTCCTTTTCTGAAAATAGCCAACACAGTCGATGGTAATCTCGCTCAATTCAAGCTTTTCCTTCTCCAGAAACTGATCATCGAGCAATCTGGCTACTTCAGAAATGGTTCTCCCATTGCACTCCCTGCTTCTTCCCAAAATGAAAAAAAGCATCTTTGTTTTACACAAAGATACCTTTTTTCATTAAAAGCTTATGGCTCAATCCCCCACACAAGCTGACCATTCATATACCCGGTGACCTGTTCATTGTTGATGAACTGACTGCTGGATGCCTTGAACGAATAATCATTAACCTGGTTGAAATTGGACCAGTCGGTTTTGGAGAAACGGGTTTGAATTTCTGCGCTCTGACCTGGATTAAGTGTTCCAGCCGAACTCGTGAAACCAATTTCCAAAACATAATCTGCATTGGCAACAGGAGTCGCCAGCTTAATGAAATTGCCGGTTACATTCGCATTTCCGATGCTGGCCCAGTCGATCCAGAAACTCTGATCTTTCTCGCCATCAATCGTATAGTAATACCGGACCTTCACATCACTTAGTTGAATCGCTGAATCACCGGTATTGACTACTTTGATTTTGGGTGAAATCCCGTTAGTGGAGGCACTTGTGTTGCCATTAAAAGCTTGGACCGTCAAATCTCCAGTGGGTACTGGAACACTGCTATCCGTTACGTTCACTGTAAGAACAGCATTATTTCCTCCATTAAAATGAAAGGTTATGGTATTCTGTCCCAGCGGAAGCGTGGAAAGATAGGATTTTTTCAGAACAACAGCAGCGCTTGATGCCGTATAATCCTGACTCGCTAAAAGTGTGGAATTTCCATTTGTGATACTTGCAAGCTGGTGTCCATTTAAGGTAAGGACTACGGAAATATCCTGGGTTAGATTCGCCGCTTTATCAAATGCAGCGCTCACGGGCGCAATGGATGCGCTTGGCGTGGAATCGACAATTTTCACTTTTAACACGGGATCTTGTCCTTTATTAAAATCAAAGATGATCGAATGCTCGCCAACCGGCAGTGTCGCCAGAAATGCTTTTTTGAGCAGCAGCGTATTTCCACTCAAGGTATAATTCTGAGTCTCTATTAATGTATTTGCGCCTGCCCGGAGAGCGGTTAACGTATTGCCGTTTGAATTCACGGTGATGGCTTTGTCATTCTCATTGGAGGCATTTTTATCAAATTCGACGTTCGCAGGTGTGATAGACGCACTTGGAATTGGATTGTTAACCTTCAAATCAGGCAGCTCATCGAGCGTGATTACATAATTGCTTTGGTACAGCGTTGTTAAGGTGGCCGGATAATTAAAGGCGGAACTCATGAGATGCTCACCATACCACGGTAAGAAATAGAGCCAGCCCGATTTTTCCTCTGTCAGATTCTGAACGCTTGGAACGGTGTCGTTCTCCGTCATGGCTACCATTTTCTTACCGCCGGTTAAATCAACAAGCTGATAGAAAATCGAGGTAATCGCGTCCTCATTGGGAACACCAGACAAACCGTCATAGCGGTTATAGATCGTGTTGTATTTATCATAGCCTACAATATCCACCTGATCATCGCCGGGATACCATGCGGGAGAAGTGCTGTAGACATAGCTGTTGTAGGTCCAGATCAAATTGTGCAGACCGTACGTTTCTGTAAGTTCAGTATAGAGCAGATCCCACAACTGCTTGTATACCTCCGAGCCTGCCGAAGCCCACCAGAACCATGCACCTTCTCCATTCAATCCGCCGTTGCCCTCCGCCTCATGGAAGGGTCTGAAGATAACCGGCACATTGTTATTTTGCAGAATCTGCAGTTGCTCCGCCAAATCCCCAATGGCCAGTTGTACATATTGGTATTCTTTCGTACCTGGAACTACCGCATTGGCTGTATTAAAATTGGTTTCTGTCGGCTTGTAGGTGGCTTTCTTCCAATCTACAAATTCCCCGAGCTGATAGGCGGTGAAATCTCGGGGCACAGTGATATGCCAGCTGTTTGTCGCGATCCCGCCCCGGTTATTCACCCAATCGATCATCCGGGCGGTCGTACCATCCTCCCAGCCGTAAAGCGGATTGTAATTCATCAGATCAAATCCGCGGATCGCCGGATACTTTCCCGTTAAATTGTGAATCCAATCAAACTCCAGCTCGGAATTGCCGTCATTTCCGCCTCCGTAAATCTCCTGCTGGCCGGAGATCATATGATTGCCGTAAACCTCCGTTAAATAATTCATCAGAAGCTGAGTTTCCGGAGTCGCTTGAGTATCGCTGAGGACAGGTTGCACATCCAGGGGATCAAGATCGGCATAATCCACAGTGAAGGTATCAAAATAAGCGAAACCCCAGCCAGCCTTCAGTTGAATAGTGTTGCTGCCTTGATTCAGCTTGTGATAGCCAAAATCGAAATTCGACCATGTGGTCGTATAGGGCAGCATATACGACCCTTTCGTAACGCCGTTAACGGCTAAAGATTGAAGCCTGCCGTCAGCACTGAGCTCCTGCATATAACGTGTGGAGATCGTATACATGCCGGTTTCTGGGACAGTCACTGTGAAGGAAATTGTACCGGAATTCTGCATCCAGACAAATCCGCTTCCAGAGTATCCGGGTTTGGGCTGTCCGTAAATTTGGGTCGTCACTTGAAGATCGGAGGTGAGCTGAGCGTTTTCGCTTTCAATTGTGAAAAGTGCGTTGTCTGCATGAACGGGCGGCGCTGTCATCAATCCAAGTAGCAGAGTAAATGCCAGCATCATTGTGATTGCCTTCTTGAGCAAATTTTTCATTTCCACCTTTCCTCCCTATGTTAAATATGGTAAATAAAAGTTCAATATACCATCTCTTGGATGCGCTTTCATAGATAAGATAGCATATATTCCATATTTTGTAAATCTACCTAATCGAGAAAATTTCCACATGCAAAAAAAACTCCCACCAATATTTATTAGGAGGAGTTAAATAACATTGATTCACGCGAACATCCCATCAATGACAAGTCAAATATCCCATACGGAGGGAAATTCGCTTGCTTATTTATTTATTTATTTGTTTGTTTGTTTACTTAAATGCCTTAACTTCAAGCGTACCAAGGCTTCTTACAACTTAAAGTTTCGGAGCGGCTTTCCGTACCGTACCAAAACATGCCATAAGAGTTTTAATTCTTGAAGTACTTCTTTTTCGGTTCCTCGGTCCCGCCATGCTGCAGGATCATGCTTTAAGTGCATAGCAGCAGATCCAATCATGCTCGTATCGATATAACCGTGATGAGCAATACGCTTAGCCAAGGAGGGCATCGTAGGCCCTCTAAAATCCGAAGGCACTTCGTCTACCCACATCGCGAATCCCATGTGCCAATAGAGTTGGATGGCATACTGTAAACATATTTGCTCCAGGACTTGCCCTGTTGGAGTACCCTTGAATGAAGGATCGGCTACTAAGATTTCCACATCTTCCTTTAGACGGATGTTTCCATGAACTTGCGCTTCAATATAGTGGTTAAGATTACGTTTAGCTTCACATTTTGAAGAGTCTGAAAACGGCATTGTGAGGTTGTCCCGAAGATGGTCAACTAATTTTTGTGATCGAAGATCTTTTTCCCCTAGAGCGGAATCTCTTAAGAAAATCTCCTCTAGTAATGCCGCCATCATATCATCAAATTCTGCATATGTCCCTTTCTGTACAGGGTTTTGATGCGAATCCATATAGGTGTATGTACTGCGATAAGAAACCTCAGGGGACAGGAGGAAATAGCAGGAGCCAAAGCGCGGAGCTGGCCCATCCGAATGAAGCATCAAATCAAGAGCGCCATATTTAGGGCGTTCGCTATTCGAAGCACCCTCTTGTTGGTATGCCCCTCCAAATAGTCTTTCCTCCCACAAATCACGTGGACCGCCAGAATAGGCTGATACACTACCACTGGATAACAAGGTCTCAAATTGGCTCTTGTACACGCCTTGCTCCAATAGCGCCTCTGCAACACTTTTCTTTACCGGATCTAGTCGATCTGGATGGAAATGTAGAGCAATCTTCGCCTGTGACTTTATTTTGACCACAGCATCTTCAAACTCTTCCCGATCCACATTAGACATTTGAAGAATTTCATGGATAGTCTGAACTGCTTCACTTTTTCGAGTTCGCGCGTAATTCGTAACATATTCTAAAGCCGATAATTGTGACTCCGATAGTTCCTCAGTGAACTGAGACTCTCTTATTTTATTGGCATTTGCATCGCCTTTCCACTCCATTGCTTATTCACTCCTTTCTAGACCCAGTCCATAAGAAAAGAGACTTGAGTTCTCCTCTCACTGTATCAAACGCTTCTTCACTTGAAACTTCATATCCTTACAATCGCGGAATCCGATAACTTTACGTGGATCTGGAATGATATAAATTCAAAATAGTAATCAACTCGATTTGCTCGTAAGGTGCTGTCAAATAGGGACTCAAAACAAATACCATTCAGTTAACCGTCAGTGTCACAACCACTCAACCATTATTAGAGCGTCTCAGCCAATTTCTGAATCTTTGAGTGGGAAATTAAATATACATTGCCTATAATGTCGATTTTGCTGCCCTTCACACGTACAGCACCATCTTTGTCTGCCGCCACATAAATATCCATTTTATTCGATAAAGGGAAACGCTCCTCAATCATCGCGGTGTTATCATGATCAAAATGAGCTTCAAAGGAAAAGTGATTAAGAGCCATACCTTCACAAACAGTGCATTCATCCACATATTCATCAGACATGTTCATCCCACCAGCACTTGTTCCCATTACAACAGCATTGCTTTTTTTAATCAAATCCGATAATTCATATTCCGTCAAAAGGTGCTTTTGGTTCCGAGCGGTTCCACCACATAAAAAAACGACAGAGGCGTTTTGAATTAATCGCTGGGCATCTTCCTTCTGCGTGCGGTCATCAATGAAATGATATTCATCAAAATAAATGTTAGCCTGATTAAACCATGTCCTTTCAAAAACACTATCAATATTAACTTGTTCATCACTAAAATCAGACGATTCAGCGCTAATCATAACCAGCGATTTTCTGTCTGTTATATCCTCATGCAACACATTGACTAACTTCTCAGAAAAACCCTTATCATAAAACCAATCCAAGTAATAGTGAGTTTTCATCCGTAATTACCTCCATATGTAATATTTAAATTATCCATTATGTTTATCAAAATCCATAGTGCCAAGCAAGAGAAATTATCTTCATTCCTTTTATACCATGGATATCGTACCATATAATGGAATTCAATAAATCTTACAAATTGATTAAAACAAAAAAATGCCAGCATCATTAGTACCTTCGGTGAATAGCAAAAAGACTTACTCGAGGTATCGATCCCTTCAAGTAAGTCTTTATTTCTAAAGTTATAAAGATACTAGTCCCTTAAACGAAAACATACTCCCCATCACCAATCCGAATCGTCTTCCCTTTCAGCTCTAACGAATCCGTTTCAAAAACCACCTGCTTGAATTGGTTCTCGTCTCCTTGCACGAAAGCAAATGATCTATCGCCAATCTTAAGGCTGAAGGTATCATCCTCTGACTTCGTAACAGGCAGTCCGAATATGGTTCCCCAATGGTTGGCTGCAGCTTCAGGATCGGAGACATGAAATACAGCACGGACGATTTCGACTTCTCCCGCAGGATGAGGCTTAATGACTCCAGATGATGTTAATCTTTCCACTCGCTCTGTATCCGTTCCGCTCCATTGAATGATGAACGGATAGACCAGTCCCCCAAAGTCACCAGCAATGGTCATCATCCGCCACTCTATTAATCTGCCCTCGTTATCTAGTCGCTTACCATCGATAATTGGAGATAATGATAAGCCTGCTGCTTTCAGGGAAGCCGCTACTTCTTCAATATCATCCGTCCGGATGACTACTCTACTTAGAACTTCATGTTCTGGTAAAAGTTCAACTGCATCTTTCACCACTAGATTATGTTCAGTTGCCTTTGCCAGCTCAAGATTCTCAATGCCCAGAAACTCGAGATAGGTTAGCCCAAAGTAACTTAAGGCATTATAGGTTCCCCAATCTTTATGAGATCCTCCTTTAAAAGCAACCAATCCATGAGCTCCAAAGATCTCAACCGGTTTGGCCAAATCATTGACATAGTGAACTAAATGATCCCATTTCATCGTTGTCATGATTACTTCACTCCCAGCTCAGTAGTACGTTTTACGGCTGCCAGAACACTTCTTTGCAGGCCCGCTGCGAAATCACTGTTGTTTAATTCGTACAAGCCATGCATGCCGACACCGCCAGGTGAATTATTAATATCCAGCAGCTGTCGTGGATGCAGCCCTGTCTGTTGCAGCATTGCTACCGATCCCATCAGATTCTCCAATGCAACCTTCCAGGCTTGCTCACGCGGCAGTCCGGCAAGTACACCTGCATCCACGAGAGATTCAATGAAATAATAGATATAGTTAGGACCCGCCACACCAAATCCAGTGAAAACATCCATTAACGCCTCATCCAGATATTGTACTTTTCCAAAGCCGAGTAGGAAATGCTCCACTTGATCACGAGTAGCATAAGCATTTAACGCTACACCACTATAGCCATATCCTGTATCGGTTAAAGTATTGGGGATAACCCGGATAATGGACCGTTCAGCTCCAAAATACCCAGCTAATTGATCATTTGTCACACCCGCCACAATCGATACGATTGCGGCAGAAGCTGTAGCGAATTGTTGTACGTTTTGACCAAGTGTAGTTAAATCATCCTGTGGGCGAACTGCCACTACAATCACATCTGCTGTAGACAGGTTATGCTCTTGCGAACTCTCCGTATCCACACCGTATTTGGTATTCAAAAACTGCAGACGCGCTTCATTAATATCGGATACACTAATTTGATTTACAGACAAGGTGTTATTCGCTATACATGCGCGGATGATCGCTTCCGCCATCTGTCCGCCACCAATAAAATGAATCTTTTCTTTGGTCACTCCGTTCACTTCCTTAATTAATTGTTGTCCCAAGCTTCAGGTAGAATGAAACCATCATATTTTTCTAATCCAAGAATATATTCTTCAAACTCTTTGGATTCATAAGCAGCTTTCAAATCTTTAGCCCACTGAGAATTTTCATCCTTTTTATTAACCGATACGATAATTCTGTGTTCCATAGGTGTGTTTTCTATTTTCAAAGCATCCGTAATCTTTCTGTCCGAATTGGCAATATAATTACCGTTTACAACGCCATAATCAACATCTTGAAGGGAGACAAGGATTTGAGCGGGGTCCAGTATTTTAATATCAATATTATATTTATCCGGTTCCATACTATTAATATTGAAATCCGCTACGCCCGCCCCTTCTTTAATTTTGACCCAACCCAATTCTTCCAGAATACGTAGTGCACGCTCTTGGTTTACCGGATCGTTCGGAACAGCTACGGTTGTACCGTCTTTAACATCGTCTAGCGTGGTATGATTTACAGAATAAAGACCTTGTGGAGCACCTGGAACATAAGCAATTCCGACCATATCTGCATTGATTTCTTCGTTAATGGCCTCCATATAGGCTGTACTTTGGAATATACTTGCGTCAATGGAGCCTTCTTTCATTGCTGGATTGACCTGCATATTTTGCGAGAAGGTTTTAATGTCAACGGAATACCCTTGTTTCTCTAAAATCGGTAGAATCGATTGGCGGAATTGTTCCTCATAGGTTCCAACACCAAATCCAACGGTAAGCTTTTTCTTATCTCCAGAATCCCCCGCCTCTTTATTGCCACAAGCCGTCAACACTGCAAGAACACCTATCATCATCACTAACATTAACTTTTTCATACTTACTTCCCCTATTCCAATATAGATTTTTTAAATTGTGCCAACGCCTCATCCGTCACATTGAGTGGGATTGCGCAATTTGGAGATAGAATAAACGGCTGGTCTTTCATTAACTTTAATGCATCTTCAGCCTGCTGCTTGATTTGGGCAATATCGTTTACCGCAAACAACCCATGATCGACTCCCCCCACTTTAGTAGCTTTGAGATTTGCCTCTAACCCTGGATTCCCCTCGGCTATCGTATCCCAACTGATCCCATCAATCCGATAATCGTTGAACTTCTCAGGCTGGGCGTAAGCTCCACAAGTATGAAGAATGTTTTTTCCATAGCTTGCTGCTTCTAACACAATAGAATCATAAGGTCTGGACAGCTCATCAAACATTGCTTCATCAAATAATCCTGGGTGAGCTGTGCCCGTCACTGCGTAGAACAAACCGTCAGAGCCCGCTTGCTGTAACTCTTGTACATAATCGGCTAAAGTTAAGGAAATCGCATGTAGCGCATGGTGTGCTGCCGCTCGATGTTCTTTAAACAAGGATTCCAAAGTTACCGGGTGCTCAATACCAAACACCGTTTTAGTAACGTAAGCAGAACGTCCTACAATAAATAGCAGCACTGTTAATGGTGAAAATACCGTCTGGATTAGTGGGGTATCTGGTAACCCTTGGCGAATTTTTCTAACCGCATCTAAATGCTCTGCCAAAGGGGCTGACTGGACTGCCTTTTTAACATCGATATCCCACAGACTAGCCGCTGTTGGAATAGCCGTCGTTTGCTGTCTCGGAAATACGGTCTGATAATCCGTAAAATCGTATTGATTCCCCCAAGCTTCCGCCAGATAAGTCGCTCTTGGATTAATCTTGACCCAATCCCAATCATATTTTTTCGTAAAAGAAATCGTAGTTTCTGCTAAATCATCCGCAGTTTGTTCTTTGTCGATAAAATGGCGCCAACCACTTCCGATTGGACGATCCGCCCGTTCTCCTGATAATAATGCGTTAAAACGATCTTGCTTACTCCATTCACTCATCTGTCGAGTCCCTCCCAGAATATGTAGTAACTAGTAACGGCGAATTTTTCTTGCTAGCGTGTTGCCTAAAGATTGAATCCCTTGCACTAAAATAATGAGGATAATCACGGTGGCTACTACGACAACAGTGTCAAAGCGTTGGTATCCATATACGATCGCCAAGTCTCCCACGCCGCCTCCCCCTACCGTTCCAGCCATTGCAGTTGCACCTATCAGACCAATCGTCGCTGTTGTAAGAGACAGGATTAAGGATCCAACCGCCTCTGGCAATAAAAAGTACCAAATGACTTGAAAAGGAGTGGCTCCCATCGCCTCAGCGGCTTCAAGGATTCCCGGATTCACTTCAAGCAGTGAGTTCTCTACCAACCGCCCTATATAAGGTGCGATATAGATAATCAAGGGTACGATCGCTGCGCTTGTCCCAATTGAAGTATGAACAATCAATCGTGTGAAAGGCACAATCGCAACCAGTAAAATAATAAAAGGCAATGAGCGAATGATGTTGATAATCGGATTTAGTACGGCGTAAAGCGCTTTGTTCTCCAAAACCCCACCCGGACGAGTGATGACAAGCAATATCCCAAATGGGATCCCAATCAGGGAGCCAACAAACAAGGAGAACCCTACCATTTGAATGGTTTCTATAATCGCCTGCAGAAATTGATCACCTGTTACTGTGGTCGAAAACATTAGATTCTACCTCCTCTACACCGACTCCATTTCTTGTTAAGAAAGATAATGCATTGTTAATCTCTGCTGCCTCACCATCGAATTGAATGATCACTGTTCCCAGTGTTGTTTCTTGAATTTCCGTCGTATTCGCAAATAAAATATTGACCTTTATATCGCAGGAGCGAATCATTTCAAACAGGATAGGCTCGGAGGCACTTGCTCCCACAAAATTAAGCTTGTACAGCTGACTTCCGGGTTCTGTTTTGATAGATTTCCGCACGCTAGAGGTCATGCTATTTTGAATAACCGTCTTCACGAAATTTTGCGTGGTCAGATGTTTTGGACTTCCGAATACATCTAGAACGCTTCCTTGCTCAATAATCCGGCCTTCTTCCATGACCGCTACCTTGTTACAAATCTCTTGAATCACGGACATTTCATGTGTAATGATCATCACGGTAATGTTGTATTCAGCATTGATTTTTTTTAATAGCTGTAAGATAGAATGTGTGGTCTGTGGATCTAAGGCAGAGGTCGCTTCGTCACATAAAAGGATAGACGGATTCGAGGCAAGCGCTCTGGCAATCCCGACACGTTGCTTCTGACCACCTGATAACTCACTCGGGTAACTCCCCGCTTTGTCACTTAATCCAACAAACTCTAGCAGCTCCATTACCCGTTGGCGGATTTCATTTTTATTCTTTTTTAGGAGAACTAGAGGGATCGCCACATTATCAAAAACTTTTTTAGATTCTAATAGATTAAAATGTTGAAAAATCATTCCGATATTTTTCTTAGCGGTACGCAACTCTTTATCGTTGTATGTTCCCAAATCACGTCCAGCGACCATAACTTGTCCTTTGGTGGGTCTTTCCAAATAATTGACTAAACGAATTAATGTACTTTTCCCAGCACCGCTATAGCCGATAACCCCAAATATATCGCCTTTTTCGACCTTTAAATCAATCCCTTTAAGAGCATCAATAGTGGTCCCTTTCCGAGTGAACGATTTGTAAACATTCTTTAATTCAATCATTTCCATTCCCCTCAATCATATATAGGATTAAGCTTCCTCTTGCTGCTTCACCAGCGCTTGTTCTGCCAATAAAGCGAAATACTTAGCAGCTGGTAATATCGCAGCTTCATCAACATCGAAACGAGGGTGATGTAAGGGATAGGCTGGACCTGATCCTATATTCACAAAAGCACCCGGTATCTGTTGTAAATAAAAAGAGAAATCTTCTCCACCCATCTGTGGAGGAATATCATGTACTTCATAGCCGAAATCTGAGGCGATCTTTTTGGTAAAGTCCGCCCATTCCCCATGATTTATCGTTGCGGGTGGACCTGGATACCAATGTAACTGTGCCTCTGCCCCAGCTCCCGCAGCAATCCCTTCGATAAGACGAGTCATTTGTATCGGAATATTGCGGCGAATCTCTTCATTGTAAGTTCTTACTGTACCTTCTAATTCGACTTTTTCCGGCAATACATTCCATGTGAAGCCTCCATTAATTCGGGTAACACTTAACACTACTGGTTCCGTGGTGCTGTTTTGACGACTTACGATGGTTTGTAGAGCGGTAATGATTTGAGCCGCAGTTACAATCGTATCCACACCTTTTTCAGGATAAGCAGCATGAGCGCCGACACCTTTTATTGTAATTTCAAACCGGTCAACACCGGCTGTTAAAGCTCCTGTTCTTGTTCCAAAAGCTCCTGTAGGCAAGTCAGGTGAATTATGGAGACCAAATATAGCCGCCACATCCTGGAGTCCTCCCGAGGCTAAGACACTTTCCGCCCCATGCCCTGTTTCTTCCGCGGGTTGAAACAATACTCTAACCTTTCCAGGTAATTCACTTTCACGAGCCTTTAATAATAATGCAGCACCTAAAATAGTAGCCGTGTGAAAATCGTGACCACAGGCATGCATCTTTCCTGGGATCTCTGAGGCAAAGGACAATTCAGTTTGTTCCTCTATGGGAAGTGCATCAATATCACAACGAATGGCCACTATGGGTCCGTGACCCTGCCCGATCTCTGCGATGAGTCCGGTTTGTAAAGGCAAGTCAAGGATGTGAATATTGGCTTGGGTCAGCCATTCCCGTAATTTTGTTGTGGTTTTAAACTCTTCATACGCTAATTCAGGCTCACGATGCAGGTTTCTGCGAACCTCTATTAATTGATTAGCTAAAGCTTGCTCAACCTCATTTAGTGGTTTCATAGCTGATGTACTCCCCTTTCGTTATGCTTCCAGCTTTTCTTCAATCCCTTTGATGCGATCAAGCGCAGTCGATAGACTGCTTAAAATATGATCTTGCATGGCTTTTTCAGCACCATCTTCATTTTTAGCAGCGATCATTTGTAAAATAAGATCATGTTCTTCATCCGCTTGTGTGTTCCAATCCCCATGCATAGAGACGAATCGACAATAACGAAGCGAATGATCTCTTAATTGATTCAGAACCTTCTCGAAGGTTTTAAGTTCACTGATTTCTGATAAATAATCATGGAACTCAAATCCATAAGTAACAAAATTCTGATTATCACCAAGCTGGAACGAGTGTTTCATTTTTGTAATCATCGTCGTTAAGTTAACAATATCTTTCTCTGTGGCATGCTTAGCTGCACTTCTTGCAATATAGCCTTCAAGCATGCTGCGAATAAGAAATATTTCTTCAACCTCTTTACGGGTTACTGAAGCTACCCGCAGTCTTCCATTTGGCTGTCGAACCAGAAAATCCTCGTTCTCCAGTCTCTGTATCGCCTCTCTTAGAGGTGTGCGGCTGACTCCGAGCAAGGCCGCCAAATTTTCTTCATTTACAGGTTGATTCGGTTCAAACTCGCTATCAATAATTTTTTGTTTTAATTCATAGTAGGTATTATCCTTTGATAACCTTCGTGATCGTATCGCCATTTCTATACTGCTCCTCATCGATAATCTATGGGGTCCGAACCCCAATAATATATTTGTATAATTGTATACAATTATTAGTTAAGGATTGATTAGTTAGTTACATTCCCTTCCATACCGTTCAAGCTTTTTTATACTATATTCCAATTATTCCACCTAGTCAAGTAGGAATTAAAAATCAATCTAATCCCCTCTTTTCAACACAAAAAAACCCTACAACCAACAAGGGTCGTAGAGCTATTTTTGAATAAATAAATTTCAGAATTAGAAAGAAATAATTCCCGAGGTATGGAGCAGCACTAGGAACACTAGGATCGGCGCCACATAACGGAGCATAAACAGCCAAACACGGAACCAGCGCGCCTGTAGTCCAGCGGCTTCCGCTGCACCTTTCCAGAAATAACCGGCAAAGATGGTAATCAGCAGACCTCCAAGCGGCAGCATAATGTTAGAGGTGATAAAATCCAGCCCATCAAATAGAGATTTGCCACCAATCGTTAGCTCCGGGAACATTCCCAGTGACATCGCTAAAGGAATACTAAGAAGGAAACAGATCAGCGTCAAAATCCAAACCGAACGTTTCCGGCTCCAATTCCAGCGCTCCATTGTGAAGGATACAGGCACTTCAAGCAGCGATACAGCTGAGGTTAGAGCAGCAATCGCCAGCAAGATAAAGAACAAACCGCCGAAGAGCGCACCAAAAGGCATAGCCGAGAAAGCGGCTGGCAAAGCGATAAAAATCAGCGAAGGCCCCTGATCAGGAGCAATACCAAATGAGAACGTCGTCGGAAAAATAATCAAGCCTGCGATAAAAGCATATAACAAATCTCCTGCACCGATTGCGATGGCAGCGGTACCCAGCGATTGTTTTTTATCAACATAAGATCCGTAAGTCAGGAGAATCCCCATCCCGAGCGATAATGAAAAGAAGGCATGTCCCAATGCAACTAGCGCAGATTCCGCTGTCAACACTGAAAAGTCCGGTTTTAGGAAAAAGGATACCCCTGCGGATGCACCCGGTAAGGTTACCGCGCGAATCATTAACACTACAAGGAGTACGACCATACCAGGAATTAATACTTTGTTAAATTTCTCAATCCCGCCTGATACACCAAGGATGACTACACCCGCCGTAATCAGAATGGCTATCCCCTGCCAAACGATTGGCATATATCCAGAGACAAACGAATTGAATTCGCCTGCATAATCAGTAGTGCTGAATAGTTGTCCATTAAAAGCAATCATCGAATAGTTCAGCGTCCAGCCAGCAACAATAATATAAAAGGAGAGAATTAGAAACGGCGCAAGCACCTGCAACATTCCAGCTGCAAACCAACTCTTCCCGCCTCCAGCCCGCATAAAAGAGGTCGCCGCACTACCACGCCCACTGCGTCCGATAGCCAGTTCTGCCAACAGCACCGGTAACCCTATCAGCACTAAACAGACGATGAAAAGCAGGAAAAAAGCTGCCCCCCCATTTTCTCCTGTAATATAAGGAAACTTCCACATATTCCCTAGCCCAACCGAGCTGCCGATGGCGGCAAAAATAAAGCCCGCGGAAGAGAAGCGTTCCTCCTTCTCCGAGAGAAGATTTTTGTTACCCTTCATTTGATTCATTATAACGCCCCGTTTTCTTTTTTAGACCTCATTATAGCTTAAGTAACAAAGCACGTCATATGGAAATTTTCTGACTATTTTTATAACCACTCGAATTCTCTGTTTGTAAACGCTTATATTATTCATTCGGCCCTTGAATCTCATTATATCCACTAATGTCGTGCCCCATTGCTTCAATGAAACGAATTGTCTATATCCTGACAATATTTTTAACGAAAAAGGCTCCCACTAAGGGAGCCTTTTCTAAACATTATTTGCGGACAGAGAGAATGAACCTCTCAAGCTTAGCTGTATCGGTTATGCTCCGATTACATTCCAGATTATCCAGACATACGTATTGACCCACAGCAGAAATATTATCCGGCGAAACGTTCACATTCTTGGTCTTAACATAAAAGAATGCAAGCTCTTGATGCCGATTGCAGAACATGCAGTACCCTTTTTTGTGCGTTGGTGTAATTCTACCCTCTATACCAATGAACTGTCCTTCGTACGGATAGATAATGAATAATTTATTACTGGCAATATCTATCCAACTCAAATACGTTATGTTGCGATAGTCGATGAGTTGTAGATCAGGTACTTTCAGTTTCTTATTCTTAGGGAATAGCTTCTGAATCTGCTTCAGCGTAATCGTCGGATATGACTCTAGGTATGGTTCTAATTCACTAAGATATCTCTGGAAATCTTCTGCAGTTTCGAAGGTCGATATTTGTTCCAGCATCTGCTTGTGATTCTCCGTAAGAGAAGGAAATGCCTCAATAATGTTCGTAGTAGCACTATATCTTACAGTCTCCAAGACTCTGCGATCCGCAACGGTTCGCAGGGTATGCAGAACAAATTTCGTTTGTTTCTTAATTAAGTTATATTGATGGTTTCTAATAAATGGTGTACACATCGCTTTTCAGCCCCTTATTTATATTAAAAGTTCATAAGGTGCAAAGCCCATTTATAGAAACGATAAAATTAAGTTGGGCGATATATCCATCCATCGCACCTCACGCAAAGTATCGCCCTATATTAGGCTTTGCGTGAGGAACTTCTAGCTAATGGGCATTTCAACATTAGCACTGTACCACCTCCGAGCATATTTCATGCCAAAAGTATAGCACCGTATTTTAGAAGGCGCAATTCATCTCGGGTGTCTATTTTTCATGCCATACCTACAAAAAAAGGGAGCTACATGGACTAGTCCAGTAACTCCCTCTTTTTTGACTATTCTTTTACAGCGCCCACTACGATCCCTGTTACAAAATAACGTTGCAGGAATGGATAAACCAACAATATCGGTAGCGCACTTATGAAAATCTGTGAAGCCCGTATGGTACGTTGAGATAAGTTAGCTACAGCTGACGGATCAAGCTTGGACATATCTGCCTGAACGATAATGGTCTGCATAAACGTCGCCAGCGGCAGCTTATCCGAATCTCTGATATAGATTATACCGTCAAAATAAGAGTTCCAATGACCCACCATCATGAATAGGGAAACCGTTGCAATGACTGGTAAGGAGACTGGTAAATATATTTTCAAAAAGGTCTTAAAATGTCCTGCCCCATCAATAAAGGCCGCTTCCTCAAGGTCCTTAGGTACACCACGGAAGAAGTTCAGCAGCAAAATGATGTTAAATACGGCTACCAATCCAGGTAGGATAAGTGCCATCAAAGAATTCATCAGCCCGAGCTTTAGAATCAGGATATATCCCGGAATCAGACCCCCACTGAACAGCATGGTTACGACAAAATACCAAAGGTAGATATTACGCGCCCGGAAAACTCTAGTTTCCTTAGAAAGAGCATAGGCTGCAACCGTATTTACTACCAGTGCAAGTGCTGTTCCTAGGATTGTCCGCTCTACCGACACCCACAGGGATGTAAGAAAATTAGTGTTGTTAAAAGTTTTTGCATAGGCCTCCAAAGTGAAGCCAATTGGCCAAAAGGTGACCAAACCAGCATTGGCTGGGGCGGACGCACTAAGAGATACCATGAGTAAGTGATACAATGGCAGCAAGCAGAGCACCGAAAGGATAGTTAGGAGCACATTGTTGAATATGCTAAATATTCGATATGGAAGGGTTTTATGGTACATTTGTTGTCATCCTTTCTAGAAAATTCTGTACCCTGCAAATCTATAGGCAAGTCGGTATGAAATAACGATTAGAATTAAACTAATTGCCGATTTAAAAAGATTAACTGCGGTCGCAAAGCTGAATTGTCCGCTGAGAAGACCTTCTCTGTACACAAAGGTATCAATGATATCCCCTTGTTGATAGATCAAAGGACTATATAGATTAAATACCTGGTCAAAGTTGGCGTTCAATACATTGCCCAGTGCCAAGGTCGCAATTACAATAGCAATTGGAATAAGTGCTGGTATGGTAATATACATCGTTTGCTTCCAGCGACCTGCCCCATCCACTTCAGCAGCTTCATAAAGTGATGGATTAATGCCGGATAGCGCAGCTAGGAAAATGATCGTGTTGAAACCAAATTCTTTCCAAACATCACTGGCTATGATGGTAAATCGGAACCAATTGCCGTCCCCTAGAAAAAAGATCGGTTTTATGCCGAAAACGGACGAAATAAACTGATTGACGATCCCTGTTTGTGCTAGGATATCGATCAGAATTCCTGAAAGGGTAACCCAAGACAAGAAATGCGGTAGATAGACGAGTGTTTGAATAGATCTTTTAAGACCCATATTCCTTACCTCATTGAGCAACAAAGCGAATATAAAAGGAATAATCAGGTTCAAAACAATTTTGGAGCAAGCAAAAAACAGTGTATTCCAGGTGATTTGCAGGAAATAATCGTTCTCCCACATGTACCTAAAATGCTTAAGTCCGACCCATTCGGAATCAAAAAATCCTAATGCAGGCTTATAATCCTGAAATGCCATGAGTATTCCTGACATGGGGATATAAGAAAAAATAAAAACCATAATTGCCGCTGGTAATACCATGAAGTGGAGCACCCATGGTTGTTTATAGCCTTTTTTTCTTTTTCTTTTTATACTTGGTTTATTTTCCAGGCCTACCTGCTGTATTGAATTAGCCTCCATAGCTCTCTCCTGTTCCCAAAAAAAATATTTTGTGTGTGATGGGGATCTCTGCTATAAATAGTATCAGGCGTTTCTCAGGTTTGACTATATAACATTGTTAGGCTTGATATGGTTTTATTAGGACATCATCTGGAGGGTACATTTATGAATATTTGGAAGCGCTTTACATCCCTGAGAGAATTAACACAATCCCGGTTTAGTTTGTTTGCCAAAATAAACTGCCTGATCATACTCTTGTTCATCCCCATCATTATCATGTATACCTTTTCAAATAACGTCACATACGATGTTGTAAGCAAAGAGCTGCAGGTGTCCAATACGAAGCAGCTCACTTTTCTGTCCAGTCAAATTGATTCGCGTATTAATCAGATGATGGACTTCGCCCTTATCCTTTCTAGAGATCCCAATGTCAGAGCCTTCAACGGATTAAACATTTGGGCGGATCGATATGATCAGATGCAGACCCGGTATGTCATTCAGGAAAAGATGGTGCTTCAATCCGGGGTTGCAGATATTTGGCCTGCCAGATATGCCGTACATTCACAGCAAAATAAAGATGTCATCTCCAACTACAACCGGACATTTGGGTATGATGAGGATTACTTAAAAAGAAATATGAGTGGAAAATGGACGTATGGCGATCATAGCTTGGAATCTAAAGACGAGCTAAAATCCTTTTACTGGTTCTATACGGATTCCTTAGCTCAGCCGGGGATGTTGACGGGAAGCAACTTGGTGATTGAAGCCAGCTTCAGTTATGAGAATATTCAGAACATGCTGGATACGTACAAGGAAGGTGGACAAGGTGATCCTTTTTTCTATCATAAAGGGAACTCGCCAATTCTGAATCGCAGTGCGGACAAGCAGTTATCTGAAGAACTCATTCTTTACCTGGATAAACACTCACCTGAGAACACTACCCAGGATGTAGTCAAACTCAATGGCAAGAACTACCTGGTCAGCTCTGTGAAGTCCTCCTATTTGGATTGGAATTTAATAGATGTTGTCCCTCTATATCAAATCCTAAAACCCATTTCGCTCAGTCAGGATTTGTTCTATATCTCGATGATTTTGCTGTTTGTTATGGGAATTTCCGCTTCCATATTACTATACAGAAATGTTCAATATCCTATCAAAAAGCTAATTAAAGGCTTACGGCGCGTGCAGCGTGGAGATTATTCTGTACGTCTTCATAACGAGGGCCGGAACGAGTTTTCGTTTCTATTCCATCGCTTTAATGATATGTCCCATCAAATTCAAGACCTGATAGAGAATGTGTTCAATGAGAAAATCCGTGCCCGCGAAGCTACACTTAAGCAACTGCAGGCGCAAATCAATCCACATTTTCTCTATAACTGCCTTGGTTATATTATCAATATGGCCCAAATGAAGGATGAGGACGCTGTCGTCTCAATGGCTTATAATTTAAGTGCTTACTATCGTTATACTACCCGAATGGAACGGGAAACCGCGTCACTGGATGAAGAAATCAAGCTGCTCGTCAACTATTTGGATATTCAAAAGCTGCGCAATGCCAGAATTGATTATCATATCGAAATCCCTGAGAACATGTTAAGCCAGTCTGTGCCACGTCTAATGCTTCAGCCTATTGTGGAGAACTCAGTCATTCACGGAGTGGCCAAATCGTATTCATCGGGTGAGATTAGCATTAGTGGTGAGATTTCGAACGGCTTCTGCAAGATTTATATTGATGACGACGGGCCTGGCTTGAATCCGGAGCAGTTAGAAGCTTTGAATCGTAAAATGCAGGAGCCATTGCAGGAAGAAATGGGCTGTGGGCTCTGGAATACGAATCAGCGGATCATGCACCTGTTCGGTAATCAATCCTGTCTAACCTTTAAACCATCCCCTCTTGGAGGTTTCCGAACAGAGATTATCTGGGAAATCCCTACTGAGGATGAATATTCTAAATTTAAGAATCATCAAGGAGAATAACAACATGCAAATGATTATAGTAGACGATGAAGCGCACTGGGTAGATAATCTTGCCATGACTAAACCCTGGCATACGCTAGGAATTGAACAGGTGCATAAAGCGTATTCGGCACGTGAGGCGCTACAAATTATCGATACCAACCCGATTGATATTGTGATCTCGGATATCCAAATGCCCGAAATGACGGGAATTGAATTAATAGAGCGGATAAGAAAACGTGATAAAAAGATTAAATGCATTATTTTATCAGGCCATTCGGAGTTCGATTACGCCAAAAAAGCACTCCAGCATAATGCTGTCGATTATTTGCTTAAGCCACCTACCGATGATGAAATCATCGGTGCAGTCAAAACTGCCATCGAGCAATTGAACACAGAATGGGAACTTATCAGTTCGCTTAAACGAACCCAGTTTACCCTACGGGAAAATCTGCCGCTTTTACGTGGTCAACTGCTGCTTGATGCCTTGCAAGGTCATCAATTTCAAGCTGGCGAATGGGAACGGAAGCTCGTAAATTATGATTTGCCCTTCCATTCTGGCGATTGCGCTTTGATGCTTGTACGCATGGAAGAAGAATTTAGCCATTATAACAATAATGATCAAACCTTAATTGAATATGCCATCATCAATATGGCTGAAGAGATTATGGGTGAATTCATGCAGGTCTGGGGCGTTAAAGAAGAACATGGATATCTTGTGTTTCTGCTTCAGCTTAAAGAGAAAGGATCCGACATCGGCAAAGAAACCATCCTAGAAAAGCTTTCTTTACAGCTTCAGTATAAGGTTAAGCAATTTCTGAAAGGTTCCCTGTCCATAGTAATCACCGAGTGGTTCCAGTTTCCCGAGAAGGTGTCGAGCCGTTTCCGTCAGGCTACAGCTTATTTCCGGCAGATCGTGGGAGACGAGCGCGAATTCGTAATGCGGGTCAGCGAATTTGAACCTTCCACCACCCAAGGACCTTTGGATGCCCTTTACACCCCGCCGACACTAATTCACCTGCTTGAAAGTGGGCATTGGGATGCTGCGGAAGAGAAACTACTCGCTGTCTGCGCGGAGCTGGATGAGAAATGGTCTGAATCGTGGGAGCATTGCATGGAGGCCGGTTTTTTAATCACTGCATCCTTCACGAATCTCGCACACCGAAATGGACATACTCTAGCTAACTTAGTGGGAGACGATCTCGGTTGGTTGCAAAGCGGTGAAGCGTTCTCGACCATCGGTAAACTTAGAAAATGGTCCCTCAGCATCCTGAGCAAATTGAAAGAAGGAACGTCTAACGAAATTAAGGACATCAGGTCTGAATATGTGAAAAAGATTCAAGATTTCACAGACAAAAACCTGCATTTAGATGTTTCATTACGGGTTCTGGCTGACCATGTAAACCTCCATCCGACTCATTTATCAAAAATTTATAAGATTGAAACGGGTGAAGGAATAAGCGATTATATCTCGCGCCTGCGCATGGATCGGGCCTGCCATAAGCTGAAAAACACTTCTAAAAAAGTCTATGAAATCAGCATGGAGATTGGCTATATGGACCCTGCTTATTTTATAAAAGTATTCAAACGACAGTTCGGAGTAACACCGCAGGAATATCGAGACAATAATAAATAGCATGATAGAGTCCTATCGAAACTAAAAATCTCATATAGATGCCATCCCCGACTAGTTGTTAAAGTTACACTTGTAAAGATCATACACAGTAGGGGGAATTAAAGAATGATCAAGTTCAAAAAAATGTGGTCGTTGTTAACGGTCACAGCACTTATCACACTCACAGCCTGTGGCAGTGGCGGCGGAAATAATGAAAACGCCAAACAAAACAATACCACATCGTCTGAGACTAGTTTATCTGAAGCAGATGCTGCTTTTGAAAAAGGTAAATACGATCCACCCATCGAGTTCAGTTCGGTATTGATGCCGAAGAAATATGTTCAAGGCGATACAAAAGAAAACAATGTTCACGATCGCTGGATGCTGGAAACACTGGGCATGAAGCATAAAGATACTTGGTATCCTGCCAATGACGATCAATACAGACAAAAGCTTCAGCTTGCCATTGCTTCTGGCGAAAAGCTGCCTGACTTCGTTTCTGTACCAACCAATGCAGTGTTGACCAATCAACTGATTGATTCCGGTCAGTTCATTGCTATCGATGAGTTGTTTGACAAGTATGCTAATAAAATTCTAAAAGATCATGCTGCAGCACACCCAGAACTTTGGTATCCATTCACAAAAGACGGTAAGAAATACAATATGCCGATCCTTGAATATACCGATAATGACGATACCCTTCTCTGGTTACGGGAAGATTGGATGGAAAAGCTGAACCTTCAAGCTCCAAAAACAATCGCCGATCTTGAGATCATTATGGACAAATTCAAGAACGAAAACCCTGACGGTCTAGCACCTAAAGATGTTTTCCCACTTGCGATTTCTTTGAAAAACAATACAAACACCTGGATGGGCCAACTCGACTGGTTATTCGGTGCTTATGGTACGATTGAGGAACAATGGAATAAAGATGCCGATGGCAATCTAGAATACGGTTCCATTAATCCTGGTGCTAAACAAGCCCTTGCTAAGCTTAGTGAGTGGATGGAAAAAGGTTATATTCACACAGACTCCGCACTTTGGGATGAAGGTAAATCTGCTGAAAGCTGGACAAAAGGCGCCGCAGGTATTCTACCAGGAGCAAACTGGGTTCCAGACTGGCCGGCTCCCGATCTTATGAAAAATGTACCTGGAGCGAAGATCAAAGCTTATCCGGTTCCAGCAGGTCCAGACGGACTCATCGGTACCAAATGGCAGAACTCTGGGGTAAACGCTAGTATCATGATTAACAAAGATGCTAAGCACCCTGAAGCAATTTTCTTATACTACAACTACTTGCTTGATAACCTAGCTAATCCTGCAGCTGGTAGTGAATTTGAATACGGCTTTGCTAAAGGCTACGATTGGGACATGATTGATGGAAAGCCTACTAGTGATAAAGAGAAGATTAAAGACTTCTCCAATGAGTTTCCTTTCTTAACTGGACCGGCTCGTATTCCTGATCTGTTCATGAAGACATTGGTTAAACTTGCTGATGGTGAAACACCTGTAACTCCTTATGAAAAACAAATGGCTGAGTTCCGTAAACCGGAAAACTGGGCCGCTGCAAAAGTTGTTATGTCGCAAATAGACATTCGTAGACAGAACTATTTCACTGGTGCTGCGACACCAACGATGGTATCCAAATGGAATCTGCTTCGTCAATCCGAAATGGAAACCTTCAACAAAATCATTTACGGCAAGCTTCCAGTAGATGCCTTTGACTCCTTTGTTTCCAACTGGAAAGCAAATGGTGGTGACCAAATCACCAAAGAAGTTAACGAATGGTTCAAGTCTGTATCCACCAAATAGACTAAAGTAAATAAAACAAGCCGGAGCGTGTTCCTTACGCTCCGGCTTGTTTTTTTATGAATTCATCATTAACTTTCGCCCGCTAGAATCCCTTTCAAATACCCCGTCAACTCTTTTGCCGCTTGTTCATGAGCTAATGCTCCCGGATGACTTCTTGCCCCTATGGTCTCATCCGTCATATTTGGAAGCTGCAACACTGAAACCTGCTTGTCCCCTGTTTTCTTGCTATAAACATCGACCGCTCGGTAGATCGCCGGCATCATGGGGATACCAAGCATCCCGTATGCCCATACGAGATGTGCATGTTGATTATTTTTTCTAAGCTTCATCAGAAATTTCTCGGCGGCATCGACAAAAGCTTGTATATCATCCTCATGATAGGTCCCGTCTTCATTTAAGCGTTGTTTATGGCTTTCCCCTGTTACCTCATCTTTCCATTCTGGCGATTGAAAAGCGCCCCCATCATTTGTTCCTAGATTAACTACCACAACATCTGGCTGCCAGGATTCAAAAGAGTGTTCTTGAAAAGCTCCTAAAGCTTCGTTTTTTGCTCCAGTTAGAAGACCACAAACCTGTTCATAACAATCAGGGATATTACCGTGCGGATTATTATCCCAGCTAGTAAGGACGCCCCAGCCACTTTGAGAAATAACTCTATATTCTGCATTTAAAGCATCTGCCGTCATGCTAGTATAGTTGTTAATGGCACTAAACCACATTGGTATCCAGTCTTCTTCAGCCTTGGCACCTATACTTCCTTCACCGGATGTTATACTGTCACCTATGAACTCTATCTTGTGGGGTTTGTCCGCAACCGGCAGAAATTTCCCATCCATCTTCACCGCATGTATCTGCAAAGAGCAGCCAGGGTCTCCACTCATTGCCTGCACATCTTTTACAATACGTACATTTTTCACAACACGTTCATTCATGCCTCTAAATACACAAATCCAATACCGGCCTGCTACTAACATTTGTCTGCTAACAGGAACAGAATTGATCAGGATGCTAATCCAAGGTTCATAAACATCATAATCTGCTTCTACTTCAAGCCATAGCTCAGAACTTTTAACATTTAATTCGACCGCACTGCCTGTCCAAAATAACGTTAGTGGAGAAAGTAAACCTGTTGTTCTGCCGTGAATTTTCAGATGTTCGATATCAGCTAATGTATGTACCTTTAAGTTTGTATTCTGCTTCATAAAATCCCTCCTAAATTACCACTAGAATCCTAATCTACACTTCTACTTCACTACTTCTTCAATACTATCTTATAATCCTTTTCCAAATAGCATATAGCATATAGCATATACTCTGCCTCTGGTACAATAAAATTAAATGAGGTCATGAACAAAGGTGGGATTGAAGTTGAAAGTTATACCTAATTGTATTACACTTGGCAGAATTATTTTGGCAATCATGCTGTTATTCTTCGAGCCCCTAAGTTCGGCCTTTCTTGTAATTTATATCCTTTGCGGAGTCACCGATCTGATAGATGGTCCAATTGCCCGAAAATCAGGCACAACAAGTCATCTCGGAGCAAAGCTGGATTCTGCTGCCGACACGATACTAATCGGGATCTGCTTATTTACTTTGTATCCGTTTCTGGGTCTTGCACTCGAATTCATCTTATGGATCTTCTTGATCGCGGTCATCCGCATAACATCGATAGGGATCGCCCTCCGGAGATTCAAAACTTACGCAAGCATCCATACCTACGGCAATAAACTTACCGGGCTCCTCTTATTTATAACTCCTTTATGGCTTTCCCATAGTACCCACACCATTTGGACAACCATTGTCTGTATAATTGCAACCTTATCCGCCGTGGAAGAATTGATCATCCAAATCACATCCACTCAATTACAGCTGGACAGAAAAGGATGGTTTTACAACCATCCTAATCAGGAATAATGAAAGACACTGTAGTTCCCACCCCAGGAATACTTTGAATCTTCAAGCCTTGTCCATATAATTGTGTTAATCTCCGATCTGTATTAAGGAGACCAATTCCTTGATCCTTAAGACTTTTGGGCTGTAATAACTTGCTGACTTGAGCTTCATCCATTCCAATCCCCGTATCTGCAATGATAAAATGAACAGCCTCCGCATGTGTCTCGATGTGAATACGCAAGGTTCCACCTTTTGCCCGACTTAAGATCCCATGCCGGACGGCGTTCTCGACCAGTGGCTGAATCGTCAGCGGAGGAATTAGAAGCTGGAGATTCGCGTCTACTTCCCATTCAACTTGTAGCCTCTCCTCAAAACGCTGCTGCTGGATATATACATAATTCTCGACCAGCTCCAGCTCTTGCGACAGCGAAACAAGTTTGCCTGCATTTAAGAAGTCAAAGCTGATCCGCAGATAAGTAGTGAACGCATCTGAAAGATCTTTCATTTTGACAGTGTCAAAATCACTCAAGGACATAATCGAATTTAATGTATTAAAGAGAAAATGTGGATGGATCTGCGCTTGTAAATAAGCAGCCTCCATTCTCAAACGATCATTGACTGCTTGCTTCATAGAAGTGAGCGACGAAGCACGATACTTCAATTCTATGGCATCTACTGGCTTGGTTACATAGTCATTAGCGCCAGCCAAGAAACCTGCGTAGACATCCTCCTGCTCACTGCGGGCGGTCAATAGAATAATAGGAAGTTCATACATCGTGAACCGCTCGCGTATCAATCTTGTCAATTCATAACCAGACATGCCCGGCATCATCACATCAGCGATAACCAAATCAAACTGCTCATGATGCAACATATCCAGCGCCTCACGGGCTGAAGTCGTTGTATCAATCCGATAAGCTCCATCTGATAAAATATTTTGCAGAACTTTTAAATTGACCGAATCATCATCAACCGCCAGCACATGTATGATGTCAGCGTCTGTATCGAGCTTCGAGAGTGCCTCTACTTCCTTTGTATTATAGGTGGCAGCCACCATAGCTGATTTCTCAGCAGTTATCCACGTGCTGAATGGTGACAATGGATCCGAATCTTTTTCTGTATGAACATCTGGAATAGATGACTGCAGGCCCCCTTTAGCTACAGGTAATTTGAAGCTGAACTTACTTCCCTGACCCGGCTGCGATTGCAGCAATAATTCACTGCCATGCAGTTCGACCAGCTCCTTACAGATGCTAAGTCCCAGCCCAATGCCGCCTTGACCGTAAGCCCCTTGTTCATAGCGCATAAAAACACGCTTTTTCAAAGCTTCATCCATACCTACTCCTGTATCCGTAACATGTATCCATACATCCCCACCTACTTGTTCTGCGGCCAGTTCAACACTTCCCTGTTCGGTGTACTTTAGTGCGTTATGAACTAAATTAATCAGAATCTGCACCAATCGCTCCTCATCCGCATAAACACGAGGCAGTTTCTCATCTATAGACATTCGAAGCTCTACCTTCGTCCCACCGGTTAAGAAGCGTAACATATCCAGTACACCTTCAGC
This sequence comes from Paenibacillus sp. FSL F4-0097, assembly GCF_038593125.1. Classification (NCBI taxonomy): domain Bacteria; kingdom Bacillati; phylum Bacillota; class Bacilli; order Caryophanales; family Paenibacillaceae; genus Paenibacillus; species Paenibacillus sp. FSL F4-0097. The sequence goes on from NZ_CP151965.1 coordinate 4,285,879, forward strand.
CAATGACCTCACTTGCAAGACCTTTATATTCATCACAATCCGCTTATCCTGCAATCGCACAACATCAAGCAAGTCATTCAGCATAAGCGACATCCGGCGACTGACCATAATTAGCAATTCCATGTCACGCTGGCTCTCTTCATCCAGCACATGTTTTTTTCTTGTTAACACACTTTGGGCAATATTCATAATCCCATGCAGTGGAGTGCGCAGCTCATGTGATGTATTGGCTAGAAAACGGTCCTTTAATTTATTGGATTCCGCCAATTGAGCGTTCAGTAACACATTTTGATGGGATTGATGAAAATATCTCCTAAACCAATAGGCGGAAAATGCGGCAAGGGCAGCAATTAAATCTACGGGATAAAACATGAATTGTGAGCTACCGGCATAGTAGACAGCCCCCCACAACATATTATTTAGTACTGCTAACACTGAAAACAATAAAAATAGAGCACCTTCAGCTCGTAAGGATACCATCTTCCAAAAATAATATACCGTCCAACACACTGGGACGTAATACAGGATCATGTAATACCCTTTTCCGATGATATATAACACTGCCTCTTCAGGACCTACAATAATAAATAAAGTAAAAATGAGAACTGATAGGATGTAACTATAAAACGCCTTGCCTTTCCGTCGATTCCCCAATAGTTCTCTTCCCATCAATAAAAGGAATAGACAAAACCCTATATACGAAAGAACCTTTAACCTCAACATCCAGGCAAAATCAACATGAAGAAACCGGAACAACAGTCCATTATGTTCAACCCCAATGGATACAGCCGCAGCGACCATCATTAGGAAAAAAATAATCAGCTCTGTTTTTCGTACATCCATCAGATAGATAATCAATAAATACAACCCATGTAGAAGAAGCATGACCCCTACGACTAACTGCAAGCCAATGGAATTCCAGTATATAGTGTCTACTTCATGTTGAATACCAAACTCCACCGACCGAATTATGCCCCCTTTTAGTGGAGACTCATAGTTTGACGTCCGGACAAACAGATCCAGATGCTTCTGATCTGTAGGTGTATAACTGATTAAGAATGCTTTCGTCACATAAACATGCTCTTCCTTCTCGTCAGATAACACACCAAACCGTGCGAGCACTGTTCCATTGATCTCCACTTCAGAAGAAGTATAGATGGACTGGAACCAAAAGCTTAGCGGCTCAGACAAGGGTTGATCTAGCAAAATACGCATATGATAAGTTCCGTATCCATATGCCTTTTTTTGCTCTGAAGGATTAAATGCGGTACTCCAGTTACCCGGCACCTGAAGCATTTGGCCTTTTAAAACGCTATCCACATTGGCGGCATTCACCCATTGTTGAGGATAAAACTCCCATTCTCCATCCAATGGAAAAGAGCTTAGTGATTCAAGGTCTACTCCCCGCAAATCGAGCACACCTTGCTCCACTACCGGGGCATTGGATAAAGTAAAATGATTGTACCAGCTCCAGCGTATTGCAATCAGCAGGCAGATGAATACTACTATGTACAACATATGACTTAACTTAATTTTATTCTCCGAAGTTCTCATAGACTCCTCATTCGTCAATAGTATTTAATAGTGCTATATCCCTATCTCCAACTTTGAGCAATACAGTATGATTATACTATATTAAGAGGCCTATAGACGTATGTAATCCTATGTTTAGAGGAAAAAAATCAACTATCCCATAGAGCAGATAGTTGATTCCTTCCTTAACGCTTCTTCTAATGTAGAGTTCGATGTGTTTAGATTTCTAGCAATGAGAATACTTTATCGAAACCTGCTTTGGAACGGGAAAATAATTCAGATGAACTGTGTGCGGAGGCTGGTGCCAGCACTTCTTGGGCGATAACGCCGGTATACCCGATCTTTGTAAGGCTTCCCAGGAAGCCTGTAAGATCAATAGCCCCTTCCCCTGGATACAATCGATCAAAATCAAGCAATTCTTCTATGGGCAGAGGTTTAGCATCATTGATATGGACATACGCGATTTGATGCGGTTGTAATTTCAGCAGATCCTCACTTGTTAATCCATTTGTATGCCAATGATAGGAATCCAGCAACAAGCCGATATTTCTCACTTGAATGGTGTCTATCCAGTTCAACGTATCATGCATCGTCCAGATCAGCGGATTTGCCCATTGTGTACGTAAGTGATGAGGGCCAACGAACTCTAAGGCTAGCGAAATACCATAAGCGCCTAATATTTCTGCACATAGTCTTAAACGTCTAGTGGCTGCAATCATAAACGGTGCGACCGGAAGATCAGTCGAAGGTAAAATATATGTGCAGCATGTGGTGCACTTTAAGTCAGCAGCGGCCTCAGCCATCTGGGTAAGCGATTTCAGACTCTCCCTAAAGCTATCCTCTGTCGTGCGCCAATCTACCTCTAAACCAAAAGATCCTAGCATGACGCCATGACTTTCCAACAATTGAACTGCCCCATCCTTGCCATATTGATGTACCAACTCTAATGGATTGACGTCTATGGACCGAAACCCGAATTGGCTCGCAAGTCTGATGTATTCTTCATTGGAACTAATCTCACCCAAACCTGCTGTTGTTAATCCTCTTATCATCGTCGTTCTCCCCCTTTATGACCAATCAAACAGTACATCATTGTTCTGGGTACCCATTCCTAGTCTAGCGCATTTGGCACTCGAATAAAACACCTCAGAGGACAAGTCATTCCTTTCATTTTTCTTCAAAGATCCTTATACTTGCTTGAAGAAGCATTTCAAGGGAGAATGAAAAGTATGGACATAAAAAAATTACAATACTTTATTGCTGTAGCAGAGGAACTGCATTTTAACCGTGCTGCAGAGAAGCTAAATATGACGCAGCCTCCCTTAAGCCAGCAAATTCAAGCTCTGGAGAATGAGATGGGTGTGAAACTATTAGAACGGAATAAAAGACAAGTTCGGCTCACGCCAGCGGGGGCGGTATTTCTAGAGGAAGCTAAATCCATTCTATCTCAACTGGAACGCTCTATTAAAACAACACAATTAGTCGATCAAGGAATTATCGGATATTTGAACATTGGATTTATAGATTCTGCAGCTGGTGGAGTATTGGTTGATATGTTAAAAATGTTTCGGGAACGTTATCCCCAAGTACAACTCACATTACATGAGATGACGTCTGCTCAGCAGTGGCAGGCTTTACATGAAGGAACGATTCACATTGGATTTGTACGTTATACAGAGTCGGGCAAACATATCGATCATCGTCCCCTAGTCAATGAATCGCTTATTGCCGTTTTGCCAGAGCAGCATCACCTAGCTCATTTACCGGTATTATCCATTCGTTCTTTAGCTTTAGAGCCTTTTATATCGTTCCCACGCCATTTAGGAGCTCCTTTTCATGACCTCATTATGAGCTTTTGCGCCCAACACGACATGTATCCGAATGTAGTACAGGAAGCCATTCAGATGTACACCATTGTAAACTTGGTAGCCGCTAATCTTGGAGTTTCTATTGTTCCCTCTTCCGTTGCTATTTTTCAGCGCGAAGGTGTCGTATTTCGTGCCTTTGAAGAAAGCACACCATCGATTCCCCTTTATGCCGCTTGGAGAACCGATTGCGATCGTGCCTCCTTATCCGCGTTACTAGAGATCATAGGACAAATGAGTTCAGAAGTTATTAATGGTGAATGATATAATATTCAGCCCGTTTTTCTAGGATCACGTTCAACGAGTCCTTCTAGCACCCTATCGATTTGCATCATAACTTCCCTATCCAGACGAACTCCCGCAGCTTTGGCATTTTCTATTACTTGCTCAGGCTTGGATGCCCCAATAATTGCAGATGAGACTTGTGGATTTTGCAACACCCATGCTATAGCCAACTGCGGAAGCGTCAACCCAACTTCGCTGGCGATGGTAGAGAGATTCGAGATCGCCTCAAGCACCTCAGTCCGAAGCCATTGACCCGCCAATTTATTCATAAATGGTGAGCCCGCAGCTGTTGAAGCACGAGAACCCTCTGGCAATGGTTGCCCTGGCATATATTTGCCTGAAAGAATCCCTTGAGCAAGCGGTGACCAGACCACCTGTCCAATCCCTTCCCGCTCACAAGCTTGAACTACCTCCGTCTCCATTACGCGCCATAACATCGAATATTGAGGTTGACTAGCCACCAATGGCACCTTCAATTCCCTCGCCAAAATAGCACCTTCTGCTATCTGATCCGCCGTCCACTCACTTATCCCGACATAGAGAACCTTACCTTGACGCACCAGATCCGAAAAAGCCAAGAAGGTCTCTTCAAGGGATACTGTTGCGTCAAAGCGATGCGCATAATAGATATCAATATAATCGGTCTGTAATCTGTTCAGTGAAGCATGGCACGCCTCCATAATATGCTTGCGAGACAGACCTCTTGCGTTACGTCCCGTCCCTGTGGGATGGCACACCTTGGTACACAATTCGATATCAGCTCTGTGCACTCCTTTTAATGCTTGGCCCAGCACCATCTCAGCTTTCGTATCGGAATATACATCTGCAGTATCAAATGTTGTGATCCCTACATCCAATGCAGCGTGAACACAAGCATGGGCAGTATCATTGTCCACTTGAGCACCATGTGTAATCCAATTACCATAAGCAATCTCACTTAGATGTAAGCCACTCGTTCCTAATTTGCGATAGTTCATTTTATACCCTCCTTTAGATAACAATCTGATTGTAACAAAGAGATATTAATACGAGAAATACTCTTTAATATGTGCTTTAATTCAAAAAAGATATTACTGAGAACCTTAAAGATAATAAAAAACGCCCTTTAGGCGTTTTTTTCGGTAAATATTCTGTTTCGAAACTCTAACTTCGTCTATACTCCAGTAAGTATTAACCTCTAAGCCTTGTTACCGCACCACAACTAACAGTACAATAATTCCGAGCCAAAACAGCCAGCTTACTGGGTGACCGAAATTTAATCCCCAGCCGACTCCGAGCCTTTTCTTGACGATTAGGTTTGGATCTTTGCGATTGAAATAAATCATACCTAATCGCCATTTATCATCATCATGGACAGGTCTGACATTGGAGCTATCGGCAGATCGCTCCAAGCGGCTTTCGCCCTGACCAGCCCAGAACGTTAAGGCCAAGGCGTATAGGATGATAAGGGCTATTATGATTAGGATAATAGGGATAGCGAAATTCATGTTAAGCTGAGATATCATATTTAGTTGCACGACGGAAAACAGGATAACTATTAAGAAGCTTGCTGTAAGCATAAAATATGACCAAGTACGGCGGTAAGTTGCGTCTTGTCTGATGGAACGGTTAGGATCATTGGGTTGAACCTGCTGCTTCACTCTGCGAATACTCCAATTCTCAAATATGAACAAAAGTGTTATGAACACTTGCATGATCGTAGGCATAAACACAGAACTATAAGATTTAGCTGCATAGCCGTCTACGTTCCAACTGCTGTTGTAATGGATCGGAATCTGATCAGGAATCAGATCGTAGTTGCGTAGCACATTTACAATAGTAACAACAATAATTAAAACATGAATGAGGAACCATTTATTAGACAAGCCAATGTTTCTTTTCCGAAATCCAGTGTCCACTGCCATGATCGATGGTTCCAGAGCAATAGGCAGCATAGGTAGTAAACTTTTCATTTTGAAATAATAGCTAATGTTTATGACTAGGGAGATTACGACCATGGCGAGTGAATAAGTGACAATGATCCAACTTGGTTGCTTGGAATGTTCATCACCGTATATTAGACAGAGGATACAAATAATGAATAGGATGGTATGTAAGGTAGCACTAATCCTAGCATATGACTTCCGCATCTGGCGCAGAGGCTCACTATGGAATTGTACAGGGCTGACGGTGACCCCAAAACTAATCGTCTCTCTTGTTAAATAAGGCATGCTTACCATGAGTACAATGGCAGGTACAAATACTAAGATCATTACTATAACAGGCATTATCGTCATATCATTCGCCTCCTCTTATACATAAGTGTGTATTTGAAAACTCTATAACCCTTATAGCATAGGCGATTCATCACTATGCCTTTTTGCGTATGATTATCCTATTAACTTAGGATAGGTAATCGGCTTGAACATAAATTTTATTATAATCGATTTTAGTGAATATAGGGGTGAAATTAACAATTTATCCAGTTTTTTTGCTACGCAGAGCTCCTCATCTGACAACTGAATTATGGCAAGTACATCTGTTTGAAATTCTGTGTAGGTAAAGGACTCGCCTCGTATCTGCAATGGTGCGGATTACTGCGTCAGAGTATAAATAAGTCCTTCCATGCTTAATATAGTACTTGCTCAGGTTTGTTCCATTAAGATATTTCTCTACAATCGCTCGATAAATAGGACGCTTCATTTCATCCACTATCAATGATAGAATGCACCGTTTCATTCGATTCAACATCAAAATAGCCAACATACGGCGTATTTTCTACTTCCGCTGATAATCGGATTTTCAGTGCAGGGAAACCATCTATTCCTAGCGACCTGCAAAAACGAACAACCGCCGCACTGCTTGCCTCCGCTTTTGTCGCTAACTCATGTATGGTCATATGCAGCACTTCTTTAGCATTTGCAAGAATGTACTCCGCTACTTTTTCTCTGATTCTGGCAATTCATTTAAGTCTAGCTCAATTTGCGAAATCATACTTCCCCGCAATTAAACCCGCTCCAACAAATGCAGGAATCAATGGTATGAAAATATTTCCGATTTTTCGCAAAAATTTCTTGAACGGTTTATCTATGATTCCACACGTTCCATTATTGACGAATTTTTTTTTCAACATTAAACTATAAGTTAAGAAATTAAATTTCAAAAAAAACCGTTTTTTTTCATTTATTAAATTTATCCCAACATTACGGCGCAGGAGGAAATGAAAGATGACGACGACACCAAACATCATCGTAATGAACCATCCAACTAGAGAGCAGCTTGAAAAGATTTACGATATTTTAGATGAATGCTTTTCCGTAGGCCGAGCTTTTTTCCAAGAAAGATTAGACCTCGACACCACATATGATCCAGATACAACATGGTTTGCGATGGTAGACGGTAAGATTGCATCCAATGTACAAATTTTCCCGTTTCATATTAGAGTCGGTCAAGCGATCTTGAAAACAGGTGCAATGGGGAGTGTCGGTACAGATCTAAATTACCGCGGGCTGGGGCTTGCACACAAAATTCTTCATGCGCAGACCAACTATATGAAAGAAACCGATTATGATATAAGCTTGCTTTTGGCTAGCAAGCATGCGTTTTATGAAAAGGCTGGCTGGAGACTTATTCCGGAGACTGCTTTCGCAATTGAAAAACCAGCAAGTTTGGAGCAGCAGCAAAACAGTGATGAAATCATTCCTTTTGAAGCCTGTTATCTCGATGATATCCGTTTCATCTATGAACAATTCAATAAGAATCGTACCTACACCGTGATCCGAAGTAGAACGTATTGGAATGATTTATTGACCTGGCCGGAATGGAAGAAAGTTGACTGCTTGCTCCTTCGCAGAAATGGAAAAATCGTCGCTTATGGCATCATTGAAAAGAAAGATACTGAACAAGTATTTATTAATGAATTATTGTATTTGAACGAAGCCGAAAACGGCGTTGAAGCTTTGTTTCATGCCTTATGTCAGCTGCGTCAAAATGCAAAGCAAATATTAGCGATGCTCCCAGAGGACCATAAGCTATATTCCTATTACCAACAGCATCAAGCTAATTCAATTCAAATCAATATGGCGATGTGGAAAATGATCAATCTCAGTTCAACTTTCCATAAGCTTCAGCCTGAATTAGAAGATCGCCTAAACCGTAGCAACATAATTGCAGACCAGGAGCTGCATATTGCACTTCGCAGTAATGAGGACTGTATCTACTTGGATTATAAGCAAAAGCAGCTTTCTGTTTCCGATGCTAGTAATCATACCAATCCCTATACTTCAATAGAAGTAGATGAACGCGAGCTAATGACTTATATCATGTTCGGCTATAATGAAGCAGGCGCAGCAAAGGACAGTACTGAGCACGCTAACATCCTTCAAGCTCTATTTCCGAAACAACAAGCCGTGTTTTATTTGACTGATAAATTTTAAGCCATTTTTGATTCCTACCATTTTAAAATAAGGGTGTGTCGCAAGTCCAACTGCTCGGACTTATGACACACCCTTATTTTTCCATAGCGACAAAAACTAGTCGTTGTTCTTTTTTGATCTTCCTAACAGGACAGCACCGTAGGCCGCATCCTTAATCGGCAAAATCAACTTTGTTTGCGGGTAGCTCTGTGCGAGCTTTCGCTCCAAGGCTTCTTTCACAAAGCGAGACTTTTGCAGCACACTTCCTGCAATCGCAATCGGACTTTCATATAGCTTAAGCCGTTCAATAACAGGCACAACAAGCTCATATAGATTGGCTGCACATTTCTCCGCTAACGCTATTGCATGTGCATCGCCCTTCTCGCATGCGGTCGTCATAATCGGTGCGAGCTGCGCAATATCTTTTTTCGTCGTATTTTTATCATAAACAAAGCCAATAATCTCTTTCACAGTGCTTAATCCAAGCTGCTCATATACCATCGCTGGGATGACCGTATCGGTTATTCTTCCGTCCTCCACTTGAACTAATCCGGATAATAGATCGCGCCCAATACTATAACCGCTTCCCTCGTCATCAATCAGATGACCAAAACCTCCTGTGCGATGCTGCTCTCCTTTTTCATTGACCCCAAAGCAAATCGATCCTGTACCGGCAATGAGAATGATGCCTTGCATCGCATTTTGTGCCCCGTATAATGCGGTTTCTTGATCGCCAGTAATCGTTAATGGCCCGATATAACCGTTATTTCTCACATGCTGCTCCAAAAAATTGATGACCAGCGGATTACTTATTCCTGCCGCACCTATACATATATGAGCAACTTCTTGTAAATTACTGCAGTAGAGCTTCATTTGACTAAAAATTTTCTCAAAGGAAGCGGCAATAGCATCAGCATCACCACCGTTATAATTAATAGGCCCTACAGTAAAGGTGAATAAAGAGTCTTCCTGGTCATGCGTAATGGTGACAGCTGTTTTCGTGCCACCCCCATCAATTCCAACGATAAATGCCATACCTATGTCCCCTTGTTGTACTTTTTATCTACATCTGTATCGTAATCTTGGCGGTGGGTACAACCTCACCATTTAGGATTGGAAGGAGTGATTTGAATGCATCAAGTGTATACTCAAATGCCGCAATTCCGCAGAACTCGCCTTCGATTAACGGTAAATCATACGGGCGACCTAATGTAATGGCCGTTACTTTGCAGCCTGCTGCCAGCAGCTTCTGAACAAGCGCAAGCTGACCTTTGTTTTCACGCGCATTAAACAAGCCGATAACAATATGCTTGTAGCCTTGTACCTTTGGCAGCGCAGCGTTGATTTGCTCCTCACTCGGGTCAATGCCGATAATCTCATAAGCTGTATTGAAATGCTCCCCCATATATTGCGGAAAGCTAAGAGCTTGATTCAAGCTGCTGGACGCAAGATCGGTGCGGTATGAATAGGAACCCATAAATAACACTTGCTCGTCACCGGTATGAATGGGCTGGAGCTCACCTTTAATGAGGCAGATCGTTTCCGTACGCATTAGCTCATTTGCTCGGCGATGTACATCGCAGCCAACTAGTTCATAATCTAGCTCCTCAATCGTCGCATATTGTGCTTTATAAGCTAAAATTTTTGTAACAGCTGCATCAATTAGCGCTTCATCCAAGTCACCGGTGGCTACAGCTTCTTCGATCAAATGAATCGCTTCCTTCACTGTCTCAGGAGTATGACTAATGAATACCAAATCAATACCTGCTTTAACAGCTCCTAACGCTCCTTTTGCCGTACCATAGTATCGTTTGATCGCGTCCATTTCTAAACAATCCGATACAACTAACCCTTTATATCCTAATTTTCCTTTTAATATCTCTGTAATAATGGTATGAGACATAGTTCCGGGCACACCGGATTTTTCAATTTTCGGAAATAAAATATGTGCACTCATAATCGCTTGAGCGCCTTGCTCAATTGCGGCCTTAAACGGCAGCAGCTCAAGCTGCTCTAATTCCTCAAGTGTTTTTTCAATGGTAGGCAAGCCAATATGTGAATCGACATTTGTATCACCATGACCTGGAAAATGCTTAAGTGAGGACATGACGCCTCCATCGAGCAATCCCTTCATCATTTGAATTCCATACTGGGATACTGTTGCAACAGAATCACCATAGGAACGAACATTTATGACTGGATTCAATGCATTATTGTTAACGTCCATAACTGGAGCTAGATTAAAATTAATACCTAATGCTTTCAATTCTCTGGCAGTCATTCTGCCTGCTGCATACGCATTTTCAGGTCGTCCTGAAGAAGCAATTGCCATGGCTCCAGCAACATTGGTCGCGTCTTTAGGCATACGAGTGACTCGACCGCCTTCTTGGTCGATCGTAATAAAACCCGGGATACCAGTATGTGTCATGTACCATTGCTGCAGCTCAGTAACAAGCTCGCCTAATTGATATTTATTGTCGATATTATGTGAGAATAAAATAATATTGCCGACTTTATAATGCTCAATAACTTCCTTCAGCTCAGGAGTGATCTCGGTTGAAGGGAAGCCTGTTACGAACATTTGTCCAATCTTTTCGCGCAAGCTCATATGTTCTATTGTTCTCATCAATTATTCACCTTCCTCTAGCGATATAAATGATACTGCTGTGTTATTTCTGCAAATTGCTTGCTTTCCGCTGCAAACTGTTCAAGCAGCTGCTTGGCTTGCATATTTTCCGTACGATACATGTTGTCTCCCCCCAGCAAATCGATAAATGGACGAGAGCCCTCCTTCACAGGAGGCAGGAATGAAAATTGCTCGTACAAATCTCTTATCGTAAATAATAAGGTTACCCCAACTTCTAAAGGCCTCAGCACTTGGAGATCTGTAATGTAAATTTGTACCCCGCCGCATAGCTCGCCACAATGTTTAGATGACGTTGGCTTGAAATGAACTGGACGAAAAAGCACACCCGGGATACCTTTTGCATTCATCTCATCTGCCAATTGCTGCGCTTGAATGAACGGAGCACCAATCATTTCAAAAGGGAACGTTGTTCCACGTCCTTCGGAGCAGTTTGTGCCTTCAAATAAACATGTTCCTGTATATAATAACGCCGTTTCATATCGTGGTATTCCAAGTGAAGGATGAACCCAGGTTAATCCTGTATCCGGAAAGGACATGCTCCGTTCCCAGCCTTCCAAACGAACGACATGCAGCGATGCATTCCAATTCATTTGATCATTTGCCATCGTTGCTACCTCACCTGCTGTTAAGCCGTATCGCACGGCTAGCTCGTAATTTCCAACAAATGATTTGAAGCCGGGCTTCAAGACATTCCCTTCTACCGTTACCCCGTTAAGCGGATTAACACGATCAAGAACAACAAATTCCACACCTGCATTTGCACAATCTTCAAGTGCATATAGCATCGTATAAATAAATGTGTAATAGCGTACACCAACATCTTGAATATCGTATACAATGATGTCTACTTCATTCAGCATTTCTTTTGTTAAACGCTTGGAGTCTTTACGGTACAAGCTATAGACTGGAACATTCGTAAAAGGATCCATGTAAGTGTCTACTACTGCCCCTGCATCCAAATCTCCGCGAACGCCATGCTCAGGTGAAAACATCGCAGCAAGATTAAAATTTTCATGTAATATAGTAATCGTTGATGCAAAATCCTTCGTAAGACCTGTCGGCGCTGTAATCAATCCTACGCGCTTACCTTCGAACAAATAACGATAATTCGTTATAGAATCAATCCCATTTAACACCATATGAAGCTGCCTCCTAGCTGCTTTTTCGCATAAATGGATAGAACAAGGGAATGTTTCCTGCTATACATAGAAACACTCCCTCTTAGCTAGTTGAATAGTTACCAAAGACTAGACTGCCTAACCTTCACCGTTTCAGCTGGCACCATAAATGCTTCTGCATATGTCTTTCTTGCTTCACAGCCGCGAACAACTGCTAGTGCTTTATAATAATCCATGTATTTGAAAGATTTGCTATTCGTCACAAACCAATGCTTGCTTAAAGCATCTATCCATAGATCAAATGCCGCTTGATCGAAATCCACATATACGTAAGGGACATAATCAACCGCATCCTCCCAGTTTTCGGAGTAATATAATCTTGCTGCAAAGTGCGCGGGGAGCGCTCGTTCAAAGGATGATAGACTTGCGAAGAAACGGGCATCATTTACGATATGATGCGTTAGCGCATGGTCCTTATGCATACTGTTTTTCCAGTGTGTAATAATAATGTTAGGCTTCACGCGACGAATTACATCACAAACCTCCATACGAATTTCTTGATTGTCAGGCAACTCTCCGTCACAATAATCATTGAATACAATGGCTTCACCGCCTAGCATATCCGCAAAAACCTGTGCCTCTTTCACTTTTTGCTGACGATATTCCTTCATATCCTGTCCTGCCGGGACCCCTCGTTCACCCGCAGTTAACGCTAGTGTCACAATGCGATCTCCCTTTAAACTATGACTAGCGAGCACACCACCAGAAGCTAGCTCCACATCACCAACATGCGCTCCAATTGCTAATACTGTGAATTTTTCGCTCATCTTTAAAGTTCCCTCCGCAATATAGAAAATTGTTTTTCAATAGTAAAGCCCGCTTTTTGATAGATTCGAAGAGCCGGATTATTATTTCCAGTGAATAGAGAGATATATTGACAGCCCACATTTTGAAAAGCTTCAACCATTCTGAAAAATAATACACTGCCAAGGCCATGACCCTCATGCTCTGGGTGCACTCCGATACCGCAAAAAAATGCTCTTCCATCAGGCTGCGAAATAATTGGACCCGCAAAGCCCACAACCTCGTTGCCGTACACAGCTACTACAAGTGGTGCGCCAACCTTCACATAAGTAACAACATCCTTCTTCCACTGCGGATTTTGCAGGGCAGCAAGCGTTGCTTCAAGCCCTGTATGTAAATCAGGGACATAGGAAGTAATGTAATAGTCCTTGCTATTTGCATTGGTTTCCTTATCTAAAATATCTTCGGGAACTATAAAGCTTCCGAGTTTTAAATACATGCCGCATTGCCTCGCTCGATCTTCGTAGCCTCTAGCAATTAAAGCTTCATATAATGGCTGGTCCTTACTGATGCCCGGGGCATTATTATGCTCATGCTGAGGTGCACTTGGTATACTCCACTTCAGCTTAACAGGGTTGAAAAACAATACATCCGCTTGTCTTTTCCCAAGTTCTTGGAATCTTTTTTCTAAACGCAATAGAAAAGCATCGTAAAGCTCCAGAGAAGCCACATGGGTATCTATAATAACACTCGTAATATAACCCGCCACATCTCCAAGAGGGAGATCGTCACCGCAGCAGCCAGCTGCAAAACCAACAATCCCTTTTTCGTCACAGCCTACCCATATACAGTCAGCGTCAAAATAAGGATGGTCGATGAATGTATCTTGAAACTCTCGCTCTGTAAATGGCTTATAATCATATTTTGTAGCCTCACGATTCCAAAGCTCTACAACTGCAGAGTGATCTTCAATTGAAAAGGTTCTGATTTGCATCATTTAAGCCTCCTGTGAACGTCCAATATAGGGCCAGGAAATTTTGCCCATTACTACTGGCTGTGAAGCTCCAGTTACTAGCGGGATATTGTTTGGTAAGCGCTCCATCGTGTAATACGCTAGCAGAGCAAAAGCAATTGCTTCCTTAGCATCACTATTACCACCGATATCCTCCTGCGTCAGCACCTGCACGTTATGCGGTGCAAATAAGTGCTGTAAATCACGCAAAAGCGTCTTGTTATAGCTTCCACCGCCGCCAATTAACAATTGCTCAGCCTGATGCTGCGGTGCAATATACCGTTCATAGCTATCGACGATGCTCCAGGCAGTTAAGTACGTAGCTGTTGCAACAACATCTTCTGCTTTCCAGTGATTAACCTTCATCATTTCAATAATTTGTGCCACGTATTGTTGGCCAAACCGTTCTCTGCCTGTCGATTTTGGTAACGGCATCGTATAATATTTATCCTGCTGCATCCATTTCAATAGCTCATCAATCACTTGACCGCCCGCACCAATTTCGCCATCAACATCCATGGTCATTGGTGCAAATAATTGCAATACAAGGCCATCGATAATCATATTTCCAGGACCCGTATCAAAAGCAAATACCTCATCCTGTGAGGCATTTACAGGCAAAACAGTCACATTGCCTATTCCGCCAATATTTTGCATCAGAATTGTTTTCTCTGGATTGTTAAACAATAAGTATTCGGTAAATGGTACTAACGGAGCTCCTTGTCCACCCATTGCCATGTCAGCAACTCGAAAGTCTGATACGCAAGGAATTCCTGTGCGATTGGCGATAACTGCACCATCCCCAATCTGAACAGTACAATGCAGATTATAGCCGCCCATAACATTCTCTTCCGGAGCATGATAGATTGTTTGACCATGCGAACCTACTGCGAATATTTGCGAAGGCGAAAGGCCGCATTTCCCTATAACGGATAATGTGGCTTGGGCGTATAATTCGCCAAGCCACATATTCATTGCGCCAACCTTATCAATCGTAGCGCTAGCGGGATCAAAAAGCTCAAATATGGAGTTTCTAACTTGCACCTCAAAAGGTGTGTTTTCAAAAGCCAGTAATTCAATCTCTACTCCATGCTCTTTTTCGGCTGATGGGAAAAGCTTAACTACTGCTGCATCAATACCATCTACTGATGTACCTGACATCAAGCCAACTAAGTATGTTGCATCAACTTTTGATTGTTTGTCCATTAACCTTTCACCGCTCCAACTGTTACCCCTTCAAGGAAGTATTTTTGTAAACTGAAGAACAAAATAAACATTGGAACTGCTGAAATGGTTGCCCCCGCCATCATCGGTGCAAAGTAAGTTGTATTCGCAAAGCGAAAGTTTTTCAAGCCGACCTGAATGGTTTGCATATCCATCGTATTCGTTACTAGGAACGGCCAGAAAAAGTCATTCCATGCCGCCATGAACGTTAGGATTGCTAGTACTGCCATAATTGTTTTAGATAGAGGCATAATGATATACCAGAAGATTTTAGGCTGGGAACAACCTTCGATTTTAGCAGATTCAATAATTTCACCTGGAATGGAGGACATGAACTGCTTAACCAAGAAGATATTGTATACCGTTACTATGCTCGGCATAATCAACGCTGTGTACGTATTTTGTAATTCAAAAATGTTTACGATCAAAATATATAGTGGAACCTGAGTGACTTGAACAGGAATCATCATAGATCCCAGCAAAATAGCGAACAAAATGTTTTTCCCTTTAAATTTCATTTTTGCAAAAGCATATCCAGCAAGTGTAGCAAAAAATACGTTAGATACCGTGATACACGCTGCCACTATAAAGGAGTTCAATAACCAGTCCCATGTATGTGGGCTGAAGTTAAAGAAGAATTTATAAGATTCAAATGAAATCTTCGATGGTAGGATAGAATAGCTCATTGCACCAGCTTCTACCGGATCACCGAACGAGGAGATGACCATAAAGTATATCGGGAATATGGTAGCTGCGGCAAATAGGATAAGGAACGTAATGTTTGCACCATTACGTATAAACAGATACCCTTTGCTTCTTAAGCTATTATTGTACAAACCCATAGTATTCTGCTCCTTTTCCTAGTATTCTACATCTTTACCTATAAACTTGAATTGAAGGAATGAGATAAATCCGATAATCGCTGCTAGAACTAATGATTGTGCCGCTGCCTCACCAAACTCAAAATATGTGAACGCATTGTTAAATATTAACAAACCTACCATTGTTGTTGCATGGTCTGGTCCACCGCCTGTCATAAGATAAGCGTTTTGGAATACTTGGAAGGAACCGATAACACCAGTAACAAGTAGGAATAGCGTTGTTGGCTTAAGGAAAGGGACAACGATAAACCAAAGCTTTTGCAGGAAAGACGCGCCATCAATTTCAGCTGCTTCATAATAGCTGTTATCAATAGCGAGTAATGCGGCTATATAAATAATAATTGCTGTACCATGACTTGATAACCATGACATTAACACAAGTGAGAACATTGCAGTTGCGCTGGAACCAAGCCAGTTTTGATTTTCAATACCTAAAAAACTTACGAGCTTATTGGCAATACCTGATTTTAACGGATCGAAGATCCACAGCCACACAACAGAAAGCGCTACACCAGATGCTACGGCTGGCAAGTAATATAGTGCCTTAAAGATCGTTTGTGTTTTTTTCTTGAAAGGAATAATCAAAATTGAAATTAAAAATGATAGAAGAATATTAAATGGAACAGTTAATAGCGTATATACTAACGTATTTTTCAGCGCTTTCCAGAAAAGTTCATCTGAAAAAGAGTTAACGAAGTTATCCACGCCGACAAAAGTGGATCCTAATGGACCATATTTTTGTAAGCTGATAATAAAAGCATTGATGACTGGATATGCGGTAAATAAAGAAAACGCAATAAGTGCTACTGCGATAAACGCGTATCCCCAACCTGAGTCACTTTCGAGTTTCAATTTTTTTCTTTTAGTCAACGTTTGATTCATTGGGTCGCACCTCTCTTCTAAAAACAGTACAAGCTCTAGCTAATTTAGAAGGAAAGCTGTACGTTCTAGCTACGCACAGCTTTCACATGTCAGCCTACGACAGACTAGTCAACTACAATACCATCTTTACCGAAAGATTTAATTGCAGCTGCTTTAACTGCATCATACATTTCTTGTGGAGCAATCTCATTTGCAAGTAAGGCTTGTAGTTTAGGAATAATAACTTCTGTTTCAATTTTTAATGCTTCAGCAGCCAGATCAGTAGGAATATCTGTACGAGCCGGAAGCGCTTTTGCCATCATAGCTTTACCTGCAGCAACGTTATCTTCGTTACGAGGGAATTTTTCAAGTACTTCTGCATTACGTGCAGATTCAGTAATTGGTGATAAGAACAGCTCATTACTGTAGTTAGCAGCAATTGAACCAGAAGACAAGAAATTCGTTGCTAGGGCAATATTTTTGATGTGCTCTTCAGATGGAGCTTTTTTACCACGAAGTGCGATATAACCATCAACGATTGAAGTAGGGACATAATCGGCACCGTTGAATGTTGGGACTGGAAGTGAAATATAATCAACTTCAATAGAATCTGCAACAGCTGAACCATCGTTCGCTTTAATCTTCTCATTGTTTAGACGAGCAGAGTTTTCAAATGCAGATAAACCTTTACCTGTGATCATCGTTTGACCCGTTAGGAACATGTTCCACCGTTTACCAGCATCGATAGAGCTTAGCTCTTTAGGCATAGAACCATCGTTGATCATTTCGCGAATAGATGTAAGTAGCCCCAAGAAGTTTTTGCTTGTATACGTATATTTAAGATCTTTATCGAAGTAATCTGGTAAACCAGCAGTTTTAGCAAGAATAGCTAGATAGTCTTTAGATGCTACACCAGATGTTGCGAACACGAAACCATAACGAGTAGTTTCACCTTTATCATTTTTCACTACGCCTTTAGAAATTGCATTACGGAACTCTTCATAAGTCCAACCGTTTTGTTGAATGCTTTTCCAATCAATTCCGGCTTCTTCAAGGAATTGTTTGTTACCACCGATAGTGTGGATTTCCATATACGCTGGTAGGCCGTATTGAGCGTCACCTAGTTGGAAATATTTCAATGGAACTTCGTCATAATCTGCCTTGGCTTCATCAGAAAGGGCACCGTTAAGGTCGATTAGTACATTAAGTGCTGCATATTTCGAAATTCCTGAAGCACCGATAAAAGCAATATCTGGAGGAGAACCTGCATTTACTTGAGTATCAAGTTTTTGCGTCATATCTTCCCAGCTCGCTGGCTCGATTTTCAAAGTCAAGTTAGGATGTAGTGTATTAAATTCTTTTTCCATATCAGCAAAACGTGTTTGATAGTTCGCTGATATCGGAGGTAAAAGTGCTGTAATCGTATCCTTTTTAGGCTCAGAACCACCGTTACTAGTTCCTGTGTTACCGGAATCTGTAGAAGCTGGAGCGTTATTTCCGTTTCCTCCGCAAGCCGATAATAGTGATACCATCATGATTCCTGACAAAAACAGAGTTAATCCACGTGATCTTTTTTTCATCGAAAACAGCCTCCTCAATTATTAATAGCATCCATCCTGTTATTCCACTTTTCACACCTAAACCAATGATGCGATTGCCTGTTTCAAGCGTCCTCCGTTTGTGTTAAGTACTTGTTCTGCTTCTTTTGCATCTAACCCCGATTTAATCATCATAATTGCCAGCTTACAGTTCATAGATGCTTTTTCAAGTGTTTCTGCTGCGGTTGATGTATCTACACCAGTCGTGTTCATGATGATACGAATCGAGCGATCTACGAGCTTAAAATTACTAGCCTTCAGATCAACCATCAAGTTGTTGTACGTTTTTCCTAACTTGACCATTGTGCATGTTGTCAGCATATTAAGCACCAACTTCTGAGCAGTTCCTGCCTTTAATCGAGTCGAACCGCTAATGACCTCAGGTCCTACAACAGGTGTTATACAAACATCTACAATGGGTTCGAACTTTGAGCCTCTGTTGTTACAAACACCGATAGTGGCTGCTCCAAGTTCCTTTGCTTTCGCTAAAGCTGCAATAACGTAGTTTGCACTACCGCTTGCCGAAATCCCAATAAGTACATCTTTGTTTGTTACACCAATGCTTTCGATTAATGCGATCCCTTCATCCATATCGTCTTCACAGCCTTCAACCGCAGTACGCAAAGCAATATCACCACCAGCAATATAGCCCTGCACCAAGGAAGGATCTGTACCAAAGGTAGGAGGACATTCGGAAGCATCCAGAACACCTAATCTTCCTGATGAGCCAGCTCCTATGTAAAACATTCTTCCACCATTAGACAACCTATGATGTAGAATATCTACCGCCTTTGCAATCTGCGGAATCTCCTCAGCTATAGCTCTGGGGACTAGTGCATCTTGTTGATTCATTAACTGGATCATTTCTTCCGTAGTACATTCATCAATCATTAATGTGTCTGGATTCACAGCCTCTGTTGTCAATCCCGCAAGGTAGTCATTCATAGCCATCCTCCTTCTTCCCAGCCTTAATCTGTCATTTAATTAACAAAACGTGTTAGATTAACTTACAATTATTATGTTCTTATACTAATACAACACCATCGCTTCGTCAATAGATTTTGAAATATAATTTCATGAAGAAATTAAATTCTGATGTTTTATTTCATTCCTTACATACTATGTTATACCACATTTATAAAGCGCTTACAAGATGCAATTTAAATTTTTAACAATTGCTTTGATCGCTATGGCTCTAAGGTTAAAGCGATTTAAAAAAATGTATTATTTGCTGATTATCGCTCCAAACGAAACATAAAGTTACATCATCCGTGTTCAACCGGATGATGTTTCGTCTTCAATTCCATTCATTTTCTTCCTCATAATTGTGTGCCAAGCTATTAATTATTGAATTAAACTACTTATTATATTCATTAGATCAACGTATTCATCATGTAGATAATCTGACATGGATTGATAAGTAGTACATTTTAGTACACGAATAAGTGAATGAAATACAAAAAAAGAAAGCATTGATCCATGATCAACGCTTTCATCCACATTCATTCTATCAGAACCTAATTTCTAAGTTTTTTCTTTAATATATTATGCGTTTTTGTTAAGTAGGTTTTTACTTCTTCATATTCTGCACTTGCGACACCAGCAAATAATATGTCGATGATCGTAAGCATCGCAATACGCGAGCCCATAGCCCCACTGCGGATTGTTATTTCAGGTGTGGATATGCTCAGTACAATATCCGCCCGCTCCGCAAGCTCACTTTTATTGTACTTCGTAATCGCAATACATTTCGCTCTATTCTTTTGGGCAATTTCCAGTGCATCAATAATATCACTAGTTGCTCCAGAGTTAGAAATGAAAATGGCAACATCATCTTTCTCAAGTAAAGTTGCTGCCGTGAGCTGACTATGACCATCTGTATAGGCATGACACATCTTATTAATTCGCGAGAACTTCTGTTCCCCGTCCATACAAACGAGTCCCGAAGCACCTATTCCAAAGAAAACAATTCGCTTACTATGACATAGTAATTCTACAGCTCTTGTAATTTCTTTTCGATCAATAACACTAAGCGTATCCTCAATGGACTTGCAATTATTCAATGAAATATTTGATATAATTGTCGAGAGATCATCACCCGGCTGAATATCTGTATATTGAGCCTTTGAATCCTCATCACGAGAACCCAAAGATGCCGATATACTCACAATAAAATTGCGGTATCCGCTGTAACCCATCGTCTTACAGAAACGAAGGACAGATGCATCGCTTGTCTTACTCGATTGAGCCAATTCCTTAATAGACAAATGAGGGATCTCTTCCGTATTTTCTAAAATGTAATCTCCGACCAATCGTTCAACTGGTGTAAAACTCTCTCGCATATCACGAATTTTAATTAATACGTTGTCATTTAGACTCATAATCTACCTACTCTAGATTTAATTAACACCTTTATTAATATCATAAACAATATAAACAACCTATTTCAATAACAAAATACGTTTCGGCATATCAAAGCTAATATTAATTAATCTATTAAAATCATCCTACTCTTAGGTCATCTGGTGACTTTACGTTGATTATAGCGTAATAAAGTTGTAAGGTATAGTCGATAATTATATACTTTCTGATATGGTGAAACAAGGGACCACAAAGGTCCCCGAAGATTCTTTCTATTGTTCTCAGCATACGTAATACGCATGTATTTTTAAATTTTACTGCCGTCTAAATATGACTCGATTTGTCAACGACATTCTTTGATGTAGCACCGTACTTGAACCATTTAATTTGCTAGCAAGCTGCATTAATGCAGTCAAGAACACCGGCATGGCCGCTACACTTAGTAATAATAGTGCAATGATTAATACGAATGCTACCTGTATAAGTGTCGTTACGCCCGAAGGAATCAACGCGGCGGAGGTGCCTCGAATAAAGGCAGCAGACAATACTACACCAACCATATAACGTGATGCCACTCAATTCTTGATCCAACATCCCCTTCAAGCTTCGGCATCGTTATCAAGGCGACGATTGTAAGAAAAATCCACAGTAAAAAGAGTAGGTTCTCCAGTCCCTTATCTTATTCACTTAATACCTTCCTTTCATTTCTCGGAATGAATTTTCATTCTGAACGTAGTGACAAAGGAACCTAATGCTCCTTAGTCGGAAAATCAGCAGACTCACTGCAATCTAATGGCATTCCAAAAGCTGTCTGCAAGTTCTTCTTCGAGCTAAAGCGAATACAGTAACTCACCTTCTTCCATCATTTTAGCGAACTTCTTCAAAGGGCCATATACAGTGCAGATCAATGCCATGGAAGGCAGGGGGCGTAACAATTTCTCCTCCTTACCTGATTTGGCTATATCTAGAATGAATTTTAATAAATCACTGAATATTGCTTTGCTATGTTCGTCTAAGTAATACCCATCTTCATGCAAGCCTTTCTTTTGCGATTTTTTTGTGCAAGAAATAAAGAGTCCTTTATAATGTAATAATGTACATAAAGACGGATTTGGAGGGAAATAAATGGCAAGTCGTAAATGGGTATTAATCATAGACGATGAAGATGATTTAGCGCGTCTGATGAAGGCTGTTTTACATAAAGAAGGTGTTCCAGACGTTGTAACTGCCGGGACCGTTGCAGAGGGTTGGGACAAGTTCCAGGAGTATAATCCTGAGCTTATATTGCTAGATATTATGCTCCCAGATGGAGAAGGATATGACTTATGCAGAAAAATTCGGGAAACATCAAATGCACCCATCTTATTTATGTCTGCAAAAGACGAGGAAATTAATAAGCTGTTAGGACTGGCGATAGGTGGCGATGATTATATTACTAAACCGTTCAGTCCGAAAGAAGTCGCTTATCGGGTAAAGGCACAACTGAGAAGAGCTGGCTTTACAGAAGAAAAAAAGGCTCCGAAAAGCTTACAAGCTGGCCCCTTTGAGCTTAGTGCCAATGAGACAGAATTAAAAAAGAATGGCGAGGTCCTCGTGCTAACCGCCAAAGAAGTCGGTTTAATGAGCTGTTTTATGCATCATCCCAATCAGATTCTAAGCAAAGAAACCTTGTTTGGACAGGTGTGGGGTGAAGATTTTTTTGGTTCCGATAATACAGTGATGGTACATATTCGGCGATTACGCGAAAAAATTGAGGCCGACCCTTCAAATCCCACCTTTATTTTGACGGTTAAAGGGTTAGGTTATAAATTAAATACCAAGGAGTGAGACTAGTTGAAATGGAAATTGACACTCCGCTTTTTAAGATCGGTTATGACTATTGTTGTGATCGTTGGTTTTGTAAACGCGATTTTGTTCCTTTCCTTATTCGTTATAAAGGTTAATAATAATAACTTTGGCACTGAAGAAGCATCTGCAGAAACCTTTAGCCGAACCTTTTCACAATACGTAGAATTACAGGCTGGCAGACCTGTTGTGAACGAGGATGGCCTCAAAAAACTACAAGAAATGAGCGCCTGGGTACAATTCTTGAATGACCAAGGGGAGCAAGTAGCAGCCTTTTATACCCCTGAAGAATTGCAAACAGAGTATTCTCCTATTGAAATTGTACAAATGTACAAATACAAAGAATTAGATGCACGCACGACGGTTTTTGTCAGCGAAGCCCAAAATTTCAGTTACTTTTTAGGGATTAATAATCCTAAAATAGGCCGGTACGTAATGACCTATGACTACGCTAAAATTTTCAAAGACGTTAATGTTTTTCTTTCCATTTTTTTAATCGTTGATGTGCTTATTATAATCCTCATTGGATTTCTATTTGGGAAAAAGTTAACTGCACCCCTTCATACATTAATAGAGGGTATTCAACAGCTCAGGGAACGACGTTTTAAGAAAATGCCTACTCCAAAAGGTGTTTATGAAGATGTTTTTCGTAATATGAATGAACTATCTGAAAAGCTCGATCGACATGAAGAGGAACGTAAGCATCTCGACCAAATGCGTGAGGAATGGATTAGCAATGTTTCGCATGACATGAAAACACCACTTGCTTCTATTCAAGGTTATGCAGAATTTATAAACGACAGTGCCACAGATTTAACAGCCCAAGAATTACAGGAATACACATCAATTATCAAGAGTAAATCGATGTATATGAAAGATTTGTTAGATGACCTCAATTTAACGACGCGTTTACGTAATCACCAGCTATCGCTGCAATTTGAAGAGGTGAATCTCGTTCAGTTTCTACGAGAAATGACGATTGAACTTTTAAATGACCCGACCTTTGGTGAACGGCAGATAGAGTTTGAGGCGAATGTGGCTAAAGCAATGCATAAAGTAGATAAAAAATTACTAAAACGAGCGATCCTTAACTTGATCTACAACGCGCTGGTGCATAACGATGAAAATGTCGTGGTGAAGATCCGAGTGGATACAGGTCCAGAATCTCATACCCGAATTTCGATTTCTGATAATGGCCAGGGTATTTCGGCTAAAGATCTGGAACAGGTTTTCGAACGCTACTATCGGGGTACAAATACAACCAGCAAGCATGGTACTGGGTTAGGAATGGCCATCGCAAGAGACATTATTTGGGCTCATGAGGGGAAACTCGATTTGACGAGCGTTGAAAATACCGGTACCACCATTACTATACTTTTATAATTCAAAATGACTTCCTTATTAGGCAGAGAAAGGGGCTGTTCTCCACTTACTTTATTGGAGACAGCCCTTCTTCAATCTATTAGTTTTTTAGTGCCTTTAGCGGAATATCCTCTACTTTCACTTCATCGTATGAGGATACTTGATCACCTTTTTTTACATACATTTTCAAGTAGGCGCCTTTACGAAGATTTTTTTGTGCATTAAATTCCAGTGGAATTGTAGTACCTTTGGCATTTGTAGCCTCTAGTGTATAAGAATAAGAGGTCATGACTGAACCATCGCTCAGTTTATATTCATGGGGTTCCCCATCCTCTGTGATTTGTAAATAGTAATTTTCGGCATTGAAGCGATTGAAATCAATCTTGGCTATAGCAAAGACCCCTACAACTCCAATAACAAACAAAATACCCATAGTAATTAGAAATTTTTTCATCTCAATCATCCTTCTGTTCTATTATTTAGTGTGATAATACGATTGTAAGAAGCTACGGTTAAGAAATAATACAACCCGTAAATTACGGTATAAGCAATCATCCAGAGCAACACAGGTTTTGCTAAATCTATCATCAGTAGACTAGAGAATGCTTTTAAAGCCACTACACTATGCAATAACCCTACTACAAGCGGTACAACAAAGATAACGAATACCTGTGACGCAATTGATTTTCGCATTTCTTTTGCACTGACACCCATTTTATGCAGCATATTGTACTGTGATTTATCCTCTTCTGCCTCTGTTAAAACCTTAAAATAAATGATACTGCCTGTAGCAGCTAGAAATACTAGACCAAGGAAACTTCCGATAAACAGTAGAGACCCCACACCTTCCAAACTTGTTTGGTAATCTTGTGGACCACTTGAAAATAGCGCTTCTTCAGGTAATTGGTTTGCAATTTTTTTAGATAAATCCACAGAAGCATCATCTACCCCAAGAACACGATAGTGCAGCACTTCCCCATCATTTTGCAACACTTTATACTGATCCTCCGAGACTACCACGGTTATACCTGCTGTACCTACATTCAATACGCTTTGCGTTTTAAAGCTTTGGAATGTGAGAGGATGGCCGTTGCCTGTTGTTATAGTTTTCCCTGTATATATTGGTGAGAACCTTTTGTCATATCCGATATCTAAAATAACCGCGTAGCTGTCCTTTACATCTAATTTTTCTTTATGTTGTAGACTTGCTAATTGGTTGTATGTTTTTTCATCGATAACTGTATATTCTCTTTTATCAGAGCTATCGAATGTTGACGGCGAGTTTAACTCTTTCGTATGAAACGTAATGGATAGTGCTTCAATATTTTTATCGTATTTTGTATCTGATACTACAGCACTCACTTGCTTGTCCATTTCTGCATCTGTGGATTGATACATAAAGGTATTCGGATTAATCGTTTTCGCCGAGTCATTCGTATTGTAATAAAGGCCATAGACCGCTCCACCGGCAGTTACTGTCGTAGCACTCAACACGGCAATCACAGTTAATGTACGTGCGTTCCCACGAATACGATAGAGCAGCTGCGAAATAGTAATGACATGAAGGCCTTTCCAAAGCCACCTTTCATTTTTCTTAATCATTGCTAACACAAAGCCAGTCACACTGTGGAACAATAAAAATGTACCCAAAATAACCGTTGTTAAAATAATTAATACAGTCAAGGGGAATCCAATTTTTTCCCATACCTTAGAAGTGAAAAGGTCCTGCATTGCAAGCCAATAGCCCAAGACAATGAGTAACACTCCAAGAACAGCTACTATTATAGATGGTTTAGGCGCCACTTCTCCCTTTTTGGAAGCATGAAATAAATCAATCAGCTTAAATTGATAGATCAAGCGATAGCCTTGAAACGATGTTACTAAGAATATAACTAGAAATACGATAGCCGTGTTCATCGCTGCCGCCGCTGAAAATGTAAAGGGTGCTACAACGTCATAACCCATTAAATGAATTAAAATCGTCATAAATCCTTTTGAACATAGGAACCCAAGTACAATTCCTATTACTAAAGAGAATAATCCTAACAATAAATTTTCGAAAAAGAGCATAAAACCTATTTGACGATTACGTACCCCTAGCAACGCATACAATGCGACTTCTTTTTTACGCTTTTTCATAAAAAATGAATTGGAATAAGCAATAAATATGAACACGAAAAAGATGAGAATGACTGCCGCCCCACTCATTAGTGAACCAAGTTTTTGGGATGAAGCCGTCTGTTCTGCTATCGTATCGCTATATTTTAAGGTCACAAATGTAAAGTAAATGATGATACTAAACACCATCGATGCAATGTATAAAAAATATTGCGAAAAGTTTCGGGCTATATTTTTTCTTGCTAGACTAAATAACGTCATCTACCTCACCCCCAATGGCCGCATGAACATCTAAGATCTCTTGGAAGAAGGCTTTGCGTGTCTGATCACGACGAAATATTTCTGTAGAAAAAGAGCCATCCTTGATGAAAATAATCCGACGGCAGAAGCTTGCGGCAAAGGCATCATGAGTCACCATCATAATGGTCGAGTTGTTATTTTCATTTAAAGTGCTTAAGCTTTCCAATAAATCTGTTGCTGATTTAGAGTCAAGCGCACCTGTTGGTTCATCAGCCAAAATCAGTGCAGGCTCTGTCACGAGCGCTCTAGCCGCAGCGGTTCTTTGCTTTTGACCACCAGAGATTTGGTAAGGATATTTTGCCAGTAAATCTTCAATTCCAAATACTTTAGAAATCTGAGTCACGAGGTGATTGATTTTCTTCGCTGGAATTTTAGCAATCGCCAGAGGAAGCAATATGTTCTCCTTTACAGTCAAGGAATCGAGTAAATTGTAATCTTGGAAGATGAAGCCGAGATGTTCACGTCTGAAGTCTGACAAAGCTGCTTCCTTCATATCGTGAATACTCTTGTTCTTCATATATATCTTTCCTTCTGTTGGAGAATCTATGGTTGCTAACAAATTTAGCAAGGTTGATTTCCCCGCTCCGGAAGGTCCCATAATCCCTACAAACTCACCTTCATGAATGTCAAAAGACACGTTTTCTAACGCTGTGTAAGCAGCGCTTAACTTCCCGTACACTTTTTTTATATTTTCTACTTTTAATAATGGTTCCATTCATTTCACCTCTTAATTTGCTGATACTTATACTATAGGCACCGAACCTTACAGCAAATTCATGCCAACCTTACAATAAGCTTAAATCCACAAAAAAAGGTACCCCGTAGCCATTTAAGACTACGGGGTACCTTTTTGCTATTGAATAGCATTCATTTTTTTCTGGTTGTATATAAATCAGAAGCTTCATCAAAGTAAAAGCGGCGTTTTTGTTTGCCAAACACCACTAATATAACATGGATGAACAATACGATCGTTAAAATGATAGAGGTCAATCCAGCACCTAGCGTTAAGAATATAGATGCCTTGTAAAATGGTGAATCCATTGATATTTCCACGTTATTCAAAGTATCCGCAATGACTGTTATGAAGTACATCGCGTAAATCGCACCAAAGCGTTTAAATAATCGCTTGTTAGTTTCCACACGACTTACTTTACTGTCATAGCGATAGCGCATAATTTTCGTACCGACTGTCGATCCGTTCCAAATCCATGGAATAATAAATAATGTTACAAAAAGTGTAAGTGTGCTCGCAATAAAATCACTAACCATATTAACGTTGGTCATACTCAACACTACTTTAACTACCAGGTTGCTGATAAATATATCAATTATAACAGCCAGCAACACAGACATCCCTTTTACTTCATCAAGAGCTAATAATCTTTCTGCTTTCTCATTAATTTTCTTTTTTGATGAGAATAACGCTAACACGGCTGGAGCAATAAAGAAACCAAGTACCCCGCCAGATGTATTCAACAATAAATCATCCACATCAAAAATGCGATAAGGGCAATTATAAATCCCGTAAATGCCGGTTACCTGTGTTATCTCATAAAATAGCGTTAATAGGAACGTGATGCCTAGAGCTTTCTTCCAGTGTTTCTTGTCTTGAAAAAAGTATCGCAAGTAAACACCAAAAGGTAATAATAGCAAGAAATTAAAAAACGCTTGATAGAATGAGGGTTGGCTAAATAACAGTCTATAAGTAGCTGGCTGTGATAACACGATGCCGCTATTCCCAAAGGTGTTCACTATAAATTGAAACGGCATAAGTGAATAATGCTGTGTACCCGGTTTTTGAAGAGAGCAAGTGTTACGTATTTCCGGCAACGGCAGCAATACTAAAAATAACGCTGCTAGAAAGTAAAAGATAAACGAAAATGAAATTAATGTGGTAGAAAATGGTAGGTAATTATATTTTCTATAGGTATAAATAAGCCATGGGATAAATAAGGCAAATGCTAAAACCACAAAAAAGATCGCTGCCACAAAGATCGGTTGAGTATATGCTGACATTTCTATTTCACACCCCAAAATGATTTAGTATTCATATTAACCATAAAACTGATTCTAATTCAACTGGAGTTGGAACATTTCATCAAATTTAAGGATCCTGTAATGTTGGCATCAATTTAATGTAAGGTTTGCGACTTATACTGACTTCTAGGCAAATAAAATTATTTTCAAAGGAGCACTATTAATGAATCCCTCCATTTCACAAAAAGAAAGAATCATTTCACTCGACATCATTCGCGGACTTGCTCTTTTTGGCATTCTGCTTATAAATGTTGGAGCCTTTAAAGTTATTATGGAAGGAGATCCCTTACCCGACTATAGTGGAATTAATGGAATCATCCATAGCTTGATAATCATCTTCGTGCAAAAAAAGTTCTTTTCAATTTTTTCATTCCTATTTGGAGTAGGTCTATACATTTTCGCCTCAAGAGCAGAAAGCCGGGGAGATAAACCCAGATGGCGTATGGCTAGACGTTTACTGATCCTCTTGCTGCTGGGAATCATTCATGTGTTTAGCTTTTGGGGAACCATTCTACCTGTATATGCCATTATCGGATTGTTTCTGATCCCTTTTTATCACACAACAATTTCTACACTTAAAAAGTGGCTTGTGGGTATGACATCCATTTACATTATTTCCTTGGTGGTAAAAATATTTTCACCCTCTCAAGGGGCAATCTTATCTATCCTTGATATTTTTTCTAATGACGCTATGCAAATCTTTATTATGTTTTTAGCTGGTTTTTTAACTGCAAAATCAGGTTGGCTGACACACATACAAGAATTGTCTAAACCAATTAGAGGGATTCAAATGGTATCATTTCTGTTGTTCATTGGTTTTTCACTATGGATTTGGAACGCTTCTCAAAGTGGGAGCAGCAATGTAGATTCAGTTACGGGCTTAGGATCTCTCCCAACCACTTTGTTCTACTTAACAACATTATTTCTACTATTAGAAAATAAACAAATGGTGAAATTCCTGAAACCCATATCACGGGTGGGTCAAATGGCGTTTACAAATTATGTTGCACAAAGCATTATAGGGACAGCAATCATTTCAATGATAGGTCTCGAAGTCGTTTCACCGAAAGATATTCTCTACATCGCCGTTCTGATTTATTTTATTCAAATCATTTTTAGTACCATCTGGTTCAAGTTCTTTTCCATGGGACCCTTAGAAAAGCTTTGGCGCTTGATGACCTATGGAAAAAAGCCTGCAACAAAACGATAAAAACTTCACTTTCCTCCTCTTAATGCAAGTCGGAATTTATTTTTCCAACCCAAAAACCCCTTATAAAAAGGGGTTCTCAAGTTTAAGCGCTTTAACTTTTATCCGACAGATCACAACATGAACATTAAGAATCAGAGAATCAAGTCCAAAGCATCCTGCGAAATCCACACTTTATCTTTAATCATTACCGTCAGCACATTTAGTTTCGTTGTTTTGCCATCCTGTATGGCGATATTTTTATCTATAGGCAGCTTGAGAACTTGGCCTGCTTTTTTCACTACAACCACCGGATTATTCTTATCAGTCTTATCTAGGGTAATCGTAGCTCCTTTGGCCTTGAATTTATCACTGGATACGTACAGTGTATCCTGAAGCTGCGCCAGATTGAGTCCGGTCACTTCTTGAATATACTTATTCACATCCGTATTCTGGATTACACCGCTGTTCACGAAATCAGTCGGTTTAAAATTAGCCGGATGGTACGCGAATAAGCCAACTTCTTCCGATGTGTGATCATCCGTAGAGAAGGTTACACCTATTTTATCCCCCAAAATTTTACCGATGACCGGCGAAAGGTTATCCTGCATTCCCAATCTGACTTGATCTGCTTCTTCTTTGGTTAGATCACTAAGTCCATAATGATCTGCAAGGACCTTTTTGAAATTGCTCTCATTAATACTGCCTTCAATGTAATAACTGGTATGCTTCGCTTTCTTCAGCACGGAGATTAGGTCTTTGGTAGAATCATAGTTCGTCATATTGAGCCCGCCGGTAGCATGATCCGAAACCGATAAGACTGCTGTATTGCCATCTTTTTCTGCAAAGTCAACAGCGGCTTTAAAGGCTTTATCAAACGCTAAGGTCTCACTCATAATACCCACTGGATCGTTATCATGACCATACCAGTCAATCTGGCTTGCTTCGACCATCAGAATAAAACCGTTCTCGTTCTGCGACAACTTCTCTATCGCTACTTTGGTCATTTCAGCAAGGCTCGGTTGCTTTTGCGGGTTCAGGTCAAAATCAGCATCCAGTGCTTCGGGGTTGAAGAGACCCCAGATTTTATTCGTTTTAGAATTCATTAACCCTGCTTTATCCGTTACGTATTCATACCCATTTGATTTCAGAACTTTGGTTAAATCTTCTCCGTCCTTGCGGTTAATGTCTTCTTTGCCGGGTACCAAATACCCGGAACCACCCCCAAGTAGAACATCTACACCACTATAGACCATCTGTTCTGCAATAGACTGCGCATTGTCACGCGTGTATGCATGACTTAAAAATGTAGCCGGCGTCGCATCCGTTAATTCACAAGTGAATACCGTTCCTGTACTTTTCCCTGCCATTCTCGCTGCATCCATAAGGGTAGGCAGAGGTTTGTTCACGTCCTCTGGCTTAACTGCGCTTATGAAAGGCATCGTTATTCGGTCTGGAAGTATGGATACCGTCTCACTCTTAACCTTATGGCCTGTAGCATAAGCCGTAGCTCCCGCAGCGGAATCTGTGGTCAGTGAATCCGTAGAATATGTTCTCACCAGCCCGCTGAAATACTTATCCATCGCAAGTGCCTGCCCTCCCTGATACCATCTGGCCAAGTTCACATCGGATAAGCTCATCCCATCCGTAATAAACAGAATCACGTTCTTGACCGATTTGTTGGTAGGAGCATCAGAGTTATTGGCGCCACTGGCGTAGGTCGTTCCGTTGCCTGCTGCCAGCAGACTACAAACCATAACGGTACTGCAAATTGTCCCGATAACCTTTTTGCGCATTTGAATCCTCCTCTAGCAAATTTTGTTAAGTACGTTACTAGTTTAAAGGAGGATTGTTTACGGGACAGCACCTATTCTCTTGTTATATATTAAATTCTATGCATATTTTGTCTTGACCTGTGCTACTGATAATTGCAAAAAAAGGGCGCCCTAGGGGCACCCTTTGCATTATTATTGTCTTATTACGAGGATATCTCGAGGCGCTCTACCAGTGCTTTGAATTTGGGAAATTTCGGAGCTTGTAAGGATACGACCTACCAATATAAACGAAGATGTGACATTGTTAAAGTTAAAATTATTCAAGTTCGCTACATTTTGGCTGCCACGGAATACACGGAAAGATCCTTGAAAGTTAATTCGTGAAAATAGTACAAGCGTTACTTCAGAGCTCTGCACAACATTTCTGAGACGGAAACTCGAGAGAACATTGTTAAACCGAAACGCTCCAAGATCACGAACCGCAACTCCTCCACGTCTGAATCGAATCCGACGATTGGTAAAATTAGTACCCGACCAAAGAGTAAGACGTATATCACTGTTAGCCAACTAAATCAACTCCTTTTCTGAGATTGATATAGTTTATTACTAACTTCAAAGAACGGTACAAGACAAATACAGTTGTACAAATGTTTGTTTTTCAGATTTCCCTACGGTGGTATTATCCAAATAACCGTATCGAGCCTCGGATATGTTAGCAATTGAAGTGATTTTTACAGTTATATTCTTCTAACTATTAGACACTTTCTTATACGTTAGGTGCGAATATGAAAAGAATAATTCAAGCATTCGGGTATTTAGGTAGTACAATTTTGGCTGCAGCTTTACTGTCATGGATCTGCGTATTTTTGATTCACGGCTTACCTGATGTCTATGAATGGATGGCACTTAAATTTATCATCCCCATTCTAGGTTTCGTAGGACCCAACCCAAACCCTCTTGACTATCCTGGCAGAAGGCTGCCGTTATATTTTGAAGGTACCAATGCAGAGGTTATGCCGTTAAAAGGAACAAAAGTCACGCCAATGCGCAATGAATCATGATCTGGTAAAAAGTGAGGCTATCTTTCTGAGGAGTTACCGTAGGAGGAATGGACAGCTTCAACAACTAAAAAAAGGCGTTAACGGATGCCTAAGCTCCGTCAACGCCTCCTCTATCCTTTCATTGTATTCCTGCCTCTGCTGGAAGCGAGTTATTTCTTGTCCCCACTGCTTTAATAACGAAATTGTAGGCTTTAGCAGAATCTATGCCGTTTAATGTATAGCTGTAACTCGTCTGACCGCTTACCGTCGGTACATACACGCTCCAGTTTGTGCTGACTTTATCATTTTTCTCGTAAATCCGGTAACCTCGCACCGGCTCAGAACTATTTGCTGGCGCTTTCCAAGAAAGAACTGCACGGTTCCCTGACTGTCTTACTGCGCTTGGATTTTGGACAATGCCGGGTTTGACATCAGTCCGTTTAATACTGTAAGCATCATAGACGGCAAGGGGTTTATCTTTAACTGCTGTGTAGGATGTGAATTTCAGCACGTCGCTTGTAATGGAAACATCCACGAACATTTTCTTGTTGGGCTGATCGTTTTTTGCTGCAAAAAAAGTGTCTGCATCTGGATTAATAGCATAGAATTTCGAAGCTGCCGAGTTGCCCATTAGATATACGGTCCCTTTGGGATTCAGCACATTTCCTTGCTCATCGGTAATGACATTCTTAATCGGAACGTTGTTCAGCATTTGAAAAGACCTCATATACATATGGTCATGACCTTCAAAAACCATGTCCACACCCAGCTCATCCAATACAGGAATCAGATATTTCCGGTAAAATTCTACCCGGTCGCTTTCTGCCGAAGCATTATCCCCTGAAGAATACGCTCCCTTATGCATCGAGACGAATTTCCACTTTTTATCGGTCTTTGCCACCTGATTCCGCATCCATTCCAATTGTTTGGTGAACTGAATATCCGCTTTGTATGGCTTGACCTCCCCTTCGTACTGGGAATTGATCTGCATAAACAGGGCATCGCCGTATTCGAAAGCATATACCGAACCGTCATGAGCACCCGTCCCGACATCTTTTGGAAGATTAAAATGGTTATAGAAGTTGTTATTCGGATAATCTTCTATCTCATGGTTGCCGATAATCGGTGCAAATGGCACATTGGCAAATTCCTTTTTCGGCACACCCAAGAACCACTGCCACAGCTGCTCCAGATCACCGTCATCCGTTAGATCCCCTGTAAGAAGAACAAACTTGGGATCTACCGTTTTCTCAATAGCTCTCTTAAAAGTATCCTGCCACAGATCAAAATTCGATTTACTTGAGCCTTGGGTGTCGGTTACATAGAGGAAATGGAAATCCTGATTATCCGCCTTGTCCGTGGTAAAAGAACCCGCCTCGCTCCAGCCGTCCGCATCACCGTTACCGGCCCGGTAGATATATTGGGTTCCAGGCTTAAGACCGCTTGCAATAACCTTGTGGCTGGCGAACTTTTTATACTTTTTAGAACTTCTGTCTCCTGATGTCATTAAGGTTTCAATAACTGTTGAGCTGCCCTCATAAGAAGCTGCCAGTTGTTCCGGAAACTCGCTTCCTCCCGCATTGGAGGCCTCCACTACTTGCACTACTGTACCTCTGACGGTTTCGGCTGTATACCAGTCAAAGGCGATACTTGTCTTTGGGTCTCCGTTAAAAGTCATGTTCAGCAGCGTTGGTGTTTTGATGCCGGTATCCGGAGACTTTGTCTTAAAGCTCCAGGTAATATCGTTCTCAGGTGTCCGGCCATCCGCAGTCCCCTTAACAAGCTCTTTAGGGACGGTCACGTTGTAAGTTTTGCCGGCAGTAAAATTAGGGTGGCTGACTCTGACTGTGTCTTGACCGAGGAGCGAAGCAGAAATGTTATTAAGAGGGAGATTGTTTTCCGTGATTACAACTTGATAACCACTGTCGAGACTGATCGCTTTGTTAAACTTCACTGTGATCTCTGCGTTAAGGGAAACATCTGCAGCCCCTGAAGCGGGAGTTTTGCTTACCTCAAGTGTGGGAGTGTCCCCAGGTTCGCCGCTGCTGCGTGTTCCTTTAATTATCACATCTTTGATTCTGCTTGAGCCTGAGCTGGACACCGTTCCCCCGCTTACACTTTTCGCAGAGTTTACCACCCAGCGGATATAGAGTACATCTTGATTGTTTGTTCCCGCAGGCAAAGCGAGGTTAGTTAATTTGCAGGAATTATTGGAACAATTAAAATTGTTCTGGGCTAAAACAAGGTTGCCGCCCGTAACATCTGTCCATTCCTGTTGATCTATACTGTATTGCACCTTAAAATCCCTGGGTCCTGTACTTGAAGAAGTTTGCTGTGAAGAGAGGAAGATACCTTCGAAACCTTTGGTAGAAAGCGTGGCAAGCCAGTATTTCAGGCCCGTTCCTTCATGCCACCCCTGGTTGCGTACGCTGTTCTCACCTGACTCATAGGTGTACGCATTCGTATTAGTTCCTACATCACGAATGGATGAAGCCGTCTGATATACCCCGCCTGTAGCCGGAAATACACCGTTCTCGCCTTTGTCTTTAAAAATCCACTGGGCAATCGTTTCCTGAACTGCAGTTGCTTCGCTTGCAAGATCTTCCTCATTTCCCTCTCTTCCTGCTGAGACAAACCCGGTCAACTCCATGGCAAGCAGCAAACCTATAACCATTAGACTGATTACCTTGTAAAATCTATTTTTGAGATAAGATTGGTTGTTATCCATTCAGCCCATCTCCCTCTTCCTTAATCTCACTTATCATCGAACCGCAGTCACCGAGAAGAACGGTGGTTCTACTGCCCTTACATTCCTGTTATTGGAGTTCCCAGTCGGTGACTTGAAGAATTGCCGAATCTGCACCTTTCAGGTCTGTCTCTCCCATGTTCAGCAAATTACTCCACTGCTTCACACGGTTCTTGCCGTTAGGCGGAGAGTTGTACTCATTAGTATCCACAATCTTGGTCCGTTCTTTATAAAATTTGGTCATGAAAGTCTTCTCATCAGTGCTACTTCCGGATTTACCCAAAAGCCCTTGAAGGGTCTCGGAGCCGCCGGTAGCTCCATGGTTCAGCGCTGCATCCACGAAGGAACCAATAGTTAATGCCGAGTTAAAACCGCGTTTGCGGGCCTGCTCCACACTGTATTTAATATAGATATTGTAGAACGTTTTCCACACAGCCTCTCTCCACTCGGGATCATCTTGCAAATTGCCGATTTTTCTACAGAAGCTCTCTTCGCTTTCATTGATCTCGAGGATCTTCCCTTTCATCGAACCCTTAACACCGATCCGGGCCAATGCACCTTTAACCGAAGGATTACTCGCGCCTTTAGCAGCGTCATATGCCTTGAACAGATCCGGACCGTCAGGACCGGTATCATTTGAGCCGCCTGTAGTTGCACCAAATATTCCAATCGTATACCCGCGGTCATCATCAATATCTTCACAATATCCGTAAAAATCGATCCAGTTCAGATCGTCCTGCTCCGGTTTGTTGACAAGCATCATAATATTGTTCCACTGCTCACCATCCAGTCCTGTGTTGTCACGCAAGAATTGAAGTGTTGCCGGTGAAAAATTAGAATCAGGGTTCCCTGCCGCATAACTTTTCTGTTGAGATGTTTTGGACAGACAGCCATAAGAAAAAATCATTGAAAAACTGAGCACGATCAACAATGAAAATTTCATTTTCTTGGAAACCTTACTCTTCGTTGAATTTAGCACCGCAATCTCTCCTTTAATCGAATAGTTTAAGCGCTTTAACTTTTAGCGGCAGTGAACCTTATCCCTAACCTATCTGAGCATGACAGCCCTCCTTTTACCAACACTTGGTAATTCAGTTCAAGCTTATCTCAAAAAGTTTGTCCAAACAGCACGTATTTTCTTGTATTTATTAATTTTTATACATATGTTGCTACAAACCATAGATTAAGTCTACAATCCTCTTAGGAGGTGCTGAATGAAGCCGGTATTTTATGAGTCTACTCTTTTTGACATCAGCCGCAAGAAACAGGTATACACCAGCATGCCTGCAAGACACTATCATGATGCATATGAGATTCTGTATTTAATATCCGGGGATTTTTATTATTTTATAGGGGACAGAACCTATCAGGTTGCGGGCGGAACGCTGCTATTTATGGATATTCACGAAATGCACAAACTGGTCAATTCAGGCTGCAATATGTATGAGCGGGTAACACTCCTGTTTAAAAAAGAATTCCTGCAGCATTTCTGCACCGGCAGTCAATGTGAGGAACTGCTCGAATTGTTCAAAAGTGATTACCGCGCTTTGAAGATGACCGGGATGGATCAATATTTCATCGAACAGCTTTTTCAGAAAATGATCCAGGAGGGGAAGAAGCAAGCCCGCGGATATGAACAGTACCAACAAATATTATTGGTGGAGCTGCTCCTCTATCTTAATCGTAAACTATTTGACAGCCGCACAGCTTCATTTGTGGAATCCAATCGTACACATAAGAAAGTCCTGGACATCGTTAATTATGTAAATCAACATTATATGGAACCGCTTAAGCTCTGTGAGATTTCACGGCAATTCGACATAAGCTCCTCCTACCTTTGCCGAACTTTTAAAGAATCCACCGGGTTCAGCTTCATTGAATATATCAATAATATCCGCATCAAAAAAGCGCGTGATTTGCTGGTTGGCTCTTCGTTTAATGTTACTGAAATTGCGGGAATGGTTGGGTTTGATAACACCTCCCATTTTGGACGAACCTTCAAATTAATAATGGGCATCTCGCCGCTCTGCTTCCGCAAACAATTTAAGTCTAAATAGCAACGTCAAGACATTTCGTCAAGCCGAACAAATTGCAGGTTTCTTGCCTGCAGTTGGTTTAGCACTTCTTCTAGAGCTTGCAGCATAAAATAAGGAGCATGCCGGTCCGCGCCCGCAGTCTCACCGCTGTCGTGAAGTAAAACAACGGAGCCATCGGTGATTCCACCTAATAGAATGGCCTGCATCCGGGTTTGACAGGCCCGGATGTTCCAGTCGCCCGCCTTCAGGGACCATAAAACAATTCGATACTGCTTGTGCCGAAAGAAATCAAATAGATTGATTAATCCCCAGGGTGGACGGTAATGATTGGGTCTGATTCCGACAATAGACTCTATAATATCAGCGGAGCGGTCCAGATGTTCTCGCCTAACAGTACTGGGCAGCATCAGCCAGTTAGATGTATGGCAATAATTATGGATGCCAATCTGATGGCCTTCCCGATCCATTCTTCTGATCAGATCTGGATACTGCTCCGCTCGCGATCCAAGCACGAAAAAAGTAGCCTTCACTTGATGTAACTTCAATAAATCCAGCAATTCCGGCGTATATTTCGGATGTGGCCCATCATCAAAAGTGAATGCCACCTGTTTTTTTACCGTTCCTTTGCGAAAGACACCAAAGCCGCTCACTCGCGTAATCAAACTCGGAATAAACATGTAAAGAGTGGCGGCACATAGTATTCCTCCTATCAGATATGTAAGCATGATTACACCTCCATATAACAAGCTTTAGACCTATCCAGAGTAGTTCTGTCCGGGTGAGAATCGATTTTTCAGTGAGGCGCGTGAATGTATCAGTAACATCGGGACCAGTTGCTCTGTTCGCCGATTGATTCTTTGTCTCCCTTCCGGATGCATGGCAGACAGCAGCAAACGAAGATAGATGGTGGTGATGCGTTCGAAAACGCCGGACTTTATATTTTGTTGTTCAAAACCAAGACCGTGTGTTAATCCCCGATGGAGCAGTGTAATCCCCAACAAAGCCTTGACCTGCCTGAACTCGGACTGCGATTCGAAGGCTTCATTGATTTGCTTCATTGATTTACGCAGCATGCGAGCCGTTTGGAGTGCGGCACGGTCTGATCCTTCAGACCGGATCAACTTCAGGATTCTTTCATTGTCGAGGTGGAGTTCTCCCACCCACTCTCCCTGATTGATGACCGTGGCGTCCTGGCATACAATAGGCTGTCCCCGATGCTTTTTTAGCATCACGGTACATATACCAAAACGCGACTTATGCGATCCCCGAAAATGTGATAGCAACGCAAAAGCTTTTTCCCACATCATCCAGACGGACTGCACCGTAGTTTTACGTATTTTGAAGCCCAACTCATTCACCATCCTTAATACGGTTATAGTCTCTCATTTCATACATTGTACATAACGGAACTTTCTTTTTTTCTAACGTCTACTTATATTTGACGCTATACACCGGAATTTCTCTGCGTGTATATCAAATTTCCATACAATTATTTTCATTAAGTCTAAATTTTTGGCATCCAACTACATAAAGAAAAACCCATGTCTCTTGGACATGAGTTTCGGATGTTATCTTTTTGACTAAATCAATCTGGTTTCACTATCAATCCAAACTACCCAACTCCACCACATCTCCGCTAGTAGCCTTCACTGCAAAATCACAATCCAGCTTCCCGCACAGCACATACTTCTTCTGCCCAGGATTATACACATAGACGGGTGTTAATTCGAACCATCCCCTGAGCTTGTCATAAGCTTCGTCATGGCTCACAGCAATTTCCCCTTCGCTCTGGAACTCATCAAACGTATCGAGCATTAACTTGTTATCCATATAATTTATAACCTTATAATTTTTCGTATCGATAAACAGGAGGATCTTACGCTGAAAAATACGATTACTTGGCGCATTCCTCCTCAATGTCGCTTGAATATGTCCTCTTTCCCGATGTAAAGTCTTCAGTATCCATTGTCCGGATTCATCCGGATAGAGCTGGCTTAAACCAGCTTCGACTGCGGCTATACATTGGGCTTGTTCTACGTCTGTGATTGAAAATGAATCTGGGTGCGGCTCACGTGCTACTGCCTGTTCGATTGTAACTACTTCCTGCAGACGGATCTCCGTCCTTGCGAACTGTTCCGTGTCCACTTGCTCCCAATGTATTACTTGATCAATATTCAGTCGTGCTCTCGTACCTGATATCATCTCAAATGGAATTGTGGTTGTTCCATCATTTGTAATGTAGATTTCTTCTATCCCATAGATCGGCAGGAGATGCTTCATCTCGTACACTGGATATTCGATAAGCTGTAGTTGTTTTTTCGCCAGTGGCTCTACCGCTTGAAGCGTGAGAGAATAATGCTCTTTGTGCACAAGGAAGCTGGAAGGAAACTGGCCATATACACTATAAAAAATAATCCTACCTTCCGCATCGAAGCGTAACTCCATTCGCCCGCCGGGGGAGATGGGGATACCGTCTATACATTCGGCAAAATGATATTCTCCTCTTTCTTCCTTCAATAGGTAGAATTGTTTACCATATTCAAGCCCTACTTCAGCTTCCATCCACTGAATAACGCCGTTTATTTCAATGTTTTGGAATGGTGTTCGATTTGCATAAGATTTCCCTCCAACAAAAATAACACTTTTATAGTTGCGGGATAGTAAGTCAAGCGTAATGACTGCAGTTCCTTCCGGATTATAATCCTCCTTCCATTCCTTAATGTGAGAAGGAAACCATTCCATACTAAGCAAATAGTCGGTTTCTCCCAACATCGTAACTTCGCGATAAATTTCATTTGTATGTAAGTAGTAGTTGTCCAATCCATAGGTTTGCTGTGTAGCATTAACTAGTTCTTTGATTCGGAAATCCATATCAGTGCACCCCACAAAATTGATGCCTATATCATATCATTACTTAGCAATGATTATGAAGCGCAACGAATCATATCTGCTACATATTCTAAGAGCTTATGTAATGGGTTTTTCTGGTGTTCAGAAAATGATCAGTAGCTTGGGGTTTAATAATGCAGAGTGTATCAATCTATTGTACCAAGTCAGGGAAATTCACCCTACTGACTCATAATCTTGCCAGAATACTAAACATGTATAGTGAACACATATTTTAATGGAGGTATATCATCATGATTGACATCATCGACGGAAATGCGGCATTAATACATTTTTTTCCACTTCCGGCGCATCTTTATTCTAAGAATATTGCTTGTATTGTTGCTGTGGCTCATGCAGAAGAACGGGGTCCAAATTTAACAGGCCTCATAAACGCTTTATACTCAAAGGGATATACAGACCTTGATCATCTATTAAATTCCACATGGAAAAAACTATACCAAGTTCCGAGGTTGGGCCAGCAAAGACTGGTGCTTCTACTTAGTTTACTAGAACGAATTTCTGCAGATCCCAAGACCATAGAAAACTATACAGCTGTCCCTCCTGTTACCATCCACAGTAAAAAGGAAATGAAAGAATTAACTTTAAAGAGGATCATTAAGAAGTATAACGAAACATCTGTAGAGGTATTAACTGAAGACAGCGAAAAAGAAGCTCGTTTAAAGAAAATTAAAGATAGACTCCGAGAAATGGGGATGATCGTATAACAAAACCCCGCCAGTATAGTAAAGTGCACCCCTTAGAATAGACATTGGATAAACCTCTGGGTCAATCCGATTTCTATTCTAGGGGTGTGACATTCAATTCATTTAGTAATCGCGCGCTGCATCGAACCAGTGTTGAGCCATCTCCTCTGTGATAGGCTGGCCAATCAAGTGGTCAGACTGGCTAAGTTGCCATACCGCTTCACCAAGATCTTCTCGTTCGGTGGTTTCGATGCCCTTAAGATTGTTGAAGCGCACGGTGAAAGCGGTAATGGCGGCCTCTGCTTCAGCAAAGCTATGGGCCTCGGACAAGGTTACCTGTGCAACGTTGTAAGCTTCATTAGCCAGCTTGGCTAGACGTTTAGTCCAGGAGGAGAATGGGCGGCCAAACTCGGTCGTCCACCACTCTGGCTTTCGTAATTGGCTCACTGAAGCATGGTCGGTCCAAGGACGGGTTTCAGCGCGAGTTTTCATTTGCTTTTTTAGATGCTTGCCAGCGCTCTCTTCCACATTGTAGGCGATAAATCTGTCAAGCAACGGCCACGCGTTCAAGGTCGGCAAATCCTCCAGATCAGGCATGAAGCGCAGCTCCAGATTCGTTAACTCGGTATGATGAGCCAATAGATTCAAATCGCAGAAGTTTCCCCACAAACTCAGTGATTTAAGGTTTGGGTACCGGTTTAGACACTCTAGCGAGATGGGCTGTCCCAGCGGTGCGTTATGTAGCGTCAAGCTCGTTACCTGGTGCAGCTCCCCCATATCGGGCAGCAAAAAAGGGGAATCATTCTTACGTCGGCCGGTGCGCGGTGCTAGTGTAAGAGAAGATGGCATATCACCTGTGGCCGAGAAGCGTGATAGATCGCCAGACACACTCAGGCGGAAAGGCTGCTTCGGAAGTATTAGGCTAAGGGACCTCCCGGATGGTTCCAACTTGACATGCAAGCCATGCAAATTAGACTGACTGGCGTCCGCCACCGTGTCTGCAGACAGGATCGGAGTCCATGTCATCTCTTCAATGGGACGTTTCTGTGCCCAGTCAAAGAAGCCTAAATCACTGCCTGTATAATGCAGAAATCTCGGCCAGGGAGAGCCGGCCGGTGTGGCAAAGACATCGAATACGGTCCAATCGATAGGCGCATCAGACGCGACATGAAGGTCAACCTTTTTCCCCAATTGCGACGGACCCATGGATAGACTGCCCACACCGGGCTTAAGGACAAGAGTATGACTACGTGGACCTGTCAGGTTGATAGGATAACTACCAACTTCTCTAACAGAACCAGCTGAAGGACCAGCTTGGCTATCATTTGGCATTTCTATCATCCTTTCCTCTAAAGCATATCAAGATCTAACTATTCACACCTGACTCAATCTTCTCAGTAATAAATTGTTTAAATCTTGTAAAATACCGCTCTGATGCTTCCCAGCGCCTAAGATCCAAATAGGGCATGTCCTGCTTACCATATTGATCGGGCGGCTGATAATGCCGGGAAACATAAGTTCCATTGTCCAGTGTATAAAAATAATACGCTTCATCTGGAGTCCTGATTTCAATCCGACCATGTAGGAGGTCTCCGTCCTCGTCCGTATGCGTTTGACGGAAGCTGTAACATTTGGAGCCGTCCCAGAACCCGCCATTCTCCTCCACTTCCGAATATAATTCCTGAATTACAGTGTGTTGCAAAATGTCTTGCACATTCTGTACCTCAATGTTTGGTAAATAAAGCTCAGCCATATTAACGCAGGTCAGCAACATCGTCCAGCAATCGCTAATCTCTGCTAGTTGTTCCTGAGACTCTTCTGTAATGTCCTCCCACTCAGACCCTTCTTCTATGGTTCTCTTCAACAAACCGACAGAATGATCTTGCTCCAGCCAAATATAATAGTGATGCCGGTTATCATTCATATAAACGCTAAGATCCCGCTCATCCCCGTCAGCATCAATATGCTCCAGTTGAACTTTGAAAAAAACGTCTTGCTCGCGAAAATTAAAAGAAGGCTTGTCACTTGGCATTAAAATACACTGCGTCAACTTCAATATATTTTCTTCATTGATCGTGTTATGGGTGAAATATAAATGAACTGCGTTCTTGCTAGTGGGGGATTCATTTATTTTTTTTAGAGCAGAACGGCCTTCTTTAATTACGTTCACCAGTGTGGCAAAGGAAAAATCCTCCTCATCCTCATCCATATCCAAAAAAACTTCATCAATCAACACCTCATGAATGTCCACCGGAAGCTCCTGAAATACGCCGTCCCCCTCCCACACATTTACTAAGCAAGCGATCGATTTATGGCCGTCCACTTTGAAACTGTACTCGTCATCCTGAACTAAAACCGCAGCGCTGAGATCACCTTTAACAATCGTTTCCCCATGATTGTAGGAGCCGCATAATATTTCCTCAATCATCAGGTTGCCCGAAACATAAATTTCCTGACCTCCTACAGCTATATTTTTTGCACTCAAATTACCGGTCACCAAAAGCCCTATGGCGCCATCAGTTTCTTTATTATAAAGATTGTCTACAGTAAAATTTCCTTCTATAAAAATGATGATTACCTCTTTTTGTTGCGGGAAAGGTTGCTCCCAATCTAGATTAAGAGAAGGCAGCGTCAAATCCCCTTCATAGTAAGCGGCAAGTTGCTCGTCACTAAAATCTTGGTAAAACTTCGCCCACCAAGATCCTTCGGGAAATTTATCTGCTAGCTGGCTAATAGGAATGAATCGGAAAAGATTGCTCATACATTATTTTCCCTTCATTTTGAAATTTCCATTATTTCCTCACATGCCCCAAGGCTTACGCCCTGCTTAATCTCGACCATTTTATTAAATCCGAATATAGTAGACGGTTCCCGAAAGCGGATGCTTCTACTCCGCCGCTTCCGCCAACCATACTTGCATAGCCGAAGATTCTGCCCGATTCAAACGGAGGGCGATCTCAGTATTGATCTCATCCGGCGGCATGACTTCGACAAGGACGCA
The DNA here is from genome assembly GCF_038593125.1 of Paenibacillus sp. FSL F4-0097. NCBI lineage: Bacteria > Bacillati > Bacillota > Bacilli > Caryophanales > Paenibacillaceae > Paenibacillus > Paenibacillus sp. FSL F4-0097. The sequence goes on from NZ_CP151965.1 coordinate 4,329,501, forward strand.
TACTGACTCTCGCAGTTGATTCAAGGCAAACACACCTTCATCATCGAGCATTTTCATCGCCAGCTCCATGGCCTTCAGCCTCAAATCAAACTCACGATTCCCTTCGTCATTCTCAAGATCCGCAATGAAAGGACGCTCGGTAAATCGTTGTTTAACGTTATCGAAGTTCTCATCGCCGAAACAACAATAGGGCGAATCCGCATAAGACCATTTGATAAGTTCCGCAATCGTCGATGCCGGTGTGTCACTTTCGACTCCTTGCCTGGCTGCTTCCATCTCCAAAGCTTCCCACGACCAGGCGGAGATACTTGGCGCATGTCCCTCGCCAGTAGTGTATAGAGTACAGTAATAGTAACGTTCGCCATTTTCAAAAAGAGTGCGAAAAGACGTTCTAGCAGCATCGGCGATCTCTATCGCCAGCGTCTCTATTTCTTGCATCGGCTTCCTCCTTTCCGTTAGTGGATCCGCTCAGGCAGGATGTCTTCTATTAGCTCCAGCCTTCTACAAATGATATGGCGGCGCTTTTTCTACTACAAGGTTATCAGGATGAATATCAGTTGGCTCATAGTCATTCATACGGAGAAGGATATACTCAATCTCTTCTAATGGCATCTGCAATTTCTGGCTGACTTCATAAAGACCCATGTCTTGCGAAAGTAGTTTCCGTGCTTGATTTAACTTTCCATTTAGCCAATTATTTTCGAGCATCCATTTTTTCACTAGGTCCAGTAGTTGATTTTGGGTTTTCTTATCTGCATGCTTATTATATTTAGCAACTGACTCTGACAAATTGACCCACACACGTTCCATGTGTATCCAAAGTAAAAACTAGTTTCATGCCTACCTCCCTCTCCCATACGTAAGGAGCACCCAGATCAGCTGTTATTTTCTGAAATCGCTTCGCAGCCTTTCGACAAGAGCCACTGCTCCATATCGGCAAACGCCTGCCCCGTATCCTGTTCATAGAAGACGGCCACCTCTTGCTGGTAGGCATAATTCAATCGTACATAGCCTCCCAGCTGCCGGTAGAACAGGAAACAAGCATAGGCATTCTCATTAAACAAATCCGGCGGAAATTCATGTTGGCACAATCCAGCCAGTTCGGGTAGCGTAAGCTGGTCCTGCCCTTGTGGCAAACGCAAAAAGCGATGGCTGCGAGTGCCCGTCCACGGTTCATAATAGACGCTCTCCCCTTGAATGATTCCATACACCTGACGATATATTTCGTCCAGCACCAAAGCGTACATCCCCTCGTCTTCCTGCTCCGGTGCCTGCAGGAAAATCGCCTTCACGTGCTCCGCATGCCGAGGTAGCCAGAGCAGCCCAGCTGTCTGTGGATACACTGCCAGAAAATCACCGTCAACCGTTGTACCTATAACGATACACTCCCCGATCTGTTGCTCAGTAATGGGGCTGTTTTCGTCATGCTCCCATAATCCGTACTCTGCAAAAGGTTTGAGCACCTCCGCATCCGGAAGCTGAACATTCAACCACCCTCTGTAAGTTCCTTCGCCGAATCGCCGCAAAAACCGGAGGTAGCCCGGTGGATAAACAGCGGCATCTTCCTTCGCAAGTGCTTGGTTTTGGTCATCAGACAGCGGTTTTGGCCGAGATACGATGTACATAAATACTCCTCCTGCTGCCCCCAACATGCAACTCTTCCAAATAAGAGAATTCTTTAAAATATTGCAGGTTGAGGAGCTTTTTTATCCAAGATAATACTGAAATTTTAGAGAGTGCAACATATCAATCCCCAATTTTTGAATTCTCCAGCTTGGCCAGTGCTTCGGTGTCATTTGCCCTGAACTATTTTCCACCCATCACAAGCCCATATTTATTGAAAATCCACGATTTGCTCAAATCTTGCATCGCACCATGGCTTATACGCACAGAAGGCTTTTGCTCCTTCATAGCATCTGCATCATGCGCCGAGAAGCGAAGCGGCCTTGTCATTTTTTTAATAGCACCCGTTATTTCATCGAAAAACGTATATGTTAATGGCTTATGGTCCCGAATATCCTCATAGATATAATACTTCCCTTTTTCATCTTCCAAATCTATTTGAAAGCCTTTAGGAAATGATAGCAAGATACACGGCAGTTCATCCTCTGCCCATTGTCCGTAATATGGAAAATAGACACCTTCATTTCTCGCGAAAAATCCAGAGCTTTCATTATCAGACGCAACAGAAATAGAATAAACAAAGAAAGGGAAACCCTCATTCCTTTTTTCTTCTGCCGTAAAATAATCATAAAAGGTCTTATACGCCTCATACACCTGATTCAGATCATGCTCTGTCTGGGCATAATTGGTTAGATGAAATTGCGCTTGCTTATGTTCAAAAAGCTTCAAAACGCTTTCAAACTCTTCCGGCCTTATGAAGAATCTAAGCTTATAAAATCCGCTGTTCTTTAATCTATCCATTTCTTTTCGCTCACCGCCATGTACTAAAATGTCATCTCAGCTGTCCTTAGCCATTTGCTCGTGTATTTTCAAAATTCATATTTCACAAATCGTTTTCTGAGAGTTTCTTCGTACGGGATCCACTCCCAATCACTCCATAAAGACATACTTACGAGTTCTGACAGCTTATCTACGGCTTGTCCCGGACTCGTTATGTCAATGAAGCCGTCAAAATCCTCATTACGGATATCCAACGCTTTTCGCAGGTAGTCATCATTGAGACGCTCTTCCCGGAGTTGTTCATATTCATCCCTCGTCCACTGTTCACAAAAGATCTTTTCGGCTTGAATGTCTCCATTCTCGAACAACGACAACTCGAATATTTCCTCATTCATATATCCGGCGGTCATCACTGGCTCCCCGATAAGCTGGGACAACGTTTTGCCGGCCTCCTTCACCGTACCCCATACAAAATAATCGTGGAGCACGCTGATCCAGTTCTCGTTGCTTTTGCTTACGTACATGACAACTTTGCTCTCTGGAGCCTCATGATTGGACTTGCCTAATACTTTGGCATGCCCTTCGCTTAGCTCTCTTAATGCTTCGACAGTCTTCTCAAGGTTGTTCGACTTGATATGCAAATTTGCGAATGATCTTCCCACGAGATGGCCTCCTCTAATCGCTTTTTTTACTCAGCCGGATTCTATTTATATCCTATTGATCGGCTCTATGAATGTCTCATATTTCCATTATAGTGATCGCTTGTCCTGAGTCTACCTACTTTTCACCTGAATTTTGGAAATAACCTTCGCATAGAAAGAGATATAATCTTGACCGTTCAGCACAATCTCTAGCTCCTTCCCTCCTTCTCGCTTCGCTCACTCATTAAAAAAGGAGGGTATCCCTACGTCAATTTATGACGTTTGGGACACCCTCTGTCGAACTATTCCACATCCTTATTACAGCACTCTCCAACTTTCCGCTCAAAAATTTCCTGTCGTCCCTAATGGTACGGATCAGCGCGCTGGCTGTAACGGCAAGTTGATATGAAAAAAAATCGCGATTGAGTGTCCTTTTCAACAATCTACTCCAGCTCCTTCGACCTGACACCTTTGAGTTGGCTTCATTTGTATTAATTTCATTCGATTCATGAATGAACTGGCCATAGTTGAACGACAACATGCTGCGTTTGTGATAATCACCTTCACATTATTAATCGATCATTCTGCTGTGAATTGTTGAGTTGAATACATACCTTCATCCCAAATCTTGCCGTTAGACAGATAGTATTCTCTTTCCACTGAATCGTCTGTCTTGGTATAGCTGATCACAAAGACCTGGCCTGTTTCTATCAGCATCGGGTAGTTATCGTAAGGAAGATAATTCTCTACCAGTTGTAGGTCTTTGACATCTTCATAGGCGCCCTCCAATCGCCAAAATTCTCGATAGGCGTAATCCTTGAACCCGTTCAAATCCTGCTTTCCAAAATACGATGCCACATACTCCTTGCCCTGTAAGGTGATGTAATCTACTCTGGACGGGTCAATATCTTTAGCAATCCAGCTTAAGTTCTCAGAATAAATGTTGTCGCCATAATGCTTCTGTAATTGATTGGCCATACAAGGGATGGATTGGGTACTATAGTCCATTTCATCAAGCCCGGTATGTGCTGAACCGTAAATACCCATGACGCTCTCACTACTCAGCCTTTCAAATTCGCGGATAAAATTTTCGGTCATCTTGTTTTCCCGATATACGTTGTCATCTTTACTGCGATAAAAACGGCCTTGCTGGATCGCTTCTATTGTTAAAGTATACTCTTCCGTCTCTGTTAGATCGTTTGCCGCAAGATAAGATAAGAAGCGGTTCCCGGTAGTTTCATCTTGATGCCCGATGTCTGTGCCGTGGAAAATCGTCTCAGGACACTCGCCTTTTATTTTTTTGTAGAACGCCTTGGTATATGGATTGTGACTAGCTGTTCCCTCCCAATCATCATAAATCTCCTCCAGAATATCGTCATTGTCCGACTGCATCCATAGATTCAAATATTCGGCGGTAAAATAAGGCATCTCGACGAACAGATGTCTCATGCCCTCGATATGGTAGAATTCAGACCATAATTCATATTCCTTGTCAATAATCTTGGCTACGCCATGTACTTCACCGTACAGATAAATGCTACCGGATGCTTGAGTTACCAGAGGTGCCTCTTTGGTCGGCTGCGCAGACTTGCTTGCTATCTTGTCTGCGGAGGAATTGCTGCAGGCTGCAAGTGCAATGATCAGGGCAAGCAGCAAAGGATGTACAAACATTATTTTCGCTTTGATTAAGCAGGTGAACTTGTTGTCATTCATAAGCAAGGATCAACCTTTCATGTTCATTTATTTTTCCAGAATTAGGTATTCTCTAGCTGATGAAAGATTTCCTGCCATTTACTTAGACGTTAAGAAGGGTTATTGATTTATTTAAACCAGCAGTCTCTTAAAGCTAATAGTAGTGAATGGGTAAATCTGATTTGATAAAGACAAAAAAAGAGATAGTCTGATGCGTGCTATCAGATACCCGGTTCATTTATCCACTCAAGAACGAAGCGATAGTTTTCAAAGACGAAGCCGCAGTTTAGGATGGTGATGAAGTAATGCGAGTGGAAGAAGTAAGCGTATACCATAACTCAGAAGACCCATTCGCAGTTTTTGGGGCAAATAATAAGTTGATATCTGAAATTATTACCCGGAGGATTTCTTGAGAAGTAAACAACCGAAAGGAGAACAACTTAATTGCATTAAGCGAAAAAGAAAAGTGTACCGTGACCGCTATCATTCAGAAGCGCATGGACGAACATTTGAGGCGTTTCCCTTACGACTGTTACCCGATAGAACCACTGAAGGAGTGGCACGTTCATATCCCCTATCAAAAAAGGTTGCCAATCCCTTCTGGGCGGCAACCTTCGATCATTTGTAGAAGTTGACTTCAATAAAATAATTAAAAACAACCTTGTGAGAGTTTTCTTTACCTACGACAACGCCAACATCGCGTTCATATCTTCCTCAGCAGTAGTAATTAGCTTCAACCCAAAAAGCTCTACCAACACATCCAGTACACCTGGCGAGATGAACTCGGGTGGCTTTGGTCCGATGCGGATGTCCTGAATGCCGAGACTGAACAAGCCTAGCAGAATGGCCACTGCTTTTTGCTCAAACCAAGACAGCACGATGCTGACAGGCAGCTCGTTCACCGTACACTCAAATGCCTCAGCCAGAGCCATGGCAATCTTCACTGTAGAACCGGAATTATTACATTGCCCAAGGTCAATGTAACGCGGAATACCGGTGTCTCCAACGGTGCCATAATCTACGTCATTAAAGCGGAACTTTCCGCAAGAAGTAGTTAAAATGACGGTATCGTTCGGTAAGGAAGTCGCCAACTCACGGTAGTAATTCCCGCCCGTACCTGGCGCATCACAGCCTGCAATGACGAAAAACCGGCGGATATGCCCGTCTTTGACTGCTTGAATGATCTCTGGTGCTAACCCGATTACAGTTTCATGATGATATCCGGTCGTGAGTACCAGATCTGACTCTACATCAGCCGCAGGTAGGGACAACGCTCGATTAATTAGTGGGGAGAAGTCGTCGCCCGTTATTTTCTCTACACCTTCCAGCCCCGCTACTTCATATGAGAAAAAGCGGTCTGCATAAGTGCCTTTAATCGGCATTACACAGTTTGTGGTAGCAAGAATTGCACCGGGAAACTGCTCAAACAATCTACGCTGATCATACCACGCTTTGCCGATGTTGCCTTTAAGATGCTTATACTTTTTGAGTGCAGGATATCCATGCGCAGGCAGCATTTCTGAGTGAGTATAAATGTTGATGCCTTTCCCCTCTGTCTGCCGCAGTAATTCCTCCAACGCATATAAATTATGTCCAGTCACAACAATACATTGACCTTCAATTTTGTTCTGACTGACTGTGATTGGTTGCGGAATGCCAAAGCGGTCCGTATGCGCACGATCCAGTACATCCATGATGCGCACCGCCGCATCTCCGACCTTCATCGCCATCTCCAAATGTTCCTGCGTATTAAAGTTGGAATTGGTCAACGTCATATACAAAGCTTCGTGGGTGATACGATCCACCTCGGGGTCGCTATATCCTAGCTGCCGGGCATGTGTCGCATAAGCTGCAATTCCTTTTAATGCAAAAATCATCGTATCTTGTAAACTCGCAATGGTTTCATTTTTGCCACATACCCCTACAACGGTGCATCCGCCATTCGGTGTCTGTTCACATTGGTAACAAAACATATCGTTATCCTCCATATCTAGATAATCATTCGTTACTTCCAACGTAACAGAACACCAAACCTTGAGTTGTGATTACACACACATTTTTTTAGATCAAGCAGATTTAAATGACCTTCTATTTATAACAACCATTAATACAATAACGCTTAAACAAATGAAAATATTAATCTCAAAAACCAATTTGAACGCCTGCAACTGACTCCCTTGTCCTGTCTCTCCACTCATCACACCAAGTCCAAGTGCTGAGCCAAAGACCATCCCCGCATTTCTTGTTAAAGCAATTAATCCGCCAATCGAACCCACGTATTCCCGAGGTGTCTGCTGCATAATGAAGCTATTATTAGGAGAGGCAATGAGCCCCATACCAAGGCCTATAAGAGATAGAATCGCCGCGATTCCATAAACCGGTATATGGTCTAAATACACCAGCAACAAGATAAACCCGCTTCCCATACAGCTCAGTCCCATTAGCATCAGACGATGAGAGCCATAACGGTCGGAACAGTAGCCTGCGAGAGGACCTGCAAACGCCAAGGCAATGGGATAAGCCGCCATAATATATCCTGTCGTAGATGACGAGAACGGAGCCGCCGCCCCCATCAAATAAAATGGAATAAGGACAAGCAATGTATTAGACAGAATAAAAGAGGCACAGCTAACGATCAAGCCTCCCGCTACAGTTGGAATTTTCAAAGCTTGTAAGGGTAGAAAAGGATTCTTTTGCTTCCGTTCCCAGAATAGAAAAGTAATCAGTAACAAGAAACCCCCCACCAAACTTGTCATCGTCCACACGGACACCCAGCCCCATTTGCTCCCATTTGTTATTACGAGAAGAACCAAGGTGATGAATGCCATAAACAAGCTGGCCCCCACGAAGCTGATAGCACCCGGTTTGCGCTCTTGCACACGGTTGGGTATGTACCGATATGCCATAATTGTAGCCACAATCGCCACAGGAACATGGATTAAAAATAACCATTTCCAGCTCAGCCACTCTGCAATCAAACCTCCCGCTATAGGTCCCGTCATCCCGCCCAGTGCGACAGCTGTACTTAAAATTCCGAGTGCACGTCCTCTTTGCTCTTTCGGCATATGAATGGTGATGAGCGCAATATTAGTTGCTTGGAACATCGCAGCTCCTACTCCCTGTATAACTCTGAGCGTTAGCAATATTGGTAAATTAGGTGAAAAAGCGACCAGGATGGAACCCACAGTAAAGATCACAAATCCAAGATTGTGAATCCGGCGAAAACCATAACGGTCGCCCAGTTTCCCCATAACAGGAAGAAGTGCCGTAATCACTAGCAGATACCCTGTTGTGATCCATAATCCCTTCCCAAGCTCTGTCTGAAAATAATCCACAATAAAAGGAAGCGACACATTCACAATTCCGGCTGTAAAATGGGAAATAAACGCCCCCATACAAATAGCCGCCATCATCCCCAGCCGCTGCCCGTGTCTGCTTTTAAACTCTATATCTTTTGCTGCTATCATGTTGATCCCGTCCCTACTCATATTGTTTAAGAATTACTAACAATTATAAGTAGATCCCTTGCAAGAACAATCCCATAAAGATGGGATGGAAATGGTTTAGGCGAATATGTCTATCAGAATAGGTGAGGAAAATCAGAGGTAATGCAAAACAGCAAAAAGCGGCACATTTAAGTGCCGCCTCTGAATTATTATCTATAAGAGTCATGCGTTGGGCGAAACAAATCTTCTTCGGAACTTCTGACCATAGAAAAATGTTCGACATTGTAGTGCCCATGTAATGTTTTATTGTGATGCTTGATGATTTGTTCTGCACTTAAAACATCATTGCCCGTTGTAGAATGACCATCTCCGACCAATGTAACATCCATGCCGCTAACCGTAGCCGTCCGAACCGCAGTATCGATGCAGTGTTGAGTTTTACATCCCATAATGACCACATGCTCAATCTGCTGATCTTTCAGATATTGTAGCAGTTCAGTTCCGTGAAAAGAATTCGTTGCCAGCTTATCAAAGATTTTGGCATTTACAGACCTATTGATTTCATTGTGCACTTGAAAGCCTGCACCTGTTCCTTCAGCGACATCAAGATCCCTAACAAACACAACTTCGACATTGGCTTCTTTTGCTTGTTCAATCACTTTATTAATATTCCGGATAAGCTGCTCTTTATTGAATACCGCACTTTCCTTTTCGTTTCCATCCATTAATTCTTGTTGTGCATCGATGATTAATAATACCTGATTCAAATGATTTTCCCCTTTCGAATGGTGGGGAACGCTAACACGCTTGATCAGTTAAACGTTTTCCCCATATAATTTTGCAAGCTGACATTGTTTTTCATAATATCTACCTCCCAATAAAAATGGTATATAAACTTTAATCTTATAATTTAAGACTTTTTTAGTTTACCATATTTTTAAAATGTACTCTCTAAAAACTTTGATCGCTACATCCATTGATACATCATAAAAATGGAGGAAATCAGATTAGTCAGCCCGTGCAGGACCCAACCTGGAATGATCGAACCGCCGGATAACTTCTCATTCAATATTCCGATACTCCAACCCACAAGACCCGTAAGAAGCATTACAACAGCAGAATTCAAAAATCCGGCACTACTGTATAACAGCACAGCATGTACGACACCAAATAATAAAGCTTGAGCACAGTTTCCAATTCCGAATCCGAATTTCGAACTTAACCGTTTTCCAATGAAGCCGCGGAACAGAATCTCTTCGGACAAGCTAGTCTGCAACCAAGAATAAATCAATGCCGGAATCAAACCTTTAAGACCTGTACCATAAAACTGTGAGCTGGCCAAAGTATTCCTATCCAGCATGTAGATTGCTGTAAGCATTCCCAGACTGGTGAATATAGTCATCGTAAGTATAAAACATAGTATGAACTGCTTCCTAGAAATCAATTGGGGTTTCTTCCAGCCAATCCACATGGCAAAGGATGATGTTGTTCTGCTTGTAAAAAACCAGTATGTATAGGGAATGATGCTGAATAAGATGAGCTGAAGGACTGCACTGATGAGCAATGACAATGTCAACGGAATACCCTCCCTTTAATAAGAACAGCCTCAATATATCATGGACCGCTGCTTGCCCGCGGGAAGAGACCGTAACTTGCAGGTTAGGTGGAGTAGTTGGTTTCGGATTGCTACTCAGGCAGTGGTAATACCGCCAACATCATGAACTGCCCATTCTCATATCTGAAACTGACGCTTCCTTGAAGCTGTTGAACCGCATACTCAATGCTTTCGATTCCGAACCCTCTACTCCCAAAGTTCCGCTTGCTGGACAAAAAAGAGCCCTGCCCGTCCTCTGTAAGCAGAGATGCAGGATTCTTTAAAGAAATCACCAATAACCCTTCGGTATAAATTACTTCCAGCTCAATAACATTCTGCTCTGACTCTGGTAATCTCTGAACCCCTTCAATTGCATTATCTAATGCATTGCCTAGAATAATTGCAATATCAACCTCTTTGCCTGCAAGTGACAGGTCCTGCGGGATGCGAAAATGAGATTGCATTGTAACTTGATGTAGCTCAGCTTTTGCGAATTTCTCATTATAAATGGCATCAATAGCGATATTTCCAGAAGAAATAAACTTTTCTCCCGCCTCCTGTGTCGAAGCAACCTCTGCAATATATCGCTTGGCTTCTTCTAAAGCGCCTTCATCCAGCAGAGAATGAATAAGGATCAGCACATGATTCAGATCATGCCGCAAACGCTGTGCTTCCTGATTATCTTTCAGTTTACTCGTGTAATCCTTCACTTGCTGCTGAAGCACATGATTATGGAATTCGATCTGCATCCGTTTCATTAACTTTTGATATATAAACATTACAGCCACATTAATTACAAGAATCCCAAGCAGGATGAATACAAAATCAAGCGGAATATTAAAAGGTTTATCACTGGAATGTCTCAGATTCACAATAATAATAAGCAAAGAACCCGCCGAAACAAGATTCAACACAGCCCAATCCTGATTCGACAATAACGTAGTGGTGTCCACTTTGAATAACCGCAACAATAGCAGACATAACATGATGCTTAGCAAGATAACAAATAGGAAAGAAAAAGATAACCACAAAAAATTAGCTTCATTTATTCCACCGGTATTGAGCGGGATATGCTGAATCCCATACCATACCAACATTTCAATAACAACCGTAAACACTGTATAGAAACTGCTAAAGAACAGCTTTTGTAGCACACTGCCGCGGAAATAAACAATTGTAATCAGACTATACACAATCAGGTGAAGGATGACCGAGTCAACTAGAGATAAGCTAGCAGCAGTAAGCGATTTAACCATATAAAAGATAATAAGACAGCCTATAAATGACTTTTTGCTCCTGTTCAGGATTAGAAATTTCTTGAGAAAAATATAAAATGTGACCCCTTGCGGAACATATATAAGGATGAGCATAAATACACCAAAAAAGTAAGGACTAATCACCCGGATGAAAGACATTTATCTTAAGAGCCTCTTTTCTATAAAGGCATGGTATGACCGTAAAGAATCAGAGCTTTTACTGCGGCTGACTGGAAGTTCCACCCCGTTCTTCAGCTGAATAAGTTCCTTGCTTAAAGAACGAACATGCACCCAATTTACTAGGAATCCCGTATGTACGCGACAGAAATCATGTGATCCCAGCTGTCCTTCCAAATCTCCCAGTTTGCCATAATACGAGTAAGTCTCTTGTTCAGTATAAAGGACCAACTTTTTACCTCGTTCTACCGTGATATACATAATATCATCTACCCTTAAATTATAGCTCATATGATGGATTGAGAATGTCAGCACATTGTTTCTTTGCAAGCATAGCTGAATGGCTTTGACTGTGGCGGTCTGCAGTTCATGTTCATCAATAGGTTTCAGCAAATAGCGAAAGGGATGAACCGCAAAGCTTCTTCTCATATAACTTGTATGGCTGGTGACATAAATAATTAATACCCTGGCATCTTTGAGCCGGATCTTCTCTGCAACTTCTATACCGTTATACTCGGGCATCTCCATATCCAGATAAACTATATCGTATGCGGTAGACGTCATTGTCTGAAGCAGGGTTTGGCCTGATTCATAAATCTCAATAGAGGCGGTCATCCCTTGCAGGCTAGTCATCTGCTTCTTGAGTAATTCTTCCAACCGCGAGGCATCTTGCCTCTGATCGTCACAGATAGCAATGTTAAGATTCATATTATGTATCCCTCCAAGTGAACGTAATTCTATCATATTATAATTTGGAAAAATATGAAGAACCGCCAAAAAGCCGATCCTCTCGGACCGGCCAATAAACTCTTTTCATAGGAAAGTTTTTACCCTAATCAATTCATCGGAATCGCGGACGCCAGTCGCCGAAACTGGATGAAAATAAACAGAGCGGTCAGCATCACCACAATTCCTGAACCGAGGAACCATAGCTGCACTCCGTATCGATCCACTACAGGTCCTGCCAACAGCAGTCCAATTGGCGAAGACAACATCATAATGCTGGTCACAAGTGAAATGACACGCCCAAGCATCTCGGGTTCAAAAGAACGCTGGATCATCGCCATGAAGGGACCATTGAAGAAGGGTGCCGCACTGCCCATGAAGAACGAGAGAATGGCAAAGATCACAAATGCATTCGGACCAATCAAACCACTGATCACACAGGTAAGACCGATGACTAGCAGACCTACGCTCATATAGCTAATGTCGCTCCATTTTGATGAGAACATCGACAATAGCAGACCACCTAAAATCATCCCGATGCTGAACACCGCTTCCACCAGGCTGGCACTGTATCCTCCACGGCCAAAATGAGACAAAGTCATATAAGGAAACAGTGTCGCCAGCGGCATAAATGCGATACTAAACACCGCAGTAGCCCCCGTAATCAACACAATGGGTTTCGCTTGAATGAGTGCGTTCCAACCCAAACGGAATTCTTGAACGAAAGACGGCGCAGCTGTAGCCTGCACTTTAGGCTGATGGATCTTCACCATGAACAGCATCAGATTCGCAATCAAAGCCCCGGCCACATCGAGTAGCAATACCGCCCCAAGCGAAGTTGCCGAGTAAACCGCTATCCCAATTGCAGGACCAATTACATTCGAGAAAGAGAACACCATCTGCTGCCAGCCCGCGACTCTTGTCAATTCTTCTTCAGGTGCAATCAACGGAACAGCCGCCTGAAAAGCCGGGGCATGAAAGGCCGAAGCCGCCGAACGCAAGCTCAGAATGACATACACAAAACCAAGTCCCGGTTCCCCCCACATGAAATAAATACCTAATATCAGACTGAAAAGCGCTATTGCGCTATCAGCAATAATCATTGTTATTTTACGATTCCAACGGTCCAGCCAAACCCCTACGAAAGGACCCAAGACCGCTTGCGGCAAAAACGCTGCCAACCCAGCAATCATCAAAACTGCCGCTGACCCTGTCGATTCCGTCAAGTGCCAGATCACCGCGAATTGAACCATCGAACTCGTGAGAATCGAGAAAATCTGTCCGCTAAAAATAAGGGCGAAGGCTTTTTTCCATTGTATTTGCATAAGGTCATCTCCTTTGATTAAAAACTTAAATAAACTCATTCCATGAGCATAGGCACACTGAAACAGGCACATCACAAATAAACTCATTTCCTTATCTCAAAAAAATGAATGAGTCCACTTGTCTTGCACCACGGACTACCATAAACGAATGGAATGGGTCACAAGGAGCACCTCCTGAAAAAATTATGTTCATTATAACATCGCAACTCCTCCATGAGCCAGTTCCAATTGTTCATTTTGCGAAGAATTTGATCTATCTCTATCTTCCGAATAAATTCCTAAATAAGGGAGAAGATAAAAATCACACTTAACATCTAATTTATTTAAGGAGAATTGCATGCGGAAATTTTTTAACGCCAAGACGCCTCCGTCTAATCCTAAGGTGCCCCCTCAAATCGAAGCCGAAAATGAGCTTTCAATGAAGGATCTTTTTTCCCATGCTATCTCTGCGTCTCTCGAAGACAACTTGCAGATTATTAATGACTGTTTTGCCAATTGCTCAGACCTAAAGGTTATTCCATGGCATTATGGCCCGGATCTTAAGTATGAAGCCTCATCCGTCTATTTCAATACACTTACTAAGTCTGACCCTACAAATTATTTTAAAGATGTCTTGCAAAATATAGTTCCGCATGAGCTGGGGCCCACCTTGGACGTAACCGTTGAAGATGTCATCTCATATTTTGAAAAAAATGGTGTTTCATCACCGCTGCTTGAATTAATGGACAATATCGGTCAAGCCATTAAGGGGATTCTTGATGGGAAAGTTGTCCTTTTCTTTACAGGTTGGCAAAAAGCCGTTGCCTATTATGCCTTTGATGTAGAACAGCGCCAAACCTCTGAGCCCATTTCAGAGCCTACTGTTCAAGGTCCCCACGTCAGCTTTATAGAAAGCTTAGAGCGTAATATAGGTGTTATTCGTAGTTTGCTAAAATCTACTAATCTTAAGTTCGAGTTCTTTACCTCTGGTAAGCAGGTTCAAAGAACGTTGTCCTATGGTTATCTGGATGGAGTGGTGAAACCAGAAGCATTAAATCAATTCAAACAACGTATAGCAAGTATTGATCAGGAAGAAATTCTTGACGTCTCCTATCTCGAAGAGTGGATCGGTGATTCTCTCTACTCACCATTTCCACAAGTCCGCTACACAGAACGACCGGATACAGCTATAACAGCTCTGCTAGACGGGAAGATTATTGCTATGGTTAACGGAAGTCCTTCCATTCTGATCTGTCCCGGGAATTTCATGGAGTTTTTTACGAATAGCGAAGATTATTACTACCGAACCATTTTTTCATCATTGATAAGATTGATTAGGGTCGCTGCCTTCATCATCGCCCTGCTGTTACCCAGTACCTATATTGCCTTATCCAACTTCCATTCCGAACTAATTCCCACGGTTCTGCTGCTTGCCATTCTAAACACACGCGAAGGAATCCCCTTTCCGGCTATGGTTGAAGCTTTGATCATGGAGTTTTTCTTTGAGCTTTTGAGAGAGGCGGGCATACGCTTACCCAGACCGATTGGATCGGCCGTCAGTATCGTTGGAGCATTGGTCATTGGACAAGCGGCTATTCAATCGCAGATTGCCTCTCCGGTCATGGTCATTGTCGTCGCTTTGACGGGCATTGCCTCATTTGCGCTACCTCAATACAATATGGCAATTGCGCTGCGGATTTTACGGTTTCCCTTAATGATTCTCGCGGCAACGTTCGGAGGACTTGGCATCATGGTCGGTTTTATTCTAATTTACCTCCATCTGGCTACCTTGCGCTCTTTAGGAGAACCGTATTTAGACTCGTTAGCTCCGCTAGATCTCAAAAGAGTACGTGATTCTATTTTTCTACTTCCGAGAAGACTGCTGCTTCATTCACCACGGAATCGACACCTATATAAAAAGACTTCAGGAAGGAAGTAGATATAGTGAAGCGACTTACTACCATACTAATTTCCCTTCTTGTACTCACTCTAACTAGCGGATGCTGGGATAATAAAGAATTGGACGAGTATGGGTATGTGCAGGCGGTCGCCATTGACCAAAGCGAAGACAATCGGATTGTGATCACGACACATTTCTATAATCCTTCCACCAAAATAGAAATGGGACAAGCAGGGGATCCAGCGTCGAAGGGAATTAATATTGTTACAAGTGGAGAAACCTTTTTTGAAGCAATAAGGGAGATCCCGGCAAAATTTGGTCGAAAAGCCAAATGGGATCATATGCGTGTCATATTAATCGGGGAGCAACTAGCCAGAACCTCGAACATCCGGGAGGTGCTTGATTTTTTCTCCAGAGATCAAGAACCGCGTGGTACCGTTCTTCCTCTCATCGCTGAGCAATCTGCGGCACCATTTTTAGATATCAACCCGTTTATCGAGCAGACCATTGGTCAACAGTATAAGAGAATGGAGACGAGCGGTGCTCTATATGCCGCAAAAACTTCCAAGATTCCTCTCTATGAGCTGGCTATACAAATGTGTAGCCCCTCCAATACTTCCATCATCCCTTACCTGCATAAGACCAGTTTGGATCATAAACCATTGATATCTGGGCTGGCTGTAATCCATGACGGGAAAATGATTGACATCCTAAAGGAAAAGGATACAGAAGCATTCATGATGCTGACGGATAGATATATCTATGGAGTACTAGAATTTCCTTGCCCGGATGAAACCGAAGAACCGCTGCGAAAAAAAGAAACGCTTGAAGTGCTTACCTTCAACAGTACGCTTACTCCAACCGTGAAAAATGGTTCTGTATCCGTCGGTGTAAAAATTGCTATTGAAGGGATGATCGGAGAATTACGTTGCTCACATATAAAAAACAATAAGGACATGAAGCTTTTTGAGCAGCGTGTCATAACTCAGGTTGAACAACAGGTTGAGCATGCAACCAAGTTTTTGAAAACAAAAAAGATCGACGCACTCGGAATTGGCAATCAGATTTACCGGAAAAATCCGCAGCTGTGGAAACAACTAGAGCCTCAATGGAAGGATACATTCGCCCAGACTCAGTTCGATATCAACGTTGATGTCAAAGTGTTAAGCACTGGAATGAACTCAGGTACAATATTCGGAACAAAGGAGAAGTAGCTATGGTGGGAAAAATAATCTGCGTCCTCTTATTAGCTTCCGCTATGCTAGCCCATGACATTCCAAGGTTTAGGCAAGCCTCCATCCGCGATCGAGTAGTTTATGGAGTATTATTACTACCCGTACTTTATCTCGGATTTATCTTTATTGCAGCTAAGCCATGGCCCAATTTAGACTCCATCTTCAATTTACTTACGGCTCCAGCTGAGCACATCGTCCATTGGATCAACCCAACCATTTCATAAGCTTAAAGAATGAGGAGGAACGTATGAATAAGCAAGAACGTGTTAGCTCGATCCAAATGTCCATGCTGTTTCTCTTCTTTATGACCGGTTCCTCAATCGTCATCGTCCCTGCATCATTAACTAACTTTGCCGGCAACGGAGCCTGGATATCCCTCTTAATCGCCTCGGCCATAGGAATGCTTCTGCTTTCCGGCATTCTATATTTGAACCGACGAGCGCCAGATCTTTCGCTTGTGGAACAAAGCCGCTCCGTACTTGGAAACGGACTGACCCTTGTCCTCCTGATTCCTTTCACTTGTGTGCTGTTTTGGAATGTCGCAGGAATTGTAATTGAGATCGGAACCTTTTTCAAAAGTACGATGTTAAAAGAAACGCCCACTTACGCGGTAAATACCATGTTTTTTATAACGATTGCGATGACAGCTCTAGCTGGAATCGAAGTGATTGCCCGCATGGCAGCCGTCCTAATGTCACTAATGTTCGGATTTATCATCTTAGTCTGGATACTCGTAGCAGGGTTATATCATCCCGAATACCTACTGCCCATCATGCCTGATGGATTTAGGCCTATCCTAAGCGCTGCATATGTAGTCTATGGCTTTCCCTATTCCGAGCTTATCGTTTTTTCGATGATTTTACCGTTCGTGCGTAAAGAAGACAATTCTAAACTGGGAAAACAAATGTATCTTGCACTCATCATCAATGCCCTGACGTTAATTGCTTCTGTCATTAGCAGTATTATGGTACTGGGACCACTGTCCGGCAGCTTAAAATATTCATTATATCAGTTGGCGAGACTCATTTATTTTCAGGAAACCATTGAAAGAATCGAATCCGTGATTGGTTTTTCACTCATTATCGGCTTCTATTTCAAGGCTTCTATCCTGCTGCTTATTCTTATTAAAGTACTAAAGGAGCTTCTGAGATTGAAGGATGAACGTTTAATTGTTTTCCCTCTTGCTTTTGTTTGCCTGCTGTTATCTGTAACGACTTACACACAAGAGTCTGAGCTTGAGGAAATCGTGAATATTACATGGCCCTTGATCACTAACCTAGCTTACACCCTGCCATTTCTTCTGATTCTATTGGTCACTTTCATTCGTTATCATATAAAAAAACACAAAAAATAACCCGTTCTATACGGATTCAATATCCCCTATCTCATTTTGCAGACTTCAGAAAAGTAGGGATGCCCTACAGCCACTTTTAGCTTATTAGGACACCCCTGTTAAGTTTATTACTTTAATCGCACTAACCAATAAATTCTTGAACCCACTCGCTGTTATAGTAACCTATTCCAATTTCCGTGAAGCTGCTATTCAGGATGTTGGCACGATGGCCAGGACTGTTCATCCATTGGTTCATTACTTCTTCTGCACTCGACTGACCTTTGGCGATGTTTTCCCCTGCTGAATTGTATGAGATCCCGAAGGCTTTCATCATATCAAACGGAGATCCATACGTAGGAGACTGATGGTCAAAATAATTGTTGTCATACATATCCTGCGCTTTAGCCAAAGCCATTTTCGAAAGTTCGCTATTTAAACTAAGGGGCTTCAAGCCTGCATTCGTTCTTTCTTTATTCACCAGATCCAATACTTGCTGTACTGATTGGGATGTATTGGCGGATGGTTGTGGATTTGCAGACTTCTGCGGGACAGCAGAATGTTGCGGATTTGCAGAATATTGTGGTTTGGCCGACTGCTGCGGATACGTTGTTTGGTCTGTTGTGCCTCCTGTAGGTGGATTGGTGCGGATGAACCCATCCAGCCATTTCGTTACATCGCCAGGAACTTGTTTAGTCTTAATTGTTGAATTCCCTGCATTCTCCGTGGAAATGGAAGATGCTTGCGTTAAAGTTGACGTTGAGGTAGTTTTACGAGCATGATTGTCAACCTTCGTTTGTTGAGTAGTCATTTGGTTGTTGGCCGAGTTATTACCCGAACAAGCAGTAACGAGTAATAGCGCTACTATAACGATAAATGGTTTAATAAGAACCCCTCCTGATTTGGCAAAGTAGTGACTTAATCGAATAAAGTTTTTGTAAAGTACCACTGATTTATTCATCCCTAATTCAAAAATATAAAAAGCAAAAAAGTCCACCCGCAACATGGTTGCTGTGGACTTAATCTTAGTGGATATATTAGATTCGTTGATTTTGTTACACTTTTAGGAATTTATAGAATTTTTTACTAATTAGTGTTATGCTTTATTAAGATAATAAACTATAACATCACAAATTTTTTTGGACAAACAAGCTTATAGAAATGAGCGGGCGTTGTTAGGTAAACAGATACTTTTAGATTACTTAATGTAATGTGATTGCAAAATTATTACAAGGGGTGATCATGCTATGTTAGAAGGTATCTCGATAAAACAAGTCTCCATTTATTGTCCTGAAAGAGTGATTAACAACCAATATTTTATTGACCATTTTCAAAAGCAAGGCATAGATATTAAGCGGATTCTTAAAAAGACAGGCAGAAAAAACCGCCATGTTATTGAAGGAACGAAGGAGAACTCGTTGACGATGGCGATTAATGCCGCTCAACAAGCAATTGATGGTGCTACATTGAAATCTGCAGATATAGACCTGATTCTTTTTTCCAGCTCAACTCCGGAATATCTATCACCAACGAATTCATTGCTTATTCACAAAGCTATCAAAGGTAAAGATGATACGCTTTGCTATGACTTGAATGGGAATTGTATAGGAATGTTTATTGCGGTTGAACAGGCTGCTCGTACTTTATACGATGATCCTGATAGAGATAGAGCGTTGGTTATCGGTTCGGATTTTTTAAATTTATGGGCTGATCCATCACATCCAATAACATATTCAATTTTTGGCGATGCCGCCGTAGCCCTCATTTTAGAAAAAGACCATTCAGAGAGTGGATTAATTGACGTAAGGTATCTTTCGGACAGCCGTTTTACAGAAGAAATTGTGTACCCCGCTCAAGGATTGGCTAAGTCTTTGCGTGATGGGGCTGAACACCGCTACTTACACTGGGGGAGATTCAGCGGAATAGACAGTGTACGATTTGCGGAAACATCTATTGTTGAATTATTGAACAAACATCACCTAACATTCGAGGATATACAAGTTTTTTGTTTTTCACAATTTACATTGGCTAATATTAAATTACTTCAGGCTAAGCTGAACCTGGATCAGCATAAAATAATTTATGTAGCCGACGAATATGGCTATACTGGCACAAGCAGTCCCTTTCTGGCCTTATATTGTGCAATTGAACATGGTTTGATCAAACGTGGCGATAACTTGTTATTTTGGACATTGGGATCAGGTTATCAAGCCGGTTCAATGTTATGGCGTTATTGACATGAGGCTTCATTTATTCATCCTATCACTATCGAAACTCCACAATACACTAACAACAATCCCATCAGTATATTAAATTGACTTCTATATTTAGATATCATTTTTTTGAAAAGAGAACCACATAAACACCAACTAAAAGTGCCCATAAAACCTATGAGAGCTAAGACTATAGAGTAACTCAATAAACTAAAATAGGAAGAATGAGAGGTAAGAATAAATGTAGATGTAACTGTGATTCCATATAATATCCCTTTTGGATTAATAAATTGTAAAAGCATACCCGCAATAAAGCTGTTGTGTTTATCGCCACTTCCATCATTTTCTTGATGTTTACTTGTAATAATTTTAAATGCTAAATAAAACATGTAGACTCCGCCTATCACAGCCATAATAGATTCAATCTTTGGGATAAGATTAATCAGAAGTATATTAAAATAGCAACATAACAATATGATCACGAAAAAACCTGTGCCCACTCCTAAACAGAATTTCATTGTTTTTCGTAAACCAAACTGGTTTGCAAAAGTCATTGCCATAATGTTATTGGGTCCCGGAGTAAAGCTAGCAACAAATGCATATAAAAACAAAGAAACAATCACTAACTTATTTCTCCCCTTCCCTTTTTGTATGTTATAATGTATTTATCGAACGTTATAACGTCCTCATGTGCGTTTTATTGTATATCTTGGTCGTTATAAAGTAAATAGGGAGTGGAGAATTACCGTGGAAGAGATAAATCAAATCATTGCGGAGAATATAAAAAAGATTAGAAGAAGTAAAGATTTAAGCCTGGAAAAGGTGGCAGAATTAACAGGAGTAAGCAAAACAATGATTGGTCAAATCGAAAGAGGCGAATCAACACCTACCATTACAACCATTTGGAAGATCGCCAATGGATTAAAAACTTCATTTTCTACGCTGATAGATTACCCAAAACCTGACACAAGAATAACATTAAGAAATGAGATTCAACCACTGCTTGAAGACAACGGAAAATATCGAGTGTATCCATCTTTCCCATTTGATGAAAGCAAACGATTTGAGGGTTATACAGTCGAGATAGACGAAGGTGGATACCTTGATGCCAATCCACATATGGAAGGAACTGAAGAATTAATCACTGTATTTGATGGTGAATTGTCTTTGCGTGTCAATGATAATGAATATCTATTAAAATCTGGTGATTCTATCACGTTTAACGCAGACAAACCCCATGTATATTATAATCCAGGAGAATCATTGACCCGTTTAAGCATGATCTTATACTATTCTAGTTAGCAAAAAAACCAAGGTTCTTAAACCTTGGGATCAAATCTTACTATGATAACCTGCGGAGACGCCACTCAGCCTCCCCATTATGAACCGTCCAGCATAAACTTATAAACCTTACCGTCTTGTACATATTCATTATTAAAAAGCAGGGCATCCCCTTCTCTTTTCAGGAACTTCAGGTTATCTCCAAAAAAAGGAAGGTCGTTTGTTTCGGCATATTTTTGCTGCTTTACGTCAAGAAGTGCCTTGTACAACAATGTTTTGGCACTTGTTTTGCGATCTATCATCATGAGGAAACCTTGTTGATTGGACCTAATCAGCAGAAAATCCTCGTCCATTCCTGGCGAATGACCATTCCATCCTTAATAATCATCGTATACCATTTATTATTGATATGTGGTTCTCCGTAAACATCTGTTACGGTTAGATAGATTAGACCTTTCGGCGTCTTCTGAAAATCGAACTGAACAGCATCGAATAACTGCGAACCAAGGTTCGTTAGCAAGCGAGTTTGTCCTGCGGAATCTGTTAGATATAAACCCCCTGTTTACTTCCAATACGAACGGCTATTTTTTTTCCCCATCCAGTAAACTCCGCTCTTTGATGCGATTTATCCCATACAACCTTCAACCCTGCCGCTTCCCAGTGACTAGCTGATACATAAGTAATCCCATCATTTACTAGTGCAGCGCTCGTACCTTTCCCGCCTCCATCCATAATGAAAGTAAAATAAGCGATCAAAGTCTCTCCTTCTATTAATCCTCTCAATCTGCCTCTTTTTCTCTCATTTCGTGGTTCCCCCAAGAATATGTGAAAGTTTTCTCATATATTGATAGGGAGGTTGGCGCCAAACCTTAAACAAAATAATTGAAAGAAGGCAATTACAATGGCTTTAGGTTGTGATACAGCTACAAATGTAACAGCAGCAAGATTAACTACACTTAAAAATAATAAATTCACATTCGTTTGCCGATATTTGAATCGCGTCGAAGGATATCAGGATGGTCTCACCTCAGCTGAGATTACACGGATTTCAGATGGGGGATTATATATCATATCCCTTTATCAAATCAGCAAATCGCTCGATCATTTTACGAAAGCCAATGGTGTTAAAGATGCTGAAACGGCTGTAGGCTTAGCAAGTGATTTGGGACAAACCAGCAGCACTCCGATTTATTTTGCCATAGACCGCGATATGACCTCTACCGAAATCACAAACAATATAGTACCTTATTTTCAAGGCATAAAATCAGTGCTAGACAGCAGTACTAAAAATTCCAAAGGCTATAAAATGGGTATCTACGGATCACGAGCAGTCTGCTCTCATATTCGAGGCACTAATTCCGCCACAACACGTTACACCTTCATCGTAGATAATGACTGGCAGGGAACCTTCGATGATTGGAACCTGCGACAATATAATTTCAACACTGAGGTAGGAACGAGCACTGGCAAAATCAACGTAGACTATGTAGAGTCCTCCTCACATAGCGGTGGAGGCTGGAAAAAGTAATTTATTCCTCTTTTATCGGTGACGAGGCGTTATACTAAAGCAGATGATGATAGATTCAAATAAAGTCTCGTTATTAAAAAAATAGTAAAAAGACAACCAGGCATTGATTATCCGATTATTGGAGAAGCTCTGCCTGGTGTTTTTGGTTTGTAGCGGAAGTTTAAGCAGATAATGATAAATCGTAGCTATCCGACTTTAAGGTCTTCTTTGGGCAACCCTCGGAGAAAAATCGCTGTAACTTTATGCAACCTATGAGATAACTGCACTCTATACACTTATTTCGTCTGTAAAAGGCTAACTTCTCACTTTAACTGTATTCTATACAATTAAAAATCACAGTTATCAGCTTTAGCGGCAAAAAACTAAAAAATAGGTGTACAAAATACAACTATCTTCAGGAGCGAGTTTTTCGAGCGAAAATAGCTGTACGAAATACAATTAAAAGCCACTACATATTAAAATCGTCAGCCCTCCATATAAAAAAGGGGCGGGATCTTTGTAGACCACCCCCTGCTCCACTTGCTCTTATTTAGAATCGCCCAATTGATCATATGCTGAATCATACGTCCACTTCAGGCCGTTGTCCTTACTCGACAGATAGATGGTACCTACAGTTTTGCCCTCTTTGCTGAGCAGAATAGGATACAATCCTTCTTTTCCATTAAAAATAGGTGAAAGCGGCGTTTTTTGATATTCATTAAAGGTTTCCGGTAGGGATACCACGAGCTTTTCCCATGACTTACCCTTATCTTTGGTCCAATAAATAACAGGCCCATTATCTTCATAATATCTGAACCCCAAGAATCCGATATCCTTGTTAGAAAACCCTGCCCCGGCTAAACTTTCCGCGTATAAATCGTTAGGATTTCCAAGCTCCGTCCATGTCTTCCCGCCGTCAGAGGTCTGGTATACATAATTTAGCGAACGTCCCACGCCTGCAGAACCTCCGGAGACGATCCAACCATTTTGCTTGTCAGTAAACCCGATGAACTTGGCATCATACCCCTTAGCACCTTCAATGTTGTAGTTATTCCACGATTTCCCCATGTCATCGCTGATTAATACATGTAGAGGGGATTCTTTACCATTCGCAAATCCATATACAATTGCAGTTTTGTCCTCGGAGATATAAAATCCGGTATCCGCTCTCCCCATCCCCATTTCTGTTCCAGTCGTATCAAGTTTTAAAGGTGTTGGCGCTTGGATCTCCCCTTTCCGATAGGAGACAGAGACATTACCATCCTCGTCCATGGAATACGCATTCCCAGCGTCATGCACAACAACTTGTTCTCCACTAGAGCTGTAGGAATAAATAGTACCTGGTTTGAGCGCCGTATCTGTAGATTGTCCGGTTAGGTTCGTACAGGCTGCTAGCACTGCTGTTACACCAACCACTATTAAGACCGCAAGAAATGCGCCTACTCCATTTCGTTTTTCTTTCATATTTAAAATACTGCCGAATCGCTGCTTCATCGAGTGTTTTCCTCCTGCAAAATTCGTTGATAAAGCTACATGCCGAGTAGCATTACTTTGCATAACCGATAAAATAGCTTCGCAGTATTTCTTTCGATATGCTGCATTTTGCTTACGTACAACGGTGTCATCACAATAAATTTCAATTTCGCGGACAGCTTCGCGTGCCATGAACCAAACCAATGGATTAAACCAATGCACTGCCTGCACAATCAGTAGCAACAGCTTATATATGATGTCATGCCTTTTGTAATGGACCAGCTCATGTTTTAAGATAAACTCCAGCTCTTCCTCACTATATTGATCATGCGGCAAGAATAGTGTTGGCTTGTAAAAACCCATTAGCATCGGATTCGGAACTTTACTGCTTATCAGAACCGGAATGGCGGGTGTTACATGCATTTCTTTAGCGACTTGTTTGAGCTTGGAGAACATATCCTCTCTCTGAAGAGGGCTGCTCCAACGTAATACCTGTTTTCTGAAAAAGAAATAACTAAGCAAATGATACCCTAAAAAAAGCACAGCTCCAGTAACCCAGATGTACGCTAAGATATTAGTTATAGAAGGGATATGGCTTACATCCCCTGTCTGGACCGGCTGAGAGATTACTGACGTATCCGCCTGCAAATTCTGGGACACTGAGCTTTGAAAGACAGTTGCTATGGCCTGACCTTCGGGTAGCTGAATCGCCACAGGAGGATTGGTAAAGGAAAAGTTGAATGGCAACAATAATCGCAGGGTTAGGATCAACCATATCCAATAGCTCAACTTAGCCGAATAATGTTTTCTTAACAAGGGAGTTAATGTGATTAAGCCGATAATAACTAAACTTATGGTCACAGAGATAACCAGAAAATCTGTAAAAAGACCTGTTATCATCAGGATTCCTCCTTATCTACTCTATCGAGCAGTTCCCGCAACTCAGCAAGATCGCTTTTATCAATCGCCTTCCCGTTGTATAAGGACATCACCATATCCTGCACAGAGTTGCCAAACAGCTTTTCAAGCGTAGACTTCCCTTCGCTCTCTTTATAATCTGTCTCAGAAATTGCAGCGAGATAACGGTTGCTCCGCCCTTCTTTTTCGCAAGATAGAAAGCCTTTTTCAACCAGCCGTGACAGCACTGTCATCAAAGTAGCAAGCGCCCACTTACGTTTATCCCCCAGTTGATTCAAAATATAAGAGGAGCTAACCCAACTCTCGGCTCTCCAAATCACCAGCATAATTTCCAGTTCAGCATCTGGCAAGCGTTTGATTTTGTTATTCATCCCTATTTCTCCTTGTTATACATTTGTGTAATACATTCATTATACAAACGTGTAATTAAAAAGCAAGCACATTATTTCTAAAATATGTATACATTCTTAGACGTTTATTGTTTTAATAAAGGTTTCACAAGTCCAGTAGCAAATAATAAATAGAACCCTAGGAATTTTTATAAGATTCCAACAATGATAACCAACACACACTCAGCTGAAATTTATAACTATTTTGGAAACTAAGTGATTGGTCTGCATTATTCTTAAGTAAGGAGGTAGGTTATGAAAAAATTTAGTATTCTATCATTTTCACTGATAATTTTACTAATTTTATTATTTGTATTAGTCAGACCCACGCAAAAGATCGTAGGTGTCAATCTTGCATCCGAAACAACAGAAATTACTTATACTGACCGTGAAAGCCTTCAAATCTTCGAAGATGCTATAAGAACTGTAAAAAAAGTACGCGGGTCTGTTGATGTGGGTGAACCGACTTATCGAATGACTGTTACTTACGCTAATTCAAAGGTGGCCGGATTCAGCCTTTATATGGATTTTAAAACGAAAGATGGTTTCCTGATTAAAGCTAGCAATAGCGAAAAGATGCTGGATTTAAGAAATAAGAATTCGGTTGAGCTAGCTGATCTGTTAAGTAAAGAAAAGGAAGATTAAAATTTGGAAACTCAATCTAAAAATAGGCATGGTCATCATACAAATGTAAAAACAAGCCATCCTTTAGTACTAACTAAGGATGGCTTGTTCGTAATTATATTATTTTCCTGCGCTTCAAATATACTGTCCCGCTCCGCTCAGAGCGCTGCAATTCTCTGCTGGATGCGTGGGAATAATGCAAAGGCATTCTCATAAAATACTTTCTCGTAGTGCTGCTCAGGCACAAGTCGGCGGACGAACTCCGCATACAGGTCAATAGGCGCGAGTGGCCAATCGGTACCGAACAGCATTTTTTCATAGTGATCAGAGTACACCAACGCCCGGCGAAAATGATCCATAAACAGGGGTTCATTCATGAACCGCTCAAAATGAGGCCGGTCACCAACAACGAGACCGGACAAATCGGCATAGACGTTTGGATTCTTGGCGACCACTTCGGCAGCATCCATCACCCAGGGATCGCCTAGATGGCAGATCATAAAGTTCACGTCGCGCCGTTGGAACGCTAGTTCGTCCACAGTAAGCGGATGCGCATACTTAAGCAATCCATTCATCGAATACGTATCACCGGTATGAATAACCACAGGCGTGCCATACTTGGCCGCTAGCTCATAGATCGGCGTGTAGATTTTGTCATAAACGTAATGATGATAGTACCCGGCATAAAGCTTAATACCAGCTACCTCAGGAGCTTGCAGCCGTGCCTCAATTCGGTCCAGCTCATCCAAAGCATCCTTTCCTCCGAGCATATTCGGATTAATGCCCACGCATTCCATTAAGAACGGCGGTACACTGGCTTCCAAGTCGAGACCCATCGGATTGGGAGAGGCAGAGTCAGGAAAGGCTCCCTTCGTCTGCTCCGTGACCCCCATTCCAATGCCGAGAACAACGTCGTTCTTGTCAAACTCCGCTTTGAGCCCAGCAGCTGTGTAATCAACTTTGGAGAGGTCCAGTGCTGTCTGATGAAAGCTATCGATGTCCGACAGATGAATGTGAATATCAATGATTGGCATTTATAGTCTCCTTTTTGTCAGAAGCACTAGCAAAGGTCACCTTCATAAGATTACGAACTGCCTCTGGATCCAGAGCGAGCTCTCCCATGATCATGAAGGTCGGCTGTGTCCAAGCGGTTTCTCCGTTCAGAAGTAGTAGATGGTGATTCACACCATATGTGAATACCTTATTGTTCACGTAAGACATAGCTCTCTGATTAGGATAACTATGCACCACATGCAGCATGTCTTTACGCGAAGTTGCACCGATTCGGATAAGCCCCTTGGATTCCAGATGGGCTTCGACCTTCCCGATAGGGAAGTTGCCTTCCTCTGGGAGCTCCATCCAGCCTTCCGAATAGATTGGTGAAGGCTTAAAGTAACTATCCTCGGATAGCGAATAATGCGGTAGCGTCATTCCACTTTCATTGGTTACTGAAATCAACACACAGAGCACAGGAACTCCGGGCAGCATAAGGTAATGCTGATTGATCGTGATCCCCCGGTTTGCTTCCTGCTTCTCCATCGAAGTGGTCAGTCTCAAACCCTTCCAGACGTTACCGTGATCATCCATCTGCTCCGTCCAAGCTGCGCTTCTTGGCTCCTGCAACCGGCTAAATCCGCCTATTCCAGAAATACCCACACCGAGTCCACCATGCCAAGGATTCCACCAGGAGCGTGGTTCTGCTTTCGGAAAGGTGCTGTCCAACCACTCTTCTCCTCGGTGCTTCAAGGAATGCACAACACTGCCGAAATCAGGAGCAGCTGCAATAGATAGAACTCCGTTGGTCACTGTGTAAATGGGACCCGCAGGTCCTTCTTCTATCCCACAAACAACGCTTGTTTCCGTTTGTGGAAACCAGAGGCCTGTTCGCTCTTGAATGCGGTCCTCACCGCGATAGACGACCCGGACCTTACGGCCAGATTCGTTGTGTTCTGGTGATTCTGTATCCTCAGTAGAGAGCTCAAAACCTGCGGAGTGCAAATTTTGTCCTCTTTGCAACTCCATCTCAGCGACACTTCGCTCCTCTTCTCCATCAGCCTGTACATACAATTCAAGGCTTCCATCAAGCGGTGTCATCTTTCGTTCGATTAGCTCGGCATGAAGTGCCCCTGCCGCAAACGGATTTCCACCGCCGAGCGTTAGCTCAAGATGGTCATCCAACACCGGTATGACCGAATTCTGCTGTTTTAGGGCAAAGGCGCGAAATTCCGACCACTTAAGGAAGGTGTTAAGAGCAAACATCATAGTTTTTGTCCGTACGACATCTCCAGCGGAGATTCGGCCAAGATTATGCTCCAGCCCAAGCGGGTATTCCGGGCGAAGTAATTTTAGCGAAGGATCCCAGCAGATTCCGCATGTGACGTTCTCTTCCTTGCAGAACAACCAGTTCTCCGTAATTTGTGCACTGTCCCAAAGACTTGGATCGCCTGAGTAAGCATCGCCCATGTCCACGTATTGGCCCTGATATGGCAAGATAAGCTGTTTACCGAAAAAGCCGAAATTCGTCAACAGATACATGTCTTCTTCCAGGATGTCACTATTGGTATTGCAGACCTCGCTATAAAACTCAGCGATTCCGTTAGCAAATAGCTTAGCCACTCTTTTTATCTCAAGACCCGGAAATTCTTCCGACTCGTAAAGGGCTTCGAGCACCTGACTCTCCCCTTCAGAATAGATCTTTACTTCTTTGGCCTGTTTCTTAGAGAATTCTTCTGCGAATGGCTTGCCTAACTTCGGATGGGTCAACCAGAAATTATGGCTCGAGCCGGGATATTCAATCCACATTCCATTGTCGGTATTATTAAGATGAATAGAGTAGGCGCCATTCACAGCCACCCACTGATCCCCGTTTTCCCCGCCAAAGCGGCCATGCGTTCCCTTCATTAGAACGGATAGCTTGCTTATGAAGGTGACTGCCTTCTCTCCAACCGGAACGGCCGTTACCTCAATAGCCTGTGAATAAAGACCGTATGACTTTAGGGTAAAGGGTACTTGAATAGAAGCCTTACTCTTAGCTGGAACAGTAAAGCTTACTGTACGGTCCGCCCACATCAGGAATTCGTCTTCGGGCAAATCAAAAGAAAATTCTGCTTCTGAAGCAAAATTATTCTCCACATTAAGGTACAGTTCCGAAGGAAGACCCAGATATAGTTCCCGGTGTGGCAGCGCTATCTTCATTTTGAGTGGGAATTTAGGAGCAACGCCAATGCGGAATTCAGCACGCTTGCCACCGATGATCCACTTGCTCAAAACAACGGGGTGTGTCTTCTTATCGTTCTGCTCTTCCCGAACCGAATCAAGCTCAAAATCACCTTCCACGATAACCGTTTCACCTGGTGCTAGTGTTCGCGCAGCAGATAGAGCAAAACGGATATTTTTATCGTTCTGGCCTTCGATCTCAATGGCCAGCTCAGACGCCGAACGATTCTTGATGCGATAGCGAATCTTGTAGGTCGAACCGAACACAAGATCATGATCATCAATCTCCGTGGAGATTTCATAGTCTGGTGTATCAAGAGCGGTCAGACCGCGGCCAGTCTTCTCGAATTCCGCCCGCAAGGAGAGTTCTCCCTTTTGCCAAGTATAATCAAAGAAATCAAAGCCACGCTCCTGGCGGCCATCTGGCTGGATGGGAAGTTCACGGGTACTGTCTGCATACCAATCCAGTTCTTCAAAATAAGGAGCAAGTGCTTCCGTTTGCAATACAGTTGGAATGAAGTTCATCAGATGGACGTAATCTTCATTTTTCTCCCAAAAAAATCCGCATTTCTTATACATCGGTACGGCTTTCGTATTACCTGCCCAAGTGAACAGATCAAGACGTGGCCAGCCCGCTTCTATTGTTTGGCGAACAGCGTTCAGAATCAGATTGCGGCCAACCTTGTATCCGTGATAATCGGGGCGCACATTTAATAGCGGGACATACAAAGCCCCTTCATCTTGACGGTAGTGGGCGAAGCTGCAGAAGCCGACTACCTCTTTGCCATCAACGGCAAGAAAGGCATTAAGATTGGACGAGATCTCCATCTCACGGCGCACACTGTCCTCAGTTCTCTGATTAGTGCCTCCGCCCCAGCTTTCGTTGCTGCGGTTCCACATTTCTGCGACCGCCCCAGCATAAGAAGAATCGTATTCGATAATGCGGATTTGTTCCGCTGTAGTTTTTACAGTCATGCTCTCATCTCCTTATTCCTCAAAAAAATATGAGTATGTATTCGCATAAAGTTATTGTGGATAAGCTCTCTACAACATATTGAAATAACTCCTACGAGTTCTTATTATACTATTAATTGGAAGCTCAATACGAGGTAAAAAACTCTTTCACCTTATTTTCTACATAAACTCACAGCCGGCAGAAAGCTACAAAAAAACTGCTCCTAAGAGCAGTTTTTTGATGTTAATCCACCGTCCCAACATTCTCCAAGTGTAATGAGCTTTCGGAGCTGACGCCTGCTTCCGTACTCAGAGTAGTAAGTGCTTGTTTTAGATCCTCTTTATTCACATAGACATACGGACTTTTCCAAAGAGATTCCACATGTAAGGAATTAATATGCTCTGGTTTAAGTTTAGGGAAGTTGAATAACCACTGCTGCAGATCTGCTTGAGGAATATCCGTCTTCACATTTTCACCAATGATATCCAATACATTTCCCCATTGGGACACGCCTTGGAAATTACCTAGCTTATCCAGAATCTGCTTGATTACTTGCTGCTGCCGATCATTGCGCTGGAAATCGGAGGATTCAGCCGTTCCTTGATTCGATTTACGGTACCGTACAAAATCAAGAACTTGTTTGCCATCCAGCTTCTGCAAGCCTTTCTTTAAATCGATGTGTGTACCATCTGCCGTATCGGTATATTTCATATCCATATCGACATCTATAGTCAGTCCGCCAAGCAAATCCACGGTCTTCTGCAACACATCAAAATTCACCACAACCATGTGCTCAATCGGCAGACCGAGCAAATTGCTGAAGAACTCTTTTGTATTTGGAATAGCCTCTGTTTTGTCTTTTATGTAATGATAAGCATAATAATAATTGGCTTTGCGGGAAGGCAACGATTTAGGTTTTAGCAACAAATCCCGTGGTAAAGATAAGAAACTCGTCGACTTCGTGTCCGGATTGAAGCTGACAAGCATCAGAACATCGGTATTCATTACTCCACCACCGCCATCCCGACTATCTACCCCGGCTAGCAGAAAAATCATAGGTTCAACCGATACCGTCTCCTTTTTTTCCTCTGGAGCAGCTGTGGGCTGGATGGTGACTGGAGCTGCCATACGCTGTATCGCATCATCCGTCTTTTTATATAAATACCCTGCATATACTCCAATCCCTATAATAGCTGCGCCTAAGACAAGACCAATGCTCGTCAGAATTTTACGGGTTGTTGTCCACTTGCGTTTGTTAGACATAATTTCCTCCACTCAGTTCCAATAGCTAATTCAATCAGTGCTTTCATCCTTATGAACTTTAACACTTAACACCATGCCAATCGCAATCATATTAGTTAGCAATGAGCTGCCTCCATAACTAATAAAAGGCAATGAAATCCCCGTCAGGGGCAGCAACCCAATATGCATCCCAAGATTAACGGAAACTTGAAAGATGAACATGGCGATAAACCCGGTGACAATATAGGTACCCGCACGGTCCCTACTATCCAGCGCAATAAAGATCATTCGGTACACGAGCAGTAAATAAAGCATCAGCAGCACGGATGAACCTATAAAACCGTATTTCCCCCCGATGACTACATAGATCGAATCGGAATACGCATATGGAATATATCCTTTTCGCAAAAAAATACCTTCACTGCCCGATAATCCTCCGGAGCCAATGGCTATCATTGCGTTTTTTACATGCCAAGATTTATCAGGATCGCTTTGCGGGTCCAAAAAAGCTTGGATTCGTGACAATTGATGGGGTTCGACAATCTTGGATAACAAGTCGAAGTTGGCATAATACAGCCATAGTATCGTGCCGATCGAAATAATCACAACACCAAGGATCAGAATCATATATAGAGCACGGATGTTACCAATCCACAGCATACTAAGTAATATGCCAGCAAAAACGAGCGCTGTACCCAAATCGGGCTGATCCATTATTAAAATAAAAGGAATTAAAAAAACGAAACAAACCGGTACTAAATCTTGAAAAAACCGCAGCTGCTGGCCCTCTCGTGTACCTAATAGATGAGCAATGAGCAGCACCGTACATATTTTAGCCAACTCGGAGGGCTGAAGCTGAAAGCTCCCAATGCTTAACCAACGCACGGCACCATTGAGGTTTTCTCCAACCAGCTTGACTAGTACGAGTAAACCTATGCCCACGCCATAAAAGAGATACGCTAACCTGCCTAATAGAATCTTATAATCTACCAAAGCAATGAATAACATGGGTAGGCAAAATAAAGCAAATAAATACAAATAACTTATGTAAAGACCGTCTAACCGCGTATCCGTAGTCGCTTCATAAATAGCAACAGTACCCACGCCAACTAAGCAGGTGGTGAGAAAAAGTACGGATCTGTCCAGCTTTGCAATTTTGGTAGAGATGAGCATAAAACAACCTCTATTTAATTTCTGTAGTTTTCTTGTTGTGTACGTGATATATGCATGAAAATGGGCATTACAAATAATCCGCTGAGCACTTTTACTTCTTTTTTTCACATTGAAGCGCTACGGATGATTAAATTGAATGATTACCTCAGATCAAATTTGCCCTGATACGCTTTCTTCGATAACAGCTTCAGTTTATCTTCACTTAGCGTATAGATATCCAGACCATTCCCAGCCTCACCCAATGACCAGCCCAGCGCGAGCTCCTTATGGCCATCTTCATCAACATCAAAGAATCCGGCATAATCTAGACCATACCCAAACCCCTCAACCTCGGAAATCTTCTGCCAAGCTTCATTTTCCTGCCTCAACAACATTGCTTTTATAGTATATCCTTTGTTTTTACTGTACTCATACACAACCACAGCTTCGTCAATTCCGTCTCCATCCATATCGCCAAAAGAGATGGCATTATCCTCTTGTCCCTTCATCGGAGTTATCAATTGAGCTTTGTCTGGAAGCCACTTAATAAATTCCTGGCTCGTTTTGTCTCGCTGCAGGCTTGCTTCTGATGATGGAGGTTTAATCAGCTCTCCGGGTGTTGCCGGGACTCCGCATCCTCCGAGCAAAAATAAAGTTGTAAACAGGGTACCAATTTTTATGAATTTGCCCGGCATTTGGATCATCGACTCCTCGCTTGTCCGCATATATAGTATTTTATCTGTGAAAGAGATGAAAGTGGTTATGAAATAGTTAAATTTGAATTCTTATTCTATCGGTAAGTCAAATTGGACAATCGTTCCTTTGCCTAAAGTGCTGCTTATTCGCAGCTCTCCATGATGCAATTTAATGATCTGTTCCGAGATGGATAATCCCAAGCCGCTGCCCGAAGCCTGTTGATCCCCTTTGTAAAATTTTTGCCGCACATTCTCTAAATCCGTCTCTGCGATACCTGAGCCTGTATCCTCTACAGAAATCACGACTTTCCCTGGAACCGTTTGGGCGCTGATTAAAATCCGATCTGATGAACCAGTAAATTTGATTGAATTATCAATGAGATTAATCATGACTTGCTTCAAACGATTCTCGTCAGCTTGAATTACTGGCAGATGTTCTTCTATTTTCACTTCTAGTGAGATGCCTTGTCGGGTCGCTCTAGGGGTAAGTTGTCTGCCGATATGCTGCAGCAGTTCTGTTAGATCCACTGATGTGAAGTGAACGGCGATTCTTCCGTTATCCAACTTAGAGAAATCCAACAATTCATCCACCATATGAGTTAACCTGTCACTTTCGGATTCAATAATATCAAGCCCATCATAAAACAGAGGTTGATTACTCACCTCACTCGCCTTTAAGGTAATTGCCCAACCTTTGATCGAGGTCAAGGGTGTTCGCAGTTCATGGGATACGGAAGCAATAAAATCATTCTTAAGCTGTTCACTCTTGGAGATTCGGCTTGCCATCATATTTAACGTATCCGCCAATGAACCAAGCTCATCTTGATAGCGCTTATGCACTCTGATGCTGAAATCTCCTTCGGTCATCTGGTCTGCTGCCTGCTTCAGATCTTTAATTGATCTGGTTATGGTCCAAGACAGCAATAATCCAAGTAAGGTGACAATGCCAATAACGATTATCCCCACCCCGATCAGTAAAACCGTAATATGTTTAACTGTATGTATAGTTTCCGTTAAGGACGTGATAAATCTGACTCCCCCCACGATGTTTCCATTAGCCTGCAAGGGATAAGATACCGCGTAAATTGCTTCCTCTGTGTTAGGGTCCGCACCTTTCCAACTGCCGGGCTGCCCTTTTATTGCTGCTTGTACATCTATGTACTCAGTCATAGTTAGATCGCCTTGAAGTCCATTTGAGTCCTGCAACAGCCAGCCTTCAACATTAATAATCTGCACCTGTGCATCAGAATGACTCGCAAAACCCTTCAGTAACCTATCCGATTGTTCCTCCAGATCCTGGTCCCCAAAGTATTGCTGAAAAAAAGAAGCCGATAGCTCTGCTTGATTCATCAAGGTTTCCTCTATGTTATGAAAATAATAATATCGCACAGATACATTAAGAATGATTTCAAGAATGAGCACAGTAAGACAAATGAGTATAAAATAGCTTCCTACTAATCTTTTCTGAATCCCCATTCTTCAACCATCCTTTCTAAAGCGGTAACCGAGCCCCCATACCGTCTCAAGCCAATGCGGATTAGAAGCATCAACCTCAATTTTCTCTCTTAACTTACGCACATGAACATCCACCGTTTTGGGATCTCCAATATAATCCTCTCCCCAGACAAGATTCATTAATTCATTTCTAGAGAGTGCTGTATCCGGATGCTCCAGAAAGGTTTTCATCAACTGAAATTCCTTCGGAGTTAATTCAATGCTGTCATCCTGCTTAAACATCTTGTTCGCGTTCAAATCAAGCCGGATCGGTCCAGCTTGAAGTATAGTTCTTTGCGGCTTTAGAGCGGATTCTGTACGGCGCAAAATAGCTTTAATACGTGCTACCAATTCTAATGGATTAAAAGGTTTAACAATGTAATCGTCAGCACCCATTTCAAGGCCATTGATTTTGTCCAAATCCTGTCCACGTGCGGTTAAGAAAATGATGATGACCCCAGCGTCTTTCTCTCTTAGCTTTCGGCATATTTCGAACCCATTAGAATCAGGCAACATGATATCCAGAACCATAACATCTGGACGGCTCACCTCAAAGCTCTGCAATGCTTCTTCTCCACAAGCAGCTTCACTAACCACAAACCCATTATTCGTTAAATTTATAGATATAAAACGTCTAATATTATCGTCATCTTCCACAATAAGCACATGATTGCGATCAACAGTATCCACGATTTCCACCCCTATTACCCAGAGTCTAAACAAGTAAAAAAACAAAAAAACTCTCCCGGTAAAGAGAGAGTCTTGTCTCGGATCCCTATAATTAAATCACAAGTGGATATTACTCTAAATCGCTATAGTTGTCAAAAATCTAATCCAGATACACAGCCTTGCCGGTCTGCGCCGATTCATAAATAGCTTCCAATATTTGCGAAACGACAAAAGCCTGTTCAGGAGTTACAACCGGGTCTTTATCCTGTTCAATCGCTTCAATCCACTTTCTTAATTCTATATCCGGAGCACTTTCAGCTTTTCCTTCATAATAGGCAACACCGCCTGCCCCAAGCTCAATTTTATTGGTGTACAGCTTGCTGAATTTCTCTCCGTTAATTCTAAGTCCGTCCTTCATATCTGCACCTGCTTCCGTCCCACTTAAGCTGCATTTCGCTTCATGTACGTCTAGTGAATTCAGAGCCCAACTCGCTTCCAGCATGATTGTTGCACCATTCTCCATTACGACCATTCCAAAGGCTGAATCCTCTACGGTGAACTTTATAGGGTCCCACGGTCCCCAGGCGTTGGCGGCTTCTTCTTTTTGTGAAAGTTCATGATATTTAGTGCCCAGCACAACTTTTGGTTTATAGTTATCCATCATCCAAAGGGTTAGGTCCAGCGCATGAGTTCCGATATCGATAAGCGGACCGCCTCCTTGTTTCTCTTCATCAAGAAATACTCCCCAGGTCGGTACGGCTCTTCGTCTGATGGCATGTGCCTTCGCAAAATAAATATGACCAAGCTCTCCGGACTCACAGGCTTTTTTCAAATATAAGCTGTCCTCTCTGTACCGGTTGTCATATCCAATGGTCAGCTTCTTGCCTGTACGTTTCGCTGCTTCAACCATTCGTTTGGCATCTACCGCCGTCTTAGCCATTGGTTTTTCACACATCACATGTTTTCCGGCTTCTAGTGCAGCGATTGATATTTCCGCATGGACATCATTAGGCGTAAGCACATGAATAATATCAATGGATTGATCTTTTAATAGTTCAGTGTAATCCGTATAGACAGTAGCTTTATTATTTCCGTATTTCTCCGCTGCTTCTTCAGCACGTTCTTTAATAATGTCACAAAAAGCCACGATCTCAACCTTACTTTGTCTGCTCAAGCTTGGAAGATGTTTGCCATTCGCAATACCACCACATCCAATAATCCCTACACGAAAAACCTTACTCATATCCTTCACCCTCACCTCTAATGGATTTGTTTGCTGTTTCGATAAGTTGCCGGTGTCATGCCTAACCGCTTGCGGAAGACAATATGCAAATAGGTAGCATTGGTAAACCCTTCCGATTGTGCGATTTGTTCTATCGGATAATTGCTTTCTTCAAGCTTGCGGCAGACCGCTTGCAATCGAATATCCTCAAGCGCCCTACTGAATGATTGTTCTGCATTTACTTGCTTAAACACCCGCTGCAGCTGCCTTGAACTAATATTTAGCTTTTCCGCAACATTTTCTAAGGTAACCGTTCCTGAATAATTCGCTTCCATATATTGCATTGCGTATTGATACCGGTAAGTCAGCATATCTCTAACCGGCGCCTCCGTGCGGATCCCGCCTGAATCATACGCTCTAACGGCCTTTAGTAAAATACTGATCACAAGATGCTTAATTGAAGTATAATATCCGGTCAACTTCCCATCGCATGCTTCGTACGCTTCTCGAAAACACTTCATAGCCCCGTGATAGTCTTGTGCTGGGACCAAAGGTAAACACTTCAGCTTCTCCACACAGGTCTCAGCTTCCGCAACCTCCCAAAGATCAGCATCATCCCTGATCCTCTTCTTGATGTCAACATGCAGACATAGCTCTTCCATGGATTCATCAGCATCTGCCTCTTGACGATGCATAACACCTGGTCCGGTTAGATAGAACATTCCTTCTGAAAGAGGATATTTTTGATCCCCAAGAATGACTTCTCCCTTCCCGCGCGGAATGAAATGAAATTCAAATTCAGAATGATTATGGAACTCGACTACTCTGCCCGGTGGAAAAGATGTCAAATGAAATCTAAACACTGTAATCTCGTAATGTCCCCATAAAATCGTGATATCCAATCTTTCAAGCATGTCCTGCTTCTCAAACATCATCTCATAGGGAAAGCTGCTCAACGTTAAGTCCTCCCAATCGGAATTACACAGCCTTCTTTAGCCGAACGGTTCGCCGCCTCCATTAATCTGGTAAGCTCAACTGCCATTTCAACATTTTGAGTGGCAAGTGTATTATTTTGAATATGATCAACCCATTGATGGAAGGCGCTTTCACGATTGCATTGCAGGGCTACTTCTTTCCAGCCTTCTTCTTTATCTGTGGATTTGTTCGTTCTAAGAAGAAGCTTATTCTCTGGTGTTCCGTAAAGCAGCGTTCCTTCAGTTCCATGCACCTCGATAGTAAACGGCGAATGACTATTCACGAAACCAGCCTCCACCACACCAATCGCTCCTGAATCCGTAAATAGTGTCACTAAGGCATTATCTTCCACTTCTTTACCGGTTACATAACCAAAATTAGCACTTACCCCAGTCACATCTTGATCTAAGAAAAGCTTCGCCAAATACATGGGATGACAGCCCAGATCAATCAAAGCTCCGCCTCCACATTGCTCCAAGCTAAAGAAATGATCAGGAAGCCAGCTTTCCGTTGCTCCGTTATGGGATAAGCGAACTCTAACGTAAGTAATCTTGCCGAGCAGTTCCTGACTTAGAATCTCTTGAATAGTTAATGTATAGCCGTCATTTAAACGAGGCAAGGAGACCGTTAGCTTCACTTTGTTCTCGTTAACTTCTGCGATGATTGCGTTAACTTCTTTTAACGTTGGGGCAATAACTTTTTCTGTGAAAATATGTTTACCCGCTTTGGCCGCAGCCATGATTACGTCTCTATGCATATTCGTTGGTGCATCCACGATAACGGCATCTATATCCTCTTGCGCAAGCAGATCATCCAGTGATTCAAAAAAAGGAATATTCAAGCTTTCCGCAGCTTTGTTCCCACGCTCTACGTTTTCGTCCCAAACTGCAGCTAATACGGTATCTTCATGCTCCTGAGCTTGCTTGGTATAATCCCATGCATGCACATGCCAATAGCTGAGCTTACCAATTCTAATGGTCATTTACTTGTGCCTCCCGTATATATGTTATTCTGACATCTGCTATAAAAATAACACATAATAAACAGCTTTTTTAGTAGGAAAATGCGACAAAACATATATAATATTACGACACATAAAATCCGGAGTGAAATACGATCAAAAAAAAAGAAACCCTTGCTATGAAAGCTAAAGGTTTCTTTATACTTGGCTTAATGGGTAAGTGGCTTATTATATCCTTTGTCATCAAAGGGTTGCAATTTCTCGAACCACTTCTTTTTCAATAGTTTAAGCTCCCAGCGCACGTCGGTTAAGTCTTCTGACTCCTTCTGCTCTAATACCTCATAGCTGAAAGCTTCTGCTCCAAGTTCCTTCCAGTCCTTTTGCAGCTCTGCATTCGCAAATCTGCCCATATCTAATTGCATCTGTATAGTCATCCATTTATTCTTCAGGTTGGGATAACTGTCAACGAATATTTTTCCGCTTATTTTGTTTGTAATTTGAATAGCACCCATGTAAGTCTTGAGCTGCTTATATTGTTCCTGAAGTTCTTTACGTTTGCTTTTGTCCATTATGATTCATGATTCTCCTTCCACAAACAATTCTACTAAATTTCAGTACCCCATTTCTTTTAATAAACGGGACAATACCGAAAGTCGTTCTCCAATCATTTCACCATCATCACTAAGGGCCTGGGCGAACAGCTTAATATCATTATCAATCATGGGATTGTCTGCACAGACAGATACACTCATTGCATCTCCTTGCAGCCCAACACGATCAATCATAGGGCTCTCGGGATCATACATTTTCGGAAAACGATAGGCCTCTTGAAAATACAAACTACTTCTGCAAATCAAAATTGCCAGGTCAAGCACTCTGTGCATTGGCAGCTCTTCGGACTGTCTCGACCATTTGTCCCCTGTATGTCTCCATACCTTTGCTGAGATGTCGACTTTTCCTCTATCGTTCCATTGTGCTAATCCTAGGGACAGACCTTTTGCATCTGTGTCCCCGGCGTAGCGGCCATCAACCTGCTCGTAATTTTCTGACACGATTACAGGTTTATGTTTTAGAGTTGTTGGAATTTTCATGATTAGTCACTCTCCATTTTATGATTTACTAATTTACTCATTTACTAAATTACTAATTTACTAAATCTAAGATTCATATTACCCGGCAAAAGATCATCTGTCAAACGACATTACACCCGTTTTATCCAACAAAACAAAAAATCCCTCTGCGCGCAGCAAAGGGGCTGTTATTTTTATGAAAAATATATCTCTAGCTTAAATGATCACTCACATTACACAACCAAACCATATGGACGGAATCAGGTCCCCAATAGTCTTCCACTACTCTATAAGGTTTCCCAAATTTACGTTGCCACCTGACTTGTGCACGTTTATAACCGCTGTCCAGACAAAACCGCTCTACCCCTTGCTTTTTTAGAAATATCATCATTTCCTTAATTAAGGCTGAACCTACACCTTGACCCTGATAACTTGGCATAATGTATAGACTGCCCAATTCCCCTATTTCATCTAACTGATGATCCGTGCAGGTTTGAATATCTTCGCCACAAGCTCCAAAGGAAATCGTACCGACCACCTGCTCTTCTATTTTTGCAAGAAGGAAGTAAGGCTCCCCAGTCGTAGTATCCAGTGAAGTCATCACCATTTGCTTTTTATGATCTATTTCACTTTGGATATCGTCTTGTAAATGATCAAGCCCTTCTTTTTCAAAAGCATCTGGGATTGAAATTTCAAAAACAGAGCATGTGGATTCAAAATCAGCTGGAGAAAGTGTGCTTATGGCCATTTGATTACTCTTATTCATTGATTCGTACACCTCTTCTATTCCCGGCCGGAATTCTTAAAAATCCTGCAATAATATACTATCAGCATTCAGACTGAAAGGTTTATATTCATAGAACTACTTTACTGGAGGTCATCATGAATATATTGTCCTTTCTGATCTATTGCGTTGTCGCTACATTTACACCCGGTCCTACCAATATTGTTATTCTTTCTTCCGTGCAACATTCCGGGGCTAAAAAATCAATGGGGTATGTATACGGATCCACGCTGGCTTTTGGCTTATTACTTATCATTTCTACTCTGCTGAACCGTGTTCTAGTAGAAATCATCCCAAATATCCTGATCATTATGCAAGTCATTGGGAGTTTATATATGCTCTACCTTGCTTATAAAATCTTTAAAATGGGTTCAATGGAAGACCAGCCTGACCCCAATGCCAATTTCCGCTCAGGCGTGCTTATGCAGCTTGTGAATCCTAAAGTGCTAGTATTTACACTAACGGTCATTCCCAACTACGTAATGCCATTCTATACCTCTTCGCTTGCCTTGTTTATGTTTGTTATAATTATAACTGTGATCGGATTTTTTGCATTTACGACATGGGTTGTTTTTGGGACAATCTTCAGAACATTTATGAAAAATCATCAAAAAGTTCTAAATACCGTGATGGCACTGTTTTTAGTATACTCAGCCATTATGATATCGGGAATCCTATAAAGTCGCGGAGGTTAAGAACGTGGAGAGATTTAACTATAAAAAGTCAGCAGAGATCCTGTCCTTATCCGCCAGCCTTACTGATTTCACCTATAAAAAACATTGCCATGAGGAATATGCACTCGGTGTGACCCTTCGTGGCATTCAGCAATATAATCTTGACGGTAGTTTGCAATCCTCTCATAAAAATGGCGTAATGTTGTTTAATCCAGAACAAACGCATGATGGCAATGCGTATGATAAAGGTGGCATTGATTATGTCATGCTTTATATTAAGCCAACCCTAATGTTAGAGATACTAGGAAAAAAAGAACTCCGCTTCGCCACTCCTATCTTATACGATGACAAATTGGCGCAGTGCATATTAGCCCTAAACCATGCCATCCAGAATGGCAAAGAGGAGTCTTTGTGCAGTGAACTGTTATTCACTCTGCTTCATTTAGTATCTAATACTGAAATAGTTACCGATCGT
Source organism: Paenibacillus sp. FSL F4-0097 (assembly GCF_038593125.1). Classification (NCBI taxonomy): domain Bacteria; kingdom Bacillati; phylum Bacillota; class Bacilli; order Caryophanales; family Paenibacillaceae; genus Paenibacillus; species Paenibacillus sp. FSL F4-0097. Next base: position 4,371,194 of record NZ_CP151965.1, read on the forward strand.
AGAACGAATAATAAATTTCTCAAAAAAGCAAAGGAAATGATGTACTGCAGTTTAGACCATGTGCTGAAGCTGGACGATCTCTGCACAGAATTTGGTCTGTCCAAATATCAGTTTATTCGCGAGTTTAAGACACATACAGGAATATCGCCCTATCAATTTTTCTTAAATTGCAAGGTAGAGCGTGCCAAGCAGTCCATTGAGAGAACCAAGGATATCTATGCAGCTGTTGTAGATTGCGGATTTGTGGATCTAACTCATCTGAACAGGCATTTTAAGAGCGTGTTCGGAATAACGGCACATGAATATCGGTCACAGCTGTAAGATTTGCCCTCCTACCATTGTCCAGAGCACTTTAAATTCATCATCCAAGAGGACCAGGTCAGCATCTAAGCCAGTGGTTATCGTCCCCTTTTGTTGAAGTTCAAGAATATTAGCAGGTGTAGTTGAAGCCATTTGTACGGCATCTGTCAGCGAAATTCCAGTTTCGACAGTATAACGTAAGGCTTCATTCATGGTAACTGTACTGGAGGCCAGCGTGCCATCTTCCAATCGCGCTATGCCCCCAGATACCGTAACCTGATGTCCTCCAAATATATAGTTCCCATCCCCTAACCCCATTGCTTGTAACGCATCTGTGATCAAGACCATTCCTTCTGGTCCTTTCATGGTATGCATCAATCGGATAATTGCAGGATGCAGATGGACATTATCCACAATAGCTTGCAGGCTTACATGTTTCTCTTCGAAAGCGGCAACCACAATCCCCGGATCTCGATGATGGATCGGCCGCATGCCATTAAAACAATGCGTAACATGACTTGCCCCAGCGGCAAAAGCTTGTTTGGCTTCCTCATATGTGGCATCCGAATGAGCAATTGCTATCACCACTCCCCGCTCCTTCAAAAAGGAAAGAAGCTCCATGCCTCCCGGCAGCTCAGGAGCAATCGTAACCATTTTAATGAGTGATCCAGCTTCTTGGAAAATGAGCTTCATTTCTTCTAAGTTAGGATGCCGCAGATACTTTTCATTTTGCATTCCTTTTCTCTTGGGGTTTAGATAAGGTCCCTCTAAGTGAATGCCTGCGATCTTTGCTCCCACTTCATGCCCAATTACACGTTTGACACTACGAATCATCTCTAAAAGATCTTCCATCGTAGAACTCACAGAGGTAGCCAGAAATGAGGTGCAACCAGATGCTGCGCAAGCCTTCGATACTTCTTGAATACTCTCTGCAGTACCGTCCATCATATCAAACCCGTTAGCACCATGAATATGCACATCTATCATTCCGGGCACTAACAAATGCCCTCCGCCATCAATCCGTTCATACTCACCCTCTGGAATAGAGGTATCTCCTGAGTCTATCCTCATCACTTTTCCTTCAGAAATCCATACATTGGCCGCTGAAACTATACTATTCTGAAGCACTACTTGTACATTTTGCAAAATATAAGTCATAAACGTTCTCCTCCATTTCGTTATCACTCTTGATTTCGAACCTCTTCAGCTTCATCTTGACACTCAATAACTGTGATGTTCTTCTGATCTAGAACTTCTCTGATCTCGATTGGAAGCTCTCGATTTGTAATTAAAATATCAATGAAGTCAAAGTCTAGCCGATAAAAGGATTTGGCATTAAATTTGGTGTGATCGGCTACTAAAATCACTTGATCAGATCTTCGAGCCATTTCTCTTTTTACCCGCGCATCTTCTTCATAAGGATAATAGAGCCCATCAGCACAGATCGCCGACGCTCCAATAAAGGCTTTATCCGCACGAATTTCACTAAGTTTATCGATAATGGAAGAACCATATAACAAGCGGTTTTTCACATTCAAGTAACCACCAAGTACATAAATTTGCAGATCCTCACGATGGGATAAAATCCCTACATTATCTATTGAATGCGTGACAACCGTAATATCCTGTGCACTAATTTGTTCAGCAACAAACTGTACAGTGGTCGATACGTCTAAAATCACAGTCTCACGATCTTGGATAAGCGCGGCTCCGATCTTCCCAATTCTCTGCTTACTCTCGGATTCATCGATCAAACGATCCTGGTAAGATAATAATTCTTTTTGTAATTCTGGTAACGCTAGACCGCCATGCGTCCGAACAACGACGCCCTCTTGTACTAACCTAACAATATCCCGTCGGGCAGTATCTCTTGAGACTTCAAATTGCGTACAGATATCTTGAACACTCATTGCTTGGTGTTGTTTCAAATATTCGAGTATTTTTAATAATCGTTCCTCTTGATACATAAGGTAATCCACCTCCTAAAGTCATCATAAGTCATTTAATAAGTATTTACAAGCGTTTATGAGTATATAATTAAGCATATGTAAGTATTAATACGTAAAAAAAGACGAAAGCCAGATGAATGTGCATCCGCTAACGCCTTTTTAATTTTATTTTTTTAGGATTTACTTCACAATGTCACTTCACATTGCGGTTCCAGCTTTTTTGTATTTTTCGAATAAAAACAATCTGGCCCACATGATAAGCATTATGGGTTGTTACATTTCCGAGTACTTCCCACCATTTACTGTCTGGGAATCCTTGAACATCAGCTTCCAATTGTTCTTTCTTAATCAATTCCTGCCAATGTAAAAGAACCTCTAAAAGTTGTTTTTGCAACGCTTCGAACGTTTTCTCTTCTGCAACGACAAAGGTATTATTATTATCCACTGAAGGAACCGCATGAACACTGGCTTCTTTATACCTTGTTTGCCAAGTTTCATTCCAGTAAAGCAGATGCTGCACAATCTCAGCAATACTATTGCTTTCTTCCGTTACCTTCCAAAAAGCTTCTTCTTCACTTAAGTCTTTAACCGCCACTTCAAAGGGCACATACCAACTCGGATCATTTGCATTGGCCAGCAACTGGTTGGCTAGAACATCATAAGCATGAAACATTCTTCCTTCCCCCATTTTCCAGATAGATTATAAGCAATTTAAGTACCGCAGAATGTACGATATGGACATGCGGATTCCTCAGGAAGTGCCGAGTATTCCTCTTGTTCAGGGGAGTAGGCGTATGGGTTAGACAATGCTTGAAGTAACCTCTCCATCACATCGTAATCTTTCCGCTCTACCGCCGCCTCAAGCGCTTCTTCCACACGATGATTCCGCGGAATAATCGCAGGATTACTGGTACGCATCAGCTCCTGTGAAGAGGATTGTGATTCCTGCTGCCTGCTAAGGCGCGCCTGCCACAGCTCATTCCATTGCTTAAATTCAGGAGTGCCAAACAGATCAGCATCTTCCATTACGCCTAAAGTTAAAGACCGAAATGTATTAGTGTAGTCAGACCGATATTTTTGCATCAGTTCAAGGAGGGTATCAATCAGAGCAACATCCTCTAACTCTTCGTTAAAGATTCCCAGCTTCGCTCTCATTCCCGTTAGCCAATATTGATAGGACCGCTCCGAAAAATCTGAAATTGCCTCCTCAGCCAGCTTAATCGCCTGTGCCTGATCGTCAGCCAGCAATGGCAAGAGAGTCTCGGCAAATCTGGCGAGATTCCATGCGCCAATCCCGGGTTGATTGTGGTAGGCATAACGACCTTGCTGGTCTATGGAACTAAATACTGTCTCAGGATTGTACACATCCATGAAGGCACATGGACCATAATCAATCGTTTCTCCGCTAAGGGCCATATTATCGGTATTCATCACTCCGTGAATAAAACCTACAAGCTGCCATTTGGCAATTAGCGCTGCTTGACGTTCCATTACTTCCCGAAGCAGAACAAGATATGGATTATCTTCCACAGGAGCTTCTGGATAATGTCTTTGCAATGTGTAATCAGCCAGAATACGCAGATCCTCCACAGTCCCCCATGCAGCAGCATATTGGAAAGTTCCAACACGCAAATGACTCGCCGCGATCCGAGTCAAAACCGCCCCCGGCTGTTCCGTTTCCCGGATTAGCGACTCCCCTGTAGCTACCACCGCCAAGCTGCGAGTCGTAGGAATCCCGAGTCCATGCATAGCTTCACTGATGATATATTCGCGTAACATCGGTCCAAGCGCTGCCCGGCCATCGCCACCACGAGAGTATGGGGTTCTTCCCGCACCCTTCAACTGAATATCTACACGATCACCTTGAGGGGTGATCTGTTCGCCCAGCAGCACTGCTCGACCGTCTCCTAACATGGTAAAATGTCCGAATTGATGTCCAGCATAAGCTTGCGCAAGCGACACGGTACCTTCAGGAACTTCGTTGCCGGCAAGAATTCCAAGACCCTCCTTGCTCTGTAGTGCTGTGCTATTCAGCCCTAGAGTAGCAGCCAATGGTTCATTAAAAATAATCAGTTCCGGTTTACGCACAGGCGTTGGCTTAATTCTTGTAAACATTGATTCCGGCAGATGAATATAACTATTCGCAAAATTCCAGCCTATATCTATTTTCTCTGTCATATTATCTCCTTTTTATACCCTCAGTCTCTATGCCTTTATTAACTCAGAATAAGTTATGTTAAAATTTAATGCAAATCTTCTCGCAGATCTATGTTTTGCCGAAGTGTTACAAAGACCGCCCGGCTTCCTGCCATTTTATGCAGGAAACCGGGCGGTCTTAATTATGATGTTCTATCTTGTTTTCAACTTATTTGGAAGCTAATTCGCTCCGCCTTTGGAGAGCATAATATTGAGAATGGTCTTGTCAGTATCCGCCAGCCCTTCCTGAACCAAACGCTCCATGTTGCGGATGGTATCTTCCACCTCTTCGAAAATCACACCATCCTTGGTTGTAGGAGCAATGTTGTTCATAGCTAGTGTGGCTGCCTGGATCGCCGTATTGGTGGAGGTGGAAATCTTCAGCGCACAGGTAGAATTCGCACCGTCACAGATCATACCTGACAAAGAAGCAATCGTATTCTGTATCCCATGCTTGATCTGCTCAAGACTGCCGCCCATGAGATAAATGATCCCGCTATTTGCTCCTACTCCCCCTGCAATCCCTGAACCACATAATGGGGACAAACGCCCGATATAATGTTTGATGTGCACAGTGACCAGATTGCTCAGTGCAAGCGCCCGAGCTAGCATTTCTTCATCTTTGCCCAGCAATTCCGCCAGAGCTATAACGGGAAGCGTACAGGCGATGCCTTGATTACCACTGCCCGCAGTTGTCATCACAGGCATTGCACTGCCATCCATTCGAGCATCTGAAGCCGCTGCGGTAGCCGCGATAATTCTGTTCGCTACATCATTGCCGAACAGATTCACCGCAGATTGCTGATTCATTTTCTTGCCTACTTGCAAGCCATAATCACCTCGCAATCCCTCATCAGAGATCGCTTTGTTCATCCGCGCTCCTTCCAAGAGAAAGCTAAGCTCTGAAAAAGGAGCGGAACAGATAAACTCGAATATCTGATCAACTGAGCCCGCATACTCTTCCGTGTCGGAAAGACCAGGCTTGCCACAGTCGGCTTTTGAATTCCGGGGTGTTATTTTCTCCCCGTCCAGAGCCAAATATTCTATATGGGTGTGCTCTCTGGCAATAATGGCAGTCGCCGTATGGTTCTGCGTAAACAACTGGGCTTCAATATATAATTTCTCAGGAGTGTCCTTTATCTCCACTTTTAGCAGCTTTCTATCCAGCAGGTCATTTGCCATCTTCAACTCAGCCTGTGTCAGACCTGACAGAATTTCCAGTTCCTTGTGAGAACGGCCGACCACCGCTCCAAGGGCTGCTGCGATGGGCAGGCCTGTCTGGCCTGTCCCGGGAATGCCCACTCCCATTGCATTTTTGATAATATTACCGCTGAGATGCAGCTGAATCCCCGTAATTTCTTCCTCGAGAAGCTCTGCCGCCAAGGAGACGGCATACGCAACTGCAATCGGCTCCGTACAGCCTTCTGCCGGTACGACTTCCTTGTGTAAAATTTCCAATAAGTTGCTCATGTATGCATTTCCCCCTTCTCTCTCCTGTTGGAGTTATTTATATATAGTAACTCAGAGAGAAGTTTCAGGGAATCCTTTTTCTTAGGAATCACTCCTTCATCCCCCTAATATAGTGTAGGAAAGAAAGGCGGGATGCACGTGAGTAAGAGGAATGAGCAAGGGCAAAGGGCGATCTTTCTAGCTGCAGTCTGCGGGCAGACCTATACACAATTTTCAAATATAGATGGAGTTTTCGTCATTCCATTAGATTATCAGCTATGTCATCCCATTGAAGCACAATCCTTCAATAATGTATGGGAACGTTTCGGCTTTATTTTGGAGTCTCCACAAGAGATTATTATTGCCTTTCGGGGAACCAGTACGACGACCAATTGGATATCCAACGTCCTCGCTTCACAGGAACGGTTCAAATATCTTAAAGAAGACTCTCTCACCCATCGTGGCTTCACCAACATTTATTCTTCAGCTCGGGATGGCATCTTCTCTACGCTCTCCAAGCTATCTCCCGACAAGACCTTATACATTACGGGCCACAGCCTCGGTGCAGCGCTCGCCACCTTATGTACCTTAGATATTGCGGCAAATACCTCTTACACCTCACCTAACCTCTATACTTATGGTTCCCCACGGGTAGGCGATCCGGACTTCGTTAATATTTTCAAACAATATGTGCAGAAGAGTTACCGGTATGCCAATCTTTTTGATGTTGTAACCTACGCACCTCCGCATGTCTATAAGCTCCCCAAACGGGAAAAAAAGTATTATTACAATCATGTCCATACTTTTAACTCACTGTCTTTCCAAAATGGATCTGCAAGTGGTAATCACGTAATCAGCAGCTATTTCGCCGAGCTCTCCAAGCTCCAACCGGAATTCGCTCAAGAATTATGTATAACGAACCCTGGATTCTGTCCTCTCGTGGCTACGAAAGCAGAAGTATAATGTGAACCCAAAAAGGAGGTGCCCAACAAGCCATATGCTGGCTGCCGAAACACCTCTTTTCTTCGTATGATTCGATGCCATCAGCAGTTACAAAGTCACTAACAGACTCCATTGACACTAACAGCAGTATATTTCCACTTTAAAAATCCCAGCGGACTCCATGGCCACTATTGGTATAAAAAACACCTAATATAAGTCACTTTCTAACGAATAGCTGCACTGGAGTCCGAAATGCTGTAAAAAAGCGATTATTCAGCAATTAACGTCATATGGGTTAGAAACCGGTACGAATGAGACTAGGTCAGAATATAAAATAAACTAATACCACACCCAGGACTAACAGAATAAGTGAAACTATGTGCTGTTTCGTATGTTTTAGAAACTTCCAGTCGATAAACGACTGAAACCCTATTGCAACTATTATAACTACAATCCAAAACCACTTCATAACCACACCCTCTGGGCCATCGGCAATTATGATCACAACCCCCGTAATTAATCCCACAAGTGCAAGTATAAGCTTCACTTTTATATTAAGCTCATAACCTTCTTCCGGAAGTTTTTCTTTGTCCGGGCTAACAATCCATATCCTTAGAAACAGGTTAGAAAAAGCAAGGATTATAAGTATAAGTCCAATTTTCACTTTCGTTCACCTCCACCCTTATATAGAATTCATTCGTATTTATTTCTGATCATTAGTTCTTTGATTTCTTTTAACTCATTTAATATTTCTTTTGATAGTTGCGTACTTCTAGAGTTATCGATGCCTACTTTAATCACAAATATTCCAAGCAACAAATAGATGATTAGCATTACGATGATCCCCAATTTATGTTCACTCCTCTTTTTTTGTTTATTTCCTTAAAGATATTGTTAGCATTAGATTAATATTATTCCCATGATACCATAATAAGGATATCTAATTAACACTCAGGAGCTTGCCGTTGGCTTGACAAATGATCAGCATATTCGCTAAAATATACTATATCTTGATAATCAAGATAATTGATTTACGAGATTTTTTCCATGAGGGAACGCGATTAATCTTAACTGAAAAGAGGGAACACAATGGCAGTACTTATTCTATACGCTACAAAATCTGGAGCAACAGAACAATGTGCAAAAGTATTATCAGAAGAGCTACCTCAGAGCAAAATTTGCAATATAGAATTAGAGAAGCCAAATATCGAGGCATTTGATAGCATTATTTTAGGGGCAGGAGTAAGAGATGAAAAAATATATAAAGCCATTCGTGACTTTATCAAAAAAAATAAAGATGAGTTACTGACTAAGAAGATGGGCTACTACATTTGTAACGAGAAACCCAAGAAAACCGAAGAATTAATAGAGAAAAATTTCCCTGATGATCTGAAAGAAGCTGCGATTTGTATTGAATCTTTTGGAGGTTATAAGGCCTATAAGGCTCCAAAGGAAGGTACTGATCAGCTCAAAGGGATATTGGTAGATAAAATAAAAGAATTCTCACAAAATTTCAAATAAAAAATCCTGTTACCAAGACGAAAATCTTGATAACAGGATTCTTTTTTTATATACGTTTATTGCGCCTTGAGGGTCACTTCAAACTTCGCACCGACATCACCTACAAATACAATTTTGCCGTTGCTAGGAAGTTTGACTTGCTTAAGACCGCTAATGGTAAAGTAATTCACACATACACCATTCTCATCATAGACGGCAAAGGAACTCTTGGTTGGCAGCTCTACTGTCATTATCTTACCTGTTGCGGTTTCAGGAACTCCATACCATCTAGCATATCCATCTGATTGGATCGTTACCATAGATTGCGGGCCTGCATAAATCGGTTTAACCGCATCTTGATGTATAAATAATTGATTGCCAATCTTTAAATACTCCACACCATTTTTCTCTTCAAAAATAAGATCCGCAAGATCGCGTCCAGCGATGGTTGGAATTTGCACGGTCATTTCTGCTTTATTAGGCCCAGTTATTTTATTCGAGCCCATATAACCAGGTGCGTCAGGGAACATAGCGATTCCAGCTACCGGCATACTCATGTAATATTGGGAGCTGTACTTCTCGCTGACATCAAAATACAATTTCCCTTGACGCTGCTGCCAAGCAGTAGTGACCTCTTGAGATAGGGCATTAGGTTCAAGCTTCTCAGCTGCATATTGGATAACGGCAGTTTCACCAAGTCCTGGAATTACCCCATACCCTTGACTCCAAAGATAGATACGGCCATTGCTCTCCTTCACAAAGCTAACTTTACTTGTACCCTCGGCATCTAAAAATTCACCGTTCGAATTATATGAAAATTTCTGCGCTGGCATTGTAGGAGCTATAATCGAAGATATACTCAATTCCCCAGCTTTACTAACTTCTATCTTCATTAGTTGCGTAGAATCACCATAGACACCCGCATAGTTTACCAATTCTTGCGGCATATCCTCTTTGTTCGAAGCTTTAAAGGTAGGTGTAGCTTTCAGTTCCTTAATAACTCCCTTTTCCTGTAAGGCACTGAGTAAAATTTCGTTGGCAAGCATCTGGTCCGTTGTACTTGCTCCGCCAGAAGATATTACTGCTGCTGCCATCCGTTGTTCGGGCAATACAACTAATGAGGTATGATACAGACCCGTATCTCCCCCCTTTGTCAAAGCCTTGATTTCGTACTGGTTAAATGGATATAAGTTCACACTGTCCCAGCCTAATCCATAAGCTAACGAATTATCTGTTCCCTTAGGCCATATTCCACGCTTATATTCCTCTTGTTCCATCGCTTTCACAGACTTTTCTGACAAAATGCCAGTCGATTGGCCCGTAAAAATAGTTGCAAAGCGCACCAAATCCTCTGCAGTGGAATAGATACCACCTGTTCCAATCACGTTAATGGTTTCTTTGGGTAAAGCTGCTGAGTAGGTAGCATTGTAGACACTAGCCAGCTGAGAAGAAGCTACAGAATCTACAGGCGTTTTCGTATGTTCAAGCCCTAGAGGTTCTGTGAAATTTTGATGAATGAATGTGGTAAAGTCCGTACCGCTGACCTTTTCAACAATCAACTCAGCCAGCGTAAATCCATCATTACAATATACTGAGTAGGCACCTGGATCGGCCTTCAGACGTTGTGTTGACAACGTTTCTAGTAAACTATCTTTTGCAATAGGATCAGAATCATTAAATAAAAAAGAATTGGATAAGTTCGAGCCAGCAAGACCTGAGGAATGATTCAACAGCATCCGTACAGTGATTTGCTTATACCGAGGATCTTCCATCGTAAAATTATTCAAATAAGATACGACTGAACCGTCCAAGTCTACTTTCCCTTGCTCAACAAGCTTCATAATAGAAGCTGTTGTATACATTTTACTCGTTGAGCCAATTCCATACATCGTTGTAGCGCTTGGTGCTGTCTTACTCTCCACATGACTATATCCAGATTGACCGCTCACAACGATATTATCGCCATCAATAAGAGCATATTGGAGACTAGTCGTTCCCAGCTTTTCCGTTAAGAATGCTGCCTTCTCTGCTGCCACCTTCTGAGTGTTCACATACGTTTGCCCTTTGCCGCTATCTGCTGCTAATGCACTCGTAGGGACATACATTACCAGTAGAAGCAATGCAACTAATAGGGATGCCAAATTCTTCTTCATACATAACCTCCCGATATGAAATCGTCATCCTTTAAAGGATAATTTATCCATGGAGTAATGTAAAGGAAGTTTGCAATATTGGGACCATGTATCTAATCTACTAATTCTACTTTATCTCCGATTCGAATTTGCCCAGTTTTGATTACTGAAGCATAAACTCCAAAATGCAAATCAAACTCTTTATGCAGTTTTTTCAAAAGCACTGGGTCCTTCTGGAGACTATCCGGGTCCATCGTAATCACAACACATCTCTCACAAAAACTATCTACCTGTAGCTGTGCGTCCCCAATGTTAAGCCGGCGTCCAATCCAATCTCCTTCAAAAAGAGAATCATCATTCAGCGCAATAACAAAATTCCCGCGAAAACGCCGTGGATCCAAGGAATGCCCCCAGGTTGCTTCCAGTTTTTTTAAGCTGGCATCCGTAATGAGTAGAATACTAGCGCCATCCACGGATAGGAGCTGCGGATGTTCTGGCTGAGGATGTGCAGCTTTTAGACCAGACATAGTGATTGGAGTTTTGGTTTGGCTTTGGATTTCTTCCAATAGATTATCATCCCATCCAAAGGTTCGCCCGTCTGATGCCGTTACATGGATTTGTCCATCTATAAATTGCGCTTGATAGGTAAGCATATTCGGAATATTTCTAGCGGTGATATATTTTCGCCAGCCCTCTTTTGACTCATCGTAAAAGGAGCAAAAACGGTCACCAAGCATTCCATACGGTTCAATCATACAGCTTTCTAAATTCTCACCCGCAAATGACTTGACCGGGTAACGATTAATTCCTTGAATTTCACCAACAACTGATAACATGATACAACGCCTCCACTTGTCTTAAAATGCAACGTATCTTCCCATTCTACCTGATTTTATTTAACTGTTGTATGAATATCTAATAACCCAGAAATTTTATATGTTTTATTGAGTTATATGTTTTATACTATGACTGTTGGATATATTGCATTTTGAGATAACACTCACTCCCCTATAAAGAAGAGAGGTAACCTGCTGTGCGGACAAATGATTTTCAAGGTTTTGACTTTGTTTTTACCCAAGCCGTGATGGGTATGGCCCTTATTTCGCTTGATGGAACGTTCCTAAAACTGAATTCAGCATTATGCGACCTCTTGGGGTATGATGAAAACGAGTTAACGACACCCTCTCCAACCGTCCGTACCCTTCTAGATCAGATTCATAAATTCATTTCATTAGGAAGCTCTCTTCCATCTACGAGTACTGATCCGCAGAGACTCGAATTAGATTATTTCCATCCAACCGGACACCGGTTATCTTTAAACGTCTCCATATCTATCCTTCCGGATGACAATGGTGAACCCATATTTTATCTTACTCAATTCGAGAATAAGACCCTGATCAGGGAGATGGAGACTCAGCTTCAGGTTGTGAAGACCCATCTACTTGAAAAAGAGAGCTCTTTTCTACAGCTGCTGGAGGAACTGCCTCAGCCCGTGCTTATCACTAGGGGAGGGATTGTTCTATATGCAAATTCGGCAGGTTTACAATTAATCCATGCAGAAAGCCTAGATCAAGTGCTTGGTCTATCGACTATGGATATTGTAGACTACTCTAATTATGAAATTCTCTCAGAACGAAGAAAGAAATTCAACACTGATAGAACAACAGGTTCTGTCTGCTACCTGATTAATTGTTTAAATAACCAGCAGAAATATGTGGATGGAATTACATTGCCAATCATTTATGAGGGAAACGAAGCGTACATTGGCATATTCAAAGATATATCCGAGCAAGTATTGGAAGATGAACGACTGATACAGTCCGAGAAATTATCTACAGCAGGACAGTTAGCCGCTGGAATCGCTCATGAAATACGGAATCCTCTTACAGCCATTAATGGCTTTATGAAGCTACTGCGCTCTTCCGAGCGGATGAATGATAAATATATTTCCATTATTGAGTCAGAATTGAAACGCATCGAGTTCATCGTCAACGAACTGCTTGTCTTATCTAAACCCCAAACCACTCATATTAGTAAACCAGTGGATTTATTGTCTTTGCTGGAACAAGTCACCACACTAATGAATGGACAAGCTGCCCTAAAAAATCTCAAGATCCTCCCTGTCTGTACTGATCAATCCATTTGGATTAATGGTGAGGCTTATCAGATGAAGCAGGTATTTATTAACTTACTTAAAAATGCGATGGAAGCAATGAATCATGGGGGAAACATCTATATTCATGTGCAAACCTATGACAGAGAAGCCCGAATCAGTGTGCAGGATGAAGGCTGTGGGATGACAGAGGAACAGATCAATGCCCTCGGCAAACCATTTTATACGACCAAAGAAACAGGAACAGGCTTAGGTTATATGATCACACAAAATATTATACATAATCATGGCGGAGCGATCTCTGTAGAAAGTATTCTGGAGCAAGGAACAACTTTTACTGTGAGTATTCCAACGATCATTACACCTGAGGAACCTATCATGTAGAAGATGTGGTATCGCAACATCATGCAAGAATGCCCCTAATTTTCACAATATAATGGTTATACATAATTGGAAAAGAAGGTGCAGCAATGACTCGTGAAGTTCGAACTGTAGTTTTCGATCATGACTTAAAATTTGAGGCGTATCGATTCGAAGGTATTATGCAGAAGTTTCCCAACCATTTTCATGACTATTATGTCATAGGTTTTATTGAACAAGGAAAGAGACATCTGCTATGTAACCAAGAAGAGCATATTCTTAACAGCGGAGATGTGGTCATCTTTAATCCGGCGGATCCCCATGCCTGTGAACAGATAGACGGGAGAACGCTTGACTATCGCTGCATCAATATTCAGCCGGAAGTCATGCGTGAGTATGTGCTAGAAATTACCGGCATAGACTACTTACCGCGGTTCACACACAATGTTCTCTACCAAAGTGAACTGTCGAGCCCTTTACACGATCTGCACCAAATGATATTAGAGGATCAATCCGATTTTCAAAAAGAAGAGTTGTTTCTATTTCTCCTGGAGCAGCTTCTGAGAGAATACACGGAGACAGAAACCCTCTGTCCCGCTCAAGAGCCTACTTCTGAAATTAAAATCATTTGCGAATACATAGAGTTACATTATGCGCAGAACATTACGCTGAACCAGCTAAGTGAATTGAGCGGCTTAAGTAAATATCACTTGCTGCGTTTATTTACCAGACAGAAAGGAATATCACCTTACCGTTACTTGGAAACCATTCGCATTAACCACGCAAAAAAACTTTTAGAACAAGGAATATTGCCAATAGAAGTGGCCTCTCTAACCGGTTTCAGTGATCAGAGCCATTTCACAAATTTTTTCAAAAGACTCATAGGCTTAACCCCTAAGCAATATATGCGTATATTTGTTCAGCAAACGGGAGTAAAGTCATCAACGGAACTTACGATATGATAAATCAACGCAAGATTAACACAGGACATCTGCTGGCATTACTTACGATTTTAATCTGGGGAACCACCTTTATCTCCACTAAAATACTGTTAAAAGACTTTACGCCTGTGGAAATTCTGTTCTTCCGTTTTCTTATTGGGTACTTTGTACTGTTACTGATCTATTCACGTCCAATCCGAACTACATCCTTTAAAGAGGAATTACTCTTTATCTCAGCAGGTCTTTGTGGGGTCACGTTATATTTTCTTATAGAAAATATTGCCCTAGTCTATACCCTTGCATCCAATGTAGGTGTGATTGTCTCCATCGCTCCATTTTTCACGGCGGTGATCGCTCATTTCTTTTTAGAAGAAGAGAAATTTCGTAGGCAGTTTATTATAGGATTTTTGATAGCCTTGGCAGGAATTATATTAATTGGGCTGAACGGGAGTTTTCTTCTGCAGCTGAACCCCATCGGTGACTTGCTGGCATTGCTGGCACCTGTGGTTTGGGCAATTTATTCAGTGTTGATGAGAAAAATAAGCGTATTAAAGGTTCATACTATAGGGGCTACCCGCAGAGTATTTTTCTATGGTCTGCTGTTTATGCTGCCTGCTCTGTTTCTGTTTGATTTTCAGCTAGGTCCGAGTAGATTTAAAGAAATTTCAAATGTAGCTCACCTGCTTTTCTTAGGTTTGGGTGCCTCGGCACTGTGTTTTTTGACTTGGAATAAAGCTGTAGGGATTCTAGGGGCTGTAAAAACAAGTGTATATATCTATATTGTTCCTGTAATTACAGTGGCAGCTTCCGCCCTTGTTCTGAATGAAAAGATCACCTGGGCAATTCTAACGGGAACTTTTTTAACGCTTATCGGTTCTTATATTTCCGAACGCAAACCTAAATAAACAAAATATCTTTAACATTTAATAAAAAGAAGCCCCAGCAGCGTGATGCATACTGGAGCTTCTTTAAGTTTCATTCCATACTCAGAACAACGAGACAGGAATAAGCTTTCTTCCTCCCTTGATCAGGGTTGATTCCAGCATGTCCCCTTTGACGCCTCCAAAATAAAGCTGCCAATACACGCCAAAACGCACGCTGACATCATTCTTGACAAGCTCCGGCGGCGTAACAATCAGCCATTGGAATTTGAGTGCCTTGGAAATTTCGAAGACGGGGTCAAGCACGTTATTGGAGACCATTTCTCCGAAAGGATTGTCATATAAAAAGACCGTCCACCCTTTATTCTCACGATTCACCCGTTTATGCGTCATGATCATCATTGCGACCAGCAGCTGTACAGATTGACGTTGCCCCCCACTGCCGACAGCTTCATCCAGTGCGCCGCGATTAATAATCTCCCAGTCCGAATAATGATAATCTTCCGGTGCGGCGTAGAGGAAATAATTCTCCGTTACCGGTTTATACACCTGAAGAACTGGAAAGCGGTTCTGCAGCGCCGCATAGACAATTCGTCCGTCATTAATAACCTCTTTGATTACCAGTGCCGGCACTTGTTCTATCTTTGGATACTTTTTGAGCAATTCATTGATACATTGATTGAAGTAGTCACTCACCATCGGCTCTACCTCATCGCTTGTTCTTGGCACATTGATATTCTTGTAATTCAGACGTACCAGCGGGAAGGCATAATTATTCTCGTTATGAATAATCATCCGGCGTTCCATTCGCTTCATAATATCAATGATTTGTACCACTCGTAGAGAAGCCCGGCCTACCCACATCTTGCGGGAGAGATCCATGCCTTCCTTATCGCTTTGAATGCTCTCGATCTGATCACGCGAACTGCGTAGCATGGAATCTAGGACTTGCAGTGCAATAGCGAAATTATCCCAATGGACCGTATTCAATCGATCTAGAATCTTGGTCTCCAGTTCGGAGTTCCGTTCATTTTTCGCAAGTTTTTCGGTTAATGAATTTTTCTCTTCCTTCACCTTTTTGGAGATCTCATCCTGTCTAATCCGGCTATCCTTGATGCGGAGAAGCCAGTCGGCTACTAGAGGCTCGCAGCTTTCTCTAACCCTCAGCGTTATTTCTTCTGGTACACTCCGTAGGTTGACGCGATCCTCAATATGCGCATTCATTATTTTGATTTGATTGGATAAAGTCTGGATGAGGACATCCATTCGATCCAAGGATCTTTTACACTGGTTAAGCATAAGCTCATTCGCTTGGCAGCGCTCCTGAATTTCTGTCTCCTTATCCTCTAGCACCTCATTCCAAAGCTCCACGGCACGTTCATGTTTCTCCTTGATACCCTTCTCTACTTTGCGCAACTCTTTCTGCAAGTTCTCCAATTCAGTCTGGCAGCGGATGTAACCGTCGTGAACAATCTGATAGTCTTCCTCCAACGAAGTAGTATCCGTCTTTTGGCGATTTCTTGCAGCCATAATGGACTCGGCCGACTCCGCAGGTTCAGTCGCCTTCCGCCAATTCACATCTACTTGATTCAGGCTGGATTCAAGCTCAGCCAGATTCTCGCTTGCTGCCTTAATCTGTGCAGCTCTTGTCCGAACTTCCAGCTCATTTTCGGTAAGTGATTGCTGCAGGCTTTCAACGGTACTGAGCTGCTGCAAGAGAAGATTCTGCTCTACAGGATCTACAGGTAGGACTTCTCCTTCATCAGAAAGCTGGCGATCTGTTGGGAAAACAATCTCAGGAAACCATCGTTGCAGTCTAGGGAACATCGCGTATTCGGTTTCTCTCGTCCATTTATTGCGTTGTCCGCTCAAGCTTTCCATTTGCACCTTTAGGTGTTCAAGCTGCTGATCTTTACCTGCTAACTCTTTGCTCACCAGATTCTTTCGTTCGATTATTTTTTGTTTTTCCTTATAATCTTGTTCCTGTTTCTTCGTCCGTTCAATCCAAGCTTGCAGAACCCCCGCTCTCTGCTCATGTTCCACACTTAGAACTTTGTTCTCAGCGAGCTCTCGTCCGATCCGAGTAAGCGTCCCCTCATTCTCATCCATCTCATTGCTCAGATTGATAATGCTCTGCTGAAGTTCAGCCTGCAGTTTAATAAGCGCATCATGCTTGGCTGTAAGCGTCATGGTATTCTCGACTTGAAATAAACGTTCATACTCCTGACGCACCGATTTCAACTTAGATAAATAGGCTTCAGAGTCCTGAAGGATCTGCTCCTGTTCCTTGAGCTTCCCCTGAATACTGCTCTTCCAATCCTGGAAACGATCCGGCTGCAAGACCATTTGCGGCCCTTGATTCGCAAAAAGCATGAAGGATGCTTGATTCGAAGCTGCCATCTCTTCACGAATAAAGATCGGCACCGCTGATTTCAGCAAGGTGTCCTTCATCAGTTCCGGCTGAATTTTATCAGCTTCGCGCCGGGTCAAAATCAAACTATATGGAAGTAACGGATATTGCTCCAGTTCTTCCTCACGTTCAAGATACGGACGGTCATTTAAGTAGGAACTACCTAGCGTTGATTGAATCTTTAACGAATCGAGTGTATCTTTGACCGTCAGAATATCTGAATTGGGTAGCCAGTAGGATTGGTTCTGAAGTTCCACATCCATGAGCTGATTATAGTAATCCCGTCTGGAACGTTTAGTCTGTTGCTCTATTTCATCTATTTTTCGGATAAAACGTGCCGGGATAACATCTTGTTCTTCAAAAAGGCCAGTAGCACCTAAACGATTGTGCTCTTCATACATTTCCAGCAGCACAACGAGCTGTGACCATAATTGGGATTCTTTCTGAGTCTGTGACTCAAGCAGAACTCCAAGCTCGTCCGCTTCACGCTCATAAGAACGCCGTTTCTCGCTCAGCTCAGCATGACTCTTATGCAGTGCCAGCTTCCGAATCTCTTCCTGCTTGTGCTGTTCTTCCAAGTCTCCAATGACTTGAAGAATCGTTTTGGCCGCTGAGACCGTACGCTGCAGCGCAGCTGCCGGAGAATGGGCGGCATCCTGCCCATATTGGGCTGCGAATGCTCCGAGTTCTTCCGTGT
Source organism: Paenibacillus sp. FSL F4-0097 (assembly GCF_038593125.1). Classification (NCBI taxonomy): domain Bacteria; kingdom Bacillati; phylum Bacillota; class Bacilli; order Caryophanales; family Paenibacillaceae; genus Paenibacillus; species Paenibacillus sp. FSL F4-0097. Next base: position 4,389,064 of record NZ_CP151965.1, read on the forward strand.
ATTGCCGAATAGATAAGGTCAAATCATTGATCTGATTATCCAGCCCGGCCAGCTCTACCAAGAACCTTTCCCTTTCCTTGCGCAATTCCCTTTCTTCCGCCGTCAGGTCTTGCTGCGCTGTCTCAAACTCTCTAATCGTTTGCTGCCAGAGATTAAACACCACATCCCACTGTTTCCGCAGCTGTTCCTTGGCTGCCTGAATGACCTCTTGCTGTTCTTTCATCTCCAGAGAACCTTCGATAGCTTGAATTTCTTTTTGCCACTGCTCAATTTGCCGGGTATGGAGCAACCGTTTAGCCAGAAAATAAGCTACTTCAAGCTTCTTCTCTTGCGCTTTGGAATCCTCCAACCGACCACGCGCACGGCTCTGATCATCACTGAGCTTCTTAAACTCTTCTTGCTTCAGTTCCGTTTCTTCCTTGCTGCGTAAGTATTTAAGATTGTCTGTCTCAAAGCGCAGTTGCTTCGCATCCTGATAACGTCCAGCCAGTTCATCAGCAATCTTACTTCGCTCAACTTCTGCATTTCTCTGCTCTTCATAGATAACCGTATAGATTTGGCGTCCACGTAGTTCAGTTTCTTGTACTACGTTTTCCGCCTCCACGCCAAGTTTCACCAGCTCATAAAGCGGTGCAGCCATACCAAGAAACTCTGAATAGACCTGCTCCCGCTGTTCAAGCATCGGCAAGCGCTGAGCCACTGTTGCTGTATCGATAAACATCCGCTGCAGCGTATTGTCGTCTTCCTTTAATCCTTCATTCAGACTAGATCCGATTTCAGGAATAATCAGCTTTTCGAACAAGTTATGATTGGTGAAGGCATCATTCTTTTTAAAATAACCTTTGATACCGCCCTCTTCACCATTGATCCGCCGCATATTACGCCACTCGGCGATATGGATATCCCGGATAGCCAGGAAGTCATAATATCTTTTCAAATCCGAGCTATGGCTGCCAAAAGGTACAATCTCCCCCCGCCGATCGCGTACAAATTGCTGGATCGTTTCAAAACTCGTAGGTTCAGCAGTCACTTCGTCAAATAACGGCAACGTTGATAGCGTAAGTTCAGCCGCTTCACCGTAATCTGTAAGTGCGTACAGCAAGTAATCCACTTTGATATCCTGCTGATCAAGCGAATTATGTGCCGTCATAGCGATTCCCGTAGTCATATACTCATTGCGCTCATTGTTGTCGAGATGCCATTCGATAGCTACGTGAAAAGTGTACGGTTTAAGTTGTTTTTTATGATTATGAAAAAAAGCCTCAACCTGGTTCTCACTGTCTTTACCCCACGGTGTTTTGGGCATCAATAGCTGGAAAATGGATTGCAGCAGTACGCCCTTTCCACCGCCATTCATGAGCGTAATAAGCGTATTAGCCGGTCCCTCTTCGTTGCAGAGGTCCAGAATCATATCGTCGTATTTCTTGAGCATCTTCTCGTATTTAAGTCCTGTAATTCGTATGCGTTCAATCCGCGGCATAGGTAGCACCGTCTTTCTCAGCTAAAGTTCTTCCAATGAGGCTCTTTAATTCCTGGTATCGATCGACATCATGATATAAATAACGCATTCTCTCATACAGCTCTTCCCGAGGAAAGATACGCTTCTCTGTCTCAGAGATGAATACGAGCTTCTCCTCTTCCAGAAGTTTCATGCCTTCATGGATCAGTCCAATTCGTGAGCCTGCGCCTCTGGTCAGAAGATCGCTTTCTTCCTGACTCTTAGTCTGCATGTAGAGACTGGTCCATACCTTAAACATCGCTTGGATATCAAGCTGCCACTGCTGACTAAATCGCCCATCCTCATCCATCTGAATCCACGTCTGAAAGAGCGAGGACACCTGATCAGCAATTTGAATATAGGACATACTGTCCTGCCCCGACTTAAAATGAGTCTCATCCTGATCCATTTCGGCCAGAAAAACCAGAATAATAATATTGATAATATGTAAGTGAGTTTTACGCTCAACACGTGAATATTTGTTCTTTAACTGGGTGAAATTGGTTGCAAACACTGACCCCAGTGGATTAACCAGCAGATGGAGACGGTGCCCCGAATTCATCACCCGACAGCCCCCTTCTTTAGCAACATACTGAAGCGCATCATAAGTTCCTGCATCCTGAAGGCATTCTGCCGCTGCAGGGTCATCAAGAGGAATTACTTTTTTACGGAGCAATTCAAAAAATAGCCGTGAAGCTTGCTGTACCTGCTCTAATGTATAACTCATGTTAGTAACTTCTCACCTCTCCACGATCGTAATCATATATGGACTCATATCCAGACCAGGACACCGTACCCTTGAGGCTGGTTCTGGAGCAATGCTCGTCCGCAGCATTTTGCCGCGTAAACTCTCAAACAGAAGATCTTCTGCAAGTACATATTGGATTAGCTGTTGGCATTCATCAGAAACGCCGCCACCACCTTCTGGTGCCTGTTCCTGCACTAAAATCTCTGTATGAAAAAACTGCACCCACAGATCAACAGCATCCGGTGTATTTGCCCACCCTGTTAGTTCTTCGGCGGAAAAATCCTCTGCAGTAAAGGTAAAGCTTCCCTGCTCAGCCAAGGCAGTAAAAACCGGCTTCCACAGATCCACTACTTTTGCCCATGGGATACCTTTAGGAATATATTGAACAGGCTCTGCGTCCACCTCATCTTCGAAATCATCCATCACTAAGTCGGGGATAAACCCTACCTCTTGTTCCTCCCAAGCCCAAGGAAGCGGATAAACGAAGTCCTGATTCGGAGCGAATAATCCGCTGAGCAGCAGTTCAAGACTGTCACCGCTTGGCAGACCCTCTTCTTTCACCCATTCCTCCCATACGTGAGTACGGAAGTTAAACCCGGCTGCTCCCCAGAATAATTCAGGAAAGTTCAATCTTAAATTGGTCTCCATCTCAAAAATATTCAACACTACCTCAGCCAGCTCATCGTGTACACGCCTAGAAAGCTCGACTCGTTCAGAGAGAATACGGATCTCATTGAAGTCGATTACGTCTTTCTCATCATTGGCCAGCCGGGCCAGAGAACGGTGAATACTGTCAAAATGTTTGCGTTCCTCCTCGAACTGATGATGAATCTCTTCGAGTCGCTGATGCCGAGCCACTCCGAATTCACTAAAAATATGCTTTGGATTGCGGCGTAACGCATTGCGGTATTCTTGCTGTTGCTGGGTCATCTTACGGACACGGGAGATCAGTTCATTAACATCCTGAAGAGCCCGAGTTACGCGCCCATGTTTAATATGCATTTGAATCTCGAGCAGTTTGATGCTGATCTGAAATTCATCAATAATCTCATGGCTCATAAAAATGAGCTCCATTGCATATTCGGAGAGACGATAGATGGTTCTGCCATTCTCTTCCCAACTGCTGCGGGTCGCATCCTCGTCCACCGTGAAATACTTATATTTCTGCACGGACATTTGCCGGGTCACATCATCATAGAAAAAGGATTCGAAATCTCCACCATTCCCGCTCCACAATAAACCGTCCACGAGACGCTCTACGGATTCGGTAGTCCCAAGATTGGCGATATTAAAACGTTCCAGTGCAGTCCAAGTAAGTTCTATAATATCCTCTTTGGATCTTCTCTCATTCGATTCTAGCTCCAGATAATAGACTTGCAGCAGAACGCTTAAAGACACCATTTCTTTGTACGGTTGGATTTCGCCAAGGTTCATGCCAGCCCCCAAATTCCACAGGGGATTCAATCGTTTGTTTCGTTCGCCAAAATCCGACCAATTCATCTTTCTGCTAACCTCGCCATCACTTCATAATTTAAAATTTCCTGCGGAACTCTCCGGTCCTCTTCTCCCTGTACGGACAACGCCATACTTATTCTCGATCACCCTCACTAAAAGAAATAAAACCCCTATACATCCTGTATAGGGTTCTGAAACACGGGAATATATGTTTCTATTATAACAATCCTTCGAAGCTTATGCTATTTTTGTTAAACAAAATAATAGATTCTAGCCGGATGACAAAAGATCGCGGAATTACAGGGAGAAATCCCCTGATTTTTCTCTTGAAGCTTCATTAACCCTTATGGACTAAGCAAAAAAAGGCTGCCCCAAAAACCATGAATTGGCTGAATGAGACGGCCCTTTTTTATTAACTACTCAGCAACTCCTTGCGTAAACGCCATACAATACTGCTCAAGTGGGCTATTAGGTAGAGGAATGACTTTAACCGTACGGAAATGATAATGCTCATAGATGGGCAAGTTGCTCGGCGTCTGTGTCTCTAACGTGCATAATGTATTGTTCACACGACATTCCGCGAGCAGCGGTGTCATGATTTTTGATACATATCCTTGGCCTCGATATTGTTCTTGCACTGCAAGCATATCCAAATGTTTATACTTCTGATCCCCAAACATTGATAACCATAAAGAACTCATACTACGCAAAATAGATAAACCACGTATAAATCCTCGCACCCCAATGATTCGGCAGATCGGTAATGACTTGATGATCGCAAGGACTATCTGTTTCATATACCTGACGTTCGAAATCAATGTCCCTGTCTGACGCTCCGAATGGAACACTAAAGCCACTGCTTCAAAGTTAGTAGAAGTCGTTAGTAAATCCGAATATGGATACAACATCTCAATGTAACGATGAAAAAAAATATTCAACACGCGTAATCTGGTTGATTCATCAGGCAAGATATGCTGATATAACGGATCATTTTTAGCAAATGCTTCGGCTAGAACACTGGCTGCTCTCGGAATATCATGCTGCTGAATTTTTAGTAATGTACTACAAATAGTTCCACCTCATTTAATAGTCTTACGAATTAGTATAACTCGTCCAATTGAATATGGCACGATGGTTCTATTGTCATTTCTTTATTGAATACGATATGATTGAAAAGATTACAAAAATACTGGGAGGTAAAATGGAAGATATTATACTGTGGCTTAAATACTTGTTTCTAGGGTTTGTTCAAGGGGCAACTGAGCCAATCCCCGTCTCTTCGAGCGGCCATTTGATCATCGCACAGAAATTGCTAGGCTTAAAACAAAATGGGCTATCATTTGAAATCTTAACAAATACGGCTTCACTAATCGCGATTTGTTTTATTTTCCGTAAAGATATCGGAAGATTGATCACTGGATTCGTTCAATTTATTCTGACCCGCAAAGAGGAATATAAGTCAGATTTCCTGTTCTCTTTGTACATCATCATCGGTACCTTGCCTGCGGTAATCGTTGCTTTACTCTTCAAGGATCAGATTGAGGATATCTTCTCGTCAGTTCATACCGTATCCATCGCCTTGCTGGTTACAGGGGTAGCTTTATGGTTGATCCGTAACCTTCGCGGCCGTAAACAAGATGGTGACTTAAAAGCGAAGGATGCAGTTATAGTCGGACTTGCCCAAGCAGTCGCCCTTATTCCTGGGATAAGCCGCTCTGGTGCAACTGTCATCTCTTCCATCGCTGTGGGAATGAAGCAAGAAACTGCTTTACGCTTTTCTTTTATGCTTTATATTCCTGTCAGTTTGGGCGGACTTGTTATGGGTGCATCTGATATTGCCCACGATCCTAACCGCTCGCAGCTAGCAATTCCATACTTGATTGCATTTATTACTACACTTATCGTTACTTATTTCTCCATGCGCTGGTTTATGGGGATTATGGCTAAAGGTAATTTGAAGTATTTCTCTTATTACTGCTTCTTAGCTGGGATACTTCTCCTCATCTTTATGTAAGACATAACTTCAATTAAAAAACCTCATGACAATCTCTGAAATTACAGAGAGAGCCTGAGGTTTTTTTATACTATTTCAACATGGATATTACTTCATCGCTCGACCGGATCTTACCTATACGAGGGAAGATAGTTTTGCATACATAATCATGCTCTTCTTTTACCATCGCGGTCATAGCGTCTTCTACAAAAACTTGATGATAACCAAGCTGATAAGCTTCTCTTGCAGTAGTATCCACACCAATCGAGGTAGAAATACCACATAATACGATCGTATCTATTCCGCGGCGCCGTAACTGCAAATCAAGATCTGTACCGAAAAATGCCCCCCACTGCCGTTTGGTAATCAGATGTGCATTTTTGATATTCGCTAATTCTGGCACGATGTTGTCCCAACCTTCTGGATAGGTGACAGAATTCATTTGTAAATCAGTTTTAGGTTTAAGCATATCTTGCCCATCTAGCCATGACACCCTCACTAGAACAACAAATCCCCCTTTCTCCGTAAAGGATTGAGCTAATTTGCTGGCATTCTCAACCACCTGAGCACTTGTATGCGGCCCCTGCTTTGGACTGTGGACAATTCCTTGTTGCAGGTCGATCACGACTAGCGCCGTTTTACTTGCCTCAATACTTTCAGATACTAAGCTTGTTAATTCTTCCATGGTCTTCTCTCCGATTACTATCAATTTTTGTATACTACAATTACCCTATATTACCCAATAGGTGTCCCATTAGGTAATTTAATATCTGGCTTCAAGAGAACCACATCCCCTTTATCCGGTATTCCTCCAAGAACTAATACTTCTGATAGGAAACCCGCTATATTTCGAGCAGGGAAGTTAACTACCCCAATGATTTGTTGCCCTACAATCTCTTCAGGCCTATATCGTTTAGTAATCTGTGCACTTGATGTTTTGCTTCCGATATCGGGTCCAAAATCAATTTGGAGTTTAATCGCAGGTATTTTTGCTTTTGCAAAAAACTCCGCTTTAATAATCGTTCCAACACGAACATCAAGTTTCAAAAAATCATCAATAGTTACCATTTTCCATCCCCCTATACATATTTCCGACTACTCATTTACTTATTTTGAATGTTGTACTTTAAAGATTTCGACCAAAAATACATTCTCATACCGAGTAAGGTTATTATGCCGCCTAAAAGCTGGAATAATGACATAGTTTCCCCTAATAATAGGTATGCAAGGACAATGGCAAGAACAGGCTCACCAATAATCCCAACCGAGACAGTAGTTGCTCCAATCGACTTTAACAAAAGGTTAAAGATGTATTGACCAAAAATAGTTGGAATTATTGCAAGAAGCAAAAAATAAATCCAATCTGATGAAGCATAATTAATTAATGAGACATTATTTATCAAATTGTACACGAGCATAACAGTACCACCAATAAAAAAGACGAAAATGCTGTATATATTTGCATTGATTTTGCCGCTTACTTTTTGCCCGGCCAACAGATAGACTGAAGCGCAGAATGTGCCAATTAACGATAAAGCATCGCCGATTAGTGCATCTTTCGAAACCCATATGTCTCCCCATGCAATAACAATCGAACCTAAAAGAGCAACAATCAGGCAAAAAACGGTTAGCAGGTTAACATGTTCTTTGAATAAAAAGTAAGACCCCATCATAACAAATAGCGGCTGTAACGATAAGATCACCATGGAGCTTGCAACTGAAGTATAGACCAATGATTCCATCCAGAATAAAAAGTGTAACCCTAGAAATAGGCCGGATAAAACAACGATGGCCCAATCTTTTTTATTCATCTCAGCAGAACGAGCCATTTTCCCGGATGTAAAACAGAGCATGATGATTACAGAAATAAACAATCTATACATCCCGGCCACTGAAGTAGGTGTATCTGATAGTTTAATCATGATTGAAGAGATAGAAACGGACAAAATACTGATAAATAACAGAATAAACGGATGAAATAGTATAGGCGGTTTATTTGAACTAACCATAGTTCCTCCAAAATGTGTGACAATCCCTGTGCACAGAATTGTATGATAAGTCTAGGCTGGATATAATAATATCACCGTCAGGGTCTATATTGTGCAACTATATCTTTAATTTATATAGAAATATCGTCAAATAAGGAGAATAAGCACTTTGAAAAAGCAATTGCACGAAGCCATTCAATTTCCTGATGATGCATTTCCATACATCATGTACACTCATACCAATTATGAATCTATTCCTAATGGCAGAGGGGTTAACGATCTACATTGGCACCAAGAACTACAAATTACTTTAGTGACCAAAGGGAAACTAACCATACAAGTCAACGGAATCAATTATGATTTAGAAGCAGGTCAGGCCATCTTTATTAATAAGAGCGTACTTCATATTGTTACGTACCTTAACCAAGAGGGTGAATATGTTAGTTTTAACTTCCCAGAGAAGTTACTCGCTTTTTATTCTGAAAGTGCAATGGAAAAAAAGTATGTACTTCCGTATACCAATTCATTCTTGTTAAGTTTAGAAATCAAAGGAGATAAGGACTGGCATAATCAAATCCTACAAATTCTTTGGGATATGAAAAAAGAATTTGAATCGAAAAAAAAATGGGGATGGGAGTACGAAGTTTCTATCAAAACTGCCCAGTTATGGTTAATCCTTATATCAAATTTTTCTCTATCCTCTGAGGAATCGTCTAAATATAACAGACTCCAGCAAGAGAGACTACAATTAATGCTTAGTTTTATTCACAAAAACTATTCTAATAATTTGACATTGAAGGAAATAGCAGACACAGCACATCTAAGTGTATCGGAGTGCACTCGAGGTTTTAAGAAAAGTATCCATATGACTCCGTATTTCTACTTAATTAAATATCGCATTAATAAAAGCTGTGATTTGTTAATAGCAACTGACTACACGATAACTGAAATCGCACAGCGAGTTGGTTTCAATAACGCCAATCACTTTATCCAGTCTTTTAAAAAACACTTAAACATAACTCCTAAGGAGTTCAGAAAAATTAGAAATGAACGAACTTAAAAAACAACAAAAGCAGAGTCGATCGCTTTGGCTGACTGCCAAATCGTGTTTATTGAGCTATCGTTCTCCGTTAGAATTCCTGTAAACTGAATAATTTGGAGTTTGAACAAAAACGAGCGCCTCGGTAACATGGGAGTTGGATACGGGTCTACAGCCCTTTTAATCTCACCATTTAGGAGGTCGCTCTACTATGAAGTTTAAAGCTCAAGACAAGCAAAATCAACTCATTGAAAACATTACCGTTCATCATTTGGTCATTGGCGTAGACATCGCCCAAGAAGTCCATGTGGCCCGCGCGGTCAGCTTTCGTGGGATTGCTTTGGGAACTCCGCTCGAATTCGGTAACCATCGTGAAGGGTTCGATCTGTTCGAACGCTGGATCCAAGATCTACTCAAATCCTACAAACTTAGCAGCGTCATAGTTGGTATGGAACCCACTGGCCACTACTGGTTTAGCCTGGCACGTTGGCTCCTCGATCAAGGCATGGAGCCCGTTCTGGTTAATCCTCATCTCGTCAAAAAGAACAAGGAAAACCGAGATAATACACCGTCTAAAAGTGACCATAAAGATGCGCTTGTCATAGCAGACATGGTCAAAAACGGGTACTACTCCCCTGTTCGTTTTCATCCCGAAGATTACGAGGAACTACGTATTCTAATGGCGAACCGAGAGACGGTTACCAAGCGCCTCAACGCTGCGGTTAATCAGATTCATCGCTGGGTAGACATTGTTTTCCCTGAACTTCGTCAGGTTTTTAAAATCCTCACTTGCACCAGTGCAATCGCAACACTCCGACTCTTCCCCTTGCCAAAAGAGATCCGTCTGTTAAATACGGAACAGGTCCTTGCCGGTTGGAAGCAATATGTAAAGCGTCATGCTGGAGTTAAACGTGCTGAGCTACTCATTTCACTTGCGAAATCCAGTGTGGGTGCCACTCAGGCACTCCACGCATACAAGCTCCATCTTGGGCAATTGCTCGAAGAATATGACCTGGCCCAGCGCCAGCTTGAACAAATTGAGCATGAGCTCCGCCTCATTCTTAAGCGTATTCCTTATGCACAGAAGCTCCTTGAAATACGAGGCATCTATGTTACGAATCTAGCTGGTGTACTCGGTGAGGCTGGTGATCTAAGCGGATATACGCACGGAAATGCTTTACTGCGTCATGCTGGGTTAAATCTAGCTGAAGCTAGCTCCGGGAAATGGCGAGGAAAGATGGTGCTCAGCAAACGAGGCCGGCCACGTTTACGTCATTTTCTTTATCTCATGACAATGAGTATGGTTATGACAAATCCGGAGATACGAGCGGCACATCGTTATAATGTAGAGGAAAAGAAACTGAAGAAGATGAAATCCATTATGAAATTAATCGGTAAAGTAGCGAGAATGCTAGTCGCATTGGCTAAAAGCAGTACCGCTTACGAACCGATCAAGGTATTCCCACAAGCAGCATAAAACCAATTAATCCTCATCGACTCATGCATTCGCAGGATAACAAGAAGCACGGAGTATCGGGAGACGTTACGCAAAAGGGCTCGGACCCGTTCCGTTAGAAAGACCGACCTCCACCCCTTAGTTAGATGTGACGAAGGAATGAAAGGGCTATGACCCGTTGAGACATGGGAGTGAGAATCGCTAGGGCGAAGTGGAGACGTGCATATAATGGAACAATATGGGTGATCCTTATTCACCCTTATTTACGCATGCCCAATTCCCCATCTCCCAGCCACCGGCTCCTTCATCATCCTCTTCATCACTTTAACTACAGGATGAAATCCTGCGAATTCATGAGTCTGAGTGAGGAAACTGAATCATTTCGAGGGAGCGTAATTTCGATGTCCTTCGTAAATCTCGAATTTATTTCCAAGACACAAGCTTAATGTTTTCATTTTCTAATAGTCTATGATTTCGGGATCGCCATATAAACGATATTCCATTCTCTTTTCCAATAATGTTACGTCTATATCTTCAACCTTTTCGTCCTGCATGAATTAGTGTTCAATTCTCCTATATGATAAACTTGCAAGAAGTTATCTGCTATTTATCTATTAATAAAGGAGCGGAAAAATGATATGGGCAAAAAGAAAAAAACATTACCCGCCAATTTTGCCGAGCTGGTTAAAACGAATGATATATCTGCCTTAAAAGAGGTATTTGAGCTATGCGAATGGGATGCCCGCGGGGGTTACAGCAAAGGTACCGCCCTCAGCTTCCGGCAAATACCGGATGAAATGGTTTCCTGGCTTGTGGAGCAGGGTGCTGACATCAACGCTGCCGACAACTATAAGCGTACCCCTCTTCATGCTCAGGCTGCAACCTGGTCCGGAAATGTCCCCTTACTCCTTGAGCTAGGTGCAGATATGGAAGCTCTGGATTACCAGAATGAGACACCGCTGCACTCAGCAGCAGCTTCTTACAAAACAAAAGTAGTGCAGGATCTGGTGGAACGCGGTGCAAATGTCCATGCAGAAAATAAGCGAAAAAACACACCTCTCGCCAAAGGATTATTACAATGCCGGAATATCGATATAGTTCACATGGCAGAAATCTCGCGAATTATGCTGGATGCAGGTGCAGCAATTACGCCGGAGATGAAGGAATCCGTGCGGCGTATCGGCAAGGATTTTGAATTCGTCAGAACAAATTACAATAAAGATCGACTGGATGAAACTGCAAATGCTCTCCTGGAGCTGTACCGGCAATTTGATGTCGAGCCTATAGCGAAACTGGAGAGACATGACGGAATTTCTCCCATCAAGGTAACGGCAGCCGCATGGCCCGCACAGCACCAAGAGCTGTGGGATTTTCTTGTCCCTGCTTCAGGACATGCGACAACGGTGCAGGGTGAGGTTATCCGCATCACAGGGCGGGTGTCTCATGAAATACTTAATAATGGCGGAGGAAACTGGGATGCCGATTACCGTAAAATGCTGGATGCACTGATACGGCATTTTAGCACGGGCACGCCTTTAACGCCCGCCCTTCTTCAAGAGGCAGCTGCACTCGCCAAGCGGTTCCGCAACATTGCTGGCAATGAGCAACCAGCCAGATTATGCGAGCTGGCGGTGCAATGGGTACTTGCCAATCCTCAGCCCATTTCTATGACACAACCCGATTATTCCCGTTAAGTCTTCTATATGAATATTCATGACAACATTAACCACCGTAAAAATAATCCAGAATCCTTAACGTTGTCAATTATCTAACTAAAGAAAACACAGAACCGCCCCGAAGAAAAAAACTTCGGGGCGTCGATTTACATAATTCTAGATCCAACAAGTTTTAAGGATAATGACGAGAAGAATGTAAAGCACAAGAATCGTACCCGTTGATGTCCAAGGATTAATACAAACTGGAGCCTTTTTTTGTTCTTGAACGCCCCCAACACAATTATATCCCATTTTAATCCCTCCCTAATTACTTTTTTTTAATTTCACAACAGCATATGACTATGTATCATCAAATGATTGGGCATTAAACAACTTTGTCGCTTGTATCTAAGCCTATGATTCTATTCATTTTCTTTAACTTGACAAGCATCAGTTACTGTATGCTAATATAGACAAATCAATAACGTTGATATATCATCTATTCTTCAATTAGGAGAGATTATATGGATTCCAAAGACCCGCTAGGTTTAGTGATTCGCGATTTACATTTGGAAATAGCAAATTATTTAACAAAATTGCTTGCCCCTGTTCGACTTGCGCCTGAACAACATCTACTTATGGCTTTGTTGCTTGAGAAAGAAGGTTTATCTCAGAACGAGATTGCTAATAAACTTGGGAAGGACAAAGCCAGTGTTGCCCGAATGATCGCCAGCTTAGAGAGCAAAGGTTATATACACAAAATAACAAGTACGCAGGATCGTCGTTCGGTAAATGTTTTTGTCACAGACGAAGGCAGAAAATTAGAGTCTACAATAAATGAGGTGACTATTAAATTAAACGAAGTTATCGCAACAGGACTATCTCCTGCGGATTATTCAACACTTAAGACTTTGTTAACTCGCGTGCAGGATAATGTAAGAGGTGCTTCTTAGAGCATTTCTCTCCTCCTCATAGTTGATATATCATCTATCCAGCATAAATAATCCGAATCAAAATTCTGAAAAGAGGTTCATCATTATCATGGAATCAACATCAACTGTTCAAGTTAAACGTCCCGCCCTTATGGCCTTCTCGCTTATGCTAGGTGCATTCGTCGGGCTATTTAGTGAAACCGCCTTAAACATGGCTTTTACAAATTTAATGGATGAATTTTCAATCAACGCCTCAACGGTTCAATGGCTAACCACAGGATATTTACTTGTATTAGGAATCCTCGTTCCAATATCCGCCCTATTAATGCAATGGTTTACCACTAGACAATTATTCACAGCTTCCTTGCTATTATCTATCGTCGGTACATTAATTGCTGCCCTCTCCCCTAATTTCAGCTCATTATTAATTGCACGATTAGTGCAAGCCTTAGGGACAGGCTTATTGCTTCCATTAATGACCAATATTATTCTTATTATTTTCCCTGCATATAAACGCGGAACTGTCATGGGAATGATGGGGCTCGTTATTATGTGTGCACCGGCCCTTGGACCTACTCTATCTGGTTTAATTGTAGATCATTTGGGCTGGGAGTATATCTTTTGGATAAGCTTACCTTTATTGTTATTTACATTAGGTTTCGGATTAACATTCATCAAAAATGTAGCCAACATCACAAAACCTAAAATAGATATTTTATCCATCTTGCTTTCTACGCTTGGATTTGGTGGAATCGTCTTTGGTTTTAGTAACTTTGCTGATCATTCTTTGAGTGAAATCATTGTTTTGTTGCCTCTTATTATTGGTTTCATCAGCTTAATCTTGTTTGTATTACGGCAATTTAAATTGGAAACCCCAATGCTGAATTTACGGGTATTTAAATATCCCATGTTTACGATAGGTCTTATAATGCTCTTTTTAGGAATGATGATCATTTTATCTTCTGCAATTTTATTACCTTTATATTTAAAAGGAGGTTTGTTGTTATCGGCCACAATGGCTGGTTCTCTACTTCTTCCAGGCAGTGTTATTAATGGGGCTATGGCTCCAGTTACGGGTAGAGTATTCGATAAATACGGTCCGAAATTATTGCTGCCGCTTGGATTTTCCATCACAACCATTGCTGGTTTTCTATTTACAAGAAACTCAACTGAAACCAGTAGCCTAACCTTTATTTTAATACACTGCGCAATGTTTATCGGATTAGCAATGGTCATTATGCCCGCTCAAACCAATGGGTTAAATCAATTACCTGTGAAATACTATCCGGATGGGGCTGCTGTTATGAGTACACTTCAGCAAATTGCAGGTGCTCTTGGTACAACGTTCGCTGTTACGCTAATGTCTAGTGGACAAACACGATTCGCAATCACACACCCAACCGCTGCACAGCCTGAAATATTAACCGCTGGAATTACACATGCTTACTTATTTATCGCAGCAATTGCAGGTATAGGATTGATTATATCGTTATTTGTGAAGCGTATTCGAGTGTATTGATTTGTATGTTAAAAAGACAGTGGACATGAACTGCCCGCTGTCTTTTTTTTCAAGTATAATCCTAAGGCTTTAACTCATATGTTTTTCATAAAAAACTAATGTTAAGTTGTCATTTATTCTTTTGGTTTCCCCCGTGCTTCTATACCCTAACTTTTCATATAAATAGCAATTCCTTTGCTCTTGTATAATACTATCCAGCTCCCATTTCTTTGATACTGACCCGATAAGTTTTATTTTCCTTTTTAACGATGCGGACACCACCCACAACAATATCAAAACTCTTAATCATGTAATAATCTGCAAAAGACTGATTAATTCGATCCCTTATTTGTTCCACAGATTCATTGGCTCGGCTGGTTTCATAATCTTTATATTTCTCCAGCAATGGCATAAAGGCTTTGACTTGCATTTCATGAATAAACGCTGCGTCACTCGCGTCTGCTTTACATATAGAAATCTCCATAAAGTTATACCCCTCCGAAAGTTAGTAAATATATAAGCTGTCAGATATTCTTTTTATCCTCCGATTTAGAGGAATCTCTAAAAGAGCCCAAGATACCCGTAAACAGCCCAATTAATCCAATAAAAACGCCTATCCCGCGGCCACCCTCATAGGCTAATATCACAACTACTCCAAACAATGTAATGTGAAGCCCAAAAAGTTGAGTTTGCACTCCTGATTTCAAATAAAGACACTTGAGCCTCCCGGCTCCAGCGTCTCATCATGTGGATTTATGGTTTGTTTTTGGGAAGGATATAGAGTGTTCCGTCTTCTTTATATTCAGCATAGGCAATATCCTCAATGCAATTATAGCCCTGCTCTCTGACGCGTTCCTTAATCTGCTCCTTGTTCATCGATCTGCCACGCATAGACTCTTCCAGTACCCTGCCTTTATCAATAACTGTAACGGAAAAAGCAGAAGATTGCTCATCTTCAGACTTGCGCATTACCGATAGAGAACCGTTCGTTTCGAGCAGAGCATACCGTACTTCACTTAGGGAAAAGATATTTTGTTGCCTCAGCATGAACAGCAGTTGGGTATACTCAATATCATATTTCTCCAACAAATCCTGATTCACTTTGCCATCGTCAATTAGCAGCACTGTCCGGCCTTCCGCCATGTTCCCGAATTTCACAAAATGGGTAGTCACCTTTTCGAACAGATAAGATAATGCGGTCCAAATAAAAAGAGCAAACAGCAGATGCCAGATCTTCACCTCATCATCATATATCGTATTGCCGACAATTTCACTTAAAATCAATGAAGACAGAAAATCAAGTGGTGTCAATTGACTAAGCGTCTTGCGGCCGGTAATAAAGGTAATGATCCACAAACCAAAAAAGCTGATGACCAATTTGACGCCTATAGTTACAAATATCTCCATTGCTGCACCTCCAGATGGGACTCGCGCAGGCACGTTGCCCTTTTTACACGAAATCCATTCATGAAAGGTATTACACACTCCTAGTGGGGTATAAACAGCAAAAGATACTCTCTGCAACTTGCCTATGTTGGGATGGTTATAAGGAATGTTGTCCCTTTGCCTTTTTCACTATCGACTTCAATATTTCCTTTCACTTTATCGACGGTACTGTAGACCATGAGCATACCCAGCCCCGTCCCTTCTGCTTTAGTAGAATAATACGGTTTACCGAGTCGCGATATTTCATCTTTAGTCATGCCGACTCCGTTATCTTTGATACTGATCATAATATTTTGCTTTTTTTCAAATATATCGATAAATAGCGTTCCGCCATCGGTTTCCTTCATCGCTTCTATACCGTTTTTATATAAATTAATTAGACACTGCTGAATCTGGTTCCGGTCATAATTTTTATTTAAGGAATTATTAAAATTGAATTGAACATCTACTTTGTGCATGGTGGCATAAGGCATTATGATATTTTTAGTATATTCTGATTCTGCCTTCATATTGGAGTAAACCATGTTTTCAGATTGTGGCTTGGCAAAGGAGAGATAATCACTTACAATTTTTTCTGCTCGCTGTAGCTCTTGTAGAGACAACTCTACAAATCCCTTTTCCTCTGGCGTCATTGTTTTAGATTTATTTAATAGCTGCAAAAAACCACTAGTCACTGTAAGTGGATTTCTGATTTCATGGGATACACTTGCCGCTAGCTCGCTGACGACATTTAATCTTTCCGATTGGACAATCCGTTCCCGATTTTTAATATTAGATATAATTTTTTCAATCAAAATCATAATGACACTCATCACCCCAACATGAGTCGTCAAAGCATTTAATGAAAGAATCCAAAATTGCCTGTCTAAAGAATCCTGAACCAAACCTAAAATAAACAGATAAACCCCCATAATTAGCAAAGCAATCAGATTTGCCGCAATCACACGACCTTTCGATGGTAATTTTAAAAATCTGTTTTTATATAACGGCACCAAAATCAGAATCGCCGTCGCAAATAGAAACGAATAAAATACGCCATCTCCACCCACATAGAATCTGTACGCATTCAAAATAATATATAGAGGAAAAACATTCCTATATCCTCCAAAGAGTGCCACAATAATAAACGGAATGTACCTTAAATCAAAAATATAGCCAATTTCTAGTCTGATAGGTTTAGCGATACAGAGACTCATGGTCACTGCTGACATAAAAACGAGAATCAATCTATTGTAGGAATAGGCCCGATTCTCAAAAAATATCAGAAATGTTAATACTGGAAAAAGCAAAAACAAAAAATTCAAAAGTAGGGTTTCAAACAAGAGATGACTTCCTTTCAGCCTTTTGCTGCGTAAATGAATATATTCAAGGTTATATTAAGGGTTTTAGATCATTACCTAAGCTAACATTATAAGTCACAGTATTGACTATACACTATGTATTTCTCAACCATTTTTCATATAATCCCAAAAAATCATACTATAGAACCACAATTAGAAAAAAAATACAGACATCTGAAGTCTGTGTGGGGTCATCAATTTTCGTATTCCTGAATATCTACCTTGTAAACTGTACCTTCGTAGTTTTTATGGCTGGAAATGAATCATTGAATTTGTTTTACACAGAAAACAGCCATCCCCTCAGGATGGCCGGTTTTTAATTCACTAAAATCCGTTAACTGTGATATGGAGCGGCGCCTAATTTAACTTCGCTCGGATCTCCACTTTTGATCATAGCAATGGAGACAGCTATAAGCAATATTTTCCGGTGAATAAATAAGTACTACAGCCTAAAAACAATTTGATCTTCTGTCTCATTGTTCTTGAAGGGTTTACCATATTTCCTGAACTCTAATGTAACGCCTGAAGGATCGTCAGAAAGCGGTGGAGAAATCACGTAATTATAAGAAGCTTGTCCGGTTGAACTTCCGCCATTCGTCATTCGACTATCATATTCTTCTCCTATAAACAGCTCGAAAAAGCTATGGCTATGAGAATTTGCTGGAAGCTCAGTTGTCATGTCCCAATCTATATTAAGGGTGACCACACTAGCATTACTGTATTGACGTATAGAGGTCAGTGTATAAAATAATTCATCTTTCTCAATTGATTTAAGAACTGCAATATGTTTTCTAAAATCAATTGGCTCAACCATCGGTTTAAAATGATCTTCACTTAGCAATGTCCCAAATACCGCTTTCAAAAAATCCTCATAGAGCTCATAATTTTCTGCCCATTTAGAGATAGATTCAAACGGTGGGAATCCTGGATTATTATTCGAGATTTCCTTTCGTTGCTTGATCAATGCACATATTTGCTCGTCGATATCCTTAATTTGCAGATCGTAATGTTCAGTTGGTCGTACAAACGGCAGCCTTTTCATTTTGAACCTCCTTTTTGCACAAATGCAAAAGAAATCTCAGCTTCACATACCAGCTCACTATTTACTGTTGCGATGCCTTTGCCTTTTACAATCTCACCTTTCATCCGATTGACTTCGAATTCGAGAAGAAGCTGATCCCCAGGCGTTACTTGGCGCTTAAAACGGGCATTATCAATGCCAACTAATAACCCTATCTTGCCCATCAGCTTTTCGTTTTTGCACATTGTGATTCCTCCTACCTGGGCTAATGCCTCCACAATTAAAACACCTGGCATAACAGGATGCTCAGGAAAATGGCCGCTAAAAAACGGTTCATTAATGGATACATTTTTTATACCTACTGCTCTCTTGTTCTCCTCCAACCCAATAATTCTGTCCACTAAAATAAACGGATACCGATGAGGAATAAGTTCTACAATCTGCTGTATATTTAGCATAATTCCCGTCTTAGCCTCCTAAAATACTTTTTGGGTAATTTTAACACCAGAATAGATTTTGTACTACTCAAAAATACCAAAGCAACTGGCCTATAACATCACTTCTGGAGAACCAAAAAAACAACGGCAGCCCTGAACTAGTAAATAAAGTCCACGACTGCCGCTTTTTATTGATCTACTGTATCCTGTTAGCTTAAGATTCAAACTCAATTAACAAACACCTGTGTCTTTCTCCCTGCTTCAATTCGTTCAGTGAATTTTCCGCCAGTGTATTCCTCTATTACCTTTTTCCAAAAGCGTTGTGCGGGCTCATTATTATCTATTTGATAAACTTCCCATTGCCCCTTATGTAAATTAAAAATATCTTTTGCAACTAGTCTACCTAATCCTACTCTCCGATACTTTTTTATAATAAAAAACTCTGCAATGGAAAAGTATAAATCATCATCTCTATTTTTTAATTTGACTAAAACGAATCCAGCATTTTTCTCATTCAGAGTTAACAGATATGGGAAATTCGACTCTTCTGTCCAGTAATCGTTGAGAGGATAATCATTAAATTTTCCGTTTTCTTCAAGGTGCAAATCCATATACTCGGAGAAATCATACATATAAAATTGCATTAGGTTGTTGAGGATTTCTTTTTCTTCAAGGGTCGCCCTTTTAATTTGATAGTTCATTTAATAATCATCCCATATCTATATTTTATCTAATTAGTAACGGAATCTTCTATTTTCTCGGATAAGTTTCTTCGCATCCTTTTGAAATAAAATGATTGTTGTTGTACGCTTCAATGGATTGATTCCCAATTACTTTGCAGTGATATGTTACCACTCAAGAATACTCTCTTTCAACTTTACAAATTTTTACTTTGTAATTTTGGTACCATTCTTTCTTACCTTTCTCCTGAGCAACTTTGTGAGATTGATGCTGTTTCCAGTTACTAATCGCCTCTAAGCTCTCCCAATAAGAAATCGTAATACCCGCTCCTGAAGAATTCCGGACACTTTCCACTCCTAAAAACCCTGGTTGCCCGGACGCAAGCTGCTCCATTTTTTCAGCCATAATGTTATATCCGTTATCCCCCTCCGTACGTTGACTTGAAAATATGACTGCATAATAAGATCCGTTTGATTCATGAACCATTCCGCTCAAACTCCCCTTTAATCGTAGATGTTTTTATATAAAACAGATTATACTATTATAATTAAGATAAAAATAATGAATATTAATTATTAGTTTAATGAATTTTTTTCATATATTATTGAGGAGAGAAATCATTATGAATCTTTTAAAATATCAGATTTTCAGTAAGGTAGTTGAGATTGGCACTGTGAAAATAGGTACTTTCTCTAGTGTATCGATCCAATGGATGCCCCAAATCATTAAACAATTTCAAAATCAGTTTCCACATATTGAAATAAAACTACTTGATGGTAACTACTCTGAAATAGAAGAATGGATTGCCGATGGAACCGCTGACTTGGGATTTGTAAATCTGCCTAGTAAGTATACTCCCCGACAATGTATGTTATCGCCCATTAGAAGGAGAGCATTATCGTTCTATTGGCATTGCAGCCGCCTCCATTAAAAATGCCTCTCCAGCGGCAAAAAAACTAATTGAATTCATAACACAATGGATCACCCAACGTGCCCAGCCCTCCGCATTACCGTGATTTATGATATGACTCAACGCGCTGTCTGTAACAGCAAGCTTTAAGGCTATCCTTCGTAGAGTAGTCCTTTTTTTTATCCAGCATTGACGTTAGCGTCAGGGGAAACGATTCTTTACTATGTATCTTTTGCGTAATTCACAACTCCCGGGACACGATAATTTGTACAACATAGAGAACAGCCTGCTGGCTGTTCTCTATCGCTGTCTGCCTTAGAAGCACGTGAACGAGCTAATCCGATTCAAATCAATGCCGAAGTACGACCAGAAAAAACCGTTCCATCTGAACCCTGCAATAGAATTACGTCCGACGAATACCGGAAAGAACCAGAATTGCTCGCCGTTGTTCAGCCAAATGTATGTGTTGCGGAACAGGCAGCGTCTGATCCCGCCGGGATCAATGGCAAATGTGGTAGACGTCATTTGCGGCACGAATTGCGGTGGAGGAGCCGTCGGCGCTTGAACGCCTCCTGGTGCACCCCCCGGAAATTGTCCGGGGGTTCCCGGAAACCCTGGTCCCCCGGGTCCTCCAGGTCCTCCGGGTCCTCCCGGTATGCCAGGTCCGCCAGGTCCGCCCGGGAATCCTGGAAATCCTCCGCCGGCTCCCGGTGTTGGAAAAAATCCCATATGTGATCGCTCCTTTCAATGAGTAGGCATAATCATCATATGCATTCGTGGAAAGGGCGCTTGGGCGCAATGGGCGTTTTTCCAAAAAATGAAAATCAACAATAAGATCTAACATAGGCAATATCAAAAAACTAAACTTGCTCCTACTTATAGTACGGTTCAACGCATCATAAATAAACTAAGCCAATTACACTCATCAGCACCTGCTGAATTAATTCCATCCACGTCACCTTGTTAAGTTTTCAACTTTAATGTTAAATCGTCACTGATGAGATGCAGATGCTTGGTCAGCCTTCACACAATCAATAGCGACAACGAACGCAATCATGAGCGTCTCCATCTCATCATTCAATATTTGAACCTTATAGCTATCACCCCAAGTGAACCACTCCTTGTTCACTTTACCGATGACTACACCATGCTGTAAAACCTGAAAATCCATGTCCCACCAGTTACCATGTACCTCAATGTCAGCAGCATCAATCGTATAACGTGCTTTAAAGAAAGAAAACTCCTTCTTAATCGTTAACACCTCTCGACCATCTACTTCAACAAAAAACTTTGGTAAAAAACTGAACACCTTTTTCGTAATTAGTGCGACTTCATCTCTTGTTGTATTCATAATAGAGAAAGTCTTGGGAATTTGCATAAAACTGCCCTCTACGTAATAGACATCTTGCTCCTGCTGATTCTTTACCGTGAATTTACCACTTAGACTGAATACCTTTTGTTTTATATAAAGTTGCTTCATTCTAAGCCTCCTATCGCTCCTTAGTTAACATCATTTTAGAGAAATGTTATAGTTGTTTTGTCATAATAAAGTCTATTTGTTCCTCATCACCCATATAAAAAGAATGAGTTCCTGTATGAACAAACTTCATTTTTTCATAAAAGCTAATGGCGTTCTTATTTTTTTCCCAAACCCCCAGCCAAATCTTCTCTTTATTACATTGTATCGCTATTTCTATAGCTTTATATATTAGATATTGCCCAAGCCCCTGTTTATGAAATTTTTTCCTAATATAAATCCTCTCGATTTCAAGCGAATCATTGCCCATTACTTCAGATTGAGCATCATCGGTGTTAACCTTTAAATACCCGGCTATTTCTTCATTAAAATAAATAAAATAGAATTCTGATGAGCTATCCGACAATTCTTTTTCTAATTGTTTTAAGTTAAATGCTCTATCCAAGTAGGCTTTCATATTTTCAGGTGAATTCTGATTACTAAATGTCTCATTAAATGTTTCAACACTAATTCCTTGAAGTGAACCCAGATCTTCGAACGTGCACTTTTTTATATTGATAGCCATATCGTTTTCTCCTTTTAAAATATCAATTTACAAATAAACTTTTATTTTGAGCTCTATTTATATGGTGTTATGCAGATGTGACAGGAAAATAGTATACCATAATTGTTGTATTTGCAACAAAAAAACTAAGTATTTTCCATTCATCCCACCTATTAGCGTATTGGCGTAATCAGTCTCTATGCGGCAGTCAGAACTCCAAAAGGAAGCGAGCGAGGTTTGGGGATTCGATGATGGAAGATGGTTACTTTTCGGACCCAGATGACGTTATTTGCGAATATTTCGGCTTTGGAGCGAGGTTTCGGACTCCAGTGCAGTTATTCCCCCGAAAAGGCTGCTTTCGGGGTGTTTTTCAGGCCAATAGCGACTATGCGGTCCGTTAGAATTCCAGAAGTGGGATATGACGCGTCTAAGGGTCATCTGAGTCCAATAGATGCTTCCGGGTGCGCAAATGTGATCGAAGAAAGCGTGACTTAAAGGTGATGATAGCGGAAGTGAGCCAACTTTGAGAAATCGGTGATGAGAATGTCAGCGTGGCTTGGGGGTTCGATGATGGAGAATGTCAGCGGGATTTGGAAAATCGGTGATAGCAGTAGCAAACGAAGGTTGAGGATTCGGGGATAGAGAAAGCGAGCGACGTTTGGAGTTCGATGATGGATGACGGTTACTTTTCGGACCCAGATGACGTTATTTGCGAATATTTCGGCTTTGGAGCAAGGGTTCGGACTCCAGTGCAGTTATTCCCCCGAAAAGGCTGCTTTCGGGGTGTTTTTCAGGCCAATAGCGGCTATGCGGTCCGTTAGGATTCCAAAAGTGGGATATGACGCGTCTAAGGGTCATCTGAGTCCGATAGCTACTTCTGGGCACGCAAATTTGATCGAAGAATGTGCGGCTTGGGGATAGAGGAAACGAGCGACGTTTGGGGTTCGATGATGGAGCAAAAAAAAATGAGGTGCCCCAGTAGCCATTTTCGGCTTTTGGGACACCCATCCTCTCCGCAGTGCGCATATAGCGCGGTATGGTGGACTGGTCAGAGCCCGGTTAAAGCCATCTCATAAATCTTTTTTTAGATAGTTTAATCTGATTATGTTCGGCCCATGCGGTTAGTTCTTTCATACCTTTGTATTCTTCGTCAAGAAAACTAAAACATAATCTATAGGGAGGAAATTTGTGATCTACAGGTTTAATGCCTATTACGGGTATGAAATAGCCCTTTACATAAATATTCTCAATTTGTTTCGCTTGAATTTCTTTGTTATCTACTAGTATAGAGTCTGGAAGAATCCGAACCTCAATGAACTTTCTAATCGTAATGATCCTATAGAGCAATATGATTACAACAATCAGACAGAAGGTCAACCATATATAACCAAAATAAAGTAATACTTTATACTCCATATTATTTCTGGCATTTAACAGTAGTATGCTACTTGAAAAAATCATAGAAAACAGAAGCGACATTAACGACGGACGACTCACTTTATAAGCTCCTATATTTTCCATAACCCCCTCACTTTCTCAGACTATTATAGCTTACTATATTTCATAAATTATGGATATGGCACCTCTTTTTAATCCACTGGAATCTCAATCACCTTGTTATATTCCTTCATATAATGTATTCCTTCTATCAGAATATTTTCAGGTTTCGTTTGTGTATCAAATAATAAGGTGCGTTCCTTCATGAGTTTACCGTTGTTTTGTTCTGACTCTTTTTGATTAATTGTTGTTTTTAAAGCCGTGTTTTCGCCAGCATTTTCTATAGACACACCATCCAGCATTACATCCTCATCTGTAGCAATAGTTACTTCAATCCCTTGAGCGGTATTGGACACATCCTTAATCCATAATTCTTTATCCCCCAGTAGAATCGGCTCATTACTATCAGCATTTAGAGGATACTTCTCTTCCAGCTTCTGATATCCAACAAACTCTTTAACAACCAGCTGCAATGAATGTAGTTCTTTTGGCAAGGTGTCATAACGAATATCAAATGATCTCCCACCCAGCGAGGTTTTATTGCTACTGCCTAATATTTCTACAGGCTTTCCATTGGCAATTAATTGAATGCCTTCTAACCCTAATCTTATTCGATCGAAATTCTCGACATTCATACTCCCTTTAATCACAGTCATGGTTGGTGTGGCCGTGATCGATTTGAAGGTAATTGATCCTTTGTCGGCTTTGACCTTTTTATTAATCGACTGTTTGATCTGAGTCACCATCGCTTGATTTGGATTATAAGAAAACGTTATGCTCCCTTCACTCATCTGCCCTTTCTGTAGAGGTCCCCAGTAATGAAGTGTTAGTTTTTTCGAAAATGGGCTTACGCTATCAAATGTCATCGTGCCTTTTATTTCTGTATGTTCGTCATTGATTAAAGATACGCCACTTCTTATGTTGGAATTCGTGAGAAACCCTTCTATTTTAGAAGGACTAAAATGATCTCCCGTCTCCTCTAGTCCCTTAGGATTGTTTAACGTGTAATACACAATAAATTGATTGGCATCTGCCATAATTCCGTTAATCTTAAGTTCTGTTCCATCTGCTAACGTCGTCTTTTTGTCTATGCTTTGTCCCATTCCTTGTTCATTGAGTTGTTGTAAAGTTCCCTCTAGCACCTCATCAAAACCAAATAACTTTTTTCCATAATAAGCGAAGGCATTATAGCTGTTTCCAGTAACCACTATCACTAATAAGATGACGGCTGCAATCTTCCAGAGGGGGGAGCTTTTTCTTTTTATTCTTTTTGGGGGTGCCGAGTCTAAAGCATTTCTTAATCTCATTTCTAAACCCTCAGGTGCAGTTATGGACTCTAAATTCCTCTTCTCATCCACCAATCGTTGTTCGACGTTATCGTTCATCAACATCACCTCTGTAATGATTTTTTAGCGTTTGTAATCCATTGTAGATTCTTGATTTAACAGTTCCGATCGAGACCTGTGTAATGTCAGCTATCGTTTGATAATCGAGATCATGAAAATACTTTAATTGAATTGCTTCTCTTTGCTGCTCGTTCACATGTAACAATAACGCCTGCATATCCATTTGCTGTTCACTTTTATGATAAGGATCGCCTGGTGCAACATGGACGCTTTCCATCTTATCATTGGAGCTCCAATCCTCTAATAACACCAGTTTGCTTCGCTTATGAAGCTGCCTTTTGCAGCCATTTACCAAAATCGTTTTACTCCAGCTGTAAAAAGACTCCTCTTTCTTAAGTTGATCAATCTTCTCGTATAACGTAACTATCATTTCCTCCATGGCATCCATTGCATCTTGCGCATTTCCCATATAGCTGTACGCAAGCCTATAAAAAACATCTTTTTCAGACATAATTAAGTGCAGCAAAACTTCTTTATTTCCTTTTTTGGCTTTTTTCACCAATCGTATAACATCCATGCCTTCACCTCTCTCCCCTATATGAGTCAGGAGCACTGTAAAAAGTTCATCTTCATAAAAAATTTTTATATATTGCGAACTATTCAATCCACCTAAACTGTAATATTAAGGAAAATTTCACTCAGACATACCCAAATCTAGTTGATTTTAAACGCTTCAATGTAATAGAATGAACTAATCTAAAAAGAAAAGGATGGGCATAAGCAATGCCGTTTAAAGAACCTCGTACCCTCAGTAAAAGATCCCTGCTATTCTTCTCTCTCATTATGCTTGTAAAAAGCTATTTTGCCTGGTATTTTCTATTTGAAGATGGCCCTACTTGGACCACTTGGCTTAAAGAAATCCCTTTTGTACTTCTAGTCTTTTGCTTGATTGAATGGTTCGCTACGAAACGAAAAATTGCAATTTACATGCTTGTCAATGTGTTGATTACTACTCTATTTTTCTCATTAATTGTATATCATAATCATTTTGGCATCATTGCTACTTCGCAAGTATTAGATCAGGTCAAACAAGTGGGAGCCGTAAAGAAAAGTATATTTTCGGTCCTTCGTCCTCAATATATGCTTATCTTTGTGGATATCATTGTCATCAGCTTGGTGATGTTTAGAAAACAGAAAGCACTGGATTGGAAAAAAGCCATGTCGCGCAAAAGTAACCGTAAAGCGGTGGCAGTCCTGTTCTGTATTTCCATCATCATTTGTGCAATGAATATTTTTCCAAACCGTGCCAGTATGAACGAAACGATTAAAGCGGAGCAAATGGGCATTCTTAATTATGAAGCCTACTCTCTGCTAGCTGATCAAGAGGAAGAACAAATTGACGTCTCTGAGATTACGCAATCCACTATTGATAAAACCAAAGGAATTCAAGCGATCTCTAACCCGGTTTTATTTGGAGCCGCCAAAGGAAAAAATCTAATCATTCTGCAAATGGAGTCTTTCCAGAACTTCTTAATCAATCTAAAGATTGATGGACAAGAAATCACACCAAATATGAACAAGCTTGCGGCCAGCAGCTTCTACTTCCCGCGTTTCTACCAGCAGGTTGGACAAGGCAACACTTCTGACGCAGAGTTTATTGTAAACACTTCTTTTTATGTACCACCTGATGGTCCAGCTACCCAAATGTACGCTCCTAAAGAGCTTCCAAGCTTACCCAAGCTGCTGCAAGCACAAGGTTACGATACGGCAACATTCCATACGAACGAAGTCGACTTTTGGAACCGTGGTGAGCTTTATAGTGCTTTGGGATTCAATCGTTATTATGATAAAACTTACTTCGGGGAAGAAGACACAGTATTTTATGGCGCTTCTGATGAAGTTTTGTATGAAAAAACCGCTGCAGAGCTGGCAAGAATGGATCAGGATAACCAGCCCTTCTACTCCCATGTAATTTCGATGTCATCTCATAACCCGTTCTCCATCCCAGAGGATAAATACAAAATGACACTTCCAGTGCGATTCGAAGGAACGCTTGTTGGCGATTATATTCGGGCTCAGAATTATGCTGATTATGCGCTAGGACTTTTTATCGATGAGCTCAAACAAAACGGAGTATGGGATAACAGCTTGATCGTATTGTACGGGGATCATCGTGGACTGCCTATCTTCTCTCTAAAAGAGGATGATCATCTCCTACTGGAAGAGATTCTCGGCCATGAATATTCGGAACGTGAATTGATTAATATTCCGTTGATCATGTCAGCGACAGGGATTACAACACCTAGTGTAAAAGAACAGCTGGGCGGGCAAGTAGATATTTTACCTACCGTATCTAATTTATTGGGTGTCTCTCTTACAGATCATATTCATTTCGGACAAGATCTCTTGAATCAATCAACATATAACTTACTTCCACAACGGTATTATTTGCCTACAGGATCTTTCGTAAATAACGAAGAGCTCTTCTTATCCGGCAGTGGCTTCGAGGATGGCCAGCATTATACTTTATCTGGTAACGGCGATCAACCTCTGCAATCCACAGAAGACGAATTCGAGCGTGCCTTACAGCTGCTCCATTTGTCAGACAGCTATGTTACACAGCTACCGGATAGAGTTATTGAAGAATAAGCTGCAATGTACAGCAAAAAAGACTGTGCTCGCCAAATCGGCGAGCGCAGTCTTTTTCTATAATGGTTATTATTTTGACTCTTTAACAACTAGTTTAAGCGGTGCCGCAATCAGCTTTTCTACGGTTTTGCCTTCTAATACATCCTTAGCGGCTTGAATGGCTAGCTGGCCAATTAATTCAGGCTGCTGAGCAACGGTTCCTGTTAATTTACCAGCTTCGATGGATTTAAGTGCATCTTCATTTCCATCAAAACCAATCACAGGGATATTCTTGCCTGAACTTTGAATGGCTTCAATGGCACCTAGCGCCATTTCATCATTATGAGCGAAAACTGCTTGTACGCCAGGATTTCCTTGTAGAAGGTTCTCCATAACGGTCAGGCCTTTCGTACGGTCGAAATCAGCCGTTTGCTTAGCAATGACATCTAGCTGGCTGTCCGCAATTTCATGGAATCCCTTACCGCGTTCCCGAGTCGCTGACGCTCCTGGGGATCCTTCTAGCTCGATGACCTTTGCACCTTTCCCAAGCTGCTCTACAATATATTCTGCCGCCATAGAGCCACCCTTTACATTGTCAGAGGCAACTAGAGCTTTGATATCCCCTTGATCTGCGGAACGGTCCAACGTAACGACGGGAATATTTAAACTGTTAGCTGTTTGCACTACCGTCGAGATCGCTGATGAATCTACAGGATTGATCAATAACGCATTCACACCTTTTTGCATCAAATCTTCGACGTCATTACTTTGTTTAGCAGAATCATTTTGGGCATCAATGACAAGGACTTCCAAGCCTTGCTTCTTAGCCTCGGCCAAAACACCATCTTTAACGGATACAAAGAAGGGGTTATTTAAAGTAGATATGGATAATCCAATCTTCATATTCTCCATGCTTCCACCACTGCTAGGCTTAGCCCACTCTGGAGGCTCCAAGGAACATCCTGTCATGAGAATTAATAGTAAGGAAGTAAGAATCAAAGTTAACTTTTTCATGTTGGAATCCCCCTTATACGGCTTTCTTACGGTCTATGAGTACGGCAATGGCAATAACGATCCCTTTGACCACCATTTGGTAAAAAGAGGATACGCCGAGCAAGTTCAAACCATTGTTCAAAATCCCGATAATCAGTGCACCAATCAATGTGCCTACGATACGTCCACGACCACCAGTTAAGCTCGTACCGCCTAATACTACAGCTGCGATAGCATCCAGCTCATAGGATGTGCCTGCTGTGGGTTGTGCTGAGTTCAATCTGGAAGTCAGGATAGCTCCTGCCAATGCGGACAACATACCGGTCAATGAATAGATCATAATTTTAATGCGGTCTACTTTAATCCCTGAAATAATTGATGCTTTTTCATTACCACCAATGGCATAGGTTTTACGACCAAATGGAGTTTTGTGCAATACAACCCATAAGACTGCGAAGACGATGAGCATTGTTATAGCAGGTACAGGTATTCCCAGTAAATATCCACGACCAAACAATTGGAAGGTCATGCTGTCTCCAAGACCTGTGATTGGATTACCGTCTGTGTATACAAGAGTTAATCCCCGGAAAATCGTCATGGTCGCCAACGTAGCGATAAATGGTGCCATTTTACCTTTGGTAATCATGAGTCCATTGACCATCCCCATCACACCACCCGCTAAACAACCTACAATAATAGCTAAGACAGGATCCCAACCTGACAACATCAGGTTAGCTGTGAAGGCACTGGATAGGGCTAGAATAGAACCCACCGATAAATCGATACCACCCGTTAGAATAACAAAGGTCATCCCAAAAGCGATAAGCGCATTTATGGCAACTTGTCTAAGCAAGTTCAGGATATTAAGGGGCTCCATAAAGCTTGGGTTCAACACCGTAACGATAACAATTAGAATAATCAGCCCTAGTAATGGACCTAGCTTCTGTGTAATTTGCCCGATTTGAAAACCTTTATTTTCTCTCTCACCTTTGATAGTTGTCATTACTATTGCCCCCCTGTAGCTAACGTCATGATTTTTTCTTGCGTAGCTTCTAGTTGTGATAGCTCTCCACTAATTTCCCCTTCATGAACCACTACGATCCGGTCGCTCATTCCTAAAACTTCAGGAAGCTCTGACGATACCATGATAATGGCGACTCCACGTTCCGTTAATTCGTTCATGAGCTGGTAGATCTCCCGTTTAGCTCCTACGTCCACTCCACGGGTAGGTTCATCGAGGATAAGCACACTTAAGCCAATCCCAATCCATTTGGCGATGACCACTTTTTGTTGATTCCCCCCGGATAAATTCCGGACTAAAGTGGAGGAAGACTGTGTCTTGATGTGCAGCCGTTTGATAAGTATGTCTACAAATTCTTGTTCTTTTTTATCAATGATTACACCCTTAGGAGCGAAGCTATATAAATTTGTAAGGACCATATTGTCTCGAATAGAGAAATCAAGCACTAACCCTTCATCTTTCCGATCCTCCGTAACGAATCCTATCCCCGCCTTCATCGCATCATTGGGATTTCGAATCGTGACCTTTTCTCCCCGTACCATAATCTCACCACGGTCTAACGATTCCAATCCGAATAAGGTTCTCATCATTTCTGTTCGTCCAGATCCCATTAATCCTGAGAAGCCTAAGATCTCACCAGAACGAACGGAGAAATTAACATCTTTAAATTGCCCTTTTTTCGTGGCATTTTTGACTTCAAGAACAACCTCTCCGGGTTTGGAGGTACGCTCAGGAAACCGGTCAGTTAATTCACGCCCTACCATCTTCCGAACTACATCATCGAAGTTAGTCTCTGGAATGGGCTTCGTGTCTACTGTTTTCCCATCTCGCATGACCGTTATTCGGTCACATATCGTAAAGATCTCTTCCATCCGGTGCGAAATATACACGATGGAGACGCCTTCCTTTTTAAGGGAAGTTATGACTTCGAACAATTTTTGGATTTCCCGTTCGGTTAATGCCGCTGTCGGTTCGTCCATGACGATAACTTTTGCATGAGTCATAAGCGCTTTTGCAATCTCAATCATCTGTTTCTCACCTACCGAACATTCCCCCGCCTCTTGATTTAAGGGAATCGTTACGGAGAGCTTACGAAATTGTTCATTTGCTAACGCTTTCATCTCTTTCATATTTAAGATCCCTAGTTTGGAGGTTCGTTCCTTACCAATAAACAGATTATCTAGAACCGTCATATCCGGCCACACGTTCAGCTCCTGATGGATAAAAGCGATCCCATAACGTTCAGCCTCTTTGGGATTATTAAAGTATGTTTCCTGACCATCTATAGTAATGGTCCCTTGATCACGCTGATGCAGTCCAATCAGAATGTTCATCAGAGTAGACTTGCCTGCGCCATTTTCTCCCATTAGGGCATGAACTTCGCCATCCTTCAGTTCAAAATCCACACCCGTCAACACACGGTTAGCCCCAAAAGATTTATAAATATCTTTCATCGTAATGTGCATACGCTTTGAACCCCCTTTTTATCAAAAATAGACCCCGGCTTGTAAAATACAATTTGCATAAGGCTTAGCTTCCCCCGTACGAATGATGACCTTCGCATGCTGGGTTAACCATTTAAATTGTTCATGTGAAATCGCCTCTATAGGTATTTCCTTAAATTTGTCATTCAAGTATTCAGAGGTATCTTTATTTTTTTCAGCTAATTCCTCTGCTACGATAACTTTCTCAATGACCATATCCTCTGAAATGATTTCGACAAGCTCTTGAAAGCTGGGAACTCCCAATTTAAGTGCTAAATCAATCTTTGGAACACCAGGTGGAACGGGTAATCCAATATCAGCAATGACAATCGTATCGGTGTGGCCTAAATCAGTAAGCACTTTGGAAATATGACTGTTTAAGATTCCTTGTTTTTTCATAATTAAAGACTCACCTCCACCTCTACTCTTGTTGGCATGCCACCTTGGGCACCAAATTTTGTGACGGATAAAGAAGCCGCGCGATTGGCAAACTTTACACTAGTTCGAATAGACTTGCCTTCAGCTAGAGCAACAGCAAATGCCGCATTAAAAGTATCTCCTGCTCCAGTGGTATCTATAGCATTTACTTTATAGGTGGGAACTAAAACTTCCTGTTTACCATCGTAATAACGCACACCATTGCTGCCCTCGGTTATAAATAACTTATTGGGATATTTGCGTAAAGCTTCAGCAGTACTCATCTCAGGAAATAATATTGCACATTCATGTTCATTGGGTGTTAAATAGGTGGCATTGTTTATAATCGTTTCACTGATAGGACGAGCAGGTGCTGGGTTTAGCAACATAGGCACATTGAATTTGTGGCAAATCTCACTTACAAAAGACACCGTTTCTTCCGGAATTTCTTGTTGGATTAATACCATGTCAGAGCCTTTAATATTCTCAAGTGCCCGTTCAACCAATGCAGGAGTAACTAAATCATTGGCTCCTTTTACAACGATAATGCTGTTATCGCCTTCCGCTAAAATGATGTGAGCTGTTCCGCTTTCGGCATGTGTAACCGGTTCCACATTGGCGGTAAAAACGCGATTCTTTTTCAGATTATCCATGATAGCGGTACCATAGAAATCATCACCTACACAACCAACCATCGTAACTTCTGCTCCAAGACGGGCTGCAGCGACTGCTTGGTTCGCGCCCTTACCGCCCGGAACGGTGGAGAATTGTTCTCCAAGCACAGTCTCACCCGCGTGAGGTCGCTTATTCGAAGTCACTACTAAATCCATTGAACAGCTGCCAATTACACAAATCTTAGCCATTTTCATCAACCTTTCTCATGTTGTCATCTATTCTTTACTTCTTGTAGTTTCCCGCTCCACAAAGCTAACGGGTAGTTGAATAATCTTCTCTTCCACCTTATCTTGCTCAATTAGCTTAATAAGTAAACCCGCGGCTTCTCTACCCATATCATGTGCCGGCTGGCGAATGGTGGATAAAGCAGGTGACAACAAGCTGCTAAGCGGGATATCATCAAATCCGATGATTTGCAGATCCTGCGGCACTCTTTTACCTAAACGATGTGCTTCATGAATGACTGCCGTCGCCACAATATCATTACTGGCAATTACGCCATCTGTATCTATATATTTAGCAAATAACTCCACAGCCCATTGTTCTGCTACTGTATGGGAGAAGGATGAAGTTTGGATCACATTATAGCTGATTCCCATTTCATTAAGTACTTCAATCGCCCCAAGAAATCGATCTTGTGCAGGTTTGATATGCGCCGGTCCTTGTATTACTGTGATTTTTTTGCTTCCCCGTGCGATAATCTCTTGTGCTGCAAGACGTCCGCCCTTTTTGCCATCTGCGTATACGGAAGGGCTATCGTTAGAAGTACGGTCCAGAAATACGACCGGAATTTTCAAGTTAGAATAAACGTCGCTCTCAGGGAAGTTGGTTGACGATATCATGCCAATGACATTATTTTGGATAAAGGTTTGAATATAATCCATCTCTTTGTCCTCGTTCTCATCACTATTGCCAAAGATGATCCGATAACCTTGCTCCTGCATCCGATCCTCTATCCCCCGCGCTAACTGCGGGAAGAAGGGGTTGGTAATATCAGGCAAGAGCAGCCCGATTAATTTAGATTTCCGCTTGTACAATGATCTTGCAACCTCATTAGGGGTATAATTCATTTCTTTGATCGCTGCCTCAACCTTTTTGCGAGTATCGATATTCACATATCCAGATTCATTTATAACCCGTGAGACTGTTGCTACCGAAACTCCAGCTATTTTTGCGACATCTTTGATCGTCATCATTCTTTAATTCATCCCCCAATGTGTAACCGGTTACATGTATTACATAAATTAGATTATCACATAACCTTTTCATTTACAAATCTTTTTTTTGATCATAAAGCTAACAAAAGATACCAATTATATATCGATATCTTTTGTTATTTGAATTTATTTATCTGCAAAGCGATTTAATAATTTTATTGTATTGAAGTGCATACCTTCATGGTAAAGTGTGAAATTTATGAATTCACCGATTGAATTTAAGGTTAATCCACTTCCTGTTGTAAGAGGGGTTACTTGCTCACTTAAGCGATTGTGAAAAGCTTCCTGGATCCGTTTGGGTTGCTCCGTAAGCATCTCAAGTAAAACTTCAAGCGTTGGCGGTTCCTCATTCCACTCGGCTGGTTTAGTCCCTTTCGCAAATAAGCGTTCAAAGCTTGCCGGCAATTGCATAAGCTCCCTAGCAGAATGAAAGGCAAACTTCTCTTGCACCAAATAAATATGTCCCAAGTTCCAGCGGATATTGTTATTAAAACCTTCTGGAATACTATCTAAAATTCCCTCAGAAAGTCCCTCGACAGCACGAACAGTAACACTACGCACAAACTTAAGTTGTTTGAATATGATTTGATCCATTATGACCCCTCCTAACTTTTATCCATAGTTTACCATAAGCTTATCTTTAATTTCCTAATATTATTTTAAACTTAATTGTTTCATAACGAGCGTAATAAACGACTGCATATAGCTTTCTTGAAGTTCCTTCTTTCTGTAACCCATCCATATCGAATGCTTGGAGACTACATTTTCTACTGCTACATTAGCTAATGTTCCCTGATCAAGATAAGGTTTCGCCAACAAAGCGGATACATAACTAATTCCATAACCGGCAATCACAGCTTGAATAACTTCATTCACTCCATTAAATTGAAGCCCAATCGTTGGCTGCTGTACACTTCTTTCTTCACACAACCGGACAAGCCGCTCTCTGGCTGCACTGCCCTCTTCTCTCATAATAAATGCTTCAGACATCACTTCTTCAAAGCTAACCTGCTGATTGGCAAAAGGGTGATGGGAAGAAACCACGAATACATACTCGTCCCTATATAACTCCCGATGTTCGAACACTCCTGTATTATGCGTAGGAAACTCCATATCACTGTAAATCGCTACGTCTGCTTCAAAATTATTCAATTTTTCCATGACTCCATGAGAATTAGTAGTAGTGATCTGAATGTTAACTTCCGGAAAAGATTGTTTGAATAATGACGCCCACCGGGGAATGAGGATGCTTGTTGCCAAATAATTACCTGCAATCCGCAGATTCCCCTCAGGAAATTTGTGATAGTCTTCAATGATTTGCTGGACTTGATCACCCATGGCAAAAAACTTCTCAAGAGGTTCGATTAACCTTTTTCCTAAAGGGGTGAGCACCATCCTCTTTCCTTTAATTTCAAATAACAAAATATGATTCTCCCGTTCAAACTTACGGATTTGCGCTGATATAGCGGGTTGACTGATATGCAAACGTTCAGAGGCTTTGGTCACACTACCTGTGATCGCAACGTAATAAAACAATTTTAATACATGATAGTTCATCATGATTTCTTCCTCACCTAATAAAATAATATCTCTAATCGCCGCTTATCTATCCTCAGCCATTTACTATAACTATACATTATGGATGTTAACTATTATATATTGTTTATTTATATTTTTTTCTCTTATACTTACAACTATTCATAAGGGAGGTTTTGTTAATGACAAAGACAGTATTATACTTAACCCGCCACGGGCAAACAGAATGGAATTTACAAAAACGAATGCAAGGGCATCAAAATTCTGCGCTTACAGCCTTGGGCGAACAGCAGACCGAATGGTTAAGGGATCGTTTGCAAGTAGAAAACTTAGGCGCAATTTATTCTAGTACTAGTCCAAGAGCATTGCATACTGCGCAGATTTTACGGGGAAAGCGGAGTTTACCTATTCAACAGCAAGTTTCTTTAATGGAAATAAACATGGGGAGCTGGGAAGGAATGAATACGGATCAGATACAACTAGAATCCCCTTTACAATATTCCCATTTTTTCACCAGACCCGATCTATATATTCCTCTAACCTCAGGTGAGACTTATAAGCAGCTTGAAGAAAGAGTAGTGCCGACAATGGAGCGCATCATAAACGATAACGTAGGGCTAGAGGTGCTCATCGTCACCCATCGGATGACTTTAAAAGTCATTATGGCTTATTTTCTTAATAAATCATTGCAGGAAATAGGGGAGTTACCGGATATTCTCTCTACTGCATTATGTAAAGTAACCCTAACTGATAACAATACAACCATCGATCTGTATGGAGATACTTCACATTATCAATGACTATGGGTCAAAAAATAAGAAGGTAACTCCGATTAACGGGGCTACCTTTTTAGCGTTCAACATTAAATATCCACACTTTTGATTATAAAACTGCGGACCTTCATCCATTTGCCTGAAATGAATTCATCAATCGTTTTCGTCTTTGGTCTAACGCAAAAGCGGTGTTTTGCCCCTTTATCAAAGCCCACAGCTTCAAAAATTAGGCTGTCCCCTATTTGCTCCTTGAAGAACACCTGCTTTAATCCCAACCTATTTAACATTTCAAGCTTTACGCTCTCAATATATGTGCGCGAATACTCCTTAGACATATGTGTTCCTCCTAGTAGTGATAGTAATATTATAAGTCAATAGGAAGAAAATCAACAATAGTTCATATATTCATCATCCACAAAAAAACAACCAGGCAGCAATTCTCCGTTATTGGAGGTTCGCTGACTGGTGTTTTGGGTCTGTTGTGATTTGCTTGATAGGTTATGAGCTAAGCTTAATCATTCGTAGCTTTCGGATAACCACTCCGTTGTAGCGCACTATCTTGATATATCTGTAAGATAACTGCAATCTATACACTTATTCGATATCCACAAGGGCTAATTCTAACTTTAACTGTATTCTATACAATTAAAAACTAGAGAAATAGCCTGTAGAGTATTAAATCAAGAAAATAGATGTACTAAATACAGCTATTTTCATTGGTCGGGCGTTTTGAGCATTTTAGTTGTACAAAATACAGTTAAAACCATCTACTGTACACTTCAATGTTTCATACTCCATTACTTCATACTCCAATAATTCACTGCTTCAATACTCCATTACTTGTTACTTCAAAGCCGTTGGCTCTCATATGGTAACTAGATGGGGTGTAGTCCATTATGAGTCAGCCCATTCATACTGATTCCTTTTTCCTGAACCTATCCGGATAATTCTATCTATATAGTTAGTCCTTCTACTTCTACCTAATCGAAATCATCACTAACTTATTTAACTTCAGTTGCCCCAGTCACTTTACCTTCAATCCCTGCAGTTGCTTTCACATCTTCGTTTGCGAAGTAAAGATTTCCATCAATAGTCGAAGTTTCATGCAGATTAAATCCGTTCGCTTCTACATAAACATCACCTTTAATGGTTCCGCCTTGAACTCGTAAATTTTCACTTTGTACAGTTAACTTAGGTACAGTGAGTGTGTAATTGGCAGTAACTTTGTGATCAGCGTCTTGGGCATAAAGAGCAATCTTACGGTAGATGTCGCCGTCTGCGGCCCCTTTATCATGGAATTCGCCTTCAACAACAACATCTTGGGCAATGGTCACATCATTTAGAATGGCAATAATCCAGTTTCCATCTTTACTTACAGCCTTGGTAAACGCATCTGCTTGATTTACGATTGAAGCTGTAGTAACTGCATCCGTTTGCTCTGTTGCTGGAGTCGTAGTAGCCGCTGAATTAGTTGCATTATTATTATTCGCACCACAACCAGACAAGACTGCAACCGAGACGCCTGCTACTAACATCATTTTAAATAACTTCATTTTAAATCCCCCTTGTTTTTGATTATAAATTAATTATATATTAAAATTTTTAATAAAAAGGTGAAAATTTTCACAATATTGTGTCGTTATCTGAAGCGGTTTCACAAAGGTGATTAATTCCATACAAAAAGGACACTCCCAATAACTGCGGAAGTATCCTCATAGTCTTTATTACTATAATTTTTTAGATTAAATACCCTCTTGAAAAAGATATGGAACCATCATACTCTACACTTACTTTTTTAATGTTAGGTTTATGCAAAACATCAGCATAAAAATAATACAGCGGAAGGATGACCATTTGGTCAATGAGCATTTTTTCAGCTTTTGCATAAAGCTTGTTTCGTTCGCTAGTGTCTAATGTAAGCCTAGCTTGTTTAATATAACTATCATAAAGTGCACTGCTCCAGCCCGAATCATTATCGCTGCTCCAAGATGTGAAATAATCTAAAAAAGTCGATGGATCGTTATAGTCGGCTGCCCAAGCCGCTTTTGCCATTGTATAATTCAGCTTAAGACGATTATCAAGCAGATCTTCCCAGGGTTGAACCTCAAAGCCTACTGTAATGCCCAGATTTTTGTTCCAGCTGTTAATAACGGCTTCTGCAATTTCTTCATGCCCTTCATTTATAATAATCGAAAAACTAGGAAGCTGAGTTAAGCCCTCTTCCTTCAAACCTTCCTGAAGTAATTTCTTAGCCTGTATTACATCCTCTTTGAAATACCGTGTATCAATAATCTCTGATCTAAAATTCAACTTGGAACCACGAATACTCCGAGGAATAAAACCGTAAGCAGGTGTACCATAGCCGTTAGATTCTCGGTTAGCTGCCATGGCTAATGCTTTACGTATCTTCAGATTTTTGAAAGGTGCTTTGCTTAGATTATACTGATAATAATATGTAGAAGCATACGGCAAAGCATATAACTCCTGAGGGAATACAGAATTTAAAGAAGCCTTATCTATCAGCTCATCTTTTGCCCCTACCCAGTCAACTTCATTGTTTAAGTAGGCCATAGTTGGCGAAGGTGTTCCAGCTTTAGGCCGAAGTAGATGCACCTCTGAGAAACGAATTTCTTGCGCCGCATAATAGTTTGGATTTTTAATTAGATGAATCGAATTTTCATCCCACTGTTGCAGTTTAAAAGGGCCATTAGTAACCATAGTTTTAATATTGTACGCCCAATTCTTATCTGCTTTCGCGACTTGCGCATTAATTGGCATGTAAATACTTTCCGCGAGAAGCTGCGGGAAATGTGAAGTTTTTTCATTCAAAGTCACTTGGAGTGTATCGTTATTTAACGCTTTCACACCCACTTTCGAAGACTCCTTTAGCTTCCCTTTATGATAATTCTCTGCGTTAGCAATTATGAACATTTTGAATGCATAGCTATTCATAGACTGAGGTGCAAGCGCTTGTTTCCATGCATACTCAAAATCTGAAGCCTTAACCTGCTGCTGATTACTCCATTTTGCGCTCGGCCGCAAGGAGAACGTGTATGTTTTCCCATCCTTGGAGACTGTCCACGACTTGGCTATCCCGGGAACCGCCTCTCCCGCATCATTCAAACGCACCAATCCCTCAAATATCCCTTTAATGACCGTAGTCGTACTACTATCTGTGGAAGAGGCAGGATCTAGATCTACAGGAATATAATCAAAACCAATACGCAACACCTGTTTAGCCTGTACAGCAGATGCAGTGTTCCCTTCACTTACATTTAAACCTATTAGTAATACTAAAACAAAGAGAACATGGAGCAATTTTTTCATCGACACTCCCCCTATTTCTATTATTTTTATTAACTAGAATAACATGGAATCTATTGATTCCGATAGATTAATTTCACCGCAATTCTTCCATTTCTAGAACCTAGCAGGGTCATCTAACTGCACACTCACTTCCCATTGACGCTTTGGGATCAGAATGTTAATCTTTAGAAAATATCACAAGGATAAGGGAGCTATTTACTGGTGAAAAAGACAACCATGAAGGACATCGCACTTCGTGCCAATGTCTCCGTCGCAACAGTGAGCTATGTTCTGAATCGTGTCGGCAACCAAACCATTCCTGAGAAAACGCGCCAGCAGATTCTTCAGCTTGCCGAGGAACTACACTACATACCCAATCTGGCGGCACGTTCACTTGCGAATCAGAAAACAGGATTGGTAGGTGTGCTTGTTAATACCTCAGCCCATACACCACACTGGAAGCTCCATGCCCAGTTCTCATTTATACATGCCTTGGAACAACGGTTAACAAATGCTGGTTACCATACGCTGCTATATTCACTTGATGTTGATCAGCCTTCTTTGGATATTATCGTAGAAAGAAAGCTGGAGGCTGTATTTCTGATCGATGTGCGCGAGGAAGCCTTTTATTCGATCTCCAAGCATTTTGTAGAAGGAATTCCTTTGATTCTGATCGACAGCATGATTGAAGATAAACTCTTTAAGCAGGTCCTTTTCAACTATCGAGCAGCTCTGCAAAAGGTAAAACCACAGGACCTTTCACAGGTATGTTTAATTATGGAGAGCTTCAATAACTCTTTCCTCACCCGCTTTATTCAGGACAGTATTCCATTACCTGAAGAAGCGATATTCACCGTTGTCAATTTGGAGGAATTAAATACATTCTTACAGGAGGGGGACTATAAAGAGGCCATTGTCATTAATGAGTTTATTGGAAGTTACGTTGAAAAAAACGGGAGGTTCGAACAACTCTCTGTGCTTTGCACCTGCAATTGTCCGGAAATATTAGGCGATGACGTTCATAAATTCATTTTCACAGGGGATAAAGCGGCTACTGCATTTGAACTCATGGACAAATTATTGCATCATTCTGACTACTCCGCACAAGAAAATAATTGTTATTTTGTAGAATAATTTTTTTGTCTGTTCACTTAAGCGTTTAAGTTGAAGGGAGCATAACTTATGCCTGATCCTGTATTAGTGAAACAAGTTCCCCCTGCTGTTCAAGCTCATCCCTCTCTTTGGGGAAATCGGAGATTCCTGCTGCTACTCAGTTCGTACTCCATTTCCTTATTCGGTAACACTTTTCATAGTATTGCTTTAAGTTTATGGGTACTGCAAACGACCGGCAGCGCCAAAATGATTGCCATCATCACGATAATCAATTTAGTGCTCAGTTCTTTACTTGGATCGATAGGGGGAACTTTTGCGGATAGGGTCAATCGTCGAACCCTCATGCTGATCACCGATCTGATAAGTTGCGGACTCGTAGTGACACTTGCTTTAGCCATTTCCCTGCCCTCTACATCGTTCATTATAGTCGCTATACTGACGGGTCTTACGACCGTTTCAGCTTTATTCCAGTCCCCGGCATACCAAGCTTCTATCACTACTGTTGTTGGTAAAGAACATCTACAAAAAGCGGTAGGATTGTTGAACTTGTCTGAAAACATCTGCCGGACTATTGGTTATTCAGCCGGTGGTATTTTCGTAGCGAGTTTTGGAGCAGCCGACGCTATTTTATTTGATGGAGTTACATTTTTCCTCTCCTTTCTGCTCGTTTTAGCAGTTCGCTCCCTTCCTTTGCCAACTCAATTAAATAACGCACCCAAGAAAGAACGGAAATTCACACAGGATCTGGTTGATGGAATTCGCTATATTTGGAGGTATCCTTTCGCACGCGCCGTTATGATTATGCTTCCTACCTTAACCTTATTTTTTGTCCCCTCCCTGATGTTGACGCAGGTTATGGCCGTCAAAGTGTGGGATTCCACTCCCTTTCAGTTTGGACTTATTGAAGCCTGTATTCCACTTGGTTATATGATCGGGTCCGGACTGATCTTGCTGCTTGGCTCCAAATTGAAAAACAGAGGTTTCCTTATTATGACTGGACTGCTATGTCTCGGTCCCCTGTACCTCCTGTTATCATTCGTCACTTCCGCTGCGATTGCCATTCCTATCATTCTTGTGATTGGCTTCATGTTCTCATTCTCCACGTTGCTGATTAATACAATCCTTAGGCTGGAAGTTTCAGAAGACATCCAGGGTAGGGTGTTCGGTGTATTAGGTTCTATCATGAGTGTAGCCCCATCCATTGGTCTTACTGCTGTCTCGTTCTTGTCTGATCTCTTCAGCCCTGGTCCTGTCATGGGTTCAATCGGAGTCTTACTGCTGCTGTTTGCCTTATCAACTATCACTAAATTAAAGGTAATTCGAAACTACAAGTAATTTCAGAATGTATCCTGTGTTCTTTATCGCCTTCTTTTTCTAATAACGCGTCTAAGATAAAGCTCAAACAGTAATAGAACAACCAGAAAAATCAATAACAGGAGACCCGCTATTCCAGTAAGAAACGGAAATAGGAGTGGGAAGAAAATACTAGGATAGGCCTTAGTAACATCTGAATAATACCCCATACCCATAAGGGAGGTACCGGAGAACTCGATTAGCTTGACACCTAAATGATTGATGCTTCTTTGCGCATAGCTGAGAACCTCTTCGTCTACTTCTCCGTTTTGTGCAATCGTGATGATTTTCCATTTTCTGTTTTCCATGGGTTGACTATCATCGGTCAGTCTTTGGACTATACTTACTTGTTCCTCACCAGTCTTTCGGTCCTTTACTGTGAGAATATCTATCCACGAAAAATATCTGCTGCCTCTGTCCCGATTGGATAGCCATATTTCATCAGGGGTGGAGATTTTTTGATTATTTAATAAGAACTGAACTTTGACAATATCACCAGGCGGGGCCTTCTCCTCTTCATCCCATGGAGTCATATCTGCTTTCCTGCCTGTTTTCACGTATATAGTTGAACAATGGGTTAAAAGAAATCGCCAGCAAAAATAGCGAGACGCCAGATATAACTATAAACTTCTTCATAAGTCCTCCTTTTTAACTTACAGTCAGTTTAAACTTTTGGCGTGAACCCCCATCCGGTCCATCGGGAACATATTCCTGCAAAGGACTAAATCCTAATTTCCGATAAAACTCCCTGGCAGGTTGGCCTGCTAAATGATCCTCACCAAAGGTAGTGACGGTTATCTAAATCTCCCAACCATAATAAACATTGTGGAATAAAATCTGCATAGTTCTGTAATGCATTAATCGTACGGATTACCTCACAAGTACCCAGCTCCCGTTCTGCGTCATCCGAGCTCTCCAGTCCTAGCGAACGTCTGATATTGTAAGCTAACCATTCTAATTTTCCCAAAAAGCCATAGTTGAGCACAACCTGCCAATCCGCATAAATCTCTCCGCCATGCTCCAGATAGCTGTTAATCAAATTTGAGAATGCCTTTTTGCTTAAATCTCCCGATTCAGAACCTGACCAATATAAAGCTACATCTATCAGCTCTACTGTCGGATGAATAGGTCCTGCTGCTTCCCAATCGATTATTATCGGAACTTTCTGCTCATCCCACAAGACATTTTTGGGGTCTAAATCCCGATGGCTGATAACATAATGATTCGTCAATAGACTCGCTGAAGAATGAATCAATGCCTCCCAATTCTCTATCTTATGCAGGTGATCTGCCAGCAAGCTTGACCATTCTGCACGCTGCTGCTCTCCTTTGAGAGCAAGCTCTTTCCAATTGGCAACTGCAGCATTAGACGCTATAAGCGTTTCAAAGTGATGATCATCCGTTCCCTGTGAGAAATCGATGATGTGGAGCTGCGCAAGAATTGCCCCAATCTTTTTACAACAATCTAAATCTATTTCACCTAAAGGTAATGCCTTCCCCTGAACCCATGGAAACAATAAATAAAATTGCCCCTCAACCTCGTGCATACTACTGCCATTAGATACGATTGCCGGAACAGCATGGATCCCCTTTTGATAAGCCAGATTCGCAACCATTTCAGAAAAAATATAATTAGACATGGCTGTATCTCGTTGCATAATTTGAGGATTTAAGGCCTTTACTGCGTATTGCGCTTTATCCGTTTGCAGGCGATACATTCTGTGCAAGAGTCCACCTGTTATCGGTTCAGGTTCATTCATCAACAGACCCAGATTATATTTGGCACAAAGTGTTGCGAATTTTAAATTATAGCTCATATTTTCCATGTTATGTATTCCTTTCCGTGTGAGTGAAGCCGTACTCATATAAAATGGTTCAAGTAAATTTAAAACATATTTTTATCTTTATGAAATATTATGTACTGTTCACTATGACATCCTGTGTAACCCTCGTGAACCAAAAATGAAAAGGAGGCTTCGTTAATGAGTAAGCGGTTACATCAATCAGGGTATCTTGTAATCATTTGGTTTTTAGTCTTTACCTTAGGGACGGCAGCTTTTGGCTCTCTTTCCTCTGTGTCGGCAGCAGCTGCCCGGCAAGCGGAAAAGCTAAATCGGGGACTAGTAGCAGTAAAGGTATCCAGCGGTGTATTTGTGAGCTGGCGGCTACTCGGAACAGAAGAACTGTCGGTTTCTTTT
This sequence comes from Paenibacillus sp. FSL F4-0097, assembly GCF_038593125.1. NCBI lineage: Bacteria > Bacillati > Bacillota > Bacilli > Caryophanales > Paenibacillaceae > Paenibacillus > Paenibacillus sp. FSL F4-0097. The sequence continues at coordinate 4,432,738 of NZ_CP151965.1, forward strand.
AATTTATACCGCAATGGCACAAAAGTAAACGTTACCCCAATCACGGACAGCACAAATTATCAGGATAACGCCGGCACAGCTTCGTCTAGCTATACAGTTCGAGCAATCGTTGGCGGTATTGAGCAATCTGATTCCCCAGCAGCAAATGTATGGGCCAACAATTATTTGGACGTTCCAATTCAGATTCCGGCTGGCGGCACTACGCCAGATGGCGTAAGTTATACCTATAGTGCCAATGATGCCAGCGTAGGCGACTTAGACGGTGACGGGGAATATGAAATCGTGTTGAAGTGGGATCCTTCCAATTCCAAAGACAACTCGCAAAGTGGCTATACAGGCAACGTCTATCTGGATGCCTATAAGCTGAATGGAACTCGGCTATGGCGAATTGATCTGGGTAAAAATATTCGGGCTGGCGCACATTATACTCAATTTCTAGTCTATGATTTCAATGGTGATGGTAAAGCCGAAGTAGTCTGCAAAACAGCAGACGGTACGGTTGACGGAGTTGGCGTAACCATTGGAAACGCAAGTGCAGATTATCGCAATTCCAGTGGATATATCCTGACCGGACCTGAATATCTGAGTGTATTTTCCGGACAAACGGGGAAAGCCTTAAGCACAATTGATTATGTTCCTGCCAGAGGAACGGTATCCAGTTGGGGTGACAATTACGGCAATCGAGTAGACCGCTTTTTAGCAGGAGTAGCCTATCTGGATGGAGTACATCCAAGCATCATTATGGCACGTGGTTATTATACACGCACAGTCGTTGTAGCTTTTGACTGGAATGGCAGTGCTTTGACTCGTAAATGGACCTTTGATAGCAATAGCTCCACCAATGCTGGAACCGCCGGTCAAGGTAATCATAGCTTAGGTGTAGCCGATGTGGATAACGATGGTAAGGATGAGATCATTTATGGTGCCTTAACCATTGATAATAACGGTGCGACCTTATACAATACAGGGCTGGGTCATGGAGACGCGCTGCATGTAGGCGATTTAAATCCGAACCGCCCCGGTCTCGAAGTTTTTAAAGTCATGGAAAATACTAGTTCTCCCTATGGCGCTGCGGTATGGGATGCTGCAAACGGGACGGTCTTATGGGGTGTATACACGGGAAAAGATACCGGCCGGGGGATGGCTGCCGATATTGATCCCAATTATCCCGGGGAAGAGGTATGGGCTCACGGCGTTGGCCTATACTCCATTACAGGCACCAAAATAAGCAGCACAATGCCTTCTGTGAATTTTGGAATCTGGTGGGATGGCGACTTGTCCCGCGAACTGCTGGATGGTGTCAAGATTGATAAATGGAACCCTGCAAGCAACTCCGTTACCAATTTATTAACCGGAGCGAGCGTAGCATCCAACAATAGTACCAAAGCAACGCCAAGCCTACAGGCCGACCTGCTTGGAGACTGGCGCGAAGAGGCTATCTGGAGAAAGTCCGATAACTCGGCTCTACGAATCTATACAACTACGAACATCACCACTAATAAAATATATACCTTAATGCATGATCCAGTATATCGGTTGAGCATTGCCTGGCAGAATACAGCTTACAATCAACCTCCGCACACAGGATTTTTCCTAGGCAACGGTATGCCCACTGTGTTTAAACCCAATATCTACGTAGTGCCGTAAGCTTTCTAAAGAATTAGTAAGTGAATAAAAAAGCAATTGCAGTTATCCGGATGTGCCGGGGCAATTGCTTTTTTGTTCGGTTTATATCAGCAATGATCGAGGTGCGTTAATAGTTTTTTTAATTGTTTAATGCCTTCGCATTGAGTGGTTATTATTGCATATAAAATAGGTTTTAGTGCTGGGCAGATATTAAACTGTAAAACGTTGTTTGACATTCGTACAGCGCTAGATCCCCAATCAGAATCCCAGCTTTAATAGCCAGGCCGCAAGCTTCTCCTCCCGCCTTTTCAATTCACCATCTACGCGATTATATTTTCCAAGCCGTTGCTCAGCTGCAATGCTGCCATCTAGCATATATAAGACACGCTCAGCTTGAGCAGCGACTTTAGCATCATGTGTGGCGATTATAAGCGTTGTTCCTGATTGATTAATATCTGCTAATATGTCCATGATTTCACTAGCTGCTTTTGAGTTAAGCGCCCCGGTTGGCTCATCGCCAAACAATATATCTGGCTGATTAATGAGTGCTCTGCAGATTGCTGCTCTTTGCAATTGTCCTCCTGACACCTGTGTAATATCACGTTCAGCCAGCGTAGCAATTCCTGTTTTGTTCATTAACTCGGCTGCTCTTTTATTGATAGTTCTACGGCTGCTGGTTCTCGCCCGATAAGCAGACAGGATGATATTGTCGCGGATATTCAAGTTTTTTAACAGATGCATTTGCTGAAAAATAAAGCCCATATGCTTTAAGCGCAGTCCGGCTAATTCGTTCTCTGAAACTCCGCTGATCTCCTGCCCTTTAAAAACAACACTTCCCGCTGTCAACTTATCCATCCCGCTGATCGTATACAGCAATGTTGATTTTCCTGAACCAGAAGGTCCCATGACAGCTATGAATTCCCCCTGTGACACCTGAAGCTGAACATCCTTTAATATCGACTGCGGAGTTCCTTGCCCTGTTGAATAACTTTTTTTTAACCCCTTCGTCTCTAATATGAACATTCTGTCACCTCCTATCATTCGACAATTAGTTTGGCTATACTGGATTTTCTCATTGAAGTCGTGCTTGTTACGGTGGTGAGCGCTACAATCAGCATGAAAAGTATAGGAAGAATAAGATAGGCTACCGCCGGATTGACTACAAACTGTATCTTAGAAGCACCCATAAAAGAGCCTAGCATTTGAGCAATTTTTTGCCCGAGAGTGTTAGCCGCAAAAGTACCAAGAATGACGCCCAGCCCTGATATTAACAGCATCCTTACCAGGTATTGCCTACGAATATCTCCTAACGTAAAGCCAACACTTCTCAAAATAGCGGTTTGCGAAGAATCCTTGGCAAGCAGCATTTTCAAAAATAAAGAGGTAATCAATACCGAAATCGAAAACGCGATAACGATGGATAAGCCTGTAACCAGCTTCAATTGGCGAATTGTATTTCCTAATGTCTGAGCTAAATAGCTTTGCAGATGAGTGATTTTTGCTGGATAAAATAATTTGGTGTACTGATCCATTTTTGCCTGGACGGAAATTCCCGGGTTCACATCCAAAGCTACGACATACCAGAGAACCGTCTTCGGGTCATATGGCAATTGCGCTTTTGCAGTTCGGCCACCATTAGTTATATCCTGATAGATCCCGCTAACGGTCAATTTTTTTGCCACCCCAGCAACCTCTAAATGAACGATATCTCCCACCTTTTTATTCAGTTCCTTGGCGTTCAGGTCAGAAAGAGCGATCTCACTTGCACTGCTAGGAGTTCCTCCATTAACATACGAGAGCGGAAAAATAGTAAAGTCACCGGTTTCAACATTTAGCGATTCCCATACACCATCACTACCTAATACCTTAAATCTAGAAGTAATCAGTGGAGATAATTTAGAGATGTCCGGGTCATTTTCAAGCTTGGTTATCATCTCATTAAAACGCTTCTCTATTTGGTTCGATTGCTGTAAATCTATACGAATATCGCTCTGACCGACGCCCATATAAGAAACAAACCGGGGAGACTGAAGGGTATTCAATATATTCACTGGCACTAGAACGATAAACAAACTGATCACAAATACGAAGAACAATAATCCGTACATGGTGAAGCGCCCGTAAACATCTTTTACCCCGAGAAAAGCATTCACGTTAACAAATTTACACTTACTAAGTGAAAATCTGCTTGTGTTAATCCTTGCTTCACCCCTTGTACCTGACCGTAAAGCTTCTACAACCGTAATGCGAATAAAGCGTCTAAGAATCATCCGGCAAAAGAATACAACAACTCCAAAGATCAAACCTACCGCCAGGACAGGAACAAAATATTGAAGGATACTGGCAGGAGCAACGCCCAAATACAAAGTAATATTGGCTGTAAACAAACGCACCACACCTAAAGATAGTAAATATCCACATACAGAGGCGACGGCTGCCATCACGATATATTTTGCTAAATAAATGCTGCGAATATCTTGCTGCGTGATCCCAATCGCTTTCATGACACCTATCTCTCTGTAATCCTCTTCCAAGGTAGCGATCATCGTAAATCTGAGACATAAAATAGCAATCAGCATCAGCAGAACACTTACCAAAATAATAACAACTGCGATAATCCCATCCGTCAGTGCATTCAGCGTTTTAAATAAAGGATAGTCAATAGAGGGGCCTTTATTGGGCAGATTTGAGGATTGATACTCATTGCGGAAATCATTGAGCTTGGATAGATCCGTAAGCTGAAATTCAATCAGGTATTCAGGTTCACCCAGCTTCTGTCTCAGCGCTATGAAGTCAGCAGTATTTACGACAAATCGTTTGGAGCTGACCATGGCTGGATTCATTTGGACATCCCTTACAAAATCAGTAATCACAAACTTTTTATCGAACTGTTCACCTAGAATGCTAACTACGTCGCCGATTTTCAAATTCTTTTGCTTCATATAATAAATGGGGACAGCGATTTCTCCTGCCGATACCTCAATCACCTTGTTCTCTAAATTCAGCAGCAAATCAAACGAAGGATTCTGCTCTACAAAGCCGATATCCATCACGCTGTTTGCTTCCGAGCCTTGGTTACTGCCTAGATAAACGTTAGATCCATCCAAGTTAAGCATCTCTACGGTTTGTTGATCTTTCACCAGTGGATTAGTAGTTGTAAAGCTCTCGATTGCTGAGCTGTCGATTTGTCCTGCGTGCATCTGCACGAAATGAGGGGCTTTGGATTTAATCAATAGCTGATTCAAGGACCCCGACAATTCTATAATCACTTGCGACGCTGAAGCAACAAGCAAAGCCGATAACATGATAAACACAAATAATCCGAAGGTAATGATTTTATTGCGTTGAAGGTCTCTTTTTACAATTCGTAGCAGCATTGACGGGCCTTCTCCTCTCTAATACGGAATTCAATTATTCATGTTCAAGGTAGCGAATTGATTTCATTCTGGGGATCACAAATGCCATAATAATGATGAGCAAACCAGAGATGATAAATAATAAGCCGATTCCCCGTCCTTCCCCTGTGCCTATCACCTTGCCTACTGATGAAGCAAGCAGACCTCCCTCTCGTAAAAGAGGATTAAACACTTGATCAGCCAATATGCCAGCAAAAGCATACGCAGCCACATAACCAAGTTGTGATAAAATGCCAATGATCCCCCATGCCCGCCCCTGTGTGTCATTTGGGATATGGTTGCGAATCATAACGTCAGCACTGGTATTAACAAAAGGCAACGTTGCAAAAAATAAAAAGCCAGCAGCTGTAATGAAAGCAACATTCGTGGTCAGACCCACCAATGAATAAAACAGTCCGGCGAATCCTAGGCCGAGCGCTAATACTTTAATATATTTACGATCGATGCTAAAAACTCCAATAATCAGACTGCCGAGCAACATCCCTATAGCACTTACAGACAATACCGTGCCTAGAGTTTTCGTATCCGTAAAGGGTAGAAGCATAGGCGTATATAAGGTTTGGAGAAAACCCACATAAATAGTAACGACAGACAAAATGATCGTAAGCTGCAGTACACCTTTCGTGTAAATAAGAGCATCCCAGCCCTCCTTCAAATCTTTTACAAACGACTGATTCGTTGGGACTCTGTGTTCAGTCTGTAGATTCCTGCGAACAGCCATCACTGCAAGAACTGTAACTAGAAAGGTTGAGATATCTATAAGCAGGATAGTTTTTATATCCATAAAGCTAAGCAAAATCCCGGCAAGGATAGGGGAAAGAAGATATTTTGAGGACGCAGCAAGCTGAACTAAACCACTGGCCTTGGCAAATTGCTTCTCTGTTAATAAATCTGTAATGGTAGCCTTGTAGGCAGGTTCAAGCAAGGATACAAAAATCGAACTAAACGTCACGCCTAGACAAATCTGCCATAAATGAGGTTCACCCAGCAGCATGATGATGAGAACATATACTAGTCCAAAAGCAGATAACAAATCCCCTGCTATCATCATCAATCGACGATCAAACCGATCCGCTAACACGCCGCCAAAAGGACTAAGCACAATGGAAGGGAGAAAAGCACATAAGGTTAAAAGTGCCACGCTAGAGGCAGTCTGCGTCATCTGGAACACATAAACCCCTAAGGTGAAAGCCGTCAACCCGCTGCCAATACTGGATATCCACTCCCCCATCCAAATGATCATAAAATTTCCGAAGGATTTGTTGTTCAGAATATTCCCTCTCCCCTACTCAAACATTTGAAACACATAGTCGAAGCTACCTTTCTCCGCCCCTAGCGTAATTTCCATCGTATAGATAAAAGCTCTTATCTTCTGGATGATTTCCTCAGGCTGCCACTTGAATATACCTTCATCAAAAAGAAATTGAGAGGTGATCAATAGAAATTCCATCGTCTCCCGGGGATACGGATTGTGAAACAGTCCCTCCTCTATGCCCTGCTCAATGACCTCCGTCAAAACAGGAGTTAGCCGCAAAATGGTTTCCACCAAGCTTTTCTGGTGCAGCTGTGCATTATCAGCCTGATGGAACTGCTCAATCATTTGGCTTTTTCTGTCCGTATCCGGCTTTTGCGCCATAATGATTTGCAGCAGCTTTTCTTGAACGGTCAGCTTAGGATCTGCAGCAATTTGCTTAGCAGCTGCTACACCAGCATCAATAAATCGCAGCACAACAGCATCCATGACCTCTTCCTTCGATTTAAAATAATAGTAAAAGGTTCCCTTCGCAATACCTATAGCCTGCAAGACATCATTCACTGTCGTTTTGGTATACCCTTTCGTAAAAAACAGCATTTCTGCTGTATCCAATATTTCATTTCTACGTTCTTCCGCTTCTTTGGAAATTCTCATCTGCAACGTCCTCCATTCTATCGACCGACCGACCGTCGGTCTATTCCAATTATATACAAATATCAGATCCTGTCAAGATTAATCCGGCATCACAAAAAGAGAGAATTCCAAAAGCTATGTTATAGCAGCTGGAACTCCCTCTTTTTTGGATAAACTGTTGGGTTTTACTGTTGAGTTTTAGTCTTACTATTTTCTGTTTAGTCAAATTGTTTACTGTTGGATTTTACTGTTAGGTTTTACTGTTGGGTCTTACTGCTGGGTTTTACTGTTGGGTCTTACTGCTGGGTTTTACTGTTGGGTCTTACTGCTGCGTTTTACTTTTAGCTTGCTCTTTGATCTGATCCGTTGAACGAAACCTTTGCTCGTGTTGTAACACTAAACTTCGTTTGCTTATATCACATTTACACTTACGACATAATAGCCTATCGGTCACAGCTGACCTTATATGCTGCATTATCCCCCATTTGGAATCCTAACGGACCGCATAGCCACTATTAACATGAAAAACACCACAAAAGACCCCTTCCTCAAGGAATAGCTGCACTGGAGTCCGAAAACCGGCTCAAAGGGCTATAAATTTGCAAATAGCGTCCTTTGGGTCCTTAAGCAACACGGGATAGATATTCTATAGGTATTCAATAGGTATTAATTACCTAAGTACGGACTAAGTGGCTTCCGGCTGCAGATTTTGCCCCCAAACGGCTTCCCTGTATAGAATGCTGCTATTTCGCATGAGCTTCTGCAATCCCGTCTCAAATAGATTATCTAATCCGCCGGAATGTACTAATGAAAATTTGCTGCCCAAGGAATAGGCTATATAATAATCCGCCCAACTGCTATAACGTTCTTGTAGCTGCCTTGCTGCTTCTATTTTGTATTCCCAGGCTTCTTCCTTCTTCAAATAATCCTCAACATAACCAATCCGGCTCAGATAAATTACCCAAGCTAACCCAAAAGCAGAAATGTCACCAGAAGGCAACTGATGTATTCCTTGTGCAACAACCTTCAGATTAACAAAATCCTCATGATCCTTATGTGCCTCAAGATATTTACTGCGTGAGGTTTCGGAAAGTGTGGCTAATCGAGCATGTAAAGATCTATATTCTGCACGGTTGCCATCCTCTAGAAGCCAGCGAATCTGGCGATGAAAGGAGTTAGCATCCTCGATATTCCATCTTTCACAAGCATTTTTGATTAATCCTCTTTTGAAGAAGACATTACTGAAATCAAACTCATAAACCACATAGTATCTCCCTAAGAGACCACGTATGCAGGTAGAGGAAAGACAGCGGAAATACATTTCCAATCGTTTTCTTTGCTTAACATTGTATTCCTTCAGCATATAGAGCCTCCTGATATTAGTTCGAGAATAGGTATGCTGTTTTGCAAATGTTCCTGATTTTCCATAGAATAATAAGAATGAACACCGCATTGACAAGCGGGGGAAGCTCAGAAACTGAAAAATAACATATGGTATATACCAAAATATAGAACCAGCTTAATTTCAGGAAAACCAATAGATAGAATAATATAGGCCCTATAATGTTCTTTCCAATGGTTACTAGCGAAGAGATACGAAGACGTTGTGGATACAGTTTTTTGTTGTTCAACATGGACTTATTCGCAAGGTAACGAAAATGAATGAACTCGTCCTTTTTAGGCTCATTAGTAATGGCTAATGGGATACCTTCATTTTTTGGCGGAGGATATTTTTCTGTACATCATCTATAAAAAACAGTCTCATTCGTTCTCTGGACGTCCTAACATCTGATCTATCTTCTCTTTTGCACCTTCCCATGAGGTCAATAATGGAAAAGCATATTGTTCACGGGCCCGCAAATTCCATGGATGCGGAATACAAAGCACTTTTCTTCCCCCCTGCAATGCCGGAACCAGGTTATGCACCCCGTCATCGATCAATAGATCGTAGTTAATAAGATTTTTTCGCTTACAGGTAAAGAAATTTTCAATCGGAATAAACGGCATATGCTTCTGCAACCAGTTCCATTTTTCCACCACCGACTGGGGTTGGGCTGCCGTAACAATAATTACATCATAAGCGTTATGCAGTTTCTCCATTTCTCCTACGACATGTTCGTCAAACAGTTCAAGCTCTTCATACAGACCGGGCCGCCCATAGAAAATCTCTTGTGTACAATCCGGATGACGTAAATGATCCGTATTCCAATCAAGCATTTCCTCATACCGTAGCAGATGCGTGGGAAAATCATTATTATTATGGTATATGGCTCGCTTCACTAGATGGCAAATTGTATCATCCATATCTACTGCAATTATTGGCTTCCTCATCTGCGCCTCCATTATTTTTTTAGATTACACTTTAATTATATACAATGAAATTACGGTTTTCGTCGAGAATTAATTAATATCCCGGTTAATGTTTATTAAATGCTTCTACGCATTTTTGGCAGATACAAGCTTTCCCTCTCAGTTCTTCCGGGATCTGTTCCTGCAATTCGAGTGGAATTTCTGTATGGAAACACCAACAGTCACCGCTTTCAGCGCCACAACGATTCAATTCTTTACATAAAGGACAATGGCGTTCTTCAACCAGTATGTTCATCATATCCAAAATTTCTACTCCCCCAAAAATCACAAACTATTTTTCTTTGGAAAACCATATTAATAAAAAAATCCAACAAATGACAATACGTCAGTAAGTAAAACAAACAACTCCCCGAATAGGTTTCCGCCATAACCACTTCTGAAGATCCCTAGTTTAGTATAAGCCCAATTTCTCTATTATTCCTAGACTTGTGAACTCGGTTCACTTGCATTAAGATAGTGAACATTACGAACTCAAATGGGAGAATAACAGATGAATGATAAGAAGATGAGCTTTTTAGATACCCTACATAGTGACTTACTTGCTACCATGGAAGAAGTATATAATCCTTGCAGGTTTGATTGCTCCGAACCAATTCTTGAATCGCAAAATGCGGAATACGGAGCATATATCTTTACCTTAAATGCGCTGGCCATTAGATTCCGGGTGGCTAAAATCACACCCACTAAAGTCGGGCAATTTGTGACACTATGGGAGCGAATTGGAGATCATCCCATCCAACCCTATGACATCTCAGATCCTGCTGATCTCTTCGTTATAAGTACACGAAATGGGAATCACTTTGGCCAATTTATTTTCCCAAAAGCTGTCCTAGGAGAACATGATATTCTATCTGCTAAAGGTGAAGGTGGAAAAAGAGCTTTTCGAGTCTACCCGCCTTGGGACAATCCCACGAGTCGCCAAGCTCAAAAAACGCAAACATGGCAGTCGGAATATTTCTTGGATATCCCTGCAAATAAACCCATAGACTACCTTCGTGCGCAAGCACTTTACGGTTTACCTGTAAATCTTACGGTCTGACCTATCTCCTCCACATGTTCCTTATCGCCCTGCAAAATAAAATAATAGTATACATCATCTCCTATTTTCACTGCTTCGGGATATTTAATTATAAGCGCCGCTTGATGATTCCATTCCTCTCCTTGGTCAGTAGAAGGCATTATCAACTTTGCCTTCTCTTCCTCTTTTAACCCCTCTAATGTCAGTTCAGTGATTTGCGGATGGGAGCCATATGGTTTCAGCTGATGGGAGGCAATGATTTCAGCTACTTCATTTATTGATTGTCCCTCTCCAGACATAGCGGATAATTGAAAAAAACCATCCTCCCCCTGACCCTTCTCATCATCTGCTGAATCGACGACCCATTCCGTTGGATACTTCAAAGAGACTCCATAAGCATTGGAAGTAAAGGTTGCAAGCCCAGTTTGCGTAAGCAGCATACCGATTACAGTACCTGCAAGTGCAATAACCACGATAACCAACACCCAAAGCCACCGTTTTTTGTATACATTTGTTTTCACGATATCCCCCTAAATCAATAATTAGTTGACATGTACAATATTAGGAAATAAGATATAAACAAACATATGAGCAGTCATTCATATGTATTGGTAAGGAGGAAATCATAATGAGCGATCTTAAAAATATCCTATCTCTACTTCTTTTCTGCATCTTCCTAATTTCTTATCTATTAAAGCTCCTTATACTTTACAAGAAAAACCACATTAAAGGAAACGTTCTGGCTAAAGGCTCTAAACTATCTAAGATCCATTATATCGAGCTATTGGTAAAAACCTCTACTTTTTTATGGGGCGCAGCATGGTTTGTTTTTTCCGTAGCAGAGTCCTTTATGGTTACACTTGTAGGCAAACCGTTTGATATTCCTGTAATTCACTTTAGCGGTGTTGGTGTAGCTGCCCTCGGATGTTTTATTTTCATTCAAGCTATGATTGCTATGCGCACTTCATGGAGAGTTGGGATTGATAAGACTACTGTAACCAAACTCATCACACACGGTATTTATAAATATAGTAGAAACGCTGCATTTGTCGGGTTTGATCTCATGTTTCTGGGATTGTATCTGATGTACCCCAATCTGTTAACACTCCTAATATTCATTCTTAACATTGCCGCGATTCATTTACTAATTCTTCAAGAAGAGCAACATTTAAAGTCCGTATTCAGAGATGAATATATCCAATATTCCAATAATACACCTAGATATTTTCTATTTTAAAATCTTTTATCACAGCTCGGATAATTTATATTCGCTTTATCATTTTTACATTTTTTACAAGACAAGAAAACATTCTCTTAATGTAACTACTATAATATGAGACTGTAAACATACATTAGGAGGGAAATTATGAAATCACCGAAAAAGAATGGCGTCAAAACAGCAATTGTAGCGACAGCGGCAACGGCTTTTTTTGTATCCAGCATAGTCACTACTCATGCACCTAATCAAGCAGACGCAGCATCTTCGAACACAAGAAATGTAATTCTGTTTATTGGAGACGGAATGGGTGCTGCTCAGCGTGATGCCATCCGGCTTGCCACCGTAGGTGAAAAAGGAAATCTAGCAATGGATTCGATGCCATACGTTGGATTAATTCATACAAGCTCCACTGTCCCTGTTACAGATTCGGCTGCTTCTGCTTCAGCCTATGCCAGCGGTGTGAAAACTTATAATGGAGCTATCGGAATGGATGCCGATAAAAAAAGTGTTAAAACCATTATGGAATATGCTAAAGATGCCGGAAAATCAACAGGTGTCGTTACTACTAGTCAGATTACAGACGCGACTGGCGCCGCATTTGGTGCTCACGTCGAAGACCGCTCAAAGCAAAGTGATATCGCCCTCCAGCTTCTGACTAAGAGCAAGGTTGATGTTCTGCTTGGTGGGGGTGAGGATTTCTGGTACCCTGCAGGCAATCCCGGGAAATTCCCAGATGAACCCGCTGAAGATCCTTCAGAGAAAAGCAAAGGAACACAAGGTAACCTTGTTGATAAAGCTAAACAATTGGGCTACACCTATGTAACGAACAAAGCGGATATGCAAAAAGCTAAAGACGGCAAGCTACTGGGAATATTCGCAAACGAGGAAATGTTCCAGCAAAATCCTGAGGGTGAAGGGGATATTTATAATCCGGTGGTATCGCTGCCCGAGATGACTAAGAAAGCTATAGATACGCTAGCAACAAATAAAAAGGGATTTTTCCTTATGGTGGAAGAAGAAGGCACTGACGAATTTGCACACCAAAACAACGCTAAAATGACGATTAAATCAGGTCAAGAACTGGACAAATCCGTGCAAGTAGCCAAAGACTTCGCCAAAAAGAATCCAGATACACTGGTTCTAGTTCTTGCCGACCATGAGACCGGCGGATTTTCTATTGAAGCAGTTGACGCAGATGATGAGTCCGGTGACGGCATATCCAAAGAAGACGGCCCATTCGCCATCGCCAATTCCAAACACAATTTTGTAGTGGACTGGACGACCTCAGGCCATACTGCGGTTGATATTCCAATCACAGCTATGGGCAAAAATGCACAATTATTTACTGGAATCTACGAAAACACCGAAGTATTCACCAAGCTTATGCAAGCATCAGGTTTTAAAGCCAAAAAATAAAGGCGAACAATAAAAGACTAGCCAAATTAAGGAGGATGCCCCCTGCTCTCTATTGAGCAGGGGGCATCCTCACTTCTGATTACCTCGGTTGATATTAGCATCAATTAAAGCATTTTTGTGATTGTTATCTTTTTCTTCTTCTTCTTCAACTGTTACAACTACGCTTTTCAAAAATAACGGACTGTTATTAGTAATCATCAAATTATACTCATTATCGTTTTCTACTTTTGTATCATACTTAACCATTTCTTCACAGTCATAAGCTTGACTCTCCAATCTTATATTCTATTGTACCTCCTCATATTTTAAAAAATGATTGGTTCATAGGGTGCTAAACTGTTTCCTTATGCTTCTAATTTACGTGACAGCTCCTTAATTAACTCGATCTCTCGTAAAACCATACTTCGGGTGTAAAAATAGAGCTCCTCAGAGTAATCCATATCCTCACTATTGCCTACTACTTTGGATAACTGCTGTAAATGGTCCAGCTTTTCGTTCATATAAGTCTCTCTGTAATCAAGCAATCTTCTACGTGTCTCCTGATCCAAAAGCTCATAATAAGCAAGACGAATAGACCATTCATTATCAATTCTAATAGTCTCCAGCGTAAATTCTGTTAAGCAGGTGTTAAACCGCTCCTCACCCTCAGTAGTTATAGAATATACATAACGTTTAGGCCGGCGTTCCTGAATTTCCGTTTTTTTGATTACCCATTTTCGCTTTTCAAATAATTTCAGCTTTGGATAAAGCGAGTTATTGTTTACGATTTTATCATTGCCCATTACAAAAATAATGTTTTTTTTAATTTCATAACCATGTTTGGCCCCTTTCATTAATTGGGCCAGAATCAAAACTTCAATATCCATAATCATCCTCCGGGCTTCCGGAATACGTATCCGGTTCATCATTTTCTTATATTACCTCAATTACTACAATCCTGCCAAATCACTCGTGATTTTTTGCACATACTTTCACCCTACCCTTTCGCTAATATAGGTTAAAATAACCTATTTATTTTTAACCTATATGTAGAGAGGAAGTTATCATATGGAATTCACACATTTATTTAGCAAGGGCACAATCGGAAATATGGAGCTTAAGAACCGGGTCATTTTACCAGCGATGGGCACGAAAATGAATGCGCCGGGTGGATACGTCAGTGATCGTCTGATTGATTACCATGTAGCACGAGCTAAAGGCGGCAACGGCTTAAATACTGTAGAAGTAACAACTATTCACCCAACGGCGGCCTCCGATGATGCTCCTGCCCTTTATGATGATAAATTTATTCCAGGTATGGCTCAATTAGCATTAGCTATTCGAGAGGCAGGAGGCAAAAGCTGTCTACAGTTATGGCATGGAGGTAAAGTAACTCCCAACCTAATTCAGGTCTCCTCTTCACCTGTTCCATTTGAAGGCGTAAGTCATATACCACGTGAACTTGCGCATCATGAAGTCGGCGAGATGGTTCAAGCTTACGCAGATACAGCCTCACGTGCGAAGAAAGCCGGATTTGACAGCGTGGAATTCCATGCCGGCCATGGTTATTTGCCCCAACAATTTCTAAGTCCTGCAATGAATTTTCGTCAGGATGAATACGGCGGTTCTTGGGAGAATCGTTGCCGCTTCCCGTTGGCTTGTATCCGCGCTATCCGGGAAGCGGTTGGACCTGGGTTCCCTATCTTGATGAGAATTTCTGCAATTGAGGATCTACCGGGCGGACTTACGCTGGAAGATATGAAGCTCTTCTCGAAGCTCGCTGAAGAAGCTGGAATTGATGCTATTAATGTATCTCGTGGGGTCCCTGCTGGCGCTGCAATTAAATATGAAGTTCCGCCAATCGATTTACCTGTGGGCTTCAATGTAGATAACGCAGCGCAAATTAAATCTGTGGTTAACATCCCTGTTATTGCCGTAGGCCGTATTAATGATCCAGCAATTGCAGACCGGATAATCGCGGAGGGTTTGGCTGATTTTGTAGCCATTGGGCGTGCGCAGCTGGCTGATCCGGAATTCTGCAATAAAGCTTTAGCCGGACGTGCAGACACCATCGTTAAATGTGTGGGTTGCGACCAAGGCTGCTTCGATGGATTCGTGAATCCTAATGTGCCATTTATCAGCTGTGTGTTTAATCCTGCAACCGGCCGTGAAAGTGAATATGAATTGCAGCAAACGAATATCCCCAAGAAAATACTTATTGCTGGTGGTGGCCCTGGTGGATTAGAAGCAGCTGTCACACTGAAACGACGTGGGCATCATCCAATATTATGCGAAAAAAATGACATTCTAGGCGGACAGCTTTATATTGCCGGCGCCGCACCACGTAAAGAGGAAATGGCTGCAGCCGCTCTGCATATGGGAGAAACCGCTAAACGTGAAGGTGTAGACATTCGATTGAATACAGAGGTTACACCTGAATTAATCCAAGAAATTGGTCCAGATGAGGTCATTCTTGCAATCGGATCTTCTCCTATTATTCCGCCTGTGGAAGGCGTCGACAGTTCACATGTGGTCAATTCACATGATGTGTTGTGGGGAACGGTTCATCCAGAAGGAAGAGTCGTTATTATCGGTGGCGGTTTAGTGGGGCTTGAGGTCGCAGAGCTGCTTGTAGAACGCGGACATCAAATCACTGTAGTTGAAATGCAAGCCGATGTTGCTAATGATCTAGGACTTTTGCGTAAAATCTGTGTCATGGAAAGTCTATATGGACATGGCGTTGAATTAATAACCAACAGCAAATGTATGGCGATTCAAGGGGATAGCGTAATTGTTGAAAAAGACGGCGAATCTCACAGCCTACCTGCTGATTATGTAGTAATCGCCGTAGGTTCACGCGCCCTCAACAAACAACCTCTTCAGGATTTCTTGGAGGAAAGCTCCATCCCTTATCATATAATTGGCGATGCGGTGCAAGCGCGTAGAGCGCTTAATGCGATTTGGGAAGGCGCTGAATTAGCTAGACGAATCTAATTAAGCTAGCTATAAGATTTATGAAATAAACCCGGCAGGTCGCCCTGCCGGGTTATTTTTTACTCAGAGTGCATTCGTGAGCGGTTATCCGGTAATCGGTATCCATTCAACCATTCACCATTCGCCCATTATGCCGTTCTGTCTTTCGGACTCAGGAGGCGCTATTGAGCTAAAAGTAGTCTTTTTACGAATCTATCGGACCCAGATGCCGCTATTCCGCAAAAACAGGGGGCAAAAGTGGTGCTGCGACGGGAATAACTGCATTGGAGTCCGAAAAGCTCAGCAAATCAGCATTTAGGAGCTAATAAGTGCACTGGTGTCCGTTAGCGTTAAAGGTGCGCACAAAAGTATGGTAAGAAAGATGAAAACGGTGAGAATGATGAGAATAGTGAAATACTCATGTCAATGAACCACTCACATTCATTTTGAGTATCGGCAGCCCGATAAATGCCGCATATCGCTCTGCTTCTTTAAGTACCAACTTTTCCGTATCGCCCAGCTCGGCAAAAGGATGGATCACAATCTCGATCCCCTTGGTCTTTAGAGTTCTTTTCCATGTACCCACAACCTGACCCTCCACAACAATCGTTGGAAGAAAAACACCATTATTCCCCGGAACTATCAAAGGAGCAACGTCGGGCTCTAGAACGGCACTTCGGTCTTTATAACCAAGAATGTACTCATCAAAACCCGGAAGCAGATGAACGCCCGAGTCCTCAGCAGTTGGCTCTAGCCGATGAGCAGACATCCAATACTCACTGCCATCAATAACCTCTGATTGCAGTTGACTTTTGGCCGCTTCCAGTCCTCGTCTGGCATCTGTAAGGGTTATGCCTGCCCACCAAGCAAAATCTTGAACAGTTGCTAAACCATGTCCAGTGAAATATCTCCGAGCGAGTTCATACAATGACTCTTCGTAAGTAAGATCGCGAAAATGAGGCACCCATTCCTCTAGCAAAACAATCGTTTGCTGCTTACCATTCATCGGCCCGAAACAAATCAGCCCTTGGTACGCAACATTCCACAACATATGGTAACCACGCTGGTTCCCTGTGTGAATACCTTCTTCTTCTATTAGCTGAAGTAAAAGAGCACGATCTAGCTGCTTTCCACCTTGTAAAGCATTAACTATAATATGTCTACAACGTTCTAGTGTCTGATCATCTAGCCCAAGCTCTGCATTTCGTCGCTTTGTTTGTCCCGTTAAACGCGGCACAGATAGCTGATGCATCCACTTTACATCTTCCGGTGGGACAAAATGAAGCGTACCACGCAGCGTCCAATTCAGAATCATCTTGCGATCAACGATAGCACACTCTATATCAGCTAAATTCGAAGATGGAGTACGTAATCCGATCGCCCACATCGCCTGCATGTAATCCTGCGCCTGTATTGCCCCTAATTCTTTAACGACCTGTTCGGGCTTGATTAGCTTGGAATCAACGATCTTCTGATTATATAAACGCTGAGCAGCTATCATTTTATTCGTCACACTTTACCTCCTTAAGTGAACCTTATCAAACCATCGTCTAACCTTATAGGAATGATTTTAATATAATTTTTTCCAATCTCATAGTTTTTCTTATTTCTTAGCTATATTATTGGATAGGATGAAGTTTCGATTCAATCTCTTCCCGGCGTTCTTCCAGAAAAGAAGGTAAGGTCAAATTCTCGCCCAGCGCATCAAAAGATTCATCAATCTCAAACCCTGGACCATCTGTAGCAAGCTCAAAAAGAATATGGTTCGGATCACGGAAATACAAAGAATGGAAGTAATAACGATCAATGACCCCTGTGTTCTTGAACCCTGCAGCTGTGATTTTAGCAGCCCATGCGGTTAACTCTTCCAGATCCTTCACTCTTATAGCCACATGATGAATACTGCCTTTTCCCGGTCTTTCCCGGTCTTGATCATTAACTTCTTTGAGCTGAAGTTCAGTGTACAAGCCGCCTTTAGCTGTTTCATAAATATCCACCATTACCTTCGGGTCACCCATGGATGGCACTCTACGAACTTGTGTATAGCCTAAAATATCCTCCAAAACAGCCTTTGTACGGCTAGCCTCACGGACAGTCAATTCAACGGGACCCAAACCAACAATGGCATATTGTGGTGGAATATCATCAGTAATCCAAGGTTCTACCAGTTGAGTCACATTATCTTTTTCTGCGGACACCAGATGAACCGTTAATTCATCACTATCCTGAAAAGTAAGCGAATTGCGCTCCTCTATACTTACGATAGCTTCATGAGCGATTTCAAATGTATCTAATCTGTTAGCCCAATATACTAAGGCCTCATCGCTAGGAACGAGAAGAGAGATTGCAGAAATGCTGTTCGTTCCTTTCCGGGTCTGGCCTGCATTTGGCATTTCAAAAAAGGATACCTCGGTGCCTGGAGCGCCATTAGGGTTGCCATAGAATAAATGGTACATGGTTGGATCGTCCTGATTTACGGTTTTTTTGACAAGTCTTAGTCCCAGAACTTTTGTATAAAACCATAGGTTTTGTTTAGCGTCTTTAGTAATCATTGATACATGATGTTGTCCGGTTATTTGTTGTTGGCTCATTTTAATTTCCTCCTAATATGATTATGGTTTACTAGTAAACTGATGCTGAAAAAAGGAAGCTTTATTCAGAATAAAGCTTTAGCGCAACTACTGAGCTCCTCGTGGAATTCGATTCTCATTTTGGCTATGGCGGTGAATCTTCTTAAGCATGCTGTAAAATACCTTTTTCTCCTCGTCCGTCAGTGGATCGAATAACGAAGCTTGGAAATCCGATTGCAAAGGAAGAACTTTCTCGATAAGCGCCTGGCCCTTTTCAGTTAAAGAAATATACTTCACCTTCCAATCCTGCTTACGCTCAATCCATCCTTCTTTTTCTAATCTGCCAAGCATATGTGATACTCCACCTTTAGTAATGGTTAAATGCTCTGCAATATCCATCTGTGTCACAGGCTGATGTAATAGTATTTGTACTAACGCATCAAACTGGCTAACCGTTAAATCAAACTGCTTCAAGAACTCATTGGAAAGATCGTTACTATTGTCATAAACTCTTACCAGCCGCAGCCAGATCAACAAGCTTAGTTTGTTGTCTTCAGTGAATCCATTGTTTCGCATTATGCCACATCCATTGCTTTGGAATTGGATCTATTTGATTATCAGTTTACTAGTAATCTGATGTGGAGTCAAGTTTCGTATTAACTTAAGAAATAGAGAAGCACAGATAAACCATTACTAAACATGTGTGCACCTATTGGCACTAATATATTTTTTCTTTTCTCATATAGGTAGGCAAAGATTAATCCAGCAGTCATATAGGAGAAGATATTCCACATTTCGTTATAGTTACCCTGAAAAACCACGGCTCTATAGACATGCTGGAAGCCAAATAAAAAGGAAGATATCAGATAAGCCAGAAGACGACTTTTCCTGCGGATCGTTCTGTAAATGGTTGCCCGATACACTAATTCTTCAATCACGGGACCAATCCATACCACATTCACTGTAAAAATAAATGGATACGAAGACAACATTGCCCGTAAATCCACCTCATTAACAGACTTTGTAATGGGATGAAAGATGGAAATTAGTGTGGGAATCAACATACTTCCGATGATAATAATCAAACAAAGTCCCCAAACGATCCATACCATATTACGCACCCAGTGTTGTCTGAAATCATGAACAGCTTGTTTATAGAACCCTCTAATACCTATAATCACTCCTATGTAGATCAGACCATTCAACAGTAAGGCCATTCGATTTTGTTGTTCTGGCTGCCAAATAAAAACATGGTTAAGAATCTCCATAACCGGCCGGATCAAGAGAATGGAGAACAAGCCTAAAAAGTACATTACTGCTAATATAACGCCCATGATCAATTGCCATTTACTTAATTTCTCATCAATCATTATAATCTAATCCCCCATGTAAAATTGTTAATAGACTGAATATCAACCATTTTAGCATTAGGAAATTTCATACGACTTAATGTAATCTTACATAGACCTTAAATTTGCCGGTTCAGCTCAATTATAATTTCAAACTGGTTATCTTGCGTATTCAGCTGAACAGTCCCTCCATGAGCAGCTATTATTTTTTGAACAATGAGTAGCCCTAATCCAGAACCTGCCGGGTTCAAGGCTGATGGTTCGCCGTAATTAATAAAAGTAAGCTTGGCTCCATCATTCACCTTTTCCAGCACAACTTGAAACGTAGAACCTTGCTCCTGATAAGCGATGGCATTATAAAGCAGGTTTGAGAATACTCGATTCATTCTTTTTTTATCAAACTGTAGAATTATTTCTTCTGGCTCGATTACAAAATCAGGGATCAGACCCGCAGCCTCAAGCTCGGGCAACATATGTATCATTTCTTCTCTCAAGTATTCTGAGAAATCATCTGGTGTAACATCCAAGCGGAATTCGGGACTTTCCATTCTCGATAATTCAAACAAATCCTGAATTAATACATTGGCACGGATACTATTTTCGTATATTATTTTGGCAAATTCCAAATGTTCTATCCGACCGCTCACCTGTTCTTTTAGTTCAAGCTCTGCGTAACCCATAATACTTGTTAATGGATTTTTTAAATCATGGGATATATCTAATATTAGATTTTTTCGATTGTTTTCACTCTGTTCTTTTAACGAGGTCTGGATCTGAATCACTTCTGCCATATGATTAAAAGCCTGCTCCAGTTGACTAAACTCCCGATTCCCGCCTACCTGCACTCTTGCTGAATAATCCCCATTCTTAACTTTTTCAACAGCAGCGGACAACTGGTCTAAGGGTTTAATGAAACTAACCGCCGTAATTCTCGCATAAATCATCGTGCTTAGAATCAGAATCAACAAATAACCTAACCCAATAAACCCAAGCATTCGAAGGGTATGATCCTGCATAGGTGAATCTGAATTCCAATGGAAACTGCCTGTCATTTTCACTTGTATAGGTAAAGAGACGATCAGCCAAAATTGTTCCTGCTCATTATATTCAACAGTGATCATATTTTTGTTAGCGCCAGTATTCATTAGAAAATCCGTAAATTCTTTGACACTAATCTGCTCGGACGTAAATGGATTGTTGCCAATGGAGTCTATGACTTCGTAATTGGAATTCACAACCTGTAAACTGCCCCCGACATCATTAATAACACTAGTGTCAATTCTTTGATAGTCATTTTGCATAAGCTTAGCAGCCGTTAACTGATTATAAATAATATCTTTAGATCCCAGCCTGTTCATGCAAAATAAAGCAACAATCACCAATATCGTTATAACCGTTGTTATAAGAAAGATCGCGATATAGTTTTTTAACAATTGATAGGATATATTTTGTTTTCTCATCTTATTTACCTGGGTTGTAGAATTTGTAACCTAGTCCACGCACTGTAACGATATATTCGGGATGGTGTGGGTCCCGTTCGATCTTATTCCTTAGACGGCTGATGGTAACCATTATCGTATTATTATCACTATAGAAATCCTCTTCCCACGCCGCTGCATATAACTTTTTGGGCGTAAAAATTTGATTAGGACTCTGCATCAGACATTGTAATACCTTATATTCCTTGGCATTTAAAAGAACCGGACTTTCATTTATGTACAACATACATTCCTTTAAATTCAGCTTCAATTCTCTATGTTGGATTGTTTCTTCAGTTATCGATTGGCTAAGATCGTATATATTTCTTCGTCTCAGCTGCGCCTCAACCCTAGCCACAAGCTCTGAAGCACTAAATGGCCTCACCATATAATCGTCCGCTCCAAGACCTAAACCAACAACCTTATCAATTTCTTCACCGCGGGCAGTTAACAAGATAACCGGAATATGGCTTTTCTCTCTTATCTGTCGCAACAGATTAAGCCCATCAAGCTTGGGCATTACAATATCCAGAATGGCAAGATTTATTTCATGTTGATTAACAACCTCTAAAGCCTCAATGCCATCCTTGGCTTCGAATACTCGATAGGATCGATCTTCTAAATGTATTTTCACTAGTTTTCTTATATCAGTTTCATCTTCAGCAATCAGTATATTCATCGCTCAATTCCCCTAACTAATCTCAAATAGCTGAGTCTTTTCACTCAGTATAACTTGCCAAATACCACTTCGGTATAAAAAGCCTAAAGAATAGCTCTGGAACATCATGATTAAAATACCCATGGATTCGGCCCGATGCGAACTCTGGACTCGTTAGTGCACACCAAGAAATGCGATTAAATTCCTCCCAAGGATCACCATAATCAAATCTATTAAGATCAATAATTCCAAGTTCCCTCGACTTCGTAATGATCATATTCCCTACATGATAGTCGCCGTGTTGAAAAGTCTGCGGCCGCCCCTCCAATAAGTAACGATTCGCCTCCACAAACTCAATGACCTGCTCTGCTCCCTTTAGAACAATGCCGAATGTTTGATATTTCGTGATGTACTTATCGATCTTCCACCCCAAACTGAAGAGGTCATTTTACAACCTCCTTTTAATCAAACCGCTTCACAAAATAGAAAAATTTTCTTATTTATTTCTTAGAAGATTATTTTATTCAATTGATGTTGGAACAACAATAGTGTATGATGCATAGTATAGATCGAATACTGTATGACACATAGTAAGTATAAGCGGCTTCGACGTCCTCTCAAGGACAACAAGCGTTTAAACCAAAAATATAAGAACAATTTATAAGAGATTATAAATCCTTATATTTTAAATAATGAGGTGGGTGAATGAGTACTTTATTAAATTCTTTAATCACAGAGCTTAGAAGAGGTACGTTAACGCTAGCCGTTTTAAGTCAATTACGAACACCCCAGTATGGATATTCGCTCGTTCAATTGTTGGAGGAATCCAGCATCATCATCGATCAAAGCACCTTATATCCATTACTTCGCCGATTAGAGAAACAGGAATTAGTGACGAGCAGCTGGGACACATCCGAGAGCAGACCCCGTAAGTATTATGTTCTAAGTGACTATGGCGTAGAGATTTTTTTACAGCTAAAGGAAGAATGGCTTAAGAATTCGAAAGAACTCTACGGCCTATTACAAGGGGAGGATGACCATGAAGCTAATTGAGATTTACATTCATGAAGTTACTCGGAGGTTACCGGAACAAAATCGGGAAGACATCGCATTAGAATTACGATCAACCATCGAGGATATGTTACCGGATGATTATGACGAAAAAGAGGTAAAGGCCGTCCTTGAAAAATTGGGCAATCCAGCTATTTTAGCTAGTGAGTACCGCGATCAGCCCATGTATCTCATCGGCCCACGCTATTTCGATTTATATGTTACGTTATTAAAAATGATTATACCAATCGCTGTAGTTGTTTCTTTAATCGCTCTGGTTGCTGATTACTTGATTGGCTACAGCGGCGATAAAACAGTTGCGGATATTGTTACTGCAGTTATAAGTACAGGAATTGGAACCTTCCTTGAAGTAGGAATCCAAGTCTTTTTTTGGATAACTGTTGTGTTCGCTATTATCGAACGGGCGGATAAAGGAAAGGAAGGGCATCCGCTTACTACAAAATTAAGGAAATGGACTCCTGATGATTTGAAGGATATCGCGCTTGTCCATAAGAAAAAAGCAATTACAAGCTTCGAAGTGTTCGGAAGTTTACTGTGGACTGCCATTTGGGCTACTGTTTATTTTAATGCTGAACACCTGATCAGAGTCTATAGAGGCGGTGAAGGCGCACTTAACTTCGTAGCCCCAGCTTTTAATCAGCATGTGTTACTTGATTATTGGCCTATTATTCTTATTGTGATCGGATTAGAAGTCGCATTAACTATATATAAATTAATCAAGAGACAATGGACTAGAGAATTAGCATTATGTAATACGGTCCTCGAGCTCATTGTACTTATTGTATTCGCTGTTATCCTTATAAATCCGAATGTATTTAACCAAGAATTCATTAACTACATGTCTAATTTATTAACTACTACAGCTAACCAATTTGAAACGGGGCTAGTAGGTGGAGGTATAGCAGTCTTGATTTTAGTTGCGGTCCTCAATATATATGAAGGCTTCCGCAAGGCTCGCCTCTAGTATTCGCAGAGCGGTGATTCTCCTGTTATTTGGAGAATTGCCGCTTTGTTTTCTGACTCGTTGAATGCCTGCTTCAAATGCTTCAACAAATTCAACAGCTTCAACAGTTTTGTCACCCTCTAAGAGTTACGGACCCAGATGACGTAATTTGCACATTTTCTGCCTTTAGAACAGGGCTTCGGACTCCAATGACGTTATTCCCTAGAATCAGCTCCATATCGGGGGTGTTTCAAGGCAATAGCGGCTATGCGGTCCGTTGGCATCCCAAACGTGCGATATTTCTGGGTTTAGTGTCATCTGTGTCCGATAGGTGTTTCGTATGTGCAAATGTTAGCGAAGAATACGAAAAAAAGGAGTTGTCCCATAAGCCATGAATGGCTGCTAGGACAACTCCTTCTGATTTAATTAAATAGTTCAAGCTCGATAACCGTATCCATCTCATCAGGTAACATCGCGCCTTTTAATGTAATAAACGCTCCACCGTCAACATCCGAATATTCCTCAGCCATCCACGGCGCCTCCACCTTTAGCTCGGTACCATCACGTAGTAATCTGGCCTTTTTAATCTTCCCTTTCAAGCCTTGGAAATAGATCGGGCCAATTCCACGGTCGTAAACGTGCGCATATAACTTATTGCCCTTTTGCGTATAACGTCCCCACTCTGGCTTAGGTAACAAAGACTTCCCGCATCCATAAATACTGTCTCCATTAAGGCGCATCCACTCCCCAACTTCGTCAAGGATAACCAGTGATTCCCGTGTCATTTCACCTTTAGCATCTGGTCCAACATTGAGGAGCAGGTTACCATTCTTACTGATACATTCGACCATCGTACGGATGACTTGCTTGGTTGATTTATAATTCTTATCCTCGGAATGATAACCCCAGTTGTCATTAAGGGTAATGCAGGCTTCCCAAGGGATGGATTGGCCGTTTACGTCAACAATGCCGCCAGGTGGAATGATCTGCTCGGGGGAGAAGAAATCTCCAGCATATTCCTCAGGTTCTGCCGCACGAATATTGCCACCTAATCGATTGTCGATAATAGTATCAGGTTGTATGGAACGAATCATCCGGATAAGCTCCGTCGCCTTCCACTTCTCCCCTGTCATATTATCGTAGGAGAAGTCAAACCACATAATGTCGATTTTACCGTAATTGGTGAGCAGTTCCTTTACTTGCCCATGCATATACTCCAAGTATCTATCGAAATCAATCGGCTTATCTTTAGCCGCTTCGTTATCCCGATCAGGATGTGCCTTATCTCCATATCCGGGATAATCCTCATGGTGCCAGTCTATGATAGAGTAATATAGACCTACTGCAATCCCTTCAGCCCGGAAAGCGTCTACATATTCCCGCACTAGATCACGCCCAGCGGGCGTATTAGTGGCTTTGAAATCAGTCAGCTTACTATCGAACAGACAGAACCCGTCATGATGTTTGGTCGTAAGAACAGCGTATTTCTGACCCGCAGCTTTTGCTGCACTTGCCCATTTCTTCGGATCATATCGAGAGGCGTCAAATTCATCGAAATACGTCATGTAATGCTCTCTACTCATCCGCTCGTTACCGCGTATCCATTCCCCTCTAGCAGGAATTGAATATAATCCCCAATGGATAAACATCCCGAACCTATCCTGTAAGAACCATTTCGTTCTTTCTTCTCTTGCACCCATCTCTCCAACTCCTCGTTAATGAAAGCTATAATCAATCTTTCACTCCACCTAAGCGGTATGAAATAATGCTGCGGCTCCAATTAAACCTACATCGTCTTTGAGAGCGGCAGGTTCAATTGTAAAAGTACCCTTATATGGATCCATGACAAATTGCTCCGTCTTCTCCACCAGTGCAGGGAATAACAAATCTCCAGCCTTACTCACGCCTCCACCGATCACGATCCGATCAGGATTGAACGTATGAACTGCATTGGCTAGACCTAGTGCCATATAATGAATACTGCGGTCAATAACCTCGACGGCCACGGCATCGTTAAGTGCCATGGCTTCAAATACGTGCCGCGAAGTAATTTTTTCTCCATTTATATTAGCCAGTTCCGTAATCATCGACGGTCTGCTCTCCATACTTCGCAGCGCCATATCCCGAATCGCTGTGCCCGAAGCGAAAACTTCCCAGCAGCCGAATCTTCCACAGCTACATTCCGTTCCGTTCGGGTCAATAATATTATGACCTAGTTCACCAGCAAATGAATTTTTGCCAAGAAGCAGCTTGCCGTCAATGACGATACCTGCTCCAATCCCTGTGCTAAAGGTAACATAAACCATGTTGTCTGCACCTTTGCCAGCTCCTCGGACATACTCACCCCAAGCCGCAGCGTTCGCATCATTCACTACCTTTACTTCAACGCCTAGCTCCGACTCCATCCAGTGCTTCAGCGGAACATTATCCCATTCCGGAAGATTGGTGCCGTGAATAACGATCCCGTCCTGGCTATTTACAGCTCCGGGAGAAGCCAGCCCCACTCCAGTGAGTGGTCGTCCTTCGGATACGGAGCGGATCATATCGATCATTCGCTGCACCACTTCTTTAGCGGTACGTGCCCCAGCCGTTTCCATCAGTTCCCGTTTCAACACGGTCCCCTTTGAATCGAACAATGCTGCGGCAATTTTTGTGCCTCCTAAATCGATTCCAACTACGTAGCTCTCAACCTTCTGCATAACCCATTCACCTTTTCACTATCTATTATTAGCCGTTAGAATGAATACTCTCTGCTAACGCCCGTAAGGCTGCTGGATCGATTGGCGACAAAGCGTCTTTATCATAACGAACAGCCGACCCAAAATGCACTTCTGTTACTCCAGTCTGATGTATAAATGAAGTAATACCTTCCGGCTTCAAACCGCTTCCAGCCAGTATACTTACCGTTTTACCTCTTGATTCCTCGACTAGCTTCCGCATAGCAGGAATAGCTTCTGGTGCCGGACCTGGCCCAGCAGAAGTGAGTACACGCGTAATTTGCGGATACTTACAAAGCGTTCGATAACCTTCTATTTGATCCTTCAACTCATCAAAAGCACGGTGGAAGGTTACTTGCAATCCATCGGTCAACGGCAATAATGTTTCAAGCGCTCGCTCGTCGATAGTCCCTTCCGGTGTTAACGCACCAATCACAATCCCCGCCGCTCCGCTGGCTGCAATTTGCTTTATCTCTGCTGCCATGGTCAAAATGTCATACTTTGAATAGCAAAAAGAACGGCTGTGCGGGCGAACCATAACAAACGCAGGAATGCTAACCGATTTAGCAACTTGTTGCACCAATCCTATCCCTGGTGTTAGACCGCCTTCCGTAATCGCAGTAATGAGCTCCAGGCGGTCAGCCCCGTTCGCTTCGGCTGTAAGAGCATCGTCCATACAGGTAGCGATGACTTCCAATCTCATAACTTTCCCCCACTCTTCCGGTTGTTATTGTTGTGCCTGTTTCATGACATAATCAGCGAGCAGTCGAGCACCATAGCCCGTTGCTCCAGCTTCTGAATACCCCACATCCTGCTTGTACTGAACCGTCCCAGCCATATCAATATGAACCCAGCTCAGCGATTCCGCTACAAAACGCCGTATAAAAAGCGCTGCTGTAATCGCACCTGCAAAAGGTGAAGTACTAACATTACGTAGATCAGCGTAATTGCTTCGAAGATCGACTTCATATTCATCCATAAGCGGCATGGGCCACAGTCGCTCACCATTGCGCTCACCGATTTCGACGAGGTTCTGCGTCATCTCTCCATCACCCCATATGCCGGCGATACCTAATCCTAGCGCTGCGCCAACATTTCCAGTAAGTGTTGCAATATCGATGACCTTAGTTGCCCCGATATTTGCTGCATGAATAAGCGCATCCGCGATAATAAGCCGCCCCTCGCCATCCGTATTTGCAACCTGAACCGTCAGCCCATTAGGATAGCGTATAACAGACGATGGCAGCATCGCTTCAGCATCTGGTACGTTATCAACAACTGGGATCAATGCGGTCACATTTACATGAGCTTGATTCCGTACTAAAATATCCAGCGCCCCAATAACAGCTGCTGCGCCACCCATATCCATACGTGCATCGCTGATATCACTTGCGGTCTTAACATTCATCCCACCCAAATCGAAGGTAACACCTTTACCCACCAATGCCAGCATTGGCAATTCAGGGTTACTCTCATAGCGAATTTCAACGAGGGCCGGGGAGTGTTTACTGCCTGCTCCAACCGCCAGCAACCCATTCATCTGTAGGTCAACCAGCTCCTGCCCCCGGTAAACATGAACTTTCACTGCTGCGTTATCACGCTCGAAATATTCGACCATCCATTCTGCGAACCGATCCGGATTTAGAGTCCCGGGCACCTCATTCACCAGATCGCGAGCAACCACTGCTCCTTCAGCGCGTATGCGGCCAGTACTTAGTACAACTTCCAGTTCAAGCTTAGTCAGCTCAGGCCAATCGGCTGTCTGGAGCAGCAAATCAACTGAATTGTCTATTTTAGTAACGCCACGATAGGTTTGGAAACGATATAATCCGAGAAGCCAGCCTTCAATCCATGCTTGCAGCTCATCCGCAGCGGAAATATCACTTTCTGCTGTCCTACGAACAAATGAAGCGAAATTCAGCCCTTCTCTTAGAGCTAAGCGGGCGGCAGATCCCGCTGCTCGACGAATTTTCTCAAGCGTAAGAGCCTTGCGTTTTCCCATTCCAATAGCTAACACATCGGACTCTTCCTCAGAACGAGCATATAACCATGTCACACTGCCACTCTGTTTGTGAGCTTCTCCCAGCCGAAGAGGAAAAGGCTCCTCTTCATAGGCTAAGTAGATAAGCATATCCGCCCCATTAGCAGAATCGAACAAGATATTCATAGCTGTCCCTTCTTTTCCGTAAAGTGTACTCACATTTAAAATTATCGTTCTAGTTTCAACATTTCTTCATCAAACAGATGACAAGCGAGCTCATGACCTGGTCCAACTTCCCGGAATACAGGCACATGTTGCTTACAGATCTCCATACAGGAAGGGCATCTTGTATGAAAGCGACAGCCCGTCGGCGGATCAACGGGACTTGGAAGGTCACCTTTTAGAATAATGCGTTTCTTCTTCAAGCTTGGATCGGGCACGGGAACTGAAGATAGCAGCGCTTGGGTGTAAGGATGCAAGGGACGGTCATACAATGTATCCTTATCAGCCGTCTCCACAAGGGAACCCAGATACATGACCCCAATTCGATCACTAATATGCTCGACCACACTAAGATCATGAGAGATGAATAAATAGGTCAGGCCATATTCCTCCTGCAAGTCCTGTAACAGATTCAACACTTGGGACTGAATCGATACATCCAGTGCTGACACGGGTTCATCCGCCACGATTAGACTAGGGCGCACTGACAAAGCCCGGGCAATCCCAATCCGTTGCCGCTGTCCACCGCTGAACTCAAACGCAAATCGCTCAGCGTGCAAACTGTTCAATCCAACGGTCTCCAGCAGTTCGCAAGCTAGCTTATCCCGCTCTTTGGAGGACAGCTTTGTATGAATAAGCAGGGGTTCGGCGACAAGATCCTTCACCTTCATGCGTGGATTAAGTGAAGCGTAAGGGTCTTGAAACACCATCTGCATATCTTTGCGCAGAGGCCGCATTTGGTTATCTGAGATATGGCTAATATTTTGCCCCTTAAACCACACTTCTCCATGATTGGGTTCCAGTAAGCGAGTCACTAGTCTGCCCGTAGTCGATTTCCCACAGCCACTTTCACCTACAAGGCTGAACGTTTCTCCTTTACGAATGGCGAATGAAATCCCATCAACGGCGTGCAAATATTTAGTCGTTCCGAAGAAGCCCTTCTTCACAGAAAACAACTTCTTCAAACCCTTAACTTCAATTAGTGGAGTCTCTTTCATAAACATCCCGCTCCTTCCGTGTCCTCCTGCTGTGTAAGCCAACAACGGCTTTTGCGCTCTAGTCCCTCAATCGGAAGTAGCTCAGGTTCGTGCGACAGACAACGCTCCATGGCAAAGTCGCAGCGAGGCGCAAACTTACAGCCGGCAGGCATTTGTGAAAGGTCTGGCACATTTCCTTTTATTGACTCCAAGCGATGTACATTGTGGCGCAGCTTAGGTACCGATTGAATCAATCCCTTGGTATACGGATGCTGCGGTCTGGCAAACAGCTCCTGAACAGAGGCTTCCTCCACCACACGACCTGCATACATTACAACTACCCGGTCACATAATTCGGCAACTACTCCAAGATCATGGGTAATGAGCAGCATTCCCATATCCTGTTCATCTTTCAACTGCTTCATCAGATCAAGAATTTGCGCTTGAATCGTTACATCGAGTGCGGTCGTGGGTTCATCGGCAATCAACAGCTTAGGATGACAAGACATGGCCATTGCAATCATGACCCGCTGTCTCATTCCGCCGGATAGTTGATGCGGATATTCATCGATTAATTCCTCTGCGCGAGGGATACCTACAAGCCGCAACATATGAATCGCATGCTCACGAGCCTTCTTGCGTCCATAACCCAAATGCAGTCTAATCGGCTCTGTTAATTGCAGTCCAATCCGCAGCACTGGATTAAGAGAGGTCATCGGCTCCTGAAAAATCATTGCCAGATCATTTCCCCGGATTTGGCGCATCTCCTTCTCAGAAATCTTCGTCAAATCCTTTCCTTCAAAACGCACAGAACCTTCAGAAATTCTACCCGGCGTATCTTTAAGCAACCGCATGATCGATAATGAGGTTACACTTTTGCCACAACCAGATTCACCAACCAGGCCTAGCACTTCACCTTTTTTAATAGCAAAGTCTACCCCCGCAACCGCAGTAATACTTCCATCGCCGCGTTTGAACTCCGTTTTCAGCCCTTGTACATCCAGCAAATGTTGAGTCATGTCTTGTCCCTCCTTAGTTTTTCATTTTGGGATCAAGAGCATCACGCAGTCCGTCCCCGACCAGGTTAAATGCAAGTACAGTTAAAAAGATGGCTATCCCCGGAAAATAAACGATATGTGGAGCAATACTTAAATAATCACGTCCCATACTTAACATTGCGCCCCAATCAGGCTCCGTTGTTTTTGCACCCATTCCGAGAAAGCTTAGTGATGCAGCGGCCAAGATCGCTCCGCCAATCTTCATGGATAGATTAACGATAATGCTGGGCACGGTCTCAGGAAAAATATGACGCCAAATAATCCGGCGATGCTTCGCTCCCATGGAACGAGCAGCTTCCACAAACAATGTTTCTTTCGCAGACAGCGTTACGCTCCGAATAATTCGGGCGAACGATGGAGTACCAAAGACTGCAACCGCGATAACAACATTGGATAGACCCGGACCGAGGATGGCGACGATCCCAATGGCAAGCAGCAAGTCAGGAAATGAAAATAGTACATCACTGCCACGCATAATAATCCGATCTAGCCAACCGCCATAATATCCACTTAACAGACCTAGGATGGTTCCAAGTACGCCTGCGATTAAGACGGAACTGAGACTGACAGCTAAGGTTAAGCGAGTACCATCAATCAAACGGCTTAGAATATCACGGCCATATTCGTCTGTCCCGGCCCAATGTGCAGCAGAAGGACCCGCCATAAGGGCATCGTAGTTTGGTTCATCAGGATTATACGGGGTCAGAAATGGCCCGAAAATTGCAATTAGGAATAGCAATATAATAAAAAATGCGGCCACAAGGGGCATCTTTTGTTTACTGAACTTACGTAAAAAAACACCCATACGGCCTTTTGTTTTCTCCGGGGCCAGTACCTCTCCGGGTAATGGAGATTTTGCTCCCATCACCGCCGAATTGTCACTCATGATATCCCTCCTGATCCTAAATTCACCCTATAAATCTATTGAAATTCTGCTTCTTAGTCGCATTAGCTACTGAGAAAACCTTATTTTCGGATTAAGTACGCCATACAATAAATCTACTAATAGATTGATAAGAATAAATTGTGTAGCAAACAGAAGCAGTAAGGCTTGAATGACTGTATAATCCCGGAACAAAATGGAGTCTACTAGCAGCCTACCAAGACCCGGAATACTGAATACCGTCTCAACCATTACAGAGCCGCCGAGCAGGAACCCAAACTGAAGTCCAGCTACGGTAACCACCTGAATCAAAGAGTTGCGCAGCGCATGCCTGCCGATAACAACATACTCGCGTAAGCCTTTTGCACGTCCTGTACGGATATAATCCTCCCGAAGGGTCTCCAGCATAGATGACCTAGAATAACGGGCCAACATAGACATAATTCCCATCCCAAGTGTAATGGAAGGAAGAATATAGGACTTCCAGGAATCAACACCACCTGTTGGAAACCAACCAAGCTCTACCGAGAAAATTTGAATGAGTACCAAGCCTAACCAAAATCCAGGAATAGACATCCCTGAAATAGCTGTCAACGTCCCTAAATAATCTGGCCACCGATTGCGATAAACGGCTGAAACCACGCCAATTAGAAGACCAATAATTAGAGCCCAGGCCATACTGAGAAAAGTCAGCCACAACGTTGGCATTACTCTGCTTTCTAGCATGTCGGTAACCGGGATCCCTGAACGGATCGAATTGCCCAGATTCCCACTTAGCAGATCACCCATGTAGTTTATGTATTGCTTCCACAAAGGCAGATTGAGACCCAGCTGCTCCTGAATTCCACGAATCTCTTCAAGTGTGGCATCTTTACCGGCAATAAGTCGGGCTGGATCGCCTGGGATTAAGTGAATAAACAAAAAGACAAGCACCGATACAATGAACAACAGCGGAATAACCCCGAGGAGTCTTTGTAAAGCATATCTACCCAACTCATAAGCCCCCTTCAGTATCGACAAATGATTTAGTGAGGCCGCTTCCCACCATACTACAGAAGCGGCCTCGTTCATTTCTTGGGATATTAAACCTAACGTTTGTTTAGCATTATTTCACTTCTGCATTCAGGACATTAATGGAACCATCGGGGAAGACCTTAACTCCTTCCAGATACGATCTTTTGCCTGAGATGATTTGGTCGACGCCCATGAATGCCCATGGAGCATCTTCCCATATTGTTTTTTGAATATTGCCATAAATGGATTTAGCCGCTTCTGGATCAACAGATTTATTCGCCTCAGCGATCCACTTGTCTACATTTTCATTTTTATAATAAGCTGTATTTGAGCCAGCAGGCGGGAACATTTCACTACTGAACAACCCTCTGGTTGCACCATCTGCATCACCTGAAGACGGAGACCAGCTGACATACCACATTTGAATTTTTGCTTCTTCTGGCGTCTTAGCAGAGTTAATTTGGTCGGACAATGTGCCGCCTTCCATGGATTTCACGTCTACCTTAATCCCTACAAGTGCTAGCTGTTGCTGAATAAATTGCATACCCTTCATAGTTTCGGATTCATTTTCACCCCAAATTTCGGTTTCGAATCCATCAGGATATCCTGCCTCAGCAAGCAATTGTTTAGCTTTTTCAATGTCATAGTCATAACCTGTTTGTGGGGAATAGTATTGTGTTTTGGAAGACATCGTGGAATCAAGCTTAGCGCCAAGACCCGATTTCACAACTTTGATATAAGCTTCTTTATTGATAGCATAGTTAATGGCTTGACGAACCTTCACATCATCAAAAGGTTTTTTCATCGTATTTAACGTTACATAACGAACAATTGTCGAATCGATGGTATCTACAGTAATTCCTTCAAGACCTTCAACCTCAGATACTTGCTCCGTTGGCATTGGATAAATGAAATCTGCCTCGCCGGTTTTTAGCATGGCTATCCGTGATCCATTCTCTGGAACAGGTCTAAAGGTCACACTATCTACTTTTGGCAACCCAGCTTGCCAGTAGTCAGGGTTCTTAACGACAACCAAGCGGTCGCCTTGCACCCATTCTTTGAACTTAAATGGTCCCGTTCCTACAGGATTTTTCGAAATATCGGCGCCATTTTCTTCTAAAGCTTTCGGACTAATAATAGGTGCCATAGCTACTTTATTTAAAAATGCGTTGTACGGCTCGCTGAGTGTAATAACCACTGTTTTGGCATCAGGAGTCTCCACTTTAGCTACCTTTGCGAAGCTTTTGCGCAGTCTCAGATTATTCTTCTCATCTTGAATACGGGCAATGTTAACTTTAACCGCTTCAGCATTAAAGTCAGTACCGTCTTGGAATTTAACATTCTCTTGCAGCGTGAACGTGTAGACCAACCCGTCTTCACTTATGGAATGGCTTGCGGCAAGAACAGGAACTACGTTCATATTCTCATCAAAACCCATCAGACCTTCGTACATCGTTCTGGCAGCGCTGATTGAATGCGTATCGCTTGCGTTATGAGGGTCCAGCGTAATAAAGTTAGAATTGATGGCAATTACAATGTCTTTATCATTCTTTGTAGTTGGGGTGCTAGTTTCAGTTCCACCAGCAGTATTGCCTTTTTGTCCCTCGTTGCTCGCTTTGTTGCCGCACCCTGCAGTCACTACTACTGTAATAAGCAGCAGCATGAACATTGACCATACTTTTCCTTTTGCTTTCATTTTTTACACTCCCCTATTCAAACGATGTATTAGAAAAGCTTCTAGTCCGATTAATCACCAAACTTGAAGATTATTCTTGACCTTATGCTCTAGATCTCCCATTGAAATACAGCACGGCGTTCGCCGACCACAGTACCGCCATCATTAACAATCGTGTTAGGCACAAGTGCATATAAGCGATCAATTGTGTCTTGATTGCTGTAACCAATACGTTCTAGAATCGATGCGATAATACATGGCCAGACTTGTTCTGATCCGTCGGATACTTTCAGTGATATACCCATTCGTTCCTTACGGAGTCCGATACCGTATACCCCTTTTGCTCCACCTTTAGCTGTCAGATTGTCATCCTTCAGGAGCTCTGAGCATACAAATTTCGTGTCAGCAATCATAACCGGGTTATCGTTCATAAGTTTTGCAATGGCAGCGGCTGCCTTACGTATATCCGTATCCTCTATCAAATCGGGACACGCTAGCTTTAGATAGGAATAAGCGATTTTATGAAGCGGAAGTGCGAAGATAGGAAGTCCACAGCCATCAATACCTTGCGGGATGGACGCTTTGGGAACTTCAGCGATATAAGCCATCATCTCAAGAATCTCCTGTTGTACAGGATGGTTAGGATCGTAATAAGTGTCTATATCCCAACCCATATATTTGCTAAGGCCCATTAAACCTGCATGTTTGCCTGAGCAGTTATGAAAGATTTTACGAGTTGGCTCATTTGCCCGGTGACGTTCTGCTTTGGCTTCTTCATTCAGCGGGTATGTAGAGCAGCAATGAAGTGACTCTTCTTTTAATCCCATTTTCTGAAAAAGAGCTTCAAGCGCTTCAATATGGAAGGCTTCTCCCCGGTGTGAAGCGGTAAACAGCGATGCTTCTTTACTTGTCAAACCATATACTTCATCGATCCGGCGTTTCATTACCGGCAAAGCTTGGAATGGCTTAGCAGCAGAGCGAAGATAAGTCATATGCTCCGGATCACCTGCTTTGTACAAAATGCTGCCCTTCTCATCAACTACACTAACTGCACCATAATGCACATTCTCCAGCAGGTCACCACGATATTCTTCTACCAATGTTGTAAATCCCATCTGTACAACCTCCCCAGCAGTATTTAATTTAATCTAAGGCAAAAAATCGGTTCTGCGATAAAAGTCCCGATCCGATAATTACACCCTTCTCATTCAGCAACGAACGATGAATCGTAAAGGAACCCCGAAGCGGCTCCCATGTAAAGCGCGAGAGGTACAGCTGCTCAACTTCTTCGTATATATCCGGGAATTTGTCCACGAGTTCTCCACTCAAAATCACGCTGTCGGGGTTATACATGCATACGACATTATTAATGGTGATCGCCATATACATGAGTGCACGGTCGATCAAGTGAATCGCCCATTGTTCTCCTGCATGTTTTGCTGCGAATAACTCCTCAATCGTACGGATCGGGCGAATCCGATTAGCTTCAGATAATAAAGAACTGATATTTATATAAGTCTGTAAACAGCCCGCTTTGCCGCACTCACACATCATTCCGTTAGGATCCACTGTCGTATGCCCAATTTCACCCGCACTGTTCATCACCCCTCGGTAAATCTCTCCCTCGAGAATCATCGCAGAACCCACGCCTTGACCGAACCCCAATAATGCCGTACGGCTGGAGCCGACTGCGGCTCCTTTAAGATGTTCTGCAAGAGCCCTTACTTTCAGCTCATTGTCCACAGCGATTTCAAAACCTGTCAGTTCCTTCAAGCGTTTGGCTAACGGCACATTTTTCCATCCTAGCTGAACAGAGAAGACAACAATTCCTTCTTCGTTATTCACAATGCCGGGAAGTCCAACGCCAATACCCACGATACGTGTTCTGTCAATCACATGCAGCTGGAACAATTGTTCGATGGCATCCTTAATTCGCTCCAGCGTTCGATCTGGACTTTCGTCTGGTGTACGGGGAAATTGACTACTGCAGATAAGCTGTCCTTGTAAATCCACAATTCCAATAGACATAAGACTGCGATCCAGTTCAACGCCAACCGATAATACAGAAGCGTCCATCATACCTATTAACGTTGATTTCCTACCTAATCCTGATGATACCTGCTCTGAATCGAGTAAATATCCTTCCTCCGTCAACTCTCCGACAATTCGACTTACAGTCGTAGGACTCATACCAGTCTGCTTAGCAATAGAAGCGCGAGAAATCGGTTGTTGATTTTTTATAATTTCGAAAACCGTTAAACGATTTTGTCGCTTCATAAAATCCTGATCGTGCTTTTTCACGGGCATTCTCCTAATTATTTTCTCCAGTGCATTAATTGGATTAATAAACCACAAAAACAAGAAAATATTTGCAAATAAAGCGCTGATAATGTATTGTTTGATTTAAATTTTAATCTAGTTTCTCCAGTGATGGGATTAATAATAAAGGGTCATGGTTTATGTGTCAATATAAATGACATATTTTTTATTTAAAAATAAATGTAAGCGGTTAACTAAAGATAACCGACACAAAAACCACTAAATATATAACACAGACATAACACACATACCCATGAATTAGCATTTAATTTGAATCTTGATCCTATTAATTGGGATAGAAAGACTGAAAGAAGTATTTTGTTTGGATTAATGTGAGGGGGTTGAATGAAAGATTGATAATGGGAGCTGGAGCAATCTGTAGATTGAAAATATACAAAACGATGTGTGAATCGAAAATACAATGGAGGTAACACTCGCATCAAAAGGAAGCTCTCTAAAGGGAGGTAACCTTTGATGCGAAGTGAGTTAGTTACATCGAGGGTGCTAAAAAATCATTGAAACTCAACGGTCTTAACGGCTGCGTCCTCTTGGATCATCGATAACAATTGCACTGGATTAAATGATTCAGGCAATCTTACAACGATTTCTACGTTTAATTCGGATTCTACACTGTTATTTTCAGCATGAAAACTTAGAACAGCAATTTTGTGTTCTTTAAGTAACTCTTGAATTCGGCCCATAGCGCCTTCTGTGTTAGCTAGACTTATAACGAGCTGTTGGGTTTTTGGTGCGGCCAGCCAGCTGTTACGACTGTGTAAGATCTTTTGCCCAAGTAAAATGATTATCGTTGCTCCTACGCCAAGAATATAAAGACCAGACCCTATGGCCATGCCCACTCCGGCTGTTGCCCAAATCCCTGCAGCAGTAGTGAGCCCTTTGACTGTGTGTCTTTGCATAAAAATCATCCCTGCTCCCAAAAAACCTACTCCGCTTACTACCTGAGCAGCTATCCGAGCGGGATCAAGAGAAAGATTAGGCCAATCCGCTTGGTCCTGAAACCCATATTTGGAGATGACCATCATGAGTGCAGCACCTAAGGCTACAACAAAATGTGTTCTAACTCCAGCTTCTTTCATCCGGCTTTTGCGTTCATATCCAACTAATACGCCACAAATTCCCGCGCCAATTACACGAAGCAAATACTCAAACTCCATACCTTCACCTTCTTTCATCATGATATGTATGTTGGATTAGTACCACGTAGGATAAATTCGATAATCTATTTATTGTATCACAAACAAAAAACCATAATACGTCCTCTCGCATTATGGTTAACTTGCTTTTATTAATTTTACACTTCTTAGTTCGTATCGGAAGCTAACAAAGAGCAAATCTCCGCATCTACAAATCTACCTTTTTCAAAAAAAGATTCGCGTAACAACCCCTCATACTTAAAGCCCGCTTTCAAAAGCGACTTCTTGGAGGCAATATTAGCCGGATCATAAAACGCCTCAATTCGATGGAGCTTCATATGCTCAAAGCCATACGCAATAATAGCTGTCAGAACTTCCGTCATCACACCCTGCCACCAATAAAGTGGAGATAATTCATACCCAATCTCTGCTTTGAAATTTCTGTGCGCCCAGTTATGATATCCGCATGAACCAATCATTATATTATCCTCACGCCTGGCTATTCCCCAGCGAATGCTTTGTTTGCCTTTGAAACGTTCATCCCATCTTTCGATAAGGTTGATCGCTTGCTGTATATCGGTGAAGCTATCCAGATCATAATACTGGGTCACTTCATCTTTTGAAAAATAATCATATATTTCTTTAGCATCATCCAGTGTAATTCTTCTCAAAATAAAGCGGTCAGTTTCGAGCACCGGAAATACTTCAATGTTATCATTCATATTTTCCTTAAGTCTCCTCTCATTTCTCTAGTAGTACAGTTCGTCGTGGAAAGTGAAACTTCCTTTAGGATATAATGTATTTATAAACTAGTGATTTTTTTCACCTTGTAATCATTTGTTCATATTGCGTTCTTAATTGCTTGATACACTTCAATCATAACGATAACTACAAAGGAGATATTCTTATGAAAAAATTGTATTACACGTCTTTTTTCTATGCAATTCTTGGTTTGATAGCCGGAGTGGCCTATCGCGAAATTACTAAAATGAATGATTTCACAGGAGATACTATATTAGTTGCGCTTCACACCCACATTCTAATCTTAGGATTCTTTTTCTTTATTATTGCTATGATCTTAGATAAGTTATTTAATATCCATGAGGCTAAATCTTTTGGTGCATGGTACATTGTCTATAACATTGGTCTTCTAATCACGATTGGTGCAATGGCTACACGTGGAATGCTGCAAATTAACGGCAGTGATATTAGCTTCCTGCCCCATATTGCGGGGCTTGGTCACGCCATTGTTGGGGCTGGAATCATCTGGCTGCTTGTGCTACTCGGTAAACGAATTAAATAATACAGAAAGAGCCGCCAGGATCTGATAAGCTCCCATCATAGTAGACAGTAGAAAAAACAAAAACTTCTACTGCTACAATGATGGGAGTTTTTCTAATGTCTAATAGAAGTCCAACATCTTTAAAAGTAAAATTACATGTCGTAGGGCTGTGCCTTGAGCACAAGTCAAATCCAAACTATGAGGCAAAGCAGCTAGGTCTTAGTTCACACACAGTTAGAGAATGGATTAGGAAATATAAAGCAGATGGTTTGGACGGGTTGAGGGAATCGAGAACATGGAAATCATACCCAAAGGAATTGAAGCTTGCTGCTGTTAACGAAGTGTTGTCTGGTCGTTGCTCCGTTGAAGAGGTGACAAACAAGCATTATATTTCAAGCAGAAGTGTTTTGACAAAATGGATTACCAAGTATACTAATGAGATAGAATTGAAACCTACACATACAGGAAAAGGACTATCTCATATGAACCAAGGACGTAAAACAACTTTCGAAGAACGCATTGAAATTGCACAATATACCATCGCTAATGGATTGGATTATCAGAAAGCGATTGAAAAGTACGGAGTATCTTATCAGCAAGTTTACGCATGGGTTCGGAAATATCAAGTTGGCCGCGAGGAGGCTCTTCAGGACAATCGCGGTCGCAAAAAGCCTGTAGAAGAACTAGATGAGCATGACCGCCTTAAACTACGGATTAAAGAGCTAGAAGCGCGAAATGAATACCTAGAGATGGAGAATGACTTCGCAAAAAAGTTGGCGGAGATCAAGCGACGAAATACACGCTAACCCTCGTTCGACAAGTAAACTTGTATCAAGCGATTCAAGAACTGAACAAAGAAAAAGGTCACGCAATTACGAAGTTGTGTGCGTTAGCTGGGGTTGCTCGATCTGCCTATTACAAGTGGTTAAAATGGAAACCCTCTTGCATAGAACTTGAAACTCGTGCGTTAGCGAAAGAAGTAAAGCTACGATATGACAAGCGAAAAGGGATTCTTGGCTATCGTCAAATGCGCACGCAATTAAACCGAAAGCTCAAAAAGCAGTACAACAAAAAGCGTTATTACCGAATTATGTGTGCTCTTGGGCTTAAAGCAGTCATTCGCAGAAAACGAGCGAGTTATGTGAAAGCTACGGAGATCCATGTAGTTGAAAATGTAATGAACCGTAACTTTGATGCCAATTCTCCTAATTCAAAATGGTGTACAGATGTGACTGAACTGAAGTACGGGAATGGGCGCAAAGCCTATTTGAGCGCTATTATTGATGTATATGATAATTCCATTGTCTCATGGGTATTAAGCCATTCCAACAACAATAAACTCGTGATGGATACGTTGAAGAGGGCTTACGCGAAGAATCCTGGCGTATCCCCTCTTTTACAAAGCGACAGAGGCTTCCAGTACACGTCTCATGAGTACAACCGACTTCATGTAAAATACGGATTTAAGAAAAGCATGTCTCGTGTGAGTCGGTGTTTGGACAACCAACCTATTGAGCGTTTTTGGGGTACATACAAGTCAGAAAGCTATTATCTTACAAAGTATGACACCTATGATGATGTCCTCACAGAGGTTAGCAAATATATTCACTACTACAATAATTACCGCTACACAGAGTGTTTGGATGGCTTGTCACCTAGCGAATACCGACGAGCTGCATAACGAAGATACCTCAGTTCTGGCAATACGAACTGAGGTATCTAAACTAACTATTTTTGTTTTTTACACTGTCCACTTGACAGGGAGCACTTCAATCACTCCAGCGGCTCTTTTAAATATCCCCTGCTTTCCGTTACGGAGCAATCCCCCATACGAGAGCATCACTTTGATAAAGTGTCACTTTATCCCAGTTAGTATAAGCAGTTTTAGTAGCATCAAAGGAGTAGTCATTGGCTTCGTTAAAATTAGTCCAATCGGATTTATATATTCTGAGCTGAATATCTCCGGACTGGCCTCCAGCTGGAATGGAACCAGCTGCAGAAGTAAACGAAAGTTCAACGTAAGTGTCTGCATTCGTGCCTGTGTAGTCTGCAAAGGCGACTTGAATATTATTGTTGCCAACTTGTGCCCAGTCAATTGCGCTGTTTAACGTCTGATTACTATCTTTAGTGAAATAATAACGGATTTTAAGATCGCTTAAGTTCACTGCGGCTGTGCCGTTATTTTTAATATTAAAATAAGGTTTGATCTGATTGTCTGTCGCATTAGTATCTCCCGCCCGATACTGCAACGTCAGACTAGTTGCTGCCGGAACTTGTGGAACAGCACTCGCTTGTGCCGAATTCACACTCTCTCCCGCACTATTGGTTGCGCTTACAACATAGTAATAGGTTGTTCCGTTCGTTAAGCCCGTGTTGATGTAGCTCGTTGCCGTTAGCCCTGTTGCTACAGTGGTGTACGGTCCTCCGCTTGTGGTTGCACTTTTCACAGTGTAACTCGTCGCACCACTGGATGCGCTCCAGCTCAGGCTCACTTTCGCATCTCCTGCTGTCGCTACCAAGTTAGTTGGTGCCACTGGAACAGTTGCCACCGCTGCTGGGATCGCACTTGCTTGTCCCGAATTCACACTCTCTCCTACACTATTGTTTGCGCTTACAACATAGTAATAGGTTGTTCCGTTCGTTAGGCCCGTGTTGGTGTAGCTCGTTGCCGTTAGCCCTGTCGCTACAGTAGTGTACGGTCCTCCGCTTGTGGTTGCACTTTTCACAGTGTAACTAGTCGCTCCACTGGATGCGCTCCAGCTCAGGCTTACTTTCGCCTCACCTGCTGTCGCTACCAAATTGGTTGGTGCCGCGGGAACAGTCGCCACTGCTGCTGGAGTCGCACTCGCTTGTGTAGAATCCACACTCTCTCCCACACTATTGGTTGCGCTTACAACATAGTAATAAGTTGTTCCGTTCGTTAAGGCGGTGTTGGAGTAGCTCGTAGCTGTTAATCCTGTCGCTACTGTGGTATACGGCCCTCCGCTTGTGGTCGCTCGTTTTACCGTGTAACTAGTCGCACCACTGGATGCGCTCCAGCTCAGGCTTACCTTTGCATCTCCCGCTGTCGCTACCAAGTTAGTGGGTGCCTCTGGAACTACAGTGCCCCCTCCGTTGCTCAGAGGAATTACAGGGTAAGCATTCTGTACCAGCTGAACAAATTGATCATGGAACCAGTGACCTGATACAGGCGCATTAGGTAATGCACCGGTCAGTGTGCCGCTTGAGCTGGTATAAGTCGGATCACACATTCTGTCAAAGCCCTTGCCTTCATTATTTGGAATGGCACTGCTGGAACCATCAGATTCTCCCGGAGGTTTCACCCAGACAAATGCGTCCAAATGTGAGGCTGCATAACCTGCAGGGGCTGCTTGTGGAACTTCTCCAATTCCAGCGCCGCTGGCATTACACCAATTGCCGCGATGGAGACGTTTATCAATCCGACCGGAATCTGCATAAGCGTTAACGGTTGTTCCGCTTGCACTAGTCGGGCGATTAGGTCCACCCCACCCGTTACGGGAGGTATCAATAAGGAAGCCGATCGTGGAAGGCCAACCTTTTGCTACAAAACCTGAATACAAAGCTGCTGTGAAATCGGCTTCATCAAAATACGGATTCCATTCATAATAACTTGCGGAGCGAAGCTGCTGGCTGCCTATCGTAAGATTCGGATCTGGAAGATTAGGTTCTACTAGTGGAGTGGTATTGGCTGTATTCGTAATAAATCCATCGACACTAGCAAGTCCAGCTGTAGTGCCTGACACAACCGAAGTAAAGAGGTCGATAGCGGGGCCACGGTTAGTATCCCATCCGAGCCAGCCGGAGTGGCCAATATCCATGTAAGTATATACATTCGGAATGGCATGGAGAGCATTTAAAGTGTAACGCGTAGCATCACGGTAAATATTCGTGGAGTTAGCTTGAGCACACTGTTGGTGTGCTGAGATTGGTGACTAGATTCGGAAGCGAGTCCGGCTCTACGATAGTCACTATACGAATGTCACTATATTTGGGCTTTGCAAAAATACTGGCGATTACGTCAACATAATCTGACTTATAGGTTGTAAGACCCGCAGCTGTCAGTGGCAGCTCGCCATTGGAGGCAAGAGCGTGGCAATCCCGCCCAGGCATGTCATAAATTACGAACGTGGCTGTAATCGGCGTATTGGGTTGCTTTTGCGCGAGTACGGCATCTAAAGTCTGTTCCAGACTTTTTCTACCTCCATTGTCCTCTCCGCCATAAATTGCAGCAATTCGATCCAGCCATACGGCTGTCGGATATTTTTTAATGGTCTCCATCTTGGAAACTAAAGTACTATCGGTAACCTGAGCAATAGAGGTATCAATCAGTGCGGCATAATCAGGATTCACATATGCTGTAGCTCCTACAAACGGATTGTCAACATGTGCCTCACTGGCATACGTGGTAGAAGGAGCATATCCGGTGATAACTAAAGCCATGATCGTAAGCAATAACAACATTTGCTTCCTTAGTGCTTTTGTCATTTATTATTCTCCTTTCGACAATTAAATAAATTCGTAAATAATTTATTAATAGCCACGCGATGCTACAATTGCAG
Organism: Paenibacillus sp. FSL F4-0097; assembly: GCF_038593125.1. Classification (NCBI taxonomy): domain Bacteria; kingdom Bacillati; phylum Bacillota; class Bacilli; order Caryophanales; family Paenibacillaceae; genus Paenibacillus; species Paenibacillus sp. FSL F4-0097. Next base: position 4,476,574 of record NZ_CP151965.1, read on the forward strand.
TATTCACTCCTTTAAAGAATTGTCACCTCCTCTATGCCTTACCCGCACTCACCATCACCTCCTCTCAGTGGTAAAGATCAAACACGAGCCCAAATCCACCCCAACTATTTAACATAAATATAATTTTATTTAATTTATAGAAAATTATCCCTTTTCTTGAATACTACCATATCCTATTTTTAATTAGAAGATAGTAGATGAAATAAAAGTTTAATAATGAGACTAAAAGTATATTTGTTTATAAACTGGTAAATGATACAATGTGGATGTGATAAGGTATTTTGAATTTTAAGAACTTTTGATGTGCCGCTAACAAACCTTTAAGGAGTGAAAAAAATGTCTATCGATGTTTATCTTAATTTCAACGGGAATTGTCGTGACGCAGCAGAGTTTTACGCAGAGGTGTTTGGCACTGAACGTCCACAAATCATGACCTTTGGTGAAACACCACCCGATCCCAATTTCACTCTTCCTGAGGAAGCTAAAGATTTGGTTATGCACACCCGCTTGAATATCGAAGGCAGTAATGTAATGTTTTCTGATGTTTTTCCAGGCATGCCTTTTATCGAAGGAAACAATATTAGTCTTTCCGTAGTTAGTAAGGATTTAGATAACATAAAGAAATATTTCAATAAACTTCAAGAGGGCGGTAAAGTAGTTATGGAACTGCAAGAAACCTTCTGGAGCTCTTGTTATGGTAGTCTAAAAGATAAATTCGGCATTGATTGGCAATTCAATTATGATGACGGACGAATGAATATGTAAAAAAAACAACGAGTATGGAGTAACAAACCTCCTGCTCGTTGTTTTTTTGTCTTTTGCTTAGTCCATAATCAAATCGTAAACACTAACCTTCCGAATTCGCCGGGCAACAAGCATAGACACCGCATAAGCGACTACTAGAATGGCTGCACACAATAGCAATACTTGTGGCAAACTAACCGCCAGTTGGACGTTATAAATCCCTAAACTCGAGAGCAATAGTACAAACGCAGAGTCCGAGAAAAAATAACCGCCTATACTCCCCAAAGCTACTCCCACCACAATCACCGGAAACAGACTAAAGGTAATCTGCGTCATCAGATTAAAAGTGGTATAACCCATTCCTTTAAGAATGCCGAACTCACGCTTCCGCTTCAGAATCAAAGTCTTAATCACTAAATATAAAATCAGGCTTACTACTATAATCGTCACCACAGTGATGACTGCTGTCATAGAAGATACTGCGGCAGTGAATGTACTGAGCGTACTATCAACCGTTTCTCGAATGTTAGTAATATTCCATTTTCCGGGGAAATGTGCTTCCAGATCCTTCACAAAAGCTTGCGCATCTCCCCCCTCTTTCAGATACACATTGATGGACAGAGGGGTGTACTCCGGTTGAAGTCTTCTCATTCCATCACCGGTCATACTCGCCACCATTCCAAGTTGGCTAATCTGCTGGCTTAAGCCAGTGACCAAATAATTCTCCGTCACACCATTAAAAGTGATAGGTACCTCGTCCCCTATTTCTGTATTTTTCAACTTTGCAATAACACCGGAAATCACAATTTCATTATCATAAATAGGCTCTCGCCCTTTGTATATGGTTTGTGTCTCCAGCTTGCTATAATCGTCAGATACCCGGAGCATAAAGCTGGTATTTTTAATCGAAGCGACCATGCTATCCAATACAGTCAACTTTTCAACCCCTGGCATGGCTTCTAATTCTGTAAACTTCCCCTGCTGTAGGTCACCGTTTTTCGGCAACAACAAAAAGTCGCTGCGTTCTATACCTACCAGTTTTATAACTGCTGAGGTGTCTCCCTTAAAGTTGAAATTCACTATAGAGCAAAAAATACTAGAAAAGGTTAATCCGGCAACGATCAATACGATCATCATATTCTGCTTCATTTGCCTTACTAAAGCTTTAAGGCTTAAGCTGAATTGCAGATTCATTCGGGATGTTTCGAGTGGAATTGGGTTCCGCTTAAAATTGTGAGTGAGGATTCCGCTCTGCAGAGCTGTAATCGGAGTAATGTTCCGAATTCGCCGGCTCGACAGATAGGTAACAAGTAGCACTAGTCCAGAGACAATAACCAAACTAAGTACTGCACTGACCCCTTCAAAGGATATTGGCCACAGAAGTCCGATTGAAGACGAAATCATATTCCCTACCAACGGCATAACCAGCCCAGATAACCCACCTCCCGGTATAGCTGCGATGATTGACACTGAGGTGAACTGTAGCAGAAGCGCGTTTTTAATCTGCCATGAAGTATAACCGTTGGCTTTTAAAATACCGATATTCGTCAAATTGTCTTCAATATGTCCCAATATTTGAAACCTGATGACAATAAGCGAGATCAGAACCATAATCAGGGCAAATACGATCAGAATGGCCGCTAAAAGATTAACAAAAACACGGTTCCCTTGGAGACCAACCTCTGCCCGCATGACTTGAAATTGATCCGTACTTCCTGAGGCAAAAATCCGCTCACTTAGCATTTGTTCCAGCTTTACATCCTTTGAAGGATCGGTTAAATCTGCTGATAGAAAGCTGTACTGAGCTTCTGTTCCAAGACGTTTCTCCAACTGCTTATAACCTTCATCATTCAAAAATACTTTTAAAGCTCCATTAGTTAACGTTCCTAGCAACGGCTCCTCAATAAAGCCACCTATTGTATAAGAGAATGGCTTATTATCGTATACAAAAGAAAAGGTATCGCCAAGGTTATACCCCGATCCAACATGGAACAAATAAGGCAAATAGATCATATCCGCATCCTTAGATCCTAACGGAGTCGTTGTCTTGAATAGTCCCTTGGTCCGCGGTGTATCCATGTTAAGAATTATAAAAGCTACCGTAGTGTCCGTTTGTCCGTACTTCATTTTAGCGTCTGCTAACAGAATTGCTGCTTCATTCTCCCAGGTTTCTGTATATGAATAACTATCCACAAGCTCCTCATACTCTTCTAGATGATCATCTTTTGGGAAAAATGCACTTATTTCTGGAGTCCTTAATTCAGTCATTTTTTCTTGCTGAAAAGAATTTAGCTTTAAACTGACCGTAAGGCCAATGTTCAGCAGCAGCACAGCTATCATGATCAAAATGAAGAGTGTAAGCGTGGCGCTTTTTCTTTTACGAATATTTGACCAAGCTAGGTTTCCTATTAGGCTGCTCATCCCTACCACCCCAATTCGGTTAGAAAGGACTGTACTTGCTGCTGCCGTTCAGGTCCGTTATCTTCGCTATAAGGGGTAAGACGCAAATCACCAACGATGACTCCGTCCCGCAGATACAATATCCGATTACCACGCAACGCGGTTTTAAGATCATGTGTAACCATAATTATGCTTTGCCCTTGCCTATTCACCTCAGTGAGGACGCGCAATACACCTATTCCTGCTGAACTGTTTAACGCACCTGTCGGCTCATCAGCGAAAACCGCTTTTGGACTGTTGATCAATGCCCGGATAATACCCGCCCGCTGAGCTTCGCCACCTGAGATTTGCGCCGGAAACTTGCCCCAGACAGAGTCATCCAGACCTACATCTGAGAGTAGCTTTTTGGCTTTTTTCACAGCCCCTGCTCTATCCTTTTGTACAAGAAAAGCACTAGATAATACATTGTCGAGGACACTCATCGTATCCAGCAGATGAATCTGCTGAAACACGAACCCACAATTCTTCCGCCGGAATACCGCAAGCTGATCATTACTCATGGCTGTGATATCCTGACCTTCAAATAGAACCTCTCCAAGCGTTGGCTTATCCATACCCGAAATGGCATACAGCAGTGTTGATTTACCAGAACCAGAGCTGCCCATGATAATCGTGAAATCACCATGATATAAGGTCAGATCCAGATTTTTCAAAACATGCTGCTGAGTTCCTCCATGGGAGAAGGTTTTTCCAAGCTTATTAGTCTGCATCAGCACTTTATTATTCACTTCGCTCATGTTGAACACTCCATTTACATTCATGCTCATTAATTGCGCTAAAAGAAAATCATTGCTCTACGCGAAATATAATGGCTGCAATCACAAGCTTATTCGTAATTGCAACCTTATCGTACGTTAAATGTTCTTAACATGTCTTTGTGCAATCCTTAGCTAATTCTTAATTCTGTCCTGCTAAAGGAATTAGCAGTTTGACTGTAAATCCATCCTCCCGATTGGAGCACACAATGTCGCCTTGCATTTTTTGCATCATATAACGGGAAATGTACAGGCCTAGACCCGCACCATTCTGGCTCACGGCCAGACTGCCCCGAAAAAATTTATTAAATACTAAAGGCAGCTCCTCCTCCGGAACCCCGGGGCCATAATCCAGAATATCTACCTCCAGATAATGATCCGTAATCTCGAACCTAATATCAATAGGTGTGTCTATGTAGGCATATTTGTAGGAATTATTCACAACATTATCAATCACCTGCTGCAGCCGCAAGGAGTCCACCGTAATGATACAGTCAGGCACTGCTGCTACTGAAATCCGTTCATAGAAATTTACATTATTTATAATTTGGATCAGCAGGTGGCTTTGCTCCTCCGTTAAGCTGACTTTAAGTTCATTTAGTTCCTCTAAGGTCGAATGGAACATATCGGTCACCAGACGATCAATCTGATCCGCTTTGGAATACAAAGTGTTAAGCTGTCTGCTGGTCTTCTCATCCCTTGCGCTTAATAACATCAGTTCCGTAATCGCCTTTAACGAAGCAACTGGTGTTTTAATATCATGACTGAGACTAGCAACCAGTTCCTTTTTACTTTTATTCGCCAAATATTCGCTGTGTCTAGCCGCTGCAAGCTCTTCCCGCATCATATCAAAGCTTTCGGTAAAAGCACCAAACAGATGATTACGATCCATCTCCAGCGGAACTTCCAGATCACCTCTCGCGATATGCTTCGCGAATAGCTGCATTTTGCGAAACGGACGGAGAACCGATCGATTCAGGAACCAAATATAGCGAATGCCTAGAACCGTAAGCAGTAGCAGCATCACAATAGAAACTTGTATAAATTGTTTTTTCATATGTATAAAAATCGCATGGTAATCATTATTAATAATCACCTTACCCACCATCTTATCCTGAACAAAAACGTCCACTAGAGTATCCCGATTGTTGATGGCTTCGTTAACGGTAACGGAAATCGCATTTCCCGTCTGATATTTAAGTACTCCCGCGGTATCGATAATGGCAAATTCATAAGGACCTTCCTTGTACAGGTTCGGATCAAGCTTGTCCCAGTTCTGCTCCGTGAGCTTCACAATGGTATTGATAGCCACTCTATCTGTTCCTGTCTCCTCCTGCAAATTAAGAATTAGGAATGTGAGCGTTAAACTTGCGGCAAATATAGTAAGTAGAAGAGCCAACAGCAGTTTTTTAGTCATAACTATTTGTCCTCAAAAGCATAACCGATGCCCCATACTGTACGGATGTACTGAGGATCATTAGGATTCTGCTCAATCTTCTCGCGTAGATGGCGAATATGTACATTTAAGGTGCCATCCCCCGCAAAAACATCTCCCCATACCTCTGTAAATAACTCCTCTTTGGGGATTACCCTATTTTTATGCTGAATCAAATAGCTGAGCAGTTTATATTCCATCGTTTTCAGCTTGAGAGCTACGCCATTAAGGCTTGCCCTCCTAAGTTCAGGGTCTATCTGGATAGAGCCGGCTTGAAGGACCGCTGCCTCAGCTATAACTTCGTTATTGTGGCGTTTAAGCACCGCCTTCACTTTTGCGAGCAGCACTCTCAGGGTATACGGCTTATGAATATAGTCATCTCCTCCGATATCAAGAGCAATCAATACATCATCTTCACTGGAGCGGGCACTAATAAACAAGATAGGAATCCCCATCGTCTGACGCAGCTCTTTGCATAACTGGAAGCCGGATTCACCGCCTAAATTAATATCAAGCAGTAACATTGAGACCTGATGCTCACGCAAAAAGCTCCGACAGGCAGCAGCGCTTGTAACAAACGCGGTTTGAACATCAAACAAATTAAAATATTCGCAGGTGCTCTCCGCAAGTTCAGTTTCATCATCAATAATTAAACAATCATATCTCATGGATTTCTCTCCGCTTCAACAGAATTTAGTATTATGTTAGAATATGCCTTTAAGGAGGGGTTACCTGTGGATAAACAATCCCAGCGTCTGGAGCAATATTTAGAAAAATACGAACAAAGCTGCCCACTGAGCGGCACAGTCTTAATAGCTCAGCATGGAGAAATCAAGCTACAAAAAGCATACGGATATGCGAATCTTGAACATCAGGTTCCGAACACTATAGATACCAAATTCCGGATCTGGTCATTAACCAAGTCATTCACTGGCATGGCAATTCTGATGCTAAAAGAACAAAAACGTCTGCGACTGGAAGATCCGATCCTTAAGTATCTTCCTGAACAGCATGCATTCGAGGGGATTACCGTCCTTCATCTGCTGGGACATACCTCGGGTATAGCCAACTACACTTCTCTACCCGAATATAATCAAAAATTAAATAAGCTGAAGCTGACTCCACTGGAGATGTTACAGCTATTTGTGAGTCAACCGCCTGCATTTATGCCTGGCACATCGTTTTCCTATAATAATTCAGGTTATTATTTATTAGGAATGATTATTGAGAAGATTACAGGCATGACATTTGAAGATTATATCACTACTTTTATATTACAGCCTCTTGGCATGGTAAATACAGGAGTTTATAACAATCAGCAAATCATTTCAAAATTAGCCTCACCTTATCATTCCTCATGGGGTGAGTATACTCAGGGTGAATACATAAATATGAGCTCTATCCTATCAGCGGGTGCTATGTATTCGACGGCTGCTGATCTTTTCCTGTGGGATCAAGCGTTATACTCCGATCAATTAGTATCCCACGATACTTTGGAGATGGCTTTTCATTCAAGTAATCTCAAATATCGTTTTGGTTGGTTTTTGGACGAACGTTATGATCGCAAAAGAATGTATCACGGCGGCGCTTATCGCGGCTTCCGAAGTGAAATGCACAGATATCCAGAAGAGCAGACGACCGTCATCATGTTGACCAATTATGATTGTGTCCCCATTACCAAGTTAACGGAATCTCTATCTGGATTAGTATTCGGTGAGCCTGCCGAGATGCCGATATTCCCGCAAGCCTTCCCACTTGATGATAGCATGTATGCTGAATATATGGGGACCTATGAGGGATTTGGCTGCAAAGCGAGCGTAGAGCGTAGGGGCCAGGACTATTATTTTGTCTGGAATGATGGAGAGGTTACACCGTTCTATCCTATCTCAGAAACAAGATTCCATCATACCAAGCATGACAGTGAATTTGAATTTAAACGGAGTGAACAGGGTGAGCTTTCATTTCTGGGGATGAAAAAAAACAAACGAGTGCCGCATAAGCCATGAAATGGCTGCTGGGGCACCCGCCTTTTTTTTCAGCTAAAGCCTAAGCCTTGGCCAAAATAATAAATTGTGTGAGCATCACGATTACCGCTGAAGACACCCCCAGCGAATTAATGATTGTTAAAGCATTTGGATAACTTTCTTTCCGAAACTGTGAGAACAAAGACACCGTCCATAACACGCTGAAAAATAACGACGACAACCCAGATACAGCTTCACTATCAATTCGTCTGCTCCGGAGAAACAATCCGGCAAGGGTGGCGACAGTATAAACAATATATATTACTAGCTCTATCGATGTGATAACGATTGCCTCGCCGGCAGAGAACAAACGCATTAACAAGTATTGAAAACCTAAACAGATAAACACAAGCTGGTTAAAAGATAGTCTCTTCACTCTCATAGCTTAGCTCCTTTAGGATATATTTTCACAAAAGACAACGCTTACATTGTACTGGTGATTGAATATATCTTCTGTGACTTTCCATACCCTGCCAAATATTAGTCAGATAATATCCTCACATACAAAAAAGGAAGTACACTTTGCGAAAAAGATCCGCAAGGCATACTTCCTTTTTTTACGATTCGATTGTAGATTTAGACGGAATGGGACATCTTAGTTCCAAAATAGAATGAACAGTGGATTTATAAGATGTTTTCTTAAAATTAGGAGGTCATTGCTGTGAGAAACAAACAATCTATTGTCTTCGTGACCATTCCATTATCCGAGATCAAGAAGTTCATCCTTATTGATATTGTTGCTGGATGGGTCTTTTATTTTGCTATAAAATTCCCCTTCCATTCCTTAATTGCCGCCTCTGCCGGAAGCATGTTTGGTCCTATCCTCATACGCCAATCCATGAAGTTAGTTCAAAATCGCGCCAAGGTTTAAGGTTTTAAGAACTGCTCAATCTGTTTTTTATGATGCTTATCATGTGGGATAAAACTTCTCAAATACTTGCGAACGCTGAATTTTTTGCGATCTCCGTCCTTATATTCCTGATTGAATTCATCTTCCGTTAACCCTGCAGCTGCATCTATGATTTTAGTTCTATAACGTACAAATTGTTCAATTAATGTTTGTTCAGATAATAATTTAGCATATTCTACAGCGTTAGCATTAAACTCGTTAAAATCCAAATGCTTAGTTGTGATCGGTTCCCGGAGAATTATTTTCTTAATCGCACCTTCATAAAAATATTTATCCCATAACATGAGATGACAGATGATATCCTTTACAGTCCATTTACCAGCTGCAATAGGCTGATTCCAATGTTTGTCTGATACTTCCCCTAAAGATTCTACGAACGGGATGAGGGACTTAAATTCGAGTAACATTTGCTCATTTGTTTTTGCAGCCAGAGAGATCAACCTCCACATGAAAAATAAAATAATTCAGTCACAACATCTATGCTGCGTCATCCGCAGAAGCTGCGGCCAGATCCATATCGGTAGAGTCAGGATTCAGCCAAATCTCAATCAACTCATGGGTACGCTTCACATCATTTTCGTCAAGCATATAATACCATTGATCCTTCCGTCTGCCTTCACCCTGCAACATATGGCTTGTGATCTCAGGAGTACCCCCTTCAAGAATTACTCTTTTCGCCAAATCAAGAATAAAGTCTGACTTCATATTGGTTTGGAAATTACTGCCTGCTATTTCGATGATTTTCTGTATATTAAGGATATTATCTACTCTCTTCATCCGTTCAAGCGCAGATTTCAAAAAGATCCGCTGCCGCTCCGTTCGTTTAAAATCAGAATCCTCACGGTATCTTACATACATTAATGCTTCAGCGCCAGAATAAATCGGTTTGTTCGGTTCAATTCTTAATTTCTCATGATCCGGACTCTTGTTCTCAATCACCTTGGTAATCGGAAGTTCAACACCCCCTAGAGCATCTGTAACGCCCACAAGACCGTTGAAATTAATAGTAGCGTAATATTCGATAGGCGCGTTTAATAAATTTTTAACGGTGTCTACACTCATCTGAGGACCGCCATAGGAATGTGCTGCATTAATCTTGGTTTCTTTCCTAGCTCCTTTAACATTTTCCGCTCCGATAATTTCTGCATAGGAATCACGAGGGATCGACACGAACAATACTTTATGATCAACTGGCCGAATCACAGTATATATAATCGAATCAGAAAGCCCGTTCTCTTTTCCCCGCTGATCAGTACCCAATAGGAGGATAGAAAATGGACGATCCTTATTATCCGTCGTGGGTTGGAATCCAGGAGCTTCAGCATTTTCATTATTTTTTAAAGGAACGTATGACCCATCAAGCGTGTGTTCAATAGTTGGAGCCACAACATTATTAAATCCGAAAATCAGCAGTTCTTTACGAAAAACATAAGATCCTAGCCCAGCAATAAGTACGATAGCAAGCATAAATAGCCAGATCTTTTTTTTCCTGCTGGTCTTAGTTTTCTTCTTCACCTTCTTTTTCTCAATTCTACTTAAAGAAAAAGAAGAAGCTGAATGGGTAATCTGTTTATTTTTCATTCGGATCCTTAACCCTTCCTGATGACGGATTCTACCAGCCGATAATAGGGAATCATGTAGGTTGTCTCAAAGCCTAATCTATGCGCTAAGTTGAAAGAACCTTCGTTATCCAGACGACACGCCCACACCGGCTCAAGCTGATGTTCTAGACAATATTCGATTAAGGCTGAACAGACAGCGTAGGCATAGCCCTTCCCCCGATGTGCTTCTGAGGTTTCTATGCCAATTTCCAGTTGATGCTCATTAACAAAACCCGAAAATGCCGTAGAGGCAATTTCCCCAGCATCAAGAATATTGAAGCCCAGCCCCTCAGCAAGAAATTGCTCTTCATTCCTCCAAAAATCCTTAGGATTGACACCTCCTGTTGCCGCCATAAACCGTTCTTTGTTCATTCGCACCACTTCAAGGTCTTGGTTAAGATAAGAAGCTTTCTGGTTCAGATATCTCTCGCGGTTAAAGCTGAAGTTGACCCTTGTATTTCTATGGAGCATTTCCTGTTCACTCCAATGAGCGATAACTTCCGGCCAACCTCCCGCTGGATCAGCCTGCAGCATTTCTTGATGATGCCGAATCATATTTTTATTGGTTATGTAATCAAAAAGGTCGCGCTTAAACTCTTCATTATCCGACTCTCCAATTAATAAAGACATTCCACAAGGGTGTGCAATGTAAAAAGCACGCGGGTTAACGATATCGTCAACATATACGCTGCCAGCAATGACTTGCTTCACCACTGACTCAGCAAACATCGTATTTATTTTCACATTTTCTAAAGGCTCAATTGCTTTGTAATAATCTTTACACTCTAGTCGTTTCATAATTTTCTCCTTAGATATCACGTAATGTTTTGATAGATAACCACCAGCTTGTGAGAATATTTTTTTACTGGATGACACCGTTACCTAAAATATCCCATTATTATAGACGATCTTCGGGTCGATAAGTTTCTATTTATAAGAAATTTGTGAGACAAAAAAAGACCATATCCTATCAAGGATTGGTCTACCCTATTTATTAATGCTGATCTTAGATTTTTTTCACAATCATATCGATCTCGCTCTTCAGTAAAAGATATCTGACGACACTTCTCATGATCGGAACTTTAGTCAACTTATGCTGATCTACATAACTTTTCATTTGATCTTTAGACAGCCCAAGCAAGCTTCCCGCTTCAGATACCGTCAATACTTCCTTGTTACTTGTAGCGTTAAAGGTTTTCTTAACTTTTAAATTCCAGTCTTCAAACACCTGCATTTACATCCGCCACCTTTCTATAAAAAAATCCCCAAACGATACGTTTGGGGATTCATTTTACTACTTACAGTTTTACAACATTCTCAGCTTGTTGACCACGATTGCCTTGAACTACGTTAAATTCTACACGTTGTCCTTCATCCAGGGACTTGAATCCGTCACCAGTAATTGCGCTGAAATGTACGAATACATCTTCTCCACCTTCAACCTCGATAAAACCAAAACCTTTGTCTGCGTTAAACCATTTCACTGTTCCTGTTTGCATAATATAATTACCACCTTATTTTTATTTACATGTTATTCTTATCCTCAAAAAATCTCTTACAAAATCTCTAAAAAAATAAAAATTCACATATGGTACAAGGTTATTAACGTCTAAAGAATAACCCTCTACGCTATGTGAATTCGCCAGGTAAATACTTTCGATAGATTGATTATAGCACAGCTAACACCAAATAGATACTCTTCTGCATTATGAACAAAATGGGAAGAAAGAAGGAGCTGTGTCATAAGTGATTCTACGAGTGGAGACTGACCTCCTCACTTTCAAAATCTTAAAATCAACAAAACAGCGATTCTTCTGTTCTCGAAGAATCGCTGTTCGGCGTTTTTTGGTCATTCGCGGTCTGCTTCAACTACACTTTCATTATCCTGCGGGGCTTTCGGACTCAGTTGACGTTATTTACATGTTTTTATCCTTTACAGCTAGAATTCGGACACCAGCGACGTTATTCCTTGGAAAGAGGCTCATATTAAGCATTTTTTGGGCCAATAGCTGCACTGGAGTCCGATAACATTCCAAATATCGGATAATCCTACGTTTAAGGATTACTGTGTCCCTTAGCAGGTTACTAAGCGTATTTTCCAGTGACTAAGCATGTGCTTTCGACACAGCAGTCATTTTCATAGCTTAGGGGATAGCCCTTTTTCTAAAATTTGAAAAGGGAATTTAAATTTTAAAATAGGACAATTTATCCAACAGGTCTTGCACCATTGAGCTAAGTGACTCCGACGAAGCTGAGATCTCTTCCATAGAAGCAAGCTGCTCCTCTGAGGCTGCTGCCACACTTTGGGAGTCAGATGAAGCTTCCGAAGCAAGATCGGCTAATTGTTTAACTGTAACTGAAATTTGCTCCGTACCCGCGGTCATCTGCTGTGCAGCTGCGGACACCTCTTGGATTTGATCAGTCACCTGCGTCATCTCTGTCAGAATCGAAGTAAATAAAAGATCACTATCAGATACACTTTGCACACCAAGAATTACTTTTTCATTGCCGACAGCCATTGCTTGTGAAGCTTGATTAGTATCTTGCACCACATCTTCAACCAAAGCAGTAACTTGTTCGGCAGCTTTTTTAGTCTGATCTGCCAGCATACGAATTTCTGAGGCCACTACAGCAAAACCTCGGCCATGTTCACCCACTCTGGACGCCTCAATAGCCGCATTTAGTGCCAACAGATTGGTCTGTTTACTTATGTTCGAAATCAGGCCTATAATCCCGCTGATCTGAGCAGATCGTTCGCCTAAACGTTCGATTGCCAGACTCGTCTCATCCACAGACAGCTTTAACTCTGACATTTGGTTCACTGCCATTTGAAGCTGCGCACTGCCCTTTTTCGTCTGATCGGTAACCTCATCTGCAGACGCAGACACCGATGACGAAGAGTCAGCGATCCGTTGCACTCCAACATTCAGCTCGCTCATCGCCATTGAAGAATCACCCGCATAATCACTCTGCAGCTGCGCTCCTTCGGCTACTCGTCCAATTGCCACAGCAATTTGTTCAGCAGCTTTCCCAGTCTGCTCAGCGTTAGCTGTCAGCTCTTCAGAGGTAGCTCCCACAGACATTGATAAATCAGCAACAAGTCCAAACATTTCTCGAAGCTTATGGGTCATATGATTAAAATGTGTAGCCATCTTGCCGAATTCATCATCATTTCGAACCTGCAGGGTTTGAGTCAAATCACCCTGAGACATCAGCTGCAATTTATCAGATAACAAGCGAAGCGGTTTAACTACCATCAACCATAGCTGAAGACCAACAATAACAGCTAAAATCAAAATACCAATAATCATAATGATAAAAAATTCTGTTTTGGCTTGTTCATAATCAGCCATGATTACATCCTTAGAAATCGCTGTCTGTGTGTACCAGACCTGGTCACTTCCAGGCATTGGTATCGGAACAAAAGTCCGCAGCACGTCTTCTCCCTTGGAATTTATCGTGTATCCCAGTGTGGCCTCCCCATTCTTCACACGCTTCCACAGTAATGTTTTATCTTCTGTATCACCGAACTCTTTGAGTACACTTTGAGGATCATTTGGATTGGCTGCATATTTGCCATTACCAGTGATTAAAGAAACATAACCTCCCAGAGGTTTATAGTTAACAGCTTCTTCCTGCAATTGGGTTAACGAAACATCGAACCCTACAGTCCCAAGAAAAGCACCCGTTTTATCCAAAATCGGCAGCATGACCGAAATCATCTCTATTGCTCCACCAGTCGTCTCATAGGAATAGGGTTCAATATAGACCGGTTTTTTCTCTTTTTTAGGTAAAAGGTAATAATCACCCGCACCTTCTACATCGTAATTTTTTAAGGGTTCAACCTTAATTGCACCTTGATTTCTAAAGACATAAGGAATAAAACGCCCCGTACCGTCATCATATGGCATCTTATTTATATTAGCCTGATCGTTCTGATCAAAAGCATTGGGTTCCCATAATATGCTCATCCCAAAAATTTCTGGTCTGTGCTCAAGCATAGTTTTCATTGTAGAAACAACATCTTCACGGTCCAAGGTTTGACGTTCTCTTGATTCAATCAGTACCTCAGCGAGCGCTTCACCCGTCGACTGAATGTCTATCATTCTATTCTGAATGGTCTCCGCATAACTTTTCCCTGCGATCTCTGCCTGAAGTTCACCGTTGGATATGCTCACACTACGCAGATTAGCCAGGTTTGCGACTAAACTAAAGAAAAAGATCACAATAATTACTAAACTTACCACCATAACAAACTTAAACGTTAAAGAAAGCCTTCGATACAATGCCATCTGAACAACTCCACTCTAGGATAATATATCTTTAATCGACAAAATACGACCTCTATTCAATAGGACTTATTACCTATAATTCAAGGGATGAAAATTTAAAATTCTATCCATTCCAAAAGTATGTTTAAATAAAAGTAGCCTAATCAAAAAAACATAATACAAAGGAGTTCATGCCGATGGAAATATCCTCTTTTTTGTTGCCAAAAGATCAAGTTGCCTATATCACTAACTCACTATCCATGCTGGAAGCCTTAGAACAATTAGAACAGCACCATTACACGGCTATCCCTATTATTGATAATGAAGGAAAATATGTAGGAACACTTTCGGAGGGTGATCTATTGTGGAAGCTGAAAAACACAGCAGATTTAACCTTTGACAATATAGGGGAAGTTCCAGTAAGTGACATCCAAAAGCATGTTCATAACGAAAGTGTTCTCATTAATGCAGAAATGGAGGATATGCTGACGCTCGCTGCGGATCAGAATTTCGTTCCTGTGATTGATAATGAGGGTGTATTTGTTGGAATTATTAGGAGAAAAGATATCATTGAATATTACACTCGCAACATTACGGATTAATAAAAAATGACCAATCTCCAATACGGAGACTGGTCATTTTATTTTTCATCAAAATTACAGTTCAGTCAGGATAATCGTTCCTTGTGGGGTAATCGCCAAAGTATGCTCATATTGTGCTGACAATCCACCGTCAATGGTACGCGCAGTCCAACCATCCGCATCAATTTTTGTTCTGTAACTGCCTGTGTTCAGCATGGGCTCAATGGTAAATACCATCCCCTCTTTAAGACGAGGCCCTCTCCCTGCTGGACCATAGTGAGGCACTTCCGGAGCTTCATGCATTTCTGAACCGATCCCGTGGCCAATAAAATCACGTACTACAGAAAATCCGTTAGACTCTGCATAAACTTGGATGGCATGCGCAACATCCCCGATACGGTTGCCTGCAACCGCCTGCTCGATTCCACGGAATAACGATTCCTTAGTAGTGTCTAGAAGTTTGGTCGCCTGTTCACTAATATTGCCAATCCCGTAAGACCAGGCCGAATCTGCCAACCAGCCGTTTAAGTTAACAACCATGTCAATGGTTACGATATCCCCGTCTTTTAGCGGCTCTTTTTTCGGAAATCCGTGGCATATTACATCATTTACAGATGCACAGGTTGCGTACGGGTACCCATTATATCCTTTTTGCTCAGGAGTAGCTCCTTGAGACAATATAAATTTTTCTGCAAATTCATCAATTTCCCAGGTCGTAATACCAGGCTGCAAAATTTGCGCAATTTGACGATGACATTCAGCGAGAATTTTTCCCGCCGCACGCATTTTTTCGATCTCTTCCATCGTTTTCATGATAATCATAATATCGCCTCTTCTGTACAGAACTCATCGCTCTCGGGCAACGGTTCTTCTTTTGTATTTAGTTTACCCTTTATATTATGAAAGAAAATCGCGAGAAATCCAAATCATTAGTCAAAAAAAATTATATTTTCCTTCCTGAATCTAAAAATAACATCATTTTTCATGATAATGTTAGATGAAAGACGAGTGCCTGATCAGCACTTCGTCTTATTTTCTAATAAAACATAAAATTATTGTTATCGTTAAATTATTTATTATTCCTAAAAATTCCTTTATATGTTATATTCAAAATAACTGAGGAGGTGATACATGCCTGTAATTGAGTGCATTTACTGCAACCACCTGAAGGATACGCATAATCTAAGAAGCAACCCTATTTGATTAAGGAGGAAATGTTGATGAAATTCAGTAAGCATTTTTCGTTCCGGAAAATCAGTTTGTTAGTATTAATTAGTATCCTTACTCTTTCTATTTCTTTACCTCAACAGCAGGCAGCAGCAGCAAACACTTCTGTTAAGGGCTTTTATGTAAGCGGTACCACTTTGTATGATGCCACCGGCAGTCCTTTTGTAATGCGTGGGGTTAATCATGCACACACTTGGTACAAAAACGATCTGGCTACTGCAATACCGGCCATTGCAGCCACTGGCTCCAATACCGTCAGAATTGTACTTTCTAATGGCAGCAAGTGGTCTCTCGATACCTTGGCGGATGTCCAAAATATTCTTAAGCTTTGTGATCAGTATAAATTGATTGCCATGCTGGAAGTGCATGATGCTACTGGCTCAGACAACACATCTGATCTTAACGCTGCAGTCAACTATTGGATCAGCATCAAGGATGCTTTGATTGGTAAAGAAGATCGTGTCATTGTGAATATTGCTAATGAATGGTACGGTTCTTGGAACACTGCAACATGGGCCAGTGGTTACCAAGCGGCAATTCCGGCGTTAAGAAATGCGGGCATTAAGAACACTTTAGTTGTAGATGCAGCGGGATGGGGTCAATACCCACAATCCATTTTCACTAGTGGTCAGGCTGTATATAATTCAGATACCTTAAAAAATACTATTTTCTCGATTCATATGTACGAATATGCCGGAGGTAATGCTGCTACCGTTAAGAGCAATATCGATAGTGCCTTGGCCATTGGAGCCCCCGTGATTATCGGCGAATTCGGTGACAAGCACACGGGTGGAGATGTCGATGAAGCCACCATTATGAGCTACACTAAGGAAAAAAAGGTAGGATGGCTCGCCTGGTCCTGGTATGGTAATGGCGGAGGCGTCGAATATCTGGATCTAGCCAGCGGTCCAGCAGGAACACTCAGCAACTGGGGAAATACAGTCGTTAATGGAGCAAACGGAACCTTAGCAACCTCCGTGCTTAATAAAATTTATACAACGCCTGGTTACCAACCTGTGCCGGATGGTGGCACAACTCCTACACCTACACCTACACCTACACCTACACCTACACTTACACCTACACCAACACCAACACCAACGCCAACGCCAACGCCAACAGCTACGCCAACAGCAACAGTAACACCTACAGCCACTCCTACCGGCTCGCCATCCAGTAATCTGGCACTTTACTACCGTGCAGCAGATACCAATGCTACAGATAACTCAATCAAACCTTACTTCAACATTTATAACAACGGAACAACGGCAGTCAATCTAAATGGACTGAAAATTCGTTATTACTTTACTAAAGATGGAAGCGCCTCCCTCAATGGTGTGATCGATTGGGCGCAGATCGGTGCTTCTAATATATCGGTTGCCCTTGGGTCCACTAGTGGAACGAACGCCGACTCTTACGTTGAGCTTACTTTCAACGCTAGCGCGGGCTCCATACCTGCTGGTGGACAGTCAGGAGAAATCCAATTACGAGTGCATAAAAGCGACTGGTCTAACTTCAATGAAGCAAATGACTATTCGTTCGACCCAACCAAAGTTTCCTTCAGCACTTGGAACAAAGTAACCTTGTATCAAAACGATGTACTGATCTCCGGCATCGCTCCTTAAAAACATAAACCAGCGAGCCTCCCAAGATTGGAGACTTGCTGGTTTTTAAAATTAGATCTGTTGTAGCGCAGATGTTAGGATAATGCTTACTTATAGTAGCTCAAAAGATGACTGTTGTTAGATTTGTCAGTCAACAGTGATTTACTGCTGTTAGTCTACTGCTGGATTAGTCTGCTGCTGGACTGTTACTACTTTGATGTTAGTTTACTATTGCTCGTCTATTGTTCCGCTAGTCGATTGCTGCTCTTTTGTTTGGCTATTCTGCGTACTACTCTACTGTTGCTCCTACTGATCTGATTTCACTCTTTCACACTATCTAATTCGACTCTTTCATTACTCTGACGTTAATCTACTATCGCTCATCTGCCGCTCATGTGCTGTTCATCTGCCGTTCTTTACTTTTTGAACACTCGGTTGTGGTTTTCGGACTCAGATGACGCTATTTGTGCAATTTAAGCCGTTTTGAGCAACTTTCGGACTGGAGAGACGCTATTCCTCT
Organism: Paenibacillus sp. FSL F4-0097; assembly: GCF_038593125.1. Taxonomy (NCBI): domain Bacteria; kingdom Bacillati; phylum Bacillota; class Bacilli; order Caryophanales; family Paenibacillaceae; genus Paenibacillus; species Paenibacillus sp. FSL F4-0097. The sequence goes on from NZ_CP151965.1 coordinate 4,494,706, forward strand.
GAAAAAGGCCTATTTCGGCCTCTTTTCATACCCATAACAGCGCTGGTGTCCGAATACTCTGCAAATTGGCAAGGTTTCAGAAAATAAGGGCTCCTGAGTCCGTCACCTTGTTAGTCTACTGCCGCTCGTCGCGCTCATCTACTGCTCTACTATCGCTCATCTACTACTCATCTTCCGCTCATCTACTACTCGTATGCGCTTATCTGCTGCTTATCTGCTGCTCATTTACTCTTGTCTACCGTCTTTACCTCTGGAGCATTTTGTGTACGACACGACACCTCGCGCACCTAACTACGCCCAAACCACAAAAAATACCCCGGCGGCCATCCAACTGGCCCCGGGACATTTTTAAATCTACTTTCATTTAGTCATGGAAATTAAGCCCAGAGGTAACGGCTTTAACATAATCTGCACGGATCACGAAATCTCCAAAATGCTCACCTTGTTGACGTTCTTTGGCATATCGGTGAAGAATAGGTTCAAGCGTCTCTAGGATCTCCTTCTCATCTATGTTTTCTTTATACATTTTATTCAGGCGATCACCCGTAAAGCCTGCTCCTAAATACAGATTATATCTGCCTGGAGCCTTGCCGATAAACGAGATTTCACCCAGCGCCGGTCTAGCACATCCATTAGGGCAGCCGGTCATCCGGATTACAATTTCCTCGTCGCGCAAACCAGCTTTATCTATAACAAGCTCCAGCTTATCTATCAACGAAGGCAGATAACGTTCCGCTTCAGCCATCGCAAGCCCGCAGGTTGGCAGTGCTACACAGGACATGGAGCTGCGCCGCAATGCAGAAAGATGTGCTCCATCTGTAAGTCCATGCTGTTTAGCCAGCTCAGCTACTTTGCGTTTTTTGGCAGTAGTGACGTTGGCAATCGTTAGATTCTGATTCGGCGTTAGCCGGAAATCTCCAGTATGAATCTTAGCAATCTCCCGCAAGCCAGTCATCAAGGTGTATCCTTCTTGGTCATGAATCCGTCCGCTTTGAATATAAAGTGTCAGATTCCATTTTCCGTTGGTACCCTTCACCCAGCCGTAACGGTCTCCGTTGTGATCAAAATGATAATCACGTGCTGCTTCAAGCTGCCATCCGAGTCTTTCATGCAGTTCATCTACGAACCATTCCAGACCGTGGCGGTCAATCGTATATTTGAACCGTGCATTTTTGCGGACAGAGCGATTGCCATAATCCCGTTGGATCGTTACGGTCTTTTCTGCCACATCAATCAACTGTTCGGGACGGCAAAAACCAATAATACGTCCCAACTGAGGATAAGTACTGGTATCGCCATGAGTCATCCCCATACCGCCGCCTACAGAAACGTTAAAGCCGACTAGCTTCTCATTTTCCAGAATAGCGATAAAACCCAGATCTTGCGAGAATACATCCACATCATTAGAAGGTGGCACCGCTAAGCCAATCTTGAATTTACGCGGTAAATATACCGGACCATAGATTGGTTCTACTTCCGCACGTTCGCCTAAGCTATCTACTACCTTTTCACCGTCTAGCCAAATCTCATGGTAGGCGGGAGTACGTGGGGATAAGTGATCACTCACTTTGCGCGCCCATTCATAGACCTCTGCATGCACCTCTGACTGGTAAGGATTCGGATTACTCATTACGTTACGGTTAACATCGCCGCAAGCTGCCAGCGTCGTCATCAGCGTATCATTAATGCTGCGAATGGTTTTCTTAAGATTCCATTTGAGTACCCCATGCATTTGAAACGCCTGTCTGGTAGTCAGACGTAAGGTCCCATTACCGTATTTTTGTGCCAAATCATCCATCACTAGCCACTGCTCTGGTGTCGCTACCCCGCCTGGGGCAACTACACGAAGCATGAACTGAAATGCAGGCTCCAGCTTTTGCCGTTCACGCTCATTGCGTAAATCCCGATCGTCCTGCATATAACTTCCGTGAAATTTCAGCAGCCGATTATCATCTTCCGGCAAACCTCCGGTAATCGGATTGCTTAATGTCTCAACAAGCGCGCCCCGCAGATAGTTACTCTCTTGCTTAATGTGTTCAACATCACTTGGAGGCCCGCCGATCGGCTTAACCTTTTCATTGTTTGCCATTGTTGTTATCTCCCCCCGAAGTCATTCGATAACTTTCCTCTATCCATTAGTAAACATCACGTTGGTAGCGCTGCGCCTGCTGCATATTATCCAAATAAGCTGCTGCTTCTTCAGGACTCAGCCCACCCTCATGCTGGATGACAGTAATCAGAGCAGAATGAACATCATGTGCCATATGCTTCTCGTCACCGCAAATGTAAATATGAGCTCCCGCTTGCAGCCATTCGTAGACCTCGCGGCTCTTTTCCAGAATGCGATGCTGAACATATACTTTCTCTTCGGTATCACGGGAGAAAGCAACATCCAGCTTAGTTAACAAGCCGTCTTTTAGCATTCTCTGCCAGTCCGTCTGATAGAGGAAGTCCGTCACGAAATGCCGATCTCCGTAGAACAGCCATGATTTACCTTCCGCCCCAAGCTCGCCACGTTCCTCCAAGAAAGAGCGGAAGGGTGCAACGCCTGTCCCCGGTCCAATCATAATGATCGGCGCATCAGGATTTGTTGGAAGCTTAAAGTTAGGATTATGTTGAATGTAGATGGGCAACGTATCTCCCGGCTGGACTCTTTCAGCACAATGTACCGAGCAGACCCCATAACGCTCACGGCCATGTGCCTCATAACGTACAGCTCTAACCGTTAAATGAACCTCATCTGGATTAGCTTTATAGCTGCTAGCAATTGAATAGAGTCGTGCTGGAAGCTTGCGCAAAATAGTCACAAAGTTACTGGCTGAACCTTCCCATGGAGAGAAGTCCTGAACCAAATCGAGCAGATCGCGGCCTTGAATATATTCCTTAAGCTGTTGCGCACGTTCTGGCGCCAATAAATCCTTTAGTTTGTTAGAAGAAGATAACTTCGCCGCTTGCTCAAGCAACGGTTTGGTTAATACAGTGATTTCATAGTGGTGAAGAAGTGCCTCACGTAAGGAACCTTCTTCCCCTTTTTTATTAAATGGAACAATATCATTAGGATTCCAGCCCATAGTATGAATAATAGCGTCTACCAATTCAGGATGATTCTCCGGGTAGACACCCAGCGCATCCCCTGGCTCAAATTGTATGTTAGAGCCTTCTAGTGATAGCTCCAAATGGCGGGTCTCCCGGTCGGAACCACGTCCGTTCAGATTTAGATTTTCTAATACTTCCGCTTTAAAAGGATTGTTGCGGGTATACAAAGGCTCCTGAGAATCTGTGTCTTCCGCAGCTTGAACCGCTTTTGCCGCAATGGCCGGAGCATTTAAATGTGCATTTAAGGCACCAATCACGCCTTCAAACCACTCGGTAACCGAATCATCATAATCAAGATCACAATCAATACGCGGACTTAACCGCTTGCCGCCAAGTTCCTCAAGCCGCTGATCGAAGTCCTTGCCGGTCTGACAAAAGAATTCATAGGAGGTATCCCCCAGTGCCAACACTGAGAACTTCAGATTCTCTAATTGAGGGGCTCTTTTGCTATAGAGAAATTCATGGAACATCCGTGCATTATCTGGCGGCTCGCCTTCACCGTGAGTACTGACCAGCAATAGGAGGTTCTCAACCTTCTTAAGTGCATTGGGCTTAAAGCTGTTCATCGCAGTGAGCGTGACCTGAAATCCTTGCTCCTCCAGCTTGCGGGACAAGCTCCCAGCCAGCCGTTGGCAATTCCCTGTCTGGGACCCAAACAACACGGTCACTTCACGTGAAGCTACAGGTTGACTAACGGCACTACCTTCCGCATTTCCTATCGCATTTGATTGCACTGCTTGAACCCCGGCACCTGCCGATGGTGCAGTAGTAAGGCCCATGGCCGACAAATAACCGCTAAGCCATATTTGCTGTGTCTCCGTTAAGGATGGTAGAAGACGATTGAGTAGCTCCACTTGGCTCTCGTTAAAAGGACTGTTCGTTACCTGTAGTTGCAACAATATCCACCTCTCCTAAACATGAAATCTTCTGATGATCCGTACCTCATGAAATCAGGCTATCACAATAATTGTAAACGATCAATGATGTCGATTTAACCTAATAATTGTAATTTATTGAAAAAGTATCTATATAGTACGTAAAAACCGATCAAAACAGTATGATTTAACCTGTTTTGATCGGTTTCATTATAAAAAGTGATACTATTTATAAAATATTGTGATAAATAAAAGCTATAATTTTTGCTTACTTTCGGGAAATAACACCTCGCCGATCCCCGTCTTAATCTTCACTATCTCCTCAAGCGTATTCGATAGCTCACCGGGCGGATAAGGTTTAGTTAAATATTTTTGAATTACATCGTTTAATTGATTCTTATCCGATTGATCCAGAGCAGAAGAAATAACGATAGGGATATTTTCAGTTCTTGGATCTTCTTTAAGCATTCGGATCAAATCCCAGCCATCCAGCTCTTCACCCAACATCAAATCTACCACTATCGCCACAAATGGTGTTTTCAAGGCCTGATCAAAAGCTTGCTGTGGATGGTAATGATGGGTAACACGGAAGCCCTTCCCTTTAAGCTCTTCTGATAAAAGCAACGAAAGACTGTAATCATCTTCAACGATCATTACATTAGGCTTGAGCTCTTTATCGGTGCTCCATTTATTAAGCTCATCCTGTTGCCGGCTCGCTTCCGCATGGAGGATAGGGAGGCTAAACCAGACGGTAGTGCCTTCTCCTTCTACGGAATCTATACCGATATTTCCCTTTTGCTTCTCAATGATCTCCTTACAGATAGCAAGTCCAAGTCCTGTTCCTCCAATTCTTTTAGAGGCGCTATTATCCACTCTTCTGAATTTTTGGAATAGCTGTCCTATTTGATCCTTAGGAATGCCAAGACCATTATCCTGGATACTTACAATAATCCTATCCGACTCGTTATGCAGCAGTACTTTAACTTCATTGTTATCAGGCGAGAACTTAATCGCATTACTTAACAGATTCGTCAGAACTTGGACAATCTTATCCTTGTCCACATCAACATCCGCATTCAAAGCCTCATCCACTAGGAGCACATGATGGGTACTGCTCAGTTTATATTGATCAATTACTCCTAATACAATTTCACTGAGATTCAAATGCTCCGTGATATATTGCTGCTTACCTGACTCCATTCTCTGCAAATCAAGAAAATCATTTATGAGCTCCGTCAGTCGTTTAGCTTCTTTATGAATCGTCTCCAGATATTTAAGCTGCTTCTCAGGCTTCATGGTCTTAGACAATAGCAGTTCTGTGAAACCAAGCACACTCGATAGCGGTGTTCTTAGCTCATGACTTACCGTACTGACAAGATCAGATTTCATAAGGTCCAGCTCATATTCTCTAGTGATATCTCTGTAGACAAACAATGTACCAATACGCAGCTCGCGACGGAATACAGGGATCGCATACACATCAATATGCTTCATCGATTCAGTTCCAATGGAGTATTGCATGCTGCTGGATTCCAGAGCATCCTCAGCAATCGCTTTTTCAAAAAACATCCGAAGTTCATGGTTCTCATTCGAGTGCTCGATGAAATAATCCATCCATTTCTGTCGGGGAATCAAAGTTCCTTCTGTCCACTCATAATTAAAAATGTTGCTCAACGCTTTATTCATCTGCAGGAGCATACCTTCTGTATTCACAAATTGTATGCCCTCGTTCACATTATTTACGATGTCCCGATTCAGCTTTCGTCCATGTTCAATCTCTTCATACATGAATAAACGTTCAATCGCCAGCGCTACGCGGTTCATCATCCCCTGAACCTCATTAATCTCTTCTTTGCTGAAGGAATGACCAATCCGGCTGCCACAGAACACTGCAAGAATCTCATCCTCTGCGTTCACAACAGTAGTGTAGAAGTCGTAAACATAGACCTCACTCGCAGAAATCCCTTGCTCTGGTTGTGTGGCCAAACGCTTGATTAGGTACGTTTTTTCCGCTTGCAAGCGATATAACATCTCATTGTTCTCATGATCAAGATAACGCTCCACATTCTCCTGCGGAATGCCTTTCACAGCTGCGATATTATCTTTCACAAGCAGGAAGAAACTCGAATCAAAGGCATACAAGCGATGCATAAACTCAATAAACTTATCAGCAAATTCATGCTTATCCAAGGTATAAGTAATATCATGATTCAGCTGATTATTAAGCTCAAGCATCATCTTGGTCTGTTCTGTATTTTTTAACGTTTCGGCTAGCTCCTGCTGTACGCTCTTCATTGAGGTGATATCGTTCGCAATAAGGATGTATTGATAAATCACACCCTCTTCATTCAGGTACGGCACAATCGTTAGTTGCAGCCAGATGGGCAATCCGTCTTTGGCTAGAATCTGCAGCTCATTGTTCCACACTCCGCCTGTATTTAATTTGTTAAAGATTTTCTGATAACCCTCGTCAGAGATATTATAAAGTTCAAATAACTTATAGGTGTAACCGATAATCTCAGACTTTTTATAGCGGGTATATCCACTTAAATTATCATTCGCGTAGGTAAAGACACCTTTAGCAGTAAGGATCCCGACCGCAGACGATTGATCCAAAGCTTTCATCATACTTTCAATTTCACTAAGCGAGCGTTGCAGCCTATATTGCTGATCCTGAAGTTCATCCTGCTGCGCATGCAGCTCTTCATTCTGCATCATCAATTCTTCTTCTTTATCTTGAATACTTCTAGCCATATTAAGAAAAGCATCATAAAGTCGGCCAATTTCATCTTGATTCTTAAGCTTGCCCAGAAGAATTTCTTCTCCTGCAGCCAGGGAATGGGTTGCCCCTTCCAGCTTCAGAATAGGATCTATAAGGTTCTTCAGAATCCGCCAGATCATAAAGGTGAAGATTAGCAGAATAATCGTGCTGAAAAAGAATGCGATAAAGGTAAATTCATTGGCACGTTTGATGTAATCCATAGCCATAGTATTTAATGCGGCATCGGATCGTTGCTTGTACTCTTTTGTATACATTAAAAAATCATTCACTGATTTCGTGTTGCCATCTGCGGATAGAGCTCTCAAAGACACATAATCGTCTGCCTCGACAAACCGAATCGCTTCAGGTAAAACTTTAGTTTTGTACTGAACATAAAATGCTTTCAAACCATCTCTAAACAAGGCTTCTTCCGGAGATAAATTGAGATTAGAATAGGTATCCAGAATCTTATCAAAGTTAACAAGTCCTAAGTTTAGGAGATCTAATTCATTGTCACTCTTAAGTGCGCTGAATCCCCTCGCTCGGAAAAAAACCTCATTTAATGCAGTCGCCAATTCGTTAATCGTGTCCGCCTTATTCTGCAGAACTTCACGGTCTCTACTTAATTTGTTCTGCTCATTATTTATGAAAAATAAAAATACAGATCCCATAATAATGATTAACGAAAAAACCAAGGCAATGATACGAAAATATCTATTTTTAATACTGTGATTAGAGCTGCTTCCCTTTGTCACTTAGGATCCCCTCCACAATCTGCAAGAGTTCCATCGGACTAAAAGGTTTTGGCATAAAATAACGTGCGCCTGCATCTACCGCTCGAAGACGATCTACATCTTGGGCTTTGGCTGTTAACATTAAAATAGCTGTAGCCTTCTTTTTCTCATCATCCAGTTGGCCTAGGACTTCAATCCCTGTCATTTCAGGCATCATATAATCCAATATCACCAAATCATAATGATCCTGTGACAATTTTGAAAGCGCCTCTAATCCGTTCTCGGCAGTATGGATCTCCACGTCTTCCAAATCTTCTAAGGTGTCTACAATTAACATTCGTAATACTTCTTCATCATCCACTACCATTACCTTTTGCATAGCTGCCTAATTCCCTCCGCTTTAGATCTCTCCTGGTGCTCACAACATATTCAGAAACCAATTAGAACAAAAATCTATGAGCCAACCGCTCTATTCTCGACAATAACTCAGGCATATGAACCGGTTTCACTACATAATCATCGGCACCCATCTGCAGGGCATGTACAATATCCGCCTGATTATTTCTTCCCGTCAGCATGATCACTAATATATTTACTTCCGGATACGTTTTGCGGATTCTTTCCAGAACTTCTACTCCATCCAGATCAGGCATCACACCATCCAGCAAAATAATATACTTCTCATCCACGGCATACCAATCCGATTGCAGAAAATCAAGCCCATTCGCATAGCTGCTAACCTTCACCTCAGCAATATTATCCGGCTCCCAAATGGCGAACTGACTGGTCACAATTCTACGAATTAGCGTATCATCATCTACAACAATCACATTCAGAACCGAATGCTTTTTAGTAGTGGATAAATGGTCCGAATAAAGCGTTGTCTGATTCCTTCCAGCATGCTTACTGGCATAAAGAGCCTGATCTGCTTCCTCAATCAATTTATCGGCTATATTCTCGGCATCTGTTACCTCAGAAATCCCGCTAGAGATGGTCACATGAAAGATTTCATTTTTCGCAAAAAAGTCAGTAGCCGCAAACCGCTCTTGAATACGCTGTATAACCAACATTGCAGATTCCGCATCCGTGTGAGGTAAGAACACTGCAAACTCTTCTCCCCCATAACGGCAAAAGGTATCCTCCAGACGGATGGAATTCTTCACAAGCTCGGAAAAGCCCTGCAGAACTTCGTCTCCAATTAGGTGACCATATGTATCATTAACGTTTTTAAAATAATCCAAATCAATCAGCGCTAACGAAAATACGCGGTTAGTCCGCTTAAAATCACCAATCAACTGCTTCATGACTTGATTAAAGTGTTTGCGATTGAATGCGCCGGTCAAATCATCCACGATGATGGACTCCTGCCATTCTCTCTTAAGCTGAAAGCGATTTTTGATCAATACCAGAAATAAATCAATATCTACAGGCTTCGGTAAAAAATCCATCACCCCCAGCGAATACGCATGCATTTGCGTCGCTTTGGAGTACTCCCCACTTATAATGATAATGGGAATTCGTTCCTTTTTAGCCTTGCCGATAATTTGGTTCAACACCTCAATCCCACTTTTATCCGGTAAAAGAATATCCAGCAGAATGAGATCTGGTTTCGTTTCATAAAAGATTTTGAGTCCCCGTTCAGCAGATAAGGCTATGCTTACATAGTAATTCTGCTTCTCCAACGACTCTTTCAGATAAGCAACTAACTCTACATCGTCGTCGATAAGAAGAATATCATTCTGCGTGAGCGTCTCAGCAGGTCCCTTTTTATCCAATGCTTTAACAGAGCTTGAAGCTGCCAATGAATGGACATTAAACAATGGAATCAGTGGATATAAATAATCCCCCCATTCCTCAACCGACCAACTCTTAAGACTGCTTTCCATGAAATAGGGCAGCGTATCCTCGGCAAATTGTTCGACATCTGGTAATCCGACAGTTCCAGCAGTGCCTTTTAAATTATGCAAAAAACGATAAATGTCCTTTTCCTTCACTTCCGCCTGTTCCGTCCATTCCTGGAGGGTCATCTTCGTTCTTTGCTCAACCATGTCTTTATATTTTTGTGTAGTCATATTTACTCCTTCAGACTATCATATCAAACTCTCAGTTCATCACATTTTTTATAGGCTGTCAAATGAATTTTCTATAATTTCAGCTGTCAAAATAAATATTTAATCAAACTGACAAAAAACCTTTGGTTGAAGCTTGTTTCATCATTTGCAATAATAGTTGGAATGGTTCATTCCGTATACACGGTGAAATCAATAAATATAAAGGGAGGCTGTATTCATGAAGGGAATTATTACTGTATTAGGAAAAGATAAAGTAGGGATTATTGCTAAAGTATGTACATATCTAGCCGAACACAATTTGAACATTCTGGATATTTCGCAGACGATCGTTCAGGATTATTTTAACATGATGATGATTGTAGACATTTCTAGCTCAACTAAAGCTTTTGAGAATATCGTAGAGGAATTACATTTGCTTGGCGAATCGATTGGCGTGGAAATCAAGCTTCAGCATGAGGATATTTTTAATATTATGCACCGAATCTAGGAGGATGGCTGACCATGATATCACTAGTGGAAGTACAAGAAACGAATAAGATGATTCGTGAAATGAATCTGGATGTGCGTACCATAACGATGGGGATCAGCCTCATGGATTGTGCCCACACGGATATGCGCACCTTTAATCAAAATGTATATGACAAAATCACCAGATCCGCTGAAAAGCTCGTAAAGACGGGTGAAGATCTGGAAAGACAATTTGGGGTTCCTATCGTTAACAAACGGATTTCTGTCACACCCATCGCTATTGCCGCTGGTGCGGTGAAGACAGATACCTATGTACCTGTTGCTGAAATCCTGGACAAGGCTGCAAAAGAGGTAGGCGTTAACTTTATCGGCGGCTTCTCTGCACTTGTACAAAAAGGCTGCACCAAAGGCGATCGTATTCTGATCGACAGTATTCCAGAAGCATTGGCAGTCACTGAAAGAGTCTGCTCCTCGGTCAATGTCGGTTCCTCCAGAAGTGGAATCAACATGGATGCTGTGAAATTAATGGGTGATATCATTATCCAAACTGCGGAACGCACCAAGGATCGGGATTCCATCGGCTGCGCCAAGCTGGTAGTCTTCTGTAATGCCGTTGAGGACAACCCTTTTATGGCCGGAGCATTTCACGGGGTTGGAGAGCGGGAATGTGTCATCAACGTTGGCGTCAGCGGTCCTGGTGTCATCAAACGTGCGCTTGAAGAGGTTCGAGGACAGGATTTTGAAACCTTATGTGAAACCATTAAACGGACAGCCTTCAAAGTCACACGTGTCGGTCAGCTAGTTGCTCAAGAGGCTTCCAAACGGATGAATGTTCCTTTTGGGATTATCGATCTATCCTTAGCTCCTACTCCAGAAATCGGAGATTCCATTGCCGAAATCTTTCAAGTCATGGGTCTGGAGGAAGCTGGGGCTCCGGGAACAACCGCTGCTCTGGCGATCCTAAATGACAATGTTAAAAAAGGTGGCGTGATGGCCTCCTCCTATGTAGGTGGACTTAGTGGAGCCTTTATTCCAGTCAGTGAAGATCACGGCATGATTCAAGCGGTTCAGCGGGGTGCCCTTACACTAGAGAAGCTGGAAGCTATGACCTGTGTGTGTTCCGTGGGACTGGATATGATCGCTATCCCCGGAAGCACCACCAAGGAAACCATTTCCGGCATCATCGCGGATGAAGCTGCAATCGGCATGGTGAATAACAAAACCACTGCGGTTCGCGTGATTCCAGTAATCGGCAAGGACGTTGGTGAAATGGTCGAATTTGGCGGCCTGCTCGGATATGCACCAGTTATGGCAGTGAATGGCTTCAACTGCGCGAATTTCGTTAATCGTGGCGGACGAATCCCTGCACCAATTCATAGCTTTAAGAATTAATAGAAACCTCTAACAGCAAGTCCCTATTTGTACTTAGGAGACTTGCTGTTTTTTTATATTCTAAAGCTGAGAATATTAGTTTATCTTGATTAAGCCCGTTGAATGCCGATATTAGGCGTTCCGCCAGTCAAATCGATAAATAATACATAATCATTTCCATCTGTGCCCTTCAGCACGAGACCCGTCTGACCTACAGCACCTACAGAAAAGTATCGAACCTGTTGCAGGCTGGTAGGAGCGCCTGGTGGCAATGTTGCTTGGTTCGTAGCGATCAACCGGGTTGCAGCTCTGATGGTGCCTGCCCCGCTAATTTCACCGGTAACCCCCAGATGACCGAGTATGGATTCACTGCCGTTCACATTTAGGCTTCCCATTATAGTCTGACTACCATTCAAATGCAGATTCGAATCGATAGTCTCATTTCCATTAACGTGCAGATCATTTTGAATGGTCTGACTTCCTGTAACTAGAACGCTATCGAAGGTTGGCAAGGCGATCATCCCTTTCAGGTTTTATAGTATATCTTATGTTAAACAAGCCAGCCCTGTCATAGATAGATATACAGCTTTCACTAAATCCGCTTTTTATCTTCGAGACTCTGATTAATGGTCTTATACCTAAAGTCAAAATAACCCCCTACACATATAATGATTAGCAAGACTCGGTGCTAGAGCGGACGACTGGCTCCACAGAACACAGGAGGAATTATGAAGAAGACAGCTAATAGGCTCACTCCTGAAAGGCCTTCAAGTCACGAAGTCACCATCAGCCAAGTTAATCCATCGCAACACCATAACCTCATCCTAGAGATGAACTCTTATAGAGCAGAGCCTTTGCAACGGGAACTCAAACAATTAAGAATATTGCTGCTGGTTCCTACAGAGGCAAGCGGTAAAATGCCTAATGTACGACTTTTTAAAGATCAACTAAGGCATCTGGTCAAAGAAGTACTTGCTATTAAATTCCAGCATAATCTGGAGGAATATTTAGCCCATTTTCAACCTGATCTAATATTAGCTCTAGGATCGGAGACCCTATTTCCGGAGGAGAACCTCCCTGCTCTGAAAGCTTCCAATGTTCCCAAAGCGGTATGGATGGCAGATGCCGCTTGTCTTACTCCAATAGAACGTAATCTGGCATTGTTATTCGATTATATTTTCACACAGAACATAGCTAATCTGATCTATTACCAGGGTTTATGGGGCAAACACTCCAGCTATCTCCCATATGCTGCGGATACGGATCTCTATTATCCAAGACGTGTGGAGGACTGTTATCAGAGTGACGTACTCATTCTTGGCGATTTTCAAATCGATAGTGTGCTTTACACGTTGGCGTATTCAGACCTACTTCAAGGCCTTAAGGTAATGATCGCCGGGCGTGGTTGGGAACCCCCCAGAAATTTCATTGATATCACCCATAGTAAAGATATGTCCAGCTATTATAATGGAGCAAAAATCGTCATCAATTGCACTGGTTCTGTGCAGCAGATTATGGAGGTCACCGCTTGCGGTGTATTTCAGTTAGTGGAGGATCATCCCCATCTTCATAATTACCGAATTGCAGAAGAAGATCTCATTCGTTTCCAGAACTTCAAAGAGCTCTCCGATAGCTTTAAGCACTATTTTTCACATAGTGAAGAAAGAAGAATTTCTGCCTCTCGTGCCCTAAAGGAACTTAAATATAACTATTCTTATATCCAGCAAGGAAAGTTACTGCTGAGAAAAATATTCAAGGAACCATAGGGGGTGACCTGACTTGAAATGCATTGCTTTTGTATTGCCTCAGTTTCATCAGATCTCAGAGAACGATTCCTGGTGGGGTGAGGGTTTTACAGAATGGACGAATGTCAGGAAGGCTGCAGCCCTTTATCCTGAACATGATCAGCCCAAGAAGCCATTAAATAATAACTACTATGATTTAACGGATCCTAAAGTGAAACAATGGCAGGCAGAGACCGCAAAGGCTCATGGCATTTACGGTTTTTGTTATTATCACTATTGGTTTAATGGCAGGCGACTGCTGGAACAACCGGTTCAGCAGATTCTTGCGAGCAAAGAGCCTGACTTCCCCTTTTGCCTTTCTTGGGCTAACGAACCTTGGACACGTAGCTGGGATGGCACCGAAGAGGATGTCCTGATGCCACAGGAATACGGAGAAGAACGGGATTGGCGAATGCACTTTTATGCTTTACTGGAAGCCTTCAAAGATGATCGTTATATCCGGGTGGAGGATAAGCCTGTCTTTATCATTTATCGGTCTGCTAGTATCCCGCACTGTGAAGAAATGCTTCAATATTGGCGCGAATTGGCTCTGCAGAACGGACTTAAAGGACTTCATCTGGTCCGGACACTGGGCGGTTTCCCCCTAAAGAAAGAGCAAGGATTCGATGCCAGTCTGGAATTTGAGCCGCATTACACATTCGCACATGGCGGGGTTAAGCATTTATGGAGCTCAAAGCAGGTGGAGGATCAGAGGCATATCGTAATTGATTATGATGAGTTATGGGAATCTATGTTGGAGCGGACACCCCATAGAGACGGAGAAATCATATATCCGGGAGCCTTTGTCAACTGGGATAACACACCACGTAAAGGCCCTGCCGGACAAAGCACCTTAGGCGCTAATCCTCAAAAATTCGGCCAATACCTTTCACGACAAATTGAGCGCGCCAAAAAAATGTTCAAAAGTGAATATATTTATATCAACGCCTGGAATGAATGGGCTGAAGGGGCCTACCTAGAACCGGATGTACGTTATCAATATCAATACTTGCAAGCCGTTAAGGAAGCCTTACAGTTTCATCACAAAGAAGATCCTTCTTAGCCGTAGCGCCAGAAGGATCTTTTTCATGGTATGTTATCTTTCCGATGACTGCACTCTGGCGCTTCTTGCACTCACCAATCTCCAGCCAGTTAATAAAGCAGCCACTAGACATATCGATGCCGAGGTTACAAACACTACATGCATGCCCTCGATAAATAACTCTGGCCGACCAGGAACTAGCCCTGTCACCCTATAGCCGGCTTTACTGCTCATCACTTGAAAAAGAATTGTAGTAGCAATTGTTATGCCGACAACCATACCCACATTACGAACTAACGAATTGACACTACCCGCAGAACCAAGCTGTGTTCTTGGTACCTTAGACATGACAAGCGAATTGTTCGGCGATTGAAATAAACCACTTCCTATCCCCAGCATAGCGATCCACACACCTACCAGCACAACAGAGCTTCCTACATGAAGCTGTGCTAATCCGAACTGCGCAATAACCATGACCACCAGCCCTGCAAAAGTCAAAAATTCCGAGCCTATTTTATCCGATAGCGCTCCACTCATTGGAGCCACGACTACCATACATATCGGCAACAGCATTAACAAAAAGCCTGCATAGAATGGCGATAAATTAAGCATGTTCTGTGCATAAAACGGCGCGATAATATTGAAGCAGAAATTCGCTGTAAATACGAGAAAACCACATAAGATACTTAAAGAAAACAACGGATTCTTAAATAATGACAGCTGCAACAGCGGTTCTTTTCTGCGAAGCTCCATCCATATGAAAGCAACGAAGCTGACTACAGCAACAATTATTGATGTAACAATTAAGCTGTTACCATATCCAAGCTGTTGACCTAGTAATAATCCTGCGAACAAAGTAATGATAAAGACAGCGAACAGTAAACTGCCCGGCACATCAATCGAAGATTTCACTCTCGTTAAATCCTTAGGCAATACCTTCCATCCAAAAAATATAGCGATCAGGCCAATAGGGACGTTTACCCAAAAGATATACTCCCAGCCTAAGGTGGAAACCATAATCCCGCCTAAACTTGGACCAGCTATACTTCCCAGAGACACGAATGTACCAATGAAACCAAGGGCTTTGCCACGCTCCGTGGCAGGAAAGATATCCGTAACAATTCCCTGACTGTTCGCCATGGTCATCGAAGCACCTAAGGCTTGAACAACGCGTGAAGCAATTAAGGCTGGTAAGCTTACACTAAGCCCACACAGCATAGATCCAATAATAAATACAATCGTGCCAATCTTAAAAATTCGAATCTTTCCTAGGATATCTCCAAGCTTGCCGAAGAAAAGGATCGCCGCACAGATCGCCATTAAATATCCTGTTGTTACCCATTCGATTTGCGCCATGGGCAGCTTCAGTTGTTTGGATAGCTCAGGCAGAGCAATATTGACAATACTACCATCAAGGGTGGACATGAACGTAAAAATATTCAGAACAATTAAGATCATCCAGCGCTTCTTCTGAATTTCTTTATCCTCCTGATAGGTTGCACTTACAGAACTCATAACTAACACCTCATTAAATATTAATAATCACTGTTTAGTTGCGCACGCAACCAAACTCGCCATACCCAGTGTACAACAATTTAGTTGCGTGCGCAACGACTTTATTGTACACTTTATTTCAAGGCAAAAAATGAGCGAACTTATAACCCAAAGAGGTGTCTATATTGGCAAGAGAGCCTATCGGGAAGCTAATTTCCCATCTTCACCGTCAAAATCAAAAGAAACTGGTTAAGCAGTTTGTCCCTTATGGAATCGGTAGTGGTGGACAGCATAGCTTTCTTAAATTGATTCTTTCTCGGCCAGGCATTACTCAGGATCAGTTAACTGCCGAATTGAAGTTCGATAAAGCAACTACAGCACGTTCTGTGAAGCAATTAGAGAATTCGGGGTATATCGAGCGCAAAGACGATCCTAATGATCGACGCTCCCACCTTCTATATCCTACCCCGAAAGCCATCGATTTCTTCCCAGTTTTACAGTCCATCTTAGATGAATTTAATAAAAGCCTTGTGGGCCATTTAACCGATGAAGAAGTAGAGCAACTACATTTCCTGCTGCAAAAAATCAGTACAAACGAAGAATAGAACATAAGAAAAAGGATGTCCCAAAGCCACTCGGCTGTTGAGGCATCCCACTTTTACGTTTACTTTTGCTTTACAATTTCAGCAACTTCTTCCGTAATCTCTTCCCCGCCCATACTCTTCCACTTAGCTACAAACACATCAAAATCACTAAGCGGTGAATCACCCACAATAATATTTAAGAACGTCTCATTCTCCAGATTCTGCAGTTCCGGCCACTTGGTCTTCATAAGTCGGGTGTTCCCATAAAAGACCCCACGCACTCCCTCTATAGCAGTTGAGGTTAACACAGCTACTCCATATTTATACGCATTCGCTGCTTTCCAGCCTTCAAGATCTTTTTTGGGCTGCTCTGTTTCCGCTACCCATTGATCATAAATGAGCCGGGTATCAGAATTTAATGTATCCGGGTCTATCTTTCCGTGCAAAGCCTGCTGGATATCAGCATAATGTTTCTCAATCGCATCCCTATAATCTATCAAAAGATCGAACGGATAATAAGCACGCAGCTGAATGCCTGTCTGCGCAGAGAAATCACCCAGCTTTTTTACCTCCTCTTGATTAGGATCTTGTCTTCTTTCGAGTCTTGTAAACACGTTCAATTGCTTGATTACAGCCTCTGGATGTTCAAACCCTTTACGCACAACAAGATATCGATCTGTTACCGGAGCCAAATGAGCGACAAACTTACCGGAATCATCAACTGGAGCTGCATATGCTCTCCATTCTGCCTTCGTATCCAAAGCCACTGCCTCTGACAAAGGATAATAAGGCATCCACCAAGGACCAAAAAACATCCCTGATTTACCTGTAATAATAGGCTCCTGAGTTTCCTTATATAGTGCAAAGTCCGGATCCAGCAACCCGTGTTTATACCAATCAGCAAGTTTAGCAAGCGCTTGTTTGGTTTCTGGTGTAATGGAGCCATACACGATATTTCCGTTTTTATCCTTAATCCAATTCGTGGGGAAAGCATGAAATGCACTAAAAACAGCATCCAGACCATTAACTAATGGTTTAGTTCCATATACGATATTTTTGTAGCCGCTTAGACCGACGGTATCTCTTTTTCCATTCCCGTCAGGGTCTTTTTCAATAAAAGCTTTGGCAATTTTCTCGATGTCTTCAAAAGTTTGTGGAGGTCGCAGCTCCAGCTTCTCCAGCCAATCCTGACGTACCCAGAGCAGCACGGGAGAGTCTGCATCAATAGCTACATTCGGCAATCCATATAATTTACCGTCGCGGGAAGCGTCCTCTAATGCCTCTCCCTTTGTAGAATTGTACATATCCTTGATAAGTTCAGATCCATATATTTTATATGTCTCTGTCAAATCTTCAATCATGTCATTATCAATTAATTTCTTCAATTGATCCCGATCCACAACCATGGCATCAGGCAAATCGTTGCTATCAATGGCAAGCTGCACCTTTTGCGTAAAAGCATCCTCACCCTTCGCTTCCCAGGAGTGAACCACTTTGATATTCGTAATGCTCTCTAAATAACGGGTGATTGGATTGTTATCGTTGCTGTCACCTGTATTAAGCCGCGAGTCGGGAACCTTAAATCCCACCCGGATCACAATCGGATCCTCATATTTACTATAAGCGATAGAAGTATCTTCATCCCCTGCCTGAGGGCTTGCAACTGAATCTACTGTACCGATATTGTCACGACATGATGTCATTCCAATGACCATAAACACTAGGAGGATAGATTTCCAAAATTTCATATTTGGTTTTTCCCCTCCGCACGGAATTCACTTGGTAATTTACCAATACGTTCTCTAAACAATCTGCTGAAATAACGATCATCCTCAAAACCGGACCGCGAAGCAATCTCACAGACGGGAAGTGTAGTCTCCAGCAGCAGTGATTTGGCAAGCTCCAGCCGCATTCCCCGTAAACATTCACCAAATGTCTCTCCGGCAAAACGAGCGAAACACTGGCTGAAATAACCACGGCTCATATTAATGACGGCTGCTACGTCGCTCTGATTGATTTTGTCACCTGCATGGCACTGCATATAACGAACTGCGCGAATAAGACAGGACATAACCTCTTTAGTTAATCCAAGCTCCAGCATTCTTCGTCCCACATGATCAGAAAATCGCCGCAGCCAGTTCTTCCAATGACACCAGTTCAGATTATGGGAAATGTCCTTTTCCAGTTGAGCAGCATCTTCAGGCTTTAAAAGTAAAGAACTCCAGCTTTGTATTAGAGAGTGTGCAAACGCCAGAAACTGATCAGAACGGGGTTTCTGCTGAAGTATGTTTGCTACAAATTTCTCCCACTCATTTCCATCAATTGTCCACTTCAAATTCTGTGCTTGCTCCAGCAAATTATCCGCCTCTTGTTTTGAATAGGGAGCCCCTGGTTCCTTCTTTATGTCTTCATATTTCAATGAGGTCAAATCCTCAGGTTCAGGATGATAAAATAGAATACGGCGTAATTTCGCAGTGAGCTGTTCCTCCAGTTCCTGCAACGGTTGATCTCTCAATCCACTGATCAGTGCGGTCTGCCATCGTCCGGATAGCTGGATCTTTAGTTCACGCTTGCTCTCATCTATTGAGAAACGATGCAATAAGGGCGACATCCACATCTCATGAAAAGTAATAAGCGGATTATTTTTCACACTGGACAGCTGAAATAATTCTTCTTCATTGCATTGATGATTTAATGGCAAATATAGCAGAGCCTTATCAGCAGCCATACGTTTACTCTCCCCACGAACCAGAGCATCCCGCGTATTGTCCTCCCATTTAATACGATCGACAAGACGTCTGATAGTTTCATCCGCATTTTCCATCTCAAGCAGTGTTTTTACAATATAGTCAACGGCACCTAAACGCATAGCCTCCTGAACATAGTCAAATTCATGATGACAAGTAAGGACAACACAGCGAATACCTGCGAACCGTTGTCTAACCATTTTAATAAGCTCGAAGCCTGAAATGCCAGGCATGGTCAAATCCACAAATAATAAATCAACTTCCTGCTGTTGAAGCAGCTCCAAAGCAGATTTACCATCACCTGCCTCCCCAACTATAACAATCCCTAAGGATGACCAATCAATCAGGGATATGAAGCCTTTTCGCACGAGTCTCTCGTCATCGACAACTACAGCCTTAATCATCGAAGTCCTCCTTACCTTTCCTCGGAATCACAATGGATACAACCGTACCTTCTCCTGGCTTACTGAACATCTCTAGCTTCATTTGTTCTCCATAATAGGTTCTAAGCATCCGGTTCACATATGAAAAACCAATTCCAAGTCCCCGTTTTTTCGCTCCATCATCAGACAACAGCTGATCTAATGTATCTGCATCCATCCCAGCTCCGTTATCTTTTACACATAACTGAACTTCTCCTTCACCATGTTTCATTATCTCAACATCTACCTTGCCATTATCGCTTAATCCATGATAAATCGAGTTCTCCACCAGAGGCTGAAGCAAAAATCTCGGGACAGCCACAGACAATACATCCTCATCAGCTTCAACGTTAAATTCAAATTCATAATCATAACGAATACGCTGCAGCTCCATATAATTTCGAATCGCTTCAATTTCCTCGCCAATGGTAACAATGATGCTTTGCTTGCCCAGATTATAATGCAGCACCTTTACAAGAAGAGTGACCAGCTTGTCGATCTCCTTCTGGCCGTTTAACCGGGCCATCCACTGTACCGTATTTAAGGTATTATGCAAAAAATGAGGGTTGATCTGGCTAAGCAACTTCTCAATCTCAAATTGGCTTTTCTGCTTCTCATTATGGGCAACCGCAACAATCAGCTCATTCACCTGTTTTTTCATCTGCTGAAAGTTGGTAAGCACAAAATCAAATTCTTCCACATTCGTATAGGCTACCGGAGCGGTAACATTTTCCGCCATTCGGTTGATTTCAAGGTTGACCTTACGCAACGGACCATAAATTTTCCTCCAGATGATCCAAGCCAGAAATCCGGCAAAAAGAAGGGTGGAGAAGGCAAGTAAGATCATTTTATAGAACCAAGAATAAATTTCACTGTTGAATTCTGATTTTTTCACAACGGCAATAAGCTTCCAGCCCTGAGGACTCGCGTAACGAAACAGATGATATCCACTTAGCGTTTCATGGGTGAGATTGGAGTTGCTTCCCGCAGCTTTAATAATACTTAGCGGAAGTTTGCCGTCGATCACTTTTGTACTATTACCTTGCTGATTAACCAGCAGATGATTTACTTTCATCCCGTAGGACTCCTGATTAAAGATTTTGCGAAACAAACTATAATTCGTCTCCAAATAAATATAAAGCTTATGCTGGCCCGGCACACGGACAATCCGCTGTTCCGAGAACACGAGATTATCACCAACAGCGTACATAGTGGGATGTGGTCCATAATAATCAGCCCCGTTATATCGCATAAAAGACGGCAATGTACTGATATCAAAATTTCTGCGTGCGCTCATGTTGGTGAACAGAACGGGATCATCGCTGTCCGGCATAATGTAGGCTGTAAGTCCAATATAAGGGTTCGTAAAATTAACTAGATTGATCTTCTGGTTGATGGAATTCATCATTTGCGATTTGCGAAAAATTTGTTTTTCCTGAATAAATGAGGACATCTCCTGCACAATCTGCCCGTCCAGAGCAAACTGCTTGGAGGCAAAATCCATATTGTCGATGGCATTCTCCAGGCTTGAGGCTTCCTGTCTCAGACTAGCGCTGATCCCGTTGCCAATTTTACCTGAAAGGATGGAGTAAATAGAGGTGTAGGTTACGAATCCTACTAAGAGAAGCGGAAGTAGTGTTCCGATTACCAGATAGATAAATAAGGTATTGCGTAAGGATTTGACAGCTGGAGTATGACTCCGCAGGGGTACTCTTACCATCTGGATCATCCTCTTCTTTCTATCTGAAAGCGTTTTATATTAATGTGAGAATACCACATTTATCCTTAATTGAATAGAATAAGGCAGAACAGCCTCCACGCCGCCCCGCCTTATTTTATAGTTACTAGCCGTGTTTATTTAACGCTTTTACGGGCCTCGAACAATTCCTCAGCCTTTTTAATCGAGAAATCCATAACTTCGGAATAACCAAGACCATTTACCTTATCATGCATTTCTTTATTCAACTTATCATATTCCGCTTGATCTTTAGCAAAGACCATTTTCCAGGAAATCTGTTGAATAACCGTACCGATTTGTTTATTCTTTTGTTCCACTGTTTTATCCATGGTTAACGGCTCTTTGCCAGTGAAGCCTTGTGGTGCTACAGCCAATAGATTGTTTTTCTCAAAATACTCCTTAGGAGTCAGAACGCCCATCTTCGCTCTCCAGTCACTATCAAGCTTGGAAGGGTTACGTTCCAGGGTTGTTGTCCACAGATTATGATCGAATGGCTCACTATTCTCTGGATTCACCATCGCCGGAACCACAAACGAGAAGTTCATTTGATTGGAGCCATAGTAGTAGTCACCCCCGCCGTATTCAGCAGGAACTTGAGTATTCTGTTGATCAGTATAAGCTTTCCAACCAAAATCAGTCACTGCAGGTTTGCCGTTTGCATCAATATCCCAAGTCAGACCTTGAGGTCCGTTAGGTACTGCTGTACCACTTCCTGCAGAAATCATTGCACCTTCCGGTGTGTACATCCAGTTAATGAATTCCATAATTCTAGCAGGTTCCTTAGCTTTTGCGCCGATTGCAATAATACCGTTACCACCGTAAACATTGAAGCCTGTGGAATACATCAATTCATCTTTGAACGGAACTAGCGCAAAACCTTTACCTTCGGCTGTTCTTTCTGGTGTATTGTAGTTAGCAGCTCCTAGCCATGGGAACCAAGAGAACAATAGACGACCATCTTTGTATTTCGCTACAACATCGTCGAATTTTTGCGTCATAGAGTCCGGATCAACCAGCCCCATTTGGTTAGCTTCAAAATACAGTTTGAGCGATTTCATGTACCAGCTATCTTCGGATAAAAAGTCATAATACTTTTCTTCATCTGCCTTAACATACACAGCAGTATCAGGAATTTCGTCATAGCCCATCATGTTTGCGAACTGTTTAGCCAATGTCATTTTATAGTTGCCATCCCAATCAGACCACATCGAGAAAGCATAGGTTTTTTTGCCTTGTTCATTCTTAGGCTCGAGCTCTTGCATTTTTTTCAGCACAGGCAGATAATCTTCAATCTTTGTAATTTCTGGCGCTCCAATTTGTTGGTAAAGATCAAAGCGCAGGTCTGGACCCCAAGTCATATCTTTTCCTTCAGAAGGTCCGGATGGGTTAGAAGCTACGCTGTTCCCCATACCAAAGACTGATGATCCACCGCCAAAAGCTACCTTAGCTTTTTCAATAGCTTTTGGAAAAGTGCTAGAAATGTCTTTTCCGTATTTGTCCAAAAGACCGTCCTGTGTCCAGTCCAAGAGCAGCTTTCCTTTGATGGCGTTTGGATAGTGGTTCTTGTCGTCACCGAAAATGATGATATCTCCAAGATCTCCGGAAGCCATCATTGCAGAGATTTTGGTATCTCCACCAGTCAGGTTTGAAGCTACAATGTCCATTTCGATGTTAAACTTATCCTTGATAATTTTTGCAAACCATCCGGTCTGTGGACCGGCATAGTTAGCGGTTGTTGAGAATACAGTCAGCTTCAGCGGCTTGGAATGATCAAGCGCTCCGTCATCCGGTGCTGCTGTCTCTTCCGCCGGAGCATTCGTGGCAGCCGACGTAGGTTTCTCTGTGCTCGTGTTTTTGCCCGAATTAGCCGTATTATTCCCCCCGCCACATGCTGCAAGAACGAAGACCAGGATTACGGATAGCATGACAAGCGATGCTCTTCTTAATCTCATTGTTTTATACCCTCCCTTTCATCTCTTCACTTATAGTTCAACTCTGCTTATAGCAGAGGAAAACCCAGTTCTGGTCTAGAGCGGCCACCCATCAGCCTTTAACCGCACCGATCATAATTCCTTTGACGAAGAAGCGTTGGAAGAACGGATACACGATCAAAATCGGCAATACGACGATCATCGTGACAGTCATCCGCACAGAGGTTGGAGTCTGCATATTCGCTGCACTAGCGGCCATATCTGGCGAATTACGAATTAAGGCCGCGAGCGAGCTGGATTCGTTCAAATAACGCCATAATAAGAACTGGAGCGTAAAGTATTTCGTATCTGTCATTAGAAACGCCGTATCAATAAAGGCATTCCACTGATTCACCGCTGAGAAAATCGTAATCGTAGCCAAGATAGGTGTTGTAAGAGGAACAATGATACTCCAGAACACCCGGAAGTAACCTGCTCCATCCATTGACGCCGACTCCTCAAGTGAGGGCGGAATAGCCTCGACGAAGGTTTTGACCAAAATGATATTAAAAGGAGTAATAATAGTTGGCAAAATATAAGCCAGGTAATTATTAGTCAGATGCAAGTTATGCATGGTGATATACCATGGGATCAGCCCTGCGCTGAAATACATCGTGACTACAACACTGCGGTACCAAATACTCCGGCCCCACATTTCCTTTTTGGTGAACAAGTACCCAAGAAATGCCGAAGATCCAACGGTGAGCAAAGTACCAACAACTGTTCTATAAATAGAGACTGTCGCCGCATGACCTAAACCACTGATTCTTAGAACTTTACTATAGTTATCAAAATGGATCTGCCTTGGATAAAATTTGATATCCCCCGCTGCGCTAAGATCATTCGAACTGATTGTATTAATGAACAAATAGTAGAATGGATAAATGCATGACAGGGTGAACAATCCAAAGAGTGTGTAGATAATAATTTGAAAGATTAATTCTCCAGAAGTTAGTTTTTTCTTTCTCAAATGGGATCACCCCTGCCTTAAATGATAGATTCGTCACGCACCATCTTGGATAATGTGTTTGCCGCGAACAGTAGAATTACACTGACGACCGACTTCAGCATACTGACAGCAGTGGCAAACGGAAAGTTGTTAGCGAACGCAATATTGTATACATAAAGATCCAGCACTTCTATGGAATCTTTATTCATCGCATTTTGAAAGGCAAAGTACTGCTCCATCCCGTTATTGACTAGGTTACCTATGGAGAGCAGCAGTAGGACAAAGAAGGTTGGGACAAGACCCGGAATGGTAATATGCCAGATTTTACGGAACCGGCTTGCACCATCCACCTCAACGGCCTCGTACAATTCTTGATCAATGCCTGCGATTGCAGCAAGATAGAGAATGGCACCCCAGCCTAACGATTTCCACCAATACCAAATAATCATCGTGACCCAAATATTCGAGCTGGAGGCTAAAAAGTTATAACCTTCATCAACGATTCCAAGCTGCACTAAAATGTGCGTGATGACCCCGTTATCAACGGAGAACAACGAGAAAGCCAATGCATATACCAGAATCCAGCTGATAAAGTTCGGAATCGTGGTTAGCGTCTGCACCATCTTGCGATACCAGCCTGACTTAATCTCGGTCAGAAAAATCGCAAAGATCACTGGAAATATCGAGGTAATTAGTCCAAGTGAACTCATGGCAAGAGTGTTCTTCAGCACGCGCACAACCTCTGCGGTCTGTGTTGGATTGGATACAATCGTCTTGAACCATTTCAACCCGACATATGGCGTGTCAGACAACGGTATTCCGGGAATGAAATCATAAAATGCATAAATCCATCCGCTGATCGGCAGATAATAGAAAATAAAGGTGACAACAAGAAACGGAAAAGCCATGAAGAACAATTTATGTTTGTTCTTCATCTTCCAGCGGGATCGATGAACCGGATCGACGCTGGGAAGTAATTCACCAGAAGGTACCCCCATGTCGGAATCTCCTATACCCAGATTTTGATTACGTTTTCATAGTATCAGAACCTTTATGTATGGCGAGATAGAACACAGAACGGCCTCACTGGAGAACCGTCTGATGCTTGTGAACCAAATTCGCATATATTTCGACCATTTTCTACCTAATCACTGTGGGTCTAGTGATGGAGAGCCTACATGCCTTTTGGCTTATAAAAAGTGGCAGGATGACGGGAATTCCCCTCATCCTGCCGCTGAAAGAGATGGTTTCTAAGGAGCGCTTGGGAGCTATGGGCAACTAGACCCTCCTCGTTCCTTATATCATCAACTATGGTGCGCTTTGTCCTCTTCATCTGCTACATCAACTATGGTGCGCTTTGTCCTCTTCGTCCGCTACATCAACTACGGTGCGCTTTGTCCTCTTCGTCCGCTACATCAACTATGGTGCGCTTTGTCCTCTTCGTCTGTTACATCAACTGTGGTGCGCTTTGTCCTCTTCGTCTGCTACATCAACTATGGTGCGCTTTGTCCTCTTCGTCTGCTACATCAACTATGGTGCGCTTTGTCCTCTTCATTTGTTATGGTCTTTCACACTTCATAGTTTTGGCATCGGACCCAGATGCACTTATTTCCGGAATTCAGCGCTTTTCATCGTGCTATCGGACTCAGGTGCAGCTATTCACACAAATATAGTCCAAATATGAGCAAATTCATGCCGATAAGAGCTATACAGTCCGAAACTACGGCAAAGTAGCTCAAAAATCAGCAATAGCGACTATACGGTCCGCAACATACTTCATGCAGCGAAATCAGGCACACTTTTATCGAGAATTCATCGCATTCACTCATACAGTCTGACTCATTCTTGGATCCACCGCATTCCCTCATGCTATTGGACTCAGGTGCAGCTATTCACACAAATATAGTCCAAATATGAGCAAATTCATGCCCATAAGAACAATACAGTCCGAAACTACGGCAAAGTAGCTCAAAAATCAGCAATAGCGACTATACGGCCCGCAACACAATTCATGCAGCGAAATCAGGCACACTTCTATCGAGAATTCATCGCATTCACTCATACAGTCTGACTCATTCTTGGATCCACCGCATTCCCTCCTGCTATCGGACCCAGATGCACTTTATTCCGGGATTCTGCGTTTTTCCTCGAGCTATCGGACTCAGGTGCAGCTATTCACACAAATATAGCCCTAATACGACCATACGCATGCCGGTAAGAGCTATACAGTCCGAAACTACGGAAAAGTAGCTCAAAAATCAGCAATAGCGACTATACGGTCCGAAACACTCCACGCATCATTTTTTGGCACACTTCTCTCGAGGATTCAGCGCATTCCCTCCTGCTATCGGACTCATTCTTGGATTCATCGCATTCCCTCATGCCGTCGGATCCAGATGCACTTATTTCCAGGATTCATCGCATTTACTCATCCTTCAACGCAGCTCCCTTACTTCGAGGGTTCATGCTCATTTGTACTCCCAACCACACATAAAAAAGCAGCCTCTCAAATGAGAAGCTGCTCCATCACTTTACAACCATAGTTTGTTTACACCAATCACTGCATTCCGAATAATACGCACTATTTTCCGCTCATTATTCGAATGCCCAACGTCTTCCGCCACAGCCTAATGCCCGGGCGTCTTAACTTCCCCCTCCGCGGAGGCATCCATTTTCTGACGCCCCATAAAAAAGGAAGCCAGCAAAGCTAATGCAGCTGGAATAACCGCCCAAGCGAAGGTGTTCGCAATGGAAGAGGAAAGTCCCTCTGTAATTTTGCTCAAAATTTCCGGTGGAATGAGTGCTCTAGTCTCAGGCGACAGCAGGGAATGCGGATCTTTAAAATCCATAGCCCCCACAGCCCCCGCAGAAGCAGCTCCTCCTCCATTTGCTGTGAGCAACTTAGTTAGACTGCCCGAGAAATAATGGCTTTGAATAATGCCAAATGTGGTAATTCCGATGGTCATGCCAAGCGAACGAATGAAATTTAGTGTTGCGCTGGCGGAGCCGCGTTGCTGCGCTGTCAGACCATGAATAGCTGCTGTGCTTAACACAGAGAAGGAAGCGCCGATGCCCAATCCGATTAAAATCATGTACAAGGTAACCAAGAGACGTGAAGCTTCCGGAGTAAGCGTTGCTACCAGTCCTGTGCCGATCACCAAAAGTACAAACGTAGGTATCAGCAGATTGCGGTAACTGGTTTTTGCCATCAGGAATCCTCCCGTTGTGGCGGTAATTACTGAGCCGACCATCATCGGCAGCAGGACAAGTCCTGAATTGGTAGCCGAACCCCCCAATACACCTTGAATAAAAATAGGAATGTATACGGAGGCCACGATAAATGCAGCACCGCTAAATAGCGCGCACAGAATGCTGACGGCGTACAGTCTTTTTTTGAATAAAGCAAAGGAAATGATCGGCTCTTTCGCTCTCGTCTCTACAAAAAGGAACACTGCCGCCAATATAGCAAAAGCTGCAAATAAGCCGAGGATCATCGATGAGCCCCAAGCGTACTCTTTTCCACCCAGCTCCAACGCAAACATTAAGCAGATGACAGAGCCCAGCAGTGTGCCCGCACCCAGCCAATCAATAGGTTGTTTAGAATGCTCGTGTGATTCTTTATAAAAGAATACGACCATCACAAAAGCCAACAGTCCAAGCGGCAAGTTAATATAAAATATCCACTGCCAAGCAATATGATCGGTGATATATGCGCCTAGCAATGGACCAAAAATACTTGATAATCCAAACACCGCACCAAATGCACCGCCCAGCTTGCCCCGTGTCTCCAGTGGTACGGCGTCGAACATTATGGCAAAAGCAATCGGCACTAGCGCGCCGCCTCCAATTCCCTGAACCGCCCGATAAGCAGCCAACTGAGTAATTGTATCTGCCGTCCCGCAAAGCGCCGAACCTGCCATAAATACAATAATCCCAAAAATAAAAAACTTTTTACGCCCATACATATCAGACAGCTTGCCAAAGATAGGCATCCCCGCCATCTCAGCTACAAGATAAGCTGATGTTACCCAGACAAATTTGTCCATACCGCCTAGTTCCCCAACAATATTGCCCATTGCTGTAGCAACGATGGTGCTGTCCATGGAGGCCATCAGTATTCCTAACAGCAGACCTGCGATAACAATGCCCAGATTGGGCGCTTTGGCAGCACTCATTTATTCCACTCCCCATTGTCAAAAGATCTATAACTATGTGTTACAACTTCACTTGATGCCTCACTATTGCATTCTTGTGAATCTCCAAAACACTACGGTATTCCACAGTATCAATCTCACAGTCCACACCGATGATTACCCGATCTCCTCTGACAATATTTGCTTTTGTATTATTCAGCTCTATCGTATCGCCTTCAATGAGCCCAGCCTCAAAAAGCACTTTAGGATTCTGCTTCATCAAATGCAGGAATTTTCCGGTCTTGCTTTTTTTGATCGTTAAAGCACTGCCTCCAACCTCTTTCGCTCTACTTATTCCATATAAATTGATCTCCAGTTGCTCCGCACTTAGCAGTCCTGCCACATTGAGAGCGCCCGAAATACGCAGATGTTCACCTTCACAATCACCATTGACCTCCAAATTACCATTAAGATGAATATCGTCGATTTTTACGGAGGTTGCTTTAATTTCACCCTGACCCCGCAAGGAATCCCCTTCAAGATTACCCAAAAGTGTCATCTCACCGGTTATTTTCATTTTGGTCATTAGCAGGTTTCCATCTACTCTGGCATTTCCAGTCAGGCTCAGCTTCTCACAATCTACATCACCTGCAAAATGACCTTCCCCAGTAACTTTAATGTCCCGAAAGAAGCCTCCCGCTGAGGTCGTTGTGCCTATTATTTTCAAATTACTCCGAGTTGTTTCTTCACTCACCGATCTTCTCCACCTTTCCAACCTTTGCTTCTGGATGTACTGTGATCTGATCACGATACTCTATCCGTTCGATAGTACAGCCTGGCCCTACAATCACAATATTGCCCCTGATAACATCCGCTATTGTATACTCTAAATCAATAAAATCTCCTTCAATAGTCCGAGCCCACAGCTCCGATCTTAATTTAGGGATGATTCCACTTAACATTTTGCTCCAGACTCCACTATTCGTTTGCCGGATCACTAGACTCTCCACACCAATTTCATGCGCCTTTCCCTGCCCTTGCAGTTTGAAGTCTACATGTCCTGCACTAAGTAAACCTCCGACACTAAAGCTTCCTTCCCCCGCAAAATCCTCAAGCTCACAATCACCCTTGATATTCAGCATTCCATGAAGAGTGCAACTTTCTCCCCGAAAGCTCTCACCGACAGTAATCATTCCATCCACCTTTAGGGAGTTAAAACGCAAATGTCCCAGCACTTTCATCGTCCCATTGCATTCCGCTTCTTCCGCCGAGAGATCATTCTTCAAATTCATATGCCCATTTCCTTTAAAAATTCGCGTCACGATGGGTCCCGTTACTTTGCCTACACCATCGATTTGCACACTGTTATAAGTACCTCCTGCCCCCCCGCTGACTCCGTTTATAATCAGATCCGGCAGCTGTCGTTTATCCATTACAGTAACCCCCTATTCAACAAGCTTAAAAGCAAGCTTACCTTTCAATTGTTCTATTACATCTGCACTGAGTATTTTACTGACCAGCTTTACCCCTTCATCGAACCATAACTCCGCTGGTGCCTGAGCCAGAATAAAGGATGACACCCCCATTTTGCGGATAAAAAACAACTCCCAGCTTTCACTCTCAAGATTGGAGGCTTTATTCATTAAGGTTCGAAACAGGAGCTCTGCTTCCTCCATATTCATCTCCCCTGCACTAAGCAGGCGGTCTACAGCCAATAAATAAGTGAGCTGATCGAAGCTATATCCATTCTTGACACCAAGCCTCTCTCCAAATTTCCCCAGTGTCACTGACGAAACAATGTTACGTTCTATAATTTCCGCAGCAGATACACTTACTCTGTCAAAAGAAGCCTTATCTGACAGCTTATCAGCCATTTCATCCAAAGAAAGTCCATCTTTCATATTCACAATATTATCGATACGGGACAAGATCATGTCTTTTGGAAAAAAAGTCTCCTGTCCAGTAAACGTAGATTTACGGATAAACCATTCCTCTGGAATCAACTGCTTCCGCTTCCAGCGGTACAATTGCCCATAGGATATACCGGTTAATTCCAATAGCTGCTTCTTCGAGATCAAATCCTCTTCCATGCTTATCACTCCTTGAAGCCATCGTAACATAACACTGTTACGTTGTAAAACCAATAAAATAAACTCACCTCATACCTACCTACGCTAGTGACCATCGAGTCCTAACGTCTCCCCCAAAGATTTTAAAGCATACCTTAAGAGCAGACCTCCGTCTTGAGAAGGATTTAACGGTTATTCACTATTTTTCCCACAAAAAAAGACTGCCCCCGCCGCTTATAAATGGCAGCATGGAACAGCCTTCTCTTAGAATGATTTTTACGAACTGCTAATCTTACTGAACAAAAGTATAATGTGCTGAATCATATTGCGGGCCGGATTTCTCATAAGTGAACCAGTACTCAATACTGCTGCCAGCGCTTAATCCACTCACCGTCTGCTTCCATGTTCCTGAGTTATTAGTCATCCGGTAATTAAGCTGGGAACCACCGCTAATCTTGTAATGTACATCTACATAAAGAGCACTGGTTACAGGTGTAATATAGATACTCGCCTCTGTAGCAGAAAGTCTCGTTACCCCTGCTGTAAAGTCAGCCGTCACATGATCACCGCCTCCGCTGCCTCCAGTGGAATTAGTAGTAACTGTTGCGGTATTACTAGCGGAGGATAAATTACCTGCTGCATCCGTAGCTTTTACTGTAAACGTATAGGCTGTGCTTGGAGTAAGTCCACTAACAGTAGCTGTAGTTCCCCCCACAGTGGACACCTGCTGTGTTCCGCGATAAACAATATAACCTGTAACGCCAACATTATCGGTAGAAGCGGACCAGGTTAAGCTAACTCCTGTATCCGTCTTACTGGTTACCGTTAGATTAGCGGGAGCGGTTGGCGCGGTTGTATCCCCAGTATTACCACCACCCGTCAAATATTGACCTGTGAATGGATTAAACCGGTGCAGGGACATTATTAACCAGCCTGTGCTGGAAACACAGTTTTGCTGCGCCATCACCCAATAACTGTTGCTGGACCCTTTCAGCGAGTAGGGAATACCCCCGAGCGAAGCACCGCTTGTGCCTTGTTTTTTAATAATCTCTGTATTAATGGCGTCTGCCTTTGAGGCATTGCCTTGCAGATAATAAGCGAGTGACATGAATGCGCTTCCTTCAAACCATACGTCAGCACCCGTATTGCCAATTTGATTTCCGTTATCGTCATACGCCGGCAATACTTCGTCTGTCCAGTCAAAATCGTATCCGGTGAGCGTATTCCCAGCATCATTGTAAGTAAGCGTCTGCTTGTAACGCGGATTTGCTAGTGTTCCCGGGGTGCCGGAGGCATTTTCCACATAGGT
Source organism: Paenibacillus sp. FSL F4-0097 (assembly GCF_038593125.1). Taxonomy (NCBI): domain Bacteria; kingdom Bacillati; phylum Bacillota; class Bacilli; order Caryophanales; family Paenibacillaceae; genus Paenibacillus; species Paenibacillus sp. FSL F4-0097. The sequence goes on from NZ_CP151965.1 coordinate 4,526,324, forward strand.
TAAGCTTGCGCCGTAGTTATGGGCCCCGGATACGCCTAAAGCTAACACTCCCCAAGGGTTCACGTCTAAAGGTATTTTGGGGTCGATCAGATTTGTATCGTTTTTCCAGCCCCCCTTGAAACGTTTGACAGTGTCATCCCACACATAATTATCCAGGAAGGTTTTGACTCCAGAAGCCGCACTGTTATAAGTGGCTGCCTTTGAGGAATCCACCGAAGCATAATACTGCAATACCCGGTAAATATCGATATTGTGCTCGGTTGAGCTCCAAGGCTCATCGGAATTACTCCAACCACTCCATCCTCCTGCAATACTGCCATTAGCCTTTTTATACTGTAAACTCCAATCGAGTGCTTTAAGTGCCATCGGACGATACCGTGTATCATTATATTGCTTCTCATAAGCCATAGCAGCCATTGCCATCCATACAACGGGTCCTACATGTTTACGGATTTCTTCTCCGAAGCCGTTGTTATACCAATAAGAATTCAGCCAGAAGCCGGAAGGATCTTGAATGTCCCGCATTTTGTTCAAAACCTGCTCTGCCCGCGTCCGTTCACCCTTTACAATAAAGGCGATAGCTGCAACCGCTTGATCATACGTGTATACAATCTGTTTGGGGTTGTTCGGTCCCCAGAAATCTTCAAAGCTATCTACCAGTCCCTCAAAAGCATACCCCGCTGTTGCATCCTGCTGGGCTTTCAACCAGATTAAAGCACGATTTGAAGCGTCACTTGCAGCATCTGCATTCGCTTTTCCACCAAAGGGTAGAGCTACCCCAAGCACCAGCAAACTTGTCATTAAGATCGAAAACAGCTTCCTCATCTTCATAACTTTCCTCCTCTTAATCATGATGAACTAGGCAATGAGAGTTCTTTGAAGCATAAAAACTAAAGCGTTTTCAAACAGCAACAACAGGGACTTTTGAATATTTCACCATGGTAATTGTCCTCATTTTCAGGCTTAGAAACCCGTTCGTCAACGATTTTATGTAAATTTTTAACTAAATGAGGCGAAACAACCAAAATTGCCATTTGAGAAACCATACGAAAGACCAGCATCTTTTTTTATGAATTCATATTTATGAAGGCAAAACAAAAAGAGCAGACAGCTCCTTTATAAGGATTCTATCTGCTCTTTACTATTTATCTCTATACTATTCTGCTTTATCTTCGCCAGCAGTTTCAGCTGCAGCGGGTTCAGCAGTATCTTCTTCTGTTGGCTCTTGCGCTGCTGGAGGTGAAATACGGACAATCAAAGTGTCCTCAGGCGTCAATACTTCCCAGCCTTCATGCTTCGGCAAATCAGATACCAGCAATTGATCACCAATATCTAGTCCACTGATATCCACTTCAAAGGATGCAGCTATTTTATCTGGAAGTGTGCGAATATCCAGCTCATGCAATTCAATTTGTTGCACACCGCCGCTCTTCACACCTACTGGTTCACCTGTAAAGTGGAACGCTACTTTTGTATCCAATTTGGCCTTCATATCAATCTGCTGAAAATCAATGTGCAGCAGTTGTTTGGATATTGGCTGACGTTGGATTTCTTGAATAACCACGTTCTTTTTGCCCGAGTCTGGCAATTCCAAAGTAAGAACAGCCCGTGGGTTGCTGGCTAAAATACCTGAAATTGTCTTAGCATCCGCTGTAAAGGACTGGCTATCTGAACCTGCACCGTACACGACTACCGGTACAAAGCCTTTTCTGCGCTGTGAAGAAGTCGAGCCGGATCTTTCTGTCAAACGTACTGTTGTATTCACGATGATTCCTCCTAAGTAGGGATTTTATACTAGACCGATTAGATATGTACGCCTAACCTAACCACTCTCTAATTACCCCATTGACCTGGCTTTGAAACCTCTCAAGACTTTTGAGCCCAGGCAAAAATAAGGTCAAATTGTATTATTATACAATTCAACATTAATTATTCATGTCTTAGGAGTAAATCATTGCTATATTTGTGACAACTATCAAACTAAATGACAAGCTACAAAATGGTTACTGCCAACATCACGAAATACCGGGATTTCAGATCTGCAAACCTCTTGCGCAAAGGGACAACGGGTATGGAATTTACAGCCAGAAGGCGGGTTCACCGGACTCGGAATATCTCCCTTAAGTACAATCCTTTCCCTTTTCAGCTTTGGAATAGGAATCGGAACAGCCGACAGCAGCGCTTTGGTATACGGGTGGAGCGGATTCTTAAACAGTTCATCTCTTGAAGCCGTCTCCATCATAGAGCCCAGGTACATGACACCGATTCTTGAACACAAATGCTCCACAACACTCAGGTCATGGGAGATAAACAAATACGTTAACCCTCGACTCTGCTGGAGCTTACTGAATAAATTAATAATCTGTGCTTGGATGGAAACATCCAGTGCTGAAACTGGTTCGTCTGCAATGATCAGCTCAGGATTCAAAACAAGCGCACGGGCGATCCCGATCCGCTGCCGCTGCCCCCCGGAGAATTCATGCGGAAAGCGATCAATATGATAAGAAGATAAACCGCAAGCCGCTAGCGCTTCAAGCACCAGATCTCGCACCTCGGACCTTGAGCATAAACCATGATCCAGTAAAGCTTCACCAATGGCATCACCTATACGAACCCGTGGGTTAAGAGAGCTATAAGGATCTTGGAAGATCAACTGCATTTGGGGCCTAATATTGCGTAATTCAGCAGGAGACAGGGAGTGAATGTCTATCCCTTTGAATTTGATCTCACCTGCCGTTTTATCCGTTAGCCGTAAAATCGTCCGTCCGACTGTACTTTTGCCGCTCCCAGATTCCCCTACAAGCCCAAACGTCTCCCCAGGTTGAAGTGTGATGCTAATATCGTCAACAGCCTTTACATGCCCAACGGTTCGGTTAAGCAGCCCCTTAGTAACAGGGAAATATTTCTTTAAATGATTGACCTCAAGCAGTGCCTCAGGCATGAACAACCGCCTCCTCATACAACCAGCAAGCTACCTTTTGTCTGCTGGCCACCTCTTTAAGCAGGGGCTGCTGGCTGACACATACAGGCATGCAATGCTCACAGCGGTCATGAAAATAACAAGAGGGCACCAGCTCAAGCGGATTTGGCACTTGACCTGGAATGGAATACAGCTCATCCTGTCGCTGATTGATTACCGGCTTCGATTTGAGCAGCCCTTTTGTATAGGGATGTTTGGGGTTGTTGAACAATTCAACAACTTCCCCCTCCTCCACAATCTTTCCGGAATACATAACAATCACATAATCGGCCATCTCTGCCACTACGCCAAGATCATGGGTGATTAGTAGAATGGACATGCCCGAGCTATCTTTAATTTCACGCAGCATATCCAGAATTTGCGCTTGAATCGTTACATCCAGCGCCGTGGTCGGTTCATCAGCAATCAAAAGTTTTGGACTGCAGGCAATGGCAATAGCAATCATGATCCGCTGCAGCATACCTCCACTTAATTCATGCGGGTAACTATCAGCAATTTGCTCTGGTCGTGATATGCCTACCTGCTTAATCAGTTCAATCGCCCGGATACGCGCCTGTTTCTTGTTCATCTTCAGATGTACAATCAGCGGCTCCATGATTTGCTCACCGATCTTGATTACAGGATTAAGGGAGGACATGGGCTCCTGAAAGATCATCGCGATTTCATTCCCGCGGATGGTTCGCAGTGTGTTTTTGTCCATTTTCAACAAATCCTCACCCTGAAAATCAATTTTCCCTTGGGCTACCTTGCCCCCGGGTTCCTCAACAAGCCCCATGATGGACATCGCGGTCACGCTTTTGCCGCAGCCCGATTCTCCAACGATACATACCGTCTCTCCCTCGCGAACACGGAAGCTTACATCATCAACGGCTTTCACTTTTCCTTCTTCCGTGAAGAAGTATGTACTTAGACCGTCTATATTCATTAAATCACTCATCTGAGGGTCACCTACCTCTTCTGTTTAGGATCAAGCACGTCCCGGAGTCCGTCTCCAAAGATATTGATCGCGATCACTGTCGCAAAAATCGATAACCCTGGTGGAATCCACAGCCACGGCCGATCCTGAAAGTCGATCATATTATTCGCAGCATCAATCATATTGCCCCAGGTTGGAGTTGGCGGCATAACACCTAGCCCAAAAAAGCTAAGAACCGATTCACTCAATATAGCGCCACCGATGTTAAGGGTAGCCATAACGATCAGCAACGGAACGATATTCGGCAGCAAATGATTAAATAATTTACGCCGATCACGGAGGCCTAATACTACCGCCGCCTGCATAAACTCACGTTCACGCAGGCTAAGCATTTGCCCCCGTACCATACGTGCCATACCCGGCCAGCTAACAATACTAAGCATCAGCATAACGATATACATCCGATAATCCGTTGGAATCTTCCACTCCGATAATAACGCACCAAAAATAAAGAGCAGTGGCAGACTCGGGACCGTCAATAAAAGATCCGCAATCCGCATAATGATTTGATCGGCAATACCGCGGTAATACCCAGCAATAGCCCCCAAAAGAGCACCGATAAACACCGAAAGAACCATTGATGCTAGTCCTACGGTCAGTGAAATGCGCCCCGCCTGCATTACCCGGGTCAGAATATCTCTGCCCAATGCATCAGTGCCCAGCCAATGCTTCATATTGGGTGCCTTGTTCATCATAGCCATATTAATTTTGTTATCCGTATAAGGTGAGAACAGCGGACCAATAAAACAAAGCGCAAACATAAAGATCACCACCACAAATCCGGATACCGCCAGCTTGTTCTTCAGCAACCTCCGCATGGATTGCCGGAATAAAGAGGATTTTCCTTTGGTGGTCTGCGGCTTCGCGATCCCAGCTACATTACTTTGAACTGCCACGTCAGCTTCCTCCTCTCTATAGCCGAACTCTAGGATCGGCAATCCGGTACAAAACATCCGAAAGCAACGTTCCTATGACGGTAAGTATGGCAATAAACATCGTAAAGCCCATCAGCAAAGGATAATCCCTTAGTCCGAAGGACTGCATATACAGTTGGCCAATCCCAGGCCAATTGAATATTTTCTCAATAATAAGTGATCCGCCAAATAGTGCTGGAAGCTCAAAACCAACCAGTGTAATTGCGGGCAGCAAGGCATTACGTAAGGCGTGTGTAAAGAGCACCTTGCGTTCTTTTAGGCCTTTGGCGCGTGCCGTACGGATATAATCCTGTTTTAAGACATCAATCATATTGCTGCGGAAATAACGGGTGAGCGAACCTAATCCCAGAAGGGTCATAACTACAACCGGAAGGGTCATATGCATTACGATCTCCTTAAAGTAAGCCAAACCCGTAGCATTACTACCCGTGGTGATTATTCCACCTGGAGGCAGCCACTTGAGATCGACGGCCAGGATTTTGATCAGGAATAAGCCTATAAAAAATGACGGCAGCGACATTGCTGCAAATATAGCGATCATCACTAGTGTATCGAACCAGGAATATTGCTTATAGGCAGAGATGACGCCAATAATGACCGCAATCACCCACGTTAGAAACGTAGATACGGCAGCCAGCAAAAAGGAATTCCAAATATAATCATTAAAAAGCTGCAGCACAGGCTTTTGTTGAGCTAAGGAATACCCGAAATCACCATGCAGCGCATTCTTCATCCAGATCCCATACCGTTCAAGCACAGGCTTGTTTAAGCCGTAGATTTCACGAAGCTCAGCTTTGCGTTCAGCGGTCAATTTAATATTTCCGGTTATGAAATCACCGGGAGTTGAAGCATACAGACAGAAGATCAATAATGATGCCGCAAATAAGATGATGACCATGTACAACAGTCTTTTCGATAAATAAGCGCTCATGACAGACTCCTTATGATTCGTCCCCTGCCCTTGAATCCAGTCAGGGCAGGGGACACTGGTTTATTTATTTCAGGCTCCAAGTTGGCAGACTGCCAGCAAGACCGATGAACGGGCTGACCGAGAGATTCTCAATACGTCCGTTATAGGCGTATACTGTCTTTTTATAACTTGTAAAAATAATAGGCAGTTCATCATTGAAAAGCTGATACAGCTCTTTATATACCGCTTTGCGTGCCTCAATATCAGTAGTGGCCAAGGCTTTGTTGTACAGCTCTAGGAATTTCGGATTGTCATAATCCGTGATTTCTCCATCGAAGAATTGCATGAACCCGTCAGACGGATCAGTCAACATGCTTGTGGAGAAGGATACGAGATCATAGTCCCCACCTTCTACTTTCGATACCAGTGAGTTAAAGTCTGCGAAAACCTCAGGCTGGAATTCGATACCCAGCGCTTCAAAATTCTCTTTAGCTACAGCGATGAAAATATCTGTGTTTTTGCTCTTCGAACCGAGGTAATGGATGCTCAGCGGTTTGCCATCTTTTTCACGGATCCCCCCCGCGCCTACCGTCCAGCCAGCTTCATCGAGCAATTGTTTTGCTTTTTCCGGATCATATTTGTAAGGATTAATACCTTCCTCAGTGTAAGACCAGGAAATCGGCGATGCCGGGATGTTGGCAATAGAACCTGCACCTTGTGCTGCATCCACATAAATACTCTGACGATCCAAACCGTACACAATAGCTTGACGTACAAGCTTATCCTTGAGCTGCTCATGCTTGAGGTTAACTTGCAAGTAACCATAGGTACTTGGAGTGTATGGAATAATATTCACAAAACCAAGTGCTTTCAGCTTCTCGATATTCTCGTCTGTCGCACTAAAGGAAGCGTAGTCCACTTCACCAGTTTCTACGAACTGCCATACGTCGCCTTCCGTAGTTTTGTAGATGAAATGCTCCGTCTTTGGTTTACCTTTGAAATAATTCTCATTCGCTACAAAACGCACTTCTTGACCTGGAATAAATTTTTCCAGCTTGTAAGGTCCATCGCCAAGTGGCTTCTCATGCAGCTTTTTAATGTATTCAAGATTTCCAATTTTATAGTCCTTGCCATAGTAAGCTTTCGATAGTACATTCGAGCCGAGCTGTACCAGCGCCGTTGCGTTTGGTTGCTCAAGGGTTGCTGAGATCGTCTGTGGATCAATTACTTTAATGCCCTCAACTGTAGGGGATGTACCTTCCTTATAGGCTTTGCCGCCTTTAACATTTAGCGATGGAAGCTGGGAGCTACCGTCATACGATTTGTCGTATTGGATCGTCCATGTAAATGCCACATCATCCGCTGTTAACGGTGAACCGTCGCTGAATTTCAAATCTTTTCTCAAGTGGAACGTGTATGTAAGCTGATCATCCGAAACATCCCAGCTCTCCGCAAGCTCCGGCGTTGGAACGCCTTTGTCATCAACAGTTACGAGAGAAGCGTATAGCAGTGAAGAGACATTGCCATCATAACCACTTTGTTGAAAATAAGGAGTGAACGCTCCGCTTGGGTCCGTAAGCCCAACGATAATGGTATCTGTACGTTTCTGGGCCACCGCTGGAAGTTTGGATAAATCCGTGGCAGTAAAAGGTTCGCTTAGAGCACCCGCAGGAACAATCTCTGGTGCAGTGGTTGCTTCCACATTGGTTGAATTGGAGCCTGCAGCCGCATTGTTTGCGGATGAGGATTCGTTATTACTGTTATTAGCGCAAGCAGAAAGTAACAGTGACCCCGTAAGCAGTAATGAAGTGATTACAATCGCATTTTTTCTCATGTACCTATCTCCCTTTTCTCTCTGATAGAATAATAACTATAATTCCTACCCGTTAAGTATGAATAACATCTGATGTTCATTATAGAAAGGTTTTCGAGTTCTGTAAAGAGAGAACTTCAAAAAAATTCTCCATAAACAGAATTAGGCGATAATTAAAACAAATAAAAAAGCCAAAACCCCTCTCTGCATAAGAGAAGCCCTGGCTTTCAGACGGTTATTTTTTTTCGAAATCATTATTTCAAATACTCGAATAGCTGCTCGTTCATCCGATGAATACCTTCAAGACGCAGACTGTATCCGGTGACATTCTCTCCTTCAATATAGGCATGAAGCAAACCTGCACAACGAAGATTAAAAATATGATCATGCACAATCCCCTTCGAGATCCCCGCATGCTTAACAATTTCGGTAAACGTCTTACGGCCATCACTAAGGGCTTGGAGGATTTTTAGCCGGCTTTTTTCACTCAGACTACGGATCGCTCTGTACATAAAAGGGGAGATTTCCTCATTCTCCATCGATATCCACGCCGCATAATGGCAGATCGTTAATTCCCCATAGCAATAGATAATATTAGCAGGCTGAAAATGATACTGTGGAATCAGTACGAGCTTCTTAAGCCCATCCGTAGGCATGAAGTAAAATCCGTTGGTCGTCTTGTTCACGAAATCCGCAGTGTCCAGTTCATTAAGCTCCGTGTTCTTCGAATCCGCATGCTGCTGCAGTTTGCTCAAAATCGCAGGATTGCATTGGCTAAAGTACTGGCGGTTCCACTCGGAAAGTAAAAATACTACGCGGTTACGGTAATCCTCCATATGGCTTGGAAATACCTTTACATACTTTGATAAGGTCTCATATAACTCACCAACCGATAACCCTTCAATCCAGTTCAACACCCTGTCTACATCATCTTTAAATGGACAACAGTAAATGAGCAGATTCAACATTTTCCACTCATTGTTTAGTTCGGTTTCTTTCAGACGGGATAACAGCTCTTCACTGAGCGTGCTTTCAATTTCATTAGCCCACGCTACCCCTAAATCAATCTTCTTATAGGATTTTTTGCAGAGATAAGTATGTAAGCTGTTCAACAATTCATAAATCGATCCAAATTCAACCTCAACCTTGTATTCCACAATGATTCCTCCTGCTAGCGGTTCTTTTCAGTAGTGAGATATTCTCTTAATCTTATTGTATTATCCTGAGAATACGCAAGCTACTCTATAAACGGGAGTGTATAAAAATTCATTAGCTGCTGTTTCAGCACCGAATTTTCTGCATTGCACGCTGGTTTAGCTGTCATTTCCGCGAGCGTGGGCGCTATCGGACACAGCTGAGCTTGTGCTAATAGCGTCTGCTCGATCCGCTGGCTTCAGCGGGAGATCAGGACTCTGCGCTATCGGACATAGTTGACCTTGTGCTAATAGCGTCTGCTCGATCCGCAGGCATTAGTGGGGAATTAGGACTCTGGTCCGCAAGCTTCTGCGGAGGAATAGGTTCCTACGCAATCTGACACAGTTGACTTATGCAAATAACGTCTGCTGGGTCCGTAGGCTTCAGCGGGAGATCAGGACTCAGCTCTATCGGACTCAGTTGACCTAATTCGCAGTATTATCTCCTTTTCAGCATGCTATCGGACTCCATAGGCACTATGGGCATTAAAAATACCTATTTCATGCCTATTCCAGAAGAATAGCTGCACTGGGGTCCGAAAATTTACTCTAACGGCTAAATATGTGCAAATAGCGTCTGCTGGGTCCGAAAGCATCAGTGGGAAATTAGAACTCTGGTCCGAAAGGTTCTGCGGAGAATTAGGATCCTACGCTATCGGAAACCTATCGGACACGTTGACCTTATTCGCAGTATTATCCTCTTTTTTGCGTGCTATCGGACTCCATGGGTGCTATTGGCATAAAAAACACCTATTTCGTACCTATTCCAAAGAATTAGCTGCTATGATGTCCGAAAATTTACTCAAAAGACTAAAAATGTGCAAATAGCGTCTGCTGAGTCCGAAAGCATCAGTGGGGAATTAGGACTCTGGTCCGTAAGCTTCTGCTAAGGATTAGTATCCTACGCTATCGGACACAGTTGACGTTATTCGCAGTATTATCCCATTTTTTGTGAGCAATCGGACTCCATAGGCGCTATTGACACTATAAATGCCTATTTCGAGCCTATTCATAAGGAATAGCTGCACTGGTGTCCGAAACTTTGCTCAAACGGCTAAATATGTGCAGATAGCGTCAGCTGGGTCCGAAAGGTTCTGCGGATAGGAAAACCAAGGGTTCGGAAGTTCGTGGTTACGGGGTTACGGGGTTACGGGGTTACGGGGTTACGGGGTTACGGGGTTACGGCATTCCAGGGTTACGGGTTCCGGCGTTCCAGGGTTCCGGCATTCCGGGGTTACGGGGTTACGGGGTTACGGGGTTCTGGCATTTCGGGGTTACGGGGGTCCGGGGGTTCCGGGGGTTCCGGGGGTTCCCAGCGTTCCCAACGTTCCCAGCGTTCCCAGTTTTCAGCTTACCAAAACAAATACTTGAAGTTAGTTAACTCTCACTTGCTATATTCTGCTTGACCAAGTTGCCCACATGAACAAAAAATACAGCGCAGCGATCCACGGGTAACAAGGAAAGCAACATTCAGCCCGAAGAACAATCAATCTGGTTCGTTCCTCGCTTTTTGCAATTCATGGTAGTAAAATATAGGCAATAACTAATTAGGAGTGAAGCCATAAGATGCAAATTCAAAATGAAAACGGACGTTTTTTTGTTGCTAATGACGGTAAGGACCTTGCCGAAATCACATACAGTTTGGATAAAGAAACCGGGGAATTGGTCATTGACCACACTCGTGTCTCCGAAGAACTGCGCGGTCAAGGTACTGGACAAGAGCTTGTACGTGCTGTTGTGGACAAGGCTCGGAATGAGAATTTAAAAATTGTACCCGTGTGCTCCTATGCTGCGCATCAATTTGAGAAGCACCCGGAGTACAAAGACGTGCTGAGCGGGAATACTGGCGGGAGAGCTTAAAACCTGCTCCCGTTTCCGCGAAGCTTTTTTAGTAACTATGCGAACTTATAATAGTTCAAATACACTTTAGGGGGAAACGGGTTTGACGACTGCCGACACTTTTAAGAATATTGAGGAATTGCAACAACGCTGTGAGCAATATGAAGGAATCTCATTAAAACTGAATTGGGATATGCTCCGCCAGCCATCAAGCGCAGGTGATACGGAATGGCTTGTGACTTATGAGGACGAATTACTGGTCGGTTTCTTGGGACTCTATGGTTTTGGAAGCGATATGGAGGTCTGTGGCATGGTTCGGCCAGGCTACCGTCGACGCGGAATCTTCACCTCTCTGTGGAACCGAGCACAAACCATAATCAAACGCAATAAAGTCTCTACTCTTCTTCTAAATGCACCCGCCGCTTCTTCATCTGGAACTGCTTTCCTGCAAACCTTGCCTCTACAGTTCAATCACGCTGAATATCAAATGAAATGGGATGGGAATTCCATGGTTTCTTCTGATGTTAGCTCAGCAACAGGGACTGTGGTCTTACGGCCAGCTCGTGAAGAAGAGGCACACATTCTGGTCGAACTGGATTGTGGAGGTTTTGATATGAAGACAGAAGATGCTGCCGAGCAGTATGAGTTGCACAAACAGGAAGGTATGCAAGAGAATATTATGATCGAGATGGACGGCAGGCCTGTTGGGAAAATGCGAGTGTGGACTGAAGATAATGAATCCTGGATCTATGGATTTACAGTCGACAAAAAGCTACGTGGGCTTGGCATTGGCCGCAGCGCCCTTCTTCAGACCATCGAACGAGAGCGCCAAAATTATAATGGTGTAAATCTGGAGGTCGCACTGGATAATCCCAATGCACTTAAGCTGTATGAGAGCTGCGGCTTTGTCATTCAGAATAAACAGGATTATTACCGATTTATCGGCTAATCCCCCGACCTAACTCTTGAGATTTTAATAAAGCAGTAACAATAAGACCTCCTTACTTGCTGGTGTTCTAACCTGCAGATAAGGAGGTCTATATTTATTATAGTAAATAATTCGCTTCGCCTCTCTCATTTCTACGATCGCTGCAGCTTAAGGAACCGTCAGCTAACACTTCACGCTCAAGAAATACGGATAACAAACGCACATAATCCAGTGACTCCATAAGCGAGATTGCCTCTCCAGCAAAGCAGTATTTACGTCCATCCAGCAGCGAGAAAACTTCCACGGTCTCCGCTGGCTCACCATAAGCATGATGGCAAAAAACATTGGCCATATGCATAAATCCAGTGATGATATCCTCATTGCCATTAACCATAAACTTCTGAATGTTCACGCTCCGGCCACTTTTTGAAGAGTTCCAAGCCAGCTGCGTAATCATCGATAACTCCAAATTCAGCGCTGGAACTGGGACATGCCACTGTTCATATAACATCACTGGAATCTCCTGTAGATGATTGCTTGAAACGATACGCATAAGCTCATCAGCTACACTCGTTTTGATATCCCAATATTGCAAAAGGGAGGGAAAAGCATCTCCCCTAGGAGGCCACCGGCGTTCTAACAGAAATTGTATAGGTGTCTCTCTTCGCACTTCCGGCAGCAGACTATAGAAGTCATTAAGTGTATGCCCCACAGCATAATGAACCTGCTGGCGCCAGCGTGGGAGCCCCGTCGCTGGAGCTCCGCTAGCTAAATTCTCAGTCCCGCCCAGCATAATATGCTCCATGCGATAATCGTGCAGCCGTTTATACGGAGGGGTATGTACATCCCTTGGTTTGTTAAACCAACTTCCCACTGGCCCACCCATCTTAGGTTACCGCCATACAGACTTCGATAAATTGACGGCCGAATTGACGGCAGGCTTCTTTTTCGGCAGCATTAGGGCCATACTCAATCTTTAGGCTATCTTGCAAAATGACTGCTCCACGCTCCTTTAACTTCTCCTCGATAACATCCACTGCCCCACAATAAATGGCGTAGCCTGTATCCCCACTACCAAAAACTGCTGACTTCATGGCAGTCAAATCAAGTTCATCCATCTCCTCATAGAAATCAAGAGATTCATCCGGCAACTCTCCGTCTCCCCAAGTATATGCCCCTAGCAGAACGCCTTCATATGATTTTATCTCAATCGCATTACATTCAGTGACCGACTTCAAAACAGCCTCACCGCCTGCTTGGCGTATTCCTTCTACAATCAATTCAGCCATTTCTTCAGTGTTGCCAGTTAAACTAGCATATGCCACAAGCACTTTAGCCATAAACTCCTGTTCCTCCCCTACTAACACCTTAAATTTAAATCATATACGCTTCACCTCATTCTATTTGATAATGATTATCATTGTCAATAAATAAAGTTAAAAAAACGCAAACTCCCCGTTATTACACACGGTTGAAGTTTGCGCTCCGTCTCATTTTTCTTAAAAAGAAGCTTAATAAGCACCTTCCAGCAAGGTTATGTGATTCCCATCAGGATCACGAAAATTCATTTCTTTACCGCCATATTCCATCGTAACAGGTGGCTGACAATCCAGTCCCTTAGCTTTCAACTGCTCGTATGTCTCATCAAGATTATCACAGCCGAATACTAAATTAACAAAACCTGTCGTAAGATTTTCCCACTTTGCAGCATCCCAAATAATAATTCCCGGCTGTTTCTTGTCAAAACCAAGCTTTGCCCCGTCGAAATTACCGTAGCCTTCGAAAGGCATAGGAATTCCCAGTACCTCCGTATAAAATTTAGCTGACGCCGCAGTATCTTTAGTGTAAATGTTAGTCCCTTCAAAAGACGAAATCATAACTTGTCCCCTCTCATTTTCATAATATGTCTCATTTCTTACATGGGTTTAGTCTAACAAGGTTAACACGCTTTGTATTGCAAAATTACGACATTCTTCGGCCTGCATAGACCAAGGCTTCAAGTGGGGTTCTTCCTGCATATTTTTTGAAATTATTGATAAAATGGGACTGGTGACTGTAACCATACGCGAAAATAAGATCCTGCATATTCTTTGTCTGCCCAGGTAAATGACACATCTCCCGCCATACATTCTGAAACCGCACGAGATCTGCTGTTTTTTTGGGCGATACACCTATATATTCTTGAAAAAGCCGTTCAAGTTGTCGTCTGCTTAAATTAGAACTGGTCTCCAAATCCTCAGAGGTCACAATCCCTTTTTGTTTTACCATAGTATAGACTGCGTTCATCATCCGATCGTTAGTCCGCCCTCTACGCTCAAGACGACGAAGCAGATAGGCTTCAGCGGCTGCAATCCTTTCGTCCATCGAGTTTACTTTCTCCAATAGATGACCAAGCTCTTTTTTAAAAGTGCCAAAATAATGTTCTACATCGACATGTGCATTCAAGACATTCCGCAGATGATCATCTGCAAAAAAATGAACCGCCCAGAAATGAAACCGGATACCAAAGGTTGAACTCCCCCCTGGCTTTCCGTCTGAAGAGACTTCAAATGGAGTGTCATTGATACCGGAGAAAAAAGTGTTTGTATTGCCTGATTCTCTATCCAAATCCCAAATAATATCCATACAGGTATCCGGAATTATTGTCTCCGTCTCAGGTTGTTGTATAGACTCCACATCTACAGAACCCCAAAAACAGCGAATAAACGGCTGCAAGGCATGGCTGGGCAGAAACTCACTAGTGTGGTTGGGTTTTGCAGTTATAGGGAAATACAGCGGTGAGAGATTGAACATAGCTTTAGTTCTCCGATCGTAAATAGGGTAAGAACTCTACTATCTGATCATACACAATCAAGTCTTGCAGCACCAGTTGAATAGCCGCATAAGCATGGGAATATTATACACCTCATTAGCATTGGACAAAATAATTGGTGAAGCTGGCTGAGGCGTAATTTGTTTGTAGCAATCAGGTGAAATGTTGTACAATAAAGGCTAAATGAATTTTTTTGAAGGATGGATTAAATCATGTATATAGCGAGCGATTGGAAAGACTATGAAGTAATTGATACAGGCGGTGGAGAAAAGCTCGAACGCTGGGGCGATATTATCTTGCGTCGTCCTGATCCACAGATTATTTGGCCTCTAAATAATGAGACCGCTAAATGGCGTGATGTGCACGGACATTATCACCGTTCCTCCGCTGGTGGCGGACAATGGGAAATGAAAAAAACCATTCCGGACGATTGGAAGATTAGCTATGGTAAATTAAAATTCCACTTACGTCCTACAAACTTCAAGCATACAGGACTATTCCCTGAACAAGCAGCCAACTGGAGCTGGATGATGGACAAGATTGCAGCGGCTAACCGTCCAATCTCAGTGCTGAATCTTTTTGCTTACACAGGTGGAGCTACTGTGGCAGCGGCGAGTGCCGGTGCGTCTGTCGTTCACGTGGATGCAGCCAAAGGTATGGTGCAGTGGGCGAAAGAAAACGTTCAGCTGTCTGGTCTTGGAGAACGTCCAGTCCGCTTTATCACGGATGATGTATTCAAGTTCGTACAACGTGAACAACGCCGCGGCAGTAAATATGACGCGATTATTATGGACCCTCCTTCTTACGGAAGAGGACCTGGTGGAGAAATGTGGAAGCTTGAATCAAGCTTGTACCCTTTCCTTGAGAGCTGTATGGAGATTATGAGCGACAACCCTTTGTTCATGCTCATTAATTCCTACACCACTGGTATTTCTCCAACTGTACTGCGCAACATGTTGTCCATGACCATGGGCAAACGTTATGGCGGAAAGCTTACCTCCGGCGAAATCGGTCTTCCGATCACCTCCTCCGGCATGAACCTGCCATGTGGTATCCTGGGTCGCTGGGAGGCGTAAGCCATGACACAGCATAGTTCCGGCAACAACGAGGCTGTAAGCGGCGGATCACAACGCTTTGAAGTGTTGTACGAAGACAACCATCTTCTGGGGATTGTAAAACCCGTGAATATTCCTGTTCAGGAGGATGCAACAGGCGATCCTGACCTGCTGAACCTGTTGAAAGAAGATGTGAAGAAACGTTTCAACAAACCCGGCAACGTCTATATAGGTCTGGTCCACCGTTTGGACCGACCAGTTGGGGGGGCAATGATTTTTGCCAAGACTTCCAAAGCGGCTTCAAGACTATCCGAGAGTGTCCGTACTCACGGCTTTCATAAGGTGTATTTAACAGTCGTGCATGGTAAACCGCCAGCCACTCGTGGCCGTCTTACAGATACGCTGCTTAAAGACGCAAAGAGTAACACCGTCACTGTGGTTCGAAAAGGAACTCCCGGCGGCAAGGAAGCAATTCTGGATTACACAGTGCTTGACAGTGCAGAAGGATACAGCCTGCTTAAGATTGATTTACTTACAGGGCGTTCCCACCAAATTCGGGTGCAGCTAAGTTCGATCGGCTGCCCATTATACGGTGATCAGAAGTACGGGGCTTCAGTGAACAGACCGGGGCAACAAATTGCGTTATGGTCAGCACTTGTAGGATTCCCTCACCCTGTTACTAAAGAAGAAGTGGAACTCCTCTCTCTGCCCCCACAAACCCATCCTTGGGATTTGTGGCCGCGTGAAACACTAAAAAAAGGGCTGTTCTAAAGCAGCCGTTTCTAGGCATTGAAACGATAAAAACGAGGCAGTGATTCTCCGGTTAGTGGAGAATCACTGCCTCGTTTTTGGTTCTGCGTCTGCTACTTGAACAGACTATGGGAAGAGGGTCCACGCACGCTGAAGTGTTCTTCCTAGCTCCGCAGGATATGCTTAGTCCGATTATTCCAGCCGGGCATTGAATATCCCTTTGAGATTAAACATCCTTTCGAGATTAAACATCCCTTCCAGCCTGAACTTAGCTAACGGTAACCCGCTCAGTTTAGCTGAGGATCAGTAGTGGTTCAGCAGTGGTTCAGCAGTGGTTCAGCAGTGGTTCAGCAGTGGATCCTAGATGGAATCTGAAATGAAAAGTAAGATAACTGCATTCTATACACTTATTCCGAATAAAAAAGCAGTAGATCGGATTTTAAGTGTACTTTTTACAATTAAAAATCAGGGAAACTGCAAAAAGAGAAGTAAATCAAGAAAATAGTTGTATAAAATACAGTTATATTTCATCAATCGAGTAATTAGCAAACAATAGCTGTACAAAATACAACTAAATGCATCTAGATTCATCTAGGTGCCTCTAATTGCTCTAAAACACTCTAAATGCTTCTACATACTCTAAATACTTCTAACACTCTAAATGCTTCTACATCCTCTAAATGCTTCTACATACTCTAAATGCACTAGTGATACAGCAAAGCTATTTGCTTCAAGGTGTAGAACCCTCCGGTGTAGTTGTAACAACCATTTTGCCCATTAAGTAGAGCAGTAACTGTTGGTTATGAGAGGAGATCGGATCAAGCGCTTCCGCAAAAAAATCACTGCGGATCTTTAGACCACGTGCAGTTTCTTCCTTTCCAGTCTCCGTTATGCTCACCCATACAATCCGCCGGTCCGAAGCATCTCTTTCCCGCACAATAAGCTCATGCTTCTCCATCCGATCAAGTAACATCGTAACCGCTGCAGGACTGGTCGCCAAATGTGGAGCCAGATCAGAAGGCTTCATCGCGTCGCGTTCCTGAAGCAGTTCAAGTACAGTAAGTTGGGCATCCGTCAGCGTTGGAGCAAGATTACTGTCCATATGTAATTTATAATCTTTTAAAATCTTATGCCAAATTTTACTGAATTCAGAAGCATGCACACTTATTCCTTCCTTTCCTCGCGGTTCTATCCGGTATATCTACATTTTCGCGAAACAACTTCCATTTCCTGCAAAAGAAGAAAAAATAAATCTGCCGGACCTTCAGCATAAAAAAATAAAAAACGACGCTTAGTCAACCCTCCAAAAGAGCGGACTAAACGCCGTTATAAAATCACTTGTTAATCGCTAGTTTTAATGAACTGATGGGAAAAGATTTATGATCTCATCCTTTTTCTCCACAGCTACAATCTGTTTGCCTGTAGAACGACGCTCGCCCAGCGGCGCTGATTCAGAGGAGAACGTATGGTGGGCATTCTCACGAGTAACGGCATTCAGTTCTAATGGCTCCTTGCAATAGAAAGCCCCTGCTAACCTGCTGCCATTTGGACGTATTCGTTTGCCTTCCTTGAATTCGAAGGTTGGCATTCCTTTGCCACCACGGCTTTGTGATGGATAATCCACAAGTAATGAACGTTTCGCATAACCAATATCAGAAATAGCAAGGATTTCGCCTTCATCTTCGCTGACCCAGAAGCAGGAAATCACCTCGTCGCCCTCGCGCAGCTGAATTCCTCTTACACCAGATGCAACGCGACCCATAGGGTTAACCTCATTCTCATGGAATCGGATACTCATTCCCTCACGGGTAACCAGCACAATGTCCTTGTCATTCGTACTGGAAGCCACTGTAATGATCTCATCACCCTCGGCTACCTTACAGGCCGCTACAGCTCCAGAACGGCTTGTAGAGTATTCCTTGAGCTCTGTACGCTTCACCTGACCCCGACGGGTGACGAACACAAGACTTTGCTGCGGATCATCTAGATTATTAACCGGAATCACACTAACGATTCCATCTCCTTTAGACAATCCAATGACATTCACAATCGCTGTACCAGGCTCTTTCCATTTAAACTCCGGAATCTGGTGCACAGGAAGCAAGAAGTATTGCCCCTTGCGGGTAAATACCAGCAGACTGTCACGGGTATTCACATCCAGCAGCCTGACGATATGGTCACCTTCTTTGACGCCTGAGGTATGACGCTCCCCACCTGAACGGGTGAAGGAAAGCATACCAGTCCGCTTAATATAACCATCTGCTGAAAGAGCAACTAGCACATCCTCCGCGTTGACCAGCGCTTCAAGGCTAACCTTGAGCTCCTCTACTTCGCCTTGGATCAGAGAACGGCGATCAATGCCGTATTTGTCGCGAATCTCCAGCAGTTCCTTACGGATTACAGAAACTAGCTTTTTGTCGCTTTCCAAAATGCCGCGCAGATGTGTAATCTTTGCCATCATTTCATCTAACTCTTTCTGGAGTGAAGTGATCTCCAGATTGGTCAGACGATACAATTGCAAAGTAAGGATCGAATCGGCTTGGCGTTCACTGAAGCCGAACATCCATACGAGATTGTTCTGAGCATCCTGACGGTTTTTCGACGCTTTGATCGCAGCGATAACCTCATCCAGAATGTTCAGTGCTTTAACTAAGCCCTCTAAGACATGAGCACGGTCTTCTGCGCGTTCCAGATCGAACTGGGTGCGATGAGTCACAACTTCACGCTGATGCGCGATATAAGCTTCCAGGATGGCTTTTAGACCAAGCTGCTGAGGCGCTTTGTTAACAATAGCAACCATATTGAAGTTATAGGTAATTTGAAGATCGGTTTTTTTGAGCAGATAGGCCAACACGCCTTGAGCATCAGCCTCTTTTTTGAGTTCGACTACAATCCGCAATCCCTCACGGCCGCTCTCATCACGAACCTCGGCAATGCCATCGATCTTTTTCTCCAGCCGAATATTCTCCATGGAAGTAACCAGCCGTGATTTTACAATCTGGAATGGAACTTCCGTAATCACGATTTGCTGCTTGCCGCCCCGCATATTCTCAATCTCTGTCTTGGAGCGCAGGTAAATACGGCCTTTACCTGTGCGGTAAGCATCCATGATGCCGTCTCCGCCCATGATCGTGCCGCCTGTAGGGAAATCCGGACCTTTCATAAAGGTCATAATTTCTTCCAGCTCAATATTTGGCTTCTGCATCACTGCGATACAAGCGTCAATTACTTCACGCAGATTATGTGGCGGAATTTCAGTAGCAAAACCCGCAGAAATCCCACTCGTGCCATTTACGAGCAGATTCGGATACCGGGAAGGAACCACAACAGGCTCTTTGGCGGTATTGTCAAAGTTATCTTTAAACAAGACGGTCCGCTTCTCGATATCACGCATCATCTCCATTGCAATGGGAGACAGCCGTGCTTCTGTATAACGCATTGCCGCAGCTGGGTCATCGTCCATGGAGCCCCAGTTGCCGTGACCGTCAACTAGCACATGCCCCATCTTCCAAGGCTGTGCCATACGTACCATACCATCGTAAATAGAGGAGTCACCATGTGGATGGTAATTACCCATTACATCTCCGACGGTTTTGGCTGACTTGCGGTATGGCTTGTCAGGTGTGTTGCCGGAGTCGTACATCGCGTAAAGAATCCGGCGCTGCACGGGTTTAAGTCCATCACGGACATCGGGGATTGCCCGGTCCTGAATAATATATTTGGAATACCGACCAAAGCGGTCACCGACGACCTCTTCCAGAAATGCCGGCAAAAATTGTTCTGATAAACTACTCACTTTGCTCACCTTCTGTTCCTCAAACTGCCCGTTTTAAAATAGTGTGGTGATTCTCGGGTACTTCAGGGATTTTTGGAATTCCGGGCACTATCGCTCCTACAGTTCCAAAAATCTTCTAGGTCCCATAAATCACCAAACTCTTAGAAAATCGGGATTATCGTCACTTGCAGCACTGACATTACTCTACAATTTCGGTGAAATCGACATTTTCAACAATCCAGCGTTTACGTGGATCGACTTTGTCACCCATAAGTGTTGAAACACGGCGCTCCGCCTTAGCGGCATCCTCAATCTGTACCTGAAGCAGCGTACGCGACTCTGGATTCATCGTTGTCTCCCACAGCTGATCGGGGTTCATCTCACCCAACCCTTTATAACGCTGAAGCTCGAAGTTTTTGCCGAATTCCTTTAAGTAATTTTGCAGCTCTTCATCACTCCATGCATACCTTACGGTCTCCAGCTTACCCGTTTTGCGGGTCAACTTATAAAGTGGAGGCTGAGCAATAAAGACCTTACCTGCATCTAATAAAGGCTTCATATAACGATAGAAAAATGTCAGCAGCAGCACCTGAATATGCGCTCCATCGGTATCGGCATCGGTCATAATGATAATTTTGGAATAATTGCTGTCTTCGACAGTGAAATCCGGACCAATTCCAGCGCCTATCGTAGAAATAATTGCTTTATACTCGTCGTTCTTCAGGATGTCCAGCAGCTTAGCCTTCTCCGGATTCATCGGTTTACCTTTTAGCGGCAATATCGCTTGAATCTTAGAGTCACGGCCTTGCTTAGCCGAACCACCCGCGGAATCACCTTCCACGATGAACAGCTCCGTACGTGTAACGTCCTTTGATTGTGCAGGAGACAGCTTACCGCCAAGATTCGAGCTTTCGCTGCGTTTCTTGCCTGTGCGGATCTCATCGCGGGCTTTACGTGCCGCTTCCCGGGCTTTCGACGCTTGAATCGATTTCTTCAGCAGGCTCTGCGCAACTTGTGGATTTTCTTCCAAGAAACGCGCCATATTTTCAGAAACAATATAATCTACTGCACTACGGGCGGAAGCACTGCCAAGCTGATCCTTTGTCTGTCCAACAAATTCAACCTCGGACATTTTTACACTAATGACAGCCATCATGCCTTCCCGCAGATCATTACCTTCCAGGTTTTTATCCTTTTCTTTAAGCAATTGCGTGCGGCGGGCATATTCATTTAATACACGAGTGTACGCAGTTTTAAAGCCGGTCTCATGTGTGCCCCCGCTGCGAGTTGGAATGGAGTTTACGAAGGAAGCCAAGGTTTCTGTGTAGCCTCCGTTGTATTGAAGAGCTACTTCTACCTCGATATCATCCTTTTCTGCACTGAAATGAATAACATCATGGAGAACATCCTTACCTTCGTTGAGGAACTGCACAAATTGACTGGCTCCACCTTCATAAAAGAATTCATCCTGACGGTTGCTCCGCTCATCTTGCAGTGTAATACGCAGACCGGAATTCAGAAAAGCAATCTCCTGAACCCGCTCTGCCAGCGTGTCATAATTCAGAGCAATTCCATTTGGGAAGACACGAATATCTGGCTTGAAAGTAATTTTCGAACCAGTTTTATTGGTGTTACCCAAGATTTCAAGACCAGTTACAGGTTCGCCGACATGCTCTTTGCCCTTCTTGTCCACCCAGTACTCAAACCGCTGACGATGGATTTTGCCCTCACGATAAATTTCTACTTCGAGCCATTCAGACAAAGCGTTTGTGACAGAAGCCCCTACGCCATGCAAACCGCCTGATTTTTTATAACCCGATCCACCAAACTTACCGCCCGCATGCAAAATTGTAAATACAACTTGCGGTGTAGGTACCCCTGTCTTATGCATTCCAGTCGGGATCCCCCGTCCATTATCGCTAACGGTTACCGAGCCATCCTTGCGAAGCAGTATGTCAATCTTTGTACAATACTTGGCTAAATGCTCATCTACGGCATTATCTACGATTTCCCATACTAAATGATGTAGTCCTGAAGAACTCGTACTGCCGATATACATGCCAGGTCGTTTGCGTACTGCAACCAGACCCTCGAGCACTTGAATGTCGTCAGCATCGTATCCAGTACGGCCATTCTCGCCGTTATTAGAAACTTCAGCAAACATATCGATCTGTTCGAGCATTCATGCTCCTCCTTCTTTTCTCTATACTAAGAAGAAACGGCTTGGCCGTCCTTTTTGTTAAGAACGGTATCCGTTACTGCCAAAAACCTAAGGATAGAATATAACGTGAAATTATACTCTCCTATATTTTTAAGAAATGCAAACAAACGTTTTGGTCACTTTGTTCATTCTAATTCAAAATATCCCTTTTCGTAAAGACGGCGAATGAAATGATCACCGAAGCGGCTCCCCATACAGCCAGCACAGCCATGGAAAATGACAAGGACATCCCTTCAATGGGGGCGGGAGTACCAGACAAATAGCTGGTCAGTCCAAGATTTACCATAAATAAATATTTCGCTGTTGTCCAGGCAGAGGCCATATTGGTCAGTATACTACCTGCAATCAACGCGGCCATCATAACTACTATACTCGCGGCAGTACTGCGAACAAGCACCGAGATCATGAATGCGAGCAGTGCAACCACTACGCTGACGAACCAAATCAAACCACCTTGCATAAGCATATATTTCCACTGAGGCACTGCATGTACAGTAGACATATCTAGCGAATCACCACTGATTTTAAAGCCTGTGAAAACAGGAATGTTAAAGCCTTTAAAACCAAAGGCGAGACCAGAGATAAAGTAGCTGATTGCAAATGTGGAAAGTACGATAAGCGAGACAAACATTAGCAGTGCTGTCATTTTGCTAAAAAGCACCTTCCAGCGCTTGACCGGCCTAGTCAACAGCATTTTGATAGTTCCAGTTGTCCTTTCGGCCGAGACCAAATCTGAGGCCACCGCCATAATAAGCAACGGAATAAATAATGTAACCGAATTATCCATAAATTCACGGGTAAAGGTAACCCCGCTAGGTTCATTCGGATTAACGTCATGGTGAAGATAATACTGAAGCTGTTGTACAAATATTCGCCGATAAGTCTTCCATTCCTCTGGAATCCGGTCACTTCCCAGTGAATTTTGATTATCGATAATCTGCTGCTGGATCTCAAGCCGCCAATCGGAATTAAACTTCTCCCGGCTCCGTTCGGCTGAACGCATCTGTGCATAGGTGAACATAGGCACCAGTACAATCAGAATCAGCAGTATAACATAAAACCGTTTCTTTTTTATAATCTTCAAGCACTCATTACGGATTAGCGGAAGCAAGTTACTCAACATTCTCACCCTCCGTTAGTTTCAAGAATAGCTGTTCCAGTGTCGGATTAATTTTATGCACAGCCCTCACCTCGATTTCAGCAGTAACCATTACGGCGACAATCTCGGGGATCAGATCCTGATCCATGATCGTTATTAAAGAATTTGGGCCCATCCCTGCAATAATTGAGTCATCTAATGTGACGTCTTCCAGTTTCTGAATCTGAATATCTGAACGATCAGCCAGCATTTCCCGAGCCTCAGCAAAAGGCTCCAGCTCCCAAAGTACATACGGTGAATTACGAGCGATCAGCTCATCTACCGCACCAACAGCCAATACACGCCCTTTACTAATTATCGCTACACGGTCGCAAAGAAGTTGAATTTCGCTTAGCAAATGGCTCGATACGAACACCGCCAGCCCTTCATCCGCCAGCTTGCGAATGAATTCTCGCAGCTCCTTAATACCTTTAGGGTCAAGTCCATTCGTCGGCTCGTCCAAAATAAGCAGCCGTGGACGTCCCAACAGTGCCTGCGCAATGCCTAATCGTTGTCTCATCCCAAGCGAGTATGTACTTACCTTATCATGTATCCGCTGATCTAATCGAACAATATCTACCACTTCGCTAATACGTTCATTGTCTACACCAGGCTGCATCCGGGCAAAATGCTGCAAATTCTCCCACCCGGTCAAATAGGTATATACCTCAGGATTCTCAACGATAGAGCCTACATATTGCAATGCTTTTTCCGGATTTCGGTTCACATTGTACCCACATACTGTAATCTTGCCCTCAGTAGGACGAATCAAATCCACAAGCATGCGGATCGTGGTCGTCTTCCCAGCGCCGTTAGGGCCGAGAAAGCCGAAAATCTCCCCTTTTCTCACATCGAAAGTAACATCATCTATTATCCATTTCCGTCCTATTTTTTTACGTACCCCGTCCACAGACAAGACGACTGTGCCGGAGTCTTCACTATTCGCTTTTGTCATATTTAATTTAGCTCCTTGTGACTGTCATTTTCTCGGTTTGTACTTGCTCAAAGGGCATTTACCTACATGATCTTACTGCAAAATTTAACACTCACCTATATACTACTGCACAGCCTGTATGAACCGTTCTCCGATTCGCTGATAGCCATCACCATTAGGATGAAAATGATCGGTGGATAGATACTTGTCCAAATGTCTGTTAAACAAGTCAAACGTAGGAACCAAGGTCATGTTGCTATGCTTATTAATAATATCCATTGCCGTATTATTCCACTTCGTTACCGCTTGATTGCCTGGTACCAGTAATTCTGGAATATCGCCAAAGGGATTATACAGCCCCATATAGTAAATTTGCGCATTTGGATTGATCTGTGAGATTTTATCGAGAATCTTCTCCAGTCTAGCTGCTGCCTCTGGCAGAGCGGCTAATAAAGACTCTGGAGTCAGCTCCTGCTCAGTGGTTGATGAAGTTGTGTTTCCTTGCTGCGCCCCATTATTCTCAAGAATATCCGAATCCTTAAACAGATCATTTCCTCCGACAGATAGCAAAACAACATTCGACATGCGCAAGGCATACTCCACACCATCTTCGTTCAGTTTGCTTAACAGCCCGGCAGTAGTCAACCCGTTAATCCCCATATTGCCTAAAAAGTCTACTGTGACACCTTTTGCAGATAAACCAGTAACCGTACGCTTAACAAACCCTTCTCCGGTGTTATCACCAGTCCCCTTGGTAAGCGAATCCCCGAGCGCAACAATTTTGAGGAGCTTGACAGTCTCCGTCACCGGTGCGGCTGTTTGCTGAGGCAAGCTGCTCTCGGTAACCTCTCCGACCGGATAGATAATATCTTTAACCGCATAAACTAAACCAACCATCAAAACTATAGTTGTTACTATGGAAATCAAGCTGACGCTGCGCCATGTCCATTTCGAATCCTTCAAAGCTATCCCTCCGTATGCCGTTCTATTATGTATTGTTCCACAATTTACAAAGATCTTAACTATGTTACATAAACATAATTCTTCCATAGAAGTTTTGCAAATGTCTAGCAAAGAAATAAATCCCGCTGTTACAGTGTTTATGCCGAGGAGCGAGTGTGGACTTTTTTGAAAATAAAAAAATACTGGCTTTTTAATTAATGCCATTATATAATATTTCCCGTTGACTCTTTAGACATTACGGGTTATTAGCTTAGCTGGTAGAGCAGCCGACTCTTAATCGGCAGGTCGCAGGTTCGACCCCTGCATAACCCATAGAGCTAGACAGAAGAAGTAAGGACAAGTTCCTTGCTTCTTTTTTTGTTGCATTTTTGATCTTCACCACACAAAAAAAACCGCTCCCCGACTTACATCGGAGAACGATTTCTTCCTGAAGCATCTACTCGTATTATTTACCAATAAACTCTTGAACCCAGTAATTATTATCATAACCTACACCGATATAATTGAAGTTAGCATTCAAAATATTAGCGCGGTGACCTGGACTATTCATCCATGCCTTCATAACTTCTTCTGGTGTTTTTTGTCCCATTGCGATGTTCTCGCCTGCGGCTTTATAAGTGATGCCAAAGGATTTCATCATATCAAATGGTGAACCATACGTAGGTGAAGTATGTGAAAAATAGTTATTCGAACGCATATCCGTAGCTTTTGTAGCGGCAACTTTGTGCAGGCTGTCCAATCCAGCTACAGGTGACAAACCAGCTGCTGCACGTTCTTTGTTTACCAGCGTTACGATTTGCTGAACATAGGTTCCTTTATTGCTCACAGCACCTGTTGTAGTTGTATTATCTGTCGGCTTAGTTACAGTAGTTGTGTCTGCTGGCTTTGTAACCGGTTTTGTAGTTGTAGTTGTGGTCGTGTTGTCTTTGTTTGGTACTGTTCCAGTTTGCGGCTTAGTTACCACGATTGTGCTATTCGAAAAAGGGAATCCCTCAAGATTAGCTTGTTTAAAATATTGTAATATTTGCTCATAACTTGTGCCTTTTATTGTTACTGTCGATTCATTCGATGCCGCATTTGCTTCCAATGGAAGAGAAATACTAAGTGCCATAACAGCTGCCACACTACCACCGATGATTGCTTTTAATGTCTTGTTCTTCAATCTGCCATCTCCTTTTTTCTTGCGTGTAATATATGCTTCTGCCTAGAGTGACCATCTACAAATGTTACAAAGTTGTAATTTGTTCCTCAGTCATTGTAGCATAAATCTCTCAAATGTGCGCTTCTAATTTTTTACATATAATAGTCTTGACTGTAAGATCTCTGATTCCTAGATACATTCGCTTTCTTTCGCTGTTTTCCTGCCTAAAAATACCAATTCATCTATTATTCGCGAAAGAAAGCACAAAAAAAGTCGCCCTCCCCGAAAGGACGGCAACTTCAGCAAACCTATGGATACCTGTCGATTAATGAAACGACTGCCAGAACTCGCCCTCCGTAGAGATCAATCCCATGATCTCCGCATAAGGAATCCGGAAGGTTGGAAAACCTGCAGAATACGGAGCGATCTCATAAGGTGCGAAATACAGATACAACGCTTCATTATCCACAAAGAAGGGCTGATCCGAGGTAATTCCTTTATACGTATCCGGAAAAACATATGAATATTGTGGATCGTTCTCGATCTGTTTGCCCACAATTTTACTGAGCTTCTCCACATATCTGCTGCCCGGCTTGAACAAATCTCCCAGCTTATAGAACCTGCCGCTGCGCAAATTAATATGCGGATAGATTTTGGTAGGCATTCCATGTGCTGCTCCAAAAGGAAAACGATAACCGGTCAGCTCCAGCACCAGCAGGTTTTTACGGAAGAAAGAGACTGAAAAATCACCATTATAACTAAAGTCCTGGGAAACCCCTCCACTCCCAACGTCTTCAGCAAGGGATAGCTTGCGCAGCTTATCGTTAACCTCTCGCGAAACTTCCGCACTGGCAATCCCTTCAACGACCGGATAATACACCAGATAATCCCTGTTCGGTTTGTATTTCTTCTCCACTACGGAATAGGGAGGTCTCAGCGGAATGACTCCATTTTGGCGCCAAACCTGCTTTCCCTGCCGATCATAATAAGATGTGCGTTGATCTACATCTGCTCTTATCAAACGTCCGCTAAGGGTGAGTGTTCCTGCACCTGGAATAACTGGAGGCTGGGCTGCCTTTTTTCCACTTCTATCGATAAAATAGGTATCTTTAGCATCAAATACAGACGCCAAGCCTTCCTGATAATTGTTCACGCCAAGCAGGGTGTGATTGCTCAGGACCGCTCCCGTTTCCGCATCTGCAATTACATAACGTGATCCGCGATAAGGCTGGCTGGGGAATACAGGCGTTCCTATGGCTACTCTGCCTTCACCTAGCTGCAATACTTCATAATATTTTGCCGGGATGATCATTTTCCCTTGTTTATCAATCAGCCCATAGGCGTTGCCATAATTCTCAGCGGTATTCACCACCGCACGTCCCTCTGAAAAAGGTAAAGCAGAGGTGAATTGCGGCTGAATAGCTACAGAACCATCCGTATTTAAATAGCCATATTTACCGTTTTCAGTCGCTTGATAGGCGAGTAAACCTTCTCCCGGACTTCCTACAAAAGGATGGTTGTAAGTATGCAGGATGTTCCCAGCCGGATCGATGAGCGCATACTCTCCTTCTTTGATTTTAACCAAAGCCACGCCGTTCATAAAATCATTGGCATCCACATAAATCGCGGGCAGCACCTCTTTACCTTTCGCGTCCACATATCCATATAGCGATTGGCCACCGGTTGTATTTTGTTTTGAAAATAGTGCACGCCCCTCATGTAATGAGTTCAGATAATCATACCGGGCGGACGTCACTTCTTTGCCTTTTTCATCAATAAAAGTGTACCCCTTGGCATCCGACACGACCGCGCGCTCTTCCGAAAAAGGCGCAATAAAGGAATAGATCGGCTTCACTCGTTCTCTTCCAGTGCTGTCAATGAGCCCGCTGCTATTTTTTCGCTGAACTACAGCAAGACCGTTCTTTTGAAAATCCTCAGCATATTCGTACCGAGGTTCAATCTGAACACGGCCTTCGTCATTAATATATCCCCAAAGTGTGCCCTCTTTGAGATTAAACGGCGCCGGATGCAGACCCGTGGTCCGCAGATCGTCCCCCACCCACTCCGGCAATAAGTATGGCGCCTCAAAAGGCTTATTAGAGTAATCTACACGATATAATCCCGCTTCTGCCGGAATCGTGACAAATAACTCCTCTTCCGTGCGTATGAAATCCTCATCCTGCTGAGTAATATATTCGTTCCAGCCAATGCCATCCCATTTCCATACATCCGCCTGTATCAGACCATTGTCATTCCCTTTCCCCAGCTCATTCAACCTAATCCTTAACATCCAGTCGCTCCCCTTTAACAAAGGCATTTGCCTATAGAATATGGGAGAACGTTGGTTTATGTGCTTTTTGATCTTTGGGGTTGGGGGGAGAGGAGCTTTGGTGGGGAATCCGCAGAGGGGGTAGGCGTATTCTAGGGCATTTTTGCCTCTCTTTCCTCCTCTGTATATCATTTCAGCTAATTCTGCGGGATTTGTACCTTTCATTCGCCTCACGTAGCTCGTTTCAGCCAATTCTGCGGGATTTTTACCGTTCTTTCACCCCACGTCGCTCGTTTTAGTCAATTCTGCGGGATTTTTACCGTTCATTCGCCACACGTAGCTCGTTTCAGCCCATTCTGCGGGATTTTTACCGTTCATTCGCCTCACATAGCTCGTTTCAGCCAATTCTACGGGATTTTTACCGTTCATTCGCCACACGTAGCTCGTTTCAGCCAATTCTACGGGATTTATACCGTTCTTTCTCCTCACATAGCTCAGGTCGGATAGATCTGCGGGATTTTTACCGTTCATTCGCCATACATAGCTCGTTTCAGCCAATTCTGCGGGATTTATACCGTTCTTTCGCCTCACGTAGCTCGTTTCAGCCAATTCTACGGGATTTATACCGTTCATTCGCCTCACATAGCTCGTTTCAGTCAATTCTGCGGGATTTATACCGTTCTTTCGTCCCACATAGCTCGGTTCAGCCAATCCTACGGGATTTATACCGTTCTTTTTCCTCACATAGCTCAGGGCGGCTAATTGTACGGGATTTATACCGTTCTTTCGTCCCACATAGCTCATTTCAGCCAATCCTACGGGATTTATACCGTTCTTTAGCCTCATGGTGCTTCTGTTCTGTTACTAATATTAGTTTGTTGATATTGTTGGGGAGCTATGATGAATATGATGTGTTTTCGTGGTGCTCCTGATGGCGATGGTCGTGTTATTGCTGCTGATATTGATTTGTGGGCGTGATTGCTGTGTTCATGCTGATAATATTGAGTGGAGTGTGATAGCCGTATTTGTGTTGATGACATTAATTGGTGATGGTAATGATGCTGTAGATGTTCCGTGGCGGTGAAGGTGCAACTATTGGGTCGAGTAAATCCTATTGGTGGAATATTAGATTTGATGGAGCAAGGGTGGCAATGTTGATTGAAGTTTGTGGTGGTAAATAATGTTGATGTTGATGTTGATGTTGATGTTGATGTTGATTTTAGTGTTGCTGGCGCTGTTTAGTTGTGGTTACATTTTCGCGGGTAGTTTTTGTGGTGTGTTTGTTTCATGTTGGTAGTAGCCATTGTTAATCTGTGTGTTGGTGGTGTTGACGCTATTTGGTCGTGGTGTCATCTTAGTGGGTATTTTTGGTGTTGTGTGTAGTTGGTAGTACTTTAGTTAGTGGTGTTTTGGTTGACAGTCCTGTGGTTGACAGTGCTGTGGTTGGCAGTACCGTAGTTAGTAGTACTTTAGTTAGCAGCGCTGTAGTTAGCAGTGCTGCTAGTGGCATTATTGGTGTAATTAATATTATTGGTGTAATTGATATTATTGGTGTAATTGATATTATTGGCGTAGTTGATGGTGGTGCCAATGGTACTAGTGGGAGCGGAATTGGTTTATCCCCAACTAATTAAACCAGTTTTTGTGGGTAGTTTTTCATACATAGTTATGGTGGGTAGTTTTCGTGCTCGTGCGTAGTTTTTCTATGCGAGGAGGAAGGGGGCGACGTTAAGTACTTGTGAATTGGTACTTGTGAAATTGTACTTTTAAATTGCTTTTTATGAATCGGTACTTTTAAATTGCATCTTATGAATTGGTACTTTAAATTGGTTCATATGAATTGCATCTTATGAATTGCTTCTTATGAATTGCTTAATCTCAGCAAGCGAAATGGACAAACCAAAAAGCGTTTGCCATAAATAGCAAACGCTATGATCACCATACATCCAACACGCAACTATTTCTTCGAAGAATACTTCCGCATATCAAACGCGACGGCGGCGATGATGATCAGACCTTTGATAATCAACTGATAGTAAGGGCTGATGCCAATGAAGGTCAGGCCGTAGTTGATTAAGGTAAAGATAATAACACCGACCAGGACACCTGGCACCGTTCCGATACCACCGGTTGTAGACACCCCGCCCACTACACAAGCAGCAATCGCATCAAGCTCATACATGTTCCCGTAGTTATTGGTTGCGCCACCTGTTCTTGCAGCCTCTAGCACACCCGCCAGACCATAAAGGGCTCCAGCAATGGCATAGATATAGATCAAGTTCTTGGAAACATCGATGCCAGATACTTTAGCTGCCTGTATGTTACCGCCGATAGCGTACATGTTCTTACCCAGCTTGGTTTTATTGAATACCACCCATACGATGGCGGCGACACCCAAGGCTATCAGCACAATATACGGGATTGAATATTGCCCCTTGCCAATAAACCCGGAACCGATTGTAGTGAAATCTGGACGCAGACCGCCAATCGGCTGCGATTGGTTCGGATCCATGTCAAAGTACAAGGAATTCAAGCCGTAGACGATAACCATCGTACCCAGTGTTGCGATAAACGGCGGGACGTTCAGCTTGGAGACGACAATACCATTGACGAGTCCGCAGAGAAGACCAGCGATGATAGCTATAAGGATCGGAAGCCACACTTGCACCTGCGGCAGATCAGGAAAAAACCGCCGGGAATAATCCGGAATTTGCAGCATCGAAGCAGAGATTACCGCCGTAAAACCAACCACACGTCCAGCAGACAAGTCCGTCCCAGCTGTGATAAGGATGAAGGCAACACCAAGCGCGATGATAATCCGTGTTGACGACTGAATTAGAATGTCCCGTAAAGTATTTACAGAGATAAAGGCCGGCTCATATAAGGCAATACCCATAATCAGAATTACCAAGACAATATAAATGGCATTTTGAGTAATAAAAGATTGGGCTCTTTTAGCGTTCATTAGTAGTGTTCCTCCTTAAAGTTACGCGAAGAGTAATTCTCTTCGTAAACCAATCTAGTTTCGCCCAGCAAAACTATCATTGAAATCCTATCCTAATGCTGTGCAGCGAGCCGCATAACTTCGGTTTCCGTAGCTTGCTCGCCTTCTAGTATTCCGGTAAGCCTACCTTCCGACATGACCATTACACGGTCAGACATTCCGAGCAGCTCCGGCATTTCTGAGGAGATCATAATGATGCTTTTCCCTTGCTGCGCCAAGTCGGCAATAATCGAATAAATCTCGAATTTAGCCCCTACGTCGATACCGCGAGTCGGCTCGTCCAGAAGCAGGATTTCGGGCTCGGTTAGAAGCCATCTGGCGAGCAGCACCTTTTGCTGATTACCACCAGAAAGATTCATGATCAGCGTTTTGGTTGTTGGAGTTTTGGTCCGTAATTTTTCAATCATTTTATCGACTTCTTCTTTTTTCTTTTTTCCATCTAGTAGAAGTAGTAGTTTCTGGTATCGATGCAGGTTAGCGATTGCGCCATTCTCATGAACAGACAAGACTGGAAAAATACCGGTGACACGCCGTTCCTCCGTAAGCAAAGCCATTCCGTGTTTCTTAGCATCCTTGGGAGATTGAATATGAATGCGCTTACCATCGATAGAAATCGTCCCCGATTTAATAGCCCTCAGGCCAAATAATGCTTCAATAACCTCTGTTCTCTGAGCGCCTACCAGACCACCAATCCCTAAAACCTCACCTCGTCTTAATTCAAAAGAAACATCTTTAAACGATCTTTCTTCAGGGGAGGTTAACCCTTCCACCTTCATATATACTTCGCCAGGCACGTTAAAGCGTTCTGGGAATCGATTGGTCAAGTCGCGGCCGACCATTTTGGAAATGATAAGGTCTGTAGTCAATTCCGCCGCTGGCCAGGTTCCGATTTTTTTACCGTCCCGCATAATGGTAACTTCGTCAGAAATCTCGAGAATCTCTTCCATTTTGTGGGATATATAAATAATAGCTACGCCTCTACTCCTAAGATCCCGTATGATCCGAAATAAATGCTCCACCTCCACACTGGTCAGGGAGGAAGTAGGTTCATCCATTACAATAACGCGGGAGTGAAAAGAGACAGCCTTCGCAATTTCAATGGATTGGATTTTGGATACAGACAGCTTACCCACTAATGTCTCGGGATTCAGATCGATATCCAGATCTTTAAACAAATTCTCCGTGTCAGTGTACATTTTCTTATGATCAATAAACTGAAAAGGTCCAATCCCTTTGGTTGGGAAACGTCCTAACCAGATATTCTCCATCACACTTCGGAACGGCACGGGATGCAGCTCCTGGTGAATCATGGATATCCCATTTTTCAAAGCGTCATTTGAGCTTCCGATAGAGGTCTTCTCACCCTCCAAAAAAATCTCACCGGCATCCGGTGAATAAATACCAAAGAGACATTTCATTAAAGTGGACTTACCCGCACCATTCTCGCCCATAAGGGCATGCACCGAACCTGGTCTGACCTTTAAACTAACTGCATCCAGCGCTTTGACGCCGGGGAATTCTTTAGTAATGTCATTCATTTCTAGCAAAAACTCAGCTTTTTCCATGTTGTTACGCCCCCTACGCTTTTTTCTTTTTTCATGAGAGGCACAGCGGTTTCATCCTGTTCCCTGCCTGAAAGAAATCCGAGGAGCGAATATCCGCTCCCCGTTGCTGCTATATGATCATGAATTCCATCTAGATTAGAGCGTTATTATTTGGCGTCATCGATATTATCTTTGGTGATCTTTTTATAGGAAATCCACACGTATTGGTTGTCTGTGATATCAAAGCCTACGTTATCTTTTGTAGGTGTCTCTCCTTTAGCAAGCAGAGCAGCAACTGTGATTGCAGCTTTACCTTGGTTGTTCGCATCATTCAGCACGGTACCAAGCATCGTTCCATCTTGTAGTGCTTGAATCGCAGGAGCAGTAGCATCTACACCTACTACCGGCATAAATTTATCACCCGTGAAGTAACCTGAAGCTTTCAGAGCTTCGATTGCACCGAGAGCCATATCGTCATTGTTCGCAAGCACAGCTTCAATTTTGTCACCATGGGAGCCAAGGAAGGCTGCCATTTTTTCTTGCCCTTTTACGCGGTCCCACATCGCAGTATCTTCAGCCAGCTTTTCTACCTTGATGCCGGCATCTTCAATTGCTTGGATGGAGTACGTAGTACGAAGTTCAGCGTCTTGGTGCCCCGGTTCGCCTTTTAGCATTACGTATTGGAGGACACCGTCGCCGTTTTTATCCGCTTCAGGATGTGCCTTCCAGTAGTCCACGATCAGTTGACCGGACATAGTTCCGGATTCTTCCGCTTTAGCGCCTACATAATAAACCTTATCCCATTTCTTCATATCTTCTGGCAGCGGCTCGCGGTTCAGGAAGACCACCGGAATATTTGCCGCTTTTGCTTTTTCGATAATAACGCCAGCCGCAGTACGATCTACCGGATTGATCAGCATGCCTTTATATTTTTTGGTGATGAACAAGTCAACTTTGTCATTTTGTGTGGGTTGAGAATTTTGGCTATCTACGATATCTACAGTAGCAATGCCTTTGGCAGCAGTGTCGATTGCGTTCCGAACACCTGTCATGAAGGTATCGTCAAATTTGTAAATGGCTACCCCTACTTTTGGCGATTCAGTGGAAGAACCCGCATTTTCAGTTTTTGGAGCATTGGTAGCTTTACCACTGTCTGCATTATTGTTGCTATTGCCACAGCCTGCCAGAACGGCACCCAGTATTGCGCTTGCTAAAAGAACGGAAGTGATTTTTTTCATTATTCATTGACCTCCTGTTTATACTTCTTTTTTTTGGTTTAACCCCGAATTCTCTCGGGCACATCCATATTATGCCTTAGGTGAAAACGGTTTCGAATATAAAATCCTACTCACTTTTATAAAAATTCTACTGAACCCAAAAAACGAATACCTCCCATTTTAAGGATGGCATTCGTCTTTTCAAAAATAAACCGTCCACTATCTGACGAAGGGAAATAACAATTTCTGATTCTCGGGCCACAGCATATTGTCCAAATCAATGAGTTTAGTGCCCGTATCGACACGATCAGGAACATCCATTCCTTCGATTACCTCAACGGCATGTTTTACGGCTAAATACCCGTTACTAAAAGGATTTTGGATTACGGTCGCTTGAACCGTACCCTCCTGCAGCAACTCCATCATTGACGGGGAGCTGTCGAACGCAACCATTTTAATATTATGCAGCCCTCGGCTCTGGATAGCTTTTGCCGCCCCTTGTGAAGCTGTCTCATTCAAGCTGGCGATCCCGCGAAGATTTGGATGTTTCAGCAGCATTAACCGTGTCAGCTCTTCAGCATCACTAATACTCGAAGTGGTATACGAAATCTCTACTACCTGTATGTTCGGATATCGGGCAGCGTAATTTAAAAATCCCTTTTCCCGTTCCTCTGCATCTCTTGCACCATATTCAATGCCGTTTGAAGACTCCTGCTCCGCCCCCAAAGATGAATTTGTGAAGTTAATGATGCCGACCTCCCCGTATCCATTTAGCAGCTGAATGAGTCTTTCTGCAGACTTTTGTCCTGCTTCATAGCCGTTTGAACCCACATAGGCTCTTACTCTGGCCGAACCGACTTCTGCATCCACAGACAATACGGGAATCTTGGAATATGCCGCCCGATCGACTACTTGTGCAAGTCCCATGTAGCTGCTGGCAGCTAAAATAATTACGTCCGCCTTCTCTTTAATGGAGTCTTCAACCATTCTGACCTGTTCCGCAATATCACTCTCAGCATTCGGAGCTTTGAACGTTAGTTTCACATTAAATTCCTGTGCCGCGGCTTCTGCACCCAATCTAACTGTATTCCAATAGTCGCCTTTGTTCATTTTCACAATAAGATGAATATTGCGGGTTTTGTTCGTGTTGATATAATTAGGTGCCGAATTAAAACAAGACGTGATCGTGGTCCATAACACCACACATACCAGCAGGGTTAGCCAAAAACGAACGATTCTCATACCGATGTCTCATCCTCCTCATGTCCAGGCTTGCCCTCGCCTGCTGCGAGTGCCGGGAAGATAAGAGTAACCGTAGTGCCTTCTTCAATTTCACTTTCAAAAGAAAGACCATAATCACGCCCATAATACAACTCAATACGCTCGTTTACATTTCTAACGCCTACCCCGGAGCCATGCATACTCTTACTGCCGCCAGTTAAAAGAACCTTCATAGTCTCCTCGGACATACCCAGTCCATTATCACGAATGCGGATGATGACAAGATCATCCTTCAGCTCCGCTTGGATCGAAATAAAACCTTCATCAGGCATCATTTCAATCCCGTGATACAGGGCATTCTCCACAATAGGTTGTAAAATTAGCTTAATAGTCTGACACTGCAGCACTTCATCCTGAGCCTCGATCTCGTAGCGGAACTTATTTTTGAACCGAAAGCTCTGAATCACAAGGTAATGACGAACATGATCAAGCTCTTCCTGCACGGTAATCATATTATTCCCTTTACTAAGGCTAATCCGGAAAAACTTCGATAAGGACTGAATCATCGTGACTACCTCCTCAGTCTTGCCGCGTTCAGCGAGCCGGATCACAGAATTCAGGGTATTGTACAGAAAGTGCGGATTGATCTGGGATTGCAGCACTTCAAGCTCACCTTTACGTTTGGTTTCCTGTTCATAAATAATCTGATCCATCAGTTGGCGGATACGTTGCAGCATAAGGTTAAACCGTTTGGACAGCTGTTCCACCTCATACGCGCCGCTGACATCTATTCGGGTGTTGAGGTCCCCTTCGCCCACCTGCTGAAGCGTCCGTTCCAGCTTGCGGATAGGGCGGGCAATACGTGCAGACAAAAAGACGGATACAATAATTACGCATAAAATGACTACCGCTAAAAACCAGGATAAAAAAGTGTTTAGATCACGTTTGGTGGTTACAATCTCATCGTAATAAGCCACGCCCACGATCTTCCAGCCTGTCTGTTCCAGTGTCCTTACGGTGATAAAACGTTTTTCACCCGTAGACTCATCCAAATAGCTACGAAAAGCATATTCCAGTACTGGCTCCACATTCTCATATTTTAAGCCAGCGTAAATCAGCTGCTGCTGGGGATGGTACACAATATTTCCTAGCTGATCGAGGATGTAAGCGTATCCTCTTTTGCCAAGCTTAACCTGCTTGCTCAGCTCATCAATGGTTCGAAAGTTAAAATCCATCAGCAGGATGCCGGTTTTTAAGACTCCGTTCTCCTTATATTGAATTAATTTGCTGATAGACACGACCCAGATATATTGACCTTTGAATAAATTCTGAATATGAGGTGCGGAATAGGAGAGCTCTGATGTTCTTTGCGCCGTCGTAAACCAGCTCTGAGTCTCCAGCTGTGTGTTGCTGCGCAGCTTCTGACCGGGTGTACCCACGACATATTTCCCCTGTGGTGTAAAAACAGCCGCCGAGACCAGATCCTCTCTGCTCCCCATTAGCATAGCCATTCTTTCCGTCAATAAAGCGGAATCCACGGAAGGGCTATTCGTAATCTGCTCCTCCGCTGTCTCAAAAATATTGCGCATTCCCTTAACATAAAGACCCAGATTGTAATTCACTTGCTCAATGATCTGCTGCATATTCATATTGGCATTCTCTTCTGCGGTCTTGGCAAACTTGTTGTACAGCATAAGACTGACAACGACAGCTACCAGCACGGCAACAGATGTAAAAGTGAGTGTAATCGTAACTTGAATGCTTCGGAGCTTGGAGGACAACCGACGTTTTCCGCCTTTGGGATGCTGCGGTCTTAGAGGAAAGGAATATGGTTTATCCTTCAGCATCTTTACCCTCCTCTGGAGCTGTTTTTATACTCTTTAGGAGATTGGCCATATTTTTTGCGGAAACAAAAGCTGAAATAGTTAGGATCGGCAAAACCTATTTTTTCTGCGATTTCAAAAGCCTTTAGCTCTGTGGACCGCAAAAGTTCCTTGGCTGCCTCTAACCTAATTTGCAAAAGATAACTAACGAATGTCATTTTCATTTCCTTCTTAAAAATACTGCTAAAATAGCCGGTACTTATATGTAAATGCTGACAAACCTTGCCGATGGAAATATCAGATTCAACATAGTGGCTGCGTATATATTCTTTAGCTTCATCAATAAGCAGCTTATAGGAAGATTGACGTTCTAATGCAATCGTATCCATTAAACCGCTACAGACTGCAATAATCCATTGCTTGGCTTCGGCCATACTATTAAATTTATTAATGGCAGTTAGCGACGAAATGCCAGAACCAATATACTTTGCAGCCTCACTGCCGGATTCTTTAGCCACTCGCAGGATAGATGTAAAAATCTCCAGCAAAAAAATCTGATAATCCTGTGTAGACACCTGCTCTGCGTCAAGACCAGCAAATAACTCCTCAACAACCTCTTTAAGTTCTTGCACCGTACCTAGTTTAATCGTCCGAATTAAGGATTGCTGGGTTAGTTCATCATAGGTTAGCAGTGTGCTGGAACGTGACTCAACGTCCTCAATCCAGATCACCCGGTTATTGCCGAGAATAAGCCGATAATCTAATGCCTGCATGGCATCCCCAAATGAATTAAATAACAAAGCAGGCGATGAACAGACCGTTCCGGAGCCTGCCGTTACCGTCAGCTTCAGAAAACGCTGTACGTTCTGGCGGATTTCTTCAAGAAGCTCAAAAGTCTTTCCAGTGATATCAGTTTCTTCCCCTTCTTCATGGATTGTGAGCAATACGACCTCATCACGATGAATAAACACCCTTCCAAAACCATGCTTCGAGCATATTTCTTCAGCAATATTCAGCACAGCGAATAGCTGTAAATTCTTTTCACCAGTGTCTCGTAAAGAAATTTGCCTGCCTGTTGCACCCCCAGCCGATTCCCGCTCAGGACGAATATAATCCACACTAATTACCGAAGCCTGAAACCACCGTCCCGTTAATTTTATGCCATATTCAGAGCTCTTCTCAGCAATTTCATCCGTACGCAGTCTACGCGAAATAAGGGACGATAAAAATTGCTCCCTTAACACAGGCAGACTTTTCCGGTAATGCTCACTGAGTACAAATACATTTTCCTTTTCTGCAATTTCAGCCTCAATAGTGACCCTAACCTTAAGCAGTACATCAATTAATTCCTGCGAAGAGAACGGTTTCAAAATATACTCGTCAATTTGCAATTTTATCGCCTTCTGAGCATATTCAAATTCATCATACCCAGTCAAAATGATAATCTTAGTGTTAGGATGATGACTACGAATCCATTCAGCCAGCTGAAGTCCATTCATAAAAGGCATTTGGATATCGGTAACTACCACATCCGGCAGCAAACGGTCTATGGCATCCGCAGCTTCCCGTCCATTCTCCGCCTGCTCAACAATCTCAAATCCGTAACGCTCCCAGTCAATCTGCCCGATAACGCCTTCCCTAACGTCTTCTTCATCTTCAGCAAGAACTAGCTTATACATGTCTCATCCCTCTTTGGAAACGTTTTAGATGTCATAAATTTTATTGTATATGATTCAAACCAATCCATCTATGGTTAAGTTATTTAAATAGTTTTAGGTATTAATATATTAAATACATATAAAAAAAGAGTTCCAGAGCAAAAAAAAACCATCCCGCCGTAGCTGGGATGGGGATGATCGGTAACCTATAAGTATTATAGCAACGCTTTGTTAAAGCGATAGCCTGCTGTCTTTTCGAAACCGATATGACGATAAAAAGCATGTGCCGGTGCGCGTTCTACGCGGTTGCCACTTCTGAGGAAAAGCTGACAGCAACCTTGCTCACGTGCCCATTCTTCTGCTGCGGCCACAAGTCTTTTACCGAGTCCGTTTCCTCTGAGTTCTTCTGATACGATAAGTGCAGTAATCTCTGTGATACAATCTGTCTGTTTGTAATACGAGCTTACCTGTCTAAGGCCGATCATACCCACAACTTCATTATTCAGCTCTGCTACAAGTGTGCATTGGAGATTGCTGTTCTCCATGCTTTCCAGTCTCTCTTTCATCACGCTTAGCGTTGTTGGATAGCCGAATTCCCGCAGAAGCGCTGTAACTCTCTCCAGATCATTCAAGCCGCATTTGCGAATTTCCAGTACAGGTGCCATGGTACTACTGTTCATCCTCATATACCTCCACTTTTAGCATAGACGCCGCCTGCTTGGCTATCGTCCGCGCGATTTCCACATCTTCCGCCGCACTTAACGCTACTGCCATCCGCCGACCAGGACGAACTTCCGGTTTACCAAATACGCGAACCTGAGTCCTGGGCAGTTCCAAAGCTCCTCCAATTCCGGTCACAGCAAAGGCTCGTCCTTCTCCATCAGCCTTCAGCGTAGCTGAGGCACCAGGTGTCAGCAATTGTATTGACTGGACAGGAAAACCAAGAATAGCTCTGACATGCACTGCAAATTGAGATAAATCCTGCGTCGCCATCGTGACCATCCCCGTATCATGGGGTCTAGGTGACACTTCACTGAACAATACGCCTCGATCTGTCAAAAAAAGTTCCACTCCAAAAATACCGAAACCTCCGAGCTGATCCGTTACTGCTTTTGCAATAGATTGCGCTTCTTCAAGCAGCTCTGGCTTCATAAAGTGAGGCTGCCAGGATTCCACGTAATCTCCATCCTTCTGAATATGTCCAATAGGTGGACAAAATACCGTTCCAGATACAGAACGCACCGTCAAAAGAGTAATCTCGCTCTCAAAAGTAACAAAAGCCTCCACGATAACTCGCGTTCCTTTAGCTCTCGCTCCATCCAAAGCAGTGTTCCAGCAGTTTTCTGCATCCTCAGGGCTTTTGCATACGCTCTGACCCTTGCCAGAAGAACTCATAATCGGCTTAATGACACAAGGAGTGCCTAGCTCGGCTATAGCTTGTTGCAGCTCTTCCAGACTATCCGCAAAACGGTAATCAGCGGTTGGCAGTCCAAGGTCTTCAGCCGCAAGACGACGAATCCCTTCTCTGTCCATGGTCAGCCGAGCCGCCCGCGCCGTCGGAACAACGAAAAAGCCTTCTTCTTCAAGCTCTTGAAGAGCATGAGTGGCAATTG
Source organism: Paenibacillus sp. FSL F4-0097 (assembly GCF_038593125.1). NCBI lineage: Bacteria > Bacillati > Bacillota > Bacilli > Caryophanales > Paenibacillaceae > Paenibacillus > Paenibacillus sp. FSL F4-0097. The sequence goes on from NZ_CP151965.1 coordinate 4,567,036, forward strand.
CCTCAATCTCCGGAACAATGACATCCGGTTTCTCAGAGCGAATCAGCGCTTTCAGCGCCTCTGCATCCAGCATATCAATTACATGTGAACGATGAGCTACACCCATCGCCGGTGCATCGGTATAACGGTCTACAGCTACGGTCTCTACGCCAAGGCGTTGAGCTTCAATTATGACTTCCTTACCCAGTTCCCCGCTGCCCAGCAGCAACAGCTTGCGGCTTTGAGCTGAAAAAGGAGCTCCCCACATTGTCGATTCCAACCTCTTTCGGCAAATTGACTGTCTCGTTTTTATGAATTTCAGAAAACGTAACAGTTTCATTGTATATTTTCAGGCTTCTTTATTTTCATCCATCATACGCCAGATTGCAAGTGTTCTTCGACATTTTCCTACAAACTTCACAGAACTTTGTCGACTTTATCAACGAAAGTTTGTTCTAGACGTGATAATTGGTGGCTTATTTGGCCCCAATGATCTGCAGTCTCACCCCCTTTAAGGAGATCTAACATCGCTTTCTCTTGCTCCGCAAGCCCTTCTTGCAGGCTTTCGGCAGCAGATTTTAATTCTCTGCTGATATTCTCGACGTAATGAGCAATTAATTTTCCCTTCTGCACTGCCGCTGCAAGATTAACCGCTTCTTTCAAAAGCGGCTCTGCCGCACCTTTGACCAATTCCCGCCCAGTTCCCTCAAAGAAATAACGCGGGGATTTGAAATGGCCCCATAAAGCGGACCACTGCACAGGCTGAAGCTGGCATTCCAGATCCTTAGGAGATGGCCAAGCCTGCTCCTCATTCTCCATAAGATGAAATTCCTCCGTGGAAAAGAGTAGCTCTGTAGCTGCCGCTTCAGCAGCTTCATGAACAAGCCTGCGTCCCGTGCTCTCTAGCCGCAGCGTTGTTGCCCATAGCTCTTGCTCAAGCTCGCGCTGAGTAGTACGCATTAGTTCGGCACTACAGGCAGAGAAAATGGCTTTTAAATTCCCTGCATCCTCACGCAGTAAGGAGGGATGAAAAGATTCCTGAAAATTTCTATTGAAGGAGAAGCTAATCCGCTGGCACACATGATAGATCAGTTCTTCACTTTCGTGAATAAGATCTCTGCTAGGACGTTCCTCAGTCTCCAAAAGAGACAACCGCTTCATGGCGAACTGACGCCGTTCCTGCAGTTCTTTTAACCCGGCTTCACGCTCGCCCGCCGCCTTGGAAGCCAGATTCTGCCATTCCTCAGCCCGGCGCCGAACCGATGCGATACTCTCAGCAGCTGCGTTAAGTGAAAGCTGAGGAAGCTCATCACCAGCAAAGCTGGATAATGCTTGCTCAAATTCATTGAAGCGGGAGGTTCCATAAAGATCGTGATTATGTTGAGTTTTAGCTTCTAGAGCAAGCAAGCTGGACAAAGCATAGATTCTCGGAGACCGCAAACCTCCGGCACGCAGATTTTGAACGACATGTGCTTTAACCTCATCTAGTTCTTCTTCGCTTGAAGCGAGATCGGAGGCATTAATAATAAAGAACATTTTATCGAGAGCAAAGCTGTCTTTAATGCGGCCCAGCTGGGCCAAGAGGCCGCGATCCGACTTCGAAAAAGCGTGGTTATAATAGGTCACAAAACAGATCGCATCCGCATTTTTCATGTAACTAAAGGTTACGCCAGTGTGGCGTGCATGCAGTGAATCTGCTCCTGGTGTATCTACGAGCACAATCCCGCTCTCCGTCAAAGGACAGGCATAATAGAGGTCAATCCCCTGCACAAAGCAAGCTCGGGTCTCTTCCGCAACTAGGTTTCGATATTCTTCCAAATCAACGGTCCGCACCGTTCCTAGCAACGGCTCCGCTTCAGCCCAACCGGATGCTGCGGCTCTTAGAAATCCTGCATGCGGCAGCGCAGAGGGGTGGATTCCCCGTGTTGGCAGGCTCGCAAGTACTGCTGTCCACGTATCCTGTTGCGGCTCTCCAAGCTGCAGCACGCTAAAGGAATGGCAGATGTCATCCCAGAAATCGGCCATGCTCTTCATCGTTACAACCGCGCTGGCATGGCGGAAGTCTCCTTCCGGCGCCAATATGCGGTTAACTGCGGCCGTGGCAGGGTGTGGCGACACGGGCAGCACTTCTTCGCCGAGTAAAGCGTTGGCGAAGGAAGATTTGCCTGCGCTGAACGCACCGAACAGCGCAAGGGTAAAGCGGCCGCCGGCGAGATCCTCCGCCCGTGCGGCCAGACTGCGCGCCGCCGATGCCATCGCTGGCTCGCGGCGCAGCAGCTCTGCCGCAGCCGCCAGCGCGTCAGCGGCTGCCGAGAGCCGGCGGCGTCCGCCCGCCGGCGAAGCCGTTCCCGCCGCCCAGCTTGCGGCGGCGGCACTTCCAGCCGCGGCGCGTTCGCGCGGCTGGGTCTCCCGCGGTGCGGCGCTCTGCGCAGCCGCACGCAGGGTGACCTTCACCTCCGGCAGGATGCCGGGGGTGAGGGTCCGGCGCGGCGGCAGCAGCGCCGCTAGCTCGTGCGCGCGGGCGTCAGCCGCGCGGTCCAGGGCGGCTAGCGCGCGGGCAGCACTCGCCTGCCGCGTAAGGGCCTGTTCGCGGCGCTGGAGTTCCGCGCGCTGCTCCTCGATAAGCGATGGCAGCTTCGCCAGCAGCTCATCGCCAACTAACAGCGCAGCGCGGCGGAATTGGCTCTTCAGATCTGCCGCAAGTGTGCGGCAGAAATTGAGCAGCGCCTCGCCGCTATACCCCGTTCCCGGCTTAACTGCAGCCGCCAGCCATTCCTGGCTCACCGCCGGGAACCCTTGCTTCAGAGTCGTCTCTGCCTCCTCTGCCCACAGTCCGAGATTCTCCGCCCATTGACGTACCAGCTGAATCAGATGCCATTCCAGCTGTGCGGAAACCTCTCGGACCAGTAATCCTTGCCAGGCATCCAGTCGTTTGTCTTGTTCCTTCTCCCGCCGTCCGGCTGTAGAGAACAAACCTAAGCGGAAGCCTGGGCTGACACTCTCCACATAGCTCCCTGCCGCCTCTCTAATATCCGCAGGCATTAAGTTAGCATTATTGAGTAAGGCATCAAGATCACTTCGCAGGCTCGCTCGTGATTGCTGAGGCAGCTCCTCAAGCAGTGCCTTCTCTTCCTCCAGCGATTTCAGCTCTTCCATCACAACTGTAACCTCTGCACCCTCTAGCTCAGCTAAAAGAGTTTCCCGTTCCTCCTGCTGGTCTTCACGGAACGCGGTCAGCGAAGAATCTGCTGTATGATGAATGGAACGTGACAAGCTATATTGAAGCAATTGTTCCCTGTGCTCCAACAGCTCTGTTATAAGGTTCAGCAGATTATCCCAATGATTCAATGGGTGCTCTTTCATTTTGAGTGAGGTAAACAGAATCCCCGCACAATGAATCCCCCACTGCTCAAAAGCATTTTCAAGCTGGCGTTTATATTCTTCAATGGAAATTTCTTGTTCTCTGTGCTTGTCTATCTGATTAACAATAAGATAGAGCGGTTTGCCCCAGTCACTAAGATTTTTGGCAAATGCCAAATTATTCTCTGACTGTACATGGTTATAATCCATAACATAAAAGACGACATCAGCTAAATGCAGCGCGGAACGAGTGGCCGCCTGGTGGCCATCATCCGTCGAATCCACGCCAGGTGTATCCAATAGAACACCATGCTTCCCTAGAAGAGGAATCTCATTCCAGACTTCAATAGCGGAATATTCTCCGCCATTTCGACAATATTCCTGTAATCTTTCTGGTGTTGTCTCTACAGGGGCAGATTCATTTTCACTTCCCTCAACTCTTGGATAGATAAGCACTCGTGGAGCCCCGCTGCGGATTGAAACAATATTGGCACTAGTCGGCACAGGTCCGGAGGGCAACACTGAGCTGCCGCATAAAAGATTAATCATGCTGGATTTCCCTGCCGAAAAATGCCCACAAAAAGCAAGGGTCAGTTCATTCCCACCCTCTTTATTTTGTAAATCTTCATATATTCGTTCAGCACTCTCATCGCGCCAGTGGCGCATTAAATCTTTCAGTTGGGAAAGCAGCGATGCTGTTTCACTTAATGTCTCTCTCTGAATTCTAACCCGTTCCGCTCCCACAGACATTCCACCTCCACAGTTACCTTCTAATCATGCACTGATCTTAATCCATTCATGAATACTGATTTAAGCTCTTTTTTATGCAAAACTTATATAGGTGCAATTTCTGAACTTTAGCGCGGAACATTTTTATAAATAATAATTACAGTTTATCACCAGTTTGACACAAATTAAATACACACTACTTACAAAATAACCTATCATCTCCTACGAAATGATACCAAAAAAAGAAGCGACGTTGTCGTCCTGTAAAGCCAACAGTCGTTTCTCGTAGAAATATAAGGATATTCAATAAAAAAAGGAGCCAGCCCCAAGGGCTGACTCCATTTCAGGTCACTTCTCAATTATGCAGTTTCCAAAACAGGCAACAGAATTTCGAATACTTTTCCGTGCTGCAGAATAGTCAATCCACGAGATTTGTCTCTCATTACGACAACCTCTGGTTTTACAGACATACGCTCCAGATAGTGCTCAGGCACATCACCGGAATGACTGATCGTAATGCCCTCTACTTCTTGCTCTTCATTTTCTTCCAGCGGGCTTTCCACTACGCGGTCAAAAATATCCGAGAATACCTCAAAATTATCTGTGTATACAGAAATGCATTTCATCTCTATCCCATCCTCTTCTTCAACTCTAACTTTTAACTTTTTGGCGTATGATCTTTAGCTTTCCTGACGACAGCCGTTTTCATACGTTTTTTGCCCTCTCGACATACATCAAGGAGCGGACAAACCTGACATTTTGGATTCTGAGCCTTACAGTGATATCGTCCAAAAAAGATTAGCCGGTGATGCGTGAGCGTCCATTCATCACGTGGCACAGCCTTCATCAGCTTTTTCTCCACTTCCAGCACAGAATCTTTCCAGCCTGCCAATGCAAGTCGTTTAGCAACCCGCTCCACATGAGTGTCCACAGCAATGGCAGGAACTCCAAATGCGTTGGACACTACTACGTTAGCGGTTTTACGACCTACTCCTGGCAACGTTACAAGTAAGTCATGTGCCTCAGGCACTTCTCCGCCATACTGTTCTATGAGTATAGAGCACAGGCTTTGGATATGCTTAGCTTTGTTACGATATAAGCCGATGCGCCGGATATCCCCCTCCAATTCCTCCAGCGGCACAGAAATATAATCGATGGGGGCTTTGTACTTTTGGAACAGGTCCTCGGTCACTTTGTTCACCGTTGCATCCGTACATTGGGCTGACAGCAGCACCGCTATTGTTAATTCAAAAGCGTTACTGTGATTTAGCTCGCAATGTGCATCCGGAAACAAATCTCCAATCGTATCCAAAATGTGGCGGACGTCTGCAGCTTTCATAGTGTCCCCTCCACGGAGCAAAAACGCTCAGAAAATTCTAACGAGCGTCTCACCTCAAATGTTAGAAATATAAGCAAAGTACGTATTATAACGTATGGATTCATACATTTCAACACATACGATACTGGCATTATATTTCAAGTATTAACGCCTTGAATGTCCTTATAAGAACAGTAAGCGTTTAAGCGAGAAATATAAGACATACAGTATAGGAGCAATACTTATACTTTCTTATATTTCAAAAAAAACGTCTTGACGCAGGTAAAGCCCCCTGTGTCAAGACGGTGATTCACTCAGAAATCCACCATTGCAACTATTGTTTCACAATTTCAACCAATATATCATTATTGAAATACATTATAATATTATCATTTTCTTTCAAAGATTGCACGGATAAAGTCGAATCTCCCTGATGAATATATACATTAGCAGGAACAAAGAATTGATATTTATCGTTCAAATTAGGTCTCTTCGTCACCAATGAGTTTGTTGCACTCTCATAACGTGAGAATGTTCTACTGAGCTGAGACATAATACGAATCGTTGTAGATCCATCCGGATCCTTGCGAATCTCTACTCTGTCCCCTGCTGTCAAGTTGCTAAGAGCAGTCGTTGTCGAACCGTCACGAATGATTTTGACTCCTCCACTTACCGCTAAGGTCTGTGCTGCTCCAGCATAATCCTTCACAACTACACTATTCCCCGCGGCATCTACAGAACTTACCTGACCTGTTGTAAGCTTAACTGCTTGAATAGCCAGCGGTGAGCTACCATCAAAAGTCACATTAAGATAATCTCCCGCTTTTAAATCCGTTAGCTTAATGCTCTCACCAGCTTCATTGGTCAACGGGATTGCCAAAGTATTAATATCACTGGTTCCCCCATTCCATTTGATGCCCAAACGGTTGGTTCCAGAATTCACGGTTGCCGCTTCAACTTGCAGCACAGTCTTCACTTTCAATACCGCTATCAGATCCTGACCTGTAGTCAGTGAAGCCGTTACATTGCTTCCAATAGGAATATCACTTAGGGAAGGACTAGTCTTACCAAAGAGATCAACAAGTTGCGGATAAGGCATCGTTAAACTTTGTCCATCATTAAGCTTCAAAACAAGAGTTTTCGACGTAGAATTAACAGCTGTTAAAGTTCCTTCGTACTTTGTGACAATTTCCAAAGACAAAGCCCGCTGTCCTATTGCCTTCAGATTAACTTTGCGGTTCTCGATAAGTTTCGCACCCATATTAGTTAAGTTAGGCAATGCACCTTCATAAATCAGCTTTGTTTTCTCATCCAACTGAACCACATGGGCTTTTTTGCTGCTATCCATAACTGTAAGGAGCTGTGTTTTGCTATTATAATCCACAATTGTTGCTCCACTATACTGCTCAATTTGGCGGCTTAACACTTCAATTTTGGTGACTTGATCGCTGCTGTTTAAGGTAACCTGAATCTTGTCCCCACCTACTGCATCAGCAATAAGATCATCAGCTACTGCTCCACTCATGTTCGGAATAACAATCGTCGGTTTAGTGCCAAGCAGTTTAACCTCACGATTTCCGTCTGCTTTTTTGTAAACAACTGTGGAACTAGTCAGCTCGGTAAGTACCCCGTCAACTGTCCGTTCAACACCTTCTGTCACTTCTACAGTGCGGATCACATTATCTTGAATCGTATATTTGACCGCATTACCTGTCTTCAAATCTGCAGGTTTCAGCACTGATGCTTGAGAGCTGAATAATGAAGTCCCATCTTCCCATTTAAAAGTTTCTACAGTACCCGCAGTATTTTTGAAAGTAATGCTTTTACCAGTAAGATCTACACTTTGAATAGTGCCTGTTGTTGTTTTGTTAACAACCCCTGAAGTCACTTGAACCTTTACTACTTTATGTGAACCACTATACGTTTCACGTTGCAGTGAAACTACACTATCTGTTACCAGCGAAGCAGGTTCAATTCCAGCTCCATTTACATCCACAAAGGAAGTAGTCTCATCGTAGTAGTATTCTGTGAACCCTGTTGGTGACTTTAACCAAAGCTTATTACCTGGAGCTACCATGGCGAAGTTTCCTGACAGAGTCTCTACTTGTTGTGTAGGGTCAGTCACTTCAACATAAGCCGCGTTATATGTCGCGCCAATTACAGTAACCTTAGTGTAGGGTTGGACATCACTTAGATTGATTCTGCTTTCAGAAGCACTTGTGTAATAAGCAGTGCTTGCTCCCAGGGTATATGTAGAAGTCTTTCCGTTGTTATAGACGGATAGTTTCCCATCTGCTAATTGACTGATCGTTCCTGATACCGTGTTGTCGTATTCAACCGTATTGTGAGCTTCAGCGCGACTGAAAAAAGTCGCCAATTGCGCACGTGTTACAGCGCCTTGCGGATCAAAACGATTGCCATCAAGTCCATTGGCTAGGCCTAAATCAACGGCAACGTTGATGTAACCACGTTTGTTGGCAGACACTTTGGTATCATCTGCAAAGCCAGTTGGCTCACTAGCAGCCCCTGCTGCATCTGCGCTTTTTCCAAGGGAGCGGATTAACAGCTCCGCAATCCATTCCCGGGATGCTTTACGCTCTCCCCAAGAAGTCTTCAGATTATCTGGAGCCATTTCGGTTGCTTTATCGAGTAATCCTTGTTGAAAAGCCAACACAACATAATCCTTGTAATAATTCGTAACCTTAAAATCGGTAGGCAATGCTACCGCAGAAGAAGCATCCACTTTATCCTGCAACTTCATAAACCGCAGGGCCATAAGCACTGCTTCCTGTTGAGTTACAGAATCTCCAGGACGGAACAATCCATTATTCCCAACCACAATTCCTTGTGAAGCGAGTTTGTAAATATGTTTTTCAGCCCAGAAGCCTGTCTTCACATCGCTAAAAATCCCTACAGATTGAGTAGTGGTTGATGTCGGTGTAGTGGCAGCTGTGTCTGCAAACACTGCACTTGCACCACCAAAAACCATAACACCAGCCATAACAGCCGACACTGCTTTATTAGAATAAGCCTTCAATGGACGTTTTGACCTTTTTTGCGCGGACAATAGATTATTCCCCTCTCTATGACTCAAATAAATAGTATGTTTAAAAATTCGTCAGCTAGATGCCTAATTCCTTTGTTGCATGACCAATTAAGAATTATCTCTAGTCATAGGATGCAATAGGTCCACATGGCCCATCAGACTTTCTACCTTTTCACCATCAACTAAAACTTCGATACTCTTTACTTCCGCAAATTGAAAATAAGTTTTGGCAAGTGAAGTAATGGCAAAGGATTCTCCACCCGCACCAAGCTGAGCTTCATCTGGTTTATGAATATCCATTACGATTTGACCCTCTACGAATTTCAATGATTTCAGCTCAATTTTACCCCATAAAGGTACAAGATCTGTATTCTCATTACTTTGCAGTGCTTTGAACGTCTCTGTATATTTCTCAACATCGTCAGAGTAGTTAATCGTAGTCTTAGCAGGCACTAAATCCATAATTTGCGAATCTGTGTAATAAACTTCAATACTCTGGCTTTGCTTTTGTGTCTCATTTTCTACCGGCTTCGATGACGGCTGTGTTTCTGCATTAGTATTATCTGCTGTCGGTTGCGGAGTGCTAGCCACTTCGCTTTCCTGATCATCAGACGGAGCTGGGGTACTTTCTCCCGCACCACTTACAACGTTTGTAGTATCTTGCTCCACTCCATTAGCAGGAGCTGCAGTAGGCTTATCTCCACAGCCAGCAATCACTAGTAGAAGCAGCGCAGCAACCCCAACCATAGTCCATTTTTGTTTAAACATTAATAAACGCCTCCTCTAGATGAATACGGGCAGACAGGTACCGCAAAACCACTTCTTGCCTTTTTATAGATAAAAGCAGAAAGCTGACTTTGCGGCGCTCGTCTGCCACTGGTCTGTTATTTTATACCCAAATATTCCTTGATTCCACTCACTATTGAAGCAGCAACTTTGTTTTGTAATGCTTCCGTAAATAGCAATGTCTCATCCTTCTTATTGCTAAGGTATCCTACTTCAAGTAGAACAGCAGGCATTTTCGTTTCACGAATGACATGGAAATTCCCGTATCGTACACCGCGATCACTAAGCCCTGTAGCCTCAACTAGATACTTATGCATCACTTTCGCTAAGGCCTTACTGGCTTCCCGCTGATAATACGTTTCTGTCCCGCTTGCCGCAGAAGATGCGGAACTGTTGGCATGTACAGAAATGAATAGATCTGCTTTTAAATTATTAGCCATAGCCGCCCTATCCTTGAGCTCCAAGAATGTATCGTCACTGCGTGTCAGTACGACGTCGATATTACTTTCTTTTTTCAGCAATGCTGCTGTCTTAAGTACTATAGCTAAATTAAAATTCTTTTCGTATTTTCCTGTTACTCCTACTGCACCAGAATCTTTAGCTCCGTGCCCTGCATCCAGTACTACGAGCTTCTTGCCATCATTACCTGGCTGTGTTGAAGTATCATCCGTACTTTCAGCATTCAGGTCAATGATAACCAACTTAGAATCAGTTCCAGATACGCTTATGTTATAATTTTTAGGATAATTCAAATCAATTACAAAACGTACAGTATAAGGGTTGGAGCTATAAAGCGAATACCGGACGCCTGATACATCAGGATAATCCTTCACTTCCAGTTTGCCATTCAGATCAGGATCAAGAACTTGTCCCGTACCAAACAGATCTGAGAAAGTGGCATTAGGAAAATCAATAACTAACCGATCCGGCCCTGTCATTACACTTACTTTTGGCGCTGAATTACCTTCCATCGCAATGCTCAAACGATTCTCACTAAAGCTCAAACCATTTATCATGGTTAAATTCTTAGTAGGATCTACCGGCGGAACAACCTCAGATCCACCATTTCCAGAGTTTCCATCTGAACTTCCGTTTTCATTTGAGGATCCTGGGGTAATAAGGTACACGATCTTCTTTGCATTATCCCAAGTGACGGTGAGACCAAACTGCTCACTTATGAACCGTATAGGTACAAGTGTCGTATCACTCCGCAGGACAGGTGCAGTGGTAAGCTGTACTGTTTTGTCATCAACCGAAGCTGTCTTTTGATTAACAATAAGTTTGATGACCTTACCTTGCTGTTCAATCGTCACCGTTTTGCTTTTTTGATCCCAGCCCACGGTATAACCAAGACTCTCGGAGATCAATCTCAACGGTACCATGATAGTATCATTCACATTTTCAACCGGTACTTTTTGCCCTGCAGTAATCTCTTTGCCGTCCAGATAAATCTTGTTATTCGCGGCAGCAGCATGTCCATGCTCAGGCAAAACCAACACAAAGAGCAACAAAAACAACATCAAACTGAATTTCTTCATTCTTCACCTCTAAGAATCTAGTATTCGCCTGTGAATGGCGATCGTGGTGCCCTGTCTCCGTCAACCTCAGACCTCTATTAGACGCTGGTAATCTATAAAGGTTGCGAATATATTCCATAAAAATTGAGAAATCTCACCAACCTCAAGTCTTAAAGCCCCAGATATTCCTTAATCCCGGCAACAATTTCTCTCGCTAATTTCTCTTGAAGCTGCTCACTATACATCGCCGACTCATTCCCTGAATTTGTAAGATATCCTACCTCCAGCAAGACTGCCGGCATAGTAGTTTCTCGTGTAACATGTAGGCTTTTCGTACGAATCCCGTTGTCTTTAAAACCAGTAGCGGCTAATAAATGCTTATGCATAATCTGAGCAAGAGGCAGACTATCACTGCGAGAATAATAGGTTTCACTGCCATTTATTTTATCTCTATTTGGATATCCAACATCTAGCGAATTCGCGTGCACTGAAATAAAGAGATTCGCTTTAGCAGCCTCCGCAATTTTCACGCGATCCTGAAGCCCCAAGGTAGCATCATCCGTTCGAGTAAAGACCACGTCAACTAATGCTTCCTGCGTTAACAGCGTTTGTACTTTGCGGATGACGGCCAGATTGAAGTCTTTTTCCAGCTTGCCTGTGAGACTGACAGCTCCAGATTGAGTTCCGCCATGCCCCGCATCTAGAACTACAATGGGTTTACCTAACGTTCCATTAGCCCCTGGGGTGTTGCCTCCGCTGCTAGTTACATTCAAATCAATCGTAACCAGCCCGGTGCTTTCATCCGTACTAAGCTGGTACGGTTGATTTCCAACCGTTTGAATTACGAATCTGACAGTGGACGGACTCACACTGAACAGTGCATAACGGATCTCAGAAACGAGTGGGTAGCCGGCAACGTCCAGCTTACCTTGAGGACCGCCAGTGCTGGTAACACCCGAAAGACTTCCAATGAAATTCGGATCGAAAGCAGCACCCGGAAAATCTACGACGATTCGATCAGGGTTGCTCATTTTTGTAACGTTTGGCTTAGTAGCCCCCGATACAGCGATAATAAGCCGATTCTCAGTGAATACTGCCCCGTTTACTAGAGGGCCTGTTGGAATTCCTGCTGTGCTTCCTGGTGCCGTAGTTGTTTGTGGAACTGGTGTCGGGCTGGGTGAAGTTACTACACTGCCAGCAGTTGTCCCGTTGTCACTTCCCGGCGTAGCACTTGGAGTTGGGACAGGTGTAATAGTTGCTGTTGGATTGGTAGTATTCCTCTCAGGTGTCATTGCAGAATTGCTAACTTGTCCACCTGTCAAATAGACGGTTTTATCAACATTATCCCAGCCCACCTTTAAGCCGAACTGCTCGCTTACGAAACGAATTGGAACGAGTACTGTGCCGCCACTCTGCTTAGGAGCTGCATTTAAATCAAACGTCACCCCATCTGCATCAGCTGTTTTCCGTCCTACCGCCAGCTCAATGCTTTTACCATCCTGGTGAACGGTTACTTTCCGGGTCTGCTGCTCCCATAACACCTCGAATCCAAGATTCTCTACTACCACTCTGACCGGAATCATAACGCTACCATTTACGTTTTCGAGCTTAATTCCTTTTGGCAAAGCAAGTTCCTGATTGTCCATAATAATTCTGCCTGCGCTGCTACCAGCTGCGGCAGCTTCTTGTCCGGTGGATGATAATAATAATAATGGCAGTAACAAAAGCAGCAATATACGAAGCCCAGCTCTTCTCATTCTCATTTTCCGCTCCTTCTGCAAGTAATAGATCCTAGATAAGTATTTAGACGACAGAAATCACCAAATGTTTCCTTAATGACCAATGAATATATCGATTATAGCAAAAAAACTTCCATTTCCGACACCCGGAAATAGAAGTTTTGCGTATTTTTTGTAAAGTTTAAGAATCAGACCAGTTATATCCTCTTTTTAAGAGAATAGCTTTGCAGCATGACGCTCTTCATAAGCAGCAATTTCATCCGCATGTTGAAGGGTCAAACCGATATCATCCAAGCCTTGCAGCAGGAATTGACGACGGTGCTCATCCAGATCAAAGTTGATGCTCAGTCCGAATTCATCTTGTAAAGCGTTGTTCTCAAGATCAACTGTCAGCTTGTAGTCCTCATGCTCAGCTGTCCGTTTGAACAATTCATCCACTTGCTCTTCCGAAAGCTTAATCGGCAGAATGCCGTTCTTAAAGCAGTTATTGTAGAAGATATCCGCATAAGAAGGTGCAATTACAACTCTGAACCCGTAATCCATAATCGCCCATGGTGCATGCTCCCGAGAGGATCCACAACCAAAGTTAGCGCGTGAGATCAGAACAGAAGCCCCTTGATAACGTGGTTTATTCATTTCGAAGGCTGGATTATCGTTACCTTCTTCATCAAAACGCCATTCATAGAACAAAAACTGTCCAAATCCCGTCCGTTCAATCCGTTTCAAAAACTGTTTCGGAATAATCGCATCCGTATCTACATTTACCCGGTCAACTGGTGCAACAATTCCTGTTAATTTTTTAAAAGCATCCATAGTTTTATCCTCCCGTGTTCTCTCTAGTTCTATGAGCTGACGGCTTCCGTCTTATAATTCCAATCACGTACATCAGTGAAACGACCTTTGATCGCAGCTGCGGCTGCCATAGCTGGAGATACCAGATGTGTACGTCCTCCGCGTCCTTGGCGTCCTTCAAAGTTACGGTTCGAGGTAGATGCACAGCGTTGTCCAGGCTGCAGAACATCCGGGTTCATGGCCAAGCACATGCTGCATCCCGCTTCACGCCATTCAAAGCCAGCTTCAGTAAAGACTTTATCAAGTCCTTCTTTCTCAGCCTGCATCTTAACACGGCCCGAGCCTGGAACAACAATGGCAGTAACCTTTTCAGACACCTTATGACCTTTAGCTACCACTGCTGCAGCTCTCAAATCTTCGATCCGTCCGTTAGTGCAGGAACCAATAAATACATAATCAATCGGAATTTCAGAAATAGGTGTTCCAGGAGTCAAATCCATATATTCAAGCGCTTTTTCAGCAGCTTTACGTTCATTTTCAGTGGTGAAGTCAGCCGGATTCGGTACGCTGGAGTTGATGTCAGTACCCATGCCCGGGCTAGTCCCCCAGGTCACTTGTGGAATCAATGTTTCCACATCAAATTCAACAACCGTATCGTACTGAGCGCCCTCGTCGCTTACAAGACTCTTCCATGCTTCTACAGCAGCATCATAAGCCTCGCCTTGCGGTACGTATTGACGTCCACGCAGATAATTAAAAGTAGTTTCATCAGGGGCAATCAAGCCAGCTCTTGCTCCACCTTCGATCGACATATTGCAGACAGTCATACGTTCTTCCATCGACAATTCACGAATAGCTTCGCCTGTATACTCAATTACATAACCTGTGGCAAAATCAGTACCGTACTTAGCAATAACACCTAGGATCATATCTTTTGCTGTTACGCCAGGGTTACGTTTGCCTGTAAAGCGTACTTCCATTGTCTTAGCTTTGGATTGCTGCAAACATTGCGTAGCCATTACATGTTCAACTTCACTAGTTCCGATACCGAATGCCAGTGCGCCGAATGCACCATGCGTTGAGGTATGGCTGTCGCCGCAAACGATAGTTTTGCCAGGATGTGTCAAGCCGATTTCAGGACCCATTACGTGTACAACGCCTTGATCAATATCATTCAGATCGAACAGTCTTACACCAAAATCAGCACAGTTCTTAGAAAGGGTATCAATTTGTTGCTTGGAGATTGGATCTTTAATGTTAAAACGATCTTTAGTTGGTACGTTATGATCCATCGTTGCGAAAGTCAGCTCAGGACGGCGAACCTTCCGGTTGCTGAGACGAAGCCCTTCAAAAGCCTGTGGAGAAGTTACTTCATGAACCAAATGCAGATCAATATAAATAATGCTAGGTTTACCTTCCTCTTGATGAATAACGTGATTCTCCCAAATCTTCTCAAACATTGTCTTGTTGCTCATAATTTCACCTCATTAATAGAATCGTTCATTGGAAGAGAGCGTGGAGTCTCTCTTGAATGATCTAAATATAACACCCCTGTCTTTATAATTCCAAGATATGATATCTATAAAAGTGATAGCCTGAACCTATAAGCCGAGTTAGGGTATGTTGAGGCGCAATATGTAGGAGCGATGAGCAAGTGTGAGGTGTTGGTGCGATGCGCAAGCGTAGTGTGTAGAAGCGATACGCAAGTGTGATGTGTAGGTGCGATTCGCAAGCGTAGTGTGTAGAAGCGATGCGCAAGTGTGATGTGTAGGTGCGATGCGCAAGTGTGATGTGTAGGTGCGATGCGCAAGCGTAGTGTCTAGAAGCGATGCGCAAGCGTAGTGTGTAGGTGCGTTTAGTTGTATTTTGTACAGCTATATTCCTGTGAATCATTCGTTAATGAATATAGCTGCATTTTGTACAGCTATTTTCATGATTTATCGCGTTATAGCTGGGAACTCTAGTTTTTAGTTGTATAGAATACACTTAAAACCAAAATGATCCCTTTTGCATACGAAATAGCTGTACAAAATACAGTTATTTCATAGATACTCTCAAGATCCGGCGCTAAAAATATACTGTTAGAGGATATCGGATACTTCGGTCAGTGTTGGAGGGTTAATCTCTTGAAATCAAGCCCGCAAATCCTGAGGAGCGATGAAGTGAAAGCTCTTTCGGGTTGCCTATACAAAACTATAATCCAATAGGATATACTTATAAGTAAATCATTTTCCTAAGGAGTTCATACATGGAACTGAGACAACTGCAGTATGTGCTGCAAATCGCAGCCGAAAAAAACTTCTCACGTGCAGCGGACAAGCTGCATATTGCCCAGCCCTCGCTCAGCCAGCAGCTTTCCAAACTGGAAAAAGAGCTCGGCGTAATGCTGTTTCAGCGTAATACCAGCTCAGTTGAGCTGACCTACGCAGGTTCTAAATTTGTTGAACAAGCCCAGATTATCATTGACGCAGTGGAGCTGCTGCGGCAAGAAATGTCCGACATATCAGAACTGCGTACTGGACGTGTAGTTGTGGGTAGTATGCCGATTACAGGTGCACATCTTCTGCCGCATGTACTTCCAGTTTTTAAACAAAATTATCCTGAGGTAGAAATAACGCTGCTCGAAGACTCGTCAATGAACCTAGAGAAGCTCACGGCAAGTGGCCAAACCGATTTAAGCCTGCTCTCCTTACCCCTCGAAATTCCTGCACTAGCTTATGAAGAGCTTGGAGAGGAAAGAATCGATCTCGCTGTTCCTCCTGAACATCCACTCGCTAAACGAATCCTAGATGGAACACGGACCTCACTTGAAGAGCTTAAGGACGAACCTTTTATCGTACTTAAGGAAGGTCAGGGCTTCCGCAAAATGACTGTGGAACTATGCCGGAAAGCCGGATTCGAGCCACGAATCGTTTTCGAGAGCAATAATATGGAAACCGTTCAATCCCTAGTGGCAACAGGTATGGGCGTGACTCTTGTTCCTCGTTTTATCGCTCGTGCACCGCGGAGTGAATTTGTTCCAGTCTACTTACCGCTTGCTGATCCAGTGCCTAGTCGTACGCTAGTTGTAGCATATCGACGCGGACGATATTTGTCCAAAGCCGCAAAGGCTTTTGTAGAAACATTCAAATCAACCGTGTCTGAATTAACGGAAGAATAGAATATATACAAATAAAGTGCCCCAGTAACCATTCGTGTGGTTGTCGGGGCACTTTTCAGGTGAACCTCTTGTAACAGTACTAGATTATTTACGCAAATTACGCTGTGTAATCAGGCGGTTCTGATCATCCGACACACGTGCTTTACTTGAATCAGCCAATCCCTTATCAACTGGAGCCCCGGTGTGCTCTTCCACAAATTCACGAGTCACACTATTCTGAAGCTCTGCAACTTCGTTTGAATCTTGATTCTGTCCCTGCTCGGCTTTATTGTCTTTAGTCAATTTAATCCACCTCCTGGTAACAGATTATAAGTTCTTTACCCCTTCTCTTTGAGGTTAAACATAATATATAGAGCTTTCTGCATGAAGAAATATATCCTACGTTTTCCCTTTGCAATGCAACCAGCTCCATGGTATTCTATTGAAAATAAGTGAAACGTGCAGACGGGACCAGTAAGAATGAGTCTAACCGCGCCTAGAGAGTAGATTCCGACAGGCTGAAAGAATTTACCGCGGTTTTCGTTCCGAATCCTACCCCCGAGCGGCCTGTATCAAACAGGACGGATCCTCCCGTTATGAGAATGAAGTCGGATGATCCCTCATCAATGAAGGTGGTACCGCGGAAGTTTATAAGCTTTCGTCCTTTGCTAAGTCTAAGGATGGGGGCTTTTTGTTGTTTTCAGGACTTAATAAACGAAGAGGATGTGGACAGAAATGACGACGCGAATCGTGGTCAAAATAGGCAGCAGCTCGCTGACCGGACCCGAGGGCGGTTTGAATCGTGAAGCAGTCTCCTTTTTTGCCTCAGAGATTGCCGAGTTGAAGAAAAACGGCTGTGAGGTGTTGTTAGTAACCTCTGGTGCGGTAGCCGCAGGCTTCCGCAGTATCGGTTATCCAGCACGTCCGAAGCTGCTGCATGAGAAGCAGGCCGCTGCGGCTGTTGGCCAGGTGCTGCTGATGCAAGCCTATCAGGAAGCTTTTGCCCAGCATGGAATTACTACCGCGCAAATATTGCTGACTCGCACCGATTTCTGCAGCCGCAGAGCCATGAATAACGCTATGATGACTGTAGAAGAGCTGCTTCGCCAAGGAGCGGTGCCCGTATTTAACGAAAATGACACTGTCTCCGTAGATGAACTGAAATTTGGCGATAACGATACCCTCTCTGCGCTAGTAGCCAACCTGTTAAAAGCCTCTAGATTACTTGTCTTAACCGACATGGATGGTTTATACAGTGGAGATCCCCGCAAGCATCCGGATGCTGTCCGCTATCAGTTCGTAGATGACATTACACCGGAGATATATGCTATTGCTGGTGGAGCTGGCTCTAGTGTTGGAACAGGCGGTATGCGATCCAAAATCGATGCGGCCAAGATCGCTACTCGGGGTGGTGTTCCTGTCTTTGTCGGAAGAGCCACCGAACCTGGAGATTTACAGCTTGCTGCAACAGGAGAAGGTAGGGGCACTTATTTTGCAACGAAGCTATCCTCTCTCCCCGTCAAAAAGCAATGGCTTGGCTTTATGTCTACCCCTCTCGGCTCCCTGTACGTGGACGAAGGGGCTGTAGAAGCTTTGCTTCATGGCGGTCACAGCCTGTTGCCTGTAGGCGTCAAACAGACAGAGGGTAGCTTTCACGCAGGAGATGTTGTAGAAGTACTTGGACCCGACTCCAAATTGCTTGGACGTGGGATTGTAAATTACGATGATGCTCAGCTGCGCAGCATTCAAGGTCTACCAAGCCGTGAGATTGTACCAAAGCTGGGAGAAGTACACCGGCTTGAGGTCATTCACCGTGACGAATGGATTACACTGAGATAAACAATTTTTTTTCAATTCAAATATAGGGAGGAATCGTCATGAGTGAAGTAATTAATAAGAGTAAATTAGCCAAGGTGACTACAGGAGTTCTAGCAAGCTTAACAACTGGCCAGAAGAATGAAGCACTGCTGGTCATGGCCGATGCGCTTCGCCGCGAAGCTCCCGCCATTATCACCGCCAACGCGGAGGATTTGGAACGAGGAAGACTCAATGGAACTCCGGAATCCATGCTCGACCGGTTAGCGTTAGATGTGGACCGGATTAACAGCATTGCCGAAGGCCTGCAACAAATCGCTGTATTACCGGATCCTATCGGTGACACGCTAGAAAGCATTGAACGTCCTAACGGCCTCAACATCCAGAAGCTGCGTGTTCCGCTTGGTGTGATCGGCATCATCTACGAGGCACGTCCCAATGTAACTGTTGATGCTGCAGGTCTATGTCTCAAAACCGGCAACGCTGTTGTGTTGCGCGGGGGCTCCTCTGCCCTGTCCTCCAACCGTAAAATTGTCGAGGTTCTGCACAATGCTCTTGCTCAAACCTCAATGCCGCCTAACGCGCTTCAGCTGATTGAAGATCCTAATCGTTCTTCAGTAGATGAAATGCTAAAGCTGAACGGACTTTTAGATGTGATTATCCCGCGCGGAGGCAGCTCTCTTATTCAAAATGTAGTCCTTAACGCAACCGTTCCTGTAATTGAAACTGGAGCAGGCATCTGCCATACTTATCTCGACACAACTGCCTTGCCAGAAATGGCACGGGACATTAGTTTAAATGCCAAAGCTCAGCGCCCTTCGGTATGTAACTCTATGGAAACACTACTCGTTCATCAGGATTACGCGAGCAAATATCTGTTATCCTTAGCCGAAGCATTTCGTGAGGTTCATGTAGAACTTCGTGGCTGTCAACAAACTATCTCTCTTGTCCCATGGGTATTACCTGCAACCGTAGAAGACTATGCTACAGAATACAACGATTATATCCTTAATATTAGAATCGTCAGTGATTTGGAAGAAGCTATGCAGCATATCGCGCAGTATGGTACGAAACATTCGGAATGTATCGTAACAGAAGATCAGGAGAACGCCACACGCTTTTTACAAGAAGTGGATGCTGCCGCTGTTTATCACAATGCCTCAACCCGCTTCACGGATGGCTTTGAATTTGGATTCGGTGCAGAGATTGGTATTAGTACCCAGAAACTCCACGCTCGTGGCCCGATGGGTCTGCCTGCTCTAACTTCAACCAAATATAAGATCTACGGAACGGGACAAATTCGGGGTTAGTATACACGTTTAAGTTTTCTATCACACAACTTTTAGGAGGATTTTAGCCATGTGTCAGCAACCATCAGTTCCACTCATGAATCATAATATTGTTTTTTATGGCGCTGGCTCCATGGCAGAAGCCATCGTTCGCGGGATGATTAGCCGCAATATCGTGAAGTCCGATAATGTCATCATGCTCAATCGCAGCAGCAGTGAACGTCTGGCAGAACTAAAAAGCCGTTATGGTGTAATAGGCACAAATGATCCCGAACAAAAAATAGAATACTTACGGAACGCACCAGTAATAGTACTGGCAATGAAACCTAAAGATGCTGCAGAATCCTTACGCGGACTAGGTCCAATTCTTTCTCCGGATCAGATCGTAGTTTCTGTCATTGCAGGTCTATCTATTCGCACCATGCAAGGTCTACTTGGCAAAGCACAGCCTATTGTTCGCACAATGCCTAACACTTCCAGTTCCATCGGTCTGGGTGCCACTGGTCTAGCCTTCTCCAAAGAAGTAGACGAAAGAGGCCGTCGCCTTGCTCTTAATATCTTTGAGGCTGTCGGGCTTACAACAGTCATTGATGAGGAACGTATGGAAACCTTGACCGGAATTTCAGGCAGCGGGCCTGCGTATATCTATTACATGATGGAAGCCATGATCGCCGCTGGTATCCGTGGTGGGCTGCCACTTGATCAAAGCACCGAATTAACTGTTCAAACAGTGCTGGGTGCTGCCCGAATGGTACAACAGACGGGAGAAGAACCCGCAGCACTCCGTAAGAAGGTTACTTCCCCTAACGGTTCAACACAAGCAGCTATAGAAGTGCTTGAACGAGGGGAATTCTTTGAAACTGTGATTGCTGCAGTTAACCGATGTGCCGAGCGCTCACGTGAAATGGGTGCTGCCCTAGAGAAAGAGCTTCGTTCTTAACAAAAAAAAGATCGCAGCCCATCCCCTCATCGGGTGGGAAGCGATCTTTTTTTTATCTTGTTACAACATTTCCATAATTATCTCTTACGATTACCTTTAGATTTACAGGAGCCGCAATGGTCACGTTCAATGCATTCCTGGAGTTATCGAATACTAGATGTCTAGGTATGTCTCCTAAAATGACGTAAAATGTGTCTCCGACTTGTTTAGTTTGCAACAGCCGCTTCTCTTGCTCTTGCTTGAGTTGCCCTTCTGCCGTGGAATAACTCCCAAATACATTCAACTCGTTCCCAGCCGTTCGATCAACCATAATTCCATAAGGTTCGGCAGCCTGGATTATAAGTGTGCCTACACCCTGTGGAACATTCCCCTTCCATTCCGGCAAGGAATAATTCTCCTCCGTAGATGAGATCACATGTCTAAGTTCTTGTGTTAATCCTAAAGAGCTGACTCCTGCGAATACTAAACAGCACAATGCCAGAAATCCGACGAACAGAACACTTAGCACATCATAGTACATTTTCCCTTTACCACGGAACCATAAGGTGTAAATTACAATTTCTAAACCAAGTAAGATAAAAATGAGCGGCCACCAAGCAAGCGTTGTCTCGAACACATCCGCTCCTTTCCACTGAGAGACCATTATTAATGCCCCGAGAAATAAAAGGCTCAGTCCCATCGACAACGTACCTACACGCCAACTTCTAGATTTCCCTTCGTTCACTGGAAACTCGCTAGTTACCATGACTCCCGGCTCTACTTCTACTGGATTATTCAAGATTGACCCCCCGCCCCTTTTCTACTCTTATTATTCTTACTTCCAGTCATCAGCTTCACCCCACCACCAATCAATAACACGGAGACGACAATGGTCTTAAAATATTCATTTACGCGATATTCCAGCCGCCATTCTGGAAATCTGATATCGATGGCAGGAACTGCGACATTCACAACAATAAAGTATAATCCGAGACACATCAGGACTGCTCCGAGCCAGCCTTGATGATTTAAGAAACCTTCGATAACCGGCTTATCCTGCAAAGGTTCACGTCCATATCGGCTAACTAACTGTAAGCCATCGAATAAGCTATAGAACCAAATGACCGGGATAAGGAAAAAGAGCAATGTTAACCGCAATAGATCCATGACATAAATACTTCCTAAGAAAAGAAGCATGAGCTGGAGCCCTCTTTTTTGCAGTCCCAGATACATCTGTCCAGCACCAGGAAATGCGGATAGTAATGTCGCTAATACTTTGCTGCGTCGTCCTTCCTCACGTCCAGCCTCCATCTCTTCGAATAATGTGCGGTCAACAAGCATTTCTCCTGCTTGTTTACGATGGATCAACTGAACTGCATCAAACATGCAATACAGCCAAATTACTGGCAATACTCCAAACAGCAGCAAAAATGCATCACTCGAAGTAATTCCGGCCAAGAACAACATAACGGTCATGAATCCGAAAAAAGAAATCAGAAAGGATAGTCCACGCTGCATCAGCCCCATATGAAAATGACCCAATCCAGGAATGAAAGACAATAAGATGACATGCACACGTTCATTATCCTCCGTCTTTACGGGCATAGTAGAACTAAAATCCAGCATTGATCCATCAGGCGCTACAATTGGAGTGGGCATTTGCAGTAATTTAATTACCAGATGAATCATCGAAAGGATCCATAGAAGTAAGAATCCGATCACTCCCAATGCCAGAATTCCCTCATCCCCTTCAGCCATAGCGATTAAGAATGACATAAATAACACACCAAAGCTTAGCAAAAAATAAACAATCCCTTGTGGGCGTCTTCCCATATAATAATGACCTGCTCCAGGAATCATATTAAGAAAAAGACCCTTAATTTTATTACGCTGCTGTTGCATTGTTCATTTCTCCTCTCATTTCTGTCTTCCGTCCATAATCCGGCTCAACCATCCGCTGGTGGCTTGCATGAATTGTTCGCTATAAGATGGCGAATTATCTTTCTTAGGGACAATAAGCTCCATTTCACCCGTGAGTAACTTATCAAACATCCCGGAAGACATAATCAACAGCGTTAACGAAGCAGCAACGGCATAATGAAAGATTGTTTTTTCATACCAGCGATAACGCCGTGATCCTTCTTCTTTCCCCGCTACTTCTTCTATGACTACTGAAGATCTCACCGTAGCAACCCAATCTCCCATAACTCTCTCTGTAAAAGCAGACGAATTCTCCAATGAAGGCAGATCCTCCTTTAGCTCATCCAGCATCTCCATGTATGAAACAAATGTGTCTTCATCCTTGAGCAGCATTAGTTCCCATTCTTCTCGCTCTATACTATCTTCTTGCCCTTCAAGATAAGCTTTTGCCTGCTCGCGGCGAATTAGGTTTTCTCCACTCTTCATCATAGCCATTCGTCCTCCTTCCAATGTTTTCGCATCCATTGTCTCGCCCTATATAGTCTGGACTCCACCGTCTTCAGAGTAATTTCATTTTCAGCAGCAATTTGCTCATATTTTTTATTTTCCAGATAATAAGCCACCATAATTTCCCGATGACCCTCCGGTAAATTGTTGATCTCACCCGACAGACGATTCATCCGGTCACGACGGACAACAGTGGCTAGTACATCCTCCTCATTAGAAGGTGTCTGGCTCAGCACAAGCTCATAGTCAACAGGTAACTCTCGTAGCCGATCACGTTTACGTTTGGCATCAATAGCCTTATTTAAGGCGATCCGCGTAATCCATGATTTTAAGCCTTGATAACGGTAGTCAGGGAGAGATTTATACATCTGGAGAAAAGCTTCCTGAGCAGCGTCTTCAGCCCCTTTAACTTCACGTAATACAGAATAGGTGATTTTGTATATATGCTGACTGTATGTATTTACAAACTGGCGAAACGCATCTTCGTCTCCTTGGCAAATCCGCTTGATTAATAGCTCTTCCTCAATGACTCTCCCCTCCTTCCCACAGCAATAGACGCTGAGTTCTTCGCCTACCCCTGCACTTATCTAAAAAAATAAAAAAAGAACCGTACAGACTCTAGCAATAGCTAAAGCAATACGGTTCTCTCCTAAACGATCTATCTTCCACCATTGCGGAATTTTTGTGTATACGTCTTTACATCCTGAGCGTTCTTGACCCGGTTACGGGCCCATTCCAGCAATATCCGGTCGATATAACGAAAATGAACCTTCCCCGCAAATACGGATTCCTTGAGTGCTAACAGAATCAGCTCCTCAGGATATCGGTCTTGATCCACCCAGCTGGAAATCGTCTCACATTCCATTGGAGACAGCGGGCGCCCGAATTCCTTCTCGAAAATACTGAATAGATTCCGGCTCTCCTCTTTATCTCCAAGTGAAGAAGGAGATGTGGGGGGAGTTCCGAATCCTCCACCTGACGCAGCAGCCCGGGGAGCTGATGTTCCATATGCTCCCTTGTCCTTATCTTGCTCATTTTCTTGTACAGCTGTCGCAAGATAAGCACCTAGCTTTCCATATAGCCCTGAGAAATTGTAGCGTTCATAATGGATATCTCTTAGCTCATCGTTGTCTCCATCGATGCTAATGAAACCTTCCTTCATGAGCTTCTGCAATTCTCCGGCGAGAACGGAAATGCTACGACCAGTTACAACCTGAAGCTCCTCCAGAGAAGGGAACTCAATCCCTTCTACTTGCCTGAAGGAGAGCAGATGAATCAGCAGCATGGCTTCACTTCCGCTTAAATTCAGCTTCCGGTAATACTTCAGTAAAGCGTAAGGTATGACGGCCATTCCGTTCTCCAGACCGAAGGAGACGCCTTCGCTCCAGGTACTCCATGTCTTGCCGTCCATGTGCTTCCCCCTTTGTTCAAATCCTAAGAACTTATGGGTAGAGGCGGTACAGTGTACGTGGGAATGGAATAGTCTCACGTACATGGTCAAGACCACAGATCCAAGCTACAGTACGCTCAAGCCCAAGTCCAAAACCGGAGTGAGGTACAGATCCGTAAGTACGCAGATCCATGTACCATTTATAAGAATCCATCGAAAGATTGTGCTCTTTATAACGCTCTTCAAGCAGCGCAGGATCATCGATCCGCTGTGAACCCCCAATAATCTCTCCATAACCTTCAGGAGCGATCATATCAGCACACAGTACGACTTCAGGACGATTTGGATCCGGCTTCATGTAGAACGCTTTGAATGAAGCAGGATAATGAGTAATAAATACAGGTTTATCGTATGCTTCAGCGATTGCTGTTTCATGAGGTGCACCGAAATCATCACCCCAAGCAATATCTTCAAAGCCTTTATCATTCAAGAACTTGATCGCATCGTCATAAGTAATGCGTGGGAATGGTGCTTTGATATTCTCCAGCTTGGAAATATCGCGGCCTACCGCTTCCAACTCCGCACGGCAATTCTTCAATACGGATTGCACTACGAAGCTAATAAACTCTTCCTGAACCTTCAAGCTTTCTTCATGATCTGTGAAGGCCATTTCAGGCTCGATCATCCAGAACTCGATCAAGTGGCGACGAGTCTTAGATTTCTCCGCACGGAAGGTTGGTCCAAAGGAATATACACGGCCCAGTGCCATAGCTGCAGCTTCCATGTATAACTGTCCGCTTTGGGTCAGGTAAGCATCCTCATCGAAGTATTTCGTGTGGAACAAGTTAGTAGTTCCCTCTGCTGACGTTGGCGTCAGAATCGGAGGATCCACCTTTGTAAATCCGCTCTCGTTGAAGAACTGTTGGATTGCCCGGATAATCTCCGCACGAATAACCAGAACAGCCCGCTGCTTCGAGGCACGGAGCCAGAGGTGACGGTGATCCATCAAGAAATCAACGCCATGCTCTTTCGGAGTAATTGGATAATTCTCTGTAAGGTGCAGAACTTCAATTCCGGTAACAGTCATTTCAAAACCGGATTGACTGCGAGGCTCCTCACGAATAATACCAGTCACATACAATGAGCTTTCCTGCGTGAGGCTCTTAGCTGCGTCCCATACCTCTTCAGGCACTTCTGATTTCACTACAACTCCCTGAATATAACCTGTACCATCGCGAAGCTGCAGGAACTGAATTTTACCACTGGAGCGCTTGTTGTTTACCCAACAACCGATAACAACACTTTCTCCAACATGTTCATTCACGTTCTTGATTACACTCTTGTTAGCCATGCCTTCAATCTCTCCTCTAATTTAGCCGTTAATTCCTTGCACAATACGGTTTGTATCACGTGCGATGACAAGTTCTTCGTTAGTCGGAACTACAAGCACCTGCACTTTGGAATCTACCGTAGAGATACGACGCGGGTCGCCGGAGCGAACTTTGTTAGCTTCAACATCCAACTCAATACCCAGGAACGTAAGGTTATTTAGCAGTTTCTCACGTAGCAATGAAGCATTTTCACCAACACCAGCAGTGAATACGATAGCATCTACACCGTTCATAGCAGCCGCATAAGAACCGATATACTTGCGCAAGCGGTACTCATACATTTCAAAAGCTAGCGTGGAATTAGGCTCACCTTTTTCCATACCCTCAATAATATCACGCATATCACTGCTTACGCCCGAAATTGCTAGGAGTCCACTATGTTTGTTCAACATGGAGTTAACTTCTCCTACGGACAATTCTTCCTTGTTCATCACGTAAGGAACAATTGCTGGATCAAGATCACCACTGCGAGTACCCATCATCAAACCTTCCAGAGGAGTCATACCCATGGAAGTATCCACAGACACTCCATCTTGAACTGCAGTTACGCTACCTCCGTTACCGATATGACAAGTAATGATCTTCAGATCTTCCAACGGACGCTCCAAGTACTCCGCAGCAGCTTTGCTTACGAAGTCGTGTGATGTACCGTGTGCGCCATAACGACGAACTTTATATTTATTGTACAGTACTCTAGGAATCGCGTACATATAAGCTTTTTCAGGCATTGTTTGATGGAATGCAGTATCGAATACAACAACCTGCGGTACACCCGGCATATTTACTTCAGAAGCCGTAATCCCCATCATTGCTGCTGGGTTATGCAGTGGTGCAAGGTCAAACAATTGACGAATTTTAGTCTTGGCATCAGCGTCCACAAGTGCGGAAGCTTTGAAGAATTCACCACCATGTACTACACGGTGACCCACAGCATTGATTTCTTTAATGGATTCAATAACGCCATGCTCTTTATCCGTTAGGCAAGCTAGAACTTTACGAATCGCTGTGTTATGCTCCAAAATTTCACTTACTTCTGTTACTTCAGCTTTACCAGTAGGTTTATGGTTCAGAATGGAGGAATCCATCCCGATACGTTCCACCAAACCTTTAGCCAAAACGGATTCATCAGCCATATTGTACAATTGATATTTTAAAGAAGAACTACCGGAGTTAATTACTAGAATATTCATATACGGTCACCATCCTTGTCGTACTGGAAGAAGCCTTCGCCTGATTTCATACCTAATTGTCCTGCACGCACCATCTTCTTAAGGATCGTGGAAGGACGATATTTCAGCTCACCATATTCACGGAACATATTTTCGAGTGCAGCAAGAACCGAATCCAGACCAAATCTGTCAGCCATTTCAAGCGGTCCATATTGGAATTGATAACCAATACGCATAGCATCGTCAATATCCTGTGCGGAGGCAACGCCCTCTTGCAGTACATGCATAGCTTCGTTGATAAACAAGCAAATGAGGCGTGATGTTACAAATCCTGGGGATTCATAAATCATTACACCTTTTTTCTCAACAATTTCATCAACAAAGGATTTTGTATCTTCAAAAGTAGCATCTGAAGTTTTCAGACCGCGTACAATTTCAACAAGATCCACTTTAGCTACAGGGTATATGAAATGCATTCCGATCACGCGTTCCGGATACATTGTAGAACTTGCAAGTTCAGTCAAGCTAAGTGTTGACGTATTGCTGGCAAGAATAATGTGGTTTGGACATACTTGATCCAGTTGATTCAATATTTTTTTCTTTTCTTCTAAATCCTCAACGATTGTTTCGATAACCATGTCACAAGAGCTCAGCTCTGCGAAATGTGTCACTTTTTGAATGCGGCTAAGAATCAGCTTCTTCTCAGCTTGAGTGATCGCCCATTTCTCCAGTTGCTTATCTAGACTTGTCTCGATCATTTCGTAGGAGTAGTCCAGTTTCTCAGGGGATTTCTCCACCAGCAATACATCCAGGCCCTTGGCTGCCAGCATTTCGGCAATCCCTTGTCCCATTGTGCCACCGCCGATGACACCAATTTTCTTGAAATTCATAAAAAAGTCTCCATCCTTTCAGGTATCTATACTTTTGTATTGTACCTTGTCTGTCGCAAAAATTTATAAAGCCCGACATATAATGATATCTTAGCATGCCTGAAAAGTAAAAAAAAATAACCAGCATAAATATTTATGCTGGTAAACGCACGCTGTCACGAAATTGACATCGAAATTGCTCTCCAGAGAGCACTTCTTCCTTCATTAAAATGTCAAGGGAGTAATCAAATACATTTCGTTGCTTTTCAAGGTGATCGTGAGTACGAACCATCAGTTCATCCAAAATTTTACTGTTTTCCTTCATAAGCTCTTCAGTGGTAACCATTTCCAGCTTGGCGATACCCAACGAAGTCAATCCGGATTTCATCATGGTTTCGACAATATTCAGGGCCTGATCAAAATCACCACGCGAACCTGTGCTTCGTCCGCCATAATACATTTCTTCTGCAGCCGCTCCACCAAGTGCGATCATAATCTGATCTTCGAGATAATCTTTGGTGTACAAATACTGCTCTTGCTGAGGATTGTGACGTACATAACCAAGGGCTTGCCCCCGCGGAGTCAGCGTAACCTGACTAACACTTCCCGGACGCAGCAGCTCTGCCATAATGGCATGTCCCAATTCGTGGATCGCCACCCGTTTTTTCTCTTCGTGGTTAGTTTCTCTGTCCGTTTTTTCCCCCATCATAACCTTGTCAATCGCCATCGACAGATGCCGCTGCTCAACCTCTGTCAATTCCTCACGCATCATATAAATTGCTGCCTCATTCATAACACTTTCGAGCTGAGCACCGGAAAAACCATAGGCTTCTTCGGAAATTTTGTCGAGGTTCACATTTACATGAAGCGGCTTATTTTTGGCATGCAATTCGAGAATCGATTTACGGCCTTTTTTATCAGGCATGTCGACTTGAATATGACGGTCAAACCGTCCAGGACGCAGCAATGCTGAATCAAGCATTTCTTTACGGTTAGTGGCTGCTACCAGCAGAATGCGCGGCGTTTCGTTGTTATAGATCCCGTCCATCTCGGTCAACAGCTGATTCAAGGTCTGATCATATTCTCGCTGCTGTCCGCCTTCACGCTTACCGCCAATTACGTCAATTTCATCTATGAAAATAATAGCGCTTTGCTTGTTTTCCTTAAGGGCGCGGGTACGGGCATCCTTAAACAAATCGCGGATACGGCCGGCACCGACACCTACGTACATTTCTACAAACTCACTGCCTGATGCTGCCACAAATACAGAGTTCGTATAATGTGCTGCTGCTCTAGCCATAAGGGTCTTACCTGTTCCTGGAGGGCCTGTAAGCAGAATCCCTTTCAAAGGCCGAATCCCGAATTTGCTGATTTCCTCATGCCGGATCAGAAAATCCAACGCTTCACGAAGCTCCTGCTTTGCATTGTCTTGCCCGCCAATTTCTTCAAAAGTAAGCTTTGAAGGTCCATCCTTCTTGCGTTTCTTCCCGGCACCTGCATTCACCGCAAGTCCGCCTCTTAAATGAGCAATGATAAGTAAAGCCGTGAGCATCCCAGCAGCAATAACGATCGGGAATATATTAATGCCTAGAAAAGCCATAAAAATAAACAAGACAGGAACAAATCCGATTAGAATTTCTTTAAGGTATTTAGGCATTATTCCATACCCCCAATGTCGCAGGTTTGCGCGGCAAAATAATAAATTTGCTTTCTTTTCCATTACTTAAGCTTACATAGACATTATTGTCGTCAATTTCTGTTGAGGCTATCACATTTTTATATTGCGGATATTGCGCTTTGAGTCCATCAAGTTCTGTGGGTATAAGTGTATATTTACGGCTCTCCATGGCTTCAGCTACAGAGAACATCGCTTTATCCCAGTATTCATCCAGCAGTTCACTGGAGTTCTGTTCTACATCAAGTTTCAGTGTACGTCCATCAATCATCGATTTTCCTTCTTTAGAGACGTACTGAACCAGTTCACGTAATTTCGTGCCTGGCTGGAGATCAAGTTTCAAAGTGACCTCATTGCGGTTAATACTGATATGAGAATCATTGACGCCCTCATATTGAGATACAATCTTCTGAAGTGGTTCCTGCATTGCAAACTGACGATACAAAAAGAAGCCACCAAACAATAGAGTAGCCGACAGTAGAGACGTTATCAGCACAGGTACAAGACGTAATTTCAAGAAACGTCCTCCTCTCAAAGATGACAAAATATAAAGCTCAGTATAATAATTTATAGCTACTTGAGAGCTCATCAGAGAGACTGAAGTCTCTTATTGCTGTTCTAATTACAAGTAGTAGTATATCACAGGTGTATATACTAATTTCAAAATAAATGTGAATATATTTAAAATTTAATTTTTTAAATATTTCCATCAATACCAAATATATTCCTCGTTTTCGACAAAATCGGCCTTGATTTTTAATCAATCGGCCTATTTTTGTATGTGAATTTAAGAGAATATTCGGTGATAACCACCCATTCAGTATATCACTTAGTATATCACTTTTGTACATCAAATAAATGTAAACAAGCGAACTTATAATAAGTTCGCTTGTTTACATTGCCACCCTTAATTTCCTTATGTTCGGCTTAACTTTTAGGTAAACTGTAACCTTCACCCATTCGGGACCCATCCGAAAACCGATAAAATTGATAATAATACCGACCGCTCTGTTTATAAAAAAGCTGCCAAGCATACTCTCCGTTATATACTCCCGGCAGCAAGCGTTCAATCGTTATGTCCGGAAGATCAGCTTTGATAATGCCGCGTATTTGGGCTTCTGAGGTTCCTTTACTTAGTTCCTCAGCAAACACTGCGTCGTCGCCTTCAGCAAATTTTCCATCTACCGTAAAGCGGACCCAGACCATAAGAGCAGTCCCGGCTTCATTTTTTCCTGTTAAAACCCAGTACACTGCATTTTCATCCCAAACCGATTTTTGTGCTTTGGTTACCTCTGTTAGACCCGCTCTGGTTTTGGCAACATCCTTGGCGATATCCCGCTCGTTCCATTGATCTTTCATAATATAGGCATAGAACTGGATAAGTCCAAACCCCAGGAGCAGAATCAGAACTGACCCCAGGAGGATCCATTTTTTCCTTTTCTTCAAGGTACAGCTCCCTTTCTAGTAATATATCTTTTTTGATTATATAACACACCCGCGTGTTTATCCAAAATTTCATAATTTTCTAGCTTTCCCAGCCTTAAAATGTACAAAAGGCCGCAACTTTTGCTAAAAGCAAAAAGTCGCAGCCTATTATTTATTCGTTATTCTCCAGACTTAACGCTTCAATAAACCTTCGAAGGCTTCTTGCGCTTTACGCCGGATAGCTTCCTCATCCAGGGTTAAGCATTGTCCATGCTTGATGACCTGTTTACCATTCACCCACACATGCTCAACATCCTTAGCGCTAGCAGAGTAAACTGCATGAGACAACAGATCTGTGTGTGGCAGCAAATGCGGCTGATCTATATCAATTGCAATGAAATCAGCTTTCATCCCAACAGCAAGTCTACCTACATTATTTAAAAAGATGGACTGGGCGCCATATTCTGTAGCCATACGTAGAGCTTCTGGAGCTGGAACAGCCGTTGGATCACCGCTGACACCCTTATGAATGAGAGCTGCAAGCCGCATCTCTTCAAACATATCCAAGTTATTGTTGCTTGCCGCGCCATCCGTGCCAAGAGACACCTTCACACCAGCTTTTAGAAGATCAGTAACCCGAGCCACTCCGCTAGCCAGCTTCAAATTACTGCCCGGATTATGAGAGACACCCACATTATGGCGAGCCAAGATCTCAATCTCTTCATCATTTAAATGAACACCATGTGCAACTATCGAGGGACGTGTGAACATTCCAAGCTTCTCTAAGTGAGCTACAGGACGCAACCCGTAATCCGCCACATTTTGTTCCACTTCACGTTTCGTTTCGGACATATGCGTATGCATCGGTAAATCCAGATCATGCGCTGCCTGCACGAACTTAACCAGGAAGTCCGGAGGGCAAGTATAAGGGGCGTGCGGCGAGATCATAGTAGTAATTCTACCGTCAGCCTTTCCATGCCAGTTACGGGCAAAAGAAATCGCTTCCGCAAGCTTGTGATTCTGTACATCCTCTGGACATAACCCAATCACACCACGCATCAATACGGAACGGATACCTGATAACTCAGCTACCTCAGCTACTCGGTCCATATGATCATACATATCGAGGAAGGTCGTAGTTCCACCCTTCAGCATTTCCAATACAGATAAGGAGGTTCCCCAGTATACATCATCACCGGTGAACTTTTCCTCCATCGGCCACATCTTCTCCTGAAGCCACACTTGTAGCGCTAAATCATCTCCATATCCACGCAGCAAAGACATCGCCGCATGACCATGTGTGTTTACAAGTCCAGGCATGAACAGCAGACGGCTGCCATCAACCACTTGCACTCCAGCTTCCATCTGAGGCTCTTCTTTTCCTATGTAAGTGATTAAATCATCTTCAATAGTCATATATCCACTCAGAACCGGCTCATCCGTTCCCGGAGTCAGAAAATACCCGCCCTTAATTATCGTTTTATTGTTGTTCATGTTCGCTTTCTTCCTTTCCATCCCGCAAGTAATACGCAAGACTTTGCAGATCAGTTGTAAAATCAGCTGCATGCACCCGGATATTCGGTGGTGTCTTCAGAATCACAGGGGCAAAGTTCAAAATTGCTTCAATCCCAGAAGAAATGAGAATATCTGCTACATTTTGAGCTTCTGAATCAGGTACGGTAATAATGGCAATGCGAATACCTTGCTCACGAATCGTGCTGCCTAGTTCATCCATTGGTTGCACAGTAAGGGAGTTGATCTTACGTCCAACCTTAGGAGCGTACGAATCAAATATAGCGGTGATTTTCATAGTATCTTTGAGATATGCATTGTAATTAGACAAGGCATGTCCGAGATTACCTGCTCCAACTAAAGCTACATTAAGCTGTTGATCCAGCTTCAGGATATGACGGATTTTCTCAATAAGATACGTTACATCATAGCCGATACCTTTTCTGCCGAAGTCACCAAAATACGCTAAATCCTTACGAATCTGTGCGGGATTAAGATCAAGCTTTTGTCCAAGTTCCTGAGAGGAAACTGTTAATATTTCGCGATTCTGGAGATCATTCAAAAAACGCAAATACACAGGTAGTCTGCGAACAACGGCTTCTGATATTTTATCCGATTTCATATTTTTCCTCCTAAAAATAGTAATGTTCTTGTGAAAATCCATATTCAAACGTATACCTCTCCTTATTAAGGGCGGTACTGTAACTTACCGCCCTTAAGGATAAGGAGGAGCTAAACTGAAGACGAGCATTTTAAGAAGCGCCGCCATCCTCTAGCCATTCCGCTATGCGGGGGACCATTTGATCAGTCAGCATATGCTCCATTTTGGGACCAGGCAATGAATAAAGGAAATACTTCCCGTAATGAGATTCAATAACCCTTGTATCATAAACAATAACTATTCCGCGATCCTGCGCCGTGCGAACCAGTCTTCCGAATCCCTGCTTAAAGCGAATAACCGCTTGAGGAACAGACAATTTCATGAACGGATTCTTCTTCTGAGCCTGCAATAACTCCGACTTCGCTTCCGCCAACGGGTGATTCGGCGGTTGAAACGGAAGTCTCACGATGGCCAGGCAAGTCAGTGCTTCACCTGGAATATCTACACCTTCCCAGAAGCTGCTCGTCCCCAGCAGAACGGATGCTGCACTGTCCTGAAAGCGGCGGATCAGCTTGCTCCGGCTGCCACCTTCCACGCCTTGACCAAGCACCGTAATCTCTTGTGAGGCCAAAGCCTCTTTAAGCGGATCATATACCTGACGCAGCATTTTATAAGAAGTAAACAGAACCAGCATCCGCCCACGTGTTGTTTTGGCAGCTTCTGCTAACGACTGTACGAGTGTATCGACAAATCGAGCATCGCCCACACTGCCCTTCACACTAGGAAAATCACGCGGTATAACTAGAAGCGCCTGCTCGCGATACTTAAAGGGAGAAGGAAGGAGTGAGGTCATTAGACGTCCCTCTTCCGCAGCTTCGTTAAGTCCGAGATTATCAATCATAAACTGAAAAGATTTATCTACAGACAGCGTCGCCGAGGTAAGCACGATGCTTTTTTTCTTATCGAAGAACAACTCTTTAAGCTGGCTGCTAACATCCACAGGGACGGCATACATCTGCAGTGATTTGCTGCGGTAATTTCCATTTGCCTCCAGCCAATATACTACATTATCGTCATTCAGCCCCATAAAGAATCTTACTTGCTCACGTATGGAAGCCAAATCCTTAAATAAACCGCTAATATCAGTAACAAGACTGTCTGCTGAGGATTGGCTTTCCTGGTCACGCATCTCATTAAGCATTTTATCACCCTTACGGATGATGTCGCTTAACGTCAGATTCATAGTGTTCTCAAGCGCAACTAATTCATCCCAATCCTTCGACTTACGGGCGGGAAGCAAACGCATAACCAGTTGTCCCGCTTCCCCTGCTGCTGCATCACTGCGTTCCGGCAAAAGGCTGAACAGCTTGTCGCTGAGTGCATCCCAGGTTTCTTTGACAGTAAGCAGATCCGGGTAGATCCGATCGATGACTCCGCTCCATTCTGAAGCCTCTTCACTGCCTGACGACTGTAAGATCTGGCGCAGAGCAGGAAGCTGTCCGTTTCGGCTATCTTTATACAGTCGCGATAACGTGTGTGCCACAGTGAAATGCTTCATATGCATGCCAAGATGTTTACCAGCCACATCTTCTAAATGATGTGCTTCATCAATTACAAGATGCTCGTAAGCTGGAAGCAGCTGGTGCCCAGCTTTAACATCTGCGAATAGCTTGGAGTGGTTCGTAATGACCACGTCAGCAATCCCAGCTTCATGCTTGGCCCTATGATAATAGCATTTGCGGAACCAAGGACAGGAACGTCCCAGACAGGAATCGGTATCGCTTGCCACCGTCTCCCAGAAATCACCGCCCCGGCCGCTTAAATTCAGCTCTTCATCATCCCCTGATTCACTTTGAGTGAGCCATACGATCATCTGAGCTGCAGTAAGCGCATCTTCCCTTGGGCTTATAAAGTCCTTTTTATTAATTTTATGCTCAAACTTACGCAGACACAAATAATGTCCTCTTCCCTTAAAAATAGCAGCTTTAAACGGAAAAGGAACTACCTGCGTTAACAAAGGGATATCCCGCTCGCGCAATTGGTCCTGCAGATTAATGGTATGAGTGCTGACCATGACTTTTTCATTGGTGCGAACGCTTTGATAAATGGCAGGCAACAAATAACCGAGCGATTTACCGGTTCCTGTGCCCGCTTCGATCAGTAGGTGTTTGTCTTCGGCAAGTGCCGTCATCACCTCATTGATCATAATATCCTGAGCTTCCCGGCTTTCATACTGCGGTAATGTGTCTCTAAGTCGTTTGGTTACTTCGTCCATATAATCAGTAAAAGATAAATTCGCTAGCGGATTCTCTACATGCTCATCTCTAGGTGGCGCTAACTCCGTCCAGTCTCCTACTGCAAGCGCTAATTGACGATAGAAAGTCAGATCACCTTCGGGCTGTAGCGTCTCCGCTTCCCGCTCTCGCAGCAGACCATCAAAGTACCAGCCCAGATCACTATCCTCTTCGGTAAACAGCTCACAGAGTCTCTGGATCGTAAGCAGCGGCAGCTCGTAGAGCTCCTCCAGACATTTCAACAGCACTAAAGCAGTCGCAAGTGCATCACTATCTGCCTGATGCGGACGATCATGTGTCACTCCAAAATGAGCACTGACAGAGCCTAGCTGATAAGATGTGAGCGAAGGAAAGCAAATTTTCAGAAAATCAATCGTATCCAAAATCCGCCCTTGAAATGGCAAATAACCACAACGATCTAAAGCATTTTGTAAAAAATGGAAGTCGAAAGCGACATTATGCCCTACAAGCACAACATCATCCAAGAGCGGAACAAGCTCCATCATCATCTCATCCAGCTCAGGCGCATCCTTCACATCATCATCGGTAATCCCCGTCAGACCTGTTATAAAAGGAGGAATCGGCGTTCCGGGCTTGACATAGGAACCATATACCCGGGAGATGGACCGGTCTTCTTCTATAATTGCAAGGCCAACCTGGATAATTTCACCCACGGATTGGGTTCCTGTTGTTTCAAAATCAAGCACGGCAAATTTCATTATAATTCTATTCCCTTTCAATTGAGACTCTTAATCAGCATAACAGAAGTTGCGAAAAAAGGCGATGCACACCACTGGTTCAGGGGATGCATCGCTTGAATAGAAATTTCCAAAACCGTTATTCTTTTACAAGAGGGAAACCAGCTGATTTCCAAAATGCAGCTTCCCTCCACGACGGCGGCATACCTCTAAGTTAACGTTTGGCTCCGGAAGCGCCGGGTCATGCTGCAAGGCAAGGTCAAACAATTCCTGCGCTTCATTAAAACGTTCCTGTGAGGCTCGTATGCAGCCTAAAGCATTATATACCATGGCTTTCAGCTTGGTTTCCCGTATCAAGCCCAGCATATGGCTCAGATGACTCCAAGCGGCTTCACCGTCACCTTCCTGCAGATAAGAGATGGCTAAATATAATCGAGCAGCCAAGCTATCCGGGTATTGCGCAATAACTTCTTTAAACTGATCAATACACTTTCCATACATCAGCAGCTTATAATATCCCTGACCTCTTACAAAGGAATCCATACACAGCTCTGGTGCTTCCTGTTCCGGCACTTCCTCTTCGACCACTGCTGTAAAATCCGCACTTTCGCGAAAGTGACTTAGCTTCTCAGCAAAAGCGAGCCATTCATCCATCACTTTATCGCTCAGTCTATGCAGCATATTATAATTGCATAAAAGCTCGTTCCGGCGG
The DNA here is from genome assembly GCF_038593125.1 of Paenibacillus sp. FSL F4-0097. NCBI lineage: Bacteria > Bacillati > Bacillota > Bacilli > Caryophanales > Paenibacillaceae > Paenibacillus > Paenibacillus sp. FSL F4-0097. The sequence continues at coordinate 4,603,627 of NZ_CP151965.1, forward strand.
GCACCCTCCGCTGTAGGGTAATCTGTTACGATCTCCTGAAGCACCTTGTTCATTTCAGCAAACAAATGTTGAAACATGGGCTATCCCCCCTTACTGAAGATGAAATCAGTTCAGCTTGCCTGACTTCATTTTCTGCGAGATCGGGGTCTTTCATCCCTGCCATTCATTACATGGCGTAAGTCCATACATTAAGCGATTGTAGCATGCAATTCATGATCAGCCAGCTTCACTGGTTTGTTATTCTCATCCACGAATACCACCGTTGGCTTATGTGACTCCAGTTCTTCCGAGGACAACATCGCATACGAAATGATAATTACTGTATCGCCCGGCTGAACAAGACGAGCTGCGGCACCATTGAGACAGATCACTCCGCTTCCACGCGGTCCAGGAATTACATAGGTCTCCAGTCGCGAACCATTGTTGTTATCCACAATTTGAACTTTTTCATTCTCAAGAATGTCCGCGGCTTCCATCAAGCTCTCATCAATGGTAATACTGCCCACATAGTTCAAATTCGCTTCCGTTACTGTTGCGCGGTGAATTTTGGATTTCATCATATGTCTAAACAAGTGCAGCAACCTCCTTTGGAATAAATACATTATTATCAATCAAGCGTGTTCTGCCAAACTTCACGGCAAGCGCTATAATAATTTCCCCATCCACTTCTGATAAAAGAGCTTCATCCTCTAATCCTTCAAGATCAGGGAATGTTAGGATCTCCGCATAATCAATCACCGCTAGAGGAGAGCTGGAAATAACCGATGTCAACAATTCCCGCACTTCAGCAACGGTTCTTACTTTTCCTTCTTCAATAGACTGACGTGCTTCACGTAAGGAACGAGATAACACCAATGCCTGACTACGCTCCTCTGGAGACAAGAATACGTTACGTGAGCTGAGCGCAAGTCCATCCCCTTCACGAACGATCGGACAAGGGATAATTTCGACATTCATATTAAGATCGGACACCATTCGGCGAAGGACAGCAACTTGTTGAGCATCCTTCAGCCCAAAGAAAGCATAATCCGGCTGTACAATATTGAAGAATTTATTAACCACTGTGGTTACACCATCAAAATGCCCAGGGCGGGAAGCCCCACATAGCCGGGTAGTAAGCTCCGATACCGAGACAGTAGTCCGAGTAGGCTGCGGATACATTTCTTCCACACTGGGGATAAATACAATATCTACTCCCTCACGTTCAGCGAGTTCCAAATCACGACGCTCGTCACGCGGATAGGAATCATAATCCTCGTTTGGCCCGAATTGCAAAGGATTCACAAAAATGCTCATTACCACTGTGTGGCTCATTTCTCCAGCCCGGCGAAGCAGACTGGCATGTCCGTCATGCAAGTATCCCATCGTAGGAACGAACCCAATCGGGGCGTGCCCGCCTTGTCTCATATACTCCAAAGCTTCGCGCAGCTGCTCAATGCTTCTGACCACTCTCATTTATTTCCCTTCCTTTCTGGCAGCGCCATATAAAGATTCCAAGACTGTTTCATCTGCATTAAAAACGTGACCTTCATCTGGGAAGGAACGTTCCTTCACTTCCTTCACATACTGGCTGATGCCCTCACGGATCACATTACCCACATCCGCATAGGTTTTGACAAAACGTTTCTCACGATAAGGTGAGGCATAACGCAGCAAATCATGGAAAACCAATACCTGTCCATCACAGTAACGGCCTGCACCAATCCCAATGGTTGGGATGCTAAGCGCTTCAGAGATTGCATGGGCTACTTCTTCCGTTACCAGCTCCAAAACGATTGCAAAAGCACCTGCTGCCTCAAGCGCCTTAGCTTCATCCATCAGGCGTTGGGCATCCTTGGCGTCTTTGCCTTGAATCCGGTAGCCACCAATCATATTCACGGATTGAGGAGTAAGCCCGATGTGTCCCAGCACAGGGACTCCCGCAGCCACAACCGTAGCTACAGTCTCACAAATCTCAAGTCCACCTTCCATTTTGACGGCATGAGCCCGCCCTTCCTGCATCAATCTGCGCACACCCCGCAGGGTTTCATCTATACTCCCGTGATACGTCATAAATGGCATATCAGCCACGATAAATGTACTTTGTGCTCCTCGAGTTACCGAGCGGGTATGGTACACCATATCTTCAATCGTTACCGGTAAAGTTGTATTGTATCCAAGGACTACATTCCCAAGAGAGTCACCAACCAAAATAAGGTCGATACCTGCTTCTTCTGCAAGAACTGCAGATGGATAATCATAAGCGGTCAGCATGCTCAGTGGCACACCTTCTGCTTTCATTTTTTTCATTTTTACAATATTTAGTGCTTGTTTGTTTGTCATTTCTCTTTTCGTCCTCCTTTTTTAAGTAACCTGCCCGTAAAAATCGCAACAAAAAAACCTTTTAGCAATCATTTGCTAAAAAGGTCCGAAGGGCAAAAAAGAGTCACTTGCGATCGTCCCTTCTGTCTCGGTCCTTACGGCTCAGAGCAGAATCCAACGTAACCGTCAAACGCAGTTATGAAGGTACTTTCAGTAATAAAAAATATAAAAAGTTCTACAATTCAAGAGTACAGTTCGATAAACGATACCGCCTCCGACCCATAGTATATCAAAAAGAGCGCGGAATTACACGAAAAAAATATGACAAGGGATGATACCCCTGTCATATAAATAAATCTTATAAAAGTTCAATTTCACCTGAGCATACGTTAGAGATCTCTCCTGAGCTGTTTTTAAGCAGTAGACCACCTATTTCATCCAAACCCACTACCACACCTTCAGAACGCCCCTGAGGGCTGTTCAGTGCGATCTGGCGCCCCAAAGTCACAGACATGGACTCCCAAAGCTCCTTTATAGGTTTAAAACCTTGCTTCATGTACAGATTGTAATGCATATCCAGTTCGTCCAAAACCGCCCTTACCAGCTCAGAACGGTCAACTGGAGCACCCCCCCGCTCAATCCGAAGTGAAGTGGCGACCTCCTGCAGATGATCGGGATAATCTTCCTCTGTCATGTTCGCGGAAATGCCAATTCCAGCAATGCAATAATGAAGCTCCCCTTCTCTTAGAGAAGATTCGAGTAAAATTCCACAAATCTTACGACCGCCTGCGAGCAGATCATTCGGCCATTTGATGCCGGCATCTACACCGGTCACCCGTCGAATTGCCTTGCAGACGGCAACTCCAGCCAGCAATGTCAGCTGCGGAGTCTCCGACAAGGGTAATTGGGGCCGTAACACAATACTCATCCAAATGCCCTTGCCACGGGGAGAGAACCACTTTCTTCCCATTCGGCCTCGGGCACCCGTCTGTTCTTCTGCGATGACGGTTGTTCCTTCCGGCGCGCCGTTTTCCGCTAAAAACTTAGCTTCTTCTTGAGTGGACACCACAGATTCCAGCAACTGAACGTTGCCTATCCAATTCGAAGCGGAGGTCTCTCGCTTCAGCTCAGTTAGCGACAGCGCTTTATCATCGCTCATGTCCATCCATCCTTTTTGCTTCAAGCAGCAATAATTGTTTATCGTTAGGTAAATCACCTGAAGCGACCGCTTGCAGGAGTCCATTTAACATTTTGCCGAGCCATGGTCCCGGACGTTTGTCCAAAGACTCCAGCAGCTCATTGCCTGTAATCTCAAGCTCCGAAAGGCTGGTTAGCGGCATTTGCGCGATCCATTCTCTTGCCGCTTGTACATTTACAGCGGCAGGTGCGGTTGCAGCCTCTGGCGATTCCACGATGGAAAAGGCAGAAGAGGCCGCAGTGGGAAGAGTAGGTGCGGCTGCTGGCAGTATCGCCAGCAGCGAGAGCCACCCTTCGGCGGCTTCCACGCCGAAGGCCAGCACGGCGGCGATCCATTGCCGCCGCAGACCTTCCATGCCGCCCATATCCGGCGGCATGCCCTCTAGCGCAGCGGTCCAAGCTTCGCGGACCCGCAGCACCTGGACGACGCCGCTCCGCGTCGTCCCCGAGAACGTCCATGCCCGCAGCAGCACATCGGCCTCTTGGGCCGACTGCTTCAGGGCATGGAGGAGAAGCGCCCACCGCAGGCGGGCGCTCTCCAGTTCCCCGATCCCGGCCGTTAAGGCGGCAGCAGCCGCCATATCGGTTCCGGTCCAGGGGAACGGGGCTTTGCCGCGCGCCAGCAGCTCACAGCGCGCTAGCATGCCGAGGCCGCGCAGAGGATGCGGCCCCTCGACGATGCGGTCCAGCTCCGCGCGGACACGCTCCACAGCAATATGCGCCAGCTTATCCCGCTGGCGCATCAGGCCCCTCCACGTGTTCTTCGCGATGGAGAAATCCAGCACCGATGCAAAACGAATGCAGCGAAGCATGCGAAGCGCATCTTCGTCAAACCGCTCCTCCGCATCGCCTACACAGCGAATCACCTGTAGCTGTAGATCCTTCTCACCTGCGAATGGATCAATAAGTTCCCCATTTAATCCACAGCAAATCGCGTTGATCGTGAAATCACGACGACGAAGATCCTCCTTCACATCGTTCACGAAAAAAACATGTTCAGGACGACGATGGTCTACATAACCACTTTCTGTCCGGTATGTCGTCACTTCAAACCCGCAACCATCCTGTATCACGGTGACCGTACCATGAGCTAATCCTGTTGGCACACTGCGCGCAAAGATAGCTATCACTTCCTCCGGCAGTGCTGAGGTTGTAATATCCATATCGTGCACTGGCCTACCTAATAGCTCATCGCGAATACATCCTCCAACCCAATAAGCCTCGTGGCCATTTTGGGTTAACTCGGAAATTACAATCTCCGCTGCAATTGCCATCGCAGAAGGTGCCATTGTCCATTCCATATGTGACTCCTTACCCCCGAACTGGGTCCAGTCCAAGTACCTTGCGCCCCAGCACCCGGTAATAAATATCTTCATATTGTTTCGTTATCGAATCCTTACAGAAATCTTTGCAGGCCGTTTGTAAACAAGCTTCTCTGAACTGTTGCACCATACGTTCATCCGACAGGAGCTTAACTGCATATTTAGCCATAGTCGTTGTATCGCCAATCGGTGCAAGGAATCCAGTCTTTCCATGCTCTATAAGCTCAGGAATGCCTCCGGTTTGCGAGCCAATCGTCGGTACGCCGCAAGCCATTGCTTCCAGAGCAACCAGACCAAAGCTTTCCTTCTCGGAAGGAAGCAGAAGCAGATCAGCTAAAGAGATCACCTGAGCGATTTCATCCTGCCTTCCCAGAAAACGAACTTTATCTTCCAGACCCATTTCGCTAATTTTGGCTTGAATTTTGGGAAGATCCGGACCTTCCCCTACAAGCAGCAGGCGGGAAGGCAGTTCACGATTCACTTTGGCAAAAACGTCAACAACATCGCTGACTCTTTTTACAGGACGGAAATTACTGATATGCATCAGAATCTTCTCATCAGGCGCTGCGAAATCTCCCCGCAGATCCGTTACATCACGCGGATAATAGACCCGATGATCCACGAAGTTATAAGTGAGATCAATGTCGCGGGTAATATCGAGGACATCCCTTGTTTCTCTAATAAGATCCTGAGAGACCGCCGTAACGGCATCACTTTCATTAATCCCCAGGCGAATCAAATCTTTAAGCGATTCATCCTGACCAAGCACCGTTATATCCGTGCCATGCAAAGTCGTTACAACCTTCATATCGTTCCCAAGCATTTGCTTTGCAAGGAAAGCACACACTGCGTGTGGCACTGCATAGTGAACATGGAGAAGATCCAGATTTTGCATTTTGGCAACCTGAGCCATCTTCGTAGCAAGCGCTAGATCGTACGGGGGATAGCGGAATACATAATAATCGTTTACTTCTACCTCATGGTAAAAAATATTTTTCTGAAACGTTCCCAACCGGAACGGGATACTATGTGTAATAAAATGAACTTCATGACCCTTCTCGGCCAAGAGTTTACCTAATTCAGTCGCAACTACGCCTGAACCGCCAAGAGACGGATAACAGGTAATTCCTATTTTCAGCATACGATCCATCTTCCTGTCTCCTTCTTCTCCAGTATTGATTCGTGTAATGAATCATCTATTGTTTGTCGGCCGCTTTCAAAAAAGCGAAGCGAACACCGTTTCTTTCAAAATCACAGGACTTCATTTCTCTAAGCTGTTCAAAAAAAGCTCTCAGGAGCGCAATGGCGTATTAATTCCAAGCACTCCTGGATCAATCATAATCAGCTTATTATATTATCATACAAACTTCGTTATATCCGTTCCTTAAGTAAACAATTCCACCGTATGAGGTACCTTGGTTGCAAACCCTTCTGCATAAGGAATCAGCCTGCGCTGGCCAAGCAGCATATCTCTCGAACGGACTCGTTCAATGTAGCCTTCCGTTAACGGTGTGGATACAGCATCCTCACCCGGAGGTTTGGTGAACTGGGAGCGATAGCAGGACAACGCCTGCTCCTTCAAGCCATATTGCTCAGTAACATCAACAATAAGATCGGTACGTCCTAAATCATTGATAAAATAGAAGTACAGCTGTGGAGCAGGAATTGCCGGCTTGTCCGGCATATATTTACGTAGCTTGGCATTAAAAACAGCCTCTTCCACCAGCTTGCTACAGGCGATATGATCGGGATGACGATCCTCCCAATAAGGAGCAAAAACTATCGTAGGAGAAAAGCGGCGAATTTCAGCAGTCACAGCCGCAACATGCTCTGCTGTAATAAAAAGCCCTCTATCTGGCAGACCCAGGTTTGTCCGCACGGATGCTCCGAGAAGGTCTGCAGCTTGCTGCGCTTCTTGCTTGCGAAGTTCTACTGTACCGTTCGATGACATTTCCGCGGCTGTTAAATCACAAAGTCCCACCTTAAGTCCCGCAGCGGTATGTTTTGCAATTGTTCCTGCCATACCGATCTCCGCATCATCTGCATGCGCACCAAATACAAGAATGTCCAGCTTCATTCATCAACACCTGGTTTGTATTTATGAACCAGTGCACGCCAAGCAAAATCACCACGATCAATCGCCTTCACAAGAACCTCCGCTGTGGCAATATTCGTAGCTACCGGTATCCCGTATACGTCACATAGACGAAGTAGAGCTGAAATATCAGGTTCATGTGGCTGCGCCATTAATGGATCACGCATGAAAATAATAAGATCCAGTTCATCCTGTGCTACCATTGCACCGATTTGCTGATCTCCACCTAATGGACCAGACATGTAACGATGAATTTTTAAGTTAGTTACATCCATAATCCGTTGGCCAGTAGTCCCTGTAGAAAAAAGTTCATGACCTTCAAATACATGTTCATAAGCTAATACAAAATTTACGATTTCATCTTTTTTACGATCGTGGGCAATAAATGCGATCTTTAACATGGTGTTCTCTCCTGTCTATTCTATAAAGTGCTCGAATCCATAGATCAAGCCTGTATATCCCATTACCTTTTCAATACCCATCTTAACGCCTGGCATATATCCCGCACGCTCATAAGAATCATGGCGAATCTTCAAGGATTGTCCGAATCCGCCAAAAATCACTTCTTCTTGAGCAAACACACCAGGAAGACGGACACTATGTATCCGGAATCCGTTATAGTAACCACCACGGGCACCTTCAATGGTTTCTTCCTCTTTAGGATTACCTTGACGAAGTTCCTCACGAACTTCCGAAATCATCTCTGCGGTTTTGACCGCAGTTCCAGATGGAGCATCCAGTTTCTGGTCACCATGATACTCTATAATTTCCAGATGCGGGAAGTACTTTGAAGCTTGCGCCGCAAATTTCATCAATAGAATAGCCCCAATGGAGAAATTCGGAGCAATAAGTCCGCCTATCCCCTGTTCTTGACACTGCTTGTCCAGTTCCACCATCTGCTCCGGTGTGAATCCGGTTGTACCGATAACCGGACGCACTCCGTACTTAATAGCTAGCGCTGTATTCGTATACGCTGACTGTGGTGTAGTGAAATCCACAAGGACATCTCCGTTGCTTCCCGCGAGGGCGGCCTCAAGATCAGAAGTTACAATAACGCCTGAGTCTTCCAGACCTACCAGACGCCCTGCATCAATATCGCCCGAAGAACGATCTACTGCTGCTGCTAACTCCAGCTCTTCGTCCTGCAATACAAGTTTAACAACCTCTTTACCCATTCTTCCGCCTGCGCCGGATACAACGACCCTGATCTTGTTATTCATATTTTTTCCATCCTCGCTCTCACTAGTTATATAGTTATTGCATATACGATTGTATGGATTTCTGAAGGTCTCTCATCAATTCCCGCAAGCCAGAATCATCCGGATGTAACGAAATCACTTCTTTTAAGGCAGTCATAGCCTGTAAATGTTCATTCACTCGACTATGCGCGATAGCAAGCCATACATAAGCATCCCCATATAATGGATCAAGGGTAATCGCCTCTTTGAGCAGTGTAATCGGATGATAAGGGTTGCGAGTTTTGTTGTCTTCATCTTCTATCAACCGTTTGGCTTCCTGTACATGCATCATAGCCTGCAAATGCTGCAGATGCAGACTATACTCAGGTTTGCTGGTGTCCAGCTTTACAGCAGCCTGAGCATGAACTAAAGCTTTATCTAGCATACCACTGCGGGCATACGTTATGGAACAACGATATCTAACCTCGGCATCAGCAGGGCTTGCCGCAATTGCAGACTCGAAGCAAACAATAGCTTCGGCAAAGTCACTGCGCAATATCGAGCGGTAAGCCTCTCTTACATAATCCTTATGATCCATATACTCACCATCCTCACGGCTAAATCCCGTTCGTTTGGTACAGCATATGTTATAGAGGCCTAATCGGTGTCTTTCGGTGTCCAACGTCCCGCATCACGGGTATTAAATTTATGCATTACCTTATTATGCGCTTCCGTCAGGTCTATCCCGAGAGAATTTGCAAAACAAACGGTAATAAACAGAATATCTCCCAGTTCAAGTTCAATGGAGTTCTCAGCTTCATCAGACTTCTTAGGCTTCTCACCGAACTCATGATTGACCTCTCTAGCCAGTTCTCCGACTTCCTCGGACATGCGGGCCAGCATAGAGAGTGGACTGAAGTACCCTTCCTTAAACTGCGATATATAAGCGTCTACTTCACGCTGTATGTCACCAAGACTTTTGTCCATAAAATGTAACTTCTCCCCCTCTGTATATCTTGCCTTCTGTTTGCCCCTATGTTATCGTAAAGACGTTTTGAAGACAATCTTTTTTGAATATTTTAACACACGCAAGAAAAGGTATACTTATTATAGGGAAAGAAAAACTGCCTACAAAAGGCCTAACGAGGGATTTCATGAATTCAAAAAAGGTAATTACAATCAGCAAGACAGTCGCTCCCATCTTGCTCGGAGCCGCAGTATATGCCTTCGGGCTACTGTATTTCATCATTCCAAATCAGTTGATGGAAGGCGGCGTAACCGGGATCACACTTCTCCTTAATTATGCCTTTAGTATTCCCATCTTTTTATCCACACTGCTGATCAACCTTCCTTTGTTTCTGCTGGGCTGGAAAGTCCTAGGCGGGCGGCAAATTGTGTATACAGGTGTAGGGATCGGGGCGTTGACCTTTTTCCTGTGGGTTTTCGAACGAATGATTACTGCGGGATGGATTATCCCCTTCAGTACCGAACACGACTTTATTCTTGCGGCACTGTACGCAGGAGTAACGCTTGGAACAGGGCTTGGGCTAGTATTCCGTTTTGGGGGTACAACAGGTGGTGTTGATATTGTCGCAAGAATTCTGGGACGGAATTTTGGCTGGAGCATGGGGCAGATTATTTTGGCCATCGACATTATTATTATTGGCTCTTCCATCCTCTACATTCCTAAAGAAAAAATACTTTACACACTTGTCGCAGTTTTCATCTCATCACGAGTTATAGATTTTATCCAAGAAGGTGCCTATGCTGCCAAGGCATTTACAATTATCAGTGATGATGCACCGCAAATTGCCGATCTGATTACAGCGGAAATGGATCGTGGTGTAACCCTCATCCCTGCCATTGGTGCTTATTCCAAGCAAGCTAAATATATGGTGTACTGTGTAGTCTCAAGGCAAGAAATTCGCCGGCTAAGTCTGCTGGTCAAATCCGTTGATCCACGCGCCTTCGTAATTATTAGCGATGTACACGACGTACATGGAGAAGGCTTTCGAGAAACCTAAATAAAAAGGAGTGTAGGCCATTTCAAGCCCACACTCCTTTTTGCTGTTTATAATTTCACCCTACGGAATCGGCTTCCAATTCTGATTCTGACCACGGTACTTGCGATAAGCTACATAGGCTAACGCAGCTATAATGAAGCTTGCTGCTAACCCTCCCCAAATCCCAAATTCTTGCGATGCCAGCGGCAAGGACAATGCGGGTTCATCCTTCTCTTTTCCGAACATCACTCTTACCGCATCCTGACCATAAGATACAATTTCAAGCAGGCGGGCACGTTCAACTTTTTGTGAGGACGAAGGAATGCCGGCCGCATATGAGAGCCAAGAATCAAAAGCACTCACAACTTCAGGCTGGCGGGAGACAATCACTGCCGGCCGGATGTTATCATACCTGCCCTGCAGTCTTTCCAGAGCTGTTTTCCAGCCCGCCAAATCATTTGCAACCGCACTTTGCTCCATCGCATTTAGATCCTCACGAATCAGCTTGTAGTACTGAAGCCAGATAGGCTGACGCGGATGATTAAGACTATTGGCAGCTAGACGTAGCTTGGCGGCTGCCGCTTCCCATTGCTGTGGATTTATTTTCGCGCCTGCCACGGTAGCCTTCAGGTCCATAATGACCCCTGACAACGCATTAATCCCCTCCACAGAGGTCATTCCCTCAAAGGATGTGGACACAAAGATCTTGGAGATCGCTTCGGTCTCCTGTCGAACCTTCATTACATCCCCTTCCAAAACATACCCATACAACGCCTCAGCGGCTTGTTCCAGCTGCTGTGCTCCAGTCTTTCCGCTCATTACTGCCAAACCGTTACCCGAACTAACGTCGGCGCTTTGCTTCGAAGCATTGCCAGACCCTTCGCCATCATCCCCTAGCGCTGCTGAAGCCTTTACAACATCCATACTGGTCAGTAGCCAGCAGAATACTAGCACAACCACTACATAATATCTCCCGCGGAGCATGAAACTCCCCTCCTACCCAAGAAGAAACGACGTTGTCGTCTTTTAAAGACGATATTCGTTTCTCGTAAAATTATAAGGATAAAGTATAGTATAAAACTTATACTTCTTATAATTCTAAATGTATGGCAGGGGGACAAGGGATAGAACTGCTTACTAACGTCTATTCTTGAACTGATAGATTGACTCTACCGGTCTTTGTCTTCTACTAAACAACCAAGCAGCTGCAACACTAAGCAGCGTAAGCGCCATAGTAAAGTACTGTACCTGAATTACATAATCGTTCAAAACAGAAGGTAACCACGGATAGATTCCGTAAGAATAATCCAGCATATCGTTGGCGAGTGTCCATAGTAAGGCTAATGGAATCATTTTGCGGAAAGAAAAAAACCTTGCATAAATCAACGCTTCAACTGCCATCCCCGTATGGGAGATTACCAGCATCCAATCTTTCCAAACCAAAACATCACCGTGATAACCCCCGGCAAAAATAATGCTCACTGCCCATATCCCGTACTTCACTGACGTAACGACCGCCAAAGCCTCAATAAGTTCCCTTACATTGTTTCCTGTGTAGCTTTTTGGAGGGAAGAGCATCAGCAACAGAGCTAAGGTAAAAAACAAACTTGCGGTTGGGCTATCCGGAACAAATGGAAGCAGCCAGTGTGGATAATTAGCCGCAGTGAACTCCAGTTGATTGCCATACCATATGTAGCCATAAATTGTGCCCAGGAAATTTACGATAAATAACAACCAAATAATTCCCCGGTTCTTAAACAGTTTGTTAAACCAATGAACTGGCATACAGATTATTAACCTCCCCAAGTAGTGGCACTTTACATTTAGACATACAAAAACCTGACCGCATGCACGATCAGGTTGCGTTATCATTATTTTACTGTTCGCTTTTTTGTTTGGCAAGCCAGCCGGCCAAGGTATCGATATCCGCTTCTGACAGACCTGCTCCCAACGCGGTATCGTACATTTTTGGCATCTGCCCTTGACCCTCTTTTATAATAGTAAGGATTGCTTCTTTGTCATGAGTGTCCCCAACTCCGCGAAGCGAAGGTCCGCCTGCCCCTTTCAAATCCGCTGCGTGACAGGTGATACAAGTGGCTTGTTTGTAGAGCCCCATAGCTGGATCATCCTTGTCCACAATCGCTACTTCTTTTGCCTTAACGGCGCTGGAGGTTGGAAGACCTTTTGCCCTGTTCTCCGCCGCCTTTTCTTCCCGTTGAACATCTTCAGGAATCTGACCCGTTTCAGCCATTTCATGTTTATATTCAGTCCAGGCTGTATTGGTCAAATAAACAATTGCTGCTAGGGACAAGAACATCAAAGATGAAGCAATCGGCCTACGGTAAAAGCGACGCTCTCTACCCGTATCCAGAAAAGGAGCCAACAGAAGTGAACCAAAAGCCACACCAGTAACTCCTAGTGTACCCAGAACGATATAATCGCCCGAAGCATAAGGGAGCTTCAAATACTGATAGAGAAACAAGAAATACCAGTCAGGAATCGGGATAACCGTAGCACTAGCATTTGCTGGAAACCCTAGCGGAGCTGGCTCTGAAATAGTAAGTACTAATATTCCTACAAGTACAACGACTCCGACCATCCATTCCTTCAATAGAAAGTTAGGGATAAAGGCTTCCGATTTGCCGGGGTAAGCCGTGTAGTCCGGAGGTGTGATAAATCCGTTCCCTTTGCGAACTCTGGAATCACCGACATATACAACCTTTTCCTTAGAATTGTTTCCATGCGCCATCCGTATTCCTCCTCTCTCAGATTAACTTACAACGGTCCGGAAATCCCTTGTCTGCGGATCATAATAAAGTGTCCTACGAGCAGACTAAGAAGCACCGCTGGGAGGAAGAATACATGTAGTGCGAAAAACCGAGTTAAGGTTTCGGCGCCAACAATCGTTCCGCCTTGCATCAGTTCCTTCAGCACCGGCCCCATTACTGGAACAGAATTGGCTATTTCGAGAGTTACTTTTGTTGCGAAATAAGCTTTATTATCCCAAGGCAACAAGTAACCTGTTAAACCAAGTCCCAACATTACGAAGAAAATCAGCATTCCAACTACCCAGTTCATCTCACGCGGCGCTTTGTAAGAGCCTGTAAAGAAGACGCGCATCGTATGAAGGAACATCATAACAATTACTAGACTTGCACCCCAGTGATGCATCCCGCGGACAATCTGTCCAAATGCAACACTTGTCTGTAAATACTCAACACTAGCATAAGCATTAATAATGTCCGGAACATAATACATCGTTAAGAACATACCTGATAAAATCTGAATGACTGTAATAAAAAAGGTCAGTCCGCCAAAGCAATACACGAACGCAGAGAAATGATGGGCCGGATTAACATGCTCAGGAACCTCGTGATCGGCCACGTCTCTCCAAATTGGCGTAACATCCAGACGTTCGTCAATCCAGTTATAGACATTTTTAAACATCAGAACTACGCCTCCTCACGAGCTACTGTATTTGGCACAATGTCTCCCAAAAGCACCCACCCGTTATCGAATTTCGTTTTATACTGATCAAGCGGCTTAGGAGCAACCTCGAGATTTTTGCCAAGCTTTGTATAACGTGCACCATGGCAAGGGCAGTGATATTCGTCCGGATGAGCTTTATTGTTGTTCCACCCGACCGTACATCCCAAATGTTTACAAATCGGTGAAAGCGCATAAATATCACCCTTCGCGTCTTTCCGGATCCACGCAGTGAGTGTCGCTGTACTGTCGTACCATCCGTCCTTCTGTTTCAATTCAAAAGTAAATTCCTGGGGCTCTTCGGTGATTTTGCTTATCTCAGCAACCTTGATAAAATCTCCAGCACCCTTCTTATGTAATATCGGATCTACGACAAAACGGACCATTGGAAGAATTGTACCCGCCCCCATAAAAGCAGTGGCGCCACCAAGCGTGTAGGTCAAAAATTGCCTGCGCGACATCTCTTTACGGCTGGGTGGTTGTTCAGGCCATGTCTCCTGTTGTTCATTATGGCTGCTCATACTGTTATATAACCCCCTTCTCAAGATATAAGAAAGTATCTGTGGTGTCCGATCAGAGATGTCTCAATATAAATAATCCGTTTTCAAATCTTTTCAATGAAATACATCACATACCATTTGGATTCAACCTAATAATAGCTTAGGCTCCAAAACCCGTCAAGAATATTGTCTAATTTGTGACAGGCTAAAAAGCGGTTTCAACCTGTAATTGTTGAATTTCTGTCACATTTATAAGGAGTTCATCTCCGCCACATCTCTTGAATTTTGATACTAATTCCACTGTTATTCTTCCCTTCTGGAGAAGCCTCAATGATAGGCAGAGAGAGAACTAAATCGCTTTCATAGATTTGGCTTTCTTGGAGAGGTACATCCGCTGTCAACACCACAACATGCTGGAAACCACTGGATTTGACTTTTTGGCAAATCTCATTAATTAAATTCACATAACCCTCTCCAGCATACTGAATGGCTGGGTAAGTCACGATCCGCCCCTTGAACGGTATTTCCACCATATCCATGAAATTACGTAATCTTTCGAGTGCCTGAACGGTCTCAGGAGGACTCTCAAGTCCAGTCAATCCTGTAAAAGGTATGAGACATGTATCATAGAATTTTCGATTTTCTTCCCAAGTGTCCACTTCAAAATCGCTGAATTTCATTCCCATTCATCTCCCTATGTATAATTGTTAATCTTTTTGATCTTTCGCAGATCTTCCTGAAGTTATAGAACCCATTATATTGAAGGAGGAGGATGAACGTCCAGATTTAGATTTTTTATTTTCGTTCGTTTAAGCAAAGTGAGTAGATTATAAATCGAGTAGGAGGGGGCGGCTAGCCCCCGACCTCTCACACCACCGTACGTACCGTTCGATATACGGCGGTTCATGAAATATTCCGTAAGGAGTTGTATCTGTCCAATACACTCTTTAATCCATTGGCTTCCCAATATTGGTTATTCAATACATGTTGTAGAATTGGACTCCCTGCAATTCGCCAATACCCTTTTCGGGTATTTCCCCACTCATAGGCTTTATCCTTAGGTACCCCTAAGGATATAAGTCTTTTGACTTTGGTTCTAGGGGTCTTCCACTGCTTCCAGAGGCACATTCGTAGCCTTCTTCGTATCCATTTATCCATATCTCGAAAGGTACTTGGGGTATCCGCCAGCGAGAAATAACCGCACCATCCCATGAGGTAGTGGTTTAGTTCCTTGATTCGCTCTTCCATCTTCATCGATCTCTTTCGAGAGGATATCTCCTGTATTCGAACCTTGACTCTCTGTAAGGATTGCTTCGCAATTCTCACCTTTGGTTCTTTGTCCACACTAAAACTAAATCCTAGAAACTTTCGTTTCCAGGGACGGTCTACCGCGCTCTTTACTTGGTTCACCTTCAGCTTTAGCCTCGTCTCGATGAATCGGGTGACCGTTGTCTTGACTCTCTCTCCTGCTCTTAGCGTTTTCACGTAAATATTGCAATCATCCGCATAACGAACGAAGCGGTGCCCACGTTTCTCGAGTTCTTTGTCGAGCTCATCTAGGACAATGTTAGATAATAACGGACTCAGTGGACCGCCTTGCGGGGCACCTTCCGTTGTCGGGGTTACTAACCCGTTCTCCATCACACCTGACTGAAGATATTTGCGGATAAGCAGGAGAACTTTCTTGTCCTCCACTTTCTCCGAAATCTTCATCATCAGTCGGTCATGGTTGACGCGATCAAAGAATTTCTCCAAGTCTAGGTCGACTACGAATCGATAGCCTTCTTTCATAAAGGTTCGAGCTTTCCTCACCGCATCATGCCCTCGTCTTTTCGGACGGAATCCATAGCTATGGTCGGAAAACTCTGGATCAAACAATGGAGTTAACACCTGCGCGATTGCTTGTTGGATCATTCGATCTGTCACGGTAGGTATTCCTAGTAACCTAACACCTCCGCCACCGGGTTTCGGGATTTCGACTCGGCGCACGGGGCTCGGTTCATAGGTTCCTTCTTCTATGGCATGCCGCAAGGTCTGCCAGTTTTGTACGATGTGTTCTCGTAAGGATTTTACGGACATCCCATCTACGCCATGACTTCCTTTATTCGCTTCAACACGCTTTAAGGCTTGCAGAAGATTTTCCCGTGATAGCAGTTGCTCCAACATTTTTTTTTTAACCTCTCTTTACGTGATTTATACCTTCCATTTGTGCCAAAGATGAACTCCGCCCTGCTGAAGTCCCCCACGGGATTCACCGTTTCCTTCTTCAGTCAGGTCCTTTCGGATTTTTTTTTCTGCATTCATCGCTCATCTTGAACGCCTGGATGTATAAATCCTATTCCATGTTCAGCCCTTCCGCAGCTGTTGCAACAGCTTGCGTACTATGGCGTCTGCTGACTTCTGTGCACTCAGCCTACTCTCACAAGTAGGGTTACGAAGTATACTCGCCTATCACACAGATCTCCCCAGGTAAGAACGCTATCTTCCCCTCCATCTATCTGCTTCATTTACTCTCGTACGCCTTTGGCAGTATGGACTTTGGTTTGTTGTGCAACCTCATCCAGCCTACGTTAGCCTTGTATGAAGTTCGTATTCCTCAGACCGGAGATTTGCCGCTGGCTTCCTTCAGATTCCACCTCGCGGTGGACACCCTTGCCTTAAGCTAATGGCTACTACTGCCTTCGCCATTCGGGACTTCAACCCTATAGATAGCGCCCATGCTGGGCGCACGCAAAAAAAGAAATGCGCTAAGCGCATTTCTTTATGCCAAACTTTTAAGTTCCTCAGTAAGATTTCGGAAAGCCATCTCATCTCCGGTAGCCAGCGCCGTGTCAATCTCACGGTGCAAGATGTCGGAGCGACGCTTTCGCAGCGCTTCATCCCACACCATTTCTGCCGCAAGTCCTAGCATCACTTCATACGTAGCCTTCATTTTGTCCATTCGATACACCTCCGCTGTTTAAGAGATCCTTTTTTCTTGTTATTTGATATTTTGATATCCATCAAGATGATTATGTTTTCGGTTTCAAGAGAAGCGGCACCTACTAAAGCATATTCATCAATCCTGTCTTCGTTCTACATATTTGCCCATTACGCTCAATACTTCTTCTATTGTACCCATCAGCAGCATTAACGGATTCCTACATCTGCGTATGTAATCCCCATAAGCCTTTTCGCATGCGCACCTCTACCGAAGATACTTAGGTACGGCTGTCTCTATCCCCCATGGCGTCATCATCACAGCGAGTCCACCAGAAGTCTCGCCCAATTTAAGCATCCCTAGGTGCACCATCATCCGTATTATTCGTTGCTCTAGAATAGAAGCAGCACTGTCATAATAAAACGGTTTAATTAGCCACCCCACACCATCCACTAAAGAAGGTACTGTCACCCAATTACTGGCGCTGATGCTTATCCAATACACAAGTGAAGGTAGATTTGGCACAGCCCCTTTATATAGTCTTAACCAAAAAGAGAATATCTGCATCAACGAATCACATTTTCCATCGTTTAACACAGCCTCACCGGTCGCAGTAAGCCTTAGCCGGAAGCCTTCCTCAGAGATCCAGCGGCGGTGACGAATATAGTCATACAAAAGCGCAAATCTTGGAGGATAATGCTCACAAGCTCTCCCATAACCAAATCTCCAACCGCCTTTGCTAAGAAGCTCCTCCGGAATATGAAGCGCGTTCATCACACCTTGCTGGTACCGCCTATACATTGCCCCTTCCTGATTCAGTTCTGGCTCATTGTCCTTAATATATCTCAGCAGCATTACCAGATCACTGATCATTAATTCTCCTTCACTGCGATACATAACAGGTTCAGGGCTAGTTGCGATGCTCTCTTTGATATGTGCACTCATCGTCTCCCGAAAACGTTCTTTTAAATCCTTGGGTACCTGGTACAAATATCTGGTCTGCTGTGAGGAACCACTAAAAAGCCAGCCTCCACTTTTGAAACGAGAGACCATCTCCCGGAAACCTCCAGTTTTCCCTTCAGGTGCATCAAAGGACGCTTGCCTTGCCACGGCCAACAAATCCTCAAGACTAAAGTAGGTGCGTTCATCAAAAAGCAATGTATTCAAAAACCGTAAATCCTCCGGAGCGCATTCCCGG
This sequence comes from Paenibacillus sp. FSL F4-0097, assembly GCF_038593125.1. Lineage (NCBI taxonomy): Bacteria > Bacillati > Bacillota > Bacilli > Caryophanales > Paenibacillaceae > Paenibacillus > Paenibacillus sp. FSL F4-0097. Next base: position 4,621,827 of record NZ_CP151965.1, read on the forward strand.
ATATGAGACTCCATAAAACTTCTGCTTCCAAGCATAATCAAAATACTTTGGATCAAGTCGTGTTTGGAATTCTGTTTGCATTCACACCGGTAGCGGCCCGCTATGGCGGTCAGCTGTCCAATATCTGCATAAGTAAGCATATCCGCCAGATTCATGTTTTATCGCCTCACCGTTTTACTACCATTATGGGGAATACTGCCTATTTTATTCCCTTTATTGCAAAAAAAATAACCCGAAGCCCGGGTTAATGCTGATTTTGCAGGATATGGCGAGTACAATTATATAAAATAGGATTCCATTCCCGCTCTTTCTTCTCCAGAATCGTCAAGGATAGATTGCCAATTCGTTCAGAATACTTATCCTTGTAAAGAGCAGTATACAGCTGAGCAAGAAATCCTCCATGGGATATGACGAGTATATTCCGATTGGGATGCAGTGCAGAAATATCTTCCATAAAAGCAAGAGCCCGAGCCTGAAGCTGTTCGTCGGTTTCTTGACCGAGGGAGAGCTGGCTCCATTCCTTACCCCACTTCTCTTCACGTTCTGCGGCAGTAAGCCCTTCTACCTGCCCATAAGCACGTTCCCGGATACGCTGATCAGGTTCTAATAGCGGAATTCCTAACTTGTCAGCAATAATCTTACCGGTCTCAGCAGCGCGGGAAAGATTACTAGTAACGCAGTAGTCCCAGCTGTACGGTTCCTGTAATAAGCGGTCAGCAAGCATTGCAGCTTGCATCCGTCCTTCATCATTAAGTGGAATATCACTTTGTCCCTGTATTTTCCCTATCGCGTTCCAGTCCGTCAATCCATGGCGTATCAAGCCGATTAGCATGTTGCCTCCCCCTTTTCAGCAAAGTATTTGTCTCTTAATGTAACATGGATGAAATAAAAAGTCTTCTTTTTATGAGTTTTACAATGCAAAAAGCCCCTCATTACATTAAGTAAAGGGACTCCTTCAATGTTCTGAATATTATAAACAACGGAAGCAAAGACATACGTCTAATAACCCTCTATGATCGGCGATAACGATTCAGCCTAGTTAATGAAAATACTGCAAAGCCTACACCTAACATCGATAACATCATCCAGTATTGAGGATGAGTGGGTCCCATACTTACAACAAGGGGTTCAATGATCCCACCTTCAGAGCCCAAGATTGGATACGTTGATTGCCATTCCATCGAGGATCCAGCGACACCTGTCTCCACAATTCCACTCTGAGCAACAACTGCATCACCTGGAGTTCTGAACATCGTAAAATAAAGAACGCTGGACAGAAATATTGCCAGAAAGCATGCGATCCATAAGCTAAGCCGATGGCGAACAATAGCAGAGGTCCCAGCAGATTTCCCGTCACCGGGCATCAACCATGGACTCTCTAAATAAATCCGCTCCATGACTTTAACATTTATGGCTTCAGCACGCTCTTCACTGATCTCTTCCCTCAAATCTTGCATAAGCAGGCTGCTCTCTTGCCATAGAGCCCATTCTGCAGCGCAGTAAGGACAAGTTTCAATATGTCTTTCAAGTAAAATCCGCCTAGGATGTGTGGGGGGAGCGTCCCACAAGAGCGGAATACATTCTTGCGCTTCCCTGCAATTCATTCGCCTTACACCCTCTCAACCTGCTCTTCAACTTCAGGCTCATTGAAATAGGATTCGAGTTGAAGCTTCACACTACTCCTGGCACGAAACAATAATGATTTCACTGAGCTTACACTCTGATCTAAAATTTCTGCGATTTCTTGATAGTCCATTTGATCATATTCACGTAGGATAAGTGCAGAGCGTTGTTTTTCGGGAAGATTATTTATCGCCTCACGGACCAAATTCATCCGTTCATTGCGCAATGCAGCCTGCTCGGGTGCAACTTCAAACGGTGCTACTGGTGTATATCCACTCTCTTCCAGAGATACATTACCGGCACGGTTCTTGCGAAGCTCACTTAGCACAGTGTTGCGGGCGATAGTGTACAGCCATGTTGAGAATGAAGCATCTACCTCTCGAAAGGAATGCAAGCTACGAAATGCCTTGTAGAAGGTCTCCGAACAAAGGTCCTCTGCGATAAGCTCCATATGTGAATTTCTAAGCATATGATATACAAATGCTAGTATTTTACGTTGATAACGACGCATTAATTCTGAATATAATTCTGTGTTTCCTTGTTTGATTTGCTGGATCAACTGGGAATCCGTCATGGTGAGATTGGCCCTCCTCGCCCTTGCACGTCTTTTCCCATCCGGTCCGTACTTATTATACCGGTTTGGGCTTTAAAAGTTGCGGTGTTACTGCAAATTTTTAGTTTTTTTATGAAATACACCTATGTATATTCAACTACCCGATAATTAAGGCATGATGTATATGAAGAAGACAAAAAGAAATAAGGCATACTTCTAATTTTAAATAAATATAGAAACGAATCTAGAAACATACCTGCTCTATTGTACCACATATTCTCATAGGATGACATTAATAGACTTAAGATAGGTCCTCTCGCCAACAAGACCCGACATTGGATTTCTGACATAGATTCCGGCTTTAAAAATAACACATTTATCAATTTTTAAAAACTGTTGACAAAATGTAAACGTATACATATAATAAAAGTACAGTATGGTTTCTCTCCACTCCTATCCAATACTTAACGGTTCCAATTTATTGTGAACTGTAGCCGCTTACTTTGTAAGCGGTCTTTTTTTGTCCTGAAAGCGCTCTACCTTTTTTAGATGGTCAATATCAGATTATTTTACTATAGCGAGCGAATTAGCTTCCACAAATCCCCACAATCATCTATTACCCCGTCTGCGTCCACTTGAAGAGGTATATGCTCATTACGTTTCCAAATGCCTTGCAGCCCTGCGTTACGGCTCGCTTGTACGTCATTCATTGGATGATCAACTACAAATATAGCCTCCTCTGCGCTCACCCCATTGGTATCCTTCCTTTTTCAAAAATAAAGGATTAAACCGGGGACGGTGATAAACCTACGGGCAGGTTCGTTACATAGACGTCAGATTTTGTTTAGCTGCGTGTGTTATCCACCCTCTAATCCTAATCGTATGGAAAAGAGTCAAAATAAACAATATACTAGCTATAAAGTTATTTATTGAGGTGAATTTGAAATGGATGAAATCGATGAATCAAAACAACTGGTACTACAAATCGGCGGTGCCTTGAAAAAGTACAGAAAAGAAAAAAACATGAGCTTAGATGACTTAGCGGAATTAACAGGCGTAAGCAAACTTACTCTGGGGAATATCGAACGTGGCGAGACAAATCCAACTTTGGCGATAATATGGAAAATTTCAAAAGGCATATCTTTGCCCCTATTAGCTTTGTTCAAATCTGAAGACCCTGTTAGTCTGTATCGAGCAGGTGAAGGTCTCCGGTTTTCTAATGATCAAAAGAATTGGATCATTGAACCCGTCTTTAAAAACGTAAGCAACGATATTGAAATGTGTCGGGCTTACTTACAGCCAAATAGTTCGTATCACCCTGAAGGTCATCATGTGAATACAACTGAAATTGCGACAGTAATGACTGGTTCCATTGAAATTCGAGTCGATGGAGAAATGTACACATTGAATCAATATGATACGATCAGTTTTCGTGCAGATCGCCCTCACTCTTATACCAATCATACAAATAGCGAAACAGTGCTCCATATCTCCTTAAAATATGGTTTCTAAAAGTCGAAAATTTCACCTATAAAATGCAACTCAGTATTCCATTCTATATGGATACTCTGAGTTGTATTTTTTTTAACTAATATAAGCATTTCAAGTTATAGAACTATCTCAACAAAAGTAAACTTTGAAATACTTATTGTTAAATTAAATATATTATACTATACTTTCATTGTCCGCGCGGATATTAGTACGCATTAATTCTGGGAGGGAAAATGAAGAATGCCGAATAAAAAATTTGTAACATCATCTTTAGGGCTGCTACTACTCGGCATTATTATTATTGCCGCAAATTTACGTGCTCCCTTAACCTCGGTCGGTCCTTTAGTGGGTCTCATAAGGGGTGACGTTCATATTTCCAATACTTTAGCAGGCCTGATAACAACGGTACCTTTACTTACCTTTGCTTTAATATCGCCTCTAGTACCAAAACTAGGACGTAGGTATGGAGTAGAACTTTTAATTTTGTTTGCCCTGATCTTTTTGACTGTTGGTATTGTAATACGTTCTTTATCTGGGGCTGCAAATCTGTATATTGGAACTGCAATTCTTGGATTTGCAATTGCCGTTTGTAATGTATTAATGCCAAGTTTAATCAAACGCGATTTCCCTAATAAAATCGGTGCCATGACTGGTGTATTTGCAATTTCAATGAGTTTATCTGGAGCGATCGCCTCGGGAATCAGTGTACCGCTAGCTGCAAACGCAGGTTTAAAATGGCAGGGTGCATTGGGAATTTGGGCGATCCTAAGCTTTATATCGATCCTCTGCTGGTTGCCTCAATTAAGAAAGCATACGAAGCAAACAGCCTCGACGAGTCAACAGATGGCCGGCAATGATGTGAATGTTTGGCGTTCCCCTCTTGCCTGGCAAGTAACCTTGTTTATGGGGATGCAGTCCATGATTTTCTATGTGCTAATCGCATGGTTGCCTGAAATTTTAAAACAGCAAGGCATTGACTCAAGCCAATCAGGATGGTACCTCTCAATAATGCAGTTAGCGCTGCTTCCATTTACCTTTATTGTCCCCGTTATTGCAGGGCGAATGTCAAATCAACGTTCGTTAGTGTTCATCACAACCATTTTGCTTTTGACGGGAACGCTCGGACTGCTTTACGGAAGCTCCAATATCATTCTGTTGTGGATTATCATACTCGGAATTGGTGGAGGCTGCGCCTTTAGCTTGTCCATGATGTTTTTCGGTTTACGTACTAAAAGTGCGCATCAAGCAGCGGAACTGTCTGGTATGGCGCAATCGATCGGATATCTGCTTGCCGCAATTGGTCCTGCCCTTATAGGATATTTGCATGACACGACAAATAGTTGGAACCTGCCACTTTTCATACTGCTTGGCGCTTCGGTTTTACTCTTTATTGTCGGTCTAGGAGCAGCAAGAAATCGTTTTGTAGGTAGCCAAGCTAGTTACGACGAAGAAAATTCAAGTACCAGAGAATTTCTTGGAAGAAATACTGATCGAAATGAAGAAAGCGAGTTTGGGAACAGTTGCAACAAACCAAACCTAAATTAGAGTCTGCGGGTATAAATCCGGAAGCATTTTGCGGCACTCCTTTCTTTTCTTCGTTGATCCAATAAACATTTAGCTTGTACGAAGACGCTATCGGACACAGATGACCTTAAATGCAGCATTAATCCACATTTGGGATGCTAACGGACCCCATAGCAGCTATTGTCACGAAAAACACACAATATAAGCCTCTTCATATGAAATAGTGTCAGTGGAGTCCGAAAGACTGCTTCAAAGGCAAAAAACGAGCAAATAACGTCATTAGGGTCCGTAAGTACTAGGTGGTACTTATAGTGGTACTTATAGTGGTACTTATACTGGTACTTATAGTGATACCGATGGCGATGGCGATACCGATGATACTGACGGCGGCATGTTGAAGTAAGCAGCCAACAAACCAACAAACAAAAAAAATAGCGATTCTCTATTCACATGAGAATCGCTGTTTTGCTGTTTATTACGATTTGAAAATGAACCTGAGCGAACCTTAATACTACACGTATACCGTATAATCATGATGCTGCAACAGGATCTTCGCCCGCTCCATATCGTTCTCCTGACGGAAAGAGAGACGCATAATCCCCGGAACATCTTCACGGCTTTCGATAATTTGTACGTTGCTAAGGTTAATTCCTTGATCCCCCAGCTCTGTAGCAATACGACCGATAATCCCCGGATGATCGGGTACATCAATATGTAGGTCAAATAAAGGTGCTATCATACCTTTACGCCGTTCAGGCAATTGACTACGGAAGCCATTAGCTTCATGAAATGCCTCTTCAATCCCAACACCATCTTCACTTTCCAGCAAACGAACAAAAGAAGAAACTTCCTCGTTCCAATCCTTCAACAATCGAAGCATCACTGAACGATTGTTTAACAAGATATCACGCCAAATAATTGGATCACTGGACGCAATCCGTGTAATATCCCGAAAGCCCCCTGCAGCTAACGTACTATACAAGGAGTCAGTATCATCATAAGCTTTAATCTGATTTACCAGCGCAACCGCAATAATATGTGGCAAATGACTAATGGCACCTACAATCTCATCATGACGTTCTGGATTAAGGCGTACAATCTGCGCTCTAGTAAGGTGGAGTAAGGACTCCAACGCGTGATAAGCCTCGTCTGGCACTCCCGGTGGAGGCGTTAATACGTAATAGGCATTCTCAAACAACAGCGATGAAGCTGCCTCAACACCTGAACGCTCTGATCCTGCCATAGGGTGACCGCCGATAAAATGTACTCCAGGAATATCCAAAGAGACTGCGCATGCGGCAATACTAGCTTTCGTACTTCCAACATCTGTAATGATGCAGCCGGGCTTGAGCGGCAATTTGCTTAACTGCTGCAAATAATCCTCTAGCATACCCACCGGCACACATAAAAAAATGAAATCGGCATCGATTGCCGCTTCCTCCACAGACAATGTGGCACTATCGACCACACCTCTGCTAATATACTTACTCGCGGATTCAGGACGGTGGGCATGGCCAACGACGGTCAGGCCCTCCTTGCCTTTAAAGCAAAGGGCCAGTGAGCCTCCGATCAGACCGACACCGAATATTGCTATTTTTGTCGTCATGTTCTTTGAACTACCTGCCTTCTTTAGTCTTGACTTGCTGTTATTACTAGGCGCGTACTCCACTCTCTATAAGAGTTTGTTCCAGCGCGGTGATAAAAGCTGTATTCTGCTCAGCCGAGCCCACAGTAACCCGAATATAAGTCGGATAAACCTGATGACCCGCTCTTACGATGATTCCTTTACGCATCAAAGCATCAAAGACCTCTGCAGCAGGCTTACGAACATCTACCATAATGAAGTTACCGTGTGCCGGGAAGGATTCTAGGCCCAGGCGTTTGAATTCACCTTGCAATTGAACAATACCCGCGCTATTAAGACGACGGCATTCCTGCACATAATCTTGGTCATTCAAAGCAGCAAGAGCTGCAGCTTGAGCAATACGAGAGGTATTAAATGGCTCGCGTACCTTGTTGATCAACGAAATGATCTCAGGACTTGCAACACCGTATCCAATACGCAATGCAGCTAAGCCATAAATTTTGGAGAATGTGCGAAGCACAACCAAATTCTTGTAACGAGTCAGTAACTGGATGCCATTGGAGTATGAAAGATCTGTTACATACTCACAGTATGCCTCATCAAGGACAACCATTACATTGGAAGGCACAGCATCCAGGAAAGAAACCAAAGCTTCCTCTGGTACAATCGTACCTGTTGGGTTATTCGGATTACAGATCCAGATAACCTTAGTACGGTCTGTTATACGGGCCAGCATTCCATCCAGATCATGTGTCCCTTTTACAAGTGGCACCTCAATAGATACCGCACTTTCGATGTCTGCGTTACTCTTATACACGGAGAAGGTCTGGTCCGCCATGATGGTCTCATCACCTGGCAAGAAAAAGGCACGAGCAATAAGTGCAATAATCTCATCTGAGCCACAGCCAAAAATAATATTGTCGTTATTCACGCCAAGACGGCTGGAAAGTGCTGAAGTCAATTCAACGGCTGAGCCGTCCGGATAAAGATAAAGATTCTCAAGTTCTGCTAGAATTGCCTCTTTTGCACTCGGTGAAGCTCCATACGGGTTCTCATTGGATGCAAGCTTAATAACCTCACTTAAGCCAAGCTCCTTCTTGACTTCGTCTATAGGTTTCCCTGGTTTGTAGACAGGGAGATTAACTATATTCGGTTTTGGATTCATTGAATAGTCCTCGCTCTCCATAGTTGATTACTCCACTATACACAGGTCAGAATGACACTGTTATGGTCTTTTTAATTGTGCCACAAATTCTCGAATTTGCAACAGCCCCTCATTCCGCGTAGCAGGATGATCGAGCAGCGGAATTACTTCTTCTATTTTGCGGACAATGGCACTCCCTACTACAACACCATCGCAAATCTGAGCAAAACGGGCAACCTGTTCGCCAGTAGAGATCCCAAATCCTACAGCCACTGGCAGATCCGTAGCTTGACGAACGGAAGCAATAAAGGCTTCTACATCCGCATGGAAAGAGGATCTTTCTCCAGTCACCCCTAATGAAGATACACAATAGATAAACCCGCTCGCACCGGATACAATCTTTGCAATACGTTCGCTTGAGGTTGGTGCAACTAAAGGAATGAGGTTGACTCCAACTTCATCACTACGGCGCCGCATCTCCGCTGATTCCTCAACGGGAAGATCCGGGATAATAAGTCCACTAATTTCATGCTTGTTCAGATCAGCAAAAAACGTATCAAGACCCATTTGCAGGATAGGATTGTAATAAGAAAACAAGATAAATGGCAAACTGCTGCCGGCTTCACGAGCCTTTAACGCGGTCTCCATGCAAGTGCGCAGGTGAACTTCACCCCGCAGTGCCCGGGCAGATGCTCGCTGAATTACAGGGCCGTCTGCAAGCGGATCAGAGTAAGGTACTCCCAGCTCCAGAATATCTGCACCTGCTGTCTCCAGTTCAGTAATGATGGCAAGAGTAGTCTCCAAATCTGGATCTCCAACAGTCAGAAAAGGAATCAATGCGGTCCGGTTCTCAGCTTTAAGCTTCCGGAATACCAAATCCATCCGGTTTGTAGTTTGGGTTGTCATTCAGTTCCCTTCCCTTCTGTATACGCCATAATGGATTCTACATCTTTGTCTCCCCGGCCTGACAGGCAGATGACAACAATATCATCCTTAGTAAGGGTTGGACCCATTTTTACAACATGTGCTATCGCATGCGCCGATTCTAACGCTGGAATAATGCCTTCCGTTACGCATAGCAGCTTCAATGCATCTAGCGCCTCTGCATCTGTAATCGGTACATATTTTGCGCGTTCGATATCTTTTAGATAGGAGTGTTCAGGACCCACACCAGGATAATCCAGGCCTGCGGAGATGGAATGTGCTTCTGTTACTTGTCCATGCTCATCCTGCAGGAGATAACTCATCGAACCCTGGAATACGCCATGAGTTCCTTTACTCATTGTTGCCGCATGAAAAGGGGTATCAATGCCTTTACCAGCCGCCTCTACACCAATCATACCGACACTTTCATCCTCAACGAATGGATAGAACATACCGATGGCATTACTGCCACCGCCTACAGCAGCTACGAGCAGATCCGGCAGCCTTCCTTCAGCCTCCAGAATCTGGCGCCGTGTTTCATCCCCAATAACCCGCTGAAAGTTACGGACCATCATCGGATAAGGATGCGGTCCTACAGCTGAACCCAATATATAGAAGGTATCGTCTACATTGCTAACCCAGTAGCGAAGCGCTTCGTTGCCGGCATCTTTTAAAGTGCGCGATCCGGAAGTAACGGGAATCACTTCTGCACCAAGCAGCTTCATCCGGAATACATTAAGGGCCTGGCGGCGCGTATCCTCTTCCCCCATAAACACCTTACATTCCATACCTAGCAGAGCTGCAACTGTAGCTGTGGCTACACCATGTTGACCCGCGCCAGTCTCAGCGATTACCTTCGTTTTTCCCATCATTTTGGCCAAAATCCCTTGACCAATCGCGTTGTTAATCTTATGGGCACCTGTATGATTCAAATCTTCACGCTTCAAATATATTTTAGCTTCTCCCAGATGTTTGCTCAGACGTTCCGCATAATACAGCGGGGTCTCCCGTCCGGAATACTGCTTTAATAGATAATCTATTTCTTCCTGAAAAGCTGGATCTGCCGAAAACTTACGGTAGGCCTCCTCCAACTCAATCAATGCATTCATCAAAGTCTCGGGCACGAAGCGGCCTCCGAATGAACCGAAACGTCCATGCTGGTCCGGTACTTGTATCATGATTGCTTCACCCTTTCCACAAAAGCTGTCATTTTTTGAATATCCTTAATGCCGTCAGTCTCTACTCCACTCGATACGTCTACCCCATACGGGACATAGGTATCAAGCAATTCACCAACATTATCTGAATGAAGCCCTCCAGCCACAAACAAGGGCAAGCCATGTCGTACTGCAATTTCTTGGTACTCAGGTAATTTGTTCCATGCGAAGGTTCGGCCAGAGCCGCCGCTCTGCAATGGATCATAAGTATCTAATAAAACCGCATCTACTGCAGCTGCGTAATCTTCCAAGGTATATTCATTTTCAGCTTTATCCCGCTCTTGATCAGCAACGGACAGTGCCTTCCATACCTGAACCTGTGGATAAGCTTGGCGAACCTGCTGGCAAAAAGCCGGGCTCTCCTGTCCATGGAGCTGAATTACATCTAAATGCACCACAGACAACAATTCGTTCAACTCATCCAGCTCCGGATTAACAAAAACTCCTGCAGCCTTAGGAATTTCACCAGTCTTCCAATTTGGAAGTTCTGCAATCAGTTCGGCAGCACGCTCTATGGATACCTTCCGGCGGCTAGGTGCAAAAACAAATCCGATATAATCTAGTGGTAAGTGTAACATAGATTTTAGCACTTCAACGTCCTGAAGTCCACAGATTTTTACTAATGTCTCAGCCATGCCGGACACGGTCCTTTCCGTTAGGAAGCTCACCGAGCAAACCGTTAACCGCATCCTCTACGTTAGCTTGACGCATTAGATACTCCCCAACGAGCACTCCGTGAGCACCAGTAGTTCTTAGGTAGCCGATGTCTTTTGACCCGGAAATTCCACTTTCGCTGATCACTGGAACACCTTGCGGCACAAGAGCTGCCAGCTCGGCTGTTGTCTCCAAAGAGGTCTCGAAGGTACGTAGATTACGGTTATTAATTCCTAGCAGGACGTTAGGTTGGGTTATCTTTTCTGTGCTCAGTACAACCGCCAGTTCATTTCGGTCATGCACCTCAATCAAGATATCCAATCCAAGCCCTGAAGCTATATCTATAAAATGAGACAGTTGTGCCGGTGTCAAAATAGCGACGATCAACAACAAGGCATCCGCTCCGAGAAGACGTGCTTCGTAGATTTGCTTCTCATCGATAATAAAATCTTTGCGAAGCAGCGGCAGATTTACAGCTTCCTTCACTTGCTGCAGATAAGCTGCGCTGCCCTGGAAATATTCTGTGTCCGTCAGAACAGATAAACAATCAGCGCCTCCAGCTTCATATCCTTTTGCAATGGAAACAGGATCAAAATCTTCACGGATCAACCCTTTGGAAGGAGAAGCCTTCTTCACCTCAGCGATCAAGCCCATATCTCTGTTCTTCCCTTGGGTCAGAGCCTTACGAAAGCCTCTTGTTGCCGGAAGAAGCGCAATATCACGCTCTGCTTGTGCCAACGAAAAGTTTTTACTGAGCAATTCAACCTCTTTAATCTTAGTCGCGACAATTTTATCAAGATACATAATTAAGTTCCTCCGTCATAGCTACAAGCTGATTAAGCTTGGATAATGCCTTGCCTGAATCCACTACATCTTTTGCTCTCTCTACGCCTCCGGCCATGGTATCTGCCAGACCAGCAACATATATACAGGCTCCGGCGTTAGCAAGAACGATATCGCGATAAGGATTAATCTGCCCTTGAAGGACCGAGGTAATAATCGCTGCATTTTCAGCTGCATCTCCACCCAGCACAGCTTCCAGTGGATGTCTGTTAAGACCTAATGCCTCTGGCGTTACCTCATACGTGGTTACGATGCCCTCTTTTAGCTCAGACACTAATGTAGGGGCCGAGATGCTGATTTCATCCAGACCATCCAAGCTGCTGACAACCATCGCACGCTTGGACCCCAGCTCCTTCAGTACATTAGCCACCGTCTCTGTCTTATTCCGATCATAAATCCCCAGCAGCTGACGGTCAGCACCCGCGGGATTCGTAAGCGGACCAAGCATATTAAAAATCGTCCGCACTCCAAGCTCTTTACGCGGTGCCGCCGCATGCCGCATCGAAGGATGATAGATTTGCGCGAATAAAAAACAAATGCCGATTCGATCCAAGCATTCCCGAGCCTGATCCGCATTCAGATGAATGTTGACGCCCAAAGCTTCAAGTACATCTGCACTTCCTGCTCTACCGGAAGCTGAGCGGTTGCCATGTTTGGCAACTCGTACAGAAGCCGCTGATGAAATAATCGCTGAGGCGGTAGAAATATTAAACTTATGGATGCCGGAACCGCCCGTACCACATGTATCTAGCAGACGCGCTTTTTCAGTAAGGACAGGTGTGCCGAAACCTCTCATGGCTTCCGCAAACCCCGTAATTTCCTCCACGGTCTCTCCCTTAATCCGTAAAGCGGTCAGCAGTGATCCGATTTGCGCCTGAGAAGCCTCTCCCAGCATGATTGCACCCATTATATCCCGTGCTTCTCCACGTGTCAGACTTTTGCCTTCGATTAGTCCAGCGATTCCTGATTGTATCAATTTTGTTGCATCCATAATGTTCATCCTCCCAGCCTTAATGTAATCTTTTATATTAATCAAACCACCTGTTCAGGGGTATATGTGTACATGTAATCTTGATTGATGACTTGTTTCTCTTTTATCTCGGGTGGGAACATAGCCTCTGCCATACGAATAGCTTTTAGCATGCCCTTCGCTTTATTCACCGTCTCTTCATACTCTTTCTCCGGAACCGAGTCCCAAACGATACCCGCCCCAGCCTGCACATATGCTCTGCCCTTACGGAAGATAATTGTACGGATGGTGATACAAGAATCCATATTTCCCGAGAATCCCAAATATCCAATCGCCCCCGCATAAGCACCACGGGCTTCTCGCTCCAATTCAGCAATAATCTCCATTGCCCGTAGCTTAGGTGCTCCTGAGACAGTACCGGCTGGCAGACAGGAGAGAAAGGCATCAAAGAAATCTTTATCCTCGCTAAGCGTGCCTGACACATTCGATACCATATGCATGACATGAGAGTATCTTTCAATTTCCATAAAGGAATCGCATTTTACAGAACCGAATTTGGACACTCTTCCTAGATCATTACGACCTAGATCAACTAGCATCAAATGCTCTGCACGTTCTTTTTCATCCTCCAGCAGCTCCGCGGCGTAAGCACGATCCGAAGCTTCACTTTCACCTCTTGGTCTTGTTCCGGCAATCGGCCGTGTCTCCACACGGTTTCCATCTACCTTTACGAGCGCTTCCGGTGAGGTTCCAACAATAATCTCTTCATCCATTTTCAAATAATACATATATGGAGATGGGTTAAGCGTCCTGAGCATCCGGTATACATGCAGTGGAGAAACCTCCGTTTCAATATGCAGGCGCTGCGACAACACCACTTGAAAAATATCGCCAGCCCGAATGTATTCCTTCGCTTGTTCTACGTTGTTGATATATTGTTCTTTAGTCAGGTTGGAATGAATCTCACCCAGCTCAATATCCTGCGGAATGCTGCGGCGGTTCACATTTTCCTTTGGCCCTTCCTTTTGCAGCTCTTCGGCCATATCCTCAAGCTTACGACTTAAGCTTTCGTAATTGGATTTGATATCTGAGTCCGTATCACCGTCTTTAACATGCAGGTTGCCAACTAGGAGAATTTGTTGTTTCACATGATCAAAAACAATGATGCGATCACAGAACATAAACCGGATATCATCCATTTGGAGATCATCTACTGGATGCTCAGGCAGCTTCTCATAATATTGCAGCAGATCATATCCAAAAAATCCGATAGCTCCTCCAGTAAATGGCGGCATCTCATCCAGCTTAGGGCTACGGTATGAACGAAGCAGTGCTTTAAGCTCCTCAATCGGCTTTCCATGCAGCTGTTTTTTCTTACCGTCGATCTCTACGTTAATTGCACCCTTTTTTCCCGATATCATTAAAAAGGGATCGCTGCCGATGAACGAGTACCGGGCCCATTGTTTGCCGCCCTCTACACTTTCTAGTAAGAACGCGCGGTCACGTTCAGCAAAACGTTGGAATAACCGGATAGGTGTTTCCATATCAGCCAGCAGCCGCTTCACAACAGGAATCAGATTATAATCCTGCGACAGCTTTACCACCTCTTGAACACTCGGATTCGTCATTTTTAGATGCCCCCTTAGTTATATAAATCTTTCCGAAAAACAGAAAAACCCTCTACCAAAGTAGAGGGTTTGTGTAAGTAAGTATATGTTTTTGAGCAATGATCAGCATCGTTATGTTGTGCCTACAGACTTATCTCTAAATAAGATACATCACGGATGTGAAATAACACTCCAGTACATATCAAAATAAAGACTCTGCGTACACAAAAACTGCTAATCAGGCATAAACGTCTTCAGCGTCCTTATAAGGACGGTAAGCGTATATGCGTGAAATATAAGAATGTATAGAACAAAGCTTATACTTTCTTATATTCGCAAAAATTTCTTGCACTCTGCTCAACTATACTCATCTCAACTCAACTAAACTCTTCTATACTCGGCTAATTACACTATACATGATGACAAGGGTCATTGACAACCCACAACTCAAATTTAAGACTTACTCTGCGACAAATCCGGACGAAGCTTCTGAGCTTCATTCAGATATACATGGCGGATCTCACGCTGTGATTTATCCGTATTAAACTGCACCATTAACCGGATACACATCGGCAGACTGCCTTTAACAGGGATCTCCGTTGAACACATAAGTGGCACCATTTCCCAGCCCTCAATCTCACGAATGGCTCTTGCCGGAAAAGTAGCATCCAGATCATTGGTCATCGTAATCCATACATTGCTAATATCCTCAGCTATAACATCATTACGTTCTACGATCTCCCGCAGCAGCACAACGGTTTCACGCAAAATCTCTGTTTCTTCGTTATTAATCACGGTAGTTGCTCCGCGAATCCCTCGATTTACCACGGTTTCCCCTCCTTTTTAAGCTCTGCGAGAACCTCTCGCACAAGCGATTCCTGTACATCGTTTACAATGCTTACGGCTCCTATGGCATCAGGCACAATAAAAGTCATTCTGCCTTCTTTGAATTTCTTATCATGCATCATTGCTTCCATTAGCTCCTCTTCATCATATTCAGAAGGAAGCTGTATAGGCAATGAAAGTGCAGATAACATAGATACTGTATCCTCATAAATGGATCGATCATGTCCAAGCTTTACAGCCAGCAGCGCCGAACCCGCCATACCAATCGCAATCGCTTCACCGTGCAAAAATACGCCATATCCGCCAACCGCTTCAATAGCATGTCCGATCGTATGTCCTAAATTCAGAATCGCCCGAAGTCCATGCTCACGTTCATCGTTCGCTACGACATGAGCCTTGATTGCACAACCGCGCTCAAGGGCATAGCCGAGTGCTTCAGCATTCAGAGCAAGCAGCTCATCAGCATGTTCACGGCACCAATATGCGAATTCTTTGTCCATAATCAGACCATGCTTCACTACTTCAGCCAGGCCAGAAGAGACTTGGCGTGGCGGAAGCGTGCGAAGGGTATCCAAATCGTAAAGCACCAGCGAAGGTTGATAGAACGCACCAACCATATTTTTGGCTAGTGGATGATTGACAGCCACTTTGCCGCCTACGCTGCTGTCATGGGCTAGAATCGTCGTTGGAATTTGTAGAAATCCTATTCCGCGCATGTAGGTAGCTGCTACAAAACCAGCTAAATCACCAACAACCCCGCCACCTAAAGCCAACACAGCTGAGTTGCGATCCAGTCCCGCTTGAATCGCGGTCGTCATAACCTCTTCATACACGGTTAATGATTTGGATGCTTCCCCTGCCGGCATAATATGGCTGACTACGGTATAGCCTTGCTGACGTAGAGCTTCTTCAAGCGACGGTAAATACAGTGGAGCTACTTCACTATCACTCACAACCAGTAGTGGGCTGCGAGTGGACAGTCCAGCCTCAGCACAGTACTGGCCAATGTTCTGCAGCAGACCACTACCGATGTGAATTGGATAAGAACGATCTCCTAAATCTACATTGATCGTACGCATGATTAATAACTCTCCAATTGTGCAAGATAGTTTTCATAGTTCGCTTTAATTTCTTCGAGAGAATCCCCGCCGAATTTATCAAGAAAAGCTTTGGCAACTTCCCATGCCACTACGCTTTCCAGAACCACACATGCCGCTGGAACTGCACATGCATCCGAACGTTCTACTTGAGCTGTAAAAGGTTCTTTCGTATCGATATCTACACTTTGAAGTGGCTTATACAAGGTAGGAATAGGCTTCATAACACCACGAACCACTATCGGCATACCATTCGTCATCCCGCCTTCAAAACCGCCTAAACGATTGCTTGCGCGATAGTATCCTTTAGAAGCTTCATACATAATTTCATCATGGACTTGCGATCCACGCAATTTACCTGCTTCAAACCCAATGCCGATTTCAACGCCTTTGAAGGCATTAATCGACATCACTGCCCCAGCGATCGCCCCGTCCAGCTTCCGGTCTGACTGTACATAGCTGCCAAGTCCGATGGGCAGTCCTTCGACGATACATTCAACGATTCCACCGATGGAGTCGCCCTCTTCCTTGATCTGATCTATGTAAGCCTCCATTTTCTGTTCCGTTTCTTTGTCGACAACTCTGACAGAGGACTGTTCTGTGCGTTCAATCAGCTCATCGATAGGCAGATCATTTGCAGGCGCTTCAATTTCACCAATACGAATGACTTGGCCTGCTACTTTCACACCAAAAGCTGCCAGCAGCTGTCTGGCTACAGCGCCACATGCAACTCTGGCTGCTGTTTCGCGGGCACTGGAGCGCTCCAGAACATTGCGAAGATCCGTATGATTGTACTTCAATCCACCATTCAAATCTGCATGTCCAGGACGCGGCCGATTTACCCGGCGTTTTTCTTCATCACTGCCTGGAATAGGTTCAATAATCATTATGTTCTTCCAGTGAGTCCAATCCTTGTTCTCTACTACCAAGGCTACCGGAGCACCTGTAGTATAGCCGTGACGTACTCCACCGACTATTTGTGCCGTATCTTTCTCAATCTGCATGCGGCGTCCACGTCCGTATCCCTTTTGTCGACGATGCAATTGAAAGTTAAGCTCTTCAAAATCCAAAGTTAAATTACTTGGCAATCCCTCAATAATAGCCGTTAGCTGGGGGCCGTGCGTTTCCCCCGCTGTTAAATAGCGTAAACTCATGATGTCTTCCCCCTTTTATACTTTTAAACTGTAAACCGCTAAAATCCTATGATCTTTGCTCATTATAGTATAGGGAATCCGCTTTGACAAGAAAGGGCTCTCCCTAGAAACACTCTATGTATATCGAAATAAAAAGCGCCATCCATACCCTTAAGAGTATGAATGGCGCTCCTCGGCTGGGTCCTCAGCTTGTTAGCTGCCGAGCCGCTGACTTGGTGGAGGGAATGTAGACTTACGCTCTTCCAGCTGCAGAAGGCGCTCCAATTGCATTTCTTCCACACCGAGAATTTGCCCGCACTCACGAACGGTGATAAAGCCTCGTTTGTACGCGGCAATGACCTTGCTTTTGTCCATCGGTTTAACTTTCCTTTCACTTAGCGTACAAATTCTACTATCCAGTATCACTGAACTTTTGCGAAAGTATACCTTTGAAGTTAATGGCGAAGGAGCAAAAAATATTTATTTTTTACGATAGAAAAAAGTTTCCGTCGATTCAAAACCGTATTGAGCCGGTGTAAAGATTTGCTCTGTGCTGCCCACAAACAAATAACCACCCGGACGTAAGCTAGCCGAAAACTTATGATAGAGCTTGTTCTTCGCCTCTTCAGTAAAATAGATCATTACATTGCGACAAATAATAAGATCAAAACCTTCGTCGAACTTGTCCAAGAGCAGATTCTGTTTGCGGAAATCTATGTTTTTCTTAAGTGAATCGCTGACCTTGAAAACAGGGCCTTCCGGTGTAAAGTAACGTGCTGCCACGTCTTTCGGCACATCCTTTAAAGAACGTTCCAAATAAAGACCTTGCTTTGCTTTGGATAAAGCGCCATCATCAATGTCAGTGGCAAGAATGCCTGTCTGCGCCAATATGTTCTTGTCCGACAAAATCATAGCCAGCGTGTAAGGCTCTTCGCCAGTGGAACACGCCGCGCTCCACAGCTTTAATTTGCGGCCCGACTGCTGGAGGTCAGGTAGGATAATATCCCGCAAAACTTCCCAGCGATTCGGATTCCGCCAGAACTCAGAGACATTGATCGTCATTCGATCTAAAAATTCATAAAATAAGTCCTTATTTTTCATCATCGCTGCAAAAAAATCACTGAAGGTATGATACCCATTCTTCATCCGAAGAGTCGTCAAACGCCGCTTCATCTGCGCTTCTTTATATTGAGCCAGATCAATTCCGGTGCTTTGTTTAACGTTGTGAATAAATCCGCTATAATCCGGATCTGTTGTTAATGCTGCAACATTACGATCAGACATGTTAATCCCCTGCCTCCCACCTGGACCTTACATCCAGACTGCGATGTCTTTGTTATACTGATTCAGTTCATCTGGAGCAAAGAAATTAGCAATTTCCCGTTCTGCACTTTCAGGCGAGTCTGATCCATGAATTAGATTAAGTGGTGTATGGCTGGCAAAGTCGCCACGAATCGTGCCTGGCAGAGCTTCTCCAACTTTTGTCTTGCCTATGAGTGTCCGGGATAACGTTACAACATCATCGCCTTCCCATACCATTGCAAACACTGGACCTGAAGTGATGAAAGAGACCAGCTCCGAAAAAAAGTCTTTGCCTGCATGCTCAGCATAATGTCTTTTCGCTTGATCCTCACTAACTGTAATCAGCTTAGCAGCGACCAATTTAAACCCCTTATCCTCAAAGCGGGTAACAATACGCCCTATTAATCCACGTTGAACTCCATCAGGCTTGACCATCAGATACGTCTTTTCCATAGAAGCACTCTCCATTTTCCCATTTGAAGGGTTGTTTTGACGCTATCTTAACAGAAACATTGCTTTCTGGAAACGTTTAATTTCAATCTCACCAGAAGATCAATAACTTCTTCCTGTTATAAAATAAGCAATATCACGCAGATTGCGCTTAGTCTTATTATTAGGCAATTGTTCCAGCGCCGCCAGCGCCTTGTCAATATAACGTGAAGCGAGCTCCTCAGAGCGGGCGATTCCGTCTCCGGAAAGTATAAGATCAATCGCACGTCCTACCGTGCTATGGCCCTCACGTATAGACTTCAGCTCCTCAAGCAATGACTCGCGCAGCCGCTCATCCTCAAGACTATAAATCACTGGAAGTGTAATGTTTCCTTGACGCATATCACTGCCCGGAGGTTTACCGATCTGTTTCTCTGTGCCTGAGAGATCCAGTAAATCATCACGAATCTGGAACGCCATACCCACGTTATATCCATAATTATAAAGCAGGCGAGCTACTTCTGGATCTGCCTCAGCAGCAAGTGCGCCGAGTTGGCAGCTAACTGCAATCAGCAGGGCTGTTTTGCGGCGGATACGCCGTAGATAATGACGTACACTTTGCTCACTGTTGAAAAAGTCACGAATCTGCTCCATCTCTCCGATCGACATTTCGATCATCGCCTTAGACAGAATTTGATGAATTCGTGGATTCTTCAGCTCCGTAGTCATAACCAGCGCTTTTGCATATATGTAGTCACCAGTGTACATGGCAATTTTATCGCCCCATTTTGCTTTCACGGTGAGTTCACCACGGCGCAATTCTGCATCGTCGATCACATCATCATGGACCAGTGAAGCGCTATGGATCAACTCTAACGGTATCGCCACCCGTTTCAGCTTTTCCAGATCATACTTACCGAATTTCCCGCCCATCAGGACAAATACGGGACGTAATCTTTTGCCGCCTGCCTTTAATAAATGCAGGGAGGTTTCTGTAAGCAGATCGTCATCCCCCTGTACACTACGGTACAGCTCTTTTTCAATCTGATCCATATCTCTGTTCAGTAATCCGAATATTTGCAGTCGTTTCATTCTTTCACCCGTGTCAACAGTTTATGGCTCCAAATCTCCATCTTCACTTCCTGCGGCAGCAGGCCCATCTCATAGGCATAGCGGAAATAGAGGTTCAAACCTTGCTGCTGCCTTTCTCCAAAATCATAACATAAATTGCGGAAGTACCCTTCCCAATAAGACTTTGTTCCTCCAATGTTAGAACAAGCTGCTTGTACAATAGGATCTAAATCTCTCAATCCCCGCATTTTACTCTCGGCAAAAGCCTCTGCAATCTCAGAAATAGCCTCCGGTTTGTCCTCAGCAGCCTTTCGGTTCACTGCCCAGACCGCAAAGGTCATCCCTAAGCCCGTCCATTTCTTCCAAACCTCAGCTAGATCTGTAACGATATAACCTTGATCCTGCCATGAGGCTTTAATAGCATTATCACCAATTAATAAGCAGGCATCCGCTTCATGCATCATGGCATCCAAATCAGGATTAGCGCTAATATATTCCGGTTTATTGCCAAAAGCTTTTTCCATTAAAATTTTCAGCAAATTTACCGAGGTTGCAGAAGTATTCGTAACAGCAATCTTACCGCTACCAATCTGAGCAAATGGCACCCTGGAAAAAAGGAATATTGATCTCACAGGACCGTCCGCGCTAACCGATAAATCAGGTAGTAGTAATAATTTGTCACTGGCCTCAGCATAAGCAAAAGAGGATAAAGCACCTACATGAATAGTTCCACGGCTCATCCCCTGATTAAGAATGGCAGGTACCTCACTCACCATCTCTGCAGGATATTTTAATGCAGAGGGATGAAAATTGTGAAATACCGGCCATGAGTTGGTATAGCTGATTTTGCCGATGATGGTGTGGCTGTTATTGTCCATCCTTTCAATCCCCCCATCTTCGAAATAAATTGTGTTCAATATTAAAGCTGTCAAGCACTTTGCCCACCATGAAATTAATCAGATCATCCATACTTTGCGGCCCGAAATAAAAAGCCGGCATTGCGGGAATCATCCGAACTCCCAGACGGGACAGCTTCAACATATTCTCTAGATGAATGGCATGCAGTGGAGTCTCACGAGGAACAAGCACCAGTGGGCGTCCTTCCTTGAGCATAACGTCAGCAGCACGTGTCATCAGATTATCAGAGGTCCCATTCGCTACCGCGGACAATGTTCCCATAGAGCAAGGCATAATAATCATCCCTTCCACACGAAACGAACCACTTGCAATGGATGCGCCGATATCCGCAACAGGATGATAAAGCAGAGAACCGGGATAGCCTTTGAACCTTTCGTTCAAAAAGCCCTCCCGGTCTGATGCGATATAGCCAAGTTCTTCTTTAAATACGCGCCAGCCCGCATTGCTAACTACCAAATGCACGGAGTAGCCTAGTGACAGCAAGGTTTCAGTTAGACGAACACCATATATCGCACCGCTTGCTCCTGTAATTCCAACCACGATGTTTTTCGGTTTAGTAAGCGTCATTAGTAGAACTGCACCACCAAGTCAATCAAAGTGAAAGAGAACACTACGATGCTCAATACGCCGTTCATAGTGAAAAAAGCAGTCTGCAGACGGCTCAGGTCACTCGGAGATACAATGTAATGCTCATAAAAGAGAATAATATATGCGATGATCATGCCTGCTACATACCACCAGCTTAAATCCGTCATAAACAGCAACGATACGAATCCAATCGCCGTGAGAATGTGAAATACGCGGGCAATAATGAGTGCACCTTGAACCCCGAACCGAACCGGAATGGACTTCAAGCCCTCTTTTAGATCAAACTCAACATCCTGACAAGAATAAATTACATCAAAACCTGCAGTCCAAAACACAATAGTGAAGTAAAATACCATTGAAGTCCAATTCACGCTACCGGTCACAGCTACCCAACCGCCTAAAGGTGCAAGCGCAATGGTCAGACCGAGGATAAGATGGCAAGCCCATGTAAAGCGCTTCGTAAATGAATAAATAACAAGAAGGAAAACTGCGATTGGCAAGAGCTTGGCCGACAAAGGATTCAGCTTAAAGGCTGCCCAAAAGAGTAAGAAAAACGAAATGCCGATAAAAATGACGACTTCACCGATCTTCAATAATCCTGCAGGAATAGCCCTTCCCGCTGTGCGAGGATTCTTAGCATCACTTATCCGGTCAATCAGTCGATTCAGCCCCATAGCAGCGCTCCGTGCCCCAAACATAGCCACTACGATCCAACCAATCTGGCTCCAGGAAGGTAGCGTGCCAGACATGACAACGGAACCAAGTAAAGCGCCCATAAAAGCAAAAGGTAAAGCAAATACCGTATGTTCAAACTTGATCATTTGTAAAAAGATACCGATTTTCTTAAACATTCCCGTTCTCCTTGAGCCCAATATGTAATGCCGCGATGCCTCCGGTCAAGGGGAAGGATTCCACTTTTTGCAGTCCGGTTTCACGGAAAATAGCAGCTAATTGCTCCCGGTCAGGGAACAGCGCCAGCGATTCTGGCAGCCATTTGTATTGCTCATACCTTTTAGCGAATAACTTGCCCAGCAATGGAAGTACACGCTGAAAATAAAAGAAATAGATACCTTTAAACGGTTGTTTCATCGGCTTGGAAAGCTCCAGGCAGACCACCATTCCTCCGGGTTTTACCACGCGTTTCATCTCGTTCAGCACTTGAACAAGATCCGGTACGTTGCGGAGTCCAAAACCAATCGTTGCATAATCGAATGCGTTGTCTTCAAAAGGCAACTCCATAGCATTGCCCTGTACGAGAGAGATCCGGTCCTGAAGCTTGCGCTCCTCCACCTTACGGCGCCCCACTTCAAGCATGCCAGCACTAAAGTCAAGTCCTATCACATTCCCTGTCTGTGTGGCTTCTGCCAAGGCAATGCTCCAATCGCAAGTGCCGCAGCATAAGTCTACAGCTGAATCCCCGCGCTTCATGCCCATCTTCTTCATCGTGAACTTGCGCCAAGCCTTATGGCGGCGAAAGCTTAAGATATCATTCATCAAATCATATTTACCTGCAATACTCTCAAACACCGAGTGCACAAACTGTTCCTTCGGCTTGCTGTTATCACCCACAGCAGTTGTAGTTTTGTCCATAGTCATCCACTAACCCTCCACGGCTGCTTGTCCTGAGACTTTCATCTGCAGGAGAATACGATCCAGCGCTATCTCAAGCTCTCTAAGCAGGCTTTCGTCTTTAACGCTTTGTAATAGTCCCTGAATCGACTGAATCGACTGATGGAGCTTGTCCGTCAGCAGAGAATCACATTTATATTTCATCTTCAGCATCTTCCAGTCCTTCTGATCAAGGTTCTGGTCTTGAAGCTGTTTGCGTTCTTCCTCTGTCGCTGACTCCAGCATCTTCCAGTAGCAATAACCATTGCTAGCATTCTCAAGGTTATCACAACGCTGAAGCTCTATGGCAACAGTTTCGCACTGACTGAATTCTGTCAATAACTTCTCCCACAACTCCACTAAGGAATTCTCGATCATGGGCGTAAAAGAAAGGAACAGCCGCATATTGAGCTGTACCATGTGCCGCAAGTATTGTTCAGCCGAAAGACGGATTCCTCTCATCTTCACATAGAGGTTCGCTTTCAAGACATTGAAATCAGCAATCGCCTTACTCAAGATTCCAACCATCTCAATTTGATCACTCTTTGCAAGCAGATGGTAAAACCAGCTACTGAAATAATCGCCAGCCAATACCTTTAATTGACGGGAACGCATAGGATCTCCACCGCGTCTATCATTCGAGCGGTCAATTACCTCATGTGTATCTAGTCCAAGTTGAATAAGTGCTGTTACGAGCGTATACAACTCACCAGCATTTCCTTTAACAGAAGATCCATGGTTTAGAAAAATATATAACAAATGACCCCGGCCATCAGAAAACGGTGGCAAATCCGTATGCTTCTGAATCATGTCGTAGTCGGTGTAGGGTTTTGCCAGTTGCGGTATGCAGTACGGTTTCATTTCAGCCTCCGAAGCCATTGACATTAATAATAATTCCTTTGTTCACAATCTTGTCTATTATATCACATGTTTTTTTGTCACGCACTGTGGTACGACTGAGTTTCTTTTATTCTTCTCAAGGATAAATGAACTGCTTCTTCCAGAGCTCAGTCTCACTAATACGGAAGCCCGTCTTGAGTCGCTCGGATATGGGGAGATTACCCGCAGACTGAAGTTCATTCTGGAGTTCAGCCGACCACTCCGTGCGTCTGATATCCCCTGCTAGCAGCAGCCGGCGGCTATCCAGCCATTTATCCATGACCACGATGCGCAGCAAAAGCTGATCCACATTCGAGGTTTCTTGAAAAGCAAAAGAAATAGCCTGCGCCATATTTCGATAAAGCTCCTGGGGTTCATGATCATTTCCGCTCACTTTTAAATCCAGTGACAGAACGTGATCCTCCCAGCCTACGCTATCAATGGATAAGGTCAATGGAAGTGCGCCAAGAACATCAACAAGATTATCATTGTCTAGCACTGTGTTATGGCCGCCAGTAAAAGTCTCTACTGCACCATTGCGTTGCTGTAAGGTAGAATCCATATCTGCCACTTTGGGCAATATTACAGCAGAGGTTGCAGTCAAGAGTAATACGGCTCCGACCCACCAGACCTTGTTCATGAACACGCCTCCTTATCCATAATTCCCACTCTTAGCTAATACGATCATTTATCTTTACTATATTTTGAAAAAAAGCAGGCTATGCCTGCTTTTCAGCTTTCACTTTCCAATTGTCCGTGCTTTGTCCATATTTCAGCCTTACCGCGAATCTTCATCGCTGAGGTATGATCAGTAAACTGGGCAATCAATACCTCGCCCTTATCCAGCTTCTCTGTATGATGAAAACGTGTATCTGTACCTCTGGTTAGCCCAATGACCTGAACGCCATTATCTTTAGCTTTAACCACAATATAGTCGCTGCCCGTTGGAAGCGGAGTAGTACCCGTATTTTTATCCATCATCACTCATCCTCCTCTAAACCTATTATACAGTTCATAGTATTTCAAAAAACAAATGCCGCCTTGGAGGGCGGCATAGTTGTTCTTAAAAGACTATGGGATAGGTATGTAGAAATCTTTATTTGATTCCGTCTTTCAGCGCCTTACCGGGTTTGAATGCCGGTACCTTGCTTGCAGGAATTTCGATTTCTTCACCAGTTTGCGGGTTACGGCCTTTACGTGCAGAACGCTCACGCACTTCAAAGTTTCCGAATCCAACCAGTTGTACTTTATCACCGCTTTGCAGTGCTTCTGTAATTGCTTCGAAAACCGCATCTACAGCTTTAGTAGCATCCTTCTTGGGAAGTTCAGTTGCTTCTGTAACTACATTGATCAAATCTGATTTATTCATGTTTTCTCACCTCCCTGAGTAAATTCTCCGGTATCATACACTGTTTCCGTTTCAACGTAAAATATACGTGATAATCCCGTTTAAAACTTAACTTTGGCGCCCTTAGACCTTGAAGCGCAACAAACTTATAGTAATACAGCCCATCCATAAATTCAAGCTGTTACTCAAAAAAGGAGCAGGAATTATCATCTATCCGTGCATATTTATCTAAATTCGATCTAATTTGTTAGACCTATAGGAGCAGTTTAGGTCTTTATTTCATCAGAATAATTGAGTCAGATTCACCGTTATTATAGGAACTAGGAATCAAGTTTTAGGATATATACAAATAAAAAGAGCAGGATTTCTCCCACTCTTTGAATTTATTTATATTCAGCTTAGAGAATAATTGCAATAAGTCCGCCGGAACCCTCGTTAATAATGCGGCCAAGCGTTTCTTGCAGCTTGTAGCGTGCATTATCCGGCATCATAGCTATCTTGCCTTGAATGCCTTCTCTAACAATGGAGTGCAGGGAGCGGCCAAAAATATCGGATTCCCAAATCTTAATAGGATCATTCTCAAAGTCCTGCATCAGATAACGAACCAGCTCTTCGCTTTGCTTTTCCGTTCCGATGATTGGCGAGAATTCAGACTCCACATCCACCCGAATCATATGAATGGACGGTGCAGTAGCCTTTAAGCGAACCCCGAAGCGAGAGCCCTGACGTATCAGTTCTGGCTCGTCGAGCGCCATTTCGGCTAAGGATGGAGCCGCGATACCATAACCTGTAGTCTTGACCATTTCCAATGCTTCTGAGAATCGGTCGTATTCTCGTTTCGCATGCGAGAACTCCTGCATAAGCTGGAGCAAATGATCTTTACCGCGGATCTCAACCCCGACCACTTCCATCAGAACTTGATCGTACAGCTCTTCTGGAGCATACAGGTCGATCTCTGCTACGCCCTGACCCATGTTCATACCACTTAGGCCAGCTTTATCAATAAAGTCATATTCGGTGAACTGAGATACGAGGCGGTCAACATCCCGCAAGCGGCGAATGTCTTTTACCGTATCGCGAACGGAGTTCTCATAACTACTACGCAGCCAGTGGTTTTCTCCAAGCACCATAACCCAGCTTGGCAGGTTTACATTTACTTCATGCACTGGGAATTCATAAAGCACTTCCCGCAGCACACCAGTTACGTCATCTTCGCTCATGTTTGCGGCGCTTAGCGTCATAACTGGGATATCGTATTTGATGGCTAGCTCGTTACGGAGCTGCTGCGCTTCCTCACTGCGTGGCCGGGTGGAGTTAATGACAAGCACAAATGGCTTACCCACTTCCTTCAGCTCTGCAATGACGCGCTCTTCAGAGTCCACGTACGAGTTCCGCGGAATTTCTGCAATCGTACCATCTGTTGTTACCACTACACCTAGCGTTGAATGCTCCTGAATAACCTTACGTGTCCCGATTTCTGCCGCTTCCTGAAAAGGAATAGGCTCTTCAAACCAAGGTGTAGAGATCATTCGTGGTCCATTTTCATCCTCGTAGCCTTTTGCACCTTCTACAGCGTAACCCACACAGTCTACCAGACGAACATTAACCTCAAGCCCTTCCGCAACCTTGATTTGGACTGCGTTGTTAGGCACAAACTTCGGTTCTGTCGTCATAATCGTTTTGCCTGCTGCGCTTTGCGGAAGCTCATCCACAGCTCTTACTCGATCAGCCTCATTCGTGATGTTTGGCAGGACAATTGTTTCCATGAAGCGCTTGATAAATGTCGATTTCCCCGTGCGAACCGCGCCGACGACGCCAAGATAAATGTCTCCGCCGGTACGCTCGGCAATGTCCTTGAAAATATCCACTTTTTCCAAAAGAGATCCCCTCCTCATATTACTCCGAAGAAAAAATGCCTGAAGAGCATCGACTTCGCGTTCCGCCGGTAATCTGACCCTTGCAGGACATCAACCGGACTTATCGTATGCCCGCCCGAAGCCTAGCTGCTTTCGACCGGGACGTACTTGCCCCGCGCTAAACTCCGAATGCTCGGACATGCATTTGGACTAGTATCATCATATGTATCCGGAACGAATTTATGACCCGTATTCGCGCATTTCCCAATGTAATTTCAAAAAAGTTAAGTCTGCGCGCCGCAAGGCGTCTGACGCCCGGAAGCTTACTCATCCATCTTATGAGCTAGGATTCTTTGATAGAACTATTTTTAGTGGATGCTGAGATTAAAAGGTTATAAACAAAAAACGCCTAATGCCCCGGATAAAACCGAAGCTTAGACGCTTTTAAACTATAACTCTAACTTGGAGGCTGTGGGATCGGCTGATTATTAATCCATAGATACGGCAAAGACTTTACGGGAACGTAATATGAAGCTTCCTCCAGATCCAGTCGCAAGTCCTGATTCTTGTCGCGCTCTCCACCCTTCTTATCGACGGCAGCCATGATATCAAAAACATAATCTACGTAGACAGTTCCATCCTTATCCATGATAAAGTCAAGAACTTGACCGGAATAGACACTAGTTAACGTTATAGAGCTTGTACCCGCCTGCTTATGATCAATAGTATACAATCCGGGGTATAGCTCATCAAGCACAGGCAGGTTGCCGCCATGAGCTGATTTATAGCGGTTAACCTGTCGTTGCACGTCATTCACCTTTTGAACCGTAACAAGGTCCATCACCTTCACCACAGGATCAATTTCCTCATTCAAAATAAGAAAATAAGCACTTCCACCCTGCTCAAAAGCGGTAGCCGGTATATCATCCAAATATCCCTTATTATTCAGCTTCCCCAAGTCGATACGAAACTTCTCATACCTTGGAGTAGTTTCATCCGCATTAAGAATGGGCAGTACCCCTTCCTCCTGTTGATAATCATCAACGGCTGCTTGTATCCGTTTAACACTTTCCCGATAATTAACACTAGCCCGCTTCTCTTCACCTGGGTATAGACAGCCCGAAAGCGTAAGCGCGAGCGATACCATCCCTAGCAAAATCTTGGCCTCTGCCTTCAGTTTCATTTTATATCCTATAAACTCCAACCGAGTCCCTCCCACGGTGACATTCTTACGCTACCACAGCTCATCTTCTTCCCCACGCCGCGCTGCTTCAAGCTTACGGCGCACCGCAGCCTTCAGTGGATCTTCCGGCACCTGAACGGTTACGTCGCTCCATACGGCAGCCTGACAGGCCAAACGCGTTCCTTCTTCTAAGGCCGATCCAAGCTTACGCCGCTCAATATCACCGGGAGGCCTTACTGCAGCAGCCTCTTCCTTCGCGACTGTAACCTTGCACATCAGACAGCCTGCTTTGCCTCCGCATCTAGTTGTTATTGGCACTCCTGCTTTACGAGCAGCCTCTAATAACGAAATGCCACGGTTCACAACAGCTTTACGGCCTTCTGGTTGAAATACAACGGTAACTCCTTTTTGAGATTTCATGATGTTACTTCCTTCCTCAACACTATGTAATTGCTTACATAATTGAAACAACTCCGCCCAATAGGCCCACTAACATGATGACAAAAGCAAGTATAGACAGTACAGCCTTAAGCAAGCCCTTGGTTTTGCTCCGAGCAAAAGTTATAAGAAATACTGATAATCCCATAATCAGCATCGCAATCAGGGATAACCACATTTTTGTCATCGGATCCATGGTCAAAGCCCCCATTCGCCTGTAATTTATTAGGGACTATTATATCATGACCTTATCCTTTTCTGTAAAAAAACATCATTTTTTATGTATTATTTTAAATAAACTACGCTTCGTGAAAATTATCAGGAATATAAAAAAAAGCAAAAGACGACGGAATCATTCATTGATCCGTTTTCTTTTGCTCACCCAACATAAAGCTATTTTTTAAGCATCATTTTCATTAAAGACTCCATTGTGCTGGAACCTGCGCCGCCTTTTTTAACGGCATTGATAATCTCCTGCACAGTAGCTTCACTGACCGGCACTTTCGCCATTGATGACACCTGCTTAATTAACTGGCGGAGCTGGGCTTCATTCTGCGTAGTTCCTGGCTTTACCGTACTGGCTAGCTTTTTGACGGCACTTTCCGTAATGTTCTTGCCCGCCTTTTTGTTAATGGCGTTCAATGCATCCTTGGAAAAATCTCTGCTCACTTTTCATCCCTCCTCCGTCAATCCCCATTACAACATATGAGAATTTGCGGAAAAAGGTGAACAGGATCAGGAATGCCACTGCTCCCAAGTTTCCTGGGAGATCGACTCAAGCTCAGGTTTACGATCACGACCCATCAAGGCTTCAACTGCACTGCGTGGGCTTCTTCCTTGAAAGAGCACATGATAAATCTGATCCGTAATCGGCATCTGCACACCCAGTTTGAGCGAAATTGCATAAGCTGCTTCGGTAGTACGAATACCTTCGACTACCATCCCCATGGATTCCAGCACCTCGGCCAGCGGCTTACCTTGACCAAGCATGGACCCAGCGCGCCAGTTACGGCTGTGCTGACTAGTAGCTGTCACAACAAGATCGCCAATTCCGGCAAGGCCGGCAAAGGTCAAAGGATTGGCTCCAAGCTCAACTCCCACCCGAGAGATCTCAGCGAGTCCACGGGTTAAAAGCGCTGCTTTAGCATTGTCCCCATATCCAAGGCCATCGGATAGGCCTGCACCAAGGGCAATAATATTCTTAAGAGCACCGGCAAGCTCTACCCCAACCTGATCACGATTCGTATATACACGGAAATCGTTGTTGATGAACAATTCCTGCGCTTCGGCGCTACGCTTGTCATCAGGTGAAGCAACTACAACTGTTGTAGGGCACAGACGTACAACTTCCTCTGCATGACTTGGACCGGAGAGCACAACGATCTGCCCTTCGTCACAGCCCAGTTCCTCTGCAATTACGATAGACATCCGCTTATTGCTTTCCGACTCAAAGCCCTTCGTAGCATGGACACATAACATGTCATCCTTCCAGAATGGCTTCAGACTGCGAGCAACCTGCCGCATTCCTGAAGACGGAGCCACAATTACAACCGCCTTAGAACCGGACACTGCCGTTTCCATATCCGTAGTTGCAATAATGTTAGCTGGCAGAGCGATGCCAGGTAGATACTTATTATTCGTATGAGAGCCATTGATCTCGGCAGCTTGATCAGAGTTGCGTGTCCACAGATAAACTTCCGAGTGGTTTGCAGCCAGCACACTAGCCAGCGCAGTTCCCCAGCTCCCCGCTACAAGTACGGTAACTTTATCAGACAACACGATTCCCTCCTTTAACTTTTGAGCCTATCTTGTTCTCACGGCCTTCTACGATCTTTACAATATTCGTCCGGTGCCGCCAGAAGGCGAAGACCGCAATAATAATACTGGTCCAGAGCACAGGTTGTGTAAATCCTGTCAACAATAAAGCCACTGGTGTCAGTGCTACAAAAATTAATGAGCCAAGGGACACGTAACGTGTGATAAAGATAGACAGGATGGCGATGATACCGGCGAGCAGCGCTGGCCATAAACAAAGCGTAGCCATAACACCGATCGTAGTAGCAATGCCTTTCCCCCCACGAAAACGAAAATAGAGCGGCCAATTATGTCCGATGATGGCAGCGATTCCGCAAAGAGCCGGAACCCAGGTTCCCCATCCGCCGACCCAGGTTCCTAACCATACAGCGGCAACCCCTTTCAGCACATCCAGCAACAGCACTAATATTGCAGGACCTTTACCCAATACACGCAGTGTATTGGTAGCCCCCGCATTTCCGCTTCCGTATTGACGGATATCAATTCCCTTTAGCAACTTTGCAAGCAGTACACTAAAGCTGACAGAACCAAGCAAATAGCTTACAACGATAACCAGAAGTTCAAGCGCCACACTTCTTCTCCCCTAACCTTCGTTTTCGGATTTGCGCCGTGTAAAGAGACGGATTGGTGTTCCTTCGAAATTAAACGCTGCGCGAATTTTATTCTCCAGATAACGTTCATAGGAGAAGTGCATCAGCGATGGATCATTCACGAACACCACAATCGTAGGCGGCTTCACCGCAACCTGCGTTACGTAGTTAATACGCAAGCGACGGCCTTTGTCAGTTGGTGGAGGGTTAATCGCGATTGCATCAGATACAACGTCGTTCACCAAATGTGTAGTAATGCGCAGTGCGTGCTGTTGAGATACATGCTGTACAACAGGCAGCAGTTTTTGCAAACGCTGTTTGGTTAAGGCCGACAAAAAGACAACCGGTGCGTAACTCATAAACAAGAAATGGTCACGAATCTTAGTCTCAAAGTTTTGCATAGTCTTATCGTCTTTCACAATGGCGTCCCATTTGTTCACAACAAAAATAGATGCTTTACCAGCTTCATGTGCATAACCAGCAATATGCTTGTCCTGATCGATGATGCCCTCTTCGCCGTTAATTACAACGAGGACCACATCAGCCCGTTCAATCGCACGCATAGCACGCATAACACTGTATTTCTCAATGTTCTCGTATACCTTGCCTTTTTTACGCATACCTGCCGTATCGATAAGCACATAACGTTGCCCATCACGTTCAAAAGGAGTATCGATAGCATCTCTTGTTGTCCCTGCAATATCACTGACGATAACACGTTCTTCGCCCAAAATCGCGTTGACCAAAGAGGATTTCCCTACATTCGGACGGCCAATCAAAGCTACACGAATGACATCCTCATCGTATTCATCATCTATTTTCTCAGGTAGGCGCTCAACTACAGCATCTAGCAAATCGCCGAGTCCGGTTCCGTGACTACCAGAAATTCCGATTGGATCCCCAAAACCAAGGCTATAGAACTCATAAATATCATCCGCACGCTTCATATTATCCACTTTGTTGATGGCAAGAACGACCGGTTTACCTGAACGGAACAGAATCTGAGCTACCTCTTCATCTGAATTCGTCACACCACTCTTTGCCTCACACATAAATACAATAACATCCGCTTCTTCAATCGCCAGCTCCGCTTGAACGCGGATTGATTTCAGAATTGTGTCTTCTCCATCAATTTCAATACCTCCGGTATCAATCACACTGAACGACTTACCGTTCCAATCTGAAATACCATAAATCCGGTCACGTGTAATCCCCGGTTTATCTTCTACAATGGCTAATCTATCGCCAATCAGCCGATTAAATATCGTCGATTTTCCGACGTTAGGCCTCCCAACGATTGCCACAACGGGTCTTGCCATATTCATTCCTCCTGTCATCCTTACGTTACTCATCATAGCAAAAAACATTTAAATTGGCTAACAATCATGTTAACTCTCATCAATCCTGCCGGTTCCGAAAAAAAGACAATCGGCGAACCCCCGTATCGAGGGCTCGCCGATTACTTTACCCGTATATTCAAAAGCTCGTTTAGGGATTAGTTATTACCCTTAAATTTGTCCAGCTTATCACCAAAACGTTCAGCAAGCGTAAAGCTAAGGCCTTCGTTGCTAAGGGAAACGTTAGGGTTGTTCAGAACTTCTTTAGGAGCTCTGTCTCTGCTATTGCTGCGTTCAGGTCTAGCAGATGGAGCTGGAGCTTCTTCAGTTTCTTTGATGCTCAGGCTAACACGTTTCTCGGATGGATTGAAGTCCAGAACTTTCACTTGAACTTCTTGTCCTTCTTTCAATACTTCGTGTGGAGTAGCGATGTGTTTGTGGGAGATTTGTGAGATGTGCACAAGACCTTCCACACCCGGAAGCAATTCTACGAACGCTCCGAAGTTCACAAGACGTTTTACAACGCCTGTTACAACATCACCGATGTTGATTTCGCCAGCAGCAGAGTCCCAAGGACCTGGAGCAGCAGCTTTGATGCTCAGGCTGATTTTTCCTTTTTCAGGATCAACCTTCAATACTTTAACACGTACTTTATCACCTTCGGATACTACATCAGAAGGTTTCTCTACGTGACTCCAAGCGATTTCAGATACGTGTACAAGACCGTCAACTCCGCCCACATCAACAAATGCGCCGAATTGAGTCAGACGTTGTACTGTACCTTCGATGATTTGGCCTTCAGATAGCTCAGCCATAATTTTCAGCTTGTTAGCTTCGAATTCTTCTTCAAGAACTTCTTTAGCAGACAAGATTACTTTGCTGTTCTCACGGTCAAGTTCTTTCACTTTAACACGCAAGGTACGGCCTTTGTAATCGCTGAAATCTTCAACGAAATGACGCTCTACCATGGAAGCTGGAATAAATCCACGAGCTCCAACATCAGCTACTAGGCCGCCTTTAACAACGTCAGCCACAGTAACTTCGAAAGCTTCTTGGGAAGCGAAGTATTTCTCAAGATCTTCCCATGATTTTTCACTATCAACTGCACGTTTGGAAAGAACAAGGCTTTCCTTGTTGTCGTTGATGCTGACAACTTTACATTCTACTTCCTGTCCAACTTCTACTGCTGCAGCAGCGTTGTCCAGTTGTACTGCGGACAATTCGCGAATTGGAATCACACCGTCGTATTTATATCCAATGCTTACATAAGCTTGGTTATCTTCGATTTTGACGATTGTTCCTTTCACGGTATCGCCTTTTTTCAGAGAAATGATTTCCAAGTCAGCTTGGTTAGTCACTTCTTCTTCGTTAACGGCAGCAACTTCTTCTACAGCTCCGTTATTTTCTGTCACAGCGGAATCCACCGCTTCTACGGATTCATTCTTTTCCGCAGCTTCCTGATTTTTAATTTCTTCAGACATGTGATTAGCCTCCTCGATTCAAAACCCCATTTATTTAAACCTGCGTATAGCAGAGTTCAAAACAAGCAATGCTTGATATTGCCACTTACACTTGATGATAGTATGTTCCAAAAAATAGCGGCTATGCCGTTATTTAATCAAAACATTGAGCAAAATTTATTGTTCTGCTCATCCCTTAACTAGCACTTGGTTTACCTGTCTCTTTCATCTCACGGATGCGATCCATAATGACATCGGTAACAGCCTCGAGAGATTCGCTCCCCGCACCGGCAAATTGACTAAGGTCTACAGGAGCACCGTAGACAACGACCATGCGTCGAAAGGGTTTATACTGGCCGATAATAGCCGCTGGAATAACTGCTGCGCCACTTCGAAGTGCAAAGCTAGCAGCACCCTTCTTGGCCACTCCGGCATCAGAGTTACGCGTACCCTCCGGGAAGATACCCATGACATTACCATTACGAAGTGTGTTAAGGGCCGTTTTTATGGATTCTTTGCTTACGCCGCCACGTTTCACCGGAAAAGCACCCAATTTATTAATGAGCCAGCCAAGCACCGGAACCTCAAACAGTTCAGCCTTAGCCATATACTTTACCTGACGGTCCAGCTTAATTCCAATAGTCATTGGATCAAGCAGACTAATGTGGTTAGCGCAGAGCAGTACCCCGCCCTCCTTTGGCACATTTTCTTTCCCCACAATCTTAAGCGGGAAAAGGATTGCGTAAATCAAGCGAAGCAATCCAACACAAATTGCATAAATCATAAATGATTTCTCTCCCCGTCAACATGAGATCTACAGTGGGATACAATGGCCTCCACAACTTGATCGATATTCATTAAGGTCGTATCCAGAAGAATAGCATCCTCTGCACGGCGCAGCGGTGAAATCTCCCGTCCTTCATCCAGACGGTCCCGCTTTGCAATATCGTGTTCAAGCTGCTGAAGCGTCACCGATTCCGCGTCTCTCAGTTCCTTATAACGACGGAGAGCTCGTTCTTCCACACTTGCCGTCATAAAAATCTTTACCTCGGCATCCGGCAGCACGGTTGTACCGATATCGCGGCCATCCATTACCACGCCTTTGCGAAGCGCCATCTGACGCTGCAATTGACTCAGTCTGGATCTTACATCCTCGATCTTCGCATACTGCGACACAAGGCCGCTAACCTGAAGGCTCCGAATATGTGGGGTCACGTCTTCCCCATTAATCAGCACCTTCTGAATGTCTCGTTCCGGAATAAGTTCAATCACCATGTCGCGAACCTTCTCGTTCACTCGCTGCTGATCTTCCGGTTCAATGTCTTCTTGGATCATATACCAGGTGATTGCCCGGTACATTGCACCAGTATCAACATAGATATAAGACAACTTCTGGGCTACCAATCGGGCTACAGTGCTCTTGCCTGCCCCGGCAGGTCCGTCGATGGCGACGTTTATTCTGTCATAAGTATGTGTACCCTGCCTATCCAACGGGGCATTCCTCCTCAAACACTCTTTCATAAAAAAACATCTAGCGTTACGAAAACTATTCCTGCAATATCAAGGAGCACACATAAATTGTTATGCTTGATGATATTATCAAGAAAAAAGCAGGCATTGCCTGCGACTTATAAAATTATACCACAGTTTATACTTCAGTGCAAAATCAGACAGCTTAATAGAGCTGTTAAAAATGCTTATCTGTTGCGGAAATCAAACTGACGTTCGAAGCAATAACGGATAATTTTCTGGCGTTCCAAATCTGAAATAGCGACAAATTTCAACATGGCTAAAAGACGTCCATTCTCAAGCTTTTTAATGCGCACTACTTCACCTTCAAAATTGACATGCTCCGTGCTTCCGTTTCGATAAGGAACCAGTACCCAGCAGGACAATTTATTACCAACCTCCAGCTTAACCTGGTTATCCACCAAAAAGGAGATTCCTCCGCCACCAATATCATCTGTACGAACCAGGAACCGTTTGCCAAGGCTATCCTTCACAGCAAGCTCTAGATCAGCATTCACTCGGAAAAAGCTTCTTCTCTGGATCTTAAATATCGAATCTGTCTCCGGCTTTTGAATCCTGACCATACGAATTACATCTTCTTTAAAGCCCAGCACATAAGTATTAAAGTAATTTTTAATGCCACCCTCAGTTAAAAAATAGACCGAAAGCTCGTCCCCCATAAAGAGCCTTTTTAGACGACCATTGCTCTCCTGCATAGGAATTTCAATCAGAAATGCGTCTTCTTCCGTCTCTGCAATTCTGGATCTATATTCAACTTCTGCTTCAGCAGCGTCACTGGAAGCAACCTGTATGTATAGATATTCGTTAATTTTAGGATACAAAGATGTCACCGCCACATCAGTTTAGTAATTATCACTAAGCCTGATTATAGCATGGGAATATCAGCCAGTCAGATATATTTTATAGATATTGCAAAAAAAAGGGACGCACCCAACTGCTGGATGCGCCCTCCCTTTTATTTTGCCTCAGACCCCGAAGAAGGTCTGATTTCTTCCACAGACTCTTCAATTCCATCCTCAGCGTTAATATAAATACGATACTTTGAGCCATTGACCCCTCCACCGAACTCGTAAGTCAAGACCTCGACGGAATCATCATTTTTAATCCAGGACAAGCGATTGTATTGCTCCTTGAAATCAGAATTCAGAAATTTTCTCGCCTCAGCAAGAGTAAGCTTTGGTTTTGGAAGCTGACGGTTGTCCTTATGCTCTTTAACATATTCGCTGGCCTCAAAACCGATGGTATCACCTGTATCCAGCCCCATACGAATAGTCATTTTTTCAGGATAAATCAATACATCATTCTGTTTGGTCACAAAGGTCAAATTCCCGATATTATCATAACGATCAGCGCTGACTGCAGTCATATGGGGATATCCTTTTTTCTCAAGAAACTTCTCGGCTTTGGTAACTGCTTCTTTAATAGATACCTTGGCAGGTCCAATCTCACGGTTATCATAATAAGAGATCAGCAATCCGCCATTTTTTGTGAAATCCATACTGATGGTGTGCTTTTCATTCGAACCACTAACTGTTGCCGTATAGGATGGCCATTCGGTGTTCTTCCCATTTTCTTTAACATCGACTTTAGCGTTGGAGCCCGCATCCGCGAACTTCAATGCCTTACGTTTGATGTCTTCGGCAGTCACGGGGTTACCTCCGAGCATTTTGACGGAACGTTTATCGTAAATGCTTGCTACTGAAGGGCCCCAGTCTAGCTCAGGGTATGCGCCAACACGTTTATCCACCGTTTTGAAACCGTCAATAATCGTGTTGTCCTCCGCTTTATTTTCTGTTGCCAATGCCGTTTCAACATCCATCCAGCGCAGCCGGTTGCCAATGACTTTATTCTGTACCTCTTGCAAATCCTTAGAGATTTCTCCCGAGTTCTTATACAATGCTTTTAGATTACTCAATTCTCCATCTGTCAGAGGTTTTTTAGTGAAGTCACGAATCCCGGCTTTATAAGAAAAGTTGGAGATTTTGGACAGAAACTCCTCTGTTTTGCTAAATGGCAGCAAGGTCAGCGGCAGCTGATTAATCTCATTTTGGGCCTCACTGGTCATCCGCCACACATTGACGAGTCCTTTGCGGTGCATTCCGTTAGAAGCAGAATTAACCGCAAGCGTATTTCCAAGCTCACCATGAAGACGGTCCACATGATAGGACAAATCGTGAAAGGCGCGTTGATATTGGTTTTCCGCCTTAATTAGTATTGAATTCTTCTCCTGGTTCTCCTGATAACCCCACACAAGCGCACCAATCAGCAGCAGCGCGGTCAGCGGGAACATTACAGCACTTAATCTTTTGTACATAGGGCTACAAGACTCCTTTCGATAGCTTATTGGCGTTAGTTTGACAATAAACTAGGAGTCTTATGCACTGAAGTTGCTACACCATGTGACTATAACGTCCGCTCATGCTCTTTCTTCAATCTCAAAGCCACTGCTATTACTGCAAAGGCATTGTTTAAAGCCGGTTTGAATGATACCATGCTCTTTAATCCCTCTTAATATGTAGGTCTCACCGCACTGTTTGCAAACGATACGTACTTTTATACGCAAAAAAAGACACCTCTCTCCTCTCTGGAATTCCTTACTAGGAACTGCCCTTCGAATATAAGTGTGTCCATCTCGATTATAGGTTAACCTCTTCTTCACGTTTCAGAAAGCGGAAAGGAGAACGGCTGTTGGCCCTAGCTACCTTTCCCATACCTCCATACCATAGGATAGCCATCAGAGGCACAATAAACCATATCCAATAGTTAGCTGTCGTACTCAAAATAAAGTCATATATCCCATGCCACATCCATGGCAACAGTAGCGAAAAAACCAGAATTCTCCGGGTCTTAACACCTTTTGTGAACTTCGCCCTCCCCATATGGTAGCCCATGATCACACCAAACATAGCGTGTCCAGAAACCGGAAGAAGTGCTCTCAGAAACATTGATCCGATTGAAGCGTTGCTATACCAAGCGTACATTACATTTTCTATTGTTGCGAAGCCGAGCGAAATCGCCACAGCGTATAGTATCCCATCATATGGCTCGTCAAATTCGGTATGATTGTAAATCATATGGTAAAGCACAAACCATTTTAGACATTCTTCCAC
The DNA here is from genome assembly GCF_038593125.1 of Paenibacillus sp. FSL F4-0097. Classification (NCBI taxonomy): domain Bacteria; kingdom Bacillati; phylum Bacillota; class Bacilli; order Caryophanales; family Paenibacillaceae; genus Paenibacillus; species Paenibacillus sp. FSL F4-0097. Next base: position 4,660,500 of record NZ_CP151965.1, read on the forward strand.
GCCAGCGGATATGAGAAACGACTCCACATACGGACCGCCATTTAGTCCCAGCATCAGCCCTCTCTGAATGATCATGACAGGAAACACAATCAGAAGGCCGAGCAAGAATACTTTAATGACTACATGAAGCGGTTCTTGATCATACTTGTCTTTCAGATAAAAAAAGGTCAACAGAGCAAGTCCCGGCGCCACTGCCGACGAAATAACCGATAACACGAGCACCGAATAACCTCCCTACACCCCTAAACCCTATTACTGCCGTTACACAGCAAGGTAGATGATAACTTTGATACAAGAATGACCGACATATCACCAACAACAAGACTAGGGCTGATCGGCCTAAACAATGGTCATCAGCCCCTAGATCTTGCCTAATTACTCCTGACGCTTAAAATGAGTGCACAATAACTGGACCGCATTCTCCGGCATCACTGTTTTCCCATATTCATCGAGAACAGCTTCTGTGACCGGTGAGGAATCTCCAAACTCAGCTAGTACGCCAACAAGACCTGACAACGCCGTTTCTTCAAATTCCTTTGGATCGAAATACAGATACCATTTATTGTTATAAGAATACAGTTTCCCCTGGGAAGTAATATTACCGATGAGCACATGGGCCGCTTCAACCAGAACCTCGAAATCGCGGAATGCATATACAATGGAGTCGCTTTGTTCAAGAGTAACTTCCATTTCATAAATCTCTTCTGGCAATTCTTCTTCCCCGGACGCACCGTACTGATGGTGATCATATTTTCCTCGGGTCACTATAACGACCATACCTTGCGCGGGCAATGCGAAAACTTCTACGGCAAGCGGACCCGTGGCATCAAAACCTAGTTCACTATATGCTTGATCCATCATCTCCGTAAACAGGTCATGAACCTTAGGAACTTCCTGCCACATGTCTTCCTTCTGGATGCCCCGCTCGCTCAGGTCGTCAAAAGTGAGGAAAATCCGTATCTTATCTTGACTTAATCGCTCTATTCTCATGACAGGATCCTCCTTTTGCAAGCTCATTTATTATAATGTATGATGAGTCCCGAGTAATGAGCCAAAAATGGTTACTATGTAAGTATGTTATCATTTTGCCGAGATAAATGCACGTAAATAAATATATAAAATCCTCTCTATTGAATAAACCATTTTCAGAGCCCTGAATAATAAAAAAGAATCATTCTGCGGAATATTTCATCCCCAAAATGATTCTGATGGAGTCCTTTACGGTTACAATCCCGGTATGGTTGTATGCGTTTCTTTAAGAATCTGCTCTACTTCGCTCTTCACTTCAGGATTGCTGCGAATGAATTCCTTTAACAATTTAAGATTGGATTCCTTCGACTTCACTGGTGATTCAGTCTTATGCTCAGTGGTTCCGCTACTTGAACCGTTACTTTGAGCATTACTGCTTGAAACAGCAGTGTTACCAAAACCAGTCGTGGCCATACCGATTATTTTTTCTTTTGCTTTATCTGCAGCTCCACTCATGGAACCACCCGATTGCCCTAGCGAAGACATTAAAGAATTCCGCTTTTTGGACATAATCATACTGGCTGCGGCGCCCATCAGCACCCCGCATAAAAATGACGAAGTATTCATATTTCCAGCCTCCTTGTATGGTAAAATCATGTTTAGTGTTCGCGGAAAGATTCCGGCTCATACAACCTAATAACAAGAAAGCGAGTTGAAAAAAGTGGGTAAAATGACATCAGTGCTCCTATTGGCTACCTTGTTGCTTACTGCCTGTGGCAACAGCGGTGCAAATGGAAATACAGCTAAGGAAACAAATGCCTCAAACAATCCGCCCACGGCGGCAGCTACACAAAGCGCAGAAACTACGGCGCCATCACCTGAAGCAACAGCCAGTCCTACCCCTCAAGCAACAGCAGATGGAGGTACTACAGGAAATAGTACAGCCAGTAAGAGCGAAGCATCCGCTGAAATTCCACTGCTGTACCATATGAACAAAAATTACGATATCGTCCCTAATGAGGAAGCTACAAATAAAAAAGTGGTTTTGCTCACCTTTGACGACGGTCCTAAAGATGCGGCAATGATTAACCCTTTGATGGATGTTCTGGACAAACATCAAGCTAAAGCCATCTTTTTCGTGAATGGTTATCGTGTTAAGGAGCATCCTGAGCTTCTGGAGTTAATACATAACCGCGGTGGAATTATCGGCAACCACAGCTGGGATCATATTGTATTGAAAGACAAGTCCTATACTGAGGTTAAAAAGCAAATCGAAAATGTTCAAAATATTGTCAAAGAAACGCTGGGAGAAGCTCCTCACTTTTTCCGTCCGCCACATGGTGCTGGCGGGGATGTTGGCAAGAAGGTCGCTGCCGAGAATGGAATGTTATACATGACCTGGTCTGTAGGCTCTCTTGACTGGGAAATGAAAGAAAAAGAAACGGGTAAGACAGAAAAATTGATCAGCAATGTTACCGATCAGCTGCATTCTGGCAGTAATATCCTGATGCATGAGCTACCATGGACCGTTGAAGGTCTGGATACCCTGCTCACTACACTTGAGGGCAAAGGATATAGCTTTGTTGATCCGCGCAGCATTGAGCTAAAAATGCGTTGATCTCATTATCCGTACATGTCCGATAATTGCTTCGTCAGTGCAAATGTTTCAAATCAAACGAAAAATAGAAGGGGGTTCCAAAAGCCATTTGCATGGCTTTGGACCCCCCTTTTTTTACGCTACCTATTTTTCTTACTGGAAAGAGCAAGCACTATTGGGTTGATTTACGCAGTGTCAGCACATGCATTTCAGCAGGACTGCCCCAGCGAATTGGCAGATGTGCTGTTCCAAACCCTCTGCTGATCAGCAGCAGCGCATTTTTTGCGGAACCGTCACCTCTTGGCCAATTAAACTTTCCAGCGTCATATTTATGATAGAAATGCTCAACATGTCTTTGACCCACAAACGGAAGGATCACCTGGCCCCCATGCGTATGACCTGCCAGAATCAGGTCCGCTGGCACACTTTGGCGCTTGGATAACCAAAGCGGATCATGTACAAGAATTATACGACAGGTATCTTCAGCAGAAGTGTTTGTGGTTAATTGCGGAAAAGGACGGTATGGAGTTTTGCCCCCATTTTTCGGAAAATCAATTCCGGTTAACCAAAGTTTAGCTCCCTCACGTTCAAAAGCCACATTTTCATCCATTAACAGTTTTGCACCACTGTCCTGAATAATCTCATCCACCCTTGTAATATTAGCCCGATAATCATGATTTCCATGCACTACATAGGTAGATGCAATAGAAGTAACTAGAGTCATATTATCGACAAGACGATTTAAAGGGCTATCTTTTTCCGTTAGATCTCCTCCCAGAAAGACAACATCTACTCCACCCTTTAATGGCATCAGAAGCGCGGACGGAAGGCGGCGGCGATGGATATCTGTTATAAACAAGATACGAAATCCATCGAACTCTTCAGGTAGCGAATCTAGCATTATTTCCTCGGTAATAATTCTGTTTCTAAACGCGTTGATCACCATGATTATAACAACAGCCGCAGCTATCAATAGAATGGCCAAGACCACTCCCCATGCCCATGTACTCACCATAATGTACTCAGCGGAGGCGCTCCTTCAATTCCCCACCAAAGCAGCCCTATTAGCAAAATAACAAAGATAAAAATCAAAGAGTTCACAAACATCTTGCTTAGACGAACTTTTTCTGAAGAATAAGTATCTGAACGAGAAGGAACCGATTCTTCGTCCTTCTCTTTACTTCCTGTGGAAGAGCGCTTTGCAGAACCTGCTGGGCGGCGAGCTTTTCTTGATAAAGTTGCCGTAGAGACCCGAGCGGTAGCATTTTTCTTTATAGGAGTAGACTTCTTTTCAGGAGTAGCCTTTTTTACAGCCTCCGAAGTCCGCTTCTCTTTTTTACTTTTGCCAGGATGTTTGCTTTCACTTTTGTGTTGTTTTTGTCGAGACTTTACCCGGCTTAATTCCTCACTCATGATTCCCTCCTATAGCGGATCACCAGACCTGAGATCAGGTCGATGAAGAAGTGACATAGTATAGGGGCCCAGAGGCTGCCCGATTGAATGTAAATATATCCAAGACCATAACTGCTTAAGAACACCCAGCCGGTAGGTACAAAGTGACGTAAATAACGGACATGAATAAGAGCAAATACTATACTCGTCCAATAAGGGCCAATGGAATATTGGATGGCACCGCGGAATAAGAGCTCCTCACATACCGATACAATTGCTGCTATGACGATAATATGCCACACAGGGCGATTTCGAAATAAAAGGTCGTTTATTCCACCATCATCCATGCTTTCCTCAGGGACAATATGTGTCAATAAATAGTCAACAATTAGCATTGCAGCAGCAAGTCCGAGGCCCCATGCCACAAAATGTACTTTTTCTGGAATAATTAATAGCTGAAAAGGATTTCTTTTCTGAAATAATATCCATATCAAACCGATAATTAATGTGAGCCCCTGAGTGATATAGAGATTGAGCAGCAGAAGACGGTCTGTCAACTGGCCTGGTTCTACCTTTTTAACCTTAATCTCGCCAAATTTGAATTTTTTCATCGTGACCTGCCTGTTCTTTATTTTTTTCGGGCAGCTCCGAGAGAGAAACCGTCCATAGTGTTGCTATCAATACATAATACATAGGATAATCCCCCCAGAAAAAGGAGCATTTATTATGAGCAAACGTAAGTCCCGCAATCAAATGTTATACACGCTAGTTTTTTTGTTTTTCCTAGTTTGCGCCTTCGCCGCATTTTTTACTGGTGTCAAGGTTGGCGCAGACAAAACTGAAGCCAAATATGACAATCAATCAAGTATGAATGGTTTAGTAGAATTCACGGGCTCTTATCAACAGCAGGATCTGGTTACTTTCTATCATAACGTATTTTTGCCCTATCGGGAATTCAAGCGGAATTGGAACATTCAAGTAGATAAGTTAGCGCGCAGCACAGATGCTCGTATGAATGCGGCAGTAATGAAGAATCTAAGTATTCTAGCAGACCAGCAATATAAGAGAGTTAATCAAGATTCTATTTTCACTAGCTCTCCTCTATTACATCAGTCACAGGTCAATGTACTCAAAAGCTTAACTTTATTTTCTAAGGCCTCCGGCAAAGTCTCTACTAGTGCATCTGGTGCAGAGACCGCAAAGTTATTGAAAAATGATGAATTTACAACTGGCGCCGTGAAGTACGGTCTGTTAGCACAAAAGAACTTCTATGATTCTATGCTAAAATGGGGCTCTAAGACAAACCAGAAAATACCTTCTGCACCTGGCGAACTAAAAACGATGTCTTTCATTCAGTGGAAAAAAATGCCCCTTCTTTTGAAGAATGCTTCTATCGCTGACATGATGTTGAATCGCGGAATTTTTGCAGGTTATGATCCTCAGGACATCACTGCTAAAATAGACGATATGATTTACTCAGGCACTGCAAACTCATTAAATCTTTCGGATATCCAGTCCTCAGTAACCTTGTTGATTTCTACAGGTGCTGTGCAGGAACAGGATTTTATAAAATGGCGGGAACAGTATTATAACAGGGAGACACTCCCTCAGCTTCCGTTCTTTTTTGAATAGAACCAGTTATTGAATCATAACGAAAAATGAAGTTCACTTCAAGAAACGCTACTTGTAAAGCCTATTGACACAACTTGCATACCGTGTTACATTATGAAAAAATTAATCATTCAAAACCGATGATGGAACAAAGATCCTGGAAGTCTTCAGAGAGCCGGTGGTTGGTGCAAACCGGTGACGAACAGCTATCTTTAGCGCTCCTGAGATATTGTATCGAACCTTAAAGTAGGTACAATCGGATCAACTCCGTTAACAGTGTGGCCTATGCAGGCCAATGAGGCTGCTTCTTCCAAGTTGCAGTGAATTAGGGTGGTACCACGAAGATAACTCTCGTCCCTTACTACGGCAGTAGTATGGGGTTGGGAGTTTTTTTAATTCCCTAATCCCCCATAAATACTACCTTATGCCCAAAGTTACCGATTTCGCGGTACTCTTGCACGCTGTTTCTTTTGTGCGACACCGCGTTGATCTACTATTATTACATGTTTTTCTCTACTAGTTCGTGAACCTTCTGGTATTGTGGACTGCCCATCAGGGCGTCCTCGACATATAAAGCTTTTCAACTTTAAGGGGGATAAGAAACCATGTTTAAAGTATTAGTATCGGATCCAATCAGTGATTTGGGCATTCAGCAATTGATGGACGCAACAGATGTAGTTGTAGACAAAAAAACAGGTCTCAGTGAAGATGAGCTCGTTGCAATCATCGGTGAATATGATGGTCTACTCGTCCGCAGTCAAACTACAGTAACTGAAAAAATTATCGAAGCTGGAAAAAACTTAAAGGTCATTGGTCGTGCAGGTGTGGGTGTAGATAATATCAAGCTGGAAGCTGCTACTCAACGTGGGGTTGTTGTTATCAACGCTCCTGATGGAAATACCATTACAACTTGTGAGCATGCTTTTGCAATGATGATGGCACTGGCCCGTCACATTCCACAAGCTTATGCAAAAACAATTGGTGGAACCTGGGATAGAAAAACCTTCGTGGGTGTAGAGCTTCGCGGCAAAACTTTAGGTGTACTGGGAATGGGCAGAATCGGTAGCGAAGTGGCTAAACGTGCCAAAGCTTTCGGCATGGAAATCCTTGCTTTTGATCCTTTCTTAACTGCTGAGCGTGCTGAGAAACTGGAAGTGAAATTAGCTTCCGTTGACGATGTAGTCCGCGGAGCAGACTTCATTACTGTGCACACTCCACTTACTCCGGAAACACGCCATATGATTTCCCGCCCGCAATTTGAAGTTATGAAAAAGGGAATGCGCATCATCAACTGTGCCCGTGGTGGTGTAATTGATGAAATGGCGTTAGTAGAAGCTATTGATAGCGGTATTGTTGCTGGCGCTGCATTTGACGTATTCGAAAAAGAGCCCCCACAAGCAGATCACCCATTCTTGTCGCATCCAAAAATTATCGTGACTCCTCACTTGGGCGCTTCTACAATTGAAGCTCAGGAGAATGTAGCGATCGATGTATCGGAACAAGTACTGCATATTCTGCGTAATGAACCGTTCATCAATGCTGTAAATATTCCTCCAGTTGCTCCAAGCGTAATGAACAAACTCCAGCCTTACTTCACACTTGGTGAGAAGCTGGGCAGCTTTGTTACCCAAATTACAGATAGTGCTATTCGTGAAATCCATGTTGAGTATGCGGGTGATCTGTCAGATGTCGATACCCAACCACTTACTCGTTATATTGTGAAAGGCGTGCTCTCCCGCCACTTCGCTGAGGATGTTAACATCGTTAACTCCATGCACTTGGCAAAAACACGCGACGTTAATGTAGTAATAACTAAAGCTTCCAAAACTAAAGGGTTCACTAATCTGATTACCGTGACCCTTAAAACAGATCACGACCAAGAACGTCTCGTAGCCGGAACATTGCTGCAAGGTTACGGAGAAAGAATTGTTCAAGTGAACAAGTTCCCAGTTGATATCGCTCCTGAAGGACATCAAATCGTCGTATCCCATAACGACAAACCAGGGATTATCGGACTTGTGGGCACATTGCTGGGTGAAAATGATGTCAATATCGCCTCCATGCAAGTGGGACGTAAAATCGTTGGTGGCGAAGCAATCATGCTGCTGACCGTTGATAAAGCTGTACCTACTCATGTGCTTGTGAAGCTTGCTGGCCTGCCAGAAATCAACACTGCCGAAGAAATCATTCTTCTGTAAGCAATAAGATAGAAATCAAACAACAGAGCAGCGACTCTCCCCTTATAGGAGTTTCGCTGCTTTTGTTGTTGATCGTCGACCTATTTCGGCTTCATTTACAACACCGAATCGAGTTCCCCTGGAGACTTACGGAACCAGATGGCCTTATAAGCAATAACTTCACCTTTGAAGCAGTGTTTCGGACTCCAGTGCCGCTATTCCTCAAAAAGAGAGCTAAATCAGGTGTTTTGCCTATCAATAGCGTCTATGGGGACCGATAGCGTCCTAAATATACGAAAATGCTGCATTTAAGATCAGCTCTGTCCTTTACTGCTTCGTACACAGAAATGGGATCAAACAGATCAAGTTTGCTGTTTAGACTAAGAATGCGGGAACAGTCCGCCCATCGATGTCGGTAAATCCATACTTTTCAGCGAGCTTAGCAACCTGCTGCGGTTGACCGGTCATAGACATAACCTCAGGATCGGTTGCGAGAGCAGCGGCTGCCCTACCGATATAGGTTGTGGATTCAGTCATCTGCAATTCTTCAACCTCATGCCAATGCTCCTCATCCGTGTTCATGCTCTCCAACACCGCCTCTGTCCTCATCCAGCCCGGAGTAAGAGGAATAACTGCAATGTTGTCCTCTTTAAGCTCAATCGATAACCCGTAGGCCATGCGCACAAGTGTATTTTTAGAAAGATCATAATAGAAGTTTCCGAGATATTTGTAATGATCCCAAAAGGTTGTGTGGATGATTAGACCGCCAGCTTTTGCCTCGCGCATTAAAGGTATGGCGTTATAATTTGTTACCAACTGTGCCCTCACACCCGCATTAAACATATTGTCCCAATGCGCTGTTGGAAGCTCCCAGAAAGACTTCTGCTCAATAAGTAAATCGTTGCCGCCCCATACATTGTTGACTAAAATATCAAGCCGCCCTTGCTCTGAAGCAATCTGGCGAATGACCGTCTCTGTCTCCTGATCTTTTGTATGATCACATCGTATGGCGCTGCCGGACCCTCCCTCCGCTTTTATTTCCCTAAGCACGTTATCAATGCTCCGCTTGCTTTGCCCTGTGCCAGAGGCCTCTGTCGTTCTGCCCGTAATATAAACGAATGCACCTTTCCTTGCCAGCTCCAATGCAATTCCTCTACCAGCACCTCTGCTGCCTCCGGTGACCAATGCTACTTTTCCTTTTAAAGTCATGTTCTCAATCCTTTCTACATTTGTTTTTCACTAAATGTTCTATATTTAATCCTTACCTTATATAAGTATAATTCTTTAATATGACATCAACTGACATATATAATATAATAATTAATTAAGAACTGACTAACATTTATTAGGAGGAGGAATGTTCCCTTAATGAGAGCCGATCGTTTGTTATCCATCTTACTTTTGCTGCAAAATCGTGGAAAGATGACGTCCCGTGAGCTAGCCCAGACCTTAGAAGTGTCTGAACGAACTGTGTTTAGAGATATGGAAGCCTTATGTACAGCAGGAATACCGATTCTTGCCGAACGGGGACGCGAAGGGGGCTGGATGCTCACGGAAGGATACCGAACCTCGTTAACGGGTATGAAGCCCTCAGAGATTGCTACTCTGCTGCTGTCCGCAGACTCCTCGATTTTAAAAGATCTGGGTATACAAAACGACTTTTCTTCTGCCGTACTCAAGCTGGAGGCTGCTTCGCCATCTAGGACGAATAATCCAGCCAGTTACCTAAGCCAGCGCATCCATATTGATGGTGCCAGCTGGCACCCTTCCGACGAGACCTATCCGTTCCTATCTATCCTGCAGGAAGCTGTTTGGGAAGATCGTAAAGTAAAGATCACTTACCCACGGAATGACGAGACGAAGGAACGTTTTATTGAACCTCTTGGGTTAGTCGCAAAACGTGGAGTTTGGTATGTAGTGGCACGAACCGAGGATGAAATGCGGACTTTTCGCGTGTCAAGATTAATACAAGCTGAAGCAACTAATGAATCATTTGTCAGACCTGAGACTTTTGATTTAAAAAGCTACTGGGAACAGTCGACTTTAGCTTTTAAAGCAGCTCTGCCAAAATATGTAGTGAAATTAAAGGTGAATGAGTCTATTCTTAAAGAATTACAACGTGAAAGATATGTAACTATAACTTTAGTAGAACCCTCTGCTAATACTGGGTGGATGAACGTAGAGGCCGAGTTTAATACTATAGAATCTGCCTGTCGTATCGTACTCTCTTTTTCTCCTTCAGTTATTGTTTTAGCTCCTACCGAACTAGTAGGGATGGTAAAGTCTGCTATTAAAACAATTTCCACAATATATGAGGAATTTTGACATGAATTCTAAATATCTACTACTTAAAGAAGATTTATGACACTTCTCTATAGACCAATGACCTATAAATCCCCTATAATAACACCATTACATAAAATTTAATAAGGGGGACATTTTACCAATGAGCTGGATGCACAAACTTCCGTTAAAACAAAGAATTGTTGCCGGATGTTACCTCGTTGCCGCACTGTTTGCTATTCCTGTCTTAGTTACGTTAATGATTCTAGGTCAATTTCTCGTAGGAATTATACTAGTAGTTGTTCTTGCAGGTCTGACTTTACCTGTTGCTCGCTTCGTGGAGAGAACGCTTACATCATCTTTTGATGATATTGCTAATGTATCTCACAGTATTTCGAAGGGGGATTTCACTAGCAGAGCGGACGAAAATGGTTCAATGGGTGACGTAAGCCGCTCCTTTAACACAATGATTGATAAGCTCAAGAAGATTCTGACCGATGCATCGCAGATCACCCGTCAAGTAATGGATGCAAGCCGCGGAATCGAAGATAAGAACCAGAACCTGAAAATTGTTATGGCACAAGTAGCCTCTTCTTCTACCGAGCTCGCTCTTGGTGCAAATGAAATATCTACGGATATCGCTGATATGACAGAATCCATTAAAGACATTGAGACCAAAGTATCCAATTATACGAACTCCACCAAAGAAATGAACAGACGTTCAATACATACCTTAGAACTTGTTGAGCAAGGGCGCCAATCCGTAGATACACAGGCTGAAGGCATGCGTAAAAACATAGAGGCTACACAAAAAGTGGCTGATACTATTGAAGCTCTCTCACAAAATGCCCGCGGGATTACGATGATCACCAAGACCATCACAGAGATCGCTGAGCAGACCAACCTGCTGTCACTCAATGCCTCCATCGAAGCTGCTCGTGCCGGAGAGCATGGTCGGGGTTTTGCCGTTGTCGCTCAAGAGGTTCGCAAGCTTGCTGAGGAATCTACGGCTTCCACAAAAGAAGTATTCGGTTTGGTCCGCAGCATTGAGTCAGATATTAAACAAGCCATCGATAATATCGCCATCAATGAAGAGGTTGTGCAGGTTCAGAATGAAATGATCACTCAATCTGCCCATATTTTCGCACAAATTGTACAAAGCGTGCAGTACATTACCGAGCAAATCTCTTCATTCTCTGCGGAGAGTGATCTTATGCTAGAAAGTGCCTTGAAAATTTCCAGTGCAATTGAGAATATCTCAGCAATCACCGAAGAAACCGCTGCAGGCACTGAAGAGGTATCGGCGGCTATGAATGAACAGATTAATGCCCTGCAGTCTGTTGCAGAAGAAACGGAAAAAATGACCCAGGCCGTATTTAATCTGCAAAAAACCATTCATATCTTTAAATTCTAGTTCAAAACTATCAACTGCCACCTAAGCTGAGTCTTAGGTGGCAGTTTTTTTCGCGAGGCAAAACTTCATCTCTTGGACAAGACTTTCGTCAAATTTCGAGTTTTTTTAGCGGATTATGTTGACAAAAATTAATGAGGAATATATTGTAAAGGAAAATTATTCTTATCAACTATAAATTAATATTGGCAAAATCCTCGAAAGAGGATGACGCAAAACCATGGATCTACAGCCTCATTTTTTCGTTTGAGGCCATGATTGCCAGGTTGCAGAGGAACCAGGACGGCTGAACTATTGTTCAGTCTTAGCGGCGCCTTATGCCACCAACCTGTGCTTACTATAGAGCACAGGTTTTTACTTTTTGAGTATATTGATCTATCGTATCTATTCGGTAGATTAATAACTAATATATATCAAAAAACTTGTGAGGTGTTTCTTTTGAAGACAGTCGCAGATTACATGGCGGAAGCACTACGTAACCTAGGAGTCACCCATTCTTTTGGGATCATTGGCAAATCGATTTGTCCAATAGTTCTAAAGATGGTCGATTACGGTATTGAATTTATTCCCGGCAGACATGAAGCAAGCTCCGGATTCGAAGCAGCAGGGTATGCGCTGAAAACGGGTAACCTAGGCGTAGCATTTGGTACTTCTGGTCCTGGTGGAACTAACCTGCTCACAGCAGCAGCTCATGCGAAAGCTAACAACCTACCTGTCCTGTTTATTACTGGCCACCAATCCATTACAGAGCTTGGAATTCCTCAATGTCAGGACTCCACCTCTTTTCTGGCTGATTTAGCTGATATGTTCAGACCTGCCACCTTGTTCAGTAAATTGGTTGAACGTGGGGATCACTTTGGTACTATTTTTAATCATGCGATTTCTGTGGCCCTGGCCAAACGGGGTCCTGTTCATCTTTGTATTCCTTTTGATGTACAAACTGAAGTATTGGAAGAATGCAATATTGTAATCCCTGAAAGAGAGTCTCTAATTAGTCAAGCAAATATCGATAGAGTCATCGATGCTATTCAAGCTGCTAAGAATCCTTTGATTATTGCGGGTAAAGGAATTAACCGCTCCGGAGCACATAAAGAGCTTGTTCAACTCGCAGAAACTTTTAATATTCCTGTAGTAACATCTCCTGGTGGAAAAGGGGCTATAGTCTGGGATCACCTGCTCTATCATGGTCCTATTGGCGTTGGCGGTTCGACCCACGGGGATGATTTATTGAATAAAAGCGATCTGTTTATAGTGCTTGGATCACGTTTAAGTGATATGACCATCTGTAATCTTAAACGGGAGAATCATCCAGCAACTTTAATTCAATTTGATATTGATCCAACCTTTGTCGGAAAAATCCTATTGTCCAAAACGATACCGGTCACTGGGGACCTGCGCGATAATTTGGTGCACTGCCTAAATCATATTGACCCCAGCACAATCACCAAACGTGAGGCTTTGGCCGATGCTGATTATTCAGAAGAGCTTCCAACCCTCAAGAATCTTTCACTGGCTTCAGTAATGAGCACTTTAAGTGATTTGATCCCTTATAATAATTCAATTTTCGTTGATGATGGAAGCCATGGATTCCACGCTGCAAAATGGTACAAGGTTAAGAAACCGGGCAGCTTTGTTTTTGATGCTTATTTTGCTTGCATGGGTAATTCGATCGGCATGGCTATTGGTGCAAAAGTTGCAGCTCCTGAAGAAACTGTCCTCTGCATTACAGGTGATGGTTGTTTCATGATGCTCGGCGCTGAGATTAACACCGCTGTCTGCAAAGATATCCCTGTCATCTTTATCGTGGTCAATAATAAGCAACTAGATATGGCTCTTAAGGGTATGGAGAAAACCACAGGTCGTATCGATGGAACTCTATATGAAGTGCCAATGGACGCCGTGAAATTCGCTGAATCTCTAGGTGCTAAAGGCTACAAATGTGAGACTGCGGATGAATTCACAGCTGCAATTAAAGATGCGGTAGCTCTAAACCATGTTGCCGTTATTGAACTACTAACAGACCGTGATGAAGTCCCTCCGACTGCACACCGTACTTTGAACCTAAACTAGGAGGCTAACCATGAAGGAAAATATCAACAGTGGTCTCAACCACTTCACGAATCTATCAGGAGACTATGGCGCAAAAGCACTAGCTCCAATTAAAGACCACTTCCCTGACTTGGCTGAATTTATTATGGGGAATGCCTATGGCGATATTTTTCAACGTAATACTATAGCCCCTGACTGGAAGGAAATCGCAGTCATTTCATCTTTAATTTCAATGGGTCAATTCGAACAGCTGGGTGTTCATTATGTTATGGCCCTTCGTGTTGGAGTCACCGTAGAACAGCTTAAAGGCATTCTATTACACTTAGTACCCGTTATAGGGGCACCTAGAATCATCACAGCTTTTAATATCCTGCTTGCAACCATAGAAGAAATCCAATAACCCAACAGTTCGACAACAATATACAAAATTCGACTTTATTATTGCATGCACTTGAAAAATATGCCTATAATAGAGTCGGAATATCCCAATACTTGCTGTATAGTGTCGAATTTTGACTTTTATAAAACAGCTAAGTGGATATATAAAGGGCTGGATATTGCAGTCGAACTGTTTTGGACAAATTCAATCTATGGGAGAGATTTAGGCATGGGAAGTTTCGTTTTGAAGACAGACACTGCAAATAAGGTTATTAACATTGAGTTGGATGGAACATTTTCTGAAGAAGATGGTCTAAAATCTATTCAAGCTTATCAACAAACTATCAATCCAATTACTCCAGCTGACTATGAACTAAAAATCGACTGCAGAAAGCTAAATGTAACTGCACCAGATGTGGTACCACTTTTAGAAAGCTGCTTTGTAATGTTTAAGAATGATGGTTTTGTAAAAGTAAATCTAACGCTAGAAAATAACCCGATCCTCAAAATGCAGCTTTCCCGTCTTGGCCGTAAAGCTGGACTCGATAACATCGAGATCATTTCTGCGGTTACAGTCTAGATCTTTTAATCTTAATATGTAGGCCACATTTTACTGCTTTCCTGGAGGCGTATTATGACCGGAATTCGTATTAAAGGCATTGATATCTATCATCCCAGCAATATAGTTGGTAACGACTTTTTCATTAAGCATTTTGACGAAAAAGGCATTGATATTCGAGGTCTATTATCCGCATTAGGTCGTATTACACGGTATAGTATTAAGGATGCGGATGAGAATTCCCTTACGATGGCTTTTGAGGCTGCCCGGAATGTTCTGGAGAAAAGTGGTCTCACAGGTGCCGATATCGACCTTATTGCCTATGCAAGTCAAACTCCTGAGTATATCTTTCCTACCAACTCATTAATGATTCACCGTTTGATCAAAGGCGCATCCCATACAATCTGCATTGACAGCAATGCTAATTGTGCGGGTATGACGGCTTCAGTGGAACAGGTTAGCCGTCAGATGCAAGCGAATCCTAGGATTAAACGAGCGTTGATAATCGGCTCCGATTATGTAACCCCTCATGCCGATAAGAATGATCCAGTCTACTACGCTAACTTCGGTGATGCAGCGGCGGCAGTCATTCTTGAACAAGCTGAGGATGTAGTCGGTTTCATTGACTCTATCTACCAAACGAATCCTTGTGTTTGCGATAATTCCAAGTTCCCGTGCGCAGGCCTGGCTAAACTGGGTAAACAAGGTGTAGCGGCTGGAGAGTTTAATGTGAAGTTTATTCCTTTTGATGATTCCATTTGCATAGATGCTGCTTCTGAGTCTATTCGTACTCTACTGTCTAACAACAATATCGCGCCTGAAGCCATTAAAGCAGCCTGCTTCTCACAGTTTTCATTGCCTAATATCTTAGAGATGTGTGAGAAAGTCGGTATTGATCGCAATGTAGCGGTATACATAGGGGATGAATTCGGATATACCTCTACCAGCAGCCCATTTATTGCTCTACATAAAGCTTTAACTACTGGAAAGATCGAACGTGGTGATAAAGTCCTGTTCTGGACAGTGGGCGCCGGTTGGCAAAATGTAGCATTTGTTATTGAATATTAGGAGCTATATAACAAAAAGCGGCAAGCTAGGGATTCACCTAAGCTTGCCGCTTTTTGTTATAAATATGAACGCAACATCAGGACTTACTTGCAAAGGTGAGCCCCTTTTCCGCGAGAGCACTCCGCAGTAGAACGATCGCCTTTGGCCCCAATCCATGTAGCTGCAGAAGCTCTGCCTCCGTAAGCTTGCTGAATTGTTGAAGCTGAACATATCCAGCCCCATGCAGGGCTCGAAGCGCCGGCTTAGATAGTCCGCCCGGCAGATCAGATTCGTTTCCGTTAACCATAGACATATACAGCCCCTTTATCACTGATATCCTTCATGCTTCTCCCAACCCATGGTACGCGCTACAGCGTCCTTCCAGGCGTTGTAACGACCTTCCCGCTCAGTAATACCCATCTCAGGCGAGAAGACCCTCTCAGCCTTGTTGAAGCTCTCTAGCTGGGCACGTGTCCAGACTCCGGACGTTAACCCGGCCAGAAGCGCTGCACCTAGCGCTGTTGTCTCCGCATATGTGGTTCTAGTAACCTCACTGCCCAGGATATCAGACTGGAACTGCATCAGCAAATCGTTACGCACAGCTCCGCCATCCACACGAAGGCCGGTCAATGGCATGCCTGCGTCTTTTTCCATAGCTCCTATTACATCTCTAGATTGAAAGGCTAAGGACTCCAATGTAGCTCGTACCAGATGTCCTGAGGTAGTGCCTCTAGTAAGACCAAATATGGCTCCACGGGCATACATATCCCAATAGGGTGCCCCCAGTCCGGTAAACGCAGGCACAACGATAACCCCTTCACTGTCCTCTACTTCCCGTGCTTTATCTTCTGAGCCTGATGGCTCCTCTATAAGACCAAGCCCCTCCTGCAGCCACTGAACGGCCGCTCCGGCCACGAACACACTGCCCTCGAGAGCATAATAGAGTTCATCTCCCATACCCCAAGCTACAGTGGTCAACAAGCCATGGCTGGAGGCTACAGCTTCTGTGCCTGTGTTCATTAGAATAAAGCAGCCTGTACCATAGGTGTTTTTGGCACTGCCGGGTTCTAGACAAGTATGTCCAAACAATGCGGCCTGTTGATCTCCAAGTACAGAGCGAATTGGAATATCCGCCCCAAACCACTGTTTGTCTGCTATTCCAAATTCGCCGCCAGACATTCTTACTTCTGGCAGAATGGTACGCGGAATACGAAGCTCTTGCATTAGCTCTTCATCCCAGCACCGTTCATGAAGATTGAACAGCATCGTACGTGAGGCATTGGTAACATCAGTCGCATGTACGGCTCCGCAGGTAAGTCGCCAAATTAGCCAGCTGTCGATCGTACCTGCCAGAAGCTCCCCTCGATTCGCCCGCTCTCGGGCACCATCCACGTGATCCAGTATCCAGGAGATTTTGGTAGCTGAGAAATAAGCATCTACAACAAGGCCCGTCTTGCTCGCAATAACTTGCTCCAGCCCTTTACTTTTAAGTTCTTCACATTGCTCTGCAGTACGCCTGTCCTGCCACACGATCGCAGGGTATATCGGTTTGCCCGTTGTTTTATCCCAGATTAAAGCCGTTTCTCTCTGATTGGTTATTCCGATGGCAGAGATCTCCTCAACCGCTATGCCACCCCGCGCAATCGCGTCTCTTGCCGCTGCGAGCTGTGACTCCCAGATTTGCTCAGGGTCATGCTCTACCCAGCCTGGATGGGGGAAGGATTGCTTAACATCATATTGACCTTGTGAGACCCATTTAGCCTCCGTATCGAACAATATGGCTCGTGAGCTGGTAGTACCTTGGTCTAAAGATAAAATCATTCTATGCCCTCCCAAGCAAAACCTACAAGATATGTTCCACGATGAACAAGATTAATGTGTTTGTTTCAACAAAAAGCACCTCTGCTGTCAGAGGCGCTATCACACATTGTGTTTGGAATTACTGTTTTTCGACAGGAAGTCTTAGCGTAAAGGTTGTACTTTCGCCTAGCTTGCTTGAAGCTGAGATGGTCCCGTGATGCGACTCTACAATATTTTTAACAATCGCAAGCCCAAGTCCTGTTCCACCTGATTCTCCCCGTACACGCGCCTTATCAGCTTTGTAGAAGCGGTCGAATATATACGGCAGATCCTCTGGTGGAATTCCCACCCCTTCATCCTGAATTTTAATCTCAAGATAACGACGACCT
This sequence comes from Paenibacillus sp. FSL F4-0097, assembly GCF_038593125.1. Classification (NCBI taxonomy): domain Bacteria; kingdom Bacillati; phylum Bacillota; class Bacilli; order Caryophanales; family Paenibacillaceae; genus Paenibacillus; species Paenibacillus sp. FSL F4-0097. Next base: position 4,678,162 of record NZ_CP151965.1, read on the forward strand.
TCTAATACACAAGTTCCTGTATGAACTGTGATTTTTTTGCCACCCTGTGTGTGGCGGAAAGCATTATCGAGTAAATTGGTTAGGACTTGTTCCAGTTTATCCTCATCCGCTGCCTTCAGAACAGCAATATCGCTCTGTTGCTGCAAGTGAAGATGGATATCGCGCTCTTTGGCACGTACAGAAAATTTACGGTAGACTCGTTCCAGCAGTTCATTCATGTCCACCTGAGCTTTCATCATATCCGTATGTCCGGCTTCCATTCGGGCAAGATCAAGCAAATCCTTAACCAGACGCCCCATACGCAGTGATTCGTCATGAATGACCTGGATCAGCTCACTGCTTTCTTCGGGGGATGAAGCCATCCCGTCCAATAAAGCCTCACTGTACCCTTGCATCATCGACAATGGAGTGCGTATTTCATGGGAGACGTTAGCAACGAAGTCTCTGCGCATCTTTTCCAGACGCACCTCTTCCGTCACATCCCGCAGTACAGCAACTACTCCCCGGATGCTGCCTTCAGAATATAATGGTGCCATATGAACAGACCAGACGCCCTGCCGCACATGTACATTGGAGCGGTCATCGCCACCTTGTTTAAGGGTGCTTAAAAATAAAGGACGCAGGGGAGGCGGAACACTGCTCTCAGACGTTTCGGGATGGAGCTCAGCATCACTCGCATGTTCCCACTGCAAATCGCTCCAGCTCTCTAGCAGAGCTTGGCCGTGCGGATTGGTCAAAATAATCTGCCCTTCAATATCAAAGGTGATCACAGCATCGCTCATACTGCGCAGTACGCTAGATAAATGCCCCTTCTCATGATGCAGACTGCGAATATTCTCTTCAAGCTCCTCAGCCATATGGTTAAAGGAAGTCGCCAACTGGCCAATTTCATCACTTGTGACAAGCGTAAGCCTTGTTCCGTATTCTCCCCGGCGAATGTTATTCGCAGCTTCAATGACACGCTGCATCGGCTGAGTGATTTTGGTAAACAAAAATAACGCAAAAAATGTAGTCAAAGAAAATCCGATCATACAAGTATACATAAATAAACGTTTGATATCTCCGGAATTGGCAAAGTTACTGTCTATGTAGGGAAGCAAAAATAACCCCAAGGTAATAAGTACGACAGCGACCAGGCAGATGATCGTAACCCACAGTTTGCCGACAAGACTTCTCCAGAAGTTCACTTATTTAGGTACCTCTAGTTTGTAGCCTACGCCCCATACGGTCGTAATCATCGCTGCGGATTCCGGTGATACTTTATTCAGTTTTTCACGAAGGCGTTTTACGTGAGTATCTACAGTACGCAAATCTCCGAAAAATTCATAATTCCAGACATCCTTAAGCAGTTCTTCACGAGAAAATACTTTATCCGGCGAAATAGCCAAATAATGCAGAAGTTCATATTCTTTAGGTGTCAAACTCACTTCTTCACCACCAGCAGTCACACGGTGAGCATCATGCTCAATAATAAGATGAGTAAATACAATGTTATTGCTGGAATTGCTCTCCTTGGACAAGAAAGCAGTTGCCGAAGAACGGCGCATAATAGCCTTCACCCGGTAAATGACTTCACGTGGACTGAAGGGCTTCACAACGTAATCGTCTGCGCCCATCTCAAAGCCCTGAACACGGTTGATCTCTTCGCCTTTAGCTGTAAGCATTAACACCGGTGTTGACTTCACTCCTCTGAGTCTTGTCAGCACTTCCATCCCATCGATGCCAGGTAGCATAACATCCAGCAATATTAGACCGTAGTCATTTGCTGTTGCTTTACGAAGAGCGATTTCTCCGTCTTCCGCTTCATCGATTTCATAACCTTCTTTTTCAAGATACATCTTTAGCAGGCGGCGAATACGTTCCTCATCATCCACTACCAGAATTCTGTTTAAATGATCTGCCATTTCACTACAACCCCTTCATCAATACAGTAGAACGTAATCTTTAAACCATTGTGCAACGTTAACAGGTAAACTATGCTCAGTCCGTCCCCGCGTAAGAATGAAGTCCGGCGATGACTAAATTAACGCCAACCAGAGTAAACATTACGACCAGGAAGCCAAGCACAGCCAGCCAGGCAGATTTTCTTCCTTGCCATCCACGAGCCAAACGTAAATGAAGATAAGCGCTATAGAAGAGCCAAGTGACAAGCGCCCAGACTTCCTTAGGATCCCATCCCCAGAATCTTCCCCAAGCGATTTGCGCCCATATCATTGCAAAGATCAAAGCGCCTAATGTGAAAATAGGAAAGCCAATGGCTATCGCCCTATACGTAATCTCATCTAGATCGCCCTCATCAATTCCGTCCATCACTGGGTGTAAAGCAGTGCCCAGCGGTTTACGTACGATCAAGCGAAGAACTCCGTAGAGGATTAATCCGGAAAGGAGTGACCAAATTACAGTATTAAACTTCCGTCCAGCATTTACACCATTCATCCAAGATGGTGCCTCAAAGAGTGGTTCTTTTATGCCAAGAAACGACTGGAAGCTCTCAATTTCGCTATTGTGAGGTGCCACAATCGGCGGCATTCGATAACTCACTTTCTCTATTGTACTATTTTCCTGCCCGGGGCTGTCAATCGTAACGTTCGGACGGACAAAAACAGTTTCGTAGCCTGCTCCGCGGAATGCAAAAACAGAACCCAGAAACCCAATTATAACAATGATTGAAAAGAGAGTAAATTCGACCAGCCTCTGTTGCTTGCGATCCGCCTTCTCTTTACTGGAAAAATTGACTGTTCGCAGCAGATACATCAGTCCCGCCGCAAACCCTACTGCGAAGAAGGATTCACCTAGTGCAGCCAGTGTTACGTGAATCTTTAAATAGTTCGATTGAAGAGATGGAATCAGCGGCTGTACTTCCTGTGGAAATACTGCGGCATAAGCCATCACAATAATACTGATTGGAACTGCAAAGAGACCCAAGATTACCTTACGATAAATAGCGTACATCACAGTAAAGGCAACCATGACCATCATCGATAAAAAAGTCATGAACTCGTACATGTTGCTGACCGGAATATGCCCTGAGCCCGCCCAACGTGTAAAGAAATAAATAAGATGAAAGATAAGACCTATTGAAGAGAAAATAAAAGCAATTTTGCCCCAACGTGCGGTATGTTCCTCCGGCTTGCGGCCTGACCACTTGCGACCCATGATGGCGATAGTGAATAACATAAACGAACCGCTGTATAATAAAAATGCGGCAATAAAGACAGCGCTGCTGATGTCGAGCAAGCTCATGAAAGGCCTCCTCCATTATCTAATGATTTTTCATCGACTACCAGATCTACTTTTTCTAAAATAGAAACGATCTCACGGCGGAACCCGAACCAGTTCTTGTTCGTATGTCCTCCGAGGATAAGCTCCCCGTTAGCAACGGTAAGCCAGATACGTCTATGCTGCCAGTAGAAGCCAAGCACTAAACCCAGCATCACGATTGCTGCACCTAGCCATACAAACGGCATTGCACGATCAATACGTATATTCAAGTAAGTAGTCGATTCCGAAAAATCAACGTCGCTCATGTTGTCCACTTCAAGCTCAAGAAATCTATTGCTCCCGCCAAGCTTATCGTTAATGGCAGCCTGTTGAAACTGCGTCTTATCCACCTGTTTAGGAAAATAGAAATACTGCTGCCCTTCCGCCGGGAGATCCGGACCTTGTATCAGGAACAAAAAAGCAGGTGCATTCGGATAAGGTGATTTGGAAATCGGCTGTCCATCCTCATTTAGACCAAAATCCATATACTTTTCTTTCAAAGTTAAAGTATAAGGACCCGCCTGAATTGCCCGCGGAGGATTCTTCATGTCCAGCTTAAATTTGCCGAACGCCTCGCCAGTGGTGGAATTCTTAAGCTCAGGCTGTACCGAACGCAGCACCGGGGTCAGATCATAATCAAACTGATACGCTTTCAATCCTTTATAATCCAAAGGTGAATTTACTTGGATATCATGTTTCGTCACCTCGGATAGCTGTGGTTCCTTCGAAGGGTCTCCACAATCCGCGGTGCATTCATAAAGCACAGCTTGGGTCTGGAATAGCTTTGGAAGTATTTTTTTGCCTCGAAATTCCTCAGGCATCTCTTCCTCCGTATAAAACTCCACGGTGAATTTCTCATTTTTCAAATAATAGGTGGTGTCCGGAATCTGTGTGATCTCCCCTTGCGGGAAAGCAAGATGCTGATCCATGTTCAGTCCCGGCAATCCTCTTGCTAATACAGCAAGTAAAAAAATAATTAAGCCAATATGTATTACATAAGGTCCCCAGCGGCTGAAGCGATGTTTCTCTGCCAGCAGAGCTCCTCCATCCGTCTTCACGCGATAGCCCTTTTTACGCATTGGCTGAATTACCCGGGCTACCCAAGCTTCTGGTTCCTCTTGTACTTCAGTCACTAACACAGCTTTTTGCCGAGTTAAGAACTGGCGATGTTTCCGAATCTTCTGTCTGGTTAAGGCCTTATAGAGCGGAAGTACTCGATCCAAGCTACAGATCACAAGTGAAGCGCCGATCATTACGAGTAGAGTTACAAACCACCAGGATTCGTATGTATGTGAAAGTCCAAGTTTGTGATAAATATATCCGGCTGTTCCGTACTCTTGCTTGTAATAAATTGAGGCATCAATATTAAGAAAAGTACTCTCCTGCGGGAAAATCGTCCCTAACATAGAGCCTATAAGTGTCAACACAATCAGATAGATCGCTATTTTGACGGAAGAGAAAAAGTTCCACACCCGATCAATAATCCCCGGGTTAACGCGCTGAGAACGGCGAGCTACGCCATCGTAACGCATTTCCAAATTCTCGCCCCAGTCTGATTCTTTACCCAACGGCTTCCCGCATGCTTCGCATAAAACAGTGCCTACAGGGTTCTGGTGACCACATTCACATTTGGTATTGGTTATAAATGCCTCGCGTTCACTCATCAATCCACCAGCTTCCCAATTTGATCATCAAGTGAATTCAAATCAAGCTGGCCGATATGAATGTTGTCAATTTTACCCTTGGAATTAATGAATAAGGTAGTTGGCAGCGGAGAAATACCATAACTTCGTACAGCATCACGTCCAGTGTCCATCAAAATCGGAAAATCGATGTTTACTTGCTTCACAAAATTCTCGACAGTCATCCGGTCTTCGCCCACATTAATGCCTAAGACCACTACGTCCTTGTCCTTCCATTTCTCCCATTGCGCTTGGAGAGCCGGCATTTCTTTGACACAAGGTGCACACCAAGAGCCCCAGAAATTAAGCACAATAGTCTTGCCCTTATATTCGTCTAGGGTATGAGCCAGACCGTCAAGCCCAAGCAAATCAAAGGAAGGTGCTTTGCTCCCTTCCTCTGGTTTGCCGCTTCCCCCAAATACAGAGGAACCGATGGCATAACCGCCCACTATAACAATTAGAAACAGAATCACGATTTGAATTGGTTTTCTTGCTTTACCCACACGTAAAGCCCCCTTCTGTGACGCAACTCATACTTATGTTGTAAGGTGTGAACATCCTATGAACATTATAGCGAATTTCGTCACAGCTTTAGGGGGTTTAATTGTGAATATTTTGTGTCTTTATGACTCTTTACGTGGAGTTCTTTCTTTAAGCAATCCTGCTTTGGCAATTTGCTGCAGATGGTTAATTTCATCCTTGGTCAAATGACGGTATGAGCCACGTTTGAGATTTTGCAGCATAATATCCCCGAATGAAATCCGTTTCAGACGGAGTACGGGGTGTGAAATCGCATCAAACATGCGTCGTACCTGACGATTACGTCCTTCGTGAATCGTGATGCTGATTACCGCTTCTTTATTTGCTTCATCAATATCCTTGTACTCTACTTCCGCAGGCGCTGTCATGCCATCTTCCAGCTTAATGCCAGCTTTCAGCTTGTCCAATGCAGTACCATGCGGTATACCCTTGACCGTAGCATGATACGTCTTAGGTACATGGTGCTTCGGATGGGTTAGCAAGTTAGCAAAGTCCCCATCATTTGTCAGCAGCAGCAAACCTTCCGTATCGTAATCGAGCCGGCCTACAGGGTAAACCCGTTCAGTAATTCCTTTTAGGTAGTCAGTTACAACCTTACGACCCTTTGGATCGGAAGCGCTTGTGATAACTCCCTTAGGTTTGTTGAACATAATATAGATTTTGTTCTCGCCCCGGATCAGTCTACCGGAAACTTTAATAATATCTGTTGCGGGGTCCACCTTCGTGCCAAGCGTAGTTACGAGTTCCCCGTTGACTTCCACTTTACCGGCCAAAATCATTTCTTCACACTTACGTCTGGACGCCACACCGGCCTGCGCCAAAATTTTCTGTAATCTTTCCATATTCGACTAGTCACCTCAGATCAATGATAACCATCAGAGGGATAAATCACAAGTTCATTCCAAGGAAAAAATGCTCCTGGGCAGGAATTATTGTGGGGTTCGATGATTAAAGGGGAGATTTGGTAGCGTTCTACTAATTCTAAAACAAGTTTAGCCGTTGCAAAAAGCTGCTCCTGCCTTCCGGATATTGGAGGATCGCCCACTTCCTTACCAAAATCACCTTCCAAACAAATATGAATATACTCCGGATCTGTCAGTAGCGGTGCTGCATAAATCGCGCCATCCACTCCTACCCAGAAGTCAAAACCTTTACCGTTAATGGATGTGCAGCTAGAATGATGCAGAATAAAACCTTTATAGTTCATTGCGGAATGCCCCCCTCCACATTGCTGCAATAGCATATGTTCAGGGGGGCAAAGGGGTGATTATCCAAATAATAGCAAACACACAGCGATCGCGGCGACAAAGCCGACAACATCGGAGAACAAGCCAACCTTAAGCGCATAACGCCCATTCCGTACGCCTACAGCTCCAAAGTAAACGGTCAAAACATAAAGCGTAGTATCTGTGCTCCCCTGTATGGTGGAAGCAATCATACCAATTAAAGAATCCGGGCCATGTACACGGATTAGATCCGTAGTGTAAGCAAGCGACCCAGTCCCCGTAAGCGGCCGAAGAAGACCAAGCGGCAATACTTCGGCAGGAACACCAAGCCCCCGTAGGGCTGGGGATATGAAGCCCATAAAAAAGTCCAGCGCACCAGAAGCGCGAAAAACACTGATCGCAACCAGCATCCCCACAAGATGGGGAATAATCGCAATGGCCGTGCCAAACCCATCTTTCGCGCCTTCAACAAAGGATTCGTAGACTGGCACTTTGCGCGTAAAAGCATAGAGCGGGATGAACGTGATCATGACCGGAATCGCCCATGCCGATATGAGACTGATGAACTGGTACAAATCACGTTCACCCTTTCAATGAGGAATTAGGGAGTATTGTCTTCGTCAAAGGAGGAACCCCAGACTTTGCTGAAGGGGGCTTCGGCGGTTTGCGCAGTAAAGTCAGCCTTCGGAAAAACCGGTCTGCCGCAATCGCTGCAAGTGTCGCCACGGCCGTTGCTGCAAGTGTTGTACCTACTATGCCTGCGGGATCGGCTGAACCATAGTTTAACCGGATGGCAATCAGTGTGGCTGGGATAAGCGTAATGCTTGCTGTGTTAAGTGCTAGAAGAGTACACATGGCTGGTGTGGCGGTCTCTTTATCAGGGTTGAGCTTTTGCAGCTCCTGCATCGCCTTGATGCCCATTGGCGTTGCGGCATTGCCTAGTCCCAGCAGATTAGCACTCATATTGGAGAGAATATATCCAATGGCAGGATGCCCTTTCGGCACATCAGGAAATAAAAAAGCTACGACAGGGCCAAGCACCTTGGCAATCTTTTTAAGCAATCCTGCATCTTCTGCTATCTTCATGATTCCAAGCCAGAACACAAGCACACTGATTAAGCCAAAACTTACCGTTACCCCACTCTTGGCTCCGTCGAATACGGCGGCTGTAAACTCATCCATTCTGCCGTTAACGGCGGCGAACAGAAAACCGATGATGATCATTCCTAGCCAAATCCCGTTAATCATGGATACGCCTCCTTCTTCATTCATCAGCCCATTTTCTTATTTCGAACTCGCTCCCATTTCAAATAGAGCTTTCAGCGCACTGCCCAGCGCCTGGAACCAATTGTTTGCCGGATAAGACTGGGCTAGTGTGGGACTATACTTTTTCATATAAGCAGATTGCTCAGGAGGCAGATTCTCAGGAGTATACAACGGCACGCGGCCTATTTCTTTTCCGCCCAGCTCCAGCACAAGCGCCCCTTGCAATCCAAAATTCGCTCGCGTAGCTTCGGCTGAAGCCGTTTCCTTCTGATTTAAAACAAGTTTCGTAATCACTCTATTTTGTTCACCTTGTCCAAGTGGATAAGCAAAGGTTTTGGAGGTTACAAAGTTATAGCCCGTCACGGCATCCCCACGTTCAATCAATGTTTTGAGCGGATAGTGATTAAACCCAAAGTTTAGCAGGGAAGCATGATCATTCCAGTCATCGCCATCATTTATAGTAACTGCGACAAGCTGCTGGCCGTTTCTGGTGGCAGAGCTGACAAGGCAGCGCAGAGCTTTTTTGGTATAACCTGTCTTTACACCGTCCGCTCCCTCGTATAAATACAGCATCTTATTTTTGTTTCTCCATTTGTAATCCCATTTCTCATTTGGATTGTCTGCAGTTTTCTCCTGCGTCTTCACAATTTCTTTAAATACAGGATTATGAAGAGCATAAGCGGTCAGAACAGCCAAGTCGTTGGCACTTGAATAATGCCCTTCAGCGTCAAGACCATGGGGATTAGCAAAATGAGTATGGGTTAGCCCTAGCTCCTCAGCCTTAGCGTTCATAAGGTATACAAAACCTTCCTCAGAACCACCGATATGCTCAGCGATCGCCGTTGCTGCATCATTCCCTGAGCGCAGCATCAGGCCATACAGCATATTTTCCAGCGTCATCTCTTCCCCCTGCTGCAAGTAAATAGAAGAGCCTTCTTTCGCATAGGCATTTTTTCCTACTTTGACTTTAGAGGCTAAATCACCATTCTCAATGGCGACGAGGGCGGTCATAATTTTGGTCAAGCTGGCAATAAGCATAGGCTCATCCCCACGGCTGCTGTACAAAATACGCCCGGATTCCACATCAATCAGTGCCGCTGCTCTTGCATGTGTAGAGATAGAGCTGTTCTCGGCCTGAATTGAAGATAGCGGCGCCAGAAGCAGCAGCGAAAGGCACAATATTAAGGCGAATGGCCATTTACGGGTTATTGTCTTCATGTTCATCCTCCGGCTTCTTATCGGATCTTAAGTAAAAGTGTTTATGTTGTACAAGTGTATGCGGACCAGCCTTAGGGTATGTCCACTCCTTGGGATGTTCCACACAAAATATCCCCACAACGTGAGGCCTTGCTTCGATATTTTCTCAGGTAATTTGCGGGAAACAAAATATCCTTTCTGATACGTCAAAAAAGGGACACCGCCTGATGTATGGCGATATCCCCGAGGCTATTTGTAGAATTATGTGTACCTAATGAGTTGAAGATTGAGATGTACTTGGATCGGTTTTAACAGGTGCTGCTGCTGGTGTGGCGGGTGTTGGCGGCGTTTGAGCTGCAGCATTGCTGGTTTGGAACATGGTTTGAATTTTGTCGATGAGCCCTGGTGTTGCGTCGATGATTTTTTCGAATAGGTGAGTTTGATTGTCCAGAGGGACAATATTCACTCCATCCTTACCTACCACTAAAAAAGCGATCGGTCGAATGGAGACGCCTCCCCCGCTACCTCCACCAAATGGAAGCATTTTGACTCCACCTTGGGAGCTTGAACCACTTATAGAATCTTCTACTCGATAATCACTACCACCAGCAGCAAATCCAAAGGCAACTTTACTGATAGGCAGGATGATGCTGCCGTCAGGAGTTTGTACTGGATCTCCGACAATGGTATTCACATCTACCATGCCCTTGATATTTTCCATCGCTGTTTGCATTAGGCCTTGAATAGGATGGTCGCTCATATTGTTTCCTCCTTTAATTGAGTACGATTTCTCTTTCTTCTACAGCGTATATCATCCCCACTTCCGCCCATTTGTATGTAACTTTCATTTTAAACTTTCCCATGTGGCTCCTGACGCATCTGTTTCAGCAGATTTCTCCAATGGCCGATCCCACCTTTTTCACGCAAGACACGCCGAGATAGCCGCATTAAGGCATACAAAGTATAGCCGACTGAGATTTTCCCCTTACAGACAAACTCCATTGCAAAACAAAGCTCATCTTCAAAAACAGGCTTAACAAAAATTCGAGGGTGCTGCTGCAATTTCACCCACTGCGAAATAAAACCAACAATACTCCACTTCAGGCCCCAAACCGCTCCCGATGCGGTCGCAGTATCTGCTGCATCACCAAGAGAGAAATCGGTGGACCAATCGAGCTTTGATATTTTCACATGAGCTACAGTCTCTTTTAACCATTCCTTCAACCCGCGTGTAGATTTTACAGCTTGGTTAACATTGTCGCGCCAGTGCATTACTCTTTCTTTATCGAATATCTCTTCTTTTACGGTATCTACACCTGTCGTCGCAGTCCCTGTCTCTTTAAACTTTCCCCACACACCCTGCTCCAATCCCTTAAAAACCAATTGGGGAAGTTCATAGTGAAGCTTTATCAGACCAAAAAGAGAGGTAATATCTAATTCGAGCAGGTCATTTTTTCCATGTTTATAACACCGTATGCGGAAATCGATAGATGAAGACAGGACCAGGATCAGTGCCAGCACAAGCAAAACGAGGGGAATTGCAAGCCATAACGTCACGTATTTACCTCCAAGAAACCTTAATAATGGGAACCTTTGGTTTAGTATGGCAATTTAAGCTGGAAAAAATTCGGGGTTTGCATAAAAAATATGAGCTTAAATAAAAATAGGGACTGTCCCAAACCACATAAATGGTTTAAGGGCAGTCCCTTCAATACAATTATTAGCGTTCTCGTACGAACTAAGGCAGCTCGACATCCTCAAATGTCATTTGAGTATCCAGCTTATTGAACAATAGCTGCGTCTCTTCTTCCAAATTATCCGTGGACTCAAAGTTTGTTGGTTCCGGCAGATCCTTTAGACTGGCAAGACCAAAGCTCTCCAAGAAGGATTTAGTCGTCCCGTACAAAATTGGCCGGCCTACCGCTTCCGCACGACCAACCTCATGAATCAAATCCTTATTATTCAGCGTATGAATTGCGCGTTCCGACTTCACACCCCGGATTTCTTCAATCTCCACCCGCGTAATCGGTTGGCGATAAGCCACGATTGCGAGAGTCTCTAAGGCAGCCTGAGACAAGGTTGATCTGGATGGTGAATAGGCCAGCCGCTCAAAATAGTGGGCATGATCAGGCAATGTAGCCAGCCGATAGTTCCCGGCAATTTGCACTACCTGTAAGCCCCGCTCCTGTGCTACATAATCTTCTTTCAGTTCCTCTAATGCTCCGGCCGCAAGCTCTGGGCGCTGTTCCGTAATTTCAGCCACTTGGCGTACAGAGATTCCTTCATCCCCTGATAGAAACAGCAGGCCCTCAATAATCGATTTCAGCGTTTTGTAATCCATTGAAGTGTTCTCCTCCTCTCCACTCCATTACGATGTCATCAAACAATTTCTCTTGGTAGCAAAAAATCGCCTTCATTTTCATCAGTTCCAGAATTGCAAGAAAAGTAACTACGATTTCGTGCCGTGCCATTTCATCGTGAAGCAGTGCGGAGAAATGCAGCTTACCGCCTGTTCCTCTACGCTGCAGCGCATCTGATACATCACGTATACGATCTTTTACCGATATTTCATCCCGGGTGATCCGCTGGTAAGAAGACCTTCTGGCAGCCTTACTTAGCGCTTTACGAAAAGCGGCTATTAAGTCTGAGGTATGTAGTCCTTTTAGCGTTTGATCAATCTCTTCTGGCACGAATGGACCCAAATCCTCAGGCTCCTTCGTAAAAATCAAGCTCCGCTCGCTCTCCATATCCATTAGATGTACAGCAATACTCTTGAACTTACGATACTCAATCAGTCGCTGAACAAGTTCAGCTCGTGGATCAAATTCATCCTCTTCGTAATATTCAAAATCATCGATCTCAATGACCGGTGGTTTGGGCAGCAATAGCTTGCTCTTTATAGATAAAAGGGTAGCGGCCATCACGAGAAATTCACTCGTAATATCCAATTCAAGCTCCTGCATGCTACGCAGGTATTCCATATACTGTTCGGTGATCTCGGCGACCGGAATGTCCTGGATGTCGATTTCCGCCTTATCAATTAAATGCAAGAGCAGATCCAGCGGACCTTCAAACGTCTCCAGCTTGTACAATACAGTCACGAAGCATCCTCCCGCCAAAAAAAGTAAAGTGCAGCGCCCGTCTGGACGCTACACAAGTAGAAAGGGCTCTTATAATCCATGCTTTCTTCTTATACTATAAATAAGCACGAATTCGACTGATTCGTCAATAGCTGACTTACTTAAACAGTTTGTTAAGATTCGCCATTTCAATCGCAGCAGTCGCAGCATCCCAGCCTTTATTGCCTGCTTTGGTTCCTGAACGCTCGATGGCCTGTTCAATATTTTCAGTAGTAACTACGCCAAAAATGGTCGGCACGCCGGTCTTAAGATTGATAGCGGCTACTCCTTTGGCAACTTCATTACATACATAATCATAGTGTGTAGTGGAACCACGGATAACCGTTCCTAAGGTGATTACAGCGTCGTATTTGCCGCTTTCAGCCATTTTTTGCGCGATCAATGGAATTTCAAATACCCCTGGAACCCAAGCAACATCCACTTCATCATCACCGACACCATGGCGTTTAAAGGCATCAAGTGCACCTGACAAAAGCTTACTGGTAATAAATTCATTAAAACGCCCTACAACAACTCCGTATTTTAACCCCTCAGAAACTAAGTGTCCTTCTAAATATTTCGGCATATCCATCATCTACCCTTCGTTTTTTATAATGTATGGTTAAGCTTTCGAATCCTCATTTTGTTCAATATCGTCAAAAGACAGCATATGTCCAAGCTTCGCTTGCTTCGTGTGAAGATAGTTGGTGTTGTCCTTGTTCTCCGGCATTTGTATCGGCACGCGCTCAACGACTTCCAATCCATAACCCTCCAGCCCTTTGATCTTACGCGGGTTGTTCGTGAGCAGACGGATTTGGCGCACACCCAGATCCTTCAGAATTTGTGCTCCAATTCCATAATCACGCAGATCTGCTGGAAAACCAAGCTTTAGATTCGCATCTACAGTGTCAAGACCTTCCTCTTGCAGCTTGTAAGCCCGAAGCTTATTGATAAGGCCAATGCCTCTGCCTTCTTGGCGCATATAGAGCAACACGCCCCTGCCGGCAGTTTCGATCTGCCGCAGTGCAGCTTCAAATTGCGGGCCGCAATCGCAACGATGGGAGTGGAATACATCACCCGTCAGGCATTCGGAATGAACACGTACAAGTACTGGCTCATCGCCGGAAATATCTCCTTTTACCAAAGCTACATGCTCTTTATCATCCACTTCATTTGTATAAGCTATGGTCTGAAAATCCCCAAAGTCGGTAGGAAGTCGAACAGACACTTCTCGCGTGACGAGTTGTTCTTTTTCATTGCGATAATGAATAAGATCCTTGATGCTGATCAGCTTAAGATCATGCTTGCGGGCAATTTCGATTAGATCAGGTAAGCGGGCCATTGAGCCATCTTCCTTGATAATCTCGCAAATGACACTGGCTGGATAAGCGCCACACATCCGCGCTAGATCAACAGCAGCCTCCGTATGTCCGGAGCGGCGCAGAACGCCACCTTTTTTCGCAATCAGCGGAAACATATGCCCCGGTCTGCGGAAATCAGCAGGTTTCGCTTTTGGATCGATCATGGCCTTAACGGTCAAAGATCTTTCCCCCGCAGAGATCCCAGTGGTTGTATCAATATGGTCAACAGATACGGTAAAAGCCGTACCGTGATTATCGGTATTGTGGGTTACCATGGCTTGCAGTTCAAGTTCTGCCGCACGCTCCTGGGTAATAGGCATACAAACCAATCCACGTCCCTCAGTAATCATAAAATTGATGACCTCTGGTGTCGCCCGTTCAGCAAGGGCTATAAAATCCCCTTCATTCTCACGATCTTCATCATCCACTACAATGATGACTTTACCGCGCATTAAGTCATATATTGCATCTTCAATCGGATCCAAGACACTTTCCTTTTTCGATTGCTCGCTCATGATCCTATCCTCCTAAAAGCTTTACGAAAGATTATTCCCTTCTTCGTAAGCAAACTCTTTATTTAAACAAACCCGTTCGCCGCCAAGAAATCATGACTAATCCCGGAGCTGCTCTCGCCTTCCTCATCTTGGGCGGCTGAGCCATAATGCAACAGATGATCTACATATTTGCCAAGTACATCACACTCGATATTCACACTATCCCCGGCCCGTTTGTGCGTCAGTACTGTTTCCCCTAACGTATGCGGAATAATGGACACTGCCAGCGATGAGGCCGTAGTCTTCACTACAGTTAAACTAATGCCGTCGATCGTGATCGATCCCTTAGGGATAATATATTTAAATAGTGATTTACGATCCGGTGCAATCTCGAATACGACAGCATTTTGATCACGTTTTACACTCTTAATAATGCCAGTGCCATCAACATGTCCTTGAACAATATGTCCTCCAAAACGCCCGCCAGCTGCCATCGCTCGTTCCAGATTCATCCGGCTGCCGGGCTTCAGTTCCTTCAGGTTGCTATTCCGGTAGGTCTGTGGCATTACATCCACTGTAAAGGAATGATCGCCCAAAGTTGTCGCCGTAAGGCAAACCCCATTGACGGACACACTGTCACCGATTTTTAGATCATCCATGATGACCGAAGCGGCAATATTCAGCACCATCATTTCCCCACCGGCGGAGACACTGCGCAAAACACCAACCTCTTCAATTAATCCGGTGAACATGATATCCCTCCTAAAAAGCATTACTTCCTCAAATTCACTTCGCTTAAAACTTTTTTAGCGTACCGGAGTACCGCTGATACATACATTATCTCCTAGCACTTTTACTTCCAATCCTTCAAGTGAGATCGCATCCTTCATCAGCTCTACACCCGGGAATACGAAAGTCCCTTTCGCTTCTGTACCACCACCGACAATTTTTGGAGCGAAGAAGAGAATCACACGATCCACTAGCCCGCTTTCCAGCATCGCACCGTTCAGCGTTCCCCCGCCTTCAAGCAAAATAGAGCCAATTTCCATTTCGCCAAGGGATATCATGGCCGCCTTCAGATCCACTCTTGGACCTGCTCCGCACACAACGATTTGAACACCTGCTTTCAGCAGTGCAGCCTTCTTAGCAGGATCTGCAGCATCGGTTGTTACAATAAGAGTAGGCGCTAGGCCATCACATACAACTGCCGAATCCAGAGGAATACGTAGCCCGGAATCAATGATGATCCGCGTCGGGTTAATGCCAGGCACTTCTGTTCTTGTTGTCAGAGAGGGATTATCAGCAATCACTGTATTCACACCGACCATGATGCCCTGATGCCGATGCCGCAGCGTATGTACGATCTCCCGCGCTTCCCCATTCGAAATCCATTTACTGTCACCAGATTTGGTAGCCAGATTGCCATCAAGCGTGCTAGCACTCTTCAGCGTAACAAAAGGTTGTTTTGTCAAAATATATTTGATAAAACGCTCATTCAATCGAAGCGCGCGATCACGCAGCAAACCAACTTCGACCTCAATCCCTTGGTCTCGCAGCATTTGGATTCCTCTTCCTGCCACCTGTGGGTTGGGGTCTTCACAAGCAACCACAACTCTAGCTACCCCTTCATCGATCAGCCTTTGGCTGCAAGGTGGAGTCTTTCCATAGTGGCTACACGGTTCTAGTGTGACATATGCCGTACTGCCCTGTGCCTGCCCAGCTGCCATATTCAAAGCGTGCACCTCGGCATGCCCCGTACCTCGCTGCAAATGAGTTCCGAGTCCAATCATTGCTCCATTCTTCACCACAACGCAACCAACAACAGGGTTAATTCCCGTTTGCCCTTGGGCACGTTCGGCCATGTCCAGTGCTAGCGACATATAAAACTCATCATTCATGTTGTCCATCTCTTCCTCCTATCCACTGCTGTCTATTCTTAAGCTAAAAAAACAGAAAAACCCATCTCATTCTCCAGGAGGAGTTCAAGATGGGTTATGCGAGAGTTAATCGGCAGTCCAAATAAAAGTGTGCTTAAATAGCCGTCAATCGACGGGCATTGTGAAATATCGCACATAATTATATGAAAACACTGCGATCCGCCAGTCCATTGCAGACAAGCGGTCAACCTCTCCTTCTTCCATCCAGACTATACTGTCGGTCCCGGAATTTCACCAGGTCCACCGTTCGCGTCAACAACGCGAGCCGGGTAGCGGACTGAGCACTGTAGATGAACTTAATAAGTTACTTCTACAACAGCATCACCGCCGGTAGGGAATTACACCCTGCCCTGAAGGATTGATCCTTTATTTAATTGAGGTTCAAGTTTTCCTTACTAACAAAATTATCACTTACACCAGCGAAATGCAAGTGCGTTTATTATATTTACTTAAAATTTGTAACTAGATTATAGATTGTACTGAGTTTATAAAAGGAAACCAAGAAGCGCCAGGGCAAGGACTCCTGGCGCTTCTTGGTTATATTTCATGATTACAAACCACGTTCTTGTTGTTTCAAAAGATCACGAATTTCCGTAAGCAGCACGATATCCTCTGCAGGTGCTGGAGTCTCCACCACTTCAACTTTAACGGCTTCTTTGCGCTGAAATTTATTGGCCAGCTTGATAACCAGAAAAATGGAAAATGAAATAATAAAGAAATCCACAACCGATTGTAAAAATAGTCCATAAGGTATTTTCAGGTCCGTACTGACTTCAAGCACCCGATCCTTCAAATCTATCCCACCAGTAAGCAAACCTGCAATTGGCATAATAATGTCATTTACTAATGAAGTTACAATCTTTCCGAATGCAGCTCCAATAATGACCGCAACCGCTAAATCAAGAACATTTCCTTTCAAGGCAAAAGCTTTAAATTCCTTCCACATATTCCAAATTACCCCCAACATATTTAATTTGAAATTATTATAGCATAGTAGCTTCCTAATTCTTAAGACTTGTTAAGAAACTATTAAGTTTCCCTTTACTTTTATCTGCCAGCGTTGTTAAGAAGTCTCCTGTTAAATAGGGTTTAAGCACTACAAGGAAGGAAGATTTCTATCATGACAACTCTTAAAAAAGATTCCAGAACTGCATGTTAGGGGCATGGCTGGGAATGTATTATCACAGATCAAAACATGGATTGAGGCACAGCGATCAGAGCAAGCTAAAAAGAAAAAACAAACTGGCATAATGCTGTGGGCGATTTGGTCTTTTATTCCACTAATTTATGAGCTGCTATACAGTTCCTTTGCCTTCACCGGTCTTCAAATGAGGCTTCCAAACAAGAAAATGTTGTATACTTCTTATAGCAAGATTGCTTTACAAGCAAGAAAGGACGCTGAGAAATGCACAACGCAACGCTGCTATTGGTGGACGACGAAGCCGAGATTATTAAACTAATGCAGATCTATCTGGAGAACGAGGGCTACCGGCTGTTAACTGCCAGAGACGGGCTGGAAGCACTCGAAATTATCAATAGAGAGACTATAGACCTAATGGTTCTTGATATCATGATGCCTAATATGGACGGCATTGAGGCTTGTATTAAAATTCGTGAAACGCAAAAATTTCCGATCATCATGTTATCTGCTAAAGGGCAGGAACTTGATAAAATCACCGGACTTAGCGTAGGTGCAGATGATTATGTTACGAAACCTTTTAGTCCGCTGGAGTTAGTTGCCCGTGTTAAATCCCAGCTGCGCAGAACTCGAAATTACATGGCAGATCTAAACGCCAAACAGGATGAAGTCATCATTGATGGCTTGGTTATTAATTCGGTTACGCATGAAGTTAGTGTGGATGATCAGCCAGTTAAACTTACCCCGCGAGAATTTGCGATTCTAGAGCTGCTCGCCCGTAATAGAGGACAAGTCCTAAGCATGGAGCAGATCTACGCCAAAGTATGGAAAGAACAATTCCTGGAAAGCACCAATACACTCATGGTGCATATTCGTAAAATCAGAGAAAAAATAGAAGAAGATCCGCGTAAACCACAATACTTAAAAACGGTATGGGGCGTTGGCTACAAACTGGAAAAAGGAGGTCCTTCTAGTTGAACTTTAAACGATTCGATACCCTATCCTGGAAAATAGTTGGCTTCAGCTTAACAAGCCTAGCACTCACCGCTTTAATCTTAATGGGCAGCTATTATGGCACTTCACTATTGCTGTGGTTAAATCCTTCGCGCTCCTTTTGGGGAGTCAGACTCATTCTCTGGGTGATCAATACTATTGGATCGACGCCAGTTGTAATTCTTATAGGGATTCCTTTATTTATTTTTTTCATCCTAAAACTGTCCAGAAATACAACTAAGAATCTTCATAACATTACGAGCGGAGTTCAGGCCATTGCGGATGGCAATTTGTCTTTCAAGGTGCCGGTATCAGGTACGGATGAACTCGGAAAGCTCGCTGAAAATATGAACACAATGGCTGGCAAGCTAAAATCTGCTATAGAGGAAGAACGAGCCGCTGCAAAAGCCAAAAATGACCTAATCACAGGTGTGTCCCATGACCTCCGAACCCCACTAACCTCTGTTCTCGGATTCCTTGAATATGTGGAGAAGGATCGTTATAAAAACGAGGTTGAGCTGCGTTATTATGTGAATATTGCCTATGAGAAATCTCTGACTCTTAAAAAGCTAATCGACGATTTATTTGAATACACACGCGTCAGCAGCAGCGGATTACCGCTAAATATTGAGCCTGTAGATCTCGGCAAGCTGCTCGAACAGCTGATTGAGGAATTTGCACCCGTACTGGAACAAGCAGATATGATCTACCGCATTCATACGGATACAGCTCCTCTGATCATCAACGGAGATGCGGACGAGCTGGTGCGATTGTATGAGAACCTATTTACCAATGCCGTAAGATACGGAAAGGAAGGAAAAATTCTAGACATTTCTGTTGTTAGAAAAGACGGTAGAATAGTTGCTGTATGTACGAATTATGGTACTCCTATCCCTGCATCCGACCTCCCCCACTTATTTAAACGCTTTTATCGTGTCGATAAATCCCGCTCCCGAGAGACAGGCGGAAGTGGCTTAGGGCTCGCCATAGCCAAGAGTATTGCAGAGCTTCACGGCGGAACCATTACAGCCAAAAGCACACGCAAACAAACTGAATTTGAAACCTCTTTCCCTGTGAGCGAATGATGCTTGCGGGGATTTTTTGTACAATCTCATCCATTAAGAAAATGATAAGATTTCATAACATAAAGCCTTAAGATCATTTCATACCAACTCTGCTATAAGTGAGGAATTCCTCTAATATTATTATCCATCTTATTTAACTATGCTAGGGGCCATTTCATTCATACCGCGACAGCTAAGCATCGCCGACCGCTACTGATCTTTAGCTTAAGCACGCCGAGAACACCGTTACTATGACTGTGGGCAGTGTCAAAGCACTCGTGAACGGGAAAGCTCTCACCATTGATGCTGCGCCACTACTGCCAGGAGGAAAAGTTTTAGTCCCGGTACACTTAAGAATCAGCCATAAATTTTTCAAAAAAAGCACAAAAGCACCCGGCATTTATCATGCTGGGTGCTTTTGCATAAAAGCTTAAATCACACTAATCTCAATCACTCCGTCTTACCCCTACGTCTAAATACTCGGTTCAAAACAAAGCCTATCGTTATCAACCCAATTCCCGACAGATACAGTGGCATTGGACTATTCTCACCTGTCTTCGGCAGCTGAGGAGCAACCGAAGTGCTATTGTTCACCGTACCCTTTGGTACTTCTTCATCATCGATATCAACTTCTCCTAAAGGAATTTCATCTTCGGTTATCTCTTGCTCAGGAATTCCCTCATCGGTTGATGTCGCGGATCCTAGATCGGCGGCAATTCCAGGACCAGCAGGAACAGCTGGATCATTAATAATTACCCCTGGTACGGGCGAACTTGTAGACGTGGGTACCACCGAACCTCCAGATGTGCTGCTTGTAGGGATTGGTGTAGGTGCAGTAGTCGCTTCTGGTGATGGAGAAACCGTCGGTTCTGGCGTTGTTGATGGTGCAGGTATTACGGTTGGCTCTGGTGTTGTTGTTGGAGCATCGGTTGGTTCTGGTGTTGCCGTAGGCGTTGGCTCCACTGCTTTTTGATTCGTAATCACCAGTTGAATCGCTGACGAGGAACGAATCTCCACTGGATGCTCGGATGTATCGAGCACGTAACCATTTGGAGCTGCTGTCTCCACCAATACATAGCTACCCAGCCATATTTTATTGAATGTAGCTGTACCCTCTGCATCTGTAGTTAGACTGTTAATCAATACACGTTCCGCTCCATTTAGTCGATACAATGCAAAAGTCGCATCACCAAGCGCTTTTAAGTTATCTGCAGCATCTAGCTTCTTAATATTGAGGGTGCCTCTAACCCCGCTGCCTGTGCCAGAACCGCTGGAGACCCCGACAATAATTTCTTTGGAGGTCTCTTTACTTATTTCGCTGCCGTTAAAACCACTGAAATGTACAGTATTTATTACTTTGTCTCCAGTGTTAGCCACAATCAGGGATTGATATTCGAGAATGTAAGCCCTGCTGATTTCCTTGGCAAAGCTTAACTCAAAGGATTGTTTTCCATCGGCATCCGTTGTAATAACTACGCTATAATCAATACCCTGAATCAATTCAGGGCCGCTTTTCGTGATATCTCCGTTCACAGCTACAGCCGTAGGATATAGATGGAATGAATTCTGCAGCAAAATTTGATTAGCACTAGGAGTATCTTTGATTAAAGCATCCTTTACAGTAGACTGCCCCCGGTTAATTTGCAGGCTCCAGTCGATTTTATCCCCGTTTTGTGTACCGTCCTTCAGCACATAATCCTCTCCAAAAGGAATTTTTACGGAGGCGGTCAAATCTTTGGAAACCATTTTTGTTCCATCATAGAGAGTAGCTTTATTATCAATAGTAGTGCCTATTATTTGCCCTTCAAGACTTGTGTTAAATTCAATGTAGAAAGCGGAGTTAATCTTTTCTGTAAAAATAACCTTTAATTCATTATCGCTATTTACGCTGTGGGTATATTTATTAGGATTCACTTCTGTACCCATGGTAGGGTCACCATTCTTTGCAATATTCATAGTGTAAACTTTAAGTGAACCAGGAACCAAGGTCTGGCCTGATTTTAAAATATCTGCAAGCGCCGGAGCTTCGAGGGTTTTGCCGTTATAATTGGCGCCTATCGTCCAAGTAATTTCTTTAGTTGAAGCATCGTAGGCTCCCCCTTTAAATCCATTGTTTTTCGCTTCAGGTCTAGGAATGAATAACCCTTCTGCTTCTATCGTGCGTAAGGCTTCAGTAGAGTCCATCCAGTCTAAGCGAACTTTGTTGTTGAAATTTTCAGTTTTAGCCCAAATCCAATCCTTGTTAAATTCTGTAGAATAGCTAATCGTGTAAAGTCCAGATATTGGTGAATTAAACACTACCTTGAAGCCTTTATTAGGCTCGACAGGTAAGTTGTATACTAGATTATAGTTATTCGGATTTAAAACATTTCCATTCAGATTTCTAATCACCAGTGATTCCGGAATAAACTTTAGGCCGCCAAATGGGAAGGATTCGGTAACTGCAACATGGCTCATCGGGTAATTGTCACTATTCAATGTGACCTTCCAGCCCAATGTTTTATTCTGATAATCTACGGTTGATAAAGTCTTATAAAGAATGGAAGACCGGATTAATCGGGTAGCCTGATTACTATACGTACTATCGGAGACTGTATTAGTTATGGTGACATCCTCAAACACGCGCTTTATCGCTTTTGTCTTATATTCGATTCGATATGGTGAAGTAACATCGTGTACAAATTGCAATACAAATCCAGCCTTATGAACGTCTGAGGTGGAAACAACCGTGTAGTCAACATCCTTTGTCAAAACATTGCCTAACGTTGCACCACCGGAAGAATCCAGCTGCACAGCATATACTTTTAATGAATCGGCTACCAGCTCTTGAGAATCATCGAACAAATCTGTTAACACAGCGTTTCCTTGCGGGATGTTCTTTTCACTGTAGTTATATTCAATTGCCCAGGAAATGATCTGCTTGCCCCCATCATAGCTTGTGGAATACTTTTTCAAGCTTCCTCCACGTTCTACACTCACTGTGGCAGAGGAGCTGGCAGGCTCTTGCCCATCTCCTGAAAAAGTTGCAGTATTGGTGAAGCTTAGCTGATGGTCATTAGTAATCCCTGTGGAATATACAATACGGTAAGCCTCTTTAATCACAGGCTCCGTAAAACGGACAATCAGTGACCCTCCGGAGAGCTCTGCAGAGTATTTGCTTGTGTCGAGCAATGCTCCTTCCGTTACTGAACCATCCAATTGAATGCTCAGTTGATACACGCTCACAGTGACTGGAGTATTTAATGATAAGCCTGAAGGGATGGGGTCCGTCACAATGGCATTCCCCACGGCTTCCAAAGACTTATTGACATCAACAGTCCATAATATTTGGTTCGCATTGAAGCCTTCGGGAATACCTCTCTTCTCTATGGTCGATCCAACACTTGGCTTAAAATTCACTGTCACTGTCTGAACGCCACCGCTCACGGGAAATAAAATATTCTGAATAGTACTGCCCGAGATTTTCTGTTTATCGAATTTAGTATTTAACCGCAGCGTTCCCTGCACGTCATCATGCATTTCTATGTAGTCATTAAAAGTCATTATCACTTCATGTGAATTTTGCCTGACTTCAAAGCTCCCTACATCTCCATCCTCAGAGACTAAGGGTCCGTTAAAATCATTAAATAGCTGGAACTGTTCCGGTAGCTGAAAAGTAAAAGTGTCGCCCTGCTTGTAATTATGATTTTTAGGAAGAGACCAATTATAATCCAAGGTAACATTAGCATCTTGTTCGTATACGCTATTCGTGACTGTGATTCCATCCGGCCCGTAAACAGCCATCGAAACACTGGTGATGATATTTCTTTCGTCATCAATCGCAGCCGCTTTTACTTGCGGAGCAAATCCGATGCCATAGGCATATTGTGCCACAAGCATCAAAATAATGACCATTACACTTATTTTTTTCTTAAACATGTTCTTTTTGCCTCCATTTTCTTGTTCTAATTGTTTTCCACCCCTGTTTGTTCAAAAGCTTCATATGTAATTCCGCACCCAGCGCCCCATCTTATGTTAATATAATGAAAAGTCTTCCTTATGTGGTGGAGTTGACAGAACATATACATATATACCCAATTTATGGATATCTAGAATCAATATTATTAAAATTCTCAAACTTTATTTTTGATGGATGTTTTCACGTTCAAAGGAGGTTTGTCTATGCAGCTTTCATCTTTTTTTGATCGCCAGCACGCGGAGGATTTCATCATGTTCTCATCTTCGCATTGGGTTGCGCTGTCTATCATTACGTTAAGTTGTCTACTGCTCTATGGCTTACGGTTTGAAATTCGTGCAGATTCAAGACTTCGGCAAAGTGTGCGTTTGCTGCTAATCATTCTACTTGTAGTCTCAGAAGCCGGGCTGCAAATGTGGTACATCTCTCAGAACATCTGGCGCTCCAGCTCCTCATTACCGTTCGAGCTCTGTGGAATCACTCTACTGCTGTCTATTATCATGTTAATTTCACGCAGTCGAACCCTTTATTCCTTTCTCTACTTTGCCGGGATCGGCGGAGCATTTATTGCTTTGCTTACCCCTAACCTAGTTTATCCGTTCCCTCATTTCCGCTTTCTCCTGTTTTTTATAGCTCATGGTTCTATTATTCTGGCGTCTCTTTATATGACCTGGATTGAGGGCTACAAGCCGACTTGGAGATCGTTACTCATCACCATGCTTGGCCTCAATATTGTGGCTGCCTGCATCTGGACTGCTAATTACTTCCTAGGCTCAAACTACATGTTCCTATCCCAGAAGCCTAGCACCTATTCCGTATTGGATTATTTTGGACCTTATCCTTATTACCTGCTTGTTGAAGAGCTGTTTGCCTTCACTGTGTTTCTTGCCATGTATTTGATATTCTTCTGGCTGCCAGAACGGCGCAATTCGCGGCGTACACAGGTTAGGCGGATTCTTTAACAACACAAAAAAGCCAGCCCCGATATTCGGAGACTGGCTTTTTAACTATTAAATCTTAAGCTTCGATGATTTCTACCGAAGTCATTTTGTCGCGTCCTTTGAAAGCATCAACAAGATCCATGCCTTCTACTACTTTACCAAACACAGTGTGTACTCCATCCAAGTGTGGTTGTGGAGCGTAGCAGATGTAGAACTGGCTTCCGCCTGTGTTCTTACCCGCATGTGCCATAGCAAGTGTTCCGCGTTCGTGTTTGTTTGGGTTAATTTCGCAGTTGATTGTGTATCCTGGACCGCCAGATCCAGTTCCGTTAGGGCATCCGCCTTGAGCAACGAAACCAGGGATAACACGGTGGAATGTTAATCCGTTGTAGAAACCTTCTTTTGCCAGCTTTTCAAAGTTGGCTACAGTGTTAGGTGCATCTTGATCGAACAAGTCCAGCAGCACTACGCCGCCATTTTCTAGAGTGATTTTCGCTTGCTTTGCCATATGTAAATGACCCCTTTCAAAATTAACAAATTTAGAATACCTCAATTATATTACTATGAAACCACGCACAAAGCAAAGCAAGCAGGAGACTTTCCTGCTTGCTCTGTATGCTGCTCAACCTTACCCACCTTACAGCAGCAGGCTTTTACTTAGCAACAACTGTCTGTTTGGCGATACGCTCTGGAACAATATCGTTGGCAATAAGATCCGTATAGCTTTCACGACGCACTACAAGATCGCTTTGTCCGTTCTGTACGAATACTAAAGCCGGACGGCGAAGACGGTTATAGTTGCTGGCCATGGAGTAATTATACGCACCTGTGCAGGCTACAGCCAACAAATCGCCGCTTTCAGCCTTCGGCAGCTCTACATCCCAGATCAACATATCTCCGCTCTCGCAGCATTTACCAGCGATGGAGACAGTCTCAGTTGCGTCTTCGTTAGCACGGTTAGCAAGCAATGCCTCGTATTTAGACTGATACAAAGCAGGGCGTGGATTATCGGTCATTCCACCATCAACAGCAACGTACTTACGCACGCCAGGAATGTCCTTGTTAGATCCTACAGTGTACAATGTAGTACCTGCATCTCCAACAATACTACGGCCCGGCTCCACCCAAATTTCCGGCAAAGCACTATAAATTCCCGCAAAATGAGTCTTCACTGCATCCGTAATCGCTGCAACATATTCAGAAACATGTAGTGGGGTATCTCCCTCAACATAACGAATGCCGAAACCTCCGCCAAGATTGACTACACGGAAGTCCACTTCCAAGCCTTCTTTAACACTGCGGGCAAAAGTTGCCACACGCTCAACAGCCAGCTGGAAACCATCGGTTTCAAAGATCTGCGAACCAATATGGGAATGCACACCAAGCAGCGTGATATTCTTTTTGCTGACTGCTGCTTTCACTGCTTCATAGGCCGATCCGTTACCGATATCAAAACCGAATTTGGAATCCGTCTGGCCAGTTGCGGTATATTCATGAGTATGCGCTTCTACACCTGGTGTCACCCGCAATAAGATGTTCACATTAACTTCTTTACGTGCGGCAATGGACTGCAAAAGGTTAAGCTCTACCAGATTATCGACTACAAAGCAGCCGATTTTGGCATCAATCGCCATTTCAATCTCTTCAGATGTCTTATTGTTGCCATGAAAATGAATACGTTCTGCCGGGAAGCCAGCTTGCAAAGCTGTATATAGTTCGCCGTCAGATACAACATCCAGTGACAAACCTTCTTCATCAGCCAAACGAACCATTGCCATTACTGAAAACGCTTTGCTTGCGTAAGCTACTTGGAAACCAAGGCCGGAGGCTTTAAAAGCATCCATATATTCCCGGCAACGTTGTCTAACCAATTGCTCGTCCAATATATATAGCGGGGTTCCATATTCCGCTTTCAATTCAGTTACATCACATCCGCCGATCTCCAAATGCCCAGCATCGTTAATGCGGCTAGTACCGTGTAGAAACATTCTTTAGTCCTCCAATTTCTGTGGAATATCAAGGTTCCACCCTGTCTTAGTGTATTCAGTATAACAGACAGTGGGAACTCCATTGAATGGACTAATTTGCAGTAGTTTTGTATTTTCCTACGATTGTTACTCATTCTCTTGAGATGGCGGCATTCTAGTATTGTCTCTGGTTTTGTTAAAAGACGGTCTTTCCTTCGAACTTAGGACCGGTTTACGCAATAGAATTTCACTCATTGCCTTTGCATTAAAGGGTATAAACGGCCACATATATGAGGAGTTATAGGACCGATGAGTGGTTAAGAAGATAGTCAGCAACGTCGTGCCAATCATAAAGCCTGGTACCTGGAACGCCGCTACGGCAATTAATAACACAAGCCTGACTATACGATTCGCCAGACCCAGCTCATAACTCGGAGTCGCGAACATACCGATTGAGGCTACCGCCATATATAGTACTACTTCGTTTACAAACAGACCGCTCTGCACCGCTATATCACCAATCAATATGGCTGCAATCAGACCCATCGCTGAGCCTAAAGGTGTTGGGGTATGCACGGCGGCCATCCGCAGTAAATCAACCCCAAGCTCTACAATCAGAAACTGAGCGAGAATAGGAATTCTCGCTGTCTTTTGCGGCCCGATAAAATCCAGCATAGCAGGCTTTAACTCAGGATGGATAACAAGCAGCATCCATAACGGGAGCAGGAACATGGAGGCGAAGATGCCGATGAAACGGACCCACCGCAGATATGTCCCCATAAAAGGAGTCTGACGATTCTCCTCCGCATGCTGGCAAAGATCAAAAAAGGTGGTCGGAAGAACAATTACAATGGGTGAGGTATCCACGAATAATATGACCCGTCCCTCCAATAAATTGGAGGCAACAACGTCAGGGCGTTCAGAATAACGCACCATAGGATAAGGGTTCCACCCTCCGCCGATAATCGCTTCCTCCAATTGCTTATCCGCCAGTGGAATACCATCGATATCGATGCTGTTGATTTTATCGATGACAGACGTAACCTGTGTTTTATCAACGATATCATCGATGTAAGCCACACAGACATCTGTCCGTGTCCGCCGTCCCACTTGAAACATTTCAAGCTTCAGCCCCGGATCACGTATCCGTCTTCTTACAAGTGAAATATTACTAAGCAGGGTTTCTGTAAAACCATCACGCGCACCACGTACCACCCGATCAATCGAGGGTTCATCAGGACTTCGCATTGGGTAAGATCGAGTATCCATTAGGATAACTTTGTTCTCACCCTCAATAAATAGTGCGCTCATTCCTTTTAATACTTTATCGAAACATTCACTTAATACACTACCCTCTTCAACTTGAATATGAGGGATGTATTCGTTCATAAAGCTACCTAACACACCTGCGGACAAATTTTCTGAAGAAAGGTAGGTTAGTCGTTTCAGAATTTCATCCGTTACATCTTCGTTGGTGAATCCGCTTAAACAGAGTAAAGCTGTCTTATGTCCCCCAAAGGACATTTCTCTAAACGTCACATCAAAACTTGATCCCAGTCCCATCACTTCGGTCAGCGTGTTTTTTGTTTCTTGTAGAGAACCTGGGATATGATCATTGCCTTGCCAATAAATAACGGATTCCTTTAATGAGTTAGAATGCTCACTATCGCGTTTGTCTTGCAGCTTATTTTTCCCTTTGTTCTGAGTCTGCTGCTTCGCCTGCTTCTTCGAAGGCTTCGGTTGAGCTTGAGAACCCTCCCCGGTTCCGGTACCGTTATCTATGCCTCCTGCTGCCTGAGCATTCTGATCCTGTGCCTCATCATCTGATTCCGAATCCTCTGAATCCATACCAAATAACCTGGCAAAAAAACCTTTACTCGGCTCATTGGGCTCCTGATTGCCGAGCTCATCCGATGCTTCTGCATCCTGCTGCCCTGTTCCCTGCTCCGCAGTGGCATCTGCTGCATCCTGCTGCCCTGTTCCCTGCTCCGCAGTGGCTTCCGCATCCTGCTGCCCTGTTCCCTGCTCCGCAGTGGCTTCCGCATCTTGCTGCCCTGTTCCCTGCTCCGCAGTGGCTTCCGCATCCTGCTGCTCTGTTCCCTGCTCTGTAGTCGCTTCTGCATCCTGCTGCTCTGTTCCCTGCTCCGCAGTTGCATCTGCGTCTTGCAGCTCAGTGCCTAATTCGGCTGACGCCTCTGCATCCTGCTGGTCTTGGCTAGTTTCAGATGTTGTAGAATTTTCCGCTGAATCTTCACTTTCCCCGATAGCTGAAGCTCCTACAGGTTCTGTGTGATCTGCAACTAGATCCGCTGCAGTTGTCTTCATTGCTGCAGCAGCTGCAGCATTATCTTCCAGATGGTCATCTTCCGGTGCAGAATCACCGCTGTGAATAAACTTGCTCATTTCATAACCCCCTGTTTACTGTCGGTATACAAACCAGTCGAACAAAGAACCCGCGACCTTCCCACTCACCATCGCCATTAACAGACCGAATAGATAATGTGTCATATTTAAGCGTTTAGCAAGTATCGGCAGCACATTTAATACCTCGGTCAATGCTGCAGCGAGCATCCCGACAAAAATCCCATCAAATAGTCCTACACCAAGTTCAACTAGAGGACCTGAGGTAATCTTCCAATTCCAAAAATCACTAACAGTACCTACTAAAGATCCACCTACCATCGCGCCTTCGTACCAATGAACTTTATCGTAAGAAGAGGTTAATTGCGCCAGACGCGGCACCATATCGAGCACAACAAATAGAGCGATCACTCCGCCGCCTACAGCAATACCACCCGCAATGCCCAGCAGCAAATTTAGTCCCAGTGCTATGGGTGCCGTCATCTTCAGTCCTCCGTATTCTCAGATTCGTTTTCACTTCGGCGCCTCATCTTGCTGTATTCCTCATTGATGACATATTGGTCGATGTTCTTCTGATACAGATACATTTCCACTTCCAGCGGAGTAGGCTCCTCGTTCCACTTCTTTTTAAATAAATGGTTGAAAAAAATGACCATCCCAAACCCGATGCCCAGAGAATAAGCAATCTGAAATATATAGGGATGCTCATCCCGATGACCCGTTAGCATCTCCACAATTCGAATTTGTACCTCCAGCATATTTACATCAGCATGAAAGTTCATAATTGTCAGAGCAGACCCAAAGAAAAGCAGCAGCCACACTAAAACAAACATCGCCACCGAAGGTTTCCGTCTCTCCACCTGACTCTCAATCTGCACAATCGTCCTCCCTTCACCGATCGGTTCAATGTCCGCATTCGGTATAAGTTCATATATCCGGGGGATAACCATCAACAGATCAATCAAAATCAGATTGCCGTCACTTTGCTCCGGCTTCATTAAGAGAATTGTCTCCAACGACTCTTTCAGCTCAGGCTCCGCTATCAAAAAAGCAATATCACCCAATGTGACACCTTTACCCTTGGGAACCATCACCCGATTTTTAAGCTGTATATAGATGGTGGGAGCAGAATGTTGTTTCATCCGCATTCCTCCTAAAGGTTATGGTGAAGCTCAGGTCCAAGATAACGGTAGTATGGGAGTAAAGCCTTATTTTTACTCTTGCTGCTCTGAATCAATTTCCTGAAATACTGAAATGTTGCTTGTTTATAGGTATCAGGAAAGGCCAATCCTTCTTCTGGAAATTAAAAAGAAGACAGCTCAAGGTAATTAACCTTAAGCTGTCTTCTTGTTTCTGCCAATTCATCAGTTAGATCGCAAGTAATCCAACATACCGTGCCTGTTCAATTTCATCCAGAAACGAGATATCCATTCCATTGATAAATGTGGTTGTCATCATTGCTACTCCTTTACAGAACCAAGTGTCATCCCTTTAACAAAATATTTTTGCAGGAAAGGATATACGATCAAAATTGGAGCGGCTCCGATAAATATTTGCGCGGCTCTCACCGTCGTCTGCGAGATCAGCTCCATTTCCTTTGGATTGATGCTCATGGAGCTCATATCCCGTTGAATGATAACCGTCTGCAGGAATGTCGCCAGTGGAAATTGTTTGGAATTATTCAAATACAATAGTCCATCAAACCAGGAGTTCCAATGGAACACCATACTAAACAAGGCAATCGTAGCGATCGATGGTAAAGAAATCGGCAAGTAAATGCTGAACAACGTACGGAAATGTCCGGCTCCGTCTATAAGCGAGGCCTCCTCCAGATCTTTTGGAATACCACGGAAGAAGTTCAGCATCAGAATCACCAAGAACGTATTTACCGCACCTGGCAGAACAAGTACCCAGAAGGAATCCATCAAACCAATCTTTTGAATCACAATGTAAAATGGAATCAATCCGCCGTTGAACACCATACTGAAAACGAACAACCAAGAGTAGACATTACGGCCCTTGAAAGCTGAGTTTTCTTTGGACAACGGATAGGCTGCCAGAAAAGTGATTAAAAGTGTAAGTCCAGTCCCGAGTATGGTTCTTTGTACAGATACCCAGATGGAGTGTAGAAAGATCGGATTGTTTATTGTCTTTTTATAAGCTTCCAGAGAGAATTGCTTTGGCCATAACCCTACCAAATTGGCATCCGCTGCCGACTTCGCACTAAAGGATACAGCCAGCACGTGAATCAAAGGTACAATACACATCAGTGCGAGCAGGATTAGAAAGCAAGTATTAAACACGTTGAATATACGATAACCTCTTGTTTTGTAATACATAAGTTGTCTCCCTCTTCCTTTGGTAGATTAGAAAATGCGATATCCTGCCCACTTCTTAGCCAAACTGTACGAGACGAGAATTAGGATCATGCTAATGGCCGACTTAAACAGTCCGATTGCCGTACCAAATCCCATCTCACCATTCAGAATAGCCGTGCGGTACACGAAGGTATCAATAATATCGCCTTTCTGATAGACCAGTGGATTGTAGAGGTTGAAGATCTGGTCAAACCCTGCGTTCAATACATTTCCGAGAGCCAAGGTACCTACCACCACAACCATTGGCAATAGAGATGGCATTGTGATAAAACGTGTCTGCTTCCAGCGGTTAGCGCCGTCTATTTCAGCAGCCTCATATAATGAAGGATTGATTCCTGCTAGAGCAGCTAGGAAGACGATCGTATTATAACCAAATTCCTTCCACACATCTGTGAGAATAACTGTGAACCGGAACCAGTTGTTATCCCCTAAGAAAAAGATGGGTTTGAAGCCCATGCTGCCTAAGATCTGATTGACAAAACCATCTGTAGCAAGCAAATCCAGCAATATCCCGCCGAGAATAACCCAAGATAAAAAGTGAGGCAAGTAAACCAGCGTCTGAATAGTGCGCTGTATGTATACCTTGCGAATCTCATTTAACAAAATGGCGAACACAAACGGTACAGCCAGATTGAAAATCATTTTTAGAACAGCAATAATCAATGTATTCCAAATGACCTGCATACTGTCATTACGTTCAAATAGATAACGGAAATTGTCCAATCCAACCCATGCCGAGCCTGAAATTTTCAGCCATGGCTTATAATCCTGAAATGCCATCACAATTCCGCCCATTGGAATAAAGCTGAAGATGATCAGGAATATCATCGCCGGCAATAACATCAAGTGAAAAGGCCATGTTTTTTTTAGTGTTCTCATCCTTGGTCCCCCATATCGTGTCAAGTTCTTCTGTAACCATACTCAAATTATAGCAACGCCCGAATTCCTCAAATAGCGAGCAAAACCAATATATATGGTACAAAAGCAATCTCTTTATCACATTGAAAAAAGAGGACTTCAAACGCAAACAGGGACCCTCCCTAAAGCCTAATGCTACGGCTGAAGAGATGGTCCCGTTTACTGCTTTTTACCTAGTTAAACTTAATCCAAACCTTATTTTACGCTGTCATACCATTCGTTAACTTCTTTAGTGATTTGATCGCCACCACCTGATTTCCAGGTTGCTACAAAGGAATCAAATGCATCCAGCGGTTTGTTGCCATAGATGATTTCATTAAACGTTTGGTTCTCAATTTTGTTCAGATAGTCCATCTTCGATTTCATAGTTTCGGTCGTAGGACCTGTGAACATATTCTTAAAGGATTTATCCTCTTGCGCCAGCAGAACTTTGGCAGCCGCAGGGGTATCTTTACCATAATTCACAGCTACGTCCTTCTCCAGTCGGGTTGTTGGCTCTGCGCCATCTGCCAGGTTAAGGAGTGCTTTCATTTGGGCATCCGGGATCCGGGCACCGTCACGAACCAGCATATAACGAACGCTATTCACATAACCGCCAGCAATTTTATCATTTTCGATCATCTTGCCGTTCGCGTCTAGCTCATAGTCGTATCCTGCAAAAAGACCGTTATCCAGTTCACTGCCTGGCGTTGGATTAGCAAAGTTATCGAACAGATAGTTTTGATAAGTAAAGAAGGCTTCTGGATTTTTCATTTTCGTGCTGATCAAAGTTACACCGTTAGTGAATTGTGTGCCATGACGCATAACTTTTCCATCCGGACCCGCTGGAATTTCAATTGGAGCCCATACTGCATCTGGAGAGTTCTTCACGGTATCCTGAAGCGGCCAGCCGCTCATCCAGTAAGGACCCGGGAGAATCCCTGCTGTACCTGCAACTGCTGGTTCGGCAGTTTTGTTCTCATCCCAAAGAGCTGCTTCCTGAGGAATATAACCTTTCGCCAACCATTCCTTCAGTTTTTCTAGCCCTTGCTTCATGCCAGCATTTACCGAGCCGTATTCTAGTTTACCATCAGCATCTAGATTCCATTGCTGTGGCAAGGTTCCGTAAGCACCAAAGATCCAAGAAGGGTCGCCCATCCAAGTGTTCATCGTTGTTTTAAAGCCGATACTAAGTGGAGTTACCTTGTCTGGTGCCAAGCCATCAGGGTTCTGATTCTTGAACGCATCCATCACTTTTTCCAGCTCATCGATCGTCTTCGGTGCTTGCATATTCAGCTTATCCAGCCAATCTTGGCGGATCCACAGAATGTAATCATGGTTATATGCATAATCGAGAACAGGCAGACCCATTCTTTTTCCATCACGGCTGTATTGGTTCCAAACGTTAGGATCCTGTGCCATCGCTTCTTTCCATGTATCTGAAGCATATTTATCAAACAAAGTTCCTACATCAGCATACATGCCGGAATCGATCAAATCCTGTGCAATTGTGTTGTCGGCTGTACCGATGGTTACGACATCAGGCATGTCCTGACCTGAAGACATGGATAAACGCAGCTTCGTACCAAATGAGCCGTTCGTATCTGTGATGGACCAAAGGGACTTAATGTTGATGCCGAATTTTTCTTTAGCCCATTTTGTAGCCACGTTATTCTCAATGCTTTCACCGTTTTTGAATTTAAGCTCAGGGTCCACGCCCCATGCGGTTGTAAATGTCACCTCAGGATCGTATTTATCCTTGTAGGCGTTTTCAGAATTGGAAGCTGTATTTGCAGTCGCTTCACCAGCTGTTTTATCTCCAGCAGTGTCTTTACTATTAGCAGCGTTATTGCCTGAACAGCCCGCAAGGCTACCCGCCAAAAGCATGCTCATACACAGGAGCGGCAGCCATCTTTTTCTCTTCATCGCGCTCATTTTGTTCCCCCTTGGATTCCATAAGTGTTGGTTACAATTTAATTATAGGGAACGATTCTAAGCCCGAATACGTCATTTAAACAAGGTTTCTGCACCTTTCTCAACCTCTATCCGTCCCGGAATTCATTTGGTGTCATATGGTAGTGTTTTTTGAACATCTTACTGAAATATTGCGGATTTTGATATCCAAGCTCAGAGGTGATTTCATAGATTTTTTTATTCGTATTTTTAAGCAGATAAAGTGCCCGTTCCATCCGCATCCGAATAATATAGTCCCCAAGCCCTTCCCCAGTCTCAGCCTTATAAATCTTGGACAAGTAGACAGGATGCAAATATACATGATCGGCAATGGTTTTGACGGACAGCTCATGACCCGAATGGTTTCCTACCAGCTCATGGACCTGCTTGATAATATAACTTTTCGTATTCTGATCGCTTTCGGATAGCTCCTTCTGAAGCTTATCGAGCATATCAAACGCCCATTCTTTAAGCTTATCAAAAGAAACAATAATACTCTGCGTCAACAACGGATCTAAAGCGTATTGGTCAATCTTGGAGATGAACTGGCCACTCTTATGCGCTATATACATAAATGCATTCGTTATCGATAGAAAGACCTCGTACAGATGTTCACTAGAAAACCGTGCATTCTCCATATCCCGGAACACGTCAGCAATTTTTTGCCTTGCTGTATCCCATTGTTTGGATTCCAGCAGATGAATGAGTGTAGGTGGACGATAAAGACATTCGAGCGATTTGATGCTCATCGTCTCCTGATGCTGGCGATCATCCAAAAACAGCACGGAACTGGATTCATCATGTGCTGCCAAATACATCGAGCTAAGGCCGCTTCGATAGGCAGCCGTCATCCCCTCTGGAAAGGTGAACCACTCCGTTACAATCAGTGAAATCTCACCCTTGAGGTAATTGCTTACACTAATTTGGAAATTCGCGATCACCGCTTTTAGGACTTGCTGCCTTGCAGCTTCATAGTTAGCCATTTGCTCCAATCTCTGCTGAACTGCCGGCTTTAATTCAACAAGCAGAATCAAGCAATCATGCGGCGCTTTGCAGAACCAGACATGGAACTGCTCCTTAAAAAGCTCCTCGGCAATGTTACCGATCGCATATTCCATTAGAGAAACCGAATGGTGATCCATGGCGGCATAATGTTTACCAAGCTGAATCAGCAGCATCGCCGCTTCAGCGTCCGGCTGGAAGGAGATTTCATATTCCTTCAGCTTAATGGCCAGCGTCCGCTCGGACAGCACCCTGCCGAGAAGCAATTCGTGCATCAGATTAGCCCGCAAAACACTGTAATCGGCTTTGCGATTATACAGCAGCAAATGATATCTATCATGGGCTTCCCATTCATCTTTCAAAGATTCAATCGCACCGGATACGCTTTTGATAAACTCGTCATCACTTACCGGCTTCAAAATATAATCAAATGCCTGCAGTTGAATAGCTTTTTTCGCATATTGAAAATCGGAATAACCCGTCAATAAAATGGACCGAATATTTGGCCATTTCTCGCCTACGGCTTCTATTAATTGCAGGCCAGTCATTCCTGGCATTGAAATATCAGTAACCATAATATCTATAGCCTGCTGTTCCATAATTTGCAGAGCTTCAGCACCCGATGCCGCTTGATGCACCTGCTTCACCCCGATTTCAGCCCATGGAATAGTACGAGCTAAACTTTCCGTAACATAGGGCTCATCATCAACTAACAACAGCTCTATCATTCTTTCCCCTCCTAGATGTCATTCCATTTCATTGTCTGTGTAGGGCAGCAACCACTGCAGTGTCACCTGTAACCCTCCGAGTGGAGAAGGCGAGATGCGCAAACCAGACGTCTCCCCAAAACGCAGCCGCATTCTCTGATGCACATTCCATAAACCGCAGCCCATTTCTTCATCCATCGCCCTGCTTAGTTTATTTTCCAGTTCTATAATTCCCTCTGGCGTCATTCCCTGACCATCGTCCTCAACCGTAAGCGTCATTTCTCTGCCTACACATGAACCCGTAATCCGCACCAGGCCCTCTTTGGCGATGGGCTCAATTCCATGTATAACCGCATTCTCCACCAGAGGCTGCAGTACGAGCGGCGGAAGCTCTCTTTTGCGCATTTGCGGTGGGATATTGATCTCATAACGAAGTCTGCTCATCCTCATCTTCTGGATCTCCAGATAATGATTCACAAATTCCACCTCTTCAGACAGCGCAACCAAATCACGTTCCTGACGAGTGGTGTATCTGTAATATCGGGACAAATTATGCGACATTCCAACGACCGCACCCATATTATCGAGCTTCGCCATACTTGTAATAAAGGAGAAGCAATTATAGAAAAAATGTGGATTAATCTGTGATTGAAGCTGCTTTAAGCGGGCTTCGCGAACGTGGATTTTCTCCATCAGCACATTCTCGATCAGCATCTGAATCTGTTCTACCATACTGTTAAACCGGCCGGACAGAAAGCTGAATTCATTCTTCCCTTTAATCTCCACTCGCGTAGAATAGTCCCCTTGCTTCAACCGTTGAAAGCCTCCAACCAATAACCTTATAGGTACCTGCACTTGAACATATAACAGATAAGCTACGAGACAGCTCATTAACAACAAAGCACTGATCGCAAAATAAAATAAACGATTAGAGGTCAGGATCGGATGTAAGATTTCAGTTAGCGGCATATAGTCGATCAAATACCAGCCCATTTTGTCCGAATAGACGATATTTACACTGTAGGATTCACCTTCTATTTTGACCGTGCGATTCTCACTAGGTTTCAGTTGGGTCTCTTCCAGCCTGTCTACCAATTCTTTGGCTAACACCTTGTCGGCACTGCGGTTAAAAATAAGTCCTGTTCCCTGCTTATAATAAAAAGGATCTCTTCTGCCATCACTCTTGAATTTATCCAGCATATCTTCTATGTTCCGGCTGTCGAACTCTACCTTCATAATCGTTTTGACTTTTTCCGGAGCGAATTCTGACATAAAAGGTGTAAAAGAAAACCACGAGAATACGAAGCGGTCACCCTCCTGCCCTTCAATCTTCTCCACATGCCAGCCTGACTTCACTTCCCGCTTCAGATCCTCATCTTCGTATAATTTCGCATCATTTTCAGATACCATACGGTGAATGGATGGGGAGTATAAATACAGCTTACTTTTCCAATTGGAGGAGCTTTCTTGAATGCTGATTTTGGTCTGAATCCGTTTGATCAGGTTTATCGTATCCAGATTCAAACGCCCTTTTTCCAGATAAGTATCCTTAAGGCTGAGGATATCAGGATCATGGATCAGCAGAATCGGCCACGAGGACAATAACTCCATATTACTTTCTACCTGATTCTGAAAAAAACTAAGCTGATTATTATTCGAAGTATTTAACTCCGTACGCAGCACATCCGTGGTCGTTTTATTGGAATAGAAGTAAAGGATGGTTATCGGGATCAGCATAATGACCATGATACTCACGATTTTGGTAAATAAATTATATCTATACACGTTCCTTCACTCTCCGGCTCAAATGTCATAGCCCCTATTGTACAAACAATCCCTACTTGCGAAAAGATAAATATCTAAAAAATGTGGTAAAGACAGGCCCTAACTGCCTTTTCGAGCACAGTTATTGCCTGTCTGCCTATTATTGCTGCAAAAGATTGAGTATGATGTAAGCTGCTTCAGCGCGTGTTGTATGGGCTTGCGGGCGGAAATTGCCATCTTCGAATCCATTGATAATCCCAGCCTGCGCAAGCGCTGTTATCCCTTCACTGGCATACATCGAGATCAGGTCTTTATCTTTAAAAGAAATAACGTTCACATCCGTCTGATCGTTCACTTTCTCCACCAACTTAAGCGCACGATACGAAATAGCTGCCATTTCTTCACGGGACAATTTATCATTCGGGCCAAAGGTGCCATCCGCATGTCCTTGTACAACACCCAATTTCCCAGCAGTAATCACAACAGAGCTATACCACGCATCAAGGTTCACATCTTTAAAACTGCCTGTTCCTCTTTCTGCTTTTAGCTCCAGCGCGGACAGCAGCATGCTGACAAATTCAGCGCGTGTAACCTCCCCTTGCGGATTAAAGATCCCGTTTCCTATTCCTTGCACGATCCCTTTAGCCGTCAAGGATTCAATCGCTAACGTGGCCCAATCTGCTGCTTTTAAATCTGTGTACCCCACCTCTGCGTACCCCGCAGCATAAATGCTGAAATGACTTGGATTAAACACAATCTGTTCCGCTGTTGGGTTGTACCGCACAGCTTTGATAACTTCGAGTTTTCCATCAGCAAGTATCGAATAAACAGCAATCCGCTGGCTCTGCTCCCCGAGCTTCAGCTTGTAGTGGAAGGCTACCGATATTGCTCCTTTTTTGAAAACATCGATAGAAGTCCCGTCTACTGACACATGGATGTTATAGGCCGGGTAGTCTTTTGCTCCAGTTGCCAATGGTGAAGGCAAGGTTGGCGTAGCTACCTGAACCAGTGAGAGCGTTAGTTCCTTAGCTCCCGTCTTTATAATTCCTGCACTAGCTTCCGTAGAAACCGTAACAGAGGCCGCACCATATACAATTACTATTTGAGGATGTTTGCCCTGCTCTAGTATAGAACTCAACGGAAGATGAACGACTGCTCCCTTAAGCTCTCCCGTCGATGGCAGAACAGAAATAACCAGTTTTTCATCCGCCGGAAGCGTCGATAGCGCCTTATTGATATCCTCTATACTTAGCGTGATATCAGCTATGCCGGAAATTCCTGCTTGTGCCTTCACCTGAAGTTGTCCTGCCGCTGTATGTTCGACCACTGCTTTATTTGCTGAATTTACAACGCTTGAATCTCTGACCGTGATGACAGGATCAGGATTAACTCCCGTTCCGGGTTCTTCACCAGTGCCAGGATTTCCTCCCGTTCCGGGTTCCCCACCAGTGCCGGGATTATTTCCTCCCGTTCCGGGTTCCTCGCCAGTGTCAGGATTTCCTCCCGTTCCGGGTTCCCCACCAGTGTCGGGATTTCCTCCCGTTCCCGGTTCCTCTTCGCCCCCCTCACCGGCCACCGGGGTTTTGAAGACATTTAATGAAGAGAGTGCATTCCCTGCAAAATCGAACATTGCCTGATTCTCCCAAGCATTTCCTTCGCCTACCTTCCAGCCTACACCTTGCACTGGAATCCAAGCTGGTTCCCAATAGAACAAGCCTGTTCCTTTACCATCGGGTACTTTGGACAATACATTCATTACTGTTTTGACCTCAGCCATTTGACCTGCAACCGTAGCTGGGAAGCCACTGCCGTCTAGCTGATCCTGACGAGCGATGTTATTCTCAAAGTTGTCGCCGTCCTGCAACGTGTAAGGATATGCGGTTTCCGTCACAATCACTTCTTTACCATATCGTTTAGAGATATCGTCCAAGTTAAACTGCAGGCTATCCATCGTTCCGCTCCAATACGGATAAAAGGACGCGCCGATCACGTCATAATCAAGATTCCGCTTCGTTAATTCGTCAAAGAACCAACGAAACATATCATTTTTGCCACCTTCAGCAAGATGGATCATAATTTTGATATCCTGATCTGCACTCTGGCTGTCTCTAACTCCCTTCACTCCACTCTCTAGAAGCGGAACAACCTTCTCAAAAGCATTCTCTTGATCATAGGATTTGCCGTCAGGCCATAACAAGCCACCATTAATCTCATTTCCGATTTGGACCATATCGGGTGAAGCTCCCTTTTCCTTTAGCTCATCCATAACATCTTTGGTATAGTCATATACCGCTTGCTTCAATTCATCATAGGAGTAATCCGCCCATGCTCCCGGCTTGTTTTGCTTTCCGGGGTCAGCCCAGAAATCAGAATAATGGAAATCAAGCAACAGCTTAAACCCTTTGGCTTTGACGCGCTGCGCCATTTCCACAACATGCTCACGGTCATTATAGCCGCCAGCTTCCTGAGGATCATTCCATAAACGTAGCCGAATGTAATTTACACCCCGGCTTTTAAGAATATCCAGCAAATCCTTTTCTACTCCATTGTCGTAATACTTTCCACCGGCATCCTCAATCGCTTCCAGTGTGGAAATGTCCGCACCTTTTATGAACCCGGATTGCAGCACAAGCGGAGTAACCTGAATATCAGCTGTGGGTTGTAGGTCTGTCCCTGCAACTTTCCCCATTACGCTGTAAGTTCCTTCAACCGCGTACTCCGCCTCAGTAAGGTAATCCCAGGTTACAGGCAGCTGTTTGCTTGACCCATCTTCGTATATAGCCGTTACCGCTGATGGCAATAAAGCAGGCACATCCGTAATTGTGCTGACATTTATGCTCTCAAATCCGACAATAGGCGTACTGCTGTCACCTACTACTGTTACCTTCGCCACTGCCTTCTGCACAGTACCTGAGATAGAACCGCTTACTGTAAAGGTTCCGGGACGGGAATACTCTGCTGGCAGGATCACATCCCAAGCAACCTGAGCATCCTCCGTGTCAGAATTGCTATATACCACAGTTACAACACTTGGAAGCTCAGGGGCTTGCCCAATTTCCGTGTCCAACCGTACTGGCAGTACAGTTTGTATTTCACCCTGTGCCGGCTCATGCGGCGCGCTGTCTGCGGGAACACCCCAGACCTTCAGATCATTAATGGCTGCCCATTTTCCGCCGTTGATGCCGGTCAGGTTGACCCTTACATAAGAAACATTCCGCAGCTTGAAAGCATTGTACTGAGTTTGCTCTACACTGCTGCTCTGACTTTTGTCCACAACTGTTGTCCATACCTTATGATCACGTGATACTTCAATCGTATATTGATTAATGTAACTCCATGCATTCCAGATGACGGTTGCACCTGACAAGTCATATGCTCCTAGCAAATCAACTTCCAGCCAATGAGGAAAGCTCCCGTCATTCGCCGTCCAATGTGTGTTCCATTCATCGGAATCTACTGCGTTACCCGCTTCATACCCTGCAAGCTCACTATCGGATATAGCAGGCTTTCCTAGGGCAATATTCTCATCTCCTGCCGCTTGAGCAGACTGCCCAAACGTAAAAGGGGAAATAAGAAAGGTCAGAATCATAAATAATACAAATGATTTCTTCAATGTCTGCTTCCTCCTAAATAATTTAATCATGGATTATGTACTCAGCGGCACAGTCATTTTGTGCACTTCCTAATTGTAAACGCTTTATTAAATCTGCTATATGTTACGTTAGAAACATTTCAGCAGTTTTTGCAGTCGATTTGATCTAAGCAAGGAGTAAAATCACATACAAAAAAAGATGATCCGAAAGCCATACGGCTTCGAATCATCTTTATATAGGTAGAACCATTCCACTACAATCTGCTCAGAGCGTTTGTGGTTTGGACTGTTGATTAGATAAAAAGAATAAAGCGACCCAGATCAAGGCAAATCCGAGAATCTGCGGGATAGTGACCAGCTGTTGGAACACAATCCAGTTGATGATTACTCCCGTCATAGGAAAGCTGAGTTCAGCCAATGTGGCGAAGGAAGCTTTGGTCGTGCTAAGTCCTTTGTAATACAACAACATACTAAGAAGTCCTGGCAGCAAAGCTTGCAGCAATAGATTAACCGCAATAGCTGCCGATGCACCAAACCCGCCATGAATCTGCCACGGGGCACCTTCTAGCGTAGTGATAACGAAAAGTAAAGGAAGCGCAAGGATAAAGCGCAGCGAAGTCACTGTCTCATATTTCATAGAACCGAGCAGATAACGTCCCATGACTGTCGATCCCCCCCACAGTGCAGCTGCTCCCAAGGCCATCAGACTGCTAACCCCAATAAAGTTATTCACATGTCCGAAAGGGATACTCCAGCCAAAGGTCAGCAGATAGGTTCCTACCAGCGCCAACACAATGAGTGGTCCGAAATTTTTTGGCAAACGTTCTTTAAGAATTAAAGCAGCGAGACCGATAGCGAATATTGGCTGAAGCTTTTGCAGCAACAGCACCGCATTCAAATCCCCACTGGAAAGTGCCATCGTAAATAGGATCGTCGCCCCGGCAGAACCTCCCCATGAAACAATCAATAAAGCACCAATCTGGCGAAATCCAATTCCTTTAAGCTCCGCCCGGTGACGCCAAAGAACAGGTGAAGCAGCCAAGAAAAGCACCACATGCTCCAGAAGAACAATTTGCGATGAGGTCAAAGATTTTAACAGGATGATACGAAAGAGCGGATCAACGCCCCATAATGCTGCACCAATCACAACGAGCCAAAATCCACTGCGTAGCGCTGATGTACTGCCAACCTTAGATGATGATGAAGCTGTAACATTACTCATAATTTCATTCTCCTTGTCGATACAAACCCTCGATAAGAGACCAAAAACCCCCGAATTACCAAAAAGGTAAACTCGGGGGCATTATCAATAAAGACGTACAAGGATAGACTCCTAGCGTCTTTATCTTATGATCCTCTCCCATCCGGACTTTACCGTCGGCTCTGGATTTACACCAGATCAGTCACTTCTCTGCAAGCAGAACAAGTGAGTCGCGGGCTCAGTTCGCTTTGAACATTACCGCCGGTCGGGAATTTCACCCTACCCCGAGAATCTTGTATTCCGTTGTTTTTTTCACAATCTCAGAATAAACCTCTTCTCGCCATTCGTCCAGTACTTTATGAAAATGTACACATTACTTTCATGTTTCGCAGCATTTTATTACATGTTTGTTCGTAATTGTCCTACTGCTTCATCCAAAAAACTTCTGTATAATGAAATTATGTTGATTTTTCCATAGTTTAGTAATCATGTCGAGGAGGTTGTTATGAAAGAAGCATTCTGGACGAAGTTATTGTTCTCCATCTTTGCCGTTGGAGGAATAGCCTTTTTAGGATTCATAGGTGCTATAATTACTGCGCTTTACGGAGGACTGCTGTTTTATACCCCACTTGTGGCGATCTTAGCAATCGTATTAGCCATCTATGTTGTACTCATCATATTTAATGTGTTGTCCCGAAGAACAAGCAATATTGTATTGTTATCTATCCTCGGACTTAGTCTGCTCGCGACCGCAGGATATGAGATCAAGCAAGCGTACGTCAACAGAATTGCCATGGTCGATGATCGGGAGGTTAATCTGCTACAGTATGAACCCTTTGCTGAGAAGACCAAAGCAGTGAATCTGGACGAACCTTCTTCCTATCATATCGATAGCGATCTTCCAAGATTGGACGGCGCAACCGCACTTTATCCACTGTATTCAGCTTTCGTTCAAACTACTTATCCTGAGGGTTATTATAATCCGTATGATTTTCAAGCAAGTCAAGTAATTTGCAGCAGCACACCTGAAGCTTACAAGAGATTAATTGAAGGAGAAACCGATATTATATTTGTAGCGGCTCCGTCAATTGCACAACAAAAAGAAGCTAAGCGCAAAGGTGTCGAACTGAAGCTAACGCCGATCGGCCGCGAGGCCTTCGTATTTTTTGTAAACAAACGAAACGACGTAACCGGACTTTCCACCGCTCAACTTAAAGATATTTACGCAGGCAAGATCACAAATTGGAAAGATGTAGGCGGAGCTAATAACCGAATCCGTGCTTTTCAACGACCTGAAGATAGCGGAAGCCAGACGATGTTGCAAAAGTTTATGAAGGACACTCCACTCATGAAGCCGCCTCAAGAAGACGTAGCGGATATTATGAGCGGTATCATTCAACAAACCTCCAGCTATCGCAACTATAAAAATGCACTGGGCTACAGCTTCTTATTTTACGCCTCAGAAATGAATCGAAACGGGGAAATAGCCCTGCTGGCCATCGATGGTATTCAACCAGACAAGGAAAGTATTCGTAGTGGACAGTACCCTTTGGCAACAGAATTTTATGCAGTGACCGCGGGAAGCGACAACCCTAATATTCAGCCCTTTCTGGATTGGATTCAATCTTCTCAAGGTCAGAAATTGGTAGAGAAAACAGGTTATACATCGTTAAAATAAAATCCCTCTATCAAATGAGAGCTATCCCAAATGTTTGGGAAGGCTCTTTTTCTATTTTTATACCGAAAATTTTCCTTTTTATTTGTTGTAGAGCGCAACTTTTGGAAACTATTGTCGTTTATACTTTATACGAGCCTTAAACGGCATCAAAGGAAGAAAAAGTAAGAATTGCTAGAGACCAATAAACGGGGATGGTAGGGATTGCAGATGAAAAAGTTTGGTTTTTTGGCGTTACTGCTGCTTTTGTTGGTGCTGGTTCATCCAGGAACTGGTTATGCCGGCTCTGCGGAAACACACATCAACCTAGACGGCAACGATCTTAAGATTTCAAAAGAAGCACAGGTACAAATTGTAAATGGCAGTGTAATGGTTCCTCTTCGTGTTGTTGCGGAACAGCTTGGTTATACCGTGAAATGGGATAATGTGGCCAAGACGGCGATCATTGAGCAAAAGGGAACTACTTTAAAGCTGATCGTGGATAATACGATGGCAGAAGCTTCAGGGAAACAAGTCAAACTGGACAACCCTCCGTTTCTCAGTGGCAGCACAACCCTTGTTCCTTTAAGATTTGTTGGGGAACAGACAGGAACTACTGTCGGTTGGGACAATGTAACCAAAACCGTATATTTAACCTCTCCAGTACCTGAGATTGGGGGAAGCGATCCGGAAATTACGGTTCCACAACCCACTCCAACAGCACCTTCAGACAACGGATCAAACGGGAATACAGCAACTGAAGGGAATAGCTCAGTAGCTACAGTCACCAATCTTAGCTTCATCGACAACCAGCTGGTTATTGCAGTGAACGGCAGTATAAAACCTACCGTGTTCACTATGACAGACAAAGACCGAATTGTCGTGGATTTACCGAATACTGGCTTTGGAACCGACTTCCATCAGAATCTGTCCGTAGGAAAGAACCAAAGCGGACAGTTAACGGTTACCGACTATCCTAATGTTACTGCCGTTCGCTATTCATTGTTCAGCAGTTCCCCATCGACCATTCGGA
This sequence comes from Paenibacillus sp. FSL F4-0097, assembly GCF_038593125.1. Classification (NCBI taxonomy): domain Bacteria; kingdom Bacillati; phylum Bacillota; class Bacilli; order Caryophanales; family Paenibacillaceae; genus Paenibacillus; species Paenibacillus sp. FSL F4-0097. The sequence continues at coordinate 4,722,845 of NZ_CP151965.1, forward strand.
TCGTCATTGATCTAAACAGCGCTAATAGCTACAGTCTGATAAATGCTAACGATGGACTTATTATTGTGGATCTAAATGGGACTAGCGTTACGCTTCCTGAAACCACCTTACCAGAAGTACCGGTTACAACTCCTCCACCTTCTACCGGCAACACAGACAAGAAGATAATCGTCATTGATGCAGGACATGGTGGGAAAGATCCAGGGAGTTCAAGTGTTAACAAGCTTAAAGAGAAAGATTTCACCTTGCCGACAGCACTGAAAATTGCAGAATTACTAAAGAAAGAACCAAATATCGAGGTTATACTCACGCGCAGTGGCGATACATACCCAACTCTACAGGACAGATCTAACCTCGCCAACAATGTAAAAGCCGATCTATTTATCTCTGTTCATGCCAATAGTATTCCGGCGGGCAGTAAAAGTAATCCTAGTGGCACAGAGACCTATTACACACGTAATGATAGCTTATTATTCGCTCAAACCGTTCACAAATACCTCGCAGTTGCTACAGGACTGCAGGACCGAGGGGTTCGTCAAGCTAACTATCATGTAACAAGAGAAACCAAAATGCCTGCAATATTATTAGAATGTGGTTACTTAAGCAATACCAAGGATGAAGCATTACTCTTTACCCCGGACATCCAGAATAAAATAGCCGAAGCAGTAGTTTTAGGAATCAAAGAATATTTAGGTCGTTAAAAAAATGGGTGTCCCATTAGCCGTTTAGGCTGATAGGACACCCATCTTTTATTCGGTAGCAGTGTTCCAAACACTCATTCGTTCCCGCAGATTCGAGGTATGCAGCTCTAGCTGTATACCATCTGGATCTAGAAAATTGACCGTCCAGCCTATACCCCGTTTGATTGGCCCTCTAATTATGAGCACATTCTGGGTTTGCAATCCTTGGACGGCTTCCTCAAAATGTTCCTCTGCAATACTAAAAGCGATATGGTCTACCCCAACCCCTTTATCTGCAATCGCCATATAATCAGACTTTTCAAGAAGACATATCCAGGCACTTCCCCATTCCAGATAAGCATCAGTTTTACCTCTATGAACTAGCTGAAGGCCCAGAATTCCTGTGTAGAAATTCAGGGAATTTGCTAAATTACTGACATTTACGGTCACATGGTTAAAGCCTTCTACCTGCATTTTTATTCAGCCTCTCAATCTTCTTAAGCCAGCATAGTGACAATTCTTTTGCGTTTCTCTGATTCAGGATCATAAGCTACATGCGTATCTTCATCAAAGATCAAGGTAGCCCGTTCCTCCAGATTGTATTTCGGCCATAACCTCGCAGCTGTAGCCGGATTTCCTTGATGAGCGAAAGCAATCCAAGCGTCATGCATAACCTCAGCCAACTTCTGCATTGTTGGATTAATTTCTGCCCTAAGATGGGTTAGATGAGATAGATTATTAAAGGCATAAACGATTTCTGCACTATGCACAGCTTTATTTAACAAAGGATGACCTGGGATCGTGCCGTCAAAACGGTACATCCAGACAGGTGCATAATTCAATTGGTTTTCCGCTAGAGACACCGAGGCTGCCCAGAAGTAAAGATCCGTTAGAATTTCGGCTTGTCCCTCCCAGGTGGAAGAATAATGGTTAGCAATCTCTTTCAGACTCCCAGTACCCATCATCTGCTCCAGCGCCTTAAGTGATTCGTCAAAGTCTGCCTCAGGTGATTCTTCTCTGAAGAACAAGTTGCCCTCATCACGATTGGTTCCGATCAATAGCGGAATACCATGTGCCGATCCTTCTGCCACAGCCTGTGCAGGTTCTACAGGAAGTGTATCCCCATCAATGACAGGCTGAAATAACATGCCAATTGAGCCACCCGTTAACTTTTTAGTCATTCTTGCGGCTGCATCGATAATTTGTTCAGAAGAAAATGTTTGCAGAAGACTGGCATCTCCATCTGGAGCAATCCCTAATTCAGCTAGCAGTGCCGCTGCAATGTACTTTCCTTGCTCGGAAGGCAGTGTCTGAGCAGCTCCACTTTGCATAATCGCACCAGCGAACAACCCCTTCGCTGCTGGCATGGCCAAAAGAGCTGCGATACTCATACTCCCTGCTGACTCTCCGAATATAGTTACCCGCTGCGGGTCCCCGCCAAAAGCAGCAATATTCAGCTTTACCCATTCCAACGCGGCGATTTGATCCAATAATCCTTGATTAGAAGCAAGCCCATGGCCAAATGGAGACAAATTCATGAATCCAAATGGACCCAGCCGATAGTTAATGGTCACTAAAATTACTTTGCCGCGCTCAGCGAAGCTTGTGCCGTCAAACTGCGGCTGACTTCCAGCCCCGGTCACAAACGTCCCCCCGTGAATCCAGAACATAACAGGCAGGGGCTCATCATGAACTGCTGGCGCCCAAATATTTAAATACAGACAATCCTCGGAATGAAGCGGCGTCTTGCCACCGAACCGAGTACCTCTCGTATCCGCTGGCTGATGACTAACCGGACCAAATTCAGAAGCATCTCTAATCCCATCCCAGGCTTCTGGTGGCTGTGGTGCACGAAACCGAAGTTCTCCAACAGGTGGAGCTGCAAAAGGGATCCCGCGCCAAATGTTCACTTCCCCCTCCTGTATTCCTTGAAGCTTACCATAAGAGGTTACTGCTATTGGTGCTCCCATTACATTTCACCCTTCCACATTATTCCTTATTCTCTTCAATCTGTTTATATAAGCCGGATCGAAACCGGAACCATTCAAAAAGATGTGTAAATACCACCTTAAGTACCGCATAACCCGGAACTGCAAGGATAATCCCCAGAATTCCAAACATTTTACCTGCGAATATAATTACAAAAATAATGGTTATCGGATGAATCTTCAACGTCTTGCCCATGATCTGTGGTGAGATAAATTTCCCTTCAATCAGCTGAACAGCTGTCCACACGATAATCATCTTCAACAACATAAATGGAGAAGTGACCATCGCCACAATTAGGGCAGGTGTAATCGCGATTGCCGGGCCCAGATAAGGAACAACTGCTGTACAAGCAGCAGCAATAGCCAGAACGAGAGAGTATTCCAAACCAATGATTAAATAGCCAATATAGAGCAGCAGACCAATACAGCAGCTGACAATAATTTGCCCGCGTATGTAAGAGGATACCTGACTGTTCATCTCCGACATGACCATACGAGTCTGCGGCTGCAGAGAAGTAGGTACAAACTTCAGAATATAATCCGGCAATTTTTTTCCATCGCGAAGCAAGTAGAACAAAATAAATGGCGTCGTTACAACCGCCAAGACAATCTCTGTAAGGGCTCCTACAAAGCTGCCAACACCCGTCAAGGCATTATTCAGAAAAGAACTGCCCCACGCCGTAATCTTAGATGTTATCTCACTAAGGTTCGTTCCGATACTATCTTGAACTTGCCCAAAGAACTCCGTTCCGGTCAGATCCATAAACCGTTCTTGAATTAATTCACTATACCTTGGAAAATTGTCGATCAAACCTGATAGCTGAGTCCGTATAATTGGAATGACCATAAACAAAACCAGCGTGATGAGACCAGCAATCAACAAATATAGGATGATTATTGCATATACACGTTTTATTCGGGATCTTTTCTCCATCCGATCTACCAACGGATTCAGCAAATAATAAGCTATACCTGCCAGTAATAATGGTGCGGCCACGGTGTGCAGCAATACTGATATCGGCTTAAAAATAAACGGTATTTTGGAGAATACCAGAATATTAATTCCAACCAGCAGCATAATGAGCAGCACTACTACAAATTTATTATTCAGAAAAAATTTTTTGAACTTCTCTGGCCACACCTGCAGCCTCTCCATCGTACCCTCTCCCCTATAAACCATCATATATACTGTGTTATTTCATTCACTTTTTAATAGCATAGTCAACGTTAGCCCTGCAAGTCAAATTTGATGTCCTTAATTAAGCACACAGTCCTATTACGAGTCTGGTCATGATCCGATTCAATCATAATCCTCCCCTGTTTATAAATAAATAACCCTGCACGAGATATTCCTCTGTACAGGGTTAGAACCGCAGCTAAAAGGTACTTACAAGCCTTGCTATTTTTTCTTTTTCCCTTTAGCGCCCTTTTCATTTGAAGCAATCAATTGTCCATCATAGGTGTATAACAAGTGATCTTCAAGCTTCTCCCCCTGCAAATGTTTCCGCACTAATGATTTCGCCAGCTTAGGTGTAATCTCTTTGTACCACACACCTTCGGGATAAGCGATCACCACACAAGCATCTGAACATCTTCCATTACAACGGGTCACAGTCGTATGTATAAGACTTTGTGCGCCCTGCTTCTCAATCTCGTCTTCTATCGCTTCAGCTACCTCTTCACCTTTGTGTTTCTTGCAGCTGCTACCGTTACATATTAATAAGTGACTTACAGTTCCTTGTAAATTCCAGGTCGTCATGGATGACTTCAACCCCTTCTTATCAGCTAACCCTATTCCGTTCGTGGATTATTTTAAACACTATCATAAGCATCATTATAGTCAATAGTAAGAAAGACTGTTATACTATAAATGAGAATGATTATCAATGAAAAGAAGGGGATTACTACATGCAGATCCAATCTGACGGGATGCCTTATCCATCCCATCCTTTTTATATGCCCCTTCGGGTCATCAGCTTATCGGGAATAACCAACTACTCAGCCTCAAACATTTCTTCTACTAATTCCAGCCTTATGATGATCTGGGATGGGAAAGGTTTTCTTGAAATAGACGGTAAGATACACAAGGTCATGGCCGGAAGCTTAATAGCCCTTAGTAGTTCTTCTTTATTGAAGATGGAACCTGAATTACAGTTAAAGGGGATATGGATTGAGTATTCCTGTATACCCCAGAGTAAAAATGAGGACATTTTTATAAATGACAACTCCCCTGTCCACCATGCCTCCACTCGTTTGATAGCCTTGGCAGGTGAGCTTTACAGTGCCTGGATAGACGCTGATAAACAAAAGCCGTTTAGGGTCCAGCAGCTATTCACCCAGTTCATCGTGGAGCTTCATGGTGAACTGACATCCCATAAAGAAAGATCAAGCAGTTGGATGGAACGGGTGACTGAGTATATAGAAGCTCATTACAATGAAGATATCACGCGGGATCAAATGGCTGCTTTAGCTGAAGTGAGCCCCGAGCACTTTTCGCGAACCTTTCGCAAATCAATAGGTCTATCCTTCAGTGCTTATATTACACTACTAAGAATCCGTAAAGCCCAGCAACGAATCCTCACCAGTTCTCCCAATCTGACAACATTGGCACATGAGGTTGGTTACGAAGAGGGAACTTATTTGAGCCGAAAATTCAAGCAGCTTGTTGGCGTTTCACCTACAGCCTACCAGAATAAGAATAAACGGGTCGTTGCCCTGAACTATAATCACACCGCTAGCCTGCGAGTACTGGAAATCATGCCTCAACTCGGGGTTTATTCCGAATGGCAACATAGCTTGGAACAAGTTCCCGCTTCCAAACAGCTTCAAATGAGCGAAGGTAAATTTTCATTACTCTATGACTCAGTAGCTGCGGTAAAACCAGATGTCATTATCGGCTACAGTCTACCCGACAATAAGATTCTGACTCCTGTTGCTCCGGTTATCGAGCTGCCCTTTATGCAAATGAGTTGGCGAGAGCAATTTGCTCTGATTGCCGAGGTTGTGAATCGACGACAGCGTGCTGAACAGTGGCTAAGTCATTATGACAGACTTTGTCTTACCGCCAACGGGTTATTAAACCATGCTATAGGAATGGAGAGAGGTACGGCTATCGTGTGGGAGGTTAGCTCCCGATCCGCCTACTGTTTCAGTAGCAGCTTCGGCAGAGGTTGCCAAATTCTATACGGTGATCTTGGCTTCAAGCCCCCCTCCGTAATTATTGAAAAAGGGATCACAGATTCCGGGTACTTAGAGGCATCTATTGAGGATATCGTATCGTTTCCTGCTGACCATATTATTATCACTAGCATCCCTTCATCATCTGAGGGAAGACAACGTTTTACTCGCCTACTACATTCTAAAGCTTGGAAGCAATTAGATGCAGTCCGAAACGGACGGGTATATATTCTGAACCAGGCTGATATGTTCTACGGATTTGACCCACTGTCCTCACAGGCACAGCTTCAAGAATTGCTACGGGTAATGACATCATAAATTTGCATAAGCTGAGATCATATCCGTCCATAGTAAATACCCGGTGAAGCTTGTAAAGTTCTTATTGAGAATGATAATCAATATACATAGGGGGAACAACAAATTGCATAATCCAGGAAAAAATAGCTCCAAACAAACCCATTGGCTTCTTTTTCCCTTCATGCTGGCATTAATTCTAGTCATATCAGCTTGCGGGAATTCCAATAATTCTGTGGGGAATACAGGCAGTAACACCAGCAACACATCATCGGCAACTGCAGTACCTACCGAAACTAGTCAACCAACAGAAACTACGGAAACAGCTGCTCTTAAAAAGGTCACTACTATAAATGGTGATATTGAAATCCCTGTTCAACCTAAAAGGATTGTCGCTGAGGAATATCTGGGCAGTCTGATTGCGCTAGATACCATTCCTGTTGGTGCTCCCGGATTAACACTGGAGAATATGTATTTTAAGGAGGCACTTACTGGAGTTGCAGACACTGGAACTTACGGCAAAATGTCACCTGAAAAAATCATCGCACTTAATCCTGATTTGATTATTTCTGGACAAGCTGAAAGCTATGAAGCACTAAGCAAAATTGCTCCAACCATCGTTGTGCCATATGGTGATCTGAAAGATGCTCATGCCGAATTAACCTATTTCGGAGAACTCCTTGGTAAGGAAGAGGCAGCCAAAAGCTGGCTTGCAGATTACGACAAACGGATAGCTGAAGCTAAAGCCAAAGTAGACAAAGTAATCCCTGCAGATGCAACATTTTCCATCATGGAAGACGGCGGAAAATCCATTTGGGCCTATGGCGATAACTTTGGCCGAGGCGGACAGCCTGTCTATCAGGCGCTGGGTCGTAAGCCCCCTACAGCTGTGGCCGCAGAAATTATGGAGAAGCAATGGGCGGAAATCTCTACAGAGGCACTCGCTAAATACGCAGGAGATTATATTATCTTAACTTCCAATAACCGTACAGAAGCTGATTACAAAGCTGATCCAATCTGGAGTAGCCTACCCGCTGTAAAAAATGGCCATCTCTATGTATGGAAAGAAGAACGGTCTTGGTACTATGATCCAATTGCCGTGTTATCCCAGACCGAAGAACTGGCTGCTTGGCTTATACAATAAAATGCGCTTAAATTAGAATCCCCTACTGCTTCCAACAACGTTGGAGCAGTAGGGGATTTGTTATTTCTTTTGACTACAAACACACTCAAGAGGTAATAATACATTTAGCCTAAGGTTAATCTAGCAAATGGAGTTGATCAATATGAAATTACTATTACTATATTTCATGCTTGCTTTTATGGGGTTGCTGATGGCAGTAATCATCGACCTTTTATCAGGAGAAAACCTCACCGCTTCAATGCGGACGATCTATGACTCCTTTGCAGCTACAAGCATACAGGAATCAATAACTATGCTCGTTTTTATCTCCTTACCTTTTGTTATTACAATTACATCCTCTATCCGAAATAGAAGCAATAAATCCATCAAATAAAATAAACTAACCTATGCTCCCTAATTTTCTGCGGATGTAATGAACGATGCACAAGAGAATAGGTACAGCGGCACAGAAATACGGCAAAATATATTTCAGAAATATCCTTCCTTCGTCCATATGTATCGGATAATTCGCTGAACTAATAAAAGCCCCGAACAAAACAACAATACCAACGGGAACGGCGAGCTTTCTGCTGTCTTGCACCTTGAATAGATCCGCGGTGACTACCATTGCAGCGTAGCAATATACTGACATTTTAAAAAAGACTCCAATGATTAAGGTTAAGAGCACAAGCGCGTCCAAACGTTGAATGAAATTGGCCAGGTTTACTAACGTTATCGTAGTGAACATCGGAAAATTGGCTCTACTGTAGATTTCTGTTCCTAGAACGGATATTTCGATGGCATGGGTAAAACTGAGTAATAATCCGCATAAAGTAATTGCGATGATTCCGGTTCTTTTTGCTACCTTGGTTTTTTTGATATGAGGTAAAATCGTAGTGAAACATACCATCTCCCCGAACGGAAATAGCCATATATTTAGATAGGCTGATTTCAATGCATTCTTCCAATCCGAGGCCTGTAACGGAAACAAGTTATCTAGTTTTACAAGTCCGGCGGCAATAACCAAAAAGCAACTGGTCAAGCCCAACAATATTATAATCAGCATATAAATCTCAGCCGCCCGCGCAAACACCTCAATCCCCTTATTTAAGATGTAAATTACCGCAACAACCATCATTGCATAAATGATGAACACGGGTGTTCTGTCGTAAGAAGCAGCTATTAACAACTCACCTGATTCATGCAGATTTCGGGAGCCATTGAAGAGAAGGATTGGAATATATGTTAAGCTTAACGGCCAGCCTATAACATTGCCCAGTATCTTTCTTGTATAACCGCTAATAATCATGCCCGGATATTGCCGGTATAAATAAACATAAATCAAATACAAAAGAAGTCCACCGGGCAAAGCTAACAGAATAGCAATCCAGACAGCATGGCCACTTTCAAGTCCAATCGGTACCACAAGGGCCGTTCCCAATTCAAACAAAAAAATCAAAGCAAATAATTGACTCGCGCTGATGGTTTCTTTTTTCATAAAGTGGCCTTCTCCCACCTTTCTCACTGAACACTTTCATTTTTCCTTTAACAATTTCGGCTCTAATCTCATTCCAACACTGCGAATATAGGCTTCTACAGAAACATCCACTTCCGCTTCCGCGAACACTGACTCCCAATCGTCCTTAACAGTCTCCCATGCTTTTGGATTTGTGCGCTTCAGTTCATTCCCGAAATTGAAAATATCGCATTTCATAGTTTGAGCAGCCTGTAAGGCTTGGGTTATTTCCTGTTTAGTTTTAAGAGCCACTTGTTGTTCCAACTGAACGATTACCTCTCTATCACTTAGCTCAATATAACTCTGTGCCTCACTAAGCGTCCCCTCTTCCACAACATTTACATGAATGACGGGTACTTTATTGCGGAGTTCAATCTTAATTTTTGTTTTTGAATAATTAATGTTAACGGCTATCGAATCTTTAACCTCATTTGAATCTACATTAATACTGGTTTCATTAATCTCGTTCTGTACCCATAGTGCCCCCCGAGCAAGAGGGCCATCCAGCCACCCCTGAAAAACCCCTTTTTTCAATACGCTAAGCCCGCTCATTGTGACAAGTGCTTTTACTTTAGTTTGCTCCATCCCGGATTTTTTAGTTCCTTCTTCAGCGTCTCCAAGAATTCTGGCTCCGGATATCACCACTGACCCTTCTCCACTGAGACCATTAATTAGCTCAAAAACATTGATATCCCGGCTTTCTCCATATATTCTAGCGGTATTTTTACTCTTTTTAATAATCCCAATTGCAGGCAGGCTTTCTACGGGAAGCAATAGTTTCAGAATAGAGGATGCTTCCGTATCTCTGGCTACAATAACATTCGTGTTGAGCCGCAGCTCATGGGACCTTTCAAAGATGTCAAAAATCCCATCAATACCGCTCTTCACTGTAGATTCGCCTAAAACTAATAGCTGCGTGTGTGCAAAAAACATCTGTCTTGCCGCCTTTTTTGAAGTCTTGCGAAAAGCGCCAAAGATCGTACGGTCCGTAGAAGAATAAATAGTGACCGTGGGTTGTCCGGTGCTAGCTCCTGCACTTGTGGCTGTTGAGGATGGATTCACAATCTGAAAAGTAACATGATATTCCTCTTTATTCGGCACCTTATCCACACCTATACCAGTCACAATGCCTAAATTGTTTAATTCCCGACTGTTCCAGCAGCTTGTCAGCAACATTAAGCAGCATATACAAATAAATGAACGCATCATCCATCCGACCTTCATTTGCCACTCCCCGGCTTCCCATCATTCACCTTAAGTCGAGTATTATTTTTTTGGCTAACAAGACGCGGCCGAGTTTTCATATATTTCAAGGGCACACGCAAGATCGAGTCCTTCTGATTCTCAGCGATAAAAGGACCAAATGGAGACATATACGGAAAACCCAACGATTTCAAGCTACACATATGAGCAACCAAAATAAAAGTAAAGATCGTTATTCCATAAAGCCCCATAAAGGCTGCGATAAACATAATGATGAAACGCAAGATACGTATGGAAAGAGCCATATTAAAAGCGGGAGTAGCAAAGCTGGATATTCCTGTAAGTGAAACTACAATAACCATTGCAGGAGAGACAATACCGGCTTGTACGGCTGCCTGTCCTAACACTAAGCCCCCAATGATCGACACAGTTTGGCCTATAGGGGATGGCATACGAATTCCTGCTTCACGTATAATCTCAAAGGTAAATTCCATCAGCATAGCCTCAATAAAAGCCGGAAATGGAACCCCCTCCCTTTGTGAAGCAAAATTAATAAGTAAGGCCGTTGGGATCATTTCTTGATGAAAGTTTAGAATTGCAATAAATAACGCTGGGCCAAATAACGAAATAACAAGGCAAATAAATCTCAATAATCGGATCAAAGTCGTAATATCATAACGCTGGTAATAATCTTCTACGGCATGTAAAAACATAAAAAAGGTTGTAGGTGCAATCAGCACAAACGGGGTCCCGTCCACAAAAATAGCAACTCGACCTTCTAAAAGATTTCCTGCAACACTGTCAGGACGTTCCGTATTATATAATGTTGGGAATGGAGAAAAGGGAGTATCTTCTAAAAATTGCTCAATGTATCCAGATTCCAGAATCCCGTCTATATCAATGCTTTGCAGCTTAGTTCTGAGCTCCTTTAAGGTATTATCATTGACGATTCCATGAATATACATAATAGATACATTCGTTTGCGTGACGTCACCTATCTTCATCGACTCCACCCAGAGATTAGGGCTTTTTATTTTCCTGCGCACCAGAGAGATATTCGTCCCAATAGATTCTGTGAAGCCTTCCTTGGAGCCACGAATGGCTACTTGAGTTGTAGCGTCCGATACCGCTCTAACCTCACCGCCGCTTGTATTCCCTCTGATAGCTGCCCTTATCCCGTTGACCCAAAGAATGGTATCACCAGAGAATAAAGCCTCAAAAAGCACATCCCAATCTTCAAGTGTCTGTTCTTCTCCGATCCCTCTCGCCACTTCTTTCATATACAAAAAGATATCTTCAGCGGATGTTACCACCGGGTTTTCTTCACTTAGCTTATCGAACGACATCGCATGCTCCACAAACTCGTTGACCATTAATTTTTCTATTAATCCCTCAATATATACAGCAGCTACCTCAACCTGTGTGGTAGTGGATTTAATTCTACGAATAACAATATCAGGGCTATGGCCAAGCCTTTCTTGAAGCTCTTTAAGATTATCGTCCAAAATAGTAGAGTTAAAGGGGTCCATCATTAACACCTCCTGCTCATACTATTTGTTCTACACCGCTTTTTTATGCAACAAATGGAATCTATAACCTCCCTTAACTTGGAATATAAATACGCAAAAGGGATGTCCTTGAGCTACTATAGCTCAGCGAACATCCCCTTTTACTCTTTTGAAATTAACTTATTGAAGAGACTTCAGCAACGTAACTATCTCATCCAGCTGCTTGTCCAGCGCATAAGCATCGGATAGATAATAAGTTTTTAGATCGTAGGTGAATACATGACCCGACTTGACAGCAGGTAGGTTCTGCCAGAAGACACTGTCCAGAATGTCCAGCTTATCCTGCTCCACACCACGGCTGAAGCCTTGGAAGATATAATCAGCTTCACCTAAGTACTCGGGCAACGCTTCAAGTGAGAGGGAAGCCCAGCCTTCTTTAAAGGCTGCCTCTTGGACAAGATCAGGTGCATGCAGCCCCAATCCGTTATATATAATCTCTCCACCGCGCCCATATGACGAACCGTATAAATACAGCTCTTTACCGGCAATTTCAAAGATCGCCACCTTTTTGTCAGCTGCGATCAGATCAGCCAATTCCGCTTTTTTCGCTTCCAGCTTCTGATTGAAATCCGCCACCCACTTTACAGCCTGCTGCTCCTTGTTCAAGATTTTCCCGATCTCGATCAATCGTTCCTTATAGTCGTATTTGCCCCAAGGAATAAAGACAGTCGGAGCAATCTTAGAGATTTGCTCATAGGTATCTTCCTGATAAGTGATAATCAAGTCCGGTTCGAGGCTCGTTATTTTCTCCAGGGACACCGTCATGTCATCGCCTACTACTTCTACACCTGTCAGCGCCTCTTTGAAATATGGATGGTTCAAGATGTCATTCCCGGCAACGGCAATGGGCGTCACGCCAAGCGTCAGAAGATCACCAATAAAGTCTTGTACCGGAATCACAACTCTTTGTGGATTGCGTGGGATCTGCACCGGGCCTTTGTCGCTTTCGTACGTCCAATACTCTGCATCAGCAGCCGGCTCCGTGCTGGCAACTACAGAATCATTATTAGTAGCCGACGTGCTAGCTGGAGCATTCCCCTGATTAGCAGCTTGTCCGCATGCGCTCAACAGCAGCACCAGCGTAAGCATAACAGCTATCATGCTTGTTTTTCCTAACGATATAATTCTGTACAATGTAAATCCCCCTTGAGACTTTATATTATTATGATATTGATAATCAATATCATTAAGATCTTTGTTTAATATACCGTCTCCGCGGAAAAACATATATACACGCTAATACATCAATTTAGCTATGGACGATTGTCAGCTTAATTTATGGCCGGTTAACAAATCTGTCTGTATTTCCAGCTGGCGTTCGAGCGCAAGCCCTTCGCTGCCCCAAAATTCCTCAAGCTTCAGGTAATATATGCATTCATTCCTGAATGCTGGAAGATTGCGCCAAACCGCGCTTTTACTAATGCGTTTACGTGTTCTCGACATCCAGTCCTCTTGTCCTGATACAACCACAAACATATGGTCAGCCGCGTATATTGGCAATTCCGACAGTGAGATGCATAAATGATCATTCCGCTCCAGAACATCTGACCTTACCTTGTCCGGTGGAGTTACCCCCAGCATTGGATACAGATTGTACACCCCTCGGGCTGTATAATTCCAGATATAAATACTGTTATCTTGCCTAATCTCATACACCGCTACCGTTTCACCAGATTCAATTAATGAGGACAAGCGCTGCTTGGCCAAATCTATTTTCAAATGATAGTGCCTTATCCATGCCTCTGCCCGCTCCTCTTCTCCCAGCAGTCTGCCGAATAAACGAATCTGTTCCAGGCGGTCCATTTTATCACACTCCACAGTAACTAGTGGACCCAACTTTTCCATGCATTTAAGCTGACGAGGGCTCAGATAGGTCGGTGCAATAACTAGATCGGCATCTAGCCCAGACCAGTCCGCTTCCGCCGGACATCCCTGCAACTCAAATGATCGCACACCCGCCAGTTCCGGCAGCAAAAGCAAGGAGTAGTTCATCACATCTTCTTCAACCGCGACAGGCTTCACTCCCAGCGCAAGTAAATCCCCTAAAAATTGTAACGCTACTATCCGCTTCGGTTTGGGACGTAAACGGAATTCTGTTGGGGTCATCCCGGTGACTTGCTTGAATTTGCGGCTCAGATATAGTCCATCTGTATAGCCTACTTTTTGCGAAATTTCCTGTATTGTTGCTTTGCTGGACATCAAGTGTTTTTTCGCTTTATTTACTCTTAAATGAGTTACATATTCGGTGAAGCTCCAACCCGTCTGCTTGCGAACCATACTGAGAAATAACGAGGATTGAAGCCCATCATTCGAGACATCATCTCCCGCGTAATCTCCCTTTGGAAATTCTGGTGGATATAAGAGAGCATTCTGAAATATGAACTATCCGTAATGTCTGCTTCAGCGTCAGCCTCTACGACCAGTTGATGTAGCTGATACAGCAAGGATTGAATTCTATCTGCCTGTGCTTCTAAATTATTGGCAGCAACATCTTCCAATTCGCTGAATAAGCGGGTTATTTTATTCGTCGTACGTATAGGTAAAATCCCATTGACCGGAAAAATTTCACGGCAAAGTCCATAGACCAATTCTTGCTCCGTGCTATTGCTTAGCCCATATACCTCATAGGAAATTGCTAGAACAGAGATAACAGTCTCTAATGGAGCATTAATTTGATAAGTCGCACCTGCGCTTAGAAAAAGAATTTCACCATTTTTCAGAGCTACTGTCTCTCCTTCTATGGTTATTTGAACGATAGCTTCTATTGGTGTCAGGAAGAGTGGGGACTGGGCAATCTGGGGTTTATTGATGTGACCGCCGCCGCATTGGCGTTTCCCTGCCTCTTTTAACAGATAAATTCTATGAACCGGGTTATTATTTGATAGCTTCATTCCTGCTCCCTTCCAGACTGCTAGACTTAATAACCCATAAAATAGAAAGCAAGCGTATAAGGGTTCTCTCCGCTCGAAATGGATAAGATCCCCTATACGCTTTATATAAAACTTCAGATTTTATGGTTTGAGAAGCCTCTATCCTTAGTGGTCGTCAACGACTCCAAGCGCTTTATTCTTCTCTTTGAACCGTTCATTGTGAGAAGATACGTAAGCGACTTTGGCCGCGGTCGGGTCAATGTACAGCTTTGCGCTATTAAGCGCCAGAGCCGCATCAGTGAAAGCGCCTGCGATCAAACGAACCTTGCTCGCATAATCCACAAAGTCACCTGCTGCGAATATACCCGGAAGATTGGTCTCCAGCTTATCAGTTACATTCGCACACCACTCGCCCATATCAAGGCCCCATTCTTTTAACGGACCAAAATCGCTCTTCAGACCATGATTCACAATGACAGCATCCACTTCAAACTGCTCTGTTTCACCTGTCTCTATATGGCTGATCGTAACCTGATCTATCGTTTCACCATTACTGCTGTGTAATTGGCTTACTGCATATGGCGCACGGACATTGACTGAGGATTCCTTCATCCGCACAATGTTTTTCTCATGTCCGCCAAACTGTTCGCGGCGATGCGCAATCGTCACACTTGCAGCGATGGGCTCCAATTCATTCGCCCAATCTACTGCGGAGTTGCCTCCACCGGAGATTAGCACTCTTTTACCGCGGAACGGCTCCAGCTCTTGAACGGTATAATGAAGATTCGTCACCTCATAACGATCTGCACCTTCAATTTCAAGCTTTGCCATCTGTAGAATTCCGTAACCAATTGCCAAAATGACTGTGCGGGTCCAATGTTGTTCCCCAGTAGAAGAGGTCAAGATGTACGTCCCATCTTCTTGTCTCTCTTGATTCATAATTTGCTGACCCAGCACAATAGTCGGATCGAAGGTTTGAGCTTGCTCCTTGAGCTGACCGATCAGTTGATGGCAAAGAGTTGGGGTTACGCCTCCTACATCCCAGATCATTTTTTCGGGATAAATAAGCATTCTTCCTCCGAGCTCATCCTTCGCTTCAATTAACTTTGTCTTCAAGTCTCTCATTCCACTATAAAAAGCTGTATACATCCCAGCAGGTCCGCCACCAATAATGGTTACATCGTATAATTCCAGTTGCTTATTCATCGTGTCCCTCCAAAATTATATTCTAGTGATCCCTTCAGCTACTTAAGCTCCAAACTGCGCTTCATGCAATCGGCTGTAAATTCCGGCAGTCTGCAGCAGTTCCTCATGCTTACCTTGTTCTGCGATGCCGCCTTCCGCAACGACAACAATACGGTCCGCATTTCTGATCGTTGCAAGGCGATGAGCAATAACAAGTGTTGTGCGTCCTTCAGACAACTCGGCGAGAGCCTCTTGTATAGCGGACTCCGTTTCAGTATCCAATGCAGAGGTTGCTTCGTCCAAAATGAGAATCGTCGGATTCTTCAAGAACATCCGGGCGATGGACAACCTCTGCTTCTGGCCGCCAGAAAGCTTGACGCCTCTCTCACCGATCATTGTATCCAGCCCAGCAGGCTGAGATTTGATCAGTTCTTCCAGCTGAGCGCGTCCCGCAGCCTCCCAGATTTCTTCATCGGAAGCTCCCAATCTGCCGTAAGCAATGTTCTCACGGATGGTTCCGTCAAACAGAAATACATCTTGTTGTACAATCCCGATATGGGAACGAAGTGATTCTAACGTCATGGAGCGAATATCTATTCCATCAATAGAGATGTTGCCTTCGCTTACATCGTAAAAGCGTGGCAGCAAGCTGCAAAGTGTTGTCTTACCAGCACCGGATGGACCCACAAGTGCAACCGTCTCTCCTGCCGAAATCGATAAGTTCACATTGGTTAGCACCTTTTCTTTATCACTATAAGCAAAAGCTACATCCTGGAAGGTTATATTCCCTGACAGATGAGACACTGGCTTAGCGTCTTTTGCGTCATCAACATCTGGCTCCGTCTCCAGCAGTTCAAGATAACGTTTGAAACCAGCGATCCCTTTAGGATAGGTCTCAATGACCGAGTTAATCTGTTGCAAAGGTCCTAAGAAGACATTAGACAACATCACAAAAGCAATAAATTCACCGTAAGTCATTTGCTTCTGGATTACAAAATAGGTTCCGCACACGAGTACGAATAATGAGACCAGTTTCATAAGCACAAAGCTAAAGGATGAATTCCAAGCCATAATTCGATAGGTCATAAGCTTCGTAATACGGAAGCGTTCGTTATTAACTGCAAAACGGGAAATTTCATGATTCTCATTAGCAAAAGCTTGCACAACACGGATCCCACTTACATTGTTTTCTACGCGTGCGTTATAGTCAGCAATGTCCGCGAACATGATGTGGAACGCTTTGGACATTTTGCGACTGAAGTACATGGATAAATAAATCATCAGCGGGACAATTACAAAGGTTAGAATAGCTAATTGCCAATTGATGCTAAGCATGATACCGAATACACCAAGCAGCGTCATCACTGCTATGAATAAATCTTCAGGACCATGGTGGGCAATCTCACCGATGTCCATCAGATCATTTGTCATCCGCGAGACCAAATGGCCTGTTTTGTTATTATCGAAGAAGTTGAAAGAGAGCTTCTGCACACGATCAAATAGCTTTTTTCTCATATCCGACTCGATATTGATCCCCAGCTTATGCCCCCAATAAGTAACGACAAAATGCATAAAGGCGCTGACGATATATATCCCCAGCAAACCGAGGCAAGAATAGAGAATCCATTTCCAATTCCCACTTGGCAGCATATCATCCACTACCCGGTTAACCGCCAGCGGGAAGACTAGTTCCAGCAGTGCAGCAGCAATAGCACAGGAGAAATCAAGAATAAACAATCCCTTATAGGGTCTATAGTAAGAAAAAAAACGACGCAACATTGTAAAAATTCGCTCCTTCCGGTGATTGACCATCCTCTTTCATCAAGATTTAGTACGGGCTAGCAAATACAAAAAGTATGGCGCTCCAATTACAGCAACAACAATTCCAGTGGGGATCTCAGATGGCTGTAAGATCCAGCGCCCAATGGTATCCGCTATAATAACTAGCAGTGAGCCGAGCAGCGCTGAGGTTGGCAGCATGAGCTGATGTTTGGGTCCAACTAGTCGTCTCGCCAAATGGGGGCCGACAAGGCCGACAAAGCCAATCCCACCACTCACAGCAACACTTGCCGCAGCTAGACCAACCGCAGCCGCAAGAAGCCGGAATTGTTCTTTCGTTACAGCAGCCCCAAGTCCTACAGCTGTCTGTTCACCCAAATTAAGGACGTTCATTACCCTTGCTTTATAGATGACATACGGCACGAGAATTACGATCCACGGTAGTAAAGAAAGTACAAACTTCCAGCTTGTGCCCCAAATACTTCCTGCAAGCCAAGTAGCCACAAACTGATACTTCTCCGGATCCAGCCGAAGAGTCAGCACGATCATCGCTGCACTCATTCCAGCTGCAACCGCTACACCGGTCAGCAACAGTCGCATGGGTTTTATTCCTTCATGCCGTTTATAAGCTAAGACATAGATCAAGGCAGCAGTAATTCCCGCACCAACAAACGCCACCATAGGCAGCAGATACACCGGAGCCGCGGTTGCCGTCGGATAAAAAGATATTAACAGCATAACCATAATTCCTGCACCAGCGTTAATCCCTAAGATGCCGGGGTCGGCCAAAGCATTACGAAAGACGCCCTGCATCACAGCTCCGGATACAGCCAAACCTGCGCCTATCAGAACGGAGATCACAATACGCGGTAGCCGAAATTGAAACAAGATTAACTCTTGCTTATCCGTCCCTTTACCGAATAACGTATTAAGCAGCTCCATAGGTGTCAAACGTATGTATCCTGTATTCATACTAATAATAAAAGCAATAACAATCAGTACAGCTAAAATAATCATTATAACTAAGCCACGTTTATTTTTGGCGGCTTGGAAGGAATCGAATGAAGTTTTCTCTATCATTACAGTTCCCTCCTTTCTTTACGTGCAAGATAAAGGAAGAAAGGTACACCGATCAGTGCAATAATTGCTCCAAGCGGCGTTTCATTAGGGGGATTAATCATCCGTGCTGTTAAATCTGCAAATACTGCAAGCAGACTGCCAAGAATAGCTGAACATGGAATGATCCATCTGTAATCCACACCTACAAAAAAACGGGTCAAATGGGGAATAATTAGTCCAATGAACCCAACGGCTCCTACTACTGCAACTGATGATCCAGCCAGAATCAATACGATTAAAGTCCCTGCCAGCTTAACAAGCCCTGTGCGCTGGCCTAGCCCTTTAGCAACATCGTCACCTAGGCTGAGCATTGTAATCGATCGGGATATTACCATAGCCCCAATTAACGCTGCTCCTATCCAAGGGAACATGACTTTAAGCTGAATCCATTTCGTCCCAGCCACGCCTCCCGCATACCAGAAAGCCAAATCTTGCCCAATGTGAAAATATAAAGCTACCCCTTCACTCAGCGCTGACAGCAGTGCACTAAAAGCAGCACCTGCCAGCACCAGACGAGCAGGAGTCAGCCCTCCCTTGGCCAATGATCCGACCCCATACACAACCCCAGCCCCTACTCCGGCACCAATGAAGGAATATAGGATTAAATACATAAACGATAGATTCGGGAAAAATGCAAAACAAAGCGCCAGCGCAAATCCTGCGCCTGAGTTGATGCCCATCAAACCTGAATCTGCGAGTGGATTTCGGGTCATTCCCTGCATAATGGCACCCGCAACTGCAAAGCTGGCCCCTATCATGGCCCCGCCAAGTACACGGGGTAATCGTAATTCTCTAATAATCTGATGATCCATGATCTCCGGATCAAAGTGAAACACAGCTGCCCATACCACAGAAAGTTTAATATCAGCCGCTCCAAAGGAGACTGAAACAGCGATACCTAGTGCTAATAGTACCAGACCGCCAACCAAGATTAACGTGGCAGCCCAAGGACGTGAACGGAACTCTTGTATGGCTGACCCTTTATTAGGTCTAATCTTGGAAGATATCTGTTGATTCATGAATGCCACCCTATTTCTATGAAATTGATTCTCATTATCACTATGCTATTGTAAATGAGCCTTCCTAGGTTTGGCAATAGATAGATTTAATAGGAGGCATTTATTTTATTGCATTGACAGGAATTCTAGGATTTGATAAAGTTCAAATTGAAAATAATAATGATAATGATTCTCATTATTATTTGTTGGTACACATATATAGGGAGGTTTATCATGCTAAAAAGAAAGACCCTCTTCCCCATCCTGGCACTCATAATGTTATTGTCTGTATTTGTGACAGCTTGCGGGGGAACAAACAATGCTTCATCTAATAAACCAACAGAAACAACAGAAGCAACTACAGCACCGAGCACTGAGCCAACGACTGCTCCTGAGGCTTCAGCTGCTGAAATGCGTAGCTATGAAACCACTAAAGGTACTGTGCAAATACCTGTAAAACCACAGCGGATTATTACAGATTATTATGGTGGGGAGTTGCTCTCCGTAGGAGCAAATGTTGTAGGTGTCGAACCTAGTACCTTTGATAATCCCTTCTTGAAAGACCTGCTCACAAACACACAAGATGTCGGTGCTCCAGTTAACGCCGAGAAAGCTCTGGAACTTACACCTGATCTAATCGTCGTTATGTATGATGATAACTACGATGCTTTATCCAAAATTGCTCCAACCATTCATATTCCATACGGAACTGCTACAAATATCTATGAAACTGTTAAACTGTTCGGTGACATTGTAGGTGTGCCTGACAAAGCTGAACAATTTATTGCTGACTTTGAGAAAAAGGCTGCTGAAGGCCGCGAGAAGCTTAAAGGTGTCGTAAATGAAAATGATACTTTTGGAATCTATGAGCTGACTGATAAAGGTGAGCTATGGACCTTCGGAAATAATGCTGGCCGGGGTGGACAAGCCCTTTATAACGCACTGAAGCTAAAAATGCCTACTAAAAACAGCAACGACAACCAAACGTTGCAGCTGTCCATGGAGCTATTGCCAGAATATGCAGCTGACTACATGTTCCTCACCACTTATGATCCTGACAAAAAAGGAGATAAGCTGAAAGAACTGAAGGAATCTCCAGTTTGGAACGGACTTGATGCTGCGAAGAACGATCATCTATTCTACAATGATTTTGATACCTACTACCGCTATGATCCGATTGCGATTACCGCACAGATTGATCTGTTCGTAGATATGATTCTTGAACGCAACGGTAAGAAATAAACATAGGCACATACAAAAACACCCTACTTTAGGCACTGTCTAAAGTGGGGTGTTTGGCTATACATAATAAGCTTCTGTTAAATTTATATCATCTAGTATATTCATTATACTCATCGGTGTTATTTAATTTATTGTACATATACTCATCATTTTTAAGCTTATAGAGCTGTCCCATCCCCGCAAATACGAAAAACAGCACCAAAATTAATCCATACGCATAGGTGAATTCACCAATATAAAAGCAAGTGACTATCGCAACAAGGGTCAAGATCATTAATGCGACTGCAATTCTGGAAAAAATCTTTTTCAAATGGAATCCCCCCACGTTTTGTGCACCAATATTATCATATTTGGGATTAAATTGAAATCTCATTTTGTTCTATTAAGGGAATATCGAGTAGCTTAATATGTGCCAGCATATTGTGAGTGTATATTTTGGTGTATATACGATAAAAAAGGACTTGAAATAAAAGATATGCTCCGCCCACCAACAAACAAAACCACATCGGCTCCAGAGCTGTAGACATTTCAACCCTGGAAGAACTGACAACATAAAAAGAAGACAATGCAATACCTAATGCATAAGGGAGAAAAAACAGCACTTTTAAAGGGCCGCCTATAATACGAGCCACGTCCTTAGTAGTAATTCCAATCTTGTTCAGCTTCCTGAATTTGATCCGCTCACGCTCTAAATCGGTCTGAATACTGAAATGCAGCACTATCCCGGAGGCGCCGAAAAATATTAAACCAACAAATGAAATTACGAAGATTCCAAATCGGCCAGACTCCTGTAACTGTAGATAGTCACTTATTCTAGACTTCGTAGAAAATACGAGGGCCTCTTGCCGCTCATTGCCATACCAGGACTCTGTATTGTCTTTGTTATATTTGGCTAAAGCGGCATTTAACTTAGCATCTATATCCGCAGTTTTTTTCCAATCCTTAAAATTCAGGAGCTGAAGGATACCGATCCCTTTTCTATTTTCCGCTTTCAGCGCCATATAATCCTCTTCGTTTACAATGATATGAAGACCATTCATTAAATTCGGCACAGGGTTAAATACCATGTGAAATAGGATACCTTGTGAATACAGCGTATACTTCCCGGAAGCAAGCGTCAGGTCAAAGGTCGGCATTTCCGGTCTTTGATTCTTCCACTCTTCTCCTTGTGCAACTGTGGCCAGATTTAGAAAGTGATCTTTCTCCACATGATAATCAGAGCCGATTAATGCGTTTATATTCTGGTCCAGAAATATTTTAAAATTAAACAAGTCGATATACTCCAGCTTTTGGTGTGAAAGCAGCGGCGTAGCGCCATGATCCGTGATCTCACTTAGTATTTTTGGTGAGATGCTATTTTTTCCGAATACTTCTGAATAGGCAATATCATATGGATTGTTTGCAACCGGAATTTCCTCAGCATTCCAGGTCAAATAAAAAATAATCCCGCTTAGAGAAATCGTGATGAAGACGAGAAAGGTGATGAGAGAAAGCACTACTTTGGAGCGACCAAGGGTATAGATCAAATTGGAACTAAACAGCAGGTGCTTGTGATATGCTCTGCTTGATCGCGATATAAAAAGTTTCATCCAGTCCCCAAGTCCTGACAGCAGCAAATAAACGCCCAACATACTAATTCCCAGATTTATTAACATCATGCGAGCATCGGAAGGGTTGTAATGAGTGAGCATATTATAAACGGAGATTCCCAACAGTAAAACTCCGATGACTCCGGTGATTTTCCCATGAATCAGGTTGCGTTCTGCGGTTCTGGATTCTTTTAAAAGACGTAAAATGCTGTATCTCAAAGTGAATAGGAAATTGATTGCAATCACAACTATGTAAATCACCGCGAAGAATTTAATGGTATACAGATAACTATCCGGCGTCAGTATAAAAGCACTGTCCCCAATATTTACAAACAACGAAACAATGAAGAAAAAAATACCGGAGAAAACCGTCCCTGCACCTAAACCAGTGAGAATCGAGGCTAAAGCGATCATACTATTCTCGAACAAAATGATTTTGCGGATATTGTGGCTTGTCATTCCAAGTACCATTAATAGCCCGAAGTCGCTTTTTCTAAATTTCAAAAAGGCCATTTGCGCATATACAATAAACAGAACAGCAAACACTCTTATCACCAAAAAAGGAGCATATAAATTACCCGACACCATCCCATTCACTTGATAAGGGTCATTAAAATCAGGATTACTGTACAGCGAATAAAATGTAAAAAAGATCATGACTGTAAAGCTGCTGCATAAGAAAAACAACAAATATCTTCTAAGATTCGCCTTAAATATCTGAAATGCCATTCTCCTAAAGGTCATCTTCTCCCCCTCCAATAAAGGCCAGGTTCTCCAGAATCAGATCAAAAAATGCTCTGCGCTCTTTATTCTCTCTAGCAATCTCTAGTAGAGCCTTCCCATCTTTGATAAAAAGCACGCGATTACAATAGCTGGCCGCAAAAGGATCATGCGTGACCATCACTATCGTTGCTCCTTTTAGAGTGTTGAGCTTGGCGAAGGTCGCCATCACCGTACTCGAGGATTTGGAATCCAAATTCCCCGTCGGCTCGTCCGCAAAAATCACATCTGGATGATTAATAATCGCCCTGCTGATCGCCGCACGCTGCTGTTGCCCCCCTGAAACCATATAAGGATATTTGTCCTTCACCTCATCCAGATCAAATAGCGATAACGTCTCATCTGTCTTGGCATTGATATCTTCTACCTCTTGATCATCCAGCACCATGGGCACCATGATATTTTCCCGTAGGGTCAGACTATCCAGCAGATTGTAATCCTGAAAAACGAATCCCATACGCTGCCGGCGAAAAAGCGCAAGCTCGTTCTTGGACATCTCACTTATACTAGTCTCTGCAATTCTTACAACCCCACTATACTCCGTATCGATTCCGCTTAGTATATTTAAAAATGTCGTTTTTCCGCTCCCCGAGGGTCCCATAATCGCCACAAACTCGCCACTGTCCACAGTAAGACTAATCCCGTTCAGCGCTCGATACCGATTCGTTTTGCCTTTTCCTTTGTATTCTTTTGAGAGATTCTCTACTTGCAGTATGGACATCCTGGCACCTTCTCATTGATAGGTTTGGATTGAGTTACATTAAATGGAATTCAATCACTCGGTATTACTATAAAGCTAAGAAGGGCGTTCTTTTGTTAGATTGCTCACAGCGCAAAAAAAGCAGGATACCTCCTCTATAATTTCCGCTCCCGCAAAAAACAAAGGCAAAGAAAACCAGTAAAAGCAAGTCCTCCGATTGCTGCTAATGAGAAGGAAAACGCCCTTACATAATCCGCTAGATCTGCTTCCAAAAGAGAATGCTTTAGCGAAGCGGAGAATAAAATACCGATTAACGCCACTCCTAACGAATTCGCAAAATACATAAAGGTAGTGATCAAGCCTGAACCCGTGCCCGTGATCTTTGGGGGTACTGAACTAAGCGTGACGTTAACTAGGGGCGTAGTAGCCATTCCGAGACCGAAACCATATATCAATAATATTAGGATATTACGGGGGTCCAGCAGATTCGTAACGTCCACATTTAGCTCTAACATAAGCAGCAGGCTACAGCTACCCATCATCAGCGCTCCTATCTTAAGTACACTCATCCCCCATCTTTTGACCATTCGAGACGAGATTAAGGAAGTCAGAAAAAAGCCTATCCCTATAGGCAAGAAAACCATACTCGTATCTTGAACACTATAGTGCAAACCAAATTGCATATAATAGCTCAAAATAAAAAAGAAAGAGAACATACTTAGATAAAGGACAAGAACGGTTGCCAGACCTGCGCTAAATGTTCGATCTCTGAAAATAGACAGATCGACTAACGGTAACGCCCCCTGCTTTCCCTTTCGATTTTCAACCCAGATAAAAGTAAACAACACGAAAAGAGCTAACATTAGACAGCCAAAAATCCACAACGGCCACCCTTGTTTTTGTCCCTCTGACAACGGATAGATCAGCAGGAACAAACCGATCAGCAGAAGGAAGCTTCCAGTCCAATCAATACTGTGCGCCTGCTCAGCCCGTGTTTCAGGTACAATCGGCATTAACAGCAGGACGAGAAGTCCAAATGGCACATTGAAAAAAAACACCGTCCGCCAACCGAGATCGAACGGATTCCAATTCACAATAGTGCCTCCGAGGATGAATCCGAATGCAAATCCAAAACCAATCATGGCGCCGTAAATGCCGAAAACAAGCCCTTTTTCCTTTGGCAGAAAGCTGACCTGCAGCGTAGATAGAACCTGAGGTTGAATAAGCGCCGCAGCCAATCCCTGCACAATCCGAATAACAATCAGAAGAGCCGGATCTGAGGTCACTCCGCCCAATACTGCCATGACCGTAAACCCGCTTACCCCGATCAGCAACATCCGTTTCCTGCCGTATATATCTCCAAGCTTTCCACTAATAATCAACGCCACAGCTAATCCTAGCGAAAATCCGGTAACGATAAGCTGTGCTTCCGAAAAGCTTGCGTTCAAGCTATATTGCATAGATGGAAGCGCAACTTGAATCATATAAGTATTTAATGAAATAAGTAATGTTGGCAGTAAAATAACCCCCAGCGCATACCACCGGCGCGAATCTACTTGTTGTTGTTCCATTGTATAACCACCTTTTTATCTGCAATCTATGTAATTATTATCATTTAGAGTGGTCTTTTTCTCTACCTGTTAAGGGAGGTGCACTCCTTGATAAGGGAGCAAACACAAAAAAACCTCAAGCAGACAGAATATAACGTTCGATTCCGAACCCTATGTTCTAACACTTGAAGCTTTAAGCTTTCTGCATTTACAAATCTTCCTACAGCCTGTTTCGTTCCAAACTCTGTTGTTCGATACGTTTTAAGTATTCGCTTGGATTGCAGCCATAATGCTTACGAAAGGTCGTCGTGAAATTGCTGACATTGCTATATCCGACCGAAACAGCTGTTTTCCCTATATTCAAACCTTCAACCTCCATATACCAGAGCGCTTTCTCCATCCTTTTTATACGTACTAGCTCGAAGATCGTCATGCCAAATAATTCGCGGAAGCCTTTTTTCAGCTTGAATTCGTTGATACCTACCCGCTTAGCCAACTCACGTATAGATAACGGTTGTTCGAAATGGATTTGCACCAATTCATGTACCCGCTTCAGATTGGTAATATCATCGTGCCGCAGCGTCATACTATCGCTAATAGAACCGTAACCATCAGACTCACCAAACAAAGCAATAAATTCAAGGGCTTTGCTCTCCATATATAAACGTCTCAATGTTCCATGATAGGTACAGTGGATTATTTCGGAGACACATTTTCGGATTGCCGCAGTATCTGGATAACGATCAATATTGCCACGATGATGTCTAAGCCAGGTTTCCATTTGCTGTGTCTCCGATAAATCTCCGGCGTAATTCAGCAGTTCACTAGGAGCTAACCGTATTTCCAGCAATTGATTGGGGACACCTGCTTTTTTCTCTTCATACACCTGAACATCCTCTAGAAAAAGGACGTTGCCCATTTGTTTATCCGTGTAACTTTCCTTGCCGTTCCATTCGCAATAGATTTCTCCGCTTAGATTATAGCTTAGTTCAAACAACGGACAAGCTTCTTGAATGTAGAGCTTCATATCTTGTTCGTAAGTTATGTCCGTATACATAATCTCCATACCTGGACGAATCCGTGTACGGGTGACAGTTCCCTTACCAATATGTGAAGGAATAGTAAGCCGTTGTTCCCATTGGTTATGCTCAACATGCCCCTCTATCCGTTCTGTAAATTGATCAAAAAGATCATGAATTTCCATATTCAATATATTTAAAGTCATCGCAAACCTCTCCTTCTTCGCTCCTTGTATACGATGAGTTACATAATCTCTACTCTAGCTCCGTAAATGATAATTGTTATCACTTGAAAGTGTCAACCTGAAATACAAAAAAGCATTGGCGGATTTTATCCTGCCAACGCTTTTTCAGAAGTAAAATAAGACCGTTCAAACTGATGGAAATGTGTCCCTTCGGTATCTCAGCTCCCCCGTAACCTCCATAATCTTCGAGGCTAACAAATGCGAGGGCAGCTCGTAATCCACACAACCCAGCTTCGCCGCTGCTTCAGGCATTTCACTTTCAATAGAAGTTTCTTGCGATTCTACAAGCGTTGATTGGGCACCAGCATGTTTGGCAGCTAGCATCCCTTTAGCGCCATCATTTCCCATTCCGGTCATTAGGATTAAATGCTGCTGTAGACCAGTTAATGCAGATATAGACCCAAACAAGACATCGACCGAAGGACGGTGCCCATTCACTGCAGGCTTTTTCATAAGTTTTATTCTGAGATCTTGCCCCTCCTGAATGATGGTCATATGAAAATTACCTGGAGCGATATAGACGGTTCCCCCGAGCACCGATTGCTTGTCCTTGGCTTCCACCACCCGTACACTTGAGAACCGATTCAGTCGTTCCGCCAATGCTTTTGTGTACTTAGGCGGCATATGTTGCACAATTAGCAGGGGATACGGGAAGCTCGCTGGAAGTGAGGTAATTAAGATTTCTAATGCCTTCGGCCCTCCTACTCCACATCCAATTCCCACGATCTGCTCAATGACTTCTGTACATCCACTCTTATCGTTTTTTTGTTTCTCTTGTCGAGCTTTCACTTTGGAGATGTTTATATTGTTAAGAATAAGAGTTCTTAAAGGAATTTCAGCGGCTTTCTTAATTTTGAATAATAACTCATCTTTTATGCTGTATAGACCAGGTCCATAAGATTGAGCTGGCTTGGAGATGAAATCCACTGCACCATTTTGTAGAGCAGTAATGGTTGCAGTTATACCTTCCTTTGTAGCTGAGCTCAGGATAAGTATAGGTGTTGGCCGCTGTGACATTATGCTTGTGAGTGCTACCAAACCGTTCAATTCCGGCATTTCTATATCTATAGCCACGACATCGGGCCTGAGTTTTTGAACCATGCTGATCGCTTCGGATGCATTTCGAGCTACTCCAATGACCTCGAGGGTTGAGTCCTCCGAAATTAGGTTCGAGATCTGTTTACGCATGGTTACTGAAGCAGCTACAACTAGCACCTTTATTTTTTGCACTACTTCTCCTCTCCTATCAATGATAATACCCCTGACACTGTTTATTTAACTTTAAAAATAGATACCAGACTATTTAACTCTTCTGCTAGCTGAGCCAAAGCATTGGCCGTCGTTGCCGTTTCACTGCTGCTTGCCGCCATTTCTTCAGTTGCGGCGGATATGCTCTCAATTGAGAACATCACCTCAGACGATTGTGCAGCCTGTTCTTCACTGGCAGCCGCAATTTCTGTTACTTTATGAGCGGTATCGTTCACCATCGTAAGGATATGTTCAAAGGCTTCTCCATTTTTTTGTGAAAAAGCTACTCCTTCTACTACGGCATTTACACTATGCTGCGTATTCTTCTGCATTTCTTTGATAATGCCCGTGATTTGTTTCGTAGCCCCACTGCTCCGCTCAGCTAACTTTCTTACTTCATTCGCAACAACGGCAAAACCTCGACCTTGTTCACCTGCGCGGGCCGCTTCTATCGCTGCGTTCAGGGCTAGCAGATTTGTCTGTTGGGCAATATCTTCAATCACCGCAATAATCTCACCAATCTTATCGGAATCTTCCGCAAGTCTAGACATTTGAGTATCCAGTACTGCCATTCCTTGTACGGAGTTCTTAACCACGATCCCTCCATCTTGAGCTATACGCATCGTTTGATCTGAAAGCTCAGAGGCCTGTTCAGCACTCTGGGCTACTGAATTAATCGCCGCAGATAATTCTCGGAACAACTCATTCATCGTTTGCGCTGCACTAGCTTGACTCATACTTCCACTAGCTACTTCCTCTGTACTTGCTGAGATTTGCTGTGCAGCAGCTGAGACACTTTCCGCAGAAGAAGAAATGCCGCTCACAGTTCGTCTTAGGTTCAGAACCATTTC
This sequence comes from Paenibacillus sp. FSL F4-0097, assembly GCF_038593125.1. Taxonomy (NCBI): domain Bacteria; kingdom Bacillati; phylum Bacillota; class Bacilli; order Caryophanales; family Paenibacillaceae; genus Paenibacillus; species Paenibacillus sp. FSL F4-0097. The sequence goes on from NZ_CP151965.1 coordinate 4,751,569, forward strand.
ATTAACAGAATAAGCTAGCATTCCAATCTCGTCCTTAGATTCCAGATTCGACGTTTCGCTTAAATCACCATTAGCCACTTTACCTAGCAGGCGCATTACTTGATTTAGAGGCCGTGCTATGATCTGCGATATTAGAAGACCCAGACCAATACTGATGAGCAGCGCAACAATAGTAACGCTAAACGTAATCAAACGAGAGGACTGATAAAGGTCATTGGCATTAACAATCGAACCTTGAGCCTGCTTCATATTGATGTCTATTAAATTTTGCAGAAAGTCAGTCAGCTCTGTTGTAGCTGTTTGCAAATCACTTACAAGCAAAAAATTTGTATATTTCTCATTACTAATATTTGTATTATTTAATTCAATAGCCTCATCCAGGCTTGTGATATACCGTTTCCAGATCTCAGGATAATCCTTCATTATGGCTAATTCTTCAGCTCTCAACGCAGTCTTGCTATATTTACCCATGATCTCTTCAATAGTTTGAACGTTTTTATGTATTTTATCTTCGTATTCTTTCTTTTCTGCCACTGTTTTAGCCATCGTGTTTATATCACGGATATTGATTCTATTTGTTAAAAATAGTTCATTCGCTTCTCCCAGATAAGCTATAGGTGTTAAGCGGTTTTCATACATGTCCACGATAGAGCGGTCCATCTTACTCAAATTCGTAATTCCATAGAATCCTACAAAGCACAATATTGCGGATACTAACAGAAATGCGGAGATTAACTTCACTGCTGTTCTTAAATTATAAAACCACTTCATTTTCCTCAGCCCCTCATTGGCGTTAGTCATTTTTTAGTAATTCTTAGGAACTATTTCATCATATACGGTAAGCAGATTAAGGTAACCGAAAAAAAATAGCGCGACCACGCAAAAATATTGCGTCATCCCGCAAAAAAAGCGCAGACCAAAAAATCCCGCCTCACAGAACCGTGAACGGGATTTTGATCTATTTGTTTGTTACGAATTTTCATAGTGAATTGTTGAAATCGGACTCCTTCAATATGCCCAGTCGTTTAGCTTTTATTGCCGCTTCAATTCTTGATTTCACATTTAGCTTCTGGAACAGACTCGTTAAACTGTATTCCAGCGATCGTTGACTCATAAGTACAATCTCTGCTATTTCCTTGTTGCTTTTTCCTTTTGCAATCTCTGTCAGCATTTCATGCTCTTTTTTGCTTATCTTCGGGTTTGCTTGGTCAACATTAATCTCCATTCCTTTAGATGATACTTTTCTTAACTGTTTAACTAGGGTATGAGGCAAAATGACATCTCCCCTTAAAGCACAACGCACTGCTGCAACCAACTGCTCTCTATTGGTCGTTTTTGAAATAAACCCAAACAGACCCGATTCGATCATCAAGTTAAATTTGTTAGTAATTTCGTATCCGGTATAGATTAAGATAATCGCGTCTGCGTTTATTTTTAAGACTTCCTTCGCCAAATCAATCCCATTCCCATCAGCGATATGAAGATCAAACAACATCACGTCAAACGTATGGCTACCCACCATGTTAAGCGCCTCATGGGCTGAATTGGCTAGGGTAACCTTCATATCTCCCTCTTGTTCCAGTATCATCTTAGTCCCTTCCATGACAGAGGGATGGTCGTCCACTAACAAAATTTGAATCATGCCTAATACACCCCTATCCCCTTATTATGCCCCATGATTAATCTGCAGGTATGGATATAAAGACAGCTAATCCCTTATTCTCTGGCGAAAGAAATCGTATGGTCCCATCCATACTGCGAACCCTTTCTTTCATCCCATAAATCCCCATACTCTTAATAGAATCCTCTCCTAAAAGGCTCATTCCAATTCCGTTATCTTCATAATCCAAAAGCACCTGTTGCCCTTCACTAGCTAAGGAGATACGTACTTCTGTGGCACAGGAATGTTTAGCTGCATTAGCCAAAAGTTCCTGCACAATACGGTACAGACCTATTAGAATCTCGTCTTTTAACTTATGCCTGAAAGCGTTTGACTCAAAATATATCTGATAGTCGTTCCGCAACTGAGCAAATTCAAACAATGTCTCAAGTGAGGAAGCAAGCCCCTCATTGATTAATGCTGGTGGCCTAAGCTCATTGCAGATAATCCGCAGTTCATAGATAACATCGAGTAAACCTTCTGTGATCTGTTCTAACTGCTCCTTTAGTTCCCCCGTAACGGATTTATCACTTAAAAAATTATCAAGCTTACGATACCAGATGATCTGTTCTTGAAGTGCTGAATCATGTAAATCTTGAGCAAGCCGTTTGCGTTCATTCTCGGATAAATTAAACATAAAGCGTAGTAACCATGTCGGAGCTTGCTCGGAAGCCGCTAACTCAAGGTCCTTAGTTAGATCTTCTATGAGCAAAAAATTATCAAATAACACACTAACATAACGGGTAATCGTCTTCAGCCACACTCGAACAGAACTTATTTCTAATAAAATAGACTTCTCATTAATGGATAGAATATAGCTTTTTCTTCGGAACTCTCCGATCTTAAGTGAATAGCCCCGCTCGGTCTCAATAATCTCGCATATTTTATCATGGTTATCTTCAACTTCAACCATACAAATATTGGTAACCCGCAAGACCTCTCTAACTTCTTTTAGTAATCGTTGTTCCATGTGACTGATCTTCATCGCACCAAACAAATCTTGCGAGAATTGATCAAGACTCATCTGTAAGTTGAAATACCTTTCCTCGCTGTTCCGAATGATCTGCTCTGTAAGCTGTCTTTCCACCTCAATTTTTTTCCGATCACTGATATCCCTAAAGATAGAGATACATGCAACCTTACCCTTATATAGAATTGAGCTAGCTGTTACTTCTACATCGATAATAGATCCATCTGACCGCACGACCTTTTGTTCAATAGGAGCTAATATCCGATTGGGTCCATAATAGATTTCACGCATCCGATCTCTAGCCAGCGTTATATAGTCTGGGTGGGCCCAATTAAAAATAGAGGTGCCAATCAATTGATCCTCACTGCAAACTCCAAACAATCCTAAACAGGAAAAATTCACATAAAGGAATTTATATTCACTATGGAGTACTACCGCTTCAGGTGACATATCAATAAGCAGCCGATTGAGTTCCTCGCTTTCTCTAAGTTCACTCTCCATCTGGACCCTTTTTGTAATGTCTCTCGCTACAATCACAATACTAACTACTTCTCCATCCTCACCAAGAACAGGTGTACCCAAGCATTCCAGATCTATAATGTGACCTTTGATGTGAATAAACCGATTGTAAAACATCTTACATACTTTTGTCCGAAAAATATCCAAGATCTGTTCCCGCAACACTTCTTGTTCATCAGGATGAATATACTCCAAAATGGTTGTGTTCTTTATTGAACCAACAGGAAGACCAATAATTTTCTCACAAGAGGACGAAGCAATAATGAAGTTCCCTTGCTGATCCAGAACCCCAATCATATCCTCCATATTCTCTGTAATAAGCCTGTACTCCGCCTCCCGCTGAGCCAGCCGCTTTTCCACCTCCACAGATGCAGTGATATCTCTTGCGATAACAAAGGTACCCACAATTTGATTGTTTTCATGTACAGGGATGTTTTTCATCGACCAATGGTTAACTAATCCATTCTCGCGGACAGAAGTAACCGTGTAATGCTGCAGAACTCCGCCAACCGTTTTCTCAAAATAATCAGACATCATATGCGAATTCTCTGCACCAAATAAATTCACAATGGATAAGTTTTCTCCGAATCTATTAAAAGCTTCTCCAGTAATTTGATCTGCCGCTGGATTGATAGCTACAATGCTGCCCTGCAGATCCAATTCACACACGATATCTGGGTTATGGTCAAACAGGGATTTGTAGCGCTGCTCGCTTTTTAATAGAACCTCTTGCATCTGCTTTTTTTCCGTATGGTCGATTAAGATCCCATTGAGCCGTACCACTGCCCCTGTCTCATCCATACTGGGAATGATCCTGACTTGGACCCATCGGAGTTCACCGCTGGCATGGATGACCCGATATTCACTAAGATTGCTTATTCCTTGCCCCACTGTAGTTATAATCTCTTGAATTAAAGGCCGCTCTTCTTTAGGAGCAATTCTTAGCCAAAAGTCATCTTCCTTCGCCTGTTCTGGTGAATATCCCGTGATATTGAAAATGGCATCCGATATGAATAACATTTTCCGTGATACGTAATCGTAAGACCAAATCGCCACATCGATCGTAGCAAACATCTGCTGATACAGAGAAAAGCTACTCTCTATCTGGGCTTGAGCATTTTTTTGTTCCGTGATATCTATGATTACGCCATCTATTCTACAAACCTTATGCTCTTGATTAAAAACGGGCGTGCCTATACTTTGAACCCACTTCAGCGCTTTTGCAGGTAACTGCATACGATACTCAAGATTACATAGGTGACCAGAGTATAATTTATCTATATACGCATCAAACCGTTCAAGATCCTCACTGTACACATATTCACGTAAAAAATTGGGGTTATGCGGTAAAGCATGATCTGAACAGTCCACCCATTTCTCCAAAACATTCGACATTGTCAGCAAATTCGCTTCCATGTCAATAGACCATGAGGTCATATCCTTGTCACCAAGTGAATGCATATTGAGATTCCCTCCACATAAAAAGCCCCCCCTTTTCGGGGCGGCTTTTTCTTCCTATTCGCTATTTCACAAGCGTCTTTACATTTTAGCCATTATCTACTGAGCAATCTGCTCGCGGATATTCTGCAATATTTTCTTCTCCAGCCGGGATACCTGCACTTGAGAAATCCCAAGGCGACTAGCAACCTCTGACTGCGTTTGGTCACGGTAATATCGAAGATAAACAATCAGCCGTTCACGCTCGCTGAGACCTCCGATAGCCTCATTCAGTGCCAGCTTATCAAACCAGCGTTCCTGTGATTCGTCAGCGATTTGATCAATCAGTGTGATCGGGTCGCCATCATTCTCGAACACAGTCTCATGAATCGAGGTCGGTGGCTTGTTAGCTTCCTGAGCAAATACCACTTCTTCAGGGGTAACTCCCAGTGCCTCAGCAACTTCACCGATGGTAGGCAGACGGTCCAGCGTCTTAGACATTTCATCCTTCATCTTGCGGACCTTATTAGCCATCTCCTTAAGAGAACGGCTAACTTTCAAGGTTCCATCGTCGCGAAGGAAACGCTGAATCTCGCCAATGATCATCGGCACGGCATAAGTGGAGAATTTGACCTCATAGCTGAGGTCGAACTTATCAACGGACTTCAAGAGCCCGATGCAACCGATCTGGAACAAATCGTCAGGTTCATACCCGCGGTTCATAAACCGCTGCACTACCGACCAGACCAACCGGATATTGCAGCTAACTAGTGTGTCCCGGGCAAGATTATCTCCGGCCTGACTGAGCGCGATAAGACGTTTGACCTCCGCATCGTCCAAATAGGTCGGCGGAGCTTTTTTTGACTCTGCATCCATGGCTCCAACCCCTAATTGTATAAAGCTTTTTTCGAAACGATGGTTTTCTTCATTGAGATCGAAGTGCCGTGTCCCGGTTCACTAGTGACTTCAAATTCATCCATGAAATTCTCCATAATGGTAAAGCCCATGCCCGACCGCTCCAGCTCTGGCTTTGAGGTATATAGCGGCTGTTGTGCCAGCTCCAAATCCTCAATGCCCCGTCCCTGATCCTCAATGGTTAAATGTACCGTTTCGTTGTCCAGCGAAGCTGAAATAGTCACAATACCTTCCGGATCACTATCATACCCATGAATAATACAATTGGTGACCGCCTCCGACACGACTGTCTTCAGATCATTCAGCTCGTCCATTGTAGGATCAAGCCTAGAAACGAACGCCGCTACAACTACACGCGCGAATGATTCGTTCTCCGAGAGTGCAGCGAACTGCACGTTCATGAAGTTACCAGCCTTACCATTTGTCATAACGCAACCTCCAAATCCGAGAGTGCAGTACTCTCGTCGTCATATAGGGGCATGATCTTGAACAGGCCTGACATTTCCAGAAGTCGCTTCACAGGTGCCGTTGCATCACACACCACCATTTTGCCGCCTTTACTATGGATCAGTTTATACCTTCCCAGAATTACGCCGAGACCCGAACTGTCCATAAACTGCAGATGCTTAAGACTAAGGATCAAATGCGATACCTGACCCCGCATAATCGCTTCATCCATATCCATTCTTACAAAATCGGCGGCATGATGATCGAGTTCCCCAGATAAACGGACAATCAGCACACCCCTGTGATGCTCCATTTCCACATTAGAATTCATGCTTGCCACTCTCCTCTTCGTTGCTTTGAAAACTTGGCCTTAAGAGACAGTACCCATTCTCTTCAAGGACAAGGTTTCTACGTGGCAAATCAGGAATCCTGCCTCACGACAAAACTAGAAGAAAACCCCTATGAATCTACAAAGCACATGGGCGCAATCTACAAAAAAGCTCTTTTTAATCCATGCCGAACATCGAGCCTGTTGTACGTTTAAAGAGCTTCCACCAGCCTGCTTTTGCCACAGCTTCCCCTGCTTTAAGTTCATACTCTTTAATCACTTGGGTTCCTTGGTAGACAACCAGCTTGCCTATGGACTGGCCTTCAGCCACTGGTGCCTTCACGCTTTCTGGAAGTACTAGTTCGTGACGAATGCCTTCTTGCGTCACACCTTTTTTCAAAAGAACACTATACGTCTCTTTCGCCGTAATCGGCAGCTCGGACTTCACACCCTTCTCAATCTTAAGGGTACCAATAGCGTCCCCTTCTTTGTGAATAGTGTGGATCTTATATTGCGAAAAGAGATAGTCAAACATGCCCGACACTTCACTGTTACGTGTCTTCGTGTTCGGCTCACCCAGCACAACAGCAACAGCACGCAGACCGTCTCTTGCAGCCGTAGCGGATAAGCAGAATTTTGCTTCAGCGGTATATCCTGTTTTCAGTCCATCAGCGCCTGTATAGAAACGTACAAGCTTGTTCGTGTTTACCAACCAGAATGGTTTGGTGGAATCCTTACGCAGATAATCCTGATAGGAACCGGTATATTTGATAATTCTATCATGCTTTAAAAGCTCCCGGCTAATTACCGCAATATCGTAGGCTGAGGAATAGTGATTAGCAGCTGGAAGACCGTTGCAATTGGCAAAGTGGGTATCTTTCAGACCCAGCTCTTCCGCTCTTTTATTCATCAGATCGACAAAAGCGCTCTCCGAACCCGCTATTTTCTCTGCCATCGCCACAGATGCATCATTACCGGAGGCCATAGCGATGCCTTTGAGCATCTCATCCACCGACATTTCTTCACCAGGCTCCAGGAAAATTTGCGATCCGCCCATCGACGCGGCATATTCACTCGTGCGCACCTTATCCGTCAGTTGCAGTCTTCCTTCATCCAGTGCTTCCACCGTAAGCAGCATCGTCATAATCTTCGTAATACTTGCGGGAGGCAGCTTATCATGGCTGTTCTTTTCATAAATAATAGTGCCGGTGCCTGCATCCATCAAAATCGCAGAACGCGCACCAGGCGCAAGATCTACAGCGGCAGCATTACTGCCAGAATCCTTGCTTTTTTCCTCAGCATAAGCACCTGACATCGGTCCTAGAACCGACACAACGATACAGAGCACAAGCACAGCAAAACGCATTTTTCTCACAATGGTTCCCCTCCTGAACGTTAACCTTCATATCACAGGTACTGTGTTCCAGTTTCGTCAGAAAGGGTGGAAATTATTCCATTTCTAAGTAAATAACTATAATAATTTATCCCAAGAAGTAATGTTGTTGTCAATTAAAAAAAGCCCAGCAGTAGTTGCAGAGCATTTTTATTATAGGGGAGATCAAAAATTATTTCAAATTTTAAGTATTTCCAATTTTTTCGTATTCACTTTAAAGGAAAATGGAATATTTTAACGAATGCTATTTAAGAACTTAACTGCTTATAGAGGAGTGAATATACAGATGAACCACCTTGCAGATTGTATTGAAGCAGAAGCTACACAGAACAATTTCTCTGGTGTAGTGCTGGTACAACAACATGATAAAGAAGTCAGCAGCAGCTGTTACGGTTATGCCAATAAGTCGGATAAGCGCGAAAACAATATTCATACCCGGTTCGGCATTGCTTCCGGATGTAAAATATTTACCGCGATTGCTGTCTGCCAGCTGGTCGATCAGGGATTGATTTCTTTTGAAAGTAGACTAATAGATTATCTTAAAAAGGTAGAGTTCCCTCTCTTTAGTCCTGACATCACCATTCATCAGCTACTTACGCATAGCTCTGGTATTCCGGATTATTTTGATGAAACAATTATGGATGATTTCGAGGACCTGTGGAAGGCACGGCCTATGTACACCTTGCGACAGCTTGAGGATTTTGTGCCGATGTTCCGAACCCTTCCCATGATGTGGACCCCGGGCGAACGTTTCCACTACAACAATGCCGGCTATATCGTGCTAGGCCTTCTGGTGGAGGAACTGAGTGAAATGTCTTTTTCCGATTATGTAGAGCATCACATCTTTAAGCCTTGCGGAATGGAGCAATCCGGTTACTTCACGTTAGATGCCTTACCTGCCAACTGTGCACTAGGATACATAGAGGAAGAGAACGGGAACTGGAGAACCAACATCTACTCAATCCCGGTAAAAGGAGGCGCTGACGGTGGAGCTTTCGTCACTGCCCCCGACCTGCAGCTATTCTGGATCGGGTTAATGAACCATACATTATTGAGTCCAGTAATCACTTCATTATTGCTTACTCCCCATGTACATGTGGATGGCGAAGGCTATTATGGTTATGGTGTATGGATTACCCTCCGCGAAGAAAAAGTGTTCAAATTTCACATTATGGGCTATGATCCCGGTGTTTCCTTCCGGTCGGCTATTTATCCAGCTAGTGGCGAGACTGTGGTCGTATTATGTAATACAAGCAGCGGGGCTTCGCAGATTTTCAATAAGATCAATAATCAGTTATAAATATTGCACCATTGAGCAAAACGCAAAGCAGCGACCTTCCCGTTATGGGAGGATCGCTGCTTTGTTGTCTGTTTACGGCCATAGCCATGACAATATTTATATTACCTTGACTAGTACCGTGTTACCCCATCTTTAGTAACAAGTGCAAATACCAAAGGTTGGGCAGGAACAGGTTCAGAAGTGATACGGTAGGCTTCTAACACCTTACCTTCAGCTTCCTCAACTTTCTTCTCACTGGCATCGTTGATATGCAAGACTGCAAGCGTCTCGCCAATCTCTACAGCATCTCCAACCTTTTTGGAGAGTTGAATCCCCACAGCCAGATCGATTACAGATTCCTTAGTTTCACGTCCAGCTCCAAGCAGCATAGCCGCAACGCCAATTTCCTCGGCCTGAATACCTTCTATGAACCCCTTCGTTTTCGCCTTCACTTCAATGAATCGCTTAGCAGTAGGGAGCTTCTCCGGAGAATCAATTTGCGATACATCTCCACCTTGTGCCTTCACGATTTGTTTGAACTTCTCTAGCGCACTGCCATCTTCAATATGCGTCATAAGAATCGAACGTGCCTCCGCTTCATCCTTGGCTTTGCCGCCAAGAACAAGCATCTGGCTGCCCAGAATAAGACAGACCTCCTGTAGATCCTTTGGACCATGACCCTTCAAGGTCTCGATTCCTTCCTTAATTTCCAACGCATTTCCGATCCCGTAACCAAGCGGCTGGTCCATATCACTGATGATTGCAACGGTATTGCGACCCAGATGCGTTCCAATGTCAACCATCGCCTGAGCGAGTGCTATAGAATCATCCAGCGTCTTCATAAAAGCACCGCTGCCTGTTTTGACATCCAACACGATCGCATCCGCACCTGCTGCAATCTTCTTGCTCATCACAGAGCTTGCAATAAGGGGGATGGATTCAACTGTTGCAGTTACATCCCGAAGGGCATACAGCTTTTTGTCTGCGGGTGTAATGTTGCCCGACTGACCGATCACGGCAGCCCCGATCTCCCCTACTTGGTCAAAGAAACGCTCACGAGCCATCTCGATAGAGAAACCACTGATTGACTCCAGCTTATCGAGCGTGCCTCCAGTGTGCCCAAGTCCACGACCGGACATCTTCGCTACCGGTACTCCAGCAGAAGCTACCAAGGGTGCCAATACTACAGTTGTTTTATCGCCCACTCCGCCTGTGGAGTGTTTATCGACTTTAATACCTGCGATTGGGCTAAGATCTACTTGATCGCCGGACATCGCCATTTCCATCGTTAGATCGCCGGTTTCCCGCGCGTTCATGCCTTGAAAATAAACAGCCATTGCCCAAGCAGAGAGCTGATAATCAGGCACTTCACCTTTACTATAGCCCTGAATTAGAAAGGAAATTTCCTCACGACTCAGCTCTCCGCCATCTCTTTTTTTCTGAATAATATCGACAGCTCTCATATTACACCTGCACTTCACGGACAATTGCGCGAGCAAGTCCGATAAATTTTGGTCTAGTCAAATTAGTTACCTTCATTATCTGTTCAAACGTCAATGGCTCAAGTTCATTCACTTGTGTCATAGATTGGACCTCCCAAAAATTCAAAATGCAGTACCCGAAATTACATTTTCGGAATAAAGCCCAACACCAGCTTCAGGAAACGCTCACGCACACGGTCTGCAGTTTCCATAACCTCTTCATGGTTGAGAGGTTGATCCAGAATTCCCGCAGCCATGTTAGTAATACAGGAGATACCCAATACCTCGATACCTGCATGACGGGCAACAATGGTTTCCGACACAGTAGACATGCCCACAGCGTCAGCCCCTAGATGACGAAGCATTACGATTTCAGCAGGTGTTTCGTAGCAAGGTCCCAGCAGACCTGCATATACGCCTTCTTTGAATTCGAAATTCTGCTGCGCTGCCGTTTCCTTCGCTACCTTGATTAGGCGGCGACTATAAGCGGTTGACATATCCGGGAAGCGCACGCCCAGTGCAGGATCATTAGGTCCTATTAACGGGTTCCGACCCGTCATATTCAGATGATCCGTAAGGAGCATAAGATCGCCCGGCGTGAAATCTGTGTTCACTCCACCAGCAGCATTAGTTACTAATAGGCTGGCTATACCAAGTTCTTTCATAACCCGAACAGGGAATGCCGTTACCTCCGGTCCATATCCTTCATACATATGAAAGCGGCCCTTCATCATCACGACACGGCGTCCTTCAATCATACCGATCAGCAGTTCTCCCTCATGCCCTTCTACAGTGGACACAGGGAAGTGAGGAATCTCATCATATGGAATGCTGATTCCATCGGTGATCAGGTCTGCCAGCACACCGAGTCCTGAACCAAGGATCAATCCAATTTCCGGAGCCACCGGACATTTGTCTTTTATATAAATGGCTGCTTCTTGAATTTCTTTTTGAGTTAACATGCTATGGATGATCCTCCTTAATGAATGTTGTGGCGCAACCCACATCCTTTTATTGCAGTTTCGCTAAAAAGCTTGTCCCATACTGCGGCGCCTTCGCACCGAAATTATCAGCAATGGTTGCGGCAACATCCGAGAAGGTCTCACGAATACCTAAGCTATCTGGATGCTTAAGGCGTGGGCTGTAAATAAGCAGTGGCACATATTCACGAGTATGATCTGTTCCGCTATGGATTGGATCATTCCCATGATCTGCTGAAATAATCAACAGGTCATCTTCACCAAGCGTGGATAGAATTTCAGGCAGCGCCTGATCGAATACTTCCAGTGCATGACCATATCCTTCCGGATCGCGACGGTGTCCATATAAAGAGTCAAAATCCACCAGATTCGTGAACAGCAAGCCATTGAACGGTTGGCGAAGTTGCTCAATGGTGACTTCGATACCATGTTCATTGCTCTTCGTAGGGTAAGAAGCTGTAACCCCTTCACCTGTGAAAATATCGTTGATCTTTCCTACCGCGATAACATCTTTTCCGATATCAGCCAGCGCGTTCATTACCGTTGGTTCCGGTGGTTTCACGGCATAATCATGGCGATTTGAGGTCCGTACGAACTTTCCTGGTTCGCCAACATATGGACGAGCAATAACACGCCCTACGGAGAATTCTGGAGCCATAGTTAGCTCACGGGCGATTTTACATGCGCTGTACAGCTCTTCCAGTGGAATGATATCTTCATGTGCCGCAAGCTGGAATACACTGTCCGCAGAGGTGTAGACAATCCAAGCTCCGGTCTTCATCTGCTCTTCGCCATATTCAACTAGAATTTCCGTACCGGAAGCTGGTTTATTACCGATCACTTTCCGGCCAGTTGCTGCTTCGAATTTTTCAATCAATTCTGTCGGAAATCCATCCGGATACGTATTGAATGGAACCTCGATCTTCAGCCCCATCAGCTCCCAGTGCCCGGTCATCGTATCCTTACCGACAGATACTTCCTGCATCTTGCCATAATATCCTGTTGGTGAAGCTACAGGTTCAAGCGGCGGCAGCGGAGCAATATTAGCTAATCCTAACTGCTGTAGGTTAGGGAGTTTCAATCCGGGAACACGGTTCAAAATATGACCAAGCGTATGTGAACCCGCATCACCAAAATTCGCAGCATCTGGAGCTTCTCCGATACCTACACTATCCAGAACAATAAAACCAATTCGTTTAAATGAGGACATATTGTCTTCACTCCTTTTTTAATATAGATCGTTAGTTCATTCGTTTGCACCAACAAGAAGAAACGGCTGTACCTTCTCCCGGAAGTCAGATGCTTCCGTAGCTAGCGATACAATGTATCGCCTGTCAGGTATCCGTTTCTGCCAAAGGATAACCTGTGGAAAATTACCCATTCCCCAGTCTATCCTATAAGTATGATTCCATCATAACTATCTTACTCACAAAAAGCATCTTTGAAGCATGATCAGCGAGCTCTGGGATGATGGCTCTCATATACTTCCTTCATATTCTTACGGGCGATACCGTTATAAATCTGAGTCGTCGAAATATCAGCATGACCCAGCATTTGTTGTACGGAACGCAAATCCGCTCCACCTTCCAGTAAATGGGCGGCGAAGGAATGCCTAAGCGTATGCGGTGTAATATCCTGCTCAATGTTTGCTTCCCGTGCGTATTTTTTTATGATTTTCCAGAACCCCTGGCGGGTTAATCGCCCACCTAGGCTATTCAGGAACATGGCCGGCTCCTCCTGATGATCACGAAGCAGCTTGTCCCGCATAAGAGAAGTGTAAGCTGCTACACTCTCAGCAGCAATGGTTCCAATGGGAACCACTCGTTCCTTGCCCGAAGTCCCTGTACAGCGCGCAAACTTCATGTCCGTATGCACATCGTCTACGTTAAGAGAAATCAATTCAGAAACCTTTATTCCCGTTGCGTAGAGCAATTCCAGCATTGCCTTATCGCGCATCCCTTGTACTGTACTCACATCTGGAGCAGCCAGCAGCCGCTCAACCTCCGAAACCGCAAGCACCATAGGTGGCTTCTTATCAGGCTTCATGGTTTCCATGTCCAGTGTTGGATCCTGCTCAATTAAACGTTCCTTCAACAAATAATGAAAAAAGGCCCGCAGGGACACCGCGTTTCTGTTGAGCGTTGCAGTGGCTCTTCCCGCTCCGCGTAAGGAGCCAAGATATAACATCACATGAGATCTTCGGATTTCTTCAGGCTGTTCAGCCCCCCGCTCTTCAGCAAACTCTAGAAACTGCGATACATCCCTACCGTAAGATTCCAGTGTATTCGGGGACAAGCCTTTATCTCCGGACAAATAATGTAAAAAAGGCTGCAAGTGTGACTTCATTATTTCACGCTCCTGTCCTGGCGCAGCTACTCTTAGTGTCTTCCTGCAGCACATTCAGCATGAGGCTTCAGCAGATGTGTACACAACTCTTACTCTGCATAAATCCACCCTAGCTTTCTTCGACATTCTTCTCGCTTGTTCCTGCTTCCTGCGGAGCTTTCATTCTCCGAACCAGTAATAGAAACGTAAGCGCTGCCTTGCATCCAGACCATCATCACCAACCTCGGCGTGATCAAATGCCCGAACAGCAGTGCCTTCAGGAATTCCATAGTTCTCTATCGGACTAAGCCATTCCCCTAGCCAGCTCATAGCATAGTAGAGTAAATAGCTTAGAGCCACAAACATGATCATAAAATACAGCTTGCGCACTGTTTTGGGCACAGAAACAATCATAAGGACGCCTCCTATTACATATAAATGAATTCTGCTCGTCCTTCATTTTATGCTCCAAAAAAGGCTGATATGTATGGCTCTAATAGACTAATCATTTAAAAAGCCCCCTCCGGTATAGGAACCGGGGAGGACTTGTGAAGTTAATTCTTAATATAAGATAACTTAGGATGGATTTCCGTCTGTATTGTTCTTATCAGTACAGCGGTAGCAAATCCCATGGAAATCAAGTCTATGATCAAGCACTGTGAAATTAAACTCTTTCTCCAGTCGCTCTTCCAGCGGACCGAGCCAATCCTCGCGAATCTCATCCATACTGCCGCATTGCACACAAATTAAGTGATGATGATGATGCTTCGCAGTATCTGTTCGCAAATCATACCGGGCTACACCGTCGCCGAAATTGATCTTTTCTACGACATGTAGCTCACTGAGAAGTTCGAGGGTACGATACACAGTCGCAAGACCAATCTCGGGAGCTTTCTCCTTCACGAGCATAAATACGTCTTCCGCGCTAAGATGATCTTCCTCATTCTCCAGCAGCACTCTTAAGGTCGCTTCCCGTTGGGGTGTAAGCTTGTATCCTTGGGATTGTAACTGTTGCTTAATCTTGTCTATCCGTGCTTCCACCTGTCTCCCTCCCCCTTGGATAATTACCGCACCGGTCTTCAAACCACTTCTTCCATTATAGGGGGTGTCGCTTTCAGAAGTCAAACGCTTTTACTGCACAGTCAAGGTCGTCACCGCTTGTACAAGTGAAGGCGTGACCCAACGCATCATGGTTGGTGTAACCCAGGTCTCAAAACATGAAATACCCAGGATCAAAAGCGCCATCACAAATGACAATATAGTGTACATGGTAAAAGGACGAGTCACTGGCGTCCGGCGTTGTCCCATCACCCGGCTGCGGATCATCTGCAAGGAAAAAGCTATCGCAGCTGCACTGCTAACCAGCAGCACAGGGATCAGCACCAGATTATGTGGAGCCACAGAAACTAACGCGAACAACATCCCATGCCAAGAATATTGACTGACCAGACAGCCAACCGTAAAACCGATCAGTACCCCTTTTAAAAAATCAAGAATCAAAATTCCCGGCAGCCCAATGACCGACAACCCAAGAATCCAGATCAGTCCGATCCATTTCAGATTCAAGGCTGCTATACTCCAGTACGAATCAGGTGCGGCTGGCAGACCTTGCTGATCAACCGTAACAAAGAAATTCCCCAGATAATCCCCCAGCTCCTGCTGCTGATCCATCGTAAGCGCACTAACGATAAGAGCTCCAAATACAACACCTACCAGAAATAATACGCCGACAAAAATATACAGAGGCGTCTGTTCCTTCATCATCAGCCGTAAATTACGCATTTGGGACGTTCCCCTTTCCGGTTACATGTTACACCATATGAGAAAACGTCCCGCGATATGACTTGTCCTTTAGGTAATGACTCTACTTTCTGGGCTGTACCACTTTACCGTACGTCCCGCCACCGCCTGCTGATAGCTCCAAAATGCCAGAGCGGGCCTGGACGATCATCGACGCCAGATCCGCACCTACAACGCTGGCAATTTCCGCTTCACCACAACCATGTAAAATGTTCATCTCAGTTCCAAATGCTTGCAGTAACGCGTTCATCTTCGCCTTCCCTAACCCCGGGATAAATTCAAGCGGAACCTGATAATGATAGGGTGGACGGTCAGCAGGCACTATCGGCGTCTTGCGGTCAGCAATATCTAGGATCCGGTCGAAGACACCTCTAACCAGCTTAAGACTGCCGCAATATTGGCAACGATCCGCGTTGACATAAGCCTCATCAATAATACTGCCGCAGCCCCCGCAATAGCTCCGGTGGTATTTGCCAAGCCGTGGATTAAGTCCGAAATTTGCAATTACCTTCCGTCCATCTTTACGTTCGAGTGCAAGCCGCAGTTCAGCGAACGAAGGCTGTGCCAGCTCCATCACATTATACTCACGCCCTAGCTTACCCAGTGAATGCGCATCTGAGTTGGTTAGAAACGTGTAATTATCAAGTTCAGAAAGATATCCAGCCATTTCGGAATCCGCACTCAGCCCGAGTTCAACCGCAGCTATGCGGTCCAGATCAAAGATGTCCGCCATACGCTCTGCAGCACAGCCGTACAAGCCCTTGTGAGGCGTGAAAATATGTGCAGGAATAAGAATGCCTCCCCGCCCGTAAATCTCATCCTGAAGCTCCCTAGCCGGAGCATACAGGCGCTGGGAACTTAGATTCACATTCCGCATATAGCGGCTCATCCACGCACTAAAGTCGGTCATGCGTTCCACGTCCGGCATGTAAGCGAGCACATGGCACTCTTTTCGCCCCGGCTCGCGGATTTCAATCTCTGTCCCCAGAATGATCGTAGTCCCTCGGTAAGCAATCCCTCCACCTTCAGCTAACGTCATCTCTCCAGATTCCAAAGAGCGCTGAATATCCCGCAGTACGCCAGGTGAATGACTGTCTATAATACCGATCATTTCTAGTCCCTTGCGCTCTGCAGCTTCTTTGGCAATGCCCGCAAAGGTAAGCTCGCGGCTGCCGCTAATTTTGACAGCCTGACCTTCCGACGTTCGTCCAATATGAACATGCAAATCGCAATAGAAACTCTTCAGTTCAGTTGTTAATTCCATTGGCCTGTCAGCGTGTATAGATGCCAAGCGTACACTGCCATCATCGTTTTTGCATCCGCGATGCGCCCGTCAGCCATATATTGATACGCTTCCTCCAGGGTAAGCTCCGAAACCTCTAGGAATTCGTCCTCGTCCAGTGACATATCCCCTGGTTGAGCGTTAGTAGTCACATACAAATGAATAATCTCATCGGCGAAGCCGGGAGAAGTATAGAAGGATTTAAGCAATTTCAGATCTCCACTGTGAAATCCAGTCTCTTCCTGAAGTTCACGACCAGCCGCAACTAATGGATCTTCACCTTTATCCAGCTTCCCAGCAGGAATTTCCACCTCAGTGCGTTGCATGGGCTGACGGTATTGCTCTACAACAAGCATTTTGTTGTTGTTTAAAGCAAGCACCGCTACAGCACCGGGATGCTTCACAACTTCACGTGTCGCAGTATTTCCATCAGGCAGTCTCACTGTGTCCACCTGCAAAGATATAATCTTCCCATCAAAAACAGGCTGTGTAGACAATGTCACTTCATCAAGCTCGGGTTTGCTGTGCAAATGTTGTTCTCCCATAAAGTTTCTGGTCTCCTTTTTCTCTATTGTGCATACGGTGTATTATAGCAAACTTAAAGGGAAAGAAGGAATTTCAGATGAACGAAATCTTCAGCCGTACAAGCTCATCCGCAGTTATGATGGTAGGTAAGCCGGAGGAAATAAAGGCCATCTTGGCTGGATGGATCCAGCAGTATGGGCGCGATATGCCCCTGGCATACATTCTTTCCCTGCACGATCAATCTACAATCCTTCCGTCCAAGGCAGGATGAATTCATCCTCTCCTCTGGGACTTAGCCATACATGTTCACACAACTATAGGGGTGTCTCAAAAGCCATGAAATGGCTGCTGGGGCACCCCAGTCTTTTTGCGTCCTCCCCGATTAGAGGGACTTTTGTGCTTACGATGCTGGTATTGGGCACAAGTTGTTTGATTAAGCGACAATCGCGCTTACGATGTTGATATCTAGCACAACTTGTTTGATTAGATCGCTATTGCGCCTATCTTTGTACGCTATCGGACTCAGTTGACCTTAAACACACGTTTTCCCCACTTTTGCTATGCTGTCGGACCCCAGTGCAGCTATCAGCACAAAAAACACACTATATGCTCCTCTTCCTAAGGAATAGCTGCGCTGGTGTCCGAAACTCTGCTCAAATGGCGATAAATTTGCTTTTAGCGTCATCTGAGTCCTTTAGCCTCAAGAGAGGGGGCGGACTTGACGCTATCTGTTGTGTCTCGGTGCTATCGAATGTGACTCGTTGCTGTGTGATGTGTCTCGGCACTATGTGATGTGTCTCGGCACTATGTGATGTGACTCGCGCTGTCGGATGTGTCTCGCACTATCGGATGTGACTCGTGCTATCGGACTCAGTTGACCTTAAACACACCTTTCTCGTACTTTTGCGATGCTATCGGACCCCAGTGCAGCTATCAGCACAAAAAACACACTATATACTCCTCTTTATAAGGATTAGCTGCGCTGGTGTCCGAAACTCTGCTCAAATGGCGATAATATTGCTTATAGCGTCATCTGGGTCCTTTAGCCTCAAGAGAGGGGGCGGACTTGACGCTATCGGACACAGCTGCCCTTAAACACACGTTTTCCCCACTTTTGCTATGCTATTGGACTCCATTGCCGCTATCAGCATGAAAAACACACTATATGCTCCTCTTCCTAAGGAATAGCTGCGCTGGTGTCCGAAACTCTGCTCAAATGGCGATAATTTTGCTTATAGCGTCATCTGGGTCCTTTAGTCTCAAGAGAGGGGGCGGACTTGACGCTATCGCTCTCTGCACATCGATATGCCTATGGACCCCAGTGTCGCTACTGGCATGAAGACTTCATCGGAGCATTCCGAAAATTTCTACTTCGAGACTCGCCAAAAGCGGCGTTAGAGGTCGCATGACTTTTTTTGGATTTACCTTGATATTGCTACACTATACTCCCCATAAAAAAATGCAGAGCAGCAATCCTCCGTTACGGTAGGATCGCTGCTCTGCTGTTTTATAAGGCGATTAGCCCTTTGCGCTCTCTTTTACAATATTCACAACGAGTTCAGCCACTTTAACGATATCTTCGGCTTTAATCCGTTCCTTGGTAGTATGGATATGTTCATAACCCACTGCAAGGTTAACAGTCGGAACATCTAGACCGTTGAATACATTAGCGTCACTACCTCCACCAGAGTGGAACAGACGTGGAGTAAGCCCCATAGAAGTAATGGCCCGCTGTGCAAGCTGCACTACTGCATCATGCTCATTAAAGCTAAAAGCAGGGTAGATGATTTCACTGCGGAATTCGCATTCTGCGCCGTATTCCCGCACAGTTGTCTCGAGCGCTTCGCGCATCGAAGCGATTTGATCGCCAACCTTCTCCTGCACAATACTGCGTGCTTCTGCATCCAACTGAACGTGATCACACACTACATTCGTTGGGCCGCCGCCAGCGAACTTTCCAATATTCGCTGTGGTTTCATTATCAATACGACCCAGCTTCATGGCTGCAATCGCTTTGCTAGCGACTTGAATTGCGCTGATGCCGTCCTCAGGGTTCACGCCAGCATGAGCCGATTTCCCAAAGATTTGCATCGTGATTTTAGCCTGTGTCGGTGCTGCCACCGCAATCGCTCCAACTTCACCATTGGAATCAAGTGCAAAGCCGAAGTCAGCATCCAAGTTACTTGGATCCATCGAACGTGCGCCCAGCAATCCAGATTCTTCACCCGCTGTAATCACGAATTGAATCTGACCATGCGGAAGCTTTTG
This sequence comes from Paenibacillus sp. FSL F4-0097, assembly GCF_038593125.1. Lineage (NCBI taxonomy): Bacteria > Bacillati > Bacillota > Bacilli > Caryophanales > Paenibacillaceae > Paenibacillus > Paenibacillus sp. FSL F4-0097. The sequence goes on from NZ_CP151965.1 coordinate 4,771,178, forward strand.
CTCTTGGATAACACGAATGGCTTCGAACAACGCAGCAAGCCCTGCTTTGTCATCAGCTCCAAGAATTGTAGTGCCATCACTTGTAATCCATCCATCTGAACCAAGTGTAGGCTTGATATTTTGTCCGGGAACAACCGTATCCATATGGCAAGTGAACAGAAGCTTTGGAGCAGCTCCTCCATTCTCAGCTGGCCAGGTAATGAATAGATTGCCTGCTCCATGTCCGGTTCTTTCCTGGGAATCGTCTTCGAGCACTTCTAAACCCAGTGCGTTAAACTTACTCTTAAGGACATCGGCGATCTGCCGTTCATTTCTTGTTTCACTATCAACTTGGACAAGTTCCATAAACTCCTGAATCAATCGGTCTTGTGAAATCACTGGACTTCCCTCTCTTTCGTGAATACGGTACAATGGTTGTACGGCATTACCATCTTCATGTTAATAACTTAAACTAAATCTAAAGGAGTTACCCATGCAACGTAATAAATGGTTCAAGATCTTCATCTACGTCATGTTGTTTGCCATGATTGCCTCTACGCTATTTATGGTTATCGAGCCGTTCCTTGCAGGTTAAACATTGCTCAGGAAGCATTAATAATAGCGGCTAGGAACACCTTGCCGCTATTTGGCCTGCACGTTTGTTCTTAATCAGCCTTTGCCATATCATAGAAAGTATCCATCAGCTCTTCATATGGAAAATGTTTCAAGAAATATGGGACCAGCTCTCTAGCCACCTCTTGAAGCTCAAATCGACGACCTGCACATTCCTCTAGAGAAGTTATTCCAAAATCGGTGATCCCGCATGGAATAATCCCTTGAAACCCGCGCGCCGCAATCCCCTCAGAAATGTTAAAAGCAAAACCATGACTGGTAATAAAACCTCTTCGAAATTTACTCTTATTAAACTTCACACCAATAGCACAGATCTTCTCATCGCCAACCCAGACTCCGGTAAACTCCGGTTTACGATCTCCGACAATTCCGTAGGATGCCAAATAATCAATAATAACAGCCTCCAGACTGCGCAAGTACCCATGCAAATCCACTTTGCCATCCTCTCCGAGCTTAAGGATCGGATAACCTACAAGCTGACCTGGTCCGTGATATGTAATATCTCCTCCGCGATCGATTTCAAACAGCGCGATTCCTTTTTCTTCGAGCTGCTCTTGATCCAAGAGAAGATGTTCAGGATGATTTTGTGAACCGATAGTATAGGTAGGCGGATGCTGCAAAAGAATAAGTCGCTCCGGCTGCTCGCCAGAATCAATGGCATGCACACTTTCTTTTTGCAGCTCCCAGGCCGTCCCATACTCCATAATGGGGTCATATGAAATCTGCAGCTTACGAAAATCCGTATTTTTCATACCGTCAGGTCCCCTTTTCCAGTCTCCTGCCTGCACAGTTTGGCTAGTTATTCATTAATAGAGCTTAGTGTCCGGTGTATATCCTTCTATATTATCCTTGACGCGTTGCAAGAAACGGCCACAAATGACTCCGTCCAGAATCCGGTGATCCAGGGACAGACAAATATTAGCCATTGAGCGAACAGCAATCATATCATTGATGACCACAGGCTTTTTCACAATCGATTCAAAGGTCAGAATCGCTGCTTGTGGATAGTTAATGATTGGATAAGAAAGAATGGAGCCAAACGAGCCTGTATTATTTACAGTGAAAGTCCCTCCCTGCAAATCTTCCAGACTAAGTTTGCCTTCGCGTGTTTTTTGTGCCAATTCATCAATCTCACGAGCCAACCCAGCGACATTTTTCTGATCAGCCTTCTTAATCACAGGAGTGATAACCGAATCTTCTGTACCTACCGCTAACGAGATATTGATATCACGTTTGACAATAATTTTGTCTACAGCCCAGACAGAGTTCATAATCGGGTAATCCTTAATCGCACTCACAACAGCCTTCATCATGAAAGCCAGATAGGTTAGATTGATGCCTTCCTTGCGCTTGAATTCTTCCTTATGTTTATTGCGCAGCGCTACCAGATTAGTCACGTCCACCTCAATCATCGTCCAAGCATGTGGAATCTCCGAGACACTCTGGCGCATTCTTGTAGCAATTGTGTTTCGGATTGGTGTTACATCAATCAGATATTCCGAACTGCTTCCTCGTCCACCCTCAACCTCTATCGTTGGAATACGCGGAGATTCGCTCAAATGTAGCCCGGAATGGCGAAGAGGCTCTTCCGCTTTCTTCACTTCGGTTTGAACAAACTGTGGAGCTGGTGGTTGTGATACAGACGGGGCAGGCTGACTAGCAGGAGTTGAAGCTGCGGATGTAGCTCCACCTTTTTCTAAGAAGGTTAGCACATCTTTACGGGTAATTCTGCCACCCATACCTGTACCAGTAACCAACGATAGATCAATGTTATGCTCAGCAGCCAGTGTCTGTACTGCAGGAGAATAACGAGCACGCATCGAATCGCCAGCATTTGCAGTGGACTTCTGCCCTGCAACATCATTAGAAGCATTCGATGCAATTGTCGTCTGATTCGTACTTGGAGCAGCAGCAGAGGCAGCCACAGGCACGGCTATACGACAAATGACTTCGCCGACATTGACAACCTGGCCTTCTTCCGCTAATAGTTCACCCATAACTCCATCGATCGTTGAAGGTAATTCAGCATTTACTTTATCTGTAATAAGCTCACATATTGGTTCGTATTGCTCTACCGGATCGCCCGATTTCTTCAGCCATTTGCCGATCGTCGCCGATACCAGCGATTCTGCCAGCTGCGGCATGATCACGTCAGTCAACTTTTGGTTGTCAGACATCTTTTCACTCCTTAAAAGTTTTACGAAGCAATGACTCTTAGAAAGACTACGCAGTAAAACTTGCTTCGTAAGCATATTCTTAAAGTTTACGAAGCTTCGTAAGCATCACTTGAGTTTTAGGAAGCTTCGCATCTACTTAACAAATTAATATTGTGCTAGCCGGAGCATTTCCGCCTTCACTTTTTCTTTACTTAGCATGAAAAACTTCTCCATTGGCGGGCTGATTGGCATCGCCGGAACATCGGGACCACAGAGACGGAAGATCGGTGCATCCAGCTCGAACAGACAATGCTCAGCGATAATGGCCGCCACTTCGCCGCCAATTCCGCCTGTTTTATTATCTTCATGCACAATCAATACCTTACCGGTCTGACGGGCAGCAGCAATAATCGCATCACGATCCAGCGGTTGCAAGGTACGCAGATCAAGAATATGTGCTGTAATTCCTTCCTCGCGTTCCAATTCTTCCGCAGCCTGCATAGCAAAATGCAGCGGAAGACTGTAGCCAATCACCGTAATATCCGTTCCCTCACGCAACAGATTAGCTTCGCCAATTGGAACGGTGTAATCCCCTTCCGGCACTTCTTCCTTGATCAGCTTGTAACACTTTTTGTTCTCAAAGAAAAGAACCGGATCAGGATCACGTACGGCTGCCTTCAACAAACCTTTAGCATCATAAGCGGAGTAAGGCGCTACAATCTTCAATCCAGGTGTACCAAAGAAAATCGATTCTGGACACTGTGAATGATACAAACCGCCGAACACCCCGCCGCCAATAGGGGCACGAATGACAACCGGGCAACTCCAATCGTTATTTGAACGATAACGGATTTTAGCCGCTTCACTAATGATTTGATTCGTCGCTGGAAGCATAAAGTCGGAGTATTGCATTTCAGCAATTGGTTTCATTCCGTACATAGCTGCTCCGATGGCTACACCAGCAATCGCTGATTCAGCGAGGGGTGTATCCATAACCCGCTCTTCGCCAAACTGTTCCTGTAGACCTTTAGTTGTGGTAAATACGCCGCCTTTGAGACCAACGTCCTCACCAAGCACGAACACGGAATCATCGCGCTCCATTTCTTCCTTCATCGCGAGCCTGATGGCATCGATATATTCCATTATAGCCATGGTTTATGCCCCTCCTTTGAGGTCGGAATCACTGTATACATGCAGCAGTGTGTCTTCCGGTTTCGGGAACGGAGCATTATCGGCATATTCGATAGCCGCTTTAAGCTCAAGATTGCATTCAGCAGCAAGATCTTGTTCTTGCTCGTCACTCCACAATCCCAGACCGATCAAGTAATTACGGAATCCTGCTACGCCGTCCTTCTTCCAGTTCTCATCAACCTCTTCTTTGGTCCGGTAAGCCAGATCATTATCTGAGGTGGAGTGTGGAGACAAACGGTACATCATCGCTTCAATCAGCGTAGGACCTTCACCCGCGAGGGCTCTTTCCCGCGCTTCCTTAACGACACGATAAACCTCAAGCGGATCGTTTCCGTCTACACGCACACCAGGAAATCCATAACCCAGCGCACGGTCGCTAACCTTGCCGCCTAACTGTTTATGAACAGGAACAGAGATTGCGTACTGATTGTTCTGGCACATGATAATAACCGGCAGCTTATTCACTCCGGCAAAGTTACAAGCTTCATGAAAATCCCCCTGATTGCTGGAACCTTCACCGAAGGTTACAAATGAGACGAATTTCTTCTTCTGCATTTTGGCCGCCAGAGCAAAGCCAACCGCATGAGGGACCTGCGTGGTTACAGGGCTTGACCCTGTCACAATACGCAGACGTTTGCTGCCAAAGTGACCTGGCATTTGCCGCCCACCACTGTTTGGGTCTTCTGCCTTTGCGAATACGGACAACATAAGTTCGCGTGTAGTCATACCCACTGAGAGCACGAAAGCATAATCGCGGTAATACGGTAAAAAATAATCATTTTGCCGGTCCAGCGCGAACGCCGCCGCCACCTGACCCGCCTCCTGGCCTATGCCGGAGACATGAAAGTTGATCTTGCCAGCGCGCTGAAGCAGCAGACTGCGCTCATCGTATTTACGAGCGAGCGACATATATCTGTACATATCGATGACCTGGCCGTCACTAAGTCCAAGCTGCTTATGTCTGTTAATCGTTTCTACAGTACCTTGGGATTCCATAAAGAGATACCTCCTTATTCATAAAGCCTGAAGTCTTACAGGAATTAAGACCAATTGTGCCCTGATCTTAAAACCTGGTACTAAGACTTGGCTTGAGTATATTATAATCCCTTTCTACCCAAAAAGAAAAGCTAAGAAAAACTAAAATCCAATAGATCTTCCATCCACAGCTAACATTGCTTCTCCGATAATCTCCGAAAGGGTAGGGTGAGCATGTATAGCTTCACCAATCTCCCAAGGTGTTGCATCCAGAAGCTGTGCCAAGGCCGCTTCTCCAATTAAATCGGTCACATGAGGACCAATCATCTGCACACCAAGAATATCTCCACTGCTACGATCCGCTACAACTTTGACAAATCCGTCCTTCTGGCCATATACAATTGCCTTACCAATGGCGGAAAATGGGAACTTGCCAATCACTACATCATGTCCAAGCTCTTTAGCTTCCTTCTCGGTGTAACCCACACTTGCTACCTCAGGCCGAGTATAGACACAACGTGGTACTAAATGTATATGATAAGGATGTAGCTTCTCACCAGATAGATGGTTAACCGCCATAATCCCTTCATGACTGGCTGCATGAGCCAATTGAAGCCCACCGATGCAGTCGCCAATCGCATAAATATGCGGCTCTGCCGTCTGCATACTAGCGTTTACAGCAATAATCCCTTTGTCAAAGCGAATGTCTGTGTTTTCCAGACCAATATTCTCGATGTTGGCCACTCTGCCTACGGATACAAGCAATTTTTCTGCGGATAGGCTTTGACTTTGCTCTCCCTTACGGGCTTCGATCGAAATTCCATCCTCCGTTACCTGGCAGGTTGCAGCATCCACTGTAGTTTCAGTCAGTACCTTAACACCACGCTTTTTCAACAACCGTTGCAGTTCCTTAGCTACCTCTTCATCCTCTTGAGGCAGTAACTGACCTGCCGCTTCAACCACAGTCACCTGCACTCCAAAATCAGCCAGCATTGAAGCCCATTCGACCCCAATTACACCGCCGCCCACAATAATGATAGAGGATGGCAGCTCTTCGAGCATGAGCGCTTCATCACTGCTAAGAATCACTTTCCCGTCTGGTTCGAGACCAGGCAATACTCGTGGGCGTGAGCCCGTAGCAATAATAAGATGGCTGGAAACTACTGTTTCCATCTCCCCATCTTCCAGTTCCACAGCTACAGCACCGCTGCGCGGAGAAAAAATAGAAGGACCCGTTACGCGCCCTTTACCTTTGACAACTTGTATTTTATTTTTGCGCATCAAATATTGTACGCCTTGATGAAGTTGCTCAACTACAGCTTCTTTGCGTTTCTGTACCTTTGGGAATACCAGCTGTACACCGCTTGTCTCAATGCCATAGCTCTCGCTCTCATTGATTTCAGCATATACCTCTGCACTACGGAGCAGCGATTTACTAGGAATGCAGCCCCGATGCAGACAGGTTCCTCCCAGTTTGTCCATTTCGATGACGACAACGGACTTTCCAAGCTGTGCAGCGCGAATAGCCGCCACATACCCTCCAGTACCTCCGCCAAGTATGGCCACGTCACATGAAATTGTCATGATATGTATCCTCCAGTCATTACTCGTAAGTTCATTTTACTTAGTATATTGTACTCTCTTTTTGCTCTATTACAAAACTTATAAACGTCATATGCAAATGGACTTTTTCTTGCTAAAGCGTTATCATATGGGTGAATCTAAAGGGCTAAGAGGGGTAGGAGACACTTATGAAACTGTTAATTTCACGCTTCATTGCCATCCTTATTCTTGTGTTTCCGGGCTTAATAGCAATGAAGGGCTTCCTCATGATGAAGGATGATATTTTTGATTACATATCCATGCATGGTGATGATACCGTTGTGCCCCACTTTGCTTGGCTGCATTTCGGTGGTGGATTGCTGCTCTTCGCAGCTGGCATGACTTTCCTTGGTGGCTGGATTCTGGCTAGGGACCGTAAGAAGAATTACGTAGGTCCAAGGTTCAAGGAGAAGCAAAAGGTGAAACAAGCCGGAACGCAGGAAACGATCTCTTAAGATGCTATGTTAAACTTAGAATCAGCTTTTCATCTCATCATTTGTTCATCTGATCATATGAATCTCGAATCGCACACAATCAAGCCTTATTACCCTGCTGATTGTAATTTGTACAATAGACTTCCCCACATTCAAACCCTCCCAGCTCACCCGATCTGGTGCTCGTTATCTATCACAAATAACATAAAGGCGAGAACTTCATGGACGCAATCTGCGCTCCCTGAAAATTCTCGCCTTTTTCTTAAATACCAGCCTTATCAAGTGCCTCGTTCCGCCGCCCCTGTACCAACTCACTGTACAGTCCGCCTTGCTTCAGCAGCTCTTCATGAGAGCCTTGCTGCAATAATCTGCCGCCCTGAAGCACAAGAATTCGATCAGCCGCACGAATCGTGCCAAGTCTATGAGCGATGACGAAGCTCGTTCGCCCTTTCATCAGCGCCTGCAGCCCTTCCTGAATCTTGATCTCGGTCACTGTATCAATACTGCTGGTTGCTTCATCAAGCACAAGCATAGAGGGGTTAGCAAGAATCGCTCTCGCAATGGAGAGCAGCTGCTTCTGCCCTTGGCTTATACCGCTGCCATCCGCCGAGAGCATCCGTTCATAACCTTCGGGCATTCGCATAATAAAAGAATGGGCATTGGCCAGCTTAGCCGCCTCTTCAACCTCTTCATCGGACGCATCCAGCCTCCCGTACCGGATGTTATCGCGGATACTCCCTTTGAACAAAAAGGAATCCTGCAATACAAAGGCCATATGACTTCTCAAGCTTTCCCGCCGAATCGAAGTGATATCTAAGCCATCCAGCGTGATTTTCCCCTGATTAGGATCATAAAAACGGGATAACAGCCCTATTAGCGTTGTTTTGCCTGCACCGGTAGGTCCAACTAAAGCGATCATCTCACCAGGCTTCGCTTCAAAGCTGATATCCTGCAGCGTGTTAGAACCTCCATCATAAGAAAAAGCTACATTTTCAAACTTCACCGCACCCTGTACAGTTTCAAGTGATATGGCTGCACCTTCATCTTTAGCCTCGGTCTCTTCGTCCAGCACTTCAAACACCCGTTCTGCCCCTGCCACCGCTGAAAGCAAGGTATTCCACTGATTCGCTAAATCATTAAGCGGACGAGTAAACTGGCGGGTATATTCAACGAATACGATGATCACACCCACTGTAATCGACCCACGGATCGCAAGCAGACCACCAATTCCTGCAACAATGGCGAAGCTGAGATTATTAAGACCATTCATAAGCTTGGGGATGAAACCAGAAATGGACTGCGCCCAGTAACCGGACAGCATAATTCGCTTGTTGCGTTCATGAAAACCGGAGATGACCCGTTCCTCTTGTGAAAAAGCCTTGATAATCCGTTGTCCGGATAAGGTCTCCTCAATATAACCGTTAAGCTCCCCTACATTGCGCTGACGTTCTTTAAATAGTGGGCCTGTACGGCGTGTAATCCAGCGCATGCCTAACAACATCAAAGGCACGACGAGGAATGTGAGCAGCGTCAACAAGGGACTAAGCCACAGCATAACCCCTACGGTTCCCAGCAAGGTTAAGACACTTGAAAATATCTGAATAGCCGAGCTATTCAACGTAGAGCTGACGTTCTCGATATCATTGGTAAGACGGCTCATAATTTCTCCCTGCTGTCTCCGATTAAAAAAGGAAATGGGCAGACGGTGTAAATGGGAGAATAGCTCCGTACGCATCCGTAAGACAGTTTCTTGAGCAATTTCGATCATCCATATGTTTTGCAGCCAAGAAGTCAGAGAATAAAAAATGTACACACAAGCAAGGCTTGTCAGAAAAACAACCCATGAGCGCCCGCCGGTACCTTCCAGATAATTATCCACCGCTCTGCCAATCATGTATGGCCCCATCAGCGCTAGCGCTGAGCTGAAGACAACCATGATCAGTACAAGAATAAGCTTGGCTTTACGCTCAGCTAGATAACTCCAGATCCGGATCAGCGTCCCTGACCAATCCTTCGCCTTTGCTTTGGGTTTGCCGCCAGATGCTGTCCCTAGACTTCGTCCCACGCCAAGTTCAAAGTTCGGTTTAGGATGACGAAAAGGTTCAATTAATGCTTTGAACATGCTGCTTCGCCTCCTCTACCTGTGATTCATAAATCTTGCGGTACAGCTCGGAGCTTGCCATAAGCTCCTTATGCGAGCCTTTGCCAATTAATCGTCCCTCATCCAGCAACAGGATCAAATCGGCTGATGCCGTTGAACTGATTTTCTGAGTAATCAAAAAGGTTGTACAGGAGATATCCTTTAGCGCCTCCAGCAAAAGCCCTTCCGTAACCGCATCAAGTGCACTGGTGCTGTCATCAAGGATCAACATAGCCGGTTTCCTAACAAGTGCGCGGGCAATCGTTAACCGCTGCTTTTGTCCGCCGGAGAGATTAACCCCTCGTTGACCAAGCATCGTGTCATAGCCATCCGGCAACCCTTTTACCGTCTCGTGAATTTGTGCAGCCGCCGCTGCTTGTTGGATTTGTTCAAGTGTGGCGTGTTCATTGCCCCATGCAATATTATTGCGGATTGATCCGCTGAAAAGCTGCAATTCCTGAGGCACATAACCTATCGATCTCCGCAGTCTGGAAATATCGATATCAGCACTTTTTTCACCGTCAATCCAAATGGTGCCGTCTGTCTCTTCATACAAGCGCGGAATCAGACTCACGAGTGAGGATTTTCCTGATCCGGTCGCCCCCATAATCGCTACTCGCTCACCAGCAGCTACTTCAAAATGAATGTCCTCCAGGACAGAGATATCACTATTAGGATACTTAAAGCAAACGCCTTCAAATTTAACGTGGCCCTGTATCGGCTCGCCTTGCAAAGTCCCGCCTTCACGAACTCCAGCTCCCGCTTCCATAACTTCTGAAACACGCTGAGAGGAGGCACGAGCGCGGGAAAACGTTACAACAAGACCAGATATAGCTGATAGTGCTCCAATCGTTCGCAAGGAGTAATTAATAACAGCAACAGTCTGACCCAAAGTAGCATCCCCATTGGAAATGGCTATCCGTCCAAACCATAAAATCGCCAAAATCGCCGCATTCACAATAAGCATAACAAAAGGCATCGTCGTCTCAGTCAAACGCAAGGCAGACACCGTTGATCTCATCAAATTCCCGCTAAATACCGTGAAACGTTCAATCTCATACCCCATACGCACAAATACGCGGATCAAGCGAATACCCGTAAGATTCTCCTGAATCACGCCATTAACTCCGTCTAAACGCTGCTGGACCGTACGAAATAATAAGGAAGCTTTTCTCATAATCCAGTAGAGGAAAAAAATCAACAAAGGTAACGCCACCGTCAGCAGTAATCCCAGCTTCACATGAACAACTAACGCCATAATCACACTGCCCACCACTACAAGTGGCACCCGTGTCATAAAGCGCAAGCTCATAAAAATAGTATCCTGCAGCTGTGATACATCGCCAGTCAGACGGGTAATCAGTGACGAAGTAGCAAAACGATTGAATACTTCATACGTAAAAGACTGTACCTTTTCGTACAATTTGTCCCTAAGATCGAACGCAAAGCTCTGACTTGCATGGGCAGCAAAAAAAGAACTGAGTACCCCGGCTGTAAACGCAACTACCGCGCTGCCGATCAATACACTACCCCACAGCCATACTACAGAGGTATCTTTTTCTCGGATCCCCAAGTCAATGATTTTGGAAATGATCAAAGGCTGTGATAATTCTACCGTCAATTCAATGAGCATCATTACAAGGGCAGCTATTGCAGCTACCTTATATTTTTTGAGAAAAGAGAAAATCAAAGCCATTCGCATACCCTCTTTTTCTATTCGTACAGTGCATCCCTTAACCGAGTTGACATCGTGGAAGCCTGTCCAGTTTTCAGTATTGCTCGACGCAGTGCTTTATTACTCCGATTCAATTCCACCAAATCCGCCATCATTTCTTCCAGCAAGCTTTCAGTGTCACTGGATAAATCTCCATTCTGCTGCAAAAGAGCTAACCGTTCCTTATATTCATCTAATCTTTCAGTCACACTTATTACTTCCTTTCCCATCTCTTATTACCACTTATCATACCACATCCAATCAATCGCAATGTTTTCACTGGATACATCCGATCCGAATATGATACTCTAATAAGGTCGCATTTTTAAGATATGATCATTGTTTTTACGAAAGGATAGATGGAAGTGGCACAATTGTTTTTCAAATACGGAGCAATGAACAGTGGTAAATCTATTGAGATACTCAAGGTTGCACATAATTATGAAGAGCAGGGGAAATCGGTGCTTATTTTCACTCCATCCATAGACGACCGGGACGAGGTTGGTTTTATTTCTTCTCGTATTGGGCTTCGGAAACAAGCAATCCCCATCGATGAGAACACAGATATTTATAATATCGTCAGCAGTAACCAACCTAAACCACACTGTGTACTTATTGATGAATGTCAATTTCTAAGCAAGGAATGTATTCTCCAGCTAGTGCGTATCGTTGATGAGCTGGGTATTCCGGTAATGGCCTTCGGACTTAAAAATGATTTTCAGAATCAGTTATTTGAAGGCAGCAAATATATGCTGATCTACGCTGATAAAATTGAGGAAATGAAGACGATCTGCTGGTTCTGCGAGCGCAAAGCTACTATGGCTCTACGAGTAGAAAACGGCAAGCCCGTATATAGCGGCAAGCAAATCCAGATTGGTGGTAATGAAGCTTACTATCCGGTATGCCGCAAATGTCACAAGAATCCACCGCTATAGCCGTGTATAAAAAGCATCCCAAAGCCATAAAGGCTATTGGAATGCTTTTTTGATTAAGAAGATATTACCCTAAATATCTTTCTTTAAGAATATTCAAATGATGATGGTCATGTCCAATCATAATGCAGGCCTGAGCTCTCGCAGAAAGAGTAGCCTCGTTAACAGTTCCCTTCCGGATCCATGCTTCCTCCGGCAGAGTTTCCATTAGGAGTAATGTCGATTCTCGAACAAGATTGTAGTGGGCCAGCAACGCTTTTAAAGTGTGCGCTTCGAAATTGGCGGTAAGTACATAGTCTTTCTCTTCAAAACCCGGCAGTGGAGTCGTATCCCCTCTGGCGATGCACAATAAACGGTAGGACATGATTCTTCCGGTATCAGCCAGATGTCCGACCATTTCCTTGATACTCCATTTCTCCGGAGCGTAACGATAGTCCCCTTGTTCTTCCGTAAGATTCGAAATAAAAGTGCAAATCTCATCCGTCTGCTCTCTAAAAATAGTAATGATGTCTCCTTCAGCTGGCACTAAATCGACATATTTTGATAATTCTTCGAGATACTCACTGCTTTCTGGACGTCGATCCATGTCTAAACCCCTCTCATTTTGAATTTTTTTGAAAAAATAGGAGGAAAATTATACTGTAGTTGTTGTATTTTAGCTCATTTTATACGATACTTGCAATAATAGGGTTGGTTAAACTAGAAGTCATCGGGAGTGTCGGCATGCTAGATTTTATTCTTTTTATGATATTTTCAATACTTGAGACTTATGCGATGTTCTTTCTGGCTTTCAAAATTTTCAAAATTGACTTATATCATAAAGAGATGGTGTTTGCTAGTTTTATTATGGGCTTTTTTTCTTATACCCTTAGAATCAACTATGGGATAGCTTCATTAGATACTTTCTCACAATATGCACTAATGTTTTGCTTTATGTGGATGTTATTCCGGATTCATCCCTTCTACGCTTCCATATTAACCGGAATGGCCTATCAATCTTACTCGGTGATTCAAACCACTCTTTTTTATTTATTGAAATTTATTTTCAAGTTACCCTTAACCTTACTGGACTATTTTTCAGGCAATGTTTTTGTACTTCAATTTTTAACAGCCTTAACAGTAATTTGCATTGGTATGTATGTAGGTCATAAACGTCTTGGATTTGACTTTGTACCTGATAAACCTGATGTTAAAATTAAAACAACGCCAAGCGAAAAAATATTATTCACTTTAAATCTTCCTGCATTATTCATCATTACTTCTTTTTCGTACTTTATTAAGTCCTTTTACTTTTTCTTGATCCCGATTTTTTATGGGGTAATATTATGGGGATATCTTTATCTTTCTTACAAAAAGGATAGAAATAATTATGAATCTTTTAGCTCTTAAAATTGTAGAAGTCATTAAAAAAAACAACCCAGAGCAAACACATTCCATTGAAATCATGCATTATGCCCTTAGCATTATTCTGAATACTTTATTCATTATTATGACTTCTTTATGCATTGGCGGGCTCACTGGACAGCTAAAGGAAACATTCTTAGCCTTATGCAGTTTCGGATTGTTAAGAGCATCCTCTGGCGGTGCTCATTTAAAATCCGTTTGGGCTTGCAATATTATATCTATCTTTATATGTTCACTGATCCCTCATATAGCTAATCTAATACATAACCATTTCATTTGGATTAATCTTTTTTCTTTACTTGTAATGATCTTATTTGCTCCAAATCCTGATGGTAATGCTCAGATTCCCAAAGAATGGCATCTGGGTTTGAAAGTGATCTCCATATCTCTAGTGGCTTTAAATTTCTGGTTCCATTCATCTGTCATAGGATTATCATTTCTATTGCAATCCTTTACAGTCATAATTCCATTACAAAGGAGGCCATTAAGATGAAAAAAACTATAGCTCGTTATGCTTCTAACGCGCTCGCTACTTCTGCTCATGTTTTTGCAACAATTTTAAAACCTTATATGCACAGCCCTGAGATTCCAAAAGAACTGCGCAAGTAATTAAACAAGGATGGGGAAAAGATGCGTGTCTTACAGAAAGACGGTTCCTCTAGTGATATTCTAGAGGAAGATATATTGTATTTCTCGAATTATAAGAATACAATATTCGTCCATACGAAAGAAGGCGAATTTATTCTCCCCACCACGCTCTCCGATCTTTCCGTAGCGTATGAGGGTAAGGGATTCGAACGCCTTGACCGCAGCAATGTCGTCAATATCAACAACATAGAAGGCTATGATCCCGGGCGGAAGATTGTATGCTTTAATCAAGGTACGCAGTTCACTACTGTTTCGGAATCCAATGAACCTCGCCTTAAGAAGTATCTTGCTTCACAAAAGAAAAAACCGTCAGAATAAAATTCAGTTTTTAATAATCCCGGCATGTTCACACATGCCGGGATTATTTTATTAAAAATTGAAACTTTTTAGCATTTTCCTCAAAATCGCACATTATGCCATAATAATCCTCAAATGTAAAGATAAATTCGTAGGATGAATGACAGGAGACGGATCCTATTCCAAATGATACCATATAGATAAACCTATAATAAAAACAATTAATGATGGAGGATCATAATGAATTACTATTTTCATCCCTCTCCACGCCCCTCATCCCTGGAATCGATATCTGACGAGGATTTACTAAGAATCTATGAGCTAGCGGTTGATGCCCATGCATTACCGGATTTCATTGAAATTATTAAAGATATCATGAGAAGTAGAAATCTCATAGATTCTGAAAATATATAACATCCCCTTCCCCATTAAATTCACACTGACGCATGGTACACATTTTTCTCCAGCTTCAACCAACAATAAGCTCCTTAGGTCGCCTTAAGTTAAGTACATAAACATAAAAAAGGTAGAGCCTCCGCGGCCCTACCTTTTTTATATGCACATATGATGGTTAATCTCAGATAAAAATAATGCTCTATTCTGTAATTTCTGTTTTGAAAACATTCTCCAATTTGCCGCCGAGTCTTTTCTTCAAAGGAACTTTAATATCTCTGCCCAATTCTTTAAAGAAAGTTTCAACATCACATTTCACATTTTTTGCAGTTGCGATTACCGCACCATCACCAACAATGTTTTGATTCGCTTCAAGAGGAACATCAACTTCGATGTCATACTTTTTGGATAATGTCTTGATGTAACGTGCGAAGATCTCCAGCAATTCCTCGTTATTAAAATTCTCTATAGCGACTTTGCCCTTGCTGGTAAACTTCATGTTAATTTTCATTATTAATATCCCCTTTTCTGTCAAACCATTTTTAGTTGTTAGTTTATGGATCAAGATGA
This sequence comes from Paenibacillus sp. FSL F4-0097, assembly GCF_038593125.1. Lineage (NCBI taxonomy): Bacteria > Bacillati > Bacillota > Bacilli > Caryophanales > Paenibacillaceae > Paenibacillus > Paenibacillus sp. FSL F4-0097. Next base: position 4,786,246 of record NZ_CP151965.1, read on the forward strand.
ATAGATGGCTGCAAGAAAGGGCAACATTCATTCATTTTTGAGATCATTAGCAAAAGGCATACATTATTTATAAGCACCCTTTATTTGTTGTACTTTAAACTGAGTAAATTCTTTAAGTGCTTGTATGACCTGATCCTGTTCCTCTTCCTTCAGTTCATAAACGCACTCCCGTAGCCACTCGCCAAATAGAAAGGCTTGACGCCCTTTACGGGGGCTCTTTCTTAAGGAGTCGAGGTTACCCTCAAACTTATCGTTCAGGACATCGGTCAGATTGTATTTCTCAATCTTCTCTATTACCATTCCTGCCCCATATTCCGTTTCGTAAACTATAACTTCATTCGAATCAAAGGAAACGTACGATGTTTCTTTCCCTTCCTTCGCTCTGAATTCCTTAAGCTTGTTAAAGGCTGTCTCGTAGATATAATCTTGAGACTGTTTGAGCTGTGGCAGCTCATATCCTTGCTTCAAGGTCTTGATATATTCAATATCTGGCATATAATCTGCCAAATGGTACATCCGATTCTTCAGATCCGTTCCAAGCGCTTCAATGATCTTGTCCAGATTGTCTTTAAGCGGAATGCTCTCTCCACGTTCGATTTTGCTGAGCTGTGAGTAACTTATACCGCTCTTTTCTTCCAGTCCTCTTAAGGTTAACCCTCTCGTCTTTCTGATGTGCCGAATGAAATTACCCAGCTCATCGGGATAGTTCTCAAAATCATTCATGGGAGTCACCTCCCTACTATCATAACACAACATAACAATTTGTGTTGGCTAATAACAATTATTCCTTGTTTTTACTTGCCTCTGAAGAGCAATTCCCAGTATTCCACGCCCAATATAACCCTATCTTTACAAAATACCGGAAAAAGACTCAGCGCTCGTCTGTAAGGATTTGGAATATGCTCGATACTCGCCTCAGTTTTACTATACGCTTAAACCCCATCTGTATTCTGCATCTTATCTTCCGTTTACTGACTCAGTTTACTTACTTTACTCATCTAGCTCACCTTCTCAACTTGCTCACTTTACTCACTTGACTTACCTAGCTCACTTGGCTCACATAGCTCACCTTACTCACCTTACTCACCTTACTCACCTTACTCACCTTATTAACTCAATTCTACTTCATCGGACCGAGGAGACCTTATTAAGCTGATTTCTGCCATTCTGCTCAGCTATCGGACTCAAATGCAGCTATTCATTAAAATATATTACGATTCCGTGCAAAAGTATGACAATAAGAGCTATGGAGTCCGAAAAATTGGAAAAATAGACCAAAAAGTTCAAATAGCGGCAATACAGTCCGTTACGATCCCAAACCATCGAGGCTATCTGTTAAAACAAACTTTCTTGATAAAAGTAGCTCGTCCGAGCCAAACTTACCAAGTGTGCGTCGCTGTTGGCGCACTTTAGCTTTAGCGTACCTCAGTGAGCGTACTTTAGCTTTAGCACACCTCAGCGAGCGTGCCTCAGCTTTATTGTACCTTAGCGAGCGTGCCTTAGTTCTCTGTTCTCCATATACACTTACCTTTTGTGTCACACCCTTATTTTTACTTTTACTCCGCTTCCCCCTCAGTGTATTCATGCGTGCGTATCCTGCGTATATCCCACTAATCCAATTATCAAAAAAACAGCCAGTCCCTATAAACCTGAGACTGGCCATAATCATTACTCCATAACACTCAGCAGGTTGAGGATCATCTGTGCACTTTCAGCACGTGTTCCGTTTTGGTCCGGTGCAAATTGCCCTTCAGCACGTCCTTGCATCAAACCAAGTCTGTACACTTCACTGATTGCCTCTTGAGCCCACTGTGGAGCAAGACCAATATCATTGAATGCCGAAATGTTACGGCTAGCTACAGATACACTACTCTTGGTGTAAGCTTAAAGTCCATTGGGAACACCCGTAGCAAAACCGGGGATTTCATAGAAATCACCGTTGATCCCTGCGATCACTCGGTTTCCAGGCGAATCCGCATACATGGCCATTTCGGTAACGCCCTTCATACCGTATACCTTTCCATCCTTCGTACCTGCCCGCAGCTCCAAATTTCCTTGTTGCGGGTTGAACTCCACTGCATGTATCTTTTGTAAACCACGTTCATTCTGGAGATCTATCCAGGTATACATCGCCCCGGGTGCAAGCTCTGTTTGGCGAACATCAATAACGGTTCCGTAATCTGTTGCTGGTAAATATAAATCAGAAATGGAAGCGCGAACAATTGCTCCCGGTTGTAACAACGAAATCAACAAAACAAAGATAATAACAACATTAATTTGCCTAAGATACCATCTCACTATGTTGACATCCTCCCCACTTGGCTGTCCTAATATCGATCTGAGCTTGGACAACATCATAGGGTTAATATTAACTAGGAAGCGTAAAGGTTAGATAAAATTTACCAAGGCATACTGTTAACTTCGTCTAATCATTTCATCAAATTCATGCTTTAGCCTGTTGATAAATCTCCGGGCGGTCTGGGAGGTCTGTTTTGAAGCAGAGACAATAGCTCCTGAATATTTCGCACGGGTATCTGGTGATCGTAACTCGATGGTTTTCATGAAGGCTGGAGAACCCTCTGATATTTTCAGAAACGAATAATCCAGACCAATTGTGATGGCCAGTCCTTCTGCAACTGCATTCTCAATCGCCCGTGTGTTGTTACTTACAAAAAGCAAATTGATCGGCCCATAGCCAGATAAATATCGCTCTACATAGTCCTTAATGTAAGAATCATCGTATAAAACCAACGTCTGCCCCACTAACTGAGCAGGTGTAAGGATGGAATTCAGGGCAAGCGGTGAGTGAGGATGTACACCGACTACAATCTTTCCTTCCACTAACCGTTCAAACTTAACCCCTTTATATTTGTCAGGCATTCCCTCCGGCGAGACCATAAGTCCAATGTCCATTTCATCCTGCAGTACATTATCCAGAATTTCTTTAGGTCCCTTTTCAAAAATCTCTATTTTCACATTTGGAAAATCTGCCTTAAAGCTAGAGATTACCTTCACCATCAAATGCATGGGTCCAGGTATCATAGCAATTTTCAAATGACCACTTAACGTATCGCTGTAAATCTGTGCTTCTTCTTTTAATTCATTTACTTTCATCAGGACTTCATTTGCTTTGCTAATAATGGCATTTCCTTCTGCTGTGGGAACCGCCTTTTGCCCGCGCGAACGGATGAACAAAGTAACTCCCAGCTCAGCCTCCAGCATGGTAATGGACTGGCTCATTGCGGATAGAGTGATATGACGATTCTGAGCTGCTTTGGTTAAAGAACCAATCTTTGCGACTTCTACGATATTCTCGCACTGCTCCAAATTCATTTGAATCACCCCTTAAGTTAATCTTTACTTAATAACTATTAAATTTACTTAAATTTTAATTAATTTAGACAAGTGCTACAATGTAAATAAGTTAGTAAGTAACCATTTTTACTATATCAACTTTCATTTCTAGTATAACTATATTTCTCGAGGGGGAAACTCAAATGACAGACAAAAGAGTAGCCGTAATAACAGGTGGAGCCAGTGGAATCGGGAAACAAACCGCCATTAAATTTGCAAGTAAAGGTGATCAAGTTGTCGTTGCCGATTTCAATCAACAATTAGGTGAAGAAACGGTAGCACAAATTATTAAAGATGGTGGCGAAGCTATTTTCGTCAAAACTGACGTCTCAAAATACGAAGAAGTTGAAGCACTCGTTCAGAAAACTGTAGATACTTATGGAAGAATTGACGTAATGTTCAACAATGCCGGCATCGGCCGCGTCACTCCTGTACTAGACCAAGACCTTAAGGATTATCATAGTGTCATTAATGTCAATCAGCATGGCGTAGCCCATGGGATTATCGCTGCTGGTAAAAAAATGCGTGAGCTCGGCATTAAAGGTGTGATCATCAATACAGCTTCTGTATTTGGATTCCTAGCTTCCCCAGGTACATTCGCATATCACGCTTCCAAAGGTGCGGTCATTATGATGACTAAATCCGCAGCACTAGAACTTTCCGTCCATGGTATCCGCGTGCTTGCCGTTGCTCCAGGCGCTGTGGATACGCCAATTATCCAAGGATATAAAGATCAAGGAATGGTCGACCAAATGAAGAGTAAAGTAATGGGTAACAAATTAACATTGCCTGAACAAGTTGCAGACACTGTATACTTGCTCTCCTTACCAGAAGCTAGTGCAATTAACGGTAGTGTTGTAATGGCTGATGAAGGTTATGCTTCATTTAAATAAAATTTCGGGTGAAAAAAATCCAAGGCTTCCCACAGGGGAGGTCCTTGGATTTTTTTTTATAGTATTCAATAGATACACCTTACTCCCAAGTCCTCTGTTCATTAATCTCCAGCTTACGTTTAAAAGCCTGCTCCAGATCAATGCCAAGTTTATTGGCCAGATCAAAAATATTCCACACCACATCGTACATCTCGTATCCCAAGTTTTCTTTCCGCTCTGCATCTGGATGAAAAGATACGGACAAAACTTCTTTGGACAACTCCCCAACCTCAGTCATTAAGTACAGCATTCTCTGCTCAATGGTGCTGGTATCAAACCCTTTGATTTCACTGAACTCCTTAACATACTGTTGAAACTCTGCTGCATTCATTTCCTTACGCCTCGCTTTTTGGGTAAAAATCCCTATGTTCTATTGCTGCCTTAGGTTTAGATGGCTTGAATTGATTAATATTATACTACAAGGCAATTCGAGCAGTACTCATTTATGTTCTTTGCTTCCTCCCCTGCTTCATTAATAGCCGCCTCTACTTCTTATCTTCTGCAGAAACATCCGGAAAAAATGGCCGCCCTTCCGGATAGGTTAATTGATTCAGCTGATCGCCAACCCATGCTTCGCCGTCTTCGCCCATTTCTTTTTTCCAAATAGGCACGATTTCTTTAATCCGGTCAATCACATATTCATTCGCTTCGTAAGCGGCCTTACGGTGCGGCGAGGATACAGCGATCACAACGGCGATATCAGTGATTTCAAGTTTTCCTATCCTATGGGTTACAGCAACCATAGTATTTGGCCAACGCTCATTCACTTCCTGCCCGATTCGTTCCAATTGCGCTACAGCCATGAGCGGATAAGCTTCATATTCAAGATATAATGTCCGCTTACCCTGCGTGAACTCCCGTACAGTGCCTAGGAATAAGGTAATCGCTCCCGCTTCTCTACGCAGGACTTTATCAGATACCTCCGCTGGTGTGATCGGTCCGTCTGTAATTTCAAATAATGAACTGCCCATGTGATCACTCCCTTTCGATAGATGCAGCAAATCCTTATATTGCTCAGGTGTATCTACATCTACAGTGAAATCCTCATATATACCAGCACCAGCAAGGTCGCCCTTATCTACCCCTAACCAATGCATCGAATCTAATAATCCTGATAGCTGGTACTGTCGTGTTTCCAGTCTATCAATGATACTTGGCAAAATCAGGTGCGGCCGATATACCCCATGGAGCATCTGATGCTTACCGTTAATGATGGGAAGAACAGCATCATAGTCGCCTTCCTTGAACCGGGTGAGCATCCACGAAGCTGCAGGGGCTGAAATATTAGGACTATCGCATCCGACAACCCAAGCATAATCCGTTTCCACCCTGACAAAAGCGGCATGAAACCCGCTTAAGGGTCCATGCCCTTCATAGATGTCCGGTAGAAAAATGAGACCGGATGGAAGACAATCCTCATACAGGGATGCATCTTTCGTAACAATAATGATCTTGGAGCAAAGGGTACGCATCTCCTTCACCTGTCTAACAATAAAATGCTCCCCGTGATAGGTCAGGAGCGCTTTATTCCGACCCTTCATCCGGGAATTCTGTCCCCCTGCCAGTATTATTCCAGTCAGCACAATGTGCACCTCCTGTAAGGGAATCTCCTTCTCTTATGTCAGGGATTCCTATATTAGATTGAAGCAGCGACAAAGCCAGGTTGAGGACCTCCTGATCTATAAGAGCTTGATCCCTTAAAAGTAGTACAGGGGTAGTATTCTTGCTTACCACAGACGTTACACTTTTCATATTAGCGTCCTCCTCCCAGCTTAACCACATATAAATATTCGTTGCTTGACTTCGCAGATTTATCATTTCATTTACATTGCGGATCAAGGCGATTTTGGGATAATCTGCAGATTTGAACCCTTCAGCAATCAGCAGATCAACCTTACCATACATAGACTGTACGATTTCTTCTAATGAAGTCTCGGACTTCCGCATTATTCTTGTAGCCTCAGACGATGTCAGTACGGTTTCAATCGCACCGTGCAGCAGATGCCTGCTGCTGTCTGTACCCGGATCATCTAATTGAAAATGGTGAGCATCGTGTTTAGCAGACCCGACGCGTATACCTTGAGTAGATAGAGCTCGAATTAAACGGCAGGCAAGTGTTGTTTTTCCGCTATTCTTGTACCCGACAATTTGTAATACAGGAACCGGACCCTGTACTGTTGCATGATGAGATTCCATACTCACGATGTTTACTCCTTTTCTTAAAATGATTAGTGCTTCAAATCACCCGGGTCCCCTCAAGGAAAAACGTATAGTTAAAGAGTATGGCATCCTCGCATGCCATGATATTTCAGGGTAGGAGGATGTTTACTATGAAGAAGTATATCCCTAACCAGCACGGCGCCTGGGCGATGCTCGTCCTTCCCTTTCTGTTCGGGGTAGCCGCATCCCAGGGGCAACCGATACATATTCCGCTGTTTGCTTGCTGGCTTCTGATCTATTTGTTCAGTTTTCCTTTACTGCAGGGGGTGAAGACAGGAAGATTTAAACGCTATGCCCAGCCCTTGAAGGTATATGGAATTCTGCTACTCCCTTTGATCGTCTATCTGGTAGTAGCCGAACCTAAGTTGTTATGGTTTGTTCTACCGCTCGTGCCTTTGTTCGCTGTAAATCTCTATTATGCAAAAACTAAAAATGAACGTGCCCTGCTCAATGACATCTCGGCCATTTTGGCATTTTGCCTGATCATTTATCCGGTCTTCTACGTCGGTCAGGGAGAAAGCTGGCGGACAGCGACCGAGTTGTTCCTGCTGGCTGTCCTGTACTTTGTCGGAACCGCTTTGTATGTCAAAACCATCATCCGCGAACGAAATAATATTAGCTTCTATTACGGATCTGTTCTATATCACCTGCTGGTTGCAGCAGCCGGGCTGTTCCTGTTTCCATCTCTGCTTGTTCCGCTGCTCATCCTGCTTGTGCGGGCAGCTGTCCTGCCAAAGACGGGCATCACAGTAAAACGTACCGGAATCATCGAAATTGGCTTCTCCTTTATGTTATATGTGTCTGTGCTCGTGTTGTACTTCTAGTATACAGTTGTAAAAAACCAGAAAGCTCATCTGCCGGTAATCCGGGTAGAGGAGCTTCCTTGTTGTTGCGTTAGTCTATTCTGCGATCATTTCCGGATTGCTCGATCCTGGAGGTACAGTAAGGATACATTGCTCAGCCAAATATGATCTGCCATCCGGCTCGATCAACAGCTGAAATTGCATTCTGCTCTTTAACCTCCAATATAGGACATGCCGATCTTTGTTCTGTTCTTCACGGTTTGTTCTGTCCGCTCATCGGAGTAACGGTCTGTCCGCTGCTCCCATACATCCCTAATGGCTAGCAGCAGGCTTTGGTCACTCGCCCCGCTGCGGAGCATTTCCCTGAGATCAAAACCGTCTGATGCGAACAGGCAAGTGTACAATTTGCCGTCGGAAGACAGCCGGGCACGTGTACAGGAAGAGCAGAACGATTCAGATACGGAAGTAATAAAACCGACCTCGGTGCAGCTACCCTTGTGCCGGTACCTTTTGGCTACCTCGCCAAAATAATTATGGTCCTGTGCTTCCAGTTCAAATGAGCCTTGGAGGCGCTCCAGTATTTCCCGTTTGGTTACAACCTTCTCATAGCTCCAGCCGTTATCGTTGCCGGCATCCATAAACTCGATGAACCGCAAAGTTATATTCTTATCCTTGAAATAGGCAGCCATCGGTACAATCTCCGATTCGTTCACACCTCTTTGTACCACCATGTTTACTTTGACCTCAAACCCGGCTTCTACGGCATGATCAATATGATGCAGAATTAATCCAGACGTAAAGCCCCGTCCGTTCATTTTTCCAAACCGCTTATGCTCCAAAGCATCCAAGCTGACGTTCAGTCTGCGGAGTCCTGCAGCATACAGTGGCGCTGCCTGCGCACCGAGCAGTACCCCATTCGTCGTCAGTCCCATATCTTTTACACCGCCGATAGCACGGATTCCCGCAACAAGCTCAGGCAGATTACGCCGCATAAGCGGCTCGCCACCGGTCAACCGGATTTTGCTTACTCCAAGGGATACGAACAGCTTCGTCAGCCGGCAGATTTCCTCAAAGGTTAACAGCTCGCTTGCGGGGAGGAATGCATAATCATCACCGAACACTTCCTTCGGCATGCAGTAGGAACAGCGGAAATTGCACCGGTCTGTTACCGAAATCCGCAAATCATGGATAGGCCGTCGCAATTGATCCTGTAGTGGATGTGCATTCATGACTCTTATCTCCCTTCCGGTAGGCTTACAGTACCCATTTATCCGTACCTTCTTCAACACCCAGAAGCAGTACATCAACAAGATCACCTGCGGCGTAACCTCTTGTCCCGCCCGGCAGCACAATCAGCGAATTCCCGCGTGCGATGGAAGATACGGCATTAGATTTATTGAAACCGGCAGGACGCACCGAGGTGCGGTCATGAACAGCCCGGATAAACCGGGTGAACGGATTGGCCTTTGGGTAATCCTCTGCCAGTACCGCCGTCGTGCGCGGCAGATAAATTTTATCCGCTCCCATCATTTTGAGCAGGGCGGGTCTAACAAACAGCTCGAAGCCTGTGAAGCAGGCAGAAGGATTGCCGGACAGTCCGAACAAGTACTTATCCCCGGCAACCGCAACTGTGGTCACGCTGCCCGGACGCATCGCCACCTTGTTGAACAGCACATCAGCCCCGAGACGGTTATATATTTCCGGCAGGTAGTCATAATCACCGACGGACACACCTCCCGTTGTGATCAGGCAGTCTGTTTCTGTCATTGCCTTCCGCACCGTCAGCAGGCATGCTTCCAGTTGGTCTGCGGCTGTATCATACATCCGGTAAGGAATACCCATCCGGGCGAGCTGGGCTGCGATCATCGGTCCGTTACTGTTGCGGATTTTGCCGGGTGCAAGCTGTGCTGTCACCTCCAGCAGTTCGGTTCCCGTAGACAATATCCCTACTACCGGCCGCTTACCGACCTGAACATACCCATAACCGAATGTAGCCAGCAGCGCTACAATCCCGGGATGAATGAAGCTGCCGGCCGGAACGATCATTTCTCCTGACCGCATATCTTCACCCTTCAGGGACAGATTCTCCTGTGGCGCAAAAGCTTTACGGATTGTAAACGTATGACCTGCTGCTGTGGCCTGTTCAAACATAACTACAGCATCCGCTCCTGCCGGCAGCGCCGCTCCCGTCATCAGACGGACAGCTTCGCATGGCCCAATTGCAATCTGAGATACTGCCCCTGCGCCGATATGATCTACTACAGTAAAGCTGATCCTGTTATTACCGGAAGCACCGGCAGAATCTGCCGAAGAAATTGCATATCCGTCATAGGGTGATCGGGTAAAATGCGGAACATCATGGGTTGCCGTCAGCGGCTCCGCCAGGATCCGTCCATAGCTTTCAGCAAGTGGAATCCTTTCTGTACCTATGCGACATGCTCTTTCAGTTACCCGGAATACAGCTTCGGCAACGGTAACCGGAGTTCTGGTCTTTTCCACCTTCATCTGCTCCTAACTTAGTGCCGTACTAAAAAACGGTTCATCCGGTTATTTCTCCGTAATATCGCTGAATGTGCCTACATACCGGACATCTTCGCCGGTCTCATCCTTTACAGCGCTGATATTCAGCCACTGCAAATACTCTTCCCCGCCCTTGCGCTTGTTCCAGATTTCACCCTGCCACATCCCCTTCTCCCTGACTTCGCTCCACATTAAGCGGTAGAACTCCTTGGATTGGCGGCCTGACTTCAGAATGCTGGGCTGTCTGCCAAGAACTTCGTCTTCCGTATAGCCGGTGAGCTTCGTGAACGCCGGATTGACGGTCTTGATCAGACCGGAGACATCCGTAACCAGAATCCCCTGTCCGGTAGAATTGAACACTTCAGAGGTAAGCGCAAGCCGGTCCTGAAAATAGATCCACACTACCAGCACCAGACTGGCCAGCGCTACCTGAGAGAGCAGCATGAACCCGATGGAATATTGCCCTGTAGCCGAATAAATCACCGACAGCATAATGGGAGGGAAAAAACCGCCCAGACCGCCCATCATCGATACGATCCCGTTGGCGACACCCGCCTGCTTATTGAAGTACAGTGGGACTAATTTGAATATGACTCCGTTACCGATTCCCGCGCTGAACGCAATAGCAAGGCAACCTACTGTATATAAGCCCATGTCAGGCATAAATGCCAGGATGATTGCTGCAACCGTATAAATACTGAATGTGCCGGTAAGCAGAAACAAAGGCTGGAACTTGTCGGCAAGCCAGCCGCCTATCGGCCGGAAGAAGGTCGCAACGGCAATGAAGCCGGCTGTGCGCATCCCGGCATCCACTTTTTCCAGACCGAAGTTCGAAACTAGAAAGTTCGGCAGATAAATAGTGAAGGCAACGAAGGAGCCAAAGGTTATGAAATAGAACAAGGAGAAAAGCCAGAGCTTTTCATTTTTGGACACGCCCTTGATCTGTTCAATAATCGGCGTTTTGAGTTTAGGCTCATGACGATCCCCAAAGAAGAAATTTAATGCGATAAATACCAGTAACAGGATAAGATACATTTTAACCGCGGGTGCCCAGCCAATCTGTGCTGCCACAATCGGAGCCGAGAAGGTAGTGACAGCTGTTCCGATATTCCCGATCCCGTAGATTCCGTTGACCAGACCATGCTTATCTTTAGGGAAATACTTCGGCAAAGAGGTTACACCTACCGAAAAAACGGCTCCGCCGATTCCCAGGAACAAACCTCCGATAATTAAATGAGTGACCGAGGATGCTTCACTGATGAAATATACCGGAAACAAAAGCAGGATAAAGCTGAACATAAAAATAATGCGTGCTCCCAGAATGTTTGCATAATAGCCTAAAGGAATCCTTAGAATAGAGCCGAGCACCACCGGAATAGCCGTGACCATCGCTAGCCGCCCCGGAGGAATGCTGATATCCTCGGAAATAAAGGGCATCAGGGAAGAGATGATCACCCACACCATGAATCCAGTAATCAAGTTTAATGTTTGTAGCGGCAATTGCATTTTTTTAATCATTCGACTCACCTTTTCGCCGTTTATTCTCTTGATTATTCATACCAATACTTCCTGTACTCATTGTATCCGCCGATCCCCCGGCTCAGATATAGGGGAGTCCCCTTTCCCTGACAGGGGAAACCCTAAAAATAAAATAACCCCACATAGTGGGGCCTTGCTCCAGAACTTATTCACTCCTATCACAAATGAAACATAATACCTTATCTACTCTCTTAATAAGACCCAAAAAGCCGCCCCAAGTAGGAGCAGCCTGTTCATTATCACGTAATGAGCGTATTCAATTGCTGGCTTAACCGTTCTTTGTCTTTCGCACTCAGCTGATGCTCGGCCATCGGGTAAATGACAGTCTCTTCTTTGACAAAGTGTACCGTCAGAACCTCAAAAGCCTCCCCTGCATCCTTAACAGCTGCGCGGATATCCTCAAGCGGCAGCATATCTATATTGCCCTCTGTGTAATGCAGGAAATGCCCTATATATCCGTCAATCTCGCGGTGCTCCTCCTGGATGCCGACCAGTGGTCCTTGTTCAAAGCCGATATAACTGCCAAGCAGCGGGAAAAAAAACGTTTCTTCCTTCACAGTATGCTTCTTCAACGGACCAGTAAACTCCAGAATCGCCTTACGCAGCTTATGCAGCTGTGTCCTAGATTCTTCCAGAACGGGCTGATCGTGTTCAAACCAGAGTACAAGGGCATGCCATTCTTCCATCAGAAATGATAAATAGCGGTGTTCATTCTCAAGAATACGCATGGCGGGCATCGTAAACTTGAGCCCTGTATTTTCCGGCATCCTGCTAACCCTCCATTTGCAAATCAGAAATCCAGCATTTTTTTCCTTAAAGCATACTCGACCAGCTCCGGTCTGCTTTTAAGGTTTAACTTCTCCATAATTTTCGCTTTGTGGGCTTCCACCGTTTTTACCGAAATAAACAGCTTCTCTGCGATTTCCTTGTTCCCGTATCCCTTGGCGATAAGCGGCAGGATCTCCAGTTCACGTTTGGACAACAGCTCAAACAGATCCTCTGTACCGCCGGATTTGTCCTGCTTAATAAATTCACGGACCAGTGAGGTCGCCATCTTAGGATGGATATAAGTGCCGCCTTCATAAATGGTCCGGATGGCCAGCAAAAGCTCCTCGTCCGGAGTGCTTTTGAGAACATAACCGGAGGCCCCGTTCTTCAATACATGAAAAAGATATTCATCATCGTCATGCATCGTCAGAATCAGGATTTTGGTATCGGGATAATCCTCTTTAATCTTCCCGGTTGCAACCAGCCCACTTTCGCCCGGAGGCATGCTTAAATCCATAATCAGAATATCCGGCCGGAATTTGGCAACCATTATATAAGCTTCCCTCCCGTCTGCCGCCGCTCCGATCACTTCTATGTCATCCTGAAAATTGAGAATCATGGAGAATCCGCTCCGTACGATCGCATGGTCGTCTGCAATGACGATCTTCATCAGAAGCTCATTCCTTTCCTCGGGATAATCCTACTGGCACCTGTAAAATAATGGTTGTGCCCCTACCTATCCCTGAATCTACGGTGAAGGTGCCACCCACCAGCTCCGCCCGTTCCTGCATGCCAAAAAGACCAAGTCCGGTTCCATTGGGTTCGTCTCCCTGAATGAAGCCTGTTCCCTCATCCTTAATCAGAAGCCGCAGCACGCCGTCATTTTCTGTAAGAGATACTTTGACGCTGTCTACCTGGGCATACTTCAGGGCGTTCAACACAGCTTCCTGGCATACACGGTACATGACGGTTTCAATCTCACTCTCATACCGTTTCTCCAAAAGCCGGGACTCATATTCAATTATAAGTCCGTAGCTTTGTTCCATCCGCTTGAAGTGTGACCGGAATGCAGCCTCCAGCCCGAAATCATCAAGTGCAGCCGGCCTGAGCTCCACGGAAAGGTTGCGGATATCATTCAGAAGTCTTGTCATGGATACTTCGGTCTGCTTCACCTTCTTCAGCAGCTGTTCATCAGCTGTCATATATTTGAGCACACGCAGATCAATCACGGCACTCATCAGCTCTTGGGCAACGCTGTCATGCAGTTCACGGGATATCCGCTTGCGTTCATTCTCCTGCGCCTCAATGATATGCTTCATCATCTTGTTCTGGTAGAACTTCTCTTGTGTCGTGAACTGTCTGCTCAGATCCCTGAGCATAAACACTCTGATACCATTCTCGTCATCTATCGTGTGAAAGGTGGCGGCATAAGGGACAATCCCCTTATCTTTCGTCTCCAGATAGACTTGATAAGAGGTAAATTCCTCTGAGTCCGGTGTATGAAAGTAACAATTAAGGCATGTGCGGAGCTCCGTCTCACTAGTGTATCCCCGGCAGGTCCCGCATAGTGCCTCCGGATTTCCCTGATACAACTGCTTCAGGATATCCTGGTCAACGAT